>NZ_OZ245329.1:0-4637057 GCF_965225885.1 Marinomonas sp.
TACTAGGAGCAGCTCCTCTCAAATCTCAAACGTCCACGGCAGATAGGGACCGAACTGTCTCACGACGTTCTAAACCCAGCTCGCGTACCACTTTAAATGGCGAACAGCCATACCCTTGGGACCGGCTTCAGCCCCAGGATGTGATGAGCCGACATCGAGGTGCCAAACACCGCCGTCGATGTGAACTCTTGGGCGGTATCAGCCTGTTATCCCCGGAGTACCTTTTATCCGTTGAGCGATGGCCCTTCCATACAGAACCACCGGATCACTAAGACCTACTTTCGTACCTGCTCGACGTGTCTGTCTCGCAGTTAAGCGTGCTTTTGCCTTTACACTCTATGCATGATTTCCGACCATGCTGAGCACACCTTCGTGCTCCTCCGTTACTCTTTGGGAGGAGACCGCCCCAGTCAAACTACCCACCACACAGTGTCCTCGATCCCGATTAGGGACCTGAGTTAGAACCTCAAACATACCAGGGTGGTATTTCAAGAGTGGCTCCACGCAAACTAGCGTCTGCGCTTCAAAGCCTCCCACCTATCCTACACAAGTAGGTTCAAAGTTCACTGTGAAGCTATAGTAAAGGTTCACGGGGTCTTTCCGTCTAGCCGCGGATACACAGCATCTTCACTGCGATTTCAATTTCACTGAGTCTCGGGTGGAGACAGTGTGGCCATCGTTACGCCATTCGTGCAGGTCGGAACTTACCCGACAAGGAATTTCGCTACCTTAGGACCGTTATAGTTACGGCCGCCGTTTACTTGGGCTTCGATCAAGAGCTTCGCTTGCGCTAACCCCATCAATTAACCTTCAAGCACCGGGCAGGCGTCACACCCTATACGTCCACTTTCGTGTTTGCAGAGTGCTGTGTTTTTAATAAACAGTCGCAGCCACCTGGTATCTTCGACCGACTAGTGCTTACGGAGCAAGTCCTTCACACCGGCCGGCGTACCTTCTCCCGAAGTTACGGTACCATTTTGCCTAGTTCCTTCACCCGAGTTCTCTCAAGCGCCTTGGTATTCTCTACCTGACCACCTGTGTCGGTTTGGGGTACGGTCAATGTATATCTGAAGCTTAGAAGTTTTTCCTGGAAGCATGGCATCAACCACTTCACCCAAAAGAGGGTTCGTCATCAGTTCTCGGCATTCTCTCTTAAAGAGTGACCCGGATTTGCCTAAGTCACTTGCCTACCGCCTTAAACACAGACAACCATCGCTGTGCTGGCCTAGCCTTCTCCGTCTCTCCATCGCAATATACATCGGTACAGGAATATTAACCTGTTTCCCATCGACTACGCATTTCTGCCTCGCCTTAGGGGCCGACTCACCCTGCCCTGATTAACATGGGACAGGAAACCTTGGTCTTCCGGCGGGGGAGTTTTTCACTCCCCTTATCGTTACTCATGTCAACATTCGCACTTCTGATACCTCCAGCCTGCCTTACAGCTTGACCTTCAACGGCTTACAGAACGCTCCTCTACCATGCCTAATAAATTAAGCATCCGTAGCTTCGGTGTACAGTTTGAGCCCCGTTATATCTTCCGCGCAGGCCGACTCGACTAGTGAGCTATTACGCTTTCTTTAAAGGATGGCTGCTTCTAAGCCAACCTCCTAGCTGTCTAAGCCTTCCCACATCGTTTCCCACTTAACTGTAACTTTGGGACCTTAGCTGACGGTCTGGGTTGTTTCCCTTTCCACGACGGACGTTAGCACCCGCCGTGTGTCTCCCGTAATTGCACTCATTGGTATTCGGAGTTTGCATGGGGTTGGTAAGTCGGGATGACCCCCTAGCCCAAACAGTGCTCTACCCCCAATGGTGAGATACGAGGCGCTACCTAAATAGCTTTCGAGGAGAACCAGCTATCTCCGAGCTTGATTAGCCTTTCACTCCTATCCACAAGTCATCCCCAGCCTTTTCAACGGATGTGGGTTCGGTCCTCCAGTTGATGTTACTCAACCTTCAACCTGCTCATGGATAGATCGCCCGGTTTCGGGTCTATTCCCAGCAACTAAACGCCCTATTAAGACTCGGTTTCCCTACGGCTCCACTACATGCTTAACCTTGCTACTGAAAATAAGTCGTTGACCCATTATACAAAAGGTACGCAGTCACGGAACAAGTCCGCTCCCACTGCTTGTACGTACACGGTTTCAGGATCTATTTCACTCCCCTCACAGGGGTTCTTTTCGCCTTTCCCTCACGGTACTGGTTCACTATCGGTCAGTCAGGAGTATTTAGCCTTGGAGGATGGTCCCCCCATATTCAGACAGGATAACACGTGTCCCGTCCTACTCGTTTTCATGATTAGGGTGTTTTCGTATACGGGGCTATCACCCTCTATCGCGGCACTTTCCAGAGCCTTCTACTAACACCAAAACCACTTAAGGGCTAATCCCCTTTCGCTCGCCGCTACTTAGGGAATCTCGGTTGATTTCTTTTCCTCCGGGTACTTAGATGTTTCAGTTCCCCGGGTTCGCCTCCACACAGCTATGTATTCACTGTGGGATACTCTACAAGTAGAGTGGGTTTCCCCATTCGGACATGTTCGGATCAAAGCCTGTTTATCGACTCCCCGAACCTTTTCGCAGATTACCACGTCCTTCATCGCCTCTGACTGCCAAGGCATCCACCGTGCACGCTTGGTCACTTGACCATATAACCCAAAATAGTTTTTTACGATTCCAAAAGGAAAAGTAGAAACATAAATCAGATCACATACCAAAGGGCTTTTGTACCCCTCTGGATTTACGATAATAGAAGTCACTAAGTCGTTATCCTTAAAGAATAAGAGCAAGTGAACTTCCACCGGTTTAACGCTTGATTCATCGTTATTTCAAAATTCGAATTGTTAAAGAGCAAGTTTAGTGCAAAGCACTAAGTCAGAGACTAAACGCATCATCTAAGTGAGTGTTTAGTGTCTTGCTTAGAACTCTCTCTAAATCTTTCGCACAGAATGATCAGTAAATGGTGGAGCTATGCGGGATCGAACCGCAGACCTCCTGCGTGCAAAGCAGGCGCTCTCCCAGCTGAGCTATAGCCCCATTACTAACTAGATCGTATTTGGTGGGTCTGGGCCGATTTGAACGGAAAGACATCGACCTCACCACTCTTATTAAGAGAATGGAGTGACGCTCTAACCAACTTCGTTTCGACTTCAACCAAAGCCAATTCTTAAGAATTGGTGGGTCTGGGCCGATTTGAACGGCCGACCTCACCCTTATCAGGGGTGCGCTCTAACCAACTGAGCTACAGACCCAAATACTTTCTGTGCTTCTTATAAATTAGACATCAGATAATTTGTGTGAACGCTCACCAGAGGTTTCTATCGTTTAAGGAGGTGATCCAGCCCCAGGTTCCCCTAGGGCTACCTTGTTACGACTTCACCCCAGTCATTGACCACTCCGTGGTAACCGCCATCCCCGAAGGGTTAAGCTAGCTACTTCTGGAGCAATCAACTCCCATGGTGTGACGGGCGGTGTGTACAAGGCCCGGGAACGTATTCACCGTGGCATTCTGATCCACGATTACTAGCGATTCCGACTTCATGGAGTCGAGTTGCAGACTCCAATCCGGACTACGACGTACTTTCTGGGATTCGCTCACTATCGCTAGCTCGCAGCCCTCTGTATACGCCATTGTAGCACGTGTGTAGCCCTACTCGTAAGGGCCATGATGACTTGACGTCGTCCCCACCTTCCTCCGGTTTGTCACCGGCAGTCTCCTTAAAGTTCCCACCCGAAGTGCTGGCAAATAAGGATAAGGGTTGCGCTCGTTACGGGACTTAACCCAACATTTCACAACACGAGCTGACGACAGCCATGCAGCACCTGTCTCAGTGTTCCCGAAGGCACTCCAAAATCTCTTCTGGATTCACTGGATGTCAAGAGTAGGTAAGGTTCTTCGCGTTGCGTCGAATTAAACCACATGCTCCACCGCTTGTGCGGGCCCCCGTCAATTCATTTGAGTTTTAACCTTGCGGCCGTACTCCCCAGGCGGTCTACTTATTGCGTTAGCTGCGCCACTAAGTCATTACAACCCAACGGCTAGTAGACATCGTTTACGGCGTGGACTACCAGGGTATCTAATCCTGTTTGCTCCCCACGCTTTCGCACCTCAGTGTCAGTATTAGTCCAGGGTGTCGCCTTCGCCACTGATGTTCCTTCCTATATCTACGCATTTCACCGCTACACAGGAAATTCCACACCCCTCTACCATACTCTAGCCTGCCAGTATCGGGTGCCATTCCAAGGTTGAGCCCTGGGATTTCACATCCGACTTAACAAACCACCTACGCGCGCTTTACGCCCAGTAATTCCGATTAACGCTTGCACCCTCTGTATTACCGCGGCTGCTGGCACAGAGTTAGCCGGTGCTTCTTCTGGGGCTAACGTCAAGATAACTAGGTATTAACTAGCTACCCTTCCTCACCCCTGAAAGTGCTTTACAACCCTAAGGCCTTCTTCACACACGCGGCATGGCTGGATCAGGCTTGCGCCCATTGTCCAATATTCCCCACTGCTGCCTCCCGTAGGAGTCTGGGCCGTGTCTCAGTCCCAGTGTGACTGGCCATCCTCTCAGACCAGTTAAAGATCGTCGCCTTGGTAGGCCTTTACCCTACCAACTAGCTAATCTTACGCAGGCTCATCTAATAGCGGAAGGCTCCGAAGAGTCCCCTCCTTTCCCCCTTAGGGCGTATGCGGTATTAGCATGCGTTTCCACATGTTGTCCCCCTCTACTAGGCAGATTCCTACGCGTTACTCACCCGTCCGCCGCTCGTCAGCAGGAGCAAGCTCCCCTGTTACCGCTCGACTTGCATGTGTTAAGCCTGCCGCCAGCGTTCAATCTGAGCCATGATCAAACTCTTCAGTTTAATTTTTAAACTCATACTTAAAAGTAAAAGTTTGCCTGCTCAAAATCTATTACACTAACAATAACTTAATCATTTCATCACCCCGAAAGATAACAAAACAACATAAAGCGAATTGACGTGTTAGACGTTTCACAAGACTTCAATTTTTTTGATCAACTACATCTCGGTAAAACCGGTATGCGATGGTCTTCTGAAGCCTCCAGCGAGCGCCCACACAAATTATCTGATTATCTATTTTAAAGAGCGTCTGATACTTCGTTTAACTTACTTACCTCAGTAAGTGCAAACTCTTGTTTGCGTCGTTGTCCGTGTCAGTGGGTGCGTATAATACATCCCCAAAAATTCTGTGCAACCTCTTTTTTGAAATTCTTTTAATTAATTAAATTTTTCACTATTAACGTTCAAACATTAATCAAAAACAGCTTAACCTGCTTACTTATTAAACAGAAAACAAAGTACCTCACATTAAAAAGGCCTCTAATCTTACGATTAGAGGCCTTTTTAGATAGCAATTTAGACTAATAGATTAACCTAACCACTTTCTCGCATTTTGGAACAAACGCAACCATGGAGCTTGCTCTTGCCATTCGCTTGGGTGCCAGCTGTGCTGAACCGTACGATAAACACGTTCTGGATGAGGCATCATAATAGTCACACGACCATCTTCAGACGTTAACCCAGTGATACCTTGTGCAGAGCCATTCGGGTTGAATGGGTAACGCTCGGTTGCTTGTCCGTAGTTATCCACATAGCGCAATGCAATTTGGTTTGCTGTAGCAAGTGCAGCCATGTCTTGGTCATCACGGTATTCAGTAAGACCTTCACCATGCGCAACGACGATAGGCATACGAGAACCTTCCATACCAGCAAGCAAGATTGAGTTCGACTTCTGAACTTCCACTTGTACAAGGCGAGCCTCAAACTGAGAAGATTGGTTACGAACAAATTTCGGCCAATGTCCCGCACCAGGAATCAATTCGTGTAAATTCGACAACATCTGACAACCATTACACACACCTAGTGTGAACGTATCAGGACGGCTGAAGAAGGCTGCAAACTGTTCACGAGCCACTGGGTTGAAAAGGATAGATTTCGCCCAACCTTCACCAGCACCCAATACGTCACCGTATGAGAAACCACCACAAGCGACCAAACCACTAAATTGATCTAGCGTCGTACGACCAGACAAGATATCACTCATGTGAACATCTACTGGAATGAATCCCGCTTTATGGAAAGCAGCAGCCATTTCCACTTGACCGTTTACACCTTGTTCACGCAAGACGGCAATTTTAGGCTTAACACCAGAAGCGATAAATGCCGCTACGATGTCTTCATTTTGATCGAATTGAACATCAGCGGTTAAGCCTGGATCTTTCGCATCCAACAAACTGTCAAATTCTTGCTGCGCTGACTCTGGGTTATCGCGTAAAGCTTGAATGCGGTAACTTGTCTCAGACCAAACACGCTGCCAATTAATACGCGTCTCTTCTAGCAACGTTTCACCAGCAAAACAAACACGGATCGAATCATCACCGGACAATGTTGCAATCGGAGTCGTCGTCACACCAGCGCTTGCATAAGCAGAAATAACTTCCGTTACATCAGACTCATTAACCTGTATGACGGCACCCAACTCTTCACTGAATAATACAGGCGCCACTTGCATACGGTTAGTAATGGTTTCATCAAGATCAATATTCAGACCCAAATGACTCGCGAATGACATTTCGACCAAGGCTGCAAACGCACCACCATCAGAACGGTCATGGTAGGCTAACAATTTACCTTCAGCATTAAGCGCTTGCGTGGTATCAAAGAAGCCAGCCAAGGTCGCTGCATCATCAACATCTGGCGCTTGCTGACCCAGTTTATTGTAAACCTGAGCAATAACAGAACCGCCAAGACGATTTTTACCCGCACCCAAATCAACCAACAACAAACGCGTATCAGCTTTGTTTTGCAGCTCTGGCGTTAATGTTTTACGAACATCGGTTACCGGCGCAAACGCCGAGATCACCAAAGAAAGCGGAGAGGTAACGGCTTTCTCTTTGCCCTCTTCTTTCCATACGGTTTTCATCGACATAGAGTCTTTACCGACGGGAATAGCAATATCCAATGCTGGACACAATTCCATACCAACCGCTTTTACAGTTTGGTAAAGCTTTTCATCTTCGCCTTCGTGACCAGCCGCCGCCATCCAGTTCGCAGATAACTTAATGCTACTACGTTTGGTAATGTGTGCTGCTGCCAAGTTAGTCAGTGCTTCACCCACTGCCATACGACCAGACGCTGGCGCATCCAACAAGGCAACCGGTGTACGTTCCCCCATTGTCATGGCTTCACCGGTGTAGCTTTCTAAAGAGGACGTTGTTACCGCCACATCAGCTACTGGCACTTGCCATGGACCCACCATTTGATCACGAGCAACCATACCCGTAATCGAACGGTCACCAATGGTAATCAAGAAGTTTTTGCTCGCTACCGTTGGCAAACTCAAGACGCGATTTGCTGCATCAGCTAGATCCACATCAATCGCGGTAAAATCATCACCAGCAATAACCGCTTTGGTTGCTTCACGGTGCATCTTAGGTGGCTTGCCAAATAAAACAGACATAGGCAAATCAACAGGATTATTATCGAAATGCTCATCAGCAACTTGCAAATGCATTTCTTCTTTCGCTTCACCAACGATGGCAAAAGGACAACGCTCACGCTCACAAATCGCCGTAAATTCTGCAACACGATCTGGAGAAACAGCCATAACATAACGCTCTTGCGATTCGTTACACCAGATTTCTAGTGGAGACATACCAGGTTCGTCGTTTAGGACTTTACGCAAATCAAAGTTACCACCACGCTCGCCGTCTTTGACCAATTCAGGCAAGGCGTTAGACAAACCACCAGCGCCCACATCATGGATAAAACTGATTGGATTTTTATCACCCATTTGCCAGCAACGGTCGATCACTTCCTGACAACGACGTTCCATTTCTGGGTTACCACGTTGTACAGAAGCAAAATCAAGATCTTCGTTACCATCGGCAGATGCCATAGAAGACGCTGCGCCGCCGCCAAGACCGATCAACATAGCTGGTCCGCCAAGTACGATTAACTTAGCGCCAACTTTAATCTCTTGTTTTTCAACGTGCTCACGACGAATATTACCGATACCACCCGCCAACATGATTGGCTTGTGATAACCACGCACTTCTTCTTGAGACGCGCCTTGGATGGTTTGTTCGTAAGTACGGAAGTAACCCAATAGGTTTGGACGACCGAACTCATTGTTAAATGCAGCACCGCCGATAGGCCCTTCGATCATAATGTCCAAAGGCGTCACGATACGAGACGGTTTACCGTAATAGCTTTCCCATGGTTGTTCAAAACCTGGAATTTTAAGGTCGGATACAGTGTAACCGCTCAAACCTGCTTTTGGTTTAGAGCCAATACCTGTAGCGCCTTCATCACGAATCTCACCACCAGACCCCGTCGCTGCGCCAGGAAATGGTGAAATGGCCGTTGGATGGTTGTGGGTTTCTACCTTCATCAAAATATCGATGTGTTCATGACTGAAATCGTATTCACGAGTCTCAGCCGACGGGAAGAAACGACCACCAAAGTGGCCTTCCATCACAGCAGCGTTGTCTTTATAAGCAGACAAGGTGCCATGTGGGTTATGTTCGTGGGTGTTCTTGATCATTTTAAACAAAGAGCGTTCTTGCTCTTTGCCATCAATGGTCCAAGACGCATTAAAAATTTTGTGACGACAATGCTCTGAGTTTGCCTGAGCAAACATCATTAACTCTACATCAATTGGATTACGACCCAACTCAATGAAAGACTCAACAAGGTAATCAATTTCGTCATCCGCAAGGGCCAGACCGAGCGTTTGGTTTGCCTCAACCAACGCAGCTCGACCACCACCTAACACATCAACACTTGTCATTGGTGCCGGTTCTGCATGAGAGAACATGTCAGTCGCGTCGCTCAATGCCGGAAGCACGCTTTCTGTCATGCGGTCATGCAACATAGCAGACAACAAATCTAACTCTTCAAGCGCTAATGGCGTTGAGCTATGAATAAAGTATTCCACGCCACGTTCGACGCGAGATACGACCGCTAGGCCACAGTTATGAAGGATATCGGTTGCTTTCGATGACCAAGGTGAAATAGTGCCTAAACGAGGCACCACTAAAACACTTTGATCAGATGAACTGACTTGGGAGGATTTAGGACCGTAGGCCAAAGCGCGTTGTAGAACAGTTTCCTGTTCAGCGGTAAGCGTTTGATTATCAACCAGCTCCACAAAATGGAGAAATTGAGCATCAACATCTGTGACAGATGGGATAGATGCTTGCATATTGGCTAATAACTTTGCCTTGCGAAACGCCGATAGCGCTGCGGAACCATGCAGAGTTAGCATGTTGAGTATTGCCTCACTTGGTAGTTTTGGGGAAATGGTGCGGGTATTTTAAATCAATGAAGCAAATAGAGGCTAGCAGAGTATGAAATTTCTACACAAAATGACGGAATTAATCGCCTAAATTGACTTTTTTGCCTGTTCTTTGAGCTTCTTTTTTTGTTCACGGCGATATTGAAAAAACTGCGTGAGTTGAAGAGAAGCCGTTTCAGCCAATACACCAGACTCAACTTTCACCTTATGATTGAGAAACGGTGCCTCAAAAAACTGCCCCTGACTTTCAACAACGCCACTTTTAGGTTCTGTCGCCGCATAAACCACTCGATCAATACGTGAGTGAACCATAGCGCCCGCGCACATAGAGCAAGGTTCCAAGGTCACATACAAAGTCGCACCGGGCAGTCGATAGTTATTCATGGTTTTGCAGGCCATACGAATCGCCTGAATCTCAGCATGTGCTGTTGGATCACAAAGCGAGATCGGTGCATTGTAGCCTTCACCGATAATCTCATCATTGAGTACGACAATAGCGCCCACTGGGATTTCATTTTCAAATGCAGCCTTCGCAGCCAGCGCGATCGCGCGTTGCATCCACTCTTGATCTGTCATTATTGATCTACCTCAAGGCAGCTGTACTTTTTCTAAGACATAATCGCCTTTCATACTTAATACGCTCTACACTGAACCTTACTGTCAAAATAAACACGCTGAAATAGATATATGGAGACTGATTCATGCGCACCGTAGCCGACCTGATGATTACTAACTTAATAACATTAAAAGAAAATGATTCTTTAGCGAAAGCCAAAGCATTGATGCAAGAAAAAAACATTAGAAACATTCCCATCGTAAACGACGCAGGGGAATGCGTTGGCATGCTAACGCAACGAGAATATCTTCGTCATGCCTTCCACCTAGTTAGCCAGTTCGGCACCCAGCAAATATCTAAGAAAGAACAACAAACACCCATTGCTAACGCCATGAACAAGGACATACTAACCGTAAGCCCTGAGACAGATTTAGACATGGCTGCTGAGTTCTTTATCGAGAATAAATATGGCTGCCTACCAGTAGTAACGAAAGACAATAAGCTCGTCGGCATAATTACACCAGTCGATTTCGTCAAACTTGCGCACAAGATGCTAACTGAATCTAAATAAACTAAGCACTTTCAAGCCGTTGATTAGAACCAGAGGATGCACCTTGCGCCTCTTTTTCTAAACGAACTTCCATCGCTTGCAAGCCAAAATCAGTCTCAGATAAAAGAAAACTAACCGACTGCCCTTTTCTCAGGCTTTTGTGCCCATCACAAACAATCGACTTGTAATGCACGAACACATCAGTGTCTTCTTCTCTTTTGATAAAACCCACACCTTTGGCGTCGTTAAACCACTTCACTTTTCCAGTTAATCTTTCCATTACTATCTCGCCTCTTTTTTATTTTTATTAAGTAAGCGTAAGGTCAGAAGCCAATACAGACTTCCGACCTTATGTTTTTAAAACGCGTATTTACAAAGATTCAATACTGATCTTTTGCTCTTCCAACTTAGTCACTGCAAGCTGCAAGTCATCACACTTAGCGCGCTCTTTCTCAACCACTTCAACAGGCGCTTTCGCCACAAAACTGTCGTTGGAAAGCTTGCCTTGAATGCGTTGTAACTCTTTTGACGCTTTATCGATTTCTTTTTGCAGACGGGCTAGCTCAGCTTCTTTATCAATCAAGCCAGCCATTGGTACAAGTACTTCCATGTCACCAACTAACGCAGTTGCTGACATTGGCGCTTCATCGCCCGCATTCAACCAAGTGACAGACTCTAATTTAGCCAAAGTTTGCAAGAAAGTTAAGTTTGCATCTAAACGAGCCTGATCTTGCTCAGAACCATTACGGAACAAGATAGTAATCGGCTTAGAAGGAGAAATATTCATTTCACCACGAATATTACGAACCCCTTCAATAACGCCTTTTAACCATTCCACATCCGCTTCGGCTTGTGCGTCTTTTTTCGCATCATTAGCCATTGGGTATTCACCCATCATGACTGTTTCACCTTCGATCCCAGCAAGTGGAGCAACACGCTGCCAAATCTCTTCAGTCAAGAAAGGCATCATCGGATGGGCAAGGCGAAGAAAGGCTTCCAACACACGAACCAAGGTGCGACGAGTACCCGTCAATTGTGCAGCCGTCGCATTTTCATCCCAAAGCACAGGCTTAGACAATTCCAAATACCAATCACAGTATTCGTGCCACATAAATTCGTACAATGCTTGAGAAGCCAAGTCGAAACGATGCGTATCGAAAGCGCGGTTTACAGCGTCTTCCGCATGCTGCAAGCGAGAAATAATCCACTTGTCGGCAAGAGACAGTTCAACCTCAGCGCCATTCTGTCCACAGTCTTGATCTTCTGTGTTCATCAAGACATAACGCGTCGCGTTCCAAATCTTGTTACAGAAATTACGGTAACCTTCAAGACGATTAAGATCGAACTTGATGTCTCGGCCGCCAGACGCCAATGAACAAAGCGTAAAGCGCAGTGCATCAGTACCGTAGGCTTGAATGCCTTCTGGGTAGGTTTCACGAGTATTCTTTTCAACCTTTTCAGCCAAGCGTGGCTGCATCATGCCGTAAGTACGTTTTGCTACCAAAGACTCGATATCAATCCCATTGATCAAATCCAATGGATCGATAACATTGCCTTTGGATTTCGACATTTTATCGCCTCGCTCATCACGAATAAGCCCTGTGATATAAACGGTTTTGAAAGGTACTTTGTCGGTAAACTTCAATGTCATCATGATCATTCTGGCCACCCAGAAGAAAATGATATCAAAGCCGGTTACCAACACATCCGATTCACTAAACTCAGCAAAATCCTGTGTTTCTTCTGGCCAACCTTGTGTTGCAAAGGTCCAAAGCGCTGAAGAAAACCAAGTATCTAACACGTCTTCGTCTTGAGTCAGTTCAACATCAGCTGCTAGGCTGTATTTAGTGCGAACCTCTTCTTCATTTTTACCAACATAATGTTTGCCATCCGCATCGTACCAAGCAGGGATCTGATGCCCCCACCAAAGCTGACGAGAGATACACCAATCCTGAAGATCGCGCATCCACGCAAAGTAAGTATTTTCCCACTGCTTAGGCACAAATTGAATATCGCCATTTTCAACGGCTTCAATTGCAGGCTTGGCCAATGACTCAACCGCCACATACCACTGCTGGGTTAGGTAAGGCTCAATAACCGTATTACCACGTTCACCACGAGGCACCTTTAGCTTGTGATCGACGATTTTCTCAAGCAAGCCAAGCGCATCAAAATCCGCAACAACGGCTTTACGTGCATCAAAACGATCCATACCGTGATATTTTTCGGGCGCTACATCATTAATGGCCGCATCGTCGGTCAAAATATTGATCAATGGCATGTCGTGGCGTTTGCCTACTTCATAGTCATTGAAGTCATGGGCTGGCGTAATTTTCACACAACCCGTACCAAATTCTTTGTCTACATATTCGTCAGCAACGATTGGTATACGACGACCAACCAATGGCAATTCAACAAACTTGCCAACAAGATCGGTAAAACGCTCATCATCTGGCGCTACAGCAACAGCAGCGTCACCGAACATAGTTTCTGGGCGCGTCGTTGCTACAACAATGTGATCTTTGCCATCAGCTGTTTTCACGCCATCAGCAAGTGGGTAACGGAAGTACCACATGAAGCCATTTTCTTCTTCAGAAACCACTTCAAGATCAGAAATAGCAGTGTGTAAAACCGGATCCCAGTTTACGAGGCGCTGACCACGGTAAATAATACCTTCGTCAAACAAGCGAACAAACACTTCTTGAACCGCAGCAGACATGCCAGGATCCATAGTGAAGCGCTCTTTATCCCAAGCAACAGAGTCACCTAGAACACGCATTTGGTCAGAAATAGTGCCGCCAGACTGGCCTTTCCATTCCCAAACTTTTTCAAGAAACTTTTCACGGCCTAGCTCATGACGAGTCACATTCTGCGCGGCTAATTGGCGCTCAACCACCATTTGAGTTGCAATACCTGCATGGTCACAACCTGGCTGCCATAACGTACGGCTGCCTTTCATTCGCTCACGGCGAATCATCGCATCCATTAAGGTATGCTGAAACGCATGCCCCATGTGCAAACTACCGGTGACGTTTGGTGGTGGAATCATGATAGAGAATGGAGAACCGTTGCCTTGAGGGGAAAAATATCCGCCCTCTTCCCAACGTTTATAAATAGGCTGTTCAATACTCTGAGGTTGGTAGGTCTTTTCCATTATGATGTCTTAAGGCTCTTATGTAGCGATCAATTGTAAGTTGAGGAATTATAACGTGTCATAACAATATAAAGAATAACACGTGGGTAATTAAGCCATCTGCTAGCAGATTAGACAGCTATTAATTTGTATTACTCTTTTTGAGTTGCATTAGTATTTTGGAACGTCTCTGCCGCCCGCAATGCTTGCATCACTTCCGATACCAACTCTGGCAAACGTCTTTCGAGAACATCTGCAATGGTTTTAGCAATCAACTCTTGTGATAAAGCGGATTCAGTAACGACATCTTCCAGTGTAACCACCTCATCTAAAGACTGATCTGGCGATTCATCTGTAAAGTCGCTCTGAGAGGATTCCTGCGGAATACCGTCCTGAAGAATATCCTGCCCTTTAGGTTCGTCAAAAGACTGCGCCAGATGCGCTTCCTGACTAGCAGAAAGAGGCGTTTTCTCGGTGACAATATCCATCAAAATAGGAATGTCATCTTGATTCCGCAAGGCGGACATCAAAGTTTCTTCATCTGGCTCAAAAACACCATCATCATACTGAGTGGCTAAATCTGACATAGGAAAAACCAACATTAAGAAAGCAAAATACAAAAGTTAAGCAAAATTTCTCGATTAACTCGTCATTAGAAGCCCTCAACTTTCGCACTGAAAAACACAAAAGTCCACCCTATCCAAATGAAGATAATAGACTCAGCATAGACCAAACAAAAATAACACCTTGATCGGACTAATCTTTCCTCTTAAAAAAACGCACAAAAAAAAGCAGCAACCATTAATGATTACTGCTTTTAATCAACGCTGTACTTAAAAAAAACTCTGCACTAAAAAAACGAGCTACTTACGCTTTACCAAGCAAATAACGCGTCAACAAAGCAACTGGACGACCACTTGCTCCTTTACTTGCGCCACCAGCCCACGCGGTACCGGCAATATCCAAATGAGCCCAAGGATAAGAACCCGTAAAGCGAGATAAGAAACACGCTGCCGTGACAGAGCCCGCTTCTGGACCACCAATATTACCAATATCTGCAAAATTACTATCAAGCTGCTGTTGGTATTCTTCGTCTAGCGGCATTTGCCAAATTTTATCGGCGGAAACCTGACTAGCCGTTTTCAATTCTGATGCTAGATCATCACTGTTTGCGTACATACCAGAGTTAACACTGCCCAAAGCAACCACACAAGCGCCCGTTAGAGTAGCAATATCAACAACGGATTTCGGTTTGAAGCGCTCAATGTAAGTCAAAGCATCACAAAGCACTAAACGGCCTTCCGCGTCGGTATTCAAAATCTCTACCGTTTGACCTGACATGGTTTTCACAATATCACCAGGCTTAGTCGCACGACCACTTGGCATATTCTCAGCCGCAGCAATCACTGCAGTGAAGTTCAGTTTTGGTTTTAGCTCACAAATTGCTTTCATTGTGCCAAAAACGCTAGCAGCACCACACATGTCGTATTTCATCTCGTCCATTTTTGGACCAGGTTTCAAAGAAATACCACCAGTATCAAAGGTAATACCTTTACCTAGAAGAACATGAGGTGCTTCGCCCTCTTCTCCACCACGGTAGTTCATTACAATTAAATAACTTGGCTGATCACTACCATGACCTACGGACAACAAACAGTGCATGCCTAGTTCATCCATTTTACTTTCGTCTAGCAACTCAACGCCGATACTGTATTCTTCGCCTAGCTGCTGCGCTTTAGATGCTAAGTAACTTGGCGTGCAAACGTTGCCAGGAAGGTTTCCTAGTTGACGAGCAAAGGCAGAACCTTTCGCCGTAGCCGTACCAATTGCTAAAGCAGCCTCATCTGTACCCTCTAACAACAAAGACTCAACTTTTGTCGCTTTTTCGGCATCATCTTTTTTGAAGCCAAGGAAGTTGTAAAAGCCTTCATTCAACCACTGAGCAACCAAAGCCAGCACATCAGCCTGAGAACGGTTTTTCAACACTAAACCAGCACTTGCAACCGCAACCGATGCGAATGGCAAACCTTTAATTTGAGCTGCGACTGCTGCAATTACCTTGCGAGCTTGCATATCACTCAACTGCGCGTCTTTACCAATACCGACTAACAAAACCGCTTGAGCGAAGTCTTGCGATACTGCTGGCAACAATAATGTTTGTGCAACACCACCTTTGAACACACCCGTTTCACGCAACTGAGAAACTTGCCCATTGGCATTTTCATCAATCCAAGAAGTGGATTCAGGGAAGTCACCTTCACTAGGAACAAAAGCAACCAGCAAATCTGCTTGCACTGTAGATAAGCGATCAAATAACGCCATATTCATGAAAAAACCCTCAATAAAAATAACTTAGAGATATTTACACAAAACTGCGAGCGATAGAAAAACACACCAAAAGCCCCAAAAACATGCCACTTTATTGATAAAAAAGCGCACCTAGGGTCAATTTTTAACACTGCATTCACAAGCTCAATCGTTGTGTAAAATCCTCACTTTTAAAAAAAACTGGATAATATACTTCTTACCACGAGATAATGGGGGCTTTAGATGTGTAATCAACTCTACGCTTAAAAAGCAGAATCCATCCAGAGGTGACTTTGAGACTATTTAGATATTTAGCGAAAGAAGTGCTGGTGTCAACAGCTGGCGTCACGCTAATTTTGCTGCTCGTAATTTTAAGCGGCCGATTCTCTTTTTATTTGGGCCAAATTGCCGACGGCAATATGACCTTCAAATTCTTGTTTATTATTCTCGGCTACCACATTCCAAGTTTTGTTCAAATGATTTTGCCCTTAGCTTTTTTCCTATCACTCCTACTTGCGTTTGGGCGCCTCTACATAGAAAACGAAATGTCAGTGCTGTTTTCAAGCGGCATCAGTAAAATCAAACTTGCAGGCTACACATTAGGAATAGCTCTTATTGTTAGCGTCATCAGCGCTACACTTAATTTATGGTTAGCACCATTTAGTGAACATCGAGCAGCAGAAGCGTCACTAGCACAAGATCAACTTTCTGCCTTTGTTTTTTTGAAGCCAGGACGTTTTGAAGGTAACGGCCAACGCACAACCTATATCGATAGCTTTACACCAAAAGAAGGCTGGATGAATCAAGTCTTTCTTTCTGATGTGATTCGCAACAAAAACACCAGCATTCCAGTTCAAACTTTCGCTGCTTACGCGGAACAAATACGAGTTAGCGAGCAAGCAGGCAAAAACTATCTTGTCTTCAAAAATGGCACCCGCTACGAAGGCAAACCGGGCACAGCAAATTACCGAGTTACCCAATTCGATACCTATGCAGTTCGAATGGCCAATCAAGAGAAAGAGCTCACCAATGAATCTTATATACAACCCACGCTTTATCTAATTAAAAGCTCCGATCTATTAGATAAAGCTGAGCTACAATGGCGTATTTCACTGGTAATCATCATCCCTATTCTTGCCATTATCGGCCTATCGTTAAGTCAAGTGAATCCGCGACAAGGACGTTTCTTCAAAATGCTCCCAGCCATTCTTCTAATGATTTCCTATATCGCCATGCTTATTTGGGGCAGAACAGGTCTCGAAAAAGGAAATCTTCCTATTTCACTAGGTTTATGGTGGATACATGGTGTTTTTATACTGATAGCCGCCGCTTTATTCATTCAATTCAACCAAGTCTTTGAACGTCACAAAGCCCGACCGCCAATTGATACAGGCTCAGACGAGAATTCCCTATGAGTAAAATAGATAAATACATAGCCAGCAGTGTTCTATGGGCTTTTTTAATTGTCGCCGTTGTCTTGCTTGGGCTGGATTTTGCCTTGACCTTTATAGATCAGATCAAAAATGTCAACGACAACTATACCGTGCAACCTCTTCTGCAAGTGATCCTCTATCGTATGCCAGGAAAACTCGCTGAATACATTCCTGTTGCCTCACTAATAGGCACATTAATGGGACTAGGCACACTTGCGGCCACATCAGAATTAACTGTAATGCGAGCAGCAGGCATGCCCATTTGGCGCATCGGTGTTGCTGCAGGACAGCCAATATTGCTGGTTTCGCTAATAGGCATGGGGATTTCAGAATTCGTCGCACCCGTTGCACAACAGAAAGCCAACCTAATAGAAAAATTTCAAGACCAAGAAAGCAGCACCTTTTCTCTTACTGGAGGCGTGTGGTTAAAAGCAGAAAATAACTTTGTTTACATCGATGCCGCCGACGACACAGGAAAGCTGTATAACATACAAATTTTCTCACCTGATGGGCAAAAATTGAAATACATCAAAACAGCAACCAGCGCAGAACACATCAAAGATTCGCAATGGCAACTTAATAACGTAACAGAAACCAAATTTGCTGCCGATCATATTGAGAAAAAAACATTCGAGCATGCCGAGTGGAATGTCAGCATTAAACCTGAGCATTTATTTTTAGCATCACAAGAGCCAAACGCACTCTCGTTAAGTCAATTACACAGCTATCAATCCTACTTAAAACAGGAAAAACTTGACGGCTCTCAATACGAATTAGAGTTTTGGATTACCATATTACGTCCTGTCGCATCTTTAGCATTAATGCTGGTCGCACTATCGAGCGTTTTTGGGCCACTTAGGTCCTCCACCATGGGCGGTCGAATTTTTTCTGGCGTTATTATTGGCTTAGCATTTCAAAATGCACTTAACCTATTTGGTAGAATGAGCGTTGCAATAAACTTTCCACCCATTGTTGGAGTTAGCATTCCCATCGCTATTTGCTTAATTGCCGGAATCATATTAATAAGACGCAGGGGCTAGGCTCTGCGTCTACCTTAAAATAAAGAAATAACTTTTAAATCAACACCTCGTAACCACACCCTCAACTAATAAGAAGCCATGAAGCGAGCTATTCTTGCGAGCGCCTCTCGCAGCCTAGATTCATCACAAGTGTAGGCAAAACGCACATATTTATGCGAATCTTTGACACCAAAATCTGCCCCTGGCGTGAGTGCTACTTTTTCTTGCTCAAGCAATGCTAAACACCAAGCCATGGCATCCTGAGTTACACTCGATACATCAACGTAAATATAAAAAGCACCATGCGCTTGCGCAACCACAGGCAAACCAATCGCCTTCAAGCCTTCAAGCAAAACTAAGCGGCGAGCATCTAGTGTTTGGCGACGCACTTCACATTCCGCCAATACATCCGGTGAAAAAGCTCGTACGGCAGCATACTGAGAAACGCTCGACGCTGCGATAAACAAGTTTTGCGCCAGCTTTGTCGCACCTTCGATTGCCCATTCAGGCACAACTAACCAACCTAGTCGCCAACCTGTCATGGCGAAATATTTCGAGAAGCTATTCACCACGAAAATATCGTCTGCAATAGATAAGGCAGAAAAATCGTCACCTTCATAAACCAAACCTTGATAGATTTCATCCACTAATAAATGACCACCAAGTTTACTCACCTTTTTCCAAGCGTCTGATATATAAGACTTACTAAGTACCGCACCAGTAGGATTAGAAGGCGAGGCTAGCCAAAGCCCAGCCGTATTCCCCCCCCAATGAGCAGATAATGTATTCAAGTCCAGCTCAAAACCCTCTTCCGGTTTTGTTTCTACCAATTTTGCTTTCGCGCCAGCCTGAATCAAAAAATGACGATTGCATGGATAACATGGATCCGGCATCACCACTTCTTCGCCAGCATTCACCATCAGAGACGCCATTAACAGCAACGCCCCAGAGGCTCCAGGTGTAACAATAATCCGTTCTGGCGAAACAGTAACCTGATAGCGACTCAGATAATAATCACTAATCGCACGCTTAAGTTCAGGTAAGCCAGTGGCAGAGGTATAGCCAGTTTTACCTTCTTGAATAGCCGCCACACCCGCATTAGCAATCGCCTCTACTGCGACAAAATCCGGTTCACCAACTTCAAGATGAATAACATCTTCACCTTGAGATTGCAGTTGCTTGGCCCGAGCCAATATTTCCATCACTTGAAACGGTGCAATCTGACCAACTCTTGCCGCTAACTTGTGTTTTTCCATCCCGTTTTCTCTACCTTTATCGACCTGTTTCAAAAATATCGCGACAATTTGCGCAAAAAATGTGGTTAACCGTCACATTATCTGGTAAGTTTCCGCCCGAAAATAAATCACCTAATTTTATTGGTTACAGGCTACCACAATGGAAACCTGCGAAGTGAGGCAATGCGTATGCCAAATATGAACCCTGAATCATTAATGAAAGACTTCACTCCTTATGTTGCTAAGGATGGCGAAGAATACATGAACGAAAACCAGTTGGCGCACTTTAAAAGCATTCTACTCAACTGGAAGCAAAACCTTATGGAAGAGGTCGATCGTACCGTTCACCACCTTAAAGAAGAGGCCGTGAACTATGCAGATCCAAATGACCGAGCTAGCCAAGAAGAAGAGTTTAGCCTAGAACTTCGTGCGCGAGATCGCGAACGTAAACTGGTTAAAAAGATCTCTCAGACGATTGAATTGATCGAAGCTGATGATTACGGCTATTGCGAAGAGTGTGGCATCGAAATCGGCATTCGCCGCTTAGAAGCCCGCCCAACAGCCACTATGTGTATTGACTGCAAAACACTGGCTGAAATCAAAGAGAGACAAATCGGCGGCTAGCACTGCACATTAAAAAGCAGTGCTTAACAATAATGTCTAACCACGACTGTGCCGTTTCGCATCACTATCGTGGCCGTTTTGCGCCTTCGCCAACCGGCCCACTCCATTTTGGCTCGCTAGTTAGTGCATTAGCGAGCTATCTGGATGCAAAAAAACAGCAAGGCAGCTGGATCATTCGCATTGAAGATGTGGATGGAACACGCTGCAAGCCTAGCTTCTCAGAACAAATCACTCAAACCCTCAACAGCTATCAGCTTTTTTCCGACGAACCGATTCGAGTTCAAAGTCAACACATTGAAATTTACGAACAACAGTTGTCTGAACTAAAAAAACAGCAGGTCGTCTTTCCATGCAACTGCACTCGTCAGTCTCTCGCTCAATATAATGGTAGTCACCCACATGAATGCCAAAGCACGCGAAACAAGCCTCACTCGTGGCGATTAAAAACCAGCTCAGCGGTTTATCAATACCAAGATGAAATTCAAGGTACTCTGCTGTTCACAGAGGATCTAAAAAACAACTGCCCCGTTTTAAAAAGAAAAGACGGTTTCTTTTCTTACCAACTTGCAGTCGTGGTCGACGATCATTTACAAAACATTAGCCATTTGGTGAGAGGTGCCGATCTAATGGACACCACAGCACAACAACTTCATCTCTATGACCTATTTGGCTGGACTCCACCGAACATTTGCCACATTCCGCTTATCACCAATCATTCTGGCGATAAAATCAGCAAACAAAACCATGCCAAGCCTATTGAAAATGGCCACCTTCCAACACTATTGCGTGCACTTCACTATCTAAAAATTGATCTAGAGGCAACCTCTTCCATTGCTGAAGCGTTATCCCTAGCAATAGAAGCCTGGGATCCAAGCAAACTAAAAGGCATCAAAGACCTTCCCTTGGAAGAACAAGACCTGCATTTTATCTAAAGACTCTCGCAGTTTTTCATTTCAGTTAATGCCAATTAAATTCCCCTTGATTCTGAGATAAGCACTCTCGACCAACAAGCTCGCATGTGTATAATCGTTACACTAGTTACAAGAGGTGACACTTCATGCACAGCATTATGATCATTTGCCCAGACAACTCGCCACTCAAAGAATCAGAAAAGTGGTTATCTAGATATGGCTTTCAAGTAAACACCAGCAGCACATTCGAACAAGCCAACCGATACTATGAGCTGTCTGAATTTCACCTATTGCTTATCGATCAAGAAATCATCAACCACCTTAACGAGAGCAACACAGAACTACCTAACACACCACATCGAATAGTACTTGATGCAAAAGCCAGTTTAAGCACTGGAGTCAGCAGCATGGCGCAAGGGGCACTGTATTACCTGCCTCTACCAACCGACTCAGAAAGCCTACTGAAACATGTTGTGAATGCACTGGAACAAAAAGAACGACCAGCACCAAGCCCAGAGCCAACAGCCCAAGCGCACGTCACGAATACAGTAGAGGAATCCATCACTCTAGGCTCTGCTGGAAGCGGCATTATTGGCAAGTACCCACCAATGCAAGAACTCTTCAGCGATATGCGTAAAATTGCCGGAACCCATGCCACCGTTCTTATACGAGGCGAATCTGGGACAGGTAAAGAACTGGTTGCCAAAGCACTTCACAACCTAAGCCAGCGCCACAACCACCCAATCATCAGCGTAAACTGCGCAGCCATTCCAGAAAACCTAATAGAATCAGAGCTATTCGGGCATGAAAAAGGCGCATTTACTGGCGCCAACTCGTCCCATGACGGTCTGATTTATGCAGCCGACAAAGGCACATTATTTTTGGATGAAATTGGTGAACTGCCATTAGAAGCTCAAGCAAGACTATTGCGAGTATTACAAGAAGGTGAAATCCGCAAGGTAGGCGCAACTCAATCGACCAAAGTCAATATTCGATTAATTACTGCCACCCACAGAAATCTAATAGAGATGGTCAAGAACGGACTTTTTCGGGAGGATTTATACTATCGCCTATATGTGATGGAACTACTCCTACCACCGCTGAGAGACAGAGGTGACGACATATCGATGCTTGCACAGATTCTTCTTGAGAACGCCTGCAAAAAGCACAACAAGCCAGTCTACAACTACAACAGAACGTTCGACAAAGCCATTCGAGCGCATAACTGGCCAGGAAACGTACGAGAGCTAGAAAACGCCATCGAAAGAGCAGTCATTCTTAGCCCTCCAGGGAGAGTTGAAGCTGCCAATCTAAAACTTGCCAGCCAACAAACACAATCGAATGCTACGAATCTTTCTCGATCCACTGAATACGACTCAATGGCCGGCACGACACTAGACGACTACTTCAAACACTTCGTTCTTACGCACCAACACAAGATGACTGAGACGCATCTTGCACATTCTTTGGGCATATCAAGGAAAAGCTTGTGGGAAAGACGACAGAAATTAGCAATACCCAAAAAAGTAACATCTTAAAAGTAACACTTGCTACCAAAATACCCAAAAAATAAACACAATATTGTAAAGAAAGTGTACAAAAATACGCTAAAACTCAACAAAATCAGCACTTTATTATTTTTGGCACAACTAATGCCTTATATATGACACAACGATAAGAAGATTGACCAAGAATAAAAATAAGTTAATCGTCGTATGTAGGTTCTTAAAAATAAAAATAACAACTAGGAACACCGTGACCTCTTCAAATAAAAATAAAAATTTGAGGTCATGGATGGAAAATCGCTTTGGATAATTGATTTTTTTAGATATACAAGCCTTAGGGCAATGAAAACAATGCAATAATAAAAATAAAACCTGAGTAGAACTGCAGAAGCAGCACCCACTTTGTTTTCGGAACTAGTATCTTCATGTATCCAAAGCGATTATTTTATTTACTGATTAGTAAATATTCAATCGCTTCATTTATCTCTTCTATATCGACATACCCTTTTTGTTCAAACAATACCATTATCCGTGTAACTTTAACTCATCACGTGTAGAATGCCCTTTTCGTTAACTTTAAAATTTGTTGTCTAATGCTTACAGGATTAAAATCTCTGGTACGTAAAGCTACCTCACTGTTTGCCTCTCCAAAGGCACAGACTTACCCTATTATTATCCCTCGCAGCGATCACAGCTTATCTCGACAAGACTTAAGCCCAAATGCCGTCAAAGTATTATATCGCCTAAATAAAGCAGGCTATGACGCCTTTCTTGTTGGTGGCTGCGTTCGAGATCATCTTATTGGCATAGAACCAAAAGACTTTGACGTTGTTACTAACGCCACGCCCGAAGAAGTTCATAGCATATTCTCCAACTCCAGACTCATTGGTCGCCGATTCAAATTGGTCCATGTAACGTTTGGACGCGAAATCATCGAAGTCTCAACATTCAGAGCCAACTCAGCTCAAGAGGACAATGACGATGACGACACACAGAACACCTCGCTAAAAGGCAAAGACTCCGCACGATCCGCTCATGGCATCGTATTGCGCGATAACGTCTACGGCAACATCGAAGAAGACGCAGAACGTCGAGACTTCACTTTTAACGCCTTGTATTACAATGTTAAGGACTTCAGTATTCACGATTACTGTGGTGGCCTAAAAGACATTGAAAGCAAACAGATTCGCATGATTGGTGACGCTCGTCAGCGTTATCAAGAAGATCCAGTTCGCATGCTGCGCGCGATTCGCTTTGCCGGAAAATTAGGATTTGAACTAGAAGCCGAAACCGCTGCACCAATCAAAGAGATGGCGCACCTTTTGGATCACATTCCACCAGCACGTCTCTTTGAAGAAGTATTAAAACTGCTTGGCAGTGGCAATGGCATTGAGACATTCCACTTACTGCGCCAATACGGCTTGTTCCGTTATTTATTTCCAGACACCGATGCTTTACTGCAAAGCGGCTGGAAACGTAATGACATCGATCCAGAAGCCTTCATACTTCAAGGTCTAAAAAACACCGACGACCGCATTCAAAGCGGAAAAACCACCGCGCCATATTTCCTATACGCTGTACTGCTTTGGCCAAGCGTGGCACTGCGTCATGAAGAATTCCAAAACCAAGGCATGCCAGCAACACCCGCATTACATCAAGCGGCCAACATGGTATTAGACAACCAAGTCGCATCGACCGCTATTCCACGCCGATTCTCTACGCCAATGCGTGAAATCTGGGACATGCAGTACCGACTACCAAAACGCTACGGTAAACGCGCGTTTCTATTGCTTGAACATCCTCGCTTCCGTGCTGGTTTTGATTTCCTACTGATTCGTGAACTTAGCGGAACCAACTTAGATGGATTGGGCGATTGGTGGGAAAAATTCCAGCATGGCACAGAAAGCCAGCAGAGAGACCTCATTAAAAGCATCGACTCGTTCACTAAAGACAATGAAGGCCCTAAAAAACGCCGCCCACGTCGTCGTAGAAAGAGCAATGGCAATACCACTAACACAGCTCCACAAAGTGCAACATTTGACGAGTAAGAGGATGCGTCTTGATACACGCTTATATTGGCCTCGGCAGTAATCTCGAAAATCCAGTGGCGCAACTTGATCGCGCCATTGACGCCCTAAAGAAACACGACGATCTAAAAAATCTTCGTGTTTCTTCTATTTATGGCAGCAAACCCGTTGGCCCACAGGATCAACCGGACTACATTAACGCTGTTGCCAGTTTCGACACCGCTCTCCTCCCTATCGAATTACTCGATTTATTACAAAGCATCGAACAATCACAACGTCGAGTAAGAGAACGCCACTGGGGGCCGCGCACCCTAGACTTAGATCTGTTATTGTACGGACAGCAAACAATACAGTTACCAAGGCTAACCGTGCCACACCCCTTCATGCTAGAACGAGGGTTTGTTATAAAGCCGCTTAGCGACCTAGCGCCTAATATGCTCTTAGCAAATGGAAAAACCGTTACTGAGCAATTACAGCAACTTGATACCAGCGATTTGGTCTTTATCAAAGAAGAATAAATTATGTATTCAGATAACTCACAAAGAAAACTTACCAAACCAGTTACTTTATCCACGCTCAAAAAAATGAAAGCGGACAAAGAAAAAATCACCTGCCTAACAAGCTATGACGCATCGTTTACTAACGTCATGAATGTCGCGGGCGTTGAAACCATCTTGGTTGGGGATTCTCTAGGCATGGTCATACAAGGTCAAGACAGTACATTACCCGTTACCATCGAAGACATGTGCTACCACACCGCGGCAGTAAAACGAGGCAACACCAACGCCTTCATCCTCGCGGATATGTCTTTTATGAGTTACAGCAAGCCAGAACAAGCGCTCGATAACGCGGCAAAGCTAATGCAAGCAGGCGCCAACATGGTCAAACTAGAAGGTGGCAGCTGGTTAGCAGATACCGTGAAACTACTCAGCCAACGCGGCATTCCGGTTTGTGCACACTTAGGTCTGACACCACAGTCCGTGCATAAATTTGGTGGTTACAAAGTACAAGGCAAAAGCCAAGACGCTGCGGACTTATTACTGCAAGAGTCTCTTGATCTTGTCGCTGCCGGAGCCGACATTCTTCTGTACGAATGCATCCCAACAGAGCTCGGCAAAACACTGACAGAAGCCGTTTCTGTACCGACTATAGGCATTGGCGCTGGACAGCATACCGATGGCCAAGTTCTGGTCATGCACGACATGCTAGGCATCAACCTAGGCCATACACCTAAATTCGTTAAAAACTTTTTAACTGACGGTCGCAATGTAACGCAAGCCTTTGAAGCCTACGTACAAGAAGTTAAAGACGTCACATTTCCAGGACCTGAGCACGGATTCAAATCATGAAAACATTCCACACCGTGGCAGAGCTTCGTACCGCACTTAAAATAGAACGTTTGAAAGACAAAAGCATTGTGTTTGTCCCCACCATGGGCAACCTGCATGACGGCCACATGTCACTGATTCGCAAAGCAAAAGAAGAGGGTGAAATCATTGTCTCTTCTATCTTTGTTAACCCAATGCAATTTTCGGATCAGAGCGACTTAGAACGCTACCCAAAAACCTTAGAAGAAGACAAACGCGTTCTTGAAGCCAACGGCTGCAATTATCTGTTTGCACCAGATGCACTAGAAATGTACCCAGACGGCAAACGTAGCCAAACACAAATCGAAGTGGTCGGCATTTCTGACATTCTTTGTGGCGCTTCTCGCCCAGGTCATTTTGTTGGCGTTTCCACAGTCGTGACAAAATTATTTAATATTGTTCAACCAGACTGTGCCATATTTGGTAACAAAGATTTTCAACAACTTAAAGTCATTCAAGACATGGTACGTGACCTAAGCTCTAACGTACGTATTATAGGTGTTGATACCGCACGCAACGAAGATGGCCTTGCCATGAGTTCGCGCAATGGTTACTTAACAGAAGAAGAAAGACGCATCGCTCCAACAATTTATCAAACCTTGTTATGGGCAAAAGAAGCGCTAATTGAAAACCGTGCGAGTCACGAGGACATTTGCGAACAAGCTCAGCAGAAGCTTGAAGCGACTGGTTTCCGTCGTGATTATTTCGAAATCCGCGCACAAGAAAATTTACAAACACCATCAGAAGAAGAGAAGCGCCTCGTCATATTGACGGCGGCATATCTAGGTAAAGCACGCTTAATTGATAACCTGCGTGTAGAACTAGATTCACTTTCAACAAACTAGGAGAGACCTTTAGCACGATGTCACGAGCAAAACCAAGACGAGGCAAAAACAGACGAGAAAGTGGAGTTTATGGGTTATAAATGAGCATTTCGAGTCTGTTTTTAACAAAGTATTGGTGAGCGCAGTAGTCGTGAAAGGTCTCTAGGGAGATTATAATGAGCTCACCCACCGAATTAACTACTTGGCAGAAACTAACAGAGCACAAACAAGAAATGGCATCTGTTAGCATGAAAAGCCTGTTTGAAGCAGACCCCAAACGTGCCGAGAAATACACCACTCAAGCGGCAGGTTGGACATTGGATTACGCAAAAAACCGCGCCAATGAAAAAACTCTTGGACTACTAACAGACTTAGTAAAAGAAGCGGGCTTAGAAAAAGCAATTAAAGGCATGTTCAGCGGTGCGCACATCAACAACACCGAAGATCGCTCTGTATTGCACATCGCCCTACGTGCTAGCCAAGCACAAGATTCCCTTATGGTTGATGGTGTTAACGTACTAGAAGAAGTTCGCAGCACTCTTAAGCAAATGGAAAAATTTGTTGCACAACTACACAGCGGTGAATGGAAAGGCTACACAGGCAAACGTATTACCGACGTTATTTCTATCGGTATCGGTGGTTCTTACCTTGGGCCAAAAGTTGTCGCTGAAGCCTTAACGCCGTACGAAAAAGACGGCATTAAAGTCCATTTTGTGGCGAACATCGATGGTTCAGACATCACTGGCAAACTGAATCTAGTGAACCCTGAAACCACCGTTTTTGTGATCTCATCTAAAACCTTCGGTACTTTAGAAACCTTGTCTAACGCTAACGCAGCGCGTGATTGGTTCCTAAGCAACGGTGGCTCACAAAGCGACGTCAGCAAACACTTTGCCGCTGTTAGCTCGAACGTGAAAAAAGCCGTCGACTTCGGCATGGCGGAAGAAAACATCTTCCCGATGTGGGATTGGGTTGGCGGACGTTATTCACTTTGGTCTGCGATTGGCTTACCTGTAGCGATTGCTGTTGGTATGGACAACTTCTACGCATTGCTAGACGGCGCTCATCAAATGGACGAGCACTTTCGCACCGCCCCATTTGAAGAAAACCTACCGGTTATAATGGGCGCGCTTGGCGTGTGGTACATCAACTTCCACAACGCACAAACTCACGCCTTGATTCCTTACGATCATTACCTACGCGCCATGCCTGCTCACATCCAGCAGCTCGACATGGAAAGTAACGGCAAATCGACGCTATTGAATGGTGACGGTGTAGAAACTGACACAGGGCCAATCATCTGGGGCGGCGCTGGCACCAACGGCCAACACGCTTACCATCAGTTGTTGCATCAAGGTACACGCCTTGTGCCTGTGGACTTTATCGCACCATTGGCGTCTCACAACCCTATTGGCGAACACCACGCACAATTGTTTGCTAACTGCTTAAGTCAGTCTCAAGCCTTGATGGTCGGTAAGACCCTTGAGCAAGCGCAACAAGAACTTCGTGATGCGGGTGCAACTGCAGAACAAGTCGCCAAGATTGCACCGCACAAAGTGATCAAAGGCAACCGTCCAAGCAACACCCTACTGACCGATAAAATGACACCAGCCACCGTTGGTGCATTGATTGCCCTTTACGAGCACCGTACTTTTGTACAAGGCACCATCTGGGGCATCAACTCATTCGACCAATGGGGCGTGGAACTAGGCAAAGTATTGGGCACCGACATCTACAACCGCCTTGTTAGCGACAGCGACAACAGCACACTGGATGCTTCAACCCAAGCTTTGATTAAAGCGTTCAAGAAAGCTCAATCTTAACCGTTTAGCTTTTTATACAGCGTTACTAAAAACACCAGCTGAGGCTGGTGTTTTTGTTTACCTTAAAAACAGAACAAATCGTAGGGCACCATAAGCGACAGCGTAATGTGCCGCTGAAAGCGAAGCTTTCATGTAAGTCGCGGCTTCAGCCCAGCACAGACTTTTGTACATGACACCAAGCCAAGCGGCGTTTCTCTCTCGCTTTTAAATTCTAGGTAAGACCGCCTACCTCATCGAAATGCCGCTTGCTTTTTCAAGAACTCCGGTTTCAAACAGCATATATTCAAACTAGCTTTGCAATTTTTCAATCAAATACCTTAAATACTTAATCCAATTGTGACACCAATCCCATATCATCATTAACATCTTCAGCTGACACTCCAAAACCTTTCATTTGCTGAATAGCTTCGTAAGCAGCTAAATCAAAATTTTGATAGGATGTAATTTCAGAAGTAGGAATAAGTATAATAAATTCACCAATATCAAGATTCACATTAGGATCAAGAAAATAACTCTCATAATCATTTGTTATAAGAAGCTCTAAACTATCTTTATCACGAAAGCCACTCCTGATCGGAATTATACCAACATGCTCAAGATTTCCATGTAGTACGTTATTACCCCCAACACAAAATCCAATGTACACTTTTCTGGAGGATAAAGTGATGCATACAACCTGCGAGTCTTCATCGTTATTGACAAATGATAACGTTGCTTTGGTTACAAATAACTCAAGTGGGTTTTCCCGCACAACATGTAGCAACATGTTTAATTTGCGCACTTGGTTTACATCATATTTTCTCGACTTAACCCAAGCAATTACATAAGAAAAAAATATAGTAAACGCAGCCCAAACTAAAAGCTTAAGGTCGCTGTGAGAAAAAGGTATTTGCCTAAAGTCAGGTTGATACGTTAATCCTGTTGTTCTTTTTAGCACGTAACCCAAGACACCAGTAAAGTCTATTACGATACAGATGATTGCTGAAACAATAGCTAACTCAAACCCCCGCCTAGCAACCTGAAAGTAAAGATCCCAACCTTCAGACTTAGCCATTTTGTATCTAGAAGGCAAATGCTTACTTGAATAGATATAACCAGATGTAAGAATAACAATCAATAAAACGGCAAACATTAAGCCTCTTCATGCTTTTTAGCAGACTGCCGTTGCTTTTCTAACAGGCTTCTCTGACGCTCTCTTTTTGAGCGAATTCTACGTAGTTGATTCAAAAACTCATCTTTAAAATTTTCATCATCAACATTAACTGTCAAAACCCCATTTTTAGAAACATGATACGCTTCGCCAACTTCACTATTGTAGTTCACTAGATCTGAACTTTTCTTGATATCTGTCATACGATTTCCCCCCCAACTCATACCAAACAGTACCATGCAAGTTTAGCTCAATATACATCTTAAATGTAAAATTGCTTAATCCTTAGGCAATAAGCTACTTTACAATTTATAAACTAAAAATATTGATGACTCAGTCCATCCGAAATATATTTATTAAAATTTTCACCCCATACCTCGCGTTCCTGCCACCACCTCCCAAGCGGTACAAACATTCTTTCTCAACCAAGTCACTAAGGTCACGAGTGGCGGTGGCTTTGGAGCTGCTGGTTATGCTCATGTATTTTTTAGCGCTTAGTCCACCTTCGAAGCCATCTGATCCTGCATTAAAGAGTTTGTTAAGCACTTTCTTTTGGCGTTCGTTCAGTTCGGTGTGTTGATGTTTTTCCCAGAATTTGGCTTTCTTCAATACAAAATCGACTTTCTGAGCCGCTTCTTGCTGCGCTAATAGAACGGAGTCGACAAACCATTTTACCCAATCGGTAATATCCAAACTGAGTTGGCTGGCTTTGTTCAGTCCATTGTAATAGGCGTTTTTGTCTTTCTCTATAATGGTCGACAAGCTGAGTAATGGCGGTCGGTTAAGGTCTTGGGCTAATGCCATTTCGGCAATTGCTCGCCCTACTCGGCCATTACCATCGTCAAATGGGTGGATGGTTTCAAACCATAAGTGTGCAATAGCTGAGCGAATTGGGCCAGAAAGAACAATATCTCGCTCTGTTTTTAATGGGTTAGAGCGATTAAACCAATCTAGAAATCGGTTTATTTCTGCGTCGATTTGATGCGCTGGCGGCGCTTCGTAATGGACTTTTTCATAGCCAATTGGGCCTGAGACGATTTGCATAGGTTCTGTGGAATCTCGCCATTGGCCAACGTTGAGGTTACGAGACAGCAGACTATTTTCTTGCTGCGGAAGGACTAATTGATGCCAATGAAACAAAGTGGCTTTTGTAAGTTCGCCAGCGAAGCTATTACGTACGTCGACCATCAAGGCGGCCATACCTTCTGCACGTGGATCGGCGACTCGCGTTGGTGGATTACTCAAGCCAAAAAAATTTTTTATGGAGGAGCGCACGTCTTCTCGATCCAAACGCTCGCCTTCTATCTGGCTGGTGTTGATGGCTTCGCTAACCATGAGGTCGATATAGGCATCGTACTGCAAAGTATTTTCAAGCTGACTCATTCCGCCAGACAAACGACCAGCCTCTAAAGCATACTGATACAAAGCGTCTCGGCATTGAGTTTCGTCAAAGGTAAAGTTTGGCCAATCAGGATGTTGCCAGCTATATTTCATAGTATGAGCCGATTAAGTGAATTATTCGGCTCAGGATAACATTATATTGTGAGCCGAATAAATCGTTTATTCGGCTCACGGTTTTTTATTTAGTCGCCAACGGAAATTATCAAGATACAAATACCATCCTTTCAGTGCTATTCTTTCGCTTAATCGAGGAGGACATAAAATGACTCAAGTAAACAGAAACATCGTTGAAGATGCGTTATCACTCTCAACGAGCGAGCGGGTAGAGCTTGTCGAAAAGCTACTTGAAAGCTTAGATACACCGAATGCTGAGCTAAACGCTATTTGGGCACGAGAGGCAGATGCTCGCATTGAAGCGTATGAAAAAAAACAGCTAACCTCTAAGCCCTTGTCTGAAGTGCTAAGTAAATATAAATGAACGTAGAATTTTTAGACATCGCCGAAAGGGAACTCGATGATGCCTTCAAATACTATGATGGTATTTATAAAGGCCTAGGATTGAGATTCATTGCTGAACTAGAGTCGTCGATAGAACGAATTAAATTACACCCAGCTGCTTAGCAAAAAGCTAGCGCATTCACGCATAAGTGCTTACTTAACCGATTCCTTTATTCAATTATTTATCAAATTAAAGGCGACTTGTTACTGGTCGTTGCTATTACCTCTAGCCACCAAAGACCTAACTACTGGGCTAATCGAACGAGTAGCTAGAACGAAAACAAAAACTCAATAGTGATATCTTAACTGAGCGATCAAAATTGCATCATCTTGATATTTATAAACAATTCGGTGTTCATCATTGATGCGGCGAGACCAATAACCAGCAAGGCCATGTTTTAAAGGTTCTGGTTTACCAATTCCTTCATAAGGCTCTCGCTGAATATCTTTAATCAGTAAGTTTATCCGCTTTAATACTTTCTTATCTGTGCTCTGCCAGTAAAGATACTGATCCCACGCAGCGGTTGAAAAAGTGAGTCTCACTCGATTAACTCTCTTTCAACACCCTTACCCGCTTCCAGTTCAGCAATAGACTCCAACAAGACTCTGGCATTCGCTGGCGAACGCAGCAAGTAGGTAGTTTCTTGCATGGACTCGTAATCTTCCAAAGACATCATCACAACTGGGCTTTCGCTTTTGCGCGTGATGATCACTGGAGAATGATCATCACAGACCTTAGCCATTGTCTTAGCAAGATTAGCTCGAGCGGCGGTATAACTGATAGCATCCATCATTTATTTCCTGTACTTAATTCTGTACCAATGAGTATAAAGTAAACACCTAAAATAAATCAACAACTCACCCGTAGACCATGATCAGTGGAAGCATCCTAATCATCTATACCTCACACTCCCGCCGCCTTCCAAGCTGTACAAACACTCTTTTTCAACCAAGTTGTGACAGTGGCTTTGGTAACTGTTTATTACTTCCCCTATTCAGCTCAAACAATGAATCAATCGTTATTGAACTGAATATATTGCCCCGGTGTCACGCCCATTACACGACGAAACATGGCAATAAAGGCGCTGACATTTTCATAGCCCAAGGTGAACGAAATATTGGTTACAGGTACGTTGTCGGCCAACATTTCGATGGCGCTCAATACCCTTGCTCGTTGCCGCCATTCAGAAAAACCCAGCCCTGTTTGCTCGTTAAAACGTCGTGCTAGGGTTCTCGAAGACAAACCTATCGTTCTCGCCCATTCCTCTAAACTTCGATTATCAGCAAGGTTCGATAGTAACCCATCGGTCATCTTTTTAAGCGATGGCAAGTTAGGCTGCATCAAGCCTAGCAAAGTTTCTTGCAAGCTCAAGATTTCATCAAACAGCACTTCGGATAAACGGTTTTTCACGGCTTGAGATGTATCGTCTGGCCAACAGGCTGCTCGATGAACCAGTTCTTTTAGTAGCTGTGTTGTTTGAAAGGTTTTTGGTGAGCTATCAAGCAACTGACTTCTCTTTGGATCAAGGTACACACTCCAGCCTCTAAAAGGACCATGGGATTTCGCGCCATGAAATGTATTCGGTGGAATCCACACGGCATGGGTTGCAGGAACAATCCACCAACCAGATTCTGTTTGTACCGACAAAAGCCCTTCTAAACTACCAACCAACTGACCAAATGCGTGTCGATGCGGTTCCGTTTCTCTTATTTGGTTTTCGACTAGTTCCACTGACAAGATTAAGTCAGCATCAGATTGGTGAATAATATCCGCAAACGACAGGGAGCTTTTCATTTTGGCAATTTCTCGGTATTAATTGTCTTAATCAATGGAGTATAGCCAAAATTCCAGCACTATACTGAACCCTCATTCATCAATATAAGAGGTTTCATCATGACATCCATTATCAAACCAGAAGACATTTTGCCCGAAGATGTTAACCAAGCTAATCTTGAAGGCATTCACATTCGCAAAGGGACAGTAGCCGCATTTTTGCTAAATGCTAAACTCTGGCAAGACCCAACCACCACCGAGGAAGAAAAAGCGAAACTCTTCGAGGCCATTAAAGAGACGCTTCCCTCTCTGCGAGTATTAGGCATGTTTGAGGTGTTCCAGTTTCAAAATAAGACGCTTCAAACTTTAAGTGAAGAACTATAGTTTATCGGTTTAGCTTAAACTTTAGTTTTTTTATCAAATTAGAGGCGACTTGTTACTAGTCGTTGCTATCGCCTCTAATCATCAAAGACCTAACTACTGGCCAATCGAAAAATTAGCTAAGAAACCGCCTTCACCAACCATGCTTTCATCTCTTCTAAGTCGTTTTTATGGTCTGGAAAATTCTCAATAACCGAGTCGATACATGCCGCAATGGCGTCTGGTCGGTAGGTCACGCCAATAAGTTTTTCTGCAAGCTGTTCGATTGGGTCGGGGAATAAGCTATCTGTGAAGGTTCTCGCAGCAGCAATTTCTGCATTTTTCAAATCAAGATGCAGCTCTACTCCACCCCACTTGAAGAGCTCGTCTAGCGTGTGGGTAAATTGCGGTGATTTACCAAAGTTCCAATCCCAGCTTTGTTGCTGAGCAAATTTTTCCACAAAGCCAGGTAAGTCAGGCAAGGCTTCTGGAGAAATTTCCTCTATGACTGGCGCAGTCTCGCCAAAGTATTCGCAAAACGCTTCGACAATGGCGTCACACACTAGCCGATGGTCAATAGCCGGATACAAGCTGTTTAGGTTGGTGACTCGTGAACGCACTGAGGTGATGCCTTTCGACTGGAGCTTTTTCACATCTGGGTTTAGGTAATTCGCTAGACGACTTAAATCTGCATGTAACAATAAAGTACCATGGTGAAAACCGCGGTCTTTGGTTTCTTTGTAGGCGGAGCCAGAGAATTTACGCATCTCTTCACCTTCGCCCACCACTAAGTCATTTCGGCCATTGGCGTAACCTTCAATACCTAGCTTCTTCAAGCCTTGCAAAACAATCTCGGTGGAGACTTCTTTGTTGTACTCAGGCTTGCCCGCCATGAAGGTAAAGTTGCTATTGCCCAAATCATGGAAGACCGCACCGCCCCCGCTTTGGCGACGAGCAAGGTGAATCTTATCTTGCTCCATCTTGTTGATATTGCATTCTTTCCACGGGTTCTGAGAGCGGCCAATCACCACTGTTTCAGCATTTCGCCATAAAAACAGTACGCGCTGATCCGCTGACATAGAGCGAAAAATACAATCTTCCACTGCGAGGTTAAAATGAGGGTTATTAGAATGGGAGATTAGAATTCGGCTAGCCATGGCATTTTCTCGTATTACAAAAGGAATAAGCTTAAAAATCAGCTACCTTTATAACGTTTTCGCAGACATAAAAAAACCACGATGCTTTCACATCATGGTTTTTAGAGAGAAGTATCTAACACCTATTTATAGGTATTCAACTTTCTCGATTTCATAAACCACTTCACCACTAGGAACTTGAATGGCAACTTCGTCGCCTTCTTCTTTCCCAATAATGGCTTTCGCGATTGGTGAAGCGTAAGAGATTTTCTTCACTTTCACATCAGCTTCATCATCACCAACAATTTTGTAAGTAACTGTCTCTTCGGTATCAACATTAAACAGTGTTACTGTTGTACCAAAAATCACTTTGCCAGTTACTGGCAACGCTTTAACGTCAATCACTTGTGAATCTGCAAGTTTGCCTTCGATCTCTTTAATTCGACCTTCGGCAAAACCCTGCTCTTCACGAGCGGCGTGATACTCTGCGTTTTCTTTTAAGTCGCCATGCTCACGCGCGGTTGCGATATCCGCAATCACGCGAGGACGGACGACAGTTTTCAAGTGATTAAGCTCTTCTCTAAGACGAGCTTCACCTTCTACTGTCATTGGTACTTTTTTCATTATTTCCCCAAGTGCAAATCTTGCAGTCTTCTAACTTTCGTTTCACCTGTTAGGCTAATCGCCATACTCGTTGCTTCAGCACCAGCCAATGTCGTAGTGTAACAAACCTTACGCTGTAAAGCTGTACGACGAATAACAGAAGAATCGGCAATCGCTTGCGTACCAGACGTAGTGTTGATGATGTAATCAATTTCGCCATTTTTCATCATATCAACGATATGTGGACGACCTTCATTCACCTTATTCACTTTACGAACTTCAACGCCGCGCTCAGTTAGGTATTTCGCTGTCCCTTCGGTACCAACAAGATCAAAGCCTAGTTCAGCCAAGCGACGAGCGACGTCTACCGCACCTTCTTTGTCCATATCGCGAACACTGATGAAAGCACGACCTGAAGTAGGTAATACCGTACCACCGCCCAGCGCTGCTTTACCAAAGGCTTCTGCGAAAGTATCGCCTACGCCCATGACTTCGCCCGTAGACTTCATTTCAGGCCCAAGAATCGGATCGACACCTTGGAACTTGTTGAATGGGAAAACGGCTTCTTTCACACTGTAGTAAGAAGGAATGATTTCTTTGGTGAAACCAAGCTCTTCCAGTGTTTTACCCGCCATAACCAAGGCAGCAACTTGCGCCAAAGAACGACCGATACACTTAGAAACGAAAGGCACAGTACGTGATGCACGAGGATTCACCTCGATCACATAAATTTCACCATCCTGAACCGCAAGCTGAGTATTCATCAAACCAACAACGCCAAGCTCTAGCGCCATGTTGGTGATCATCTCACGAATGTCATCTTGCACTTCTTTTGACAAAGAGTATGGAGGCAAAGAACACGCAGAGTCACCAGAGTGAACGCCCGCTTGTTCGATATGCTGCATGATGCCGCCGATAACCACTTGATTGCCATCGCTAATACAGTCGATATCGATCTCAATCGCCGCATTCAAGAAGTGATCTAGCAAGACCGGGCTGTCGTTAGACACTTTCACAGCGCTGGTCATGTAACGCATCAATTCTTTTTCGTTATAAACAATTTCCATCGCACGGCCACCCAATACATAGGATGGACGAACTACAAGCGGGTAGCCGATGTCTGCGGCTTTCGCTGCGGCTTGTTCAACACTGCGCACTGTCGCGTTATGAGGCTGCTTGTAACCCAAACGCTGAATCATGCTTTGGAAACGTTCACGATCTTCTGCACGGTCAATAGACTCAGGCGTTGTACCAATGATTGGCACACCTTCGTTTTGCAAAGCACGAGCGATTTTCAGCGGCGTTTGTCCACCGAATTGAACGATCACGCCTTTTGGTTTTTCTTTGCGCACGATTTCTAACACGTCTTCAAGCGTGACTGGCTCGAAGTACAAACGGTCAGACGTATCGTAATCAGTCGATACAGTTTCAGGGTTACAGTTCACCATAATGGTTTCGTAACCGTCTTCACGTAGACCTAGTGCGGCATGTACACAGCAGTAGTCAAACTCGATACCTTGACCGATACGGTTTGGACCACCACCAAGGATGATGATTTTATCGCGATCCGTTGGCGCGGCTTCACATTCATCTTCGTACGTTGAGTACATGTAAGCTGTATCAGTCGCAAACTCAGCAGAACAAGTATCAACACGCTTGTAAACTGGATGAACATTCATCAAGTAACGACGCTCACGCATAGACTTCTCAGTCACGCTTAACAAGCTCGCAAGGCGCGCATCAGAGAAACCTTTACGCTTCAGACGACGAATCACGTCGTACGTCATGTCGATCAGACCTTTGTCTGCTAATGCGGCTTCTTCTTTAATCAAGTCTTCGATTTGCACCAAGAACCAATGATCAACACCCGTTGCTTCGTACACTTCATCAACCGTCATACCAGAACGGAAGGCATCGCCGATATACCAAATACGGTCAGAACCAGGAGACTGAAGCTCGTAAGCCAATTTCTCTTTGCTGTTTTCTTCAGCAAAATCCAACTGAGGATTGAAACCGTCAGAACCCACTTCCAAACCGCGCAATGCTTTTTGCAAAGACTCTTGGAAAGTACGGCCAATCGCCATAACTTCACCAACTGACTTCATTTGCGTGGTTAGATGATCATTCGCTGTCGGGAATTTTTCGAACGTAAAACGAGGAATCTTAGTAACAACGTAGTCAATTGCAGGCTCGAAGCTCGCTGGCGTTTGACCACCAGTAATATCGTTTTGCAACTCATCAAGCGTGTAACCAATCGCCAATTTTGCAGCGATTTTCGCAATTGGGAAACCTGTCGCTTTCGATGCCAAAGCAGACGAACGAGATACACGAGGATTCATCTCGATAACAACAAGACGACCTGTTTTTGGATCCATACCGAACTGTACGTTGGAACCACCGGTTTCTACGCCGATCTCACGCAATACCGCCAAAGAAGCGTTACGCATGATTTGATATTCTTTATCCGTCAAAGTTTGTGCTGGCGCAACAGTGATAGAGTCACCAGTGTGAACACCCATAGCGTCGAAGTTTTCAATCGCACAAACAATGATGCAGTTGTCTTTTTTGTCGCGAACAACTTCCATTTCGTACTCTTTCCAACCGATCAAAGATTCATCGATTAGCAATTCGTTGGTTGGAGACAAGTCCAAACCGCGAGTACAGATTTCGTCGAACTCTTCCATGTTGTAGGCGATACCGCCGCCGGTACCACCCATAGTGAAAGAAGGACGAATGATACAAGGGAAGCCTACTTCAGCTTGAACTTTAAGCGCTTCTTCCATGTTGTGGGCAATACCCGCACGTGGACATTCAAGACCAATTGCGCGCATCGCTTTATCAAAACGACTACGATCTTCTGCTTTGTCGATAGCATCTGCTGTCGCACCAATCATCTCAACATTGTATTTTTCTAGCACACCGTGACGCTCAAGATCCAACGCACAGTTCAATGCTGTTTGGCCACCCATAGTCGGTAAAACTGCATCTGGGCGCTCTTTTTCAATGATTTTTTCTACTGTTTTCCATTCAACTGGTTCGATGTAAGTCGCATCAGCCATCACTGGGTCAGTCATGATAGTCGCTGGATTTGAGTTCACCAGAATAACGCGAATGCCTTCTTCACGAAGCGCTTTACACGCTTGCGCACCAGAATAGTCAAACTCACAAGCCTGACCGATAACAATAGGGCCTGCACCTAAAATTAAGACGCTTTTTATGTCAGTACGTTTTGGCATAATATTTCGCTCCGCTCCTACTTTTAGGCTTTAGTGGCTTTGATGTTTTCAATGAACTGATCGAACAACGGCGCAACATCGTGTGGCCCCGGGCTCGCTTCAGGGTGACCTTGGAAGCTGAATGCACTCTTATCTGTACGTGCGATGCCTTGCAAAGAGCCATCGAACAAAGATTTGTGAGTCATCACAAGGTTAGCTGGCAAGGTGTCTTCGTCTACCGCAAAACCGTGGTTTTGGCTGGTGATCATCACAGTGCCTTTTTCAATAGCTTGTACCGGATGGTTTGCACCGTGGTGACCAAACTTCATTTTTTTGGTTTTCGCACCAGAAGCCAAAGCCAAAAGCTGATGACCAAGACAGATACCAAAGACAGGAATATCTGTTTCTAGGATCTCTTTAATGGCTTGAATCGCGTAGTCACATGGCTCTGGGTCACCAGGTCCATTGGATAGGAATACGCCATCTGGATTCAGCGCCAAAACGTCACTTGCTGGAGTTTTTGCTGGCACAACGGTTAAACGGCAACCGCGCTCAACCAACATACGAAGAATGTTACGTTTCACACCGAAGTCATAAGCAACCACGTGGAAGTCGAAAGATGCTGGCGTCGTGTGACCTTTCACAAGATCCCAAGTAGACTCAGTCCACTCGTACGATTTTTCTACCGTTACTTCTTTCGCTAGATCCATGCCTTTCAAGCCTGGGAAAGCTTTGGCAGCAGCAACCGCAGCCGCTTCATCTAGGTTTTCACCTGCCATGATGCAACCTGCTTGTGCGCCTTTTTCACGTAGAATACGTGTCAATTTACGCGTATCGATGTCGGCAATACCCACCACGCCTTTGCGCTTCAAGTAAGAATCTAGAGATTCTTGTGAACGCCAGCTGCTAGCAACCAAAGGAAGATCACGAATGATCAAACCTTCACACCATACTTTATCGGATTCTTCATCTTCAGAGTTAACGCCAGTATTCCCGATGTGGGGATAGGTCAAGGTGACCATTTGTCGAGCATAGGAAGGATCAGTAAGAATTTCTTGATAACCGGTCATTGAGGTGTTGAATACTACCTCGGCCGTTGAGGAGCCATCTGCTCCGATCGACACCCCTTTAAAAATCGTGCCGTCTTCCAGAGCCAGAATCGCTGATGTTGCCAAAGGAACCTCCCATTTAGAGACTATCAGGTTGCAAAAAAGCGAGATAAACCGGCGGCTCATATCGCTTTTAAGAAATTGCGTTTTTGCCGTTCATCCATTGATGGATAACCAATGGATCTCGCGTTCAAAAAATCTGCCTAATTCTACTCTTATACGACTTTTGCGTCCACCGAATTGCCGAGAAAACAGGCAAAAACACAGGATTTGAGTGTATTTTTTCTTGACTTATTAGTCAGGAATAAGGATTGCGCAAATTAACCTTTTAGCACAACAATCCATCAGCCACATTTTTGGCTGCATCGTAACCATTTAAGTTACCCAATACAGTTAATGCAAAAATCATCGCTGTGGCAGGCCCTTTGCCTGTCAAAATATTATCATCCATCACCACAGGCTCATTGGCCATGTACTCAGCGCCAACTAACCCATCTTCAAAACCTGGATAACACGTTGCTTGTTTATCCACCACAAAGCCATGAGTACCAAACACTACCGCCGGTGACGCACAGATCGCTGCTAATAAAGCATCTTGGATGTCATGTTTTTCCAGTATTTCGATTAGTAACTCACAGTCACGCAAATACTCAGCACCTGGCATTCCACCAGCCAATACAACGGCATCAAAGATTTGCTCGCCAACTTCAGTTAATAAAACATCGGCTTCTAGTTTCGTGCCGTGCGCCATAACAACCTGTTTAGTCTCGTGAATACTCGCCACAGTGACTTCCACACCACCACGTCGCAACACATCGATAATCGTAATGGCTTCAATATCTTCATTGCCGTTAGCAATAGGAACTAATACCTTGCTCATACTTTACCTCTTTCAAATACATTAATTCATCAAGACTTCTATACGACTACTGCGTTTAAAAACCTTTCTATTTTCAGTGTAAACAAACAAGCTGCTTCGTGACCTTGCTCTGTTTGCCCTTTTTTTTCTATTTGATAGTAATTTTTGCGACGGCCAACCAATTCGAATCCTAACGATTCGTACAGGGAAATGGCGCCTAGATTCGACTCACGCACTTCCAACAACAGCTCACTAACATCTTGCTGCGCGACCGCTTCTAACCAAACCATCATCAACTGTCTAGCTAGCCCCTGTCTACGGACAGAGGTATCAATCACAATTAATTCTAATTCGGATTGATCAAGCACCATCGAGGCAGTTAACCAACCAACGATGGATTTTTGCGTCGCATCACCTAATTCAACAACCCAATTTTTGCGAGTTTGTAACGCTTCAGCGACCAAATTTTCGCCCCAAGGGTGAGGATTAGACACGGCATCGAGTTGGATAATACACGGCAAGTCTGACTCGGTCGCCAGACGAATAGAAACAGAAGGAATCATAAAATTGCACGCCTCATTAAAGGCAAAAAGATTAACGGAAAAAGCTGGATTGCATCACTTGCCACGCCTCTTTGCGCAGTTCAGGAATACGATACAATTCAGACAAACTTACGATGTGCGCAGTAGGATATTGTTTTAACGGGCTTTCAGGCGGTAAATCTTCCACCAGCTGCGTGATTTGTGCGCCAGCCAGCACTAGCCATGGAGTTTCAGGAAAGTCTTTTACCAAACGACCAACATAGCTTTCTAACGCGCCAAACAACCAATCGGTACGATTCAAAAAGTACGGATTACGCAATTGTCCCGGCCAAGTAAACGCACTGCCCTGCCATTCATCAATAGGCTGTTTCAAGAGCGCTTGCCCCATTTTTAATGCCAGACGCTCGATATCTTCGGCTTGGGAAAATACCTGCGGCACATCGCTTAGAATCAAAAGTTTATTAGACAAAGCATAAGCGTGAATATTCAGTCGCGTAATTTGGGTGTTCAGCGTTGGATCTGGCTCAACCGCAATATCGACAGCCAATTCTTCAATTGGCTGCAAATCTTCGACGATAATTTCCGGCCCTGCATTTAACTGCTCACGAAGATGATGAACCAAAGGCTCTTTTTCTTCTGGTGATAATTTAGGCATTGGAGCTGGCGCAGGCTCGGCGGATCTAAACCCAGCGGAAGGCTGATCACCATAAGAGTCCGTAAAAGAAGAATTAGAAGGAGTTGCCACATCAATCGGCCAAGGCTGTACCGGCATAAAAACCGTACCCGACACACTGTCCGTGGCAGACTCATTATTCTCAATAGACAACCAGGACACCACGCCCATCTCTGCTAAGCAGTGAGTTTGGAAAGCCTGTTGAGGTGGTAATTCGCGGGACATAGTAACCTTAATCGCAGTCTAAAAAATCCACATTCATCGATTTGAATATTGGTAAGCAAATATACTCGCTTACGCCAACAGATGCCACTTGATGGCCTGAAGCTTGCTAGAGATCTTTGCAGGATGGCTGTGTATAATCGCAACCAATTTTGCTCACACTCCCAAAAGGTATGAAAACATGATGTCTTTGTTATCTCGTTTGAACATGTTGTCTCGTTTGATAGTTATCGCTGCCGTTTCGATCAGCAGCTTCAGCTTCGCCGACAGCTTGCCAGACCTTAAAGGTCGCACTATTTTAGCCGTCACCGAAAATGCCTACACACCACTTAACTTTGTCGACCCAGCAACAGGAGAAGGCATTGGTTGGGAATACGATGCCATGAACGAAATTGGCAAACGCCTAAACGCCAAAATTGAATGGCACCTAAGCAGCTGGGACACCATGATTCAAGCCGTCAAACAAGGCCAATACGACGTCGGCATGGACGGCATTACCATTAATGAAGAACGTGCCGCGCAAATCGACTTCACCATTCCTTACATGACCTCTCAGCAATTCATGTTAGTGCGCGCCGATGAAGATCGTTTTAACGATGCAGAATCCTTTGCCGCCAACCCAGATCTACAATTTGGCGCACAAGCTGGCACCACCAACTTTTATGTGGCCGTTTATGACGTTCTTGATGGCGATGAAAACAATCCTCGCATCACCTTATTGGACACCTTTGGCGCGTCAGTCCAAGCGCTTAAATCTAGCGATGTCGACAGTGTGCTAATGGATGCCGCGTCTGCTCGCGGTTATATCGGTGCCAATCCTGGCGCATTCAAAATTGTTGGCGGCCCGTTGGGCTCTGAAGATTTTGGCTTCATTTTGGCTAAAGGCTCAGACCTTGTTAAACCGATCAATGCAGCAATCGAAAGCATGAAAAAAGACGGCACCTTAGAAGCCCTGAATAAAAAATGGTTCTTCGACTTTAATCAGTAAGAAGTACAGCCAATAAGCGCGATTTAACACACAACAGCAACGGATCTTATACTTTTATAGCGATCCGTTTTTTATTGTTAACCACCACGGAACGGTCTTGCTATGAATGTATTATGCCCTTTAAGAAATCCCTAGAACGCACGCCGTGGTGGCTCGTCACCATCATCATTATCGCTCTGGTTTTGTTATGGAACATGATTTCCGACCAAAGCTACCAACGCATCGCAGGCGCACTAAGCGAAGGGTTACTGACCACAATCGGCGTAACCTTCACCGCTTTTATACTAGCAAGTTTTCTTGGGTTATTAATCGCACTGGCAGGATTTTCGCGTTATCGCCTTCTTCGTGAATGTGCCCGTTTTTATGTAGAAATCTTCCGCGGTATTCCAGTGCTCGTTCTACTGTTTTACATTGCCTTTGTCGGCGCTCCGGAAATGGTCAAACTCTACAATTGGGCATTACAGATGCCGATTGAAGCGGGCTGGATAGAAAAAGCCCGCACAAGAGATTTCTCCCTTCTGTGGCGCGCCATTATCGCCCTAGCCATCAGCTACAGCGCCTTCATTGCCGAAGTGTTCCGCGCAGGGATTCAAGAAGTGGGCAAAGGACAAATAGAAGCCGCAAAAGCATTGGGCTTATCGAACTGGCACCGCTTCCGCCTTATCACCCTACCCCAAGCCATGCGCAAAATCTTACCTCCCCTTGGCAACGACCTCGTCGCCATGATCAAAGACTCTGCACTCGTTTCAGTACTCGGCGTACAAGACATCACCCAACTCGGCAAAGTATTCAGCTCCTCCACCTTCCAATTCTTCGAAACCTACAACGTCGTCGCCTTCATGTACCTTATTCTCACACTCAGCTTATCGCTGATGATACGAGCTTTTGAAAGTCATCTGAGACGCAATGATCATCATTGATTAGAATGAAAAAAAACCAACGCTAAGTTGGCTTTTGAATGCTGTACATGAAAACAAAAATAACTCCGCCGCCAATAACCCAAACACTCGAGCGAATAACATTTCGACGAGGGAGGCGGTAGTTTCGAGAAGAAATGTTATTCGATCGATGAGAAGCGACGCAGTATAAGAGACAAAAGTAACCCCATCCTAACCTTCCCCTTGGAAGACAAAAGGGGAAGGAACTAAGAGCTAAAAAACAAATTCGATCAAAGCTTGTAGGACGACAAAAGACATAATGCCTGCTAGCACATCGTCCAGCATGATACCGAAGCCGCCGTGAACGTTTTTATCAACCCAAGAGATCGGCCAAGGTTTCAAGATATCGAATAGGCGAAACAACACAAAGCCCAGCACGATATAAAACCAACCAGCAGGCGCCAGCCACATGGTAATCCAGAACCCAACAAATTCGTCCCAGACGATACCAGCATGGTCATGCACACCCATGTCTTTTGAGGTTTTACCGCATAGATAAATCCCCACTAACGATGTCACCACCAGCACAATAAAGTACGCCGTTGCGCTCAAATCTTGTAGGAACCAAATAAACAAAGGCACTGCAGCCAATGTTCCAAAGGTTCCCGGCGCTTTTGGCGCGGCACCAGAGCCAAGACCAAACGCCAAAAAATGTATCGGATTACGCCATACCGACGCTGGGGCAGAATTCACCATGAAACCATCACCTAAAATTAAAAGTTAAAAATGCTTTGTGGGCGCAGTAATCGCCCCTAAAAATGTTGCCAGCCTGATATCTCACCCTCATAACCTTGGATACTAAAACCTTCCGCGACAATCTCACCTACCTTGGTACAAGGTAAGCTAAGGGTTTGAGCGATCAAGGCAATTTCGTCTGCTTGCTCTTTCGATGCGGTAAAACATAACTCGTAATCATCACCACCGGTTAGCGCCAACGCCAGCGCAGATTCAGGCTGCCAACGACTTAACTCAGCGGAAATCGGCACTCGACTCGCATCGATAATTGCCCCGACATCAGACGCTTTAAGTATATGCTGGATATCTTGAGCAAGGCCATCGGAAATATCCATCATGGCATGCACCACACGCTTCAGCGCCATGCCGACAATCAGCCTAGGCTGCGGTCGCCAATAACGATCATAGAAGTAATCAAAACGCTCACTCGATACCTGCAACTCACCCGTGACAATCGGCACAGCGGCCGCGGCATCGCCTAGCAAACCGGTGACATAAATATCATCACCGACCTTTGCCCCACTGCGCTTTACCGCCATGTCGGCTTCCACATAACCATGTACTTGTAGCGTAATGGTCAACGGACCTTTGGTGGTATCACCGCCAACCAACGCCAAACCAATAGGCTCGGCCAGTTCTGCCATGCCTTGCGCCAATCCAGCCAACCATTGCGGATCAGATTCAGGTATCGTCAGCCCCAAGGTGAAAAACGCCGGTTTCGCGCCCATCGCGGCCAAGTCACTGACGCAGCTTGCCACCGCGCGATAGCCAATATCCACAGGATCGGCATCGAAAGGGAAGTGTCGACCTTCGACCAAGGTATCCATAGAAAACACCAAACTCTGAGCTTGCGGCACTTGCACCTGAGCACAATCATCACCAATGCCCAACAAAAGATCCCCGCGCCCCTGTGTACTCGCCATCACAGACGCTTGAAAGATGTTTTGTATCAACTCGAATTCTTTCAACAGAAGATCCTTGCCTATCTCAATTAAAGGTCAACCAAAGGCGTTTGCCTATCTATCAAGGCAAGCCTGTTTAATGGCAAAGAGGATACCGTATTGTCGGTAGGATGTCAGAATAGCTAAGTACTTTAGATCGATAAAATAATCTAAAAATACAGCTGGAAAAATAAATTTCATCATGAAAAAAGATCTGCCAGATTGGATCTAGCAGACCTTATAGAGAAGCTTTTTTACTCCCGATTAGAGAGTAACTAAAACGCAGATGCTAATTTGCTGATGCTGTTTTATATACCTGACTCTCAGACATATCAGAATAACGCTCCCTTGCCTTCGCCAAAGGCGCAATGACGCAAAGCAAGGTAAGTAAAGCAGTTATGGCAATGGCGATCGCAGACAACTGATATCCGCCTATTGCGATCAAAGTGCCTGAAATAGAAGGCCCAATAGCCACACCCAACGTCAAAAAGCTACCACTAGCGGCAGCAACACGACCACCTTTATCTAACGATGCTGCTAACGCTGTCATATAAGCAAGCGTATAGAAATACACTGCAGCATTAATCAACACGGCAATGGTATACATCATTTTAGATTCAGCACCCAACACATAACCAAGAGTGACCAATCCCGTCGCTACAATACCTATAATTACAGGAAGACGAATCCCAAAGCGTTTACCTATTATAGAAGCCAATAACGGTCCAGCAAGGCCAATGAATGCCTGTAATGAAAAGAGCAAACCCAATGTTGGGCCATCGTAACCTACTTTCGTCCCGACCTGCTCAACAAATGCCCAACCCATCGTATCGCGCGCTGAAAAAAGGAACATGGCAATCAACATTAAAACACCAACCCCAGAGAAAATTTTAATATCAATCACTGGATGCTGAGTATCATGATGTTCACTTGTCAAATTGGCTTTTTGAGGCATTTTAAGCACTAAAAGCAACATTACACTCATGGTAATAGCGATTGTGTAATATAATCCAGCCAAACCATTACTCTCCATTACATCGGCAAAAACCAACATAACAACGATCATCATCCCGACAAACAACACATTCATGTGACCTGCTACTTGATCAGGGTTTTTAGCTGATGATACACAAGCGTTTCCGCATGCCAAGCAAAGGCCAGCACCAATACCTGCAATACAACGAAAAACCGTGAGAACCTCAACACTTGCCGCACTGGCAGAAAAAATATTGGCAGCAATAGCAGTGACACTACCAATAATGGCAATTGTCCTACGAGGCGCAGTAGCCATAAAAGGAGCAACGATTAAAGAAGCTATCATAGTAAAAGCAAATTCAGCGGACACAATGTAACCCGCTGTTGCTTCATTAACATTAAAGCCATTAATCACGGCACTAATTAAAAATGGCAAGGCTAAAAGAGATAACAAACCAATACCATAAGCGGATGCAAAAGCAGACAGTACAAGACCCCAGCTTTCAGGTAAATGTTTACTAAATTTATTCATTGTTCGTTCCTCAATGATTTTATAATCGTTTTTTGTGATATTCGTTTTGCAAGGTGTAAAGATTGAATTCAACCTTCACACCTTGCAAAAGCAATAAGGGCGATTTTTATTACTTAATTAAGTTGTAAGCCCCCTTTATTTTATTACCAACCACCTTCTGCTCTGCGGTTTTGAGCTTTTTCACCACCAAGATCAAAATTGATTAGCTTACTTTCCGTGAAAGTATCCATAAACCATTTAGATAACTCACGACCAACGCCACTATTTCCAGTACCACCAAAAGGAGCTAACTGATCCCAGTAGTTACTTGTTTCATTTACATTAACTGTACCGTGTGGAAGCGCCTCTGATACTCTCCATGCGGTGGCTAAGTCTCTTGTCCATAAAGAAGCAATCAAACCAAGTCCAGAAGAATTACCAATTTCAATTGCCTCTTCTACTGACTTAATTTTGATAATTGGAGCCACAGGCCCAAACGTTTCTTCTTGGACAATTTCCATATCTAAAGTAACGTCGGTGAGAATAGTCGCAGGATAATAAAGACCATCACGCGGACCAACTTGGACAATTTTGGCGCCTTTTGACACAGCATCGTCAACATGGCGAACCGTACGATCTAGTGTCGTTGCATTACACAAAGGCCCCATTTGTGTTGTTTCTAGTGATGGATCGCCAATATTTAATTGCTCTGTACGAGCAATGAATTTTTCAACAAATTCATCATATATCTCCTCATGAACAAGAAGACGCTCAGCGGATGTACAAACTTGCCCAGAGTAATAAAAGCAGCCGTTTAGTGCCCCTTCAACAGCGGCATCAATATCCGCATCTGGTAGGATAATAAAGGGACCGTCTCCACCTAACTCTAACAACTGAGGCTTAAGAACAGACTTAATTGCAATTTGACGTCCTGTTGCTGTTGAACCAGTAAAGAACACACCTTTCATTTCCGGATTATCAACCAGAGCCGCACCGACATCACCGTGCCCCTGAACAACATTGATAACACCCGGTGGTAAGCCAGCTTCAGCAAAAATGTCAGCAACCATTGCACATGATAAAGCAGCGTATTCCGAAGGTTTCCACACAACAGTATTCCCAGCAGCGACGGCATGAGCTAATGCAATACATGAAATATCAACGGGGAAATTATAAGGTGTGATAACAGCAACAACACCAAGAGGGCGAAAGGATTGTACTAGGCGCTTGTTGTTAGTTTGCTCTTGCGTCGAAGGAAACGTCATCCCTCTATGACGAAGCATTTCTTCAGCCGCTTTCCCCCATGAAGGTGCGGCATATTCATAGACTTCCTCTCTCGCATCCGTAATCGTTTTACCAATTTCAGCACAAATGCTCTGAGAAATTTCTTCTGCTCGTTCCAACATAAGCTGCTGAATACGTCGTAAAATTTTCGCTTTTACCACTACGGGAGTTTTTGCCCAGTTAGCATGAGCAGCTTTGGCTGAGGCCATCGCCCGATCAGCATCAGAAGGAGAGCATTTGCCAATTTGATATAAAGCCTTGCCTGAATGTGGTGATACAACATCAAAAGTGCCAGCTGAGCCAGAAGCCCACTCACCATCTATCAGCAAACCTCTTTTTAAAATAATTGAAGAATCTATACGGCTGTTCATTTCATTATCCTTTTGTGTGTTTTTATACAAACGTATAAACGCAAAGGATGTACCAACTAATAGAAAAAAATATTTTCAATTAAAATCAAAAGGTTACAAATATAATAAAAAGTAGGAAAGATAACGTGCAAATAAAAAGACAGGTAAAGTGATGATTTTATACATACAGCGATGCATATTAGTGATGATTAATCGCATCACCTTCAATGAAAACACCAAAATAAGGTAATACATCAAAAAGGAATACGATTAAACCAAGAATAGAAATAATAATATGATTGGCAATGGAAAACGTTGATTTAAAACAAAGGATCTATACAAAACAATCAGTCAACAAAGAGCAGGACTAAGACTTACCTGCGTTTTTTGTTTTTCGAACAATAGTACCTATATCAACACCTAACGCTAACGCCGCTTTTCTCTTAGAACCATGTTTAGCGATAGCATTACTAATAATATGATGTTCAAACTGTTTTACTTGATCCTTCAACTTCATCAAGCCCCCCTCCTCACCAACTGCAATAGAAACAGTTTCATTTGCTACAGGAGAGCTCATCGGCAAAATGTCATTCACAATGCCAACAAGATCCTCGCTCTCATCTACAAAAATTGAAAGCTGCTGAATAATATTAAATAGCTCTCTTATGTTCCCTGGATACGAATAATGTTGAATTCTTTGCATCACCCATCTCTCTAAAACCAGAGGAATCTTACGACGAAGATTAACTCGATCCACAAAGCTACGCGTTAAATAATCTAAGAGTTCAGGCATATCTCGAAGCGAAGGTACATCCAAAGAAACCACCGACAACCTATAATATAAATCTGCTCGAAATGTCCCCTCCATAACCATCTGATATAAGTTCCGATTTGTTGCCGAGATCACACGAACAGTCACACTTCTACGCACTCCCCCAATAGGTTGAACAATACCATCCTCTAGAAAACTAAGTAGCTTTGCTTGAACAGTCAGGGGCATTTCACCGACTTCATCTAAAAAAAGGGTTCCTTCTTCTGCCTGTTCAATCAACCCTTTACGGCCATTACTATCTGCCCCTGTAAAAGCACCTCTTCCATAGCCAAATAACTCGGATTCAAAAAGATTTTCTGGAATAGAAGCACAATTCACCGACATGAATGGATCACCAGAACCGGCGACAAAATTATGCAGATGCCTTGCTAACTCTGTCTTACCGACACCGGACTCGCCTGTAATTAAAATCCGAATTCCTTGAGAAACCGCACGCTCCCCTCTTTTCAAAATACGCTCAAGGTCCGAGCTCAACGCTCGTTGTACTTCAAAATCAATTCGAATTTCGGCTTCTGCCAACACACCAAATGATTTTGACCTCTTATTCGACTTCGCTTTAGGTTGATCTGCACGATGAACACCAAATAATTGAATCAAAACCAAATCTTTATTCTGCTCAATCAACACTCGCGATGTCGAGTAGGACGCCATTCCATCAGGACAACCCTCACTAAAGGTTTCTGATAGCGCTCTTTTACTATTTAAACAGCGATTGATTTGGTTCTTTAAACTGGCGGGGGCGTGCCACAAGGTAAAAACGCTATACCCTAAAATTCGATCTAAAGGCTTATCATAAAAATTGGCCACTGCTGTATTTGCAGCGACAATATTTCCATTACTAGACACAGCTAAAATAGGATCAGATATAGAATCCAATACGCCCTTCAAGAAGCCAATTTGCTCACGAAGTTCCTGTTCTCGACGCTGCTGTTTGGAGATATTTCGAACCATTCCAAACATTCGAATAAGGAAGCCGCCACGAATATGGGCACGAACATCATTTTCGACATGTATTTCTTCGCCGTCATAACGAGTATCTAATGCTGAGACCTGATTAACATGAAAATCATTTTTGATTAATAGACGAACAAAATCTCGATTTCGTTCGTTACAGGGAAAAATTTCACTGACTTGGCATTGGTTAAAATCTTGATCCAATGGGAAGCGATACAACATAGCCATCGCTTTATTACAAAAGCGCCAATACGGACTATTTTCAAATACCTGTCGAACCACTTCCTGTTTAGGTACATTGAGATTCACCGGTGTTGTGAACTCCATACTCCAACAAGCTTCAGAAGAAGCCTCTAATATACCAAGAAGCGTACTTGCATCCTCAACAGCATCATTAAGTTCTGATGAATAGGTTTTTACCGGGTACTCATTAACATCACTCACTTAAAACACCACTGACTATCAAGACAAGAGCATTTCAATATAAAGTAAATCTCCGTTTCATAGCAACCAAGGAAAGGCCACTTGAAGAAATCACTAGACCCAGAAACAAAACAAGGCAGACCGCTTGTCGCAGATCTGCCTTGTTTTGTTTAATAAGTCGTCGACTAAAAGTCGCCGTATTACTCGTCTTCTGAGCGTTTTGCGCGCTGCTTTGGTGTTGGAATCACTTCTAGATAAAAAGTCTTCCAATGCTGGCTTTGCGCCGAGCTAATATTGGTATTGATATCACCTTCGTGAATTGTTCTTGCTTTATCTGCTGTTTGACCAAACTTGCAGTTAAATCCCCAAAAATCCGCGCCTTCAGGCAAGGCTTTATTGCGCTCCGCTTTGATGTATTGCTTAACTTCGTTTTTCGCTTCTTCAACGAGACGCTGATATGGTTTTTTGGGATGAGATAAAACAAAGTTCTTTTTCATTATGATCCTAAAAGTATTGAGTAAGGCAGCGTAACAACCACCTTGATACCGCCTATGATAGCGGGTTAAGAATAAACCAGCCATCAATAAGAGCAATGTTTCGAAACAAATCGTTATTTGGTGGCTTTAGCCAAGGCTGAACATGGAGACATAAAAAAGCCCCGCTATTAACAAGTAATAACGGGGCTCTTAGGTATCTTTTAGTAATAGGTTTTATTACTTGTTCGACTCTTTATTCGCTTCTCGACGAGCGGCGATTTCTTCGCGGCGCACACGTTGTGCTAGTTTGTCTAGAATGCCGTTTACATATTTATGGCTTTCTGTCGCGCCGAAGCCTTTTGCTAGCTCTACGCTTTCGTTGATCGCAACACGGTATGGCACGTCTAAACGTTGAGACAATTCAAATGCACCGATGCGCATAACGGCCAATTCGATTGGGTCTAGTTCGCTTAATGGACGATCTAGTAATTCTTCAAACAAAGCGTCCAGTTTTTTCGCGCTGGCAGTTACGCCTTGTAGCAATTCGCGGAAGTAGACTTTATCGCAAGAATCCATATCACGGTCTTGATCTATAGCGAATTGAGTTTCTATCTCGCTAACGGCAGTTTTGTTCATCTGCCATTGATAGACAGCTTGTAATGCCAAACGACGTGAAGCACTGCGCAATTGCGAACGTGAAGGCTTTTTATCCTTACGTTTTGGTGCTGGAGTTTGGTCGTTTGTTGTTTCCACTTCGCTCATTTTTTGCCTCAATTGTCCAGACTACGTTGCCTTATGGGCTGACGCTTTGGTCTGTTTTAAAGTACCCTTGGTTGTTAAAGAGCTTTATTAGCTACTGCCTTTAGACAGCATCTGAGTCATATCGACCAAAGGTACGAATATACGGGTTGTCTTGGGCGGCGATTATAGCAACATTTATTCTAGGTTTCTCGGCAAAGTTGGCGAAATATCAGCAAGAAAAAACGATTTTCAGGCTTTTCTTAAAAAAAGCCTGAAAAAGCAATGACTCAGCTTTTGGCTATTCGTCAAAATCGCCTTCAAAATCTTCATCGAGGTATTTTGGTATATAGACCAAACGCACATCTTGCCCAACTTGGCGAACCGATTTAAGTGTCAGATCAATCGCTTCGTCCATTGCCTCTAAAGGCAATTTAAATAATGGACGGGCACTGGAACCCAGTAATTTCGGTGCCATGTAAACCACGATTTCGTCGATCAGACCCGCTTCTAAAAAACCACCAGCCAATTCTGCGCCAGCTTCTAATAAAACTTCGTTAATGCCAGCATCAGCAAGCTGCTCCATCGCATCTAATAAATCAAGTCGACCATCTTCGCCACGTGGAGCAAAGCGAACAGTTACGCCTTTTTTAGTGAGCACTTCTAAATGCTCAGGTTCGACCTCTTCTTCTACCGAAAACACCCACGCTTGATTGGCTGGATAAAGAATTTTCGCTTCTGGAAGAATCGACAAAGCCGTGTCCATTACCACACGAATCGGCTGACGCACGCTTTTCGGATCGGCTTCTTGGTCATCGTTGTCAATGCGAACCGTCATGCTTGGGTTGTCTGCCAACACCGAGCCAATACCAGTGACAATGGCGTCGCTTTGCGCTCGTAAACGTTGCACATCAAAACGCGCCGCTGAGTCAGTAATCCATTGGCTTTCGCCAGATTCCATTGCCGTGCGGCCGTCCATGCTCATGGCAAGTTTCACTCGCACATAAGGGAGGCCTTCGCGCATACGTTTGATAAAACCGGGATTAAGCCCTTCGCAGTCCAATTCCAACACAGGACCGATGATTTCAATGCCGGCTTTTCTGATTTTCGCCAAACCATTACCAGACACTTCAGGATTAGGATCTTGCATGCCGTATACAACACGCGCGACGCCAGCTTTAATCAAGGCATCAGCACAAGGCGGTGTTTTACCTTGATGACTGCAAGGTTCCAAAGTCACATAAGCAGTTGCGCCGACGGCGTCTTGTTTCGCATCCGCCAATGCATTCACTTCCGCGTGGCCTTCTCCGGCTTTTACATGAAAACCTTGGCCGATGATTTGCTGATCTTTGACCAACACACAACCAACACGTGGGTTTGGGTGAGTGGTGTAGCGGCCTTTTTTCGCTAGTTGAATGGCTTTCGCCATCCAGTATTCGTGGTTATACACTGTCATGCTTCGTCTTCTTTTTTCAATTCTGGAGCGGTTTTTTTCGATTCTGGGATAGCAACGCTGTGACTTTCTAGGCGATCTATCGCCTCTCGGAATTCGCTAATGTCTTTAAAGCTGCGATAAACAGAAGCGAAACGCACGTATGCCACTTGATCAAGGCGCTGTAATTCTTCCATCACAGCTTCGCCCGTCCAACGAGACGGTAATTCACGCTCGCCAGTGGCTTGCATTTTTTCTTTGATTCGGGAGATTGCGGTTTCTACGGCTTCAATGCTGACGGGACGTTTCTCAATGGCTTTGATAATGCCATTACGTAATTTGTCCTCATCGAAGGCTTCTCGGCTGCCATCGCTTTTAATCAGCTTAGGCATTTGCAATTCGGCCACTTCAAAGGTGGTAAAGCGCTCTTGGCAATGACTGCAGGTACGACGGCGGCGAACTTGTGCGCCTTCAGAAACCAATCGAGAATCCACTACTTTAGTATCTTGAGTTCCACAAAAAGGGCATCGCATGGTGCTTCCAATATCGCTAATTTGGTGTAAGAATGCCTGAAATTAGGCCATCGTTTGATGGGTGAAATCATACCAACCCCGCCATAATATAGCTACCAAGCTACTGTGTGCGCTTTTATCATTCTTCTACATTAGAGAATGGATAAATTTATAAGGATTTATATGCCGTTCGCAGAATTATCAGGCTTGGTTGCCGCCTTGTGTTGGACCATTTCGAGCCTGATGGCGCCAAACTTAATTCAACGTTTTGGCACCATGCGCTTTAATACCTTTCGTATTGTGATTGCCAGCTCCATTCTGTTAGCGATTTGCTTAATCACCCAACGATTCAATGCAACCTTGTGGCAACATGCCGAGATAGTCATGCTGTCTGGTCTGTTAGGGATTTTTATTGGCGATACCATGTTGTTTACCGCCGTGCATCGCCTTGGCCCTCGACGCACTGGGGTGCTTTTTGCCACCAACGCGCCTATGTCGATTCTATTAGGTTGGTTATTTTTAGGGGAAAACCTTTCTTTTAGTCAGCTATTTGCCTGCGGCTTGGTATTGATTGGTGTGGTGATTGCCATACTGTTTGGTCGCAGAAATAGTCTTCATGCTTGGGAACAAACCAAAGGCAAATTAAGTATCGGGATTTTGCTCGCACTCGGCGCGGCACTTGGTCAAGCCAGCGGTGCTCTGCTTAGCAAGCCTGCTTTGCTTGACGGTGCCGACCCAATTGCGGTGTCTGCGTTACGCGTCGGAACTGGCGCTCTCGCTCTGGTTCTGGCTTATGGTTTGTTTTATCGACACAAACAACCTGCTGACGCGATTCCCTTTGCTCAACTAACTCGTGTTGATTTCATGGGCATCGCTACCCTCGCCACCATTGGTATGGTTATCGGCATGAGCGTCCTAGTTTGGGGCGTCGGCAACGCTAACGTGGGTATTGTCACTACTCTATCAGCCGTTGTTCCCGTGCTAATTTTACCGGGTTTGTGGATTACCACAGGTCAACGCCCTGCCTTTGGCGCTTGGATAGGGGCTATTTTCGTTGTGGCTGGTGCGGCTCTTCTCATTCTATTCAATCACTAAAACCTCACCTTATTTACTCCTTTCGTAATTAAATAAAATTTAACTTGAAATAGAAAAGCTATAAGACATAAGATTCAGCTTAGTGTAATTTTATGTAAAAAAAGAAAGGAAATAGGATCAAGTGATTATATTGAGATACATAGGGATGATGGCTCTAATACTTCATTCCTTTCATGCAATAAGCGCTGAAACCATTAGAGTTAACAAGGTGGTGGGCGAAAAAGAAGAGCTGATGTTCAGTGTATTGAAGCTCGTTATGAGTAAAGTAGACCCTGATATCACCTTCACTCAAAACGACCAAGAACTAAACACAGCACGAGCTATTGGCGCCGTCGAATCAAAAAAAATTGATGTTATGTGGGGGGGCTCTACCTCCACTTACGAAGACAAAATGCTGCCAGTTAGAATCCCTGCTCTAAAAGGCTTGCTCGGACATCGAATCTTTATTATTCGTGCTAGTGACCAAGAAAAATTCGACAAAATTAACTCTCTAGAAGATTTAAAGAAATTCGATGCAGGCTTAGGCAAGCTTTGGGGCGATACAAAGGTCATGAAGTTAGCCAACATTCCGACCGTCACTACGATGAAATACCCCAACTTATTTTTAATGCTCGAAGGTGGCCGCTTCGATTACTTCCCCAGAGCACTTCATGAACCTTGGGTAGAAGTAAAATCACGTCCAGAGTTGAACTTAGCCATTGAAAAACATCTCATGCTGATTTATCCCTTCGCCCAATATTTTTATGTCGAAAAATCTAACAAAACGCTGCACGACAAGATTTATAAAGGTTTTGAAATGGCTATCGCGGACGGCAGCTATGACAAACTGTTCTTTAATCACCCGATGATTAAAGATGTTTTAGAGCAGGCAAACCTGAAGCAACGAACCGTCATTCGTATAAAAAATGCCACCATGCATCCAGACACAGCCTTTGACCGCAAAGAATTTTGGTTGGATTTAGACAACCTTTAATTTAAGAAAGCGAAATAACGACATATTTCTTATACCCAAAGCAACGATACGAGATAGAAATGAATTCAATCAAACAGAAATCCATGTTTTTTCTTTCTTCCGCCTCATTAATAGTGATGGTGATTATTTTCTCAATCAGCTACATGCTGGCTAAAAATCATTTTGATGATGCATTAAACAAGCAAATAAAAGGCCTGAACAACACCTTATCTATTGCGCTGCAAGAGCCTATTTTCTCTTATGACTCAGGTCTTATTGAAAACATTATGTCTTCATTCATGAACCTGCCCTTTGTTGATAGCATCAAAGCATACGATCAAAGGGATAAGTTACTTGGAAAGGTACACGACGAAGAAAGCAAAAAAGCCAACTCACAAGACTTACGCATTGATACGATAGATATCGTCTGGAGTGACAAAAGTGTCATTGGTCACCTTGAAGTGACCTACAGAATGGACAGTAACGCAGAACTGTTGTCGTCTATTAGAATTATGTTCCTGTTAATCGGTGTCATTTTGCTATTGGTTTTGCAAATAACCAACTGGTTCGTCTTAACTCGCTATGTTGTGAACCCTATTAAGGTCGTTGCCAATGCTATGGCAGAAATCGCGCAAGGTGGCGGTGATTTAACAAGACGACTAAATATTCAAAGCAAAGATGAAGTGGGTGTACTTGCTCTCGGTTTTGATACTTTCATTTCCAATCTTCACACCTTGGTTCAAAAAATTGTTAACTCGAATAACGAACTGTCGAACTGCTCTCAAAGCATAAAATCCAATGCAAATGAAAACGTCAAATCTACAGAACAACAATTACTAGAAATTGAACAAGTCGCCACTGCACTTAATGAGATGTCATCTGCAACTCAAGAAGTGGCTAGAAACGCCAACGAAACAGCAAATAAGACCCAACGCTGTAATGAGCTAGCGGTGAAAGGCAACAGCATTGTCAAAAACACCATCAATGATATTCACAACTTGGGTAAAGAGATTCATTCAACCTCAGTGAAAATCATTGAATTAAAAGATCAAAGTGCGCAAATCAACACAGTATTGGATGTCATCAAGGGTGTTGCTGAACAGACGAATTTGCTGGCGCTTAATGCCGCAATAGAAGCCGCACGCGCCGGTGAGCAAGGCCGAGGTTTTGCAGTGGTTGCTGATGAAGTCCGATCTTTAGCCCAACGAACTCAAGATTCCACCTCAGAAATCGAAGGCATTATTCATAGTTTGCAAACGGCTTCTGAAGACGCTAACAAACTCATGCAATCCACTAGTACAACGCTACAAAAAACCATTGATGAATCCAGCGGAGCCATCACAGCACTTGATGACATTATTCAAGATATTATCGTAATCAATGACATGAACGCCCAAGTCGCAACCGCAACGGAAGAACAAAGCTCTGTTGCTTCTGAAGTCAGCGATAAGGTACTTATCATCAATAATGCCACCATCGTTATCACTGATAACGCGGCGAACATCGAACAATTGAGTGATCAGCTCGACTCTCTTAGCTCTAGCATTAACAATGATTTATCGAACTTTAAGCTTTAAACCATCTAAGTAAAAAAACACAGCAAGAACCGCCACGATAAATAGCGGTTCTTGCTTGCATCTGTATTTTTCCCAATCTTCCCCTGTGCTATCCTTACCCCACTAATTGCATTTGGCTCTCCATCGACTTGCTAGAGTTCTTTTGGCAACTCCGTGGAGCGTTTTAACGAAATTTATGCACGACATTAATAGTGCATGGATCTCCAATCATAGGATAAGTTGATTCTTTATGGCTCAGTTTGTATACAGCATGAACCGCGTTGGGAAAGTCGTTCCTCCAAAACGCGAGATTCTAAAAGACATTTCTCTTTCATTCTTCCCTGGCGCTAAGATCGGTGTATTGGGTCTTAACGGTTCTGGTAAATCGACACTTCTACGCATCATGGCGGGTGTTGATACCGAGCATAATGGTGAAGCACGTCCAATGCCGGGCATCAAAATCGGCTATTTGGAGCAAGAACCGCATCTTGATCCAGAAAAAAATGTCCGTGGTATTGTTGAAGAAGCCTTCACTGACGTTATCGAAGCGATGGCACGTTTGGATGCAGTTTACGCTGAATACGCTGAACCTGATGCTGACTTTGATGCGCTAGCAAAAGAACAAGGCCAGCTTGAAGCCTTGATCGAAGCGAAAGAAGGCCACAACCTAGAGCGCGCCCTTGAAGTTGCAGCCGATGCACTACGTCTGCCTCATTGGGATGCGAAAGTAGAACATCTTTCTGGTGGTGAGCGTCGTCGTGTTGCCTTGTGTCGTTTGTTGTTGAACAAGCCAGACATGATCCTACTGGACGAGCCAACCAACCATTTGGATGCGGAATCCGTTGCTTGGCTAGAGCGCTTCCTAAAAGATTACCCAGGCACTGTTGTGGCGATTACCCATGACCGTTACTTCCTAGATAACGCCGCTGGCTGGATTCTGGAACTTGACCGTGGCCATGGTATTCCATACGAAGGCAACTACTCTTCTTGGTTAGAGCAAAAAGACGCTCGACTACAAACCGAAGCGAAACAACAAGCCTCTCACCAAAAAGCCATTAAGTCGGAACTTGAGTGGGTTCGCCAAAACGCCAAAGGCCGTCAGTCTAAATCCAAAGCTCGTTTGGCTCGCTTTGAAGAAATGAACTCACAAGAGTTCCAAGATCGTAACGAAACCAACGAATTGTACATTCCACCAGGACCACGTCTTGGTAACAAAGTCATCGAAATCGAAGGCGTTAGCAAAAGCTTCGAACACAAGATGCTACTAGAAGACTTCAACATGGTCGTACCACAAGGTGCAATCGTCGGGGTTGTTGGTGGTAACGGTGCAGGTAAATCTACCCTATTCAAAATGATCGCCGGCATCGAGCAACCTGATTCAGGTACCGTCACCATAGGCGAAACCGTTCAGCTTGCTTACGTAGACCAAATGCGTGAACTAGACGGCGACAAAACTGTATTTGAAGAAATCGCTGATGGCCAAGACATGATCACGGTGCACAACTACAAAGTGCCGTCTCGCGCCTACATTGGTCGCTTTAACTTCAAAGGGTCGGATCAACAAAAATTGGTTAAGCATTTGTCTGGTGGTGAGCGTAACCGTTTACACCTTGCCAAGCTGCTTAAAGAAGGTGGCAACGTATTGCTACTGGATGAGCCAACCAACGACCTTGACGTAGAAACCTTACGAGCACTGGAAGACGCCCTACTGGCCTTCCCAGGCGCAGCGATTGTTATTTCCCATGACCGTTGGTTCCTAGACCGTATCGCGACACACATCCTAGCGTACGAAGGCGATTCTAAAGCCGTCTTCTTCGAAGGTAACTACGCAGAATACGAAGCCGACTACAAACAACGCACCGGCAACGAAGCGACACCAACACGTATCAAATACAAACGTATTGATGCGTAATTCTATTTAGTAGGATTGGTTGGTAAAGAATGGAAAGCCGCTGAATCGAAGCGGCTTTTTTATTTCGACACATCTATCTCTTTAAATGATGCTAAGTTATCTTTTAGTTGCCCCATTTGGCGTCCACTTAATGTATAAATTTGTGACAATAACTGATATTTAGCCATCTCATCATAGTAATAAAGATTTAGGCTTTCCCGTTGGTTTCTAGCTCGAGATTGCCTTCCTATAGCTAAATCTTGAAAGCATTTGAAGTACATATGGTCTGACTCACCTAGAGAGTGCCCAAATATTGACAAGCTTTCAAAATCCTTAAGCGCTTGCATAACTTGCTCACCATCATAAAGCGAACTACTGGTTTTTCTTAAAAATGAGTGTTCGTTATTTATACAAGCATCATCATCGACTCCGAAAATAATGTCGTCCTGTTTAACACTTCCATGCACATGAATAATTGATTTATCAATCTTGTACTTAGGCACACCTAAGTTATTCAAAATAACTTCAACTGAATTTGTATAGTTGAAATTAAGTATCAAGAACTGCTCTCCTTTAATATTATCTAGTAACCGATACGCATGTGAGCTTTGATCCACATCTTCAAGTTTAATAGATTTTATATAGGATTTAAGCTCTTCACATAGCTTCTTGTACTCCAATAAAAAAGCATAAGTCTCAACTTCACTCTTAGAATAACTTTCCAACTCTTTCTCTATATCAATCCAGTTGGTTTTATCCACTTTTTCCAAGTGTTTAAACAACGGCAGACTACTATCCACTAAGTTTCTAGTAAAAAACGTAGAACCGATGAAATCTCGATAACTGGTTTTCAACCTTAAATTTAAATCAAACCCATTACCTATAATCAGAACATGACTCACTTCTGTTGATCTCCTTTTAGTCATTTAACTTAGCTGTAAAATTTTCTTAGACGCTTCTGCCAAGAACCCAGAACGGGATTTGTATTTTGGATTCGCAGCTACCATTTTGTCGATTTTGGTAATGAGTAAATGTGGCAAGGTCACATTAATTTTCTCGCTTTTACCAAGTAAGGGTGTGATATCTATATTCACCACCGCCCATACACCATTGGCGTAGTCTGGGTTGTCTTTGTGAACAGAGATCGGGCTTGCGGTTGGAATGTCTTCACTGTCTTCCAACAAAAGCTCAAGATGAGAAAAGATTGCTTCTTCAGCCATTTCCAGTGCTTCATCAAATGTATCGCCAGCCGAAAAGCAGCCGGGCACATCTGGCACAGTCACGCCGTAGCTAACGCCATTATCGGTATGTAATACAATTGGGTATTTCATGGTTCACACCTCTGCTAAAGCTATTAATAAAGCTGAGCTTGTTTCTTTATGCTGTTAAAAGTACCAATCGGTAAATCTCTCTTTGGATGGGGAACGGTCACTGTGCCTTTTTTATTAGGATGCTTAAACTGCACATGACTGCCTTTTACTCTAACTTCATACCATCCGTCTTCGACTAGCATCTGGATTACCTCTCGGCTTTTCATATCAATCCTTTTCGCCATTCCTTTCCTTAGGAAAAATTATAATAACCCCAACAACCCTTAAAAACTCATTGCTTTTATATATAACTCCAATAACCCTAAAAACCAATCACTATGATACTAGAAACAAAAAAGCCGCATACCTTTCAGCAAACGGCTTTAAAAACAGAGTTAGACGCTACACAATATCCACACTAATTAACGTGCCATTTGATGCAACGACTTCGTTTTTACCCAAACAAATATCAGTTTCAATAAGGCCATTTAGGCTGCCAGTCATGAAAAAGAAATCATCAATATAACCTCGACGAACACACTCTTGTACGCCCTTCAACAGCACAGCCTTTTTCTGTTCGAAAAAATCGGGAGCGCCAGTTGAGTAATCATAGGTTTGTCCGCTTTTGAGAGAAAAGTCACTTGCGATAGGTTGGCTCGAAACCAAAATGCCGAAGTTGTAATAAAAGTCACAAGATTGATAGCTCTTGTCATTAATTTTTGGACGCAAGACTTCAAGAGCAACCAGTGGCTGGGCGCTGCTAACCGCGTATCCAATATCATTTGCTAAAAGCGGAACACTGCACTGATAGCATATTTCCACTTCGATGCCAGATAATTCATCCTTAGGTAACTGAACGCCCTTATTCTCAAAGATTTGAAAATCAAAAATAGGAGACAGTATAAAAACACCGGAATCCTCAACGACTTTCCAGCCTTTGATGACGGCACCTTTGCTGGTAAGTTCAGCGATCAACTGATCTTGTGCATGACAAATATCGTCGTAACTGTCTAGGATAGAAGTAAATACACCCTCCTTAAAAGCACTAAGGATGGCGGAGTATTCTGTAAAATTCATCAATGATCCCTTACAAAAGTTTCGCTATCAGACAACATCGCCTGAAGCCTGAGGACGTGCTCCACGGGTATTCAAACGAATACGATATATAGAAGTAGAAGCGGTAATATACAAAGTTTCCCCTTGATGTTCAGAGAAATAATCTACTGCAAAGGTACAGTTAGAGACTTTTTCTGGAACAAATATTTTGCCTAACAAGGTGCCGTCATCGTGATAAACTTGGATACTGTCTTCCGACGAAGTGTAGATCCAACCTTGTTGATCCACTCGAAAGCCATCGGCTAAACCTGGTGACACCACGGCAAACAACCTTTCGTTACTTAACTTCCGCCCCAGTTCGACATCAAACACTTTAATATGATGATTTCCCGAACCGTCTTCTCTTAGCGCCGCAGAAGTGTCGGCGATATAGAGTTTTGATTCATCTGGTGAAAAAGCCAAGCCATTTGGTTCTTCAATAGTATGACAAACAACGGATAGCTCACTGGTAATAGGATCGAAACGATATACGAAATTACCCTCTTGTTCAGGCTCTGCTTTATAGCCTTCAACATTAGATAAAATGCCGTAAGGTGGGTCAGAAAACCAGATGGTTCCGTCAGATTTCACAACCAAATCATTTGGTGAGTTCAAACGCTTACCAAGATATCGGTCAACTAAAGTAGTCGTTTCACCTGTTTTTAAATCCGTTCTCTCAATTGATCTACCACCGTGACTGCAATGTAATAGATGATCCTGAAGATCTAAGTAATGACCGTTAGTAAAATTGGCAGGAGATCTCCAAACACTTACTCCTTTTTCACTATTCCAACTTAATATTCTGTTATTGGGAATATCACTCCACAACAAAGTTTGAGAAGCTTCTAACCAGACAGGACCTTCACTCCATGTCGCGCCTGTACAAACTTTTTCTAGAACAGAATCTGTTAATAAAATACGCTCAATTCTATTATCAAATTTTTCGACAGCTAACATATTCAATATCCAAAACAGCATAAAAACTGAAATAAAGAGCCCCTTTTTTTAACATCTAAATAGAAAAAGGGGCTTTATTACTTATCAGAGACTATTTCCAAATCGCTTTATAATGTTCGCGATAATTATTGTCAGGATCGAAAATATCGTTTTGACCGCCATCAAACTGAATATTCTCCGGGGTAACCAAATGTACTGGGGTCGCAAAGCCGCTATCAGCAACGCCCGCAAAGGCTCGGTTTAGTTCATCAACAACTTGCCAACCGTGCATATTAAGTGGCTCTGGTACTGTCCCTATTTGGTTGAAGTTAGAACGAATGCGTGAATAAGCCGATTGACTTCCATCGCCAGCCGAGATGTTACGAGGAAGTTTATCTGCAGGTAGACCAGAGGCATTTAATGCAGAACCTATGTAATCAAAATAAAGGTCATTAATTCCCAAGGAGTAGGTCCACTTACCTTGATAGCGCTGCAACAAAGATGTTGTTAACTGAGGCATACGTGTAGAAGTATCTGATAACGGTGTATCCTCAACGGATATTAGAGTACAGCCACTACATTGCTTGATGACTTTAGCCATAGCATCCGATTTGGCAATCGCAACAGCATAAGCAGAATCAGTAAAGATAACGACTCCAGCTTTACCATCAGAACCTGCCACTGCAGCTAATGCTGCAATTTCAGCGACGTCATCAGCGCTAGTCGTAATGTTTGAGAATAAGTTCTTACTTGGAATAGGACCTGGATTTGGTGCAGAGTGCCACCCTACGACTTTAATACCCTGCTTCGTGGCTGTTTCAAGTGCGACAGCTTGTTCATTAACATCAAAGCCCCCTACTACAATACCATCTGGCTTTAACGCTATCGCCTGATTAAACGCTGCGGTACGGCCAGATACTGTTCCTTGACCATCCAGCACACGAACCTTCCATTTTGTCCAAACTGCAGCTTCTTCTACGCCATTACTTACACCAAGCACACCACCATTTCGCATATCAGAAGCCAAAAAGACAATCGTTTTTCCAGACACAGCTTTTGGACCCGAGGTTGGACCGTCCCACTTATTATAAGGTGCTGTTGCTGCTTGAACCTTCGCTTTAGCTATATCTAAAAAATCATCTGCTTTAGCACTGCCTGTTCCTATGGCTAGCAATATAGATAAGCTTAAAGAACTATATTTTAAGATAGATTTATATTTTTTCATGGTAACCTCATCTGTGTTTTTTGTTTTTATATCTCGAAGTTAAATTACAAACTCATTCACTCATTTCAATTGGCTTGCTACTCACTCTTTTTCATAATTCGTTTTATGCGGCCACCTCGACGCTGGGCATAACCTGCAATACCTATGGATATCAATAAGGTTGCGCCATTGAACAATGGCTCAATGTAAAATGCCCCGCCTAACTGCTGAATACCTGAAATACCCACGGCCAGAATAGACACACCAATAATGGTGCCAAGCACATTGACTCGTCCGGGACGGATGGTCGTAGATCCTAGAAAAGCCCCAACCAAAGCAGGTAATAAAAACTCCAGACCAACATTTGCCTGACCAATTCGTAATTTTGCTGCTAAAAGCACGCCTGCAAAAGCAGTCAATAAACCAGAGGTAACAAACGCACCAATAACATACTTGCGTGCTGGAATACCATTCAGCGCAGCTGCTCTAGGGTTAGCGCCAATAGCATATAAGCACCGCCCCAAAGGCAAACGCTCAGTGATAATCCACAACAAAATAGCAATCCCCAACACGTAAAATGCAGGCGCAGGCAAACCAAAGAAAAATGCATTCGAGAGTGAGTAGAAATCAGCATCTAGAGAGCCAATTACTTGACGCCCTCCGGTATACCAAAGTGCAACGGAATAGATAACAGTGCCAGTACCTAACGTAGCAATGAAAGAATCAATTTTAGCCATCTCAACTAAAAGACCATTAAGAAGGCCAAACAACATGCCACATACTAAAACGACGAATACCGCCATTTGCCAACTCATACCAAATTTAGTTTGAAGGCTGATTGCTAAAATATGCCAAAGTACAATGCCATAACCAACTGTCAGATCCATCTTGCCTGTTAACATAGGAACCATGGCAGCAAGCGCTAAAATCGCGATGATGGATTTATCGCTTAAAATAGAGCGTAAATTCAGCATGGTTGGAAAAGTATCCGGTAATAAAACAGAAAAGAACATGATCAATAGTAGGGTTAAAATAGGTAGACCATAAACTGGAAGATAGCGACCAACATGGGAAAAAAGCCCCTCGTTGGATGAATTTTTATCATTGTGATCCGGCTCTAATGCCGTGGATTTAATAGAAGTTGTCATTGTCTGCTACTCTCTATAATTTTTATTTTAGCTATTCAATAGGAAACACATTTTCATTCGTTACGAACGAGCAACTCGGTAACTATTCACCATCCGCCGAAGCGACTTTCAGCATATTGGCAAAGGTCATTTCCTCCTCTGCTAACTCTTTATGAATATGCCCTTTGCTGAATACATAACAGCGATTACAAATCTTCTCTATCTCTTCAAAGTCAGTAGAAACTACTATTACTGTGAGCCCATTGCTCACTGACGTTTTGAGCAAATTGTATATTTCAGCCTTAGCACCTACATCTACCCCCGCTGTAGGTTCATCTAGAATCAAAACGCGCTTTTTCAAATTTAGCCAACGAGCCATAATGACTTTTTGCTGATTACCACCACTTAAGTTCTCAATAGTCTGATTAGGATCTCTAGGGCGAACGTCAAAGCGATCAATCAAGTCACTCGCTATATCTTGCTCTTTAGACAGAGCATTGAGCGACAAGAAAGGCGTTTCACCTAATAAAGGATTAATAAAAAGATTGTCTTGAACAGACATAGACATTGCGAGATTCTCCGCCCTCTCGCCCGCTACATAACCAATACCAGCATTAATGGCAGCAGAAGTAGAATCTAAGTGAAGCAATTGACCATCCAGTCGGACTTGGCCACTAAATATTGGATAGTCACCAAACAAAGCACGCCCCACTTCACCTTGACCGCCGCCACGTAAGCCAATTAGACCAAGGATTTCACCTTGTTTTACATGAAAGGAAACGGGTCCCACATTTCCGGCTTCAAAATCCGAGACATCAAGTACAGTAGGAGAGCTAGGAGCAACATTAAGTCGATGGAAGTCTTTTTGAGCATTACCAACGATAAGCTCAACAAGCTCTTTAGATTTCATACCTTCTGTTAGACATTCAGCAACCAACAAACCGTCTCGCATAATGACCATGCTGTCGGATATTTCCATTACTTCATCTAAACGGTGGGAAACATAAATCATGCCCACGCCTTTTTTACGAAGATCGCGAATGACTTCAAATAATCGTTCGACATCGGCAGCAGGTAAACTCGCAGTAGGTTCATCTAAAACAAGAATTTTGGCTTTGCAATAAACGGCACGAGCAATGGCAATCAAGGATTGTTCTGCGCGAGATAAGCGGAATACTCGAGTACGTGGGTCTATATCTGCATTGACGCTAGCGAGTGCGTCTGCGGCTCGAGCATCAGTCGCTGGCCAGTCGATTAAACCAAATTTCTTACAGTACCCCATAGCTAACGCCATGTTTTCTGACACTGTCATCCAATCAACTAGACCTAAATCCTGATGGATAAAGGCAATTTCATCATGATGTCTATTCTTCTGATCTAACGGTACACCTTGATAAATAATCTCACCTTGATCTTCTTGGTAAATACCCGCCAAAGTTTTGATCAAAGTCGATTTTCCAGCACCGTTCTCTCCCAATAAGGCCACCACAGAATGTGAACCTACATTAAAAGACACATCGTTCACTGCGATGCTATTACCAAATCTTTTAGTAATATTCTTAAACTGCAAAAGTGACGTTTCTGACTTTTTCAGCTCACTGGTTTCCAACATACCTCACCCCACTTACATTATTTTTATTGTTAAGTAATTGATGTCTATTAACGCTGGTATCTCTTAATACTACTGAGCAAGTTGTTGGATCTGACTCCAGATTTCAGGGTGAATATCGATACCGCCGGCTTTTTCATGCTTGTCGATAAAGGCTTGTATTCTTGATCCCGCGATCGACACTTCACCACTTTCAGCAGGCTCTGACGCCAGAACATAATCGCGAATACGCTGCATTTCGGTTGCAAACTGAGCTTTTTCTATGGTTTTGCTTAGATCAATAGCAATGAGAAATTGCGACACACCAAATTCACCGTCTTGGTCTTCTGTAATGGCAGGAACAGAGCGTCCACCAGTAATAGCGGTCAGCATCATATCGAGAATAATAGACATGGAAGAACCTTTCCAGAAGCCCATTGGTAAGACACGCTTGTTTTCCCAAAGAATATGAGGGTCCTTGGTCAAATTACCTTCATCATCATAACCACCCACTACAGGTAATTCTTTATCGGCTAGAACGTGATTTTGTAACTGACCATAAGAAAATTGAGACATTGAGCAGTCAACCAATACTGGTGGATCACCTGCTATCGCCATAATTAACGGATTGGTTCCAATACGGTGATCTTTCCCCCCCCAAGCAGGCATCACAGCAATAGAGTTGGTCGCCGCAATACCAGCAAAGCCTTGGCGAGCCATTTCTAATACGTAAGCTCCACCACGCATCCAATGATTTGAATTGCGCATACCGACCATGCCAATGCCATACTCACGCGCCAATTCCATCGCTCGATCCGCGCAAATCAACCCGTTCAAAACACCTGGACCATAATGACAATCCCACTGTTCTAAGGCGCCCATCTTATTAACACATTCTGGGATAGCATTGAGCTGAATCTGCCCCTTGTCTACTTGACCAATAAAGACCGGAAAACGATTGATACCATGAGAGTAAACCCCTTCGTTCGCCATATCAGCAAACCCAATAGCTAAACGCTTAGCCATTTCTGGCGACATGTCACGAGCAAACAAAGCTTTTTCGTACGTGTTTTGAAGTAATTCTAAAGAAATGATGGGCATAATAAGTCAAACCTTAAATTCCATAATACGGAATATGTCATTATTCTATTTCCGTATAATGACACAAAGATAAGATATGTGAAGTTTTTTTGATCAGTTTTTTAATTTTTTTATTCTGAAGGAGTAAAAAGCAAAGTTAATCGTTTAACTTATAAGGAAAAAAACGCTGCTATGGCTATTTATAAAAATAAGATTTACAGATCAAGACAGAAGAAAAATAAAGAGTATTACAGTAGGTGGTTTGGATAGATGGCAGGCAGCACTTCCGTCGAAGCAACCGCCTGCACCAGAATACCCAGTAATATCATCACGAATATACGCAGGTTTTATTGTAACCAGAGATAAGTGAATTTTTAACGAGGCATTAAAGCGCTAAGCCGGACTCATGAGCTATGCGTTCAAGTGTCGCTTTGGCCTGAACAATGTCTTCGTACCAATTGTCATTCTGCGCCCACATTTCAATCACAAATGGCGCAGCGTAATCTATCTCGACAAGGGTTTTAAAAATGGCATGAAAATCAACTTCACCTTCGCCAATAACCAGATCTCGAAACTGTCCTTTACTATCTGGAGATACTCGCAATGTATCCTTTAAATGGATCTGCACAATATGGTCTTGTCCTAACTTTAACTCAGTAGGTACATGATGATTCCAACCAGAGATATTGCCAACATCTGGATAAGCCATGAAATATGGCGACGGAATTTCTCGCTTTAGTACCTCAAACTTGCTCAAAGAATTCAAGTAAGGAGTATCCATGATTTCTACACCAAGTAGAACGCCTGCACGCTCGGCCATTTTGGTAGCTCGCTGCATACCTGCAACAAAACGCTGGTGTGTTTCTTCTGACTGGGACTCGTAATACACATCATAACCCGCCATTTGAATACAACGGATACCGAGCTTGTAAGCGAGTGCTATGGCTTTCTCCATAATGTCAAAGGCTCGCTCTCTAACTTTGTCATCCATGGAACCAAAAGGATATTTACGATGCGCGCTCAGACACATTGACTGCAATGGCATATCAAGTTCTATGCAAAGATTTCTCAGGGTGTAAATTTCGTCATCAGACCAATCAAGGCGAGCTTGACGATCTTCAGTTTCATCAACGGATATTTCTAGAAAATCAAACCCCAGCGCCTTGGCATTTTCTAGACGCTCACGCCAACTCAAGTCAGCTGGCAATGCCTTTTCATAAATACCTAAACGAAACGTCTTTGCAAAATGAATCATTACTTCACCTCAAAACAACTTTTCCTCAATTAGCTTGGCAGTCTTTGTAATTGTGCCAGCTAGGGAATCAAAGCCTAATCGAGCCATCTTGGGCGTCAATGAAGACACACTAATGGCATAAATGGGCATTCCGTCTTTATTAAAAACAGGAATGGCTACACAGGATATACCTGCTTCGTTTTCTTCATCGTCAATAGCATAGCCACGCTCTTTTACCCGCTCTAGTTCCTTAAAAAAGGCGCCTTTATCCAAAATAGTATTTTCAGTTAGCTGCCGCATAATATTGTTATTACGTTGCCAATAGGCTTCACGTATCTGATCTGAGGCGAACGCTAAAAAACATTTTCCGGCGGCTGAACAATAGGCAGGTGAATGCAGTCCAACATAGGTTCGAGTACGAAACGAAGCATTGCTCGGCTCCAACTTATCTTTAAAAAGGATATTGTCCCCATCAAAAGCCAAGAAGTTCACCGTTTCATTAATGCTACCTAACAGCTGAGTTAAATAAGGTTTCACAAAACCAGTCACATCTGAATTTAGCGCTACCTGGCCTACATGTAACAATTTCATCGTCAGTCGATAATCACGACCACTAGATAGTTGAGTTACATAACCCGCGCTTTCATAAGTAGAAAGAATGCGGTGAGCTGAGGACTTGGTCATTCCTGTTTGCTGTGCAATGGTCTGTAATGACGCCCCATTAGGAAATTGACCTAGAAACTCCAATACACTTAACGATTTCAGAAGTGACTTTATTTGTTCACTCATTAATACCTACCAATATTTTTCAATTTCATTATGGAAGGATTCAGCAATCGAACGTCCCTCAGCACTCACCAATGCACGGCCAGCAATAAAAGACTTTACTTTAAGATCTTTAAACAAATGTAGATCTTCGGGCACAATTCCACCCGTGATAGATAATTCGATTCCTAAATCAGATAACGCCTTCATTTTTGTTAGATCTTCTTCTGTCCACGTCACACCCGCTAATTCAGCATCTCTTGAGCGATGATAAATAGCTTGTGTAATGCCTATATCAAACCAATCCTTAGCATCCTCTAATGTCCAATGACCATAGAGTTCAATTTGAATCTCTCCGGAGAATTCCTCAGCCACTTGATAAGCAGCACGAATCGTCTCAATGTGTGCAGCAGCACTTACCGTCACCCAATTCGCCCCTTCTGCCAATGCAATTTTAGTTAAAATAGCACTAGCATCAGTAATTTTCATGTCGCAAACAATAACATGTCGAGGGTATTTTTCGCGCAGCAAACTGACACTTTTCACCCCATGAGCGAAAGCTAAGATAGTACCTATCTCGATAACGTCAACATAATCCGCAATATTCTCTACAGATGCTATTGCTGCCTGTATATCGGTTGCATCTAACGCAATTTGTAATAAAGGTTTGGTCATAACGCTTCCTTAAATATTTAAAGTTAAAACTCTGTCCCTTCAAAGTTTTTGCTCTCAAATTCTTTGAATAGGTTCACCAATTTCAAATAACGTCGATACTTACGCTGGTAAGCATGATAATGAGCAGGATTCGGCTCAATGCGTTTCGCATCAATCGCCATAGCAGCGAGACCGGACTCAATACTTTCATATTGCCCAACGCCCACCATGGCAACTAAAGCAGCACCAAGAGACCCAGTTTCATCAAGACTAGGTATATCAACTGACATGCCTGTTAAATCAGCGAGCATCTGCATCCAGACTTCAGAAGTAGTTGTACCTCCTGTTACCCTCAGAACAGAAGCATTAGGGAAACGAGTACGCATTCGATCCAAATGAACATTATGACAAAATAGAATGCCTTCCCAAATCGCTTGAATTAGATGACCTTTAGTGTGATGGGACTGCATGCCATAAAAGCCGGCCTTAATACCCAACCCCATGTTGGAACCATAAAGGAAAGGTACAAAAAATAACTCGCTAGCTGCAGTGGGCAACTCAGAGACCAGCTGTTGATTAGTCTGATGATCTATTTCACCATTCTTGCCCAAATAATCATGAAACCATTCGTAGTTACTAGCCGATGTAGGACTGGCATCATGAATGATATATTGCTTATCCAAAACATAATGACCATATACGTAATTGTAATTCGACTCATTTATGTCTGACTCAGAAGGAATACCAGTCGCAATACCTGAGGTCACTGCCCAAGTACCTGTCACATAATTAAGAGTATCCTCATTAGCATTAATACCAGAACAAATCGCGGTAGAAACCACATCAAATAAGCCGCCAAACACTGGCGTTCCTGCTTCTAACCCTGTTTCTTCAGCAACTTTTTGGGTGACATAGCCCGCAAGCTCATCTGGTTTAATAATCGGGGGTAGCGCAGAGAAAACCTCTTCGATACCAAACACTCTCAGCAATTCGGGATCATATTCACCGCTAGTAGCATTAAAGAAGTTGCTCTCTGAAATGTTGGTTAACTCCGCAGCAATGTTACCAGTCAAGCGATAACGCAAATAATCATGCGCCATTAAAATTGACCCGATCTGTTGGTAATTTTTCGGCTCGTGATCTTTTAGCCAACGAACAATGGAAACAGGATGCCCTGTCCACAAGGTCTGTAAAGTAATTGGATAAATAGCTTCGGGGATTTTTTCTTCTTGCCATCTTTTAACGATGCTTAGTGAGCGGGAGTCTGAGGAGATAATTCCATTACGTAAGTTTTCTCCCTTTTTATCTAACAGATACACCCCTTTGCCTTGTGCTGAAATACTTAAACCTTTTATATCTGCCGCATCAATATCAACGGATTTAAGTAGCTTAATAAGCGCTGATTTCGCATCGTTCCATAAGTCATCTAGCTCGCGTTCCACCCAGCCCTGTTGCTCGTTTAGCACTTTGGCCGACACTTTTGTAATCGCTATTTGCTTACCATTACTGTCTAGCAAAGCGGCCTTCATGAAGGTGCCGCCTGAGTCTAAACCAATAAAATAATTCATTTGCTTTCTCCCTCGGTCAGAAAAAGCTGATCAATTAAGTCTGCTAAGGCAAAATCATCGTCATTAGTAGCTGTTGTCACCCTATCTGCCAGTCGTTGAATATTTTCATCAGCATTAAGCATAGCGACGCCCATTCCAGCTAACGTCAGCATAGAGATATCATTATGGTGATCCCCTACCGCAACAATACGATCAGCACTAATACCTATTTTTTCGAGGTATTCTGTCAGCGCTGCGCCCTTAGTGTTCCCAATACGAGCAAAGTCGATGCGATTCGTCCAAGAATACTCCCCATTAAAGTGCTGCTGAATAAAAGGCGATGCAGCAAAGTGATCTACTTCTCTTCCCTCTAAAACAAATTTCCAAACGAAGGAGTGACGCTCAATCTCTTGATGAAAATTATCGACCTTATATATCTGTGGACGACTCCCTATTGGGAAGGTACTTGCCCATTCAGACAAAGCTTCAACATAAGGTAAAGGGCGATGTTTTGAATGCAACATGGCATTAGTGACATACATAACAGCAGTCACATCGTGCTTTTCTGCTAGCGAAACAAACTGTTTAGCAACATCTTTTGACAAAGCGTTATGCTGGAGTACTTGCTCATTTTGATAGTCATAAACGTAAGCACCATTGCAGCAAATAATTGGTGTTTTCAAGCCAAGCTCTAAATAGTAAGGACGCGCCGTCGTATGATGGCGTCCAGTTACTATCATCACTGGAATACGTTCAGAAAGTTCGCGGATTTTGGCGATCAGAGTAGGACTAATAGTACGATCTGATTTGAGTACAGTGCCGTCCAAATCGAGTGCTAATAATTCATACATAGAATTGCCTTATTTCTTCTGACCGTAGTACGCATTATCACCATGCTTACGCATATAGTGTTTATCCAGCAATTCATCCTGTACTTTGATCTGCTGATTCAAAGCTCGAGTTCCAATTGCCATCGCGGATATTTCTTCCAATACAACCGCATTGTGTACCGCATCAAAGGCATCTTTTCCCCAAGAAAAAGGCGCATGACCAGAAATAATAGTCCCTGGCACCGCTGTCTCACTGATTCCTCGCTTGCGAAATTCTTCAATAATCACTATGCCTGTGTTCTTCTCGTAATCTTTAGAGATTTCATCCGCACTCAACATTCTGGTGCAAGGAATATCACCATAAAAATAATCGGCATGGGTGGTTCCTAATGCAGGAATATCTAAACCAGCTTGAGCCCATATCGTGGCATGGCGGGAGTGCGTATGCACAATGCCTCCGATACTTGGAAAGGCTTTATAGAGTTCAATATGAGTTGCTGTATCACTAGAAGGGTTTAGCTTTCCTTCTACACAATTCCCATCAAAATCAATGACAACAATGTCATCTACTGTCATATCGGTGTATTTCACACCAGAAGGTTTAATGGCTATCACCTTTCTGTCACGATCAATTTCTGACACATTGCCCCATGTAAAGGTCACCAGACCATATTCAGGCAACTGCAAATTGGCCTTCAATACTCTTTCTTTTAATGTCTGATACATGATAATTCTCGACTAGTAATATCTGCTTATCATGGCTTTAACATGATAAGCAGATGAACAAAAAGTAATTTAAAAATAAAAACTGACACTCACTAATTACCGATAAGGCTCGAGTGCTAGAACTATTTAGAAGCCGCTAAAATGTCGTTCACCATCTTGTCACCATGCTCTTTGATAAATGCTTCCCAAACTGGTTTAACTGCTTCTTGAAATGCTGCGCCATCAACATCACGATTGACTTTCATGCCATCTTTTTCCAAGTCTGCAATCATTGAATCTTCTTTCTCTATACTCAGTTTACGCTGCATATCTACCGCATCTTTTGCTACCTGAGTAATAATTTCCTGATTAGCAGGACTCAATTTATTGAAAGATTTAAGATTCATCGTGAACGCAAGAGGAGAATAAGCATGCTGAGTTAAACTCAGGTATTTTTGCACCTCGTAAAATTTGAACGACAAGGTTACGCCAATAGGATGATCTTGAGCATCTACCACACCAGTTTCCAAGGCGGTATAAAGCTCTGAAACAGGAATCTGTGTTGGATTAGCACCTAAAAGGTTGAACATATCATTCAACGCTTTAGAGCCATTCACTCTCATACGCAGACCTTTCACATCGGCTGGCGTTCGAATTGGACCTCGACTATTGGTCATATTACGATAGCCATTTTCTGGATAACCTAGACCTTTTAGATCAAAGGCCTCCATTTGTTTAGATACTGACTGCCCCACCTCGCCATCAAGCACTTTGTAAGCAGCACTGCGATTTGGGAACATAAAAGGTAGGGTAAAAGCAGCAGATTCAGGTAAAAGACCAGAGTAGTTATTCAGCCCAACAATAGAAAAATCAACTAAGCCGAAACGAGTACTCTGGATCATCTGTTGGTCGTTACCAAGCTGACCTTGAGGAAAAATATTCACCTTAATATCACCATTGCTTCGAGCTTCCACTTCTTTTTTAAAGAACAAAGACATATCCTGCTGCAAATCAGATTCTGGGGCAGCATGAGCTAGCTTCAAAGTTGTTGCTGCTTGTGCCAAATTTGATAACACGGCACAAGACACTACAGACACAAGACCTACTTGCTTAAATAACCTTGTTATTTTTTTCATTATTTTTCTCCTTGGGTTATCCAATAATAAATTTCATCGGGACAGTAATAATGCTGGGGAATACTATGAAGAGTATTAACAGAGCGACATAGGCTCCTATAAAAGGCAGAATTCCTTTCACAGAAGTAGAAATAGAAACTCGGGATACACCACACACAACGTTTAAAACCGTGCCAACAGGTGGTGTAATCAAACCAATAGACGTGTTGATAACAAACATCAAACCAAAATAAACAGGGTCGATTCCTGCCATTTTGACGATGGGCATTAACAAAGGAACCAGAATCAAAATGGTAGGGCTTAAATCCATCACCATTCCGACTAGAAACACCAAGAGCATAATGATGGCCATCAGCAAACGAGGGCTGTCTATCATAGGCGCTAAAATCTCTGCCAATTGCTGAGGCAACTGAGCCACTGTAATCAGCCAAGCAGCAACCATGGCACACCCCACCAAAAACATGACCATCGCTGTGGAACGCCCAGCACGACCAAGCACATAGTACAAACGTTTGAAATTCAGTTCTTTATAGATAAAAGACGACACAAGAATGGCGTACACTGCAGCGACAACTGCTGCTTCAGTTGGCGTAAATATGCCAAAACGAATCCCCCCTAAAATGATAATGGGTAAAAACAACGCCCAAATACCATCTTTTAACGCGACCATTTTTTCCGAAAAAGTCGCTTTTTTCTCAATATCTAATTTTTCTTTTCGAACAATAAAGCCCCACATGAACACCAACGTCATGCCCATTAACAAACCTGGCACAATACCGCCAATGAATAGGTTCTTAATGGAAATACCACCAGCAACACCAATCAAAATTAGAGGAATAGAAGGCGGTATAACTGGAGCAATAATCCCACCAGACGCCAGTAAACCTATAGACGAACCCTCCGGATACTTAGCGTTTTTCATCATTGGATAAAGGATACTGACCAAGGCTGCAGCATCGGCCACTGCTGAGCCAGACAAGCCAGCCAATAAAATAGAAGTAAAAATAGCAACATAACCTAGCCCACCTTTTCGGTGACCTACAAAAGTATTAGCAAGACGAACAATGCGTTCAGACAATCCACCTGTTGCCATCACCTCACCAGCAATCAAAAAGAAAGGAATCGCTAATAAAGTAAAACTATCAACACCACCGATCAGTGCTTGAGACAAAATGTCTGCACTAAACAAATCCATATGAAGCATCAACGCCATGGAAGACAACAATAAAGCAAAAGAAACCGGTAACCCAAGCAGAATAGAGGCGATCAATACCCCAAGAAAAATCGTCAGAGTCATTCGTCATTCTCCTGTTCCAATAACCAACTGGGATTAAATATTCGAACCAAAGAAATCAGCCCAATAAGCAGACCTGAAATCACACCTGCCAATGCAAATAGCGCTGTAGGAAGACCAGTTAAAGGAGAAATGTTATGCCAGTTTGCCAGGGTTTGATTCAACGCCCCAACAAACAACATGCTTGACGAGATGAGAATAACCAACCAAATAAATCGATTTAAAATAGGCACAGCCGAAGGAAAAAAACGTTCGGAAAATTCTGTCACCACAAGATGTTCGCCTCGACGTAGTACCACAGCAGCACCCAGCAAAACAATCCATACCAGACCTAAACGAGACAGTTCAACAGAAGAGCGTATTCCAGAAGAAAAACCATATCGTAGAACGACATTGGTAAATACCAATACAACCATTACGGCAAGAATAACGGTGATCAACACATCAATACCCTGCCACATCCATTTTATTATTTTTTTCATGCTCTAAAACCTCTGTAAACTCTTTGGGAAAGCCCAATGGTTTCACTTTTTTATATTTATAAATGTCACTTCCTTGCGCTTTAAGATCACTCAAAAAAAGAGATATTAAAAACACAACATTCCGTAATACGAAATATTAATAAACACTATTCCCGCATAATGACATAAAAATAAATAAAATGAAGCTTTTTTGCACAGTTTTTTTTAGAAAGTTATTTCACCTGTAAATCTGAGTAAAAAAAACCGCCGACCTTCGAATCGAAGATAGGCGGTTAGATAAAACACACTACAATATTTACATCAGCAGCCGCTATTCAAAGCAATAAACCAACAAAACTACCGCTTTTTAAAGATCCCGCTGGCGATAACGACACCAACACTAACGAAGATTAGCCCCGCGATGGAGTAACCTTCTAGGTGTTCGCCAAGTACGGGGATGGCGATGAGCGCGGCGAGTACTGGGGTAAAGGCGCCGATGGCGGCCATGTTTTCAGCGCCCAGCTTTTGGATGGCATAGCCGTAGGAAAAACCCGTCATCAAGCCGACGAGTAGACTTTGCACGAGAATTTGACCTGCCAGCATATCCCAAGAGGCATCCGCTAAACCGCTAGAAGCCAGTCCCGTTGCCCATAAGAAAGCCAGTGCGATCAGTGAAACTAAACCCATCAATGCCGTTGATACCAAAGGCGGTAAGCCTGCAATCCGTAAACTGACGGTATACACCGCCCAGAAGAAACTCGCAGCTAGCAGTAATAGATCACCTTTCCAGGTGTTTTCTGGCGCGGTTAGTAATGACAAACTGAGCAGAACAATCACGCCAATACTGACTAAGCTCAAACCAATCTTGCGTTCGCGGCTGACTTTTTCTTGATAGAAAAGCACAGCCAACAAGGTCACAAAGAAGGGAAAGGCACCAAGAATCAATAAACCTGCGTGAGACGCTGGTGCATATTTCAAACCTGTCGCACTTAGGTAGAAAAATGGCAAGCCTGCACCACAGATGATACCTAACAAAAGTATGGGAGAAACCGCTTTTACTTGTGCTCTGGCTCGCCACAAGAAAGGAAACAGCAATAATGCTGGCGGAGAAAAACGTAAAATCCCCAAGTCGAAAGCAGTCAAAGTATTGGTCATTCCGGCACGCATACTGACTAGCCAAGAAGCCCAAATCAAGATACTCACAAAAGCAGCTAATAAACCAAGACGAAAGCCCCAGCCAGTGGCATATTGTTTGTATTTTGGTGGCTCTTGAGCCGACATTGATACTGTCTGTTGTGTGACTGTTTGGGGCATAACCACCTCGCGGGAAATCGATAGCTTTATTATCTGCTCTCATCCGCGAGCATGTCCTTGCTATTTACCCTCAAGAAAGGCTAATTTTTAGCATATAACACTCAATTCGACTCTATAAATTACTAAGTATGCCAATATGGATAAAACAGACCTAGATATTCTCTCTCATCTGCAATCAGACGGACGTCTGACTAACGTGGCATTGGCGGAGGAAATCCACTTATCGCCCTCGCCTTGTTTACGCCGCGTTAAGCAATTAGAAGACTCTGGTGTGATCGAGGGTTATCACGCTCGCATTGATCGTCAAAAGGCAGGATTTTCCATGACAGTATTTGTGGAAGTGCGTTTGAAGAGCCATGCAGGCGACAAGCACATTGTGTTTGAGAATGCGATTTTAGAGATGGAAGACATCATCAGCGCCCATCTTGTCTCCGGCATTGCAGATTATCGTCTAGAAGTAGTCGCGGTGGATTTGCAGGACTACGAGCGTATTCTAAAAGCCTTACAGTCCTTACCTCATGTAAAAGACATTCAAAGCCATTTTGCTATTCGCTCGGTCAAAACGGCGGCGCCATTGCCATTAAAAAGAATGTCTTAAGCGACTTATCTCAGACTATAAATGAAAAAACCGCTTATCTTTCGATAAACGGTTTTAGTTTACGTTACGCGGTAGACCTAAACTTTAAAACTTCCAACTTGCTGATCAAGGTTTTTATACAGCTTAGTAATGTCTTTGGACTGCTGTTGGATAAGATCCGATACAGACTGAACAGAATCAGTTTGGTCTTTCAACGACACCATGTTTTGGTTGATGTCATTAGCAACAATGGATTGCTCTTCTGTCGCTTGAGCCGTTTGTGCCGCCATCTCCTGAACTTTTGCGAAAGATTCCTGCAAACTATTGAACACCTTGGTTACTTCGTCAAAATTCTCCACAGTAAACCCAGCGTTATCACGGCTGTTCTGTATCGCTTTAGACGATTCTGCTACGTTGATTTTTAGTTTCTCAATCATAGACTCAATTTCATTGGTGCTGTCTTGAGTTCGTGTTGCTAAGGTACGAACCTCATCGGCGACCACTGCGAAACCACGACCTTGCTCGCCAGCACGCGCGGCTTCAATTGCGGCGTTCAATGCTAGCAAGTTGGTTTGTTCTGCAATGTTGCGAATCACTTCTAAGACAGAGGCTATGTTCTCAGAACTCTTTTGTAGTTCATCAGAGCGGCCTAATGCCAACTCTATATCAGAAACCAGTTCAGTAATCGCGTGCTGTGATTTATTGACTGCAGTCATACCATTTTGCGTCAAACTATTAGAAGTCTTCGCTTCTTCTGCAGTATCACGTGCTACCGTCGCCATTTGTTGGTTAGACATGTCCATTTCATGACCAGCGCTAACAATAGAGGCAGAGGCATTCGCTAATGCGGTCGTAATTCCAGAAGTTTTCATTGCGACGCTATTTAACTGACCTGTCATTTCTCCCAACGCGTCAGACTGTTTATGAATATTAGCAATAATAACTCTTAGGCGACCGACAAAATCGTTAAATTCATTAGCAAGATCCCCCAATTCATCTTTAGTAGAAAATTCGATACGTTGAGTTAAATCGCCATCGCCTTCAGAAATTTCACGAATACGTTGTCCCAAGTAACGCACTTGATTAGTAAGTGTTTTCGGTGTTGTGTAGCTGAACCAAGCGGCAATCAGCAAACCGATAAGCACAATAACAATCGCCACTTTTTCAAACGCTTTTTCTTCTTCAATAATGCGCTTTTTAGATTCTTCCGCATGGTTATTTACCGCCTCACCCGCTTTATCAAGAATGCCTCTAAGAGCACTAAAATCTGCGTTAGCTTTTTTCTCTGCAGCGGCGAAGGTCGGCGCATTCTTATCTAACGTCACAAAGGCATTGGAAGCGTTCAACCAAGTCGTAAAGGCTTTATCAAAGTCACCCAGTGAATTATAAATCTGAGGTTCGGCGGATAAGTACTGACGAAATAAATTAAAACGATCTTTTACTTGTTGAGCATTTTCAACACGATCCTTTTCTTCATCATCAAGCTTGCCAACACCAACGACAATACGTTGCTCAGCAAGCTTAGCTTGGTAAAGATCTCGATCAGCATTCAGGATAACAGCAGAGGCTTTCCCATATGAATCTACTTGCGCGTCTAAGGCAGCACTTAATTGATTAACAATGTATCCCATTGCCGTCATGGCAATGGCAAAAGTGATACTCATGACAACAACAGGTAACGAACTTTTTACCCTAATGGAATTTAAACGCATAATTTTGCCTCCTAACAAAAACCACCGTGTCTACGGCATATAAGATGATAGTAGAGTGGCTTAACGCAATGAATCAATCTGCATTAACAATTACCTACATTTATACTGCACTTCATAACCTATAAACACTGTCTTCTTGATATAGCGCAATAAAACAAAACATGATCCTAACTGATTGATGAGACTCTGTTTTTAAATACAAGTATAAAAATATTCGAGAAACACCTCGTGGCTTTTGCCTTTACTGGCAACATCAAGTAAAACAAAGTAATAAAGAGGACAATGGAGTGCATACGAATCTATGAAAAGAGCAACGCGATAACATGACTTTCCCAACATTCAAAGCCAAACTTGCCCTAGCAGCTTGGTTAGAAACGCATACCGAGTTTCGACTGTCAGCTCACGCAAACGATCTACCTAGTGCGCTAAAAGAACTAGAAACATCACCTAAATCCACCAGCTACCTAGCTCAATTTACACAGCTAAAGCGTTACTTTAATCGTGGAATTTTAGGGTTGCTGATCGTTTCTTTGTTGCTGGGTTTTATGGCTGTGCCACCCGCTTTTGCGACAGGCCAATCCAATCAGGTGAATATTTTTTGGTTGTTCATTATCTTGCTGGGATTTCATGCGCTAAATTTTGTCGTTTGGTTTGTTACCATGATAGCCACCATGAAACAACACACAGAAAGCAAAGGTATATTGTTAAGCCTGCTGATTTTTCTGAATCGTAAGATAAGTAAGCACTCACATATCAACACAGACGTGAGTGCGGCTTACATCCATTGGCAATGCCCTGCTCATTCGAATAAATGGTTAATCAGCAGTCTTTCTCATGGTGCATGGGGCTGTTATTTATTGGCAGGTTGGGTCATGACTCTGCTTTTGCTACTGACCAATCAAGTCAACTTTGTCTGGGAAACCACGCTATTAAGCGACGATGCTTTTATTCAACTGACGCAAACGCTCAGCGCTATTCCACAGTGGTTTGGTATTGCTCTTCCTAACCAATTAGACATTCTCGCCAGTCGCGTCGACCTTATTTCACAAACCGCTGCCACCAGACAGCATTGGGCGAACTTTCTACTCGCAAGTATTTTTATATACGGCGTGCTGCCGAGGCTAATTTTTACCGTCATCTGTTTGGGGATGTACCACTTTAAGCGAGCCATTCAGCCACTCAGTACGCAAGAAAAAATCATTCAGAATCGTTATCGCCAACAGGAAAGCCAGAGCCGCAATATCTTAGATGCAGACCATCATAAAACCTCTCGCTCGCCGATGAATTCGGACGGTACAAATAATGATTCTCTTGCAAACGGCGCCTTTTCTCAACGTTGGGCTTTGTTTGAATGGAGCGGTGCTAAGCCTGATTATTTACACTCTGCAAGCTCTCTATCTTTACTAAACAGCCGAGAAGAACAAGATCAGTTTTTGGCATCGTCCAGCGACGATCCTATTTATATTCTGGTCAATGCTGAACAGAGCCCAGATCGAGGCACAAGACGCTTTTTCTCCCGAGCAGGTATGACGTATCCTTCATTAGTGATGGTGATATCGGGTAATGAAAACGCTAGATTCATTGAGGATTGGCAGCGACTTGCCAGAGAAACACGTCTTCACTCTACTCAACTCAAACAAAAGGACTAAACCGTGTCGATTTCCCTTTTGGTCGTTGGCCACGCAAACACTGGCAAAACCTCGCTTATCCGCACCTTGTTGCGTAGGCAGGATTTTGGTGACGTCAGCGACCGAGCCGGAACCACTCGGCACGTTGAAAGTGTAAAGATCAAAATCGGCCAACAATCAGTCATCACCTTAACCGACACACCAGGGTTTGAAGATTCCATTGGCCTTTGGCAAATCCGCCATTCAGAAGCATTCCGATCTTACCAAGGCGCAGACTGGTTACAGCCATTTTGTGAAAGCCACTTTGCACAAGACGAGTTTGAGCAAGAAGCGAAGATTCTTAAGCAATTAACCAAGGCAGATATCATCTTATACGTGATTGATATTCGCCAGGCACCTCTCGGCAAGTATCTAGATGAACTGGCGTTATTGGCCAGCGCGAATAAACCCATTGTTCCTATCTTAAATTTCAGTGCCTCCCCTAGCGCTCACTTAGAAGCTTGGCGAAAAGTCTTGGCAGAGCGTCATTTACACGCGGTGATAAAATACGACACGGTGGCGTTTTATTTTGAAGACGAAAAACGCTTATACCAAAGCATTCAGAGCCTGATGCCGGAAGATTATGACGCCATCAAGCATCTTATTGAATCCCGAGAAGAAGCCGCGCAATTACGCCGTACCATGGCGGCGAATCAATTAGCCGAATTAATACTAAAAGCCGCCAGCACTCGTATTGAATGCTCAAGCTATCCGCCAAAGGCCAGCGAATCTTCTGCTTTCGAAGACAAAATACGTACATTGGAAAGTCGATATATCGCAGGACTATTACGTCTTTATGAGTTCCAAGAAGACGATTTGAAAGCCACGCCACTGGCGATTAAAAATGATCGCTGGCAACAGGATATTTTTGATGCCGATACATTAAAAGAATGGGGAATAGAAACGGGAACAAGCGCATTAACGGGCGCAGCGATTGGCGCTGGCATTGATGTGATGTCGGCAGGCTTAACATTAGGCACTGCGACGACGATTGGAGCGATTTTGGGTGCCACCTGGAAAACGGGCCAACATTATAAAGACACCCTAAAAAGCAAATTCACTAAGCGTTATTATTTGTGTCTTGATAAAGCCACATTGACGCTTTTATGTCTTCGAGGTTTAACTGCCATCCGGCATTTACATCAGCGTGGACATGCATCCCAGCAAGCATACGAGCTGGCGAATCAAGCACAAGACGATGAGCTTATTGATCAGATCAAACCTTACTGGAAACAAGCCCAGCAACATCCAGAATGGAAAAAACAAGCTTTGCCAGATTCTCATCCAAGCAAACTGGGCTTGCAGAAAGTGTTAAAAAAAGCATTTAGCTCAGACAAGAGGTCTGATAAAAACTCAGACTAACCTTGCTTATTCAATAGTTCCTGATCCAAGCGCCGCTGAGTTTCATGCATCTGCTCTTCACAGGACTTTAATAAACTCACCACGTCGGTTTCATGTAACCCGGCTGTGTCGATTGGCGGCAACATCTCAACAATCACTTTACCATTATTCCAGCGATTCAAGTCCACTTGTCCATGAGTACTACTGCAAACAATGGGTACAATGGGAACACCTGCTTGAACGGCAGCGTGGAAAGCACCGCGTTTAAATGGCAACCAGCCTCGTCCGCGACTTCGTGTGCCTTCAGGAAACATCCAAATAGATAAACCGGTTTTTTTCATGCTAGAAACGATTTGCTCAATGGTCGCAATGGCTTGTTTACGGTCTTCTCTATTGATCAAAAAGTTACCACTTGCCCAATATAAAGCACCAAAGAAAGGAATCCAGCGCAAGCTAGTTTTACCAACCGTCACCACGCCTTTGGGAACCACTGCCGCTAACGTGAATAGATCGAAATTATTTTGATGATTCGCCACGTAAACGGCTTGGGGAATTTGTTTTGCAGATTCAGCGACTCGACCTTCGACCGATAAGCCAAACAAAGGAGCAACTTTGGCAAACACGCGACCTAAGTAGTACACGCGGTTTTTTGACCATAAGGTAAGCAGACAAAACACAATACCCAGAAGTGTTACGCCTACCACCAGCAATAATAGCAATGTCATCCGTATCAAAAGCAACATATTGGAATAAACCTCACATTAACAACCTGTAAGATTGATCTATCATGGTCATTTAGAACTTATTCTTTATGAAAAGTCTCACGCCACTTAAAAAACTCTTCTGCAACCAACGGTTTAGAGAAAAAATAGCCCTGTATTTTATCACAATGATACTGTCTTAAAAGCGCCACACCGGCGGCATTTTCAGCACCTTCTGCGGTCACTTTAAAACCTAAGCTCTGAGACAGCTCAATGGTCGCCTTAGTAATAAATTCGTCACCTTTATTGGTATCAATAAATTGAATAAAGGCTCGGTCTATTTTCACTTCATTAACGGGTAACTCACGCAAATAAGCCAATGAAGATTGACCTGTACCGAAGTCATCGATAGCAAGGTGAATGCCCATTTCCTGAAGCGCTTTTAGCACATTAATCACTTTCACTCGGTCTTTCATCACCGCACTTTCTGTCACCTCTAGTGCAAGCGCACGAGTCGGTAAACGATTCGCTTGCAACGCCTCGGAGACAATAAAAGGCAACTGTTCATCTAACAGATCATGCGCCGATAAATTCACCGCGACGCGTATTTCATGGCCTTGCGCCCACCACTTGCTCAGTTGAGACAAGACAGTATTCAATACCCATTTCGTTAATTGTTGAATGCTACCAGCGTGTTCTAATAAAGAAATAAATTCATCTGGTGGAAGGAAGCCAAGCTCTGGATGAATCCAGCGAATCAGCGCCTCGGCTTCATGACAATCGTCGCCCGCCAAACCAACCTTAGGCTGATAAACAACAAACAACTGACCGCCTTCTAGTGCGGTCGGTAAATCGCGAATAATCGTCAACTGACGGCGGTGATTTTCATCCTGACCGACTTCATAAAAAACACATAATTCACTTGATTCTCGTGCTTCATCGGCAACAATATCCAAGCGACGCATAGCACTATTAACACTCGCCGTGGCGTGTTCAAATGGCAGTACAGCAATACTAATATCAAGACGAATACCAGAGCCTGTTTCTACTTCAAATTCCTCACTGAACAGATACTTTAAATTGCTACAATCTTGCTGTGTGATGGGGCGGTCAAAAATTAATAAAAACTTATCGCCGCTTAATCGGGCCAACATATTGGCATCATGTCCCCATGTTTGAAGACGTCCCGCTACTTTTGATAGCAATATATTTCCAACATCAAAGCCCAACATATTGTTGATATCTTTAAAATGACGAATATTAACAAGCACCAAACCACCCTGCTCTTTGGGTAATTTATCACTCAAATACTGCTCTACCGCACTCTGATTAAACAAGCCTGTCAGCTGATCATGGGAAGCACGATAAGTCAGCTCTTCTTCCCTATTAATAATAGAATCTTGCATTGTCTTCATGGTATTGGATAAAACGCCAAATTCGCCCACCATATCCGGCGCACTAATCTTTTCTTTGTTGCCACCCAGACCAATTTGCTTCGCATAATCCACCAAGCGGCTAATTGGCTGAGTCATATTACGAGCAAGGGCCACACCAAATAACAACGCCAGCGCCAGTGCGCCAGTAAAAATCAACACCAACTGATTACGGGTGTTATTGTAACTCTGCAACCAAGGCCCATAAGGCAAATGAATAATGCCCCATTGATTTGGCATGCCAAGATCTACGCCAAGCGATAGATACTTTTCATCATTGGAAAAAGCTGGGGATTTAAGAATACTTTCAATGCTGCCAATATCTTTAAACAGCGTTTCTTTTTCTGCTAGCGGCAACGTCGATCCGCCGGCAAGAGTATGTGCATCATCCACTTCATAGACAAAACTGATGTCTAATCCCGTGACATTTTTAATCTGTTCGGCCAAGGCTTGGTCTAACAAAAAAGCCATACCCACCCATGCCACCACGTTGGGTGCTTTAATGGGAACTAAAACCAATTGATAAGCTTGATTATCAAAGGCAATCATAGTGCTAATGGATGAGCCTCCTGAACGACGTGCAGCAAAGACTAGCTCTGCAATGGTATTGCTAATATTCAGTTCTTGAGTAGCTGTAATTAATTCGCCTTGAGGGGAAACAAGAAGTGAGATATCCGCGTTAATTCGCGCACCGTGGTTTTGCAAAACAGAACGGATCGTGCCAGTTTCTCTGGTCGCTACCGCTTGCTTAAAACCAAAGTCAGAGGTCAAAATTTCAACGCCCTTGGTTAGCTGTTCGGCGCGTGCTTCTAAAAATAAATCGAAGACATTGCGTGACACATCGATGGAGTGAACACCTTGCTTGTAATTATCTTCTTTTAAAGATGACAATACAGCCAGTGCCGTTCCTAACTGAACCAACGCAAGCAACACTAAGACAAACAGAATGAGTCGTGCTTGAAAGCTTTTTAACACCTTAAAACCTCTTTAATGCTAATTCCCCAGGCGGCTTAACTTAAATCCCAAAAACACAACGATGATCAAGAATAATAGGGCTTATGCTGTTTTTATACCATATCCAACAATACACCTAATTTTGCCAGTAATTATCTTTCCAATAGTCGATTTGATCGTCACCGAGGAAACTCCACGCAACAAACCGACTGATTTTCTGGCCTTGCGCCATTTCAATCGTTTTCACTTGGCGAGCACCGACTTCTTTTAATGTCCGATAAATCGCCTCTAAATTGCCCTGACGCGCCACTAAAGAGGTAAACCAAAAACAACGATCTGCGTACTGCACACTTTCTTTTACCATGCGCGAGACAAAACCTGCCTCGCCACCATCACACCATAATTCTGCTGCAGTGCCGCCAAAGTTCAGCACTGGCTTTTCCGTTGACGTTTTACCTTTTACGCCACGCCATTTACGCTGAGATTCGTCTATCATCGCCGACTCGCTGGTATGAAAAGGTGGGTTACATAAGGTCAAATCGAAGCGATCTTTTTCCTTCCACACACCCTCAAAAAGCTTAGCAGGTTGAGTTTGTAAACGGGCACTAATCGCCCCTTTTAAACAAGCGTTGGATTTAACAATGGTGTCGCACGTCGCCACAGCAACGGGATTCACATCGGAACCAACAAACTGCCAGCCATATTCTTGATGACCAATAATCGGATACACGCAGTTCGCGCCAACTCCCACATCCAAAACTTTTACGCCTTTGCCACGAGGAATCACGCCAGCATTGCTGGCTGCTAATAAATCGGCTAAATAGTGAATGTAATCCGCTCGTCCAGGAATCGGCGGGCAAAGATAGCCGGGGGGAATATCCCAAAAGGCAACACCATAGAAATGACTAAGCAAGGCACGATTTAAAGTTTTCACTGCGTCAGGGTTAGCAAAGTCCACTGACTCATTACCGTATTGATTCAGTTGGATAAAACCAGACAATTCAGGGCAAGAATCCGCCAATAAAGCAAAATCATAACGCGCACGATGCGGGTTACGAGGATGAAGTTCTAATTTATTGGTGCGTTTGCTTTTCGTATTCTTGCTTTTTAAGACCACTGTAATGCCATTGTTTTAAACCAAAACGCGAGTATAACCGAATTCCTCTGCTTGGACTAAATACGCTGAAATATCACCAATCTGGAAAGCTGGAAGGTCACGGTTCAGGGTACGGAATGAGGCCTTTTGCCACTTCTTCCGTGAGCTTTCTAAACCATTCAACGGCTGGGTCTCGTTCAATACTTTTAGGCCAACTTAAAAAATATTTTGAGTCGGGAAACTCAACGGGAAGCGGCTTCATAGTGAGGTTAAATTGCGCACAAAATCGTTCCGCCAATAAACCGCTGGTACTGATTAGCAACGAAGTTCGTCCTACCGTTTCTAGCGCAGATAAAAAATACGGTGTACGAAACGCAAAGCGTCGCTCATGCGCCCTGTCTGCCAACACAAAATCACTTACCACACGTCGAGTTCCACCCATGCTAACCAGCACATGTGAAAAGCTTAAATACTCATCCAGGCTAATCTTGTCTTGTTTAGCAAGCGGATGATTATTCGACATGATGCAGCGGAACTTCTCACGCCCCAACAAAACTTTGCGGTATGTATTGGGAATTTCAATGTATTCGCTGCATAACACCACATCGACAGAATGCTCGGTTTGACTGACTAAGCTGGTTTCAGTAATGGTCGTCGTTTCTAAAGAGGCAAATGGTGCTTCTTGATAAAAGCGCTCGGCTATCGCCGGCACATACGCTTGAGCCTGGTAATGCGTGGTTTGTAAACGAAACACTCGACGACTACTTTGCGGTTGAAAATCAGGAGGTGACTCCAGTCCCGCCATTTGCTCCAGCATAAGCTTTAATGGCGCTTCTAATGCTAAGGCTTTCGACGTTGGCACCATGCCTTTTGAGGTACGAATAAACAAAGGATCATCAAAGGCATCACGTAATCGATTAAGCAACCGACTCATAGCAGATTGACTCAAATACAGACGATCCGCCGCCCGCCCAACATTACGCTCTTCCAATAAATATAAGAGGCCAGTCAGGGATTTAAGGTCCAAATGTTGTAGCGAGCTTGGGATCATGACTAAATCTCGATTTATGCATAATGATTAGAACTATTATGCATTGGATTTAATGAAGAGAGAAAGCCATTATGACCTTTCTGATTCACTTAATTTTAAAAGGTCACTGCCATGCCAACCGCAAAACAGACTTTCTTGTACGGCCTATTTTTTAGTTCTGTTACCGTGCTGTTTTGGGGAATGCTGCCCATTGCCCTCAAACTGTCTGGCGGGTTTTCCGATCCTATTACTCTGACTTGGCTACGCTTTTCGGTGGCTGGGATCATTTTGGGTTTATGGCAATGGCAACGCGGCAAACTGGGCGAGTTCAAATCCCTGTCAAAAAATGACTGGCTGAGACTTTTCGCCGCAGGAACGTTTTTGATTGTTAACTACACAAGCTTCGCATGGAGCTTGAACTTTTTATTACCAGGTTCGGCGCAATTAAGCTTTCAAATCGCACCGCTGTTTCTCGCCTTAGGCGGCTTATTCTTTTTGAAAGAGAAAATTAACTGGCAGCAATGGTTATGCTTTGTAGGAATCGGTTTGGGTATGCTGGTATTTTTTCATCCTATTTTTGGACAAGGCGGTCAAGGGTCAATCTGGATTGGTTTCGCTATTGTTCAGATGTCTGCGGCGGCATGGTCTATGTATGCGTTACTGCAGAAGTCTTTGTTCAAACACCTAGCGCCGTCAAACATCTTACTAGCAATTTATATCTATGCTTTAGTCGTTATGCTGCCGTTTTCATCGCCAAGCGAGCTACTGAAGATGTCACCTGATGATGCTTTGATTGCGGCATTTTGCTGCCTAAATACACTTATCGCTTATGGTGCTTTCGCACAAGCCATGCGCTATTGGCAAACTGTTCAAGTCAGTGCTTCAATCGCGTTAACACCTGTGATGGCCTTCATATTGACCGAGTTTTGTGTCACTTTTGGCTGGTGGTCAGGCAGCATCAGTTCGTCACATGCGGATTTGTTAAGTTTGTTTGGCATGCTGATTGTCATTGTTAGCGCGATTAACGTGCAATTAATTAGCGCCAGAGTACAGCGTAAAGCCGCCTTACTGACAAAGTCATTAAGTGAAGCGGCTTAAATTGACTATCGAAGCTTTAGACCGTTAAAGCCATAATGTGAATGGGATGATTGAAATACTTAAAATAAGCAGCACAGCGATTAGCGTAAAAATAGCTTCCGTCGGGTTTTGACGAGCATGCTGTAAGTAACCCAATATCCACTGCCCAAAAGTTATCGGGCGCATGGTTTGAGCACGAGCTATTTGATCTTCGCGAATCAATTCCCGCGCTCTTATCGCTTGCTCTTTATCTTTTACCCAAAGCCCTGCCATGGAAATTTGCCAGCGCCCTGCGGTGGTTTCGTAGAAGGCAATATCATGATCGGCTAATAATTGACGAATATCATCCGCTTCCTCTTCAGGAACGTATTTCAGCCGAAAAACCAGAGTTGCCATATTGTAAAAACCTTGAGCTTAGAAATTGAGCGGTAGAGAGTAAGAGAAGCCAGCCAAGAATACAATCTTGTCGCGTAAATGGCTTTTTAAGGAAAAGCGTTTTCTTCAAACCAAGCAATCACTTGCTCTTTTGGTAAAGGCCGACAGAAGTAATAACCTTGCACTCTGTCAACGCCAAGCTCTCGAACCGCATTTAATTGATCTTCGCGCTCAACACCTTCAGCCACCAACTCCATATTTAGCTCTTTTGCCAATTTGGTAACCGACGTTAAGATTTGGCGAGTAAATTGGTCATCTCTCAAGCTGGCAATAAAAATTTGATCCAGCTTCAATGTGTCGTATGGGAAACGACGAAGAAAATCCAAGCCCGCATAGCCAGTACCAAAATCATCAACAGACAAACCAACACCTAACGCTTTAATGTGTTCAAAACGACTCACCATCAAAGGCAACTCAGCAGAATCTAATACACTGGTTTCTGTCACTTCCAGACCGAGTCGACCCTTTAATTCAGGATACTCTTCAAGGATATCAGCCAATCTTGGCGCAAAACATTCTTTAAGTAGGCTATGCCTGTCCACGTTCACGGATATTTTAATGTGTCTTAGTTGCTCAGGATATTCTCGATAAAAATCCCCAACCTTACGGATCACCATCCAAGTCAGATCATCAATCAAACCCAATCGGTCTGCCATGTCTACAATCACCAGTGGCGAGACTTGGCCATGGCGAAATGATCGCCACCGAATAAGCGCTTCCATTTCATGAAATCCGCCCTCTTTTAAGGAAACAATCGGCTGAAAATGCACGTCCATGGCATTATTTTTAATCGCTCGTTTGATACAGTGGCGCAACGAGCGACGGTAATAAATCAGCACTAAATGCCCAATGTAAAATGCTAAAAACAAAAGTACCCAACTAGCCACAATAAAAGGTGAAAGCGTCCCTAAATGACGCCAGTATAAACTAGAGGGTAAAAACACAGCCAATGACATTGACCAATCCGCTAAAGACACTTCTTGCTCAGCTAATACATTCGAATCAATATTTTCTCTATTTGAAGAAAAGATTTGCTTTCCAATCGTCAATTCATAGAAATAATCAGGCAATAAAATTTGATCGACACTGACAGCAATTCTTTCTGGTGACGCTAATCCATTTATACCAAGGCCATCTGGTCTTTGATAAAACGCAAAGAAAGTCGATTCACCCAACGTATTAGAATCCACTAAAGAGACTGTTTTGCGATCCGCACTATGGGTAATTCTTGATGCTATCGAATTATAGATTTTAAAATTAGTTGGACCTAAACTTGAGCAATAAACGATAAAATCTGAGTTGAACAAGCCCATTTCTTTCAACGTCGGAGAGTAAAAGGTTGCGCGTCTTAAACGCTTCAAATCAGGCTTTTCACAAGCCAGACTACTTTCATCAGCAACCTGTTTTAACTCAGTAAAAATACCATTCATTCGATCGGATAAAGCGTTTTTGGCAGCATCAGTGCGCTTATCTAAGTCATTCAATAAAGAAAAATAAAGGCCGAGGGTAAAAATAGCGGAGGTGATAAACAAAGAAAGGAAGCTATAAAAAAAGATGACTCTTTTTCTCGAAGTCACTATTCCTGTGATATTTTCAAACACTAAACGACCTCCTTTGTGTTTAACCTCAGACAAAAAGCACTTTGTGCAAAAATATCGCATATAATATTGATAATTACATAGATATCAAAATGTACCAATAAAAAAGACCACCCGAGGACAGCCTTTTATATATAACATAAGTAATAAGTACTTTACTCGATATATCTATCCAACTAAATCATAAAGCATCGCGAGCTATATCGCTTTTCAAAACACAATAAATCAACTCTTTATTATTGAGAGGCTTTTTGAATGACTATCGACAAGTAACCGACTTCGAAACCAAATTTTGTCATAATGGATTCGTTCATCACCACGCCGTCTTTCACCATGTACATTCGGTCATCTACATTAACTTCAATCAAATCGTCGTCGTAAGGCACTTCTAGAACATACTTCATAAACAAGGCATTACCGGCAATATTAATCTCACCCGTTCCGATTACATCATTTGCCGTTGCGGTGTACTTACCTTGTGTGTCCGGTGTCATTATCCAAGTTCTTTTTTGTACTTCACCATCATCGAATACAAAGACTTCAGCAAGGGTTCCAACACCCTTATCCCAGCTTCCCTCTAAGGTTGCATTGAAATAGCGAATCACTTCACCACTGCGATTTTTCAAGGTACCGTGAGCCGTTAAAGAACCCGAAAAGAACGTCTGTAAATCAAACTTAGGTTCATTCTTGGCGTATAAAGACACATCAGGTGTCGAACAAGCTGTGAGTAATATAAGGCACAATAAGATAGAAATTTTGCCTGAAATAGATCGCCATAAATGACTCATATTATTTCCCCTAAAACCAAAAAACGACTACATGTAATGGTATTGAATATCGACCGTTTGATATTTACCTTGTTCGTCACAAATATTAGCTCGGCCGGTAAAGCGCAATAACCTTTTATCAGCTGGATCATACGCAACCACAATAGGATCTACTGCCAAGCTAACAAACCAAGAAACAGGTTTAAGCGCAAAACACATAGCACCCTCTTTTGTGCCATCAACACAGGTGACTTGACTAAAACGAAAGCTAAATGTTGATTGCTTACTTGGTACCAGATACTCAATATCCATCTCTTTTCCAGAGATCAAGGTATCCCAATACTGTTTTACAAAAGCATCAAAGCCCGCATCGACAACCATGCCAGCTTCTAGCTTCACTGATTCTTTTTCGACTTTTGCAGCGCTATTTTCTTGATAGTTTACTTGGAGTTGGTCACCGGTCTGAGTGACATCAATTTTTTCACCGTTACGTTCATTAAGTTGGGAAAAGCTTGGCGTAATTCGTGACTGGGATAGGTCGATGGTTTTATTGGCAAAAATACGTCCATCAGGTTCTGAGTACTCAACTTTATAAACGTCTTCGCTGATTTTTTGATGGGTTTCTCGGTATAACAAAGTTCCTGTTTCTATACTGTAGGCACTACCGACAATTTTAGAAAAAGAAGTATCGGCCATACTAAAGGAACTACATATAAGAGCCAAAACAGCGATGACAAGAAGTCGCTTTTTCGCTGACAAAACAAGAAAATCTTTCATAACCTTATCTACCTTTATTCTGAAAATAATGCCCATTTTTGACAAAGCCATACGCCCAACGGTAACACCATAGACCAAATAATAGCGACCGTTAACAAACTCAAAACAATCGGTTCAGCTAACGTAATCCCTGCCAACTTCGCCCCTGCAAAATAACTCATGGTTGGACCAATCGCACCCAGTAGAGCACAGAAGACATAACGAGAACGCAAAAAAACCAGACTATGAGCAAACAAGGTACCAACACAAATCCAAAGACAAAGCAGCCAAACCGGTGGAAATTTAGTATCGCCTAAGGTATCAGTATTAGTCGAGAAAATACCGATTTGAAACAGGGCTCCGTCAACAACTAAACCAAGAACAAGAAAGGCAAACAGCAAACGCCACTCGCGTCGAGACGTCATAAAGTAGCGATCATGCAAAAACAAGTACAAAACCGTCGCAATTAACGCCCAAGTGCTGCCAGCCAATAAACAGATAAACCAAACAGTCTGAAATAAAATGGCATTTATCAATGATTTCATGCCATCCACTCCTTTTATCTCTGCTCAATCGATAGACGATGATCGGGCTTGGCAAACACAAACTGCCCAGTACTTATTGCACGTTCTTTAAAACCACCTTCACAATAGGCGAGATAAAAATCCCACATACGGCAAAATACATCATCAAACCCCATCTCAGTGACTTCACGACGAGCGGCATGAAAACGCGTTCGCCAATCAGCAAGGGTTTTCGCGTAATGTTCTGTGATGTCCTCTAAACCAACAATTTGCATATCGGTTTTCGACGCTATTTTATGAGCTATCACTTGGTTAGAGGGCAAACATCCACCGGGAAAAATGTAACGCTGAATAAAATCCACAGAGCTGCGTGCATAATCATAGCGTTGATCAGCAATGGTTATGGCTTGAATCACCATAACACCGTGCGGTTTCAATAGCGCACTGCACTTAGAAAAATAACTGTCGTAGTATTCGTGTCCCACCGCTTCGATCATTTCGATCGACACCAGCTTGTCATATTGACCTTGAAGATCACGATAATCCTCAAGCAATAAAGTGATTTTGTCTTGTAAGCCTTCGGCTTCGACCCGCGTTTTGGCAAATTCGTACTGCTCTTTTGAGATAGTCGTCGTGGTCACTTGGCAACCATAATGCTTAGCAGCATGAATCGCCATGCCGCCCCAACCAGTACCAATTTCTAGCAAATGATCGTCTTTGCTTAGCTGTAGCTTTTGACAAATTCGATCTAATTTATTCACCGACGCCTCTTCCAAAGAAGAATCAATCTGAGGGTAAACCGCAGAGGAATACATCATGGTCGGATCTAAAAACAAAGAGAAGAAATCATTACCCAAATCATAATGAGCAGAAATATTGTCCTTTGAGCCCTTTTTAGTATTGGCGTTTAGCTTATGAATAATCTTGGCACCAATACGACTCCAAATCGGACGTTTCGCGTCCATTTTGTTAATCAGGTTCAAATTAGCAACCATCAAGCGGATAACACCAACAACGTCTGATGAAGACCACCAGCCTTTCATATAGGCTTCGCCCGCACCAATACTACTGTTTAAGAACACATCGCGGTAGGCATGAATATCGTGAACATGAATGTGAGCAATATATTGAGTATTATCTTTCGCTTCACCAAAAGAATAGATTTCGCCATCCTCTTCCAACGTAAGGTGCCCCACTTCCAATTTACCTAGCATGGTAAAAACCATTTTGCGGGCGACATTATCAAACCATGTTGTTGTACGTTTTTTTCTCACTTTTTGATTATCCATACTGACGGAGTTCATACTTGTTAGTCTCCTAATGCGTTTTGCTACTTAATTTACTACTGACTACTTATTACTCTTTTTAGTAGCAGCGGTAGACGATGAATTCGGATGTGAATAAAAAGGGACCCTCTTCATCCAAAGCTTAAGTGCTTGCCAATAAATACCGAATGCGACTTGCATCGTCATGACCGGATAACCAAACAGTACCCTAGCCATAGAACTTGATGTCAGTGTCATTCGAGTCAGTGATAATGTGGCGTCAAACACACACTGTTCCCCCTCTAACTCTTTGTTCTGCATGTGTACCGTTAACTTCTTATTCGGAACATTGCTGCGCCAATCATAAAAATGTTCCATCGGATGAAAAGGCGACACATGCATTGCCTTATTGAATTGAATACGCTGCATTTGATTGCTTGGATCACATTTTAAAACGTAAGGTATTTTCTCGTTCCAAGGGGTATTAGTAACTTCAAGCAACATGGCTTGCAGCTGCTCATTTTCATCAAAGCAGTAATAGATGGTAATGGGGTTAATGATGAAGCCAAAGTAGCGGCAATTGGTCAGCATGCGCACAGAGCCTGATAACTTCAGCCCCAGACGATCATTCACTTCCGACAACACCGCTTGTTTAATGGAAAGAGATTGGTTCCCGAAATAATCCTTCCGAGAGAATCGAGCGAGAGACCAATTCTTCATTGACCACCAAGGACTCATCGCCAACACATCGTCCAACTCGTCTAAGTCGAAATACATCATAAAGACGCGATAACGAAAGACATGCGAACGCGGTGTAAAACGACGATGCCGCACCATGCCGTGATAAATAGCACTGTGCTTAGGAACAAAATCTACCATGAAATACCAAGTCCATTAGCGACACGAACACCGCTCCAGCAACCATCTTCATGGAATCCGTTGCGCCAGTAGGCACCACAGAACCATGTTTTGTTCACACCATTTATATCAGACCAACGATCTTGAGCCTTGATGCCTTCCAAGGTAAAGGTAGGATGAGAATACAGAAATCGCCCAACTATTTTGTCTTCTGCGATCATCTCGGTCTGATTCAAAGTGACCACATAAGTCGTATCACTGGAAAAATGCTGCAGAATATTCATATTATAGCTAAGCGTCGCAGGCTTGGTTCGATCCGCACCTAAATGATAATTCCAGCTCGACCAAGCTAATTTTTTCTTTGGTAACAATCGTGTGTCAGTGTGAAGCACCACATCGTTATTTCGATACGGAATTGCTCCCAATATTGATTGTTCGTCTAAAGAAGGATCCGCCAGCAAAGCCAAGGCTTCATCACTATGGCAAGCGAACACCACTTGATCGAAAGTTTGCGTAGAGCCATCAGCAAAGTGAATCACGACCTCGTCTTCAGCACGATGAATTTTTGCGATATCAGCCCCGAGCACAATTCGATCTTCGAACTTTTCCACCAATGGTTTCAAATACGCCGACGAACCACCTTCGATCACTCGCCATTGTGGACGATCATTCACGCTCAACAAACCGTGATTTTTAAAGAAGCGAACGAAAAACACCAATGGAAAGTCCATCATTTCATCCAAGGTAGACGACCAAATCGCGCTCCCCATAGGAATCAGGTAATGGCTCGCAAAGCGACTGCCGTAGCCTTTTTCTTTCAGATATTCGCCAAGCGTCACACCTTCTTTTAACTGACCGCTTTCTAGGTCCAAAATGGCTTCTTTATTAAAACGTAAGATGTCTTTTAACATACCAATAAAAGAGAAGTTCAATAGGTTTCGACGCTGAGCAAACAAGGTGTTTAAGTTGTTTCCGCCATACTCTAATCCGCTACGCTGACAGCTCACGCTAAAGCTCATTTCTGTTGCTTTAGACTTCACTCCCAGCTCGTCCATCAAGCGAATGAAGTTCGGATAAGTCCAATCATTAAACACAATAAAACCAGTATCAATTGCCCGAGTTCCGCCAGCTTCCTCTACTTGTACCGTCGCAGTATGACCACCAATACGCTCTGCAGATTCAAATACCGTCACATCATGCTGTTGCTGCAAAAGATACGCACTGGTGAGACCGGAAATCCCTGATCCAATAATGGCAATTTTCACTCACTGTCCCCCTTAAAACATATTTTTTATGACCAGCCAAACTGGTGTTTTTATTTGATTTTTATCGCTATTTCTTTGGCGCTAATTTGGAAAGCCATAACTTCGGAAAATGTCGCCCAACCCATAACATGGCGGTTAAACGCTTAGGAAAAGCGAATTCATACGGACGGGATGCCAATGCCTCAAACATGCGTTTTGCAGCGTCTTCCGGCGACATTAGAAATGGCATATCAAAAGTATTTTTCTGTGTTAATGGCGTGTCGACAAAACCCGGTAATAGACAGGTAACATCAACATTGAACTGTTTCAGATCCATCCGTAAAGAAGATAAGAAATATCGAATCGCGGCTTTACTTGCGCCATAGGCTTCGGCTTGAGGAAAAGCAGCTTGCACGGCTTGTGAACTCACTCCCACCAAATGCGGACGTGGTGCTTTTTTTAGCAAAGGTAAACACACTTCAACACTGTTAACTAAGCCAAAAAAATTAACCGACATAATGCGATCCATCATTTTCCAATTTGGCTCATTAATATCTAAATATTCACAGGTTCCTGCATTCAATACAGCACAATCTAAATGAGCAGAATAGGAACTTAATATGTTGTGGATAGCATCAATCTGGCTGTCATCTGTCATATCAAAAGGCACAAACGTTAAGCTATCAAACGCTTCCATTAGACCATCAAGTTCACCAGAGGTTCTCGCACTGGCCAAAACTCGCCAGCCGTCCTCTAGATAGCGCTTAGTCAAAGCAAGGCCAATTCCTGAACTCGCTCCGGTTATCCAAACGACTTTTTGATTTACCGCCTGACTCATAAAATTCTCCCTTACGTTAATTCGCTAGGCGCTTTTTTAAACCTTTCACCACAGCGCCCAACAAAGGCACATGTTCATAAATCAACTGGCCAAGGTCATAAACATCTTCATGGAAATAGATACGCTCGTTAAATTGCACCTGACTGATACCACGCACCGTGATGGTTTGATTGCCTAGTTTTGGATGCTTAAAATGCATGTTCCATTTTATGTACGCCGTATTCTCGGACACAATTTGATCCAAATATTCAAAACGGCCACTGTGAACGTTGACACACATTTCAGACAGATAAGCGTGCAAGTTTTCCGCACCACGTAACTCATGGACAGGATCTTTGAACAATACATCTTCTGTATATACGTCATCTATTTTGTCGAGCTGTGGATGTTTCACATCAAGATAAAACGCTTTAAAACGCTCTATTAACAAAGAGTTGGGATCCATTTTAGAGTCCGCCATGCTCATCACTTACCTTAAATACTTATATAGGAGGAATTGATCGTAAATCGATTCGTTTCATTTATTACCATTAAACGCAATTAACCAGATTCTGGATCACTCTTTCTTACTATTTAAGCCCGCGGCTTTTTTACTGTTAAAAAAATCAAATGTGATCCATCCTTCTAATCAGCACGTATATTTGAAAAAAGACATGTCAGCTTTCCTTTTTGGAGCAATAAATGGAACGCGCAACACAAATAGAACCAGATGAACAACGCGTAGCGGATATGCTTGCTATTGCGGAGCAAAGAGATCAAGCGGCACTCGTTCGACTGTTTGATCACTATGTTCCGAAAGTAAGAGCTTTCTGTCTCGCCGCACAACCTGGCGCGAATTTAATGGCCGATGACATAGCTCAAGAAGTGATGATTCGCATCTGGAACAAGGCTCATACTTACAAACCTGAGTCCGCGTCTCTCAACACTTGGGTTTTTACTCTAGCAAGAAACGCACGTATTGATTATTTGCGTAAAAACAGTCGCCATCAATCAGATATTGATCCTGAATATCTTTGGCAAAATGTGGTCGACGAGAATGCAGACCCGTTTAAAGACGCACAACAAAAAAGAGATCAGGAACGGATTCAACAAGGCTTAGATAAATTACCTGCGGATCAAAAACAGGTTTTAGCTAAAGTTTATTTAGAAGGCAAAACCCATAAAGAAGCAGCAGAAGAGTTATCTCTTCCTCTCGGAACAATAAAGTCTCGAGTTCGCCTTGCTTTGCACAAACTCACTATTTACGTTAAGAGGTAGTATCGATGATTAACTACCATCCATCGATTGAAATACTGACCGACTACGCTGCCGGCTCATTACCATTAGCTCACTCTTTATGTGTGTCTACACATTTAGAGCGTTGCCAAGAATGCCAACAGCAAATCCGCAAGCTGGAAATGCTTGGCTCGCACCTTTTTGATCAGACTAAAACCGATAGTCGTCAGCTGAGCAATTTAAAAGATAGCTTTTTTGAAAAGCTAAACCGACAAGTCGAGCAAGAAAGCGATGATCTGAAGGCTGAAGAAGAGCCAGCAGTGATTGATTGGGATAACTACGCTATACCTAAGAGCCTTCGTCAATTTATTAAAAAAAGTTACGATGACCTCAATTGGATGCGTTTATCCCCCTCGTTTAAGATCGCTACGCTTTATAACGAAGAAGGCGGTGCACAAATTGCTTTAACAAGAGTAAAAGCTGGCGCTCACATGCCAACTCACACTCATACCGGCGATGAAATCACCTTGGTATTAGAAGGCGCTTTTTCTGATGAAAGCGGTGTTTATCGACAAGGCGACTTTATCAATCGTGACGCCAGCCACAAACATAAGCCAATCGTCACCAAAGACGCGGAATGCATCTGTTTGACAGTATTAGACGCTCCGATTGAATTTACCGGCTGGTTAACGCGATTATTGAATCCAATCATGCGTCGCTACCATCCACATTCGAGTTAATAAAAGCGGCTGTGCCTATCAGCAGAGCCAACGATAGGCACACGATTGCAGACGTTAGCCAATAACAAGCAAATTTTGTGAAAATCTGATATAGTCGTTGTTCAAACTAAAAACAAGGACTATTTATCATGGCAACTAAGAAGAAACAGCCAGCAGCTTCGGAGACGTCTGAATCCATTGAAAAGCAAATGCAAGAGTTTCTAGCTCGCGGTGGACACATAGATAAAATCGATTCAGGAGTTAGTGGGCAATCTCAGCTAACAGGATCACGCCACATTTCCCTAGGAAATAGCAAAACGAAAGCACAATAAGCTTTAGGGATACTTACTACTAGTAAATATCCCTCGCTATTTTCGTTTGTACGCCAACTCTATAGACGCTGTTTTAAGATTACCTTATTAACGCAAATTAGGTTGGCGAATCAAATAGTTACCTGATATTTTTCTATTTATACATAAAGCCTAAAATAATAATCTAACTTTATATAGATGCAGGAACATTATGCTTACCGAATCAGATCGCGCTTTTTTCCGTCCTAAATGGCGTCGAGTTGCCGTCACACTATTCTGTGTGGCATGGGCAATTCTGGAATGGGTATCAAATGAACCTATCTGGGCCATGGTTGCAGCGGGCATCACGCTATATTGTTTGTGGAACTTCTTCTATAAATTTGAAGAACCAACAGACGAAGACAATACACCAACCAGCTAACCAACAAAGCAAACCTCTAGGCCATTTACCTTATTTACTGTTTTCCTCATACACATTGACGAATAAAATAGTTGTGAAAGTTCTTTACTAACTGGTCATATTTTCGCCACACAAACGTCACGACCCTGTCATATTGACGCTCTAACCTCTGTAATAAGATACATAAAAACTTATTAGAGCGGAGCACCACTGTGATACAAGTCGAGCAAATGATTGCCAGTAAATCCCCTCAATTTTTCGACAAAAGCCCATTTATCACTCGCCCGACGTTAAGCGTGTTAAAACGCTTATTCCACGAAAGTGAAGTAAACCAATTCCTGGAAAAAAACAACGGCTGTGTCGGCTTCGAATTTATTGATCGCGTTCTGGATCACTTCAACTTTAGTTATCAAGTGAGTCAAGTGGACCGTCGAAATATTCCCGCTAGCGGACGAGTGATGATCATCGCCAATCACCCTCTTGGTGCCTTAGATGGTCTCGCTTTACTTCGATTGATCGGTGAAATCCGTCCAGACGTAAAAATCGTCGCCAATGATTTATTAATGGGATTTGACGGTTTAAAACAACTCGTACTTCCCGTCGATAATCTCGGTGGAAAAACCGGACGCCAGCAACTAAAAGCCATCATGAGCTGCTTACATAATGAAGAAGCGGTGATTATTTTCCCTGCTGGCGAGGTATCTCGTATGTCGCCAAGCGGCGTAAAAGACCAGCATTGGAATCAAAACTATCTAAAACTGGCGCAAAAAACCAACAGTCCGTTATTGCCAGTTCACATTGGCGGCCGAAATTCCATGCTGTTTTATACCAGCTCTCTTTTGTATCGCCCACTCTCTACCTTGCAGCTTGCTAACGAAATGTTCCGCCAGCGTAATCGTAAAATTCCGATGCAAGTTGGCCAAGCTATTCCGATTCAAGAGCTGGCACAGTTGCCTTTAAGCGATAAAGAGAAAAACAAACTGGTGAAGCGCCATTTGTATCGTATTGCTAAAGGCAAAAAACCGCTGCTTAAAACAGAAAAAACCGTTGAGCATCCGCAAAATAGACAGATGATCAAACAAGAGCTCAAAATTGCCGAGCATCTTGGCAGCACCAAAGACAACAAACAAATTTACCTATTTGATTACGATCCGATGTCGGTGACGATGAAAGAAATCGGGCGCTTGCGTGAAATCGCCTTTCGTAAAGTCGGTGAAGGCACAGGCGAGCGCTCTGATTTAGACAAATTCGATCAATACTATCGCCATTTGATCTTATGGGATGAGGAAGAGCTAGAAATCGTTGGCGCTTATCGCATCGGTGAAGTTGCACGCTACATGAAATCAGACACACCAAATCGTATCTACAGCGCCGAGTTGTTCCAATACTCTTGCGATATGGAACCTTATTTCGAACAAGGCATCGAGCTAGGACGTAGCTTTATCCAGCCAAAATATTGGGGCAAACGCAGCCTAGATTATTTGTGGTACGGCATTGGAGCGTATTTAGATAAACATCCTGAAATTCGCTATATGTTTGGTCCAGTGAGCCTAAGCAACAGCTACCCACAAATAGCGAAAGATTTTATTGTTTCTTTCTACAAGCTTTATTATGCCGACAAAGAACACTTGGCGCGTTCTTTCACGCCTTATCAAGTCAACGCTGAACATGCTGACATCATATCTGGCATGTTCAGTGGTGATGATTATGAAGAAGATTTTAGAGTGCTAAAAGAACAGCTTAGCCACTTTGGTGCCAGCGTACCAACACTGTTCAAGCAGTACAGTGAATTGTGTGAACCGGGCGGGGTTCGCTTCTTAGACTTTGGTGTCGATGCCGACTTTGGCTACTGTGTGGACGGTTTGGTCCTAGTAGACCTAAATACAGTCAAAGAAGCGAAAAACAAACGTTACCGCGGTCATAACGATGGCACTCAGCCATAACTAGCGATCACGAATCGTGGTGATGTCGGCGATAGTGACGGCCGTGAGCATGACGAACATGAGAGTGATGGCTATGGGAATGGTCATCATCTTGTTGTTCTGGGCGCTTAAAGACAACCAGATACACAATCTTAATGATCAGCATAATACTTAACACAATAAGAACGATCATTTGAATATCCATAGAAACACCTCGTTATTTTTGTTGGTGTCATTTGAGTATAGGACATGAAAGCGGTCTACAATGTGAATTTACTGTTTAAAATACAGACAAAAATCGTAAGCTCTGAAATGACGCATTAAGCGTCGCTTTAAACAATAAAACGGATCAAAAAAATACACCCGAAAAAGATCTTAGCGCTTTTTTTCTTTTGGATTAATCAGTTAAAAAATATGGCGTAAGCTTTGCTTCACCTTTTAAAGAATCTTTTTCGAGAGCATATTTAAAGAATATGTTTTATCTACCCTCGGGCTTTTGCAGTAGCCTTACACATTTGTCTATCGCTAGACCATGGAGCTGGAAATGATTGAGAAAACCTATTTGAAAACCAAACCAGAATGCAAAGTAAAATTCGCCTTGCCTGCTGAAGTGATCGGTGATGCAAAAAGCGTCGCTGTCGTTGGTGATTTTAATAATTGGGACAGCACAGCCAACCCGATGAAAAAACAGAAGTCTGGCATTTTTGTGTCGACTCTTAATTTGGATATCGAAACCTCGTACCAATTTCGTTATGTTCTGGACGGCACAGAATGGCTAAACGATGACATGGCTGATGCCTATGTTCCAAGCCCAATAAGCTACGACACCAACGGCGTGATCAGCTTGTAATAGCGCTTCTTAGCCTTTACTTCCACAAACAGCGCGTCTCACTTTTAGACTTTGAGTTGAGACGCTCGCCTCTCTCAATGCCTTGTTTGAGGGATCTTTTACATACAATCATCCTGTAATCAATTTCCTTAAATAACCTCGTTCCATAGCGTCATCTTTTTGCCCCAAACGACTAATTCATGGATTCGAGCTGCAATTTATAGTCAAAATATGTACAATTGTTTTTATTAAACGCGCGTTTAATAAAAACTCAAATATCTCAATGCCCTCCAAACAGAGCATTGAAACAGACATAAAGAGGCACATCATGGCACATCAGCAGCAATACATTCATGGCCGCTACCATGCATCCACCAGCGGTGAACACTTTGAGACAATCAACCCAGCCACAGGCGAAGTGATTGCAACAGTCGAGCACGCAGGACAAGCTGAACTAGATGCTGCTATCGAGTCTGCCAAACAAGGTCAAAAAGTGTGGGCCGCAATGAGCCCTGTAGAACGCGGCCGTATTCTAAAAAGAGCAGCGGAACTATTACGTGAAAACAACGAAGAACTTGCTCGTCTAGAAGTATTAGACACAGGCAAGCCACTTCAAGAAGCTATTTGCGTAGACATTCAAACAGGCGCTGACGTGATCGAATATTACGCAGGTCTAACCGACAAGATCCAAGGCGATTACCAAGACCTTGGCAATGGCAACTTCTTCTACACTCGTCGCGAGCCACTTGGCATTTGCGCTGGCATCGGCGCGTGGAACTACCCGATTCAAATCGCTATGTGGAAATCTGGTCCTGCGCTGGCTGCCGGTAACGCGATGATCTTCAAACCTTCAGAAGAAACACCGCTTACAGCGCTTAAACTGGCGGAAATATACACCCAAGCGGGCTTGCCCGATGGTGTTTTCAACGTCATTCAAGGGGACGGTCGCACAGGTCAAATGATCACCAACCACCCAGACATCGACAAAGTCTCTTTCACTGGCGAAGTGGGAACAGGCAAAAAAGTCATGGCCGCTTCTGCACAATCTTTGAAGCAGGTAACCATGGAACTTGGTGGTAAATCACCAATGATCATCTTCCCAGACATGCCTGTCGATCAGGCTGTTTCTGCGGCGATGCTAGCCAACTTCTATACACAAGGCGAAGTTTGCACCAACGGTACTCGTGTATTCGTGCACGCTGACATGTTGGACGCTTTCACCAAAGAATTAAAACAACGTACTGAAGCCATGATTATTGGTGATCCAATGGATATGAACACGCAAGTCGGCGCGTTGATTTCCAAAGATCACATGCAGAAAGTCTTGGGCTACATTCAAGCGGCCAAAGACGCTGGTGCGACCTTGTTATGCGGCGGTTACCAAATTACTGAAAACGGCTTAGACAAAGGTGCCTTTGTTGCTCCAACTGTTTTCACTGATTGCACCGACGACATGCCACAAGTACGTGATGAAATCTTCGGCCCAGTCATGTCTGTGCTTAGCTTCACCGACGAAGACGAAGTGATTGCTCGCGCTAACGATACTAAACTTGGCTTAGCCGCTGGCGTATTCACCAAAGACTTTGCTCGTGCACATCGCATTATTGGTCAAATGCAGGCCGGTATTTGCTGGATCAACGCATGGGGCTCTTCTCCGGCCGAAATGCCAGTGGGCGGTTACAAAGAGTCTGGTATCGGTCGTGAAAACGGCATCGAAACCTTGTACCACTACACACAAACAAAAAGTGTTTTTGTCGATCTAAACGACATTCAAAGCCCTTACTAGTCGGCTCAACACTTTACTTTAACGAGCCTCTTTTATTAAACGAGGCTCTTATTAAACGAGATAAGCATGGCAAACGAAACGTACGATTACATCATCGTCGGTGCTGGCTCCGCAGGGTGTGTGCTAGCAGACCGACTGACAGAAAGTGGCGAACACAAGGTGTTGCTATTGGAAATGGGCGGCTCAGATAAAAGCGTCTTTATCCAAATGCCAACGGCCTTGTCTTACCCAATGAACACGACAAAATACGCGTGGCAATTCCACACGGACAAAGAGCCTGGTCTTGATGGCCGTGAAATGCATTGCCCACGCGGCAAAGTACTAGGCGGTTCATCGTCTATTAACGGCATGGTTTATGTGCGTGGTCATGCGTGTGATTTCGACCAATGGGAAGAAAACGGCGCCAAAGGTTGGAACTACCAAACTTGCCTGCCTTACTTTAAAAAAGCCGAAACATGGAAAGGCGGCGCGGACTTATACCGTGGCGGCGACGGCCCATTGTCGACCAACAACGGCAACGACATGACCTACAACCCGCTTTACCAAGCCTTTATCGATGCAGGCGAAGAAGCCGGTTACGGCAAAACTGACGACTACAACGCGTTTCGTCAGGAAGGTTTTGGACCAATGCACATGACAGTAAAAAATGGCGTGCGTGCTTCTACGTCTAACGCCTATTTACGTCGTGCTATGCAACGCCCTAACCTAACACTCAAAACAGGCGTTCTAAGCCACAAAGTGTTATTTGAAAATAAAAAAGCCACAGGCATTGAGTTCAGCAAAAACGGCCAAACTCAACACGCCACTGCCAGCAAAGAAGTCATTCTGTCAGCTGGCTCGGTTGGTTCACCACAGTTGTTACAACTGTCTGGCGTAGGTCCAAAAGACGTACTAGAAAAAGCCGGCGTTCCTATGGTTCACGAACTGCCAGGCGTTGGTGAAAACCTGCAAGACCATTTGGAAGTCTACTTCCAGTACTACTGCAAACAACCTGTGACGCTAAACAGTAAGCTTGGCTTGATCAGCAAAGGTTTGATCGGTACTCGCTGGATGTTGTTTAAAGCCGGACTAGGCGCAACTAACCACTTTGAATCTTGTGGTTTCATTCGCTCTCGTGCAGGTCTTAAATGGCCAAACATTCAATATCACTTCTTGCCAGCGGCCATGCGTTACGACGGCCAAGCAGCGGTTGAAGGCCATGGTTTCCAAGTACACGTTGGCCCAAACAAGCCAGAAAGCCGTGGTAAGTTATGGATAGAATCCGCTAATCCAGCGGCGAAACCACGTATCTTGTTTAACTACATATCGACGGAACAAGACAAGCAAGACTGGCGCGACACCATTCGCCTAACCCGCGAAGTACTTCAACAATCGGCGCTAGACGATTACCGTGGAGATGAAATTCAGCCCGGGATGAACATCCAGAGCGATGAAGAAATCGACCAATGGGTAAAAGATAACGTGGAGAGTGCTTATCATCCATCTTGTACTTGTAAGATGGGCGACGACAACGACCCGATGGCCGTGCTGAACGAGCAATGCCAAGTCCGCGGAATCGAAAGCCTACGCGTGGTGGATTCGTCTATCTTCCCGACCATCACCAACGGCAACTTAAACGCACCAACTATCATGGTAGCGGAAAAAGCCGCCGACATGATTCTTGGCAAAGCCGCCTTGCCGAGCCTAGATGCACCCGTTTGGATTCATCCAGAGTTTGAAACCAAACAGCGTTAATAAAAGGCAAAAAAGCTCACAAAAAACGCCTGCTAAATCCTAGCAGGCGTTTTTTTGTTTAGGCGCTTCGTTCTATTTCAATAGCCGTTATTGCAACTCAGCTATTTCAACTCAAAGACGGCAAAACCATTTTCATCTAAAGACTGATAAACCATGTTTTTACCAGCGGCTTCTTTTGCTTTCGGCGAGCTTGTAAACAAGACTTTTGCTTTACCAAACTCGGTAAACGACCAATTGCCGTCAGCCGCTGGATTTATGGTTGTTTGGCTCAGTAGGTAATTCGCCACTACATCACGGTTCTTATCTGGCGCATCAATCACGATGGTTTCGCCATTCAGGTTAGGGAAATGACCGCCGCCGCCAGCGCGATAGTTATTGGTTGCTACCAAGAACTCATCTTTCATTCTTAATGGTTCGCCGTTAAACATCGCCTTGGTAATACGATGCGCGTCTTTATTCACCACTTCCCCATCTCCGTTGTAGCGAGCAGGCTGGGTGACATCGATACGGTACGAAATACCGTCGATCACATCAAAGTTATAAGTTGGGAAAGACGCATTCACCAATTCTTGTGGCTTAGCAGATGTCGTATCGATTTGATTAAACTGCCCTGCCGCGGCTTCTAACCACTCAACCACTTGTTCGCCACTTAACTTCACGACTTTTAAATCGTTTGGATAAATGTACAAATCACTGACGTTTTTCAGCGCGATATCGCCTTTTGGCACATCAGTATAATATTCTGGGCCACCGCGACCACCAGCCTTGAACGGCGCTGCCGCAGACAAGATTGGCAAACCTTCATAAGATGTACCACGAACGATATTTTCCACATACCAAATCTGCGCATTGTTCACGATCTGAATGGATGGATCATCTTGCACGAGTGCAAAGAAACTATTGATGTCCGCCGTAGATTCACCGACTTTACGACGCATGTAGGCCAAAGTACCTTCGTGCTCGGTTTCTACCGCGTCATTGATACTCGCATCGGCTTCAACCAAAGCTACAGTAGTTCGGCCTTCACGGCGAGAAATAGCACGCACTTCGGCTTTGCCATCAGCGACTTTCCAACCATTGCCAGCTGGCTCAAGTTTCAGGTCAATTACCCCAAGGTGAGAACCCCAAAAGCCGGGCATAGTTGCTGGTTTTCCAAATACCGTGCCTTTTTCGCCATCCACACCTTCAAAGGCGTCTAATGCTTTGTCGCCAGGAAAAATGCGATGAGAGTGACCAAATAAAATCGCATCAATGCCGTCTACTTTTGCAAGATGATAAGACGCGTTTTCTTCGCCTTTCATGTAAGGCGAGTTCATCATGCCACTGTGCGGAATCGCGATAATCACATCCGCGCCTTTGGCTTTCATTTCAGGAATGTATTTATTGGCTGTTTCGATAATGTCTTTGGCAATAACTTTATGAGTTAAATTGTCTTTATCCCAGGTCATAATTTGCGGTGGTACAAAACCAATGTAACCGATTTTGACCGTTTGTTTTTTGCCGTCAGAATCGACGAAAGTTTTGTCTTTGATGATATAAGGTTGGAAATAAGGCTGATCGTTAGACGCATCGTTGTCGCCATCGTCCACATACACGTTAGAGTTAACGTAAGGGAAATTAGCGCCACTTAAACTCTTCATTAAAAAGTCTAAGCCGTAGTTAAACTCGTGGTTACCGATATTACCCACATCGTAATCTAATAAGTTCATCGCTTTAAATGCAGGATGCGTCTCACCAAAGCGCAGCACTCGACCCTTGGCAACATAATCGCCCAACGGTGTGCCCTGTAATAAGTCACCGTTATCCACCAACACAGAGTTGGTTACTTCAGCACGCGCCGCTTTGATCAAAGTCGCCACACGAGACAAGCCCACCGCATCACTTTGCTTATCGCCGTAGTAATCGTAATCCACCAAATTCATGTGAATATCCGTGGTTTCCATGACCCGCAAGTCAATGGTAGAAGCCTGCGCCATCGCAGCAAACAACAAAGAAGAGGCGAAAAGCGTCGCGCCCTTAGGAACAAAAAACGTCATGCAAAAACTCCATTCATACAATCATCTTGCGTATCAAAAATACTAACCAAAAAGTCAGCTTTCATGGTAAGACGATTTTATGCGAAGTTCATGCCTTTTTTGTGACGATTTCTTTATGGATTTTGTTAAATTGCTTATTATTCACCAGCACGCTAAAACATATAAAAACATACAGGAAATTTGGGAGTCATCATGGATGCAATAAGCTTCACCGCCGCCAAGGCAAACTTAGCTGAGACAATGGAGAAAGTGTGTAATGACCACATGCCAAATCATAACAATCAAGCACCAATGTTGATGATGTCTTAAGAAAGCTATCAATAACAGACATACCTGATAGATTTTTAAAGAAATCTGCATATTAAAACAAGATTCTGATACAATTTTTCTTTTTTAAAAAGAGAAGAATTTTCAAATTCTACTAATAAAAAATGTGTAACTGAAAATAACAAATACCAGCTAAAGTTGCGGGAATCTATAAAAAATATCACTTTAATGAAAGATAATAGGTATCAATAAAATTATTGAAAATAAATATTAGAACGGCTTATTGAATTAAAAAAATTTGGACGATTTATGAAAATACTCTATATAAACACATCGTCTGCTGATTATGTTCAGGATTTGACATATAGCGGATTAGTAAAAAAATTCGGAATGGAGAATATTTTAGACTACAGGTGGAATCTAAAATATCATATTCCTTACAAAAAATACCCTAAAAACCTTGGTTACGTGAGCGGTTCGTTTTTTAGTTTTTTTCGCTTTGTGGATTTTAAAAAAATTGATTATGTATTTTTAGCTTCAACAAAAATAAAGAGCTTTGAAACATACATAGAGATAGCTAAAAAAATACCAAATAATGTGCCTATCATTTTTATTGATGGTGGTGATAGAGAAGGAATAGGCCAAGACCTTGAGGGATATGGAAATGCCAATCTTTATAATGAAGCCTTATCTATCAGACCTTTTGATTTTATCTTTAAAAGAGAGTTTTTTGAGGACAAGGTATATGATAAAAATGTAGCTCCTCTACCAATGTCATTTAACTTTGATAGACTACCAAAAATTTCGAAGAATTATAAATATGATGTCTCTTTCTGGGCCGTAGAATCACATCCTTTTAGAACTGAAGTACTAAAGAATATTGAAGATAAATATGACTGCAGTCGAAACGGAACAACACGAAACCAAAAATTCAGCAAATATAAAAGGAAGGGGGATTTTTATCTACAAGAGTTAGCTAATTGTAAAATAACTATCAATGTAAGGGGTGGCGGATGGGATACTATGCGCTACTGGGAAGTACCTGCAGTCGGTGGTTTTATGTTAAGCCAAAAACCAAAAATTGTCATTCCAAATAATTTCGAAGATAAAAAAGAAATAGTATTTTTTAAAGATGATTTGACAGATTTTAATGATTTATGTGAATACTATTTAAAAAATGACTCCAAAAGAGAAGCTATTGCCAAAGCAGGGCTTAGAAAAATAAGAGAATACCATACAGATGAAAAAAGAGTAGATTATATATTTGAAAAAATAAGTAAAAGGAATTAAAAAACATCAAAAATAACTACTTCTACGTATAAAATCGAGAAGTTTATTTACCCCTGAATTATGGCGTTTCATGCATGAAGCGCCATAATTTTTCTCTGACTTTCCTGTGAAAAACGCATTTGAAGCAACATCAGCTTTAAAATGGCTCAAAATATTAGGTGTAATAAAGCGTAGGCGTCCGGCAACCCACTCGTTCTCATCCTTCAAATCCTCTAAAGCTTTTTGTTTTCTCCTACAGGAACAACAAACCTATGCTTACCGCGTATTCCCAACTTAACCTAACGTCACGCTCACTTGAGGCCCTCACAGACAAACGTAAAGCGGTTGAAAAAAATGGCCAAAAATTTACGCCGTTTGGTTCGAGTCTTGTGTGCACGTGACTTTTCGGCCTGAAGGCGCGACTTACATCAACACGTCGGATTACGGTCGTGCCTCCCTCATCCGACCTACGAGGCGGAGTAAAGAAGGGAGTTAGCGTTTAAACCATCGCCACACGAAGAGTACTTTGATTAACGCAGCAGCGACGTAGGTCATGGCGCAGGCGGTTAAGATGCGTTTCACTTTGGGTAGATCTTCCTGTGGGATGTAGTTGCCTTCTCTCAATATGGGTAGTGCTTTGTTGAAGCTGGCGTCCCATTCTTCCGGCAGTATTGCCAGTTGCACGATAACCGCAAGTAAGCCGGACAAGCCAACCACCAGCGCATGAAGCGCCACGGCGTAAGGCAAATGCAGTAGCACCGAAATCAGCGGCCAGCCGACTAATAAACCTGCGGTAATCTTTCTTGCGCCATGAGCAAAAGGTAAATAACGTGAACTTAAATGAGAGATCTTTTGTTTCTTCTCGTGAGCAATGGCGTGCCCTACTTCGTGAGCCGCCACGGCGACAGCGGTTAATGAGCGACCATTAAGCACACTCGGGCTCAGACGAACCGCATGTTGTCCAAAGTCGAAATGGTCTTGGCCTTCTTGTGCCGCTTCTACTTTTACGTCTTTCAGCTCAAAGCGTTTCACCAAGTGGGTCGCTAGCTCGCCACCTGTTCCCGCTAAATCGTCACGATCCGTGGCGTAGCGTTTTAAGGTAAATTTTACCCACGCGCTTGGTCCAACAAATAATAAAAGAGCAATGACAATACCAACAATCCATAACATAACGTTGTCTTTCTACTATTCAAGTTAACAAAAAATATCCAGCTCAACTTTGACCCTTTTTAGGTTCATCACATACACTGTAATAAATACCTAAAGTATACGAGCTAGATATGAAAAACCCTTTAGTTGGTCCGATTCTCGCGATCCTAAAAAACCACCCAAATGGTATGAGTGAGTTTGACATACTAAAAGCGTTAAAAGATCAGCTACCAGAATTTAGCAAGCTTGCCGACGATGCGAATTTGCAGCTGTTTCGTCAGCATTTTCTTATTATGAATGCTTTGTATCAATTACAAAGCAGCCTTTGGCAAGAAGAAAACCTGATGTTAAACATCAGTGCACTTCGAATCTATCTTGTTAGTGCAGCAGACATCCAATTGTCTGCTAGTACCAGTTTAAACGACAGCGTCGATGCAAAATTAGCGGCTTACTACCTAGACTGGGAAGAATACGAAAAAACCGATGAAGATGAAGTTTCTCGCCTTCTCAATAGCTTCTACAAAGGCATCAGTTTATCAGGTAACCGAGATTCCGCTTTAAAAACGCTGCAAATCGACAACAGTAATCCGACCAAGGCGACCATCAAACAGCAATACCGCAAGCTCGCCCAGAAGCATCACCCAGACCGAGGCGGTGATCAGGAAGTCTTCATTGGACTCAGGCAAGCCTATGAATATCTCATGTTCTGATCTCTGAGGCGTTGGTAAAGTGTAAAACCCTTCTTCCAACGTTGCTTTCATTTCTATAAAAACTCAAGATGAACCTCGCTCGCTATTCATGGTCAAAATAGGCGTGGTCAGAACTCGACCTTTTATTACTTTACCGATTCATTTTATAGAAATAGGGCTTATGATTTTTTCTTCTTTTTTACGACACCTTTTACCGACAAAAAACCATCGCCGTTTCCTAATTCGTCCACTTTGCCTCATTTCTTTTACCCTGCTTAGCAGCTGCAGTGTAAACGAGATCGATAGCTCCAATGACTTCGAAAACAATGGCCGAGATACAGCCGCACTGAAACGTGAGACATTGTATTTAAAAGAAAGTCTACCACCGGGCTTACCCATGCCCGACGCAAGTTTCGAAAGTGGCTTACAGCAACAACTAAAGTACTTGAACCGCATTGGCGATAAAGATTTTGTACTTGAGAATACACAAACCAGCGTCGCAGATTTGAAAATCGTTGCGCAAGAGATTGGTAAATGGCTGCACAATCCCGCACAACAGCCGCAATTAATTGCTCACCAATTGTCTGGCCAAGACCAAAGAGGCAACGTACAAATCACCGGTTATTACGTGCCTGTTTTGCCTGTTCGACACTTACCAGATGAAGTGTATCGTTACCCACTGTATCGTAAACCAACACAACGTAAACTTGATGGAACCTACCCATCTCGGGAAGAAATAGATTTTGAAAATGCGCTGGCGGGACAAGGCTTAGAAATTGCCTACACATCCAGTTTAGTCGACAATTTTTTCTTGCACGTACAAGGTTCCGGCGTGGTTGAATATGAAGATGGCGAGCAGAAGCTCTTATCTTGGGGCGGTGTAAACGGTCATGCTTACCGCAGTTTAGGAAAAGAACTTATCGAGCGAGGTGAGATTAATCGAGCCGATATTTCGGCGCAAAGCATTCGTCAGTGGCTAAGCGATCACCCAGAGCGTAATCGGGAAATTTTATCCACCAACCCAAGTTATTTATTTTTCAGCGAAGGACCACAAAGCCCAGTTGGTGCAGCCAACGTACCATTAACGCCTTTGTATTCAGCCGCCGTCGATCCTAACGTCATTCCACTTGGCTCCATTTTATTGGCACAAGTTCCTAAATTAGACTCTTATGGTAACTTAGTCGGTCATGAGTTCCGTCTGCTATTAGCCCAAGACAAAGGTGGTGCCATTAAAGGACCGGGACATATCGATTGGTACCAAGGCATAGGCGAAGAAGCGCACTTCCATGCAGGTCAGCTAAAGCATTTTGGCAAGGTTTGGTTACTGCTACCGCAAAACCCAACCCCAAAAATACTTATTGCTCAATAAGCCCTTTTTGAAACAAAAATGCTATGTAATGCCTATGCTCTATAGGCATTACATTATTTGCGGAAAAACATATTCCTCAACGGCTGTAGTGCTGCACCTAATACGGCTGAGTCATCTTCCAATTCACTGACTATCATCTTCGGCCAAACCGAAATATCTTGTGGCGATTTCACCCCTTGTTGCTCTAAAGCAGCCAATAACATACGTGCTAATGGCTTAGGGATTTGTCCTCCTAGAACGATAGCACTAGGATCAATAACACTTCGAAGAGCATTAATAGCGCGTAACAAATGGGGCGTAGTCAGTTGAATCCATTCAGCCAATACGGGCCAATCGGAATCAAATTCATCATTCAACCTAGCAACTGATGGCACATGAACACCACGACTCGCAAGCATCTCCAACAAGATAGCCAAAGCAGGACGTTTTGGTATTTCGTCCGTCGTGTAGATACGCCCTATTTCTCCGGCGTTCCCAAAAGCCCCAAAGAAAGGCTCTCCATCAATAACAATGCCTCCGCCAAAACCAAAATCAAATGACAAATAGCCAAACGTCTGATATTTCAAACCCGCGCCATGAAAAGCCTCACCAATCGCACCAGTCGTGGCATTATTTAACAAGATCACAGGCATATTAAGTAAGTGACTCAGCTCATGTTCTAGGTCAATCCCAGCCCAATCTAGCAATGGGTCTGGCGGACGTATGTGTCCTTTTTGTTTGACAAAATACCCAGTCATTGCAAAGCCTAAACCAATAATACGTCCTTCAATAAAAGGGTAGTCTTGCCGCCATTTGACGACTAATGCTCTTAACCATGTTTGTGTTTCCCGACGATTAACTGGCGCAAAAGGGATGTTTTCTTGCACCAGTATTTTGCCATTAAAATTCACCAAACATACCAACATAACATCGGTATTTAATGACACTCCTAGGCTAAAAAAAGCATTAGGAGCTAGGTTCACCGCTCGACTTGGTTGACCGCGTCCTTGGACGACAGAATCTCCCAATTGCAAATATTCGAGCTCCAACAAACGATCAACAATTCGATGCACCGATTGCTGGGTCAAATTGGTTTGTCTTGTGATAGCCGAACGAGCAAGGCCTTTTGAGCGCCTCACTATATCTAAAATCATGCGCTCATTCGCCGTTACTTTCATAGATTCCATTACATCATTAATCATTCAAATATTCCGGCCTTTCCCTATTTTCTCTCTGCGTTAATTTACCGACTATCAGATAAAAAAACAAATATTAAACATAAAGTGTAATATTATTGTTACATTAATACTCTATAAGTGTATTAATGTTGTGTTGGAAATTTAATCAACACAGAACGAATACCCATAATTATAAAGAGAAAGAAAGTCATGACTAGCGTACTTATTGACTCGATTAAAGTGAGATTTGGAGATTTTGAAGCATTACATAATGTATCTCTAAACATTGAAAGTGGCTCATTTGTTACCCTACTTGGACCCTCTGGATGTGGTAAAACAACGCTATTGAAAACCATTGCGGGGTTTACCTCTCCTACCTCAGGTAGAATCGTTATTGGTGACAAAGAGGTCCACAACCTACCGCCAGAAAAAAGAGACACGGCCATGTGTTTCCAATCTTATGCCTTGTTTCCACACCTGAGCGTAGCAAATAATCTCTTATTTGGTCCTAAGCAAAAAAACCTACCAAAAGACGAACAAAGAGTGCTTCTTAATGAAGTGGCAGAGCAAGTATCTCTGACGTCACAACTAGATAAATTACCCACAGAATTATCCGGCGGACAGCAACAGCGCGTCGCCCTTGGAAGAGCGCTTGCTATTCAGCCTGGAGTCATTTTGTTTGATGAACCACTATCCAATCTTGATGCAAAATTACGCGATTCTGTTCGCTTCGAAATACGCCAGTTACAGAAAAAACAAAATTTTACTGCCATTTATGTCACCCACGATCAAGCTGAAGCATTAGCCATGTCTGATTTAGTCGTCATAATGAACCAAGGCGCAATACAGCAAATCGGCTCGCCCCAAGAAATCTATCATAATCCAGTCAATCGCTTTGTTGCGGACTTCATTGGCGCTGCCAATATATTAGCCGCCACGGTTCTTGAACAAACAACAACCGGCTATCGAGTACAAACAGAGCTTGGTGAGTTGCTGGTCGAAAGCAACGGTAAACCGGTTGCCAAACAAACCTATGTATTTTGGCGACCAGAAGACATGATTTTTGGCACTCAAGACATAAACAATATCGAGCTAAAGGTGATTGCCAAAACTTTTCTAGGCAATTTAACTGAGTTTTTACTTTCGCCTACCGCAAGTAATCAGTTAAACATTCGGATTCAATGTCTTGGCTTTCAGCAGCTACAGGAAAGAGAACAAGCTCACTGCCATATACCTGCCAATAAGATTCGTTTTCTTGCTGAGGAATCTTAATCATGTCTAAAAATACTTTATTAGCTTACGCACTGCTTATACCCGGATTAGGGTTCGTATTAGTCTTTATCGTGGTCGTGATTTCGATGGCAATAGCCCAATCCGTTGGCTACTTCAATTTTGCTGGAGACAGTAAATTCACCTTGAAGTTTTGGCATGAGATTTTAGCTAACGATCAGTTGTGGCGATCTTTCTTTTATTCTTTAAAAATAGCGACGATCAGTGCCATTCTCGCCATCGCCTTCGCCTACCCTCTCGCGCTGTGGCTAAGGAAACCTTTTTCTGGCTCTCAATTTATTTCCAGCCTACTCAAAGCTCCTTTGCTAGTACATGGTCTTGTTGCTGCATTTTTATATGTCAATTTCATCTCATTTAATGGTTTTTTGAATCTCATTTTTGTTCACCTTGGCTTTGTCAGTCGACCCATTCGTATGCAAAACGACACCTATGGGATAGGCGTTATCATTTTGCAAGTTTGGAAACAAATGCCGTTTGCTCTCTTGTTACTAAGCAACGCAGTGCAATCTATTGGTGACGATATTATTAATGCCGCGCGAGATCTCGGTGCAGGTAGCTGGAATCGATTTATAAAAGTCATTCTGCCACTCACTCTAAGGGCATTACAGGCTGCCTTAATTATCATCTTCATTGGTGCAATTGGAGACTATTCATTTCAAGCTGTTGCAGGACCCACCAGTGTTAATTCGCTCACTCAATTTATGCTTCGTATGAAAAATTCCTCGGTAGATGGCTGGCATCTTTCCGCTACTGTCGCTCTATTACTCATGTTCACGGCTCTTATTGGGTCGCTATTACTCGCTTTTATTACCGAACGCGTTGTTAAGTGGGGAGCAAAACGATGAACACGTCTCGAACAAATCAGCTTTTAGTAATATTTATTGTTGGCCTATCCTTGCTGTTATTGGTCATTCCATTTTCTCTCGCCATCCTGTGGTCCTTAGTGGACCCGAGCCATGCTTGGTCGTACCCAGATATATTGCCACCCGTTTTATCCTTTAGACGATGGGTAGAAGTGTGGACAACCACATCACTTCCGATCGCATTAATGAATAGTTATACGCTGGCGCCAACCGTTGCTCTATGTACCATTTTACTGGCGTTACCGACAGCTTTTGCATTTGGACGTTTGGAGTTTCCCGGTAAGGCCGTCGCACAATCACTTACCTTGTTGCCGCTGATGATTCCGAGTTTTGTCGTTGCGCTGTTTTTTTCATCACTGCTAACCGAACTCGGTATTTACTCACGCTTTTTAGGCATATTAATGGGTCACACTATTCTTTTTATACCGTATGCCATTCGTATTCTGTCGGTTTCATTTTCGCTTATTAGACAAGATATTGTGGATGCTACAAGAGATCTAGGAGGCAGTCGTTTTACCGTTTTTCGTACTGCCTATTTGCCAACGTTAAGATCTGGCTTATTCGCCAGCTTCATCATGGTCTTCATCATGAGCATTGAAGAGTTTGCCTTAGCCTTTGTCATCGGATCACCTGATTTCACCACAGTACCAACGATTCTCTATTCTTACCTCGGCTATAACTTCATTCGTTCGAATGCCGCCGTGGTGTCTCTCATTCTTGTTGTGCCCAATGTCTTTTTGATGTTGCTCATAGAGCGTTTTCTCAAAGGCCAAAACACAGCATCAATAACGGGCAAAGGGTAATTCACCCTTAACGTAATCCTTAAATAACTTCATGAATGTAAAAGGAAATAATGTATGAAAGCGTTACTGTTATCTCTCACATTAGCTTCAGTCAGCATCCTTCCCGCTGCAAATGCTGCAGACTTATCATCTATGTCATGGGAGCAAGTGGTTTCTCAGGCAAAAAGTGAAGGCAAAGTTGTTTGGTACAACTGGTTTTTGCAGAATGATTTTCGTCAACAGGTAAAAAGTTTCGAAGATACCTATGGTATTGAAGTGGTTATTCCTGAAGGCAGTCATGATGCCAATTTACAAAAATTCTTAGCCAACTCTAATCGTAAAAACGGCGATATTGATGTGCTATCTCTTGGTGGTGGAGACATCACTAAAATCAACGCTAAAAAGACGTTGATCGGGCCTTTGCCCTCCTTATTGCCTAATGGTAATAAGCTCAAATATAAAATAGAAGGCGCTGACTCTAAGGGTTACGGTGTTGCCTATTGGGGAAATCAAACAGGGATTGCCTACAACCCAGCATTCATTAGTAAAGAGCAATTACCCCAATCTATCGCCGACTTTGATGCTTACCTAGCCAAAAATCCAGAGATGCTAGGTTTTAACACCGTAAACGGAGGTTCTGGGCCAGCTTTAATAGAATCAATCACCAAAAACATTGCCACAGACATTCATTATCAAACGGATAAGCCGACCAAAACAACGATGGCCAAATTGCAGCCGGCTTGGAATTGGTTTAATAACAACAAAGGTAAATACATTATTACGGCGTCGAATTCAGACAGCATAACGCGTTTAAATAGTGGTGAATTTGCCATGGTCGCTACTTGGGAAGACTTTTTAGCTGGGTTACAAAACAAAGGCGAAGTGTCCAAAAACATCAAATTTTATATTCCTAAACTAGGCATGCCTGGTGGTGGAAATATCGTCGTCATTCCTAAAAATACTCAACACCCTGCCGCCTCTCTATTATTTGTCAGCTGGCTCACTAGCGCTGCAACTCAAACAGCATTTAATCAAAGATTTGGCTCAGCACCACAAAACCCAGATGCCGATGACAGCAATGCTTTGATATCAATAGAAGAACGGAAAAATAGTACCGACTGGGCTAATCAACCCCTTAAAGAGTCCATCACCAATACTTTCATAAAGGAGGTTACGCTTCACTAAACCTTCTCTCAGAAAACAAAGGCCGCCCAGTCATGAGCGGCCTTATTTAATACTTCTACATTTAGACATAAGGTAAAAGAATGACACCAAATAGTGCACCATTAGATTTTTCCCTGAGGAATTCTAAAATCATGGTTATTTCACACAGAGGGGTTTGGGAAAAAGCGCCTGAAAACTCTCTTTTAGCAGTCGACCATGCAATACAAGCAGGCGCTGATATCGTTGAAATTGATACACAAAAATGCTCAACAGGTGAGTTTGTCGTTATCCATGATGAAACATTAGATCGTACAACCAATGGCACAGGTCTTGTCTCCGAAACATCATTAGAGCAGATAAAGACATTACGGCTTCGACTCAGAGATGGTAGAGAAGAAAATGCGGTTAGTGGCCATTCTTTACCCTTGCTGTCCGAGCTGCTAGAACATGCAAAAGGTAAGATAATGGTCAACATTGACACAAAAAAACCAGAGGAGTTACCTGAACTCATCAAAGAAGTAGAACGACTAAACATGCAAGATATCGCTATTGTGAAATCTGATTTCAACACGACTTCCGCTACATGGGACTCGCTCAATAACAGCATCAAGCATATGCCAATGCTAACACCTAAAAAAGGGCAACTGATTACTAACCTAAAAGCGTTAGAAACAGCTAAACCTTTTATGATAGAGCTGATACCACAGAATATTGAAGAATTATGGGAAGCAAAACAGCAATTAGAAAAAATGGATTGCCGTATTTGGATCAATACTTTAGATCTTGTTCCTCCTTTCGATTTCTCCGATTCAAAAGCGGTTATTAATCCTGAAAATATATGGGGCACACTTATCAATGCCGGTGTTGGTGCGATTCAAACGGACTTTCCTAAACAACTAGCAATATGGCTAGAATCAAAGTCCGCTAACCAGCAACAATAGGCGAATCAAATCCATTAAAATGTGGATTTTAAAACCACAAATAAAAACGCCGCGCTTTAATATTTCAAGCGCGGCGTTGTTATTCTTCATGATCTCAAATTCGCTATCTTATCTAAGGTCACTTAACTTAAAGGATACGGGTAAGTTAATTCGCAACTCCGTTTCAGCCATGTCCTTTGAGAATTTAGGTAAAGGTGTTGAACGCTTTATCATGTCCAATACCGCATTATCCAAACGTTTATGACCGGAACTCTCGGTGATTTTTACGTCGGAGACAGAGCCATCCGCATGAGCAACAAAAGAAAGGGAAACAACACCTTCTTCATTGCGGCGACGCGATGCTCTTGGGTAGCGTTTATTCTGAGCCAACACAGATTTTAGCTCGGTAAAATAGTTTGCTTTTGCACCTGGGTTGCCTCCAGTGGTTGCCGCATTCGAGCTTCCCGTTGTGGCTTTCTGGTTCGCCATTGATGGCGGTGCAACCGGTTTAGGAGCAGCCTTTACCAAAGGCGCTTCTTTTTTGGGTTCAGGTTTTGGCTCTGGTTTGGGTTTCGGCTTAGGCTTAGGCTCAGGTTTCGGCTCTGGCTTTTTCACTTCAATTGGCGATACTTGCTTAACGTCAACTGGCTCCGGCTCTTTGATAACTTCTGGTTCAACAATAGGTTCAGGCTCGACTTCTGGTTCAGGTTCAGGATCGACAACGGGCTCAGGCTCGACTTCTGGTTCAGGCTCGACTTCTGGCTCAACTTCCTCTTGAACCTCTTCAATCTGCTCCTCTACCGTTTCCTCTACTTCTTTCACTTCTTCTTGAGCCGCTGTATTTTGTGCCGAAGCACCAAGATCACCAACCATACCTAGGTCGAACTCAATACCTTGCGCTCCCACAGACTGACTGCCAACGGATGGCGCATAAAATACCGCATAGAAAGCTGCTGCATGAACAGAAATAGCCAAGCCACCTGCAATAATCCAATGACGCTTGGAAATCATTTATTTTCCCGCTCAAGCTGAGTCGCCAAGCTGACTTTCGTAAGACCCGCTAAACGAACTTGATTAAAAATGGGGCGTAGTTTTTCTAACGAAATGGCACCATCGGCTTTGATTTGTATCCAAAAACCGTCTTTATCTGCAGCGGAAGCAAATTGCTGCTCTAGATAGGCTTGAACGTCATCAACAACAAATAATTTATCATCGACATAAAGGCTGCTGTCCGAACCCAGCACAATCTCAATATTTGGGTCGGTTGCGGCACGGTTATCGTTGATAGATTGTGGAGGCATCACAGGAATAGGATCTGCTTTTTGGATTTGCCCCGCGACCATAAAAAACACCAACATCAAAAACACCACGTTAATCAGTGGCACCATGTTGTCATCGCTGCTGGCGTTTCTCGCAGCGTATTTTTCGCCTATTTTCATTCTGCCTCCGGCATTGCAAAGGCATTCGCAATTGATACGGTGTTTGCGCCATTGAGTTTTAAGCGATCAGCAAGATGCATTAGGGTCTGTAAGGTGACACCGTCTTCTGCCTTGATGATAAAAACACCTTCGTTATGATCGGTTACGAGGGTTTGAAAACGGGACTGGTCGGAGAAACTAACCGCTTGGCCATCAACCCAAACCTGATCGTCATTTTGCTTCAAGGTCAGGATAAGGTTATCTTTCTCTTGCGGCGGCGTTTGAGCATCGGATGCCACCGATAACGGTGTATCAACAATGCGCCAAGGCACAAAACTTGAGGTCAACATAAAGAACAACAGCAAGATAAACACCACATCAATCAATGGCGTTAAACTTATTGCGTTCTTACGTTTGGGTTGAGAAAGGTTAAGCGGCATGCAACAACTCTTGGTCAGACTTTTCAATCAGTTGTTTAGCCTGTTTGCTAGTGAACACCTGAGTCACCGCATCATTCATATTATGCGCAATACGTTCTACTTTACGTTCTAGCCAGCTTTGCAGTGTGACCACTGGAATCGCTACGGCCAAACCCACGGCCGTCGTTAACAATGCTTGCCAAATACCGCCAGACAGCACAGAAGGATCAACTTGATTGCCCGCGCCTTCCATTTGCTGGAAAGCGGTGATCATGCCTAATACCGTACCTAACAAGCCTAATAACGGGCTCAAGGTCGCAATAATTTCTAAGGGGCGAAGGTAAGAACGAAGCTGGCTCAATTGATTCATTGCGCGGCGCTCTGCCTCTTCACGAATCAAATCGACTTGCGTATTCGCAGCCAACAAAGCACGCATGGTGTAACCCACTAACGCATCGATTGGGCGTTTTTCATTTAGTTGCTCAAGTGCGGTTTCGCCATCGTCTTCACTGCGCCATTGCTCAAGGGCCAAGTTACTTGTTTTAAGGCTTTCAGCGCGAAGTGAGGAGAACTGCCACAACTTTAATAGCACAATTGTCAAAGCAACGACGGAAAATACCATCAGAATCCAAACGACAGGTCCACCGACCTGCAAGAAGTCGACTATTTTCTGCTGAACTGAACCTTCCACGACACTCTCCAATGAATAAAAGACATTAAACAAATGGTAGTCATTCTCAACCGCATTTTCAATAAGTAATTACTTAAATAAAAAGATATAAAAAAACCACTAAAGCGTGGTTGTAATGAAGAGTGATAAAAAAAGATGAATGATCATGTTGGATTCAACATGATCATTTTTTAAGACGGGAAGAATGCCGTTTAGCTTACAACCAGCCGCGATGCTTAAAATACCAATAAGGCGCAAACGCAGAAAATACCATCAAGCCTAATGCAGCGGGATAACCAAAATCAAACCCAAGTTCAGGCATGATTTTAAAGTTCATCCCATAAATGCTGGCAACCAATGTGGGCGGTAAAAACACCACGGAAGCGATGGAGAATATCTTGATGATTTTATTCTGTTCGATGTTAATAAAACCTTGCGTCGAATCCATCAAGAAGTTGATCTTATCAAACAAGAAAGTCGTATGTGACATCAAGGTTTCAACGTCACGCATGACCTCACGTAGGGTTTCTGAATAGCCTTGTCGATTTGGCAAATGACGCAACAGAAAAGAAATATTGCGTTGCGTATCCATCAAACAAAGACGGATTTTGCCGTTACTGTCTTCTAGACGCGCTAACTTTTCGATAATCGTATCCAGCTCTGTCTCATCATCTTCTAGCACAAGATGGCTCACGCCTTCCAACTGACGATGGGAATCTTCTAGCGTATCTGCATGGTTCTCGACTTTATTTTCCAGCAAAGTAACCAATAAGTGTGCGGCCGAATCGACAACAATTTGTCCACGACGAGCGCGCATTCGTAACAACCTAAAATCGGCCAATTCTGTTTCACGAATGGTGATCAACCTGTCTTGCTGCAAGATACAGGCAACGGTTGAGGTTTTGTGTCGCCCTTCCGTTTGATTTAAAAACAATGAGTGAACATGAATGCCTGCTTGATCAACAAAACAACGGGCAGACGCTTCGATCTCTTCGACATCATCGGATTCGGGAAGGTCGGTTCTCAATAACGCTTTAAGCTGTAATCGCTCGTCGTCATCGGGTTCTGCGGCGTCAATCCAGTTCGCCTCTTTTTGAAGGGTGGCAAAATTCTCATCTTCTTTGGAAATTTCTTGAATCAACCCATTACGGATTTTAAAAAATCTTAACATGCTACTTCCTCGATATACTCAGCACCTTATTCCAGCCTAATCATGTAATTTGGACGGCTCGCAACCTATAGAATAAACACGAGAGATGTGTGTTTTATGACGTTGAAATAAGTTTTTGCGGTTGCAAGAGCACGTATTGTATCTCACGCCTAAGAGAAACAGCAGGACAAAAAAAGAGGCAATACAGACTAAGCCGTATTGCCCCAAAAAAGACCTTTCCCTGGGAGGAGACGGTCTACTTCTTATCGAGTTGGATAAGAAACTTTAAAATGTCATAACAAAAGCCATCAGTGCGCTAGAATTTGATCCAAGAAAACTTTGGCCCGCTCTGTTTTTGGCTTCACAAAAAACTCTTCTGGCGGCGATATCTCAATCACACTGCCCGCCTCCATAAAGACGATACGATCAGCAAACTCTTTTGCAAAGCCCATTTCGTGCGTCACACAAATCATCGTCATGCCATCTTTCGATAATGAGCGCATAATTTCCAGCACTTCAGAAATCATTTCAGGATCAAGTGCTGAAGTTGGCTCGTCAAACAACATAATGTCAGGAGACATAGTTAATGCTCTGGCGATGGCAACACGCTGCTGCTGACCACCAGACAGTTGACCTGGGTACTTCTGCTCTTGATCACCAATTTTCACTTTATTAAGCAAATCACGCGCGACTTCATTCGCCTGTGCTACAGACATGCCCAGTACGTGGCGTAAACCAAAGGTACAGTTATCTAACACTGTCATATGAGGAAAAAGGTTAAAGTGCTGAAACACCATCCCCGTATGACGACGAATTTTTTCAATGTCTTTAACATTGTCACTGATGGTGATATCGCAAATAGTGATATCTCCTTCGTCGTGTTGCTCTAAATTATTAAGGCAACGAATCAAGGTGGATTTCCCTGAACCAGAAGGTCCACAAATTACGATGGTTTCGCCTTTGGCTACTGCTAAATCGATATCGCGCAGCGCATGATATTTACCGTACCATTTATTAACTTGATCCAGCTTTACTACTGTTTGTTCAGACATAATGCATTCCAATTAATGTTTTGTGCGTTTGATACGTCGCTCTAGATGCGCGCCGTACTGTGCAATAGAAAAACAAGCGATAAAGAAAAACGCCGAAATAACGATTGGACCTTCCGCATGAAGACCAAGCCATTCCGCGTTATGAAACGTCGCATTAATCGCGCCCATCACTTCTAATAAGCCAAGAATCATCACCAAAGTGGTTTCTTTAAATAAGCCGATAAAGTTAGTAATCAGTGCAGGGACTGAATTACGTAATGCTTGCGGCATAACCACATACGCCATGGTTTTCCAGTAACCACATCCCATCGCATAAGATGCTTCCACTTGTCCTTTCGGCACGGCTTGAATCGCACCACGAATGATCTCGGCTTTATACACAGCAGAAACAAAAATCAGCACAAACAAGACACGGAACAATACGTCGATAGACACTCCGCTTGGTAAGAACAACTGCAATACCAAAGACGCCATGAATAAGAAAGTAATGACAGGCACCGATCGAATAATCTCGATATAGCCAGTACAAACCCAACGTAATATTGGCAATTTCGACTGTCGCCCTAAAGCCAACAGGATTGCCACAGGAAGGGACAAACACATGGCAATTATGCCTAAGAAAAAGGTCAGCGTCAGGCCGCCCAACGCGCTGGTTGAAATGTCTTTAAAAATGAAGCCGCCTTTCAACAACAACCAAAGCAACACTGGTAAAACAAGGATATAAACCACAATCCACTTTTGTGGAATACGCTTACTAAACAACAAAGGAAAGGCGAACAACCCCACTGCAAAAGCTGCATTCACACGCCATTGCTCGGCCTCAGGAAAAGGCCCATAAATGTAATAATCCATGTATTGTCGAATTGGAATCCAACACGCAGCACCCGGCGCACAATCCGCGCGGCTTGTTCCACTAAAGGTAGCGGAGAAAAACAGCCAATCCAAAGCCTTTGGCAACAACAAACACAAGAGCGCAATAATGGCCAAAGTGACGACACTGTCCAACCATGTGTTGAAAAGGTTACGTTTTATCCACATAACAACTCGGCTAAAACTTAAAGGCGTTGCTTGTTTCAGTCTCGCTTCAATCGGCTTACCAGTAATTTTTACAATGCTCGTTTGATGATTCATCTTATCGTCCTTTCAACTGCATGGCTTTGTTGAAACGTCCCATAATGGCCGCCAGTATCAAGTTCAAAACCCCATAGCTCACCATCACGATCACGATGCACTCAATGGCTTGGCCTGTAATGTTTAAACTACTTCCACCCATGGTGCCCATAATGTCCATAAAGCCCACAACGGAACCCAAGGCAGCGGCTTTTAAGACATTGATGTAAATAGACGTCATTGGCGGAATAATAGAATGCAGTGCTTGTGGAATAATCACTTTATTCATCACTACGTTATGTTTAACACCAAGCGCTAGACCTGCTTCCATTTGACCTTTTGAGATAGCCAAAATACTGCCTCGAATCACTTCCGATCCGTGGGATGCAGAGTAAGTACTTACTGCAATAATAAGCATTATGAATTCCGGAGGTAGCGTCCAACCATGTTTGAAATTAAAGCCGACTAATTTAGGGGCAGTGAACGTCATAATAGGGTCAGAAACAAGGCTCGCTAGCATCACCAAAACAACTGTCATCGACAGCAAAGATACAAAACGTCGTCCGCCTGTAGACACCTTCTTTTTGATTGCTACATACATTACAAACCAGAGCGTAATCACCACGAAAGAGGCCAAAAAACCATAATTCCATTGCACACTTGGAATGGACCAACCGCGATTTGAAAGAAAAGATACGCCGCCAAAATCAAATGCCTGACGCACACTTGGCAAAGTTAGTGACAAGGTATACCAAACAGAAATATGCACTAAAATGGGTACGTTACGCACATATTCCACCAAGCAAAGAGACACTTTTGACAGCAAGAAATTCTGCGACAAACGCATCACAGCCAAACACAAAGCCAGCACAGTCGTTAGCAAAATAGCCACGATAGCAAAAGCAATGGTATTAACCATGCCTGCTGCCCACGCCATCAGATGCGTGGAGGTTTTTGGATCATAGTGAATCAAGCTATAGCTAATATCGTAGCCAGCGCGTTGAAAGAGAAAGTCAAAGCCGCTAGTCAAACCCGCATCGCGCATATTGGTCGCAGCATTCAGCGCAAGATAGGTCGCCCCAAAACAAATAGCCACGAGAAACACAAGCTGTATCAGAATGTCTCGGACTTTGCGGTTATATAAAAAAGTGTGCATAAAACAACTACCATCGATGGCACGGAACAAGAGCCAAACACAACAAAAAAGCCAGTTCCTACATCAAGAAACTGGCTAAATTAGTATTAACGGAACGGATAGGCGTACAACAAACCACCTTTGGTATAAAGATCGTTTAAGCCTCGATCAAATTTCAGCGGAGAATCTTTACCCAAATTACGATCAAAAATTTCACCATAGTTGCCCACCGCTTTAATCGCGTTATAAGCCCACTTATTATCTAAACCAAAGTTGTCACCCAGTTTGCCTTCAGTGCCCAATAAGCGCATAACGGCTGGTTTTGTGCTTTTCAACTTTTCATCAACATTGCCTTGAGTAATGCCCATTTCTTCAGCTTCGATCAATGCCATTGCTGTCCAAGTGACTACTTGACGCCATTCATCATTACCTTGTTTTACATATGCGCCCAATGGCTCTTTGGAAATACGCTCAGGCAAAATAACGTTTGCTGACGGATCCGGCATACCTTGGCGATCAGCGGCCAATGCAGAGGCATCGTTGGTCACGGCATCACAGCGATTAGCTAGGTAAGCGGCGGTGGATTCAGCACAGCCTTCAACGATAAGTGCTTTATAGCTTAAACCATGTGATTCAAAATAATCGTTAATGTTTTTCTCGCTCGTTGTACCTGGATAAGTACAAATAGTCGCGCCGTCTAATTCTTCAATTGAGTTCACACCCAATTCTTTTTTCACCATCAAAGCTTGGCCGTCATAAAACCAAGGCGTGGTGACATCCACACCATTCAAACCATCGCGAGTCGCTGTAAAAGTGGTAGAACGCGCCAACATGTCAATCTCATCTGTCACTAAGGCTGTCAAACGGTTACGAGAATTCATCGTAATAAACTCGACTTTAGAAGCATCGCCAAATACTGCTGCCGCAACAGCCTTACAAAGTTCAACATCCAATCCAGTCCAATTGCCTTTCGTATCAGGCGTTGAAAAACCAGCTTTACCGGGGTGAATACCGCACTTCATAACACCACGTGCTTTTACTTCTTGTAGCTTATCCGCTGCGTAAACAGAAGCGCTAGCGGATAAAACCCCAGCACCAATAATCGCCGTCGCAATTAGTTTTTTCATTGTTGTAATCCTATATTAAGTTCCAATGTGACAAATAAAGAATACTTTGGATACATATTAAGAGTCAATAATGAATAAATGGATCCATAAATGCAAGTTCATTACCTGTATTAGAATACATATTGTCAAATAAGAAATGACTGAATTCAGAAAAAAGTGTCGGTACAGTGAGGCAGGCACAGGAATAACAACACCTTCCTAAGGAAAACCCCTAAGAAGGCGATAGAAAGAGCAACGTTATGAATAAGGTGAGGAATTACAATGAAGCAGTTTGACGACGCTTTAATTGCTGTGATTTCAACTGTTCGGCCAGAGCATAAGCGCTCATCATGATATGACTTTCCAACGCATAACAAGCGCCTTCTATGTCTTGACGTTCACAGCGATCTATCAATTCATCGTGCTCACGCAAGGAACGAGGTGTATTACGGTGACTCAAAATAAAAGACTTTAAGCGCGCATAATGACGATGATGCAGGTCTTTGATGACATTTTGCATCAAAGGACGATTCGCAGGTTTGTACAAAACTTCGTGGAACTGATAGTTCAATGGTGTCCATTCTTCAGGTGCGCATTTCTTCAGACTTTCATTGATTTCCCGGGCTTTCGCTATATCTTCCGAGCCCATTAAAGGAATTGCTAACTCTAGTAACTTCACCTCAATTAACGCTCTAAGCTCACATTTTTCAAGAAAGCTCTCGGGCGAAATCGTCGTAACTGTTGCTCTACCCGTGTCGCGAATATCAACTAGCTCTTCTCCTGCTAAAATCTGCAAGGCTTCACGTACCGGCGTGCGGCTAACCTGATAAGTACTAGCAATATCCACTTGAGAAAGTGCCATTCCTTCAGGATAAGTCCCATCCAAGATCTTAGCTCGTATGTCTTCCGTAACGGACAACACTGCTTTTTGCTTGTTATTTTCGCTCATGAAAGCCTATCTAATTGAGATTAATGAAGTTTCTGAATAAAACCACATAAAATATGGACAAGATTTTAACATAGAGTCGTCATATCTGCGACTGTAGACAATAGAAATACAGACGATAGAAACTTGATTAATGTATTCACTTGATATAAAAATACCAACAAAATGTATCCATTATGGTTTTATATATGTTCACTCTCGTTAAAAATGCAAATGTGTATGCACCAGAAGCACTTGGTATCAAAGATATTTTGGTCGCTGCTGGCAAAATTTTAAAGATAGAAAGCAAGATTGACATCACAAACATCGCTGATATCAACATTGTTGATGCACAAGGACAAACACTCATCCCAGGTTTTGTCGATGGTCATGTGCACCTGATAGGTGGCGGTGGAGAAGGCGGTTATCACACTCGTACTCCCGAAGTATTACTCAGTCATTTAACTCGAGCTGGCATTACCACAGTTGTTGGTTTGTTAGGAACAGACAGTGCTACACGACATAATGAAAGCCTCTACGCTAAAGCAAAAGCCCTGACCACCGAAGGTGTAAGTGCTTATATGTTTACTGGCGGCTACAAGGTTCCAACCGAGACCATTACTCAATCGATTCAACGTGATATTGTCTTTATCGACCGAGTCATTGGATTAAAAACCGCCCTTTCCGACCATCGTTCTTCACAACCAACCATAGAAGAGCTATCACGAATGGCTTCAGAAGCCCGTGTTGCAGGCCTTATTTCTGGAAAGTGTGGTCGTGTTGTCGTACATCTTGGCAATTCCAAGAAAGGCTTTGGCCGGCTGTTTGAAGTAGTAGAACAATCTGACATTCCGGTTTCTCAGTTCATACCGACTCACGTCAATCGCACCGAATTACTGGCAGAGCAAGGTATGGAATGGTTGAAACAAGGTGGTTTTGTTGATTTGACCGCTGGCATCAACCCAGACAAAGGTGCTACAGGCAGCGTTAAAGCATCCACGTTCCTCACTCGCTGTAAAACACAAAACATTGATACTAGCCGAGTTTGCATTAGCTCAGACGGTAATGGCTCTGTGCCAATATTCAATGAAAAGCGCGAACTTATTGGTCTGAAAGTAGCGGGATTTGGCTCTTTACTCTATCAGCTAAAAGAAATGATTCAGGTCGAAAATATGTCTATCACTGAAGCGGTTATTCCTTTCACTCAAGCACCGGCTCAATGCTTAGGGTTAGCCAGTGACAAAGGGGAAATATCATTAGGAAAGGACGCTGATTTCTTAATTCTTGATAAAAAACTCGACATCCAACACACCTTCGCTAAAGGCGTTTGTCATATAAAAGATGGCATCGCTCAAATCAAAGGGACGTTTGAGGACTAAACAAAAAACTCCTTGCTCTTTTTTGAGAGCAAGGAGTCACCTACTCCCCTTCAGCACTGTTCTTTTTTGCGGCCACTAACTTAGGGGCAACAATCAATTCTTTGATCAGAGTAAACACATTGCCTTTGGCGACTTCGGCCTCAAAGCTATCTTGCATGATACCGAGGTCTTTACGCAGCTCATGAGATAAGCCACTAAGTTTTTTACGAGAGTGGTAACGCTGAAAACAAATTGAAAAATGCTGGAGTAACGCAATAATGATCATATCAACCTCGCTTGCCGAATTAGATGTGTGAGCGAACAATATTAAGTGTATTAACACCAGCCAAACAGACTCAGACAGATCATTAAAAAGGCACACAGAATTCAATACAGACAATCTGTATTGTCATTTTTCACACATTCTGTGTGTTTTACGGATTAACAATAAATCGATAGGCAACATAGAATAGCAATAGCGCCATCACACGGTTAACCCACGCCATTACCTTGGGGTTCAACGCGGCTTTTTTAAGACATGAACCAGCTATTAAATACACGCTTGGCGCCCCGCAAGCCATGACAGCCAGCCCAAATGACCATACAGCAATTTGCCCATCTGCAATCTGCTCTCGCGGAAATTGCACCGTAACAATCGGTACAATTGCGACCAAAGCTTTAGGATTACAAAGTTGTAATATCAGCCCTGTTTTAAAGCTCACTGCTGTATTTTTTGCCTTTATCGTCGTGGATTGAAAACTCGTTTGCAGAATTTTTACACCAAGATAAGCGATATAAATGCCACCCAGTATGGCGATAATCGATTGGTATTCTTGAGGGATAATTTCTCCCCCTAAATAGCCGATCAGTAAGAACAAGATCAACATGGCAAGCCCTACGCCCACACAATACAAAAAAGCACGCCAACCCTGACCATTCACACCAGCAAAAAGCGCTAGCATATTAGCAGGGCCAGGACTGTACATAACGCCAAAGGCGTAGATGAGTATTTCGAGCATAGGAATCCCTCAAATGGATATTTGATTAAACGAAGTAATAGAAAAAAGAGTTCGAGTGTTGTGTTGCTACTAGGTACGCAGCAAAGTGCGCCTAAATTGATAAGGAGTGAGCCCAAACATGGGTTTGAATCGCCGGTTAAAGTAACTCAGATCCGTGAAGCCAAAGGTAAATGCCACATCAGCCAATGGCATACCCAATTCGAGCGCTTCTTTGGCGCGGTTAATACGATAATTTTGCCAATATTGATGTGGCGTCATACCAAAATAATCACGGAAACAGCGTAACAAGTGGTACTTAGACATATGCGCCACTTGGCTTAACTCGTCGAGAGACACCTCTTCCCCGACATGAGCATGTAAATAATCACGTACTCGTTCAAATACAGGGTCTTTCGCGCGACGTTTGGACTTGCCTAGACTAACAGAGCGCTGAATTCCCTTTTGGCATGCTAAATATTCGGCAAACTCAAACAAGGCAGACGAGTATTCGAGCGCAGATGAGGTGTCGTTTTCTACTAACGCCGCCAAACGTAAAATATGCGTTTTTAGCACAGTATCGTTTTGTACAGCCTGCTCGATGCGAAAGTCTTGCGCGCGATGAACGCCTGCGCTTTCAAGCATAGGGCTTAATTGGTCAGGATGAACATAAAGCATTTTGTAATGGAGCGGGTCATCAGCACCAGAATGACCATCGTGAGCGTCTTCTGGATTAAACACAATCACATTGCCGGCATAGCTTTTGTGATGTTCACCTAAAGCGAAGAAATCCTGACGACCCGATAACGTCACACCAAACGAAAACTCCTCATGGGCATGAGTACCATAAGAAAAATCGCTCATAGAGGCTTCCAGCAACATGACCTCATCAAGCACAGCGCTTTTCGCAAACTGAAAACGATTTTCTGCCGACATCACACCCTCTCTCAACTCGCCCAATCCATAACCATAGACTAACCAATAACAAACAAAAAAGATTGGACGATATTGCTCAATGAACTGTCTTGACTAACCATTATGTTTAGCAACGAATCCTGCACTATGGCGTTCAGCAAGGGCCAAAACAACAACCGATGCCATTAAAATAATCACGCCAAACATAGCCAAAGGCGTCAGCTTTTCGCCCAAAAATAACACAGCAATAACCGCCGCCGTCACGGGTTCGACGAGCACAATAACCGATGCCGTTGTGGCGCGGACAGAAGCAAGGCCGGTATTGAACAGTATGTAGGCAACCGCAGTCGGCACCAAACCAAGATAACTAAGAAGAGCAAAGCTAGAAAGATAGTTTCCTGATAGAGGCAGCAAGCCTTCAAGTAAGGCGAATGGCAATAGACAAATGGTTCCGATTATTATGCCAAAGAAGGTAATATTAAATTGATCAGTACGATCACGCCGACCCATCGCTCTAGTAATCAAAGTGACACTGGCATAACAGATAGAAGATAGGAGAGCAAAAGTTAGCCCTAGCAGTGAGCTGGTCTCAACATCTCCGCCCCCCGTCAACAAACCAAGGCCAAGAATAGCAAAGGCGATGATCAGAGCACCCGACCAGCCGATTCGTTCACCCATTGTCAGATGAGAACCGATAGCCATCAAAATTGGTCCCAACCCTAACGTCACTATGGTGGCCACTGCTAAGCCGCTATATTGCACCGCTGCGAAATACGCAGTCTGATAAATTGCTAATCCCATGCCAATGACAATAATTCGTGCCCAGCGCTCAAGGATGAACTCTCCCATAGCGCTTCTTTTGTCTTTCGAACTCATAACGAGAGCCACAATAGCAAGAACCAACATACCGATGGCGAAACGCCAAAACGAGACCGCAATCGGCCCAAGACCACTGCGATAGAGAACGGCAGCGACAGCCCCGCCCGTGCCCCATGCAATGGCAGCAAAGGACACATAGAGCAAACCACGACTAACCGATAAAGTGGAAGAAATCCCCTTTGTATCTGCAGCGTCAGAAACCATGTTTAACCCTCAGCTTAAAATGAATACCTTCTGTTCTTGCAGCAAGCGTCGCTTAGTTATATACAATAGTAAAACGCATAACTTACAAATCAATTATTCGAAAAACGAATAGGTAATACCGATGAATTACCCTGACTTACAAATAAGTTGGTTACGAACCTTTGTGGCAGTGGTCGATACTGGGTCTTTATCCGCCGCCGCCCCCTTAGTGCATCGCTCTCAATCCGCCGTCAGCATGCACATCAAAAAGTTAGAAGACATTATTGGTACGGCCATTTTATCCAGAGGGCCTCGTCATTTAGAGGTCACATCAAAAGGCATTGAATTACTTGCCTACTCACGACGAATCCTCGAACTACAGTCTGAGGCCTATGACGCACTATTTGGTACGCAATTGACTGGCCTAATTCGCATCGGTGTTCCTGATGACTATGCCATGTACCTAGCCCCTATATTACGAAGCTTTGTTAGTCGCTATATGGGCGTAGAAATCGAATTAACCTGTGAACAATCAACCTCTCTTATTCCGCGCATTATTGGTAATGAATTGGATATTGCGCTAATCTCTCGCGACAAACCAGAAAATGGGGAGTTGCTTTTTCAGGAGCCGCTCGTTTGGGTGGGAGCGTCAAAATACGAGGTCTGGCGACGCAATCCTTTACCTATTGCGGTCTATGAAGCGGGTAGCATGGCGCAAATTGAAACATTGTCGGCCTTAAATAAGTTCAACAAAGATTATCGCATTGTTTATAAAAGCTCAGGGCTAGCTGGTCAGCTTGCCGCAGTAGAAAGTGGATTAGCTGTCGCAGCACTGACTCGTTGCAGCGTTCCCACCGAATTGCAAATCTTACAAAATTTACCCGCTGAATATGATTTACCTAAACTAGCGGCCATGGAAGTGGCTGTCTTTCGCAGCAAACGATCACAAAAATCAGCGGCTGTGGATGTGATTTACGAGCAAATAGTTCAAGCATTAAAAGTCGACTCTTAATGTCTATATCAGAACAGAACGGAACACACAGTTTTTGATCTGCCCGCAAATTCCGAACTTCCTTCGTTTACCAGACAAATCCCTAGGTTTCACCAATTACCTGAAGATCATTCTATTTAAGCTTTGCATGAAATTCATCACTTAATAGGAATGCATTATGTCTGAACTCGTCCTTTCGTCGTCCGTTGGTATTGGTGGAGAAAACCAAGCAGAAGACGTGCTAAAGATACAAAAAGCGCTCAATGCTATCCAAAAAAAAATCGGTTTAGATGAACCGTTATCGGAAGACGGTCAAATTGGAACAAATCCAAGCGTATCAAAGACCTGCCACGCTATTGCGCTCATGCAAGAAAAAATTCTAGGGTTCAAGAATCCAGATAGTTTAATCAGCTGCAACGGCAAAACCCACAAGGCGTTAGAAAAGGCGATTCAACAACCGTCTTCTACATTAAGTTTATTTTTACCTAAAATTGAGCCAGAAAAAGGCTTAACAGAAGAAGATTATCAGCATGCAGCTGGACTATTGAACTGCGAAGTTGCTGCAATCAAAGCCGTCTCTGAAGTGGAATCATCAGGCAGTGGTTATTTTGAGAATGATGCGCCTTGCATTCTGTTTGAAGCCCACCAGTTTTCAAAATACAGCGACCATCGTTTTGATGAATCTCATCCTGAAATCTCCTCAAAAAAATGGGATCGCTCTTTATACCTTGGCGGGGAAAAAGAATATGGACGCCTACAAACAGCCATGACACTTGACCGCACTGCCGCGCTCAAATCGGCCTCTTTTGGTCGTTATCAAATCATGGGGTTCAACCATCAAGCCGCTGGTTATGACGATCTAGAAACCTTTGTTAGAGACATGTTTTTTGCAGAACGTCACCACCTTATTGCCTTTGTAAACTTCATCAAATCAAACAGTCGATTGCTCGATGCGATACAAAAGCTAGATTGGCCAACCTTCGCTCGTTATTACAACGGTCCGAGCTATGCTGAAAATAATTACGATAAAAAATTAGAAAGTGCTTACAAGAGACACTGCTAATGCTTAAATCAATAACCAATACGACGGATCAAAAATGGGTTATTTACAAGGAAATACCATGTCTCTGAAGACGATAAACGAAATACTAGGCAAGCATGCAAAAGCCATTATCCTTTTTATAATGGGTATTCTTTCTGCTGCCATCATTCCTATTTGGCAAATTCATTTTATTGCTCAGCCTGATATCAATATAGAAATAACAGAGATCCGCCGTATTAATTCAGACGACTTCAAGGTGCCACTATCAACAGATGAGCTCCAATTGATTAAGCCATACCTAGATGAAGACCTTTTCTATTCTTATGATAAAAACGGAAAACGTGCTGATAAAATAAATCATCCTGAGTTCACAATTGACACTATTAGCACCGCTTTTGAAAAATCTAAAACTGATATGAAAAATATCACTGAGACAAGATCCATATTAAATAGCCACATTGATATAATTGACAAATACTTGGACCCACAAGATAAGGTTCATTTATTAACAGAGTTCCGTGTGGGAGATATTAAAGATTGGTCGCTACGTAATTACATTGACGATGACGAAGCACGATACTATGAGGAACAGGTACTAAAAATTACCCGTGATTATACTGACATGCATTTCCAAAAAGGCAAAGCCGTCCCAATCAATACGGCTGCATTAACCTTTCTTCTTTCTGATGTTAAAAAGGATCTTCTTGAAGTCATCTCTGAAAATGAAGTTCGTGTAGAAACATTACGAGACAATCTTCAAGCTATCGATACGCAAATAGCAAAACTAAAAATAGAGCAAAAAAATCTTTACAGTTATTTTGATGTCAGTGTTGTAACCACCAATAATGGGCGAGCAAGCGCTTCCCTCCGGCCAGCAGCATTACTTCGAGTGGATATTAGTAAAGATAACTACGTCAATCTCAACTTAGAAATGCAAGATTATCAAAGGCAATCAAACTTCCCAGCAGGTTCTACTAATATTTTGCATTATAAATCAAGAATTTTACATGAAATCCCAGCCGAAGACAGAACAATGGTCAATACATTTTGGGGTAGCACTGGTCGAGCAAGTGTATTAAGCCTAGACACAAAACAAAATATTTATACATCAAACACTATTGCTTTTGCTGATAACAGCAACCAGAAAGTAATGTTTGATAAATTAAAAGAAGCGGCTAACGCCCTATAAAAATTTATATCCCTGCAATAATTTTTCAGACTAAAAAAGGAAAAAACCATGTCTTTTTTCAATAAACAGCTAAGTAAAGAACTCACTAAATCGCTCAATTTATTCGCATCTTGCTCACCAATGAGCCGACTACAAGCTGATGAATATTGGCTAAAACTCAATAAACTACAAGCCTTAAGCCAAGTTCAAATCGAGGACATTGACTTTAAAGGCAGCCCTCACCCACTGGATGAATCAGTGACGATTCGTAACCATGGAGGCTTGATAATAGATATCAGCGGCTGGCGAATTCAAGCCAGCTCCCCCCGACAAGTTTATATTTTCCCTGAAGATACCTTTATTTTTCCTAACGACACTATATGCATAGACACACAAGGTAGAACCGAGCATAGCTTTAATACCAATAGACCCATTTGGAGCAATCGAGGTGACACCGGAACCTTGTTTGATGATGAAGGTCAAACCATTTCCACCTTATCCTACGGCGACAATGCGAATAGAAAAATTCTCATTAGCCATATGAATTTTGATGGCAAAGAACATCATACTGAAGATGATGAATTTGTCGAAATAAGCAATGTGTCTAACGAAGATGCGGTGCTATCTGGATGGCGCTTAGAAGCCAAGACAAACAATAGCGTATTCCACTTCCCAGAAGGCACTAAATTAGAGGCTTACACATCTCTCAGGGTTTACACCAACAAAGCGGATTTACAGCAGAACGAGTACAGTTTTAATAGTCCAAAAGCCATCTGGAACAATTCTCGTGGCGGTTGCACGCTAATCAACTACCGAGATAACGAAGTATCCAGTTATCGCTACTAACCATAACCACTACTTAAGAGAAAACTCCCGTGGCAAACGACGCATTGATAACAGCAACACCATCGTCACACAAAGAGCTTGCTATGCTTGCTGAAGATGGCCGACGACTCTTGCAATATGTCGCTCGTCACGGGGTTTAACCATCATGCAGCATCGAGATTCAACACTATATTGATGAGATGAGATGAGATGAGATAAATCTAACAATGCATGATGAAAATGCTTCACATATACAAGATCAAGAAACTAGAGAAACATTGTGGCATGATGACAATGAGGACTAGCCAGTAACGAATTACTCGAGCCCCTACATGATTAGTTTTTGATCTGACCCTGAGGTATCCCCACGAACTTAAACCATAAAACCATCTCCCTTGAACAGCTCTTCGGCGATTTTCCGAATTCCTTCTCGCCATTGTTTGAGGGTGATTTTTAAATTCGTAGACAGTGCTCTTTTACCCAGAAAAAAGTGAGAGAGTACTCTGCGTTTGCGAATGCTAGAAGATTGAAAACGATAAGCTAATCCAGCCAGTTCAACAACTTTTCCCAACAAGATAAGTACCATAGCGGTCAGTGTTGTCAGTAACACTAACAGCTTCATTCTAGTCAGTTTTTTAGTGTGGTTATGCTCGAACCCTAAGCCAAATTTTGTGCTCTTCATGTCTCTAAAGCTTTCTTCTATTTGCATTCGTGTCTGATAAACCTTCACGCTTTTCTTGGCAAACGAGCTGTTCTTTGGCAGCGACGAAATCAACAACCACGGTTCTTTTGCTCCGCGATCAGCGGTTAACGACGTCTTTGATGTTTTCGTTGATCCGTCTTGGTTTAAAGAGTGCCGACCTTTTGGCTTTCCTTTGTAGAGCACTAGATGACAACAATACGATTTGAATTTACCTAGCGTTAATGAAAAAGATTTTGGAGTGCTGCTTGCTTGAGGAAATAAGTGTGAAATACAGCGCCATGACTGGCTTGCTTCATCAAAAAATTGTCGTGGTGCATATACCGGAGCAATCCGGACACCCATTCCGATATAACTCGGACACCCATTCCGTTTTTATCCGGACACCTATTACGCTCTAAACCGGACACTTTTTGGCTTTTCCCGGAATCCCTGTCCGGATTAGCGTAAACTCTGTCCGTATTCACCGGAATCCCTTCGTTTTCTCTTTTAAATCAATCGCTCACTACACTTGGTTACCCCTAATACGTTGCCAGGAAGTGATCATGACCAGAAAGAGAACCTCAATGACCAATATTAAAGAGATTTTGCGTCTCAAACATGAGTGCCATTTATCCACGCGGCAGATTGCTTCTTGTTTGAATATCGGCCGCTCTACCGTGTCCGATGTCCTGACTCGTTTCAAACAAAGTGACTATTATTGGCCCCTTGCCAGTGACGTTTCCGATACCGATCTGTCTAAAGCGCTGTATCAAGAAAAACCGGCTAATCGCCTGAAAGTGATGCCGGACTTTGCGTACTTTTTTATCGAACTCAAGCGCAAAGGGGCGACGAAGCAATTGTTGTGGGAAGAATATGTTGCCGAGCACCAAGAGCGCACTTATGGCTACAGCCAGTTCTGCGAGTACTTCCGTCGTTGGCTCACCACACAAAAACGCAGTATGCGTCAACTCCATACCGCAGGTGACAAGTTATTCATTGATTATTGCGGACCGACTATCCCGATCGTCAATCCGGAAACGGGCGACGTTCGCCACTCACAAGTGTTTGTCGCCACACTGGGAGCGTCTAACTACACCTACGTTGAAGCCAGCGAAAGTCAAAAGCTGGAGCATTGGTTACAGTGTCACGCCAATGCGTTTGAACACTTCGGTGGCGTTCCCGCTTTATTGGTGCCAGACAACTTAAAAGCTGCCGTGACAAAAACAGATCGTTATGAGCCGAAACTCAACGACAGTTATCGTCAGTTAGCACATCACTATCAAACCGCTATTATGCCGGCTCGTCCCTATAAACCCAAAGACAAAGCCAAGGCCGAAAATGCGGTTCTGATTGTTGAGCGCTGGATCATGATGCGTCTTCGTCATCGCACCTTCCACACCCTGAGAGAGCTGAATAATGCGATTCGAGAGCTGATGAAGGTTCTGAATCAGCGACCAATGCAAAAGATTGGCGTGAGCCGCCAAGCCCTTTTTGACACCCTCGATAAGCCCGCCCTGAAACCATTACCGATGCAAAAATATGTCTACACAGAACATAAACGCGCCAAAGTGGGGCCGGACTACCACATTGAGTACGCAAAACATTACTACTCGGTACCGCATCAGCTTGTGGGTCAACATGTGACACTGGAAGCCACGTCGCAGATCATACAAATCTTCCATCAAGGTCAACCTGTCTCGTCTCACCCAATCAGCCGAAAAGAGTATGGACTGAGTACCCACATGGAACATATGCCGAGCCATCATCAACATCAAAAGTGGTCACCAGAACGCTTGATCGGATGGAGCAAGCAGATAGGCGTCGCCACCGAAAACGTCATCAAACAACAAATCCAGTCCAAAGCTCATCCAGCCCAAGCCACTCGTCGCTGCCTTGGCATACTGAGTCTAGCGCGCAAACATGGTGATGTTCGCCTAGAGCAAGCCTGTCAGGATGCCTTACTGGTAAACAAGCCCGTTCTACGCTTTATCCGAAATCTGCTCGACCATCATCGAGAAGGCACGCTGTCCCTTCCTTCTGACTCGACACCCGACATCCCGCACAGCAATGTTCGCGGGCCACACTGCTACCACTAGGAGAACGACATGAATCACCTGACTGAACAACTAAAAATGCTGCGATTGAGCCATGCCGTCACCGCGTTAGAGCAACAACGAGAACAATTAACTACCTATGGAGAACTGGACTTTGAGCCACGTCTCACATTGCTCCTTGACAGTGAGCTGCTAGGCAGAAATCAAGGCAAAATCGAACGGCTCAAGCGACAAGCAAAACTGCGCGTAGAAGCCAGCGCCAGCCAGCTACTCTACAAAGAAGGGCGTGGACTGAAACGCCTCCAATTAGGAGAACTGCTGACAGGCGGTTATCTGCAAAAGCATCAAAACATCCTTATCACAGGCCCAACGGGCGCGGGAAAAACTTATGTTGCCTGCGCTCTTGCCTCACAGGCGTGCGAGCAACTTTATAGCGTTCGTTATCTGCGTCTGAGTCGACTGCTGGACGACCTCAGCCTTGGCCGCTTAGACGGCACCTATCAAAAACAACTCGCCGCCCTCGCCAAAAAGCAGCTGCTGATACTCGATGACTGGGGAATGGAAAAACTCAGTGCGGATCATGCAGGCCATTTATTAGAGCTTTTAGAAGATCGTTACCAAACAAGCAGCACGATCATGATCAGTCAACTGCCGGTGAAAGAGTGGTACAACATGATAGGCAATGCCACGGTAGCGGATGCTTTATTAGACCGTTTAATCCACAACAGTCACCGCATCGAACTAGGAGGAGAATCGATGAGAAAACTGGCGCAATCCGGACACATGGAGTAAAACTAGAAACTGAGAAAATGAAGGGAAAAAGGTGTCCGGATTAAAACGGTACCAGTGTCCGGAATCAGCGGAATATGCACGTGGCCGACGAACACGTCCAACATAGTCCCACTTCAAACTCTTTACCAGCTCAATCCAAGGCATTTTAAAACCAGCGTCTGTGACAATAATCGGTTTGGTTTTTTCTGGAAGAAGAGATTTTAATTTGGAAAGAAAGTGCTTGTGTGTTTCAGGTTTCTCCTTCGTTTTAATATCATGTACTTCTTCGTATAGAGTAAAAGGGCGTCCTTGAAATGCGACTACTGCTCGAATGAGAAAATGTTGTTTTCGACCATCAAGGTCAGACCAATCAACACTGATAATGGGTCGTCCTTTGCTCGCAAAAAGGTGACACATATGAGCATAAATAGAGATAGACTCTTGCTGTAAATGAACGTTAGAAAGCACTCGATCAGCACGTTTAATGCAGTGTTTTTCAAAGGCTTTAGATTGAATGACTCTTCCAATATTAGTCACGGTACTGAGATTGCCCTGAGCAAGGCTTTGAACGCAGGCCGCTACAGCATTGCGTCGAGTTTTGTGCATATTAGGGCTGACAAGAGGGAGGATTTTGTTCAGAATAGTCGTGGCGTTCATGTTTCTCGTGTTTGGTTGTTTTTGGCGAAATTATTGATCACCAAGGGTCATGAACGTTCCCTTTTTATGCTAACTAATTGTTATTTATTAAAAATTTGTGGGGATACCTCAGGATCTGACCCCAAACTCACCTAACGTGTTTTTGTTGTGCAGAGTCTCTGTTGTTTGTTTTCGAGTAAATGCTTGTCTTGGCCGCCGTTATTTTTCGGGGGGTATTTCTACTACTCTTGATTACAGTTTGCCGTCACCATCTGAGATATTTGCATTGCAATTCCATCATCTAAATGCCCAGCAAGTACAGCTAACATCTCAAATCCACCTTCTTTATGACCTTTCAAACTGGCCCAATGAGAGTGTTTAGCACTTATGCCAAATCCACCCGCGTCGTGCGCTCCTTTATGCCTAGGAGCAGGTTGATCGTCCTTGGCATCTAAAGGCGACTCCCCAAAAGCTTTCCCGAATTGTTCTCCCGCTGCTCCCAATAATTTATAGTATTTTCCGATGTCCACAGATGCTATACTCACAGAAATAATATGATTATGATTAACTTCAAAAACGAATATATCCCCTTTCTTGTTTACGTGTTTTATAAACCTAGTTATTCCATTATTTATAGTTATTTCACTATACTCCGCTCTCTGTACTATTGATTCCCTAGGATTTTTTGAGACTATTTCTTTTGCATCCTTTAACCGTGATCCATTTTTCCTTGAGGTTAACCTCAAAATTTTATTAGAATAGTCTGCACTCCCAATTCCTTTTTTTTCATTATTCATTCTATTTTTATGCCCTCCAAAATTAACGATACCTTTTCTTGTATTTTCTTTAGTTTTCTTCACGTGCATATACATTCATTAATTCCTCTACTATTTAATTCACAACGAGTGTAGTGGTCAAATAAAACTGGCCACCGCTTTATAGTTAATCCAGTACTGTTCTTCTTTCTTATTTGGGCTCATACCGAAGTGTTGGGGTCAGATCAAGAAACTAGGGTTCTATTACGAATGACGGTACTGGGGATCCGAAAAGTACGGGGCACGCGACAGTCTAAAGAATTAATTTTTGATCTGATCCCAAACTTACAATGTTTGGCCTGGTTGATAATGTTTTCAGATGTCGCTTCGGCTGATTGTTTAGATAGCCCCGTTGTAGTTAAGCATTCATGAGCACTGAGCGCGGCCAACGTTAGCCGGTACAGATCTCAATCGTTAGATCTCTACGGGCTCTATTTGTTTCCTTTCCGTCACTCTTTATACGTTTGGTTTTCTTAATTTTATTGGTTTGTTTTGTTAAAGGCTCGCGATTTACTCCGCAGTTTTTTTCCATGTAGGTGTTCGGCTTAGGCCCAGTGAACCGGAGTCAATACAAGGGTGGCTTCTGTCAATGCAGGCGGATCGTTCTCATTAGTTCTGCCAGTTCCGAGTGTTATGACCACGTCCCGTATACCCACACTCGTATGGCATGCTGTTTCTCCTCTGATAATTCTTTCAGCATCTGCCACATAAAGCTGGGGCACAGTCACGGTAAATTGCCATGTTTGTGTATTCGCATGCCACTGTGCTTGAGGCATCGCCCGATTAAGGGCGTCGAAAATCTCAGCATTCAATTGTTCTTCGTCAATGTTATAAATAACAGAACTTCGCATCAAACCATCATTTTGCATTAAACGTTGTTCCGCCATCGTCTCAGCTATCCTTGGGCTGTTCGTTGGCAGGTGGTGCTTAGCTATAAAATTGTGAGTTTTCCAGCTAGTGATGTCCCGTGATGTATCGATGGTGGCCGGTTGAAGCACCTGGTTCTTAGCAGCTGTAGGGTATCGCATATGTTTTTTTACAGAAAACTGGAATATATTATTCCCTTTACCCTCAGCTCTACCTTCACACTTACCTTGTTTTTTTTACCTGTTCATACATATCACTATCCTTTTAAATTGGATTTTGTCACTAGTTATAGGTTGTCTTTAGTTGCCTATAACATGCTCGGAAAGTCCCTAGTGGACTTTATTATCATTATCAACACTGTTTTTTAATACCTCCTTACGCTGTTAAAAGGCCACCCTTCGCACACCCTTCCATCCAAACACGAGCGCTTCATTGACGATGGCAACGCTTACGTTTATTTGTTGTGGTTAACCTTAGTGTTTCTTAAGCAGCATCTACCCCTAGCGGCGCTCTGCCCACTGCTCAACCACTCGCCCATAAACACCGACTATCCCCAATGCCTTGGGCAAGTTGACTGCTCAGCCCTTCTTTGATAACGGCTTACTGACGTTGCGTTTGTATTTTGCTCTGTTTACTCACTGTAAATCTAAATAAGATGTTTCACTTGGTGTAAATGACGCGCTATTTGGTCAAAGTGACGAGTTTAAAAAAATGTATGGCTTCCTGCGTGTTCCATGTTGTTTGGTTGAGTCCGTTGGGTTTTGTTGATCGCAGTTTGAATGTCTTCCAGCGCAAGGCGGTGAGTGTGTTTACTCATGGCTTTTAGCGCGGCGTAACGGACGATGTTGATAATTTCTGCGCCGCTGAGCGGGTGCCGTTTGGCTAATAGGTTTAGGTCGACATCGTTAGCCAATTTGGAAGCATCCGGGATGGCGTTTTTCCATAGAGCAAGTCTTACACGTTCATCTGGTTTTGGAAAATAGACGGTCGCTTCAAAGCGGCGAAAGAAGGCATCATCTAGGTTGTTTTCAAGGTTGGTCGCCAAGATAATCATGCCCGAAAACGCTTCTATTCTTTGTAATAGATAAGCGACATTTTGATTGGCAAATTGATCATTCGCTCCCGCCGTTTGTACTCGTTTGCCAAAAAGTGCGTCGGCTTCATCAAAAAACAATAGCCAATGATGCTTTTCCGCTAGGATAAAAACCTGTTCTAGGTTCTTTTCGGTTTCCCCTATGTACTTAGATGTGATCGCACCAATGTCTACTCGATACACGGGCCGTTGGGTTCGTTTGCCTAGTAAGGTGGCCGTGAGCGTTTTTCCCGTCCCTGGAGGGCCATAAAATAATGCCCTAAACCCGGGCCGTAGTTTGCCTTCCAGCTGCCATTCTTTATTCAGTGCCTCTCCATGGTCTAGCCAGAGGTCTATTTCGTTTAGTTCACTGTGCACTTCTTCCGGCAGCACAAGATCGTGCCACGTTAATGAGGTAGTTAGCGGTGAAGCTAAGCTGCTGCCGCTTATTGAATACTGATCGTCTAACAGTAACAAACGTTGGTAAACATCATTGTGCAGCTTAAGCGATTGCCCGATTAAAGGAACACTGCCGACGGATTTATCAAAGTCGAATAAGGGCGAAAGTGCGGCATCAGAGCTTTTTGACAATAATGTGAGCACGTCTAAGCGTTGTTGTGCAGGATTGCCACCAAGCAAAAAAGCCAATGTGTGCCCAGTTGCCAAGATACTTCCTTCGCTCTCCACCAGACCAAATTCGATAAAAGGCCGTTGAGTGTGTTCATTGGGTTGCAGCAACACCTCAAACAAGGAAGGCGATAAGATGGGGATCAGAGCCAAACAAACGGCTAACCGAGCTTCTTCTGTCAGTCTAAATTGTTCTATCAACGCCGTGTATTGGCATGTGTTTGGCGCGAGATACGGAGCGATCAGGCTTTGAGTCTCTTGAGATTGTGTCTCTTGAGATTGGAACATCTCGTCTAGGCGTGAGTGAATCCGTGCTTGGCACCATGCTAGATCGGCGTTGATATGTTGTATAAGGAGATTATTCAATTGCTTTGGCTTCCTTCGGGCAAGAGTCTCGTGATGAGCATTAAGAATGGCTAGAAGCTAGGCCATAACCTAAGCGCACGGCGGCATTCCCTAGCTCTGTGGCATGCTGCTCTAGGGCTGGATCATCATTAACTGGGACACCGTTCACATGGGTAGTTGGTTTCACCATACCTTTTGCTTGCTGAATGATATGACCAAGCTCATGAGGTAGGTGATGTTCTTGCCCGGAAGCGAGGTAGATATTCCAGCCTTGCGCATAGGCATGCGCCTTTACCTGAGCGGGCTTAGGGGAATGATAAAATACTCTGACGTAGTTGAGCCTAATGCCCGTCAGTTTTTCCATCCCCCTTCTTAATCGAGTAGGCAAAGGATAACAAACAGGCTTTCCTAAGCGATAAGAGAGTGCTTTGTCGTTATTTGTTTGCAGTGGCTTTATCACCTTGTTCTCCTGCTCTATTTAATTTCAAAAACGAAGCATTTGAATGTATGCCAGCCATTCACTAAAAACTCGGTTTTAATGACGATAAAAAAAGCAAAACATACTCTATTGTCTCTTTAAAATATATTCATTCATTAGGCCGATAATTAAAGAGATCCGTCCGACTAATATTTTTCATTACTGCTTATGCTTACTCTCTTATGAATTACCTATCATTCTGTATTTTTAGAGTACATTTAAAAAAGGAAACGTCATGGAATCGCCAGATCAATTAGATAATACAAATAACCTAGATACTCAATTAAATAATGAAGCGACACCTTTAGCATTACCTGAAAAACCAACGGACCTGATGCAGTTCGCATCTATTGAAGATGCCAACGCGGATTTTATCGCATCGCTTACCTCTTCTATTCCTATTTATGTTGCAGGAACACTTAGAGTCATTTTTCCCAATAAGGGCTTGGAGAAAGAATGTGAAGCCGCTGCTCAAGAAATTTCAGCCCAAAAAAAAGACAGTGTTGCACCCTATGACTATGGCAGAATATTTGGCTATAAAGACTGTGCTAATAAACAAGCCAATGGAGCATGTCAGAACAATGGGGTATGCCAATGCCCAAAACCTTATCGTTATCTTGCAGAACAGGTCAATTGGATACTGTCAGTAGACGATCAAGATGCGTATCTTCTTGAACCTAACAGCATTGTTGAATTAAATGAGTTTATTTTTTTTCTAAAGCAGGTAAAAAAGAGCTCTGATTTACTTTGTGTTATAGCAGGAGAAAAAATTGGGAATAAGACAACTACTAGCAATGACCCCACTTCATTACCAACGGTTAGGTGTAAACATATATTCGAGTTCGATATGAAACCGGAGGTCATTAAAAATAAATTAATCGAATGTGGAAATAACACCACTACAGAAGCCATACAAAACTTGATTAAGTTACTAGATACAAAAAACAATTTTGGTATTACCGACTTTGAGCGAGCTAAGAACTTTCTAGCTTTTAGATACCCAACTATCTATAAAACAAGAGCATCAGAGTATCAAACAAAGGCCTCAGGGCATTCATCAAAAGACCCTTATTCAACAGCTGACGATAACGATGCATCAGGCTTCTTACTCAGTATCGAAACCAAATATTCAGATAGTGCGGATGGACACAAAATCGTCGATGTGATTTTTCATTATCAACGCTCAATCAGCGGACGTCTTTACAGTTATTATGCCAGCGTCGATGTCTCTCATATTTTCCCTTATCTGCACTCTCCTTTGACCAACTATGTCTCATTAACAAATTAATCCAACCAAGTAAGAGGAGTGAACAGGATGAATGAATATAACCTCAGTACAAATAGGAATAAGAGTCATAGCTTGCTTAGCTTAGCGCATGAATATCCAGTACAAAGAAGCGTCACGCACAGCGCATTTGGGCCGAATGAACTAACAACGGATGTTTATGCTTTGGGGCGCATTAGCGCGAAATGGCCAAATAAAAGCATTGAGCAAGAGTTTCGTTGTAGCTATGACGTCATTAATAAATATGACAAAGACATCAAAGACCCAAACATGAATAGCTATAGAGATGGTAGAGCCCCTTTTTGGGTCAACAGTGAACAAACTCTTAACTGCTGTACTCCTTCAACAAACAGCATTAAGAATGAAGGAAAAGCTTGGAAAGAAGAGGAAGAGCGCAACATTATCAATACTGTGCTTTCTTCTCGGTATTTTCGCTACCTTGCGAGGGAACTGGACTGGAAACTTCAAGATCTATATCACAATGACATGTACCGGCTCATCCCTAGTGAATACAACATGCAATTGCTCATTAATGCATTGGCGAAAAGCAAGCCGTCTGAGAAAGATGAAGCACTAACCGTAAACTCCCTAGTGGTTGGCCAGTTAGTACCAACACTAGGACATGAAAATACCATTAAGATTAGTAGGTTTCATCAAGTCGATGCTCAGGAAATTGCTAACAATGCTTCTTATTTGGACTGTTTTGATAGTCAGAACGATCTAATTAACGTCATTCACGCTTATCTCGTTTTAGCCAAAAATAATGGTCTTGCAGACGAAGAAAGAGCTCTTAACTATATACTCTGTTATGGCTATTCCTTTTATCAAAAAATGTATAAACAACGCAGCCAAACATCCTCTTATCAAGCTATTCGCTTAGTCAACATCGATGCCCGAGTTGACTATGTGGGAGAGAGAACATTGGTATGTGTGATTTTTAATTTCCAAGACAGTAAAACCAATGCTACGGAAGCCTGGTCTTCTACAGTAGATGTGACCGAAACGTTTCCATTTATGGTTGCGCAGTTCGAGCCTTATATCAATATTTTATGAGTCGATGTGTGATTCACCCACCGCCACGTGAAATTTAGTGGCGGTGGTTTTTTTAATTCGAGTTAAAATGAGATGAAAACCTAAAAGCTAAATCGCTTTTTGGTTTAGAGAGTTAACAACTTGGGCGAGTGACAATCCAGCGCTGAAGAAAACTAAGCTTACTTCAACGCTGAATAAATAAGTTTTACAAAAATCTATGAACTATTTCCCTTTTTCTATCAATTCCCCAGTGACAGTACTACTGACACTGTTGCCTAGATTGAATATTGACTGAATACCTGTCGCACTAGAGGTGTTTTGCATCATTGCAGTTTGTTGTTGAGATACGGATAAAGTTTGACTTGAAGCCGAAAGCGCTTGGCTACTTGTATTCAGTTGATTACCTGTTGCAATCACCGGCGCCAACATAGTAACCATATCGCTAGCATTTAATGTGGACTCTAAAAATGAGACAGAAATATCTACCATGGCGCCCCAAGCGTATTGCCAAATCTTATTAACTCTTCTTGTAGGTTTGAAATATAAAACGATAGGGGAATTAGGCATAACGTATTTTGAAATATCTAATATCAATACGTGTAAATATTCCTTATTATGTTTTTTTGTCGTCAGCGAATCGACTTTATTTCCATTGACATATAAATCAATATACTCTCCTTTATGCCCCAAGTCTCCTTTTAAACTTATAGAAATTGATGCTCCAACTATTTGCCTTCTACTTGAAATCATTAGCTCAGCAGGTTCACTCTCTCCACCAATAATTTCTACTTTTTTATTTTTTTCATCTAATTGAATTTTTGATAATACGGTCATTTATACACCTCCAGTTATTTTCTATATTTTATGAAAAAATCACTAGTTATAACTGGGGAAAACCATCAATATTTAAGGGTAAATATTTAAAAAACCCCATATTAAAATTCTATTTACATTACAAAACAGCATCTGGTTTTGCTTTTATCAACCAATAAACAAAAGTATTTACCGGTCTAATCTCAATATTACTTTGATTACTAACATCCACATCCAGTAAACCTGTTGTCTCCTCGCTTGAATTTATGGCGTTTAAAAAAGTCGCTTTTGGTGGATCGGCTGGTGTAATCGCTCCTACCTGCCTGTATTTATAATTATGTTGATGTGTCTTCAAAGCATAATTTTGTGTGGAGCCAACACTATTTTTGCTACCATTTCCAGGTGTCGTTCTTTTCTCAAGGCTACCTGGATATTGCGTACTATTAGAATCATCAACACCACGTAAGAAGGTTCCCTTATAATTTGGCAGTTGAAATCTTCCTGACTTTTGATTCCCGCCATAGAGGAAACCTAATGCTGAAAATAGCACCGGAAATTCGGATATTTTCACACTCTGACCATCACACAAGAGCCAGTCAAACATAAATAAATTGGTTTTATGCTCTTTCAAATCATCAGGGCTCAACCTAAGCTCTCCAGCAAAAGCAATAACAGAGCCTACCGGCATTCCCAATGAAGATGGGAATGGCGGAAACTGGGGAGCGGGCATCACTGAAGTGGTACGTTTATCTTCCATAAAGGTGTCTTCCTATATTTTTTAAATTATCGTCGTCACTAAGTACTGACATAGCGGTTGGCAAAGTAATGGTCCAAGAGTTTTTTTCTTCTTTATCGCGGTCGGGATAAGGGAGCTTTTTATAGTCGTTGACAATAGCTAAGGCTTGCTCGTTAACAGGGGTTAGATGCTCAGCGCCATGCCAAATTTGCCCTGTATCTAAGAAATACAAGAACCTCAATACTTGATTTTCTTTAACAGGTAATAGGACTTTAGCTTTGGTTGCCAATAAAAAGCGTTTTAAATAAAGAGTATTATCAAGTTTTGATAATACTGGAGAAGTAGTAATGCCAAGACTATCACCATCCTGTTCATCAGGAGATAATTCAAACAGCTTACAATAAAGATGATCCCACTCTAGTGCATTTTCAAAATACTGGGTAAAGGGAAGTTCGTCATTTGGATAAGACTGATCTCCTGCACAGCGTCGCATGGCTTTATCATACAATACGCGCATGCTTTGCTTAGCAATATAATTATTAATTAGGCCTCGAGTTACTGGTGTATCATGATCTTCTAACCATCTCTCTAGTTGTTTCAGTTTTTCATGGTACTCAGCTAACTGCTTATCATAACCTCGACCTAATGCTTTATAGACTTCGTATTTCCATTGATTTAAATAATCTTCCTTAGCCACTAGATCAATCTGAATATTTGCTAAATAGCTTATATCTTGCTGAATATTTGCTAAATAGCTTATATCTTGCTCTTCTGAAGAGGGTAACTTTTTTAAAACAGAAACAGACAACTCCGTTAATTGCGCTCCACTAATGCTTGGTACAAATGAGCCTGATGTAAAGACATGACCGTCTTTTGTCATAGGTACGGATTCCCCACCAAGTGTCACTTCGAAAAGTGGCGCCGTACTGCAATTAATCACCACACAAATAGCATTAAGCTGATAACCAGGCTCTACAGAAAAAGAACAACTCGAAGCCACTTGGTCACTTTTAAAACTCTTGGCAACACTGTAGCTTTGCGGTGGCACAGCCACCTCTTCGACAGAAAATTGCTCTGCTAATGTCAGATAATAAAGCGGATCCGCCGTAACGGTACTAATGTCAGCATAGCTATTAAGCCCTACTTGCTTAAGCGTTTCTGGTGCTGAAAAATCATGTAACCTCTGCATTTCCAGCATTCGCTCTAATTCGGTATTTTGAATAGGAAAGATAATTTCGATTAGCAAACGCTTTCTCAGATCGGAAGCAACCACTTCATATTCCTTATTAAGCCAATAGTAAAAACCATTGGTATTACGATCGGATTCATTCGCAAACCTATTGGTAATAGTCAACTCTTTTTCTATAGTCAAACGCGTTTGACGAGCTTTTTGAACCGCTGCAGAGGCCTTGCTTTGAGTTTGCTCTAGTACTTTTTTTACAAACTCGACATGTCGTTCGTCCCCTCTAGCAGGCTTTTCATCTATGGTCCAGCCGCCCGTGGTTGTCGCATTAGGGGACGTACCTGCATAGTCAGCTTTGTAATCTTTAAAGTCTGTTGTAACCGAGCGATCTGCTAAAATTTGCTGTACATAAGTGTTGAGATCTTTATCAATCAATTGTTGCTGAGTATCATTTATCTCATTATTAGAGTTTTTCGAGTTAGCTTGCTGCTGATCTTGGACTAATTCACGAGAGCAGCTTTCGCGAGTCTCCCCTTTTAAAACCGTTTCAACTTTTTGTAATTCTCCAAGTTTATATCCAACCAGTTTATACTCGATTAAATGTAAGGTTCCTAGAGCATAATAGCGTGCATCATAAAGATTTTCTGTATTTTCACCTTTTACATTTTCAGCTGTATTATCGATATCCTCGACTACTTCAACCTGATCTATCAACCTACTATCTGGAAGCGGAAAAATACTTTTAGGCAAGAGTAAGCTTGCTTGCCACCATATCGATAAAAACTCTTCTGTAATCTCAATACCATGGTTGATGCTATTATTCACATGTTTTAAAACATTTATTTTCTTTAATAATTTGAACAATTCTTCCAACCAACTTAGTTCATAATCGATTTGAATTATCAATGAAAAAACACTTAACCATAGCGACTTTGTTTGATTTTCAGATACATTTAATACTTCACCATTTTTTTCTAAAAACTTTATAAGGTCTCTAGCTGATGTATTTTCATTAAATGGTGCATTAAAAATAAACTGCAATGAATCATTAAACTGCACTGAATAACGCAGAAAAGAGTGTTTCTGAAATTTAGTTCCATTAATATAATTGGCAGAAAGTGACTCCATTTTTTCTCTATTCAGATTTTTATCAAGCTCCTCTAATTCTATATAGTAATCTGTAGTAGTTACTGAAGATGGCACTTCGAAAAAATTATTTGCTCTAAAAAAATCACTAACCTCAATAAAAGATCCGACATTTAAATAAGGAAAGAGATTCTGATAGGTAGATTTTGTCCCTTTACCTATTAAAACATCAATTTCAGACTCATTTCTCATAATTCATCTCAAAAATAATAATAATCCACTACAATAAAACTTCATTTAACATAAAAATCGTATTACTAACTCAAAAACACAGCTTAATTTATTATAAATATCATCATTTTAAATGACATAAAAAAGGCCGCATTATAATATGCAGCCTAAATCATAAGTATCACTCTGAATTCATATTTTATTAATTTCATTCTGAATAATTCTTTGTAAATCCATAATTTTTTGACAATTATTTTCCAGAATCTCATCCAAGTTTAGTTTCATACTATTAATCTGAGCATCTAATCCTATACGATGCTCGGAGATTGTTCTTTCTAATGTTTGAACATCAAAATTATTGGATGAGGGCACTTTTTCCTTTACATAGGGCCCCTGGCTATAGCGTTTCCCATCAGGATCAAACTCAGAATTAGCAGGAAGGTTCGTAACCAATTCTACTGCTTCTGCCTTAGGTTCAATCATTACTTTTATCCTCAGGTTTTATAAACGTCCAAAAGAGTCTGTAGCCCAGAAAAGTATAAAACCAAGTGCAGTGAGTGAGATTAGCAATGCCCCTATACCTACTAAAAATAGCATTTTCGATCTATTCACTGGTTTTCTTTTAACATTGGTGCTCTCTTTTTCTTCCTTGCCTTTTTTGCAGGTATCACTCTTATTACTTTGAGCAATAGGAGGATAAGAGGAGCGCTCCTTTGGCATTGTGATTGGGCCACTCTTATTTGCCTGTGCTTGCAAAATTCTGGCACAAGCATTAGTAACAGAACTAGAAGAGGCCATTTGTGAATTCTGTTGAGATACGATGGCGTTTTGCATTCCACGTGAAAGAGTGTCTGCAAATATCGTATCTACAACCTCTAGGGAATAATTATTTTTCGACGGCTCATTCTCATTGGAATTCTGAGACTTTAAATCATTATCCATACGCTCCTCCTCCAGTCATTTTGAGGCTCTGGTGTTGTTAACACTGCTATAAAGCTCAATGAAGTTATTACGAGATGCTTGAGATTGCTCATTGATCTTATCAAGTGCCATCAAGTACTCTGGATTACCCGTTTCTATATAGTTTGCCAACGTTACGCCACTTGCCGTCGTCAATAAGGTACTCATATCCCGATAAGAGTTGGCAGCATCTTGAACCGCTAGCGCCCCTGATTGAGCTAAAGATTTATCAGTAATCTGATACGTTTGTTCCGTGTCTTTTGCACTCATTTTGACCCCCTGAAAATTAGAAAACTTCGAGGCTCTACGAGCCCCGAATCGTCCACTAAAAATTAGCGACGAACATCACCACGATCAATAATTTGTCCAGATACCGTTCCTGTAACCGCATTACCTGTGTTCATCAAAGCATTAATGCCTTGAACGGTTGCGGCTTGCCACATCACGTTTGCTTGTTGTTGACCAGCCGTTAGGTTTTGAGCTGAAACGGCCAATGCTTGACTGGTCATCATCATCAAGTTACCCATCGCAATAGCTGGGGTGTCCCCAAGAACTTTTGTATTTACTTGAGTGACGGAATCAGTAATGGCTTCATTAACATAGTTTGGCATAATGTATCCTTTATATATTGTATGTATGTTTATAGATGATTAAGTACCTGCGCTATCTTGTTAGATAACATTACCCTCGATCAATAATATTGCCTGTTACGGCACCTGTTACCGCATTACCGGTATTCATCAAAGCATTAATCCCTTGAACGGTTGCAGATTGATGCAAGACATTTGTTTGCTGCTGTCCTGTTGCTAAATTTTGACCAGATACGCTTAGCGCTTGGCTAGTCGTCAGAATCAAATTCCCCATTGCTGATGCTGGAGTATCACCAAGCACCTTAGTATTTACTTGAGTAACTGAATCAGTTATTGCACCATTTACACTTGTTGGCATTATATTCCCCTTTAATAATTGATTATTTTAAATATAAATATAAAAAACCAACTAATTTAAAAACCATTTGTTAAAAAAATGCACCTGATGTTCTCATTATTTCAGCATTAGAATGAGTCGATGAGACATTTAAAGTAACATTCCCTAAATGCTGATTAACTACAGCATTAGATATTGCTATTGATAACACTGTACTCGAAGTATTCATAAGACTTGCAGCAGAGTTAGCAGAAGACAGACCTACAGTGACAAAGGTTGTATTTGATACTGCTTCTGTGACCTGATTACTCATTAAACCACCTACTTAAGTAAATAGAATATTTCACATCAATAAACTTTAATTAACACTTTAATATAAGTTACTTCGGAGCTAAAAAAGCCCCGAAGTAATTTATTGAATTATCGACGAACATCACCTCGATCGATGATTTGTCCTGATACAGTACCGGTTACAGCGTTACCAGTATTCATTAACGCGTTAATACCTTGAACAGTAGCTGCTTGCCACATCACGTTTGCTTGCTGCTGGCCTGTTGTTAAGTTTTGAGCAGAAACGGCTAATGCTTGACTGGTTGTCATCATTAAGTTGCCCATTGCACTCGCAGGCACGTCACCAAGTACTTTTGTATTTACTTGAGTTACAGAATCTGTAATGGCTTCATTCACATAATTTGGCATAAATATTCCTCATTTATTATCTATTGAATTGTTTATTAATTACTTTTATCGCCTTGCTAGGCGAGTTTATCCACGGTCAATAATATTACCTGTCACCGTACCTGTTACCGCATTACCAGTATTCATTAAGGCATTGATACCTTGAACAGTTGCTGTCTGATGCATCACATTGGCTTGCTGCTGTCCTGTTGTTGCATTCTGACCAGACACACTAAGAGCCTGACTGGTAGTAAGAATCAAGTTGCCCATTGCTGATGCTGGGGTATCACCAAGCACCTTAGTATTTACTTGAGTAACTGAGTCTGTAATCGAACTATCTACAGTATTTGGCATATTTTCTCCTTTAATTATCTATTGCGAATACGCACTATTTAAAAATCGGGCTATGTAGAAATGCTAATAACCCTATTACTGTTCAAAACGAGTTTTAAAGAATATTCTCCGTTACTGCGCTTTGAACTGCACTTCCAGTACTCATTATTCCTGAGTTAGATTGAGCCGATACTGTTTGACGAGTAAGGCTACCCGCTTGCTGATTAGCAACAGCATTAAGCATGGATAATGATATTGATGTACTAACCGAATTAATTAGATTTACAGCAGAATTAACTGAAGATAAACCTACGGTTAGCAAAGCCATATCTGCAACTGTATTTTTAATCAACTGACTCATAACGATCACCTTATTTCTTTTCATTTTAAAAATGAAACCACCCCTAACAATAAAACTATAAAACTGAAACACTTCATTTAAACAATATTAATATTAATATTAATATTTTATTTTTCCTGAGTTTAAGTAACGAAAAAATAAGTGTTTTCAATGAAATTAACTTTATGAGAAAACTTTATTTTCCAACCTTAATTTCTGCCTATGCTGTCTAGGTGTATAACCAACATAACGTTTGAACATTTTCTCAAAATGACTTAAATCACCAAATCCAGATTGCAAACTAATATCGGTAATTTTCATTTGCGGAGAAGCTTCGATAAGTTGCTTGGCATAGCGCACTCGGACTTGAACGAGAATTGTTTTAAAAGATAGGTCCAGATAGTTTCTAAATAGAAAAGATAGATGTGAAGAGCTTGTGCAAGCTACATCAGATAGATTAGCGAGAGATATATCTTCTTTAAAATTTTCTCCCATATAAAGAATAGCTTTTTTTAGACCTTGATGAACATGATTAAATTGGTCAATATCCAGTGATAATATTTTGCCAATTGTGTCAGACTCATCATTTGTTTTTTTAATAAGATTTAGTGCTAGGACATCTTCTTTGGTTATGTTCCCATCACTACAAGAGGCTAATAAGAAGAGCACTCTTTGTAACTGATCTAAATTTCCAGGCCAGTCATAACTTAATAGTATGTCTATCGCCACATCCTCTATATGGTTTATAGACAACTTTTTAAGGATGTAATTAACGTGTAATTTAAGATCTTCTTTTCTTTCGCGTAAGGCTGGTATATTTATTTCTAAATGAGGAACGGTACAGCCAAATATTTTTGCAATGTATTGCGGATTGTCATGATGAGAAATTAATGAATTAGTACAGGAAATAATGAGGTGGAATTTATTTTCCAATAACTGATTATTGAATTCAGTCCCAGTAAATAAATCCATTAAATATATTTTTAATTTTTCAGGTAAAAGATCAACCTCAGATAAATAGAGTGTTCCTCCAGAAGAAGTAGATAGGCTTTTTTTCAGGAATTTATTATAGCTAACTATGTCAGTAATATTAGAAGAAACATGGATGAAAGCGTCTTTTTCGAAACCTCTGCGTTTATGCATTTGCTTTGCAATTGAAATCTTTTCAGTGCCTATTTCTCCTGATATGAAAATTGGATAGCTTACCTTGTCTGAAAATTCTATTTGATTTCGGATTCGAATAATATCTAAAGAGTCACCAATCAGTGGGTATTCCTCTTGTAAAAACGAAGATGTATCGAGCTCTTTACGTGGATTAAATACTTCATCTCTCACTTCAAATTCCTTTTTTCGTCATTATAAAATTTGGTGTAAGCATCTATACTAAATCCGACTCGTATTTTTATATTGGCCAAAGCAGTTACTTTTTCAGGGAAAACGATTAAAAATAGAAAAGAAAAAATTATAAAAACTAAAATAGCTGAGAGACAAACGAGAGGAGTTTGAGATAATTGAGATAATTGAGATAATTGAGATAATTGAGATAATTTAAACGAAGAAAGTCACTCTACAGAAAACACCATAAGAGTGAATTTTAAATTAATAACAATCATAAATAATGAATCAAAATATTTTAAATATATGATAATTAACTAAAAAAACAGTAATATTCCTTTTTATCTTAATGTGTTCTCAACCTGCCCAAGCGCCCTTCGGTACATACGCCAAGCACAAAAACCCGCGAGGATATTACCGATTAGAACGCCGAAGAACAGCCCTTTAAGCCCAGCGATTTCCGAGCCAATCCACAAGCAAGGTAAGAAGAAGGCAAATAAGCGCAATGCAGATATCGTCAACGCGGTATAGGATTTTCCCAAGGCGTTAGAGATAGACACCATCAACATACAAATACCGAGCAAACCAAGGCTCACCGGCACTATCATCAGATGCCAATGCAAGATTTTCGAGACTTCTTCGTCGCTGGTCATCAAGTTTGCCAATACGCCCGAGATGAAGAAAGTAATTACGGCGATCACCAACTGAAACGACAACACAAAGCGACACGCCAAACGCACCACATACCGCACATCGTCCAAACGGCCTTCGCCTAACAATCGCCCTACCATTGGCGGCATAGACATAGTCAGCGCCAACACAGCCACAATAGAGAAAAATTCAAAGCGCGAACCCAATGCCCAAGACGCCACCGCGGCCGTGCCAAACCCAGCAATCAGCTTGGTCGCCAACATAGAGGAGACTGGCGGCAACAACTGACTGATCATCGCAGGCCCCATAATATGACCAATCGACGCCAAGCTCTTGCCGATATTAAGATCTTGCCAATCAAAGGTAACCCAATGTTTACGAGCCACTTTAGGTGCAACTATCAAGATACCCAAACCGAACGCCACCGTAGTCGCCATCGCAGCGCCGTTCAAGCCAAGATCGAAAGTAAAAATAAAGATGGGATCCAGCACCAAGTTCAGCACGCTGGTCACAATCATCATAATGCCAGGCAACAATGTATTCCCATTGGAACGACAAATGCTGTAATAAAAATAGATTAACGCACCCACCCAAGCGCTGAGCAACCAATGGGGCCAATATGAATCAATAATAGGATAGACAGAATCTGGCGCACTTAATAGCGCCAAAATAGGATGACGTAACAACCAAATGATCACGCTAAAGAAAGCAATACCTACGCTTCCCATCATCAGCACCAAACCGCCTAATTGCTTGGCATAACGCTTGTCCCCTGCGCCTAAGGCACGAGAAATAATCGCCGTTGTTGCAATCCCCAGCCCCACTTGCAAGCCAATCACAATCATTTGAATCGGCAAGGTAAACCCTTGCGCGGCCAGCGGCAATAGTCCTAATTGTCCAATGAAAGCACTGTCCACCAGCTGAAAACTCATCAACGACAAAACACCAAACATCATTGGCCATGTCATGGAAAAAAGCTGCTTAGCGAGAGAATTAGATTGGGACACTGGAGCGGACATATAGGAACTCTTACAAAAACTGAACCTATATTCTAACCTACTTTACGGACAACTGGATGACACTCGTCTTCACCAAAGACACTATGCAATGAAAAGTCTCATTCTTCAGTATGACGCTGGCTGTCATTGTATCCATACCACAGCATGACTAAAGCAATGATAGAAAAGATCACAAAGCCGCTGGCCAATGGGATGACGGTGAAGTTGTAAAACTGCCCAGCTACTGTTGCCAACACAATGGCAATCAAACTTGATAGAGAGGAGATCAACGACGCACCCAGCCCAGCCATGCTCCCTAACGGCTCCATAGCCATAGCGTTTACATTGCCAAACACCATGCCAAGACAAGAAAACATCACCATACCCAAGCCCATAAAGACTATAAAAGGCGGCACACCATCAAAAAATAAAGCCACGATCAAAAGGATAAAAGCCGTCGAGAACATCACACTCAAAGCACCAATAACACAGCGTAGCATACCAACTCGCAGGACAATTTTGCCGTTTGAAAAATTGATAATAGAAGACCCTATCGCCAGCATGCCAAAAAACAAAGGAAAACGGTCGCCCGTATTATAGACATCCTGAAAAATAGACTGTGCCGTACTTATGTACAGCATCAAGGCACCAAAAATACAACCTAACAAAACGGTAAACGCCATCACATCTCGACGGCTAAGTATGATACGAACATCGGCCACTAATCGTTTTCGGTTAAGTGGAATAAGGTTTTCTTTCGACAAGGTTTCAGGCTGACGCAGCAGCAACCATACGCCTGCAATGGTTGCTTGAGTCATTAACAAACCAAAAATCCAACGCCAATCTGCGACTTGCAACACGAGCTGCCCAATAGAGGGTGCAAGCATGGGCACAAGAATAAACACCATCATCACAAACGACATAATGCGAGCCATCGCTGCGCCTTTGTACATATCTCGAATTAATGCTCTAGAGGCGATTTTTGGCCCCGCCACGCCGAACCCTTGAATAACGCGCCCCAACAAAAACACTTCAATTGAAGATGCCGCCAAGGCCACTAAAGAACCGATAATGTAAATACAGATTCCCAGAAGAATGCTTTTCTTACGACCAATCGCGTCCGACAAAGGACCAAAGACTATCTCGCCAAACACCATGCCCAGAATCATCGCCGACACAATCCACTGGGTTTTCTGATAATCCACAATTGCTAAGGACTCAGCAATATTGGGAAACGCCGGTAACATGGCATCCATGCTCAACGCCGTGAGCGACATCATCAAAGCAAACAATGCTACCAACTCTTTTTCAGCCAAGCGTTTTACCTGAGTTCCAGTGGTCGATTGTGAATCTAGCAGAGACATCCCTTTCCTTAGCAGCTAATAAAATGGACCAATAGTTTACTCGCCTTCTTGGTTATCTAACAATTAATTCGCTGGCGATTTCGCTAACAATTCCACCACAGCCGCTTTTACGTCTTGTATTAATTCGGCTTCGTCCACGCCAAGTACTTGGCCATTTTCAACCACTCGCTTGCCGTTCACAAAGCTGTGTTTAATGAGCGCTGGTTCACCACATAAGATCGGCGCTTCTAGCGGGCTGTGTACACCAGAAAAACGCGGAGTATCAAGGGAATACAACACCAAATCCGCCGCATAACCCTCGGCAATTTGGCCTGTTTTCAGCCCCAAAAGCTCAGCACCGTTTTGGGTTCCCCATTTTAGTACTTGCGCTACATTTGTGGCTGCTGGACCGCCCTGCGTACGATGCAGCAGCCAAGCCAAATTCAACTCTTGCAGCATAGAGGCATTTTCACTGGACGCGGAACCATCAACACCAAGGGTAATAGGAATGCCCGCTTTTTCCATCGCCAAAATAGGAGCAATACCGCTGCCTAGTCGACAATTTGACGTTGGACAATGAGCGATTCGAGTCTTAGTTTGCGCCAATAATTCAATCGCATGAGCATCCGCTTGCACCAAGTGAGCGAACCACACATCGTCGCCTAACCAATCACAATGAGCGGCGTAATCAATGGCGCTCATACCGAAGTTTTGTTGTGCCATTTGTTCATCAAAAGACACTTCTAATAAATGTGAATGACGCAGCAACTTACGTTCTTTTGCCCATTGAGCATAACGGCGTAAATCTTCGGCTGGCGAGGTGTGAACCAAACTGGTAGGCGCGACGACCAAGCGCCGCATACTGAATGGGCTGTCATCATGATAGCGTTTGTAGGAAGCTTCAAGGCGATCCAATGACAAATCCAATGACTCTGGAACGATGCCGCTGTCTCGCATGCCTTTATGACTGCCTTGTACCGTTGCGCCACCACGGCATAAAATTAAGCGAATACCTAAATCTTCGGCAGCTCGCCAAACGGCGTCTTCCAACTCAGGCGATGTGCTCGCATGATACAAATAATGGTGATCCGCGCAGGTTGTCACCCCAGAACGCAGCTGTTCATAAAGACCTAATTTCGCCGCGACATACATTAAATCTGGCGTAATTTGTGGCCAAAAACGATAGGGAACGCTTGCCAGCCATTCCCCTAGCCCTTGATTCAAACCCGCTGGAATGCCTTTTAGTATCGACTGAGCAAGATGATGGTGAGTATTCACAAAACCAGGATAAACTACACAGTGAGACGCGTCTATTAACTCATCGTCAGGCTCGCGATTTAGTGTCGGAGCAATGGCGGCAATCACGCCATCTTTGATACGGATGTCTTGAGGAAACTCATAACCAAAAACCGCTTTGGCTTGGCGGATTAAATACTGGGGCATAACACTCTCCTTTTTTAGGAAAGAGCAATGTCCAGGCCACAAGGCTTAACCGCTTCTACTCTTTATTTCACATACAATTTAACTGGACCAACAAGCAAACCCTATACCAGTCTGCACAAAGCCAATGAGCACACAGCAGGTACGAACCATTCATCATATTTCGCATGCTATTAATCATATTTATGGTGCGACTAGACCGCAACACGCCCAATTTAAGTGCAGAACAGAGCACTAACAACCGCATTATTGCCGAATTTATAGACAAATATATTTGGCCTGCTTGTTGCTTAGTCATAAATAGCGCAAACAGTTTGCGTGACGCAATGAGTAGAAGCGGTCAAATTTGGTGTCGGATTCCAACAAACCAAGTTCGGGCATTGCTCACTGCCTTATCGACAACCCAAAGAGGATGTCGAAAGGGAAGTGACAGCCGTTTCCATTTAACTCGACTGTGTACCCAGCCCTCTCGCTCTTTCCTCATCTTGTTTTCTTTGTGGTTGTTTCAGTGACTGAGTTTGGTTTGCTTAAAAAAGCAACGCCGAATCTATGATGAAGCATGGAGAAAACAATGAACAACCAACTAAAAACACCGCTATTTCGTAATCTATGCCTAGCTGGGGCCATGGCATTTTCGGCTTTAAATGGCTGTGCTGCATTCGCAGCAGATGAGGTGAAATTCCAACTAGACTGGTTGCCCGGTGGTGACAAAGCGCCGATTTATGTGGGCATCAAAAAAGGCTTTTTCAAAGACGCTGATTTAGATGTAACGGTGGCAAGTGGACGAGGTTCCACCGATGCGATTAGCAAACTCGCCACCGGCAATGCAGACATGGGATTATCTGACTTAGTCGCCTTGTTAATGGCAAAAGCTGAAAACGATGTGCCGGTTTCTGCGGTTTATTCGGTTTTCAGTAAAGCACCTCACGCTTTCTTTGTGCCTTCTGACTCAGACGTTAAAAGCGTAAAAAATGTCGCAGGTAAACGCATTGCCACCTCACCTTATACCTCTTCAAATGTCTTTTTACCTTTGCTGTTAGACGTGAATGGCGTTGATCCAAACAGCATAAAATTGGTCAAAGCAGACGCCGGCGCTCTAAACCCAATGTTACTTTCTGGTAACACAGACGTCGTTATTTCATGGGTAACTGACACCGTAATTTATCAACAACAAGCCAAAAGTGCTGGCCAAACCTTGCGCGTATTGCCTTGGTACGATGCAGGGTTGGAATTTTATTCAACGTCCGTCATTGCATCTGATCGCTTTATCAATAAGCACCCAGACGTGACAAAACGTTTTGTTCAAGCCTATAAAAAAGCCATCGAATACACTTGGGAGCATCCAGAGGAAAGCGGAGAAATCGTTCATGACATGGTGCCTGAAGTCGATGCCAGCACAGCAACGGATACCATTAATTCCATCAAATCCTTGGTTTATAATGCAGTAAGTGATCAAGATGGCTACGGCGTATTTACCAAAGAACGACTCGCCACCACATGGAAATGGACTGCCGAAGCACAAGACATTGCCGTCGACAGTTTTGATCCAGAAAGCGCCGTTAATCGCCAATTTATTCCTAAATAAGCGCTGCGATTTATACCCGTTAAAAATCTAAACAGATAGTTTTTAACGGGTATAAGGGTCAAATCAAATTAAATCTACAGATATCTCTTTTTATCTGGCCGCTCAAGCTTAGATCACACCTCTAGGGTTGCTTCGGACTATTGTTAAAGATCTTGGGGCTTTAATATTGCATTAAAGTATAAGTAATCTCACAGTCTGCTGCTCAGTTTATTTTATTATGTTCCGTCCTGATATGGGTGCTTTCATTCGTCATTTGAACGGTATTTAAGTTTGTGTTCTAGTGCTTGCAGCTCGGAGTCATCGACTTGGTCGGCAGCTAACTTTTCTTGTTTTTTACGAAGCTGCTCAAATTCCACATATCGTTCGTTAGTCGAGTGCTCCATTTGCGCATGACTGATTGAGCCAGCATCCGCTAATAAAGGAAAACCATTGCTGCTAATAATCTCGCCAACACGTGTTTGCCAAAACGCCATACGCGTTTCTATACGGCTCTTGGCACGTAGCTCAGCGGTTTCTAAAAAGATCACCACTAGCCGATTAAGCGTGTCTATTTCATCTTCATTCAAATAGTTTTTAGCAATTAAAATATCTTGTTTACGTACTTTATCGCCTTTCCAGCTGAACAATCCAAACCTATCGTCATTTGGATTAGCACGGGCACAAATTAACTCAGCGGCGGTCTGTTGTGTTACCGCATAGATCAATAGGTTTTGCACTGTGGCAAAAAACTGTAGAGTGCTTTTATCACTCTTATCGTAATCGATGCTAAGAGCAAACAGCTCACGTACTTTTTGGTAAAAACGTTTTTCTGAGGCACGAATATCACGGATTCGTGCCAACATCTCATCAAAATAATCAGGTCGACCATCGGGATTTTTCAAGCGCTCATCATCCATTACGAAGCCCTTATGTAAATACTCGCTCAGTACCGTACTGGCCCAGCGACGAAACTGTACGCCGCGCGGCGAACGTACTCGATAACCGACAGCCAAAATGGCGTCAAGATTGTAGTGTACAACCTTATATTTTTTGCCATCGGAGGCAGTTGTCAACCATTGGTTGACAACTGCCTCTTGGATCAACTCTCCATCTAAAAAAATCGCTTTAAGATGCTTAGCTACATTTTGTTTCGAGGTGAGAAACAGCTCGGCCATTTCCAGCTGACTGAGCCAGACCGTACCGTTATCTGCTCGAAGTTGAATCTGATTTTTTCCGTCTTCGGTGGTGTATAAGATCAGTTCATTCATGCATTGATTTCCTTATCAGAGTGAGTGGGTATGCATAACAGCCATACTATGCGGTGCCTTTTTTTACTGATCATTTTAGGTATGCAACAAATTTTCATTTAATTTATCAAAATATATTGTTTCTCAGAACGGTTGGAGAGAATAGGGGAAAGTAGAGTAACTCTCAACCAAATAGGCCCAATCAAACCAGTCTGAGCGCTTATGCAACACTTAAGATTAGAGTAAGATATCTTCATTAAAAATAACAACAGAGGTCAATATGGACATAGGTCTGGCCAAGCATTTAAAACTCAATCAGCTGCGTTTAATTTCAGTTATTTCAGAGCATGGTCAACTTGGCATCGCTGCGGATGAAATGGCGATGACACAGCCTGCCGCGTCACGTATGTTAAGTGAAATTGAGCAAACCATTGGTACACGTTTATTTATTCGTCATGCTAAAGGCATGGAGCCAACCTTGGTTGGCCAAGCAGTGGCACGTCGGGCGCACAATCTTTTGGTTGAGCTGCGAGATCTTGCCCGTGAAGTAGGCGAACTAAAAGAAGGTGGTGGTGGCACCACGGCCATCGGCGCAGTAACAGGTGCTGCAGTGGGCTTTGTGATTCCAGCGATTCAGCAATTGCGAGCCATCGCTCCAAAGGCCGAGATCGATATCAATGTTGATACCAGTGATATTTTGGTGCGCGATCTAGTCGCCGGACACAATGACTTTGTGCTCGCGCGAATTCCCAAACAATACGATGCCAACGAATTTGAAATTTACCCAGCTCGCACAGAGTCCGTCACCCTCGTGGTTCGAAAAGATCATCCATTGGCCAATTTAGATCATGTTAAGATTCGTGACCTAGCAAATTTTGAATGGGTCATGCAATCGCACCGCGCGCCCATACGGGAAGCCGTCGAAGCCGCTTTTATGGAAGAGCGTGCCGAGCTGCCACTAAGCATCACTAACAGTACGTCTTTATTGGCATTGATCGCGATTCTTGTCTCTTCCAATGCCATTGCCCCTATGGCCAGAGAAGTCAGTGATTTGCTGGTTGGTCATAAAGTGAAAGCCGATTTGAAAACGCTCAAATTAGACCGAAAAATTGTCATGAGCCCCTATTATTTGTTGCAAATGCGTGGCCGCCAATTGTCTCCTCTCGCCAACCAGCTTAAGCGTTTGGTACTTGCCGAGCTGGAACAAAAAACCACTAATGTGTAAATCACTCATTATTAACCAGCCAAAAAAAAGCGAGTCGGTTGCTTTCAAAACCGAACTCGCTAACGCCTTGCTTTGGGACTAAATCACAAAAACTATTGATTAAGATCTTTTGGTAACAATGCTTTTGGAATGTTTTGGTAACAAACAGGACGCAAGAAACGACGAATCGACAAGGTACCCACTGAGGTGGCACCGAAGTTTGTTGACGCTGGATAAGGGCCGCCATGCACCATGGTATCGTTCACTTCAACCCCTGTTGGAAAACCGTTCGCCAACAAACGCCCCGCTTTACGCTCCAATACAGGCAAGAGTTTCTGACACGCAGCATAATCGCCTTCATCAAGGTGAATGGTACAAGTAAGTTGACCTTCCAAGTGACGAGCAAGCTCGACCATTTGCTCAACACTGTCCGCTAATACAACCAAACCAAGAGGACCAAAGACTTCATGGTGAAGTGTTGGATGATCTAACCATGCTTGACCTGTTACCGTGAACAAGTTTGGTCGTGCGGTACGATCTTCAGTATCTGCTGTACGTACCACAGACTGAATACCGGTTTTTTCAATCGCTGCTACACCTGAACGGTACGCATCAGCAATGCCATCAGTAAGCATGGTTTGCGCAGCGACTTCCGACAATGCCGCACTCGCCGCCGCTATCATGACTTTTGAGTCTGCGTTGTCTAACATCACTGCAATACCAGGGTTGGTACAAAACTGTCCAGCCCCCATGGTTAATGAACCTGCCCAACCTTTGCCCAACTCTGCCGCTCGGCTTTTCACCGCTTCTGGCATCACAAACATTGGATTCACAGAACCTAATTCACCAAAGAAAGGAATCGGTTCTGGACGTGCCGCACACAAATCAAACAAGGCTCGCCCACCAGCTAAACTGCCTGTAAAACCAACCGCTTTAATTAACGGATGCTGCACTAAGGCTTGACCAACTTGACGGTTACCGCCTTGGATCAAGGAGAAAACGCCCGCTGGCATCTTGCAACGTTTTATCGCCGCTTCAATCGCTTGCGCCACTAACTCGCCCGTTCCCGGATGAGCTGAATGGCCTTTCACCACAACTGGACAACCGGCCGCTAGAGCCGCTGCGGTATCGCCACCCGCCGTTGAAAACGCCAATGGAAAGTTAGACGTTCCAAACACAGCAACTGGACCGATTGGACGCTGTACCATGTACATATCTGGACGCGGCAATGGTGCGCGATCTGGCAAGGCTTCATCAAAACGACGATCCAAGTATTCACCTGATAAAATACGCTCTGCGAACAAACGAAGTTGCCCTGTTGTACGACCGCGTTCGCCCTGCAAACGTGCTGCTGGCAAACCGGTTTCTTGTACGCCAACTTCAGTAATTTGATCGCCTAGCACATCGATTTCGTCAGCAATGGCATTCAAAAAAGCCGCACGATCTTCACGAGTGGAATAACCAAATTCCTCAAACGCCGCTTCGGCGGCTTCTACCGCTGCATCCACATCTGACACACGACCCACGGCAAATTCATGAGAAGGTCCTGTAGCAGGCGTTGAAGAAAATGTTGCGTCGCCCTTTACCCATTTACCGGCAATAAAATGCTGTCCCGTTAACATACTCACTCCTCTCTACTTTGTTCAATTAATATACGTATCTATTCAGTACTAATGTTTCAGACCGAAGAGGACTTGATTGCAGAGGAAACGTTTGCGACATGGATGTCGCAACCGAGCCTACAGGGAGGTATTCACGGCGTTTTCCTCTCAACAAGTCCGTTTGGTCTTTTCACTAAACCGTTATGAATAGCCATTTGTTAATGGCTATCTTTTGGTACCGCAGCACCACGACACCCTTTTAGGAAGTCAAAATCGGCACCTGTATCGGCACCTTGTACGTGGTCATGGAATAATTTGATGTAACCACTTTTTGGTGGTTCCAAATGACTTTTCCAGTTTGCTAAACGTGTTGCCATTTCTTCATCAGAAATATCCACATGAAGGCGTCGATTTTCTACGTCTAATTCAATCATGTCGCCATTTTGAATGACGGCCAATGGACCGCCAGCAGCCGCTTCTGGTGTGGTATGTAAAACCACAGTGCCATAAGCCGTTCCCGACATACGTGCATCAGAAATGCGTACCATGTCTTTAATACCTTTGCGCAACACTTTTGGTGGTAAGCCCATGTTGCCAACTTCCGCCATGCCTGGATAACCTTTTGGCCCACAGTTCTTTAGCACCATGACACAGTTTTCATCGATATCCAAAGCTTCGTCATTGATCTTAGCTTTGTAATCATCAATGTCTTCAAACACCACAGCGCGGCCGCGGTGCTGCAATAAATGCGCCGATGCCGCAGACGGTTTTAATACCGCGCCTTGTGGCGCAAGGTTACCTTTCAATACAACAATACCGCCTTTTTGTGTCAGTGCTTTTTCAACGGGCAAAATAACGTCTGGGTTCCAGTTGCGAACCTCTTTCACTTCTTCCCAAATTGATTCGCCAGACACGGTAATGGCGTTTTTATGCAATTTGCCGGCTTCTGCCAAGTGCTTGATTACCACTGGCAAGCCGCCTGCGTAGAAGAATTCTTCCATCAGGTATTTACCTGACGGCATCAAGTTCACAATAGTGGCGATTTCTTGGCCCAATTTATCCCAATCATCTAGGGTTAAATCCACACCAACACGACCAGCAATGGCCAATAAGTGAATCACAGCATTGGTAGAACCACCAATTGCACCGTTTACTCGAATTGCGTTTTCAAAAGCTTGGCGAGTCAAAATGTCAGACGGTTTCAAATCATCTTTCACCATATCAACGATACGACGACCGGTAAGATGCGCCATAACGCGACGACGACTGTCTACAGCAGGAATCGCTGCGTTACCCGATAACGCCATACCCAAAGCTTCTGCCATAGATGCCATGGTGCTGGCGGTGCCCATAGTGTTACAAGAACCCGCAGAGCGCGACATAGATTGCTCGGCTTCAAGGAAGTCTTCTTGTGTCATCTTGCCCGCTTTAATGTCTTCCGACATTTGCCACAAGGCTGTACCAGAACCCACACGCTCGCCTCTAAAATAGCCGTTCAACATCGGACCACCAGACACAACAATCGCAGGAATATCGACACTACAGGCGCCCATAAGCAACGCTGGAGTGGTTTTGTCGCAACCTGCTAACAAGACAACGCCATCAAGAGGATTGGCACGTAAAGCTTCTTCCACATCCATCGCTGCCATGTTGCGATACATCATGGCCGTTGGGCGAAGTGAGCTTTCACCCACAGAGAACACAGGAAACTCTAGTGGCAACCCACCCGCTTCATAAATACCGTGTTTCACACGATCGGCAAGATCTCGAAGATGGGCGTTACAAGGTGTAAGCTGCGACCAGGTATTACAAATGCCAATCACTGGACGACCATCAAATAAATCCGCCGGCAAACCTTGGTTTTTCATCCAGCTGCGATGGTAAATATGATCACGTGAGGTACCGCCAAACCATTCGGTTGAACGTAATTTGCGGGGCCATGTTTTCGGTACGAACGTGCCTTTATCAGAATCACTCATACCCAACCTCCATCAACGATAAAGTTTTGCGCCGAGCACATTGCCGCCGCATCGGACCCTAAAAACAGCGCCATGTTGGCGATGTGTTCGGGAAGCACCTTGCCTGCTAGGCATTGGCTTTGTTTAATTTTTTCTTCTGCCGCGTCATCAACCCACATGCGCAGTTGTTTTTCTGTCATCACCCAGCCCGGTACCAAGGTATTCACACGAATACCAGAACTACCCAAATCACGGGCAAGGGATCGAGTTAAACCGTGGGTCGCCGCTTTGCTCGTGCCGTAAGTTGGATAACCGGCCGTTGCCATCATCCAGCCCACAGAACCAAAATTGATAATCGAACCACCACCCAATTTACGCATCATCGGCGCAACCGCTTGAGCGGCAAACATAGCGTGTTTGATATTCACACCTACTAGCTCATCAAAACGCTCTTCTGTCAGCGATTCTAAAGAATGACGTACGTCGTTGGCGGCGTTGTTCATTAACACAGAAATTGGCCCAAAAGCCTCTGCGGCTGCACGGATTTTGCTTTGATAATCTTGAATATCAGTGATATCACACACTTCAAAGCGCACTTCACAACCGTCTTTTTTAAGACGTTTGGCGAGCGCCGTACCGGCTTTTTCATCCAAATCCACAAAGGCCGTTTTTGCGCCTTGCTTGGCGTACGCTTCAACAATCGCAGCACCAATACCGGTCGCGCCACCAGAGATAAAGACCGAGCGATCTTTTAAGTCTGGGTAAACCGCGCTATTTTTTTATTCATAACGGCGCTACCTCGGTATCGAGTTCATCCGCTTTCGCCAAGGCGTTGCGTAATGGCAGACCAAAGGTAGGTGAAGAGATTTCAAACACGTCGCCTTCTTGAGCCTGAATACCATCGGCAAAAGACAGGGTTGCCGTGCCAAACATATGCACGTGCAGATCGCCTGGTTGGCGGAAAATGGAGTATTTAAAGTGATGGTGTTCTAGGTTTTTAAAGGTGTGTGACATATTGTCCTCACCAGATAAAAAGCCTTTCTCCCAAAGCGTTTTCTCGCCACGTTCGATACGTGAATGACCATCAATGTGCATTGGCAATTCGCCCACGAGCAACTCTGGACCAAACGACGCTGGGCGCAATTTTGAATGAGCCAAGTACAAGTAGTTCTGGCGCTCTGTAATGTGATCGGAGAATTCATTCGCCAAGGTATACCCAAGACGATGCACTTTGCCGTCATCGCCCACCAAGTAAAAACCAGCGATTTCTGGCTCTTCGCCGCCATCTAATGCAAAAGACGGTGAAGGCAGAGCATCACCCGGCGCAACCACGCCTGCACCATTGCCTTTATAAAACCATTCTGGCTGAACGCCTTCTTCACCGTCTTTTGGCTTACCTCCTTCCACACCCATCTGGAAAATCTTCATGGAATCTGTCAGCTCTTCGCTTTTCGCATGCATGGCATTACGAGTCGCAGCAGAACCTAGATGCGTTAAACCAGTACCAGTCAGATACATGTGCGCAGGATCTGGGTGACGAACAGGACAATCTAGCTGGTTATTCTTAGCCAGCTCTGCCAAATTCACCGACTCACCTAAACCATGTTTTTCAATAATAGACTTCAACGGCACGCCATTTTTAACGGCTTCTTTTGCGAGCTCGTAAACGCTCGACGCATGAAGTACAAGGTGTGCCGTACTTTCATTAGAAAGCCCTTCACGGCAAACCACACCACCTTGTTTAATTTGAGATAAAAACAACATAATTCGCTCCTTAACCTGCGTTCTTAACGCGCTTTTTGTTTGTTGTAGACGTCGAAGATAACCGCAGCGAGCAATACCAAGCCCTTAATAACCTGCTGCCAATCAATCCCTATACCCAATATCGACATCCCGTTGTTCATTACGCCCATGATGAAAGCACCAATCACCGCGCCGATGATCTTACCCACACCACCTGTCATGGAAGCCCCACCGATAAAGACGGCAGCAATGACATCTAGCTCCATGGCAAAACCGGCTTTTGGCGTCGCTGTATTTAAGCGTGCGGCAAAGATCAAACCGGCCAATGCGGCCAACATGCCCATATTGGCAAAGGTCAAAAAGGTTAAGCGTTCCGTATTAATACCCGAAAGCTTGGCGGCTTTTACATTGCCACCCAAAGCATAGATGCGACGACCGATGGTGGTGCTGTTGGTCAAGAAGGTATAAATCGCGATCAACACCGCCATAGTAATCAACACGTTTGGCAAACCGCGGTAAGTACTTAAGAGGTAAGACAAGTAAATAATAGCGATGGCAACCAAAGCATTTTTTACGATAAAGAAAGAGAAAGGCTCATCTTGAATCCCGTATTTCAAGGCACGAGATCGACTGCGAGCTGCCAAAAAGACAATCGCGCTCGCCGCCAAAACACCCAATACAAGCGCGGTGACATTAGGACGACCTACGCCGAATACATCTGGAATAAAACCTGTACTTAATAACTGGAAGCTTTTTGGGAAAGGCCCGACAGATTGGCCTTCAAGCAATGCCAAGGTCAAACCACGAAACACCAACATACCCGCCAAGGTGACGATAAACGCAGGGATTTTCCAATAGGCAATCCAATAGCCTTGTAAACCACCGATAATCAAACCAACAACAAGACACACTGGCACCACAAGAATCGTTGGCAAGTCATAGTTAACCGACATCACGGCAGCCAATGCCCCGATGAAGCCTGCCACAGAGCCAACCGATAAATCGATATGTCCTGCAACAATGACCAGTAACATGCCAATCGCCATGATGATTATGTAGCTGTTTTGTAAAAATAAGTTGGTTAAGTTTACCGGACGCATCAAGGTGCCCTCGGTCAAAAACTGAAACATGCCCATGATAACCACCAGTGCGATCAACATACCGTAATCACGCATATGCGACTTCAAGTAGCTGGCAACAGAAGGTGCCGATTGGACCACTGTAGAGGTTTCTTTTGTTGTCATTATTATTGCTCCGCTATTATTCTTCTCGCCGTTATTATTGCTATCGCTAGGCTTTCACAATCATTGACATGATTTTTTCTTGGCTCGCATTAGCTTTGTCTAACTCACCAACAAAATGGCCTTCGTTCATCACGTAAATACGATCACACATGCCAAGCAACTCTGGCATCTCTGAAGAAATCATCACCACACCTTTGCCATCATCGGCAAGTTCATTGATGATGCTGTAAATTTCAAACTTGGCACCCACGTCAATACCGCGAGTTGGTTCGTCTAGAATCAGTACGTCTGGCTGTGAATACAACCATTTACTCAACACCACTTTTTGTTGATTACCGCCTGATAAGTTCATCACTTTCTGGAACACACTTGGTGTACGAATATTGAGCGCTTTGCGGTAATCTTCAGACACTTGGCGCTCGATGTTTTCATCAATCACGCCATTTGAGGACACACGATCTAGGTTCGCTAATGTGGTATTGGTTTGAATGGTTTCTTCAAGAATCAAACCCAGCTCTTTACGGTCTTCGGTGACGTACGCCAAACCACTTTTGATGGCTTTAGGCACGGTTGATAAATCGGCGATTTCGCCGCGTAAACGCACTTCGCCTTGGATGTTTTTTCCGTAACTTTGTCCAAAGATGCTCATCGCTAATTCTGTTCGACCCGATCCCATCAAACCCGCAATACCAACAATTTCGCCTGCATGCACATTGAAGGCAATGTCATGAATCATTTGACGATCTACTGCTTCAGGATGCCAAACATTCCAATTACTGACTTCCATCAAGGTTTTCCCTAAGTGACCTTCTTCGGTCGGGTTCTTTCTTGCTGGGTAACGGTGTGCCATGTCACGGCCAACCATGTCGCGAATAATGTCTTCTTCACTGATGCTTTGCGCACGGCAGTCTAATGTCGATACAGAGGCACCATCACGAATAACGGTAATACTGTCTGCAACACGGCTGATTTCGTTTAATTTGTGGGTAATCAGGATAGAAGAAATACCCTGAGCTTTAAATTCCAGCAATAGGTCAAGCAACTTGGCGCTGTCGTTTTCTTGTAGTGCGGACGTTGGTTCGTCCAGAATCAATAATTTCACATCTTTAGCAAGGGCTTTGGCAATCTCAACCAGCTGCTGCTTGCCCACTCCTAGTTGACCAACGAGAGTGGATGGCGATTCTTTTAAGCCCACTTTGGCTAATAACTCTTGCGTACGAGAATAGGTTTTCGGCCAATTAATCACGCCACCTTCGACATTCTCGTTACCTAAAAATAGATTTTCAGCGATAGACAAAAGCGGCACTAGAGCCAACTCTTGGTGAATAATAATGATGCCTTTTTCTTCGCTGTCCGTAATGCCGGAAAACGCCACGGTTTCATCATTAAACAGAATATCGCCATCATAACTTCCATGTGGATAAACCCCACTCAACACCTTCATGAGAGTGGACTTACCCGCGCCATTTTCACCCACTAAAGCGTGAATCTCGCCAGCACGAACTTTGAGGTTCACCGCGTCGAGGGCTTTTACTCCAGGAAACGTCTTGGTAATGCTGCGCATTTCCAAAATAATATTTTCCATAAAACATCCCATTAGCAGACGCGCTACTACTGCATAGGCACGCAGTTAGTAACGCGCTCACTGGTTTATTATTGTTGAATTAGGATATTAACGAGCACACTAGTCGTGCGCTTATTCGATCTGAGACTTCGTATAATAACCACTACCTAGCAACACATCTTGCCAGTTGGATTTATCAACTGTGACAGGTTCAAGCAAGTAACTTGGGATAACCTTAATGCCATTGTCGTAGGTTTTAGTGTCATTGATTTCTGGTGTGGCATCATTCAATACTGCTTGCACCATACCAACGGTAACATTGGCTAATTCACGCGTATCTTTGAAGATGGTGGAATATTGTTCGCCTGCGATGATGGATTTCACCGATGGCACTTCCGCATCCTGACCAGTGACAATTGGCATTTTCAGATTACCAGAACCGTAACCGACACCTTTAAGAGACGACAAAATACCAATAGAAATACCATCATAAGGCGATAACACACCGTCTATGTGTTTCTTGGTGTAATGAGCAGACAACAAGTTATCCATACGTGCTTGAGCGGTTGCACCGTCCCAACGTAAGGTACCGACTGTGTCCATGCCCATTTGGCCTGAGACAACATTCACTTTGTCAGAATCAATCATTGGCTGAAGTACAGACATGGCACCGTTATAGAAGAAGTAAGCATTGTTATCATCAGGAGAGCCACCGAACAACTCGACGTTGTAAGGACCTTTACCACGTTTTTCCATACCGCTTACCAAAGACTTGGCTTGCAACACACCGACTTTGAAGTTATCGAATGTCGCGTAGTAGCTCACATAAGGGCTGTTTTTAATCAAACGGTCATAGGAGATAACTTTAATACCAGCAGCATCGGCGTTTTCTAATGCGTTAGATAGGGTCGTTCCATCAATCGCGGCAATGACTAAAACGTCGACGCCTTTTACGATCATGTTTTCGATTTGGGAGAGTTGGTTCGGAATTTCATCTTCCGCGTATTGCAGATCAACTTTGTAACCGGCGTCTTGGAAGAGTTTTACCATGGAGTCACCATCGGTGATCCAGCGAGCGGAAGACTTGGTTGGCATAGCAATACCAACATAACCATTAGCGGCCAAGGCACTAGCGGAACTCAGCGCAGTGGCACCCAATACTAAACCAGCAATGGCATTCTTTAGATAGTTCATTAGCTTCTCCTGTAACGGCCAAGCAAGCACCATAAGGAACAAGCTTCAGTGGCCATCGAGTGATTTTTATGATTATTTTTTACGAGCCAATCAGGTCTTGAAAAACCTATTATGCAGAGTAGGCAAAATGAACATACCAATCAAATAGAATAAATGTTGCCCTTCATATCATTTTTGATATGTGTAGCGAATTGTAAGAGCCCCTACAAATAGCCGTATTACGTGCTGCATGGCTTAGCCAAATTTCGTATGATAAAACTCCCCTTTAGCCACTCTATAAATTAGAAGGAATCTATGGAATTTATTTGGATCTTATTCGCATTCGTCTGCGGACTGGCCGTCAAAATGATTAATTTACCGCCATTAATTGGTTTCTTGTTAGCTGGCTTTTTACTTAAATATGCAGGCTTGGAGCCAAGCGACACATCAAGCACCACATTGGACTCCCTTGCCAATATAGGCATTACGCTAATGCTGTTTAGTATCGGCTTGAAGTTGCATGTTAAAGACCTTCTAAAACGCGAAGTCTGGGCATCAACACTAAGCCATATGGGAATAAGCACCATTATTTTTGCAGGCATAGCCCTACTCCTTGGCACATTAAGCCTGCCATATTTTGGGGTACTTGATTTTAAAACCGCTGCACTTATCGGTTTCGCACTCAGTTTTTCCAGTACCGTTTGTGTGATGAAACTGTTGGAAGAAAGTAGCGAACTAAAAACTCGCCACGGGCAATTATCCCTTGGCATTCTGGTTATGCAGGACATAGTCGCGGTGGTTTTCCTTGTCGCTGCCACAGGCAAAGTACCGTCTATCTGGGCGCTGGGTTTATTTGGCTTGCTACTGATTCGCCCTGTTATTAACAAAATCGTCGACAAGGCAGGCCACGGAGAAATGCTACCGCTAACAGGTCTGTTTCTTGCGCTAGGTGGCTATGAACTGTTTTACCTGGTTGGCGTAAAAGGGGATTTAGGCGCACTGATTTTCGGTATTTTATTAGCGTCTCATTCAAAAGCGGCAGAAATGAATAAGTCGCTAATGAATTTCAAAGACTTGTTTTTAATTGGTTTCTTCTTATCTATTGGTTTTACTGCCTTACCCACATTAAACATGATCAGCATGAGCTTAATCATTACCTTATTGATTTTGGCAAAGTTCGCACTCTTCTTCCTGTTGCTAACAAAAATGAAACTGCGCGGCAGGACATCTTTCTTATCGTCGATGATCCTGTCTAACTACAGCGAATTTGGCTTAATTGTCGTCGCTCTGAGTGTGGCAAACGGCTGGTTGGAAAAAGAATGGCTGGTCGTATTAGCACTAGCCGTGTCTTTCTCATTCGTCATTACCAGTATTTTGTACCGCAACGTGCACCGCATGTACCGTAAAAACAAAGACGTCATTCGTCGTTTTGAAAGCCCAGAGTGCTTACCTGAGGATATCTTCGTCCAACCTGTTAATAGTGATATTCTCGTGGTGGGATTGGGTCGAGTTGGACGCGGAGCGTTTGAGTCATTGAAAGGCTTGGTAGGTGACACGGTGGCTGGTATGGATGCGGATCGAAACCGTATAAACCAAATGCAAGCCGATCAAGAAAACGTCTTCTACGGCGATGGTGAAGACGCCGATTTATGGGAACGTTTGGACACGTCCCGTATCGAGCTCGTATTGCTTGCATTACCTGCGGCGGAAGACACCACTAACGTCGCCATACAACTGCGTAAAGCCAACTACACAGGCCAAATCGCCGCCATAGCACGTTATCAAGATGAAAGAGAAATTCTTATCAACAGCGGCATAGACAACGTCTTCAACTTCTACACCGAAGCAGGTACAGGTTTCGCCGAAGAAAGCTTGGCACTGATTCGGCCAATGGACAACGCCATGCCTTCTTAAATTAAGGCTTCGCTAGTTTACAGGCACATTAGTGCTAGAAACATTCGCAAATCTGGTTAGTTTGAAAAGAAATGCGGTAAACTAGCGAAAACCATTTCATCCTTCTCTTAATTAAACAGTAAAACGTTTTAGGGGTCTTCACGAAGCCTATGTTTACACATCACCAAAGCGCGTACTTTGCTCATTGGCTAACTCAATCAGGGAAAGTAGAAAACCAAGTATCAAAGGTGATTGCATCTGCTCGAGTAGACATGAACCCTCATCAAATCGATGCGGCACGCTTTGCGCTTAAATCCCCTCTGGAAAGAGGAGTATTACTAGCGGATGAAGTAGGCCTAGGTAAAACGATTGAAGCCAGTTTGGTCATCGCGCAAAAGTGGGCGGAAGGAAAACGCGCCATTCTATTAGTTGTACCTGCATCTCTTCGTAAACAATGGAACCAAGAACTTTGGGATAAATTCGAATTGCCATCTGCTGTAGTTGATAGCAAAGTCGCGGCAGAATTAAAAAAACAAGGTTTCTCTAATCCATTTGAACAAGAAGATAAGATCATTATCTGTTCCTATGAATACCTTGCGCAAAAGAAAGAGTTTTCATTACGCCTAGACTGGGACTTGGTCATCTTTGATGAAGCCCACAAACTCAGAAATCTCTATAGTAAAGGTGGTAGTAAGCGAGCAAAAGCCGTTGTAGAAGCCACGGAACACGCGCAACATCGAGTTCTTTTGTCTGCCACGCCCTTACAAAATAATCTAATGGAACTGTATGGTCTAAGCCAAGTTATCGACCCGCATTTCTTTGGTGATGAAAAATCCTTTAAAGCTCTTTATGTCAAACGTCAAAAAAATAGCGATGCACTCGAAGACCTAAAAAAACGTATTGAAACCCTATGCCATCGCACATTACGCCGTCAGGTTCAGCAAGAAGGCGGCATTAACTTTACTAATCGCTACGCCATTACTGAAGACTTCACACCTCTTCCCGAAGAATGGGAGCTATACCAACAGCTTTCGGCTTATCTACAAAATCCAGAAAACCAAGCAATAGCGCCGAATGCAAAACACCTGGTTAACATCGGCCTGCGCAAAATTTTGGCTTCTTCTTCTTTTGCCATTTCTGACACCTTAAAAGGCATGGTAAAACGACTAAGAGAAAAGCAAAAAGTGACAGAAGACAGTATCAACGATATTGATACCGCCGATGACTGGAACGATATCGAGTTTGAAGAGCTTACTAACAGCACACAAGCCACAAACCGCTTAGAAGATGAAATAGAGCAGTTAAACAGCTTCCAAAAACTGGCCGAGAGCATAGAAGTCAACGCAAAAGGAGAAGCCCTTCTCCTTGTGTTAGAACGCGCCATGGCATCAACTGAATCAATGGGAGGTCAGCGTAAAGCTGTCGTTTTTACCGAGTCATGCCGCACACAAACCTACCTAAATAACCTACTGGAAAGAAATGGCTACAAAGGTCGTACAGTATTGCTTAACGGCTCTAATAACGACCCTCAGTCTCAAGCTATTTACAAAGACTGGATGGAAAAACACAAAGACTCGTCACGTATCAGCGGCTCCAAACCTTCTGATATGAAAGCGGCGTTAGTGGAGCGCTTTAAAAGCGAGGAAGCGGATATCCTTATCTCCACCGAAGCGGGTGGCGAAGGTATCAACTTACAATTTTGCTCTTTGCTGATTAACTACGATTTACCATGGAACCCACAAAAAGTGGAACAGCGCATTGGTCGTGTCCATCGTTACGGCCAGAAAAATGATGTGGTTGTGGTGAATTTTGTTAACCGTAAAAACCCTGCCGACCAGCGTGTTTTCCAGTTACTCAATGAAAAGCTCAAATTATTTGAAGGAGTATTTGGCGCCTCAGATGAAGTGCTGGGGGCTATTTCCGAAAACCTCGATATCGAAAAGCGCATTTATGAAATCTATCAAAAATGCCGAACAGATGCAGAAATCGAGCAGCAATTTAATAAACTGCAAGACGATCTAAAAGAGGCACTTGAAGTACGAGAAGAAGCAGCAAGACAAACCTTGCTCAACCATTTTGACCGTGATGTCGTTGCAAACCTTAAAAACCAACGGGATCAAAATAAGATATTCTTACAAGACTACGAGCATATACTGCTCGACCTTGCCAAAGCAGAATTACCCGACGCGGTATTTGCCGACAATCACTTCCAATACCAAGGCAAGCGCTTCGATATTCGCTGGTCTCTGGCCGAACAAAACGACTCTGAGTTTTTCCGTTTACAAGCCATGGAACATTATCTCGCTTGGGATCTTGTTAAAAAAGCCAAAGCACGTCAGCTTGAACCAACCCATCTAATATTCAGCTACAACCAGTTAGAAGGTCGATATGGCGCGCTACAGCCTTATATTGGTCAGTCCGGCTTTATTCAAGTGGTGAAACTGGTGTTTTCCTATAACCAAGGCAAAGACAAAGACCACAAACTGTTTGCTCTCGCCTACACTGATGGCGGACAACGAATAAGCAATGAAAATGCCGAACACCTACTCTGCATTCCCGCCATAGCAGAACCATTTGCAGGCGAATTACCTAAGCAAGCTTTTGCGACACAATTAGAGCAATTGCTAGAAAGCCAAACCCTTGCCAAAGAAGGCGAGCTGGACCAGCTTTATGAAGTGGAAGAAAACAAACTAGACCGTTGGAAACAAGACCGCGAAGCCAGCTATCAAATAACAGTGGATGAGCTGAATAATGAGATAGACCTATTCAAAAAAGAAACGCGAAAACTCGCCTCAACCAGAGAAAAAATTGAAGCGAAAAAAACACTGCGTAAGCTTGAGCGTAAACGCGATGACGCGATGACAGAATTCCACGAAGCCAGAAAACGAATTGAAAAAGAAGAGGACGAGATGATAGACAAGATCAGCGCAAAACTCGAACTGTCTTGCCAAACGGACATTATTTTTACCGCCCGTTGGGCTCTCGACGCCTAATCTAACCAATTCAAATAGTGAGAAAATCATGGAGCACGAAAAGCTAGTCAGGGAATTACTTTTCCATATTCGCTTAGGCGAAGACTCAAGCATCGAATTTAAAGCCGTTACCTTTGAAAACGGTAATAAACCAAAAGACCCAAACAAAGACAAGATGGCACACGAACTTGCCGCCTTTGCTAATGGCCAAGGTGGACGTTTATTGCTTGGCGTCGATGACAAAAATCGTGACGTAATTGGCATTGATGACGACAAGGTCGCCAGTACCGAAGAATGGATAGTCAACATCAGCCAACAAAACATTGTGCCGCCAGTAAGAATTGACACTCGTCTAGTTCAGATCCCAAACCGTGAAGGTCACTTAAAAACCATCATTTATGTGGAAATTCCTCGCAGTCTTTCCATTCACCAAAGTGCCGGACGCTATTACCAACGCGTAGGCTCTACCAAGCAAGAAATGAAGCCCGACGTCTTAGCGCGTTTATTCCAACAACGTTCACAGGCACGTCTGATCCGTTTTGACGAATCCCTTGTGCCCGGAACGTCCATAGACGACATAGACAGCAGCTTAAAAAGCCGTTTTCTGCGCCCGACTATTCCAGAGCACATGCAGTTGCACAAGTTGCACCTCACAGCCAAAGACGACTACGAAGCAAAACAAGGATTGTCCGTTTCTGGTGTATTATTGCTGACACCAGACCCGACCCAATGGCTTACTAACGCCTATATTCAATGTGTGTGTTACAGCGGCCAACAACGGGACGCACAAGATCAACTCGATGCACAGGATTACACAGGCCCTATCGACCAGCAAATCAATGGCGCGGTGGACTTCGTAAAACGCAACATGAAAACCGCAGCGATAAAGGACGTAGGCCGAATCGATCTTCCTCAATACGACATTGGCGTTATTTTTGAAGCCGTAGTGAATGCCATCGCCCACCGAGATTACTCCATGACAGGACGACGCATCCGCCTGCACATGTTTGCGGATCGCTTAGAACTTTACACACCGGGGCAATTATCCAACAGTCTCACCATAGATGGTCTAATGGACAACACAGTGACGCGTAACGAAGCGTTAGTGAACCTATTAAGCCGCTATTACAACGCCAGAGAAGAAGCGGGTAGACAAGCCATTATTGAACGTCGTGGAGAAGGCGTACCAAAAATAATTAACCGCAGCAAAGAACTCAGCGGCAAAGAGCCAGAATATAAAATGATTGATGATGCCGAACTCTTACTCACCATCTATGCCGCCAATAAAGCTTATGCCACCAATGAAAGCAAGCGCTAGAACACCCCAAGGAAATACCATGGCAGACCATGACATAAACAATACAAGCACTAACACTCAACTCAAAGGCGACTCGCTCAATATCAGCGAACAGCGCAAGCAAGAGCTTAAACAGCTTTTCCCAGGGGTATTTACCGAAACCAAAACCGACGACGGCAAGCTAGTCGAAAGCATTGATTTTGAACGCCTCAAGGCCGAACCGGGTCAATTCAGTGAGATTTATGACAACCGCCGTGAACGTTATGCCATGGACTGGCCGGGCAAAAAAGACACCCTGAGACAAATTCAAGAACCGTCTCGCGCCACCCTAAAACCCTGCCGCGAAGAGTCGGTGGATTTTGACACCACAGAGAATCTTTTCATCGAAGGCGACAACCTAGAAGTCCTCAAACTGCTGCAAAAAAGTTACTACGGCGCGGTCAAAATGATCTACATCGACCCGCCCTACAACACCGGCAAAGAGTTCATCTACCCAGATAATTTCACCGAATCCCTTGATACTTACCTCGAATACGCTGGCCTAAAAGAAGTGGGCGGCGAAGGCCGAAAATTCAGCACCAACAGCCAAAACGAAGGCCGCTTTCATTCCAAATGGCTCAACATGATGTACCCACGCCTTTACTTGGCGCGTAATCTACTGCGAGAAGATGGCGTGATTTTTATCTCCATCGACGACAACGAAGTTGAAAACCTGCGCCGTATTTGTGATGAAATATTTGGTGAAGAGAATTTTGTAGCTCAAAATGTCTGGCAAAAACGATATTCAAGAGAAAACAGGGGTATGGTCGGTGACGCCCATGAATATATTCTTGTATACGCAAAGAAATTCGAGGCTTTCAAAAACGTCTCGAATCTTGTTTCGATTACAGAGAGTCAACGTAAGGCATATAGAAACCCAACCAATGATCCAAAAGGAGATTGGCGTGCAATCCCTATGACCGCACAAGGGTATAGACCGAATCAGATGTATGAAGTTGTATCTCCAACAGGAAAAGTGTTTTTACCTCCGGAAGGAAGGTGTTGGGGGATGATTGAATCTGAGTATCTAAAACAAAAAGAAGAAGGGAGAGTATATTTTGGTAAAGATGGTAACTCTCAACCTGGAATTATTCGCTATTTAAGTGAAGTAAAAGGTGTCGTTCCTTGGACTTGGTGGCCGCATGAAGAAGCTGGCCACACGGATGAGGCTAAAAAAGAAATTCGTGCTTTCTTAGGGAATAGTCAAGTTTTTGATACTCCAAAGCCCATTAAATTACTTAAACGGATATTGGAAATTTCTACCAGAAAAGGAGATATAGTATTGGACTTCTTTTCTGGTTCTGGAACAACAGGTCATGCGATTTTTGATGAGAATCTTAACAAAAATAGCGATCTCAAGTTTATATTGGTTCAATTACCAGAAATGATTAACATTGACTCAGAAGCATTTAAACTCGGCTTTAGTAATGTTTCCCATATTGCCAAAGAGCGCCTTCGCCGCGCTGGCGCTAAAATCCGTGCTGAACGAGAAGGCCAGCTCGATTTAGCCAATCAGCAGAATCTGGATCTGGGCTTTAAGGTGTTTAAACTAGACCAAAGCAATTTCAATCAATGGCAGGCACCAAGTAAAGACACCTCCAATGATGAGCTAGTGCGCCAGATGGAATTGCACATTGACCCTGTGGATCATGACGCCTCTCAAGAAGATTTGCTCTTCGAGATTTTGTTAAAAATCGGTATCGCGCCCACTGAGCAAATTGAAGTGTTAGAACTGGCAGGCCATCCTATTTATAGCGTTTCCGATGGCATGATTCTGATTCATTTAGAAAAACACACTGACCAAGCCTTGATCGATGCGGTGTTAGACCAGCAACCAACGCAGTTTATTTGTTTAGATAGTGCCTTCCACGGCAACGAACAAATGAAAGCCAACGCGGTCAAAAGCTTTGCTACCTTTAACCAAGAAAAAGTCGGTATCGACCGTATCGACTTTAAAACGGTGTAAGGGAAGCATATGAAGCTGCAATTTGATCCGAGTTTGGACTATCAACAAGACGCGATTCAATCGACTTTGTCTCTGTTTGAAGGCTTAACCACCACAGGCAACGCCTATGTGGAACGCGGTATTGCTAACGCCTTGGTGATTAACCAAGATAAGCTGTTAAGTAATTTACACAAGGTGCAAGAAGCCAATTTTATTGAAAAATCGGCGTCCTTGTTTGATGACACCGATGCTTACGAATTTCCCAATTTTTCGGTTGAGATGGAAACAGGCACAGGCAAAACCTATGTGTATTTGCGCTCGATTTTTGAGCTCAACAAACACTATGGCTTACGCAAATTTGTCATCGTGGTGCCATCGGTGGCGATTCGTGAAGGTGTGTTGTCTTCTTTGCGATTGATGAAGGAACACTTTCGTCAACTCTATAATAATGTGCCTTTTGATCATTACGAATACCGCTCAAAAGACTTATCCAAAGTTCGCCAATTTGCCACAGCGAATACGTTACAGATCATGGTGATCAATATTCAGGCGTTCCAAAAAGACGCCGAGACCGACACAGGCAAAAAAACCAATATCATTCACCAAGACTTAGACAGAATGCAGGGTAAACCGATTGAGTTTATCCAACAGGTTCGCCCGGTTCTCATCATAGACGAACCGCAATCTGTGGATAATACGCCCAAGGCAAAGCGTGCGATTAATCACCTTAAGCCCTTATTGGCGTTACGTTATTCGGCGACTCATAAGAACCCTTACAACGTTGTGTATGAACTCGGCCCAGTAAAAGCCTATGACTTAAATTTGGTCAAACAAATCTCGGTGGCCTCAGTGCAAGCCGAACAAAATATCAATAAAGCCTATATCAAGCTAAAAAGCATTGGTTACACAGGCAAAAACAAAACACCGACCGCCACTGTGGTGATCTTTGAAAATACACCGAATGGTACCAAAGAAAAGCACGTCACTCTCAAGCAAGAACTAGATTTATCCGATTGCACCAATCGCACGGGTTACGAAGGCTATGTGGTAGACGAAATATACGCCGAGACCGGCGAAGAATATGTCAGTTTCTCGAATAAAGTAATACTGCAACCAGAAGAAGAAAAAGACGGTATTCGAGAAGACGTGCTTAAAGAGCAGATTCGCCAAACCGTAGAAGCGCATTTCAAAAAAGAACGCCAGCTGCATAAGCAAGGGTTGAACATCAAGGTGCTTTCCCTCTTCTTTATCGACAAGGTCGCCAACTATCGTTACTACGATGAACAAGGCAATGCCCATAAAGGCAAACTGGTCAAATGGTTTGAAGAAGCCTATCAAGAAATGACCAGCTCACCTTTGTTTAGTCATTTACCCAAACGAGATGTCGATCAAGTACATAATGGCTACTTTGCCGAAGTCAAAAAGCGCGGCAAGGTGGTCGATATAAAAGACACCACTGGCAACACCGCCAGCGATGCTGAAGTGTATGAACTGATTATGCGCGACAAAGAACGCCTGTTAGACGAATCAGAACCCTTGCGTTTTATCTTCAGTCATTCCGCATTAAAAGAAGGCTGGGACAATCCGAATGTGTTCCAAATTTGTACTTTGCGGGAAATGGGCAATGAAAGAGAACGACGCCAGACGCTAGGACGAGGTTTGCGCCTTGCGGTCAATGCCAGTGGTGAACGAATTCATGATCCACAGATCAATCGCTTAACCGTGATCGCTAGTGAATCGTTTGAGCAGTACGCGAAAAACCTACAAACCGAAATGGAAAACGACATTGGCGGCGGCTTCAAATTTGGCCGTGTTCCCGCCATTGCGTTTGCGCCCTTAGCTTTGCCTGTTCCTACCTCTTCAAATATAGAAACAGAAAACACAGAACCAGAAAGTACAGAAGAACAAGATACGTTAGAACCACAGCGTCTTGGACAAGAAAGGTCTAAACAACTTTGGTTGTCTCTCAAAGCCGAAGGTTATTTAGATGCGAAAGGGGAAATCACAGCTAAATTCCAGCCAGACGATTTATATTTTCAGCTGCAACTACCAGACGAGTATCAGCCACTGGAAGATGCCATTATTGATAAGCTGCGTAGCTTTATGTTTGTGGGCCGTATTAAAAACGAACGCAACCGTGTCAGCGTCACTTACAATAAGCGCGTAGAGTTAAACCCTGATTTTGCAGATCTATGGGAGAAAATTCGTCATAAAACACGCTACTCAATTGATTTTGATACCCAAAAATTGATCGACCTTGCCTGTCATAAGCTGCAAAACATGCCTTTTGTTAAACCCGTTTCGCTGGTAATTGATCACACAGCAGCGTCATTAACCGAGGCTGGCGTCACAGCAGAGCGTCAGATTCAAACCACTCGATCTCGCTATGTGAACTCTCACGAATCATTACCTGATTTATTAAGTGAGCTACAAGAACATACCCAACTCACTCGTGGCACCTTGTTTGAAATGGTGAAACGTTGCGGCCGCTTAGATGAGTTTAGAGGGAATCCTCAAGGCTTTATCTCCGAAGCCAGTAAACAAATTTTATCTGCGCTAGATGAACTACTCGTCGACAATATTCGCTATGAGAAACTAACAGATAAAGAAGGCTATCGTATGACCAGCTTTGATCAACCAGAGCTGGAAACCTACTTAGATCGAGCTTATCAAGTACAGCGGTCAGAAAACTCTCAATACGTGCAAACGCCCTACGATTACATTGAGTACGATTCAAACATCGAGTTGAAAACAGCCCATGCGTTAGACGGTGCTGAAAACGTTAAGTTCTTCTGCAAGCTTCCTCGCTGGTTCACCATTCCCACTCCTGTGGGTAACTACAATCCAGATTGGGCGGTGGTGCTCGAAAACGATGAAAAGGTCTATTTGATTCGTGAGACCAAAACCACACACGATGAAGGCAAACGTCGTAAAGAAGAAAATTTGAAAATAAAATGTGGCGAAGCACACTTTAAAGCACTGGGCGGCATCGACTATAAAGTCGCTATCAGCGTTGCGGAAGTGGTGAGTTAAAACAATAAAACCGTGATGCTTAAATAAAGCTATCACGGTTTTATTCCCCCTTAGAAATACTAGAAATTATCGTTAAGCCAATTAAAGACATTCACTTGGCTGCGAGTATCGCCAGGAAGCTTGTCCTTTATTAAATCTTCTACTTTTTGTCCAGATTTAGTACTTGTCAGATTTTGATGATCTAGCACTTTATTAATCATATAAAGGACTTCATACCCTTCTTTCCGGCTGAATAAGGTACTATCAGGCTTTCCTGTCACTTTTGGGTCATCACCGGGAACAGCTGTCCAACTGTAATGATCATGCTTCATATCCGATTTATAAAAAGTAGCCATGTATTATCCTTAATCAAATGAAACCAACATTAGTTTCAACGAAGAAGGTTAGTATCAATTTTAGAAAACCACATACGAATAAAGTAATTTAATGTAGCGGAAAATTTATTTTTTCAACTCATCCATCTTGGCTTTAACAGCTTCAGCTTTTTCCGTCAGTTCTGAATAGAGTTTGATGTCGCCACCGCGTTGGGCTTGCATGGCTTTTTCTAGTAACTCGCCATATTCTTTATCGAGTTTTTTAATCGGGTCGGACTTAAGAAAAGAAAACATAAGTAGCCTGTTGTTGTGAATTTATAAAGTTCATACGACACGGAGCGAGATTTGGATCGATTTAACTAACACATCATCAAAACAAAAACGCCAAGCAGATTTCTCTGATTGGCGTTTTAACTAAAAGCTGCACAAGGTCGCGAGCGAAGCAGTCGCGCTTAGACGTCTAGGAAATCCATAATCCCTTCAGCCGCTTTACGACCCTCATCAATGGCCGTTACCACTAGGTCAGAACCACGTACCATGTCACCACCAGCAAAGATTTTCTCGTTGGTCGTTTGGAACATAAATTTGCCTTTCTTAGGTGCGACAACACGGCCACGAGCATCAGTCTCGATACCGAATTTTTCGAACCAAGGCGCAGGGCTAGCTTGGAAACCAAAGGCAATCAATACGGTGTCTGCAGGAATGATCTGCTCGCTGCCTTCAACAATCTCAGCAGTACGGCGGCCATTTTCGTCAGGCTCACCCATTTGCGTTTCGACAACCTTGATGCCTTCCACTTTACCATCACCAATGATTTCCACTGGTTGGCGGTTGAAAAGGAACTGAACGCCCTCTTCTTTTGCGTTTTGTACTTCTTTACGGGAACCTGGCATGTTTTCTTGGTCACGACGGTACGCACAGGTCACGCTTTTCGCACCTTGACGAATCGCAGTACGGTTACAGTCCATTGCCGTATCACCACCACCCAAGACAACCACTTGCTTGCCTTTTAAATTCACGTAATCGGCTTCGTCTTCTTCGAAGTCTAGGCAATGATTAACGTTAGAAATCAAATAATCCAAGGCATCGTGAACACCTGGAAGATCTTCACCTGGGAAGCCGCCTTTCATGTATTTGTAAGTGCCCATGCCTAAAAACACCGCATCGTACTCTTCCAATACATGTTCGAATGGCACGTCATCACCAACCGATGTCCCAAGCACAAACTCGACGCCCATTTCTTCAAAAATTTCACGACGACGTGTCATGACGCTTTTTTCCAGTTTGAACTCTGGAATACCAAACGTCAGCAAGCCACCGATTTCTGGGTACTTATCAAATACGACTGGCTTGATGCCATTACGCACCAAGATGTCCGCACAAGCAAGGCCAGCAGGACCTGCACCAACGATAGCAACCGTTTTGTTAACCGGTACTACGTTAGACATATCGGGACGCCAGCCCAAAGCAAACGCGGTATCGGTGATGTATTTTTCAACAGAACCGATCGTCACCGCACCAAAGCCACCTTCACCAAGCGTACAAGCGCCTTCACAAAGACGGTCTTGTGGGCAAACACGACCACAGACTTCTGGCAAAGAGTTGGTTTGATGGCTCAACTCAGCGGCCTCTAAAATACTGCCTTCGCTCACTAGCTTCAGCCAGTTAGGAATGTAGTTATGCACTGGGCATTTCCACTCACAATAAGGGTTACCACATTCTAAACAGCGGTGCGCTTGATCTTTCGCTCCTGCCTCTTCGAATGGTTTATAAATTTCGACGAATTGCGCCTTTCGAGTAATTAAAGGCTTTTTCTTAGGATCCTTACGGTCCACTTCGACGAATTGAAATGCGTTGTTCAAGCGCTCAGACATAAGCTGCTATCTCCTCGGCCGCCTGTAAACAAGCGGCGCTTCTCTCAAATGGGTCAGACTGATTCGTTCACAGCGCTTAGTTTGTCTCATTGCAAACCAAGCGCCATAACAGCGTGTTTTATTCCGGACGTTGGCGAGTGTTTGCCAATAGCGCGCCTAAACTCGCGGCTTTTGGTTTCACTAGCCAGAACTTACCAATGTAGTCATAGAAGTTTTCTAGGATCTCATGGCCCCATTCGCTGTCAGTTTCTCGGACGTATTCTTCGATCACAGAGCGAAGGTGTGAACGATATTCTTCCGTCAATTCCGTACCGATACGGTGAATTTCCACCAATTCGTGGTTGTACTTATCCACGAAGGTACGGTCTAAATCGAGTACGTAAGCGAAACCGCCTGTCATACCCGCACCAAAGTTGTAACCCGTATTGCCAAGCACAGTTACCATACCGCCAGTCATGTATTCACAGCAGTGGTCGCCTGCGCCTTCGATAACCGTATGAGTGCCTGAGTTACGTACTGCAAAACGTTCACCTGCCGTACCCGCCGCGAACAATTTACCGCCCGTCGCACCGTACAAACAGGTGTTACCGATGATGGCAGAATCTTGTGATTTGAAGACAGATCCTTTCGGAGAACGAATAACCAACTTGCCGCCTGTCATGCCTTTACCAACGTAATCGTTAGCATCGCCTTCTAGGTACATGTTCAAACCGCCTGCGTTCCACACACCAAAACTCTGACCAGCCGTACCGGTCAATTTCAATGTTAATGGCATATCAGACATGCCTTGGTTACCGTAGCGTTTCGCAATTTCACCAGACAAGCGAGCACCGATCGAACGGTCACAGTTCGTCACGTCAAAGGCAAACTCACCACCTTCTTTTTCTTCAACAACGTCTTTTACCGTGTCCCACATTTTCAACGCCAATAGGCCTTTATCGTGTGGCGGGTTAAAAGGCGTCTGACAATATTGCGCTTTGTCGACTGGAATCAAATCGTTTTTCAAAATCGGCGATAGATCTAGGTTACGTTGCTTGTCTGTTTCACCTGGCAAGATAGCGAGTAGATCGGTACGACCAATCAAGTCTTGCAAATTTGCCACACCAAGCTTCGCCAACCATAGACGCGTATCCTCTGCCATAAAGCGGAAGAAGTTTTTAATCATCTCAACGGTGCCGATGAAGTGTTCGTCGCGCAGCATTTGATCCTGAGTCGCGACACCAGTCGCACAGTTGTTCAAGTGACAAATACGCAAGAACTTACAACCCATGGCAACCATTGGTGTGGTACCAAAACCAAAGCTTTCTGCACCAAGAATCGCTGCTTTCACCACATCCAGACCAGTTTTTAAACCACCGTCTGTTTGCAGGCGAATTTTGCCGCGAAGATCGTTAGAGCGAAGTGCTTGTTGCGCTTCCGCTAAACCTAACTCCCAAGGCGAACCCGCATGACGAATCGACGTAATGGGCGATGCTGCAGTACCACCATCGTAACCAGAGATGGTGATCAAATCCGCGTAAGCTTTCGCTACACCAGCGGCAATCGTACCCACGCCCGGTTCAGAAACCAGTTTCACCGATACCAAAGCATCTGGGTTAACTTGTTTCAAATCGAAAATCAGCTGCGCCAAATCCTCGATAGAATAAATATCGTGATGCGGTGGTGGTGAAATCAAGGTCACACCTGGAACCGCATAACGTAGACGAGCGATTAAACCGTTCACTTTACCGCCTGGTAACTGACCACCTTCACCCGGTTTCGCACCTTGCGCCACTTTAATCTGTAGCACTTCCGCGTTGACCAAGTATTCTGGTGTGACACCAAAACGACCAGAGGCGATTTGCTTAATCTTAGAGCGACGCTCTGTACCGTGACGAGCTGGATCTTCACCACCCTCACCAGAGTTAGAACGACAGCCTAATTCGTTCATCGCTTGCGCTAGGGCTTCGTGAGCTTCTGGCGACAAGGCACCCAAAGACATACCTGCTGAATCGAAGCGTGGAAGAATCTCTTCAATTGATTCCACTGTGTCTAACGGAATTGCTTTCGCTTTATCTGACAAAGCAAACAAGTCACGTAACATAGACGCTGGACGGTTGTTCACTAGTTCAGTGTATTTAGTGAAGTCTTCAAAGCGACCGCTGCCCACTGCTGTTTGCAAATTGCGAACAACATCTGGGTTAAATGCATGGTATTCCGCTTCATGGACGTATTTTAGATAACCGCCTTGTTGAATCGGTTTACGCAATTTCCAAGCATTGCTTGCAATGGATTCTTGATCCTTTTGGAAATCTTCAAAACGCGCGCCTTTAATTCGGCTCGCGACGCCTTTGAAACACAGATCAACGACTTTGGTATCCAAACCAACCGCTTCAAACAACTGCGCACCACGGTATGAGGCAATGGTAGAAATACCCATTTTAGAGATGATTTTCATCAAGCCTTTGTTAATACCTTTTCGGTATTTCACGTGGCAAGCAATTGGGTCACCCAAGACTTCGCCTTTATCAATCATGTCGTTGATTAAACGATAAGAAAGATACGGATAAACCGCCGTCGCGCCAAAGCCTAATAACACAGCAAATTGATGAGGATCACGGGCAAAGCCAGTATCAGCGATGATGTTGGAATCACAACGCAAACCTTGCTTAGACAAGTGATGATGTACTGCACCTACTGCCATTGGTGCAGGAATAGGCAAATGATCTTTTTCGATATCACGATCCGTTAGAACCACAATAACCGCGCCATTACGCACTACTTCTTCCGCTTTCAATTGCAAGCTTTTAATCGCTTGCTCAAGAGAAACGTCTTCTGGATTGTAATTGGTGTTTAAACGCACCAAACGGAAACGGTGATCATCTAGTGCTAACAAACGGCTGTATTTACGCGCTGATAAGACTGGCGATGACAAAATAATACGGTTCGCGTGCTTTGGCGTTTCTTCAAATAAGTTACGTTCCACACCAATACAGGTTTCCAACGACATCACCACAGATTCGCGTAGCGGATCGATTGGTGGGTTGGTGACCTGTGCAAACTTCTGACGGAAATAATCTGTCACTGGGCGAGTCTGGCTAGACATAACCGCCATCGGCGTATCATCGCCCATCGAGCCAACCGCTTCATGACCACTTTCAGCCAATGGACGGAAAATTTGCTCGCGCTCTTCAAAAGATACTTGGAACATCTTCTGATACGTCAGCATTTCTTCTTTAGTGAAAGGTTCGAATTCAAGAGACGATTCTTCCAACAAAGATTCAATGCGAATCGCTTCCTGCTTCAACCATTTTTTGTATGGGTGCATGGATTTAAGGCGATTATCGATGTCATCCGTGTGCAACACTTTGCCGTTTTGCGTGTCAATCACCAACATTTGGCCAGGGCCAACACGACCTTTGGACACAACATCTTCGGATTTATAACCGTAAGTACCGACTTCAGAAGCCAGCGTAATAAAGCCATTTTTAGTGATAACCCAACGAGCAGGACGCAAACCGTTGCGGTCAAGCATACAAATAGCATGACGTCCGTCGGTCATTACCAAGCCAGCTGGGCCGTCCCAAGGATCCATGTGCATAGAGTTATACTGGTAAAAAGCACGCAACTCTGGATCCATGTTTTCAACGTTTTGCCACGCTGGTGGAATAATCAAACGTGCAGCGCGGAAAATATCCACACCACCAGTTACCAACACTTCCAACATGTTATCCATAGAAGAAGAGTCAGAGCCCGTCAGGTTAACAATCGGTTGAAGGTCTTGTAGTTCAGGAATCAGCGGCGTGCGTAGCTTGCTGCTACGAGCCAAAGCCCAGTTACGGTTACCTTCGATAGTATTGATCTCACCGTTGTGCGCCAACATGCGGAATGGTTGCGCCAATGGCCATTTAGGAAGCGTATTCGTAGAGAAACGTTGGTGGAAAACACAAATCGCGGTTTGCATTTTTTCGTTACCCAAATCTTTATAAAAGAAAGGCAAATCCACTGGCATCATCAAGCCTTTGTAGGCCAACACTTTGTCAGACAAAGAACAGATGTAGAAGTTTTCGTATTGAGCTAACGCGATTTCAGCTTGGCGACGCGAAACAAACAAACGTGTTGCGAAAGTACGAGCGTCCATACGGTTGCTATCAACAAAGACTTGCTCGATGCGAGGCAAGCAGTCCATCGCGATAACGCCAAGGCAAGACGCATCGATTGGCACTTCACGCCAACCCACTACGTTCAAACCTTCATCGGTCAATTTTTTCGTTACGGTGTCACGTTGCTCACTGGCAAGCGTTTCGTCTTGATCAAGAAATACCATGCCTATGCCATAAAGGTCAGACAGGGTGTGATTAAATAAAGCGTGTGCTTCACCACGTAAAAATAGATCCGGCTTTTGGATAAGAAGACCACAGCCGTCACCTGTTTTGCCATCAGCGGCGATGCCGCCTCGGTGTGTCATACATGTCAAAGACTCAATGGCTGTCTTAAGTAATTCATGGCTAGTATTGCCTTCCATATGAGCAATTAAGCCAAAGCCACAGTTGTCTTTGAACTCGCCAGGACGATAAAGGCCTGCATTCATACACCAACTCCCACAGTTGAAACGTAAAAATAAAAAATTAGATATAAATTCGACTATTCAGGTAGCTGAGCCAAAAGCGAAAGTTTGGACACACTCGCTTCGAGAATGACTATCATTTGCTCAAAAGACCACCGAAATGGACAATCATACTACCCTGACGCTGGGCACTACTCAAACGAGCATAGGCCTGCTTTATGTTATTTTGGCGTTTTTTATAGGGGTTTTAGCGGCAAATAACGCGGACTTAGAGAATTATCTATGGCTGGAGTTTTTCCAAACAGAAAATTTCACTGTTCATTCATGTTTTTCAGAGAATTACAGTGATTTTTACTATTTTTATAAATTTGTTTTAAGAAAACCTCAAAAAAAGAGGTTTTGATGACGTTTTATATGGGGAATTTCAAACAAACAGGCACTAACAGCCGAGCACCTAATGCAATTTGGATTATTGCGCTTTCTTTATATCATCCTGAATACCACGCGCACTTCGTGCCCATGGATTAAGATCACGAATATCTTTAGGAAGCGTTTCCGCCGCAGCGATGGCTTCGCTACGGTTACGATAGGTTCCATACACTACAACAAACCAATCCTTGCCATTATGTTTTGATTTAAAATAGCCAAAAGCATCCACACCACCTTGATCACGAATAAAATCCTGCACGGTGCCTTTATTGTGTGTTCCCAAGAGCTGCAAGGTGTAACGATTCGGGTTCTGTGATAACCACCACTCAGTTTTATCAAAACGGTCTTGTGAGACTTTTAAGTTAGCTTGTTCGTTTTTAGGTTGCGCCTCTTCTGCTGGAGCATCGGCAATTGGAGCCGCTTGCGCTAGAGGAGCTTCAGCTCGAATAGGTGCAGTAGAGATAGCTGGAGCCACCATTGATGTAGCATTCGGCGGCTCAGTCGTTGGAGTATTGGACATACTGATAGCAGGCAATGATGAAGTGCCCGCAGGAATAGGCGGAAGTATAATTTCGCCTTCTTGGCCTATTTTACGCTGCATCGCATCAATGCGCGCAATCGTCTCGGCTGAAGATTGCCCTTGTCGCGGGCTTAAAGGAATAACATTACTGGTTCTATCCGCCGCGGTAGTCGATGTAGAAGGTTTATCAGACTGTTTATCAGAGAATAATACCGCGACTAAAATGCCCAGCATAACCACGGAAAGCAGCGCCATATGCGCCAACGGGAAACCCATTGCAAGGTTGAAACGCATACCTGATTTTGCTGGTTTATCACCATTACCCATCATTGCTTGAGCAAGCTGGTTAATTCGACCCGGGTAACCACCAGACTCTTGATGTATTTGTTTAATCTGCTTCTCATTAAAGGGCAAATTAATTCCACCGCCAACAGCACGTACACGATGCAATAAATAGGCTCGTGTTTGCTCTAATGAATAAGGCGCTAACGTAAATGAATGGCTTAATTGTTCATAACGAGAGCGCTGATAAGCATCAAGATTACGTGATAAGGAATATTCACTGAACAATACAATATGAGGAACGGTTTGATTTTCAGTTGCCAGCGACATCATGTCGAGCAACATGCTCACTGCATCAGTGTTTAGTTCTTGAGCGTTATCAATTAATACCAAAGCCGCTTGGCCTTTTTCATCTAAGTCATGGGAAAACTTAAGCAAAGGACCAAAGGTGGTTTCATTCGGAGGTTGGGTGAAATGACTCGCAAAACCAGCATAGATGGCTTGTAACAACTGCCCTGCTGTCATTAGCATGGTCGCTTTAACGTGGCTAACGACAGTGGTGTCATCCTGATGACGAGCAAACTCCATCAAAAAACGACTTTTGCCACTGCCTTGTGGCCCTTGAACCACAGACAACAAACTACTATAGCGACTCAAATGCTCAAGCAAAGCCAGTTGTTGGTTACCTTCTTCAGACGCAAAATAAAGTGATGCGTCTTTCGAGCCAAAAGGATCCCTCAGCGTGGCTTTTGGGGGCTGATTAAGCGCATCCTCTAGATCAAACTGAAAGTCTGGCTTAGACATAGTCGTCCTTCAACATTAAATAACTAACAAAAGTAAGCAAGATTAAACAAGGTCAGCGTGTTTACTCGCTTCAAGTGCATCCAAAAGACTGGAATTAAAGTCTTCCATCGGAAAATCCGACGTTACTATCGCATCACCCAATGCACCAAGCAAAACCAAACGCAAACTACCATCTAATACTTTTTTATCCAACGCCATGCGTTCAACAAAAGACTCAACCGTCATTTCAGCAGGCGGTAAAACGGGCAAATTCGCCGCTTGAAAAAGCGCAACAGAACGACTGACATCTTGTTCTGTTAGGTTGCCCATTCGCCAAGAAAGGTCAATGGCTAACATACTACCAGCAGCAACAGCTTCGCCGTGCAACCAATTGCCGTAGCCCATTTCGGTTTCAATCGCATGACCAAACGTATGGCCTAGGTTTAAAATAGCACGAATACCACCTTCTCTCTCGTCTTGCGCAACCACATTGGCTTTCGCCAAACAAGATCGATAAATAGCATCACTAATTTTATCGTTATCCAGCGCCATCAATTGCGACATCTCTTGCTCTAACCAATCAAAAAATGGCACATCACAGATCAAACCGTATTTGATCACTTCTGCCATGCCTGCTGACAGTTCGCGCTGCGGCAAGCTCAGCAAGGTTTCAGTATCGATAATAACAGCCTGAGGCTGATAAAAAGCACCGATCATGTTTTTTCCAAGCGGATGATTCACACCTGTTTTTCCGCCTACAGAAGAATCTACTTGAGATAGCAAGGTTGTTGGCACCTGAATAAACGGCACGCCTCGCTGATACGTCGCTGCGGCGAAACCAGCCATATCACCAACGACTCCGCCACCTAAAGCGATCACAGTCGTGGTTCGATTATGCTTTGCTTCTAATAAAGCTGACATGATCAAACCGTAGGTTTCCAACGTCTTATACACTTCACCATCAGGCAAAACACAGATATCAACTTTATAGTCCGCCGATAACATAGTTACCATAGATTCTAGATACAAAGGCGCAATGGTTTCATTGGTGACAATCATGACTTGCTTGCCATGAATGGCATCATCAAAAAGAGCTTTCTGCTGACGAATTCCACTACCAATAAAAATAGGGTAGCTTCGATCGCCAAGATCAACGGTTAACGTGCGCATTAGGATACTGTTATCTCCATTTTAAGGTGGCGCTTGATTGCATCTAGCACCTTATTAGCGACAGCGCGAGGATGACGAGCATCAGTTTCAATCACTAATGTTGCCACATCTCTATATAGTGGATCACGAACTTCAAATAGTTTTCTTAATGTTGCTCGCGGATCACCTGTTTGTAAAAGAGGCCGATGATTGCTTTTTGAAGTGCGGTATAACTGTTGAGCGACAGATGCGTATAGATATACCACTAGGGCATTTTCTCTAAGAATATCTCTATTTTCTTCTCGCATCACGATGCCGCCACCGGTTGCTAACACGCAATCGCCAGTATCAGATTCAACTATAGAGGCCAGCGCTTGAGTTTCACGTTTACGAAAACCGTCTTCGCCTTCCCGTTCAAAAATCCAAGGAATGTCTGCGCCGGCATTGTCTTCTATGACTTTATCAAGATCATAAAACTCTTTGCCCATCGATTGAGAAATCAAACGGCCTATCGTCGTTTTTCCTGCGCCCATCGGGCCTACTAAAATAATATTGGGGGCTTTTATCATTGTATTCAATTACGTCGGAATTAAGCAGATTTAGACTGCGGCCTAGTTAACTGACATTTGTAGCAGCTTTGGTGTAATAAATACAAGTAATTCAACCTTTTCTTGCTGTTCTGAGCGTCTTTTAAACAACTCGCCCAACCATGGAATGTCACTAAAGAAAGGAACGCGACTCTCTGATTCAAAACGTTCTTCGCGAAAAATCCCACCTAAAACAAGCGTTTCTTGGTTTTTCACCACAACCTGTGTTTTTAAACGATTGGTTTTTAAGCTAGGAACACCGTTAACCAGATCACCAACGGAATCTTGATGAATATTCAGCGATAACAAAATATGCTCGCCATCCTTTACAAACGGCGTCACTTCTAACATGAGCGACGCTTGGCGAAATTCGATACTCACTTTATCATCACTAACCGTTTGATAAGGCACCTCGGTTCCCGATTCAATTCGAGCAGGCTGTCCTTCAGAAGTAACAATTTTAGGTTTTGACACCACATCGGCTAAGCCTTCGCTTTCCATCATATCCAAAGTAAGCGCCAGCAAGCTAGAACCGCCGAGACTGGAAAAATCCAAATTCGTCGTCGGCGTCAATGCGCCTAAATCAACAGCTCCGCCAAGCGATGAGCGGACGCCATCTGATAACTTGGTTTGCCAGTTCACCCCAAACTGAGATTGAGCCGTTCGACTGACTTGAGCAATTTGCGCGCTGATTTCAATCTGTCTTAACGGCGTATCTAACCAAGCAAGCGTTTCCTGAATACCTTCGGAAGAATCACAAGAATAGGCCACAATTGAATTGGTTCGATCATCAACAATTAATGAAAGAGAAGGGTATAAAGTTTTTAGATGCACACCGACCTCTTTCGCTTTTGCGTGCTTCAATATCCAATAGGATCTCTGACATACAGCGGAAGAGCTCTCAACATTTCCCACCATTGATGTTGTCGCAGGCATTAGAACCGCAACATCGCCTTGCCACTCAAGCCGAAGGTTAGGTTGCTGAGCGACCGCTTCCATCACATCTTTCCAACTCGCATCTTTGATAGAAAGCGTTAAAACATCATCGATTTCAGGACTAATAACCACACTTTCATTCATTTGCGAGGCCAACCAAGGCAATACCTCCTGTAACGAACGCGATTCGAAATAAACATCCATCGCCAGTAGAGGACGAGAACCAGACAAAACAAACAACAAAAGACCATAGATGAGACGTTTATTCATTAGAACCTCCCTGTTCTCGAACCAATAAAGTCTGCTGAGAACCGTCTATTGCCAGCAATACAACCTGATCGAACGATACCGATGACACTGTCAAACCTGCTTCGGCTAACCAACTGCCTTGACGAACCCAATGGCGACCGTCTTTATAAATAATCAAGGCGGACGTGATTTCCCCTATGCGCATGGTCGATAACAACTGCCAGTCATTCAGCACAAAACGCTCTGCTCGTAACCTAGTCGGTAACCAATTATGAAATTCCCTATTTCCTTTCGGGGCTTTCACAGCAAACAATAAGGATCCTTGCCAGTTTCCACTTTGTTCCCGCCGCCAAGAGACAGAAAGTAAATCTAAGGCGAACTGGCGTTCAATTTCTTCTAGCAAGCCTTGCCACTTGCTAATAGAAGCCACGCCTTCCAAAAGCCACTGCGTCGGCACATTCTGGTCTGTTGCCAACACTCGATGTTGCGCCCAAGGTGCCGCTTCAAATTGAATGAATTCAAGCTGTTTAGCCTGTATTTGTGCTTTTTCCCATCGCTGAGCTGCTTGATATTTTTGCCTTGACTGAGATTTCAGCGCATCCCGAGCATCGGATAAAAAAGGATACCAAGCCGCCATTTGCAGTAATAACAGGAACAAGACCGAGGAGCCATGAATAGTAAAAAAAGACGTTTTTTTAATGTTCAAATACTGAGACAGATGCATCTACCACCTCCTTTTGTTGAGAAAGAATGGGCAATTCTTCTGCCGAGTAAGTAACTTCCCAACGCCAAGCGGGATGCTGTTTTTTCCAGTTTTCCAACAACAGCTCCAAATCAGCTTTAGGCAAGGTTACTTGGAAAAAAATAGGCTGTGTCTCGCCATTAACTTTGTCACTGCTTTCGAATAGCGTCAGACGAGCCGATGTTGGCAAAGCCTGTACCTTAGACAATACAGACGTCACAAATTGTACATCCTCGTTATTGGAAGACTCCCAAGCTGATTGAGCGGCAATCACCGCTTGGCGGCTGTGCAGCAATGTATCAGAGTCCTGCTGTAAAGCAGTGTAATAGCCATAAGCTACACCATTAACCAACACACTAAACACCATTAGACACAACCAGAGCCGCTGTGTTTTTTGCTGCTTTTCTTTCTCCGGCTGAAACACCGATAAGGCTTGCTTTGAACACTGAGACCAAGAAAAAACGCCAGTCGACTTACTTGCCCATTGTGCAAATGACATTACAAGACAATGCTTTACAGATGGCTTAAACGGAAAGCTCAGCTGCTCAGCCCACTCAGATGAACAAGCAAAAACCTTGAGCTGAGCTTGCTTCGCTGGCAACACGTCTTGCTGGTAACTAAACATCAAGGAGTCAGGAGGCGAAAACGTTGTTTCCACAGCGTAACTTAAGGCAGCCAGAGGCAACAAAGATGAAGGAATAATATGATCAATGCGATGAACAGAGACAGATAGCCAACTGTCCGGAACAAGGATGAGCATGCGTGTTGAAGAGCTGACATTAATGGGTAATAAGCTTCTTTGAATCGTTTCTAACTGACTAGAATCTGGAAGAGTGTTGTTTTTTGAGGGGCTTTTATTGACTAATTTCGTAGCCTCTAAAGGAGTACAAAGACTACATTGTTCCAGCGAATAAACCGCTACGAAGTAATTGGGTGTCAGCAACATCATTCTTCCTTGAATTAATAAGCAACAGTGTATAGTTTTAAGTTTGGCTTCCGTGCCAAATTTTCATCAAGATAACACGATTTGATGCAAAGTTAACCGCCTATTCTGTGATCATCTTAGGTATAATGCCATTTTCTCACTCTGTACTAATTGAATTTATATGGCTAAGACACTCAAAATACTTTTCTTTCTCGGTCTCTTTGGGGCACTTTGCGCGGCGGGAATCACCTACGCAATTTATTACAACGTAAAAGACCGTATTCCCACTGTTGCCGAACTAAAAGACATCGAGTTAAGAATTCCACTGCGCATCTACACAGCCGACAATCAACTTATTGGTGAATTTGGTGAGCAGCGCCGTACTCCAATCAATTATGCAGAAATTCCGCAAAATCTAGAGCACGCTATTTTGGCGGCAGAAGATACCAACTTTTATCACCATCCTGGCGTCGACATTCTGGGGTTAGGTCGGGCGGTTGTACAGCTCATCACGACCGGGCAAAAACAAGGTGGCGGCAGCACGATCACCATGCAAGTAGCACGGAATTACTTCCTCTCATTTGAACAAACTTACACGCGTAAATTTACCGAGATCTTTATTGCCCTAAAGATGGAACGAGAGCTATCTAAACACGAGATCCTTGAGTTATACGTCAACAAAATCTACTTGGGCAATCGTGCCTATGGATTCGAAGCAGCTTCTCAAGTTTATTATGGCAAAAGCTTAAACGAGCTAGATCTTGCACAACTAGCGATGATCGCAGGTTTGCCAAAAGCCCCCTCTCGCTTTAACCCTGTGGTAAACCCTTCTCGTGCGCTGATTCGTCGTAACTGGATTCTGCAACGCATGTTATCACTCGGCATGATTGATAAAGACGCGTACCAAAACGCCGTTGAAGCACCGATCACTGCCAAAAACCACGGCGTCATGCCAGACATAGAAGCAGGTTACATTGCCGAAATGGTGCGTTCTGAACTTTATAGCACCTTTGGAGACGACCTCTACAGCACGGGCATGACCGTCTACACAACCATTGATTCAAAACGTCAAAAAGCCGCGAACGAAGCCGTTTTCAATGGTGTACTGGATTACGACATGCGCCACGGTTACCGAGGTTCTATTGAGACTCGTGTTGACTTGATTGATGCTCCATTAGAAGAACAAGAAAAAGCCCTACAGGACATAGAGCGCTTCAAAAACTGGCAAACTGCGTTGGTTATGTCAACAACAGAAACGACCGCTGACGTGCGTTTGGCCAATGGCCTACGCGCCACTTTACCGTGGGATGCCGTCAAATGGGCAAGACCTTACATTAATGAAGATTCACAAGGTCCATCGCCTTCGGTTGTCTCGGATGTTCTAGTGCCTGGCGATATCGTTCGCTTGCGCCCAGACACTCAACTTACATGGTTGCTGGCCCAGAAGCCTGAAGTACAAAGTGCGCTAATCTCATTAAACAGCAAAGACGGCGCAATCCAAGCCTTGGTTGGCGGCTTTAACTTCTACGAAAACAAATTCAACCGTGTTACTCAATCTAAGCGCCAACCAGGGTCGAATTTTAAACCGTTCATTTACGCAAGCGCACTAGACCGAGGCTATACCGCAGCCAGTATTATCAATGACGCTCCGGTTGTCTTTAATGACACCAACTTAGCGTCTGCATGGCGACCAACCAACAACTGCGGCAAGTTCTATGGCCCAACCCGTTTGCGTCAGGCACTTTATCGCTCGCAGAATATTGTCTCCGTTCGCTTGCTAGACGAGCTGGGAGTTACTCCGACGCTGAAATTCTTACGCCGCTTTGGCTTTGATCCGAACGAGTTACCACACAATCTATCTTTATCTTTAGGCAGTGCGAACTTATCTCCCTTGCAAATAGCGACGGGTTACGCGGTGTTTTCTAATGGCGGTTATCAAGTTCAGCCCTATCTGATAAATAAAGTGGTCGACAGAAACAACGAAACCTTATTCCAAGCGAACCCAGTAACCGTGTGTACAACCTGTACTCCGCTGGAAAAAACCACCGATGGCGAGCCACAAATGGGGTTGTTTAATACGCCAGAAGGTATTCGTAGCCTGCCCATCGCACCGCAAGTGCTCGATCCAGAAGTAAATTACATTACCTACGATATGATGCGAGATGTTATCAAATACGGAACCGGTCGACGCGCTCGTGTTCTTCAGCGTGATGACCTCGCTGGCAAAACTGGTACCACAAACGATGGCCGTGATGCTTGGTTCTCTGGCTTCAACGGTAATCTAGTAACGTCTGTTTGGAGCGGCTTTGATAATTCGTCACCTCTAGGGCGTGGCGAATGGGGTGGCTCAGTCTCATTGCCCCCTTGGATCGATTACATGCGTGAAGCACTAAAAGATACACCAACTGATTTTGTAGCAAAACCGTCGTCTTTGGTGACAGTGAGAATTGATCCGAATACCGGAGAGCGTGCGTTACCTGGGCAATCTAATGCGATTTTCGAAATATTCAGAAAAGACCATGTGCCGCCAGAACGTGACCAAAACTTACCTGCATTTAACAACAATGTTGGTAACGAGGCACAAGAAGAGAAGCAAGAAAATAACGTCTTAGAAAACTTGTTCTAACATAGGTTTATACCCTATAAAAATGCCAGCCCAGTGCTGGCATTTTTATATCTCTTTAAATACTTTAGCTCCACTTGGGCTGAGGAGCTTGGTAAGCTTTCAGAGCCGCTAGCAAGGTTTCTGGCGTGCTCTCTTTGATGATCATTTCAATGTAAGACTGCTTCACAAAACCCGCCTGCTGCATACTTTCTATCATAGTAAACAAGGGATAATAAAAGCCATTTAAATTGTAAAAGGCACAAGGTTTACTATGCAGACCAAGTTGCCCCCAGGTCCACACTTCGAACACTTCCTCTAGTGTCCCTACGCCACCAGGAAGCGCCACAAAAGCATCAGCCAATTCACTCATCTTAGCCTTACGTTCATGCATATTCGCAACCACATGCAGTTCAGTTAAACCTGTGTGGGCAATTTCCTTTGATTCAAGATGTGAAGGAATGACACCCACCACCTTTCCGCCAGCCTGCAACGCAGCGTTCGCAATAATGCCCATTAAGCCAACATTGCCTCCACCGTAGACAACATCCACTCCTTGCCGAGCAAGGTATTCGCCTAAAGCTTTTACGCCATTGACATAATCAGGAGAGTTTCCCTCTGCCGAGCCACAGTAAATAGCCACTTTCATTCCATTTCTCCCATACTTTTATCCATATTATTACAGTGTTTCATCTAAAAATTTCGCAAAAAAAGGCGACCCCTTATTAGGAAGTCGCCTTTTTAATCGATCACAATTTAATTAAGCACCAAAGTGATCTAAATTTTCAAGTGGGTAGAAGTCTGGGTATGGAAGCATAGCCACACCAGAATCAACCGCTGCACGGGCAACTGCTGCAGAAACAACATTAAGCAAACGCGAATCCATTGGCTTTGGAAGAATATATTCTTTACCAAAACTTAATGGTGTGCCGCCATAAGCAACAACTACATCTGCAGGCGCTTCTTCTTTAGCAAGATCTTTAAGCGCATGAACTGCCGCCAATTTCATTTCTTCGTTGATCTTAGTCGCACGAACGTCCAAAGCACCACGGAAGATGAAAGGGAAGCCAAGTACGTTATTTACTTGGTTAGGATAATCAGAACGGCCCGTCGCCATGATCAAATCATCACGAGTTGCACGAGCAAGATCTGGATTAATTTCTGGATCTGGGTTTGAACAAGCGAAAACGATTGGGTTAGCCGCCATTTTAGCAAGCTGATCAGCAGACAATAGATCTGGACCAGATACACCGATAAATACGTCAGCGCCGTCCATTGCATCATCAAGGGTGCGCTTGTCAGTATCAATCGCAAACATGGCTTTGAACTGGTTCAAGTCAGTACGGCCAGAATGAATAACACCATTACGATCAAGAACGAAGATATTTTCGCGTTGTGCACCACAAGCAATGATCAGCTTCATACATGCTGTCGCTGCTGCACCCGCACCTAGACAAACGATTTTAGCATCTGCAATGTTTTTACCTTGAAGCTCAAGCGCATTCAAAAGGCCGGCTGCGGTAACGATAGCTGTGCCATGTTGATCATCGTGGAAAACAGGGATAGAACAACGTTCAATCAATTGACGTTCAATTTCAAAACACTCAGGTGCTTTGATGTCTTCTAAGTTGATGCCGCCGTAAGTGTTTGCAATACGCGCAACGGTATCAATGAATGCTTGTGGGCTTTCAGATTCAACTTCCACATCAACAGAGTTAATGCCAGCAAAACGCTTAAACAATAAACCTTTGCCTTCCATAACTGGCTTGCTTGCCAATGGACCTAGGTTACCTAATCCAAGAATCGCCGTACCATCAGAAATAACAGCGACTAAGTTGCCTTTACCAGTGTAACGGTAAGCAGCTTCTGGGTCTTTTGCGATTTCACGACAAGGCTCAGCCACACCTGGGCTGTAAGCTAGAGAAAGGTCACGAGCGGTCGCTGTTGGTTTAGTAATAGTGACGCTCAGTTTTCCTGGAACTGGATACTCATGGTAGTCCAGTGCAGCTTGCTTTATATCTTCTGCCATTATGATGTTTCCGTCTATTTAGTGTAATTAATTAGTTTTATCATAGCCAAACTGGGCCTTATTCCCAAGCTTACATAAAGCTTCGAAAGTGGCACCTTATAATTTTGTGTCGTCAGAATAATCGATCTACTCAATACTTTAAAGCGTAAAACCATAGGAATATTCTATCAATCAATGTTTGAAAGATGCTTTGATTTCAAGCAAGTCATTGGGATGTCTTACAGAAAGTACCCAAGACTTAAAGTCTGAATGGCGACTTTTCCGTTGATGTTGCCAGCCACGAACTTCAATCTCCTTACCCTCAAGATAAAACACTTTTTGGGCAGGCCAATAATCAGTGACGTTTGGTGGTAAATTGATCACTAGATCCTGATCAGTTTCTAGCCACCAACCTCCTCGATTTTGGGTAATTGAAGTGATGTTGACACGGGAGATTGCAAATCCAGCTTTTGGCTGCCATTGCAAATTTTGCTGCCATAATCCCTTATGCGCATTGCGAGCTGCGGTTTCAGCCGCCTCGAAACAGTCTTGATAGGCTAAGTTTGGAGGGACAGCAATACGATAACCAAGTCCTTCGGATAGTAACTGACTCGTCAGTGAAATACGATCTTTATCGAAAAGGTAGTACAAATATCGACCGTATCTGTCTTGATCATTTTTCGCTCTTTGTAGGTAAACAAATTGATCGAGGCGAGAGCGAAGAAAGTCTGTCGCGGCTACCGCATAAGGCTCATGGTTACCTTTTTTATGGTCAAGTTCTGGCGTATCTATGCCCACCAGCCGAACTTTTCGGCCATCAACAAGGTGTATGGTGTCGCCATCGACCACTCGCTTGATCTTAGCTTTTTCAAGTTCGCCGCTTGCCGTACAGGTTGCGGCTGTTTTAGCAACCTGCGCCTGAACGGCTAAGGACAAAAACAAAAAAAGCGCCAAAAGAACTTGGCGCTTTTTTAATGCGATCACTATCATCCCACCAATTACTTAGTAGTACGACGTGCTCCGAAACGTTTGTTGAAGCGATCAACACGACCACCAGTATCAACCATTTTCTGTTGACCTGTGTAGAATGGGTGACAGTTGCTGCATACGTCGACGTGAAGGTCGCTACCTAAAGTAGAATTTAGGTTTAGAGTATTACCACAAGTACAAGTAGCAGTAACCGCAGAGTAATTTGGGTGGATATCTTTTTTCATCATATTTACCTTTAGGTTTGGTGTGCCGCCACTTGATCGATATAGATGGGCTTTCGCCGCGTCAAGCACCGCACGTTTCGTTGTACAGACATTGTACAGTGGAGCCAAGAGTCGCGTATTTTAGGGATCTATTGCCCAATCAGCAACCTTTTTTCATGCTTTTCTCATAAAATTGTGACTCGCACCGACCCACCACTCTGACGTACACTTACGAAATGATCGAGTCATCCTATTTTTGCTTTACTAAACAAGGTCTAACCTAACGCATGTCAGAGGTGCTTCTTACTCCTTATCCATTTATCAAAGTCGCTTTGCCTGTGCCGATGCGCACATTGTTTGACTACAAAGTCCCCAAAGCGATTGCATTAAGGCACGAACTGAAGCCTGGTATGCGTGTCAAAGTGCCTTTTGGTAAAAGCAGTCGTCTTGGCGTTATTGTCGCACTTAGCGACACCAGTGATTGGGATCCTGAGCAAGTTAAACCTCTGACATCGATGCATGATCAAAGCCCCGTGATTACCGAAGAGCTAATGGCATTATGTGAATGGGCCGCGCGTTACTACCATCACCCGATTGGCGATGTCGTTTTTCACGCTTTACCTGTGCTATTACGCAAAGGTGAAAGTGCTGAATTTCGTACGGAAAACTGGTGGTTTACCACGCCAGAAGGGCAAACATTGCCTCTTGAACAACTCAGCAGAGCGCCACGCCAACAAGATTTCTTAAAAGCCGTGCAACAGCATCCCAATGGTTTAAGCCAACATGCAGCGTCTATATTAGATCTTGCGCCCGCAGCAGGAAAAAGCCTTGAAGAAAAAGGCTTATTACGCCGAGAGCCACGCTCTTTCAGCAAAGGCGGTGAAAAGCACGCACACCAAACTCAAGTACCTCCGACTCTCAATCCAGAGCAAATGCGCGCCACAGAACATTTGTTGGATTATCGTCACCAGTTCAACGTCACCTTATTAGACGGTGTTACGGGCAGCGGTAAAACCGAAGTATTTTTGCGCGTCATGGAACGCTTGATCGAAGAAGGAAAGCAAATTTTAGTCATGGTGCCAGAAATCGGCCTAACGCCACAAACTCTAAAACGCTTTGAAGTCCGCTTCAATACTGACATCGTCTTAATGCACTCCAACATGAGCGACCGGGAACGTCTGGATGCTTGGTTATTGGCTGCGAGCGGCCATGCCAAAATCATTATCGGCACAAGATCGGCGGCTTTTATTCCCGCGCCCAATCTTGGCATGATAGTAATTGATGAAGAACACGATACCTCTTATAAACAACACGAAGGCTTCCGTTATCACGCTCGTGACCTTGCTGTGAAACGCGCCCAAGCACTAAATATTCCTGTTCTACTCGCCTCGGCCACACCATCTTATGAGAGCCTAACCAACGCCCTGCAAAAGCGCTTTGCTTGGCTCAAACTTCGTCAACGCGCTGGCAACGCACACATTCCCGAAATGGAAAGAGTGGATCTTAGAGGCAAGACCTTAATTCATGGTTTTAGTGAACATGCCCTTGCCAGCATGAAGCTGTGTTTAGAACGCAAAGAACAAGTCTTGGTGTTCCTAAACCGCCGCGGCTACGCACCAACCTTAATGTGTCACCAATGTGGCTGGATTGCCGCCTGTGATCATTGCGACGTCAATCTGACCGTACACAAACGCGCCAACAAACTGCACTGTCACCATTGCGACACGCAAAAGGCATTGATTCATACTTGCCCTGAATGTCAGTCTGAAGAGTTATTTACCGTCGGCGAAGGTACCGAGCAAATTGAAACTCAGCTCAGCACGCTTTTTAAAGATGTACCGATTTTACGCATTGACCGAGACAGCACTCAACGTAAATCCGCCATGGCGAAACTCACTCAGAAAATCCATGAGCATGACCAAGCGATTCTAATCGGCACACAAATGCTGGCGAAAGGTCATCATTTCCCTAACGTCACACTCGTCATTATCATGGATGCCGACGCAGGGCTGTTTTCTTCAGATTTTCGTGGCATGGAGCGCACCGCCCAGCTTATCACTCAAGTCGCAGGTCGTGCGGGTCGCGCAAAAAAACCGGGGCATGTTTTACTACAAACTTATCACCCAGACCACGCGGCTATCGAATGCTTGTGTAATCTCGGCTACGAACACTTTGCGATTGATGGCTTGGCGGAGCGTAAATCACTCTCGCTTCCACCCTTTTACCATCAAGTTATCATTCGCGCCGAATCGGGTAATGAACAAGAAGCCATGCAGCTTTTATCCGCCATGAGAAAAGACCTTGAACCTTACTTTGCCAAGGACGTCTATCTGGTTGGCCCTTATGCTGCCATCATTGTTCGCAAAGCGGGACAGCACCGCGCGCTGATTTCGATCAAAGCCGCTCAGCGTGCACCTTTGCATCAGGCAACGCAAATGATGACCGAATGGTTAGAACAATCCACAAAACAACATAGAATTCGTTTTGCAATTGATGTCGATCCACTGGAAACTTACTGATCTTGCCCGCATAATGTGCGCAACTCACACTCTGTTTATTTATTTACGCTAAAGCTAAAAGCAAAAAGCCCAAATTATGTTTAATCCTGTTCAAATTGCAGCAAAAGGAAGTCGCCCAAAGAAAGGGGCGACACGTCGAACTCCGCCACCACAAAAAAAACGTAAAACCGCGTGGTGGTTATGGCTTCTGGTACCAACAATCCTCGTGGCTTTTATTTACGGGCTAACACAACTGAATAAAGTCGCGCCTAAATCTGCTTCAATAGAAAAAACAAAAACAACACCAATAGAAAAAACAAAAGCGGCTCCCAAACCGAAACCAAAGCCGGCACCCGTAAAAGAAAAAGCGCCTACACCAGTAGCGCCGAAAAAAGATACTTTTGAGTTTTATCAAATACTGCAGAACAGCGAAGTAGACACCAGCCACGTAGACGCTTATCAATCGACTCCTCGTGGCGAGCAAGATTTTTATTACATGCTGCAAGCAGCCTCCTTTCGTAACCCAGAAGATGCTGACCGCATGCGGGCTAAACTGATTCTATCTGGCATGGTAGAAGCCAGTATTCGCAAAACTATCGGCCAAGGTGAACAACCTTGGTACCGTGTTGTTCTCGGTCCTTATGAATCACGCTCTAAAATGAACCGAGCAGAAGATAAGCTCGTTTCTATGGATATTGCATCCTACTCTTATAAAGTCAAAAAAGAGCAATAACCTTCCCTTACCATCTCGTATAGATTGCATACAGAAAGTGAAAGCTGACTCTGTATGCAATCCTTGCTTGAAATCCTATCGCTTGCCCCCATTTCGTTAGAATCGAAACTGGAGTAGACCATGACAACGATTCTTACTGTACGCAAAGGCAATCAAGTCGTCGTAGGCGGCGATGGACAAGTATCTTTAGGCAACACTGTGATGAAAGGCAACGCTCGTAAAGTACGTCGCCTATACCATGGAGAAGTGATTGCTGGCTTCGCTGGCGGTACGGCGGATGCTTTCACCCTATTCGAACGCTTCGAAGGCCAGCTAGAAAAACACCAAGGCCAACTTGTGCGTGCTGCGGTGGATCTTGCCAAAGACTGGCGCTCTGACCGAGCATTGCGCAAATTAGAAGCTATGCTGATTGTCGCTAACAAAGAAAGCACCCTAATCATTACGGGTACTGGTGATGTGGTCGAGCCACAACACGGCGCATTGGCCATTGGCTCTGGCGGCAACTTCGCAGAAGCCGCGGCTCGCGCCTTGATTGACAACACTGACTTATCTGCCAAAGAAATCGTTGAGAAAAGCCTCAACATCGCTGCTGATATTTGTGTGTTCACTAATCACAGCTTAACCATCGAAGAAATTACAATAGACCCGCAGCTTGAAGACAAATCCGCATAGGATATCAGTCTAAAACGCGACGCAACCATCATTCAAGAACACATCATTCAAGAACATAGAAGAGAATTGATAATGAGTAGCATGACCCCAAGAGAGACGGTTAACGCCTTAGACAACCACATTATTGGTCAGCAGAAAGCAAAGCGTGCAGTCGCCATCGCGCTGCGTAACCGCTGGCGTCGTATGCAACTTCCAGAAGAAATGCGTGCGGAAGTTACCCCTAAAAACATCTTGATGATTGGGCCAACCGGTGTTGGTAAAACTGAAATAGCGCGTCGTTTGGCTAAACTATCCAACGCACCTTTCATCAAGATCGAAGCGACTAAATTCACCGAAGTGGGCTATGTTGGTCGCGATGTTGAGTCGATCATCCGTGATTTGGTTGAGATGGCAATTAAGATGCTTCGCGAACAAGAAACCGCAAAACTGCGTCACAAAGCCGAAGATGCCGCAGAAGATCGCATTCTAGATGTGCTATTACCACCAGCTCGTGGTGGCGATCCAGAACTAGAAGACAACAGCACACGCCAGACTTTCCGTAAGAAATTACGCGAAGGCCAATTGGATGATAAAGAAATCGACATCGACGTTGCGGATTCGCCAATGGGTGTAGAAATCATGACGCCACCTGGCATGGAAGAAATGACCAGCCAGCTGCAAAACATGTTTTCTAGCTTTGGCTCACAAAAAACCAAAAAGCGTAAATTGAAAGTCAAAGAAGCCTTGCGCCAAGTTCGCGACGAAGAAGCGGCAAAACTGGTCAATGAAGAAGAGCTAAAAGCGCGTGCGGTTGAAGCCGTTGAACAAAACGGTATCGTCTTCTTAGATGAAATAGATAAAGTCGCAAAAAGCTCTGAACGTTCTGGCGGCGAAGTGTCCCGCGAAGGCGTACAGCGCGATCTATTGCCTTTGGTCGAAGGTTGTACGGTGAGCACAAAATACGGCATGATCAAAACCGATCACATCCTATTTATCGCCTCTGGTGCATTCCACTTGTCTAAGCCATCGGATTTGATTCCTGAGCTGCAAGGTCGCTTGCCAATTCGTGTTGAGCTAGACGCGCTAACTGTGAACGACTTCAAACGTATCTTGGTCGAGCCAAGCATGTCGTTAACCAAGCAATATGTCGCTCTCGCTAAGACCGAGCACATCAATTTGAACTTCACTGAAGAAGGCATTCATCGCATTGCCGAGATCGCCTTCCAAGTGAACGAACGCACAGAAAACATCGGTGCTCGTCGATTGCATACGGTACTAGAACGTCTGCTTGAGGAAGTGTCTTATTCCGCTAGCGACATGCCGAATGACCAAACGGTCGATATTACCGCTGCATACGTTGATGAGCAGCTTGGCGAAATCGCTGAAAACGAAGACCTAAGCCAATACATTCTGTAATTGACTCATACTTCTACAAGAAAAGCGTTTCTTTAGAAACAGCCCCTTCATTGAAGGGGCTTCCATAGGATACTGAGATCATGACAACGCCTACGCCAACGACTATCAATTATCACAAGCAATCCCGTGAATTGGCACTCACTTTCGCCGATGGCCAAAGTTTTCGACTTAGCGCTGAGTTCTTACGCGTCCACTCGCCTTCTGCCGAAGTTCGCGGGCATGGCTTACAAATTCCCATTTTGCAATACGGCAAAAAAGACGTTGCGATTAATAATATCGAAGGCGCAGGCAATTATGCGCTGAAGATCTCCTTCGATGATAGTCATGATACTGGTCTCTATACTTGGGAATACCTCTACAATATTGGCAAAAACCATGATGAGCTCTGGAAAATGTATCTAGATCGCCTTGAAAAAGAAGGCCAGAAGCGTGACACTTCAATGATTCAAATTCACCAAGTGTAGTTTTAACCGCATTCTAGCAATCATTGGAAAATTTTCTTATGGGATCACTCAGTTTATCGGCACTCAGCGCCATTGAAAATGCGATCAACCTCGCCCTTAAACAAGACACACCTTCCCAAGACCGCCTAAGCAAATTAGCAGGGCAACAAGTTTTTCTTTATGTGGAAGACTTCGCCTTTATTTTGCAGATCCATATTCTCGAACAAGGTGTGATGCTTAATCGCCCAGAAAGCCTAGACGAGGTCGAACTAGATCCACGACTGGATACACTGGTGCAAGGACCGAGCGCGGCATACCGAAAATTACTCGAAGGCGATGGTTTCTTTGATGGCGATTTACGCATTCAAGGCAATGCTCAAGCCTTAATGACACTGCATAAAGTGATGGAAAACTTTGAGTTTGATTGGGAAGGATTACTGGCTGATCATATTGGCGACTTATCCGCAGCCGCCTTTGCTCGCCTATTTCGCGCCCAATGGTCTTGGAGCAAAGAATTCGCTACTAATGCCAGAATGCAGATGGTTCATCACCTACAAACCGACAGCCAGTTACTGCCAAGCAAAATTGAATTCGACAACTTCGTCGATGAAATGGAACGCTTCGGCACCTTGATTGATCGTACTGAAACTAGGTTGAGGATTTTAGAGAAGAAAAGCTAAGTCAGCTTTTCTTCTCAATTATCACTGGGTTTTGCCCGACTAAAATACACACCGACGATGGTAATCACAAAACCGATGATTTGAATGGTCGTCATGGATTCGCTGAATAAGAAATAACTTTCTACCGCTGCTAACGGCGGCGCTAATAGCAGCATAGTCGACACCTGTGACGCTCTGACTTTTCTCAATAACCACACCATCAAGAAAACACCACCGCCAGATAGAACCAGTACGCCCCAGATAACGAGTAAGAAAGATTCCAGCTGAACTGCAAATAAGGTTTCACCCAGCAACAGCATAAAGCCAATGGAGACGACGCTCGCCGCAAGGTTTTGTATCGCCATAGAACTAAAAATATCAGATGATGATATCGACATTTTTTGGTAGGTGACACCAAGTGACAAGGCAAATATCGCTGTGCAAGCCAAGGTAAACGTCAGCAAAGTGACGCCTCCGTGGCTCATATCTAACTCTAGTGCTGGACTGATTACTAACACTAGCCCCACGATACCAACCAACATGCCAATGACGCCTTTCAGGGAGGTCTTTTCTTTGATCAACAAGAAGGCAAGCAAAGCCACCAAAACGGGCTGTAACGCGCCGATTAAGGCCATAACGCCAGCGGGTAAGCCTTTTGCAATAGCGACATAGGCAAAGCCCAAGTAAAAACCATTCATCAACATACCAGCAATGATGTGCTTAGGAAGCTCATTCCATGCAGGAAAGCGCCGACTCTGCAACAAGGCAATGGCAAGAAACAGCAAACCTGCCAAAACAAAACGAATACTCAAAAAGACGTCAGGATCAATCAGACCCACGATGAGTTTGCCCGTGATAAAACCTGTTGACCAAATCAGCACTAAGAGCACATATAAAAATGCCATGTAAATTCCTTTTTAGTTTTCCATTAGGAAAAGTGTTTTTTAATTTCTTCGCTCGAAAGGCCTAAACCGATCAAGAAGCTCAATTTCACAAACGCGACTTCGTAAGTCATATCTGTTCCTGACACCACGCCTGCTTTCATCAAAGCAGAGCCAGCCGCATAAGCGCCCGCGGCGACGCTACCAGCACCACATTGGCTGACATTAACGATAACAACACCGCGGTCTGTTACAGCTTTTAATAGCGCTAAAAGAGCAGGATTGTTATCGGGAGCATTGCCAGCGCCATAGCTTAATAACACAGCACCTTTTACGTTCTCATTCAACAAGCCTTGCCAATGAGCGACCTGTACGCCAGGGAAAACAGGCAGAATAGTAACCGCGCCTTCGTCCATCTCTGGGATTTGAATGACCATTGGCTGCTTCACAACATCCGTAGAGCGCCAGCGCCAATCAATACCTAATATGCCTCGCTCTGGGCAGTTTGGCGAGCTGAAAGCTTGCCAATCACTGGTGTGAGCTTTATGAGCTCGGTCGCCTTCTATCAATCGCCCTGCGAAGAATAAAAACACGCCATTGCGATTATTTTCACAGTTAAGTTCTTCGCAAGCGGAGATGGCGCCCATGACATTTATCATCGCATCGGTACGCACCTTATACATGGGCACTTGCGAGCCAGTCACGATAATAGGTTTGTCACTGTGAGCAAACATATAAGACAACGCCGCCGAGGTATAAGCCATGGTGTCTGTGCCATGCAAAACAATAAACGCATCGAAGTCATGCCATTTGCTTTCAATATCACGAGCGATGGTTTGCCAGTCTTTTGGCGTCGCATTGGAGGAATCGATTAAGGTTGGATAACTTGTAATCACAAAATCGTGGGCAAGCTCATCGGATTCGTTTAAATGTTGGGTAAGATGATCAGCAAAGGCTGCATCGGGTATCAAGCCTTGATCCGAAGGCACCATACCAATCGTGCCGCCTGTGTAGGCAATATAAATCTTCATCTGCTGACTCTTCCTCTTTATTAATCCTATTTTACGTGCGGATTATGTCACTTAAGATTTAAAACATAAAAGGCGCTAATCGAGCAGAAAAGCACCTTTTATTTTATTCATTAAAACAAACCGGTAGAGAGATTTTACATGCGCTCTAAGGTTTCAATCCCTAACAAAGACAAGCCAAGTTTCAGAGTTGAAGCCGTGTTCAACGCCAATTGTAAACGGCTATGTTTCACTTCGTCTTCGGCATTTAGAATAGGACACGCTTCGTAGAAAGTCATAAAGGTTCCCGCTAAGTCGTACAAGTAGGCACACAAGAAATGCGGCATACCGTCGTTAGCAACCTGTTGAATCGCTTCTTCAAACTGGCACAACTTAACCGCCAAGGCGCGTTCTTGCGGCTCATCGATAGCAATATCACCGGTCAAGCTCGCCACATCAATTTCAGAGCGTTTAACGATGCTCGCTACGCGAGAATAAGCGTACAGCAAGTAAGGTGCTGTGTTGCCTTCGAAGCTCAACATGGTATCCCAGTTGAAAACATAATCACTGGTACGGTTTTTCGATAGATCAGCGTATTTCACTGAAGCAATACCGACCACACGACCAATATTACGCAACTCTTCTTCGCTCATTTCTGGGTTCTTCGATGCCACCAATTGATAAGCACGCTCTTGAGCCTCTTCCAACAAAGAAGACAATTTCGCCACGCCACCAGAACGAGTTTTGAATGGTTTACCATCGCTGCCCATCACGGTACCAAACGGCATGTGTTCCAGTTGTGTTTCTGGTTTCACAAAGCCCGCTTTGCGAGACAAGGTGAAAATCTGTTGGAAATGCAAAGACTGGCGCGCATCCACAAAATACAACACACGATTAGCATTCAAGGTATGTTGACGGAAACGCACCGCCGCTAAATCGGTTGTGGCATACAAGAAGCCTCCACCGGTTTTCTGTACGATAATTGGCGTAATTTCGCCTTCTTTATTGGCGAACTCTTCCATGAAAACACACTGTGCGCCATTGGATTCTTGCAGCAAACCTTGATCTTGTAGCTCATTGATAACGTTCTGTAAGTCATCGTTATAAGCACTTTCTGGCATCACGTGCTGACGCTCTAAAGAAACGCCTAACATCTTGTAGGTTTCTTCACAGTGAGTCATGGAGATATTGATAAACTCATCCCAAAGCGCCAAACATTCTTCATCACCAGACTGCAGCGCAACAACCAATTCACGAGCACGAGCCGCGAAAGCTTCGTCCTCGTCAAAGCAGGTTTTCGCCGCACGGTAGAAGGTTTCAAGATCGGAAAGCGCCATACTGATTTTGGTATTCTCAGCACGTAAGCGTTCCATGTAGGCCAACAGCATACCAAATTGCGTACCCCAATCGCCTACGTGGTTTTGACGAACCACATGATGACCAAAGAACTCTAACGTGCGAACAACCGCGTCACCAATAACGGTAGAACGCAAATGACCAACGTGCATCTCTTTGGCAAGGTTTGGCGCAGAGTAATCGACAACAACGGTTTCTGGAGCCTCAACAGGTTTTACATCAAGACGCTCGCTGGTACGCAATTGCACCAACTCTTTGCTCAACCAAACATTCTTCAAGAAAATATTAATAAAGCCTGGTCCGGCGATTTCCACCTTATCGGCAAGATCAGACAAGTCCAATTTCTCTAGTGTGGCTTGGGCAAAATCACGAGGATTCATTTTTAGCGCCTTCGCTGCGCCCATAATGCCATTAGCTTGGTAATCACCAAATTGAACTTTTGCAGATTGACGTACTAACGCTTGCGCAGTATCGGACGCGCCAGCCGCAACCATAGCCGCTTGAATGCGTTGATTTAGAAGAGTTTGAATATTCACAAGGGAGACCTTTAAACAGTAAATATGTCGCTAATAATGGCAACATATTAGAATCACACAGCCCTCTGACTGTGACCAATCAGAGGGCTGAATTCAAAAAATAATTGCGCTAATGATAACCGATTTTCGTGCTTTTAGCGAAAGAACAGCTTACAAGCTTCGTTGTTATTTTCGTCTTGGTATGGATAACCTAGTTCATCTAAGAATTGAGTCACATCGGCCTCTTCTCCAACCGCTTGCAAACCCACCAAGACGCGACCGTAAGCATCACCGTGATTGCGATAATGGAACATGGAAATATTCCATTGACCACCAAGAGTGTTTAAGAATTTCAACAAGGCACCTGGGCGTTCAGGAAACTCAAAAGTGTACAGCAACTCACCTTTATCACTGCGCAGATGTCCACCGATCATGTGACGAACATGCACCTTAGCGGTTTCGTCATCGGTCAAATCAACAATCTCGTATTCTTTCAAATCTTCCAATAGCTCTTTACGGCTATGCGGGCTACCACCTAAGGCAACACCAACGAAAATCACCGCTTCTTGATCATCGCCATAGCGATAGTTGAATTCAGTGATATTACGGCTAACCAAGGCTTGGCAGAAATCTTTAAAGCTACCCGGATGCTCCGGAATCTTCACCGCAATAATGGCTTCGCGTTTTTCACCTAATTCCGCCCGTTCAGATACATGGCGCAAGCGGTCAAAATTGACGTTCGCACCACTGTTAATAGCGATAAGCGTTTGGCCTTTCGCACCTTCGCGCTCGATGTATTTCTTCAAGCCAGCCAAGGCGCAAGCGCCAGCAGGTTCTGTAATCGCACGCGTATCATCGTAAATGTCTTTGATCGCCGCACACATTTCGTCTGTGGTTACTGTGATCACTTCGTCGACTGTGTCTTTAGCAATGGCAAAGGTATTGTGTCCAATTTCAGCCACGGCAACGCCTTCCGCAAAAATACCCACCGTCGCTAAACGAGTTGGCTTGCCTTTTTCCATCGCTATTTTTAGACACGCGGCATCTTCTGGCTCAACACCGATAATTTTGATGTCTGGGCGCAAGTATTTTACATAGGCTGCTATTCCAGCGATCAAACCACCGCCGCCAACAGGAACGAAAATCGCGTCGATATTACCTTCGTGCTGGTGCAGAATTTCCATGCCGATTGTGCCTTGACCCGCAATCGTATCCAAATCATCAAATGGATGAACATAAACTTGGCCAGTCTGCTCCATAATTTCACGAGATTTTGCCGACGCTTCATCAAAGGCATCACCAAACAAAACCACTTCCGCGCCGTGATTACGTACCGCGCTGACTTTTACTTCGGGCGTAGTCGCTGGCATCACAATCGTTGCCTGAATGCCCAACTTTTTCGCCGCCAAAGCCAAGCCTTGCGCATGATTACCAGCCGATGCTGCAATAACGCCACGAGCACGCTCTTCCGGTGTTAACTGACAAATCTTGTTGTATGCCCCACGAATTTTGAAAGAGAAAACTGGCTGCAAATCTTCTCGCTTCAAAATAATCTCGTTACCCAATCGATTCGACAATTGATTGGCTCGAGACAGTGGTGTTTCTACGGCAACGTCATAAACGCGCGCCTGTAGAATCTTTTTGATCATGGTATGAGGCATAGTGTTTCCTAAACGAATATAAATCGACAACACGATGTTCTTAACGACATCTACGCTGACGGCTAGTCAAAAAAAACCGAGTAGGAAATATACTCTTTCACCTCTCTTGGCGCAAAGACCGATGCCCTCTAAATTCACATTAAAAAGGCATAAAATCGATAATTAGCTTGATCAGGCGGGGTAACAATCACATCTTGAAGCGCCTATAATATCACCACCATCAGAGGTGGTTTATCATAAAAGATAAGCCGAATAATACCGCCCCCTAGTAAAATTATAATAGAAGGTGAACATCACCATGACTCAAGACGAATTAAAACAAGCCGTTGCAGAAGCTGCGGTTGCTTACATTCTTCCTATGTTAGAAGCCGATACTATCGTCGGTGTTGGCACAGGCTCTACGGCAAATCTATTCATTGATGAATTAGCCAAGCACAAAGGTTTATTTGACGGCACAGTGGCAAGCTCTGAAGCTTCTACAGAACGTCTAAAAAAACACGGTATTCCTGTCTATGATTTGAACAGCGTTGACAGCATTCGCGTGTATGTTGATGGTGCGGATGAGTCGAATGACAATCTGCATTTGATCAAAGGCGGTGGCGCGGCGCTCACTCGCGAAAAAATCGTTGCTGCATGCAGTGATGAGTTTGTCTGCATCGCGGATGAGTCTAAGTTGGTAAAAATCCTAGGAGATTTTCCGTTACCAGTTGAAATCATTCCAATGGCACGCGGCCATGTTGCACGTGAATTGGTAAAATTAGGCGGAGACCCGGTTTATCGTGAAGGCGTTGTTACGGACAACGGCAACCATATTCTTGATGTCTACAATTTAGAAATTCTTGATCCAATAGCACTAGAAAAAAGCATCGACGGCATTGTTGGTGTGGTAACGAATGGCTTGTTCGCAAAACGCTCAGCGGACGTTTTGCTATTAGCCACGAAAGATGGCATTAAAACACTGAAAAAATAGCCTTCAGTGTTTTTATTCATAAGATAAGAAAAAGCCGCTTGATTAAAACCAGCGGCTTTTTCTCATTAGCAAAAACTGCCCACCACCTAACACTACCAAAACTACGCAAAACAACCAAAACGCAGCGCTGCTATCAGTACCTGGCATGCCGCCAATGTTGATACCAAACAAGCCAGTTAAGAAGCCCAACGGCATAAAAATACCCGACAGAATCGATAGCACGTACATTCGAGCATTCATCTTTTCAGCCTGTAAGTTGGCAAACTCTTCTTGCATCAACAAGCAGCGTTCACGCAACGACTCCAAGCCTTCGACATAACGAGTGATATCGTTGGCCGCTTCTTGCACTTGTGCGATTTGATCTACTGTCATCCAAGTAACAGATTCTTGCGACAATTTATTAATCGCGTCTTTTTGTGGAACCAAGAAACGTCTTAGACGAATGGTTTCCAGGCGACGCTGAACCAGCGAATCGCGTTGTCCTGCTTCAATCCCCTCACCAATGCTTTCTTCTAAATCTGCCAGCTCATCTTCTAAACCAGTAATAACTTTCGCCATGCGCCCCGTCAGGGTTTCTGTCAGTGTTGCGACAATATCGCCAGTGTTTGTTGGCCCTTCATTATTCGCTAGATCCTTTACGACATCTTGTACAGATAGCAACTTACGACGCCGACTAGAAACAATAAAATGAGGCGTTACCCAAAGGCGTAAGGACACCATGTCAGAAGGATTAGACTCTGGGTTTAAATTCACTCCGCGCAAAGTGAGTAATAACCCCTTACCCATTTTTACCGTACGAGGACGAGTTTCCTCCGCAAATAAAGCCTCTACAGCCGTCTCAGGTATACCTTCTAAGCTAGATAACCAATCATAGCCATCTTCTTGGAGAGCATCTAAATGCACCCAGCGACAACCTTGATCCGGCAAGACTTTAGGTAGCTCCGAAACAGGTAACGACGTAGCGCCACCTCGACCATCAAGCTCTAAGTTGTGTACAACAAACGCAGACATAGACATTCCTCTCAACATTTTGCGTAGATTATCTGAAAACGTTGGTTTTCCCTATTTATTTTGCCTTCATATTCCTACCTTGGCTGACACTTAATGTCTAGAGTGGCATAATTTAAACAACTTCAAATAACAAGGAAATGCCACACCATGCAAAATCTACCTGATGTTTTAGCATCAAGCGAAGTACCAGAAGCCTTACAATCGGTGTTAACGGTAACAACAGAGACCTGCATTGCGATCTCAGATGCGCTTAAACAAGGCTCGCTTGCAGGTATTTTAGGCATGGCTGGCAATGAAAATGTTCAAGGCGAAGAACAGAAAAAGCTGGATGTCATCTCCAACGACATGCTGAAAGACGCACTGCTTGCTTGCCCAGCAGTGAGAGCCATTGCCTCAGAAGAAGAAGACCACATAGTTCCTGCTAATACAGATGGTGAATACTTCATCGCCTTTGACCCGCTAGATGGCTCTTCTAATATCGACATCAACGCCATGGTCGGGACTATCTTTTCGATCTATCGCCAAACAGGTGACAAGCCAGCAACCGAAGCGGACTTTTTAATTCCTGGCAAAGAACAAGTCGCAGCGGGTTACGTGCTGTATGGTCCATCAACCATGTTGGTTCTTACCACTGGCGATGGCGTCAATATGTTTACTTACGACCCAACCAAACATGTCTTCATGTCAACCCATGAAAAAGTTCAAGTAGCGAAAGACACCCAAGAATTTGCCATCAACATGTCTAATCAACGCTTCTGGTCTGGCAACATGCAAAGCTATGTAAATGATTTAGTAAAAGGCAAAGAAGGGGCTCGTGGTAAAAACTTCAATATGCGCTGGGTAGCAGCTATGGTGGGCGATGTACATCGTATTCTTTGTCGCGGAGGTATCTTCATCTATCCGTGGGATAATAAAGACCCATCTAAAGCTGGCAAGCTACGTCTAATGTATGAAGCTAACCCAATGGCGATGTTATTGGAACAAGCTGGCGGCAAAGCTCATACGCACACTCAACGCATTCTGGATATTCAACCAGAGGCTATTCACCAACGTGTTGCCGTCATACTAGGTGCCGCAAACGAAGTGGATAAGTGCCTAAGTTTTGAGTTGGTTACCCTATACAGTAAATCAAGCGTATTAAGAGAACTTGGTCATATTCTTGTTATAGACACATCCCAACGTGAACAGCGCTATTACCAAAAATTCACTCCTCGCCTTAATCATGGTGATGATACTATATTAAATCTACAACACTACCTTGGCACTCACTACCAAGAACGCCTCTCCATTACGATGTTAGCAGACAAAGCCTGTTTAAGTGAACGCACACTTCAACGTCGATTTTTCAATGCAACAGGACTGAAACCTACTCGATATATACAAAATCTTAGGATACAAAAAACCTGTGATTTACTCGAAACTACCTCACAACCCTTCGAAAGTATTGCTTATTCTATGGGCTACCAAAGCGCTAGCGCACTCCGCAAACGCTTTATCGAAGAAATGGGACTAACACCTAAAGCTTTCCGGGAACGTTTTTACCTAGCAAACAAGCCTCATCATGAAAAAGAAAGTGGGCCTTTAACATAACCCTTTTCACTCCAATTTCTTCTAATAATAGGAGAAATAAAGACCATTAAAGCAATTGCCAAAAACAAGCAGACACCATATAAGATCAGAAAATGCTGAAAAGATAAATACTCTGCTAATGGACGTGCCACTCCCAAGAAACCAGCAAATGTCCATGAGCATGTGCTAATGGCTCCAGGGATGGTCATGACCAGCATATCTGTATAACTTAGTTTAGCTTTCTGGGCCTTTTTAAAAACAATATTATGTATCAGAGTCGCATTAATGGTTAAAACACTCACACAAACCAATTTCGCCAAAAGCTTATCAGATGCAAGAATCAACACAGGGTCAAAAGACGTATCAATAAAAACAACTCCAGTCCCTGTAATCCACAGCCCACCAAGCAAGAAGCTCATCTGACGTCCCAATAACTGCAACTCAAATAAATTCGAACGTCGGAAAAACAGATTAAAATCACTTATATAATTTACTTATAGCAAATGCGAAAACAATCAAATGAAGGAAAATTAACACTGTTCGCAATGTATCCATAAAAACTCTGCTCCAATATTTACAAGAACTTATAATCTCGTAATAGCTAACGAAATCGATATAACTTTCGATCTATATTACGGAATGAAGTTTTTTACAAACAGATGAATAAGTGACAAAAAACACTTTGTTTCAGACACTAGTAACTTAAGTAAAAGAGAACAGGTACTTTAGTACTGGATTCACGCAGACGCGTTGAGGGACGAAACAGGCGCAAGCGAACCGAAGGGCAAGGGAATTGCTTTAATACGGATAGGCGCATTTCCTTGAGACGAAAAAAAGCCCTGACAGCGTTAGCTATCAGGGCCTTCTTAATATAAAGCTTGACGACGACATATTACCACATGCTTGTCTGTTATAAAGAGCCCCACTCGACCATCGGCGTTGGTGATTCGATTCCCCATAACGAAAAAACCCACCCTGCTGAGCAGGATGGGTTTTTTCTTAATATAAAGCTTGACGACGACCTACTCTCACATGGGATCTCCCACACTACCATCGGCGATGGCGCTTTTCACTTCTGAGTTCGGGATGGGATCAGGTGGTTCAACGCCTCTATGATCGTCAAGCAATTCTGTTGCGTTTGTTCTGAGGTGCACTGTGTTGTGCGCTGACTTGTTAGGGTTAGCTCGTCTCAAAACACGCGAATACGTGCTTGGATCTTTAACAATTCTGTTTTGAAATAACGTGTATCAAGTATTAAACCGGATCGTATTATGTGTCTTTTTAACGTTTTCGTTAAAACCACTTTGGTGTTATATGGTCAAGCCTCACGAGCAATTAGTATTGGTTAGCTCAATGCCTCACAGCACTTACACACCCAACCTATCAACGTCCTAGTCTCGAACGGCTCTTTAGGGAACTTAAGTTCCAGTGAGATCTTATCTTAAGGGAGGCTTCCCGCTTAGATGCTTTCAGCGGTTATCCCGTCCGAACATAGCTACCCGGCAATGCCACTGGCGTGACAACCGGAACACCAGAGGTTCGTCCACTCCGGTCCTCTCGTACTAGGAGCAGCTCCTCTCAAATCTCAAACGTCCACGGCAGATAGGGACCGAACTGTCTCACGACGTTCTAAACCCAGCTCGCGTACCACTTTAAATGGCGAACAGCCATACCCTTGGGACCGGCTTCAGCCCCAGGATGTGATGAGCCGACATCGAGGTGCCAAACACCGCCGTCGATGTGAACTCTTGGGCGGTATCAGCCTGTTATCCCCGGAGTACCTTTTATCCGTTGAGCGATGGCCCTTCCATACAGAACCACCGGATCACTAAGACCTACTTTCGTACCTGCTCGACGTGTCTGTCTCGCAGTTAAGCGTGCTTTTGCCTTTACACTCTATGCATGATTTCCGACCATGCTGAGCACACCTTCGTGCTCCTCCGTTACTCTTTGGGAGGAGACCGCCCCAGTCAAACTACCCACCACACAGTGTCCTCGATCCCGATTAGGGACCTGAGTTAGAACCTCAAACATACCAGGGTGGTATTTCAAGAGTGGCTCCACGCAAACTAGCGTCTGCGCTTCAAAGCCTCCCACCTATCCTACACAAGTAGGTTCAAAGTTCACTGTGAAGCTATAGTAAAGGTTCACGGGGTCTTTCCGTCTAGCCGCGGATACACAGCATCTTCACTGCGATTTCAATTTCACTGAGTCTCGGGTGGAGACAGTGTGGCCATCGTTACGCCATTCGTGCAGGTCGGAACTTACCCGACAAGGAATTTCGCTACCTTAGGACCGTTATAGTTACGGCCGCCGTTTACTTGGGCTTCGATCAAGAGCTTCGCTTGCGCTAACCCCATCAATTAACCTTCAAGCACCGGGCAGGCGTCACACCCTATACGTCCACTTTCGTGTTTGCAGAGTGCTGTGTTTTTAATAAACAGTCGCAGCCACCTGGTATCTTCGACCGACTAGTGCTTACGGAGCAAGTCCTTCACACCGGCCGGCGTACCTTCTCCCGAAGTTACGGTACCATTTTGCCTAGTTCCTTCACCCGAGTTCTCTCAAGCGCCTTGGTATTCTCTACCTGACCACCTGTGTCGGTTTGGGGTACGGTTCCTGCATATCTGAAGCTTAGAAGTTTTTCCTGGAAGCATGGCATCAACCACTTCGCCCAAAAGAGGGCTCGTCATCAGTTCTCGGTCTTAAAAGGGCCCGGATTTGCCTAAGCCCTAAACCTACCGCCTTAAACACAGACAACCATCGCCGTGCTGGCCTAGCCTTCTCCGTCTCTCCATCGCAATATGCACGAGTACAGGAATATTAACCTGTTTCCCATCGACTACGCATTTCTGCCTCGCCTTAGGGGCCGACTCACCCTGCCCTGATTAACATGGGACAGGAAACCTTGGTCTTCCGGCGGGGGAGTTTTTCACTCCCCTTATCGTTACTCATGTCAACATTCGCACTTCTGATACCTCCAGCCTGCCTTACAGCTTGACCTTCAACGGCTTACAGAACGCTCCTCTACCATGCCTAGTAAACTAAGCATCCGTAGCTTCGGTGACCAGTTTGAGCCCCGTTATATCTTCCGCGCAGGCCGACTCGACTAGTGAGCTATTACGCTTTCTTTAAAGGATGGCTGCTTCTAAGCCAACCTCCTAGCTGTCTAAGCCTTCCCACATCGTTTCCCACTTAACTGGTACTTTGGGACCTTAGCTGACGGTCTGGGTTGTTTCCCTTTCCACGACGGACGTTAGCACCCGCCGTGTGTCTCCCGTAATTGCACTCATTGGTATTCGGAGTTTGCATGGGGTTGGTAAGTCGGGATGACCCCCTAGCCCAAACAGTGCTCTACCCCCAATGGTGAGATACGAGGCGCTACCTAAATAGCTTTCGAGGAGAACCAGCTATCTCCGAGCTTGATTAGCCTTTCACTCCTATCCACAAGTCATCCCCAGCCTTTTCAACGGATGTGGGTTCGGTCCTCCAGTTGATGTTACTCAACCTTCAACCTGCTCATGGATAGATCGCCCGGTTTCGGGTCTATTCCCAGCAACTAAACGCCCTATTAAGACTCGGTTTCCCTACGGCTCCACTACATGCTTAACCTTGCTACTGAAAATAAGTCGTTGACCCATTATACAAAAGGTACGCAGTCACGGAACAAGTCCGCTCCCACTGCTTGTACGTACACGGTTTCAGGATCTATTTCACTCCCCTCACAGGGGTTCTTTTCGCCTTTCCCTCACGGTACTGGTTCACTATCGGTCAGTCAGGAGTATTTAGCCTTGGAGGATGGTCCCCCCATATTCAGACAGGATAACACGTGTCCCGTCCTACTCGTTTTCATGATTAGGGTGTTTTCGTATACGGGGCTATCACCCTCTATCGCGGCACTTTCCAGAGCCTTCTACTAACACCAAAACCACTTAAGGGCTAATCCCCTTTCGCTCGCCGCTACTTAGGGAATCTCGGTTGATTTCTTTTCCTCCGGGTACTTAGATGTTTCAGTTCCCCGGGTTCGCCTCCACACAGCTATGTATTCACTGTGGGATACTCTACAAGTAGAGTGGGTTTCCCCATTCGGACATGTTCGGATCAAAGCCTGTTTATCGACTCCCCGAACCTTTTCGCAGATTACCACGTCCTTCATCGCCTCTGACTGCCAAGGCATCCACCGTGCACGCTTGGTCACTTGACCATATAACCCAAAATAGTTTTTTACGATTCCAAAAGGAAAAGTAGAAACATAAATCAGATCACATACCAAAGGGCTTTTGTACCCCTCTGGATTTACGATAATAGAAGTCACTAAGTCGTTATCCTTAAAGAATAAGAGCAAGTGAACTTCCACCGGTTTAACGCTTGATTCATCGTTATTTCAAAATTCGAATTGTTAAAGAGCAAGTTTAGTGCAAAGCACTAAGTCAGAGACTAAACGCATCATCTAAGTGAGTGTTTAGTGTCTTGCTTAAAGCTTTGTCGCTAAGCTTTCTAAAGTAGATAGTTACTGTATTTAACAGTTATCAGATAATTTGTGTGAACGCTCACCAGAGGTTTCTATCGTTTAAGGAGGTGATCCAGCCCCAGGTTCCCCTAGGGCTACCTTGTTACGACTTCACCCCAGTCATTGACCACTCCGTGGTAACCGCCATCCCCGAAGGGTTAAGCTAGCTACTTCTGGAGCAATCAACTCCCATGGTGTGACGGGCGGTGTGTACAAGGCCCGGGAACGTATTCACCGTGGCATTCTGATCCACGATTACTAGCGATTCCGACTTCATGGAGTCGAGTTGCAGACTCCAATCCGGACTACGACGTACTTTCTGGGATTCGCTCACTATCGCTAGCTCGCAGCCCTCTGTATACGCCATTGTAGCACGTGTGTAGCCCTACTCGTAAGGGCCATGATGACTTGACGTCGTCCCCACCTTCCTCCGGTTTGTCACCGGCAGTCTCCTTAAAGTTCCCACCCGAAGTGCTGGCAAATAAGGATAAGGGTTGCGCTCGTTACGGGACTTAACCCAACATTTCACAACACGAGCTGACGACAGCCATGCAGCACCTGTCTCAGAGTTCCCGAAGGCACTAAGCTATCTCTAGCGAATTCTCTGGATGTCAAGAGTAGGTAAGGTTCTTCGCGTTGCGTCGAATTAAACCACATGCTCCACCGCTTGTGCGGGCCCCCGTCAATTCATTTGAGTTTTAACCTTGCGGCCGTACTCCCCAGGCGGTCTACTTATTGCGTTAGCTGCGCCACTAAGTCATTACAACCCAACGGCTAGTAGACATCGTTTACGGCGTGGACTACCAGGGTATCTAATCCTGTTTGCTCCCCACGCTTTCGCACCTCAGTGTCAGTATTAGTCCAGGGTGTCGCCTTCGCCACTGATGTTCCTTCCTATATCTACGCATTTCACCGCTACACAGGAAATTCCACACCCCTCTACCATACTCTAGCCTGCCAGTATCGGGTGCCATTCCAAGGTTGAGCCCTGGGATTTCACATCCGACTTAACAAACCACCTACGCGCGCTTTACGCCCAGTAATTCCGATTAACGCTTGCACCCTCTGTATTACCGCGGCTGCTGGCACAGAGTTAGCCGGTGCTTCTTCTGGGGCTAACGTCAAAATAACTAGGTATTAACTAGTTACCCTTCCTCACCCCTGAAAGTGCTTTACAACCCTAAGGCCTTCTTCACACACGCGGCATGGCTGGATCAGGCTTGCGCCCATTGTCCAATATTCCCCACTGCTGCCTCCCGTAGGAGTCTGGGCCGTGTCTCAGTCCCAGTGTGACTGGCCATCCTCTCAGACCAGTTAAAGATCGTCGCCTTGGTAGGCCTTTACCCTACCAACTAGCTAATCTTACGCAGGCTCATCTAATAGCGGAAGGCTCCGAAGAGTCCCCTCCTTTCCCCCTTAGGGCGTATGCGGTATTAGCATGCGTTTCCACATGTTGTCCCCCTCTACTAGGCAGATTCCTACGCGTTACTCACCCGTCCGCCGCTCGTCAGCAGGAGCAAGCTCCCCTGTTACCGCTCGACTTGCATGTGTTAAGCCTGCCGCCAGCGTTCAATCTGAGCCATGATCAAACTCTTCAGTTTAATTTTTAAACTCATACTTAAAAGTAAAAGTTTGCCTGCTCAAAATCTATTACACTAACAATAACTTAATCATTTCATCACCCCGAAAGATAACAAAACAACATAAAGCGAATTGACGTGTTAGACGTTTCGCAAGACTTCAATTTTTTTGATCATCTCGAACCAGTCAAAAACTAATCCGGACAATCTTCTGAAGCCTCCAGCGAGCGCCCACACAAATTATCTGATTATCTATTTTAAAGAGCGTGCTAACTTGAATGACTAACCAAACTTTAATTTAGTTAGTTGAACTTGGTCTTCGTTGCTCTGAAGCCTTGTCCGTGTCAGCGAGGGCGTATATTAAGGATCTACAGATTTTGTGCAACCCTTTTCGACATTTTCTTTCAATTTATTTTAAATAAAAGCGCATTCGTTCATAAAATCGTCAAAAATCGCTCTTTTTGGTTATAAAGCAACCAAACCAAGATAATTTAAACATCATGAATCTATTAATTCAGGCATAACCACAGGAACTGAGCGCACTACCTTCATCTCTTGAGAATCAATTGCAACCTGATAGGCAATTACCTCAACCCCTTTCCCGACCACTTCAACAAAAGCCTGCGCATACTTTTTATCGATGTGAGCAGCAGGCGTAACAGAACTTATTCCTGTATGGCTCACACAGAAGAACATTACTGCTCGATGACCCTCTTCGACCATCTTCGCCAGTTCATATAAGTGTTTGCGACCACGATCCGTCACCGCATCAGGAAAGTACCCCAATCCATCCTCTTCTAATAAGGTAACGTTTTTGACTTCCACATAGCACTTTCGACCATCGCCACTAGTGAGCAGCCAATCAATACGACTTTTTTCGCCATACTTCACTTCGGCTTTTTGCTCGGCATAACCAGTAAGCTCTTTTACCACACCATTCGCAATCGCCTCGCCAACCAACTTGTTTGGATAGCCTGTATTGATACAGGCTAAATGCAGCCCATCAACCTCCACCAGCTCCCATGTATAAGCCAGCTTACGCTTTGGGTTATCGCTTTTAGACAGCCACACGCGAGCATCATCTTGTTTGCAGCGCTTCATTGATCCCGTATTCGGGCAATGCGCCACCACCACATCACCATTCGGCAACTCGATATCCGATAAAAAACGCTTATAACGCTTAAGCAATTTCCCCTCTATTAAAGGCGTTGGAAACTTCACAGCAATACTCCAGAACTTTTTTCAAGATTCGACACAAACAAAAACGGCCCTCTTTACTATAAAGAGAGCCGTCTCATTAGACCATTAACACAGGAGGATTATTCCCACTCAATAGTTTCAACCCTGTAAATCATTGATATTGCTATGCCTTTTTTAGACTTTCTAACAACTTTCAAACATTGCGGTTTGAAAACACGCAAAACTGAGTGTTGTGTGACTATTGAAAAGCAATAGAAACGTTGAAAAACTGTTAGAGACTTTCTAACCACTTTTCAACGCTATTACAAACACACTTACAGTTCTAATTGTTTAAGTGCTTTGCCTCTAATGTCACCTTTTGTAAGGTTGTATTGAAGAATAAGTTTCTACACTTCAGCAACAGCATTCTTCTTATGCTCTTTAAGTGCTTGTTTCTTTTCAGCCGCGAGTTCTTTTTCTTGTGCTTCTATTTCTTCTAATGAACGTGCCATTTCTTTCTCCTTTTGTTTAACAAAGTTTACCTTCAACAACATTACCTAAGATGTATTTTTCTAACTTCTTTTAACAACACGTAATTTAAAATAAACTTCCTCAAACCCCCCAATGTATGAAGAAAAAAACCTCTCAAAAACATTCTGAACCCCACTTCTTGAATTTACTATTCTATCAATAAACTTCCCCACCTTTCTCATACGATTTGATGTGGTGGGGTTTCCATTTCGCATGCCCTGATAGAGACAATAGTGGAGCCTAATTTCTTCTACTATTAATTCCCCTTCAAACCCATAAATATGCCTCGCATCACTACCCCAATGGATAAAAGAATGTTTCACTAACGCTCTTTTATGAGTTGGATCTGCCCAAACGGTTGGAAAACAAGATGCGTGTGGACACCGAACTTCTATAACCGCATTATGTTTACAAATCCTACAAAGTTCTTCAACGGTTTCAATAAAGTCAGGAACATGTTCAAGAACGTGATTGGCTTGTACATATTCAACACTATCATTCTCAAATGGATATGGAAATAATGACAAATCATGAACAATGTCAACATTAGGATGTTGAACTATATCTATGCCCAAAAGCCCTTCTGTCTTGTGCTCACCACAACCCAAGTCGATTTTCATTTATATACCCTTTCATTTGGTTAAAAATTTTATATTATATTACAACAATAAAGACAATAACAAAACCTCATAGGGAAGCATATAGCAACACATTGTAAACACGCATCACTATACCTTCATCTCATTCTGTCAAACTTACTTTCAAACTGTATAGAAGTGTACATTTTTGAACTGTTTTCGTATGGCAAGTGGTAACAGAACGTTAGTTATATAACGTTTACATTGATGGCTGTGGTTTAGTTGGCTGTATAGATTGCTGTCTATCTACAAAGTCATCTCTTTGCTTATTAAAGTCAGTACTCTTCAGTGTGTTTAACTTATCTGCTTTTTGCTGTGGAGTGTTTTTGCTTTGTGGTATTGGCAAAGGAGTAACAGAAGGAAACGGCTTTGCTTTCTTTGCTTGAGACTGTAACTAATTTTGTGTAACTACCTATCACAACATATTCTATAGAGAATTAAGGATAGGTAGATGCAAATGAACCAAAAAGAACTGGAAGCCTTCGCAAAAGAAGCCGCCAAAGGCATTAAAACGCCTGAGGATCTTAACGAATTTAGCCAAATGCTGAAGAAGATTACCGTTGAGGCGGCCTTGAATGCAGAGATGGATGAGCATCTGGGTTACGAGAGACATCAAAAATCCTCGTCAACCAACAGTCGTAATGGTAAGAACAGTAAGCGTATTAAGACGGAAGATGGTGAGTTTGAACTGGATACGCCTCGTGACCGCGAAGGTTCTTTTGAACCAAAGCTGGTCAAAAAGCACCAATCCCGCTTTACTTCCATGGACGATAAAATCCTATGGCTCTACGCGCAAGGTATGAGCACCCGAGACATCGTCAATGCCTTCGATGAATGGTACGGTGCTGAGATATCTCCGACACTGGTATCACGTGTTACCAACGCGGTGATCGAGCAAGTAACTGAATGGCAAGCACGCCCCTTGGATGCCATCTATCCCATTGTGTATCTTGATTGTATTGTGTTGAAAATCCGCCAAGATAAGCGTGTTATCAATAAATCGATTTTCTTGGCACTCGGTATCAACACCGACGGTCATAAAGAACTCATGGGCATGTGGATTGCTGAGAACGAAGGGGCTAAGTTCTGGCTAAACGTCCTCACTGAGCTTCAGCAGCGTGGTGTAGAAGATATTCTCATCGCTTGTGTTGATGGTCTAAAAGGCTTCCCAGAAGCCATCAATGCCGTTTTCCCACAAACCAGCATTCAACTGTGTATCGTGCATATGGTACGCAACTCATTGAAGTATGTATCATGGAAAGACTACAAAGCGGTGACGGCGGACTTAAAGCAAGTTTACCGCTCTGCAACGGAAGAAGAAGCCTTGTTGGAGTTAGATCGTTTCGCAGGCGTCTGGGACGATCAATACCCGCAAATCACCAAATCGTGGCGCAATCACTGGCATAATCTTAATACACTGTTTAGTTACCCTGACGATATCCGCAAAGCGATCTACACAACGAACGCTATTGAATCACTGAACAGTGTCATCCGTAGAGCCATTAAAAAACGTAAAGTCTTCCCAAGCGACGATTCTGCGAGGAAAATGGTTTATCTTGCCATTAGAGAGGCCAGTAAAAAATGGACAATGCCCATTCAAAACTGGCGCCAAGCGATGAGTCGATTTATTATTGAGTTCGAGGAGCGACTCGAAAAGCACCTTAACTAAATGGTAGTTACACAGAATCTGTTACAGGGTCCTTTGCTTTGCTAAGTGGCTTAGTCTTACCTTTGTCATTTGTATTTAAACTCTTCTTTGTGCGAGTAGTTATTCTATCAGATAAGTCTTTAACGGCGGTTGATAGTGTTGTTAAATCTTCTAACGTACTTTCTAATGGAGCATCAAAACTTTGTTGCTTTACTAAGTCTATCAACTTCCTCATTTCATCTTTGTAATTCATCTTCATCCTTTAATTAGGGGTGGTGTAAAATCACCAACCAACTTCTGTAAGTACTCCACTATAAAAATCCATACAGTACTTTTTTTGAGTACAAATACCCTTTTCAGTGTACTGTTCTTTCTATTCTTTCTATTCTTTCTATTCTTTCTGTTCTTTCTGTTCTTTCGTTCATTTGTTTCATCCACTTTGATGTGCTGTTGTCGCATATCATTAAGTCAAGTTTAGTAGAGTAAGTTGTAAACACACTTGCTAACTCAATCATCTTTGTAGTCTTCTTTTGCTGAAGTAGTTTGCTGTAGTGTTTAAGTTTACTACTACATATTGCCAAAGCATCAGTAGAAGGTTGCTTATTGTTATGTTTGAGATAACGCACATAGCCTTCACTTCTATTCAACCAATCTATGTAAAACTCTCTCTTCGTATCAACAACTCCAATATTTGATAGAGTGTTGTAAATTTCATTTAGTGCTGTTTGATTGTTCATTATTGCTCCGTTTTTTTCTAACTCTGATAAATAACTGTGCGTTAGAAAGTACGCACAAAGTATTTAGCAAAGATACCAATGAGAAACATAAGTTTGACACAGCAATACAAGCAAGCCGTTACAGATTGGAATGCGAAACAGCAATTCACTCTATTTGGCACTTGTCAGTTTATGTTCAAAAGTAATCGAACAATTGAAGATAGAAAAAAAGCGGTTAAGCGATTTTGGAATGCTGTAGACAGAACAATCTATACAGCAAAGGAAATAGCAACAGAAGGCAAACGAGTAGAACGTATTGTATATTTAGAACAAGGCAGAAGTAGAGACTATGTACATTTTCATTTTTTTTGTAAGGCAAATAATCCAACTCAACTCAAAACACTTATCAATACAACACAGCATTTTTGGAACAACAAAGTAGAAGATACTCAACCATTAGATATCAAACTCAATCAAAATAGTGACTACAGAGATGGATATGGAATTAAAGAGTATGAAGCAATTTGCTTTGACGATAACCGTAATTTCAAAACAGAAATATCAAACGAACAGATATTTGTAGAGTGCTGTCATCTTACATAAGGCAACGTTGACACAACAATAATACGCGATGCTGAACTTTTGTTGTGATGCTTTAAACATAACTATGTGTGTTTCATACGTAGTTTCTTCGTATGTTTAAAATGTAAGAAAGTAATGAATAGTTTACATTATGATGTAACCAATTGAAAAACATATTGATTTATTTGTAAGTCATATTGGTAGGAAAAAGAAACATAAGAAATTACTTTAGTTGTAGTGAAATTATTACATTTAAGGTGATTGAAATGAAACAAGCAAAAGTACTAACAGAAAAAGAACTAAAGAAAGTTATCGACTACATTGATGCTTTTGACAAACACGCACACAGAAACAAAGTGATTGTGCTTCTTACACATTATTGTGGAATGCGTGTAAGTGAAGTGGCAAGTCTACTTGTGTCAGATGTTGTAAATGATGAAGGTGAAGTAAACGATGTTATTCATCTAACAGCAAATCAAACAAAAGGAAGTGACAGTAGACGTGTATTTGTAAGTAAGAAGGCAAAAACAGCACTCAAACAGTATCTACAAAGCGATTTAAGCGTCATACAGCGTGTTTACTTGTTCAATACGCAAAACAGTAAGCGATTTAACACAAACGCACTTACGCAACTTGTTAAGCGTTTATATGAGCGTGTTGGTATTGTTGGAGCAAGTTCACACAGCGGCAGAAGAACATTCATTACTAAACTTGCTACAAGTGGAGTGAGTGTACGTGTGATAGCAGAGGCTGTTGGACATTCATCTATTGCTACTACACAGCGTTACATTGATGTGAATGATGAGTTGATTGGTAATGCTGTGGAACTTGTGTGATGGAGAAGTCTAAGCACAAGTTGAAGAAAGAGTTGAAAAGAGCAGAACGACATAAAGAGTGGTTAAAGAAGAACTTACCAAACACTGATATTGAAAAGAAAAATCAAAAGCAGATATGACCCTGTAACAGATTCTGTGTAACTACCATTTAGTTAAGGTGCTTTTCGAGTCGCTCCTCGAACTCAATAATAAATCGACTCATCGCTTGGCGCCAGTTTTGAATGGGCATTGTCCATTTTTTACTGGCCTCTCTAATGGCAAGATAAACCATTTTCCTCGCAGAATCGTCGCTTGGGAAGACTTTACGTTTTTTAATGGCTCTACGGATGACACTGTTCAGTGATTCAATAGCGTTCGTTGTGTAGATCGCTTTGCGGATATCGTCAGGGTAACTAAACAGTGTATTAAGATTATGCCAGTGATTGCGCCACGATTTGGTGATTTGCGGGTATTGATCGTCCCAGACGCCTGCGAAACGATCTAACTCCAACAAGGCTTCTTCTTCCGTTGCAGAGCGGTAAACTTGCTTTAAGTCCGCCGTCACCGCTTTGTAGTCTTTCCATGATACATACTTCAATGAGTTGCGTACCATATGCACGATACACAGTTGAATGCTGGTTTGTGGGAAAACGGCATTGATGGCTTCTGGGAAGCCTTTTAGACCATCAACACAAGCGATGAGAATATCTTCTACACCACGCTGCTGAAGCTCAGTGAGGACGTTTAGCCAGAACTTAGCCCCTTCGTTCTCAGCAATCCACATGCCCATGAGTTCTTTATGACCGTCGGTGTTGATACCGAGTGCCAAGAAAATCGATTTATTGATAACACGCTTATCTTGGCGGATTTTCAACACAATACAATCAAGATACACAATGGGATAGATGGCATCCAAGGGGCGTGCTTGCCATTCAGTTACTTGCTCGATCACCGCGTTGGTAACACGTGATACCAGTGTCGGAGATATCTCAGCACCGTACCATTCATCGAAGGCATTGACGATGTCTCGGGTGCTCATACCTTGCGCGTAGAGCCATAGGATTTTATCGTCCATGGAAGTAAAGCGGGATTGGTGCTTTTTGACCAGCTTTGGTTCAAAAGAACCTTCGCGGTCACGAGGCGTATCCAGTTCAAACTCACCATCTTCCGTCTTAATACGCTTACTGTTCTTACCATTACGACTGTTGGTTGACGAGGATTTTTGATGTCTCTCGTAACCCAGATGCTCATCCATCTCTGCATTCAAGGCCGCCTCAACGGTAATCTTCTTCAGCATTTGGCTAAATTCGTTAAGATCCTCAGGCGTTTTAATGCCTTTGGCGGCTTCTTTTGCGAAGGCTTCCAGTTCTTTTTGGTTCATTTGCATCTACCTATCCTTAATTCTCTATAGAATATGTTGTGATAGGTAGTTACACAAAATTAGTTACAGTCTCGCAGATATTTAAGTTATATACTGCTATTAAATTTGACTACCAATTGGAATGACTTTGCCATCTCTTTTAACGTAAGTAGCCATTGCTGTAGTTTTCATCATTGCTTCATTCAAATGATAGTAAGTCTTTTCAATCTGATTGACACTTGTTCCACACATATAAGCAATGTCACTAAACTTACATCCACTCATTACACGTTGCGTAATCATATAGTGACGAAGTGAGTAAGGAACTAATTCCTTCTGTCTGTCTTTTGGTATGTCAGTCATCAGCATTATACGCTTCCAATGTCTGTGGAAGTTCGTACGTGGAAATATTTTATCTCCTTCTACACTAAACACATAACCATCAGCACTTTTTCCATATTGACGAAGAAGTTTACTCCAACGTTCAATATAGTCTCCACCTCTACAGTACAAAGTACGTGGCATTCTTACTTTACTTGTTTCTTTTCTAACAAGTATCTTAGCAAGTTTAATCTCTTGTACGTTGCCACCACCCTCTACTTCTATGCTTACATCTAACCACTTCAGTTGTCTTTGTTCACCACTTCTAAGTCCACTATTCGCCGCAAATAGTATCCAATGTCTTACAAGTTCTCTTTCTAAATACTCATCATCTGTTAAATGATTTTTCTTCTTTGCTACGTAACTACGCATTGCTTTATAGAAACTTTCATACTCATCTCTTTCGAAAGTTTGTCTACGTACTAACTCTTCATTTACATCAAATCGACGCTTTGGCATTTTTGGAATTGCGAAACGTGGAACAGAAGCAACCTTTTTGAAGTCGTACAAGTAACGCTGACAAGCATTGATAGTTGCCATCTCATTTCTAATTGTACTGACACTTGCTTTTTGTTTACTTCTAAACAAAACGTAAGATGTTTCTTCATTCTCTCTTACGTAGTTTGATAGTGTGTTTATTCCTAAGTCACTAACTTTAGTATCTTTGTTTACATAGTCTAAGTAATGATTGAGATGTGTAACTATAGTTCTATATCTACCTTCAACAATACCAACATCAGCAATACCTACGTCTTGTTTTCTATAGTCTAAGTATAAAGAAACACCTTCTTTAATGCTGATAGCAAAGAAACTCTTACCAAGTTTCATATCGTTTCTTATTTCAATATATAAGTCTTCAGCAAGTTCTTCAGCACGTGCTTGTTCCTTTACACGCAGAGATTTCTCCACATATCTACGTGCGTTTTTAACATACATACGGAACTGCCAAACATCATATTTGTTTCTAAATATGATTGCTTTGCTTCCAAGTATTGGTATTTGTTTTGTCTTTGCCATTGTTATGAAGTGTAATAGTTGCCTTAGTTTCTAACCTTGTTTCTAACAACTAACACATTTTTCAATTAAATCAAATAGCGTTAAAATACTTTCTAACTACTTTCTAACAACTATATCTATATAAAACAATGACTTATGGTATGAAATCTATTCCCACTCAGTAGTAACGTAGATTTTATTCCGTTCATTATCAATGACTTAAATAAACTTAATAATGCGTGTGTAACAAGTGTGTAACTCACCAAACACCCTGCACGTTTTTTCTACGCTTGTGCAACTATTGCAATTCAATAGTTTACGCTATCAGCACTTGCACACTGTAAGACGAAGAACATGCTGAAACCAACACGTTCTTTTGCTCACGTGTTCACTTGTTCTTTTGTGTCACTCGTCTACCAAACTGGGCTTGCTTTTCTATCACTGCATCTAACTCACCAAGTTCTGCAGCTTCACGCACCTTAGCTAATACATCAGCTACTTCTGTTTCGCTAGATAGTTCAATCGCATTCTTACCTTTAGCAAACTCCAACGGCTTGCTGCCATAGCGCACTACAAGATTTATCTTCCCATCAACACTAGCAGTCCACCAACGTTTAACACGCTTAGCAACTTCTACTTTGCGCTGGTTACCATCTGCATCAGTCACCCACTTGTGTTGCGTCGGTGTGTAGTCTTGGTTTGTTGCAAGTTGAATTTGTTCATCTATCTTTGCCATCAACTTGCGACGACGAACGGCAATAGGGTTGTTGTTTTGAAGTGGATTAAAAGCAACGAAATTCAATGTATCAAGTACAGTCATAACAGCCTCCTAGTTAGCTAAAAGCATTGTGCTTTCAGAGTCTGGTGGCTGTCATCCGAAGATTAGTCTCCTGTATTCAGAAACTTATCTAGATTGGATACCTCGTCTTTAGATGCTGGCGCTGCGTCTCTTCCAATGATGTGCATTGCACGTTCAACAACAGCTAACTTTACACTCTGCTTACTTGTAAGTCTGCTGTCATCACTCAGCTTTTCGTGACTACGTGACGTAACCAAGCGTGGAAGCGAAGCTATGTCTGCGCTTAAGTTACCACCTATTTCAAAGCTGATGTCTCTATCAAACCAAACGCGAAGACTGCTGTCAGAGTGCAGAATTTCTTGCAGTATCTCTAGCGCATCTTCGCAAAGGCTTTCACTCTTGTTGTAGAACTTCTTAGCAGTCGAGTGATTGCCTTTGCTGCTGTAGCCTTCTGCACGATTATAGTTAAAGGTAGCTTGCTTCAGTTTTTCTTCGTATCTCTTTAAGTCGCTTGGTTTATCTTTAAGCTCACTACGTAGCTCAAGTTGTTCTTTCCACTCATACTCAAGCTGTGCGTACTCGTCTTCGCTTAACCACGTTTGCAGCTGACGGTTTTGCACGTTTTCTCCACGCTTAAGTGTGCCAGCTATTGTTTCTAACTTGTTAAGACGCTTGGATTCTTCGGCAGTCATTTCGCGACGTGGATTAGTTTGGATAAATCGCTCTTTTGGCATATCAGAGAAAACCCTACTGCTCCAACTTTCACCATTACACGTTTTATTAATTAAAGCGCTTGCATTTAATTAAATATTTAAAGGCTATATTTAATTTGAATGTGATATTTAAAACAAAATCAATGGTAGTGACTTCTATTTTTAACCCAGAGAACCGACTGGAGAAGACCTTTATTGTTACCTGCTAGGCGATGGCATGCGGCTATGTTGAAAGTATCAATCCCAAATGGAAATTTAACCATAAAGACAAATTGATCTGATACGGTATATAAATCAATCTCATCCATACTATGTGTCGGCAATTTTTCGATTTTGTTAGAGATCACATTCCACTTTATTAGAACATCGATATCCTCTAGATAAATTTTCGTGGAAAATTTTGGAAACAGAAATCTTTTTAAAAGATTTTTTAACGAATATTTGGAAAAAACAAATAGTCGTTGCAACATAGGAACTTCGCTGATGCTGTCAGAAAATTCTTTGATAACTTCCTTATCAGATTTACTGTTGTTCTCATTTATTAAAAAATTTTTCTTATCAAAAAGATTATCTAATTTTGGCAATGACGTTTGGTTTTTCTCCTCACGCAGTCTATCATCAATATAGATTTCATCATCAAACCACGGTAACTGGAAAGCCTGACCGCGCTTTAAAAGAGCTTCTGATACATCTTTGGGCGTAACTATATAGTTATTAAGATATCTATTAAATGGATGGCAAAAATAGACATAACTAGCAAAAGGAATCACTACCTTTGGCTGAAAGTCATCTGTATACTGCAGCAACCTATCGATATGGAATTTAGTACCATTTTTAGTTATAGCGTCCTCATCATCTGAATTTCCGTAATAGCCAGCAAGGCTGAATTGCGTAAATAATAGATCTATATCAGGATACCTCTGATTAATTTTAGATACTGTTTCTCGAGCAGTATAATGATCGTTTTGGTTTAGGATCGTGATTTCATCAGTTGAAAGCACGATTGAGTTATCATGATCTTCTTGCTCACCAAAATAAGCAACAGATACATGATCATTTAGCTTTAATTCGGATCCATCCCTAGGTGCAAAAACAACATTAAATCCAGTTTTTTCTAGCGCAGTTCGAACAAATTCATTAGTCCTCAGAGGAAAGATTAAAGTAGGTACAGTCTCACATACTTCTAAAATCTTTCTTAACGTTAGGAAATGAAGGTGGTCTGGATGCTCATGAGAAATACAGATATGTGTAACATCTTTAAATTTTGATTTTTTTATCTCTGTTTCTTGCAATAGAGCCCAAGAGTTATTGAACACTTTGCCACTGAACCAAGGGTCAAATAACACTTTAAGATTATTACCTTTATATTGAATACAAGCATGATTTATGAAACTGATATTCGAACTCATGACTTTTTCCTTCCCTCAGCCAATGAGCCTTTCAGCATGCCAGCAGTGAATCCAAACTCTTTGCAAAGTCGCTTTACTTCTTTCAGTGCACTAGCACGTTCGTTTTTCTTAGCTTCAACCATTTGCTGCTGAATTGCTTCCATTTCAGCTTTCAATTCGTCATAAGATTTCATCTCACACCTCCATAGGTTAAGTGTCAATCTTATATTATAGATTTGTTAAGAGGATGAACAGCACGTTTTTTCTACGCTTGCTGTAGAATATTGAATTTAGGGGTAAGTATCTGCACAGCGTCTCACTATGCCAGTCAGTCATTGCGTCAACCGTACATGCAAACAGCTAAAAACCGTGCATTTTTGACGTGTTTTCAGCGCTTATCTCTGTCGTCTTGTTGATTTGGTAACGGTGGTTGTGGACGAATAGGTGTGAAGTCCGTTCGTTCTGTGTCTTTTTGTACTGTCTGCTGCTGTGGTTCTTGTTTGACTATCTCAGTCTTAGGAACAGCGACAGTGCGTGTGACTGTCTTTGTTTCTGGCTTTGCTATCTTCTTTGCGAGTGCTACCACACTACTGCTTGTGCCTAGCATCAACTCAAGTGCTGCCCACTTTGTCTCGTCGTCTACTCGTTCAATCTCACCGCGTATAGCGTTTAATGCTTGCTGTATGTCTTGTAAGGCACTTTTGTTCATACTGTTATTTAGCAACTAGCAGACTGGGGTGATGCGAAATCACCACCTAACTTCTATAAGTACTCCACCACTGAAAACTGCAGCATGAAATTGTCACGCTTAAAACCCAATTTCGGATGACGAGGTTGTTGAAGTGAAGCTACAGTGTTACTTTTCAAACCCTCACCTCGTCTTTCCACCACCCCACAGCATCCGTATTAATCTGCTTGCGACACTGTTCGCTGAGTTCAATAAAACGCTTACCAAGCTGCGTATGCTGTTCTGTCGCCGTCATACAGCGTCCGTAGTGCTGTAGTTTGCTTGCACATATAGCCAACGTACCCACACTGGGTTTAACACGCTTAAAACGCAGCGTACGCATGTAGCATTCGCTTCTACACAGCCAATCCTTGCTGAATTGGCTTTCACTGCCGACAGCGCCAATCTGCACCAATAACTCGAATACCTCGTTTAGTACCGTTTTTTGCATCAATCATTCCTCCGTTGATAAATAACTATATGCACAGCTAGTTACTGTGTATTTACCAACAGAACATTAAGTGTAGGAAAAACGTGCAATTTACAGAACGACTTAAATTAGACGGTGCAAAGTGGGTGCGTAGTCAGAACTTTTGGTTATTTGGTACTGCTACGTTCAAAGACGGTAGTCGCATATATGATAGCGATGCTATCTCTGACGCTAAGCACTTCTTCAACATACTTGATAGGCAGATACTGGAACGCAAAGACACATCACAAGGCAAACGACTTGATAGGCTAGTTTTCTTAGAACATGGACGCTTAGGCGCAAATACTCACATTCACTTTTTCATCAAAGGGACACATCTAAGTCAGTACAAGGCAATTACGAAATTTGCACCAATGATTTGGCAAGAACGGATAGCAAAGGCGCACAATCTAATACTCAAAGACAATATAGGACTTGATGACACTCGTAGCGAATACTGTTGGAAGGAGATTAAATCTTATCAACGTGACGTTCTGCTTACTGAGTGCTGCCACTTGTCAAATTCTTAGCAACACACAAACCTAACAAAGGCGATGCTTATACTTGGTTTGTCTGCTTGGATGTAACTGCTGCACGTTTAGACGAGGTGGCTTGTTATCGTTATGACTAAACAATCAACTCAAACTAGTCACAATTGAAACTATACAAAGAAACATAAGAAAACAAACATTATCTTACATTTCCGCATAAGCCTTTGATGTATGGAAGGAATTAACTTAGCACTTATTGGTTGCTCAAATAGAACCTCAGAAAATACGCTGTATGTACGAAAACATTACATTTAGGTGGTGACATATGGCACAAGCAAAGACACTTAATAAAGCAGAACTGAAGCAGCTGCTAGACGTAACAAATTCGTGCAGTCGTTATCTACTGCGTGACAGCACGATGCTGCTGTTTACGCACCTGTGTGGTTTACGTGTTGGAGAAGTAGCTGCACTACGCTTTGATGACGTGTTAGATGCAAACGACACAGTACGAGACGAAATGACACTAGATGCAGCACGTACCAAGTCAAAACGAGCACGTAAGATATTTCTACCAAAGCAGATGCAGCGTCAGCTACAAGCATACGTTAGAAGCGTTGCTAAGCGTCCACAGCACGGTTATTTGTTCTCTACACAAAAGAGTGCGCGATTTAGTGCAAACACTGCTACACAGCATCTACAACGCTTGTATGCACGTGCTGGAATTGCTGGCGCTACGTCACACAGTGGTAGACGTACTTGGTTAACAACACTTAGTCAGAAAGGCGTTAGTGTATTTGTGTTAGCTGACATGGCTGGACATCGAAGCATTCAGACAACACAGCGTTACGTAACAGTTAACGATGAGATGAAACGCAACGCTGCTGAGTTGATTTAGAGAACTTCAATAGTGCCATCTTCTCTACGTCTGTAGTCAGCCACAGCGTTGGTTAAACGTATCTCGTCATTCAAGTGGTAATACGTCTTTTCAATCTGTGCCACGCTAGTGCCACACATATCTGCTATCTGCCTAAACGTTAAGCCACTCATAATGCGCTGCGTAATCATAAAGTGACGTAAGCTGTAGGGAACCAAGTCACGCACTTCCCTATCTGCAATAGCTGCTAACTCAATCATCTTATGGAAGTGATATAGCAGCGTACGCTTGCTTAGTTCGTTTTCGTTATCCACTGTAAAGATTAACTCGTCAGCACTTTTAGGCTTTGATATTTCGCGTAAACGTTCAAAGTACTGTCCATTACGACACAAGAAGGTGCGACTTGTACGCACTTTACTTGTCTCTGCACGAACATGGATACGTGCTAGTTTCTGTTCTTCGCCATTCACTTTGTGGCGCTCAATCTGCACATCACTCCAACATAACTGTCGCTGTTCACCAACACGCAAACCACTGTTAGCTGCGATTAGAACGTAGTGCTGCACGATTTTTCGCACTCTTAGTTCTGCATCATCCAACTTGTTATGCTTGGCAGTATAAGTACGCATAGCACGATACAGTGCTTCGTATTCATCGTTAGTCAGTGTTGCACGACGAATAGCTTCATTGCCTTTGTCTAAGCGTGGCAGCTTCTTAAAGTCAAAGCTATCTATGTGTGTTTCGCCATTCTTGTGTAGCCACTTCATTAGCGCATTAATTGTGCTTTGTTCGTTTTGAACTGTGACTTGTTTGACGTTGCCGTTGGTAGCTTTGTGACGATGGTAGAAGTAGTTTTCGCAGTCAGTGCGTTCTAGTTCTTTCAGCTTAGTGTCTTTGCCAATGAAGCTAAGAAAGTGCTGTAGATGTGTTGCGATGGTTGTGTGTCGTCCTTTGACTATGTGTCCAAGTTCAACGTCTCGCATACGAACGAAAGCTAAGATACTTCTCTACACCTTCTTTTGTGGTTATGGAGAAGTATGATTTGCCTTGCTGTAGATTAGCGTAAATCTCTAAGTACGCAGCTTTACCCTTTTCGATTGCAGTAGCTTCACTGCGTGTACGTAGGCTTTTACGTGCGTACTTGTTTTCTTTTGGCAACCACATACGAAACTGCCAATACTCACCTCGCTTGTAGATACAAGCCTCGTCAAATATTGGTATTTCGCCTTCAGCAAAGTGCTGTTTCTTTAGTGTCAAATCTTAGTCTCTGAGTTACTACGAGTTTCAGTAGTCACACGTTTGTGCAACATTTTGTGTAACTGTATGAAAAAAGACTAAGGAAATCAACGATTGATTTCTGAGCGTGAAAGTAATGTGTAAGTAATGAATACAATGAAATCAATTACTTACACTAAAATAACTACTCCCACTCAGTAGCAACGTTGAATATTTCTTGTTTATAATCAATAACTTATAGCCGCACAATAGCACGTGTGTAACAAGTGTGTAAGTCATTAATCACTCTGCACGCTTTTTCTACGCTTGCGTACCTATTGCAATTCAATAGTTTACGCAATCTACACTCGCACACTGTACGACGAAGAACGTGCAGAACTATACACGTTCTTCTGTTCGTTTGTTCACTTGTTCTTAAGTGTCAAACGTCTACCAAACTGTGCTTGCTGTTCTATCAGTGCGTCTAACTCACCTAGTTCAGCAGCTTCACGCACCTTACGCAGCGTGTCAGCTACCTCAGCTTCACTTGCTAGTTCGATGGCATTCTTACCTTTAGCAAACTCTAGTGGCTTGCTTCCATAACGTACAACAAGGTTGATTTTACCATCTACGCTTGCAACCCACCAACGCTTAACACGCTTGGCAACTTCAACTTTTGTTTGCTTACCTTGTTCGTCTGTCACCCATTTATGCTGCGTGGGCGTGTAGTCTTTGTTTGTTGCAAGTTGAATTTGTATATCTATCTTTGCCATCAACTTGCGACGACGAACAGCAATAGGGTTGTTGTTTTGAAGTGGGTTAAATGCAACGAAATTCAGTGTATTAAGTACAGTCATAACAGCCTCCTAGTTAGCTCTAAGCATTGTGCTTTCAGAGTTAGGTGGCTGTCATCCGAAGATTAGTCATCTATCTGTAGGAACTTATTTAACTGTAGTTTGGTGCTACTTGTTATAGGTTCAACAGCTCTACCAATGTTATCAATTGCACGTTCAAAAACACTTATTTTTACGTCAATCTTCTTCACTAAACGACTATCGTTACTTAACTTTTCTATACTTCGTGATGTAACCAAGCGAGGTAAGTTGCCTAAACTTGCATCAATTAAACTACCGTGTTCAAAATCCAAGTGCCTATCAAACCAAATCTTTAAGCTAGCATCAGCTGCGACAATTTCTTGCAGTATCTCTAGTGAATCTTCACATAAGCTTTCGCACTTGTTGTCCAACTTATATGCTGCAGCTTTCTTACCCTTTCGATGGTAAGCATCAGAACGATTACGCATCATAATCGCTTCTTTTAACTTATCCTCGTAGCGTTTTAGCTCGCTTGGCTTATCTTTAAGTTCTTCCCTAAACAGTTTTTGCGTGTCCCATTCAGCAGCTATTTGTTCGTACTCATCTGCACTTAACCAAGTTTGTAGCTGACGGTTCTGCACGTTTTCTCCACGCTTCAACTTCTCTGCAATGCCTTCCAGTTTTGCTAGCTTTGTTGCTTCGTCTTTTGCCAGTTTTCGACGTGGATTCGCTTTTTCTATCCGTTCTTGCAGTAACTGACGAATGGTACTGCTCGATTGCTTCAGACTGTCAAACCACTCACTCAAATAAACACTCAATCACTAAGGGATCGTTCAAAACTATAGATAGCTACTTACTTTTCTTCTTATAAAATCCAACACTGTCATTGGCTACTACCCAAAGTTCATCAATTACACCATTTCTGAGGTTAACTATACCTTCATCAATATCACAAATAATTGGTTCTTCGTGAACGTTGAATGATGTATTTACAAGAGAACTTTCATCACTAATCTTCTCCCATTCACACAACACCTTCCAAATAAAATTGTTTGAGCTTTCTGTAACAATCTGAGGCCGAGCGGTTTTGTCGACGTGAACAACCGCAGGATTATTTTTTGTAAAATCTACAGTGCAATCAACAGTAGATGTCATAAAATTTAGCGTGATATCTTTGCTATCGAACGCAATGATGCATTTATCGGCAACTTCTTTCCTTAGAACGGGAGCAAAAGGCATAAACTCCGTTCTATTCATTCTTTTGTTAAGCCAATCGTTAATTGTTTTATCTGACGTAGGGACAATTATACTTCGGTTGCACAGAGCCCTTGGGCCGAATTCCATACGCCCATTGATTAATCCAATTACATTTCGATTTCTTAAAGACTTTGCAAATTTGACGGGAGCATCTTCAACCGCAATATTTTTATAATAAAATTCGTTTGCACATTCAGTCTGCGTAATTGACCGAAATGTCGCCTTAGGCCCTAAATACATCGATTTGATTGTTTTAACCTTAGATGCATTTTGTTTATTCCGTTTTTCTATTTTTTTGTGAGCTAATGCACAGGCTCCAAGACAAAGACCACCGTCACCCATTTGCGGTTGAACGAAACAATTATCAATTTGCTTCATTTCTTTTAGTTTTTGGGTAACCTTTACGTTTCCAAAAACACCTCCAGCACACATTAAATTAGTTGTATCTACGTCGTTCTCTTTCAAATGGAAATCCAAAAGCTCAACCATCATGTTCTCAAGATGTAGCTGTGCTGCTGCTGCAATATCTTCTCTTTTATATTTTTTAATCTCACTCTCTAGTAATTCAGAATAAGGCGCAAAAAACGGTCGGTAGTAATCTCCAAAATTCGAATGAACATCTCCGCTCTTCACTTCAATCATTTTCTTCATGAGGCTGTATGCTTCTGTAGGGTTTCCAAAGGCTGCCAATCCAGTTATTTTTCCTTCATGTCGCATCGGCTTAAAGCCTAGTAAGCCTGTAATACGGCCGTAGAAGAAACCGAATGAATTACTCGATGGGGTTGAAAATATCTTCGTTAAAGCTTCATTTGAATGGCGATTGAATTTGTAAATTGTTGTTGCCTCAAAGTCACCCCGCCCATCACTCGTATATATAAAACCTTCATCAAAGGGTGAATAGAAAGCGGCACTTGCAGCATGCGCTTCATGATGGAAGAAATCAAAAACTCTCTGTTTGCTTTGATCAATATTTTCATCTACCCAATCATCAAATTCTTTTCTTTTAGCTTTGTCAAGATGAGTTTCCCACTTAATTCGTTCTTTTGCGATATCTAGAGCCTGTTTATCGTCTGCACATCTAGCGCCTAATATCAAATATTTTTCTACCAAATCGTCCTGGAACCCTTTTGCCCACGCGTATGCAATAGCTTCAACATCTGTAAGTTTAATGTCGGCAAAATTAAGACAAGATTCGATGCTTTTTTGCGGAAATGAATCATCTAATTTTTTCCTTGTAAATCTTTCTTCTGAAGCAGCAAAAATTATTTCACCATTTTTCATTAGACACGCAGATGCGGTTTCGTCATTGCAGATACCGAGGATGTACATTACTTAGTCCTTCCTTTAGCCAATGAGCCTTTAAGCATCCCAGCCGTAAAGCCAAACTCCTTGCACAGCCGCTTCACTTCTTTGAGAGCATTGGCACGTTCATTCTTCTTTGCTTCAGCCATCTGCTGCTGAATAGTTTCCATCTCAGCTTTAAGTTCGTCATATGATTTCATCACACATCTCCTTTGATTAAGTGTCGATGTCATCATATAGATTTTAACGAATGTTGGGAAGCACGTTTTTTTGACGTCTAGCGCAGTATGTTGTAATTAGACAAAAGTATTTTCACAGCGCCTAACTATGCCAGTCAGTCATCTAGTCAACCACACTGCCATACAGCTACAAACTGTGCAGTTTTGACGGTTTTAACTATAGTAACTTACTGATTACGTTGATTAGGTAACGGTGGCTGTGGACGAATAGGTGTGAAGTCTGTTGGTTCTGTGTCTTTTGGTGTCTTCTGTGGTGGTGATTGTTGCTTGACTATCTTTGTATTAGGAACAGCTATGGTGCGTGTGACAGTCTTTGTTTCTGGTTTTACCATCTTCTTTGCTAATGCTACTACGCTGCTGCTTGTGCTCAACATCAACTCAAGTGCTGCCCACTTTGTTTCATCATCCACACGCTCTATATCGTTGCGTATGGCGTTTAAGGTTTGTTGAATATCTTGCAGCGCACTCTTGTTCATACAGTTATTTAGCAACTTGTAGGGTGGGGTGGGTGCAGAACCACCACCCTACTTCTGTAAGTACTCCACCACAGAAATCCGCAGCTAGAAAATTTGCCATCTAAATACCCATTTCGGATGACGACTTTGCTCATTCGACATTACAGTGTTACTTGTCAAACTCTCACCTCGTCTTTCCACCATCCCACAGCATCAGAATTTATCTGATTGTGACAACGTTCGCTGAGTTCAATGAACTGTTTGGCAAGCTGAGTATGGGCTTCTGTAGCCGTCATACAGCGTCCGTAGTGCTGAAGCTTGCTTGCACATATAGCCAACGTACCCACACTCGGTTTAACACGCTTAAAACGCAGCGTACGCACGTAGCACTCGCTTCTGCACAGCCAATCTCTACTAAATTCACTCTCACTGCTCACAGCACCAATCTGCTGCAATAACTCAAATACGTCGTTTAATACCGTTTTCTGCATCTTTTTTTCCTCTGTTGATAAATAACTATATGCACAGCTTGTTAATGTTGCTGTGTATTTAGCACGTGTTGCTAGTTATAAATGAGATTAAGGTTGGTACGCCGATTGAAATAGTACTGCTGATGCCTTCTGATGTGAGAGGACAAGCAAACGGACTGCTCATTGTCTGCTTCAATGCACTACCCCAGTGATGCTGGGATGCCTTAAACGACACACCTATGTGTGATTAACGATTTTGCATTGCCGTAATGGTTGAATAGGAACACCTATTGTAAAGTGAGTTGGAAATGTCATTAAACCAACAAAGTCGCTGCGCTGCTTCTGGCTGGCTCGTAGCAATGACTTGCGTAAGACAGCACGTAATAGGTGATTGCAAAACCTACCTTCCTCGTAACAGAGTTGTGTAAGCCCAGTTGTTTAACCCTCAGTAAATGAGCGAAGAACTAAAGTCATTGCCGTTTACGGCTTTGACTTGTTCTTCCTAGTAAATGAGTAACAGATAATTATTCATACAAAGAATACACGCTGTGTTGTTTGAGATTGAGCGAACGCGAAAGAGTAAACAGCACAAGTAGTGTTAGCGAAGCTGACACTTAAACAGCACTTAAGAATATGTAAGAAAATTGTGATTATCTTACATTTAGACGTAAGTCTATGAGTTATGGAAGGTATTTATAAGGCACATTCTGGTTGCTCAAAACAAACATCAGAAAATACACTGTATGTACGAAAACATTACATTTAGGTGGTTTAGATGGCACAAGCAAAGACACTTAGCAAAGCAGAATTAAAGCAGCTGTTATACGTAACAAATTCGTGCAGTCGTTATCCATTGCGTGATAGCACTATGCTGCTGTTTACTCACTTTTGTGGTTTACGTGTTGGCGAAGTGGCTGCGCTGCGTTTTGATGACATACTTGATGCAAACGGCAACGTACGAGACGAAATGACACTTGATGCTGCACGTACCAAGTCAAAGCGAGCACGTAAGATATTCTTACCAAGGCAAATGCAGCGTCAGCTACAAGCATACGTTAACAGCTTAAACAAACAGCCACAGCACGGTTATTTGTTCTCTACACAGAAGCAAGCACACTTTAGTGCAAATACAGCTACACAGCACTTACAACGCTTGTATGCACGTGCTGGGATTAGTGGTGCTACGTCACACAGTGGACGACGCACTTGGCTTACTGCACTTAGTCAGAGAGGTGTAAGTGTGTTTGTGCTAGCAGAGATGGCTGGACACAAAAGCATTCAAACAACTCAGAGATATGTTTCAGTAAATGACGAAATGAAACGCAACGCAGCAGAGTTGATTTAGAGAACTTCAATAGTGCCATCGGCATTCCGCTTATAGTCAGCTACAGCGTTGGTTAAACGTATTTCATCGTTTAAGTGATAATACGTCTTTTCAATCTGCGCCACGCTAGTGCCACACATATCTGCAATCTGCCTAAACGTTAATCCACTCATAATGCGCTGCGTAATCATAAAGTGACGCAAGCTGTAGGGTACTAAGTCACGTGTTTCTCTGTCAGAAATGTCAGCTAACTCAATCATCTTGTGCCAATGATACAGCATCGTACGCTGTGTGATTTGGGTTTCACCATCAATCGTAAAAACAAGTTCGTCACTACTCTTTGGCTTTGAAGTCTCACGTAGGCGTTCGAAGTACTGTCCGTTACGACACAAGAAGGTACGGCTTATGCGCACTTTACTTGTCTCTGCTCGAACGTGAATACGTGCTAGTGTTTGTTCCGTACTGTTTGCTGAGTGTCGCTCTAGCTGCACGTCTTTCCAACGCAACTGTCGCTGTTCTCCAACACGTAAACCACTGTTAGCTGCAACTAGCACATAGTGCTGCACGATTTTTCGCACTCTAAGCTCAGCGTCATCTAGCTTGTTGTGTTTGGCACAGTAAGTACGCATTGCACGATATAGTGTTTCGTATTCATCGTTAGTCAGCGTTGCTCTACGTATTGCTTCGTTGCCTTTGTCTAATCGTGGCAACTTCTTAAATTCAAAGCTGTCAATGTGAGTCTCGCCGTTCTTATTCAGCCACTTCATCAGTGCATTAATAGTGCTCTGTTCGTTTTGAACAGTGACTTGTTTAACTTTGGTGTTGGTACTTTTGTGGCGATGGTAGAAGTAGTTTTCGCAATCAGTGCGTTCGAGTTCTTTGAGCTTGGTGTCTTTGCCAATGTAGCTAAGGAAGTGCTGAAGATGTGTTGCGATTGTTGCTAAGCGTCCACTCACAATGTGTCCAAGCTCAACGTCACGCTTACGAAAGCTCAAGTACTTCTCAACACCTTCTTTGGTGGTAATTGAAAAGTAACTCTTACCTTGTTGTAAGTTGCCGTAAATCTCTAAGTAAGCTGCTTTACCACGCTCTACAGCAGTGCTTTCGCTGCGTGTGCGTAGGCTTTTACGTGCGTACTTGTTCTCTTTAGGCAACCACAAGCGAAACTGCCAATACTCGCCTCGCTTGTACACACAAGCTTCGTCAAATATTGCTATTTCACCTTCAGCAAAGTTTTGTTTTTTTAGTGCCAAGTTTGCTCGCAGAGTTACTATTATTTTCAGTAGTCACACGTTTGTGCAACATTCTGTGTAACTGTACGAGAAAACTTCAATTAAATCAATGGTTGATTTTATATGTGAAACAAATGTGTAAGTTAAATATCGTTTAATATCAATAACTTAGTGTATAATAACTACTCCCACTCAATCGTCGCAGGTGGCTTAGATGATACATCGTAAGTCACGCGAGAAATGTGTTCGATTTCGTTGATGATGCGACCAGATACGGTTTCTAGCAATTCGTAAGGCAGGTGAGCCCAACGAGCTGTCATAAAGTCGATGGTTTCAACAGCACGAAGCGCAACGACGTATTCATAACGACGGCCATCGCCTACTACACCAACAGATTTAACTGGCAAGAAGACAGCAAAAGCTTGGCTTGTTTTATCATACCAACCTGAACGACGTAGCTCTTCGATGAAGATAGCATCTGCACGACGAAGAATGTCTGCATATTCTTTTTTCACTTCGCCCAAGATACGAACACCAAGACCTGGTCCTGGGAATGGATGACGGTAAACCATGTCATAAGGAAGACCTAGTTCTAGACCCAACTTACGCACTTCATCTTTAAACAATTCGCGAAGCGGCTCAACCAAGGACATCTTCATATCATCAGGTAAACCGCCAACGTTATGATGGGACTTGATAACATGCGCTTTACCTGTTTTAGACGCAGCAGACTCAATCACGTCAGGGTAAATAGTGCCCTGTGCAAGAAAATCAATGCCATCCAATTTAGATGACTCTTCGTCGAAGATCTCGATAAACGTATTACCAATCACCTTACGTTTTTTCTCGGGGTCCGCTTCACCCGCAAGCTTACCAAGGAACAAATCTTCCGCATCAACACGGATAACTTTTACGCCCATGTTATCAGCGAACATTTTCATTACTTGATCGCCTTCGTTCAAACGAAGCAAGCCGTTATCAACGAATACACAAGTCAATTGATCGCCAATCGCTTTATGAAGAAGCGCAGCAACAACAGAGGAATCCACACCACCAGACAAAGCCAACAAGACTTTACTGTCGCCAACTTGCTCTTGCATACGCTCGATAGCATCTTGCGCGATGTTTGCAGGTGTCCACAAAGTGTCACAGCCACAAATATCAACGATGAAACGAGACAGAATGCGGCCACCTTGTAACGTATGCGTTACTTCTGGGTGAAACTGTACACCGTAAAATTTCTTCGTTTCGTTCGCCATTGCTGCAATTGGGCAGCTGTCTGTCGATGCCATCAATGTGAAGTCTTCAGGCATAGCAATAACTTTATCACCATGGCTCATCCAAACATCAAGCAACGCAACACCATTGTTTGCGATGTGATCTTGAATCTCTTCAAACAACGCAGGACCTTCATGCTTACGGATTTGCGCGTAGCCAAACTCGCGAATTTCTGATCCTTGAACTTTACCGCCCAACTGCTCTGCCATGGTTTGCATGCCATAACAAATACCAAATACCGGCACACCCAATGTAAATACTGCTTCTGGCGCACGTGGAGAACCTGGCTCAGGAACGGATTCAGGACCACCTGCAAGGATGATGCCTTTTGGATCGAAGTCGATAACTTCCTGATCTTCCATATCGAAAGCACGAACTTCACAGTAAACACCGATTTCACGAACACGACGTGCAATCAGTTGAGTGTACTGAGAACCGAAATCAAGAATAAGAATTTTATGAGCGTGGATATCTTGCGACATTATTAGCCATTCCTTTCACTCTACTTAAGAGACAAATCTTTTCGTAGAAGTAATCAATAAATAGTAAGAGCAATAAATAAAGATGGGGCGTGTTGTACGCCCCATCTCAGTGTCAAATTATCTCGCGTTTAACCCACATGATAATTTGGCGATTCTTTCGTAATTGTCACATCATGAACATGACTTTCACGCATACCCGCACCCGTAATCTTAGAGAACTGAGTCTTAGTACGCATAGTTTCAATATCAGGTGATCCGGTGTAGCCCATAGAAGAACGCACACCGCCCATCAACTGATGGATAACCGCCGCCATTGGGCCTTTTGATGGCACGCGGCCTTCAATACCTTCTGGCACCAATTTTTCAACGCTGCTTGAATCTTGGAAGTAGCGATCGCTTGAACCCTGAGATTGAGACATCGCACCTAGCGAGCCCATACCACGGTATGCTTTAAATGAACGACCTTGGAACAATACCACTTCACCTGGCGCTTCATCTGTACCAGCAAGCAAGCCACCAACCATGATAACGCTCGCGCCAGCCGCAATCGCTTTACTGATATCACCAGAAAAACGCACACCGCCATCGGCGATAACAGGAATACCACGTGGATTCATTACTTCAGCAACATTCGCTACCGCACTGATTTGTGGAACGCCCACACCAGCAACGATACGAGTGGTACAGATAGAACCTGGACCGATACCTACTTTCACGCCATCAGCGCCCGCATCCGCTAGAGCAATTGCCGCGTCTGCTGTTGCGATGTTACCGCCGATAACTTGAATGTGAGGGAAGTTTTCTTTTACCCAACGAACGCGATCAATAACGCCTTTAGAATGGCCGTGAGCCGTATCAACAACAATGATATCAACGCCAGCATCAGACAAAGCTTTAACTCGATCAGCGGTATCCGCTCCAGTACCAACAGCGGCACCAACACGTAAGCGACCTTGATCGTCTTTACATGCATGAGGGAAAGTAGTGGCTTTATTAAAATCGGTTACAGTAACCATGCCACGTAATTCAAATTGCTCATTCACAATCAACACTTTCTCAATGCGATTTTCATGCAGCAACTTGCGAATAGAACCAGATGATGCACCTTCAAGCGCCGTAACAAGGCGATCTTTTGGTGTCATAATGTCAGAGACTTTTTTGTCAAAGTCTTTAACAAAGCGCACATCACGACTGGTTACGATACCAACCAAGTCAGAACCTTTAACAACAGGTACACTTGAGATGCTATTCGCCGCAGTCAAATCCATTAGCTCTTGAACGCTGGCTTCAGAATTGATGGTAACAAGATCTCGAACGATGCCGCTTTCGAACTTTTTAACACGACGCACTTCACGAGCTTGCTCTTCAATGGTCAAGTTTTTGTGCACAATGCCTATGCCACCTTCTTGAGCCAGAGCAATCGCCATGCGATGTTCAGTAACGGTATCCATCGCTGAAGACGTAAGCGGAATATTTAACTCAATGTCTTTAGTGATTTTCGTTTTGAGGCTAACATCCTTAGGAAGAACTTCGGAATAGCCGGGGATAAGCAATACGTCGTCAAACGTTAAAGCTTCTTGCACGATTCGTAACATAATGGGGAGTTTCCAATGCCAACAAGGGTGTTAAGATGGCAAGTAATTCTACTCCTTTAGTTGCATTCGGTAAATCAAAACCACGAGAGATTGATGAAAAACTTTACAACTTCTGCGTCACAAGAAACGGCTTTTACCGTATCTCAGCTAAATAGACAAATACAACAACTACTTGAAGCCAGTTTGCCGTGGATTTTAGTGGAAGGTGAAATATCCAATCTCGCCAAGCCGGGCTCAGGACATTGGTACTTTTCCCTCAAAGATGACAAGGCTCAAATCCGCTGTGCCATGTTTAAAGGCAAAAATGCCGCTGTACGCTTCAAACCCAAAGATGGCGACATGGTTCGTCTACGTGCTCGCGTCACTTTTTACGGCCCAAGAGGCGACTGCCAACTCAGCGTCGAAAGCATGGAGTCTGCTGGCGAAGGCGCATTGCAAAAAGCGTTTGAGCGACTAAAAAACAACTTACAAGCCGAAGGCCTGTTCGCGTCGGAACACAAAAAACCACTGCCCACCAAGCCTGAGCGTGTTGCCATCATCACCTCCCCCATTGGTGCAGCAGTGCGAGACATGGTTATTGCCTTTCGTCGTCGCTTTCCGTTAACCGAACTGACGATTCTACCCTCTTTGGTACAAGGCCAAGATGCCGCCAAAAACATCTTAAGACAATTACAGCGAGCCGATGGCAGCGGACACTTTGACGCGATTATCCTCGGTCGCGGTGGCGGTTCATTGGAAGATTTATGGAGTTTTAACGATGAGACCTTGGCACGCGCCATTTTTGCTGCCCAAACGCCTATTGTTTCTGCCGTAGGTCATGAAACAGACTTCACTATTGCTGATTTTGTCGCCGATGTACGAGCCGCCACACCAACGGCTGCTGCCGAGCTTTTAAGTCCAGATCGTAATCAATTAATTAGACAAATCGAGCAGCAAGAGAAGCAACTCGTTCGACGCATGTCACGCATTCTCGAACAAAGCCAACAACAGCTCGACTTTATGACCAAGCGTATTCGCCACCCAAAAGAGCGAATCGAGCAACAACAAAATCAACTTGAACAACTCAAACGCCGTTTGCAACAAAGCATGCAGCGCAAAATATTAGAGCAACAAACTCAAACTACTAACTTGGCTCATCGCCTAGAAAGAAACAGCCCGACTCGCCGTATCGATCAGGACAGACAAAAGCTCAAAGACATCGATGCTCGCCTTGCTCGCGCATTAAGCAACACCCTAACCAACAAGCAAACAGCCTTTGCACGCATCGTCGACAAACTCAACCTTGTCAGCCCGCTTAATACTTTGGCTAGAGGCTACGCCATTGCATCAAAAGACAAGCAAGTGATTCGCTCCGTCAAGGACGTTAAAAATGGTGATGCTGTTTCGGTAAGGGTGCAGGATGGAGTCATTTCGTGTGACGTAACATCAAGTCAAAGCTAACAATATGCTCCAGTAAGTTTGTACCAAGCTCAATCAATAAGACTTGGTACAGACCATTAAATGCCATCACGTCACTTTGAACAACTCGACTTTATCTTTTAAGTGTCTCATCTCTTCACCAATGGCATTGGTTGCTGCTCGACTTTGATTGAATAATTCGGCTGTCTGCTCGCTTTGTGCCGCCAACATAGATAAATGTTGGTTAATATCCTCCACAGAAGCATTTTGAATACCCGCCCGCTCGGCGACCTGCTCACTCATATCGAATAGTTGCTGCAAGAAGACATCAAGCGTATTTACTTTTTCTGACACCAGCTTTTGACTGTCTAGGGTCTGAATACTTTTCTCACAGGCAACATCCATCTGTGATGTCACTTGAGTCGATGCACTTCTCAGCTGAGTAATGATACTTTGAATTTCATTGGTGGATTCGCTGGTTCGTTGCGAAAGCATACGAACTTCATCCGACACTACCGCAAAACCGCGACCATGCTCGCCCGCCCGAGCCGCTTCGATTGCCGCATTAAGAGCAAGCAAATTGGTCTGTTCTGAAATTGAGCTGATCACATCCAAAACAGAGACAATCTTCTCTATGTTGTCATTCAACTCGGTCAAACTGGTTTTGCTTTGTAACATATCGACTTCGAGCGCCTCTAGGAAAAGCAAACTACTCTGAACTTCTTTATTCGCTTGCTGAAGCTCCGCATTACTTTGATCCGACAACTCACCCGCTTTGGTGGCTAAATCTTTTACCTGCGCACTCTGCTCAGTGATGTCTTGGGTAGAGTTAAAGATCTGATCTACAGATTGCTTCTCAGCCTCAGAGGCTTGGGAAAGTTCATCCACCTGTTGATGCAAACCAGCAATAGCACCATCGGTCGTTTTAACGGCATCATTCACAGTCAAAAGCGAACTTTTCAAAGTTGATAGCAAGGAGTTAACCGCATCAGCCAAATCACCAATTTCAGCCTTGTCAGAACTTTTAACTTGATAATTGAGATCTAAGTTATCAGAAACATAACGAACATCCTTGCCAATAGCGACAATAGGACGAGTCAGCGAGCCAATAACGAAATGAAGAATGAGCAGAGAAATTAGAATAAAAACGATAGAGTAGAGAAACGCATTCTGTAACTGTGAATAAATCGGCGTCATGATCTGCTGTTTCGGCACCGCGAGCATAATGAACCTGTCTAACACTGGAACCCACAAAGAACCAAGATAAAAGACCTGTCCATTAATGGTCACATCATCCAACACCACCTCGCTTTTATTACCCAATAGGTTAACAATATGATTTTTGTCGATTAACTCCATAAATGGAGAATCGCCTTTCGCTTGAATCACACCATCACTTGTTACCAACATCGCACGGCCCTGCTGACCGACTTGGAGCTTCTGAACCATATTAATCAGCTTATCGGCATTAATTCCTAAGCCAGCTACCGAAAAAGGTTTATTGGTATTCGGATCTATAGAATCACTACGATAGTTAATAAACAGCATCGAATTTTCATACTGCAAATTCAATTCATAGTCATGACCCGTAGCCAAGAAGTTTGGATAAAACTCTTTGTATGGATAGTCTGATAGCGGCGTCCTAAAAAAGTCTTTTTCATAGCCAAAATATTCCAAACCATTTGGGCCATTTAATACATAAAAAGTCGAGTCACTTCCTGCGATCTCTTTCACGGATTTCAGCTTAGCTGCTATAAACGCAATCTGGTTATCTGGCGCGCCTTTACTCACCCAATCTTCAACGAAGTTGTCGTTTGTCATCAAATGAGAGGCTGTAATTAACGGAGTAATTTCTGTACTGATTTGCGAAGCTAGATTACTGAGATGGGTTGGTAAAACTTCTTTTTTTAACTGTTCTAGTTCTGTGTCTAGTGTGGAAAGAGCCTGAGTACTGACAGAAACAACAGTACTAACAACAAGCAACACAGCAAGCACAGAGAACATGCGACTTCTAATGGATAGACTTTGCCACTTCATAATAACGTCCTTATTATTCATTCTTATTGTAAAGTTATCGTCAAATACTACACCTCAGTTAATGACAAAAACAAAACAATTTTCTGATTGTAAATAACAAAGCTATTAATAATCGAAAACATTGACACCCATCAAGAAAAAATTCATCTCTGAGAATCTTCACAACCCATAGCGCTCGATTTTCTTAATCAACCCTTGCCGAGAAATACCCAGTTGTTTGGCGGCTTGGGTGCGGTTACCTTGATTCTTATCTAAGGCTTGGGTAATCAAACGAATTTCAAGGTCACGCACCTGCTCATCCAGCGAAGCGTCACTTGTTGGTAAATTAACCGACGTTGGGCGAATTTTTTCGCCACTTGGGTACAATAGTTGAATATCTTCCATGGTAATTTGCCCTTGCGGACAAATAGATGCGACGCTTTCCAGCGCATTTTTCAATTCCCGCACGTTACCGGGCCATGTTTGATCTCGGAACCATTGCACCGCTTCAGGACTGAGCTGTAATTGCTTAGTTTGCTGACTTTGCAAGCGCTGTAGAAATGACTGTAGTAACACAGGAACATCTTCGAGTCGCTCCGACAACGCTTGGGTTTCAATATTGACACCTTTAATGCGGTAATACAGATCTTCTCGAAAACTGCCTTCTCGGACTTTTTCAAGTAAGTCTGCATTGGTCGCAGAGATCACTCGAATGTCGATGTGCTTCTGCTCTCGTCCTCCCACAGGAAAGAAGGTACCTTCCTGCAACACGCGCAGCAACTTGACCTGCATGGCTAATGGCATTTCGCCGATTTCATCCAAGAACAAAGTACCGCTATCGGCCAAACTCAATAAACCTACCTTGTCTTTTTCCGCCCCAGTAAACGCGCCTTTCACGTAACCGAACAACTCGCTTTCTAATAAATCCGCTGGAATCGCGCCGCAATGCACAGAAACAAACGGCTTGGCTGCGCGATGACTCAAGTCGTGCAAGGTACGCGAAATGACTTCTTTACCGGTTCCCGATGGCCCAGTCACCAAGACCCGTACATCCGTCGGTGCGATTCGCTCCACCAGCGCCCTGACCTTTTGCGAACTCATCGAATGACCGATATACGCAGACGCACCTTGGGAGGAATTACTAACTTGCTTGAGCTGAGTCAGCTCTCGTTCTAAGGTGGTTTTGGTGATCGCTCGGCGCACTACAACCGCTAACATATCTGGGTCAATAGGCTTGGCAATAAAATCCCATGCGCCAAGTTCAATGGCTTTAAGCGCCAAATCCCTATCCGCATGGCCAGTAATAATAATCACCGGACGACCAGCAAAATCGTCCATAGCATTCAAGGTGACTTGCGGGTCAAAATGCGGCGGCATGGACAAGTCTAATAGCACTAAATCCGCATCAAACGACGCCAACGCTTTCCGCGCTTCGTCTAGGCTTCCCGCCGTTTTGACATGGTAATCTTGATTCGCCAACCAGCGGCTAGCCAATTCACGAAAAGCTGGTTCGTCGTCAACTAGTAATATTTTATTTTGAGTCATGAAATTCTCTATTTGTAATCGCAGCGCCAGAAAAATGGCGAGGTAAAATAAGTTCAAACGTCACCGACCAAGCCAAATCAGAGCGGTGCCAAATCTTGCCACCATGGGCATCAACAATACGGCGTACTATTGCTAAACCAAGACCACTGCCGCCTGCTCGCTTAGTCACAAAGGGTTGGAACAAAGCCTCACCTTGTAGACTTGAGTCGATTGCTGGCCCGTTGTTATGCACTTGGATGACTATCTGTTGATCTTGTTCTTTAGCTTCAATAGATAACTTGCCATCTGGCATATTGCGCAAAAAAGACACAGCGTTATCGATCAGATTAATAAACACCTGTTGTAATCGTTGTGGGTCAGCATCCAGCTCTATTGTTTCATTTATATCTAGCTCAACCGCCACACCTTCTAGCTGAGCCTGCGCCAGAATACTCGCTATTAAAGATCGTAACGGTGTAGCGACAACTTGTAACGTCAAGCCACCGGAATACACCAACATATCACTCACCAAACGATCGGCGCGTTTAAGCTGAGTCTGAATATACTGACGCGTTTCGGCTGGCGCGTCATAGGCCGCCATTGAAATTATATTAAGTGGATTGCGTAGCTCGTGGGCCATTGCTGCTGACAAACTGCCCAACTCAACCAGATGCTGTTCGTCCATGCGTTTTCGTTCTGCCGCAGCCAAGGCCAGCGACCTTTCAAGCAAACCACAACTGGTCGAAAACAAGGACGCAAACACCTCAGCAGTCAAACGCATGCCAGGGCTGGCATCTTCCCAACCGATTAATACAAAGTGCCAATCAGAATCTGACCGAGACACTCGAATTGCCAAGGCGTCATTCTGTTCCTGAACAGGATAAGCAGAGCTTTGTAGCTGAATTGCCACACTACGCCTTATCTGTAGAGAAAGTAAACGTTCACCAATGGCGATCAGTTGCGGCCAATCTTGCGCCTCTTTTAATTGCGTTGACCAGGTATCCAACACCGCTTCGTTCAATGACGCACCGGGGTAAATAAGCCGAGAAACCAAGCGACTCAAAGGCTGATAAATGACCGCCGCGACGACCAAGATAAACAAGGAATACAACCAAAGCTGCCAACTGGGAACATTCGCTAGCGCCTGCAAACCGATGCGTCCAGACACCACGCTGATGACCGCGATAACGCAGAGAATAACCAACATCATGGCCACCCAAAGCAAGGCCCGATTGGCAAACGCATTCACTGATAAAATCTGATAGCGCACCACCGCGTAGACCAACAACAGTAAATAAGTTGGCAGCAGTAACATAGGATAAGGAAACCAGCTAATACCAAAAGAGGGAAATACAAAGCTGGTTGCCAACAACAAGCCCCAAGCCCCCACACCAAACATGGCGAGAATAGAGCGTTTCTTATTACCAGAATGTCGATACCAGCCAAACAACAGCACGCCATGAGCCAAGATGCCGATCAATACCGTATAAGCAAGATTCCACGTCCCTGCCTCGGTAAAGATAAAAAATGAACGCGTGTCTAGCGTACTGATCGCATCTCCAGCGCCGATCCACCAGCTTTGTAAAACCACTACGAAACTGGTCAGGTAAAACCAAGGCACCACTTGATATAAGCGCTCTAGCATCGGCTCTTTAACCGAGCCTGAGTTTACAAAACGAATCGCAAAGTGTAAGAAGAAGGTCGGCATCAACGGGTTAGCCAGAATGATATGAATACCAATTTGCTCGTAGCCTTGGAACAAAACCACATGCCCGAAGCACCAAATCGCCATCATGATGGCGAAACCTGCCAAGGTCTGTAGATCGCTTTGCTTTCGCGCTCGCCACAATAACCAAACCGCAACCAATACGCCGCACACGCTCGTCACAAGCATGGCAACTTCAAACATCAAGGAAAGCGTCAAAATCGTAAACCTCGTTTACACCTAAAAGTGAGAAAATCGTAAACTCTTTTTACACCACAAGCAAAAATATAAATTTTCCCTTTAAAATCAATGCTATAAATTTTACTAATAGTTGGCCTGTCCTTTGCTCTACTAAAAGCAATCTTTGATTTATATCAAACTATTATCAACTTATAGGACAAGCATCATGAATACTGGCTTTTTAATGACCGAAATCATCGCGCTTTTTAGCATTGTAGGTTTAGCACTTTTGCCTCTGGCTTTGCAGCAAATGCGTACGCTAAGAGTTAAGAGAAACGCCTAACCTTATCTATATATCTCTTAACGCTTATTGATTCCCAAGGGAGCCATTATGGACCTCGACGTCGCCATCTTATCTCGCATACAGTTTGCTTTTACTGTGAGCTTTCACATTATTTTCCCCAGCATCACCATCGGTTTGGCGACGCTAATTGCCATTTGGGAAGGCTTATGGCTTAAAACACACAACCCTTACTATTTGCAGTTGGCCAAATTTTGGATCAAACCCTTTGCCATTACATTCGGCATGGGCGTAGTCTCTGGCATCGTTTTGTCCTATGAGTTTGGTACTAACTTTTCCAAATTCTCGGAGATTACCGGCGCGGTGCTTGGGCCATTGATGGCCTACGAAGTACTGACTGCTTTCTTCATGGAAGCCGGTTTCCTTGGTGTCATGCTGTTCGGTTGGCAACGTGTTGGTCGCAAGCTGCATTTCTTCGCCACGCTCACCGTTATGGTAGGTACTTGGATTTCAGCGTTTTGGATCATTGTTGCAAACTCTTGGATGCAAACACCAACAGGCTACAAGATCATCAATGGTAAGTTTGAAGTCGAAAGCTGGATGGAAGTGATCTTTAATCCATCTATGCCCTATCGCCTTACTCACATGTTAGTTGCGTCATTAATTACCGCGACTTTCGTGGTGGCTGGTATTAGTGCTTATTACTTGTTGAAAAAGAAAAACATTCCTTTTGCGAAAAAAGGCTTGTCCATGTGCATGTGGTTTGCCTTGGTGTTAACGCCTCTGCAAGCATGGATTGGTGATATGCACGGTTTAAACGTAAGAGAACATCAGCCAACTAAATTGGCGGCGATGGAAGGCATTTGGCCAGCGGAAGAAGAAAATGTTCCGTTATTGTTATTCGCTATGCCGAATATGAAAACCGAGTCGAATGATTATGCAGTCGGTATTCCAAACCTTGGTAGCTTGATCCTGACTCACTCTTGGGATGGCGCAGTGCAAGGCTTAAAAGCGGTACCGCCAGAAGACAGACCGAATGTGCCGTTAGTGTTTTGGTCTTTCCGTGTCATGGTTGGTATTGGGGTTGGCATGATGGGTATCGCAGCGCTCGCGCTATTGTTACGCCGCAAAGGCCGCTTATATGAAAACAAAGCGTTTCTATCTCTCGTAACGTTATTTACCCCTATGGGTGTCATTGCAGTACTGACAGGTTGGTATGTAGTGGAAATCGGTCGTCAACCTTGGATTGTCTATAACCTTGTTAGAACATCCGAAATTGTATCGCCACTTCCTCCAGAACGTGTGCTCTTTACTTTGACCATGTTTGTGATCATTTACAGTTTGCTGATTGGTGTTTACCTCTACTTCATGCGCAAGCTGATTAAGAAAGGGCCGCCATCTATGGAAGCACTAGAGCAGCAACTGATTGGCATGAAAGCGCCGGGCTACGCATTGGCTTGGGTGAAGTCGCTAACTACTCAAGAACAACAATCGACAGATTTGAAAACAAAAGATCAATCAACAATAGAACAAGGAGATAAATGATGGATTTGGCTCTTTTCTACTTCCTTGTCTTAGGCTTTGCCATCTTTATGTACGTGTTACTCGATGGCTTCGACCTAGGGATCGGCATTCTCTACCCTTGGTTTAACCAAGAGGGCGAGCGCGACCATTTAATGCGCTCTATCTCACACGTTTGGGATGGAAACGAAACCTGGTTGGTGTTTGGTGGCGTGGTGTTGTTTGCGGCGTTTCCAGCCGCTTATGCTGGCATTACCTCAACCTTTTATCTGCCCATCATGCTGATGCTGTTTGCTTTGATCTTTCGTGGCGTGGCGTTCGAGTATCGTTTTAAGTCCGATACCTCTCGACCTTATTGGGATTTCGCCTTTAGCGCGGGATCTGCCATCGCGGCGTTTTGCCAAGGCATGTTGCTAGGCTCAATCGTTCAAGGCGTGCCAGTCGGTGTCGACAGCTTATCCAGCCTGCATTGGCTAACGCCCTTTTCTATCCTAACAGGGTTTGCCGTAATGGCTGGCTATGCTTTATTAGCCGCTTGTTATTTGTTTATGAAAAGTCGTGGACGCATTCAAGAACATGCCGCTAAGTTAGGTAAACGACTCTTGTTGATCACGATTTTGGCCATGGTGATCGTCAGTGTGTGGACGGTAGCAAGCCAAGTTGAAATTCGTCAGCGTTGGTTTTCGGGATTCAATTTCTTGTGGTTATCGCCCTTGCCTATTATCACCTTGGTGGTCGCTGTTTTGGCTTGGAGAGATTTAAACAGTCACGCTACAGGAACCGTTCATCATGAAGGTCGACCTTTTTGGTATGCCGCAACGCTGTTCTTACTGGGTTTTGCCGGTCTTGTGGTCGGTTTGTTTCCATATCTGATACCAAGACAATTAACCTTTATGGAAGCCGCATCGCCAGACAGCAGCTTGCTCTTCTTACTGCCAGGTATTTGCATCTTCGTGCCATTGATTTGTGCTTATACCTTATGGGGTTATCGAGTATTTGCTGGCAAGGTGGAAGATTATCAGGAGGGCTACTAATGTCATTCAAAAGCCTGAAAGAAAAAGCCGCCAAACTCAAATCTTGGCAATGGTTTTTGCTCTTATACGGAGTCGGTTTTGTTGCAGTATTAACCGCGTCTTACGGTATTAAGCTGCTGATGACTGGGTTGCCTTAAAGAGTCATAGTTACCAAGAAAATTGATAAAAAAGCGCACATTTCATTTATAGAAATGTGCGCTTTTTAGTGTCGTTTGCTTGGTATCCTAAATTATTAAGCTTCTGCTTTGATGGTATTGGGCTTTGTTTGAATACTTGCTTTGAACAGCAATCCAGCAAACAACACAATACCGATAACACGAGCGCCCAGCACGGTAATAGACGTGTCCGTTGCTGCTGCAGGCCAAGCGATTAGTACCGCTGCGACCACATAGGCCAAACGGGTAGACCAAGATAAGTTCTCACGTAACCAGCCTGAAAAGCCGATGCTCATCGATGCAGTTGCCAAGGTCGCAAACGAGATAGCAGCAATAACACTAGCAGTTGTTCCGATCAACAAAACCCCCGGCATAGTGACGAACAAGAAGGGCACCAAGAGTTTTACAAAACCCAAACGCATAGATTCAATCGCCGTCTCATTAGGATCTGCTCCGGAAATAGTAGAAGCAGCGTAAGCAGCCAATGCGACAGGAGGAGTAATCGCTGATACCAAACCAAAGTAAAAAATAAACATATGCGCCGACAAGGTTTCCATACCTAACTGTGTCATCGCCGGAGCAACCAATACCGCGAGCAATAAATACGCTGCCGATGTCGGTAGTCCCATTCCTAAGACAAAAGACGCCAACGCAGTGAGCAACAAGACAGCCCACAAATTGCCGTCGCCCAGTTCAATGATCAAACCTGACAACATCAAGCCCATACCGGTAAGATTCAATATCCCGATAATCACGCCTGCTGCAGCCACGGCAGCAACGATTGGCAAAGTTGAAGACAATGTCTCTTTACAAGCAGCTATAATATCTAGCGCATTTATACGAGTGGCTTTTTTCCAAGGACAAACTAACAAACCAGCTAGAATCCCCATCACTGCCGCTTGAGTTGGTGACTTGCCTGAAATCATCAGGCCGATCAAAACCACCAATGGAAGCAGAAGATAGCTCTTCGTTCTCAGAGTTCTTAGTAACAACTGTAAGCCCGCTTCTGTGTCTCTTGCTAAGTTAAGACGTCCTGCCTCAAGGCGAACTGAAATCATCAAGGCTAAAATATACAAAAGCGCGGGAACCAAGGCCGCCATTGCCACTTCAGCATAAGGAATCCCAATCATTTCCGCCATCAAGAAAGCCGCAGCGCCCATAACCGGCGGCATAATTTGTCCAGCGGAAGACGCAGCGGCTTCGATAGCTCCAGCCAGTTTTGCGCTGTAGCCCACGCGTTTCATCAACGGAATAGTAAAAGTACCTGTGGTCACTACGTTCGCCACAGCGCTGCCATTAAGGGAGCCAAGCAATGCGCTAGACAAAGCCGCAGATAAGCCAGGACCACCTTGCACACGCCCAGTTAAACCACGGGCCAAATCAACAAAAACCTCGCCCGTACCAATTTTAGTTAAAATGGCACCAAACAAGCCGAATAGGAAAATATACTCAACGGCGACGCCCATGGGCACACCATAAACCCCTTCAGTCGATAACATCAGAGTTGACGTCAGACGGCTTAGATCATAACCACCGTGACCATATTTACCAGGGATCAAATAGCCAAAGTACGCGTAAAGGAAAGCGAGGGCCATTAAGGTAATCAATGCCCAGCCTACCGCGATACGAACAAAAACAAACACCACCACAATGAGAGCAATAAAGATCAACCTATCTTGCTCAACCGACATAGCGCCACGCATAACAATGTCAATGTAGTAATGCCACAAATAAGGTCCAGGAATTAACGCTAATAAAGCCAATAGATAAAACGCTCCACGACCCACGACACTTTTGTATCTCAGGGCATAAAACAGCATGGCAGCCGCTGCGACTAAAGAGAAAAACGACGATCTCAATATCAACGCAGTAATGCCACCATAATACGCACCGTAAAGTACAAGACCGGCGATTCCAGCGGCGATCACACTAAACAATAAAGAGACTGCTAGACGTTCCTTGCCACCAGCGAATTTTGATTCAAGGAGCAAACTTTGAAAGCCATTGCTGGAATCTGATTTCAACATAGTAGCTCTCCTAGTTTGCGCTTACTTCGTCATAATACTTTTTCGCGCCTGGGTGCAACGCAACAGGAGTGTGTTTTGCGGTTTCTAACGAAATTGCTTTTGCTTGTGGGTGAATTTGACCTAGCTCATCTAGATGAGAAAAAATTGCCTTGGTGATATTGTAAATTTTGCTCTGGTCTTCTTTACCGCTGGTAAACAATATAGCTGGATCGTTAATCATCAAAACCTGTTTGGTTTGATCTGGGTAGGTTCCAGCAGGTAGAGAGTAAGCTTGGTAGAAAGGGTATTTTTGGATCAGGCTATCGAGTTTATTAATATCCGCTGACAACAATTTCATGTCGGTTTGTGAATCGAGATCAATCAAAGAGGAAGTCGGAGCACCTGCCAAAACCACTGTTGCATCAACTTGGCCGTTTACCAGGGCTTTTACCCCTTCATTGTAAGAAAGAAAACGTGGTGTGATATCGTCAAAGACACCATATTCTTGTAACAAACGTGTTGCTAAAACAGCGGCATTACTTCCTGGAGGCCCCATGCTGACACGTTTGCCTTTTAAGCCTTCAAAAGAGTCGACACCATTTCCGGAAATCGTCGCCACCTGCAATACGGCTGGATACAAGTAGGCAATACCAGCAACATCCAATGGTCCACTTACTTTAAATGGGCCTTCGCCATTCTTAGCTTCAAATAGGGTAGAAGATGATGAAAGCCCGAGTGTCATTTGGCCTGCTGCCACTCGATGGTTGTTCTCAACAGACGCACCAGTTACTTCCGCTCGTGCCGTGGTGTTATCCATATACTTGTTGAGTGTTTCTGAAATGCCCGCGCCAATCACATAAAATAAACCACCGGTTCCGCCAGTACCAATGGATACGCGCTCCGCTGCTTGAACAGGGCTATTGACTAAAGTCGCACACAAGGCGCTCGCTATAAGCAGTTTTTTAAACATAGTATTCTCCAATTTATTTTTGTTTTGGTCGTACTTTAGCAAGTACTTAAAACACTTTAGCGAGGAAACCTTTCATGAACCTTTCATGGGTATTTAATAGCCCATAAAAATAAAATCTATGGTAATAACGAAGACGAAGAATCATTAGGAGCGGAAAACCTAGCATTGTCCCACTCATGATAAATAAGCCGTTTCTTGGCATCATCTGTCTGAATAAGTAATTCAAGGCCAAGAGGAATTGGGCGAAAAATCCCATGCGGTAACTTGCTTAATTCATCACGACTATAAGGGCCTGTAACCTTTGTACTAATTGGCGTAATGCCAGATTGATTAGCAAGTATCTGCTGCCCTTCTGGAGACAATAAAAGGTCAATAAAACGCTTCGCCAATGCCGGCTGTTGGGCATCACGAGGGATAAATGCTGTACGCATAATGATGGTCGTATAATCCGTTGGCATGATGGTTTTGATCCATGCATACTTTTGTGACCACTGATATGAATAAGCACCAACAAGATTATAGGCGATAAATATCTGACCTTTTAATAGCGCATTTAGCATCGACGATGTATCTGTATAAAGCCGGGCTTGATGCGTACCAAACGCTTCTAACAATCGTCCATAACTGCGAGATTGTTGTCCATCATAGGCCCACGCCAAATAACCTAAACCTGACTGCTGAATATCAAACAGGCCAATTTTTTCGTCTAAAAGATGATTCTTACTGCGGATCAAATTCAATAACTGCTCGCGACTCAGCGGCAAAGCCTCTCCAGCCAAAATATCGCTATTTAGCGCCGTTACGATAGGTTCGTAGGTAAACCCAAACAGCTCATTTCGCCAATGTGAATCCTTGGGGACATTACTAAGCTCTGGCGAATCATAAGCCAATGCGTAACCATCGTTCGCCAATTTAAATTGAAGATCCATCGCAGGGCTAAGCATCACATCAGGCCTCATATTAGGCTGCGAGACAAATTGCTCGTATAAATGACGAGTATTCGATTCGGTGTAATGAATAGTGACATTCGGATACTTTTCTTGGTATGCCCTAAACAATGGCTCAATTGCCTGATGATTTACAGCACCATAAATAGCGAGCACATCCTCCTGATGATTGGGTTGTTTATTCAAACTTGGAAAAGCGATATAAGAATCTTGTCGCACTGCATCAGCAAACACCATACGACTAACCAAGATTAAGCAAAGTCCCAGCACATAACTAACTTTCATACGACAGCCCTTTTCGTTGGGGAAAAATAACTTCCACAATCAATCCGGTTGGCTGGTTGTCTTTTAAATGGAATCTGGCGTCATGATGCTCTGCGACTTCTTTGGCAATGGATAAACCAATCCCTGAGCCAGAAGCAAAGTTATCCGGGCTACGATAAAAATACTCAAAAATATGTTCCTTATCCTGATCTGGAACCCCCACTCCTTGGTCTCGAATTTGTAACACGATCGACGTCTGAGATAGCTCATCCATCATCATTAATTCAACTTCAACGACACCACCTTTTGGACTGTATTTGATGGCATTTTCAATGATGTTTTGTAGCATTTGTTTAAGCGCAAATTCATCCCCCTTAATAGTAACGTGGATGTCTCCTATATATTCAATTTCAACCTGTCGCTCTAATGCCCAAACCACCAACTCGCGACAAGTCTCTTTGATCACATGATCCAAAGCAACAAGACTAAAAGGGTGACTCTGATAACGGTGCGTCAATGTAGCGCGGCTAAGCAGCTGATTAACCGTATTGGTCAATACATTGCTGCTTTCTAAAATATGCTGTAGTTGCTTTTGCCTTAGCTCTTCATCGGTTTCATCTAGGGCATTTTGGGCCTGTGAGTTTAGGCCTGCCAAGGGAGTGCGTATTTGATGAGCCGCCTCTGCGGTGAAGCGTTTTAAACGGATTAAAGTATTATCCAGTTGAGCCATAAAGTAATTAATGCTCTTCAATAAAGGCGCTATCTCACTGGGTACTTTGGCTTCCAGTGGCGATAGCTCTTGGGGAGAACGTTCTGTAATGGCTTGTTTGATTGCCTGCAGTGGCTGTAATACTCGCCAAATAACAAAAAGCAATAACAGCAAAGTGATAAAGAAAAACAAGGTAACAAACTGCAGCGCCATATGACTAATTTCGGTCGCGGCAGCGCGTCGTGCGTCTAATGTTTGCCCAACAATAATAAAAACATCGTTAACGCTATCCGCCTCTAATAAGCGCTTTCCCAACGCAACAAAACGCACCGTTTCACCGTGATACATGGCTTCATAATAAATAGGAATAAATTTCTCTTTTTCGATGGATTGCTGAAGCAACTGGGTGAACGGAATATTGGGAAGATCTTTGTACCCTGTCAGCACCTGATACTGTCCATTCATAATGGAATAAAACGCGCGGTCTGAGGTAGATAGTGCCAAGGTTTCAAAAGCAGAAACAGGTAAATCGATAAAGAACTGCGAATCCAAGAGACTAATATTCTCGGCCATTTGCAAAGCAGAACCATATAAAAGCCGATCATAAGACTCTTTTGCCGCCCTATTCGCATAGATATGAGCACTCCAAAGAGCCACAACATTAATGACGATCAGCACCGTCGCCACCATCAAAATCAATTGCCGACGAATCGACGTAGTAGCCTTAGCCATAATGTTTTTCCAATAAGTAACCAAGGCCACGAATGGTTCTAATATTGATATCACTGTCTTGCAGAGATTTTCGCAAGCGCGCTACATAGATTTCAATCACACTTGGATTTGGATTTTCATTAAAGTTATAAATATGTTCGATCAATGCCTCTTTGCTTAAAACCCGTCCAGTGTGGGTGATAAACACCTCTAATAAACGAAACTCTCGTTGTTTTAGCTCGACTAAATGATCGCCAATAGTCACAGTGCATGCTTGCAGGTCTAAACTGACATTACCGTATTCTATGATGTTTTGTGCTTGCCCTTGGCTACGACGCAGTAAAGCACGACAACGAGCTTCAAGCTCACCAAAGTCTACCGGTTTGGTCATATAATCGTCAGCTCCTAGATCCAAGAGCTCTATGCGATCTTTTACTTCATCACGGGCAGTCAGCACAATCACCGGTGTATTAGAATATTTTTTTCGGAGCGTTTGTAATATTTGAGTCCCCGTCATATCCGGCAAATTTAGATCCAATAGCATGAGATCGTATTCTTGCAAGGCCAACATCTGATTTGCCTGTAAACCAGTCTGTGCAAGATCAAGACCATGCCCCATTCGACTGATTCTTTGGCTAATGGCTTCGCCTAAAATACGATCATCTTCTACTACTAAAATACGCATGGTAATGGTGCTCTTGTGGCTTATTTATTGTTATAAAGAAAATTGAATGTGTGCTATTCAGTTATTATTCGGGACATGGTCAATTTAGCCTATATTCCAACATGAATGAATGGAGTATCGCTTCTATTAATGGATTCGCTGAAAAATGAATACCGTGTATTTCTCCACCATAAGAGATTCTATCTATCTGTGTCCTCCATTCTTCCTTTATCTGTCCATGTGCAAACTTATCGAAAACACGTAAAATAGTGAGCTTATTTTCGCCTCACTATGACAAAGTTAAGGACTCAACATGATTCGCAAAGATATGTTTTTGGCGCTGATTATTATCGTCGCCTGGGGTTTTAACTTTATCGTAATGCGTTGGGGATTAGACGAACTCACGCCAATGATGTTGGGTGGATTACGCTTCCTCGTTATAGGTATGATTGGTTGCTTCTTTTTCTCTCGCCCTAATACGCCGCTGCTTTGGTGTATTGGTTATGCCTTATCATTGAACTTCGGGCAATTTGCTTTTTTATTCAGCGCCATATCTTTCGGAATGCCGGCAGGACTGGCTTCTTTGGTGTTGCAGTCCCAAGCCATTTTCACTCTATTATTCGCTATTTTGTTGCTAAAGGAAGCCGTGCGACCTTACCAAGTACTCGCCATTGGCATTGCCATTGGAGGCTTGGCGGTCATCGGATTGGACAATGAAGACTCCACAATGACGGCGCTTGGCTTTGGCTTAACTTTAGCCGCAGGATCTAGCTGGGCAATGGGAAATATTTTCACCAAAATCATTAGCCGCAAAGGCTACGATGCCAACCTAAACTTAATCGTTTGGTCGAGCTGGATTCCGCCAATCCCTTTCTTTCTGTGTGCCTACTTCATTGATGGCGGCGATGTCATGTGGAGCAACATCATTGAACTAAGCTTTAAATCCATAGCGTCACTCGCCTACCTATCGCTCTTTGCTACCTTGGCTGGCTATGGTTTGTGGAGCTATTTATTGTCTCGTTACCCTGCGGCAACCGTAGCACCCTTAACCTTGGGCGTACCTGTGGTCGGATTAACATCAGCAGAAATTTTTCTGTCAGAAACGGTTAGCGGTATGCAATGGATAGGAATTTTGGTCGTTTTGATTGGTTTGATGCTAAACACGTTTGGTGGACGCTGGCTAAAAAAAGTTAGCCAGCGCACCGCTTGAAGTCGTTTTGAAATTGAAAGTAGGTTAATTTTTTCGGTCTTGTTGTGCGTCGATTTTATCCGCAAGAAGTGCCACTTGAGCCTGTAATTCTGAGATTTGCGTCACCAAAGCCTGATGATTACTCTCTTGGTTTTCGTGCTCTTCCTGCGCGGTTTCACGCGTCATCACGTCTAATACCACACCGACCATCATGTTTAAAAACACAAACGCGGTTAAGAAAATGAAGATGATGTAGAAGATCCAGCTAAACGGATACACTTCCATGGTCTCATACATCACATCCGTCCAATCTTCGAACGTAGCCACACGGAACAATGTCAGCATTGAGATAGCAATATCACCCCAAAGCGTTTCATTCACTTGATGGAAAAAGATCGAGCCAACCGCCGCGAAGATGTAAAAAATGATAAACATCAACAAGGCAATGTAACCCATTTTGGGAATGGCTTTAAGCAAGGCATTAATCAAGAAACGCAAATCAGGAATGATAGACACCAGACGCAAAACTCGGAACACTCGTAACAAACGTGCGACAAGAATCATCTCAGTCTCGGAAATTGGCATCAAACTACCGACAACAATAACAGTATCAAAAATATTCCAAGGATCGGTAAAGAAGCGACGTTTATCATCACAAGCAATAAAACGAAGAGAGAGTTCGACTAAAAAGAAAACCGTAATAAAGTTATCTAAGTAATTAATCGCTTTATCAATGCCATAAGGTAAGGAATAGGTTTTTGCACCAACGGTCAAAGCAGCAATAATAATGATGCTGATAATAAAACCTTGAAACCACGCGCTACGCTCCACGCGTTTTATCTTCGCGAACCAATTTTCAGAACGACTCATTTCCATTATTTTTTCTACACCCAATATGCAATCTTGAAATCCTGCATTAAAGACAGGAGCCGCCATATTAAGTTCATATCGTGAAGAAGAAAAGCAGAAGCTGGTCAGGTCAATATGACTAGGTCCGTTTTACCCTAACAACTTTCATAATTTCAACTGGAATTCCCGCGACCATTTCTTGAGTCGGGTAATAGGTGAGATTCACACGAGCACCGCGTAAGGTGCGATATTTGCCTTGGCGTTTAAAGCGAAATGGGACATCGTAGCCTTCGATCATTAAAGTGTGTAGCACCCAGTCTTCTTGCGGGCGTTGGGCATGAGATTTTACTTTCAGCGCATCGGAATGTATCAGCGCATCATTATTTTTTAACAAAGACTCAGGATCGGATTTCACGAGAGATTTCCTTTCTTAAAGATCAAAGCATCTTAGTATGACACAAATATCTGCAATCTTAAAAAAACTGATCAATTTTCACCCAACACTAAGCGGAAGGGCTCTCATCCTCTAGTTTATTCACTGATGTGTTGGGTGTTTTAAATTGGCTCATGGCCATTGCCGCTTCTCGGCTATCAAACCGAACAACGGCTTTTTGTAGAATCAAACTGTTTGGATAAGTGACAATATCCCCTGATAATCGATGGATAATCACGTGAAAAGACGATATCTCCATAATCTGTCCTAATATCTCATCGTCCTTGTCGACAACTTTTATCCAATCCCCAACTCGATATGGAAAACCAAAAAAGATGATTAAGCTCGCAGTAATATTGCTTAAAATGGACCATTGGGCAAAGAGCGCAACACCAACAACGGCGAACACAGAGGAAAAAAAGATCGCCAGCTGCCCATAACCTATCCCCAACACCAAGCAAACCAACATGACAAAAATCGCGGTAAAGCCAAGATTTAGCATTTTTGAAACGTAAGTTATTCTCACTTCGTTGGCGAAGCTCTTTTGCCCTAGTAGCCTTACTGTCGACTTTAAAATACGAGAAACGATGATGTAAGCCACCACCAGTAAAGCGATTAAGCCAATTTGCACCATCATGCTTTTTCTCCTAGTACGGATTTATAAAACATAAAACAACACACCAGGAATAATCCCCACACTCATCAAATTACTGATCAACACAATCGATGCCACCTTGTGGGGCTCCTGTTGATAAAGTTCTGCCACCATATAATTCAACACCGCTGGTGGCAAACAAGCAAAGATAAGTAAGTAGGCGAAATTCTCTGGCGACATACCAACGACGTAATACCAAATGACAGCAATAACCAGGCCACTTAATGGACACAGAAAGCCGCTGATCACACCCAGTTTCCATTCACTAAAGTCGACATTCGTCATACGAACACCAAGCGCAAATAACATCAGAGGAATAGCGATTTGCCCCATCATATCAACGGATACCTTGACTGCTGGCATAACAGTCCAACCTTGTAGGCTCCATATTAAACCCAATATCGTCGCGATGATCATCGGCATTTTCAGCACATTAAGGAGGTTGGTTTTTGGGTTAAGTAAATACATACCAACGGTAAAATGTAGCAAGTTCTCGGTAAGGAATAGCACCACTGCGATAGGCAAAGCCGATTCACCAAACGCCAGTACAATCAAAGGAATCCCCAAGTTGCCACTGTTGTTAAACATCATTGGAGGAACCAAGGTTTTAGGCGAAATTTTTAGCCACTTACATAACGGCCAAACCAGTAAGCCTGAACCCAATACCACCACAGTAGCGGCAATGATCAAGTCCACATATAGGGCAATATGGAACTCTTTCGAAGCCATAACAGAAAAAATAAGCGCAGGGCAAAAAACACTGATATTTAAACGGTTCGCCACCGTCATGTCCGTAGGGCGAACTCGTGCATATAAAAACGCCACCAGCACGATACTGGCCAAAGGGAAAACTGTATTAAAAATTTGTAAAAATAACGTCGAAGTGTCCATTAATAGCCTCTTTCACGAAGGGCATTAGCTTAACGCCCTACTTACAAAAGACCAAGATGGATTAAGAATTAGTTTTTCTCTATTAACCTTGAAGGAATTAAAATAAAACGCTGAGCCACGTCTTTGCCTTTTAATAAATCCATACCAATTTCGATGGCTTTTTCCGCCATAGGAATAGGACGCTGAACAGCGGTAGCAATCCAAGGATTATCCTGTTGCTTAATAATCTCGGCAGCAAATGGCGCACCGTCAATCGACGCCAATACAAATTCGTTACGATTCGCTTGCTTCGCCGCACGCAAAGCACCAAACGCCGTTGGATCATTAATGGTAAATACAGCATCAATGTGATCATACTCTTCCATCAAATACGTCATTGCTTCCATTCCGCCTTCAACACTGCCCGTACCATTCATTCGGTCACTTAACAGGACAATATTCGAATATTTATTTAATGCCGATTTACAGCCAGCGACTCGCTCGATGACAGACGAAACTAAGACGCCATTAATAATGACAAAATTACCTTGGTAACCAATTTTCTCAGCCAGTTTCTCACACGCTATAGCGCCTGCTTGAACATTATCTGTCGTAATCGTCGCATCAGCACCTTGGGCATTTACATCTACTGCAATCACTTTAATACCGGCGCGTTGAGCCTTGGCAACCACCGCCGCTAACTTGTATTCGTCCGCAGCGGTTAAGATGATCAAATCGACTTTTTGCTCGATAAAATCATTGATTTGACCAATTTGTCGTTGCCAATCATACGCATCTGAACGAATAAGCATTTTTACTGGCTCACCCGCCAGCTCTTCCGCTTTTGATGAAACCGTGTCCACTAGCTGAACAAAATAGGGATTGCCCAAATCAGCAACACTAATACCAATCGATTTAAGGGGTTGAAGCTCTGAAGATTGTGGCTCTGAGGATTGTGAAGCCAAAGGGGAAAGCGAAACGGCGACAATCAAAACCGCCAATAGGCTTGGCATCAGGCGATAAGCCTTCCAAAGCTGTCGAGCTTTATGAAAACGCACCACTGACTGTTTAATTAGGCTCATTTTGTTTCCCCTGATGAAAGGCCGCTATTTTGCCCTACCTGACGGCAGATAAAAATAGCGACTGGGTTTTTATCTTAGGCCGCTTCGCCCTCTGCCTCTGATTCACCAATCTCCATCGCGCCCGTCATAATAGCAACGGCATCAGACATGGTATGAGACTGAGGCGTGACAATTGCTGCGCGTTTACCCAATCGATGGATATGGATACGATCTGCGACTTCAAACACATGGGGCATATTGTGACTGATCAAGATAATTGGCAAGCCACGATCACGAACCTCTTTGATCAAGTTCAATACACGACGTGACTCTTTCACACCAAGCGCTGCCGTTGGTTCATCCATGATCACAACTTTGCTACCGAACAAGGCAGAACGTGCAACCGCCACACCTTGGCGCTGACCACCCGAAAGTGACTCAACCGCTTGGCTAATATTTTGAATGGTCATCAAACCTAGCTCGGTCATTTTATTCTTAGCGCGGCGCTCCATTTCTTTCTTATCCAGCATGCGAAAGACAGAACCTAGAATGCCAGGCTTCAACAACTCTCTGCCTAAAAACAAGTTATCGGCAATGTTTAATGCTGGCGACACGGCTAAGTTTTGATAAACGGTTTCGATGCCTAACGCGCGCGCTTCCATTGGTGAAGAGAAATGCACAGGTTTGCCATCTAACAGTATTTCACCTTCGTCTGGAATCAAAGCGCCAGACAAGGCTTTGATTAACGAGGATTTGCCTGCGCCGTTATCGCCAATCACCGCTAATATTTCACCGGGATAAAGTTCAAAATCAGCATGATCAATCGCCGTTACACTGCCATAACGTTTTACCAAATTCTTTGTTTGTAACACGGGAGTTTTATCGTATTGAGCTACCATTATGCTGTCCCTCTTCGGATCCACTGATCAACACCAACGGCGACAATAATCAAAATACCGACGGTGAACTCTTGCCATAACACATCGACACCAGCGAGTGCCAAACCATTACGAAATACGCCTACAACCAAGGCGCCGATTAAGGTGCCGTAAATAGAACCTCGACCTCCAAACAAACTACAACCACCAATTACAACGGCAGTAATACTGTCCAAGTTTGTGGTGTAACCCGCTTGAGGGCTCACAGAACCGATACGACCAATCAAGACCCACGCACCCAGCGCACATACCACACCAGCCAAAATATACACGGAAAGCAAAATACGATCAGTACGGATACCCGCTAATTTCGCTGCCGCGGGATCATCGCCTGTTGCATAAACGTGACGTCCCCATGGCGTCCAATTCAGCGCATACCAAATCACAAAGAAAATCCCCAACATCAACAAAGAACCATAAGTTAATCTGGCACCAAAGACGTTGATGGTTTCACCTAACCACTGCAACAAAGGTGCAGCAGCACTGATATCTTGAGAACGAATGGTTTCACTTTTTGAATACCACAAGTTCAGAGCAAAAAAGACGTTCCACGAACCTAATGTTGCGATGAAAGGCGGCAACTTCATACGTGTAATCAGCAAGCCATTAATAAAGCCAGCAATCGCGCCTACGCCGATACCAATCAACAAGGCAAGCCAAGCTTCGAAGCCATAGTCCATCGCCATGCGACCCATTACGACGGACGCTAATACCATGATGGCACCCACGGACAAATCGATACCCGCGGTTAAAATAATTAAGGTTTGAGCAACACCAATCACACCGATAATAGTGACCTGTTGCAGGATTAAAGACAGGTTAAATGGGTGTAAAAAACGCCCACCGACAATCGTACTAAACCCGATAATAGCCAAGATAAGAACAATACTTGGTGCAGCGATTGGATAATGATGAAGAAACTTTTGGAAACGCTGCACAAGGGTTTCTTTACGCTCGAACTTGGCAACATAGGTACTGGCTTGGTCCGCGACTTTATCGTGATCAAGTACCGCTGTAGACGGTTTTGGGTTGGTAGAACTCATAGACTACTCCAGACAGGAAACATTACTAGGCAGAAAAGGTCACTTAAGATAGAAAAAACGCCGTTAGCCAAACGCTCGACTAACGGCAAATCAGGGCACCTTCACACCCATCTATCACAAGAGATTAATTAGCCCCAACACATCGCCAAACCAGTTTTAGACGAAACAGATTGAACGCCTTTCACTGGTTCATCAGTAATTAACTGAACGCCTGTGTCGAAGAAATCTAGACCATTTGACGCGGAAGGACGTGAGCCAGATTTGGCAAACTCAACAATCGCAGTAACGCCTTCAGAAGCCATTTTAAGAGGGAATTGCATGGAAGTAGCGCCGATTACGTCATCTTTGATATTACGAACACCTGGGCAACCACCATCAACAGAAACGATCAATACGTCTTTTTCAAGTCCGAAAGATTTCAATGCCTCATACGCACCAGCCGCAGCAGGTTCGTTAATGGTATAAACCAAGTTAATTTCTGGATCTTTTTGAAGTAGGTTTTCCATCGCACGACGGCCACCTTCCTCAGAACCTTGCGTTACATCGTTGCCAACAATACGAGGGTCCGTTTCATCGCCCATACGTTTTGGATCTTTAAGATCGATCCCAAAACCTTTCAAGAAGCCTTGGTCACGTGCAACGTCGACGGTCACTTGGCTAGTACTTAAATCAAGCAAGGCAATTTTTGCGTCTTTGGCTTTATCGCCCATTTTCGCTTTTGCCCACATGCCAATCATTTCTCCGGCTTTAAAGTTATCCGTCGCGAACGTCATGTCTGCCGCACTAGCAGGACTAAGAGCGGTATCTAACGCAATAACGAGCAAACCTGCATCACGTGCTTTTTGAATAGTCGGAACAATAGCGGAGGTATCGCTAGGCGTAATAAGAATACCTTTGGCACCTGCGGAAATTAAGTTTTCGATTGCTTGAACCTGAGTTTCGTTATCGCCATCGTAGCGACCGGCGAAGGTACGCAATTCAACACCAAGCTCAGTGGCTTTTTGCTGTGCGCCTTCTTTCATTTTCACGAAGAATGGGTTGGTATTGGTTTTGGTGATCAAACCGATGATTGGGGTTTCTGCCATAGCCACAGTAGACAATGTGCCAGCAGCGACTAGACAAGCCAATTTTTTATACGGAATACGATGCATGAATTTCATTGTTTTTATAACTCCAATTTTTGTTTTTATTATTGGCAGCGATGCCATTCAAAAACAGATCCAGCCCCGACTCTGTTTCTAATAAAACACTATGAAGATAAAAAACTAATGAATAATTTCATCATTTAATCTTTTTTTGTAACATTTGTAATAATTCAATGTTCGAGCTGAAATATTCCACTTAACTCTTTGATAGTAAAAGGTTTTGAAATAAACAAATCATCGTCCTTTAATTGATATTTTTGTTTTAATTCGTCTTTCGGTAAACCTGACATTAGCAATATGGGACCAGTAAAACTGGATAAATCAGTCTGCAAACTATGCGCTAATTCAACTCCACTCATGGTGCCAGCTAGGTTCACATCCGACACAATAGCGTCAGGAACTATGGCTTTACTCAAAGCATTCATCACCGCTTCGGCACAATCAAAGGTTTGCACCATAAAGCCCATTTTTTCCAATTGCTCGCGCATCACTCGACATACTTCTTCATCATCTTCCACCAGCCACACCAAGCTAAACTCGGGCAAGACAATCACCTCTTGATTGATGTCTTTCTCTTCAGAGACGTTGTTATCACCTGAGACAAAGTCAAGCGATGTAATTTGTCGAGGCAAGAAAAGACAAACTCGGGTCCATTTGCCTTTTTCAGAGGTCACTTTGATTTCGCCACCGCTTTGCTTCACAAAGCCATAAATCATACTCAAACCCAAACCACTGCCCTTGCCGACGGGTTTAGTGGTAAAGAAAGGTTCAAAGATGCGACCAATCACCTCATCGGCAATGCCTTCACCTGAATCTTCCACGCGTATACGAATCGCTGGAACATCACTGTTTGGCAAAGTACACAGTTTGGTTGAAAAGGCTAAGCGGCCGCCATCTGGCATGGCGCTGGCGCTATTCAAGGATAAATTCAATAAGGCATTTTCTAGCTGGGAAGGATCAATCAAACTCACCACATCGGGGCATTGCAAATCACTTTCGACGACAATATGCGAGCCAACGCTGTATTCAACCAAATCCAACATGCCTTCGATCAAATCATCAATACCAATCGACACAGGAAAAAGCTGCTGACGACGACTAAAGGCCAATAAACGCTGCACTAGGTTGCTGCTTTTCTCTGAAACCACCAGCGCACGTTCTATGTATCGGGCTTGATCGGTGGTCTGTGGGCGCGAGTCAGACAGCATTTGTAGATTCCCCATAATCGCTGCCAAGAGATTATTAAAGTCATGGGCAACGCCACCTGTTAGTTGCCCTAGCATTTCCATTTTTTGCGCCTGACGTAGCTGACTCTCGACGCTTTTACGCTCAGTCAAATCCGTATACAAGGTAACAAAACCACCCTCTGGCATCGGCTTGGAGCGAAACTCAATAATTTTCCCCGAATCAAAATGACGTTCGAAACTTTGAAAACGTAAATGACGCGAGACGTTCACCTCTTCCATGTGAACTTGCTGATTTTCTAGGTTGAGGTTTTTATGTTGCCCGCGGTTTATCAGGCTTTGCACTTCATCAATAGACATGCCGACACTCAAATCATCGTCCGACAAATCAAACAATGTCTGATAACCCGAGTTCCAAGCAACCAAGCTACCTTTTGCCGAAAACACACTCAAACCGTCATTCATATTATCGAAGATAGTTTCAAGCAAACGTTTTTGCTCCGAGAGCTCTGCCGTCACTTCCAAACGCCTTAACGCATCACGGCGAAAAACCTCAAACGTATCCGCCAAAGTGCCGATTTCATCGTTACGACGTATTCCCGTATGTTTTGAATCAACACGTCCTAACGATAGCTGCTCCATGTCGTTGGTGACGACACCTAAATCTTTGGTCATACGCTGGCTGTACCAATACAAGCGCGTTAGACCCAACAACAGAAACACAGAGATACCAATAATCCAGTTTTGACCGCGAGCAACAAAGGTCGATACTTCTTGTCGCTGACGACTCACTTTCTTCTGTAATCCGCCCACAAAGTCGCTGACTTGTTTGCTCAGCTGTTCAGATTTGGCACGAATAGAAATTAGTAGGTAGTTTTTGCGCTCTTGGATTTGATTCAAACGCCTGTGCGCCATCAGTAAGTCTTCTGCAATGCTCGCTACTTGCTCGTTTTGCTCTGATAACTTTAAGCTTTTCAGCATGCTTTCAGGTACTAAGCTCGGCGATTCTAATAATTGTAGTAACCAGACCAAACCTTGCTGACTGTCTACGCTGGCAGCATCATCATTAGCTGGCAACTGACGAATACGAAACTGCTGCGCCAAACTGTCTTCGCGCAAATACAGCTCTTCTCGTACCAAGGCAACAAGCTCTTCAAGGGTGGTTTGCAAATCGTCTAATCGCTCGTCGATGTCCCGCTGAAAGACAGAATCTGTCAGACTATCTGCAACGCCGCGAAGTTCAAGAATACGGTGGTGAATACGCTCAGATTCAGTTTGTAACTGGAAAGGACGACCCGAACCTGCGGTATAAGGCGCGATGGCAGCCAACTGCGCAACACCTTCTGCCAATGTTAAAGAGGTACTGATTTCAGGTAAGGTTTCTGATTCGAATTCTGACAAAGAGGCTTCACTGACTCGCATGGATTGCCAGCCGATCCCGACCATAAAAAATGCCACCAAGCTAATCGCTAAAATAGACAAGGAGGCTTTTTGACGGATACTGGTAAAGCGCATTTAATTCATCCGCACAGGGCCTTGGAAAAAATAACCAAGTCCGCGCTGGGTTTTAATGAACTCTGGCGTTTTCGGGTTTGCCTCTATTTTTCGTCTAAGGCGAAGAATCAACACATCAACGGTTCGATCAAACACCTCAGTTTCTAAACCTCGGCTTTGCTCTATTAGTTGTTCACGAGAAAAAATGCGATCTGGATGACGAGCTAACACTTCTAACAGCGAGAATTCGCCTAAAGTTAAAGTCACCAGCTTGCCGTCTGGATCATGCAAAAGGCGAGCGGTCAGATCCAACGTCCAACTGCCGAATTTCAAACAGTCGTGATCTTGATTAATCGTACTTCCCGTCGTCGGTGGCACTTGATAAGAACGACGCAACAAAGCATGAATTCGCGCTGTCAGTTCACGTAAATTAAATGGCTTCATCATGTAATCGTCTGCAGCTAACTCTAGCCCTAAGATTCGATCTGTTTCATCGCCTTTACCAGTTAACATCATGATTGGCATCACAAACCGCTCGCGAATTTCCCGAGCCAGATTCAAACCATCTTCTTCTCGAAGGTATAAATCCATCAGCACCAAATCGACAGGTTCCGCTTCGAGATGAAGCCACATTTGGGTGCCATTTTCCGCTTCCAATACCCTGTAACCTTTTTGCGATAAAGCGTCACAAAGCAACTGACGAATATCTTGATCGTCATCCACTACCAATAAAGTCTTTCTATGTTGTTCTGTCATTGTCTGGGTTTAATCCATGATCTTTGTTATTTCGCGCATGCGATTGATAGCATGCTAAAGTTTATAACAGATTAACAAAAGGAAAAGCTTACTGTGCAGAAGAAACACATACCTAAGAAAAAAGAGATTCACCTAACTTTTTTCGATCCTGAGCAGTTCATTCAAGCAGATCAAGAAGAAACCGTCTTGCATGCATTAATCTTGGCGGGTGTTCCTATCAAGCAGGCCTGCACAAATGGCGTTTGTGGAGTTTGTCTAACACCCTTGCTATCTGGTGAAATCGACTACACCAACCGGCTGCCTCACGGCTTAAACGAAAAAGAAAAGCAGAACGGCTACTTCCTACCTTGCATCGCCACCTGCAAAACTGACATCGCCATCGGAAGACCTAAAGTGAAACTGCGCTAACCGCCTAAAACGCTCTCCTGTCAAAAATAAAAAAGCGCCTTACATTGAAGACGCTGGGAGCATAAATTAAGAGGATCATTTTCCTCTATACATTTCTATCCTTCATTAAGCTGTCTTAAATTGGCTTACTAGCTCACTCTGTTGAACGGCAAGACTGCTCATTTTCTGACAGTTTTTTTGGCCCGTAATCGCATCTAACATGGCCGTCTCTGAGCTCTCTGACATTTCATGTATACTTTGATTTATCTCCTGAGCAACATGAGATTGTTGATCCGCTGTTGTGGCAATTTGCATACTCAAGCTTCGAATTTCAGCCATAAATTCACGTAATTCTATTAGCGCCTTACCCACACTTTCAGCCTCATTCATACTCTCTCTCGCTCTTTCACAACTACGTTTCGTTGTGACGACAGTTTCACTCACACCACTTTGTAAGTCATAAATCACTTTTTGAATTTCTTCCGTCGATTCATGGGTTCTAGTCGCTAATGTACGCACTTCATCTGCAACTACGGCAAAGCCTCGACCTTGCTCACCCGCTCGAGCAGCTTCAATAGCGGCATTCAAAGCCAGTAAATTGGTTTGCTCAGCGATCCCCTGAATAACGTCGAGAATCTGCCCAATGTTTTGAGAATATCTATCGACTTGGTTGACAATTTGAGAAGACGTTTCTAATTGCTCCACCAGCTGAGTTACCTGCTCAATATTTGTCTTCATACGCTCTAAGCTATAGTTAGCACTGTCATCCACTTCATGGACTTTTTTCAATGTGACATCGGCATTTTGAGCCACTTCATTTACGGTCGCAGACATTTCGTTCATCGCTGAAGCAACGGACGTCATTTTGTCATGCTGCGCTTGCATGAGTCGTTGCGTCGAGCCCGATGAGAGGTGAACACTTTCAGCGGATTCCACTACTTGAGCCGAGGCATGGTTAATTTGCTGCATAACTGAACTGAGCTTTTCAACCAACATATTAACCCAATAAGATAACTGCCCAAACTCGTCTTTAGTCTGTATTGTTAAGCGTTGGGTTAAATCGCCTTTGGCAATTAAATCCAAAATAGCTAAGATTTTGACCAACGGCTTACGAATACTTCGACTCACCCAAACCGCGATGATCAAAGCAACAATGACAGAAATCGTCATAATAAAAAATGTCATATACTTGGCTTTGGCCGACGCATTTAATGCATCCTCTTTCGCTTGATTACGCAATACACCAACCACACTAACCAGTTGATTTAATTGAGTTTGTACTGAAACTAGACTATCAAATAGGATAGAGGCAGCCGCCTCAGATTCCATTTGCATACGACTCAACTCAAGGTACTCTGACACAACGTTATCTTTTGCTTGAACGGATTGCTGGATGCTTTCCACTTGTTGGGCGATAAATTCATCCCCCAACTGAGGCAACGCATCGTTAAGTGGCGCGAATATTTGAGACATCTCGCCCTGAATTTTTTTGAGCGCATCCACTTCTGTAGAATCAAAATAATCCCTAATAAGCAGTTTCAAACTCTCTACTTGTGTTTGCGCTAAACTCACTGAAAAAGCCTGTTTATCATTCTTTGGATAACGAGCTATCGCTTCTAAGTCTTCCGACAGCAAAACCAGAGCATCCTTTAAGTCTAATTTCTGACTAACCAGTGCCTTTTGCAATGTTACTTGGCGGCTGTGCTCTTTAATTGCGTTATTGGCTATTTTTGAAAATGCCTGATACTGATCAATAATGGAATCTAGAACTGATCGAACATTAGGATAATTGACCACCATTTTTTTCAAAGAATCCGTTTGTGTGGAAAAGCGCTGTTCTTCTTCTGAAAACTTCGTCAATGCCGTATCTAAGGCAGAGTCACTAGAAGCAATTAAATACTGTAAAACCGCGCTACTTGTTTGTGCTGAAGTAACACTTAACGCATTACTACTGTCTGAGATATCCGCTATTTTTCCCGTTACTGTTTCGATTCTTTGCTGAACGCTGTTTAAACCTGTCACACCAGAGGCTGCAACGATAAACAGCAGAACCAGTAATAAAATGAAGCCAAGCAAAACACGCTGGACAACTGAAATAGACATACCCTACTCTCCCTTATATATCGAATGCGCCAATCGATGTTTCATATTCGCTAGCGCCGCCTTATCACCACAACCCATTTTCTCTTTTTACCCAAACCTGAAACGCTCGTTTTTGCTATTTAGGACACTCTTGAAACACCTTGTTCGTACACTGGTTACATACGCTAAGAGGTACCTTTTCCACCATGTCTGAGATGGCGGCTTTCGTTGAAAGCTTTAACACACCATCATCTAAACACTCGATTAGTCGTTTATCCGTTAATTCATCATGCACTATGCCTTTTAACGAACTAAAAAATACGGTGCCGCCTTGCTGATGAATCCTATCGACCTCTTCAACTAAGGTATGCTGACCCGAAATGTCGATGAAATTTACGCCTTTAAAGATCAGAATAAGCTGCTTATGACCTGAACTAAGCAACTCTCTAAGAGAGCTTTTTAATGACTCAGCAGCCCCATAAAAAACAGATCCGTCTAAACGGGCTATTTTTATCGCTGGACATTCTGGTAATTGATGGCGCTCAACATTACGAATTTGACGCGTATGATCATCCAGCAACCTTGGCGCAACCACAGTAACTTTTGGTCTTGCGGTCCTAGCTAGGTAAAACACAAGAGACGAAACGATGCCTAAGTAAATAGCGTATTCCAAGGGAATCAGAAGCGTCCCAAAAAGCGTAAACAAGAATGGAAGAGACTCTTCTTTTGGCGACAACACATTCATTTTGACTGCTCGCCAATCAAACAAATTCCATGCAATAACCAAAATGCTGCCAGCCATTACAGGCACGGGAATAAGGTGTGTCGCTTTTGGCATAAATAGGATAAGCAACAACACAAGAAGTGCCGAAACGACAATAGAAAAAGAGCTTTTAGCGCCAGAATCATAATTCCCGCCCGAACGAGTAAACGAACCAGAGCTTGGATAACATTGGAAAAATGCCCCAATAACATTCGACAACCCTTGACCTAGAAACTCTTTATTTCCATCGATAGACTGCTTTGAGCGAATCGCGATAGAGCGAGCAATAGAAACAGCTTCGATTGCACCAAGTATTGCAATAGACAATGCAGCCGAACTTAATAAAATGATCGAATCAAGGCCGAAGTCAGGTACTTTAAAAACGGGTAAAGCATTTGGTAAGGCACGAATCATGTGGACCTGATCCGATGAGGCAAATAACCAATGACAACTAATTGCACCAATCACCATACTGGTTAATAAATACGGAACGGCTTTCAACCAAGACTTTATACATATCGCGCTGACCACGGTAATCATTCCGACCCAAGTAGAAGAAAGGTCAATGTTATGAACGTTGAATATGACTTCCTTAACATAACCTAGAAAACTTGATGCTTGGCTATTAGATAACCCGAAGAAATTACTCAATTGGCTCATAGCAATAAGTACAGCCGCTCCAGAAGTAAAACCTTGCACTACCGAATGAGAAATAAAGTTCACTAAAAAACCGAAGCGGAAGAGATAAAATAAAAGCTGAAAAAGACCAACCAAAAAAGACAGCAAAAACATCAAAGACAAGTAACTGCTTTGTGAATCCCCTGCCAAGCCACTAATAACAACTGCACAGACGATAGACAAGGCAGCAGTTGGTCCAGAAACCATATGTTTTGAAGAGCCAAAGATTGAAGCTATCACGGCTGAAAATATCGCAGTGTAGAGACCAAATTCAGGTGGTAAACCAGCGATCATTGCGTAGGCGATGCCTTGGGGAATGACTAAAATAGCCCCTGTAACGCCCGCAATAACATCGGCTTTAATCGAGTTAAGAGACCAGAGCTCTCTCGTTTGAAACGAAGAAAACCTGTATTTGCTCATAATATTCAATACTTTCTAGTAAATAAAAAAAGAGGCAACATATCTGTTGCCCCAAAAGCCTTTTGGGAGGAGGCTATAAAACGCTCTTTTTTCGTCGCCGTTGCAGCACAATAACGCCACCAAGCAACAATAGACTTGGAATATAGACAAATAGGTTTGAAGGCTGATCATTCGTCACTTCAATACCCTTAACCACTTGAAACGCTTCGAAGCCCGCTTCATATGCGTCACTACCGATGCCAACACTATCCACTTCAACAGTGCCGTCGGTGATATATAAATTCAGACCTGCATGTTCAAAAATGGTGTTAATGTCGCCAGATTCTCGAGCGATCAGCATGTGTGTTGAGTTTTCAGGTTTGCCAGAATAGCCGTCTTCAGAGACATGAATTCGAAGCGGTGTGCCAATCTCAATCGTATTTTTTTGCTCCAGATAATCCGATATGGCAACGTAATGATGAGGTTCGACCACTTTGTCGATCCAAAAACCGGGACGAAAAATACTAAATGCAATCACAAGTAACAGAACGCTTTCCCACCATTTGCTTTTAACAATAAAGTAGCCCTGCGTTGCGGCAGTGAAAATCAACATAGCCAAGGTCGCGATAATGAATATAAATATCCCTTGAGCAGCGCTAACATTGATCAGCAACAAATCTGGATTAAAGATAAATAAGAACGGTAGCAATGCCGTCCGTAATGCGTATTGGAAGGCTATAATCCCCGTTCCTATCGGCTTACCGCCCGACACAGTAGCGGCCGCAAAAGAGGCTAATCCTACAGGTGGTGTAACATCAGCCATCAGCCCGAAATAAAAGACAAAAAGATGGACCGCGATCAAGGGGACAACCAAACCATTTGAAGCGCCAACTTCCACTATGACACTTGCCATTAACGACGAGACAACAATATAGTTTGCAGTCGTTGGCAATCCCATACCTAAAATCATGCAAAGAATAGCAACTAAAATAAGCATGAGAGTAATGTTGCCGAATGATAAAACCTCAACCACATCTGCTAACACAGCACCGACACTGGTCTGAGAGACCACACCAACAATAACGCCTGCAGTAGCGGTTGCAATTGAGATGCTTGCCATATTTCGAGCACCCGACACCATGCCATCAAATAAATCTTTCGCGCCACGAAACAGCTTAACATTCGATTCTTTACGGAATATCCCGTCTAAATACGGCTTAGTCAGAATCATAAAAATCGTAAGTAACGCCGCCCAAAAAGCACTCAGTCCAGGGCTCAGACGCTCAATCATGAGACACCAAACCAAGACTACAACAGGCAATAAATAATACATACCGGACTTAAAGATAACGCCCGGCGTAGGAAGCTCAGATAAATCCTGATCGGTTGAATTCTCTAACTTTGGACTCTGAGACCCGATATACAATAATCCAACGTAGCTCAAAATAACCAAGGTCGAAATAACAAAAATAGATTCGTCACCGGCGAGCAGCTTTATCCAACCCAGTCCGTAATACACCACAGCGCTGATCACAGAAACAACTAGGAAACCAAAAATAAAAGACGAAAGTTTACGAATGAAGCTGGTGCTAGATGTTTTACGAGGCAAGCCCTGCATATTAGCTTTTAGCGCTTCAAGATGAACGATATAAACCAATCCGATGTATGAAATCAAAGCTGGCAAAAAGGCATGTTTGATCACATCCAAATAGCTGATACCAACGTATTCAACCATTAGGAACGCAGCAGCGCCCATCACTGGTGGCATGATTTGCCCATTCACAGAAGACGCAACTTCAACTGCACCAGCTTTCTCAGCAGAAAAGCCAACTTTTTTCATCATTGGAATCGTAAACGTTCCTGTTGTCACAACGTTCGCAATAGAAGACCCCGAAATCAATCCCGTTAATCCAGAAGCAACAACGGCCGCTTTGGCCGGGCCGCCGCGAAAATGCCCAAGACAAGAAAAGGCAAGCTGAATAAAGTAGTTACCCGCACCAGCTTTATCGAGCAGCGCACCAAATAATACAAACAAGAATACAAAATCTGTCGAGACGCCAAGGGCAATACCAAAAACACCTTCCGTCGTAATCCATTGATGATTTACCACTTCATAAAGGTTGAACCCCTTATGAGCAATCATCTCTGGCATGTAATTACCAAAGAAGTTGTATATTAAAAAGATCGAAGCAATCAGAGGTAATGTAATACCTAGACTACGTCGAGCGGCTTCAAATAACAGAGGAATCCCTATGCATGCAACAATGACATCTTGCAAGATAGACGCCCCAACTCGCGTAGCAATACTGTTATATTCAATTAAGTAGTAGGATGTGCAAAGGCTGGCTAAAATCGCAATACACCAATCCGTAGCTGGAACTTTATCTATTGGTGACTTACTTCCAAACGGAAAACTAAGAAAGACTAGAAAGATTGCAAACGATAAATGGATCGAACGAGCTTGATTACTATTCCAACGCAGCAAATCTGTTTCGAGTAAATAAGGAAACGGGGAAGCAATCCAGAGCTGAAAAAGAGCCCATACAAACGCAACAACTAAAATCACCTTTAACTGAAGCCCTTTAGGTCTCCGGCCTCCCATATCATTTGATGAAACCAGCTCATCTAAATCAGTCGAGCTACCGCTCTCCTTATATTGACTCATATTACAACCCCAGGAGAATACTTAAAAAAACCATCGGGTAATACAACCCCGATGGTTACAGTTGACATCAACGTTGATCTGACTATTTTATCCAACCACGCTCTTTGTAATACTTGATCGCACCAGCGTGGAGTGGTGCGGAGAGACCAGCACTGATCATCTCTTTAGGGTCTAAATTAGCAAACGCTGGGTGTAGGCGCTTAAAGCGATCAAAATTTTCAAAAACACCTTTAACTAAGTTATAAACCACTTTTTCTGACGTAGCGGTTGAAGTCACCAATGTTGCTTTCAGGCCATATGTGTGAACATCATTCGGCGTGCCTTCATACATTCCACCTGGAATAGTGGCGTAGCTGTAGTAAGGAAGTTCTGCAATTAAGCTATCAACCGCTTCGCCAGTGACATCTATGATATGAGTTGAGCAGGTGCTAGTTGCTTCTTTAACATTCGCCACGGGATGACCTGCGACCATGACAAAAGCATCGACTTTGTTATCGCATAGCGCTTGGGACTGTTCAGATGATTTCAGCTCGCCTGCTAGCTTAAAGTCGGATACTTGCATACCTGTTTTTTCCATCAACGTCAGCATAGTTGCACGTTGGCCGGAACCAGGATTACCGATATTTACACGTTTACCTTTTAGGTCATCAAACGATTTGATATTTGCATCGGCTCTGGTAACCAAGGTGAAAATATCTGAGTGCAGAGAAAATACAGAACGTAAATCTTGATATGGGCCCATATCTTTAAAATTCGACGTGCCATTATAGGAATGATATTGCCAATCGGACTGTACGATACCAAAATTCAATCCACCGGAACGAATAGAGTTTAGGTTGGCTATCGAGCCACCAGTAGAAGGTGCCGAACAACGTAAGTTATGCTCTTTGACATCACGGTTTACCATTTTACAAATGGATTGACCAACAACGTAATACACACCTGTTTGACCAGCTGTACCGACAGAAAAATGCTCAACATCTGCGGCATAACCAGATGTTGCACTTAACCCACTAGCAACAACTAACGCTGCCGTTGCGCTTACAAATTTACTTCTTAGCTTACTCATTATGTTATTTCCTCGTTTCTTTCGTGTCATTTTTGAGGGAGCGTATGCTCTAGTGATTGCTTATAAGCAATTTCTAATCACCACCGACACACAAAAATCAGCATGACGACAGCACTATTTTTTATGCGAGTTCGACACTTCGCTGACGCGCAGCAACACAACATGCTTCTATACGGTCTTTTAATTCATGATTGCACATCAATGCTTCAAGCCCGGCTTGCGTTGTGCCGTTTGGGCTGGTGACATTTTGACGTAAAGTTTCAACATCAATGCCACTTTCTTCTATAAGACGAGCAGCACCAGCCAAAGTATCCAGCGCCAAAGCTTTTGCAAACTCGTTGTCTAGATCAAGCGCTTGCGCGGACTCAATAAAGCACTGAGCAAAATAAAATAAATACGCTGGACCACTTCCACTAATCGCAGTCACCGAGTGCATTTGCTTTTCATTCGATACCCAATAGAACGTTCCTAGCGATGCGAATAGTTCCTCTATAAGCTTCGAGAACATGCTTCGGCTTTCTGAAAAGCCGACCAAAACGCCTTTACCTATCATTGCTGGCGTATTCGGCATGACTCGAACCACGTGCTGTGCATTAGGTAACATATCCAATAAAGTCTGAACCATTACGCCTGCAGCAACCGATACCAAACAGGTTGAGGGGGAAATAAATTGATTAAATTGTGAGATATGCTTAACAATAATTTGTGGTTTAAGGGCTAATAGAAACACCTTAAACTCCAACCCCAGCGGGACATTTTCAGTACTTTCAAAAGTGTGTAGCCCTTTATTTGCATAAACCTTTAACGTCTCTGGATTATTGTCTATGAGATAAATTGAGTCAGGGGTAACACCTTGCTTTAACCAACCGTCAATTATTGCAGAGCCCATTCGGCCGCCACCAACAACCAGTATTTTATCGGTTACACTAACAATATTGCTCATAGCATCAACCTCCAACTACTCATCATGCCGTAGCAAGAGCTTTGTATAATTCACGAATACGCTTAACCACGGGGCCAGGCTTACCGTCACCAACCTCACGACCATCAATCTTCACAACAGGAGTCTGTCCGCCAAAAGTTCCTGTTACAAAAGCTTCGTCGGCACCGTAGACTTCAAATAATGAAAAATCTTTCTCGTGAACCGGAATGCCATCTTGTACACACAGGTCAATAACTTTTTGTCGAGTGATACCGTTCATGCAGTAACGAGGTGTCGAAGTCCATACTTCGCCATTTCGAACAATGAAAAAGTTGGTTGAATTACAGGTGGCAACAAAGCCATGAGGGTCAAGCATTAGCGCTTCATCTGCGCCCGCTTTCTGAGCATGAGTCAGCGCAGTGATGCAATTCAATTTGCTGTGTGAATTTAACTTAGGATCTTGGCTATTAGGTTGACCACGAACAATGTGCACAGTAAACAAGGTCATACCATTTTCTAGTACTACCGTACTTGGCTTACTATGTTCAGCAATAATGACTGTTGTTGAGCCAAAAACACTCAATCTAGGGTCTTGGAAAGGATGCTTTTTACGGCCACGAGTTACCATCAAACGTAGATGGGCATCATGAGTCATATTATTCGCCGCTAATGTATCGTATAGCGCACTAACCATCTCATCTCGTGTGAGATCAATTTTAAAATCCAACACTTTTGCTGAAGCATATAGGCGATCAAGATGGTCATTCAGAAAAGCAATCTTGCCATTATAAATACGTAGACCTTCCCAAATACCATCCCCCAACATAAAGCCGCTGTCGTAAACGGACACTACCGCTTCTTTTTTCGGTAACAACTCACCATTTACATAGATTTTGATCGACTCATTGCGACTATCTTCATCTGCTGAATGTGCACTAAAAGAATGGGACGACATATTTCACTCCAACGATCTAACAATTTACGTGATCTCATTTTGATCAACTTGATGCTTTTCAGAATATAAGCAGGAAATATTATTGTCAACTGTATGATTGTCAACAATCATACTTTAGTTCATTATCTTATTTCTCCATGTGACAGATTTTGCTATCTTTACAACGCCGCAGTTGTCTGCTTCGTTCTCAAAACTAGGAATTTATGTCTACTCTAAAATTAAAACCCATTCACAAAGATCGAACGCTTCGCGCAAACGTAGTCGAACAACTTCGAGAAGCCATCATCAATGGTGATTTGCGCCCTGGTACAAAATTAGTAGAGTCGCAGTTATCTAGTTTATTGGGAGTAAGTCGTGGCCCTCTTCGAGAAGCGATTCGCCAATTAGTTGATCAAGGGTTGATTGAAAGCATCCCATATACAGGGACTTACGTTGCTAAAATCACGGTGACTGCGATACAAGAGCTGTACTCTTTTCGAACAGAGCTGGAACAGTTCGCTTTCAAACTAGTATGGGAAAAACGAGATGAGAACTTTAAAGCAGAGTTAACTACACAGCTTAAAAAACTGACTGAAGCCATAAAAAATAACGACAGAGAAGCCGCAATATTCGACGAGTTAGAGCTACACAATATCGCTTACAAGTACAGTGGACATGAACTACTACAGGACACTTGGCATCGCTTACGTGGTCGATTACATTTGTACTTTACTCTGCATCAAACTGCTCACAACCGAGCAGGGCCGTTGGTTAATGCCCATGATAAATATGTTGAATTAGCATTAGGCGACGACCTTAATGCTATGCTTGAGCATATTTCTGAACATATGCAGCAAGGCTATAAAAAAGTTGAAATGCTAGTGGCTGACATTCAACAAAATACACTCTAGTATCCTCTATAATACTTGCAGCAAAAGACGAGATTTCGTCTCGGCTTTTGCTATTAAAGAGCCCTCTTATGTCCAGCGAACTGCCAATTTACCAACTGATTCCTCAGCTAAAACACCAGCTATTGCATCACCACGAAGCGATATTAGAAGCGGCTCCGGGTGCTGGTAAAACTACGGTGGTGCCAATTGCCTTAATGGATGAAGCTTGGCTAAACGGTCGTAAAATCATTATGTTAGAGCCAAGACGTTTAGCAGCAAAAGCCGCAGCAAAGCCGCAGCAAAGCGGCTTGCCGATACCTTGCAAGAGCCGCTTGGGAAACGCGTTGGTTATCGTATTCGTCATGAAGGAAAAGAAAGTGCTCAAACCCAGGTCTTGGTCGTCACCGAAGGCGTATTAACCCGTATGTTGCATGATGATCCGAGTCTAGATGACATTGCCTTGGTGATCTTCGATGAGTTCCACGAGCGCAACCTTCACTCAGATTTAGCCTTTGCTTTATGCTTGCAAGCACGCGAACTGTATCGCGACGAAGACCCACTCAAACTCTTAGTCATGTCTGCGACGCTAGACACTGAAGCGCTCGAAGCACGCCTTGGCTGCCCAACACTCACCAGTCAAGGTCGAAGCTTTCCTATCGCCACACGTTATAGCAATAAGTCACTCAAGACCTTTCAAGTCACCGATGAAGTGGTGCGTCTCACTTGCCAAGCCTTTAATGAAGAGACTGGCAGCCTGTTGGTTTTTCTACCTGGTCAAAAAGAAATTCGTCAGGCGACAAGTCAACTACAACAACGCTTAGGTCATGATCCACATTTAAGCATCCTGCCTTTATATGGCGAATTAAGCTTAAAAGAACAAGAAGCGGTAATTGAGCCAACAACAGCGCCTAATCGTAAAATTGTACTGGCCACAGCGATTGCACAAACCAGTTTAACCATTGATGGCATTCGTGTGGTGGTCGACAGCGGACTAAGTCGCGAAGCTCGCTTTGATGCCAGTACCGCGACGACTCGCCTACATACTCGCCGCGCGACTCAAGCAGAAACGACCCAACGTATGGGCCGAGCAGGACGTACAGAAGACGGTATTTGTTATCGTTGGTGGAGCGAAGGCAAGCAACATCAGCTTGCGCCTCAGGCTCAGCCGCAAATAGAAATCAGCGACCTCAGCAGTTTGGTGATGGATTTGGCGAAATGGGGTGTACAAGAACGTCTTGAATTAGATTGGATTACACCGCCACCAAACAGCCACTGGCAACAATCGATCGACTTGCTAACCAACTTACAAGCCCTAGAACAGAATCAAACATCGCAACCTTCTTTAGAGTTGAGTGATCTCGGTGAGCAAATGAGCAACCTCGGCATCGACCCCAGACTGGCTCGATTGCTTCTAGATGGCAAACAACATGGTGACAGTGATACAGCCAGCGCCATCTGCACCATACTGTCGGAAGGCGATCCCTTTGCGAATCATCATAGCGATTTGTCAGATCGATTAAATTGGTTAGCTGGTCATAATCAAGCCCAGAGCAAACGCCCAAGACAAAACTACTTAAAAGCTCAGCAACAATGGCAGAAACGTAGCCAGCAGATCAGAATCCAACATACTTCAGCCAATGATAAAAACGATATCGCCTTTTTACTGATTCGAGCCTTTGCTGATCGTATTGCTCAGCGTTCAGGTCAAGACCACGACAAGACTCGCTACAAATTGGCTAATGGACGAATGGCAAGTCTATCGTCTCTCGACCCTTGTGCGCAAAACGAGTGGCTTATCGCTCTGGATATCGGCGGACATCACGGCCAAGAAGAAGATCGTATTTTTCTAGCTTACCCAATCCAGCTTTCCATGCTGACAGATGATTTTACTGATTTATTTGTCATCAAAAATCACCTTGCTTGGTCAAAAAAAGACGCACGTCTTTTAAGCGAATCACAACGCTGGATTGGCAAGCTCTGTGTTGATAAACAAAAGCTTAGCAAGCCATCAGAAGCAGACATCAGCAAAGCCATTTGTCAGCACATTCGCCAAGACGGTCTTTCGGTTTTGCCTTGGAACGATTCCAGTGAACAACTAAGAGCGCGCCTACAATTTGCCTATATGTACGATAAACAAAACCTCTGGTCAGATTGCTCTGACGACGCCTTATTAAATGACTTAGAACAATGGCTCGGGCCGTATCTTGGCAAGGTAACCAATCAACAAGCCATGAGCAAGCTCCCGTTAAACGATATTTTGTTAAGTCGACTAGATTGGAACCAACAGCAATTTCTCAATCAAAAAGTCCCCTCGCGCATCACGGTGCCATCTGGGTCAAGTCATGCCGTTGATTACTGTGAACTACAGCCAACCCTAAGGGTTAAACTGCAAGAAATGTTTGGCTACACAAATAGCCCAACCGTGCTTAATCAAACCATACGTATCGAACTGCTTTCACCGGGACAAAGACCACTTGCCGTGACACAAGACTTGGCCTTCTTTTGGCGTGAAGCGTACCCAGAAGTGCGCAAAGAAATGCGCGGAAGATATCCAAAACATCCTTGGCCAGAAGATCCACTAAGCGCTCAAGCCACCTCGAAAACGAATCGAGCCCTAAGGTCGTCTTAATTGGTTTAGCGCTTGCTCGGTGATTTTTTGACTAAAAGGCGTATTCTTAGGATGAGTCGGCGACCACCCCATGATAAAACGATGAAAGTCCGCCCAAGCGATTGGAAATAAGTCATACCACTCTTGAGCCACAGCTTCGGCCAAATCAGGCGATTCTCCCATTGCAATCAGACAACGCGACAATTCAGAAAAGTAGCTATCCAAAAGATAGTCTAAATGCTGATTTAGCTTATCCTCACTTAGACAACTACCCAAAAAATACGCGACATCTTGGACACCAATACCACGACCAATGTATTGAAAATCAACCGCTGCGACAGCATTTAGATCTTCCGCAAAACAAAAATTAGCCAGCTTGGCATCACCATGTACTAGGGTCTGATGACGCGCCTGATTTATCACTTCATCTAAATTCTTTGCAGATTGCTTTAATGGTGAATCTAGCATCGCTTGCCACTCATCAGGGCGGGTCTGTAAATGCCAATAAGTACCTCGCTGCCATAATCCTTCCGGCCAACTAGGCTGTCGATACGACTGCAAAAATCGCGTATGGAAGCACGCTAACCAATGAAGCACAACACTAACCTCTTCTAACTCTAGAGAGGAGCAGCGGCGCGGATATCCAGCTTCGTCTAAATCTTCTAACAAGAGATACCTCTGACCTTCTTGTTGCCATGATGCAAGGTGCTTCGCCACTCGCTCGCTGTCTTGGCAACACTCAGCCCAATGCTGATACCAGTTTGCTTCCACTTGATAAGAATGCACTTTACGCTGATGAGCAAAGCTCGACTGCCAGCCTCGCGGATGCGCTTTCATCTCACCAAGCTGAATAGATTTCAGTACAACACTATTGGCGACTTCAGAGCCTTGAACTGAAAAGCGAACCACCTCGCCATAACCACTCCATAACCTTTGAATAGAATCCTGTCGAATAACTTGCGTCGCATGCAGAGCACGTTTAATAAAAATTTCAGGAGACATAAACCTTCTTCAAAATAATTTTTTACAAAAGGTAACAATTAAATAATACACTCGTCGTTTGGTCACCATTTTAGTCATGTATCTCTCACACTCACATGCTTTAATTTCGAAATAATTAACCCAATACAAAGGAACTCATTTCTTCTCATGGAATCCAACAATAAGTTATCTAATCAAAAACTTTTTAATATTGGTGTAAAACTCGTCAAATTCGCTTGGGTTGTCGAGATTCTAGCCGTCACTATTGGCTTCCTCATTTCAATTATTGTGTCTTTTTCGGTTTATGCTGAATTGAATAAAACAGACCGATCTCTTACTTTTGGCGATTATAGCAGCATACTCGTAGCCGCCTTGCCGTTTGTATTGGTAGCGGTTGTTGAAGCAGCAAAAATCCCTGTCGCCACGGCGCTCATGTACGCCAAGCATTTTTCTTGGCGCGTCTTGTTTTTTATCGGCCTCATTCTTCTAGCAACGATTACCTTTGAAACCATGCTAAACGGTTTCGAGCGTAACTTCTCAGGCTTAAATATCGCAATTGATGACAAGAAAAACGAGTCCCTTCTACTCCAAGACAAAGTCGATGTGTTGGAAGATAGAAAAAAAGAAATCAATATTATTGATCCCGAGAAGGTCGACAACAATTATCGAACCAATGTCCAATCGGCCAACAATGCCTATTACACAGCGCTCGATAAAGAACGAGATCACATTAACCAGCAAATCTCGCAACTCAATCGTGAATCAGATAACAGTAAACAATATCAAGCAGAGATAGACGAGCTTCATACTAAAGAACGCGATATTTATGAGGCATGGGATCGAGAACGTGATGAGCTACAGAAACGCCTCAGAGGATTACTCAATAATTATGTAGCTGGCACACAAAACGAAAAGCAAAAACTTCAAGCAGAGCTAGACGCTTTAAAAGAAGAGATGCAACAACAACTATCTGAAGCGGGATTCTTTACCCGCAGTCAAGTAGAAGCAAAATACCGTAAACTGATTGCTGATAAAGAAGAACGCCTTTACTCAGTAGCCGACAGATCTACTGGTAGCGGAGCACTGGATAAACAAACGCAGAGTGAGAAACAGCTACAAGATCAACTACAAGTGCTAGGGCAAGACTACCAAAAACGTATCGACTTAGGCCGCTCTCGAGTTGCTTATTTAGAAAAACAAATACTCGAACATTCTCTTGATACTGAACAAAAGCGTCAGAGTTTCCGCGCAAGCTTTGACAAAATAGCACAACAAGCAGAACAATTACGCAGCGGTTCAATAAATAGAGCAGCAAAAGAAAAAGACACTTTATTATCTGAATACGATCTAATTCAACAAGAGGTAAAAGCCATAGATAAAGAAATTTATGGTATCAACCAAGAACAAAGCTTCATAAAACACGAAATTAACCGTCTAGTAAATTCTAACCAAATTTATCGACTGGCCGCTTATGTTAGTGATAAGGAACAAGCCATCGACGTGCCTAAATCGACCGTAGGACTTGTTGCCTTAATATGGTTTTCATCTCTTGCATTTATTAGTGCCGTAACGGGTGTTTTCTTAGCCATTGCAGGAATTTATATGCAACGCATCTATGCAAAAGATGACGAACAAGATCAACCTGAAAATAGAACTGCTTCACGAAGCTCAGGCTCTATTGAAATTCAAACCTAAGTTGACTACACGCTAATTTTCTATACACATAGCCCAGCACCAAGCTGGGCTTTTTTGTGCACAAAAATAACGTTTATCCCCAAGATTATTTAACACCTCTTGTCACATGTCATTAACAAAGCGTCACACATCAAAACCAAACTGTCATTACAACATTAGATAACGGATTCGTATTGGCCGCTTTGCATGAAGCTAAACGTATACATACTAAAAATACAGAAAAATAAAATACGAAGAAACACAAGACGAATGAGTCTGAGATGAAATAGTTCTTTAGAGACAGCAGGGAGATGAGTAATTAACAACGAACTCTGAATGGTTTTCCGCTGCATCCATGCAGCATCATTCATCCTGATAGGAGACAGATCCTCCATCCTGGAGGTGTTGGCAAATCCCTTTGCCCTCTGCCTAAAAAATAATTTAGCGAAGATGGGTAGAAGATGCAAGAAAAAAATCGACAAAATTTGAGTGGAGAGAACATTTTGGACATCGAATGCATTCCGCCTTCGCGGAAATGACTGGGGCTATCTGATATTTTTTCTACAGAGACTTTCTTCCAGACGAAAAAAAAGCCCTGACAGCATGGCTATCAGGGCCTTCTTAATATAAAGCTTGACGACGACCTACTCTCACATGGGATCTCCCACACTACCATCGGCGATGGCGCTTTTCACTTCTGAGTTCGGGATGGGATCAGGTGGTTCAACGCCTCTATGATCGTCAAGCAATTCGTTTTGCGTTTGTTTTGAGGTGCACTGTGTTGTGCGCTGACTTTTTATCGTTAGCTTGTCTCAAAACACGCGAATACGTGCTTGGATCTTTAACAATTCTGTTTTGAAATAACGTGTATCAAGTATTAAACCGGATCGTATTATGTGTCTTTGTCATTTTGATGATCTTGAGCTTTCACTCTTCTCATCACGACCTCCATGGATGGAGGAAGTGCTGGGATTGTCAGGAACAATCTCCAGTAAAACCACTTTGGTGTTATATGGTCAAGCCTCACGAGCAATTAGTATTGGTTAGCTCAATGCCTCACAGCACTTACACACCCAACCTATCAACGTCCTAGTCTCGAACGGCTCTTTAGGGAACTTAAGTTCCAGTGAGATCTTATCTTAAGGGAGGCTTCCCGCTTAGATGCTTTCAGCGGTTATCCCGTCCGAACATAGCTACCCGGCAATGCCACTGGCGTGACAACCGGAACACCAGAGGTTCGTCCACTCCGGTCCTCTCGTACTAGGAGCAGCTCCTCTCAAATCTCAAACGTCCACGGCAGATAGGGACCGAACTGTCTCACGACGTTCTAAACCCAGCTCGCGTACCACTTTAAATGGCGAACAGCCATACCCTTGGGACCGGCTTCAGCCCCAGGATGTGATGAGCCGACATCGAGGTGCCAAACACCGCCGTCGATGTGAACTCTTGGGCGGTATCAGCCTGTTATCCCCGGAGTACCTTTTATCCGTTGAGCGATGGCCCTTCCATACAGAACCACCGGATCACTAAGACCTACTTTCGTACCTGCTCGACGTGTCTGTCTCGCAGTTAAGCGTGCTTTTGCCTTTACACTCTATGCATGATTTCCGACCATGCTGAGCACACCTTCGTGCTCCTCCGTTACTCTTTGGGAGGAGACCGCCCCAGTCAAACTACCCACCACACAGTGTCCTCGATCCCGATTAGGGACCTGAGTTAGAACCTCAAACATACCAGGGTGGTATTTCAAGAGTGGCTCCACGCAAACTAGCGTCTGCGCTTCAAAGCCTCCCACCTATCCTACACAAGTAGGTTCAAAGTTCACTGTGAAGCTATAGTAAAGGTTCACGGGGTCTTTCCGTCTAGCCGCGGATACACAGCATCTTCACTGCGATTTCAATTTCACTGAGTCTCGGGTGGAGACAGTGTGGCCATCGTTACGCCATTCGTGCAGGTCGGAACTTACCCGACAAGGAATTTCGCTACCTTAGGACCGTTATAGTTACGGCCGCCGTTTACTTGGGCTTCGATCAAGAGCTTCGCTTGCGCTAACCCCATCAATTAACCTTCAAGCACCGGGCAGGCGTCACACCCTATACGTCCACTTTCGTGTTTGCAGAGTGCTGTGTTTTTAATAAACAGTCGCAGCCACCTGGTATCTTCGACCGACTAGTGCTTACGGAGCAAGTCCTTCACACCGGCCGGCGTACCTTCTCCCGAAGTTACGGTACCATTTTGCCTAGTTCCTTCACCCGAGTTCTCTCAAGCGCCTTGGTATTCTCTACCTGACCACCTGTGTCGGTTTGGGGTACGGTTCCTGCATATCTGAAGCTTAGAAGTTTTTCCTGGAAGCATGGCATCAACCACTTCGCCCAAAAGAGGGCTCGTCATCAGTTCTCGGTCTTAAAAGGGCCCGGATTTGCCTAAGCCCTAAACCTACCGCCTTAAACACAGACAACCATCGCCGTGCTGGCCTAGCCTTCTCCGTCTCTCCATCGCAATATGCACGAGTACAGGAATATTAACCTGTTTCCCATCGACTACGCATTTCTGCCTCGCCTTAGGGGCCGACTCACCCTGCCCTGATTAACATGGGACAGGAAACCTTGGTCTTCCGGCGGGGGAGTTTTTCACTCCCCTTATCGTTACTCATGTCAACATTCGCACTTCTGATACCTCCAGCCTGCCTTACAGCTTGACCTTCAACGGCTTACAGAACGCTCCTCTACCATGCCTAGTAAACTAAGCATCCGTAGCTTCGGTGACCAGTTTGAGCCCCGTTATATCTTCCGCGCAGGCCGACTCGACTAGTGAGCTATTACGCTTTCTTTAAAGGATGGCTGCTTCTAAGCCAACCTCCTAGCTGTCTAAGCCTTCCCACATCGTTTCCCACTTAACTGGTACTTTGGGACCTTAGCTGACGGTCTGGGTTGTTTCCCTTTCCACGACGGACGTTAGCACCCGCCGTGTGTCTCCCGTAATTGCACTCATTGGTATTCGGAGTTTGCATGGGGTTGGTAAGTCGGGATGACCCCCTAGCCCAAACAGTGCTCTACCCCCAATGGTGAGATACGAGGCGCTACCTAAATAGCTTTCGAGGAGAACCAGCTATCTCCGAGCTTGATTAGCCTTTCACTCCTATCCACAAGTCATCCCCAGCCTTTTCAACGGATGTGGGTTCGGTCCTCCAGTTGATGTTACTCAACCTTCAACCTGCTCATGGATAGATCGCCCGGTTTCGGGTCTATTCCCAGCAACTAAACGCCCTATTAAGACTCGGTTTCCCTACGGCTCCACTACATGCTTAACCTTGCTACTGAAAATAAGTCGTTGACCCATTATACAAAAGGTACGCAGTCACGGAACAAGTCCGCTCCCACTGCTTGTACGTACACGGTTTCAGGATCTATTTCACTCCCCTCACAGGGGTTCTTTTCGCCTTTCCCTCACGGTACTGGTTCACTATCGGTCAGTCAGGAGTATTTAGCCTTGGAGGATGGTCCCCCCATATTCAGACAGGATAACACGTGTCCCGTCCTACTCGTTTTCATGATTAGGGTGTTTTCGTATACGGGGCTATCACCCTCTATCGCGGCACTTTCCAGAGCCTTCTACTAACACCAAAACCACTTAAGGGCTAATCCCCTTTCGCTCGCCGCTACTTAGGGAATCTCGGTTGATTTCTTTTCCTCCGGGTACTTAGATGTTTCAGTTCCCCGGGTTCGCCTCCACACAGCTATGTATTCACTGTGGGATACTCTACAAGTAGAGTGGGTTTCCCCATTCGGACATGTTCGGATCAAAGCCTGTTTATCGACTCCCCGAACCTTTTCGCAGATTACCACGTCCTTCATCGCCTCTGACTGCCAAGGCATCCACCGTGCACGCTTGGTCACTTGACCATATAACCCAAAATAGTTTCCACTCAAAAGAGTGTAATATTAAGAATCACATACCAAAGGGCTTTTGTACCCCTCTGGATTTACGATAATAGAAGTCACTAAGCTGTTATCCTTAAAGAATAAGAGCAAGTAAACTTCCACCGGTTTAACGCTTGATTCATCGTTATTTCAAAATTCGAATTGTTAAAGAGCAAGTTTAGTGCAAAGCACTAAGTCAGATGCTTGATGGTTAAACCATTCAAACCTCTTGCTTAGAACTCTGTGCTAATGCTTTTAAGATAGGTATCAGATAATTTGTGTGAACGCTCACCAGAGGTTTCTATCGTTTAAGGAGGTGATCCAGCCCCAGGTTCCCCTAGGGCTACCTTGTTACGACTTCACCCCAGTCATTGACCACTCCGTGGTAACCGCCATCCCCGAAGGGTTAAGCTAGCTACTTCTGGAGCAATCAACTCCCATGGTGTGACGGGCGGTGTGTACAAGGCCCGGGAACGTATTCACCGTGGCATTCTGATCCACGATTACTAGCGATTCCGACTTCATGGAGTCGAGTTGCAGACTCCAATCCGGACTACGACGTACTTTCTGGGATTCGCTCACTATCGCTAGCTCGCAGCCCTCTGTATACGCCATTGTAGCACGTGTGTAGCCCTACTCGTAAGGGCCATGATGACTTGACGTCGTCCCCACCTTCCTCCGGTTTGTCACCGGCAGTCTCCTTAAAGTTCCCACCCGAAGTGCTGGCAAATAAGGATAAGGGTTGCGCTCGTTACGGGACTTAACCCAACATTTCACAACACGAGCTGACGACAGCCATGCAGCACCTGTCTCAGTGTTCCCGAAGGCACTCCAAAATCTCTTCTGGATTCACTGGATGTCAAGAGTAGGTAAGGTTCTTCGCGTTGCGTCGAATTAAACCACATGCTCCACCGCTTGTGCGGGCCCCCGTCAATTCATTTGAGTTTTAACCTTGCGGCCGTACTCCCCAGGCGGTCTACTTATTGCGTTAGCTGCGCCACTAAGTCATTACAACCCAACGGCTAGTAGACATCGTTTACGGCGTGGACTACCAGGGTATCTAATCCTGTTTGCTCCCCACGCTTTCGCACCTCAGTGTCAGTATTAGTCCAGGGTGTCGCCTTCGCCACTGATGTTCCTTCCTATATCTACGCATTTCACCGCTACACAGGAAATTCCACACCCCTCTACCATACTCTAGCCTGCCAGTATCGGGTGCAATTCCAAGGTTGAGCCCTGGGATTTCACATCCGACTTAACAAACCACCTACGCGCGCTTTACGCCCAGTAATTCCGATTAACGCTTGCACCCTCTGTATTACCGCGGCTGCTGGCACAGAGTTAGCCGGTGCTTCTTCTGGGGCTAACGTCAAGATAACTAGGTATTAACTAGCTACCCTTCCTCACCCCTGAAAGTGCTTTACAACCCTAAGGCCTTCTTCACACACGCGGCATGGCTGGATCAGGCTTGCGCCCATTGTCCAATATTCCCCACTGCTGCCTCCCGTAGGAGTCTGGGCCGTGTCTCAGTCCCAGTGTGACTGGCCATCCTCTCAGACCAGTTAAAGATCGTCGCCTTGGTAGGCCTTTACCCTACCAACTAGCTAATCTTACGCAGGCTCATCTAATAGCGGAAGGCTCCGAAGAGTCCCCTCCTTTCCCCCTTAGGGCGTATGCGGTATTAGCATGCGTTTCCACATGTTGTCCCCCTCTACTAGGCAGATTCCTACGCGTTACTCACCCGTCCGCCGCTCGTCAGCAGGAGCAAGCTCCCCTGTTACCGCTCGACTTGCATGTGTTAAGCCTGCCGCCAGCGTTCAATCTGAGCCATGATCAAACTCTTCAGTTTAATTTTTAAACTCATACTTAAAAGTAAAAGTTTGCCTGCTCAAAATCTATTACACTAACAATAACTTAATCATTTCATCACCCCGAAAGATAACAAAACAACATAAAGCGAATTGACGTGTTAGACGTTTCGCAAGACTTCAATTTTTTTGATCATCTCGAACCAGTCAAAAACTAATCCGGACAATCTTCTGAAGCCTCCAGCGAGCGCCCACACAAATTATCTGATTATCTATTTTAAAGAGCGTGCTAACTTGAATCACCAATCAGGTAACAACCTAATCAGTTGAACTTGGTCTTCGTTGCTCTGAAGCCTTGTCCGTGTCAGCGAGGGCGTATATTAAGGATCTACAGATTTTGTGCAACCCTTTTTTGAAGAAAATTTAAATTAAGTTAAAATCGATCAAACTTCAACGATGCGCAACTCTTTAGGCATAGAGAAAGACACGTTCTCTTCTCGGCATTTTAGCTCTTGAGGAGATGCTCCACCCTCCTTTACTAAGCGCTCAATCACTTGATTAACCAATACCTCCGGAGCAGAGGCGCCAGCCGTCACGCCAACACTGTCAACACCAACCAACCAGCTCGCATCAATCTCATCGGCATTGTCTATAAGATGGGCGGTTGCCCCCATACGTTCAGCCAGCTCGCGCAAGCGGTTTGAGTTAGAGCTATTAACAGAGCCGACCACTAAGACCAAGCTAGATTCGGTTGCTAACATCTTCACCGCATCTTGTCGATTCTGTGTGGCATAGCAAATATCATCTTTCTTCGGCCCAGTAATGTTAGGGAAATATTGACGAAGTGCATCGATCACTACTGAAGTATCATCCATAGATAAAGTTGTTTGCGTAACAAACGCCAGTTTCTCAGGGTTCTTAACTTGAAGCTTTTCTACATCAGCAGGACTCTCTACTAGATAAATAGCACCACCCTGACGATCATCGTATTGCCCCATGGTCCCTTCTACTTCTGGATGACCATCGTGACCAATCAATATACATTCCATGCCATCACGAGAATAACGCAACACCTCCAAATGGACTTTTGTCACTAGCGGACAAGTCGCATCAAACACTTTTAAGCCTCGATCTGTTGCTTCATCTCGAACTGCTTTTGAAACACCGTGTGCACTAAAGATAACAATGTTGTCATCTGGTACTTGATCAAGTTCATCAACAAAAACTGCACCACGAGACTTCAAAGACTCAACAACAAATTTATTATGCACCACTTCATGGCGAACATAGATTGGCGCTTCAAAAAGATCCAAGCATCGATTAACAATGTCTATAGCTCTATCAACACCAGCACAAAAGCCACGAGGGTTGGCAAGTTGAATTGCAAAACTCATACTGCATCCTCAATCGCTATGATTTGCACCCGAAAAGTAAGCGATCGACTAGCAAGAGGGTGATTAAAATCGACAACCACTTCTTTCTCACCAATCTCAGCAATAACACCCGGCAATTCGTTTTTACTCATATCAGCAAAAGAAACCACCATCCCTTCTTCTAAATCCATAGAGAACTGAGAACGAGGCATGCGCTGAATATTGCTTTCATTGTGCACGCCAAAGGCTTTTTCTGGCGACATAATGAAAGAAGCCTCTTGCCCAACAGACATACCTAATAAAGCAGTCTCGAAATCCGGCAATAAGCTCCCATCCCCAAACACGAAGCTAGCTGGAGACCGAGAAAAGTTAGAATCAACGATTTGACCGTCTTCAAGTGACAGCTCAAAGTGCAGAGTAACTCTGCTTGCCGCTGTAATTACACTCATTCTTTTGTACCTTCCTGCTTTTTGGACACGAAACTTTCAAGCAACATTAAAATAACACCAATAGTAATAGCACTGTCAGCAAGGTTGAACGCAGGAAAATACCACGACTGCTGCCAATGAAATTGTAGAAAATCTACGACATGACCATAAACTAAACGATCATAAAGATTACCGACAGCACCACCCAACACAAACGTCAGTGCCAGAGCTTCCAATCGGTTCGATTCTGCGATCTTAACAAGACGCCAACTAATACCAACAACCACAGCCAATGCAATCAAAGAGAAAAACCAACGCTGCCAACCGCCTGCTTGCGCAAGGAAACTAAATGCAGCACCAGTGTTGTATCTCAATGTCAGGTCAAAGAATGGAAAAACGGCGATCTCTTGTCCATAAAATAAGTTGGACACAACCGCTTGTTTTGTTACCCAATCTAAAACAAAAAGAATAAGAGCCAGCGCCCACCAGCGCTGAACTCGTTTCCATACAATCAAAGCAGTCATTAGGCGTAAAGGCGCTGTTCACCTTCCCCATCAGGCAAATTAGAGATACAACGATCACACAACTCAGGGTGCGCTGCTCGTTTACCTACTTCTTCACGGTGATGCCAGCAACGCACACACTTAGTATATTTACTCAGCTCAACGTGAACTTTCAAACTATCAAGGTCTGTAGCGACAGCATCACTACCCGCTTGAGACAAAGGCAACACCTTAACGTCAGAAGCAATTAAGACAAAGCGCAGTTCCTCACCTAGGCGATTCAATGTTGCTTGCAAGGCATCATCACAATAAAGTGTGATATCTGCACTTAAGCTCGCTTTCATCTTACCTTCACTACGAGCTGCTTCTAATACTTTATTCGTTGCTACTTTCGCCTCAAGAACCTGCTTCCAGAATTCACGACCCATTGGCTCATCACCAGTCAATTCTTCAAGACCGTCGTACCATGTTTCTAAGAAAACAGACTCGCTACGCTCTCCAGGAAGTGTTTGCCAGATTTCGTCAGCAGTGAAGCTCAAGATCGGTGCAATCCAACGAGAGAAAGCTTCCATCACATGGTAAAGCGCAGTCTGCGCAGAACGACGCGCCAGGCTGTCTTCTTGAGTTGTGTATTGACGATCTTTGATGACATCCAAATAGAAACCACCCAAATCTACAGAACAAAAGTTCTGGATTTTCTGGTTAACAGTATGGAATTGATATTCGCTGTAAGCTGTATTCAATTCTTTTTGCAACAAGGCAGCACGATCCACAATCCAACGATCTAATGCAATCATATCGCTAGAAGGAACCATATCAGTCGCTGGATTAAAACCATTTAAGTTTGCCATCATGAAGCGCGCCGTATTACGAATTCGACGATAAGAGTCTGCCACTCGTTTAAGGATTTCATCAGACACTGTCATTTCGGTGGTGTAATCGGTCGCCGCTACCCAAAGACGGATAATATCAGCACCCAAGGTATCCATAACTTTCTGTGGAGACAATACGTTCCCCAAAGATTTAGACATCTTACGACCGTCACCATCCACAGTAAAACCATGAGTCAACACTTGCTTGTATGGCGGCACACCACGAATCGCGATAGACGTTTTCAATGAAGACTGGAACCAACCACGATGCTGATCTGAACCTTCTAGATATAAATCGGCAGGAAAGCTCAATTCGTCACGCTGATCAATAACAGAATAATGTGTCACACCAGAGTCAAACCATACATCTAGCGTGTCAGTGACCTTGCTGTATTTTTCAGCATCAGCACCCAATAACTCTTCTGCTTCCATTTCAAACCAAGCGTCGATACCTTCAACCTCGATGCGCTTAGCCACTTCTTCGATCAAACGTGGCGTTTCAGGATGAAGCTCTTGAGTCTCTTTGTTGATAAACAAAGCAATCGGCACACCCCAAGTACGCTGACGAGACACACACCAATCAGGGCTGTTATTTAACATCCCTTCCATACGGTTTTGTCCCCAGCTTGGTACCCACTTAACCCCTTCAACAGCATGCTTTGCAGAATCCAGCAAACCTTCTTTAGTCATACTGATAAACCACTGAGGCGTCGCACGGAAGATGAGTGGCGTTTTAGTACGCCAGCAATGTGGATAACTGTGGAAGATCTTCGACTCAAACACTAAAGCGTTATTACGATTCAGCGCTTCAAGCACGGCATCATCTACTTTATAAACATGCAAACCAGCAAACTCGCCTGCAGCATCAGAGTAAACACCATTATCTTGAACAAGGTTAATAGTACCAATGCCATTTTCACGGCCGACGTTAAAGTCATCCACGCCGTGGTCAGGTGCAGTATGCACGCAGCCAGTACCCGCTTCCGTTGTTACATGTTCACCTAAGATGACAGGAATATCGCGCTCTAAGAAAGGATGGTTTAACACAGTGCCAGCTAGGTCAGCCCCAACCGCTCGACCAACAATGCGAAATTCTGTCACGCCATAGCGAGACATCACACCTTCAACCATATCTTCAGCCAAGATCAGACGCTCTTCGCCCAAGCCCATGTCCACTTCAACCAAGGCATAATTAAACTCTGGATGAATAGAAACCGCTTGGCTTGCAGGAAGAGTCCAAGGCGTTGTCGTCCAAATCACAACAGAGACTTTACCTTCACCCTCAACGTCTGCGAATTTGGCAAGCAAAGCCGCTTCGTCTTGTGGCGCATAACGCACATCCAAAGACAAAGACGTTTTATCTTGATATTCCACTTCCGCTTCCGCCAAAGCAGAACCACCAACAACACTCCAGTAAACCGGCTTAAAGCCTTTTACCAAATGACCGTTCTCAGCAATTTTGCCTAAAGCACGAACAATATTCGCTTCAGTTTGGAAATTCATGGTCAGATAAGGATTTTCCCAATCTCCCATCACACCCAAACGGATAAAGTCTTTTTTCTGTTCTTCAATTTGCGTATAAGCGTATTCACGACATTTCGCGCGAAACTCTTTATAAGAAACTTTCGTTCCTGCTTTACCTATAAGCTGCTCAACTTTGTGCTCGATTGGCAAGCCGTGACAATCCCAACCAGGAATATAAGGCGCATCAAAGCCACTAACGGTTTTAGACTTAACAATAATATCTTTGAGGATTTTGTTAACCGCGTGTCCAATGTGAATACTGCCATTTGCGTACGGAGGGCCATCATGAAGAATAAAAGATTTACGGCCTTTACTTACATCACGTACTTTCTGATATAGGTCCATATCCTGCCAACGCTTAAGCATTGCAGGTTCACGTTTTGCCAAATCTCCACGCATTGGGAAGTCAGTATCTGGCAAATTCAGTGTCGGTTTATAATCACTCATGGTTTATCGATTCATCCTCAAAGATCATCTTTTCACTGATTAGCAAAAAAGCGTAATGCTTCTTCTTTATCACATTGAATTTGTTTTTCCAGCGCATCTAAGCTGGCCATTTTTCGCTCTGCCCTAATAAAATGACAGAAAGTAACCTGCACATATTTGTCATACAGATCACCATTAAAATCTAACAAGTGCACTTCCAGTATCGGCGTCTTCCCTTGAACAGTAGGACGCACACCAATATTCGCAACACCGTTATGGGAGATCCCATCAACCATAAAGGTCACAGCAAACACACCTGACAACGCAGACTTAATGCCTTTCAGGTGCACATTAGCCGTTGGGAAACCCAATTTTCGACCCAGTTGCTGTCCATGTATCACACGACCACTCAAGGCAACCGAATGCCCCATGTTCATCTGTGCGGCCGTAATATCGCCACGCTCTAGAGCATCCCTAACCAGAGTACTACTCACTCGCTCATTTAAAGCGTTTAACACTGACGGTGTATTTTCAACATCAAAACCATGACGATCACCAAACTCTTGCAGATAATAAAAATCACCTTGCCGATCACAGCCAAAGCGAAAATCATCACCCACTACTAAATGCTTTACAGACAAGCCATCCAGCAAAATCTGCTGACAAAATGCCTGCGCATCTAACTGTTGAAGTTTAGGATTGAACGGCATGCAAAGAACATAATCGATACCCTGCCCTTCCAACAACTTCACTTTATCCCGCAGACGACCAATACGACCTGGGGCCGTATCAGGAGCAAAGAACTCTCTCGGCTGAGGCTCAAAGATCATAATAGCAGCAGGTGAATTGTATTCTTTAGCCAAGGCTTTGACGCGTGCCAATATAGCACCGTGCCCTAAATGAACACCGTCAAAATTCCCTATCGTCAGCACGCATTCTTTATGCTTTGAACGGATATTATGAATACCGCGAATTAACTCCATAGAACCCCGTACAAAACAATTAAATCCAGCGTCGAAAAAATATCATGGATTATATAGCAGTTAACCAGATGAAGGTAGGCCAGAACTTGAACAAGCTGTGCAAACCTATAATCAAAGCAAAAACGCTTCAATACACCTAATGCTTTAAAATAGAAGGACGTAAACCCGCCGCTACCGCGACAAGAACGTACACCAGCACACCGCAAACGACAACCATCAAGGTACAACCCACCCGAGACAAGTCATCCATCTGGGTCCATTGCCAACCCTGCAGAAGAAACAAATACAAACACACACCAAGTGCAACGGTAGCACTCACCAATATGCGCAGTAAACGCCCCCATTGAGCCGAAAATACGTGATATTGTTTTCTATACAAACCGCGCCACAACAAGAATGCATTCAAACCTGCCGACAGACTTGTCGCCAGCGCCAACCCCACATGCCCCAATGGCCACACTAAAATTAAATTCAGTACCATATTCGATACCATTGCAATGATACCAATACGTACAGGCGTTCTGGTGTCTTGTCTCGCATAATACCCCGGCGCCAGCACCTTAATCAGCATCATAAACACCAAACCTAGCGAGTAAGCCTGCAAACTCCGAGCAGCCATATGAACATCATTCACCGTCAACTCACCCCGATAAAAAATCGTCGCTATCAAAGGCTCAGCCAACATAAACAAAGCAAGAGAAGACGGAATTGCAATCAGCAGTAGTATTCGTAACGCCCAATCAAGCGTTTCGGAAAACTTCGACGCCTCCCCACCAGAAAAACTACGCGACAAAGAAGGCAAGATAACCGTACTGATGGCGATAGCAAAAATACCCAGCGGTAACTCATATAAGCGATCAGACAAATACAACCAAGTGATACTGCCCGTTTGCAGAAAGGAAGCCAGCACAGTATCAAGTAGCAAATTAATCTGACTGACAGACACACCAAACAATGCAGGCCCCATCAAAAGAAGAATTCTTTTTACCCCAGGATGACGAAAACCCAGTGTCGGCATCGGCAGCAATCGCAACCTCGCCAAAAACGGCATTTGAAACATCAACTGAATCAAACCAGCAAAAAACACACCCCAAGCAATAGCCGTTTCAGCCTGAGCCGCCGTACGAGCAAAGAACACAGTCGCAACAATCAGAGAGATATTTAAAAAAATTGGTGTGATCGCAGGAACCGCGTATTCGCCATGAGCGTTTAAAATACCGCCCGCCAACGCCGTTAACGAAATAAACAACAGATAGGGAAAAGTAATAACCAACAACTCAGATGCCAATTGACTCTGACCATCATCACCAGCAAAGCCCGGAGCAAAAACATAAACGACCCAAGGAGCACACACCATAAAAAGCACAGTGATACATAACAAGACCAAAGCCAACGATCCTGACACAGCAGAGATAAGTGCCCGAACCTCACCTTTACCTTCTTTTACTCGGTAATCACTTAAAACTGGGACAAAAGCCTGAGCAAACGCCCCTTCTGCAAATAACCGACGAAAAAAGTTAGGAATCTTAAACGCAACATAAAAAGCATCAGCACTTCCGCTTGCACCTAATACATACGCCAAAGCGGCGTCTCTCACCAAACCAAGAATACGAGAAAGGAAAGTACAAATAGAAACCAAGACACCAGAACGTAACAAAGACAAAGACTTAGGCTCTTTATCAAGGGCGGATTTTTTTTCGGACATAAAAATTTACGACATAAGCAATAGACAGATCGACAAAGAATAACACCAGCCACTACCAGAGCGCAGCCAAATATATAAGCTCATTTGACTAATTTTTGTATAATAGGGTTGTGGCAACGCTAAAAACTGGTAAAATCCGCCGCGAGATTTCAAAGTTAAAACTTGACATTAATTTCATGACACAGCACAGTGCTGGGTCATTACTTATTCCAAAATTAAAGGAGCCAGACCGTGGCAAATTCCGCCGGTTCAAAAAAACGCGCGCGCCAAGCAGTAAAAAGCCGCGCTCACAATGGTAGCCTTCGTTCAATGGTTCGCACATACTTGAAAAAAGTAGATGCAGCTATCGAAGCAGGCAATCAAGCTGACGCACAAGCAGCTTACGTTCTAGCAACTTCTAAGCTAGACAAAGCCGCTGACAAAGGCCTATATCACAAAAACAAAGCAGCTCGCCATAAGAGCCGCTTGAGTGCTAAAATCAAAGCACTGGCCTAATACCTATAAAAAAACCGGCAAATGCCGGTTTTTTTATGTCTTTTGTTTATACCTTTTAAAGCACACACCTTTCAAAGCCCCAAGACTTTTCCATCTGAATAATACCGCCCAAAAAGCACTATCTAAACCGCATCAGCCAAATAACACCACCAGCCAAACCACTGCCGCCAAGACCAAAGCCAACATCACTGCTGCCGAGCCTAAATCTTTCGCCCGACCAGACAACTCATGATGCTCACTACTAATTCGATCAACCACCGCCTCAACACTTGAATTCAGCGTCTCAACAATCAACACCAAACCTACAGAAAAAATCAGCACCGCACGCTCAAGACCCGTATCACCAAGCCAGATAGCAAAAGGCAAAGAAATCAAAAACAAAATAGCCTCTTGACGAAAAGCCGCCTCATATTTCCATTGAGCTCGCAAACCTTGGTAGGAATATTTCGAAGTACTCAATACGCGATCTAAACCCACTTTTCCTGGCTTTGCCATGACACCACTACCTCTTAAATAATAACTAAATCATCACGATGAATTAATTCTGGCTCACCCTTGTAACCCAAAATCGCTCCAATATTAGAAGAAGGCTGACCAAGCAGCTTCAGCGTTTCAGCCACACTGTAGTTCACTAAGCCGCGAGCAACCAGACCACCTTGCAAATCGACACAAATAACCATGTCGCCGCGCGAAAAAGCACCCTGCGCATCTTTCACTCCAACAGCCAAAAGACTCGTGCCTGCTTTTCGCAACGCCTTTACAGCACCATCATCTAAAATCAAGGCACCACGACTCTTCAAGTGCCCTGCTAACCATTGCTTACGCGCCGCCACTCTTCCGTGCTCTGGCTGCAACCAAGTTCCTAACATTTCGCCTGACGCAACACGAACAATCACATTTTCTTCGCGACCTGACGCGATCAAGGTATCCGCACCGGAACGCGCAGCCAAAAGCGCCGCTCGCACTTTCGTTAACATTCCACCACTACCAAGCACACCAGCACCTCCACTCGCCATCGACTCAAGACGATCGTCCGATGCTGAAATATGAGAGATTAGCGTTGCATCTTTATGGTCACGTGGATTTTTATCGAACAATCCCTGCTGATCCGTAAGGATAATCAACAAGTCAGCCTCGATAAGATTAGCAACCAAGGCGCCCAGCGTATCATTGTCGCCAAAACGAATTTCGTCGGTTACAACCGTATCATTTTCGTTAATTATAGGTACAACACCGAAGCCAAGCAGAGTTCGCAATGAAGATCGAGCATTTAAATAGCGTCGACGATTAGACAAATCATCATGAGTAAGCAAAATTTGCGCTGTACACAAACCATGCTTCTCAAAGTGAGACTCATAGACCCCAACTAGCTCCATCTGCCCAACTGCCGCGGCAGCCTGCAATTCATTCACCTGAGTGGGGCGAGAAGAAAAACCAAGACGCTTCATACCAGCTGCAATAGAACCAGAAGACACTAAAACGACTTCCTTCCCTTGCGCTCTTAACTCAGCAATTTGAGCAACCCAAAGACCAATTCGGGCAACATCTAACCCCTGACCATCGTTTGTCAATAACGCGCTGCCGATCTTAACAACGACACGCTGCGCCTTAGCTATTTTCTCTCGCATTTCCATGATACTACTTATTCTCACCAATCAAATTAGCTAACGTATTCCACTTCAACATCGTAATCATCTTCATCAAAATCGTCGTCATCCACCAACAAACCAGCTTTACGACGTTTTTCACGCAACGACATGATACGATTTCGACCTTCTTCATCAATCAAGGTACGCATTGCTTTTTCTTTCTCGCGTGCTTCTGGGCTTTCTAACAACAACTCACGTTTTTCATCAAGCGCCGTCATAAGATCTAGACACAACACTTCTGTGCCTTCACCTGATATCGCAGAAATACGGTAAGCCTTACCTTCCCAACCAAGTGCGTCAATAACGCTCTGGCAGCGCTCTTCCAGCTCATCTTCTGGCACCATATCGGTTTTATTCAAAACCAACCAACGGTCACGCTCTGCCAAAGCAGGGCTAAACTGATGCAACTCATTTACCGCAATAACCGCCGCTTCAGCTGGGGTAATTTCATCCCAAGGCGCCAAATCAACGATGTGCAACAAAATACGGTTACGAACCAAGTGCTTCAAGAAACGAATACCCAGGCCAGCACCTTCAGATGCACCCTCGATAATGCCAGGAATATCGGCAACCACAAAGCTCTGGTGCTTCTTAACTTTTACCACACCAAGGTTTGGCACCAAGGTTGTAAAAGGATAATCCGCGACTTTTGGCTTAGCAGAAGAAACCGCACGAATAAACGTCGATTTGCCCGCATTAGGAAGACCAAGCAAACCCACATCCGCCAAGACTTTCATCTCTAGCTTCAATGTACACTCTTCACCTACCGTACCTTTAGTCGTCTGTCTTGGCGCACGGTTAGTACTTGATTTAAATCGAGTATTCCCCAAACCATGATGACCACCTTGCGCTACTTTTAATGCCTGACCATCACGAACAAGATCACCCAGCGTTTCGCCCGTATCATCATCAATAACCGTCGTACCAACTGGCACTTTAATTTCAAGATCTGGCCCTTTCGAGCCAGTCATGTCTCGACCTTGACCGCCTTCACCACTCTCAGCGATATACTTTTTCGTAAAACGAAAATCGATCAGAGTGTTCAAGGCTTCATCAGCAACCAGTATGACACTACCGCCATTACCGCCATCACCGCCATCTGGGCCACCTTTAGCGACAAATTTCTCACGCCAAAAGCTCAACGCCCCATTTCCACCTTTACCCGCTCTTACGTAGATACTGGCTTCATCAACAAATTTCACAATAACACCTCTTCGGTGGATTATCAGAATCAACAGAATCTGATTATAGAATTCTTCCAAAAAAAAAGCCCCGCGTCGCGGAGCTTTTTTTAAGTTTTTAGTAAGCGATTAAGCAGCTACGACAGAAACTGTACGACGCTTCAACTTACCTTTCACTTCAAACTTCACTTGGCCTTCAACAACAGCGAACAAAGTGTGATCTTTACCAATTTGAACACCAACGCCTGGGTGAAACTGTGTTCCACGCTGACGAACAAGGATGTTACCTGGGATCACAACTTGACCACCAAAACGTTTGACACCTAATCGTTTCGACTCGGAATCGCGACCGTTACGAGTACTACCACCCGCCTTTTTATGAGCCATGACTTACTCCTTAAATTTGAATAGTTAGCGCTTAGTTAATACCAGTTATTTTCACTTCCGTGAACCACTGACGATGACCCATACGCTTCATAGAATGCTTACGACGACGGAATTTCAAAATTTTCACTTTGTCTCCGCGACCATGAGCAACAACTTCCGCTGTTACTTTAGCGCCTTCTACAACTGGTGCACCAACTTTAACGTCGTCGCCGTTGCATACAAGAAGAACGTCATCGAATTGAATCGCGCCACCTTCTTCAACAGCTAATTTCTCAACCTTAAGGGTTTGGCCTTCTTCTACACGGTATTGCTTACCGCCAGTTTTGATCACTGCAAACATGTTCTTCTCCAATGAGATTTACCCGGCTACTGAAATTGAATTTGACCTACTTCTAGTGGCAATAAGTTTTTGACCGAATCGGACAAAAATCACTAACCATATGATAGGGAGCAAAATGTGGGTAAATCGGACGCGAGATTGTACAAAATCACACCACCTAATACAAGCCAAAAGCAATGTCTTTATACATTTTTTATGTTTTAGGTTGACCCTGACACAAGCCTTACCTAGCATGAGGCACACTTGCTGATCAGCTTGGGACTATTTAGCTTCGGAAATTGCATGCAACCTATACAAATACACGATGTTGTGGCCAATGAATTTGGCCAAGTGAACGACTATATTGTGTCACAACTTAGTAGTGACATCCCTTTAATCGAGCAAATCGGCTACTACATCATAAGTAATGGTGGAAAGCGACTGCGGCCTCTTTTGGTTTTATTAGCAGCTAAAGCGAGCGCTGAACTAGATAAGCCAAAACTCGATCAAGCCATTCAAATGGCAACCATCATCGAATTTATCCACACCTCAACACTTCTGCATGACGATGTAGTGGATGAATCGGATATGCGCCGCGGCAAAAAAACAGCCAATGAAGAATGGGGCAATGCACCAAGCGTTTTAGTTGGTGACTTCCTTTACTCTCGCGCCTTCCAAATCATGGTGGATGTTGGCAGCATGCAATGCATGAGCATTCTAGCTAAAACAACCAATATCATTGCCGAAGGCGAAGTTCAGCAGCTTATTAACTGCGGCGACCCAGATACAACTGAAGAAAGCTATTTGAAAGTTATTCAATACAAAACAGCAAAACTGTTCGAAGGTGCAGCTCTTTGCGGAGCGGTTATTGCGGGCGCAAGTACAGAATACCAAGAAGCACTAAGACATTTTGGAATGTATGTCGGAACGGCTTTCCAATTAATCGATGACGTAATGGATTACACCAGCACCGCTGAGGAAATGGGCAAAAGTGTTGGCGATGACCTTGCAGAAGGCAAACCTACTTTACCACTCATTTTCACTATGAAGCATGGCCCTAAAGACGCAGTAGAGCGAGTCAGGCAAGCTATACTAACCGGTGGACTCGATCAGCTCGACGCCATTATAAATGACGTGCAAAACTGTGGCGCCATCGAATACACTCAGCAAAAAGCGCAAGAGCAAGCAGACCTAGCCATAGACTCCATTGCACCGCTACCTGAGTCCAACTATAAAGCAGCCCTTACTGCACTCGCAAATGCTTCTGTGAAGCGTCGGAACTAGTTACTAAACCAGCAAAATAAAACGCCAAACATAGCAGATCATGTTTGGCGTTTTTTTGTATTAACGCCCCACTCTAGTCTTTTCTTAACAGATCCATGACCATCTGAGCAGCCATCGTTGAATGCTGCTGCATAAAACAATGCCCGCCTTCGACCTCAATCACCTGAATGTTCGGATTCAGTTTTGCCGCTAATCTATAAGCTTCTTTGAAATAATCGAAAGTATCTTTGCCTTGTATGATATAAGTAGGCACAGATATCTTCGCAATTACGCTCCAGAGCCGCTTAGGATAACTCGAAAAAATCGCCGCCTCCATCCAAGACGGACAACCTAACTGATAGTGCCCTTTGTCATCACGCTTAATAGATGACGCAATATAATCCTCTAAGCAGGCGTCTTCCCAGCCTTTAAAGATTCCTCTCTCAAAAAAACTATTTTTCACTTGAGCAAAACTTTCCCATTGAGTACGACGACGGCTGGCCTGTTTCGCTAAGGGAATTTGGCTTTTTAAGCCTGCCAGCTTTACACCACGCATCATCCAGATTAAACGAGGCGGAAAAAGCGCAGGATCCAACAATATCAAACGGTCGAAAAGCGCAGGTTCTTGCTCACTCATCAACGCCGTCATGCAGCCACCAAAGCTATGCCCAATACCAATCAGTTCATTCTTAGGTAACACCGACCGTTGCGAACCCAATGATTCAACAAAACGCGAGGCGGTAGCATTCCAACCAACAAAACGTTTTCCTGCGGTTGACTCTCCATGACCAGCGGCATCTTGCATAATAAAATTATAGCCTTCGAGCTTTTCTAAAAAACACAAGTAAGTCCTTACCGAAAAACCATTACCGTGAAGAAAATGAATCGTTGACCGATTACCCATCATCGGAGTCAAGTAGCCTTCAATATGACCACCGTCAAATTGATACTGCCAAGCAGCAAGACTTACATTTCTTTTTGAAATCATAAAAGACACTCAAAACACCCAAGACATTACTAAAACAGACACTTTAACAGAAAAACATAATAATGATCGGCAATAACAAATCCCCCTAAAACCACCGCTCACTTCTCACAATAGACTTGAAAAACATGCAACAATGCAGAAATGATCATTTTTCATGCAGGTAATTTGGTTTTTTTCCGTTCAAACATTCATATTAGGACTCCAAACCGATATAATCAGTTGGATTTTCTACTGCAAACTGGACCACGACAATCCGCCAGACTATTTTGAGTCATCGGCTGGATGTGGATATAGGACTACAATGACTACAGCTTCATCTTTTGAAAAAGACGAACTATTAAAATGCGGCCACGGTGAAATGTTTGGTGCAGGCAATGCCCAGCTTCCTGTCGGCAATATGCTAATGATGGATCGCATTACTCACATCTCAACTGAAGGCGGGGAACACGGCAAAGGCGAAATAATTGCTGAGCTAGACATCAATCCAGACTTATGGTTTTTTGCATGTCACTTTCCCGGAGACCCAGTTATGCCAGGTTGCCTTGGCTTAGACGCGATGTGGCAGCTAGTAGGATTTTTTCTTGGCTGGAAGGGAAATAAAGGCCGCGGTCGTGCACTCGGTTCTGGCGAAGTAAAATTCACTGGGCAAATCCTCCCCACAGCGAAAAAAGTTACCTTCCACATTAACCTTAAGCGCGTAATTGAGCGCAAGTTAGTGATGGGGATTGCAGACGGAAGTGTTAAAGTTGATGGTCGTGAAATTTACACAGCAAAAGATCTGCGTGTAGGCTTATTCACTTCAACTGATAACTTCTAAAGATTAAGAATGAAAGAGGCACATTTATGCGTCGTGTAGTAGTAACAGGTCTTGGCATTGTCAGCTGCCTAGGCAATGACAAAGAGAGCGTTCTAAACTCCTTGCGCGAGGGCCAGTCTGGTATTCGTTTCGCTGAAGATTACAAAGAACATGGCTTTCGTAGCCACGTTTGTGGTCGTATTGATTTAGATGCAGAAAGTATTGATCGCAAAGTTCGCCGCTTCATGGGCGATGCTGCAACTTACGCTTACGTTTCTATGCAACAAGCCATTACAGATGCTGGTTTAACGGAAGACCAAGTATCTAATATTCGCACAGGCTTAGTTGCAGGGTCTGGTGGTGCTTCTGCTAAAAACCTTGTTGATTCTGCAGATACTCTTCGCGAGAAAGGTGTTAAGCGCGTTGGTCCATACCGCGTTACCCAAACTATGGGTAGTACGGTTTCTGCTTGTTTAGCAACGCCGTTCAAAATTAAAGGCGTGAACTATTCAATTACGTCTGCTTGCTCGACCAGTGCTCACTGTATCGGTAATGCCATGGAACTTATCCAACTAGGCAAACAAGATATCGTATTTGCAGGTGGTGGCGAAGAAGAAAGCTGGACTCAAACTTGTATGTTTGATGCCATGGGCGCTCTGTCTTCAAAGTACAACGAAACACCTGAGAAGGCTTCTCGTGCTTACGATGCAAATCGTGACGGTTTCGTTATTGCTGGCGGCGGCGGCATGCTAGTTATCGAAGAACTAGAACACGCTAAAGCTCGTGGTGCAAAAATCTACGCGGAACTAGTAGGTTACGGCGCGACATCTGATGGTTATGACATGGTTGCTCCTTCTGGCGAAGGCGCAGTACGCTGCATGCAAATGGCGATGAGTACAATTGATGGCGATATTGATTACATCAACACTCATGGCACAAGCACACCTGCTGGCGACATGAAAGAACTACAAGCAGTCAACGAAACTTTCGGCGACAATATCCCATTAATTAGCTCTACGAAATCCCTTTCAGGTCACTCTTTAGGAGCGGCGGGCGTTCATGAAGCGATCTACTGCTTGCTAATGATGGAAAACAACTTCATCGCAGCATCTGCAAACATCGACGAGCTTGATCCAGCCGCAGGAAACATTCCAGTGGTTACCACTCGTAAAGACAATGCGAATCTAAACATGATCATGTCTAACAGCTTTGGATTTGGCGGCACCAATGCCAGCTTAGTATTCAAAAGATACACAGCGTAAATAATCTTTAGTGACAAAAAAAGCCGCATCATTGATGCGGCTTTTTTATATCTTCAATTTAGCATGGCAGTTAGTTTAGCGCCAAAGCTAAAACAGAAAGTCATTTCCTTTTGGGAGCTTCGCCATTTCGGCACGCATCCACACATCCATTTCTTCATGTAATGCTGAGGTTTTTTTACCCTCTGATTCAATAATGGGCCCAATAACAACGCGGATAGATCCTGGAAACTTGCGCCAGCGTTTACCTGGCCAAGTGTAACCAGCGTTATGCACTACAGGCAGAATAGGCACACCTGCCGACGTTGCTAACATAGCGGCACCTTTGTTAAAGGCTTGCTCCTCATTGGGCGCGATTCGCGTCCCTTCAGGAAAAATAAGCACCGAACGGCCATCATCTAAACGCTCTTTGCCTTGACTGATAATTTGTTTCAGAGCATTAGTACGTTGAGAGCGGTCAATAGCAATTGGCTGTACCATACGCAATCCCCAACCAAAGAAAGGCACTGACAACAGTTCTTTTTTAAGCACCGTTGAAACCGGCGCCATCAACACTTGCAGCACATAGGTTTCCCATTCACTTTGATGATTGGCCACCAGCACGACTGGACGATTTTTATTGATATGCTCTAAGCCAACTATCTCAACTTTCACACCACAAAAAATACGAAAGACAAACAGCAAACCTTTGTTATGCAGATTCAAAACTGGTTGACGATAATTCTTCGGCAACAAGAACGTCGCGAAAGGCGCAAGAACACCAAATATAATGGTGGAAACCATATAGTAAATGGCAAATATTGTTGAGCCGATCCAAGATCTTGATGACTCCCACATACTCATTGACAGCTTACTCCCCATGTTTATTTAGATATTTTTGCTGCTGTTTCAATGGATTTGCATACATTGCTAACACAGTTTCTTTTAAGTTTGCAGGACAACGCTCAAGATAACTTGAGAATGAACTATCCGTTGTAGGCAATCCTTGCTGCAACGCAAGCGCCGCTTCATTGGTTGTCTGGATCGCATAGTTAGTAATGATTTGGCGATCCACTTCCGCAACAAATTCTTCAGGCGTTTCAAAACCATCTTTTATGACATCGCCAAAAGTAACGACTACCTTACCTTTCTGACCGACAATACCATTCTTAATACTGTCTATGTCTTCAAACTCAGCTTTTTCATAATTACCTGTTGTTGACTTTTGATGCAGCTCACGCGCCTTATCAAAAGCACAAGGATCGTATTCATAGGCAATTGAGACAGGCACAATTTTCAAGTTGGCCATCGCATCAGAGAAAGCTATTTTTTCTTTCTTCTGACTCATAAAGAACATTTTTATGATCGCAGGATCTGTCTGATCCAAGCCATCTTTCGCCCGGCCTTCTTTTTGAGCAATCCAAATATTGGCTTGGTCTTTCGTTAATGACTCTGTGATGTAGGAAGAAAGTTGTCCAAAAGCCGCCATCATCTCTCGAATGCCATTCGCTGAGCGTTTAACGATAAAGCTTTTATTAAGTCGCATCAGATCAGACACAAAGGGGCGACGCAATAAATTATCCCCTATAGCAATACGAACCGTATCCAAACCAGCCAAATACAAACCATAGTTAACAAAAGCCGGATCCATGGCGATATCTCGATGATTAGACAAGAATAAATAACCAACGCCTTTCTCTAATTTCTCAATCCCTCGGTATTCCACACTGGATGTCGTGGTTTTAATCATGCGCTCCATGTAACTTGCAACGCGCATTTGGAACTCATGAACATTCGAAATATTGGCAATTTGACGTTTTAGCGCCAGCTTGACAAAAAACGCCAATGGCGCATTCAAGAACTTAGGCCATTGAGCAAAACGAAAACCAATAATTGTATTAATAAAATCTGGCATTTCGACCAGATTATTCAACACCTCGGCGACTTCAGCGTCGTTATAGGGGCGTATATCGTGAAACTGATCCATTTAATTTTCCGTCAGTAAGACTGTTTTGTTATTTATTATTAAATGAGGCCTTTGCACGATAACGCGCTCGTCATTCCGTACAAAGGTCTCAATATTTTTACAGGGTCTGAATATCAAACCCAAGTATTTCTAGCTCAGCGCGCTTGGACGTGGACGTAACCACAGCGACGTTTTCATTTTCCTTGGTTAAATAGGTTTTCGTTACCTGCTTCAACTGCTCAAGCGTCACGGCCAAAATTTTCGCACGGAAAGCTTCTCTATAGGCCAAGCTACGACCATGTAGATGCACATAAAAATCACTTTGCGCTTCACCTGCTGGCGAGCCTGGTTTATCCATCGAGCCAATCACTCCTAAAATGGCTTCTTCAAGCGCATCTTCAGAGTGTGTTTCATTGAGCATCCACTCAATCGAAGCATCAAAGTCCGACAAGGTTTCTGTCAAACGAGGGTCACGATAAGAGTAGAAACGGAACGAGCCAGTGCTACCATCAAACGTCGCACCGCCGCCATAAGCACCGCCTTGCTCGCGGATCACACGATGCAAGAAACCATTACGTAAGAAACCACCCAACACCGTCAATGCAGCAACATCAGGATGTTCACCAAATGCCGTACGGAAAGCTTTACTGCAGAAACTCACCTGAGTTGATGTCAGCCAAGCAACATTCACTTTGGAGTCAACTGCCTCCATGGCAAACTTAGTTTGCGCATTGCCAGCAGGCAAATCTGCAAAAACAGCCTGAACTTCGTTCAATATATTGACTTCATGCTGAGGCTCTGCCACCAATAAAAGCTGTTTGTTCGCTTGCAGCAATTTCTCATGCAAACGTTTGAAAATAGCCAAGATATTTTCGGCCGTTTTGCTATCTGCTTTCATCGCATCGTCCAGCGCAATCACAGAACGAATACCTGACATACCACTCCATTTTTCTTGCTGAGCCGCCAAACCAGAAATCGCACTAGACGCCGCTGTCATAGCAAGCGAGTGACCTTGGCCAGTAATGGATTGTTCTCGACGCGCACGACGTTGAGCCACCAGCTCTTTCACTCTGCTTGCTTCATCAAAACGTACATTAAGCATAGTGTCTTTCAACAATTCGCTCATGGCTTTAACATTTGGCACCAAGGCTTTAGAAGACAAAATGAAGTAACCATTTAGAGCTTGGCGATCTTCAATCGTTGCACGAATCGAATTCGAGGCACCTAAACCACCACAAACTTGAGCTTGACGCTCCTGAACAGCAAGGTAATCTTCTTCGCCAATACCTAATTCAGTCATCATTGAAGAGAACAGAGGCAAATATTCCGCTTCCTCTTCATCCAGCTCAGGCAAATCAATCACCAACTGCTGGTAAACCAATCCATTTGTACCTTGTGGGTAGAAGGTAATCGGCAAATCACCCGCCACTTTTTCATTTTCATATTCTGGCAAACGCGCTGGCACATCTTCTAAGCCAACTTTCGGCAGAATACTCATGTCGTCCACTTGTGATTGTCGCGCTTTCAATGCAGCACTACGAGCAATAATTTGCTGTTTATCAGCATCTGACAGTGCGGCTTTGATCTTGCTCAAACGGTCTTTTTCTGCCTGATTTCGACGCGCTTCAAGAGCATCATCTGGGCTTAATGTTAGCGTTACTCGGTGCGCATTTGTTAGCAGCAAGTTTTTAATCAAGTTCGGAATATATTGCTGATCCTGAACTTTCTCACGCATTGCATTGATAACAGGATCAAGATCAAGCTGGGCAATCACATCCCCCGCATGAACGGCAGTCGACAAGCCAGCTAAAATAAGCTGCAAACCATAAGGATAGCTGCCACCACCGACTTCACGCTGGCTCAATTCCAATTGATGTAACATGGCATCAACCATGTCTTGTGGCACGCCTTTTTCAGCAATGCTTTCTAGAGTCGACAACACAAGAGCTTCCACTTTCGGGGCATCTTCTCGTTTTACACCTTCCAATCCGCACATGAAGCTCATTTCTTTATTACTGTCTTCAAGGCCACACATTGGCGATGGTGCGCGACCAAGATCGCTGTTTTCTAATACTCGTAACAAAGGTGATGCGCTGTTATCTAGCAAAACGCTAGACAGTAATTGTGCTTCGAACTGTTGGTTTAGATCGGTACTTTCTCCCAACAACCAACTGACGACCACGTGGCTGCCATCTTCTTTCACTTCATCCGCCGCGTAGCCTTCTTCCACTCGTACTGGCGAGAAATAACGCTTCGCGTTTGGCACACTGACTTGCTCTTCTAAGCGTTCAAAACGGCTTAATACTTTTTCTTCGAATTCAGCTTGAAGCGTTTCAGCAGGAATATCACCAAACGTCATGAATACCGCATTGGAAGGATGGTAATGCGTACGATAAAACGCCAATAGATCTTGATAAGATAAATCTGGGATATCCGTTGGCTCGCCACCAGAATTGAAATGATAGGTATTATTTGGGAACAAATATTTGGTTAGTGTTTGCCACAACACCGACGTGGTGGAGCTCATCGCGCCTTTCATCTCATTGAATACAACGCCTTTGAACGTCAATTCTGACTCGGCATTGTCTGGCTCGGCGAACTCTAAGCGATGACCTTCCTGAGAAAAGTCCAATTCATCAAGACGCGAGAAAAACACCGCATCCAAATACACACCCAATAGGTTATGGAAGTCTTTCTTATTCTTACTGGCAAACGGGTAAGCTGTCCAATCGGAAGACGTAAACGCATTCATAAAGGTGTTCAACGAACGGCGAATCATCATAAAGAAAGGATCACGCACAGGAAAACGCTCAGACCCACACAATACAGTGTGTTCAAGAATATGCGCGACACCACATGAATCCGTCGGAACGGTTTTTAAGCCAACTAAGAATACATTTTCGTCATTCTCAGACGCGATATGAAAATGTTTAGCACCTGTGATTGTGTGCTCAAACTCTTGAACGGTAACATTCAGAGCATCAATAAACTCACTGCGAAGAAACGTAAACGCAGGATGGTGCGCGGTGCTATTTGCCATTCTCTACCTCGATAAAATTAGAATACGATAATTACAATGTTTTGGGGCAGTTTGGATACATTCAAGACAACATAAGTCCAAGACAGCAAAGTGGCGGGATTATAGCAAAAACATGGCTTTTACTGCACGAACTAACGTGAATACCCCATCTAAGGCGAAACAGAACATTAACGCTTCTGATGTTTTTCCCAATCATCCAAGCGTGCTTTTTCCGTCTTTTTAAACAATACATACACAGCGCCCAAACCACCATGATGTCGTTGCGCACTATGAAACGCCATGACAGCATCAAGCTCTCTCAACCATTTATTAATATGGCTTTTAATCATAGCTCGAATATCAGGATCTGGGGTACGATCACCTTTGCCATGCACAATAATAGCGACTCTAATATCGTTACGCATGCAGTCATCAGCAAATTGATACACCTGCTCCCGCGCTTGAGCCACGGTATGACGATGCAAATCTAAACGCGCCTCTATGCCATACTTACCCTGCCTAAGACGCTTAAATACGCCATCTTGCACGCCAGGACGCTTATATTCAAGCACATCATTGGGCTCGACTTTTTCAACATAGTCTTGCGACAAATGATTCCTGTCCGCCTCTTTAGCGATCAACGCCGCCTTTTGGCGAGCTGAAAAGTCGACCTGAGGACCCTTCTTACCCAGATACACTTCGCTTTTTTTAAGTGGCTTAATACCCGCCACCTCTTGAGCGAACAAAGACGTTTCATCTTCGTCGTTCACAGCCTAAATCCTCTTTGATTTACTCATCTTATTTAGCACACCACTATAGAACAATAAAGGCCCCTAAACAGGAGCCTTTATTACTTCAACACCAATGTATCAAAGGATTTCCAACTTATACGTAACCTAGAACGGAATATCGTCGTCAAAATCGTCAAAGTTTGGCGCTTGCTGAGGCTTTGGCTCAGGCGCTGGTGCGCGTTGAGGAGCTGGCTGTGGCGCTCGTTGTTGCGGTGCGGCTTGAGCAGGAGCTTGCTGTGGCGCATTCCCCCAGCTACCAAAAGACTGTGGAGCGGCTTGTTGTGGAGCCGCCTGCTGCGGTGCTGCTTGCTGTGGCGCTTGGCCATAACCGCCACCTTGAGGCTGATTAAAACCGCCTTGAGGCGCATGTTGCTGTGGAGCCTGTTGCGCTGGCGCTTGGCCATACCCACCTTGTTGAGGAGCAGACTGTTGAGGTGCATTGCCGTAACCGCCACCACCTTGCATAGAGTCATAGCCACCACTTTGCTGTCCAGCGTTATCACCGCGACCATCTAGCAATTGCATTTCGTTCGCGACGATTTCGGTTGTATAACGTTTGATGCCGTCTTTTTCCCACTCACGAGTGCGCAATGAACCTTCCACGTACACTTTAGAGCCTTTCTTAATAAAATCGCCTGCAATTTGACCAAGACGGAAATTACCACGATCCATGAAGGCAACACGGTGCCATTCCGTACGCTCTTGCATTTGCCCTGTTTGCTTGTCACGCCAGCTTTCTGTTGTCGCTAAATTAACGTTTGCAACCGCTGCACCAGATGGCATGAAACGCACTTCGGCATCGTTGCCTGCGTTACCAATCAAAATTACTTTGTTTATTCCACGTGCCATGACGTTCTTCTCCAACTAAAAGATAGAATAGTGTTTTACTTAAAGACGCACTTGCGGTGCCAGACGCACCAGAGCATCTTTGTCTAATATTTTTTTATCGACTTTCAGATAAGCGGTTTGCTCATCTTTAAAAATTTGCATACCTTCCACTCCTTGGATTTGCGCAAGTTGATCCGCCAACTTCGTTACTTCTTCATCTGTCATATTGGGCAGGCTAAACGCCAGACTACTTAACTGACGAGGTGCAGGCTGGATGGCACAAACAAGTGACCAAGCCAAAAACACCACACCAACAACCCAAAAGACGCCACTGTTTGAATGATGCTGGAGCAGCCAACCGCCACCAACACCGCCCAAAAATGATCCCATAAATTGATGGGTAGAAAACACGCCCATCGCTGTGCCGCGATAACCTACAGGTGCCAACTTACTAATAAGAGACGGCAACACGGCTTCTAGTGAATTAAAGCCTACAAAATAAACCCACAACAACGCACCAAACACCCAAATGTAAGGTGCCCATTGCAGCAATATTGAGCTTAAACCTAACAAAATCATCACGGCGATTAACACGCCTTTTGTCTTACCTTTTGATTCGGCAATAATCACCAATGGTAACATACCTGCGAAGGCAAAACCCATGATGGCTAAGTATAGCCAGCTATGTTGTGACAAGGGCAAATCAAACTGCTGAATCAACAAATTTGGCACGGTGACAAACAAAGCGGTTAGGCTTGCATGCAACAATAAAACACTCACATTCAAGAACCGCAGCCTTGAATCTTTTAACACCAACCCTAACGCCAAAAGGCTCGGTGTCGTATCGCGTCGAAAAGTGTGCTGGACAATATTCGGCACAGCAAAAATGATCAAGACTATACCCAGTAAAGATAGTGCAAAGGACAAATAAAACAGACCTGAAAGCCCGACTAAGGCAAAAATCCAAGGGCCTAATACCAAAGAGAGCATAAACGAGGCGCCGATACTAATACCAACAATCGCCATAGCTTTGGTACGGTTTTGCTCTCGCGTGACATCACTCAATAGCGCCATCAAGGTACTGGCAATGGCACCCGCGCCCTGAACCGCTCGTCCTATAATCAAAGTGTTGATATCATTCGCATTGGCACAAATCAAACTGCCCACAGCAAACAATAACAAGCCGATGACAATAACGCGTTTACGGCCAATTTTATCTGACCACATTCCCATCGGAATCTGTAAGCTCGCTTGGGTCAGACCATAAATACCGATCGCTGTACCAATCAAAGCCGCATCTGCGCCAGTTAACCCATCAGCAGCAACACTGATGACAGGCATTATAAGGAACAAGCCTAACATTCTGAATAAATAGATCAGCGCTAAAGCAAGAACTGAACGACGTTCAAGTAGATCCATAAGGAGGTTTCAACCGTTTAACTAGGTGGTTAAGAAAAAAGATTGCCAATTTTACAAAAAATACCGTTGAAGCTCCATTTCAACTACTGTAAAAATAGACAGTTATTTAATTTACTGACAGATTTCTTTCTGTTGATCGACTTCACATTGGAGAATCATGGATACCATTACCATACGCGGGGCCCGCACACACAATTTAAAAAATGTGGACCTAGACATCCCAAGAGACAAACTTGTGGTGATTACTGGCCTATCCGGCTCAGGTAAATCCTCTCTCGCTTTCGACACGTTATACGCTGAAGGGCAACGTCGCTATGTTGAATCCCTTTCCACATACGCTCGACAGTTTTTGTCTATGATGGAAAAGCCAGACATAGACCACATTGAAGGCCTTTCTCCTGCCATTTCTATCGAGCAAAAATCAACCTCTCACAACCCACGATCAACAGTCGGTACAATAACAGAAATATACGATTATCTACGATTGTTATTTGCCCGTGCAGGACAACCTCGCTGCCCAGATCATGGTGAACCTTTAGAGGCGCAAACCATATCACAAATGGTCGATAAAGTTATATCGCTACCAGAAGAAACTAAGATGATGCTGCTTGCGCCCATTGTCAAAGATCGAAAAGGTGAGCACTTACATACTATTAGCGACTTGCTTTCAAAAGGTTTTATTCGTGCAAGAATCGACGGCATCGTCGTCGATCTAGATGACGCTCCAGTACTAGAGAAAAACAAGAAACACACAATCGAAGTGGTCATTGACCGTTTCAAAGTTCGCTCCGATCTACAACTTCGCTTGGCAGAATCCTTTGAAACTTGCCTTGATTTATCCGATGGCATCGCCAAAGTCATCAACATGGATGATGAGCAAGAAGAATACATTTTTTCTAGCAAATTCGCCTGTCCAATTTGTGGTTACAGCTTAACGGAATTAGAGCCACGCCTTTTCTCCTTTAACAACCCAAATGGTGCCTGTCAGACATGTGATGGCTTAGGTACTCATCAAATGTTTGATCCAGATCGAATCATTCAAGATGAAACCCTGACGCTTGCTGAAGGCGCAATCCGAGGCTGGGGCCGTCGTAGTATTTTTTACTACCAGCAACTTAGCGCTTTAGCAAAACACTATGGATTCGACATAGAGTCTAAATACAAAAATATCCCCAATGAATTCAAAAAGCGTATTTTGCATGGCTCTGGTAAAGACAAAATAGATTTCGTCTACATTAATGAACGCGGCGACAAGATGACGCGCTCACATTCATTTGAAGGCGTCATTCCAAACTTACAACGTCGTTATCACGAAACAGAATCTGATAGCGTACGTGATGATCTTTCGCAGTATATCAGCGTTCAACCTTGTCCAGACTGTCATGGCTCTCGACTCAATCGATCCGCTCGCAACGTCTTTATTGCTGAGCAAACATTGCCAGAAGTGGTGACGTATCCAATTGCAGAGTGCTTGAAGTATTTTGAGACTCTTGAACTCCCAGGATCACGCGGTGAAATCGCCTCCAAGATTCTTAAAGAAATCCGTGACCGATTAACCTTCTTGGTAAACGTAGGTTTGGAATATTTAACGCTAGACCGAAAAGCAGACTCATTATCCGGCGGCGAAGCACAACGAATCCGACTTGCCAGTCAAATCGGTGCTGGTTTAGTGGGGGTTATGTATATCCTTGATGAGCCATCCATTGGTTTGCATCAACGAGATAACGAAAGACTAATAGCAACACTGACCAGACTAAGAGACTTAGGCAATACCGTCATTGTAGTTGAACACGATGAAGATGCCATTCGTGTAGCTGACTTTGTTGTCGACATTGGCCCTGGTGCAGGTATTCACGGCGGACAAATTATCGCCAGCGGTACGCCACAAGACATAATGGACTGCCCTGAGTCTATTACGGGACAGTTTCTAACAGGTAAGCGCAAAATTGAAATTCCAGCCATTCGCCATCAAGCTAAGGACAAACAACACCTTAAGCTGATAGGCGCAACAGGCAACAATCTAAATACGGTTGATCTTAAGATCCCTGTCGGCGTAATGACCTGCATTACCGGTGTTTCCGGGTCCGGTAAATCGACATTAATAAACGGCACTTTATACCCTCTTGCTGCCACAGCACTTAATGGTGCTACCACTCTGAAACCTGCACCACATGAACGTATTGAAGGTTTAGATTTATTTGACAAGTGCGTGGATATCGATCAAAGCCCTATCGGCCGCACACCAAGATCAAACCCAGCAACTTACACTGGCATCTTCACGCCAATGAGAGAGCTGTTCTCGGCGACACAAGAATCTCGCTCACGAGGCTATAAACCAGGACGATTCAGCTTTAACGTCAAAGGTGGGCGCTGCGAAGCCTGCCAAGGTGATGGCGTAATAAAGGTTGAAATGCACTTTCTTCCGGATATCTACGTACCTTGTGATACCTGTAAAGGTAAGCGCTACAATCGCGAAACGTTAGAGATTCATTACAAGGGAAAAAATATTCACGAATGCTTAGAAATGACCATTGAAGATGCTCGCGAGTTCTTTGATCCAGTACCCTCTATTGCTAGAAAGCTACAGACCCTAATAGATGTTGGTTTGGGTTATATTCGCCTTGGACAAGCGGCGACAACGCTTTCTGGGGGTGAAGCACAGCGGGTTAAGCTGGCAAAAGAACTGTCAAAACGTGACACAGGCACAACGCTTTACATTTTGGATGAGCCGACAACAGGTCTGCACTTTGCCGATATAGAACAGCTACTAAAAGTTCTCCATCGTCTAAGAGATCACGGCAATACTGTCGTCGTTATTGAACACAACCTTGATGTGATAAAAACAGCGGATTGGATCGTAGATTTAGGACCAGAAGGTGGGAGCGGTGGCGGATATATAGTAGCTGAAGGAACGCCTGAGCATATCGCTAAAGCAGAAAATTCTCATACTGGTCGCTTCTTAAAACAAATGCTTAATTAGCCATATTCATAGAAAATATAATACTCGGAGAAGCCCAACTTCTTCGGGTATTTTTTTATGCCTGTATATCAGTCAAATTTTGAACAAAAAAAAGCCGAGCTAATAGCTCGGCTTTTTATTACAAACTGATATTACTCAGCGGCTTCTGTAACTGGACGATCGACCAATTCAACATAAGCCATAGGTGCGTTGTCACCTGTGCGGAAGCCACATTTAAGAATGCGAACATAACCACCAGGACGAGCTTGGTAACGAGGACCAAGTTCAGAGAACAATTTACCTACTGCATCTTTGCTACGAGTACGAGCAAAGGCAAGGCGACGATTCGCAACAGAATCAACTTTCGCCAATGTGATCAATGGCTCAGCAACACGACGTAGCTCTTTAGCTTTCGGCAACGTAGTTTTAATAACTTCGTGTTCGAACAAAGAAGAAGCCATGTTTTTAAACATCGCTTTACGATGTGAGCTAGTACGGTTTAAGTGACGTCCACTCTTACGATGACGCATTTTACATTCCTTACCAAACTACGGTGGTCAGGGAACAATGACCTAGCGAGCTAGAACTTTGCTATCGTCTTTCAAACTAGCCGGCGGCCAATTCTCTAAACGCATTCCCAAAGACAAACCACGCTGTGCTAAAACATCTTTGATTTCAGTTAACGACTTCTTACCTAGGTTAGGCGTCTTAAGAAGCTCAACCTCAGTACGTTGAATCAAATCACCGATGTAATAAATGTTCTCTGCTTTTAAACAGTTAGCACTGCGAACGGTCAATTCAAGATCATCAACCGGGCGTAGCAAAATTGGATCAATCTCATCCTCTTCTTCTACAACAGGCGCTTCGCTTTCGCTTTCAAGGGCGACAAAAACCGCGATTTGCTGTTGTAAAATAGTCGCTGCACGACGAATTGCTTCTTCAGGATCGATAGTACCATTAGATTCGATGTCTAAGACTAACTTATCTAAATCTGTACGCTGCTCTACACGAGCATTATCGACACTGTACGCAACACGGCGAACAGGGCTGAATGAGGCATCCAGTTGCAAGCGACCGATTGGACGAGTCTCATCGTCGCCAGCAACACGAGCATCAGCAGGCTCATAACCACGGCCACGAGCGACTTTGATCTGCATAGTTAACTCTGCAGTGTCATCCAAGTGCGCAATAACATGATCCGGGTTAGCGATCTCTGCATCAGCAACCAACTGGATATCACCAGCTGTTACGATACCAGGACCTTTTTTACTTAGAGTAAGAGTTGCTTCATCTTGCCCGTGTAGAGCGATCGCAACTCCTTTCAGGTTAAGAAGAATTTCAATTACATCTTCTTTAACCCCTTCGATTGCGCTGTATTCGTGTAATACACCGTCGATTTCAACTTCAACAATCGCACAACCTGGCATTGAAGAAAGCAAGATACGGCGCAGTGCGTTACCCAAAGTATGCCCAAAACCACGTTCTAGTGGTTGCAGTGTGACTTTAGCGCGACAGTTGCCTAGTTCCTGAACTTCAATGTTGCGTGGGGTTAACAATTCGCTCACTGAACGCTGCATAGATCCACCTATTTCTTAATCCCAATTACCGACTTACTTAGAGTAAAGTTCGACAATTAGGTTCTCATTAATTTCAGCTGATAAATCGGCACGTTCTGGAAGTGCTTTGTAAGTAGCTTCCAGTTTAGTTGAATCAACTTCGATCCAATGGATCGGTGCACGACCTTTAGATAGCTCTAGTGCGCTTTGTACACGCAATTGCTTCTTAGCTTTTTCACGAATTGACACAACGTCACCAGCTTTAACTTGGTAAGACGGGATGTTAACCGTAGCGCCATTAACTAGAATGCCTTTATGGCCAACTAGTTGACGAGCTTCTGCACGTGTAGAACCAAAACCTGCGCGATATACAACGTTATCTAAACGTGATTCCAAAAGTTGCAGAAGATTTTCACCAGTTGCACCTTTAAGACGAGCAGCAGATTTGTAGTAATTACGGAATTGTTTTTCAAGAACACCGTACATACGACGTACTTTTTGTTTCTCACGTAATTGTAAGCCGTAATCAGAAAGACGACCGCGACGTGCACCGTGCACACCAGGAACCGTTTCTACTTTACATTTCGACTCAAGAGCGCGTGAACCGCTCTTCAATTGCAAGTCGGTACCTTCACGACGAGACAACTTACAAGTTGGACCTATATAACGAGCCATGTATCTGTCTCCTCAATTAAACGCGACGTTTCTTAGGTGGACGACAACCGTTGTGCGGAATTGGCGTCACATCTGTGATGTTATTGATACGCAAGCCCAATGCATTTAATGCACGAACTGCGGACTCACGACCAGGACCTGGGCCCTTAATCATTACGTCAACGTTTTTAAGGCCGAACTCTTGTGCGACAGTACCGGCACGCTCCGCTGCTACTTGAGCTGCGAAAGGAGTACTTTTACGAGAACCGCGAAAACCAGAACCACCGGCAGTAGCCCAAGATAAAGCATTACCTTGGCGGTCAGTGATAGTCACGATCGTGTTATTAAATGACGCGTGTACATGAGCAACACCGTCGACGACCGTCTTTTTGACTTTTTTCTTGGTGTTGCGCGTAGCTGGCTTAGCCATATTGCACTTTCCTATTTAATGCTCAGCTCTAGCGAACTTGTGGCTAGAGCGAAACGCGTTTAAATTACTTACGAATAGGCTTACGAGGGCCTTTTCGTGTACGAGCGTTCGTTTTGGTACGTTGACCACGAACTGGTAGGCTGCGGCGATGACGAATCCCGCGATTACAACCTAGGTCCATCAAACGTTTGATAGACATACTGACTTCACGACGTAAGTCACCCTCTACAGTATACTTCCCAACTTCGCCACGAAGTTCATCAAGGACATCATCACTTAATGAACCAATTTTCGCAGTTTCAGCAACACCCGTAGCAGCGCAGATTGCGAGAGAACGAGTGCGACCAATTCCGAAGATGTAAGTCAGAGAAATGACCGCATGTTTATTGTCAGGAATATTGACACCGGCTATACGAGCCATTCACTTTACTCCGTTGTTATTGATGATTATATGTTAATTCATCACTTTACTTTCATGAGGGCGGCTGATTATGCCTATCTTTAGGCCATAAATCAACCACCCTTTCCCATCATCGAGCGAACTCGCTATTAACCTTGACGCTGTTTGTGACGAGGCTCAATGCAAATCACTCGAACTGAACCGTTACGACGAACGATTTTACAGTTACGACAGATTTTCTTTACAGATGCACGTACTTTCATGTTCAACTCCAACCAACGCTTAACGCATTAGGCCATTTGGACCATAACCAGTCAGATTAGATTTCTTCATTAATGATTCGTATTGCTGACTCATCAAATGACTTTGAACTTGCGACATAAAGTCCATGACAACAACCACTACGATTAACATAGAGGTACCGCCAAAGTAGAATGGAACATTCCACGCAACAACAAAGAACTGAGGCATCAGCGACACTAGAGTGATGTACAAAGCACCAAACAGTGTCAAACGAGTCATTACACCATCAATATATCGAGCTGTATGATCGCCTGGACGAATACCCGGCAAAAAAGCACCGGACTTTTTCAAGTTATCTGCCACATCTTTAGGGTTGAACACCAGTGCTGTATAGAAAAAGCAAAAGAATACAATTGCTATCGCAAACAACAGCACATAGAGCGGTTGCCCAGGAGCTAGAGCCAAAGAGATATTTTGCAGCCATTCCATTCCTTCACCTTGACCAAACCATTGGCCGATCGAAGCAGGGAACAAAAGGATACTTGAAGCAAAAATAGGTGGAATCACACCAGCCATATTCACTTTAAGAGGCAAATGACTCTTTTGTGCAGCAAATACTTTTTTGCCTTGCTGACGCTTAGCATAATTAACTGTTATGCGACGTTGACCGCGTTCGATGAAAACAACGAAAGCAATAGTCGCAATAGCCATTATACCAATTAGCAACAAAGCTAAAATATTGATATCGCCTTGACGAGCCGACTCAAATGAACGACCTAAAGCAGAAGGTAAACCAGCAACGATACCTGCAAAGATAAGAATGGATATACCATTACCAATGCCTTTTTCAGTAACTTGCTCACCTAGCCACATCAAGAAAACAGTACCAGCAACAAGAGTAACAACCGCAACAGCATAGAATTCCATACCGCTGCTAAATGATATCCCTTGACTTGCCAAGCCAACCGCCATACTAGCGGATTGAACAAGAGCAAGTAACACTGTTCCGTATCGAGTGTATTGAGTAATCTTACGACGACCCGCCTCACCCTCTTTCTTAAGCTGCTCTAGCTGCGGACTCACAACCGTCAATAACTGCATAATAATAGAGGCCGAAATGTAGGGCAAAATCCCAAGCGCAAAAATACTCATGCGCTCAAGCGCGCCCCCTGAGAATACGTTAAATAAACTCAGAATAGTGCCTTCATTTTGATCAAACAACGCAGACAATCTGTCAGGGTTAATGCCCGGGACAGGAATGTGCGCACCGATTCGGTATACAATAATTGCCAGAAAGACAAAACGAATACGAGCCCAAAGCTCGCTTAATCCGTTTTGCATACCAGCTGGTAGTGAGCCACGCTTTGCCATTTATTCCTCGACTTTTCCGCCAGCTGCTTCAATAGCGGCACGAGCACCTTTAGTCACTTTAAGACCACGAACAGTGATAGCTTTGTCGATAGAACCAGACAAAATCACACGTGCAGTCTTAATTTGATGACCTAGAATGTCGGCGCCTTTAAGAGCAGCCAAATCTACAACTTCAGCATTTACAGCAGCAAGCTCGTTTAAACGAACCTCAGCAACATACTTTGCCTGACGTGAAGTAAAACCGAATTTTGGCAGACGACGCTGCAAAGGCATTTGACCACCTTCAAAACCAGGTTTTACTGAGCCACCAGAGCGAGACTTAAGACCTTTATGGCCTCGTCCGCCGGTTTTGCCCAAGCCGCTACCAATGCCGCGACCAACACGTTTAGGAGCATGCTTGCTACCTTCGCCAGGACGAAGTGTATTTAAGAACATGTTATTCCCCTACCACTTTAACCATGTAATAAACTTTATTAACCATGCCACGTACAGAAGGAGTATCTTCCAACTCACGTGTTTGGCCAACTTTACGCAAACCCAAGCCTTTAACAGTTTCACGGTGCTTTGGAAGACGACCGATCGGGCTGCGGGTTAGTTGAACTGTGATGGTATTATTCGCCATGACACATTACCCCAAAATTTGATCGACTGACTTACCGCGTTTTGCCGCGATTTGTTCAGGTGCTTTCATATCCTGCAAACCTTTTATCGTAGCGCGAACTACGTTTACTGGGTTTGTAGAACCGTAACATTTCGCCAAAACGTTGTGAACGCCAGCGATTTCTAGAACCGCACGCATTGCACCACCGGCGATAATGCCAGTACCTTGAGACGCAGGCTGCATGTAAACTTTAGACGCTCCGTGATTCGCTTTAACAGGATACTGAAGAGTATCGCCATCTAGCTTAACAGAAACCATGTTGCGGCGAGCTTGTTCCATTGCTTTTTGAATAGCTTGAGGAACTTCACGCGCTTTACCACGACCAAAGCCAACTTTACCTTTACCATCACCAACGACTGTCAAAGCTGTGAAAGAGAAGATACGACCACCCTTTACAACTTTAGCAACGCGGTTTACTTGAACTAGCTTCTCTTGGAGGTCGCTAGTTTGTTGATCATTAACTGCCATTTGCTACCCCTTAGAACTCTAGACCGGCTTCACGTGCAGCGTCAGCAAGAACTTGAACGCGGCCATGATATTTGAAGCCAGAACGGTCGAAAGCGACCGAAGTGACACCTGCTTCTTTAGCGCGTGTAGCAATCAAAGTACCGACTTCTTTAGCCGCTGCTTTATTGCCTGTCGCTGAGCCACGAAGAGCTTCTTCAAGTGTAGAAGCGCTAGCTAGCACTTTACTACCACAAGGAGAAATCACTTGAGCATACATATGGCGTGGTGTGCGATGTACAGTAAGACGATTCGCACCTAAGTCACGAATATGCAAACGAGCACGACGTGCACGACGAATCCGAGATTGTTTTTTAGTGTTCATGAATGCCTACCTACTTCTTCTTAGCTTCTTTACGACGAATTACTTCATCAGAATAGCGAACACCCTTGCCTTTATATGGCTCTGGTGGACGGAAACCACGAACTTCTGCAGCAACCTGACCAACGGCTTGTTTATCAATGCCACGGATCACGACTTCTGTTTGAGAAGCACATTCAGCTGTTACGCCTTCAGGAAGTTCGTAATCTACTGGGTGAGAGAAACCCAGAGATAGGTTAAGTACATTGCCTTTAAGCGCAGCACGGTAACCAACACCTTGAAGAAACAATCTTTTCTCGAAACCTTGGCTAACTCCAACAACCATGTTGTTAACCAAAGCACGAGTTGTACCAGCTAAGGCACGGCTTTGTTTTGCACCATCGCGCGCAGCGAAGGTGATAACATTTTCTTCTTTAGACACTTGTACGCTTGTGTGAACATTAAACTCTAAAGAACCTTTGCCGCCTTTAACAACAACATTTTGTCCATTTAGGGTTAAATCTACACCACTAGGAAGCGTCACGGGACTATTAGCAACTCGAGACATACTAACTCCTAGAATACTGTGCAGATTACTTCGCCACCGATACCAGCAGCACGAGCTGCACGGTCTGTCATCACACCCTTAGAGGTAGAGATGATTGCAACACCAAGGCCAGCTTCTACTTTTGGTAGAGCACTAGTGCCTTTGTATTGACGCAAACTTGGGCGAGATGCGCGTTTGATTTGTTCAATAACTGGCTTACCTTCGTAGTATTTCAACTCGATAGTAAGCGTAGGCTTTACTGCTTCATCTACAGAAAAGTCACCAACGTAACCTTCTTCACGTAGAACAGCAGCAATCGATGACTTCATTTTTGATGAAGGCATGCTCACAGAGGTCTTTGCAGCCATCTGTGCATTACGAATACGTGTAAACATATCCGCAAGGGTATCTTGCATACTCATTTAAGAGCTCCTAATTTAAAAACCATTGTGCAGCAAATAGAGCTCGCGCATAGTACACAGCAGCGAGCAGAATGTCCAGTATTTAGACACTCCACTCACTGCCATGTATTATGATCGCGCTCTACTTGCTTACCAACTAGCTTTCTTCATGCCTGGTACGTCACCACGCATCGCTGCTTCACGCAGTTTGATACGAGACAGACCGAAGCGACGGTATACACCGTGCGGACGACCTGTAATTTGGCAACGATTACGTTGGCGTGAAGAAGATGAATCGCGTGGAAGCGCTTGCAGTTTAAGCGTCGCTTCCCACTTTTCATCGTCCGATGCATTAACGTCGCTAATGATCGCCTTTAGAGCCGCACGCTTTTCAGCGAATTTAGCTACTAATTTGGTACGTTTTGCTTCGCGCTGAATCATTGATATTTTAGCCATGATTCCTACCTCTTATTTCTTGAAAGGGAAACTAAAGGCTGCTAGCAAAGCACGACCTTCTTCATCGGTACGAGCAGTCGTTGTAATGGTAATATCCATACCACGTACACGATCTACTTTATCGTAATCGATCTCAGGGAAGATGATTTGCTCTTTAACACCCATACTGTAGTTACCACGACCGTCGAAAGACTTAGGATTAAGTCCACGGAAGTCACGGATACGTGGAATAGCCACATCAACCAAGCGATCGAAGAAATCCCACATACGCTCGCCACGTAGAGTAACTTTACAACCGATCGGATAACCGTCACGAATTTTAAAGCCTGCTACAGATTTACGAGCCTTAGTCACTACAACTTTTTGGCCGCTAAGTGCTTCAAGATCATTTACCGCATGCTCAAGAAGTTTCTTGTCTGCGATAGCTTCACCAACACCCATATTTAAAGTGATTTTAGTGATTTTAGGCACTTCCATCACATTCTTGTAGCTAAACTCTTCTGTAAGTTTTGCTACAACTTGATCTTTATAAACTTGCTTAAGTCTCGCCATGGCTATAATTCTCGCTCTTAGGCGTCGATCGCTTCACTATTTGATTTAAAAACACGCACTTTCGTACCGTCTTCGTTCAATTTAAAGCCGACGCGATCCGCTTTACCCGTAGCATTGTTAAAAATAGCTACATTGGAAACCTGGATAGGTGCTTCTTGTTCAACGATACCACCAGTTGAACCCTTCATAGGGTTTGGTTTCTCGTGCTTCTTAACGGTATTAATGCCAGAAACTAGAACTCGATTTTCGTCTACTACCTTAACAACTTTACCGCGCTTGCCTTTGTCTTTCCCAGCAATCACAATAACTTCGTCGTTACGTTTGATCTTACGCATAATGTCCCCTCTCCCTCTTACAGCACTTCAGGTGCAAGAGAAACAATTTTCATGAACTGCTCAGTACGCAATTCACGTGTTACAGGGCCAAAGATACGAGTACCAATAGGCTGTCCTGAAGCATTCAATATAACCGCTGAGTTTACATCAAAACGGATCACAGAACCATCAGAACGACGAACACCTTTCCTAGTTCTAACGACAACTGCGTTAAGAACCTGCCCTTTTTTAACACGACCACGAGGGATCGCTTCTTTCACTGTGACCTTAATGATGTCACCGATAGCAGCATAACGACGATGTGAGCCACCCAGTACTTTAATACACTGAACACGCTTTGCGCCGCTGTTATCTGCTACATCAAGCATCGATTCTGTTTGAATCATTACTGCTCTCCAATCAAATTAGATAACAAGTCTCACGAAGGAAGGAGCAGCTTATACAGCTGCTGCTTTCTCTACAACTTGAACCAGATTCCAAGTCTTAGACTTAGAGTAAGGACGTGTTTCTACGACCTTAACCGTATCACCAATCTGGCACTCATTGTTTTCATCGTGAGCGTGTAGCTTAGTTGAACGACGTACAAACTTACCGTATAGAGGATGTTTTTCTGTACGCTCAACTAGTACCGTGATGGTTTTATCCATCTTATCGCTAACTACTTTACCAGTAGCTGTACGCGCTTTTGTTTCTGCCATCTTAGTTACCTGCCTTATCATTTAGCACGGTTTTAACACGCGCGATATTGCGGCGAACTTGCGAGAGCAAATGAGTTTGCGCTAACTGACCAGTGGCTTTCTGCATACGCAGAGTAAATTGCTCACGTAGCAGTTCAATCAAGGTCGCTTGTAGCTCAGCTACAGACTTTTCTTGCATTTCTTTTGCTTTCATCTACATCACCGTACGCGTTACGAAAGTTGTGGACAGAGGAAGCTTAGCTGCAGCTAACGCAAACGCTTCGCGTGCTAACTGCTCTGAAACGCCCTCAACTTCATAAAGCATTTTTCCAGGTTGAATCTGTGCAACCCAGTATTCTACGCTACCCTTACCTTTACCCTGACGAACCTCAAGAGGTTTCTGAGTAATCGGCTTATCAGGGAACACACGAATCCAGATTTTACCACCACGTTTGATATGACGAGTCATTGCACGACGCGCCGCTTCAATTTGACGAGCAGTAAGACGACCACGTTCTGTGGACTTCAATCCGAATTCACCAAAGCTAACTTGGTTTCCGCGAAGAGCAAGACCGCGGTTACGGCCTTTCTGCATTTTGCGGAACTTAGTACGTTTCGGTTGTAACATGACTTACCCCCCACTTAGACTTCTTCTTTTGTGCGCCTTTATCAGCTCGCACTTGTTCAATACCGCCCAAGATTTCGCCTTTGAAGATCCACACTTTTACGCCAATGATGCCGTAAGTTGTAGCAGCTTCATAAGTAGCGTAGTCAATGTCAGCGCGTAGAGTGTGTAGAGGCACACGGCCTTCACGGTACCACTCAGCACGTGCAATTTCTGCACCGCCTAAACGACCACTTACCTGAACCTTGATACCTTTCGCGCCTGCACGCATTGCATTTTGTACTGCGCGCTTCATAGCACGACGGAACATTACGCGACGCTCAAGTTGGCTAGCAATATTCTGCGCAACCAATTTAGCATCCATTTCAGGCTTGCGAATTTCTTCGATGTTGATGTGGACAGGTACGCCCATCATTTCAGAAACTGCATTACGTAGTTTCTCAACATCTTCGCCTTTCTTACCAATCACGATACCCGGACGGGCAGTGTGAATTGTAATACGAGCTGTCTGAGCAGGGCGCTGAATCTCAATACGAGAAACAGAAGCCTGGACCAATTTTTTCTCCAGGAACGCACGAACCTGAAGATCGTTTAATAACAGCTTAGAGTAGTTTTGATTATTAGCATACCAAGTAGAAGTATGATCTTTAACTATCCCTAGGCGTATACCAGTTGGATGAACCTTCTGACCCATTGGGTTTCTCCTAATTAGTCAGCGACTTTAACTGTAATATGGCAACCGCGTTTTAGAATACGGTCAGCACGGCCTTTGGCACGTGGCATAATACGTTTCAGAGTCATAGCCTCGTCAACGTAAGCCGTAGACACACGCAAGTCATCTACATCAGCACCTTCGTTATGCTCAGCGTTAGCTATAGCAGACTCCAGCACTTTCTTGACAATTACTGCCGCCTTCTTAGGACTGAACGTTAAAATGTTCAGTGCTTCGCTAACAGATTTGCCGCGGATTTGATCTACAACCAAACGGGCCTTCTGCGCTGAGAGGCGAGCACCCTTCAATGAAGCTTTTACTTCACTCATGTTAATACCCCTTATTACCGTTTGGCTTTCTTGTCCGCAGCATGACCACGATATGTACGGGTCGGAGCGAACTCACCCAATTTATGACCGACCATATCTTCAGTTACTAGAACTGGAACATGCTGGCGACCATTATGGACAGCGATAGTCAACCCTACAAAATCAGGGAAGATAGTAGAACGGCGTGACCAAGTTTTAATTGGACGACGATCATTTTTCTCTACCGCAGCCTCTACCTTTTTCAACAAATGAAGGTCGATAAAAGGACCTTTTTTTAGTGAACGTGGCACAGTCGTTTCCTCTTATTACTTAGTACGGCGACGTACAATAAGTTTGTCAGTACGCTTGTTGCTGCGCGTTTTGTAACCTTTAGTAGGCACACCCCATGGCGTAACTGGGTGACGACCACCTTTGCTACGACCTTCACCACCACCATGTGGGTGATCCACTGGGTTCATCGCCGAACCGCGAACGGTAGGACGAACACCACGCCAACGCGTAGCACCAGCTTTACCAAGAACTCGTAAGCTATGCTCAGAGTTTGATACTTCACCTAAAGTAGCGCGACATTCTGTCAATACTTTACGCATTTCACCTGAACGTAGGCGAAGGGTAACGTAACGACCTTCACGAGCAACTAGCTGAGCAGAAGCACCAGCGGAACGTGCAACTTGCGCACCTTTACCTGGCTTAAGCTCGACACAGTGTACGGTACTACCAACTGGAATATTTTGCAGAGGCAAAGTATTACCTGCTTTGATAGGCGCATCTGCACCACTAAAAACGATATTGCCAGCGACCATACCTTTGGAAGCGATAATGTAACGACGCTCACCATCAGCATATCTAATTAATGCAATATTTGCAGAACGGTTTGGATCATATTCCAAACGCTCAACTACCGCAGAAATTCCATCTTTATTACGACGAAAATCAACCATACGGTAATGCTGCTTATGACCACCACCTACGTGACGCGTAGTGATGCGTCCGTTATTGTTACGTCCACCAGATTTGCTTTTTGTGTCTAGCAAAGGTGCATATGGTGCGCCTTTGTGCAAATCGTTGTTGGTAACTTTAACAACGTGACGACGGCCTGCAGACGTTGGCTTACTTTTAACAACAGCCATTGACCTATCTCCCCTTATTCAGCGACCATGAAATCAATGTCTTGACCTTCAGCCAAACGCACATACGCTTTTTTCACGTCTTTACGTTTACCTAGACCACGAACTGTACGCTTAGTTTTACCTTTATGGTTCAACGTGCGAACAGACTCAACTTTGACTTCAAAAAGCGCTTCGATAGCTTGTTTGATTTCAGGTTTCGTTGCATCACCAGTTACACGAAAAACATACTGACCATTACCTTCGGCAACGATTGTAGCTTTTTCGGAAATATGTGGACCCAACAGAACTTTATAAATACGTTCGCCGATCATGCTAGTGCCTCCTCAACTTGTTTCAGAGCACCAACTGTCACCAACACTTTGTCGTAAGCAATCAAGCTAACAGGGTCGATAGACGCTGCATCACGTACATCTACGTTTGGAATGTTGCGAGCCGCTAAGAATAAATTGTCGTCCAAGTTATCGGAAACAATCAAAGCGTTCTCAATATTCAATTCTGCCATTTTTGCTATGAAGAGCTTAGTTTTTGGAGCTTCCAATTTAAGTTCTTCAACAACAACAAGACGGTCTTGACGTACAAGCTCAGACCAGATGGTGCGCATTGCTGCACGGTACATCTTCTTGTTCACTTTCTGAGAGTGATCTTGTGGCTTAGCAGCGAAAGTAACACCACCAGAGCGCCATAGAGGGCTACGGATAGTACCTGCGCGTGCACGACCAGAACCTTTTTGTTTCCAAGGTTTGCGTCCGCCACCTGCTACTTCAGAGCGTGTTTTCTGTGCACGTGATCCTTGACGAGCGCCAGCCAAGTAAGATGTAACTACTTGGTGAACCAACGCTTCGTTATATTCACGAGCAAAGGCTACATCAGAAACTTCTACAGTTCCTTCCGCGCCTGTTAGATTCAAGTTCATTGTCTACCCCTCTTAGCGAGCTTTAACAGCTGATTGAAGAATAACATCACCATTTACTGCACCAGGTACGGCACCTTTCACAAGGATAAGGTTACGTTCTGTGTCTACGCGAACCACTTCTAGTGATTGTGTAGTTACCTGTGCAGCACCCATATGGCCAGCCATCTTCTTGCCTTTCCAAACACGACCAGGTGTTTGACATTGGCCGATAGAACCAGGTGCACGGTGAGACAACGAGTTACCATGAGTAGCGTCTTGCATACTAAAATTATGACGCTTAATGGCACCTTGAAACCCTTTACCCTTTGATTGACCAGTTACATCAACCATTTGGATAGATTCGAAATCAGCAACAGTTAGCTCATCACCAACATTGATTTCTTTTTCGTCACCTGCCAGGCGGAACTCCCACAAACCACGACCTGCTTCAACATTCGCTTTTGCATAATGACCCGCAGCAGCTTTGTTAACGCGGCTCGAACGGCGAGAACCTACAGTAATTTGAATAGCTTGGTAGCCATCAGTTTCTGTTGTTTTCACCTGAGTAACGCGGTTCGGTTCAACCTCGATGACGGTTACTGGCACGGATACACCATCTTCAGTGAAGATACGTGTCATACCGGCTTTGCGTCCGACTAATTGAATAGCCATTTTTTACCTCACTTGCCAGTTGTGTATGGGGCTATCACCCGCTACGGCTGATCATTCCAGATCATTCCACTATTGTGCATATAGCCGACTGATAACCAGCCGGTTGTCGCACCCCAAACTTTGAGCTATTAACCCAAAGAGATTTGTACTTCCACGCCTGCCGCAAGATCTAGCTTCATTAGAGCATCAACAGTTTTTTCAGTTGGCTCAACGATGTCTAGAACACGTTTGTGTGTACGGATTTCATACTGATCACGCGCATCTTTGTTTACGTGTGGAGAAATCAATACTGTATAACGCTCTTTGCGAGTAGGAAGTGGAATCGGTCCACGCACTTGCGCACCTGTACGTTTCGCTGTGTCCACAATTTCTTGTGTTGAAGCATCGATCAGACGATGATCAAACGCTTTCAGACGAATACGGATTTTTTGGCTTTGCATTTCCAACTCCAAATACAATGTTTTAATGACTTAACTGTACATTTATTAAGCCACAATCCTTTTTTAAGGACGGCGAATATTAGCCATTCAAAAACTGGTTGTCAAGTAACCAATTTCTGAACAAACAAAATAAACCATAAAATAAAAAGGCCACCCGATATGCGAGTGGCCTTTTCTAAATCAAAGTAAGCAGATATTACTATCTAATTACTTAAGGATTTTAGCTACAACACCAGCACCTACTGTACGACCACCTTCACGGATCGCGAAACGTAGACCTTCGTCCATCGCGATTGGGTGAATTAGCTCAACAGTCATTTGAATGTTATCACCAGGCATAACCATTTCTACGCCTTCAGGAAGAGAACATGCACCAGTTACATCAGTTGTACGGAAGTAGAACTGTGGGCGGTAACCTTTGAAGAATGGAGTGTGACGACCACCTTCATCTTTACCCAATACGTAAACTTCTGCTTCAAACTCAGTGTGAGGAGTGATTGAACCAGGCTTAGCCAATACTTGGCCACGCTGTACGTCTTCACGCTTAGTACCACGTAGAAGAATACCACAGTTCTCACCAGCACGACCTTCGTCAAGAAGTTTACGGAACATCTCAACACCAGTACAAGTTGTTTTAGTAGTATCAACGATACCAACAATTTCAACCTCTTCTTGGATCTTGATAATACCGCGCTCAACACGACCAGTAACAACAGTACCACGACCTTGAATAGAGAATACGTCCTCGATAGGCATCAAGAATGCACCATCGATAGCACGCTCTGGCTCAGGAATGTATTGGTCAAGAGTTTCAACCAATTTCTTAACTGCAGTTGTTCCCATTTCATTGTCGTCTTCGCCTTTCAACGCCATTAGCGCAGAACCTGGGATGATTGGAGTATCATCACCTGGGAAGTCGTATTCAGAAAGAAGGTCACGCAATTCCATCTCAACCAACTCTAGCATTTCAGCGTATTCTTCAGAGTCCGCACCACCACAGTCTTCAGCCAACAAGTCAGACTTGTTCAAGAAAACAACGATGTAAGGAACACCTACTTGACGAGAAAGAAGGATGTGCTCACGAGTCTGAGGCATAGGACCATCAGTCGCACCACAAACTAGGATCGCGCCGTCCATTTGAGCAGCACCAGTGATCATGTTTTTAACATAATCGGCGTGTCCAGGACAATCTACGTGCGCGTAGTGACGAGTTGGAGAATCATACTCTACGTGAGAAGTAGAGATAGTGATGCCACGCTCACGCTCTTCAGGAGCATTATCGATACCGTCAAAAGCAACAGCGGTACCGCCAAATACTTCTGCACATACGCGAGTCAATGCTGCAGTTAGAGTTGTTTTACCATGGTCAACGTGACCAATTGTGCCAACGTTAACGTGCGGTTTATTACGTTCGAATTTACTCTTTGCCATGATACATACACCTTAAGAATTAGTAAGTATGATGATTAATCTTCATTTTTGATGATCGCGTCTGCCACACTAGCCGGTGCTTCAGCGTATTTCTCAAACTCCATTGCATAACTTGCACGCCCTTGCGACAAGCTACGCACGTCAGTTGCATATCCGAACATCTCCCCGAGAGGAACTTCAGCACGAATAATCTTCCCTGACGGGGAATCGTCCATCCCCTGAACAACACCACGACGACGATTCAGGTCACCCATCACATCCCCCATGTATTCTTCAGGAGTTACAACTTCCACTTTCATTACAGGTTCAAGAACACAAGGATCAGCATCAGCCGCTCCTTTTCTTAGCCCCTGAGAAGCTGCAATTTTAAAGGCCATTTCATTAGAGTCAACATCATGGAATGAACCATCGATCAGCACAACCTTGATACCCAACAATGGATAACCAGCGACCACACCGTTCTTCATTTGCTCTGAAACACCCTTTTCTACTGCAGGGATGTATTCTTTAGGAATAGCACCACCAACAATCTCGTTAACAAATTCAAGCCCATCTTTATCAGTTGGGGTCAATTTCATTACGACGTGACCGTATTGACCACGACCACCGGATTGACGCACAAATTTGTGATTAACCACCACTTCTTTGCGAATTTTCTCCCGATAGGAAACTTGAGGCTTACCAATGTTCGCCTCCACCTTAAACTCGCGACGCATACGTTCGACAAGGATATCAAGATGCAGCTCACCCATACCGGAAATAATTGTTTGACCCGTCTCTTCATGCGTCTCCACTCGAAAAGAAGGATCTTCTTGCGCTAATTTACCCAGCGCAACACCCATTTTATCCTGATCGGCTTGAGATTTTGGCTCAACAGCTACAGATATAACAGGCTCTGGAAACTCCATACGCTCAAGCACAACAACATTATTCATATCACAAAGCGTATCACCCGTAGTTACATATTTCATACCTACGATAGCAGCAATATCACCTGCCAATACTTCTTTGATTTCTTCGCGATTATTAGCATGCATCTGAACCATTCGACCAATACGTTCACGCTTCTGCTTAACAGAATTGTAGACCGCATCACCTGAACGCAACACTCCAGAATACACCCGAATAAATGTTAATGTACCAACAAATGGGTCTGTTGCTATCTTGAAAGCCAACGATGAGAACGGATCATCATCATTAGCAATTCGTGTTACAACAGTCTCACCGTCTTCAAGCGTACCTTCAATCGCCTTTACTTCAAGCGGTGAAGGCAAATATTCAACTACAGCATCCAAAACAGCCTGAACACCTTTATTTTTAAAGGCTGAACCACACATTACCAAGACAATTTCATTGGATAACGTACGAATTCGCAGGCCGTTCTTAATTTCCTCAACAGATAACTCACCCTCTTCAAGATACTTATCCATTAATTCATCATTCGCTTCAGCTGCCGCCTCAACCATGTGCTCACGCCACTCTCGCGCCTCATCAAGCAAATCAGCAGGAATCTCCTCCAAAGAGAAAGTCATCCCGTGATCTTCTTCATTCCACACAATCGTTTTCATCAAAACCAAATCGATAACACCCCTGAAATCTTCTTCAGCGCCAACGTTGATTTGAATAGGAACAGCATTGGCCCCAAGACGAGTTTTTAACTGACGCACAACCGAGAAGTAATCAGCTCCTGTACGGTCCATCTTATTGACGAAAACCATTCTTGGAACTTCATACTTATTCGCCTGACGCCAAACTGTCTCAGTTTGAGGCTGCACACCCGAGGAACCACAAAGCACAACAACAGCACCATCTAACACACGCAAAGAACGTTCTACTTCAATAGTAAAATCTACGTGCCCAGGCGTGTCTATAATATTGACACGATGCTCTTCAAACTGCTTGTTCATTCCACTCCAGAAGCATGTTGTTGCCGCCGAAGTTATCGTGATACCACGCTCTTGTTCTTGCTCCATCCAATCCATGGTTGCTGCACCATCGTGCACTTCACCAATTTTATGAGACAGACCCGTATAAAAAAGAACGCGTTCAGTTGTCGTCGTTTTACCTGCATCAACATGCGCACAAATACCAATATTACGGTAGCGGTTGATAGGTGTTTTACGTGCCACTGTGTATCCTTCTCCGGATGATTAGAAACGGTAGTGAGAGAATGCTTTGTTAGCTTCTGCCATGCGATGAACGTCTTCACGTTTCTTAACAGCAGAGCCTTTGTTTTCAGCAGCATCTAAGATTTCGCCAGCTAGACGCAAAGCCATGGATTTTTCACCACGCTTACGAGAAGCATCAACCAACCAACGCATAGATAAAGCTGCGCGGCGAGCTGGACGAACTTCTACAGGAACTTGATAAGTCGCACCACCAACACGGCGAGATTTAACCTCAACCATTGGCTGGATAGATTCCAATGCTTTTTCGAAGATAGCCATTGGCTCTTCAGTTTTAGCGCGAGCTGCTACAGTATTTAGCGCATTGTAAACGATGCTCTCTGCAACAGACTTTTTACCGCTAACCATTACATGGTTGATAAATTTAGCGAGAATCTGGCTTCCGTGTTTAGGATCCGGAAGGATTTCACGCTTAGCGACGACGCGTCTTCTAGGCATATCTATATCCTCTTCAGGTTCGCCCGAGACAATTTAATTATTGCTCGGCCTTACTGTATTAAAAAATTATGTCTAAACGATGAATTAAGCTTATTTAGCTTACTTCTTAGGACGTTTAGTACCGTATTTAGAACGGCCTTGCTTACGATTTTGTACGCCTGAAGTATCCAAGCTACCACGTACTGTGTGGTAACGAACACCAGGAAGGTCTTTTACACGACCGCCGCGAATCAGCACTACGCTGTGTTCTTGCAGGTTGTGACCTTCACCACCGATGTAGGAAGTAACTTCGAAGCCGTTAGTCAAGCGAACACGACATACTTTACGCAAAGCCGAGTTAGGCTTTTTAGGTGTAGTAGTATATACGCGAGTGCAGACACCGCGGCGTTGCGGACAAGCTTGTAACGCAGGAACGTCACTCTTTGCCACTTTACGTTTACGTGGTTTACGAACCAACTGGTTAACGGTTGCCATTAGACAAGCTCCACAAATCCAATTCTCATGACGGAAATCGCCAAAATTAAGGAGGCGCAAGTTTAATTTGCGCCTATAAAACAGTCAATAGGGAGGCGACTAAAAAATCACCTCCCTTACGATTTAACAGCAAATAACTAGTCTTTCAGTGCAGCACTCAATGCTTCTTCAACATCTGAGGCACTTACTGTCGAACTTCCTTCCTTCGCTGCTAGCGCAAGCTCTTTCTTTCTCTTACGCTCATTGTGGTAAGCCAAACCTGTACCAGCTGGTATCAAGCGACCCACTACAACGTTTTCTTTCAAGCCACGCAAGTGATCTTTCTTACCAGTTACCGCACCTTCCGTAAGAACTCGAGTTGTCTCTTGGAAAGATGCTGCTGATATAAAGGACTCAGTAGCCAAAGAAGCTTTCGTGATACCTAAAAGCACACGCTCAAACTTAGCAGGGAACTTACCCTCAGCTTCCGCTTTTTCGTTTGCATCTAGCAGATGAGTAAATTCAACCTGATCACCTTGAATAAGATCTGTATCACCAGACTCACCAACTTCTACTTTACGCAACATTTGGTTAACGATAACTTCAATGTGCTTATCGTTAATTACTACGCCTTGTAAGCGGTAAACTTCTTGCACTTCATTCGTGATGTAATCAGCCAAAGCCTCTACACCCTGAAGGCGCAAAATGTCATGGGGACTCAAAGGACCGTCGGCGATAATCTCACCTTTAGCCACTTCTTCACCATCAAAGATGTTGATTTGACGCCATTTAGGAATCAAAGTCTCGACTGGATCATCACCGTTTTGAGGAGTGATAACCAAACGGATCTTACCTTTTGTTTCTTTACCGAAGCTAACCACACCGCTAGTTTCCGCCATAACAGCAGGATCTTTCGGACGACGCGCTTCGAATAGGTCTGCCACTCGCGGCAAACCACCGGTAATATCTTTGTTACCAATAGATTCTTGAGGAATACGCGCAAGAACCTCACCTGATTTCACTGTCGCGCCATGATCTAGACTCAACAATGCTTTTTCAGGAAGCATGTACTGTACTGGTGATTCAGTACCAGGAATCAATACAGGGTTACCCTCTGAATCAACAACAGAAATCATCGGACGAATGTCCTTACCTGCTGCTGGACGATCGCGCATTTCCATTACTTCAATGGTAGTCAAGCCCGTCATTTCGTCAGATTGACGACGAATAGTAACGTTCTCTTCCATACCACTAAACTCAAGGCGACCTTCCATCTCAGATACAATTGGGTGTGTATGTGGATCCCAGTTAGCGACGATTTGACCCGCAGTAACTTGATCACCTTCACGTACACTCAATACCGCACCGTAAGGAAGCTTATAACGCTCTTTCTCACGACCCGCTTCATCGGCAATGGCCAATTCAGAAGAACGAGATGCAACCACTAGATGCCCAGTGTGGCGCTCGATACTCTTCATTTTATTAAAACGAACCGTACCCGCACTCTTCACTTGAACACTATCAACCGCAGACGCTCGAGAAGCCGCACCACCGATGTGGAAGGTACGCATTGTTAACTGTGTACCAGGCTCACCGATTGACTGTGCCGCAACAACACCAATGGCCTCACCAATGTTAACTTGATGACCACGAGCAAGATCACGACCGTAACACTTAGCACATACACCATGACGTGTATTACAAGTGATAACAGAGCGAATGATCATTTCGTCAACACCAGCCGCTTCGATAGTTCGCACATCATGCTCATCGATCAATGTGCCAGCAGACAATACTAAATTGCCTTTTGCATCAATAACGTCTTGAGCCACAACGCGCCCCAACACACGATGACCTAGCGGCACAACCACATCACCACCTTCAATCATAGCGGCAACGGAAATACCGTTTGTAGAGCCACAATCAACCTCAGTGATAACCAAATCCTGTGCTACGTCTACTAGACGACGAGTCAAGTAACCAGAGTTTGCTGTTTTCAATGCCGTATCGGCTAGACCCTTACGAGCACCGTGTGTAGAGGTAAAGTACTGAAGTACTGACAGACCTTCACGGAAGTTCGCAGTGATTGGTGTTTCGATGATGGAACCATCTGGTTTCGCCATCAGACCACGCATACCACCCAACTGACGCATCTGCGCAACACTACCACGGGCGCCAGAGTCAGCCATCATGTAAACCGAGTTAAAAGATTGTTGTTCAACCGTTTCACCTGCTTTGTTGACAGTCATCTCTTTTGCCAAGTTTTTCATCATGGCTTCAGTAACAGTTTCGTTAGTACGAGACCATAAATCGATTACCTTGTTGTACTTCTCGCCTTGCGTTACAAGACCATCAGCGTATTGGTATTCGATTTCTTTAACTTCGGCTTCTGCTTTCGCAATGATGGCTGCTTTCTCAGGAGGAATAACAAAGTCATCCACACCAACAGAAGAACCAGACGACGTTGCGTAAGCAAAACCTGTGTACATCAATTGGTCAGCAAAAATACAGCTCTCTTTCAAGCCGACTTTACGGTAACACTCGTTGATCAAGTTAGAGATCGCTTTTTTCTTCATGGTTTGGTTAACCACAGAGAACGGTAGGCCATCAGGAACAATATCAAACAACAAGGCACGACCAACAGTTGTATCTGCAATGAAAGTAGACGGCACTTTGTCACCATCAAGCGTGGTATCAACTTGGCTGATACGTACTTTTACTTTCGCGTGCAATTCAACTTGTTTAGCACCATACGCACGGTGTACTTCTTTGATGTCAGAAAATGCCATGCCTTCGCCTTTGGCATTGATTTTCTCACGAGTCATATAGTACAGACCCAATACAACGTCCTGAGAAGGAACGATGATCGGCTCACCGTTTGCAGGTGATAGGATGTTGTTCGTAGACATCATCAATGCACGAGCTTCTAGCTGCGCCTCGATAGTCAACGGAACGTGAACCGCCATTTGGTCACCATCGAAATCGGCGTTGTATGCCGCACACACTAGTGGGTGCAACTGAATCGCTTTACCTTCGATCAACATTGGTTCAAACGCTTGGATACCCAAACGGTGAAGTGTTGGCGCACGGTTCAACATCACTGGATGTTCGCGGATAACCTCATCTAGGATATCCCACACTTCAGGTGTTTCACGCTCAACCATTTTCTTAGCCGCTTTGATCGTCGTCGCCATGCCACGAAGTTCAAGCTTAGAGAAAATGAATGGCTTGAATAACTCAAGTGCCATTTTCTTAGGTAGACCACACTGATGTAGACGCAGTGATGGACCTACTGTGATTACAGAACGACCAGAGTAGTCAACACGCTTACCTAGCAAGTTCTGGCGGAAACGACCTTGTTTACCCTTGATCATATCAGCCAAAGATTTTAGAGGACGTTTGTTAGAACCCGTAATTGCGCGGCCACGACGACCGTTATCAAGCAAAGCATCAACAGATTCTTGCAACATACGCTTTTCGTTGCGCACGATGATATCTGGAGCTGATAGCTCTAGTAGTCGTTTAAGACGGTTGTTACGGTTAATCACACGACGGTAAAGGTCGTTCAAATCAGACGTCGCAAAACGGCCACCTTCAAGTGGTACCAATGGACGAAGATCTGGCGGAAGAACTGGCAATACATCTAGCACCATCCACTCTGGGTTGTTGCCAGAATGATAGAATGCTTCAACTAGCTTAAGGCGCTTAGAAAGCTTCTTAATACGCGTTTCAGAATTAGTGCTGTTTAGCTCTTCACGCATGCTGTTAATTTCTACAGGCATATCTAAATCGCGAAGCAACATCTGAACCGCTTCCGCACCCATACGGGCATCAAACTCGTCACCGAATTCTTCTAGCGCTTCAAAATACTGCTCATCGTTTAGCAATTGGCCTTTATCAAGCGTTGTCATACCTGGATCGATCACGATGAAAGATTCAAAATACAAAACACGCTCAATGTCACGCAACGTCATATCTAAGATAAGACTGATACGAGACGGTAGAGACTTCAAAAACCAAATATGTGCAACAGGCGATGCAAGCTCAATGTGACCCATGCGTTCACGACGCACTTTAGACAGAGCCACTTCAACGCCACACTTCTCACAGATAACACCACGGTGTTTCAAACGCTTATATTTACCACACAAGCATTCGTAGTCCTTAATAGGACCAAAGATTTTTGCACAGAACAAGCCGTCACGTTCTGGTTTGAACGTACGGTAGTTGATGGTCTCTGGCTTTTTAACTTCACCGTAAGACCATGAACGAATCATATCTGGTGATGCCAAGCCAATGCGGATCGCATCAAACTCGTCAGATTGTCCCTGTGATTTTAGAAGACCTAATAAGTCTTTCATGGATATTCGCCCCACTCGTAAGGCCGGGGAGTCTTGCTCCCCAGCAGGTCAAATGTGATTCGTGCTTATTCGTTTTCCAGCTCGATATCGATACCAAGAGAACGAATCTCTTTCACCAACACGTTGAAGGACTCAGGCATGCCAGGTTCCATACGGTGGTCACCATCTACGATGTTTTTATACATCTTAGTACGGCCATTCACGTCATCGGACTTAACAGTCAACATTTCTTGAAGCGTGTAAGCAGCACCGTATGCTTCTAGTGCCCATACCTCCATCTCCCCGAAACGCTGACCTCCGAACTGAGCTTTACCACCCAGCGGCTGCTGAGTAACCAAGCTGTAAGAACCGGTAGAACGTGCGTGCATTTTGTCGTCAACCAAGTGGTTCAACTTAAGCATGTACATGTAACCAACAGTTACCGGACGTTCAAAAGCATCACCAGTACGGCCGTTAAACAATTTAACTTGACCGCTTTCGTTGATTCCCGCTAAACGCAACATACGTTTGATTTCAGACTCTTTTGCACCATCAAAGGCACCAGACGCCATTGGAACACCACCTGTTAGGTTAGATGCCAAGGTTAAAATTTCTTCGTCTGTAAAGCTGTCCAAATCTTCAGTACGCGCACATTTCAAATCACCTTCGTAGCCGTTATAGATCTCGTCAAGGAAGCTACGCAGTTCTGCAACTGCCTCTGCTTTCTCACGCTCTACAACAAGCATCTCGTTGATCTTACGACCCAAGCCTTTAGATGCCGCACCTAAGTGAGTCTCCAAAACCTGACCAACGTTCATACGCGAAGGAACACCTAGCGGGTTCAAAACGATATCAACTGGATCACCGTTTTCATCGTACGGCATATCTTCAACTGGCATAATTTTAGAAATTACACCTTTGTTACCATGACGACCGGCCATTTTATCACCTGGCTGGATACGACGTTTGATGGCAACATAAACCTTAACGATTTTAAGAACGCCAGGCGCTAGATCATCACCTGTTTGTAGCTTGCGTTTCTTATCTTCGAATTTCGCATCAAGTTCTTTACGGCGCTCAATCAAAGCGGCTTGTGCTTTTTCAAGCTGCTCACTCGCTTCTTCATTAGCAACACGAATTTTAAACCACTCAGGGTGATCTAGATTCGCCAAGTACTCTTCCGTAATAATCGCATTACGAGCCAAGCCAGGACCGCCTTCTGCTTGTTGACCGATTAGGGCCTCAGCTAGACGTTCAAACGTTGCTTTCTCGACAATACGGAACTCTTCGTTCAAGTCCTTGCGAACTTGATCTAGCTGCGATTTTTCAATGAACTTAGCACGGTCATCTTTTTCGATGCCATCACGAGTGAAAACTTGTACGTCGATAACTGTACCGCGCGTACCCGTCTTAACACGTTGCGACGTATCTTTTACGTCGGATGCTTTTTCACCGAAGATAGCTCGCAAAAGTTTCTCTTCAGGCGTTAGCTGTGTCTCACCCTTAGGCGTTACTTTACCAACTAGAATATCGCCCGGCTCTACTTCTGCACCGATGTAAACGATACCGGATTGATCCAACTTAGAAAGCGCACCTTCACCCACATTAGGGATATCGGCAGTAATCTCTTCTGGCCCAAGCTTAGTATCACGCGCAACACACGTTAACTCTTGAATGTGGATAGAAGTGAATCGATCTTCTTCTACAACACGCTCAGAAACGAGAATTGAGTCCTCGAAGTTGAAACCGTTCCAAGGCATGAAAGCAATACGCATGTTTTGGCCTAGTGCCAAATCACCCATATCTACAGAAGGGCCATCAGCCATAATGTCGCCAGAAGCAACCTTCTCACCTTTCATAACCAAAGTACGCTGGTTAATACAAGTGTTCTGGTTAGAACGCACATATTTAGTTAGGTTGTAGATATCTACACCCGCTTCACCAGCAATTGTCTCTTCTGAGTTCACACGTACAACGATACGACTTGCATCAACAGACTCAATGACACCGCCACGATTCGCAACAATACAAACACCAGAGTCTTTTGCTACATTTCGCTCCATACCCGTACCCACAACAGGCTTATCAGCCTTAAGTGTTGGTACAGCCTGACGCTGCATGTTCGATCCCATCAAGGCACGGTTAGCATCGTCGTGCTCTAGGAACGGAATCAAAGATGCCGCAACAGAAACAACCTGACGAGGTGACACGTCCATTAGGTTTACTTTCTCTTTTGGAATCAAAGTCGTTTCGTGCATGTGACGCACCTGAACCAACTCATCAACCAAACGACCTTCCGCATCAACATTTGCAGATGCTTGGGCAATAACATATTTCGCTTCATCGATTGCAGAGACATAAACTGTTTCATCAGTCATCTTGCCATCGATAATCTTACGGTAAGGCGTTTCTAAAAAGCCGTAGCTGTTAGTGCGCGCATAAGTAGATAGCGAGTTGATCAAACCGATGTTTGGACCTTCCGGCGTTTCGATAGGACAAACACGACCGTAGTGAGTGGCGTGTACGTCACGTACTTCAAAACCTGCGCGCTCACGCGTAAGACCACCAGGCCCTAACGCTGAAACACGGCGCTTATGCGTTACTTCAGATAGCGGGTTGTTTTGGTCCATAAACTGAGACAGCTGACTTGAACCAAAGAACTCTTTAATTGCGGCAGCAACAGGCTTCGCATTCAAAAGATCTTGCGGCATAAGACCATCCGCTTCCGCCATAGACAAACGCTCTTTCACGGCACGCTCAACACGTACAAGACCAACACGGAATTGATTCTCGGCCATTTCGCCAACAGAACGAACTCGACGGTTACCCAAGTGATCGATATCATCAACCATGCCGTTACCGTTACGGATATCTAGCAAAGTTTTTAGAACAGCAACGATATCATCGTTATCAAGAATACCAGCGCCCGTATCTTCTTCGCGACCTAAACGACGGTTGAATTTCATTCGACCAACGCCAGACAAATCATAACGATCTTCTGAGAAAAATAAGCCTTGGAACAAACCTTCAGCCGACTCTTTGGTCGGTGGCTCGCCAGGACGCATCATGCGATAAATTTCAACCAAAGCCTCCAACTGATTACTCGTTGGATCAATACGAAGCGTGTCAGAAATAAATGGACCATTATCCAAATCGTTCGTGTAAAGCGTTTCAACTTCAGTAATACCTGAAGAAACCAACGCTTCTAGCAAATCAACAGACAACTCAGTGTTTGCTTCCGCAATCAGTTCACCCGTTGAAGGATGAACCAAGTTTTTCGCTGTTACTTTGCCAAGCATATACTCAAGCGGCACAGATAGACGCTCAAGACCTGATTTTTCCATCACACGGATATGCTTAGCAGTAATACGACGACCTTCTTCTACGATCAGCTCGCCATTTGCATCAGCAATATTAAACAGTGCAGTTTCGCCACGCAGACGATTTGCAACTAGATCCATTTCAAAACCATCACGCTTCAAATAAAAGCGAGTAGAGTCAAAGAAAGTATCTAGGATTTGCTCAGTTCCATAGCCTAAAGCGCGCAACAAAATAGTTGCTGGCAATTTACGACGACGGTCAATACGAACAAATACGCAATCTTTTGGATCAAACTCGAAGTCCAACCATGAACCGCGGTAAGGAATAATACGAGCAGAATGTAGTAATTTGCCTGAAGAGTGTGTCTTACCACGATCGTGGTCGAAGAACACACCAGGAGAACGGTGTAATTGAGATACAATAACACGCTCAGTCCCGTTGATTACAAAGGTACCATTGTCTGTCATAAGCGGAATTTCGCCCATGTAGACTTCTTGCTCGCGAATGTCTTTGATTGCCTTGTTGGACGACTCTTTATCATAAATAATAAGTCGTACACGAACACGTAAAGGTGCCGCGTAAGTAACACCACGCAACTGACACTCTTTAACATCAAAGACTGGCTTGCCTAAACGGTAATCGACGTATTCTAGCGCCGCATTGCCGGAAAAGCTGACCATTGGAAAGACAGATTTAAAGGCCCCATGCAGACCTAATTCCCCACGTTCTGCAAGACTTTTACCTTCCTGCAGAAAATTACGGTAGGATTCAAGCTGAATTGCCAGCAAGTATGGCACATCCAAAACGGGCGGCAGTTTACCGAAATCCTTACGGATACGTTTTTTCTCAGTGTATGAGTAAGCCATCAGCATTCCCCAGCTTGTGCACATTGACGCAAAAGGCCCAAATCAGGCCTTACCATATATGGGAGCATTATCTCCCATGTGAAAAATCTTTTAAGTTTTATTTGAGTTTTAGAAACCCAAAAAGGCCGGTGACAATAATGTCACCAGCCATTTCGACTATTGGTCGAAATCTGGAAATGCAAGTATCATTACTTGATTTCGACAGATGCACCAGCTTCTTCAAGAGCTGCTTTAAGAGCGGCAGCATCTTCTTTAGAAGCAGCTTCTTTAACAGTCATTGGAGCGCCGTCAACGATAGCTTTAGCTTCTTTCAAGCCTAGACCAGTCGCTGCACGAACAGCTTTGATTACGTTTACTTTCTTATCGCCTGCAGCAGTAAGAACAACGTCAAATTCAGTTTGCTCTTCAGCAGCAGCGCCAGCTTCAGCAGCAGGACCTGCAGCTACAGCAGCCGCTGCAGATACGCCGAATTTTTCTTCCATTGCAGAAATTAGTTCAACAACGTCCATCACAGACATTTCTGCTACTGCATTGATGATATCTTCTTTAGTTAGAGCCATGACTCAGATTCCTAGCATTCTTTATAATCACCCAAGGGTGATAAAACAAATATTTATCAAGAAGGGATACGGTAAGCCGTATTAAGCCGCTTCTTGCTCTTTTTGATCGCGAACCGCTGCAAGAGTACGTACAAACTTGCTTGTTGCGCCCTGAATAACACTCATCAGTTTCGCAATAGCTTCGTCGTATGTAGGCAGTGTTGCCAAACGATCAATGTCGCCAGCTGGGATCAACTCACCGTTGAACGCCAACGCCTTTACTTCAAACTTGCTGTTAGTTTTCGCAAACGCTTTCAACAAACGAGCAGCCGCACCCGGGTGTTCGTTAGAAAAAGCAATTAACGTAGGACCAACAAAGCTCTCAGCTAGACATTCGAAGTCAGTGCCTTCAACTGCACGGCGAGCCAAAGTATTACGTACTACACGTACATAAACACCTGCTTCGCGCGCTTCTTTACGTAGCTCTGTCATACTACTCACGGTAACACCGCGAGAGTCAGCAACTACTGCAGATAGTGCAGTTTTAGCAACTTCGCTAACTTCGGCGACAATGGCTTTTTTGTCTTCTAGACCTAATGCCACTGGTTTTCTCCTGGATTAGCAGGGAATAAATTCCCCTATTTTTACCAACTCTCCGATTACTCGAAGTACTTGCTGGTGAGTTAGATCCAGTTAATCTGAATCGGGCCACACCATCTGCGCAGGACAAACATTTTTCAACGTTTTATTAAACCGTTAGGTTCCTGCGGTCTTTGACGGCCTGCTCAACAAATAAATGAAGGCAGACCCCAAAGCTCATGATCTAAACACACTTACTTAGTAGAGTTAAGCGCGCCTAGATCAATTTGTAGACCAGGTCCCATTGTAGAGGACAAGGTCACTTTTTTTAGGTAAACACCTTTAGAAGACGCAGGTTTAGCACGACGCAAGTCGGTCAAAAGCGCTTCCAAGTTACCTCTGATAGCATCCGCAGCGAACTCAATAGAGCCAACAGCAGCGTGGATGATACCATTTTTATCTGTACGGTAACGAGCTTGACCTGCTTTTGCATTTCGTACTGCAGTAGCAACATCAGGCGTTACTGTGCCAACTTTAGGGTTAGGCATTAGACCACGTGGGCCTAAAACTTGACCTAGCTGACCAACGATACGCATTGCATCTGGAGATGCAATAACTACGTCAAAATCAAGGTTACCAGCTTTAACTTGTTCAGCTAAATCTTCAAAACCAACAACATCTGCACCAGCTTCTTTCGCAGCTTCAGCATTTGCACCTTGCGCAAATACAGCAACACGAACATCTTTACCAGCACCATGAGGCAATACTGTAGAACCACGAACAACCTGGTCAGATTTGCGTGGGTCAACGCCTAGGTTAACAGATACGTCGATAGACTCTTTAAACTTAACAGTAGAAAGCTCAGACAATAGAGCAACAGCTTCTTCTACAGAGTAAAATTTTGTTGCTTCTACTTTTTCAGCGATCAAGCGAGCGCGTTTAGTTAATTTAGCCATTAGTTAACACCCTCAACTTCTAGACCCATAGCGCGTGCGCTACCAGCAATTGTACGAACTGCTGCATCCATGCTAGAAGCAGTCAAATCAGCCTGCTTAGCAACAACAATCTCTTCTAGTTGAGCACGAGTAACCGTACCGACTTTTTGAGTATTTGGACGTGGAGAACCACTCTTTAAACCAGCTGCTTTTTTAAGCAAAACTGCTGCAGGAGTAGATTTAGTTTCGAATGTAAAACTACGATCACTGTAAACAGTGATAATAACAGGCGTTGGAAGACCAGGCTCAACACCCTGAGTTTTCGCATTGAACGCTTTACAGAATTCCATAATGTTCACACCATGTTGACCAAGTGCTGGACCAACTGGTGGACTTGGGTTCGCTTGACCCGCTTTAACTTGTAGCTTGATATAAGCTTGGACTTTCTTAGCCATTTTTCAACTCCAATTGGGTCACTGCCCGAGGGCTACCCGTTCAACAAAATCAGGCCTTTTCAACCTGACTAAATTCCAAATCAACTGGCGTAGAGCGCCCGAAAATAAGCACAGCCACTTTGATTCGACTTTTATCGTAATCCACTTCTTCAACAACACCATTGAAATCAGCAAATGGCCCTTCGTTGACACGAACAACCTCACCCACCTCAAACAAAGTCTTAGGACGAGGCTTATCAACACCGTCACTAACGCGCTGCAAAATAGCATCTGCTTCGCGAGTGGTAATTGGTGATGGCTTATCAGCCGTACCACCAATAAAACCAAGCACACGAGACGTACCTTTAACCAAATGCCAAGAAGCATCATTCATATCCATTTGAACCAATACATAGCCTGGATAGAACTTTCTTTCACTCTTGCGCTTTTTACCATCTCGGATTTCGACAACTTCTTCAGTCGGCACCAAGATGTCACCAAAATTCTCTTCCTGCCCCATAACCTGCACTCGCTCAATTAGCGAACGCATTACGTGCTTTTCGTACCCTGAGTACGCTTGTACTACATACCATCGTTTGGTCACGAGCAACTCCTAACTAATTACCGAGGAAACGATCCAACCAAGGAACGAATCCACCCCCCATAGCACGAGAGACATAAAAACAACAACCGCTAACACTATTAAGGTTGTTTGCATGGTTTCTTGCCTAGTTGGCCATACAACTCTGCGAATTTCGGTTTTAGCTTCTCTTGCCAGAGCAAAAAAAGCCTTACCTTTCACAGTTTGCAACGCAACAAAACCGGCAACACCAGCTAACACCAAGATAGCGATTAAGCGATACAATAGTGACTCAGCAGAATAATAGTTATTACCAATCACGCCTACCGCAACTAGCAGAACAACAATTGCCCACTTAAACACATCTCCGCGAGACGCTTGAGCTTCAGTACTCGAACTCATACTTCAGGTGATCCCTAACTAAGAAATAGGATACGAAAGATGGCAGGCCAAGAGGGACTCGAACCCCCAACAGCCGGTTTTGGAAACCGGTGCTCTACCAATTGAACTATTGGCCTACATTCGTATGGGCGAAGGATAATACCTGAACAAGCTAAATCTAGCAAGGGTATCTGCCCAAAAAACAGACAATAAAAAAGGCGGTCAAACCACCTATCTTTTGCATTGGAAATGCTGGAGCTCATGAGCAGATTTGAACTGCCGACCTCACCCTTACCAAGGGTGTGCTCTACCAACTGAGCTACATGAGCATTGGAGCGGGTAGCGGGAATCGAACCCGCCTCTTCAGCTTGGAAGGCTGAGGTAATAGCCACTATACCATACCCGCAATTGGTGGAGGGAGGTGGATTCGAACCACCGAAACTTTCGTGGCAGATTTACAATCTGCTCCCTTTGGCCACTCGGGAACCCCTCCACGTACTCAGCGCTACAACGCAACACCCCAAAAGGTGGGAGCCATTATATGAATCGTCTTGCCAATTGCAAGCGCTAGCAAGGATTTTTTTCTACTTTTATCATCATCTTGGTTAGATCGAAGCGCGACATAAATTGCTCCCAGTCTTTTTCATCCACTGGTTGCGCGATATCTATCTGTTGAAGCGGAACATTTCGCATATGTTCATAAACATCAACAGCATAGCCAGATATATTTTGAATGCGTATTTTTGCTTGTTCGGCGCGCTCTTGTGAAGAATACAATCCTAATGAGATACGGTTCTTCATTTCTGCTCGATTAATAACGAAGCTATCTATAGATTTGGAGGCAAGCTCTTTTACTATTCGCTCCGCAATGGCTGGCGTTTCCGGTGCTGCTATATAAAGCCAAAACTTAGGGCGCTTACCTGTCACTTCACGATCGGTATAAGCCCAACCAAAACTCTTCAACACTTGAGCAATCTGTTTTTTATCATCATCTCGCTCTGTTTCTAAACGCGGACAATACAAGTCAGGGGAATCTCCAGAAGCCTGGTCTATAACCTTATTGAGCGCATCCTCAAGACTCTCATTAGTTACCATTCCAGCATTATAATCTTGCTCGGTAACCGCTGGCGCCTCTGACAGTAGGTGAATTTTTTCACTGACAGGTGGGCCATAAATAGATTCTTGTTTTTTTTCTGGTTTATCCTGAACGAAACTGTGCCAACTCAAAAAAGCGGCATTAAGCAACACTACAAAAAGAAATAGCCACTTCATTTTTTGCCCCTTAACCGTTCATCACCAACCAGTTTTGCGCCCAAAGCCACAAGATTGGGCTGACATTCAAGTGACACTCCCAACGAGCCCAACAATGCCTGCGCATCACCACCTGTCACAACCCACTTAAACTCTGGGTAACGATGATAAATACGCTCCAAAAAACCTAGCGCCATCTCGCGACAACCTTCTGTTACTGCTCTCGCAGTCGAATTAGGCAGCTCATCCCCTTCGACAACCTCACGGGAGTCAAAACGAATCCGAGCCGTTTTTGACAGTAAAGATTCCTCCATCATAGCCAACCCAGGAGTAATATAACCACCGAGATGAACCCCGTCGTTGTTAACCACATCCACCTTGATTGCGGTACCGGCATCCACCACTACAACATCGCCCGTCACTACATAATGCGCCGCAATCACACCAAGCCACCGATCAACCCCCAAACGTTCAGGTTCGATATAGGCATTACGAACACCACATGCAATTGCTTGACTCGTTAATGTCACCCATTCACTGCATGGAAACTCAGCTTGAATATCGGCATGCAGCAACGCGCTTTGCTCTTTAGAGCGAACACTAGCGAAATAAATCACATCAGGAGAAAAACCAGTATTAACAGGAAAACTTTCCTCCCTCTCCACCCATAATACTTGCTCACCTTCAAAGGCTGTAAATTTGATACTGGTATTACCCGCATCAACAACCAAAACCTTAGCCGCGACGGACACTAATTTCCCCTCCATGAAGAGCCACCAGCTCACCATTTTCCTCTAGAAGCAAAGCACCTTTTTGATCAATCCCCCTCGCAATACCTTGGCGTTGCTGAGAAACCGTACTAACAGTCACCGTCTGATTGAACAAAACATCATACGCTTGCCACTGATATTGAAAATGCTTCATGCCATTACCATCCTCAAACAGCTGGCAAATATCGATCAATTCTTTGGTTAATTCAGCTAAGATGACATTTCGACTCGGGCGAGATTTCAAGCGAGAAACCAAATCAGTCCAAGGCTGATCGACTTTCGCCATAAAGGCATCATCCATTTCCACATTGAGCCCAATGCCGATGATTACATGACACACATCCTGATCTGCTACCATTTCCAATAAAATACCGCAGATTTTCTGACCATCAACCTGTACGTCATTGGGCCATTTTAATCCAGGATTCGGAATGCCTGCCTTTTTTAATACCCGAGCAACAGCAACTCCCGCTGCAAGACTCAAGCCTTCAACAACATTTGGCCCGTTATCAAATCGCCACGCAAAGGAAAACGTAATATTTTTTGCAACCCCCGACTCCCATTGACGGCCACGACGCCCCTTACCCTTTGTCTGACGCTCAACCGAGAATAAAACAGGTAACGGCAGTCCTTGTGATATGTATTGCTTAGCATCACCGTTGGTTGACTCTGTCTCGAACGCTAATCTAATAGCCACATCATTAGGCACGCCATTTTCACGCAGCATATCTTCTGACAGCAGCTCAACTGGTGCCGGTAAACGATAACCACGGCCTTTTACAGAATGGACAGTTACACCAATGGATTCTAGCTTTTTAAGCTTTTTCCAAACCGCGGCACGGGTCACTCCCAATGCAGCCCCCAACTCTTCGCCAGAGTGAAATTCATTATCACTAAGCAGGGCTAAAACAGCTTGCATCAATGCTCTCCAACTTCTCTTTTTATCTCACTCAGTTCTAATACCAGTTCAATTTCTGGGATATATGAGAGCAATCTATTATCACGCTAACGCACTCATAATTAAGAACCTCTAATTTATCTATTACTGTTTGCGTTTGCCTTGATAAAAAAAGCAACTTCTTGCATTAACGAATTGAAGTTCGGATTCCAAGATACTCGTGCAGCATGAGGACTCCGTTCCGTTAATACATCAGAGCCTTCACCAAACCAATTATCTTTATCCGTTCGACAAGCTTGATACAAAGGCTCATCAGACAAATACCAGCTGCAAATACGATATTCACCCATCGCGCCGTAATAGGCGTTTTCAGGATTACCATGAATCGCCATATGCGACAAACCTAATATTTTAGCCTCTGGCCAATTTGTATTGAAAACCTTCATACGATCCGTATTGGTGCTCATTTGATCTTTACTGTAAAGCACCATCTGACTCTTAGCACCAATCATCCCAGTTTTAAACACCTTTTCTGATACAGACGAATCTACCGTTTGATCATCTTCTGACAAGGCAATAAACACTGGCAACTCTTTCGGGTTATCAAGAATTAAATTACGCACTTCTTTAGACAACTTGTACACCTGAGCAATCGCAGGTAAAGGGATTGACGCATATTTAGCAAAGTCATCACTTGGATAATTATCTAACCAGTCTTTCACTAACGCCAACCAAGGCGACAGCCAATCTATGCTACTGTTCACCTTAAAAATAGGCGAAAATAAAATAGCGCCAGCGACATTGTCTGAATGTTGCCATGCATATTCCGCCGCCAACGCGCCACCAGTAGAAAAGCCGCCAACATACATAACATCCACTTCTTTATTGAACTGATCAGCGGCATTTTGAAAGGTCGCACGCCAATCATCGCGCGAAACATGAAGAAGATCTTCTGACTTTGTACCGTGACCCGGCAATAGAACTACTCGCACTTGGTAACAAGCTTCCTGAAGCGCAAGCGCTGGGTCTCGCATCGAAAAAGGAGAATCAGATAAACCATGAGACAATAAAACACCTATGCGAGCTCGCCCAGCACAGTTATCCGCATTGGGCAATAACTCAAAAGGCAAAACAGCGGCAAGCTCTCTAGCCTTGTCATCGGCATTAATCCAAACCTTGCGCTCACTTACATATTGTTTTGCTCGCTCTGCATAATGTACAAAAGATTCTTCTGGCTGATAAACAAATTGCGTTTGTGTTTCTGCGGTATGACCTATGACAGAAACGGGCAATGCAAGAATACAAAAGCACCACAACACTATTTTTTGCTGCACAATAATCCCTCCCGTTATATAAGTAATTCAAACTAACAGACATTCTAGGAATGGCGGTTTATGCTATCATCAAGCACTTCATTGCCATACACATTCAACTATGAAGACATCCTATCTTATCACCGAGCAAGTTCCTTCACTTTGGTTTCCTTTGGTAAAAAAGTTTTATCAAGAACATTATCCGAGTGGTAAACCAAACAAAGCGGACCCTATCTGGGTAATAACAGAGAAAGGCAAGATTCTTTGTGCTTTAAGACTCAAACAAATGGCTCACTCTCAACTACTAACAGGCATGGTGACAGACCCCAATCACCGCCATATTGGGCTTGGCAGCCGTCTCATCCAAAGTATTCATCCCGCATTAGGTGAAAAGCCTACTTATTGCTTCGCATTTACGCATCTTGTGTCTTTTTATAACACGAATCATTTTACGACCATCTCAGCAGAAATGTTACCAGAAGAACTAGAAAGTCGCTTCCGATCTTATACGCCACAAGGTCGAGCTCTTACGCCAATGCACTATATCCGCTGCTAAAAAGCTCTTAAAATACGCTTAAATTCTCTTAAACCTCTAAAACTCACTCGCTCGTATTGACGCTTTTCAATATCCTCCAGTACCTTTGGTCGCATTACTTATTTTCCCAAGCATAATAAATAAAAATCGAGGACAACATGTCAATCACCTTACCATCAAACTCTAAAATGCTTACCTCTGATTTTACTTTCGGAGTCGCAACCGCTGCCTTTCAAATCGAAGGCGCATCAAAGGCCGACAATCGCCTTCCATGTATTTGGGATACTTTTTGCGCCATACCCGGTAAAGTAAAAAACGCAGATAACGGCGAAGTAGCTTGTGACCACTATCACCTTTGGGAAGAAGACATAAAACTCATTAAAAGTCTCGGTGTAGATGCTTATCGATTATCTATTGCTTGGCCTAGAGTCATGAATGAAAAAGGCGAAGCAAACCAAGCTGGACTCGACTTTTATCGTAATCTGCTCAAAAAACTCAAAGCAGAAGGTTTGCATGTTTTCGTCACGCTCTACCACTGGGATTTGCCGCAATACCTTGAAGACAAAGGCGGCTGGCTTAATAGAGAAACCGCATACCTGTTCAAGAATTATGCAGACTTGGTGACCAAAGAATTAGCGGAATGGGTTGATAGCTGGGCGACTTTTAACGAACCTTTTTGCGCTGCGATATTAGGTTATGAGTTAGGCATACACGCACCCGGTCTAAGCAAGCCAGAATACGGAAGACAAGCCGCTCATCATATTCTGCTCGCCCATGGTTTGGCGCTGCCGGTTATTCGTAAAAACGCACCAAAATCTCAGGTAGGCATAGTGCTCAATATGAATCGTTCCTATGCCGCCAGCGAAAAAGCCGAAGACCAATTCGCTTGTTTAATGCGCGAGACCTTAGACAATCAGTTTTTCATTGAACCGCTAATGAAAGGCCAATATCCACAGATCCTCAAAACCGTTGCACCACAATATTTGCCAACAGTTTTACCTGGTGATATGAACATCATTTCTCAGCCAATTGATTTCTTAGGCATGAACTTTTACACCTGCAACCACAACGCTTATGATCCCGACAATATGTTCAAGGATGTAAAAAACAGCAAAACGGTTGAATACACTGACATTGGCTGGGAAATCGCCCCGCACGCTTTCACTGAACTGTTAGTGAATCTTCACAAACAATATACATTACCACCAATGTACATTACCGAAAACGGTGTTGCCTGTGCCGATACTCTTGTTGACGGCGACATAAACGATGAGCAACGCGTTCGTTATTTAGATGGCCACCTCAATGCCGTTCACCAAGCCATTGAAAACGGCGTCGATATTCGCGGTTATTTCGCTTGGAGCTTAATGGATAACTTTGAATGGGCAGAAGGTTATAACAAGCGTTTTGGTCTTACTTACGTCGACTATCAGACTCAAGAAAGAACCATAAAGCGCAGTGGATATGCCTACCGAGACTTTCTAAATAATCGCAAAAGCTAAAATTTTCAGATGCCATTATTGAACAACTAAAAATGCCCGATGCATAAGCATCGGGCATTTTTATTGGTAAGATAAACAAGTACCTTTAGATAACTACTTCAAATGACCTGCATTGTGAAGCTCTCTGTCTTTTTCTGCTGGCGGAGTCCACTGATACTGCCACGTTTCAGTCAGCGGCTGCCCATTCGCTTCTAGATAGACGCGAAGATTAATCGGCTTAGTTGCATTCTTTCCATTCGGTGGAACTAAATCGAACATCGCGCGATAGCCGTCAATAGAATGCAGTGGTCGAGCCGATTCGATTTCTACTCTACCTTCAGACGAAGTAATCACCGCCTTCACTTTCGTATCATTGCCTAACATAGCTAAAGAGCCGCCGGCAAAATCAACAACAAAACGCTTGCTATAATATTGGCGTTTCTTGCCAATCACGCCACCAATGCCGGTAAAGGTATCAACAACTCGAGCGCGGTTGGATTGCACAGGAGGATGACTTCCCCAATACATATTGTAGCTGTAGAGCAACTCTTGGCCAGCTTCAACTGGAGCCGCCGGATTCCAGAAAGCCACAATATTATCGAAGGTTTCATCCAAAGTCGGAATCTCTACTAATTGCACAGAACCCTTGCCCCAGTTACCAAGTGGTTCAATCCATAGACTTGGGCGTTTTTCATAGAAAACACCATCATCTTGATAGTGATCAAAGTTACGGTCACGTTGTAGCAAGCCAAAGCCTTTTGGGTTTTCATCACTGTATGCATTGAACTGCAAATTGGCAGGATTACTTAAAGGGCGCCAAATCCATTCACCATTACCCGTCTGCATTGCAAGCCCATCAGAGTCATGAATCTCAGCGCGCCAGTCATAATTGGTCCGTCGGTCATTTTCACCAACCATAAACATACTGGTCATTGGTGCGACCCCCAAACGCTCAACCGATTTACGAGGATAAATAGCCGAATCTACTCGCATTTTGAACGGTTCGCCCGGTGTCATATCAAAGCGATAAGCACCTGTCACACTAGGAGAATCCATTAAGGCGTAGACAGTAACCACGTCTGAGCCTGGCTTGGGCTTCTCTAACCAAAAATCGGTGAAAGTCGGAAACTCTTCTGGGTGAGGCATCGCCGTGTCGATAGCCAAGCCTCGAGCGGAAAGACCATATTGCATTTCACTGCCAACCGCTCGGAAGTAGCTCGCGCCTAAAAAGGCAACAACATCACGCTGCCAGTCAGTCGCAAATTGCATTCTAAAACCAGCAAAACCAAGGTCTTTCGGCAACTTATCACCTTTTACCCCTGACTTACCATAAGTAAACTCAGAGGGCATATAAGGAATCGGCGTCGACTTACCATTTTCAAGCTCATTCATATGAATTGGCGTATCAAAACCTAAGCCAAGATGGAAAAGCCCTGTACGGAACTCCGACTTTTGATCGTGCCATAACGCAGCGTCTTTATTAAATTGAATTTCTTGATAATCATCCCAGTCCAAGCCTTTTAAGCTCTCTGGCATTTCACCTTGATGGCTTTCATAAGGTTTAGTTGCCAATTGACGCGCGTGGCCTTTTAACCAGGCATAACTAAACTCTTTACCTTTTTTCGGTTGCGCGACAGACTGAGATGATTGTGACTGCGCTGGCTGTGATTGTGCAGCGCAAGCTGTGAGACTAAACAACACACCGACAGCCACTAAAGATCGACTCGCCAACCGTTGCAAATTACTAGACACATTTGTTTTCCGGGATTTTCGCAACACCTGCGACCCGACCTGGTTTGAATCCTTCATGAACTCTGAAAAACAATGAGGAAGCATAAAACTTAACCCTATCAGCTAAAAAGTTGATATCTATACTAGCGAATTACGTCCGAGCCTAGTGTTCAGATAGAGTAAACATTTAATACATTTATAAGGGAAATTCAGGATATCACCTTACACTTGATCTGAAACTCCCTTTAAATCGAACAGTTTTTCACTTCAATCACACCATATAGGCTTAAATATAAGCAAATGTGGATAAGCGCCTAAGTTATTCACATCAAAATGCTCAGTTGTATTTTCGTAGTAAGGAAAGCAACCTTAGTTAGCAAAATAGACTAAGTTAATTACATAACAATACAGAGTGGCATCATATGTCATACAGCCGAAAAGCCAAATTCAGATTAAAATAGTGATCACGAAATACATAATGATGGCGTTTATATAACAACCACTCGCTCTATTTTTTCATTTGTGCATAGCTAAAAAATTAAGGTGAAAAGTAATGACATATCCTTGGGTAACAATATTAGGCTATTGCTTAGCTTTATGTTTTTTACTCATGTTTATATACATTCACATAAAGATAAAAACAGAAAATCACATTATTCTTCAAAAGCTTGAACGATCTAAAATCGATAATTACCAATTAACATCATCACTCGACACGCTTTCCGATCCTATATGGATCAAAGACAAAGACCAAACTTACACCTATTGCAACCCCGCATTTGAGCAACTTATTGGGCTATCAAAGGCAGATATAATCGGTTATGCAGATGAAAACATTCAATCTCACCACGCTCAACTTACTCAAAAAATTATCCCTACCATTACGTCAAATGAAGCAACAGGAACAATAGAAAAATATGTTTGCTTACCCTGTGGCGACTTTGATTATTTTCAAATCAGCATCGCGCGCGTATACGACATTGGTAACCAACTCTTTTCATCCGTTGGTTATGCGCAAAAAATAACGCCATTTAAAGAAAGGGAAAACGAACTTATCAATGCTGAAATCCGAGTGAACGAAGCGTTAAAATTAACCAAGGTAGGTATTTGGGAATGGGATGTCAGCAAAGATATCTGGTTTGCCACTCCTTCCTATTTCACTATGCTCGGCTATACTCCCGTCGAAGGTATCGCTGACAGAAAAGCTGAATTGGAAAAAATACACCCTGAAGATCGCCGACATGTGTTAGACACCATAAACAGCATCTTAACCAGCGCAAAGGGGCCAAATTACTACAAATATCAAGCTCGGATAAGACACATAAACGGCCACTATCGGTGGATAGGTGTACGCTGTATCGTGACCGAATTTGATCAAGAAGATAAGCCAGCACGCATGTTGGGTGTAAGAATTGATATTGATGAAATCCAAAAAGCACATGATCAGGTTGAGTGGCTAGCACACCACGACTCACTCACCAAACTCCCTAATAGAGTCGCACTCAATAAGACATTCCATCAAATCATCAAACCTAATACCAAAATAGCACTACTATTCATCGATTTAGATCATTTTAAAAACGTAAACGACACGCTTGGTCATTGCATAGGAGACCTGTTACTACTAGCCGTTGCAGACAGAATGCGTACTTTAGTTAATAATATTGGGTACGTTGCACGACAAGGCGGTGACGAATTCATTATTCTTCTACCTGCAGAAAATGAGGAATGTTTAATCGAAAAAACCTACACAATCAAAGAGGCTTTGTCCGCACGTTATACTATCGACCAGCATCAGTTTTTTATCACTCCGTCTATAGGAGTGAGTTTATACCCACGGCACGGGGAAGACTTCGACACCTTATATCAGCGAGCAGATGCAGCTATGTATCATGCAAAGCATACAGGCAGAAATCGATACGCTTTTTTTACAGAAGAGATGCAAGCTATCTCAACACGAGCACTTACATTAGGTAACGCCCTCCATGACGCCTTAGAACGCGAAGAGTTTTCCTTACACTACCAGCCACAAATATCGCTCAGCACTGGAAAATTAATAGGTGCAGAAGCACTCATTCGATGGCATAGCCAAGACTTAGGGCAAATTAGCCCTGCTGAGTTTATTCCTCTTGCAGAAGAGAGTGGGCAAATTTTAGCTATAGGCGAATGGGTGCTACGAGAAACAGCTCGTCAACTAAAACAATGGTTAGAAGAAGGCATTACACCAGTAAGAATTGCGGTAAACCTATCTTATGCTCAGTTTCAAGTAAATGACCTTCCCACTATTATCGAGGACATACTCAAAGAATACGCAATACCGACAAAATACTTAGAGCTTGAACTCACCGAGCGCATTGCGATAAAAGACCCTGAACACACAATAACAATACTAGAATCATTGCAGAAGCTTGGTATTCATACATCCATTGACGACTTTGGTACAGGCTATTCCTCTCTGAGTTATCTACAACGTTTTCCTGTCTACAAACTAAAAATAGATCAATCTTTTGTGCGTAACATGAACACTAACACCAATGATCAAGTCATAGTTGGCACCATTATTCTACTCGCGCAACAACTAGGCATGACCACAATAGCAGAAGGTGTTGAGACAGAAGCACAACTAGACATGCTCAAAAATATTGGTTGTAACGATATTCAGGGCTATTACATCAGTCAGCCAATTCCAGCAGAAGAGTTCAAAATAGGTTTCTTACAAAAAAAGCAGAATCTTATTGTCAGCCAAGACGAGCACTAATAAACAAAAATCACTTGAAGCCTTCAACAAACCCGTTACCTTTCTGGCGCTTGTGTCAACTTGCCTATAAAATCCCTTCATTCAAATCATCCAAGGATTTTACCTATGAAAAATGCCGTCTTAGGCATCCAAATGTTGTTTGTTGCATTTGGTGCTTTAGTACTCGTTCCACTCTTAACAGGACTTGATCCTAACGTCGCGCTTTTTGGCGCGGGTGTCGGCACACTTTTATTTCAATTAACCACACGCCGCACAGTTCCCATCTTTCTCGCCTCTTCTTTTGCTTTCATTGCGCCAATTATGTACGGCGTTCAAACATGGGGCATTCCAGCCACCATGGGCGGTTTGATAGCAGCAGGTTTTGTCTATGTCGTTCTTGGTGGGGTTATCCGACTCAAAGGTGCTGGCTTCATTCACGCTCTATTACCGCCTGTAGTAATCGGTCCAATCATCATGGTGATCGGTCTTGGTCTAGCGCCAGTTGCGGTCAACATGGCGCTTGGGAAAGCGGGTAGCGTACAAGCCATTGATGCCAATATTTCCATTTGGATTGCCCTTGCCTCTTTGCTTACTACGATCCTAGTTAGCGTGTTCGCAAAAGGCCTTTTCAGATTACTACCTGTTTTTGGCGGTATTATCGTTGGTTATGCCCTGAGTTTATTCTTTGGCATAGTCAATTTCGACCCTATATACAATGCAGCATGGTTTGCTATGCCAAACTTTACCGCACCAGAATTTAACATTAACGCGATATTGTTTATGTTACCTGTTGCCATTGCTCCAGCGGTTGAACACGTAGGTGACATTCTATCTATCTCCAATGTCACAGGAAAAGACTACCTTAAAAAGCCGGGTTTACATCGCACTATTGCTGGCGATGGCATCGCAACCATGGCAGCGGCTATGGTCGGCGCGCCACCGAATACAACTTACAGCGAAGTCACCGGTGCAGTGATGCTGACCAAAGCATTCAACCCTGTCATCATGACATGGGCCGCCATTGCCGCCATTGTTCTTGCTTGGGTTGGTAAATTAGGCGCTGCGCTGCAAACGATCCCCCTCCCTGTCATGGGTGGCATCATGATTCTATTGTTTGGCTCAATTGCCGCGGTAGGACTAAATACCCTGATTAAGAATCAAGTCGACCTTCATAAGTCACGAAACCTAATCATCGTTGGTGTAACTCTAGTATTTGGTATCGGTGGTATGGCTTTTGGTATTGGTGAGTTCAGCCTTCAAGGCATCAGCCTGTGTGGCATCGTCGCGATCATATTGAATTTAATACTACCGAAAGACATCGGTGATAATCACATCGTCGACAAAGCACAAATGGAAGATTAATACTTTCATAAATAGTTAAACGGAAGCGGCCCATTCAGAGCCGCTTTTTTTTGTAGTAAGCTACAAGCTCTTCTAGAAAAATAAGTTAATTAAGCATCGGATAGGTAAATAAGAATAGATGCAAAACGTTCAACATAAAATGACATAGAATTGACCATTCCATTATCTTAGTCCGATGGAAAAGACTGTCAACCCTACTGCTACACCTGTAATATCAGCTAGGTCAAAAATTTAACGCTGAAAATATGGGACAATTAATAGAGAAAGCTTGCCGTCCAATCAATTTGATAACACTCCTTGCAGAAAGCCTAGAAAACACTTCTTCGGCAACACAAGTAAACAACAAATTTATAGCACGAAAGCTCAACCAAAAGCTTGGCACTTTAAAACCGATCTGAATTCCCCCACAATACGGCCTACCCTTAAAGCAAAACATAGAATAAGAATTACTATAAGCGACGTCTATTGATGTTCCTGCAGATTGTAAAATAATCTATTCTCGCTTGCCCAGCGGAAAAGGTAAGCCAGTAAAAAAAACAAACCAGCTGCAACGCTAACGACACCAATATTGGCCTCGCGTTGGATTACTGAACAGATACAATCAAATCGAATACCAAGGTGAGCGACACTTCTTGGTGGTGACAGTGCTATAAGGTTCGACCTTCTCGACCTAAAATCACGTAGATGCTCTCACAGAGGTTTTCTTTATAACCTTGGAGCTATTGCGATGGCGAGCACCGACGGCGAATAAATAATCACTTCTGAACTTGGTATTAGATTCGCGTAGACGTGTTGAGCCTGCGAAACAGGCGCAAGCAAATTGAATGGCAAGGTGAGGTAGCACAGAGCTACTTAGTCAGCATTAAGAAGAGCTAGATTCCTGTCTTCGCAGGAATGACGAGCGTGTACCTTTATAGGAGTCACGTGGCGTTCCCAATTTCATGGAGGTTTACTCCCCCATTTTTATTTTCTGACTTTTCTTCAGACGAAGAAAAAAACCCTGGCAGCTGATACTTACACTCTTGAAGTGTTATCAAGGCGACGACCTTCAATGATCTGAAGCTTCGCTTCATCCCCTTCGGGCATCCTATGGATGTCTTCCACTGGTTCCTTCGGAACATGGTGTAATCACATGGATCCAAAGGTAGTAAAGAGCTAGGTGACGTGGTTCCAAGACGAAAAAACCCCGCCCTGCTTCGCAGGACGAGGTTCTTTTCATTTTAAAGCTTGACGACGACCTACTCTCACATGGGATCTCCCACACTACCATCGGCGATGGCGCTTTTCACTTCTGAGTTCGGGATGGGATCAGGTGGTTCAACGCCTCTATGATCGTCAAGCAATTCTGTTGCGTTTGTTCTGAGGTGCACTGTGTTGTGCGCTGACTTGTTAGGGTTAGCTCGTCTCAAAACACGCGAATACGTGCTTGGATCTTTAACAATTCTGTTTTGAAATAACGTGTATCAAGTATTAAACCGGATCGTATTATGTGTCTTTTTAACGTTTTCGTTAAAACCACTTTGGTGTTATATGGTCAAGCCTCACGAGCAATTAGTATTGGTTAGCTCAATGCCTCACAGCACTTACACACCCAACCTATCAACGTCCTAGTCTCGAACGGCTCTTTAGGGAACTTAAGTTCCAGTGAGATCTTATCTTAAGGGAGGCTTCCCGCTTAGATGCTTTCAGCGGTTATCCCGTCCGAACATAGCTACCCGGCAATGCCACTGGCGTGACAACCGGAACACCAGAGGTTCGTCCACTCCGGTCCTCTCGTACTAGGAGCAGCTCCTCTCAAATCTCAAACGTCCACGGCAGATAGGGACCGAACTGTCTCACGACGTTCTAAACCCAGCTCGCGTACCACTTTAAATGGCGAACAGCCATACCCTTGGGACCGGCTTCAGCCCCAGGATGTGATGAGCCGACATCGAGGTGCCAAACACCGCCGTCGATGTGAACTCTTGGGCGGTATCAGCCTGTTATCCCCGGAGTACCTTTTATCCGTTGAGCGATGGCCCTTCCATACAGAACCACCGGATCACTAAGACCTACTTTCGTACCTGCTCGACGTGTCTGTCTCGCAGTTAAGCGTGCTTTTGCCTTTACACTCTATGCATGATTTCCGACCATGCTGAGCACACCTTCGTGCTCCTCCGTTACTCTTTGGGAGGAGACCGCCCCAGTCAAACTACCCACCACACAGTGTCCTCGATCCCGATTAGGGACCTGAGTTAGAACCTCAAACATACCAGGGTGGTATTTCAAGAGTGGCTCCACGCAAACTAGCGTCTGCGCTTCAAAGCCTCCCACCTATCCTACACAAGTAGGTTCAAAGTTCACTGTGAAGCTATAGTAAAGGTTCACGGGGTCTTTCCGTCTAGCCGCGGATACACAGCATCTTCACTGCGATTTCAATTTCACTGAGTCTCGGGTGGAGACAGTGTGGCCATCGTTACGCCATTCGTGCAGGTCGGAACTTACCCGACAAGGAATTTCGCTACCTTAGGACCGTTATAGTTACGGCCGCCGTTTACTTGGGCTTCGATCAAGAGCTTCGCTTGCGCTAACCCCATCAATTAACCTTCAAGCACCGGGCAGGCGTCACACCCTATACGTCCACTTTCGTGTTTGCAGAGTGCTGTGTTTTTAATAAACAGTCGCAGCCACCTGGTATCTTCGACCGACTAGTGCTTACGGAGCAAGTCCTTCACACCGGCCGGCGTACCTTCTCCCGAAGTTACGGTACCATTTTGCCTAGTTCCTTCACCCGAGTTCTCTCAAGCGCCTTGGTATTCTCTACCTGACCACCTGTGTCGGTTTGGGGTACGGTCAATGTATATCTGAAGCTTAGAAGTTTTTCCTGGAAGCATGGCATCAACCACTTCACCCAAAAGAGGGTTCGTCATCAGTTCTCGGCATTCTCTCTTAAAGAGTGACCCGGATTTGCCTAAGTCACTTGCCTACCGCCTTAAACACAGACAACCATCGCTGTGCTGGCCTAGCCTTCTCCGTCTCTCCATCGCAATATACATCGGTACAGGAATATTAACCTGTTTCCCATCGACTACGCATTTCTGCCTCGCCTTAGGGGCCGACTCACCCTGCCCTGATTAACATGGGACAGGAAACCTTGGTCTTCCGGCGGGGGAGTTTTTCACTCCCCTTATCGTTACTCATGTCAACATTCGCACTTCTGATACCTCCAGCCTGCCTTACAGCTTGACCTTCAACGGCTTACAGAACGCTCCTCTACCATGCCTAATAAATTAAGCATCCGTAGCTTCGGTGTACAGTTTGAGCCCCGTTATATCTTCCGCGCAGGCCGACTCGACTAGTGAGCTATTACGCTTTCTTTAAAGGATGGCTGCTTCTAAGCCAACCTCCTAGCTGTCTAAGCCTTCCCACATCGTTTCCCACTTAACTGTAACTTTGGGACCTTAGCTGACGGTCTGGGTTGTTTCCCTTTCCACGACGGACGTTAGCACCCGCCGTGTGTCTCCCGTAATTGCACTCATTGGTATTCGGAGTTTGCATGGGGTTGGTAAGTCGGGATGACCCCCTAGCCCAAACAGTGCTCTACCCCCAATGGTGAGATACGAGGCGCTACCTAAATAGCTTTCGAGGAGAACCAGCTATCTCCGAGCTTGATTAGCCTTTCACTCCTATCCACAAGTCATCCCCAGCCTTTTCAACGGATGTGGGTTCGGTCCTCCAGTTGATGTTACTCAACCTTCAACCTGCTCATGGATAGATCGCCCGGTTTCGGGTCTATTCCCAGCAACTAAACGCCCTATTAAGACTCGGTTTCCCTACGGCTCCACTACATGCTTAACCTTGCTACTGAAAATAAGTCGTTGACCCATTATACAAAAGGTACGCAGTCACGGAACAAGTCCGCTCCCACTGCTTGTACGTACACGGTTTCAGGATCTATTTCACTCCCCTCACAGGGGTTCTTTTCGCCTTTCCCTCACGGTACTGGTTCACTATCGGTCAGTCAGGAGTATTTAGCCTTGGAGGATGGTCCCCCCATATTCAGACAGGATAACACGTGTCCCGTCCTACTCGTTTTCATGATTAGGGTGTTTTCGTATACGGGGCTATCACCCTCTATCGCGGCACTTTCCAGAGCCTTCTACTAACACCAAAACCACTTAAGGGCTAATCCCCTTTCGCTCGCCGCTACTTAGGGAATCTCGGTTGATTTCTTTTCCTCCGGGTACTTAGATGTTTCAGTTCCCCGGGTTCGCCTCCACACAGCTATGTATTCACTGTGGGATACTCTACAAGTAGAGTGGGTTTCCCCATTCGGACATGTTCGGATCAAAGCCTGTTTATCGACTCCCCGAACCTTTTCGCAGATTACCACGTCCTTCATCGCCTCTGACTGCCAAGGCATCCACCGTGCACGCTTGGTCACTTGACCATATAACCCAAAATAGTTTCCACTCAAAAGAGTGTAATATTAAGAATCACATACCAAAGGGCTTTTGTACCCCTCTGGATTTACGATAATAGAAGTCACTAAGCTGTTATCCTTAAAGAATAAGAGCAAGTAAACTTCCACCGGTTTAACGCTTGATTCATCGTTATTTCAAAATTCGAATTGTTAAAGAGCAAGTTTAGTGCAAAGCACTAAGTCAGATGCTTGATGGTTAAACCATTCAAACCTCTTGCTTAGAACTCTGTGCTAATGCTTTTAAGATAGGTATCAGATAATTTGTGTGAACGCTCACCAGAGGTTTCTATCGTTTAAGGAGGTGATCCAGCCCCAGGTTCCCCTAGGGCTACCTTGTTACGACTTCACCCCAGTCATTGACCACTCCGTGGTAACCGCCATCCCCGAAGGGTTAAGCTAGCTACTTCTGGAGCAATCAACTCCCATGGTGTGACGGGCGGTGTGTACAAGGCCCGGGAACGTATTCACCGTGGCATTCTGATCCACGATTACTAGCGATTCCGACTTCATGGAGTCGAGTTGCAGACTCCAATCCGGACTACGACGTACTTTCTGGGATTCGCTCACTATCGCTAGCTCGCAGCCCTCTGTATACGCCATTGTAGCACGTGTGTAGCCCTACTCGTAAGGGCCATGATGACTTGACGTCGTCCCCACCTTCCTCCGGTTTGTCACCGGCAGTCTCCTTAAAGTTCCCACCCGAAGTGCTGGCAAATAAGGATAAGGGTTGCGCTCGTTACGGGACTTAACCCAACATTTCACAACACGAGCTGACGACAGCCATGCAGCACCTGTCTCAGTGTTCCCGAAGGCACTCCAAAATCTCTTCTGGATTCACTGGATGTCAAGAGTAGGTAAGGTTCTTCGCGTTGCGTCGAATTAAACCACATGCTCCACCGCTTGTGCGGGCCCCCGTCAATTCATTTGAGTTTTAACCTTGCGGCCGTACTCCCCAGGCGGTCTACTTATTGCGTTAGCTGCGCCACTAAGTCATTACAACCCAACGGCTAGTAGACATCGTTTACGGCGTGGACTACCAGGGTATCTAATCCTGTTTGCTCCCCACGCTTTCGCACCTCAGTGTCAGTATTAGTCCAGGGTGTCGCCTTCGCCACTGATGTTCCTTCCTATATCTACGCATTTCACCGCTACACAGGAAATTCCACACCCCTCTACCATACTCTAGCCTGCCAGTATCGGGTGCAATTCCAAGGTTGAGCCCTGGGATTTCACATCCGACTTAACAAACCACCTACGCGCGCTTTACGCCCAGTAATTCCGATTAACGCTTGCACCCTCTGTATTACCGCGGCTGCTGGCACAGAGTTAGCCGGTGCTTCTTCTGGGGCTAACGTCAAAATAACTAGGTATTAACTAGTTACCCTTCCTCACCCCTGAAAGTGCTTTACAACCCTAAGGCCTTCTTCACACACGCGGCATGGCTGGATCAGGCTTGCGCCCATTGTCCAATATTCCCCACTGCTGCCTCCCGTAGGAGTCTGGGCCGTGTCTCAGTCCCAGTGTGACTGGCCATCCTCTCAGACCAGTTAAAGATCGTCGCCTTGGTAGGCCTTTACCCTACCAACTAGCTAATCTTACGCAGGCTCATCTAATAGCGGAAGGCTCCGAAGAGTCCCCTCCTTTCCCCCTTAGGGCGTATGCGGTATTAGCATGCGTTTCCACATGTTGTCCCCCTCTACTAGGCAGATTCCTACGCGTTACTCACCCGTCCGCCGCTCGTCAGCAGGAGCAAGCTCCCCTGTTACCGCTCGACTTGCATGTGTTAAGCCTGCCGCCAGCGTTCAATCTGAGCCATGATCAAACTCTTCAGTTTAATTTTTAAACTCATACTTAAAAGTAAAAGTTTGCCTGCTCAAAATCTATTACACTAACAATAACTTAATCATTTCATCACCCCGAAAGATAACAAAACAACATAAAGCGAATTGACGTGTTAGACGTTTCGCAAGACTTCAATTTTTTTGATCATCTCGAACCAGTCAAAAACTAATCCGGACAATCTTCTGAAGCCTCCAGCGAGCGCCCACACAAATTATCTGATTATCTATTTTAAAGAGCGTGCTAACTTGAATCACCAATCAGGTAACAACCTAATCAGTTGAACTTGGTCTTCGTTGCTCTGAAGCCTTGTCCGTGTCAGCGAGGGCGTATATTAAGGATCTACAGATTTTTTGCAACCCTTTTTTGAGGTTTTTTATCATTTTGTCATATTTATTTGCTTCATCCTCAAAAACTGATTACGCAGTGATCAAAGGACACGAGAAAGGCCATTATTTGTACAAATAATGGCCTTTCTATTTCAAATACATCAATCTATTTTGTTATGAACTGGCCGAAAGTTCTCGACGACGTTTTACTTCATAAACAATCGCTAACAGGATAGTAATAGAAATCATCACCAACCCCAGAGCATTTACCGCTGGAGTTAAACCCGTTCTCACTTTAGATGCGATATAAACAGTCAAGGTTGTGTCGTAACCTTTAACAAACAAGGTTGTGTTGTAGTTTTCAAACGATTGCAAAAACGCAATTGCTGCCGCTGAAATAATAGCTGGCTTTAAATAAGGCAAAAGAATACGTCGGAACGCTTGCCATTGAGTTGCCCCCAAACTTAACGCTGCATTTTCAAGCGTACGATCGAATCGCTGCAACCGAGCTAACACCATCAACATGACATAAGCTGCAATAAAGGTGGTTTGCGCAACGACGGTTAGAAAGACACCTCCACTCACAGACAATCCCTTCCAAAAGATCAGCGTTGAAATACCCACAATCACACCCGGTGTTAATAAAGGCGACATCATCAAGGTATAAATAAAAGTCTTCCCTTTGCCTTGTACAGTGGATAAAAACAACGCGCAACAAATACCAATCGGTACAGCAACTACTAAAACACCAGCCGCTACGACAATACTTGTCCACAATGCATTCCACATAGCACCATCTTGAGCGAGCGCCTCAAACCATTTAAACGTTGCGCCTTTCCAAGGAGAAACAGTAGGGAAACGGCTGTCGTTAAAAGTTGCTAAGCCCATAATTATGAGCGGAGTGAATAAGTAGACAAAAAATACGCCAATATAAAAGCGCACAGCGAATCGCATAATAGTTTCAGATTTCATTTTGCTATGTCCCCCAAACCGACTTTAAAGACACGCATCACTAAGGCAATAAAACCAATACAGATCACTAACAACAAGAATGCATACGCCGCGCCTTGGTTCCAATCTCCACCTTCAAAAAACCAATTATATATAATTTGAGTAAACCAACGGCTACCGGGAGAACCTAATAATGCTGGAACAGCGTAACTTCCCGCTGCCAACATAAAGGTCATAATGCAACCCGTTGCAATCCCCGGCTTAGCATGTGGAATAACCACTCGCCAATGTGTACGAATCCATCCTGCGCCCAAATTACGCGCGGCTTTAATTTGATTGGTATCCAAACTTTCGATGGCATTATAAATAGGAAAAATCATGAACAAAATATAAGCATAAACCATACCGATCAGTACGCCACCATCACCCGATAAGAATCGTATTGGACGATCAATAAAACCCAACCCCAACAACAAAGCATTCAGCGGTCCTTTATAGGCAAGAATGATGTACCAAGAAAACGTACGCAGAATTTCATTAATCCAAAATGGAATGATCAATAGGAGCAAACATAAAGCCGCTTTCTGAGGTGTGGCGACTTTTGCCAGATAAAAAGCAATTGGATAGCTAACCAACAACGTTAATCCTGTTACCAGCACACTAGACCAGATGGTTTTAAAGAAGATCTTAAGGTGAATCTGGTTTCTAAAAAACGTTTGATAATTCTCTAACGAATAAATATCTTTGGGACCACCAATGTCAGCGGGCAACAAGCTTGGGCGCAGAGAATAGTCAACCATCAAGAGCTGCGGCAAAATTACTAAAGCAATAAGCCAGATAGTAATCATACCGAGGACGCCAACCGCTAAGCCACTGCCAAATCTCGCCCTCAGTTGACTAAACATGACCGCCTCCACCAATAACAATGGCATCTTGCTCATTATAAGAAAGACTTACAGGTGCACCTTTTTTCAACGATTCAGAAAACTGATGAGTACCAAGCTGAATAGACAAAGCTTGATTTGCTGGCGTATTAGCGTTCAACGTTAAATATGCACCTTCAAAGTTCACTTCATCAATAATGGCTTTTAGCGTATGCATACCATTTTCCGCTTGAAGCCGGAAATGTTCAGGTCGAATGAAAAGAGTCGCTTCGTCACCGATATTAATATTGCTTTGAGAGCGCCCGACTAACTTTCCCAATGGGCCGCAGTCCAATACCGTAAAATCAGAACCAGATTCCACCACTTTACCTTGAACACCGTTATTTTCGCCAACAAACGAGGCAACAAAAGCAGTATGAGGATCGCGATATAACGTAATAGGGTCTGCTACTTGCTGAATTCGTCCCGCCGACATAACCGCGACTCTATCCGACATAGTCAAAGCTTCGCCTTGGTCGTGGGTTATATAGATGAAGGTAATGCCCGTTTTACGCTGTATGGCTTTTAATTCGGTGCGCATATGTTGGCGTAATTTTAAATCTAGCGCCGACAATGGCTCATCGAGCAACAATACTTGCGGCTCAACAGCCAAGGCACGAGCAATGGCAATACGCTGTTTTTGCCCTCCAGAAAGTTCTGAGACTTTCTTTGTCCCACTGCCTTCCAAGGCAACCAATTCAAGCAAGCGATCCGATGCTTTCTTGCGCTCACTTTTCGAAACGCCGCGAACCTCGAGGCCGAACTCAATATTTTCGGCCACTGTCATCAGAGGAAAAAGTGCGAGGTTTTGAAAAATCATCGAGGTTGGGCGCTTATTAGCTGGTACGCCGCGCATACTCTGTCCGCCGATTTTAATGTCACCCTGAGTCGGATCGATAAATCCGCTAATCATATTAAGAATCGTGGTTTTTCCACAGCCAGAAGGGCCTAAAAAACTAAAAAACTCGCCAGATTCAATTTTCAAATCGGTTTGTTGTATGGCGGTAAAGTCACCAAACTGCATGATGGTATTATCTAGGTGAACACTGCTATCCATTTTTCTCTCACTAATTATTTTTCTCGATACGATTTTTCGATATAAAAAAGCCCCTTGTGCATAAATGGCACGCAGGGGCTTTCAAAGCTATGCAGACAGGTAACGGTCTTGATATTCGTTGCGCAGTGATAAATACCAAGCTTCTTGGATCGGCCACCACCAAAGGTTAGCAAGATCTTGCTGGCTGTACGATTCTTGGAAGAATTGTTTCGTTGCTGCTGGTAATAACGCATCCGCACCTTTCGATGTAGAATTATAACCCGTCGCTTTAACAAACATTGCGCCTGCTTCTGGTGTGTAATACCAGTTAATGAATTCGTAGACAGAATCTACATTATTGGCATTTTTCGGAATAACAAAGCCTTCCATCCATGCTAATGCACCTTCTTTTGGCGCGCCATAGGCAATAGGTTCACCTTCGGACTTCAGTTTGAATGCAGTGCTATCCCAAGTTTGGCCAATCGTCGCGCCATTTGTACGGAAGGCACCTTGCGCTTCGTTTTCTGTCGACCAATATTGAGCAATAGCAGATTTGTGCTCAACAGCGACTTTCAAAATTACATCGAAATTTGCACGCATGGCTTTTTCGTTTTTATACGAATCTAGCAATGGGAAAGGAAGCTTATCTGCTTTTTCTAACCAAAGGCCGATACCAACCAGTGCAGAGTGGCCACGAACCGTAACGCCACCAGCATTTTCCGGTAACCAAAGGTCACCATAACTTAGCTCTTTGCTTATTTTTGCGTCATTTTTGTTATAAGCAATCGCTTCTGTGCCCCAATCAGATGGAGCAAAGTAGCGCTTACCTTTTACAACACCGCCCACATCAGAGCCAGACAAAGCACTATCTAGACAGCCTTTCCAGTTAACTCTTTTTACATCAAGAGGCTGCACCAAATCGTAGTCAACAAAACCAGGAACACGGTCAACAGTTGGCATAATAATATCGAAGCCAGTTCCATCTGTAGCGCGCAGTGAGTTCATCAATTCATCGTTTGTACCGTACGGTGTAAACGTCGCATTGATTCCGGTTTTTGCTTTGAAATCCGATAACATTTCATCAGTAATGTAACCAGCCCACGCATAAATACGTAGCTCTTTGTTCGCAGCAATGGCTTTATTAATGGAAAATGGTGTAGCGGCAACAGCGCCTGCAACAGAGGCGCCTTTCACGAATTGGCGACGAGAAAGGGTCATTCTTGAGCTCCTTTGGTTCTATATGTTTGTTTTACAGTTAAAAAACGTCTCATTTTTTATAAAGTATCTCAACACTTAAAAACTTCTTAATTAAACGCTTATTTAATTACTCTCCTAATTTAATACAAAATAATGACAAAAAAGTGACTATGAACGTTTTTTTACAGATACCCTATTTTAGATCCTAACAATGACGCTAATAGTCAATAACACAGCGCTTTTAGACATCTTTATTTAAAACAACCTCGATTTATCTCCAATCTTTTATTAGATGCTTTGTCACATTTTTGTCATATATTCCTATTACTGTAGCCGTATTCCTACAAACGTCTATCTTCGAGCAGGTGCTGGATTGAAAATATCCCATGTAACACGAACTACAACAGCGAGCTATTTGGTCATTGCTGCAATGCTGGTTGCCTTATTGTTGTGGAGCTTAATGAAATTCAGTGACGCTTTTGAACAAAGCGACACTTACACTCAAGTATGGTCATACGCTTCTATCGATTTGAAGCAGCAAATAGAAGGCTACCTATCTACTGGAGAAGCATCGGCTCTACAAAACTCACAAGAGTTTATTGAGAACAAAATTCGTCCCGCATTGAACGCATTACCCGACACCATCAAAGACCCTGTTAACGGCCAATTGACTGAAATAGAAAAGAGCCTCCAATCTGATGTTAGAGCGGCAGGAAAACTCTCTGGCAATCCATACGCATTGATCGAAAATAATGAAAGGCAAACCTTATTATCACTGGATACTTTGGCTGATAAGGTCGCATTATTTCAATCCAAACATGATCTGCAATCCGCAGCAATTTACCTAGCTAGCCAAGCTTTGCTATATGCCGACCTTGCTCATATGAGTGATGCCAAAGACAACTATCTCGCAAAAAACACAGCGGACAATAAACAGCGTTTAGTCGATGCCATTGGAGTATTCCAATCTCATATTACTGATTTTAATCAACTTCCCATACTGGCATTAAATGAAAAGAACGATACCGATTCTGGTGATGATTTATCATCCTTAATGGGCTGGGCAAGCGACTCAGAAGACACGGAGGAAGTGGCCGATCCCCTAGAAGAAACCAAAAGCGAACTGCATACTTGGTCAAGCCGCTATTTAAAAGACGTTGATTCTAGCCTTATTAATATCCAACAAGCTGTCACAGCTCAAAACAAGATTCGATCGCTAATAAGTCAACTTGAAGAAATTTTAAAGGCTGGTACTGAGGACATTAAGGAAAGCGCTGAAGCCACTCAAGAACAAACGTTAATGGCGTTTTCTCTCTTCGTTATTTTGATGATCTTAACTACCATTTCAGTGCATATTTTTCAAAACAGAGTCGTGGTAAAAAGTGCTCGGGATTTATACACGGCAGTGAAAGACTTAGTCGAACACCAAAACATCAATACCCTTAAAGTTGGAAAGAATAAAAACGAGCTGTCAGATGTCGCTCATTATTTAAATCGTTACTTAGAACAAATCGCCGTACAACGACAGCAACGAGATACTGAACTAAACAACATCTCTCTCTCGCTTAATGAGATGCTAAATGCCTTTGGACAAGTACATGAATTAAGCACGGCATCTCGACACGAATTGGATGACACACTAAACATGTCAAACCAAGTCGAAACGCTCGCGAGCAAAGCCGAAGTGCGCGCTCAAGAAGTGGCAAATTATGCTGCTGAAACCAATACAGCCATGTCACACAGTGTAAACCAAGCTGCATCATTAGCTCTTGCTAATCAAACAACGGTTGAGCGACTTAATAGCAGTAAAAAGGCATTAACTAGTTTAAGCTCATCCGTATCCAGTGCATCCTCCATTGTGAGCGGTATCAGAGATATCTCAGAGCAAACCAACCTACTTGCACTCAATGCTGCCATAGAAGCAGCTCGAGCAGGCGATCATGGTCGAGGCTTTGCTGTGGTTGCCTCCGAAGTGAGAACATTATCTACAAGAACCCAACAATCCCTAGAAGAGATCACTAAGATCTTTTCACAGCTCACATCAGCAACAGATAAACTCATCCAGAATATAGACCTAATTGAAACAGCCTCAGTTGAGCAAATAGATTTGACCCATGCACTTGGCCAATCGGCTCAAGATATTCTTGAGAAATCTAAGCAATCGAGCCATTTAGCGAAAAAGGCAACGGGCTATGCGGCAGAACAAAAACTAGGTATGAATAAGCTAAATAGCGCTGTTGTTAAAGTAAGAGAACAAGCTAACGAGTCCGAAGAGTTTATGGCTGGCATGACGCATAACATCAAACAGAAGATTCAAGACATCACGACAACATTGGGTATCAACTAGCTCCCAAGATCAGCGTCTTATCTAAAGTAAAGAATCAACAGATACAAAAAATCCAGCCGCAGCTGGATTTTTTAACATCTAGAATACAAAGAAAAAGCTTAGAACAAAACGCGCGCTTTAACCGTTCCTTCCACTTCTTTCACTTTCTCAAGTGCCAATTCGCCCTCTTCTGCATCCACATCCATTACCATGTAGCCAAGCTTCTCCGTTGTACGAAGGTACTGACCGGTAATGTTGATGTTGTTTTCAGAGAAGATCGCGTTGATCTTAGAAAGCACACCTGGACGGTTTTCATGAATGTGAAGAATACGGTGGTTATCGGCCTGCGATGGCAATGCCACTTCTGGGAAGTTAACCGCAGCTGTCGTAGTACCAACATCAGAGTATTTAATTAGCTTCTCAGCCACTTCAATACCGATGTTCTCTTGCGCTTCCATTGTGCTGCCGCCGATATGAGGCGTTAAGATCACATTGTCTAAACCACGGAGCGGTGAAACGAACTCTTCGTCGTTACCTTTAGGCTCCACAGGGAATACATCGACGGCTGCGCCACCTAAATCTCCAGACTTAATAGCTTCAGCCACAGCGTCTAGATCGGCAACTGTTCCACGAGAAGCGTTAATGAAGATAGAACCCTTCTTCATTTGAGACACTTCTTTCGCGCTAATCATCATTTTAGTCGAATTCGTTTCTGGCACATGCAAACTGATAATGTCACTGGTAGACAGCAATTCTTTCAAGCTCTTAATCTGACGCGCATTACCAAGAGGTAATTTAGTAACGATATCGTAAAAGCATACTTCCATGCCTAATGATTCAGCCAAAACGCTCAATTGAGTACCGATGCTGCCGTAACCGATAATACCCAAACGCTTACCACGAGTTTCGAAAGAGCCCGCAGCAGACTTAATCCAACCACCACGATGACATGCCGCGTTTTTCGCAGGAATGCCTCGAAATAATAGAATTAATTGACCAAGAACTAGCTCCGCAACACTTCGAGTATTGGAGTATGGCGCGTTGAAGACAACAATACCTTTCTCACTTGCTGCATCGAGATCTACTTGGTTCGTACCAATGCAGAAACAACCAATGGCAACCAGTTTGTTCGCATGTTCTAAAACATTCGCTGTTAACTGAGTACGAGATCGAATACCTATAAAATGCGCTTCCGAGATTTTCTCGATCAACTCATCTTCTGCTAGTGCAGTTTTATGATATTCAATGTTGGTATAGCCTGCGTCATGCAATGCATCCAATGCAGATTGATGAACGCCTTCTAATAACAAGATTTTGATTTTGTCTTTGTCTAGTGAGTTATTACTCATGGCTCGTTCGACTTCTCTTTGGTGGTGGGGGAAAAAGTTGCAGTATCTTAACACAGAATAATACGTAACCTAATGCCGCTAGAGGAAAGTCTTTCATTATGAGAAGAGCAATCCTCATAGCAGCCTAGTTCATCCTATTACGCTTGTATTTTTCTCTGCAAATACACGCCAGTTTCAACATGATGCGTATAAGGGAACTGGTCAAACATGGCGTATCGAACCACTTCATGGGTGCTCGACAGGGCTTCTAAATTTGCTTTCAGTGTTTCAGGATTACAAGAAATATAAAGAATGGAGTCTATCTTACGAATCAATTCAACCGTCGCATCATCCAAGCCTGCGCGTGGTGGATCAACCAAAACCACCGATGGAGTAAGCTCGCTGACGCCCGCTTGAACCAAGCTCTTAGGCAGCTCGACGTCGCCATTCAAAGCAGCGGACACATCTTCACTGGCCATTTTAACCACTTGAACATTATGCATGCCATTGATAGCAATATTTAGCTGCGCAGAATTAACTGACACTTTCGAGATTTCGGTCGCAACAACGCGATCAAAACGACGAGCTAGAGGAATAGAAAAGTTACCATTACCACAATACATTTCTAACAAATCACCCGAGGCGTCTTTCGTGACATCCAGCGCCCACTCTAACATTTTTTCACTGATACCAGCATTAGGCTGAGTGAAGCTATTTTCAACTTGTTGATAATGAAACTTCTGCCCATTGACAGTTAACGTTTCCATCACAAAATCACGAGTGATAATTTGCTTTTTCTTACGGCTACGACCAATAAAATGGCAAGCAGGAAAGACATCGTTTAACTCTTGTACGGCGGCATTCCATTCATCATCAATCGGTTTGTGATAAAGCAAGCTGATCAAGGCTTCACCGGTAGTCGTCGTTAAAAAGTCCACCTGAAAGAGCTTGTAACGTAAAACAGGAATATCCCGAACCGCATCAAGCAGCTTTGGCATCAACTCATTAATAAGACTAGATGCTGCGAGAAATTGATCGGTACGAATCGGCGTTCTAGGATCGGCAGAATCAAACATCGCATAATATAAATCATCGCCATCATGCCAAATACGGAACTCAGCTCGCATGCGGTAATGAGTCGGCTTACTCGCAAACACTTCCATCTCAGGTAATGACAAAGTCGCCATTAATTTGGCTAATTCAGCTTGCTTATCTTGCAGCTGCTTTTCATACATTTCTGGTTGGATTTGATCCGGTCTCATGGCTGATTCTCTTGGAAGCGATCGATACTGATTAAGCGCGGCATTATACGAGTTCCCTGTATACAAATCTAATCGCACACAAACAAACAGTGAAATTAGCCAATCCGCTTAATGAAGGTATTTGGGGCCAAGCAAAATGGCTAAAGACAAGGTAAGTGAAAACTTTCCATCATAATCATCATCCGCTTCATGAGTAAATTGAGGAATCACCTGCCCGATTAACCAGTCTTTATAAAGTAAATGCTCATATTGTAAATTGTACAAGAAGCTCTCTGGGTCGAGAGATTGTTTACCAGACTGAAGAAAGCTTAGCTGATAACCGATGCGGTTATTTTCATCCAAACGGTGCTGTACATAGAAATCCTCTCGACCATAAAACTCGCCTTCTTTGTCGAGCCAGGTCACACTAAAATCGCTCCCTAAGTTTAGGTTTGGGCTCACCACATAGCCCACACCAATGCCATAACGCGCCCCAATGCCTTTTGAGTAATAAGCAAAGGCTTCTTGGCTCTGCTTCCAGCTCCACTGTTCTTTTCTGCTGCTTTGATTAAAGCGAAATCGTATAAAAGGATCCAGAGGGAAGTCCACTCGGATACCAGTGTCAATATCCAAGCCAATATCTTCTTTCATATAACGAATGGCGGCTGATACATTGGATTTCAGCGCAGAGTTAACCACGCTATTTTGCTGGGCGGATTCACCTCGCAAGCTTTCTGGCGCTAAAGAGTCAGGCTCTGACTCAATGATCAATCGTAATCTGTCTTGCGTATTGGGAAGTTTCAGTCGAGTACGAAATTCAAAAAAACCCGAGCGCTCGCCTTCCTCTTCACTCAGCACCGAGCCAAATCGAATCTGTAAATTACTATCAGAACGTTGATCACTTTGACTTTGCTTTCCAGACAGGAAGGTATCAATACTTTTAGACCAATCACCAATCGTCTCTGAAACACGCTCATGGGAATATAACCACCATGAAGTGTCATCCGCTTCGTTGTTAATAGGTTCTGCCTGAGGTTCCGTGGCGCTTTCTGCGGAAAACACGAATAAGGGCCAACAAGCCACCAAACAAATCCCTGTTCTTTGCCCCTTACTCAACAGCATAATTTAGAAACCTTTAAGCATTTGCTGAATCATCAACGAAGAATTTTCAGCCGCGACTTTCAGGTATTCTTCAAAACTTTGAGGTGATTCCTTACCAGCAATGTCAGATAAAGAACGTACAACAACAAACGGCGTACCAAACTTATAGCAAACCTGCGCTACAGCGGCCGCTTCCATTTCAACAGCAACCAATTCAGGGAACGTCGCTCGTACCGTTTCAACTCGAACAGGATCGTTCATGAAACTGTCACCCGTTCCAATCAAGCCCACTTTTGCTTGTACTTGAGTAACTTTTTGCAGAGCAGATTTGGCCTGATTAACTAAAACCTCATCAGCAGCGTAAGTCGCAGGCATATTGGGGACTTGACCCATTACATAACCAAAGGCCGTCACATCCACATCATGATGAACAACCTGATCGGATATCACCACATCACCAACTTGTAATTCAGGATCAAAACCACCAGCAGAACCAATATTGATGACATATTCAGGCTTAAACTGAGACAGCAGCAAAGTAGTAGAAACCGCAGCATTTACTTTACCGATACCAGATTTCAGCAAAACAACGTCTTTACCTTCAAAATGCCCAACAAAAAAATCACAACCCGCAATGCTTTGCTCACGAACGTCCGTCATCCACGCCTTGATAACAGCAACTTCTTCGTCCATGGCTCCAATTAATCCTATTACGCTCATTCATTGCTCCTCAAATTTGTATTTTGTTGCATAATTTCTTGTGTAAATAATCGTATTTGAGCGCCAGAATAAGGCTGCTTCATATCGAAAAGTGCCACATTATAAGGCATTTCAGGCCAGCTTTGTAGCGAAAAAAATCGAATTGCAGGAAAAGCAGCCTGAATTGATAGTAAAAGCGTCTGTGGCTGAGGCTCGAGCAACACCACCACCGCATCAGGATGATAGGACAACACCACATGATAATTGGATAAATCTACCAACCATTGAGTTTCTAAATCATATTTCTCTAACTCTGAATACCAAATTGCTTTTGAGACACGACTCCCGCCAATCATCACCCAAGACAAAACGTGTTTATTAGAATGAGTAGGGACAATTCCCTCTAACTCACATGCTTTCGCCAATACCTGATGTAAATTGTAATCAAATGAGCATCCCTGCAAGGTAAAAACATCTGGATCTACTTCAACCGGCAAGGTGCTATTAAGCCAAACAATAGGAAGATCATTACGGTTATATTTGAGCTTAAGAGCTCGGGTCATATCAGCTTGGGCCTCAACGTCTTTATCGCAGCCAATCAATACCGCATTAAATCTTATGACTGCACTAGAGTGGGTAAAAAAACTGTCCGTTGAAACGTATTCTTCTACTTGCAGCCCAAGCCTCACTAAAGTGCCCTTGATCGCACCGGGGTTAGGATAATCGTTTGCAACCCAAGCCATGACCAAATTGGGCTGTAACGGCTTGAGTTGAGAATTATATTCATTTGCTTGCGTTACTAAATTAAGTTGTAGAGCATTATTTTGTAAGGTCTTTTGTTGTCCTCCAAGAGACTCTAACAGCATTTTAATCATCCAGTAAAAGAGAGGTCGGAAAGCCATGTCATGCATTGCTATTATCTCAAGTTCTGCACCATTGAATCGAATCGTTAAACGACGCTCTGCCATGTCATTCGACATCACCATCATAAATAAAACACGAATCAAACTTCTGAACTTTGTATCCACAGCGACGATTCTTGAACCAGACCTGACCGAACAATCCAATAACACTCTATTCGCTTCCACCCCCATTGCCGCCATAACCCGAGCGCTTTCTTGGCAAAAAACATCACCTATTGGCAGGTAAGACACCTCAGTGTCTAGGTCACTAATATCATCTAATACAGAGATCAATAGAACGAGCCAACCTTGTAGGTGCTTGGCATCAATATAACTCGGCAATAAAGAAAGATATGTCAGTTCATTCAATATAACATCCGAGTCTACTTTCTTTTGTAAGGCAGATGACAGCGGCTGCAATTGCTCCAATTGCCAGGTTAAACTGGTTTCTTGGGTCACGTCTTGCCCTACCAGTAACAAACCTCGATAGTCGCTCTCATTCTTAAATGAATACGCTTGCCATTGATATATTCGACCTAGACTATTGTGGGTTAACTCAAAGGAAATACCGACATCACCTTTTAGGGCTTCTTGAATCGGTTGGTGACAAGAAATTGGCATAAAATCAAAAAGCGTTCGCGCTTTGTCTGCGTCAGGAAAAAGGCACTTTGCTTCCGAGTTAATCAACTCAACTTCTGCCACTTCCGTACAAAAAATAATCGCACTGTGTATCGATTCGGCAAGAAGCTTAAACCTGCGCTCTTTGGCATCAATAAAAGCTTTATAGTGATGGCTTTGTAACTGTATTGGCTGCAACTCGCTGTATGGTAATAAAGCTTCCTCGTTGCGATATACAATCGCTTCAAGAGGCTGGAAAATCAATTTCTTGATTTGGAGAAATAACAGAAAACAAGAAAAAAATAAAACAACACCAACTCCAGCAATTAAAGGCAACGCATTGATTAAAACAGCCGAAGAAAAAGAGTGCTTTTGAATGATTTCTAATTGTAAGTCTGCTTGTATAGGCGACACCAAAGGTAAGCGAGAATGCAATGTTGAACCTGACAGATCCACTCCGGTTTTATGCTCTTCAAGCAAGATACGATTATGAGCATTATCATAAATTCGTACAGCACTTACTTGAGCACTTTCAAGCAACTCATTTGCCAACGTCAAGTTATCGTTTAAGGAGATAAACCCATACAAAAAACCAATATTTTCTTGATCAGACGAAAGTAACTTCTTTTTAAACATTAGCAAGATAGAGTTGTCTTGCGTCACAATAGACGCCCATCGGTTAATGAGCCCTTTACCTAATACTGATTGCAAATCCACCTTAGTAAACAAACGCGCCCTAGGATCCATCGAGTGTTTACCATCCATCCACTCAATATAGAAAAAATCCAATCCACCAAAAAACAACACTTCATGGTGACTAAACAGCAAATCTAGCTCACGCCCAGCGGTATAATTACTCAATGAGAGATCTTGACCAATGAATTTCATCTCATCTTCAGCACGCGCCAGATAGCCATTAAAAGCTTGCTCAACAACACGATGCTTCAATGCCAAATTCTGCTCCGCAGCAGTCTGATTTAACACCTCAATGAAATATAGAGTCATCAAGGTAACAGCTATAAAAACAACACAGGCCAATATAAGCACCGTTGAGCGCAAACGGTCCTGTAAACTAATCGTTACTCCAGCCATAGATCAACCGAATAATGATAAGCTTGCTGTACCATCAAGCGTAAACTTTCCGAATCTAACTCTGCAGGTACAAGAATAGAATTAGCAACATAAAGATTTGGCATATTCCTTCCTTCAAGATCTAACTTAATCGCTTCTGCCACCGCGATAGAGAGATCATCTTTCATAAAAAGCACGTTCGCTTTTACTTTGTGGCTTTCTAAATCAACTATACCGCTAGAAGACAGTCCCCAAGTATTCGTTTGTACCTGAGAATTAAAGCCTTTGGCTTGCAGTGCCGCAACAACGCCCTCAGAAATATTCTGTGAACAACTAAAAATAAAGTCTGACGGATTATCTTTTAATAATACTTGAGCAGCCTCAAAAGCGCTGGCCTTATCATCCGATACTGCTCTAATACGACTGACATGACGATTGTACTTCTGCATTTCGTCGAGAAATAAATCACAGCGCATATGACCAAGATAACCAGTTGGCAAAACCAAAGCAGAAATGTTTGTCTCAGGCGGCAGCTGACGCTCTAGATAGCTAGCCAACATAACCGTTGCTTTCTTTTGATCAAAACCGATATACATTAATGGGGAATGATTCATCCAATCCGTTAATGGCGTAGCAAAATCGTACAAAATAACTTTTGGTTTACTGGCACGTAAGAATTTCTCTAAAAAACGACGTTGTACAAAGCCCAACTGAGTCATAATAATATAATCTGGTTGCGCATCCGCCACCTTAAAATAAGGCGATAAATCGCTATCTTGATCGGCAGGTAGAGCGTAAGTGTCTAAACGATAATCAATCGCTAATTCTCGCATACGCTTTCTAAACGTCATTAAAATTGATCTATTTTCGAGAGAATTGATATCGCCAAACAACAGCAAAGCAATTCGTGCCGCCTGCTTTTGAGACACACGTATTGGATTAGGAGGAGAATTAACTATCGTAGTGAATTGTTCAGCCAAAGGACCTTGTCTAGGCATCAACTGATAGAAGTCCTGACTATCCATAAGATCAAGCGCCATATTAGCGGCTTGTACGTTGAAAGCCGCGCTGCCTAGAACAATCCATATAAAAAAAGAACGAAGCCTTCGCATTACCGAGTCCGATGAAACATCATAGAAAAATTATTCTAACCAAGTTAACGAACTTTGATGATAACAGGAACAAGAAAATGCGATTCAGCACGATAAATATCGTTTTAAATACACGTCATAACGAAGAAGAAAGAAGTTAAGATAAATTTCAGGCAAAAAAAAAGCTGACATAAAGTCAGCTTTTTTAAATTTGGTGCGGAAGGAGAGACTCGAACTCTCACGCCGTGAAGCACTGGAACCTAAATCCAGCGTGTCTACCAATTCCACCACTCCCGCAAGGAATGGCGAGCATTATAGGCAATTGATTTTCTCGGTCAATAGTTTTTTTGCTTTTTTATTAAAAACTTAAAAATATTTTCCTTAACCTATATTTGTCCGCCATTTTATTAAACGTCACTTACTTCAAAGCAAAGCTTAAAAAATACGTCCGTCGGAATATTCACCGCGTTCATAACGAACCGCCATTTCTTCCAGATCCATCGTATGAATACGAGAAGCCTGGCCGGCACAACCAAATGCTTCATAGCGATCAATACAAACCGCCTTCATTGCTTTAATACTTTCTGTTAAGTATTTACGTGGATCAAAGTTACCTTTGTGTTCAGCCAAACTACGGCGAATCGCGCCAGTTGCTGCCAAACGTAAATCTGTATCAATGTTGACCTTACGAACACCGTAACGGATCGCTTTAACGATCTCATCAATCGGCACACCGTAGGTTTCAGGAATATCGCCACCAAACTCATTGATGATAGACAGCCAATCTTGTGGAACAGAAGAAGAGCCATGCAACACGATATGAGTATTTGGTAACAACTCTACGATTTTCGCAATACGCTCAATATCAAGAATATCGCCAGTCGGTGGACGCGTAAATTTGTATGCGCCATGGCTGGTACCGATCGCTACAGCCAAGGCATCAATACCAGTGGCATTAACAAAATCCACGGCTTCTTGTGGATCTGTCAGCATTTGATCATGTGACAAGATACCTTCAGCGCCAACACCGTCTTCTTCGCCAGCCTGACCTGTTTCTAGAGAACCCAACACACCCAACTCACCTTCTACAGATACGCCACATGCGTGTGCGAATTCAACAGTGCGACGAGTTACGTCAACGTTGTAGTCATAAGTCGCAGGAGTTTTACCGTCAGCCATCAAAGAACCATCCATCATGACAGACGAAAAACCAAGCTGTATAGAACGTTGGCAAATAGCAGGAGACGTGCCATGGTCCTGATGCATCACAACAGGGATATGCGGATAATCTTCAATTGCAGCAGCAATCAAGTGACGCAAGAAATGCGAGCCAGCGTATTTACGAGCACCAGCTGAGGCTTGCATGATAACAGGTGAATTTACTTCGTGAGCTGCTTCCATGATCGCCTTAACTTGCTCCATGTTATTCACATTGAAGGCTGGCAAACCATAGCTGTGTTCTGCTGCGTGGTCGAGCAGTTGACGCATACTAATTAAAGGCATAAAAGGTTTCCTCTGACAATTTGTCTTATATTGTATTTATAACGAACAGAGTTATGGTGTTAGTTAACTCTGTGATTTTATAATCATGACACTGCTTATCGCAGGTCATGTGGCTTACGCCTTATCGTTATTGTCATACTCGACTTGCGCCGAGTAGGTCACTCTCTAGTTTTGTTTTTCGCCTACACCGTTTTCAGCACAACTAATATTTAGCATCTAACGGTGTTAACGAAGTAGGCTTTTCGCCTTTTTATTACTTATAAAGCGCTTTAGAACGATCTTTGCCATTCTTTGATACTAATTTTGCGCGCGAGACTCTAACATCGCAACCGCTGGCAACACTTTTCCTTCAACAAATTCCAAAAACGCCCCGCCACCAGTGGAAATATAGGATATTTTGTCAGCCAAACCGTACTTATCAATAGCGGCTAACGTATCTCCGCCACCTGCAACAGAAAAAGCATCGCTGTCAGCAATAGCTTGAGCAACAACTTCTGTGCCCTTAGAAAAGTTATCAAACTCAAAAACACCACATGGGCCGTTCCATAAAATGGTTTTAGCATTCTTTAAAATGTCAGCAAGAACTTGAGCTGAGTCCGGACCTAAGTCCATAATTTCTTCATTGTCAGCCACTTGATCAACTGGTTTAATCGTTGCAACTGCGGTATCAGAAAATTCAGTTCCCACACGAACATCCGTCACTTCAGGGATATCCAAATCAGCCATTAATTTTTGCGCTTGCGGAATCAAGTCTTTTTCATATAACGACTTACCGACATTGTAGCCACGAGCTGCAACAAATGTATTTGAAATGCCACCACCAACAATCAGCTGATCACAAATTTTAGATAATGATTCCAATACAGTTAATTTAGTCGAAACTTTTGAACCACCAACCACTGCAACCAAAGGACGAGCCGGGTTATCAAGCGCTTTACCCAATGCCTCCAACTCCGCCGCTAATAAAGGGCCAGCACACGCAACAGGTGCAAATTTCGCTACACCATGAGTTGAAGCATGAGCGCGATGAGCCGTACCAAATGCGTCCATCACAAACACATCACACAACGCTGCCATTTTTTTAGACAAGGCTTCATCGTCTTTCTTTTCGCCGACGTTGAAACGCACATTCTCCACCAGAACGAGTTGGCCTGCTTCAACCTCAACACCGTCTAACCAATCTTTTACAAGTGGAACGTCTTGGCCCAGTAAACCCGCCAAATGCGTTGCTACAGGTTGTAGAGAAAACTCTTCTTCGTATTGGCCTTCTGTTGGACGGCCAAGATGAGACATCACCATCACTTTAGCGCCAGCCGCTAGAGCAGATTGGATTGTTGGCAATGCAGCACGAATACGCACATCACTGGTTATTTTTCCGTTTTTTACTGGCACATTCAGATCTTCACGAACTAATACTCGCTTACCTTTTAGATCTACTTCACTCATTTTTATTACGGTCATTTACAGTGTCCTCATTATTTAACCTTGCGGTGTATCAACATAAATATTACTGCTTAATCACACCAGCCCAATACTTAGCCACATCCAACATACGGTTAGCGTAGCCCCATTCATTATCAAACCAACATAGTAACTTTACCATTCGCTGGTCAATTACTTGGGTTTGCGTACTATCGATGATCACTGAACGCGGGTCATGATTAAAATCCACCGACGCATGCGCTTCTTTGGTAAAACCCATTAACCCTGCGTATTTTGAATTTGCTGCTTGCTCTAACTGCCCATTGATTTGCTCAACGGTCACGTCTTGTTCCGTGCGTAATACTAAATCAATAACCGAGACATTTAATGTTGGCACACGCACCGCATTACAACCCATTTTTCCGTCAAGTTCTGGCATCATCCGTGCAATACCTCTCGCCAATCCTGTATCGACAGGAATAATCGAACTCAAGGCAGCCCGAGTCAGACGCAAGTCTTTCGTGTGATAACCATCAATCACTGGCTGATCATTCATAGCAGAATGAATTGTCTGCGTCATACCGTGCGCCACACCGGAGAATTGCTTAACGATATCTAAAACCGGAATCAAACAATTCGTGGTACAAGATGCCGCCGAAACGATATTGTGATCCGCCTGAATGTCCTGATGATTAAAACCATACACAATCGTCGCATCAACATCTGCCGCTGCCGGCTGCGAAAGCAACATTCTCGGAACACCGGCATTTAAATAGGCTTGTGCACCCTCTCGTCCAGAAAAGCTACCAGAGCATTCAAGTACCATATCTAACTCAAGAGATGACCAATCAAATTCAGCGGGCGTCGCACAGGAAAAACACAAAATCGCATCGTCGCCGATAAGCAACGCATTACCTTGAGTCAAAACAGACTGAGGAAAGCGGCCATGAGTCGTGTCATAGCGCGTAAGATAACTGATTGTCTCAATATCAGACAATTCATTAATAGCAACCACTTGAATGTGATCGCGGTAGCCGTTCTCATAGAGCGCTCGTAATACCGAGCGTCCGATACGACCATAACCATTGATAGCGACTCGCAACATATTCCTACTACTTCATCGCAAAGAAAGTGACCTAAAATCATCACCCTCCGCCTTAATAAAAGGAAAAAGAGGCATACAAACGTACACCTCTTTTCTTATCAAGCAACGAGATTACACGGCTAAAATTTTCTCAGCAGTCGCAACCACATTGTCCACTGTAAAGCCGAAGTACTTCAGAAGATCGCCACCAGGAGCCGACTCACCAAAAGTCGTCATACCCACCATAGCGCCTTCGAAGCCCACGTACTTGTACCAGTAATCAGTATGAGCCGCTTCTATAGAAACGCGCTTAGTCACACTGCTTGGTAGTACAGACTCTTTATACGCAGCATCTTGCGCTTCAAAGACATCCGTAGATGGCATAGAAACCACACGCACTTTCGTACCCTTCGCTGTTAGTGCTTCCGCAGAGTCCATTGCCAGACCCACTTCAGAACCCGTAGCGATCAAGATAAGCTCAGGTGTCCCAGCGCAATCTTTCAGTACGTAACCACCTTTCGCAGCATTCGCTAATTGCTGAGCATCACGCGCTTGCGCAGGCAAACCTTGGCGAGAGAAAACCAAAGAGGTTGGGCCAGTACGACGTTCGATACCTGCTTTCCAAGCAATGGCGGTTTCCGCCGCATCACATGGACGCCATACAGACATATTTGGTGTCATGCGCAAGTTAGCCAATTGTTCTACTGGTTGGTGAGTTGGACCATCTTCGCCTTGACCAATAGAGTCGTGCGTGTAAACAAATACGTTTTGGATGCCCATCAAAGCAGACATACGAACCGCATTACGCGCGTATTCCATAAACATCATGAAGGTTGCACCGTAGTTAATAAAACCACCATGCAAAGAAGCGCCGTTCATTATGCCGCTCATACCAAATTCACGAACGCCGTAGTAAATGTAGTTACCCGCTGGATCGTCTTGAATACCTTTAGAGCCAGACCATAACGTCAAGTTAGAACCGGCAAGATCCGCAGACCCGCCTAGTAATTCTGGCAACATAGCCCCAAAGAAACCAATCGCATTTTGAGACGCTTTACGGCTCGCAATGCTCTCGCCTTTGTCTTGGCTTTCTTGAATGAAAGCTTGTGCTTTCGCTTCGAAATCCGCTGGCAATTCGCCTTTAATGACACGACGCTCAAACTCTGCAGCCAACTCAGGGTAAGCCGCTTTATATGCTTCAAATTGAGTATTCCACTGCGTTTCACGAGCGGAGCCCGCTTCTTTCGCATCCCAACCAGAATAAACATCGGCAGGAATTTCGAAAGGAGCGTAAGGCCAACCTAGGAATTCACGAGCAGCGGCAACTTCCGCGTCACCAAGTGGTGAACCATGACTATCGTGGCTTCCAGATTTATTCGGTGAACCAAAACCGATAATCGTCTTGCAACAAATAAGAGTCGGCTTAGTGGTTTCCGCTTTTGCCGCCTCAATCGCCGCTTTAATCGCTTCTGGATCATGTCCATCGACGTCAGCAATAACATGCCAGCCGTAAGCTTCAAAACGTTGTGGGGTGTTATCTGTAAACCAGCCTTCCACATGACCATCGATAGAAATACCGTTGTTATCCCAAAACGCGACCAACTTACCTAGCCCCAACGTACCCGCTAAAGAAGACGCTTCGTGAGAAATACCTTCCATCAAGCAGCCATCGCCAAGGAAGCAGTAAGTGTTGTGATCAACGATGTTATGACCTTCACGGTTAAACTGTGCCGCTAGAGTCTTCTCAGCAATCGCCATACCTACCGCGTTACTGATACCAGCGCCCAAAGGACCCGTTGTGGTTTCTACGCCATCGGTGTAACCGTATTCTGGATGACCAGGCGTTTTAGAATGTAGCTGACGGAATTGTTTTAGCTCTTCAATTGGCAATTTATAACCAGACAAATGCAATAAAGAATAAATCAACATAGAGCCATGGCCGTTTGACAACACAAAGCGGTCGCGATCAACCCATTTTGAGTTATTTGGGTTGTGCTTTAGAAAATCGTTCCATAGCACTTCAGCGATATCCGCCATACCCATTGGCGCACCTGGGTGACCTGAGTTAGCTTTTTGTACGGCATCCATACTCAATGCACGTATGGCGTTAGCAAGTTGTTTACGAGACGGCATGGTTATTCCACTCCTGATAGCTTAACGAACAAAATAGAAAGGACATTCTCTACAGGATAGAGCCACCTTGCAATGCTGGCACCACCGTGACGCCCAAACATTGGGCAAAGAAAATGAAATTACATAAAAATCTCAACCATCGTAACAAAAAAATCGCCCTTTGCCTCATTAAAATCCACAGATCGGGTTGATATTTAAACAGCTCTAGTTCATTATTCTCACTACTTAAAAGCGTCGATTTGTTTCGGCTTGCGGACGGTATATAAATTCAGCTAAACAGAAGCAATATCACCTGTTTAGCTTTTTTTGAAATATAAACATTGCTAAGCGGGGTTTTTTATACCTATTTAGCGCTTATCCATCATTTTTGATTGAGGCACTAAACATGTCAGAATATTCTTTATTTACTTCAGAATCCGTTTCTGAAGGCCATCCAGATAAAATCGCCGACCAAGTGTCCGACGCCATCCTTGATGCCATTTTGGCAGAAGATCCAGAAGCACGTGTTGCCTGCGAAACTCTAGTAAAAACTGGCATGGTGCTGGTCGCTGGCGAAGTTCGTACCAACGCATGGGTCGACATTGAAGAAATCGCTCGTGGCGTTATTCGTGAAATCGGCTACAACAGCTCAGACATGGGTTTCGACTGGGAATCTTGCGCGGTTATGAACGCTATCGGTAAACAATCTGCTGATATCGCAGTAGGCGTTGACGAAGCGGGCGAGCACGAGCAAGGCGCTGGCGACCAAGGTTTGATGTTTGGTTTTGCAACCAATGAAACTGACGTGTTAATGCCTGCCCCAATCACTTACGCACACCGTTTGGTTCAACGCCAAGCAGAAGTTCGTAAAAACGGTACCTTAGATTTTCTTCGCCCAGACGCGAAAAGCCAAGTTACTTTCCGTTACGACGAAAATGGCAAACCATGCGCTATCGATGCCGTTGTCCTTTCCACACAGCACAGCGCATCCATTAAACAAGCGGACCTTCGTGAAGCGGTTATGGAAGAGATCATCAAGCCAGTTCTTCCTGCCGAGTGGTTATCAAAAGACACTAAATACTTCATCAACCCAACAGGTCAGTTCATCATTGGCGGCCCGGTTGGCGATTGTGGTCTAACTGGCCGTAAAATCATCGTTGATACTTACGGCGGCATGGCTCGTCACGGCGGTGGAGCTTTCTCTGGTAAAGATCCATCCAAGGTTGACCGCTCTGCTGCGTACGCTGGTCGTTATGTTGCTAAGAATATCGTTGCCGCTGGCCTTGCTGATAAGTGTGAGATTCAAATTTCTTACGCCATCGGTGTTGCTGAGCCAACCTCTATCAGTATCAATACATTCGGTACAGGCAAAGTAAGCGACGCCGTGATTTCGCAATTGGTTCGCGAGCATTTCGAATTGCGCCCAGCTGGCCTTATTAAAATGCTCGATCTGAAACGTCCAATCTACCTACCAACTGCGGCTTACGGCCACTTTGGTCGTGAAGGTGAAAACTTCACTTGGGAAAAAACCGACAAAGCGGACGCATTACGCAAAGCTGCTGGTTTATAATTTTCTGGTTTTCCGTTATAAAGCCTTCTTCTGCGTTACTCTTTAATTAGGTAACCCGTGCAGAAGAAGGCTTTTTTATTTCTATTTTTTTAATACTCTCGAAAACATAAGGCAAAACATGCGTATTCCACGAATTTTTATCGACACAGAACTCAACGAGAATACTACCCTTGCCTTACCTGATTCGGCTTTCCAACACCTTTGCAAAGTATTGCGTCTAAAATCAGACCATCCTATTCGTGTTTTTAATGGCCGAGAGTTTAATGGTAAAGGCGGTCAATTTAACGCCACTTTGTGCGATGTTGAAAAACGCTCCGCTAACGTTCATGTCACAGATTTTGAAGCACTGGATAATGAATCCCCAATCCAAGTCACAATTGGACAAACACTGTCTAGAGGCGAACGAATGGATTACGCCATTCAGAAATCTGTTGAAGCGGGCGTATTTGCTATCCAGCCACTTTTCAGTGAACGTTGTGAAGTAAAACTGCAAGACAGCCGTGCAGAAAAGCGCCAACAACATTGGCAGCAAGTGGCGATTAGCGCAGCAGAACAATGTGGTCGAGCTATCGTCCCTATTGTTCATCCCCCCATAGAATTGAGCGAATGGGTTGAGAAATGTAACGAAATGTTAAAACTTACTTTGCATCACCATAGCGCAAAAGCGATTAGTCAATACGAAAAACCAACAAATAATCGCGTTGTTTTATTGATTGGACCAGAAGGAGGGCTAACTGAAAAAGAAGTCCAACTATCTGAAAAGTCAGGATTTAATGCCATCACTCTAGGACCTAGAGTACTTCGGACAGAAACGGCTCCCATCGTGGCTCTCAGCGTTATTAATGCTATTTGGGGGGATATTTAATACATTTCGATATAATGCCAGAACTAACAGAATCGCTACATATTCAGCGTTTAAATAGCCTTACCATTCTCGCAAGATATAAAAAAGGGTAGATGATTACATGTTTTATCGAATAGTTTTGACTTGCACTGTCTATCTCGGGGCAACGTTTCTACCTGCTGTGGCACATGCAATCACACTAGAAGAAGCCACATACATGGCAATAGAAAATAGCCCGAAAGTTAGACAGGCCATCGCCAAATATCGAGAGTCTAAAGAAAGTGCCGAGATAGCTAATCGCGCTGGTTATTATCCAAGCGCAAATCTCTCCGCTGGAATAGGACGTGAAACGACCTATGCTGATAACACCAATACCAACGATGTTGATCTTACTCGTCGAGAACTCACACTTTCCCTTAATCAGCCTTTATTCAACGGCTTTTCAACAAAAAATGACGTCGAACGCCTAAACAGCGAGGCTGAAGCTGATCGTTGGGGTGCGTTAATTTCAGTTGAAAATACAGCACTAGAAGTGGCTCAAGTTTACGCTAATATTTTACGCTACCGAGAGCTTGTCAGTCTTGCCGATTTAAATCTAAAAACACACGAGCGGATTTACGGACAAATCAAATTAAAAAGTGATACTGGCATTGGCCGCCAATCTGACCTTAGCCAAATAACTGCGCGCCTTGCCAAAGCACATGCTAATTATTTTGCTGCCATTAACAACCTGCAAGATGCGCAAAGCAACTACAAAAATATCGTCGGAGAAATGCCCCCAAACGATTTAATCTATCCGATTCCAGATAAAGATTTGCTACCAAAAGATCTCGACTCGGCAATAAATGAATCTTTGAAAAAAAATCCTTCCATTGAAGGGGCACATTGGGACGTTGCCGCAACAGAAAGTAACCAGAAAATTGCCGATGCAGACAACTATCCGACGATTAATTTTGCCTTAGAGCGTACATGGAATAATAATTTAGATGGCAAAATAGGACCGAGTGAAGATTTATTAGCCATGGTGCGGTTAAACTATAACTTATACAGCGGTGGCACACACAAACGCAAAAAAGAAGCCGCTGTACAACAAAATATTCAAGCATCCGAGATTCAACGCAAAACCATCAGAGACACAGAACTTACCGTTCGCTTGGCATGGGCAGCCTTTGAAGCCACCACAGGACAAAAAGAACACATTAGACAATACGTCATCGCGACAAAAGAATCACAAATCGCCTATGAAAAACAGTTTCGCCTGGGCCGTCGCACTCTGCTGGATGTATTAGACAGCGAAAACGAGCTGTTCCAAGCTCGCCAAGATTACGTAAACGCCGACTACGATGAGCTTTTTTCTGAGTTCCGTTTATTTAATGCTAAAGGAGAATTGATGCGCGCGTTTCGCATTTATCGCCCACAACTCCTTGGTTTCAACGATGAATTCGATAAAGCCAAAGCGCCGCCAGCACCAGAACCGACAGCCACCGACGAGTTAAAAGCAGCTGAAAGCTCAATCAAAGAGAACCCTGATGTGTTCTCGCCAAAGCCAACCCAGACAAATACAGAAAAAACACAAGAAAGTGAGCTATTCTTGGATGCGAATGGGAGCTCTGGTAATTGGTAGATCGAGAAAATTCTTCTCTTAAAAGCAGAATCATTAAGATAACAGCTATTTGTTGCACCTAATAATTCTGCTTTTAATTACGCGGAACGACAGACTCTTTTTTCATACCGTCAGCTAATTGCCATATTCTTACTCTTCGCAACAACTATCTGAAAATCATGGGTGTTTTTTCTTCTCAGCGCCCCCATATTTCTATAGCATCAACCACTATCAATATTGAACAAAGCACTAAAACGTTGCTTTCGCTTTAGGAACCGCCTTATGACTATCAAACTCGGCATTGTTATGGACCCAATCTCATCCATAAACTACAAAAAAGACACCTCTCTCGCCATGCTATGGGCTGCTGCAGAAAAAGGCTGGCAACTCATTTACATGGAGCAAAAAGACTTATTTTTGGACAATGGCAAAGCTTACGCCATGACTCGCCCATTAAGCGTTTATAAAGACCCAGCACACTTTTACGATCTTGGCGAAGAAACGAAAATGGCCATGGGTGATATGGATGTGATCTTAATGCGCAAAGATCCACCTTTTGATAGTGAATTCGTCTACAGCACCATGATTCTAGAACAAGCAGAAAGAGATGGCGCACTTGTGGTCAATGATCCAAAAAGCTTACGTGACTGCAACGAAAAGCTCTTCGCTACTCAGTTCCCGCATTGTTGCCCACCTGTTTTAGTGACAAGACGTGCAGACTTGCTGAAAAAATTCCACAAAGAACAAGGCGACGTTATTTTCAAGCCATTAGACGGCATGGGCGGCAGCTCGATTTTTCGTATCAAACCCGATGATTCAAACGTCAGCGTGATTATTGAAACCCTAACCAACATGGGCGTAGAGCAAATCATGGCGCAAAAATTCATCCCAGAAATCAAAGACGGCGATAAGCGTATTTTGGTGGTAAATGGTGAACCTGTTCCGTTTGCTCTAGCGCGCATTCCAGCATCCGGCGAAACCCGTGGCAACTTAGCCGCTGGTGGGCGTGGTGAAGGCCGACCTCTTACAGATAAAGATCGCTGGATTTGCGAGCAAGTTATCCCATCATTGAAAGAAAAGAATTTAATGTTTGTCGGCTTAGACGTAATCGGTGATTACCTCACTGAAATTAATGTCACCAGTCCAACCTGCGTTCGTGAGCTAGACACTCAGTTCGACCTAAATATCGCCATGATGTTGATAGAAGCCATAGAAAAACGTCTTCAGTAATATCAACATGCGAGTAATAGATAAATTTTCTATCGCGCTTTTCATTGCCATTAGCCTTCATGTGCTAATGGTGATGATTGTTGGTTTCGATTTCGCATTGCCGGCACCAAAGCCTAAAACGCTAGAGGTGACTCTCGTTCAGCATACAACAAAAGCGCCTGTCGAAGCAGACTTCATTGCTCAGGCCAATCAGCAAGCCAGCGGTACAGAACTACGCAAACAGAAACTCACCACAACAGAAGACGCGCGCTTTTTATCAGATACCATTCAAGAAATATCGCCTCCCGTACAGCCGCAACTCGCCTCTGCCGAACCTATCGACGAACCAAGCTTACTGGCAACCAAAGACCAAGAAGCCGTATTTGAAATCATCAATGAATCTGAAAATGAACCTAAAACGCTAGAAGAAAAGTTTCGTGGCGAAACCCAGATTCCTAGCCATATAACCAACGACATAGCCACCTTAGAAGCACTATTAGACCAACAGCGCCAATCCTATGCCAAGCGACCAAGAATTCGCCGACTAACGTCAGTCTCCGCCAAAGCAGCTATAGATGCGCAATACTTAGATGATTGGCGACGCCGTATTGAACGCATCGGGAATATCCACTATCCAGAAGAAGCAAAACGCAACCATCTATATGGAGAACTACGCTTAGCCGTTATTATACAGCCGAACGGATATGTCGATGATATCGAAGTATTGCATTCCTCTGGTATTAGAGTGCTCGACGATGCTGCCATGCGCATTGTTCGTCTAGCAGAACCTTTTCAGGTCTTCCCTAGCGAACTCAAGAAAGAAGTGGATAAACTGGAAATCATTCGTACATGGCGATTTGTCCCAGGCAATCAGTTACAAAGCCAGTAAACATACAAAGTCAGAAAGTATAAAAAACCATAGACACAAAAAAAGCCCTCACACAGAGGGCTTTAGTCGTTTTCGCTGGCTAAGCACAACGATCAATCAAATTGACCGTCACCCATTGCAAGGCGAATTTTCTTCATTGCGTTCTTTTCAAGCTGACGAATACGCTCAGCAGAAACACCATATTCATCGGCCAATTCATGCAAGGTTGATTTAGCATCGGACAACCAACGTTGTACTAGAATATTTCGGCTACGCTCATCAAGGTCTGCCATCGCGACTTCTAGACGCTGATTGGAGTCTTCTTCCCAGTTACCATTTTCAAGCAAGGTCGCAGGATCTGAACGATGATCTTCTAGGTACTGTGAAGGTGCTTGGAAAGCACTGTCGTCGTCATCGTCTGCAGAAGCATCAAACGCCATATCAGAAGAACTTAAACGCCCTTCCATTTGGCGAACCACTTCTGGCGTCACACCTAAATCACTGGCAACAGATTCAACTTCTGAGTTGCTGAACCAAGACAAGGTCTTTTTCGCACTGCGCAAATTGAAGAACATTTTACGCTGTGCTTTCGTTGTCGCCACTTTAACAATGCGCCAGTTTTTCAGAATAAATTCATGAATTTCAGCTTTAATCCAATGCACAGCAAAGGATACAAGGCGAACACCGACTTCTGGGTTAAAGCGTTTAACCGCTTTCATCAAGCCAACGTTGCCTTCTTGAATAAGGTCACCTTGTGCTAAACCGTATCCAGAGTAACTTTTCGCAATATGTACAACAAATCTCAAATGCGACATAACCAAGGTACGCGCTGCTTCAAGATCTTCTTGATAATACAGACGTTCCGCCAACGCTTTTTCTTCGTCTGCGGTTAAAATCGGAATTCTGCTGACGGCTTGTATATAGGACTCAAGGTTTTGACCTGGAATCATCATGTCCGTAGGCTGGAGAGCTTTACCCATCTCTATTTCCACCTTTCTAGTTGTTCATACTGTGTATGACAAAATACTAACAAGTAAATTTTGCTTGTGTGTGACATAAATGTGAATAAATCGTGGCTATTATCTTAGTTGTGATATTAGCCTTTCATTGTCACTGCAGCTCAATAGTCGTGATATGTCGGTTAACAGCAATCCACGCACCAAACACACCAATAAATGCACTAATAGTTAAACATAAAACAATCTCATCTGCATTAAAAGTCTGCAGTTGAAAACCGCTTTGGTAGAGATCAATCAATCGTTCTGCTGGCGCACTTACCCACCAGCTAAGTAAGAGAATACAAAGGCTGGCGAAAAAACCGCCCAATACACCAAACCAAAAACCCATATACAAAAATGGTCGACGAATATATGCATCGGTTGCACCAACCAACTTCATCACCAAGACTTCATCACGACGACTTTCCACCGCCATACGAATGGTATTGCCAACAATTAGCAACACAGCAACCACCAACAAAACCGATAAAGCATAGACAAATCGTTGGCCAAAACTCAGTATATTCGCAAGACGCTGTAACCATTGTGCATCAAGTTCTGCATAATCCACCTCTTTTTGTGCGGCCAACTGGTCTCGCAAAGCCTGCAAGCTCGATAACGTCGTAATATCTACCGCTTGTTTAGGAATGACACGCAGAACAATCGGCAAAGGGTTCTCAGGCAATGCAGACATTATTTGTTCATAACCACTAGAACGTTCAAAATATCGAAGACCTTCTTCCTTAGAAATATATTCCACCGACGCAATATCTGCTTGCGCAGAAAGACGATGTGACAAGGCAAGTGCTTGCGTGTCTTCTAAGTTAGGAAATAGATACAAGGTAATGACCGATTGTTGTTCCCACTGGTCCGTCACGGATTGCACATTTTTCAGCAAAACATACAAACCACCCGGTAAAGATAAGGCAATCGCAATCACCATCACCGTCATAACACTAGCTAGCGGATAATTCACCAGCCGCATAAAGCTTTCAGTCAATGTGGTTTGATGTTGACGAAAATACTTACTCGGGCTAAAAGACGTTCGCGCAGGCCAATTATGTTTGGTCGCTTTAATCGACTCTCTGGTCGCACCTCGTTGATTTGGCTTCTGTACCATCAACCAAACCCTCCGTCATTCACCATTCGCCCCTGATTTAGCGTCAATACTCGATGACGCATGCGCGCAACCAGCGCTAAATCATGGCTGGCAACTAGGACGGTCACGCCAACACGATTAAACTCTTGGAATAGATTCATTATTTCTGCTGACAATTTAGGATCCAAATTACCGGTCGGCTCATCGGCTAATAATAATTGCGGTTTATTCACTACGGCTCGCGCTATACCAACACGCTGTTGTTCACCACCTGATAACGCCATGGGGTTGTATTTTTCTTTATCTAACAAGCCGACTTTATCCAACGCCGCACGCACTCGCTTGGCAATTTGCTGAGGATCGGCACCACTTACCTGTAATGGCAAGGCAACGTTATGGAAGACATTTCGATCTAATAACAACTGATGGTTTTGAAACACCACACCCACTCGACGTCGATGATGAGGAATTGCTCGGTGACTCAAGGTGCGCAGATCGACACCATCCACCAAAATTTGCCCCGAAGTTTGGCGCTCGATCATCATCATGAGTTTCATTAAGGTACTTTTACCCGCACCAGAATGCCCAGTAAGGAAAGCCATTTCACCTTGCTGCAAATGAAAGCTCACCTGCGACAATGCTTCTTGTCCACTCTCGTACTTTTTACCCACTCGTTGAAATTCGATTTCCACGCTAATCCAGCATCCTTAAATTAGAAAGAAGAAAGGTCTAATCACCACTTATTTACTATCAAGCTATTCACTATCAAACTATTCGCCATCAAACAAAGCGTCGACAAACTCTTGAGCAACAAAGGGACGTAAGTCATCCGCTTGTTCACCCACACCAATATAACGAATAGGAATACCGAACTGTTTGGCGATAGCAAAAATAATACCGCCTTTTGCGGTTCCATCCAGCTTAGTTAGTGTAATACCACTTACACCAACGGCTTCGGAAAACAGCTTAGCCTGACTGATAGCATTTTGACCAGTACCAGCATCCAAAACCAACATAACTTCATGTGGCGCTTTTTCATCCAGCTTCTTCATAACACGAACCACTTTAGACAGTTCGTTCATCAAATTCGCTTTATTTTGTAAACGACCAGCAGTATCTGCAATAACAATATCGACGCCTTTTGCTTTGGCAGACTCAATCGCATCATAAATAACCGACGCTGAATCGGCGCCAGTATGTTGGGCAACGACTGGAACATTATTACGCTCGCCCCAGACTTGAAGCTGCTCAACAGCGGCGGCACGGAAAGTATCACCGGCCGCCAACATAACACTTTTGCCTTCTGCCTGATATTTTTTGGCCAGTTTACCAATGGTTGTCGTCTTGCCAACACCATTCACGCCTACCATTAGAATCACAAAAGGACCGTCTTTACTGACTGGTTTAAGCACATGCTGAGACTGGTTAAGAATACCTTCCATGTCGGCTTTTAGATGACTTAACAAGGTGGCAGAGTCTTTTAATTCTTTACGATTTAGCTTGTCTGTTAACGCGCTTATCAAGGTCTGTGTAGCGTCGATCCCAACATCCGCCATCAGCAACTGAGTCTCTAGCTCTTCAAGCAGATTATCATCTACTTTTTTATGACCGCCGATAACAGAAGACAAACCATTGCCCAAACCATTGCGCGTACGAGACAAACCGGATTTAAAACGCTGTGACCAGGATAATGTAGACTGAACAGGCAAGCTTGCGACTTCTTCTGCTGCTTGCGTCTTAGTACTGGTCGCCACGTCATCTTCAAGTTGCTCATCAGAAACCAAAGTTTCCGCAGAAGTGGATTCATCCTGAACTGAATCAGACGTATCTATATCCTTTTTCTTAGCTGCTGCAATATCTGCATTCATTTTGTTCACAAAACGACGGCGAACAACAAAAGCGATAATGGCTAAAAGTGTACCTATAGCAATCGGAACATAACGCGCATATTCACCAAGATACGGTGTGAAAAAAGCAATAATTTGATTAACAACTTCCATTAAATCAGTCTCTTTATTTTGACTGATGCGATAAACATCAGTGAAATGCTATGATTAGACACAGCGCCACATACATGGACACTTAAAAACGGTTATTTTAACATCATTCTGGCTCGCAAACAGGCTTAGTTTTAACCAAAATATTCTTAACACGCACCACTCAAGGTTCATTATGTCCGACGATAGCAAACCTCTCTTTAGCCGACCGGTTTTGGCGGCGGTCATGTTGTTCTGTACTCTGGCGATCTGGCTGTTAAATTTAACGGCTCCGAGCAGTAAACTGCCCACACCTCAAATTGAAAAGTGGACAACCACTTCAGGTATTCCTGTTATCTGGTTAAAACAAGCACAATGGCAAGACAGCAACAAGTTAGAAATTCGTTTTTCATTTCGTTCGACTACCAACAACCTAGCATTGACCCAAGCGACCCTTGCCATGTTAATGAGCGACTCATTACCGCTAAGTACTGCTTCGATTAACCAAAGACTCGCACCATTGGCCGCTAGCGCAAACAGCTATTATGATCATGAAAATCAAACCATTGGTTTAACGCTAAGCAATGAACCCAAATATCTAATTCCAACACTTTCTTTGGCAACGAATTGGCTTAAACAACCGGATTTCAAACGCCGAACTTTTGAAACATGGCAAACACAACAACAGGCCAATCCGCCCGTACAGCATGAACTTGAGCGAGTTTTATTTTTTGACAAGGCTGATGAACAAAACAACGAAACAATAACGTCGGTATCTCTAGAACACGTCGCTGATTATTACCAAAATTTAAAATCGTCTGCTAACGCTATTTTTGTTGTAGGCGATATGTCGCCAGAAGCGAAAAAAACCGTCGAAGCCGCGATCAACACCATCAGCCAAAATTATCGATTATCAAATGCGTCGGCGGAAACAATTCACTACGAATCCATCAGCTCAACGATTCAACAGAATGAAGGCGAGCTCTGGCAGACCCGCAGCGCCATTGCATTAATGCCAGTGTCTTCAATCAAAGAATGGATTAGTTTACAAATTTGGGGCTCGGATTTAGTTTCGACGCTCAACCATCAACATATGGATTTTGTTCAGCTCGCTTTTACGCTTTCACCCCAGCATCCTTGGGCTTGGTGGAATATTCAATATACGAATAACATCACAGAAACAGCGAGCGAGCCTATCAATGATACTAATCAATTCATCGATGCTAAAAGCCTTGTTTTTGTTGAACAAATCCCATCAGCAAATGACAAAAACAACTTTAATACGCTATTGGATAATTTCAAAGAGCAGCTCGAACAGCAAACACTATCGCCAACATGGTGGAGCCATATTGCCACGCAAGTCACCCATGAAGATGGCCCACTCACCGTGGAACAATTCGCCCAAGGCTATAAAGAAGCCATAGACAGCTTCACCATAGAAGATTATCAAACGGCTCTACAGCACTTATTAAAACCATCATCCTATCAAGAGATTCAGGTTTACCAATGAAAAAAAAAGTTCTAAGCAACGTCTCGAATAAAAGCAAAGCGAAGGCATCGAGACTTCGTATCATCGCCGGTGAATGGCGCTCTCGCCAATTGCCAATTCCAGATATCGAAGGCTTACGTCCTACTCCAGACAGAGTAAGAGAAACCTTATTCAACTGGATCAATGCTTACCTTCCAGGCGCGGTATGTGGCGACCTGTTTTGTGGTTCTGGTGCGCTAGGATTGGAAGCGCTATCACGTGGCGCAAAACACATGACCTTTGTCGATAATTCTCGCGTTGTGTCACAACAGATGCAAACAAACTTAGCGACATTAGGCGCGACAGATAAAGCCAATGTGATCGCACAAAATGCCGCTGTGTTCCTTGATACCGTCACGCCGCATGCCATGGATATTGTGTTTCTTGATCCACCATTCCGCAAAGGTTGGTTGGCGCAAATTATCCCTTTGCTTGAAAAAGGCTGGCTCGCAGATCGTGCGCTTGTTTATATCGAAATGGAAAAAGAAGCCGACCTACCCGCTCTACCAAGCCACTGGACTTTATTAAAAGAAAAAGTCGCTGGGCAATTAGTCTATCGGTTATTTGAAATTTCTAAATGACTTTCTAAATGATAATAACATCAAGCCCTATCCAAAATAGGGCTTTCTAACTATCCGGCACAAATCGCGCACCAAAAATATGCACCTTTTATAAAACAGTTGCATTACAAATAAAAACAATTAGGAACATATCCTTACAACATCCTAGCTTGTGTTCAACTAAAGGATTTGTTGACTTTTTAGCACGTTACTTGCATAAACTAACAGTATACGTGCAAATTATATGCATATTCTTTAAACATTGCCTCGCGCTGGAAGGTACCTATGCTGTCAAACCTATCCTTTAAGACAAAACTACTTATACTTCTTATCACCGCGATTATGGGATTAATTATCGTCACCTTTGTTGCCATGAAAGGACTTTCTTCCCAACAGGACGCCAACAATAAGCTGAGAAATTTCTCAAAAATTCAAACATCTAATGATCAACTCAGTATTCACATGTTAGAGATAGCTGACAGCCTAAGATCCATCTCTGCAGAAAACTATCAAGGCTATGTTGCTAGCGCAAAAGAGCAAATTGCACAAAATGCCGACATCATTGCCACGAATATCGAAAAAGCTCAGAGCCAAAATTTAAAACAAACCCTCGAAGAAAACCTAGTAGAACTCAATGACTATAGCCAAGCACTTATGGCTCTTATTGAAAAACGCTACATTATTGGTTTTGATTCCTCTTCAGGCTTACGTGGCAGCGTAGATAAAATGGGCTCAGAGATAAGCGAAGACATTCAAAAGCTTAGTTTATTAAAACGCGAGTTTACTAATGTGCGTAAGGCAGAAGCTGGCTATCTATCAGATCCAACCGAAAGCAATCTAGAAGAATTCACCACCAGCTTCGACCGCTTTGATAATCGAATTGAAAACTTCGGTTTTCAAGATACTCACGGCGTTAAGGCCAACGCTTATCGTGATGCCATCTTCCAATATGGTAAGGAATACGCGTCACTCAGTGACACTAAGAACACTTTTGCCACACAAAAAAAAACGCTTCACAGAAAGCCAGCTCAAAGCCAATCAGTTGATTGAAGACAAGGTTCAGCAAGCAGAAACCAGCGCGGAAGAAAGTTCAACTCAGGCCAATGCCACACTATTGGCCGTCAGTATCGCAATCATTCTCGTCGCAGCCCTTCTTATGCTTGCCATTGGCCGCAGCGTCAACAGCACCTTACAAAATATCATTACAGACCTTAATAAGGTCAAAAAAGGCGACATGTCATCGAAAGCGTCTGTTAACACCAAACGCAACGACGAATTCGATCAATTGAGCCAATCACTCAATGAAATGACAGGTGGTTTGGGTGATGTATTAAAAGACGTTGTCTCCACTAAAAATAATGTCAGTACCATGTCCACCGATCTGAACAACACCATAAGCAGCATTGCCAGCAGTAACCACTTGGTCAATCAGCGTACACATTCATTGGCTTCTGCAACGGACGATATTTCTAGCCGTTTAACCGAATTGTCTAGCACCACAAATACGCTGCAAACCCATTCCAATGAAACCTACCAATCCGCTAAATCTGGCGCGGACACGATTAAATTAGTATTAAGCAGCATCACCGACACAGTGAATATTGTGAACATGACCAGCCAACAACTCGATGAGCTGGGTCGTTTGTCTAAAAACATCGACAGCGTTATTGCCATGATCAACGACCTTGCTAGCCAAACCAATTTACTCGCACTTAATGCCGCCATAGAAGCGGCTCGCGCTGGTGAAGCAGGACGTGGGTTCTCTGTGGTCGCTGATGAAGTTCGAGCTCTGGCGGAGAAAACCGTTGATGCCACCTCGAAAATTACGGACATCGTCAACACCATTCAACAGTCGACTCAGACCGCGATTAGTACGATGGAAAGCGGCCAAGACAACCTGAAAATCATCAGCGCAAATGGTAACAAGGCAGAAGAAGCTATGCGTGATATCGAAAACAACGCCATGACAGGATCTAAATCCACAGACTCAATGGCAAGCGCCATTCAAGATGTTGCTAGTACCGCGATTCAAATGAGCACCGAGATGGAAGAAATTGCTCAACAGTTAAATCAAGATACACGCTCTATCGATATTTTAGCGGATAAAACCAAGCAAATTCAGCGTATTTCTGAACAACTTGCTGTTAAAACTCAGGTATTCACTCTCGTTTAACGCCCTATTACTCCATAGATATCAGTAATAAGTAAAACGCTTCTGCCATTAACAAAGACAGAAGCGTTTTACTTTCAACCATCTAACACCATACACGGATTGATGGCGACATCCGCCTCTTGATGACGCTGGGCACAAACGCTAGACTGTGTGGCATCTTTCATCGATGAACCTTCCCACCTTTCTTCACGGGAATTCGAGCACTTTCTTTAGGACTTTACTTTAGGATAAAAACGAACCTATGCCGGACGTCATTCCAGCCGACTCTGTGGGTATTATTACGCCACAGACTGCGCAATTCGACACACCGTTGGCGCTTTCCTGCGGACAGACCTTGTCATCGTACCAACTGATTTACGAGACTTATGGAACGCTGAATAAAAGTGCGACTAATGCTATTTTAATTTGCCACGCGCTAAGCGGAGATCATCACGCAGCTGGCTATCATGCCATGTCGGACTCAAAACCGGGTTGGTGGGATACGGCAATAGGTCCTGGGAAAGCCATCGACACGGACAAGTTTTTTGTTATTGCACTCAATAATTTAGGCGGTTGTTGTGGATCAACGGGACCGACCAGCATCAATCCAGAAACCGGACAGCGTTGGGAAGCCAGTTTTCCGATTGTCACAGTAGAAGATTGGGTCGAAAGCCAAGCTCGCTTAGCGGATTTATTGGGCATCCAAACCTTTGCGGCCATTGTTGGCGGCAGTCTTGGCGGTATGCAAGTACTTGAGTGGAGCATCCGCTTCCCTACTCGCTTGAAGTCAACGGTGATTGTTGCTTCGGCACCGAGACTATCTACGCAAAACATCGCCTTCAATGAAGTCGCACGTCAGTCTATTCGTCGTGATCCAGACTTTTTTGATGGCAACTACCTAGACAACAGTTCAGTGCCAACCAACGGCCTTGGTTTGGCGCGTATGTTAGGTCATATCACTTATCTTTCAGACGATGCCATGGGCGCCAAGTTTGGTCGTCAGATGCGTCACGATAGCTATCAATACAATTACGGCATTGAATTCGAAGTAGAAAGCTATTTGCGCTACCAAGGCGAAGCCTTCACCAAACGCTTTGACGCCAACACCTACATGCTGATGACCAAAGCGTTGGATTATTTTGATCCCGCGTCACAAACCAATGGCGATCTTTCAGCTGTTCTAAGCCGCGCGCAATGTGAGTTTTTATTGGTTTCCTTTACCACCGACTGGCGCTTCTCTCCAGAGCGCAGCGAAGAAATTGTCAACGCGCTTGTCAAAGCAGGCAAGCAGGTTTCTTACGCCAAGATCGAAGCGGCAGAAGGTCATGACGCCTTTTTGTTTCCAATCCCACGCTATATGGCCGTGTTAAGTACGTTTTTAACCCGCGTTGCCAATCGCTTAACAACGGAGGTCAAATAATGCGCTCTGATTTAGAAATGATCGATGAATGGGTTCAGCCCAATATTCGAGTGCTCGATTTGGCCTGTGGTCCCGGCGAGTTGCTTCATCACCTCATTCAGAACAAGCAAGTAAACGGCTATGGTTTGGAGATCGGCCATGAAGATTTAAACACCTGTATCGAAAAAGGCATTCCGGTTTTAGAGCAAAACATCGACGAAGGTTTGCAAAACTTTGATGACCAAAGTTTTGACTTGGTCTTAATGACTCACGCCTTACAACAATTTCGTCGCCCTGATTTGTTGATCGATGAAATGCTGCGTATCGGCAAAGAATGCATTATCACTTTCCCGAACTTCGGACATTGGCGAAGCCGTTTGCATTTGGCGCTAAAAGGCAGAATGCCGGTATCCGATTTCTTGCCATACAATTGGTATGACACACCGAACATTCACTTTTTCACCTTTCAAGATTTTGAGCGTTTGTGTCGCGAAAAAGACATCAAAATCCTACGTTGGGCTGCCGTAGACGGCCAATTAAAAGACCATTGGTGGATTCGATCTATGCCTAACTTATTCAGTGAAACGGCTATTTTCCATATCAGTCGTTAAGTCTCGATTAGTTGCATAAACAGAATTATCAACAAGGCGGCGCATCAGCCGCCTTTGTTTTAGAACATGAAGGAAAAATCAATGAACAAGACCATAGTACTCGCCAGCAACAATGCCGGAAAAATCAAAGAATTCAATGCGTTACTAGGTGACATGGGCATTGATGTCAAACCGCAAAGCGAGTTTAACGTCGAAGAAGCAGAAGAAACAGGCTTGAGTTTTATTGAAAACGCCATTCTAAAAGCGCGCAACGCTTGTGCTCACACTGGCTTGCCTGCATTGGCCGATGATTCTGGTATTGAAGTGGATTATCTCGACGGTGCACCAGGTATTTACTCTGCTCGTTTTGCCGGTGATCACGGTAATAACGAAGCGAATAACAAACTATTATTGGAAAAACTAGACGGCGTACCTGAACTAGGACGCACCGCTCGTTTCCATTGTGTATTGGCTTATATGCGTCACAAGGATGATCCAACCCCACAAGTGTTTCATGGCGTTTGGGAAGGTCGTATTTTGACCTCGACAGAAGGTCAGGAAGGTTTTGGTTATGATCCAGTCTTTTATGTTCCTGAATGCGCTTGCAGCGCGGCTAGCCTGCCAAAAGAAGTGAAGAACCAAATTAGCCATCGCGCCAAGGCTTTGAAACAGCTATTCGCATCCTTTCAACCACCCTCTTTTTCTCAACAGGGCAAGCCATTTTGAGCACTCAGTTACCGCCACTAAGTCTGTACATCCATTTACCTTGGTGTGTGCGTAAGTGCCCTTATTGCGACTTTAATTCCCATCAAGCAGACCGTTTTGAGGCCAATGGCAAACTGCCGGAAGATGCCTATTTGGCGCAGCTTTTGGCGGATTTAGACGCCGATTTACCTTATGTTGCTGGGCGGGAAATCCAAACTGCGTTTATTGGCGGCGGCACGCCAAGCTTGATGAGCGAAGACTTCTATTATCGCTTAATGGCTGCGCTACGGGAAAAGCTAGTTTGGGCTGACAATGCTGAAATCACCATGGAAGCCAATCCAGGGACATTTGAACAAGAAAAGTTTCGCCACTTTCGTCAGGCTGGCATCAATCGTTTGTCCATCGGTATCCAAAGTTTCCAGCCAAACCTGTTGAAAACCCTAGGAAGAATCCACAACCGCGAGGAAGCGATACACGCTGTGGATAAGTCTAGAGCCGCAGGCTTTGACAATATCAACCTTGATTTGATGCATGGCTTACCGGATCAAAGCCTAGAAATGGCGCTAGAAGACTTATCTCTTGCTATCGAATTGAACCCTGAACACTTGTCTTGGTATCAACTGACTATCGAGCCAAACACTGAGTTTTATCGTCGCCCACCAACGCTACCTGAAGACAATACTTTATGGGGAATTCAAGACGCAGGACAAGAGCTGCTGACCAAACATGGTTACGCTCAATACGAAGTGTCAGCGAATTCGAAAGAGAACCGTCGCGCGGCACATAATCTTAATTATTGGCGCTTCGGCGATTACATAGGAATTGGCGCTGGCGCTCACGGCAAGATAACATTGGTTAATGGTCAAATATTTCGTACACGAAAGACTCGCCATCCAAATCATTACCTAAACAACCTGCCTGAAGCCTTGGTGATCAAAGAAGCCATAGAGCAAGAAGACCTACCGCTTGAATTCATGATGAACCGTCTGCGCTTGTTCGAAACCTTTGATTTAAAGGATTACGAGCGTTTTACCTATCAACATGTGCCGCTTTCCCTGATCAATGCCTGTGAAATAGCAATAAAACAGGGCTTATTAGATGCCGATGAATGGAAGAATCAGCGTGTCAAAACCACCGAAAAAGGCAAACTTTTCCTCAATGAATTGCTTGAGTTATTCCTTCCCTAACCCGCCATTTTATTTACTATAATTTGACATCTAAGCATTTAGATGTAACCCTTATCAGGTTAAGAACAAAAAAGGCCATCTTTGATGGCCTTTTTTGTTCTATTTGCAACACACAAACTAGTGGCTTTTTTGATAGGAATTATCTTTTTAAACGAAAGAAATAGCCCAAATTCCGTTCTAATTAATCAATTTACAGCTCTTCATCATCACGCTTTCTTGGTTAATAAGATGCAGGAAGACTTTTACTCTTGTAAGCAAAATTGCTGGCACGAGATTATGCATAAATTGTGAAAAAAGAACAAAATGCGTCGTATTAAGAACAATCTGACAATGAGAATTCTTTTAGGGTGATGAAGCGAAATTGTTTAAAAAACGCTCATGTTGATTTTCGTTTAAAAAGATTGGAACAGACCTTTGTAAATTGAGTTATCCAACAAAGGTCTCGGGGAAGTTTTCACTAATTCAGGAGATTGTTTATGAGTAATAAAGTACCTGACAGTGGTCGGGCAGAATACAACACGTCGTATAAAGTAGGACAAGATAACATTCAGTTTCTTGGCTTAGACGTATTAAACCCAGTGTTTAGTACCAGTGCTCTTATTATTTTTGCATTCATCATTGGCAGTATCTTATTCCCTGCCGATGCAAGTGCTGTTTTATCTGGTGCGAAGAATTGGTCGATCAATAATTTTGATTGGTTTTTTATGGTCGCTGGTAATATTTTCGTACTCTTTTGTTTACTACTGATTCTCCTTCCTTTAGGTAGAATTCGCCTTGGCGGTACTGAAGCAAGAGCAGAACATTCAACGATTACTTGGTTTTCTATGCTGTTCGCGGCAGGCATGGGTATTGGTCTGATGTTTTGGAGCGTGGCTGAACCGGTTGGTTATTATACAGGTTGGTATGGCACACCTTTTGACGTGGTTAAAAACACGCCTGAAGCACGCGATCTAGCAATGGGCGCAACCATGTTCCATTGGGGTCTTCATCCTTGGGCTATTTATGCGGTTGTTGGTCTGTCTTTGGCGTTTTTTGCATATAACAAAGGTTTGCCTCTTACTATTCGTTCTGCTTTTTACCCACTGTTTGGTGAGAAAGTCTGGGGCGGAATCGGTCACGTAATCGACGTTATTTCGGTTATTGCAACTATCTTTGGTTTGGCAACATCGCTTGGCTTTGGCGCACTACAAGCAACAAGTGGTCTTAACTTTCTTTTTGATATTCCAAATACGCTAACCACACAAATCTTTGTGATCTGTGGCGTAACAGCCGTTGCCATTATCTCGGTAGCCCGTGGTCTAGAAGGTGGTGTGAAACTGCTTTCTAACATCAATATGATCATCGCCGCTGTCTTGGCTATCTTCATTGTGATCGTGGGTAACACTGGCGCTATCTTTGCGGCAATGGGTTCTTACTTGTTGAACTACGTTGAAAACATCATTCCATTAAGTAACTGGATTGGTCGTGACGATACAACCTTCTACCACGGTTGGACTGTGTTCTACTGGGCTTGGTGGATTTCTTGGTCACCATTTGTCGGCATGTTTATCGCACGTGTTTCTCGTGGTCGTACTGTTCGTGAATTCCTAGTAGCCGTTCTATTAGTACCAACGGTTGTCTCTCTTGTATGGATGTCTATTTTTGGCGGATCGGCTTTGGATCAGTCTGCGAACGGCATTGGTGCATTGGCAAACGGTATTACTGATTCTTCATTGGCTATGTTCCAAATGTTTGCGAGCCTACCATTGACGTCTTTAATCTCTTTCATTGGTATCATTCTGGTATTGGTATTCTTTGTAACCTCTTCTGACTCAGGCTCTTTGGTTATCGATGGTATTACCGCTGGCGGTAAAACTGATGCGCCAATGGTCCAACGTGTTTTCTGGGCGGTTCTAGAAGGTGTCATCGCCATTGCCTTACTTGTAGGCGGTGGTTCTGAAGCACTTGGCGCAATTCAAGCCGCTGCGATTACCATTGGCTTACCATTCACCCTACTCATGTTGATAATGTGTGTGAGCTTGTGGAAAGGTTTGCATAGCGATATGCATCTTTATAAAAAAGCATAGATTTATAGAGATCCATTACTTCTAAAAGATAACGCGAATGGCCGTAACAGGGCATTCGCGTTGTTTTCTTTTTGTAAATACTCTATTATCGGCGTCCTCTTAGGGGAGTAATCTTCTTTGCACAGTACCTCTGTGTACCGCAAAGATTCTTTGTCAACATAATTGAGCCTCAAGCTCGTGGCAAAGAAGTCCTGATCCGATAAAGTATCGACAGGGTTGATGAGACTTAAGACAATAACTTGGCTCAGGTGGGCTCAGGTTTGTTGTCTTTCGTTTATTGCCCACCTAGGATCTATCAAATGGAAGCACTGCTCACTTCTATCTCTACTGTTGCTCTCGCTGAAATGGGTGATAAAACCCAACTTTTGGCCTTATTCCTTGCTACTCGTTTCGCGTCCAAATCTTCTATTGTGCTTGGTATTCTTGCTGCGACATTACTTAATCATGCGCTATCTGCATGGCTTGGTGTTGAAATTGCCCAATGGATTCCGGAAAGTGCAATCAGTTGGGTGGTTGGCTTAAGCTTTATCGCCGTCGGCTTATGGTTATTGATCCCAGACAAAGACGACAGTGAAGACAATGGCATGCTGAAATACGGTGCATTTGGTGCGACGTTTATCTTGTTTTTCCTTGCCGAAATCGGTGACAAAACCCAAATCGCCACCGTCTTATTAGGCGCTCACTATGGCAGTGTTTGGATGGTCTTGCTAGGCTCAACTATCGGCATGATGCTGGCAAACGTACCGGTGGTGTTTGCCGGTAACTGGATAATGGACAGAATCAATGCCGACCGCACACGTCAGCTTGCTTGTTTGCTTTTCCTCATTATGGGAATAGTCACAATCGCGACGCCTCTGCTTCAATAAACGGGCTCTACAAAACGAGCCATAAAAAATAGGAACGGAACAATGGATGTCGAATTAACCGAAATTCTCGAAGCACTTTGTCAGCATCCGCCATTCAATGAGATTGCCGACGACCCGCAACTCAATGACATGACCAAAGAAATAGAGATTCAGTATGTTCGTGCTGGCGAGTGGGTTATTGCTCCAAGCGCACTGAACAATACCTTGTTCTTTATTCGTAGTGGTGCGATTGAAGTGCTTAGCAAAGAGGAAAAGTTAATTCGACGTATGAATGAAGGCGAGCTATTTGGCTACTTTTCTCTACTGCGAGGTGGCAAGTCTTCACAATCCATGCGAACCATTGAAGACAGCTTGCTGTATCGCATTCCAGCACGTTGGTTTCTAAAACTCTACGAAGAAAACGACAACTTTTCCGACTTCTTTGAACTCGCTCGCGAAGTGCGTTTGCGCGTTGCGATGGATTCACAAAACTCAGATGTGTCATTAATGACTTGTCCTGTTATCAGCTTATTAAGACGACCACCGATTAGCGCAGACATCAGCTCAGACATTCTGACTTCTGCGCAAATTATGGCGGAGCATCGTGTCTCAAGCTTGTTGATTACGGAAAATGACGAACTGATCGGCATTGTTACCGACCGAGATTTACGTACTCGCGCTGTTGCCAAAGGCCTTGCCTACGACACGCCTATCGCAGACATCATGACTCGCGATCCGATTGTGATGGACAGCGGTGATTACGCATCAGAAGCCGTATTAAAAATGATGGAACGTAACGTTCACCATATTCCCATTGTCAAAAATGGGCGCCCTATCGGCGTGGTGAGTACCGGAGACATCATTCAAAAAGAAAGCCACGGCAGCGTCTATCTGATCAGTGATATTTATAAGCAAACCAGCATCGAAGGGTTGAAAAGTATCAGTCGCAAAATGACACACACGTTCACCCAACTTGTGGTCGCAGATGCCAATACACAAATGATTGGCAACGCCATGTCGCACATCGGCACTGCCTTTGTAAAACGACTATTGCAGCTGGCCGAAGAAAAGTTCGGTCCGCCACCTGTGCCCTATTGTTTTATCGCCCTTGGTTCACAGGCAAGAGAAGAGCAAACCATTAAAACCGATCAAGACAATGCGCTTGTGTTGAGTAATAAATACGACGAATCTCTTCACGGTGAATACTTCGAGCATTTATCTGAATGGGTCTGTCGTCACCTTGATGACTGCGGTTACACCCTTTGCACTGGCGACATCATGGCATCAAACTCTCGCTGGCGTCAGCCATTGAGTGTTTGGAAAGAAAACTTCAGTGATTGGATACAAAAACCCAAAGCCGAAGCACTGTTACGTCTGTCTATCTTCTTTGATTTACGCGGTATCTATGGCGATAAAACCCTCGCCAAGCAACTTAACCAACATATACGTCAACAAGCCCAACAGCACTCCGGCTTCTTAACCTTTATGGCAAGAAACGCCAATCAGCGCAAACCGCCACTGGGGTTCTTCCGACAATTTGTGCTGGATGGCGAAGGCAAACAGTCGCGCACTTTCAACCTAAAAGAGCGAGGCATTGCGCCAATTATCGATATCGTTCGAGTTCACGCTCTGGCTTGCGGCAGCGATAAGCTCAATACACTTGAACGCATCGAAGACATTGAAGCCGCAGGATTATTGCCTGATGGTCGAGCGAAAGACCTTGCGCTAGCGTTAGAAATGATAGGTATGGTGCGAATCAAACATCAGAAAGACCAAATCGAAGCTGGCGAAGAACCGAATAATCATGTTAACCCTGAGCACTTGTCGTCATTTGAAAAACGCCATCTACGGGATGCTTTTCATATCGTTACTCGCCAACAGGAATTTATTAAATTTCGTTACGCAGGGAAACGCAGCTAAATGGCAAAGTTATTAATGAAAAACAAGTCCAAAGCAGGCATTCAAGATTGGCAGGTCATGTTTGCGGAGTGGGCAGAAGAAGCGCCTGAAGGCCCTCTGAAACGCTATTATCAAGCGGGAATGATTGCACCGCAAACAGCCTTGCAAGATACGCCGTTGCTGGCCTTGGATCTAGAAACCACAGGACTTGATCCAAGCCAAGATGAAATCATCAGCCTTGGTTTAAAAACCATTCGTTGCCAAGGCGCACAATACTGGATGGCAAAACCAGAGCGTTCACTGAATGCAGAATCTGTCACCATCCACGAAATCACACACTCGGAGCTGGCTGAAGCACCGCGACTTCATGCCATTTTAGATGAGATTTTAGTGGCGCTCTCTCATCAAGTCATCGTCGTACATTGTGTTGCTATTGAGCGTCAATTCTTACTGGAAGCATCGATGAAGATATACGGCTATCCGCTGTATTTTCCTATGCTCGACACCATGGATATTGAACGCCAAGCGACCTTTAAACCTTGGTGGAAACGCTTTGGCAGACAGCCTTCGTTACGCTTAGACGCTTGCCGTCAACGCTACAAACTACCGCGCTATAAAGCACATCATGCGCTCACCGATGCCTTGTCATCCGCTGAGTTACTGCAAGCGCAAATTTCCTATCACATGGACCCAAGCGCAGACATTTCAAACTATTGGGTTTGAGGTTTTGCGACCTGCTTCTGCTTTTTTCAACTAACACTTAAGCTTAAGCAATTGCGGGCTTGGCAAGCGCTGGTTCAATGACGGAAGGACAACTTTCACGAATCACCAATTCTGTTTCTAACACCACGTCTTTAGCTTCTCGAAGTCCTAAAAATACTTCTGCGGCAACGCGACCTTTTTCCACTGTGTGTTGGTGTATGGTGGTGATCGAAGGATGAATATTGGCACTTTCAGCAATGCCATCAAAGCCAACGACCTGCAAATCTTCCGGCACACGCAAGCCTAAATGCAAGGCCGCTTGCACCGCAGCAATCGCGATACAATCACTCATACACAGCAATAATTGCGGACGCTTTGCCATGGTCAGCGCTTCTCGGGCAGCCTGGTACGCCAACTTATGACTGTTCTCAGGAATATTCCAAATATGCTCGGACACAACAGACAACTGATGCTCTTCCAGTGCTTGAAAGTAACCATGTAAGCGCTGAATTGAAATAGACGCCGCGCGATCAAACAATTCGTCTTCGCGTATACGACACACTCGATCCGTCGCTAGCAAACTCAATCCTAAAATCGCTACAGCTTCAGGCTTATGTTGCAAAGCATGACTGGCAATTCGGTAAGCGCCGCTGTGGTTTTCAATATTGACCGATGTGGTACCGGGAATGAAGCTATCTACCGTGATGATGTTCTTATTCGGCATCAACCAAGGGGCATTAATGCATTGCTGCGGTTTATGTCCGTAGACAATAAAACCATCCACCATAGAAGATTGCATACGGCTTTGTGCATCTTGCTCAACTTGATCCGAGGACAGCAGCAACATGTTGTATTCATTGGCTTCAAAAACTTCCGCCATGCCTTTTAGAAATTGATTGGCAACTGGGTCGGTTAAGCTGTAGCTAAGGTCATCAGACAACACAATACCAACGATTCCCGTACGGCCAGTACGCAAACTACGAGCAGCGGCATTGGGGCCAAAATAGCCCATTTTTTCGCATTCGCTCAAAATGTTTTCACGTAAGGTCGCCGACAACTGATCGGGGCGATTAAAGGCGTTTGAGATGGTTGCCGTGGAGACTTCTAATCGCTCGGCAACGTCTTTTAAAGTCAGTTTTTTTATGTTTTTTGTCATACTAACTACCCGCAAACCAAAAGAGCTTCGACAAACAAACCGACTTACGCAAAACGCAAATCGGCTTGAGGCGACAAAAGCTCAATTAAAAAGCTCAATAAGCCGTGATATGGCCTAAGACAACTTAGCGTAGAACGCTTGATAAGCTGGTAAGGTCAATACCTTACCATCCAAAGTCGATTTAAAACCATGACCTTGCAACACGTCAGCAACGTCCGCTGTTAATGTCGCTTGCTGCTCTTCACTCGTCATGTTTAACACAACTAAGAGTCGAACACCTTCGTACTCGCGCACCAACGCAATTAATTGTTCATTACCCAGATCAAGCTGAGACAATTCACCATTCACCAAAGCTGGTTGCTGCTGACGCCAATGAATCAGCTGACGAACCTTATGCAACAAGGCATCTGGATTCGCTTCTTGTTCAGCAACACTCAACGGCAACTGCTCTTTAGAAACAGGCAACCAAGGCTCAATGGTAGAAAAGCCACCTAATGTCGATTTATCCCACACCATCGGCGTACGGCAGCCGTCACGGCCTTTGAAAACTGGCCACAGCGGAATGCCATAAGGATCCTGAATGCGCTCAAACGGCACCTCAGCTTCAGGTAAGCCAAGTTCTTCACCTTGATACAAACAAACACTGCCACGTAGGGATAAAATCAAGGCTAACGCAATCAGAGGATAGGCTTTGCTATCTTCGTCTGCGCCCCAACGAGTGCGAGAACGCACCACATCATGGTTCGATAACGCCCAGCAAGGCCAACCGTCGCCCACGATGTTATTCATGTCCGCCAAGGTTTTGCGAATATATTCTGGAGAATGAGGCGTATTCAAAAAGTCGAAGGTATAAGCCATATGCAACTTATCACCGCCAGACGTGTATTCCGCCATGCGTTTTAATGGGAAATCATCGCCAATTTCACCCACCATAGTACTACCTGGAAACTCATTCATCATGACACGTAAATCTTTTAAGAAATCCAAGTTTTCTGGACGGCTCAGATCGTACACATGACGCTGATAAGTGTAAGGATTGTCGTGTGGTGCACCCATGGTTTTTGGCTCACCAGCAGGCACTGGAGGATTATCTTCCAAACCTTCACTGTGGAAATAGAAGTTCACTGTATCCAAGCGGAAACCATCCACACCAAGCTCTAGCCAAAAACGCATGTTATCCAAATGCGCCTGACGAACCTCTGGATTATGGAAATTAAAATCAGGTTGAGACTCTAAGAAGTTATGCAAATAATACTGCAAACGACGGCTGTCCCATTTCCAAGCGCTACCACCAAAGATAGACAGCCAGTTATTTGGCGGTGAGCCATCTGGTTTCGGATCAGACCATACATACCAATCGGCTTTCGGATTAGTTTTGTCTTGACGGCTTTCTTCAAACCAAGGATGAACATCCGCTGAATGGCTAATCACCTGATCGATCATGACTTTTAGCCCCAATTCATGGGAACGATCAACCAAGACTTTAAAATCTGCCAACGAACCGAACATAGGATCAATGTCACAATAATCGGACACATCGTAGCCAAAATCTTTCATTGGGGAAGTAAATATTGGCGAGAGCCAAATGGCATCCACACCAAGCGATGCAACGTAATCTAACTTACTTGTGATACCCGCTAAATCACCTACGCCATCACCATTTGCATCCATAAAACTACGTGGGTAAATTTGATAAATAATCCCACCTTTCCACCAGTTCAGATTGGTTGTCATCAGACTCTCCAAAAAAGATAAAACGTGGGGCAACGCCAAAGCATTGCCCCATTTAAACAACAGTATTAGAAACTGTTCAATAACACGCGAGCAAATTAGCCTTTGCGTAAATAAGACTGCTCGTTTTCATCAAACAAATGCATTTTTTCAGCCGGTGCAGATAAGTACACTTTATCGCCGCGCTTAATATCCAATGTACCAGCTTGCTTAGCAATCACCATCTCATCTGCGCCAGGGATTTTCACATAGAGCAAAGTCGCTTCGCCAAGCGATTCTACAAAAGAAACGTCGCCAGAGAAAAGACTGTCTTGTTCCGCTGAAACAACCACCAAATCTTCTGGACGAATACCAAAGAAAGCGGGTTTCGCCTGCTCGCTAGATTCTGTCACGATGGGCGTTTGAATGGAGGTTGTAGCCGACAAAGACACCAAAGTTTGTGCGCCAGTTTGCTCAATACGACACGGCACAATATTCATCGCTGGCGAACCAATAAATTTCGCCACAAATACGTTCGCTGGATGTTCATAAAGCTCCAAAGGCGAACCAACTTGTTCAATATCTCCGCCAGACAACAACACAATGCGATCCGCCAAGGTCATGGCTTCCACCTGATCATGGGTCACATAAATCATAGTTGAATCAGGCATACTGTCTTTTAGATTGGCAATTTCCATACGTGTCGCCACGCGAAGCGCCGCATCCAAGTTAGACAAAGGTTCATCAAACAAGAAAACTTTAGGGCGACGTACAATCGCACGACCAATCGCCACACGTTGACGCTGACCACCAGAAAGCGCCTTCGGCAAACGATCTAGATACGGCGTTAATTGCAACATATCCGCGGCTTTACGCACTTGTTGCTCGATATCCGCTTTGCTCACCTTAGCGATTTGCAAACTGAACGCCATGTTGTCATACACTGTCATGTGCGGATACAAGGCGTAGCTTTGGAACACCATAGCAATACCGCGCAACGCAGGCGGTACATCGTTTACCACAACACCATCGATCTCTAATGTGCCAGCAGAGATTTCTTCTAATCCAGAAATCATACGCAACAACGTGGATTTACCACAACCTGATGGACCGACGAAAACAATGAATTCGCCCTGTTTGATGTCTAGATTAATGTCTTTTAATACTTCAACATTATTCGAATAAATTTTCTTAACATTGGTGAGTTTTACATCAGCCATGATTCTACTGCCTCAATCTAAATTCATACCTTAGGTGAGGAGCAAACGCTCGACTCACCTGCCTAGGTTTTGTTATTTCACCGAGCCTGCTAGCAAACCGCGGACTAAATAGCGCTGTAAGCCAAAGAAGACGCACAAAGGAATAATAATGGTAATAAACGCAGACGCGGTTAGGATTTCCCAGTTACCGCCACGAGAGCCCAGCAATTCTCGAAGCTGACCTGTTAACACCATGTGGTCCGCATCGTTACCAAGGAATACCATGGCAATCAGCAAATCATTCCATACCCAGAGGAATTGAAAAATGGCAAATGACGCTAATGCAGGGAAAGATAATGGCAACACAATTCTGCGAAAAATATCGAAGTCTGAAGCACCATCAACACGGGCTGATTCGATGATTTCTCTAGGCAATCCAACAATATAGTTACGCAATAGATAAATTGCCAACGGCAAACCAAACCCGGTATGCGCTAACCAAATCCCCACGTAGGTTTTTGATCCGACACCAAAAAACTCACCGATCAAGTTATAGGTTTTCAGCAGCGGAATCAGTGACATCTGTAACGGAACAACCAATAAACCAACCACAGCCGCAACCAACAAAGCACGCCCAGGAAAACGCATCCACGCCAGCGCATACGCGGCAAACGCCGCGACCAATATAGGAATAATAGTCGCCGGTATCGTTACGGTTAAAGAGTTAATAAAAGACTTACCTAAACCTTCGGCATTCAATACTTCGCGATAGTTTTCTAGCGTAAAGCGCGGTGGGATCTCAGCCGTATAGAAAATACGATCACCACGTGAACCTTTCCATTCAACAGGTGAAGAAAACGCATAATCACCGTTTTCCATAACTTGCAAGGTTTCGCCGTTATTAAGCTCAGCAGTCGTTCCAGCATCAAATTCATCAGGTCTTAACGAACTTGAACCAAACTGAGTTATTTTTCCTGCCGCCCCTTCAAACAGATTACCGCGTATAACAAAGCGATCACCCTCTTGAACTTGTTTTTTCGGTTCATGAGCTCGCGCCACAAGACGCTGCTCTGAGGTAGCCAGTGCTGTCCACCAGCCAGACGTAGAAAGCTGATTTTTATCTCGGATAGAAGAGATAAACAAACCTGCGGTCGGAATCGTCCAAATAATCACGAGAAACAAGACAGTCGCATGTACCAAATAAGTTAACGGAGTGCGTTTAGATGACGTAATCATATTAACGACCCTCCATTTCGGCATTAGCGCGACGAATATTCCACACCATAATTGGGATAACCAGAACCATAATAACCAACGCAATCACCGCGCCGCGACCAAAGTCGCCACCGCCATTAAACATCCAACTAAACATCTGATTGGCCAACACTTGTGTGCCCCATTGGGCATTCGTCATTGCCAATACGATATCGAATACTTTCAATACCAAGATGGTAATCGTGGTCCAAACCACCGCTATGGTTCCCCAAATCTGTGGCACCATAATTTTATAGAAAATTTGAAAGCCATTAGCGCCATCTAACACTGCCGCCTCAATGGTTTCATCTGGAATGCCACGCAGTGCAGCAGACAAGATAACCATGGCAAAACCGGTTTGAATCCAGATTAAAATCACCATTAGGAAGAAATTGTTCCAGATAGGAATCGTCAGCCAGGTCTGAGGTTCACCACCGAAGAAGACAACCAAGGCATTTAACAAACCAATTTGATCTTCGCCGCCAGTACGAAAATCGTAAATAAACTTCCAAATAACCGACGCACCAACAAAGGAAATCGCCATCGGCATGAAGATTAAACTTTTTGCGATATTGCCCCACCAAATACGGTCGGTCATGGTTGCGATAATCAAACCAAAAAACGTTGCCGCTGTTGGCACAACAATCAACCACAGCATGTTATTGCGGAAAGATTCATAGAACTCATCGCTGCCAAATAGCCATTTGTAGTTCGCGAGACCAACAAAGTCTTCACCGCTACGGCCATAAAAAGATAAGCGAATGGAATCGATAACAGGATAGAAAAGATAAAACGTTAGCAATAAAACCGCAGGCCCCAAAAACAGCCAAGGACGAATCGTATTCGCCACACGCAAATTACGAGCTACCACAGAAGCGGCGCCACTTTTGGTTGGGAAAATTTTATCTAAAAGGAAGTTGGAGCCGTAGAAATACACGACACACCCCATAACACCTAGAATCATGGTCACTAACGCCGAGGCAAGCTGTCCCATAGAATCTCCAAAATATATCAATGCAGTGACGATTTAAAACGGCAACCGCTTTACTTATAAAACAAATACAAAAAAGCCCCAGGGCGAATAATCCCCTAGGGCTTAGCAAAGAATTACTTCAAGGCATCCCATGTTTTCTGGATGTCTTTCGCGACTTCTTTGGCATCTTTACCACCAGTGTAATCGACCATACCTGTCCAGAAAGAACCGGCACCGATTTTACCTGGCATCAAGTCAGATCCATCAAAACGGAACGTCGTCGCGTAGCGAATGATTTCGCCTTGTTTTTTCGCCGCTTCACTTGAATAAACCTCAGGGTTTGCTTTCAAGTGCGCAGAGATAAAGCCAGTTTGCGCCATCCACAACTCATGAGCGATTGGCGAACGGATGAAGTCGATAAACGCACGAGCGCCTTTAGAATCATTCGTCACACTCATCAAAGTTCCGGCACCCAATACTGGGTTGCCCAAGTCTTTAGATGCATAAGATGGGAAGTAGAAGAAATCAGCATCTAGACCCAGTTTCGTTCCTTCAGGGAAGAAAGCAGGAATAAACGACGCTTGACGATGCAAGTAACATTTAGGTGGAGATTGGAACAAGCCTTTTGGGCTGTCACGGAAGTCAGTAGACGCTACCGCGCCTGCGCCACCGTCAACAAATTTATCATTACGAGCGAACCAGCCAAACTCTTCGATGGCACCAACAATACGTGGATCATCGAATTTGATTTCGTTAGTTACCCATTTATCGTAAACCGATGCTGGCTGTGTACGAAGTAGTAGATCTTCCACCCAGTCGGTTGCTGGCCAACCTGTTGCCGCGCCGGAACCCAAACCGATACACCAAGGCGTTCCGCCATCAGCGACGATTTGCTTGGTTAGCGCTTTTAGGTCTTCCATGGTTTCAGGCACTTTATAGCCTGCATCGTTGAAGTTATCTGGTGAGTACCAAACTAACGATTTCAAATCTGCACGATAGAAAACACCGTAGAATTCTTTCTGACCTTTTTGGTCTTTAAACGTGGCTAGATCCACCCAAGATTGACCTGCTGCATAATCTTTTTTCACGCCATCTTTTACGGTATCGCTCAGAGGGGTTAAAAAGCCTTTAGCAGCCAAATCTGCGGCTAAGCCAGGTTGTGGGAAAACAGAAATGTTTGGCGCACTACCTGCTTGAGTATCAATAACAATTTGCTGTTCAAAAGAGTCAGAACCCGCGTATTTCACTTTAGCGCCAGTCGCTTGTTCAAAGTAAGCCGCAACTCGTTCGAAGTTGGTTTTCTCATCACCAGTCCAAGGACCAAAAATAGAGATGGTTTCGCCAGAAAGCTTAGTCGACTTCAGCGCTTCATAGCTGCTCCAACTAAAACGAGAATCTTCACCAGGCTTAAACAAGAGGTCTGCTGCATGTACAGCATTTGCGGAAAGTGTCAGGGCAACAGCCATAGACAATAGAGATTTTTTCATCATTGCTCCTTACAGGCCAGCTTGGGAAACCCCTAGCACGCCTTTGTTTTTATTATCGTAGGTCGAAACAAGGTAAACATGTCTTCTATAAGGATTAAGAAGGAATTCGATTATTAACAAACATAACCCACGCTTCAAGCACCTCAACCGCTTAATATTGACTTAATTATTTTTAAATTTTAGTAGAGTCTTACCAGATTGCGAATCTTATTTACTTCGTCACATCTGGATAAAAAACCAAAAAAACACGGTTTTTATTCTAAATTCAGCAAGTTAATGCGCAATTTTTAATCATTTATTGTTAATTATATTCTCGTTGTTTACCTATTTTAACGACTTTTTTGGGCATAAAAAAAGCGTGGCTAGCCACGCTTCTTACTTACTATAAACAGACTTAATAGCCTCTTAACCGTTTAACTAAAATATACTCAAAGAGTAAAATCCTATTTTTTATGGCTTAAAATCGGCTTAACTGCGCCTCAGCTTCGCTCAATGAAGGCAAAGAAGGATACGCACCTAATTTTGTCACCGAGTTGGCACCGCAAGCGGCAGCAAAACGCACAATATCCACCAACTGTTGTTGAGATAAAGCTGCTAGCGCTGCGCGGTCTCCACCTTGTTCAGCCAGTTTATAAAGCAAGCCACCGACAAAGGCATCACCCGCCGCAGTGGTATCTTTTACTTCAACTTTTGGTGTCAGCACTTCACTTACACCGTGAGTCGCTGTATAAAAGCGAATTGGGTTGCCGCCATCGGTTAACACAAACAAAGTCACACCCGCAGCAAGAGACTCTTCAATAAGAGCAAATGGATCTTCTGCCATAACTGCCAACTCTTCTAGGCTGGCTTTCACCACATCGCCACTTTGCATCCAATCAATAACGCGCTTGGTATCAACTTGCCCATTTGGCCAAAGATTCATACGCAAATTCACATCAATGCTCACGATCCAATTCGCTGCACGAGCCATGCCCACACCCGCCAACGTTGCTTTGGTAATATCCGCATCAGTCAGAGTGTTAGAACAAGTGTGGAACACGCCTTGGCTATCAGCAAACCAAGCGGCTTCAAAATCTCCTTCACTGAACAAGATATCCGCCGAAGGACTGCGGTAAAACTCAAAACTACGCTCACCCGTTTGGTCCAAGCTCACAAATGCCAAGGCCGTTTTGGCTTCCTTGGTCATTAGCATATTGCTGGTATCCACACCGTAACCATCAAGAGACTCTTTCAAGAAATGACCAAAGGCATCGTCACCTACTTGGCCGACAAAATGACTATTGCCACCTAAGCGTGCCACAGCCACAGCAACGTTTGCTGGCGCACCGCCTGGGAACTTAGTAAAAGACTCAAGCTCTCCTGCTTTGGTGGCTCCATTGGAAAGGAAATCGATCAAGGCTTCGCCAAACGCCATTACTTTTGTTGTCATTATTGTGTTCTCTTTTTGATTTGCAGACATAATCTACGCAGATATAAATAAGGATAGATGAAAAATTATGCAGGGGAGAAAGCTTTAAATCAATTTAATTTATTTAAAGCCTGCTCATCTCATACTTTATATCAGTAATTGGTTCACTGTCCGTTTCTTGCTAGACTGAAACTTACATAACAATTTCTGTAATAACTTTTTACAATTATTTTTTGTAATAACTAACAGACCTCAACCTTCCACTGAGCAAGATAATGACCAACGCAAAATGTATCTATGTTGTAGACGATGACGACGAGATCCGCACCCTGCTCAAAACTTACTTAGAAAAACACCAATTTACGGTATTAACCGCGGATTCTGGCGAAGCGTTTTTAGCAAACTTTCGAGCCGAGCAAGACGTCGATTTGGTGATTTTAGACATCATGCTTCCCGGGCAAGATGGCTTTGCGGTTTGCCGTTCCTTACGAACTCAATCACAAGTTCCGGTGATCATGCTGACGGCAAACTCTGACGAAATGGATCGTATCATTGGTTTGGAAATTGGCGCGGATGATTATCTTGCGAAACCCTTTAATCCGCGTGAGCTCTTGGCTCGGATCAAGGCTATTTTGCGTCGTATGGAACACACCGAAGTCATAGAAATAGCACCAGTCGCTCATCGCTTCTATCGTTTTGCACAATTCACTTTGGACACTTTGTCACGTGAATTACACTTTAAGGATGAAAATAAAGATGAAAAAGAGTCGTTATCCGGTGCGGATTACAACCTTCTAATGTTGTTCTTAACTCATCCCGGCGCGGTACTCACTCGCGAGCTGATCGCCGAAAATACACGTGGACGCGACAGCGCTCCGCTTGATCGTTTTATTGATGTACACGTTAGCCGCTTACGTCAGCGTTTGCGTGAAGATGCCCGCCAGCCACAGTTGATCAAAACCATTCGTGGTCAAGGTTATATCTTAACCGCTAGCGTCGAAGCCATCAGCGATGCCCGTTAATACACCAATCAGTAAACGCTCGCGCATTAAGCGCTGGTCCCAGTCTCTGACAGGGCAAATTCTGATCATCATGGCGTTGGGCGTAGCCAGCGCTCAGTTCATCAGTTCATCCATTTGGTTACGCCAGCTCGAATCTGATACCGAAGAAAACGTGCGTGAAGTATCTAAGCACATGGCGTTTCGCATCGCTGCCACCGTCAGCTATTTCAAATCTTTACCAACCAATTATCGTCATATCGTCATCGATCAATTACAAGATATGGGTGGTACGCGCTTCTTTGTGACGCTCAACAAAGAAGAAATTCGCATCAACAATATTCCCGACTCGCCGCTCAAAGACATCGTCAAAAACGAGGTTCAGTCGACATTAATTAAACAGCTGGGTATTCACAACGCCAAAATTGCGTTCTCCAGCCCAGAAGACCTGCATGTGATCAACAACCATACTCGTCTCGTAGACTTACCCGAACGTTGGGGACACCACAGCTTATTGGTAAAGCCTCTTACCTCGCCGATTATCGTGATTCAAATCCCTATCAATGACAAAGATTGGTTGTACCTTGCGAGCTTAATGCCCGATCCGTATTTTTTGGATGGCACCACAGCGCTCAGCGGCGATCGTTTGTTTTCCATGGCCATGTCTGTGATTACCGTGTTGCTGCTGAGCATACTGATACTGCGCCGAGTGACTCGCCCACTGGCAACCTTAGCTCGCGCGGCGGAACGTTTTGGGCAAGGTGATTGGCAACCAATAAAAGAAGTCGGCAGCGTCGAAGTACGCAATACCGCCAAAGCCTTTAACGATATGCAACGCCGTATACAGCGTTATCTCAATGATAGGGAAAGACTCTTTGCTTCCATCTCGCACGATTTAAAAACGCCTATTACACGCTTACGATTACGTGCCGAAATGTTGGAGGAGGATGATATCCGCGATGCCATGATTCGCGATCTAGAAGATTTAGATATGCTGCTAAAAGGCGCACTACAAAGCGTAAAAGAAACCGATATTCATGAAAATCGCGTCGAAGTGAACATTTCTAGAATGCTTAGAGACATGCAATCCACAGCCAATTTACATGGCGTGAAACTCTCGGTTGTCGGCGAATTACAACACCCATTTATAGGTAAACCCTTTGCTATAAAGCGCTGCCTTGGCAACCTTGTCGATAACGCCTTGTATTACGGAAAAACCGCCACTGTCTACATTGAAGACGATGAAGACGAAGTCTGTATTCGCATTTGTGACCAAGGCCCAGGTATTCCCATTGATAAAATGGACAAAGTTTTTCAGCCTTACACTCGTCTCACACCAGATCATTCCGGCCATCCCGGCGGCATGGGATTAGGCTTGAGTATTGCGCGCAATATTGCCCGTGCTCATGGTGGCGAAGTGACCTTGAGTAACCATATACCGCAAGGCTTAGAAGCCAAACTCTGGCTACCAAGGCATTGATTTTCAAATGATTAACAGGCATTTTTTAGCTAACGAAAAATGAAAGAAATCAGGACCTAAAAAGCAAGCAAAAGTCATTCTAAAGAACCGCCTTGCAAGACTTCGTTACAATAGGTTGCTCTACTTTACCCTCACTTGTCAGATCCTTTGCTAAATTCTGTAACTCGAACACTCGCTTAAGCTGATCTTCAGAAAGCGAGGTCGATACAAAATAACGCGATATCAAAGTCTCTAAAATGTCTTTGGTTGGATGACATAACAATAACAAAGGTTCCTATCATGAAAAAAATTGCTTTCGGTTTAACCACAGTTGCACTTTCTCTAGCCGCGGCTACTGCTCAGGCTGGTGAAGTAGAAGTTCTACATTGGTGGACATCAGGTGGCGAAGCCGCTGCGATCAATGTACTTAAAGAAGAAATGGTAGACGCTGGCCACACCTGGAAAGACTTCGCAGTCGCTGGTGGCGGTGGTGAATCTGCTATGACCGTTCTAAAATCTCGTGCCATTTCTGGCAACCCTCCTTCTGCTGCTCAAATCAAAGGCCCAACCATTCAAGAATGGGGCGACCTTGGCTTTCTAACAAATCTTGATGATGTTGCTAAAGCGGGCGAATGGGATGTGATCCTTCCTCAAGTTGTTAGCAATGTAATGAAGTACGACGGCCACTACGTAGCGGCTCCAGTAAACGTTCACCGCGTAAACTGGATGTGGGCAAATCCTGAAGTATTCCGTAAATCAGGCGCGTCTATCCCGACAACTTGGGATCAGTTCATTGTTGAAGCGAAAAAAATCAAAGCCGCTGGTTTCACACCACTTGCTCACGGTGGCCAAAACTGGCAAGACGCGACTTTGTTCGAAGCAATCGCTTTGGCTAAAGGCGCTAAATTCTACAACAGCGCGTTCATCGGCTTATCTGACAAAACACTACGTAGCCAAGACATGATCGACGTGTTTGATACTTTCAAGCAAATGCGCGAATTCGTTGATCCAGGCTTCTCTGGTCGCGATTGGAACATCGCAACGTCTATGGTTATCAATGGTGATGCAGCAATGCAAATCATGGGTGACTGGGCGAAAGGCGAGTTCACCGCTGCAGGCAAAAAAGCGGGCATCGATTACGTTTGTTACCCAGCGCCTGGCACAAGCGGCTCTTTCACTTTCAACATCGACTCTCTAGCTATGTTTAAAGTGGATGGCAAAGATAAACAAGCGGCTCAAAAAGACCTTGCGCGTTTGATTCTTGAACCTAAATTCCAAGAAACATTCAACTTGAACAAAGGCTCTATTCCAGTTCGCTTAAATATGCCTCGCGACAAGTTTGATACTTGTGCACATTCTTCAATGGATGCGTTCCTAGCAAGCTCAACGACTGGCAACCTAGTACCAAGTATGGCTCACGGCATGGCTGTGAACTCTATGGTTCAAGGCGCTATCTTTGACGTAGTGACGAACTTCTTCAATGACGAATCTATGACGTCTAAAGAAGCGGTTGATAAACTGGCTCGTGCTGTTAAAGCAAGTATGTAAGATCTAAATCTGCAAAGTCTTAATTTGCAGTAAACATAAGAGGCTGGCCACCTAGCCAGCCTCTTCTTAATCTCTCCAAATAGTGAAGCATCAACTATGAATACTAAAGCCGCCAATTCTGGGTCAGGACAGACTCAGTCAGGACGTCCTGCGCGCCTAAGCTTGGCCGATTGGATGCCTAAAATCGTCATGGCCCCAACGGTACTGGTTACCTTGGTGTGCATATACGGCTATATGATTTGGACAGCCGTACTCTCTTTTACTGGTTCTCGCATGTTGCCGTCGTACAATTTTGTCGGCTTCGATCAATACGAGCGCCTATTCAATAACGACCGCTGGATGGTAGCCCTATCCAATCTTGGTATTTTCGGCGGCTTGTTTATCTGTATCTGTTTGTTCCTTGGCGTTACCTTAGCCATTTTCTTGGATCAAAAAATTCGTGCTGAAGGCGCGATTCGTACTATTTATCTTTATCCGATGGCGATTTCTTTCATCGTGACCGGTACCGCTTGGAAGTGGTTGCTTAACCCAACCAACGGTCTAGAGAAAATGATGATCGACTTCGGTTTTGAAAACTTCAAATTCGACTGGCTTATTAACCCAGACATGGTTATTTACTGTTTGGTTATCGCGGCGGTATGGCAAGCATCTGGTTTCGTTATGGCGCTGTTCTTAGCTGGCCTGCGTGGTGTTGATGGTGATCTTATCAAAGCCGCACACCTTGATGGCGCAAGCACGTTTACCACTTACCGACGTATTATTCTGCCTTCTTTGAAGCCAGTATTCTTCAGCGCCTTGGTGGTTCTGTCGCACATCGCGATTAAGAGTTTCGACTTGGTAGCGGCGTTGACCAATGGTGGGCCAGGCTACGCGTCTGATTTGCCAGCTAACTTCATGTACACCTACACCTTTACTCGTAGCCAAATCGGCTTAGGTTCGGCATCTGCCATGGTGATGCTAGGTTGTGTATTGGCGATTTTGGTTCCTTATTTGTACTCTGAATTGCGAGGTAAACGCCATGAGTAACCTTAATTCTACAAGTAACAAAGCTGTTGGCCGTAAAACGTCTGGCCTAGACAAAGTATTGCGCGTTGCCTTGTACACAGTATTAATCGTCGTTGCGGCGTTTTATCTGATGCCGTTTATCGTCATGTTGATTACATCGCTAAAAGACGTTGAAGAAATTCGTACTGGTACGCTACTGTCTTTGCCTGCGTCTTTGCATTTCGACTCTTGGTCTAAAGCTTGGTCTAGCGCTTGTACTGGCGGAAGTTGTGGCGGTATTTCACCTTACTTCATGAACTCGTTTCAAATCGTGTTACCGGCTGTGGCTATTTCTACTTTAGTTGGTGCCATTAACGGTTACGTTATTTCCCTATGGAAATTTCGTGGCAGTGACTTTTTCTTTGCGGCGATGCTAGTTGGCTGTTTCATTCCGTTCCAAGTTATCTTGTTGCCAATGGCGCAAACACTAGGCTGGTTAGGCATCGCCAATACCACCTCAGGTTTAGTCTTCGTGCACGTGGTTTACGGTGTGGCATTTACGACCTTGTTCTTCCGTAACTTTTATCAGTCCATTCCTGGCGAATTGGTAAAAGCGGCTCGCCTTGATGGCGCTGGCTTTTTTACGATTTTCTACCGCATCATTTTGCCCGTATCTACACCTATTATCGTAGTAACGGTAATTTGGCAGTTTACGCAGATTTGGAATGACTTCTTATTTGGTGTGGCCTTCTCTGGTTTTGATACTCAGCCAGTCACGGTTGCCTTGAACAACTTAGTAAACACCAGCTTCGGCGGTAAGGAATACAACGTCGATATGGCCGCAGCCATTATCGCCGCCCTACCAACACTGGCCGTTTACGTGTTTGCAGGAAAATACTTCGTCCGTGGCTTAACGGCTGGCGCAGTAAAAGGCTAACAACGCCGCTAAGCAACCTAGCGAACAACGATAAAGACAAAATGCACTCGTGCCTTTTTACCTAACACAGCACGAGTGATCTGAAAAATTCGGAGTAATAACATGGCAAACCTAGTCATTGATAATGTTAAAAAACGCTACGGCGAGACTGAAATCTTAAAAGGCATCAATATTTCTATCAAAGCAGGTGAATTCCTGATTTTGGTTGGGCCATCTGGTTGTGGTAAATCCACTTTGATGAACTCGATTGCGGGTCTTGAAGACGTCACCGAAGGTCGTATTCTAATCGCCGACAAAGACGTGACTTACACCAGCCCAAAAGATCGCGATATCGCAATGGTGTTCCAGTCTTACGCCTTGTATCCAAACATGACCGTAGAGCAAAACATCTCTTTCGGTTTGGAAATGCGCAAAGTACCAAAAGCAGAACGTGATGTTGAAGTACAGCGTGTCGCTGAACTATTGCAAATTAGTCACCTACTTGATCGTAAACCAGCACAATTGTCTGGTGGTCAGCGTCAACGTGTTGCCATGGGGCGTGCCTTAGCTCGTCGCCCTCAGCTTTACTTGTTTGATGAGCCGTTGTCTAACCTTGACGCCAAATTGCGCGTAGAGATGCGTACAGAGATCAAGAAGCTGCATAAAAAGCTGGGCACAACCATCGTTTATGTAACGCACGATCAGATCGAAGCCATGACCTTGGCCGATCGCATCGCCGTAATGAAAGACGGACAAGTTCAACAACTTGGTACACCACAAGAAATCTACGACAATCCAGCGAACTTGTTTGTTGCTGGTTTCATGGGTTCACCAGCGATGAACTTCATTCCAAGCAAAGTCGTCGAGCAAGATGGCGTACCAATGTTGGAACTGGCCACCAGCACTACCGTTGCTTTGCCATTCCCGAAACCAGAAGCGCTAAAAGACTATGTAGGTAAAACTATCCTGCTTGGCTTGCGTCCTGAAATGATCACCGAACCTCAGCCGCACAAAGAAGGCCAGCCTTTTGTGACAACAACGGATATCGAAGTCGAAGTAACTGAGCCTATGGGCGCGGACACCATGATTCTGACACGTGTTAACGATGCCGAAATCAACTGTCGCTCTAACCCAATGTACCCAGCTGATGCCGGTTCAATCATCAAAATGATGTTTGATACCTCTAAAGCGGTTGCCTTTGATAAAGAAACAGGTCGACGTTTAGATCTTTAATCGTTAGTAGTGCGAACGATTAAACAGGTTTAAGCAAGCCTGCCACAGAATGACTTTCGCTGTGGCAGGCTTTTTTTGGAAAAAACTCCAGCACTTTATTTTTAAATTATCCATCCAGAAATATACGACTTTTTATTTGCTTCATTAATTCGTAACAAATAAAATACTTAAAGCTAACAAACAATGACAAGGATTTGTTGATGAAATACCGCCTGATTAAGCTGGAGAGCTTAATGGAGATGGAGTTCTCTTCTGTGGAAGGGAGCTTGGAGCAAATAAACGAGCGTGACCTACATTCTATTCTCCCTAAAGGCATGAATGCCGCGGCGTTACTGGAGCAGGTATCTGCCGGAGAATACGTTCTCTCTACCGACTTCCCCACGACGCCCTTACTCATTCGTCCAAGTAAAAATCTGGGTGCCAGCAGATGGGAAATCAACCCGGATGCCGAAGCTGGCTTTCAGCCCTCCGCGTTAACCGCACTGACACAACGTCTTAATATGATGGGACAAGGTGCGTCTTCAACGGCCCCCTTCGACAATCAGAACCGGGGCAATCTTCATCCCGCTAAAGAACCGGATTACACACCAGAACCTGTCTTGCCTGATCGAAGCTCCCGACCACATCAAGCGCCTCTCGCCTACGAATACAATATCGAAATCGCTTTTTCCGCCAAGAACCCGAACCTTCCTGTTGGTTTGAGCACAGAATTATTCGACACAAAGCATAAAATAGCAAAGGGCAATTGGACAGCAAGTTCAACCACCCATGGCACAAAATACACTCTAAAAACCGACTCCAATGAGCCGCACCACTTGAACTTTCGTGCCGCTAAAAACACCATGGGACTTTCCCTGAAAAATGTCGCCATGGTGCCATTAGGGTCGGGCAAGGTGGATGACGCTTTTATTCCCATTATGCCCACCGTGCAATTCGGCGAGCGTTTAGGTTTTGCTACAACGGGCTATCTTTATCATTTCAAAGGCAACACACTCGTCCAAAAATACCAGTGGAATGGCGACGAAACCTTTAGCCCCATGCCCGATAACATTGCCGATTACACCTTCCATCACGCCAGTATGTCATTGCTGGTGTATTGGAAAATAGCGAGCAAAGTGGTGAAAGATCAGTACTTGGTTTACCGTGCGGAGTCTCTATCTGCTGAAGAAGTAAATCAAGTCTCACTAGAATGGCTAGAACAACACGGTGTGCATTTAGACATCGACGCCTTATTAAAAGTCACCCAAACACCACAGCTTGAAAGAGACAACTACGAAAAAGAAAGCATTAAAGCCGACATCACAGCCCATACCGTCATAGAAGACCCAAGCACACAACAACGGGAAACCTGGGCAGACATTGCCAAACAATACGCTTTATCAGCCAAAGAACTACTGAACCAAAATCCCAGTTACCATGATAATCCACTGGCGTTAAAAATCGGCGATACATTAACCATTCAGCTTAGTGAAGCGGAAAAGCCCGTCGTCTTTGATCGCTTTGAATGTCCACCAGAAGCACCCAGTACTTACAACAACCCGCACAACAGCCACTATGTTAGTGATGAAACCAGCATCACCATCACCAACAGCGCGCCCATTCTGACGCTGGAAAAACGCAAAGTTAAAAAAGGCCTGCCATTAGTCAATGTTAAACCCGAACACATCTTACGCATCGGCGTGTTTTTTGATGGCACGGGAAACAACAAAACCAACGATGCTTACAAAGAAGAATCTGGCGACCATTCCCGCACCAACATCGCTAGGTTGTTTGAAGCATATCCACAAAAACTCGGTGAATCCGACGCGATTTATGTGTCTGGTGTCGGCACATTGGATCTGGACGAGAAATCCCCAGAGGAAAGAAAAGAAATCATCGATGCTGGCGATGACATGCTAAATGTTAGTTTGGCAAGTGGCCTATATGATTCAGGTGGCGCGTTAATCAAATGGCAAAGCTTACTCATCCAACTTAAAAGAATCATTACCCAGACAAAAGAGGAAAATATTTATCAAGATATCACTCATATCGCTTTCGATGTGTTTGGCTTCAGTCGCGGGGCAGCTTTAGCACGACATTTTATTAATATCCTTCATCAGGAAGGCATACCAGATTATGACAGCATTCATAACCCCCCTTTAGAAAGATCACACCTAAATGCGTTTACAAAACGCCATCCTAATTTACTTGGCGTCACAGATCATGCAACTTACAACAAAGTACGCGATGCCTATAATAGAGACACTCAACGCTCTGCCAGTGTGCGCTTTGTCGGGCTACTAGACACAGTCGGTTCTTTTGATTGGCCGGGTAATGATGATGAGGGTGATTTTCAGCTTGGCCTTAGTTCAACCTGTGCCAAACGCGTGCTGCATATTACTGCCCATGGCGAATACCGTACTAAGTTTCCACTCACCTCACTGAAAACCAAAGGCAAATTACCACCGAATTTTTATGAAGAAACGTTCCCCGGTGCACATACCGATATCGGTGGAGGCTACCCGTTTAGGAAGCTATACGATACAACGGGATTGGCAGACGTCTTCGGCTCCCCAACCCATTCAAGTTATCGATTGGAGTTAATTAAGGTTGAGGATATCTCTACTCTAGCATTCCCTCACTACGACATAATGAATGCGAATTTACCTCCGCGATGGACCTCAGAGATGCATATAGCACTCAATAAACAATGGAATGACGAATCTTTAAGGGATCACAAGGTACGCGGACAAGTCACACATGATCACTCAAAAATCTATTACTACCATCTTCATCCTATTGATGCCAGCCTAGCAGGGCTGGCTCAAGAGCGCCTTAAGCAGCAAGCAGAACTCGCTGGAGTGGAATGGAACATGGACAAATATGCCCAAACTGAAGATTACACGAAAAATGATAGCGTAAAAGATTTATGGGATGAGCTATCAAGCAAAGCTATTGGCACCATACAAGTGACGGATTGGCAAACCGCAATTGCACTAATTGATCCTTCTGTCATTCATAACTCCCATGACCTTGCGACCCATATCGGATTTAATGGCATAAAAGAAGTACTGGTAAATGGCGTTAAAAACAATGATCAATTTATACAACATACGCCGAATCAAATAATCGAAATACCGGAGCGAACCATTTATGACAATGTTTAAAGCGACTATTATGAAAACATTATCGCTATGTTTTCTGATAGTTGCACTCACGGGATGCGACGATAGTGAAAAAGCATTAGGAACCATCGCTCAAATTGGTAACGCGGGCAGTTTAGATGGTGCTTATAACCTCTCTGATATTTGGGTCACCAGTGTTAATGGTGGCAGCGCTGGCTTTGGCTACGGGGCGGTCAATGGCTACCCTGGAAAAAGTGCCAGCATTGGTATCAGCGTGCCTAGACACATAAAGGGCTACTGGGCAAAGGAAAACGAAGATGGCCCTGGCTTTCAATCCTACTATCGAATTTCCGCCGACATAGACAGTGACCTAGCAGAAAAGAAAATAAGAACAATGCAAAACTATTATCAAAACTTTGAAACAATTTGGGGGGCCATGCAAGTTGAGGTAGAAAAAAGTCGTATAAGAGTTTTTTTTGACAGAGGCTGTTCACCTTCGCTGAAAACAGACGACTGCACTCCAAAAGAAGGAGCCGATCCTAATGGCTGGGTGATTAAAGCGCCAGGCTCAATTAGAGATGTAACTGTGCTTTTCGATGGCCAAGGTGAATCCTCCCCCACGCCGTTTCCCGGCTCACCCTATGATAAACGCTCTGTATGGGTGGGACCTGCGCACTTAGGGAGTAAAATCACTCTAACCGATACGGAAGGCCGAACCGCTACAAACGGCAGTAGCATTGGAGACTTAACTCGAATACAGGGGGATTGGCAAAATTACATCGGTAAGGATGACTCAGGAAAGTCCATGTATCGTTTCTTTCACATTGATCAGCCAATTGATACTGAAGTGGTAAAAAACAAAATACACATCATGCGCAAAGGCTTAGCACATAAATATTTTGCCACATTCAGCTACATAGAAATTAATGACAGCGGCAATGTAAAAATATTTTATCGAATGGTATGTGCTTCAAAAGAAGAATGTGACCACTTAGAAAAAAGTCGTGATAAAGCCCTTGTAGAAAGAACATCAAAATATAGGTTCGATATTTTATTGTTCGAAGGCAAAGCCGAAGAGCTGGATACGCCTTTTGAAAATAAGAGCGATGCCTGAATGATAATAGCTAAATCTAACGCCATGAAAGCGTTAGCCCTGTGTATTCTGATAGCAGCACTCACGGGATGCGACGATAGTGAAAAAGCATTAGGCACTATCGCTCAAAATGGCAACGCGGGCAGTTTAGACGGTGCCTACAACCTGTCCGATATCTGGGTCACCAGTGTCAATGGTGGTAGCGCTGGCTTTGGCTATGGGGCGGTCAATGGCTATCCAGGAAAAAGTGCCAGCATCGGCATCAGCGTGCCTAAACACATAAAAGGTTACTGGGCAAAGGAAAGGGAAGATGGCCCTGGCTTTCAATCCTACTATCGAATTTCCGCCGACATAGACAGTGACCTAGCAGAAAAGAAAATCCGAACACTACAAAACTATTATCAAACCTTCAAAAGTAAATGGGGGCGTATGCAGGTTGAGGTCGAGCAATCCAGAATCATGGTTCTGTATACTCAAGGCTGCTATGACAACCGAGTCGATTGTTCTGCAAGAGAGAACGCAGACCCAAATGGTTATGTAATTCGTTCTCCATCAGACACGATTGATGTGGTTGCTCTATTCGATGGGCATGGTGAATCCTCCCCCACACCTTTCCCTGGTTCGCCTTATGATGAGCGTTCTGTATGGGTGGAACCTGCGCACTTAGGGAGTAAAATCACTCTAACCGATACGGAAGGCCGAACCGCTACAAACGGCAGTAGCATTGGTAACCTAACCCGAATTCAGGGAGATTGGCGCGATTACATAGGTGAAGATGAGACAGGAAAGTCTATGTACCGTTTCTTCCATATTGATGAACCAATTGAAACCACACCGGTAAAAGAAAAAATCCAGATTATGCGCAAGGGATTGGCTCATAAGGCTTATCCAACCTCCACTTATGTAGAAGTCGATAAAGAGGGACATTTCAAAACCTACTATCGGTTAACTTGCGTCAACGACACAGAGCTATGCGACAGCCTTAAAATAAGCCGAGCATCGCCTCTCGTTATTCGGTTTTCAGATTACTCTCTTGCCATTTTACTGTTCGAAGGTAAAGCCGAAGAGCTGGATTCCCCTATTAAAAATAAGAGCGATGCCTGAATGATAATAGCTAAATCTAACGCCATGAAAGCGTTAGCCCTGTGTATTCTGATAACAGCACTCACGGGATGCGACGATAGTGAAAAAGCATTGGGCACTATCGCTCAAAATGGCAACGCGGGCAGTTTGGATGGTGCTTATAACCTTTCGGATATATGGGTCACCAGTGTCAATGGCGGTAGCGCGGGATTCGGCTATGGTGCCGTCAATGGCTACCCAGGAGCCAGTGCCAGCATTGGTATCAGCGTGCCTAAACACATAAAGGGTTACTGGGCAAAGGAAAGGGAAGATGGGCCTGGCTTTCAATCCTACTATCGAATCTCCGCCGATATAGACAGTGAACTGGCAGAAAAGAAAATCCGGACACTACAAAACTATTATCAGAACTTCAAAAGTAAATGAGGACGAATGCAGGTTGAAGTTGAACAATCCAGAATCATGGTTTTATATACTCAAGGTTGCTATGACAACCGAGTCGATTGTTCTGCAAGAGAGAACGCAGACCCAAATGGCTATGTAATTCGCTCTCCGGCAGACACAATTGATGTAGTTGCTCTATTCGATGGTCATGGTGAATCCTCCCCCACGCCGTTTCCCGGCTCACCCTATGATAAACGCTCTGTATGGGTGGGACCTGCGCACTTAGGGAGTAAAATCACTCTAACCGATACGGAAGGCCGAACCGCTACAAACGGCAGTAGCATTGGAGACTTAACTCGAATACAGGGGGATTGGCAAAATTACATCGGTAAGGATGACTCAGGAAAGTCCATGTATCGTTTCTTTCACATTGATCAGCCAATTGATACTGAAGTGGTAAAAAACAAAATACACATCATGCGCAAAGGCTTAGCACATAAATATTTTGCCACATTCAGCTACATAGAAATTAATGACAGCGGCAATGTAAAAATATTTTATCGAATGGTATGTGCTTCAAAAGAAGAATGTGACCACTTAGAAAAAAGTCGTGATAAAGCCCTTGTAGAAAGAACATCAAAATATAGGTTCGATATTTTATTGTTCGAAGGCAAAGCCGAAGAGCTGGATACGCCTTTTGAAAACAAGGGAGACTTAAAAACCAATTAGTACTTTCTCATCTTTACATAACAAGCCTGCCACAGAATGACTTTCGCTGTGGCAGGCTTTTTTTTGGTTAAAAACGCCAAAATTTTGCACAAATGGTCAAAATTACTGCACAGTCTCTCGAACTTGTCACAAATATGAGATACATTTCGATAACTGTGATCAAAATAAGGCCATTAGATTGTGGTATTTGATTATGACCAATAGAAGCTCTGTCGACTAATCTCATGTAAAGGAATCAAACCATGAAATTTACTAAGCGTTTTATCACGCAGCTGGCCATTACTGGTGTCGCGTTATCTGTGACAGCGTGCTCTATGATGGGACCGCAAAAGCCAGATTGGCAAGAAGACAAAGAATATCGAGTCACCATCTTGCACACCAATGACCACCATGGTCGTTTCTGGCAAAACGGCAATGGCGAATACGGCATGGCCGCTCGTAAAACCTTGATCGACAATATTCGTGAAGAAGTGGCATTAGACGATGGCAATTCCCTTTTACTATCGGGTGGTGACATTAATACAGGCGTTCCAGAGTCTGATCTACAAGACGCTGAGCCAGATTTTCGCGGCATGAACATGCTGAAATACGATGCGATGGCATTGGGTAATCACGAATTTGATAACCCACTTTCTGTCTTGAAGAAACAACAAGAATGGGCAGGTTTCCCTTTCCTTTCTGCGAACATTTTAGACGCAAAAACAGGCAAACCTTTATTTGACGCCTATAAAATTTTCCAAGTGGACGATCTTAAAATCGCCGTTGTCGGTTTCACTACAGACGATACTGTTAAGCTAGGCAACCCTGAATACCTAGAAGGCATCAAAATTGAATCGCCTATTACCGTTGCCAAAAAACTCATCCCAGAACTTCGTAAGAAAGCTGACCTAGTGGTTGCTGTAACTCATATGGGTCACTACAAAGATGGCAACTACGGTGGCAATGCACCAGGTGATGTCACGCTAGCTCGTACCGTTCCTGGCATTGACGTCATTGTTGGTGGTCATTCACAAACCCCTCTATTTGCGCCTGATGAGCAAAACGGCACACTTATTCTTCAAGCACACGAATGGGGGAAATACGTTGGCCGTTTAGATTTTGTCTATAAAAATGGTGCGATTGTTTGGTCTCAATACAAACTTATTCCGGTTAACTTGAAGAAAAAAGTGAAAACAGCCGATGGCAAATCTGAGCGCGTTTTCATTGAAGAAGAGATTGCTCAAGACCCGACGATGCTGGAAATGCTAACGCCATTCCAAGAAAAAGGTCAAAAAGAGCTTAATATCGAAATTGGCTTCTCTGACTCTGACTTCATCGGTGACCGCAGCGTTGTTCGTAACCAAGAAACCAACTTAGGTAACTTGATTGCCCATGCCATGCAGAAAAAAGTAAACGCTGACATCGGCATCATGAACTCTGGCGGTATCCGTGACAATTTGGAAAAAGGCATTGTAACTTACAAAAGCGTCTTGAAAGTTCAGCCTTTCGGCAACATGGTGTCTTATGTTGATTTCACTGCAGACGAGCTAACCGACTACCTTTCTGTAGCGGCAGCAAAACAAGCGGGAACGGGCGCATTTGCCCAATTCAGCGGCGTTGCTCTTACGCTAAAAGACGGTAAAGCAACCAATATTATGGTCAATGGTAAAGCACTAGATGCAGCCAAAACTTACCGTATCGCGATGAACAACTACACGGCATCAGGCGGTGATGGTTACCCTAAAATTGTTGATCATCCAAACTACGTAAACTCAGGTTATGTTGATGCAGACGTTTTGGTGGAATACATTCGCAACAATTACCCACTTGAGGGCGCAAAATTCGCTCCAACAGGTGCAGTTAAGCGTTAATACCATTGATTAGTCACTAAAGTAAAAGTAACCAAGTAATTGGCTACTACTAAAAAGCCCCAATAGGCATCAAACCTATTGGGGCTTTTTCATGAATAAAATTCGCAGTAAGACCTTCGCACGAAGTCACGAGCGAAGGTAAGACGAGGCACAAATAGACGAGAAAGCGGAGTTTATGGATTATAAATGAGCATTTTGAGTCTATTTTTAACAAAGTATTAGCGAGCACAGTAGTCGTGCTTATCTTTTATAAGTCAAAGACCAAGTCAAAGGCGTCGGTAGCTTTTCAGATTCTAATTTAACAGTGAAGAGTAGCTCGTTCTCGCCAACTTGCTTCCAAGTATTAGTGCGCTTGCCTCGTTCAGATTCAAGCACTACAACCACAGCATCATTAGTTTGCTGATAGGTGCCTGATATCTCAATATCTTCTTCGTCTTTCTTAATTACTTCGCCATTAGCAGTAAGCGGTATGGTATCGGCTTCAGCATCGTCGCACTGCCATTGAAACTGACTGGCTTGCCAATCCAATAGCCATTGCTGACAAATTTGGGTTTGCTTTTTCAGCACAGGCCGCGCCAAAGCTCGGATAAAATAGTTCATCTCTTGCGCCACGTTTTCAACCGCTACATCTAACTTAGCTTGCGTGCTGTCTGCGTCTTGCAACATCCACTTACCAGCTAAAGCATTGCCTGATGCTTGCACACCAGAGCTAAATGCTATCGCCGCAACTATTCCAACACCAATCAGTTTCTTCACCTTGCTTCTCCTTATTTTTATTGTGGATAGATAATGGCAAAGAAGCACAATATTGTAAGGCGCAAAAACGCGCACAATAACTGACATTAAACGCCAAAGAAATAAGCTTGAACGTTTCGAGGTATAACCAGCACCACAGAAAAGTGTCAGAACCGGCTTGAAGCAGGCAAAAAAATCTACCCGCAGCTAGATTTTAGAAAGCAAGTAAATAAGAGTCTCGGCTTTTTTTGCCACAAACGCTTGTTTATCTGCGCTTATTTGTCAGCTGTTATTTTTCGAACAAGGCCGCACGTTGCGCTTCCATTATTTCCGCAATGCCTTTACGCGCCACGGCTAGCATACCCATCATATGCTCGTCGCTGAAGGCTTCCCCTTCAGCTGTACCTTGAATCTCAATGAAGCCGCCTTTATCGTTCATGATGACGTTCATGTCTGTTTCGGCATTAGAATCTTCTGGGTAATCCAAATCCAATACTGGAATACCTTTGTAAATGCCCACAGAAATCGCAGCGATTTGTGACACGATTGGGTTCGCTTTGACTTTTTTGTTCTCAACCAAGACACGCATTGCATCAGCCAAGGCAACAAAACCACCGGTAATAGACGCAGTACGAGTACCGCCGTCGGCTTGAATCACATCACAGTCAATCGTGATCGTGTTCTCTCCCAATTTTTTAAGATCCACCGCCGCACGCAAAGAACGACCAATCAAACGCTGAATCTCAACCGTACGGCCAGTCTGTTTACCACGTGCGGCTTCGCGATCCACTCGACTGTGTGTAGAACGCGGCAACATACCGTATTCAGCTGTAATCCAACCTTGGCCCTTGCCTTTCAAAAAGCGCGGCACGCCATGAACCACAGTCGCAGTACAAATAACTTTCGTGTCTCCACATTCGATCAGCACCGAGCCCTCGGCATGCTTAGTAAAATTACGTGTAATTTTCAGGGGACGTAATTGATCTGCTTCTCTTCCGCTTGGACGCATACTTGCTCTCTCTGTCTATTCGCCATAATAAAGGCGCAATTATAATGATCTTAGATAAAATTGCTCGCCCAGCGACGGGAAAACATGACATTTAGCAAACCTGTCGAACACAGTCTGGTTAGGCTACAATATCGCTTTGATTTTTCACTCTTTATCGATATTTATTTAGGTATCCAACATGACAGCAAGCATGACCGCCTTCTCACGCCAAGAAGCCGTATACGATTGGGGCACCATCAGCTGGGAAGTTCGCTCCGTCAACCAACGCTACCTAGAACCCAGCTTTCGTCTACCAGAAAACTTCCGCGAGCTTGAGTTTGCTTTCCGTGACGTGCTGCGCAAGAAAATAAACCGCGGCAAACTGGAATGCCAACTGCGTTTTCAAGGCGTAGACAAAGCGGCCACCAATCTGACAATCAACCCAAGCAACGCCCAAGCCTTGGCAAACGCCATCGAAACGCTTAGCACTTGGTTCAAAGAACTTGATCCTGCCAATCCTCTCGACATCCTGAAATGGCCTGGCATCCTTAGCGACGAAGGCAGCGACTTTGAAATGATGAAAAAAGCCGTCGTAGAACTCTTTAATAAATCTGTCGACGAAATGATCCAAGTACGTCTACGTGAAGGCGCGCAACTAAAAGACATCATCGAACAACGCTTAGACGCCATCGACGCCATCGTCATAGAAGTACAGGCAAAACTGCCGGAAATCATCTCCGCACAGAAACAGAACTTACTGGATAAACTAGAAGCAGCCAAAGTCGACCTAGACCCAATGCGCGTCGAAGCCGAAATCGTCCTACTGGCCCAAAAAGCCGACGTAGCGGAAGAACTTGACCGCCTAGCCACACACACCAAAGAAGTGCGTCGTCAACTACAACAAAAAGGCCCAATCGGCCGCCGCCTCGACTTCTTAATGCAAGAACTCAACCGCGAAGCCAACACCCTTTCGTCAAAATCCATCGTCGTGGAAACCACCCAAAGCGCCGTGGAATTGAAAGTTCTCATTGAACAAATGAGGGAGCAGATACAGAATATTGAATAAGATCTTGGGTAAAAAGTTACCTGTCCTAGAATGTCTTAACCCAATATGACCGACGCCTCTGCATTTCTGTACGCGTCGGTTCTCATTTTAGCGTAGCGGTATACTTCGTAAGTGTGTTTCGATTGCTTCAATCATCGCCTTGGTAAGCGGTAAATGCGCTTTTTCTTTCGCCCATACTTCATGAAAGCCTGCTACGGTTTGCTTGGCAGTATCTAACACCAATTTTTCTGGCAGCATGGCTTTAGCCGCCAAGTGTGACAGCTCATCCAACGTGAAATCACTGAATTTCTTGCTACGGCTCACCTTTAGCGACGCACTATCATCGGGGATATAAGGAATGGTCGAGACAAAGTCATAGGCAGGCGCAATCGATGCGGTGCGCTTGTCTTTGTAAATCACAGACCAATTCTTCAAATGCATATCCGCATTGCCAATTAGGGTATTGAACACCAATCGACGCGTAAATTCTGCAATGTCCTTGTCTTGACCTTCGATGCCGATAACCTGAGCAATATTGCGCATACTGGCTTTTTTGTATTTATCTTGAGGATAGACGCCAAACACTTGCGCAAAATCTTCAATATGTACGGCTTGATCACCTGCACGATCAAAGCGCTTGATCACAAACGCACTGTCACCAAATTTACCAATACCATCTGGGATATTAGCAATCTGGTTAATCGGGAGTAGCTGCGTCTCTGGTACATCCATTCCCAACATTCGAGCCAACTCCATCATCGAATATTCATTTTCTGGCACAGCATCAAATCGAGACGACGGCAATTTCACAATCCAAGAGCCACCTTTACCGGTTGCTGGAATGGTCAAACCACCGTTTGCCTGTTGTACGGCTGAAAACTTCAACTGTACACCCGCTAATGAAAAACGCATTGGTGATTCAATTTCCGTTTCATCGTCAATGTCTTGATGCATATTAGGCGGCAGCGCTTCGCCATCAGCAGGTTCAACCGTGATCGCACCTGCTAAATCTTGTCCTAACACCCACAATAGAAAAAATTCTCGCGCGGGGTTCACTCCGGCACGCTCTGCCAGGTAATGACGCATGGCTTCTTCTGGCAAAAGGTTAGAGAAAAACGGAGTTAACTTGGTTTGGGTCGGTTTAAAGTTAGTCAGCAAGCCACCTAGCGAATCTTTAAAACCCAGCCCTAACACGGGCCGTGATTCATGATTAATGTACGAATCCATAAAGGCAAAAAGCGTTCTGTCATTGCCCACGTTGGTGATCGTTGCGATAGGTTCCCCGTAGAGCAACACGTTAAGCGTAGAAACATAATTAGTCATCGTCGTCTTCCTCTAACTGATATGCGGGCGACATTGCCTCACCTTCATCGCTGATCCCTTGGCTGCTTCGAATGATTGACTTGATGGCAGGAATGGACTTTTTAGGCGCAACCAATAGCTCTAGGTCGAGTACACGGGCAAGTGCAATTAAACTGGATATTCTTAAATCAACGCCGCCAGACTCGATTTTCGAAATATGGCTTTGAGGTACCCCCGAACGAGCACTTAACTCTCTCTGGCTAAACCCCTTTCGTACCCGAGCTTCTCGAAGACTTTCTAGTATCTGCCCTGTTAAATAGCTCATTTTCGATATACCTTAATGCATCAATTAGGAATAATTATATATAAAAACATATCAAATTAATCCCGCAAACACAAGAATGATTAGCTATTATATATCTAAAAGCACTTTTTGATATGCAATTATAGATAAGTCGTAACGCGCGAGCTCACTTACCGTGGGCAGTTGGGACAATGGGGCAACACTTGATATGCCGAGCTTTAGAGGGTGAATAAAAGGAAATTAAACTGCCCCAGGAACGGGGCAATCGAGGATGCAGTAACAACTCCTAACCGCATCAAAAATTGCCAATCTTGCAAAGCCCCAAATTGGGACTGCTATCTATTTATGAGAATTATCGCATTATCAACCTTAAAAACATTTTGGGAAGACAGCCCAGAATACATTGACGCTAAAGAGCCAACGTTAGCGTGGTATAGGCATTCATTAAACGCTGATTGGGGATCACCGGCGGATGTGAAACAGGACTTTAGAAATGCCAGCATCCTCAAAGATGGGCGTGTCGTGTTTAACATTGCAGGTAATAAATACCGGTTAGTCGTTTGGATCAATTATGCCTACAAGGTGGTTTACATACGATTTATCGGCAGCCATGCACAATACGAAAAATTCGTCGGGAACGAATTTTCATGAGCAACGCGAGCCCGAAGGGTGAGACTCATGGACGAGCCGAATAAAAAGTTGATGTGCAAACGATTTAAAGCCAAAAGGTAGTACAAGAGGTAAATATAATGGACATCAGACCTATTAAAACAGATGCCGACTACCGCGCGGCATTAAACGACATCGAAAACCTGATGATGGCGCAGCCAGATACCATCGAAGGCGAAAAGCTGGACATTTTGGTTACGTTAGTTGAATCCTACGAAGCAAAGCATTTTCCAATGGATTTGCCAGACCCTGTCGAGGCAATAAAGTTTGAGATGGAGCGCAAAGGCTTAACGGTTAAAGATCTTGAACCCATGATAGGTAAAAGCAATCGTGTTTATGAAATCCTAAACCATAAGCGATCACTCACGTTAAAAATGATTTGGAAACTTCATGAAGGACTAGGTATTCCGGCAGAGTCGCTGATCAAGCCACCGCAAGTTCACGCATCATAGCGCTGCGAATTAAAATTGGTTTGTCATGAATGACGCTCGCTACCCAAACATTTCTGCTATTGATAACAGGCTAGCTGAGCTTGAAAACGAAAAGCAGCAGCTTCTCGCATTAAGAGAGGCTTTGCGTAGCGCTCAAAACGAGCGTTCAGCACAGACATTCACCCCAGAACAAAAAGTCGCCCTTTTCAGACAACGATTTCGCGGACGAGATGATATCTTCGCCAATCGTTGGCAAAACCAACAGGGCCGCAGTGGCTATTCCGTAGCCTGTGATAATGAATGGGTAAACGGGGTCTGCAACAAACCCCGCATTAAGTGCCAAGACTGTACACACCGAAAGTTTAGCGAATTAAACGAGCACATTATTTACAGGCACCTTGCCGGGCATCAAGTGGTTGGTTTGTATCCATTACTGAAAGATAATTCGTGCTATTTGTTGGCCGCCGATTTTGATAAAGGCTGTTGGCAAGAAGAAGTCAAAGCAATGTCCAAAGCGTGCCAAGAGTTCGATATTCCCCACGCGATAGAAATCTCGCGTTCTGGCAACGGGGCGCACTTATGGGTCTTTTTTGAATCGAATATCCCAGCTAACCAAGCTCGGGCACTGGGTTTCGCTTTGCTTGATAAAGCCATGGAAATATTTCCAAATCTTTCGTTTGACTCCTATGACAGGCTCTTTCCTAACCAAGATGTCCTTCCTGAAGGCGGGTTTGGTAATCTCATTGCATTACCACTTCAAAAGGAAGCTCGCCTTTCAGGTCGTAGTTGCTTTGTTGACAGTGATTTGAATGCCATCGATGATCAATGGCGGTACCTTGCTGAGCTTAAAACGCTCACTAAGTCGAGTATTGATCAACTCATAACAACCATTTCACCCAATACCCTATTACTGTCCGAACAGGGGCTAACAGACAACCGCCCTCCTTGGGAAATCACAGCCAAAGCCGCACCAATAAAATTAGAGTCTTTGCCGAAAAACGTGACCATTACCTTGGCAAACCATATCTACTTTTTGATGAGCGAATTACCTGGACCACTACTGGCAGGACTAAAGCGATTAGCTAGTTTTTCTAATCCTGTGTTTTTTAAGACACAATCGTTGCGTTTTTCAACCCATGGCATTCCAAGGTTTATTTCCTGTGCTCGTATTGAAAACGGTTATCTAGCACTACCGCGAGGCTGTCTCGATGACGCGATTGCTTTGCTACAAGAGCAAAACATTTCGCCACTCTTTGACGATAAGCGTGAAACCGGCAAACCATTATTAAAACTTACTCCTGAGTTCACTTTGCGAAAGAATCAACGTGACGCAGTGGCTGCAATAACGAAACATGACTTTGGTATTTTGCATGCGCCCACCGCATTTGGAAAAACGGTTACTGCCCTAGGCATGATCGTGAAACGCAAAGTAAACACCCTCATACTGGTTCATAGCCGACAACTGCTTGAACAGTGGCAAGAGCGATTACGCACGTTCCTACCCGAAGTAAACATTGGCAGCATAGGCGGTGGCAAAAGAAAGCCGAGTGGCATTATCGACATTGCCACCTACCAAAGCTTGGTTAATAAAAAAGACAACTCCATCACGCCTCTGATCCAAGATTACGGCCACATTATTGTTGATGAATGCCACCATCTGTCTGCGCCAAGGTTTGAAATGGTACTCAACGAAGTAAGAGCAAAATATGTGTTGGGCCTAACAGCAACACCAGAGCGACAAGATGGCCATCAAAAGATCATTTTTATGGCGGCAGGGCCAATTCGCTACAAAGTGAAACAAAGCCCTGATGACCAATTTACTCAAATCGTGATGATTCATCAGCTCTACGATATACCGCCAGCTGAGCTAATAAAAACAGATGTGCGCCCTAAAATAAGCGATGCCTACCGCTGGCTCGTCGATAATGAACAGCGCACTTCAAAAATAATCTCAGACGCCTTCCAGTGTGTTCAAAATGGCGGACACCCGTTAGTCCTTACAGAGCGCAGAGAGCACGCAGAGTACATACACTCACAACTTGCCGAGATGGGTATAAGCACTGTCGTACTCAAAGGCGCCATGAAAGCTGCGGAACGCAAGAACGCTGACAATCATCTGCAATCAGCTCAAGTTGTCGTCGCAACAGGAAAATATGTGGGCGAAGGGTTTGACCTACCAAGACTGGATACGTTGTTTTTGGCCATGCCAATCGCATGGAAAGGTACGTTAGCCCAATATGCTGGTCGCATTCATCGTGAATCGGAAGGAAAAACACAAGTAACCATTCACGACTATGTGGACTGCGCCCTCCCTATGCTGCAACGCATGTTTAAAAAACGCGAGAAAAGCTACAAGGCAATTGGGTATGCCCTTGAGTACATTGATGGCAACAGTAACAAGCAACCTTCACTGAAGTTGGAAAACGCCTCTTCATCAAATACCAAATCAAATTAACCTCAGATCTGCATAAGCATGTCTTTTTCTAGCCGAGTAATATTAATGCTCGGCTTTTTATCTTGGAATGTATAAGCAATAATTCCCGCGACTAAATTTACCATGAATGTGACACAGCTTCTGTGTCTTGAATGGTCAATTTGAGAAATATTTTTCAACTGGTCAAACACAGTTTAAATAATAAACCGTTTTCTTAACATCAATTTGTTCCATAGCTTTTGAGTTTTGGTTTTCATATTTTTGCGTTGTCCCGTAATGAATGTGATGCCTTGCTCTGCTAAATCCGTTTCCAGCGCCTTCGAGATATAGACTTTATCACCGTATAATGAGCCGAATAAGCCATCGACCATTTCTGGAATAGGGGCTCTATCATCGACATTACCCGCCGTGACTTTAACAGCCAGTATTCCGCCTTCATCGTTGATGATTAGATGCAATTTGAAACCATAGAACCAACCTATTGTGCCTTTGCCACGCTCTGCTTCTTTAGAAAATACTTTGTGCCTCGGAATGCGTAAGTTATGACAAACTTTTAATATCGTTGAGTCAACATAGGCAATACCTGTGGGTTTTGATTTTCGTTGTGTGAGATAGGAGCAAAGAGGTACTAATACGGTCTGCATCAACTTAAGCATTCTCGTATAGGTGACTAAATCAGGAAAAGCATCACGCCAATAAACACATACAAGTTTGGTGTAGAAGCTTTTAAAATCTCGAAAACTTGATTGATGGAAGGCAATGACGAGGGTCATCACTTCACTCGGAGAAAGGCCAGAAGGTTTGAATCGTTGCTTTTCAGCACTTTCAAGCAAATGCGCTCGCCAAGCAGGCTCGAATTTTACAAAAAAATCATCGACATTAACGTAAATAGACTCTAACTTATTCATGCCCTTGTTCCTGTGTGCTCAAATGTTTCTTGGTCGAAAGATCTGATAACCACAAGGGCACTTAGTTCCTCAGTTTTTTTTAATTTCTTATGCGCAGCTCAGGTTAAATTAATATTTAAGAAAATATAGTTTCACTATGAATACTGTCGAGCCAAAATCAAAACGCACTGCGGTCATATTCCCTAGACAAAGGAAGATGTTAAACATTTTGGGAGAAAACTTAACATTGGCGATGAAGAGACGCGGCATTACTCAAGAAATGATGCATAGTAGGACAGAGATTTCCAAGCCAACACTGCGTAATATATCAAAAGGTGATCCTTCCGTTTCACTTGGTCACTACGTTAAGGTTTTGGCAGTCCTAGGCTTGTTAGACGACCTAACTAAGGTTTCCCGTGATGACGAGCTAGGAAGAAAACTGCAAGATATCCAGTTGCTGAATAAAAAAATAAGTGCGTCATATTCGTATAGAATTTGACCATGTGGACATGGGCAGCTTCAGAGAAGAAAGATAGTTATTAAGGGGCTATTTAATACTCAATCAGAACCAAATTACACTTTTATGCGCATAAAAATGTAAAATTCTGCACTTTTTTTCTGCGCGTAAAAGTGTGTAATGCAAGCAGAGTAGTCATCTGTGTATTTTAATGAACGGGAAAATCCAGCGGTTAGAGGTCTACACAAAGTGACTTCATAGGTAACAATTTGTAAACCTAAATGCGGCATACAAGCTTTCAGCCAATCAAAACTGAGCGATATTTTTTACTCACGTCATTTGGCCGACCTATAGCCTCATCGTTTAAAACAATTCACTCAAGCGATTTAACAGCGCTTTACGGCTATTATTCGCCACAACAAAGCGCTTAAAGCGTTGTTCAAACGCCGCTTCATCCGCTTTGAACTGATAGGCCTCAAACAGCTGATGCAGATAGCGTGATGCCGCATCGTAACCACTGGCGCAAGTTCGATCCGCTTGCTCTTGTGATTGCTGCCAGTAGTGCTCACGCTGGTTGTAAATATCCGTCAATACTTTTTCTTTTTCCGCTTTTTCGAGGGCCATTTTCTTTACGAGCGCTGCGGCTTGCTCTTGCTGTAATTGGCTTTGGGCTTGCTCAATGAAAGGGGAAATTACCTCGGGGGTTAACCAGTATTGATAGATTTCGTCTGTGTTGGCAGGTTCTTTTCGCGTCAGCGCTAAGGCTTGGTGTCGGGTTAGCTGGCCTTGCTCAAACAGCGTGCGTAATAGCGTGTCTTTCTCAACTTCCGAGAGATTATGGAGCCATTCATCAAATTGAAATTGGGTTTGTTTGGCTTGGTGACTGGGTTGTTCGTTCAGCACCATGGCGAGTGCCTTAACCAATGCTAAAGGAATATCATAAAGTGTCGCGAAAGCCTGCACCTCTTCACTGAGGAGCTCAAAATCGAATTGAATTAACGGCATTTGATCAACTTCATCATTAAAATCAAACGCTTTGAGCCACATAAAGTACACAAGGCGCCAATCCCCTTGCATTAACCCACTGCGTAAAGCAGCTAAATGCTGGAAAAAATCGTCAGCATGTTCATCGTCAAAATATTCGTCATACTCCTCGATGGAAAAAATCAGCAACTGCCACTCATCGCTTTGATGCACATGAAGCCCATCTATTGAAAAGCCGAGTAACGGATCAGGAAGGGTTCCAGCTGGTAGCTTGATATAGGCATCGATTGAGCCCCAATCGGCATAGTAAAAACCGATATCGAAGTATTTTAACATCAGCTCAAAAGGCTCTGTCTTTAGGTCGCCGTAGTTGTAATACACCTGAAAGGACGTAGCGCTGATCTCGGCACGGCTTGAAATGGCTCCGAGTGCTTGACGTGCTTTAGCATCTAAATACCCATCCAGACGCTCAAATTTATAGTATTGATATTCGCTCACGATGACCTTGCTATGTATTTATTGTGAATTGAAAAGTTTGTTTTACTTTCATTGAAAAAGCGCTGCATTTTCTTGTTTGCGCTGCTCCAGTGTTTTAGTAATCGCAGATACTGTGGTTTTACTGATCCCTTGCTGCTGTGCAAGATAAGTAAATTGACTGATGGCTTCTGCAACTTCTTCAATGACTTGCCTTGTCTCATGCCAACTCCCATAGCCCGCACTAGTAGCAAGTTTTTGCATCATCTTTATCGGTGGCGCTTTGCCATAACCGCCGAACGCAGTGGCGTGTTCGTTGAATGGATGGGGGCTGTAAGTAACATCGTAAAAAGGTGCAGGTTCCCATTGATCGTCATCCGCTTGCAAAAACGCCCAGTTTTTACTGTGGTCGTCTTGATTAGACGACAGCAGGTTAAAAACGGCACGGCGAAATTGCAGCTGTCCAGCCGCTGGCGATTTACACAACTGACGGCTGGCTTTAATTAAATCAATGTAATCTAAACTTGGCGTTCTAAAGTCTGCATCCAGCAGCCCGCAAGCGCTGTGCATATGCAGGCGACCTGGACTGCGATTGCCGCTTAAATTGGTCTGTTGAGTGACATAATCAAAACGCTTAAGCGCCAACCAGGCAGACGCACCGCTTGTAGGTGGTGCTTCTATGAGTTGCCATCGCGGCGGTTGACACTTAGCTTGCTCAGCCATTTGCAAATAAACCGCCTCACACAAACCTTCTTCATGCCCGAGTGCGAGATTCTTCGAGGTAAATTTAATCAACCAAGCCTCATATCCAGGCTGAGCGAAGGTTCGACAATGCTGAGTTTCCCCAGCAGGCATATAAATCTGCGCCTTGGGCCTTGCTCCACCCGAACTACCACCGGCGACTAATGCGGCCAATACCTGTTGAGTATGCCCATCTAACTCATCGTGATTATCATCCATATAATCTGACATTGAAGCATCGAACAGCGTTTGCGCTTCTAAGCCTAAAATAGCTAAATCAATGTCAGCGTTCGTCGTGGCTGAAAACTCAGACACCGGAGAAAAAGACAGCGCTCCAATGCCTTTATCACCGACAAAGGCCAGCCTATCCATCGCCGTTAATTGATTAGGCAAAATGCCCTGTTGCCGGAAAATACGATCTTGTAACAGCATGCCCCAACCATCGGGCAAACAATCTCCAAATACGCCATGTACACCTTGATGTGGCGCTTTAGGTGCGGCTTGAACTTGTGTGCTCGCTTGCAAAGTAAACGGTGATAAATTGCCAAACTGCTGCAAATAGCTGTCTGCATACTGGAAAAAAACACCTTGGCGATTCTGCGCCAGGACTCCAACAGATATCTGTTCACCTGAGCTTAACGTGCGAGTTACGGCGAGTTTTTGAATGGGTTTAAAACTCATCTTTTAGCACCTCATCAATACTAGAGGGCATTGTAGCGCGCTCTTTGTTAGATTGTGTGAGCTGATAAAGCCTATCCAATGAGTCGAGGGTCTGCCAAAGCAACAGCAATTGGCGAAATGAAATTTGCCCAGTCAACTCAAACTTCTTAATGGTGGCCGCAGGTACACAGCTTCGCTCAGCAAGCGCTGCTCGTGACAGCTTTGCCTGCTTTCGTAACTCACGCAAATAAGCCGCATAGGCTTGGCTTACATCGGTATCATCAAGTAAGGTAAAATTCATCCGCAAAGACCAAATGGATACAGTTATATCCATTATAGCGCAGTAAAACAGAAAGTGGATATTATTGTATCTATTAGTGGATGGAGCGTTGAAAAAATTACTCGATAAAGCCTTTCAAAACTGCTATTTTTAGACCCTAACAGCAGCATAAAAACGGCACTGTTTTTCCATTGCTAACCACTAAGATTTAGTAAAAGCCATAGGCAAGTGGTGGGCAGTTTGGTGGGCAAACAGGCATTTTTGAGCGATTTCTTTTCGATAACTTATTGAGTTTGTTAGGGCTAGGCCGCTGTTCAATGAGCAGATTCAGAATATTGAGTAAGGTTTTAGTTCCTTCTCAATTCTTCTACCAAACTCGATAGAAGCCGCTATAAGTTTGTACTTGCTTCTATTAAACATGTCGAAAAACACATCAAAGAGGTGATTCTCTATCGTTTTGTTTCTGGCTATGGAGTGGCGTTAGCTTAATTTAACTCTGGCCTGCTTTATTCGTTAAACTAGTGAGACCGTTTATTCCCCCCCCCCCCCCTCACTCCTTCCCTTTTTTCATTTCCCGACGCAGTGCTTGCACTTCGCTCTGTAGCTGTTACTGGGTGGCTTTTTCTGTGTCGATCTCTTCTTTGTGTTTGTCGTCGTGCATGGTTTGTACGGCATTGACGATGACGGCGATGAAGAGGTTGAGCAGGGTTAGTGTATGGCTAAATGTTGTTAAGCAAGGATTTGCCCATACTGCCCCAAAAGCCCAAGGGATGGCGTACTACTTTGAAGCTTCCTACTCAAAACCCGGTTTTGGTGAGTCGTATAGATTGAGTTTTGATATGTCGAGTGTATCGACAAACAAGAAAGTCATATCGAAAAAACAGTAAAAAATCGACATGACATGTTCAAATCTTGACTCACTTTATTTCGAGAGATTGGCAATTTATTGGTTTACAACTTAAAGATAAGAATGAAACTATATTTTCACTATTATTGCTAGCGAACCAGAAACAAAAAACCTTGGTCAACAAGGGTATCCGCAAAGAAGATAGAGAATTATTGAGGGATTATTTTATACTCGATCAGAACGATTTACATTTTTATGCGCATAAAAATGCGAGTTGAGTTATAGTATAGGCCGTTAACAATCTTGACAGGCAGGAATTGGCAATGCAGCGCAACTTACTCAACACCCTAACAGCATGGAAAAAACAACCTGTGCGTAAGCCATTATTGATTGATGGTGCAAGGCAAACGGGTAAAACCTATCTGCTGCAAGAGTTGTTTGGTAACACCTTTGCCAACACCCTTCGTATCGACTTTCTTGAAAACCCTACTTACAAAGAAGCCTTCGATGGTTCACTGTCACCTGATGAGCTGCTAATGAACATTGAGCTGTTGACCAATCAGGCGTTCAACCCAGAGACGGATCTGCTGATTTTAGACGAAATTGGCGAATGTGAACGCGCCGTTACTTCGCTTAAGTATTTTGCAGAAAAAGCACCGTCCTATTTTGTCGCAGCCAGTGGCTCAAATATTGGTTTGCTCAACACCTTCCCTGTAGGCAAGGTTGAACAGTACAACTTACGACCACTGACCTTCCAAGAATTTATTTACGCATCAAACGAGCAAGCACTGATCAAAGCGTTTGATAGTCAAGCAAGCACACCGGCCGTGCACACTAAATTAATGGATAAACTAACAGACTACTTTTTTACCGGTGGTATGCCAGAAGCCGTTTCGGCTTGGTATCGGTTTAAAGATTCAAGCATTTTAGATCGGGTTGAAAAAGTCACTAAAATTCATGCTGATTTAGTCGAAGGTTATCGCCGCGATTTTGGCAAGTACGCGGGCAAGGTCGATGCCACACTGATTGAATCTGTGTTTAATAGCATTCCAGCGCAGCTGTCACTTGTTAACGATGAATCCGTTAAACGCTTTAAATTTAAGCATGTGCATGAGCGTAAATCTCGTTATAGCGATTTTGAAACCGCGATCCATTGGCTTAACTGTTGCCGCTTAGCCTTGCCAAACTACCCTATTGAAGGATTGCCGAAATCTCCGCTGGCGGCCTATAAAAAAGAAAATATGGTTAAACTGTTTCTGTTTGATGTGGGCCTGCTCAATCATATGCTAGGCAGCAGTTATAAAGAGATTAAGCAACAAAACTATGAACTCTCTGCTTATAACTACAAAGGCTATGTGGCTGAAAACTTTGTACAACAAGAGCTCACTGCTATTGGCGTTGACCCAAGCTATTCATGGAATGACGCCCGCGCCGAAATCGAATTTATTTTGGTAACCGATGAAGGCGATATCGTCCCTGTTGAAGTCAAAAGTGGCAAACGTACAAGAGCAAAATCATTGGCATCCTACGTTGAAAAATGTGCACCAAGTAAAACCGTCAAGTTAACGGGTACACAAGGCTCTTCAGCGTTAGAGCAAACCAATATCGTGATGCCTTTGTATTTCACCCAGTATTTATCACAGAGATGGTAGAAGCGCGTTGCCTTGCAACCCACTATTCGACACACAGTTTTATCATGAGTGGATTCCATAGTATCCATATTTAGCTTTTTTATGAATAATACCTATCGCATAGAACAATATAAGTTTCTTGTATTCTGTTGATATATCATTGTATTTAACTTAGTAACGTAAAAGGTGACAATAAACATAAATAATTTATTTTATTTTCAAAATTCAAACACTTAACTTAATAAACTGAATTCAAATTCAGTTTATTAAGTAATTTGAAACCAAAGGTGGCACTATGCTCGATAGAAATAAGCTCATTCAAGCAATACAACACCTAATGCCAAAGGCTAGGCTGATTTACTTGTTCGGTTCACAAGCCGATGGCAGCTCTACACCCTCTAGTGATATCGACATCGCCGTGCTATTGGATAAAAAAATGGACTCAGTAGCACGCTTTGACCTTCAAGAAACACTCGCAATCGAGCTCAATCAAGATGTCGACTTGATAGATTTACTAACGGCTTCAACCGTCCTACAAAACCAAGTCATAATGAACGGCGTGCTACTTTTTGGAAGCGAAAGCGAGCAAACCAAATTTGAAATGCAGATCATGTCTATGTATCAACATTTGAACGAAGAGCGAGCAGATATATTGCGGGAATATTTAAAATGAACGACTCGATTATTAACAAGTTAGCGACCATTGATCGCTGCCTAGACCGCATTAGAGACGTTTATTCGCTTTCAAAAGATCAATTTGATACAGATTACACTAGCCAAGATTCCATTATTCTGAATCTACAGCGCGCATGCGAAGCTAGCATTGATGCTGCCAATATACTCAATAAACAACACCAAACAGGCATCCCACAAAGTAGCCGAGACAGCTTTGAGCTACTAAAAAAAGCGAGGATACTTTCGGCCCCACTGACCCTAAACCTTCAAAAAATGGTTGGCCTGAGAAACATCGCCGTCCACGACTATCAAACGCTTAACCTAGACATCGTCAAACATATCGTAGAGCACAGATTAGGAGACTTTGAAGACTTTATTGCAGAAATAAAAATGCTTTAATCTAATCCTCCTTCTATTCCTGCGGTTTGTTCATATCCCGACGCAGCGCCTTTAGTTCCAGCTGCAACTGCTGCATTTGCTCTAATAACTGCTGCTGTGTCGCTTTTTCAGCATCAAGTTCCTCTTTGTTATCATCGTCATGTATGGTCTGTACCGCATTGACGATGACAGCAATAAAGAGGTTTAGCATGGTGAAGGTCGCAATCAGAATAAAGGGAATAAAGAACGCCCAGGCGTAAGGGAAGGCTTCCATGACAGGACGCGCGATGCCCATGGACCAACTTTCTAGGGTCATTACTTGGAACAGGGTGTATAAGGAAGCCCCTAGGCTGCCAAACCATTCAGGGAAAGCGTCACCAAATAATTTGGTCACCATAACGGCGGCCACGTAATACACCAACCCCAATACCATGGCGATGGACAACATGCCATTCAGAGATTTAATTAAGGCGCCGACAATTTTTCTCATCGATGGTACGAAGGTCAGCACGCGTAATACACGCAATACTCTGAGCGCGCAATACTGCAAAAGGACCGCTGGCAGGGACTAATGCGATCCCCACGACAATGAAGTCGAACACATTCCAGCCGTCTTTGAAAAAAACCAAACGATGCACAAGCAAACGAATGGTGAGCTCAACAACAAACACCGCCAATATAGCCTTGTCCAGTGCAATTAAAAATGGACCTGCACTTGTCATCACGTCTTTGGAGGTTTCTAATCCGAGAATAACGGCATTGACTAAAATCAACGCCAATAGAATACGCTGTATCGTCGAGTTCTCAATAAACGCCTTTAAACGCTGGCGCGTTGAATTTGTTGGAACAACCGATGTACTGGGCATGTATCACCTCAATCCTAAACTATCCCAAGCTGGGTTAAATTGACGTCATTCTATGACAGAGCTGGATAAGGTCAATCTATTTTGCTGTCAATACATGAACCTGCTTAAGGATTTTTCCTATAAGGTTTACAGTAAGCTGGGAATAAAAAACAGTCTGTAAAAAACCATATGTTCTAAGTTAAATCAAAATAGTGGATCATTCTTTACAAAACTTTTTGCTAATCTGTAATAGCTCATATTAAAGAGAGGTTTAAACATGAAGTTTCCATTATTAGTCATTGCGGTAACACTTGCATTAGCTGGCTGTGCAAATACTTGGGAAGGCGTGAAAGAAGACTCCTCAAAAGCGTACAACAGCACGAAAGAAACGATTCATGAAGCGACTGAATAAGTCGATTTTGTAAGTCATGACAGTATTTAAAAGCCCACTTTTACGCTATGTAAAAGTGGGCTTTTTCACATACAAAGGTCCGCAGAAAACGCATTTTTACAAGCATCAAATAACCATTGGTAAGCTGGGCCGCGATTGGCGTAATAAAGAGATCCTCATGGGTCAGTTTGGACGAGAATAGGCGCATCTGGTACGTTTTTTTAGGCATTTGGTTTTATGGCGATCCAACCTCTTTGCTTCGCTACATGGGCGTGCTGCTGATTATCCTTGGCGTGGTGGTGTTAAAGTTTGCCCATTAAGTTAGGCAATTTACCTTGCGTTATGGTGAGTAAAGCCGAAAAATAAGCCGACTACTCTTCAGCCTGCGAGCCTATCGAGATGATCCACCGCGTTAACCTGAATTTGTTACGTTCGTTAAAGGTACTGCTGGAAGAGCAGCATGTTAGCCACGCGGCCGATAAACTGAATCTGACACAATCGGCGGTGAGCCGCCAACTCAGCCAACTCAGAAGCCTGTTTGCTGATCCCTTGCTCATTCGCGAAGGCAATACGCTGATTCCTACGCCCAAGGCGTTGCAGCTGCAAACGAAGCTGACTCATTGGTTTCTGGAGTTGGATGATTTACTGGTAGAAGAGGCATTCGAACCAGCAAAGTGGCATGGCGAGTTTGTGCTCTCATCCAGCGATTATGTGGCGCAGTATATTTTGCCTGATATTGTCGAGGCCTTGGCAACACAGGCACCAAATGTGTCAATGCAGTATCGTTTATGGCAGCCAGATTTATTGCCTCAGCTTGCCATCTCCGATATTCAGTTGGCATCAAGCATGTCTCCAACGCAACCGGAAGGTGTGTCTTCTGTTCAAATAGGTGAAGACTCCCCTGTTTGCGTCATGAGCCATGCCCATCCTTTGGCAACGCAGGACACTCTGAGCATTGACGATCTGCTCACCTACGCTCATATCAAAGTGATCGGCGGTGGCGATAAAGACAGTTACGTGGATGAGGCGTTAGCCAAGCTAGAAAAGCCCCGCCGCTTTGCACTGAAAGTGCCATTTTTTTATGCGGCAGCGCAATCACTGTGCCAAAGCCAGCATCTTTTGGTGATTCCCGAACACATTGCTCGAAATTTAAAAAACCACTTTTCTCTGACCTATAAACCGCTTCCCATCACCACACCACGCCATAAATACTGGCTCATTTGGCATGCAAAATACGATAATGATCAATCTCATCTGTGGATGAGAAATCTCGTTTTGCAAGTGATGTCGAAAGCCGCTTATTCTATTGGTTATGATTCAAAATCATAAGCACCATGAAAAAAGATGATTTCATATAATACCAAGAGCTTGCTAATCTGCTCCGATCATTAAGGAGCAAGCGTATGTCACTGTCTATTTGGTTTTCCCTGTTTACCATTTGTCTTCTCGGTGCTATGTCGCCGGGCCCGAGCCTAGCAATGGTCATCAAACACAGTTTGGCGGGTGGTCGAGCGAACGGTTTGGCCACGTCTTGGGCTCATGCAACGGGCATTGGCTTATACGCGCTGCTTTCCATGCTTGGTTTGGCGGTAATTTTTCATCAGTTGCCTTTGCTGTTTCAGATCATCAGTTACGCGGGAGCTGCGTATTTGGCTTACCTTGGTTTTAATGCCCTACGTTCCAAAGGCGGCATTGCGGCTAAGTTAGAATCAGGCACTCGCGTTAGTCTATTTCAATCCGCCAAAGAAGGTTTTCTGGTATCGATCTTAAGCCCCAAAATTGCTCTATTTTTTGCCGCGTTATTCAGCCCTTTTGTTGTAGAAGTCCATCAGGTAAGTGGAAAAATGCTCATGGTAGCAACGCCTTGGCTGGTGGATGGTCTTTGGTACACCTTGATTGCGTGCCTGCTATCGAATGCGCGCTTTTTGGAAAAGTTGCGCAGCCAAGCCATGTGGATTGATCGCTTATCTGGCTTAGCATTAATTTTCTTAGCGCTGTATATTCTCACGACGATCTAAGCGATCCGTAACGGGCGCTCTGTCATTCCTTGCCCCAACGTTCAACCCGATATTGCCTTGGCGATTTCCCCAGCGCTTTTTTAAAGAAGGTGATGAAAGCGCGGACAGAATCGTAACCTAGCTCTTCGGAGATGGTTTGAATGGGCATGTTGATCGCCAATTTTTGCAGCGCGAGAACAATGTGAAGCTGGCTTCGCCATTGGCCAAAAGTGAGTTGTACATGGCGCTTAATCATTCGTGCCAGTGTGCGTTCGCTCATGGCAAAGTCGCTGGCCCATTCGCCTAGGGTGCGTTTTTCGTTGGGTCTGGCAATCAGCTCAAGAGCGAGGCGATTTAGTGTCGGCTCGTCGGGAATGGGAAAATCAAACTCTTCTCGCTCAAGTTCAATAAGCTGGTCGAACAAGACATCAACCAGCCGATCTGTGGCAAGGTCGGTTTCTTCATAGCGTTGTTGCGAGTGAAGATGCAATATCAGTTCACGTACAAATGGCGTAACCGTCAAGGTACAAGCCACCTCTGGCAAAGGTAAATCACTACCATCGACAAACAACATGCACACATCGGCATTGGGTGATATCTGGTTGCGATGCATGACATTGCTGGGAATCCAAACCGCGCAACGTGGCGGTACAAGCCACATTTTGTCGTCGATAAAGCTGGTGACAACACCTGTTAGCGGTAAAACCAGTTGGCCTTTTTGATGTTTGTGCCAAGGCGTTTCCTCACTATGTGGTACCGATTGCGAGCGCAATACGAGAACGCGATGTGGATAATGATCCGCAAAACAAAGGTCGGTCAGTGTCTCAAAAATGCTTTTGTCTGTATTTCGCAATTTATTGTCCAAGTCGCTTAATTCAGCAAGCAGAGTAACCCATATAATAGCGAATCGACAATATCTCCCGAAAACCTCTTTTTCGAAATGGACACCATGAAACGATTACATAAATTAGCGCAACACGACGCGGCATTTTTACTTCTGTTTATTTTTCTAGTGGCGTTGAGCTTACGCGGCCCTGTCACGGGCTTGCCGCCGTTATTAGACCGAATCAGTACCGATCTGCATTTAAGCAGTTCGCAATCTGGCTTGCTCACCAGTTTACCCTTGCTGGCGTTCGGCTTTTTTGCGCCTGTGGCATCTTGGTTAACTCGTCACTTTCGCATTGAACGGATCTTGGCGTCGGGCGTGGGTTTGATTGCCATTGGTATGATTATTCGTACTTTTGGTTCGATCAGCACCTTGTATATCGGTGCGATATTTATTGGCGCCGGAATTGCCATTGGTAATGTCTTGCTGCCAAGTTTACTGAAACGCGAGTTTCCGCATTACGTGGTTCAGCTCACGGCGATTTATGTGCTGATGATGAGCATCGGCGGCTTTTTGATGTCGAGCCTTGCGGTGCCATTGAGTTTATATGCCGAACAGCCAAGCTTTGACCTGCCTATGAGTGGTTGGTCGTTTGCTCTGGCATGTCAAAGTGTGTTGATTCTGTTGCCTTTGGTGGTGTGGTTTAGCTGCAAAATAACCCAGCATCAACCGCCGCAAACCGGTAACGTTGAAATACCAACGTCCGTTTGGCGATCTGTAACCGCATGGCAAGTAGCAGGATTTCTAGCAGTAAACTCGCTGGTGAATTATGTGGTGGTGGCGTGGGTGCCGGCTATTTTAATGAGCAATGGCTACACCGACTCGACCGCTGGTTTATATCAAGGTTATTTGCAATTGGCAGGAGCGGTTCCTTCGTTGATTTTAGCGCCGTTTATCCATCGCTTAGGCAGTCATAGACGACTCTGCTTGATTGCTACTGGATTAACGACGTTAAGCTTGGCTGGTTTTTTGTTCATTCCAAGTTGGTCTGGGGTTTGGTCGGTGTCATTTGGTTTTGGTGTCAGTATGGGCTTTATCTTGGGCTTGTCTTTTGTCAGCTTACGAACCAATAGCCCAAAACAGGCGGCGGCACTGTCTGGTATGGCACAGTTGATCGGTTATACGCTCGCAGCTATTGGCCCTGTATTGATGGGTGCTCTGTACGATTGGCAGCAATCATGGACGGCATCGCTCTACGTCATGTTAAGCATTGGTTTAATCTGGATGGCATTGGGCTGGATGGCGAGCCCAAAACCAGAACGTTAATGGCTCAAGGCGAAGTGTAAGCTTGAGTCGGTCGACTCAAGCGCCACAGCCTCACACTACGTGCGGCAAACACTCCGCTGAATACGCCATAAAGCAGCGACAATCCATCAACAACAGATGACATAGTCAGCAAAGAGCTTTGCATTCCTTCCATCACGCCGACCGTGTATTTAATGATAAAAATCCCCAATATAAAAAACAGTGGTCGCCAGCTGCCTTTTATAAAATAGCATTGTGTCGACTCATCAAAACGCGCCTGTTGCGATGGAAAAATCAATACACTAATCAATAGCGTCGCAATAAAGCTGACGCTCCAAAACAGTAGCGAATCAAAAGCACCACCAAAGCTTGATATCACGCCATGCAATGAAAATACGATCATCACAATCGGAAAAATAAAGGCTTTATTTTTCGGTACGTTGCGATCAAGACTTTGCTTTATGCCTAAATAAACAAGCAAGATTAACAGCAACCAAACCCACATTGGGGTATGAGTCAAAATACTTAACATCCTAAACTCCTAGTAAAGGGGATTTATGTAAGAGGCAAATAAATATCGGTTATCAATTCGTGTTCGGGGGTTTCAGGAAAAAAATTCAGCCAATGAAAAAAGCACGGCGCATCCCTTAGTTCTTCGCCGCTATTCGGTAGCCAAGTCCCGTATAACATGCGAACGCTGTCGCTAATATTGTCATGGGAACCATAATGACGTAACACAGCACAACGACCTTCCGACAACGTTTTATTTATAATACCTTCTTCGTTATCGCCAATGGGAAACAAGACTTCTCCGGCAATATCAAAGCGGAAATCTTCTGGCGCTACCTTATCTGGATCATCGTAAATAATACCGAAAGTTCGACTACTAGAAACCGGAGATAAGCCAGTGCGCATTCGCCAGTTGCGAAAAATCGCAGACGATTCCATTACCTGCTCAATAGGACCACGATGCTCAAATACAGCGATGTTTGTTTGCGCAAAATCGACAATATTAGCGTGTAACGTCTGCTTCCTATGGTTCTCAATAGGTCGGTATTCTTGATGCCATTGCAACCAGTTTGGTTGCCGACGAAATTCTGAGGGAGACTGTAAAAAGACTTTTTTGAAGGCTCTAGAGAAAGATTCTGAATGATCAAACTGCGCATTCATGGCGATATCAATAATGCGTTTGTCTTTATTAAAGACCAATTCATAAGACGCCCGCTTCAAACGCAAAAGCTGCACAAATTTAAACACGCCAATGCCCATAAAATGGCTGAACTGCCGATGAAAATGGTATTTAGAAAAACAGGCCACATCGCACAAAGTTTCGACGCTTAAGTCTTCATCCAAATGCTTATAAATGTAATCACACACGGCCATCATGCGTTTTTCGTAATGCTTTATTGATGCCACTTTGTTCGCTCGTTCCGTCTGTCAATTCATTGAGTAACGACAGAATAACCTGTTTACAACAAAGGATGCATGACAGAAGTTGCTCATCTAGCAGATATCTCATTGCGTGGAAAAAGAGCAAAAAGCAAGATTTTATACTCTCACTAGTGATGTTTCTCTCAGCATCCATGATTTATTGAATGCTATAATCGGCGACTATTTAAGTGCTTAGGATAATTTCAGCAATGTATCAGAGTCGAATGCGACCTCTATTGGTCACGTTAACGGTCCAAATTTTTATCATTACCTTGATCTTGATGCTTGGCCGTTATTTCATGCTTCAGTCTTTTGCCTCCCCAGTGGAACTCGCAAAACACAGTGAAGATGTTACACGGATGTGGTCTATTGGTACTCGCTACGACCTCCGAATTGGTGGCATGTTCATGGCACCGTTTTTCTTAATCGGGCTGCTGTTCTGTGCTAACCGTTTTTCTTGGCAATTGTTAAAAGCCATCAGTCCTTTTTTAATGGGCTTGATTATGTTCACCGTGGTCATGGTGACCATCAGTAACTTCTATTATTACCAAACCTACCATAACCATTTCGATATTTTTGCCTTTGGTTTGGCCGATGACGATACCAAAAGCGTGCTGTTGAATATTTGGCAAGATTATCCTGTGATAAAAGGAACCTTATTGGCGTTACTCGCCGGTTTCATCGCGTCTCGTTTAGCCAAATTCACACTGCGAGATAAGTCTCGTAAACCTTGGCATTTAAGCATTTTCATCGTTTATGTGGTGATCGCCTTTATCATTCTATTTGTGGCCTCACGTGGCAGTGTCGGAACCTTTCCATTGCGCCGTGATAATGCGCAGGTGTCACAACTTTTAATTCTCAACAAATTATCGCCAAACGGTTTTATGGCGCTAGACTGGGCGCTGCAAGACAAAAAAGCCGATGCGTCTTTTGCGCCCGTCAGCCATAAAGATGGCCAAACTCTGGAAGCTGATCTGGGCATCAACAGTTTAGCGGCTCGCACGGCTTCGAATCCTTGGCTTGACGCCAACCGTCCCAACGTTGTCATGAACGTGATGGAAAGTTTCGGCAGCAACATGCTGGCGTTTGATAAACCTGGCACCAATGATCTTTTAGGCAGATTACGTCCACATTTTGCAGAAGATTTTGTTTTTAAACGTTTCTTGTCTGAAGATAATGGCACCGCGCCCTCTTTGGCAGCGATGCTTTTCCATAGTCCTTTTGAAAACATTAGCCATAGCTCTGAACAAAAAGTGAAGTTACAAGGCGTACCTTTTAATGTTTACAAAAAAGCCGGCTACAAAACTGTCTTTATTTCCCCTGGAAATATGGCCTGGCGTAACTTAGCCGATTACTTGCCACTTCAAGATGTGGATGCGGTTTATGACCAAAATACGCTCATGGAACGTTATCCTGAAGCGGCTGCTGAATTAGGCGCTTGGGGTGTTCCCGATGACTACGCCTATCGCTTGGCAGAAGCTATGCTGAACGAAAGCAAAGAGCCCATTTTCATTACCATTTTGACCATTAGCAACCATCCACCTTATCAGACGCCACCTCGCTATGAGGCCGCTCCTTTCTCCGCCACTCCTGAAGTCTTGAAGCACTCTGCTGAAGAAGACCTCACGGCACTGGAAGACCTGCTCAAAACCTATCAGTTTGCAGCGGATGCCTTTGGACAATTTGTAACAACAGTTGAGAATTCAAGTGTGGGCGATAAAACGATTATTGCTGCCACCGGAGATCATCAAATGCGACGCTTGAATGCTTTCTATCCTCAAGAACAAGTATTGGATCGTGCGGTGCCATTTTATCTGCATGTACCAAAAGACATCTTGGCGAACACCGATTGGAGTTATGATCCAAATCGTGTCGGCTCGCACAAAGACATCTTCCCAACCTTATACAATTTGAGCTTGTCGGATACCTCTTATCAAGCCATTGCAGGACGAAATATGCTGGCTCCGGTTGATGATGAAAGCCGCGCCTTTGGTTATAACGTCACCTTGTGGATTGATAAAAACGGCGCTTACCCAATGAGTGGTAAAGCGGCATTTTATCCTTGGGAAAGTGAGACTGGCCTGCGAACAACAACCAGCGGTGCTGTTCCCAATAATCAACAACAAACCCGCCAGAAAGCGTTACCAGGATTATTGCGTTGGCAGCTAAGCGCGCAAGTCCGAGGTTTCACTGACTAGCTTGCTTTTACTCTGCTTGAAAAATCAAAAGCCCCAACGACGCTTTGTCGCTGGGGCTTTTTAATAAATTTGAGCCTATCTTATTATTCACAGCTATTCCGAATCAATCTCCACACGCAGAGGTAGAGTAAGCGTAAATATCGTACCGACTCCAACGTCGGATACCACATCGATTCGTCCTTTCATCAGCACATTGACCCACTGACTCACTAAGTGTAACCCTAATCCTGTATGTTGATTGGTTCGGCCCGTCGTGATGAAAGGATCAAATATATGCGCTTTTATTTCGGGTGAAACACCTCTGCCATTGTCGCTAATAACAAGAATGAGGTTATCTTGTTCTTTTTTAGCCGTAAGGGTGATGATGCCTTTATCTAGGCGTTGGAACGCGTGATCTAAGGCGTTATCAATCAGGTTCTGAATGATTTGAGAAATAGCGCCCGGGTAACCCAACATAGCAATGTCTTCAGGGCATTCACTCTCTATATGAATATCGGAGCGCTTCTTCAATATCGGTTTATAAGTAAACAAGATGTCATTAACGACATTATGGAAGAAGAAAGCCTGCACATCCTGCGCGGTTCTATCCGACACAATACGTTTAAAACTAGAAACTACATCCAAGGCGCGAACGAGGTTTTTTTCCGCTATTAGCAGTGATCCATCGATTTTTTCAAGCCCTTCGGAAGGCCGTAGCTTGGATTCTTTATCTAACCATACTTTACAAGAAGATAACGCCATTCTGACGCCACCTAGCGGCGTATGCATTTCATGCGCTAGGCCGGCAACCATCAAGCCTAGTGAGGATAATTTACTACTTTCTACTAGCTCATCCTGAAGATCCACTAAACGCTTATTCGTTAGATTCAATTTGCGGTTAATCTGCTCAGCTTGTGTTTTTTCTTGTTGAACCAGTTTAAGTAACCGATAGGTCTCAAGCTGGGATGTAATTTGCCGCCAAACTAACCAAGCAATAATAGAGAAGCTAATAATAGCAACACAAGCGATAGAAAGAATTATCTTGGTTCGCCATAATGTAAAAGCATCAGAATTTGAGCGAGCCACAAAGTATAAGGATGGCGTTTTCGAATCTTGAACCTCTACCTCTTCATCTATATGCAGCTTCAATAGACTCCACAAGCGTCCATCGTCAAAAACTCGTTCCAATCCGTCCGCTGCATTCATTTCTTGCCAAATAACCGGAAAATGCGTTTTGATATTAAAGCTCATGCTGTCAGGATGAAGTATGCCGCCCCATTCAAGACTTCTATCCGCTGCCAACACCCAGTTGCCATTCGTATCGAGTATTTCTAAATACACACCGCCACTGCTAAAAGTGCGTACAAGCTCAAATAATTTGGTCAAATCATAATTCACTACCAGAATCCCGGGTATCTCACCATTCACTCTGACAACACCACGAACCGTTGGCTGAAAAGGGCGGACGATTTCTTTATTTTCAATATTCAAATCCAAAGAAGAAATATAAACATCGTTGCTGCTGTCCGGTGCATTTTGTACATAATGTCGATCCGATTTGTTTTGTAGTTGATCTTCTGGCACTCGATTAATAACATCGGCTTGAGAGTTGATTCGAATAAGCTCTTGGCCATTCGGCATGATCCAACGAACTTGAGAGATAAGCTTAGAGGTTCGAGCAAATTGACTAAACTCATCCACCACCAATGCTTCCCACTCACTAGGAATTGTTTTTGTACCTTGCGGCAAGGTCGAATCTTGAGCAGATAAGCGCGCGTTAATGCTGTTGCGTAACAATAAAGTAACTCGTTTTATATGCCCCATTTCACGGCTAAAAACACTCGCGCTACGGGACAATACTTCTGATTCATTCCATGCTAGCTGACTGATTTTATTGTCTAAAAAAAACCGATAGCTGCCCCAACTAAGCAATACGATAAAGACAAAAATACCCGACAAATACATAAAAAGTAATGGTCTTTGTGACATCCTTTTACTAAAAATCATACTGTTACAAACCTGTTTGAACCCAGCTGATCGTATCGTCTAACGACATAGGTTTAGCAAATAAGTAACCTTGGCCGTCCTCGCAACCCAAAGCTAACAGATGCGCTTTTTGCTGCTCTGTTTCAATACCTTCAGCAATAACACTCAGCCCTAACGAACTACCTAGCTCAATAATCATCTTCAAAATTTCCCAATCTTTTTCAGACTCTTCCATGCGCCAGACAAAACTGTGATCGATTTTGACGGTTGACACCGATAGCGTAGATAAATAGGCCAAAGAAGAATAGCCAGTTCCAAAATCATCAATATTAACTCGCACACCTAATGTTTTTAGCGCCATTAAATGCTTGTTAATATTGCCTTTTTCTTCAATGAATTGAGATTCAGTAATTTCTAGTTCAATCATTTCACTCGGGACACCCTCTTCTTCAAGAAGCTTTTGAAAGCTTTCAAAATAATTAGGACGAATGATTTCATTGCCAGCAACGTTGACCGAAATCGGCACATTAATACCAATATTTTTCAGTGTATTAATGGCTTGGCAGGACAGCTTCAACATTTGCTGATCCAACTTATCAATCAGACCACTGCTCTCGGCCAAGGCGATAAATTGGTCCGGCGGAATGCTGCTACCGTTTTTATGAGTCCATCGAGCTAATGCTTCAAAACCCACCAACTTATTATCTCTCAAGTTCATCTTAGGCTGAAAATATGCTTTGATTTCATCGTTTAAAATGGCTTCTCGCAGATCTTGTAACAACTCATAGCGTCCAAACATAGCGGACGCCAAGGCTTCAGAAAATGCCAGATAAGATACACCTTCGTATTTCGCTCTTTCTAAGGTGCTCTTGCCAACACTCACTAATTGCTCGGCTTCATAATTTGGAAAGTCGGAAAACTTCACCGAACTAACGGTCAAATCAAGAGAATGTAAGGAGTTTTTCACTTCAACACTGGTATGAATAATATTTTCCAGTGACGCTTCGTTGTAATCCTGATCGTCATATACAATCAACACTAATGTGTCTCGTTCAAGTAAGGCAATATCTACAGTTTTATCAAAGAAGTGACTCAGATACTCATACAAAGACAAGGTGAGTTTATCGCAGTATTTTGAGCCTAATACCGACTCGGTATAGGCCAAATCTTCCACATATAACATTAATAAGGTGGCTTTTTCTCGCTCCCAGGAAAACATGTTGCGAATCTCGCGAACCAGCCAGTTTTTATTATGAATACCTAATGTCGGTTCAATATAGGCCAGCTCAGTTAACTTGTTATGCAAAGCAACATTACGAAAACCAGCACTAATGTTTTCGCAAAATACCTGAAGCAGGTTAATTTCATTGCTGGCAAGGTTTCGATCTAACTTAACCACCACCATGTATTCTCGATCTTCTAGCTCTTTATTCGAAAAATACAACACAGAAAAACCATCCTGAAACACATGACTTTTCTGCGTATTAGCCAGTTCCACGGCTTCTCTTAAAAAAACTTCTTGGATTGCCGATAAAAAATATTGATGAATATGAGACGAGAACTCACCGCAAGCGGCCACAATTAAGGCTTTTTCGAGATGCTCTTCTTCTGGGTGAAAAAAGCACACAATACCGCCGCTGCTCATTTTTAGCAGCAGCCCAATTTCTTCCAAAATAGAGTGTGTATAGTCAGTAATGTCGCTCTTTGAGGCAATTCGTTGACTGGAGGCCAGTAGTAATTGCATACCATGACGAGCTTCCTTCATATCATAAAGATGCTCCCACGTACGCAAATTACTTAATACAATGGTTTGTAAGTGCGCCTGAGTGAGATCTGATTTGCACCAATAATCGTCTATGTCGTATTGACCAATAAGGTCATCTACAGGTGCCATACCAGGCTGACCCGTTAACAAAACAATGCGCACCAAATCGTTGCCAATCACATCCCGAATAGTACGAATTAGACGTAAACCAGCTTCATCTGTCTCCATCACCACATCAAGAAAAATTACCGATATGTCAGGGTTGGCAGCAATCACTGTCGCAGCATCATTAGCAGATGATGCAGTCAGAAACTCGACCTGTTTACCATCATAATTAAGCGCACTAAGGCCGTTCATTAGCGCTTCTTGATAATCAGGATCATCTTCAACGGATAAGACTTTGCAGTAATTTCTTTTTTTAGAAATGGCTTTCAGTGATTTCTTTTCGTAGGGTAAATCCATTGCATTTCCCTTCCTTGTCTTCCATTGTTTATCTGTAGAACGCTTACCTTTGAAGCTTAGTCTTGTTTAAAAAAAACACATCGAGAACAATCAAAAACTTTGTAAAGAATTATTACTGAACATAAAACCAATAGAATTTGACCGAAAAAACCTTGAAAAATCAGTCGATTAGTTTGACAAACATTTCTGTCAAAAAACGCTAATATCGACAATAATACCCAACTAAAAATAGGCATTTTGTTTGTGATATAGTAAAACGCTACAAAGTCAAAATAAGGCGGATTAAAAGAACCCCATGGACAAACATAAAGGCAATTTATTCATCTTATCAGCCCCTTCTGGCGCTGGTAAATCGACTTTATACAAAGCACTGCTCAGTCAAGACAGTAATGTAAGGATTTCAATTTCTCACACTACTCGAGCACCACGTTCAGGCGAAGAACATGGCCGAGAATACTACTTTATCGATGATGAATCTTTCTTGGACATGATTGCCGAAGACGCGTTCTTCGAACACGCTCAAGTTTTTGATCATTATTACGGCACATCGAAAGAATCTATTTTCGGCATGCTAGAACAAGGCTTAGATGTCATTTTAGAAATAGACTGGCAAGGCGCTCGCCAAATACGCCAATTCTATCCCGAAGCCATCGGAATATTTATTTTGCCGCCATCATTGCAGGCGTTAGAAGAGCGTTTAAGAAAACGCGCTACCGACTCAGATGACGTCATTCAGCGTCGTATGGCAAAGGCCGTTAACGAAATGTCACATTATCATGAATACGATTTTGTCATCGTAAATGACGATTTTGATGCTGCGCTTTCACAAATCGCTGCTGTTTTTCAAGCAATGCGCTCAAAAACAACGGTTATGCAGGAAAAAAATGGCAATCTTATAAATGATCTCTTGTCTTTGTGAGAAGCCGTTAAGTAGAATTACCCTTGGAAAAATAGATAACCGAACACAGAGGTCAAAATGGCTCGAGTTACCGTAGAAGATTGTTTAGAAAACGTTGATAACCGCTTTGAACTAGTGATGGTCGCGTCAAAACGCGCTCGTCAACTAGCAACGGGTGGTGAAGACGCAAAAGTGCCTTTAGAAGGCGACAAAGTTACTGTAGTTGCACTACGTGAAATCGCGGAAAACTTGATCAACGCGCACAATATTGATCAACAAAAACGCCCTTTACACGAGTTTTAATCTCTATGGTGTCGCTCATAGCACAATTGTCGCGCTTCCTTTTTGCCTTAGTGAGGTGAGCGATGTATACCATTGAAGATCTAGCGCTGACCTTGAGTCAGTATTTACCTTACGAGCAAGTTGCTAAGGTAAAACGCGCCTATTATTACGCCGAGCAAGCCCATGACGGGCAGCGACGTAAAAGTGGCGAGCCCTATGTCACCCATCCTCTCGCTGTCGCCGAAATTCTGTCGGAACTTCGAATGGATTGTGATGGACTGACAGCGGCCCTTCTGCACGATGTTATTGAAGACACAGGCATCAGCCGTGAAGCGCTTACCGAACAATTTGGTGAAGGCGTTGCGGGACTTGTGGATGGTGTGAGTAAATTAACGCACCTTGAATTCAATAGCCAAATCGAAAAACAAGCCCATAACTTCCAAAAAATGGCCATGGCCATGGCCGATGATATTCGTGTCATCTTGGTTAAATTGGCTGACCGTTTACACAACATGCGCACATTAGATGCCATGCCTGCCCATAAAAAACGCCGTATTGCCCGCGAAACATTAGACATTTATGCACCTATCGCAAACCGTCTGGGTATGTACAAGGTTCGGGTAGATTTAGAATCCCTCGCGTTTCAAGCCTATTATCCAATGCGCGCGCGCATGCTCCAAAAAGCCATCCATAAAAAATATGGCCAGCAGCGCATTAAAGACACCCAAAAGCTTGAAGATACAATTCGGTCAGAACTGGCCGCCGATTACATTGAAGCCAGCATAAGCGTTCGAGAAAAACACATTTACAGCATTTATCAGAAGATGGACAAAAAGCGCCGTTCTTTAGATGAAATCATGGACGTAATGGGCGTACGCATCGTTACGGATCGCCATGACAGCTGCTATCGAATTCTCGGCGTTATTCATGCTCTGTTCAAACCTATCGAAGGCCGCTTCAAAGATTACATCGCGGTTCCAAAATCCAATGGCTACCAATCTCTTCACACAACCGTATTAGGCACCAACGGTATTCCGATGGAAGTTCAAATACGTACTGAAGAAATGGATTTGGTTGCGAACAATGGCATTGCGGCACATTGGGCTTACAAAGTCAGTGGCACTTCTAGTATGCCAAGTAACCATGACCGTGCGACAAAATGGGTGAAAAGCTTATTAGAAATTCAACAAAAAGCACGCAACCCCGTCGAATTTGTTGATAACGTAAAAAGTGATTTATTCCCAGACGAAGTGTATGTCTTTACGCCAAATGGTCAAATCATTGAATTACCTTCCGGCGCAACACCAGTGGATTTTGCCTATGGCGTTCACACTGAAATCGGCAACACCTGTATCTCTTGCCGAATTAACCGCCGACTCGCACCACTAAGTACACAGCTAGAAAGCGGACAAACGGTTGAAATCATTACCGCGAAGAATGCTCAACCAAATGTTGCTTGGTTAAGTTTTGCGATTACCGGCAAAGCGCGCACCAACATTCGTCATTATTTGAAAGACAAGCAGCGCGAAAATGCGATATCTATCGGTCACCGTCTGCTAACGCGCTCTTTAAACGCCTTTAAAACCAATATTGAAGAGCTAACAGCAGAACAAATTGCACAAGTATTAGCCAACCACCAGCTCGAATCCATGGATGACTTACTGGAATCCATCGGCAAAGGCCGTCATGTGGGCTATCTGGTTGCTCGCGAGTTGTTCCCGAACATTGATGAAGATACCTTGGTTACACCGAAATCCTTTAAGGTGAATGGTTCAGAAGGCATGCTTATTTCTTATGCCAAATGTTGCGCACCAATTCCTGGCGACCCAATTGTTGGTTATGTTCAGGTTGATAAAGGCATCATCATTCATCACCTCAACTGCCCTAACGTTCAAGATCATTTGTCTAATCCTGAACGCTTTATTCATATGGCGTGGGGCAAAGATATCGAAGAAGAGTTACACATCAGCCTTATCGTCACTTACATAAATGAGCGTGGCGCGGTGGCAAAAATTGCCAGTTCGATCAGTGATACCGATTTCCAAGTATCAAATCTCGATATTATTGAACGCGGTCGAGTCAGTCGTTTACGATTGAGCATTACTATCTCCAGTCGTATAGGCTTAGCCGATGTTATGCGTCGTATTAAAGCGGTTCGCTGTGTGGAAAAAGTTTCACGCGAAACCATTGTTGGGCGCTGATCCATTTTTACTTACCATTTCCTAGATAAAGGATACTTATTATGTCAAAGCAAGTGATTCACACTGAAAACGCACCAGCGGCTATTGGCCCATACTCACAAGCCGTTCGCGCTGGAAACACAGTATATTTGTCTGGTCAAATTCCTTTGGTTCCTGAAACCATGGAAGTTATCAGCGAAGACATCGTTGAACAAACAACCCAAGTATTCAAAAACCTACAAGCTGTTTGTGAAGCGGCTGGCGGCTCTCTAGAAAACGTTGTGAAATTCAACATCTTCATGACTGACCTGGGCAACTTTGCTACCGTAAACGAAGTAATGATGCAATTCGTTAAACAGCCTTACCCTGCTCGTGCAGCAATGGGCGTTCGCGCTTTACCAAAAGGCGTTCAGGTTGAAATCGAAGGTATCATGGTGTTGGAAGACTGATACCTTCAATTCCATAATTTAAGTCAAAATAAAAAAAGAGGCCGCGGCCTCTTTTTTTTGTTTTTAATGGGAATACTGTTTGGGTTTATAGGTGATCAAGCTCACACCAAACACTATCAAGATACTGCCGAGCATGACAGAAATAGACAAGGCTTCATCGAATAACACATTAGCCAGAATCGTTACCAGTACGTAGCTAATACTTAAACAAGGATAAGCAATGGACAAAGGCAATTTAGATAATGCCAACATCCAGCAACCTAGAGACAAGGCGTAACAGGTTAAACCGACAAAGACTTTGGCAAGGCTGTTGAAATGCTCTAACCAAAACTGAATGTCTAGCCAATCCAGTGTAAACAAAGGCAAACCGCTCATACCAGATTTCATCAAGAGCTGCGCTATGGTGACTAACATCACGCTGGCCGCAATTGCTAACCACGCCTTCATAGCTTACCTCCCAACAAACTCACGCCTGTGATAACCAAGAGAACGCCAAACCACTGACGAAGGCTGACAGGCTCTTTAAACCAGTAACGAGAGGCGAGCATAACCAATACATAGTTTAGACTGAGCATTGGGTAAGCAATACCTACCGGCAACTGCTGTAACACCAAAAGCCATGCTAAAGCACCAAATCCCAAACACGCAATGGCGGATAACAAGAGCCAATTTCGACTTTTGCTATCCAAGCTAACGGCACACTGTTTTTGTAAAATTTGCCCAGTACAAGTTAAGAGCAAGGTCAAAATAACAAGCGCTACTGTCATGGTAATTTAGGGTAAATATATAGGTGGAAATTTCCGCCTTGATATTGTTGTGCGGGAGCAGGAAGCTCCTTAAATACATGAGCGTCCGTTGGATTTGCATAAAATGCCAACACAACTTGCTGCGAATGTTGTCTTTTTTTCAACTGCTCACGGAATTCATCGTAACGGAAGTAACGCTGCTGTTCGCTACGTTTTACGCCGTATTCCAACTCTCCATAAGATTCTAGTAAGTCAATATCACTACGATCTAGGATCCAACCTAGTCCTCCAATCAATCCCGGATAATTCGTTATCACCCAAGCATCCTGATCAATAAGCGAAATATGTTGCTCATAAAAAACTTCTGGATGTTTATTATTCACCACCTTCATTGGCAGAAAAAATGGCAAAAGTAACAGTAAAGCGACCGATGTCCCCGCCAAGAAAAATGGTACTCGGCTAAATTTTTTCATCGGCAGCAATGGCAACAAGGCACAAAAGAAAAAGACTCCAATCGCGAACCAGAAGGTGTAGATCTCTTCAGCTTGATACCCTTCAACTTTTCCTAGTACCTGATATTGAACCAAAACCAGTACCAAAGCGATGCCAGAAAAAGCCAACAAATTGATCCAAACAGACCATTTGATGATGACATGCTTTTGTTTAATCAGTTCTACTAAACCACAGCCAATTAGAATAGCCAATGGCATCATGAGAGGCATGATATAGGTTGCCAGTTTACCTCTGGCAATGGACAACAAAATAAAGGGTAAAACAACACAACAAGCCTGATATAAAAAGAAGCGTTTGTTGTCCTTATCCGCAAAACTCCGAGCAATAGCGTGTGGCGCTAATACAGTCCAAGGAAAAACCGCCAACAACAAAGTTGGGATGTAATACCAAAATGGCGCTAAATGCTGCGCATTATTGGATTCGAAACGACGAATATTTTCGTTCCAAAAGAAAAAGTTCCAATAATCAGGTGCTTGTATAGCGACCGCGATACTCCATGGCAAAGCAATTAAAACCGCAGCTAAAATCGACAAGGTTCCGTAGCCAACCACTTGTTTAAACTGGCGAGTCACAATCATAAACGGCACAATTGCTATTACCAATATAGCCAAACCAACAAAGCCTTTGGTCAAAAAGGCAGCACCACAAAATACGCCAAACAGTAAATAACGACCAACCAAAGCTGAACGATTTTGGCCATTCATGGCAAAATAAAAACTCGCAAAAGCCGCCGCCATCCATAAGGTTAACTGGCTATCTAATGTGTTATAAGTGCCAACACCAAACACCAAGGGGATCGAAAGATAAACCAATGCAGAATAAAAGGCTTTGCGTTCATCTTTGAGTGCAGATTTTACAAAGTAATAGGTAATCCAACCAGTTAAGCCAATAGACAATGCCGGCGCAAGACGCGCAGCGAAATTGGTTTGGCCAAATAATAACTGGCTGATGTTATTCATCCAGTAACCTAATACTGGCTTTTCGAAGTAATCCATGCCCATAAAATGCGGCACGACCCAGTTTCCTGTCGCCAGCATTTCACGGCTTATTTCCGCATACCTTACTTCATCAGGCATCCATAAAGGCGTCAGCCCTAATGGCAAAAGATAAAGAACGACAAAGGCTAACAGCAGTAACCATTTATATTGACTACGATACATAAACGTCTTCTTTCATATTATCTTGCCAACCAACCCAACCTTCACGTCCTAACAAAGTATCCCGTTTTACGTCACAGAGGGTTGTCGCAGCTTGTTCTTCTAGTAATGTCGCCAACGTAACAGGTTGCCACTGGCGTTCTTTAAACATGGCGAGCAACTGTTCAAATTGCTCAGTCATCACAATCCCTTCTACTTCCGCATGAATGGTATAAACAGCACAGGGTTGCTTGTCGATGGCATTGCAAATGTATTCATTAAATCCGGCGATATCACACTCTGTACCAACGACCTCATCAAAGGTGGGGACAGTCACAGGGATTTGCACTGTACCGGCTTTCCCGTTATTCAGACGTGGATAAAAAGGTGTTAGCCCTCTGCAATCACTGTTATAAGCAAATCCGAACGATTCTTTTAAATCAATAACGCGCTGATCAGCACGCCATCCGGGAGCGGCACTACAGCGTACAGGCTCACCAAGAATATCGCTTAAGCTATCGTAACCACGGCGAATGTGGGTCAGCATTTTCTCATCTGACCAACGTTCCGTATTTAATTGCCAACCATGATGATCCCAAGCATGTAGGCCAATTTCATGACCTTGTTTTTGAGTATCCAGAATGGGCTTTACCGCATGTTTGCCAATGACTTTTCCTGGCCAACAAGTACCCGCCAACAAAATATCCAAACCGTATAAGCTGGCGGCATTGGAGCGCAGCATCTTGAGGAGGAACTTAGGTTTAATGAGCCGCCATAAATGGCGGCCCATATTATCTGGTCCCATAGAAAAGAAAAAACTCGCTTTAATATCATGTTTCTCGAGTATTTCTAATAACTTAGGAACCCCCACCAAAGTACCTTTGAGGGTATCCACATCAATTCGCAGTCCAATATTTCTCATTAATTAATCCTGAGAAACGGTCGATTGAATAAAGAAATCAAGCGTTTTCTCAATGGTGTCATCCATATGAGTCGTTGGATGCCAGTCCAACAATTTATTGGCATTTTTGATACTTGGACGACGATGAGAAACGTCTTGGTAACCATCACCGTAGTAACTACGGCTTTCCACGCCTTTAAACCCAGCAAAAGGAGGGAAATTGCCACGCAATGGATGAGCTTCGAATTTCTCAAGTAACGTCTGCGCCATGTCTTTGATACTAGCTTCGTTATCAGGGTTACCGATGTTGATAATTTGGCCATCACAGTTTGAATCTTTATTCTCAATGATGCGGAACAAGGCTTCGATACCATCATCAATGTCGGTGAAACAACGTTTTTGAGCACCACCATCGATCAACTGAATCGGAGTACCTTCAATGAGGTTCAAAATCAACTGGGTAATAGCACGAGAACTACCAATACGAGCTGAATCCAAACTGTCTAGACGTGGGCCCATCCAGTTGAAAGGACGGAACAAAGTGAAACGTAAACCGTCTTTTTGACCGTACGCCCAAATCACTCGGTCTAATAGTTGTTTAGAAACAGAGTATATCCAGCGCTGCTTGTTGATTGGTCCAACGATTAGGCTTGAGGTATCTTCGTCGAACTCGTTATCGCTACACATGCCATACACTTCTGAGGTGGATGGGAAAATAATGCGTTTGTTGTATTTCACGCAGTGACGTACGATTTTTAGGTTTTCTTCGAAATCGAGCTCGAAAACGCGCAATGGGTTACGTGTGTATTCGATTGGCGTCGCAATCGCTACTAAAGGTAAGATCACATCACATTTTTTAATGTGGTATTCCAACCATTCGCCATGAATACTGATATCCCCTTCCACAAAATGGAATCGTGGGTGGTCTAGTACACGACCGATTGCACTAGAGCTAATATCCATACCGTAAACATCATAACCGTCGTCTTTCAAAAGACGCTCAGTCAAATGGTTACCGATGAAACCATTAACACCTAAAATCAATACTTTAGTACGTTTTTTAGCAGACAAAGACAAGCTAGCTTTTGGTGCAAGGCGCATGCCTTGAGTCAAGCTCATTTCACGAGCCAATTGTGAACCGCGTAAGAATAAACCTTGCTCAGATTGTCCTGCTTCGATTTGCAATACGCCATCACCACAAACGACTTGCAGTGGATCTGTACTAATAATGGTGCCCGGCGTTTGATTATTTGTTAGTGAGCTATCTGACGGGGAAACCACTTTAACTTCCCAAACGATAACTTTTCGATCACCGATAAAACTAAACGCACCTGGATAAGGCTGAGTCACTGCACGAGTAAGATTGAATAATTCTTGAGCGCTTTTTTTCCAATCTAATTCACCGTCAGCAGCAGTACGACGGCCAAAATAAGTAGCATCAGCGTCATTTTGTTTAGTGTAAGTCACACTTCCATTAAGCAAAGCTGGCAATACGTTTGCCATCAAAACACCTGATGCGGTGTCCATTTTTCCATGCAAAGTAAGTGCTGTATCGTTTTCTTCAATGTTAACCGTTTGCTGAGCGAGAATATCGCCTTGGTCTGGGCGCGTTGTCATTTTATGTAGCGTTACGCCTGTTTGACTTTCACCATTGACCAATGCCCAGTTAACTGGCGCTCTGCCACGGTATTTAGGCAATAAAGAGCCATGTAGATTAAACGCGCCAAGTTTTGCGCAATCTAACAAATCTTGGCTAAGCATATCGCGGTAATAAAAAGAGAAAATATAATCTGGATCCATCGCTTTAATGCGCTCAATCCATAGAGGATGATTTACTTCATGAGGAGCGAAGACTGGTAGGTTTTTCTCAGCGCATAGCTGCGCTACAGAGGAAAAAAAGCGCTGTTCATCAGGAGAGTCCGTATGAGTAAAAACAGCTTCAATTTCGATGCCAGCTTCTAGAAGCTGGGTAATTCCAGTACATCCAATATTGTGGTAGGCAAAAACAACAGCTTTCATAGTTATGATTTCTCTTTAAAAAGTGGTGAAGAAGTTTGTCCTTTACGAACAACTTTTTGAACAAAATAACGAGGGCGGGCGCGAACATCTTGATACATTCGCCCGATATATTCGCCCAATAATCCCATGCCAATAAACTGTGCGCCAACGAAAATGAAAAGAACGGCAAACAGCGTAAACACACCATCGCCAGACCATTCAGGTCCAAGTAGTAACCTCAACATTAGCAACACAAAAGCAAACAAGAAGCCTGTCGCAGCAATCACACTACCTACGATACTCAGTAAACGCAGTGGCGTGGTTGTCATACAGGTGATCAAGTCGAACATCAGATTGACAAGTTTCATCGCACTGTACTTAGAATCGCCAAACTCACGTTCTGCGTGATCAACATCAATTTCAGTGGTATGACGAGCAAAACTGTTCGCCAAAATAGGGATAAAGGTACTGCGTTCGTGGCATTGCAACATGGCATCGATAATATGGCGGCGATACGCCCGCAACATACAACCGTAATCACTCATTTGCACGCCTGTAGCACGTCGCACACCACCGTTAATGATGGCTGATGGCAAGCGTCGGAATAAGGAATCTTTACGGTGTTTTCGTACTGTCCCAATGACATCAAAGCCTTCATCGGCTTTCGCTACAAGACGAGGAATTTCCTCAGGGGGATTTTGTAAATCTGCATCTAAGGTAATCACCAAATCTGCATCTGAAATTTCAAATCCCGCCATGATGGCAGCATGTTGGCCATAGTTTCGGTTTAACATCACACCGACTATATGACTATCCGGTTGATTTGCCGCTTCTTGAATCAACTCAGCAGAACGATCTCGACTTCCATCGTCTACCAAAATAATGTCGTAATCTCGTTCAATAAGACGACAAGCACTGTCCGTTCGACGTATTAACTCAGGTAGACTCTCTTCTTCGTTAAAAACAGGAATGACAATGGCAACTTTGGCTATAGCCTTTTGACTTGACACTAGATTATTTCTCCACAATCTCATTAATAGCAGTCAATACACGCTGCACATCATGTGCAGTCATATCAGGGAACAATGGAATAGAACATAATCGGCTTGAATTCCATTCGGTATTCGGTAAAGACACATCAGGGAAACGCTGACGGTAATAATGCTGGGTATGTATGCCACGAAAATGGATACCTGAACCAATGTTTCTTTCTTTAAGCCCATCCATGAAATGCTGACGATCAAAGCCGCAAGCATCAGGATCTACGCGTACTATCATCAAATGCCATGCATGGAGATGCGGATAGTCAACTAAAGACAAGGGTTGTAGTGGCGTATTCTTTAAACCCTCAAGATACAAATTCGCAAGATCAGAGCGTTGCTGATTAAGCTTGCCTATGCGAGCAAACTGGCCTAAAGCCAAAGCGGCATTCATATCTGGCATATTGTATTTAAAACCGGGGATCATGACTTCGGCTTGCGGCTTTCTCCCTTGCATCTGACGATCAAAGGCATCCACACCCAATCCGTGAAAACGCAACATTCTCAGTTGCTCAGCCAAAGCATCATCATCGGTGGTAATCACTCCACCTTCGGCGCTGGTAATGTTTTTAATCGCATGGAGAGAAAAAATTGCAGTCCCTCGATGGCCAATTGGCGTATCACCATAATAAGTACCAATGGCATGAGCTGCGTCTTCTACTAAGGGAATGTCGTGACGTGTCGCAATGGCTTTAATCGCATCTAAATCCACTGGCGCACCCGCATAATGTACAGGCACAATAGCGCGGGTTTTAGGGGTAATTGCTTGCTCTAACGATTCGGCAGTCATCATCAAGGTATCTTTGTCGACATCCACAAACACCGGCGTCCCACCCAATAAACAAATAATATTAGCGGTAGAAACCCAAGTTTGAGAGGGAGTAATAACCTCATCTCCAGGTCCTATGCCTAACGCTAGTAAGGTGATATGCATACCCGCTGTCGCTGAACACACAGCAATCGCATGACGGCAACCTAAATAATCACAAAACGCCTCTTCTAATGCGTTGGTTTTAGGGCCCGTGGTAATCCAACCTGAAGACAACACTTCACTAACGGCATCAATGTCCGCTTGATCGATAGCAGGGCGAGAAAAAGGCAAAAAATCAGACGACGGCATAGGCTTAAATGACCCCACAAAAACGTTTTAAGTATTGGCAACTGTCTTTATATAGCTCATGGGTTGTCAATAAATAGTGAAAAATTAATATATCAAAATAGGCTACATTTTCACATTATTATCTAACTATGCATAGATGTAGCAGCAAAGATCCCCTAAATACCTGATTTTATGAGCTGTCAGGTCAGTTTATACCTATAAAATGTCAACTTGATGTCAATTGAGATTTAACGAATTACTCTCCGCTTTTTCCTGAAACTCAGTCACCAAGGCAACATAGCCCGCCACATAACTTGGATGTTGCATACGCCAACCTTGTGACAAAAGATATTGACCTTGAATACGCTTTCCAGAATTCGGAACAAAACCTTCACAGCTACTAACAGCGACTTTGGCTTCAAGGCAAGTTGCCAGCCACAACTTCACTTCCCACATGGAAACAGGCGTTTGATCCGTCACGATCACATGTGCTGGTATGACTTTCTCACTTAAAGCACAGTTTGCCAACAACACCAGAGCAGAGACAGCGTCGTCTCGATGAATGCGATTGGTCCAGCTGTTGTCTCCCCAATCTTTGCCACTTAAAACCGTTTCCAATAATCTAAAACGCCCAGAGCCATAGATACCTGAGCAACGCACTGCCACACTGGAAAATGCAGCTGCTAAAGACAGCTCTGTTTCGACTAGAATCTTTGCGGTCGCTGAGGCTGGTTGTGCTGGCGTAGTTTCATCAATCCACTCACCTTGACTTTGGCCATAAACACTGGTGCTTGATACAAAAAACACCTTCGGTTGCTTAGCCATGTCTTTGTATCGACGAATCAACACCTGGGCTGTATCAAAGTAAGCCGCTCGATACGCTTCTTCATTGCGTCCATTAGGCGTCATGATTAAAAACACCACATCTGCATCAGGCAAGGTGTCGTCGCTCATTTCAACAAGATCACCCGTTATGCCTATTACGCCATCAGGGAAAACCTTTTTTGTGCGACGAATGCCCGTAACAATATGGCCTTGCGCGACTAACTCGGCAGCCAAACCAGAACCCAAGTCTCCGCAACCAGCAATTAAAATCTTTGCCATTTATCCTCCTCCAATCGCCTCAGATATTCTTAGTCACTAAAGAACGAGTATACTTTATCAAATTATGTATTATCATAGTTATTAACAATGAATCAGCCGAACGAAAAGGTGTGTTATGACATTAACGGAATTGAAATACATTGTAATGCTAGCCGAAGAAAAACATTTTGGCCGTGCAGCAGACCGCTGCTATGTTTCACAGCCCACGCTCAGTGTCGCCGTGAAGAAGCTCGAAGAAGAGCTTGGCACAGCCATTTTCGAGCGCAGCAAAAGCTCCGTTTATATCACACCATTGGGCGAGCAAATCATCACTCAGGCCAAGCGAGTACTGGATCAAGCCAGCATGATTAAAGAGCTGGCGACCTCTGGTAAAAATCAATTAAAAGGCCCGCTCAAAGTTGGTGCTATTTATACCATCGCCCCATATCTGTTCCCTTTCATGATTCCGGCACTGCATAGTGTGACATCTGGCATGCCATTAATTATTGAAGAAGATCTCACCGAGAACCTACGTCCTAAACTGCGTAATGGTGAACTAGACGCCATCATAGTGGCGCTTCCGTTCCGTGAACCAGATGTGGTGACACAACCGATTTACGAAGAAGAATTTGTGGTTCTTATGCCAAAGAATCATCCATGGACCAAGCTAACGCACATAGAAACCGACCAGCTTTCTACCGATAATTTGTTGTTGCTTGGCAAAGGTCATTGTTTCAGTGAGCAAGTATTAGAAGCCTGTCCTCTGGTAACAGAAGGCGAATTTGGTGATGGTCGCACTATCGTCAATGGCAGTTCATTAGAAACTATCCGTTACATGGTCGCGTCTGGCTTAGGGGTGACGGTTCTGCCAAAATCCGCCGTCACCAATATTAATCACGATATGTTAGAAGTGCGCCCTTTTACTGAGCCAGCACCGAAACGTACTGTTGCCTTAGCATGGCGAGCCAGCTTCCCGCGCCCGAAAGCCATTGAAGCGGTAAGCCAGTCTATCCGTGATGCTTGCAAGCATCTGAACTTATAGAGAACAGCATGATCGACGGATTAGACACTCAGGATGTTCGTGAGCTAAAAGGTGTTGGTGACGCCATGGCCGAAAAGCTGGCCAAGCTGCATTTGAATACAGTGCAAGACTTGCTGTTCCATTTACCGATTCGCTATCAAGACAGAACGCGCGTTGTTCCCATCGGCATGCTGCGCTTTGGTGACGAAGCCGTGATCGAAGGCCAAGTCACGGGCGCTGAAATCAAAATGGGCAAACGTCGAAGTTTGCTGTGTCGCATCAAAGATCACACTGGCACCCTGTGTTTGCGCTTTTTTCATTTTTCCGCCGCGCAAAAGAAACAACTGGAATCCGGCAAGCGAGTTCGTTGCTTTGGTGAAATCCGTCGCGGCAGCACTGGGTTTGAAATCTATCACCCAGAATACAAAGTCATTGGTGACGACGAAACACAAGAAGAAACCGCGCAACTTACACCTATTTACCCGCTCACTGATGGATTAACGCAAACCAAGATTCGCCAACTGTGTGAGCAAGCATTAGAGCGTTTAACACCCTACAATCTGCAAGAATGGCTACCGGATGAAATCCGCACCCAATTCAGTTTGCCTCCACTGAGCGATGCCATTCACTTTCTGCATCATCCGTCGCGAGAAGCCAACCTCGAATTACTCAGATCGGGAACACATCCCGCGCAATATCGTTTATCTTTTGAAGAGCTTATGGCGCATCAGCTTTCGCTGATTGGTAAGCGCATGAAAGCCAAGCAAGATGCTGCAATCAAGGTAAAAGTGCCCGGCGAATTAAGTCAACGACTCTTACAACAACTCCCCTTTTCACCAACCAATGCGCAAAGTCGAGTATTTCAAGAAATCCTTAACGATCTCGACACAGGGCATCCTATGTTGCGTTTGGTTCAGGGCGACGTAGGGTCAGGTAAAACCTTAGTGGCCGCTTTAGCCGCTGCGTCTGTCGTACAGGCCGGTTATCAAGTCGCCATCATGGCGCCGACGGAAATTCTTGCTGAACAGCATTATATTAATTTTACCCAGTGGTTTGAGCCACTTGGTTTAAAAGTCGCTTGGATGATTGGCAAGCTCAAAGGCAAAACTCGCGAAAAAGAACTTGCTGATATCGCTTCTGGCGCAGCGCAAATTGTCGTCGGCACCCACGCCTTATTTCAAGACACGGTTGAGTTTGATCGTTTAGCGCTCGCCATTATCGACGAACAACATCGCTTCGGCGTGCACCAGCGTATGGCATTACGTGAAAAAGGCATGAAGCACGGTTTCCAGCCTCATCAGCTCATTATGACGGCCACGCCGATTCCAAGAACCTTGGCGATGTCTGCTTACGCAGATCTGGATTGCTCCATCATTGACGAGTTACCACCAGGTCGAACGCCAGTGAATACTATTGTGGTATCGGACCAGCGCCGACAAGAAGTGATTGATCGAGTGAAAAGCGCCTGCGAAGAAGGCAAGCAAGCCTATTGGGTCTGTACCTTGATTGAAGAATCCGAGGCGCTGCAATGCCAGGCGGCTGAAGACACGGCAATTTTACTACAAGAGCAATTGGGGAATTTATCCATTGGCTTGGTGCATGGCCGACTCAAAGCGCAAGAAAAAGCCGACATTATGGCCAGATTTAAAGCCGGTGAAATTCAGCTCTTGGTCGCGACAACCGTCATCGAAGTGGGTGTGGATGTACCAAACTCTAGTTTAATGGTGATAGAGAATCCAGAAAGGCTCGGGCTTGCTCAGCTTCACCAGTTACGTGGTCGTGTTGGTCGAGGGCAAACTGCCAGTCATTGCGTGCTGCTTTATAAAGCTCCGCTAGGACAGCAAGGCAAAGAACGACTTTCTACCATGCGAGAAACCAGCGATGGCTTTAAAATCGCAGAAAAAGACCTTGAATTACGCGGCCCCGGAGAATTACTCGGCACCAGACAAACCGGCCTTTGGGAATTCAAAGTAGCGGATTTGCAGCGCGACAAAAACTTGCTCGATGATGTTCAAAAAGCGGCCTCTCTGTTGCACAGTCGTTATCCTGATCGCGTCTCGCCACTTTTATCTCGATGGTTACCTAATCACGATCAATATTTAAACGTTTAAATCCTCTTCTCGCTTAAATACTCTTCTTATTTAAATAAACGTGGTATTTGCTTGCACATGTGCAAAATTTAATCAAAAATTCCATAGGCTAAAAAGCCCTACTTAATCGATTCGCAAGAAGGAACTGACATGAATGCTTCCAACCAAGCACATCTAACGATCCAAGGCTGCGGCTACCGAATCGAAAATGACAGAGTCATTGTTTCCATTCAGCGCATTGCTAACGATAGAGTCGAAGGCAATCTCAGTGGCACTTTACGTCTACAATTATGTGCGCTTCGTCAAAGTACTGGAGGCTCAGAAACTATCGTGCTCGCTTCAACCACTCTTGGTGAAATGAAAGGACAGCATTTTCTTTCCGATTGCCACTACGACCTGCTTTTCCAACAACCACCCAGCGGTAATTGGCAATTAGCATTACAGCTTAGCGAATGGGACGGGGTAAATTACACCTTGTGTGATTCAGCCTATTTCGACACGCCTTATCAGGTTGAAGTGTCGTCTGATTCCTTTGTCCCAGTGATGGAAAAGGACGAACTTGAGCACGAAAAAGCAGAACCTACGCCGAAAATAGCAACAGAGAGTCCCATCGCCAAAAAACAGAAAGAAGTAAAAAAAAACGCCACTGGTTACGACGATGGCTATCTCATCATCAATAAATCAAAAGTGGACAAGCTTCTAAAAGTAAAAGGCGTCCCCAAAAAAGTACTAGAAAAATTAATAGCAGAACGCCCTTTTCACTCAGAAAAAGCCGTACTTAATGTAAAAGGGATGGGACCGGTGATGTTAGGAAAAATACTCGCAGAATTAACAAAAAAATAGTTAGCATTAAGCCTGCAAAAGCAGGCTATTCACCAACGTTATGTTCTAGGGAATATTAACTACGGTGGTGTTTTTCACCTCTTCCATTGCCACATAAGTACGAGATTCGCGAACATGTGGCAGTGTCAGTAGGGTTTCTCCAAGCAAAAGGCGGTAAGAATCCATATTGGATACACGAGCTTTTAAAAGGTATTCAAAGTCACCTGCAATCAAGTGACACTCCAAAATTTCTGGAATTTCAGCAACGGCGGTTTTGAATTCATTAAAGCCTTCTGGAGACGTTGTCTTGAGACGAATCTCGACAAAAACAAGCAACCCTGCGTCCACTTTCTTTGGGTTAACCAAAGCACAATAACCCGTAATGTAACCGTTACGTTCCAACCGGCGTACTCGTTCCAAACAAGGAGTCGCACTTAGCCCTACACGACTAGCCAACTCTACATTCGATAAACGGCCATTAATTTGCAGTTCTCGAAGAATTTTTTTGTCTAAGCGATCAAGCGGTTTTGCTGAGTTATCCATCTGACGTGGATCTCCTTACATGACTTCAATTGATGCTCAAGTCTACCATGCAGATTACAAATTATGGAAAGCGCTTTATTCAATATATTGCGTGTGGGTATTCGAATTAAGTACAACAATCCGAACAAGGCACCAAAATGATGCAAAAAACTCATCTAGCACAGAATAGATCCACTCCTTTTCCATTGCGCCCTATATTTGTGCAAGAAGAGAGCGTCACTAGCTCTGAGTTCCTTGTTTTTACTAGCTTTAATAAAAAAACATATTCAGCTAAGCTAATTAAAACACCTCTGCTTACATCCTTAAAAAGTGCAAAAATCAAGTATTCCACACAGCTTTCCTGACATTTTATCCTTGACTACTCCTCAAAAGAGTAATTCTATAGGGAGATGTGATGATCTTTTAGAGGAATCATCTACATATATCAAACAACAAGAATAATTAAATGTTGGCACTAACCTTGCTATGTTTTAAGACACGGATTTAAAAATCTGGAATATAAAATCAAGCAAGATAACAACATATATAAAAACGCCTGGGAGGCTCAATATAATGAAATCGAATGTTGGTAAATTACTTTCGACTGCTGCAATCGCAGCAACCATAAGCGCCGGTGCTGCTGCATCAACACTTGAGGACGTTAAAGCAAAAGGCTTCGTTCAATGTGGTGTAAGTAATGGCGTTCCAGGATTCTCTAATGCTGATGATAAAGGCGAATGGTCTGGTATAGACGTTGACGCTTGTCGTGCTGTTGCTTCTGCAATTTTTGGTGATGCTCAAAAAGTAAAATTCACACCACTGTCAGCTAAAGAACGTTTCACTGCTCTACAATCTGGTGAAATTGATATCCTAGCTCGTAACACGACTTGGACTTACACCCGTGACGCTTCTTTGGGTTTAGACTTCACTGCAGTCAACTTCTATGACGGTCAAGGTTTCATGGTTCGTAAAGACCTAGGCGTTAAATCTGCTTTGGATCTTGATGGTGCCACTGTTTGTACAGAGCAAGGTACAACAACAGAGTTGAACATGGCCGATTTCTTCCGTAAAAACAAATTGTCTTATGTACCAGTTGTGGTACAAAAAGCAGACGAAGCGCTTTCAGCATACGACCAAGGTCGCTGTGACGTATACACGACTGATAAATCTGGTCTAGCGGCTCACCGTACTAAACTAGCCAATCCATCTGCTCACGTAATTCTTCCAGAAACCATTTCCAAAGAACCACTAGGTCCTGTTGTTCGTCACGGCGACAACCAGTGGAAAGATATCGTAACTTGGTCTATGTTCGTTCAAGTTAACGCAGAAGAAATGGATATCTCCTCTAAAAACGTTGCTAAGGTCAAAAAAGAAACAAATGATCCAGGCATCAAACGTTTACTAGGTGTTGAAGGCGATATGGGTGCTCAACTAGAGCTTCCTGCTGATTGGGCTTATAACATCATCGCTAACGTAGGTAACTACGGTGAAGTATTTGAGCATAACGTTGGGCCATCTACTCCTGTAGATTTACCGCGTGGTCTTAATGCACTTTGGACTGAAGCTGGCGGCATCATGTACGCGCCACCAGTTCGTTAATACCTAAAGCAAATTATTTCTGCTTGGGTATTTACCCAGCGACTAGAGAGTCGCTGGGTTTCTTCCCCCTTTCTTACACATCTGACGAGCATTTCATTGCCTGAACTAAGATGACCGATAAAACAACTCCGAGTAATAACAGCTTTTTGAATGATGCGGGTAATCGTTCCCTAATTTTTCAAATCTTGCTGCTAGCGTTGGTGGTCTTTGCAGGTTATTACTTATTTAGTAACCTTCAATCAAACCTCGACAAACGAGGGATTTCCACTGGTTTCTCATTTTTCAATGAGCCAGCTGGCTTCCCAATTCTTATGCACCTAATTGAGTATACTGAGGCAGATACATACGGACGAACGTTCTTTGTTGCCTTAATCAATACCTTCGTCATTTCCATATTAGGGATTATATTAGCCACCATTATTGGCGTAATAATGGGCTTAGCCCGCTTATCAAAAAACTGGTTAGTGGCACGTTTAGCAACCGTCTACATAGAGACATTGCGTAACATTCCATTATTGTTGCAAATGTTCTTTTGGTATTTTGCGGTACTTGCCGCACTACCAGCGCCACGTGATAGCTATGAGTTTGCCGACTTTCTACTGAACAAACGCGGCATCTACTCTCCAAACCCAATAACCCAAGATGGCTTCGGCTTGGTAATCTTCGGGTTTATTCTATCGATTTTTGCATCTATTGGCTTGATCATTTGGGCCAAGAAGCGTCAAACCAGAACGGGATTATGGTTTCCAGCTTACTGGTCTTCATTAGGCGTCATTGTTGGTATTACTTTTATCTTTCTAGCGCTGGCTGGTTTTCCAATAGAGTTCGATTTACCAGAAAAAAGCCGCTTTAACGTTACTGGTGGTATGGTGCTGCCGCCTGAATTCGTTGCGGTATTAGTCGCCTTATCAACTTACACTGGTGCTTTTATTGCAGAGATCGTTCGTGCAGGTATTTTGTCCGTTAACTGGGGACAAACTGAAGCAGCTCGCTCTTTAGGCTTACGTGATAGTCTGACACAGCGCCTAATCGTCTTGCCTCAAGCGTTGCGCGTTATTATTCCGCCACTAACAAGCCAATACCTTAACTTGGCGAAAAACTCTTCTTTAGGGGCAGCAATTGCCTACCCTGAATTGGTAGCTGTCGTAATGGGTACAACCCTGAACCAAACCGGTCAGGCAATTGAAACCATTGGTCTTTGTATGTTGGTGTACGGTTCATTGAGTCTATCGATTTCGGTATTCATGAACTGGTACAACAGCAAAATGTCATTAATTGAACGCTAGGAGGCAGACCATGGCTATTATCTTTAAACCATCACCAAGTCTCCCACCACCGGTTACATCGGTTGGTGCTGTGGCATGGGTACGTCAGAATTTATTTTCGTCTCCACTGAATATATTTCTAACCCTTTTTAGCTTATACCTACTGTATTTACTTATTCCGCCTATTGTTGAGTGGGGGATTATCAATGCAACATGGGAAGGCGCTTCAAAAGCGGCTTGTACGGGCGGTGGTGCTTGTTGGGCTTTCGTGGTTGTCTATTTTGATCAGTTTATGTACGGGCTATATCCAGATGCAGAAACATGGCGCATTAATTTGGCCGTGATTCTATTAGTGGTTATGGTTGGTGCTTTTGCCATCAAAACAGTAAATAAGCTGCATCTTTCGATCGCTATTCTCGTTGTTTACCCTATTGTGGCTTACTTCTTATTTGCTGGAGGAGTATTTGGCCTTGAAGTTGTAGAAACTTCTTTATGGGGTGGCCTTTTCCTTACTGTATTACTGGGTGTTATCGGTATTGTGGCTTCTTTCCCTCTAGGGATTGTATTGGCGCTTGGTAGACGTTCAGAAATGCCCATCGCAAAGTCAGTTTGTGTGGTCTTTATCGAAACCATTCGTGCAGTGCCGCTGATTACTATCTTGTTCATGGCGTCAGTGATGATTCCCTTGTTCTTACCTGAAGGTTTGAACTTCAATAAGTTACTGCGCGTCGTTATTGGTATTACCTTGTTCTCTGCTGCTTATATGGCTGAAGTTATCCGTGGTGGTCTACAAGCGATCCCTAAAGTCCAATATGAAGCCGCAGATGCAATGGGCTTAACCTATTGGCAATCCATGATTCTGGTTATTCTGCCTCAAGCATTGAAACTGGTAATACCTGGAATAGTGAATTCATTCATTGCTTTGTTTAAAGACACGACCTTGGTTTATATCGTTGGTATGTTTGACTTCTTGGGTCGAATTCAAGCCGCTAACCATGATTCAAACTGGTTAGGAACAACAGTCGAAGGTTACGCCTTTGCAGCCTTTGTCTATTGGATTATATGCTTTGGTATGTCTCGCTACAGTATGTCAATCGAGCGTAAGTTAGAAACCGGGCACAAGCGAAATTAGTTAGGAATTTGAGGTCTTTATTATGACAAATACAAATATGGCTCGTGCCCAACTTGCGGCAGGCGAACAAACCATCATCGAGTTTAACGATGTGAACAAATGGTATGGTGATTTTCACGTACTAAAAAACATCAACTTCAGCATAAAGAAAGGCGAGCGCATCGTTGTGTGTGGCCCTTCAGGTTCAGGTAAGTCCACGATGACGCGTTGTATCAACCGTTTAGAAGAGCACCAAAAAGGAACGATTCTGGTTGATGGCGTTGAGATGAACAATAACTTGAAGAACATCGAAGCGATCCGTAAAGACGTGGGCATGGTGTTTCAACACTTTAACTTGTTCCCTCATTTAACGATTTTAGAAAACCTGACTTTGGCGCCAATCTGGGTGCGTAAAACACCTAAGAAAGAAGCTGAAGAGATGGCTATGCATTACTTGGAACGAGTGAAAATCGCTAACCAAGCATTGAAATATCCAGGTCAGTTATCTGGTGGTCAGCAACAGCGTGTGGCGATTGCCCGAGGTTTGTGTATGCAGCCTCGTATCATGCTTTTTGATGAGCCTACGTCAGCGCTTGACCCTGAAATGATCAAAGAAGTATTGGACGTAATGGTTCAGTTAGCAGAAGAAGGCATGACCATGGTGTGTGTAACGCACGAAATGGGCTTCGCTAAAACCGTTGCTGACCGTGTAGTTTTCATGGATGCAGGCGAGATCGTTGAAGCCAACGAGCCTCACGAGTTCTTCGACAACCCTCAACACGACCGTACCCAGATGTTCCTAAGTCAAATTTTGAATCACTAATCGTTTAGTATTCAGAACAAGTACTTAAAATCTGTTATATTGACAAAGCCCCTTATTGGGGCTTTTTATGTCAGTTACTTTTAACAGGAAAATGTATGGAACCTTCCTTAGACCTTCAGCCAAACCAAAGATTACGGGTGGTGCATTTAGCTGATCACACTGGTCGTTTGCAGGTTATTTTCCCTGAAAGCAACATGCTTGATATCTCTGCTGTATCCCGTATTACTAAGCGTCGCTTTGAGCCAGTCAGCAACTTTCACAGCTCAGGTGACCCACTTATCAAGCCAAACAGCGTAACAACCATTCTAGAAGCCAGCATGCTAAAAGGGGCGACGTTTTCGATTCGCACCAAGGTGGATGAGCAATATCGCGACATTACCTCCGCAGAACTCGAAAAGATGTTTTCTGGACCACTGAACCGCTTTGAAAATATCTCCATCAATACGCAGCTCATAAAACGCCCTGTAGACAATCACGAAGACGACGAAGAACAAATACTTCAAGCCCTTGGACGATTTCAATCCATTCGACTCAAGCAACGCATCGAAGAAACATTAGAAATCCCTCCTTTGCCAGCGTCATCTCATCGCATTATTCGTCTTTCAGCAGACAAAACGGCGGGTACCGATGAGCTGTGTGAAGTGATTGCTTTAGATCCTAGCTTAGCGGCTCAAGTCATTAGTTGGGCATCATCGCCTTACTATGGCGCACCTGGCTCTATAGAGTCTGTGGAAGATGCAATCATTCGAGTCCTAGGCTTCGATATGGTAATGAACTTAGCACTAGGGCTTTCCATGAGTAATGGCTTCCAAACGCCTGAAGACGGTCCACGCCATTATGAAAATTTTTGGCTCGATTCAGTTTCCAATGCGGTACTAATGGAATCCTTGGCTAAAACAATGTCAGGGCTAAACCGACCTAAACTAGGTCACGCCTATCTTGCGGGCTTACTACATAATTTTGGCTATTTGGCGATTAGTACCATTTTACCGCCACATTTTTCGATTCTGTCTCGATATCAAGAAGCTAATGCGCACTTATCTTCTGAATTAATAGAAATGCAAATACTGCACTTTACCAAGGAGCAATTAGGTTCTTGGTTATTACGCTACTGGAGTTTGCCAGACAACATTTGGACAGCCATTCGCTACAGCAAAAAACCGCACTATTATGGAGAGCATGCCATATTAGCCAAATTATTATATGTCTCACACAAACTCCGCCATAGCGAAGCTATTGAACCATCAGTGCTGTTAGAGATAGGGTTAACCCAAGAAGAAGCAGATAACTGCAGAGACACAATTTACCAAAAGTCTGCGGAACTACATAAGATGGTCGCTTTGATTAACAAAATGAATGCATAGTTAATTATGATGTTAATGAACTCTTCTGCTGCACAGCAATTCGACTATCGTTGGTCATCGGTACAACAGATTAATAAGGTAAAAGTCCCTAAAAAACTATGGCCTTGGCTGATCACACAAGACTCTTTGACGGCAAGACTTAAAAGCCTAGGAACCTTAACGGTTGATGTGCTTGACGATGTTTGGAGCACGCCAACAGCGAGAGAAAGAAAACGCCTAAAGTTGCGCCCTAGAGAAGCAGCACGTATCCGTACTGTCTTGCTCAAAATCGATGGTAAAGCCGTTATTTATGCCCGCTCTATTATTCCAGCCAGATCGTTAAAAGGGCATTGGCGGCAAGTAAAGTATTTAAAAGACAAACCTCTGGGTGGCTACTTATTTCGACATAAAGGGCTTTCCCGAAGCTGCATTGAGGTGACTCAGCTACCAAAACGCCTGTTTCCAAACCAACCAAACGCGTTATGGGCGAGACGCTCTGTGTTCCACCAGTTTGGCCCTGGAATATTGGTCAATGAAGCTTTCTTTAATGAGATTAACCAACTAAAAACGCCGTTTGGATTGTTATGAATAAACTTAAAGACTACGCAGAATTAACTCGATTCAACCGCCCTATCGGCTCATTTTTGCTGATGTGGCCAACGTTGTGGGCACTATGGCTTGCAGCCGATGGCATGCCTGAGTGGCATTTAGTGGTGATCTTCGTCTTAGGTGTTTTCAGCATGCGTTCAGCAGGTTGTGTTATTAATGACTTCGCCGATAGAAAAGTCGATGGCCACGTTGAACGCACGAAGAACCGTCCTTTACCTTCTGGTCGAGTATCCGAAAAAGAAGCGCTGATGCTGTTTTGCTTCTTGTCGATTTTGAGTTTTATCTTGGTGCTATTTACGGATATGAGAACGATTTTACTGTCGTTCGCAGGATTGGGGCTTGCTGCCCTGTACCCATTTATGAAACGATATACTCATCTGCCTCAGCTTTTCCTTGGTTTAGCCTTCTCTTGGGCGATTCCTATGGCCTACAGCGCACAAGGTGGAGACTTAGCGGATCCAGAATTATGGATGCTGTTTGTCGCAAACTGCTTTTGGACTATCGCCTACGATACCTATTACGCCATGACAGATCGTCCAGACGACCTTAAAGTTGGTATCAAATCTACAGCAATCTTATTTGGCCGATACGATTTATTCATCATCGTTTGCCTGCAAGGACTCACCTTATCTTTATTAACTTGGATTGGTCTACTAGCAGGATTACATTGGCTATATTTTGTATCACTCGTAGTTTGCATTGGACTCTTTTATCAACAATTTAAACAAGCCAAAGAACGTGACCGACAAGCTTGCTTTCGCTCCTTTCTAGACAATAATCGTGTTGGTTACTGTGTTTTCATCGGTCTAGTTACAAGCTATTTTATGTAATATATGGCAAAGTTGTGACAATGTAACAGAATTGTCACATCAGATCGTTTTAATGAAACCGTTCCTGAGATGAGGATAAATCCTGTGACCGGTAAAAAAGTATTAATTATTGACGACGAATCTTCCATACGCGAAATGATCGCTATCGCACTTGAAATGGCGGGCTACGAGTATTTGGAAGCAGAAAACATTCAGCAAGGCCATGAAATCATTGTGGATCACCGTCCAGATCTGATTCTTGTCGATTGGATGATGCCCGGCGGTAGTGGCATTGAGCTGACTCGTAGATTGAAAAAAGACCCTACGACGGCCGAAATCCCAGTCATTATGCTGACAGCGAAAAGCGAAGAAGACAACAAGATTCAAGGTTTAGAAGTCGGTGCAGATGACTATATCACCAAGCCTTTCTCGCCGCGCGAATTAGTGGCACGACTAAAGGCCGTGTTACGTCGCGCAACGCCTCAAGGCGTTGACGAACCAATCGAGATCGAAGGTCTGACCCTTGACCCAATTAGCCAACGAGTTACCATAGGCAGCCGTCCCTTAGACATGGGACCGACAGAATACCGTCTATTAAAGTTTCTCATGACCCATCAAGAGCGAGCCTATTCAAGAGCGCAATTGTTGGATCAAGTATGGGGCGGAAATGTCTACGTTGAAGAACGTACCGTTGATGTCCATATACGCCGTTTACGCAAAGCCATTGGTAGCACCCATGATTTCTTGATACAAACCGTACGAGGAACTGGCTACCGCTTCTCAGCAAAAAGGTCCGTATGAAAACAGTTTGGCGAAACACCATTATTACTTGGCTCGCGGGGCTCGCGGCCTGCATTGTAATAGGCTTAGTTATAGGTCAATTATTGGGTGTTTTGTTGCTATACGTTTTAGGCTCTTTGTACTGGCAGCTTTATCAGTTATACCAATTCCATAACTGGCTACGCCATTCAGGAAAAGCGGCGCCACCAGAAACAAGCGGTATTTGGGGAGATGTCTTCGATGCAGTTTATCGCTTACAGAAAAAACAGCGCAAGTCTAAACGCCGCATGCGCCAAGCTCTAACAAGAATTGAAAGCTCCACAACCGCCTTAAAAGAAGGCGTTATCATGGCGGACAACCAAGGCAACTTGGAGTGGTGGAACAACTCGGCGGCGCACTTTCTTGGATTAATGCGCCCGGTTGATCGCGGCCAAGTCATTACCAATATTGTTCGCAACCCAGAGTTTTTCCGTTACTTCAGTCAAAAACGTTTTGGCGAGCCATTAGTCATCAAATCCCCAGCAAAAGACGGCGTGTATTTAGAGATTCAAACCACGCTATACGACAAAAACGACCATCTAATTTTTGTCCGTGACGTGACCCGTTTACACTTGCTAGAACAAATGCGCAAAGACTTTGTTGCCAACGCTTCCCATGAGCTGAAAACTCCGCTAACTGTTATTAAAGGTTACCTAGAAACCCTCGACATGTTCAAGGACAGCCTGCCTAAAAGTATGCAAAAAGGCATTGTAAACATGTCTGAGCAATCAGAGCGGATGGAACAACTTATTGAAGATCTATTGCTGCTTTCTCGCTTAGAAAGTAATGACAAGCGCGAAGAGAACCAATGGCATAAGCTCTCAGACCTAGTAAAAACTATCACTAATGCGACAACGCCCATCTTGACGGACAAGCATACGATTAGCGTGCAAATTCCTGAAGAATCTCGACTGTACGGCTCTTACAAAGAACTCTACAGCGCCTTTTCGAATCTTATTTTTAACGCCATAAAATATTCACCAGATGGTGGCGAAATCACTATAAAATGGGAGTCCAGTGAATTTAATGGTGTTTTCTCTATAAAAGACTCAGGCATTGGCATAGAGCCAAGATACATTCCTCGACTGACTGAACGATTTTTCCGCGTAGACAAAGGACGTGGTTCAAAAACAGGTGGCACAGGTCTTGGCTTAGCCATCGTAAAACACGTTCTACTACATCATGACGCCAAACTACAAATTCGCAGCCAACCCGGTTTTGGCAGTACGTTTTCTTGCCACTTCCCAGCGAATCGAACCAGAAACGATACTATTCCAGCGATAGAGTTTAATATCGACGAAACACCGCCAACAGATCAATTATAAAAAAGGGAAGCATGGCCTCACGCTTCCCTTTTTTAATCTTCAAATCAAACCCAAAAATACTTATAGAGACCTTTGCACGAAGTCACGAGCGAAGGTCTTTTATAAGCTATCAAACAATTGGCTAATAAACGCCTCTTTCTCACTGTCCTGATCAATCAAACTCAAGATAACCGTCAAAAAGGTCGAGTCATGTTTTTTCTCGGTGGTGGCAACGGATTGAATATAATAATTCAAGCGATTCACTACTCCTTTGTACTCCAGATCCAATACAGCTTGTCCTAATACTTGTGGCACAACATCGTCGCTCTTAATAAACATCGTAGCTTCGGTTTTGCTGAATTGAATCACCATGCATCGAAACTGTTTATTTTCAAAACGTACGATAGTTGGAATTTTGACATCCTTTACTGAAACAGCAGGTGCATCAGGATTGGTAAACTTCGTCGCTTGTACAGAATTAGATTTTCCTGCGCCCATTAATACATCTAATGATGCGGAACTGACTCCGCCAGGAGCGCTGGATTCACGCGGCTTTTGAGAGGATAACTTGCGTTCAAGGTTATGCTTTTTCGCCGCTGAAATAACTTTATTTACCAGTTGTTCGCTAGAAAACGGCTTACCAAGATAATCAGTAACGCCCGATTGTACCGCTTCCACCACATGGCTCTTATCGCCACGACTGGTGATCATCACAAATGGTACGTCTTCTTTTTTATATTTCGGTTGTTCTCGACACCATTTAAGCAGCTCAACACCTGTCATTTCAGGCATCTCCCAATCACACAACACCATATCAAATTGCGTCTTTGTCAGCATTTGCTGGGCCTTACGGCCATTCACTGCATCTTCAATCTCGACAGCTGGGAACTGCTTACGCAATGTGCGTCGAATCAAATCACGTGTAAAAGAAGCATCATCTACTACCAATATTTTTAACGACATTACTTAGTTCCATCAGTGCGATCTAACAAGGCAGAAAAATCACCATGTTGCGACCTAAAAACCGAAATCCACAACAACGTAGCAGCGACTACAGCAATCGGCATAACGAATAAATTAAAGAAAGGGATCGTCAAACCGACCATCACTATGCCGCCAAACGTCCAACATAACAAAGGTTTGGAGCGCAATGCCATTCTCATATTATGAAATTTAACCTTATTATTATCAAAAGCATAATCCATATATTGAAGGGATAACATCCAAGCTGAAAATAATAATAACAATACTGGTGCAATCACATTAACAATTGGAATAACAGACAATAACAAAAGTAAAATAAAACGAGGCAAAAAATACAATATTTTCTGACATTCCCTCTGCAAGCTTCGACCAATAATAGCCATAATAACACTCGCGGTTAATGTTTCATCAAAGACTTTCCCCGTTTCTTTTTCCTCTACTTTCTCCGCTAGAAACGCCATGAAAGGCGCCGCTAAAATATTCACGCCGACAGAGAAACTATAGAACAAAAGTACACTAATAACAGCGCCGAAAATCAAATAAAACAGCCAATTCACAAAAGAAATCCACTCTGGTAAATACCCCATCGCGGAGTCCATTAAGGTCTGAAAATAACTAAAGGCGACCATATACAACAAGCCCACCAAAACAAAGTTCGCCAACAAAGGCGCCAATATAAAGAGCCTTAAATCTTTTGAGAGAACCAAAGGAAACGCTTTTAAAAAAGCCCCCGCCGCTTTAAATGGATGTGTAATCACAATGTACCTTTCTTTAAAATTGGTCTTAGTGCCACAGAATATCATGACGACTTTCGCGGCTCCAGAAAGCCTTTCTAATGACCCGCTAAATAAACCAAATTAACTGCGCAGTGCAAACATTTTAAGAGTCTAACAGACCATTTCCATCACTCTTTTATAAAGCTTACATTTATTAGACGCATGACCTGATACGCAATTTCGATTGTGACCTTTTGTAAATTGGTGAACTATGAAACCTTAAGACGAATACAAACCAGTGCTGGTAAGCGTCTGACTATAAAAATTGCACATAAAAGCTAACTAACAAGGGACATAATCAAAATGAAAAAGACATTACTCGCCAGTGCCATCATGGCCACTTCTCTTTTCGCTCTACAAGCCCAAGCGGCAGAAGTACCGGCTGGCGTAGAACTCGCCGCTAAACAAGAACTCGTTCGTGGCGGTGGCTCAGAGCCATCTACAATGGACCCTCAAAAAATGGAAGGCACACCAGCGTCTATTCGTTCGAAAGATCTTTTCGAAGGTTTGTATAACCAAGACGGCGACGGCAACCAAATTCCAGGCGTGGCAAAAAGCTACGATGTAAACGCGGACAACACGCAATACACCTTCCACCTACGCGACGACGCTAAATGGTCCAATGGCGACCCAGTAACCGCTGAAGACTTTGTTTACGCTTTCACACGTGCTGTAGATCCTAAATTGGCCTCTCCATACGCATGGTTCATGGAAATTCCTGCGATTACAAACGCAACTAAAATCATTGCCGGCGAAGCGGATCCTTCCACGCTTGGCGTCAAAGCATTAGACGCCCACACATTCCAAGTATCCCTTGAGCGTCCTGTACCTTACTTTGTGAAAATGACGTCTCACCAAACCATGTTCCCAGTACCTAAAAAAGTGGTCGAGAAATGGGGTGATGACTGGACTAAACCAGAACATATGGTGTCTAACGGTGCCTATAAAATGGACGAATGGATCGTCAACGAAAAAATGGTGTTCACTCGTAACAAAAACTACTGGAATGACGCCAAAACCATCATTAACAAGGTTACCTACTTACCAATTGAATCGCCTAACGCTGAGTTAAAACGCTTCCAAGCAGGTCAAATGGACCTTAGCTATGAGCTACCAAACGACCACTTTAAACAGTTAATGCGAGACATTCCTGATGAAGTTGTCGTTACACCAAAATTAGGTACCTATTACTATCAGTACAACATAACAAAAGCACCATACAACGATGTACGCGTACGTAAAGCCTTGTCTTATGCTATTGACCGTGACGTGATCACAAAATTCGTAACAGGTACAGGTGAAATTCCGGCTTACTCATTCACACCAGAAGTGGTAAATGACTTCTCTCCAGCAACGCCTGAATACGCAACCTGGACACAAAAAGAGCGTAACGAAAAAGCCAAAGAGCTGTTAGAAGAAGCGGGCTACAGCAAAAGTAACCCTCTGTCTTTCAGCTTGCTATACAACACCAACGAAAACCACAAGAAAATCGCTATTGCGATAGCTTCAATGTGGAATAAAACCTTAGGTGTTAACGTTACCTTGGAAAACCAAGAGTGGAAGACCTACATAGAAACGAAAAAACATCAGCAATTTGATGTAGCTCGTGCAGGTTGGGTTGGTGACTACAATGAAGCTTCTACCATGTTGGATCTTCTAACTACGACTCACGGTAATAATGACGGTAAATACAGCAACGCAGAATACGATAAGCTATTACACGATGCGCGTACCATGCAGCACCCAGCCGCGAACTACAACAAAGCAGAAGAAATCGCCATTGAGCAAGATATGGCCGTTGCTCCTATCTACCAATATACAGAAAAACGTTTGGTAAAAAGCTACTTAGGCGGTTACATGCCTAACCCAGAAGACAACGTTTATGTGCGCGATATGTACATCATCAAACACTAAGACTTTGCTTTCTAGATTAAAAAGTACTTAGAAATTAAAAAGTACTTTGTGTTAACACCATGCCCAGCGCAAAAGCGCTGGGCATCTCTTGAATTCCCTACAGGTTCCTAGCATTAGCCGTTATTTATAGCGCCTAATCCGGTAATTTATATGCTGACATTTATTTCAAAACGCATTTTAGAAGCCATTCCAACCTTGTTGATTTTAATCACGGTTTCTTTTTTCTTAATGCACTCTGCTCCAGGCAGCCCATTTACCAGTGAGCGTGCTTTGCCTCCAGAAGTATTGGCTAACATTAACGCCAAATACCATTTAGATGAGCCGGTCATTAATCAATACTTTTACTATCTTGGTGGCTTACTTCAAGGCGATCTTGGACCTTCTTTTCGCTATAAAGATTTCACCATTAATGAATTGATTGGGCAGAGTTTTCCTGTCTCTGCAGAAATTGGCATTTGGTCTTTCTTGGTCGCCCTGCTCATTGGCGTTGGTTGTGGTGTTGTCGCCGCACTGCGCCAAAATTCATGGCTAGATTACAGTGTCATGGGCTTTGCTAACCTCGGCATTGTGTTACCAAACTTTGTTTTAGCTCCATTGTGTATCCTATTTTTCTCTATTTATAATCACTGGCTGCCGCCCGGCGGCTGGAATGGCGGTGCTTGGCCCTATTTGGTGATGCCTGTCATTGCCATGTCCACCAGCTATATTGCTCAGATAGCGCGTATTACACGTGGCAGCATGATAGAAACCATGCATTCCAACTTTATTCGTACTGCGCGAGCAAAAGGTTTACCGAAATATCGCATTATTTTCCAGCATGCATTGCGTCCCGCTATGCTGCCTGTTGTTTCCTACCTTGGTCCTGCATTCGTCGGCATAGTGACAGGTTCTGTGATTGTCGATGTGTATTTTGGTACGGGCGGTATTGGTCAGCACTTCATCAATGGCGCATTGAATCGCGACTATTCCATGGTCATGGGCGTCACCATTCTAGTCGGCACATTAACGATTCTATTCAATGCCATCGTCGATATTTTATACGCTGTTATTGATCCAAAAATTCGCTACTAAGGCCACGCAATTATGATTACTACAAAAGACAAAGTTCAGGCCGTCGAACAGTTCGCCGAAAAAGTGGTGGAAGTCGAAGGTCGCAGTTTATGGCAAGACGCTCGTCGTCGCTTTTTTTCTAACCATGCGGCCGTTACCAGTTTAGTTATTCTGCTGCTTATTACCGCCATTGCTCTACTTGGCCCGTTTTTCAGCCAATGGAATTACGACGATATCGACTGGGAAGCGTTATCTGATATTGGCGTATTGGGTCGACCTAATATTGAAAACGGTCATTACTTTGGTACCGACACCCTAGGCCGCGATATTTTTGTTCGTGCTATGCAAGGCGGTCAAATCTCATTATTAGTCGGCATCATGGGCAGTTTCGTGGCGATCGTCATTGGTACGCTTTACGGTGCCACATCAGGCTACATCGGCGGACGCGTTGACAGTGTGATGATGCGTTTCTTGGAAATTCTTAACTCTTTCCCTTTCATGTTCTTTGTGATCATTTTGATGACTTTGTTTGGTCGCCATATCTTCTTGATCTTTGTCGCCATTGGCGCGATCTCTTGGCTCGACATGGCGCGGATTGTACGCGGTCAAACATTAAGTCTGAAAAACAAAGAATACATCGAGGCCGCTTACGCTTGTGGTGTGTCTACTCCAAAAATCATCTTGCGCCATATTGTGCCAAACGTACTGGGTATTGTGGTGGTTTACGCTACTTTGTTGGTACCGAATATGATCTTGTTAGAGTCTTTTATCAGCTTCTTAGGCCTTGGCGTGCAAGAGCCCATGACCAGCTGGGGTGCATTGATTTCTGAAGGCGCGCAGAACATGGAAATTGCCATTTGGCAATTGGCTTGGCCGCTTGGCTTCCTAGTCGTGACGCTATTTTGTTTTAACTTCCTCGGCGATGGCTTACGCGATGCGCTTGATCCAAAAGACCGCTAAGGAGACTTTATGAGCTTATCAAGTAAAAAGAATTTATTAGAAGTAAATAACCTTAAAGTAAACTTCAGAACGCCCGATGGTTTTGTAACCGCGGTGAATGATCTGAACTTCACCTTAGCGCAAGGCGAAACCCTTGGCATCGTTGGCGAATCGGGCTCTGGTAAAAGCCAAACCGCATTTGCGCTTATGGGCTTATTGGCTGGCAATGGCGTTATTGAAGGGGAGGCGCGCTTTAACGAGCAAAACATTCTTACCCTGAATGAAAAAGCCATGAACCGTATTCGCTCTAAAGAAATTGCGATGATTTTCCAAGATCCAATGACCTCATTGAATCCTTACATGAAAGTCGGCAAGCAGCTAATGGAAGTATTGATGCTGCACAAAGGCATGAGCAAAGCCGAAGCGTTTGAAGCCTCAGTCAAAATGCTCGACGCAGTGAAGATGCCAGAAGCGCGCAAACGCATGAACATGTATCCCCATGAATTTTCTGGCGGCATGAGACAGCGTGTGATGATCGCTATGGCTTTATTGTGCCAACCTAAGCTGTTGATCGCCGATGAGCCAACCACCGCGCTAGACGTCACCGTACAGGCTCAAATTCTGACCTTGCTAAACGAGTTAAAAGACGACTTCAACACGTCCATCATCATGATCACTCATGATCTCGGCGTCGTTGCTGGCTTATGTGACAAAGTACTGGTTATGTACGCCGGACAAACCATGGAATACGGCACAGCAGAAGACGTGTTTTATCGCCCTACGCATCCATATACACAAGGCTTGCTAAAAGCGATTCCGCGCCTCGATGCCGATGATGAGAAGCTCTCAACCATTCCGGGCAATCCACCAAACTTGCTGCATATGCCGCCTGGTTGTCCGTTCCAAGCGCGTTGTGAATTTGCCAGAGATCGTTGTGGGGAAAGCATGCCAGAGCTAAAAGAATTTGCACCGGGTCAACTACGAGCTTGTCATAAATCCGTTGATGGATGGGTCGCCTAATGAACACTGCAAACAATGTATTAATGGAAGTGAACAACTTAAAAGTCCACTTCAACATCAAATCAGACAATGCTTGGCCATGGGAAAAAGGCCACGCCCTAAAAGCCGTGGATGGCGTTAGTTTAACCATTTACGCTGGGGAAACGCTTGGTGTGGTAGGCGAATCAGGTTGTGGTAAATCCACTCTTGCCCGCGCTTTGCTGCGCCTTGTACCGATTACCGAAGGCAATGTGGTTTGGCTTGGACAAGATCTAACGGACTTAGACAAAAAGCAAATGCGCAGCAAGCGTCAAGAATTGCAGATGATTTTCCAAGATCCTTTGGCGTCTCTCGATCCTCGCATGACAGTAGGCGACATCATCGCTGAACCGCTTAGAACCTTTCGACCAGAGTTATCGAAAGATGCGGTAAAAGCCGAAGTTCGTGCCATCATGGATCGTGTAGGTTTATTGCCTAACGTGATTAACCGCTATCCCCATGAATTTTCCGGTGGCCAATGCCAACGTATTGGTATTGCTCGCGCCTTGATTCTTAAGCCAAAGTTAGTTGTGTGTGATGAGCCAGTTTCCGCTTTGGACGTGTCCATCCAGGCTCAGGTAGTTAACCTGTTAAAAGAATTACAGGCTGAAATGGGCTTGTCTTTGGTGTTTATCGCTCATGATTTAAGTGTGGTAAAGCACATTTCTGATCGTGTTTTGGTGATGTATCTAGGCAATGCGGTCGAATTAGCCAGCAAGCGCGCGCTATACGAAAACCCTCAGCATCCATACACCAAAGCCTTAATGTCAGCGGTTCCTGTTCCAGACCCAAAAGTAGAACGCGGTAAAAAAATCCAGCTATTAACAGGAGATTTACCTTCTCCAATAAACCCACCGTCTGGCTGTGTGTTTCGTACTCGCTGTCCTCATGCAAATGAAGGCTGTGCGCAACAAAAACCAACGTTGCAAGTGTTATCGAATGAACATCAAGCCGCCTGTTCTCGTTTAGCCGATATCGCGTAACCAACTAAGATAAAAAACGACCCAAGCCGTTTTGAAGTTGCTCAATTCAGAGCACTCAAAGCGGCTTCTTTGTCTCTAAAATCTTCCACTCTTTCATTTCAACGCTAGTATTAATCATGCAAGCCCGCTATTTTTATCTATTATTATAAAAAATCTGTTATTTAGCAGCGTTAAGGCTTTTATTTATGCGTTTATACTCTCCTTATACAAATCTAAATCTTTTTGTATTACTGTTTTTAAGTGTTATTTCTATGGCGTCTTACGCATCAGATCAGCCACAAGGAAGAATTTTACTGATTGTATCAGGAGCGATAGATGCCGCAACCCCAGAAAAAGAATTGGTTTTTGATTTGGCTATGTTAGGAACCTTGCCACAATATTCCATTGCAACTCATACTCCATGGGCAAAAGGACTGCATACTTACCAAGGTTTTTCTGCTGTCGACCTATTACAACGCTTAGGCAGTTCAGGCACACTTTTACAGATCACCGCTCTGAACGAATACATGACTGAAATTCCGCTGAGCGACTTTGTTGATAATGGCGCTATTTTCGCGACTCACCAAGATGGAAAGCCTATGAGCATAAGAAATCTCGGTCCTATTATGGTGATATATCCATTTGACGAGCATGAAAAGCTTAAATCTGAATTGTTTTATGGTCGTTCAATATGGCAAGTGAATCGCGTTAAAATAATGATGATAACGGAATAGAATGATGCGTTTTTTTCAAAGTAATAACTGGCTATTTAAGTTCAAATTATGGGTGTTGTATGGCTTCATTGCTTTTATTATCGCTGTCACCATTGCTGTATTCGGTATTATTACTTACACAAGTGACAGTTCGAAAAATAACGGTCGACGCATATTCGAAAGTTCATTATGGAATGCATTGCAGTTACAAGTTCAGTCATATCGCTTTCTAAATTATTTAATTGCATTGGACGAGAGTAATTTCCCTCTTAACGGTAAGGCTTTCTTTGAATATGACTTGTTAATGAGCCGAGTAGACTTGCTTAGACAAAGTGACGTGGGTTCTTTGATTCGAACCTTTGAAAACGGACGCACAACCAGACTATTGAATATTATTAATGGTGAATTGGAACTGCTCAGTTTTAATTTATCTAAAATAGAGAGTGGCGACACGTCCTACTTACCAGACTTAATTGAGCGCATTCAACGTCTTGAGGATCAAATTAATGAATTTGTCACTCTCGTTAACAAAGGCAGCAACGAATACATAAGCAATCAACATCGGAGCTTGCAGAAGAACTTAGATGATATTCAACTACTCTCGGTGGCATTGCTGGCTTGCTTGTTATGTTTCTGTTTTTTTACCATCAAAGGACTGGCTGAGCTTAAAAGCGTCATCAATCGCAACAACAATCTCAAGCTTGGCATCCAAACGGTTAACGAGGATAAAGTCGATTTGCTGTCCTTTGTTAACCAAGAAATACGTTCCCCTATTAATGCCATTCTAGGAACGGCTAAAACGTTAAACAACACAACATCGCAAAGTGACACAAAAGAACTTACAAAGCATATTGAAGAGTCAGGCCAACAACTGTTGCAAACCATCGAAATGCTCTCTGATTTCGCGCTTATTGATGCCCAAAAGCTAACACTTATTCCAACCACCGAACATCTACAAAATAGTATTGAGAGTTACCTCGCTATTTTTGAGCCTCAGATGACGCGCAAAAATTTGCAGAGCATCGTCTATATTGACCCCCTTTTGCCTAAATACATCAGCCTAGACTTTATCAGAACCAAAGAAATCATCGTTGCGCTGCTGCAAAATGCCATTACTCATACGCCATCCGGTAGTATCAGCTTACAGATTAGACCCTCATCGCTAAATGCACCTCAAATAACACTAGCGACCGACACACAAGAAACGAGAATTTTACAAATAGCCATCAGAGACACAGGGCTAGGCATGCCAAATGAATTACAACAACATCTAAGAATCAACCCATCTCTCCCAATGCAACAAGAAGGGCCTCTGCCCAGCAAAGTAGGCTTGAGTTTGGCGTTATGTCATAAATTGGTTTATCTAATGGAAGGCGAGCTACATTTTTCCTGTGCCCCACAACAAGGCTGTGAGTATTGGGTAGACATACCTTTCCACATACCAACGCATAGCCCAAGCAGTGACGAAATAATAAAACCACCAAGCTTTCAATGCCCAGACCAGACGCAAGCATTAATCATTGAAACAGACGTGCACCTAGCTAAAATTATTAGTTTGCAGCTGGCAGCGTTTAATATCGATTCGTTTATCTCAAAAGACGGTAGCATGCAAGAATATAAAGACTGCGACCTTGTTATTTTAGGTAATACGCCTAAATTCGAACGCGACGGCTATGACGCACTGCAGCAATGGAAAGCCAAGTCTTGTCCTGTACTTGGCTATAACTCTCAGGCCATAATTCACGCAGAATATCCTATTATTCCAATAAGCTCTCCATTAACTCAAAGCCAACTAGAACCGCTTATTGCCGGGCTATTTTCCTCAAAAGGCACAGAAAAATGATTGATCACGCACACCTAGACTCTCTGATTAAACTACTAGGAAAAGAGACAATTAACCATATACGCTTAGAATTTGTTGATGACAGCAATGAGAAAATAGCTTTGCTATTAAAGGCTTGGGACAACAGAGACTATAAGGAATTGAGGCACGTGAGTCATTCGCTCAAGTCCGCAAGCTTAAACATGGCGATGCAGATGTTTGCTAAACAATGTCAGTTGATTGAAGAAGCCGCGACACAGCAAAACAATCAAGGTATGCAAGCCATCATTGATGACCAGCCAACCATTCATAAAGCATCCCTCAAAGAACTTGAGATGTACTTTTCCAATTAAACAGATCTAAAGTTAGATTGACCAGCTAAAGTCTGTGGCTTCAATAAAAGTCGCCACAAAAGATTCCAAGCCTGCTTGGTCAATCTCAGAAAAACGACCGACCTTTGGACTGTCCATATCAAACACCGCGACCAGCTTGCCGTCGACGACAACAGGAATGACAACTTCACTTGCCGACGCCGCATCACAGGCGATATGACCATCAAAGGCATGCACATCTTCAATACGTTGGGTCTGTAAAGTAATCGCCGCCTTGCCGCACACACCGCGACCAAATGGGATACGAGTACACGCCACTTTGCCGACATACGGCCCAAGCACCAACGCCTCACCGCGAGCGAAATAAAAACCCGACCAATTTAAATCCGTCACGGTTTGCATCACAAAGGCTGAAAACTGCGCAGCATTACAAATAAAATCACGCTCTCCACTGAGCAAAGCGGCTAGTTGAGCATTCAACGCTTGATAAGACTCTTCAACAGAATCTGTAGAGTGGGTTTCTATGGTAAACATCGAATTTCACACCAAATAAAGCAAAAAAACGATAATAACAAAGAGTGAAAACGACAGGGAGGAAATAATAAGAGAATCAACCTCTTGGCGGATGAATAGATTTCATATCACCAAGAGATTGAATATGAGGCTTAGTTCTTAGAACCAACTTCCCCAGTAAGATCATTCACATTCACGTGACGAACATCAACACCTTTCACCATGAAGATTAAATGCTGGCAGGTATGACGAGCATGATCGCCAATGCGCTCTAAGGAACGCAATACCCAAATCACGTTAATCACACGAGAAATACTGCGTGGATCTTCCATCATGTAAGTCACCAAAGAGCGCATCGCCGTGTTGTATTCTTGATCCACAGTACGATCTTGCTTCGCTACCTTGATAGCCGCTTCAATATCTAATCGAGCATAGGCGTCTAAAGAGTCATGAATCATACGAGACACCATTTGACCGATGCGGTTGATCTCAACATAACCACGAGGAGATTCACCTTCATTAATCAGATTCAATGTCAGGTTAGCGATTTTCTTCGCTTCGTCCCCAATACGCTCAAGCTCACTTACTGCTTTACTGATCGACAAAATCATACGCAAATCAGATGCCGCAGGTTGGCGTTTTGCCAAAATACGGCGGCACTCTTCATCAATCAAACCATCTAGCTGATTCACCGTCGCGTCTTGGTTTTTCACGTCTTCCGCCAAAGAACCATTAGCATCAAGCAAAGCTTGAATTGCGTCTTGCACTTGGTTTTCAACAACACCACCCATGGTCAAAAAGTGTTGGCGAAGCAATTCCAGCTCGTTGTTAAACTGCTGAGAAATATGATCCGTTGTTAATTCTTTCATAATGCGTCCTCCGCCTAGCCGTAGCGGCCCGTGATGTAGTCTTCTGTTTGTTGTTTGCTTGGATTAGTGAACAAGGTGTTCGTATCGCCAAACTCAATCAAATCACCCATGTACATAAACGCTGTGTAATCAGATACTCGAGCTGCTTGCTGCATGTTGTGTGTCACAATCGCAATGGTGAACTCGTTTTTCAACTCATGAATCAGTTCTTCGATCTTCAAGGTTGAAATAGGATCCAACGCTGATGCAGGCTCATCCAACAATAATACTTCCGGTTTTACTGCAACCGTACGAGCGATAACTAAACGCTGCTGCTGACCACCCGACATACCCAAAGCGCTTTCGTGTAGACGGTCTTTTACTTCGTCCCACAAAGCCGCAGAGCGAAGTGCCCATTCAACCGTTTCATCAAGCAGACGCTTTTTATTAATGCCTTGAATACGAAGGCCGTAAGCGACGTTTTCGTAAATGCTTTTTGGGAACGGGTTTGGCTTCTGAAATACCATACCAACGCGACGACGTAGCTCAGCCACATCTGTGCCTTTCGCATAGATGTTCTCATCACGTAGGTTAAGTTCACCCGTAATACGGCAACCATCTACCAAATCATTCATGCGGTTAAAACAACGCAATAGCGTTGATTTACCACAGCCAGAAGGTCCGATAAACGCCGTTACCTTTTTCTCTGGAATGACCATGTTAACGCCTTTCAGCGCTTCTTTTTCACCGTAATAAAGATGCAAGTCGTTTACGGCTAGACAAACTGTTTCTTCTTCAATGCGCAACGCCTGTTGGCTACGCTGCATTGCTGAAATATCAATTGAGTGTGTTTTAACGTCGCTCATAATAATCTCTTCTCCGCCGCTTACATTTCCAGCGATTTGTATTTTTCACGTAAATGATTTCGAATCGTTACTGCTGATAAGTTTAGCAAAGCAATAACCACCACAAGCAATAAAGCGGTTGCGTACACAAGTGGTCGTGCCGCTTCAACGTTCGGACTTTGGAAACCAACGTCATAAATATGGAAACCTAAGTGCATGAATTTTTGATCCAAGTGGATGTAAGGATAATTCCCATCCAATGGCAATGATGGCGCCAATTTCACTACACCAACCAACATCAATGGAGCCACTTCGCCCGCTGCACGTGCCACAGCCAAGATAACCCCAGTCATAATTGCTGGACTTGCCATTGGCAATACAACGCGCCATAAGGTTTCGGCTTTCGTCGCACCCAGTGCCAAGCTGCCTTCACGAACATTACGAGGAATACGCGACAAGCCTTCTTCGGTTGCCACAATCACCACAGGCACGGTCAATAACGCTAGCGTAATAGACGCCCACATCAAACCACCGGTACCAAAGGTTGGTGATGGTAAGGCTTCTGGGAAGAACGCTTGGTCAATACCGGAGCCTAAGAAGTAAATAAAGAACCCTAAACCAAACACACCGTAAACGATAGAAGGTACACCCGCTAGATTGTTTACCGCGATACGAATAATACGAGTCACCCAACCTTGTGACGCATATTCACGAAGATAAACCGCGGCAACCACACCAAATGGCGTTACCAGAACCGTCATCAATAGAACCATCATCACCGTACCGAAAATGGCTGGAAACACACCGCCTTCTGTATTGGCTTCACGAGGCTCGTCCGATAAGAACTCCCACAATTTAGTAAAGTAGAAACTCATCTTCTGACCAACGTTCATCGCGTTAGCACGGTAAGCATGTACGATTTTCGCCACTGGCATTTCATGCACAGAGCCGTCCATCACTTGTACAACAAAAGTATCGCGGTTGATTTTGGCATAAAGGTCAATCAAGCTTTGCTGAAGGCCTTTGTACTCTTCATCGTATTGACCACGTTCTGCAGCAAGATCTGCCTCTGCCGCCGGGGTCAATTTGTTTTCTAGTTCTAAACGACGCTGTTCAAGACGAATACGCTCAAGTGCGTAGTTGATCTTACCAATGTCTTTTTTCTCAATTTCATGGATCTCATCGAAAATGGCCGAAGCACGTTCGATGCTTTTCTCAAAGGTATTCCAAGTTGCCATAGCCGAATCAGTTGGCGTCAGATCAGTGGTTTCAGAAACAATTTTGCCATCTTCTTTCACGGCTTTAAGGTAGCCATATAAGTTACCCCATTCACGACGCTCAGCGGTGAATAGCATTTCTGGACGCTTAGAATCCGTTAGATATTCGTCGATTACCCAACGAAAATCCGAACCATAAACATCGCGGTTACCAGTTTTCATCAAAGTACGTTGCATCAGTTGATGACGATCTGGGATGTCGATGCCCGCTTCTCGTAACTGAGCCGCTGGCACTTCCACACTTTCAACACGTTCAGCAACAAGATTGTATTCAGATTCACCTGGCAAAGCGTAATGTGTTTCTACCACATCCGCAGGCCAAAAATGCCCTAAACCACGCACAGCAATCAGCAGTAACAAACCCACGACCATGATGACAGAAATCGCCACCGCGCCAGCATTTAGCCACACCCATGGATCACCAGATTTGACCCATTCAGATACGGACTTTTTCTTCATTTTCATTTGAGTACTCATTATAGCGACCCGTATTTTTTGCGTAGGTGCTGACGCACGGTTTCAGCGATTGTGTTCACTACAAAGGTGAAGATAAAGAGCACAAACGCCGCTAAGAACAAGATACGATAGTGAGAACTACCCACCTCAGACTCTGGTACTTCTACCGCCAAGTTGGCCGCTAGAGTCCGCATACCTTCAAAGATATTGAAATCCATAATTGGCGTATTACCCGTTGCCATCAATACGATCATGGTTTCACCAACGGCACGACCCATACCGATCATGATCGCCGAGAAAATACCAGGGCTCGCCGTAGGCAGTACTACTCGAGTCATGGTTTGCCAGTACGTCGCACCCAACGCCAATGAACCTTGAGTTAAGGCTTTCGGCACACTAAAGATGGCATCTTCGGTAATAGAGAAGATGGTCGGAATAACCGCAAAGCCCATGGCAAAGCCCACCACCAGCGCGTTACGTTGGTCAAAGGTGATACCAAGATCATGAGTAATCCAGCCACGAATATTACCACCAAAGAAGTTCAACTCGATGATTGGACTCATCGCCAAACAGAACCAAGCTAAGAATACAATGACTGGAATAAGCAGCAATGGCTGCCAACCTTCAGGCACTAACCAGCGAATTTGCTGAGGTAAACGCGACCAAATATAAGCAAATAATAGAATGCCAACCGGCAGAACGACGAAAATACTGAACGTCGCCGCTAGGTTTTCTTCTAAGAAAGGTGCAAAGAACAAACCGGCTAAGAAGCCCAAAATTACCGTCGGCAAGGCTTCCATCAATTCGATCACAGGTTTGATCTTACGACGCAATGCAGGCGCCATGAAATAAGCTGTATAGATAGCGCCACAAATCGCCAATGGCACGGCCATCAACATGGCGTAAAACGCAGCTTTTAAAGTACCAAATGCCAATGGCATCAGGCTGTATTTCGGCTCGAAGTCATTGTTCGCCGCAGAAGACTGCCAAGTATAAGTCGGTTCTTGATAACCTTCGTACCAGACTTTGCCCCACAAAGACGACCAAGAGACTTCTGGGTGTTCGTTGTCTACATGGAAGAAGTGTACGCCTTTGTTGTCTTCCAGCAACAAACCGTTTGCCCGTGGCGCAAAGCTTATGAGTCGAGCATTGTCATCGCTCAGCTTTTCGTTCAGGACTTGGCGAGTCGAAGTCGCATTGTAAATCGCCACCAAACCGCGTTCATCAAGCGTTGCAAAACCTTTACGGCGTTGTTCCATTGCCAAATCAACTAAAGCAACAGGTTGTTTAACATCGCGAATAAAAGTGAGTTTTTCTTCATTGGTTTGGTCGTTACGCACGTTGAACCATTGGCTCACTCGACCAGAAGAATCCGCCACCATGATAGAAGACTTACCCAATAGATACGTCATCGAAACAAGTTTGGTATTGGTATCGTTGAACAGAGACATTTCATCTTTGAGTTCAATATTATCGAAATCTCGCAGATCAAATTCACTCATGGCACCAGAACGCGTCGCCACATATAGATAACGCTGATCACCACTCAGTAGCATACTGGCCACATCAGACACGAAAGGTAATGGCTCACTTTGCTCGCTCAGCTCAACTTCGCCAGTGATAAAGTTAGCTTCTTTCGATACCTTAGTAATAGCACTGCTCGAATCACCAATCGCCGCCATCGTTAAGCTGTCGCTGCCATCACGAAGCGCTAACTTCTTAATAGCGAAATTCGCCACATCAACAGGCTCTTCACCATAAGGATATTCAACCACTGGAGTGATTTTACGCTCACCGCCAGGGTAAGAAATTTTGTAGTCGTGTTTTACAATCAGCGCTTTACCGTCTTCATAACCAAACGCCATTAGATGGCTGGTATCAGATTCAACAGCAAAAGCAGTGACTTTTTCAGTACGAAGATTTTTAACTGTGTCGATCACGCTGCCATCAGCAACAGAGAAGAAAACGATACTACCATTACTCGCTACTCGCATACCGACTTCAGCTTGTTCTTCTGTCGTTAGGTAGAGACTTTCACCCTGGTCCTTTGCTGGCAACGTATAGCTTGCCTCAGGTTCGATACTGGCGCTAGAAAACAATGGCGCCACTTCATAAAGTAAATAGAAGCAGATTAGAAGCACAGCCAAAATAACACTGCTACCTCCAACAGCAATACCCATTCCAGCCATACGGTCTTTCAGGGCGCGAATTTTACGATGACGCTTTAAAGCTGGCGTATTAAAGTCCAGTTCAGGCATCTGATGGTCAGTTGATTTAGTCATCCGCATTCATCTTTGTTGTGTGACGTTTCTATTGTGACAATAGTGTGACAGTCTACAGCACAGAGAAAAGTAGGAGAGCGTTTCGGCTCTCCTACTTTTAGCATCTCATCCGTAAGCTCGCTAAGGCGTTACTTAGTTAATACCTAGATCTTTCAGGTATTTGTTAGCAACTTTAGCTGGTAGAGGTACATAACCGTCTTTTACGACAACCTCTTGGCCCATTTTAGAAAGAACCATTTTTACGAATTCACGTTGTAGTGGTTCAAGCGGCTTGTTAGGTGCTTTGTTTACGTAAACGTATAGGAAACGAGACAATGGATATTTACCCGTTGCTGCATTCTCAACAGTAGCGTCAATGAAAGCGCCGCCTTCTTTCTTAGTCAAAGGTACAGCACGTACTGAAGACGTTTTGTAACCGATACCAGAGTAACCAATACCGTTAAGAGAAGTAGAAACAGACTGAACAACAGAAGCAGAACCTGGTTGCTCGTTTACACTGTTTTTGTAGTCACCTTTGAAAAGAGCGTGTTCTTTAAAGTAACCATAAGTACCAGATACTGAGTTACGACCAAACAATTGAATGTCGCGTTTTGCCCAAGCACCATCTAGACCAGCTTTACCCCAAGTAGTGATGTCTTCGCTGTGGCCACCCTTACGAGTAGAAGAGAAGATGGCATCCACTTCAGGAAGAGACAAACCTTTGATTGGGTTATCTTTGTGTACGAATACTGCTAGAGCATCGATAGCCACTGGAACGGCAGTTGGCTTGTAACCGTATTTTTTCTCAAATGCTGCAACTTCTTTGTCTTTCATCATGCGAGACATAGGACCGAAGTTTGAAGTACCTTCAGTCAATGCTGGTGGCGCAGTAGAAGAACCAGCCGCTTGAATTTGAATGTTTACATTTGGGTATAGACGCTTAAAGTCTTCTGCCCACAATGTCATAAGGTTCGCTAGGGTGTCAGAGCCAACACTTGAAATATTGCCAGAAACGCCACTTGCTTTGCTGTAAGACATCAAATTTGAATCAACATCTGCAAAAGCGTTAACAGAAACGCCTACTGCCGCTGTCATCGCTAAACCTGCAACTAGTTTTTTCATCACATAAACCTCAGTGGTTGTAGTCAAATATTTATGAGCAACTGCCCATAGCTCGTTCGATGTTTTGTACTATAGGAAAGATATGTGACAGTAATGTTAAAGAATGAAATATTTAAAAAAAAATTATGAGTCTTTACAAAACCAATAGGAAATCAGCGTTGGCTTAATAAACATCAACCACCCACACCTCAGTATTTTTTATCAATTTTGTATCAAGTAACCAGCTAATTTTTGTTAAATGTCTTCTAACTTGCCTTTCGCGCCGCCTGAAATATTCCCAAGCGTGGCGTTATCCAATAGACTAACGATCCGGATTTTATAGGCACTGTGGGCTCATTAAACGTCCGATAAAAAATGATTAAAAACTGTGGGTATTTTAATGTTAAACAAACTGGTCAGTTCGGCTGAGACGATTTCCCATTACATGGGAAGATGCGTTGCTTGGCTTACGTTAGCGATGATGCTACTTACCTGTCTCATTGTGCTTTTGCGTTATGGCTTTGATATTGGTGCGATCGCGCTACAAGAGTCCGTGCTTTATATGCATGCCATGGTCTTTATGTTGGGTGCAGCGTATACCTTTAAAGACGATGAGCACGTTCGTGTTGATGTTTTTTATCGTGATTTTTCTGTCACGAAAAAAGCCTGGGTGAATATCATTGGCGGCCTTTTCTTCCTGTTGCCATTCACTCTTTATACCGCGTATTTGAGCTTTGATTACGTGAGTGCTTCTTGGCGAGTACTCGAAACCTCTCCTGAACCGGGCGGTTTGCCTTTTGTGTATCTACTAAAGACGTTAATTCCCATCATGATGGTGAGTATGATCATTCAAGGCTCGGCTGATATTTTGAAAAATATTGGCGTTGTGACTGCGGCTCGCTCCCCCAATAATAAACAGGCTAAAGGACAAAACTAATGGCTGAATTTATTCCTTTATGGCTGTTTGCCGGCGTTTGTGTTTGCTTGCTGTTCGGTTACCCTGTCGCATTTTCTCTGGGTGGTACAGCGCTTATTTTTGCGGCTGTTGGCTCCATGTTCGGCACCTTTGATAGTGTTTTCCTAGAAGCCTTGCCAAACCGTTTATTCGGTATTATCGGCAATGAAACCTTAATTGCCGTACCGCTGTTTGTTTTAATGGGCGTTTTGCTCGAAAAATCCAAACTGGCTGAAAAACTACTCGACTCCATGGCCATGTTGTTTGGCACCTTGCGTGGCGGTTTAGGCATTTCAGTTATTTTGGTGGGCATGTTGTTAGCGGCGAGTACTGGCATTGTGGGTGCGACCGTGGTGACTATGGGGATGATTTCTTTGCCTACCATGTTGCGCCGTGGCTACGATCCAGCGTTAGCAGCCGGTACTATTTGTGCGACAGGCACCTTGGGACAAATCATTCCGCCATCTATTGCTTTGGTTCTATTGGGCGATGTGATGTCCAATGCGTATCAGAAAGCGCAATTGGAAATGGGAATATTCTCGCCGAAAACTATCTCTGTGGGTGACTTGTTTGTTGGCGCGCTGATTCCGGGCTTAATCTTGGTCAGTCTATATATTCTTTACGTCATTATGGTCGCTTGGTTACAGCCACATAAAGCGCCAGCTGTGCCTAGAGAAGAGTTACGTAATGGCTCAAACGAGTCCTTAGTGATTCAGCTGTTTAAAGGATTGGTTCCGCCTTTGGTGCTTATCTTCGCGGTTTTGGGGTCGATTCTTAGTGGGATTGCGACACCAACGGAAGCCGCAGGCGTTGGCGCACTAGGTGCCGCACTGTTAGCGCTAGGCAGTGGCAAACTGAGCTTTCCTACCTTAAAAGACGCGGTGTATTCGACCACAAAAGTCACCTGTATGGTGTTCATGATCCTGATCGGCGCCTCTTTGTTTTCTTTGGTGTTCCGTGGTTTTGGTGGCGAAGAGTTGATTCAAGATTTCTTCTCACAACTTCCCGGTGGTGTTGTCGGTGCGATGATCGTCGTTATGTTGCTGATGTTCTTCCTTGGCTTCATCCTAGACTTCATTGAAATCACCTTTGTGGTTGTGCCAATTGTTGCGCCAGTGCTGCTAGCTATGGGCTTAGATCCTGTGTGGTTGGGTATTATGATGGCAATCAACTTACAGACATCTTTCCTAACGCCACCATTCGGATTTGCGCTGTTTTACTTACGTGGCGTGGCGCCACCAGAACTGAAAACTCAGTCTATTTATAAAGGCGTAATTCCTTTTATTCTGATTCAAGTTTTAGTGTTAATAATGTTGTCGATCTGGCCAGATCTCGCGACGTGGCTACCTGAACAAGTCTATGCCGACTAAGGATCTCAATATGAAAGCAATGCAAATGAAAGACTACGGCCCAGCCAGCGATTTATCGCTGGTTGAGGCTCAAAAGCCAAGTATCACTACGGACCAAATTTTGGTTCAAGTCGGTGCTGCTGGCGTGAATCCAGTGGACACTTACATTCGCTCAGGCACCAATAATTATTCAGCTAATTTTCCGCATACGCCGGGATCTGACGGCGCGGGTACTATTGTTGAACTAGGTGCTAATGTAACTGGCTTCGAAATTGGTCAGCGGGTGTATTTTAGCCGTAATCTAAGCGGTTCTTCGGCTGAGTTTGCCGCTTGTGCAGCAACTCACACTTATCCGCTGGCAGACGCTTTGTCTTTCGAAGAAGGCGCTTGTTTAGGAATTCCTTACACCACCGCTCATCGTGCCTTGTTTGGTCGTGCTAACGGCAAAGCAGGTGACAAGGTATTAGTACATGGCGCAACGGGCGCTGTCGGCATTGCTACAGTGCAATTAGCCTTAGCGACAGGTATGGATGTGGTTGCCAGTTCAGGAACAGCCGCTGGCGCCGACTTATTACGTCAACAAGGCGTGACTAATATCATTATGCACAATGAGGCGGATCATCTTGCGCCTTATCAATCTTTAGAGGCGGGTTTTGATATTGTTATTGAGATGCTGGCGAACCACAACTTAGATCAAGACTTAAAAGCCCTAGCCTTTGGTGGTTGTGTGGCAGTCGTGGGGAACCGCGGCACGGTAGAGATCAATCCTCGTGATTTGATGGCTCGTGATGCTTCTGTAGTTGGTGTGGCATTAGCCAATGTGAAACCTGCCGAATTGGCCTTGATTGCAAAATCCTTACGTCCGCTGTTTGAAAAAGGCGTACTAAAGCCTGTGATCCGACATAGCTACCCGCTTACTGAGTTAGCTCAGGCTCACGATGATGTCTTAAAGCCTGGTGCGCTAGGTAACCTCGTTATTCGTATTAACTAGAATAAATATTATTCAAACACGGCGCTTTAGAAAACTCTTCATGAGATAAGTGCCGTGTTTGTTTTTCCTCTTTAATCTGCCTTTTTATGCACTTCAAGCTGCCATTTATGCCGTAAAATCCGATATCTTCACAAAAATACGCTACTAAAGCCGCCTTAAGGTCGCTATACTTTCCCACTTATGTTTATTAAAAAGGCACATTTTGACTCAGTCTGATTCCGATGTTTTCAGCCTGCCTATTGAAGCGGACGCCCACGATCATGATTACCATCAGCTGGTGGTTGTGCTTGATGGCAATACCGATTTCGATATAGAAGGCAAAGGCAAGCAATTGCATACTGGCGAAGGCTGTATTCTTCCGTCAGAAAACAGTCATGCGTTTGCGGGTCTGGGTGAAAATCGTATCATGGTCGTCAATCTGCCCATTCCACCGCAAAAAGGCATTACCGACGAAGAATACGAAGTCGTATCTCGTTTATTTGACCAAGCGGCGTACTTTCAGCTCAATCCTCGCTTGCAAATACTGGCTTCAGCTCTGTCTGGTGAATTACAGCAATACCCAAACGATATGATTCTGGCTCGTGCTTGCGGCAATACCTTGTTAAGTGCCATTCGCCACCAAATAAACAACAAAGATGTCCGAAGCCGTGGCAACCATCTTGATATCGATAAACTCGATCAGTTTATCGAGCTAAATTTATCTCGCCGTGTGCATATCGATCAGTTGGCAAACTTCTGCTTTTTGAGTGTCAGCCAGTTTCACGAGCGCTTTAAAGACCGCACTGGCATGACACCGCATCAATACCTAATGCGCAAACGTTTAGAGCGTGCCCAAAGCTTACTCGCCGAAGGCTTCCCACCTATTCAAGTGGCCGAAATGTGTGGATTCTCCAGCCAAAGCGCGATGACCAATGTGTTCTCTCAAACCCTTGGCATTACGCCATTAAAATACCAAAAGCAATTTGGTAATCGCTAACTATTAATTAGTTACTTGCTGCAAATAACACCTATAAAGCTATTATGTTAGCTGATCAGAAAATACTAATATAAATATACCAACCAGAAATACATTAAAAAGGATTTAAAAGTGAGAATAACGCTGTTGAAATTTATTTTTTTATTTTCAATATATTCAAGTCAAGTCTATTCTGAAGTTATCTTTGATATTAATTTTCTTAGGAAAGAAGATGGAATTTCAGAGAAAGAGGGAAAGTACTACTTTGAAGGAAAACCCTTAACAGGAATAACAACCTATTATATCCATCCTGAAAAAGAAAATAATCCTCTTCATAAAAAACTATCCAAATATATTCGATATAAAAACGGAAAAATCATCGAAGAAAGAGATAAAATTGATTTCGACCTGATGAAAATGGCAGAAATATTCAATAAAGCGCAGGACTTATTAATAGAAGGTTCACCCTATACGGGAATTTTAAAGTTTCGAACAACAGAATCAGGTTACAACCGTGACAAAGACAATGATCTATTATACAGATTTAAAAACGGAAAACTGACATACAAAAAAGAAATTGATTACTCTTATACGCCGTCTCAAATAAGAGATGTGATAGACAGTACTTCTTATTGGGACGTAAAAAACAGAAAGATAAAAGCAAGTTACTTTAAAAAATATAACGGCTTTAGTTTAGATAGCGAAATCATTTACTCTTATGGTTACAAAAAAAGATTCAGAGAAGATGATTACAAAGATGGCGTTCTTATCAAAACTACCACTTATGACAAAAATGGAAATGTTGCACTAGAAGTGAATCTTTTTGATCCAGATAAGGTTAGATTTTATAATGTCTCTGAACCCATAAGAATAAAAACAGTTTGTTCTGGAGTTAATTATATAACAAAAGAGGTTTCTGATGACAACTGCTTTTCTACATCCCAGTATTCCGGATCTAGAAAAGAGTATTATGATAAAGACCTCACAAAAATAAAAAGTGAAGAAGAATTTTATCAAGGAAAAAGAATTGGTGTAACAACATATTTTTTTAATGGCATAAAATCTTATGAACGCCATATCGAAAAGAAAAATAGAATCCTTTTTCCATATTGGAAAGGTGTAACAAAGCGATACTATTCAACTGGTGTTTTAGAAAGCGAATCATTTTTTGAAGAAGATAGCCGGCTCATATTTTTAAGAATAAATATACAAGGCGGAGGTAGTAAATTTATGGAGCGGGAGAACTATGATAATAATCGAATCATTAATTCCTATTATCAAACTGGCGAATTAATGCGCTCTATTGATGAGGTTAACAACACAGATAGTCTCTATGATAAAGATGGGAACCTGTTAAATACAAATAAATAGCGGCTGAAAAATTGAATTTTTGTGTCGATCACGGAGTATTCCCCTCTAGTACTTGCTTGAAATCATGATGTGAGAGTCTTATCTATAAATACATACCGTATAGAAAATAATAATATCTATCTAAAAAATCTACGTTAATATAAAGTTCTTTTCCTCTAACCCCGATAGATATAAGTATTATATCTATCGGGGTGTTATTGATATCTAGATATAATTTCTAGGAGCAGCTACTCGTCGATCCATTTTCCAAGAAAATCTCTATTTCTAGAGTCTATAATGTTATCAAGAATATCTAACCCCGTTTCTCCTGAATAATTTCTTATATTTAGATCAAACTTGTTTTTTTGAGAATATAGTAACTCTGTTACTTCCTTAAAATCATCACTTCTCCAATAATATCTAAAAAACGCCATTACAGGAGTATTTCCTTTGCTATCTTGGCGGTTATAATCCAGATTAGGCTGAGAGAATAACATTTTAATAAAGTAGAGATTGCTACTTCTTATTGAGTTATGCAGCGGCGTATTTCCATCTGTTGCAAACGTATTAATATCAGCTCCATTGTCGATAATTAATTGAGCTAACTGTGTTCTTAATTGATCATTAGACTCGTAGTCTACGCCATAACTTCTCGACGTGGAGTTTGCCAATATATTTAATACAGTATAACCCTGTTCTAAGTAGTCCGGATCTGCGCCTTTATTAATATATTGTATAATATAGTTTTTATAGCTTTTTAGGTAACCCAAGTCCAAGCCGCTATTCATATTATAAAAAGTTGACCATAATCGATAACTTTCATCTTCATCAAATTTATCAGATAACTGAAGCTTTAAGTTTTTTGATTGAATTTTCGATTTGAAATCTTCAATATTTTCTTCTGTTTCTCCAAAGAATCTAGAAGCTTGTTGTTCTAGCGCCATTTCGATAGTTTGATGAATATTATTGGTATAGTTTAAGACTAAACCTGTATGTGTGGTAAAATAATTAAAAATTTCTAATGTTCTTGGGTAGTGTTTAGCAACAAATATGTTGTTATATCCATTATCCGGAGAATTTATTATCAAATCCATCAAAGGGGTTTGACGGTAGTTATAATCTTTAATATTCGGATTTAGGTTGGGTTGTTGTAATAAGACTTTAAAAAAATCCGAGCTGTAATAAAGATCACCCGTTTTCCTGCTTTTATCAAAAATTAATGTCATCGCCAAATGAGCAGCCGTTTCACCGTTGGCATTTCGTATGTTTGGGTCTATTTCACCAGCATCAAATGCCTCTCTTAGTAATGTTACTTTGTCTTCATTGCTCTTATCTTGCCAAGCGTTACCTGAATAAATGAGGTGCAAAAGCGTATTGCCGTATTTATTTTGCTTATGCCAGTCGAACGTCTCAGCGGATGAAGCTTTCGCAACTTGCGTAAGGAGAAGACATAGAAGAAAACCAATGACTTTAAATACCTTGTATTGCTGAAGTGTCTTGTCCATGAGTAGAATTGATCCTGAGTGAAAAAGTAAATCACTTTAACATACCACTTAAGTTATGGAAGGAGCGAACTAACAATCTCCATAAAACTCTAATGCACGCACCATTTAGTAGAAGCATTTCCATCGGTTTCCCAAAACGTCTGCAAGAGAATAAATTGCTGCTATGCTTATTCTTGTCCAGTCGGACTTTCTTATAAAAAAAAACGACTTTTTCGAAAGACAATTTATCCACTCTGTCACTAAAGTGTCAGCATTATCCAGACATGCATTTTTTTGATTATGCAGAGTAAAAAATAATCAAAAAGCGCTAACTGCTCTATAACAATATGCGGCCTTAATAAAAAGTCATTTAGCTTTTTATGTTAACGCGGGAGAATCCAACCATGTTTAAAGCGATTGAGGTGTTACAGCCTAACTTCATTCAGCGTCCACTCAATGAATTGTGGCAGCTAATTTCCCCTCTTTATAATATGGATGAAGAGAAGTGGTTAAAGGAATTATTACCTTTGGCTAAACCCACGGAAGGTGAACTAGAAGACCAAACCAATGCCGCTGCAAACTTGATTGCTGACGTTCGTAAAGATGACGATAGCATGTCGATGATCGACGCTTTGCTATTAGAATACAGCCTAGACACCAAAGAAGGCATTTTGCTGATGTGTTTGGCCGAAGCGTTAATGCGCGTGCCAGACAAAGAAACCGCTGATGCTTTTATTAAAGACCGTTTAAGCGTTGCCGATTGGGCATCTCACGCTAAGAACTCCGATTCTTTCTTCGTTAACGCGTCTACTTGGGGCTTATTGTTGACGGGTAAAATCGTCACTATGGACGAGAAAAAAGACGGAACACCAGCTAACTTGGTAAACCGCATGGTAAACCGTGTTTCTGAGCCAGTGATTCGTAAAGCGATGAACCAAGCGATGAAAATCATGGGACACCAGTTTGTTCTAGGCCGCAGCATTGAAGAAGCCTTGTCTCGTGGTAAAGGCTACCGCGACAAAGGTTACACTTATTCTTTCGACATGTTGGGTGAAGCAGCGCTAACCGCTGCCGATGCAGACAAATACCTAAAATCTTACCTGCAAGCGGTTGAGTCTGTCGGCAAAGACACTTACAGCCAAAAACACCGCCCGACTATTTCTATCAAACTGTCAGCGCTTCACCCGCGTTACGAAGTGGGTTGTGAAGAACGCGTCATGACAGAACTTTTCGACAGCGTTAAAGGCTTGATCATCAAAGCTCGTTCGTTGAACGTCGGTATCACTATCGATGCGGAAGAAGCAGATCGTCTAGAACTGTCTTTGCATTTGTTTGAAAAACTGTTCCGCGACGAATGCACCAAAGGTTGGGGCTTATTTGGTCTTGTGGTTCAGGCTTACTCAAAACGCGCTCTGCCGGTTTTAGTTTGGTTGGCTGCACTGTCTAAAGAAGAAGGCGATCGCATACCTGTGCGTCTTGTAAAAGGCGCTTACTGGGATTCTGAAATCAAGATGTGCCAACAACGCGGTATCAATGGTTACCCAGTTTACACACGTAAAGAATCCACCGACGTTTCTTACTTGGCGTGCGCGAATTTCCTATTGAGCGAACACGCTCGTGCAAACATTTTCCCACAGTTTGCCAGCCACAACGCACACACCATTGCGACCATTAGCTGCATTGCTAAGCAGTTAGGCGCAACGACAGATGAATATGAATTCCAGCGTCTACATGGTATGGGCGATGCGCTTTATAACCGTTTGATCAAAGACAGCGACATCTGTGTACGTATTTACGCACCTGTCGGTAGCCATAAAGACTTGCTTCCTTACTTGGTTCGTCGTCTGCTAGAAAACGGCGCCAACAGCTCATTCGTTCACCGTTTGATCGACGCTAGTTACCCTGTTTCTGAGTTGATTGGTCACCCAGTAACAACACTTGAAAGCCGTAAGACATTGGCGAACCCGCACATTAGCTTACCTTCTGGTTTATTTGACGACCGTAAGAACTCTTTTGGTCCAAACATCGAAATTGATTCTGACTGGACGCCTTTCAAAGCGAAAATCGATGCTTTCATGGGACAAGACACCCAATGGCGAGCCTTCCCTATTGTTGGTGGTGAGAAAGTCGCAACAGGTCAAACGCATTCTATTGAAAGTCCTTATGACCACAACCAAACTGCAGGTCAAATTGACTGGGCAGACCCAGCGACTGTTACCAAGGCTATTGACCTTGCCGAAGCCGCTTTCCCTGCATGGTCTGCACGTCCAGCAACAGAACGTGCTGATTGCCTAGATAAAATGGCCGACTTGATGGAAGAAAACTACGCGGAACTAATGGCTCTTTGCCACCGTGAAGCAGGTAAAACCATTCAAGACAGCATCGACGAAGTACGTGAAGCGGTGGATTTCTGTCGCTACTATGCTCAACAAGCTCGTAGCCATTTTGCTAATCCATCCAGCTACACCGATTTCTTAGGTCAAGAAAAGCAAGCCAAGCTAAACGGCCGCGGCGTGTTCACTTGTATCAGCCCATGGAACTTCCCATTGGCCATCTTTACTGGCCAAGTAGTTGCCGCTCTTGTGGTTGGTAACACAGTGGTTGCGAAACCTGCTGAGCAAACGAGCTTAATCGCTTTCCGCGCCATTGAAATGCTACACCAAGCAGGCGTTCCAACAGACGTGCTTCACTTGTTACCAGGTGACGGCGCCACCGTTGGCGCTCCACTAACGAGCGACAAACGCATTGCCGGTCTTGCCTTCACAGGTTCCACTGGCACAGCACAATTGATCAACCGTACCCTTGCAGCTCGTGGCGTTGCGCCAGTGCCAGTAATTGCGGAAACAGGCGGCCAAAACGCTATGCTGGTTGATTCAACTTCTTTGCCTGAGCAAGTGGTTCGCGATGCAGTTCGTTCGGCGTTTGCCTCAGCTGGTCAGCGTTGTTCTGCATTACGTGTATTGTTCGTACAAGCTGACATCGCCGATCGTGTTATTCCAATGATCAAAGGTGCCATGGCTGAACAAAGCGTTGGTTTGCCTTACCTACACAGCACAGATGTGGGTCCCGTTATCGACAAGAAAGCTCAAGACATGTTGCTTGAACACATCGAACGCATGACCAAAGAAAGCAAACTAATTGCCCAAGCAGAACTGCCAGACTTCGCTAAAAACGGCACCTACGTTGCGCCAACGGCATTTGAAATCAGCAGCATTGACCAGCTAACGGATGAAAAATTTGGCCCTATCCTGCACGTTGTACGCTACAAAGCACGCGACTTGGATAAGATCATCGACACCATCAATAATTCCGGTTTTGGTTTGACCATGGGTGTTCACAGCCGTAACGAAACCACTTGTGCACGTATTGCGAGTCGCGCTCGCGTGGGTAACCTTTATATCAACCGCGACCAAGTCGGTGCCGTAGTTGGCGTTCAGCCTTTCGGTGGACAAGGTTTATCCGGCACAGGACCAAAAGCTGGCGGTCCACATTACCTTCAACGCTTCGCTATTGAGCAAGACCTTTAAGGGGAGACATTACTATGACAATCGTACAACCTATCCAAATTCAGGTCTCTCAAAAAGTCTTCGAAGCATGGGACAAACTTGGCGTAAATGGCCGTGCAGAAAAACTGCAAAAAAGCCTTAATGCCTTCCCTAAAGAACAAAGCAAAATGGCCGCGTGGCAGATCGATAACGCGAAGCAATCTATTGCGGAAACACGCATAATGCCTGGGCCAACTGGCGAACGCAACGAGCTATCTAACCAAGGTCGTGGCGTGTTTCTTTGCATGTCTTCTATCGAAGGCGAAAAAGCAAAAGTCGGTTTGGTTGGTCAAGTGTTTGCTGCACTTATTGCTGGCAACCCAGTGATTACCGTTGGTCAAACGGGTCAAGAAATCATGGATATGATTTCTCCATTCGTGGCAGAGGGTGTCGTGCAGAACATTGCAGAATCTGCTCAAGATTCTTTGATTGAAGCCAATCACCTAGCTGGTATCGCAACACTTTGCGACCCAATGCAAGCGCAATTGCTAAGCCAACGTCTTGCTGCAAAAAGCGGCTTGATCTGCCAATTAGTTGAAGAGACCGATGCGGAAAATCTAAGTGTGATTGCCAAACCACATTACGTGCTGCGTTTTGTCACCGAGCGTACCGTGTCTAACAACACAACAGCGATCGGTGGCAACGCGACACTGCTTGAATTGGGCAGCATGAACGACTAAACCTGTTCATCATAGATACGCTGTAAAAAACAAAAGGGCCCTTCTTGATATCTAGAAGGGCCCTTACTTTTATTCATTGCTCAAAAACGCTCTGTTACTCAAGCTCACGAGCGTTAATATAAGCTCGCTCAGACACTTCGTGCCATGCTCTAACCTTGCCATTAAACTCTTTAAAAGAGTTGTAGACTTTTTGACTCATTGGGTCAGCGGCCGCCACTTCATCCAATGTTTCAGCGGAGGCTTTTTTCAATGCCACTAACACCTCTTTTGGAAATGGCTTCAAAACCACGTGATGTTCATTTACTAAGGTTTCTAATGCCGCATTATTACGCGCTGTAAACTCATCCAACATATCGGCATTCACTTGGCGCGTCGCCGCTCGAACGATCAGCTGAAGATCTTTTGGCAAAGCCTCAAAAGCGTCTTTGTTGTATATTGCTTCCATCGTAGAACCTGGCTCGTGCCAGCCTGGGTAGTAGTAAAACTTCGCCGCTTTATACAAGCCAAATGCTAGGTCGTTGTAAGGACCCACCCATTCAGTTGCGTCAATGGTGCCGGTTTGCAGTGCGGTGAAGATCTCACTACCAGGCAAGTTAACTGGTGTACCCCCGACCTTTTTCAACACTTCGCCACCTAAGCCAGGAAGACGCATTTTCAGGCCTTGGAAGTCAGCAAGGGAGTTGATCTCTTTATTAAACCACCCACCCATCTGTACCCCAGTATTACCTGCTGCCATTGGGATCAAGTTAAAGGGAGCGTAAGTCTCTTCCCACAATTTCAGACCGCCACCGTAATGCAGCCATGAGTTCATTTCTTGTGCGGTAAAGCCAAATGGGACAGCCGAGAAAAACTGTGCCGCTGGCGCTTTGCCTTTCCAGTAGAAAGCGCCACCATGACCTACTTGAGCGGTGCCACGAGACACCGCATCAAATACTTCCAACGCGGGTACCAGTTCACCTGCCGCGTAGACTTTTACGACTAAGCGCCCATTAGACATTGCGGTAATGTTTTCCGCTAAATGCTCTGCCGCTGTGCCTAAACCGGGAAAGTTTTTCGGCCATGTTGTAACCATTTTCCAATGAATAACATCCGCCGCTTTCTCAACCTTTGCCGTTGCTTTCTCTTCTGCTCCACCACAAGCCACCAAGCTCGCCGCCGTCAAACCGACTAACGCCAGTTTTCCCCACATTTTTATTGTTCTCATTGATTATCCCTAAAAACCTTTATTTTTATACAACACCTTGCTTGATGCTATGAGCAAAGCAAAGACGAGCCAGAATTGACTCTATAGACATAATTTATGCACTAAGTACTTCTAATAGTATAAATAGCAATATCAAGCCTCAAGGCTTTTTTGGCTTTATTTCTTGGTTTTATTTATCAGCCGAACGAATAACGCTTCACCAAAAAAAAGCTCTGCTATCAGTGATAACAGAGCTTTTAGATCAATAAGTTAGCTCAAATCAAAAGTAATGAAATACGCTTAATTCAACTCGCGAGCATTGATATAAGCGCGTTCTGACACTTCGTGCCACGCTCTTACTTTCGCACCAAACTCTTTGAATGAATCATAGACTTTTTGGCTCATTGGATCAGCCGCAGCCACTTCATCTAGTGTTTCAACAGAGGCTTTTTTCAGCGCTAACAACACATCATCTGGGAAAGGTTTTAAGATTACGTTATGTTCGTTTACCAATGTCTGCAATGCAGAATTGTTCAATGCAGTGAACTCATCCAACATCTCCGCATTAGCTTGACGAGTGGCCGCACGTACGATCAGCTGTAGATCTTTTGGCAAGGCTTCGAACGCTTCCTTGTTGTAGATCGCTTCCATCGTAGAACCTGGCTCATGCCAGCCTGGGTAGTAGTAGAATTTAGCCGCTTTGTACAAGCCAAACGCTAGGTCGTTGTATGGACCAACCCATTCTGTCGCATCGATAGTGCCAGACTGCAAAGCAGTAAAGATTTCGCCGCCAGGAAGGTTAATTGGCGTACCGCCCACTTTCTTCAAGACTTCGCCACCCAAGCCAGGAATACGCATTTTTAGGCCTTGGAAGTCCGCCAAAGAATTAATCTCTTTATTGAACCAACCGCCCATTTGTACACCCGTGTTACCCGCTGCCATTGGGATCAAGTTAAATGGCGCGTAGATTTCTTCCCACAATTTCAAACCGCCACCGTGGTGAATCCATGAATTGATTTCTTGAGCGGTAAAGCCAAACGGTACCGCAGTGAAGAACTGAGCGGCTGGCGCTTTGCCTTTCCAGTAATAAGCCGCACCGTGGCCCATTTGCGCCGTACCACGAGACACGGCATCAAATACTTCTAACGCAGGGACCAATTCACCCGCTGCATAGACTTTTACGTTGATACGTCCATTGGACATCTCATTAATGCTTTTGGCTAGATTTTCAGCACCCGTACCCAAACCAGGAAAGTTTTTCGGCCAAGTGGTGACCATTTTCCAGTTAATGACATCCGCTGTTTTTTCTACCTTTGCGGTTTCTTTTTCTTCTGATCCACCACATGCCACCAAGGTGGCAGCAGCCAAACCGACTAACGCCAGTTTGCCCCACGATTTTATTGTTATCATTGATTATCCCTCAGGAGACTAGTTATTTTTATTGGACTTAGCGTGCACATTACGAGCAATACAACCCTACTTGTATACGAGCAAGAACCTTAATTAAGGACAAAATTCGAACTCAAGTTCATATTTTATGCACCAAGTGTATTGAATAGTATGAATTGCGCTGCCAGCGCTCAAGACCTTTTTGATATTTATTTTTTCTAGCCGCTCTTAGTACTATTAATGCAAAACAAAAAAGCTCCGCTATCAAAGATAACGGAGCTTTTAGTGGTACTAGATAGACGTTTTAAAAGACGGGGAGCTTAATCATCTGCTCGCGCATTGATATAAGCGCGCTCAGAAACGTCATGCCATTGTGTCACCGGCGCTAAGAAGTTCTTAAACGACTCGTACACTTTCTGACTATCTGGATCATTAGCGGCTACTTCTTCTATTGTCTCGTGAGAGGCTTTCTTAAGCGCCGATAATAGATCACTAGGGAAGGGTTTAAGAATCACATTATGTTCATTCACCAAGGTTTGCAGCGCCGCATTATTGCGTGCAGTGAACTCGTTGATCATGTCCAAATTAGCTTGCTGAACCGCAGAGCGTACAATGGCTTTTAAATCTTTTGGCAAGGCTTCAAAAGCATCTTTGTTAAAGATAGCTTCAACAGCAGAACCCGGCTCATGCCAACCTGGGTAATAATAATATTTCGCCGCTTTATACAAACCAAACGCAAGATCGTTATAAGGCCCAACCCATTCTGTAGCATCAATGGTTCCCGTCTGCAGCGCTGTAGATACTTCACTGCCTGGCAAGTTGATTGGCGATGCACCGACTTTTTTCAGTACCTCACCACCCAATCCCGGCATGCGCATTTTCAAACCTTGGAAGTCCGCCAGCGAGTTAATCTCTTTATTAAACCAACCGCCCATTTGTACGCCTGCGTTACCAGCAACCATAGGGATTAAGTTAAACGGTGCGTAAATTTCCTCCCACAGCTGTAAACCGCCGCCATAGGCTACCCAAGCGTTAAACTCTTGCGCGGTAAAACCAAAAGGCACGGTAGCGAAAAACTGCGCGGCGGGGACTTTTCCTTTCCAGTAATAAGACGCGCCATGGCCCATTTGCGCCGTACCGCGAGATACCGCATCAAACACTTCCAAGGCTGGAACTAATTCACCCGCTGCATAGACTTTAATATCCAATCGACCGTTAGACATTTCTTTAATATTCTTAGCAAGCGTTTCCGCCCCCGTTCCCACGCCCGGAGCATTTTTCGGCCAAGTGGTCACCATTTTCCAGTGAATCACCTCGGTCTTTTGCTCAGCCTTTGCGGTTTCTTTTTCTTCAGATCCACAAGCCGACAGAATCAGCGCTGATAAACCGACAAGCGCGACTTTTCCCCATGTTTTTATTGTATTCATTAAGTCCATCCCTTAGGAGACGAGTTACTTTTATAAGGGCTTTGCTCACATCAAGAGCACAACCAAAAGATAAAATAAGCCCCGCTATCTATGGATAACAGGGCTTAATGTTTTCGCCAATGTAGTTAGTAATTAAACCAACAAATTAATCCGTCGCACGAGCATTGATAAACGCACGCTCAGAAATGTCATGCCACTGACTAACCGAGTTCAAGAAACCAGAGAAAGAGTCATAGACTTTTTGGCTCATAGGATCGTTGGCAGCCACTTCTTTTAGTGTTTCATCAGACGCGACACGCAATGCTTCCAGCAGGTCTTTGGGGAATTTTTTCAAAATAACATTGTGATCATTAACTAACGTAGTTAGTGCCGCGTCATTTCGAGCAGTGAACTCACTTAACATATTCAAGTTAGCTTGTTGTGCAGCAGAACGAACAATGTCTTGTAAATCGGCAGGCAGCGCATTAAAAGCATCTTTATTAATAAGTGCTTCAACCGCAGAGCCTGGCTCTTGCCAACCTGGGTAATAATAATATTTCGCAGCTTTATACAAACCAAACGCTAGATCGTTGTATGGGCCAACCCATTCCGTTGCATCAATAGTTCCAGTTTGTAATGCCGTGAATATTTCGCTACCAGGAAGATTGACAGTGACAGCACCTACTTTTTTCAATACCTCACCACCTAAACCAGGCATACGCATTTTTAGGCCTTGGAAATCTGCTAGAGAATTGATTTCTTTATTAAACCAACCGCCCATTTGCGCACCCGTATTACCTACTGCCATAGGAATAATATTAAATGGCGCATAGACTTCTTCCCACAGTTTTAAACCACCACCGTATTCAAGCCAAGCGTTGAATTCTTGTGCTGTCATACCAAAAGGCACTGACGAAAAAAACTGCACAGCAGGAGCCTTACCTTTCCAATAATAGGCTGTACTATGACCCATTTCTGCCGTACCACGAGACACCGCATCGAACACTTCTAGTGCAGGGACCAATTCGCCAGCAGCGTAGACTTTAATGTCCAAACGACCGTTAGACATTTTAGTAATATTTTTCGCAAGCTCTTCAGCACTTGTGCCCAAGCCTGGAAAGTTTTTAGGCCAAGTCGTGACCATTTTCCAGTGAATCGTTTCTACTTTTTTCTCAACTTTTGCCGTTTCTTCGGCTTTCTCTGATCCGCCACAAGCGACCAAAGACAAAGCAAACAAACCAGCAAATGCTAATTTGCCCAATACCATTAAATTACGCATTATTTTCCCTCAGGGAGCCAGTTACTTTTTAACCACTATTTTTAACAACGTAGATGTTCAATCTAGATGAAATGTGTCTGAGACATGAGAAAGCGATGAGAAAACACCACCATCCATGGAGATTGGATCAATAAAAGCACCCGCTAAATGCCGTCCTTTATTGCCTTTTTATTATAAGATCAGACAGAAAATTGCCCTTTTAATGCATAAAACATCAAAAGGGCAAATGATGATAAGAATTGTAGGAATCTTGCTCAACTCTTTTTTTAATTTATCGCGACAAATTCACTTAACAGAAAAACTCGGCGTATAACCCCAAGACATTCGCTGACCACTTTCTGCCGACTGCTCCGCCAAACAGATCAAATAAATCAACTGACAAGCCTGCTCCATCGTAACCGGAGCCTCGCCTTTACCCAGAATCGCATCACGCAGTTGCGCATAAAACGCCGCATAATCGCCCTGTGTTGCAGCTTCTTGAATGCTTTCAATATCATCTTGAGAATGCGCAACAAAACGAGTGATTTTTTGCTGGGCGGCTTTCGAAGGAAATTCATCCTGCCATGGCATTTGCCCTGCTCGCAATGCTTCTTCTTGCGGGTCTAAACCCACACACTGCCAACAGCCTTTAGTAAACCTTGCGTTAAAGCGGCGCATTTCACCGGCTTCAAATGGTGTAGATGCTAAGCGCACGCGTTTATCATCGTAACCAAACTCCACTTCAAACCAGTCATGGGTTTGGCTCCCGTCACGTAGCTTATCAATACTCGCATGCAACCACTTCGGCGGCCCAAATAAACTCAGTGCCTGATCTAGAATATGCGGCCCTAAATCCCAAAAAATCCCCGTGCCGACACCCGGCTCTTCACGCCAGCGCGCTTGCGTGGTAGGTCGAAAACGATCAAAACGAGAATCCAAATGCTTCAACTCGCCCAACTCAGCGCTTTCAATTAATGCTTTAAGACGCAAAAAATCGCCATCAAAACGACGATTCTGATACACACAAAACACCAAGCCTTTTTGCTTCGCCAAGGCACACAAAGCTTCAATCTGAGATAATCGGGTAACAGAAGGTTTTTCCAACAACACATGTTTACCGTTTTCTAATGCTTGTTTTGCTTGATCAAAATGCAAAGCGTTCGGCGTCGTAATCACTACCAAATCCACATCCGGCGCCGCAAACACAGATTCAGCAGACGACACCACCGACACATCAGGCAGAACCGCCCTAACCTCATCTGCTTTCGAACTGCAAACATACGCCATTTCCATGCCAGGATCATTCATCACAAAAGGCGCGTGAAACACCCGCCCAGACAAACCAAAACCAATCAAACCAACACGAATCGCCATGCCCCACTCTTTTTCGACTAAATCATTACAACTCTAAACAGTTTACAACCAATTTAAAAAAATTGCCGCAATTAAAAACATTTACGCTGTTAGATCATTTAACTAATGGATAAATCGCTAGAGGATGGGAAAGAAAACGCTGAAACGTAATAAGCTTCAAAACAAGACTACAAAAGGCCAGCAGAGTCTTATCCCTGCTAACCCGCTTTGCTGCAGGCTAAGCAGTTTAATTGAAAGGACGCTGGTATTATTCCTGCTGACGCGCTGAGCTTGCGAAGCAGGCGCAAGCTAATCAGACAACGAGATATTCCATCTAAACCAAAGCTACAAAACCTCCAATTTAGCGAATGACAACACCAGCCACTTGGTGCCTTCATCATCGAAGTTAACCTGAACTCGTGCTTGTGGGCCTTGGCCTTCGTAATTGATCACTAAGCCTTCGCCAAACACCGGGTGATTGACTCGATCCCCCATGTTCACGGTAACTTCTGGCGCTTTGTAACTGTTCAACACATTGCTGTTTTGCAGTTTATTCTTTTCAAAGTTGTAATCTGGACGCTGCAAAGACACAGGACGGCTTACTTGTGAGCGAAGACGAACTTCTTCCAAGCATTCCGGTGGTAGCTCTTTGATAAAGCGAGATGGGCTGTTAAACGATTCGCTACCAAACAAACGACGAGATTCCGCGTAGGTGATATACAGTTTTTCCATTGCGCGAGTAATCCCCACGTAGCAAAGACGACGTTCCTCTTCGAGACGACCGGGTTCTTCAAAAGACATTTTGCTTGGGAAGATGTTCTCTTCCACGCCTGTTAAGAACACCAGAGGGAACTCTAGACCCTTCGCCGAATGCAATGTCATCAGCTGCACGGCGTCTTGGTACTCGTCGGCTTGCGCATCACCCGCATCCAATACGGCTTTGTCCAAGAACGCCATCAGCGGCGAGCTAAATTCTTCGTCCTCATCGCTCCAGCTGAATCCACCTGCCGCGCCAACCAACTCTTTTAAGTTTTCGATACGCGCTTCGCCCTTCTCACCTTTCTCTTTTTCATGGAAAGGAATCAAGCCCGCTTCTTCGATGATCTGTTCGAAAATATCGTTCAAGTTCAAATCAGGTTGTTGAACAGTGGTACTCAAGCCTTCAATAAGATGCAAAAACGCCTTGATGGCATTAGTCGCGCGGCCTGCCATTAATGACTGTCGTACTACTTCTTGCGCGGCTTGCCACATAGAGCACCCATTATCACGAGCAATTTCACGCAGCGTTCCGATGCTACGTTCGCCAATACCACGAGGCGGTACGTTGATAACTCGCTCCATCGCGCCATCATCATTCGGATCGAGAGCCAAACGGGCGTAAGCCAAGGCATTTTTGATTTCAAGGCGGTCGTAAAATCTGTGTCCACCATAAATTCGATAAGCTATCTGTTCCCTAACTAAGCATTCCTCGATAACACGAGACTGAGCATTAGAGCGATAAAGAATCGCCATGTCCGTCAGAGAAGTTCCCTTGTCTCGCCATTGCTTGATAATACCAATGATAAAACGCGCTTCGTCTTGTTCGTTAAAGCCTGCATACAGCGAGATTGGATCGCCTTCGCCGCTGTCGGTCCAAAGCTCTTTGCCCAAACGATCATCGTTGTGTTTGATCAAGCCATTGGCCGCATTCAGGATATGACCGGTTGAACGGTAGTTTTGCTCCAAACGAATAGTGCCAACATCTTTAAAATCTTTGGTGAAGTTTTGGATGTTTTCAATTTTTGCGCCACGCCAACCGTAAATCGATTGATCATCATCACCAACAGCCGTAATCGTTCCCTCACTGCCCACCATGATGCGCAACCACGCGTATTGAATCGTGTTGGTATCTTGAAATTCGTCCACCAGCACATGACGAAAACGATCTTGATAATGGCGCAACAAGGCAGGTGTGCTAAGCATCAGTTCATGAGCACGCAACAACAATTCGCCGAAATCCAATAAACCGCCACGCTCGCAGGCTTCTTCGTAATGGTAATACAACTCACGCATACCTTTGGAGAAAGGATCATGGCTGTCTGGCACATGAGCCGCACGACGGCCTTCGTCTTTTTGCCCGTTAATAAACCAAGACACTTGCTTTGGTGGCCAGCGAGTATCGTCGATGTTCAGCTCTCGCATGATGCGTTTTATTAATCGCAGCTGATCGTCGCTGTCCATTATCTGGAAGTTTTCTTTTAGCCCCGCATCACGCCAATGGGCACGCAAGAGTCGATGAGCTAAACCATGGAAGGTGCCAACCCACATGCCTTGTGGAGGAACGCCCACCAGCTGTTCAATACGGCCTTGCATCTCACGAGCAGCTTTGTTGGTGAAAGTGACCGCCATCAGGCTGTAAGGAGACAATTCGTAAGCGTGCATCAACCATGCGATGCGGTGCACTAGGACTCGGGTTTTTCCTGACCCAGCGCCAGCCAATACAAGGCTATTCTGCAAAGGCGCTGCAACGGCTTCACGCTGCTTGTCATTCAGTGAGTCAAGGATAAAAGAAACGTCCATTACATTCCGCCATAATAATTAATAAATTTGTCACAAAAAACGCGTAGAAATAGGTTGATTTTCAATCTATTTGGGTTTTTTATTAGCTTGAAATAAGTTATCTGTCTATTTTGACTTTTTTTAACTGTCGATGACAGTGATCAATGCACTTCAATGTCGTCGAACGTCCAAAAGGGTATAACGATGAGCGATTTTGCTGAAACATTAACTGAAGTAAAAACCGACATAATGCATGCTTCCATTAGCTTGGAAAATGAGACAAAAGAACGGAATCAAAAGGAAGATGCGGCACGTATGTTAAAAGCCAGACGTGCAATTGAACAGCATTTAGAAGAAAAACGTTTGCACCATGATATCTCAAACGGCTGGGACGATTAATTTTCCTGCTATTTATTTGAGACTGAAAGTGACCTAAATACGACCTAACTATCTGGTTAGGTCAACGTCCTTTTTCACTCAAAAATACTATATTCATCAGCCAAAGTGCTGTCATCTCTCTTTTACAGCTTCAAAAATGTGCTTTGTGAAAAACAAACAGCTACATTTCTACACAGTAAATTATTGCCCTTTTCCGCCAACTTATAGCGGTTACTCACGTGTTGGAGTACCATACGGTCTGATTTTCATATCTTCTAATCCATAATAAAAAAAGAAAATAACCCTCTTGGGGGAGTTACCATGTTTGAACATATCCAAGCTGCTCCGGCAGATCCAATTCTTGGCCTGAATGACGCTTACAAAAATGATCAAAATCCCAATAAAATCAACTTGGGCGTTGGTGTTTACAAAGATGAACAAGGCAATACGCCTATCTTAAAATCAGTCAAACAAGCAGAAGAACGTTTGTTGGCTCAAGAAATAACCAAAAGCTATTTAAGTATCGAAGGCGCACCCGCTTATCGATCAGCTGTGCAAGCGCTTTTGTTTGGTAAAGAACACAATATTATTACCAAACAGCTTGCTCAAACAGCTCATACCCCTGGCGGCACAGGCGCATTACGCGTCGCAGCAGAATTCATTAAAAAGCATTTACCAGAAGCGACCATTTGGGTCAGTAACCCAACTTGGGCGAACCATCAGTCTGTTTTTCAATCCGTTGGTTTAGAAGTTGGCAGCTACGCTTACTACAATGCCGATAACAAATCGCTAGACTTTGAAGCCATGCTGGCGAGCTTGTCTCAAATCCCAGAAGGCGATGTGGTGTTATTCCATGGTTGCTGCCACAACCCAACGGGCATAGATCCAACGCCAGAGCAGTGGTACCAATTAGCTAAACTATGCAGCAAACAAGGTTTCTTGCCATTGTTTGACTTTGCTTACCAAGGTTTTGGTCAAGGTTTGCAAGAAGATGCTCAGGGCTTACGTACTTTCTTAGAGCACGTTCCTGAGATGCTTATTGCTAGTTCATTCTCCAAGAACTTTGGTCTGTACAACGAACGCGTTGGTGCACTGACTATTTTGTGTGAAACAGCGGAACAAGCTGAAGCGGCGTTCACGCAAATCAAACGCTGCATTCGTACCAACTACTCAAATCCGCCATCTCATGGCTCAGCGGTTGTTGCCGAGATTTTGAATGACCCTGAGTTGTTTGCTCTATGGGAAAACGAAGTAAAAGCTATGCGTACTCGTATTCATGAAATGCGTAGTTTGTTTGTGAATACACTTCGAATTAAAGGAGTTAACCAAGACTTCTCATTCATTTCACAGCAACAAGGCATGTTCTCCTTTTCTGGTTTAACACCAGATCAAGTGGCTCAGCTGCGTAAAGAATACGGCATTTACATTGTTGGCTCAGGTCGTATCAGTGTGGCGGGTATGACCCACGACAATATGGGTCCGCTTTGCGAAGCGATTGCCGCGATCTTAAAGGACTAAGCTAACATTTAGTCGCTACTTGCGCGATGCTATAAAAACGGCTTCAACTATCAGGTTGAAGCCGTTTTTTTATGCCGATTGCTTTTGTTTATTGTTTTATCGCTGCTGTTTTCTAACTAAAAAGACTGTTACCTTAGAGTTCGCTTTTTTCTATCTTTACAGGAGCTATCCATGACCGCCACACTGATTTACTGCTACGACCCTATGTGCAGCTGGTGTTGGGGATTCCGCCCTACTTGGACCAAGCTACAAAAAGCCCTACAAGACTTAGTCGATGCGGATCAACTAACCATTCAGCCGATGCTTGGCGGTCTTGCTATCGATTCTGATGTTGCCATGCCTGATGAAATGAAAAGCAAACTTGAAGGTACTTGGCAGAATATTCAGCGCTCGCTGGGCACAGAGTTCAATTTCGACTTCTGGAGAACGGCCACACCTCGACGTTCGACTTACCCAGCATGCAGAGCCTGTTATGTCGCAAGAGACACAGGACTAGAAGAAGAAATGTATCATGCCATCCAAGAGGCGTATTACTTGAAAGCCAAAAATCCATCTGACTTAGACACTCTCATCGAATGCGCAGAGCAAATAGGCATGAATGCAGACGGTTTTCAAAATACTATGCAGCACGTTAAAAGCGAACGCCTATTAGAAGAAGAAATAGAGCAAGCTCGACACCTTGGCTTGAATTCGTTCCCTTCTTTGGCCTTGCTCCTAGGCGATCAGCTCACGCCTATTCCACTCGATTACAAAGATCATTCAAGCATGTTAAATGCCATAAAAAAGGCGCTGTCTTAGCGCCTTTTTAGAATTTATTTCAGAAAATAGGATTACTTAACCCAAATATAGTTTCTTATCGTTTGTACTAGAGCAGCCGCTGCAACAACATAAAGCATTGGCATCGCAAGTTTATAATCATTGCCATCAACAAATATCATAATACAGGCAATCACCATCAACCCCAGAGTGAATAGATGAACTGGCGCACACAAGCCAAACTTCCATTTCGCAGTGACCATGACACCCGTTAAGCCTAAAACAATTCCTAAAGCACCACCAACTAACACGTCCATAGGCCAATGCACGCCAATTAAGATACGGCTTAAACCAACTAATACTGCCAATAAAATAAGCGCCGCTTTAAAATACGCATTTTGGGCATAGCAGAAACACACCGTCGCTAATAGAAAAGCGGTTGCACTGTGCCCTGACGGGAAACTACGTGCTTGGTAGGCTCTACCAATAAGGTTAAAAGCCTCCGCATCCAATACCGCCGGTGGGCGAGGCATAGCAAAATAATCTTTCAGTACATTCACCACAATGGCGCTCAGCAAACTGGTGAACAAAATGGTCCAATGGAAGCGAACTTGTCGATTAGAAAGCAACAATATCAAGGCCAATAAAAACACGCCATCGCCAAAGACAGTCATGTTTTCAAGTAAAACAGGAGAAATATTCGAGCTAAAACGGTTTATTTCCATAAAGGCAAAGTGATAGCCACTAAGCGTATTTCCCACCAATGCAATACTTGCCAACCCAACCGCAATGGCTATTAAAACTTGAATGCTAGACGAAGATACAATCATCTCGGTGTTTCTAGCTTGATCGATGAGCAATTTGTAGTTAGTCGACACTTTTTTTAGGTAAGAACGCATAAGATTCCTGTCTTTTAGGTAATACTTCTAGAGTAAAAATATTTGAACGCATTATATGCACATTGTGTAAAAAAAACATGGAATGATGGTTTCAAAGGAACTTCTGCATGATAACTTTCTCTATTTTTGTGAATTAAGTCAAAATAAGTAAACGCTTATCAGGGCTGATTATAGAGGCCACAAGAATGGTTACAGCCGAAATCGCGTGTTAGAATCGCGGCAGTAGCTATCAATATAATGGTTTAAAACACTTACTCTTTTTCCCCCTATCTACGCAACAACAAGGTCAACAGGAACGAATCCCCTAATGAATAGTAATCGCTCTGTTTTATCTAGCCTAGGTTCTTTTTTTACACTCGGCCTTAAACCAAAACTACGAACCTCTACCTTTATTATCGTATTAGCACTGCTCAATGCCGTGTTGTACAACTGGCCTTTATTGTTATTTTCGTTAAAGAATTTAGACGGCTTAACCTTAAACAGTCTGCATATCTTACTGGTTGTTTATACGGTTATTTATCTTGTCACCTCTCTTGTACTCTATCTGTTATTTATGATTTCCCGGCGCCTAGGGAAAGCCATTTGCGTCGTACTAGCTTTGGCAAACTCATTAGCTGTGTATTTTGTGGTGACCTACAACGTCATCTTAGGTACCAGCATGATAGGCAATATTTTAAACACCCAGTATTCAGAGTCTGAGCAGTTTTTAAGTCCTAAACTGGTCATCTATTTTGTCGTACTTGGTGTTATTCCTGCTTGGTTAATTATTCGTACTTCGGTACAAAAAACACCAAGACTACGACTATTTTTGTACCTCATTATTACCACAATCGTGTCCTCGACTTTTTTATGGCAATCACAAAGTAAATGGCTTTGGATCGATGACCACGCCAAGCAATTAGGCGGTAGGATCATGCCTTGGTCTTACGTCGGCAATTCTATACGTTACAAAATGCAGCAAGCACAAGAGAACATCGAACAGACACTGCTACCAGACGCCACCTTTAATTCCAATGAAAAGACCGTCGTTGTGTTAGTCATTGGAGAATCAGCCCGAGCGGAAAACTTCTCTCTTTACGGTTACAACAAACCAACTAATCCACTCTTAACCGCGTCAAACGTTATCACCCTGAAAAACGCCACTTCTTGCGCCACTTACACCACCGCCGCAGTGAAATGCATTCTTTCTCACAACGATCCTAGCGGTGTATTTTCCGAAAATTTCGAACCTCTTCCAAGCTACTTGCAAAGACAAGGCATTGACGTATTTTGGCGTACTAAAAATTGGGGAGAGCCACCAATAAAAGTAGCAAGTTACCTTGGAGCTGGAGATCTAGAAGCCAATTGTAAAGGCGGTGAGTGTGACTACGACGGCGTTTTGTTAAGCCACTTGGCCGACCAAATAGAAGCATCGGACAAGCAAAAAATCTTTGTGGTGCTTCATCAAACAGGCAGTCATGGCCCGTCTTATTACAGCAAATACCCAAAAGAATTTGAGGTTTTCAAACCTGTTTGCCGTACTGTGGAATTAAGTAACTGTACACGAGAAGAGCTGATCAATGCATACGACAATACCATCTTGTACAACGATCACTTTCTAGATCAATTGCGTCTGACTCTAAAAAGCTTGAAGAATACCTCCAGCGCTTATCTTTATGTCTCTGATCATGGAGAATCACTTGGGGAAGGCGGTATTTATTTGCACGGAACGCCTTATTCCATTGCGCCAGAGCAACAATTAAAAGTGCCCTTCTTTGTGTGGATGTCGCCATCCTTTATTGAGCAGAAACACATTTCGGTCGATAAATTAAAAGCGCGTACAGAAAGCACCCAAGCCAATGTCTTCCACAGTGTCATGGGGGCTTTTGACATGGACAGCGAGATCTATAACAAAGACCTAGATATGTTCAGGGCAGCGCGCCAACAATAGCCATAAACTAGCGAACAAACAATAAAGGCCAGTAAATCTGACCTTTATTGTTTTTGTCATTTTCTAGAAAACATTACTTTTTCTGGGCTTTAACCAAAGTCGTGATTAATTAAATCCAACATCGGGTTATAAAGCGGTTCGGCTGTCGCATTACGAGACTTCTTGGTTTCCTTCTCTGGCGGCGCCTCTGATGCTTTAATGTCATTGGCTTCTACCGTGTCAGACGGCGCTAAGTCACTTTCTATCGCTTCGACAATTTCTTCTGCTTGCTCGTGTTCTTCGACTGGCTCTGCTGTCTCAAGAGTCTCAACAATCTGTTCATCTGTCGATTCATTTATTGGTTCAATAACTGAATCGACAGCCAGTTCAACTTCATCAACGACCAAATGCTCAGCCAAGGCTTTTGCTAGAGGCTCCACATCGTCCAGGGTAACATTCACCGCCAACCAATGATTGGCATCGGCTTCATGGCTCACCAAGGCGCCGGGCACAATCGCATGTCGGAAGCTGGCCAATAGCGCAGTCATACTGGCAACTTCTAATGGTTTTGATAAACACATCCAGAGCGACATTCCGCCTTTGCTAGCCGCAAAACTGACATGCTCGCCAAGACGTGTTTCCAAATGCGCTTTAACGCGCTCCGAATTTGCCCACACATCTCTGGCGCGTTTCATTAATGAACGTTTACTATTCAGCTGTAAGGCATCACTCAAGGCCATTTGTTGTGCATCATTTAACGCCATATCTGCGCCTAAAAAAGCGCCTTCTAATAAAGCTTGATGTCGACCTGGCAAGCACCAACTTGCGGAGCGACCCACACCTTTTGATTCCACCCCGCCGATATAAACAATATGATCAGACGAGTCCAATGATTTATAGGTCATCATGGAACCAGCGCGATATGCCAAATGCGAGCACAAATCCCATTCGATCACTGGCAATTTGGTTTCTTCAATAATCGCCAACCAACGACGCAAACTTAAATTACTCACCAACTGACCCGCCGGGAACGAGAACTGCCCCGGCAAAACAATTAAGCGTATGGCTTTATCTCGTAAACAACGAATCGCTAAATCTAAATCAACGCCACGCTCACCGGCCGTCAAAGCAATCACTTGTCGCCCTAAACTTTGTAGCGTGGTGGTGATTCGAGGATCACAAGGCGTCAGCACTAACACGCCATCGCCACGTTGAGTCAGCGTTTGCACGCTCTGGGTAAACATTGCCAAAGGCGAATGTCCTAGCCAAATATGCGAAGCATGAGCCTTGATACCAAGCCCTTTCAAATACTCGCTCACGGCTTCTCGAACCGACAAATGGCCTTTACCTAAGACGGGGAGATGTACTTCTTCTTGTCGCGTCGGAGGGCTTAAAAAAGTATCACTTTGATCCACTAATGCAGCACGATGAGCAAGACACGACCAAGCGGGCTTAGTGCCATCATTAGCTAATTCACGTAAGGCATCACCCGCTAATAACAATGCTGGTTTTGTCTCACTGCGATGACAAACAAAGTAACCCGATTTGGGGCGAGATTCGATCCAACCATCTTCGCTTAACAACTCATAACCGTGTATGACGGTATTTAAGCTCAGCTCCAATTGTTTCGATAAAGCTCGTAAGGATGGCATTTTATCACCGGGCACAATCGCCTCTTGTGACATCTGACCCAAGAACCAATCCACCACACTTTTATATAAAAAATCCGCCACCGTTTTGTACCTTCTCTAGTTTGTCATCTAGTATCTGTTATCAATCATTATAGTTGTCTTAAAAAAACGCAAGTAAAAGCCCAATAATTCACGATTTTGATGGGAGTTAAGGTACAATTTCACTTGTTTAAGGCAGGTTTTATGGCTTTTAAGCCTAGTAATCACCATGAAAAATAGCCCCTTGTTCAAACAAAAGTAGAGTATCCATGGTTTTTGATCCTTCCTCACTTCGTCACCTGTTCCCAATTTTGACGCAGCCAGCCTATGATCATCCGTTAACTTATCTAGACAATGCCGCAACGACACAAAAGCCGTTGCCAGTATTGGATGCCATTCAAGACTATTACCGAAACTTTAACGCCAATGTTCATCGTGGCGCGCACTTCCTTAGTGACCGAGCAACCAACCGTTTTGAACAAGCCCGTGACACAGTAGCAAACTTTATCAATGCACCCGAGCAAAGCCATGTGATTTGGACAAAAGGGGCGACAGAGGCCATCAACACGGTCGCCTTTGGCTTAGAACATATACTCGAAAAAGGCGATGAAATTCTCATCACCAGTTTAGAGCATCACGCGAATTTGGTGCCTTGGCAGCAATTGGCCTTTCGTACTGGCGCACGCTTACGCATTCTGCCATTAACATCCAATGGCGAATGGGAACCCGAATTCAGCCAATACTTCACGGATCGCACACGTATTTTTGCAGCGACTCAAATTTCCAACGCCATTGGTGTCAGTACGCCGCTGCAAACCATGCTTGATCACGCCAAGCAACAAGGCGCTTTTACCCTTGTCGATGGCGCTCAAGCCGTGGCGCACTATCCTATTGATGTACAAACTCTAGATTGCGACTTCTATGTTTTCTCTAGCCACAAGATGTATGGACCAACTGGCATTGGCGTTTTATATGGCAAAAGCCACGCATTAGAAATCTTAATGCCATGTCAAACGGGTGGCGAAATGGTGCGGCATGTTTCATATCAAGCGACTGAGTTCAATGTATTGCCTTATCGCTTGGAAGCGGGAACGCCACACATCGAAGGTGTTATTGGCTTAGCAGCCGCCTGTGATTTTCTTAATGCTCAGGATCGTCTAGCGTTATTAGCGTGGGAACAATCCCTCGCCACGCACGTATATTCTCGTCTTCATAAAGAAGGTGGAATCGAGATTTATTCGCCCGAGAAAAACACCACCTTGGTTTCGCTAAGTGTACCCAATATTCATATCTTGGATTTGAATGCTTACCTAGATAGCCAAGGTGTGGCGGTTAGAGCTGGCAGTCACTGTGCCCATCCGCTGATGGCACAACTTGGCGTAGCCGGCACCTTACGAGCTTCTTTTGCCTGTTACAACACCATGGAAGAAGCCAACCGCTTCTGTGATGTCCTTCTAGAAGCCATAGACCTATTAAATGATGAGTAACAAGTGATGACAGACTCTTTAGGACAACAAAAGCCATTAAACATAAAAGCTGAGCTACAAGCTTGCCAAAGCAAAGAAGAAACCTTCAAGGCGTTAGTAACGTTAAGCAAAACCTTGCCGCGACTTTCCGCTGAAGAAAAAACTGAAGAAAACAAAGTAAAAGGCTGCGAAAGCGCCGTTTGGCTAATCATTGAAGAAAGTCATGGCATACGTCACTTCAAAGCCGACAGCGACGCCAAACTCATGCGCGGCGTGTTGGTCGCTATATTGAGCTTGGTCGAAGGGAAAGCACTCACAGACATCCAACAAATGGATCTAAAAGCAGAGCTGGCGGAACTTAACTTATCAAGTTATCTAACCAGCTCGAGAACCAATGGTGTGTTGGCGATTTTGAATGCTTTTAATGCCAGTTAGATCGCTTACCTGACCATTCATGTACTTCCTCAGGCCACTTTGTTTTGAATGGATTAAGCAAAAGCCGAATGGAGATTGGCGATAAAACGAATAAAACATATACGAATACTATTGGTATAAAAATAATGTAAATGATCACATTTAGCAAAAAGCTAAAAATAGTATCCGCAGTTACCAATGGCTCTTTACCTCTTTTTTTACTTCCTTCGGGAGCATCCAACTTTTTTTGATCTTCTTCAATATGAACACTAGAATCAAATCGCATATATCGACTAATGTAATCACAACAATAATATATTTTTCCATGTATTCCTTCTGATGAAAGAATTTTTATTGGAACAACACTCTTACTTTTACCAGTTGTATCGTATTTAGGATCTAACCAAAAAATAAAATTATATTTACTATTTTTCTTATGTTTTTTCACACTCTGTTTTGCAACAACAGACATATCGACTTTGTCCCATGGAATTCTATATAAGCTTTTTTTATTATAAACATAGACTTCTTGATTCTTTCTATTAAACCTTATGGGAGTATTTATTTTTAAAGGTAGAAAAGCTAAAAATACAATCATAATAAAAAAAATCGAAAACAACACAAGGTATAAGAAATTATCTAAACCAGGTAATAAAACAACATCATCCATAAAGAAAAAATTAAAAACAAGGGCAGCAATCAATATAAGAAAATATTTAGAACTTTTATTACCTTTAATAGATTCTGGCGTAACCCGAATATCCATGAAGTCATCAAATACTTTGCTATTATCTCTAGCATCGTCAATTTCAATTTCAGTTTTTTCTTCAAAATCAATATAATCGTGTTTAAAGTCGATTTTTTCTTCGCATACTAATTCTTTTTTATTTCTTATCAATATGTCTTTTCTAGGTTTACAGAATCTTGGCTTATGCCCAAATTGTTTTTGAGCAAACCAAACACCCTCTTCATGTTGTTTAAAATCAGCATTGTCATTTGGCTCTATATAGTCCTCGTACGGTAACAATAAGAGTGTACCTGAAGTCTGATGAAGCATATCGGCTAATGTATCTCCAACAACGGCAACACGAAAATTGTGTATTTTTTGGGGATCATCTTCCAATACTTTTCTGACCTTACTGTATTGAACTTCATTAATACGGTTTGTCGGTAATGGTATTGATGATTCAAATATATTTATATAATAAGTGACTGATGATGTTGTGCCATTTGTTGTCGATATCTGTGTTATATGCTTTACTAGTCTACCGGATACATTAGCAATATTAGTGATAACACTATTTTTATTAACCCTATCTATAAAAAATCTAATTCCTAAGCTAAAAACAGCTAGCATAGCAATAAAGATTACAGTTGTTGCTAAAATGCCATCTAATTTAGAATATAGTTCTCCTTGTGTTCCTACATCATGGAAAGCAATGAATGGAAATCCAACTATAAAAAAAACAAAGAGGTAATTAACTATTTTAAACAATATATTATAATGTTTATTGATATCTGCGTTTAAAGCGCCTTGAATTTCTTTAAATTCATCTTTTTGAAATTCATTTTTAATATAGTCCATTACAATATTTCTCTTCTATTAAATTGAAAATTTATTCTAAATAAAGGTAGTCTACATGATCGAGCAAGGTAGAATAATAATTCGATAGCATCAGTGGAATAAAAAATCCAAATAAAAACATACAGTGAGTGATTAGTCTTTCATTACAGCATAATCATTATTAAACTCCCTCATGTTTTTAGCAACCTTCTGAATAGATTGAGTAAAACTATACAAAGACTTATGTTGTCGAGCATTTGTAGGGTAAGCCAAACCATATGGATAGTATATAGCGGGTTCAAAAGGCCGAATAACCACATCATTACCTTCCCACACTCGCGCGGCAAAAGGTTCCAATACCGCGACGGCAAGGCCTGCTGCAATCATCGCATAACCAGTATGAGAGGTATCTATCAGAATGCGTTGCTTGATCTGAGACTTAACAGAACTCAATGCGCCGCCAAGCTCGCTCCAGTATACAGGCGAACTGTCGACCACAGTCAATACCGACTCTCCAATCAGATCTTGCGCGCAAATCACTTCTTTTTTAGCCAAAGGATGATCCGATTTAGCCGCGAAAACAAAACGCGCATTGCCTATAAATTCACGCTCAATCCCGATCAGTTGTGGTAATTCCAGTCCAATCGCCAAATCGACCGCATTAGTTTGTAATTTCATCACCAACTCAGCCATACCATCCGTATGGATAGTTACACGCTCATCGGGGAAGTACTTTTTATGTTCCAACAAAGCTAAAGGCAATAAGGTACTGGCAATCGCTGACGTACTGCCGATTTTCAGCTCGCTGGGGGTTCGAGTGCGTATTTTGGAGGCCACAGACTCTAGCTTCTCTAAACCCAGAAAACTTTCCTCGACGGAGCGGAAAAACTCCGTCGCTTCATGAGTTGGGTGCAAGCGCCCTTTACGACGATCAAACAATGAAAACCCTAACGAATGTTCTAAATCACTCAGTAAACGACTCACCGCTGGCTGAGAAACATGCATTTCTGCCGCTGCTGCTGCAGTCGTTCCTCGTAACATGATGTAACGAAAAGCCTCTACTTGTCTGAATTTCATACAAATTTAATCTCAATCAATAACATTTAGTTATCAAGCATACAATAATATAAGTGGAAGTCATCGAATTAAATACACATTATGAAAGTAGGTAAAGAATGAGAATCTTTATAGCTACTTTATGATTTCTGCCAAACGCTCACTTAAATAGGCTGTGATTAGATTAAAGTGCCTGTAACCAAACGCCTCTTAATAGTAAGGATTATTTAGTGACAGACATTTCATCCGCTCCAATACTGACCGTCGAAAACTTATCGGTGGAATTTGGTCAATCTCGCGTCATTGACGACCTTAACTTTTCCGTCATGGCAGGCCGAACACTCGCTATTGTTGGGGAATCAGGATCAGGAAAATCTGTTACTTCCCAATCCATTATGCGTTTAGCCGAAGGCACTGGGGCCACTTACCCAACAGGACGAATCCTCTTTTCTACCGAGCAAGGAGAAGTGGATTTACTGACCTTATCGCAAGACAAAATGCGCTCCATTCGTGGCAAAGACATTGCGATGATTTTCCAAGAACCGATGACCTCATTGAATCCTGTTTTTACCATCGGTGACCAAATCGCTGAATCTCTCTCTTTACACAAAAAATTCAATAAAGCAGAAGCGCTCGCCGAAAGTGTCAGACTGCTGAAAATGGTTCGCCTTCCCGATGCGGAAGAAATGCTCAAACGTTATCCTCACCAACTATCAGGTGGTATGAGACAACGTGTCATGATCGCCATGGCGCTGGCTTGTCGTCCAAAAGTGTTGATCGCTGACGAACCCACCACCGCGCTTGATGTCACCATTCAGGCGCAAATCTTAACCATCCTTAATGACTTACAAAAAGAACTAGACATGGCGGTGATTTTTATCACTCACGACATGGGCGTAGTCGCTGAAATCGCAGACGATGTGGTTGTCATGTGGAAAGGTAAAAAAGTCGAACAAGGTCCAGTAAAAGATTTGTTTGCTAACCCACAACATCCTTATACCAAAGCCTTGTTATCTGCGGTGCCAAAGCTTGGAAGTATGACTGGAGAAGCCTTTCCAAAACGTTTTCCAATTACTGTAATGGACGGCGAAACATCTCGACTAGTCGGAGAAGAAAAAACACAAGATACCGCTCGCTATGATGAAGGCCCGTTATTATCGGTACGCGATCTTGTTACACGCTTCGATAGTAAAAAAGGCTTTTGGGGGGCGTCACGCACCGAGTGCATGCGGTAGAAAAAGTCAGCTTTGATATCTTCCGCGGCGAAACATTGGCGCTCGTCGGTGAATCCGGTTCTGGTAAATCGACCATAGGCCGCACGATTCAACAGTTACAGAAAGCCACCAGCGGCGATATTAGCTTTGAAGGCAATCCATTTGCTTCTTTGAGTAAAGCAGACAGGCAACGTTTGCGTCGAGAGATCCAATACATTTTCCAAGACCCATTGGCTTCACTTGACCCAAGAAAGACCATAGGTTTTTCCATTGCAGAACCGATTAAAACCCATGATCTCATTCGTGGTGAGAAAAACATTCAAAAACGCGTTCATGAACTATTAGAACGTGTTGGCTTAACCGCTGAACACGCCAAGCGTTATCCTCATCAATTCTCAGGTGGTCAACGTCAGCGCATCTGTATCGCCCGAGCGCTGGCATCGAACCCGAAATTGATCATTGCCGACGAAGCCTTGTCTGCGCTTGATGTTTCTATCCAAGCCCAGATCATCAACCTTTTCATGGAACTACAAGAAGAACACGGCATCGCGTATTTGTTTATCAGTCACGATATGGCTGTGGTCGAGAAAATGAGCCATCGAGTGGCGGTACTTTACCTTGGGCAAGTGGCCGAGCTTGGCTCGCGCCAGCAGGTTTTAGAAACCCCAACTCACCCTTACACACAGCGTTTGCTTAGTGCTGTGCCTATTGCCGACCCAACCATTGAACGAGATTTAGGCCGCCTTAGCGGTGAAATCCCAAGCCCTGTCAGACGTGTAGGCGATGAGCCTCACATTCTGCCACATAAAGAAATCGCCCCGGGGCACTTTGTCGCCGAGGCGTCATAACTATAAAAAGTTATCCAACAATCACAAAAGACAGAACGGAGCGTTGAAAAATGAACAGTAAAAAGACGTTAGGGTCGGTATTTAAAGCCCTCGCTATTACCGGCAGCTTAACCGCTGCAAGCTTCAGCTTTGCCAGCACATTAACGGTATCTTCCCCACAAGATCCCGGTAGTTGGGACCCAATTGATACTTTTCTGGTGAATTGGGCTTCTGTGGCAACCAATATATACGACGGTTTGACCTATCGTGGTCCAAACCTGAAATTGCAGCCAGGTCTTGCTACCTCTTGGGAACAATTGGATGACGGCAAGCGCATTCGTTTTACACTACGCCAAGGGGTTAAGTTTCACGATGGCGAAGACTTTAATGCCGCCGCAGTAAAGTTCACCTTTGATCGTTTGATGGGTGACGAAGGAAAAAAAGGCCCGCAGCGCTCCAATTATTCTGCTATTGATTCTGTCGAAATTATCGACGATTACACGGTCGACTTCCACCTTAACGCGGCGGATCCTGTACTACTTACTAAGCTTGCTGGTTATGGCGCGATGATAGTACCGCCGAAGTATATCCAAGAGAAAGGCGAAGACTTTTTTAACACCCATCCAGTTGGAACAGGGCCGTTCAAATTTGCTTCTTACGAGCCAAAAGTCGGTATCAAACTTGAAGCCTACGCAAACCATTGGGGCGGCGCGCCAAAACTTACCAATCTGAATTACCGTTTCATCAGCGAGCCTTCTACGGCGGTTGCAGAGCTTCAATCTGGCCGCGTTGATTTGGTGATTCCGCCAACCATTCCGATTGGTATGATTACTACGATTGAAAAAGATCCGAACCTTGAAGTTGTTACCACCATTAGTCCAACGGTCTATGCCATGCGTTTCAACACCAAAAACGGCATCACTAAAGATGAAAAAGTCCGTAAAGCATTAATTTACGGTGTAGATCGTCAGGCAATTATTGATTCCATTTTAGGTGGCCAAGCCGCACAAATCGCTAGCTTCCAAAGTGCCATTTCATTTGGTGATGATCCAAGTATGTCGCCACTGCCTTATGACCCAGCAAAAGCCATGCAACTGTTAAAAGAAGCAGGCATTAAATCGGGTACTAAGATTCAGATCGACATTCGTGGTAATGACGCCACCTTCAACGAGGTGACGCAAGCCGTAGCCAGTTACCTACAAATTGTAGGACTAAACGCCACCATCAAACCTTATGAAACCAATGTTTTGCTCAACGATATTATTCCAGCAGGCAAAACGGGCGAAATGTTCCAACAATCTTGGGGTGGTTGGACATTGGATTACGACAATACGGCGTATTTCATGTATCACTCTGGCGAAAAATGGAACCCATACGACAGTGATCCAGCGTTAGATAAGCAATTAGAGTCTCAGCGTTCTATTACGGATCGTGCTAAACGCCTAGAAATTCTTCAGTCTATCGCGAACTACACCGCCAATAGAGCACTGGAAATGCCGTTGTATAACCTAAACGCTATTTTCGCTGTATCTAAAAGAGTGAAGAATTTTACTCCTGTACCAGATAGCCGTTTACGTTTAAACGAAGTCACAGTGGAATAAGCCACTCTAGTTGTTCTCTACTCGGTAAACCGCATTGCTCAGCCTATTGCTAGCTGAGCAATGCCTCCCTCTTTTTAACGACCGTCACTTCAGACAGTCGTTAAAAACCCGGTTTAATTTAAAGGAAAGGTCACGGCGAACTTTTTAATGAAACGATTTCTGCAAGCGGTATTTGTACTGTTAGCGGTCACCTTAATCGTTGCTTTTGCTATACGCTTAACAGGAGACCCAGCGCTTATGCTGACTCAAGGGGCAGGCAGTGTGACGGAAGCCGACCTGATGTTAATTCGTGAAGCATTAGGCATCAATAAGCCCTTTTTTGTTCAGTATTTTGATTTTCTAAAAGGCTTATTCAGCTTCGATTTTGGTCGTAGTTTCATGGGAGGAACACCTGTTGCCGACCTAATCAGCAAATCCTTACCTGCCACGTTAATGCTGGCCGCATCGGTGATGGTTGTGTCTATCGCCATTTCTATTCCTTTGGGTATTAAAGCGGCAGTTTCTAAAGGCAAATGGCCAGACCAACTGATCCGTATCGTCTCTTTGATTGGCTTGTCTTTCCCGAATTTTTGGTTGGCGCTTATGCTGGTTCTGATGTTTTCCGTCTGGCTGCAATGGTTACCACCAAGCGGAATGGATGGCTTCGCCAGTTTCTTAATGCCGGCTTTCACCATGGCAATTATCTTAACGGCAACCAATGTGCGTCTGGTGCGCTCGTCAATGCTGGAAACCCTTCAGGCGCAATACATTATGGTTGCAAGAGCCAAGGGCCTCAGCGAAAACACGGTGCTCTATAAACACGCTTTACGCAATTGTGCGATTCCATTGATTACCTATTTTGGCCTGCAATTCGGTGGGTTATTAGGTGGGATAGTCATTATCGAACGCGTTTTCAATTGGCCTGGCCTTGGAACGCTTGCTTTCGATGCGGTAAGTAGTCGTGACTATCCAGTGTTACAAGCCGTTATCACCATTTTATCCATGCTTATCGTTAGCGTTAACCTGTTGGTTGATATTGCGTATGGCTTGATCGATCCACGCATTCGTACGGAGTAATACAAGATGTCAGCGAATCGTTTTAGTGCCAGTTTATCTCAGTATAAGAGCTTAGAATTTATTCTCGGTGTTTTACTCACCGGAGGAATCTGCTTCTTAGTGCTGTTTTCCGATTTCTTGTTTCAAGGAGCCGATAAAATCAATTTATCTGCTCGCTTATTAGAACCTTTTACTCACGCAGGGCACTTTTTTGGCACCGATCCACTGGGTCGTGATGTGATGGCTCGCGTAGTATCAGGCGGTAAAATCTCGCTACAAGTGGGCTTTTTATCTGTGGCAGGCGCCGTGGTATTCGGCGTAATAATGGGCTTAATCTCAGGTTATTACCGAGGTTTCTGGGATGTCATTGTTATGCGCTTTGCCGATGTTCAACTGGCGATGCCCTTTATTCTATTAGCCATTACCTTTATCGCTATTGTTGGCGGCGGCTTGGCGAATATGATTTTCCTACTGATTATCTCTCAATGGGTTCAGTACGCTCGATTAGTACGTGGATCGGTGTTGTCTTTGCGTGATCGTGAATTTATCCAGTCTGCGCAAGCCATTGGTGTCAGTCACTTTAGTATTTTATTCCGTCACTTACTGCCGAACCTCATTGGCCCTGTCATCGTATTAATGACACTGAATGTGGCAAACAACATCTTGCTAGAAAGTAGTTTAACTTTCCTTGGTCTTGGCGTAGATCCATTAACGCCAAGCTGGGGCGGTATGCTCGCCGATGGCCGAACTTACATTCAAAATGCTTGGTGGGTCAGCGTATTTCCTGGCTTCGCTATTTTATTAACGGTTCTAGGATTGAACCTTTTAGGGGATTGGCTTCGCGACAGTCTAGACCCGACAGGTAGGACGTCACGATGAGCACTATTTTTTCTACCACTTTTACACCAACCTTACATCAGTTGGTCGAGCAATTTGGTAACACACAATACCAAGGCCAGTTGATAGAAGCGTGGGTATTTGCCAATCAAGAGCATCGCCAACAAGCCGAATCAGCCTTGCTGAATTTAGGAATTAAAGCCAAATTTCGAAGTGCTTATAAGCCACTTTTGCACTTCTTTTTAGAGGAAATGGACGTTATTTCGAGTAAAGTCACTCGTATTGAAGTGCATTATCCTATTGATGAATCTGCATCAGAAAAACGCTTTTTGTTAGAAACCTACCCACTTTCGGCTTTGGTGGGTAAGGCGAATATTCATTTTGTGGCCAACCCAGAAGCAACGGACTTTTACGATGTCATTCTTCGTGCTGAAACAGGTGTTCAAACCCAACATAAGGTGTTTGCACCCAATCATCTGCATCTAGATTTCATTAACCAAGCCCATCTGTCCCCTACTGGCTGGTTAAAAATCACTGATTCAGAAGGGAAACTCACAGAGAATCAGCGTTTAATAACCGATTACGAAGCTCTTTTTAACGCTGCCATGACAGCTATTTCAAAACATACTTGGTCAGAAAACGAACCCTATTTCGAAGAACTGAATATTCAAGTGTCTTTGCCGTGGAAAGACCAACCGCTTCCTTATCGACATGAAGTCATTAGTCTATGCGAAGCTTTGCATGAGGATTTCTATTTTTCATTACAGGAATGGTTCAAAACCAAAGCGGGCTATCTTCCTAATGAAAGAACCAGCCAACCGGGTCAAATCGTACCAGAGATAGGCTATTCCAAAGCTGATAATCTAAGCATCACGATAGCAACGAGAGCTTATCAAACAGAAAACACCACAGGTCAGCAAAGCCTAGAATCCGCTGAAGCACCAATCAGCATGGCGCAAGTAGAAGAGGAACTGGCGAAAATCACCGGCGACATCTTTACAGCAGACACAATAACCAGCCGAAAAGTAAATGCTCGCTATCATAAAGGCACTGACTTTCCCGTCATGATCAGTGGCGGACAACATGCTAACGAAACCACTGGTGTGGTTGGGGCGTTACGTGCGGCTCAGATTCTTAATCAACAAAAAGACAGTCATTTTACGATCTCGCCATTAGAAAACCCTGATGGCTACGCGTTGCATCAGAGATTGATCAAAGATAATCCTCAACATATGCATCATGCTGCTCGCTACACTGGATTAGGCGACGATTTGGAATATCGCGAGAAAGGCTCGCTTTATGAAAAAGAAATTCGTCACAAGGCCCGAGAGATGAGCCAAGCACAGCTGCATATAAACCTTCATGGTTACCCATCTCACGAATGGACTCGACCGCTTTCAGGTTATGTTCCTCATGGTTTTGATATGTGGACCATACCAAAAGGTTTTTTCTTAATTCTACGCCACAGCGCGGATGAGAAATGGACGACTTATGCTGAAGAGTTCGCACACTTAGTCACTTTAAAGCTGATTAAAATCCCAGGGGTGCTGGCATTCAATAATGAACAAGTTGAGCTATATAGAAAGCATGCAGGGGAAACGAACTTTCGCATCATAAACAGCTTCCCTTGCCTTATTTCTCATGGCGAATCCGAAGACATTCCTATACAGCTTATTACTGAATATCCTGATGAAACCATCTATGGAGAACATTTCATTACCGGCCACGACGTACAGACAGCCACTGTCTTGGCGGCCTATGAAGTGCATCAGCTACTATCGGCTAATCATTAACAAAGATCTAGGCCAGACAAGTGATATGTGTCTGGCCTGATAATTAAAACTTCTCGTTATCAGCTCGTTTTAGGTTATTAATCTTGGTTTTTCCCAATATTTTCAATAACACATTACGGCAATATCTTAATATGGGATACAAGAAAGCGGACACTTTTGGGGAACTAAACAGCCAATAGTTCAAGCGGTTAAACACACCAGATCGGCCGCTAAGCAAGGCTAGAAGGTGAATCGCATCCGAGCCGTAATAAAGCTGTCCGTCCATTTTCAACACCATGCCTTGATCTATGTCCAAGCCCTGATCGGTGATTTCTTGCAACACTTCAGGATGTTCTCTCGCATCAATCAGTACTAGCTCTCCAACGCTTTGACGTATACGAACGATCTGGCAATAAAAATGGCAAGTAGGACATTCTTTGTCATAGATGAGCAGTATCTGCTTGTCTGTCATGCATCAACCAGCTGATAAGAGATCAAATACAACTGTTGAATCCCTGGATAAATATCTTGAATCACTTCCCTCAATTCATCCAAGGTCATATTTTCTTGCTCAGCATGATAATACGTTAGAGCGTCAAACAAGATAGGCTCGACAGACACTATTTTTAATCGACAAAACACCCGACCGTCTTCGAAGGTAGATACGGTTACAACCGAACCGGGAACATAGTGCTTTTCCGCTTCATCGCGCAAAGTAATGGTCTTTTTGCCCGACAGGATATCGGCCTCAAAGCGTTGAAAGAACGTCATGGTCGTCGGTGTCATTGCTTAATTCGCCTTTTGCGCCAGTTTTTCCAACACTCTCAACACCGCAACAAACGCAAAGGAAGCGGTCACTGCGGTGCTAGCACCAAAACCGGTATCGCAGTTCATTTTGGTTTCTGTATCGCCTTTTAAGCGCTGATGGGAAACCGTGCCGTCGCCTTGCGGATAACGCAATTGCTCGGTGGAATACACACACTCGATATCGAAGCGGCGCTTCGGATTGCGGGTGAAGTTGTAATGCCGTCTCAAAAAATTACGTAACTTCGCCGCGAGCGGATCTTTTTCCGTTTTTGAAAGATCACCAATTAAGATTTTCGTCGGATCAATTTGACCGCCAGCGCCGCCGACAGTGATGACTTTACGCTTGTTGCTCTTACTCCACGCCATTAGAGCGGCTTTTGGTTTGATGCTATCAATGCAGTCAATAATGTAGTCAAACGGCGTAGAGAGCAGCTCAGAGATGTTTTCAGGAGTAATAAAGTCTTCGATGCAGGTTACTTGGCAATCAGGGTTAATCAACTTAATACGTTCCGCCATCACATCCACTTTTGACTGACCTATATTGCCATCTAGAGCATGAATCTGGCGGTTGGTATTGGTGATGCAAACATCGTCCATATCAATAAGGGTAATGTATCCAATACCTGAACGTGCCAGTGCTTCTGCTGCCCAAGAGCCAACGCCACCAATACCGATGACACAAACGTGAGCTTGAGTAAAAAACTCATACGCGGCATCGCCATATAAACGGCGAATGCCACCAAATCGTTGATCGTTTGTCACTTTTCTCTCCTCGCAGAAGGTTCTACCCTGCGCTTTTTATGCCAATAAGTGTATTCTTTGAACCTAGCAAAGACGAATTACTCTCTATCAGAAACCTTTGCATACAAAGATTTATATAAATAATCACCAGGTACTGTGAGCCCTATGATTCAGCAAGCTTTTGAAATGCTTGGTTTGACGCCAAGAGAAACGCAACTTTATCAAACTCTATTAAAGCTAGGCCCTTCTTCTATTCGAGATATTGCCGAACACAGCGGCATCAATCGCGGTACGGCCTATGAGTCGCTAAAACAGTTACAAAGCAAAGGCATCGTCAGTTATTTTCCAAAAGGCAAACGCCGATTATTTACCGCTGAAAACCCAGATATTCTGTTGAATCTCGCGGAAGAAAAACGCAACCGCCTAGACAAAACCATTGAAAACCTAAAGAACACTATCATCCCTAACTTGCATCAACAGCAGCCAGATTACCATCAAACTAATGTACGTTATTACGAAGGCGATGATGGTATAGAGTGGGTCTTGCGAGATATTTTAAACGTGGTGTCGCAACAAGACCACAAAGAATATTGTGTGTTTTCATCCAAACCGATTCGTCCATTCTTGTATCGCCCTTTTCCAAACTACACAAAACAACGTGTAAAGCTTGGTATTAACGTAAAAGTGATCGCGCTTGGGGATGGTGGTGAGGAAGCCCAGTTGTCGGAACGTAAGTGGATTAAAACGGAAGGTTCGGTCGACGCTAGCTATATCGCTATCTATCCGCCAAAGTGTGCAATCATCTCTTTAGCGAGTAACAACTTCCCTTCTGCCGTGGTATTGGAATCAAAAGACATCGCTAAAGCACAGCAGATCATCTTCGATACACTGTGGAAGATGCTTTAAAAAATAATTTATTTGACTTGAAATGCACACTAACTTATTTTGGGCAAAAGCCTTAGCTCAAACTGACTGAAGTTGATACTGCTTCGGACTAAAAAATACAAGCACATTACGCCTTATCAAGGCTTCGCCTTTAACCAGTATGATGTTTTCTGATAGGCTACTTTGAAATGCAATAGGTGATGAGCTAAGGCTTTTTTTATGGACGAACCCCAATTAGATTTTCTATTCAAAAGTTATGAACCAACAATCCAAGAAAAAACAGACGAAAAAATAATATGGGATAATCCTAAACTTAAAAACACCATCCAATTAGACCTAGATTTAGCTAAAGATAAATTTTCTAGGTTAACATCTCAACAAGACCTAGCAAATGTTCTCGAAGTACCATTAGGTCAATTACTCTATATCATATACGAGCAAAAAAAATACTCTAGTTTTACAATATCTAAAAAATCTGGAGGACTAAGAGTTATTGACTCTCCTTCAGTTTCTTTATCAATATTACAGAATAAAATCAAAATTTTATTAGAGCCTTACTATAGAATAAAAGCACCTGTTCATGGGTTCGTTTCAGGCGGAAGAAGCATTATCACTAATGCAGAAAAACATAAGAAGAAAAAATTTATCTTGAATATTGATTTAGTGGATTTTTTCGGATCTATAAATAGAGGTCGAGTAAGGGGAATCTTCTTAAATAAACCATTCAACATAGAAACTAAAGCTGCAAATTTATTAGCAGAAATATGTACCTATAAAAACAAGTTACCTCAAGGTGCATGCACTTCTCCACTAATTTCTAATTTGGCATCTGTTCAATTAGATAATAAACTAATACAAATAGCTAAAGCATATCATTTAACATATACACGCTATGCAGACGACATAACTTTATCATCAAATAAGGAAATGCCTGAAAGCATAATAAGAAAGATAGGCTCAGAAGGTAACAAATGGGCTGTAGGTTCATTTCTAGAAAAAGCTATTATTAGCTCTGGTTTTCTAATAAACGAGAAAAAAACCAGATTGCAAAAGCAATATGAAAAGCAGGTAGTTACAGGTTTAATCGTAAATGAAAGAGTTAACATCGATAGAAAATATATAAGAAATACTAGAGCAATTATTCATAGCTGGGGAAAATATGGAGCGATTTTAGCTGAAAGAGAGTTAATTAAAAATCTAAACATTAAGATAACAGAAAGCCCAAATGGATCAATCCTTAAGAATCATGTGTATGGAAGACTATCTTTTATTAAAATGATCAGAGGCGAAGATTTTTCAGCATACCTATCTTTATGTAAAAAAATATTGAAAATAGATAATAATCCTCCAAAGAATATATCTATATTAAAGGAAAAATTTGATATGTACGATGTTTTTATATGTCATGCAAGTGAAGATAAAGAGTCCGTTGCAATGCCTTTATATAACTATCTCAATGATAAAGGTTACCATGTATTTATTGATAATATACGTATAAGTTGGGGCGACTCTTTAGTCTCCAAGATAAATACAGCATTAAAAAAATCTAAATATGTTGTCACTGTAATATCCAAAGATTCTATAAATAAAAAATGGCCTATGGCTGAGTTGAACTCAGTTATAGCGATGGATATAAATTCAAATTTGAAGAAAATTCTACCTATATTTGTCGGTGACAATGAAGAGTTAGCTAAAGAATTCCCATTAATAATAGATAAACTATATAAAAAATTTGATAATAATATAGATGAAATTTCAGAAGACTTAATACATTTAATAAAGTCATATGACGAAAAATAAAAAAGCAGCCCTTAGGCTGCTTTTTTTGACTTCAAACTCAACATTACCGCTTATTTGTGCTCGCGGAACTGCTGAATAGTACGCAAGCGGGCCATAGCTTCTGCTAGTTCCACTGTCGCACGAGTGTAGTCGACGTCAGGTTTTTGGTTAGCCAAAAGCTCTTTAGCATGTTCCTGAGCTTTTAGTGCCGCCTCTTCGTCCAGATCTCTTGCACGAGTGGCTGTGTTAGCCAAGACGGTGACGCGGTGCGGTTGAACTTCTAGGAAGCCACCGGACACGAAGATTACCTCTTCGTCACCATTTTCTTTAACCACACGAACAGGACCTGGTTGCAGAGTCGTCAACAATGGCGCGTGACCAGGCATAATGCCCAAATCGCCATAGCTGCCTGCAGCCACAAGAGATTGAACCGTACCGGAAAAAATCTCTTGTTCAGCGCTTACGATATCGCAGTGTACTGTGATAGCCATAAGTTGCCTCTCTTAGTCATACTTAGCAAAAGCGCCTTGCAACGCTTTTGCTACGCGTGATGGTTAAAGTTTCTTAGCTTTCTCGACAGCTTCGTCGATGCTACCAATCATGTAGAACGCTTGCTCTGGAAGATCATCGAACTCACCATCCAAGATGCCTTTAAAGCCACGAATCGTGTCTTTCAAAGAAACATACTTACCTGGAGAGCCAGTGAATACTTCTGCTACGAAGAAAGGCTGAGACAAGAAACGCTGGATTTTACGAGAACGGTTAACCGTTTGTTTATCTTCTTCAGATAACTCGTCCATACCCAAGATTGCGATGATGTCTTTCAATTCTTTGTAACGCTGCAATACCATTTGAACGCCACGTGCTACGTCGTAATGCTCTTGACCGATAACTAGTGGGTCAAGCTGACGTGAAGTAGAATCAAGAGGATCGATCGCTGGGTAGATACCCAAAGATGCGATGTCACGAGACAATACAACCGTTGCGTCCAAGTGAGAGAACGTTGTTGCTGGAGATGGATCTGTCAAGTCATCCGCAGGTACGTATACCGCTTGAACAGACGTGATAGAACCAGTCTTAGTAGAGGTGATACGTTCTTGAAGAACACCCATCTCTTCAGCAAGTGTAGGCTGGTAACCTACCGCAGATGGCATACGACCTAGTAATGCAGATACTTCCGTACCCGCAAGCGTGTAACGGTAGATGTTATCTACGAAGAAAAGTACGTCACGACCTTCGTCACGGAACTTCTCAGCCATTGTCAAACCAGTCAAAGCAACACGTAGACGGTTACCTGGTGGCTCGTTCATTTGGCCGTATACAAGAGATACTTTGTCGATTACGTTCGAGTCAGTCATCTCGTGGTAGAAGTCGTTACCTTCACGAGTACGCTCACCAACACCAGCGAATACAGAGTAACCGCTGTGCTCGATTGCGATGTTACGGATAAGTTCCATCATGTTTACGGTTTTACCTACACCGGCACCACCAAACAGACCAACTTTACCACCTTTCGCGAAAGGACAAACAAGGTCGATAACCTTGATACCCGTTTCTAGCAATTCGTTGCTAGAAGACTGCTCAGCATAAGAAGGAGCTGCGCGGTGAATTGACCAACGCTCTTCTTCGCCGATTGGGCCTTTTTCGTCAATCGGATTACCTAGAACGTCCATAATACGTCCTAGTGTTTTAATACCAACTGGTACAGAAACTGGTTTGTTTGTATTTTCTACAACCAAGCCACGTTTAATACCGTCAGTGGAACCCATTGCGATGGTACGAACAATACCGTCGCCTAGTTGTTGTTGAACTTCCAACACCAACTGTTTACCCTCAATGGTCAGGGCATCATATACTTTTGGCACGCTATCACGTGGGAATTCCACGTCCATAACCGCGCCAATAACCTGTACGATGTGTCCGCTACTCATGTTCGGATCCTCTTAAATACCTAAATACCTTAAACCGCTGCCGCGCCGCTGACTATCTCAGAAATTTCCTGAGTAATCGCTGCTTGACGAGCCTTGTTGTACACCAACTGCAATTCATCAATGATATCGCCGGCGTTGTCTGTTGCGTTTTTCATCGCAAGCATACGAGCTGCTTGTTCACACGCAATATTCTCAACCACTGACTGATATACTTGAGATTCAATATAGCGAACCAATAATTCGTTCAAAATTTCAACGGCTTCTGGTTCATAAATGTAATCCCAGTGGTGCTTTAACTCTGTATTCTCTTCCGCTTTTAATGGCAAAAGTTGTTCAACCGTCGGGTTTTGAGTCATGGTATTCACGAACTCATTTGAAACCACATAAAGACGATCGATACGACCTTCGTCAAATGCGTCTAGCATCACCTTTACGCTACCGACTAAATCGTCAGCTTTTGGTGCATCACCTAAACCGGTGAAGGCTGCTGTTACATTTCCGCCGTAGTTACGAAAGAATGAAACGGCTTTGCTACCGATTGCACAGATGTCGACTTCAACACCGGAATCAGCGAACTGTTTCATATCTCTAATGGCTTTTTTGAACACGTTAACGTTCAAACCACCACATAAACCACGATCAGAAGAGATTACGATATAACCAACACGCTTCGCCTCACGTTCGGTAAGGTAACGGTGTTTATACTCAGGATTCGCGTTGGCCAAATGACCAACTACTTGGCGAATTCGTTCCGCATACGGACGAGAAGCGGCCATACGATCCTGAGCTTTACGCGTTTTACTTGCTGCTACTTTTTCCATAGCACGAGTAATTTTACGCGTATTGTTAATGCTCGAAATCTGAGTACGTATCTCTTTTCCGACTGCCATAATAGAACTGCCCTTGTGAGAATGTTATTTCACAAACTGCAACAAAGTGGTGACAAGCTTTAATTGCTTGTCACCAAACTCATTACCAAGTTTGCGTCGCTTTAAACTTCTCGATTGCCGCTTTAAATGTCGCTTCAATCTCGCCGTTAAAATTACCAGTTTTGTTAATGTCAGCCATAAGATCAGTGTGTTCACTGTTCATGAAGCCCAACAAAGCAGTTTCAAAACTACCAATTTTGCTTGTTTCAACATCTTCAAGGAAGCCATCATTAGCAGCGTAAAGAACTACGCCCATATCAGCTACAGACATAGGAGAGAACTGCTTTTGTTTCATCAGTTCAGTAACCTGTTTACCGTGCTCTAGCTGCTTACGAGTCGCTTCGTCTAGGTCAGATGCGAACTGAGCGAAAGCCGCCAATTCACGGTACTGAGCCAATGCAAGACGAATACCACCGCCAAGTTTCTTGACGATCTTAGTTTGTGCTGCACCACCTACACGAGATACCGAAATACCTGCGTTCATCGCTGGACGAATACCAGCGTTAAACGAGCTCGTTTCCAAGAATATCTGACCATCTGTGATGGAGATAACGTTGGTTGGTACGAATGCAGATACGTCACCACCTTGAGTCTCGATGATTGGCAATGCGGTTAAAGAACCGGTTTTGCCTTTCACTTCACCATTGGTGAATTTCTCTACGTAATCAACGTTTACACGTGATGCACGCTCAAGAAGACGAGAGTGAAGATAGAATACGTCACCTGGGTAGGCTTCACGACCTGGCGGACGACGAAGAAGCAAAGAGATCTGACGGTAAGCCCAAGCTTGCTTGGTCAAATCATCATAAATGATCAACGCGTCTTCACCGCGGTCACGGAAATATTCACCCATAGTACAGCCAGTGTATGGCGCTATGTAAAGCATTGCTGCTGGATCAGATGCGCCAGCTGCTACGACTGTGGTGTATTCCATTGCGCCAGCTTCTTCAAGCTTACGCACGACGTTAGCAATTGTAGATTGTTTCTGACCGATCGCTACGTACACACACTTAATGCCAGAATCTTTCTGAGCAATAATGGTATCGATTGCTAATGCAGTCTTACCAATCTGACGGTCACCGATGATCAACTCACGTTGACCACGACCAATCGGCACCATAGCGTCAATTGCTTTGTAACCTGTTTGAATCGGTTGATCAACTGACTGACGTTCGATAACGCCTGGCGCCACTTTTTCAACTTTATCAGTTAGTTTTGCATTGATAGCGCCTTTGCCGTCGATTGGGTTACCCAACGCGTCAACAACACGACCAAGCAATTCAGGACCAATTGGAACTTCCAATATACGACCTGTACATTTCACTTTTTGACCTTCTACAAGGTCTTGGTATTTACCAAGTACTACTGCACCGACAGAGTCACGCTCTAGGTTCAAAGCAATACCATAAACACCACCAGGGAATTCAATCATTTCCCCGTACATAACATCTGCCAAGCCGTGGATCAGAACGATACCGTCTGCCACGCTGACAATTGTGCCCTCATTTTGGGCATCAGAAGATACATCGAGGTTCTCGATGCGCTTCTTGATAATCTCGCTGATCTCAGATGGATTCAGTTGCTGCATGCTAAATTCCTCAACCCTGGTTTCGATTTAACGAAACACTAGGAGTTTATCGCCTCGGCCAGTTTCGCTAATTTACCGCGCACTGAACCGTCGATGATTAAGTCACCTGTACGAATAACCACGCCACCAATTAGGCTTGCGTCTGTTTCACTGGTTAAGTTGACAGTACGGTCCAACTTTTTAGCCAGTGAAGCGGCTAATGCTTGTGTTTGTTCTGCTGTTAATTCGAATGCAGACGTAAATTGAACATTTACGGCTTTTTCGAAATTCAGTTTGAACTGTAAAAATAACTCAGAAATAGCAGGAAGAAGCGATAAACGCTTATTCACAGCTAGGGCTAACAAAAATGCCTTGCCTTGTTCTGTCGTTACTTCTGCACAAACGTCCGCTAGAGCGTTTGCCTTCTCTTCCGCACTAAAAGCTGGATTTCCAAGTGCTTTTTTAAGTTTAGGTTCAACCGTTACAGCAGCTAATATATTTAACATATCAGCCCACTCAACAATGTGACCTTGCTCTCTAGCAACTTCGAAAACCGCTTTTGCGTACGGTCGCGCGACTGTTTTTAATTCAGCCATTAGACCCTCGCTTAAAGCTCTTTGGCGAGCTGTTCAACGATCTCGCTATGTGCTTTTTCGTCAATGGTGGCTCCCAAAATCTTCTCGGCACCAGCAAATGCAAGAACGGACACTTGAGCACGCAATGCTTCTTTAGCACGCATAACGTCTTGTTCGATCTCTGCTTGAGCTGCTTCGCGCAGACGTTTGCCATCGGCAATCACCTGCTCTTTTGCCTCGTCGACCATTTGGTTCGCACGTTTGTTGGCTTGTTCAATAATCTCGGCCGCGTTCTCTTTGCTTTCACGTAGGATTTGAGTGGCTTGTTCTTGTGCCAACTCAAGGTCACGTGAAGCACGGTTCGCTGCTTCCAAACCGTCTGCAATTTTTTTACTGCGCTCTTCGAGCGCAGCAATTACTGGTGGCCACACATATTTCATGCAGAACCAGACAAAAATGGCAAACGAGATAGCTTGGCCTAGAAGTGTGAGATTTAAGTTCACGCTAATACCCTCGCTTTTAGTCGTTTAAAAATCATTCCCGCAAAGTTTTGCAGAATATTAACCAGCGACCAAAGCAACAAAAGGATTCGCAAAAGTGAAGAACAATGCGATACCTACACCGATCATAGTTACGGCATCTAGAAGACCCGCTACGATGAACATTTTAACTTGCAGCATTGGAACCATTTCTGGTTGACGCGCAGCGCCTTCCAAGAATTTCCCACCCAAAATACCAAAACCAATCGCAGTACCTAGGGCACCTAGACCGATTAGAAGGGCTACAGCGATCGCAGTAAGACCAACTACAGTTTCCATTTTAACTCCTACATTTTCACAGTTTTAGATAAGGTTTAAAAAATTATTACTTTAAAGAACACACTATTAATGATCTTCGTGCGCCATACTTAAGTAGACGATAGTCAACATCATAAAGATGAAGGCTTGAAGCACGATGATCAAAATATGGAAGATCGCCCATGGCACAGACAGAGCCCATTGTAGGCCCCAAGGCAATATAGCAATCAAAATAAAGATCAATTCACCAGCATACAAGTTACCGAACAATCGCAATGCTAATGAAACAGGTTTCGCAAGTAGACCAACACCTTCAAGCAATAAATTGAAAGGGATCATCCATTTGCCAAATGGCTGTAACGTAAGTTCACCAACAAAACCACTAATGCCTTTCACTTTGATACTGTAGAAAACAATCAAAGCAAAAACAGAAAGTGACATGCCTAACGTGGCATTAATATCTGTTGTTGGAACAAATTTAAAATAGACATGATGAGGATCAGCACCAAATATTGACACACCAATCCATTTGGCCGCAGCTGGTAAGAAATCAACTGGGATCAAATCCATGAAATTCATCAAGAAAACCCAAACAAAAATAGTAAGCGCTAAAGGTGCAATGACCTTGCTCTTACCATGGAAGGTTTCTTTGACGCTACCATCAACAAACTCAACCATCAGCTCTACAAAGTTTTGTAGACCAGACGGTGTATCTGTCGAAATTTTCTTTGCGGCCTTACGGAACAACCATAAAAACAAGAAACCCAGAGCAATCGAAACCGCCATAGTGTCTACATGAATTGCCCAGAATCCCATATCTGCTGCTTCTTTAGCATCATGGGCAAGACCCCATGTCCCATCAGGATGTTGACCATAGGTCAAATTCTGAAGGTGATGCTTTATATATGAAGAAGCTGTTGGACTTTCAATACCCATACTTATATCCACGCTCTCTCAATGATTAAAATCCTATTGCCTACCGTGCTTAGGTATTTCTTAACACGATAGGACTGAGCCAATGGCTCAAAATTGCTCCGCCAAAACCTGCAAAGAAAGCCCCTGCAGCTAATGGTTTTATCAGAAGAAAAACCAGCGACAATAAAACCACTGTCATAGCCAATTTACCGGCTTCTCCTCGATAGAATGATCTAACGACATCTTTTGCTGGGCGCGTCCCTTTGTAACCAAAGATTCGCCAAGCCATATACAGACTCGGCAATATGCTAGTTAAAGCGCCTAATATAAACGAGTACCCATACAGACCACCAGCAATGTAAAAAATTCCCAAAGAAACTAAAAAAGTGAGTAAAAATTGCAACAAAAGGAAACGAAATATAGCCTTCTTTTTTGCGCTAATAATTGCACTCGCGCTTAGTGGCTTTTTTGTCTCCATTACCCAACTCTCTTTTCGCACTATAAAAGTGCAATCAATGTGATGATTTACAAAATTCGAGGCATTATATGGGTAATGGCTGCCGTGTTCAACTTAAACTGATTCACACGATCACTTTCTAGCCATCTTGTCTAGATAGAAAAAGACACTTGTCACGAATTGCTTCATTTCCCCGCAAGCAGTTCGCTAATCAAGAGTTCTAGGTGCTCTGGGTTACGATATTCAATAACTACCTTGCCTTTTCCTTTGGCTGAAGGCTGTATTTTTACCGATGCATTAATTTTTTGACTAATGCGTTCTGCTTCTGCACTCAAATCAGGCAGGGTAAGTTTGCTATCTTCATTTTTTTCAACAACTTGAAAATTCTTCACCAATCTCTCTGTTTCGCGAACAGATAACGATTTAGTGACAACTTGTGATGCTGCTTGAATTTGTTTGTCATGCTCTAAAGGTAATAAAGCACGCGCATGGCCCATTTCAATATCGCCATGCTCTAATAAACGACGAACTTCCGGTGTTAATCCTAATAAGCGTAATAAATTCGCCACAGTCGAACGAGATTTACCAACCGTATCGGCAACTTCTTGTTGTGTCAGATGAAAATCTTCGACCAATCGCTGTAACGCCAAGGCTTCTTCAACTGGATTAAGATCTTCACGTTGAATGTTTTCAATTAAGGCAAGAACCACAGCATCGGCGTCTTCGACATGACGCACTATCACAGGTACTTGTGTTAAATCGGCCAATTTGGCGGCTCGCCAACGGCGTTCACCGGCGATAATTTCATATTGATTGTGACCACTTGGTCGCACAACAATAGGCTGTATAATGCCTTGATTACGAATTGAAGCGGCTAAATCTTCTAATTGCGCAGGGTTCATGTCACGACGAGGTTGAAATTTACCTTTAGAAAGCCAATCCACAGGTAAGTAAGTCAGGCCTTTTATTTGTTCATTATTAGAACCACTATCAGCCTCATTCGTTGGCGTTGATTGTGGTGCCAATAATGCATCTAAGCCACGACCTAGACCTCTTTTTTTCATCGTCATTTCATTAACCCTAATTGGTATTAAAGTACGCTTATAACACAATAATTATGCGACAGATTTTCGAATAAACTCACCCGCTAAGGCGAGATAAGCAACAGCCCCACGAGATTGTTTCTCATAGTGTAAGACAGGTAAACCGTAACTTGGTGATTCCGCTAAACGAATATTTCGAGGTATCACAGTATCATAAACCTTGTTGCCAAAATGCTTATGAAGCTGGCTAGATACATCATGCGTTAAGCTGGGGCGAGGATCATACATGGTTCGTAATATTCCTTCGACCTCTAGAGAGGGATTCAATGCTTGCGTAATACGATTAATAGTTTGTAATAATGCGGTTAAGCCTTCTAGCGCGTAATATTCGCACTGCACCGGAATCAATACACCTTGAGAAGCCGCTAAGGCATTCACCGTCAACATATTCAATGCAGGTGGACAATCCAGCAAAATATAATCAAAATCATTGTTGACTTCATAAAGTCCGGCGCGAAGACGAGTTTCTTTACTTGGTAAATCAAGTAATACCACTTCTGCGCCAGTTAAATCACCATTTGCAGGCAATACCCAGTAGTCTCCAGGCATGCTTTTTTTCATGACTTCTTTTACACCATGAGAACCAATCAATACGTCATAGACGCTCGTGTCTAACTCTTCTTTGGTAAAGCCACTTCCAGTGGTCGCATTACCTTGCGGATCTAAATCGATTAATAATACTCGACGCTTCATTGCTGCCAGTGATGCCGCTAAATTGACACAGGTGGTGGTTTTGCCCACACCGCCTTTTTGGTTGGTAACTGCGATGATTCTTGCCATGATTTATCCTTTACGCGTCATCACTACCATGTGACGCTCCGCCTGAACATTTGGCACATTAAGAGGTTCTACAGATACTAAATCAACCTCTTTCGGTAGCGCCGCTATTTCTTCACTAGGGTAAACCCCTTTCATGGCTAAAAAATTACCAGTTTCTTTTGGAAGAGGTAACGTCCAATTAATCATATCTTGTAATGACGCAAAAGCTCGAGAAATAACATGATCGTATTCCCCTTGGTGACTGTGTTTTTCAACGCGTTCATTTGCCACAGTGGCGTTATGAATACCCAGCTCCATCTTAACTTGCGTCAGAAAACGGGTTTTTTTACCGTTACTATCAAGTAAGGTGAAACGCTTTTCTGGATAACATATAGCAAGCACCATACCAGGTAAACCTGGACCAGTACCAACATCTATAATATTGTCCCCTGTAATAAAGGGTAAAGTCGCCAAACTGTCTAATAAGTGCAAAGAGATCATTTGCTCAACATCGCGAATAGCGGTCAGGTTATAAGCCTTGTTCCACTTTTCTAGCATGGCTAGGTATTTTACAAGAGTCTGAATCGTTTCATCAGATAAAGCAGCGCCCATTTGTTGGGCGCCTTTTTGAATAGTGTCAAAGTGTGTCACAGTCGATCCATTTCTATAAAGATAGCAATTAGGGATTATCGGCTGATGATTCTAGGCACTTTTGCGCGCAATCGCACGTTTTTTCAAGTGAATTAATAGTAAGGATACCGCTGCAGGCGTTACACCTTGGATTCGAGATGCTGCTGCAAGCGTGGCAGGACGCAACTGAGTCAATTTTTGCTTGATCTCATTTGATAAACCTTCCATCTTGGAATAATCCAAATCATCAGGCAATGCGGTATTTTCTTGGCGACGTAAACGCTCAATATCTTCTGCTTGACGAGTGATATAACCCGCGTATTTCACCGCAATTTGAACCTGTTCAGAAACTTGCTCATCCACGGGTTCATCAAGACCGTTTTTCAAATTTGCCACATCGGAATAAACAATATTCGGACGTTTAAGCAAATCTAACAAACTGTACTCATGAGTAATTGGCGTTTCTAACTTTGGATTAATCACTTCAGCTTCAGGAGAGTTTGGCACAATCCAGCTAGATTTAAGGCGCTGTGTTTCTAATTCAATGGCTTCGCGTTTTTTGCAGAAAGCAGCCCAACGCTCATCAGATACTAAGCCAAGTTCACGACCTTTTTCTGTCAAACGCATGTCGGCGTTATCTTCACGCAAGATCAAACGATATTCCGCACGACTAGTAAACATACGGTAGGGTTCTTTTGTACCCATGCTAATAAGATCATCAACCAATACACCTAGATACGCTTCATCACGTCGAGGTGTCCAAGCGTCTTTGTCTTGTGCAAGTAACGCTGCGTTTAAACCAGCAAGTAAACCTTGAGCACCGGCTTCTTCGTAGCCAGTTGTACCATTAATTTGTCCAGCAAAGAACAAACCTGGCATGTGTTTGGTTTCTAATGAATATTTCAAATCTAGCGGATTAAAATAATCGTACTCAATGGCATAGCCTGGACGAATAATATGAGCATTTTCCATGCCTTTCATTGAACGAACTAGCTCAATTTGCACATCAAATGGCAAAGAGGTCGAAATACCATTTGGATAAAGTTCGTGCGTCGTTAAACCTTCTGGCTCGATAAAAATTTGATGCGAGTTTTTATCGGCGAAACGGACGATTTTATCTTCAATAGAAGGACAATAACGTGGGCCAACACCTTCAATCACACCTGTGTACATAGGTGATCTGTCCATTCCCGCACGAATAATGTCGTGTGTGCGTTCGTTAGTATGAGTTATAAAGCACTCAATTTGACGAGGGTGCATTGCGCGATTGCCCATGTAAGACATAACAGGATCAATATCATCACCCGGCTGTGCTTGCATTTGTGAGAAATCAACAGAGCGAGCATCAATTCGAGGTGGGGTCCCCGTTTTTAAGCGATCAACTCGAAATGGCAAAGCACGTAGTTTTTGTGCCAAACCAATAGATGGTGGATCACCAGCACGGCCACCCGAGTGGTTTTGTAAGCCAATGTGGATAACACCACCTAAAAACGTACCAGCGGTTAAAACAACGGTTTTACTATTAAAGCGAATGCCGGTTTGGGTAATGACACCACGAGCAGCACCGTCTTCAACAATAAGATCTTCTGCGGATTGCTGGAAAAGCCATAAATTTTCTTGGTTTTCTAACTTATGACGAATAGCCGCTTTATATAACATACGGTCAGCTTGAGCACGAGTGGCTCGAACGGCAGGACCTTTACGAGAATTCAAAGTACGAAACTGAATACCAGCTTGATCCGTTGCTAATGCCATAGCGCCGTCTAAAGCGTCTATTTCTTTAACAAGATGGGACTTCCCGATGCCACCAATGGCAGGGTTACAGGACATTTGTCCTAAAGTTTCAATGTTGTGAGAAAGTAACAAAGTTTTAACGCCCATACGTGCTGCAGCTAAAGCAGCTTCTGTACCAGCATGTCCGCCACCAACCACAATCACATCAAAGCGACTTGGGAAATCCACAGGAACCTCGGTATTACTAATAAATATAAAAAATGAATAAAAAACGATCAATCATCGATTTAGGCCGCTTAGTATATAGGCTAATTTCCAAAAAGAAAGAGATCGAAACGCTCTTATCCCGGTCATCAATATTAATATATATAAGTAAGTATATAAGTTCTTTTATGTTTGTTATGTTTATATGGCAAGCCAAAATCTGTGCATAAGAATAAAAAATCTATAATTATTAAAAACTTACACAGATAATATCTTGTTAAGACAGGGCGGGTTATCTTGTGGTGTGGGTAACCTTAACCTGTGCATAAAACAGGTACTTATACAGAGTCGATTTTTAAGGCCATAGTTGTTAAAAACTGTGCAAAACTTCTTATCAACCTATCACCATACTTATCAACAGGTGTTTTTTTCTATTTTTAATTAGCTAAAGTGCTGTTTAAAAAGGATTTATCTATTTATAAACATAAAAAAAGCTATTTTTTTTAGAAATTTAATCCACAAGCAAGTAAATAAATTTTTTTCATTTATTTACTTTTTTTCTTTATTAGCAATGTGAATAATTAGGCTAGACCCTGCTTTTTGCTGGCATGTAAGTCATTGTGGAGAAAGAAAGACAATTCAGAAAATATCCACCTGTGAGTAACTATTTTGCTTTTGTAGTAATCTTTGTCAGATCAAACGACCAAGATGAGGATTTCTATGATTGAGCAAGCGATTTGGATTCAATCACCTAAAGCGATATTGGCATCCAATGCGGATGCTGGTGTAGTGATTAGTGATGGAAAAATTTGTGAGTTGGTTGCTGCTGGGAAAACGCCCACCAGCCACTATGATGTTATTTTTGATGCTTCTAATCATGTTGTCTTACCTGGACTAATCAATACGCACCATCATTTTTATCAAACGCTCACTCGGGCTTTTCCTGATGCACTTAATAAAGCGTTATTTCCTTGGTTACAGACTCTTTATCCGCTTTGGGCTGAATTAGAGCCAGATATGCTAGCGAGTGCGACCAAGCTTGCCATGGTGGAATTAATGGAATCCGGTTGTACGCTTGCTGCAGATCACCATTACTTATTCCCCGCCGGTATGGAAAATGCCATTGATGTGCAAGTTGATGTTGCTAAGTCTCTTGGTATGCGCGCTATGTTTACTCGTGGTTCCATGAGTTTGGGGGAAAAAGACGGTGGTTTGCCGCCTCAATCTACCGTTCAAGATGAAAAAACCATTATCGATGACAGTGCGCGGTTGATTAAAGCCCATCATCAGCGAAGTGAAGGTGCGATGATTCAAATCGCCCTAGCACCCTGTTCACCGTTTTCCGTCACCACTGACATTATGAAAAGCAGCGCGGAATTAGCGAAAAATGAAAATGTGCGCTTACACACTCACCTTGCTGAAACCCTAGATGAAGAAGCTTTCTGTTTAAAACGTTTTGGTATGCGTACGGTCGACTATTTAGAAAGTGTCGGTTGGTTACATGATAGAACGTGGTTAGCACATGGTATCCACTTTGATGAAGATGAAATAAGTCGTCTAGGTAAAGCTAAAGTGGGAATTTGTCACTGTCCAACCTCAAACATGATGTTGGGTTCAGGGATTGCAAGAAACAATGAATTAGAAGCGGCTGGTGCCTTGGTTGGACTCGGTGTTGATGGTTCCGCATCAAACGACGGCTCGAATATGATTATGGAAGTTCGCCAAGCCTTATATATCCAACGATTACGCTATGGTTCCGCCAATGTTTCTCACTTCGATGCTTATCGTTGGGCGACCAAAGGTTCCGCTGCCGTACTGGGGCGTGAAGACATTGGTGAAATCGCTGTTGGGAAGCAGGCTGATTTGGCGCTTTTTAAATTGGATGAATTACGCTTTTCAGGCAGTCATGACCCTTTAGCGGCACTTCTATTATGTGGTGCACAAAAAGCCAATCGAGTAATGATCGCGGGAAAATGGACGGTAGAAGATGGTCATGCAATTGGTATTGATAGACAACAATTGATGGCTGAGCACTCTGCTCATGCACAGCGTTTAGCGAATAAGTTACTAGCAAAAAAATAACGTAATTGTTCTTAACTCTCTAAATAGGGAACAATAGAAAATAGAACAAAAAAAGCGCCCATCAAAGGCGCTTTTTAACTATTAAGCTATTTTAAGGCAGCCCAAAGGAGCTACGCTCGATTAAGCTTCTTCTTTCAAGCTTTTCATATCAATAATAAAGCGGTATTTCACATCGCCTTTTTTCATGCGCTGATAAGCTTGATTAATATCTTGGATATTGATCATCTCGGCATCGCATTCGATATTATGCTCCGCACAGAAATCCAACATTTCTTGTGTTTCTGCAATACCACCAATCATAGAGCCTGTAATAGTACGACGTTTCGTAATTAAACTTGCTGTGTGAGGTGCTGGTTCCATCGGCTCTACTAAGCCAACTAGAATATGAACACCATCAACTTTTAAGCAATTAAGATAACCATTCAACTCATGTTGTACAGGAATCGTATCTAATAAGTAGTCAAACGTCATCGCGGCCGCTTTCATTTGCTCTTCATCTGTCGACACAATGACGTGATCTGCGCCTTGTTTTTTCGCTTCCGTAATTTTGCTTTCAGAACGAGTGAAAATAGTCACTTCCGCGCCAAAGGCTTTAGCGAATTTCACGCCCATATGGCCTAAACCACCCATACCGAGTACGCCGACTTTATCACCTGCTTTAATGCCGTGATGACGAAGTGGGGAATACGTCGTAATACCAGCACACAATAAAGGCGCAGCTTTACTCAATTCCAAGGCTTGAGGAATGGATAAGACGAATTTTTCACGCACAACGATGTGATCAGAATAACCGCCGTAGGTTAAAGTACCGTCGATTAAATCGTGAGCACCATACGTTCCAACTGGGCCATTATCGCAATATTGCTCTAAGTCAGCCACACAATGGGAACAATGTTGGCAAGAGTCGACCATACAACCCACGCCGACAATATCGCCTACCTTGTATTTAGAGACTTTACTGCCAACTTCTGTTACTTTACCGACGATTTCATGGCCAGGAACGATTGGGTAATTACTTGGGCCCCAATCACTTTCCGCCGTATGAATATCAGAATGACAAACACCACAATAAAGAATATCGATGTTTACATCGTCTTCACGAAGGTCGCGGCGCTCAAATGAAAATGGTGCTAAAGGGGTTGTTGCCGAGAGTGCAGCATAGGATTTTGCTTGGCTCATAAATTGTTACTCCAGTGTTTGAACATGAAATACGTGTTATCCAGTGTAGAGTAAACTTTTTCGTTTTGTGTTGTGCATTCTTGCTATTGTTTTGCCTATTCCTCCAAATACCTAAAACTTAACTTTTCCTACACAATCTTGTATGCATAATAACCCCATTGATTTTTATAGATGGGTGGATCAAAGATGAGCGATATAAATTTAGTCGATTTGCTCAAACCTCTAGTGAGCGACGATGGCTTTTGCGATACCTTGATTGCCAATGTTCGTTTGATGAAGTGTGCAAAATCATTACCTCGAATGCCGCTTATTTATCGGCCAGGACTCACTATTATTGTTCAGGGGCGAAAAATTGGCTATTTAGGTGACCGTGAAATCCATTACAACTCTGGTCACTACTTGGTGCAAACCTTGCCCTTGCCTTTCGAATGCGAAACCTTTGCAAGCCAACAAGAACCGCTTCTGGGGGTCTCTATTGATATCGACCCTGTAGTATTATCTGAGTTAGTTTCTGTTTCTTCTGAAGAGACGTTAAACTCATCTGTATCTCATTTTCCTATGTCATCCGTACCAATGAGTGATGACATGATTGAATCTGTGTCTCGCCTTATCAAAGCGTTACATGATCCGTATACCGCAAAAATCATGGGGCAAAGTCGAGTTAGAGAGGTCATTTTTGAAGCCTTACAAAGCCCACAAGGTGATGCTTTACGCGCCTTAGTCTTAAACCAAGGGCGTTTTTCATTGATAGTGAACTCTCTTAAGCAATTACATCAGCAGTTGGATCAAGAGGTTCGTGTTGAGCAACTTGCTGAAGACGCCAACATGAGTGTTTCCAGTTTTCACCATCATTTTAAAAATATCGCAGGATCTTCTCCTCTGCAGTACTTGAAGCGTCTACGTCTTTTAAAAGCACAAATGCTGTTAAACCAAGGTCATCTAAATGTCAGTCAGATTGCTTTAGAAGTCGGCTATAAAAGCGTGCATCAATTTAGTCGAGACTATAAGCGCTACTTCGGCGCGCCTCCGACAAAAGACAAGCTAAGAGAAGACGCCGTAATATAATTTTTTCCTTATTGAATTTACTTTCTTGAATTAGCCTTCTTGAATTTAATAGGCGAGTGGTCTAAATTAATGCCTATCGTATTTTATTGCCTAGGTATAAACACTTGCTCTCTATCCTTGATGAACCAGATACCACCGTTAATCTGCCGAATAAACCTCGTCGTGGTCGTCCTAAAAAACAAACAAGCGATTCTTTGGATACCAAAGAGGCTTTGCTGCGTGCAGGCATGCTGATACTGACGGAATCTGGTTTTACCCGCAGCGGTATTGATCCGATTTTAAAATCGATTGGTGTGCCAAAGGGGTCTTTCTATCATTATTTTTCTAGTAAAGAAGCCTTTGGTTTGGCGGTCTTAGAGCGTTATCGCCGTTATTTTGAAGCTAAGTTAGATGATTTCTTACTGGACGAAGCTTTTTCTCCCCTAGAGCGATTACAGCGCTTTGCCCAAGACGCCCAAGATGGCATTGTTCGTCATGAATTCAAACGCGGCTGTTTAGTCGGCAACTTGGAGCAAGAATCTACCCTGTTGTCAGAAGCATTTCGAGAGCAGTTACAAGCGACCTATCAAAGCTGGCAGTCACGCGTTGCGACCTGTTTATTAGAAAGCCAAAAACAAGGTGAAATTGATCTACAAGGCAGTATTGAAGAGACTTCTCAAGCATTTTGGATTGGCTGGGAAGGCGCGGTTCATCGAGCTAGATTAGTAAAAAGTACTCAGCCATTACGCTTATTTATAAACTTTTTTATCCAAGCTACTCAAAGTAAAACCCATTAACAATAAACCAGGCAGTAAAGCCTGGGTTTTTAGCTATTTAACTAGACGAACGGTCTAAAGTGGAGGATTTATGTTCAAAGGTTTATTGATCACCCAAGAAGACAAGAAAAGCACAGCATCCGTGGTTGAACTGCAGGAAGATCAGCTGCCAGAAGGTGATGTGTTGATTGAAGTGCATTACAGCACCTTAAATTACAAAGACGGCTTAGCTATTACTGGTAAGTCTCCTGTTGTGCGTTCTTTTCCTATGGTGCCGGGAATCGATTTAGTCGGTAAAGTTTTACAAAGCGACTCTGATCGCTTCTCTGAAGGCGATTTCGTCATACTGAATGGCTTTGGTGTGGGTGAAATGCATTGGGGTGGGCTTGCACAAAAAGCTCGACTCAAAAGTGATTGGCTTATTCCACTTCCAAAAGGTATAGACGCTAAACAATCGATGACAATAGGTACAGCAGGTTACACCGCTATGTTGTCGGTACTTGCGCTTGAAAAACAAGGTGTTACGCCAGATTCTGGTGAAATTTTAGTCACGGGTGCCAACGGTGGTGTCGGCAGCTTTGCTATTCGCCTACTGAATCGTCTTGGTTATCATGTGGTTGCCTCCACTGGACGATTGGAAGAAAGCGATTATTTGAAAAGTCTTGGCGCGAGCGACATCATTGACCGAAAGTCACTTTCCGAGCCCAGTAAACCTTTGCAGAAAGAGCGTTGGGCTGGCGTCATCGATTGTGTCGGTAGTCACACTTTAGCCAATGCTTGTGCGAGTACAAAATACGGTGGCGTAGTGACTGCCTGCGGCTTAGCTCAAGGGATGGACTTCCCTGCTTCTGTTGCGCCGTTCATTTTGCGCGGCGTCAAGCTAATCGGCATCGACAGCGTCATGCGCCCCTTAGCAGACCGTATTGAAGCGTGGCAACGCTTAAGCGAACTGTTGCAACCAGAAGACTTTGACAGCATCAGTGAAGAAATCGGTTTAGATGACGTGGTAGAAACGGCCTATAAATTGCTTGATGGAAAGGTACGTGGTCGAGTATTGGTTAATGTAAAAGCTCAATAACACGCTTTTTCTATTTCATCGACGATGACTTATTTTACCAGCAGCAAGTTTTACCAGCAGCAAGGATTGACTATGAAGATTGTGATTGCACCGGATTCCTTTAAAGAAAGTTTAACCGCGCTGGAAGTAGCGAATGCGATTGAAGCGGGCTTTCGTCAGGTGTTTGCTGACGCACAATACATTAAAGTCCCGATGGCCGATGGCGGTGAAGGCACGGTGCAGTCTATGGTTGATGCGACTCAAGGTCATTTAGTTGATCTTGAAGTGACCGATCCGTTGGGTAATAGAGTCATGGCGCAATACGGTATTTTAGGCGCTGTAGAGGGTCAAACATCGACCACCGCGGTGATCGAAATGGCCTCTGCTTCAGGGTTACATTTGGTGCCACGGGATCAGCGTGATCCACTTTACACCACCAGCTTCGGAACCGGTGAACTGATCAAAGATGCCCTAGATCGAGGCATTAAACACATTGTTTTGGGATTAGGTGGCAGTGCGACCAATGACGCGGGTGTTGGTTTGGCACAAGCATTGGGCATTAAATTTCTAGGCGAGAACAATCAAGAATTGCCCTTTGGCGGCATGGCGCTCGCGCAATTGAGTCAGGTTGATGTGAGCCAAGCGCACCCTCTTCTCGCCGAATGCCGCTTCGATGTTGCCTGTGATGTTGATAATCCTTTATGTGGCGAACGCGGTGCTTCCGCTATTTTTGGCCCACAAAAAGGTGCAACACCTGAAATGGTGACCTTGTTAGACAAGACGTTAGCGCACTTTTCGGATGTCTTAGTGCAGAATGGTTTTGCTGACCATCGACTCGATCCTGGCGCCGGCGCGGCTGGTGGCATGGGATTGGGCGCAAAAGTGTTTCTTAATGCGACTCTAAAGCCTGGTATCGAGATTGTCATGGACACCGTTGGTCTGGCTGACAAGATGCAAAATGCCGACTTAGTCATTACTGGCGAAGGCCGAATTGATGGCCAAACTGTCTTTGGCAAAACACCTATGGGCGTGTTGAAACAAGCCAACGCAAACGGGGTTCCAACCATTGGTATTGCTGGTAGCTTGGGTAAAGACGCCGAAGCGATTTTAGCTTATGGAATGTTAGCGATATTTCCCATTATTCCGGCTCTCGATAGTTTGGATAATGTCTTGGCTCAAGCCGAAAGCAATCTAATCAACTCGTCACGAAACATCGCCGCTGCTATTCAATTAGGTCGTTTGATCAGCTAATTAATGTGGCTGTCTAATCAATGTGATGACCTAATGAAAACGTTACGGTTTTTTTACGCGCCAATACCTCCGCCCTTTGCTACAGTCTTGCTTGTGCTCTTCCTTACTTAAAAGGCGTTGACAAGCGACACTATGAAAATAAACACATCAACCATCCCTTCTCACTATTTAGCTGTGCTGGCTGTTAGCACGGCTTTGCTGATCAGTTATGGATTAGATATTTGGCTTGGGTCCAATATTGCCGTTTTGCTGATTTTACAATTGGCCGTGGTGGTGGTCGCTTTATCCTGTCGTTCTCGTTGGGTATATGGCGTGGCGCTGTTTGAAGCTTTGTGCTTTAACTTTTTATTTACCGTGCCGCGTTATTCATTCGAGATGTTCAATGGCGATGACATGGTGAATTTGCTGGTGTTTCTGCTGGTGGCGGTAATTACCAGCAAATTGGCAGAGTTATATCAAGATCAGCAAAACCAATTAAAACAAGAGCAGCTGCGTAACAGTATTTTATTGTCGGTTTCTCATGATCTACGCACGCCTCTGGCGACCATTATTGGTACTTTGAGCACTTTAAAAGAATACATGGATAAGCTCTCTGAGCAGGAAAAGCAAGAGTTGCTAGACAGCGCCACTATCGAAAGTCATCGTCTTCATCAATACATTGAGAACTTACTGCAAGCAACAAAACTGCACCATGGCGTGGTGGTTCCAAGAGTGTCTGAGCAATCTGCCGTTGCCATTATTCATCTTGTTATGGATCGTTTTAGTCAGCAAAAATCCCGTTTGATTCTACAAATAGACGATAAGTTGCCGCTGGTTTCGGTGAGTGCTTCACTTATTCAGCAGGCAATTTTTAACGTTATCGATAATGCCTTGCGATACTCTCCTATAGATAAAACTGTCACTATTTCGATAAAAAAACTGGATACAGATAACAAACATCCTCAGGTGGTTATTGATGTGCGAGATCAAGGAGTTGGTATCAGCTCTGCCCAGTCTGAAAGCATCTTTGAGCTGTTTTATTCAGTCGACTCTTTCAAGCGAAATGACAGCGGCACAGGTTTAGGTTTGGCGGTATCAAAAGGTATTATTGCGGCTCACCATGGTTCTATTCAATCTGTTCCCGTCGAGCAAGGCTGTTTAATTCGTATCTGTTTGCCTGCGAGCATTGAACCGTCTATTAACGAAAAAGGTAGTGCATCGTGACCTCTTATAAAATCTTGGTGGTCGATGACGAACCTCAAATCCATACTTTTATTCGTATTTCATTAGCAGCAGAAGGCTTTGAGTATCTTGGTGCCGAATCCATCGCTGCTGCAAAACGTTTGATAGAACAAAATTCACCGCATTTGTTGATTTTGGATTTAGGCTTACCAGACGGCGACGGCATGGATTTGGTCAACTATGTTCGAGCCACCAGCAACACACCTATTTTGATTCTGACTGCTCGGGATGAAGAAGATGAAAAGATTCGCCTGCTTGAAGCGGGCGCGAATGATTACCTGAGCAAACCCTTCGGCATTCGCGAATTAATTGTTCGAGTGAAAGTCTTGTTACGGGATTTAGTGAATACCCACTCACCGGCAGATGTTCTAGAAACAGGTAATATTAAGTTAGAAATCAGTAGCAATCAGGTGTGGTTACAAGGTGAGTCCCTAGCGTTAACCAAGAAGGAATTTGCCTTTTTACGCATGCTGATGACCACGCCAGACAAACTGGTGATGCAAGAAGAGTTGCTGGCCAAAATTTGGGGCGTGACTCATACCCGAGACTCGCATTACTTGCGGATTTTAGTTAGCCAGCTGCGTAAAAAGCTCAACGATAATGCCAATGATCAGCGCGTTATCAAAACGGAACCTGGTCTAGGTTATCGATTGTTATCAGACAGTTAATCCGAGACTTTTGCCTCGTCTTGGCTTCGCTCGTGACTTCGTGCAAAGGTCTCAATCCATCAAAAATGTTAAAAAGTTTTCAAAAGGCATAATTAAAAGGTAATCAATATGGCGCATTTTACGGTGATTGGTTTGGGGCGTTTTGGTGTTGCAGCAAGCATGGAGCTTATTTATTTAGGCCATACGGTAACGGGCGTAGATCGAGATGCAAAAATTGCGGAAAAGTATGTCGATGATTTCACCCAAGTGATGATTTGCGATTCCAGCGACGAAAACGCGTTAAGAGAACTTGACCTGATCAACAGTGATGCCGTGCTGGTGGCCATTGGTGAAGACATGGAATCCAGCCTATTGTGCATTTTGGCACTGAAAAAGATTGGTGTGAAAGAAATCTGGGTCAAAGCTAGTAGTCGTGCGCATCACACTATTGTTTCTAAACTCGGCGTGGCACGTATTATTCATCCAGAAGAAGAAATGGGTGTGCGAGTGGCGCAAGCACTGAATTACCCGATGGTGAACGATTATTTGTCGATTGGGTATGGTTTGTATGTTGTAGAAATTCATATCAAACCACAGTTAGACGGACATCCATTGGGTGATGTATTAAAGGCGTCGAAAGGTAAAATTGATGCAGTGATGGTCAAACGAGAGCAAGAGACGTTTTTGCAGCTAGACAAAACCTTTGTTCTAAAAGAAAAAGACATCTTGCTGCTATGTGGTCCTCGCAGTGAACTTAAACACATTGCACCAAGGTTGGTGTGAGATGGTGAATTGGGATCCGGCGGTTGCCGTTATCGAGCGACATCCAAAAGCGGCGAAAAAAATCATGGCGGCACCACCTTTGATTTTATGTGGCGGCTTTTTATTGCTGATTACCATCGGTACCTTGTTACTTAAATTGCCGATTGCCACGACACAACCGATTTCTTGGTTACACAGTGTCTTTACCGCCACGTCTGCCGTCACTGTAACAGGCTTAGTAGTAGAGGATACTGGCACGGCTTTTACCACGTTTGGGCAGGTGGTGATTGCGATTTTGATTCAATGCGGCGGCCTTGGCTTAATGACCTTCGCTATCGTCACTCTCGTCGCGCTGGGCGGCCGTATTGGCTTTTTGCAGCGTACCGTAGCCATTGAAGCATTCAATCAAACAGACGCCTCTAGCATCGTTTCTACGGCTAAGTCGGTATTACTGTTTTCTTTGATTGTCGAAGTCATCGGCATGCTGATTCTCGCGCTACATTGGAGTGAGACCTTGGGATGGAAAACCAGTTTATTTCATGGTTTTTTCTATACCATCAGCGCTTTTAATAACGCTGGATTTGCGCTTTCCTCGGCGAGCTTAATGCCCTACGTAGCCGATCCTATCGTGAATTTTACTATCAGCGGCTTGTTTATAATTGGCGGTTTGGGTTTTTCCGTGTGGATTGATCTGATGAAAAATCGCCGCTGGGCGAGACTTTCCCCCTACAGCAAAATGATGATTACCGGCACGATTGTTACCAATTTTGTCGCCCTGCTTGCTATCTATTTTATCGAATACAGTAATCCGAATACTCTTGGACCACTGAGCGAAACGGGCAAGTGGCTGGCGTCTTGGTTTCAAGCGGTCACCCCGCGTACGGCAGGGTTTAATACTCTCGCTATTGAAGAGCTAAGAGACGCGACGACGTCACTGATGTTGGTATTGATGTTCATTGGTGGTGGATCCTTGAGTACCGCCAGCGGCATCAAGGTGGTGACTTTTATGTTGCTGGTCTTAGCGACTTACGCTTACCTGCGCCGTGATGAAGAAGTAAACGTTTTTAAACGCGAGATTCCTAAGGAAGTAATCAGTAAAGCTCTGGCCTTGAGCATGATTTCCATCGGTGTTACTTGGTTGGCTATATTCGTATTATTAGTGAGTGAAAAACACGCGCAGATGATCGACGTTGTCTTCGAAGCCGTATCGGCACTGGGCACGGTTGGTCTTTCTCGTGGCTTAACCGGTTCCTTGAGTAACACAGGGGAAGGCATCATCATCTTCTTGATGTTTATCGGCCGCCTTGGGCCACTGACGCTCGCCTACTTCCTCGCCAGTCCAAGAAGTAAAAAAGTCCGCTACCCGAAAGTCAAAATGACCGTGGGTTAAGAGGCTTTTTCGAGCTTTAAACCATAAGGTTTAAAGCTCGAATGCTTTTTACTTGTTTATCACTTCCCAATACAAAACGAGCTAAAAGTGCTGTGTATTTTTCAGTTAATGGCGTCTATTAGCTCAATTTTAAGTGTTTCTGGATAATCATCATCCATGATTAGAGATGTAATTAATTTCAGCAGTAGTTCTTTTGAGACTTTTCCTTCTGCCAGCCATACCACGATATTTTCCATCTCTAGTACAAATTTTTTCACGCAATAGTCATAGCCATTTAGTTCTAGAAAATATGCACCTAAGACCAAACTTGAACGTTTATTACCATCATTGAATGCGTGAAACTTATTGATAGCAAATACTAGATGATTGAGTTTTTCTTCGAAAGTTGGATAGAATAAGTCATTCTGTATATGCTCTAGTACACTTGAAATCTGTCCAGCATCTTTGATACCTGAAAGCCCTCCTGAATTTTCAATAATCCAGTCGTGTTGGCTTATTGCATGCTCTGGATCGAAATAAAGGATAGTGAAATCCATATTATCGATCCTTTAACCTTTTTAAGACATTGAGAGTTTCAGTGTCGATAAGTTGTTGTTCTAAAGAGCGACTTTTCTCCCCTAGAAATCGATCAAAGTCACCTTCTGGTACTGATTGAATATAGTGCTCAAGCTTCTCATGTAGGGCGTCCCGAAATCCTAGATCACGGCTTGCCATACGGATACGAGCGTCTTCTATAGCAGGCTTTAGAAAAGGATTAGATTCTGCCGCAGTGATCATATTGTCCAATTCTATTGGTTTGAGCATTCGACCTAATTTTTCTGATTCTTGTCTTAATTGCACAGCAAGTCCATGTTCAAAACTAGCTATGGCTTTTAGAACTTCTGTGTACATTGTTTCACGTGTTTTATCTTTATCTGCTAAGCGTAGTACTTTCTTATATTCAGTGGCATTTTCACAGAATACAGCTTGGTAAATTTTATCTGTGTAAATGGCATATTTAAAATGCCCCATATCTAGACAGTCTTTCAAGGCATCAGTAAATTGTTTGCGGTAGCTTTCTTCCATGTATGCTGTAGGTAAATAGTCTTTGTCACGCTGATTTATATATTTTGTATGACCTCCAGCCTTTTCAGCAATTATATCAATCACAAGATCTAACATACGACTACGAATAGCTTTTGCTCGATCGCTCTCTGTGACCAGCATTGCTAGATTGAGCAAAGCTCGAAAGGTAAATATGCCAAGTGACGGTGCTTTAGGGCTTATGTCGACGACATTTGTGTCGTTAACATACATTAAACGTAAGGATTTCAATTGCTTACCTTTTAAAACCCGATAGCCATTTGATTTAAGCTCATCAGCGTAACCACTTAAATAGCGATCAATAGTACGTTCATCAATAGTAAGAATGTCTGCAGCCTGTTGTTTGGTAAAAACAGTTTCCCCATCGAAAGCTAATCCACCAAGTTGAAAATTAGATTCCAATTGGCTGAGTGCGTAGGGGTTGTTAAGTACATTTTTTCGTGCGACTAATGAGTTTGTAAGATCTTTATTCATTTAGTTACCTGCATCAGTTATTACTTACTAATCAATAAACTGAAAAATATTCAGTCAATCGAATTTGCTGATTTTTTGTCTTCACTTCCCAATACAAAACGAGCCGAAGATACGTCCTAGCAGGTCATCGCTGGTAAAAGCACCGGTAATTTCGCTAAGCGCTTGCTGCGCTTCTTTTAGATCTTCGGCGAGCAATTCCCCTGCGCCGTAACCATGAAGTTGCTCGTTACCGGCGTCTAAGAAGCGGTTGGCTTTGTTAAGCGCTTCGATGTGGCGACGACGAGCGATAAAACCCCCTTCAGTCGTGCTGTCGAAGCCCATAACGGCTTTTAGGTGATCTGTTAAATCAGTGACGCCCTCGCCTGTTTTTGCCGATAGAGAGACAACAGGGACGCCTGAGACCATTTCAATGCCCGTGCCTTCTTTGGTTAAGTCGACTTTGTTGCGTACCAAGGTCAGGTGTTTGGTATCGCCGAGTTTTTCCATGAATTCTGGCCAGATTTCGCTTGGGTCTTTTGAATCTATCGATTGGCTGTCGACCATCATTAGAATGCGATCTGCTTTGCTGATTTCGTCCCAAGCGCGCTGAATACCAATGCGTTCTACTTCGTCTGGGCTATCGCGTAAACCGGCGGTGTCGATAATGTGCAGCGGCATGCCATCTAGGTGAATGTGTTCGCGCAATACGTCACGCGTGGTGCCTTCGATGTTGGTGACAATGGCGGATTCTTTGCCCGATAAGGCGTTCAATAAGCTGGATTTACCCGCATTGGGACGTCCTGCAATAACCACGCTCATCCCTTCGCGAATCAAGGCGCCTTGATTCGCTTCTTTGAGTACTTCTGCCAGTTTAATTTGAATACCAGCCAGTTCTGCCGCGACTTTACCGTCGCCGATGAAGTCGATTTCTTCTTCTGGAAAATCAATCGCTGCTTCCACGTAAATACGTAGGTGAATCAAGGCTTCGACCAGTTCGTCAACACGTTTCGAGAAAGCGCCTTGTAAGGAGCGTAACGCGCATTTAGCCGCTTGTTCTGAGGTACTGTCGATCAAGTCGGCAATGGCTTCTGCTTGGGTTAAGTCCATCTTGTCGTTCATGAAAGCACGTTCGGAGAATTCCCCCGGACGAGCTAAGCGCGCCCCAAGCGCTACACAATGGCTAAGCAGCATGTCCATAATAACGGGGCCGCCATGGCCTTGTAGTTCAAAGACGTCTTCGCCAGTGAAGGAGTTTGGCCCTGGAAAATATAAGGCGATGCCTTCGTCGAGCTGTTCTTGATTCGTCGTTTTGAAAGGTACGTAATGGGCATAACGTGGTTTGGGTTCAAAGCCGACAATTTGCTTGGCAATGGCAAAGCTTTTTGGGCCGGATAAACGAATGATCCCTACGCCACCTCGGCCAGGAGCGGTGGCTTGTGCGGCAATCGTGTCTTGGTCTGTGGCGTATTGGAAATCGGTCATAATCAAACTCTGTGCGGTAAAAGGAAATAAATTGAGGTTTTTTTTGTTAGCCATTGTCCGTTAGCAAGACAAGCATGGCAATCTAAACGTAAAAAAGGCCTCCCAATGGGAAGCCTTTTTAATCGAAATCTAAGCCTGTTTAATATCAGACTTCTTTTTCGATACGTTTTGTAATCACATACTGTTGCAATATGGATAAGGTGTTGTTCGTTACCCAGTATAGAACCAAACCAGCTGGGAACCACAAGAAGAAGATGGAGAATGCCACTGGCATGATCTTCATGATTCGCGCTTGCATTGGATCTGGAGGCGTTGGGTTAAGTGATTGTTGGACAAACATACTAATACCCATCAAGATTGGCAGTATGAAGTACGGATCCATCACGGATAAATCGTGAATCCATAGGAAGAATGGCGCATGGCGCAATTCAACAGATTCCATCAAGACCCAGTACAATGAAAGGAAAACCGGCATTTGAACCAAGATAGGCAAACAACCACCTAAGGGGTTAATTTTTTCTTTCTTGTAAAGCGCCATCATTTCTTGTGACATCTTCTGACGGTCGTCACCATGCTTTTCTTTCAGCTTGGCAATTTCGGGTCCGAATTTACGCATTTTCGCCATTGAACGGTAGCTTGCCGCTGATAACTTGAAGAAAACAGCTTTTACACAAACCACGATCAAGATAATCGCAATACCCCAGTTGATAACGAAAGACTGGATCAGTGTTAGCAACCAGAAAAGCGGTTTAGCCAACCACCATAACCAGCCGTAATCGACGGTCAGATCAAGGTTTTCTGCCGTGCTTTCTAGGTGATCTTGTAGTTTTGGACCTACATAGAAAGTCGAGCTCAATGTACCTTGTTTACCCGGAGAAATTTCCACTGGCGTGCCAGTGAAACCAATGATGTTAAAGTCACCATTAGTACGAGCTTGCAAGGTTACTTTTTGACCTTGTTCTGGGATCCAAGCAGATACGAAGTAATGCTGAAGTACCGCAACCCAACCTTTCGTTGTGGTTGTTTTAACCGGCTCTTCTTTCATGTCAGAGAAAGAAACTTTATGGTATTTCGTTTGCTCGTCAGAAATCGCGCCACCTAGATAAGGCTGTAATCCCATGCTAGTCGCTTTGCTTGGATCTGGCGTGTTGTCACGTTTGATCTGTGCAAACAGGTTGCCGCGCCAAGTGCTTGATGAGGTGTTGTCTACTGTGATCAACTGGCGAATACGGTACTTACCTTTCATGAAGCGGAAGGTTTTCGTGTATTTCACGCCTTTTGCGTCGGTGTAGTACAGATTCACATCAAGAGAATCTTCACCATCCGCTAAGGTGTAAGCTGTTTTTTCAGATTGGTAAACTGGACGACCTTCAGGAGAAGCATCTGGACCGTCTTGACCCACTAAACCACTTTGAGTCACATAAGTGCGCTCGCTGCCGTCTTCTAGGATGACAAATGGATCAGGCTTGCCTAATTCTTTTTTGTATTGAAGAAGAGCCGCTTCAACTAAGTCACCACCGACAGGATTGATCGCAACACGAAGGGTATCTGTTGTTACTTCAATCAATTTCCCCGGTGCGATTTTTGTCACACTTTGCGGAATCTCGGCATTGGCTTCGGTTGTGCTTTGAGTTGCCATAGGCAAATCATCGCTCATTTGAGAGTTTGTCTCAGATTGAGACTGTGTGCTTTGAGCTACGCTTTGAGTGGACTGAGGACCATAATCTTGGCTCCACTGTAAGAACAGTAGGTAGCCACTGATAAAAAGCGCACCCCATAAAAAGTAACGTCTGAAATCCATGGTATTCAACTAATTTGTTTGGTTGGACAATAGGTTCACAGAACCCTTATAAAATTCACGCGCTATTAAACCAGCCTTTGCCAGTTTTTTCAGCCTATTTCTGTCTAGATTGATCGCGTTTTTTATTTTGAGCGGGTTTTAAGGCTTTTTTTGCCAACTGATCCCATGCTTTATCGAGTCGGTTGTGCAAATCAGCGTTTTCCAGTTCCTTAATACCTTGTCGTGCTAAGAAGACAATATCAAGACCAGAAAGAGGGATTTTGTGGTGACGAAAGGAATCACGTACCAAACGTTTGATACGATTCCTGCCTACCGCGCGTTTATCCGTTTTTTTGGACACAATAAGACCCAACCGAGTTTGGTCATCATCTCGTTTTCGTGCCAATAAAAGAAATTCGCCTGCGAAGACTTTGGAGGAGGTGTCGTTAAAGACAGATTGATAATCCCCGGCATTCAGAAGTCTGACATGCCGAGGAAAACAATATTCGGTCATCAGCGTACTTATGCGCTTAGAACCTTACGGCCGCGAGCACGACGACGAGCGATAACTTGACGTCCGCCTTTAGTAGCCATACGAGCACGGAAACCGTGGTTACGTTTGCGTTTTAGAACGCTAGGTTGGAAAGTTCTTTTCATCTTAATTCTCTCACTGAATGCAGTGTTTGAGTTTTGAGGGTTAGCGACCGCCAAGCCTCTACATTTGATTGGTCAAATCAGGGCGCGGATTTTAGAGCCTTTCCTCAGTAAATTCAATGCTTAGCACAGCTTAATTAATAAAAAAATAGCTACACAATTCATTAAACACTTACACACAGACTTCTACCTCGTTAGTGGATAAAGAAGATTTCATAAAAAAATCTTATCCACAGAGACGTTTTTTTATTAATTAATGTGCATAAGAATCAAAAAGATAAAATCTTTTCCACTTGTGGGTAATATAAAAATAAACCAATTTTATTATGTGTATAACTAGGTGGTTTATGCACATGATTAATATTTTATCTACTGCTGTGTATAACCTTATGTGTTATTAACATTTTGTAATTTAAGAGGCTTTGAGGTTTTTTTCTATTTATGTGTGGATAACTTTTATTGCCCGATGTAAAATCCGCTTCTTGTCTGTCACTCAACCAGGGAGTACGTCTACAGTGTCTTTGGAGCATTGGAATCTTTGTCTGCAGCGCTTGCAGGGTGAGTTTTCCACATCTCAGTTCAACACCTGGATTCGTCCATTGCAGGCTGAAATGATGCCGAATGGAGAATTGTGCCTAAGTGCACCAAACCGTTTTGTGTTGGATTGGGTGAGTAACAAATATCAAACGCGCATCAAGGAATTATTGTCTGAATTTGCTGGCGATGATCTTGCACCTACTTTAAAGCTAGCGGTGAAAGCTCAAAATTTTGCCCAAGCTAATCAGATGTCTCCTCCACCGCCTCCGGTTTCAAGTGAACCCGCTATTAATCCTTTAAATAATGAAGTGGCGAGAGAATCTGGCTATCGTCCAGGTTTTGGCTTAATGGATGACGAAGAAGGCAGCCCAAATGCTGACCTTGAATTTGAAGCGCCATTAACCTTATCTGGTACGGGATTGCGTGGCGAGCTTGAACCTTATGAACAGGGTCAACTGCCATTAACGGCGCCCAAACGTAAAGTACAAGTAGAAGGTGGTATTAACCACGGCGCGAATCTAAATAATTCCTTTACCTTTGATAACTTCATTGAAGGTAAATCCAACCAGCTCGCGCATGCCGCGGCTTTGCAGGTCGCTGAAAATCCTGGCGGTGCTTACAACCCTCTCTTTATATACGGCGGGGTTGGCTTGGGTAAAACTCACTTAATGCAAGCCGTTGGTACGGAAATGATGCGTCATAATCCGAATGCTAAGGTGGTTTACCTGCATTCTGAACGTTTCGTTGCCGACATGGTAAAAGCGCTACAGTTGAACGCGATTAACGATTTCAAACGTTATTATCGTTCTGTGGATGCTTTACTAATCGATGATATCCAGTTTTTTGCCGGCAAAGACCGCACGCAAGAAGAGTTTTTTCATACCTTTAACGCTTTGTTAGAAGGTGGTCAGCAGATGATTTTGACCTGTGACCGCTATCCTAAAGAGATCCAAGGTTTGGAAGATCGTCTTAAGTCGCGTTTTGGCTGGGGTTTAACGGTTGCTATTGAACCGCCAGAATTAGAAACACGTGTCGCCATTTTGATGCGTAAAGCAGATGAAAGTGGTATCAAGTTATCTTATGATTCTGCCTTCTTTATCGCTCAAAAAATACGTTCAAATGTACGTGAGTTAGAAGGCGCGTTAAAACGTGTTATCGCTAACTCGCACTTTACTGGACGAGCGATTACGCCAGATTTTGTCCGCGAATCGTTAAAAGACCTTTTGGCCTTGCAAGACAAGCTGGTAAACATCGATAATATCCAGCGAATTGTGGCGGAATACTACAAAATTAAGATCAGTGATCTGCTGTCGAAGCGTCGTAGTCGATCTGTTGCTCGTCCACGCCAAGTGGCGATGTCGTTAGCAAAAGAATTGACTAACCATAGTTTGCCCGAAATTGGCGATGCTTTTGGTGGCCGCGACCATACGACAGCCTTGCATGCGATTCGCAAGATTAAAGAACTGCAAGATACGGATTCGGATATCCGTGAAGACTATAAACAATTGATGCGAATTCTGACCACCTGATGGTCTAAGACTTTGAGTTTACGAGGAAAATAATGAAATTTTCAGTCGTCCGCGAGACACTTCTTAAGCCACTTCAACTAGTGGCAGGCGTTGTAGAGCGCAAACAAACCATGCCCGTCTTGGCCAATGTGTTGGTGGAAGTTAAAGACCAACTATTAACTCTTACTGGTTCTGACTTAGAAGTCGAATTGGTGGGTCATGTACCATTGGATGAATGCGAAGAAGGCCGTATTACTGTGCCAGCTCGTAAACTAATGGACATTTGCAAAAGCTTACCAGACAGCGCCGTGATTGAATTTACCTTGGATGACCAAAAAGCGGTTATTCGTTCAGGTCGTTCACGTTTTAGCTTGTCTACCTTGCCTGCAGATGAATTCCCGAATATCCAAGATATGCAAGGCGATCTAACGGTTTCTATCGCGCAAAATAGCGTACGTCGTTTGATCGACCGTACGGGTTTTGCGATGGCGAACCAAGACGTGCGCTACTACCTTAATGGCATGTTGTTAGAAGTGGCTGATGGTCAGTTGCGTGTTGTAGCAACTGACGGACACCGTTTAGCGACCGCGGTTGAAGACGCTCAGGTGAATGGCGATTTAACGCAAGTGATCGTGCCGCGCAAAGGTATTTTAGAATTAAACCGTTTGCTAAACGATACTGATGAAACAGTTGAGTTGACCATAGGTACAAACCATATTCGCGCAAAAGTAGCAGAATATGTATTCACCTCTAAGCTAGTTGATGGCAAATTCCCTGATTATCATCGTGTTATTCCTCGTAATAATGAAAAAATCGTCATTGCAGATCGTTTGGAATTACGTCAAGTATTCCTACGTGCATCGATTCTTTCTAACGAGAAATACCGTGGTGTGCGTTTGATTTTGTCTAACGGCATGTTGCAAGTCTTTGCCAATAACCCAGAGCAAGAAGAAGCCGAAGAATCCGTATTGGTGCAATACCAAGGCGACAATATGGAAGTGGGCTTCAACGTGGGTTACTTGTTAGACGTACTAGGTGTCGTAGACTCTCAAGAAGTGCGTTTATCATTGAACGACTCTAACAGCAGTGCCTTGATCGAAGAAGCACAAAGCCACGCAGCACAATACGTTGTGATGCCGATGCGTCTATAATCATCGCTTAGATGATAGACCTATCACCCGCTTGGCGATTTAGTATTCTAAAATGCCAAGCGGGTTGTCTTCCCTCCCCCAATTAAGGTTTAAGAGTTATGCCGCTGGTGCGTTTGGACATCTCTCATGTTCGCAACCTTTCTAGTGTGCGCTTTGAACCTTCGCCCCAAGTAAATGTGATTGTTGGCAAAAATGGCAGCGGTAAAACTTCTGTATTAGAAGCCATTCACCTATTGTCATTTGGTCGTTCCTTTCGTAGTCACAAGCACAAGACCTATATTCAACACGAAAATGAGGCCTGTATTGTTTTTGCGCAGCTTCATCAAACGCAAGGCCGCCCGATTCGAGTCGGTCTGCAGCGCTATCGTGATGGTCAAATTGACGTGCGTATCCAAGGACAACGAGCCCAATCGGTTATTGAGTTGGCAGAACGTCTCCCGGTACAGCTTATTAACCCCGATGCCTTTCGATTATTAGAGGGTTCTCCGAGCATTCGACGCCAATTTATTGACTGGGGTGCGTTTCATTTCGATAAAGACTTCATTCAAGCGTGGCGAGGCTGGCAAAAAGCATTAAAACAGCGGAATACCTTGCTCAGACGTGGTAAAATATCCCTCAGTTTACTGGCGGCATTTGATCAGGAATTGATCCGACTGGGTGAGCAAGTAAATCAATCTCGCAAAGCGTACGTGGAAAAATTAACACCGCATTTTGTGAAGGTTTTATCGCTATTAACCACAGAGCTTTCAGTGAGTTTACAGTTCTTTCAAGGCTGGGATGCACAAAAAAACTTAGCGATGGCGGTTGAAGCGGGACGTGAGCGAGATATCGAATTAGGTTATACGCACACTGGCCCCCAAAGAGCAGATTTGCGTGTGAAAACAGCGACGGGAGATGCGTTAGATACGCTGTCTCGTGGTCAACAAAAACTGGTTGTTTCAGCGTTAAAGATTGCTCAAGGACAGCTACTGATCGATATGGGTCGCCCTCTGGTATTCTTAGTGGATGATTTACCAGCAGAGTTGGACGCTAACCACAGACAGAAACTCTGTCAGTTGTTGGAGTCATTAAACAGCCAAATTTTTATTACCAGTGTCGAGCCCGACACTACGGATTTTACTTGGGCCGATACTACAGACGTTCGTCAGTTTTCTATGACTAATGGCGAATTGTCTTTATTGAGCAAAGGTTTGCAGGAGAGTTAAATGAGTGAAAATAAATACGATTCGTCCAGTATCAAGGTGCTCAAAGGGCTAGATGCCGTACGTAAACGCCCAGGCATGTACATTGGCGATACTGACGATGGCACCGGTTTGCATCACATGGTGTTCGAAGTCGTGGATAACTCCATCGATGAAGCCCTTGCTGGTCACTGTGATACGATCACAGTACTGATTCACCCAGATGAATCTATTTCTGTTTCGGATAACGGCCGTGGTATTCCGGTTGATATGCACGAAGAAGAAGGCGTTTCCGCAGCCGAAGTTATCATGACGGTACTTCACGCCGGCGGTAAGTTTGACGATAACTCATACAAAGTTTCCGGTGGTCTTCACGGTGTCGGTGTTTCAGTAGTAAACGCCCTATCTGAAGAACTGACTTTGACCATTCGCAAAAACGGCAAAGTATACGAACAACACTACAAACATGGTGTTCCACAAGCACCACTTGCTATTGTTGGTGATTCTGACGGCAAGGGAACAACGGTTCACTTTAAACCTTCTCCAGCTACCTTTACTAACATCTTATTTTATTATGACATCTTGGCTAAACGTCTACGTGAATTGTCATTCTTGAACTCGGGCGTTGCTATCCGACTTAAAGATGAGCGCTCTGGCAAAGAAGATTTCTTTAACTACACTGGTGGTTTGCGTTCTTTTGTTGAGCATTTGAATACCAACAAAACGCCAATCAATGATATTTTCCACTTCATCTGCCAGCGTGATGACCTAGAAGACGGTATCGCCGTAGAAGTCGCATTGCAGTGGAACGAAGGCTTCCAAGAGAACATCTACTGTTACACCAACAACATCCCACAACGCGATGGTGGTACTCACCTTGCCGGTTTCCGTGGTGCTTTGACTCGTACTCTAAACACTTTCATCGAGAAAGAAGGTTTAGCGAAAAAGCAGAAAGTGGCGACAACAGGCGATGATAGCCGCGAAGGTTTGACTGCGATCGTATCGGTAAAAGTACCGGATCCGAAATTCTCTTCTCAGACCAAAGACAAGCTCGTATCTTCTGAAGTAAAAACCGCAGTAGAACAAGAAATGGCTAAACGTTTTTCTGAGTATTTACTTGAGAAACCTGGCGAAGCCAAAATCATCGTTAACAAAATGATCGATGCGGCTCGTGCCCGTGAAGCAGCACGTCGTGCTCGTGATATGACACGTCGTAAAGGTGCTCTAGACATCGCAGGTTTGCCAGGTAAATTGGCCGATTGTCAGGAAAAAGATCCAGCGCTTTCTGAAATCTACCTAGTGGAGGGTGACTCTGCAGGTGGCTCGGCAAAACAAGGTCGTGATCGTCGTACGCAAGCGATTTTGCCTCTTAAAGGTAAAATCTTGAACGTCGAGAAAGCCCGTTTTGACAAAATGCTCGCGTCTGTTGAAGTTGGCACCCTGATTACTGCATTAGGTTGTGGTATCGGCCGTGACGAATTCAACGCTGACAAATTACGTTACCACAGCATCGTTATCATGACCGATGCCGACGTCGATGGATCGCACATTCGTACCCTGCTTTTGACCTTCTTCTTCCGTCAAATGCCAGAAATCATCGAACGTGGTCACATCTTCATTGCACAACCGCCTTTGTTCAAGATCAAACGTGGTAAGCAAGAACAGTACATCAAAGATGAAGCGGCGATGGATCAACATCTAATCGAAGTGGCACTTGATGGCGCTCATATGCATGTCAACGAAGATGCTCCAGGCATCCAAGGCGAGCATTTAGCGAAATTAGTACGTGATTACATCCACATTGAAGCCGATGTTGAACGTTTGTCTCGTGTGTATCCAAAAGATGTAATGGGTAAACTTCTGTACTGCAAAGCGCTAACACAAGAAGATTTGACCAAAGAAGCAGCGGTTATGGAATGGGTTGAAGCTATCCGTAGCCAAATGCCACAAGATGCTCGCACAGGTTTCCGTTTTGACTTCTCTGTAGAGAAAGACGAAGAACGTAATATCTACTTACCAGTGGTCGACATCATGTCTCATGGCGTTTCTAACCGTTACCGTTTTGAAGGCACCTTCTTCAACTCACCAGAGTACAAACGCATTGTTGCTATGTCTGAAACCGTAGCAGAATTGTTTGGTGAAGAGTCTTACATCCAACGTGGCGAACGTCGTGAAACCGTGAAAACCATCAGCGACATGAAAGCGTGGCTGATGAAAGAAGCGTCTCGCGGCATGACTATCCAGCGTTATAAAGGTCTGGGTGAGATGAACCCTGAGCAACTTTGGGAAACTACCATGGATCCAGAAGCGCGCCGCATGCTTCGTGTTACCATCGACGATGCTGTTGCCGCTGACCAAATGTTCACCACCTTGATGGGTGACGAAGTAGAACCACGTCGTAACTTCATTCAAGAAAACGCCTTGAACGTAGCGAACCTAGACGTATAAGTTTTCGATTTATCGATTTAAAAAGCCCCGATTTCGAGAGAAATCGGGGCTTTTTGTTTGTTGGATCCCGTAATTCGTGAACTGGAAAAGGCTTGAGAATAATATCTAATCTAAAATTTGGTGTAATTACTAAATAAAATAGTCATAAATCTGATAGAATATCCCTAGCTTTTAAATGGATTCTTTTTTAAGATCAATTAAATTTAAAGCTACCGAAATAACTTCCAGCCTTACTACTCGAATAATTTTCAATATTATATATTTGAGGGTAAGCGTGGACTATTTGAATTTCTCTATGTTGGATACATACAATCATAGCTCCTAATACTTGAAGCTTAGTTCCATTAGCACTAACGATAATATTATATTTTTCTTTGTATTTCATATAAAGCATTTCTAGCTTATTTTTAGTATCCATAGGGTCTGAAAATGAACTCTCAACTCTCTCTATTATATTATATTCATCAAAAATAGGTGCATTTTCCCTATTACTTATGATTTTTGTTTCTTTATTTATCTGTTCGTCACCCTGACCTATAATTATTAATTTATCAGGTTCAATATTTTTTAAAATAATTTGAGATCTTTCACCTTCATGACCTATAATCATTATTAATAAAGATTCTTTTCTAGTTTTTTGATTTCCATTAAATCTTGGTATAGGTGATATTTTTCTAACCCCCTTTGTCAACCAACCGTTTTTTTCTTCTGTAGAATAACTTTTAGGTGATGTATATATAAACTCTATAGATGTATCTACTGATCTGATTTGTATAAGGTAATCTATGAGGCAAATTAAGCGATCTCTTGGAAATGTTGAAATATCAATTAAAAAACCATTAAATGTTTTATTTTCCTTAAATAAAATTTCATGGATGTCTTTTAGAAACTTTACAGGCTCATCTCTGTTTGCTATTACTTCCATCGATTTTTTTGTTGATATTTTTTCAACATATGTTTTTAATGTAGCTTTGTTTTTAATATAAAAATTATTACTAAGGTATTCTTCTGATGAAATTTGAATTGAGATGTCAATTTTATTTTCTAAAAAAGAAAAATCGATAATAGATAAACTTCTCTCTTCATAGCTGCTATGACAAAATAAAAAATATGATTTCTTATCTAATGCAGTTACATCATTTACTCTATTTATTTCAATGCTAATATTAGAATCAATCATAATAAAGAACCTTGCATTTCATTTTCAATAGGTTTTTTAGAAGATTTTTTGGCTGAAAATTTCTTTAAAAATTCATCAGTATTCGTTGCAGCTAACTCAATATCATCTATGTTTATTTCATAACGCCCTTGCATTTTCACTCCAAGATTTCCTTTAGGGGCAAGCCTTTTATTTAATGAAAAAGTTGGAAGTCTTCCTTCTGAATGTGTTTTAGATGGGTAGTCAATATTTCGTCTCTGCAGTATTGATTCTCTTACAGCTATATCCAGAATTGATTTTGAAAAGGAAGGGCTGAATAAATCACCTTTAATAGCTACAGCTATAACTTCAGCATCTTTTACATCACTATATAATCTATTTGAAAATAAACGAATAAGACTATTTGATAAATTAATAAGGTGTGTACTAGTAATATCAAATTCACATTGAGATAACGTACTAACGTCTCCTGCTGTTTCTCCAAGACTTCGAAGCATGTCATTTGCATACTCTCTAATAGTTATATTTTGAACATCTTGCCTTATTTTTTTGTTAGGTTCTGGAGTCCAGTTTCGATCTAGGGCTGATGAAACTATTCGGCTATTAAGCTCAAGAAATTGTCTGAAAATGCCGGAAGAAAGGTCTATTATCGTATTGGGACCTGAATATAAATGTTCAATTTTTTTTGATTTAAGGTGTCTAAAATATCTGGCATCACCTTGTTTTGACCATAAGCTTGAGAAGCTTTCAGGTCTTTTTTCCATACCCTCATACTCTTCTAATGCAATTTTTCTCACTTCATTTCTTATGTTATTTCCATTAGACCAGTTATTATATAACGATAAATACTTTATTTCATCTGGCCAGTTTGAAGCTTCAATACGTTTATTTGCAATTTTAACAACAGTACTTTTATAGTTTCCTTTAGCTCCCTTTTCAGAGCTTAAGCCTCTATCATGCCATTGAAGTGGAATATGATCATAATCATCACCTTCTCTATATGTAATTCCGTCACCAGCTAAAAAATTCTTTTGTCCTAATGTCATTAAACCATACTTAAAACAAACAAGCTCATGTGATCTCTCTCTAGCAACTTTAAATATAAAGCCTTGTTGTTCAGCTGTTAAAGTATCAAAATCATCTAGTAGTAGAAAAAATGGCGCTGTAAGGTTTAATGCTTTATAGATTTTACCTAATATTTTTTTCAATGTATTAGATATTGAAAGTCTTGGATTAAACGAAATGGGGGTTCCCCCAGGAAGCAAAGAGGCTACATGTTGATCAATATCTGCAATAAGTTCATCACAAATATCTGATGTCAGTTCGGAAAGTTCTTCCCAATTAGTGATACTTAAAAATTCATCACAATTTAATGTACGACTAAGTGATTTTGATATAGTGGTACAGATTTTTTCTTCAATATTTGAGTCTTTTATCAATGGAAAAATTGATTTAATAGTATCTGATAATAAATATAATGAAATTCGATGATTAAATAGAGCCTCTCGTCTTAATTTCTCTTTAACTACTTCAAAGTCTGATCTGTTAAATCCGGCATTAGATAGTCTTGAGTATATACCTATATAATTTTTTTCTCTCTGAATGATTCTAAAACATTTAAATTATTTTTCTCTACTATATAGGACTGTACTTCAATCGATAAATATCGAAGCAACATCGTTTTTCCTGTTCCTCTTTGTCCTTCTATCATGCTATCAAAGGATTTAGAGATTCTATTAATAGAATTATTTTCATCAACAAATAATTCTGGAATAATATCTGGTGATAATGAGTTTGAAGCAACGTTATCAAAAGGGTTGTCCCATCTTCGTATATTTTTTTCTTGAGGAGATTGTATGATTGTTTTTTCTTTTTCTTTCTTTATATCAGGCAGTCGAATAGGGATGGGTCTACTACTAGATGGATCATGATCCCATCGTCCAGAAGTTGAATGATAGGAAAAAATATCGTTTATTATTTCACGCTTCAGAAAATCCACAGTCAAGACTGAAAAAGATTGTGGCCATTTGGAACCTTGGTATGCAGCTCCAGAAGTAAAGTAACATAAACCACTACCACTAGATTGATAACTTCCAAGTGTTTGATGATTATGTACGTGTCCATGCATATAAATATGTGGACCATTTTCTTGCTCAAGAATAGTAGATATTTTTTCTGAATTCCAATTAGGAAGCCACCCATTGATTGGATGATGTCCAATTGATATAACAAATTCTTTATTAGAGTCTGCACCTTTGAGTGCAGAATTTAGAGCTGCTACATCAACACATAATTTTCCCTCATCATCATTGCCGCAAGATAGAGCTGCTGTATTAAGAGCGACTATGTGTATATCAATATTTTTAATACTTATTTTTGAGGAAGTGGTAAATATTTGATCTTTCCACATACTAATAAAGTTGTCATCTCTTTCACTAGCATTTTGATGCCAGTCCATAAAGGGTTTTATATGACTATGGTTTTTATATATTTTAGATTTTGAAAGTTGAAAGGACTCTTCTGAACTATATGCTAGTCGAAGTGTTTCTGTATTAGCTTCAGTTCTATCCATATCATGATTACCTGGACAGACTAATATTTTTCCTCCAGTAATACTTTGAATTGTTCGTAACCAATCTTCTCCATTTTGAAATTCACTAGGTAGTGCTCGTTGAGTTAAGTCCCCAGTAAAAATGATGAGATCCGTTTTTATTTCGTTTTCATTAAGAGCTTTTGTAATTCCACTAATCAATCTGTCTTGTTCATTATCTATATCAGGATGGCCAAAATGTATATCTGATAAATGGAGAATGTTGAGTTTTGTCATAGTGTCTATCCTTTCACATTATGGCTATTTATATTTGATTAATTAGTGATCTAAATAAGCTTTTGGCTAATAAGGGTGGAACGGCATTCCCTACTTGCTGTTGTTGAAAACCAATTGAACCTTTAAATACAAATTCATCTGGAAATGATTGCAGCCTAGCAGCTTCTCTAACGGATAGCCCTCTGTTTTCTGTTGGATGAATAAGCATGTTTTTTCTATAGTTTCCAATGACTACCGAGGGCTTATCTAGTTCTAGTCTTCTATAAATTCCAGTATGACACCTAGATTTATCTGCATAATTTTCCATTAAATGGTCTGGAATATTTTCCCAATTACCGCCTTGAGGGATTTGTTTGTAACGTTCGATGATTATTTCACCATTGCGTGTCACTAGGTGGTTTGAGCAACCGTTCATCCCTTTACGCATTGACTTTGCGTATCTATTAGTCGCTTTACTCGTATAATTAAGATAGCAAGTAGAAGCTCCATTAGACAATGTAGGGAGGTCAGATATAGCTTGAGATACTGTTATTGGCTTTTTGTGAGAAGCTTCTGGAAATGTATATGTTTTTCCATGTAGTGACCCTACAATAAAAAAACGAGCTCTTCTCTGTGGAACACCAAAGTCGGTAGCATGTAGTAAGTCTACTGATACAGTATAGCCAAGTAACTGAAACTGCTCGATTATTTGATCGACAAATATACCTCCCTCAGTTTCAATAATTCCTCTGACATTTTCGAATACAAACCAATCTGGGCGATAAACCTTCACAGAACGGACAAACTCTTGAAAAAGCCAATTTTTTTCGTTGTCTAAAGATCTAGTTCTTTGGTTAGACGTCGAGAATCCTTGACAAGGAGGGCCACCGAAAACAATTAGACCTTCATTATCTCTGTTCTGAATTTTCTGAGGTTCAAATTTTCTTATATCATCAACGAAAATGCCATATTTAGGCTGATGGTTTGCAAAGTAAGTGGCCGCTGCGTGTTTATCCGCCTCAACTACTTGTTGAACATCTATCCCTGCTCTCCTAGCACCTAATGACATTCCGCCCGCCCCAGAGAATAAATCAATCCCAATCATATTAACTTATCGGATCCATAACATATTAAATACATGTAGCGTATAGGAATAGATTGAATAGTAAAAGTTTGTTTTATATACAATCGTAATTTTCGGTTGGACTTAACAGATTTCATGCGGATTAACCAAGAATTATGGGATTTCAGGAAAATTGAAAATCCCATAATTCTTGAACTCGTTAGTAATTACATGAACTACTGAGTCAATGAATTATGGATTTTCTTAGTTTGATCTACAAAAAAAGCCTTGATGTTATGCATCAGGGCTTTTTTTATGATTCGAAACGCTATTAATCTATCTAGTTACTTTTTTGCTAGCTTAAACTATGCCTGAAACCTGAATTAACATGCGTGTTCCAGTGATAAACAGCACTACAGCGAAGGCGCGTTTGAGAGATTGTTGATTCAGTCTCGCGGCGATTTTTGCGCCTACGGGAGCGAATAAAATGGTCAATGGAATGATGAGGATAAAGGCCGGAATGTTGACCAATCGCCAAGTACCGACCGGTGCATCTGCAGGTGTTTGTCCTATTGCCAGCAAGGTTATTACGCCGGGCAAGGCGATCAGTAGACCAAAGGCTGCGGCGGTGCCGACCGCTTTATGAGCCGAAACATTGAAGCTGGTGAGTAAAGGAACGCCTATGGTCCCACCTCCGATGCCGATCATAACGGACAATCCACCTACCAGAATTGCCATGATCATTTGCCCTACTTTCCCCGGTAATGATTGAACCAGAGCGGACGATTTGGCTCGGAAAAGCATGTTTAGGCTGACAAAAATAGCGATGATACTGAACATCCAAGTCAAGAAGTCGCCAGACACTTTAGTGGCAAAATAACTTCCTACAACGGAAGCTATTAGTATGAATCCGCCCCAAAACTTTAATAAGGGTACATCGACATTGCCTTTTTGATGATGCGAGCGAATGGACGAAATGGCCGTTGGAACAATGGTTGCCAGACTGGTTGCCGTTGCAATGGCCATGGCGGATGTGGGACTGACGCCAAAGTTTTGCAGTAAAAAATACAACACTGGCACAATGACAATTCCGCCGCCAACACCAAATAACCCCGCTAAAATTCCCGCGAGCACACCTGTCGCCATAAGCGCTAGGCCGATAGGCCATATTGCAATAAGTTGATCCATTTTGCTTTCCTAATATTTATTCTGAGTGGTATTGAACTCGACCTTAAAGGCCGAGCGCACAACCATCTTTACGTGGCTCGGAACCACCAAGTAATGTGCCATTTTCCCAATCGATAAAAATGGCTTGAGCGCCGCCGATGGGGGTTTCAGCTGGTACGATGTGAAAGCCCCGTCGTTCTAGTTCTTGAACAATCTCTGCGGGTAACGTGTGTTCGGCTTCGACATTGGTTGATCCGGAAACTGGCATGACTCGTGGCAAGTTGATCGCTTCTTGTATGTCCATTTTGCAGTCCAATATCTTCGATAATAAATGCGCATGCCCCATGGCTTGGTAATAGCCCCCCATGACGCCAAAAGGCATAACTGCTCTGCCATCTTTCACTAACATGCCGGGAATAATGGTGTGCAGTGGTCGTTTATTGGGAGCAAGGCAATTCGGATGCGCAGGATCAACGGAAAAACTTTCGCCACGGTTATGAAATAAGACACCGGATTTTGGCGCAACATACCCCGTGCCGAAGCTGTCAAATACCGAGTTAATAAAGCTCACACAGTTGCGATCTTTGTCGACGATAGAAATATACACAGTGTCGCGATGCACTGGGCCAGCAAACTCTGGCAAGTCTTGAATGGCATGTTCAAGATCGATCTTAGCAGCAAGCTCATCGGCTAATTCGTCTGACAAAAGGTAATCTGTGGGCACTTCGACAAGGTTAGGGTCCGCCAATAGTGCGTCACGAGCGGCATAAGCCAGCCTTGTGGCTTCAATTTCTCTGTGTAACCTATTTGCAGATAAGGCATCTTCTGTGTCTTTAAAACGCGCTAAGATGTTTAAAATCATCAAAGCAATGATGCCTTGCCCATTGGGCGGACATTCAAAAACGTCGTGATCTAAAAAGCGAGTTTTTATCGGCGTAACGTATTCTCCCCGAGCCTTGGCAAAATCTTCTAACGTGTGAGAGCCGCCGATGCTTTGTAAGTATGTCACCATGTCTTCTGCGACTGGGCCCTTGTAAAAGCCTTCTCTGCCCTGCTCTGCAATCTGTCTTAAGGTTGCGCCTAACTCTGGTTGCTTGTGTATTTCTCCGACTTTTGGCGCGCGCCCTTTAGGCAGAAAGATCCGTTTTGCCGTGTCATTTTTAGAGAGCAAAGATTCTTCTAAAGCCCAGTCATTGTGAACTCTGGGCGCAATAGCATAGCCGTTTTCAGCCAGTTGAATGGCGGGAGCGAGCAAGTCTTTAAAAGGCAGTTTACCATGGTCTTTATGTAGCTGAGTCCAAGCATCAATGGCACCTGGAATGGTGATTGCCCAATGTGATTGGCGCTCTACTTTGCTGTCTGGACCTTGTTGAAACTGGTTGAAATCCAAACTTGACGGTGTTTTCCCCGAGCCGTTGTAGGCCAGAATATTGTCGCTGCCTTTTAAAGAAAGCAAAGCGAAGCAGTCGCCCCCTATTCCGGTTGAACAAGGTTCGACGACGCACTGTACCGCGCATGCGGCAATTGCGGCATCAATAGCATTTCCGCCCGCGTTTAATATTTGCGTGGCAATGAGTGTGGCCGTGGGATGAGAGGTTGCCGCCATGGCTTGAGTGGTAACGGTTGTTGAACGAGTTGGTTTCTCAAAATTTCTCATAATAAGTGTCTTTCATCATGTTAAAGAATCATTGTGCTAACGGTTATAAATGATCTGGTTAAGTGCGTTTTCGCATATAAGGCGGTGATAATCGGTACTCTAAAGCGGCGAGTCCGCGAATGATTAAAAAATTGATCGTCAGGTAAATGGCTCCTGCGCAGACAAAAACTTCAATCGCTCGGTAGGTTTCAGAAATTAAGCCATGCGCAATGCCTGTGACTTCCATCAGGGTAACAACGGAGGCGAGAGACGTGCCTTTTACCATCAGAATAATTTCGTTGCCGTAGCTGGGAATCGCTTGTCGCAGGGCAATAGGCAGAACGACTAGGCGCATGGTCAAATAATATGACAATCCAGAAGCGCGTGCGGCTTCTACTAAGCCTTTCGGAACAGATTGAATTGCCCCGCGCAGAATTTCACTACCATAGGCGGCCGTATTGAGGCTTAACGCGAGAATGGCACACCAATAAGGTTCACGGAAAAAACTCCATAGACCAACAAATTGCAGCTCTTTACGAAACTGGCCTAAGCCATAGTAGATAAGGAAAATTTGCAGCAACAGCGGCGTTCCACGAAAAATGGCAACAAAAGAGCTGACTGGCAAAGTAATGAAGCGCTGCTTGGTTTGCATGAGCAGCGCCAAAATCAGCGCCAAAATAAAGCCTAAACTGACTGAAATTGCTGTCAGCTGAAGGGTAATTGGCAGTCCGGATAACAGCTTTGGAATAATAGTGAGGTAAAACGAAAAATCCATGTGATTGCCCTATTCAATGAGAAGTTCGACGTTCTGCGTATTTAAAAATGAACCCTGTCAGGACGGTTATCACCAGATAGAGGCAAGCCGCAGCAATGTAAAACACAAAGGGTTCTCGGGTCGAACCTGCACCAATCTGTGCTTGTCGCATCAATTCCACCAAACCGATAATCGAAATTAGCGCTGAATCTTTTAGAATCAGTTGCCAAACATTCGAAACTCCCGGTAAGGCTAAACGCATGACTTGCGGCATGATGACAAATCGCAACGTGGGCCATTTCGGCAAGCCAAGGGCTTTCGCGGCTTCTAACTGACCTTTATCTAGGGCTAAATATGCGCCACGAAAAATCTCGGCAAGGTAAGCTCCGGAGATAATGGCTAACGCCAACATACCTGTGGCAAAGGTCGGTAAACCGATAAAACCATCCCAACCAAATAATTTACCCGTCGACGTCAGCAAAATGCTGCCGCCGTAGTAGAGCAAATAGATGGTGAGAAGGTCCGGAATACCACGGAATAAAGTGCAGTAGCTGCGACCAAAGATATTTAAAATTCGATACTTTCCGACACGAAACGTAGCAATGACACCGCCAAATAGGATGCCAACCGAGAAACTGGATAGGGAAAGGAGAAGCGTGACTAAAGTGGCGGAAAGTAGGGACTTTCCCCAACCTCCTTCTCCAAAACCAAGAAGATGTAATACATCAATCATATTACGAGCCTTTCTGAAGTTAGATAAATAGGCTTCAAGAAGCGCTATAGCGGGTGACTAAAAGTGACACTAACGGCATTGGTGTGAGTTTTGCCCTAACCTCTCCCAAAGAAGGTTTTCTTTCTCTGACAGAGGAAGAGCAATGATTTCACCCTACTGTTCGTTATTTAGTTGCCAGGTGTGACGTCCACACCCACCCATTTTTCAGAAAGTTGTTTAATGGTACCGTCAGCAATGGCCGATTGAATGGCCTTGTTTAGCTTCTCGCGCAGTTCATCGTCTCCTTTACGAACGCCAGCCCCGACGCCTCGACCAAATAATCCCTCATAAAAACCGGGACCGGCAATAACGAAGTCTTGGAAGCCATCATTTTTTAAGGTCGCGGCTAGCGCAGTGCGTTGTCCATAAATGGCGTCCACGCGACCTGCGGCTAGGTCAAGGTCTTGTTGTTCAGTGGTTTTGTATGTACGGATTTCAATATCATCACCGAAGTAGGTTTTTAGAAATTCGTACAGCGTGGTGGCGGTTTGTACACCGACGATTTTGCCTTTGAGTAATGGGCGTAATTTTTCTATTGCCGCTTTGGCTTTTTCAGGGTTGTTTAACGAAATTTTCTCAGAGCTGATTAATTTGCCTAGCTCACTGTCTTTTTCGACGGCAAAGCTCGAAGGATCAATCGCATAGGGCTGGCTGAAGTTCATCACTTCTAGGCGTTTGTCGGTGATGAACATGCTTGCCATGATGACATCGAATTTGCCCGCATTAAGAGCTGGAATCAAGCCGCTCCAATCCTGAGCAACAATGGTGCAATCCATCGCCATTTTTTTACACAGCACCTTGGCTAAATCCACTTCCAGACCATCTAATTGATCTTCAGATGTGGTGAAGTTCCAAGGTGCGTAAGCGCCTTCTGTGGCAATAGTAATGGCGTTTGAAGCTGCATGAGCACCTTGATAAACACTTAAAGCGAGTAGTGTCGCGATCAGTTTGAGTGACTTGGTCATAACTTGGTTCCTTTTGTTCCTAGCTGTATTTTTACAGTCTTTTAGGGTGTTGATACTGCGGTTTTACCCGTCAGCATCGGTAATCAATCTACGCCGAAGGACGCCGATTGGGGCTTGCATACTCGGCCAGCAAAGGTGCTGTTTCGAGTATGTGTTCTTTAATAACGGTTTCTGCCAGATTCACATCGCCGGATTTGAAGGCGTTAATCAGTTCTTGGTGTTCTTGTCGTGCGCTGATGGGCTTTTCGATGGAATCAAACCAAATACGCATATAGGGCTCGATGATGATGTGTTGCGCGGCAATTTGACGGATAAGCTTTGGACGACCTGATAGACGGACTATGTAGTTGTGGAATTCTTGATGTCGGACGACCCAATCTGTGCCGCTTTTTGAACCTGCAAACTCCATTCTGTCGAGTAGAAATTCTAATTCGGCAATCACATCTTGATCTATGTGCGGCATGGCTAACCGAATAGCTAATCCTTCTAGTACCGAACGAATTTCAAAATTTTCGTAGAGCTCGTCAAGTGTCAGTCCTGCCACAATACAGCTGCGATTAGACCGTAAAATGACCAAGCCATCGCCTGCTAAGCGCCTTAATGCCTCTCTTACCGGCATTCGGCTGACACCGATTTGCGTAGCGATATCATCCGCTATCAGTCTGGAATTGGGCGGATACTGTCCCATTCGCAATTTATTTTGAATGTGGCGGTAAGCTTCTTCTTCTGCTGTCGCAGCTTGATTTGTAAATGGCATGATCACGCTTCCTATCGTTTTTCAAAATTGGATACATTTATCCAAGAATGCATAAATACACTATTCACCAAGTTGTATTTTTTTTGTACACCCCTTTTGGGTAGGTATGGGAGAAAAGCAGAAAGGTATGCGCTTTTTGGAAAGCTAATGATTTGATTTCTATTGGAAAAAGCAGGTTAAGAGAAGGGAGGAATAAAAAAAATGCCATTCAAGAAAGCCTTGAATGGCATTTATAGTCAGCTATTTGTCACCAGAGATTGGCTTATAGCGCAGCTTTGATGCTGTCTTCAATGGACGTGGTTGGACGACCAATTAGCGTTGATAAGTCTTTGCTGTCGCTAAAAAGTGCGCCTTTAGATGCGCCGATCTCAGAGTCTGCAAGAATGGCGGCAAAGCCTTCTGGAAGACCAACGCTTACTAGAATCTTGGTGAACTCTTCTTCTGGAACATTGTGATAAGCCACATCTTTACCAGCGACTTTGCTAACAGCGGCTGCGTATTCGCTTAGTGTGAAAGCATTATCGCCGGCTAGTTCATACACTTTGCCAGCTTGTCCGTCTTTTACTAGTACCGCAGCAGCTGCGGCTGCGTAATCGGCACGGGACGCTGTTGCCAATTTGCCGTCGCCTGCGCAACCGACTTGGCCATGTTCAATGGTCGCTGCTACGCTCATTGTGTAGTTTTCTGAGTACCAGCTATTGCGAAGTAATACATAAGGCACGCCAGAATCAGCCAATAGCTTTTCTGTTTCTACGTGTTCTTTTGCAAGGATCAAAGGCGAGGTGTCGGCTTTTAGAATACTGGTGTAAGCAATCAATTGAACGCCAGTTTGTTTCGCTGCTTTAATCACATTGCTGTGTTGAGCGGTACGTTGGCCAACTTCGCTGGAAGAGATTAACAATACTTTCTCGACGCCTTGCATGGCCGCAATAAGGGAATCCAAATCATTGTAATCGGCTTGGCGAACTTGAATGCCCTTTTCTGCTAAATCTGCGACTTTCTCTGGGCTACGAACCGCAGCCACGATTTGCTTGGCTGGTGTCGTGTTTAGAAGATTTTCAATAACCAAACGACCAAGTTGGCCAGATGCGCCAGTCACTAAAATCATAATATTCTCCTTTGTGTTTTAAGTTGATGGCAGTAGAATATCTTACTAACAAACTTTTAGTAAGTACGAACAAAAAGGTAAGTATGGAAAATATTTTACAAGATTCCCAAAACGGCATGTCGCGCTTATTTGAAAAAGGCGACGTGTTTTCAGACAAATGCCCTTCCCGTGATATTTTGAAGCACGTCACCAGCCGGTGGGGCGTGTTGGTGTTGTTTGCCCTGAAAAATGGTGAGACACAACGCTTTAGCGAATTGCGTCGTAAGATCCTTGGCGTCAGTGAAAAGATGCTTGCGCAAACCCTTCAAGCGTTGGAATTAGACGGCTTTGTTTTACGTACGTCTTATCCTGTGGTGCCACCTCATGTGGAATACAGTCTGACGGAGTTAGGGCTTGAAGTGTCTGTTCGGGTTGCCAGTTTAGCGGATTGGATTGAAGATAATATTACCGATATCTTGGCTGTACAGTCACAACGAAGTGAAGAGTTAGCCTCTTAAATAGCAATATTTTCATGTACTAAATTGAAAGTGAATACTCACATTTTCTATCTGGATGTTGAATTAGCTGAATCCGCTTAGCTGTATTTGTGCAGTGTCGCAATGGTGAATGCGGCAAGATCTGTATAAACGCTGAATGGGAAATCTATCGTCTTGTACTGCGTTTCACGGCCCTTCCCTGTTAAAACCAATACTGGTGAGCAACCACGCGCATTTCCTGCCTGAAGGTCTCGTAGAGAGTCTCCGACCATAATAGCGGGATGATCTTTGAACGATAAACCTAACTCTGCTTCAATCGCTTCAATCATGCCGCTTTTGGGCTTGCGACAGTTGCAGTCATCATCTGGTCCATGGGGGCAATATTGGATGCCATCCACTTTACCGCCCTCTGCTTCGACTAGCGCGGTCATTTTATCATGCATGGCATGTAATGTGGCTTCGTCATAATAGCCGCGAGCAATACCAGATTGATTGGTGACCACAAAGACTTTAAAACCTGCTTTAGACAATGCCGCAATGGATTTAATGCTGCCTGGAATCGGCTGCCATTCCTCGACAGATTTCACATAAGCGTCTGAGTCTTGGTTAATGACGCCGTCTCGATCTAATAAAATAATGGGTTTAATTTGCGCCATGGGAATGCCTTTTTTAAATTGAGAGAGTCTTTAAATTAAGAGAGTAGATTCGCAGTGTTATCTTTTATGCTATTTGGTTTCGCCAATCGCCGCAAAGATGGCGTTGCGACAAGCGCGGCTAAGATCGTTGGGCGCTAGGCCGATATCTAGCCCTCGCTGTCCGCCGCTGACATAGATTTTCTCAAACGCCTGCGCACTTTGATCAATGCAAGTCACGAGACTTTTCTTTTGCCCTACTGGGCTGATGCCGCCAACCAAATATCCTGTGAGTCGCTCAGCATCTTTCACGTCTGCCATGTGCAATTTTTTTACGCCTAGCGCACTGGCCGCTCGTTTTAAATTTAAAGTGCCAGTGACTGGCACAATAGTAACAAAGGTATTTTTGTCGTCCGTGACTAAGAGAGTCTTGAACACACAAGCTGGATCGAGACTAAGTTTCTCTGCGGCCTCTTCGCCAAAATTAGAGCAATGCGGATCGTGTTCGTATTCGTGAATACTATACTCAATCTTCAGTTTTTTAAGCTGGTTGATGGCTGGTGTCACTGTCTTAATCCTTCTAATTTTTACCGTTCTCTATTTTTGCCAGAACATTGGTGTGAACAATACCAACAGGGTAAAGACTTCCAAACGACCCAACAACATAGAAAAACACAGCATCCATTTTGCAGGATCACTGACACTGGTGAAACTGGCAGCCACGTCGCCCAAACCTGGACCTAGGTTATTCAATGTTGCCGCAACAGCCGACCAAGCCGTTACCTGATCCAATCCTGTTGCCATTAGGCCAATCATCAGCACCACGTAAACCAATAAATACGCAGAGAAGAATCCCCAGACTGCAGATACAACTCGTTCATTGATCGCCTTGCCGCCAACCTTAACCGGAATGACGGCATTTGGGTGGATCAAGCGTTTGATCTCTCGCATTCCTTGTTTAAGGATCAAAAGGATACGAATAACTTTCATGCCGCCACCGGTTGAACTGGCACAGCCACCGACAAACGAGGTGACGATCAACAAGAATGGCAAGAAATGTGGCCAGCTAGCAAAGTCGGATGTGCCGAAGCCCGATGTCGTTGCGATAGAAACACTTTCGAATACCGCATAGCGTATTGAGGTACTCCAATCATAAGTCGATGTCATGGCAAGTACGAGCGTTGACAAGATGACCGTGCAGGAAAGAATCAATAAAAAGAAACGTGCTTCCGGATCTTTAAAATAATGCCATACACTTTTGTGACGCCAAGCGTAGAAGTGCAGTGCGAAGTTAAATGCTGAGACAATCATAAAGAAGGTACAAATCATTTCGATAGCGACACTATTGAAGTAACCGATACTCTCATCATGAGTGGAGAAACCGCCGATTGCGACAGTCGAGAAACTATGGCAAATCGCGTCGAACAAACTCATCCCTGCGATCCAATATCCTAAGGCACAAACGCTGGTCAAGGTCGCATAAATATACCAAAGGGCTTTTGCAGTTTCGGCAATGCGTGGCGTCAATTTGGTGTCTTTTACTGGCCCTGGCGTTTCAGCACGATACAGCTGCATACCACCGATTCCCAACATAGGCATGATGGCAACGGCCAACACGATGATACCCATACCACCTAACCAAGTGAGTAACTGACGATAGAACAAGATGGATTGAGGTAAAGCATCAATGCCAGTGAGGATGGTTGCCCCAGTGGTAGTTAACCCTGAGATGGATTCGAACAAGGCATCAGTAAAGGTTAAGTCTGGTGTTTCAGCCAAGAAGAAAGGCACCGAACCGAACAAGCCCAGTACCGTCCAAAACAACACGGTGACCAAGAAACCATCGCGAATTTTTAACTCGCCACGTTCATTTCGAACCGGGAACCATAGAAGAAAGCCGCCTAATAAGTTCACGCCCAATGCATAAAGAAATGCATTGAGTGCGCCATCAGAATAAATCAAAGAAACGATAATAGGTGGAATCAGCGACACACTGAACACCATTACCAATAATCCGATGACACGTAAAATAACACTAAAATGCATACTTGCTTCCTAGAACCCAACGTCATTCTTGTGCCGGGTCATTGTTAAAAATCAGGTGAAGCCATCGAGGCAAGCTTCTATTTTTGCTAAACGTTAGAAGAAGGATAAACCCACTTGGAATAGCTGTTCTACCGCTGGAATTTGTTTTTTGTTGGTCACGAATATGATGACGTGATCTTCTGCTTGGATCACTAGTTCACTGGTAGCGACAATCAAATCATCTTCACGAACGATGGCGCCAATGGTCGCACCTTCAGGCAAGTTCAAATTGGCAATGCTGCGGCCAACTACTTTTGAAGAACGATAATCACCGTGTGCGACTGCCTCTAATGCTTCTGCCGCACCTTTGCGCATCGAGTGAACGTTGACCACGTCACCGCGTCGGATATAACTTAATAGCGAACTGATGGTGGTTTGTTGCGGCGAAATCGCAATATCGATCATGCCTTCTTGAACGATGTCGACGTACGCTGGGTTGTTGATGATGGTCATAACCGTGCGAACGCCAAGTACTTTGGCCAACATGGACGACATGATATTGGCTTCATCATTGTTGGTTAAGGCGCAAAATACGTCAGTGGATTCGATGTTTTCTTCCAGCAGCAGTTCCTGCTTAGACGCATCGCCGTTTAGCACAATTGTGTTGTCCAAGGTTTCGGACAAATAACGACAGCGCTCTGGATCGCGTTCGATGATTTTAACGCGGTATTCTTTTTCCAAACTCTGCGCTAAACGTTCCCCAATGTTACCGCCGCCGGCGATAATGATGCGTCGGTAAGGAACGTCCAATGGACGCAGCTCACTCATCACATCTAAAACATCTCGTTGAGCCGTAAGAAAGAAGACTTCGTCGTTGGCGCGAATGTGAGTATTGCCGTCAGGAGAAATCGATTTACCATCACGATAAATCGCCGCAATACGCGTTTGGATCGACGGCATGTGTTCTTTCAAAAAGCTGATTGGCTGATCGATCAGTGGACCGCCCTTTTCTGCTTTGACGACAACAAGCTGTACTTTGCCTTCCGCAAATTCCATCACCTGCAACGCGCCCGGATAACGAATCAAGCGGCTTAAATGTTTCGTCACTTCTTTTTCTGGGCTGATACGAACGTCCATCGGGATGGCGGTATCAACAAAAAGTTCTGGGTAATTAGCATAGGCACTAGAACGAACACGACCAATTTTAGTTGGCGTTTTAAATAGCGTGTGCGCAATCTGACAGGCGATCATATTGGTTTCGTCTTGGTTGCTCACCGCTATTAGCATGTCGGCATCGTTGCAACCAGCTTGATCTAATACAGCCGGATGTGAACCACTGCCTTCAACTGTTTGAATGTCGAGACGATCTTGCAGCTCTCTAAGGCGAGTTAAATCTGTATCAATGACGGTAATATCGTTATCTTCACTTGCCAAGTTTTCCGCAAGCGTGGCGCCAACCTGCCCCGCGCCTATAATGATGATTTTCATAGTCTGCCTTAGAGCGTGATGTGTTTTCGGCTCTTTGTTTAGTGTATTAATTCAAATGTCAAAATTGAGTCGAGCGATCAATCGAGCGTGCATATTTTTTGCTCGAATCAAGTAGAGCAAGTTTACCCACTTAAGGACAATTATTTAACTTGAACTTGATAAATACTCGTAATTATTTTGGATGATCGTGTAATGAGATTTCTTTTGTTACTTATCGAGTGTTGAAACTGAGAGACAGGTTCGCAATCAGCAAAGGATAATATTAATTGAACGCAAAAAAATGCCCAACAAACTGTGTTTCATGTGAAACAATTTGTCGGGCTTTTTTATAAAACGATCTATTTTTCAGTCGTTTTCCGTAGGTGATCTGTGCCTGTTTTTTTGATTCCTATTTGCTAGGAAGGCTTAAGCTTTTTGCAGAAGGCAGTAGTAGAAACCATCGTGACCATCCGCATGGGGAAATAATTGTCGACCGTGACTAACCGGAATTCCCCATTCTACTGCAAGATCCGGCGCCAAAGAATTTAACGCGACTTCTTTTGCATCTTCTTGGTTTGCTAAGAAGTGCTGAATTTGTTGTTCGTTTTCTTCTGGCATCAAGGAACAAGTTGCGTACAACATGAAGCCACCAGATTTTAACGTTGTCCAAACCTTGTTAAGAATCTCTCGCTGGATGATAACCAGATCATCAATGTCAGCTGGCTTTCGATTGATCTTAATGTCTGGGTTACGACGAATAACACCCGTCGCCGTACAAGGAATGTCGAGTAGGATTTTGTCGAAATGCTCACCATTCCACCATGCATCCAAATCGCTCGCATCGGCACAAATTAGATGAGCAGAATAGCCAAGGCGTGCCAAATTGGATTCTATCTTTTCCATGCGCCATGGCTCTAGCTCAACAGCAGTCAGTTCCATTGAGCTTAATCCAGCAGAGTTTGCTTTCTCTAACAAGTGGCCTGTTTTTCCTCCGGGCGCAGCGCAAGCATCCAATACTTTTTCGCCGTTTTTAGGCGATAAAATTTGCGCAGAAAGTTGAGCTGCTTCATCTTGAACGCTAACAAAGCCGTCATCAAAACCTGGTAACTCTGCTACACGAACGGCATTTCTTAGATACAGAGCTGAGTCTGAAAACTTACCTTCATCTGAGTCTATACCCAGATCCGCAAGCTGCTCCTTGTATGTTTCACGTGAAACCAGACTCTCGTTTACGCGAATACACATCGGCGGATGTGTGTTGCTGGCTTCGATAATATCTTCAAGATGCTCTGGCCAATGTTTGTTAAAACGCTTAACCAGCCATTTTGGCATGTTGAATTCTACGGAAGGCTGGGCTTCTAAAATCTCAACTATATCGTCTGCTTCTCTTTGGTAACGACGAAGCACTGCATTCATTAATTTGGTGGCCCAGTCTTTTTTCAAGATTCGACACGCTTCTACTGTTTCGTTTACGGCGGCATGATCTGGAGTATTCATATAGGTTAATTGATACAAACCTAAAAGTAAGACAGCGTATAAATCTGTGTCCTTTTCTTCAAAAGGATGCGCCAATAAATGCAATGCAATGCTGTTTAGTCTTGGGTATTGACGACACACACCGAAGCATAATTCCTTGAGCATTGGAGCATGTTCGCTTGCGACATCTAATTGATGACGAGCCAGTTGCGTACTAAGCGAACCTTGTTGAAGCAGGATATTGGTGATGACTTTAACCGCAACTTGGCGAGGGCTTTGCTGGCCTGCGTTGGATGAGAAGCTTTCGTCATATTGGTTCATGCTGTTTGCTCACACTTGTTTTCACTTTCATTAACGCCAAGACGTTGACCAATTTCTAGGGCGGCTTTATGTTTACCATTTAAGGCATCTTGCACTTTCAGGCGTTTGCCACCAGCAAATTGGATCTCAGTAATTAGGATAGAACCTTGCCCCGTGGCAACAATAATACCCTCTTTGCTAACCACCAAAATATCACCTGGCGTAGACGCTTCGTCGCTTACGCTGGCAATGTGTGCCGCATGGATTTTCATCACACCAGCAAGACTATTGGTGTAAGCCACTGGCCAAGGAGATAATCCACGAATTTGACGCTCGATTAATTCTGCCGAAGATGCCCAGTTCACATCGCCCTCTTGCTTGGTGAGTTTAGCGGCGTAGCAAGTAAGGCTTTCGTCTTGTTGCTCAGGCACTAATGTGCCGGCTCTGAACTTTTCTAGAGCTTCAATTAATGCACTTCCACCCAGAACCGCTAAGCGATCGTGTAGCGTTTCTGACGTGTCTGTTGGTTTGATATCACAGTATGCTTTTAACAGCATATCGCCAGTATCCAAGCCAACATCCATTTGCATGATGGTGATGCCGGTTTCGCTATCGCCAGCAATCAAAGAACGATGGATAGGAGCAGCCCCGCGCCAGCGTGGTAGCAGAGAAGCGTGGACGTTGATGCAACCAAACTTAGGCGTATCCAATACCACTTTTGGCAGGATGATTCCGTACGCGGCGACAATCATAAGGTCGGCTTCTAACGCTGCCAGTTGTGCTTTGTCTTCATCAAGTTTGAAATTCAGCGGCTGATAAACCGGAATATCGTTGGCGATAGCAAGTTGTTTAACAGGGCTCTGAACCAGTTTTTGACCACGACCTGCTGGACGATCTGGCTGAGTGTAAACGCCGACTATCTCATACTGGCTTTCAGCGTTCGAATCTTTCATCTTTGTTAAGAGTGCTTGCAGGCTGGCCGCTGCGAATTCAGGTGTGCCAGCAAAAACAATACGAAGTGGTGAGGTTGGCATTAAAGGTTCCTTAACAAAAAATCAGGCCAAAGCCTGATTTTATAATACGAGTATCAATGTTCTTTTGGCTAAACAGAGCGTTTTCCTAGCCTTGTTTTAGAGCCAGCTTGTGGGCTTTTTCTAGTTTGCTCTTAATGCGATTGCGCTTTAGAGGCGTTAAATAATCGACCATCAGTTTGCCATCTAGGTGATCAACTTCATGTTGAACACAAACCGCCATTAACTCATCTACTTCTAAAGTGAATGGTTTGCCGTTGCGGTCTAATGCTTTCACTCTGACTTTCGCCGCACGATAAATGTGCTCGTAAAAGCCAGGGACAGACAAACAACCTTCTTGGAATTCATTTGGCTCGTCGTCCAATATTTCGAATTCTGGATTAATAAAAACGATGGGCTCGTTACGTTCTTCAGAAAAATCCATCACCACAAGACGGTGGTGATAATCCACTTGAGTTGCTGCTAAGCCCAAACCGTTTTCGTCATACATGGTATCAAGCATGTCGTCGATTTTTGTTTGTAGCTCGTCAGTGAACTCGGTAATTGGCTTCGCAATTTTGCGTAAGCGTTTGTCTGGGTATTCAAGTACAGTTAAAACAGCCATGATCTTTTCCAACGATGTGTCTTTGTTCATGAGTGGAGAGGTTCTCTCCTACTCTTTTCATTACGTCTATTGTAACGCAAGTCTGGCCGTTGAGCAGTCTTCTCATGGCGGTTTTTTGGCCAATATGATTGAATAGCCTCCATAGCCAAAGACTATTCGCTCTTGGTTTTGTATTTTAAGTACTCTTATTTTGTTTTTTTAAGTAAACGTACGGGCAAGGAATGCCCATGTTTAACTCGCAAGGAAGCCACTTATCATGTCTACCTCTAACACCTCAGGCTTGTCGAAAACCGATTGGTTATGCCTAAGTTTCTTATCTGGCATTGGTCCATCTCGACTCTCACGTCTTTATACGTATCTCAGTCAACTTGATCATCATGCATTAATGGATGATGCTGAGAGCTTTCCTTTATTTAGTAATGAAGAACTAAACGATGCAAGTTCCCCAGAGACGATAACCTATGATTTGTTGATCGCCTTAAAGTGGCCAGAGATTACCGCGCGTCAGGCCATGGATTATTTTGCCACTGGCATGCTTACCAAAGAACAAGAAACCAAACGTGACGAATCCTTAGCTTGGTTGGAAGAAGCCGATCACCACTTAGTACTGCAAGAAGACGAACACTATCCCACGGCCTTAAAAGAGATCTCCGTCGCGCCGGCGTTTCTTTATGTAGAAGGTAACCGAGATGCCTTGTCATTGCCGAAAATCGGCATTGTGGGAGCGCGCAAATGTACGCGTTATGGAAGAGATGCCACCTTTCAATTTGCCGAGCAACTATCGGCTCGTGGCATTTGTGTGGTGAGTGGCGGCGCTATGGGTGTCGATACTGCAGCTCATCAGGGCGCTTTATATAACAAGACAACACCAACTATTGCGGTAATGGGAACTGGCTTGTTTCACCGCTACCCACACCACAATCGCAAGATGTTTAAAGAAATCCTAGAAAAAGGCGGCGCATTAATAAGTGAATACCCACTATCAACTAGTCCGCGACCTCACCTGTTTCCGCCGCGGAATCGAATTATCAGTGGTTTAAGTATGGGCGTGCTGGTATCAGAGGCTTCTATCAAAAGTGGTTCATTGATCAGTGCGAGTTATGCCATCCAACAGAACCGAGAAGTGTTCGCCTTGCCCGGTCGTTTGATTGATCCCCAATCAGAAGGTTGTCATCAATTACTTCGACAAGGTGCCACCTTGGTTCGTCATGTAGATGATATTTTAGCCGAGTGCTCAGAACTGTCCTGTGCTTCTATAACTAAAATAATTAAGACCGCTAAAAGCTCGACCGCTAACAAAAATAGTAAAAAACAACCATCTGAAAATAGAAATCAAACTGCTGAAAGCACACCTATTTTAGTGTCGAATCAGGTGCATGCTTTACCGGAATCTACGTCCGATAGCGCAAAGGCAGTTATTGTCATTATGGAACAAGAAGCACAACCTATGGATTTTGATGCCTTGATTCGCCAAAGCAAAATGGACGCAGGATTGATGATGCAGGTGTTAATGGAATTGGAATTGTATGGCTGTGTGGAGAATCGAGAAGGTCTGTATTGTCGTTGTTGAATATACGTTACAGACCTTCTCTCTTTGAAAATCAAGTGTGTGTTAGTTAGAAAAGGATTAGTTGTCGCTAAAAATATCTTTCTTCAGCTGCTTAATATCACGACGTTCTTTTTTGTTTGGTTTGTGGTCGGACATAATTCGGCCACCAAAAGACTTGTTTTCGAGAGCGCGCTTTTCCCGTTTCTCAATCGACTCTGGCGTTTCTTCATAAAGCAATTGTGCTTCAGGGGCGCCGCGTCGTTGGCCGCTGATGTCTTTGATTTCGACGATCTTTTCATCCCAACCAACTCGTATACCAATTAAGGCACCAATTTCCACATTGCGGCTGGCTTTGCCCTTACTCCCGTTGTAAGACACCTTGCCGCCATCGATGGCGTCTTTACAAAGTGAACGAGTTTTAAAAAAACGTGCGGCCCAAAGCCACTTATCTAAACGAACGGCTTGTGGTGCCGACTGCTTTTCTGGTTTACTCATAAAGAATGCGTTGACCCTATTCTGTTGTCATATTTGAGGCTGTTATGCAGGACGTTAGTAAACACCCAATTTTTCAAGCTCTTCAAAAAATAATACACGATGCCGCCGATGTGATCATGGATATTTATCAACGTGCCGATTTGGGTATCGAGCAAAAACTGGACGACAGTCCGGTGACCGCTGCCGATCTCGCTGCGCACAAAGTGATTCTAGCAGGTTTGCAAGCACTTACACCTAATATTCCTGTTCTTTCAGAAGAGAGCTCTGAAGAAGCTCAGGTGACGTTTGAAGAGCGTTCTAAATGGCCAATGTTGTGGATCGTTGATCCGCTCGATGGCACCAAAGAGTTCATCAAGCGCAATGGCGAATTCAGTATTAATATCGCCTTGGTAGAAAACGGCGCACCCATTCTTGGTGTGGTGTATTTACCGACCACAACCGAAGGCTATTTCGGAGTGACTAAAGCCTGGCAAGATTTGCCTATTGGCGCGTTTAAATGGCAAGGCGATGAATACGAAAGCATCAACGTCCGTGAACCACGCGAACCTATTATTGCCATGACCAGCCGCAGCCACGGCCCTGCTCTTCCAGCCTCGCTGAAAAATAAATTAAAGCAAAGTTACGAGCAAGTACGAGAGTTACCAAAAGGCAGCTCAATTAAAGGCTGTCGAATTGCTGAAGGGATTGCTGACTTGCATCTGCGTCGTGGCCCAACAAGTGAATGGGACACTGCTGCTCAGCAAGCCATCATTGAAGCCGCTGGCGGAATGCTCGTCACACCGGATGGAAAACCATTTCGCTATAACCAAAGAGAAACCCTACTTAACGGCCACTTCTTTGTATCGGGGGCTGAACTTGCCCCGTATGTGATGAACTGGTATCTAGAAAACGAGGAAGAAGAGGAAGAAGAGTAAGCACTACTCTTCTTGTTCTTCTCTTTCTTGCTTTGCCTTATCTGATTGTTTCACGTGAAAAAACTCAATATATTCAATCTGTGTCCTAATATTTCTTATTAGAATTGATTCATTTCTCTGCAACCAATAAAATCTACATAACTAACATTCATAAACTGCGACAAGGATTTGTCCATGACATACCGTTTGATTAAACTGGATAGCTTAATGGCAATGGATTTTGCGTACGTTGAAGGCAGTGACCTGACACACATCAACGAGAGAGAGCTGCAACCCGCATTACCCAAAGGCTGGAATACCGCAACCTTGATTGATAAAGTTCATTCTGGCGAATACGCTCTACTCACCGATCATCCTGCCCAATCGTTACTGATTCAAGAGCGTAAGAAGTTTGGCAAGAGTGAGTGGCAAATTAACCCAGACACAAAAGACACTCTGCCAGCGGGATTATTAGGCGCGGTGACGCAACGCCTCAGCATGATGGGGCAAGGGTCAGGATCTTCCGAAGCCAATAACCGAGGCAACCTCCATCCTGCTATCGAACCTGATTACACTCCCGAGCCCGTCATTCGCGCCCGGGATCCTTCGCACGAGTCCACCAAGCCCGTTGCCGAATACAATCTGGAAATTGCTTTTTCCAAGAACAAGCCCAAACATCCTGTTGAGCTCAGTATGACGCTCTACGACACTAAGAACAAAATGGCGAAAGGAGATTGGCAAGCCACCCCAACCCAATACGGCACCCGATACGCCATCACCACCACAAATAAAAAGCCTCATCATTTGCAGATCCAAGCGGTTCATCGGGCTATGGGGATCTCACGCAAAAACGTGACCTTAGTGCCCATGGGCTCAGGTAAAATCGGTGACGCCTTTATTCCAGTCATGCCGCAAGTCCAATTTGGTGAGCGTTTGGCCTTTGCCACCGCGGGTTATGTGTACCATTTCAAAGGCACCGAACTGGTTCAAAAATACCAATGGTTGGACGATGGCACTTTAACGCCTTTGCCGGATAACAAGAACACAGACGCCTTTCGTCATGCCAGTCTCTATCTACTCATCCATTGGAAAATCGCGGGTCAGGTCGTGACCGATCAACACCTATTGTATCGAAGTGAATCCTTAACGCATGACGAATTGAACACTATTTCCACCGAATGGCTAGACGATCACGCGGTAAAGCTGGACCCCGAAGCCATTTTGGCCGTTTCCGATACCTCCGAATTACCACGAGACGCTTACCAAAAAGCCGCTCCTAAAAGTAACCTGATTTATCATACCGTGGTAGAAAATCCTGCTACTCAGCAGCGTGAAACTTGGCCTGACATCGCCAGCCAATACGGTTTGTCCGCCAAAGCACTACTTGAGCAGAACCCCAGTTACGATGCTAACCCCAGCGCGCTCAAAGTGGGAGACGTACTGAGCATTATCCAAAAAGAAGCCGAAGCACCGGTCGAGTTCGAGCGTTTTGAAACGCCGCCCGAAGCCCCTAGCACATACAACAGCGCACAAAACAGTCATTACGTCAGTCACAAAAAACGCTTCACCCTTGCCTATGGTGCGCCGCTTCTGCCCTTAGAACAGCGTAAGGTCAAAAAAGGCTTACCGTTAGTCAACGTCAAACCAGAACGCATCTTACGCATCGGCGTGTTTTTTGATGGCACAGCGCAAAACAACCGAAATGACGCGTATAAAGAAGAACATGGCGACAAGTCCCGAACCAACATCGCTAGGTTATTTGAAGCCTATCCACAAGAACTAGGAAAATCAGCGGCTATTTATATTTCGGGTGTCGGTACGGTGGATGGGGCATGGCAAACGCCCAAGATGATTGATGAGGGGAAAGACGAAAGTCGTCTGTCTGGTGCTACTGGTCTTTACGACGACAATGGTGCCTTTCAGAAATGGCAGACGCTCTTAAAGTCTCTACGCGATATCATTATTGAACAGCTTCAAAAAGGCATTTATGACGAAGTGACTCACATCGCTCTTGATGTGTTCGGGTTCAGTCGTGGGGCGGCGTTAGCACGGCATTTCGTGAATGCATTGAAAATGGGATTGCCCGATTACACCAAAGATCGTTTAGGAAAAGACACGAGCCGGATTACGCCTAATTTACTGGGCGCTACGGAAGGGGAGAAATACAATCTAAACGCGGGTTACCAAGCAGACACCCAACGCAGTGCCAGTGTGCGCTTTTTAGGGTTATTTGATACGGTCGGCTCATTTTAGTTACCAGGTAATGAGAATAACGGCGTATTTAACTTGCATGTCAACTCAGCGGATGTGGGTCATGCGTTTCAAATTTGCGCCCACCATGAATACCGTAGCAACTTCCCTCTCACCTCCTTGAAAACCCGAGGGCAGCTCGCACCTAATTTTTATGAAGAAGTCTTCCCCGGGGCTCACTCCGATGTTGGCGGTGGTTATCCTTTTGTAGAGCAATACAAGAAGACCGATCTGCCAAAGCGCTATGGAGTCCCTATAAAGAGCACCTACAACAGAGAGCTTATTAAGACTCTGTCTTATCAAGATCAGAAAGAGGAATACGCCTACAAAGGCAGACTTGTCGACTTTGATAAGTGGTTTTATCAAGAACAACAGCGCCACCAAACGGAGTGGGAAGCAGAATGCAAATCGACTTATAAGCAATATGGCAAAGTAGAACAGGAAAACGCTACTTTATACTTCTACCGCCTGCACCCCATCGATTCTAGCCTTGCAGGATTGGCCCAAGAACGGATGAAGCAGCAGGCAGCGACGTATGGCATAAAATGGAATGATGATGCCTATGCAAAAGCCTTCGATAAGCATGATTATCATGGTAGCCCTGCGCAAAGTAATATTTGGCCAATATTAGAGAGTCGAAAACTCGGAAGTATCACACCAGAAGATTGGCAGAGCTTGCTGCCAAGCGATGCGGTACACCGTTCTCATGATAGTGTTATCAACCCTGGTTGCAGTGACCCAATCGATAGTCAAGTAAATGGAATTGCTAACCTAAAAGCATTTAAACGTTACCAACCTAATGCACCACTGAACATACCAACAAGAGAAATCTATGACAATGAATAAGCTGCTCTTAATCCTCGCCATTTTACTAATGCTTACGGGGTGTGAAGAGAAACCCTTTTATGTTGCCAGTATTGGCAATGGCGGTAGTTTAGATGGCCCATATGTTCTAGGACCGATTAGTGTGGCTGATGTGTTAGGCGGCGGCGGCGGCTTTGGTTATGGTGCGGTTAATGGTTATCCTGGAAAAAGTGCCGACATTGGCCGTATGGGAGTGCCTAAACATATTGAAGGCTATTGGGCGAAACAAAATCCAAATGCACGTGGCTATGTTGCCTTTTACCGTATTTCCGTCGACATCGACAGCGAATTGGCTGAGAAAAAGATTCGGACTCTTAGGAATTATTACCAAGAGTACAAACGTGATATGGGAGTTATGCAAGTTGAGGTCGAAGAAGAACGAATTCGTATTTTCTATACATTGAAATGCTTCTCCAGAGTTGATAACTGTAGTGTAAAAGAAAATGCTGACCCTAATGGTTGGGTTGTTTATTCACCTAATAATACAACGCATGTAGTCGTCCTATTTGACGGCAAAGGCGAAATATCCCCCACTCCATTTCCAGATTCGCCTTATGAAAATTAAGATGTCCTATTTTAATCCGCTGTTAAGTCGGTTGACGATGCGTTCTTGGGCGCGTTTTAAAAAATCGCTTTGTAGCGGTTTGTCAAAGGAGCGTGCAATGGCGACAGTTCCCACTAACGAGACGACTGTCTCTTCTGCTAGCGCTTCGGCCTCTTGGCTACCTCGTTTTTTTAGAATCCCTGCAAGACGGTCAACCAGACTATCAAAACACGCTTGGTAGGCTTGGCGAACTTTTTCTTCTTTGTGTGCGGCATCAGTTACGAGAAACTCCAATGGCGATGGATGTTCTTTGTCGCTGCGACTCCAGCTTAGATAACGAGTAACCAATGCTTTTAGATGCGTTTCATTATTTTCGGTTTGCTTGTCATTTCGCGCCCAAAAACCATTAGAGGTAGCGAATTGCATGGCAGCTTCGTACAGGCTGCTCTTACCGGAAAAATGTGCATAAAAGGCACCGTGTGTCATGTTGGCTTTTTTCATGATTTGGGTAAGCGTGACGCGATCAAAGCCGTTCGAGCAAAACAGTTTCGCCGCGGCTTGTAATATCCGTTGTCTAGTTTGTTCTTTGTGTCTTGGTGTGTAAGACATAGTTAAAACCTCCTAGGTGAGCTCCTGTAGATCCTATTGAGACTCCCAGTATAAATCGGAATCTAAATATTATCTTGATCATATATAGACTCACTCTAGCATGGTGACTTTCTTTCTGCTGAAACTTAAGAGGGTTATCTCATGTCGCTTAAAGAACGTATTGTTATTACAGGTATGGGGCTGGTGTCGCCACTTGGTTTAGGCGTGGCTTCTGTCTGGGATCGCTTGGTTCGCGGTGAATCCGGTATTCGCTTGTTGCCGACGAGCTTGTCAGAAGGGCTAAACACTCATATTGCCGGACAAGTGCCAAGTCATACGGAACAGGTGAATGGTTTGAATGAATCGGACTATCTGTCACCTAAAGATCGTAAACGTGTCGATCTGTTTACATTATTTGCTCTGGCGGCGGCCGAAGAAGCGTTAACGCAAGCCAATTGGCGACCAACGACTACTGAAGACCAAGAAGCGACCGCCACCATCATAGCAACAGGGATAGGTGGTTTGCCGACCATTACTCATGCGCAATCTGTATTAACAGAGCAAGGCGCGCGGCGCTTGTCGCCTTTTACGGTTCCTGCCTTTCTTGCCAATCTAGCGGCGGGTAATGTTTCGATTAAACATGGATTTAAAGGACCGATTGGCACGCCGGTGACAGCTTGTGCGGCGGGTGTACAAGCGATTGGCGATGCAATGCGTCTGTTGCGTACGGGTGAAGCAAAAGTGGCGTTGGCGGGCGGTACAGAAGCCTGCATCGATCCATTGTCTCTTGCTGGTTTTGGTGCCTTGAAGGCGCTTTCTACTCGGAATGATGATCCACAAAAAGCTTCTCGGCCATTTGATAAAGATCGTGAAGGTTTTGTAATGGGTGAAGGTGCTGGGCTTGTAGTGCTAGAAACCCTTGAGCATGCTTTGGCGCGAGGCGCGACACCATTGGTTGAGATCGTTGGTTACGGCACCAGTGGCGATGCTTATCACCTCACTTCTGGTCCAGAAAATGGCGAAGGTGCCGCTCGCGCTATGCAAACCGCTCTAACCATGGCGGACATTTCGGCCGATCAAATTGGCTATGTGAATGCCCATGCGACATCGACACCAGTTGGTGATCGCGGTGAGATTAATGCGTTACGTCGTGTGTTTGGTGAAAAAGTCACAGAGGTGGCGATCTCTTCTACCAAATCGGCTACAGGTCATTTGCTGGGTGCTGCGGGTGGCGTAGAAACTATTTTCAGTGCGCAGGCGTTAATCACCGGCATTCTGCCTCCGACGTTAAATCTTGAAAACCCAGAAGACAGCATGGCTGATTTGGATCTTATCCCATTGGTTTCACGTGAAAAAAGTGTCGAATATGTATTGTGTAATGGCTTTGGCTTTGGCGGCGTGAATGCGGCGATTATCTTGAAACGTTATTAATCACAGCGACAAAAGTCTTAAAAAAAGAAAGCCAGAGTGATCACTCACTCTGGCTTTGTTTATTTCTAACGATAATGAGCAAGTGTTAGAAATCAGATAAACGCTATGAGTCCATTAATTGGCTAGGCAACCAAGTCACCAATTCTGGGAACATCATTACGATGATCAAGACGAAAAGTTTTAACAGCACAAAAGGAAGGATAGATTTGTAAATATCCAACATGGTGATGCCTGGAGGCGCGATGCCTTTTAGGTAGAACAAAGCAAAACCATAAGGCGGTGTTTGTACGGCGATCTCAATATTTAGAATCATCAAGATACCAAACCAAATTGGATCGTATCCAAGCGACACGGCAATCGGTGTGAAGATAGGCGCACACATTAGGACGATGATAAATTCATCGATAATGAAGCCCAGCAACAGCATGATCAATTGGAACAACATGATGACGACAATCGGTGGCAAGCCCAAATCTTGGGTGAAACCAGCGACCATGTTTTGCACGCCCATCAGCAAATGGAAGTTACTGAATACCGACGCGCCAACAATAATCCACATCGCCACACTGACCAGCAATGCGGCTTGCATACCGGCTTTTTGTACCATGCGTGGTTTGAAGCGTTTAAAGAAAATTGCTAGAACAATGGCGCCAACAACACCGATAGCACCAGATTCTGTTGGTGTCGCGATCCCCATGATGATACTGCCAAGCACGGCAACAATTAGAAGAAGAGACAACAAACCATCACGAGCGGTTAGGAACTTTTCTTTTGGTGTCGGTTGAACTTCTGGCACCACATCCATCGGCGCGCGCTTTGGGTTCAACTTACAGGAAATAACTACGTAACCAATTAGCAAAACGATAGTGATAAGCGCTGGAATCAAGGCACCAATAAACATGCGCCCTACTGAGTTCTGCGTAGACGATGCAAACATGATCATTGGGATGCTAGGTGGAATCAATATACCTAAGCCGCCACCCGCCATAATAACGCCCAATGCGAGACGTTTATCATAACCACGTTCCAACATCGGACGCAGTGCGATACTGCCAGACGTCATAATACCTGCGCCAATAATGCCAACCTTGGCACCAATCATAGAACACACCACGATCACGCTGATAGCGAGTGAGCCACGTACCCGACCAATTAACATTTGGCTGGCGTTAAACATGGCATCGCCAATGCCGGAGCGAGTAAGCAATTGCCCCATGTAAATATACAAAGGAATGGCCAACAGGATGAAACTAAAATGTGTCGATTCAAGCGTGGTAGGAATGACGTTAAAAAGTGCATCGCCCCACGTCATATAACCAATGCCCATGGCAATACCGCCAAGTGCTAAGCCAACGGGAGCGCCTAAGGCAAACGATATTATGATGCAGGCGAATAAAATGGCCGTTAATAATTCAATACTAATCATTGTGCGGCTTCCTCTTGTTCTGTCTGTGCTTCTGGCAATAAGGGTTTACCAGTAATCGCTTGGTGTAAGGAATCAATCCAGTCGCTGGAAAGTTGCAAAATCAGCAGCACACTAGCAATTGCCATCATTAACCAGTAATGATGCATATGAGGAGCCCATTCACTTTGGCGTCGGTAGTTAAACTCGAGCGCTTCTTCAAACTTACCTATGCTCATTTTGCAGACAATAACCATAAAGAACATGGCGAGAGCGAATGAAAATAGGTTAAATATGCTTTTCGTTCGAGCTGAGACTTTGTTGTAAAGGATATCGACATTGATGTGAGCGCGTTGCTGTTGGGCATAAGCACCGCCTAGAGCCGCAATGTAACCAAAAATAAATAACGACGTGTCGTAAGCCCAAATGGTCGGGCTGTCTAAGATGTAACGAGAGAAAACCTCGAAAGCTACGACAAATGCTAATACTGGCATAAGATAGGAAACGGAATTCCCAATGAAAGCCACCAATGCGTGGACTCCAAGACAATAGCGCCTAATCGCAGTTATTATCATTGTTTTGTACCTGTTAGGATGGATCGAAAAAGTAAAACGGCCTTCTAGGGAAGGTGCGAACAAGTCCTCTTGCCTCAGCATGTGGATAAAAGCCTGTTATTCGAGGCGAGTACCGAATGTGAATAGTGGCTCTATTTTCGAGGTGCTCAACAAAGAATACAGGCTTTTAGACCATGCCCTATGGGTCTTTCAGAGAAAACGCCATATGTCGTTGCGACTCTTTGAAAGGTACCTACATTCCTTCAGAGTCGTGCCTTATCTGACGATTTCTCTGAAAGACTGAGGCTTAGTAGACTTATTCGCACCTTCCCTAGGTGAAGGCCGTTTTAGTTATTGCTGAGTCAATTATTTCTGTTCTTTGCGTAGAACGTCAATCAACTCTTTGCTGTATTTGTCTGCAGCTGCGTACTCATCCCAAAGTTTCGCGCCAGCTTCTTTCCATGCTGCTTTATCTGCTGCACTTGGCTCAGGGCTCCACTGTAGACCTTTTGCTTCCATGTCAGCAACGGCTTGAGATTCCCAAAGTTTAGATTTGGTCATTTGCTCTTGCGCGTGAACGGTTGTCGCCGCTTTAACAATGGCTTTTAGGTCCGCTGGAAGTTTGTTCCAAGCACTTTGGTTAACGATAATAGGTAACACTTGTGCACCAGCTAGTGGAAGTGGGTACATGTATTTCGCAACTTCAACGTGGTTACCGTCGCGGTGGTCGATCATGTTAGAACCGATAGAACCGTCGATAACGCCAGTTGAAAGACTTGTGTAGATCTCAGACCAAGCAAGAGAAACAGGAGAAGCGCCTAGGTTACGTAGGAACTTACCGTATGCGCCTGGCGCACGAATTTTTAAGCCTTGGAAGTCGGCAATCGAATTGATTGGTTTCTTAGTGATAACGTAAACCGCTGGCTGAATGTAAGGGTCAAGCCAAACTAGACCTTGCTCGCCGTACGCTTTTTTAAGAATTGGCGCCCAGCCTTTTTCTTGGAACAAGGTAGTTAGTTCACCTACATCACTTGTGCCGCCAGGTAGGCCAATCTCAACCAAACCCGCTGGAAGCTCGCCTGCGTTCAAAGATTGGAACGTTGCGCCCATAGTAATTAGGCCCGTTTTTACGGCACCAAAAATACCAGAAGAACCAACACCTTCACCGTCATATAAAACTTGTACCTTGATGCGGCCGTCAGACATAGTCTCAATGTTTTTTGCTAAATCTTCATACACAGCACCGAAAGCAGAGCCACGGCTGTATAGGTTAGCGAAGCGCCAGTTATAGTCTGCAGCATGCGCTGTAGAAGCTACCGCACCTAGTCCAAGAGCCACCGCTAGAGAGCTTGCAACCAATCGGCTTTTTACTTTTTTTATCGTTTTAATCATTGAGCTACCTCGTTGAATGTAATTTGCACAAAATGTCACATTTTGTCTTCATGTAACGCCTTGTATTCGATACTTTCAAAAAGGCCGTCACCATTAAAGCGCGTAAAATCTATCTAAAGTTTTGTCACTATCAAACAATTAAAAAAGTGAAAAGCCTTTTAAAATCAGTTAACTAAGGGATAGTGATGCACAAAAAACGCCCACGTCGCACCAAAAAGAAGCAGTATATAGTTGAGATGAGCGCATCATTATAGTGAATAATATTGATCTATGATGTTGAAAACGTGCATGTTTTTTGCTTTTTCTCAACCTCGATTTGAAAGCGACCTTGAATAACAAAAACGCCCCGAAATGGGGCGAGTGTTTTTTTAGATTATTCTAGCAAGCCTTTTTAGACCGTTACGCGATGTCAAAACCGTGTATTTGTTTGGCTAATTCGTTGGTTTGATGATGAACATTTTTATTGGCCATTTGGATAGATTGCGTTGCTGTGTGATTGTCTTTGATATCATGAGCAATGCTATCCATGTCCTGTGCCATTTGTGCTGTGGTGAGAGCCACTTCTTGGATGGACTGAGTGATTTCTTGGGTATTGTTCATGGCTTCCAAGGTGTTTTTTTCGATTTGATGAATCGTGATTACGGCATTTTCACCCTGTGCTTTGCTTTGGCTTACTTTCTGTAGGCTCAGCGTCATCGCATCGATGACGGCTTGTGTTTCTCGCTGAATACCTTCGACTTTAGCCGTGATCTCGCCTGATGCTTTAACAGTTTGCTCGGACAATGTCTTCACTTCGTCAGCTACCACGGCGAAACCGCGCCCTGCTTCTCCTGCACGGGCTGCTTCTATGGCGGCGTTGAGTGCCAATAAACTGGTTTGCTCAGCGACTCCGACGATGAGCTCGATAACGACATCAATTTCTTTAGAAAGCGTACCGAGACGGGCGACTCGCTCATTGGTGTCTTGAATGGTGTCAGCCACATTACTAATGCTGGTCATGGCATCACGCATGGCACTGACGCCACTGGTTGCCGATTGATAAGCGACGTTTGCCACCGTTTGGACAGCCTGAGTCATGGATTGCACCGTATCAGCGGTGGCAGAGATTTCTTCTGTGGAAGCCGCCAGGGTGTTACTGCGGTCACGAATACGTTCGCTGCCGCTGACAATGGTTTGAATGCCGTTATCCAACTCGTCGGCGGCAAGAACCAGTTTGCCATTACTGTCGGCAAGATGACCGACTAATAAGCGCAGTCCTTCGGACATTTGGTTGGACGCAATAAATAGCTGCTGGAATTCGTCTGGGTTCGTTGCGTTCGTTTTCGAGCCTTGAGGCTGAAGGCGAAGTTTGCCTTGTGCAACATCTTTTAGTACGGCTAATACGGCTTTTAAATTACGATTTAAGGAGCGAATCACCGTGGACAAAACAAAACCGATAACAAGCGCTAATAACAGGCAAGCAATGATCAAAGAGCTGCGTGCTTGAGTGGCGGTTTCGCTAGAACGCGTTTGCGCCTGAGCCAGTAAGGTGTTTTGTAGATAATTGGCGCTTTCATCCATGGCTTGTGTGTATTGATTGCTGAGAGTTGTCAGATTGTTTTTTTCTGCCTGCAGCTGAATGGACAAGGCAATCACTGGCGCCAACGCGTCTTCGTAAGTCTGAATCATCGGATTGAAGACGTCACCAAAGCCTATGTTGTTGACGCTGTCTTTTAGGGCTTGAATCGCCAAGAGCAAAGCCGCTTGGTGTTCATTATCGCTGTAAGCCAGGAAGTCTTTTTCTTTCGCTCTCACCTCTTTGAAGCTAGAAGCAAAGCTTGCTAATGCTTTGAGTTGCTCTGCCAAGGCTTGTGCTGATTGATTCAATTTTCCAAGTGCGCCAGATTCGCCGTTTAGTCCAAGTTTGGTAAGGTTTTGAAGATGGTTATCCAGAGCGGTCAAATAATCGGGCTGCAAGGCTTGGCTATTTTCCAATAATGCTCGGCCTTGCGGGTCAAGCAAATCGGCACGAATACTAAAGCCCGCAGCGCTTTCTTCTTTGATCTTCGTTAGGGTTTGTTGAGTCGAGTCAAGGTTGTCATCAGACAGTGTGGCTATGCCTCGTTCAAACTTGAGTAACGCAATCTCTAAGTCTTTGACTTCACTAGTTAGTTGGCTTAGTTCACTGGCGTCATTCGAGGCAGTCGACATTTTAGATAAATTATAGATGGAGTATGCCCCAAAACCGGCATAGCCGACGCAGACCAAGACAACAATAGCAATGAGCTTCTGACGAACGGATAACGCAAACGGCATATCGATCTCCTTGGATCTTTTGTGATTAGAGCGAGCATTCAGAATGACAAAAAAAACCTGTTTATCAGGAAAGACAAACAGGCCTAAAAATAAGCTGGAAAAACAAAATGAAGCGAATCTGATCTTCATTTTTGGGTCATCAAGCGGATACAAATCTTCCTGAAGGCAATGTAACCTGAGACCATAAACAAGTTTCATTGCTGTAACCGATACGCATTACCATAAAGAAGCACAAAGAGGGATGAAAGTAAGATAAATCAATGTAAAGTTAGAGAATCAGCGAACTAATTGAGATGATCATTTATCATGCTTTGATCTGAGCTCGTCGTATGATCAGTACAAAAAGTACGGGGAAATCGACGTTATTGAGACCTAAGTTGAGTAATAAATGCATGACAGACAAATGGAGGAAGATAATGAGTGTAAAGAATTACTCACTGGGACAAGTCGGTGATTATGAGATCAAGCAGTTAAAAGTCTTTAAAACCGTGGTGGACTGCGGTGGCTTTTCGGCTGCAGAAACCTCTCTCAATATTGGTCGCTCAACCATTAGTCTGCATATTTCTAATTTAGAAGCGCGTCTTAACCTTGTCCTTTGTAAACGCGGACGTGGCGGGTTTTCCCTAACAGAGGAAGGCGTCATTATTTATAGAATGACTGAAAACCTGTTGGATTCTTTGGATACCTTTCGAACCACGGTGAATAACTTAAACGCCAGTTTAACCGGTAAGCTGCGTTTGGCTTTATCCGATAAAGTGAGTCTCGACCCTCGCAGTCACTTTCCAGAACTCATTGAGCGTTTTTCAATGGAAGCGCCAGAAGTCTTGATCACCACGAATGTGGCTTCTATGTCGAACATTGAACGGATGATTTTGAATGATGAAGCGGATATTGGCTTTATTCCTTATCACCGTAAATTAGATGGCTTAAGTTACGTGCATTTGTATAGCGATGATTGTTATCTGTTTTGCGGCAAAAACCACCCATTAGCGACGATGTCTGCTAAAGATCAAGACGCTCAAGTAGATAAATATCCAGCTACTCATGCAGGGTTGAAACCACACGAAGCGGTCAGTGAACAGATTTCCCGCATGAATCTAACAGCTATTTCTTACTTTTATGACAGTCGCTTAGCGCTGATTCTTTCTGGTCGCTATATCGGCTTCTTGCCAGAATTGTACGCGGCTCCCTATGTCGAATCAGGAAAAATAGTGGCTGTTGCGCCAGAGAACCGTTCTTACACATTAGGTGTTGCGGTGATCTGCAAGAAGACGACTCAACCAAATAAGCCACGTGATTTGTTTCTTAAAGTGTTGCATCAAACCTCGGAAGAAATGACGACGCCTTATTGATGTCTAGCTGTTTGGCTGGGCAAATAGGTAACCATCAAAATCGGGTGCATCGGTATCGGAAAGCTTAAACAAGGTTTGTTTGACGTTTTCCAAATGCTGCCACATTGCTTGGCGAGCGCCTTCTGCATTCCGCTTACGCAGCTGAACCAATACCTTTTTATGATCGTCTAACCATTGATCATGATAAGACGTGTCTTGTATGCGGGCATGAAGCTTTTTCCACATCGGATTGCCATCACGCATATCCCATAAGCGCGTCGCAGTATCAAGCAGCACGGTGTTTTGCGTTGCTTGCGCAATGGACAGATGGAAGTCTCGGTCTGCGTCATTGGCTTTTTCAACCGTTTCTAATTCGGCGCTTTCAATGTCGAGAATGTCCTGCAGCTTTTGCAAATCTTGCTTGGTGATGACGGGAGCCGCACAAGCCGCGATAGAGCTTTCTATCTCTTGTCGTGCTTGTAATAGTTCAAATGGGCCCACATCCGACACTTTTTGCTTTGAATGCAACGCAGAATTGTTCTTCAAATAACTTCCAGAGCCCTTTCTTACTTCAATAAGCTCTTCTATTTCAAGCATGATAAAGGCTTCCCTGACCAATGTTCTGCTGACGCCAAATAGCTCGGCATAAACGCGTTCCGTTGGCAATTTATCACCAATTTTTAGAGATGATTTTGCTATTTCTTGTTTAATGCTTTCGCCAATTTCTCTGTAGAGTCGTTCTGCCATAGGAATGTTCTTAGTCGTTATATTGCCGATAATTTGGTATGCCATTTTCACGTAAAGCCCTTAAGAAGTCGATATTTTAATCAAAAGAAAGGCAAATATTTGAATATTGGTATGCCAATATGATGATTTATACTTGTTTATGACGATTTTTTCCGCTACTTTTGTCGGAAGCATAGATATTTGGCATACCAAAAAAAATAATTAGGTATCGTAGTTTATGAAAATTCGATCAGCGAAAGTAATAGTAACCTGTCCTGGGCGTAATTTGGTTACGCTAAAAATAGAAACAGACGAAGGCGTTTACGGTATTGGCGATGCGACGCTCAATGGCCGAGAAAAGTCTGTTGTCTCCTACCTTGAAGACCATGTTATCCCTGCCCTTATTGGCAAAGACCCTCAGAGAATAGAAGACATTTGGCAGTATTTGTACCGCGGTGCTTATTGGCGCCGAGGTCCTGTTGGTATGACGGCGATTGCCGCTGTTGATGTCGCTTTGTGGGATATCAAGGCAAAATTAGCTGGAATGCCTTTGTACCAATTGCTTGGTGGTAAAAGCCGTGAAAAAGTGATGGTTTATGGCCATGCAACGGGACTGGACATTGAGTCTTGTCTTGCTGAAGTTCGTAAACATGTTGAATTAGGCTATAAAGCGGTTCGAGTTCAATGTGGCATACCCGGTATTCCAACAACTTACGGTGTTTCCAAAGAAGCCGGTAAACCTTATGAACCTGCGGATTCTGCCTTACCTGCAGAGCATGTTTGGTCTACGGAAAAATACCTTAATCATGTACCTGAACTCTTTGCCGCGGTTCGCAAAGAGTTTGGTGAAGATTTGCATATCTTGCATGATGCTCATCACCGTCTAACGCCCATTCAAGCCGCGCGATTAGGCAAAGAAGTCGAGAAGTTTCACTTATTCTGGTTAGAAGATTGTACGCCTGTTGAAAACCAGTCTTCCTATGAATTAATTCGCAAACATACGACGACGCCGCTAGCGATTGGCGAAGTCTTTAATAGCTTATCTGATTGCCAAGAGTTGATTCAAAATCAGCTAATTGATTACATCCGTGCAACAATCACCCACGCTGGTGGCATTACCAATGTACGCCGCATCGCTGATTTTGCCGCTATCTTTCATGTCAAAACAGGCTTCCACGGTGCGACGGATCTTTCCCCTATTTGTATGGGCGCTGCACTGCATTTTGATACGTGGGTGCCTAACTTTGGCATTCAAGAACATATGCCGCATACCAAGGAAACCGATCTTGTCTTTCCTCATGCTTATGAATTCAACGATGGCTTCTTTACACCTGGTGATGTACCTGGTCATGGTGTGGATATCGATGAAGAACTTGCTGCGAAATATCCCTATAAACCTGCTTATCTTCCGGTTAACCGCTTAGAAGATGGCACCTTGTGGAATTGGTAGAAAATTATGAAAGCGTTTCAAGTAGCAAATGTAAATGACTATGCCTTGATCGATACCAAGCAGCCGGTTGCTGAAGCCGGTGAAGTATTGATTAAAACCGCCTTTGCGGGAATCTGTGGTTCAGATCTACATATTATTCACGGACAAAATCCGTTTGTTCAATTTCCTCGAATCACAGGTCATGAGTTTTCAGGGGTTGTCGCGGCGGTTGGCGAAGGCGTTACGCATGTTAATGTAGGTGATAAAGTTTGCGTCGATCCTGTTATTAGCTGTGGCAAATGTTATGCCTGCCGAGCTGGCCGCTTTAACGTCTGTGCGAATTTACAAGTTTTCGGCGTACATCGTAACGGCGGCTTTGGTGAGTATACGAGCGCACCTGCGAGCAATGTCTTGGTGCTTCCTGACAATGTCACGCTTGAGCAAGCGGCATTAGTTGAGCCTTATTCTATTGCCACCAATGTTTTGTCTCGAATGGAGCCAATTCCAGGCGATAGCTTGTTGGTTTACGGTGCCGGTGTCATTGGTTTGACCATAGTGCAAGTGGCTAAAGCCATGGGCATCGAGCGCATTATTGTCACTGACATTGTTGATGAGCGCCTTGAAACGGCCAAATCTCTTGGTGCGACGGACGTGATCAATAGTCGGGTAAACAAAGTAGAAGACTGTATCCAAGAATGGACAAATGGAGAAGGTGTACCTTTGATTGCTGATGCGGCATGTATTCCGGCGCTTTTACCCGAAATTCTACGAATCGCCTGCCCTGCTGGCCGTATTGGATTGCTTGGTTTCACCACGACACCAAGTGATTTAGCGCAAATTGAAGTAATTAAGAAAGAGCTGACATTAGTGGGTTCTCGCCTTAATAACCGCCGTTTTCCTCAAGTACTTGAAATGATTGCATCGGGTCGTTTGGATCCTTTGGCATTAATTAGCCATCGAATCGCTTTAAACGAGATTGGCGACGGTATTCAACTAATGGAAAATCACCCAGAACTGACTCGTAAAGTGCTTGTTGAGATGAGTGAGTGAAATTGTCATTAATATGATAAATAACGTTATAAGATAAGTTCTTATCAGGACCAATTGTCTTAATCAAATACAAAAATAAAAAATAATGGAGACGACTATGAACATCAAAAAAATATTATTAATTGCATCCGTATCATTTGTCAGCTTGTCAGCTTGTCAGCTTGTCAGCTTGTCGGCTAATGCTGAGTCGTACAAGTTAAATATGAGCACAGTACTTGCTCCAAATAACCCACTGACAAAAGGCCTATTTCATTTTAAAAAGGAAGTAGAATCTGCCACTGACGGCGATATTAAAGTCAACGTTTTCGCAAGTGGTTCACTTGGCGGAACGGGCGACCTGATTGAACAAGCGAGAGCTGGTTCTAATGTGAGTATGATGGCTGATCCATCACGTTTGCAAAACTATGTGAATGATTTCGGTGTTCTAGCTAGCCCCTATGTTTTTAACTCTTTAGAGCAGGCGCAGAAATACTATAAATCAGATGCATTCAAGGAATTAGAGGCTGAACTACAACAAAAAGGTGGTTTAGTTATTCTCTCTGCAAATTGGTTCCAAGGAACTAGAATGCTGATTACCAAAAAACCTGTATCGACACCAGCTGACGTAAAAGGCATGCGCATTAGGGCTGCTGGTTCAACTATCGGCGTGAAAACTGTTGAGATTTTAGGTGGTACAGCAACTCCAATGCCTTGGAATGAAGCCTATACAGCTTTACAGCAACAAGTTATTGATGGTGTAGAAGTTCACCCAGCTGCATTTTATGATTCAAAGCTCTATGAAGTAGCAAATTATATCCAACCGACAAATCATGCTTTTTTAATGACTTATCTTGTAGTGGGAGAGCAGTGGCTTAAATCTCTACCAGAAGGTTATCAAGCATTGTTAAAAGAAAAAGCCTCCAATTCAGGAGATTTTGTAACCAAGACTATTCTTGAAAATGAACAAAAGTATATCGATGAATCTATAAAGCATGGCATGAAGCTTAATAAAGTTGATATTAAAAAGTTTCAAGAAAATAGCAAAGGCTTATTCGACTCTATAGGTCTATCGAGTGAATATAAAAAAGTAGAAGCAAGTTTAAAATAACATACCAAAATAAGGTAGCCCATTGTTAAATTTAGCTTTAAGGACTTTTTATGTTTAATAAAATCAGTCGCTCTATATATCATATAGAAGTGATTTTATCTCAAATTATTTTGTCATTAATCGTTATACTCGTGTTTTCCGCTGCGGTAGCACGAAGCATGGGTTACCCGATAATTTGGTCTGTTGAAATTGCTAAAATACTTTTTATGGTTGTTTGTTTTGTGTGTGTTGATATAACACTAAAGAAACACAAACATATAGGCATCACATACTTTGTTGAAAAATTAAATGAAAAGACTAAAAACATATTTCAGTTATTTGTTCTGATACTTATGTTGGGTTTTACCATTTTTTCTATCACCAAAGGCGTAGAATTAATTCATGTTTATAAATTTAGAATGTTCAATGCGACCGGTATTCCATATCGATATATTATGCCGGTCATTCCTCTATCTATGTTCCTAATGTCTATTACAATTATCGCTCACATGGAAACCTGTATAATAAAATTAGGATACTATAAATCAAAAAAAGAAAAGGTAGAGGTATAGAATGTTAACATTAACTATAGTGTTCTTTATCTTGATTTTTATAGGCATGCCTGTATCTTTTTCAATTTTAATATCGTCAGCAATATATTTTCATTTTATTGGTGAGTTACCATTTACTATTTTTTATCAAAAAATAGCATCGCCAACACAGAATTTTGCCTTACTTGCTGTGCCTTTATTTATTCTCGTTGGGAACATTATGAATGAAACAGGTATTGCTGCTCGCTTGTTTCATTTCACTAAATATATTGTTGGTTGGATGGCTGGTGGCTTAGCGCAGATATCTATTTTTATGAGCGCAATTCTTGGTGGTGTTTCTGGTTCCGCTGTGGCTGATGCATCCATGCAAAGTCGATTGATTGGCCCCGAGATGGAGCGTAAAGGCTACCCGGTTCCTTATTCTGCCAATGTGATTGCATACAGCTCTTTGATAACTGGGTTATTTCCCCCCAGCATCAGTTTGATATTGTTTGGGTTTGTAGGAAACGTATCAATAGGCAAGTTATTTTTAGCCGGTATCGTGCCCGGTTTACTGCTCACTGTTATGCAGATGCTATTAAGTTGGTGGATAGCAAAACACTATAAAATACAGCCTGAACTACCTGGATTACCTAAGTTTAAAGAAGTATCTCACAGTGCAAGGATAAATATTTGGGCGCTTCTGTTTCCTGTTTTTTTGCTATTTGTTATTCGACTTGGCCTCTTCACACCTAGTGAAGCGGGCGCTTTTGTTGTCGTTTATGCATTAATTGTAGGACGATGGATTTACAAAGAATTATCTTTTAATGGCTTGAAGAAAGCGTTAAAAAACTCTGCTGTAGACTTAGGTATGGTGATGTTTTTGATAATGGCTGCTGGAGCACTAGGGTACGCCATAATATTAGAGCAGCTACCTGTAGAGGCTGGTGATTTCATCTCAAGTGTTACGGATAATCAATATTTGATTCTCATTCTTTGTTTACTGCTTGTATTGATTTTCGGAATGATCTTAGATGGATCTGTATGTATTCTGCTATTAACTCCGATCATTTTACCTGTATTAACCTCAATTGGTTATGATCCGGTACACATTGGAATAGTGATGACGACAACCATTCTAATTGGGGCAAATACGCCGCCAGTTGGAATTTGTATGTTTACCGTTTGTAGTCTACTGAACTGTAAAACAGAAGATTTTTTTAAGTCATCAATACCATTTATTTTAACCTTCGTATTATTTTTAATCTTATTAATTATATTTCCAGATATTTCTCTGATACTACCTTCTACTTTAATGGAGTAAAAAATGAAATTTACTTATTATAACCGTGACGAATTAAAATCATTAGGAACCAAATTATTAAGTCAATATGGAATGCCTGATGATAGGGCAAGTATCACTGCAGAGTTATTAATTCAAAGTGATGAGTTAGGTTTTACTACGCATGGTTTGTCTTTAATTCCGTACTATATTCCGGAGTTACAAGCAGGAAAAATGCAAGAGGCAGATGATGTTGTAATCGTTAATGATACCGGGTCGACATTTGTATGGAATGCACAGTATCTTCCAGGAATCTGGATGATGAATAAGGCTATGGATGAGGCGTTTTCACGAGTAAAAGAACATGGCGTCGTCACAGCATCCATTAATCGAGCACATCATATAGGCTGCCTATCTACTTACGTTAAATTAGCCACTGATAAGAACTTAATTTGTATTGTTTCTACATCTGATCCAGCAGGTAAACTTGTCGCTCCGTTTGGGGGGATTGATCCAGTTTTGACCCCTAACCCTTGGGCCATTGGTTATCCAACCAATGGCGACCCTGTGATCATTGATACTGTCACTTCTATTTGTACCTTCTCGAAAGTCAGAGAGCATTTAAATACTGGCTTACCGATGCCATACCCAATGCTGCAAGATAAGAATGGGAATGAAACAACGGATGCCACAGTCATTAATGATGGTGGCGCAATCCTTCCTATTGGTGGCACTGATTATGGTCATAGAGGTTACTGCTTTAGCATGATGGTCGAAATGCTCACGCAAGGACTGTCTGGCCATGGCCGAGCAGATGATGTTTCGAGATGGGGCGGTAATGTTTATATTCAATTGATTGATCCAGAAGCTTTTGCAGGCTTAGAAGCCTTTAAAGAGCAAATGGATAAATTGACTGAGCTATGTTTAGCTTCTCGTCCAAAAGAAGAAGGCAAACCTGTTCGAGTACCAGGAGAATTTGGGCTTTCTTGTGCTAAGCAGTCAAAAACTCAAGGCATCCGATTAAATGATGAAACGTTAGACCGTCTCAAGCAATCAGCCGAAGCTGCAGGAATTGAGTTCCCTAAATCGATCTAAAAATCCCCTGCGATATTAATTTAGCAACACCCTTGATGACGCCTGTTTGCTTTATGCTGCAGGCCGTTGTGAATTACCAGTAACAAAAAAAGCAGTAACGGCAATATAGCTTTTATATCAATAGGCTAGTTTGGGATGGAATTATGATAAAAATTCAACGTATAGATAGCCAAATTGAATCAAGTCAGCATGATGTAGGCATAGTTCACATTGGTCTAGGTGCTTTTCATCGAGCTCATCAAGCAGTGTATTTAGAGCAGACTCTTGCAAAGCATGGCGGTGATTGGATGATTGCCAGTGCGAATATCCGTTCTAATTACAAACTGGTTGAACAGATGCAAGCTGCAAAGCATCGTTATCATGTGGTGGAATATGCGGATACGAGCAACGCTAATCTAAGAGAAATTAAAGCGATTAAGAATACGTTTTTCTGTGGCTCCGATGCAGGAAGAGCTGCGCTACTCAAGCAAATGAGCGCTCCAGCGACCAAGATAGTCACTCTAACAATTACGGAAAAAGGCTATTACTTAGCGCCGTCTTCCGGAGAGCTATTACTGGAAGCTCCTGAAATTGGGCATGATATAGCGCATCCATCTCAACCTAAAACAGCGTTAGGTCTGATTGTTGAAGCACTGAAACACCGACGTGCGACAGGCATAGCTGCCTTCACTGTTTTGTCTTGTGACAATATGCCTCATAACGGTATTCGAGCGAAAGGCGCGGTTGTAGCGTTAGCCAAATCACAGGATGATGAGTTCGCCCAATGGATTGAGCAAAACGTTGCGTTTCCTAATTCCATGGTAGATCGCATCGTTCCTGCTGTGTCTGAGCAAGACCTTGCTATGATCAAAATGGACACTGGTATCAGTGAGCCTACCGTGGTGAAGTGCGAGCAATTTAGCCAATGGGTAGTAGAAGATAATTTCCCTGCAGGGCGCCCGCAGTGGGAGTCTTCTGGTGTTCAGATGGTGGATGACGTATCCAGTTACGAAATGATGAAGCTGCGAATGCTCAATGGTAGTCATTCACTATTGGCTTACTTGGGACCCATTGCTGGCTTTAAAACAGTCGCAGACGCCATGCAAGACAAGGATATTCGTGCTTTTCTTGAGTGCTATATGATGCGAGAAGTGGCTCCGACATTACCGAGTTTTAGCCAAACAGAATTAGCCACATATTGCCAAAAGCTGTTAGCGCGCTTTGAAAACGACAGCTTACAACATCAGCTTAAACAAATTGCGATGGATGGCAGTCAAAAATTACCACAACGTTGGTTGAGTGTTTTGACTGAGTTGCAGGAAAAGTCTCTTGCCGCTCCCGCTATCGAACTTGGTATTGCTGGCTGGATAGCCTTTCTTTGTGATGCTGAGCAGAATCAACAAAGTATCAATGATCCACTTGAAGCTGTGTTATTTGCATTAGTTTGCCGTTATCGAGATAACACTAGGAACTTAATTGTTGCCCTACTTCAAAGGGACGATATTTTTCCTGCCTCACTTTGTGATAACGAAGGATTAATTGCTCGGATTGTGGCTATAGTCGATCATTTATTTGCAGGCCAAAAGGTACAGAATTTTATGGATGTTCAATAAAAGACATAGTTTAACTTTATAAGGCGTTTCTGGTCCTCTGGAAACGCCTTTTTTAAGGCCAAGGCAGTGGCTGATGAGGCTCTATTTTCGTTAGTTGGTTATTCTGTCCGAGACTTTCTTCTTTCATCCAATCCACAAAGGCTTCAATCCGAGCCCTTCTTGGGGAGTTTTTGGCGTAATAAGCGTAAAATTCGATCTTTTCATTTAATGCTTTTGAGTAGGCTTGGACGAGTGTTCCCTTATCAAGTTCTTCTTGAACCATGAATTTTGGACATAAAAAGACGCCATGTCCGGCCTTTACCGCGCTGATTCCCATATACCAAGAGTTTACTTCTGCCCACAGAATACTTTTGCTGCGAATGGGGCAAATCGCCTGCTCTTCAAACCACTTTTTCCATTGATAGGAAGAATCGTCTATCTGAATCATCCAACATTTTAATAAATCAGTCGGTTGAAATAAGCCAATTCTTGAGGCTAATGATGGCGAGCAAACGGGAATGATGTCAGATGATATGAGTGTTCGTTTAACCGTATCTGCTCTATCTACCGTTAGATGCTGATTATCATCGATACCGACATCTATTTTGCCTGCATGTATGTCTCTGCTCTCGTCTGATGAGAAGAGTTTTACGGTGATGTCCTTTTGACGGTCTGAGAAACGCCATAAGCGTGGCATTAGCCATAAAGACACAAAGCTTTGTAAGCCAGAGACGAGCAGCGTTCCGCCAACGGGTTCGAGTTTGACACTTTCTAAGCCTTTTCCTATCTGCTCAAACGCTTGTTCCAGGTGTTCCGCGAGGACTTGCCCTTGGCTAGTTAGGCGCATATCGCGACCAGAACGATAAAACAGCGGCACACCTAGGTATTCTTCTAATAAACGAATCTGCTGGCTCACCGCCGCCTGTGATACATGCAGTTGCTTTGCGGCTTTGGTGTAACTCAAGGTTTGGCTCGCCACCGAAAAGTAATGGGCGGCTTTGAGGTGAGTAACGCGATTGCTCATAAAACATCATCCATAAGATTTTCTAATCTAACCTGTAAGAATATAGCATTCGTTTTTACCTCTTTTTGACGACACAATAAAGCTCTTATCAACAGGAGGTGTGAGTATGTGGACGTTATTGTTGTGGTTGAATCAGAAAATAGTCGCAAGCTATGAGATGCTAAAGAATAGGTATCAAATACAAAAAGCCAGACGTGTCGTCAGAAAGCAAATGGCAATTACTCGTCATTTACCTGCTTACTTACGCCGTGATATGGGGCTTCCACCTTACACGGAACGCGAAGAGACACGATCCAAAGATTCTCAGTAACTTCTCAGATTATCTAATGAATACTGTTGTTTTCAACTGCAGCATTCAGCGCTGCAAATAAAAATGTCCGCATAAAAAAGCCACTGTGTCACCACAGTGGCTTGCAGCAAGATCATTCTTGCAAGCGGAAGCTTTGTTTACCAAAAAAGCGACTCAACAAAGCCGCTCAAATAAGAAGCTTATACAAGCTCTTTAAAGCAGCGTTTGAAGATTTCCATGCCTTCGTCAATGATGTCCATTTCGATGGTCAAAGCAGGTAGGAAACGAATAACGTTGCCGCGGATACCGCAAGAAAGTAGCACTAGGCCGTTTTCGCCAGCTTTGGCAGACAGTTTTTTCGCAAGCTCTGGGTAAGGCTTATTCACATCGCCGTCGTGGACGAATTCTACTGCGATCATCGCGCCAGCATTACGAATATCGCCGATGATTTGTGGATACTGCGCTTCCATCTCTTTAAGGTGTTTAACAAAGTGAGCACCCACTTCGACCGCTCGGTCGCATAGTTTCTCTTCTTCAATGGCTTCGAAAACCGCAAGCCCTGCTGCACAGCCAACAGGAGAGCCACCATAAGTGCCGCCTAGGCCGCCAGGAATTGGCGCGTCCATGATGTCCGCTTTACCGACAACCGCCGCAAGTGGCAAGCCACCGGCAATGCCTTTCGCTGCTGTCATCAAATCGGCTTCAATGCCTGCTTGTTCGTGGCAAAACATCGTGCCTGTACGAGCAAAACCAGATTGAATTTCATCAAGAATCAAGAGCATGCCGTGATCGTCACAAAGTTTACGAAGCTTTTGTAGGAAGCTTGCTGATGCTTGGTAGAAACCACCCTCACCTTGTACTGGTTCAATGATGATAGCTGCGACACGAGATGGCTCAATGTCACAAGTGAAGCGCATTTGAAGGTCAGCAAGTGCTTGCTCCTCAGTAATGCCTAAATATTCATTTGGAAAAGGCACGTGGAAAATATCGCTTGGAAAAGGACCAAAGCCAATTTTGTAAGGGTTTACTTTGCCTGTTAGACCCATGGTCATATTTGTACGGCCGTGGAAACCACCATTGAAGGCGATAATGCCCGGACGGCCCGTGTATGCACGAGCGATTTTTACGCAGTTTTCTACGGCTTCGGCACCAGTTGTGACGAAGATAGATTTTTTCGGCGTATTACCTGGTGCCGCAGCGTTTAGCTTTTCTGCCAAGGCAACCGCAGATTCGTATGGGCTTACCATCACACAAGTGTGAGTGAAGCGTTCTACTTGTGCTAAAACGGCGGCTTTTACTTTCGGGTGATTGTGACCCGTGTTTACCACAGCGATGCCCGCACCGAAGTCGATATGACGCTTTCCTTCAACGTCCCAGATCTCAGCGTTTATAGCTCGGTCGACATACAATGGCGCCATGTTGCCTTGGCCACGAGCGATAGCACTTTCTTTGCGTTTTTGTAGATCAGCGTTTTTCATTTTGTCTTTCACCTTTAGAGCATGCTCTATGTACATGAAGCGGCGCGTTGCTCCGCTTGTTAATTTAGCTAAGAGAGGTTGAGTAAGGCGAAACCTTACGCCAAGCCGCCCATGCACAAGTATTTGATTTCAACGTATTCGTCGATGCCGTACTGAGAACCTTCACGGCCGCTGCCGGATTCCTTCACACCACCGAATGGCGCCACTTCACTGGAAATAATACCTTCGTTAATGCCCACCATGCCGTATTCCAAAGCTTCAGAAACACGCCAGATACGTGCAATATTTTGGGAATAGAAATAAGATGCCAAACCAAATGGGGTATTGTTTGCCATGGCTACGGCTTCTTCTTCCGTTTTAAATTTGAACAATGGCGCAACAGGGCCAAAGATCTCGTTAGAGAAAATATCCATGTCTTCGGTGACGCCAGTTAAAATCGTTGGCTCGAAGAATTGCGCGCCAGCAGCAGACGCTTTTGATCCACCGATGAGGGCTTTCGCGCCTTTTGCCATAGCGTCGCCAACAAGTTGTTCCACTTTGCTGATCGCCGCTGGATTGATTAGCGGTCCAATGTTGACGCCTTCTGAAAAGCCATCGCCTGTTTTAAAGGTCGAAACGCGCTTAGCCAGTTTCTCTGCAAATTCATCGTACACGCCTTCTTGCACTAAAATTCGGTTTGCACAAACACAAGTTTGACCCGCATTGCGGTATTTAGACGCAATTGCACCTTCTACAGCGGCATCTAGGTCGGCGTCGTCAAACACGATAAAAGGCGCATTGCCGCCCAATTCCATTGAAGTCCGTTTAACTGTTTGTGCACACTGGGAAAGCAATAATTTGCCTACTGGCGTAGAACCGGTAAAAGACAATTTACGTACTGTTGGATGACCGGTTAATACGCCACCAATCGCTTTCGCGTCTTTACCTACAACCACGTTCAATACGCCAGCTGGAATGCCTGCTTGATGCGCAAGTTCAGCCAAAGCCAAAGCACACAAAGGCGTTTCGTCAGAAGGCTTGATCACAATCGCACAACCTGCGGCCAATGCAGGGCCTGCTTTACGGGTGATCATAGCAATCGGGAAGTTCCAAGGCGTAATGGCTGCCACGACGCCAATTGGCTGTTTAATAGTTAATACGCGCTTGTCTTTGGCGAAAGTAGGAATCACATCGCCGTTCAAACGACGCGCTTCATCGGCAAACCAATCAATAAAAGACGCGCCATAAGCCACTTCGCCTTTTGCCTCAGCAAACGGTTTGCCTTGCTCCAAGGTCATCAATGTCGCTAAGTCATCTTGGCTGTCTAGAATAAGCTGATTCCAACGACGCAATAAGATGGCGCGCTCTTTCGCCGTGCGGCCTTGCCATTCTTTCTGTGCTTTTTCAGCCACTTCAACGGCAAGCGTTGTTTCTTCTGCGCCTAAATCCGCAACATCGATAATGTGCTCGCCATTTGCCGGATTAGTAATAGCGAAAGTCTTGCCAGATTTGGCTTCTACCCATTCGCCACCAATGTATGAGTGGCTTTTAAGTAGAGAAGGCTGAGATAGTATTGCTGTCATAAAACACTCCAGACTAGATTGCGGAGAACGGTTGGTAAGTGCGATTCAAGGCGTTGCACTTTCAATATCAATCGATAGTAGGCAATGGCCACAGTTTGAAAAATGAGAAGCTATCAATCCAATGTTTGATGAGATTCAAACATTCGTGATTGACCGGCAGTAAACGACCAAGAGAAAAGAGAGAAGATGCTTTTAAGGCATTAGATTAAAGAACAGTTTAGAAATGAAATTGATAGTTATTCTCTTTTAAAATATGATGCACGCATTCGTAAAAAGAGTGGTTATTATGTTGTTTCGTAGTTTGTTGATCTGCGCCTTCTCCCTTTTATTGTCAGTGTCAGCCTGGGCTTACCCAAGCATTCAAGATGAGCGGGGTATTTTCACCCTATCTGCAGAGCCTAAACGCATTGTCGTTTTAGAGCTGTCCTTTGTCGATGCGCTGGCGGTGGTCGGTATTTCACCTGTTGGGATCGCTGATGATAATGATCCCAATATTTTGCTCCCTGACGTGAAGGCACGATTAAACCCTTGGACCTCTTTGGGAATGCGCTCGCAGCCAAGTATGGAAAATATTGCCGATTTACACCCAGATTTGATTATTGCGGATTTTGAACGCCACGCTGCGGCGTACGACAGTCTGGCTCGAATTGCGCCAACGCTTTTATTAAAAAGTCGTGGCGAAACCTATAAAGAAAATCTAGAAGCCGCTGCCAAAATCGGCGTAATTGTAAATAAAAACGCTGAAATGCAGCAAAGGATTAAGCAACATAGAGCCATCATGGCGGCTTATCGTCAGTCGTTCGCTGAAAAGAAAGACCTTGGCAGCGTCCAGTTCGCGATTGCCAGCGCGCGTGGCATGTGGCTGCATGGGCCGAATTCTTACGCAGGAAGTGTCTTAACGGAACTGGGTTTTATCAGCCCGATTAAAGAACAATTAGACACGCCGTATATTCCAGCGAGCTTAGAGCTTTTATTGCAGGTTAATCCTGACTGGCTTTTGATGGGCGTTTATGGTGATAAGACGGTATTAGATGATTGGCGAAGTGTGCCTTTGTTTCAGTTGCTAACGGCGGTGAGAAAGCAGCAAGAGATTAAAGTATCGCCGGAGTTATGGTCGTTAAATCGAGGCATGATGGCGGCAGAAGGGATTGCTCAAGACCTTGATAGGATTCTGTCCCCCTAAATTTAATTTGTCATTAATCTATTACCTTATAGACGAGCCTTGCCAACGAACCTTATCAAGAATATAGAACCTACCAAACACACGCCTGAAGTGGCGTCTATCGTGATCGTCTTTACTTATTAGCTGTTTTATTTTGGCTTGTTGCATAATTTGCAACGAGCCATTTTTGTTTGTAAATATAAATGATATGTGTTCTCATTATCATAAATAACATTTCAACATCTTTACTCCAACGCAGTTAGTGGAATTTTAAGCATGATAAGCAAATCCTTCATCCTGACACCTTTGGCGCTTGCCGTGTCTTTGGCGTCTTTTTCTTCTTTTGCCGAAGTGGCAGCAACGAATAACGTGTCAAATCCTGACAAAGTGATCTCTTTAACCGTTCAAGGCTACAAGGGCTATGCCCAAGAGCTACCAACCTCTGGTAGTAAATCTGATGCTGAATGGTTAGATGTTCCGCAATCTGTATCTGTTGTGACAGACACGGAGATCAAAGACCGTGGTGCGGTGAAGCTGGTGGATGCGCTGGATGGCGTCGCAGGTGTCAACAATACCTTGGGCGAAGGCAGCCGAGATCAATTCGTTATTCGTGGCTTTGATTCCCTACAAGATATTTACCGCGACGGTTTACGTGACGATGGTAATTTGCAGTCTTACCGCAGTCTGGCAAACCTAGAGCGTGTTGAAGTGGTTAAAGGCCCTGCTGGCGCACTTTATGGTCGAGGTTCTTCTGGCGGTATTATCAATATGGTGACCAAACGTGCCGATGGTGATGAGTTCACACGCTTCAATATTGGTTATGGAAGCCATGACAAAATGGTGGGTTCGGTGGACAGCTCTGCCCAGTTAACCGATAAAATCAACGGCCGTATTAACTTGGAAGTTCGCCGTTCAGACTCGTTCGTAGATCGTGTGGATATGGAGGATTACTTCATTGCTCCTACCATTCAATTTAATCCTTCTGATGATCACAAACTTAATGTCGACCTAGAAATCGCCCATCAAAATTTAGTGCCTTACCGTGGTGTGCCGTCACGAAATGGTAAGCCAGTTGATGTGCCACGCAGCACTTTTTTCGGTAGCGCCAATGATTACCAAAAATCAGACAGCGTAAGAATTGCCATAGACGATGAACTGAAGCTTGGTTCTGATGTGACATGGAACAATCGAGCTTCCTATAACCGCGTTACCCTAAAGCAACAAGGAACGAGACAAAAAACCACACCCGTTACCTCGACGGTTCAGCAAACCTTGAATAACTTTGGCTACGATCCGCGCACCACAACAACGCTTCAATCTGAATTGAAATGGCATGTTGGCAATCAAGAGTTCTTGTTCGGTGCGGATTACAATCAAATCGATATGAACTACAACGCACCACAATCGGCTGGGACGTTGCCAGATAAATCTATTAACAATCCAATCGCCGCAAACGTTTCCGACTTAGGCTTTCCTAAAATCGCGAAAATACCACAAAATCATTCGGCGTATACGTTCAGGATATTGTCACGCTAGGCGATTGGTCGTTTACTGGTAATGTTCGTCAAGATCATATGGACTTAGATCAGACCAAAATTGTTAACGGTCAAACGGCCAGTAATAGCGATGATAAAACCAGCTATCGCTTTGGCGCGGTGTATCGAATCAACGATAACGTTTCGACTTACGCAACCTTAGCCAAGTCTTGGCAGCTGCCGTACGGCGGTATTTTTATTAATCCAAAACTTTCTGAATTCTATTCCACAAAACTTAAAGAAGTTGGTGCGAAAGCTTACTTGCTTGATGATGCTCTAATGCTAAATGCGTCGATTTTCCAAATTGATCAAGAGCAACCTCAAACCAATAACAGTGGCTTCATTACGAGCAAAATTGAAGCTCGTCATAAGGGCTTAGAGCTAGAAATGCGCGGTCAGATCACTAAGCAACTAAGCGCTACGGCAAGCTACACCTACCTTGATGCGAAAGACCGTAAAACGGGCAAGAAGCCAAATGACGTTTCGGATCAGCTTGTTTCCCTTGGCACGACTTATCAATTTAGCGATGCATGGCGCTTTGGCGGCAGCGTGAAATATGTGGGAGATCGTTACGCCGGTAATAACGAAGCGGTTGATCTAGGTGACTACACCACAGTTAACGCCATGGCGTCTTATCAAACCGGTAAGCATAAAGTGCAATTTAATCTCTACAACCTCTTCGATGAAAAGTACTACCTCGGTTCTACCGATGGCGCGACAGGCATTAACTCCATTGGTTACGGCGCACCAGCAGAATTCATGGTCAGTTACAGCTACGAACTTTGATCACTCAGTCTTATTATTTTGTTGTTAAGGAAGAATTTGTTCTATGTCTATTCAAGAAAATCGTTCAATAAGCACTACAGTATTTCGTTATTCTTTACTGGCTTACTCCATGGCTTTTGGCGTCTCTGTGCAAGCCGCCAACGATGCCAATCAATTGAAAGCGCTAACCGTAAATGCCAGTGTTATCGGCGAATCAAAAGAATCGGATGTTAAAGAATATGGCGGTAGTCGGACTGTTATTTCTGCTGAGCAGATGACCAAAACCGCTGCTAAATCCATTGATGATGCGCTACAACAAGTTCCAGGGGTGAAAGTTCAAGACGAAACCGGAACTGGTGTCCTTCCTAACGTCTCTGTTCGTGGTTTAAGTGCTAGTCGCAGTGGGCAAGCGCAATATCTAATGGATGGCGTGCCATTAACGCTAGCGCCTTATGGCCACACAGGACAATCTGTTTTTCCTGCGACCTTGTCATCATTAGAACGTATCGATGTGGTTCGTGGTGGTGCTGCTGTGCAATATGGTCCAAATAACGTCGGCGGCGTAATTAACCTTGTGACTAAACCCATCCCTAAGGATTGGGAATCACAAATCAGTAACCGGATAACTGGCTTTGAGCACAGCAGTAATACATTGAATAACTTGTATTTACGCACGGGTGGCTGGGTCAACGATGATTTTGCCATACAGCTTGAAGCGAATACTCAAAATGGTGACAGTGCCCGAGACCACTCAGATACCGATATCTAGAACTTCCAAATCAAAACCGATTGGTTGATCAGTGATACTCAAGAGTTGCAAACTTTTATACAAAGATATGAAGCCGATACTCAAATGCCGGGAGCATTAACAACACAAGGATACAGAGAAGATCGTACACAATCTCAACGTTTACTGGATAATTATGAAGCCACGGCATCACGCTGGCATTTAAAGTACATGCAGGATTTGGATTGGGGGAATGCTGCTCAGTTTGAAGTGCTGACCTTTGGTCATCACGATACCCGTAACTTTATTTGGGGTTATTTTAACGATGGTCAAAATCCAAATGTTATTCACTGGGCTGATCCTCGTTTTACCTCGACGGATATTAGGAACTCACCTCGTGAGTTTACCGTTTATGGCGTGGAACCTAAATTGTCTGTGGCGCTAGGATCACCAGAAAGCGTGACGCAAAACCTGATCGTTGGCATGCGTTACGTGAACGAAGACATGAGCTATAAATTATACCAACGAAACATTGCGTCGGGTGCCGTAAAACTGCCTCGCGACTGGCATTTAGAAACCAATGCTGTTGCTGGTTATGTGAGCGATGAAATTGGCTTTATGGATAATCGTCTGAAAATTACGCCGGGAATGCGTTTTGAGTCGGTTCATATGAACTACAAAGACATAGGAAAAAAGGTTCAACAAAGTAATCAGATTAACGAAGCTTTGCCGGGTTTAACGATTGCATACAGCTTAACGGATGACTGGGTCTCTTATGTTAATGCGCAAAAATCCTTGCGCGCTCCGCAAATTGATAAATTGCGCAATGCCGGTAAAAAGGAAGGCGAATTATCCTGGAATTATGAGCTAGGTGCGCGCTATTCATACGGACGAAATACCTTTAATGCGGCGCTGTATCGTATTGACTACAAGGATCAGTTGCAGTGGAACAGTGGACAACAAATCTTCGAAAACGTGGGTAAAACCCTTCACCAAGGCGTTGAGTTATCCGGTCGTTATGGGCCAGAATCTTTACCCGATTTAAGTTTGGGTCTGGCTTACACTTACCTGGATGCAACTTATGAAGAAGACGGGGCTAACAAAGGTAATGAGCTTGTTGATGCTTCTAAACACCAGATTTCTTGGGATGCGAGCTATAACCTTGCGGGTTACCAATCTACGGTATCTGGGTACTACTACAGTGATGCTTTCTCGGATTCGGCTAATACCACAGAGGAAAACGTGAGTGGTTCAAAAGGAAAAAATCCGTCTTATACCGTGTGGAATCTAAACGTCAGCAAAGAGCTGTATCAATCCGGTAAAACGACATTGACGGTTGATGCCGCGATTAATAACTTGTTCGACAAGGAATACTACTTCCGTGGTGTGGATACCAGCCCTGTTGGTCGTTACCCTGCCTTGGGCCGTACTTATAGCTTGACGGGTAACCTAACTTTTTAAGCGGTTGATCTGCCAAGTATCACTTGATAAGCGAGCGACAAAAAAAGCGCCGTTAACCTCACGTTAACGGCGCTTTTGCGTATAATAGGCCAATCTTTCACACTTAAGGTTGTGAAGGTTTAGATCTCGAAAACTTAGCTCATGAAGGAGTAATAGATTGGCGCAGAAAAGAGCAGTGGTTCGTCAGAGTTTACCCGATGTTATTGCAGCGGATTTACGTCAGCGCATTTTGTGCGGTGATCTCGCTGAAGGTGAGCTTATTCGCCAAGAATTATTGGCGGAAGAATACGATGTCTCGCGCATGCCAATCCGTGAAGCGCTAAAACGCCTTGATGCCGAAGGGCTGGTGGTGTTCACCAATAATCGTGGCGCGACGGTTACCAAACATACCTTAGAAGAAATCGCCGAAATCTTTGACGTGCGAATGATGTTGGAGGTGGATCTTTTCACCCGAGCGATTCCACTCATGCAAGAAGCACATTTTGAGCAATGCGAACGCATTTTAAAAGAAATGGAATTGTCCTATCAGAGTGGCGATGTTGCAGCGTGGGGACCATTAAACGCTGAGTTTCATGGTGCGTTGTATGCCGCAGCCGATAGAAAGCTAACAACGAATTTATTGGAGCGCGCTAGCTTACAATCCAATCGTTATGTCAGCATACACATCGACCAACTGAAAAACTCTACCAGAGCACAACAAGACCACAGCGAATTATTAGCTCTTGCCCGCCAGCGCAACGTAACTGCCGCTGCCGACAAGCTCCGCTCCCATATTGAAAACACCAAGTTCCAAGTGCTGGAATGGATCGCCGCTGCTCGCCGCTAATTTTCATTCAGATTCGCTTCCTCTAAAGTCGCCAGCATTGTCGTTCGTAGATTAAATAGAGTGGCGTTTTTATGAGGTAGGCGGCAGTTTCGAAGAAAAATGCCACTCATTTAATCTATTATGACTTTAGGTAAAGATTAAAATCTATCCGATGAAAACGGTGTAAGATCAATGTCCGGAGTGCCGTTATTGATCAGCGCCGCGACAAGCTCAGCGGTTCCTGCGGATTGAGTCAGCCCTAAATGGCCATGCCCAAACGCGTAAATCACTCGTTTAGAACGGCTGGCATAGCTTATTACGGGCAAGCTGTCAGGCATGGAAGGACGAAACCCCATCCATTGCTTTCCGCCTTCGATTTTCAGACCGGGTAAGAAGTCGGCTGCTTTATTGAGCAACACATCTGCTCGCTTGTAATTGGGTTTTAGGTGTAATCCGCCTAGCTCAACGGCACCTCCAACACGAACACCCTCGCCTATTTTGGTTACCACAAAACCATGATTACTAAACGTCAGGTGAGTCTTCAAATCGAATGCACCCGCTTGTAAGGTTGTGTTGTACCCTCGTTCTGTATCTAATGGCAAATTGTCACCAATAGATTGCGCTAAAGTTTTTGACCAAGCACCAGCTGCAATTATCACTTGGTTGGTTTCATAATCGGCCGAATCACTTTTTAAGTTTACAGAATTGTCTTTTAAATCAATGGAATGAATCGACGCGATGGCTATTTTACCGCCACGTTTTTCAAACTCGTTGGCCAAGTGCTGAGTCCATTCAGCAGGATCACAGACGTTTTTCCATTCTGGCGTATAAGCCGCATGGGTAAACCTAGGGTCAATGCCAGGCTGAATTTCAGCAATTGCCTCTGGCGTGATTAAAAACTCATAGACTACGCCATGCTCTTGGCGAGTTTGCCAGCCAGCAAGGCTGGCATTGAATTCGGCTTGGCCTTCGTAAAGCTGCAACTGTCCTTCTCGACGAATCATGGCTTCGCCATTCACCGCATCGATTTGGCGCTCAAGAGCGGCTTTCGACAAATCCATCAAACTGGCTTGTGCGGCCAAGGCGGCTTGATATTTGTCTTGCCAGCTGGCGCGCCAGAAACGCAACATCCAAGGAATAATCTTCAACACATAAGCAGGGCGTAACGACAAAGGGCCGAGGGGATCGACCAACCATTTTGGCGCTTTTCGCATAATGCCTGGAGTGGCGAGAGGAATGACATCAGCAAAGGCAAAGGCGCCAGCATTGCCGGACGAGGTTTCTGCCGCGACCCCTTTGCTGTCCAGCACCAATACTTGTCGGCCTTCCGATTGCAGTTTTAACGCAATGCTGATGCCGATAATGCCAGCACCAATAACAATCACATCGTGTTTTATCATGTCCATTTTGGGTTCACCAATCATTTCTAACCAATAGTTTGAGTTTGATTCCATCGCTAAGACAATGTAATGCCATTTCTCAACGGGTCGTTGGGGTTAATCATTAAAGTGGCCTCTTTAGTGACAAACGCCTGCCCAGTTATATTGGGAATAATGGTATCGGCAGTCGAAGGCTGATAGCTCAAATGATAACTGCTGCCAATAGTGCTTTCTTGAATGATTTCTTCACCCGGAGCAAGACGCTTATCCGCCGCGAGACAAGCCAAGCGAGCTGAGCTGCCTGTGCCGCAAGGTGAGCGGTCGTAGGCATTGTCAGGACACAGAACAAAATTACGGCTGTGGCCATTTTCGCTTAGCGCTGGCCCATAAAGAACAACATGATCAATGATGCCGCCATCTGTACCTGTTAACTGCTTCGCTTCAATGGCGTCACGAATTTTGATCGATACTTCGGTCAGATTACGAATGTTGTTTGGAACCACAGGTACAGGGCTTTTATCGACAATAAAGAACCAATTTCCGCCATAAGCAATATCGCCAGAGACTGTACCTACTCCTTCGATTTCTAAGCTTACATCTTTGTGCAAACGATGGCTGGCCACGTTTTTCACCGTCACTGTATTGGCATCAGACAAGGTCACCTCAACCACACCAACGGGCGTTTCGATTTTATGAGTACCGATACCAATTTTACCCATGTGAGCCAAGGTTGCAGCCACGCCAATGGTGCCGTGACCACACATGCCGATGACTGCCGCGGCATCGAAATAAATCACCCCTGCCATGCATTCAGGATCAACCGGTTCAACCAGCATCACGCCGACCATGGCTTCTTGTCCGTAGGGTTCTGATACTACAGATCGATAAAAATCCTTATGTTCCGTGGCTAAAATCTTGGCGCGTTCAGCCAACGAGCCAGAACCTAAATCCGGTCCACCAGACACAATAACTCGGGTTGGCTCACCTTCCGTATGACTGTCTATGACTTGCATGTATTTATTACTCCACCTTGTTTCGCCCAATCTGCAAACCAGTCTTTGAAGAGCGCATATTGATCTTCACAGTAACGACGTTGCGCAGCGTTCAGCTCGTCCGTTTCGTTGAAGTGTAATCGATACTCTTCTTCACCGTTTAAAACAAGCAAATATTTGAAGAACAACACCAACTCAGGGCCTTCGTCGAAACTGGCTAAGACAGAAAACGCTTCTTCTAATTCTTGGGCGCGAACGCGGGCTTCCGCGTTACCTTTTGCTGCTAACTTACATAAGTTGGCGAGTAACAGCACTTCATTCGGTAGCGCCGTACCAATACCAGTAATCGCACCAACCGCGCCACATTTGACAAAGCCATGATAGACCGCCGTATCCACACCGACCATCAGCAAAACGTCATCGTCTTGGGAGGTGATGTTTTCCGCCGCATAACGCAAGGCTTCTTTGCTGCCAAATTCTTTGAAGCCAACCAGATTCTTATGCTCAGCACGTAGCGCGAAAAACAAATCCGCACGGGTTTCAAAGCCATACACAGGGCTGTTGTAGATAATCGCTGGAATGGACGGCGCCGCGTCTAAAATCGCCTTAAAATGATGCTTCTGTGCAGCAATTACCGAGCCACGAGATAGCACACGAGGAATTACCATCAACCCTGCCGCACCGACTTTCTCTGCATGTGCAGCCAAAGCCACAGCGGATTTGGTATTAATCGCCCCAGTTCCAACCACCACAGGAATGCCAGCGTTAACCAAACGCTCCACGCCTTCCATGCGCTCCGCATCCGTCAACAAAGGCCAATCGCCCATGGAACCGCAATACACCACGGCAGACATACCTGCCGCGATCATTTCCTTACCCTTCTTCACCAAATTATCAAAATCCGGCGTGCGATCCGCCTTACAAGGCGTCATCAACGCCGGCATGATGCCGTTGAAAACACTAACGTCTAAAATTGCATTGCTCATAATTTGATACCTGTTCTAAGAAATTGGAGGAATTTGCTAACCATTTTTTAAAATGGATTTTGTATCCAAAATATACCTGGAGCAAAAAGTAGTCAACAAATTATCTTTTGAGATGCGATTTCTAAATAGGTTTATTGCAGATGTGCTTGCTGGCTTTTGATGAAATGTGTTCTATATGTCTTTTCGAAACGTTTAATTAAGTTAAAAGGGTTTTGTTTGTCTTATTTTGATCAGTTTATGCAGCAGTGGAAAACGTATTTAAAACAACAGTTTTCCCATTGTGGACTTAGCTATGTAGCCACAGATGCTGGCGATAGTGTTGATATCAAAGCGAATTCATTGGCTTATTTCAGTTGGCTAAGGACAGCTTCTAGAGCGGGTAATAATTTCGATGAATCAAGGGATGGTATTGCTTGGGTAATGCTGGAAAAGCAATTAAAAGCGCTTTCGGAAAAAGCCGAAAAAGGCACATGTGATCTGGTTTCTAAGCTGCATCTCGAAGAAAGCCAAATTCAGATTGTTCTCAATTTTAGTTATGATGACGAGCAACATATCGTTTATGTGAGTTGATAAGTATTTCGCACTAGCCCCTATATTCCATGACAAATACAAGTCGAAAAGCCGTTTGATCAAACGGCTTTTTCATTGTCTAAGCTATAGTCTTTAATCAAGCATTCTAAAGGAATATGTAGGCCTTTATTCAAGCTGCGGATCATGGTTAGACTTAAGCGCCTTTTCTTGTTTAGCACTTCACTGACTCGGCTGCGTTGACCTAGATACTCGATTAAATCGGTATCTTTTAAGTTCATTTGTTCCATGCGAAATTTGATGGCTTCTATTGGGTCGGGTGGATCGATAGCGTGATGCTTTTCTTCGTAGGCTTCAGCTAGCGCCGCTAGAATTTCCATTTCATCGCCTTCTGGCGTATTGGGCTTAGCTCCACGAAGGCTACGCATGCGTAAAACAGCTGCGTCTAGATCATCATCATTTTTAATAGGTTTAATGTTCATCTTGTTACCTCTTAAAGTGAATCAATATCCACTTTGTCATATTGCTTGTGAGTGCCTACGAACAGTACATAACAGTGAGAGCACTCATAATCTATCTCAATAACTAAGCGGTATTTATTACCGTGGATATTGAAGATTACCTTGTTGTTTTTTACTACACTCGCATTACGATATTGTTTTTTTATGTCGTGTGGCGTCTTCCACACTGCATGTTTTGCTTCATCGTGCCATGCTTTTAGTGGCTGTTCAGAATCCTGAAATTCTTTTTGCTCCCAAAATTCTCTTAGTGTTTTTTTGGTGAATATTCTCATTTGACTACTCTTCCATGTAAGTCTATTTCCCATTATGGGAAATGGACTTGCATATGGCAAGACTTTTCCCGTTTTGGGAAGAATGAAATAAAGTAATTTATGGAGATAGACTAGATAAAGTCTGAAAGTATTATTTAACCATCTTCGCTTTCTTGTTTGGCAAGTCTGTAATCGTCCCGGCGCCAAGTTCTGCTGCCAAGCCGACGGTTTCGTGTAGGCTTGGGTGGGCGTGGATGGTTAAGGCTATGTCTTCCAGTGTCGCGCCAAATTCGATGGCGAGTGTTAGTTCACCGAGTAATTCCCCTGCATGAGAACCAACGATACCAGCGCCTAAGACGCGTTCTGTTGCTTCGTCATAAATGAGTTTGGTTTTGCCTTGGGTGACGCCGGAGGCAATGGCGCGTCCGCTGGCTGTCCATGGAAAAACGGCGGTTTTAACATTGATGTTTTGCTTCTTCGCTTCGGTTTCGGTTAAGCCAACCCAAGCCACTTCTGGAAAAGTGTAAGCGATGGATGGAATAGCGAGCGGTTGGAAATCTACCTTGTGGCCAGCAATGACTTCGGCGGCGGTGTGGCCTTGATGTGATGCCTTGTGCGCCAGCATTGGGCCATGGGTTACATCGCCAATAGCATAAATATTGGGTACAGATGTTTGGCACTTTTCATTGGTCAATACAAAACCACGTTCGTCTAGTTTTACGCCAATGTCTGAAATACCCGCGGTTTTGCCATTCGGCGAGCGACCCACAGCAACCAGTACCGCGTCTACGGTGAGCTGGCGTTCACCGTCTTTGTCTTGCAAGGTGACGTTCAAGGCTTCTGGCGTCGCTTCTATGTTAGTCACTTGTGTTTTGGTTAAGAAGCTCATGCGGTCTTTGTTTACTTGTTCGAAAACCTTCACCAAATCTTTATCTGCGCCGGTCATGATTTGCTCGCCAAGTTCCGCGACGGTTATTTTTGCGCCAAGGGATTGATAAACCGTGGCCATCTCTAAGCCGATGATGCCGCCGCCGAGAACCAATAAGTGTTCTGGAATACGTTCGAGTTGCAGCGCGCTGGTGGAGTCTAAAATTCTAGGATCGTCGTAAGGCACAAAAGATAATTTTATCGCACGAGAGCCGACGGCGATGACGGCGTTTTTAAAATCGACTTGTTGTGTCTGTCCGTCTTTGGTGACGGTGATTGAGCTGGTTGAATCAATCGTCCCTTCCCCATGAATGACAGTAACCTTTCTGCCTTTGGCCATCATTGTAAGACCGCCAGTTAAAGTGTCGACGGTAGATTGTCTGTGGTGGCGAATGTCCTCCAAGTTGATGGTTGGTTTAGCAAATTGCACGCCATGGGCGGGGGCTTCAGCCATGAGAATTTTTCCCGCCACATGCAATAAGGCTTTGGAGGGAATGCAGCCCACGTTTAGGCAAACGCCGCCTAATGCATCATGGCGTTCTATCATAGCCACGTTCAAGCCCAAATCCGCTGCTCGAAACGCCGCCGCATAACCGCCAGGACCGCTTCCCAAAACCACTAAATCGTATGTCATATCTCTCTCCAGAATATTTTCTTGCAAAGCGAATAGTTTTCTACCTATCACTAGATAGATGCAATATAGCTTGAGTATTTAGGTTTGGTCAATAAAATACCTATCACTAGATAGATAATATTACGATGAGACAGATTCATGACCGTTGAGAGAAACGATACTAAGACCAAAATTCTGGACGCCGCCGAAGGCTTCATTGTGCAAGGCGGTTACAACGCGTTCAGTTTTCGCGACATCGCCGAAGCGGTAGGAATTAAGAGTGCAAGCGTTCACTATCACTATCCGACTAAGGCTGACTTGGTTTCTTCGGTCATGGTTCGTTATACCGCTGATTTTTCGTCACAGCTGCCAAACCCTAATAGTGAAAAGATTGCGGCTAACGTTTTGTTAAATGGCTTTATCAATGGCTTCAAAACAAAGATTGTTGAACAGCGCAATATGAGCTTGTGTACCATGCTGACATCGAATAAATCCGTCTTGCCAGAATCCGTTTGTGTCGAATTAGCCGCCTTTTATCAGCTTATTTTAGACTGGCTTACTCAAGTGTTTGTACGTTTGGATAAGATCGATAAGGAAGAAGCGTTTATGCAAGCCAGTCAGTTATTAGCCTGTTTACATGGCGCTTCGATTTTAGTGCAAGGCACGAATCAGCCTGATTTTTTTGACCGAGCTTTGTCCGGTTGGAAGGCTCGTGCCGTTTAATGTGGCGTGTTTTTTCTAATATAAGAAGGGGATATAACAATTTAAGGGACAGATTGATTAATGTATCATTGCATCTTCACACATTATGCGAACACTTTCTGAATGAGCAATGGCGATAAGCATCTTTACAGTCCTACTTTTGAGTGGCGCTTTCTTCATCCCCGCTTTTGGCTGACTTGGTTTGGCGTTTTAATTACTTTGTTGATTGCTTTTTTGCCTTTTCGATTGCGTGATAAAGTAGCAAGTTGGATTGCTGACAGGCTGATTAATACCAAAAGTGCTGCCTTAAAAAGAGCTCGAATTAATTTAGAACAATGCTTCCCTGACAAATCGTTAGAAGAACGTGAAGATATCCTGAAAAGTAGCTTCCGAACGGCTGCCCAGTATTTTCTAGCGTATGGCGAATTGATTGCTCGTAGTCAGCGTCATTGTGAAAAGCGCACGGTGATTTTTGGCGAGGAACATTTATTTCCTTTGCTCGAAAGTGATCAAAATGTCATTGCCTTGGTTCCGCATTGTTGGGCAATCGATTACGCCGGTGTGATGTTGACGGCAAAAGGTCACAATACAGCGGCTATTATCAGAGCGCAGAGAAATCCTATTTTTAATTGGTTAATTCATCTTCAGCGTGTGCGCTACGGCGCTCGTGTTTATCTTCGTAGTGCAGGTATAAAGCCTTTCCTCAAGTCGATTAAAGAAGGTTATTTGGGGTATTACTTACCGGATGAAGATTTGGGTGCTCAGCATTCTGTGTTTACGCCTTTCTTTGCGGCGAATAAAGCGACGATGAAAGGTCTGGGTAAATTAGCCAAATTATCCAATGCGACAGTGGTTCCCATGTTGCCGGCGTACAATGCGGAGTCAGGAAAATATGAGCTTTTTATCTCGCCTCCCTTAGAAAATTTCCCCAGCGGTGATGAGGCAACGGATGCTCTTATTATGAATCAAGCTCTTGAAGCGATGATATCTAAGCATTCTGAGCAATATATGTGGATTCTAAACTTGTTACGAACCCGTCCTGATGGTTCGGATCTTTATTAATGGCTCCCTTCTATTAATAAGTTCCTTCGCGACAAATGTTCTTTCAGTGTTATAAACTACGGCCTTAATGATTAGGCCGTTTTTATTTATTTTATTTTTTTAAAGCCATGACCAGATGGAGCATTTCATGTCAGCAAGCTCACCCGCTACGGTTACCAAGCTCGATGTTCAAGCCGTTAAAGACTATCTCCTGTCTCTTCAAGACCATATTTGCTCTACATTAGAAAGCGTCGAACCGACAGCGCGTTTTAAAGAAGACGCTTGGAATCGCCCAAATGGTGGTGGCGGACGTACTCGTGTTATCGCCGGTGGCGATGTGATTGAAAAGGGCGGCGTGAACTTCTCTCATGTCATGGGTGACAACTTACCGCCTTCTGCGACGGTAGATCGTCCCGAGTTGGCTGGTGGCCGTTTTGAAGCCATGGGGGTCTCTTTGGTTATTCATCCGAATAATCCAATGGCGCCGACGTCCCATGCTAATGTGCGTTTGTTTATCGTTTATAAAGACGATATGGCGCCCGTTTGGTGGTTTGGTGGCGGTTTTGATCTGACACCTTATTATGGTTTTGATGAAGATTGTATCCATTGGCACCAAGCGTCTTATGATGCAGTCGAACCCTTTGGCGAAGGTTATTATTTGCGCTTTAAAAAATGGTGTGATGAATATTTCTACTTGAAACACCGTGGCGAGCCGCGAGGTGTCGGCGGTTTGTTTTATGATGATTTTAACGAAGGCAGCTTTGAACATTGCTTTGGCATGATGCAATCGGTAGGAAATACCTTTACTAAAGCCTATTTGCCGATACTCGAACGCCGTAAAGATTTGCCATTCACTGAACAACAGCGAGATTTCCAACTGCATCGTCGTGGACGTTATGTTGAGTTTAACTTGGTGTTTGACCGTGGTACGCATTTTGGTCTGCAAAGCGGATTGGGGCGTACCGAATCCATTCTGATGTCATTGCCGCCAGAAGTTCGCTGGACCTACGAGTATCAAATCGAACCAAACAGTGAAGAAGCGAAATTAACCGATTATTACTTAACCTCAAAAGATTGGCTGGTTGCTCGCTAATTTAAAGCATAAATAAGAGGATACATTTTGGATAATTATGCAGTTGTTGGAAATCCGATTGCTCACAGTAAATCACCGAGTATTCATGCGTACTTTGCGACGCTTACGAATCAAGAATTAGTGTATTCGACCTTGCTTGGTGACGAAGTGGAATTTGAAAACCAAGTCAGAGAGTTTTTTGAGAAAGACGGCAAAGGCTTAAATGTTACTGTGCCGTTTAAAGAGCGCGCTTATGCTATGTGCGATATTTTAAGCCAAAGAGCAAAACTCGCCGGAGCGGTGAATACTTTACTAATGGGTAAAAATGGCGACCTGTTCGGCGACAATACCGACGGGATTGGCATGGTTCGTGACATTATTAAAAATCACGGACAGAGCTTAACCGACAAGCGTATTCTTATTTTAGGCGCAGGTGGCGCGGTTCGTGGTGTGCTTGAACCTCTTTTGGCTGAGAATCCAGAATCTGTCACCATTGCCAACCGTACACTTGAGAAAGCGCAATTATTGGCTGATCAATTTGATTGTCTGGCGTCGTCTTTCGAAGCGCTAGAAGGCCCCTTTGATATCATTATCAATGGTACTTCGGCGAGTTTGTCTGGCAGTTTACCACCATTAAAAGATGAGTTAATAAACGCTGAGACATGGTGTTACGACATGATGTACGGCAAAGCGCGTACGGTGTTTTTACAATGGGCGCACGAGCGTGGTGCCGAGGGTGCCGATGGTCTAGGTATGCTGGTGGGTCAAGCCGCTGAAGCGTTTTATCTGTGGCGACAAGTCCGACCTGAAACCGCCAGCTTGGTTGATTCGATGCGTAAGCAGATGGAAGCCAGCTAAATAAGGAAAGTAGTATGAAAGCGCAGTGGTTCAATTCGGTCGACCAAATAGGTGAAGCCAAATGGCAAGAGGCTATTGGAGAAACTCGTTATCCCTTTGCGCAATTCGCCTTTCATCAAGCATTAGAGCAAAGCAAAAGCATAGGCGACGGAACCGGCTGGTATCCTGAATATTTGCTAGTGATGGATGATGACGACAGTCCACTTGCTATTGCCCCAACTTATTTGAAAACCCACTCCCAAGGTGAATTTGTCTTCGATTGGTCTTGGGCGGATGCCTACCAGCGTCACGGCATGCGTTACTTTCCTAAACGTATCTGGGCGATTCCTTTTTCCCCTGTGACTGGCTTGCGGATCTTCTCTCACCTTGATCCAAAAGGCGATGATGTACAGTTTTCTCATCTGTATCCAGCGCTCGCCAAACTAATGACACAAGCCAACCAAGAACGAGAGTTTTCAAGTTGGCATCTGTTATTTACCAAGCCAGAACACGCGGCTCAATTCGCACCAAATAAAGACCTATTGCACCGAATTTCCTGTCAGTTCCATTGGTTCAATCGTGACTATAAAGACATGGAAGATTACTTGTCACACTTTTCCAGTCGTAAACGCAAAACGGCACGTAAAGAGCGAGAAAAAGTCGCTAAAGAAGGCATCACGCTGACTCGCACCATCGGCAAAGATTTAACCACAGCAGACATCGATTTCTTTTACCTGTGCTATCAATCCACTTACGCTAAGCGTGGGCAACAAGGCTATTTAACTCGAGAGTTCTTTGGTCAACTAGCTGGTGATATGGGCGATCAAATCCTCTTGGTACAAGCTTTCAGAGGCGACGAAGCCATTGCCGCGTCTTGGTGTTTCTTCGACGATCATTCGTTATATGGCCGTTACTGGGGCTGTATGGAAGAAGTAGATTGCCTGCATTTTGAAGCCTGTTACTACCAAGGCATTGAGTTTTGTCTGGAAAAAGGGTTACAGCATTTTGATCCTGGCACTCAAGGGGAACACAAAATCGCCCGAGGTTTTGAACCTGTCTTCAGCCACAGTATTCACTACATTGCCCACGAAGGCTTTCGCGAAGCGATCGGCAACTTCTGTGAGGAAGAAGCCCAAGCCGTGCGTGAGTACCATCAAGATACCCACGGATTGTTGCCGTTTAAGCAGGAACCCTAGTGATTCCTTTCAATCTAATTCGTAGTTAGACTTCAATACCAAGTTCGATGTGATAATTTTGCAAGGCGGTGTAGCGATACTCGTTTGAAGTCAGCACATTGCTATCAGCCTTTCGAATTGCTTGAACGTATTTTGTGACGTACTTTTCAAACGATTTGGAGACAAAGATAGCCTTATCTTTTAAAAGCTCATGCTGTCGAGTGTCGATTTTGAAAGGCATTGAGCTAATGTAATCTGGTTTCGTAAGAAGCAAGGCTTTGGAGTAATCTAATCCTTTACCAAGTATGCCAGGCTGGCTACTTCGCTCTGTAATATAAGACGCTTTGTGCCTAATATGCGACCGAACAGGAACCCCAAAGGTAAGCTCGTTTAACTCTATCAAAACGATGCCATATCCCCGTGTTTTACCTTTAATCCAAACTCCATCCTTAAGGTCTAACGCTTCTTTTAGATGAGTATTTTCATCATAAAAAGATTGATCAAGCTTCTTTAGCAGCACAAAATATCCTTAATTTGTGTATACGAAAAAAGCCCCATAAAGGGGCTTTTAAAGGCAGTAAATTCTGTTTGGATGCTTCTGTTTTTAACGTGGAGTGATCCTACTGCCACAACATTCTGTTTGAGTGCTTCTGTTTTTAACGTGGGGTGACTCTACCGCCACAACTGCCAAATAAATATAGGTTAAGTTTGCTTAATTGTCAAACAGCGTAACCTGTAGAGGTATGAACAGAAATCCCGATTTTTCGACTAGAAATGAGGGACGTAGGAATATAAGAATGCTAATTTCAATGCTAGGTGTTCTTTGCTAAATTTCAGTGGTAAAGCATCGCCAAGGACGATACCAACTTCTCCATTTCTGCGCGCAGTTGTGGTGGGCCAATCACTTCCAGTTCGGCCCCAAAGCGCAATAGTTCGGTACAACCGTATGATGATTCGCCCACTGGAAACTTGGCTCGATGCCAACCTGAGTCATCTATTGGTTCAATCTTTGCCTGATTTAGCGCGTAGGAAGAGCAAACGTGTTGCATGATCTTCACGCCTAATGGCGTTAAACGCACCTCGGCGATAATCGGAAATTGAATCGTTTCCATACGGCGTAAACTGTCTTGCCAAAATGCGGCTAAATTGAAGTCTTTAGGGCGCTCAAATGTCTCATCCAGTAACGTTAGGGACTCAATACGGGAAACGCGATATGTCCGAACATCATTATCTACCTTGGCCAGCAAATACCACTGCCCTCCTTTTAAAACGATGCCCAGTGGTTGGGTCTGGCGCTTTATTTGGCCTTTCCAGCTTTGATATTGCATGACGATACATTGTTGTTCCAACACAGCCGTCATTAAATCTGGTAAGTAGGTGACTTTTTCATCGTCGGAAAACCAATTCGGCGCATCCAGCAAAAAACGGCTCTGTAAACGGTCCGCCTCTAGTCTCATGTTTTCTGGTAAGGCTGCTTTTAATTTCAATTGCGCGTCAGCTAGGGTCGCTTGCAATCCCATCTTTTGAGCTGGGCCAGATAAACCAGTCAGAAACAAGGTTTCTGCTTCCTTAGCGGAAAGCCCGTTCAGACGGGTACGATATCCTTGCAACAACCGATAGCCACCTTGCACGCCTTGCTCACTGTAAACGGGCACTCCAATGGCACTAAGTGTGTCTATATCCCGATAAACCGTACGAATAGAGGTTTCACAGGCATCAGCTAACGCACCAGCGGTGACCTTGTCATAGGTCTGCAGCATCATCAGCACTTTGAGTATGCGACCTGCTCGCATGAGGTTCTCCTTTCGTTATACTAAGTCGCCGCGCTACGTCATTTTGCTAAGAGATAGCACCAAGCGAATGTTATTTTCGCCAGTATAAAGCAAATACCTGACATTAGATGTCAGGTTTAATCTCTAACATAGCTCATGTAACAACCAATATTTACTCAACAAATTATTGAGGTAATGAATATGAGCAACATCCAACGCAATAACGACACCATCACCCTATACCACGCCCCACAAACCCGAGGCACTGGTATTTGGGTATTGCTGGAAGAGTTGGGGATTCCCTATGACATGAAAGTGCTGAATCTCAAAGCCGGTGAAAACCAACAGCCAGAATTTCTCGCTATCAATCCTTTGGGGAAATTTCCAACCATTGTTCATAACGGCACCGTGGTGACAGAGCAAGTTGCCTGTTATACGTATTTAGCTGATCTGTTTCCTGAAAAGGTTTTGGCGCCTGCCTTTAACGACCCAAAACGTGGTGAGTATTTGCGCTGGATGGCTTATCAAGGCAGCAGTTTTGAGCCCGCTGTGATCGACCAAGCTTTTCATCGAACTGCCGTTGATGCGCTCCATTTATCCTATGGTAATTTTGATAAAATGCTGGAAACCTTATTTGACCAAATAGCCAAAGGCCCTTATTTATTAGGAGAGGAATTTTACGCTCTAGACATTCTTTGGGGCATGAGTTTGAAATGGTGTCGTATGTTTGGGCTAATTACGACGAACCCTGTGGTCGATGCCTACATTGACCGTGTCACCTCACGTCCTTCCTTCACAAGAGTGGAGGAAAAAGAGCAAGCGTTGTTGCTTGCCCAGTCCTAATCAAATCTCTAAAAAAACAAAGCATGAGTATCATCGGTTACTCATGCTTTGTTTTTCAACTTAGTGTATTACTTGTAGATCACACCTCTTGATGCGGGCCGAACAATTCGTAATGAATGCGGTCTGCTTCTACCCCAAGTGTTAACAATTGCTGTTTGACAATCATCATGAAGCCCACTGGCCCGCACAAATAAAACTCGCCATTTGTCAGCGGTAAGCTGTCTTTGATGGCACCAAGTTGCATCATGCCGTTTAACACGCCTTCTTCTTCATTGTCAGCTTGCTCGTACCAAGTATGAACAGACAGATTTAAGTGGCCTTTCAGGCTGTTTACATGCTCTTTGAAGGAATGCTGGCCTTTGTGAGCACAAGCATGCAAATAGCTCACAGGATGGCCGTATTGCTGTTTGGCAAGCGTATTTAGCATGGCTTGCATTGGTGTTAAGCCAACACCACCAGAAATCAGCACTACGGGCGTTTGCTTGTCTTTGAATACGAAATCGCCAGCAGGTGGCATGGCTTCGATTTCATCTCCTACGTTTAAATGATCATGAAGGTAATTCGACATAACTCCCTTGATATCGCCAGTCCCTTCGCGTTTTACGCTGATGCGATAGTTTTTGCCATTTGGTGTGGTGGATAGAGAGTATTGACGTATCTCATCGAACTCATTGCCTTTTGGATGTAACTTAACGCCCAAGTATTGTCCTGGCTGATAGTCTATTACTGCGCCGCCATCGACAGGTTCAAATACAAAGCTGGTTACTAGATCAGATTCTGGCGTTTTAGACGCCACGCGAAAACGGCGGAAATCTTTCCAGCCACCACGTTGCGCAGCTCGCTCTTTATAAAGATCGCCTTCGACTTGGATAAAGATTCCAGCTAATTGCATGTAAGCCGCTACCCATGCTTCTTCCACGTCTTGGGTAAAAGCGTCTGGAGCAAGCTCTCGTAAAGTTTCAATAAGGTGATGGCCGACGATCTCGTATTGATTCGGCTGGATATTAAAACTGGTGTGCTTATGAGCTATACGCATCACTGTGCTGGTCAGCACTTCGAGATTATCGATATGCGTCGCGTACGCGGCGATGGCATTGAACAAAGCCGCAGGTTGACCACCAGTTCTTTGATGGGTCATGTTGAACACATCCTTTAGTTCTGGGTTATGAGAAAACATGCGTTGATAGAAATGCTCAGTAATCGCGGTTCCTGCAGAAGCAAGAAGTGGGATAGTGGCTTTCACAGTGTCGATATGATGTTGAGTTAACATGTTATTTCCTTTTCTAAGAGTACGAAGAAATGCTGTCTTAACTCTTCTATAGCGAAGCTCGTGCCAACTTAAAATGGTAAATAAAATCAACGGTTTATATTTTTTTAAAATTTATAATGAGTCAATTTGACTCGCAAAATGAAAAGTCTTTATGATACCTTTGAGTCAAAATGACATAGTCGCTAATTCGCCTTTTGAGCCGATAATTATGAATCAGGTTTCTAATAACGCCTTACTTAGCTTTGCCCTCGATCTTGCTAGTGCGGTGACGCAGCCTAATCGCTTCGAGCAATTGGTTTATGCAGTGCGGGCAACGATTAATTGTGATGCCGTCGTTTTATTGGCGAACAACAATGGTGTGCTGACGCCGCTTGCCCAGAGAGGCTTATCGGATGATCTGATGGGACGTCGATTTATTATTGAAGAGCACCCTCGTTTGAAAGCGATCTGTAGCGGTCATTATCCAGTACGTTTTCCCACAGACTCGCCGCTTCCCGATCCCTACGATGGCATGGTGTTAGGCCACGATGAGAATTTACCTGTGCACTCTTGTATGGGCGTTCCGCTTTATTTAGAGGGTAAATTAATTGGTGTGGTGACCCTAGACAGCATCATGCCGGGTGTTTTTGATGATATTGATGCTCGTGCGTTGGAGATTATCGGCACCATGGCGGCCATGACGCTGAATACCGCGATCTTGATGGAGCAATTAGAGAACCAATCACAACATGCTCAGAACGTATTGAAAGTAATGGGCGAGCAAAGCCATGAAATGATCGGCCAAAGCAAGGCGATGCAAGATCTCAAACAGTCAATTAATCTGGTCGCACCGTCTGATTTTTCCATCTTGATCGAAGGCGAAACGGGTGTAGGCAAAGAGTTGGTTGCCAGAGCATTACATGAGCAATCTGCTCGCTCTGAAGCGCCAATGGTTTATGTGAACTGCGCTGCGATTCCTCATCATCTTATCGAAAGTGAGTTGTTTGGGCATGTAAAAGGGGCGTTTACCGGCGCGGATCGAGATCGAGACGGTAAATTTCTATTGGCGGACGGCGGAACCTTGTTGCTTGATGAAATCGGTGAATTACCGTTGGAAGTGCAAGGTACTTTGTTGCGAGCCATTCAAAATCAAGAAATCCAAGCGGTTGGCAAAGATCAAATCCGCAAAGTAAACGTGCGTATTATTGCTGCGACTAACCGACATTTAGAAACAGAAGTAGCAGAACATCGCTTTCGAGCGGATTTATTCCATCGTCTTAGCGTTTTCCCTATTCATGTCCCAGCATTACGCGACAGGCAAGGCGATATTGCTTTATTGGCCGGCTTCTTTGCCGAGCGCTTCCGCCGTAAATTGGGTCTGCAACAACTCACTTTGTCTGCGTCGGCAATCGATTTATTAGACGCTTATTATTGGCCTGGAAATGTGCGTGAGCTAGAGCATGTCATCTCCCGCGCTGCGCTTTTCGCCAAAGCGGATAATCCAACGGGCATTACCGTTATCACTTCTGCTCATTTAACTGGGTTACAAATCGATAATAGTGTTCGAGAAAAGATACAGAATGAAGGAACATCACAGCCAAGCTTAGATAAGCAAAAACCTATCGATTTGCGTTTAGAAACAGAAGCTTATCAACGTGACCTGATCCGTAGAGCATTGGAAACCAATGAAGGGAACTGGACTAAAGCCGCTCAACAGCTGTCCATGGATCGCGCCAACCTAGCCCGCTTGGCGAAACGCTTGGGAATCGTCGTTGCCAAAGAAGTACGCATTTAAAAACACCTAAAGGAAAGTATTCCAAGCAAAATGACATTCAAACGAGGTAGGCGATAGTTTCGAGGAAGAATGTCATTTGCTTTGATTACAAGTAGCGCTGAGAATAATTTACTGGTGTCTTGCTGCATTTACCTGTCGAATCCGTTCCGCAGGAAATTCGAGTTTGGGCAGTAAGTAAGCCTTTAATTCTTCTGAATAACCTAGTTCGTCCAGCGCAGCCGCCATGCAGTTTAACCACATGGCTTTTTCTTTCTCGGTGACGATTAAGTGCGCGTGGGCTTGAGGCAAGCTGATTGGGCCATATTTTTGCGAGAACAACTTCTCGCCCCCCATCCAACCGGATAAAAAAGACACTAATTTATCGATGGTTAACTCAATATTACTAGGATGCATATCAAACAGTGGTCGAAACTCTGGTGTGTTTTCCATGATGCGATAGAAGGTTTCGACTAATTTTTGCAAGCCAGTTAATCCCCCCACGGCTTGTAACGTTGCATCGCCTTCACCATAAACAGGTGGGTTAGACGCTGTCATGTTATTCGGTGTCTTTTGGCTGGTTTTGTGTTTTTTTCGCTTCTTTCTCTTTGTCCATTTTGATTGAGTTGCGGTAACCACCCAAGGCTGCCAAAGCCCCGATAATGAAACTCATATAAAGTGGAATTTGAAACAACATAGTGATACTGATGAAGACACACCCGACGGCTAAACCTTCGATAAAGGGCTTGAGTTTCTTGGGCATAACAGTTCTCCGAACGATAAAAAATAAACGCGAGTCTAGCAAATTTCCGCGACGATGTGAGCAGGATTGTGGAAAAAAGCATCACTTATCCAATATTAGAAAAATTGAATTTTAGTGAAAGTATCCGGCTTCTTTTTGTGGGTAAGTAAGTTATAAACGAGAACCATACCTGATAACCGCCCATTCTTGACCAATTATTGCACAAAGTTATTAAAAACTGCCCCGGATTGTGAATAACTGCTATTATTTTCCACAGATCAGCATGATCCTGTTTTCCGTTTTTGATTGATTTTTATCCACAGAATTTGAAATACCCACAAGTGAGACCCGTGTGTCAAAGTTATCCCCTAATTCTATTTTTTGCTCGTATCGTGCAAATGCTGTATTGAATCAAAAAATTTGGCGCATGGCGTGGCCACCGATGGTTTCGAACATCACTACTCCCTTGCTTGGTTTAGTCGATACGGCTGTAGTTGGACACTTGGGAACGGCGACACATCTTGCTGCTGTAGCAATTGGCGCGAGCATTTTTAGCTTTCTGTTTTGGGCGTTTGGTTTTTTGCGCATGGGTTCAACCGGATTGACAGCGCAAGCCCTTGGACAAGGTGACGAAAGACGGGTTCGTGAACTGCTTTTGCAATCGATTTTGATGGGCGTGTTTATTGGCTTAATGCTGATTCTGTTTCGAGCGCCCTTGATTGATTTGGCGCTTTCCTTGATGGAACCCAGTGCTGAAGTAGAACCCTGGGCGCGTTTGTATTGTGAAGCGCGGATTTTCAGTGCGCCAGCTGTGTTAGCGGGTTATGCCTTAATGGGTTGGTTCTTCGGCGTGCAATATTCCAAAGGGCCGTTGTGGATGCTGTTGGTGATCAATGTCGCCAATATGATTCTCGATTATTTCGCCGTTTATGGATTGGGCATGGCGAGTGACGGCGTAGCCTGGGCGACCGTGTTCGCGCATTATATTGGTGTGACTGTCGCGGGTGTTTTGGCTTGGCATAAGCTGAAAGGCTTTTCCGGTCATGTGCCGTTAAGCATCTTGGCAAAATGGCATGAATACATGGCTTTGGTGAAAGTGAATCGTTATCTGTTTGTACGCACGATTCTCTTACTGCTGGTGATGTTGTTTTTTACTGCTCAAGGCGCGCGCCAAGGGGATTCGATTCTAGCCGCGAACGCTGTCTTGCTGACTTTCTTGATGATTATTTCCAATGCTTTGGATGGTTTTGCGTTTTCGGTAGAAGCCTTGTGTGGCGAATACTATGGCCGCAAAGACAAAGCCAATTTTAAAAAGGTGATTCAGCTTTCGACTTATTGGGCGCTGTTTGCCGCGGTAATTTTGATGCTGATATTTTGGCTTTTTGGCAATCAAATCATAGCGTTACTGACCAGTGTGCAAAGTGTTCGAGACGATGCTGCTCTGTACCTACCTTGGCTCATCTTCTTCCCTCTGTTGGGTATTTGGTCTTTTATGTTGGATGGTGTTTTCATTGGTACAACCAGTGTAAAACAAATGCAAAACACCATGATCATTTGCGTGGTCGGCGTGTTCTTCCCTGTTTGGTTCATGACTCAAGATCTTGGCAACCATGGTTTATGGTTTAGCCAAGCCATGCTGTTTATCGCCAGAGCCATTACCCTTTATTGGTGTTATCTGCAAAACATGAAAAAAGGTATTTGGTTTGCAAATCCTTAAAGCCTATTACTTCCTGTAAAGGACTCTGTTAATAATTGAAATTGTTCTGGCGGCTGCGCTTGTTACCATCAAATAGAGCGTGAATTTCAACTGCCTATTTTAAGTAGCTAGAAGGGAGATATTTCAGCATGTCGAAGAATTTCTTAAGCGAGTTAACCGGTTCTTTCGCCACACCAGCGTTAGAAAATCCTACTGGCGTGATGATGGAAGCGGCCTATCGAGATTTAGGTCTGGATTGGCGTTACATCAATTGCGAAATCCAGCCAAATGATCTTAAAGACGCCGTATTGGGTGCGAAAGTCATGAACTGGCGCGGGTTTAACTGCTCAATTCCTCATAAAGTGTCCGTTATTTCTCACCTTGATGACTTAGGTGAGTCGGCTCGCATCATTGGCGCGGTCAATACCGTGGTGAATCGTGATGGCAAGTTGATTGGTGAAAATACCGATGGTCGTGGTTTTGTCGAATCCGTTAAATCCAGTTTAGAGCTGACTAATAAACGTGTCGTGTTGTTTGGTGCGGGTGGCGCAGCAAGAGCCGTTGCGGTTGAACTGGCCTTGGCTGGCGTGTCGCACATAATTATTGTGAACCGTAATCAAGAGCGTGGCGAAGAGCTTGCCCAACTGGTTGCCGATAATACGTCGGCTGGCGCGGAATACTATGCTTGGACAAAGCAATATCAGATTCCTGCCGAGACAGATTTAGTGATCAACGTAACGTCGATTGGCTTATATCCCAATGTGGATGCAGAGCTAGATATAGACACAGATTCAATAAAATCTAATATGGTAGTTGCAGATGGAATTTTCAATCCACCTGAAACGCGATTGATTCAAACCGCGAAATCCAAGGGCTGCACGACAGTAAATGGCTTGGGCATGCTCGTTCAGCAAGGCGCGATTGCCTTCGAATACTGGACAGGAAAAGCCCCTTCTGTTTCTGTAATGAAAGCGGCATTGAGTGATGCTTTAGACATTACAGAAAAATAATAATCACTGGAATACCCAAAAATTGTTCAAAGCGGATTCTGGTGCTCGTTTCTACGTAGCGAGCGCTGTATCCGTGTTTCCTCTTGGCGCATTTTCAATAAGTTGTCTTCCACAAAAACCAAGTGTGTATGCGCCGCCGTGCGAGCGTCTTCGGCATTGCCATCCATTATCGCTTGATAAAGATTCGTGTGTTGCTCCATTACGCGCTGTCGGGCGGCTTGTTTCTCAAATAGATTTCTAAGATTGCTCGAAATGCTTTTTGCCAACATGGCGTGCAGGCTGCGAAGTGTGTGCAGCAGCACCACATTGTGCGCGGCTTCCGCGATGATCATATGAAATTCCACATCGAGCTTGGCTTCGAAGGCGAAGGCTTTGTTTTGATTGGCTTCAACTAATTGATTAAAGCATTGCGTAAGTTTGGTTTTATCGGCGTCGGTACTGCGCAACGCGGCGTAATAAGCGGCAAGACTTTCTAACGCATCGCGAAATTCCAATTGGTCGTATAAGAACTCATCGTGAGAGCTAAGTAGATCTTGTAGCGGATCTGCAAAGGAGCTGCCGAGTTGCTCCGATACATAGGTGCCGCCGCCATGACGACTGAATAACACACCACGGGCGATTAGCTTTTGAATGGCTTCCCGCAACGATGGTCGAGACACCTCAAAACGCGCTGCCAATTCCCTTTCTGGGGGTAATTTTTGCCCTGCGGTGAAGCTGCCTTCTAAAATCATGCTTTCGAGTTCTTTCATGATGATGTCGGAGATTTTCGGTTGTTTAACTCGACCAAAGTGATTGGATTCCATGACTTTTCCTAAAAAATGTATTCTTTAAAGATAGCTATCGACGTTGCTGTGTATAAGTTAAAAAGTGGTAAAACCAATTAATATTGCTGATAAAATTCACGAAATATCGACTAAACTATCAGTTGACAAAGTTTCTTTGAATTCTTACTGTGCCTTATATTTAAAAGGTAAATTGGTATTACCAATTTGTCTATCATTAATTTTCAATACTTATACTCTTTAACAATAAAAAGGCTACCGCCGTGGAAGCTTCTATGAACACTGACTCAATTGCTCATAAAACCGCCCAATATCGCGATCTATATTTTGCTTTGAAAGACGCGAAAACTGGCGCGATTGATGAGACTCGATTAATCCGTGATCCATTACGTACCTTGGCATATGGCACGGATGCGAGTTTTTATCGGCTGATTCCGCAATTGGTGGTACGAGTCGATAACGAAGCAGAAGTGCAATTGGTGCTTAAAGAAGCTCGAAAGCGCAATTTATCGGTGACATTTCGCGCGGCGGGTACGAGTTTGTCTGGGCAGGCAGTAACCGATTCCATCTTGATGCAATTGTCTGATAACTGGAAAGGCCATCGGATCCACGAACACGGCCATCACATTTCACTTCAACCAGGTATTATCGGTGCGCGCGCGAACCAACTACTGGCGCCTTTTCAGCGTAAAATTGGTCCAGATCCCGCGTCTATTAATGCTTGTATGATTGGCGGTATTGCTGCGAACAACGCCAGCGGTATGTGCTGCGGCACGGCACAAAACAGCTATCACACCATTCAAAGTGCACGTCTGATTTTTGCCGATGGTTCTTTATTGGATACCGCTGATGAAGCCAGCCGATTGGCGTTTGGTAATCGTCATGCTGACTTGCTCGATACACTTGTTCGTTTATCGAAAAGCGTGCAAGCCAATAGCGAATTAGCCGAAAGAATTAGACACAAATATCGCTTAAAAAATACCACAGGGTACAGTTTAAATAGCCTAACGGATTACCAAGATCCATTTGATATCTTGTTGCATTTGATGATTGGCTCCGAAGGAACTTTGGGTTTTATCAGCGAAGTTACCTACGAAACCGTGGTTGATCACCCCATTAAAGCCGCAGCGATGATCTTCTTTGATGATATGGAAGTCACCTGTCGAGCGGTTACCTCCCTAAAAAGCTCGCCTGTTTCTGCAGTGGAATTGATTGATCGAGCTGGCTTGCGTGCGGTGGAAGGCAAACCGGGCATGCCGGAAATATTGTCGTCCCTTGGCTCACAAGCGGCGGGTTTATTGGTGGATGTACGCGCTGCCAATGCTGAAGAATTAGAAGCCAATTTAGCTTTGGTGAAACAAGCGTTAAGCGGCCAAGCCACACTGAACCCGATTGAATTTACTCAAGACAAAATCATCTACGATTCCTATTGGAAAATTCGCAAGGGCTTGTTCCCCGCTGTTGGTGCGGTTCGTCCTGTTGGCACCACGGTCATCATCGAAGACGTTGCCTTCCCTGTCGAACAACTCGCGGAAGGTGTTTTAGAACTGCAAAGCGTGTTTCAAAAACATGGCTACCGCGAAGCGATTTTGTTTGGTCACGCTTTAGAAGGCAATTTGCATTTTGTCTTTACGCAAGGCTTTGACGACCCGAAAGAAGTGAAACGCTACGAGCAACTGATGGACGAAGTGGCGCAATTAGTGGCGGTGAAATACAAAGGCTCGTTGAAAGCGGAACACGGCACAGGCCGTAACATGGCGCCTTATGTGGAATTGGAATGGGGCAAAGAAGCTTACGACATTATGTGGCAAATCAAACGCGCGTTTGACCCGCAAAGCTTGCTGAATCCAGATGTGATCTTGTCGCACAATGCCAACTTGCATGTGCAGAATCTCAAGCCTTTGCCAAAAGCCAATGACAAGGTCGATACCTGTATCGAATGCGGTTTTTGTGAATCCTCTTGCCCGTCAAAATCCATTACATTAACGCCTCGCCAACGCATAGTGATTTGGCGCGAGATTCAGCGGTTGACCGCAATGGGTACAGATCCGCTGCGTCTTACTGAACTGAAAAAAGATTATGACTATCAAGGCGTTGATACGTGCGCTGGTTGTGGCTTGTGCTCGATGCAATGTCCAGTCGGCATCAATACGGGCGATTTAACCCGCGAAATTCGCCATGATCGTCACCCAAACAGTAAAGTCGGATATTGGATTGCTGATCATTTTGAAGGTGTTACCAAAACGGCGAAAGTCGGACTCAGCCTTGCCAGCGGCGCGCGTCGTATTATTGGTGATTCAGGCATGACAACGGTCACTTCTGTTATGAACAAAGTCTCCCATGGCGCAGTGCCAAAATGGCATAAACACATGCCTAGCGCAGCGTCCTCTTTGAAGTCTATTCCTGTCATTCAATGTAATGAGATGCAAGCGGATGACAGGCAGAAAGAAGTGATTTACTTCCCCAGCTGCGCGACTCGTGTCATGGGCGCGGGGCCAAATGTAGAAGATAAACGCTCCGTCATGGAAGTGATGTTCTCTGTATTGCAAAAAGCAGGCTATAAAGTCACTGTACCCAAAAACATCGATAGCCAATGTTGTGGCATGGCGTTCCAATCCAAAGGTCAGTTCGAAGCCGCCAACCAAAAATCTAACGATCTCAATAGTTTACTACTCGAAGCCAGCGATAATGGCCGCATCCCCATTGTCTGCGATGTCAGTCCTTGCCTGTTACGAATGCAAGAAAGCCTTGATCCTTGTTTACAGCTTCATGAGCAAGTGGGCTTTGTCTCCACCCACGTGATGCCAAATCTAACAGTGAAAGAAAAGCTCGGCAAAATAGCGCTGCATGTGACTTGCAGTACAACCCGTATGGGACTCGCCGACAGCTTTGTGCAACTGGCTCATCAACTCGCCGATGAAGTGGTGATTCCGCCAGATATTACCTGCTGTGGCTTTGCTGGCGACAAAGGCTTCTCCACACCCGAACTCAACGCCAGCGCCTTGAAAACCCTCGCCAAAGCCGTAGAAGGCTGCGAAGCGGGCTACTCCAACAGCCGCACCTGCGAGATAGGCTTATCGGAATACAGCGGCATCGAATATCAATCCATCGTCTATCTGGTTGATCAATTATCGCAATAGCGACATGGTAAACGTCGAGTTGAATTGGCAGCACCGCAAAAAAGACCAACGCCTCGTTACGGCGCTAAAGCGAGAACATCCACTCGGCGTTGGTCTTTGTTGCTTGCTGGATTAGAGTTCAATATCTATTCGAATGCTATTAATGATATTCAGAATTTCTTGGGGGTTAACTATGTAAGCGCAAGTAGTGCTTTTTTTCTCTAAAGCCCTTAGTTCTGAATTTAATGAGTAATTTTTCAAATCAAAAAAATTCATTGAGTCGTCGCTAAATATTTGAGTATTGAATTTGTATGGTTCTGATTTTGCGATTTTTGCTAAACCACCAGAAAGTTGTTTTATTGTTTCTATTACTTTTTCCTTTCCAATCACAAAATCAATTACTTTCGATTTTTCCCCATTGTCTTTATAAGCCATCATTGCTCTTGATATAGGAGTTTTAGGTTCTATGAGCCCTCCATACAAAGTGTCACCAAATACAATTCCAACCAAATCAAATATCGGAAAAATAGCCTCTTTAAAGTCGGCTGAGGTGAGTACAACTTCAAGTTGGATGCAAATTTGTTTTAGACGTCTAAGTGATAGATGATCTTTATTAAGTCTACCGATTACATTCACAACTTCACGAAACTCCTCCACACCATGGATAGACGGAAAGGTGTTTAACTCATTTATTCTGACGGTGCTAAACATATTATTTGCAGTAAGAAATTCAAGGAAGTTTGGTTCAGGAAGCGTTAAGCGTTGTTCAAAAAATCGACTGAGATACTCATGAGAGTCAAAGTCATGGCCGTAGACGGCTTTGATGGAATGTTGTAATTGATTAGTGTCGGTGGATAATACAAAGATGAAGTCTGGAATATCAAATAAGTGTTTTACCGTTTCTAGCATTTCAATGGCGTAGGTTGGGCGGCAACGATCCAGCTCATCAATGAAAATGAAGACTTGTTTGTTAGGGTTGCCTTCAAGTGCAAAATCAACAAGCTCACGTGCTTGTTCTTTGAAGTCTTGGGTGAATTGCTTATGTCGTTTGTGTTGACTGGCAACTTCCAATCCTAAGTTGCCTATATTCAGGTCGTCTTTTACCGCTTTATGATTGGTAACGGAACCTGTGGCGGCTGCAATTAGGTCGAGTATTTCGTTTGTTGCCGCTTCCCCGAAAAGGTGCTTACCTACAATTTTTGACCCAATTGGAAGAATGCTTTTGCCCATATTAAATATGGCGCTGGCGACGTTTCTTTCTGCATTACGAAATCTTGCATCGTGGTTCTTGATGTTTGATTTGATCTGTTCAAGTAGCTCGGCAATGATAATGGCAAGAGGATCATTTAGATAATCTGATTCCCAAGCATCTATCTTGATGGCGATGTGACCTTGCTTTTCGACAAGTTTTTTCCACTCGGTAACAAAGTAAGTTTTCCCTGTTCCCCACGCACCGTTTAGGTTTACGACATAAGCATTGTCTTTTGTGTCGCGGCTTTTTAGGTATTGAGTAAAACGCTCTGCGAGTTCTTTTCGCTTATTCCCTGTCGCACACTTGGTAAAGGCTTCTGTATCAGTATCACTCATAGGGCATTCCTTTGTTAAATCAATCTAACAGTAGTCTATATCACAAAACCAACACTTAGCTGTTTCCAGATCAACATCTCGCGGATGTTTGCGCTTTAGCGCCGGAGCGAGAGTTGATCTGGTAACAGCGTTACTGCGGACTACTGCTGCACGAGGGTCGAGCGCAAGTCATGCGGACTAAAGCATGAACGTCGAGTACAAGCCAAATCCGCAGACGATGAGTAGCGCCCAGCCGACGAATTGGAAGAAGACGGGTGTTTCAGCTTTTTGAATGCGGTTGTGGAGTTTTTGTCCAAAGACGTGTCCCAGCAAAGCGCAAGGCAGTAACCAAAGTTGGTGAATAAGCTGTAGGTCGATGCCAGCGATGAGGAATGACGTCATTTTGATCATCACCAGAATGAACCAGAGTACGAACAAGGTATCGCGCAGTTGATGACGCGGCACTTTGGTAGCGAAGACGGAGACGATGAGTGGTGCGCCGATTAAGGATGTGCCGCTGACGTAGCCGCCAAGCATAAGAAAGATGGTATCAAGGAATTTGTTGTTGGTGTAAAACGGTTTATTCAGGATGTAAGACACCGCGAAGACGGCGACGATGACGAAAATAACGCCAGTGACTATGTTGCCCGGTAAGGTTAATAAGCCAAATACGCCGATCAGTTTTGGCACTATCATGATGCCGAGTGCTTTTTTTAAATAACCCCAGGCAATATTGCCCTGGGCTTCTTGTGGTGCTTCGCCCCGCTCTGCTGCGAGTATGGCTTGTTGTTTGGTGGCTCTCGATCCTTGCCATGCAATCCAGCTGGAAAACACCAAAAGATGAATGGAAATAATCGGCAAAAATAACAACGGATCGTTTTTTACTAATAATAGGAAAGGTAAAGCCAGTACCGCGCCGCCAAAGCCTAGTCCACTGCGGACAAAGCCGCTCCATATAAAAATGGCGCCGATTAAGGCGTATTGCCACCAGAGTAAGTGTTCCATGGTTGTCCTTGTATTTAAAAAGCGATTATTGAGCGCTAGTGTAACCAAAGTTTCCCTTTTAGACTCTTGCTTTTGAGGTTAAGGGCTTGGGTGAAACCAGTGTTGTTGGTGAAGGAATGTAGTCAGTTCCTCTTTGAATAGTTTGGCTCTGGCCGATAAGCTACGGCGGTAAGGCCAGACTAAGAATATCTCTCTATTTTGACCGCGCCATTCGGGTAATACTTGAATTAGCTCGCCAGTCTCAAGGGCGCCATGCACCAGACTCATGGGCATTAGCGCCAGGCCTGCACCGGCTTTTACCAGATTAAGAGTGATGGTCATATCGTTACTAAGGTGTTGGTGCTCTTTGTTTAGTGGATGAAGGTCACTTCCGTTATTAGTCAGCAACCATTCAGAATAAATATGCGATGAAATGCTTGGCGCTTGCGGCAAGTCTTCTATCGTTTTAGGCAATATGAAGGAGGCCTTTGGTGAAGCGACTAAAATTGGAACAATGTGACCGAGTTTCTTCTGAATCAATGACGAGCTGGGTTGATTCCCCGAGCTCAAGCGCAAGGCGATGTCGGCCCTTGTGTCTCTGATGTCTTGAAGGTAATTGCTAAGCTCGATATTTAATTCGATATCTGGATGTCGCTGAACAAATTCTTGCCAAAATGCATCCAAAGGCCCACTGCCCAAATTTACCGGTGCCAATACCTTTAAGTCGCCTTTTAGACTGTTGAGTGTTTGATCTAAATTAGAAATACGCTGGTCTAATGCATCGATAAGCTCTACGCATTCCTCATAGTAACTTTCTCCCACCGGCGTGAGCTTGAGCCCTTTGGTAGAACGATGTAGTAACTCGCAGTCAAGTTTTTGCTCAAGGGCGCTGATACGGCGAGATACGGTGGCTATGGTCATATTCAAGTGCTGAGCAGCGGCGGTCAGACTGTTCTTATTCGCTGCAGTAATAAAGATCTTCAGGTCATCAAGCATTTTGCATTTCCGTAAATTTGTTTTTAACAAATGAGTATATTTACAGTTTAAGGTGTTTGCTAGTATGTGCTGGCACGTTTGAGTCGTTTACTTACTTTCGTCTGGGACACTCTATTTAGAGAAGGCGATAAGTTAATCAGGAGAGAAAAATGAAACACAGAATTATTTTTGCCATATTAATGTCGTTTACCTTGTCGTTGTTTATGTCCGCGTGGATTACGTATCTGAATATTGGGTTACATCCAAATTTCGTCTCTTTCTGGATGGGCGCTTGGGTGTTAGCTTGGCCTGCTGCGGGGGTTATCTCTTTTATCGCTGGGCCATTTTTACACGGCTTGGCGCATAAATTGGCGGCGAAAATTTAGTGTTGTAAAAAATACTCTTTGGAATATACATACCAGAAACGAAAAACCCGCTTTGCAGCGGGTTTTTGTTTTTAAAAGAAGGCTAAACCAATTTTAAAACAGTAAGAACGAAATCTGTAAGAGCGACTTATTTGCTTGGTTTTTCGTCCCAAACACTTAGGTCAATGTCGTCACGAACTTCTGGGTAATCGTCTGAATTGAACACTGGCGTGTGGGTTTTCAATTGAGTGAAATAGTCTGTGGTTAATTTCACTACCAAGCCAGATAACATCATGATCGCAATCAGGTTAATGGTTGCCATTAGACCCATTGCGGCATCCGCTGCATTGAATACCATTTGCACACTTTCGTAAGCACCCCAAGGGATCATGCCAAGCGCCAAGATGCGTAGAATGAAAATCCCTGGCTTGTTCGCCCATTTTAGGTAAGTCAGCGCGTTCTCTGCGTAGCTGTAGTTACCAATGATAGAAGTGAATGCGAAGAAGAAAATGGCGATAGCAACAAAGTAATGTCCCGCACTACCGATGTGAGTCGTAAGTGCTGTTTGGGTTAAGACAATGTCTGTTTGACCATTTCCCAAGGCACCAGATAATAGAATCATCAAGGCGGTAGCGGTACAAATCAGCAGCGTATCAATGAACACACCGAGTGATTGAACCATGCCTTGGGATGCTGGGTGATGAGGATTTGGTGTGGCAACCGCTGCAATGTTTGGCGCAGAACCCATACCCGCTTCGTTGGAAAACAAGCCACGTTTTACACCGTTTAGCATGGCGCCCAAAACGCCGCCTGCTGCTTGCTCGATACCAAATGCGCTCTTAAAGATTAATGCGAATGCGGCTGGTACTTCAGAAATATTAGTAAAGATCACATACAAGGCTAACAGTAGATATAAAACCGCCATGAATGGCACAACGATTTCAGCAAAACGTGCGATTTTCTTGATGCCGCCGAAGATAACAATCGCCGCTAGTAGCATTATCACGATGCCAGTTACGCTGGTGTCTATACCAAATGCGCCTTCCATTGCACCAGCGATAGAATTTGCTTGAACCGCGTTGAACACCAAACCAAAGGCCAAGATAAGCGCCAGCGAAAATATTGCGCCAGCCCAAGGTGCTTTCAAGCCTTTGCTGATATAAAACGCTGGGCCGCCGCGTAATTGACCATTTTGATCGCGCATTTTGTAAAGCTGAGCCAAGGTGCTTTCCGCGTAGGCGGTTGCCATCCCAATAACGGCCACCACCCACATCCAAAAAATGGCCCCTGGGCCACCTGCATACAATGCGACAGCAACACCTGTCATGTTGCCAGTTCCGACGCGAGAAGCGAGGCTAGTACACAGAGCTTGAAAAGGAGAGATACCGCCACGGTCGGATTGTGGTGCTTTAAGAACAGTACGAATGAATTCAGGAAAACGACGGACCTGAATGAATCCTAAGCGTAAGGTGAAATAAACACCCACTGCCAGCAGTCCATAAATGAGGATATAACCCCAGAAAATATTGTTTAAAAAGTCGATGATAGCGGCCATGTAGGGCACTCCCTTTGTTCGATAGAATTATCGTTTTATTGTTCGTGGGTTGAATACTAGAAAGGCTTTTTTGGGTAAAAAAAGCTCCCTAAGAAACGCGCAGAGTCGTAAAAAAGTGTGCAAGGGTAGCGATTTTATGGAAAACCGCAAGAAAAAAACCACCTAGATGCACATAAAAAGTGCATCTAGGTGGTTTGGTTTTAAGATGATCTTGTCAGCCAGATTAACTAGCCAAGTAGTTATGTCCTTGATTCAACGACAAATAAATCTTGTTTCTCAGTTCGTTGGCAAGGCTGGTTGGGACGCTTTTGGTTGGATGCCGTAAACTTATTCGTAACAGTAAATTAACCTGCGATGAGGTCATTCCTAGTCTTTCAACGGCGGATTTTGGTAATTGCTGGTACTCCGTTCGAGACAGTAATTGCAGTTCTTCGAGCCAATGGGCTTGTTCTCCCAAAGTGACACGAACTTGATCGCCGATAATGTCCATATCGGTGTCTTGGTCCACCACAATTGAAATATCACGCTCGGCTTTGGGTTGTCGCGAGACGGGGCGCCAAGGGGATAAATCGAGCATTTGTTGTTGGATCCGGGGATCTGGGTCCCGAAGCAGTCGAATATCAGGAAGGCCTTTGCGCAGCATCAGCACTCTGTCTAAACCTAATCCGATGGCGACGCCTGTGTAGTCATTGCTTGACCAACCGTTCCTGTCTAATAAGTCTGGATCGATATTGCCGCACTCACCTACTTCAATAAGAGCTTGGCCTTCAATAGCATCCAATTGCACACCATTTATCGTATAAGGATGCGGCGATTTGGATTGTTGTACGACATGATGAGGTAATAGGGTCTTCATTAACGCCGCAATGGACTCGCTTAATATCTGTTTGTCTTCGGCTTGCGCTTTTGGCATGACGATCCAGATATCCAATTGATGTGGCTCCGCACAGTGCCAGCGATCAATGCAATCGCGACGATAAACCAAGCCATGAGTTATTAAACCAAGCGACGCCGGGCGCATACTTTGCCAGCTACTTAACCAAGTTGGCACCGCGCTGGACGTTTGCGTTCGGAGCATCAAGCTATCTGAAACATAGCGACTGTAACGAATGTCTCTTGATGCACCATCGGTAGGATAGCCAAGCGCGTCGTAGTTTTCATAGACAGGTACAATAGGATTAGCGTTGATGCGCTGTAGGTAACAGGGCCAAAGCGATGCGACAGCGGTTTCCGCGTCACTAATGAGTTGCTGCATTGCATGAATGCCGTGTTTTGGATTGGTTAGATCACGCAGGGAAAGTGCGCTAAGTAATTGTTCGTGGGTAAGATAATTGTGTTTAGACATTATAAAGCTCCATAAATCCAAGATAAAAAATCAGTGCCATCTGTTTGGATTCCTCCGAGTCAGGACTCGGAGAGAGCTTGTCTTTGAAAGGTTATTTCAGAAAGAACAAAGCCGCCGTGTCCAGTTTAGGGACTCGGAGGCTGATAAATCGATGTGATCGTGCGAGTAAGATGTTCATGATTTAGATCCTAGCAGGCTATCTCTTACGGAACAAGATCCGATTTACTTGACCTTGTTCCAACGTTATTACACTGCGTTCGGCGCCTTGGGTTCTGGATAGTCTTGACTCTGAATGGGGTCTTTTTGCAGTTCTCCCCAATGTCTTTCTAACGGCATGACGCCAGCCCACACTGGCCAGTCGTTATCGGCTGGGTCATCGACTGGAGGCTCGGCGCGCATTTTGACTGAGGCTTCGTCGATTTTGATCCGCACAACGCCAGTGGCTTTGATTTCTTGCTCATTGACTGGGCGTAACGTTTCCCAACGACCTGGGCTAACTTTTTCTAAGAAAAGTTTGAATTGACGAACTTTTTCTTCTTTGTCCTCAATGAGTTCTGGCACACCAAATAAGGTGACAGAACGATAGTTCACAGAATGATGCATGGCGGAACGCGCCAAAACTAAGCCATCCAATAGACTGATGTTAATGCAGACTTTTTCCGGTTCGTCGATTGGCCCTTTGACATTGCGGGCTTTCGAATGAGCGTGCCAATAGAAATAATCCCCTTCGCGCCAATGGCTGGTGGGGGTGACAAATACTTGGCCACCTTTGGTTTGCCCGACATGACACATTAGCGCCGCATCAATAATGTTTAACGCTAGGTCTTTGTCATAAGAAGCACGGTTTGGCCCGCGTTTTACTTTACTTAACGGGGTTTCTTCTAACGACTGGCTCATAAATTCGCTCCTTGTATCTCAATGGTTGATTGTCTATAACAAGACTGTAGTGAAAACTGGCTTCTATAAAAATAGCCAGAATGAAGATAAAAAAGCAGGCCAGATTATGAAGTGCGCGATAGCCAGTTTACGTTTCTCATTAGAGGACGGCACACCCTATTACCAACAGTTGATTGAACAAATCCAACAAGGCATTGTGTCAGGGGAATTATCGGTTGGTGACAAATTGCCCTCCTCACGTTTTTTGGCGGGTTCATTAGGTGTTTCTCGAAGCACCACGTCACGAGCTTATGATCAGTTAATCGCGGAAGGCATTTTAACCAGCGAAGAAAAACGCGGTGTTTTTGTTGCGGCTTTGCCTATGGTGAGTCACCGTACGACGACACAATCCAATTCTTCCTATTTACCTGTTAATAAAGCACCAGTGAAACGAGCGTTTGATGCGGGAGCTGATGTGTCTGTTTTTCCTACCAAGGAATGGGCGGCAAGCATGCGACGTAGCTGGCTCAACCCAGATTTGATGGTACTGGAAGGCGGATATAGCACTGGCTATCCGGATTTAAAAATGGCGATAGTCGACTATTTGTATCGTGTTCGTGGTCTTGAATGCTCAGCAGAGCAAATTATTGTGACGGCTGGCAATCGGGACTCGTTACTTTTATTACAACACGCGATTGCGTCGTTGGGGGATTCTGAAGATTTGCCAATGAAGTGGTGGTTAGAGGAGCCGACTTATCCACCAATTCGTCAGGCCATTCCTTCATATGCTAAAGCGGGTGCTCTTTTGATTGATGAAGATGGGCCTTGTTTGCCAGAGAGTGAACATGTTTCCAATGTGGCGATTGTGACGCCTAACCGCCAATATCCCCTTGGTGTGAGCATCAGTGCAGCGCGACGACAGCAATGGTTGCAAGCACTGCAAAATGATTCTCCAAGCTGGTGGTTGGTAGAAGATGATTACGATAATGAATTTGTCTATCAGGGGCGAAGTAATATGCCTTTTATGCAAACGGCGAGTGTTCATGAAAAGGCTAGAGATCGTGTTTTCTTTGTAGGAAGTTTTTCGAAAGTGCTGTTTCGTGGCTTACGGCTTGGCTTTATTGTCGCCCCGACGAAACATATCGCGGCTTTGCATAAAAGCCAGCGGGTGCTAGGTTCATCAGCGTCCTTGCCTATCCAGCCTGCGGTGGCGGACTTTATGCTTCAGGGACATTTTGATCGGCATGTGAATCGAATGCGTCGGCATTATCGACTTAAACGCGATCTTCTATTAGCACTCCTAGAGAGCCATTTAACACCTTGGTTTGATTGGAAGAAACCTCGTGGCGGAATGCATGTTCTAATTGAATTAAAGCCTAATTGTGCCCCTATGTTAAAAACTGAGATGGCGTTAGATCAGTTTATAGCCCAAGAGTTAGGCTTTGACGATGTGCTGCTTTCAGCTTTGTCTAAGCATTATGTTTATGAACAAAAAACATCTAATAGTGGGCGGCTTGGCTTTTTATTAGGTTTTAGTGGTCCAAAAGAGGAAGAAATGACGCATATAGTGAACATTCTTCAGAATTGGTTGCTTGCGCATTTGCTTGTAAAGAAGGCTGACTAATTGTAAGGAAATCGTCTTAGAAGGGTGCTAATCTCAGTGTCTTAGGGCTAAGTGGCTATAAATTGATCAGGGCAAGAATGTGAATTTTTATAAAAAGACAGTGAAGCAAAGGTGAACAAAGGCTAAACTAGACTTTGTATGGCTGTATAATTTTTGCTATATTTCGCACACTTAAATTCGTATGAAGCGAGTAAAAACGACATTTTCACTTTTGTTTTTATGAATCGGATGGATAAATTGAACAAATTTCAAGACATTCTGCATCATTATATGCGTTCGATATCCAGTATCTTGGTGGATTCTTTACGCCCTGTTATTGCTGTGTCTTGCTTGTTTTTATGTTTCTTTATACTTATTGCCACACCCTCCTCTGTTAATGACCAAAGCGTTATTAATATTGACCCTATTTTTAATGCGGGGCTATTTTATAGCCTCGTTTTTATAACTCTATTATTGGTTAGTTATTGGTTCGTTATGACCAATATCAACCCCGCTCGCCAGAAATTGGCCTTCTCTTTATTTCGTGTATTTGCTCCTAATGAGCAATTGAGTCGTGTTGAGGCACGATGCATGATGAGATGTGGAGCTCCCCTTTTCAGATTTAGGTGATCCAAAAAAGCCATTATCGCGTTAATGTTATTAACTAGGTACTGGTCTTTGTGCTGTTTTCAGTGTGGTGATCTTTACTGAAATACCCGGCTTTTGCCGGATTTTCGTTCTGTTGCTTGATGTTCAAGTGGCAGTTTTGTGAACCTCGGGGTTAGAGGATGATTCTCTTGTTAACTCGTATCCTTAGTAAAGTCGCTTTGGCGCTAATGGTGGGCTTGCTCGCCGGTTGTCAGGGTGGTGTGCTCGATCCTAAAGGGCAAGTAGGTATTGAAGAGAAGCAACTAATTATTGTTGCGACTTTGTTGATGCTGCTTGTTGTGATTCCTGTCATCTTCATGACACTTTATTTCGCTTGGAAATATCGTGAAGGTCGTGACGAAATCTACGAACCTAAATGGTCGCACTCCACAAAAATTGAAACCATTGTTTGGGCTATTCCAATTGTTATCGTGATCATTTTGTTCGTGATTACTTGGAAATCGACTCATGCACTCGATCCTTATAAGCCGTTGAAGTCGGATAAAGATCATATCAACGTTCAGGTCGTTTCGATGAACTGGAAGTGGTTATTTATCTATCCGGATCTTGGTATTGCGTCTGTGAACGAGCTGAGATTCCCAGCAAATGTTCCTGTTGCTTTCCAAATTTCTTCTGAAGGCACAATGAACTCGTTTTTCATCCCTCAATTGGGTAGCCAAATCTATTCAATGGCGGGCATGGTAACTAAGCTTCACTTGATCGCAAATGAACCTGGTACATTTAAAGGTATCTCTGCGAACTACAGTGGACCTGGTTTTACTGGTATGAAGTTCAATGCTATTGCTGAGCCTACGGAGGAAGATTTCTACAAATGGGTAGAAGGTGTGAAAGCTGGCTCTCATGACGTTATTAATAACGGCGTGTTGAATCAAATTTCCTATGACAAGCTTGCTGAATATGACGCAGATCCTCATCACAAGCATGAGGCAACGCCTGTTCAGTATTACAACTCAATTGAGCCAAGTATTTTCATGGATAACGTTATGAAATTCATGAAGGATCACGGCCAAGTTGAATTGCTTAAAGGCACTTCCTTTGAACCTAAAATGATTCACGGTGATTCTAACCATGGCGAGATGAAGCATGGCGAGATGAAGCATGGCGAGATGAATCATGGGGAAATGAACCACGAAGCATCTGAACACTCATCTCACGAGATGCATACGGGGGAAGACAAATAATGTCTATTCTAGGTAAATTATCTTTAGATGCGATTCCGTTTCATGAGCCAATCTTGATTGCGACTTTCAGTGTCGTTGCTCTTGGTGGATTGATCCTTGCATTCTTACTGATTAAGTACAATTTGCTTGGTACTTTGTGGAACAACTGGTTAACGTCAGTTGACCACAAACGCCTTGGCGTCATGTACATAGTGCTTGCTCTTGTCATGCTGCTCCGTGGTTTTGCGGATGCTGTTATGATGCGTTTGCAATTGGCTTTGTCTACTAATGGTGGGGAAGGTTACTTACCTCCTCATCACTATGACCAAGTCTTTACGGCTCACGGCGTTATCATGATCATCTTTATGGCGATGCCATTCATGATTGGTCTGATGAACATTATTTTGCCTTTGCAGATTGGTGCTCGTGACGTAGCGTTCCCATTCCTAAACAACCTTAGCTTCTGGCTAACGGCTGGTGGTGCGATTCTAGTTAACATTTCTCTATTCGTAGGTGAATTTGCTAAGACAGGTTGGGTGGCTTATCCACCTCTAGCTGGTTTGCAATTTAGTCCGGATGTGGGGGTTGATTACTACATATGGGCACTACAGATATCCGGGATAGGGACGACCTTAACCGCTGTTAACTTCTTGGCAACAGTGTTTAAAATGCGTGCTCCTGGCATGAAATTGATGGATATGCCGATCTTCACTTGGACCTGTACTTGGGCCAATATCTTGATTGCTGCATCATTCCCAATTTTGACAGTGACTCTTGCTCTACTTACTCTTGACCGTTACCTAGACTTCCACTTCTTTACGAATGATGGCGGTGGTAACTCAATGATGTATATCAACTTGTTCTGGGCATGGGGTCACCCTGAGGTGTACATCCTTGTACTTCCAGCATTTGGTATCTTCTCTGAAGTTGTGTCTACCTTTACAGGTAAGCGCTTGTTCGGTCACAAATCTATGATTTGGGCGAGTGGTGCGATTTCTGTACTTGGTTTCATTGTATGGCTTCACCATTTCTTTACCATGGGTTCCAGCGCTAACGTAAACGCCTTCTTCGGTATGGCGACTATGGTTATTGCGGTTCCAACGGGTGTGAAACTGTTTAACTGGTTGTTTACAATGTATCGTGGTCGCCTTCGTGTGACAGTACCGATTATGTGGACGCTTGGTTTCATGGTGACTTTCACTATCGGTGGTATGACTGGTGTACTTCTAGCATTGCCAGGCGCTGACTATGTGTTGCATAACAGCTTGTTTTTGATTGCCCATTTCCATAACACCATCATTGGCGGTGCGGTATTTGGTTATCTAGCTGGTTTTGTTTTCTGGTTCCCGAAAGTGATGGGCTTCACACTTAATGAAAAATTAGGTAAAGCGGCTTTCTGGTGTTGGTTGGTTGGTTTCTTCTTAGCCTTTATGCCTTTGTACGTTCTAGGCTTCTTGGGCATGACGCGCCGTCTAAACCATACAAATAATCCAGATTGGAACATTTGGTTGTACATCGCTTTGGTTGGTGCTTTTGTCATCATGGCCGGTATTATTTGCCAGTTGCTGCAATTGTACGTCAGCTTCCGCGATCGTAAAGACAACATGGACACGACTGGTGATCCATGGAATGCGCATACTCTAGAGTGGGCAACATCTTCTCCACCACAGTCTTATAACTTTGCGGTTATTCCAACTGTTTCTGATATCGATGCGTTTACCGATATGAAAGAGAAAGGTGAAGCTTATGTTCGTAAGGATAGCTATGCACCAATCCATATGCCTAAAAATACAACTGCAGGTATGTTGATTTCTGGTTGCGTAACGGTAATGGGCTTTGCATTGATCTGGCACATTTGGTGGTTAGCAGCGCTTGGTTTGTTCGGTAGCTTTGTATTCCTTGTTATCCGAGCTTACACCAAAGACGTTGATTACTACGTTCAACCAGATGAAATTGCTCGTACCGAAAATGCGTATCTAGATAGCGTGGCTAAGGGGTAATCATGAGCACGACACATATGAATACACACGACGCTCACGACGAGCATCACGAGCATCACGACCACGATCCAGCACCACATAATGTGTTTGGGTTCTGGCTATATCTAATGACGGACTGTTTGTTGTTCGCTACCATTTTTGCTACTTACGCTGTGCTCTTTATGAACACAGCGGGTGGTGTTTCTGGTAAAGATATTTTCGAGTTGGATTTCGTTCTTGTTGAAACTGCATTACTACTTGTTTCAAGTATTACTTACGGTTTTGCGATGATCCGCGCGCACAAAAAAGATAAAAAAGGCACCCTTTCTTGGTTGGCTATTACTTTTCTTTTGGGCGCTGGCTTTATCGGCATGGAGCTTTACGAATTCAATCATTTGATTGTTCACGGAAACGGTCCTCAAGCGAGCGCGTTCTTGTCTGCCTTCTTTGCCCTTGTGGGTACTCATGGCTTACACGTAACAGCAGGTTTGATCTGGATGGCTATCCTGATGATCGAATTGATTGTCTCTGGTTTTGGTAGCCGAACTGTCACTCGCTTAAGCTGCTTAAGCTTGTTCTGGCATTTCTTGGATGTTATCTGGATCTGTGTTTTCACCGTTGTTTATCTGATGGGAGCGATCTAATGAGCGATCATTCTTCTGAAGCGAATTCACACGGCAGCGTTAAGTCTTACGTAACCGGCTTTGTTTTATCTGTTATTTTGACAGGTATTCCATTCTGGATGGTAATGACAGAGGCGTTTGATAAAGGTCCAACTTACATAACAATTATTTTGTTAGCCATTGTTCAGATCTTTGTTCATTTGAAGTATTTCCTTCATTTAAACTTCTCTTCTGACCAAGGCAAGTTAGACGCTTATTCTTTCTTGTTTGCTTTAATGATTATTGTGATGGTTGTGGCGTTATCCGTATGGATTATCTACGCTTCCAACGCAATGATGATGTAAGCAGAGTCATTTGATGATTATGCGGACTTCTTTCATTAAAAGTTTTTCCATGATAAGGAATGTGTGTCCAATGGGAGCCTATAAAGATGTTTAAGCGTTATCTTCAGGTAACAAAGCCTGGCATCATTATGGGCAACCTCATCTCTGTTGCGGGGGGCTTCTTTTTAGCCTCTCGTGGCGAGATTGACTGGATTCTTATGCTAGCGACAGTGGTTGGTTTGTCGTTAGTGGTTGCTTCTGGCTGCGCCATTAACAACTATATTGATAGAGATATTGATGCAAAAATGCAGCGTACGCGTAACCGCGTGACGGTGAATGGTGAGATGTCAGGTAAAGCGGCGTTTTTCCACGGTATTGTGTTAGGTGTTATCGGTTTTGCTTTGCTGTCGTTTTTCACGAATTGGGTCGCGGTTGCTTTTGCCGTATTCGGTTATGTGGTTTACGTCGGTTTATACACTATGTATTTCAAGCGTAAGTCTGTATATGGGACTTTTGTGGGTAGTTTATCTGGTGCTGTTCCGCCGGTTGTGGGGTATTGCGCCGCAGCAGGTCAGTTCGACGCTGGTGCTGCTATCTTGCTTACTATGTTTTGTATTTGGCAAATGCCGCATTCCTATGCAATCGCTATTTTTCGCTACAAAGATTACGAAGCGGCAGGGATTCCTGTTTTGCCAGTGTCACAAGGTATTGCGAAAGCAAAACGCCATATAATTCTACATATTGCTGCCTTTGCGGTAGTTGCAGCGCTTTTGCCGCTGACTGGTTATGTTGGGATTGGCTTTATGGTTGTTGCTCTGGCTACCAGTCTTTGGTGGCTTGCTATGGCGTTACGAGGCTACCGTCCCGGTATTGATGTGAATGGGTGGGCGCGACAAGTGTTCTTCTTCTCCATTATCACGGTAACGGCGCTTAGTGTGACCATGGCATTGGATTTTAATGAAGTTTCTCCAAATTTATTGGTGTTTGCTGCCCATTAATCCAAGCTTTTCAAAACGGGCTTTTTAGCCCGTTTTTTATTTCCTTCCTGTTTGTCTCTATAACTTTCTATTTTTCCCATTATTCGTTATTTTGAAAGCTTGCCTGTTGAACTTTATGCCGATGAATATGTTTAGCATCAAAATCAAAAAGGATGATGAAAATGAAAGCGCTTTTAACCTATCTGGCTCCAGTGATTGCACTTTTTGTTTTAGGAAGTGGCAGTGTTTATGCTGAGCCATATCGTTGCCATGCTTTGCTAAAGAATTCCCCAGAAGGGGTTAAAATTACAACCTTAATGATGTCGCCTGATAAGGAAGTAAATAGCCCTTATTGCAAGGTGACGGGAGTAATGGCGCAAAGGATTGGAAGTGATGGTAAGTTTTATTCTATTCGGTTTGAATTGCGACTTCCCAATAATTGGCAGGGCAGGTTTGCTTATCAATTTAATGGAGGTGTTGATGGTGACGTTAAGCCTGCCTTAGGAAAAGTGACTGGGCTTGCGAATTCTGAATATGCGATTAATCAAGGCTTTGCCGTTGTTTCAAGTAATGGAGGTCACGATGCGCAAGCCAATCCAGAAGCGGGTCTGGCTGGCCCAGCGGTATTTGGTCATGACCCTGAAGCACGCCGTGACTATGGCTATGCTGCGGTGCAAAAGTTGAATCCCATTGCTCGTTACTTGACTGAAAGCTATTACGAATCACCCATTAAATATTCTTACGGTCTTGGTCAGTCTAATGGTGGCCGTATGGCGATGGTTGCAGCAACTCGTTTCCCTTATATGTTTGATGGTTTATTAGTGGGTTATCCCGGCTTTAATCTACCCAGAGCTGCTTTACAGCACGCTTGGGATATTCAGGCGTTGCATCGAGTAAACGACGATATTAGCCAATCGTTAACAAAACGAGATTTGAAAATCTTTGCAAAACGTATTCTTGATCAATGCGATGCCTTAGATGGTATTAGTGATGACATGGTGTTTGCGGCTGATGCTTGTCAAAAAGTTTTTGAGCCCAAATCTTTGGTTTGTAAGAGTAAGTTTGATCGTGATTGTCTATCGCTAAACAAAGTGGCAGCTTTAATTCGTATGCATACAGGACCTCACAACTCGCAAAATCAAGCTTTGTACACTGATTGGGCTTATGACACGGGAATTAACTCAAATAACTGGCGCATGTGGAAAGTTGAAAGCATGATCTCAGATTGGAGCAATAAGCCGATAAGTGTGGTGATGGGGGCTGCTTCATTAGCGCATATATTCACAACGCCTTATACGAATGTGGCGGGGAATATTTATTCATTAGAAAACTATTTGCTCAAGTTTGATTTTGATACAGACGCACCAAAAATTTACGCCACCAATAGCCAATTTAAAGAATCGGCGATGACTACGATGACAACACCTGAGGCGGCTAAACCAGAGCTGACAGCGTTCCGACAGCATGGTGGAAAAATGATAATCTTCCATGGTAACAGTGATCCTGTTTTCTCCGTGAAAGACACCACGCGTTGGTATGATTTTTTGGATTTCATGCTTGCAGGCCGAGCGCATGAATTTGTACGCTTATACCGTGTTCCGGGCATGCCTCATGGTCAAGGTGGGCCCTCGGCGGATCAATTCGATATGCTTCAACCCTTGATTTCATGGGTAGAAAAGAAACAAGCTCCTCAATCTATAGTGGCTGCCACACGAGCGAAAAACCCAGAAATTACTGCTCGTATGGCTGGTATGACGCGCCCTTTATGCCCTTACCCATCTTACGCAAAATACAACAAAGGTGACTTTCTTAAGGCGAGCTCTTTTCAGTGTGTTGTCGCTAAATAATCTGCTTTTAAGTTAACGACCGCCACCGACATCAATAAAACCACCAGTGGAATAGCTGGATTTATCACTGAGTAACCAGAGAATCGCCTCCGCGACTTCTTCTGGTTGCCCGCCGCGTTGCAATGGCAGATTGGGTCCGATACGATCCACTCGCCCTGCTTCGCCACCATCGGCGTGCATGTCGGTATAAATTAATCCCGGTCTGACCACGTTAACTCGAATGCCATCGCCTGCGACTTCCAAGGCAAAGCCTTTGGAAAAAGAGTCTACCGCTCCTTTGCTTGCCGCATAATCTACATACTCATTTGGCGAACCATAGACAGAGGCGAGAGAGGATACGTTGACGATAGCGCCGCCTTGACCGCCGCGGCTCAGCGCCATGTCTTGAAAGGCTTCTTGGCAACATTGCATAGTGCCAAAAACATTAGTTTGAAAGATACGTTGCCAGCGTTCTGGTTTGGTGTCCACAAAACGAGCTTGTTGGTCTAACACGCCAGCGCTATTAACCAATGCTTTAATCGGCCCCCATTCACGTCTAATCGTTGAAAACATCTCGGCAACTTGTTGAACGTCACTTATGTCAGCTTTTACACAATGAGCCAATCCATCAGAAGCCATAATATCTGAAACGACTTTTTCAGCAGAAGTCGCATCTTTTCGATAGTTAATAACGACTCGATAACCTTGCTGAGCAGCGACTTTCGCTGTTGCTGCGCCAATGCCTCTTCCGCCGCCTGTGATCAAAAGTATTGGTAATTCCAAGTTACTCTCCTTGTTGTTTTTTTATCATAGCTTGACACCATAACCTGCCATAACAAGCAAAACCAGTCGAATTATGATCAAAAATGATGCTTTTTAAGTACTTGATTAAGGAAGTATTAGGCATATTTATATCTTCATATTGAATATAGTAAGCAACATATATAATAATCATCAGATATTAAATTTGGTGATTTGAATGCAAACAAACAATATCGGTTTTCTCTTAACAGACATTATTCGTCTGATGCGTAGGGAATATCTAAAAAGCGAATTATGTATGACGCCCATGCAAGCTCGGGCGTTGGTATATGTCTCTCATTATGAAGGTATTCGTCAGGTGCAATTAGCTGAAATGCTCGACATTCAGCCAATCACACTCGCCCGTTTAATCGATCAATTGGCGGAAGATAATTTGGTCGAGCGTCGTCCCGACCCAAAGGATCGCCGTGCCTATGGATTGTATTTAATGGAGAAGTCGGCGCCATTGTTAGAAAAAATTGATATTGAAGTTAAGCGAGTTCGTGAAAAGGCGTTGCAGGGATTAACCGAAGATCAAATACATGCTCTTCAAGACGCGCTTTCTGTTATGCATACAAATTTATCAACTGATTCGTCCTTATAGAATTTACCTGGGGAAAAACCGGAAATGAGTGAACAAGAAACCAATCCATCCGTGCCAAAGCAAGTGGAAAAACGCACCACTCGTCGCGTTTTATTAGTGGCATTGCCTTTAGTGGTCGTTTTAGCTTCCGTGTTTGTTTACATGAAAGGCGGCCGCTATGTTGAAACAGACAACGCCTATGTCCAATCGGATATCACAACAATCAATGCCGAAGTGTCTGGTGCGATTCAAACGATAGCCGTCAAAGAAAACGAAAAAGTCTCCAAAGGTCAGTTGTTATTTAGTATCGATGCCACGCCATTTAAAGTAGCAGAAGCCAAAGCTCAAGCGCAACTTCAGCAAGCTCGATTGAATATCTTGGAGCAAAAAGCCGCTTACGAAGAGAAAAAAGCGGAAATAAATCAGGCTGAAAACCAATTTGCTTTTAACCAACGTGAAGAAAAGCGTCAGGCGAATTTGTTAAAGCAAAAGTTTATTTCTGACACTCAGTTTGACCAAGCCAAACAAGCTGCTGAAGTCAGTGAGTTAAGCGTTGCGACATTGAAGAAAGACTTGTTCCGTTTGAAAGAAGCGCTAGGCGGAGATCCAAGCGCGCCATTGGAAGACCATCCTAGTTATCAAGCCGCTCAAGCCGCATTGGATCAAGCACGTATTAATCTTGGTCATATTGAAGTGAGAGCACCAGCCTCAGGCGTGGTAGCAAAAGTTCCTAATAGTGGTGAATATGTCACGGCAGGGTCAACCACCATGGTTTTGGTGTCTGATGAGCAACAATGGATAGCCGCTAACTTTACTGAAAAAGACCTGACTTATGTTCAGCCAGGCCAAGACGTTGAGGTCGAAGTGGACGCTTATCCTGGTGTGTCATTACATGGCAAAGTGGAAAGTATTAGTCCTGCGACGGGTTCTGAATTCTCTGTTATCCCAGCAGAAAATGCGACAGGTAACTGGGTGAAAATTGCTCAACGCCTTTCGGTAAAAATTCTTGTCGATGCCGATCAAAATACGCCGGTATTGCGTACAGGTTTTAGCTCGAACGTGACAATAGATACAGAACATCAGCGCCGTTTATTCGGTTTAGCTTTGTGAGGCAATAGATATGGCTGTTACGCAAAGCCTAAAAACGGAGGACGCGGGCACCAATCGCATTATGATCACGATATCCGTGATGCTAGCGACTATCATGCAAGCATTAGACACGACTATTGCCAACGTGGCGTTGCCACATATGAAAGGCGCAATGGGAACCACCCAAGATCAGATTTCTTGGGTGTTGACGTCTTACATTGTGGCTGCAGCGATTTGTATGCCGCTAACGGGGATTTTGTCCGCGAAAATTGGCCGTAAGCGCTTATTTATGTGGTCAATTGTGGGCTTCACCGTGTCGTCTATTTTATGTGGTGCGGCGCAGTCGTTAGATCAAATCGTGTTGTTCCGTTTGCTGCAAGGTGTGTTTGGCGCGAGCTTGGTGCCTTTGTCTCAATCTGTCTTGCTGGATACTTACCCTAAAGAAAAACATGGTTCAGCAATGGCCATGTGGGGCGTTGGCGTTATGGTTGGGCCAATCTTAGGGCCTTATCTTGGTGGCTTGTTGACGGAATATTACAGCTGGCGTTGGGTGTTTTATATCAACGTGCCATTTGGCATTATTGCTTGGCTTGGTCTTGCTGGTTTCTTAGAAGAGTCAAAACTTGATAAGAAACGCAGCTTTGATATGTATGGCTTTGTACTGCTCGGTGTTGCCATTGGTAGCTTACAAATGATGTTAGACCGAGGCGAGTCGCAGAACTGGTTTGCGAGTTTGGAAGTCACCATAGAAGGCTTGTTAACCGTCGTTTGTGGTTCGATGTTTTTAGTGCATATTTTTACTCACAGCCATCCCTTTATCGATCCGAAAATGTTTCGTGATAGGAACTTCAGCGTCGGCATGGTGTTCATTTTCATTGTTGGCATTATTTTGCTGTCATCCATGGCATTGCTACCGCCGTTTATGAGTTCATTAATGGGGTATCCTGTTGTTGATATTGGCGCGATTTTGGCCCCGCGAGGCTTTGGCACCATGGCAGCGATGATTATAGTCGGCCGCTTTGCGAATAAAATTGATGCCCGATTGTTTATCACATTGGGCTTGGTGCTGATTACTTACTCTATGTGGGAAATGACCTTATTTACCACAGACGTCACGGCATGGGACATTATTCGAACGGGCTTGGTGCAGGGAACGGGTTTAGGCTTTATTTTTGTGCCTTTATCTACCATAAGCTTTGCGACACTAGATCCTAAATATCGTAACGAAGGCACGTCTATGTTTAGCTTATTAAGAAACATTGGCAGCAGTATCGGTATTTCAGTGGTGACAACCTATTTGGCACAACGAACGCAGATTAATCATGCGGCGTTTGCCGATTACATTAATCCCTTCAGCCTTGGATTACAGATCGCACAAGAACAGGGTGCTTATAATACGGCAACGACCGCAGGGCTTACGGCACTAAATCAAGTAGTTACTGGACAAGCGGCAACCTTGGCGTATTTACAAGATTTTCGTTTGATGATGTGGGTGACGGTTGCAGCATTGCCTTTGGTGTTTTTGTTAAAAGGTAAATCAAAACAAGCCACAGTATAGTAAGCGTTGATAATCCGATAAAAACAGCAAAAAGCTCTGATTTTTCAGAGCTTTTTCGTTTTGTTGAACTTCTTTGTCTACCTTCCTTCTTTCGATCAATGAAGACATAAGCTAGTACTGTCTAAAGCCACACGTTATCATGCGAGTTATCTGGGGATTTGATTTGGCACGTTTTGTTTGGGGGCAGCTATGAGCGCATTAGATCGACACTTTATTTTAGGCTATGGCAGCCTAATTAATGGTGAAAGCCGTGCGAAAACGGGCGAAACAGGCAAAGTCTGGCCTGTTAAGCTACATGGATTTGAGCGTCATTGGTCTGTGATGACAGATGAACATGGTATGAGCTCTGTTGCGGTTATTCACGCACCAGAAAAAGCCTGCAATGGTGTATTAGTCGAAGTGCCTTATGATCAATTTCCCTTATTTGATGAGCGCGAGAAAGGCTATCAAAGAGCCGTAATCGACGCCAAGCAATTAACAACCTATCAAGATCATTCTTTGCCAGAAGGCACTTATTGGGTTTATCACACGGATGTTGTCATTGAACCTCACCATGAGTGTCCTATCGCATTAAGTTATCTGGATGTCATTTTGTCTGGTTGCTTAGAACACGGTGATGATTTTGCACAAGATTTTCTAACATTAACCAAAGGCTGGGCATCGCCTTTGTTGAATGATCGAAAAGCACCGCGTTATCCGCGAGTGCAACCAGAACTTCCTACTGAGCGTTTGAATACTTTATTAGCGCCTGTAACCACCTTATCTATTAAAGAGCTATCTGTAACTTATGAATCTTAACTCGACGAGCCAATTATTGGTGCGCAACGAAGAAGAATTGGTCGGCAAAATTCTATTTGCTAACCCTGAAGACACCTATCCACTTGATCTAAGCAGAAAAGCGGATGTGTATGCTTGGTGCCAATCTAAAACCTTTTATGATGCTTTGTTGCGAATCGGCTTTGCGGATGAAAAACTGTTTTTGTCTGAGCAATGGGCGTTAGAGAATGGCAGCGATTTTGATCACATAGTAATCTATCAGCCTAAAGCCAAAGAGTTGTTGGATTATTTGCTTGCGGTGGTTTTGCCGCTTCTAAAAGACGGTGGTCAAATCTGGCTGGTGGGCGACAACAAAAGTGGCGTTAAATCATCTATGAAGCGCCTAGAAGCGGGATTGGATGAAATAGGCAAGCGTGATGGCGCTAAACATAGTTTGCTTTACACCGGCTACAAGCGTCGTCCTGCTAAACCATTTGTATTTGAAGATTGGATTGTGACTTGGACACAAGAAGTCGCAGGACAAACATTAACTTTGTGTAGTTTGCCGGGCGTTTTTGGTCACGGCAAATTAGATAAAGGCACGGATATTTTATTAAACCAGCTTAATCAGCATCGCTTTATGAGTGACGTTGCTAGTGCTCGATTACTCGACTTTGGTTGTGGTGATGGCATCATCGCTCTTTGGTTACATAACAAAACGGGCGCGCGCATTACAGCACTTGATGATAGCGTCTTGGCGTTAAAAGCCACAGAATTAACCTTCGCTGCGAATCAGGTTAGCGACGCGGTGACAGTGATCGCGTCCAATGGCTTAGAGGAAGTGAAAGGTCGCTTTAACTATGTTGTCACCAATCCACCATTCCACAGTGGCGTGAATACCGATTACAGCATTGCTGAAAGCTTCTTTATGACGGTTAAGCAACACCTTACCTTAAACGGTGAGTTGTTTGTCGTTGCTAACGACTTCTTACGTTACCCACCTATTCTAGACGCTGCGTTGGGCTCTCATACTCGTTTGTATCGAGACAAAGGCTTCGCGATTTATCACGGTCGTCAACCGAAGAAGAAATAACGATATCAATAAATTACTCTTGTGAACCTGTATTATGATTGTCGTTCGCAAGAGTAGTTTCTTTTCAATATTATTCTTTTTATCCTATTTTAGGTTAAGACAGCTGCCAGCGTTTGAACGAACGCCTAAAATTACTCACATCGTAAAAGTTTAGATATTCTGCCACTTGTGCTTCGTCGTATCCCAACTCATTGATTAAGTTAATCGAGACCTGTTGTCTTGTCTGGTCACATAGCTTTTGATAACTGGTGTTGTGGGCCTTTAGTTTGCGTTTTAAGGTAGCTGGACTGAGGTTGAGGATATCGGACATTTGTTCCAGACTAGGTAACGATTGAATCTGAGCATTCAGTTGGTTTTGTACCAGACTCAGTAAACTTTGTTGACCATCAAGCCTTGATAAGTTTTGTCTCGCGTCTTCTAAGGCAAGCTGAAAAAGTGTTGGCGAGGCCATTTTCCAAGGAAGGTCTAAATAGCGTTCTGGGATAGAAATTGTAGTGAACGCCTGAGAAAAATACCGTTTTTGACCAAGAAATACATCGTACTCAGATTGATTGTCCGGCGCAGGATAATCAAAGCAGAAAGACCAAGGTAAGGGGTGTTGTGATAACCAAGACGTCAACGAGGCAATGGCCGTGACCGTCATTTCCTTTAAAAAGAGAGCGAATTTTGTGTGTTTTTTACTTAGCAAGGTCGTTGAAAGCACTCCAAAAACATCGATAAAGCCGACATTAAGTTGCTCTTTATATGTTCTTAATTTGGGAGCTAATAGTGGAAAGAGTAAAATGGAAAACTCGTCCATGAAGGCCAGCGCATGACGCAAGCTTGGGGCATTCTGTAATCCACTGGACAGACTGCCGAAATGTCCCGGCAACATGCGTTGTCCAAATAAAAAGGCCAAATCATGGCTATTGGGTAATTGGCTGGCGTTATCGCAAAGTTGGGCAAATTGTTCTGGGCTAAAGTGCTTCGAGCCAGACGCAACATCCTCGTAAAAGAGTCCTGTTTTGCGTAAAAAGAAATCGGGCTTTATGTCTCGAGCAATCAGCAAATCCATCAAGATGACAGATTGCTGATGGGCTAAGAGGTAACGATCTTGTCTTTCTAACCAGAATCGAGTCATGGCTTAGGCTTACCCAAAGGTATTTGATTGCACGAGTTTGTGTTGGTTTGAGAGCGCTAGGATTGCTTGTTTTAATAAACTATCTGGTGCTTTCATCGAATTGTCTGCCATCACTAAAACCATCATGGCGTGTGCCGAAACGCCATGCTCTGAATCTTTAATGGAAAAATAAAATTGGTCGATGAAAGCTTTAAGTCGGTCTGCTTTCTGTTGAGCGAGAGTCTGGTCGACGTTTTTCATCACGATGGCAAATCTACCTCCGGCCAAATGACACAGCACATCTTCTTCACGCAATGCCAATAACATAAGTTCACTCATGACTACCAAAAAGCGATCTGCTTCTCGTCCACCATAGCGGTAACTAATTTCAGAAAACGGCGCGATGTCAATTAACACGAGCGCATGCTGTTGCCAGTTGGCTTTTTCTTTGGCAAACGCGTATTCCAGCTGAGCGTTTAAATGTGCAAATTTTGGTAAGCTGGTGGTGTGATCTAACGTGGTTGTGTTGTGATAAATAGCCTGACGCTTCAGCAAATAGCGATCTATTTGACCTTGTTCCTTGCGCCATAAGCAAAAAGCAATGGTCAGTGCAAGCAAGCCAATGGGCAAAGATTCGACCCAACTGTCCCACGTGTATGGGAGCGGTAAATGCACCCATTCATCAAGGAAGTCTTGAAAATTAGACGCGAAAATTCCAATAAATCCTGCTGCGAACCAATTGGTTACTTGCCCAGCGGGGCGCATTGATAGTACTAGAAGCAACCAAATCACCACGCATAATGACGACGCCCCTTCGCCAATAATATCGACCCAAGCCCAAGTGGATGGCGGCTTTAGTTCACCTTGTGAAAAATTCAGAGTCAGCAACAATAGAAATACAAAGACTAACAAGGTAAGCCAAATTTTGTGGCGCATTATTTTTTGAACGTTATCAATACAAGCGTAACGCCACCGATAAAACCAATCCATTATGGAATCTGCCTTTTTTTAATACAGTCGAGTTAGTATGTGACGTATTTATTACAGAATGAGGTCATAAAGTCCGATTAGCTCATAGCAAATGATGTTTATTCAGATAATTAGCGTTATGGCAGTAATTTTCCACCAAGAAACCGCGATTTAAGCCAGTTGGGCTTTCGTCCTTAAAGCTCATATATGGGCAGATCATCGTCAAATACACGCATAAATAGTGCTTTTAGCTTAGGCTGAAAAAAACTGTCATAAAGTCGACATGAAGACTTATTAGGGTGTCCTCAAATTGTTCTGTCTATTGAACTCGTTTATCTAATTTATTTATCACATTGAGGAAACATCATCATGCCTTTACGTCTGTCTTTGATGGCTTTGGCGATTACTAGTGCCATGGCTTCGTCGGCTTATGCGGCGACACCGAGTATTCCAACTGAGCTAAAAAGTGCAGCCAGTTTTGACGATATCGCTGACGCGGCTGTTTGGACGAGTCCTAATAGAGCACAGGATGATTTATTGATTACGACACTAGAAGGTGATGGTTTGGTTGTCTTTGATGATCAAGGCAAAGTAATCATGCGTGATGACAGCAAGGAAGTATTGGGTGCTGACGTTCGATATGGTCTAAAAGATGGCGATAAAAGCATGGATTTATTAGCGGTCGGATTACCTGATGACAAAGCCTTTGCTTTTTATCGGATCGATCGTTCAGCAGCGAAACCTTTGACTGAGGTGGGCCGGATTTCTACCAATATCGCAGCAGAAGCTGTGTGTCTTTATCAAAATGTGACCACAGGCGAAACCACAGTAACGGGCGTTTCTGATGGCGGCGACATCGTTCAATACAAGTTGCAATACAAGGATGATCAGGTACAAAGTGTGGTGAAAGACGCAGCAGGCAAGCCCGTCATGGTTCGCCATACCAATGTTGGTGGTGAATTGAGCGCTTGTGTTGTCGACGATCAAACTGGCACCTTGTATGTGGGTGAGCAGAATATTGGCATTTGGGCTTATGGTGCAGACGCAGAGAATATTAAAGATCGTCGTTTAGTCGATGCTGTAGCGCCATTAGGTCATTTAGAAGAAGTTGAAGGTTTGGATTTGGTATATCAAGCCAATGGCGAGGGTTATCTTTTGGTTGCCGATGAAGGCCAAGGTTTCCTTGTGTATGGCCGCAAGAAAGGCAACTACTTGACGCGCTTCAATGTGACTGGCGTCGAAGAAGCGAAAATTATAACGGCATCGACCAATGCCATCTGGGTTGGTAATACCGAAGCAGACCAGCCTGTGTATGAGAAGATTGCTCTGAAGCAATTAACCCAAGGTTTGCAACACGAAAAAGTGGTCTTCAATCATTTGCGTGATTACCGCGATTTAACGGTTCAAGGCGTAAAATTGGTTGCGGCCAGCGGCGAAACAGATGAAGTCAGCAAAAGCGGCGACGCGGCAGACGATCCTGCATTCTGGCTGAACCCTGAAGACGCCTCAAAAAGCTTGATCATAGCGACCAACAAAAAAGGTGGTTTGATGGCCTATGATCTTAACGGCAAAGAGCTGCAATTCCTAAAAGGCGGTAAGCCTAACAATGTCGACCTTCGCACAGTAAAAGATTGGGATGGTAAAAGCTTTGCCTTGGCGGCAGCGTCAAACCGTGAGTTAAACACCATTGCGCTTTATAAAATTGGCGGCAAAACGCCAATTGAGCCATTAAACGCCATCGGTAGCCATGTTCATCCCGAGCAAGCTGAACTGCTTTCAAACGTCGATGAAGTTTACGGGTTGTGTATGTATCAAGCCAAAGACGGCACACCGTATGTTTTCGTTAATGGTAAAAACGGTGTGACTGAACAATGGCGCATTACACCGACCCAAAAAGGCATGAAAGGCGACATGGTTCGTACGCTAAAAGTAGAGACTCAGCCGGAAGGTTGTGTGGCAGATGATGTGACAGGCATGCTTTATGTTGGAGAAGAAGACAAAGCGATTTGGAGCTTTCAAGCTGATGAGGAAGCAACAACGGAGCCGAGCTTATTTGCCGAAGTGGATGGCAAGCGATTAGTCGACGATATTGAAGGCATAACCTTGTATCAAAACGACGCAGTGAATTATCTGATTGCATCGAGCCAAGGTAATAACACTTACGCCATCTTTGACCTTGCAAATAAAAACCAGTATCTAGGTAGCTTTGCCATTATTGGTGACGATGAGAAAGGCGTTGATGGCAGCAGCGATACCGATGGGATTCATGCTGTCTCAGCGAATCTGGGCGCCGCTTATCCACAAGGTATTTTCATTGCTCAAGATTGGAATAACCTTGATGCGCAATATAAAGCACAAAAGCAAAACTTCAAGATTGTTAACTGGCAAGACATTGAAAAAGTGTTTAAACAATAAGTATTTTTTTAAACCCTGAAAATGATAACCCGCTAATATTGTTGGTATTAGCGGGTTTTTTAGTGCTCTAATTCCGTGGCGTTTATACCTTGAAATAGCTTATGCTGTCGTGAAGTTCCAGAGCCAGCTTGTCCAGATCGACCATGCTTTTTCGTGAGCTAGAAACCGCTTCGGCCGTTTCTTGTACCATGTTTGATATTTCCTCAACATGCTCCGCAAGGGTTTGTGTTGCCTTGTTTTGTTCCTCTGCAGAATGCGATACTTCACGAATTTTGGCCAGTGTTTCATCAGAACCTGATCGAATATTGGCAAGCATTTCTGTCACTAGGTCAGAGCTCTTAACGCTTTCTTCGACTTTTGGCAAAACCGCTTGCATGGTTTTGGCGACATTTTCTGTTTCGGCTTGAACCATGTTGATGGTCTCAGTAATTTCAGAGGTTGCTGTTGCGGTGCGAGAAGCAAGTGTTCGGACTTCATCGGCAACCACTGCAAAACCTCGTCCTTGTTCGCCAGCGCGAGCCGCTTCAATAGCCGCATTTAACGCTAATAAGTTGGTTTGATCTGCGATGTCTCTGATTACGTTGACAATATTACCAATCTGCAAAGAGCGTTCTTCTAAGTTGGCAATCTCTTCCGTAGAACGTGTAATTTGGTGCGAGATATCATTGATACTTATTGCGGACTGCTTCACCAAAGCTTCACCACGTAGTGACAGAGCCGAGGATTCTTCTGAATTTTTTTCGGTGTTGTGAGCGCCTCTTGATATTTCTTCTATGCAAGAGGATAACTCTTGAATGGCGGAGGCTGTTGAGTAAGACGCATCGGAGGATTTTTGCGATGCTGTGGCAATATTCTGCATTTGTTCATTAAGTGCTTTTGTTGATCCCGTTAAGAGTAATGAACCTTTATTGATGTTTCGAACCATCTCTTGCAAGGAGGCTTGCATACGCGCAATAGAACCAAGCAAGCTATCGGTAGAAAAATCACCAATAATGGTTTCATTTAAATGGCCATTCGCAATTCGAGTGGTCACTTCCATGGCGTACTGTGGTTCGCCGCCAATTTTGCTTAGAATGTTTCTGGCCAAATACACAGCCGCTGCAATGATCAGTGCAAGAATCACAAGGCCTGCAATAATGAAGTAGATAGCCGCGCGCCAGAAAGTAGATTGTAAATCGTCCATGTAGACGCCGTAGCCAATAACCCAGTTCCACTCAGGGATCTTGCTCATACCATTTACTTTGATGACTTTATAATCTGTCCCTGGTTTTTTGCTTGGGGCGACTTTAAAGACTATGTCTGTGTTTTTGAGTTGCTGAATTTGGCCTTGGTAAGACTTTTGGAATGTACCGAGTTCACTTTCTCGTATATGAACTCGTGCAATCGCCTTGTTATCGTTTGACCAAACGAACGATGCTCCTTCACGCATTGTGGATAAAGCATCTACAACTCTTTGTTCTGCTTCTGGGCGCGTGAGTTTTCCGGCTTTTTCTAATTCTACGAAATACGTGGCTTGATTCTTTGCGAGTGTCAGAATCTTTTCTATTTCATGTTTTCGGCTATCGATTAAATTTTCTCGAAGTGTGGTTAAGGCGAGCGCGCCTAAGATAATCAAACCTGCTGCTGAGAAAGCTATAAGAATTCCAAGTTGTCTTGATAGTTTCATATCTACCTTGTCTAGTTTAAACAGTTATGTTTGTGCTAATCACTGCCATACAAGGAGTCAAAAATATACTCGCAGGGAATCAATGTTATATGATTAGGTTATTAAAGAGAGCTGTTTATAACTTAAATGACTTTCTTTTCAAATAAGAATTGACTGTTTCTTCATCGGTTAAGTTAATTAAGTGAATTTATAGTAACAAAAGTTAACGAAATTAAGCGGCCAAATAAAAAAGCGCCCATTTTTTACAAAATGGGCGCTTCTTGTTTTCTATGATGTTATTTAATGCAATTGATCAGGCGTCACAAAGAGCCAAAACAGACCGTTTTTGGCTTAAGTTATATTAGCGGTCAGTTAATGCGAGCTTTACACCCAATAAAGCGAAGCTAGCCGAAAAGGTTCGCTGCAGATATTTAGCAATGTTAGAGGAGCCAATTAAATAGCGACGTGCTTTGCTGGCAAGCGCGCCATACAAAATGAAAACAACGAGAGTCATCGCCATAAATATGCCGCCAAGTAATAGCATTTGGCTGGTTGCTGAACTGACGTTTGAATGAATAAATTGCGGTAAAAATGCTAAGAAAAAGATAGTCAACTTTGGGTTTAAAACATTGATCAGGCAGCCTTTCAGAGCGACTTGGAATAAATTAATCTGCTTATTTTCTGTCTTTTCTAATGCTAATCCGCCCGTGTCACGCCACATGCCCCAAGCCAGATAAAGCAAATACGCCACACCGACAAATTTCACAACCTGAAAAGCCAGTGCGCTGGTGTTCAGAATAACCGCTAAGCCAAAAATACTGGCCAGCATCGAAGGAACGATGCCCAATGTACAACCTAGCGCTGCAGCGAATGAAGCACGAGTTCCTTGAAACAGCCCGGTTGAAATTGTGTAAATGACGCCAGTGCCAGGAATGAGCACTAAAATTAATGAAGTAATTAAAAACTCTATGCTAATCATAATGACTATCCTTCAATACGTTTCTTATAAAGCCAGCTTGTGAGATTTTAAGATACTCCTATAAAAAGCATAAAAACAGATCCGGCTACATAAAGGCTGAATGTTTTTTAATCATCAAGCGCCAATCAATAAGCGGCTTTTCGAACCAAACAGAGGTTTTAATTTTCCTATTAACCAGACGGTTCCATAAAATTGAAACATGAATAACACTATTGAAGAAAGAAGGCTGTACAACACTGTGTTATTCGGTTGGATATAATCCGCGTTAAGTAAAATGTATTTTGTATTTCCCCACATCATGCCCAGCAATGGGTGCAAAAAGAAAATCGCAAAGCTAATCGATGCGACCATCACTAAGTGTTTACCCAGAGTCGGCCCAACACAGTTGGTACAGAAACCGATAAACAAAATACACCAGCCCATTTTTTGAATGAATTGTAAATCAATGCCGCCCCATTCAAACGCAGCTTTGTGGAACCCGCCAATGTGGACGAAAACAGACGTTTGTAAATAAACCGTGGTGAGTACCGTGATAATTGCTACGACTAAAAAGGTTCGGTAGTGTTGTTTCATCCAATCCAAATATTGTGAGTAGAGCATGCCGAATAGGTAGAAAGGCGTAAAATACACTAAGGATTGCAACACATTGGCATTACCTTCAGGACGATGAATCACCAATGAGACGACGGAGAACATCACCAAGAGAGACAGCTTGGCAAACAGAGGTAGGTGTAAATAGCGTAAGTGCAAGCCAGCACACAAAAAGGTCGCCATGATAAAAGGAATATACCAATGCGGAAACAATACAAACCCCTGCAGTAATAACTCACCACATTGGGCAAGCGCTTCCCCAGCACTGGCGTCGCCCACAAACATAAAGACCAGCCACTTCACTACAATGGCAAAAAGGGAAACGGCAAAAAAGGGTATTAAGACGTTTTTGACCTTTTTTGATAGGAAGCGTCGGTAATCAAAACCCTCGGCAAACACATGATGAAAGAAAAAGCCAGAAATAAACACAAAAATGCCCGTGCCACCGCGGACGATGTTTTCCAGCCAAACGGGAAAACCATCATTGGTATTGGTGACTGAATGCCCAAGTACAATCAGCACGATGGCGAGTCCGCGTAAGTAATCAAACTCGATGACCCGATCCGTCTTCTTAGATGTCGCCAAGCTAGATTCGTCAACAGAAGGATTTTTGGAAGCCTCGATGTCTATCAGTGTGGGCTTTTGAGTAATATTCACTGGCTTACATCCATGAAAATAAGAGATACAAGCTATTAAGTCGCCAGTTTTGCTACTAATCAATATAGTCTGCAGACAGAATCTAAAATTTTACGTGAAGTATGCATTTTCGACGATATTCTGACGAATTTGGCGGCAAATATAGGTAAATGTCGGCCAATCTGCTAAAGTCGCGATCAACTATTATTTATGCCCCCTAACACTAGGAAATCATCTTGAACAACAACGATATTTTACGCCGCCTTCGCTATACCTTTGATCTAAAAGAACTAGAGATAGTCGATATCTTTGCAACCGCGGATGGCATTGCCACACAAGAGCAAGTCACCAGCTGGCTAAAGAAAGAAGACGACGCGGGTTATGTTGAAATGATTGATGTGGAAATGGCGACATTTCTAAATGGTTTCATCAATACCAAGCGTGGCAAACGTGAAGGCCCACAACCTGTGCCGGAAAAACGTTTAACCAACAACGCTATCTTCATGAAATTGCGTATCGCCTTGAACCTACAAGCTGAAGAAATTCTCGACATTATGTCTCTAGCGGAATTCAACTTAAGCAAACATGAACTAAGCTCTTTTTTCCGTAAACCAGATAACCGTCATTACTGCGAATGCAAAGACCAAATCTTGCGTAACTTCTTGATGGGATTGCAAAAGCAGTTTAAAGCTTGAAACAGTTTTTAATACAAAGATAAATATGGCGTAAATTGGAGTCATTAAGATGATCGCAAGAGAATGGAAAGCCCGTTGCCCAATGGCTAAAAAAGAAGGTTTCATTGCTTACTTATATGAAACAGGTGTGAAAGACACATCTGCTACCGAAGGTTTTAAAGGGGCTCAAATTTTTGGTCGAGAAGTGGACGAGTTAACGTTCGAGGTAACTCTGATTACTTATTGGCCGACTCGTGAGTCTATTATTGCTTTCGCCGGTCAGGATATTGAAGTTGCCAAACTTTACCCAGAAGATGATGAATATGAGCTAGATCCAGATACCTTTGTTCGTCATTACGATGTGATAGAAAATCATTGGGTTTAACTCTGATCATAATGCCCACCAAGAGCGAAGATATAGATCTCTATTTCTAATAGAGAAGAACCGAAAATTCGACTTGGTCTCTTGAGCCAGCTTGGTCTATTAACGTGAGTTGATAGTTGCCGGATTTTAGGTCTTTTAATGTGGTTTTTCTTTGCTGGTCGGGTAGCAACACGCCGTTTAAAAACCAGTAAAAAGGCGCTTCGCCTCCTTCCGCAGAAATGGTGATTTCTCGGTTTTGTTGCTTCGGTAGCTGGAACGCATCTTGATTTGCAAGCCCGTAGATACGCACGGCAGATTGACTGACTAGATTGCCTGTTGTTTCACATCTAGGATCCCAGCTCGGTATCCGAGATGATCGGCGTTGTTCCAAGCTTAGCCAATTATCCAAGGGCGCAGGCCAAACGGTTACCTTATGACGTTTGGCGTTAACCTGACAGCTTATATTGACTCGTAACTTGGAATCATCTGCTTGCCAGAATTGAAATTCAGATTGGTTGAATGGCTGCTGTAGTGCCGCAGTGTTATACCAAGTCTTAGGAATGGTGCCGTCAAGAATATAAGCACTGTGGCTCTCCTCACAAACCGTTTTAACTATGTCACCTTGTGGCCAGCATATGTCTACTTTAGACACGCTGTCGGGCATCAGAGGATCTGGGCGTCGATCATTGAGCCGTTGATAAATATTGTTTAATAACGGCACTGCGGTAACTTGACCGTAATGGCCGGGCATGGGAACACCATCGGGTCTGCCAATCCAAACGCCTAATGTATAATGTTGGCTCACCCCAATCGCCCACGCATCGCGGAATCCATAGCTTGTGCCGGTCTTAACCGCTAAGCCAGAAACAGAGTCTGGATTATCTAATAATATTTTGCGAATAATCCAAGCGGCGCCATTGCTCAACAGCGGTTGTTGTGATTGTTTATCCTCGGTACTAAAACGCAGATGCTGTGCTTGGCCTTTGTTTCCAAGGCTGGTGTAGGCATAGACAAGATCTTCTAAATCAGAGCCAACTCCACCGAGAGCCACTGCCAAATTAGGCTTTGCTCCGGTCGGGAGTTTCAACTCGATGCCTGCTTTTTTCATTTTTAAGAAAAAATAAATGGGCTTGAGCTGTTCCAATACTTGCACCGCTGGAATATTCAGGCTTTTTTGCAAGGCATGGGTGACGGATACTGGTCCACTGATGCCACCATTGAAGTTGTCGGGTTGATAGTCCCCGAACTTGAGTGGCACATCCATTAATAAACTTTCGCTATGAATTAAGCCTTCATCCAGTGCCATACCGTAAATAAAGGGTTTAAGTGTTGAACCTGGCGAGCGTGTGGCTTGCACCATATCCACATAAGCGAAACGGCTGCTGTCGTTGAAATCGGCTGATCCCGCGTAGACTTTCACCTTGCCTGTTTCGTTTTCGACAACCAATGCGGCTGCCGAAACTTTCTGACCAATACCATGGACATAATTTCTGAGCAAATTGCTGATCTGACCTTGCCATTGAGAGTGTATAAAAGTTTCTATCTGGGGCGACTTGTTGTGTGTCACTAACCTGCGAGCGAGCAAGGGTGCAGATTGATAGTCTTGTTTGGTTACAGCGGGAATATCTTCGATTAACGCATCGTTTAAGCGCTCGGTGGACCATTCTTTCAGTGTTACTAAGCGGCGCATTAATTTATCTCGCGCTTGTTGGGCGCGTTCGTTATGTCGGTCTGGTCGATAATAGCTAGGTGCTTGCGGTAAAACCGCCAAGAGAGCCGCTTGGGCGTCAGTGAGTTGTTTCACTTTATGACCAAAGTAACCCAAAGAAGCGGCTTGAACGCCTTCATAGGTGCCACCAAAAGGCGCATGGTTGAGGTAATAAGTAAGTATGTCGGTTTTACTAAAATGCCACTCTAATTGCAGAGCACGGACGATCTCTTTGAGCTTTCCCCATACGGTTCTGGGTTCTGGGTAACGAATGCGAGCCACTTGCATGGTTAACGTTGAGCCGCCAGAGACTATTTCTCCTGTGCTAATCCATTGCCAAGTGGCACGAATGAGAGCAAAAAAATTAACGCCGGGATGATGGTAAAAATATTGATCTTCGTAAGTGATGAGCGCTTCTAAGTAGTTTGGGGAAACATCGTCTAAGGTAACAGGAAAGCGCCACACGCCGTTTTCATCGGCAAAATTACGCAAAATCGAACCATCCTCAGCGAGAACCGTTTGACTCAGAGAGCGGGATTCTAAATCGACCGGAACAATCCAGTCGTATAATAAGAAAGACAAAAACAACAGTATTCCGGCGATAGGCAAATAAGCCCATAACCGGAATCGACCATTAAAACGAGCCATTAACGAGGCAGTATTTCCAAGATATTCATCGACGTACCAATGGCACGGTAATTAGGACGATACATATCTTCTACAAAGGGTGGCGCGACCTGATAAGTCCCCGGTGTGACTGCGCGAGCCAGATAGTAAAGCTTTTTCACCGAACGATTCGTAAGGCTTACGGAAGCCACAAATCGATCATCCCGGTATTCTTGATACAGCAGGTTATTTTCACGGAAGTAGCTACCAAGCGGCTTTTCGTCAATCATAATGCTATCCAAATCGACGCTGGCGTTGCTTAGGTTTTGGTTCTCTAATTCTAAACCCGCTGGTAAAAGGTCAACTACCAAGGCATCTGGAATACGTAAGTCATCATCAACTGTGGAAACATTTAATTCCACAATGACCAAATCGCCACTGGTTAATGTGGTTGGCGTCGTCGGTTTGCCGGTTAGGTCGTAATACTGTCGGCTAATGCGCAGCCCTTCGCTGTATGGCTTTGGGGTGTTTTTAGGTGCGCCTTGGTATTGCAGGCTGACATACAATTTTTGGTCGTGTGCGGTAATGCCTTTGAGCTGACGCAACTTGTCGGCATCAAATACAGAGTTGAATGCCTGTTCTTTTACTAGCGACTGTTCACTCGATGATAACTGGATAGTGGCGTACCATCTGCTGTTTTTATTCGCGTATTGACGAGCAACTTTCAATAAAGCAATGCGCTCTTGTGTACTGAACCAACGTTTGCTTTGTAGGCTATCAATCATCTTATCGGCTAGATCTCCGTCGTCCAGTCCGAGCTCCAATGCCACCGCAAGGCTAAGTGCTTGATCGCGCACAATAGAGCCGTAATCTCGATAATAAGCATATTGTTTGCGGTCAATCTTTAGGGCCTGCTCTAGTGCTTTTTGAGCTCTAGAGGTGTCATTTAACTGATGCAGAGCGCCCGCTAAGTGCATCCAAGCAAGACCAGATTCATCTAAAGAGGGTGTTGATTTACCTTGTCTGGAAGCAATTACGCCGTCGTTATTTGTCATTGCCTGATCATAGAGTCTACGAACGAAGCTCAAGCTAATAGCATCCGCTTTCGCTAAGACAAACGCGGCATAAGCGCGATAGGAGAACTGATAATAATCAGAGCTTTCGCTCCACATATCGCTTTCAGGATTATTATTGACAAAGAAGGTCAATCGTTTAATCGCACGGTTCAGCATATCGTCATCGATGACAATGCCTTGTTTACGCGCATCGATTAAAAACTCCGTGGCATAAACGGTGCCCCAGCGAAATTCCCAACTGCTCGAATCCCAGTAGCCGAAGCCACCGTAACTCAACTGTTTAGCTTTAAGCTTTTCAATCCCGTTCTGGATTTGTTTTAGGCGGAAGGTTTCGCTAAAAGGTTGTTTGAATTCTTGTTCAATACTGTCATCCAAATTGAGCTGACTGACCATGTCTTCGTTTAACAATAGCCAAGGATAGGTCGAGCTGGTGGTTTGTTCTAAACAGCCATAAGGATATTGTAATAGGTTTTCGAATTGACTTCTAAAGTTGATCGCAGGGCGATTGGAAATTGTTAACATCGCTTGAACACTGCTGTCTCGCAATGAACTGATATCAAAGCTCGGCTTCCATTGCTCACCCGGTTCTAGCGTCGCACGTAATTGGTTTGTTGACCAAGGATAAGGACTACGCACGCCAAGTCGCCACGTTCGCGTGATATTGATGTCGTCACCATTGGTGGCATTAAGTGTGATGACACCTTGGCCTTCCCTGTCCGCGCCTGTGATAGGAATAGAAAGCACGGTTTTTTCTTTATCGGCAAGCTCTAGGCTTTGCTGCAAACCTTTGCTAATGACAGCGCCATTTACTTCTACACTGACATCAAATGTCTGCTTAGCATCGGAAAGGTTGTGTAGATCAATGCTGATTTGGCTCTTATCACCCATCGCAAGGAAACGCGGCATGGCAATTTGCGAGACAAGCTTGTCAGCGACAATCATTTCTTTGTGCGTGCTGCCGTAACTGTGATCGCCATAGACCACGACCATCCATTCCAATTTGCCATTGAAGTTAGGCAGATCAAAACTGACATCGGCTTCGCCATTGACAAGAGCAACCGGCTCACTCAGGAAGGAGATAATTTGCACATCAGATTTTGGCTTTTTACCGCCTCGGCTGAGCTCGGCATCAGACTCATTAAACGCGTCGCCACCAAATTTCTGGCGGATCATGTCATAACCTAGGTTATTAATGATCTTGCCATAAATATCGAAATACGCCGACTCAAAGCGACGCGGAGCATAGAAATACTGCTCAGGTTGTGGCGACTTATAGCGTGTAATATTTAGCACACCTTTATCAACAAGGGCGACTGTTGCATAAAGCGGTTGATTCCCAAGTTTTGATACATTCGCTATCTTAATATGCGCGCTAACTACTTTGTTTGGCTGAACTTTTTCTTCGGTGGTCAGCTCTACGTCGGCAATGGCATCTGGGCGAATGATAGATAAATGGGTAATCCCTAAGGCGCGTTTTGGCGCCACTTCGGTGACTTGGTCCGCTGGCGTTAACACCATCGCCGTGACGTATAAGTCGTGTCGATTCCAATTTTGTTGTACATCGATGCTAACTTCATTTGTGCCTTTTTCGATGTTCTTATGCAGGCTGTATTGAACGCCGTTAGTGGATTCCACATTGATAATGCCATCGCCAGCCACTGGGCTGGTTAAACGCAAAGTTGCTTTATCACCGGGCTCGTAGTGATCTTTATCCAACGACATTTGCAACATGTCGGGTTTTAAATTGCTGCTGCTTTGGTTATCCCAACTCCATTCTGTCTCAAACTCAAAGGTGCTTTTCGCTCCCGTTTCAGAGGTGACTTCCAAAATATACGTGCCCCATTGCACAGGGAAATCAACGGTGACGGCGTCATCTTTGACGGCAATATTTTCGTTACCAACGGTATAAATATGGCTTTGATAATTCCAATACCAGCCTCGGGATTCGTTGTATTCCCAGAAGTACTCGCGGTAATTTCGAGACAGGCGAACACTGAGTTTGTCAGCAACCGGCTCCCCTTCTTGATCGACACTTAGTAGCTTAAATTGCAGCGTTTCATTAGACGCAGGTCGGCCTTTAAATAATGGTTGAATACCAACCAATTTTTTGAAGTCTGGTAACTGTATGATGTTCTGATTGCGAGTTATTGGGCGGCCGCCACTTTCGTAAACACTGGCGCTGACAAGGTAGCGCAATGGCACTGGCGTGTTGGCCCAATTATCGGGGATGGAAATCACCCCTTTGCCCTCTTTATCCAGCTTGATTGCATCGGTTTTCAGCGTGCGGCCATTGATTTTTTCTTTGGCATTGCCGAAGTAATAATCTTTTAGCGACGGAAACGGCGTGGTTGAAGGCGAGACAGTAACAACGGCATCGGCATTATTACCTGCGGCGGGAGCGCCATAAAGATAATCGCCTTGGATGGGAACATAAAATTTGCTATTGATGGGAGCATAGCGAGTTTGATTAGGAACATCATCGTAAAAGGAAAGCGTCAGGGTTTCCGGTAAAAAATCTTCGACCTGAAACCAGTAAGTATCAACATATTCATCGTTAATACTGACTTCAAGACGCCATTTTCCGGTTGGTGCGTTGTCGCCTAACTGGAAGCCCGTTTGATAAAGATTGGTGCTGTCGGGCTGCCAAGTGAACTGTTTTTTACGTTCGCCACGAGCATCATAAAGCTTGGCTTGCAGTGGTAAATTCGCGACTTTTTGGCCATCAAAATCGCGCAGTAATAAATTAATCGACACCTCTTCACCGGGACGATAAAGATCTCGTGGGCCGTACATAAACATCTGATAATTACGATGCAGGCTTGGTACATTTGGGTAGGCGGATAAGTCTAATTCGTCTCGGTCTAATTTTAAGAAGGTAATGCTGTCGCCATGGCGAGCAACCACGGATTGTGGCAAGTCATTGGTCGATAATTGATAGCTGCCGTCTTGTCCACTTGTGGCGGCTTGATCGTGCGCCGCTTGTTTATCTGTTTTTGGCCATAAAAAGCGTAAGTTCACACCAGACATCGGTTTCGCAGAAGCAATGGAATGACTGTAAACCACCAAAGAATCTTTGTATTTTCTGGCGTGTAAGCCGATGTCTGTGATGGTGAAAACCGCCGTATCGTAGGCGTAGTCATAATCTCCCGGCTTGCGGATGATCGCGACATAAATGCCCGGAGCATTTTTTTCTAAGACAGGATCTAGGTTTAAATTGTAGGTCTTACGTTGGTTGGCTTTTGCATCATTTTCATAGCGTGCAGAGTGAACTAGGTCGGCGTATTTTTTTAACCGATTGAGGCTGTAGTAATCATTCATTCCCTGGAAAGACGTTTCATCAAGAAAACGATCTAAAGCGTCATCACGAACCCGAAATACATCTAAGTCCACCGATTTTTGATTGATGACAGTAACTGGAATGCCATTTTGAATGTTGCCAACTAAGAAGCTTCCGTTACCTGAAAAATTGGCGCCGGGAATGATTTCACGGGTTTTAACTGTTCGTTCAAAGCTATGAAGATTGCCTTCACTGTCTTTCTCGGTCAGCACTTTTCCCGCAAGCGATTTTGGTTTGGCGTCGACTTTAATGGTGTATTCGGTGCTGGGTTCAACAAATGGCAGTACCCATTGGCGACCATTATTTTGCGGTATCCATATATTGCCAGTGGTGGGATTGGGTGTTACAGAAATGGATTTGCTTAGGTCGCTTTGAGGGTCAATCGAATCGGTAAAGCGAATAATCAATGCGGGCGCGTTGTCCTGAGTGGTCTCGCTGACATCAGAGATATAAAAATCCGCAGCATGTAGCGTGCTGGAAAGAATTAACAAACTCATCCAAATGAGGTGAAGACCTGATAGAGCTGACCGCATGACAAGCATCCCTTTTGCGTTTATGTATGACCGGATTCTATAAGAAGTGCTTACTTGGTTCAATTGATTAAGACTGTGATAGCCTTAATAGCTAGGATAGATGTTGTTAGCATGCAAAAATATCTACGTCCTTGTAGATTTTGTTAATTGAGTGCTTTCGTTAACCTATATGTACTTTCTCTGGTTTAGCATCAATAAAGGCATTTAAATGGTCGCAGGCTTTTGAAATGGCGATTATCTTATGGCAGTTAGAATAATCGACTTTCCATCTATCCGCGTTGTAAAGCTGTGGAATAAGGCAAATTTCAGCTAAACCTGGCTTATTACCTCCAATAAACGGAGATTGCTTTACATCGGATAAGAGCGCTTCAAAGGCAGTTAATCCGTTGGAAATAAAATGCTTCATCCAGTCTTCTCGTAAATGCTCTCTTTGTGGGGCAATATCTGTAAGTTGAGTAAGAACACCCAAGTTACAAATAGGGTGAACATCTACAGCCAGAACATGCGCAAGAGCGGTTATTTTGGCACGTTCAACCGCGTCGTCTGGATAAAGGAATAACCTACGAGTTACGCTCAAATAATCTAATATGGCTAGCGATTGTGTAAACTGCTGACCATCTATTTCGAGTACAGGGACTAGACCTTGTGGGTTTCTTTCTAGATGCTCGGTGGATTTTTGCTGTTGATCCAGTAAGTTCACCTCGACTGTCTTATAGCTTACTCCCAATAGATTAAGCGCAATTCTTAATCGATAACTAGAAGATGAACGCCAGTAATCGTAGAGAATGATATCACTCATATTTCTTTACAACTTGCTCAATGGCACCAAAAATAGACGCATTATTTTGGTCTTTCATTTCTATGCGAACGGTATCGCCAAACTTCATAAAACTTGTATTCGGTTTGCCTGAGTGAATGGTTTCAATCATACGAATTTCTGCAATACAGGAGTACCCGACGCCACCTTCTTTAATCGGTGTTCCTGGGCCATCATTGAGTTTGTTAGAGACAGTACCAGATCCAATAATAGCACCGGCGCTTAAAGATCTAGTTTTGGCAGCATGAGACACCAATGTTCCAAAATCAAATGTCATATCAATACCTGCATTAGCACGACCGAATGCTTCGTTGTTATAGTCAACGCATAGGGGTAGATGTACCTTCCCGTCTTTCCACGCACTGCCAAGTTCGTCTGGTGTTACAGCTACTGGAGAGAAAGCAGAAGAAGGTTTTGATTGAAAGAAACCAAAGCCTTTGCCCAGCTCTTGAGGAATCAAACCGCGTAATGAAACATCATTAACGAGCATAATAAGGCGAATAGCGTTGGCGGCTTCCTCTGCGGATGCGCCCATTGGTACATCATCAACAATGACTGCGACCTCTCCTTCCATATCTATGCCATAAGCTTCATCCGCAACAAAGATAGGGTCTCGTGGTGATAAGAATGCGTCTGAGCCACCTTGGTACATTAAAGGGTCTGTCCAGAAGCTGGCCGGCATTTCGGCATTGCGCGCTTTACGAACAAGTTCTACATGATTCACATAAGCCGAACCATCTGCCCATTGATAAGCACGTGGTAAAGGAGACATTGCATTGGTCTCAACAAAGGGAATAGCATCTTGGCTAGCGCCTGCGTTTAGCTGTTTGGCAATCTGTTCAAGCTCTGGTGCAACGCTTTGCCAATTATCCAAAGCGTATTGTAATGTTGGTGCGATATGTGCGGCACTGATGTAATGCGTTAAGTCGGTGGATACAATAACGAGCGCACCATCACGAGTGCCGTTTTTTAAAGTAGCTAATTTCATATGAGTAATATCCTCTTTGGCTTTTGAAAGGGCCTATTTATTTTGTTCCTGGCGTACCGTCGAATTTCTTTTCAATGGCATCCCAGCAGTTTTGATATGTACTTTGCAGTGGGGCTTCTAACGCTGAAAATGGTGTTAAGTGCTGAGGGAAACGAGTCTCAAACATAAAGGACATGGTGTTATCTAGTTTTTCGGCAATTAACTTGTCATTTGAGGCATGTTCAAAAGCCGGTGCATCTGGCCCATGGGGCAGCATCATGTTATGAAGGCTGATTCCACCAGGGATAAAACCATCTGGTTTAGCATCGTAGACACCATAAATATTGCCCATGAGCTCAGACATAATATTTTTGTGATACCAAGGTGGTCTGAAGGTGTTTTCGGCAACCATCCAGCGTTCACGAAACAGGACAAAATCTATATTTGCAGTCCCTTCGATTCCTGATGGAGCGGTAAGTACAGTGAATATAGATGGGTCAGGATGATCAAATAAAATAGAGCCAACAGGGCTAAATGTTCTTAGGTCGTATTTACATGGAGCATAGTTGCCATGCCACGCAACGACATCTAATGGAGAGTGATTAATCATGGTTTCATGAAACTGGCCACACCATTTCACCGTCACTTTGGAGGCTACATCTTTATCTTCAAAAGCCGCCACTGGCGTTTTAAAGTCTCGTGGATTTGCTAAACAATTTGCACCAATTGGGCCACGGTTAGGTAGGTCAAATTTTTGGCCATAGTTTTCACAGACAAAGCCACGAGCAGGGCCTTCTAACACCTCCACTCGGTAAACAAGTCCACGGGGTAAGATGGCAATCTCTTTGGGTTCTATGTCTATTATCCCCAGCTCTGTTGCAAAACGTAGACGACCCTCTTGAGGCACGACGAGAATTTCACTGTCGGCTGAGTAGAAATATTCGTTCACCATGCTTTTGGTAGCGATGTATATATGAGTCGCCATGCCGACTTGAGTATTAACATCCCCCGCTGTTGTGATGGTTCTCATGCCCGAAATAAAGTTGGTTTCGTGTTCTGAATATGGAATAGGGTCCCATCTATATTGACCAAGGCTAATAATGTCTTCGTCAATGCAAGGGGCCGATTTCCAATAGGGCATTCCAATCTTCTGGAATTTCCCTGTGTGTTTTACTGACGGCCGAATTCGGTAACACCACGAACGTTCGTTTTGCCCCCGAGGTGCCGTAAAAGCTGTGCCAGATAACTGTTCTGCATACAGTCCATACTCACATTTTTGTGGACTGTTCATGCCTTGCGGTAAAGCATTAGGAAGTGCTTCCGTTTCGAAATCATTACCAAATCCGGGCATATATTTCATAGTATGTGTCTCTGCCATATTGAACGACTAAATAAGAGGAGAGTATCAAGAGAGTCTATGGCTCTTAGTGCTAGCCTTTTATTAAAATTCGTTTAAACGCTGAATAAATGTTTATTTTTTGATGATGGACCTAAATCAGCAAACCCTTTTGATGCCGTTTTTCCTCTTAATTTCTTGCCTTAGATGAGTCTCATGTTGTGAGCTTCGACTATTTCTGATTAACGCTTGGTAGAGAATAGTCAGTTAATCTAGGCAAAAAATTAAGTTGGTAAAACGTGTAAAAAGTGATGTTTTTTTTGATCTAAATCATCTTTTCCTTGCCAACCAGACAAGGTTTAATTAATACTATACATAAAATAAACGCATTTACCAATAATAAATCAAAGAGGGTTTTGCAGTGAAATTTCAATCTTTTCTATGCGGTACAGCACTAGCTTTCACTATAATTCAGCCTGTTCAGGCTGCCGATATTAACTTAACAATGTCTCACTACTTGCCGCCTGTTCAGGGCTTACATACTGATTTTTTAGAGCCATGGGCGCGTGAGCTTGAAACCAAAACAGACGGTAAAGTAAAAGTAGATATTCAGTCTGGTGGTTCAGCTCTTGGTAGTATTAATAAGCAATGGGATCAAGTGCTGGACGGTGTCGTTGATATATCCTTTGGCTTACAAGGTATTCCCCGTGGACGCTTCCCATGTTCACAAGTTATGGAATTACCTTTCCTGACAAACAGTGGTGAACAAGCAAACACGATGCTTTGGACATTATATAAAGACTCTTTAAAGTCAGAATATGATGATGTGAAAGTATTGGCCTTAATGACTCATGATCCTGGCGTATTAGCAACTACAGGCGGTAAAAGAGTTGAAAGGCCTGAAGATATAAAAGGCCTTCGTATTCGAGTACCGTCTCCTTATGTTGCGGCCATGATTAAAGATCTGGGCGGTATTCCAGTTGGGATGCCGCCAGGTCAAGTGTATGAGAGCATGCAGACCGAATCATTAGACGGTGTTGTTTTGCCATGGGCTGGTCTACGAGAATTTCGTATTACGGAAGTGGCTACCAATGCGATTGAAATAGGTGCTTATACAACGCCTTTTTATTTCGTTATGAATAAAGACAAATTTGATAGTTTGCCAAAAAGCGTGCAAAAAACCATCGACTCCATCTCTGGAGACAAGCTTGTAGCGAAGTTTCCTGCTTGGTGGGCTAAATGGGGCAAGGGCGGACCTGCTCAGATTACTGAGGCGGGTGGTGAAGTAATTAAGCCGGATGCCGCTTTACGTAAAACTTGGATTGATGCGACGGCTGCCACAGTAAAACAGCTTGAATCAGATTTAAGTCAGCAGTGTTCTAATGGAAAAGAACTTATTGCAGAGGCTCGTCGGTTAAGTACTGTCGAGTAAAAAGCGATTATATGGGCTCGATGAGAGCCCATATAGCTTTTAAGAGGTAAGTTTATGAAGTTATTGAATATTTTGACCCGGCTTCCTATCTGGTTCGGCGGGATTTTGATAATTGGTGTTATTTTTCTAACGGTAATAGATGTTATTGCCAGAAAATTTTTTAATACCGGATATTTTGGCCTAGTTGATGTGACTCAATTAGCCGTCATTGGTTTTGCCTATCTTGCTATGCCTAGAGCTTTTCTAACTGGAGCGCATGTCGCGGTTGAGCTATATGATGATCGATTATCTCGCCGAGCAGATCTTATTTTGAAGATGTTTGCATTGCTGCTGAGTATTTTCGTTATCAGTATCCTTTTATGGTATGGCTGGATTCAAGCTTCCCGAGTGCAACGTTATGGTGACGTTTCGCAAAATGCCTCCATTCCGATGATTTATTATTGGGCTTTATTGTTGGGAGGCATGGCGCTGAGTTGGTTAGTGTGCGTTTTACAACTGGGGCTTAGTTTTTTTAGATGTATTAAAGGTGGGCCTTCTGATGTTTGAGACAGTCGCTATTGAAGCATGGGGAGGTGTTGGCTTTGCCTGTCTTCTTTTGCTTGTTTTTCTTCGTGTTCCTATTGCTATAGCAATGTCGACGGTTGGTTTGATCGGCGGTATTTTACTGACCGGTCTAAAACCTGTTGGTTTGACTTTCGCTGCGTCAGCATTTGACAGTGTATTTCCGTATAGTTTTTCGGTCATCCCTCTTTTTATCTTAATGGGGGTATTTGTAACCTACGCCGACTTATCCAAAAAGCTGTATGACGGCATGTATGCTTTAGTTGGGCATTGGCGTGGTGGAATGGCGCAGGCGACTATTGGGGCTTGTGCCATGTTTGGGGCTATTTGCGGTTCATCATTGGCGACGGCTGCAACGATGACACGTGTTGCCATGCCACAAATGCGTGCGCGTGGTTATGATGATGGTTTAGCTGCGGGTGCGATTGCCGCAGGTGGTACGCTTGGTATTCTTATTCCTCCTTCTATTATCTTATTGATTTACGGTATTTTAACCGGCACTTCGATAGGAAAGTTATTTATTGCCGGATTGATTCCAGGTTTCATTGGCATGCTGTTGTATCTTGGAGCCGTACGTTATGCTGTATGGCGTAATCCCAAAGCCGCTCCGGTTGAAAAAAAGGCGCCAATGGCCGTTCGAATGCGTCAGTTAGGCGCTGTTTGGCAGGTTATTTTGTTGTTCGGTGTGGTACTTGGTGGGATTTACACTGGTTGGTTCTCTACTATCGAAGCCGCTTCTGTCGGTGCTTTTGGCGGTCTACTCGCTGCGATTATACGTCATAGGTCTTTATCTTTTCTTCCTAGTGCGCTAGAAGAAGCGGCGAAAACGACGGCGATGATCTTTCTCATTATTGTTGGGACGGCCGCTTTTAATGCCTTCATTGAGCGAACGCATCTGCCCAATTTAATTGTTGGCTATGTCGCTGATATGGGGCTTTCATCAATGCTCGTACTGATCCTGCTGCTGCTGATGTACCTTATTCTTGGCTGTGTGATGGATGGACTATCGGTGATTTTTGTCACTATCCCAATAGTCTTTCCATTAATTCAGTCTCTGGGGATTGACCCTGTTTGGTTTGGTATTTTATTAGTATGTGCAACGGAAATTGGGCTCATAACGCCACCGGTGGGGATGAACCTCTTTATTATTAAAGGATTAACTGAAAATATAAATATTCGGGTGATATGGAAAGGCGTTACACCGTTTATTGTCGCGGATATCTTGCGGATCGTTGTGTTATTTACCTTCCCAATTTTAACCCTTTACTTGACCATGGATGTTCATTAAATAGTTTGGATATTCTACTAAACAGCGTTTCAGGCCGAGATATTGGCTTGAGCCTGAAGTGTTGTTTAGTCAATAGTATCAGCGAGTTTCTATTTGGTGTCCTAGTGCATTAGATAATTTTTTGCTGGTGTCACGTAATTTGTTGGCTAAAGAGCCATTTAGTGAGTCATCGAAGGTGTCAATCCAGCCTAATGTTGTAATTGAAAACGCGAGTTGTCCATCGCGGTCAAAGACGGGTGCACTTAAGGCTGAAATACGTGGTAACAAATCACCATGCACATGACCTAGTCCCGCTCTCTTAGTCGCTAATTTAACTTCTTCAAGGTCAAAGCCGCTGTTTGGAGTGATGAGATCTTTTGTTAATTTTTCATCTAGCCATGTTAGAAATACATGTCCTGTTGCAGATTCGATAAGAGGCATCGTGAAACCGGTTCGTACTTCAACCGAAACAGGATTGAAGCCGTCAAAATATCTAATGATCGTTGCCCCATGAGAGCCCCATAATGAAATGAATGTTGACTCGCCAGTGTTATCTCGGAATTCTCGTCCAGCTTCTACCGCCAATTCGACGGGTTCTAAACGACGAAGTGCACATAAGCCGAGATGCAGTGCAAATTCGCCCAGTTCGTAATGACCTCCAGACCTTTGTTGAATCACTCCGCTTCGAGTGAGTGATACCAAATAATGGTGTACCTGAGGCGAAGCCATACCAGTCACATGAGCAATGTCTTTAACGCTTAATGGGCGTTCAGAGTGCTGAAATACTTGGAGAATATCAAAAGCTCTATCGACTGATTGAACTCCTTTTCGAACATCAGTAATAGAGTCCGAAGTTTCAACGACTTTAGTATTTTCCATTGTTAACTATTACTCACTTTAGGCTAATTCGTAAGGCGTATACTGGCTACCCAGCAAGCTCGTTAAATAACATCGTCTTTAAATGGTATAATACTATTTGAGATGAAAGTTTAAAAAGAATTATCGTTCTTTTGCATGGAAAAAGAGAGCGTTAGGGCATGGTTTAAATTTGGAGATATTGTTCTCTAGGGTATGAGTTTATTGTTTGCATGAAAGCAATCTTCATATGTTATTCAAGAGTTATAGACTTAAGTAATGGAGAGTCGTAGCGGAAAAGTGCTACTTTTTGTGTAAGTATGATTTTTTAAAAGATAAGCATTAAGTACATTGTCGGCAGAGTCAAATAGCATTCCATCGATAATGTACTTAATGATTTATAGGACGGAGTTTACGCTGCTCCCACTTCAATCGCTTCAATACGGTTTTCTTCCACAGCATGACAAGCAATCATGTGGCCTTGTTCTTGCTCCGCTTGATCGTCTAATCGTAGCAATGGCGTTTCGGTTTTACAGCGGTCGTTGGCATAGCTGCAACGTCCGTGGAAAGCACAGCCAGAAGGTGGATTGAGCGGTGAAGGCAGTTCGCCTTGTAGTTTGATGCGAACTCGACGTTTATCTGGCGAAAGCTGCGGCGTACTAGACAGCAATGCTAAGGTATAAGGGTGTTTGGGATTCTCGAACAGCTGCTCGCGAGTCCCTTGTTCAACCACTTTACCTAGATACATCACCATGACGTCGTCGGCGATGTGTTCCACCACAGACAAATCATGAGAGATGAACACATAGCTCAAACCAAACTCTTCCTGCAAATCCATCATCAAGTTCAATACTTGCGCTTGAACCGACACATCCAATGCGGACACGGGTTCATCGGCAACGATGACATTTGGGTCGAGCATCAAGCCACGAGCGATGGCGATACGCTGACGTTGACCACCAGAAAACATGTGTGGATAACGGTCATAATGTTCGGTTTTTAAGCCGACTTTCGCCATGATCGTGAGAGCTTTTTCTTTGCGCTCTGCTTTGGAAAGCTTGGTATTAATCACCAATGGCTCTTCCAATATCGCGCCAATTTTCTTACGTGGATTCAGCGAGCCATAAGGATTCTGGAAAATGATCTGGATCTTCTGGCGCAACTTCGCCTGAGCGTCTGCGCTTAAGGTTAGTAAGTCTTCACTAAGGTGAGCAAGCTTGCCGCTGGTCGGTGTTTCAATCATGGTGAGCATGCGACCAAGCGTCGACTTACCACAGCCTGATTCACCAACTACAGCAAGGGTCTTACCTTTTTCAAGATCGAAGCTAATACCATCGACGGCTTTTACCACGGCGTCAGATTTAAATAAACCTTGCTTGACGTGATAATGCTGTTTTAGGTTTTCGGCTTTCAAAATTAATTGGCTATCGTATGAATGGTCAAGAGTATTCATGCGGCTGGTCTCCCTTCGCGGTCCAATGGCGTATGGCATTTCACTTGGCGATCAAGGTCGCCTTGGTTCGCAGGTTCAACCTTGCGGCAATGATCCGTCGCATAAGGACAGCGTGGGCTGAGCAAGCAACCCAATGGGCGATCATATTGACCTGGAACCACTCCTGGTAACGCTTCAAGGCGTGCTTTGCCGGAGGCAGACTCAGGCAAAGAAGCCAGTAAGGCTTGCGTGTAGGGATGTCTTGGGGTGCTAAAGACTTCCGACGCAGGGCCAGATTCAACGATTTGTCCTGCGTACATAACGATAACGCGATGAGCCACTTCGGCCACAAGAGCCAAATCGTGAGTGATCAACACCAAGCCCATTTGCTTCTTGCGTTGTAATTCGATCAATAGATCAATGATTTGTGCTTGAATGGTCACATCTAAGGCAGTTGTCGGCTCGTCTGCGATCAATAAGCGTGGATCACAGGCAATGGACATGGCAATCATCACACGCTGGCTCATGCCGCCTGATAGCTGATGAGGGTAATTGTCCAAACGCGATTCGGGTGCAGGAATACCCACTTGTGTTAATAATTCAATAGCGCGCGCTTTTAGCTCTTTCTTACTGCCACCTTGGTGCGTTTTTAACGCTTCAATGATCTGATATCCCACGGTGAAACATGGGTTAAGGCTGGTCATCGGATCTTGGAAGATCATCGCAATATCGGAGCCAGTTAGCTTACGACGTTGCTTTTCTGGCATGGCTTGCAGATCTTGACCGTCGAAGGTTAATTGGTCTGCGCTAACTTTACCTGGGAAATCGATCAAGCCCATGATGGACAATGAACTCACACTCTTACCTGAGCCAGATTCCCCAACGATGCCGAGAACTTCCCCTTCTTCGACCTTGTAACTGATGTTATCTACGGCGCGAAAATTGCCGAAGGTAACGCTTAAATTTTCCAATTGTAACAGTGACATAACAACCTCTCTTACTGTTTCAACTTGGGATCAAGGGCATCACGCAAGCCATCACCCATGAGGTTAAACGCCAGTACTGTGATCAAAATCATCAAACCGGGGAAAGTAACCACCCACCAAGCGCGCTGAACAAACTGCAACGCATCGGCTAACATAGAACCCCATTCAGGAGTCGGTGGTTGTGCGCCGAGGCCAAGAAAGCCAAGGGCTGCCATATCTAGGATGGCGCTGGAGAAGCCTAACGTTGCTTGTACAATCAATGGCGCTAAGCAGTTTGGCAAGATACAGATGAACATCAGGCGCAGTGGGCTAGCACCGATTACGCGTGAAGATGTCACATAATCTCGGGACATTTCGGCCATGGTCGCCGCACGGGTCAAACGCACATAATGCGGTAGCGAGACAATGGAAATCGCCAAGGCAGCATTCACTATGCTTGGCCCTAAGATGGCAACGATCGCAATCGCCAACAACAAGCTTGGCATTGCCAACATGATATCGACGATACGCATGATGGCTGTGTCTATTATGCCTCTGAAATAACCTGCTACTAGACCCAGTAAAATGCCCATGACCAAAGACGCAGTAACCGCGACAAGGCCAACGGCAATAGAAAGACGTGAACCATAAATCAAGCGAGACAAGATATCTCGACCCACATCGTCAGTACCCAAAACAAAAGACCAGTTACCACCGTCTAACCAAGCGGGTGGCAATAACAGCGCATCGCGATATTGGTCAGATGGGGAATGCGGCGCAACAAAGTTAGCAAAGACTGCCATAAAGCAAATAATCGCAATAACGACTAAACCGGCTACAGCGCCTTTGTTACTGCTGAAATAATGCCAAAACTCTTGTAGTGGCATCATTGGCACAGGTGCGGTCAATGGAATGTCTGTCGTGGACGTTTTAGTAGATGTTGTCATAAACGCCTCCTTATCGGCTGTGTCGAATTCGTGGGTTAACAATGCCGTAAGTGATATCTACCAAGAGATTCACGACAATGATGATACAAGCGACAATCAAAATACCGCCTTGCACAACGGGGTAATCACGGCGTCCGATAGACTCGATCAACCATTTACCAATGCCTGGCCAAGCAAATACGGTTTCGGTCAAAATTGCGCCAGATAACAAAATACCCACCTGTAAACCGATTACGGTAATAACGGGGATCAAGGCGTTACGTAGCGCATGAATCACGATGACTCGCCAAGGTGCAATACCTTTCGCGCGCGCCGTACGAATGTAATCTTCGCTTAAAACTTCCAACATAGAAGAGCGCGTCATACGAGCGATAACCGCCATAGGAATGGTGCCGAGAACAATACTTGGCAAAATTAGATGCGAAACGGCAGAAGAAAACGCCCCTTCCTCGCCTGATAATAATGAGTCAATCAACATGAAGCCGGTAACGTCGTCGATCCAATACACCACGTCGATCCGCCCGGATACCGGCGTCCAACCCAGATTAACGGAAAATACCAACATCAATAGTAGCGCCCACCAAAATATGGGCATGGAATAACCGGTCAGAGAAAACGTCATCACCGAATGATCAATGACAGTTCCCCGCTTAACGGCCGCAATGATACCTGCAGGCAAACCAATCAGAATCGCAAAAATAGCCGCACAAAATGCTAACTCAATGGTGGCTGGGAAAAGCGTGAGGAATTCTTTCATTACCGGCTCTCTGGTAATGAGGGAGTTGCCTAAATCACCTTGTAAAACTCCTGTGACATAGTGGTAGTACTGAACATATAACGGCTGATCAAAGCCTAGTTGAGCACTTAGTTCGGCGTGGCGTTCTGCGCTCACACCACGTTCACCGGCCATAACTTCAATTGGATCACCGGGGATTAAACGAATAAGGGTAAAAGTCAGCAAGGTGATTCCGAGAAAAGTCGGAATAACAAGGCTTAAGCGACGGAAAATAAATTGGAACATAAAGGACTGGCTCTCTTGAGATATTATGTGATCGAGCAAACTGCTCGGTCAGCAAAGAGTTTACCCACGTCCCAGTGAGTAAACTCTTTGTCATCGTCCGAGTAAGGACTTACTTCTATTTACTTACGTTGTAGAAGTAGTGACCGCCAAGTGGGTCGATTTTGTAGCCTTTCACTTCTTTACGGATTGGCTCGTAAACCACTGAGTGAGCGATGGTGATCCAAGGTGCTTCACGTTTGAAAACAACCTGAGCTTCTTCGTAATCTTTCGTACGTTCCGCTTTGTCAGAGGTTTGTTTTGCTTTTAGAAGTAAGTTGTTGAACTCTTCGTTACACCATTGTGCACGGTTAGAACCTCCAACGCCGTCACAACCTAGCAATACATATAGGAAGTTATCTGGGTCACCATTATCACCAGTCCAACCTAGCAACACGGTATCGTGCTCACCTTTCTTAGAACGGTTTAGGTATTCACCCCATTCGTAAGAAACGATTTCCGCTTTCACACCGATTTTAGACCAGTCTTCTTGCATAATTTCAGCCATACGACGTGCATTTGGGTTATATGGACGTTGTACTGGCATTGCCCAGATGTTGGTAGAGAAACCGTCTGGATAACCGGCTTCAGCAAGTAACTTTTTCGCTTTTACTGGATCGTATGGGTAATCCACAATGTTTTTGTTGTAAGACCACATAGTTGGTGGAATCGGGTTTTTAGCGACTTTACCTGCGCCTTGGAAAACCGCATCAATGATCGCACTCTTATCTGTTGCTAAGCTTAGCGCTTGGCGAACACGAGGGTCCGTGAAAGGTTTTTTCTGCGTGTTAAATGCTAAGTAACCAACGTTCAAACCTTCTTGACTCATTAGGTTGATGTTTGGATCTGCTTCCATTTGCTTAAGATCAGCTGGGTTTGGATACGGCATCACGTCACATTCGCCTGCTTTTAATTTTGCATAACGAACCGAAGCGTCTGGTGTGATAGAGAAAACAAGACGGTCGATTTTCGCTTTGCCTTTCCAGTAGTCTTTAAACGCTGTGTAGCGGATCAAAGAGTCTTTTTGATACTGAACTTTTTGGAAAGGTCCTGTGCCAACTGGATCAATGTCCAATTTTTCAGGCGTACCCGCTTTCATATAAGCATCGGCTTGTTCTTTAGAGAAGATTGACGCAAAGTCCATAGCAAGGTTGGCAATGAAAGGCGCTTCTGGTTTCGTCAAAACGAACTTAACCGTGTAGTCGTCGACTTTCACCATCTCTTTAATCAAGGTATCCATGCCCATGCCAGTGAAGTACTCGTAAGAGCCGCCGGACACTGTGTGGTAAGGATTTTCTTTGTTGCCTTGACGGTCAAAAGTGAAGATCACATCGTCGGCATTAAAATCACGTGTTGGCTTGAAGTCTTTAGAAGAATGGAACTTCACGCCTTTGCGTAAATGGAAAGTATATTCAAGACCATCGCTTGATACATCGTAGCTTTCTGCAAGGCCCGGCTCTGTTTCTGTCGTACCGAGTTTGAATTCAACTAGACGGTTGAACATGTTCTTAGATGTGGCATCAAAAGTTGTTCCAGCAGTATAAAATGCTGGGTTAAAGCCCTCAGGACTACCTTCTGAACAATAAACCAGAGTGGATGCAGCGTGAGCAGATGTGCTAATTGCTCCAGCGGCCATAAGTGCAAGTGTTAGTGTAGTTAACCCTTTTTTCATTGTAACTCTCCATTAGCATAATTATATTCGTGTCGAACACGTGGGAAGTCGAATCAAGGTATTCGTTACTTTTGTGAATATCGGTAGGTTAAGAGCCATCTTGGTCGTTCGAGTCTTTTTACTGTTTTAAAACAAACCCCATCCAAACTCCTAGTTCGAATGGGGTTGCTCTGCCTCGTCCCTGAGCCCCCTTTAGCCATAAATAATGATCCTGAATAAACAGAAGCATCAAAAACAGCGTCTCTGAAGATTACTCAAGCCAATTTAAATAACCAATCGAAATAACGATATGTCTTATGCGTGTAATGAATACAAAATCTCTATAAGGAAGGGAAAGCCTTGAGAGCAAAGGTTTTGCAGGGAGTTTCGTGAGTAAGGAATATGGAAAAAAAGAGATGTTTTTTTATAAAAAAGTTCAAATAAATGATTTGGAATGAGGTCTACAGCTACTTTTTCGCTCTTTTTGGCGGCGGTTTAATGCTCCCTCACAGAAACATTAAACCGCAGTTTGCATTTTAAATTAGGCTTTTTTATCAAGTGCTTTTATTAGGACAGAAGTGTCTTGACGACCACGGCCTTCTGCTATGAGTTCTTGGTAATCCTGATCAACGGCCTGAGTTAATGGGATTTTAATGCCCATTTTTTCGGCTTGAGCAAGACACAGACCTAAATCTTTATGCATCCATTCAATCGCAAAGCCAAAATCAAACTCGTTTTTCGCCATGGTTTCGCCACGGTTCTCTAACTGCCAAGAACCCGCCGCGCCATGCTTTAGCGTATCGACAAGTGTTGCAATGTCTAAGCCTGCTGTCTGGGCGAAACGAATACCTTCAGACAAACCAGACAATACACCGCCAATAAGAATCTGGTTGACCATTTTTGCGATCTGACCATTACCTACTGGACCCATTAAGCTGGTGGCTTTTGCATAGCAATCTAATACCGGCTGAGCTTTATCCAAGTCGCTTTGCGAACCACCTATCATCACGGTTAATACGCCATTTACTGCGCCTGCTTGGCCACCAGAAACGGGTGCATCCATAAAGTAGAAACCACGTTCTTGAGCAGCTTGATGAAGCTCTTTTGCGACTTCGGCAGAAGCTGTTGTGTGATCAATAAACAGTGTGCCGGCTTTTGCTTGTTGGAATGCGCCGTCTGGCCCTAAATATACGGCGCGTAGATCATCGTCGTTACCGACGCAGGTTAATACGATGTCGGCATCTTGCGCGGCAAGGGCCGGTGTTGTCGCGAAAGTGCCCGTGTATTCTTGACACCAATTTTGAGCTTTTTGTGTAGATCGATTAAATACCACAACAGAATGGCCCGCTTTGCTCACATGTCCTGCCATTGGGTAACCCATGGTTCCGAGTCCGATGAAGCTTACTTTCATTGCGTTTCCCCTTAACTGCTCTTGTTCAAGTGATGGATTTGATAGACAAATTTGATAAACAGATCATACGGATTTGTTTAGCAATTACGAGGTACAAAAAACAAGGAAATGAAGCATACAGAAGCAGATTAATGCTATTTGGGTGGTATTTTTGTCGTTGTTTTGATAAGGGCGCTCACCCATTATTCCTGTGGATAACTTTGTGCAAGAAAATCTGAGTGAGCGATTATTTCGTTAAAAAGCAAGTATGAGCAAATAATCGTGCATAATTTATACGATTTTCATTCATTCCTTTTGCGTTGCTAGATCTTCCCTTCATTGTCAATAGCTATAAGCGACAAAATCTAATTAAGGCATCTTAATAATCTTATCTAGTTGAGATTGGTTCGTTTCTATAGAAATAGTCTAATTCCCCAGAAATTATTAAAAAACAAATATAAAACAATATCTTAATGTTAGATTTCATCCTTTATTAAAGAATATATCGAGTTCGCTAATTGCTCATTTGCTTGTGTGTCCAAATGTACGCCATCTATCTCGCTTGGCTGTAAAACCCCAGCCGCATTGAGAAAAATACATTGGTTGCGAAAGGCAATATCTTGATAGTACTGGTGAAAATGTTGAGACTTTTCAATGGCACCGTCAAAACTTTCGGCCAAAGCGCCTGTTGGGGATAAAATATTTGGCGGAGCGATCACCACAAGGGTTGGGACTGGAAAATCATGAGCATTTGGCATTCTTGACTTTTCGATCAGTTTCTCCACACCTTTTGCTGCTTCATAGGCACCGACATTGAAGTGTCGCTTCAAATCATTGGTCCCTAACATTAAGATTAAAATATCAACTGGGCCAAAGGTTTCTAATGCCGCTTGGAGGTACAACAATCCGTTTCTACCTTCTAAAAAGGGGTCATTCCAAATAGTCGTTCTACCTGGCAAGCCAAAGTTAATCACTTGATGCCGCTGGCCCAATAACTCATTTAATATAGTTGGCCAGCGTAGATGTTTTGGATAACGTCCACCGTTAGGAATTCGCCCCCAAGTAAGCGAGTCCCCGTAACATAAAATAGTCGCCATGATTTGCTCCTTGCATTCGTTATGAATCATTAGATAGTGTAGCCAAAGATAGGGAGTTTGATCATAAAATAATAACGAGAGGCGAAGAGGCCATCATGAACACCACACCTTCTACTTTTTCTTCTAAGGACGACATCTACTCGGCATTATCGCACCTGAAAAATGTGGCTCAGCAAACGCCCTTTCCATCTGCCGAAAAGCGACGACAATGTCTCACTCGTTTACAAGCCGCGTTAATGGATCATGAAATCTCTTTATTAGACGCCTTACAAAAAGATTTCGGACAGCGCGCTCATGAAGAATCTAGGCTGCTTGAGCTTGTTCCTTTAATTGGAGAAATAAAGCATGCGAGACGTCATCTTGCGAAATGGATGAAACCATCAAAGCGTAACGTCCATATTAGCACCTTGCCAGCCAGCGCTCAGGTGTTTTATCAGCCAAAAGGTGTTGTTGGTGTCATTTCACCTTGGAACTATCCTGTGTTGCTGTCTCTGGGGCCTTTGGTGGGCGCATTAGCCGCTGGCAATAGAGTGATGATGAAGCTGTCGGAGTTTTGCCCTGAAACCAATCGGGTGATACGTGACATTGTGGATCAGGCCTTAGGTGAGGATTGGGTTGCCGTGGTCGAAGGTGAAGCCGACATCGCCAACGAGTTTAGTCTGCAGCCCTTTGATCATCTGTTGTTCACCGGTTCGACGTCCGTGGGCCATATTATTATGCGCAACGCCGCCGAGCATTTAACGCCTATTACCCTAGAGTTGGGCGGTAAATCTCCTTTATTGGTAGCGCCGTCGGCGGATTTGCGGGATACCGCTAAAAAATTGGTATTTGGAAAAATGCTCAACGCGGGGCAAACTTGCGTCGCGCCAGATTATGTCATGTGTCATGCCGAGCAAAAGCAGACCTAATCGATTATATAAAGCAGGAGCTCTCGGTTTATTACCCAAAGGGTGTGCTGAGTCCTGATTACACCAGTTTGATTAATGCCCGCCAATTGGATCGCTTAAAGAATTATTTAGAGCAAGCGAGAGCGGCAGGCGTTGAATGTGAAAACTTGATGCCGCAAGGCCCAGAGCAAAGCGATGGAAAGCTAGCGTTACATCTTCTGCATCAACCTGGCGATGAATTGGACGTGATGCAGGACGAGATCTTCGGGCCTTTGTTGCCGATTTTCACCTATGCTGATATGTCCGACGCTTTGTCTTACATTCAGCAAAAACCTCGGCCTTTATCAATGTACTTGTTTACGCAGCAAAGTGACGATCAACAGCGTTGCGAGGAAAGCATCGCCAGTGGCAGTTTGGTGATTAACCACACTTTGGTTCAGGTAGCGCAAGCGGATTTGCCGTTTGGTGGGATTGGTGAATCAGGAATGGGCGCTTATCACGCGGAAGAAGGCTTTCGCACCTTTTCCCATAGTAAATCGGTATTACGTAAACGTGGACCAAACCTCCTTGCTCTACTTCGCCCGCCATATCGACGCTCTATTCATCGGTTAGTCGCAAAATTTTGGACATTCCTGTAAACATAAAAAATCCCACACTAACTAATTAGTGTGGGATTTTTGAGTTACTGTGTATCTGAGCGTTTTTATTTCAATGCGTTGAGTCGCTTCGCAATGTCATCGATTTCTTGGCTCATACGGCTAAGTTGGCTAGAGTCGCTGGCGTTACTACCAGTCAGTTCCTGTAATCGAGAGACAAACTTGCTTAAGTCTTGAGACACTTTTTGCTGCTCTCCCGCTGCCACCGAGATTTGCGTTGCTTGATCGGTGATTTGAGAGAAAGCGCTAACAACTTGTTGCAAGTGGCTGGCTGTTGATTCAGCTGTTGCGACGGCGCGTTCTGTTTCACTGTGTCCAAGCTCCATTGAGCTAACAGATTCTTTCGACGCAACTTGCAGGCGTCCTAGAACTTGCTCAATTTCTACCGCCGAGCTTTCACTCTTCGCAGCAAGATTACGAACTTCATCGGCAACAACGGCAAAGCCTCGACCTGTTTCCCCTGCTCGAGCTGCCTCAATCGCCGCGTTTAATGCCAGCAAGTTGGTTTGTTCCGCAATGTCACGGATAACACCCAACATGCCGTTGGCACGACGACTGTCTTCGTCGAGCTTAAGAATGTTGGTTTGCGCTTGTGTCATGGCGCTGGTGAGAGAACGCATGGTTTCGATAACAGTATTCATTTCATCGCCACTGCTACGAATGTCTTTATGAATGCGTTCAACGGTTTCTCTGGTTTCGTTGGCGTACATCGCCACATCGTGAGAGGTCGCGCCCAGTTCTTCTGTCGCGGCGGCCAACGTAGTGTTTTCATCGCTTAGGCTGTTGGCTTTACTTAAAAAGTCGTTACTGAAAGTGCTCAAACGCCCAGCATCTTTTACAAGATTGGCGGATTCAATATGAATTTGTTCCAGCAATTTTTTCAGTTTATCGCCATAAGCATTAACCGCCTGACGTAAATCACCCAGCTCATTTAACTTGCCTACCGTTAGTGCCTGAGTGCTGCCACCATCAGCAAGTTCTTGAATTTGCGTAGTCGTTTGAGTGATTTGACCCAATAAGCTACGGAAGAAAGAAGCCGCAATAATACTCACGATGATCAACAAGGCGCCAATAACAATCATCAAGAACAAGCCCATGCTTTGAGCGATTTCTGTCATTCTTGCTTTCGGTACGACTAAACCAATGGTCCAGCCTGTTTGTGGATGTTTGATTAAATCCACATACGCTGCACCATCTAAAATGGCGTCGTGATCAATGGAGATAACTTGTTCTGCTCCGCTTATTTTTGTCAGAGCGGGTTTTAGCCAAGGTAGTTGATTGCCAAGTTCCGTGGCGGTTAGCATGCTGCCGTCGTTTTTCACTAAGTTGGCTTTGTCTTTCGGAAAGCTTAATACTTGGCCTGCCTGATCAATGGCGAAAACGTAGCCTTGGTTTTCTGTGCCGTATTGTTCAAGCGATTTAGTAACACCATCAAGCATCATATCGACTGTGCTTACACCGATAAATTTATTGTCTTCTTTCATCGGAATGGTACAAGTCACCATCGGAATCTTAGTGACAGGATCAATATAAGCTTCTGACCAAGCACATAACTTGGGCGAGGATGTTTTGCCGACTGTGTACCAAGCTTCATTGTGATAACCCGATCCAGCCGGATCATTATAGTCATCAAGGTAATTCATCTTGGAACCATCGCGACCCCAAAAAAAGCTGCGGCGCTCTGTTCCTTGTGTAAAGGCTGAAGGCTCTGGCCAAATACCGCCACCTGCAATACTTTTATCATCGTGGTTATTAATAATGCTGGGGAAAATTTTCTTGAAGAGCGCTTCTTCTTTAGGAAGTTGAGAGCCAGCTAAAGCGAGAGTACTGGTGAGGAGTTGAATCTTTTCTAATTTTGCACTGAGTAATTCGCTTAATCCCTTCTGATTTACTGATATTTGTCTTTGCCTTTCTGCGGTTAGATCGGGTTTAACTTTCGTTTCTATAACAAGAAAAATACTGGCAAGAGCGAGCAAAAGAATGACCAGTAAACCAATATTAATCTGCTGTCGAATTCTAATAGGTGATTTCATAGTAACCTCATTCTGTACAACACGGGGAAGGGTATATAAGACAATAGTCTTATATAAACAGTGAGGGCAAGAGTATTTTTTATACAATCCATATAAAGGCATTATCCTGTTTGAGTTTTTCAAATTGATTTTTTATTTTATATATTAGACTTACGATTGTTAATACAGTATTTCAACGTTTTGGTAACTTAATATACTTAATAAAGACGAAGAAGGTTTGTGGTCTGTAATAACGCAATCATAATCGCTCATTTTTCCCCATAAACAGCGAGATTCTTTATCAAACTTTGTACTATCGATAACCAGAATTCGATAATGGCAATGTTCGACAAGAGCTTCCCTTGCCATTACTTCATCGTCAGTGAAATCAAATAAGTGTCCTTGCTTGTTGGCGGTTGCGACAGAAAAAATGCCAATATCCGCTCGATAGCGCTGAAAGAAGCGCATGGCGTCTCCGCCTATGACATCTTGATCTCGCATTCTTACACGACCACCGGAAATAGTGAGCTCACAGTCGGGATGCTCACATAAATTACGTGCGGCATGAAGATTGGTCGTCATTACCTGCAAGCCCTGAAAGAGTGAAAGCTGATTGGCGACTTCAGCCACGGTTGAGCCGCTGCCAAGAAAAATTGATTGATAACCCGCCAGCTTGCTGACACAAAGGTCGGCAATGTGCTTTTTTCCGGCCGCATGGCGGATTCGTCTTTGATCAAAGCTAATGTTCTCTCGGTGAGGAAAAGGAATAACTTCGCCATGGCTGCGCAATACCAAGCCTTTTTCCGCTAATAATCGAATATCCGAACGAACGGTTTGTACTGAAACCGAAAATTCATCAGCAACGGCCTGTAGTGTCTGGCGTCCTTGTTTATTCACCCATTGCACAATGTCATAGTGTCGTTTATTCATAATCCTCCCTTTTATAGTGACGTTTTTTAATGACGATTTTCGAAACGAAAGTCGCTCTACATTAAACGAAAAATTTTCGTCACTATAATGTCAAATTATGTCGGTATTGTTGCAGCTCACTTATCAAAAAGAGAGTTTCCCATGACTGTTAAGAAGACCTTGTTGCTTTGTGCCGCGGCACTTGCTTTTCCTCTTTCCGTACAAGCTCAAGACGTTTTGACTCTGTACACAAGTCAACCAAACAAAGACGCACAAATGACGGTGGATGCGTTCGAAGCGGCTAATCCAGACATTAAAGTGGAATGGGTGCGTGACGGAACCACAAAATTGATGACGAAACTGCGTGCAGAATTGTCTTCTGGCGTGGTGAAACCGGACGTGTTGTTAATCGCAGACAGCGTCACCATGGAATCCATGGTGTCAGATGGTTATTTGTATCCTTACTTAAGCCCTAATCGCGATCAATACGAAGACACTTTGTACAGTGAAGAGGGTTATTACTATGGTACGAAACTGATTACGACTGGCATGGTTCGCCACAAAAAAGCGCCACAACATCCGACAGATTGGTCTGATTTGGTTAAGCCTGAATACAAAAACCAAGTCGCGATGCCGAGCCCTCTGTATTCTGGTGCCGCACTGATTCACCTTGCCACGCTAACAGACGATAAAACCTTAGGCTGGAATTACTATGAGCAATTACACGCCAACCAAGCGATGGTGCAAGGCGGTAATGGCGGTGTGCTTAAAGCGGTGGCATCAGGCACCAAACCTTACGGTGTGATTGTGGATTTCTTGGCAATACGTGAAGCGGCGAAAGGCTCACCGATTGAATTTATCTTTCCTAAAACGGGCGTGTCCATGGTCACTGAGCCAGTGGCGATCATGAAAGGTGCGAAAAACAAAGCTGCAGCGAAGCGTTTTGTAGACTTTCTCTTATCGAAAGAAGGTCAAGCTCTGGTATTAGAACAAGGCTATTTGCCAGCGCGCAGTGATATCGGCGTGCCAGAAGGTTTCCCTAAACGTGCAGACATTCGTTTGATGCCGTTCGATGCTGCAAAAACATTACGTGACAGTGATGCCAATAAAGCACGCTTTAGCAAGATCTTTGAAGGTTAAGCAAGATGACACCTTCGTTATTTAAAAGACGCTTTATGGATGGAGCTTCCATGGATAGCCAGCTGCGCTGGCTGTCTATTGGGCTTTTCGTCCTGATTGCAGCGTTAAGTGTATTGCCAAGCCTGCGGTTATTGGTAGAAGCCTTGAGTCATACGACCTTTTCAACATCGTCACCTATGGCAGAAGTGCTGCGCAGCGAACGTACTTGGATTGCCTTACGCAATAGCTTTTACACTTCAGGATTAGGAACGCTGATCGCGGTGATCTTGGGTTGTGGCTTTGGCTTTGTGGTGACGTTAACGAATATTCGTGGTCGCGCCATTTGGGTGTTTTGTTTTATGTTGCCGATGATGATTCCGCCACAAGTGACGGCGTTGAGTTGGTTGCAACTGTTTGGCCCAGCGAGCCCAATTTTAAATACGTTAGGCATCGAACCAGCGTTGGGCAGCCCACAACCTATGTATTCAGCGGAAGGCATTGCCTTGCTGTTAGGCATACAAAGTGCGCCCTTGGTGTTTCTCGCTTTGCGTACTCAGCTTATTTCATTGCCACAGGATTTATTAGAAGCCGCTCAACTATCTCGTGCTTCTCAGTTTCGAATTTGGGTCGATATCATTCTGCCTTTGTGTCGCAGTGCAATTATCGCTGGCGCCGCGTTAGCGTTTGTTTCGTCTCTGGGGAATTTTGGTATTCCGGCGATGTTAGGAATTCCTGCAGGCTACATCGTTTTACCCACCTTGATTTATCAGCAAATGGCAGGATTTGGTAACGATATGCTGAGCCAAGTGGCGGGCTTGTCGATGATTATTGCGTTGTTGGTGTTGGCGGGCATGTTGTTACAGCAATGGCTACAGCAACGCAGTCGTTATGCTTTATTGGGTCATACGGCGCAGTCTTTGTCTTTTCGTCTTAAACAATGGCGTTTGCCTCTCGAAATTCTGCTGGCTTTGGTGTTGTGTTTTATCTTGGTCGCGCCGCTGTTTGCTTTGATTGTCAGCTCATTGGTACCAGCGCTCGGCATGCCATTGAACGCGGATACCATTACCTTTGCCGCGTTTTACGAAATGATTGGGCGTCAAGGTGTTACGGCTAGAGCCTTTGAAAACAGCGCATTTTTGGCTTTTTTTAGTGCTTTAGTCTTGATGCTGGTGTCTTTGCCACTGGGTTATCTATTAATGCGTTTACCAATGCGAACCAGAGCTGTGATCGCCAGTTTGATCGAGGTGCCTTACGCCATTCCCGGCATCGTCTTAGCCATCGCTTTTATTCTGTTGTTCGCCAAGCCTTTGCCTTTTATCGAGGTCAGCTTGTACGGCACTTTGAGCATTATTTTCTTGGCGTATTTGTCTTGTTTTTTAAGTGTCTGCTTGAAGCCAGTATTAAGTGCCATGTCGCAGCTTGATCCTGCGTTAGAAGAAGCCGCTCAGCTGGCCGGCGCAAGACCAATACAGCGCTTGATTGATATCATCTTACCACTCACTGCACCGGCCTTTTTCGCTGGTGGATTATTAGTGTTTTTGATTTCCATTAACGAGCTTACGGTGTCCGCTTTGTTGTGGAGCGCAGGCAATGAAACCCTCGGTGTGTTGATTTTTAATCTCGATGAAAGTGGCGATAGTGTTTTGGCCTCGGCCATTGCTGTGCTGGTGGTTTTACTGGTCGCAGGGCTAATGAGTTTATTGAGTCTGTTTGCCCCTTGTCTGCCCAAAGGAGTGATTCCATGGCACGGTTAATATTGGATGGCGTTGAAAAATCTTTTCATGGCGCGCCAGTTGTAAAAGGTTTGAATTTAACCATTGAGCCGGGTGAGTTTGTCGCCTTACTTGGACCAAGCGGCTGTGGTAAATCGACCATTTTAAGGATGCTGGCAGGATTTGAGAACGTTTCAGGTGGTCAAATCATTCATGGCGATGACTGTCTTTCTAGTTCGACGCGTCATGTGCCAACAGAAGAAAGAAATTTCGGCATGGTGTTTCAATCCTATGCACTTTGGCCGCATATGACGGTGAAAGAAAATGTCGGCTATCCGCTTAAAGTACAGAAAACGCCGACGGCAGAACGCAACAAGCGAATTAAAGACGCTCTGGAAATTGTTCAGTTAGAAGAATACGCAGATCGTTTGCCAGCGCAATTAAGTGGCGGGCAGCGTCAGCGTGTGGCGCTGGCGCGCAGCTTGGTCACCGAGCCTGATGTGGTGTTGTTTGACGAACCGCTCGCCAACTTAGATAGACATTTGCGAGCGACGATGGAAGAAACCTTCCGCGCCTTTCACAAACGTACTGGCGCGACCATGGTTTATGTCACCCACGATCAATCCGAAGCCATGTCATTGGCCGATAAAATTGCTGTGTTGAATAAAGGGCAGTTGGTGCAATGGGGAACGCCGCAGGAATTGTATGCAAGGCCGAGAAATACTTGGCTAGCAAATTTCATCGGTCGAGGCTCTGTGTTGTCGGTGGCTGCGGTTGCGCCTTCGCAATACGTGAGTGGTACCAATTTGCACGAGTTGATTCGTCAGCATTCGCCGGACAAAGCGGCCAGTTCTGTGCTGGTGCGTCCACAAGATATTCATTTTGTCAGCGCGGACGATTCAGCACTGGCGGTTAGCGTTCACAGCTGTATTTTTCGTGGCGAGCGTTACGATATTGAATTGACGCTAAACGATGGCCAGCGCTTGCTGGCGTACAGCGATGTACCTATGACGTTAGAAAGCCAACATCAGGTTAGTCTTGGGCAAGCTTGGTCACTTGAGAGTGAGTCATGAAGGTTAGTATTGATATTCTAAGTGGTGCCGGAAGGAAAACCGCCGCCGCAATTTTAGTCACTTATAAAGCCGATTCTCAATCAAAACCGATTCGCTTTTTACTTGATGCGGGCGGCGCGTTAGAAGTTGACGAAGACAAAGGCTGGACGCAACCGGATCATTTAGACGCGATTTTTATTTCTCATGATCATCAAGATCATATGGGCGGTTTGATCGATATTGATAGCCAAGTTCCGGTTTACGCCACTTTGCCTGTGCAGCAGCAATTGCCAACGCATTTGAACCTCCAAACCTTGCCGATTTGTGGCACGACGAATGTGTCTGGGATTAAGGTGACAACGGGTTCGGCAGGTCATTCTTTCGGCGGCGTGTGGTTGCATCTTGATGTGGGCGATGGCGTATTTTACAGCGGCGATTTTAGCCTCGAATCTGGCTTGTATCCTTTCACCATGCCGCCAAAGGCGGATGTGGCTTTGCTCGATGCGTCTTACGGCTTGTACGACAATTCATTAGAGCAATGTAAAAACGCCTTGCTGCATTATCTGAAGGACGAGCGCGCCTTGCTGATGCCTGTTCCACAAACTGGACGAGCGTTAGAAATGGCCTGCTGGTTAACTTCACTAGGGTTTCATGATTGGACTCTAGGAGAAGATTGCATCGCGCCTGAAACGGTTTTGGCTGGGCCTAAAGACAGTGTGTGCGCCGACATTCGTCCTGTCTTGGAAAGCATGAAAAGCCAACCATTTAACCCCAACGCCAAAGTAGTTTTATGTGGTGATCCCGATGGATTGAGTGGCGAAGCCGCGGTGTTATTACAACAACCAGAGCGATATTTGCCCGTTTATACCGGACATTTGCCGGAACACGCTCGTCAGGCCGTGAGCGAAGACAGGGCGCATTTTGAGCGTTGGAATGTGCATCCGCGTAAGCAAGATCTAAAACGGCTGGTGGGTCATCTTGACTGCCGTATTTGTGTTCCCTTGTTTCACACCATGAAAGACCTAAATGAGTGGCGACAGGCCCTTGGCCCAAGCGTCACCGCAGATTCTTATATTGAGTTAGATTGTATCGAGTTAGAGTGTATAGAGTTAGATTATGACCTTAATACCTAAACCTTTTGTCTTTGCGCGTCATGCGCAGAGCGAGTTCAACGCGGCGTTTCGCATCGGCGGTTTTACCGACAGTCCGTTAAGCGCAACGGGAATTCAGCAAGCCAAAGACGCCGCGCCAATATTAAGTGTGATTGATTGGAGTGTGGTGGCAACTAGCACCTTACAACGTACCCAAGAAACCGCTTTTTACGCAGTGCCAAAGCAAACAACTGTTACTTATGAGCAACTCAAAGAACGCAATTGGGGCGACCTTGAAGGCAGCCCGATAGAACAACAACTGCCTTATGACGTGACGCCGCCTAATGGTGAATCTTGGCAAGACTTTGAAAAACGTGTACTCAGCGCATTGAATGAGATCCTCAGCGAGAATTCGTGGCCTCTAATTATCGCTCACTCTGGCGTTTATCGAGTGTTAAACAATGTCATCAACGGCACACCTTATTGCCCAAGAATTGGCAACGTTACTCCTATTTCTTTTATGCCTAGCCAAGATGAAAGTGGCTGGGAAATTACCCCTTTTAAAGGAAGCTTTACATGATACCAAATGCCGTAATTGTCGATTTAGATGGCACGCTTGCCGAATTCGATCACACCGAAGTCGCCCATTGGGTGCTCGGTGCAGAAAAACATTGGGATCCTTTTTTTGAGCATATGAAACATGCACCAGTGATCGAAAATGTGCTGCGCTTGGTGAATATTCTCAAGCAACAAGGCCAACATATTTTGATCTGCAGTGGCCGTCCGGAATCCCATAAACAGCATTCCCTTGAATGGATTCAAAAACACCAGATTCCCTGCGATGGTATTTATCTTCGTCCTGACAATGCTGATGAAGTACCAGATGAAGAGGTAAAGAAAGCCTTGTTGGAGAAAATCCACGCAGATGGTTTCACACCTTGGTTGGTATTGGATGACCGTGATGCGGTAGTACAAGGCTGGCGTAACCTAGGGCTGACTTGCCTACAGTGCGCGCCGGGGGATTTTTAATTATTTTTGTGTGATGAGCGGGAGATGCTAACCTTAAGCCTAGGTTGGACACTTAAGAGGTTAGGGTTCTACGATGAAATTTATCCTTTTGGTTTTTATTCTGTTTTCGGTAGTTGGCTGTAGTAAAAAAGCCTTATATAGCAATCTACAACAGAGTCATATTTCTGTTTGTGAGAAATTAAAGTCTAATCAATATGAAGATTGTATGAGTCAGTACAGTGACTCTTACGAAGACTACACCGCAAAACGCCAAGCAACATTGAATAAATAGCAGATTTTATCTTCGTGACTAGCCTTGTTATCTAGCTCGCGCTAGCATGAGGAAATTTTCTTTGGAGCTTGGCCAATGTTTCAACTTGTTCTTCTTAGTAATCAACAACATATCGATGTAGCGAATTTGTCACTGACTGCCGAATTAATGGGCTTACCGAAAGAGGTTCCTATTAGTGTGCAGCAGACGTGTCTGATGGGCGGCAAGCAAACAGGCTCGCGTTTGATCACTTTGACGGTAGGCGATTCTGTGATTCGTGTTGTGCCGACTCGTGGTATGACAGTGCTTGATGTTGTCAGAAAAGATAAGGCAGGGAAGGACATACGCTTTGGTTGGGATTCGCCAGTTAAAGAAGTGGTTCATCCTAGCTTTGTTAATCAAGAAGCGTCTGGTGGTTTAGGCTGGTTAGACGGTTTTAATGAGATGATCGTGCGTTGTGGTTACCAATGGGCAGGGCATCCCGGTCAGGACGGCGATGAGTTTTTGACCTTGCATGGTCGTATTCAGAACACGCCTGCCGACGAGGTGATTTTAGAAGTAGAGCAAGTGCCGCCTTATCGTGTCACTTTACGTGGCCGAGTCGATGAAAAGCGTTTTAAAGCCACCAACTTTGAACTGCAAACAGTCTTGTCATTAACGCCAGACAAGCCTTATTTATTGGTTGAAGATACCTTGACTAACAAAGGCAGTTATCCGCGTGAATACCAAGCCATTTATCACAATAACTTTGCTCAACCGATTCTTGAGGATGGCGCGCAACTGCATGTTCCTATGGCGGAATTGTCACCGTTTAATGACTACGCCGCTGGTGGTTTGAGCGATTGGAATCAGATGCCTGCACCAACTCAAGACTTTGACGAAATGGTGTTTAATATTCGCCCGCTGAGTGACGAGAATGGTTTTTCCCATGCGTTATTACATAATGCAGAGGCAAGCCGTGGGATTGAAGTGAGTTATCAAACCGATACCTTGCCAGTGCTTACCGTGTGGAAAAATACGGACACACTGGAACAAGGCTATGTGGTTGGAATCGAGCCGGGCACTAGCTTTGCCTATAACCGATCTTATCAGCGCGAGTTAGGCTTGGTGCCGACAATTGAGGCTGGCGAATCCAAGCACTTTGTGGTGCGTTTTGGTTTGTTAACGGATGAAGATCAAGTCAAAGCCAGTGTGGCGAATATTGCCCAATTACAAAGTACTCAAACGGCTCAAGTATTGTCTACGCCGATTGTGCGCCTTGGTGAGGCATAGAGGTTCGTGAGTATCGTTCCCAATCGCCTGCTTCCATATACGGCGCGTGGTCTAGGGATTTGTTGTACACGTAAATCCAGCCTCGACCGTAGGGCGAGAAAACGCGTTTTCTAATGTACAAAGAACTATCTGGCGTCTTTGGGTCATAACCTTCGAGTTGATCCAAAGATTCGAGTATTTCGTCTGATACGTCATACCATTCGACGCGTATCCGACCGCCGCTTTCATGAGTCGACACAATGGCAGGAAAGTCTCCTAAATTGTGCATGCGAAACCCAGTCAACCAACCTAAGCCGATGCGTTTGCAGTCGGCAAGAAGTTTGTGATTATTCAGCCCCTCACGAAGCGTTCCATATACAGCAACAATGTTTGTAGGCATGTTGAATTCCATCTAATGACAATCAAAGTGTAGAAGATGAACTTGCTTAACGGTCATTTCAAGCCTTGTAGCTGGAAATTACGTTGCCATGACACAACCTTGATGCATTCATGAAACTATTGGCATTTTAACGATTAATCGCTATTGCCTTGAAGATTATGGCAATGTGTTTTTTCATGATCAAGCAACCAGCGTTTTCGTTCTAATCCGCCAGCGTAACCGGTTAAACTGCCGTCTTTGCCAATTACTCGATGACAAGGAATAACAATGGCGATACGGTTCATGCCATTGGCTCTGGCGACGGCTCGAACAGCCTTTGGGTTATTTAGTCGCGTGGCTTGTTCTTGGTAGCTAGCCGTTTCCCCAAATGGAATCGTGCCAAGCATTTGCCAGACAGCATTTTGGAAGTCGGTTCCTGGTGTATGAAGTGGCACGCTGAAGTCGCTACGTTTACCTGAGAAATATTCTTCCAGCTCTAGTTTTAGTAGCTTGATATGCGCATTTTCTCCAGCAACAATCGGCGCTTTTAAACGGCGCTGTAAGTCTTCAAACTCGGTTTTCAGCATGCGTCGGTCGACAAATTCCAATAGGCAAATTCCTTTGTCAGTGGCGCAGACAAACATAGGGCCAATGGGTGTTGTCAGCCTATCGAATAAAATCACAGCATTCTCCAAATTTAGGGTCGGTGCATGACCGAGTAACTTTTTAAAAGTGTAACCGAAACCACTCAAAGAATCGTAGCCTGAATCTAACGCAGTATTGGTGGCGCTTTTGCCTGTCTTTAACTCTTGAAACGCATAATTGATACGATACATGCGCTGAAAGGTTTGAAACGTCATGCCGTAATGTTGATTAAACCAACGGCGTACAAAAATGGGCCGTATTCCTGCTTCGCGTAATTCTTGGTCGGTGATTTTTGCCTTAGTACAATCTCGTACAAGATTCATTGCCGCTTGTACTTCATAAGGCGCTTCATGAGCGTTTTCAGTGGGTCGACAGACTTTACAGGGACGAAAACCTGCGTCCATGGCGTCTTTAAAATGCGTGTAAAACTCTACGTTTTCACGCTTTGGTTTGCGGGCTCTGCATGTCGCAATGCAAAAAATAGAGGTGGTTTTGACAGCGACAAAAAACACACCGACATAGCTCGGCTCACGGTTGAGTAAGGCTTGATAATAACCATCGGCTTGTTTTTTATCTGTTATTAATATGCGTTTGTCCGTTTTTTGAATAATGACTGACATCTTTTGTATTTGATGTCGTATTTAGTTAGGTTAGCTTGATTCTCAATGAAGCAACAACCGAAAACTGGACGAGTATTTTTATTGTTTTTAATTGAGCTATCGATTATTTCTATTTATCAGCGTATCTCATAACGAAAAAAACCTAATGTCAGTTGTTCGACGTTAGGTTTTTTTAAGGTCTTTTAGAAAGAAGGATTAACTAGATTTGAATCGTTCTACCATGCCTTGCAATTCATCTGACAACTTATTCAATGTCGTGGCGGTTTGCGATACTTGATTCGCAAGGTCGTTGGATTTAATCGTGCCATCGTGAATGACAACAACATTGGTATTAATTTCTTCGGCAACCAAGTGTTGTTCTTCGGCGGAGGCGCTGATTTGAATCATCATGTCTTTTATTTCCAGAACCGAACTGAGTATTTTTCCGAACACTTCATGGGTTTGAGACGCTAAGACAACAGAATCTTTTGCGACGCTGACACTGTGGTTCATCTTTGTCGCGGCGAAGCCAGTTTGTTGCTGCAACTTGGTGAGCATTCTGTCGATTTCTTCTGTCGATTCTGCGGTGCGACCCGCCAAAGTACGAACTTCGTCGGCGACCACGGCAAACCCTCGGCCTTGCTCGCCTGCTCGTGCGGCTTCAATAGCGGCGTTCAAGGCGAGCAAGTTTGTTTGTTCTGCGATGGCTTTGATCGTATCTAGAATCCCGACAATACTTTCAGATTCTTTGGCGAGTTCGATCATGCTTTCATTAGAACTGTGAATTTCTTTTTCTAGTCCATGCAAAGAATCCATCGTTTGTTGAATGAGCTTATTGCCTTCTTTGACTTGTGTTTCGCTGTTTTCAGCGGCAGAAGCGGCGCTGCTACAATTCGAGGCCACTTCATTGGCGGTGGCAACCATTTCATTGAATGCCGTTGAAACATGGTCAACAGAGTTAACTTGATGAGAAACAACCTTGCTGAGTTCTGACGAAAGGCTTTGTGATTGGTGGGCAACTTGACTGATGTGACTAGAAGAGGATTTTGCGTGGCTGACAATACCGTCAATTGAAGAAACAAACTGATTAAATGCCAACGCCATTTGACCAGATTCGTTTTCTTCTTTTACATCAAGACGCTGCGTTAAATCACCTTCTCCATGGCTAATATTAGTCAGGCGATCCGCCATCACTTTGACAGGACGAACCACAACGCCGGCTAGGAATACCCCAATAAAAGCAAAGGCAATGATCATCACACCAGCAATGCCCGCAGTTTTCCAGATTAGGTTGTTTGCTTTTGCGTATATGACATCACTGGGCACCAAGCCGATGAATTTTCAGCCGAGTTTTGGCGAGGTGTAGACACTGGCAAACCAATTATCACCATTAAATTCGATATCTTGAAGCGAAGAGGCGTTTTCTAATTGGGCGTAAGGCAGGGACGCTTGGTCGAGCTTTTTAAAATTATTTTTAGGGTTTGAAGGGTCGGCTAGGATGGTTCCGGTATCTTCAACCATGACGACATAACCTTGCCCGCCGAACTTCACAGTTGCTAGCATGGCAGTCAATTTTTGTAGGCTAACGTCGACACCAAAGGCACCAAATTGGCCTTCTTTGCCATCAAAACGATGCACATAATCCACCAGAGGCGCATTGGTTGCAGCATCTCGGTAGGCGGGAATACGAATGGATTTGTTTTCATTGATCGAACGTTTGTACCAATCTCGCGATAAAGGGTCGTAGTTATCTGCATTTTTACCATTGGGCCATTGAAGGTAGCCTTTATCTTGTGTGCCTAACCAAATAAAAGCCAAATCAGGGTGTGTTTGGCCAAAATCATCCATTAACTCAAAGGCGTTTTTTTCCAGTGCGGAATTATTAAGAGGAGTCATTGTTTGAGAAGGTTTATTTACATAGCTTTCAATGCTGCCTGGCGTAAGTTGAGTAATCGCATTCGCACGTGCGAAAAAGGCCGCATTCTCGGAGAGGTTATTCAAGTACATAGAAAATAACGCATCAACATAACCAATTTCAGATTGGCTCTGTTGTTCGAACTGGGCTTTGGCATCGGCTCGGACTTGATTAATAACGACTACGGACACAATTAGAACAGGCAGAATAACGCCAGCCATTAGAAGTGCAATTATTTTTTTTCGAATAGTCATTTGTCGTATTTACCTTTATTAAATAAATATAAAATCATCCGGTTTTATTGTAAAAAAATCCGGTAGTTTTAAATATATAGCCTAATTTACCTAAGATAAAAATATAAACACAGATGCTTTATTTTGGCGATAAAAATTTCTTATGTTATCTGGATTTTGTTCTCAAATTCGCATTTAAAATACATTTTCTTCTTTCATAATATCTTATGAATATTACTCTTTAATGATGTTTTCTGATCATGATGAATAAGGCTATAAGTAAAAAATATCAGTGGCTAATGTGCTTAATCGTGTATTTTTACAGAGGTGATGTATCTGTCATACGGCGTTTTGGTGCAGGCTGTGGGTAACCTTTGTCAAATGACACAATTCTCCTTATTATTCGCTCCTCTTTTTTTATTCTCTCCTGACTCGTTCTAGAGTCATTTAAGGACGATATTATGGATTACAGTTTATTCACCGTTGCTCTTTTGATCGGTACAGGTTTCATTGCTGGCATTATTAATACGCTGGCTGGTGGGGGTTCTAACCTGACCTTGCCAGCGCTGATGGTCATGGGCATGCCTGCTGATATCGCCAATGCGACTAATCGTGTCGGGGTGTTTTTGCAGAATGTGGCAGCGACCTTTGGCTTTCGTAAAGCGAAAAAGCTGGATAACGCCGATATTTTGCCGGTGATGATTCCGTCTTTACTTGGTGGTGTGGTCGGTGCGTTTGCCGCCAGTTATGCGCCAGAAACTTGGCTCAAACCTTTATTGCTGAGCGCCATGATTGGCATGACGTTAATTATGATCGTTCGTCCAACTATGATTGCGCCCCCAGAAGGCACAATACCATTCAAAGTCTCGGAAAAACCAAGCGCTTGGATTGCCTTGTTTATCGCCGGTGTCTACGGTGGCTTTGTTCAAGCTGGCGTTGGCTTTATCCTAATTGCCGCCTTGGCTGGCACTTTGCGTTACGACCTTGTTCGCACCAATGCGTTAAAAATGGTCTGTACCATGGGCTTTACTACCTTGGCGCTTGGCGTTTTTATTTGGAACGATCAAATCCTTTGGATTCCCGGATTGATCCTTGCTTCTGGCACCATGTTAGGTTCGACTGTTGCGGTGAAAATGGCAATCAAAGCCAACCCGAAACATCTGAAATGGTTTCTTTTCATTATGACAGTTTGTGGAAGCACCGCAGCATTGTTGAATGATTAGCCTAAAAAGAACGGCAAAACTAAAAAATCAAAACATCGTTTTATTTATTTCTCTTTCCTGATAGTCTAGCGATTCATATAGAGTGTTTTTTATTCAATTTTCAGTCAGTGGACGGTCTTGAATGAAAATGAACGCCTTGCTTAGGAAGGCACTTTATATGCGTGCTAATAAAAATAATAATGCGATTTGAAAGTGCACATGACGAGCTCTTTAGCTTGTGAACTTTCAATATCTTAGGAGACTAAAATGAATAGAAATATTTTAGCGGCGTCCTGCCTCGCAGTGACCCTAATTGCAGGATGCTCAGGGGCTGGTGTGGATCGAGTTTCAGGAATATCAAGTGCTGATCTGACTCGTTCTGTTTTACCTTTAAACGATGGTTGGGCCGCGGCCGAAGGACAAGTCACCGGCGGAGCCAATGCAATTGATGCTCATATTTACACCGTGAGCAGTCGCAAAGCCTTAGTTGATGCTCTGAAAGAAGCTGGCAACGCACCGAAAATCATTCATATCAGCGGCACAATTAATTTGTCGTCCGATGATCAAGGTCGAGAGCTAACGGAAGCTGACTATCGGGTTGCCCCTTATAGTTTCGAAGAGTATAAAAATGCTTACGCGCCTTCGGTTTGGAATGTAAAACCGCTCATCAAAAAACGTCCTAATAGAAAACTGACAGGACCGCAGGAAGAAGCTCGCAAAGCCTCATCGAAGAATCAAAAAGACCAGATCGTGATTGATATTCCTTCCAACACCAGCATTATTGGCCTAGGTAAGAATGCCAAAATCATCAAAGGCATGTTGCAAATAAGTTCAGGTGTTGAAAATGTTATTATTCGTAATATTACCTTTGAAGATGCTTTTGACTACTTCCCAGAATGGGATCCGGGTGACAGTTTTAAAATCGACTCCAATTACCCAGGTTGCATGGATGAATACGCCGATGCTTCCCATGGGCCACAAATGTGTCCAGGCGGGCGTTGGAACTCTGAATATGACTTGATCTCTATCAATGGCGGTAAGCGTGTTTGGATCGATCACAGCACTTTCTCAGATGGCGATCGTCCCGATTCTAAGTTTCCACCAGTGTATCCGTTCCCACAGAATGAAATTACACAGAAAGTTCAGCATCATGATGGCTTGGTTGATATCACCAATCAGGCAGATCTCGTGACGATTTCTAACAGTTATTTCCATGATCATGATAAAGCCTTCCTGATTGGTAATAGCGATGGTAAAACCGCAGACAGAGGCTATTTGCGCGTCACGCTGCATGGTAACTACTTTGATAATGTTGGTCAGCGCATGCCACGGGTTCGTTATGGCAAAGTGCACAGTTACAACAATTACTTTGTCGGCAATGCAGAAGGTGATGGTGTCGGTGCAAATGCTTACGAGCGCCATTTGAGCTCATTAGATCATAAGCCAAAGCACAATATCGTTCGCCAGGCATTGGGAGCAGGAAAAGAATCTGCTATTTATTCCGAGGCCAATGTGTTTGAAATCAAAAATGGCGATCCTTCTCATGCTATCGGCAATATGAAAGGAAAAGTGGCTTACGATCAGGGCTCTATGTTCAATGGCAAAATGATTGATATCGTTGAAGAAGCGAACAAAGCAAGCGGCAAACCACTTTCTAAAGAGGTGGGCTGGACGCCAACTTTGTATGGTCCAACGCCTGTTTTGCCTGCCGCAGACGTGATTGACTACGTTAAACAAAACGCAGGAGCTGGCAAGCTATAGCAATGAAAAAATAGAGCGTGTTTTCACTTATGCCGATGTCATTTCAATCGAAATACATCGGTTTTTTTTTGGTCATCTTCTCGCAAAAAGACAGTTTTTTCTATCAAAAAATCCTGCGTTCAACAGCTAAACCATTATTTACATTATATTTATTCTTTTTCTTAATAAGTTCGTTTACTCTTCAATAAAGGAATGGTGTAGGCACATCTTTTGATGGCGTGATAATGAGTTATGCTAAAAATTAGCGCTCTACAATTACGTAAGGAATGACTTATTTTTAAAGACAGAGGTCTACTTTGTGATATCGCTTTTAGAGCAATGGTTTGGCACTCAACGTACGCATCCTGACTTTCGTTTCCGCGGATTTTTATTTTCAGCGCTGCTATTCATTTCTTCTAGTTTCGCTTTCTTCATTTATTATGATTCGGTCATAGACTATTTTCCGCCCATGTTAATAGCGAACTCTGTTTCGTTTTTCTTTAGTGTCATGGGGGGCTATTATCTGCTGGTAAAAAAACGGCCTCAGGTTGCCGCTATAATTTTACAACTAATTGTTTCTATTGATACTTTTATACTTATTTTAGTTGATGGTAATGAAGAGCTTGCTCTCGTTTTTGCATTTCTAACGCCGGTGATGGGGGTGTTTCTTTTAGGCTATCGCTATGGGTCGATATTGAGCCTTGTCTATTTTGCTGGTGTTTTCTATTTCTGTTTTACACAAATGGATACATGGAAGCCAGAGGCATTTCTACCTATCAGCTTGATACACTTTTCTTTTATTTATTTGTTGTTATTAATAGTGTCATTTTTTTATGACACGAGTCGTCGAAAAGCCTACCAAATGATGGAAGAAGCTAATAGTCAGTTACAAGAATTGGCCACCACGGATGTACTAACTAAACTGCGTAACCGGCGTTATATAGAAGATCAATTACTGAATGCCACCAGCAATCATTATATCGCCATGCTGGATGTGGATGATTTTAAAAAAGTGAATGACCAGTTTGGTCATGATCAGGGTGACAAAGTATTAATCGAGCTCGCTAATGTTTTAAAAAGTAATGTCGACTCCCAGGATATAGTAGGCCGTTGGGGCGGTGAAGAATTTATTATTATTTTTGCAGAACAAAGCCTTACTCGTTTAGAAAAAACACTACAACAACTGAATCACAATGTTGCAAATACGAATTTTTCCATTGAGCGACAGATTACGATTAGTATCGGGTTGGCGAGTCATAATGTCGATAGTCACAGAGACAGCTTAAGAGCGGTTGATCAAGCGTTATATAATGCTAAAGCTGACGGAAAAAACACCTATAGTATTGCTGCTTAACTCTATTTGAAGGGACGTTTACGTGTACACACCAAAACACTTTGCAATAACGGATCAAGCAGAACTTCTCGACTTTGTTAAAGCCTTTCCTTTCGCGACGCTAGTTTCGAATGGCGAAGACGGCCTAAACGCCGAGCATATTCCTATGTTGGTTCATGTCGATGCCGATAATAGAGTTTTCTTGCAAGCTCATATCGCCAAGACTAATAAGCTTTGGCAGAACCTAGCGAATCAGGCGGATGTATTGGTGATTTTTCAAGGTGAAAACGCCTACATCACACCGAACTGGTATCCTTCCAAAAAAGTCGACGGCAAAGCGGTGCCAACCTGGAACTATCGAGCTGTCCACATCAAAGACACAATCAACTTTATCCATGACGTTGAATGGAAACTATCGTTACTGGAAAAACTCACCAATACCCATGAGCAGAAACAACCTGCACCTTGGTCAATCTCCGATGCGCCCCAGGAATACATCGACAGACTGCAAGCGGCTGTCGTTGGTATTGAAATCGCTGTGACCGATATTCAAGGTAAATTTAAACTCAGCCAAAACCAAAGTGTCGAAAACAAAAAAGGTGTACAAAAGGGCTTAGCTCAAACGCAGCATCCTATGGCTGGTTTAATGAAAACGTCTTAGTAAAGGCTTCACTCTATTCGACAAAAAAATGGCCTCCGATATAGGAAGCCATTGTCTACTTGTCTTAGCTGATACTATCGGTTATTTGGTTTTAAACTGTTTAATCAATTCACTTAAGTCGTTAGATTGCTCGGTGAGCTCGGTTGCTGCCTGAGCACAAGCCTCTGAGTTGCGGCTGTTATGAATAGTCACTTCATCAATTTGACTTATGCCTTCAGAAACTTGCTCTGCCCCCATGGCTTGTTCGCCTGCGGCTTGTGCAATCTCCGCCATCAATGACGACACTCGGCTGATATTTTCCTCAATATTGGCCAATGCAACCGTTGTTTGGGAAGTCAAATCAATGCCACGCTGGGTTTTTATTGAGGATGCATTAATAAGCTTAGATGTTTCTTGAACGGCTTGTGCGCTTCTTGCCGCCAAGGTTCTTACTTCATCTGCTACCACGGCAAAACCTCGGCCATATTCTCCTGCTCTTGCTGCCTCTATCGCAGCATTTAATGCCAATAAATTGGTTTGATTCGCAATGTCTTCAATAGTGCTGATAATGCTGTTGATGTTATTTCCAGAGGTTTCTATCTCTATCATTGCGCTACTCAATTCATACATTAAGGCGTTGCCATTTTTCGTAAGATCATAGCTGGTTTGAGATAGGTTGCTTGCTTCTTTCGCGTGCCTTGCACTTTGCTGAATTTGTGCTGCGATTTGTGTCATTGTCGTACTAATTTGCGTGACAGAGGCAGAGGATTCTGTCGCACCGCTCGCTAAATCATGGCTTAAATCGGAAACAGATTGGGCATTATGTTCTATCACGCCACTTCTTTGAGAAATTTGTGACACGACATGGTTTAAATCGCCTACCATTTTTTCAAGTGATCTACCTAGTTGGTCTTGGTCCGAGGCGAGCAAAACTTTCACGGTTAAGTCTCCTGCCGCAATTTTCTCTGCGACGTTAACTTGTTTTTGCAAAGATTCAGCCATGTCATCTAATGCGGCCGCTAATTGGCCAACTTCATCCTCAGAGTGATAATTTAACCGGCTATCAAAGCGGCCTTTTGCTATGTCTTGAGCCATCTTGACGGACAGCATAATAGGTCGAGCTATCTTATTGGCAATCATCGTTAGCCCTAACATGGCTAAAATAGTGACGGCTACGCCAATGATTAATTGATACCAAATGGCGGTTGAATTATCAGACTCAAGTTGATCACTGAGTTGCATGACTTCTTGGAGAACAACGTTCTTATCGACCTCTAAAGTAATGCCCCATTTTATTCCCGAATCACCAAGGCTAATCGGCACTAAAACGGTATAGACATCGTTTTGTGTATTGTCTTCAGAATAGGATTTTCCTTTCTTGATCAAGGCAATCATATTCGCTGCGTTATCACCGTAAATCTTTGTTGCGCTTTGCCCAATGATTCCTGGGTTTAGACTGTCGGCAACGATAAGGCCTTTATCTGTTGTGATGGAGACATGTGATTTCCCACCATAGATTTGAGTAGAGACGTCCTTGGCGAGCTGCTGGACAAAATCTAGGTTAAAATCTGTCCCCATGACACCCAGAAACTTACCATCCACAATGACAGGTGCCGACATGGTTGCTAACCACACAGGCTGACCTTGAACAATATAAGGTAGCGGTGCCGTGACGGTTTCTTTGAGTGTGTTTTTGGGAACTTGGTACCAAGCCCCTTTCACGATGCCATTAGGATGTTGTTCAGTTGAATCGTATTCTACCAAGGGCTGAACACTGATATTGCCATTACTATTACGAGTCCAATAAGGCGTAAACCGCCCTGTTTCAGGATTATTACCACCTTCAGTATTTGCCATCCTAGCATCTTGTTGATCAAACGCATTGGGCGCCCAAGCGCTGTAAGTACCGTTTAACAGCTTATTGTTTTTTAATACAGCTACTAAAATATCGTTCAAAGAGGTACGAGTTAAATTGTTCTCATTATTGGCGGCGCCATAAGACTTCATTGCCGATACTGACGTAGCAAGGGTTCTAGCGAGTCCTAGGCCTTCATCGATTCTTTGACTAATTAACTGTGCTGACTTGGCAGAGGCTTCTTTTAATTCCCGCAATGAAACGTCAGCCACTAAAGTGGAAGTTTGTCGAGAAACGGATTGCTGAGAAGCTGAAGACGTATACACACTAAAACCCACAATTGCACCGGATGTGGCGATAAGACAAACCCCAGCAGCCAAGGCAATTTTTGTTCTGATCGATTTGATACTCATAGAGAACCTTCGTAATGGATGGCAAATAGCCGGAGAACGATCACGAATTCAAACAACCAAACATAAACGCAGGCAGCGCGACGAATGATGAAAGCGTGGATCCAAATAATCCCCATCAATGGGCTAAGGTCTTGAATCCATTCGTATTGATTTAAAGATAATAGAACTGTTATTTTGATATCGTTCGGCTTCACTAAGGTAAGATACGATAGGTAGGCATGGCATCAGCAACACATTTAATTTTGTTGGCTAATGTTAGAAAATCGATATTTTCAGTGAGAAAAAAGATACGAGCAAGATAACGAAAAAAAGATGAAAATCCTTTTCCGTTAGACGGTTTAACCATAGTAGTAAAAACACTAAATAACCGAGACTAAACGTTATTTAAGTCGCTTTAACTGAAAAACGTACGAAGGCATGATTCATGTCAGGAAAATAGACCATAAACATATTCCACCGCAAACGCGTCTCGCCTGATTTCTTTGGCATCAATGTTTATTGTTTAGAAGGCTTCAGCACCGAAGGTATTCCGGTGCGAGCAACGATGGGCGCGGGGATGCTTTGATTAATATCTTGAGCAGTCCCCGCTTGTTAGGTTAAGAAGATGTAACTTGTTCGTTACCTTGGTTTGAAGGGCTACGTTTTAATAGCAATACCATGAGCAAACCAAGTACTGCGGTTCCTGCCCCAGCTAAGGCTACGGAAGGCAATCCAAGCCCTGCACTTATTACTCCTCCACCTAATGCCGCTCCTAACGCATTGCCAAGATTAAACGCGCCAATGTTCATGGCCGAAGCAAGGTTCGGCGCTTCGCTGGCTTCATGTACCACCAAAGATTGCAATGGTGGAACCACAGCAAAGCTGGCTATTCCCCAGAGAAAGATAAGTGGCACAACGATAATTGAGGAAGACATAGTGACAGCAAAAATCACTAATAACAGAATCACCGCGATTAAAGAAACAATCAAAGTGCCGTACAGGGAACGATCTGCAAAGCGTCCACCAAGAATATTACCGACCGCAAGCCCAGCACCGTAAAGTACCAACATGGCTGTTACAAAAGTTGTTGAAGCATGGGTTTCTTGTTGTAGGATTGGTACGATGTAAGTGAATACCGTAAACATCGAACTGGCACCCACCACAGTTAATAGCAACGCCGCTAAAACCGGGCCTTTGCCCAGTACAGCCAATTCATTACGAATATTCGCCCTGTCTTTATTGACCAACGGCGGCAGGCTTAAACGCAGTGCCACCATTGTTACTAATCCAATAGCCGCAATACCAAAAAAGGCATTTCGCCAGCCGAATGTTGTCCCGATAAAACTGGCTAATGGCACACCGCCAATGGTTGCTATGGTGAGGCCCGAAAATATGGCAGCCACAGCCCCAGCACGTTTGTTCGGTTGCACTATGTTGGTCGCCACCACAGCACCAACACCGAAGAACACACCGTGATTAAACGAAGTCACAATACGTCCAATCATCAAGGCGCTGTAGCTGTCAGCCAAAGCACTGATTAAATTACCGACCGTAAAAATCCCCATAGACAACACCAGCAAACGACGGCGCGGCATGTTGGCAAACAGCAAGGTCATGATAGGTGCGCCAATCAAAACTCCAAAGGCATAAGCGCTAATAAGCATACCTGCCGTTGGGATCGATACGCCCAAATCGCCCGCAATCACCGGCAACATCCCCATGGGGGAAAATTCCGTCACACCAATTCCAAAAGCACCAATGGCCAACGCCATTAATGGAAAGTTGATCTTCATGTTTATCCCTCGTTTATTTATGACATGAAGGAATATAACGCGATAACAAACACCCGAATAGTGGGCAAAAAAGCGATTCTGTTTTGCATTGGATTCACAAATGAAGCAAATAAAAGTTGATAAAACCGCTGAGATGGAAACTTTCTTAACCGTCGCGACGACAGGCAGTTTGAGCGGTGCAGCAAGAACGTTGGGTCTCACGCCGTCGGCTGTAAGTCGAATGATGACAAGAATAGAAAAGCGTTTAGGTGTAAGACTGCTCGTCCGTTCTACCCGCAAACTTTACTTAACCAGTGAAGGCGAATCCTATGCGCTTGCGGCACGGCGTATTTTGAAAGACCTAGAAGAAACCGAACGTGCTATCGCCGATCGAGCGAGCCCAAGCGGATTGATTAAAGTCAGTACTCCAACGGCTTATAGCCGTTTGACTATGATTCCTTTATACAAAGAGTTTTTAGCGCGTTACCCCAAGATCAAAATAGAAGTCGAAGTGAGCGATAAGATAAGCAATGTGGCCGATGGTCATATTGATGTCGCGATACGTTTTGGCCCTTTACCTGATAGCAACCTAACTGCAAGACGTCTTGGTGAAACAGGCAGGACCATCGTCGCTTCGCCTAACTATTTAGCGCAAGCTGGTATCCCAAAAACGCCCGCTGATTTACAGCACTTTAACTGTCTGGATTTTAGCTTTCAGCGGGTTGAACCTGGCTGGCCATTTCGCGAGAACGGCGAAGACTACATTCTACCGATACAAGGCAGCATGACGTCCAACAATGGTGAAACGCTGGTGGAGCTGGTCATGGCGGACATTGGCATTACCCGAGTTGGCAACTTCCATATTCAACAAGCCCTCGCATCGGGGCAACTCGTGCCCTTATTAGAAGACTTCAACCCGCAGGACAAAGAAGTCATCCACGCGGTGTTTATTGGCGGACAACACATGCCAGCCAGAGTCCGAGTCTTTGTCGATTATCTAGTTGAGAAAATGGCTTCTCTGAAAGAGTAACAAATAAGCATTGGGTTCAAGTTCACCGAAAACACATCTAGCCAGACGTCTCAAATATCATCAGGGTTTATTGGCTGGCTTTAATTCTGAAGTTAGGTATGCCGGAGTTAGTCACCATTGGCTTAGGAGTTGGAGGCGACTTAGTATGATTTTGTCATTACGACAAAACCATCCAATTACGGTAGAATCTAGTTTTGTTTTTTTAAATTTATTGAGTGGCTTTATTTTGATCAAAAGACCCATAGCAGTTGACGTGTTCTCTGGCGTTGGAGGGCTGAGTTTAGGGCTGGAGCAAGCTGGTTTTGATGTGGTCGCTTCAGTAGAGATTGACCCTATTCACTCTTGCGTTCACCAGTATAATTTTCCAAATTGCGCTGTGCTTCCGAATTCTATTAATAACGTCAGCGGTCAAAATATTAGAGATGCGGCTTGCCTCAGTGACACGGTAAAAATTGACTTGGTTGCTGGAGGCGCTCCATGCCAAGGCTTCTCACTAATAGGAAAAAGAGCTTTAGATGATCCAAGGAACCAATTAGTAAAAGAATACATTCGCATAGTAAAAGAACTACAGCCTTCATATTTCCTATTCGAAAATGTGAAGGGACTAACTGTTGGCAAGCACAAGATGTTTCTGGAAGAAATTATAAAAGAGCTCGAATCTATAGGCTATCAAGTTTTGACTCCGTGGAAAGTACTAAATGCCAAAGATTATGGTGTCCCGCAAAGTAGAGAGCGTTTATTTTTAATTGGTGCAAAAAAAGGAGTGCCCTTACCAGAATATCCAGAACAAGGTAACGAAAAATCTGTGAGTTGCGAGCAAGCTTTAGGTGACCTCCCTAATGCAGAAGATTTCGAAGAGCTAATGAAAAGTGATGAAGTAGAGTTTAAATATACAAAAAAAGCTTCGGATTATTCGGCTTTAATGCGTTGTATTAACGATGATGGTTGGAGGTTGGGTTATAAAAGGGAATGGGATAAAAGCCGTTTAACAAGTAGCCTTAGAACAGAACATACTGAGATTTCACGAAGACGGTTTGCAGAAACATCCCCTGGTAAAATTGAAAAAATTTCAAGATTTTTTAAGTTATCTAAATATGGAGTTTGTAATACCCTCCGAGCAGGTACTGATTCATCAAGAGGTGCATTTACTAGCCCACGCCCAATACATTATGAATACCCTCGATGTATAACTGTAAGGGAAATGGCACGCTTACATGGTTTTCCCGACTGGTTCCGATTTCATGAGACAAAATGGCATGGGGCCAGACAAATAGGGAATGCCGTTCCGCCTCCACTTGCTTACGCGTTAGGTAGGCAATTGATGAATATAATTTCACCTAATCTAAAAAGGCCAAATGAAGTTTTGGTTTTGGGGGATGATAATTTATTAAGAATGGACATGTCTTCAGCTTCAAAATACTGGAGTATTGAAAACCCTATCGCCAAACGAGATAGAAAAAGTGGTAACAAAAAACGTAAACAGTCTGAAATTGAAGCGCTAAGGATAAGCAATGGCTAAACTAAGGAACCTCTGTACTGATTAGCACCTCTCCCTTGTGCATAACTTTTTACTCATTTTGGACCTCAAAGAAGCCTATTTTTCCAATAAACAGTCACACTTCGACTCTGTTTATTGCTCTGTGCCAATTTTCAGAGGAGGGGTCCTTCAAAGCGCATCACAATACCCTCCGTGCACGATATAAATTCGCTAAGGCGAAAAGCATGTTTAGCTGAACACTGTTTTTATGCAGTCCCTTATAGCGTGTTTTCGTGAAGCCAAATTGACGTTTGATAATACGAAAGGGGTGCTCTACTTTGGCTCGGATACTCGACAAGAGTTTGGCGGTTTTTTGTCCTACCTCTTTTTCCTTATCGCTCAGCTTATCGGACTGGTAACAGCTTGGGCGTGGAACCGTTTGCCATTGCGTTTCGCTGTACTTAAATTCGTCTCGTTTTTGGATGCCCTGATACCCTGAGTCTCCTATAGCAAACGCTTCCTCACCGTGCAATAAGTGTTCTGCCGCCACAATATCATGGACATTGGCGGCGGTGGTGTGGACACTGTGAACCAAACCATTACGAGCATCGACTCCGATATGCGCTTTCATACCAAAGTACCATTGATTGCCTTTTTTCGTTTGGTGCATTTCTGGATCCCTCGCTTTTTGCTTGTTTTTAGTCGAAAGGGGAGCATTAATAATCGTGGCATCCACGATGGTGCCTGTGCGTAGCATCAAACCTCTTTCGTTTAGATACTCAACAACATCAGACAAAATAGCCTGCGTCAGTTGATGTTTCTCAAGCAAATGACGGAAATGGAGAATCGTCGTTTCGTCTGGAATAGACCCTCTGCTAAGCGAAAGTTTGGCAAACTGACGCATCGAGTGGATCTCGTAAAGTGACTCTTCCATCCCAGGATCACTTAGGTTGTACCATTGCTGCAAACAGTAGATTCTCAGCATAGTATCAAGCTCATAGGGCTTACGTCCTTTTCCCTCCCACTTTGGGTAATGAGGCGAGATCAATTCTTCTAAGCGCTTCCAAGGAATCACCTTATCCATTTCTAAAAGAAAGCGTTCGCGTTTTGTTTGTTTACGCTTGCTGTTATGTTCGGCATCAGAAAAGCTGAGTTGATCCATGGTATTGTCCCAAGTCGAAAGAAATAAAGAGAATCATGCCATAAGTTCGTCTTTTTTCAGAGGTTCCCTAAAGAATCGATATCATATGTTGATTGAGAAGATCTTTTTTGATCATTATCAATCATTAAATGAAGAGCTATACTTTAAACGAGAAGATCTTGAACAGGCAGCTCTTGAGCTAGGGGGTGAGCCTATAAAAAACCTTGGCGATATTATTTATTCTATTCGTTATAGATTGGGGATGCCGGAAAAAATCATTAAGACTCAACCAAAGGGAATGGAGTGGATAATTGAAGGCGCAGGCCGAGCTAAATATGTTATTAAATTGGTAAAAGTAAACAGAATTCTTCCTAATCCTGAATTGATTACGATAAAAATACCAGACTCCACCCCCGAAATTGTAAGCCAATATGCTTTAGCTAAGGTGAGATATAACAGGTTAATCGATATATTTCTTGGACTTACAACCTATTCATTACAGAATCATTTGAGAACAACTGTGAAAAGTGTGGGACAAATAGAAATAGATGAAATCTATGTTGGTGTAGATCAGTGGGGCAGCCATTATGTCATTCCAGTTCAGGCAAAAGGTGGAAATGACCAGCTCTCGGTTGTTCAAACTAAGCAAGATATATTATGTTGTGCAGAAAAATATCCAAATTTGATTATCAGGGCTATTTCCACACAGTTTATGGAGGATGATCTAATTGCTATATTTGAACTTGTTGTTCAAGAAGATCAGGTTAAGTTAGTAAGGGAAAAACATTATAGATTGGTGCCTAGCTCAGATATTTCAGATGAGGACCTGAGACAGTATCGAGTTTCTTCCGGTTCAAGAATGTGATTATCATAGAGCGCTACACATACTTTTTTAGAGTTGACAATATATCTTAGAATTATAAATATTGAATGAATAATCACCTCATTAAAATTTCAAATGGCCATTTTTTTAAAGAGTTAAGTGGCCGTCAACCTCCAATTTTTGTGGTTGGGTCTAACTATACGAAAATATTAGCAGGTCTTATACGTGGTGAAACGGCGATACAAAAAGGCCGAGTTCTATCGAATAATGAAGCTAAAAAGCATATGTCGAAATGGTTGGGCTGATATAAATCCAAGCAGCCTTTTAGTCATCAAAAGGCTGCATTCCACCTATCTTCTCAAAACCCTCAAACCTCCCCTGCATTTAACAGCATGCCTTGCGGGCTGGTGTCGAATAACAAGACGCGATTTAGATCCACCGATAACGAAATATTCTCTTGGCGTTTAACGTGGGAGCGTAGGTCGAGTCGGGCTTTGGCGTCTTCGCCGCCGAGTTTGAACATGATCTCTTTGTCGAAGCCGAGGTTTTCTACCAATTCCACTTGTATGTCGTTGAATTCAAATAGGTTGTCACTAGGAGATCTCTTTAAAGACAAGGCGCTGTCTTCAAAGAAGTCAGGGCGAATGCCAACCAAAACTGTGTCGTGGGATTTGAAGTCCTGTAAATCTACATTGGCGATTTTCGCCGCTGGCAGTCGGTAATTGTCGAATACCAGATCTTCGCCTTCTATCTTGGCTTCAATCAAGTTCATCGCGGGTGAACCAATAAAGGTCGCGACAAAGGTGTTGGTCGGCTGTAGATAGATCTCCATCGGTGTGCCGACTTGTTCGACGATGCCATCGCGCATCACCACGACTCGGTCGCCTAAGGTCATGGCCTCGATCTGGTCGTGGGTAACGTAGATCGCCGTCATGTTGTATTGATGCTGAATACGGGCGATTTCCGTCCGCATGTGATGACGCAGTTTGGCATCTAGGTTCGATAATGGCTCATCAAACAAATACACATCCGCATCACGAGCAAGGGCTCGCCCCATGGCGACACGTTGGCGCTGGCCACCAGATAAATCGGCAGGTTTGCGATCCAAGTAATCGTCGAGCTTGAGCATTTCCGAGACATCAGCGAGTTTCTGTTTGATGGTTTCCGCGTCGGCACCGGATTTCTTCAAACCAAAGACGATGTTTTCTCGCACCGACATATGTGGATACAAGGCGTAGTTTTGAAACACCATGGCGATGTTGCGTTTGTGTGGTGGCAAATCATTAATGGCGCGGCTGCCAATCTGGATTTCTCCCTTGGTGATGTCTTCCAACCCTGCCACCATGCGCAGCGTGGTACTTTTACCGCAACCACTTGGGCCAACCAGCACGACAAACTCACCGTCTTTTACTTCTAAATTGAGGTTCTTTACTATCGGCAAGTTGCCATAGGACTTGTTTACGTTACGTAAGATTACTGAGCTCATAATTCTATTCCTTATCCTTTAACGCCGCCGTCGGTAAGTCCGCCTGATAAATGCTTATTCGCCAACATGAAACAAATCACCACTGACAATAGCGTCAACATGGACGCGGCCATGATGCGATCCCAAATGGCATTTTTCGAGGTGAATAGGGTTTGCAATGCCAACGGCAAGGTTTGGAAATCTTGGTATTGTTTGAGGAACACGGAAGCAAACAAATACTCGTTCCAAGCGATGACAAAACAATAGATAAACACGGTAAACAGCATGGGTTTTGACAAGGGCATGATGATGCGCCAGAAGGCTTCCACCCTTGAGCAACCGTCCATCATTGCCGCTTCTTCGAGTGAGAAGGGAATGGTACGAAAGTAATTTCCCAACATGTACATGGCGACTGGCAAGGTCTGAATCAGATAGATCAAAAACAGACTGAAAATCGTCCCTGTCGCGCTCGATGCCAAGCCGACGTTGACGCTCATTTGATAGAGCGGAACCATCAGCAAAACACCGCCAACCATGTAGACAAACAAAACACCGTTTGCCATCAAGGATTGCGCAGGGAAACGTAAGCGCGCAATGGCATAGGCAGCAAGAGACGCCAAGAAAGTCGAGCAAATCCCTGTCACGAAGGAAATCACAAAGGTATTGAGCATGTAGCGACCAAACGGAAACACATCGCCGCCAGAGCTAAATTTATCCAGTAGCATCTGCTTTTTCTCGGCCGACAGCGCTGGGTTATCAAGTAAGCGTTGCACACTAGCAGGCACATCCACTTCTTTTGCTGGCATCAAGCCAAGTAGCTCTTTGTATGCATCCAAGTGTAAAACACGCGGAATGAGTGACGGATTGCCCCAATCAATTGGGTGTTTTAACGAGGTCGCAAGAATCTGCAAAAACGGAAACACGCAAAAAATCACTAAGGCGAGTACCAAGGCATACAAGATCACAGATTGGGTGGTTGAGCGTTTATTCATCATATTCTTCCCCTACCACTTAAGGACTTTACGAACGTACAGCCAGATCAAGCCGACCAGAACGAGTAATTGAATCACCGAAATCGCCGCCGCGACGCCTTGATCGACGATGCCTGCGAACGCTTGGTAATAGGTGAAAATAGGCAAGGTTTCGACATTGGGTGCAAGCAAGTAAACATCTTCAAAGCGGTTTAAATTCCAGATAATTCGCAGCAACACCACGGTGCCAATGACGAATCTTAGTTCTGGCAATGTCACATGCCAGAAACGGCCCCACGCGTTTTGTCCGTCTATCGCGGCGGCTTCGTACAAGTCTTTCGGTACGCTTTGCAGCTTGGCGAGAAACAGCAAATAGGCGATCGGGAAATGCTTCCAGATATCGAATATGATCACCACAAACAAAGCAGAATCGGGGTTACCGATAAGATTTTCCCGAGTGTCGGTCAGATGCAAAACATCGACCACCACATGGTTGTAAATGCCGTTCACCGGATCGAAAATAAACTGCCAGCCAAACACCACACTGATAACAGGGGCAAAGTAAGGTAGGAGAATCAAACCGCGAGCCAGGTTGCGAAAGCGGAACTCTTGATTCATCAGAATTGACGCCGCTAACCCCAGCACCGTGGTGCCGACAACGGTTCCGATCAGATAAATAACCGATACGCCGATCGAATGGTAATAACGCGGATTACCGAGCAAATCCGTGTAATTTTCCATACCGACAAAGGTCTTGGTGCCATTGAGTTGAACATCAAAAAAGCTCAGGTAGATGTTGAACAAAATAGGGTAAATCACCAGCAAGCCAATGATTCCGACCGCGGGAGCGACCAGTTTTAGGCCGAGTCGAGCTTCGTTTTTTATTAAGACAGAAGACATATTTGCTTCCCTTTATTCATACCTTCGCTTGTTTATTCGCCCATAATGGCTTTCATTTCCGCTTCCGCGCTGTCTAGTGCAGCTTGCGGATCTTTGCCTTCAATGGTTACGTCGTAGATCATTCGAGGAATCACCGATTTAGCAAAGATGGCGCCAGACGCAGGGAAGGTTTTGCCTTTCACCACGGAGAAAGAACGAATGTCGTCAAAACCAGAGACGATTTGTTTCATCTTTTCTGGACCGTAAAGCTTAAATACACCGTTTGGATCTTCCAAATAGGCTGGATCTTCAGCGATGCCTTTTAGCATCGGGTTCATGCCGCCTGGTGCCATATGTAGGAAGGTGATGTAACTAGCTGGATCGTACATAAATTCGATGAAGTCTTTGGTGGCTTTAGTGTCTTCAGCGCTTTGGGTTTTCAGTGCGACAAGGCCAGACAAGGTTCCGTAAGACGCGGCGCTTTTATTGGTGATAATCGGTGCGAACGCGGTGTTTTTTACCAACTCAGGGTCAAAAGTGCCGCCGCTGAGTTCTTTGAAGTTCTCAGAAGATAGAGAACCTTTGGCGACTTCTGCTAAGGCGAGATCATCCATGATGTAAGAGGAATAAAAGAACATGCCCATCTTTCCTTGCAAGTAATAATCCCGAGCACGCCAGTTCTGTGGGCCAGGTGGATTGTACTTAGCTAGCTCTTTGTAATACTTAATAGTTTCTAGAGTGGCTGGGCTGTTGAATACGAGATCGCCCTTAGCATTAAATTCGGCGGCGTTATTGGACAGCGCTAGTTGAGTAAAGACTTGTTCTGTGTAGCTGTCTTGTTTGGTGCCGACCAATATGCCGTATTGATTATTGGCTTTATCGGTCAGTGCTTTGGCGGCGGTTTCAATGTTTTTCCAGGTATTTGGTGCAGCAAGACCTTTTTCATCAAACCAGTCTTTGCGGTACCAGATTCCTTGAATCCAACCATGGTAGGGCAAACCGTAATATTCGCCAGACGGTGAGGTTAGTGTGGTCAATGCGCCTTTGTGGAAGCGATTTTTGCCGATGTCTTTGATCACGCCTTGGTGTGTTTTGGTATCGACAATGCCTTCTTCACCCAGCGCCATGATGATTTCGGAGTTCACTTCAATCAGTTGCGGTGTGGTCCCAGCGGCAACGGCTGCTGCCATTTGTGTTGCCATTTCGTTTTCATCAACAGCGACGACTTTAACGGTCACCCCATCGTTTAAGGCTTCAAAGGTACTGGCCAGCAATTCAATATTTTGTAAGCGGTCAGTTTGGGTTTGCGCTGTCCAAAATTCTACCGTGGCGGCATTGGCGAGCGAGCTGATTAGGAGTCCGTTGGCCAGCACAGTGCCGGCGACGAATAGTGAAGTTCTATTGTTCATTATGGCTTCCTCTATTGTTTTTATTGGTACTATTGTTTTTATTGGTAATTGTCTGAACCTTTAGATTTTAGAATCCTATTGTCACAACGCCCGGTGCTAAAACGACCTGTAGGTCCTTCACCGGAGTTCCTTTGATGCGCGACACCATCATTCTGGCAAGTTGCTCACCTATTTGTGCTGGTGGCGCTTGTTGAATGCTGGTGATCCCCATACTGGCGGTCAGCTCATCAGCGGGTGTATCACAACCAATCACACACACTGGCTTTTCTCTTTCATTGAGCTGTGTGTTGTGTAATCGCATGGCCTCTAATGCCGCGGCTCGCGCGCTGGTGCTGGTTAGGCAAATCAACGCGGTGATATCTGGGTGCTGGAGCAGAAATTCGGCACAGGCGAGGTAACTTTTTTCCTCATCAAAGCCTACTTCTAGCCATTGTTCAGACGCAAGAGAAAGCCCAATTTGTTCGGCGGCGTCTTGAATACCGCGTCGTCTTTCCTGGGCGAAAAAATATCGCTCGCTTACCGATACCACGCCAATCTTGCGATGGCCTTGTTCGTGCAATCGGCTAAGGCTTAAATGACCGACTTGATAGTTGTCTAAATCCAGCCAAGCAAATTGCGCCGCGCGCTCGGTGCGTCCGTAACACACAAAAGGTACGTTAAGTTTCAGTAAACGATGGACTTTCGGGTCGTTAACCCGAGTGCGAAGGAGCAGAAAACCGTCTTGATCGCCCGCTTTTACTAGGCGTTCAAACTCACTTAATTCCTGTTTGCCCGTATCGATTGCCACCACTTGCAGTAAATAACCCTCTGCTTGCAGCGCATGTCGAGTCCCAGCCAACACCTTCGAAAGAATGGGGTCGAGATATTGTGTGTCTTGGCAAGGAATAATCGCCGTGATCACACGTTTTGCTTGCACCCAATGAGCCATTTCTGGCCCTTTCAATTGGTAGCCCTGTCGCGCTGCTTCTTTCAGCACACGCTTTTTCGTACTTGGGCTAATGTCTGGATAATCGTTCAGTGCTCGTGACACTGTCGATACCGACAACTCCAACTGGGTTGCTATCTCTTTAATTGACATAAATTAATTCACTGCACCATTCTTATTGTTACCACTGTCCATCATTCAAGCCTGATTTAAAAGACTTAATCGTGCATTTTGTGACCAGCAATAATTGACGTTAAGACCGAAAATGTTTCGATGCAATACTTTATTTTTGCACAATTTGAGTGCGTTTTGCCGCGGTGAGGTTTCTTTCGATTTCATTGAAAAGGCAGCATGATTTCTCGTAGATCTGATGGAGGACTCGCGGAATGAGTGACGGATTGCCCCAATCAATTGGGTGTTTTAACGAGGTCGTAATGGTTTCTAGTGTTGTGGGCTGTTGAAGACCAAACTGCCTAATGCGCATTTAATTTAACCTTATATTGAATTAAACTAATCTCTACTCTTTAAAGAACTGAAAAAGCGATAAGCTGTGGAAGATTATGGATCATTACATTGGTTATGCTATATCTGGTTTGCTTGTTCTTTCGGTTTTACTACTCAGTGCTCTGATCCCCGGAGGCCCCGTCGAGACGCGCAACTTTTCACATATATCGCCCTTCATTTTAGGCAGCTTTAACACCTTCCTAACCGTTCTCGGTATTGCCAGCTTTCCCTTAGCCTATTTTTGTATTGGCGGTGGACGTCTTGCTCTGATTGGCTCTTTACTCTGTGGTATTGGGTATTTTCTGGTCTATGCGCTGGATTTGGCGAAAATATTTCCTATCTCTAAGGATAAAATGCCAAAGGTCCTATTTATTATCGAAGTGTTAGGGCTCATTATATCGATTCCATTAACCCTGTTGTCCCTTATGTATATGTCCATGCCAAAAAATGGGGTCATGGAAGTCGAGATTTCATCTAGTATCATTCTTTATACACTGGCGTTTATGCTGATTGTCGGCATCGGTATTATTACCTTTGCGACCAGAGCAGCCATGGGAAAAACGAAAAAGTGAATGGGTAGAAAAAAGAGCCTCTTTAGGGGCGACGAAAGGCTTTTCTCGCTTGATCAATTTCCTCCCGCATAAAACAGTCTTCCGCATGGTCGTTGATGAGTCCCATGGATTGCATGAAGGGAAAGATATTTGTATTGTCTGAGGATCAAAGATATAGTTTGTTCATGATTCATGAACAAACTTGAAGAGTGAACATCAATGTCGACTAGGACAAGAAAAACTGCATTAGCTATGAATGTGCTGGCGTTGTTACCAGCTCACATTAAAGCCGACTTCGTCCAAAATGAGTGCGTTAACGGTGAGAATTTTACCGATGGTGAAGTGTGCTTAACCGTGAGTGGTGATGAATATCCTTTCTATGTTGCAGTGAAAAACATTCATCGCAAGGAAAGCTTAAGCTCATTATTCGCTGATGCAGCACCTAATACGTTGCTGATTTGTAATCGTCTTACGCCTTACTTAGCTGACATCTGCATGGAAAATAGGATTAACTTCATTGATAGCGCAGGGAATGTAAGAATTAACAACGCAGCTCTGCATATTTGGATTGAATCCCAACAAACGAGCCAATCGAAGAATAAATTAAATCTTGCAAACAAAAGCAACAAATTAGGTGAAGGCGCAGCAAAGTTGCTATTTGTTCTTTTATCTAAACCCGATGTGCTTAATTTGTCATACCGAGAGATTGCTGAATACGCCAATATTTCATTGGGCATGGTGAGCAAAGGTTTGGGGATTTTTGAGTCTGAGTCCCTGATTAGCCTTGGCGATACGAGACGAATACTGGACACAGAACGGATGCTAAGCCTTTGGGTCGAATCTTATCGTTTATCGATTAGACCAAAACTAGGCGGCATTCGTTTACAGTTCGAAAGGGAATGGCAAGATATTCCAATGGAAGAAAACGATTTTTGGGGCGGAGAAGCCGCAGCAGAAAAATTAACCCAATACCTTCATCCTCAAGAGTTACAGCTGTTTACCCGCCAGCCGTTACAAAAGAAACTAGCCCAACTTAAATGCCGCCCGAATCCAGAAGGGCTTTTATGGTTAGTTCCAGCCTTTTGGGGAGCCAAGTTAGCATGGTCAGAAACAAGCCAAGCGCTATTGGCCGTAGCCGAATTAGAAGCGAGCAAGGATAGCCGTAATATAGAAGTCGCAAGGATGATACATGAGCAGTATTTATAAACTACAGCCCCCGTTAACCCTGCTGAACCCAGCGTTTGAGCCGGTGTTTTTATCGTGGAAAACTCTATGGCTCGATCAACTTCTCTATGTCTTGAACGCCCTTATCAAGGAACCAATACTGAGCAGAAAGTACCCTATCAATAAACTCCTCATCATCGCTAAGATCTGCTTCTTGAAGAAGTGATTTCAAAGTAGAGAGTAATGGTTTTTTTTCATAAAAATGTACGGGCTCTGATTCATCACTAAATCGGTCTATAATTTTCTCTAGGGTATTCAAAATTTCATTTGGCATATGTAACACATTCTTTTCTAGCCAGAAAAATACACCATCTATTTCTCGGGATTTGTTAGATGTGGAGTATTCAATAAATAAATTTATTGTTTCTAAGTTAACGCTGTGTAAGATATTTTTGTTACTTAATGATCGCTCAAATTTTAAGCATATAGATTTGGAATCCTGACTCACAAAAAGCTTTTTCAGTCCTTCTAAGCACTTACTTGCATGATTTTTATTCGCATAGTTAGCTATTAGTACTTGTCCTATACCTTCTTTAGCCGCTTCATTTTGATGAGGCAAGTCATGCCAAAGATCTTCCTCAGAAATATAGTCTGACAAGTAACAAAGCGTCGCCAACCTGCCCCAAGCTTCAGCACTTTTTTTATCATTAATCAGCTTAAGTTTATTAAGGTATGGCTCTACTAAATTGAAGTTCTCATGATATTGGTAATACAAAATCTGTTCGAGGTGTTTTAACAACCTTGATGTACCATTTTTCGTAATAATATCAATGAGCTGCCAACCGAACTCTGAGTTCATACTTAGAAAGTAAGGAAAGCGTCTCAAAAATGTTGCTCTAACTACCATTGACGGATCTTTGGCAAAACGTATTAAAAGCTGCTTTAAATTGGAGGTGATATCTCTATTTTTCTCTAATCGATCATTACATATTACTAATACTGTTTCTGCTGCTATCCCTCTTGCCGAGTTAATTCCTTTTCCAACGAGAGATTTGGTTTCATTGTCTTCATCAGGATTAGGGATCGTGCTAGCGCTGAGTTGCCATAGCTGAAAACATAAGCGTTCAACTGATAGGTCGTCTTTTAAGACGTGGCTACATGCTTGGATTGCTCTAGCATGATAGGTGTTGCGGATATAATATTTACCATAGCGTTCAACAAGGTTTAATAATTCAAAAGCTAATGCTTGGCCATCTGGGAGAGGTTGAAGCTCTTTCCAATTGGGTGTTTGCAAGTTGCCAAATCGATGACTTAAGTGGGATGCTATTCCGTTAATAATTGATAGTATGCTACTGATTGGTGCATTTGATTGGTAGAGTAAATGTGCTATCGGAATAAACTTAAGAGGTACCTGAGTGGCTGCTGAAGTTAATGCACTCTCTACACTATCAAGGCCGCCAAGAAGATGGTCAGAGAAACCATTTTCATTAGTGTAATGTTTCAAAACATTCACAAGACCATCATTAGAGAAGTTTAAAATTTGATCTATTGATATGGGGGATCTAACAGTACCTGACCATCCAGTAATATTTGGCTGTCTGAAAAGGTTAGGCGTGCCATACTTTTTCTCACACAAGACAAAAGTGTCAAACAGCTCTGGTAGACGATATGAGGCAGGAACCCATATTAAGTCTCCATACATTCCCTTTAGGGTCCAGTAATCCTGACGTTCTTTATTCTCATAGTGATTAAATATATTTCGCTGATGCTCTTCGCGTGTTTTATTAGAGATATAAGGATAAGCAGCAAGAGCTAGAGTACCTAATTCAAACTCTAAGATACCGTATTTTAATAAGTTTTTATTTGTAAGGATCGCAGAAATACCTACGACATTTCCAATGATGTTTTCGTGGTAGGATTCAATCAGTAAATAAATTAGACCGAGATCATCGCATACTCTTAGTTTAGGTTCGAAACTCTTCCAACAACCATCGCTTTTATTACATCGTTTTTTCATAGCTTCTCCAACAGCATTTAAAAAATTGCTGGTAGAGCTACCAAAATATATATCACTATGAGTATGCCGTTTTTCATAAGATGTATTTTTTAAAAAATCTACATAAAAATCAGAATCATTACTTTGTGTAAAGCTAAGCAGGTAGCCCAAAGCACTATTAAATAGTTCATCAGAAACTTTAAGTCTTTCTTCAAAATAGTTTTCTGTTAGAAAGTCGTGAGAATTGCAGTAGAATTCTAGCTCGCTACTAGCATCAAGTTCACTAATCGGCTTAGTATTTAAAGTAATATACATCCATAATAGGTGATCACCTTTTCCTGTAGCATCTATATACCTACAAATGCTTTTGCCAAGGCTAGGGTGATCTTCCTCACTATGTTCTAATAGCTTTTTCAATAGACTATCTAAATCAAGATTGTTCCAGACTTTGTTTTTTTCTAATTCAGTTGATATTAACCAACTAAAATTTCTAATATTTAACCATTCGTCATCAATTGCTATATGCCATATTTTTATAATTTCTTTTTCATTTCCTTTAAAAAATTTTGATAGGAAATATATGATTACATAGGAATGATCATGTGGTTTTTTTACATCGATATTCGAAATTAGCTGATTATAAATAAGTAGAAACCAACTTTCACAGCTGGCTCTTTCTAACAGGCGGCGGAATAATTGAGGGTGCTGATTTGATAGTGTAATGACTAATGCAATATCGTGTCCGCTCGCTTCCATTTCAGCTAATGTCTCTACGGCGAGACGTTTTAAATGCATTGATACTTTATCTGATAATAAGAATTCGCGTAATTGTCTAATGCATTGCTTCGGGGATCTATTTTTCAATGTTTGAATTAATGATCTGACAGCAGGACGAATGAAAGGGAGTTGAGGCTGCGATGTAGAAAACGCTAATAGTGTTGTACCTTTCTGAAATGCTTGTCTGATTCGAAGCGCATCAGCTAATGTTTGATGGCTAAACATGAGCTGATTAGGTCCTACCTCCATAATAATCTGTTTGCTTAATAGGTATTGCAATTGATCAGGGGAAACATCTAATGATCTTTTTTGGAACTCATAACTACGTAGTTTTAATAAACCAAGAGACGTTTCCTGTAACGTATTCAGAACAACTTGCCCAAGATTGGCGTCTTTTTCAACAAGCTCTTGAAGGTATATGTCATAAAGGTCATGCTCTCCAATCTCATCTATCGTCATTCCTTTGTGTAATAGCTCATAAAAGAGCCTTAAGTTTTGAGGAATTACTAATACGTTTTTCAGTTTGGCGCTGAGTTGGCTAACGGTATAGCCCCATTTATTAAATAATGGAGCAATGCTGTCATTGAACGAAAGAGGCGAAATTGAAATAACTTCACCCCATTTCATTTCTCTTAATAAAGGGTCATATTTGGCATCAAAGGAACGGCTAGCAGCAACAACAGTAATGTTCGGGATTTTGGATAAGCTTGCAATCATACCTAAGAAACATCTAAGGCTATTGTGGCTTCTGCCCACGGCCAAAACATCAAGAGAATCTATTGCTATGACGATATGTCTTCTATCGGCCAAATAAGCGCATTGAGATATGAAGTCTTTAGGCAAGCCATATTGTTCTAAGTCTTTTAATGTATTGATTGAGGCAAAAATATCGCCTTTGATAAATAAAGAGACAGCTTCTTTTTGCTCATCCAGATCGTCCATGAGATCAAGCAGAAGGCATGTTTTTCCGCCACCCGCTATATCTTCTAATAGAATTGAGGGTACTTTTTGCTCGATTGCTTGTTTTAGTAAAGTAAGCTCTTCTCTGTGTATTTTTTCGCCACCAATGCTTCTTACCCATTGTCTACCTTGGACAGAAAAATCGCGAAATGACCGTATCAATTTTGTTTCATCAAAGGCTAAAGCTTGATGAATCCCATGTTCATGTAGCATATCTAGAATATCTTGCCGTTCTAAAACAATTTTACTATCGGCAAGGTGCAGGTGTTGATGATCTACATAGTTATAGATTAGTTCAAGCGCTGTATTTGCTCTTGGAAAGGTCGGCTTCAGTAACTCATGACTTAGATCTTGCCATTCGGATGAGCCGTTTTGAGGTCCAATTCGAATCCTTTTTATCAACGATAATGCTGTGGCTGCATCATTATCCCAAATTTTTGTGATGGCATCGAAAGTATCTATCTGTCCTTGAGGCGCATCTCTTAAAAAAGCTTCTAAGTCAGGATGTACTGAGCTTTCTTCGATGAGACGCTGAAAACCACCAAAAGGCGTACGAGAATAGAAATGAACTTCATAGTTTGGTTTTGAGAGTAACTGGCTTTTGCATGATTTAAGCTCTTTAATTAGTGTGGTATCTATTAGTTTCCACGGCTCGTGTTTGGCTTGATTGATTTTTGCTTGAATGAATGTTCTATCGCCATTTTTGTATAAAATAATTATATCGTCTTGGTACACTGGCTTTGGGTCGTCAGATGTGGATACCGCATCGACTTGAATTCCAGATATATTTTCATCTAGAAGCATCTTTATCGTCCAATAGAGAGCGACTGATCTTTGATATGCGTCTCCACGGTTGGATCGGATTCCTGCTAGACTCATTTTAGACTTCCCTTTTAATAATCAGATAAAGACATCAATCAAATGCAGCCTTTTAGTTTTAATTAACAATAATGGCTGTGATCGTTTATTTTGTATATACCAAAGAAAACCTATGCGTCGTTTTCTTACTGGTCTATTACTCTCCTTCCTCGCCCGATTAATTTCTTCCTGCATCAAACAGTGTTCCGCATGGTCGTTGATGATCCCCATGGATTGCATGAGCGGTGTAGAAAAATATTGAGATTAGGTTAAAAAACAACCATACTGTATTCAAATGGATACGGATTGTTTTATGTATAATAAAATAGCGAGCTACAAAACTGGATGAGACGACATGACTTCAATAAAAGAATTGACCAACTTTGATATGGCTGAGCAACTTCGTACAGACGAAGATATTGCTGCCTATTTATCTATGGTGCTTGAGGATGGTGATACCGACGAGCTGATTCATGCGCTTGGTCATATTGCTAAAGCACGAGGCATGACGCAGATAGCCAAAGACAGTGGGCTTGGACGTGAAAGCCTTTACAAAGCCCTCAGATCAGGTTCTCGGCCGCAATTTGATACGATAGTAAAAGTGCTTAAATCCCTTAATTTTGATTTGAAAACTGTGATTCATACGCAAAAATAAGCAAATTGACTTCGATTAGATGTGCTTTCATGGCCTCACAAACCCCTTCCTCGCTTTATCAATTTCCTCCCGCAGAAAACAGTCTTCCGCGTGGTCGTTGGGCCGACGAATTGCCAGCCCATTTTTGGGAATTTAAAATTTTTAGCTGTAATCTTATCTATATTTTTTAGTTACAGGATAACGTTTCTACGTCAGATAATACTGCGTAATAAGTTAAGCTAGATTTAATGTCATTTGGATTTTTAGTTTCAGTTTCAGTTGAATCAGGGATTGTAATGTCTTTATAATCGTCAAGGGTCACTGTTGGCGCTGTTAAATAGCCTTTTGAGGCGATACTGCTACTTTTATTGATGGTAGTCTGAATTTCTAACTTTAATTCCTTACCATCCTTATCTTTTAGTTTGGAGAGCATTTTTAGCTCTTTTGGAGTGAAAGAAAAGGCGGCATTCAAAGCAAAGTTCGTTTCCTCATTGGCATTGTAATAAAGCTCTTCTGCAGCCAATGTCGTAGTAACGATTTTTAAACGGTCGGCATCTGAGCGTTTTTTAAGCATAGTAAGCTCATTGCAAGACATTTGGTAGCGTTCTATTATGACACCATCAACGACAGTATAGCCGGAGGCTGTTTTGTTTGCTTTCATATTTGTAGAGTTGGATTCTGATTGAACGACGACGCCACTTTCCCATTTTGTATTTTTCGCCCAGTTATATACCACTCTGTTTGGTACAATCGCGAGAGCTTCGACTTTTAGTCTGGCTTTTTCTAACGCTACTAGGGCCTGTTTTTTGTCTTCTTCTGAGCAAGCATTCTGAATATTTTCTGGATTTTTTGCATTTTCTTCAGCTTCACTCAAATTTTCTTTAGCTTTTTCCTTTGCGGCTTCGTCGCTTTTAGCTTTAGCTAGATCAGCCTTCTTATCATCGATGATTTTATTTAGCTTTTTTTGTTCGTTTACAAGGCAGGATAAATGGTTTGTACTGGCTATTACAAAGTCTGCTGACCTAGTTTTTTCATTATTGACTGCATTAATAAATGCTAGCATTGACTTTGAATTGGGGAGTTTACTTATTGATTTATTCAGATCTGCTAAGGCTTTGTTTCGATTGTCTTCTAGATTTTGACATTGTTTTTCTAATATCTCTGATATCACTTTCTTTTCTTTAGTGAATTCTTCTTGAGTACTTGAGTTCAGCTTACTATAAGCTGTGTTTGTTGCGTCAATTTGGCATTGTAAGTATTCAGCATTCGCTGCTTCATAAGCAGATGATAATATGATTTGTTGATTGAAGTTCGTCAAATTTTTCGATGTATTAGAAGGGTAATATTCTCTGTATAGCTTGCCTTTACGCTCAACTTCTACATCAACTATGTTTGTTTTAATTGTATCAAGTATGGCGATGATTTTATTGTATAAATTATTAGCGCTATCTGGATTTTTACTATTGTTTCTTAGTATATTCAGCTCTTGTCTTAGTGTATTTTCATTTTCATTTAATAATATTGGCGCATCACTTAAGCTGTTAATTATCTTATTTAAAGCGGTTTTAGCTTTCTCTGTATTTAATTTATCTGACATTTCTTTTTTTGATTCTTTTAGTGCTTCCACTAAGCTTTCTGTTATCTCTGAATAAGCTAGTTCATTCTGACAGTTCGCAGAAAACGGAGAACGGTATCTACTGGTTATACAAACTTGTCCCACTCTGAATGCTAGTTGCCCATTTAAAGAAACGTAGGTGGTTTGTAGCGGATGGCTAGTTATCATCCATTTACTGGGGTGCATGGCAACGCCGTCGTTTTGTGCCGATGAGGTTAAACTATCTACCACATTGAGTTGAGTGTTCGAACAAGCGGTTAATAGCGCGATAGAGATTAGAAAGAATAAAAAACGCATAGTGGAAGTCCTTTTTCTTTACTGTTCTTTTACAAAATAGATCGTTTTTTGATCATTTGCAAGTGAATCATTCTTGCTCAAAGGACATAAGACTAAAACATGGCATAAATATGTGGATATATGGCATTGCTGTTCGTGATGAAATTGTTTGCTTGAAAGTGATGTTTTGTTTAACTCGGCCTAACAAGCCCCTTCCTCGTTTTATCAATTTCCTCCCGCATAAAACAGTGTTCCGCATGGTCGTTGATGAGTCCCATGGATTGCATGAAGGCGTACATTGTCGTTGGACCAACGAATTGCCAACCGCGTTTTTTGAGCTCTTTTGAAAGGGCGATGGATTCAGCGCAAGTGGTTTGGGTTTCTGGTGGAGGAAGGGTGTTTTCGTCGGGTTCGTAGCGCCAGATAAAAGCGGCTAATGAGCCTTCTTGTTCGATCATTTCTAGGGCGCGTTTGGCGTTGTTAATCACCGCGAGGATTTTGCGTTTATTCCGCACTATGCCTTGATTGTTAAGTAGTTCTGCTATTTCTTTCTCACCAAATAATGCCACTTTATGAAAATCGAATTGCTGGAAGGCGAGGCGAAAGTTTTCTCTCTTAGTCAAAATCGTTCGCCAGCTCAAGCCTGATTGAAAAGTCTCTAAGCAGAGTTTTTCAAACAAACGCTGGTCGTCATCAACCGGAAAGCCCCATTCGTTATCATGGTATTCAGGAAAGTCAGGTGCGGAACTGGCCCACGCGCAGCGGGTTTTATGGTCGTCAGGCATTGGTTGTATCCGATGTCAGTTGGGTTTGTATCTCTAATTTACGTATCAATGCGTCGTAAAAATCTTTGGCGAGGCCTGACAGTGGGCTCAAGTTGGAGGTGAGTACTTCGAGCGGTTCAACAACGCTGGGGTGGAAGGGTTTCAAAACGACGTTGGGTAATTGAAAGACTTTGTCAAAGTAACGGAAGTTCAGAATGTCGACTAAGGTAGCGCCCATTCCTAAGTTCACAAAAGAAAGACCATGAATGGTCGTATGGACTTCTAGGGTTCGATTCAATGGCAGCCCGACTTCCGTATAAATGCGTTTGAGCGCTTTTGTGGTGGCGTTTTCGGAATCTAAAGTGATCCAGCTAAGATCCAATAAGTCTTTAGGATGAATAACGTCTAACAAAGCGGCCGGATGATCTTTCGGTACCGCGCAATAACAAGGCAAGTCGAAGGCGACCGCATCGTGTTTTGAGGAACTTTGGGCTTTATCTACCAAGCCGATTTGATATTGTCCTGAAGCGATACCTTGTCTAATGGCCGAGCAACCAGAGAGATGCAGGCTCACATCCACACCGGGGTTATCCTTAATGTATTCAGCGATAAGCTCGGGCAAAAATTGATAAGACGGGCCGAAAATCGTGCAAATGCGTAATCGACCGGTTTTGCTGTTTTTCGCTCGTTTGATGCTGTCTTCTAGGTGGTTGACGCCTTGCAAGATGCCATAGACTTCTTCGTGCAAGTAGAGCGCTTCGTCGGTCGGAATAAGCTTGCCGTTGTTACGCACAAAGAGTTTATAGCCAATTTCTTCTTCAAAGTTCGCTAGCATTTTACTGGCCGCAGGTTGGCTAACATAGCTTCGCTCGGCGGCTCTAGTTATGTTGCCAGTAACAAATACCTCGTGAAATATACGCAACTTATTGATGTTCATCGGCATAACCTAAAGTTATCAGACTATTAAAAATATTCAGTGTGATTATAGAAAATCTTCACATAAGATCGTAACTGTTAGTTGTTTGATCTGCATCAAAAGATTTAATAAAAAGATGCGGTCACGGTATCACTTACCCCTCCCTAACCCTCCCCTTGAAAAAGAGGAGGGAATAAGAAATCTAGCTCCTCCCCCTGCTAAGGGGGAGATACCATCTTTCCAATCAAGCCTTTTTTAGTCATTTAGGCTATTTGAGGCTTGTATTCGCTTTGATGCTTTACAACACCAAAACAAATTTGTACAAGCTTTCTCATGGCTGCTCCGAGTGCTTGCATGTGAGTCTTACCACGGTTTTTTAGGCGTTCATAAAGTGCTTTCACATCAGGGTTATGTTGTTTTGCGACAACGGCGGCCATATAAATTTTGGCTCTAACATTAGGCGGTCCAACCTTTGATAACATTGATCGGCCTTTTAATGTTCCTGACTCTCTAATTCTTGGAATTAGCCCTAAGTAGGCCGATACGCTTCCTGCTTTTTCAAACGGATGTGAGGACAGAACCGACAACATAAGCCTTGATACAACAGAGCCAACACCAGGAATACTTTCGAGAAGGTGTCTTTTCTTTTTCAGTGTTGGGTGATTGTCAATATGCGTATCTAACTCTTCAATCAGCCTCTCTTTCTCTTTTACTAACACAGACACAATGTTGTCTATCGATTTAATAACAACAGAAGAGCCGTCTGCTATTTCAGCTTGTTCTTTCCGATTCAATTCGCGCTGTATGTCTTTCTCTATCGACTCTATACGTTTGATCAGAGCTTTCAGCTTACGTACCTCTGGTGCTTCTGGTGTCCAGCGTTTTGGATCCATTTGATAACCGAACTTAGCTAAAAGAAGGCTATCGGCTTTATCCGTTTTGTGAGTCACGCCAAGCGCCTTGGCAAACTCTTTAGGCCTTGCTGGGTTAACAACACAAACTTGAAAACCTAGATGAAACAAATGGGTAGCAATGCCTTCATGATAAATCCCTGTCGCTTCAAGAGTGACATGAATTTGTTCAGGTTGTGCTGATGTTACTTTAATGAGCCATTGAGCAATATTTTCAAAGTCTTCCTGATTGTTTTTAAAGACTTTTGTTTTGACTTTTTCTGATAGGACGTCTCTTAGCCAAAGACAATCCAGCTTATTTTTTCCAACATCAATACCTATATAAATCATTTATCCTTATTCCCCTTGTACATGCAGCATCACTGTAGAAACAGGCGCTTGGATACCATCCAATGTTGAAGGATTAGTCTGGCAGAATAATCTCCCCCACAGCATCGAAGCGCTTAGGCTAGGAACATACTTACCAGACTAAAGTGAATTACTAGCTAAGCAATTCACTTAGAAAGATACAAGGTTGGGAGGGGGTGCCGAATAAAAGAAATTACAAAATCAACAGCATATAAAAGGAACGAACAATGAAGAAATTTTCTATAGCGTTAGCAGCAACCACCACGCTTCTAGCGGCAAACACTTATGCAGCCGATACTATTTCTACCCTAGACGCAGTCAAAGAACGTGGCTATGTGAATTGTGTAATTGGTAACTCTTTCCCCGGTTTTTACAGCCTAAACAAGGCTGGCGAATGGCAAGGCATGGACATTGATATGTGTCGCAGTGTTGCTTCGGCGGTATTTGGTGATGCCACTAAAGTGAAATTCTTACCAGTACAGTGGGCGCAAAGTTTCACTTCTATTAAGAGTGGTAAAGGTGACATTTTATCAAAAGGCATGACGTGGACACTTTCCCGTGATGCTGCACAAGGTTTGGATTTCCTTGATACCTATTTTTACGATGGTCAAGGTTTCATGGTACGCAAAGACTTAGGCGTGAAATCCGTGAAAGAACTAAAGGGTGCGACGGTTTGTGTATTGACCGGAACCTCTAGTGAATTGAACATCGCAGATTACAGCCGTGCCAATAATTTGGACATCAAAACGGTCGTATTTGACGACTCCTCAGTCCGTAACACTGCCTTTTTTAACAACAACTGTGATGCGTTAACCAATGATAAATCGGGCTTAGCCGCGCAGCGTTCTGCAGCACAAAACCCAAATGATTACGTGATTTTGCCTGAAACGATTTCCAAAGAAGCCTTGTCATTCGCTGTAAAACAAAACGACAGTGAATGGGCGAATGTTGTGAAATGGAGCTTTGCAGCCATGATTGCAGCGGAAGAGTTTGGAGTAAATTCTCAAAACGTTGAGAAAATGCGCGCAGAAAGCCAAAGTCCAGTGATTCGTCGCTTACTTGGTGTTGAAGGTGACCTAAATACAGGACTAGGGCTTCCACAGGATTGGGCATATCAAATTATTAAAAACGTCGGTAACTACGGTGAAGTATACGAACGTAACGTAGGAACAAACAGTGTGTTGGGTCTAGATCGTGAAGGTACATTGAATGCATTGTGGACTAATGGCGGCATGATGTACGCGAAGTCTTTCCGCTAATTCTATTTACTAGTAGTGAAAGCAATAGGTAGGTTATGTTTCTAGGCCTATCTATTGCTGCAATTTTAGTTTTCCTCCTTCGTTCGGTATATAGATATGATTCAGTCCTCTACGAGCAAGCCATCAAAAAGTCTCTCTCTGCTTAATAATGATTCAAGCAGAGCCGTGATATTACAAGCGGTTGTCTTAATGCTGGTTTTGTTTGGCTTGTGGTTTTTATTTGCCAATGCCAGTGAAAATTTAAACCGTTTAGGCATGACATTTGGTTTTGATTTTCTGCAAGTAACCGCAGGGTTTAACATAAGCTGGAGCTTGATTCCTTACGACCCAAGCATGAGTTATTGGCGTGTGTTTCTCGTCGGTATTGTGAACACGCTGATTTTATCTTTCTGCGTAATTGTTGTCGGCACCATTATTGGCACTGTGGTGGGGATTTTAAGATTATCCGACAATCCTTTGGTGTCTCAACTTGCGCGCTGGTATGTGGAAATTGTGCGTAATGTGCCCTTGTTAATCCAAATCATCTTTTGGTTTACCGTGGTGTTTTCTACCTTGCCTGCGCCTCGACAAAGCTACCACCTTGGCGAATGGCTTTTCCTAAACAATCGTGGCCTTTATGTGATGACAATGGAAAGCACCTTGTCATGGAGATGGATTGCTTTGGCTGTGGTGGCTTTGATCGCTGCGCTGTACGCCTTATTCCGTTGGTCTAAATCTTATTACACCTTGTCAGGTTCTCGTTCCACAGGATTCTATATCGGCTTAGTTGTGTGGGCGTTGGCTGCTTGTTGGGCTATTTGGAGCTTTTCTAATTCGACGAGCTTGTCTGTTCCAACACTACAAGGCTTTAACTATAGCGGCGGTGCGTTTCTTCCGGCGTCATTCGGTGCGGCGTTTGTTGCCATGACGGTGTATCGATCTGCGGCTATTGCTGAAACGGTTCGAGCTGGCATGCAGTCTATCGACCGAGGACAACATGAAGCTGCGTTTACTATTGGTTTCTCACGCGTTCAGTCGTTGCGCTTGATTCTAATTCCTCAGGCGATTCGCTCTATTATTCCACCGATGACGAACTCTTGGTTGGCAGCAACAAAAGACTCGTCACTGGCGGTAGCAATTGGCTTCCCGGAATTGGTGTCTGTGTTCATGCAAACTTCCATGAACCAAACCGGACGCGCCATCGAAATCATCTTTATGGTTATGGTTTTCTATATCTTCATCAGTTTGCTGATCTCTTACTTGCTCAACAAGTACAACGACAGCGTGCAGTATAAGGTGCGATAAATGGACGATTTGAATGTGAAAAACCAACCTGTTTTAAAGCAATTTGTCCCGACGCCACCTCGTCCGCCACGTAAAAGCGAAAGAGGTATTCTCGGTACAATTCGCCATCGTTGTTTTAACAGTATTGGTAATAGCTTGCTGACCTTGTGTGTGGCGACTGTGCTGTTTTATTTAGTGAAGCATGTATTGGATTGGGCGGTATTTAACGCGGTATTTAACGCGGTTTTTATCGCGGATAATCGTCGTCAATGTATGGATATTAGCCCAGAAGGCGCGTGCTGGGCGGGCGTTATTAGTTGGTTTAATGGCTTAATTTACGGGCGCTTTCCGGTGGACGAGCAGTGGCGCGTCAATATCGGTGTCTTGCTCGGATTGGTTTGGTTATTGCCGCTGATGTCGAAGCGTATTCCTTTGCGTAACTTCATCTTGTTGTCTTGGATTGGCCTGTATCCTTTTGTGGGCGGTTATCTTTTCTTAGGCGGCCGTTTCGGCGAGGAATTGGGCTTGGTACATGGCGCGATGACCTGTCTTGCCTTGGCTTTTCTAATCATTATCTACGCTAACTGGATCTTGTCGGCGCTTGGCAAAAAAGGCCTAAACGAACTCTTTGTGCCGCTGGTATCTCGCTTGGTTGAGCGTCGTATTCATCTGTTGAGCTTTGTTGCTGTTTGGCTGCTTGTTGCATTGGTGATCGCTCTTGGGCTTAGCCAAGTGTCGTTGGAGCCTGTGCCAATTGAGCGTTGGGGCGGTTTGTTCCTCACTTTCATCATTGCTGGCTTTGCCATCACCATGGCGATTCCTGTGGGCGTGATTTTAGCGCTTGGTCGACGTTCCAAATTGCCAGTGATTCATTGGCTGTCGATGACAGTGATTGAGCTAGTTCGTTCTGTACCTTTGATCACTGTCTTGTTTATGGCGGTGACCTTGCTGCCGATCTTTTTGCCGGCGGATATGGAATTTAACAAGCTCACGCAAGTGTTGGTCGCTGTGTGTTTGTTTGCTGGTGCTTACATGGCGGAAAACATTCGCGGTGGCTTGCAGGCGATTCCCAAAGGTCAGTACGAAGCGGCCGCTACGCTTGGTTTAGGTTATTTGCACACCATGGTACTGATCATTCTGCCACAGGCGCTAAGAATGATGATTCCAAACATCATGACGTCGTTTATCAGTTTGCTAAAAGACACCACACTGGTTTCCATCATTGGCTTGTTCGACATCATGTTGATGGCGCGCAACATTGCCAACGACAAAGACTGGGTAGGAATGCATACCGAGCCTTTGGTAATGATTTCCGTGCTCTTCTTTATCTTGTGCTACAGCATGTCCCAATACAGTTTGAATCTTGAAAAACGTTTAAAGGTGGATCGCTAATGACGACGTCATCAGGAAATTTAGCCCAAAAAGCCGTGACTGAAACGGCGATTAAAATCGACAACCTGAACAAATGGTACGGAGATCATCACGTTCTTAAAGACGTTTCTCTAGATATTAGCGAAGGCGAAATTATGGTGGTTTGTGGGCCGTCTGGCTCAGGTAAATCGACGCTGATTCGTTCGTTGAACCATCTGGAAGAATACCAAGAAGGTGTTGTGTCGGTTTTTGATCAGCCACTTTCTCGGGATAGTCAGAGCCATAAAGTGATTCACCAAACCATGGGCATGGTGTTTCAGAATTTTAACCTATTCCCTCACCTTACCGTTTTACAAAACTGCGCCTTGGGATTGATGTGGTTGCGCAAAATGTCGGAAAGAGACGCTGAAAAAAAGGTAATGGTTCTATTAGATCGTGTTGGTATCGCCAATTTAGCGTCGCGTTATCCTGGACAGTTGTCGGGAGGTCAGCAACAGCGAGTGGCGATTTCTAGATCTCTAGCGATGGAGCCTAAAATCATGCTGTTTGATGAGCCGACTTCCGCTCTGGATCCTGAAATGGTCAAAGAGGTCTTGGATGTGATGGTCGATTTAGCCAAAACCGGTATGACCATGGTGTGTGTTACCCACGAGATGGAGTTTGCACGACAAGTTGCCAATCGAGTGGTGTTCATGACGGATGGTGAAATTGTTGAAGTTGGTCCGCCAGAACAGGTGTTAGTGAATCCCCAGTGGGATAGGACAAAAGAATTTTTACAACACGTACTCTAAAACCTTTTTACGACTGCTGTGCTCGCTAATACGTTGTTAAAAATAGACTCGTCTTGGCTTCGCTCGCGACATCGTAAATACGGTTTAAGTTAGTGGTTAAAAAAAACATACAAACTTACCCTTATTTTTATGGAATGAAATCGATATGTTGGCAAAAAATATATCGACGTATAGCAACATGCCTTATTGGCTGGCGGATACGTCTTTGGCGAGCAAAATTAACTCTAATGCTCGGTTTGAAATCCCACAAAAAGCCGATGCTGTTATTGTCGGTGGCGGCTTTACTGGCATCTCTGCAGCCATTACCTTGGCGCGAGCGGGACTCAAAGTGGTTCTACTGGAAGCTGGGCATTTAGGCGAAGGCGCGAGCTGCCGGAATGGTGGTTTGCTTGGGCCAAGCTTCAGCAAATTAGGTGTCGATGGACTCGAACGCCAGTATGGCCGTGACAATGTGCATTCGACCATTCGAGAAAGTTTGGTGGCCTTTAATTGGCTGGTGGACTTTATCAAGGAAGAGAAAATTGATTGTGATTTGTCCTTATGTGGCCGCTTCCGTGGCGCGAGTCATCCGAGCCATTACGCGGGCTTGATTGAGCAAGCGGAAGAGCTCGCGAAAGTCGTGGACTTTCCTGCTATCGCCGTGAGTCGTCAGGATCAGTTCGAAGAAGTAGGCTCTAATGCTTATCATGGCGGCGTGGTTTACCCGACCGATGGTACCTTACAGCCAGCCAAGCTACATCATGGACTTTGTAAAATTGCTCAGCAAGCAGGTGTGTTAATGCTTGAACACACCAAGGTGCGCGATGTCAGTAAACAGGGCGCTAGCTACAAGGTTCAGTACGATGGCGGCGTTATCGATGCAGATCAAGTAATTATCGCCACAAATGGTTACACGGGTGGTGAATTTGATAAATTCAAACGTCGCATCATTCCTATTCGTTCTGCGATGATTGCCACCGAAGAATTGCCTGAATCTATCATTCGTTCCGTGAGTCCGAAATTACGCGCCCATGGTGGCACCGAGCGTTTGGTTGCTTATTATCGACCTTCGCCAGATGGCAAACGCATCTTGTTTGGCGGACGAGCATTTGGCCGCGGCGACCAGCCACAGCTGTATTCGAAATACCTACAAGACTTCATGATTCGTACTTTTCCTCAGTTGGAAGAGGCAAAAATCGATTACGCTTGGTCGGGCTATGTTGCCTACACCTTTGACCATGTGCCACACATTGGCAAAATGGACGACATGCACTACGCCATGGGCTACTGCGGTTCAGGTGTTGGTCGCGCCAATTATTTTGGTCGTAAAATCGCTCAACAAGTGCTTAACCAAGTGGAAGGCAAAACCTCATTTGATGGCTTTCCTTTTAAAACGCGTCCCTTGTATACAGGAACGCCTTGGTTCTTGCCAGCGATCATGAGATGGCACGACTTCGCGGATCGCCGGGGTTGGTAATACCTGATATAGATAGGATCAAAACCTCGGCAATTCGCTGAGGTTTTATGGCTTACGATCAGCTGGATGATTCACGCCATCGTTTGTCACCACATCACCCAGATCATAAGGATTAACCTCTTCTAAGCAGCCAATGTTGTAGCCATACTCATTAGGGTTTGATCGACGTTGATGGTGAGTATAAATGCCACAGTTTGAACAGAAAAAATGCTTAGCTGTGTTGGTGTTGAATTGATAAAGCTTTAACGCATCATGCCCTTTGACGATTCGAAGGTTGTCGAGCGTGACAGAACCTACGATGGCACCTTTACGACGACAAATAGAGCAATCACAGCGCCTTGGATTTTCGATGCCGTTCGGTAGGGTTAATTCCAATTCAACTGCACCACAATGACAGCTGGCTTTGTGTTTGAGTTTTATCTCTGTTGGACCGACTTGTTTGATCATGATATTTATCCTTTTAACGGTTTTAGTAAGCACACCACGCGTTCTATTTCGTTAAAGCCAAGTTGTTTGTGAAGGTTGACGCTTTTCTCATTGGTGATCGGGGCGTCGCTTCCAAGCTCCTGAAAGCCTTGTTGTTTGGCCCATTCCTCGGCAGCGTGAATCAAGGCTTTGCCAATGCCTTGCCCTTGGCAATCCGGTGAAACAAACCAAGCTTCGATGTAAGGCGTGGTTTGCTGGCTACTGCCGGGAACATTGTCGCGAAGGTTCAGCTCGATAAATCCGATCATCTTTTGGGCATCATCAAGGGCAATCAACACCTCTTGTACATTTGGATAGTTTCCTTGAAAGAAGGCGTCGACTTCCGCTTGGCTGATGTCTTTGATTTCTGGCAGAAACTCGATTCTTAGAGCTGACCAGGCGACGGCGTCTGTTGTTTGGATAGTTCGGATGTTGATTGTCATCTCATTAATCTTCCTAGTGCTTGCCGTGGTTAGTCGTCTTTGGCGGCTTGTAACCGACTTAAATCGGCACCGGCAATGGCGTCTAAATGTAGGGTGATTTTTTCGGCGCTCCAATCCCACCAAGCAATGCCTTGTAATGTTTGAATGGTTTGCTCGTCAAATCGGTACTTGATGACCTTGGCCGGATTGCCACCGACCACGCTGTAAGCAGGTACATCAGATGTCACGACGGATTTACTAGCAATAATGGCACCGTTACCGATTTGTACGCCGGGCATGATGGTGGCGTCGTAGCCAATCCATACATCGCTACCTATATTCGTATCGCCTTTGTAGGGTAAGTCGCCCGCTTTGGGCGCGGCCTTTTCCCAACCATTGCCAAAGATGTAAAACGGATAGGTAGAGAACCCTGCGTTGGCATGGTTGGCGCCATTCATAATGAATGTTACGTCTTTTGCGATGGCGCAAAATTTGCCGATAATTAGCTTATCGCCAATAAAATCAAAGTGATAAAGCACGTTGCTTTCGAAGCGTTCTGGGCCTTCGGGGTCGTCGTAATAGGTGTAATCGCCAACGATTATATTGTCTCGGGTAATGAAGTTTTTAAGATAACCCACTTGCGGAAAGCCCTTCATCGGCTCTTTGTTATCTGGATTGGGTCCTTTCATATTGCCTCCTTTTCTAATCAATCACATGCAAGGCACGATATTCGTCGTAAGCGAATTGGTCTGTCATGCCGCTGATGTAGTCTTGAATAAGTCGACAGCGGAAGTAGAGTTCCCATGCGTTGTCGCTGATGGCTTCAAGTTCACTGCCTTTGAAGTGACTTTTAAAGTCATTGAGTGTTTTGTCTTCTAGCGCTGCTTGATAGGCGGCGAGGTGTTTGCCTGAGAGCTTATTGCATAAGCGGGTCTCATAAATGGGTGTTTTGTCTGCCTTGTTGAGAATGTCTGTAAAGGTGGCTTTATCCAAACTGAGTAACGGTTTGTAGATATCCAGCAAACCATTGATGATGCGATAGCCTTGCAGTTCTTGTTTCTGGACTTCTTTGGCGGAAAAAACGTAAGTGAAGGCGACGGATTTGAGGGTTTCTAGAATGGCATGACAACTGCTTTTGTCTTCCATTAATGCTTGATTGTAGTGGCCGTCGAATATAGCTTCGATATTGTCGACGAACTGTTTGCTGGCATGCTTGACCGAGTTTGTATTGATGGCGACACGGAACGGCACAAAGAAATCGCTGTCTAATTTGGTTGTGTTATAACGCCATAAGCTCTTATCAATAAGCTCGCTCATCAAGTTATGTTCATCTTTTGTTAACTTGTATTTATTGCTATCGACAATCTTTTTATATTCCTCTTTCAGTTTGTCCAACAGCTCATCAAATTTCAAAATGCCTTTCTCGACCGCGTCTTCAATGTCGGCAATGCAATAGGAAATATCGTCGGCAGCTTCCATCACATAGGCAAAAGGTGAACGACAGCCGTCATGTATTTCAAGCGTTTCGTTGATGTCTTTGATAATCGGCACTTCACTGAGATAAAAACCAACCTTTTTCTTTAAGTAGCTTTGAGGGTCATTTTCTTCTTCTTTGGGTTTATCCTGATCAGCTCGTCGCGTGTATTTGATGATGCCAGACATTTGGCTGTAGGTTAGGTTTAACGTGAGTAACGAATGCACGATGCGTAACGCTTGGGCGTTGCCTTCGAAACTGCCTATATCTTGTTTGAGCGGCGACAGAGTGTCTTTCAAGTCTTGAATATCATCACGCTTGAACAAAGCTTCGGTGTGATCGTGAAACCATTGTTTTATCGCCTCTTCACCAAAATGCCCGAACGACGGATTGCCCACGTCGTGCATCAAACAGGACATTTCGATGATGGATTCGAATTGGCGGTCTAACCCAGTTAATCCATAGGTTTGTATTTGTTCCGCTGTGAGCTGATTGAAGATTCTTTGGCTGATAAAGCGCCCAACCTGTTGTACTTCCATGGAATGAGTGAGACGACTGCGCACGGCCGCGTTTCGTTCCAAAGGGAAGACTTGGGTTTTCTGCTGCAAACGACGAATCGCGGCGGAGTTAATAATCCGGCCTCGGTCACTTTCGAAGACGGCAAGGTCTCGGCTTTCTGCCGTAAAGTGTTTTGAATTATAAGAACGATGAGGTCGAATTTTTTGTCTAAAATTAATCGTCATGTTTGGCGTCCATGGCTCGTAATGGATTGTTTTATGCTCTGATAGTAACGGTATTTTTAGGGTTAAGTCATGCTTCTGGTGTTGAAATTTTGAGCGATTACGCCAGATGGCTGTTGCGTTCGAGCTTGGTCTGTCATATTACTGTCATCTTGATGCTTTCTACTGTCTGTTATAGTCAAAGGTAAAAGTAGTAGGGAAAAATGTTATGCCTTCAGCCCCAGTTGTTGCGACGCTTCAAGAGCATGTGTCTTTTCTCTTGCATGAAGTCGAAACACACTGCCATCTCGTCGAGCTTTTTTTCACATCAGGTTCCGTTGAGTTATTGTCCAGTATTCGCAGTCGTCGCGGTTATGTTCAGTCACTGCGTGAAAAAGCCGATATTGAATGCGCTCGCTTATTAGAACGCCGTAAAGCCAATACCACCTTTCATGCTCAAGTCAGCGGCATGCATTCTTTAGTGATTGCTCTAGAGATGCTGACCAAGCATTGCTTCGATTGTGTCCGCGAGGGCACTTTAGAAGAAGCGTTTGAACATCCGACTGGCCAAGAGTGTCGTAAGTTAATGAAACGCATTAGGCGCGCTTTGCGATTGGTGAAAGTCGGGGTGAGCGACGACAACCGACGCCGCACTGGCATCAAGCTAGGTCGCCGCACACATAAACTGATAGCAAGTTACAACGAGCTGCAAGCGCTAACTTTGCAGGCGAAATTTAACTTGAATGATGACCAGCTTCGCGCAGCGATTTTGAGCAATGTCTGTTTGAAACGTTTGGTCGAACAGTTAGGCGTCGTGGCAGAAGCCTTGATTAAAGCGGATCTTGGGCAAGTTGCCACGTTGCAAAATTATCCTCACTTGTTAGACAGTGCAACGAACCTGAATTACGACCTACGTGATTTGAAAGTACGACGTTTGGCGTTAACTCGCTCTGGCAGCGCCATTGCGGCGATCACTCACAAAGATGAATCGGGCAAAGAGGTGTTGGCGGTTTATAAAGAAGGTGATCGTGCGAAGATTCAAGAAGAAGTCGATGGGGTGAATCAGTGGCGCAATATTGATCCTAGATTGGCCCCAAGCGTTCTTTCTCAATCAGGGACGTCTCAATCAGGGACGTCTCAATCAGCAACGTCTCAAACGGGGGGCAAGAACGATGGCAGCAGCGAGCAATCGTCTTTATTGATCGAGCATATTCCTGGCAAAACCTTGGAAGCCTTATTACTTGCTGGTGATCGTGATGGCACGCAAGCGGCGCTCAAAGCCTTGTTTAAAACCCTGAATCAAACGTGGAAAGTCACCTTGACGCCGGAGTCTTGTTCGGCCAACTTTATGAAGCAACTGCAAAAACGCATTGGAGACAGTCGCAAGGTTCATCCTGAATTTTTTAAAGACGAGGAGCGCATTTGCGGCTATGTCAGTGCCAGTTTTGACGATCTTGTGCGCACCGTGGCAGACAAGGAAGCCTTGTGGCGAGCACCTTTTTCAGTGTTAACCCATGGGGATTTTAACGTCGACAATTTGATTTATGACGACGCGGAAAAGCGTGTGTATTTTATCGATCTGCATCGTGCGTCTTACTTTGATTATGTACAAGATTTGTCCGTGTTGATGGTCTCTATTTATCGCTTACAAGTATTAAGTGGTGAGACTCGCATGCAAATGATGGAAAGTGCCAAAGAAGTGTATCGTTTTGGTAGACGATTTGCGGCCCGTCAACAAGACGCCACGTTTGAAGTGCGTTTGGCGGCAGGACTTGCTCGCTCATTTGCTACTTCTACACGTTTTATTTTTGATAAAAAACTGGCTTCCAGAATGCATTTGCGTGCTCGATATTTGCTGGAGCGCTTAGCAAAACTTTCACCAGAACAAGCCCAGACATTCACTTTACCGCTTAAGGAGCTTTACGTTGAATAAGCCGAAAATTGGGGTCATTGGCATCCCAGGAAAATGGTCCACAGAAGTATTGGCTGATCGCCTTGAAGAGCGTACCGGCTTTCGTGCCGTGATCGATATGAATCAAGTGGAATTGCGTTTAGATACCAATCAACTGATGTACCAAGATTTGGATTTGATGACCTTAGATGGTTTGATCATCAAGAAAATCAGTGAAGTCTATTCACCTGCGACGGAAGACCGCATTCATTTGTTGTCTTATGCAGAGCGTGCTGGCGTTAAACTGTTTAGCCCTACGGCAAGCGTCGGTAACTTGGTGAATCGTTTGAGCGGCACCTTGGCGTTGCAGCAGGGCAATATTCCCATGCCGAAAACGCGCATCACTGAAAATCCTGAACAAGCTTTTGCCACGGTGCGAGAATTTGGTTCGGCGATTTTAAAGCCGCTGTATTCCACCAAAGCGCGTGGCATGATCATGTTGACCAAAGACGACAGCGACGAATTTGTCCGTAACGCGTTAGAAGAGTATCTTCAGATTCAGTCGATTTATTATATTCAGCAAACCGTAAAACTAGATGGTCGAGATTTAGGCATGGTGTTTGTTGGCGGTGAATACCTTTGCACTTATGCGCGAGTGGGCAATAAAGATTCTTGGAACACCACGATCAACAGCGGTGGTAAATATGAGATGTTTGAGCCAGACGCCGAGCTGATTGAGTTAGGACGCCGAGCACAGTCTTGTTATGACCTAAGCTTTACCACGGTGGATATTGCCTTGACGGATCAAGGACCAGTGGTATTTGAAGTGTCCGCCTTTGGTGGTTTTAAAGGCGCGTTAGAAGGTTGTGATATCGATGCGGCCAGTGTTTACGCGGACTATGTTTTACAGATATGTGTTTCACAAGAAGGTGTTGCACAAGAATGCACTCTAAAGGAGGCGAGATCATGATTAAAACCTTATTAAATTTGCCCCATGTGAATGAAGCGTTAAGTCATTGCAACGAAACGGTTTGTCTTCATTTCGCCGATTTGTCTGTGACCGTGCATTCTAATGAAGCCATGTTGTTAGCTGGCATTGCTGATTATTACCGTTCTTATTTAAAAGCAGAGGCACACACGACAACCTCTTTAAATGTGTATGTCATGGAGCAAAATGCCGTTGGTGATGAATTGGATTGGTTAGACGTCCCACGTGAAGAAGGCAAGCAAGGTCGTAAAGAAGGTTTTATCGATGTGGCTGGTGGGCGTTGGATTAAAAAATTCAAAACCGGCATGGCATTTTTACAACGACCAGACCATTCGGTGGCAGCGGGTCCTTGTGCGTCTAATTTGGCGCAAATTGTTAACTTTATTAATAACCAGTTTCTCAATCATTATTTACGTGAAGGTTTCACCATGGGCCATGCGTCGGCGTTTTGTGTGAACGGTGAAGCGACGGCGATTGCCGCTGGGTCTGGCGGTGGTAAGTCCACCCTGATGCTACGTTGTTTGGAAAATCCAGAACGAGATTTTCTTACCAACGACCGACTGTTACTAAAAAATACAGGGCCGAAAAAAACAGAATTGAAGAAAGCTGAGCAAGGAAAAGGAACACAAACTATCGGCTTGGCGAAGTTGCCGCGAGTGAATCCCGGCACACTTTTGCATTCAGATCGTTTACGCCACATTCTGCCAGAGTCTCGTCAACAAGCATTACGCCAAATGCCGAAAAGTGAACTATGGTCATTAGAGGAGAAATACGATGTGCAGATCGAAGACGAATACGGTCCAGACCGTGTTGTTTTAGCAGCAAACCTATCTCGTCTTATTATGCTTGATTGGTCATTAGACAGTACTGAAGCGACACAGCTTGAGGCTGTTGACCTGTCGGTACAACCGGATGTGATCGAAGGCTTGCGTAAACGCCCAGGGCCTTTTTATCAGGACAACGATGGCGCATTTGCGGATTTAAACGCCATTGATTCGGTTGCCCATTATTGTGATGAGCTTGCCAATGTGGATGTTTATCGTTTAACCGGCAAGATCGATTTTGATCGAGCTTATGAATTGATCGGCTCTTTGAAGTAAGCACTTTATGTGAGTTTTATGACAGTTTTCATTTTACTGTCATAAAACTTTGACATAGTTAAAGGCTTAGTCTGTTTTTTGTGCTGCTCATCTTGTTTGAATTTTCTGACGGAGTGCTTTAGAACGTTATCTTTAAAGGTCTCAAACCATCAATTGAAAGGTAAAATCCCATGTCGAGCCCCATTCCTGCCATTAAAAATCGTCTGCATCATGCAGAAATTATTTCTCGTTTACCGACAGAATGGACGTCTTGGCCTCGAGATGATAGCTCAGTAAACAGTCACGTACTTGAGTCCAATGAAACCCCTTCACGTTTTCAAAAAAATAAGCTGCGCTGGCCAAAACGTTCAGTGGTGTTTATCTCCGACCCTCATGCGGACGCGGTAGCGTTTGAAGCTTCTCTGATCGCCGCTGGTGTGGCGGAACGTAAAAAAAGAGCGGGCACAGGACATCTAACCTTAACGAAAAAAGGGCGCAAGTCAGAGATCATCGTGGGTGGCGATTGTTTGGATAAAGGGCCGAGCAACCTTGAGTTGCTACGAAGCGTCAAACAGCTTTATAAGCTGAAAGCGCGGGTGACTTTATTGGCGGGCAACCACGATTTACGATTGCTAATGGGATTGCTGGCGTTGGCGCGTAAAAAGGACATTGGCAATCAGCATTTCTTTGTTCGCATGGGCAAAAAAGTCGTGCCTCTGTTCCGTGAAGTATTTGATGAGTACTTGGCAGATACCAAATGGGATAAAAAAATTCCTGATGAAGATACGTGCCGAGACCTGCTTTTCCCAGGAGACGATTGGTTTAAGGAATTTCCATTTCATGCGGCGGGTTTTTTAACTGCGGAAGGGATTGATCGTGAAGTACGCAAGATGGCATCAAAGAATCACAGCTTCGAGAAGCATTGCTTGTCGGCAGGATTGAGCTTGCGACAGGTTTACGCCACATCCTTGAAATGTCAGCAATTGTTCTTGCATAAAAAAGGCGAGTTCAATTGGTTTTTTCGCAAAATGGAGCTGGTTGCCAAGCGCGGTTCTTTCTTGTTTTTACATGCTGGTCTGGATGACAGCATGGGACAAATGCTGCTCAAAAGTGGCACCAGTTACGCAAACAAAGCCTTTCATCGTAATTTGAAACGCCGTGATTTGTTTAGTTTTTACTACAGCTCAATTGCCAATACTTTCCGAACAAAATACCGCGACGCGGATTTGCCGCTGACTCATCGCGGTGTGAACGCTATTCATAAGGCGGGTATTCATGTGGTTGTACAAGGACACATTAACCGTCAGCAAGGCCAGCGCATTGCTATCAAAAAAGGCTTAGTGCATGTGGAAGCGGACATCACATTGGATTCGCATTCTCGAAAAGCGGAAGGGCTTAAGAGTTATGGCATCGGCGCAACTTTGATTGGCAAAGACACTGGCGTTGTTGGGTTAAGTTGTGATTACCCAACGGTAAAAGTTATTACGGCGGAAGAATTACAAGGAATCTACGGGTAAGCATTATGAAATCGAAAACAGAGTTCAAATACGAAGCCTTATTGGACGCCGAGGATATTCAAGATGTATTGAAGGCGCTTTCTAAAGGCTTATCGAAAGGCAAACTGGAATTTAGCGAAGAAAAAGAAGGCTCATTAACCCTCGATCCAAAAGGGCTGATGCGGCTTAAAGTTCGCGCCTATGAAGATGAAGACAGCCAGCAATTTGAAGTCAAAGTACGCTGGGAAAAACGCCCCAAGCGTCTTAATAAAACGGCGCCGAGTATTTTGTCTTAACGGTAATCATGCTTTGTCCCTCACTAATATTTCAAATATTAGTGAGGTTCTTCATCTGATTCAACTGAACGAGTCTTTTCTGACTGCAACGCTAAATAACACCAGATTCCTATTTCAAACAACACACTACTTTTGTGGCTTAGCAGTTAGATTACAGAAGTATTGTTGATAATTACTGTGATAAGTTTTTGTTTAAACCAGCCTTAGTGTTATTTTATGTAAACGACATAGTTCTACTCGTTGAGCGTTTGATCGGTTTTATAAAAATAATAACAAGGAGAAGGTCTGTGAAAACGAAAAAACACCTCATGTTTGTCATCAGTTTACTTTGCTCACCTGCAATGTTTGCGGCGAGTCCTTCCATTAACGAACTTAATTCTTGTCTTGCTTTGGTGGAGTTCGTTGATACCAAATTGGACAATTTTGCCAATAACTATGCAGCCGAAGATATGGCGACCGTCCACAACGGTTTATCCGCATACAAAAACTTCCTTCAAGATGATGTTATCACGCCAAAATTATTAAGCATGTATGGCGGCAACGAATCCCAAGCTAAACTCATGCAACGGTTATTTGATCGCCAGAAAGCCACGTTTTATAAGCATCTTAGTGAGCGTTATTCAGAACGAAAACTTTTTACAGAATACGCCGCAGCCATCAATGATTGTACGGCAAATACTAGGATTAGACCGGAAGTCGCTAAACCTTTGAACACAGCGCTTGATAAAATGATCGTGATGGCAAGGCAAGTTCAGTAATTCATTACTTATTTCAATGTAAAAAAACAGCCATGTGCGGTTGAAGCATCGTGGCTGTTTTTTTATCTTATTTGGAATCTTTCAATACCAAATGATTATTTTCCGTAACAGCGGGTTAGTTCTGCGAATTGGTAGAAGTGACTTCCCGTTGCGATGGGTTTACAGCTGTCTTTGAAGGCAATTTCTTTTTCGTTATAAAGCATTTTTACCAACAAGCTGCCTGCTTGGTTGCGATAAACATCCCATTGGATATTGGCGCTGTAAGGTGCAACCCAGCCGCCACGCCAAGGACTTGTTTCCAGTGTGTAACCAGCTTCACGAGACACGCCTTTTTCACTGCCTTTTAGCTGCATTTGTGCGGCAAACGGAATGATGGTTTCAGCATGAGCAAAGCGAATTTTGGCCGCTTTGGTATTTGTGCCATCTTGTACGCCTTTGATCTCATTGAAGAAATCGTCTTCTAGAACTGACGCCATTTTGTAGGTGATGTTGGTGTCGGAGAAGCTTGGGTTTTTCTCATAGAAATCTTCCCCATCCAGCACATAAGACAACCATTGAGATTCTTTTGGTGTGACGAATTGAGTGAAGTTCCATGGCTGTGCGCCTGCTTCATCGGCTAAGCCGGGAGCAATTAGATATAGATTGAATAGCTGAATTGCCGCTTCCACATCGTTATAAACGGTCGGTTTTTTCTTGCCAACTTTTAGGAAAGACAACTTGCCTGCTTCAAGCTGATCAATAAAGGCTGGCGTGTAAACGCGTTCTAACATTTCTCTTGCCACTTGGTGTGATTTTGGCTGATCAAATAAATGCTCGACTGCTGCACGTAGCTGCGGGTTTTCATCAACGTAGTCTTGGTAATCTTTGTTATTGTCTTGCTTGTGAAAATAAAGCTGCGCTTTGTTCTTAACAGGCTCGCTGATCAGTGGTGCTAAATCTGGATAGACGTTTTCTAGGCCTTCAACAAACGCCAGACCGCTATCTTTCGCACGATCTTTACCTGAATATTCCAAGGCGATTTTTTGTTGCTTCTTCACGGCTTGATCGAACAAGGTTGCATCGCGTTTTGCCATACGCTCGGCGATCTTGATGTGCTCTTGCTTACCTAGTTCGGATAAATTTCCGTAGCCCATTTTTACGTTGGCTGCCATTAAACGCTCAATTTCAGCGCCCAAACGTTCGCCTAGAGGTGTTAATGCGTTTTGTTGTTTGGCGGCTTGCCAGATTTTTAAACTGATGTCGTCGTATTTCGGGCTAGAAAGCGCACGAGAGCCGTGACGAGCGACTAACTCTGTGTAAACCAGTGTGAAACTTGCTGGCACCGAACTGTAATTTTCCGCATTGTCTTGCGGAACATAAACGGATTTCGTTCCATAAACATAAGCGTCAGACGGTGTATTTGAGGTGGTACCAACAGAACTGCAGCCAGTTAATGCCAAGATGCCGATTACAGGAATAATTGCTCTAGTGTTCAAAGGAAAGTCCTTACGAGAAAGAATGATTTTTGTATCGGTGAATATTAGCTGTGTTATATGACGCAACGATGACGAAAAGCATAAACAAGTATTTTTTTGTGCGTTATTTCACACAGCACCTGAATTCATTTTTAGATGTTGTGTGAGTATAGGGTTGTTTAGAATCCGCTGGGCTGGTCGGTCAACATCGCGGTTGATAGTAAATGCTGTTCGTTGAGGTAATTAAGCAGTTCAGTATTCACATCCTGTTGAATGGTGGGTAGTCCTTGATTGCCAAAAATTCTATTTATTTCAATCACATAAGGCACAGATCCGACCATAGCGATATCAAACCCTGCGTGGTTGATGTCCAGCGACTCGGCCAAATAGGTTACTAAGTCTTGCGCTTCTTTTGGGATCAGAGCGACTTCCACTTGTCCGCCTTGGCTGATGTTATTGTGGAAACCATTGTCTGACTGTAGACGCCAATAGCCACTAACAATTTTATTACCGACCCAAATAACACGCATGTCTCTGTCTATTGGCAAGTATTCTTGCACGTATAAAACATCGGTTTGTGCGACATAATCGCGCCACTGGCCAATGGTTTCTATTAAGAACACGCCATTGCCCATGCTGCTTTTTGGGATTTTAGCTACAAAAGGTGATGGCATTTCATCCCAAATTTTCTCCGCTTCATAAGGTGTGTTGGCGGAAATAACCGTATAAGGATGTTGTTGTGGTGCAACAGTGCGAAATGTTCGAGTCATTTCGATTTTATCGTGGCCAATCATGTATGACGCAAGGCTTGGAAAAATACGTTTTTTCAGTCCGTGAACCAAAGCCGTAAGTTGCCAGTATTGTGGAAAAAGCAGCCAATCGGCTTCTTTGATTTCCTCCAAATGGTCGTACATAGACTCAGGTTTTATGTACTTAACCTGAGGTAAATGGAGGGTTCTTAGTGCGTCAAACGAGATGATTTTCATTATGTATAATCAATAGCCAAACATGCGGCGATTGTGAGGCTTGGAGGCTAAAAAAGAAACAAAAAAAAGCAAAGTTGAATGATGAACTTTGCTCTTTTTGTCTTTACCAAAGTCATTTTAACGCAGCAGATTATTTGACCAAAAGACTTAGTCCTGAGTCATCATACAGAACGGTCGCTTTAAAGCCTTCAGTGATGACTTTGTCAAATGTCCCTTCGAATTGATCTGCCAAAATTAGCTTGATGCGATCTCCTTCAACGGGTTTGCTATGCGTTTTAACCACAATATCGCCGCCAGTGATAACTACCTTGTTATTTACCTTTAATGGTTGTTCATTTGATAAGGTAAGAGTTCCGCCCTGTTGAGCGTAGTTATTGACTGCGAGTTTGGCATTCACGACTAGCGAGCCGCCTTCAACAAGCACATTGCCAGAGCCAAATGCGTCACTAGACTGAGCTTCTAGCGTGCCTTCTTTTAGTATAGTACCGCCTTCATAGCTGTTGTGACCTGTTAAGGTGAGCCAGCCCGTGCCTTGCTTGGTCAACAAACCTTTACCGCTGATGTCGTTACGCCACCAATCATGGGCATTGAAGCGACCGTTTGATGCGTCCATGGTGACAGTCACATCGCCTAGAAACGCGCCGTAACCATCGGAAGCGGTTACGTAGTCTAAGCGTCCCCAACCATTTGAGTTATCCAGTACAGGGTAACCAGAGTCAATGGATGTGGTGTAAAGCACTGCGCGACGTTGTTCCGCTGTTAGATATGGTTGGCGAGCTTCTAAAATCGTTTCTGCACCTTTAGGAACAATAGGCGCTTGTCCTGCTTTACTCTTGTCTTGAGTAAAACCATAAGTCATGCGGAAACGATACAGCGCTTTATTGTGGTCATGGTCTGCCCAGCGATCATTGTTATCGGTTTGGTGAGCCAGTTCGTAAAGCGACTGGCTGCCAGACAGTTTAGAAAAATACGCGCCAGTATTAGCATAAGCCGCTTGTTTGAGTTCTGTATTTTGGTTATTTGCCAACGCTGCTGCAGCGACGACTTGAGATTGGATGCGCCCGCCGATGACATCGAACGGTGAATGCATGCCCGCCAAGATACGGCTTTCACCTAGCTCGGAACCTCGTGTCACCATTTCTGCGAATCGTTCAGGGAAGGCGTATGCGTATGCCCAAGAGGCTAGGTATCCTGCGTTAGTATGACCACTTGGAAAAGCACCATCTTTGCGGCGGCCGTCTTGCGCTTTGCGGCGCTGATATTTTAGAGAAGGAACGATAGAAACGTTTGTTTCGTAAAGTTCAAATGTTTTATCGCCTAGGGTTTCTGTATCTGCAACGCCGTCGTTATTGGCATCTAAAGGAATGACTTGTCCTTTGTTATTCATGCGCCAAGGACGAGGAGAGGAGAAGGTATACTTTGATGGCGAGGTTGATGCTGAACTCTCACGCAGCAAATGCACAAAATCAACCACTTTGCCTAGCTCAGAAGAGGACAAACCTTTTGCGTTGTCATCATCACCGCCTTCGGAGAAGTCCAGTGTCGCGTTGGCGTCAAAATAAGCCGGATCGGACGATGCTCTAGTAACATCGCTAACAGTATGCAGGGGCACATTCGATTGCGCTTGAGCGCCTTTTATATAGGCGTTGGTCAGTGGCCCGAAGCCATCAATCACACTGAAGTTTTTGTCGCGGCGATCATCTAAATAGGCATCAAGCGTTTGTTGATAAGTGCGATTGTTGGTGACTTTTACCACATAAGCGATGTTTTCTTGCCAAGCGGTTTGATTGAGAATTTCGGCATGGCTAAAGTCAGCGGGTCCTTTGCTGTTTGCGCCACCGTTTGCCCATTGCTCGTCTCCTAGCGTCCATACCTTATTGAACCCAGAAAGCAACGCGAGGATTGGGTTGTAGGCAGGATTGTACTTATGCTCGTTGCCGTTGTTTTCAATATTGTCTACGGCAGGCAAAGGAAAAGACACGCTTGGTGCGGGAACGGTTTGCTGGTAACCCAGACCTATTGGAGTGCTTGAGTGAGCGCTTGTAGATGGCGTGTTTTGTTGGCTTGCACAGGCGCTCAATAGAGTGATTGCACTGATGGCAACAGCAAGAGGTTTAAGTGTTGATTGTACGTTTAAGAGCCTTGTTTTCATGATGTCGAATATCCATTCGTTTAGTAAATAAGCATCCTTGGAGCTTACATCATGGTTGTTAACAATTTATTGCGAGTACATGACGTGGTGTTAGCCATGTACTTGTGGTGAATTAAAGCGCTTTTTTATCAATGCTAGTGGCTTTGAGTGTCGCCGCTTTGGTTTTACGAATACGGCGAATGGAATCCACGATCAGCATGGCAAGCGCCGACCAAATTAGTACAAAAGTAGTCAGTTTTTCAGGGCTGAGCGGTTCGTCGTACAAAAATACCGCCAAAATAAACATGCCTGTTGGACCGATATATTGGAAGAATCCAAGCGTCACCAAACTCACACGATTGGCCGCCGCGGCAAAGCACATAAGCGGAACCATGGTGATTGGACCTGATGCAAATAGCAGCCAATTTACGCTGCTGGTGTTTTCAAATAGGTTCGTACTAGGCGAGTCACTGAAGGTTAAATACAACAAAGCAATTGGCAGTAAAATGGCGGTTTCTATCGCCATGCCGGTAAAACTATCGACGGCAACTTTTTTGCGTACCAATCCATAAAAGCCAAAAGTCACTGCAAGGGTCAGTGCGATCCAAGGCAGAGAGCCAAACTGAATCACTTCAAACGCCACGGCACAAAAACACAACACCACGGCGGCTTGTCGAACCTTGTCTAGTTTGTCTTTAAAGAAGATAACGCCCAATAAAATGCTAATCAGCGGGTTGATATAATAACCCAAACTTGCACTCAACATCATGTTATTTTGCACAGCCCAAATAAAGGTTCCCCAGTTAAAAGCAATTAACACGGTAGATGCCAGCATCGCCATTAACATTTTGGGGGAGCGAATGACGACCCTGAGCTTGTCGATATTTCGCAACAGAATGATCAATACAAACACAATTAGGAAAGACCAGATAATCCGATTGGCAAGGATTTCCTGCGCAGGAATAAAAGACATTTCTTTAAAATAAATCGGCGCGATGGCCCATAAAATAAACGCAGTTAGCGCGTAAAAAATGCCGCTTTTAGAGGAAGTTTGCACTGAAGTCATCCTTTTCAATGAAAATTGATTTGGCCTGTGAGTTTATATGAAACCTGAAGAAAAGGTCAGATTTTTGTTGAGTTAGAAATAGACTATTTCATTCCCATACCTATTGAACTTATTGCCTAAGCTGGGCGATGGGTTTAAAGTTAGGACGTAAATTTTTACATTAATCGAACTTCGGGGCGGGGCGAAATTCCCCACCGGCGGTGATTTTTTCTTGATTTAATAATCCAGTTAAACAGCCCGCGAGCGCCTTGTTGCTTACTTTAAGAAAAGCATCTTAAGAAATGCCTTTTAAGGAGCAAGGGTCAGCAGATCTGGTGAGACTCCAGAGCCGACGGTCATAGTCCGGATGATAGAAGATCGACCAAGCCTTTGTTGCGCCTGTTTTTCAGGGGCTTCTGAGCTGTGCTTTTTTGCGTACAGATCTTGGTAGTATTTGTTCTCATCACCCCTGTACATCTTGATATTTGGAGAAACCAAAGATGGCAGGCACTTTCTTTATCATGATCGCGTGCTTCACGTGGGCGCTTGATACCTTAATTCGTTACCCTCTGTTGGGTGCGGGTTATTCCACTCTGCAAATTGTTTTAATCGAACATCTCACCTTGGTGCTGTTTGTCAGCCCTATGTTGTGGCGCTATCGCCATGTTTATCGTCATATGTCGATAGGCGGCTTTTCGTGTTTGTTTTTTATTGGTGGCATCGGTTCTGCGATGGGCACCTTGGCGTTCACTGAAGCTTTTCATTACTTGAACCCAACTGTGGTTATCTTGCTGCAAAAACTGCAGCCAATCGTGGCGATTTTGCTGGCGTATTGGTTGCTAAAAGAACGCATTGAAGGGCATTTCGTTCAGTGGGCAGCGGTTATATTATTGGGCAGTTTTGTGATGATGTGGCCAGATTTACGTCAGTTAGGTGATGCGCAATGGCATTATTCAAGCGACACTACGAGCATCCTAAAAGGCTATGGTTATACCTTGATTGCGGTTATCGCATGGGGTGCTGCAACGGTTTGTGGCAAATATCTGTCTCATCAACACATGCCAGCGAACGCGATTATGTCAGGTCGGTTTGTGGCGGGTTTATTAGTCTTGTTACCAATGGCGCTAGCGCAGTCTGATACCTTGCTTGCCATGAAGCCTGTCGATTTAAGCCTTGCTATTGCCATGGCTTTGTTGAGCGGTTTTATCGGCATGTGGTTCTATTATCAAGGACTAAAAACCGTGCCGGCACAACTGGCTACCTTGGCCGAGCTGTCTTTCCCTGTCTTCGCCGCCGCCATCAACTGGCTATTCCTTGATATGGGCTTAACGGCTTATCAAATCATCGGCGGCTTGATGTTAATTCTGGGCAACATCGGCTTGCGGATGAAAGAGCTCAGAAAAACGGAATTAACGCCCGCCGTTCAATAATCACCATATTGTCTTTTTAAAAGGTCTGCTACTTAGGTGGCAGGCCTTTTTTTTACTTAAAAAAAGTGGTTAGCAGTTCTGCGGGATGCACCACAGCTCTTCGATACTAAAAAATTTTCTCAACGGCCTAAGCGGCCAGTAACTCTGAGGGTACTACAACTCGCATATTGAGACTGCTTTGAAAGGTCTCAACGGCCTAAGCGGCCAGTAACTCTGAGGGTAAAAACACTTGATTTTGAAAAATGGCAAGCTGATTGTCTCAACGGCCTAAGCGGCCAGTAACTCTGAGGGAATTTTTACTATGGTTTTTTTTCGTTGAAAGACGAAGTCTCAACGGCCTAAGCGGCCAGTAACTCTGAGGGAGTCGGTGAAATTATTCTAAAAACTTTTGCAGATGGTCTCAACGGCCTAAGCGGCCAGTAACTCTGAGGGTAAAACATTATGTGATGAAGTGGTCGCTTTTGCGCTGTCTCAACGGCCTAAGCGGCCAGTAACTCTGAGGGACTTAAGCACATACAAGAAAATCTTGAATCACACGTCTCAACGGCCTAAGCGGCCAGTAACTCTGAGGGTTCTGTTTTCTCTAATCGCCTAATTGGTAAAATTATGGTCTCAACGGCCTAAGCGGCCAGTAACTCTGAGGGGGAAGGTAAGGCAAAATGGAGATATCGATATGAGTCTCAACGGCCTAAGCGGCCAGTAACTCTGAGGGTGCAGTGCTTTTTATCATACAAAGACCTCTAATATGTCTCAACGGCCAGTAACTCTGAGGGAGTACCCTTTTTTTTCTCAACGATTTCAAGCAGTTAAAAGCCCGTTTCCCCCGCCCTCAAGTTATTCACAAGAGAGTCGTTTAAAAATAGCGAAAAAGACGCGATAAATCAAGCTAAGTTATTGATTTTTAATCTATTCGCGCCCTATTGATTAAAAAGTCACAAAGGGCTGTTTCTAAGGTTTTGTTGTTAAAGAGCATTCTTCGGTTATCCACAGCGAGGCAGTTTTTATAATACTAGGGCGGCGGGGAAGTACGCAATTTTTTACTTAGAAAAAAGCAGTTAGCAGTTCGAAGGGTCGTTGGGTTGGTTGTCGTGGACAACCGTTAATAAGTCTCAACGGCCTAAGCGGCCAGTCACTCTGAGGGTTAAAAATCAGTAGATGATGTTTTAACACAAGGCCGTCTCAACGGCCTAAGCGGCCAGTAACTCTGAGGGTGCCGCAGAACAAAAAAAATTAGATGAGGAGAACCCTGTCTCAACGGCCTAAGCGGCCAGTAACTCTGAGGGAATAACGGTCGAGTTTGCTCCACGCGTCAGAGAAGTCTCAACGGCCTAAGCGGCCAGTAACTCTGAGGGATTGCTTAAAAATAGTATCTTTAGCAGTTAATGTTAAGTCTCAACGGCCTAAGCGGCCAGTAACTCTGAGGGTGATGTTAGATTTATATTTAGGCAAAAGTTAAAGGGTCTCAACGGCCTAAGCGGCCAGTAACTCTGAGGGGGATGTATTCCCCGCTGGTTCTAGAGATCATTGGGTCTCAACGGCCTAAGCGGCCAGTAACTCTGAGGGAAGAAAAAAAGCCAACACCACCTGCTCCAGATTCTGGAGTCTCAACGGCCTAAGCGGCCAGTAACTCTGAGGGATACTTTAAAAAAAGCTAACAACTTAGAGTCTCATTTTGTCTCAACGGCCTAAGCGGCCAGTAACTCTGAGGGGTTATGTACAAGGAAATGGTCGTTTCGACGGCCAGCTGTCTCAACGGCCTAAGCGGCCAGTAACTCTGAGGGTTATGACATTTTCAAAAGCTTTAAATTTGCTTGTCTCAACGGCCTAAGCGGCCAGTAACTCTGAGGGAACCTGTATTTGAAAAAAATGAATTATTCAATGGTAGTCTCAACGGCCTAAGCGGCCAGTAACTCTGAGGGTTTTTGCTTAATTCTTTTTTGGATTGTTTTAAAGTGTCTCAACGGCCTAAGCGGCCAGTAACTCTGAGGGATTGGTAATTTCATCTGCAATAGTAGGTGCTGGTCAGTCTCAACGGCCTAAGCGGCCAGTAACTCTGAGGGTGGCGATGTGTTTCAGGCAAAAAATACAGAGAACAGTCTCAACGGCCTAAGCGGCCAGTAACTCTGAGGGGGGACGGAGCAATCCGTAACGAGGCAGGCCACATGTCTCAACGGCCTAAGCGGCCAGTAACTCTGAGGGATTTACTGCTTGGTTATCAGGTGTTGTCGGAAAGTCTCAACGGCCTAAGCGGCCAGTAACTCTGAGGGAGTACCCTCTTTTTTCTCAACGATTTCAAGCAGTTAAAAGCCCATTTCCCCCGCCCTCAAGTTATTCACAAGAGAGTCGTTTAAAAGTAGCGAAAAAGACGCGATAAATCAAGCTAACTTATTGATTTTTAATCTATTCGCGCCCTATTGATTAAAAAGTCTCAAAGGGCTGTTTCTAAGGTTTTGTTGTTAAAGAGCATTCTTCGGTTATCCACAGCGAGACGGTTTTTATAATACTAGGGCGGCGGGGAAGTACGCAATGGGTTCTCCCCACACATCGTGGCTCTGCTGCCGAGATTCTTTATTTAACCAGTAGAAGCGAACACTGTCATCTTGTTCCGCGTATCGAGTGCATTTTTGACGCAGGCGTTCTAGGTCGTCTTTGTCTTTGACGCTGATTTCGAATACCGAATATTGCACACGGTCGCCATAGGAGAGTAAGAGGTCGGATAATTTACGGCGGTTTTTATCGTCTTCAATATCAAAGCAAGCCAAATACACTCTCATTTTGTTGGGCTCCATGGGTCAAAGCGTTGCTGTGTTTTGCAGCTTAGGGCAAAACGGTATGACTGGTTGCGTATTTGGTTAAGTAGGTTGTCTTCTTGTTGTTTGGATGGGCGCGTTAGTTGTATGAGCAATTCATTGAGCAGGGTTTTGCGGGCGGCGCTGCTCATCTGGCAGCCGTTTTCGGTGTCGGCAAAGTCCTCTGGTTTTATTTGGCTGCGGCTGACTAAGGTCAGTACAACGCGTTCCACCAGATAACGCCAAGGCTCCATAAGATCCGATGCCAAGGTGTGATGATTGCCATGACGTTGATGCAGTGCCCCTTGCCAAGGGAATAAGCCGACGGTGCGGTTAATGCTGTCGATTAGGCTGTATAGGAAGCTGTAACCAAGTGACAGCATGGCGTTGATCGGGTCTTTGGGTGGTCGGCGGTTGCGCCCAGTGAAGCCCCATTCTTCGGCGAGGTAACGTTTGAAAAAAGACCAGAGCAATTTACTGGCTTGGCCTTCGTAACCACGTAGCTGGTCTAGATCGTTAGCCTGGTTGAGCTTTTCGGCAAAACGCTGAAGCTTGTTGAGTTCTGGGGCGGTTTTGTCTCTACGGTTGATGACGGCTTTGATGCCAGCGATACGCCCATGGATCAAGGCTTGGCTGATTTGCAGGGCGACGTCTTGTTGCTGTAGATATTGCGCTTGTAATAGCCAAAAATCGGCGCCTAAATGGCTAGGAGATAGCCCAGCGGATACGCCTTGATAGTGTCCAAAACCATTGGCAAAGTGTATGGCAACGCCTGCTTGCATGGCGGCTTTTAAAGCGGGTGTGGTGATGTGATGAGCGCCAACTAGCAAGACAGCGCTGATACTTTGCCAAGGGTAGCTGTGTGTTTGCTCGTACTGTTCGACGATGAGGCGCTGCTTTTGATGGCTGAGCATGGCGATATCCCCCGCGATAATGAGTATGGTGCCCATGTTGTCGCGCTCGCCGATGGTGTTGTCTGGCTTTGGTTGGGGCTTTTGCATCACAGCGGGTAGGGGGTGTTCTGTCGGTTGCTCTTTGATGATTTCGCGGTTTGATTCAATCGCATAGCCATCAATGAAAAAATACCCTAAGTAACGGAAGCCTTGTTTGGATTCGACAATGCGTGTTTTGTCTGGATTGATGGCAAGGCCATGTTCGCTAAGGGAGCGGTGTATGTCGTCTAATGCGGCGATGGCTTCTGACTGAGTTTTAAACAGTAGGACAAAGTCATCCGCGTAGCGAATGATGTTATGGCCTTTTTCTAGCATGTCTTGGTCAAGGTCGTCTAATAGCAAGTTGGCTAACAGTGGGCTGATCGGCGCGCCTTGGGGGAGCCCTTGATGGCGAGTTATTACTGTGTCGTCCGTGTCTTGTTTGGCGGCACAAACCCATTGCATGATTAATGGCACTAACGGTTCGTTGGGAAACAGCAGGGTTAAGCGTTGTTGTAGGTTTAGCCAGTTGACGCTGTCAAAGAAGCTGCTGATATCGCTCTCTAAAATCCAGTGATAGCCTTGTTGGATATAACGGTTAATTTGATCTCGTGCTTGCAGGCGAGAATGGCCTTTACGGTAGCCGTAGCTGTGTTTCATCCATAAGGATTCTAGGGTTTGACCTAGGCGTTCGGTAACGGTTTTTTGTAAGGTTCGGTCGTGCCAGCTGGGTACCGATAGTTGGCGTATTCCGCCATCGGGTTTGTCTATTTCTACGGGTTGTAACGGGCTGGGTTGATAGTTGCCTTGGAGAATTTTTTGTCGGCTGTTTTGCAGTTGTTGAAACAGTGAATCAATGGCGAGCTGATGTTCTTCGTCGGTTTCGTGTTGTTCGAAGTCTTCTCGACGTGGGTACATTTCCTGACAGGCAGCGAGTAGTTCGGCATCACTCATGCATTGTTGCATTAGGGTGTTTGCCGCTTGTGGGCGAGGGTAGCTGGCTATGCCGTAGGCGTCTTCCAGTTGGTATAAGCCCATGCCAAAGGCACGATTTTGTCCTATGCCGATATATTGGCCTAATACGATCAAGGCGAGTAAATCCGCAGGGAAGTCGTCAGGCAGTTCAACTTGTAACTGGGCGAGCATGCCGCTGGCGTCTTTTTTACCATGGCCTTTGTTATTTTGCTGTTGATTGCTTTGCTTTTCGCTACTTTGATAGTCATTGTTTAACCAAAAAACCAAGGCGCTATGTAGCGTGGCAGCAGGCCAGTCTTGCCGTTGTAGCCGCTCGCCGCTGTAGCGCTGGTAGAGGTTGATGAGCGTATCGGTCAGTCGTTGGGTGAGCAGCTCCCAACTAAGCTGATGTTTGTCCCGACAGTATCTTTGCTTGCCTTTGAGCTGTTCATTGTCTGACGGGTTGGTTTTGGCCGCTTTTAAGCGAGCTGGCGTGGTAAAGACGAATTTAAACACGGGCGTTCTTGCCCATAGGGCGGTTTCCAACGCGAGGTCGTTGGTATCGTAAGCACTCAGGTGTTCTACCTGAGTCACTTGCTGGTGATCAAAGCTGTCTTCTAATTTTTCTAGTATCAGATTATCGCCAAAGGGGCCGTTATTTCGGGCTTTTGCTGGCACGCTTTCTGGCAGCTTTTGTAAGGCGTCAAATAGGGTTTGTAATAGCGCTCCCCCGCCTTTGATCACAACGAGACGAAAACGATAGAGATCGTCCTTATGGTAATGGCTGTGACCATTTTCCAGCGGCTCGATAATAATACAATCGCTGAAATGCTCGGGGCTACCGGCTAAATTTCTTAGCCATGCATGCAAGCCAACATGGTGTAAAAAGCCCGGCTGGCTGTTGTACAGCCAGCGCAGGGTCACCACTACACTGCGCAGAGGCAGTATGGCTTGGGTCAAAGGAGAGTCGTGCATAAGAGGTTAACTGTCCTTGTCTTCGCTTTCATCAAACGCTTTTTTAAGACGCTTTAGGGTTGTTGGATCAGGCAATTCCAGTGTTCCGAGCAACGCCCAACATTGTTGTTTTTGAACCTCAGTGTATAAGTTGTCTTTTGCAAATTTGGTGATTTTTTGCAGTACTTTTGTGAGATCTTTTCTAGCTGTGTTATTACCCGTTTCAAGGTATCTTATAAGTTGTTTTTTAAGGTCAGTTAGCAGAAACTCTTCTTCTGATAACTGTTCTTTGAGGGCATCTCTCTCTGCTTTTGCTTTTGCGTCCTCAATGGCCTTTTGTTTCGCTGCTTCGATAGCTTCAAGGCGAGCTTTTTCCTCATCAATCGCTTTTTGCTTCTCGGCTTCGATGACTTCAATCGCTTTTTGCTTCTCAGCTTCGATAGTTTCAAGGTGTGCTTCATACCCTTCATCTGTTAGCAATTGGAGTTTGTTATTTACCGCAACTGTTTCTTTATTACTGATAGGCAATGGATCGTATGATGCGTTGGTATGAGATGGCAGCGTTTTCAATTGGGTTTTAGCGCTGGCAAATGCTGGCAATGGCATGTAAAACAAAATATTTGAGGAGTCTGGTGATGCCATTGCGATAAGTTCTTTTAATTGGGGAGAATCTAACCATTGATGATCTTGAGTAACAAAAGAGTACGCATCATTCATTAATTTACTAAAGCTATCCTGACATTTTTTTAATAAAAATGTGGAAGTATGCGGTTTTTCTTGCATGCTAATAAGCTGTGTTTCTTCTTCGATTAAAGCTAAAGATACGCGACCTAAACCATAGGGTTTACCCATACCTAAACCGTGGAAACTGTTTTCGGTGTTGCCAAATGTTAAGCTCCAAAGTAATGCGCCTAGCTCTACTTCACGTAAATTGTGAAAATGAATGTTGAATTGAAAACGTGTACCTGTTTTCACCGGAATGAGTTTTACCTTTACACTGGTATTTTCTTTTTTATCTTTTCCTAGGTCGTTTTGTGGTGTCTCAACGTTGGCTCTGTGTTTGACTGGGTAGCGTTTCCAACCAGCAAGCTCTGAATCGTTATCCATCATGGTTTGATAATCACCGCTGACAGAAAGTTTGTTATTAGACTGCGCTTTATGCTGACGCATGTAAGCTGGGTAAAAAGTGGGTTTAGGGCCATTTAAAATGGTTGGTGGTAAGTCTTTTTCATAGTCAACGTCACCTAATGCTTTAGCGGAACCAATATTCACTCGACCTTTTAACGAGCTTCCGTCTTCTTGAATGCGTCCAAAAAGTAGTTCAGGTAAGTCTGGTTCAGTGCCATTGATATGGCTCACTTGAGTGTGGCCAACAGCTTCATGGGTGCTATTTTTGTAGGCAAGGCGGTAAAGGCTTGAAAGTCCAAGCGAGGAAACCTTATTGCCCTCAGTCGAGTAAAAAACAGGAATACCAGTCTCTTTGTGGTAACTGGGTGTTTTTTGCCAAAAAGCCCAGTCATCGGATTCACTGTGTATAAATAAAAAGTCGTTCATCACCCTATTTGAAACTTCGATAGAACTTTCGGATGAATTGAAAAAAACAAACTCCCACTTTTTATTTTTGTCTGAATCATCCATTCTACCAGAGTTAAAAGCATTACCTGGTTGGCCTGTCGTTACGATATGACCGTTTAGGCTGCCGATACTTGAAGGAATTGCTATTTGCATCGATATTTTTTTACCGTTTTTCATGGTAATTGATCGTGTTGCTTCATTGAAGGTAATTGGAGGGATACCTTGTAGCAATTGGTAACGTTTATGAGCTTCGTTTTGTTTGACCCATGTACTTTCAGAAAGATTACAGTAATCAATTATCTGATTTTGTTTGATTCTCACTTTTTGACAGGGCGTAATTTCCCATCTTGTATTGTCATGACTGTATTTAAGCCAGCCTGCTTTGACTTGATCATTTTTAAAGTTATTTAAGTAAAAATTGGCACGAAGATCACGCACACTATAGCGCTTGTCGTCTAGGCGGTTAAAACGGGCGAAGCTGGCAATTTCCAGAACATTACTGATCATGCCTTTTAAACTACTGCTAGGTATAACAGGTTTTCCATTTGGGTCTTTGAAAAATTCAACTTGTCCTGGCGCCTCTTTGGTGGCGGGAGTTTGTGTGCCTCCAACTAGGGTTGGCGTGTGACAGGTGAGTTCTACGGTGAGTGTGCCGCTGATGCCATCACTAAAAGGCACGTCGTGAGAAACCTGATCTGCCCAATGTGGTAGGTAGATAAAGCGTGACAGTGGTACAAAGTTGTAAGGTGCGAAAACGCTCATAGTTCACCTCCTGCGAAGCCTGTAAAAATAGCGTCTGTGGTGACGACGCCTTGATTTTCATCCATTTGCCAAATACGTGCGTAGCATAGGCTTGCTTGTTCCTTTTCACGGGAGGCAAGTTGCACTTGTTCTGCTAATGCATTGGCTGCGGAAGCGTCTTGTTGTTCTTGAATGGTGATGGTTATTAGGTGCCAACGCTGGTCACGATAATTGATACGGATATATTGCTGGTCTGGTTGGTTTTGATTGACCGTGACCAGTTCGCCTTCGAGCGGTGGTGTCGATATATTGGCAGAAAATGGTTTCGGGTTATCTATGCGTTCTACGTTATCTGGCCATGTTATCCAACCTGTGACATCACCTAACAACTTTATGGCGTTTAGAATGTCGTCAGCACGGGCGAATGTTTGGTTTTGTTGATAGGTCAGTGTGACTGGCGTTAAGTTACCTAGCAGCTTATGGTCCGATGACAATGATGTGATGTGTTTAAAGAGAGTGTGGTAATCCATTATTGCTCACCTTTTGCTTGAGAGGTTGTGTGCTCTGGCCAGTGGTATTCCCCAGTGAAGCTCCCTAACCCACGGGAACCTGCAGCCCCGAGTGGCAAGCGACCATGACATAGGTCATTAAGGGTCGCTTTTAAGGCCTGTTGAGCGAGGTCAGAGAGAGAGTCCGCGTCTAATATAGTGAGATCGAATTCAATTTCCGGTTCAAATAGCACTTCTTCTGTGAACAGTGCGCCATCGATAACCCCGCCAGTGAAGCGGTCGATGCGGTTGTGCCACAATTGGGAGGTTGGTGCATTTTCTGCTAGATAGATGTCATCGATGAGTATTTTTCCAACACGACCTTCGTCACTATCGTTTTTGGCATAACCGAGTAAATCGGTTAATTCAGTATGATGTTCTCGTGTGGCGGCGGAGATGAAAAGCTCGTCAGTTAGTTGATCGGCGAATTGCCCTTTGAGGCGATTGCTGTGGTATAAGGTTCGGTGTGCTATTGCGCCCTTGATGCTGCTAGCGGGAATCAGCGGCTTGCGTTTGGAAAAGCGTCCTTGGTCGTTTGTCCATTGGATATAACTTTCGGATTGCATGCGCAAATCGGCAGGGTCGGATGCTTCATGCATGGGTACATCACCACCACCGATACGGACAAAACCGTCGGCTTTTAATGCTAAACGTATGCGTACGCTGTCTTGTGCCTGTTCGTTAGGTGATGGCGGTTGTGTGTTGGTGTTATTAATCGCAACAGAGCGATCTAATGCGCACCATTTAGCAACGTCTTCTGGATTTTTCAGATCAAAATGATGGGATTCAATTTGCTGGATGCTTAATGCACCAAATCCAGAACGAGTGCTGCTGCCGAGTCGAAAGTTCGGCTTTTGTAAGAGCGCCATTAATTCTTCCCAATGGGTGTCATTAGCGGAGTCACTCCAGTACTTTATTTCGAAGGTAAAACGAGCCCCTTTGGGGCAAGCGGTAATATCGAACTTGCCTCTGTTTTCGTCTTTTCCCGCTGCACAGCCTTTGTGATTTAAACGTACGCGTTCACGTTTTATCGGCTGAGATTGCGCTAATTGATCTAGGAAATCAGCGTCTTCACTTGGGTAGACTAAGCCTTCGACGGGGCGGTTGTGTTTATCATGTATTAATCCCCAGCTGATTTGGATACGCGATGTTTGGTCTTCAGGCTCCTTGGTGTTGGTTTGGGCGTAGCCAAACAGAATATGGGTTTGTGCTTCATCAAATTGCGCTTGAAACAGATGGCGAAGCACACCGCGAATGCTGGTGGCGGGCAATGTGGGTAAGCCGTTGGCATCGCGTATCAAACTGGTGTCGTAGCTCATTTCGGCCTGACCCGATTGAATGGATATTGGCGTTTGGGCTTCGACACACACGCGAGCCAGATAAAGGTGATTCCATTGTTTTAGCATGTTAATTGTCCTCCCCTGCTAAGCTGATTTTTTCTCCGCGCGGTGAGCGCATTTCGGCCGCCAGTAGTGCCACTTTGTCGCTCAGTGTATGGGAGATATGGCTCTCTTTTTGGCCTTTTGTATCAGGAGAACTTTTGCTGTCTGATTGTGTTTTAGCGTCGGAAGTCTCAGCCAGTTCAATGAGTTGATCCGCTAGCCAAGTGCTAAAGGTGTTTTCCGAGTCAATTTTTAGCCCCCATGTATGCTGACTGCCTTCTTTTTGCCGGCAAATAGCGTGTTTTGGGTCTAGAAAAAGTTGCTTAAGTAATTTTTCCGGATGGCGTCGATTATCACGGGCGGCTTGATACACAACGCCCCATTGGGAAACGCTTGGGCCGATTGGTTTGTCGGGTTCTAATGCATTGAGTTGTCGTGCTGTTTTGTAGATTTTTTGAATGTCTATCAGCATAGTATTTAGCCATGCTTGATGGTCCACTGCTTTTGTTTGCTGTTGCGCGTGTAACCATTTTATTAAAGGGCTATCTGTCCTTGAAGTACTGTTGGTAGTCTTTTCTTTGTTGATTGCTGTCAGTGTAAAGCTGTCTTGAATGGCCTCTTTGAGAGAAGGGCTCACACAGACTTTTGCTTGTATGGCGATATGACCTGCACCCGCTTCGCTATAGCTTCCGACGGGGCTTTCTAGGCGTTCAATTTGCTCAGCCGTTAATGGCGCAATCCCCTTAAAGGTTATGACGCTGCCTTGACTGATTACTTGTCGTTGGCTGTCAAAGGCGTTACGAAAGGCGTTATATGGGCTGTATGTTCGGTTGCGTAAGAAGCTATGTGAAAGGTTAAGCTCGCCCTGTGATAGGCCAAAATGTTCTGGTCTTGGTTTGAGGGTTGGTTGTCCTGTTATTGGATCGGTTAATGCCAGATCCGATAAACACCAGATGGTGAGGGCGGTATCACCGACTTTGGCCATATTGGTTGGCTGATAAGCATCGCTTTCTAAGAGTTCTATTGTTACTCGACCATACTGTGCGGATCGAGAGCGACCCATTCGAGCTTGGCCTGCTAAAGCGCTTTTTATTTTCGTGACGAGTTCTTCGGACACATCGCTGGCGATATGAATATGAGCGAGAAAGCGTTGTCCCGATTGTATCGCTTGGTAACCAAAGAGTTGAGATTCGGCGGCGCGACCATCTTCACTATTAATCGCGGTTTTCATGCTGGCGGTTCGTGTGACGTTTGCAAGGTGGCCTCTGCCGGTGATGTAGGCTTCCCGCAGCTGTTTGGGTTGTTTGCTATTATCGACATCGTCGATATTCGGACGAATGACATTTTGCTCAAACAGTGAGATGTTTTTGTCGTCCTCGCTTTTGGGTTCTTCGCCTTTAAAGTGATGCAGGCATAGGGGAGAGGGGTAACTTGGGCGATTGTCTTGGTGGACAATATAGCCATTCTGAAAGCACACTTGCCCTGAATGAAAAACCTGCCATTGTTCCGTTGGTGAACTGAGGCTTTTATACAATTTGGCGGCAACTGCACCTAGTAGTAGGCTGCCGGGGATATAGTCTAAAGAGGTGTGACCACCACTGGTGGCGGCGCTGGCGCTGATCACCAGATCGTCTTTTAGTGTAATAAGCAGAGGTATTCTTTTCATTATGCTTTCCCTCCTTGGTTTGATTGGCTTAATTCAGACAAGCTTATTTGTGCACGCCCTAAACCTCGGTTGCGCATGCCACCAACGTGATCAATGAGGTGGATGGCTTTGCTTAGGTATTGGAAAACCTGCTCAGCTTGCGAGTCGTTGCATTCAACCTCAGCGTATAAGCTCAGAGGTATCGTGACTTCGATGCCCCGTAAGGATTTTTCTTTTGCAATGCCTGAATGATGGTCGATGGCGGTTGAAAAAATGTGTCGATACAGCTCTGATCTAAGTTCTGGGGCGTTGGCTAATAGGTTACCGTCCGCTGATGGCAGTTGAGCGTTGCTGACGGCGATTATGCCCGGCACAGTATTGAAGCGTGTTTCGACATCGGAATCTGTGTTTGTAGGACGAGTGCCAAATAACCAATCAGGCAAGCTGCTTTGTCCATGTTCTAAGGATGGCAGGTCATCAAACCACCCCCATTCGTTGGCGCGGGTAATAGCGTCTCTGAGTAAACCTTTAAGATGGCGGCCGTTTAAAAAAGGTAGACCAGAAGCGTCTTTTTCTACCAAGCTATCCACATGGCTACCACTGGTTCGACCTGTGCCAGCATGCCAATAGCTGGTGATGTTTATAGTAAGCTGCTGATGCATTTAGACCTCCTTTTCAATGGATTGGCTAGATAGCGCCGTGATTGTGAGTAAATCAATTAATGGGCTTTTACGAGAGTGTTTGTCAAAGGGTAAAGCGTCGATTGCTTCTAACTCACACAGTGTAGCAAGGTGGTTATCGAAATCGGTTAAATTGGATGGAGATGATTTAGAGGCAATTTCTCGCCAGCGTTTGTAGCGTCTGTGGGCTTTAGACGGGCTGTCTTTTAAGAGACTGGCCACTTCACGTAAGCCATTACGGTTGAGTTTGTTTTCGCCAAATAGCTTTGCCATAGCCTGTAATGTGGCTAAGTTAGTTAGGCCGTCTTTAAAACCGTAACATCCCATCGAGAGTTCATAGCTCTCACCATTAATAGGAATTTTCCACTCATGTTCGCGAACGCTTTTTACGTCTTCTATCATGGTGGCGGCGACTTGATGGAAGCTGATAGAAGAAGGAATACACGTTAGAGCATCGTCGTTCGTTTGCCATTGTCTAGATTGTTTTTTGGCTTCTTTACACAAGGATTCGGCCAAATCGTGGGCTTGTAAAAAGGGTTGGTTGGATTTGATAAAACATACGCCTGCACAAGCGGTAAGCGTTTTTAGTCGTGTTAGCTTGAGGATTTTTCCTTCCACCGTCAGCTCGTCTTTACCGCCAAGTTTGCTTTTGACTGTATCGTAAAGGGGAGCGAGGTGTTGTTGTGTTTGTTCTTCAAAGGCAAGACAAAATGCTTGGGTAAAAGGGATCGCTAGGTCTGCACGTACGAGAATGGTTAAGTCATCACCGCCTAATACCAAAGGACGGGCAGGAATCATGTCGTCGTCTTTTTTCCTAGCATCCAGCAGTACTTTGGTTGCGTCTTGTGCTGCTTTTTGCATTGCCGTTTCTAGGCTTTTTGAAAAGGCTTGATAGAGTTCTATGTAAGCTTGCTCGTCTGCTGTTTTCTCTATAATAAGATGAACGGCGGTATTGAGCAGGCGAAGTAGTTCGCCTAAGCCATTGCCATCGGCATGAATAAGCGCGACAGAGCGGTCGTTTTTCAGGAAGGGAAAGTCACCGTTGTCTGTATCGAGATCTTTTGGCCAATGTTTGTCTGGGGCGTCGGAAAATTTTCTTGTTAAGCTAGATCGGTTGGGGATTTTTTGTTTGATTTGAGTGGCTTCGTCTATCCATTCCTTGCGGGACTCGCTCCATGCGACGGCAGGGTTGGCGGTTCTTGGTGAACGACGAACCAAAGGACCTGCGATGGGGAATTGAGTAGAAAGACGGTTGCGTTGTTCTGCGAGTCGCTCAAAGCCTGCTTTCATGGCAGCCATGATAGTGTCGGCTGTGCTGAGTACTTGTACAACCTCAACTCCCGGAAAGTGCTTTCGCACATAAAGGGACCAAAGTAGGCTGAGGTCTTTGGCTTGATCTGCTGAGTTTAATATGGCGTAAATCGAACCGCCTGCTCGGCGCGAAAACCAGATGTCTTTATTTTCTTCTAGTCCTAAATTGGTAAACACATCTTCCAATGGCTTATTGCACAAGGCATCGAGTTGATCACTGGCTGCGACCATGTCGCGCAGTTTGCCTCCTTCAAATAGGTACTTTTGTATTGAACGGGCTTCAAATAAATACGCGGTTTTTTGCATCTGGCACTCTCTTCCCTTTAAGTTAGTTGTTCGTCGCTGTCTAGCTCATGTTTGTATGTGACCGTTTTTTTAGCTTGCGCTGATATCCAGTTCATAAGATTGCAAGGAATGGGTGTCGGTATAGTGAAAGAAAATGCCGTGGCTGGCTGTCACCGCGGCAAGGACGGCTGACATGCCGGCTGTTCCTCCGGTGACTTCGACTGCAATCTTTTCCAACGCCTTATTTTGATCACCGTATTTAGTTGTTAGGTTATCAATGATTTCAAGGATGGTTTCGGCTAGTCCATGGAGATTTTCAGAGGCAATACCATTTTTATTGTCATCGATTAATTTTGGTTTTTTTATGTAGCCACAATTAAGCTGACTTTTTATACTTATTTCGCGCTTGGAGGGTTCCAAGTATTTTTGAACAAATGTTCTGAATGTTGATATATGCTCAAAAGACCCTCTTTCTCCAGCCGTTGTAATAACGATAATTTCGGATAAATTTTTGTAATGATCAATAGCTTGTAAAAGTGGCAGCCAATTACAATTAAAAGGCGTTTGTCTTAATTTTTCGACGGATTCACCTGTTGGCATTTCTGAAATTCGCTTAGAAAATTCAGAATATTCTAGATTCTTTTTCTCTCCATTCTCAATGATTCCCCACCCGTTATAACCCGACAGGGTCAGTATCAATACTTCACGTTGATCACGTTCCATATCGTCAGAATAAGCTTTATATTTATCTGAAAATGTGGTGGTTTTAGCTAAAAAAGCAAACAACGTTAGTGCTAATACACAGAAAATAAAAACCATTAAGTCAATGTTATTAAAGCCAAAAAACGGTGACTTTGGGGAAAATTGATGTATTAAAGACAGCAGGGAATCACTCATCCAACCAATTAATAGTAAAATAACGATTACCCAGCCTAGCTTGTCACCAAGCACATGGTATATCGCTTTATAACTGCTGTGACGTATTGTTTTTTTCATAAACCATCATCCTTTTTCGGCATAATTTGAAAGTAAGTAAGTGTGGGGTTACAAGCAGACATTTCTTCTAAAGAGAGTTCTTTTCCTCTTTGTTCACTCGGAATGGTTAATTCTAAATGGAGATACTTTCCCCCTCTGAGACATACCTGTACGGCAATATGGACGGGCAATGTGCCAATGACGGTATCTCCTGGTTGAATAAGATTACTGTCAAAATGGCCTATGACTTGATCAACCGGAGTTTGTTGTTTAATCCATGTGATGGCGGCAGCATGGCGACTAACCAAGTATCGAATAGGCATATTAGTTTTGGTCACTCCCCTTCAATCCATTGTTTTAAACGGCTGGAAAGGTGTCTTAGTTGAGAGCCACTGACCACTTCTAAGTCATATAATCCAGCACGGCGTTGAGCGACAATAGGAAGGTCAGATAAGGTAACTATCATGCCTTTTACTTCCTCTCCAAGGGCATTGGAAAGCGCCTCTAGTTTGTAAACCATTTGGTTAGCGGGGACAATTTTGTCAGCAAGATAGGAGGTTTTTACTTCGATAAGGTATAGCTGGTTATCGGCAAGAAACACCACATCTAATTCGTTCTTTATATCTTCTTTGTAGCTTACTTCTAGGCCTAAACGAACATCTTGGATCTGTGACATCTTGGTTTTTAATCTGCGAACTTGTTCATACACAAAGAATTCAAGCCAACCACCATTACAGAAAAACCGACAAGCTTCATTGGTGAAAGCAACCGTTTTATGGTCGCACTGTGCGAGGTTATGTTCTTGTAAGTCTAGTAGTAGAGGAAATAGTTGGTTCTCTCGCCAGTGATTGTCTAGTTTTGCATCATAGGCCGTGCTGTGGGTGAATTTGTCGTTGTTTATCGCTGAATTTGCTAGTCGATTGAGTGAACGAAAAAGAGGGTAAAGAGAAGGGGGCTGAATCCACATTTCAACCAACCTGCCCGGCTCTTTGGTTATCGGTATGCCTAAACCATGGCTCAGTAATTTGATTTGATGGACGCGAAAGTAGGCTTTTAAACTGGCTAAATCAGCAACGGCTTGGCTGGGTCTATCGTTAGGAATGAGCCATTGCTGATAGTCATTTTCATCGATGAGATAGCATTCTATATCTTTGAGTGCCGCCCACTGAAATAGTTGTAGTGCGGTAAGTCTAGAACCCGTGCTGAGGTTCAATAAAATGTTCTTTGCATTTATCTCTTTTAGGAAGTTTTCTAATCTTGAAAAATCGGCAGGCTGCGCATTTGTCGGCCACTCTAGAATGAATGGATGTTCATTTGCATTGGCTAAGCTACGCTTTATATCGGCCTCTTGGCTGATATCTCCTAATACGAGTAGCTGTGCTTTACTACTTTGAATAAGGAGGGGAGTGTAGTTTTTAAAATTATCTTCACCCCACAAACAAATGTGTAGCTCTATCATTGGCTATCCTTAAATTTTTCTATATTAGACAATCAGTTGACATAAATTAAATCTATATGAATGCTTTATGTATGCAAAGAAGTATTTTATGTATGAGGCAATATTTTTATCTTCCCAAAATAAGTATCTTTGAGTTTCTTACGGAGAATTCCCCCGCCGCTTCTTGGTTAGCTTGCCTTGCTATATCGACGGCTTTAGGCAGTATCAAAAAGTAGGTATAGGCATATTGATTGATCTTTTCACCACGGAATATATTGGTATTAAGTTTAAAAGCTTGTAGATCAATACTTAATACAAGGCTGCGTCTATCCGCTGCTTTTCCAAAAAATGTACCAAGTTCATGCACGCTACCAAAAGCGGATTTAAGGCTTTTTTCATCGGTACTTTTTAAGTAGGCGTAATAACTGACTCCGCTATTTTGATCGTCAATAACCGCTTCTATGCGGTTTGTAGTGAATTGCCCTGAGACGAATGGCATGGCTTCTTTTTGATTCGAAGAGCCATTTTGACAGCCTGTTGATTCCGGTAAATCGTGTCTGAACCTATATTCTGCGCAAGCAAATTGTCTAACGACATCACTTAACGCTTCAATAAAGCCTCGCGATGCTAGTTTCTCCTGAAAGTACAAATCACCATATGCTGATTTCGGAAAGAGATATTGCTTCATTCCTTTTATGCTGTTCGTATACTCAAGTGGAATCGTACTGGCTTTCTCTATTGCTCTGGATACATTGCTAGGCTTTGCAGAAACAGACTCCCCCGATGGCCATAAAATGGCATCGGAGAATCTTGGGTAGTTTCCGGGGTGATATGACTCAGCTCTCAATCCATGAGAGGCAAAGGCGAGCAGAACTCCTATTAGTGAAAATAAATATTTAATATTATTCGTTAACATATAAGAGTGCTTCCTTTTTTGAATGAATTATTTATTAAATTCTTTAGTAATCATATTGATAATGCTGGTTGGATAATCTTCATCAAAGTCAGAGCCGCCTTTTTCATTATAAAAATATTGATAATCAAATTTATAACTTAACTTAGACACTTTTTTATAAGGATATATCTGAAAATTGACTTTTTGATTTCCATTTGTTTTGAATTCACCTGATTTTTCAGAATCATTTTTGTTATTGGTGCTAAAAAAAGAATCAGAAAAATTCCTTTGAATATTTGCATAAGCAGTCACATCATCATTTTTTAGAGTAATTGTTCCTGTATATGTTTTCTGGGTTGGGAATTGCATTTTTATGTTTTTTATTTTGAATTGAACCAAGTCTAAAAACATTTCCTTTGACATTGAACTCTCATTATTTTCATCAGAAGATTCAAGTAAAAACTTAGAGTTTGAAATCTCTATCTTTTTAAGACTCTTTTCTTCGTTAGTTATATTTACATTTAAATTTATTGTCTTATAAAAACCATGTATTGAAGGGGATCCAGGTTCTCTAGAATCTTCAAATGATTTACCGTCATGGTAACTAATGGTTATTTGGTCATATTTATTAACTTCTGTTATCCATCCTTTTACAACGTAAACTTTAGTAGTTCCTGGATTATAAGAATTATTTGATGAAAAAGAACTTTTATATTCCCTTACATAGTTTGGACTTGTGCTATTAATACTATCAATTACAGAGTTTATGATTGAATTGTCGTCCACAGATGAATTGACTTTGTATTCGGCTGTATAGATAGTTACAGGTTCTAGTGGCTTTCGCTCTTTTAGAAGTGATGAGCACCCACCCAAGGTATATAGGATAGCAAAAATAACCCCGGCTTTTAGAAAGCTCTTCATTGTTTGTTTTCCTTCTTATTTGTGAATTGATTGCAAAAAATTGTCACTCAGTTAAAGAAGGAAAAATATAGTAACTAGTTACTGGTTTTCTGAGAAAACTTGATGTTTAGCAAAAATTTCCGCCCGATCCGTCACTTGTAACTTTTGTTTAGCACTTGTCCAATGGTTATGAGCAGTGCTTTTCGCTACTTCATATTTGTTTTGAAAGTCGACTACCCTTCCTCCCAGAGCAAGTACTTCTACTAGTTCTTTTTCACGAGGCGTTAAAGTGGGAGTTTCCCAGATAGGAAAAAGTTGTTGATTAAGGTTTATACTCGTTGAACTAATAGTAATAAGCCGAAGGGCGGTGTCTTCACCGACGATGTTTTGTGCTTCACTTAGTAAGGTGATGTTATATAGCCAATCATCTAACAACACCTCTGTCTGTGGAGGACATATAGGGTCGAATGGCGTGTCAGAGAGGCTGGAGATAGCTTTTTTAAAGTTGTGATAGTTTTCTTTATTTCTTATTAATAGCTGATCAGATTCTATCTTTAATGGGTGTTTAATGTTAAGGAATAGTTCTTCTGCCTTTTTATTTTTATGAATGATAATTAGGTTATTATTTATTAAAACGGAAGGGGTAATTTGTTGCTCAAGAAAATAAATCAGGTTCTCGGAAGTTGAGTTTGAAGCTCTAAATTGCAGGCCAAGGCTCCATATTTCATCGAAGTTTTTTTGGTATTTTTCTAACACATTTAATGAGCTTTCTTTAACTTTCTCATCACTACCATCAAAGAATAAATTAATAGAGACCCAGTGTGTTTTCGAGTTATGTATATCAACCACTACAGAATCACTGATCTTTTGAGGTTCTAGCCACTGCCAAAATTTTGTTTCTTTTAATTTTTGAATTTTCAGGTGTTCGGACATCGCATAAGGACTGATAGGGTGGTGATTTTTTTCAACTTCGGTCCATGGGTCGAATTGATAAAATTCTGTTATATATGCTTCAATTTCTTTGTTAGATAACCCATATATCATAGGGCTTTGTAACTCAACATGGAGGTTTTTGGGTATAAACAATTCAGCGCTTTCCCAGTCTCTGAGCATAATAATTCCTTTAGGCGTTCCAGTAATTTTACACAGATGTTCTAGAACGTGTTTCCAAGCGTCAATATTAGTAATTGTTTTGTAAAGAAGTTGAGTAAGTTCAAGCCTTTGTTTCATATTTTTTCACAGGCCACCATTAGTATCTTAATAATGGCCTGTTCCATGTTAAGTTTTAATTATTAGTGCGCCATAGTTTAGGCTATCTTGGCAAGGAAAATAGTTGTCTATTTCACATAGTACTTCAAAGCCATTTTTTTGATATAGCATGAGTTCAGGGTCAATAGAATAGCCGTCTTTTCTGCGACTTTGAATGTACTCTTTAATTCCTTGTTTATTTTTCGCTTGCCACTTCGCAAAGCCGGGTACTCGACTACCTAGTACCAGCATATAACAAACTCCAGACTCAATGAATGTTTTATAGACGTATTCGATGATTATTTCTGCCACACCAAAACTTGCACCAGCCATGCCAATTCCATAAAGAATATGGCCTTTGTCATTATGTGTTGATCTAGTATCTCCATTTCCTGTTTGTATATGCCAGTTATCACAACAGGCTCTACTTACTCTTTGCACGGCTGCATAACCAACAATTTCATTATTATCTACAGCTACTATGCTTCCTATAGGAAAAACTTCATGCCGGATACGAATCGTGTCGTAACTAGCTGCGCCATCGCCCCATACCTTTTGTTCTAATAGGGCAATTCTTTCGTAGTCATTTTTTGTCGCTGTTCGTACTTTCATTTTGTGACTCCACTTCGTTGATAAGGGAGTCAACAGTCCATTTTTTTCGAACAGTTTTCATTATATTAGGGGCGTAATCATGAGCATGTTACGTTGCATTACGATTGTTTTAAGTTCGTATTATAATTCTTTTACTATTTGATTATATTGGTTTTTTTTTTGATTTGTTCAGAATTTAAGCTTCCTTGATATGAATGGAAGGTTGAAAAAATGAATACAATTAATGGTTATCCTTGTGATCAAATAACTGATGTTAAATACGCGCCAACTTATGCTTCTCCCATTATACAGCAAACCATTTTGCTTCCCGGAGGAGGGTGTGCCTACTATCGAGCGAAGAAGGGAGATGCTTGTACCTTTTGTGCTTTTCCCGGATTCACTCGGGATGTAATTAAAGGACCAGGTTATGAAAATTCCTTTAAGAGTTGGAAGTTGGACTCCCAAATTTATCAAGCTATGTTTGATGAGCTAAGTCGTGACAACGAGCATGTAGATCGTATTGCTATTTTCAATGGAGGAAGCTTTTTCCCAGATTCAGAGTTACCTATTAGATTTCAAAATTATGTCTGTGAACAGGTTGCACGGCACCCTAAAGCTCGACAGTTATTTGTTGAAGCTTATCCGAGTTTTATTTCTCGTTCTAAGTTAGTGCAAACGTTAGCGGGTTTAGATGGAAAAGACCTAATGGTGGGTATTGGTTTTGAGAGTAAAGATGACAGAGTTCGAAATGGTTTGTTGAATAAAAGCATTGATCTTAGTTTGTTTGAAAGCAAAATTAAGATGATGCAAGAACTGGGTGTACAGACTTCTGTGTATGTCTTTTTAAAAGCACATGAGTTGACTGAGTGGCAGTCTTATGAGGACGTCATCAATACGCTTTCTTATCTTCACGATTTAGGGGTGAATGAAATGGCACTTTCTTGTGCCTTTGTCCCCGAAGGTACAAAGTTGGAAGTAGAGTATCAATCAGGAAACTTTCAGCCACCTTGGCTATGGACCATTATAGATGTGGTAAAAGAAGCCGAAAAAAAAGGCTGGCCATTGGTTGTAGGCGGATTTGATGATACACCACCGCCAATCGCTGGTCCGTCTAACTGTGAAGTATGCAACCCTGTTATTTTAGATTTGATCGATCAATCCCGTAAAACAGGGGGACTGTCATTTCAGCAACTTCCTAGTTGTTCTTGTCATGCTTTATGGGAAAAAGACATGGCAGACAAACGCCCCTATTCACGTATATTTTAATGATATGAAGTGGAATAGCTGAGATTTTTATCTCAGCTATTCCAAGTTATCGGGGTCATAAGAAAACTTGTCGGCCGTTATTTTTGTTATTTCATTATCATCTGGTTGTTTGATATACAGGGTAACGGATGTGTCTTTGAAGGCATTATAGTCTTGTTTTGGTGAGAAGCTTCTTAAATTAGGGCAAGTAAACCAAAAACTAAAAGGATTTAACTCCTCTGAAAAAGCAACGGCGTTCTGCATACTATCCGATTGACCTTGGCCAATATAGACCCTTTTATCAAATATACTTTCGTTGTTTACTTTTAACACAAGACGGCATTTTTTGGGAATTGCTGAATAAAGTGTTCGCCAGATTGATAATCAAGCTGAAAAATGAACTCACCATTGCCTTTTAAATCTATATAGCCTTTATAATGTAATCCTACATCTTTATCTGCAGTAGCAGAGGCTATATTTTTATCCACTACATGATCTACAAATGTAAAGTAGCCACCTTTATTAAAGGGTAGTGTTGCAACTTTAAAACCTTCTGGTGTTGATGGAAGGATCTTGTATTTGTCTTTTCGAAGGGAATAAACGTCTAATGAAAGTCCTTTCAATAATGTTTTGGTTTCAGAAGGAACATCATAATTGCTAGCTATAGAGTTAGTCTTGTTGTTAGAGGGGGATGAATCATAAATATCTGTTTCATTATTATCTGTAGCGATATTGTCAGTAACAGGAAGTGGTTTATCGGGCGTGATTTTATTAAAGTCCGATGAGAAAAGCCATATCATTAGACATAATGAAGAAATAATAGAAAATGCTTTAAAATATGATATTTTTTTATTGAATCTATATTTTTGTTTTTCTTTATCTATAGTATCTAATTCGTTGCCCGAATTATCCGCTTGCTTTTTTGGTTTTTTCTTTTCTCTTCGCTCTTGATCTATGTTAGCGAATGAATCTATCCATTGCTGTTTCACCGATTCACTACATATAGTATCAAACATATAAATAATAGTGTATTTTTTAGGATTGCTTGGAAAAGAATTTCTATAAAGGTAACTTTCAATATTAAATGAACTTATAGTTTCATAGCCTGAAGCATTTTTTGTTATGTTTTCATAATCATTTGGGGATAGGTTTGCTTGCTGTAAGAAATCATTCAATAGTTCTGCTAGGTTTTGAGCATTAGGTGATTGAGTAACTGTGGTACGTTTTGGGTTAGCCACAATAAAGTCCTTTATCCGAATCTAAAATTGTAAACATTATAAGTTGAAAAGAGTTCGCTGCGCATTAAGTAGGTCATGGTTCTAAGTTGCATATGATGCAATAAATCTTATCCATTTTGACTGCCTTGGTCATCTTTGTTTCCTCCCATTTTTTTGTCTCAACGGCCTAAGCGGCCAGTAACTCTGAGGGAACCCAAGCAGAAAAAGACGCGATCATTACGGAGGGGTGTCTCAACGGCCTATGCGGCCAGTATCTCTGAGGGACAAAACTAAACTAATTCAAGAGCTGGTTGGGCTGTCTCAACGGCCTAAGCGGCCAGTAACTCTGAGGGCAATATTATACCAGTTTATTGGGACAAGATAGAAAGTCTCAACGGCCTAAGCGGCCAGTAACTCTGAGGGTCTCAATCTTATTGACAATCCAGACTTCGAGTCTGGTCTCAACGGCCTAAGCGGCCAGTAACTCTGAGGGCGCTATGAGCGTGGCAGTACACACCGTTGAAGAACTTCTGTCTCAACGGCCTAAGCGGCCAGTAACTCTGAGGGATAAAAAAGCGTTAAGCACGCTTGGCATGATTGGAGTCTCAACGGCCTAAGCGGCCAGTAACTCTGAGGGATGTTGGCCTTGGTGATGAGCTTTGTAAGTGTTTCGTCTCAACGGCCTAAGCGGCCAGTAACTCTGAGGGCGGACTATTATTCTTTGGTAGTTGCACTACCAAAAGTCTCAACGGCCTAAGCGGCCAGTAACTCTGAGGGGCCGTTGGTTCTGCCAATGCTGCGCCTAAGGATAGTGGTCTCAACGGCCTAAGCGGCCAGTAACTCTGAGGGAAATCTTCAATCGGCCTCTCAGGGGGCCAACTTGTGTCTCAACGGCCTAAGCGGCCAGTAACTCTGAGGGCCTTTACATCAGAGGCTTCAATATACTTAATCTAGTCTCAACGGCCTAAGCGGCCAGTAACTCTGAGGGCCAAAACATAATTGATCTTATCCTTGCTATAAAGCGTCTCAACGGCCTAAGCGGCCAGTAACTCTGAGGGACTAAGAGCACAAAATAACTCAATGGTGTTGAGCTCTGTCTCAACGGCCTAAGCGGCCAGTAACTCTGAGGGATTCAGTGTTTAATTGTACTATAGGCGTAAAGTCTCAACGGCCTAAGCGGCCAGTAACTCTGAGGGAGTGCAGCAACGTTCGCAGCTTGGTGAAGTATCAGTCTCAACGGCCTAAGCGGCCAGTAACTCTGAGGGCGTTAAGGATAGGTCGTGGGTTTAAAGTATTAAAGGTCTCAACGGCCTAAGCGGCCAGTAACTCTGAGGGATACTGTCTCTTGGATGCAGATGGGAAATGCAAAGTGTCTCAACGGCCTAAGCGGCCAGTAACTCTGAGGGTAACTATTTACCGTTAACGCTGTACTAATAGACAAGGTCTCAACGGCCAGTAACTCTGAGGGCGCCAAAGCTGCACAGGAGTGGTGTGATGAGGATAAGTCTCAACGGCCTAAGCGGCCAGTAACTCTGAGGGAGTACCCTCTTTTTTCTCAACGATTTCAAACAGTTAAAAGCCCGTTTCCCCCGCCCTCAAGTTATTCACAAGAGAGTCGTTTAAAAATAGCGAAAAAGACGCGATAAATCAAGCTAACTTATTGATTTTTAATCTATTCGCGCCCTATCGATTCAAAACACCAGTGGGGTGAAAGCTAAGGTTTGTTGTTAAAGAGCATTTTTAGGTTATCCACAATTAGACGGTTTTTATAATACAAGGGCGCTATGAAGGTGCCTATTTAATCTTGTCATAGGTTGTCTTTATACATATTCCGAATATTATTCGAAAAGCCTAAATAATCAATATTTCAAATTGAAAATAGTCCATAGCAGATGATGTACTTCAATTAGCTAAGAATATGTAGAATTAATTTCATGTCCTTTTTGACCCTATGGTCTGTCCTCGTTTCGCTCAAATCGCCATTTTATAATGCTTCTATCAAATTTAATGGTGGAACGTATTATGACGTTTAAAGACAGTCTCTTGGCTCTGGTGATTATCCTCGCTTGGGGGTTAAACTTTGTGGTGATTTCTTTTGGCCTTGGTGAAGTGCCGCCATTGTTGTTGGGTGGGTTGCGTTTCTTAGCAGTGGCGGCGATTGGTTGTCTGTTGGTTAAACGGCCAAATATTCCACTCAGATGGTGGTGTATTTATGCGCTACCAATGGGATTTATGCAGTTCGCCTTTTTGTTTATGGCGATGGCAAATGGTATGCCTGCGGGACTGGCGTCTTTGGTATTGCAGTCTCAGGCGTTGTTTACCATGGTGTTTGCTTTGCTATTTTTGAAAGAAGGTGTGAAGTTTCATCAAGTGCTGGCGATTGTTTTGGCGGGCGGTGGTTTGCTTATGATTGCGGTCGTGTCTGGCGTGGGCGATATGACGTTGTTTGGCTTTATCCTGACTTTGTTCGCCGCAGCGAGTTGGGCAATGGGCAATATTAGTGCTCGTACAATGAGTCAGAAAGGTTACTCGGTAAATGTGAATTTGGTTATTTGGAGTGCTTGGGTGCCGCCATTGCCTTTCTTTGTGTCCTCTTGGTTGATGGAAGGGCCTGAGTTGATGCAATCGGCTCTACTTAGTATGAGTTGGGTTTCTATCGGTGCTTTGGTTTATCTTGCTTTAGTGGCGACCATTTTAGGTTATTCTTTGTGGGGATATTTGATGGGCCGTTATCCAGCGAGTCAGGTTGCGCCGTTGACCTTGGGGGTTCCTGTTGTGGGTTTGACCTTTGCGGCGATAATATTGGATGAAAGCTTGTTGCCATTACAATGGATCGGTGTGTGTTTTGTATTGCTCGGTTTGTTGGTTAATACCTTTGGTGCTCGGCTTTTCTCTCAGTTAAAAATAATCTTCAAAGAGGCATAAAGAGTGTCCGCGATAGCTAAGATTCAGGTGTATTTTCTCATGCTGCCAAACAGTGTTTTGCTGGATACGATAGGCCCAGCGGAGGCTTTCCAATATAGTAATCGGTTTGCAGTAGGAGCTGAATGTGAGAGGTTGAAAAAATTCGAGCTGCATTTTATTGGCCCTGAAGCAAAGGTTGAAAACACCTTGGGTTTGAATATTCAAGTCGAGCCTTTACCTGATGTTATAGCGGCTAACAGCTGGGTTGTTAGTACTGGATTGGCGGGTGATAGAATTGATTTAGAAACGCCTGCTATGGAAGCCGCTATCAATTGGTTGGGTCAAAGTGCGAACTGTATTGGCCGCTATATTAGTATTTGTGCAGGGACTTTGTTATTTGCCAAAGCTGGGCTTTTAGCAGGTCGCGCCTGTACCACCCATCATATGCATCTCGACGAACTACAAGAAACAGAGCCTAGTGCTAAGGTGCTTTCCAATCGATTGTTTGCCGTAGATGGTGATTTTTATAGCAGTGCTGGTGTGACGGCCGGTATTGATTTGGCTCTGTATCTTATACAGCAGGAATTTGGCGCAAATTGTGCGAGTCAGGTGGCGCGTCATATGGTGCTTTTTTCTCGCCGTGGTCCCAATGATCCTAGTCAATCTCCGTGGTTAGAAAACCGCAATCACTTTCATCAAAGCGTACACCGTGTGCAAGATGTGATTCAGGTAAATCCTGCACACAATTGGTCATTAGAAAGCTTAGCTGAGGTCGCCCAATGCAGTCCGCGTCATCTCGTGCGTCTGTTTAAAGAAAGCGCTGGTGTAACGACACGAGAGTACATCCATAAATTGCGACTCGCTTTAGCCATGCAATTTTTGCAAAGCACCTCTATGCCAATAGAAGAGGTCGCGGAGCGTTGTGGCTTCGATGACCCAAGGCAGTTTCGTCGACTTTGGGCCAGACAACACTCATTCCCTCCTTCTCATTATCGAGCGAAGCACTAAGCTTTTTTCTTTATCTATTAGAAATACCTGCCCATCTTTGGTGCTTTTTGCTTTAGAATAGCGTGCATAATTTGTCCGTAAGGTCAGTTTTCTTTTTCTTAATGTACGGACAGTTTCATGCAGACTGTTAAAAGGAATATTAATGTCCAGCTCTACCTCTACTGTTAATGTCTCAGTCCCTGAGCCGAAGACCCAATGGTTGGAAGTTATCTTGCTTTGGGTTGCTGGTATTTCTGCGGCGATGCAGTTCGCGAAGTTCTCAGTGTCTTTTGACGGTTTGCTAGATCATTATCAAATGGGAGCGACGTCAACGGGTGCAGCACTTTCTGCGGTTGGTATTGCTGGTTTGGTGTTCGGTGTGTCGGCGGGCATGATCGCCAGTCGCGTTGGTTATTTGAAGGTGTTGGTCGGCGCTTTGCTATTGGGTGGTGGTTTATCTTTGATTCAATCCACTCTGCCGCCTTTTAATCTGTTGTTCATAACACGCATGTTGGAAGGTTTCTCTCAGTTAGGCGTGGTGGTGGCTGCGCCAACCTTGATTGCAAAATTAAGCGCGCCGCAGCATAAGTCTTTGACCATGGGCATTTGGGGCACCTTTTTCGGTGTCGCGTTTGCGGTATGCGGTTGGGCTGGTAAGAGCATTTTAGATCAATATGGTTTGCAGGCGTTGTTTTTAAGCCATGGAGCTTTAATCACGACAATCGGTGTGGTGTTGTTCTTCAAACTAAGAAAGAATCCAGTACTGGACTTGGTTCCAGTGACGGAAATGCAAGATGGCTTCTTTAAGCAGATGATAAAGATTTATCGTAATCCGCGTGCGCTGTTACCAAGCTGTGTGTTTTTGTTTTACACCTGTACTTTAGTTTCTGTGTTGACCTATGTTCCTGGGTTGATTAACGATTCGTCATTGCAGAAGTGGATGTTGGTTGTGTTGCCTTTAATTAGTACCAGCGGCACTTTTTTGGCTGGCGCCATTGCGCAATATCTGATGCGGCCGCAGCGTGTTGCCTTGATGGCGTATTTTGGCGTGGCTACGAGTGTGGTTGTGTTGTCATTAATCAGTGGCTCGGCCGAACTCTTCTGTGTTGTGGTTGGTGTTATGGTGCTGTTTCTTGGCATGGTGCCGGGTTCTGCATTGGCGATGATTCCAACGCTTGCTCGTAATCCAAGTGAGCAAGCGCAAGGTTACGGTTTGCTTGCCCAGTTTGGTAATCTTGGTGCGACCGTTGGACCTCCGACTTTTGCCACAGCAATCGCGGTTTATGGTCTTTCTGGCTTAGTTGTGTTGGTGTTGTGCGTTTGCTGTTTTGGTGTGTTGTTTAGCCTTTGGGCTGGGCGAATTAAAACCGTTTTATAATCTATAACTCTTTTCTTCTTGCAGCGTTTGCTCGGCCAGACGTTGCGTCTCTTTTTTCTATTCTGTGTATTATAAAAAACAATCCATGTTGCTGTAATAATTCCAGCCTGTATTGTGTCTAACTACCATTAACGAAATGTTTGATTGTATTTTTCCTGAGTCGCAAGGCTCTTTCGGAGTTTGACGAATGAAAAAAATTGGATTGCTGGTATTGATTGCCGCATTGGCTGTGGGCTTTTTCTATTTTGATTTGCACCAGCTATTAACGCTAGATGGTCTGAAGTCTGGCCTTACGCAGTTTGATGCTTGGCGTGATGAAAGTCCGTTATTGGTTGGCGGTGCGTTTTTGCTGTTGTACGTTGTCGTTACCGCTTTGTCTTTGCCCGGTGCGGCGATCATGACTTTGGCGGCTGGTGCTTTGTTTGGTTTGGCTTGGGGCACGCTGATGGTGTCTTTTGCCAGTTCCATTGGTGCAACACTGGCGTTTCTGGTTTCTCGTTATCTACTTCAAGACACGGTACAAAAACGTTTCGGCGACCGTTTAAAAGCCTTTAACGAAGGCATTGGCAGAGACGGCGCCTTTTATTTATTCACCCTTCGTCTTGTGCCTATCTTCCCTTTTTTCTTGATTAACTTGCTGATGGGTTTGACGACCATCCGTGCTTTTACTTTTTACTGGGTCAGCCAAGTGGGTATGTTCGCGGGCACCTTGGTGTACGTTAACGCAGGGACTCAATTGGGGCAGCTAGAAAGTTTGTCGGGTATTTTATCGCCTTCGCTCTTATTGTCTTTTGTTTTGTTGGGCGTGTTTCCTCTTATCGCGAAGAAGATCGTCGACGTGGTCAAAGCGCGTCGTGTTTATGCTGAATTTACCAAGCCTAAATCCTTCGATCGGAACTTGATTGTTATTGGTGCAGGTGCTGGTGGCTTAGTAAGTGCTTACATAGCAGCCACAGTGAAAGCGAAAGTTACCTTGATTGAAGCTAACAAAATGGGTGGTGATTGCTTAAATTACGGCTGTATTCCGAGCAAGGCATTGATCAAAAGTGCGAAAGTCGCTCATCAAATGCGTCATGCTGAAAACTATGGTTTGCACAGTAGCGAGCCGACGTTTTCGTTCAAAAAAGTCATGCAACGTATTCACGATGTGATCGCAAAAATCGAACCTCACGACAGCGTTGAGCGTTACAGCAAAATGGGTGTCGATGTGGTGCAGGGTTACGCCAAGTTGATTGACCCTTGGACGGTAGAAATTCAACGACATGACGGCGACACGCAACGTTTGACGGCGCGCAGTATTGTGTTGGCAACCGGCGCTCGCCCTTTTGTGCCGAATCTGCCAGGTTTAGACGAGGTGGGTTATTACACCAGCGATACTATGTGGGAAGCCTTTGCTAAATTCGATGAGCCACCGAAGCGTCTTGTTGTGTTAGGCGGCGGCCCGATTGGTTGTGAATTGGCGCAGAGTTTTGCGCGTTTGGGCTCGACGGTGACGCAAGTGGAGCGCTCGGCTCGGATTATGGGCAGAGAAGACGAAGAAGTTTCTGCTCTGGCACAAGAAAGCCTAATCCAAGATGGGGTGATTATGCTGACCTCCCATAGCGCCGTGCGCTGTGAGAAGGAAGGTGAGGTGAAGCGCTTGATTGTTGAGCACGAAGGCCAAGAGTCGGTGGTGGAGTTTGACGCACTGATTTGTGCCGTCGGCCGCGAAGCGCGTCTGGAAGGTTATGGTCTAGAAAATCTGGGAATTGAACCCAAAGGCACCATTGTCACCAATGATTATTTGGAAACTCTTTACCCCAATATTTTTGCCGCGGGCGATGTGGCGGGCCCTTATCAGTTTACTCATGTTGCCGCTCACCAAGCTTGGTATGCCGCGGTAAATGCCTTGTTCGGATCACTGAAAAAATTCCGTGTCGATTATCGAGTGATTCCTTGGACGACGTTTGTTGATCCTGAAGTGGCGCGAGTGGGTTTGAGTGAGCAAGACGCGAAAGACCAAGGCATTGCCTATGAAATGGTGCGTTATGAGCTGGATGATCTGGATCGTGCCATCGCAGACAGTGCCGCAAAAGGTTTTGTCAAAGTACTGACTGTGCCGGGCAAGGATAAGATTCTAGGCGTGACTATTGTTGGCGAGCACGCTGGAGATTTGTTGGCCGAATTTGTGTTGGCGATGAAGCATGGTCTTGGTTTGAATAAAGTGCTCGGCACCATTCATACTTATCCAACATGGGCGGAAGCCAATAAATACGCCGCAGGGGAGTGGAAACGTGCCCACGCGCCACAGCGTATTTTGAATGGGCTGGAAAAATACCATACGTGGCGTCGAGGTTAATTCGATGAAAATGTTCCGGTAAGAGGAGAGATATTCTTCATCATCTCCCAAAAAAGATTCGCCTGATAACTCTGGGTTTGATGACGCAATCGAATCATAAAAATAGGCAGCTGATTCAGTGAGGTAAAGTTTTCCACTTCTATTGGCACCAGCTGATTATTATCTAACTCTGCCTGAATATAATGCTTTGGCATTCTCGCCCAACCAAGACCATGTATTAGCATGTTTTTTTTCACTTGAAAGTCATTCACATACCAACGCTTGCCCGTCGGTAGGACGTATTGATGTCCGTTCTCTGATGCGTTGGCGGCGGTATTCGTCACTAAGATTTGTGGGATTGAATACAATGACTGCTGCTTTATTTTTGTGTCGTTTGCATTGAGTGTGGCGAGTAATTCTGGACTGATCACCGCAATCATGGTGATTTTGTTTAGTTCAATAAAGGCATGTCGGTCGTCTAGGCCGTATCTTGGCGAAATGGCTATCTCACACTTATTTTTTGTGAGTTTTTCTTGAGTGCCATGAAGGTGATCCGTCGTGATGTCTAAGGGAATTTCAGGATATTGCTGTTGAAAGGCTTTGATGCGTGACATGCAGTTATCGTCTAGTGCCATTTGACTTAGACTGATGTGCAAGGGCGCTTCTGTGCCTTGAGCGAGATCGTGCCCCAGGTTTTCTAGCTGTAACACCTGAGACATCAGTTTTTTGCTTTGTTGGAAAAAAGCATGACCTTCGGCCGTTAAGGTTGGGCGATAGCTGTTTCGGTCAAAGAGCAAAATTCCGTATTGTTCCTCTAAGGCTTTGACGGCCGCACTGATGCCCGGTTGGGTCTTGTGAATAGAATCCGCCGCAGAGCGAAAACTCCCCGTTTCGACCACAGCAATAAAGGCTCTTAGCTGATCCAGTTTCATAATATCCACCACATGATTACTAAATCTGTTCATTTTAATAATAAAACGAGATTATTTATTGTTCATTATATGCCTTATTATGACAAATATTAAACAGAGACCTGCATATGACTACTGCGTTAATGGCAAAGTGCAAACGTCTCTGGCGGTATTTTTAGTGAGGAGGAATAAAGTGGATTCAACGATTGTTGTGTTGTTCTTGGCGGGTTTAATTACCGGTTTTTCTAAATTCTCTGTCGGCGGTATGGGCTTATTGGTCTTGCCAATTTTAATGATTGCCTACCCAGGGCCAGAAGCATTAGCGGTGCTGTTACCGCTTTATATCATTACCGATATCATGGCGGTGTGCAGTTATAAGTCGAAAATTGCGTGGTCGGTGTTAGCGCGCTTTTTGCCATTGTCTTTTTTAGGCATCATCGTAGCCAGTCAATTTCTCGCGAACATTGATGGCGATCAGTTTGTGACATTTTTGGGCTTTATGATTTTATCGATGATTGCGCTGGGCTTATATATGGATTTTCGTCCTACCTCTTTTATGCAAAAGCCATGGGCCGCTTATTCAATGGGTTTTTTGGGTGGCATAGTGACTATGATGGCCAACGCTGCGGGGCCTATTTTTAGTCTGTTTTTACTAGAGCAAAAACTCGATAAAAAAACCTATGTCAGCACCAGAGCATGGGCGTTCTTTATCATTAATGTGGTGAAGTTACCCTTTTACATCAGCCTTGGATTACTGTCTGTTGAAAGCACACAAGCCAGCTTATACGGCATTCCTGGGCTGATGGTCGGCTCCTTTATTGGTTATCACTTTTTGAAAAAAGTGAACCCTATTCAATTTAAATGGCTGGTTCGTATTATGTCGAGCATTGCCGCCGTGAAGTTGTTTCTTTTTTAGCGGCTTTATTTCCCCAGCTTAGATAGCATTTCTGGTCGCATAAATTTATTAATGATGACCATGAATAAGATGGAAGGCACGAGCAGAATCAAGGCGGTGATTGAAGCAATCTGATAGTTGCCCTCCATACTGGCAGTATAAAGTAAAAGAGGTAATGTACTGATGTTCGGCGAACCTACGAAGAAAGTGCCAGTAAATTCGTCTAACGACTCTAAAAAGACAAAAATGCAGCTGGCAATTAACCCCGGCGCAGCTTGTGGCAACACAATATGGAAAAAGGTATAAAAAGGCCCAGCGCCTAGATTTCGAGAAGCTCGCTCTAGCATAGGATCCGTCGAGGAAAATGCCGCCACACTGATCCAAATTGAAAACATTAAACCATGAACGCTGTGGACTAAGATTACGCCTAACAAGGTACCGTTTAAGCCGACGTCATAAAACAGCCGAGCGATGTTCATGTACACGGTTAGATTTGGAAACGCCTGAGGAATTAAAAACAGTAACATCCAAAAAACACGCCACGGCATACTGCGTTTTGACAAGGCATAACCCGCAGGTACTGAGACAATTAAACAAACCACAACGGTTAACACCGCAATCAACAAGCTGGTGAGTAACGATCCTGACACATCACTATAAGGATTAAACACTTGCTGCCAATATTTAAAACCCCATTGGCTTGGCAGGGCATGAGGAAAATACCAGCTTTCTGTCACGGTCCAAATCAGTAGGTTCATGATTGGACCGAATATCGCCAACGCGAGCAACAATATAAAAACACATTGCAGCCAGAAACTTATACGCAAAGAACGAATGTTTAATGTCTTTAGTAAGTTGCTCTTTAGTGAATAAATCATCAGTTCGCCCCTTTTTCTTTTAGATTTTGGCGAAGATAAAACCAAGCCAGTCCAGCGCAAATACAGTACGACACTAAACCTAGCGCGTTCGCGACGTGATAATCGCCATAAGAATTAATACGAAATGCCATGTCCGCAGTCATCATGGTTGGTGAACCTGTTCCTATCATTAGCGGAACAGATAATACCGACATCATGGTGACAATGGATAAAACCATAGCGACACCTAGCGTCGGTATGATTTGCGGCAAGATGATTTGAAATAGAATACGAAAGCGTGACGCGCCTAAATTACGGGCTGCACGGATTTGAGAATCGTCTAAGGCGGCCATCGCGCCGGATATTAATAAGGTTGAAAAAGCTAATTGCTTCCAGACGAACGTAATAATGATGCCGCTCCAACCAAGGAAAGACACGGTATCCATTGGAGTTAACAAGCCAGAAGCGACAAAGGCATTGTTCATTAAGCCATTTTTTGCCAAAAAGGTACGCATCATTTGCGCGGTGACAATAAAGGGAATGAATAAGGGTAAGCGATAAAGAAAGCCCAACGTTTTAGTCAAAGAACGAAAAGGCGATAAGGTAATGAGAGCGGCGATGCTGATGGATAATACCGTTAAGATGGCGACCGAGATCAACACAATGATGATAGTGAAGAGGATGTCATTTGAGTAAAGCTCGAAGGCTTTGTTCAAATGAGTAAGCGTAAATCCGCCGTCGTCTAATGTAATGGCCGAATAGAGCGAAAAGCACAAAGGGTATAAGAAAAAGATACCGACCATGAGCGCTGCTGGGGCGATTAGCCAAAGATGATTCTTTAATAGATTGCGTGATGTCGTTTGACGCATGTTTATTTCCAGTAACCAACACAAGAATAAATAGCCCTGAGCAGTTTTCTATGTATTCGTGCTCAGGGCTTATGTTGAGCGGATTCTTCGCTCATAGATCTAGTTCACTGATCTAGTTAGAAACGTTACGCTCGTAACCTTCTTTGATGTCATCAAAGTACGGCCCAATCGGGAAGCTCTTACCATATTTTGATAAATCGCTTGGTGTGATTTCCGCGAACAACTTCTCCCATGTCGCCTTATCAAGTTTGGCTTTTACATAGTTAGCGTCGATTCCTGGATACCAGTTGAATTGCTTCACAATACCGTCGGCTTGAACTTCTGGGCTAGTCGCCAATTCAATGAATTCTCGTGCCAGTTGTGGGTGCTCGGCTTTGGTTGGTGTCACGTAATACATTGGCTGTCCTGGCATACCTGGCGCAATCAAAGAAAGTTTTAGTGACGGTGGAATCTTGCCTTGCTCTTTCCAGCTGTAGAACATGTCCACCCAAACTGGTCCCATGAAGATTTCGCCACGGTTTAGCATGTCTAATGTGCCAGCGTTACCAGGTGTGAAGGTGATGTTTTTGTTGAACTCTTTAAGTTCGGCAAAAGCCTTGTCCCAAGAAGACTCAACGCTTTTGTCGTATGGCATAGAAGACAATTTGTTGGCCTCTGTGCCATAAGCGTAAATCCAGCCGGTCACGAAGCTCACCCCAGACATGCCATTTTTAATGCCGTTGTAACCAAAAGATTTAGGATGTTGTTGCGTCCATTTAACCAATTCGTCGTAGGACTTTGGTGGGTTTTCAACAAAGTCACTGTTGTAAGCAATAGCGGTTTGGCTATGGAACATTGGCATAACGTAACCGTTGACATCGATACCTAGAGCGTTTGTCGCGCTGTCTCGGGAAACCATTTTGCCTGTATTGATATCGCTGCGGTATTTTGAAAGCAGGCCATTTTTGACCAGTTCACCGCCAATTTGTTGATGCACAACAGCTACATCAATGTCCCATTTAGCAAGACCACTGTCATTTTGTGCAGATAGTTTTTCCATAATTTTGTGTGAGCCTGCATCACCAGGACCTGTTCCGACAACATTTACCTTAACACCTGGGTGTGTTGCCTCAAATTTTGGGGCAAGGTAAGTTTTCACGTAATCCACCATGTTTTGACTGCCTGCAGAAGCCACATTTAGCGTGGTTTCTGCGTGCGCAAGAGCGGAAAATTGAGTGAGGCCGATAGCGGCAAGTACGGCGATGTTAGTTTTAGCAAACATGTTTCATCCTCATTGATTAAACAGAAACGAAATGGGTTGTTTGATGGTCTGAATGTTCTTCTTTTTTAGCGAAAACATGCAAAGCATCGATGGGAACTCGTAAGGTCACGGGAGTGTGCTCAGACAGATTCTGATCATGATCTGCCTGAATGGTGTGCTTCCCGCAGCGCACACTAATTTGGTAGTTATTGCCAAAGAAAACGCTCTGTTCCACTTTGCCATTGATGATTAAGCCAGTATTGAAATCATCGGTTTGGGAAGTAGCTTGTGTTGATAAAACAACACTTTCGCTACGAAAATACATATCTAGCTGAGCCGCATGGTTACTGAGGTTTAGACTGAAAGCGTCGTCATGGGTTGGCCACTGGATATGATTTTCTGCGCCCATAAAGTCGGCGACAAAAGGTGTGCTTGGGTGATGATAAATTTCTTCAGGTGTGCCGATTTGCTCTATCTTGCCTTGGTTCAATACGGCAATTCGATCCGCCATGACTAAAGCTTCCTCTTGATCATGAGTCACAATTAGCGAGGTGAAGCCGAGTTGCTTTTGCAGGGCTTTGATTTCATGGCGGACGCTTAATCTAACTTTTGCATCGAGATTGGACAGTGGTTCATCTAACACCAACACATCAGGTCGGATCGCCAAGGCGCGAGCCAATGCCACTCGTTGACGCTGTCCGCCTGAAAGGGCGGTGACTTTTTCATGCTCTAAGCCATCTAGCTTTACGATGCGTAATAGTTCGGCGACTCGGGCATCGATATCTGCTCGTTTGGCTTTTTGAACTTTTAGTCCGTAGCCGATATTTTGCGCGACGGTCATGTGAGGCCATAGCGCGTAGCTTTGAAAGACCATGGTGATATTGCGCTTTTCGGCTGGCAACTGTGAAACAGCACGATTACCAGCGAAAATTTCGCCATGACTAACAGGAACAAAACCGCATAGCGCATTAAGAAGGGTGGTTTTTCCACATCCGGATGGGCCAAGTAGTGCAATCATTTCGCCTTGCTCAACGGTTAAATTGATGTTGTCTAATATCAACTTTTTACCGTAGCCTGCCTGTAAGTTTTTTATGTGTAAGTGCGCCATACCTTCTCTTTACTCCAAACCGATAAAAGGTCGATAAAATGAGTGTCGGTAGGCTTTTTTAAGTTTTTTTCAACAAATGAACACGTGTTCAGTGTTTTGTAAAAAAAATGCAATCTCTAACCGACATTATGGTGGCCTACTTTGTCGGATCTTTATGACAATTTAATTAAGCTAAAAAGACATCTTGGTGAGACAGTATGAAAATTGACGTGATTGGCAGTGGCAGTGCGTTTTCAAAACGCAATAATACTTCCTCGATTAGAATTATAGATTGTCAGCAAAACCAATGGCTTATCGACTGTGGGCCGACGGTTCCACGAGCTATTTGGCAACGCAATATCGATGTGAATGATATACAGGTAATTTATTTTACTCACATTCATCCTGACCACAGTTCCGGGCTAGCTGCGTTGATTAATCAATGGAAAAGTTTTAAACGTACCGAACCTTTGACCATTTTTTGCCAAGCAGAACAGCGTCAACCTCTTCAAGCGCTGGTGGATCTGGCTGTGTGGCCAGAAACTCATGTATGTTTTGATATTCATTGGCAGGATATTACTGATGAATTCGAATGGAAGCATTGGCAAATTCGTACCGCGAATACCCAACACGAAATGTCGAACAAAGCGATTCGTATCACTGTTGGTGAAAAAACTTTGTTTTACAGTGGCGACGGCCGTCCTACCGCCGCCAGCCAAGCCTTGATGAAAGGGGCTGATGTCGCCTTTCAGGAATGTGCGTCTTTTTCCGCATTACCAGATGACTCATCTCATGGCGATTTACCAGATTGTGAGCGATTGCTGGTCGAGACAGAAGTAAAAGCATTAGGCATCTATCATTGTTTTGATGAAGCGATACCGAGCTTGCTTAATGCGCTGGTGGATATTCCTGCCATGTTTTTGAGTCGCGATGGTTTGCAGCTGGATTTAAGTAATTTCGATCTCAGACAAGAGGTTTTTAATTCGTTTTCGCTAGGGCAAGGAGACAAGTTGTGACTCATTCCCAACGCGGTCGCTCTGCGTCAGCCGAAGATGTAGCGAAACTCGCTGGTGTGCCCCGGGCGTCGGTGTCTCGCGTGTTTAGTGATCAAGGCAATGTTGCGCGTGAGACCCGTGAGAAAATATTGCGAGCGGCGAATGAATTGGGCTATCAAGTCAATTTTTTAGCTCAGGGCTTAAATCGCAAGCGCAGTCAGTTAATTGGTGTGGTTGTAGCACGCTTAAGTGATCCTTTTCGCAGCAGTTTGCTTGAGGGCTTGTTGAGTGAAATTCAGCGTAAAGGCTATCAAGCACTCGTTACAGAAGTGCGTGACGCGGACGAATTGGAAATGACCATTCGGCGCTTTACGCAGTTTCGTGTTTCGGGCGTGGTTGTAACGTCTGGCCAGCCTCCTGCTGATTTGGTCAAAGAATGCGTTCAGCACAATATTCCCGTGGTGGGCATTAATCGTCATATGGATATTCCTGATGTGGACTTTGTTTGTTCCGACAATAAAATGGCGGCCTCATTAGTTGCGGAACAGTTTATGCGTTGTGGTTGCTCGTCTATTGGTTGGTTGAATTATAAGGAATCCACTTGGTCTGGTATCAACCGTGGCGAGATGTTTCGTCAGGTTATGGCTGATAAAGGCGTATGTGATGAAAGTGATTTGGTTCAGATTACAGCTGAGATGGATGGTTACGAAGGCGGCAGGCAAGCGGCTCATCGGTTTTGTACGCAAGGAAAAAGAGTCGACGGTGTGTTTTGCGCTAACGCTCAACTCGCCTGCGGCTTTTTAGATGGTATGCGAGAAAATGGTTTCGATGCCCCAGCTGATTTTCACATTATTGGCTTTGATAATACGCCGCAAACCGCGCAATACAGTTACCGCCTTACGACCATTCATCAAGACGTTACAGAAACAGCAAAGCGTGTTTTATCTTGTTTAGAAGCCAGAGGGCAAGATCCACATATTGATCAGTGTATAGAAGAAATTCCGGTCAAGTTGGTGATTAGAAATACATCTCCAAACTTTGAGTCGACCATCATAAGGACAAAATAACATGCAAGATGAATATCAGGTTTTAGAATCCGCGATTAAACAAGCCGGAAAACGTGCTCAAACTATTCGTCAGTCGGGGTTGTTAGTAACGTCGAAAGGCCGGCAAGATTTTGTTTCACAAGCTGATATCGCGGTTGAAGATGAGTTAAAAAAAGTGATTCGCTCCTTATTTCCAGACGATGGTTTTTTAGGTGAAGAGAGTGGCTTGATTCCCGGAGCTAATTCAACAGCAAGTGGTGTCTGGGTGATCGATCCCATTGATGGCACCACAAACTATGTTCAAGGTATGGATTATTGGTGTGTTTCGGTCGCTTATGTAAAAAACAACGAGATCCAGGTGGGCTTTGTTTATGCGCCGGATAGAGATGAATTTTTCACTGCTAAGAAAGGCCAAGGCGCCTATTTGAATGGTGCTCAGTTAACTATTGATGATCCTGAACAAGGCCAGGCTATTATTGGTTTGGGACGTTCTAATCGTCGTCCGGTACAAGAATACTGCGATCTTATCTTGATGTTAGATTCACAGAATGTCGAATATCGACGTTTTGGTGCTGGCGCTCTTATGCTTGCGCATGTGTCATCTGGACTTGTTCATGGCTATTTCGAATCTCATCTTAATAGCTGGGATGCTTTGGCGGGCCTTCTGTTAATCGAAGAAGCTGGAGGTCGAGTAACGAATTTCCTTACTAATAATGGATTGTTAAGTGGTAACGCTGTTTGGGCTGCGAGCCCGCAGTTGTGGGAAGATTTGAACAAGTTTCTATTTTTGGAATAAAAAAATAGAACCCGCATTCGTTGTTTTATTTCGTACAAAAAACATACAAAAAGGTCTGGTTACAGGCTTGTTATATGTCAGATTGTTCCGTATTACTGGGTGGTAGGCAGCAAGCTCTGTTAAATGCTGCGTTTAAGCATGCTACTTCACGGATATTGTATGAAAGACTGCCAGAACGATGATGTTCGATTAGAGGATATTCTTAATACCACACCCATTGCTGTTAGTTGGTCGAGTTTGTCCTCTGGTCGTATAGAATATATCAATAAAGCATTTAGTGAGCTTTTTGGATTTTTTCTGGACGATATTCTTAATATCGAGAGCTGGTTCTTACGTGTTTCTCCTCAACCTGAATATTACCAAAACGTCATTGCCCCTTGGATTTATGAATATCGTGGTAATGCCTCTGCTCATGATTTAAACGCTACACTGTTCTGCAAAGATAACTCTGTTAGACACATCAGAATACGTTTTTCCACGATAGGAGATAAGCAGCTCTGGTATTTTAATGACATAACAGACCATTGGGTGGCTGAGGAAAGATTACGAGCCCGCAGTGACATGTTGGAAATGGTGGCAAAAAGTTCTGCGTTAAAAGATATTCTTAATGTGATTGTGAAGCAGGTCCAGCAAGAAAGTCCGCTCTCGTTATGCAGTGTGTTGTTGTTTGATCAAAACGAGCAACGTTTAAGGTTGGGAGCGGCTCCGAGTCTTCCAGATTTTTATAACCAAGCCATCGATGGAGTAAAAATAGGTTTAAATGTTGGATCTTGTGGGACAGCCGCGTATTTAGGGCAACGAATCATTGTTGAAGATATTACTACTCATCCGTACTGGAAGGATTATGCTCAACTTGCCCGTCAAGCTGATGTAGCAGCATGTTGGTCTGATCCTATCATGTCGTCCAAAGGCGATTTATTAGGTACTTTTGCAATCTATAAACGTTTACCTTCAATCCCTTCTGAAAAAGATTTTGAGCTGATTAATTTTGCCAGTAATTTGGCAAGTATTGCGATTGAGAGTTTTTGCGCGCAAGAAGAACTGGAAAAAAGAGCTTATTACGATCATTTAACTGGATTAGCGAACAGAGGGTACTTTTTTCAGCAGTGTGAAGCTCTTCTTAATGAGTCGATAGAAGAGAGTTTCCCGCTCGTTATTTTGATGATGGATGTGGATCATTTTAAGCGAGTTAATGATGAATATGGCCATAAAACTGGGGACCTAGTACTGCAAAAACTTGCAAAAAAGAGTCTGTCTATTCTTAGGAAAGGCGATCTTATTGCTCGAATTGGTGGTGAAGAATTTGCGATTTTGCTGCCGTTTACTGAAAAAAATGAGGCTTTACGAATCGCAGAGCGTTTAAGAAAAACCATTGAATTGAGTATGGTGTTGGGCCCAGACCACCAAGAAGTATTTTTTACCGTATCGTTAGGTGTGGCTTGTCGACAAGGTGGTGACTGTATTGTCGATGACATATTGAATAAAGCGGATACCGCTTTGTATCAAGCTAAAGCCGCTGGACGAAATTGTGTGTTCTTGGCGGTTACTCAAAGTTGCTCTTTGTTTTTATGAGTAGTTGTTGGATTTAATGTGTGTTTACTTTATTTCCAGATTGATTTTGCGACTAAATTATTAACGATGGCATGAATGGCCTCACGAACAACAATAAATGCTTGTTTTCGACTTTGGTCTCGGCGCATAGCTGTGCCTAGAGTCCAGTTGATCTGTGGCGACTCTATAGGGGCCGCTTCTATGTTCCCCTGTTGAGCTTCAGAAATGATGGCTCCGTAGGTTAAGATGCTATAGCCGTGGCCTTCTTTAACCAGAGATTTTAGGTTCAGGACACCTTCAACATTTTGTACAATATTTAGCTGAAGTCCCTGCTTATCTGCATGATTATCGATCAATAATCGTAATCGGTTGGTTCGGCTAGGCATGATCAGTGGTAGAGCAGCCGCTTCGGCTAAAGTATAGCTTGATTGACGTATTGTTCCTGTTTTGCCAACAACCCAAAGTTTTTCGATGAGTAGTTCACTTGTAACAATATCTGCATTATCGAGGGGGTCGTGAACAACAGCGAGACCAATCTCATTGTTGTTAAGTCGCTGTTGTAACGTGCTACTCATTCCTTCAAAAAAATGCAGTTCTATATCAGGGTAGTTTTCCTTTACCCAAGAGAGTAGCGCGGGAGCGATAAATTGTCCTGGTGTTGGAGGCATTCCAATACTTACAACACCTCGCGGTTCGTCATTTTTTCCTTTTACATCATTTTGCGTTTGTTGGATTTGATTAAATATGATGTAGGTTCTTTCCAGTAATATTCTGCCAGCTTCTGTAAGCTCAACACCTCTGGCATTTCGTACAAATAATTCGACATTTAAATCTGATTCAAGACGTTGAATGGCTCGACTCACAGCCGGCTGGGCGATTCTTAATCTTTTAGCTGCATGCGTTAGGTTTTTTTCTTCTGCCACGCATGCGAAATAACGCAGAAAACGTAGATCAAGGTGCCATACATTTGCCATTAGACGACTCAAGTAGTTAACAATTGAAGGTTATTACGCTTTAGAAAATCGTATGGAACTGACTATATCATTGCACGTTGAGTTCGCGAACCCTCGATGGACGGGTTCAGTCCATCGAGGGAAGCTGTTAGTCGCAACGAGCAGACATTCCTCCATCGACAATAATTTCTGTGCCTGTTACAAATTGCGCCTCATCCGATGCCAAGAATAAGGCTGCGTTTGCAGTGTCTCGGCCATCGCCCATGAAGCCAAGAGGGATGCGAGCTAATCGTTGTTGTAGCAATGAATTGACATCGCCACCAGAACGTTGTCCTGCTAGCCTAGCTTCGACCATTGGTGTATGTAATTGTCCAGGAATGACTGTGTTAACTCGAATTCCATGTTTAGCATATTCAACCGCTGTGACTTTAGAAAACTGGATGATGGCAGCTTTGCTGGCTGCATAGGCGCATTGTGCTGATCCCGTCCAACGAATGCCGGAGGTAGAAGCGGTATTGACAATAGCCCCTTTTCCTTTTTCCACCATAATGGGCAGGACGTGTTTACAAGTCAAAAAGACGCTTGTCAGGTTAAAGTCGATTTGTTTTTGCCACGCTTCCTCACTAAGTTCGACAGCGCCACCTTTTGCTGAGCCGCCTACATTATTGACGAGTATGTCCACTGTGCCAAAGCGTTCTATACAGGCGTTCACCATGTCTTTTACTTGCTTTGTATCGGTGATATCACAGATATGACCTTCAATTTCGCCACCCACTTCTCGAGTCCTTTGAATGGTTTCTTCAAGAGTCTGTGGATTGATATCAACGGCAAATATTTTGGCCCCTTCTTCAGCAAAGCGAACGGCGGTGGCTCGTCCGTTACCCCAGCCAGGTCCAATGCAGCCTGCTCCGGTTACAATGGCAATACTGCCTTCTAATCGTTTACTCATCTGTTTATCTCCTATTATTATTCGAAGCCATATAGCTTTATCGGGTTATCAACCAATAGTGTTTTAAGTTGTTCTTGTGTTGGTGCAATCTCTGCGAGCAAGTTAACTAGCACGCCATCATCAGGTGGCTCAGCTCGAAAATTTGGATGTGGCCAATCTGTCCCCCAGACGACTCTGTCAGGAAACTTTTCGACCAGTTGTCTAGCAAAAGGCGTTGCATCGCTATAAGGGGCGTCTTGTCGCGAGCAACGTTCAGAGCCGCTAACTTTTACCCAAATATGGTCATTTTTCAGAAGTTCTTGTAGGGCTTCGAAAGGAGGTTGATGCATTCCTTGTGATGCATCAAAACGTCCCATATGATCCACGACTACTTTGACTGGTAGGCTAGCTAGGGTCGAGGTCATCGTTTCTATTAAGGAGCTATCCATATGGATTTGAAGATGCCAGTTTCGTTTGGCTAAGCGATCGGCAAATCGCTGTAAATCTGATGTTGATGCGCCGCCTTGCAAGTGGGCCATGTAATTAAAGCGCACTCCTCTAAATCCTTGGTTTTGTAACTTGCTAAGCTCATTGTCACTAACGTCAATAGGTAGCAAAGCGATGCCTAGATAGCGTCCAGGGCGTGCAGCCAATGTATCTGCCGTGACTGAGTTGTCATAGCCATGGCAGCCAGATTGGACGACAACACATCGTTCTATTCCGAGCATGTCATGCAGTTCAAATAACTTTTCTTTTGGCGCATCACCGGGGCGAAATTTAGCGTCTTTTGCGTATGGGAACGTCGCTTGAGGGCCAAAAACGTGGCAATGACAATCCGCTGCACCCGCAGGCAGTTTTACTATAGGTCTGCTTGGCGTTAGGTTGTAAGTAATATCAGAATGACTCATGAAGTCCTCCTTAATTTAATAGATATATTTGATCACGACATTTCAAGATTATTTGGGTCAATTGGGTCAACGTCGAACACATTGATTGTCATTGAGATCAAGCCGTAATAGCCGAGAAAACCCGTTAGATCGACAATGGCTTCTTTACCAAAACGCAATACAGCCTCATCAAATAGGGCTTTATCAACTTGACGGTCTCGTTGAGCGGATAGGGAAAATCTATAAACTAATTCTTCGTCTGGGTTACTAAACTCAGGTGTCTTATTAAGACGAATTGCTTCTACAACAGCAGGGCTTACACCTGCCGACAAGGCAATTCTTTTATGAGCTTGCCACTCAAATTCGGCATTCCAGACGCGAGCTGTTACTAGAATTGCGAGCTCAGATAGATTGGGTGGTAGTAACGTATCATAACGACAATAACGTCCTAAGGACTGAGCTAAATCTGCTAATTCTGGCCGGTTTAGCCATACGGCTAAAGGGCCTCGGACCACTCCTCTTGGAGAGGAAGCTATCGCGTCATAGACTTCACGTTGACGTGGATTTAATTTTTCGGGATCTAAAGGGGCTATGCGTGTCATCGTTTAATTACTCATACATTTGGTTGCTAGGAATGCAGGCTCATAGTCAGAATATCTAGCTAGCCAGTCGGCTAGTTGCGGATATAAGCTGCGCCATTCAATCGGGTGGCGCCAATCAAGGTAGCCTAATGCACAGGCTAAACTGATCGACACAATCGTTGTTTTATTGCTGGGCGGTAAGTGTTTTTCAATAATATTCAGGGCTCGAAGAATTTTTTCACTTTGGTGGTTTAGCCAGCGTTGTGATACTTGTTCTGGTTGACGAAAACGATGTTCATAAACCATTAGCAGTGCGGCTTCGGTAATGCCATCGCACAGCTTGACTGTTGTAAGCAGTTTCATGCGATCAAGACCTTGCTCTGGAAAGAAGAGAGGGTTACCACTTATTAATGTTAGGTATTCAATAATTACCCAGCTATCAAACAGTGCGGTTCCATCTTCGAGCAAGAGTGTCGGCATTTTCCCTAAAGGGTTATGTAACCTTAATGGATCATGATCGGCCAAAGTATCTGCTGGCTGAATTATGATTTGGTCGGCAATGCCTAGAACCGTTGCAGCCATCCTTACTTTTCTACCGAATGGTGAGGTTAGAGTAGTAAGCAGAACCAGTTCACGAAATGTTGTATCTCGCACCATCGTTGCGTCCTACTTCATTGTTTCAGGTAAAAAAAGTGCCATTTGTGGGAATATACAGAGTAAAACCAACATCAGAAATCCTGCTAAGACGTAAGGCACTAGTCCTTTGAATACATCTTCGAGTTGGATGCGACCATTAGATGCAGCTTGAACGACAAAGCAATTTATCCCGACAGGAGGAGTAACCGCGCCGATTTCGACTAGTAGCACGACAAACACACCAAACCAGATTGGATCAAAGCCTAGGTTCATCATGACTGGATGAGTTATTGGTAATGTGATGGCTAATAACGCAGGGGCATCCATCATCATTCCTAAGAGTAAATAGATACCTACAATAATGAGTACGACAACCCATCTGTTTACGTCTAGTGAAATTAAGTAGTCTCCCATTGCCCCTGTGACACCACTCAAAGCAAGAAACTTAGAGAAAATAAGTGCACAAATAATGACACCGAAAATCATGGCAGAAGTTCTGATCGTATCTAATAAAATGGTGTTTAGTTGTAGTTTTTTAAGACTGCGTTGACGAAATAGAGCCATGATTAGTGTCATGATAGCGCCTACTGCGGCGGCTTCAGTTGGCGTAAAAATGCCCACATAGAGACCTGCGATAATACAGCCAATTAACAAGACCATTGGGCCGGCTAGCCTTAGCGCATAAAATTTTTCACCCCATGATACTTTGGTGTAAGTTGACGGTGCTAATTCTGGTTTGCGCAATACCGTAATGTAAGTTGCGATACAAAGAAGGAGTGCGAAAATAAAACCGGGTATTAGCCCTGCAATTAAAAGGCCGCCGATACTTGAATCAGTAAGGATGCCGTAGACAATTACTAACGCACTAGGTGGAATCATAACGGCAAGGGTGCCGGCAATGGCGACAGAGGCTGATGCAAGGCTTTTATCGTAACCACGATCAAGCATTTCTGGGACGGCAAGCTTGGTAAAAACGGTTGCAGTACCAACACTTGAGCCAGAAGCCGCGCCAAAGGCTGCGGCACCTAAAGTCGATGAAATTGCTAATCCTCCTTTGAGGTTTCCTAACCATTTTGAGGTCGCCTCGAACATGTCTTCGCCTAAACCTGCTCTCATCGCGAAAAAGCCCATGAGTAGGAATAATGGAATAGCGCTGAAATGAAACGCATGGGCGGTATCAAAGAAAACCGTGCTTAATACGCTTGTGGCAGGCGTCATTCCAGCTATACCAGCAAGCCCTAAAGCGCCAACAACTCCTAGCGCGACCATGACGTTTACACCTGAAAGTATGCAGACGAATAACGAAATCATGCCGATAATACCGATGGTTAAAGCCGTCATATTGACTCCTCCAGAGTGGTTTTTGATGTATCTTCTTTTTCGTGTGGATCCAGCCCTAGAGCCGTTGATATGGCATCAAAAACAAATTGAATCGCTAGACTAAGTAATCCGATGAAAAGGACAAACTTAATTGGATAAAGGGTAAACCTGACCGAGCCCCACTGTTGTTCATTTATCATGAAAGACTTCATAGCATATTGCCAAGCCCCCCAACTACACCAACTGAAAAATGCAACGCCAAGTAATAGAGTCAATACCATTACTATACGGCGAGCAGAAGAGGGCAATTTCTTGGTCAGAAGAACTACCTGAATATGCCCTCCTTCGTATTGAGTGAGTGCGAGAGAGAGGAAAATTAACACGGTTAACATGCTTTCGGTGAATTCAAGTGTGCCAGGAATTGAATAATTAAATATGTAACGGGTAATAACATTGGACCCAACAAGTAGCATCATGGCTAATGTCATATAACCAGCAGTTAAACCGGACCAATGTAGGTACACGCCATACGTTTTCTGTAATCGTACGAAGGCTGACATTTCTTACCTCTGAGTAGTTTTGTTTCTTTTACATAGAGAAAAAATGATTTCAATAGAAAGACAGGAGAGTATCTCTCCTGTCTTAGAGGGACTAAGGTTCGAGCGCAGAAGTTATTTCCTCGGCAGGGATACCGAATTGAATTGCACGCTTTTTCCATTCATTTCTGACGGCCTGAACTTTATCGTTATTGATGATTTCGTTTAGCCCTTCTGAGGGGAAAGGCGTTACGTTAACAGCCAGTTCTCCTTTCCAGAGTTGGCGAACTTTTTGTACATCATCATTGAGCATTGCAGCGTAAGTAGAGGCGTATTCATGGCCTATGTCGTCAACGATTTTTTGGGTCTGACTATCCATGCTGTTATAAGTATCTAAGTTCATGGCGATGATATGGCCGAAAGAAGCACCGATAGGGAGCTCAATATAGTACTTAGCGACTTCATCATACTTCCATGCTCGGGCTAGAGCTGGCCCAATTGGAGTGCAATCAATAATGTTTCGTTCCATTGCTTCATAGGTTTCAGCGGTACTGATTGAGACCGGTGTTGCTCCAAGGGCTTCAACCATTGCAGGATAAGCGAATCCGTAGGTTCGAATTCGACGTCCCTTTAGATCTTCTAATGAATTAACTGGTTGGGTGCAGAGAAGGCCGTATTCTTCTAACGGGCGAAAGCCAATCGCTTTAAGGTTATTACGAGCAAGCTCTTGACTAAATTGTGGGTATTTTTCGTGCCACTGGGACATAAGATTGGCAATTTCTAACACGTTATTTGGTTGGGGGATGAAGAATCCCACAGCGTTATTAAGGACAAGGTTGTCAGGGAAGTAAGGCGTAACGATATCACCAAAGTCGCCGAGACCAGCCCCAAGTGCTTCGGGAACCTCGCGAGTTTTAGCGACACTACCACCCCAGAACATTTGGATCTTGTGCTTACCACCAGTGCGCTTAGCAAACTCATCTACCATCCACTCTGTAGAGCGAACCTGAGCATCACCTGCACTTTGAGGCTTGAATGTGATCCACTTGAACGTGTCTGCTTGAGCCGTTTGGGCACCGATTAATGCGCTTAACCCTAATAGGCTTATGGCCGTAGCTCTTAGGGTTGATTTAATGCCTGCTTTCATAGTGTTTTCCTCGCTTGGATTTATTATTTTGAGCGTTGAGGTAGGCAGTATGAAATTTACGTAGCTATATTTCCAATGCTATCGGTGTATTGTCTTCATGCTTTTAAGGTATTGGTCGGCGGAGTTAAGTATATTTTTCTGCACATGGTCTTTTAGCTCCAACTCTGCCAAAATATTCGGCCTTGTGAACCGTTTAGCGCCAGAATATATGAGTCAAAAAAGTCAGGTTAATGACATTAAAAACTATCTTGGCGCTTACAGCGCTCAAGTGCAGCAACAGGCGCAAAGTTTGTTGGAGACGGAAAAGTCGGGTGAATGGCTGCTAAAAAAATACCCAAATGTTCATGGTTTGAATGGAACTCGTGCCTTGTATGAATACGCAATGGATCTTAAAAATGCATTTATGCGCAGTTCCCCGCCAATCAGCAAAGTCATTTATGATGACAAAATACACATCATTAACAACGCTCTTGGTTTGCATACTTTTGTGTCTAGAATGCAGGGCAATAAGTTAAAAGCGAAAAACGAAATTCGTATCTCGTCATTGTTTCGACGGATTCCTGAACCTTTATTAAAGATGATTTTGGTACATGAACTGGCTCATCTTAAAGAGAAAGACCATAACAAAGCCTTTTATAAGCTGTGTTGTTATATGGAGCCTGATTACCATCAGTTAGAATTTGATTTACGTTTGTATTTAAGTCATCGAGACTGCTTTGGTGATCTCTGGTTCTAGGGAAGGTGCGAATAAGTCTACTAAGCCTCAGTCTTTCAGAGAAATCGTCAGATAAGGCGCGACTCTGAGTTGTTTTATAAGCAATATCTATTTATATGTTTAGATTAATCGCATTTTTGTATTGTCTTTTTCTCTTTTTCGATATCTCTTTTCAAGAATTTTTATCCATTAAATCCTGTTAACCTAATGATTTTAATTGAGTTATTTATTTTTATAGAATTTAAAGAAACGTCATTTTAATTTTTTTAATATTCAACACCAAAAAATACTTCCAAAATTTTGAAGAAGAGTATAAATTTAAAACTCATCCAAATAATAATAAAACGGTGTTTCAATATGAAATTAAAGATTGTATCTGCAGCAGTCCTAATTGGGCTCACTAGTGTTGCGGCTCATGCAACTAGCATTAATATTCGTCATGAGTACGTGCCTGAACACGATGGAAATCCTCAAGAAAACAAAGATCGTATCGAAGTTAGCCATCGTTTCGCTAATGGTATTGGTTTTGGTGTAGAAGCGAAATGGCGTAGTGAAAAAGGCTCTAGTGCATTTAAAAAGCTGGGGGGAAGCGGTCAGCAAAGTAATATTAGCTACCAATATAAATTGTCCGACACCCTTACTTTAACGCCACAATATAAGTGGGAATCTGGTCCAGATAAATTGGGACATCAGTTCAATTTGAGCCTTGGCTATAAACTAAATAGTGACTGGTCGGTCGGTTTCCGCCACCGTTATCACTATGACAGCGTAGTCGGAGGTGATAACTCTCATTATAATCGCTGGACTTTCTCTGCTGGCTATAAAGGCATTGAAGATTGGGCATTTGGTGCATCCACGGATTATACCTTCAATGAAGAAAAGTCAGGTCCTCGATGGAAAGGTAATCAGTCTGGGTTTTCCGATATTAACTTTAAAGGTGAATACAAAGGCCTCAATAATGGCTGGAGCCCTTTTGCTGAGTTAGGCTTTAAACCTTATAAATCAGGTGATAAGTATGAGTTTAATGGTTCTAAGAAGACATCTAATGATCAGTGGCGCCCAGTCTATCGCTTTGGTGCTAAATACTCTTACTAAGCTAATTTTATCTTAATTAATGCAATGTAAAGGTCTATTTTTACTCCCTTTTAGATAGACCTTTATTTGCTAATATCTCTGTATTGAATACATAACGACGGCAATAGAAAGGGGATAACTATCACCGTGTTATGATTCAAAATAGAATTTTAAAAACTTTGAGAAACTAACAGCGCAGCCGTATAACCTTGTGTACGGTTTTTTGCCTTGAACTCTTTGTAAGCATGGAACGAGACAAAAGGCAGGCCTGGGCGGAAGAAACTAAGTTCTGGCCCGATTGCTACCACTTCACCTTTGTTGCCATTTACAATATTACTGCTTGCTGGGGCTTTATCATCGGTTAGCTGTTTGTAATAAAAACCACCTAAGCCAACAGTCCAATCCGTAAAATGCTGACCAATAGCAAACTCATGTCTGTACTCAATACCGCTTGTGTAATCGGTATCTTTGTTTTCAGTATTGATGTCTAACTGGAAGCTAGAAGAAATTTCAATTTCACTGTCTGTCATGTAAGTGAAATTAAATGCAGGAGAAAAGGTCCAGTGATTCAGGCCAGTAGTGATGGTATCGTCTTTGCTGTAATGACCCGTTGGAATTTGTATTTGTAACTGCGTATTGGTTGCTAGACTTTCTGATGGGTGCCACTGCAAAATGTAAGGCACAATTTGAATATCTGCGATACCAGAATCTGATCCTGTCACTTTGGTACTTGAATTTGGCACTTTGCCGTCAATATCTAAATCCAGGATCGGGATAACGATACCGTAACCATAGTTGGCACCTTGAAACTGGGTATCTGTCATCTTGATGTAAGTGAGTGATAGCGCTTTCACCGTCTGTGAAAAATCACTTAGACTTTCATCGCCATTCCCATTTAGGTTTTTATTTGCCTTGTAGATCGATCCTCTCATGGAGAACGCACCAACGTCCGTTACCGGAGGCATGTAGCCAGCACTAAAACCATAAATACCTGGAGCTGTACTGGGCGCACCATTTTCAGTGGCGAGCACGGAACCGGATATTACAAGGCTTGCGCCGACACCAACGATTGAGCTTAATTTAAATTTATTCATACATTCCTCTTTTATTTTTATTGGTTGTAAGAGAGAAGCATGCCTAGTGTTCATTATTTATTCATATCCCATTTAGGATAGTTAGTTGTTTTAATTGTTTATGTTTGTAACTAATTAGAGTGGTTTGTCTATATGAAATGTTTATTTATGACTTATTAGAAGTGGCGGAACTTGAGGTGGAACAAGGAAAAAAGTTTGATAAACACAAAACGATGTCACGTTGGACTTAATCACATGCGCTTCATCGTTTTGTATCATTGTTTTTTTAAAGTGAACTATTTCCTTGAGCGTTAGGTATGCTGAAATCAGGTTTTATCTCTGTGATTTTCTTGGCTAGATAGTTTAGTAATACGCCATATAGAGGAATAAACAAACCAAGGCTAATGATGAGCTTAAAGCCAAAATCTGCTAATGCAATTTCTTGCCAATGTTGTGCCATAAATGGATCTGGACTTTGATAAAAGGCAATCCCAAAGAACGCCAAAGTATCTAAACCATTCCCAAATAGCGTAGATGCTGCTGGAGCAACCCACCATTGTTTAAGCTGACGTAGGCGATTAAAGACTTGAATATCAAGTACTTGACCAAGCAGATATGCCATCAAGCTAGCAATAGCAATTCGTCCGACAAATGTATTCATCGATGACAGAGCGCCGAAGCCTTGAAACTCACCTTGTGCAAAGACAACCGACAATACGTAAGACACGATTAAAGATGGAATCATGACTAAGAAGATGATTTTTCGTGCTAATACCGCGCCGAAGATTCTTACCGTGAGGTCTGTTGCCAAGAATATAAAAGGAAAAGTGAACGCCCCCCAAGTGGTGTGGAACCCTGATACCGTGAAGGGGATTTGTACTAGATAATTGCTAGACGCAATGATTAGTAGGTGGAACATCGCAAGGTAACACAGTGCCTTGCCTTTTTGCTCAGGTGTAAACGTACTCATATTGTGACCTTTTTCGTTTGATTGGGGTGAGGGAACCCAAATTTAAAATTTTATAACGCTTTGCTTAGACATCTGACCGGAAGGTCAAATGCGGAGCGGAATTATACATGAATCATTTGGTTAAAAAAGCATCAGATGAAAAAATAGCGATTAATGGTAGTGAAAATCTGTCTAAAAACATCATTAGTCCGCTTTTAACGTTTAGGCTTTAATGGGTAGCCAATGCGTGAAACCCAATTGTGATAAAACCAACCGAACAGAATAATAAGCAAGCATCCAGATAGAACCGGTGAGAGTAAAAACCCCCATGACACTTTCAGTGATAGTACTAAAAGAGGGTTCGCGCCTGCCGGAGGATGAAGTGTATTGGTTAACATCATCAAGGAAACGCCGACTCCAACACTTATTGCCATGGTTAATGGGGTTACATCCCAGAATTGTAATGCGATTAATCCTATTGTGGTTGTTAATAAATAACCGCCCAGAATATTTTTGGGTTGAGCTAAAGGGCTTTTAGGTAGGGCGAACAGGATAACCATAGTTGCGCCAAAAGGCGCCATCATACCAAGATACTCTGGTGCAAGCTGAGCGCCTTGGGCAATCATAAAAATACACAGTGTTGCTCCAATCCCCGCTAAGCAAATAGTAAAAAATCTCGATTGGTAAAGTGACGTGACAAAATTGGATAGCATAAATGGATTCCTCTGGAGTGCTGGCTATCATCGGTAAATAAAGGTAGACCGATTTGTCTCTACAATGGTAGACAAGTCTGTTCACTCGTGTCAATATTCTTTTTCGATGAGGGAGAATTGAAGTGACTAAACCTGACTTATTAATTCACACGGCGTTTAAGCTTTTTTACCAGCATGGCATTCATGCGGTGGGAATAAATCGGATATTGTCTGAAACTGGCGTGGCGAAAAAAACGCTTTATCATCACTTTAGTAGTAAAGACGCTTTGCTTGAGGCGGTGCTGATTTATCGAGACCAAATTTTTATGGATTGGTTAACATCGCGAATGATGGCGGCTGGAGACGGAAAAAAGGCTGTATTAGCCTTGTTTGATGCGCTTGATGATTGGTTTCATGACCGAGTCGAGGTATTGTCGCCATTCAGAGGCTGTTTTTTTGTAAAAGCCAATGGGGAATTCTCTGATCATGTTGTGAATGATTTGTGTCAACGTCATAAACAAAATATCACGTCTTTTATTCAAGCGAATCTTGTGGGATGCTCGCCAGAACTGGCAGCAGCTGATTTAGCGCAAAGTATTAGTGTGTTGAAAGAAGGAGCGATTGCTCAGGCGTATGTAGCGGGTGACCTAGATGCCGCTAAGAGAGCAAAAGCTATGGCTGTTGCTCTCTTAGGGTGATCTGAAAAATCTGTACCTATTGTGGCAAATCAGTCTTCGTCGTTTTAATCTTCATCATCGCTAGAGTTAATTCGTGCTAAACGATCTTGCTCTTCTTCAAAGGCTTCTTTTATTTCTTGTAACACGGAATCGACATCGGCTTCTTCTGTTGGCTCTTCAAATAAACCGGTCAGCTCGGTATGAGGCGTTAATTTACCTGCTTCAAAAAGTGCCCAAATTTCTTTGGCGTATTTGGTTTCAAGAAGATCTGGTGCGAACATGCCGTAGTAGTTACGCATGTTGTTTATGTCGCGCTCTAACATCCATTCGGCATTATTGTTTGCAGCGGCATCAACGGCTTGAGGCAAATCTATAATCACAGGGCCGTGAGAATCTACCAATACGTTAAATTCTGACAAGTCGCCATGAATCAAACCAGCACACAACATGCGGACAATATCTTTGATGATGGTGTCGTGATCGCGTTTGGCCTGTTCTTCTGTCAGTACTACATCGTTGAGACGTGGTGCGACTTCACCACTATCATCGGTAACCAGTTCCATTAACAAAACGCCATCAAAACAGCCGTAAGGTGTAGGCGCGCGAACGCCAGCGGCTGCTAGTCGATACAAAGCATCGACTTCAGCATTTTGCCAAAGGTTCTCTTGCTCATCGCGGCCAAACTTAGAGCCTTTTTCCATTGCTCTAGAGCGGCGACTATTGCGTACTTTTCTGCCTTCGCGATACTGCACAGCCTGTTTAAAGCTGCGTTTACCGGCTTCTTTATACACTTTTGCGCAACGGATCTCTGATCCGCAACGTACCACGTAGACAGTCGCTTCTTTTCCGCTCATTAATTGTCGAAGAACTTCGTCTACTAAGCCATCTTCGATGAGGGGTTGTATTCTTTTAGGGATTTTCATGTGGCTCGTTATACAGTGATTAGATGACAAATGAAACTACCAGAAATAGAAAATAGACCTTATCGCTGGTACAGCGGAATCATTTCTACCTTGCAATTAACAAGGTTATTCGTTGGAATCTCGCTTTTTATATTCATTCCTTACTAAATACTCAACCATCTCGTTGATTTTCATGTTTTTTTCTTCAGCTAACGCATTTAGCTTTTGCTTGGTGTTGAGCGTCATGCTGATGCTATAAGGTTTTCTACCACTTGATTTTTCACGAAACTTTTTCTGGCTCCAAGCTTTCTTCATTTTATCAATGATTAATGCTTTACGGTCTACGTTATCAGATAAATCAATAGTAGCAATAACCGCCGCTTTTTTTTCTGCTTCCGTGGTTGGTATCCAAGCCTGTTTTAATGGTCTTTGAGTAATATTTTGCAAATAAGACCAAGCCCAGCTCCATTGTGATGGATTATTTTCTTCAAGCCAATTAACTATTGTTTCATTAAAACGAATCTCTTGCCATTTCGCTTTCAGATCTTCAAGTAGGTCTTGTTGTTGTTGTGTATCTGCCTCGCCATTATAAAAAGCATCCAAGATATCCATGTGCCTGTCTGCAGCACTCGTTCTTTCTGTATTAAATGCTTTTGCTGAGAGTAATAAGAATGGATTTTCTGTCGTTGGGTTTTGTTCTGGGTCGGACCCTAAGTGTTTGGTGGTGCTTTTTAGGTAACACCACGCCCAATTACATAATCTCTCCTCTTTTTTATCTAACCAGCGAAAATAATTGGAAGAGAGTTGGCTTGCTTTAAAAGCGGTGCGCATTTGGAATGCAAAATTCTGCGGCGCTCGTTTTTTACTAATTAGGCTTTCTAATTCTTCGTTTAGTTTTTTTACGCGTTCGGTTAGCGAGTTACCTCGTAAGTTTTTTAGGGACGCGCTTCGAATATTTTTAAGTAAATAGTCAGTATAAAAAGCGCACTCTCTTTCGGACGAAGCGTCAAGAAACTCAGTGTTATCTCTAATCATACCTTTTATTCCTTTTTGATCTTTGCTTATTCCAGAAATACTTTAAATTACTGTGTAGAGTGTTATGTAAATCTTACGTGTATTTGTGTGACCTTACAATAATTTTACAGTATATTTGTTGATCTTTTTAGTTGTTCTAAGTTTATTCCCAGAGTGTTAATTCAAAGATTTATATGAAATAAAGGCAGATGTTATCTCTATGGAAAGGTATGTGCTTAGGTGGGGTGATGAATTCAGAGGTTTTGCTATCGAGTTCAATAAGAAAGTGCAAGGTAATGTTTTGGGGGGAAGTTACGAAGGAACAAGTCATCTCTAAGTATAAAAAATAACGTTATATATCAATGAGATTCTCTATGTGGTGTGATTTTTATGTTCTATGAAGAGGTAATGTTTTTGAGCGCAACTAACTTAGCAAATAGATGCTTTTAACTCGCTAGCATGTTTCTGTTTTAGCACAAGAAGCTAGGGACTAAGTGTTGCTAGCGTGAATGGTATTTCGACCGGACTGTTTGGCGATATAAAGGTGACTATCAGCGATTTTGAATACAGCCTCTTTTGAAGAGGCTTCATAAGAGTGTCCAATGCCAATACTGACCGTAATGTTGGATATATTGTCGATCACAAGATTACTAACTGCCGCTCTTAGGTTTTCGGCTAACGTTATTACTTGTTGTGGTGTTCTGTTCATAGTGAGTACGACAAATTCTTCTCCACCCCAGCGAGATAGAACATCGTTAGGGTGAACTGTTCGGCTAAGCTGGCCTGCTAAACTGCTGAGTACTTTGTCGCCAACGAGGTGACCGTGAATATCATTTACCTGCTTAAAATGATCAATGTCTATTATTAGTATTGCGTATTTTTTATTATTTTCTTTTGAGTCTAGGTCTAACTCGTTAAACACCTTCTCAATTCCACGTCGATTTAGTACTCGAGTGAGTAAATCGACGTAGGCATGATTTTCAAGTAAATCGGCCCGCTCCATTATTTGGTCAGTTTTAACTCTTAGCTTAATAACAGTCCATAACAAGAAGATATAGATAAGGTGTGCAATGGCAATATTTAAGACAACGCCAACTGTATCTGCTATTGAATGATATTGGATAATGGCGATGTAATGGCCAACAATGGTGACAATAAAAACGATGATGGTGGTGGGGGCGGCTTTTTTGACTTCGAGAAAGAGATAGGCAATGACGTAGTTTAATCCCAGCCACTGTGCTGCATTTGAAAATAAGCCGTTGGCGTCCATATGATGCCAAATACTTGAGCTAATGAGATAGCCTGCAACAATAAAGTAAACGAAAAAATGCAGGCTTTGATGATTGATTTTAGTGACAATGCTAAGGATGTAAACAAGGATAAAAGCACTGATGCATATCGGATAAGCGCTTGCATCAAACGGTGAAATAAGACCGCTCGAAAAGTCGATTCCCCAAATTGCGCTGAAACCTAAAATAGCCACAATAAGCATTTTTCGGAATAATTCGGCAGGCATTGCTGCCGTATTGAGTTGCCTATTTTGCACGCGTTGAAATTTCATTGAGTCATTAACCACTGCATAATACAGGCCTTAACGTGCTTTGTGTTTTATATAAAAAACGGCGTTAAAAAGACGAAGCGCTTTTTCTTTATTAACACCGCTTACATTAAACAACAAATCTATTTAATTCATTTTTTAACGATAAGCTTGACGCCTGAAGGCGATCCGCTGCGTCGGCAATTTCCCCTGTGCTATTACTGTTAAAAACAGCTTGTTTCTCCATGTTAGACATTAGTGACAGCATTTGGTGAATGTCTTTTAAAATATTGGTTACGTTACCGGAGGTGAGTTGCATTTTTTCACGGGTGTCAGACATAGTTGTTGAACTCTCTGAAATGCTATTAAGCGCCTGAGACGATTCATCTAGTAGCTGATTAAACTGGCCTTCGCTGCTTTTCATTTTGTCTGCAACATTGCTAATCGCTGAGATAATACTGCCAATTGCGGCTCCTGTATCGTTCAGGCTGCTTTGAGTGCGGATTGCTAATTGGCGAACTTCATCGGCAACAACGGCAAAGCCTCGACCTTCTTCACCTGCACGAGCTGCTTCTATCGCCGCATTTAGCGCTAATAAATTTGTTTGGTCAGCGATGCCGCTAATCGCTGACAGGATTTTATTAACCTCTTCTGCCTTATGTGACAGCGTGTTTAATTCATCGGAAAGCTGTGATTGAGACAAGGCGGTTTCATTAATGATTTTGGTTACTTTACCAAAGGCTTGTTGACCCTTTTCTAGTGAATGGGTTGCATTTTGGGTGTCTTCTACCGCCGCCGTTAAATCAGAGTCGGACGTTTCTAATAACTGACTAGTAGAGACGGCATGTTGACGGGCTTCGTCAACTGCGGATGCAATATTTTGTGCAGCAACGCGGATCTCTTTACTACTACCTTGGAGTTGAGAAGACACGGCCGAGTTTTCAATGGCTGAGTGAGTTGATGCAGAAAGCGTGGATTGCAATTCAGAGATTAAATTATTGAAGTCTTCCAATAATTTCCCAATTTCATCTGAACTTGTTTTAGCGCGTAAAGTAAGGTTTCGTGTTGTTGCTATTGTACGTATTAATACTTGTGCTTCGGCTAAAGGCTTTAGTATGCGGGAGACAAGCCAGTAAATAATCGGTGATGAAATAAGAAAGATTATTAGGCCAATAATACTCGATATGATTAACGTTTTTTGCAATTCGTTGTGAATGGTAGAGATCAGTATATCCGCGCCAGCGACAAATTTTCGGCCACTTTTAGTTGTATAAGGGATAAAGATTGATCGGAATGTTCCCCATTCATCGGTATATTCGTCGAATACAGGCTGTGTTCCATTTTGAGAAAATGCTTGTAGCAGTCTGTCGCTTGGATCTTCATAGGGAACTAAAGGTTCTGGTAGTTTATTGCTCTTGACTTCTTCTGGGTCCGGTGTATCTAGTACAAACAAAATATCATCTGAGGTTTTAACCATAGTGTAGATATATTCTACATTGGAAGATTTTAGGACATTGTAGGCTTTTAGCTGCAGTTTGTCTGACTCGCCCACCGAAAATTTGTTGCTTGCAACTTGGTCGTAAACGTCTGCATCGGTCATGGCTGCTGCTGTGTGTGCAGCAAAAACGAGATTACGGTCAATTTGATCATATAAGTCTGTTTTTCTAACGTCATAAAGGTAAACCGTATAACAAATACTGGCTAACGCGTTAAGAAGAAGAACGGTTATTAACAGACGAGATTTAATGGTGGTGAACATATTATTCCCTTTTGAATATGACGCCTACTTATTAGAGTAGTTTGTTTTTTTATGTGTCTATTCGTTTGTTTTTTGTATTGAGCAATAATCGGAATGATAACGAATTAATTTAATTAAAACGACGCTTTTTCTTTGACTTTTTATCTTTTGGTGAATGAAGGCCAAGCGCCTTTGCGCGTAATTCTTTTTTAGATGGTTCCCGCTTTTTTTGGGTATTCATTACTTTATTAAGATCAGGCTCAAACCCTTGTAGCCACTGGGGCACGAATTGTTCACCGACTAGCTTTTCAATATCGGTTAGTAGATAGCGTTCTTTTTCTGATACTAATGTTACGGCAAGGCCAGATGTGCCTGCACGACCTGTTCGTCCTATGCGATGAATATAGTCTTCGGCGTTGTAAGGTAATTCGTGATTCACAACATATTGCAATTGCTCAATGTCGATGCCTCTTGCGGCAACATCCGTTGCGACGAGTGCGCGTACTTTACCGGCTTTAAAGTCTGCTAATACGCGATCACGTGCGCCTTGTGATTTGTCGCCATGAATGGATTGAGTGGCAATACCATCTTTTTGCATTTCTTTCGCTAGCTCGTCAGCGCCTTGCTTAGTGCGAGTAAAAATGAGCACTTGTTGCCAGTTTTTAGACCCTATTAGGAAGGATAGCAAAGCACTTTTTTGGTCTTGATCTACAGCGTAAATAGTTTGTTCGACCTGAGTTGCCGTGGTGTTTCGACTGTCTACTTCGATTAATTGTGGATCTTTTAAGAGTGTTTTGCTTAGGGCAAAAATCTCATCATTGAAGGTGGCAGAAAAGAATAAGGTCTGTCGAGCCTCGGGAAGTTTCTTCAATATTCTCTGAATATCAATGATAAAGCCCATGTCGAGCATTCTGTCTGCTTCATCCAACACCAAGGCATGCAAGTGACTTAAATCAATCAGGTCTTTCATGATGAGTTCAAGTAAGCGGCCCGGCGTAGCAACCAATACGTCACAGCCTTTTCGCAAGGAATCAAGTTGCACGTTTATGCTCGCGCCGCCGTAAGCAACAACCGATTGAATTGGCAGCTTTTCGCTGTATTTAACGAAGCTAGCATGAACTTGTTGTGCTAACTCGCGAGTCGGTGTGAGCACGAGTACTTGAATGCCCTTATGGCCCAAGTCTTTAGTTTGTAGAATGTGGTGTAAAAGCGGTAAGGCAAACGCAGCGGTTTTTCCTGTTCCTGTTTGAGCGCCAGCCATAAGGTCTTTTTGCTCAAGAACCGCTGGAATAGCAGCAAGTTGGATTGGGGTTGGCGATGAATAGCCAAGAGTTTTCACTTGCTGAACAATGTCGGGATGAAGCCCTAAAGAGGCGAAGCTCATGGCGGTCTCACTTAATGCATAGATTTAGGCCGCTAGTGTAGCACTTTCGAGATAATTATAGAGTGAGTTTTTAGGGCGAAAGCCATTGCTTTGCCTAGAGAAAATAAAAAAGCAGAACTCATTATGAGTTCTGCTTTTTAGCGTTATCACTTACGAGAATGGCAAGCGACAATGTTATTTGGCTGGTTGACTGTAATCCATAATCAACTCGCCATCTTTTTCCCATTTAGCTTGTTCTTCTTCGCTGGCTTTAGGAGAGAATAATCCTAATTGAGCATAGATTAAACCAAGTACTGGAGAGACCCAACAAGCGAATGCTAGCGGGATGTAAAGTAGGTTTTCGAAGTTACCATCGCCAATACTCAAACCCAAAGCACCTATAACGAAAGCACCACCAGCGTTCCAAGGAACAAGAGGAGAAACCAAGGTTCCACCCTCTTCAATCGCGCGAGAAAGGTTAAGTGTTGAGTATTTCATGCCGCGATATACTGGCGCATACATACGACCAGGAAGTGCAATGGATAGGTAAGGGTCGCCGGCGACAAGGTTGGTTGCGACAGACGTTAGCGTTGCGGAAGTTTGCACACCACGGAAACCAGATACTTTCGTCATGATCGCGCTAATAATGGCTTCAAGACACCCTGTTCTTTCCAACGCGCCACCAAAGCCAAGCGCGATTAAGATCAAGGAAATGGTCCACATCATTGACTGGATACCACCACGGTTTAACAAACTATTAATAGCATCGGAGCTAGTGGTAATAGAGTAACCGCTGTTAGCGTAAGTCAGAATGTCATGGATGCCTGCGCCTTGTGTGAATACGGCCACTGCCGCACCAGCCAAAACACCAGCAAACAATGATGGAATAGGAGGCATACGTCTAACCGCAAGCACGATAACAACCAATGCTGGGGCAAGTAACCACGCTGAGATTTCAAAGTTGTTTTGTAGCGATGTGGTAATGGCTGTAATGCGTTCAAAAGAGCCGTTGTCATTGTCGATTAGCGTGAAGCCAGCAATCAGGTAAATAACCAGGGCCGTTAGCATGGCTGGAATGGTGGTCGGCATCATGTTTTTGATGTGTGAGAACACATCGGTGCCAGTTACTGCAGGTGCAAGGTTTGTTGTATCAGAAAGCGGTGAGACTTTATCACCAAAGAAAGCCCCAGAAACAACTGCACCAGCTGTCCAGTACATAGGGATTTCAAAGCCTGCGCCGATCCCCATCAAGGCAAGACCAACCGTACCAACAGTTCCCCATGATGTGCCCAAAGACAAAGAGACAACCGAACAAAGGATCATCGCTGCTGCTAAGAAAATTTGTGGTGAAAGCAGCGTTAGACCGTAATAAATCAAGGTAGGAACGGTACCACTGGCGATCCAAACACCAACTAACATACCGACAAGAATTAATACGGATACCGACGGCATGGAAACGTGGATTACGTGAAAGATACCTTCTTCAATTTGCTTCCATCTGAGGCCTTGTTTAATACCAACTAGCGAGGTAATGGCTAAGCCAACAGCAAGAGGAATGTGCGGTGTGAAATCACCAAAGTAGAAAATCTGTACGCCCAAAAGGGCTAGGGTCAGTATGACTGGGATAAGAGCAAGCCCTAAACTTGGCTTCTTCATCTCAGTGCTTGTTGTGTTTTCGGCCATAATCAGTTCCTTTTATCTTATTATGTAAAGTTGGAAAGCTAGGAGTTGGAAAACGAAAATGACATCGTGACATGTCGCGTTCAATTTTTCTTAGTTAATGTTTTAACAGGAAGAATGAGCGAATTCACAAACAAGTCGTAATACTTTGTATGAAGAATGTGAAAGGAAAAAGGCTGTATTTGCTGGTTATGGTGTATATAAAAGCCTTCAGTTGGCATTTTTCCTAGTTCTGAAGCGTAAAAAGTATCGGACGCTTTAATGGCAAAAGGTCCTCCGACCAGTTTGCCGTTGGAATGGCAGTGATCATGATAAAACGGTATTAGACAATGTCCTAACATGGCTTGATCCTAAGTAAAATAAGGTGATGAGCTGAATGTAAGTAATGAAGAAATACCAGAAAAAATGTTTATCGGAGGAGATTTTAGATAGAATTTTCCAGCCTCAACTGTCAGTATTTTTCTTTCTAATTGCAGTAAAGACTACAAATTGCTTTTATTTAATGATGAGGTGTATTTAGATATTAACAGCATGTTAAAAAAATACTTTTTTTATGCGCATTAAGTTGTTTTTTATTGATATGTGTTCTCTTATCTTTTCATGGCTTAATTGTTATAGTTTATTGAATCAGCTATTTAAAGACGCGTTAACTATTAAGAGGCCTTTGTACTAAGCTATTAAGTAAAGACCCTTTAAATAATGGCGCTTTAAGTCATGCTAATAACTCGATCAAGACATTCTTGATTTTCATTTTACCTTTTGCAGTACCTAGCTATGTTAATGTCAGACATGAAAATTCTCGTCGTTGATGATTCAAGCGTAATCAGAGAAACACTCGAAAGCTATTTCACGGAAGAGGGCTACACCGTTTCTGGGGCTGGTACGGCGGAAGAAGCTGAGTTGCTGCTCGCTGAGCAAGAATTTGATTTGGTTTTACTGGATATTCGTTTGCCAGGCAAGGATGGCCTCACTCTGACACGAGAGCTGAGAACTCGCTCTGAAGTCGGCATTATTTTAGTGACAGGCAAGCAAGATGATATAGACCGAATTATTGGCTTAGAATGCGGCGCAGATGAATATGTTTCCAAACCTTTCAATGCCCGAGAAGTGTTAGCACGCGGTAAAAACCTGATTCGCCGAGTCAGAAAACAGCGGGATTTAGCCAAGAATCAATCTGAAGAGCCCACTTTGCGTACCATCGGCACGTGGCAATTAGATACTTCGCGACGTATCCTGTTGAATTCGGATCGCAGTGTTAGTCAGTTAACCGAAGGTGAATTTCAGCTGTTGCTTGCATTAAAAGCCAATGAAGGTGAAGTGTTAACCCGTGATCAACTGATGGACCGAATTAAAAACCGCACTTGGAATGCGACGGATCGTACTATTGATGTGTTAATTGCTCGGATTCGCCGTAAGTTAAGTGAAGATCCTAGTTGCCCTCAAATGATTATTACCGTCCATGGCGTGGGCTACCTTCTTAGTGAAAATCCGCAAGTTGACTCCTTATGCGAGCCTTCATAAACCTCTTTATATGGCTGAGTGCTTTTAATGCTCTGCAAGCCTTTGCCGAGGCGACGGCTCCTGAAGTAGAACTCTCATCCTTAACTGTACGAGTGTGTGGTAATAGCGCTTATCCTCCCGCCTCTTGGGTGAACAGCAACGAAGAGGTAGATGGCGTCAATGTTGCCGTTATTAAAATGTTGCTGGAGCCGCTTGGTGTCACCGTTGATATTCGGCAAAATAGCAATTGGCGTCGTTGCTTAAAAGAAGTCGAACTGGGCAACGTGGACATGCTCTCAGGCTTTAAAACAGACCGCCGCGAGCAGTTTCTTACCTTCTTAGACACGCCTATTATCCGCGAGCAGTTTCTTACCTTCTTAGACACGCCTATTATCCGCGAAAGCATCTACTTGTATTATCCCATTAAGCATCCCTTGGAGTTTAAAGATTGGCGCTCATTGGCTGGCTTGCGAGTTGGGGTATTAATGGGTGACAGCTTTGGCAATGAGGTGGACGCCGCGTTGCGTGAATATCCCAGCTTGGAGTTTGTATCAAATCAGGATCAAAACTTATTAAAACTCGCGGATAACCGCTTGGATGTGGTGCCAATGGGAAAGCTTTCAGGGCAACTTGATCTTAATCGACTGGGCTTGGAAGGAAAAATAGGTAAAACCGCATCGGATGTGAGCGACTTCTGGTATCTCGGTGTTTCCAAAAAATCGCCACTAATAAAATGGCTACCGCTGTTAAATCAACGTTTGCATGTTCTCTTGAAAGATCCTAAAACCAGATCTGACTTGGTAAAACAATATCAACAGGTTTACAACGACGACATGGGATTAAAAATGGAGTTAGAGAACTAATCATGGCTCGTTTAATAAAATTTCCCTTAATTTCGTGTTTGCTCAGTTACAAACAAATGCATCCGTTGGCTTATCGGATTTTTATTAAGCTGCTTTCCTTGAGTCTATTATTGGCTCTCATTTCTACTAGCATTCAAGTGTTTAATGAATATCGACGCGAGCGAGTGTCGATGCAGCAGCAGACAGATTACATCACTTCATCGCACATTGAAGGCGTGCGCAAAGGCTTGTGGGATCTGGACAGTGAGCAGTTGGAATTACAGTTAAAAGGCATCATGAATTTTTCTAACGTGAACGCCGTGACTTTGCATTCCGCCGACTGGCAAGACGATATTGTAGTAGGAGACAAAAACTCAATTAAAAATAATGAAAATGGTATTACCTTGCCGATCTATTATGTTGACCGAGATGGTAATCGAACAGATCGCATGCTGGGCGAGTTAACCGTTTATCATGATATGGCCGCAATACAGAAAAAGTTGCTCCGCTCAGCGTTCGAAATCGCGCTTTTTCAAAGTCTGTTAGTGTTAATTAATGGGGTGTTGTTACTGTTGATTGTGCATTTTATGGTCACTCGACACCTTGAATATATGGCCCACTACACGCGTTCTATTGGTGCGGGTAACCTGAAGCAAAAGCTTGTGCTTCCACATAAAACACAACGCTCGGAAAGTGATGAGATTGATTCGGTCGTGAACGCTATGAACGACATGCGCGAAGCTATTTTGGCTGATATTAAACAAAAAGATGTCATCGAGGCGGAGCTGCGTTATCACCGAGATCAATTGCAAGAGCAAGTGAGCCGTCGGACTCGGCGTTTACAAGATGCTAAAGAGAGCGCCGAAAAGGCCAATTTAGCCAAAAGTCAGTTTTTGGCGACAATGAGTCATGAAATCAAAACACCGCTAAATGGTATTTTGGGCATGGTTGAATTACTGCAGAGTCAGCCACATTTGCCGCAAAATGCAGACAAGCTCGCGGCGATTTATCAATCCGGTGAAGCGCTTTTGGAAATTTTGAATGGCCTGTTGGATTATGCTCGGCTTGAAGAAGGTATGTTCAGCCCAGAAATCCAGCCTTTTTCGATTAGTCAGCTCGTCAACTCCACCAGTTTATTATTTGTGGCCCAAGCCCAACAACAAAACACTCAGCTTAAGGTAACGATCAGTGATCAACTGCCTGATCGTTACCAAGGTGCAGCAGGAGCATTGCGTCAGATACTCTCTAACCTCGTGTCGAATGCCATCAAGTTCACTCGTGATGGTTCTGTGACGATTTCCGTCATGCCTTCTAATGAAAAACCAGAACTATCTGGTGGTGTCTTAATTGACGTGGAAGACACTGGCATGGGCATTCCAGATAGTTATCTTGGTCATATTTTTGAACGTTTTAGTCAAGCCGATGACAGTGTGACTCGCCGATTTGGTGGAACAGGTTTAGGTTTGGCTATTACGGCACAGTTGGTGCGTTTGCTGGAAGGGGAAATCGGCGTTGAAAGTGAGGAAGGGTGTGGCAGTGTGTTTTGGTTTTATGTACCACTTCTGCCGATAGATGAAACTTTAATGACGCCAGAAGAAACAGCAGCGCCGACTCCGAGGCTAGAGCCAATGTCGATTTTATTGGTGGAAGATACGCCGATAAACCAAGCAGTCACAACCGAATTGCTAGAGCAAGATGGGCATCAAGTAACGCTGGCGGTGGATGGGCAAGAAGCGCTACATAAAGCCAGCGAACAGCATTTTGATTTGATTTTAATGGATATCCACTTGCCATCTTTGAGCGGCTTAGACGTGGCCGATCAGATTCGCAATGGCGGCCAAGTAAACGCTCAAACGCCCATCGTTGCACTCACTGCCAATGTTTTACCCAGTAATGTGAAGCAGTGCCATGATATTGGCATTCGTGCGGTTATTCCCAAGCCGTTTAAACGAGAGCTACTTTATCAGGTCATGGGGGAGCAGTTAAATCATGGTCGCCAAGTGATCATGGAGCAGCAAACCAGTAATGGCTTATTGAATACGAGTTTAATTTATTCTCACTTAACCGCGTTGGGTAAACAGCGATTACAGAAGCTTGTGTCTCTGTTTGCATCAGCCATAGAGCGGGGATTAGATGAGTTAACGGAGATGAATACACAGAAAGATTTGTACGAACTGGCAGACATTGCTCATCGCTTGGCGGGAGATGCTGATGCGGTTGGCGCTCAGATATTAGCGGCTGCGTTTCGAGAGCTAGAAAACCATTGTAATGCCAATCATGACATTAATTTGTGTGCGGAAATAACAGCATTAAAGCCTCTCTACGAAGAGACACTGGCGCGGCTGACCGAAACAGTGGCAAGTTATTAAAGCGTCTTCCTGTTCGGGAAAGTCCATTACGCCGAAAATTTTTCCTCAGATTGTGAGTGATGGCTAAAACCTATAAAAGCAAAATTTCATAACCGTGTTATAAAAAAGCATAAAACCGAATGTTAAGTTTTATTAAGTGTTTTCTTGCTTTTTTCATGCATATTGAGTCTATTTTAAGTCTATATTTGTATTTATTTTTTTAATAAAAAACAAACGCTTAGGTTTTATATACATAAAAGGTAAGGAAATTAAGTAAAAAATAAGAAAGATTCTTGTTGTTGTCTTGTTGTAATAAAGTAACCAAAATGTATTATTAAGTACGAAAACACACGTTTTTCTTAAGCTCTATTTATTATAAAAACAACATTCAGGTCTGAAAATTATGAAAAAAAACTATTCTACATACTGCTATTGTTGGAAGTCTTCTATCTATCAGTGCAGTTCAAGCCGCTCCTGCCTTTGACGCGAACTTCGAGTTAAATACCGATGCTATCTCTAAATCTGTAGGCGACTCTACTTATAAGCAAGATGGTCGTGTCGAGCTAAATGTTAACGGTAAGCACACATCTGGTGATAACTTCTTCGCAGGTAAAGGGACTCTTCTTATAAAAACTAATGGCAAGGCTGCCGTTGACGATGCGTTTATCCAGTTGGGTAACAGCGCTTGGGATCTTCAAGCGGGTCGTTTTGAAGGCGTGAACTTATTCCCTAAAGGTAAGGATACAGTAATTGAGAATGTAGGCGGTGTCGATGTTTATGAAGCGAACCTTGTTCGTGGTCGCGCTGATGATAATGCTGGTCAATTTGCTTTGCACTTCAATGCTAGTGAAAGCGTTAAATTCGAACTTGACACTATTTATGGCAGTGTAGATGGTGACGATAGCTAAAGCTATTTCTGGCTTCCGTCCTTCTGTCACCTTTGCTGCTGGTAGCGCTTCTATTACAGCTGGTTTTGAAAGTGTTAACTATGACCAAACTGCAACGACTAAGGTTAAGCAAACTGGTTATGCACTCGCTGCGAACTTTGACGTTGCTGCCGCAAATGTGAACCTTGCAGCTGCCTTCAAAAAAGATGATGAAACCGATTACAAAGTAACGTCTGTTACTGCAAACATGACATACGGTAACTTTGGTTTGGGTGTTATTTCATCAACTAATGATAAGAAAACAGGTGATGATCCATCATTGCTAACTACTTATGTGGCTTACACTATGCCAGTGATGGATATTGAGAATGCAACTGTAACATTTGCAGGTTCATATTCTAAAGCCAAAAACTTAGCTGCAGGCGACAATGATAAAGTCACTGCGGCACGTGTTCGCTTTAACTATGGTTTCTAATAAATAGTTATAAAAAGAGTAATGTCGTTAGTTAACCCCTTTTCTGGCGACATTGCTTTTTAAACTATTGATAGATAAAACATGGTTGAAAACAAGAGCGATATCGTTAGTTACTCCCTTTTCTGGCGGTATTGTTCTTAACTTGCCTCTCTTCCTTTCCGATTTTAATTTTTTCTATTTCTTCAATTAAAGCCTTAAGGCTTTTTTGTTTAGATGGTTCCATATGAATAAAAACAGTAGAAACACCAAGGTATTTCTACTGCCTGCATAGGTTTTACATTTTTATGTCGTTATTCATAGAATTGATCAATAACAGAATATCTTCTTCACAATACTGCTGACTATTGAACACAGGTAAATTGCGCAACGGCATATCCGCCACCATGGATTCTGCCATCAGACGATCTGCCTCTGCTGCAGAATCGTTTTGATCTCCTCCCATCATCTTGGTAAATATTGACAGCATGCTCTCGAAAAGAGGCTTGCCTAATGGCTCTTTGGCAATGTCGCCCAAGGTTGAATTCACCGTGTAAGGTGTAATTGGTGTCGGTGTTGGGATGTCGTAACCCAATAAAGCTCTAAAAGCTGCGTCGTTGAAGTCGCGTTTAGCTGGATCAAAATACGTAGCCAAAGCGGAATTTGGTTGCTCGGCTACGATGCCTGTTTCTAAGGCGATAGTGACTGTATCTCGTATGTCTGCCACAGAAGAGCCAATATGAATCTGATATTCATCGCTTTCAGCCACCCAAGAGGATTGCGCTTCATCCCAATAGGCAAAAGCACGATAGTCCAGTTCAAAGGTGATTTCTTTGCTTTCACCGGGTTCTAAAAAGACTTTCTTAAACGCTTTTAATTCTTTCGCTGGGCGCGGTTGAGAAGGTGACTTTTGCCCTACGTAACACTGCACCACTTCCGCGCCTGCTTTATCTCCAGTGTTGGTAATAGTGATTTGTAGCTTGATGGAATCGCTTTCATTAAATTGCGCTTTATCGCCGCTGAGTAATTTCAAATGATAATAGGTGAAATTGGTGTACGACAAGCCATGACCAAATGGGAAAAGCGTCTCAGTGCTGGTGGTATCAAAATAGCGATAGCCAACCCAAATTGCTTCACGATACTGCACTTGCTTAGTGGAGCCTGGGAAATACGGCTGACTGGGGACATCGTCTAAACTCGCAGGGAAGGTTTCGGCTAATTTACCGCTTGGGTTTACCTCACCAGAAAGGACTTTGGCGATAGCAGAAGCGCCTGCTTGGCCGCCTAAATAGGCTTCCAGTATGGCGGCGGTTTTATCTACGAAAGGTAATAGTACGGGCGCGCCATTTTGTAAAACAACCACGGTTTTGCTGAGCTGTTCGCCAAGTGCATCAATAAGATCAAGTTGAACTTGTGGCAGATTTAAGTGCTGTCTATCAAAGCCTTCGGACTCATATTTTGGCGTCAGACCTGCAAACAAAAAGACCACATCGGCTTGTTTTGCGAGTTCAACCGCCTTGGCGATTTCAGCACTATCTTCCGCATCATTTAGGTGATAGCCCGCAGTGTAAGTAACGTTATCAGCACCAAATTGTTGTTTGATTTGATTAAGAGGCTGTTCCAATTTGAATGGATTAATCTTAGAGCTGCCAGCACCTTGGTAACGAGTGCTGTTGGCTAAAGCACCAATGACGGCGATTTTCTTTCCTGTGGTAACAGGTAATAAGCCATCATTTTTCAACAATACGCAGGTTTCTTCTGCGATTCTGGCTGCGAGTTCATGATGAGCATTTAAGTCGGCGTGAACCGCATCGGCTTCTAAAGATGCTTGGGATTTCAGAATCAGTTCCAATACGCGAGCGACGGACTTGTCTAACGCCTCAATCGTAAGTTGGCCGTTCTCGACAGCTGTAATGATCTTCTTGGTATTCATGTCACCAGAGCTTGGCATTTCAAGATGCTGGCCGTTTTTAACGCCTTCAACACGGTCGTTATTTGCGCCCCAATCGGTAACAATAATGCCTTCAAAGCCCCATTCTTTCACGAGAATATCGTCTAGCAGTTGTTTGTGCTCTGCGGCGTAGGTGCCATTAACCTTGTTGTAAGAACACATGACCGTCCAAGGTTGGGTTTGCTTAACCGCTCTCTCGAAAGCCGGTAGGTAAATCTCGCGTAGGGTTCTTTGATCGACAACCGCATCGACTGTCATTCGGCAGTGTTCGTGATTGTTCACTGCGAAATGTTTTAAGCTTGTACCCACGCCTTGGCTTTGTACGCCTTTGATCCAAGCCGCTGACATATCACCAGCAAGTAATGGGTCTTCGGAAAAGTATTCGAAGTTACGACCACCTAGTGGATTGCGCTTAATATTGGTACCCGGGCCGAGTAAAACAGACACATCTTCGGCGCGGCATTCTTTGCCCAGCGCCACACCCATTTCTTCAATGAGTTTGGTATTCCAAGAGGAGGCAAGTCCTGAAGCTGTTGGAAAACAAGTGGCTTTTACCGCAGCATTTAGACCAACGTGATCGCCTTCGCCTGCTTGTTTGCGTAAACCATGAGGTCCGTCTGTCACCATGATGGAAGGTAAATTTAAACGCTCAATGCCGTGAAGATTCCAAAAGTCCCTGCCAGTACAGAGCATGGCTTTTTCTTCTAGAGTTAGTTCGGCTAAGAGTTGTTTTATTTTTGTATTATTCATCGTTTCATCCTTTCTAGAGTTGTGGGGACGGTTTCATACCATCGAGTAGTAATTGAATTAACACAGGAGTGAGTCGTGGAATCGCCTCGCTTTCAATTTCCATTAAGGCGTCACGGCGTAACAGCATACGACGGAAAAATATGGGAACGGCATTGAATAATGTCACCGCCAAATAAGCGGCAGGAACATCGTTACGAATGCTGCCTTCGGCTTGGCCTAGCGCGACAATGTTAGTGAGGGATTGGCTAACTGTGTCTGGTAATAATTGTGTCAGTTTGTCTCGGAATTCGGTTGGTATGCGCGATCCAGCATAGTAACCATCAAATTCGGCAATGAAGCGATCATCGCTTTCGTATTGAATGTCCGAATAGGCCTGCATTAACACGCCAAGGCCTTCGCGAATACTAGAATAATGTCGAGCTTTGATTTTCTCTATGATGCCTTCATAAACCTCAATCTTGCGCTTAATGACGACTACAAGAATAGAAAACCCTAAATCGTACTTGTCTTGGTAGTAGCGATATAAGGTATTACGGCTCATGCCTGTGGCCGCCGCAATGTCTTTCATTTGAGTATCAGCAAAGCCATTTTCGATAAAAAGTGCTTCGGCAATGTTGATGATTTTTCCCCGGGTTGCTTCGGTTTGGTGAATCATTCGTTCAGACATAATAAATGTTACACGTGTTATATTTTCTATGTAATCTAAGAGTTGATGGTTTTATAGTCAATAGTTAAATGTCAAAAAAAAGCCTTTGCTTCATCGTCTGAGGCAAAGGCTTTGATATAACTGCAAGTGAATTCAATGGTTTGGCGTGTTATTCAATCACTCGTAAGGTCATGAGGTCACTGTCTTTAGTGATGACCAAGCTTGGGTCAACGCGCAAACAACTGCCAGCGTAATGTCCGGCTACTGAGAAAGTACAGACTTGTGAACGATAGCTCTCAATGTCCGGTAGTTTCCATAAAGCTTGAAAGATTTGATCTTGATGAGAAAAACGTCCAGCGGTTTCTTCCATTAAGGCGTCTTCGCCATCGTACAGGCTGATGTTAAAACCACAGCGACCAGCGATAGGTTTGCTCACGTAACCGTTATTTTTTAGCGCGTCGCTTAATTCAAAGGACGATTCCAACAAGTACGGATGATCGGGAAAAAGCATCCATAAAACCGGTAAAATCGCCTTATTACTAGGAATAAGCGTCCAAAGTGGCTCATAGACCATCACGTCTTTACGCAATAAAACATCGACTAAACGTGGCGCTTCACTGCGAGGTACATCGGTTTGGTAATTGCGAAGACGTTGTTCGTCGTCATCGCATTCCGCACGGATTTGATCCAATGCGGTTTCCCATGCCCAGGTTTTCCATACCCAACGAATTTTAACGCCGTCAGCATCGACAACGTCACCGTCTTTATCCCAACTTAGGCTGCTGACACCTTTGATCACTTTGCAATCTAGTCCGGCTTTTTCCATGGTGCGTTTCATAAAAAGCGCGTGATAGTTTTCTTCTAGATCCGTGTCTTGCATGATGTGAATCACACCTTTCACATCACTGTTTTTCCAGGCTTCGATCAATTCATCGACCAATTCTGTCGCTGAACCTTCGCCTTCTGTCGCGCCATAATGTTTGGCCCATTTCTCCTGAATAATGCCCGCTTCCATGTAGCAAGAAGCCGAGTCGCAGTTGTATTCATAGACCTTGATGCCCTGAGCGGAAAGGCTGAAATCAAAGCGACCAGTGATCATCTGATTACGGCGGTTGTCCCAAGATTGATGAATTTTAGGCCATAAAGCAGAGGGAATGTTAAAGCTGGACAGCAATTCTTCGTTTTGTAACACATAGTCGGTGGCGTGCATAAACAAGGCGTGTAATTCGTTGGTGGCGCGTTTTAACTCACGTTCGGCGGTTTCCGTCATCACCATGTATTTGTAGTCGTCTTCCGGTCGGCTGGCGAGTTTGTGTCCGCCCATCATATCGACAAAGGCTTCTTCAGCTGGATTCGCTACATTTAACCAAGCACGAGAAGCTTGGCCTTTGTTGGCTACATGGCGTATTTGTAAATCAAATAACGCTGGATCTTCAGGCGCAATATTTTCAGCATGTAGATCATCGTCAGTTTGTATTACCCAGCCCATAACCGAAGCATCGCCATAAGAACAACGTAACCAATAGCCGCCGTCTTCGCTAATACGAGCATCGAGCACTCGAGAGTAATCCTGCCCATCAGGCCAGACTTGATGTCCAACGTTTTGCTCAACCAAGTACAAACGATCTGGCAAGACTTTGGTTACAATCGCCACATGGCCAGTGACTTCAAACTCACCGCCTTCGTTCCAAATGAGCAAGGCACCGACTTCAGGATGACGTAACGAGCCATTGCGAAATGATTTTAGCGGCAAGCGGCTTTCGTCGACAATTAAGCGCGCTGAGGTAAGGCGAAAAATATCGTAAGCCATGGCGACATCATCAAAGATATAACCTTTGTTGAAATACAACCAACGCCGAGCAAACTCCACGCATTGCCATTTGTACCCCATGAAAATACCGTCCACATAGCTACGATAAGCATGACGGTTAGGCAGTTCATTATCATCGGCGGAATCGTAATCGGAAGAATAAACTGGCACATTGCCCGGCGCAACGCCTAACAAGGTGCCAAAAGGAGCCATTGGCCTGCTGGAATCAGATGTCATTACAGTGGTTTCCCTCACACAGAACGTGTTTTAGCGGGTAAAAGAAAGGCGACATAACCATCGTCTGGTGCTCGCAATATAGTCCTTGAAAAGTTGCTCTGCAAGTACTCATCGCGCTTATTTTTTGAGCTACTATTTAATGCATCTGGAACTATCATTCAGGAAAAAAAGTGCACGAGATTGTTTTTTCAAATAACTGCCATATGTAGAGTTTATCCTTGATTTCAAGATTGAAACTTATTCTGGAGTTCATCATGACAAACACAGCAACAAACCTTTTTAGCCCTGTTAAATTAGGCGATCTAGAACTGCCAAACCGTTTTATTATGGCGCCTTTGACCCGCACTCGTGCGCCAGGTCATCTGCCGAATGCTTTGATGGCCGAATATTATTCACAACGTGCTAGCGGCGGTCTTTTGATTACTGAATGCACCATGGTTAAAGAAGGCACCTCTGCGTTCGGTGACGATCCAGGTATTTACTCTCAAGAGCAAATTGAAGGCTGGAAGCTAACAACAAACGCAGTTCATGAAAAAGGAGGCCGTATTTTTATGCAAATTTGGCACGCCGGCCGTGCTTGTCATCCGTTATTAAATGGTGGCAAAGAAGCGGTTTCTGCCAGCGCGATTGCTATCGATGGTGAAACTCATACGCCAGAAGGCAAGCAAGCTTACACTGTGCCACGTGCATTAACAGTTGATGAAATCAAAGAGATTGTCGGTGATTTCCGCCAAGCGGCGATCAATGCAAAAGAAGCCGGTTTTGATGGCGTCGAAATTCACGGTGCAAATGGTTATTTGATTGATCAATTTTTGCGTGAAAGCGCTAATCAACGTACTGACGAATACGGCGGTTCTTTGGAAAATCGCTCTCGTTTCTTGATGGAAATACTCGAAGCGGTAACGGAAGTCATGGGCAGCGGCCGTGTTGGTTTGCGTTTATCGCCACTGAATAGCTTTAATAGCATGAAAGAAGGCGATGCCGCCGCTTGGACTCGCTACCTTTGTGAGCAGCTTAACCGCTTTGATCTGGCGTACCTGCATTTGATGCGTACGGATTTCTTCGGCACTCATGATGTGGAACCAGTGAAAATCGCTCGCGAAGCATACAAGGGTCATCTTATGGTGAACATGGGGTATACGGCGGAAGAAGCGAACGAAGCGATTTCCGGTGGTCAAGCTGACAGCGTGGCTTTCGGTAAAGCCTTTATCGCAAACCCAGATTTAGTAGAACGCGTGAAAGCCGATGCCGAACTGAATGAGCCTAACCCAAATACTTTCTACTCAGCAGGCAAAGAAGGTTACACAGACTATCCTTTTATGACTGCGTAAAAAATACCGTCATAGCTTGTATGAAAAACGCCAAGGCTTTTTGCCTTGGCGTTTTTGTTTTTGAGCTATTCATATGGCGCGTTTTTGTTGCGATACGATTATTGGTTAAAGATGATTGACGTCTTATGGGGAAGTCTTTTAACTTAGCTGAATTTCTTTTCTTTTAAGGTCGATTATCGTGACTATTGTTTCCGCACTTATGTCCAAGCTGCCGTCTGTCGGCACAACTATTTTTACCAGAATGTCGGCGTTAGCCGCTGAAAAAGGCGCGATCAATTTATCGCAAGGCTTTCCCGATTTTCCGCCTGATGCTCGATTATTAGAGCGCGCATCACAGGCAATTTTAATCGGTAATAATCAATACTCGCCCATGACTGGCTTGCCGATGTTAAGAGACGCCATTGCCAGTTTGATCGAACGTCATTATGGCCGAAAAGTCAGCGCTCTGGATGAGATTACGGTGACGAGCGGTGCGTCTGAAGCCATTTTTGATGCGATTGCGGCGTTAGTACATAACGGCGATGAAGTGATTTTGTTTGATCCCGCTTATGATTTATATGAGCCAGCGGTGACCTTAGCCGGTGGTATTTGTCGTCGAGTGACATTAACGGCACCGGATTTTCGTCCAGATTGGCAGGCGTTTGCTGATTTGCTGACTGACAAAACGCGCTTGGTCTTAATGAACACGCCACACAATCCAACGGGAAGCTGTTGGTTAGCGGAAGACTTAGAATTTCTGTGGCAAGCTATTTCGACTCGTGACATTTACGTATTGTCCGACGAAGTGTATGAATTTATTCATTTTGGCGACTCCGCAGTCAGTGTTCACAAACATGCCGAGCTTTCACAGCGCAGCTTGGTGGTGTCTTCTTTTGGTAAAAGCTTTCATCTAACAGGTTGGAAAGTTGGCTACATTGTGGCGCCAAAAGAGTTAACCGTGGAACTGCGAAAGGTGCATCAATTTGTCTCTTTTTGTACCGCCACGCCTTTGCAGCAAGCCTTGGCGGAGCACCTTATTGCGTTGCCCGAAGCGAGTGCTGGCTTGGCGGCATTCTATCAACAAAAACGCGATGTACTGAGAAACGCACTGGCTAACAGCCGTTTTACCTTACTGCCATGCGAAGGCACGTATTTTCAATTATTGGATTACAGCGCGATCAGTGATTTGGACGATGTGGGGTTTTGTGAATGGCTTATTGATCAAGTTGGCGTGGCCGCGATTCCTATCAGTGTGTTTTATCAGCGGCCGCCAAAGGATCAGCGCATTATTCGCCTATGTTTTGCCAAAGAAGAAAGTACATTGCTTGAGGCCGCTCGCCGTTTAAGTGAGCTTTAACTCAATAAAAAAGCCAACGGCGATGTTCTGACATCTCATTGGCTTTTTTAATAGTTAGGCTATTCGTTATCTATCTTTGCTATCAAGCTTCTAGCTTGGCAAGGTCTCGAAAGCGGGAACATCGCCTAAGTGCTCATCCCAATTGCCTTTGCTGCCAGTAAAAATATGTGCTTGCGGTGTGATATCGACGTCAGTGTCTAAGCTGCCAGCAGGGACAACGACTAAACCACGAGATTTTGCATCGGTCGGTACATTTGAGCCACACACAGAGCAAAAAGTGCGAGCAAAATTAGTGTCTTCTAATCGATAAAAGCTGAGTTTGTCTTCGCCACTCAACCAAGTAAGCGTCGCGCCCGGCGCGAATAAATTGGCACAATGAGCGCTGCCAGAGGTTTTTCTGCAACGGCTACAATGGCAAAGAAAGAACTTTTGAAACTCGCCTTCCAGTTCAAATTTAACCGCGCCACATAGCCAAGATCCAGAATGAAGGTGACTCATAATCTAATACTCCTAAAGGTTAAACACCTACGGAAAACATGCCTTCTAAATCATGTTTGGAATAAGCTTGAAACGCCAACATGGTTTCTGTTTTCAAAATATAATCGATTTGAGCAAGGTGTTGTGTCACCAATTCAGATAGTTGGTCATTGGTCTGCACACGAGCAATAGCGGCGATATCATATGAACCACTCACTGAATACACTTCAGACAAACCTTCAATGGAAGCGAGTTTTTCAGCGACTTGGTTGATGTGTTTTTTCTCAACAGACAGCATGATAATAGCAGTGACCATGAGTATTTCCTCTTTGGATTGTTAGTGTGCGCTGGAGTTCGAATAAGACAGCGGTTCAGAAAATTATGCGTCAGCGTATAGTCGAAGAATTAAAGCACCTTAAGCTGTCATTTACAAAGAAACAAAGCAGCAACTTATGTGGATAAATTGGACAGTCTGGAGAGGTGAGAGTGCTGCTTATAAAAAGCAAAAAACGGCATGGAAAGCCATGCCGTTTGAAAAATCAAAACAATACTTAATTAATTGAAGCGACCTACGATATTTGCAATGCGTTCGCCGTAAAGACGAGCAGTTTCTAAATCGCCTTCAGGGATTGCGTCGTCACCAGCATCAGATGGAGATTGAACCAAAACACCAACAGAGCCACCTAGATTATTTACGTCGCTACGAGTAGCTGCAAGCGCATTAGCTGGTGGAAGTCCCAAACTTACCCAGATGCCACCATGTTGAGAAGCTAGTGTTTGTAGGTAAATAAGAGTGACTTGTTTGTCACCGTTTAAACTTGCGCTGTTGGTAAAACCACCAAAGACTTTGTCTTTCCAAGCATGAGTAAACCAAGCCTTAGAGGTCGCATCAGCGAATTTTTTGAACTGCCAAGGTGCGCCGCCCATGTAAGTTGGAGCACCAAAAATGATCGCGTCTGCAGCGTTCAAAGTATCCCAATCCGCATCAGTGATGTCGCCATTTTCATCAATTTGAACGCTTTCTGCGTTAGCACCTTTCGCAACATACTCTGCAACGCGTTTGGTATGTCCGTATCCAGAGAAGAAAACCACTACTGTCTTTTTCATTACTCACTCCAGTGTTATGTAGATAAATACTATGTAAAAAGTCGAGCACTCGACTCATATAAGCGCAATTGATAGTATATTTTGGAAACCAACTAAACAAGAAGTAACCTTTTAGTGACTAGGTTACTTAAGAGAAACTACCATGCAGAACAAGACAGATTTGTTAGCGTACAGCATTTATTCTAAAAATTGCCCAGCCAGAGCTTTTTTTGATCGTCTTGCCGATCATTGGACCTTGTTAATTATTGGTTTACTGAGAAAGGAAGCTTTTCGTTTTAATCAGATTAAACGAGAAGTCGAAGGCATTTCGCAAAAAGTCTTGTAGCAAAAACTCAAACAACTAGAACGAGATGGGCTGCTTACGAGAACTGCTTTTGCGACGGTGCCAGTTACTGTTGAATATCAGTTAACCAGCTTAGGCCATGACTTCGCCCAAACCATAGAGCAATTTGCCCAGTGGGCAGAGCAAAATATTGGACAAGTAAAGCATGCACAACAAGCCTACGATGTCGTCAACGGCTAAAGGTAAACCACGGATATTACAGCTTGTTGTTCGTGCTTGGGTGTAGGTTTAATTCAACTTCAAAGCCAGCCGCTTTTCCTGTTGCCGGAGATCTAAGATGCAAGACGATTCCTGCGCCTTTGGTGATGGCATCAACAATGGCGAGCCCCAAACCTGAGCCTGACGCATTAGTATTGGCTCGTACAAATCGATTACGCAATGTGACAAGGTCTTGTGGCGCAATAATATCGCAGTCATTCACTACTCGCAGCGTGCCGTCTTCCAATAAGCTGACTTCTACTGGTTGATTGCCTTGTCCATGTTTGAGCGCATTTTCAATCAAATTGCGCGCCAGAATGGCAAAAGCATCCGGGTCTAACAAAGATTTAACGTCACCTTTTGGTAGAATTAAATTAATGCGCTCTGGTGTTTGGCGAACAAAATCGCCTGCGATCATTTTCAATATTGGAACAAGGTCCTTCGGTATTTGTGATAACGCGCCGCCGCCTTCTGCCTTGGCCAGTTCCAGTAATTTCTCAGACTGCTTTGATAGACTTTGTAATGACGCTTCGACGTCGGTAATTTGTTGTTTCATTTGTTCATCTTGGACATGGCGTTTGAGGCGCTGTACCTTGGCTAGAGCGGTTGCCAACGGCGTACGCAACTCGTGGGCACTGTTGGCGGTAAAGCTGCGTTCTGCTTCCAGAGTGCGTCGTAGGCGCTCTAGCAAACGATTGACGGCCACCGCAATGGGTTTGAACTCTTTTGGAAGTTTTGCCATTTCCACAGGAGATAGATTTCCCGAGCCGCGTTCTTCGATAGCATGTTGAAAGACCACCACTTTTCTTAATGAGAGTCGAATGACCCACCAAATCCCCAATAAACTAATGGGCGCTAAAAATACCAAAGGTAAAAGTAGTGCAATGCCGGCTTCCATGAGGTCTTCTTCTCGGTGATCGAGTGGTTCTGCGACTTCTATGTAAACACGATTATCCAATGCCGATCTAGTGTAAATGCGATGGGTCGCGGTAGTTGAAAAGCCCAATTGCAAGGTATCACCAAATATTTCTGGATCCGCATCATGGGATCTTAACAGCACATTGCCTTGCTGATCACGAACCACGTAGGTGAGGTATTCGTCGTCGTTTTCCAACGTTGGAATACTAAGACGGTTGATGTTTTTTTGTTGGGTAAAAGTATCAGAAATTACCAAGGGTAAAATATGTTGAGCCGATTTTTTGAGCGCTTTATCAAAGGATTCGTTCATTTCCTTTTGTACGACTAAGCCGGAACTGATAGCACCCAATAACCAAAGTAACGAAACGCCTAACGTCAGACCGATGCTCAAACTTTTTTTTAAGCTGCTATTCGTGCTCATAAGTCTCCAAACGATAACCCATGTTTCTTACTGTGATAATGGCTTCTCGGCCCAGCTTTTTGCGTAATCGACTGATGTAGACTTCAATGGTGTTGCTCTCGATTTCGGCACCGAATTGGTACAAGCGATCTTCAAGTTGTGAGCGAGACAAGAGCGCCCCCGGACGTTGTACAAAACCTTCAAATAGTGCCCATTCACGGGCGGTCAATTCCACGGCTTGCCCATTTACTTTGATGCGATGTTCACCCAGATCTATTTCTAAATGGCCGATTTTGACCAGCGGATTTGGATCGCCACGATAACGTCGGGCAACAGCGCCGACACGAGCAGACAATTCGGAAAGATCAAATGGCTTGATTAAATAGTCGTCGGCTCCGGCGTTTAGTCCTTCAATTCGGTCAGATACTTGATCCCGAGCGGTAAGAATAATCACCGGCGTTGAATCTCCTGATGCTCTAAGACGTTTTAAAAAATCAAAGCCATTGCCATCCGGCAACATGAGGTCGAGCAGAATCAAATTGTAGCTGGTGGCTTGCACGCTGGCTTGTGCAAAACTCAGGCTCTGTACCCAATCTACGGCGTGACCGTCATCACTGATCTGATCCCGAACGGCTTCTCCTAATCCTGTCGTATCTTCTACCAAGAGCACCCGCATGTTCACCTCTGTCGTTGTAGAGTGATGTATTTAATCAATGACAAACGCCATCTTAGCTCATTGACCTGACATTAGCCTGAATCGCTGGTAGTAAAAAGTCTATATCGGTTTTTTAGGGATATTCGTTTTTGCTAAGAACTTTCGTCTTGATAAAAAATATCGGCGTTCAGTTCAGAGTCAGGTAAGGGTTATAGAGTGTTGTTATCAGATTTAAAAAGGAAACCACGATGAAACACATTCTATTGGTATTAAGCATTCTTTCAGGCTTGGCGCTGTCCATGTCAGCACAGGCTCGTGACGTCACGTTTATAACACAACTTGCTCGTTACAGCGGCAGCGGCGCTTATTTCGCTATTTATATTTTGGACAAAAATGGTAAGTACCAACAAACCATCTGGGTCGCTGGCAAAAAGAGTAAGTATTACTCAGATTTACGGGGTTGGTCTCGTGCCAGTGGCAAAAAGCCGGCGGAGTATGATGGCAAAACTGGAGCGAGTGTCACCAGCGGCAGATCGTTAACCATTACACAAAATATTCCAGATAACTTAATCGATTCTGGCTATCAGATCGTGATCGATACGGCAGTAGAAGATGCCAGACGCAACAAAGCAGATGTGTCGACGCCGTTTACCACGGCCGGCTCTGGCAAGGCTGTGGTTGGATCTGGCTACGTCATGTCATTTACCTACGATTTTAAATAAGCAGGCGGAGTGAAGGTTATGTTACGCAAGTTGCACGGATTACCTAGTTTGGCGGTGGTGTTGTTTGTTATGACGCTGGCTTGTACTGGCGCGGTATTGTCTTTGATGCCGACGTTGCATCGAGCGGCGGCGGTGGTTCCTGCTGTAGGCGAGGTAAGCGTTGCAACGCTAGCGCAACATGTGAAGGCGCATTTTCCACAAGCAGAACGCATCGAGCGAGATCTTTCCGGCGAGGTCATTGTTCATTATCAACAAAACGACGCATCTCGTGCCGATTTAGTGAATCCGTTAACAGGCAAAAGCATCGCGCCGTATCAGCCTTCCGCTGTTATGGTTTGGGTAAAAGATTTGCATCGTTCTTTTTTATTGGGTGACACCGGCCGAATTATGGCTGGTGTGACCGCTGGCTTTATGGTGTTGATCTGTCTTTCTGGAACCTTTTTATTAGTACGCCGCATTGGTGGTTGGAAAGCCTTAGTCAAACCTTTTAAAGGCAAGGGCGGTAAACGTATTCATTCGGAGTTAGCGCGCTTCGCGGTACTTGGCTTGCTGCTTTCTTCTTTAACTGGCGCCTATATGTCGACAATGCGTTTTGGTGTTTTTACCGATCATACTTATGTTGATGTGACGTTTCCTGATGCTGTCTCTGGTGGTCAACCGGCTCCCGTTGCGTCGTTATCTGCGTTAACAAAAATCGACCTTACTGACATGCGAGAGTTGATATTCCCTGTTCCAGACGATAGCGAAGACGCTTATTCCGTTACGACACGTCATGGCGCTGGTTTTGTTGATCAATCAACTGGACAATGGCTTTCTTTTGAGTCTTTGCCTGAAAGCGGTGCGCTGCAACAGTGGGTGACGAAATTACACACTGGCGAAGGTTTGTGGTGGTTAGGGCTTATTCTAGGTGCCTCAGCGTTGACTGTGCCTGTGTTGTCTTATACTGGCACCAAGTCTTGGTGGTTGCGTCGTCGTTCGGCCATAGCTCAAGCTAATAACCAGATCCACAAAGTGGAAATTGATCAAGCGGATACCATTATTCTGGTTGGATCTGAAGGCAATACTACGTGGGGATTTGCCCGAGATCTGCAAGCCAATCTCAGTAAAGCGGGTTGTAAAGTGTATTGCGCTGAGATGAATGCATTGGCTGAACATTACCCACAAGCTAAGCGACTGTTTATTTTAACCTCGACTTATGGCAATGGCGATGCGCCGTCTTCTGCCCATCAGTTTTTGGCGAAACTGGCCACTTTTCAGACGGGTCAAACGCTGCAATTTGCCGTATTAGGTTTTGGCGATCAGCAGTTTCCACAATTTTGTCAGTATGCGTTGAATGTGGACTCAGCTCTGCAAAACAAAGACATAGCTCGCCTGCATTCGGTCGGTTTGATCAATCGTGGTTCCACCGCGCAATTCCGTGAATGGGGCAATCGAATTACCGAGGCGACTGGCATTCCATTGACGTTAACTCATAATCTCCAGCCGACTCCGACCGTCAAACTGACGCTGATAGATCGTGAAGATTATGGAATAGAAGGCTTGGCGGCCACGAGTATTTTTCGTTTTCGCGCTGCGGGCACGGATTCGTTGCCCCTTTTTGAAGCGGGCGATTTACTGGGAGTTGTTCCGCCGGGAGACGAGGTAGCGCGTTTTTATTCCTTAGCATCGTCCACAACCGATGGTGTGTTGGAAATTTGCGTACGCAAACAGTTACATGGCGTTTGCTCTGGTTATTTGCATGGTTTAAAACTCGGAGACGGCATTGAAGGTTTTATCCGTCAAAATCCTGAGTTTCGCCCTGCGGTCGGTAGTCATCCGGTGATTCTAATTGGCGCAGGTGCTGGAATCGGACCCTTGGCGGGCTTTATTCGTAAAAATACTCAGCGCAATCCGATGTTCCTTTACTGGGGCGGACGCAGTGAAGAAGCGGATTTTCTTTATCAGCCAGATCTTGGTCGTTACCTTGACGATAATCGTTTGACGGGATTACAAACGGCTTTCTCGCAGGCAAAAGATCAAGTCTCAGGTCAAATAACTGAAAAAAATTATGTGCAAGACAAGCTATTACAAGATCAAAACGCGGTGCGACAAATGTTAGAGCAAGGTGCGCAGATTCTGGTCTGCGGTGGCCGAGACATGTCCGCTGGCGTCACTCAGGCGATGAACGACATTCTTAAACCATTGCAAATTAATGTCGATGCATTAAAAGCTCAAGGTCGATATTTGGAGGACGTTTATTAGCCATTATCGGGTGAAGCTTTTCCTTGTGGTCTCCCCATCTCAATTTTCAAAAAATTACAAAATATCGGACTGAGCGGCGTTTCTGGACTGATTTGCTTACTTAAGCCTGCAATTGCTTACAGAAATAAATAAAGAAAAAACCTCTGACTCAAATAGTTACGCAAGTGCATCGAAATTGCCGATAAAAAGTAGCACTTCCTTTGATAGACTTTATTGATGTTCAGGTATGAGAATGCCGGATTTAAAACATGGTGTCTCAGAGGTGACAAATGAGTGATATGAAAGTGCTAAAAATACAGTCTGATGTTGATTTATTGTCAGCGATTTTTAGTATGCAAGATGAAGGGCGCATCGAAGAAGACTTACTGACTGCGTCGCTCAACCAAGATTTAGACAATTTGGTTCAAACCATCCGTCAGTACCTAGGAATGGATGTTGCTTTTTTATCTCGATTTCATCATGACCAGCGAGAAATGTTGCATCTAGATAAGAACGACAGATGCGGTACGATTTTAAAAAAAGGCCATACAGACCACAGCAACGCCACATATTGTCGAATGATTGCTGATGAAAAACTGCCTAATATCATTCCAGATACGTCAAAAAATAGCATCACTAAAAACTTAGCGATGACAAAGATGTTGGACATCGGCAGTTATATTGGTGTGCCGATTTACCTTTCCGATAATAAAATTTACGGCACATTATGTTGTTTCAGTGCGCAAGCCAATGATGACTTATCGAGTAAAGACTTATCAATTTTGATCTTATTTGCGAAGTTTGCCGCACGTAACATAGAAAAAGATCTGCAAGCTAGCAAAATACAGCAGGCCGCAAGAGACGATATTTTCGACATCATCAATAACAAACAACTCACTATTTTTTTTCAACCGATTTATGACTTTAAAAGAAAGTGCATTAAAGGTTTTGAATGCTTGGCGCGCTTTCAAACCGAGCCATATCGTTCGCCTGATTATTGGTTTAATCAAGCGAATGTTTCTGGTGTTGGCGAAGCCTTGGAATTGTTTGCTATTGAAGAAGCACTCAGTCTGTTGCCCGATATTCCTGAGCGATATTACATAACACTCAATGTTTCTCCTAAGCATCTTGCTTCGCCTTATCTACAATCCATGTTAGATAAAGCGCCTTTGCATCGCATCATTTTAGAAGTGACTGAGCGAGAGGCTATTTCAGATTACAACGTATTTCGAAGCGCGATTGAACCGTTTCGAAAACGCGGTATGCGACTTGCCGTCGATGATGCTGGAGCGGGTTTTGCAAGTTTCCAGCATATATTGGAACTACAAGCGGACATCATTAAATTAGACCGAAGCTTGATCGCTAATATCAATTCAGATCATCGAAAAAGAGCCTTGGTCGCTGCATTAATTGGCTTCGCCAAGGAAACCAAAAGCAATGTACTTGGCGAAGGCGTAGAAACTTTGGCCGAGCTAGAAGTACTGCAAGAGCTAGGCGCTCAAAAAATACAAGGATACTTCTTCTGCCATCCGTTGCCGCTGAATGAGGTATTGGATTTTTGCAATAAGCAGTCAGTTTAAAGAGGTAGCAATAAAAAGCGATTGATTGTCGTTTGATTCTTTCTATTGCTACAGGGCTTGAGCTTATTTTTGGGTGGGTTAAATCTTTAGGCTGTTTATGAAAAACATCAACCTCATCTTTGAGTTTATTTTTTCTTTCCACCTCGGCCTTGAACGGCCTTAAAGCGAGGGTTGGATTTGCAAATGACAAAAACACGTCCGCGGCGCTTTACCACTTGGCAGTCCTTGTGACGTAATTTCGCACTTTTTAATGATGAAAGAACCTGCATTATTTATTTCCTTTCGCTGAACGTGTGCCATAGCGACGTCTGAAGTTTTGTACTCGCCCTTCTAGTTGAGATTCTCTTTGCTTGCCCGTATAGAAAGGATGGGAGGCTGAAGATATTTCAATGGTTCTATATGGGTAAGTTTTACCGTCTTGCCAATCAATAGTTTGATTGGTTTCTAATGTTGAACCAATTAAAAAATATTGATCGGCGCTGGTGTCATGAAAAACTACGGTGCGATAGTTCGGATGAATGTTATTTCGCATTGATTGTGCTCCTATTTAGGCAATGTTATAACGTAACATAAATGATAATAGTTATCATTTATGTGTATTGCAAGTCATAGCAATAAGAGCAGGCGAGTGTTGTTTAAGTTTGTCGTAGAGAAAAGTGTAATACGCCCAAAAGTGGGCGCATCAAATCAGAAGACTATTTCAGCAAAGCTCGTATGGCTTTGACGGCGCTTTCCGGCGTGGTTAATACCGGAATGTCCAATCGCTCTCGAATACCGGGAGCCGCTTTGGCTAGGGAAAACTGTCCTAACACCAGAACGTCAATATTTTTTAGCTGAGAGCTGGCTTCTGCAGCAAGTCGGTTGTGGGTGTCAGCGTCACCGCTTTTTAGCGCCGCAAGGGCACCTTCAACCAAAATTGGCTCAATGCTAATGACCTTACCTTGCTCTTTCGCCATAGTTTCTAGTTCGGCTTTTAGAGCCGGCAAAGAAGGGCCAAAAGTGACCATCAGGCCAATGCGTTCGCCCATTTGAATGGCTTCTGCAAAAGCGGATTCATTTGGACGTAAAACGGGCATGTTTAACTGAGTTTTGACCGCATCAATGGCAGGGCCAAATGCTGAACAGGTGAACAAGATGGCGTCAGTTTTATCGGCTTTGCCTGTGGTGCGTGCGGCGTAATCTGCCAGTTCGCTAAAGCGTTGCATCATGTCGTTATCGAGTTTACCTGTCTCGGCTAAATCAATGGCCAGAGAAGTGTCGAGCAAGTCGAAACAAAAAGCGTCAGGCCACTCTTTCGCGAATGTTTCTCTGGCGGGAAGCACGGATTCTTCCAAGGCATGGATTAAAGCAATGCGTGGTTTCGTGGTTAAATGATTAGTGCTCATTGGTTGTCCCCCGAGCTTTGAGCATGGCAATTAAAATGGCATCTCGTTCTATTTCTAGCTCATTGATAGAGCGCCCTGCGGCTTCCTCGGTAATGCCTGTAATCAATTTATCACACACTTCAGGAGAAAGCGTTGGCGTTCCTAATGTTTCCCAGCGGCGAGCTTGGCTTGGGCCGAGGTGTTCTAAATAATGACGAATGCCACCTTGTCCGCCTCCTAAGTGATACACCATGTGGCTACCAACCGCCGACCAACGTAAGCCAGGTCCATTAACCAGTGCGGCGTCTACGGCGCTCACATCGGCAATGCCTTCCGCGACAATATTCACCGCTTCGCGCCACAACGCAGAAGACAAACGATTGGCAATATGACCCACCGCATCTTTGTTCATGCGTACAGGCACTCGGTCTAATTGACGGTAAAAAGCGTCCGCTTTGTTAAGAATCTCTGTGTCGATACCGAACAGTTCGACCAGTGGAATCAAGTGTGGTGGATTAAAAGGATGTGCCGTAATTAATCGCTTAGGGTTCTTCATGTCAGGCGATAAGTCTGACCAAGTTAATGCCGATGTACTGGAAGCGATAATAGCCCAATCTGGCGAATTTTCTTCAATTTCGGCGTAGATGTCGCGTTTTAACGGGATTTTCTCGGGGGGCGTTCTCTTGGATGAAATCCGCATTGGCGACAGCGCTGGCTAATGTTTCATGAATCGTTAGTTTTGCCGTGATGGCTTGTGCGTCGAGCATCGGTTTGCCTAGCACTTGACTCAGTTGTTCAAGCGGGCGTTGCAGGCGGTCTGCGTAGTAGGCTCTGACGCCAGGATCTGGATCCCAGGCATGAATATGAAAACCATGAGCAAGAAATAACGCGCCCCAGCTTTCTCCAATTAGGCCGCAGCCCAGAATACAGGTGTTTTTTATTGTTTTGGACATGGTATTCCCCAAGGTTGATTCTAACTTTATGCTGCAAAAAACGTACAGACAAGGATTAAGAATAATGTAGAGGGATACAAGTAAAGCACCAATACCCCAATTTGGGTGTATTGGTGCTGAGGTTTTTATGTTTTCCTTTTTAAGCGAAGTAACTCGTTGTTTCTATAGTTTTTTATTGCTGGATAGGCTGTCTCGCAATGTTTTAACCCAGTCACCGAATTTATGCATTACTGTGCTGCCTTTGCCGAGTAGCTCGTGCATTTCTTCTTCAAATCGAGATTGCTTGCTTTCTTCTGGCTCCGGTAGAGGTGGCAAAATATGCGCAAAGTAAGTTTTGTCGAGCAAGCGATGCAACAGACGTTCACCCATAAAAGGTTTGCCGCTGTTGAGTGCTCGGGCGCCTTTGATCAGGTTACGAATATCGTATTGAGTCGGGCTAATATCTGGTACTTGTTTAGGAATGTTTAGCAGTTTATAAACACCAATGCGAGCCGTACGAATGGACGCTTCCATGGTAAAGATAATGTCGTTACGAGTCTCTACAAACTGTCCAATCAAGCCTAAGTTTGTGCAGCCTTCTGGCACAGCATGAGGGCGATCACCCGCGGCGCGCGTCATAAATTGAGCGGTAATGTAAGGCATAAGCGCGAGGCGGATTTTGGTATTGGCAACAATCACATCGAGTTGATCTTCAATACCAAGGTGATAACAAAGTTCGGTGAGGATTTCTTTACCAGTACATTGCGCCATGGTTTTGTGGATGCGATTGCCTTGTTTATCCATCAATAAACCGTACACCCAAAGAACCAAGGTGTCGTCTGGTTGGTCTGGGAAGTGTGGCTGACGATTACAGGTGACACTCAACAGCCAGTTGGAATCGGTAATCGTGATGATTCCGCCCGTGACAGAACGACCAGAATACGGATCGTTCACGGACAAAGTTTTCAGCTTGTCGATAAGAGGAGAAGGTTTACAAGTCAGCGTGGCCGATTCCCAGATGGATTTATCCACATTGCCGTAGAATTTTTCTGGTTTGCCGAATACTGGCGATTTTTTTGCCAGATTTTTCCATAAGGTCCAGCCGCTTTTTTCGCCCGGATCGTGCTTGTCGCAAGCCAGCTCTGGAACGCTGTCCATATCGCCATAAGCGGTGTGTTCTGTCATTGATCCGGTTAGTGTAAAGACTAAATCGCCGAGTCCGACATGAATGTGTTTGGGTTCTTCTTTGCCTTCTCTGATGACAACTGCGCGAATACCAGTGACGGTTTTTTTATCGCCAGAGAAGTTGATATCAAGGTCTTCTACCCGGGTGCCAAATTGAAAGGTCACACCTTTCTTGCGTAGCATATCGGCGAGCGGTTTAATGAAAGTATCGTATTGATTATACTTAGGAAAAACCAGCGCCGACATATCGCCAAAGCCATCGATGGAATCTAGAAAACGATGCAAATACAGCTTGGTTTCCAACAAGCTGTGGCAATTTTTGAAGGCAAACATGGAGCGGAAAAGGAACCAAAAGTTTGTTTTTAAGAAACCTTCACTGAAGTAATCTTCAATACTGATATCGTCTAGTTCTTCCTTACGTTTTAGCATCAAACGAATCAGTTCCCATTGCTGGGATTTACTCAAGCCAAAATCTTTTGCATCCAACAATTCGCCGCATTTGTGCATTAAGCGAGCTTCGGAGTAATTGGGATCGTTGTCATTGATAAGGCGATATTCATCTAGAATGGAATAGCCTTCTGGCAGCTCGACCGCTGGCACATCTTGAAACAAATCCCACAGCGTGTCGTAGTTCCAATTCATCTCACGGCCACCGCGAATAATGTAACCCTCTTCGGGGTTGCCTGCGCCGTCCATAGAGCCACCTTCCACGTCCATTTCTTCCAAAATAATAATGTTTTCAGCTGGCATGTGCGCATCACGAAGCAGATAAAAAGCCGCGGCAAGGCCGCCGATACCTCCGCCTACAATCCACGCTTTACGGTTTTCAATTCCAGGTGTCGGCAAGGTGTTATGACGAGCATAAGGCGCAATAAAATCGTATGGAGGTAAAGTATTTAACGGCTGATGATGCCAGTAATCGTGAGTGCCATCGGGTTCATGCTCGAATCCCTCTGGGGCCGTTGTAGAGATAGTAAACTTCGAAATATCCTTATGACTCATGACATAGTCTCCTTTTTTGGATGCATTAGACGAAATGCTATGAGGTCATAGTGGCACAGATGAAGAGAGTGGGAATTGCGTTAAGTCAAACGAATGGGTTCTAGTCGAGAAACCGAACGACTAGAACCCTAAATGTGGTCAGCGAAAAGTTATATTTACAACAAATAGCCGCCGACAGATTGCAGCACGCGTTGTGACCCTTTGGGAGAGATCCAGATAACAAGAGCGGTTTGTTTTTGGCCGACATTTGGGCGTTCTGGCATGGCAATATGCCATTGAGATTGTCCAGGGATTTGAAAATGATTGAGCGCGACAAAGTCATGTTTTAGAGTGCGGTTATTATTTTCCCCCGCGCTCACTTTGCTCTCTAAGCCCATTCCTAAATACGCGACATGAAGAATGGTATCTTCTTTCTTGAGCCCTGAAAATGAGACGTTTAGCAGATCTTTATCTAATGTGGCAGTAAGTTCACCTGCCTTCACAGAGGACGGTTCAATGATACGATCACCGTGAAACCATTGCTGCCATTCTTCACTATTAACAACAAACTCTGGTGTATACATTTGACTGATGCGGCCCTCTACCGCGTATTGACGCTGGCGTTGGGTAAATTCTGCCGTGGCGAATCTATCCTTCCAGCCAATGTAATCCCAGTAATCCACATGAAAAGCGACGGGAATATAGTCTTTAAAGAGTTTTGGATCACTTTTTAGTGACGTTAGCCAATGGTCGGCAGGTGGGCAACTACTGCATCCTTCTGAAGAGAAAAGCTCTACCAGTTCCGTACGCGTTGATCCGCTCTGAAAGGTCTGAGCATGACTAATGAAAGGAATGATAAACAACAAAATGAGCAGGTGACGCATGATATTTTCTCGACAAGTAAATTGTGGTGGTGTTGATTGGAGCGCTCATAAAATAAATAGTTCCATTGATCTAAGTCCTGAGTCGTTAGCTACCTTGGAGATGTTAGTGATATAAGCGTTAAACCGTTTTCAGTATCTAACTGTCACTAATGAACCAAAAGAATCACCAGCACGAAGACGATAAAAATCCCCCCGTACTGCCCTCGACCCATTTCATGTGTCGCTCAAGTCCCTTTAATAATACTTCGGTCATGGACGAAGTAACCTTTTTCAAAGTCGATATAGTTTTACCTTCTGTTTAATTTTTGATGGGAAAGCTAATGATTGCTGTAATCTTTGAAGCAAATGCAATTGCAGAAAAACAAGCTCGCTACTTTCAACTAGCAGAAGAGCTCAAACCGTTGTTGGCTGATATTGAAGGTTTTATTTCTATAGAACGCTTTCAGAGCTTAGCCAATCCTGAAAAATTCATGTCGCTGTCTTGGTGGGAAAATGAGGGTTCGATCCGCCGTTGGAAGGAAAATAGTATGCATAGGTTGGCTCAAGCAGAGGGGCAAGCGTCTATTTTTTCTTCTTATCGAATACGTATAGCGCAAGTAACCAAAGATTATTCATTATAAACCTAAGGGAGATTTATCGATGTTTGATATTCATGTTATTTTAAAAAATGTGCCTGGCGAGTTAGCGACTTTAGGTAAGACTCTGGGTCAAAATGGTGTTGGTTTAGAGGGCGGTGGTGTTTTTACTGTTAATGATCAAAGTCATGCTCACTTTCTTGTCGAAGAGGGGGAGAAAGCCAAAGAAGTGTTAGAGCTAGAAGGACTAGAAGTAGAAGGTGTGTATACCCCTTTGATAAGAAGGTTAAACCAAGATCGCCCAGGAGAGCTTGGGGAAATTGCTGCAATATTGGCTGAAAACGGTATTAATATCATTACTCAATATAGCGATCATGCAAATCGTTTGATTCTTGTTACGGATCATGTGAGTTTGGCAGAGAAGGTGACTCATCAATGGCAAGTCGTCCCTTAATAAAATCTACACAAAGTATAGAAAATGATAGTGATAGTGATGGTGAGCTTGAAAATTCTATAGCAGCCTTAGCTACCGTCATGTCAGATGTTTCTAGGGTAAAAATACTGTGTGCTTTAATGGATGGTCGTGCATGGACAGCGACAGAGCTTAGCGTTGTTGCTGATATTGCATCATCTACAACAAGTGCGCATTTATCACGCCTCTTAAAAGAAGGTTTTATTGTCTGTGTCGCGCAAGGGCGACACCGTTATTACAGGCTTAGCGGGCCTGAAACAGCCGAACTGATTGAGATGTTAATGGGAGTCTCTTGGAAACAAGTCAAACAGTTTGAAAGTAAAACGCCTATAGCATTAAGAAAAGCGAGAACTTGTTACGACCACTTAGCTGGTGAAATCGCCGTAGATATCTACGAATTTATGCTCATCAATAAGTGGATTGATATTGAAGGACAAAACTTAACCGTTCAAGGTAAACGGGAGTTTGAGCAGCTCGGCATCATATTGGACGAAAAAATCACACGGAAAAAGTGCTGCGCTTGTTTAGATTGGAGTGAAAGGAAGTACCATCTAGGAGGTTATGCAGGCGCGGCGCTTTTTACTTACTTTGAACGTAAAGGCTGGGTTAGTCGAGTAAACGGCTTTAGAGAAGTACTAGTGAGCAGCCATGGGGAACAAGCGTTCAAGGCATTGTTCAACATCGAGGTATAAAAAGTAACTTAAACAATGGCTCAACCAAGACGATGTGTCTGTCTACATCGTCTTGGTTGAATGTTGTTCGTTAGCGATCTTTTATCATTTTAGAAAGGGACGTGAAACTGGCTTTCATAGCGTTCCTCAAGATAGGGTTTTAACTTGGCTATGCTAGTAACGTAGGTGATAAACTCTTTTAATGATAGGGTGTCTTGTTGTAATTCTTGGATATGATCGTTAATAGCTTTTTGCGATGCCTTTGCAGTTTTACAATGAAAGCGAGAGTATATGGCGGCGGCAATCGGGCCTGCTTTGAAAAGAATGTCGTCTTTTTGGTCTCGTAATTGTTCAAACTGACGTTGCAGTACCTTGGTGGCATTATCTAAATCGACATCACCGAGAGAAAGTAACGGGCTCTCGCCAACATGCTCTGCATACATGGTGAAAATCGTGCCAATGTCACCATTATCACGGGCGTCTGTTAACTGACTTACTAACTTGTTTTTTGCTTTACGACGATCTTCATCTTGCTCTAAATCTGGGTGTAACTGACGTAAGATTTTACGGAAAAGTTTATTCAATGCGCCCGTTTTCATGAGTTTATCGAGTTCTTTTTCCTCATGCTGTTGCCTATCATGTTCGGCTTTTTGTTTACGAAAAAACTCATTAAAAGTATCTTCTGTTGTGTTTTTTCCATCGTCGGCTTCATTCTGGAGAAACTCTGCAAATAAAGACTCAAACATGTCTTCCATAAAGGGTTCGTCGTCTTCTAAATCATCATAACCTTCTAGATCATCGTCTTCTAAATCATCTTCATCTTCTATGCCTAGCTCGTCTTCCTGCCAGATTTGTTCGACCTCTTCTGCAATCTCTGGGTTTATACTTACAATGGCTTCTCTGCATAGCATGCCAAGATTGTCTAGATCTAAATGACTGGTAAAAGGCGATGAACGAAGAAATTGATAATGTTCCATAAACCATTCTATTAACGTTTCACGCTGCCAATTACTGAGAGATTTACGCTGGTAAAACACTAAAAATTGTTCGCAAACAGCATACAGTACGGAAGCATAATCCTGCTCAGGAGCTTGCAATTGCTCCATGGTTGATTCTGTGAAATGGGTCATTTGTTCTTGTAGCTGTTGATTTTTTTTGCGCTGATTAATGATCCGTTGCCACGCCTTATTAAAACGACTTTCAGGTGTGTCTTGTTGGTCTTTTTTCGTGGTTTTGGAAGTGGTGACTTTCATTGAATTAGGCCCAGATAAAATGATAAATCCCGATGCTAACATAAGTTAAAAGCAGGCAAAATTGCTTTAATGCCGTACGTCATCGGCTTTTAGTTTGTTCACGACATAATTATGATACCTAAGTTAAATGCTATTAGATTTTATACTTTGCAGTAAATATGCAGCCTAAGTGCATCTCCTGAAATGCGGTTGTTTTTAATCCGGCCATCACTAAGTATGTATGTAAGAACACGAAATAAAAGAAACGCTAACTAGGAGCTACTTAGCTTAGGAGGAAAGATGCAAAACCAAACTGCACATGCCCACCACATTACAGACATTATTAAAGTCATGAACGGCGGTATTGAATTCTACCAAGAAGCGAAAACCAAATTAGACGACACGACTTATAATGCTTTTTTTGAGCGCATGATAGGTGCTAAATCAGAAGCCGTTGCAGAGCTTCAGCCATTCGCGGTTGATCAGCAAGGCGAAGTAGAAACAGATACAGATAACATGGTGAAAGCGCGTCAGTCTTATACTAAGTTAATATCAAAAATCACCAGCGAACCAGCCACCTTTACTTATGTCGACCAGCTAGAAGAAGTGGAAGATAAAGTACTCGAAGAACTTGATCTCGCACTAGAAAGGAACCAAACACAAGACTGCGAAGTCACGCTGCGTCGCGTTAAAGTCAGAATGAAAGAGTGCCATGACGAAATGAAAGCACTGCAAGTAGCGGCTCAGCATTAATCAGTTGCACTTTAAGTGAGTAAGGTCTTATTTTGTTGATTGGCGCCAATTATTCAAAGCAAGATTAAGGTAAAAACTAACAAACATAGACGTTAAATACAGCTTTAATTCAAAAGCCAGCATTGACAGATTAGGGGTCAATGCTGGCTTTTTTGTGCCTATTTAACAGGCATATTTATCGCACCTAATGTTTAGACGTCTAATCATTTATTGCTTTTATTGTCAGCTTTTGTCAGAGTATACATAGAGGAGGAGCCTTTATGACCAATTCACAAAAGACGGCAACGGGTGCAATTTTGCTACCTGTATTTATTCCAACCGTTATCGTTACCCTGTTTCTTATCGTCGGAACCCTAAGTAATCCAGAGTTTGCAGGAGAAGTGTTTCAAAGCGCGCTAGCTTGGGTGACCCAGACTTTTGGCTGGTTTTATATGCTGGCCACTGCGATTTTCCTCGTATTTCTTGTTTGTATCGGATTCAGTAGCTGGGGCAATATTCGCTTAGGGCCGGACCACGGAGATCCGGAATACAGTTTTCCTGCTTGGTTTGCGATGCTCTTTTCCGCAGGCTACGGGATTGCCTTATTGTTTTTTGGTGTGGCTGAGCCTGTCTTACACTTTTCTCAACCGCCTAATGCCACCGCAGAAACCATTGGTGCGGCCCGTGAGGCCATGCAAATTGCCTACTTCCATTGGGGCTTACATATTTGGGGTATTTACGGCCTGATGGGGTTGGTGTTGGCCTATTTTGCGTTTCGTCATGGTTTGCCCTTGGCGGTGCGTTCGGCGCTTTATCCTCTAATTGGTGATCGTATCTATGGTCCTATTGGTCATATTGTCGATGTGTTTGCCATTCTCGGTACCTTGTTTGGTTTGGCGACCACACTTGGTTTATCGGTAACACAAATCAATGCTGGCTTACATTACCTTTGGGAAGACATACCGATTAATACCACGGTGCAAATCACCGCTATTGGTTTAATCACACTCGCTGCGATTGGCTCTGTGGTTGCGGGTATGGATAAAGGTGTGAAAAACCTGTCGATTTTGAATATGGGCTTGGCTGTATTTATCATGGTCATCGTGTTTTTTGTTGGCCCAAGTATTCATATTCTTGATGCCTTCGTACAAAACACTGGCTCTTATCTGAGTAACATCGTAGAGCGTACGTTTAATTTGCAAGCTTATACACAAAGTGACTGGATCGGTAATTGGACCTTGTTTATCTTCGCATGGACCATCGCTTGGGCACCATTTGTGGGTTTATTTATTGCTAAAATTAGCCGTGGTCGAACTATTCGTCAGTTTATATTTGGCGTGCTTGCGGTTCCGACCTTATTTACCTTCCTATGGTTCGCTATCTTTGGCGATACTGCGCTGTATTTGATTATGGAGCAGGGTAAAGATGTCTTGATTGGCGAAGTACAGGCTGATCATTCGGTGGCACTATTTCAGTTCTATGATTTGTTACCTTGGTCTACTTTTTTATCGGTGATCACTGTCTTTTTGATTATCACCTTCTTTGTTACCTCATCGGATTCGGGTTCCTTAGTGGTCGATTCGTTGGCGTCTGGCGGTGCATTAGAAACGCCAGTTTGGCAGCGAGTCTTTTGGGCGTCTCTTGAAGGTATTATTGCTGCTACCTTATTGCTGGCTGGTGGGTTAGGTGCCTTGCAGACTATGAGTATTCTGGCGGCATTGCCTTTTGCCATCATTATGTTGGTCGCGGCGCTTGGTTTGTGGCGAGCCTTGGTTATCGAAGGGCATCGTGGTGCCGCAGTGGAAGCCGCAGCGACACCGGGACGAGCCTTTAGTAATGAAGGCAGCTGGCGTAAACGTTTAAGCACTCTGTTTAAATTCCCTGGTGAAGCCAAGGTGACACACTTTATTAAAGATGTGGTGGAACCGGCGATGGAAGAAGTACAAAAAGAGCTAGCAACTCATGGGTGGAAAGCCAATATCACCCGAGAGGAAAATGGCGTGACGTTCCAGCTAGAGCGTGACGAAAAATTGGACTTCTATTACCAAGTCGTGGCGACAGAGCATGAAATACCAGAGGCGCACAGTGAGAACTCCAAATACGATACGCATTGGCAAGCGGATGTGTATATTCGCAATGGTGCTCTGGGTTATGAACTCTATGGCTGCAGCCAAGATGAAGTCATTCGAGATTTGATTGACCAGCTAGAACAGTACTTCAACTTCGTTGATGCCGCTCCTGGGCAATTGCCTTGGAATACGGTTTCATAGACATAGATTCAGTAAAAAAGAGCTAGCTAAAAAAGCCAGCATTGACTCAACAAGAGTGAATGCTGGCTTTTTATTACAGCACCTTAAGTTTCGCAAGCTGAATGTATGATTAATTACCGAGGCTTAGTAGACTTATTCGCACCTTCCCTAGACAGTTGCCTTTGAGTAGGACGGTGTTTGATGAAGCATAACTAAAAAATTGGCTCCCATTTTTCTAACTCATGAGTGACCGCTCATTGATGACCAATCGCTTTGTAATGCTTTACTTCACAAATCTCAGGATACCGTCAACATCCATAATAGCGGGTTCTGGTCTTTTTAATATTGGAGTGGCGTTATAAACATCTAATTGTGAGAGCGTCGACTTATCTACAATGTTTCTTAGGTAAGGAAACCTTTTAACCAGCTGTTTTATGTTGCTTTTAAAAGTGTCTATTTTCTCGCCGAAGTTGCCATAAATGTAAATGAGAGTGTCGTTATCGAATTTTTTGGTCTCTTCATTAAATTGAATCTCACTTTTAGACAGTTCATTCATAAAGTTTTTGGTTGAAAGATAAAATAAATGTAATTCCATATTAAATTCAAGAAACGGATGCATTCTGAGTAGTAGTTCTTGATTAGATCTTCCCATGATTTTTTCGAAATTTTTTTCACCACTGTATTCTACTAGTTGGTTTATTTCTTGGTTGGTGGCTTGAGTGGTGTAGAAAATATACAGCATATCGTTATTAATATTATCTTTTATACTAAGAGGAAAATTAGCTAGTTTTATTTTGACTTTTTTTTCTAGCGTTCTTAGTGATAACTTGAAGTGGTTTTTATTTTGGGGGTCATCTAAGAAATAGTTAAGAGATTTGATTCTGGACCTGCCTGAAGGCAATAAAGTGTCTGGTTCTAAATAGAGCGTCATGTCATTGACATCGTTGGTTAAAATATGAAATGGACTAATAGACGCCTCGATTTCTGATTTCTTTAGATCGTACCGCTTTATTGTATTATCTATCTTGTTATAAGCCGCTTCACGAGATTGTATTATCTATCTTGTTATAAGCCGCTTCACGAGATTTTATTATCTGATCTGTTTTCTCTCTTTCTTCTTCTCTAAGAATCTCTATATTGTAATAAACCGTTATATCTCTTCCTCTGGGGCCGTCATATGTTTTAGCCGTATAGCCTAATGATTTGATAAAGGGTTCTGCGATTATAGCAAGCACTATAGATAAGAGTAATCCAATTAGTGCAAGGTTATCGAATGCTTTCTTGTTTTCGGTAAGACTATCTTCTTTGATTTCAGTAATAGTTGTTTTTTCGTTTGCTGTACGACGGTTTTTCCTGATTAAGAGGATTTCTGTCATAATCAAATCGAGCATTGTTATTAAAAGTAATGGCTGAAGAATAATGAAAAGAGAGCCTAAGCCAGAAAAAGATCGCAAACTGAAAAGATAAAAAAGCCCTGCTAAATCAAATAAAGGTAAGCCAAATATCCAAATGTAATAAGTGAAAATTCTCCTAAGGGTGATTTTTTCCACAATAGGTTTTCTTACTTTAGGTTTGCGCTCTTTACTTCTTAAATGCCTTTGTTTCCTTCGACTTTTCATTTAATTCCATATTGTAATTATCAATTTTTAATGTTTATTGGCTGCCTAGTGAGCAATCACCGACTCCGGCACGATCACACTTAAGGATTTAGGTCTGACGACGACTTCTAGTTTGTTTGCTTCGCGTTCTTCACCATCTACCACATAACAACCAACTTGGCTGATATCTACTGTGACGCGCTGTGCTGAACGATGGAAGATGCCATTGTTGCCTTCAGGACTATTGTTGTCTTCTGGTAAATCACTGTCTTCATTTCTGTCACCCATGCCGAGCATGGCTAACTCCGCCAAGTTTAATATCTGCATGCGCTCTGGATCCAACCAAGTTAAATCCAGCTCGCCGTCCATAATATTAGGCACACCTTTGCCTTGTGCTAATAAAGTGGTGATAGGTGCGGCATTCGCAATGGTCAAGCTTGGTGTCTTGATGGTAAACGGCTCCTCATCGTTGAGCTGCACAGTAAACTCATGGACGTCGTTTTGACCTATGGCTTCCCATAAGCCTTTCAAGTAAGCGAGCTGACCACTGGTGTTCTTTTTACTGCGGTCGGCTTTTTCAATCATTTGTTGTTCAAAGCCAACACCAGCCAGTAATAGCATTAATTCGCCATTACAGGTTGCGGTGTCTATTCGCTGCTCGCAGCCGTCGATCAGATTCAAGCAAATCGTTTCTAATGGGGCGATTTTCGACATGGTGCCGCACAATACATGACTTAACGCATTGGCGGTACCAAATGGAATAATACCCAGCTTAATATTGGTGCCCACCATTGCGGCAGCAACCTCAGTTACCGTGCCGTCGCCGCCACAGGCAATAATCATATCTGGCGAAGCTTTGACAGCCTCTTTGGCTAGATCAGTACCGTTTATTTCTGGTGTGGTGGTTTTTACCGTGACATCAAAATAGGCGGATAAGTAACGCAAGATCAGGTCTTGCTGTTCTTCCCATTGGCGCGTGCCAGACACAGGATTGGCGATTAACCAAGCTGAGTTATGAACGACTAACAACTTATTATCCAAGGCGCGTTTCAAATACTTAAACTGGCGCTTATTTAAACGAGCTGTTTGGCGGATTTCACGGATTTTATCCATTATCTCACTGGGTGATGATTTAGGATTCTGGCTTAGTAAATACGCCGCCATCATAAACACCGAGCGGCCACGACCTAAGGCACAATGCACAACCACCGAGCGTCCCGTTTTACGATGTGTATGAATCCAATTTAGCGCGCGATGTATTTGCGTATCGGAAGGAACGGAATGATCAAGAATCGGAACGTTTAAATAATCCACATCGGCTTGATGAGCCACCCAATTTAAAGAGCTGAACTCGGCTGTCACATCTAAAACGGCACTGATATTCTCGCTTTTAATCGCATGAATATCGGAAGGAAATAAACGTCTCGCAAGGTATAAACCGTCGTCTATTTTTTGTAACGCTGGAACAGAATCTGTGCTTCTCGCCCAGCTGTTATAAAGTTGCGTACTCCACAAAAACGGCATAAATACCCAGCGAATATAAACGGGTACCGTACCATCGGAGCGTTTACGAAAAATGGTGGGTTTATTAAGAAGGTAGGCAAGACTGACAGTAAAAAAAGACAGGGCAAACCATGCCCAAGCTAGCTGAAAGTAGACATTGCTGGTCATAACAACCAACAAAACCAAAACAGCAGAGACCAATAAATAATAGTTTGGTTTAAACAATACAACTCTCCTAGAGTTCAGCCATAGCCTAAACAGATTAACACACCCCCTTTTTAAATAAAGGCAGGAAAAAGTGATGATGCAGTAAAAGATGAGGACAAATAAGCGTTTTCTCTTATGAGTTCAATAGCTATGTTTAGCTACTAACAATCAAATCGTTCAAGGCTTTTGAAATCAAATCTTTTTTCACTAAGGTGCGTTTAACCGGTTTATCAAACCAAAAGTCCATTGGCTGATCAAAGCCGATACCGTGCATGTAGTTGTAGAGCGCTTTACGCAGTTCGTCGCCCAACATGTCATGATCTGTGCCTGTCGGATCGGTGAAATCCACGTCGTTTTCGGCGAATAAAATGTTTGGGCGTTCAGCGAGCGTGATGCCGTATTTTTCCGGGTTAATACCAATTGGGCTGTGTGCCGTGGCCGCAAATCTGTGCCAGAAGGCAGATTGAAAACAGCTTTGCGCCATCATCTGACGCACCATTTCCAGCGCATCAATGGTTTCTTGCTCGGTTTGTGTTGGGAAGCCATACATCAAATAAGAATGCACCAGAATATCTGCATCACTGAAGGCTTTAGTCACGCGAGCCACTTGCTCGACGCTCACGCCTTTTTTCATTAGTTTTAGCAATCGGTCGGATGCCACTTCAAGACCGCCGCTGACGGCGATACAACCAGAATCCGCCAATAACTGACAGCGCTCTGGTGTGAAGGTTTTTTCAAAACGAATATTGCCCCACCAACTGATCACTACGCCCCGTTCGATTAGGCGTCGTGCTAAGGCAAACAAGGCTTTTGGTGGTGCGGCTTCATCGACAAAATGGAAACCCGTCTGGCCAGTTTCTGCGATCAATTCTTCAATACGATCTACCAGAATATCGGCACCTGCCGCATCGTAGCGGTCGATATAATCGAGTGTCACATCGCAAAAGCTACATTTGCGCCAGTAACAACCATGGGCAATGGTCAGCTTGTTCCAGCGGCCATCGCTCCAGATGCGGTGCATAGGGTTGAGCATTTCACACAAGGACAAGTATTCCGTTAAAGGCAAACCATCATAAATCGGCGTGCCTACATCGGTTTGGGGAATATCGTGCAGCTCGGCGTTTTCATTGTAGTGAACGTATGACTCGCCATTATCGTCTTCTGCGAGAAAGTAAGTGCGCACTAACTCATCTATCTCACGCTTGCCGTCAAAGAATTCCAGCAAGGTCATAAAAGGGCGCTCGCCATCGTCTAGACAGATAAAGTCGACAAACTCAAACACACGCGGATCTTTTAGCGCACGCAGCTCGGTATTAATAAAACCACCACCCAGCACGATTGGTAGATCAGGATTAATGGCTTTACAGGTTTGCGCAATACGCAGAGCCCCAAGCATATTGCCGGGGAAAGGCACAGTTAGCGCCACCACGCTGGGTTGGGTTTCTTCCAGATATTGCTCGACCAATTGCTCTAGGATTTCAGAGCTAAAACTCGGCTCGCCCATCAGCGTGTTGTAGAGATCGTCAAAGCTTGGGTTCGCCGCCGCCAAACGTTCGCCATAACGACTGACTTCAAAATATGGGTCAACGCCTTGCGTGATGACCGCAGACAAATCATTGATAAACAGGGTCGCTAAATACTTGGCTTTGTCTTGCACACCAAGCTGACCAAAAGCGGTTTTTAGAATATCACCTGACACAGCTTCCATCTGTTCGATGGCATCAAACGCAGGGCCTTCAGGTAAGAAACGACGAGAAGTAATACGCAGGGCAAGGCTGGAATCTTTACCTTGTAAAAAACGAATCACAGGTTCAACGCAAAGGCGATAACGATCGAACTCCGCCAAAAAGGTAAAGATGGCATCAGGCAATTCGTCGTCTTCAAATGACTCGAAGTTCTCTTCCACATGCTGACGGATAATATCCAACGCGGGCGCCGTCATCATTTCAAGAAAAAGCTCAATGGCAGGGTCGCGCTGCACCGCCTCATAGCCCCGAGAGCGCAAAAAACCAGTCAAATACGCCGTCGCTGGATACGGCGTATTCAGTTGCGTCATGGGTGGGGTCATCAGAAGAATGGTCATAGCTTGCCTTTAAGTAAAACCTAATCGGAATAAGGCGGATTCTAGCATTTAAAGAAGAGTAGAACCCTTAAAAAATAGTGTGCTAATAGCGTTTTCTATTCCAGAATAGGCTTTAAATAGTCAGGACCAAGTTGCTGCATTTGCCTTTCAACCCAGTTCACTCTTTGACGAAGGTAATAGGTTAAAGCGTTCGGATTTCGAGTGCGTGGGCTTGGCAGCATTATCGCCAATCGTGCGGCTTGGTTCATGGTGAGTTTGCTGGCGGATCGGCCAAAATAATGCTGGCTCGCGGCTTCGACACCGTAAATGCCTTTGCCAAATTCCGCTATGTTTAAATACACTTCGAGAATGCGTTTCTTACCCCAAAGTGCTTCAAGTCCTACAGCCAAACCCGCTTCTAGACCTTTGCGAACAAAGCTACGACCTGACCAAAGAAAAAGGTTCTTCGCGGTTTGTTGGGTAATCGTACTCGCACCACGAAGACCGTCGCCATCGTCGTGTTGGCTTAGCGCCTTACTGATGGCGGCAAAATCGACACCGAAGTGTTCAGGAAAGCGCTGATCTTCGGAACCAACCACTGCCAGCGGCATGTAAGGCGGCAGCTTATCAATGCTGATCCAGTTTTGAGTCACCGGATAAGGGCTTTGCAACATAAACGCTGTTGTCGGTGGCGGTACAAAGCGAAATACTAATAAAACGACAACGAGAAACAGCAAAAAACGCCATACAACAAACCAAATCCTGCCGAAAATACCTTGTTTACGCTTTGCCATTCATTGTCTCTTAATATGCTTCGCTACATGAGGGTGAATTGGCGTTAGTCCAGATTTCATTCCTAATGGCTTGAATACCTTGTCGATAATGCTTTGTACTTGGCTGCCTTTGTCTTGCTCGATATCCGTTAATGTGCGACGACTGACTCCAACTAACTCAGCATAACGAGTTTGGGAAAAACCAAGTACCTCTTTGCGAAGACGTTTTAACATTTGCCCTTGGGTGATTTCACCTAAAAGATGTTTTTGTAAAAGTGCTACGAGTAAAGCTTGGCGTTGTTCAGCTGTCATGCTCATAAAAGTCCCCAACGTGTTAGTTTTGCTTCTAACCATTTAACTTGAATAACCTCTAAGATACGTTCAGGTACACCTCTCGCTTCTAAACGTTGCCGCAAGCCAACAAGTTTGCTTGCGGTTTGTTTTAACGCTGACAAAGATGTTTCACACGGGCATAAATTGCCAAGCTCTTCAGTAATGGCTTGCCAACGGTACTCTCCGCCTTCTTCAAATGGTGATCCCCATTTCGTGGTTCTGGTGACGCCTTCAGGATCTACTTTCATTGGCGCAAAGTCATAAATAGGTGATAACCAGATATCGTTAGGTTTTTTAAGAAGAGCGGTATTACGACCATGGTTATCAGAGTTGCCGAAAGCGATATTGAGCAAATCGCGGCTTAGCCATTCGCATACAAAACGTGCAGTATCAAACTCTTTTGATCGTCTTTGCAGCAAAGCACACACACAGTGTATTACATCAAAATGATTAAGGTAGCTTCCAGCAGGTTTGTTTAGCACAGAAAAAATAGATTCCAAACCGTAGCGATCCCAATAGTGTTCATTCCAATGAGTATCAAATCTAGGCAACCAAAGAGAAGGGTATCGGCTACCCTCAAGCAGCTTCATTTTATCTGTGCTGATCGTATTAAATCCCATGGCTGTCAGTTCATGATAAAAGTGGTATTCCGCTCGCAAAATATCACAGTCATCTTGTGTTTTTCGGCCACGGGGGAACTTCACTAGATAATGGGCATCAGCAATATCGTGTTGCTCTTGAAAGGTATCAATCCAAATTTTCTCTTGCTCTGAGCAACGTAATAACAGTTTCGGTGCTTCGCCACCGGCTCCCGTCGCGCCACCACTAATAGCTCCCATTTCTTGAGCATATTCCAGAAAGCTGGAGTCACGTTCGACCACATCATCTAAACTAAATTTGCGAAGATGAAGAGTAGAACCAGATGGCAAGCTAGGGAGAGACTCTTTCACTCTCAAATTACCAACTGGTGCGATAGTACCTTTTTCTAACAAGGCAGAATCTTGCTCGCCGACAGACAGAGATTGAAGTTCCCAGAAGTCGATTAAATAACGGCGAGCAGCGCCAGCGGGAACAATGTCCTCTAAAAAACCAAACCAACGATCGGCTTCATGCTCAATCATAATCTGCACTGGTAGCGCCAAGCTGCAAGCATGCTCATCATTGCGATCTAAGCACTCGACGGAATATTCAAACTCATACCCAAGACGGCTTGAGCTAGCAGCCCCTTTCTCAGGGCTGGCTAGCTTCAATGTAGCGATATCATGCCACTGTTGTTGAATTAGAGCTTGGAGAGTGAGCGTTTTCATAGAATACCTATATGTGCATAATTTTGCTCATTATAGTCACTAAAAGTAGATTTTGAGAAACTTATTGCTCAAAAATATCTTGCATCGTGATTTATGAGCATAAATTTGCTCATTTTTGCTTTGGTTTTTAGTCGAGGTATCCGTTTTCTCAAGGAAATCTAAGTTTCACGCATTGATTTATTCCCCTGGCGTTTGCAGCGTTCAGAGCAGTATTTCACCTGCGGCCAATCCCGTTCCCATTTCTTACGCCATGCAAATGGACGCTGGCAGACGGGACAAATTTTTTCGGGTAAATGCGGTTTTTTATGAGTCATAGCTGTATATACGTAAACAACTATGACTTAGGATCAACGGATATGACCGATCAGATTAGGAGGCTTGATGAGACAGCACACCGCGACGTAGCTGCAGGATAACGAGCAAAACCAAAGCTCCTACTGCCAAGCAGAATGGAAACAGTACCGTGGTAACCGAGTAGGCTTCGAGCGCCGCAACGGAACACACATTACGTAAGATTATAAGAATAAAGAAAACACGGCTTTCTTCAAAGGGACGATGGTAAGCTTTGCGGAAGGTTGGTCCAAAACCTACCATATCGACTGTGGTCAGAATCACGACAGTCCACAAGGGATCGTTAGTCATGTACCACAGCGGCAACGACGTTAAAGCAACGAGCAAAAAGCCCCAATCTAACTTGGTGATAGTGGCATCGCCACGCTTTATATACGCCAAGAAAGCAATGAGAATCGTAATAACCCCTGATAACCCAATAGGCCATGCGCCCATACCGCCCTCGGCTTCCAGTTGAGCAAAGAAAATGATGGTGGTGGTTATGCCCCAAATTACCCACGAAAACACGTGAGGTTTTACTTGGCCGCGTAAGATCAGTGCAATGTAAGGCACAAAGCCAATGATAGCTAAAAGAATGGCGATGCCACTAAAAGTAAGCTTGATATTAAAATCCATCTGCCTGCCTAGCTCCAACCGTCATAGTAAAACTTATTCTACCGACTTCATTATTAAACAGACGGACAAAACACGTCAGATTTGCACTGAAACAGGTCGTTTAAGGTAAATCGGTTAGATGTAAATAGTACTCGATAGAGTACGCATAGCAACCCAGTCCGATGTAGCGTTGGGAATGAAGCCGACGCCTAGATATTCAATGTTATTAAGATGCTCTACAATCCGAACACTACCAATTATTAAACGAACGATGAAAGGCGAATAACCAAATGAGTCCATTGGAAATGGAAGCGCAGCGCATCTTAGTGGGAAAAGGTGTGCTGTTATGTTTAGCGGCGATGTTGGTATTCGCGTCACAAGATGCCGTGACGAAAATCCTCGTGCAGGATATGTCCGTGGCGCAAGTGGTATTAGTGCGCTATTGGGTATTTGCCTTGTTTGCCATCGTTTGGGTGTCACGCACCAGCACCATTCGCCATGCATTACGCTCGGTTCGTCCTAAGTTACAAGTATTGCGCTCCTTATTATCCATCGCTGAGATTGCGATTTTTAATCTAGCTCTGCGTCACCTTGGCTTGGCAGAATCCCATTCGTTGATGGCGGCGTTCCCATTGATGGCGATTGCCTTGGCGGCACCCATTCTAGGGGAACGGGTAAGCATGAAATCGTGGTTAGCGGTTTGTGTCGGCTTTGCCGGAACGCTCGTTATCCTTCGGCCTGGGCTGGACGTTTTTAAACCTGAGTCATTGATACCATTAACTGCAGCCCTGTGCTTTGCCTGTTACCACATCGTGACTCGTCAGGTGAGTTCAGCGGGTGATGGTTTTCATACCAACATACTCTATATGGCGTTGATCGGCTTAGTGTGTGCAACCCTCTTTGGTGTGACGGCATGGCGTGAACCGAGCACACAGGAATGGTTTTTATTGGCCGTGATCTCTATTATGAGTGTCGCCGCGCAGCTTTTGCTAGTAAAAGCCCTAGAGTATGCGCCAGCCTCGGTATTACAACCGTTCAACTACAGCTTACTGGTGTTTGCTACCATTATTGGTTTTTTAGTATTTAGCGAACTACCAGACAGATGGACCATTCTAGGAGCGGGCATCGTCATTGCCAGTGGACTGTACGTCATCTACTTACAGCGTACTCGCGAATAGTTTTGATCTGATCCTTAACTCTTAATAATATAGATATAGCAATGTAAACTTTACTTGGCTATATTATGAGCACAACTTATCCTTCTTCCACGCGTGGCGACATACAGACCCCTGGAGTTGGACGAATAAGCCGGCCTCGTGCCGGTTTTTTCACATCTGGGCCTTGGAAGGTGCAAATAAACAATGGATATGGACAGTCCTTACCTCTCTTCTTTTTCCTTTGGTATTCGACTCACCAGTCATCATGACCTCCAAGTAATTGGACTGAAAATATGAAAACGAGAGTTTACATCGATGGTTACAACTTCTACTTTGGTTGCTTAAAAGGTACGCCATATAAATGGTTGGATCCTGTTTCTCTTATTGAAACCTTACTGGTACGTTCTGGCGCTCCCGAATCCATTCTAGATGAACTGGCAGTTAAGTTTTTTACCGCTGAAATAACTGAACGCGCAGCATCGGATAGCAGCTCTTTGAAGGATCAACGAGCTTATCATCTTGCGTTGTATAATCACCGCCAAGGTAGATTGCAGACCATAAAGGCCAACTACTCAGTTGATAAAACCAAATTGCCGAAGAGTTGCAGTCAGATAGAAAGTTATCTGACTGCAATGGCGCGCATAGGCTAATGGCTGCTACGCAGCAATATAGCCGCCTTCTAATGCCCATTTGCGTATTAGTGCCTGCCACTCATCTTTGGTGTATTGATAAGCTTTACGCTGACGAATCATATCAGCCCATTCTTCATTGGCTTTGTTTAAATTCATCAAACCGACTTGCGCGCGTCTCTTGTTTAGGTTCTTTGGGTCAACGACATTGTCGCTGTATTCCACCCGTTCACTGTGCTCATTGAAGTCATTGAATGCGCCAAAGATGGATGGTTGATAAGAGAGCGTTAACCAACGATCAATCGAGACTGCGTAATACCCTCCATAGCACTCGCCTAAAGGCAAAGCCTCACGCATTAATTCAGCACTTCGATATTGAAATTGGCTGTTCTTCAAGCAGTTAATGCCTAACCAGTAACACGCCTCCATCCCTTCTCGTCCTACGATTTGAGGGCCGACCCATCCGTATTTGTCATAGATCGCTTCGAGCATCTCGACGGACTCTTCATTAAAATCATTTAAGCGGTCGAACCAGCCAGCTTTTTTAGGTGAATAACGGCGCATCATAGCGATACGCATAGCATTGCGTCGAGTTAACTGCTCAGCTAGAGCTGGGTCATAGTCGGCACTTGGTTGAGTGGATTTTTGAATGAATAATTTCAAGCGGCGCCAACTGGCAAAGCCATACTGTCGAGCAGTGACTCTTTGTGCATCTAAAATAGAGAAGGGTTGCAATAAGACTTGCTCAGGTTGCAAATTTTGAAAAGAAGTATCGAAATGACTGATCAGCTCAACGACACTTGGATCGCCTGCGCGATGTTTGGACCGCAAAGCACGTGCGGCACGATGTAGATATTCAATGCTGGGATTATTTGGCAAGATTTTCATTTAAGCTCTCCTACATAGGTTGCACTTAACTCGCGAAAGCACAGAAAGCTAAAATGTCGTATAGAAGGGTGGAGCATTACAGGTAAGGTTAACCTTTTTCCGCGAGTCGGATGCGCCCTGAAGCACTGTGTGTGATTCTAAAAACTTCCAGTACGGGTTGCAAGGAAAATAGATTTTTTTAAAGTGCGTAAAGTGGGGCTGATGAAAATAACGCATGACCTCTATATCCAATTGAGTCGCCAGCAAAAAGGTCGCGCTAAACGATACCAAGCATTATTCAAAGTTCAGGTATCAGATAAGGAACTAGGTGGAGTACGCACAGCCACCCAGTCCGATATGGTACTGGGGAATGACATATTTAAAGAAGGGATTGAAATGCTAATAGGCAGGCGAGTGACGCCAAGGAAACGCGGTAGGAAGCCAAGTCAGAAAGCCTAATCTTCATCCGACCTCAATTTTTGCACAATTGCTCCGTCGTGAATTTTGATCATGGCGTATTATCTAAATCTTCTTCTCTAAATAATATTTCTGAGTAGGCTTGTTCTAAAGCGTCGAAGGCGTCAGTGGGCACTTCATACTGAAACTGATCTCTACGCTTTTTAGAAATGGTACCATTCTGCTCTAGGCAAAAGACTACCAACTTTGAAAGTGTTCTGTCATTAATATCGTACAGCTTATTGATATGGCGTTTTAGAGCGTCGTATTGGTTGAGATACGCCACTTCCTGCTTGATATAGTGTTCCATGGCTTCGTCACAGGCTTCCGCCATCAGCTCGGCACAGGCTGTGCCATCCCAATAGCGATAGATAGATTCATGACCTTTGAATTCAAAGGCCAAGTTTTCGACATCAAGGTAATCCACTTGCCAGAACGGACGAGTCTCGGATGAGTAGGCACTTAGTGCTTCTAGATAGTCTCGCTCTCGGTTATACAGCACCGCTGACACGGGGAGTAACAGGCCGTTCGCAAGTTGCCTGCTGCGACATAGTACGTGATGAAACATAAAGCGTGATAAGCGTCCATTCCCATCCATAAAAGGATGTAAGAATACAAAGCCAAATGAGATAACCGCTCCAAGCACAATAGGATCTACTTGCCCTGGTAACTGGTTGGTCAGTTGCTCCCACTCTTCCATCAGTTCACGGCATAGATTCGGTGAGGGCGGTACGTACGTGACGCCGATAGAGCCAGGACCATTGCTTAAGTAGTTCTGCTCATTGCGATAGGACACGGCCCATTCATAGGGGTTGTTGATCGTGGCCTTCTGCAATTCTGCTAAATAGTCTTCATCGATTGCACGGGGAATATGTGCTTGTCTCAATAGGTTGGTATACCGCTGGATTTTATTGGTATCGGGCTGCTCTTTCTCGATAGCGAAGGAATCTTTGGTTTCACTGAGATACACCCAAGATAAAGCTCGGTTGAGCATGGCGTTATCTAACCCATCAGTAAACTCTTTGGCTTTTTGCAAAGTGTTTTTGGTCAATGCCTTTTCAAGACGCTCAGTTCGCTTCACTATGATGCTGTAGTCTAAGGAGCCGATTACATTGATATGGACGCGCCAGCGTTTATTCGTCTGATTATCTGCGGTGATAAAACGCTTTGGATCTAATAAAGGGATATAGTTACCACGTGTTAGTTCAGTGGTGCGTGGTAATGATTGCTGATGAAAGTGTTCCCAAAGTAGGCAGGCAATACGGATATATTTGCCCATAGGCGAAGATTCATAGACAGCCAAAAGCTCGCTTTCGTCCACCTGAAGCAGAGCTTGGGAGAGTATTTGTAAATTAAGGTCTTCGTATTTCAGTGCAAAAAGAATGTGATCGAGTATCTTATCCGAAGGCTTTAATGAGGCAGGCGTTGCTAATGTATTGTCAATTAGCTGTACCTTAGTTACTGGCATAATACGGGCAGATACTTGCAATGGCAGCGCTTTGATATCTGTGCGCTCCAGTAAGTATGCGTAACCTACGGATGTATCTGTCATATTCAGCCCAAAAAATTTTTACAAAACTAAGATTTTAGTTATATCTGCTTCATTCGCTAAGATAATAGTTACATTCTAGGCATTGTTCCTTGGTGTTGGATATACCTAACTGCAATTTAATCTAAGAAAATGTTTACGGAGCTAAGATTTTTGTTACAAATCGTCATTTCTTTAAGAAAATATTTACAGGCTGTGTAAGTAAGCGTTTCTATATGGTTTATCTTGAGTATGATTTGTTATCTGGGCTTTTTAAAAATAGGCACCTAATGCGCCTTGTCCCAGTTGTCTCTAATTCCCGCTTCTACAAGCAAAGGCACATCGAACATCCCAGAAGAAGAACTCGGACGGATTCAGTCCGCTACGCATTCAGATATGGCACTGGGAAACGAACGCTTCAAAGAGGAGATCGAGAAGCTAACGGGTAGGCGAGTGATGCCAAGAAAGCGCGGTAGAAAACCGAGCCAGATTGATTAAATTTTCATCTGCCCCAATTGTTCCTTTAGCGAACTACCAGACAGATGGACCATTGTAGGAGCGGGCATTGTCATTGCCAGCGGACTTTACGAGATCTACTTACAGCGTGCTCGCGAATAGTTTTTGACCTGATCCTGAACCGAATCCTTAAAGCCCGACATTGCAGTGGGGAATGGCAGATTTAAAGAAGAGATTGAGAAGCTAACGGGTAGGCGAGTCAGGGCAAACGCATGAACGCTTTTTGATCAGTTGATGCAGCATTTGCATTCAATCCGTGTTTGATTAATGATCGTGCCTTTTCGAAGCCGATGACCTTATTAGAACGTATGATGCAGCTAAATGACCCACGCCAACAAGCAAAATGTACCCATGATTTAGGGGAAGTCGTCTTTATGACGACCTGTGCAATACTTTGTGGTGCGGATGATTGGAAGTCTATTCAGCTCTTTGCTGATACTCGAAAGGACTGGTTTAAACAGTATCTTCGATTACCTGGTGGCATTCCATCGCATGATACCTTTAACCGTTTATTTTCTTTGTTGGATCCGGCCTGTTATCGAGAAATGTTTTGTGGCTGGGTTCAAGATATGTTGATGGATACCCCATTATCGGGTGTCGTCGCGATTGATGGAAAGACGGTGCGGGCGTCGCGCTCGAACAAGCACCAAGCAATTCACATGGTGAACGCTTGGGCCTCGCAGGCAGGCGTGTCTCTTGGTCAATACAAAGTTGATAAAAAATCCAATGAAATCACAGCTATTCCTAAGCTACTAGACCAACTAACTATCAAAGGTTGTTTGGTCACAATGGATGCCATGGGGTGCCAGAAAGACATTGTCTCCAAGGTCATTGAAAGAGAGTCCGATTATTTGGTTACCGTAAAAAGTAACCAGAAAACGTTACATAAAGAGTTGGTTACCTACTTCGACCATTACTGGGCAAACCATATACAAGACACGCTAAGTGATCAATTTTTTGAGCAACAAAACGAAACCCATGGTCGCAAGGAGCATCGTCGATGCTGGGTCACGATGGATTTATCTTCCCTGTCTATTGCAGCAGAATGGCAAGCTAAAACCGTCGCCGCGATACAATCAGATCGAGTTTCTAATGAAAAAGGCCGAAGCCATATTCGTTATTTTATTTCCAGTAAAGCGATGACGGCGGAAGAAGTGCTAAAGGCTACTCGTGAGCATTGGGGGGTCGAAAATCAGCTTCATTGGGTGTTGGATGTCTCTTTTGGGGAAGATCAGTGCCGAGCTAGACAGGGTTATGCTGCAGAAAACCTAGCCACCACCCGACAAATCGCTTTAAATTTATTAAAGCAGGAAACAAGTTTGAAACTGGGTATCAAAAACAAGCGCAAAGCCTGCGGCTGGGATGATAAGTATCTGTTTAAAGTGATGGGACTGGTTAAATAATATTCATGCGTTTGCCCTGGTAGGCGAGTGACGCCAAGTAAACGCGGTAGGAAACCAAGTCAGAGAGCTTAATTTTCATCTCACCCTAATTGTCCCATCTAGCGTTTCAGTGCATCGTATTGGCTCAGGTAGGCCTAAAGGTAGGGGTTATTAAGCTATCTGCCCCACTATTTTAAAAAAACTTACTGCTCATAATGGCCTTTACAAGAATAAATTTCTACAGTTTCGTTATCAACTTGTTTATATACAATTCTATCTTCCTTATTAACGCGTCTCGACATACAGCCTGATTTATCCTCTTTTAACTTTTCTGGCTTACCTATTCCAAGTTCAGGAGAACTTTGTATCGAGCAGAATAGCTCATAAAGCCGATTAATATTGTTAGTATTCTCCTCATGTAAAGAATTTATATCTAATTTCGATTTTTGAAAGAAAACTAGTGAGAATTTAGAGTTCTGCGATGTTAATTTTGATAGTAAATCATCAACATTTCTGAAAGTGGGCCTTTGGATGAAGTTAAGTCTTGAAGAATGTTCTTCTTTCGAGATGTTTTGAATTATAACTATCGATTCTTCATCAATGATATGGATTTTATTAAGCTCAATACTTTCATTCTCCCAGTGTTCTGAAGTTAAAAAGCTTATACAAAAAGTTCCCCAGATATCTGCGCAAGCTAGCCCTGTATTGCATGGATTATCATCGATAAAATATTCAGAGTTCAGCTCAAGTTCTTCCTGTTGTTTGGTCTCATCATCACGAATAAGAGGTGACTCAAACTTAGTTATAGTGTTTGTGATTAAGCTTTTCAACCTCCTGGAAAAGTCAATGTCCCCTTGCCCAAGTATCTGGTTTAGATTTTTTGACTCTGTGAATGATTCAAGCTCTCTGAAGTCAAAGCTAGCTCTTATGGTGTTTATGTTTTTAACTTTTAAACTATTAATTACTTTAATAAAGCTAAGCACCTGCTCTTTGTAGTTGTAGTCGCAAAGAGGCAGAGATAAGTCGTTTAGTATACAAAAATCTACTTCCATGTTTACCTCATATTACCAAAGTAATCTATCTAATTGATTATCCCATTCATCAAAAAAGCCACTTGGCCATTGATCAACTGATCCATCTTTGTTTATTTTTATTTCTGTTTTTTTTGCTTTGAATTTTTCAAGGTCTTTTTGGAAAAAATAAATTTTAGATTTTTCATTGGAAATGGTGCTGTCTTTTGTTTCAGCTCTTATACTATTTAAAATGTGGTCGCTATGGGTCTCTATTATAAGTTGAGTTCCTTGATTGGCGGCTAAACAGAAAAGCTTTGCTAGCTTAGCTTGAGCTTTAGGGTGTAGCTGTGCTTCGGGGTTTTCGATTATTATTACATCATTTCTCTTTGCAGTTAGAATTGATGTGATAATAGGTAGCACATGTGTTAAACCAAACCCAACATTCTGAGGGGTTAATTCATTCGATTGTGTTTGACTATAAGAATATTTAAACCTGAGAATTGCTTGATTTACATCGGGAAGAATTCTTGAGTTTATTTCAATATTCTCACTTATTTCTGACAGCCAGTTTGAAACGTTTTCTAGTAATAAATTAGTAATGCTCTTAGGGTGTTTTAAGGAAATATTTGGTATTTCAGAATGTTTTTTTTCAGCTAATAAATGAGCTGTGAATTCGCCATTTATACCTATATTATTTTTGTTTATATCTTCTTCTGATAAGTTATACGCATTTTCAGGAGTTATTCTATTGGAACTAATATATTTTAGTGGGTTTTTGAATTGGAAAAGTTTGATGCTACCATTTGGTATATTTGAGCTTACAGACCACTCTTTACTATTATTTATATTTGATATAGAGATGTCATGATCTTTAAATTTTAATGATATTGAAATTATGTCGTCTTTAGCTTCAGTATAAAGTAACTCCTTAATTGAGCCTAGCTTTATATAAGGACCATTTAAAGACATGTATGTCATGCCCTTGTTTAGCTCGGATAACAATATTGATCTTAAAATATTATCCTCATTCTGCTTTAAAAGAAGTATAGACTGAATTATAGAAGATTTCCCTACACTGTTTCCTCCACAGAGTAAGTTTAATTTAGAGAGTTTTATACTATCATCTTCAAAACATTTGAAGTTTTTTAAGGTAATTGAGTCGATCATTTTACAACCTCTTCTATTAATTTTTCCATTTCATCGAATCTATCAAATACTGCCCTTTTTGAGCCAGTTCCCTGATATATCCCTTGGCTGAAAGGAGATGAGTCATCACTGATAAGGTTGATTAGCATTTCTTTAAACTGAGATTTTCTTTCTATTAGCTTATTTTTTTTATTACAGTTGCTTAAGCATACAGTTAGTACATCAAAGAAACTTCTATTTAAAGACTTCTTTACGTCTAATGCAATAGACCTACTGAATTTATGGCCTTCACCTAAGAGTTCTTCAGAGAGAATGAGTGAATCAATAAATTGATTTTTTAAATTCTCAAGTTCCTCATTTATTGTTTCGAATTTGTCTATTTCTTCAATTGCCCTATCTAAAAAAGTCGCCAAACTTTTGAAGGAATTCTCGATTGGAAGTATTTTGAAAGCAAAAAATCTTAATGCTAGCTCTCTGTCCAACATACGATCAGTTTTGAGGTTGACTATTTTTTTGAATTCATCTGTTTCACATACATCTTTTAAAAACTGAACTGAAATTCCTTTTTGGTTTAATGCCTGACGAATTTCTTGGGAATTAAGTTTAAGTCCACCAGTATTAATTCTATTGAAAATAGAATATCTAACTTCTTTTGGTGTCTGAGGTTCGATCTGATAGGTTACTATTTGAGTTTCTTCAATGACTCTTTGCATAGGCCTCGGTAAACTGTCAAATGTTGTACCATTGAAGTTGATCAGAAACTCTAAGTTTGTCAGCTTTAATTTTTTTTCTACAGCAAATCTTTTGATAGTAGATAGTCTTTGAAGTCCATCTACTACTTGCCATTTATCTGGGTTAGATACATCAAAGTAAAAAATTGGCAAAGGCATTTTTAATAAGATAGACTCAATCAGCCTACTCATTTGAGTATTTGTCCATAAGTCACCTTTTCTTTGAAAGTTAGGTTGCAAGTCAATTTCTTCGTATTGCAAACGATTAACTAAGGATGATAAGGCAATAGTTTGAGTGCTTACTTTGATGTCTTTAGTGGAAAAAGGACTGTTTATTTCTTCAGAAAAAGCATCATCATCTATATCTTCGCTTTCATTTTCGTCAAAGTCTAAATTTAAATTCATAATTAATCCCTGTTTAAAATATAAGTACAGTTACAGTCTGCAGCCTAAATTTAAAGATGCACTCAATGCGCCTCGTCCCAGTTATCCCCAACCCCCGCTTCAACCAATAAAGGCACGTCGATTTTGCTGCTGTTTTGCATTATGTCGACGATTTTTGCTTGGGCTTTTTCTAGGTCTTTTTCAGCGACTTCGAAGATGAGTTCATCGTGTACTTGCATGATCATTTTTACGTCTAGGTCGGTGTCTGCTAGCCAGTCGTGCATTTTGATCATGGCGCGTTTGATGATGTCGGCGGCGGAGCCTTGCATCGGGGCGTTGATCGCGGTGCGTTCGGCGGCTTGGCGCATCATGGCGTTTTTCGCTTTGATGTCTGGTAGGTACAAGCGGCGGCCGTAGATGGTTTCCACGTAGCCTTTTTCTTTTGCGCCTTCGCGGGTGTTTTCCATGTATTGTTGCACGCCTGGGTAACGTTCGAAGTAGCGTTTGATGTATTTGCCTGCTTCTGGGCGACCAATGCCAAGTTGTTTCGCTAAACCAAAGGCGGACATGCCGTAGATCAAGCCGAAGTTGATGGCTTTGGCGCGGCGGCGTTGCTCTGTAGTGACTTCTTCTAAGCTAACTTCGAAGACTTCCGCTGCGGTGGCTTTATGCACGTCGGCGTCTTTAGTAAACGCGTCTAATAAGCCTGGATCTTGGGACAGGTGCGCCATGATGCGTAATTCGACTTGCGAGTAATCGGCGGCGACCAGTTTGTAGCCTTTAGGTGCGATAAAAGCTTGGCGAATACGACGACCTTCAGCAGAGCGAATCGGGATGTTCTGCAAGTTTGGATCAGTCGACGACAAACGACCTGTCGCGGTAATGGCTTGGTGGTAAGAGGTATGAATGCGGCTGGTTTTTTGGATCATTTCTGGCAGTTTGTCTGTGTAAGTGGATTTCAACTTAGACAGGCTGCGGTGTTCCATGATCAAGCGTGGCAGTTCGTAGTCTTGCGCCAGTTCTTGCAAGATAGGTTCAGCGGTGGATGGTTGGCCTTTTGGCGTTTTTTTGATAACTGGCAAGCCTTGTTTTTCGAACAAGATAACTTGTAGCTGTTTCGGCGAGCTTAGGTTGAAGCTTTCGCCCGCTTCTTCGTGGGCTTTGATTTCCAGTTCTTGCAGTTTGCCAGCGATTTCGCTGCTTTGGATATGCAGAAGTTCTGGGTCGATCAAGGCACCGGTTTGTTCCATTTTCGCCAATACCGGAATTAGTGGGCATTCAATGTCTTTAAAAATGCTGACCAATTCTGGTGTGGTTTCGATTTTTGGCCAAATCGCTTGGTGCAAACGCAAGGTGATGTCGGCGTCTTCTGCGGCATAAAACGCCGCGACCTCTAAATCGATTTGGTTAAAGGTTTTTTGCTTGGCGCCTTTGCCTGCAATGTCTTCAAAGCTCACATTGGTGTGGCCGAGGAACTTGCTGGCAAGGGTGTCCATGTCGTGACGTGAACTCACGGAGTTGTAGACGTAAGATTCCAACATGGTGTCGTAAGCGATGCCGCGCAAGGTGATGTCGTAGTTGTTTAGCACGTTGGCGTCGTATTTTAGGTGTTGGCCGACTTTCGCTTGGCTGTCGTCTTCAAGCCAAGGTTTCAGTTGTTCTAGCACCCAAGCGCGGTCTAGCTGTTCTGGCGCGCCTTCGTAATCGTGCGCCACGGGAACGTAAGCCGCTTCGCCCACTTCTACCGAGAAGGACAAACCAACCAGTTCCGCAGCCATGTAATTGAGGGACGTGGTTTCTGTGTCGAAGGCAACCAGTTCAGCGGCTTGGATTTTTTCCAGCCATTTGTTGAAGCTTGTTTTGTCTAAGATGGTTTCGTAGCTGGCTTCGATGTTGGATTTAACCGGTGTTTCCACTTGGCCGTCATTACCAACGGTATCGCTGGCGGTTTCTACGCTTGGCGCTTTGTCTAGGTCAGACAACCAAGTTTTGAATTCTAGCTTGGTGAACCATTCACGCAGCTTTTCTTTGTCGGCTTCGCCGTTTTTCAATTCTTGTGGTTCGAAAGGCAATTCTACGTCGCATTTGATGGTCGCCAAGGTATAAGACAGCTCGGCCATCTCTTTGTTGTCTTCCATTTTTTGCTTCATGGTTTTAGAACCACGGAAGCCTAAATCTGCGATCTCGTCTAAGCGCGTGTAGATGTCTTTGATGCTGCCCAAGCCTTGTAGCAAGGCAAGAGCGGTTTTTTCGCCCACGCCCGGTACGCCCGGGATGTTATCGACCTTGTCGCCCATGAGTGCGAGGTAATCGATGATGAGTTCTGGTGGAATGCCGAATTTGTCTTTCACGCCTTGGATGTCCATGACGGTGTTGTTCATGGTGTTCACAAGGGTGACTTTTTCGGTAACCAGCTGTGCCATATCTTTATCGCCAGTGGAAACCACTACGTCGCGACCCGCTTCGCCCACTTGTTTGGCAATGGTGCCGATGACGTCGTCGGCTTCTACACCATCGATGATAACAAGCGGCAAGCCCATGGCTTCCACCATGCGATGAATCGGTTCGATTTGTGGGCGTAGGTCGTCAGGCATCGGTGGACGGTGTGCTTTGTATTCGCTGTAGATCTCGTCGCGGAAGGTTTTACCCTTGGCGTCAAAAATGATCACCATAGGGGAGTCAGGGTAGGTTTTGATTAGGCTGCGGATCATGCTGATCACACCGCGCGTGGCATTGGTTGGGTGACCATCGCTGGTGTGCATCGGTGGAATCGCGTGGAATGCTCGGTAAAGGTAAGACGAACCGTCTACCAAGATCATCGGTGTTTGTGTTGTTGAATCCGTAGCCAAAATAGAACCTCTTTGTGAATCGGCAAATATGAGGTCTATTCTATGTGTTTGAGCGTGTTTTTACAGCCACAATAGCGGATAAGTTTTGAAAGCTTAATATGTGAATGCTCTAGCTTGCTTGCGAGTGGTGCTGAGTGAGGTTGTCACTGTACATAACAGATTGATCTCGGCCATTGTTTTTTGCGCTGTAGAGCGCTTTGTCTGCTTGGTCGACTAGTTCGAAAAAGTGCTCATGATGTGCAATGCTAGAAATGCCAACACTGACGGTTACTTTTCCGATTGTTTTGCAAGGCAACGCACCTAAGGCGTTTTGAAACATGGAACCAATGTAAGGCAAGGTGTTGTCTTTAGGGTTGACCAATAATACGGCAAATTCCTCACCTCCCCAGCGCGCGATGGTGTGTTTTTCAAAGTAAATAGATCGAAGACGAGAAGCAATTTCAACTAAAACGTTGTCGCCAGTGCCATGACCGTAGCGATCATTAATGTTTTTAAAATGATCTATATCGATAAGCAACACACTAATTCTATCATCATGATGGAGCTGTCCGAGCCAGCCTTGTAAGCCACGACGATTGTATAAATCCGTTAAAAAGTCTCGTCCTGCTTCTTCCTCTGTTCTTTTCAATAAAGACGCGACACGGTCTAGATGACGCAGGATTTTTCTTTGATAAGGCAAAATAGAGTAGAGCAATAGGCTGGTGGGTCCCAATAATGACAATAGTTCATGGCCTCGTAGCGAATGCAGCTCATCAGGATGAAGTATCAGATAATGAAAAATCGGCAAGCTTATAATGATCCAAACAATGAAAACCGTTTTTTTATAGCTCTTAGGTAACATAATCATACCAATGGCCACGGCGGCGATCATCACACCTGTTATGGGAGGGAACTCATCAATGAAGCGCCATTTTCCTAGCCACGCCATGATAAGGAAATAATAGGTGGAAGGAACCAAGGAGAACAATCCAACGAAGGCACAAAGTTTGATGGCAAGATTGGCGTGTTTTTGCGGGTTTTGGTGAAAATACCCCAGTAACAACAGCATGGTGATGACGTTAAGCCCAGGAGCAAGGATATCGACCATATGGCCGCGGGGAAAAAAAGCAAAGAACACCAGAAATAAAAAGCTGCTCAAACAGAAGGCAATGAGCACTCTGTATATGGTGGCTATTTTGATTTCATCTCGTGCGTTCTGGATTTTCATCACATTTACTTCAAAGGGTTCCGGCTACTATAAAGTTTTATAATAGTCGGTTTTACTCTCTTCTTCTGTTGTCTCTTCGTGAATATATGTCTTTTAAGTTATCTCGAGCGTAAAGGTAAAATAGTTGGCGAGATAAAATATGTACAGAATGGGCTGATTTACGCGAGTTAGAATTGACCTTTCGAAGCGAATTGTAGAGCATAGGCAATTAATTTTTTATTCCATCTCTTTTAGACAACAATAGGTAGAAACTTGGCTGTTTACACTTCCCTTTCGGACTCTGACATGCGCGCCTTAGTGGCCGATTATTATTTAGGTGAACTGGTTTCGTTCCAAGGTATTTCTGGTGGGGTAGAAAACACAAACTATTTTCTGAACACGACCACTGGAAAGTATGTGGTGACCTTGTTTGAAGAGTTTGATTTAGAGGAAGTGCCGTACTTTTTAGATGTTGTCGCGCATTTGAAACACAAAGGTTTTAATGTTCCTGCTGCATTGATCGACATTCATGGCGAGCGACTACGCGAAGTAAATGGCCGCCCCACTATTATTGTCGACTGTTTTCCCGGTAGCGAGCTAAAAGGCACGGATGAGACCTCTTGCCGATTGATGGGCGAAGCCTTGGCGAAGTTGCATATTGCCGGCGAAGATTTCCCTGTGCATCGTGACAGTCATCGTGGCGTTGCTTGGTGGCATAAAACCAGCCAAGCCATTGCCGATGAGTTAGAGCCAGAGCAAGCGCAATTATTGTTGTCGCAAATCTCTGAATTTGATGACTTCATTGCCGAATACCCAGACTTACCAAAAACCACCATTCACGGGGATTTGTTCTACAACAACACCTTGTTCGAAGGTAACAAACTGTCTGCCATTATCGACTTCTACAACGCTTGTCATTCTTGGGTGATGTACGATTTGGCCATTGTGGTGAATGATTGGTGTTCAGATATGAAAACAGGCGAATTGGATAAAGCCAAATATAAGGCGTTAATCAAAGCTTATTTACATGAACGTGAAGCGACACCAGAAGAAATACTTGCTTGGCCTTATATGTTGAAAATTGCCGCGTTACGTTTCTGGCTGTCTCGTTTGGAAGCATGGCACGGCGCGAAGCACGATCCCGAACGCTTGGCGCAACAGCATGATCCGCTTGAGTTTCAGCGCATCTTAGAAGCGCGAGTTCGTTATGCACCGAGTTTAGTCGAGTTTCAATAAAGCACGGTTAATTCAAAGTGCTGTTTTTTCAAAGGTGTTTTTAAAAGGTAACAATTGATGCGTTTTTTATTGTGTTTGTGCGTTACCGCTTTGTTTGCTGGATCAGCCATGGCGCATCCTCATGTTTGGGTGGATTCACAGTATCGAGTCAAGGTGGACCAAGCGAGTATTGACACGCTTGAAGCGACCTGGAGTTTGGATCTTTTTACTTCCACAAGCTTGATTGCCGAATACGATGTCGACGGCGATGGCGAGCTTAAAGGTCAAGAAAAGATTGACATGATCGAAGTGCTAAAGAGTTTTGATAAATACGGTTATTTTATCAAAATGAAGCAAGATGGTAAGGATATTGTTCCCAAAGCAGTGCATATCTTGGATGTTCGCATTCGTGATCAAATGCTATGGATTCGTTTGGGCATGGACTTGCCGACTCCGGTTAATCTTGAAACATCGACCTTGAGTTTGGCTTTTGGCGACGACGAATTGTATTTTGCCATGGAGCCGTTGGAAGAGGGCTTGGTGCGTTTATCTGGTGCGCTTGCTGAGACTTGTACTCCTGTAGAGCGTGAAGCGACAGAAACATCGGTAGCAGTTTGGGTGGATTTGACCTGTCGGTCTTAGTTTTATGTCGCTGATTGGCGTCTTTTTAAGGTAGAAGCATATGTTAGAACATTTCCAATGGTTGCCTTTCTTAGCCGCTATCACGGTACTGACGATGAGTCCGGGTGTGGATACGATTTTGGTTATGCGTAACGCGGCGTCTGGTGGCTGGCGTTTGGGTTTTTTGACAAGTTTGGGTATTTGCATGGGGTTGTTCGCCCATGCAACGGTGTCAGCATTAGGTTTGTCGGTGATTTTGCTTGGTTCCGCTGGTTTGTTCACCGCGTTTAAGTTGGTGGGTGCAGCGTATCTTGTGTATTTAGGTGTGCAAGCCATTCGCAGTGCGATGAAGCCGGTTGGCATGACCTTTAAAGATACAAAGAATCCTAAGACATTGACGGCGTGGGGTAGTTTTCGTCAAGGCATTTTGTCTAACGTATTGAATCCAAAACCGATTATTTTCTACATGGCGTTTCTGCCGCAGTTTATTGATCCAAGCCATTCTGCGTTGGCTCAATCCCTTTTTATGGCCTCACTTCACTTTATCATAGCGATGGTGTGGCAAACGTTTCTTGCGCTTATGGTTCATAAGGCGCGAGTTTGGCTGGCGCGACCAAAAGTGGCGTTCGTCTTAGATGGCTTAACTGGCGTATTGCTGTTGGGCTTTGGTGTAAAACTCGCATTGAGTCAACGCTGATCGCGTGGCTGTGTGCTTTTCTGGTGATTCCCCTAAATGAGTTTATTGATCTCGACTTGGATTAAGTTCTTCTTTCTCTTCGCGCCGTTTTTTGTGTTGTCTATGTTTCTTGCGTTAACCCGCGGAGAATCTTCGGCATCCCGTCGGCAAGTGGCGAATAAAGCCATTATTGCCTCGGTGGCGATTTCTTTGGTGTTGTTATTTTTTGGCGGCAGTTTGTTTGCCGTATTAGGCATCACTCTGGATTCTTTCCGTATTGGTTCTGGTATTTTGCTGTTTATGTCTGCCTTGAGTCTGGTTCGTGATGGTACGCGTAATCATGCGGTGGGCATGCCAAGTGAAGAGCGTGACGATGTGTCTGTTGTGCCATTGGCGGTACCGACGATTATTGGACCAGCGACCATTGGTACGATTCTGGTTTATGGTGCCGAACTACAAGGCTGGGATTTGTTCATCGGTTTGTGTGGTTTGTTGTTGGCGTTGGGGACTTTGGCGATCATTCTGTATTCCGGTTCTTTGATTGAAAAGATGCTCGGTCGAACTGGCTTAAACGTTTTGTCTAAGATTACCGGTTTGATTTTGGCGGCTATGGCGGCGCAAATCTTTATGAGTGGTGTGATGGGTTTTTTACATCCAGCTGCTTCAGTTAGCTAATCTGTCATGAATTAAATTTTGTACAAAATGCGGCGTTTCTAGGCTTTGGCTTCTCCTTGAGATTGACTTGTTATACCATAACAAAATTATGTCTAATCTCGGTGAGAGCCAAATATGGCAAAGAACGTCGCTTTTTTATTGTTATCTTTTTTATGTCTCAGCTCGCCTCTTTATGCCGCAATGGATTTTGCGGTGTATCAAGATTTTATTCAGTGGGTTATTTCCCAACAGGCCACGTTTCATCGTGAATTGGTGTCTTTAGTTCGCTCTATTAGTAAGAGTGGCAGTCCGATTTTATTGTGGGGATTAATCTCTACGAGCTTTTTTTATGGCGTTTTTCATGCGGCTGGACCGGGTCATGGTAAGGCGGTAATTTCTGCTTATATGCTGGCGAGCAAAGCGCCATTGCGTCGTGGTATTAGCTTGGCGTTTTTGTGCGCTGGTGTTCAGGCGCTGATGGCGGTATTGGTGATTGTGGTGCTGAGCCAGGTGTTTTCTTTGGCGAGAAAAGCCATGCAAATTAGTCGCTTTTTTGAGGTGGCGAGTTTTGCTGCGGTTGGCTTGATTGGCGTATGGATTCTAATTCGTTTGTCCCGAGGTCAGTCGAGTTGCGGTCATGATCACTCACAAGACCATTTTGAAGAACATCATCACGATCATTCTGCGGAGCATCATTCCCATTCCCATTCCCATGAACACTCTCATGATCATGCATGCTGTTCTCACCACAAAGACGAAGCAAAGACAGCGCGTCGCAGCATTTGGGCGATGGTAGCAGCGGTGGGGATTCGTCCTTGCACCGGTGCGATTTTAGTCTTGTTATTTTCGTTAAGTACGGGGATTTTTGTTTGGGGCTTGGTTGCCACTTTTGCCATGGCATTGGGAACGGCGATTACGGTTTCGGCTCTTGCTGGTATCAGTGTGTTTGTACGTGATACCGGTTTTGCGTTAAGTAGTGAGCATCGTGTTTGGCGACAACGAGTGTCGCGAGCTTTTGGTTTTATTGCCGCTTTCGCTTTGATTATCATCAGTACTTCGATGATTTGGAGTTACATCAACAATGTAGGAAGGGCTTTCTAATGAAGCATGAAGACTCACAACAACAGTCCCATCAACACAGTCATCACAACCATAATCATTGTATTGATACGGCGTTAGAAACAGCAGAAACCCTGTGCGCAGAGCAAGGCCAGCGATTAACAAAAGTTCGCCGCCGCGCATTGGAATTGATCTGGGAACGTCATCGCCCACTTGGTGCTTATCAGCTCTTGGCGAAGCTAGCCGAAGAAGGTTTTAACTCGGCGCCGCCAACAGTGTATCGCGCGTTGGATTTTTTATTGAGCGCGGGTTTGATTCATAAAGTGGAATCGATGAACGCCTATCTTGGTTGTGCTCATGCTGACAAAGCTCATAAAGGTTATTTCTTGATTTGCGATGAGTGCCACAATGTCATGGAGTTCGATTATCAAGATATTCACGCTGCGCTGATTGAAAAAGCGGCGCATCAAGGGTTTGAATTGCGCGCTGAAACCATTGAATTAACAGGTTTATGCGCGAAATGTAAGGCGAAATCAGTAGGAGCAAGCGCGTGAGCAAACGATTAGTCGCTTTTGACAAAATTGGCATCTCGTTTGATGGCCGAGTCTTGCTCGAAAACATTGATATGACGATCAGTGAAGGTGAAATTGTCACCTTGATTGGCCCCAACGGCAGTGGCAAAAGTACTCTTATTCGCACCTTGTTAGGGCTACAAGATGCCACGTCAGGTGAGATAGTAAGACACAAAACCTTGCGCATCGGATATATGCCGCAAAAATTGCATATCGATCCGACGTTGCCATTAACGGTAAAGCACTTTTTAGCTTTGGTGCGCGGTGTTGATAAACAGCAAATTCTTCCCACATTGGAAAAGCTCGGCATCGCACATTTACTTCATTCGCAAGTGCATGTTTTGTCTGGTGGTGAAACACAGCGTGTTTTGTTGGCGCGTGCCTTATTGAACAGACCAAATCTATTGGTGCTTGATGAGCCCGTGCAAGGCGTGGATGTGAATGGTCAGGTGGAACTTTATAACCTGATTGAACACATTCGTAATGAGCTAAATTGCGGCGTGCTGATGGTCTCTCATGATTTGCACTTGGTGATGGCGAAAACCGATACCGTGGTCTGTATTAATCAGCACGTTTGCTGTTCTGGTAGCCCACAGCATGTCACCGATCATCCGGCTTATCAGGCTTTGTTTGGTGTACCTGGGGCGGATGAATCCATCGCGATTTATGCTCATCAGCATGATCACGTGCATGACGAACACGGCGGTATTGTATCTGACGATGGCGATGCTCACACCCACGATCATTCTCACTGTAATCATTATTAATCACACCCCAGTTCAGATTTGGAGTCAGTAATAGCATGTTAGATCTTTTGCTCAGAGCCTTGTTAGGCGGATTGGGTGTGGCGGCGGTCGCAGGGCCATTAGGGGCGTTTGTTGTTTGGCGACGCATGGCGTATTTCGGTGACACCTTGGCGCATTCTGCGCTATTAGGTGTGGCGTTAGGTTTTTTATTAGACATCAATTTGAACCTTGCGATTATCGTTTTATGCGTTGGCTTGGCCTTGGTGTTGGTGACTTTGCAAAAGAAACACATTATCGCGACAGATACTTTGTTGGGCATTCTTGCTCACTCTGCATTGTCACTTGGTTTGGTAGCGGTGAGCTTTCTCGACAATATTCGTATCGATTTGATGGCGTATTTGTTTGGTGATTTGCTGGCGATTAACCAAACCGATGTGTATTGGATTTATGGCGGTGGTTTTGCGGTCATTGCGTTATTAGTCACATTTTGGAAACCTCTGTTGGCCGTCACGGTTAATGAAGAGTTGGCAAAAGTAGAAGGCTATCCGGTCGAAGCGATTAGTTTATTACTGATGTTGCTGGTGGCCTTGGTGATTGCCGTGGCGATGAAAATCGTCGGTGTTTTGTTGATTACGTCCTTGATGATTATTCCTGCCGCGACGGCGCGTAAGTTATCGAGTACGCCGGTGCAAATGGCCTCGTTTGCTAGCTTGATTGGTTGCTTGTCGGTATGTGGTGGTTTGTGGGCATCTTATCGCTGGGACACTCCAACAGGCCCAAGCGTCGTGGTATGTGCTGCTTTGCTGTTCCTGATCGCTTACACCTTGCCATTTAAGCGTTTGCGTTAACCATGACAGAAGAAAAAGATACTTTAACCTTCGCAAAGCGGCTGAAATATTCCACGCTTGCCAGTCACGATAGTGTTGATACATTGGTGATGCAATCCGAGCCATTCGCCAATGAAGAGAACTATATAAAGTTTTTGCGTGTTCAGCATATTTTCCATTTGTCAGTTGCGCCTTTGTATCATCAACCAGATTTGCAAACCTTGCTGTCAGGTTTGGCTGAGTTACCTCGTTTGTTTGCGGTGGAGTCGGATCTGGCGGATTTAGGTTTAACGCTGAATGTGGATAAAAAAGATGTGGCATGCATCGATCATCTTTACGAGGCTATTGGCTGGTTATATTGCAGTGAAGGGTCGAATATTGGTGCTGCATTTTTGTATAAAGAGACACAGAAACTGAATTTCGATGCTCATCGAGGTGCTAGGCATTTGTCTGCACACGTAGACGGTCGAGCGCCTCATTGGCGTAAGTTTGTCGCACAATTGGATGCGCTCAATCTGACCGATGAGCAAACGGATCAGGCTGTAAAAGGTGCTGTGGATGCGTTTGATTTTTATAAAAAAACCTTAAAGCGTATATTTTAAATGTCATTCGTTATTTAAAAACTTGCTTTAAAAAAGTGGGTCATTATTCAGTGAAGACTATTTACCTGTAATAAAACTAGCTAGTTTTACGTCTATTATGTTCATATCAGATGGTACGTGCTTTTCGTCGCTTTAATATTTCATAAGAGGTTGTTCTATGCCTGGTTTTACTAGTATCCGTGGTCGTCTCAGGGCGAGTTATTTAGTGTTGTTGGCATTGTTGGTGCTGGTGGTTGTGTTGTCTGTCAGCCGCTTTCAGCTTTTGTCTGGCAATATCCGCAGCATAGTGGATGAAAATGCGGCGCTAGTGGAGTTGACCGGCGAGCTCAACGTAAACGCAGAAAGCTTGGCAAGCCGTTTGTTATTATTGTTTGTACTGGAAGAGCGAAACGCTCGGGTGGCAATTTATAAAGAAATTGATGAACGTAATAAAAGCCTAGACACCAATCTAGAGAAAATGGCTCTGTTGGTGCAAACGCCGAAAGATAAGGCGAGCATCGAAGGATTAAAAAAACAACGTAAAGTTTATCAGGCCGCTCTTCAAGCAACGGTAGAAGCCTTAGAGTTCGGTGAACTTGATGATGCCAAAAAATTGATGGCAGGTACGACTCGTAATGAATTACAAACGTTTTTAAAACAAACCTCTGCGTTGTCTGAGTACGAACGCAATATGATGCAAGGGCGCCAGAAGGAAGTTTTATCTGAATCAGAATTGGCTATTTGGTTAACCGTTGGTGTTGGTCTTTTGGCGGTGTTAATTGGTTTGGTTATGTCGGTTTTGATTTCTCGTAGTATTGTTACTCCACTGAATTATGTCATTGCCTTGCTAGACAAATTTGCTCGTGGCGACCTTTCTCAAGACATTACTTCTGAGCAAAAAGGGGAAATTGGCCAATTGCTCGATAGCGTTAAGCGCATGCAAGTCAGTTTAGCTGGTGTTGTTATGAAAATTGATAAAAGCGCCAAAACCGTGGTCACCGCGGTGAGTGAGATTCGTACCAACGTGGCGGATGTTAACCAAGGCTCTAATACTCAAGCTGTTATGGCTAATGATATTCAGGGCTCGGTCAGCGAATTATCTAATTCGGCGAATGTGATGGCAGATCACGTTAGCGTATCGCGTAATCAAGCGGAAGCCGCGCACGATTTGGCCAAACATGGCAAGAAAGTGATTACTTCTGCGGCCACAGACATTACTGCGGTGGCAGCTTATATAGAAGAAACCTCTAAAGCAGTCGCTGAGTTAAATCAAAGTGCGATGACGGTAACCGAATTTGTGAACAGCATTCGGAATGTTGCGGAACAGACAAATCTATTGGCCTTGAATGCGTCTATTGAAGCGGCTCGGGCCGGAGAAAGTGGTCGAGGTTTCGCAGTAGTTGCCGATGAAGTCCGAAATTTGGCAACGAACACGGCGGAAGTGACGGCTTCCATAGATAAAGTGATCACAACCATCAGCAGCTTGTCGATGCAGATTTCTAATGAAATGGTGCAAGGCCAAGAGAAAATGCGCCACGGCGTTGCGCAAATCGAGGACGTTGTCGCGCCTCTGAGCCAATTAGAAGCAGATGCGGCCACATCATTAGAAAGTCTAGATGGTCTGTCGCAATTAGCTCAGCAGCAGGCACGAGAAGCGAATGATATTGCCGAGCACATTAGGCGGATTGTGGAAGTCACCGTCAGCAATGAACAGACATCAAAACGCTTGAGTAAGCTCACCGATGCCTTATCCGGAGCCGCTGAACAAACCCATGAAGCAACGTCTACTTTTATTCTGCCGGCTAAGTGAGAAGCTGATTAGCGTTTAAAAATCAAACGATCTAAAGAAAAAGCGCCCGCGCCGCGCCACATGATTAACAAGGCAATGGTTAACCATGTGGCGTGAGTTGGGTAAGCGTCATGATAGACAAAAAGCTGAATCACCAAGGTCATTCCTGCCAAACCGAGCGCAGCAAAGCGTGTCAAAAAACCAGTCAAAATGAGAATCGGTAAAATGTGCTCGGCAAGAGCCGCTAAGGTTGCTGCTATCATCGGCGACAGCAATGGTAAATTGTATTCGTATTCAAACAAAAACAAAGTTGAGTCTTTTAAATGCGGCCATCCTAAGTGCGCTTCCATCGCGATAATATCCAAAGAGAATCCTTCTATTTTTGTTTGGCCAGACTTCCAAAATACCGCAGCAATGGCAAATCGCGCCAAGAGCAGAATCAATGACTCGGGTATTTTTTTAAATAGATTTTCTGCCGTTTGTAGCATGGTTTCCCCTTCTTATTATCATTCAAGGTTGTGCTCTTAGGCGCCCGCTTCAGAGATTTCAGTTAATAGTTTCCACTCAATAAGCTTTGCCAGACTGGTGCCGGGGTCAAAACTCTCGTCGTCTGGGATAGCTTCGCCGAGTGGTTTGGCTTGCATTAGATGTTTTATAAAAACGGCTTCGGTGTGACAAATAATATGCAGCTCTGCGTATAAATGGGACTTTGATAGAAGTAAGTACTCGCTTTTATCTATTATTATGTCAGCTAAAGAGTGGCTTCCATTGCCTTGATGCGCTAGATAAATGGACCCAATAGCAAAAGGGGAAACAAGGATTTGTGTAGTTGGCGGTAACAGCAGGTGCAAGGTGGTTGGGTCTGATGCGTTATTAAACGCCGCTGAAATTTGCTCGTGCTCAAGTGTGTCGTATTCTTGTGCATTAGTCAGTGCGAGAAGATTAAATTCTAGCGTCGCCAGATCACCTAAAAAAGGCAGACTTTTCGCCGGTTCAAAATGGCGAACAAAGTCGGAAAAACCATCTCCATAATCGCTGATGATGGGCTTTTTTGGAGGATTCAATGGCACATATTCTCGCGCCATTGCTCGGAAGAAGTCTTCACCGACGAGCATTTGCGTGACAGGGAAAATATCCGCTAGAGCGTCGATCAAAGAAACATAGACATTGTTGCGATAAACGTTAAAGCGAGCTTCTTTCTCATCGTCTGAACGGCCTTTTACTTCGTCATAAAAAGCGTTGTTTTGATTGAATAAGGTGGTTTTAAAGTGCTCATTCATGCGGGTTTTCCTGTCGAATTGCGTCTCTTATTGTGTCTGCTTGCTGGGCTTCTGCCAGTAGTTCTACCAGAGGCGGTAGATTACCATCGCGCTCAATTAGTGTCGGGCGATCTCCAATGGTTGCTAAGGTGTGTCGATATAAATCCCAAACATCATGAGAAACAGGCTCGTCGTGGCTGTCTATTTTGAGCGGCACGATAGGATTGTTGTCAAGCGTGTGACCGGCAAGGTGAATTTGCTCAACGGCGCTACTTGGAAATTCGTCAATGTAATTGTATGGGTTGCTGTGGTTGTTGAAACAGGAGACGTCGACATTGTTTACATCGAGCAATAGGCCACAACCTGTGCGCTTGACCATGTCACGAATGAAATCTATTTCGCTGCGGTCGCTGTGTTTGAATTCAAAATACGTCGAAGGATTTTCGATTAAAACACGACGTTTTAATCGTGATTGAAGCTGGTCTATGTGCTCACAAACGCGATCTAAAGTTGCTTGATTATAAGCCACTGGTAATAAGTCATTCAAAAATGCGTTGTCGTGAGTTGACCATGCAAGGTGCTCGGAAAAAACTGCAGGCTGCACTTCGCTGACGAGTTGAGCCACGCGACGTAAATGTTGTTGGTCTAAAGGCATTTCTCCGCCAATGGATAACCCCACGCCATGCACTGTAAAAGCATAGAATTCGCGGATTTTTTGCAAGTAGTGTCGAGCTGGGCCACCTAGGTTTAAATAGTTTTCAGCGTGAATCTCGAAAAATCCCAGTTCTGGATGGGCGTCGAGAATCTCGTGGTAATAGGAAGGTTTTAGGCTGATGCCAGTTTTTTGTATAAAGCCCGAAGGCGCATTAGCGCCTCGGCTTTGTTGTGACTGAGATAACATGTGTTATCCGTCTTAGAAGGCTTGCAATTGGCCGTGGCCAGTTGAGGATGTTTTAGACTCTAGATCGTTACAGGTACCAGCTGGAACTAATTTCCAAGAGTTTGACTGGTAATCTGTTTTGGAAGTGCCTGCGCAAGAAGTGCCTGGGCCTGCCGCGCAATCATTTTGACCAGCCAGTGCTACGCCGTAGCATTTTTCTTTACTAGCCGCTTCAGCTGGAACTGCAACAGCAGATAGGGCAATAGCGGTACCAAGAGCTAGCGATAAAGATAGTTTTGCATTTTTCATGGGTAGATCCTCAATATTCTAAAAGGGAAGACAAACATGTCTTTTGATTACGCTTTGTTTGACGCTGACCAGAATGTCTTTATTACACTATCTTTCGAAAATAAATATTTATTTTTTAGTTGTATCGCTTTCTTTAGCGTAACTCTTTGAAATTTCGCGCATAGTTTTCATTTGCTCGCCAAACTGACGACAAGGTGAGCAAATAGAAGTGTGCAGAGTAAGCAGCACTTTTTCTTTTACGTTCAAAGGACGATCCATTTTCTCAGAAAGCAATTGTGTTGCTTCTTTGCATTTGATCATAATGTTTAAGACCTCTCTACTTGATACCAGTTGTCTTCTAAACATTCCCGTAAGCGTAATCGAGCACGATACAAGGTGACGTTTAGGCTACTTACTGACACATCTTCGTTATGACAAATTTCAGGCGTATCCATTTCGAGAAATTCGCGCATCATAAATAATCGACCATATTTGGCTGGTAAAGCGTCTAAGCAAGCATCGAAAATACGCCAGAAGTGCTCGTTTTCAACGCCATGCTCTGGTTGATCCCATTTTTTTGGACGCTCGTCTTTCTGCCAATGGCCATTTTCTTCGAACAAGTATTCTATTAATGCATCACCACTTAGGTTTGGCCCATCTTCAAGCTGGCTAGCTGAGGTATGGCGTTTTTCTTTACGCAACAAATCGATAATTTTGTTCTTTAAGATAGAAAACACCCAAGTCTTAAACGCGGCTTGTCGCGCAAAACGATCAATATTTTGATACGCAGAGAACATGGCTTCTTGTACCGCGTCTTCTGCTAATTGATTGTCTCGTACTTGAAGTTTTGCAAATTTCAGCATTTGCATACGCAATTCTTCAATAAAGACAGCATCTTGGAAGATGCCTTTTGTTGCCGAATGATCTATCTCAACTGAAAAATTCGCATTGGTCATTTAAGCCTCGAGGTATGCGCTATTGTTAGACGATGTGGTTTTATGATTTCTTACAATACGGCCGTGTTATTTTTGCTCATCCTTTTTTTTCGATATTTATTACTGTGATATTTTTTCTTGAGCCAGTGCTTCAGCTAAATATTCATCTTTCAATTTGACGTAATTCAGTCCGGCATACTGAAAGTATTCGATTTCTTTATCGTTGAGTGGACGGATTTGCTTTACGGGAGAACCCATGTACATAAAACCCGTTTCTAAACGCTTACCAGGTGGCACCAAGGAGCCGGCGCCGATGATGACTTCGTCTTCAATCACCGCTCCATCGAGGATTGTGGTCCCCATGCCAACTAATACTCTGCTGCCAATCGTACAGCCATGTAACATCGCCATGTGGCCAACGGTGACGTCGTCACCAATGGTCAGCGGATGACCTTCTGGCTTATAGTCGCTGGCGTGAGTAATGTGTAGGCAGGAATTGTCTTGGACGCTGGTACGAGCACCAATACGAATGCGGTGCATGTCGCCACGAATCGCCACCAAAGGCCAAACCGAACTGTCTTCGCCAATGGTGACATCACCAATAATCACGGCACTGTCATCGACCCAAACACGGTCGCCAAGTTGTGGTGTTTTACCACGGAAAGATTTCATCACCATAAATCCTCTCTTAAAGGGGGGCTTGTTAATAGAAAGTGTTATTAAATGAAGGAACTATTAACACAATAGGCTTTTATGCATTGAAAAAGTGTTAAGACAACCTATCTTAGTAAGCATAGTATTGATCAATGCAATACAGCGTTCAATTAATATAAAAGGATATCATGATATGTCACAGTCTGTATGGGACGCGACCAGCTTACCTAATTTTACCGACGTCGATGTTGCGAACATCGAAGCGGATCTAGAGAAACTACTCAAGCACAACCAAGCAGCCATCGACGCCTGTGTGAGTGAAAATACCAATCCAACATGGCAAAGCCTTGTTTTGCCCTTGGATCAACTACACGACGACCTAAACAATTTTTGGTCGCCGATTAGTCATTTGAACTCAGTAAAAAACACCCCAGAGCTGCGTGCTGCTTATAACGCTTGTTTGCCAAAATTGACTCAGTTTTATACGGATCTTGGGCAAAACAAAGCCTTGTACCAAGCCTACAAAATCCTTGCTGAAAGCGATGCAGCAAAAAAGTTAACACAATCACAAAGCGAAGCCTTGACGCAAACCATCCGTGATTTCGAATTGTCAGGTGTTGGCCTAGAAGGTGAAGCGAAAAAACGCTATGGCGAGATCAGCCAGCGTTTGTCTGAATTGGGTAGCCAGTTTGGTGAAAACGTGTTGGATGCGACGCAAGCATGGAGCAAATTAATTACCGACGAAAACGAGTTGTCTGGTTTGCCTGAATCGGCACTAGCACAAGCGAAGCAAATGCCCGAAGCCAAAGAAAAAGACGGTTGGTTGTTCACATTAGATTTCCCATCTTATATTCCAGTGATGAGTTACGCTGACAATGCCGAACTGCGCGAAGAAATGTACCGCGCTTTTGCGACGCGCGCGTCCGATCAAGGTGGCGACATCAAATTCAACAATGCGCCTTTGATCGACGAAATTTTAGAGTTACGTCATGAGATGGCGCATATTCTTGGTTTTGATAATTACGCTGAATTGTCGGTTGCCACTAAAATGGCTGACAATGGCCAGCAGGTTATCGATTTCTTAGACGATTTAGCGAAAAAGTCAAAAAGCTCAGCAGAACAAGATCTTGCGCAGCTAACAGCGTTTGCGAAAGATGAAAATGGCATAGAGAAATTGAACGCTTGGGACATGACTTACTATGCGGAAAAACTACGCCAGCATAAGTTTAGTATTTCTCAAGAAGAGCTGCGTCCTTACTTCCCAATGAACAAGGTTTTGTCTGGATTGTTTCACGTGGCACAAACTTTATTCGGTGTGGATATTCGTGAAGAAAAAGAATTTGATAGCTATAACAAGGACTTGCAGTTATTCACCATCAGCAAGGATGGCGAAGACGTGTCTCGATTTTATCTAGATCCGTATGCGCGTGAAGCGAAACGCGGAGGTGCATGGATGGATTCTTGCCGTACACGTCGTCGTTTAAGCGATAACCGCTTGCAGTTACCGATTGCCTATCTTGTGTGTAACTTCACGCCGCCAATTGGGGACAAACCCGCTTTATTGACGCACGACGAAGTGACGACCTTGTTCCACGAATTTGGTCATGGCTTGCACCACATGTTAACTCAAGTGGATGTTTCTTCTGTATCGGGCATCAATGGTGTGGCATGGGATGCCGTCGAGTTGCCAAGTCAATTTATGGAAAACTGGTGCTATGAGCCAGAAGCTCTGGCTCATATTGCAGGCCATTACGAAACAGGCGAGCCGCTGCCACAAGACTTGTTAGACAAGATGCTGGCCGCGAAGAACTTCCAATCCGGCATGCAGATGATGCGTCAATTGGAGTTTTCTTTGTTCGACTTCCGTTTGCACATGGAATATCAAAAAGACATTTCAGTTCAGTCTGTCCTTGATGATGTTCGTAGCAAAGTGGCTGTTACCACGCCACCTGAATTTAACCGTTTCCAAACCAGCTTCTCGCATATTTTTGCGGGTGGTTATGCGGCGGGTTACTACAGCTACAAGTGGGCCGAAGTGTTATCGGCGGATGCGTTTTCGAAATTCGAAGAGGACGGCATCTTCAATAAAGATACCGGCGCACGCTTCCGTGATACCATATTGGCCAATGGCGGTTCTCGTCCAGCAGCGGAATTATTCGCTGAATTCCGTGGTCGTGAGCCAAGCACCGATGCCTTATTGAGACACAGCGGCATCGCGGCTTAAAATTTTGTACTGCAAGGAAGCAGCGCCTCGCTTGATAATCATCAGACAAGGCGCTGCTTTGTTATAACGTCGAATTAGGGCGTTACTTTTTTAAAGGTAGTTGGGTTATGACTGTAAAACGCTTTATCGCAGGGGCGGTATGCCCTCGTTGTAGTGAGATGGATAAAATTCGTGCATGGCGCGATGATGACGCTGAAAAGCAATATCGTGAGTGCATTTCCTGTGGTTACACGGACGAGCAATCTACGGTTATACAGGCGCAGCCGACTGAGATTCCAACGCGAGTGAATAAGCCCCAAACGAGCTTCCCAGAAGCGGAAGAAGTGGTGATTAACTTCATCCCAAATCCCGGTTCAACCAAGCACTAGTCTCAAGCGAGTACAGAGCAATTAAAAAAGCGGATTGATATTTCTATCAATCCGCTTTTTTGTAGCAGCTGAAAGTGCTTAGTTATTAACCAGCCAAAGAATATCTAACGGTTCGATAAGGCTTAATGATGGCAAATCAATTAACTCTTTATCTAGCAAGTTGATTGCTGTGTCTTGGCCGATTAGTTGGCTTAGTGATTGGCCAAGTGGTAGATGTTCGAGCGCTACTAGGTGTTCGCTCATGTTGGCAATGACGAATAGTGTTTTGTCGCCCATTTGTCGTTTGAAAGCAAACAGGTGTTGGCTGCCTAGAGAAACCAATTCAAATTTATCCGCTGCAAAAATCGAATGGGCTTTGCGGATTTGGATCATCTCTCGGATCAGCTGAGCGATTTTGCCTTGTGGTGTGCTGTTGTCTTCCGCCAGCGCGAAATCGGCTTTGGTGAGCTTCTTACGATGCACCCAACGGCTATCATCCACCTTAGTTGGATCATTTAAGTAATCGTCACTATTGAGCACGCCCAGATCATCACCTTGATACAGTAGCGGAATGCCGGGCATGGCGAAGTTTATGCCATTGAGGACTCGAATACGTTTGATAGCATGATCAAGTAATAGAGGATCATTGATGTTGATGGCGTTTTCTACACCCGCCAGAGACGCCAAGGTACCGCAAACACGGCAATCACCATTGACTGGGTTTTCTTGAAAGGGTACGCCCGCAGCAAAAGAACCTTCAAATTGTCCGGTATAGAATTGGTTCAAGAAGCGGCGATGGCCGATCCCATCAATGCCAAGACGATCAGAAATGGCGTCATCCCATAACCAGCCAATATCGTCATGACAGCGAATGTAGTTTATCCAAGTGGTATGTTCTGGAATGGTGAAACTGCGTTCAAGGGATTGATACAATAAGCTAGTTTGGCGTGTCGCTAAGCTTTCCCATAACAAGGCCATCATCAGCGGATTGTAAGACAGCGTGCATTCGTCGGCGCCGATGTATTTGTTTACTTCATCTGGGTGAACAATGGCTTCGGATTTAAACACCACTTGTGGCGCAGCAATATCCAAGCAGGCTTTGAAGGCTTTGATCAGGTTGTGAGCCTTGGGTAAGTTCTCACACACCGTGCCTTTTTCTTTCCAGACAAAAGCTAAAGCATCGAGTCGTAAAACATCGCAGCCGTTTAAAATCAGATGCAGCATTTCTTCTACGACAGCGACAAAAACCGCTGGGTTGGAATAGTTTAAATCCCATTGGAATGAGTTAAAGGTTGTCCAGACGTGGCTGTCTAGTTCAGGTAAATAAGTGAAACTACCGCGACGAACCTGCGGAAATATTTCACGTACGGTTTTGTTGTATTCCATGGCGTCTTGCTCGTCCATGAAATAGTAGTAGCCTTGGAATTCTTGATCGCCTGACTTTGCAGCTTCCGCCCAGCGATGTTCGTCTGATGTGTGATTAAACACAAAATCCAACACCATGCGGATGCCTTTTTTATGCAGCGCGGAAGCAAGGTCTTTTAGATCTTTGTTGGTGCCCAAATTTGGCGATACAGTACGGTAATCTGAAATCGCGTAACCGCCATCACTATTGCCTTCTGGTGCTAAATAAAGCGGCATTAGATGAACATAGTTGATCCCTAAGGATTCAAAATACGGGATCTTGTCGATTAGGGAGCTGAGGTCGTCAGCTAATAAATCCACATAGACGGCAATGCCGACATTTTGATTGGATTCAAACCAGAACTCTGCTTTGTCTTTGATTTGTGCTGGGCGTTTTTTCTTATGAAAATCGATAAAGGATTGCAGTAATACCTTAAGGTGATAATGCAGGTCGAAGCACTGTCCATAAAGCGGAAAAAGCTGCTCAAAGAGTGGCGTAAATCCGTTTTCTAAGCGCTTAATAAAGATGGCTTTTTGCTGAGAAGTGAGTTGGCTAAAATCTAATTCTGCTAACAAACGCTGTTGTGTTTTTTGTGCTTCAAAAGCGTAATCCTTGACCATGTTTGTGCCTTTTAAAAGATGCTCGTAAAAGATCCGAGTGAATTGTTATTGTGACTTAGATTGGAACATTAACTGAAAAGGTTAGGTTGGAACGTTGGCTTTAATAACAAGATTGCTAGGCTACATTTTCCATGCAGAAAACGTAGCCTAAGGGCAAAGGTGGGTCAATACAGAGGCTTTCTAAATACTGACTTAATTTTTTGCCTAGCGAGCGAATAAATGATTTTAGTTATCCGCATAGCCGCTGCCGATGGTTCTAAATGGCATATCAAGGTTTAGCTCTGGTACTTGCAAGCCTATCCACTCGGGGAATGTGTTGCTGTTTGGTCCAGGGAACACGGTGTATTCGTTTGCCCAAGGGTAGCGTTTTACTGCCTCGTTAATTTTGGGAATCAATGCTTCCGCTTTTGGGCCAATAATTGACAGCACTTTCTCTGGCTTTGCGCCAAACCAATAACGATCTGGTGTGGTCGTTGTGTATTCAGATAACGCTGGCAACCCTCTATCTACTCGCCAACCCACGACCTCGTGAACGGTATATTCAGCAGCATTCTTTTCTTTGGTTGCTACCCAAGTATGAACCGCAAACCACCCACGCCAACTAAAGGCATCGGCGGCATAAAATTCAATCACGGCGTTTTTTTCTGTTTCTGGTGAAGGCGCAATGCCTGCGGGTTCTCGGCTTGCTGTGCGCCAGCTGTCGTTCGAAGAGCAAGCGCTTAAAAATAGGGTGATGAAGAGGAGTCCTAGGTATTTAACCATGCTTTGTCCTTGGGCAGTTAAAGAGTCTTAATGCCATTAACATACGCAGGTTTTTTGCGTTTGGGTCATTATTATTTGATCTGGTGTGTGGCTTTCATGCTTTTTGTCATATTCAAAAGCTGAGCATAAAAAAACGCCAGCAGACTGGCGTTTTAGATCTGTTGTTTCAATGAAACAGCAAATTAGTTCATTTCAGTAATAAACTCTTCTGTTGAACGACGTACTTTTTTCAGGTCTTTCAACCAGTCGCCTTCGTCTGCGCGGTAACCTAGAGGAAGCAAAATCACGGAGCGAAGTCCGCGTTCAGTTAGACCTAGAATTTCGTCAACTTTAGCAGGGTCGAAGCCTTCCATTGGTGTGCTGTCTACGCCTTCTTCTGCGGCAGCAATCAAGGCAGTACCAAGACCGATGTAAGCTTGACGCGCAGCGTGTTGGTAATTTACTTCAGCATCACGTGGAGGGTAAGCACCTAGAATCATTTGACGGTAATTTCCCCAGCCTTCGTTTTTAAAGCCTCGTTCGTCGTTGACTAGGTCGAACATCTTGTTGATGCGCTCTTCCGTGTAGTTGTCCCATGCAGCAAAAACTAACAGATGAGAACCGTCTGTGATTTGTGCTTGGTTCCAGGCATGAGGAACGATGGCTTCACGTAGAGCTTTGTTTTTCACGACGATAACTTCGTATGGCTGAAGACCGCTTGATGTCGCTGTAAGACGAATCGCTTCTAAAATACGATCTACTTTTTCTTGCTCAACGGCTTTGCTTGAATCCATTTTTTTGGTGGCATAACGCCAGTTCAATTTTTCTAACAAATTCGACATTGTGATTCCTTAGTAAGGTTTATGTATGTAAGCAATATGGGGCTAATTTGGGCTGAGTACAAGTGGTGTTTTTAGTAGAAAATGAGGAAGTTGAATGATCGGTTAAATGTTGGAGTTGGTTGATATATTGCAATAATATCTGCAATCACGCCCTAAAATGGTTCATTTTTGAGTTGGGATGCAGTAAGGTGCGGCCTTGAAAATTTCAATGGACCCCCTTCTAATGACATTTGCTCAAAAACCATCACTGTTTCAGCGTTATCTTCGCGGTAGTTTGGTATTACAAATTGCCATCGGTATTATTTGTGGCGTAGTACTCGCCTATGTCTCACCTAGCGTCGCTTTGTCTACCAGTTTGCTTGGTGATTTTTTCGTCAAAGCACTGAAAGCCATTGCGCCAATTTTGGTGTTTTTGTTGGTGATGGCATCGATTGCTAATCATAAACAAGCGCAACAAAGTCATATTAGCCCTGTGATTGTGCTTTATATTGTAGGTACTTTTGTCGCAGCGTTAACGGCTGTGATGTTCAGTTTTGCCTTCCCGACGCAATTAAACTTGGTAGCTCCTGATTTAAGCCAAAGCGCGCCTCAAGGCATTGGCGAAGTGTTGCATACCTTGGTGTTTAAAATCGTAGACAATCCAGTCAATGCGCTGGTTCAAGGCAACTATGTTGGCATATTAACGTGGGCGATTGGTTTTGGTTTGGGTTTGCGTCATGCGTCGGAAGCGACTAAATCTGCGTTGCAGCATATATCGACTAGTGTGACAGGTATTGTGTCCTTCATTATTCGCTTGGCACCTTTTGGTATCTTTGGTTTGGTTGCCAGCACGATAGCGGCGACTGGTTTTGATGCGCTATTTGGTTATTCTCACCTGTTAGCAGTGCTGATTGGCTCAATGCTATTTATCGCGTTTGTTACCAATCCATTGTTGGTGTTTTGTAAAATTCGTCGTAACCCATATCCTTTGGTTTTTAAGTGTCTAAAAGAAAGCGGCGTGACGGCATTTTTTACCCGTAGTTCTGCGGCAAATATTCCGGTTAACTTAGATCTTTGTAAGCGCTTAGACTTGGATGAAGACACCTATTCTGTATCTATTCCGCTGGGCGCGACGATCAATATGGCAGGTGCGGCCATTACTATTACGGTTTTAACCTTGGCGGCTGTACATACCTTGGGTATTTCACTGGATTTTGGTACGGCATTATTACTTAGCGTGATTGCGGCCGTGTCGGCGTGTGGCGCATCGGGCGTGGCTGGTGGTTCTCTTTTATTGATTCCATTGGCGTGTAGTTTGTTCAATATCCCCAATGAGATTGCCATGCAGGTTGTAGCGGTTGGTTTCATTATTGGTGTATTGCAGGATTCTGCTGAGACGGCGCTGAATAGCTCGACCGATGTGTTATTTACCGCGGCGGCTTGTCTTTCGAATGATAAGAACTAATTAGCGATAGAGCGGCTTTTGGTTATTAAAAAGAAAGGGAAGCAATTTGCTTCCCTTTCTTGTTTCTACGGTTTGCTCGCCAAACGGTTGTTGGTTTTAAAGCTTAAACTGAGTCACTAATTTATCAAGTTGAAGAGACAGTTTCTGCAAGTTCGTGCTCGACGCTGTTAGTTCATCAGCGATTTCAGCGGTTTCGGTTGTTAGCTGGTTAATCTCTTCAACATTTTTGCTCATATCAGTGACGACAAGAGCTTGCTCTTCCGTGGCTGTAGCTACTTGAATATTCATATCACTAATTTGGCCAATGTGCGCAGTGATTTGTTCAAGGGAAGTATTTGCCTCATTCGCTTGGCCGACCACAGCGGTGCTTTGATCTTGTCCGGCTTTAATTGTAGTAACCGTTTTGGCTGATTGTTCTTGTAACTTGTCGATCATTTTTTGAATTTCATCAGTGGAAGCGGCAGAGCGACTAGCCAGGTTTCGAACTTCATCGACCACTACTGCGAATCCTCGGCCTTGTTCACCAGCACGAGCAGCTTCAATCGCAGCGTTTAAAGCTAATAGGTTGGTCTGTTCAGAAATGCTTCGTATGGTATCAAGGATGCTACCGATAGAATCTGTCTGTGTTGCTAATGAGTTAATATCAGTGCTGATGTGTTCTATTTCGGAAGATAAGGCGCTGACGCCTTGTCTTGCTCTGGCAACCAGTTCTGCGCCTTGATGAGCTTGTTTATCGGCTTCTTGGGCTGCTTTCGCTGCTTGTGATGCGTTTTCAGCGATGTTCTCAACCGTGGCGCCCATTTCATGGATGGCCGTGGCAATTTGTGTGGTGCGGTCGCGTTCATTTAGGCTGTTTTTGTGAGTGGCCTTCGCTTTAGCCGCCACATCATTGGCTGTGTGGGCAAGCTGACGAGAATTGTCGGCAACGTTTTCAATTGCAGTACGAACTTTCGTTATGAAGAGATTGAAGTGCTGCGCAATATCGCTAAGTTCATCTTTACCGTCCATGGTCATGGCAGAACCTAAATCCAATTTATCACTGGCACTGGAAATATGTTGCTGTAGATAGGAGACACGCAGAGAAAGACGACGTAACATTAACCAAGCCAACAGAATAGATGCCAGCAAGGCGATGATAATCAAAACAACCATATTATTTCGGCTGTTTTCGTAATTTGTTTGGCTTTGAGCGTAGGCTTTTTCGCCTTGCTCAAGTAAGTCATCGAGCATTTTGTTAACGGCCTTGCGCATGACGCCGTAACTGCTAGCGTATTTCGTTTTGTATATTTCCTGTGCGGTGGTGAGATCATTTTTCTCTATTGCTGCTAGCATTGGCGTGAGTTCGTTACTTTTGACCTTAGCAAAAATATCAATGATCTTTTGTACTTCGGCGCGCATCTGAGGCGTGGCTTGTGCCTCCAATGCTTGTTTTAGTGCCATATCCATTTCAGGGATATCTTCTGTGCGAGTTTCTTTGACGCGTGTTAAGGCGCCTCTTTCATCCTGCATTGCGGGTATTTCTTGCAGCAAGATGATGTCGATACCGACACGCATGCGAGGAATACGAGACGCCACTTCAGCAAGCGACCTCAGAGGAGCGCTGGTATTTTGAGCCAGTTGTTTGGTTTGTTCTTGTGCATTAGATAAACCGCGTAATCCGGCCCAGCTGACTAGTAAGAGCACAAGGCAGGGTAGCGCAATAACGGAAATAAACTGTGCTTTTAGAGACATTTTATTGAATATCACTATGTAATACCTGTAGTTGATTATTTTTATGAAGCAATGACTGTGAAACTTTTAATCCCTTACGTTTTACAGGATTGGGCTTACTTTGTTCAGTGTACAAGAAAGCGCCATTTAAGCAGTGTTTTTTAGCTCTGCTATTTATTCTCATTATGTTAAATCCATTTAATGACATTTTTTAGGTGATAAAAGGAGTTTTCGTTGAGTAGAACATTTCGCTCTTTATCTAACCCGAACTATCGACTTTGGTTCGGTGGCGCTGCTATTTCGAATATAGGCGCTTGGTTGCAACGTACTGCCCAAGATTGGATCGTGATCGCTGAACTCTCTGATAAAAACGCTTCCGCTGTGGGCTTGGTTGTCTTTTTGCAATTCGCCCCGCAAATTTTGCTTTTGCCGATTACCGGTTGGGCAGCGGATCGCATGGATCGCCGCAAATTACTCTTTATTACTCAATCCTTAATGGCGGCTTTGGCATTGATTCTTGGTGTGTTAGTGCTCAGTGGGCAAGTGGTGCTGTGGCAAGTGTGTGTTTGTGCCTTTGCCTTGGGGTGTGTTGCTGCGTTTGATGCGCCTGCCCGTCATGCCTTTGTGTCTGATATTGTCAGTGAAAAAGAATTGTCGAACGCGGTGGGTTTAAACTCGGTGGCGTTCAACTCGGCTCGTTTGATTGGTCCTGCTATTGCTGGGATCCTAATCGCACTGATCGGCACTGGCTGGGTGTTTATGATCAATGTGCTGTCTTTTATTCCGTTGTTGACTGCCCTTCACCTTTTTAAGAAACGTCTTCCTGAGGTGGTGCCAGATACCAGCAAAGCCACACCAGACATGGCGAAATTCTTGGATGGTTTTCGCTATATTGGTCAGCACCGAGAGATGACCGTGATCCTAGTCATGTCGTTCTTGATTTGTGGTCTTGGCATGAACTTCTCGGTGTATTTGTCGGCGATGACGGTGCATGTTTTCCAAGGTCATGCGGATCAATATGGCTTCTTGATCTCCATGATGGCCATTGGCTCTATTTCGGGTGCTGTGGTGACGGCAAGTCGTCGTTCTTCGCCGTCTTTCCGTTTTATGATCTACGTTGCAGCCATGTACGCGATGAGCAGCTTTTTTGTGGCCGTGAGTCCCTCTTTCTGGTCGTTTGCCGTGTTACTGGTTTTGTTGGGTCTTAGTTTGCAGCTGTTTACCACGTCAACCGCTTCTTATATGCAAGTGGCAACGGAAAAACGTTACCGCGGTCGGGTGATGGCAGTGGTTCTAGCAACGGCCTTGGGAAGTACTGCCTTGGGTGCGCCTCTGGTCGGTTGGGTAGCGGACTCCTTGGGAGCGAGATGGTCTATCGGTATGGGCAGTGTTTCTGGCATCTTAGCGGCTGGTTTGGGTTTTTACTTTTTACATCAGCAAGCGAAATTGAAAAAGGCAGATTGAAATACGGAAGGGAAAAGGACTTTTGCTTGGCGAATAAGAAGAGTTGCGGTAGTTTGGATTTCGTCTACTTTTATTGTTAGCCTTGCATAACCTGTTTTATCTTATAAAAAATCTAAATTTTGGGTAGGAAAACTATGTCGCAGCATCTTGTATTGAGTTTTATTGGTGAAGATCGCCCCGGTCTTGTTGAGCGTTTATCCGATACGATTGCTCGCCATCACGGCAATTGGTTGGAAAGCCGCATGGCGCATTTGGCAGATAAGTTTGCCGGTATTTTAATCTTGTCTGTTCCCTTGGAGCATCAAGAAGCACTGGTGAATGCGCTACGTAATTTTGAACAACTGGGTCTGCATGTCACCGTTGAAATGGCGAATCAGAAAACAACAGAAGGCTCGACATTGTCACTATCCGTGGTTGGCAATGACCGTCCGGGCATTGTTAAAGAGGTGTCCCAAGTACTGCATTCATTGATGGTTAACGTCAAAGAACTTACCACCACTTGTGAACCTGCGCCGATGAGTTCCGATATGCTGTTCAAAACTGACATGGTGTTGGCTGTACCAAAAAATTTACCTTTGTCAGAATTGGAAGCAGCCTTAGAAAAGATCAGCAGCGACTTAATAGTGGAGCTATCGGTTAATCAATTTGCTTAGTCGCTTAAAATAAGTATGCCTTTTTTAGTTATTGGTATAGTGGATTGTCGTTAAACCGCTTGATCATGAAGTCGATTAACAGACGAAGTCGCAAGGGCATGTTGTCTCGATCTCGATAGAGCATTTGGCAGCCGCGAGGTTGGTTACTCCAATCTGGTAAAACTTGTTGAATCTCTCCGGAATCAATCAATGGCTGCGCATTATAATCAGGCATAAAACCGATACCTAAGCCATCTTGTATGGCGCGCGTAAGCAAGCTGATGTCGTCTACTTTTAGGCGAATATTATGGTTTGGTTTATGGGTTTGCATCTCTCCTGAGGTAGTGTGTTGCAGCTTCCACGTAGACATGGGCGAACACAAGACAGTGGGAAAGCCTTCCAAGTCACAAGGCGCTTTTAGATTGGATAGGTCTAAATTGACCGAGCCGCATATCATAAAGCGAATATCTGTTAAGTGTCGGCCAACCCAATGATCTGCATTATGGTCACCGACTCGAAACGCGATGTCGATGGCTTCTTCTTCAATGTCGATGTTTTGATTTGAGAGACGCAAATCCAGATTAATGTCAGGGTATTCGATCAAAAAGGCATTAAAGTGCTGAGCTAAAACATGCACACCAAAATTCACCGGTGCAGAAATCCGAATCGTACCTTTGGCTTGGGTTTTGTCCTGCAGCAGGCACTCCGCCACATCCTCTAATTCTTCAAAAAGAGACGCGCTCCTTTCGAAATATCGTTGTCCTGAGTGGGTGAGCTTGACTCTATGTGCATCCCGATTCAGCAGTCTTATTGCCAAGTCTTCTTCGAGTTTGGCGACTCGTCGACTCAATGTAGAGAGTGGAATCTCCAGCGCCGCCGACGCTTGTTTAAAACTGCCATGTTGGGCAACCGCACAAAAACAACGCATATCATCAAGTGAATAGTTAAATTTCATATTTGGGATTTATTGTCTCAATTTTGTCTATTTATTCCGTATTTAAAATCTATACACTGCACCTTATATTTTCAAGTTTTCTTTTAATGGAGAAAGATATGAGCCGTTCGGTGAATACCAATGCCGTATTATTGCTGTTGCTATGCACGTTTTTCTGGGGAGCGTGTTTTCCCGTTGGTAAACATGCGTTGGGAGAAGTGCACGCGCTAACCTTGGTCATTTGGCGTTTTGCCATCGCTGCTTTTTGTCTGTTTATTTATGCCAAATGGAAAAACATGCCGATGCCTAGTTTAACGGCAAAGCAATGGGCGTGGGCGATTGGCGTTTCTATTATTGGTGTCGGTGGTTTAAACCTTGGTTTATTTACTGGCTTAGCACAAACAGATGCCAGTAACGGTGCTTTGATTATGGCGCTCAGCCCTTTGGCAACGTCTCTGATTGGTTCTTTGTTGCAACGCAAACTGCCAGCTCGCGGTGCGGTGTTTAGTTTGGTGGTTTGTTTATCCGGTGTGTTGTTGGTATTAACCAATGGCGAGCTTAAACGCTTGTTGGGTTTTGAGTTTAACCACGGCGATCAAATGATCTTTCTGGGTATGTTGTGCTGGAGCCTTTATACCTATTTAACGCAAGGTGTGAGCCGTTGGATGCCGATGATTCCTTATACTCTGGTTGGCATGTTATCAGGACTAGGTGTGATTTCTTTGGTTACGGCGTTTAGTACTGAAGTTCATCCACTACAAGAAAGTTTGGCGATCAGTGGCAGTGTCTTTGGAGACTTATTGTTCATTGGTGTGTTTGGCACCGTGGGTGGTTACTTGTTGTGGATTTCAGGTGTGAAGCAGCTAGGTGCCGCGAATGCTTCCTTGTTCTTTAATTTTGTGCCTGTCTTCGCGGCCTTGACGGCATTTGCATATGGTCAAACTGTAACAAGCTTGCAGCTAGTAGGCGTAGCGATTGTGATTGCCGGTTTATTGTTACCAAGAATCGTTAAATGGCAGCAACAGCGTTTTAATCGCCAAGAAGCGACATCGGTTAATTAAACTTTCAATCAGAAAGTAAAAAGTAGAAATTACAGCGATTCAATGTTTTCTAAACACCATTCTGCTCTTTGTAAGACGGCGTGCTTTTGCGCGTCGTCTTGCTTATCCCAATTACCATAAATCATGCCGATGCGATGATTCTTCGCAAGGCGTTCTCGATGTTTCACCATAAATCGCCAATACAAGCTGTTGAGAGGGCAAGACTGCGCGCTGGTTTTCTCTTTGACCTTGTAATGGCAATCACCGCAGTAATCGCTCATTTTCTGCATATAGCTGCCGCTTGCAGCATAAGGTTTGGAGGCAATCCAGCCACCATCGGCAAATTGACTCATGCCACGGGTATTGGGCAATTCCACCCACTCCAAAGCGTCCACATAAATGCCTAGATACCATTCATCGACTTGTTGCGGCTGAATTTCCGTTAGCATGCAGAAGTTGCCTGTTACCATTAAACGTTGAATATGATGTGCATAGGCGTAATCGAGAGATTGCCCAATGGCGCTGGCAAGACACTTCATCTTGGTTTTCCCGCTCCAGAAATAGCTGGGTAACTCTCGCTCGGCGTTTAAGGCATTTTGTTGTTCATAGTCCGGCATATTGATCCAATACATGCCGCGCACATATTCGCGCCAGCCGAGGATTTGCCGTACGAAGCCTTCAATTTGGGCAATGTCGATGTTGTCGTTTTCTTGATACGCCGTAATGGCGGCTTTGATAACGTGTTTTGGGCTGATCAATTTGGCGTTAAGTGCAAAAGACAGACGCGAATGGTACAAGCTCCAGCTGTGCGGTGTTTGGTTTGTCATGGCATCTTGAAAGCGACCAAAGTTTGGCAGCAAGTGCTCGCAGAAAAAGGCGAGTAAATTACGCGCGTCTTTGCTGGTGACTGGCCAAAGTAAATTGGATTCTGTTTTGCCAAGGGAAGGAATATTGTGACGCTGGATGCGCTCAAGCAAATGGGTTACATCATGCTGGAAACACAAGGGCGCTGGAATATCGTCGAGATCTTTTGCTTTGAGTTTATTGCGATTGGCTATGTCGTAGTTCCATTGCCCGCCTTCAGGTTGTCTTTCATCGGCCATCAATATATTAAAACGCTGGCGTATTTTACGATAGAAATGCTCCATACGAACGGTGCTTTTTGCTTGAAAAAAGTTAGGAATATCATTGAAAGGTAATAAGAAATGCTCGCTATCGACCATGCTAAATTTAGGTGTCGAGTGATGGGTTATTAGCTGATGATATTGCTGTAAGACACGGTATTCATCGGGGCGTTGAAGCTCTATATGGTCAATATTATATTGCTTGGCGAGGCTTAATATTACTTCTTCTAAACTCTGATTTTGAGTGTCATCCAAAGTGAGATAACACACGTCATGGCCGTTTTCTTTTAGCGCGTTAGCAAAGCGTTCCATGGCGAGGAAAAATGCACAAAGCTTTTGGATATGATGTGTGACATAAGTGGCTTCTGGATGTAGCTCGGCTATGATGTAGAGCACGCCTTGATCTTGTTCTTTAAACCAAGAGTGGGCAGCGTTTAGCTGATCGCCAAGTATAACGCGTAGCGTGTGATATGGATTATGCTTCATAATTAATTGCTGGATGTTGGGTAAATTGGCCAATCGGCAGCATCGACCGAATCTAATTGTGTATCAAAAACTTGGCCTTGCCATTTATCAATAAAATTCTGGTTTGGGTCGTACTGTTCGGTTTGCTTTTGCAAATTGAAGTGGCGGCCGCCTCTTGGATCGGCACCAACACCCGCAATGTATTGCCAATTGCCCCAATTCGAACCGACGTTGTAATCGATCAGTTGTTCTTCAAAGTAAGCCGCGCCGTAACGCCAATCTAAGCCAAATTCATAAATCAAACAACTGGCGACAATTTGGCGACCGCGATTGCTCATAAAGCCTGTTTCATTGAGCTGTTTCATGCAAGCGTTTACCAAAGGATAAGGCGTATTGCCTTGGCTCCATTTACGAAAACGCTCGGCATAATAACTGCCTTGAGTTTGCTTTCCTGTTAATCCACCTGGCAAGAAAAGTTGCTTGCCATAGCGTGTCGCATACCAATGAAAATACTCGCGCCACAACAGTTCGAAATAAATCCAATAGGTTGATTCGCTTGCGCCATGATCTCGCTCGTAAACGTCGATACTGGCTTTGATTTGTCGAGCGGACAAACTGCCTTGTGCCAACCACGGCGAGAATTTAGTGGAGTTTTCCCAACCGTCTAATTCATTGCGTGTTGCTTTGTATTGGCTTGGGAGGTTGGTCGAGAAATAATCGCTTAGCTGATATATCGCAGCTTGCTCTCCGCCAGTGAATACACTGTTTTCTTCTATTTGCTTAAGCCTCCAAGGACGAATACGTTGAATATCGAAAGTCGGTGCTGGTGGTAGTTTTTGTAATGCAGGTAAGGGCGTAAGCACATCTATATTTTCGACTAATCGTCGGAATTTTGAAAAAGAGTCTGGTAACTGCATTACATCAAATGGCAGTTGTGATGGCATGAATAAGCTCAAACCATGGTCTAGATGAATACGCACGTCAGGGTATCGGCTGGCGATGCGCTTTAGCGTTTGTTGTTCGTCCCAACCGCCGTGGTGGTTTCGGTATAGATGCGCAATCGGTACTTCATTGAGTAGTATATTTAAGCTTGTGGCAGCATCCATGGAACTGACGAATAAGGTTTGCCCCAAGGACTGTAATTGTAGTGCTAGATTTTGAAGGCCTTGGTCCAAAAAGCGACGACGATTCTCGGACATGCCTTGAGTCGCATAACGGCTAGGGCGGTTGAGATGAGGTTCGTCGCAGTATAGGCAGACAAGATAATCGACCTCCTGAACCGCTCGCCACAACATGTTCTGATCTGCACAGCGCAAATCATCTCCGAACCAAACCAATCCTAGTTTCATGTAAGTGCTCCTCATTTCATCTTCATCATTTGAAGTCTAGTACGTTTTATTAAGGAATTTAGATTGGTTTGTATTCTTGAATATCTATTTACCGTATATCTAGGGAGAGTAAAAATAAATTATTTTTACGGATGAACAAAAACCATAACGAAAATAGGGTTATAATGCGCGAAATTTTCCTGTTTACGTTAGAAGGTAGTGATAAATATGAGTCTTCCAAATTGCCCCAAATGCGATTCTACTTACGTGTATGAAGATCAAGCTATGTTGATTTGTCCGGAGTGTGCGTATGAATGGAACCCAAATGAAGTTGTCGTTGACGAAGATGCGCTTATTATCAAAGATATGGGCGGCAACTTATTGCAAGAAGGCGATAAAGTGACGTTGGCGAAAGACCTTAAAGTTAAAGGTTCTTCTCAAGTGCTAAAAATTGGCACCAAGGCCACGATCAAACGCCTTGTTGATGGCGATCATGACATCGATTGCAAATTGGATGGTGGCGGCGAAATGATGCTGAAATCTCAGTTCGTGAAGAAATCGTCTGTTTAAGACAGATTGATCGGTTATAAAAGATCAGAAAAAATAATACGAAAAGCAGAGAAGAGGATGGTCTTTTTCTCTGCTTTTTTATTGGAAGCATGTCACTGAAGCGCGGGTGTTAGTATTTATTTAAGACCTTCGCTTTAAAGACATAGCTACCGAATGGTATTACTGACGCAATAAATCCTATCAAGGCGTGTTTTGACGAAACCCCATACCGAGACACACTTAACATCAAAAGAATGTTAAACAAAATAAACAATCCACCATGAATTGGACCAATAATGCTTACATATTCCGGCATGTCCATCAGGCGTTTCAATGGCACGGCAATGAAGAGCAACAATAGCAGCGATGTGCCTTCTAAAATGGAGATAAAACGTAACATTTTCATACTATGTCTCTTTTGTTGAAGTGTATTGAAAGAATGTATTCAGCGCTAATAAGACCCCAGAATAGCATTTTAATTTCATACAAAGGCCGTTATTTACGGTGTGGAACAGCGCAAGCTGAGTCATTAAGTGTGAGAGCGTAAACCGTATGTTTTCCTACCCAAGCCTTAGAACCATCACCGCTTTCTCGACGTCTTTGTCATTCATTCTGTGTATCACTTCAAAATCGTGTTTTAAATACAGGTCGATATTATGTTTTTCGCATTGCAGATAAAGATCTGGAATACCTAGGTTTTTAGCATGCTTAAAAGTGTGTGAAAGAATAATGTTGGAATAACCTTGTCCACGTTTATCAGCTGGAACGAAAACACCACCGAGCCAATGTTGGTAGTCGGGAAAATCAGGGTGTTCATGGTACTTTAGCTCTGCTACAGCCAGCAAGTCGTCATTATCATGCAATACAAAAGAGATCGGCAGTGCCGCTCTACTTTCAGCCATCGACGTAACTTTTTTCACAATATCCTCTAGCGATCTGTTAGGCGTTAATCGTCCCCATTCATTGAAATACCACTGAGCAATAGTGGGAATGAATTGTTTTTCGTCGGCGAGGAATGAGACTTTCATAATAAATAACACCTATATAACTTAATGATTAAGAGTTTTATGTATGTTTTAAATTTTTGTTATAAATTAAACGTTAAAGGCTTCTTTTTTAGATGTTTTTCTTTAAAAAATATGATTATTAAATACGTTAAAGTTAACTAAAAGCTTTATAGTTAAATGACAATTTAAGGATGATAACAGCCTAGGGAAGGTGCGAATAAGTCTACTAAGCCTCAGTCTTTCAGAGAAATCGTCAGATAAGGCGCGACTCTGAAGGAATGTAGGTACCTTTCAAAGAGTCGCAACGACATATGGCGTTTTCTCTGAAAGACCCATAGGGCATGGTCTAAAAGCCTGTATTCTTTGTTGAGCACCTCGAAAATAGAACCACTATTCACATTCGGTACTCGCCTCGAATAACAGGCTTTTATCCACATGCTGAGGCAAGAGGGCTTGTTCGTACCTTTCCTAGCGTTATTTTTAGTCTTGTCAGACAAGTTTAAGGTTGTTAATCGGGCGAATACGTGTTTATTTTTACAAAGAAATAGCCAGAATCAAGAGCCATTTATGCCAAAAATTATAGATAGAAACATGAAAGAAGAAGCGAATAAGCTACTTTACAGTAACTTTCCTGCTGGCCTTATTATTATCATTATCACCAGTGCGGTTTTAGCATTTGGTTTTGAAAAAACGATAGACCAATCTGAAAAAGTGGTGTGGTGGCTCATCATGCTTGGTATCGTTTTTTACCGCGCTGTTGTTAGTGCTTATTACAAAAAAAATCCATCTAATGATCCGAAACGAAATTTGTTTTGGTTTTCTATTGGTGCAACTGCGACGGCATTTATGTGGTCGTTTTATACATTATATTTTTACCATAACGCCAGTGAGATCGAGTTAACAGCGACCATGGTTATTGTAGCTGGGTTTGCCAGTGGCTCGGCGATGATTTTATCTGCAAATAGAACGCTTTCTCTTTCTTATATTCTTATTTTATTGCTTCCGTATTCAGTGCTTCTGATGTCTTCGGAGGTATCATCACACCAAACGTTAGGTTTTTTAGGTCTCTTCTTTACCTGCATTATTTTGTTATCCGCTTTTAAAACCGCAGGGTTTACGGTCGATGTTATTTCTACCAAGCATCAGCATGCTAAATTACTGGTTGAAATGGAGCAAAAAGTTGAAGAGCGGACTCAGGCCTTTATTACACTTTCAAATATAGATTCGCTGACAAACCTTCTGAATCGTAAAGCGCTTATAGAACAATTAGATAAATTAATGAACAGTAAATCAGAACATGCATATTCCGCTGATTCCGGACACTGGTACCGTTTTAATCCGGACACCTTTTTCCCTTCATTTTCTCAGTTTCTAGTTTTACTCCATGTGTCCGGATTGCGCCAGTTTTCTCATCGATTCTCCTCCTAGTTCGATGCGGTGACTGTTGTGGATTAAACGGTCTAATAAAGCATCCGCTACCGTGGCATTGCCTATCATGTTGTACCACTCTTTCACCGGCAGTTGACTGATCATGATCGTGCTGCTTGTTTGGTAACGATCTTCTAAAAGCTCTAATAAATGGCCTGCATGATCCGCACTGAGTTTTTCCATTCCCCAGTCATCGAGTATCAGCAGCTGCTTTTTGGCGAGGGCGGCGAGTTGTTTTTGATAGGTGCCGTCTAAGCGGCCAAGGCTGAGGTCGTCCAGCAGTCGACTCAGACGCAGATAACGAACGCTATAAAGTTGCTCGCACGCCTGTGAGGCAAGAGCGCAGGCAACATAAGTTTTTCCCGCGCCCGTTGGGCCTGTGATAAGGATGTTTTGATGCTTTTGCAGATAACCGCCTGTCAGCAGTTCTCCTAATTGGAGGCGTTTCAGTCCACGCCCTTCTTTGTAGAGTAGCTGGCTGGCGCTGGCTTCTACGCGCAGTTTTGCTTGTCGCTTGAGCCGTTCGATTTTGCCTTGATTTCTGCCTAGCAGCTCACTGTCAAGGAGCAATGTGAGACGTGGCTCAAAGTCCAGTTCTCCATAGGTAGTTAATTGTTCTCGTTGTTGCTCTAACGCGGTGACGGCATGGCTCAATCGCAGCATTTTTAGTTGTTCAGTCAGGTGATTCATGTCGTTCTCCTAGTGGTAGCAGTGTGGCCCGCGAACATTGCTGTGCGGGATGTCGGGTGTCGAGTCAGAAGGAAGGGACAGCGTGCCTTCTCGATGATGGTCGAGCAGATTTCGGATAAAGCGTAGAACGGGCTTGTTTACCAGTAAGGCATCCTGACAGGCTTGCTCTAGGCGAACATCACCATGTTTGCGCGCTAGACTCAGTATGCCAAGGCAGCGACGAGTGGCTTGGGCTGGATGAGCTTTGGACTGGATTTGTTGTTTGATGACGTTTTCGGTGGCGACGCCTATCTGCTTGCTCCATCCGATCAAGCGTTCTGGTGACCACTTTTGATGTTGATGATGGCTCGGCATATGTTCCATGTGGGTACTCAGTCCATACTCTTTTCGGCTGATTGGGTGAGACGAGACAGGTTGACCTTGATGGAAGATTTGTATGATCTGCGACGTGGCTTCCAGTGTCACATGTTGACCCACAAGCTGATGCGGTACCGAGTAGTAATGTTTTGCGTACTCAATGTGGTAGTCCGGCCCCACTTTGGCGCGTTTATGTTCTGTGTAGACATATTTTTGCATCGGTAATGGTTTCAGGGCGGGCTTATCGAGGGTGTCAAAAAGGGCTTGGCGGCTCACGCCAATCTTTTGCATTGGTCGCTGATTCAGAACCTTCATCAGCTCTCGAATCGCATTATTCAGCTCTCTCAGGGTGTGGAAGGTGCGATGACGAAGACGCATCATGATCCAGCGCTCAACAATCAGAACCGCATTTTCGGCCTTGGCTTTGTCTTTGGGTTTATAGGGACGAGCCGGCATAATAGCGGTTTGATAGTGATGTGCTAACTGACGATAACTGTCGTTGAGTTTCGGCTCATAACGATCTGTTTTTGTCACGGCAGCTTTTAAGTTGTCTGGCACCAATAAAGCGGGAACGCCACCGAAGTGTTCAAACGCATTGGCGTGACACTGTAACCAATGCTCCAGCTTTTGACTTTCGCTGGCTTCAACGTAGGTGTAGTTAGACGCTCCCAGTGTGGCGACAAACACTTGTGAGTGGCGAACGTCGCCCGTTTCCGGATTGACGATCGGGATAGTCGGTCCGCAATAATCAATGAATAACTTGTCACCTGCGGTATGGAGTTGACGCATACTGCGTTTTTGTGTGGTGAGCCAACGACGGAAGTACTCGCAGAACTGGCTGTAGCCATAAGTGCGCTCTTGGTGCTCGGCAACATATTCTTCCCACAACAATTGCTTCGTCGCCCCTTTGCGCTTGAGTTCGATAAAAAAGTACGCAAAGTCCGGCATCACTTTCAGGCGATTAGCCGGTTTTTCTTGATACAGCGCTTTAGACAGATCGGTATCGGAAACGTCACTGGCAAGGGGCCAATAATAGTCACTTTGTTTGAAACGAGTCAGGACATCGGACACGGTAGAGCGGCCGATATTCAAACAAGAAGCAATCTGCCGCGTGGATAAATGGCACTCATGTTTGAGACGCAAAATCTCTTTAATATTGGTCATTGAGGTTCTCTTTCTGGTCATGATCACTTCCTGGCAACGTATTAGGGGTAACCAAGTGTAGTGAGCGATTGATTTAAAAGAGAAAACGAAGGGATTCCGGTGAATCCGGACAGAGTTTACGCTAATCCGGACAGGGATTCCGGGAAAAGCCAAAAAGTGTCCGGTTTAGAGCGTAATAGGTGTCCGGATAAAAACGGAATGGGTGTCCGAGTTATATCGGAATGGGTGTCCGGATTGCTCCGGTATATGCAGAACAGTCACTGGCTATCTTATTTATAGACTTAGACGGTTTCAAAGGGATTAATGATACCTTAGGCCATGAAGTCGGAGATCGAGTTCTTAGCATGGCGGCTTTGCGGGTTAAAAACTTTAGTACTGATTCTCAGTTGGTTTGTCGATGGGGCGGCGATGAGTTTCTCGTTGTGTTATCTCATGAGGGCCATCAGCAAACATCGACTTTTGCAAAAGGCCTGATTGAAAAAATGTCTGAGCCTTATGTTGATGGTACTTATCGTGTCACGATTGGTGCAACCATTGGTATTTCAATTTATCCAGAGCATAGTCAAAGCAAAGAAGAGCTTATTCAGCATGCCGATATGGCCATGTATCAACAAAAGCGCCAAGCAAAAGGCAGTGTTGGTTATTTTAATGAAACTCTACGCTTACAGTTGCAGCGTGAATTTAATCTGCGAGATCAGCTGATTACAGCAGCCGAAAAGGATGAACTAAACCTTGTTTATCAGCCGATTGTAAACGCTAAAACGGGAAAAGTAGAGGCGTTCGAAGCGCTGTTACGCTGGAACAGTGCTCTTGGATTAATCATGCCGGATCAGTTTATTGCTATTGCAGGGCAATATGGGCAGATCAAAAATATCGGCCTTTGGGTATTGGAACGAGCATGTCAACAAGCCAAGGTTTTTCAACAGCGGTCTCCTGAGATCGCGATATGCGTTAATGTCTCGGTTGTGCAGTTTCAAGATGAAGATTTCATTGAGCAAATTTCGAATGTCTTTCAGAAGCATGATTTTGAGCCTTCTGGATTGCACATTGAAATCACCGAATCTTTTTTCGCATCAGATAAACTTGGTTTGATGAAACAAATTAAAGCGTTACAAGAAATGGATATCCAGATTTCGATTGATGACTTTGGCACTGGCTATTCTTCTTTGTCTTCGATGCAAGACATGGGCGTTGATATTGTGAAAATCGACAAAAGCTTTGTCGATACTATTCAAGGCAGCGGCTTGAGTATTATTACTGCCGTACTTCACATCGCCAATGAGCTGAATTATCAAGTCGTCGCGGAAGGTGTTGAGACAGAAGAGCAGGCGAAGATTTTACGAGACCTGAATGTAGATTATCTACAAGGTTATTACTTCTCACGTCCTATGGAATCGGAACAAGCGCTAGAATATTTGGAAAGCCAAGCGTCTTAAGTATTTTTTGGGCTTTATTGCCTAGTTCAACTCTACTGTAAGAGTCTCGCCCAAGGCTCTGGCTGCATTGTCAAAGCTATGAAGCGTGATGAGTTAAAAATTTGGCATTTTTGGCATGATCTAATGTCTCTCTTGGGAAGGGAAAAGGATCATCGTTGATATCGGTTATGTCATTGGGGCTTCATAGACACCACAATAGTCATGGATGGCGATTTCAGTCCAATTAAACGGATTGCTCAAGGAGTTCTTTCACTTATCGCCATGACTAACTGTTTCATTCTAATCGTTAGTAGCGTTTAGCAATCATGCAGAAGTGGTGAAGAATCGATCTAAATAGATTAGAGTTGTAATTAAATTGGCGTTTAATAAAAAAACATGCCATTTTATGTCGCCTTAAACATCAAGGAGATATTCGCTTTATGAAAAAAATCACCACCTCTTTACTCGTTGCGTTGCCTTTATTGAGCAGTAGTGCTGTGTTTGCAGCGGATCAAGACACTGTTTGTAAGCCAAAAGAATACAATATGGCGCTGCGTTATCAGCAACAGTCTGCCGAAGTGATGGCGTTGCAATTGCAGGCATACCAGTTTGCGACTCAGCGTTTTATACAGATTTTAGCGAACCATGATTCCGATAAAAAACCTGCTGTGGTGTTGGATTTGGATGAAACAGTGATAGATAACACCCCATTATTAGTTCGTGATGTAAATAATTGCCACGATTACACATCTTGGGATACTTGGAGTGATTGGGAGAAAAAAGGCGAGCCGACTTTGATTCCAGGCGCAAAAGATTTTATCGACTTTGTCACACAACAAGGCGTGAAAATTTACTATATCTCAGATCGTTTTCAGGAGAACAAAGCAGACACGCTTAAGACACTGAAAAAACTGAATGTTGCTCAAGTAAGCAGTGATAATGTGTTGTTGTATACCGAGTCGAAAGAAGCACGTCGTGATATCGTTCGCAAAGAGCACGATATTCTTATGTTGATTGGCGATAGCCTGCATGATTTTTCTGCCGAGTTTAAAAACAAGAAATCAACTGAGTATCAACGTGGCCTTGTGGCGAAAGAAGCAGCCCATTTTGGTAACGACTGGATTGTTATGCCAAATGCCTCGTATGGTTCTTGGTCTAAATCAACGCTAAACGCGTGGGATGAAAAAGCCGTAAAATAACGCTGAATAGAACATAAACAGCCAATACGAATTAAGGTTTGTATTGGCTGTTTAAACAAGTTCTAATTTGAGCTTTTTACCTAACGCTTTCGCGGCATTATCCAAGGTATGCAGCGTGACAGATGTGTTGTTTGGATCAAGTAGTCTATCCAATCCAGAGCGGCTTGTTTTCATCAGCTGCGCCATTTTTGTCTTAGACAAATGTTCGTTTTCAATCTTCTGTTGAATCTGCCAAGCTACCACTCGCTTTATAGCCACAGCGTTGGCTTCAGCCAGTGTGCCTTCCTCTTCTAGGAAGTCATCAAAGGAAGAACCTATGTTTTTGTTAGTCATTCTCAGCCTCACGTTTTCGTTTTTTAGCTAAATCTAATTCAGACTTAGGTGTCTTTTGGGATTTTTTCATAAAGCCATTTAGTAAAATTAATTCGTTGTTTTTAAAGAAAAATAATACCCTTGCAATACGACCACCTTCTAAGTTAGTGCGTACTTCCCACAGCCCATCCCCCATAGAACGACAGATGGGCATACCGACGGGCCAACCATACTCTGCTGTTTTGATATCCTGTCCTATGGCGCTTCTATCCTCTTTTGTAAGAGATAACAACCATTCCCTGACAGGTTCACCTCCCGACGCAGTTCGGAAAAAGCGAACAGACACTTTCCTGTTTTTTATGGTATTCATGAATTATTTGTACCATAAATGGTACAAATTTGTATAGCTGTTTATAAAGTTTGGTTTCATGCTGATGAGATTCAATTTGGCGCATTAACTTTTAAATTTTAGTCTCTAGAGATTAATACACTAGAGATAATGGTCATTGATTTGTTAGAAAGAAAACGAGTGAGTGATTCATGAGTTCTTTCCACTTCAGTAATAGCGTCATTTAAGCTCGAAGCGTTTATAGTACTTGCCAGCAAAAAACCGACTTTCAGTGTTACCTGATGCCGGCTTTAGTCTTTATAGTGTTCGTTTTAAATTGGGTGTTATTTCTTGGTTTTACAAGTTGAAAAACCAAAAGGCAGATACGCTGGGCAGATGCTGAATACGCCTGTGGCAAGCAGTACAATGCCGATTGCGCCCCACCATGAGTTGAAATATACGCCGATTGCGATGACGACGGCGCCGATTGCGATTCTGATCACTCTATCTGTTGTACCTACGTTATAAATCATCGTCTTCTCCTGTTTGTATTGCCTTAAGTCGTGCGACGAAAAGCTGAGTTGCTTATGCACTAGAGTGCAATCGGGAAGATTGGCGTGTTTAAACGAGGTTTGCGGAGCGTTTGCCAATATCACCCTTCTTAGTGTTGTATCGACCATACGCTTTGTTAATACTTTAACCTAAGGCTTTAGACGTTATTTGATTGTTTTTTGATCTATGTTCTGGTTTAGCAATAAATTTTGTCTTGAGCTCAGATAGACAAAAAAAACGCTCTCCATGTTACTGGAAGAGCGTTTTTTTGCTGAAGGAGGCTTTCGCTTCCTTCTGGAACTTGATCAACTAAGTAAGGGGTATAACTTAGTTACGAAGGCGTCTAGCTTCTAATCAAGTAATCAAACGCGCCGAGGGCAGCCGTCGCGCCAGAACCCATTGAGATAATTATCTGTTTGTATGGCGTTGTGGTAACGTCACCCGCTGCGAAGACGCCAGGAATAGAAGTCTCGCCGTGGGCATTGATCACGATTTCGCCACGATTTGTCAGTTGCAATGTGTCTTTCAAAAATTCACTGTTTGGGACTAAACCGATTTGCACAAAGATACCAGCGACATCAACAAGATGTGATTCATCCGTGGTGCGGTCTGTGTATTTCAAGCCGATTACACGTTGGCCATCGCCGATTACTTCAGTTGTCATGGCGTTTTTGATGATAGTGACGTTCGGCAAAGATTCCGCTTTTTTCACCAATACATCATCAGCGCGCAACGTGTCGCCAAATTCAAGAACGGTCACATGCTCTGTGATACCAGCCAAGTCGATGGCCGCTTCGATACCTGAGTTACCACCACCGATAACGGCTGTTCTTTTTCCTTTGAACAACGGACCGTCACAATGTGGGCAGTAAGCCACGCCTTTATTGCGGTATTCTTGTTCGCCCGGTACGTTCATTTCTCTCCAGCGAGCACCTGTCGCTAGGACGATGGTTTTACTTTTTAGGATCGCACCATTTTCTAGTTCTACTTCGATGAATTCTTTCTTTTCGATGCGAACGGCTTTTTGCGCTTTGATTAAATCTACGTCGTAATCAAGTACATGTTGTTCTAAGTTAGCGACCAGTTTTGGGCCTTCGGTTTCTTTTACAGAAATGAAGTTTTCAATCGCCATGGTGTCACTGACTTGTCCACCAAAACGCTCAGCAACAACACCAGTACGAATACCTTTACGAGCAGAGTAAATGGCGGCGGACGCACCAGCTGGGCCACCGCCGACAATTAACATGTCGTAAGGGGCTTTTTCTGCCAATGCCGCAGCTTGTTTTTCACTTGCGCCAGTATCCACTTTGTTGAGTATTTCCGCCAATGTCATGCGACCTTGACCGAATGACTCACCATTTAAGTACACAGATGGCACAGCCATGATTTCGCGTTTTTCTACTTCGTCTTGGAACAAGGCACCGTCGATCATGGTGGTTGTTACATTCGGGTTCAAAACGGCGATTAGGTTCATCGCTTGCACAACTTCAGGACAGTTTTGGCAAGTCAGTGAGATATAAATCTCAAAATTCATTTTGTTGGTTAAGCCTTTTGCTTGTTCTAGCAGGGCTTTTTCTGCTTTAGATGGATGACCGCCAGCTTGTAATAGAGCCAAAACGAGAGAGGTAAACTCGTGCCCCATTGGAATACCGGCAAAACGCACACGTGCTGCTTCGCCTTTTGGCGCGATGGCCATTTGTGGCGCACGACCTTGTGGGTTTTCGTCGACGATTAGGTCGATTTTGTCGCTTTTCAACTCGGTGATTTCGCGAGCTAAGCTAAGCAATTCTTCTGCTTTTGTTGAACCGTTTGTGGACACAGTAATTTCAATCGGATTAACGATATTTTGTAGGTATGTGCCCAGCTGCTGTTTTAAGTTTGCTTCTAACATGATGATGTGTAACCCGTTTTCTGATTGAGTGATTTACTGTGGTTAATCGCTGTATTGATGTGCTTGGCTTTAGTGTTGAGAGAAAAGTGGCTCTCTCAAAAGAAAGAGCCATAACAACTGTCTATAAGCTATCTACAAATCGATCAGCTTAGATTTTGCCAACTAGGTCTAGAGAAGGAGTTAGTGTTTCTTCGCCTTCTTTCCATTTTGCTGGGCAAACTTCACCTGGGTGAGCGGCAACGTATTGCGCAGCTTTGACTTTGCGAAGTAGGTCTTGAGCGTCACGGCCGATACCTTCCGCAGTGATTTCCATTGCTTGGATAGTGCCTTCTGGATCGATCAAGAAAGTCGCACGGTCAGCAAGACCTTGACCTTCACGCATTACGCCGAAGTTGTTTGTCACGTTGCCAGCTTGATCGCCAACCATGTAGTACTGGATTTTGCCGATTGTGTCAGAGCTTGCATGCCAAGCTTTGTGAGTGAAGTGAGTGTCTGTAGAAACAGAGAATACTTCTACGCCGCGAGATTGAAGTTCTGCGTAGTTGTCTGCAACGTCACCTAGTTCAGTTGGGCAAACGAATGTGAAGTCAGCTGGGTAGAAGAAGAATACAGCCCATTTGCCGAGTACATCTTTTTCAGAGATTTCTACGAATTCGCCGTTTTTGAAAGCCGTTGCATTGAATGGTTTGATTTGAGTGTTGATCATTTTGTTTCTCCTAATGTGTTTGAGTGCGTTACCAACGAGACTCATATTAGGGAAAACGGTTAGATAGGTAAAATTAGTAATAACTAAACTTCTAATTGCTAAAAACTATTTAAAGAGTATCAGCTTAATGAATGGGTTGATGGTCAGGCATCGCTAGATGAGCTTATTAACTGGGCTCATCTGGATACTCCTGACGAATGGCAATAATTTGTTGTTCCATTGAACCAATAATGGGTGCTAGGGCTGGGTCAAAATGGGAACCAGAATTTTCTTTAATATAGGCTAGAGCTTGATCTAGTGGCCAAGCTTCTTTGTAAGGACGCTTGGACATCAGTGCGTCGAGCACATCGGCAAGGGCAACAATGCGGCCTTCTAAAGGAATATTTTCTCCTTTTAAGCCTTTTGGATAACCGCTGCCATCCCATTTTTCATGATGGGTAAGTGCAATGGTTCGTGCCATTTTTAGCATTGGATCATTGTCTTCGGCTAATATTTCTCCGCCGAATACGGTGTGAAGTTTCATGATTTCCCACTCTTCCGGTGTTAATTTGCCTGGTTTTAAAAGAATGGTATCGGAGATGCCAATTTTACCGACATCGTGCATCGGCGCAGCTTGAAACAGGTGATTGACCCACTCTTCGTTTCCACCAAGGGTTTCGGCTATCAGTCGAGCGTAGTGACTCATGCGGATAACGTGAGCGCCAGTTTCATTGTCTTTATATTCAACAGCGCGGCCCAGATGATGAATGATGCGTAGTTGGCTGGCCTGAAGTTCTTGCGTGCGCTCTGCGACTTTTTTTAGTAACTGACGGTTTTGATCGTATAAGGCTACATGTGTACGAACTCGGGCTCGAACGATGGGCGGACTAATCGGTTTGACGATGTAATCAATCGCTCCCATGGCGAAGCCGCGTTCTTCATCCCTAATATCATGTTTAGCTGTCACAAAAATAACCGGAATATTGGCAGTAGTTGGGTTGTTTTTGAGTCGATAGCAAACATCGTAGCCGTCTAGGTTTGGCATCATTACATCCAATAAAATAAGATCTGGACGCGGTGCAGAGGCGGCCAAATCTAATGCCTTAATGCCATTGAGTGCTACTTTGATAATGTACTCATCGGATAACGAAGCCACTAACACATCAATGTTTTCTGGTGTGTCATCAACGATTAGAACGATTGGTTTTTCGCACGGTTCTTTGGTTTTTGATTGTTCAAACGTCGTCTTTGTCATTATGTTTACTGCTCAGAGTCCTCTAAATGTTCTTTGAGTATAGTCAAATGCTTTGTAGCCAGTTCAAAATCATAAACCTGGAGGGCTTCGATGACGGTTACCATCGTGTCATAGGTTTGCTTGTCGGTTATGTGTTGAAGGACTTCTTGGGCAAGAGGAAGTGCTTCGGTAAGATTTTCTTTTATGTAACTCGTTAATATAGTGACTTTATTTTTTAATGCTTCCGAGCTCATATTTGAGGCTGGTTGAGTCTCTTTCTTAATACTTGTTTTGCGGTTGTCGTGCCAAGTATTAAGATCACCAAGAATATTGTTTAAATCATTTTCCACGATATTTAGTATAGGTGGTATATGTGTTTTTTTCTCTTCAAATGCTTTTTCTAATTGGGCTGCAGAATTCGCCAGTTGTGTCATGCCTAGCGTTGCGGCAATGCCTTTTAATGTGTGGGCATGTCGGTTCGCAGTTTCTCTATCATTTGCTTCCATACAGGCTTTGCATTCTTCGATAAAATACACTTGCGTGGTTAAGAATCGCTTCAAGAGGCGATTATAAAGTTCTTTGGTGAGTGTTCTTGAAAGCCCTAACTCGACATCAATAAATAGGCTCTCGGGAAGTGTCGTCTTATTCGTGTCATCATCGTATGGCACTGAATTGTCTTCAGAGGGACGGAGCTTGATATCAATCCATGTCTGCAAGGTATCAAACATGTTGTCTATTTGTATGGGTTTGCCAATATGGTCATTCATGCCGGATTCTGTTGCATGTTTGATATCTTCTGGCATGACATTGGCTGTCATCGCAATAATGGGAAGGTCTTTGAATTTAGGCATTGCACGTATTTTTTGTGTTGCGGTGTAGCCGTCCATGACTGGCATTTGGCAGTCCATTAAGACGCAATCGAACTGACCAGCTTGTAGTTTGTCTATCGCTTGCTGACCATCGTTGGCTGTGGTGACTTCTATGCCTCGTTGTGAAAGCAGTTCTTCAGCCAATTCTCGGTTGATTTCATTGTCTTCAACCAACAACACTTTTGCACCTGCCAGTTTATAGGTAAGCAATAAGTCGTTGTGTGTGGGTTCTTGGTTATGCGACGAGATAGATTCTGGACCGGATACACTGATAATTTGATCGAATAAACTAGAGGCGGTGACAGGTTTGGTTAAATAGCCGGCGATGGGTAAGCTTGCTCCTGCTTTTTGGGCATCATCCAAATTATAAGCGGTGACCATAATAATGGTAAGAAGCTCGTCGTTGCCGATGTGTTCAAGAATGGCTTTGCAGGTTTCTATTCCGTCCAGTTCCGGCATTTTCCAATCGATCAGCATCAAAGGATAAGGCTGTGCGCTTTTTTTAAGAGAAATAATATAGTCGATCGCATCGTATCCATTGCTATAAGCATGGCAGCTCAGGCCAAGAGTCTCTACATTGGCTTTTAGTACATCTCTAGCGGTATCGTTATCATCCACAATCACAACTTGACTCACGTCTGTACGCTGGCTTAAAGAGAAATTAGCTGGGTGGTTTTCACATTGTTGGAAAGACACAGTGAAATGAAAGGTACTGCCTTTGCCTTCTTCACTTTCGACCCAAATATTTCCGCCCATCAATTGAATTAAGCGCTTGGAGATAGCCAATCCCAGTCCTGTGCCACCAAACTTTCTTGTGGTTGACGTGTCTGCTTGCGAAAAAGACTCGAACAGTCTTTCCTGAATGTCACGGTGAATACCTATGCCTGTGTCTTGTACGGAAAAGTGGATAATATTTTCTTGTTGGTTCTGTTTAAAATACGTGGCTCGTATGATGATCTCGCCTGTTTCCGTAAATTTCACGGCATTATTTCCAAGGTTAAGCAGAATTTGACGAAGTCTTGTCGGGTCTCCAATAACCTTTTCCGGGATGTCAGGGTCAATATCTATAATGAGTTCTAGCCCTTTTTCTTCCACTTTCAGTTCTAGAACATGGGTTACATTATGAATAATATTGTGTAACTTAAAAGTAACGCTTTCGATGTCCATTTTACGTGCTTCAATTTTCGAAAAGTCGAGAATATCGTTAATGATGCTAAGTAAAGATTCGGCTGAATGACTGACTTTTTGAATGTAACTACGTTGTTTATCGTTTAGTTTGGTACGCAAAGCCAAGGAAGACATACCAATGATAGAGTTCATTGGCGTACGAATTTCATGGCTCATATTGGCAAGAAATTCACTTTTTGCTTGGTTGGCGTTTTCAGCCAGCTCTTTGGCAGTTTGTAGCTCTTGGGTTTGCAAAGCGATCTCGGTTTCGAGCTTAACTTTGTAGTTTCCTAAAGACTGCTGGGACATGTGTTTTTCAGTAATATCGCGCCATGTAATAATGGTGGCTGGGTTGTCGTTAAAAGAAATGGACAAAACCGTCATGTCGGTAAAAATCGGTTCACCATCGTAACGCTGAAAAACCCATTCTGTTCTTGTGTGACCATATAAGGCAAGCTGCTCAAAAAGTTCTTCACTCATAGATGAAGAAGAGAAACCATTAGCTTGTTGAGAGGGGGAAAGGTCACTCAGATCGGTTTGCAATAGTTTGTCTTTTGTCGGGTATTGCAGTGTGAGAACGGCGGCATCGTTACATTCCACCATTTTAAAATTGATTAAAATCCATGCCGGATCTGGTGACACTTCAAACATGGAACGAAAGCGTTCTTCACTCTCAATAAAGCCGGATAATTGTCGGTTTACTCGACGAGAGACTGCCCAAGCAAGTAAAAGTAAGATGGCAATAGTGATGCTGCTGATCCAGATAATACGAACCTTTACATCGGTTAATTGATCCTCGATTTGTTGCTCAAGCTTTTTCGAATTGGTTTGAACGTATTCACCAATTTGATCCATTAGGCGTGGCAAAGGTAAAAAAGTATTTTCTAATAATTCACTCAGTTCGACCTTTTTATCTTCTAATTCTATGTGTTCCAAGCGAAAGTTAAACAGCCCACCTTCGCCAATTTGTACGGCTTCTGTGTCCGTCTTAATGTCATGATTTTCACCAAATAAAATATTTACCAAGGCATTTTTTTCTTGCAGAAGTTTCTCTGCCTCATCTGGGGCGATTTTGGCTGATTCAGCGATCAAGTAATCTAGGCGATCTAATGATGAGTTCATTTGGTTTTCTTTGATGTCAGTAATGGTACTCAGTGAATCAGAAACCAGTAGGACATTAATGGCCACTTCCAGTGTATTTACATCTTCCATCGCGGTGTTTAATACAGACTCAAGTCGGGTTAAACGAAGTTTCAAGTACTGTTTTGCGAGTTGGTCTTTGTTCTTATCAGAGGCGATATTGTATTGATAAAGTAAGATATTTTCCTGTAAACGGTTTTTCCCGTTCATGGAATTAATGTAGCGTTTTAAGTTACTGATGATACCCAGTGTTCTTCCTTGGAAGTTAGACGTTTCTTCACTTAAAGTATGCTGTGTCTTACGAGTATGCCAGTCGTTCACTTTCTCTGTGAGAGCTAACATATCTTGACCGCTTTTTTCTAGCTGTGCGCTAATGGCCGCGGTTTTCGAATTTATTGATTCGGAGTTTAGTGTGGCAATGGCTTCGTTGTATTGGTTCAGCTTATAGAGGTTGTCTGTTGCCGAGTTGGAACCTTCAAACAAGGCTTGGCGAAGTTGGCTGCGATAGTTTGGAACAATTTCTCTTAGCTCTGCGGTGGCACTGAGTAGGCGAGTTTGTTGGGCTCTTAGGCTTTGTCGTTGCAACGCTAACTCTTGCAACGTGGCGGTGAGAATAAAAGCCCCGATAACCGACGAACTGAGGGCGACGAAAGCCAGCAGCCAAACAAGAGGGGAAATAGATAAATGGCGTTTTTCTAATGTTTTCATATTGTTAGCTTGCCATACTTAAGTTTAATAGATGATTAATGATTGTTCGTAACACTTAGCTCTTCTATAACCCCATCTTTAATAATATTTACCCAAACATGCCTGTTTTCGGGGTTTAAAAACTGTAGTTCTGATGGGCCTTTATAATCATGGTTTTCTGCTATTAGTTGTTTTAATCCGTCTTCAATCTGTTGGCTAGTTGGCAGTTGTTTTAAGGGCAGAAGCGCATTCCCTAAAATCAGAGTGTTGATATAACTTTCAAACTGAACCGTGGTTGGAGGGTCAAAATCCCCAAAGTCTTTCATATCCTCTAATAGTTGGTTAATAAGCATAGACCTTGTATCACTAAAAGAGGGCGTTGTTTGGGTAACAATGATGTTGGCTTTATACTTTTGTACTTTTTTGTATAAGGTTTCTAATCCAGAGTATGAGAAAGAGGCGTAGATTGGCCGTATACCAAGTTGCTCAAGTTGCATAACAAGATTGGCCGATATCTCGTAAGTACTGATCATAATAATCGCCTTTGGCGTTGGGTAGACGCTTAAAATATCAGCCACTGCGTTATCTGCACTGATGCTATTACGCTGGTAGCGAATTTGTAAAATATTGGAGGGATCTTCTAAACCAGCGTTCTTTAATTCTTTCAGGGTGTTGGCTAATCCTGAATCCCCAAAACTGTCTTTTTGCGCAAGAATGGCCACTTCATTAGGATTTATTCCATAGTGATTGGTCAACGCTTCGATTAAATTCTTAGCTTCTTCGGCATAATCGGCTCTGGTATTAAAGATAAAGGGTTTGGAATCGCTCTGCCGAAGGGATCTTGCTCCTGAAAGTGGTGCAATCAGTGGAATATTATATTTCGCTAGAACGTCTAACGAAGCGAGATTGGTCGGTGTACCGATACTGCCTATAATGGCTTTTATACTATCGTCATGAATCAACTTCATTACTTGTGGGACAGTTCTGCTAGGCTCATAGCCATCGTCCAAAGCATGCAAAACCAGTCGATAATTCAGTTTCCCTGAAGCATTGAGCCGTTTGAACCCCAGTTCTATTCCGCGCACAGCTTGTTGGCCTAATAGGGCATTTGGACCAGTAAGTGGGCCGGTAAAACCAAGGCGCAATTCATCCGCTATTCCTCTTTGCGTGAATAAGAGTAAAAGCACACATAAAAGCATTTCCCCTTTTTTTGGCAACCTATACAAAGTCTTCTCCTTTAAGGCCTGACGGAATTTTCTTCTGAGTAAGGGTAGTAATAACCAATAACACCAATGATTTTTCCTTCTGGGTCACGCAACGGCATTTTGCTTTTGATAACCCATAATCTTGAGTTGTCTGCAAACAGCACTTTTTCTTTAAAGTCGTGCTGGCCTTTGCCAGAATCCATGATGGTTCGATCATCTGCCATGATCAATTTTGCGCGTTTTTGCCAAGCAAACTGGTCATCACGAAAACCGATTACCTGGCTAAGCGTGCAATTTATATCACTCAAAAAGAGTGCATTAGCTCCAAGATAGGCTCCGTTAAGGTCTTTCCAAAAAACTCTGTAAGGAAGGGCATCTATCACAGTCTGTAAGTGATATTCGGCATGTTCTTTATCTTGCCGATAACGTTCTATTTGACCGTACTGACTTGCGGTTAGCTGCTCAAGATTTTTTACTTGTTCATCAAAAGCAAGGTCTTGGCGTTTTTTAAAGCGAAAGTACACTCGGTTCATTTGCCAAACACGAGTGATACTTTGTATTAAAATATCTATTTCATTCTTATTGTTCTTGTTTAAAACTTGATGAAAGGGGTCATTAGACTCATAAAATTTTTCATCTTTCGCGTAATTTAGTTGTTTCGCAATACTGGATAAACGAGCAATAATTTTTCTATTGAGAAAGAAAACGAGGCAGAGTAAGTTTACTAGCCAAAAAGCGATCAGCACGAAAATGGTATTTACTTTTAATGGCATTAAGTCACTATTGGGTCTTTTTTCGGTGACTATCTGTAATTTTCCAAGAACAGCTTTCGAGTTTACGCTTTTATAAATAAGTGCTTCGAAATGCCAGCCATCCTCAGATGTATCAAGATGCGTTCTTTCCCAAGTAATATCTTTTTCTAACTCTGCTTTAACAGCCGCGACGCCTTGAAAACTCAGTAAAGAAAGTAAATATACGTTAAGATTTTTTTGATCTGAAAATGGATAAGCTGATGTCAGAATAGAGGCATATTCGGTGGTTAATTCTTGGTAGTGACGTTTTCTATCTTGATCAATTAATTGGTTTTGTTGATGAATAAGCCAATAGGAAAAACAAGGAATCAGGACAAGCGCGATCATCAAGAGCCATATTGAGACTTGAAAGGTGAGTTTGTTGTGTGGCTTAAAGGGTTCAACCATCTTTATTCTCTTCATTTTTAAGTCTGTTGAATAAAATACTCATGCATCTCTGAGTAATATTTCATCAGTTTAGAATAAAAACAGTGACAGTTAATCTAGTAATTGGTAAGTAAATGTCAAAGCAGGTCGCGTGACCTGTTTTGACATTATATTAGACTGCTAGGAAGGGCTAGCGCCATTGAGCGAGTCGAGCCATTTGCAAGTGTCGTTCTTGCTCGGCTTGATCGACTGTGATGGGCGTGAATTGGATAATATCGCCCGGCTTTTGTTGTGCCAAAATGCCACCGCCAATGCGGGTTACACAGCCCATTTTTGGGTAGCCACCGATGGTTTGCCTGTCTTGCAGCAAGACAATAGGTTGGCCATCTTTGGGAACTTGAATCGCGCCATAGGCAATGCCTTCGGAAATAATGCCTTTCAGGTCGCTGTGTACTTCTTTGCCTTCTAAGCGATAACCCATTCGATCTGAGTTCGACGACACTTTGTAATCGCTCGAGAAAAAGTTCGCACGTTCCAGAGAAGAAAAAGACTGATATTGATAACCCAAAATCACCGGAATTTCTTTGTTACCATAATTCGGGATTGCCAAGCGTGGCACAGATCGTTGCTGATGATCAGAACAAGCTTGATAAGAAAGTAAATCGCCTTTTTGCAGCTTGTCACCTTTACCTGTGAGTCCGCCAATTTTTTCGCGCATCACAGTGGCAACACTGCCTAGTGTCGGTTCGCAACGGAAACCGCCTTTCACCGCGAGATAAGCCCGTAATCCCCAAACCGGCTGGTGGAAGGCTAAGACATCGCCTTTTTTAATGGCGTAGGTTTGCCAAGGCGTGATGCTTTTGTCGTTTAACGTCGCCGCAAGATCAGCCCCAGTGATAGCAATACTGGTATTGGCTTGTGCTTCCAAGGTGAACATACCAAAGGTGATTTCGATCTGCGCACTATTACTGTCGTTGTCTAGTAGGGCATTAGCCCAACGAAAGGCGACCTCATCCATCGGCCCGCCCGTAGTTAGACCAATAGATTGATGACCATGACGGCCCAAGTCTTGAATCAGTGCCAATAAACCAGGTTTGATTACTTTAAAAGCCATCGAGCTGACCTCCTTGCACTAAGAATTCATCCCGAGAAATAGGCTCGAATCGCACCGAATCTCCCATGGCGATTAGTGCGAGATTCTTGCTGCCCCAATCAATCAAATTGACTGGCGTGCGACCAATGATTTGCCAGCCACCGGGCGTGACGCTGGGATACACTGCGGTTTGGTTTTCTGCAATGGCAACGCTGCCAATCGGTACTTTTAATCTCGGTGTGGTTTTTCTTGGTACATGAAGTTCATCTGGCGTATTTCCCAGGAAGGCAAAACCTGGTGTAAAACCAATGGCGTAGGCGCGATAAGTTGTTTCACTGTGACGTTTAATGACCTCGTCGATGCTCAGTTTACAATGGCTGGCAACGTCTTCGATATCTGGTCCGACTTCTTTGTCGTAATACACAGGAATCACTACTTCGCGCTGATCTTTGACCGAGAAGTCATTGGGATCAATGGCTTCTATGGTCTGGCGTATGGTTTTAAAAATGGCAAAACGGTCGTAATGATCATCATCAAATACCACCAAAAGCGTTGTGTAAGATGGCACCAAATCCACAATGCCCGCCAGCTTCGCCAACTGCTGCGTGACTTGAGCAATGTAATTGGAGGTCGCTTCGCTAATCACCTTACTAAAGGTTAACAAGCAGGCCTGATTACTGACCATCTCTATGTTCGGGAAATCTTCACGGCTCATGATTTATTTCGCGCTTTTTTTAACTGGTTGATTAAGGTTTAGTCGATCAACCAGAGTGCGAATGCGCGTGACAGCATCCACCGCATGAGCACCATCGCCATGCACACAAATTGTGTCAGCGTGGATCGCCAACTGCTTGCCCGAGGTGGTCGTTAATGTGCCTGTTTCGCATAATTGCTCGACTTGTTTTTCGATCAAATCAAAACTGGCGTGAACCGCGTTGGGTTCTTTGCGTGGCGTGAGTCGACCTTCGTCTGTGTATAAACGATCAGAGAAAGCTTCAAACCAAACTCGAAGGCCATATTTCTTTGCCATCTTCTGGATTTCAGGGGCTTCTGGCACCGCCATCACCATAAGTGGCATGGTAGCGTCTAATTCGCTGACCGCTTGCATCACTGTGTCTAACACGGTGAAATCCGCCATCATGGTGTTGTACAAAGCACCGTGAGGTTTAACGTAATCCACTTGTGTATTTTGGCTTTCGCAAATGCCTTTTAACGCGCCAATTTGATATTGAATAAGCGCCTTTAATTCAGCCGGTGCGATGTCCATATTACGACGACCAAAGCCAACCAAATCCGGATAGGCTGGATGCGCGCCAATAGTGACATTATGTTGTTTTGCTAAGGCAACGGTTTTTGCCATGGTTAGCGGATCGGAAGCATGGAAACCGCAAGCGATGTTTGCTTGGTCTACAAACGGCATAATTTGATCGTCTAAGCCCATTTTCCAAGTGCCAAACGCCTCGCCCATATCGCAATTTAATTTCATCTTTGGTTCCTCGTGCCGATTTACGGTTAAAAGCGTTTAGTTTTGAGACATGGTCGTTGGTAAATAGGTTACAATTTCAGGAAAGATACTAATTAACAGAATAGCCACGCCAATCAGTAAAAAGAACGGTAAGGCCGCTTTTGCTACATATAAAATGTTCTTCCCGGTCAGGGCCTGAATCACAAACAGATTGAAGCCAACGGGTGGCGTGATTTGCGACATTTCCACCACCAACACTATGAAGATACCAAACCACAACAGATCAATGTTCGCCGCTTGTACCATAGGTAAGATGACAGCAACGGTCAGTACCACCACAGAAATACCATCTAAGAAACAGCCTAAAATCACGAACAACACTGTGAGGTATAAGATCAATTCCATAGGTGATAAAGACATGCCTGAGATCCACAAAGCCAAGGCTTTAGGGATACCCAAAAAGCCCATCGCCAGCGTCAGAAAGTGCGCGCCAACTAGGATAAAGCCAATCATACAAGAGCTTTTTACTGCACCTAATAAGCTGTCCATAAAGCTATGACGGCTTAACGATCCAGTGAGTGCTGCTAGTACTAAAGCACCCGCCACACCAATAGCCGCCGCTTCGGTTGGCGTCGTAATACCACCGTAAATAGACCCTAAAACAAAGCCAATTAATCCTACGACCGGCAAGAGTTTGCGTAAGCCTTTGATGCGTGCCGACCAGCTGGTTTCATAGCCCGTTGTTTTAGGCAATTCGTCCTTATGTAGATGTCCCCATATCATGGTAAAGCCCATAAACAGGGTGACTAATAACAAGCCTGGCAAAGCGCCAGCGATAAACAAACGTGCGATAGATACTTCTGCCGCTACCCCATACACAATTAAAATAATCGATGGTGGAATGAGCAGTCCTAATGTTCCAGATCCTGCCAAGGTGCCGATGGCCATGCGATCGCTGTAACCTTGCTTGCGAAGCTCTGGCAAAGTCATGCGTCCAATCGTCGCAGCGGTGGCCGCAGAAGAGCCAGATACCGCAGCAAAAATGCCACAGCTGAGAATATTCACATGTAGCAATTTACCTGGAACGCCGCCTAACCAAGGCGACAGACCTTTGAATAAATCTTCTGATAAGCGAGTACGAAACAAGACTTCGCCCATCCAAATAAACAAAGGCAAAGCGGTAAGTGACCACGCAGTACTTGCACCCCAGCTAGACGTCGCGAAAAGCAAATCTACCTGATAATTTTCTGAAAGAATTAAGCCCAAACCACCAATGGCGATTAGGGTAAAAGACACCCAAACACCAAGCGATAAAAGGACGAGCATGGCAAACACCAGCAGGATAGAAATCCACATCATATCCATTAGATTTCCTCCAAAGACAGAGCGTCTTCTTGTTCACTGTAGGCTGGTTTTTTGCCGCGTAGTACGGTGATTAAGGCATCTAAAATAGCGAGATTAAGCGCAATAACACCAATAGCCACTGACAGTTGAGGAATCCAAAGTGGAACCGGCACATAGCCGTAGGACACTTCTTCATAAAGATAAGATTCGTACACCATGTAACAGCAGGCGTAGGACAAAAAGCACAATAGCCCTAAGGACAAGATTAAAATAACGCTTTCTTGTATCTTTCGAGGTACCGGAGAAAATCGTTGAATCAACAAGGTGACTCGAATATGACCGCCTTCACGGAAGGTATAAGCCAATCCAAGAAAGGTTGATGCCGCCAGTGCGTAACCAGCGAAATCTTCCGCAGAAGGGACAATGAAACCGAATAAACGACCGACGATTTGTGCTAATAACAGCAAGGTAATAATAACGATACACAAACCGGACAACAGGCCAGAACAGAGGTAAAGTTTTTCTTTTAATTGGCTCATAGTGTTCACTTTTTGCTTGGAAGACACCACCTAGCTTTATGTTGAAACCAACAAAAAACTAGGGAGTGTTGGGAGGACTCGTTTTTATCCAAGAGTCTTTTGTTATCAGCTAAAGACTCTTGATAATCAGTTCTGGTAACGCGTCAGGATTTCACCAACTTCTTTTGGTGCTTCCGCTTTCCATTCTTCGGTCATCGTTTTACCAATGGCTTGTAGCTCTTTTAATAATTCTGGAGAAGGATCTGAGACCTTCATGCCGTTGGCTACTAGTGTGGCTTTATCTTTCGCAGTGCGCTCAGCTACTTTTGTCCAGCCTGCTGCTTCAGCGTTTTTCGCAGCGTCTAGCACTACTTGCTGAGTTGCTTTATCCAAACGACGGAAAGAGCGTTTGTTGACGACAATGATGTTTTTAGGAATCCACGCTTTGACATCCGTGTAATAGTTCACGTAATCCCACGCTTGACTATCTACACCGGTAGAAGGAGACGTGATCATGGCTTGGATGATGCCAGTACTAAAAGCTTGCGGAATATCAGGTACTTGAATTGTGGTTGGTGTTGTACCCATTAAGTCTGCTAGACGAGACGTCGAAGGGCTGTAAGCGCGCATTTTTGTTCCAGCTAAATCGGCAAGTGTATTAACTGGTTCTTTGCTGTATAGGCTCTGAGCAGGCCACGCCACTGCATAAAGTAGCATCATGCCGTCTTTATCAAGTTGTTTTGCTACCGATGGTTTGGCGGCTTCCCAGAGTTTTTTAGCATCACCAAAAGTGGTTGCTAAAAACGGAATGTTGTCGTGTTTGTAGATAGGATTTTCATTACCCAAAATGCCTAAAAACACTTCCCCTATTTGCACTTGTCCAGATTTTACTGAACGTGGGATTTCAGTGTGTTTGACCAAAGAGCCACCAGAGTGAACCGTGATATCTAGCTCACCTTTAGTGTTGTCTTTGATTTCTTTGGCAAAAGTATAGGCGATTTGAGTTGGTAAGTTGCCGTCACCATAAGGCGTTGGCATGTGCCATTTTTCGGCAAAGCTGGCAGTAGAAGTCAGGCCGCCAATAGCGGCGCTACTAATGAGTAATGCGTTAGTTAATTTTGACATAGTGTTCGTTCCTATTTTGTTTATTATCATTGACGCGGTAGTTTCTACCTGCGCGATATCATTCAAGGTTCTGAAAAACTATAAAACAGCGAGGTCCGTATCTAAAATATCTGTCACCAGCATTTTTCCTGGCGCGTGTGTAATGCAAATTGGTGGCTTGGCATTTCGAATGGCAACTTGTGGTGTGACGCCACACGCCCAAAAAACAGGGACTTCTCCCTCTTTAATGCTTACTGCATCGCCGTAATCTGGCTTGCTTAAATCCGCGATGCCAATCTCTTGTGGTGAACCAAAGTGCAGTGGAGCGCCGTGTGCTTTGGGAAAACGTGTGGTGATTTGAATCGCTCGGATCGCATCTTTTGGCACATAAGGGCGCATGGTGACGACCGTGTTACCAAAGAAACGGCCCGCAGGTACGGTGGCAATATTGGTTTCAAACATAGAGACATTGACGTCTTCTTCTATATTTCTTGGTGTGAGTCCTGCTTGGGACAACGCGTGCTCAAAAGAAAAAGAGCAACCCAAGACAAACGCCACCATGTCGTCTTGCCATAAATCTTCAATATCAGATCGGCTTTCGACTTTTTCGCCATTGCGGTACACATAGTATTCTGGGATGTCGTGGCGCATATCAATGTCGTTGCCAAGCTCTGGCATCGTAAAATTGCCCACTTCAGACACGCCAATCAAAGGACAAGATACAGGATTTTTTTGGCAATACAGCAAAAACTCATTAGCCCAATCGGCAGGCAAAATCACTACATTACCTTGCATTGCACCTTTTGCGAGGCCACTAGTCACACCTGTATGTGCTTTGCTGCGGATTGCTTGGCGCAATTCTGATGTTTGTTGCAGTAATGGTGATAGAGCTTGTTTCATTAATGCTTTCCTTATTTTTGCCACAATGTATTTAATTAAGAGTAGTTGTAGGGCATGCAAAAAGTCTAATCGTGTTTTTTTGGGTGATTTGATCAATTTTTTTATCAAATATATGGCGACGATTATTCTCCCTTTGACGGAGCGGATCAAGCGAGGTAATTTCCTACTCCAAATCAGGATGTTATTCCATAAAATCATTGTTCAAAAAACATCCAAAAACGTCTAGTAGCGAGCGAATGTATGACGCAACCAAAAACATCGAATTTTGCTTGGCAGGATCGAGATCTTATCGTCAAGTGGAAGAGTGCTTTAGATATTATCGATTCAAAAGGCCAGTCAGTTTTTACTGAGCTGTTTGATTATGTTGAGCCTCAGAAAGGACCGTTGAATGGGGCGATTATTTCTATTAAAGACCTGTTTCAGGTACAAGGCTATAAGACGCAAGCAGGATCTATATTTATTAACCAACAACTTGCCGATCAAGATGCTGCCGCTGTGACTCAGTTAAGAGAAGCTGGAGCGAGTTTTTTGGGTCATACCAATATGACAGAACTTGCCTATTCTGGGTTAGGACTAAATCCTCATTATGGTACACCGGATAATCCGATTAACGCAGGTCGCATTACTGGAGGATCAACCAGTGGCGGCGCGGCGTCGGTCGCTCTGGGTGCGGCGGATGCTGCGCTTGGCACAGACACGGGTGGTTCATTGCGTATTCCAGCGGCGTTTTGTGGTTTGACAGGGTTTAAACCGTCACAGCAAACCGTTTCCAGAGAAGGCTGTTTACCCTTGTCTGATTCACTTGATTCTATTGGTCCAATAGCTAAAACAGTAGAAGAGTGTGAGTTGTTGTGGCAGGTATTGTCTGGAACTTCGCCTTTACCTGAGGCAGCAAAAAGCTCAGGCGCTGAGCAATTATGCATCGTCGTACCAAGCAATTTCGGTCTGAATGATTTAGATACACTGATTGAGGAAGGTTTTGCCGAGAAACTAGCTCAGCTTGAAGCGGCTGGTGTTGTGGTTGAGCGACGTTTTATTGATGCGCTGGAAATCTACAAAACCTTACCAGTTTGGCAATTCTCGGCGTTCGAGAGTCAGGCGTTTTATAGTCAAAATTATGACTTAGAGGCAGCCGACCTTGACCCACGAGTGGCGTCTCGTATAGCGCGCGCTAAAACCATTAGTGCTGAGGATTTTCAGCAGACTCAAGCGGCTCGTAAGGCCTTTATTCAAAAAATGTTAGAGGATGAGCCGAGTACGGTTTTCTTGTTGCCAACTGTTGCGGTTGTTGCGCCTAAATTGTCTGACTTGGAAAAAGACTCCGAATACGATCGAATAAACTTATTGTGTCTACGTAATACGTCGTTAGCCAATTTGTTAAACGGTTGTAGTATTTCTTTGCCATTCAACTTCCAACAAGAGCCAATGGGGCTGATGTTGACGGCAGGCAATGGTATGGATCAGGCATTACTGGATCTGGCGAAACAATTGGAACCTATTGTAAGAGGCTAATTATTGAGTTTGTTTCTTGCTGTATTCCTGAGCGGCAATCACGGCAAGATCCGTTGCTACTTCAGCAATGGGGTTAAATGGCTCGTCTGAATAAGAGGCGGTGAAGGTGAGGTCATTAGGCGTCCAGACCGCTCTAATCTTTCGTAGGGTTCCCGCTTCTAGTTCTTTGGTTATCATGATGTTCGGTAGGGTGGAAATCCCTACGGCGTCAATAGCCAAACTGCGGCAAGCTGCCAATGATGTTGAAGCAAAAAAGTGTGCTGGAGGCCCGTCTAGCTCGCGGAACTTTTGGTTGATTTCTACATAAGGTTTGGTGGCGCGAGCATACGTAATGATGGGCCACTTAGCCAATTCTTCCAAATACAAAAGTCTATCCGGCAAGTCCAAATTCGGGCTGGCGACCCAAGAGAGAGAAAAAGTACAAAGCTCTCTATTAACGATGTTTGGTTCGGAAATTGGCCCCATTAACAGCCCCAAATCCAACGATCTATCTTTTATTCCATTGCTCAAATTGGCCGTAATATCGACTGTCATTTCAACATCGAGGTTTGGCATGTCTTTGTTGAGTCGTGACAAAAAATCGGGTAGCCAAGTGTTTACTATGGTTTCTGATACCCCCAAACGTAATACGCCAGAATAGGCAGTAGAAAGACCTGCGCGCTTTCGTAGTTGCTCGGTTTGATAAAGAATTTTTTCCACATAAGGGAGTAATTCTTTGCCTTTTGATGTCAGCATAATCGGGCTGGAACCACCTTCTCGTTCGAAAAGTTTGACGCCTAGCTCGGCTTCTAATCCAGAAATTCGAGCGGAAATAGCGGGTTGCGTAGTATGAAGTCGCTCTGCGGCCTTACGAAAATTGCCTAATGAGGCAACCCAGACGAAGGTTTCTAGGCGTTTGTAGTTCATATTGTTACTCCGTAAGAGACCTTAACTAAGTAGTCATTGCGCAAAAGGGTATAAGGCTGGTGATGTTTCGGCAATCTTTTCGTTAAGTCTTACTCGGAGTAATAGGAGTGGCCTAAAGCTTGCGGTATGCTGTGCACACATTTATAGGATCATTGTAAACATGAACAAATTGATTACGTTATTGCTTAAAGGGTTAGTGGCGGTTCTACCGATTGGTTTGACCGTGTATCTGATTTATTGGTTGTTGGCGACAGGTGAAGCGATTGCTCAGCCAATTTTATTATTTCTTATTCCCGATGTGCTGTATTTCCCTGGGTTGGGCTTAATCGCTACCTTGGGCGCCTTGGTATTGATCGGTTTCTTAGTCAATCTTTATGGCGTTCGTTATTTAGTCAAATTGAGCCATAACATTTTCGAGCGTATTCCGTTAGTGAAGTCCATTTATGGTGCCATCAAAGATATGATGATGGTATTTAATTTGGCGGAAAAGAAGGAAATGAAAAGCGTTGTATCAATTGAATGGAATGGCGCGCAAGTGATTGGTTTTATTACCGGTGAACAAACGGGACAGCAGCTCTTTGGCGAACAAGATTTAATCGGTGTTTATGTACCGCTAAGCTATCAAATTGGCGGTATGACACTTTACATTTCCCGTGATCGTTTGACTGAATTAGATATAGGTGTAGAAGAAGCCATGCGCCTTGCTTTGACCGCTGGAGTGCAAAGCCGACCTAAGTCTTAACGACTAGTATTAGTATGTTTGTTTTATTGGCGGTATCATTTGCCGATTCGTTCGAACGTTATTGTGTAAGGGGATAAAATGAAGTTATTGGCAACTGGTGGTTCTGGTTTTATAGGCAGTGCGGTAGTGCGCTATTTACTTAATAAATCAGACCATTCTGTGGTGAACCTTGATAAGTTAACCTATGCAGGGAATCCAGAATCTATCCCAGCAGATTTACATAATGGTAGCTACTTTTTTGAGCAAGTTGATATTTGCGATGCTGCTGAGTTAGACAGAGTATTCCAACAGCATCAACCGGATGCTGTAATGCATTTGGCAGCAGAGAGCCATGTTGATCGTTCGATTGATGGCCCAGGTGATTTTATCCAGACTAATATTGTCGGGACTTATACCTTATTGGAAGCGACTCGAAAATATTGGCTTAGTCTGGGGGCTGAGAAAAAAGCCGCTTTTCGCTTTCATCATATATCGACGGATGAAGTCTATGGAGACTTACCGCATCCTGATGAAGTGGAAGGCACTCTGCCGTTATTTACAGAAACAACACCGTATTCTCCCAGCTCTCCTTATTCCGCAAGTAAAGCGAGTTCAGACCATTTGGTTCGTGCGTGGCTACGTACCTATGGTTTACCTACTATCGTTACCAATTGTTCGAATAATTACGGCCCTTATCACTTCCCAGAAAAATTGATCCCTCATGTGATTCTCAATGCTTTAGCTGGTAAGTCATTGCCTGTTTATGGTGATGGATCGCAAATTCGTGATTGGTTGTTTGTAGAAGACCATGCTCGCGCGCTCGTTAAGGTTGTAACGCAAGGGAAGATAGGAGAAACCTATAATATTGGCGGTCACAACGAAAAGCGCAACATTGAAGTGGTTCAGACCATTTGTGATTTGCTTGAGGAGATGGTGCCTCATAAACCAGAAGGTGTGAGTGCTTATCAAGATTTAATTACTTATGTTAAAGATCGACCTGGACACGATGTGCGTTATGCAATTGATGCCTCCAAAATCGCCAATGAGTTGAATTGGCAACCTGAAGAAACCTTTGAAACGGGCATGCGTAAAACGGTGCAATGGTATTTAGATAATCCAGAGTGGTGGCAACGCGTATTAAGTGGCGACTACAAATTGAATCGTATTGGTGACCAAGAGCAAGGGTAGTTATGATGAAAAAACGTAAAGGAATTATTCTTGCTGGCGGCAGTGGAACACGTTTACACCCATTAACACTGGCGGTTTCTAAACAATTGATGCCCGTTTATGATAAACCGATGATTTATTATCCTTTGTCTGTATTAATGCTCGCTGGAATACGAGAGATTATGATTATTACGACACCAGAGGATCAAGCCAGCTTCCAGCATTTACTGGGTGATGGACATCAGTTTGGTATTGAGTTGACCTATGCTATTCAGCCGTCTCCTGATGGTTTGGCGCAAGCCTTTATCATTGCTGAAGACTTTATTGGTAGTGACAGTGTGGCGCTTGTGTTGGGTGATAACATTTTCTTTGGTCAACATTTTTCAGAAAAGTTATTGCAGGCCTCTTCTCTCGAAAGTGGTGCGACGGTATTCGGCTATCACGTGAATGACCCTGAGCGGTTTGGCGTGGTGGAGTTCGATGCCGATGGTAAAGCCATGAGTATCGAAGAAAAACCCGCGAAAGCTAAATCTAATTACGCCGTGACAGGGTTATATTTTTACGATAATGATGTGATCGACATCGCGAAAAGCATTAAGCCTTCGGAACGTGGTGAACTTGAGATCACCGATGTGAACTTAGCTTACTTACAGCGTGGTGATTTGCATGTTTCATTACTGGGGCGTGGCTTTGCTTGGCTAGATACGGGTACGCATGATGCCCTTTTGGAAGCTGGGCAATTTGTGCAAACCGTTGAGCATCGCCAAGGACTTAAAGTCGCTTGTTTAGAAGAGATTGCTTATCGCCGCGACTGGATTAGCAAGGAGCTGCTCGTTGAATCTGGCGCAGCGTTGAAGAAAACAGGTTATGGCCAGTATCTTCTTAAAGTGGCTGATGGTTATCAATAATAGGTAAGTGAGATGAATGTAATTAAGACGAATATTGACGGTGCTGTCATTATTGAACCAAAAGTTTTTGGCGACGAGCGTGGCTTTTTCCTCGAAACCTTTCAATTATCTCGCTATCAAGAGATGGCTGGAATCGATTTGCCTTTTGTACAAGATAATCACTCTCGCTCCAGTAAAAATGTACTGAGAGGTTTGCATTTTCAGAAGACGAAACCTCAAGGTAAGCTCGTTCGAGTTGTGCGTGGTGAGGTATTTGATGTCATCGTTGATATTCGTAAGGATTCGCCAAGCTATGGAAAGTGGACTGGCGTGACACTTTCAGAAGAAAATAAGAGCCAATTATGGGGTCCGCCCGGTTTAGCTCATGGCTTTGTTGTTTTATCAGACACGGCGGATTTTGAATATAAGTGTACGGATTATTATGATCCTAGCGATGAAGGCTGTTTGATCTGGAACGATCCAGATGTTGGTGTTGAGTGGCCTTCAGGTATTGAACCTATTTTGTCGGCAAAAGATCAAGTTGGTCTTAGATTAAACGAGTTAAATTAAATGCGTATTTTACTAACAGGCAAAAATGGTCAACTGGGTCGCTGTTTTCAAGATGTAATCAAAAACACAGAATTGGCGCTTTTTGCCTTTGATTCGGCAGAATTGGATATTACGAATGCCCAAAACATTGATCAAGTTGTTAGGCAGACAAAACCTGACATTATTGTGAATGCCGCCGCTTATACGGCAGTGGACAAGGCTGAGACTGATTCAGAAACAGCGTATTTGGTTAATGCCACAGGGCCGTGTTTACTGGCTGAGCAAGCTGCTAGATTGAATATCCCATTGATTCACATATCGACTGACTATGTATTTGATGGCGAAGCAGTCGAGCCTTATAAGCCAAGTGATGTGACTAATCCGCAAAGTGTTTATGGCGCTTCTAAATTAGCTGGTGAAGAATCGGTCACGGCAACGTGTGATAAATATATTATTCTGCGAACGGCTTGGGTCTTTAGTGAATACGGTAATAATTTTGTGAAAACGATGCTTCGTCTAGCAAAAGAGCGAGACAGTCTCGGTGTGGTGGCTGATCAATATGGCAGCCCAACTTACGCTGGAGATATTGCTAGTGCGATACTGACTTTGTGCTTGGATTATCAACAAAATGGTTCTCTTGCTTGGGGGATTTACCATTTTTCGGGAGATATACCGACTAGTTGGCATGGCTTTGCGAGAGCCATCTTTTCTAAAGCTTATCAGCATGGTTTATTGTCTAAACAACCTAAACTGACTGCTCTTGGTACAGAGCAGTACCCGACCCCAGCTAAGCGGCCTGCTTACTCTCTATTCGATTCAAAGGAGCTAGATGAATTACATCTCTCTAGCTCTCCATGGTTACAAGGTTTAGATAAGGTATTAAAAAATTTATAGGTATTGTATAGCCAAGATTAATATTAACAATAAAGGTGTCTAATGTGTGTCTAATGTGTGTCTAATGTGTGTCTAATGTGTGTCTAATGTGTGTCTAATGTGTGTCTAATGTGTGTCTAATGTGTGTCTAATGTGTGTCTAAGCCTTTTTGAGCTTTGTATAGCCCTTGTGATTGCCTGCTATACATTGTTTCGAAGTCATCGAAGATATTATCTCTGTAAGTTCGTGAGTGGTATAGGTGGAATTGGTTGGCGGCAAACTTACAAGATCGAATAGTGAGTCCATATGCTTTAAAGCGCCATTCGATATCCGTGTCGTCAGGTAAAGCGCTTTCTCCATAAGCCTCATCAAACCCATTTATTTCAATGAGGTCTTTTTTGAAGCAAGAGAAATTACATCCTAAGATTTTTGGGCTTTTGGGATAAATCCATTTTTGAAAAATAGAGCCTTTTGGATTAAGTAATAAGCCTGATTCTAAATGACTTTCTTGGCCGTCCTTGAGCAGGCTGGGTAACCGCCAGATGAATTGTTTTTCTAGCTTTAATGTGTTCATTTTACCTGCGCGGATTTTTTCACTGTATTTAGGTCCTAAATTCACTCTGCGTCCAGCAAGTACTTGTCCTTGTTTCGCCAATAAAGCATGGTTTTCGATAAAGGTACTGTAAGGTATGCAGTCACCATCAATGAAAACAAGATACTCACCTGTTGAGGCTAAAATCGCATTGTTTTGTGACCGTGATTTACGTATTCCAATATCATCTTGAGAGGTGTGTATCACTTCTATATCGTTGACTGTGTTAACAAATTCTCGCATAGAGTCGCCGTTATTATCTTCGGCAACAATAAGTTCAAAGTTTTTATAGGTTTGTGTTTTTAGTGATTCTACAATCAATGACAAGGCTTCAATATCCTTGTAGACCGCAACAATTAAACTGACCTTCACTTAATATCCTTCATTTTAAAGTTAGTAACTTGCATTCCAACTTTTTAAGTTTCGTATGTTGGAATAATAACACCTATAAAAAAGGAGTCACATCGAAATATTGGCTGCTCGATCTTTGGTAAAGTATTCTTATTCATAGTGAAACCATTGGAGCCTGAGTCAAAACTCTTTATCATGCACTTCTTTTTTAGTAACTCTGTAAAGTGATGTTGGCAAGTATGCAAGAAGCGGTGCGTAAGCAAAAAACAGTCATTGTTGTTGGTGCAGGCCCTGCAGGCTTGATGGCAGCGGAAGGGATTTGTGCTGCAGGTCATCAGGTGCATGTTTACGATGCAAAACCCAGTGCTTGCCGAAAGTTTTTATTGGCAGGTGTTGGTGGCATGAACATTACCCATTCCGAAGCTTATACAGATTTTATCTCCCGTTATTATGACAAAGCCGATTGGCTGGATACGTCAATTAGTCAATTTAATGCCGATGCCTTGTGCGAATGGATCCACGAGCTAGGTATCGAGACCTTTGTTGGCACATCTGGCCGAGTTTTCCCCAAAGACATGAAAGCCGCGCCGTTGTTGCGCAATTGGTTAAAGCGGTTGCGCGACGCTGGTGTGCAGTTTCATATGCGTCACAAAATGGTCGGCTTGTCGGCCAATGAAGTGGTGTTTGATCACGCTGGAGTCAACGTGACTGCACAGGCTGATGCGATTGTATTGGCAATGGGTGGTGCAAGCTGGCCGAAGTTGGGCTCAGATGGTGCTTGGCTTCCGGTATTGACCGAAAAAGGCATTGATGTGGCGCCATTGCAAAGTGCCAACTGCGGTTTTTACAGTGAGTGGAGTGAGCATCTAAAAACGAAATTCGCGGGTAGTCCACTCAAAGATGTGGCGTTTTCTTTTACGTTAGAAGACGGGCAAGTGGTGACGAAAAAGGGTGAATGTATTGTCACGCAAGACGGTATGGAAGGCAGCCTGATTTATGCGTTTTCTAAATACTTGCGTGATGGCATTAATAACTCGGGTAAGTCGTCTTTGTTGATGGACTTTTTACCTCTGCAAAATGAAGAACAAGTGATCAAAAAACTGCATAATACCAAGCCAAAAGAATCCTTTAGCAAATACTTAAAGCGTACCTTGGGCATCACAGGTGTGAAAGCTGTTTTGCTGCATGAATCTTTTCCTAAAGAAGCCTTCCAAACACCAGAAATCTTGGCGAGATGTTTAAAAGCGGTGCCTGTTAGCTTTTACAAAACTAAGCCGATAGAAGAGGTTATTTCGAGTGCTGGTGGAGTGTGTGAAAGCAGTGTTGATGAAAAGCTCATGTTGAAAGTCATGCCCGGTGTTTTCTGTGCTGGTGAAATGCTGGATTGGGAAGCGCCAACAGGTGGCTATTTGTTAACGGCTTGTTTTGCTACCGGGCATTTAGCCGCGCAAGGCGTGAAAGCGTTCTTGGATTGAAGCGAACTAATCTTAGCTTGCGTCGCAGGTATAAAGTCAGCGGTATAAAAAAACGCCCAATGTTGTCATTGGGCGTTTTTCATTTCATCTTTAATATCAGTTAAATACATCCATGTTCGAAATTTTATCGATTAATAATCTGATGTTTGCTGGTTAGGCATACCAAAACTATATTGCACGCCAACAGACGCCACGTTATCTAGATAGTTGTCTTCGATATCCTGTACTAAGCGGAAATCTGCACGAAGGTCTACATCACTATTAATGGCGTATTTCACACCACCACCCGCGTTAACCAGTAGGTTGTTTGAATCACCATCGACATCCGTGACACCGACGCCAGCGGCTAGGTAAGGTGTTAGGTTCGTTGTTCTGAACTCAGGAAGGCTATATAAGCCATCTACTCGGTATTGATTCAAGTCGTTATTACGACCGTGCTTACTTGCGTCTGAATGCAAATAAACCGCTTCGAGTGCTAATGGGCTATTGGTTTGGTAACCGACACCGATGGAATAAGAAGTATCATTGCCTGCTTGTCGATCACCATCTGCGTTGTAGTAGCCGATGCTTGGTGTGACGGTCAGACCTTGCTTTGGTTGTTCTGCGTATGCCATTGTAGTGAGTGATGAAGCAATTAAGACACCGCTAAAAAGAGTGCGTTTTTTAAAAGATGTAGACATATTAATTTCTCCTAATGAACATAACGTTTTGTTGTTCGTTATCAAGATTACGCCAAATTTAACCATTGAAAACCCCTCTTAAAATGCGTAAAAAATGGGACATGAACCTCTGCTACTCAATCATGACAGAAGCTTTACTGAAGTGATGATATTCAAACAATTGGATGATCGAAAAATGCTTTAAATGGTGTAGGAAAAGCGCCGTTTATTACAATTACTTTTCACTTAAAAGTTGCCGAAAGTAATTGTGATTCGAGTGCATATGATTTTGCAGAAGAATGACGGTTATGAACAAGAAATTCACAAATTAGTTCGACAAGTTCTCTGGGAAGGTGTTTTTTAGGTGCTATTTTAGGCAATTAAGAGTTGGATTTTTGACTGGCAAAAATTGTTTTTTTTTAATGTTAGCAACTATTCAATCGAGGCTTTTTGGCTATGCTTTAAACTGTATTTATCTTTGTTGGGAGTTAATAGGAAACGGAATAGATTTTTATTATTTTTGCTTCTTTTTCGTCTCTTAAAATACTTGATTAACATATATAGTTTAAGAAAAGATTTGTTAAAAAAACCTAAGTGTTTGTTTATTAATCGATAATAGGAGATGATTGATTCGCGCTCTATTTCAAAGCTCCTTTCTGTACTTTTTCCGCAAAAATGAACTATTTTTGCCATAGAATTAAAACAAACTTTAAATTCGGTACTCCACACTTTTTTAGAAATATCTTCCTCTTCGCAATATAAAAAGAAATTAGTATCAAAACCTTTTGTTTTATTAAAGCATTCTCTTCTGAAAAACATTGAAGCGCCACTTACCACACCAACTTCAATAATAGAATTGTAGGTTTTTTTGTTACTATATATTTTCTTTTTTGAAATTAGATTGACAAAACCTCTACCTAAAAAACTCTCTAACGCATTAGGAAAATATTTAAAACTAGAAACTATTTTATTATTTTCATCGTATTGTTGAGGAGAAATTAAACCAATAGAAGCGTCATCTTCACAATTTTTGAATAAAATATCTACAGTGTTGTCTAATAAAAGAGTGTCATTATTCAAAAAGAAAAGGTAACTTGATTCTGAAGAACATGCTTTTACTCCTAGCATATTTCCACCAGAAAATCCCAAGTTTATTTGACTTCGTACTACTTTTACATGTCTTACTCCTTGTAAGATATGTAATTTTTTATATTCTGCTGGACTTGAATTGTTGTCAACGACAATGACTTCGTAGTTTAATGAAGTCTTTTTGCTGATACTGTCTATCATGTTTAACGTATCGTCAGAACTATTAAAATTAACGGTTATGATGGATACATCATACATAAATGTCTTCCTTTACTTGAAATGATTTTAAAATGACATTGATTATAAGATAATCGATTTGGATTTTACAATAGTTTATTTTCAGGCTGTGGAAGTATATAGAAAATAATGGGTGATTTCTGAGTGTGTCATAACGTCAAAAATCCGTCCTGCGCTTCATAAAATGTGAATATGTAAAAGTCTTCTACTCTTACCTTAATATGATGCCTGACTTTAACAGAACATTGATGGTATTAGATGAGGTAATGTTCAGTTTTTTCATGTTTTATAATACATGTTTTCAAGAAATGGAAGTGATGGTTTATTTCTCAACCAAGTCCTTTGACGGTTGTCTAGGAGTATTAGATAAAACGCCTAACAAGGTTGTTGGGCGTTTTTGAATTAGCTTAGTTTAAGGAGGTAAAAACTAAGAGTATTTATGAGGTGACTATCCGTTGTTTGAAATAACTGCGATCACTCGACGATTCGTCTGACGATGTTCGGCGCTATTGTTTTCTACCATAGGTCTTTCTTCACCATAACCAATCGCAGTGACACGGTCTTCAGATACCTCAAATGTTCTGATTAATACATCAGCAATGGCTTTAGCACGCTTTTCAGAAATCATTTGGTTGTAGCTTGCCGCACCAGAGTCATCGGTATGGCCTTCAATGACCACTGTGCTACCTGGGTTATCTTTAAGGAAAGTAGCGATTGTTTCTATTTCCGGATAAAACTTCTGCTCAACATTGGTTTTATTCAGACCAAATTGGATGTTAATTTTTCCCGGTGGCTCAGCCATAACATCTGTTTGCTCAGGAGTCTCTTCCGTCGAAGGTGATGCGTCTATGGCATCTTCTTGAACCATTTCATTTGTCTGTGCCGTTGTGTCTTCGGTCATTGGTGAAGTGGTGGCAGCCTCGTCTTGCACTTGTTCGGTTGGTTCTGAGTAAACGACGTCTGGTTGAGTCGCTTCTTGTGGTTGAGCGTCTTGCGCTGGCTCAGTTTCTGTTTGAGTATAGGTTTGTTCGACTGGCGTGTAGCTATCGTCGTTGGATGTTGAGCTTTTAGACGGGCTGCCGAAGGTCATTTGCACACCTAAAGAGGTGACATTATCGAGATGATGATCTTCGACATCATCAACCAGACGGAAGTCAGCACGTAATGAAACAGTATCATTAACCGCGTATTTTAAACCGCCACCGGCATTGACCTGTGTATTGTTATTACCACCATTACTAAAATCAGCCGTTCCTACACCTGCGGCTAAATAAGGTGTTAGATTCAGTGAACTGATATTGGGCAGGTGGTACAAACCGTCTAAGCGGTATTGATCTACATCGACGTCGTTGCCACTGCCAGACTGTTTACTATCGGCGTTTAGGTAGACAAACTCCACCGCCCATGGATTGTTAAACTGATAACCCAAACCTAGAGAGTAAGCTTTGTCGTCTTTGGTATCTCGATCACTGTCCATATTGTAGTAGCCAATACTTGGCGTAAGGGTGAATCCTTCCTGTTGTTGTGCAAGCGCTAATGTTGAGATTGAAGACGCTGCAATAATACTGCTGAGAAGCGTGCGTTTTGCGATGTTAAAAGACATGTTTTTATCTCCTGATAAATAGCTATGTTGGTTGTTCTTTTTCCACAATAACGCGTTTATCAGGACTTAAAAATTGACAGAAAAATGACCTTTAACCCTTGTGTCATCGAATATTGCGCAAACATGACCAGGCATTTACTTAACAGGCATTTTCAACACGGATGTCGTATCGAAATAGCGTTCAAAAGCGCAGCAAACGAGATATTCATTACATGAGATTTTCACATAATGAAGTAAAAAAATGGGGAGTCAGACGAGTTCCGACTCCCCATTTAAAGATACGAAGTCTTTAGTCTTGCATTAATGACTTATGAGCGCCAACTCCAGCCATGACTCCAGACGCTGATGCTAAGGTGGCATTTTGCATTGGGTTAGACACATCGCCAGCGGCAAACACGCCTTCTATCGACGTTTGATTTAAAGCATCGGTTTTAATAACCAAACCAAGCGGCCCGTCTTCAAATTCGCATCCAAGTTGTTCTGCAAACGGACTTGCCATATGAGTTTTTGGACCAATAAAAAGTGCGGCGATACGAAGGGTGCGACCATCGGCAAGGTAAACTGAAGTGATTTCTGGCGCTCGTCCCAGTACTTCTAATACAGGGGTGCTTTCAATGGTAACACCGCGCTTTAATAAAAAAGCGCGTTGCTCTTCATCCGGCTCATAAAGGCCTTGAGTAAAATACGTGGTTGGTCCCCAATCTGGAATCATACCTGCCTGATGAGCTGACAAAGGACTGGTTGCGATAACGCCGAGTGGTTGATTACGTACTTCATAACCATGGCAATAAGGGCAGTGAATTACTGTTGCTCCCCAGCGTTCTTTTAGACCCGGAATACTGGGCAACTCATCCCTTAAGCCCGTTGCTAATATGAGCTTCTTACTACGAAGAGTAGTGTTGTCTTCAAGCGTGATGCCGAACCCAGAAGCATTTTTTTCGACTGCTACTGCCCTGTGTTTGACAATGTTTACTGTCGGGTATTTAAGCAGCTGACGATAGGCTTCTTGTTGAATCGCGAACGGAGATACGCCGTCCAAACCGAAAAAGCCATGAGATTGATCAGAGAAGCGATTTCTGGGTTCACCGGCGTCTATTACTGTGACTTTTCTTTGTCCTCTTGCGAGCTGCATGGCGGCAGATAGTCCCGCAAAACTTCCACCAATTACGATAACGTCAAGTTGCATTGAGCCGTTCCTTATTTCTGTCGAACATAATGATATTAAGAAACATCATAAGTTACGTGAAATATCAAAGTCAACTCATGATGCTTTTAATGTTTCGTGATAATCTAAGTTACAATGTACGGATTGTTATTCGCCATGAGATCCCTGATGAGAAAAGACAGCCGTTTATCCCGTATGTTGCACGTACTGATTCACATGGATCAGTTGGATGCGCCTGCGACGTCCGAAAAAATTGCCAGCATGCTCAATACCAACCCTGTTGTAGTGCGTCGCACCATGGCTGGCTTACGAGACAAAGGTTACGTCACTTCGGTTAAAGGTCACGGTGGTGGTTGGTCATTGGCCACGGCCTTGTCTGATATCACCTTGTTAGATATTCATAACGCGCTTGGTGAAAGCTCGGTGTTTACCATTGGACTGTCTGATGAGCATACATCGTGCCCAATTGAAATCGCCGTTAACCAAGCCATTAGTGACGTATTGATTGAAGCCGAAGCGTTATTGTTAGAACGCTTTCGAGATGTGACATTGGACAAGTTAGCGGTTGGCTTTGCGGATTATCCACTTAACCAGCAAGCCTCTAGCGGGGAGTAACAAGGTGGTTCGTTCCCAGCGTTTGCTTGCTTTGCATCACTGCTGACAAGATCTGACACTCTGTTTGTTTATTCTCATTTTATCGAGCCAAAGCTTGATTTGAAGTACTAAACTTTTAACGTGAAATATAAACAGCGAATAGGATTATCAGTATGGATCTTTCAAATTTCACCATCTTATATGTGGATAATGTTCAGCGCAGTGTGGATTTTTATCGTCCTTTGTTCGACCGCGAACCTGTGGAAGCAAGCGAAGGTTTTGCTTTGTTTGTTTCGGAAACGGGCGCAAAATTTGGCTTATGGGCGTGGGAAGATGTATTACCAAAAGCCAAGGATGTACCCGCGGGTAGCATGGAAGTGGCGCTGACTCTCGATAACATGATTACACTACAAATCACTTACACAAAATGGCGAGAGCTGGGTGTCGACATCATTCAAGAACCAACGGAAATGGACTTTGGCACGACGTTCACCGCGCTCGATCCAGATGGTCATCGTCTACGTGTCTATACCTATGAAAAAGGCAAGCATGAGAAAGCCTAATGGCTAAGAAGATACCTTCATCGATTAAATGATGAAGGTTTTCTTTTTTAATCGAAAAGAAACTAAAATAGTATTTTTATCTACATTATTAATTAAAATGAAATGATGGGTTAACCGGATGCATATTGATCAACATGATTCACAGGCCTAGACTGATCGCATCAAATAAAGCCAATTCCGTTCTTCGCGAGTTGGTTATTTATTCTAGTTTTAGAGGTGAATGCTTATGTTACCCACTTATTTTATTTCTCACGGCGGCGGCCCTTGGCCTTACATGACCGACATGCGCGCCATGTTTTCTAATCTTGAAGCGTCTTTGGTTCGAATGACCCAAGAATTGCCTGAAAAACCAAAAGCGATTTTGATGATCTCTGGCCATTGGGAACGTAAAACTTTTGGTGTTCAATCTAGTCCCGCTCCGGGAATGGAATACGATTATTACGGCTTCCCTGCGCATACCTATGAAGTGAAATACTCAGCGCCGGGTGCGCCAGACGTCGCAGCTCGTGTTGCTGAACTCATTAAAGATGCAGGCTTTCCTGTCGACCTTGATGACAAAAAAGGGTATGACCACGGCGCGTTTGCTCCCATGGCGGTGATGTATCCAGAGGCGGACATGCCACTGGTTCAGCTGTCGCTAAAGTCGGATCTTGATCCAGAAGAACACATGGCGCTGGGGCGTGCATTGGCCCCTTTGCGTGAAGAAGGCATATTGATTGTCGGCAGTGGTTTGAGCTTTCATAATCTTGGACTAAGAGGCCCGCAAGCCATTAAGCCTTCTAATGCGTTCGATGCTTGGTTGCAAGAAACCTTATTAGAATCCGAGCCGAAAGAGCGTAGCGCGAGCTTAGTCGAGTGGGACAAAGCGCCTTATGCTCGCCTTTGTCATCCAAGGGAAGATCACCTAATTCCCTTGATGGTTGCCCTTGGCGCCGCTGAAAACAGCAAAGCAACCTGTGTGTATCACGATGAAGGACTCTTCGGTGGCTGGACGACATCTAGCTTCCGCTTTGATTGAGTCTTTTTTCTTACTTTTTTCATCTTGTTATGGCGCTAGATCAAACCAGATTTAGCGCCATTTTTATGTCGATTTATTTCATACACATGGCATTTTACCTAACTGTCATTATGTTTGTGCGTTCAAAAAACTGGTCACAAGATGTTGATTTGATTTAGAATGCTCGGCTATTTGACCCGCAATGCGGCTTGCCCGTACTTGTCACCTGCCTTAATCGGGCATACACACAGATATAGATGGATTTATGAATACCTTTTTTTCAACCAGTAAAGTGTTTTTATTCTATAAGGTCTTTGTCTTTTTTTATTTTTCGACTCTGATTCTTAAAGCCGCGTTTTTATATTTCAACTTTGACTACTTTAAAGATCTAGAGGCGACAGGCATTTTGCATGCGTTTTTTTGGGGATGGTTTGATTTCGCCGTTGCGGCTTTTTTTGCTTTTTTCTTTTTGGTCATCAATTACCTTTTATTGAATCGTTTTAGTCGCTTGGTGCTGGTGTTTTTGCAAGTCGTGTTAATTTCGATGCAATTTTCCGACATGTTGTATTTCTCCGATGCTCATCGACATACTTCCTACGAAGAGACCAGCTTTCTTGCTACGCCTTTTTCGTTGATGTCACAAGGGACGAACATCTTTTTTGACTCAGGCAAAATTCTCCCTGTTATTGCCATTGTTGCGATACTTTTTTTCCTGTCGTTTCAACTGAATGTGAAGATTAAGCGCAAAAAAGGAAAAGCTGGTTTCTTGATGTTACCCGTCGAACTGTTTGTTATTTTGCTATCTACGGTGTTCTTTTTTCGTGGCGGTGTTTCTGATCTACCCTTGAACCCTTCTTTTGCGTACGCCATTGGCGATAGTAAAAAGGCTATGTTGAGTCTTAATGGTGCTTACAGCACCGCTTTTTCGATCATCAGTGCCAATAATAAACTTCAGCAAGTGGTGATTAATCATGATGAAGGCAGTCTTTCTCATCTGTATCCCGGCGATAAACTGAACCTAAACATAGATAATATTAAAGACTACAATTTAGTGTTTATTTTGTTGGAAAGTTGGTCTCAAGAAAACCAAATTTCGCCAGACGGGCAAATTGTCACGCCTTTTTTTCAACAGCTAAAAGCCAAATCGTTTTCATCTGATTTGATGATTGCCGGTGGACATCGAACTTCCGAAGGTATTTATTCCATCTTTTGCAGTTCTCAAAACCCATTAGGAAAATCCGTTGCCCACACACAGTTAGAGTCCTTTGATTACGAATGTTTGCCTGAGATTTTGAAACGAAAAGGCTGGGATACGAGTTTCTTTCAGGGATCACACAAAAATACTAGCGGTGTTGGGTCGTTTGCCCAAGCGATAGGCTTTGAAAAAAGCTATGGCAAGGAAGATTTCGACGATGACAAAACGCAATATGGCCAAAACGCTTGGGGTTACTACGATCAAGATTTGTACTCGTTCATTCTTGATAAGGTCGAAAATACGATTAAAGAGCCGTTTTTATTAGGCATTAACACCAACACCACCCATGATATTTCCTTACCAAAAGGTGTGGAAGGTGTGTTTGTCGATGGTTCATCTCGTTCATCTAAATTAAATGTATTACGCTTTTCCGATCAGGCGCTTTCGGCCTTTTTCGCTAAAATGTCATCTATGACATTCGAAAAACCAGTTATTTACGCCTTTGTGGCAGACCATACAGCGGGTTTCACTTCCTCTAATTTGTCTGAGTACTCGATTCCTTTTCTAATCTATTCAGCGGGCCATGAGAAGATGGGTAAGACCTTCCCGGCGATTACCTCTCAGCGTGATATCGTTCCGACTGTGGCAGGTATGCTAGGCGCTAATATTCCTTGGTTTGCTGGTCGAGATTTGTTTCATACTGATCCTGCGTCGGCCTTTGCGGATTATTACCACAATGGCAACATTGGTTGGTTAACGGGGGATTATTTAACTGAAATTGATCTCGCCACAAGCGAGCGTCAATGCTACCTCTGGCGGAAAGATTTTTTATTGAAACAGAGTGTGTCCTGTCCTGCGGATGTGGATTCACGCGTCGATGATGCACTGACATTTACTCGTGTCCAGCAGGATTTATTGTTTTCTGGCAAAACGCAAGATTTTACCGAGTATAAGAAACCATAAAGAATTGTGAACTTGATTAAGCCTCAAACCTACTTAGGTTGTGAGGCTTTTTTATTTTCGGGATTTTGTGGGGACGACATCTAGCTTCCGCTTTGCTTAAGCGCTCTTAGGCTTTTTTGTCGTATATTTCTTGGTGGCTCTAGATCGAAAGCCGGATCTAGCGCCAACCTGTTTGATATGGCCTTTCATTTCCAGCATGGCGATTTTTATCTTTTTGTTCGAAGCCGCTAGCTTCTTTAACTGCTCTATTTCGTTTAATGCCTCGGCAAACTGTTTGTGTGCCAGCAAAATTTCAACAACTCCCTGCATGTGGCTGATAACCTCCGCGTGATCCGTGGTGAAGTTAGACAAACTGATTTCAAATGCTTTTCTCGCATTGTTTAATGTCTCATTTGAATGATCTGTCTGTTCGTCGTTGCGTGTCATTGTGGTCATGAAAGCCTTGGAAGGTAGATTATAATTGGCGCCTAAAATCGAGGCGTAATACTTGTCGAGGAAGACTAGAAACATTGGCAGAGAAAGTGTGAAGGCAGCGCGGATCAAACACAATGATATCGCCTGAGGCACCGGTCAATGTGACAACCTTCTGTTCGATGCCATGCAGCGTACTGCCTTCTTTAATGAATCGTTGGATTCGTTGATCAGCGGAGCCTTTTTGAACCAGCTCTTGGAACCAAGGGTCTTCTTGGATAAGGGGGTCTAACACCTGATCCATAGGCAGTAGCGTTACGTCGTTAGGATTCTCAAACAGTCCGCTGTTCACCGATTCAAAGGCGTTTATTAACGCCTCGTTATTAGATGTTCCAAGTGCCTTTGCGAGAGACTCGGCACGGCGATGGGACCCAGATACGACCGTTGTTGCCCCCATATCTGCAGTGACATTATCGAGAAATACAAAGATAAATAAACTCCAAGGCTCGGCGTCTCCGACAACCGTTGGTTCATCATTATGCCAAGATTTATGAGGCACATTCCAAGCCGACTCTGAGCCCGGAAAACTCAATAAAGAATACCAAAGGTCTAGCGGGCGCCAAGTGTGATCGACAAATATTTGATCGATAACAGGCTGGATCGCACGCTCTATTTCATCCAATTTACCCGATGCTTTGAGGTCTCGCATAATCGCCCCCATGCCGTTCAGCCGTTTTGCACGGGCGTCTCCGACAGGGTTATAGGCATTGGAAAACCATGTGTTAGGTTCGTCGATATGAATGCCAAACTTGCGGTTAATTTCCTGCCAAAGATAAGTCTGCACATTGTTAATTTGGTCAATATCGATGACATTGGAAAGTTTAAGGACACCCTTGTTTTGGAAGTCTTCAAGTTTAGATAATGTCATCGAATGGGTTTCCCGTTCAGCGTTAGTGTCTTAGTAATTTTTTGTCTGTGGCCAATAATACCATTGGACTCTTTTGAAAGAAGTCCTGTAATCAGAAAAGCACTTTTTACAAAAGCATTATACAGCTTCGCCTGTTTCACCTGCAGAAACAATTTCAGTTTCAGCTATTGAGTCTTCTAACCAAGCTTGCATTGCAGGGTGTGCGAACATGGTTTTGTGATAGGCGCTGGCGGCGTCTGACAGCCTGATACCGTAAGTCGAAAAGCGAAAAACAACAGGGGCAAAGAATACATCGGCCAAGCTAAAGGTACCGAACAAGTAGTCGCCAGTTTGGGCGTGCTTAGCGCGTAAACCAGACCAAATAGCATCTAGATTTGCGATTTCTTTTTTGGCGGTGTCGCTTAGTTCGACACGACGATTAGCGCGGCAATTCATCGGCATTTCGTTACGAATACCAAATAGCCCAGAGTGCATGTCAGCCACAACAGAGCGTGCCACGGCGCGGTTTTTTTTATCTTCAGGCCAGCCTTTTCCATCTAAATAGGTTTCATTGATGTATTCGCAAATGGCAAGGGAATCCCACACGCTCAAATCGTTATCCACTAATACGGGCACTTTACCGACAGGAGAGTGTTTGGCAAGTTCGGAATGGAATTCATCACTAAACAAGCTGAGTTTTATTTCTTCAAAAGGAATATTGAAGGCTTTTAACGCCAACCAACCCCGTAAAGACCAAGATGAGTAGTTTTTATTGCCTATGATCAGTTTCATTGTGCAAGGTTCCTTTTTGATGTCTCTACTATTTAAGAAAAGCATTGTTGCAGCTTGTTTTTCTGATGACTAACGAATAGTTTTGATTGTTCCTATTCCAAACGTTGATAGATGGTTTATTTATGGATATAGATGTACTTCGTAGCTTTATCGCTTTCGTAGATACGGGCAGTTTTACTCGTGCGGCAAAGCAGACTTTTCGCACACAAAGTGCCATTAGCATGCAGATGAAGAAGCTAGAAGTAGAAACTGGCCACGCTTTATTCATAAAAGAAGGGCGCAACCTCGGATTAACAGAACAAGGCCAACATTTGGTGAGTTATGCAAGACGTCTGGTGTCTTTGCATGATGAGGCTTTGGGGCACTTTTCAGCGCATCTGCAACATCCGCCTTTAACTATTGGCTGTCCTGATGATTATGCTGAGTCTATATTGCCTTCTATCGTGGCATTGGTTCGGGAGACCTTGCCTCATCAGAGCATTCGAGTCGTTTGTGATTGCAGTACGCAACTGCGGCTTATGCTAGACCAAGGAAAAATAGATGTGGGCATTTTGACTCGTGCGCCAGATGCGGAAGAAGGTTATCTGCTAAAACATGATTCTGGCGTTTGGGTGAAAGGGGAGAGTACACCAACAGATGGGCTAATAGGCACTCCAATAGACTCTCTAATAGAGAATCAAACTCCCTTGCCTTTGGTCTTGTACGAGCCCGACTGTAAGTTCCACAGTACAGCTATTGATGGCTTAGAAAAACAGGGGAGAGCATATCGATTGATGTGCAGTAGTTCCAGTGCGACGGCAATTAAAGGCTTGCTGCGCAAAAGGCAAGGCATTAGTGCGATGGCGCGATCCAGTGTTTCCTATGGTCTTACTATTATTGAGGGCTCTAACCTTCCCTCCTTGCCATCAGTTGATATCGTACTTGCGGTAGCGCCTATTCCTCACCCTATGTTTGCGTCTCATCTGGCTGCGGAAATCAGCCAGCGTTTTTACCAAAAAAATCATTAGCTGTTGGGTTGGTTAACACTCGGGGTACTTCTTCTTTTTTTGAGAGAATGATTGTTATTCGTGCGGAGTTCTGTAAATACTTCAATTTTTTACATAACTTTTCTTATTTATGACAGAGTAAATGGAAAAAGTTGTCTATGGTTAGAGGTCACCATGCATCTACGGAGAGAACACGCATGAACAGAAAAGATGACCGCATACAACATTTGGTTATTTTGCTCGAAAACTTAGAAAAAGTATCGTTGCAGGATATTGCCCAAATCCCCCCTTCTCAGCAGCATATACTGGCCGAAAAAATCGAAAGCTTGCAGGATGAGCTAAAGGCTCTAATGGTGGACGATGAGCCAATGACACATTGATCTTTTTGTTTAGTCACGTCATATCCAAACATTTCCAATACAATTTAATCCTCCCAATTATCCAAGCCAAAAAAAGACCGGCCTAAGCCGGTCAAACACTACTAGATTTTTTCATCTCAATTCTTCATATTTTTGAGACAGGCTGGGTTTGGTTTGCTATTCTCATCTCAATATTTTCTATTTTTGAGATAACCATGATTTCATATCCACCGAAAGAATTGATAGAAAACCCTATTACGAAAATTTATCAGAATGGGGTGCTAGTTCTTCCCTATCTTGAGTACAACGCTCCGGTAGACTCAAAAGGGCGATACTTTCATTTTGATGAGATCAAGCATAGGTTGTCTAAACAACTGAATTCGACATTAGTTTGGTCATTGATGAAAGAAGCCAGAAAAAGACAATCACAAGATCTTTATGGTTCGTTTCTTGGAAAGCACTTAGTACCCGCTACATTGTACATGAGCCCAATTATTCAAAAGGCTATCAGCGAGACGGATAGAAACACCACTACGGCTGCGTTGGAGTGGATGTGCAATAAGATAGGCGAACAAAAACATTTAGACTATTTATTGAATGATTTGGTTGAAGACGAAGCCATCAGTAGCAGTCAACTTGAAGGTGCAGCAACCACAACGAAAGTCGCTAAAGACATGCTTAAAAGGGCTAGAAAACCCAGAAGCATTGATGAAAAAATGATCCTTGGTAACTTCAATATGATGAAGTTTGCGTGGGGAAATAGACATAAAGATTTGACTGTTGAGCTCATCGAAGAGCTGCATAAAGTTGGTGTTGAAGGCATTGAAGATGGCAAATATAAACCAGGCGTTATAAGAACTACAGATGATGTTGTAGTTGAAAATAATGATGGTGAGGTGGTTCACACACCACCAAAAGCACACAACTTAAACAATCGACTTAATATGTTAGTAAAGTGGGTCAATGAATCCCATCACGATGCAGAAAGTGCCGATTACATACATCCTTTGGTGAAGGCCATTACGCTGCATTTTCGGATTGGCTATGAACACCCTTTCCATGATGGTAATGGCCGAGTCGCTAGAGCGCTGTTTTATTGGTACATGTTTAAAAATGAGTTCGCAGCTTTTCGTTACATTGCCATTAGTCTTTTGTTGAAAGAAGCGCCAGTACAATACGGAAAAAGCTATCTCTATACAGAAACGGATGAGATGGATTTGACTTATTTTGTAGATTACCAATGCCGCATCATCATCAGAGCGATTAATAAATTTAAAGAGTCTTATACAGAGTCAGTGCAGGAGTCTGAAGCTTTTAATAAATGGCTTTGGGATTCTGGCTTATATCGAAAATTAACAGATAAACAACAGGCTGTGTTTCAAGTAGCAAAAAGTGAAAAAGCCCTCTCTTTTACTATTAACAATGTGAAAGACAATCTTGGTTGTTCGTACAATACCGCGGCGACTGTGTTGAATGGTTTAGTTGAACTTAAGCTATTTGAAAAAGTGAAAGATGGGCGCGAGTGGGTCTATAAAATGATAGATCAAAAAGAGCTTGTTAAATCTTGGAAGCCAGCCAAAAAAAGACCGGCCTAAGCCGGTCAAACGTTCAGAGAGTGTAGAGTGATATTATTCCCAAGAACGAAGTAGATCGTCATAGGAAACCGTAACACCCTGTGGTTTTTCGTTCGCCAATTTTGGTTTTGGAGAACCAGGTTGAGCCAACCAGTAAGCTTCGTCACGCGGTTTGTTCATTTTTGGTCCGCATAGAGGTTGTACGTTAGCACGCTCTAAACGTTCCATGACTTTGTCCTGTGCTTCTGCTAGACCGTTAAGCGCTTCTTGTGGAGTTGCTTCACCGCTTGCCGCTTGAGAAATGTACTGCCACCAAAGCTGAGCTAGCTTAGGATAATCAGGTACGTTAATCCCAGTTGGAGACCACTGTTTACGCGCTGGTCCTTTGTAGAATTCCACTAAACCACCCAGTTTAGGTGCCGCAGCCGCCATTTCTGGAGAGTTGATATCTGATTCACGAATAGGTGTTAGACCTACTAGTGTTTTTTTCAAAGAAACGGTTTTGGCTGTGGTGAACTGAGCGTACAACCAAGCCGCTAGACGACGGTCTTCTGGTGTTGAATTCATGAAAGTCCAAGCACCAACGTCTTGATAACCTTTCTTCATACCTTCTTCCCAGTATGGCCCAACCGGAGAAGGCGCCATACGCCATTTTGGCGTGCCGTCTTCATTCACAACAGGAAGACCTTTACTCGTCATGTCAGCAGTAAACGCGGTGTACCAGAAAATTTGCTGAGCCACGCCACCTTGTGCTGGCACTGGGCCAGATTCAGAGAAGGTCATGCCTTGCGCTTCTGGTGGCGCGTACTTACGCAACCATTCTACGTATTTAGTTGTTGCATAAACTGCCGCAGGGCCGTTGGTTGCACCACCACGAGAGACGCTTGAACCAACAGGTGAACACGCATCTTTAATACGAATACCCCATTCATCTACAGGCAAGCCGTTTGGAAGGCCTTTATCACCAGCACCAGCCATAGAGAACCAAGCATCGGTGAAACGCCAGCCTAGAGATGGATCTTTTTTACCGTAATCCATGTGACCGTATATACGTTCACCATCGATGGTTTTTACTTTATCGGTGAAGAACTCAGCGATGTCTTCGTAAGCAGACCAGTTAACTGGCACGCCTAGCTCATAGCCATAGATAGATTTAAATTTGGCTTTTAGGTCAGGACGAGCAAACCAGTCAGCACGGAACCAATAAAGGTTGGCAAACTGCTGCGTTGGCAACTGATAAAGCTTGCCATCTGGACCTGTGGTGAAATCCAAACCGATGAAATCGGCAAGATCCAAGGTTGGCGAAGTATAGGCTTTACCGTCGCCTTGCATCATGTCAGAGATTGGTACCACTTTGCCGTAGCGGAAATGGGTACCGATCAAGTCGGAATCGTTGACGTAAGCATCGTAGATGTTACGGCCAGACTGCATTTGCGTTTGCAGTTTTTCGACCACATCGCCTTCTTGGATCAAGTCATGGTTGACCTTGATACCAGTGATTTCAGTGAAGGCTTTAGCTAACACTTGAGACTCGTATTTATGAGTCGTTAAGGTTTCAGATGCTACATTGATTTCCATACCGCGGAATTTTTTAGCGGCTTCTGTGAACCAGTGCATTTCATCAAGCTGTTGTTGCTTGGTTAGTGTAGAAACGGTGAATTCGGTATCTACCCACTTTTCTGCAGCGTCTGAGTATGCGTCAGCCCATAACGTGGCTGAATGCATCATGACAGCAAAGGGTAAGGCGGCGAGTGCAATTTTTTTCTTATTGTAGTGCATGTTTTACCTCAACTAAGTTTGGTTTTGCTTTTTTGGTTTTTATGTTTGGCTTCCGTGCCTGTCGTACTAGAGAGTCCATCGTTCTTATTGATAAACGCGACTGAGAGCGACGCAGACTAGCCCCAACGCATCAGGATGATCATCCAAAATGCGCATAGGACGGTTGCCACCGCAATGTTCACATCCGTTAACGCAACGAATGCAAGGTGGATAAAAGCACTGCTAAGCAGGCCAATGAATAAGCGATCACCACGCGTGGTTGCCAGTGGCAAAAAGCCACGACGTTCCACGCAAGGCGAGACCAGTTGCCATGTGGTCATGCCGACCAAGATCACAGCAATGCCGATAAAAAATAGGGCGGTAGGTAATGTCCAAGACATCCAAGCCATAATAATTCTCCTTACACTCGACCAAGGGCAAAGCCCTTCGCCACATGGTTACGAACGAAGTAAATGACCAACATACCCGGCAGGATAGTGAGCACACCTGCGGCTGCGAGTAGTCCCCAGTCCATCCCAGACGCTGAGACGGTTCGCGTCATAATGGCGGCGATAGGTTTTGCATCGACTGACGTTAACGTCCGTGCTAATAGCAACTCTACCCAAGAGAACATGAAGCAAAAGAAGGCTGTCACACCGATACCTGAGCGAATCAAGGGAATAAAGATACGCACGAAGAATTTCGGGAACGAATAGCCATCGATATACGCCGTTTCGTCAATTTCACGAGGCACGCCGCTCATAAAGCCTTCCAAAATCCAAACCGCTAACGGCACTGTGAAAATACAATGAGCGAGCGCTACGGCAATATGGGTGTCGAACAAGCCAACAGAAGAATACAGCTGAAAGAACGGCAATAAGAACACGGCTGGTGGCGCCATCCTGTTAGATAGTAACCAGAAAAACATGTGCTTATCACCAATAAACTTATAGCGGCTAAATGCATAAGCTGCAGGTAAGGCAACAACGAGGCTGATGACCATGTTCATGGACACGTAAAATATCGAGTTTAGGTAACCCATGTACCACGTTGGGTCGCCAAATATCTTGGCGTAGTTTGCTAGGGTGAAATCTTCAGGGAAGAAAGACAATCCGCTCAGAATTTCGGTATTGGTTTTAAATGACATGTTTACTAGCCAATAGATTGGCAGCAGTAACAAAACCACGTACAGCACCAAGCCAAAGCGTCCACGCAAATTGGCATTGCGGGTTTTACGCTCCGCTCGGCTAAACACCGGAGCTTGTTCTTTTTTACCTGTATTGCGTGTGCGTGTCATAGAGGTATTTGATTGAGTCATGATCCGCTCCTACTTGTCTTTTTGCATGTTCATGATGGTGGTGTAGAACACCCAACACACGAGCAAGATGATTAAGAAGTACACCAGCGAGAACGCTGCGGCAGGACCAAGGTCAAACTGACCGATGGCTTGCTGTACTAAGGCTTGGCTCAAGAAGGTTGTGGAACTACCTGGACCGCCACCGGTTAGCACAAAAGGTTCGGTGTAAATCATGAAAGAATCCATAAAGCGCAATAACACACCAATAATCAGTACGTTAGTGAGCTTAGGCAGCTGGATGTAACGGAATACCGCCCAACGTGACGCTTGGTCGATACGTGCTGCTTGATAATACACTTCAGGAATCGCCCGCAGACCGGAGTAGCACAATAAGGCAACTAAGGGAGTCCAATGCCATACATCCATTAAGACAACCGTTAACCAAGCGTCGGTAGGATCAGAGGCATAGTTATAATCGATACCGATACTGCTCATAAAGGCACCGAATAAACCGATGTCAGCACGGCCAAAGATTTGCCAAATGGTGCCCACTACGTTCCATGGAATCAGCAAAGGAATAGCAACCAGAATTAAGGCCAAAGACGCGCCTCTGCCTTTAGTTGGCATCATCAAGGCAATACAAATCCCCAGTGGTACTTCAATGATGATAATCGTGAAAGAATAGATAAATTGACGCAGCAAAGCTTCTTGTAAGCGGCTGTCTAACATCACTTGTTTGAACCATTCTGTGCCGACGAAGTAGCGTGTATAAGGATCAAAAATATCCTGCACCGAATAGTTCACTACCGTCATCAAAGGAATGATGGCAGAGAAGGCAACGATGAGGAAAACAGGCATAACAAGGAACCATGCCTTGTTATTTTCGACTTTAGTTTGCATGGTCGGTCTCCTTATTCTTATCTACTGTGTCCGTTTGATCGTTCACGTCAACGAGATACTCGTCCACATAGACCTTGGTCCACTGTTCCGGAAAGCTCACATAGATTTGCCCAGATGGGACTTTTTGATCTTCACTTAGACGGGCTTTCATTATTTGTCCATGGAATAAGAAAGACAGAATCTTGTAAGTACCAAGGTCTTCCACGTAATCCACTTCGACAGAAAAAGCGTCGTTGTTTTTGCCATCCCAAACATGAACAAACTCTGGGCGAATGCCTAAAGTAACCTTGCTCGCTCCCATGGCTTTTAATCGCGCTAACATGGCATCGCTGGTGGCGATTTCATGTTCACCAAACATAAGCGCTTCTTTTTGATCGTCTTTGGTCTTCAGTTCCGCTTCAAAGAAATTCATGCCCGGACTACCGATAAAGTAGCCAACAAAAGTGTGAGCGGGTTTTTCGAATAATTCTCGTGGTGTACCGAATTGGACGATTTTTCCGTTGTACATCACGGCGATTTTATCGGCAAAAGTAGAGGCTTCGAGCTGATCGTGCGTCACATACACCATAGTGATATTGAACTGCTCATGGATTTGCTTGAGTTTACGGCGCAGCTTCCATTTCAACTGAGGATCGATAACGGTGAGTGGTTCATCAAATAAAATCGCCGATACATCGTCACGTACTAACCCGCGTCCCATGGAGACTTTTTGTTTTTGATCTGCCGACAAACCCTTGGCTTTGCGTTTCAACTGGTCAGACAATTCAAGAATCTCGGCGACTTCGTAGACTTTCGACTTCACCTTGTATTCAGGCACGCCAATATTGCGCAGTGGAAAGGCCAAGTTATCAAATACCGTCATGGTGTCGTACACCACAGGAAACTGGAAAACCTGAGCGATATTGCGCTCTTCCGGTTTCAGTTCGTTGACACGTTTGCCATCAAATAAAACTTCCCCATTAGACGGTTTTAGCAGTCCGGAAATAATATTTAGTAGAGTGGATTTACCACAACCAGATGGGCCAAGCAGTGCAAAAGCACCACCTTGTTCCCAAACGTGAGACATTTCGCGGATGGCGTAGTCTTCTGGCTTGGTTGGGTTTTCTGTATAAGTATGCGCTAAGGCATTTAAGGTAATAGAAGCCATGATTATTGATCCCTCATTCGTGCTGGGGAATGCACCATCTTGCCTTGTGCATCAAAGGCGTACAGCTTGTGCGTTGGGAAGTAGACTTTAATTTCTTGGTCCACTTGATAGGCATGAACCCCAGATAAATGCAGTACCAAATCAAAATGCGGATTGTGAACATGTAAGAAGGTTTCAGAACCGCTGATTTCAGCCAAGTCTACTCGCACCGGTAGCTCTAAATCATCGTCAGAATGCGGTACTAAACCAATGTGAGAGGCGCGCACGCCAAACTGATATTCACCTGGAATCAGGCGACGTAAATCGCTGTTTAAACGAAAATGTACGGTGTCGTCAAAAGTCACTTCTTCTTCGCTGACGCGACCGGGAACCACGTTAATTGGCGGCTCTGAGAACATCTCGGCGGTAATAATGTCTTTTGGTTGATGGTAAACCTCAGCGGTTGGCCCCATTTGCAACAAACGACCTTCGTTTAATACCGCCGTGTTACCGCCCAAAGCTAGTGCTTCGTTAGGTTCGGTTGTGGCGTAAATGGCGATGCAGTTACGAGCTTTGAACAAGGCGCGCAATTCTTGGCGCAGCTCTTCGCGTAATTTGTAATCGAGGTTAACCAAGGGTTCATCAAACAGGATGATTTGCGAGTCTTTCACCAAGGCTCTCGCCATGGCGGTACGTTGTTGCTGACCACCTGAAAGTTGTAATGGCAAGCGATCTAGGAAAGGATCGATGCGCAACATTTCAGCGGTTTCACGAACGCGGCGGTCGACTTCTTTTTCATCCATTTTTGCCAAACGAAGCGGTGACGCGATGTTTTCGTAAACCGTGAGATTGGGGTAATTGATAAACTGTTGGTACACCATGGAAATGTTGCGTTCGCGAACGGGCACACCCGTTACGTCCACCCCATTCATGAGGATTTTCCCTTTAGTTGGTCGATCAAGACCGGCCATGAGGCGCATCAGCGTGGTTTTACCGGACAGGGTGCGACCAAGTAAAACGTTGAAAGAGCCGGGTTCGAGAGACAGGTTTACGTCATCGATCCACGTCTCGCCTTCAACAACGCGCGATACATTCTGCAGCGTCAGAGACATTGTAAGTACCTTTTTTGTTGTTATTGTTTTCTTGTGCAAACTCTTCTTGGTCTTCTGCAAGGCTCAAAAATGAATGCACAGTAATCTTGTCTGTATACGGTAAGTACTTACAAAAGCCATGCCAAAAATATTTCCATACTCTTAGGAATACTTAACTTATTGAAAAATATTATTTTTATATGATTTTTTGGTTGTCTTAGGTGATTTTCACTTTCGAAAAAGGACTGTTCACGAGTGTTCAAAGTGTTTACAGTCTTGCAATTACAGTGAACATTTCATGCACACTTTGGGTGTTTTACCTGATGTGTTGGAGTTGGAAATGCAAGACGAAGAAGAACAAAAACAACAAAACACCGCTGGCACCTCAGCAGAAATAGGTCCAGCTTCGGAAGCGAATCTGGCACAGACTCACAAAGAGCGAATTCAAGCTTCTTGGTATCGTTGCGAGCAATTTGGCTTGGATCACAGTAGTCGACCAGATTTCGCAACCTTGCCAAAAGGCACCTTGAGTGACTTGATAGATCAGCATCGTAGCTTGCTGGAAACTACAGAAAACGAAGTGTTGCCCTACTACGAAAACATCCTCAGCAATTCGGCTTGTATGATTGTCTTGGCAGATCGCCAAGGGCATGTGCTGAACACATGGGGACAACCGCGTTTTGGTAGTGCTTCACAGCATGGTTTGGTGGGTGGAAACCAATGGACAGAAATGGGCGTCGGCACCAATGCCATTGGCACGGCGCTGATTACTGGTGAAGCCATTCAAGTGGGGCGAGATGAGCATTTCTTGCGTGCTAATCGTTTCATGGTCGGCTCGGCATCGCCAATCTACAACACCAAAAACGATTTGGTTGGTGTCTTAGACATTTCTTCAGATGCGTATCTTCCGCAGGATCATACTTTTGGAATGGTCAAACTCATGTCCTTGAGTGTGGAAAATCGTCTGATATTTGCTGCCTTCCAACAAGAGCATTTTATTCTCAGTTTTAATACCAATGTGGTCAGTTTAGACAGTCATTGGTCTGGTATTTTGGTGCTCGATGAAAACGGCACAATCGTGTCGGCGAATCGTCGTGCAGAAGTCGTGCTCGCGCAGGACTTGGCCTTGTTAAATATTAATCAAATCTTTGATATCGAAATGCGTGAAATCAAACATCATCCCTATAGCTTGCCGATGAAATTGATCGCCATGAGACGTTATCAGTTCTATGTCAAAGTCATTCCTCCCGTACAGCAGATTATGCGCATCCCTGACTTTCGTCAGCGAGCTGATTACGTCGCTCCTCCACAGCCAGAAGCCCTTGTTATGAATGAAAAAAATCCGCCAGTTGAAAAGGTGAAGAAGCTGGAAATATCGCCATCTAAAACGATTCCAGATAACGTCATTCCACTGGCGGAATTACAACATGGTGATGATCATGTGGAGCGATTAGTGCGCCAAGCTCATAAGATTATGGAGAAGGATATTCCTATCTTAATTCATGGCGAAACGGGCGCTGGTAAAGAGATATTTGTGCGCAGCCTGCATTACCATAGTTCTCGCGCTAAAGAGATGTTAGTTGCGGTAAACTGTGCTGCTATTCCCGCTGAATTGGTTGAGTCTGAACTTTTTGGTTATGAAAAAGGTGCTTTTACTGGCGCTCAAAATCGAGGCTCAATTGGCTTGATTCGTCGGGCGCATCACGGCACTTTATTTCTCGATGAAATCGGTGAAATGCCCATGGCAGTGCAGTCGCGTTTGCTGCGCGTTTTGCAAGAAAGAGTGGTCACCCCGTTGGGGTCGACGGAAGCCTTTCCGGTGGATATTAAACTGATTTCCGCCACTAACCGCATTTTAAAAGAAGAAGTGAAAGAAGGTCGTTTTCGCCAAGATTTATACTATCGGATTTCTGGTCTGAACATAGAATTGCCCGCTTTGCGAGAACGAACTGACAAGGCGGAATTGATTAAATACCTTCATGAACGTTTGCGAAAAGAAGAGCCTGGTCCAGCTTTGTCGCAAGCTATGCTGGATTTACTAGTGACTCATCCATGGCCGGGAAATATGCGCCAACTCGCTCATGTATTAAAAGTCGGTATGGCAATGGCCGATGAGGAAGAGTTGGAAGAATGGCATTTACCTGATGATTTTTTTGATGATCTGGATGCTTCCGCGTCATTTGATCTAACAGAGTCTGCATCTACGGGACAAGATGAACCCTTAGAAAGGCTGATTCCTCGCCTGTTAAGCGAGTTCAAAGGCAATGTCTCACAAACGGCAAAAACGGCTGGCGTCAGCCGTAATACGGTGTATAAATACGCTAAATTGAAAGACGAGAATGATTCAGTTTAGTGAGAAACAGATAAAACGCCCATAAAAAAACCGTTTTAGTTCAATAGACTAAAACGGTTTTTTTTGGTGATGGCTATCAAATTACGCTAATTCATCCAATAAGGCTTCTGCGGCCATTTTGCCGAAAGCGTTCGCGGCATTTGGGCTCGCGCCAGTGATAAGTTTTCTGTCTTGGTAGCAGGCGTCATCGGCTTTTTTGTTGATGATTTCAACGCCCAAAGCAGACAGTTTTTCACCGAAGTACCAAGGCATGTGACCTGGCATATAGCCGAATAATGGCGTCATTTTATCGACAGAATCTGGGAAGATAGCGACTTTGTAGCCTTTGTAAGCAAACGCGTCTTTTTCGCCATCTAGATTTGCCGCTAGCAATGCTGCTGGGCCATGGCAAATAGACAGCATGTATTTGTCTTGATCAACGACCCAAGAAATGACTTTTTGCAGATCTCTGCTCTCTGGCAAGCCCAACATGGCACCGTGTCCACCCGGAATAAAAACCGCAATATAAGGAGAATCTTCCGTCATGCCATCTTGAACAAAGCTTTGTAATGATTGCGGCTTTTCAAATTTTGGTAGGTATTTCTTATACATCTTTTGTACAGCATCGTCTTCTGATGGCATGGCCCACATTTCGACTTTCACAGGCTGGCCAGTTGGTGTGCAGACGTCAATATCAAAACCAGCTTTTTCGAGGTGCAGCATAGGAACAAGCATTTCAACTGGGTGATTGCCAGTGGAGAATTTCGTACCATTTTGCATGGTCATATAGCGCTCTTCGGTGCAGATCATCAGCACTTTGAGTTTGCCTTCTTGGTAGGCATTTGGATAAACGCTATGGTCGTAATCCGTTTTACTTTTGGTTGCCAATTTCAGTGCAACCGTCGAAGGGCTAAAGGATCCATTTGAATCATTTTTAGGTGCCATTCCTAGCATCTTTTTGAAAATAGAAGCCATGAGTTTTTCCTTAATTCGTAATAAACAGTTGGGTCGTTAACAGAAGATATTTAGTTCTAATGATATGTTAGTAACTAGAATACGACTATGTTTTTTTCGAGATTAAGACCTTGATAAGAATATTTTCGGTGTGCATCTTTAATGTGCTTCGCAGATTCAATTTTGTTGCTTCTGGCTAGGCGGTTTTGTCATCAAGCTGTCATTCATTTGTCATGTCAAAGACACTCCTTTGTCATCTTATAAAGCAATACTCTCCTAGCAATGTGAGCACGTGTTCACAATCACTATTTAATTTTTTAATGACTGTCTTTGAGAGGCTCGGAATGATGCAATCAGGAACTCAAAAAAGTACTTTTATGAAGCGCAGCATGCTCGCTTTGTCCTTAGGCGTTGTCGGTTTAGCGAATGCGGCCAGTTATGATATTTCGGTATCAGCCGGTGGTACAGGTCCGAACGATCAATATCGTGTGGATGCCATTGAAATGGCCGCTGACCTTTTAATGAAGGAAGCCGATGCGGAAGGAAAAGCGTTAACTATTAATGTCAAAAAGCGTACTTATTCTGATTGGGATAGCTTTAAACAAGCGATTACGTTATCTGCAGAATCCGGCTCTGCGCCTGATATCGTGGTTACCGGACACGAAGATATTGCGCCTTGGGCTCAGTCTGGATTGATTGCACCTATTGAGGATTATGTCAGCTTCGATGCTTGGCCGTTAAACAACCTTTATCCAAACTTAGTCGATATCGCTTCTTTTAATGGTCGTATTTATGGTGTCCCACAGGATGCAGAAGCTCGTCCTTTCTTCGCTTGGAAGGACTATTTGAAAGCGATTGGTTACAGTGCAGCAGATATTGAAAAACTTCCTGCCCGAATTGAGTCTGGAGATTACAGCCTCTATGGTATGCTTAACGATGCGAAAAAAATTCAAGATAAGGGGTTGGTTGAAAAAGGTTATGGATTTTACCCACGACCTTCAAACGGACCAGATTATTGGCAGTTTTACACCAGTTTTGGTGGCCAACTACAAGATCCAGATACCGGTCGATTGATCTTTGATAAAGCTGCAATGCAGAAAACTTACCAGTTTTTTGCTGATGCGGTTGAGATGGGTGTAACACGTCGTAATCACATAGGTACGCCTTGGGATCAGTGGTATTCCGAAGTAGCCAATGGTAAAGCTGCTTTCTGGCACGGTGGGACTTGGCATTATGCTCGTTATACGGGCAAAGAAGGTCTGCAAGATTTCTTTGGCAAAATTGAGTTTAGCTTGATCCCACAAGGTAAAAAAGGTGAATCAGGAAAAGCCAATACGTTAACGCATCCAGTGGTTTATCTGATTACTAAGCAGAAAGACGAAGCTAAAATGGAAATTGCTGCTAAGTTGATTCAAATCGCTTCTGAGCCTCGTATCAACACCTTGCACGCCATCAAGTCTTCTCACCTAGGTATCAGCCCAATACAAAATGAAATTGGTTTATATGCGAATAATCGTTGGGCGGCTGAAGCCACAGAGCGTTTATTACCTCACGCCAATGCTATGCCGAACAATGTCGACTTTGGTGCTTTCTGGACGATTTATTGGAAAGGTCTAGAAGCGACTTGGACGGGGCAAAAAACAGCAAAACAAGCGGTTGCGGATGCAGAAACAGAAATTCGTAGCACGCTAGGTAACAGCGTTATTATTCGTTAATTGTGCGAGTGAATACGCCCTAAGCTCTGGCTTGGGGCGTTTTTTTTGGAGATATCCTATGAATCGCTCAAAGACATTAGGGCCTTTTTTACTGTCGCCGGCGCTGATATTTGTCATCTTACTGTTTCTTTTGCCAGTGGTAATGACTGCCTTTTTTTCGTTCACCAATATGAGTACCGCAACGGGAATCAGTGGTGGTGCTTATCAGGTGACGAAAGCCGCGTTAAATACGTTAAGCATTGACTACAAAATGCCTGATTTGGCGAAGCGGCTAGAAGCAACACGCTTTAAAGTGACCGAAGCCACATTGTCGTCCCTTAAAAAAAGCGAGATCAATCCGCGTTATGTAGCCGAAATAGAAAATCATTTATTAGGCAAAGTGTATGAGCAGCGTCGTCAGTTAACCAAAGCATTAAGAGACCTAAAAGGCGCACCTCGCAGTACGCGACAATTAACTACGTTAGCAAAATATTTCCAATATTCGGTTGGCCATAATCGTTATGACACCCAAGCGGATTTTTTAGCCGCGGTGAAAGGCGCCGAAATCGAGTTGAGTGCAGAACAAGAATCTGCCTTGTTAGCGTCAACCTATACTGGCTGGACTTGGACCACAGAGAATTATCAGCGTATTTGGAATTTGCCAGACGCGACGACATCGCTGTCTGTCACTCTTATGTATGTTTTTACCACCTTAGCATTATTTAATGTTGGCTTTGCCTTGGTGTTGGCGATTGCTACGCATTACATGCCGAAAAAAGCCGCTTCTATGTATCGTGGCTTATGGCTTTTACCGCGTATCACGCCACCAGTTTTGTATGTGTTGTTATGGAAGTGGTTGGCTTGGGACACAGGTTTCATTTCTACCTTGTTGGGCTATTTCGATGTGCCATCACGAAACTGGATGCTAGACACGCCGACCAGTGCGTTAGTGTTTATTATTCTCATCAATGGTTTTGTCGGTGCCTCAATGGGCATGCTGGTGTTGTCCTCGGCGATCAACGCGATTCCTAAAACGCAGTTCTGGGCCAGTGAAGTGGATGGAGCCAATCGTTGGCAACAAATTCGTTACATTATTTTGCCTCAGTTACGTTGGCCTATTCTGTTTATCACTTGTTACCAAACGCTCTCTTTACTTGCCTCGTTTGATTATATTTTGTTAGCGACCGATGGCGGCCCAGGTGGTTCGACTGAGGTCTGGTCTTTGTTGGCGTATCACGTTGCGCTGAATAATTACGCGGGCAATTTGCAGTATGGATATGGGGCGGCCTTGGCACTGGTGCTGGTGGTATTGGGAATAACCTTGTCTTTGATTTATCTAAAAGTATTTGGCTTTAACAAGATGAATAGCAAACCTCGGATCGAGATTTAGGAGTGAGCATGACGAGTCAACAAAGCAGTCGTTATTTGATCGTTGCATTGGGTGTCATCAGTTTGCCCCTTGCTCTGATGTATGTGTATTTGTTTATTGATACTTTATCGAATACCCATCCGGGCGACCTTTTGCCCTATGAGTTTACCTTAGAGCATTGGCGCTTTTTGTGGGAGCCAATTCCGGGTAAGCCCAATATTTGGATCGTGACCTTAAATACCTTGGTGTTTTCGGTGGTTTCTACCTTGGTGACGATTCTGGTGTCTTCCATGGCGGCCTACGCCTTATCACGACTGAATATTCCTTTGCGTAGCGCTATGTTGGGAGGTGTCATGGTGTTGCATGCGTTTCCAACCGTTACCTTGTTGATTGCCATATTTTTGATTTTGCAATATTTGGGGCTATACGACACATTAAGTGGCGTCATTTTGGTTAAAGCCTCATTGGAACTTCCCTTCGGTATTTGGATTTTGAAAGGGTTTTATGACTCGGTTCCTTGGGAGCTGGAAATGGCGGCCATGCAAGATGGCGCAAGTCGTTTGATGGTCTGGCGAAAAATCGTGTTGCCTTTGATTCAACCTGCTTTAGTGGCGTTAGGTATTTTTTCATTCTTGGCCAGTTGGAGCGAATACATTCTCCCGCAGGTGCTGGCTCCGGGTAATGACGCTCAAGTCTTGTCGGTGTATTTGGCGAACTTAATTGCCGATGACAATAACTTCGACATGGCTTTGTTTAAATCTGTCGGCTTATTTTATGTGCTGCCAGTGATATTACTTTTTGCGCTGTTCCAGAAACAGCTTATGAATATGTACAGCGGAGGCAATAAAGGCTAATGGGCATTCAAATATCTAATTTCACAAAAGCTTTCGGCGACACAGTGGTGATCGACAACATGAATCTGGATATTGGTTCTGGAGAAATGATTGCGCTGTTAGGTCCTTCTGGTTGTGGTAAATCGACCACCTTATTTGCGGTCAGTGGTATTCATAATATTAACCAAGGTCGCATTGTCTTCGCTGGACGTGATGTGACTAAATTGCCTCCACAGGAGCGTAATGTAGGGGTGATTTTTCAATCTTATGCTTTGTATCCTCATATGACGGTGGCGGAAAATATTTCTTTCCCGCTAATGGTTCGTAAGGAAAGTAAGGCTGAGATTAAACGTAAAGTCGATGACATTGCCAAACTGGTTCGCATCGATAATTTATTACATCGTAAGCCTGCCGAATTGTCCGGTGGTCAACAGCAACGGGTTTCTTTAGCCCGAGCCATGGTTCGCGACCCTGATGTTTTATTGTTGGATGAGCCTTTGGCGAATTTGGATTCGGCTTTGCGTTTGGAAATGCGTTCGGAAATTCGTCGAATTCAACAGGCGTCTGGCATCACGGCTATTTTGGTCACCCACGATCAAGTGGAAGCCATGAGCATGTGTGATCGTATCGCCATCATGAACGGCGGCAAGATTGTTCAAGTGGATACGCCTTATGAAATGTACAACAATCCTGTAAATGATTTTGTAGCAAGCTTCTTGGGAAATCCCCCCATTGCGTTTCTAACTGGAGCGATTACTAGCGGTTGCTTTGTGAGCTCAGAAGCTAACGTATGTTTACCTTTGAGTGTTGGTTATGAAGATCAATCCTTTGCCAAAATTGGTCTGCGTCCTGAGCATGTTGTGCTGGGTAATCCTGTTGAACCTTGTGGTGATAATGAGGTGAACTGGGCGCAGGTTTGCTTTATAGAAGTGCAAGGACGAGAAAATCTTTACGATCTTAGATTGGCAGACGGATCTGTGATCCGAACGATCCAACCGGTTCGTAGTGACCTTAAACTTGGTGACAAGGTGCAATGGTCTGTAAAAGATAAAGACCTGCTTCTTTTCCAGCAAGATGGAGCTCGCCTTTATGAAACGCCATGAACGTCTAAATAAATTGTTGGCGCAAGCAACAGGTTATCCATTAAATATCGCCCATCGCGGAGCTAGTGGACATTGTTTGCAAAACACCTTGTCTGCGTTCAATTACGCCTCTCAACTTGGGGCTGATATGTGGGAATTAGATGTACGTTTGACTGCCGATGGTGTTTGCATCGTGAGTCATGACGACAGCTTGCTTGCCACTGCCGGAATAGATGCGTTTATTTCGCAACTCACTTATGGCGAGTTAATGCAAATTGAATTGTATAACGGCGAAGTGGTTCCCACCTTTGAGCAAGTGTTGGCGTTAGCTCAAGCAACCGATACGGGTTTGTATGTAGAGCTGAAAGACGCCGGTGCAGGATTGAAGGTTTTGAGTGTTTTAAGTTTCACAAATTTCGATGCGGTTTGTATTGGTTCGTTTAACCCAGATTGGGTGAAACAGCTGGACGAGATAGGCTGCGAATATCCTTTGTCTGTGTTGGTTCGAGCGGGCGATTGTCCCTTTGAACAAGCTAAGCTGGCAGCGGCCGACATGATTCATTTATGTTGGGAGAATGCGTTAGATACACCGCATAAATTGATCACAGAAGCCTTGCTTGCTCAGGCGGCAAGTTTGCAGTTACCTATCGTGCTTTGGCACGAAGAAAGAGCTTCGGAAATGGAGCACTTGTTAGTATTGCCTGTATTGGGCATTTGCACCAACTTACCAGAAATGATTTCAGGCTACCGACCATCGCCTGAAAATCCGATAGATATAGTGTTACATCGCGGTGCGGCGTGCGTGTCGCCGGAAAATACGATGGCAAGCACAATTATTGGCTTACGTTCTGGTGCTCAAGTTATCGAGCTGGATGTGAATACCAGCTTGGATGGCGAATTAATGGTCATCCACGATGGAACGGCTCAACGAACTACAGATTTAACAGGAGAAATACAGACTCTATCGTCAATGGATCTAACCTGTTGCGATGCCGGAAGTTGGTTTGATGCGCGTTTTGTTGATCAAGCGGTACCACTGTTAAGAGATATTTTATTGCTGGTGAAAGACGCTGAAAAGGAGCTTTATGTTGAGTTGAAAGTGGCCGACGTTGATCAAGTGATAACAGAAGTTGAGCAATACTACGATCTTAGACACTGCTTTTTTTGGAGTTTCAATTCGGCTTATGTAGATGATATTCAGCAGCGTTATCCGCAGGCTCGTGTTATGCGCCGACGCCAAGATTTTGCCTCGTTAGAAGCTCTGGTTGATCACGGTAAACCTAGTATTGTTGAATACGATTATCTCCGTGACGATCTTACTGAGCTTACCCAGTGCAAAAAAATGGGCATGGAGGTCATGCTGCGTTATCCCGGAAAAAACATATCAACTTGGCTGGAGTTAATTGCGCTAAAACCCAATCGAGTGAATATTGATTACCCCTTTGCCTTTGCAAAAGCTTACAGAAATTGGTTACAGACGGAGCAAATTCATTGAGTTCAAACAGAATCAAGCAAGTTAGTTCTGTGGATGTTGCGCGCCTTGCTGGTGTTTCACGAGCAGCGGTTTCCCGGACGTTTTCTAATAATGGCTATGTGTCTGATGTAACTAGAGAAAAAGTTATGCTGGCGGCAAAGCAATTGGGCTATCGCGTCAATCATTTGGCCCGCAGTTTGAATCGGCAGCGTTCTGATTTGATTGGTTTAGTGGTGGCGGATTTAGAAAACCCTTTTCGTAGCCAACAGATTAACGACTTAAGTGAAGCGATTCTAGCGAAGAATTATCGACCGTTCTTGATTCCTACTTCGGTTGCTCGAGACAGTACTCAAGTTATTGAAATGCTAATGCATTATTGTGTTTCTGGGGTGATTATTACCTCAGATACGCCGCCAGAAGATATTTATAAAAACTGCATTGAGCAGTCTGTTCCTGTGGTGTTAATCAATAAAAAAGACAAGTATCCGCAAGTGGATCGAGTAGTTTGTGATAATGAAAAGGGAATTGCTCTTTTAGTTGAGGCGTTTGTTCAGCGTTCTTGTAAACGGGTGGTTATCATAGGTTCCGAGGCGGTGTCTTACAGTATCCAGATGCGTGAAGCCTTGTTTAAAGAGCAAGCAGCACAGGCAGGCATTGAGACCGATACCATTCTTGGGCCGAACCACGATTATCAAGGTGGCGTCGTTGCTGCAAATATTCTATCGAATCAGGCGAATCTTCCAGAGGGTGTTTTTTGCTGTAATGACTATTTGGCATTAGGTGTTATTGATCAGTTACGGGAGCGTATCGGCCACACAGAGACGGAAAAAATCGCCATAGCTGGCTTCGATGATATGCAGCAAGCGAGTTGGAAAAGTTATCAGTTGACCACTATTCGCCAGCCTACCCAAGACATGGCGAGCCAAACGATCAATTTGTTGGTAAGTCGCATTGGCGATCCAGAACAGGCATCAAGGACTTATCGCACCGATGTTTTCTTGGTAAAGCGTACTTCTCTGTAAGGAAAAACTATGATATCTCCGCGTGATACTCGATATAAATTTGCTTGTGAATTGGCCAAGCAAGCGGGGCAAATTGCCCTTGGATATCAACAAAGATTAAAGCAAGAAGGTCTGACCATTGACATCAAAGGTCAGCAAGATTTTGTGAGTGAGGCAGATAAAGCCACCGAGGATTATATTCGTAAAGCGCTAGAGAAAACCTTTCCCGAAGACGGCTTTTTAGGGGAGGAAAGCGGCGCGAGTTTAAGCGAAAAAGGCGGCGTCTGGGTGGTTGATCCTATTGATGGCACTACAAATTTTTTGCGTAAACAGCCTACATGGTGTGTGTCCATTGCATTTCTACAAGACGACGAATCAATGATTGGCGTCATTTATGATGCCTGTCGAGGAGAGCTTTTTTCAGCAATAAAAGACCAAGGTGCTTGGTTAAATGGGCAAAAAATTAAGGTTAATCAACAAGGCGATGAGCTTGTTGGTTTGGTCAATTTAGGCTATTCCAATAAAGTGTCACTAGAAAGCTACTTTAGTACGATTCAGCGCTTACTAGAAAATGGTATTGAACATCGTCGCACAGGCTCTGCTGCTCTGGCCTTGGCCCATGTTGCTAGCGGACAATTTGATGGTTTCAGGGAAGACGCTTTGAATGCTTGGGATATGATGGCGGGCGTTTTAATCGCTGCTGAGGCTGGAGCGACAGTATTCGTTTCTCCCATTGAAAATGGCTATAAAGTAAAGGTGAGTATTCCAAGTATTGCCGAATTATTAGCTGGGTGAGATTACCAAAGGTGACACTGAAAAAATAAATAGCTTCTCTTTTTGTCTTTCTGGCCTAAGAATAGTAAGAAGAGAATGTTGATGGATCAAAAGGTGACGTCATTTTGAAAAATATAGTGTTTGTTGTATTGGCTTTGTTATTGTCTGCTTGCAGTGCTGTTTCTAAGCAGTCCCAAGTAAGTTTACCTTTGCTACATGGTTGGCACGAGGGGCAAGAAGTTCGCTATATTACGACAGATGTGTCTGATCAGGCGGTGGCAAAAGCCAAAAATGCCAATTATGCGCCTCGTTTGCGTGACGCTGTGCCTCATTATCCAAAACCACCACAAATGAAAACCGTGCTAGAGCGCGTGTATGCGTTTCCGAATCAAGAACAAACGTGGAGCGTATTTGCTTCTGTCCCAGAACCTTTAGGTTATGAGAGTCAAAATACCCATTATTCGCCGCTTTGGTTGATGTACGCCGTGGTATGGAAAGACCCAAGTAAAGCAACAGAGTTGACTTCTGAAGAAGCGATTCTAACAGCAGAAGATCAGGGCTTGGTCACCATCGAAAGAACTGACATTGTGCTCAATTGTCCGGTCATTCCGTTTGCTGGCTAAAACATAGCAAAGTCATATCAAATATTTGATATGACTTTTAACATATTAAGAAACGCATCGACGGATTCAGCTGCTGTAGATTCAAGTTAGGTGGCCGAATTTTTGCGTCTACTAAACCAGCGTTATTTGAATGCGATAAAACCTCGATTGCCTGCTCGTTGGCGCTTGTTATAGCTCTACTCCAATAAATGCTTACTGAAAAGTAAAGCCTGAAGGTCAATCAGGAGTAATGTTTAGCGGCACTGTGGCGCAGATATTACGACAATAGACTGTTTCTAAGTTTATGGTTATCTGAGGTATCAGCTGAGTATCTGCTGTATACAACGAGTGCATGAGATTATCTGGTAGTTTAATAGATAACGTTTTTTTATTGTATTCATTCGGTTTAAGTTCGAATTCATTTTTAACTTCAATCTCTTCAACTAACGCGATGTTATGTACAAGTGTTTTTGGACTAAGTGAGGAGCTGGAGTCGGGGGTATTAATATGAAACGACTCAAGCATTTCAATTCGTGCAGTAAACTTTTTTATCTTTATAGGTTTTCTTGGTAACAATTGGTACATGATTTTTAGTGTTTGCCCAGGTTTAAAGTCTTGGTGATCGACTTTGATTAATATAGGACCACAGCGACTACGATTTAATTCCTTACGATATTTTAAATATGTTCTAGGGGCAAAAAATAACCACAAGGCAGTACAAATCCAACCAAAAGTGTATGGTTCTAATAGGTTGGGTACGGCAAATAGACTTAATAATATTGAAAATAGAGTTGAGTGAAAGTGATAATCAAATGGCTGACAATTTCCTTGTCCTTCATATACTTTTTCACCTGGTTTTGGTTGGTCACTTGGGAGGCGACGGACTAACTTTGACCCTCTAGGCTTATCTTTTTCTGGTTTAGGGAAAAGCTCGAATGCTATCTCGACTCTTCCTGGCGTTTCAGTTAAAAACCTTGGTTTAAAAGGAATTTTGGAATGACTGGAGTAGTTTAGTGTGAAGTTTTTAAAAACTTTCTTATCTCGCCCAAAAGGAATATCTGCGTAAGCAAGGACATACCAGTCGATAAAAAGTTTATCTCCTTGCCAGCTGATTGGATATTGATCCATTGTAAAATTAAATGGGAACTGATGTTTTCCTGCAGCCAAGAGTTTTTTATCGTTATGAAGAACTATTTTATATGGTGTGTGTTTTTCTGGTAAGCATTTGCCAAATAAATCCCAGAAACAGCTCACATATATTTCGTTAAATGATTTCGGTGAATCCAGCTCTATATCGACATGGCCACTTACGACTTCACCAAGGGTATAGTATTCTTTATCAAGGGATAATTGTAATTTCATAGATAACAGACCAGTAAAGGCTTAAAAAAATGGTGTTACATTATCAGACCCTTGAGGAATAAAGAAGAAACTTGGATGATAGGCTAATAAAGTATTATTTTTTGTTTTAATTCTGTGGCCGTGGATCCAAAGCTCTTTTATTTCAAAACACTCATTACTCACCACTTTGGTTGATGTATGTTGTGGTTTGGAAAGACCCAAGCAAGGCAATAGACTTGACCTCCGAAGAAGCGATTCTAACAGCGGAAGATCAGGGCTTGGTCACCATTGAAAGAACCGATATCGTGCTCAATTGTCCGGTTATTCCATTCTCTCTTGTCGATTAGTGTCCGATAAAATAGCGCTCTATCTAGGGCGTTCTCACCTTCCAGCATACTCCCTTACTCTTGATTGAAAGCTACTATCTTAGAGGAATGTCTATTTTTTAACATGAATAATATTCATGATTGTTAAAATTAATTCATTTTTGTTCATGATTGTGATTGCGTATAACTGTACTCAATTAGTAACTAGGCTGATCGCCGCCAATCGAAAACTGGCAAGTGAAAACAAGGAATAGATCCTTATTTCACTTCAGAAAATAGGATACCAGATCACCATGAACAACAGCTTTACTTTTACCATTAAGAGCATTTGCTTCGATGAAAGCTACCGCCCTTCAGATAATACTCGCATTACAACCAATTTCGCGAATTTGGCCAGAGGAGAGCGACGACAAGAGAATTTACGCGACGCATTAAGGATGATTAACAATCGTTTTAATGCATTGGCGCATTGGGATAACGCAAAGGGAGATCGTTATTCTGTTGAACTTGAAATCGTTTCAGTTGATGTGGATATCGAAGGGAATGGCCAGACCTTCCCAACCATTGAAATTTTGAAGACGAATATTCTTGATCACCACACTGATCAGCGTATTGAAGGGATTGTAGGAAACAATTTCTCTTCTTATGTCCGCGATTACGACTTCAGCGTCGTGTTGCCAAACCATAACAAAGGTCAAAAAGAATTTAGCATTCCTGATAACTTTGGCGACCTGCATGGAAAGCTCTTTAAAAGCTTTGTGAAGTCAGACAGCTTTAAAGAAAAATTTACCAAGCCGCCAGTGATCTGTCTGAGTGTGTCAGACAATAAAACGTATCAGCGAACAGGAAATCAGCATCCAGTATTAGGCGTTGAATATCAGCCAAATAGTACGTCTTTGACCGAGCAATATTTTCAGAAGATGGGCTTACAAGTTCGATACTTTATGCCTGCCAACAGCGCTGCACCGTTAGCGTTTTATTTTGTGGGGGACTTGCTTAACGATTACAGCAATCTTGAACTGATTGGCACCATCAGCACGATGGAAACCTTCCAGAAAATCTACCGTCCAGAAATCTACAACGCTAACGCGGTGGCTGGAAAGCGTTATCAACCGAACTTAAAAAACTCGGATCACTCTCTAACACAAATTGTTTATGACCGTGAAGAACGCAGTCAATTGGCGAGTGAGCAAGGCAAATTTGCTGAACAGAATTTCATAAAACCATATCAAAAGGTACTTGAGCAGTGGTCTGCTAATTACGCATAGACGCAAGTATCCATGGTTATTTTCCAACATTACATTTAATAGACGGCATCTTTTATTATGAAAACAGCTTTTGAAAAAATAGGCACTGAAAAAACACTACTACCAACATCAACGGCAGGAAGCTTGCCTAAACCCACATGGCTTGCAGAGCCAGAAACCCTTTGGTCTCCTTGGAAATTGGAAGGCGATCAATTAGTTGACGGCAAACAGGATGCGCTGCGCATCTCGCTACAAGAGCAACAGCAAGCGGGCATTGATATTGTTAGTGATGGTGAGCAAACGCGCCAACACTTCGTTACTACCTTTATTGAGCACCTCAGCGGCGTTGATTTTGAGAACCGTCAGACAGTAAGAATTCGTGATCGCTATGATGCCAGTGTTCCTACTGTCGTGGGTCCTGTTAGCCGTATCAAGCCAGTGTTTGTTGAGGATGCTAAGTTTTTACGTCAGCAAACCAAGCAACCGATTAAATGGGCGTTGCCAGGTCCAATGACCATGATTGATACGCTTTATGATGACCATTATAAAAGCCGTGAAAAGCTCGCGTGGGAATTTGCCAAAATTCTCAACCAAGAAGCCAAAGAGTTAGAAGCGGCTGGTGTGGATATCATCCAATTTGATGAGCCGGCATTTAACGTCTTTTTTGATGATGTTAATGATTGGGGCATCGCAACATTAGAAAGAGCCATTGAAGGCCTTAAATGCGAAACCGCTGTGCATATTTGTTACGGCTACGGCATCAAAGCCAATACCGATTGGAAAAAGACGCTTGGGTCTGAATGGCGACAATATGAAGAAGCCTTTCCTAAGCTGCAAAAATCCAATATTGATATCATTTCACTCGAATGCCATAACTCTCACGTACCAATGGAATTGCTCGAACTTATTCGCGGTAAAAAAGTCATGGTCGGCGCAATCGACGTGGCGAACCATGCTATTGAGACACCAGAAGAAGTGGCTAATACTCTGCGAAAAGCACTGCAGTTTGTCGATGCAGACAAGCTCTATCCTTGTACTAACTGTGGTATGGCACCGCTTCCTCGTGCCGTGGCAAGAGGCAAGCTAAATGCCTTAACAGCGGGTGCAGACATCATTCGAAAAGAGTTGGCTTTGTCGTCGAATTAATGGGCCTCAAGCGTAAAACAATCCCGTTTCGAATTTATATATCGAAACGGGATTTTTTATGTGTTGCTTCAGATAGTAATAAATAGAATCTGGTGAATCTAAATATTCGACACGACTTTTAACATATTAAGAAACGCATCCACGGATTCCACCGCAGCGGATTCGTGCATGGTGTGATAGCCGATGGTTGGGATTTGAATAGTCGTGCCATCTACCAAGCCATTTGATGCGGCGATAATGCGGCCAAGTTCAGTACTACCTAGCGAGCTTGGTGGCAAACCTTGTTCAGCACGTTTCGCGTTTTCGTTTTCCACATAACGGTTTTTATACAAATAGCTAATATTGTTTTTCACGCACAGTTCTTCAAGAAGTTGTGTGCTGTCTTTGTTAAATGTGGCGTTGGCGTCTTTTTCCCTAAGCACAAGTAACTGCTCATTTGCAGAATCCACATTCGGGAATGGGCTGGTATCCACTACGAATAAACGGTTGGTTGAGCCACCAAAGCGGCGGAACCACTCCAACAAATAGCGCCAACTTTTCCCTGCTTCTTCTTGGGCAGTAAAAAAGGCCGTGCCTTTAAAACCATGATCAAAAAGATGCACTAAAGCCGCGGCTGAAATCACATTGTCAAGCTGACCTTCTAAGCGGTTGTCGACAATGTGCAATTGGTCTTTAAAGGCGATTGGCGTGCCGGCCACCACGCCTTCTAAGCCTTCGGTTTCGAAAATCAAGTTGTTACGAAACTCACAAACGTAAGAGCTTTTAATCGTGCCTTTGCCACGATAAACGCCAGACCAAGGCTCGTAGGCGTAGATTTCTTCGTGGTTGAAGCGTTCTGTTACCTTAGTCATCAATTCTTCAGAAACCGAGTTGTTCAATAAATCGGTGCGGTTTGCCGAAACAAACGCCGCGTATTGGAATTCATTCGGACCAGTACACACTAAACCGTGACGATCTATATGTGCCGAAAACATGGTGCTAAACGGATCGCTGCCTTGGGCAACCAACAAACCTTCGTACCAAGTGACTTTTGCCCCTCGCTCTTCCAGTTCGCGTTGTAACACGCGGAAAAATGAATGCTCTGCGCCAACCACACTGGGCGCGCGAATAAGCAGTTTGAGCAGATCGATAAAGTCATCACTAGGCATGCAAATAGGTTCCAAACAAGGGGGAATCGGAACCTTGTTTATAAACTGAATTGGCTGATTAACATAATGTTTTAACTCAAATTAGCCTAATTATTTCATTATGCTACAAAAATATTATCGTGCTTGTGGAAAACATCCGCTACTCTTTAATACAAATTGAATAATGATATTTAAGGAAGAAGCAAATGCTATTTGGTAAGAAAAAATTATTAATCAGACTAACAGAGTTAGAAAAAGAGCTAGCTTCCTTTCAAGAAACCCAAGCAGATCTTCGACAAGAAATGTTGTATTTCTCTATGTCTCCAGATGGAAAAATAGTCGATGCAAATGCGCTTTTTATAAAGTCCTGTGGGTATGAAAAAGCAGAGTTAACAGGCAAAAATATTAATGACTTGATACTTGGAAAGTCTTTAGAAAAAGAGCATTGCCAAAAGATGTTGTCGGCAATTAGTAATAAGAAACATTGGCATGGCGCTTTGCAGATTGAAGATAGAAATGGCAAAGAGGTTTGGTATCGAGCGACGATTCAGCCGAAAAAGATTGCGGAGGACTCTGTTGTATTAGAAGTTTATGCGGTTGAATTAACGAAAACGATTTCGCATTCGAAAGAAGTTGAAGATATGCTTTTGGCATTAAACCGATCTTCTGCAGTGATTGAATTTAGTTTAGATGGCATCATCTTAAATGCTAACGACAACTTCCTTAAAAGTATGGGGTATTCAAAAAGTCAGATTCTTGGTAAACATCACAAAATGTTTTGTGATGCGCAAGAAGTTGAGACTCAAAAGTATCAAGATTTTTGGCAGCAGCTTCGATCTGGTAAGTTTGTGTCTGAGCGATTTAAGCGTTTCGACAGCCATGGAAATACAGTGTGGTTGGAAGCGTCTTACAACCCTGTTCATGATGACAGTGGTAAATTATACAAGGTCATCAAGCTAGCAACTGTGATTACTGAGCAGATGGAGAGGGAGTTTGCGATTTCTGAAACCTCTGAAATCGCCTATGATATTTCTAAGAAAAGTGATGCGGACGCTGTTAAAGGTAAAAAAGTCATCGAGTCTACGATTCAGACAATGGGCGAACTTTCAGAGCAAATGGGGGATGCGAGCAAAGGCATTACTGAGTTGAATACTCAGTCATTGAAAGTGGCTGATTTGGTAGAAAGTATCCGCGGTATTGCAGACCAAACGAATTTGCTTGCTCTGAACGCTGCCATAGAAGCGGCACGAGCAGGCGAGCAAGGCCGAGGCTTCGCTGTGGTGGCTGATGAGGTGAGGCAACTTGCTTCAAGAACCAGTTCGGCCACTGAAGAAATCATCAAGGTTGTGGGAGAAAATAAAAATCTCACGGAAAAAGCCGTCTCGCTTATAGAGTAAAGCATGGAAAAAGCTCATAAAGCGTTAGACCTTTCAACTGAAGCGGGTCAGGTGATGAATGACATTCAGGTTGGTGCAAGACAAGTTGTTGATGCTGTCGGCCAATTTAACAATAAGCTTTAAACTTTACTCAAGTTAAGCGACACCCTTTTAAACCCCCTAAGAGCTTTGTTTCTTAGGGGGTTTTGTTTGATCAATGATTCAAAGAGCTAAAACAACGCCATCTGATCGCCTTCTTTTGGCGGAACAGCAAAATGACGACAATCGAGATAGCTTAATCGGTTGTCATCCGATCCATATTTGCGTCGCGCTACGTGAAAGCGTTGATTGATTAAATCCGCGAAGATGCCTTCGCCAGTCATGCGTTTGCCAAATTGGCTGTTGTAGAGCTTGCCGCCGCGCATATCCATAATGCGCTGCAAAATTGAATCGATCATTCTTGATTTGGATGAACTCATATCCTAATATGTTAGATATGATTGATTCTACTATGAAATACCGCAGCAAAGTTGGCGAGCGTGGTCGCCCAAGAGAATTTGATATTGATACGGCTTTAGATCGTGCAATACTGTATTTCAGAGAGCATGGTTACAACGGCGTATCAATTTCAGATCTTTCAAAGGCCTTACAACTGTCGGCTGGTAGTATATACAAAGCGTTCTTTAGTAAGCATGCTTTGTTTTCTGCAGCTTTGGATCGTTACATGATGCTTCGGGGACAAAGAATCTCGGAAATTATTGGAAGTAATTCTTCTGGCCGAGAGAAACTTCGAAGTCTCTTGGTCTTTTATGCAGAATCATCTCATGCTTCTGAAGGAAAGTATGGGTGTTTAGTTGTCCTTAGTGCTGTTGAATTATCATGTACTGATGAATCGATTGCATCTAAGGTGACAGCAGCACTCAATGGTAACGAAAGTCGTCTTGTGAGAATTATCCAGGAAGGTCAGGTTGACGGTTCAATAGTTCAGACGATTGATCCAGAGGTAACAGCCAAACTCATGTTGGCGTTGGTTCAGGGGATGCGTGTCCTTGGAAAAATAGGGCAGGAACGTGAAGCTATGATGGCGGTGATAAATACTGCGATGAAAATACTCGATTAAGGCTACTGGTACGCAGGGCTGATGTCAGCTCTGCGTATATTTTTAATTATTTAGGAAATGGATTGATCCAATATGAATAAATCTATAGAAACAAACTCACTAGCCAGTGAGCAGGCACCTACAATTACAAGCTGGCTTACTCTGTTATTAGCATGTGCGTGTGGCTTGATTGCAGCCAATATTTATTATACGCAGCCGCTAATAGGCCCAATTAGCTCTCAATTGGAGCTTTCTGAGCATGCAGCTGGTTTGATTGTAACTCTTACCCAGCTTGGCTACGGACTTGGTTTGCTTCTAGTCGTTCCTTTAGGAGATCTATTTGAAAATAAACGTTTGGCAATATCTATTTTAGGTATTGGAGCTGTCGGCTTGCTGGTATCTGGCTTATCTGGTTCTGTTGGTCCGTTCTTGGTCGCGTCTTTTTTAGTAGGTTTAGGGTCAGTGACAGTACAAATTTTAGTTCCTTATGCTGCACATTTATCCCCTGAAGCGATACGTGGGCGTGTTGTTGGTAATGTTATGAGCGGGCTGATGTTGGGAATTATGTTGGCTAGACCTGTATCTAGCCTTATAACGTATTTCGAGAGTTGGCGAGCTGTATTTTTTATGTCATGCATTTTAATGGTTGTGTTGGCAATTGTGCTGAGTTTTGTTTTACCGGCAAGGCCTGTTAAAGCTCAGTTAAAATACTCCCAGATGTTGAAGTCTATGGTGGAGCTTGTGAAAAATACACCAATGCTACGTCGTAGAGCGCTTTATCATGGTTGTATGTTTGGGGTATTTAGTTTGTTTTGGACAACAACACCATTGTTATTAGCTGGACCAGAGTTTGGCTTGAGCCAAAAAGGGATAGCTCTATTCGCCTTGGCTGGTGTTGCAGGGGCTGTTGCAGCTCCTATTGCTGGCCGAATTGCAGATCGAGGATGGATTAAACTCGCGACTGGGGCTGCAATGATTTTGGCAATAATAGCTTTTGCGATTACTTTTATTGCCCCACTTGGTTCGAGTCTTTCATTAGCCATATTTGTTGTCGCAGGAATTGTACTGGACTTCGCAGTATCTGCTAATTTAGTACTTGGACAGCGAGTGATTTTTGCATTGGCTCCTGAGGTTCGAGGTCGCCTAAATGGATTATATATGACGACTTTCTTTTGCTTTGGGGCCATCGGTTCAGCCCTTGGTGGATGGTTGTTTGCTAGCTATGGTTGGTTTTCGGTCTCGATAACAGGAGTAATTTGTGTTTTCAGTGCTTTAGTGTACTTTCTATTTGAGCCCTCAAATTAAAATAGGCTTAGGTGATACTCCCTTTGATAACATAAATAGCAGAGGGAGTTACGTTATCTAAGCAACTAAAACAACACCATCTGATCGCCTTCTTTTGACGGAACAGCAAAATGACGGCAATCGAGATAGCTTAGGCGGTTGTCATCCAATCCATATTTGCGTCGCGCTACGTGAAAGCGTTGGTTAATCAAATCCGCAAAGATTCCTTCGCCAGTCATGCGTTTGCCAAATTGACTGTTGTAGAGCTTGCCACCTCGCATATCCATAATGCGCTGCAAAACGTGTTCTGCTCTGTCTGGGTAATGCTGGTGGAGCCAATCCGCAAACAAAGGCGCAACCTCATGGGGCAAGCGCAACATGATGTAATTGATGGATTGCGCGCCAACTTCCGCGCATGCAGCGATGATTTCCTCTAGCTCGTTATCGTTGATAAAAGGAATCACCGGCGCGACTAGAACCGAAACAGGAATCCCCGCTTCGCGTAAGGTTTTAATCACCTGCAAACGTGTCTTTCCAGACGCCGTTCTGGGTTCCAAAATACGCTTTAAATCGTTATTCAGTGTCGTCACGCTGATCGCCACATGAATCAGTTTTTTCTCTGCCATTTGCGTCAGCAAATCTATATCTCTGAGTATCAGTGTACTTTTGGTAATCAGTGAAATCGGCTGGTGATGGGCCAAGGCGATTGCCAATAATTGGCGAGTGATTTTCAGCTGTTTCTCAATCGGCTGATAAGCGTCGGTATTGATCCCTAATGCAATGGGTTCACAGCGATAATTTGGGTGCGCCAGTTCTTCTTCAAATAAAAATGTCGCATTGGTTTTGGCAACCAGCTTGGTCTCAAAATCCAACCCTGGTGACAAATCTAAATACGCATGAGTAGGGCGAGCAAAGCAATATACACAGCCATGCTCGCAGCCTTTATAAGGATTCACCGACATGCGAAAAGGAATATCAGGAGACGAATTGCGACTAATAATGCTTTTGGCGCGTTCATGACGAACCTCAGTCTTAGGTGAAGAGGTTTCTAACAAGGCGATGGCTTCGTCGTTTTCATCCACTTCAACCAGCGTGATAGCAAAGCGTCCTGCCATATTATTGGCTGTGCCGCGCCCCTTGATCGGATTGTTGAAAGGAGATTTTTCGCCTTTTTGATCGCTGTTGTTGGTAAAAAAAGCAGACATAAAAACACCCAAAATACTGTATGTATAACCAGTATTTTGGGTATTAAATTTCAATAAAGCAAGTGTTGTTTTGTGGGTTTTTAAGTTTGCTCGTATAGTGTGTTGAGATCTCCTTATTGATAGGTAAACTCAATTGAATGATCGATGGGTTTCTAGGAGAGCGGCGTGTTGTTTCAAAACAATCATTTACCAAATAGTGTTGTGACTTATGCACAAGATTATGAGCACGGTAAATTTGAGCCTTATCATGCTCATAACTGCGCGCAGCTGATTCACACACTAAGTGGTGTGATACGTGTGGAGACTCGTTTTGGTAGTTGGGTGATTCCTCCAAATCGGGGAATGTGGATTCCTGCAGGAATTGAACACAGTCTCCATATGACAGGACTGGTAAAAGTTAGAACGCTGTTTATTGACCCTCTTGCTCGGGCCGATTTGCCCCATGATTGCTCTGTCATTGACGTATCCATGTTATTGAAAGCGCTTATTATTGAAGCGTTAGAGCTTCCTGAAGAAATTGTTTCGGGCGGCCGTGATGAGCGAATTATTGAATTGATTTTGGACGAATTACGTCGATTATCGAGCGTGTCTTTCTATGTGCCATTGCCGAGCTCTGATGCTTTGGTTTCTTTGTGTGATCATGTCAGTCAACGCATTGCTCATGATTGGACAAATGCCGATGGTGCTCATATTTTGGGCATAAGCGAGCGTTCTGTTACTCGAAAGTTCCAGCAAGAAATGTCGCTAACATTTGCAGAATGGCTGCGTAGGAAGCGTTTATTATTGGCTTTGGAATATCTCGCTAGTGGAAAAAGCGTTTTAGATACCGCGATTCTGATTGGTTACGATAGTCCTAGTGCTTTTAGTGCGATGTTTAAAAGTCGAGTCGGCGTATCACCGACTGACTATTTACTGCAATCTCAATAGACGTAATGAAAGTTACCGTCTCGCTAAGCTTCTTTGCACAAAGGATGGCACGCGTTGATTAGTGCTTGTAGCGAGGCCTTGGTCGAATCTTCATCAATGGCAACGCCAAAACTTGCTGGAAGCTGATCGGACTCAATTTGAACATAGCTCACCGCTTTGCTTTTCGTCTGTTGTCCTAATGTGTGTTCATGAAAGTCACTGATGTTTATCTGCCAGTTAAAACGCTTTCTTAATGCATCAAGCATGGCTGACAATAATCCTTTGCCTTCGCCAACCAGTTGCCATGTTTTTTCCTGATAGCGTAATGTAGCACGAATTTCCTGTAATCCGTTTGAGTTATGGCTGCGATAAGTCATTAATGTCATTTGGCCTTTGTTATCTGGGTTCAACCTGTAGGATTCTCTGAATAAACGCCAAACTTCGGCTAGTGGCATCTCGTGTCCTGTTTGATCCGTATGATTTTTGACTCTCTTGCTAAAGTCTATTTGTAATTTTCGTGGTAAAAACAGTCCGTGATTTTCTTGTAATAACCAAGCGGCCCCGCTTTTCCCTGACTGGCTGTTTACGCGAATGACTTCTTCATAAGAGCAGCCAATATCTTTTGGGTCTAATGGCAAATAAGGGATTTGCCAAACCGTCGACGAGGTCAATTTTTGTGCGGCAAAGCCTTTTTTGATCGCATCTTGGTGTGAGCCAGAAAACGCTGTAAAAGCCAATGAGCCAGCATAAGGATGCCGAGGATGAACAGGAAGTTCATTGCATTCTTCGACCAACTCCACTGTGCGGCGCATATCTGAAAAATCTAAATTAGGATGAACGCCTTGGCTATAAAGATTCATTGCTAAGGTGACGAGATCCACATTGCCAGTTCGTTCCCCATTGCCAAATAAGCAGCCTTCGACTCTTTCTGCGCCAGCGAGTATTGCCATCTCTGCTGTTGCAACGCCTGTCCCTCTGTCGTTGTGAGGATGTACGCTGATGGTAATGTGCTCTAGTGAAGAAAAAGACGTCATGAAATATTCAATTTGATCGGCAAACACATTTGGGGTGTTCACTTCCACTGTCGTTGGCAAATTCAAAATCATCGGACGCTCTAGACTCGGCTGCCATGTTTGTGCCGCTGCTTCACATACTTCTAAGGCAAAGTCTGCTTCGGTAAAGCAAAAGGTTTCTGGCGAATATTGAAGCGTCCATTCCGTCTCTGGATATTGTTCACACAATTGGCGAATGTGTTTAATGCCTTGCACAGCTAATTCAAGGGTTGCTGTTTTGTCTTGGCAAAAGACGACTTCACGAAATACGGTCGCTGTAGCGTTGTAAATATGCACTATGGCTTTTTTAGCGCCAACGAGAGACTGTATTGTACGTTCAATTAAATCCGCGCGAGACTGCGTCATCACTTGAATTGTCACATCATCAGGAATGTGGTCACCTTCAATAAGCAAGCGAACAAAATCAAAATCCGTTTGTGATGCGGCGGGAAAGGCGACTTCAACTTCTTTAAAACCGCATTCAATAAGATGCTTAAAGAAAGCCATTTTCTTAACATGATCCATCGGATTAGCAAGCGCTTGATTGCCGTCACGTAAGTCCGTTGAGCACCAACGAGGCGGAGCCTTTAACTGCTTTGACGGCCAAGTTCTGGAAGAAAAATCGATAATTTGAGCAGGGCGATATTTTATAGAAGGCTGGGTTAGCATGATGTTTTCTCTTTAGCATTAGAAATTGAATCCTTATGCTAAAGAGAAGTTTTTTGTCTGTCTGAGCTGTCATTGACAACTATCGTCGCTAAATGGACAAAGCCATCTACAAAAAGCAATCCACAAAAAGTAGCTTACAACGAGACGTTACGCTTTTGTCGCATCAGCAAGACAAAGGCGATGCCGCCGACAAGGCCGGTGAGGATACCTATTGGCATGTCTTCGGGTGGCATGATGATTCTGGAAGCAATGTCTGCCGCGACGAGAAACAAGGCACCGAATAGCGCCGATAAAGGCAAGACTTTGCGGTAATCGCCACCCACTAACAAACGCACAATATGCGGCACCATTAAGCCGACAAAGCCGATGACACCAGAAAAAGCCACCGCTGCGCCAGTCAGTAGCGCGCAGACAACAATTACAATTAGACGGAATCGTTCTACAGGAACGCCCAAGGTGCTGGCGCTTTCATCACCTAGCGTCATAGCGTTTAAATAACGTGCGTTGTAAATCAGATAGCCAGAACCGAGTAAGAGAGTCACCAGCGGGAACCAAAGTTGTCCCCATTGAGCAAGCCCCAAGCCGCCGAGCATCCAGAAAATCACCGTATGAGAGGAGCGGTGATCGCCCATGAAAATGAATAGGTTCCCCAAGGCTGTCAGCACAAAGGCGACAGCGACGCCTGCGAGAATTAATCGTCCCGCACTGTGTGCCGAGGAAAAGTTCGCTACCGCCAAAACTAGAAACATTGCCAATAAAGCGCCGATAAAGGCAAACACGGGAACCGTAACCACGCCTAGAATCATGCCAGTGTGGAGCAAGGCGATAATCGCGCCTAACGCCGCACCAGAAGACACGCCTAATAAATGCGGATCGGCCAAAGGGTTACGAGTGACGGATTGCAATGCCGCGCCCACAATTGCTAAGGCCGAGCCGACCAGGGCAGCAAGCAGAGTGCGAGGTAAGCGCACCGCCCAGATGATGTTTTCGCGTCCCATCGACCAGTTAGGCAGGGTGTTGGTGATCGACAGTTTATGGCCGATCACGCTCCATACGGTGGATTGGCTGATTGACACAGAACCCACACCAATCGCCACGCCCATTAATAACAGCAGTAAGATGCTCAGCATGATTAACAAAGCGGGCAAGGGAACACGTCCCATGATGGTTAGCTTTTTATTGGTAGGTTTCATAACGCCGTTCTAAAAGCCTCGGCTAAGCGTTTAATCGCTTTGATATTTCGTGGCCCTGGCGTGGCCTCGACGTATTCTAATACCACGAAATGGTTGTTTTTCACTGCTGGAATATTTTCGAAGGCTGGGTTGCTGCGCAAGAAATTGATTTTCTGTTCTGCGGTAACGTCGCCATAGTTAACGATAATAATAAACTCAGGTGCTCGGTCAATAACGGCTTCCCAGCCAATTTGAGTCCAGCTTTTTTGCACGTCATCGACGATGTTTTTGCCGCCTGCGGCTTCAATTAACGCCGTTGGCATGCCGAATCGACCCGATGTAAAAGGTTGCTCTTCGCCTGAATCATAAACGAAGACTTTTGGTGCTGTTTTTAATGGCGTTAGGTTTGCTTGGAAGTTGGCTAGGTCTTGCTGATAACCTTTTACTAAGGATTGGGCTTGCTCTTCTTTGCCAAAGATACGGCCTAGATTGAGTAAATCCACATAAAGATCATCCATGGAGACTTTCGGCTTGTCCATGATGTGAATGCAGCTTTCGGTTAGTTCGTAAACCTTGATGCCAAGCGGTGCCAAGGTGTCTGGCGTAACGCCACCGCCGACACGCATGCCGTAGTTCCAGCCAGCAAAATAGAAGTCCGCATCGGCGCCGAGCAGCACTTCTTTGCTCGGATACTTTGGTGACAATTCTTTTAACTCGCCAATGCCATTGCGCAGCGTTGGATCAAGGGTTTTCCAGCCAGAAACGCCCGTGAATCCTGCCATGTGATCTTGAAGACCAAGGGCCAACATCATCTCGGTTAGGTTTACGTCGTTTGATACCGCCGCTTTGGGAGCTTGATCAAACGTCACCTGACGGTCGCAACTTTGTACTGTTACAGGATAACCAGAGGCATTGGCTAAACCTGTGTGCAAAAGTCCGAGCAATGCGCTGCTGATAAGTAATGATGTGTGTTTAATGGTTGTCTTGGCGTTCGCTGTCATGAATCTTTCCTATTAATCATTGATATAAAAAGAGAATCTTGGTCGTTGTGTGATGGGATGATCATCAATGATGGTTTCCACATCAAATACTTGTTTTATGCGCTGCTTGGTAAAGACATCATTGGGTGGTGCGCAGGCCTGCATTTCGCCTTCCTGCATCACTAGAACTCGGTCGGCATACGCAGAAGCAAGCGCCAAATCGTGCAATGACACGATGAGCGTACAAGGCAATTTCGATAGCAAGGCAAGTACATCGAGCTGGTGGCGAATGTCGAGATGATTGGTTGGTTCGTCCAGAATCAATACGTCAGGACGTTGCGCCAAAGCTCGGGCTATCATCACCCGTTGGCGTTCGCCGCCAGACAAAGAGTCAAAAGATCGTTCAGCCAAATGCGCTACATCCAGCAAGGCTAAAGCATTTTCGACTATGTGAGAGTCTTCTTCCGAGCGCCCCCAGACAAGGGATTTTGGCGTTAGGCCGATTTCCACCATTTCAAAAACGCTTAGGCCAAACTCGCCGCCTGTGTCTTGTAAAACTGTGGCGATACGTTGCGCACATTGGCGTGGTGATAGCGACCAGATGTCTTTATCATCCAGTAAGACAGTGCCGTTGGTCGGTTTATTGGTGCGATAAAGACAGCGTAATAAGCTGGTTTTTCCTGAACCGTTTGGCCCAACAATGGCGAGAAATTCACCCGGATGAATAGTGACGCTAATTGGTCTGAGCAATTTCTTGTTCTTATAGGGCGACCAAGCGACGTCCTTCAGCTGCATTCTGGCGGGCTGGCAACTGGAAAAAAACGAGTAAAAAGTGTCGTCTTGTCGCTTATCGTTTGGTGAGGTTGAAGGTGTTGCATTAATCAAGACGAGTCAGGTTCCGTGATGTTGTTTTGTTATAATATAACATTATGTGTTTGGAATATAGATAATGCTTCTTGTTACTGTTGAAAAATAGCATCAAAACGGCGCTTATGTGAGTAAGCACAGACTATACGGAAGGGCGTTTATCTCAACAAGGTTTGTTGGCTGGTGAATTTTCATCTTCACATGTGTGAATTGAATGCAGTGGAATAAGGTCTGAACTAATAAGAGGATTTGCTCAACTAACTAAGAAGTTACTTTAGTTTTTTGAGTTGACCTCTAAATTGGTCGTAAGTGAGCCCCAGAGATTGAGCGGCGAGTCGCTGGTTGTGTTGATTTTTATGAAGAGCTTGCTGAATTAAGTGTTGATGCAGTTGAAAGGTCTGCTCTTTTAAGCTCAAAGATGAATCAGGGGAAAAGATAGATGGTTTTGATTCTAAGGTTTTTGTTTGTGCGACTCGTTTATTGATGAGGCTGTCGCTTGCTTCTTCATTTGCACGAGTAAAAGGATTGATTATGATTTTTTCAACGGGATCGGCATGGAAGCCGCAGCGATAAACCGAGCGTTCAATAGCGTTTTTAAGCTCTCGAATGTTGCCTGGCCAATCATAATTTTGTAATGACCTTAGCGCTTCGGAGCTAAATCCTTGGAAATATTCCCAGCCCAGTTCAATGCTCAGTTTCACAGCAAAGAAATTGGCCAATTCTTCTATGTCTTCTTTTCTATCTCGTAATGGAGGGACTTGAATGACATCAAACGTAAGGCGGTCGAGTAGGTCTGCACGAAATTCGCCTTGTTCGCTCAGGGCCAGCAAATCGGCGTTCGTTGCCGCGACAATTCGAACGTCAACTCGTTGGGTTTTGGCGCTGCCAAGGCGTTCGAATTCACCATATTCAATTAGTCGTAACAGTTTTTCTTGTACTCTTAATGACATGGTGCCAAGTTCGTCAAGGAATAAGGTACCGCCGTCTGCGCGTTCGAATCGACCTTGATATCCTTTGGTGGCGCCAGTAAAAGCCCCTGCTTCATGACCAAATAATTCACTTTCCATCAAGCTGTCGCTAATGGCGGCGCAGTTGATGCTAATAAAAGGCTGGTCCCAGCGCGGTGATAAATAATGCAATCGCTCTGCAATGAGCTCTTTACCGCTGCCTCGCTCACCACAGATCAAGATGGGTCGATTAATCTCCGCCAGAATCGAGGCATGATCAAGTGCATCAGCTAATGCTTGAGAGCTACCAATGACTCTTTGGTTATTCTTCATAAGATTATCGATTGCTCCTAATGTATTTGGTTTAATTCGCTAAATTGATGTGGTTAAAAATACTAAAAAATGGTTTTTTAAACCATTAAAAATTTAGTTAATCACACTCTAAAAACAATAAATTCATGATAATCATAAGGTTATCGATTTTGGCATGAATGCTGTAATAGCAAGATAAGAAATTCATTAATAGTATGTGAAACAGGAGATAAGACCATGGGTATTTTTTCAAGAATGACGGACATTATTAACAGCAATTTAACTTCATTGCTGGATAAAGCCGAAGATCCTAAAAAAATGATTCGAATGATGATTCAAGAGATGGAAGAAACATTAGTCGAAGTGCGTTCTAGTTCTGCCCGTGTGATTGCTGATCGCAAAACCACAGGACGCCGTTTGGAGCGTATGCGCAGCGAAGTAGCAGAGTGGGAAAGCAAAGCCATGCTGGCAATCAATAAAGGACGTGAAGACCTAGCTAGAGCCGCGTTGTCAGAAAAGCAGCAGATAGAAAAAGATGCAGATGCGATTGAGCAAGAATTGTCTGCTTTGGATGAACACCTTGAGCATTTGAATGAAGAAGTAGGGCAGTTACAAATAAAATTGAATGATGCTAAAGCCAAACAAAAAGCCATGTTGTTACGTCAATCCAGCGTAGAAAGCCGTATGCGCGTAAAACGCCAGAATCATAAAGAAGCGTTAGATGATGCTTTTGAGAAATTTGAACGCTTTGAGCGTCGTGTTGACAGCTTAGAAGGTCAGCTCGAATCAATGGATATCGGTATGCAACCAAAAGCCGATCTGAAATCACAAATTGATGCCTTAGCGGAAGATGATGATATCAATGATGAGTTGGCGCGCTTGAAAGAGAAAATGACTAAGACCAACTAAGCTGAATCTTTATCCGTTAATAAAAAAGGAATTGCGCTATGAGTATGGCTGTATTTTTGTTTGTTCCCACCATCATTTTTATGTCGGTAGTGGCACCTATTTGGTTGTTATTGCATTACCGAAGTAAGAACCGTGCCGTAAAGGGATTGGATGAAGGCGATAAGCGGGAGTTAGAGTCTCTATTAATGCAGGCTGATAAATTGACCGACCGCGTACAAGCATTAGAAAAAATTTTAGACGTGGAAAGCCCAGATTGGCGGAGTCGAAATAATGATGAGTACCGATGATCTTTGGGTAGTCGGGTCGTAGATGATTATTAGCCAGTTAAGAGGAATAAAATGATGAAGGATAAAATAAAAGAAAGTATCAAAGCCAAAAAATCTCATGGGTGGGATTTGAACCTATATCGTAATAAGAAGAAAGGTTATTTAGGGGGCGTGTGTGCGGGCTTAGCCGACCATTTTGATGTTGATGCATGGGTCGTTCGCCTTTTCACCTTTGGCGGCTTTTTATTCCTTGGCAGTTTTGTGGTGATTGCTTATATCGCACTTTGGTGGTTCTTGGATGTTCGCCCAAATGGAGAGGGCTATGAATACGAATACGATGAGCATCAACAAAGCTACCGTCCAAAGAAGATGTTTAAGTACGCTGATAGTGCGAATTCGAGATTACGTCGTGCTAAAGAAAAACTCGACGATGCAACGAGACGAGTCACGGAGATGGAACGCCATGTTACATCCAAAAAATTCGATTTAGACCGTGAGTTTTCAAAAATTAGTGACTAATCTTTAATCTGTGTAAATAAGGCGGGTGGGTAAATGCAGATAAAAACTCTTTTTGTCCTTTTAATAATATTAGGAAATGCTTGCCTATATATATCTTGATGCCGTATTTGCTTTTGTTTTGGCGGTGACGATGGATTGTTTAGTCGTGTTGTTATTGAATGTTCCTGTGGCTTTGAGTTTATACAGCCTTGGACGTTTGCTATCGAAACGACTTTATATTTGAAATAAACATCCTGAGGAGATTTGGTGAAGGTTAGATGTGGTTATTTCTTATTCCACGTTGAGCATCTTGCTTTGGGTTTGTTATTGCTAGTTTGTACTCCTTGGCTTTATGCAGACGATTATATTTGGGCATTGCCTGAATGGATGCCTGCTCCTACCGTTCCTGCGGATAATCCAATGACTACTGAAAAAGTCGAATTGGGTCAGCGACTTTTTTACGATGCTAATTTGTCTGGCCCTGGTTACATGTCTTGTTCGACCTGTCATATGCCAGAGCGCGCTTTTTCAGAGCAAAGGCCGGTTTCTGTTGGCGTTACCGGACAGTTTCATAGTCGGAATGCCATGGCGATTGTGAATGTGGCCTATATGAAAACACTGACGTGGGCGAACCCTAAGGAAGTGCGTTTAGAAGAGCAAGCAAAGGTGCCTATGTTTGGCGATCATCCGATTGAAATGGGTACCAAAGATCAAGAAGATAAGGTGATCTTGTTTTTGCAGCGAGACCCTATTTATCCCAACTTATTTCATAAAGCCTTTCCAAATCAAAAGGAGCCAATTAGCTTTGCTACGATCACTAAAGCGTTAGCCTCTTTTGAACGTACTTTAATAAGCTATCAATCATCTTATGATGAGTACAAATACAATCGTAATGACAACGCCATTAGTGATGATGCAAAACGTGGAGAGGCGTTGTTTTTTAGCAATAGACTGGGTTGTTCTGGTTGCCATTCAGGTGTGCATTTTTCCGACGCCACGCAACAATCGCCAGTCTTTCATAATACAGGGCTCTATAACCTAGACGGACAGGGTGCGTACCCAGAAGGTAATCAGGGATTGTACGAACACACTGGGCAAGAGTCAGATAGAGGACGATTTAGAACGCCAACTCTACGCAATATTGCGAAAACCGCACCTTATATGCACGATGGCTCTATCGTTACATTAGAAGAGGTGTTGGATCATTACGCTGCTGGTGGACGTGCCGCATTACGGGGAGACGCTTCTCCCTTGGTATCCGAGAAAATCCATAAATTTGTCTTAACGGCTGATGAAAAACGTCAAATGATTGCCTTTTTAAATAGTCTGACAGACGAAGAGTTTTTAACTTCTTTATCCCATACCACGCCATTTAGATAGCCAGAAAAGGTCTTGCGGTGTTTTGTTAGAAATGCCGCGAGACCTTGATCTAAGTTGAAAGGTTAATTAAGCATCATGGCAGATGATGGAAAGTTAAATTGTCCATTGTCATTCATGCGTTGCTCTTTCGGTGGAATGCTTTGCAGAATGTCCCAATGTTCAACCACGTGGCCTTTATCGACGCGGAATAGGTCGTAGAAAGAGGTTGGCGTGCCATTAAAATCACCACCGCTCACGACTAAAACAAAGTTACCCTCGCCAAGTACAGCATGAATTTTGTCATAGCGAACGGTTGTTCCTTGTGCGACCATGGCAGCAAAGCCTTTTTTAAGCGCGGTGACGCCATCACCAAACCAAGGGTTATGCTGAATGTATTTTTCGCCTTCAACGTATTTGCCTATATTGTCAATATTGCCGTGAAGCAGAACGTCTTCGACCATGTTTTTCACGAGAATTTTATTTTCTAAGGTTTTGTCGAGATCTGTAATTTTGGTGGTGCCATCACTTTGGGTATGACCACTTGGATTCGCAGCGCTTTTGTCTTGGAAATTATCCCAATGTTCTACTATTTTGCCGTTATCAAAGCGAAAAATATCAAACACCACGGCGTTAGCGTCTGCTAAATCTGAATGTAAAACTACATAGTTTCTGTCTTCAAAAGCTCGAACGATGTTGCTGTGATCGGACTTGGGTGTCGCCGGGAATTGTTTTAAAAAGTTCAGCAAACCTTGTTTACCCGAGGCCGCTCCTTGATTGTGCTGAATGTAGGTTTCATCGCTGATGTATTTAAGGCTGGATTGATCCGTTGTTCCTAAATTATCCAAGACAATGATGGCTTTTTCTTTGTTGGACAATTCAGGTGTGGTAGCGGTGCTGGCGCAACCGGCAAGTACCGCGCTCATGGCACACGCGACGACAAATAGATTGAGTTTCATGGTGCTGCTTTCCTATTGAAGAATGATTAAACCATCATATAAGGAATAGGGCTTTTTAGAGGAGGTGATAATCGGCTAAAAGATGGTAAATCTTTGCCTGATTTTAGTTTTCTTTTAGTAAAGATCTTAGTAAATACTCTTTGGGCGTTTTTCCTGTATGTCGTTTGAAGAACTTCACAAAATTAGTGCTTTCATCGAAGCCAAGCGTATTGGCAATATTCTGCGTGGTATGTGTTTTGGTTAATAACATACGTTTGGCTTCTAAGATAACATGGTTATCTATGACTCGTTTGGCGGTTAAGTTGGTGGCAGATTTGCAAATGTTGTTGAGTACTTTATAGCTACAACCCAGTAAATCCGTGTAATAAACCACATCTCGTGATTGGGTGAAATGGCTGAGAAGATACTGATTAAAGCGCACAAAGGTATCTAGTTTGTAGGACGTTTTGGCGTCTGTAATACTTGGCCAATAACGCATTAAAAGATGAATCAAGGTGGTAAATAAATGCCCTTGTAAGATGTCGTCTGGCTCGGTTTTACTTTGTTCTTGCTGTAGTAAAGACAGCAGCATAGCGATGTCTAACTGATCGCTTTTATTGAGGTGATGAGTCGAGGTTAACAGCATGTCCCAATGTAACAGTTGAGTATTTTGCTTCACTAAATCCCAAGCGCTGTCAGTAAAGAAGAGGATATGCCCTTTCACTGGTTTGTTGGGTAAATCGAATTGGTGAACTTGATTGGGACGAATTAGCAGCAAATCGCCTGCGGTTAATGTGACGCATTGGCCATCAATATAATGATTAATATCGCCCTCATTGATCAATAAAAAGGTATAGAAAAGAACGCGGTGGGGCGCAAAAGGTGAAGCTATTTTGGCGTTTTTTTCGGTTAATTCATGGCAGCGTTGATAAAAGGTACTGAGCTCAAATGTCTCAATAGACAATGCGTTGTTATTGGTTTTACGAAAATGGATATTGGGCAAAAGACTCATAACGTGTTTGACCGAAAATACTGATGAATAGCGCAAGATTAGCACAGTCTTTGGGCGAGAAACGAAAAAGGCCAACTCTCAGGAGTTGGCCTTTCGTGTACTTACGCCCAATGTTTGATTACACCGTGAAGCGTTTCACTTGTCCGGCAAGTTCGTCGGAGTTGCTTAAGGTTTGATGAACCGAATGGCTGATGCGTTTGGATATTTCCATAACGTCTTTCGACATGCTGGCAAGATTCGAGAGGTTCTCGTTTATCTCATCAGTGACCTTGCTTTGCTCTTCGGTCGCACTGGCGGTTTGCGCGGTAAAGTCATAAATTCGTCCTGCGGATGTTTTCACCACAGCAATGGATTCCATGGTTTTACGAGAAAGAGACACGCTGGTGCCAGCCATATCGACACTTTGAGTAATCGAACTTACCGCATTGCTCACCCCAGACTGTAAGTCATTGATCATCTTCTGAATGTCTTCGGTAGAGGCTTGGGTCTTGCTGGCCAGTTCACGCACTTCGTCGGCAACGACGGCAAAGCCTCGGCCTTGTTCGCCAGCTCGTGCGGCTTCTATTGCAGCGTTTAGTGCAAGTAAATTGGTTTGCTCGGAAATACCAAGGATGACATCTAACACCGATGCAATTTTATCGGATCGTTCTGAAAGTTGATTGATGACGTCTGCCGCTCCTTTGATTTGTGCTGCAAGATTGTCAAGCTGAGAAATTGCGCTGTCTAATTGCTTCACGCCATCATCTGCAGAGCGGTTTAATGCTTCTACTTCCGATACGGTATCGGCAGCATTTTGCGCAACTTCTCGAGTGGCGCCACCCATTTCTTCCACAGCCGTTACCACAAAATCAAGAGATTGATGTTGGCGTTCGCTCAGATCGGCAGATTCAGAAGCAGATTCGCCTAAATTGAACATTTCTTGGCGGATGTGCTCGCAACCATGACGAACCTGGCCGATCAAGCTGCCTAGTCGTGCGACAAAGCCATCTAGCTCTCGACTTAATTCTCCTGTTTCATCTGCTTTGGTGCTGTTAATACGGCGAGTTAAATCACCGTCTCCAGAGCTAATTTGTCGGACGCCGAAAGTCACTAACTTGATGGCTTTAGAAATATTTCGAGGGGCAAACCATGCGAGTAAGACACTCAGCAATAGAGCAAAAATAGCAAAGACGCCAACAACCATTTTGAAGGTGTTAGTGAATTCATTGATGGCCTGATTTTCTAGCTCAGAGTATTTGCTGATCAGCTCCTCAGAATGGTCGTATAGCGTCCGCAACTCGATGAAATTTGTTTGGTTTTCACCAATAAAAAGAATCATTGCCGCATCGGGATTATCTTTCATTGATTGGATGATATTGAGATTGCCAGTAAGCCAATTTTTATAGAGAGTGTCGAAATTTGCCAATAGCTGGGATATTTCACCTATGTCAGTCGTCAGTGTTCGAAATTGCTGCATGCGATCCAAGGCCTGCTTAGCATTTAATAACGTCAACTCCTCTAATTCTTTCGCACCTTTTGAGTTGTGCTCGAATACTAAGGTTGCTAGTGCGAGACGTGACTGATACAAATCTCTATCGGCATTTTGAATCAATGACGTCCCCGAGGCGTACTTGCCCATGCTATTTTGCAAGTAACTGACTAATGTTTCTGTTGAAATTATGACCAGTAGGAAAACCAACGCCAACCCGCCAAATATTAATGTATAACGGCCTCTTATTGTCTGTAGCATCTTCATGAATTTATCCCTGTGTTTGAAGTCTTTAGAAACCAGAAAATGGTTATTCTTTCCTTGCTATACAGCTGTCTTTTTCAAACTGTCCTTTTCATATAGACGACATCAATTAGACAATAGCGCTCTATTAAAAATGGCACTTGGGATTGAAGCGCGCAAGCTATGGGTTGGTCATTTTTTAAACAAATTGTAACTTTTTGCAAAGAACAATGTTGTGGTAAACAATTACTCTTTGATTCGAGTTAATAAAATAACCAAAAAGGAGAAATGAAAAATGTCGGAGTATTTTGCCACTGTAGAATGGAAGCGTGGCTCGCAGGTTTTTTCGGACAAAAAATACAGCCGCGCCCATGAATGGCAATTCGAAGGTGGCGTGGTCGTGCCAGCTTCATCAAAAGTCCTTCATCGCCAATCCCATGAAGCCTGTTTTATCGCTAATTCGGTCTTAACCGAAGTTCAAGTAGATGAGGCTTTTTGTGTTTGAGTTGTGACCTTAGTCTTGGGTAATGGGAATAAACCAATCCAAGGCTTCAATCTTTTTAATCCAGCGTTGAATATTTGGGTATTCAGACAACTGATAAGAGCCGCCTTCCTCTGCCACATGGGTGTAAGGGAACAAGCAAATATCAGCTAGAGTCATGGAATCGCCCACTAGAAACGCTTGTGTTGCCAATGTTTCTTCCATTTGTTTCAACGCCGCGTGACCTTGTTGAATACGATCTGGCAGCATTTGTTTTTTTAGATCCGTCATGGCGTTGTGAGTCAGCCAAAAACGCGGCGAAGCGATGTTGGGCTCGTGGCTGTATTGTTCCCAGAATAGCCATTTATAGACCTTGGCTCTAAGGATGGCATCGGTTGGTAACAAGGCAGATTTGTGTTGTTCAGCAAGATTATACTGTTCTGTAAGATATAAGAGTACCGCGTTGCTCTCGCTCAAGCATTGTCCATCATCTAATTCTAATACCGGAATTTTACCGTTTGGGTTCATCGCCAAAAAGGATTCAGTGTGTGTTTCTCCTTTGGTAATGTCATATTGTTTTAACGTCACTTTCAGACCTAAACATGCGCATAACAAACGGATTTTATAACCGTTTCCTGAGGGTAAAAAATCGTGCAGAATCATAAGTCTTTCCTTCTTAATAGATGGTTTGATCTTGCGATAAGACAGAAACAGAAAAAAGCCAATTAAATTGACGGCTGGCATAACGCTTTTTGATGAATCCTCAAAAGAGAAAATAGCATTGGATACGGAACTATTAAAAACCCTTGTAGCGATTGTCGATCACGGCAGTTTCCAGCGCGCCGCTATGCAGACCTTTCGCACGCCATCGGCTATCAGCATGCAAATGAAGCGGCTGGAAGAGCAAGTCGGTACCGAACTGTTTTGTAAACAGGGTCGAGATCAAGTGCTTACCGAAGACGGCCAACAGCTGGTGCATTACGCACGGCGAATCTTGCAGCTGCAAGAAAGCGCGTTGCAATCTATCAAAGGCCCACAGCAAGGTGTCTTGCTCAATCTGGGTTGTCCGAATGATTACGTGGCGAATTTATTGATCGTCATTATGTCTGTCATGGAAACGATGCAACCTAATATCCGCTTTCGAATTCGTACAGGCACATCCGCTGAACTAAGAGAATTGATGGACAAAGGTGAAGTGGATTTAGCCTTGGTCACGCGCACTCCAGACAGCGACGAAGGCTTAACTTTGTTTCAAGACAGGGGCGTTTGGGTGGCGAAAAAAGGTTTTGATTGGACGTCGATGAATCCTTTGTCATTGGCGTTATACGAATCGAGCTGTAAATTTCATTCTAGTGCCGTCGATGGTTTGCAGAAGAAAGGCACGGATTATCAACTGTATTGCGTCACCGCCAATCTCACCCTTATTGAAAGCCTGTTGATGGCCGAAAAAGCCATCTCCGCCATCGCCAGCATCAGCGTGAGTGACTCACTAGACATCATCGAAAGCGATTTATTGCCTGCCTTGCCCGCGGTACAAATTGCGTTTTCACGCTCGGCCTCCGCTCCAGATTGGCTAACGGTTGCTTGGATCGAAGAAGTGATTGAACGAGTGATTAGGGAAACGGAAAGGGTAGGTTAATTGGCTTTATATTTACGCTTCAGTAACCGTATAAAACCGCTCAACATTTTTCGTCACTTTACCCCAATGAGACGCTTTCACCCTGGTTTGATGTTTTTCAAATGCGGCTTTGTCGGTGAATTCTTCATACACATCAAAGCGTTGTGGGTTGGTTGAATCTCTGGTCATAGTGAAGGTGATGCAACCTTCTTCTTGATGAGTTAGCGCGATGTGGTTTGGTAGCTCCGTCAATACCGCGTCTAGATCTTCTCTAGGTACTTCAATATGGCCGCTTAAGGTTATTTTTGCCATGGTCGTTCGTCCTATCGTTTCTGTGTCAGTGGAAGTGCCCAATTAAATTTTACTGCGCTGACGGCCAGTAATATCAATATCACGCCGAGTATTTGCGTTGGACTAATGTGGGTCGAAAAGGCAAAGTGATCGACAAACAGAGCCGTGATCGGATAAATAAACGACAGCAAGGCAATCAGGCTGGTGGGCAGTTTTTGAAAGCTGTCGTACATGATGATGTACATAAATCCCGTTAGCACAGCACCAAGAATCAATAGATCGATCCATTGGTTGGTTTGCGATGGTAAATTACCAAAATCCGCGAAAGGCAAGAGCATAAAGATACCAACGATCACCTGTACCAAGGCCACAAAAGTTGAAGGTACTTGGCTGACTTTTTTAGTAACAAGCGTGGTCACGGTATAAAGTAGCGCTGCGCCCAAGGCGAGTAATAAGCCAAATAATGCAGAAGAACCGTCGCTGCTTGCTTCACCTGAGAAGAGTGCACTTATCTCGTTTAGGTCTAATTCCACGATCAAAAACAAACCGACGAACGCCAAGGCAAGCCAGAATAACAGGCTACCCGACAGTTTCTCTTTGGTGATTAACGCGCCTGTTAGCACTAAAAATAACGGTTGCATGTGATAGACTACGGTGGCGATAGAAAACGGAATATAGTTGAAGGAGGCAAACAGAAATATCCAGTTTCCTACCAAGGTGACGCCACCCAAAATAATCATCAACAACACGCTGCGCTGAAAATATTCGCGACGAATAAGATCCGCATAATAAGCATAGCCGCCTAAAACAAGCGCTCCGATGGCACAGCGGAAAAACACCACATTCCAAAACGCTTGGCCTGAACTGATAACAAAATAGCCAATGGTGCCAGATAACATCATGGCTAGAATGAGCTCGACGCTGCCGATTGTGTTACTTGAACGATTCATTGCTGACTCCTCGTAGTGACCTCTGATTTTAAGCGCTCCGGTGAGTACCTTTTTTAGAGGAAGTGTTCTATGGTGAATAGAATAAAGCCGAAATCTTGACTTTGGCAGATATAAAAATAGATAAATACAACAAAGTACTGTCTATATCGGAGGTAAAAATGCGAAATAACCTTAGAAAAGAAGAATTCGTTTTAGATGGCATTGATACAAAGTTAATTGAACTACTTTACGCGAACGCAAGAACACCAGTAAGCGAGCTGGCTCGTGCCGTCGGAATGACCGCTCCAAGCGTTAATGAACGACTCAAGCGATTAGAAGAAAGCGGCGTGATTTCTGGCTATCGAGTGGAAGTGAATCCCGTCGTGCTGGGCTATAGCTTAATGGCGATTGTGCGTATGCGTCAGCTACCGGGTAAATTAAAAGCCTTAGAAGCGCTGATCAGCTCGATCCCAGAATTTGTCGAATGCGATAAGGTTACAGGAGAAGATTGTTACGTCGCTCGCTTGTATTTAAAAGACATCAGCGAACTAGACCCGATTCTTGACTGTATCTCAGAACTGGCGGACACCAATACCGCGATTGTGAAATCCACTCCAGTAACTCGGCGACTGTTGGTATAAGGTGTGTCGTTGGAGCGAGAAAAAGAGTAGAATCCTTAACTATTATCGCTATAACTATTCGTGCAACTATCAATGCGTATAACCATCAATGAGAGCTTATGACTGCTGACAATTCTTTATTCCCCAACAATCCACTATTGCTCGACAATCAATTGTGTTTTGCCTTGTACTCGACGTCTCTTGCGATGACGCAGTTCTATAAAGAACCACTTTCTGCCATAGGTCTGACCTACCCGCAATATACGGTGATGTTGATTTTGTGGGAACAAGATGGGGTGAGTTTGAAGCATATCAGCGATGCGCTTGGGCAAAAATCTGGTGCGCTAACGCCAGTTATAAAACGTATGGAAGCCGATGGTTTAGTGCAGCGCTTACGGGGTGTAGATGATGATCGTAGCTTGAGTATTGCTTTGACTGAAAAAGGAAAAAAGCTGCGCGAGCAAGGTTTAGAAGTAAACCGTTGTGTTGCTGAAGCCTGTGGAATTGATATGGATGAAGTGGTGGCTTTACGTGAACAGCTAGTTGCCCTTAGGAAAAAACTTGTAAAATAATGATTGCACAATAATAGTTATTGCAATAACATAAATTCAACAGCTCAGGTAACTGAGCTTTTATTTACCTACAATATTATCGCGATAATTATTATTCAGATAACTTAATGCAACAATACATTTTAGGAGCAATATTATGCAAGCAGTTTATAGCGCAACAGCAACCTCTACTGGTGGCCGCGATGGTCGTTCTATTACATCTGACAACAAATTGGATCTTGCTCTAAGCACGCCAAAAGAATTGGGCGGCGCGGGTGGTGAAGGCACTAACCCTGAGCAACTTTTCGCTGCTGGTTATTCTGCTTGTTTTATCGGCGCATTGAAGTTGGTCGCATCACAACAGAAAGTAAAAGTGCCTAATGACGTTAACGTCACAGCAACTATCGGTATCGGTGCAAACACCAAAGGTGAAGGTTTTACTATCTGCGCAGATTTAGAAGTGAATGTTCCAGGCGTAGAAAAAGAGGTTGTTGAGCAACTAGTTGAAGCCGCTCATAAAGTTTGCCCATATTCAAACGCAACGCGTGGCAACATTGATGTGAACTTCACGATCAAGTAAAACACTCGTAACACCTGCACAGATCAATGTTTAGTAAAAATGTACTCAAAATGCTGCTTTAACCTATATGAAGAAAATGTAAAGTAATGTAATCTTCATGTAGGTTTGGCTAGGGAAGCATCTTCAAAATGGAATTTTGAGTACATACTTCAATGACTCATTTCCTTTAAAAGTAAGTTCCGAATTTCACTTTGTTATAACGTGAGTTCTGGCCCTTTATGTTGTGTGTTTCGTTACTCTTTCTTAGGTCTTCACCGATTTCTGCCGTGATGACTGATAATATAATCTTTCTGTCACTATTTGCTTATAAGCTATTAACAGGTTGATTTGTATCGTTTTTTCATTTGAGAAAACGGTGTTCGAGTTTCTAAAGACAATACTAGCGATAAAGGACATAAGCTATGAAACTTACTTTAAAAAATAGAATTCTATTTTTTACTTTGTGCCTTATTCTTATCATTTCAGGAGTGTTAACTTGGAATGGATACAGCCGATTCAGTTCATTTAACAGCGAATATGCCCTTGAAGGCCAAAAAGTAGAAACTATTTTGGTGGCGGCCGCTTTAGATCAAAATATCAATTCCTACTTTGGGGCTTTGAAAAGTTTCCATGTCGATTTTAATGATGACCTAGAGTTTGCTAATGAAAAGCAGGTCACAGACGCACTGGCTTTATTAAAAAATACCAATCCTCATATTCAGGCTGCTTTTGTTGCGCTTAAAAATGGTAAATCTTTCGAAGGCGATCGTTTTTTTCCCGGATTTAATGCCAAAGAATTAAAAAAAGAATGGTATGTGCGCGCTTTTGCAGGTGAAAAAAACATCATTACAAAAGCGTATTTTGGTGAAGGCGAGCAAGCTGACGTTTTTGCCTTGGCGTCACCAATTTATCGAAATGGCAACGTAATTGCGGTGGTTTGTGTCACTTTAAAAGTGTCGGAGATTACGCGCTTTATCGAAGGGTTAACGGAAAAAAATCAACTCTTTGTCTTTGATGAGAGTGGCTATGTTGTCTCGGCTCCTCAGAAAGATTTGTTAGGCAAAAACATTTATCAAATACGTCCTGCTTATTCTAAGTTTGACGGAAAAAATCCAGTACTGAATTACACTATCGATGGTCGTGATGTGACTGCTTTTGAAGGCAAGTTGCAGGATCGAGATTGGAAAGTGGTTTCATATACTTGGGACGATGTTATTTCTGCCCCTAGTAAAAGTATGCTGATAGGTTCCATTTCCATTTTTGCTGTTTTAATTATTATTGCGCTTTGCATCGTGTATTACGGCGTGATTAATCTGGTTTACAAACCCATTGGCGGTGAACCAAAAGAAATTTCAGATATTATTTCTCGTATTGCAAAAGGCGATTTATCGCAAAAATTAGAAGACAACGGTAACGAAACTGGTATTTATGCGTCGATTATTACTTTAAACCAAAAGCTATCCGAGATTATTCGCGGCAGTCTGTCTATCTCTGACAATGTGGCTTCTGCTTCTGAAGAGTTAACGCTGGTGATGAAGAGTACCGCGGACAATTCTGAAGAAGAATTGAAAGAAGTTGAGTCAATCGCCAATGCGGTGAATGAATTATCGAATGCTTCGGAAGAAGTCAGTGCAAACGCGGTTCAGGCGGAAGACCAAGCGAATAAAGCCATAGAAAGTGTAACCAAAGGCCATCAAGGCTTAGAAAAATCCATCGGTTTAACACATACCATCAATACTACGTTTAATGAAACGGCAGAGATGATCGCCAAGTTAAGAGATGAAACGCTCAACATCGGCGAGGTAACCAATGTGATTAGTGCCATTTCAGAGCAAACCAATTTGCTGGCGCTTAATGCTGCTATTGAAGCGGCACGTGCAGGTGAACAAGGCCGAGGTTTTGCGGTCGTGGCAGACGAAGTTCGCAGTCTGGCGGCCAAAACGAAAGAATCCACAGCAACGATCCAAACCATCATTGCTACCTTGCAAGATCAGTCTAAGAGAGCCAATGACAACATGGTTGAGAATGTGAAGGCAATTCAATCGTCAGTTGAACTCTCTGAAGATGTTAAGCGTTCTTTCGATGAGCTTTCGACTTACGTTCGTGCTATTTCAGACATCAACACTCTGGTTGCGGCGGCTTCTCAAGAGCAATTCAATGTGACGGCGGATATCAATAAAAACACCTCTAACACCGTCGATTTGGTGAATCAGAACGTGTCTGCCATTAATCAGACCCAACAGGCCGCAAAAGAACTGGCTCAACTGGCATTAAATCAAAAAGATACGCTTGCTTTCTTTAAGCATTAATTGGAATGGCCTAGCTATTGAAATAGTTTGTGCGAAGACCGCAATGGATTGAACAGGGAGTAAAGATAAATGGAAAAAACAAAGCCAATAGAGCTGTCTAAGGAAGAAGTGACTACTTCTCGTCGGGACTTCTTTAAAAAAACCGCCGCGCTTTCTGGTGTTGCATTAGGCGGTTCTGTGTTATCAGGTAAGCTTTTAGCTGAGCCGCTAAGCTTAGGTTATCCGGATGCTCATGTAAAAATTCTAGATGAAAGCTTCTCTAAATATCGGCTCTTTAACGCCAGTGTTGAAAAACTAGCGACGGGAATGCGATGGGCTGAAGGCCCAGTATGGAGTGGTGATGGCCGCTACCTTTTGGTTAGTGACATTGCGAATAATTGCATTATGCGATGGGATGAAATTACCAATCAACTCAATGTCTATCGCCATAAATCCAACTACTCAAATGGCCTTTGTCGAGATCTTGAAGGTCGTCTGATAACTTGCGAAGGGTCGACCTCTGATTCTGAGGGGCGTCGAGTCACCAGAACAGAGCATAATGGCAAGATTACGGTTCTAGCGGATAATTTTGAAGGAAAACGTTTTAACTCACCCAATGACGTGGTGGTGAAACGAGATGGTTCTATTTGGTTTACCGATCCACCATTTCAAGCTGGTAGTATGTATGAAGGTCATATAATTCAAACAGAGCTGCCGGATGCGGTTTATCGTATTGATGGTGAAACCGGAGATTTAATTCAGGTTATCAAGAATGTGGCTGGGCCGAACGGATTATGTTTTTCACCAGATGAATCCATTTTGTACGTGGTCGAGTGTTTGTCACAACCAAGAAAAGTCTGGGCTTATGACGTTAACCTTAATGGCACTCTGGGGAATCGTAACGCAATTATATCGGATGTTGCTCATGCTGCGTTTGATGGTATCAAATGTGATCAAGACGGTAATTTATGGTGTGGTTGGGGTAGTGACGGTTCGGCAAGTCAGAACCCTGAAGGACTGAACGGCGTCATGATTTTCAATAAACAGGGTAAGCCGATTGGCCATATTAAATTGCCTGAATATTGCGCCAATATTTGTTTTGGTGGGACGGAAGGCAACCGACTCTTTATGGCAAGCTCACATTCTATCTATTCTTTGTATGTAAATACGCGAGGAGCAACTTTCGTATAACAATGTGAAGCTCATTGCGTGATTCCTAAAATCCCTTTTGTATTAATCTGTAGAAGGTAACCTGCAGAAGGGATTTTTTGTCTCGTTTTAATCATGGTCTTAACCGACTACACTGATGCTTGGTATGACAATTTTCTTATTTAAAATAGAGGTAAAAAAGCATGGCACATCGAAAGCTCGAACAGCATGAGATAGAGCAAGCACTTAACCAATTAAATACAGAAGCGTCACAAGATTGGTCGATTGAAGACGAAAAACTCAGTAAAACCTTTAAATTCAAAGACTTTCAGCACGCTTTTGGTTTTATGACCATGTGCGCCATCTACGCAGAAAAGAAAGATCATCATCCTGAATGGTTTAATGTTTACAACAAAGTCAGCATCCAATTAACGACTCACGATGTATCTGGAATTTCCAATAAAGACTTTGATCTTGCTAAGAAAATGGAAGCCTTTGCATTGTCTGTGTAACTGGTATTTTACGATAATACGCAGGCTCTTGTTTCTATCATTGTCTTAATTAGTAAGAATAGCGGCTAGCAACTGGCTAGAAGTCGGAACCAGACCCACTTTGATCTCGAAAGGTTTGAACACCTTATTGATGATTTCTGCAGTGTAATTGCCTTTGTCGTTTTCGATTTCTGATAAGGTTTTACGAGAGACGCCACACAGTTTTGTGTAGGCGTCTTGTCTAATGCCCAAAACGCCAACGCGTAATTCACGCAGAGCCTCGCCTTGTGTCATTTCATCCAACAATAAACGCTTGATGATCTGGTTAATCGCGATCAGCTGCTCTTCTTTTGTCATTGGCTCTAAGCTTTTAGATGCACGTTGACGAGTGGTATTTGATGATTCTGGCTTGTCTGCCTCAATAACAACTGGGCTTTCTGGGATGCTTTCAATTTTGTCATCAACAGCACTTTCTGCTGCTTTTTTAGTTTTGCTTTTCTTCGGCGTTGGGATCTCAGCAACATTGGCTTCTACCGTATTGGCAGGTGCGATAATGTCAGGCTGTGAATCTTTCTTCTCTTTAGTCTGTTTCTTATTTTCCTGCTTTGCTTGTTTTTTCTTTTTTAGCTCATTTTTCTTCGATTTAGCTTTGTGTTTTTTCAGTGGTTGAGCGCTGTCTAATTGTTCTTTCATTTTCATTTTGTCGTCTCCGTAGGCTTTAGATAAAGCATAGTTGAATATTGTTAATAAAGTGAGAGTACAGAGCTAATATGACAGATAAGTAACAATAATGGTTAATGATAAAACAATTCAAATTATTTTTTTAGGCTATAAACGCGCACTGCATTGCCACCAAATACTTTTTCCTCAGATAAGCTGTTTTGTGTCAAATATAGATCAACGGTGTCGAACCATTTTGCGTAAGACGATGCCAAAAGGCTGACGGGCCAGTCGCTGCCCCAGAGGACTCTTTGTTCCCCGAAGACGTCAAAAATAGTATCGATATAAGGAAACAAATCCTGCGCTTGCCAATCACTGCTTGCTTCAGTGACGAGACCAGAAAGCTTACAAATTACGTTTGGTAAGTCTCGAAACGCACTGAGATCTGTACGCCACTGATGCAATTCACGTTCTCTAATATTGGGTTTCGCACCATGATTGATAACAACTTTTAGGTCTGGATGTTGTTCTATCAGTTGTTTTAAATTTTTTAGGTGTTGTGGTTTAACAAGAGCATCGAATACAAGTTGGTGTTGGCTTAGACTGCGTAATGTTTTAGCAACAGCAGGGCTTAGCATCCAATCAAGATCCTCAATGTCTTGGATCATTGGACGTATGCCAACTAATTTAGGATGCTTTGCTAATTCGGCTATGTGTTTTGGTGCGTCGCTATGATCAAAATTGACCCAGCCAACGACGCCTTTGATGCATTTGTATTGTTCGCTAAGCCGTAACAAAAATTGGGTTTCTGCTTCCGTTGGAGCTGCCTGAACCAACACAGTGCCATCAATATGGTGATTGTTTAGCAAGGGAAGTAAGTCATCTGGCTCGAAGTCTTTATACAGCGCAGTCGGTTCTGGTGTTAACCAGCCATAATCATTTCGTTCTAGTCGCCAGAAGTGCTGATGAGCGTCAATCCGCATGATTTATCACTCCCTTTTTGACCATAATATTTGCATAAGGCCGAATGTCAGAAGTCTGGATAATCACAAAAGCTTGTTTTGCTCTTTGGTAAAATTCAAACCGTTCAAGTCCAATTGGACGAGCGGTGAAGTTGGTTTTCTTTTGAATTATTTGTGTGAAATCCTCCACTGCTGGAGGAACGATCTCAGGGTGATCGACTGTTTCCATGGTAATAAAAGGGTTTTCAACAAAGGTATCGATAGGGAAGAGCGCGAGTATAGCGGATAAGGCTTCAGAGCTGTTTACACCGCTTAGCCTAATGCATTCTCGACCATGGCTGGTGGCTGGAAAATTGGCATCGGTGATGAGTAATTCATCACCGTGCCCCATTGCTCTCATTGCATAAAGCAGTTCGGGCGTAATGATGCTTGGTATGTGGTAAAGCATGATGTTCCTCTTATTTTTATTATGGAAAGAGTTTTTTTAGAAGACAGAACTTCTCATTATTTTGCGAATTACATTTTAAAATACTCAGCGTGAGATTCTTCCAATGGCAAAATTCTAGGGATCAGTTGGCCAATGTGATATTTCATTGCTTCCCGAGCGGCATCCACATCTTGTTCTTTGATCGCAGCAAGAATCGCCTGATGTTCTTTAACCGCCTCTGCCGGTCTACCTTCTTCCGGCAAAATCAACATACGCGCTCTCACTAAGTGTAGAGAGACGCTGTCTAACACTTGTGAAACACCGTTGAAGCCAGTGAAATTCATCAGCAGAGTGTGAAATTCTTCATCTGCTTGGTAAAAACCCACGAAGTCTTTGTCTTCCACCAATAACGCTTGCATTCGCACGTTGCGAGTCAAGGCGGCTAATTGTTCATCGCTGCGTTCTTGCGTTACTTTTTCAACGGCAGCGACTTCTAATGCCTGCCTTAAAAAGCTTGCCTCACGTATTTCATCCATTGAAAAGCACGATACTTTTGTCGCTGATTGTGGGATGACATCGACTAAACCTTCCGCAGACAGTCGAGCTAATGCTTCAGCAACGGGAGAGCGGGAAACGCCCAGCTGCTCACAAATTGCGCCTTTTCGAATCACTGTGCCGGGCGGGTATTGCATGGAAAGTATGGCCTCTCGCAATGATTGATATACCCGCTGAGACAGTGAACCGCTCAAGTTCTGGATTTTATTAAGCGATGACTCTGCCATAAATTTATTTCCTTAATACTAACATGTTAGTTGACGATTGAAATTGTTGGTGCTAGTTTGAATATACAACAACAATAATTAAATGTGAATTTAGAACAGGGGATTGCCCATGATCATTGGGTCCAAACAAACTATTCGTTTACACGCTAATGATAACGTCGTTATCGCCTTAAGTGATCTTGCTCAAGGCAGTAAATTAAACGAATTTGACGTTACGCTACTTAGCTATGTCCCAAGAGGTCATAAGGTCGCTGTTAAGAATATAGCGAAAGGCGATAATGTTATTCGCTATGGCCAAATCATTGGACAAGCGACACAAGCTATCGCGCTCGGAGAACATGTACACGCTCAAAACATGGGCATGGGCGAGCATCTTCAAGACTATGCATTTTCTCAAAACAGCAATTCATTACCTCCAATTTTAACCCCTCGTACTTTTAACGGTTATCACCGTGAAAATGGCAGAGTCGGTACTCGTAACTATCTTGGTATTTTAACTTCGGTTAATTGTGCTGGTTCCGTTGCGCGTTTTATCGAAGAGGCGGCTACTAAAACGGATTTCCTAAAAGATTATCCGAATATTGATGGCATAGTGCCGATTGTTCATAGCACTGGCTGTGGCATGTCGGGTCAAGGCGAAGGCTATCAAACGCTCCATCGCACGCTCACGGGTTACGCCAATAATCCAAATTTCGGTGGTATTTTGTTGGTCGGTCTCGGCTGTGAAGTACTGCAAGTGTCTAGCCTTGTGGACAGCCAAGAACCGAGCGCTGCCTTTCGTTATATGACGATTCAGTCTGAAGGCGGCACGCGAAAAACAATCGAAAAAGGTTTACAGGAACTGCATTTATTAGCTCAAGAGGCAAATAAAGCAACACGAGAACCTGCGCCTGTCTCCGAAATTATGGTCGGTATGCAATGTGGTGGCTCCGATGGCTATTCCGGCATTACGGCTAATCCAGCTTTAGGTTATGCCTCTGATTTATTAGTTCGTCACGGTGGCACGACTATTCTCTCAGAAACATCCGAAGTGTATGGTGCGGAACATTTATTGACGCGACGCGCTGTATCTACGGAAGTCGGACAAAAACTGATTGATCGGATTCATTGGTGGGAAGATTACTGTGCCCGCAATGGCGGCGAAATGGACAACAATCCAAGCCCCGGTAATAAAAATGGTGGACTAACGACTATTCTTGAAAAGTCCCTAGGGGCGGTTGCGAAAAGCGGCAGTGCGCCATTAACCGATGTGTATTTATTTGGCGAAGCGATTGATAAAAAAGGCTTTGTATTTATGGATAGCCCTGGCTTTGACCCATGCTCAGTAACTGGGCAAGTCGCGTCGGGCGCCAATATGATTATTTTTACCACAGGACGTGGCTCGGTTTCTGGTTATAAGCCGACGCCTTGTATCAAGTTGGCTACCAACACCGAGATGTATCGACGTCTTCAAGAAGACATGGATTTAAATTGTGGGGATATTGTCACTGGTGGCGTGTCTATTGAGGAAAAAGGTCAGGAGCTATTTGAGCTTATTATTCGAATTGCTTCAGGTGAAGAAACGAAAAGCGAAGCGTTAGGTTTTGGTGGGGCAGAATTTGTGCCTTGGCAAATTGGCGCAGTGATGTAGCTATTTTTTATTATCTAGTGAAATGGAGAAACGATTGTGAGACTCAAAGGCAAAACAATATTAATAACAGCCGCTGGTCAAGGAATTGGTAGAGCAAGTGCCGAAGCCTGTTTAAAAGAAGGGGCGAATGTCATTGCGACGGATATCAATGCAGAAGCACTGAAATCTTTGCAGCAAGATTGCCCAACGATACAAACACATATACTCGACGTGATAGATGCTCAGTCGATTAAATCATTCGCAGAGCAGATGCCGAATCTTGATGGTTTGTTTAATTGCGCAGGTTTTGTTCATAACGGCACTGTTCTAGATATTAGTGATGAAGATTGGGAGTTTAGCGTTACCTTAAACGTCACTTCTATGATGCGTATGTGTCGAGCATTTTTGCCTGGAATGATGGAGCAAGCCAAAGTGACGGGGTCTTCTTCCGTGGTGAACATGGCATCGATGGCGTCTTCTATTAAAGGTTTCCCAATGCGAACCGCTTATGGCGCGACGAAAGCCGCGGTTATTGGTTTATCAAAAGGTATCGCTGCGGACTTTGTAAAACAAGGAATTCGCTGTAACTCAGTCTGCCCCGGAACGGTGAATACGCCGTCTTTACAAGGTCGTATCGCTTCAGCCGACGATCCTGTTCAAGCTCAAAAAGATTTTATTGCTCGTCAACCCATGGGACGCCTTGCTGAAGTAAGTGATATTACTCCGATCATTGTGTACTTGTTGTCCGATGAGAGTGCTTTTGTGACGGGGCAATCTTTGCTCGTAGATGGTGGCGTGACTATTTAACTTAGTCATTTAGATGATAGTTCGAATCAACCTACTATTTGTTACGGAGTAAAAGTGATGCCGTTATTGGTTGAAATGAGAGGAATTGAGAAGCGCTTTCCCGGTGTGTATTCCCTCAGAGGTGTGAACTTCGATCTTGAAAAAGGCGAAGTGCATGCGCTGATGGGGGAGAACGGTGCTGGCAAGTCGACGTTGATGAAAATACTGTCTGGAGTTTATCAAAAAGACGGTGGCACAGTAAAAGTAGATGACCAACTTGCTGTCTTTGATGGACCAAAAGCTGCGCAAAATGCAGGCATTGGCATCATTCATCAGGAATTGAGTTTGATGAATGATTTGACGGTTGCTCAGAATGTTTTTATCGGTCGAGAGCCTCGGTCATCTTGGGGTGTCATCGATGAAAAACGCTTAAACAGTCAGGCCAGTGACATCTTTAAAAAGATGAATTTTGATATCGATCCAATGACGGAAATTGGCAGTTTAACGGTGGCGAAGCAACAAATGGTCGAAATTGCCAAGGCTCTATCGTATCAATCTCGCGTTCTTATTATGGATGAACCAACGGCGGCTTTGAATGATGCTGAAATTGCTGAGTTGTTTGTCATTATCCGTCGCCTTAAGTCCGAGGGTGTCGGCATCATTTACATCAGTCACAAGATGGATGAGATCAAGCAAATCGCAGATCGAGTCACAGTGCTGCGTGACGGCGAATACATCGGCACACTTCAAGCAAGAGAAACGCCATTGTCTGACATTATCTCGATGATGGTGGGACGAGAAGTGAAAGATGAAACCCTTGATATCCCAGATTTGTCTGATCAGCCTGAGCTACTTTCGGTAAAAGGTTTGAACCGCGGAAAAGAGATCAAGGATGTCAGTTTTTCTCTCAAGAAAGGCGAAATTTTAGGTTTTGCAGGCTTAATGGGGGCAGGGCGAACCGAAGTGGCTCGGGCTATTTTTGGCGCTGACCCAATTGATTCAGGAGAGGTTTGGGTGAAGGGTAAGCAGTGCCGCATTCAATCTCCATGTGATGCGGTCGCGGCTGGAATTGGTTATTTGTCGGAAGACCGTAAGCACTTTGGTTTGGCCTTGGGGATGGACGTTCGCGCCAATATTGCCATGGCGACGTTAAGCCGTTTCACCAGCTCGTTAGGCGTATTGAATGAATCTGAAATGAGCGGTGTTGCCAATGGTTACATTAAGCAGTTGGGCATCCGAACACCGTCAGACACTCAGGAAGTCGGTTTTTTGTCTGGTGGTAATCAGCAAAAAGTGGTTATCGCTAAATGGTTATTAAAAGACTGCGACATTTTGATTTTTGACGAGCCAACTCGAGGCATTGATGTGGGTGCTAAGTCGGAGATTTACAAATTATTAGAATCTCTCGCGAAGAAAGGCAAAGCCATTATTGTCATCTCTTCGGAACTGCCGGAGGTAATGCGCCTAAGTCATCGAATTGCCGTTATGTGCCAAGTGAAACTCACTGGAATATTGCCCGGTGGGAAAGCAACGAATCAAGAACAAATTATGGCATTAGCCACTCAGTAAAGGCTAACAGGAGAGAAAAATAATGATAACCGAAAGCCAAAAGACGTCACCGAGTCTGATTAGTAAATTGATAAAGATTACCGCTCATCAGCGAGTGCTCGCCTTTGCGAGTCTAGTGGTGCTGTTGATCGTATTTTCCATTGCGTCCCCGAATTTTATGCAGACGTCCAATATGCTGGCGATTCTGCAAGCGACGTCTGTTAATGGCGTTCTAGCTGTGGCAGCCACGTTAGTAATTATCTCCGGCGGTATTGATTTGTCTGTTGGGACTTTGATGACGTTTACAGCGGTGATCGCAGGCGTCTTGTTAACCAAGATGAATCTGCCTTTACCGATTGGCGTACTTGGTGCCATTCTCGCTGGCGCATTTTGTGGATTTTGCTCTGGATCTTTTGTCGCTAAGATGAAAATCCCACCTTTCATTGCCACTTTAGGCATGATGTTGATCTTAAAAGGTTTGTCTTTGGTCGTGAGTGGCGCTCGTCCGATTTACTTTAATAACACGGAGGGATTTGACGAAATTTCACGGGGTTCTTTGATTGGTGAAGTGTTGCCTTTCCTTCCTATTCCGAACGGTGTGTTGATTCTCTTCATTGTTGCTGGTGTGGCGAGTTATGTATTGAGCAAGACTATTTTGGGCCGTTATTGCTTTGGTATTGGCTCAAATGAAGAAGCGGTACGCTTGTCTGGTGTAAATACTGACCGTTGGAAAATTGCTATTTATGCGGTTGCGGGTGGTATTTGTGGCATCGCTGGTATTTTGATTTCGTCTCGTTTGAACTCGGCTCAACCGGCCCTTGGCCTTGGTTATGAGTTGGAAGCGATTGCTGCCGTGGTGATTGGCGGTACGTCTCTTTCCGGCGGACGCGGCACGATTATCGGTACGTTAATCGGTGCCTTAATCATGGCGGTATTAACGAACGGCTTACGAGTACTGTCTGTGGCACAAGAATGGCAGACCGTGGTGACTGGCATCATCATTATTTTGGCGGTTTATGCCGATATGATGCGCCGTCAAAAATCTAAATAAGGCAATCTAAATAAGGCAATCTAAATAAGGCAATCTAAATAAGCAATGCAAAGTAATAATCGTTAGAAACAACCGGTGGCATACCGCCACCACAAAAAAAGTAAACCTCGAAAATAACAACATAACGGAGGAACGGACATGTTGTCACGTCGCAAGCTAATAGGTCTAATCAGTGCTGTATCTATTATGGCAACATCATCACTTGTCAAAGCCGATGATCAGCTATATATCCCATTGATTTCAAAAGGTTTTCAACATCAGTTTTGGCAAGCAGTGAAACAAGGTGCTGACCAAGCTGCAAAAGAGTTTAACGTTCGAGTCACATTTGAAGGGCCTGATACAGAAGCGCAAGTGGATCGCCAGATCGACATGTTAGCGGCTGCATTAGCCAATAAACCCGATGCCATTGGTTTTGCTGCTCTCGATAGCCAAGCCGCCATTCCGTTGTTACGCAAAGCACAAAAAGCCGGTATTCCAGTTGTTGCTTTTGATAGTGGTGTAGAAAGTGATATTCCAGTGACAACAGCAACGACGGATAACTTGGCAGCTTCTGCATTAGCGGCAGACAAAATGGCTGAGTTGATTGGCAATAAAGGACAAGTCGCTGTGGTGGCTCATAGTCAAACAGGGACAACAGGTATTGATCGTCGTGATGGTTTTCTAAAACGCATGAAAGAAGCTCATCCAAATATTGACGTGGTTACCGTTCAATACGGTGATGGCGATCAACTTAAATCAACAGAAGTTGCTCGTGCAATTCTGACCTCTTATCCAAAGCTAGCCGGTATGTTTGGTACCAATGAAGGCTCTGCGGTCGGCGTGGTAAATGCGGCCCGTGAGTCCAAAGCAAAAAATCTTGTCATCATCGGATTTGATTCTGGTACAGCTCAGATGAATGCGATTCGTAGTGGTTTGATGGCGGGTGCGATTACTCAGAACCCAATTGGTATTGGTTATGAAACCGTGAAAGCGGCGGTTCAAACCATCAAGGGTGAAAAGGTGCCAAAAATTATCGACACAGGCTTCTATTATTACACGGCTAAAAACATCGACGATCCAAAAATCGCTGCAGTTCTATATAAATAAAAACTCTATACTGTGGTGAATCTCTTATTCACCACAGTATTTTTTACCGATAGGAGAAAACAATGAAATTAGTTCGCTTTGGGCCACTAGGGAAAGAAAAGCCAGGTTTACTTGATGATAATGGTCGAGTCCGTGATTTGTCGTCAGTCATTCCAGATCTATCTGATGAACATCTAAGCTTAGCAAGCATGAAAAAGTTAAACGCCTTAGATATTAATAGCTTGCCTTTGGTCGATGGCGTACCGCAAGAAGATCTGCGTCTTGGAGCTTGTGTGGCCAATGTGGGTAAATTTATTTGTATCGGCTTGAATTATGCCGATCATGCTGCCGAATCTGGCATGCCAGTCCCTGCTGAGCCTGTTATTTTTAACAAATGGACGTCGGCGATTGTTGGGCCAAATGATGATGTGAAAATTCCAAAAGGCTCTGAAAAAACCGATTGGGAAGTGGAATTAGGTATCGTTATTGGCGAAGGCGGCAGTGACATTGCAGAAGCTGACGCAATGAAGCACGTAGCGGGATTCTGTGTGATAAATGATGTGTCAGAGCGTGCTTTCCAGATTGAGGGAACAGGCACTTGGGACAAAGGGAAAGGCTGCGACACCTTTGGTCCAACGGGACCTTGGTTAGTAACCCCAGATGAAGTCGGTGACTTCAATGATCTTGGTATCTGGTTAGAAATCGATGGCAAGCGTTATCAGAATGGTTCTACTTCGACCATGGTATTTAAAGTGCCTCATCTGATTGCTTATTGCAGCCGATATATGAGCTTACAGCCGGGCGATATTATTTCAACTGGTACACCGCCAGGCGTTGGTTTGGGTTTCAATCCGCCAATTTATCTAAAAGGTGGTGAAGAAATGAAACTTGGCATTGATAAGCTCGGTGTGCAATGTCAACGAGTGGTTAAAGCTTAACTTAATCAAAATCCGACTAATGATTGCAGCACCGCCTGAACGGGCATCCCTGCCCGCGACAGGCGTAGCGCCCATCCATGGGCTTAATGCTTGCAATCATTAGTCTCCTTTTTGAGTTTTTAGCTCTTAAGTTGGTGACATTGAAGCGTAATGTGCCGCGAACAAATATCTATTGGCTATTCAGCCCCTTAACGCCGTTAAGCACCTTTATATTTTAAGTACAAAGGGCTGTGAATAAGTGAGCAAGCAATGAAAACAAGAATAATAAATAGCAGTGGTTCCTCGATTACAGAAATAGGATTTGGTTGTGCTGGCGCGGGTAATCTATTTCGTCCGGTATCTTACGAGAATATCTGTGGCGCCGTTCGCAAAGCGAGTGAATTAGGTGTTCAGTACTTTGACACCGCTCCTCATTATGGCGCTGGCCTCTCAGAGCGTCGTTTAGGCTTGGCTCTAGGCGAAACGCCACATCAAGATATTTTCCTATCCACCAAAGTGGGAAGATTGCTGCATCCAGACTGCAAAGTAGATCAAAAAGAAGCCGACGGCTTTGTTAGCGCCAGTCCCTTTGATCGAGAATACAATTATAGCTACGATGGCGTTATGCGTTCTTTCGAAGATTCTTTGCAGCGCCTTGGCGTGAGTCATATTGATATGCTGTTGATGCATGATATTGGCGAATTGACTCACAAAGAACAGCACGCCATGTATTTTCAACAAGCCATTGATGGTGGTTTTAAAGCCATGATGGAATTACGCGAGCAAGGCTTAGTGCGCAATATTGGTTTAGGTGTGAACGAATGGAAAATATGTGATCAAGCGATGAACCACGGCCAGTTTGATTGCTTCATGGTCGCCAACTGTTTTACTTTATTAAATAACGATATTACGCATACTTTTACCAACAAATGTAGCGAAAGTAATATCTCTCTTATTGCCGCCGCGCCTTTTAATTCAGGTATTTTAGCCAAAGGCTCTAAAAACTTAGGTCATTACTTTTATGGTGAAGCGCCTAAAGACATCGTCGATAAAGTCATCGCTATAGAATCTATTTGTGAGCAATTTAATGTCTCGTTACAGGCGGCTGCGATTCAATACGCCTTGCGATATGACTGTGTGAAATCGGTGTTAATTGGCATGACCAATGAGGATCGGGTTGAGCAAAATATCTCTTGGTACGAAGAATCCATCCCAGAGGCGTTTTGGCAGGCATTGACTCCAGTTATTTACTCATCCTAACGTTCTCGATCCTGTTCTAGGACGCGTTACTCGCATTTTCCTTTCATAGTGACTTCTTTCTAAAGCATTTTAAAGAGGAATGACATCATGAAAGGGTTTGCGATTTTCATCTTATTGGTTGCCTGCTGGGCGTCGAATGCTCTTGCGTATTCGGTGGGTTTTGATCAGGTTCAGTTATACACAGACAGTAATAGACCGTTAAAAGCCAGTGTTTGGTATCCATCACAGACGACCTTTCCCACTGAAAGAATTGCGGAAAACGCGGCGTTTTTGGGAACCGATGTGGTACGAGTTGGAACGCCGCTGGCGGGGCGGTTTCCTCTGGTGGGTACTTTTCCGTTGGTAGTAATGTCTCATGGTTATCGTGGTAACTGGCGTAATCAGAATTGGCTAGCAACAAAACTGGTGCAAGATGGTTATGTCGTGGCGTCGCTTGATCATCCGGGAACCACGTCTTTTGATCATTCTGCGCAAGCAGCGGCTCAGTGGTGGCAACGCGCTGGAGACTTATCGCGCTTGTTGGATTGGTTGTTGAATGAGTCTTATCTATTGCCAAATATCGATGCTAACAACATCACCGCTATTGGCCATTCATTGGGCGGCTGGACGGTGATGTTGCTAGCGGGCGGGCAATTTGATCGAGACCAGTTAAAGCAAGAATGCGTTCTTAAAAATAATCCTCGCGTGTGTGGTTTGATGCCTGAATTGGGCTTGGATCGGGCTCAAACTGGCGAGCCGACTGGCAGCTTAAAAGATAATCGAATCAAGCAAGTTATTACTTTGGATTTGGGCTTGGCGCGAAGCTTGTCACGTCAGAGTTTGCAAGCTTTAACCGTTCCGACCTTGATCTTTGCTGCAGGCGTGGATATTGGTGATTTACCGCAAGCAGAAGAATCCGGCTTTCTCGCGCAGTATATTCCCTCTAATAATCGTCAATACATTGTCTACCCAGACGCCGCGCATTTTAGTTTCATGCAGCTTTGTAAGCCCGGCGCGATTGAGATGATAGAAGAGGAAGAGCCGGGTGATGGCATTGTTTGCAAAGACGGTAATGAACGATCTCGGGATGAGCTTCATCAGGTGATTTATCAAGACATCATGCACTTTCTCAAAAAGTCTTAACTCTTCATGTTAGCACGCCGAAAGGCGCTCGGTGTTTGTTGTGTCAGGCGCGAAAACTCTCGATGGAAGTTAGATTTCGTCTGAAAGCCAGAGTCCAAATAGATTTGGGTGATGGCTTTGTCGGTTGTCAGCAGTAGTGTTTTGGCTCGTTCAATACGATATTCGTTCACGACTTGTGAAATGTTGCGACCGTAAACTTGGTTGATGGCAGCAGAGATTTGACGCGCTGGAATACAGGCTTTTCTGGCGAGTCTATCGAGCGTTAAGTCTGGATCAAGAAACACTTCTTTGGTGCTAAGCAGCACGTCTATTTTGTGTACTATGTCTTTCACTTCATCGTCTGTTAACGGATGCTGTGGCTTGTCTTTTGATTCTTCTACGAGCGGTGTTTTTTCATTTAGGTCGGACGCTTCGTTAACGCTGGGCGCGATACTTAGGCTTATCATAATGACACTGATAGCCAGAACAGGCAGTAACACCGCATGTCCAATAGAGAGAATTATCAACGCATGCTCGCCAGCAAAAAAGGAAAAATCGACCGCCAAAGCGCCATCAATCATGGCGGACATTAACAGCATGGCACCCGCAATACGTTCGGCTTTTAAGGCGTTGTCGATATCGGATAAACGAACTTGTTCAGGAAGGTTCGATGCTTTAAACGAAGCACGAATCAGCGCAATACCATAACCCACGTAAAGCAAGGTTAAAACAGGATCTAAAGGCGGCCGCCAGAATGGATAAGTAAAAGACGCCAAGGTGACAAAAACAGGCGGTAAGAAATGCCAGATTTTTAGTTTATAGCGTTGGTGAGCACTCGAAAAACAGTACCAAGCCGTCACGGGAATACAAGACGCCAAGATAGGTTGAATCAGACGAAATAGCGAATAATCAAACGTCCAACGTAGGCCAACTATGGTCGTTGTTAACGCACACAAAGCGATAAAAACAAACGCCGATTGGGTGGTTTCTTCTCGGCGAATAAACAGCAAAACCGCCAAGATAGACAGCAACAAGGCAACGACAAAAGGTAAGGGAATAGCGATCATTTTGGTTCCGCCTTGTTTATTGTGAAATAGCTCAGACCTGATCTTCGTTGTATATGTATCACTTTTATCTGCATCATGCCCGCCATTATTTTTTAGAAAGCCATCCTGTCCTAAAAAGCCATCAAGGACGTCCTAGAACCTGATCTAGGACGTAAATCTTTCCTTCGCAACGTACTTTTAAGCCTTCAATGTCCCTCGGGATGAATCAAAGGAGAAAAGTATGAACGGGTATTTTGATGCGTGGAAGCGTTATGCGCAATTTTCTGGAAGAGCATCACTGGAAGCATTTTGGATGTTTTTTTTGGTGAATTGTTTGATCTCGTTAGTGTTTGTCTTGTTGGAAATCTTTTTTCAAGCAACGTGGAAAATAGAAGCGCTTTATAGCGTGTTAGTTTTCTTGCCAATGCTGTCTTTGACTGTGCGTAGATTGCATGACACTAACCGTTCCGCTTGGTGGTTGCTGGTGGTCTTGGTTCCAGCGATAGGCATGCTTGTTTTACTGATGTTATTAGCCTTACCAAGCGAGTCAGACAGTGATTTTGCTAATTATCCACAAAACAACGAGATGCTATAAACAGGAACCAAACATGAAAGATGTTAATAACTTACCCGACTTATCCACCATGTTATGCTCAATTTTGCTACTTTTGTCGGTTTCTGCTTGCAGCAGTGAAGCAAAAAACACGAATGAAAGTAACTTGGCAGTTTCAGATAACATAAAAGCTGTGGTCTACATCGAATCGCCGAAAGTCGGTACTTTATTGCAGTTACGAGGTATCGCCGGAAAAGGTGTGCTTATCGCCAAAAAAGACAATCGACTAGAAGAGCAAGCAGCTTGTGTTTCCTCGCCGATTCGATTTGCTGCGGGAGACTTTGGTGGAGATAGCATTGGTATTCAATCCGTTGAACCCATTCGACTGCTGGTTTACTCCAACAAAGTCGCAGAAAAATTGATCGCCGGCGATGAAGTCGTCAGTGAAGATTATGTGATTACTGCTCAAAGCGATGCCCAACTTGGCGACATCAAAATTGAATCCGGCTTAACACTCAGTTATGGCTTTGTGCTCAACCCCGGTGAATGGTCTTGGTCGTCGGTATTTGGGTTGGATCACGAGGACGTCGGGTGTGAACAATTGAGTTCACTTTAAATTAGCCTCTGGAAGCGCTTTGTTTCCAGAGGCTAACTTTTATTTATCCAAGAAGGTTTTCTCAAGCAGGTCTGCAGGTAGCGGTTTGCTGAATAGGTAACCTTGATAAATATCGCAGTCTAAGCCCTTTAGAATATTGAACTCGATATTATGCTCAACACCTTCTGCGACCACTTCTAAGTTCAATTTTTTGCAGAGTGAGATAACACTTTCTACCATGGTAAATAGGTTATCGTCTTTGCTCATATTTGAAATAAAAGACTTATCAATTTTGACCTCGTCAATAGGCAGCTTCCACAAAGAATTCAATGAAGAAAAACCTGTGCCAAAATCATCAAGGGAGATGGTTATGCCATGCTTTCTTAAATTACTTAACGTATTAATTGCTGTTTGATAGCTCTTCATAAAAACAGATTCGGTGATTTCTAAGCGAATGATTTCTTCTGGAACACTGTGTTTCTTGAGAATACGAAGAAGGTCTTCTTCAAATTTCGGTTCAATCAGTTGGATAGGGCTAATATTCAAAGACATCGTTTTGAAATGAATGGGTTGTTTTCTTTTTATCCATTTGGCAAGTTGCGAACAGGCATTGTCTATAATTTGCAAACCAAGAGGATAAATTAGGTTGTTTTTTTCGGCGATCTCTATAAAGACGTCAGGGCTGACAAAGCCAAATTTTTTATGATTCCAGCGTGCTAAAACTTCAATGCCGACGATTTCTTGCAGAGCATTCATCTGAGGTTGAAAATGAAGGTCTATACAGTTTTCGGCAATGCAGTCTCGTAAATCCATCGTTAAAATGGCTTTTTTATTGAAGAGATCTTGGTCTTTATGATCGAAGATATGGAAGCGATTTTTGCCCTTGTTCTTCGCGGAATACATGGCAATATCAGCTTGCTTTAGTGTTTCATTAAAATCCAGTATTTTCACGTCTTCTGAAATAATACCCATGCTTGGAGTAATAACGAGAGTATGTGCATTATCCAAAATAGGTTCGCCAATACGTTGGATAATTTTATCGGCAATAAGCTCTGCTAAAGTAGGATCAGGAAGCACCTGATGCGTTAAGACAACAACAAACTCATCTCCGCCCAAGCGTGCGACTAAGTCGTTAGAAGTTGTACATTCGTTAAGTCTTTGAGCGATGGTGATTAATAGTCTATCTCCCGTTTCATGTCCCATGAAATCATTGACGTCTTTAAAATTATCCAGATCGATAAAAAGCACAGAAATATGGCTAATATGTTTTTGGTCTTTCAGATCTTCTATGAAGGATCGTAAATGTGCTCGGTTGGCTAATCCTGTTAGAGGGTCAAAATAGGCACTTTTTTCCAATTGGCTGATGCGCATTTGGCTGCGTTTTGTACTGAAAAAATCTTTTCCCGCATTAAAAATAATTTCTAACAAGTTTAGATCTTGTTCTTTCCAAGGAGAGCTTTCTCCTGCAATATTTTGGCGCCATAACGCAAAGGAGCTTCTAGGCTCTAAATGCCTTTCATTGTTTTCGACGACAATATTGACAGTTTGTGGAGCACCGCCCCATTTTATCGTTTTGGAGACCTCTTCCTTGCCTATAAAGACATAAAAGTCATTTGGAATTTTGGCTTTCATTATGGCAATTCCGACCATGCTTTCAAGACCCGGTATTACGCCAATTTCTTGATGTAGCTTTTCTGATTGAAAATGGGTTGTTTCTTGTGTTGCGAAGAGATTCTTCAGCGCATCAATGGTCTGATCACCAAGGCTTAAAAACGATGTGTCCTCAAGGATATAAGACTGTTCTCGATAAATAATGCCAATAAAATGGTACTGAGTAATTTTTTGAATTTTAAGCAGGATGGATTCAAACAGCGCCGCTGAAATATTGGCCATTTTGGCTTGGTTAAAGGATGCCTCAATATAGGCCTGAGCGTTCATAAGGTAGGTGAGCTTTTTGATTTTTTCAGCTGGAATCAAATATGAGGTTATAATTTCGCTGAACAGTTCTCCCGATACTCGAAGTTGTGAAATTACATCATTAGTGGGGATTTTTGGCTCATTATGGTGGAAAACAACCATTCCCCATAATCCGTCTCCTTTTTTTATCGATAGCGATAATGAAGAGCCCACGCCCATGTTTTTTAAGTATCTACGATGTACCGTTGACATACTTCTTAAAACGGACAAGCTTTGATTAAGTGGCTGGCCGTCGGGAAGAAATGCTGGTTCTAGTAGACAAGGCTCGGCATTAATATCCGCGAATAAACGTATAGGGCTGAGTGTGTACAATTGACGGGCTTGCTTCGGGATATCCTCAGCAGGAAAACGCATTCCTTGGTATTTTATTTCTTCTCGCTCAGATACGGCTTCAGCGACAATTTCCCCTGACCAGTCAGGTAAGAAGCGATACATCATGACACGATCGTACAGCGTGTATTCTTGTAGCTGGGAAACTAAAGTATTAAATAGGACGGTTTCATCATAGGAAGATTTGAGCAACTCAACCATGTTATCGATTTGAGACAGCAAGACATTAGCGTTGTAATCAGAGCCTAGGTTTGGTGAGAACTCTAAACTGATCCAGCCTTCTGTTAGATGTGCGAAACATCCCCAGCTTGATGATTGAATAATGCCAGATTCTTTGAACTCAACTACAACGGCTTTTTTGGATGATAATTTAGTGAGGCTTTCGACATTGATAAACTTAACCCACTCACTGATATGGCTGCCGATTAGTCCAGGGTGTGTATTTGAATTTATTGACGACGCCTCTTTGAGGCTATCTATAGTGTTGCTGGAGTGTTGGACAATTTGAAATGTATCTGCGTCAAGAATTAACTGAAACCCGTGGGGCTGAATAGAGCCTATTATTTGGATTGCTTCTGCAGCACATTGTTCAGCTTCGGCACTGGTAATTTTACGTGTTTCAATTATTTCTTTTGTCATGTTTCATACCGTAGAAGTGCTAGACGATTAAAGTCAGGGCGGTCTTGTTAAATAAATAAGTAGGTGATGACTCGTTCTTTGCCACGCGATGGAACCATACCAGAAAGGTCTATAAAGTTCATATATATGAAAGTGCTGCGCACTTTGTAGCGCTTCACCCGTAAACAGTCAAATCATAAGTATAGACACAGAAACTTGAGATTGGCTGGGCTTTTGACTTTGCTGTTGAAAACAGCGCCACACGTGAAGGTCAGCCCGGATTGCATCTACTATGAAAGCTGCTTTTTACTTATTTTAGAGACTTAGGCGGCAATAAGGTTTGTGTTGTGTGTCATGAAGTTGAATGACACTATATTTATTCTTGAATCCAGTGTTTGAAAAGGAGTTTTTATGACAGCGTTAATACGTGAAGCGAATCGAGATGATTCAAGCATCATTCTTAGATTTGTTAAAGAACTGGCCGCTTACGAAAAAGCAGAGCATGAAGTCTTGGCCACTGAGCAGATGATTGAAGACTCTATTTTTTCAGAGCACTCGTCTACCAAAGCGATCATTTGTGAGAAAGATGGCAATCCAATCGGTTTTGCCGTGTACTTTTTTAACTATTCCACATGGCTAGGAAAGCATGGTCTATATCTTGAAGACTTGTTTGTGTCACCGTCAGAACGAGGCAGTGGTGCTGGAAAAGCTTTACTAAAACATTTAGCGGGAATTGCTGTAGCGAATGACTGTGGGAGATTTGAATGGAGTGTTTTAGATTGGAATAAACCCGCTATCGATTTTTATGAATCACTAGGCGCAAAGCCTAAGAGTGAATGGCTAGGTTATCAGTTAACGGGTGAACATCTCACTGTGCTGGCCGCTTCTTAAGCGATAACATATTTATTTTAAAAGGGAATTGATTTGAAAAAGACAATAGCTGTGATGATTTGTCTCCTGCTTTTTGGCTGCTCTCATGTTCCATTAGGCAGCATGCTTAAGCTGAGTGCCTTTGATGAAAATAGTTTTTTAGGCTTAAACCCACATGAATTGAGAAGTCGAATTCAGATCGATAAACCGGTTGAAATAGACATATCCAAAACAGCGTTATCATTGAATTTAGAAACATCGAATGGATGGCTAGTTTTTGATTATCCATTGAAGGTTCTCTCTATTAAAAATATTCATCAGGATGACAATAGCTGGTTTACATCGGCGACGGAATTTACGGAATATGAGTTTGCTCTATCAGATGAGGCAGTTCACAACTTTCAAGCTTTACAAGAAAAAATGCAGTTGGAAAAGCCTAAAAGCTACCGTTTGAATATTGATACCGAACTTGAAAAATTACCTGATGATCAAGACGAGATTATGCTATCTATCTTTGTAAGGCTGTCTGCAGAAAGTGATTACATTACCTTGTTTGATAGAGAATCTTTTGATGTTGAAGAGCATAACTAAAGCAACTGGAAGCCAAGTCATTAATTCTGAGTCAGAGCTGGATGCCCTGTTCACCAAAATTAAAGGATAAGCTGTGTAGTGAAGGGATTATAGGTGTTTTTTGTATGGCAAATAGCTGGAATATTCCGTCTTGGCTTGAAGATGAAATTCGAGCAAGAGACAAGGTTTGTGTATATTGTGGTGTGGAATTTACGAGCGCAAAAGTATCTAAGAAAACATGCGCGAGTTGGGAACACATCATTAATGATGCCAGTATTATTAATAAAGACAATATTGCGCTGTGTTGTTGCGGTTGTAACTCAAGCAAAGGTCAGAAAAAACTGTCAGATTGGTTGCAGACAAAATATTGCGTAACCAAGCCGATCACTCCTCAAACTGTTGCTCCAATTATTAAGCAGGCAATTCAAAATGGTCAATAACATATAAGAAACCGTATCGTCCAGCGTGTCTGTAATTGTTCTCTTAAGAGTTGTAATGATACGCTAATCTTATTTCATAACAGCTTAATTGTGTCCTTGATTTGTCTGTGCCAAAATTAATCAATATTCGAATAAGAGGTTTCCCTCATGAATCATCAAAGTATTGAAGATGAAGCACTTCATCTTCCAAGAGAGAAGCGAGCCTTGCTAATTCAACGATTAGTTTTGAGCTTGGAATCTCCATCAGAAAAAGAGCTCAAGTCTGATTGGTTGCTTGAGGCTAAACGTAGAGCTGAAGAGCTTGATAATGGTGCTGTGCAAACAGTGTCTGGTGATGACGTAATGAAGAAGGCTCGAGCTCTCATCAAATGAATTATTCTTTTCACCCAGCAGCGGAAGCTGAGTTCTTAGAATCGGTTGGTTATTATGAATCTAAAGTTCCAGGATTAGGCAGAACTTTGATCGAAGAGTTTGAGACTTTAGCTAAGTTAATCGGCGAGTCTCCAAAAGCTTGGAAAGTCGAGCTATTGCCAAATATCCGTAAAGTGCCTCTTACTAAATTCCCTTTATCCATCATTTATCGAGAAAGTCCAATGGGTCTTCAGATTTTAGCCGTAGCTCATGACCGACGCCGTCCACAATATTGGCTTGGCCGATTTTAGAAAATGTTTCCTTCTCCTTAAAAAACCACACTCCAACCCTGGAGTGTGGCTTGTTCTTGTCTCCCGTAACTCTTATTAAAGCACAGCCCCCATAAACTGTTTCAGTTCGTCAGTCTGTGGGTTGGATAAGACGGTTTTTGGGTCGCCTTGTTCCCAGACTTTGCCTTGGTGCATGAAGACGACTCGGCTGCCGACGTCGCGGGCGAAGTTCATTTCATGGGTCACTAGAACTAAGGTGATGCCTTCTTTCGCCAGTTGTTCGAGTACTTTTAATACTTCGCCGACTAATTCTGGATCGAGTGCAGAGGTGATTTCGTCACACAGCAAGACTTTTGGTGACATCGCCAAGGCACGGGCGATGGCGACACGTTGTTGCTGACCGCCAGATAGCTTTTCAGGGAAGCTGTCGAACTTTTCCGCAAGTCCCACTTTTTCAAGCATGGCGCGAGCCGTTGCTTCGGCCTCGGCTTTGCTTTTCTTCAAGACAATTGTCGGCGCAAGCATGACGTTTTCGCCTACCGTCATGTGCGGGAACAGGTTGAAGTTTTGGAAGATCATACCGACGCTAAGGGCAAGACGACGCACCTGAATGTCTTCTGTGGTGACTTCTTTACCGTCAACGGTAATACCGCCTTCTTGGTATTGCTCTAAGCCATTGATACAGCGCAGTAGAGTACTTTTACCAGAACCACTTTTGCCAATGATAGAAACCACTTCACCAGCTTTGATGTCTAGATCAATGCCTTTCAGCACATGATGATCGCCATAGTATTTATGGACTTGATGTAAGTTAACGAGAGACATTGAATTTTTTCTCCAGATGCTTGCTGTACAAAGACAGTGGATAACAAAGTAAGAAGTAAATAAGTGCAACGAGAGTAAAGACTTTAAAAGGTTCAAACGTGGCGTTGTTTAACATGGTGCCAACTTTAGTCAGTTCGACAAAACCAATCACCGAGGCCAGCGCTGTACCTTTAATAACCTGTACTGAGAAGCCAACGGTTGGAGCCGTCGCCACGCGAATCGCTTGTGGCAATATAATAAAGCGCAAGGTTTGTAAAAAGCTTAATCCTAAACAGCGGCTTGCTTCCCATTGGCCTTTCGGCAGTGTGTCGATACAGCCACGCCAGATTTCTACCAAGAAGGCGCTGGTAAAAAACGTCAGCGACAAAATCGCTGCGCCCCAAGCGGAAATTTCGTAGCCCAGCATGGACAGGCCAAAGAAGCACAAGAACATCTGCATCAGCAATGGCGTACCTTGAAATAATTCCACGTAGATTTTTACGATGCGCTGCATGACTGGATTACGCGTCAAACGCATGGCGGTTAATGCAAGCGCGACGGTTGTGCCACCGATAAACGCCGCCAGTGATAATAAAACCGTCCATTGTGTCGCAAACAAAAGATTGCGCAGAATGTCGTAGTTAGAAAATTCGATCATTGAGTATTCCTCATTTTGCTTTTCATCCTCTTCTTTTTAAGAATGCTTTTAATCGGCTGTACGATAAGCAAATAGGCGTTTTCCTAATGCGTTGAAAGCAAATCTCAGCAGAATAGACAAACCAAGGTACATCAAGGCGGTAACCAAGTAGCTTTCAAAAGCACGGAAGTTACGTGATTGCACAAGGTTGGCTGCGTAAGTTAAGTCTTGCACCGAAATCTGAGAAATCACCGCAGAACCGAGCATGACGATAATGCATTGGCTAGTGAGTGCTGGGTAAATCTTTTCAAATGCCGGAACGAAGATCACGCGCGTCAGTGTTTGGCGAAAGTTAAGCCCCAACACTTTTGCCGCTTCTATTTGACCTTTGGAAATACTGGCAAGACCGGCACGAATGATTTCTGTGCTGTATGCGCCAAGGTTAATAGTCAGTGCGATCATGCTGGCTTCCCATGGCGACAACATCATGCCAATCGCAGGTAGACCAAAGAAGATAAAAAACAGCTGAACAATAAACGGCGTGTTACGGATAAGTTCCACGTACACACTGACAACTCGTTGACTGGCTCGGTTGCCGTATTGGCGTACGGTCGCGCAGACCGTACCCAATACCACTCCCAAGATCGTTGTCAGTACAGTGAGCTCAACCGTGGTTTTTAAACCACTGAGGAACACGTCGCTGTATTGCAATAGATCAGAGAAATACAACATAACGAAAGCCTTATGCGCCGAAGCCTTTAGGTAGTGGTGCTTTTAACCATTTCATCGAAATGTCGTTTAGTTCACCAGATGCCAAGGCGCCTTTGATCAGCTCGTTCACTTTGGCTTGTAGTGCTGTTTCGCCTTTTGCCATACCGATGTAGCAAGGAGAGTCTTTCAACATGAATTTACTTTCTGGTGCGCGTTGAGGCTGACGTTTTGCGATTTCCGCTGCAACCAAGTTACCCGTTGCGATCAAGTTCACTTGACCAGATAGGTAAGCGGTTAGCGTGGTGTTGTTGTCTTCAAAGCGACGTACGTTAACGGATTTCGGTGCATTCTTTTCAAGTTCTAAATCTTCTACGGAACCGCGAGTAACACCAATGGTTTTGTCTGCTAGCTGGCTGATTTGTGTCACGTCTTCATCTTTAGAACCAAAGACGCCTAAGAAGAAAGGCGCGTAAGGTGTTGAAAAGTCGATGGCTTTTTCACGTTCTGGGTTTTTACCAAGACTGGAAATCACTAGGTCGACTTTTTTCGTCTGTAGGTAAGGAATACGGTTGGCGCTGGTCACTGGAACGATTTCGATTTTCACGCCCATTTCTTTCGCGATGTAATTGGCCATGTCCACATCGATACCTTGTGGCTTCAAGTCGGTACCAACGGATCCAAATGGAGGGAAGTCTTGAGGAACAGCAATGCGAATCAGGTTACGGTCTTTTATGTCCTGCAACACGTCTGCGCTTGCACTTAATGCACTAAAGCCTGCAGCGATGATCAATGTTTTGCCAAGTAGTTTGGTCAATCTTTTCATGGTTGGGGTTCCTATTTCGTTTTGTGAATGCCTGAAACGCATTTTGCAACCCCCATGCCAATATGAAACAAAGGTTTCTTGGACATTGATTTATGTAACAAAGCACTGCAAGACGAGTATGAAACCCATTACCAGAAAGAGTCATGATGCAAAGACTTGCAATAGAATGGGGAGTTTTATGCTGATTTTGTGCGCCAATATGGAGCGAGGTTGATATTTTGGTGCGCTACTGTTTTTCTGGTTAGTTCTTTCTATCAGCTGAAAGCAGACAACGAGGCATCAAAGAGAAATCTAAGTTGGCAGCTCAACGATAATCAATTACCGTAGAGCAAAATATCCCCGAATTGAGGTTAACACGTGGCTACAAAGCAGGATGTGCTATCCCTGATCGAGCAGACTTACCCGACTCTGTCTCCATCAGCGCGATCCATAGCGAACTATTTACAACAGAATCCCTTGGCGATTGTGAGTCAAACATCGGCCGAGATTGCTGAAAACACCAATACATCAAAAGCGACCGTGAGTCGTTTCTTTCGTCAGCTTGGCTATGATTCACAACAAGGCGCGAAGCAAGCGCAATTAGCATTGCGCGAAAGTGGTGTACCGATTTTCACCCAAGGCTCGTCTTTGGATCAAACCGCGCAAGAGCTAAAAAACCTATCGCTTACTTTTGAAGGCTTGCGACCTGAAACCCTTAACGAGATCAGCGAACGATTAGCCAAAGCAAGCCGAGTGACTCTGATCGGCTTTCGTAATGCTTATCCTTTGGCGTTGCATTTTCGTCAGCAACTGCAACAAGTGCGTCATTCCGTTCGCTTATTGCCGCAACCGGGTCAAACATTAGGGGAAGATCTACACGACATTCTTGATGATGAGGTGATTGTCTTGTTGGGCTTTAGGCGTCGAACTCGCCAGTTCAAGCAAATTGTAGAAGCCTTGCAAGGTCGAACCACAGTCTTGATCACAGATCCAACGGGGCAGGTCTATAACCAACAAGTGTCCCATGTGCTGCTTTGCCACCTTGGCAATGAAAGCCCATTCGACAGTTACGCTGCACCAATGAGCCTGATCTCTATGTTGTGTAATCGCGTGTTTGGGTTTCTGGGCGATGCTGCCAGTCGGCAGACGCAGGCGATTTCAGCGTTGTATGAAGATTTGGATGAATTGGAACCTTAGTTTTTAAAAGATTAAACCCACACTGTTTACGACACTTTTGCAGAAAATTTAGATTTCTTTTTTGTTTCAGTTGACAGTGTGTTGAAACGATTGTTTCATATGTACTAATCAAGCGGAGGACATATGAAACATTTCATGGTACAAAATCCATTCCTGAATCTCAGTGAAACGGCTTGGAACGATAGTTCATCAGCTAATCCTACTTTGCCACTGAGTGGTTTACGTTTGGCTGTGAAAGACTTGTTTCATATGGCTGGACTGCCAACTTCTGCTGGTAATCCTACTTGGCTTGCGACTCATCCTATTCCGACAAAAACATCTTCTAGCGTTGCCGCTTTGCTGAATGACGGCGCTATTTTTTGCGGTAAAACTATTACTGATGAGTTGGCTTATAGCCTAAATGGTCAAAATATTCATTACGGAACACCCTCAAATCCGGTGACACCAAATCGTCTCCCAGGCGGGTCGTCATCGGGTTCGGCGGTGGCCGTTGCGGCGGATCTTGCTGATATAGGGTTAGGTACAGACACTGGTGGCTCGATTCGCGTGCCAGCAAGCTATAACGGTTTATTTGGATTACGTCCGACCCATGGCGTGATTCCGTCCGATAACATGGTTGCGCTTGCACCGTCTTTCGATACAGTTGGTTGGCTCACCAAAGACTTAGCAACACTGGAAAAAGCGGCCCGCGTTCTGCTGAAGAGTAAGCCTCCTAAAGAATTTAATAACATCTTGATTGCTAAGAATTTAATCGATCAAGTTGAGCATGTGAAAGAGCTAAATATTCAGCTGCAAACATGGCGTGAACAAAAGCGTTTTCCCAAAGAATCTTCCATCGTAATCGACACCAAAGTGTGGAAAACCAGCGAGACATTTCGAACCTTACAAGGCGCAGAAATTTGGCATGAACATGGTAAATGGATCAAGAGTTTAGAAAATATTGATGGTGTCGATGCCTCGGCGGTATTTGCACCAGATATTCAGTCACGTTTCGAGTGGTGCCAAACCATTTCCGAGGCCGATGTTGCTGCTGCGAAACAACAAAGACAGCGTTTTACGGATTGGTTAGAAAATGAAATTGAAGGATCGATTCTTATCATCCCGACCACACCCGGTTTAGCGCCTTTATTTGATGCGGCCGACGACGAACTCGCCGCTTATCGTAATCAGTTGATGGACATTACTGCCATTGCTGGATTAGCGGGTCTTCCACAGTTGCATTTACCGGTTTGTACCTTACATGGCGCGCCATGTGGCTTGTCTTTAGTGAGTTCAAAAGGCACAGATTTGGCACTGATTGAATTTGCAAAACACTTAATGGAGTCGGCGTCATGAGCACTTTGAATCCCAATAATGACTTACATACGAATAACATAAAAAAGAACGACATCGCCTTTACTGCACCGCATTTTAAAGCCACAGAAACAGGGCGGAAGATTCTTGAGCAAGGTGGCACGGCGATAGAAGCCATGGTCGCCGCAGCTGCGACGATAGCCGTGGTTTATCCACACATGAACGGCTTGGGTGGTGATGGTTTTTGGTTGATCAGTGAGCCTGGAAAAACGCCAGTTGGCATTGATGCTTCAGGCAAAGCGGCGGAGCTGGCGACACTGGAATTTTATTGTGGCCATGACAGCATTCCTACTCGAGGCGGCAAAGCGGCTGTGACTATGGCAGGTGCAGTAGCGGGTTGGCAAGAGGCCTTGGCAGTGAGCCAAGCTTGGCAAGCCGTCTCCAACACACAAAACATGCCCTTAACGGACTTATTAAAAGACGCTATTGAGTTGGCGAAAAACGGCAGTGCAGTCACCAAAACCTACGTTGATGCTAGTAAGAAAACGTTTGCCGACTTAGTCAGTGTTCAGGGTTTTGCTGAGGCATTTTTGAACGCTGGTGGCCTTTATAAAGAAGGCGATACGTTGACTTTGCCAGTACTGGCACAAACGCTGGAACAGCTTACTGAAAAAGGTTTAGACGATTTTTATCATGGCGATATTGCCACACGTTTAGCGAAAGATTTAGCCAGCGCAGGCTCGCCGATTCGCTTGGCGGATTTTCATTCTTATCAGGCAAAACGCGTAGAACCTTTGCAGGTCAAAACCAGTGTTGGCTCTCTTTATAATCTGCCAGCACCAACGCAAGGCATCGCGTCGTTATTGATTTTGGCCTTGTATGACAAGCTTTATACGCAAGGCAAAACGGCCACAGACATGGCGCATTTACTGATCGAATGTACCAAACAAGCCTTTATCGCCCGTAACCAATTTGTGACTGAAGAATCTCGTTTAGCAATGGATTTGTCATCTTTGTTGGATGACGAGCAACTGGAAAAAATGTGTCACGAAATCGCTTTAGAACGAGCGCAACTTTGGCCACATCAAGTCAAACATGGCGACACGATTTGGATGGGTGCCTGTGACAGTGAAGGCCGCATGGTCAGCTACATTCAGAGTTTGTATTGGGAATTTGGCTGCGGTGTGGTGAGTCCTTCCACTGGTATTGTGTGGAACAACCGTGGCTCGTCGTTTTCTCTTGAAAAAGGCTCTTTACAAGAGCTTGGACCGAACCTCAAACCTTTCCATACGCTGAATCCGGCGTTTGCTGAACTAAACGATGGCCGTCGTATGAGTTACGGCACCATGGGTGGCGAAGGCCAGCCGCAGACTCAAGCGGCACTGTTCAGTCGCTATGTTTATCATCAAATGCCGTTGGATAAAGCCATCAGCGAAGGTCGTTGGTTGCTCGGTCGGACTTGGGGGGATGTTAGTCATAACTTGAAAATCGAGCGAGACTTTGCCGATATCGCTGCGGATGAATTGGTTAAGCGCGGTCACGATTTGGTTATCGTCGACTCGCAAAATGAATTAATGGGTCACGCTGGTGCGGTTGTGCTTCATCCAGAGGGACATACCGATGCCGCGACGGATCCACGTAGTGATGCAGCCATCGTTAGTAGTTTTAATAAGTAGTACTTTTATTTAGGAGCAAACAGAAACATGTCATTCATAATGGAAAACTATTCCATGATTCTCGCCATGATGGCCACCGGTGTGGTTGGCGGGATTTTAGCCGGTTTGTTGGGTGTTGGTGGCGGTATCGTCATCGTACCAGTGTTGTTTTTCTTGTACCAAGGTTTGGGCGTGAGTGCGGATACGGCCATGCTGGTGGCTACTGCGACGTCTCTAGCGACCATTATTCCGACTTCTATTAGTTCGATCCGCGCCCATAAAGCCAAAGGCAATGTGGACTTCGACCTTTTGAAACGTTGGGGCTTTTTCATCTTTTTAGGCGTGATGATCGGCAGTTTTGTGGTCACGCGTGTTGATGGCGAATGGCTGACTCTGTTGTTCGGTATTATCGCGACCTTGTCTGCGCTGAATATGTTGCTGGGCAAAAAAGACAGCGTCTTCAAATCCCTACCGGGTTCCGCTGGTCAAGGCGTAATGGCGACTTGTGTTGGCTTCTTCAGTTCTATGGTGGGGATCGGTGGCGGTACCTTGACCGTTCCTATGCTGACTTTCTGTAACTATCCTGCTCACCGTGCCGTCGGCACAGCCGCTGCAGTAGGCTTGATCATTTCATTGCCTGCCGCCTTGACCATGTTGATCTTCGGTCAAAGCCCGATTGATTCCCCTTATGGCACTGTTGGCTTGGTTAACTTGATTGGCGCGGCGTGCATTATTCCATTAACGGTTTTATTTGCTCCGGTTGGTGCGGGTTTAGCGCATCGTTTAGATGCAGCGAAGTTGAAAAAAGTCTTTGCCGTGGTGTTGATTATTACCGGCATCAAAATGCTTTATCAGGTTTTAGGTTAGGAGATCATTATGCAGCCGCTTTCATTACCGCCAAGATTATTAATGGGCCCAGGCCCGATTAACTGCTACCCACGCGTGTTGTCGGCGATGTCGACTCAGTTGGTGGGGCAATATGATCCAACCATGACCAGTTACATGAACGAAGTCATGGAATTATATCGCCGCGTGTTTAATACCAAGAACCAGCAAACCTTTTTGATTGATGGTACTTCTCGTGCCGGTATTGAAGCGGCCTTGGTGTCTTGTTTAGAACCGGGCGACAAAGTGCTGATTCCTATTTTTGGTCGTTTTGGTCATTTGTTGGCTGAAATTGCCGAACGCGCCGACGCTGAAGTTCACACTATCGAAGTGCCTTGGGGTGAAGTCTTTGATCCGCAGCAAATCGAAGACGCGATCAAAAAAGTACAGCCAAAATTATTGGCGATTGTACAGGGCGATACTTCGACCACTATGTTTCAGCCTTTAGAAGAGCTAGGCGAGATTTGTCATGCTCATGATGTGTTGTTTTACACCGATGCCACGGCGTCTATTGGCGGGAACCCGTTGGAAGTTGACGCGTGGAAAATCGACGCGGTGTCGGTTGGTTTGCAAAAGTGTTTAGGCGGACCATCAGGCAGCGCGCCAATTACCTTGAGCGACCGCTTTGTGTCTTGTGTACGCAAACGTGCTCATGTGGAAGCGGGAATTCGTGATGCCCATCATCAGGGGGCATCTGGCATGCGTATTCGTTCGAACTATTTTGATCTACCAATGATCATGGATTATTGGGGTGACGAGCGTTTGAACCATCATACGGAAGCCGCAACCATGTTGTTTGGTTCTCGTGAATGTGCGATTCAGCTACTTAACGAAGGCCAAGATGCGGTAATTCAGCGTCATCAGTTAGCAGGCGATGCCATGCTACAAGGTGTTCTAGCCTTGGGCTTGAAGCCATTTGGTAACTTGAAACACAAGATGACCAACGTAGTGGGCGTGTATATTCCTGACAACGTCGATGGCGAAAAAATTCGTCATGATTTACAGAACATTTTTAACATTGAAATTGGCACCAGCTTTGGCCCATTAAAAGGCAAGGTTTGGCGCATTGGCACCATGGGTTACAACGCACGCCAAGACGCTGTTTTGCATACCTTGCAGTCGCTAGAAACCGTACTTCGTCGCGCTGGTTTTGCGTTACCAGCCGGCGCTGCGATAGACGCGGCCATGTCGGTTTACGCAGGAGAAAGATAATGACAGATTACGGCAAACTCGCTCAGTTGGTCATGGACCGCTGTGACGAACTTGGCAAAATCAGTCAAAGCGACGATTGTCTAGATCGTCGTTATCTCACCAAAGAACACAAACAAGCCAATGGATTGGTGGGCGGCTGGATGCAAGAAGCAGGCATGCAAACCTGGCAAGATGAAGCAGGTAATCTTTGGGGGCGCTGGCAAGCCGCTGACCCTGATGCACCGCGCTTTATCATGGGTAGTCATTTGGATACGGTGCCGAATGGTGGTCAATACGATGGCATGTTGGGTGTTATTACCCCTGTTACTCTTATTGCAGCGATGAAAAATGCGGGCGTTCGTTTACCGTTTCACTTGGATGTAGTGGGATTTGGTGACGAGGAGGGCACGCGTTTCAGCTCTACCTTACTGGGGAGTCGTGCTCTAACGGGTCAATGGCCAGCAAGCTGGGCTGATGTAAAAGACAGCGATGGTATTAGCTTGTCGCAAGCGCTTAAAGACTTTGGTTCGGACTTCGCTAGCATTCCCAATGCGGCTATCGTAACCGACAACTTACTGGGTTACCTTGAACTGCATATTGAGCAAGGACCAGTGCTAGAAGATTTAGATTTACCTGTTGGCGTGGTCAGTGCCATCGCCGGGGCAAAGCGCTTTGAATTTAATATTACCGGCATGGCAGGGCATGCGGGCACAGTGCCGATGAATCTGCGCCAAGATACCCTTTGCGCCAGTAGCGAGATGATTCTTGCAGTAGAAAGAGTCGCACAGAATCACGGCATTGTTGCTACGGTTGGCCGTATTCAAAATCGTCCCAATGGCGTGAATGTGATTTCTGGTAACACTGGATTTTCTCTCGATATTCGCAGCGAATTTGATGACAAACGCGATGTGGCGCTCGACGAAATCTTGCTGGAATTAGACGCCATAGCCGCCTGTCGTAATGTTCGTATTGAGCGCAAAGCGACCCATGCCGCCAACGCGGTTCATTGTGATGAAAAGCTACAAAGCGTGCTACGCAATGCGATACAAACACAAAATATTCCTGTTCATACCTTGTTCTCTGGTGCGGGACACGACGCCATGGCGATTGCTGATATTTGTCCTGTGGCTATGCTGTTTATGCGTTGCGACAAAGGCATTAGCCATCATCCAGCGGAAGCGATTGATACGCCAGATGTGGCCGTGACCTTGGCTGTGTTGAGCCATGCGATACAGAATTTGGTGTAACGCCTCGCTCCTGTTGTACTGAACCCAGTATCACGCTTCGCTCCCCGAGCAAGCTCGAAGAATCGCTCTAGCGTGATTCTGGATGCAGTTTGTGATGGGCGGTTGAAGAATCGCTTTCACGTTATGCTGGGAAGCTAGTCTTCTTCGGTTAAAAGCTTCCATGCGTTTAATTGGCGCAGACGTGTCGAGGAACGAGACAATACGCAAGCCAATTGAATTGCATGGACGCTTATGATGACGGTAAACGAGCAGGCTCGTGGCGTTGTATTCGATGAAACGAATATGAACACGCAAGCCAATTGAATTCCATGGATGCTTATTATTACGGTAAATAGAATTACGGCAAATAGAGGAATATTCGATGCAATTTACACGCATTTTTAACGATGATCAGGGCAAGAGTCACTTCGGTGATGTGAATATAGATGTCCGTGATGGCGGTGCAATTGGTTTTTTGTCGGAGCGTTTTTCAGCAGGGGAGATGATTTTTCGTGAGACTCCAAGCGACTACGATTTTAAATGGCATCCAGCGCCGCAGCGTCAGCTTTTGTTCATTATAAAAGGCCGTTGTGAGTTTACAGTATCGTCCGGTGAAACCCGTCAGTTTGGCGCGGGCGATGTTGTCTTGTTAGAAGATACCGAAGGTGAGGGTCACTGCAGCAAAGCGTTATTTAACGAAGTGAGACACTCGATCTTTGTTACCTTAGCGGATGGTGTGGTGTTTGGTTAGTAAACACGTTAAACGCTGATTTTTTTAAAAAAATTTAAAAGCTTGAATCGAATGATTCAGGCTTTTTTATTGTCTTTCATTTGGTCTTTTACACCGTGCTTAATGTTTATGAGGATGATAATTGTTATTATAACGCCCTATATAAAAGAACAATGGAAGGAAGCATCTCAACATGCTGGTAAACCAAGTAAGAAAATGGGCATTTTTGCTGACAGTGTTTTTTCTGATTTTATCACCAGTTAATCAGGTGATGGCGTCAGAAATAAAGACGATCACTCATGCAATGGGGAGTTCTGAGGTTCCCAAAAAAGTCTTACGCGTGGTGACTTTGTTCCAAGGAGCGACGGATTCAGTGGTGGCGTTAGGTGTGACGCCTGTCGGTGTGGTGGATTCTTGGGCGCAGCAGCCAACCTATGAATATTTGCGAGATGCTTTGAAAGGCGTCGCTCATGTTGGGTTGGAAACTCAACCTAACCTTGAGGCGATTGTGGCGTTAAAGCCAGATTTGATTATTGGCACCAAGTCGCGCCATGAAAAAATTTATCGTCAGTTGTCGCAAATTGCGCCTACTGTGATGGCTGAGAATGTTTATGATTTTAAAACCTCTTTGGATTTAACGGCTGAGGCTCTGAACAAACAAGAGAAAGGCAAGCAGGTTTGGAATAACTTCCAACAGCGTATTGCTAACTTTCATAATGAAATAAAAACACGTGAAGCAGATTGGCCGTTAACCGCAGCGATTCTAAATATTCGCGCCGATCATTTACGTTTGTATTTGAATCAAAGTTTTTCAGGCGTGGTGTTGAAGGAGATAGGTTTTAAATTCCCTTTGCCGAATGAAAAGGGTTGGGGTGTGAAGCTGAAAACCAAAGAAGCCTTACCGAGTGTGAATGCGGATGTGTTCTTTGTCATTTTGCATTCCAATGATGCTGCCGTTAGACAGAACTACGATGCGTGGCGCGCTCATCCGTTATGGAAAATGTTAACAGCACCTAAAAACCAGCAAGTGTATGAAGTGGATAATGTGGCTTGGTTGTTGTCTGGTGGGATTCTGGGCGCTGAGAAAATTCTAGATCAGTTGTACCAAATCTATAACTTACCTCAGGCCGATCACTAGAGCATTTATGCGCTTATACAGCCGTCGCACTTTCAAATGGAGCCTTCTTGCTCTGTCTGTTTTATGCCTGATGCTTTCTTTGTTGGGAAGCATTGCCTATGGGCAATATGTCATTTCAGCTAAATCCGTGTGGACGGCGTTTTGGGCGTTTGATCCTCAATCAATTGATCACGTTATTATCCGCACCACGCGTTTATCCCGCGCTGTTGTCGCTTGTCTGGTTGGTATGGCGCTGGCGGTGGCTGGCGTTTTAATGCAAGCCTTAACGCGTAATCCGTTGGCTTCGCCGTCTATTTTTGGTGTTAATGCGGGCGCTGTATTTGCCATTGTTTTGTTCTCGACTTTCTTTTCGGTTACTTCTCTGAATACTTTTTTATGGCTGGCTTTTTTGGGTGCGAGTATCGCAGGCGCGTTAGTTTACGGGCTCGGCAGTCTAGGAAAAGACGGTTTATCGCCAGTGCGTATTGTGTTGTCTGGGGCGGCGATTTCAGCGCTGTTTATGGCCTTTACCCAAGGCATATTAGTGATTGGCCAAGAGGGACTGGACAGTGTTTTGTTTTGGGTTGCAGGTTCCGTATCCGGTCGTGATTTGTCTATGGTGATGCCATTAGTGCCCGCTTTTGTTATTGGCATCGTGTTGGCCATGTTGGCAGCGCCGCAGATCAATATTTTGTTGTCCGGTGATGACATTGCGAAGGGATTGGGGCAGAACACGGTTTTGATCAAGGTGTCGCTGAGCTTGCTGATTATTGGTTTGGCGGGCGGCTCGGTCGCACTTGGTGGTAGCATTGGTTTTATCGGTTTGATGGTGCCGCATATGGTGCGTTCAGTGGTGGGTTATGATCATAAATGGCTGATTCCGTTAAGTGCTTTGTGGGGCGCAATTTTGTTGTTGTGTGCGGACGTGATCAGTCGCTTTGTGATCATGCCAGAAGAAGTGCCCATTGGTGTAACAACAGCTATTTTAGGTGCGCCATTTTTTATTTATTTGGCTCGCAAAGGGGGCAAACGTGAGTAAGTTTTTCAGCGTTCGTCACCGTTTGTTTTCTTTTTCGACTCCAGTTCGTTCTTTGTGGTCGATGCTTGTTCTCCTCGTTTTTTTTCTATCGATTATTTTGCTTTCCTTGTGTTTAGGGGAGGAGTTTATTGCCTTGCCTAAAGTGTTTCAGGCATTGCTGGGCAATAGCGATCAGGCTGCGCAGTTTGTCGTGGAAACTTTGCGTATGCCTCGAGTATTGATGGCGACCATGGTGGGGGCTTCGCTGGCATCGTCTGGGCTAGTGCTGCAATCAATGATACGCAACCCGTTGGCGTCACCAGATATTATTGGCATTACTGGCGGAGCTTCTGCAGCGGCAGTGTGTTTTCTGTCATTTTTTGCAGCGGCAATCGGCATGGTTTGGTTACCTGTTTTTGCCATTGCGGGCGCTTTGCTGGCGGCTTTGTTAATTTACGCGCTCGCTTGGAATAGTGGCGTGACGCCGATGAGATTGGTATTGGTCGGCATCGGTATTTCTTCGGCGATGGGGGCGGTGACAACCTTTGTCATTGCAGCCAGTCCGCTTTCTACCAGCATTACCGCGTATATCTGGCTAACGGGCAGCGTGTATGGCGCTAGCTGGGTTGAGGTGAAAGCCTTGCTGCCGTGGTTGTTGATTTCGTGGCCCTTGGCGTTTTATTTGGCGCGCCGAGTGAATACCCAAGAATTAGGCGATCAGTTGGCAACGGGATTGGGGATATCCGTTCAGCGTTTGCGTTTGTCACTGTTGTTTTTGAGTGTGATTATGGCTGCGCCGGCGATTGCTTATGCCGGTGCAGTTGGGTTTGTTGGCTTGATCGCGCCACACATTGCCAGACGTCTTGTTGCTCGTAGCTTTGCGCTTTTGTTACCAACCTCTGCATTGGTTGGTGCTTGCTTGGTGATGCTGGCAGATCTTTGTGGACGCTTGTTGTTTCAGCCTTTGGATATTCCCGCTGGTGTGTTTGTGTCTGCTATTGGTGCACCATTTTTTATTTATTTACTCTATCGACAGCGTTTCTAAGTCGGTTAGTCATATTGGGATTTTTTTACGATGAGTTTGTCCGAACATTCTTTAGTAGACAGTAATTTATTAAGCCGTCATTTAGGAAACAGTCACTTAGGAGAAAGTAGTCCATTAGAAAGTGTGGCGCTGTCTTTAGGTTATGAGAAAAAAACCATTATTAAATCGTTGGATTTGGCTATTAAACCTAACCAAATTACAGTGCTGGTGGGCGGCAATGGTTGTGGTAAATCTACCTTACTGAAGTCGTTTGCCCGATTGTTGAAACCTTCGACTGGTCAGATTCTCCTTAATGGCGCTGATATTCATTCCTTATCTGGAAAAGACGTGGCTCGCAAGCTGGCTATTCTGCCTCAAGGTCCTGTTGCGCCAGAAGGTTTAACGGTTGAACAGCTGGTTCGTCAAGGTCGTTATCCGCATCAAAACTGGCTACAAAGCTGGACTGAAGACGATGAACGATTAGTGCGTAAAGCCATGCAAGACACCAATATGACCGAGTTTTCTGATCGTTCCATTGATGCTTTATCTGGTGGCCAGAGACAGCGTGCTTGGATTGCCATGGCGCTGGCACAGAACACCGATATTTTGTTATTGGATGAACCAACAACCTATTTGGATTTAACTCATCAGATAGAGATTCTTGATCTGCTGTTTGAGTTAAATGTGACGCAGAAAACGACTATTTTGATGGTGTTGCATGACCTGAATCTTGCTGCTCGTTATGCTCATAATATGATCGCGATTAAAAACGGTACAGTTTTTTGCCAAGGCGCACCGGAAATGATTTTAGATCATGACATGGTGAAAGCGGTGTTTGATATGGAATGCCATATCAGTGCCGATCCCCTGTTTGGTACGCCAATGTGTATTCCTTATGGAAAAGGGCGCAAGCTCGACTCTCAGGCAGCTGAGCATGTTTGAGCGAGATAACAAGCATGAGCTTCTTGCTGAAGAGTGGGAGGTGTTGGCGGCATTTGGGCTTAAGTCCTATCAACAAGACGAGCCACTTGCCATCGATTCTAGCAAGCTATTGGATGATGCTTTGTGTTTAGAAACACTACAAAAAATTATGCCAGAACTTGGTTCGCCGAATCTTAAAGTAACGGCTTCATTAGTGATGAAACGTATAGCGTTTCTCACTCTTGCGCCTGTTTTATATGCGATGTCAGGTTTTGACAAAGGTCTCGATGCTTCGATAGAAAACAGTGTTTTCGAATACCCGTTAGAAAATAAAATGTGGCTATCTAAGATGCCATTAAAAACAACAGAGGTGTCTGTTTGGAAAGGCTCTGACCAAGAAGATCGCAACGCTTGGCGAGATGAGATCTTGAGCAAAGTATTTTCGGGGCATTTAACCTTATTGGTTGAGCAATTTTACCGCCTAACAAAAGTGTCTCGACGTGTCCTTTGGGAAAATGTTGCCGTGCGAGTGTTTAGCATTTATGAACAACGTATTTTGCCCAGTATCGCAGAAGAAAAAAGAGTCGTTGCAGAAGCGGATTACGTGTATTTGCTTGATAAAACCTCGACACAATTATTTGGATTAGAAGAAAATCCTTTGACGCTATTTTATCGAGAAAAACAGTTAACCGCGTTATCTGAAAATCCTATTCGACTTCGACGTACCTGTTGTTTTTACTACCAAGCCACAGAGCCACCAGTGTATTGCGGCTCCTGTCCTCTACCTTTAAAGAAAGCTAACTCTTCTCTTAAAAAATAAGAGAAGAGTTAGGTTCGGCAAGGAAATTAAAAATCCAAACCATAAGCCAGCGTCACCGTACGACCTCGGCCTTTGAAGTAGAAACTGTCGTTTGCATAAGCGGCTTGGGAATAGTAAGTGAAGTAGTCTTCGTTCAATAGGTTAGCAACTGCGACACTCATCTTACCAACAGGAAGTTTATAGCCAACAGATGCATCTACTAGGGTGTAGCCATCGAAGTCAAATTTGTCACTATCAAAACTACGGCTGAAAGCATGGCTTACTTGTAATAAAGAAGACAGTTTTTCATTCCAATTTGCATTCCATGATCCGACCAAACGGTTAGGTGGAATGTCGGCTCCCGTTAGCTTGGTATCTACTTTTCCGTCTTTGTCTGTATCAGATTTGCCTTGGATATATGAGTAGCTGGCTTGTAACTTATGTTCTTGGTTCAGCTGGAATCCTAAAGAAGCTTCTGCACCGTGAATTTCTTTCTTCTCACGTTTTACAACATAGAGTCCATTCTTGTTCTCTATGCGGCTGCCCAAATCGGAATTGGACTGATAAGCACTCAACTCGAAGTCGTATGCATTGCGATTGATGCGAAAGCCTACTTCATAGTTATCCGTCAGAATTGGAGACAGATCAATGAGTGAATCAACATCTTGGTTCGCCTTTGATACGCCTCTTAGTATGCGCCCCACATCCGGCATACCGAAGCCTTGTGAATAGTTGGCAAACACACTTACGGCAGGTGTTAGCTTGAATACAGCGCCAGCATTGTAAACCGTATCGCTAAAGCTTGGAGTACCACCATCAACAGAAACAGAAGTGTCTTCATCCGTTGCAACAGTTCTATAAGTATTAACATCCAGCTTAGCATGTTCATTACGCGCACCTGCTTGTAGAACTAAGCGGTCAGTTGGTCGGTATTCAAGTTGTACGAACGAAGCGTAATTGGTGTATTCCGTTTCAGGAACATAAGTGCGATTGGTTAAGACTAATATCTGGCTGGTTTTGTCTTGTAACAAGTCTAGGCCAGCGGTGATGCTCAGGTCGTTATCTAACAGGTCATCTTTGGTCAAACTGAACTTAGCGCCAATTTTCTCAGATTGGTTTTGGCTTTGGTCATAAAGCGTGCCGACGGGGGCAATACTAACATCCTGAAAACTGTCGGAATTTGATGCGCCATAGCGACCTTCAAAATCTTGATGGAAGACTTGAGCTTTAAACTCCATACCATCCAGGTTGCTGTCGGTATAAGAAAGGTTGGTGGTTTGCACATCGTTGTAAGGTGCAACACCATTCGGCGGTGTGCCTTTGGTTGATCCTGTTGCTATTCCTTGATCTCTGTCTCCGTCCACACCAGTGAAGTTCATGCGTCCTTTCATTCTATATTTGTTGGCTTCGAATTCCAGCCTTTGGTCGTCGCCCAACCAGTAGCCCAATTTGACAAAAGTGTCATAGCTTTTTCTGATTACCACTCAAATTCCGCTCTTATAGACTATGCTTAAAGCCAGAACAGAACGGAGATAATCATCATGGCAAAGAATAAGGTTCAGTTTCAAAAAGGTCTTTCAATTCATGCTTTTATGTCGAAATTTGGTACTGAAGAGCAGTGCCGTAAACGACTGTTCGATATGCGATGGCCTGCTGGTTACCGCTGTGAATATTGTGGGTGTGATCAATATTGTGAGTTAACAGCAAGGCAACTCTATCAATGCAATCGCTGCCATCATCAAGGTTCACTAACATCTGGCACGTTATTTTCCTCCTCAAAATTGCCTCTTAAAGTCTGGTTTTTAGCCATTTATCTTATGACTCAAGAGAAAAATGGTATTTCTGCATTAGAGTTGTCTCGCCAGCTTGGTATTTCTTACAACGCCGCTTGGCGTATGAAGCATAAATTGATGCAAGCCATGAAAGAGCGGGATGATGAAACGCCTCTAAAGGGTTGTATTCAGCTTGATGATGTTTACTGGGGCGGAGTTAGACGAGGAATACGAGGGCGTGGAGCAAAAGGAAAGCGTCCTTTTGTTGCCGCCGTCTCGATGAATGAAGAAGGGCACCCTATTGCTATGCGTTTTAGTGTTGTTACCGGGTTTAAAACAGAAGAATTAACCTGTTGGGCTAAAGAGCACCTTACTCCTCAATCGCTTGTTATTTCAGACGGTTTGGCCTGTTTTAAGGGGGTAGAAAGCGCCGATGTGTATCATCAAACCATCGTGACAGGAGGTGGATTTGAAAGTGTTGAGTTACCTTATTTTCAATGGGTAAACACAATGATTAGCAATGTAAAAAATGCGATGCACGGTACTTATCATGCGATCAACCTTAAGCATTTACCGCGTTATCTGGGCGAGTTTTGTTTTAAGTTCAATAGACGTTTTAATCTTGAAAACATGCTTGAGCAACTTATTTCCTCAAGCATCAGAACAGCACCAATGCCTGAACGGTTGCTAAAGTTAGCGGAGGTTCGATGGTAATCAAATAGCTTTTTGAGTCCATGATGTCGCCACGAACCGTTGCTGCTCCAACATAGTTACCATCTGCATCAAGGTACACGCCTTGTATTTCATTGGTTAAACCAACGAGGTAATCGAAATCGTCATGTGATCCCTCAGCTTGATAGCCAATTTTATACGAAAGAGTGTCATTGCTTATTTCATCCGTAGGCGTTGTTAGTTGCACATCGACATGTTGCTTTAGTTCGTTGGAGCGTGTTGATTTGGTGATGAAGTTGATGATGCCGCCTGTTGCCCCTAATCCATGAACTGCGGTGGCACCATGAATGACTTCAATGCGTTCCACCATAGCAAGGTCAATAGTATGAGCAGAGCGGCTACCTTCTCGAATAGGGTTGGACTGTGGCACACCATCAATCAAGTATAAAACGGAGCGTCCACGAAATGTTTGGCTACTGTTGTTCAGCTTTTGCGTATTAGGTGAATAAGCGGGAAGTAGGTTAGAAAGTGCCTGAGAGCTGTCGGAACTGATAGAAAGTTGTTCTTCAATTTGTTGTCGATTGATGACAGTAATGACCTGAGGACTGTCTTCTTTTTTGGTTTTGCTGCGGCTGGTTTGGATAACTAGCTCATCAAGGTTTATGGACTGCGTGTCTGCAAGGGTGATCTGTGAGGCGCTAAGGGCGAAAGGTAATAGAATAATTGCCGTGTAAGTTTTTTTGGATAACATCTCATAAGTCCAATTAAGGTAAATTTATGCAAATGTTAATGTGTTTGATAGTCATTGTCAATAAGTGGGTTGCAATGATCTTCCGATAGAAAAGATTTATGAGGATAACACTTTGTTTATCCTCATAAATAAAAAAACTACTCTTGCGGAGGATGATTTTCTATCCAGTGATCAGCGATGTCTCCACGGCGAGCAATCCAGACGTTGTCATGGGATTGTACGTAGTCTAGGAATTTCTTCAGTGCCATGAAGCGGCTGGGTTTGCCGAGTGTTCGGCAATGCATGCCAATGGACATCATTTTCGGTGCGGTGGCGCCTTCTTCGTACAAACAATCAAAGTTGTCTTTTAGATATTGGAAGAACTCTTCGCCGTGGTTAAAGCCATAGGGTGAGGAGAATTTCATGTCGTTGCAGTCGAGGGTGTAAGGCACGATCAGATGCGGTTTGCTGCCACCATTGGGTGTATCCATTTTCACCCAATAAGGTAGGTCATCGCCATAATTGTCTGAGTCGTATTTGAGCTGGGCTTGTTCTGCGACTAAGGCGCGAGTATTAGGCGAGTCTCGCCCTGTGTACCAGCCAGCAGGTTTAACGCCAGTGACTTCTTCGATCAAGGCAAGAGCTTGTTGCATGTGCTCGCGTTCTTGCTCAATGGGCATGTCTTGGTAGTGAATCCATTTTAAACCATGACAGACAATCTCGTGTTTGCCTTCCACAAAGGCTTTGGCCACTTCTGGGTTACGTTGTAACGCGGTGGCGATGGCAAAAATAGTCAGCGGTAAGCCGCGTTTTTCGAATTCGTTGAGAATGCGCCAGACGCCAGTGCGGGAGCCGTATTCGTAAAGGGATTCCATGCTCATGTGACGGTCTTTGAAAGGCTGCGCACCGAATATTTCGGACAAAAAAGTCTCGGCGTGTTCATCACCATGCAATACGCAGTTTTCACCGCCTTCTTCAAAGTTTAAAACAAACTGGACAGCAACTCGTGCATTGTTGGGCCATTTTACGTTTGGTAACCCTTGGCGGCCATAACCCGCGTAATCGCGTTCTAAATAGTGTTTCATGGTCTGTGTTCCATTATTTTTTTATGTCGTTTCGCAGCGGTTATAAACTCCAGTGGGCATAGCGCCCAGTAAAGGCTTTGCTAACACGCTGTCCGTATTGACCTTTTTTAGAGGTTTGTAGCCCTAACTGATGCAATGATTCTGCCAGTTTTACCGCGGCGACAACGCCGTCAATGATGGGAACTGGCAGTTCTAATGATAATCTTTTGACCAGATTCGACATGCCTGCGCATCCTAATACTATCGCTTCTGCACCGTCTTGCTCTATGGCCGCAAGGCATTCCGTTTTTAGTAGTAAGTAAGCCGCTGGGTCGATATTTTCTAATGCCAAAACAGGAATGTCAGAGGCTCTCACACCGCTACAATGATGCTTATGGCCATACTTTTGTAGTAAATGCTCACTCGCTGGTAAAGTGCGAGATAGCGTGGTCACAACCCCAAAACGATGGGCAATCAGGCTGGCCATGTGAAAACCTGCTTCAGCAATGCCAATCACGGGGGCGTCAGCTAATTCACGGGCGGCGTCTAAGGCTGGATCACCAAAGCAAGCAATGATGTGGGCGTCGACACCCTGTTGTTTGCCTTGTTCTATTAAGTCGAGCAGTGCTGCGCTGGCAATAACTTCGTCAAAAGCGCATTCGATGCTTTTGGGTCCATGTTCTGGTGTGCAGGCGATAATTTGCGTGCTGTCTAGCGCAATAGATTGCGCGCTTAGCGCCATAGCGTGAGTCATGTCGGCGCTGGTGTTTGGGTTGATTGGTTGGATTTTCATAATGTCCTTTTAAGGCACCAAAAAGTTTAACGAGAGAACAGTTGTTGGAAATCTATGTTCTCTTCAGGTTTGCTTTCGAGAATGAGTGAGGATTTTATATGTTTAAGGTGGTGGCTCATCCAGTTTTGTGCTTTGTCTGCGTTCCCTTGATCAAGAAGGTCCAGTAGCTCCGAGTGTTCTCCGCAGTCGCAACCCACACTGCCGTGAGTACCGTAAGCTGCCAGTATTAACGAAGATCGATAACAAAGTTGTTCGACAAAGCTGGCGAGCACTTTGTTGCCTGATAATGTGGCCAATTCATAATGAAAGCGAGCGGTTAGCTGAATAGAGTCTGCCAGTTGGTTGCTGTCTTCTGCGTATTTTTCTTCCTTCGCCATGGTGCGAAAACGTTCAGAATGTTCTGTATTCCAATAACCAAGTAAGGCTGGAATGAGTTGCGGCTCAATTAATATGCGGCTGTCTAGAACTTCTAAGGCCTCAGTTTTGCTTGGACGATTGACCTGTGCGCCTTTGTTTTTTTCGATCACTACAAAATGTTCTAAGGCGAGTCGCTGCAATACTTTGCGGATGCCGGTTCTGCTCACACCAAAAGCTTCTGATAGACGGTCTTCTGGTAAACGCGCCCCAGGTGGTAATTGGTGTTCGACAATGGCTTTTAGTATCTGTCGGTAAATGTTCTCGTCATTCGACATGAGTGCTTCTCTATAAATTGTATACGATATCTTAATAAATTTACTTGATAAGACAATATAGCATGTCAGTTTGTTTCGTACATCTTAAACAAAGAATCAATTTATTGTGCACAATGATGGTGTTTATTAATCATTTTTGACTTTATTTAGTGCATTTTTATAGGTTTTTCACGCTTCCCATTGCTGTTATTGCTTATATGTATTGAATTCTATTATTGGCACATAAATTGTATTTAGCATTGTATACAATATAAAAAGGAATGTGGCCATGAAACAAGAATTTGAACAAAGTCCTAGATTAGCAAATGCTGATCTTTTACCAGAGAAAGATCAAAAGTGGGGTTGGTACAGCATCTTCGCTTTTTGGATGTCAGACGTTCATAGTGTGGGTGGATATGTGTTTGCTGCCAGCTTGTTCGCACTGGGTCTAAATGGGATTCAAGTATTTATCAGTTTGTTATTGGGCATTTCCATTGTGTTGGTGTTTGCCAGCTTGATGGGTAAACCGGGACAAAAAGCGGGCGTGCCGTTTCCTGTGGTAGCTCGAATGTCTTTTGGTGTGTTCGGTGCCAATATTCCGGCCATCATTCGTGGTTTGATCGCGGTCGTTTGGTACGGTATTCAAACCTTTTTGGCGTCTAGTTCATTTATTATTCTGTTGTTGTATTTCTTCCCTGAAATGGCGTCTCTTGCGGATAAATCTTTCATCGGGCTTTCTTACTTAGGTTGGATTGGTTTTTCTGCCATGTGGATAGTACAGGGTATTGTCTTTATGTTCGGTATGGACATGATTCGTAAAGTGATTGATTGGTCTGGTCCTGCTATTTATGTGGCTATGTTTGCTTTGTGTATTTATATGGTGGACCGTGCTGGTTGGGATAATATTAGCTTTAACTTGAGTTCAAATAATCTGACTGGCATGGATGTGATTGTTCAGATGTTCATCGCGATTGCCTTGGTTGCTGGGTATTTTGCTGGGCCAACCTTGAACTTCAGTGACTTCTCTCGTTACTGCGGTAGCTACAAAAAATTGAAATTGGGTAACCTATTGGGCTTGCCAGTTAACTTTGTGCTGTTTTCTTTGTTCAGTGTGGTGATTGTTTCCGCTTCGATTCCTGTATTTGGTCAGATGATCACCGATCCAGTGGAAACCGTGAAGCAACTGGATTCTGGCTTTATTACTGTACTTGGCGCGCTAACATTTATCTTCGCCACAGTAGGTATCAATATCGTGGCGAACTTTGTTGCTCCAGCGTTTGATTTTTCCAACGTATCACCACAAAAAATCAGTTTTAAAGCGGGTGGTTTTATCGCCGCGTTTGGCTCTGTTTTGCTAACGCCTTGGAACTTGTTCAATAACCCAGAAGTGATTCACTACACAGTGGATGTATTGGGCGCGATGATTGGGCCTTTGTACGGCATTATTATTGTCGATTACTTCTTTATCAAAAAAGGCCAAATCGATGTGGCAGCGTTGTACACAGAATCCCCACAAGGTCGCTACTGGTATGAGAACGGAGTGAATAAGAAAAGTGTCTATGCATTGGTTATTGCGGGGTGTATTTCTATCTTGGCGACCTTCGTGTTTAGCGCCTTGGCAAACTATGCCATCTTTATTGGTGGCATCGTAGCAGCCTTGTCTTATCGTTACATGATGGAGCCAGAACGTCTTGCTTTGCAAAGCATGAACCTTGTTAAGTCATAATCAGCTTACAGGTCATATCTAGAAAACCAAAAGCCCCGCATTATTTAATGTGGGGCTTTTGGTTTTAGAAGAGTACAAAAAAAATGCCAATATACTCGAAGTAACACTGGCATGAGCGGAGACTTTGATTATCGATTCAGGGTGATCTTAAAGTCGCTCGAACTGGTAAGAAGCAGGGTTAATAATTGGATCAGCATTGGTGACTATGTCCGCTGCTAATTGTCCTGCTGCTGGCCCTGTTCCAAAGCCATGACCGGAAAAACCGGTGGCAATCGTTAAGCCGGGAATAGCGCTGATTCTATCAATTACAGGGTTGGAATCTGGTGTGATATCAATGACACCAGCCCATGATTCTTCTATGTCGGCTTGTTCAAAAACAGGCCATGCTTTTCTTAAATTGGCTAGGGCTTCATTATTTAGACCTGGGTTGACCGTTGGGTCTAAGGTTCTAATCTGTTCAAAAGGCGAACGACTACTGGCTTTCCAGCGTCGTGCTAGTTTTAGATCTGTGAAAAACTCGCTACCAAATGAAGTACGTAAAAAACTGCGTTGTGTGCGAAGTTGGCTAAGATAACGCCAACCGATCAATAAATGATCTAAGGTTATGTGAGCATCCAGTGCGCCACGTTGAGTGATGATGAAACCGCCGTCTTTGTGTTTTCTGAATGAAAAGTCAGGACCACCGACAGAGATGTCTGTTGGGCCTTCCATTGGTTTGGTTCTCAAGACAGAACACACCAAAGGCAGAGTTGGTAAAGACACGCCATGATTACCTAGGAAACGTCGAGACCATGCACCGCTAGCGAGTAATACTTGCTCACAACGGATCTCGCCCTTTTCTGTGACAACGCCGCTAACTTTGCCACCTGTGGTGGAAAGAGTACGAACCGCGCAGTTTTGAACCATAATCGCGCCTTTTTCAATGGCCGCTCTTGCCATTGCTGTGGTGGCAATGGAAGGTTCAGCGCGACCATCGGAAGGTGTGTAGATTCCGCCTTGCCAATCGCCTTTGCCGCCGGGAACATGCTGATTGATTTCTTTCAAACTTAGCATTTTTGAATCTAGAGAAAGAGACTCTACGGATTTCAACCAAGCTTCATGCATGGCAACTTGTTCTTCGGTTTTGGCTAAGAACATAATACCGGATTCTTTATAGCCGACCGATTGACCAATACGATCTGGCATTTCTTTCCAAAGTCTATCTGCAGCGAGTGCCAGTGGCACATCGTGCAAATGGCGACTGGTTTTTCGAATCCAGCCTAAATTTCGAGAAGATTGCTCTCCAGCGATATGACCTTTCTCGATTAATACAACGGGAATGTTTCGCTCTGCCAGCGTTAATGCCGCTGTTACGCCAATAATGCCGCCGCCGATGATAACCACCGTGGTGGATTCTGGTAGTTCATCCTGTGTATGAATAGCATCAAGTGTTTTAGTCATAATTCGTTTCCTGAAGAGTATTCAGAAGGCAGAGAACCGTAACGTTCTGCCTTCTAGTTTGGTTCTATGGAGCAACAGTAATGGTTTCAATGTCAGCGTTGGCTGCACCGCGGTAAGCGGTCACTTCCAGCTCCATTTTATAAATGGTTGATCCTAATGGTGGGCAAGTAACGGTCGTTGCTGGATCGACACCACGGAATTTTTCACCGATCAAGGTCATCACGGCTTGTGTATCGGCTGGGTCTTGGATGAAAACACGAGACATCACTACATCGGCAAGGCTTGAACCAACATTCTTTAGTGCGGCTTCCACGTTGCTGAATACTTGATGTGTTTGCTCAAGTACATCTTCTGGAATTTCTTTTGTTTCAGGATTTCGTCCAGCTGTATTGGAAACGAAGATCCAATTGTCTATGCATACTAGGCGAGAGTAGCTGCTGAGTTCTTCAAGTTTTGAACCGGTTTTTAGTTTTGTAATCTTTGTCATTTTAGTCTTCCGAAAAATAGAATAAGAGGGTAATAATATTTTTTACGCTTATCGTAAAACGGGTGTGTCCCAAAGGTTTAGTTTCACGCCAATGCCTTTTTCTATAGCATTGCGATAAACCACGGTTGCCCAAGCCACGTCTTCTACGGGCATACCGCCAACTGACATAATGATGATTTCTTCATCATTTTTACGTCCAGGAGCGTCACCCGCGACAATTTGTCCAAGATCTTCAAGGTCGTCTATTGTTAGTTTGCCTTCATTAATCATGTCCATGCAGCGAACACCAACCAAAGGAATGTTGTTGTGTGCTGGTTTTGGCACTTCTTCGTACCAAGCTTCGTAAAGTCCTGTGTTGTCTAATACTTTACGAACCTCTTTTTGTTCCATGCCTTCATCTAGACTGCAGCTTGCAGGCATTGCCAAGAAAGCCCCCGGCTTTACCCATTCGTGTTTGACGATTGGATAAGTCGTTGGGTCGCCGACAGCACCAGAATTACAGTAAGTGACAAGGTCAGAATCACGGACTACGTCTTCAACGCTGTCGACGATTTGAATATTCGTGATTTGTGGAAAAGCCACTTTAATCCAAGCTGTGAAGTCGTTTAGGCTGTTCTGGCCACGGCCTTTTATCTTGATGGTATCGATATTTGGGCAAGCCGCTATAAAAGCCGCCACGGTTGTTTTACCCATTACACCAGGGCCTAACAGGCCAATGACTTTAGAGTCTTTACGAGCAAGGTGACGTGCACCCACACCTGGAATAGCACCGGTACGATAAGCTGATAACAGATTGGCTGACATAAAGGCCAGCGGAGCACCCGTATCAATATCATTAAGAATTAGTGTGAGGATAGAGCGCGGTAGTCCTTTTTCGCGGTTAGCAATATTTGAACCGTACCATTTCACGCCAGACGTCTGAAAGTTGCCACCAAGGTAAGCAGGCATCGCCATTAAGCGACGATCGGCTGTGGGTTTAGGCATGGTTGGAAAAGGAGACTTTTCAGGGAAGGTAATCAATGCGCCGTGAGAGTCGCTATTAGACCCCGCCATGCGATAGTCGCCTTTGTATAAAAGGGCAAACATTTCTTCCATAGTGTCGACACAACTGGGCATATCCATTACGCCAGCTTTGATCATGTCTTGCTCTGAAAGGTAAATAAAATCGATCTTAGTGTTCTCTGACATAGCATCACCTCATAAAGGGGGAGTTGTTATTTTAATGAGGCACAAATTGCTCTCTAATCTCACAATACGATAAATAACTTATTTTTTAAAGTTTTTATTTATTAATAAATTGTATTTTTCTCTTTTTTATTGTCTCGTAATACGTTTTTCTCTTGATTAAATCTTTCTATGAGGTCACGAGCTAAGCTAAGAAGAGGAAAAAATAGAGTTCATCGAGCCTTGTGAGAATCAATATAAGATTGCGAGTAGATGATCTTTATTTCTTCAGAACGATGACGCCATGTTATTTAAAATAGCTTGCGTACCTTTCTCTCCAATCATCACGGCTACCGCATTCGTATTGCCGCTGGGTATTTGAGGACAGATTGATAAATCAATAACACGTAAGTTTTTAATGCCATGAACTTTGAGTTCTTGATCAGTAACGCTGGTCTTTGGATCATTGCCCATACAGCAGGTACCACCTGGGTGGTAAACCGTTTTGATGTCGCTGCGGACGAAGTCTTCTATGGCTTGGGCGTCTTCCGGATCAATATTTTCTGGCACGATAATTTTTTTTATTAGAGGTTTTAATGCAGGTGTTTCAAACATTTTTAGACCCAGTTTCACAGCTCGAATATGCGCGTCTATATCTTCTCTGTGATCTAAGAAGTTAGTATCGATCTCAATCATATCTTTTGGATCACGGCTTCTGAGTCTGACTTCGCCACGGGACTTAGGTTGTAAATAACCGACTTTTATTGTGATGCCATGCTGTCCAGCCTCGGCTTTTTCGCCTGGGGTGTTATCAAAATTATCCAATACAGGAAGGAAGTGCATTTGGATATCGGGTCGGCCTTGACCGCAAGTGTCGACAACACCAGCACCTTCTAGAACGTTAGAAGTCAATAAACCTTTTTTTAATATTAGCCATTCCAAACCATGTTTGAGAGCTTTTAAGCCGTTATCTTCTTCAAATAAGCTATTTTTGGCTTTTATAGAGGCATTAATGGATAAGTGCAGATGATCATGAAAGTTTTTACCGACAGGTAGATCTGCCTTGACTGGGATATTCAATGACTCAAGATGGTCTTTTGGTCCAATGCCTGACAGCATCAATATCTTAGGATTGCCAAACGTGCCAGAACTTAAGATAACGTCTTTGCAACTGCGTACTTCAACAGGTTCTGCTCCAGCAATACTAACAATAACGCCTTTAGCTTGACCGTCTTCAACGATGACATTATGAACGGTAGCTTGAGTAACAATATCGATATTGGGATTATTTTTGACCGACGCTAAATAAGTGCGAGAGGTGCTGCCTCGAGTGCCATTAAAAGTAGCAAGTTGGTAAATGCCGACACCTTCTTGAGTCGCCCCATTAAAGTCATTGATATACGGCAAACCGATTTGCTGTCCTGCACGAACAAACGCCATAGTAAGAGGGTGACGGTAGCGGTTATCGCTGATGCGAAATAAACCGTCGTTTCCATGATAATCGTCTGCTAGGGTTTCGTTGTTTTCGGCTTTCTTATAAAACGGCAAAACCTTCTCGTAAGACCATTGATCACAACCCCATTGTGTTGCCCATTCGTCATAATCTTCTTTTTGACCACGCATATAGATCATGCCGTTTACTGCGCTGCCACCGCCTAGTCCTTTGCCTTGTGCAATGAGCATTTCTCTATTATTAGCATTTTTAATAGGCAGTGTGTTGTAAGGCCAAGAGGCTTTTTGAAAGATTTTCAACGCGCCCGCTGGCATAACAAAAAGCATGCCGTCGTTTTTGTCTCCAGCTTCGAGCAATAATACTTTGCCTGCATTCGCATGAACTAATTGAGCGGCGACAACACAACCCGCCGATCCTCCACCTACAACAATGTAGTCATATACTTTATTCATTTTTCACCTTTTACTGTGTCGAAAATAGAGCCTTTACTGTCTGAGGCCTTGGTTTTAGTTTGATCAATGAATGCCCATATAGGCGTTATGAAGTCTAGAATGATCACCTCTGAGCGAATCGCAGGATTCGTTCAAGACACATTCGCCATGTACTAGCACGGCGGCACGGTCACCAACTTCCAGCGCTGCATTGGCGAACTGTTCCACTAGTAAAATGGCCATACCGCTTTGTTTTAGCTCTTTTAGAATGGGTAGGAAGCGGCTCACCACAATGGGGGCGAGGCCAAGTGAAAGCTCATCAATCAGCATGACTTGGGGGGATTTAATAATGGAGCGAGCCAATACAATCATTTGCTGTTCGCCACCAGATAACATGCCCGCAGCGGTATTAAGGCGCTTCTGAAGCTCTGGGAATAGCTCTATCGTTCGAGTTATACCTTTATCGGCAAGTTCTTTACTGTCACAAGCGGCGCGAATATTTTGTTCGACACTTAAGTGAGAGAATATTTGGCGACCTTGTTCTACATAGCTAAGGCCCGCGTTTACTCGTTCTAGTCTGCCGAGTTGATTAATGGACTCGCCATTGAGAATCATTGCGCCACTTTGGGTCGGAATGACATGACTAATCGCGTCGAGTAATGTGCTCTTTCCTGCGCCGTTCGGTCCCAATAGAACCGTGATTTCACCAGATGGAATATCGAGGGTAAGATCACGTACGATCAATGCACCACTTCGTTGAATATGTAGATTTTGCAATTGAATCCCTTTCATTAGGCGGCTCCTAGATAGGCTTCGACAACCGATGGGTTGTTTAAGGTTTCTTCTACTGGACCTGCGGCCAGCACTTCGCCAAACTCTAAGACTATTAAGTCACTGCAGACGTTACGTATTAAGCTCATATCGTGTTCTATCAAGAGGACAGTACAACCAAATAGCTCTGGAATTTGACGAATTAAATGGCCAAGGTGTTCAGACTCCACAGAACTCATCCCAGCCGCGGGTTCGTCTAATAACAAAACCTTGGGCTTAGACATGAGCGCGCCAGCAATTTCCACTAATCGACGTGTGCCAACATCAATGTGCGCAATCAAGGTGTCCTCATGAGGGCAGGCGAGTTGGTTGAGCAGCGTTGGTAAATGCCGCTCTTGGAAGTGACTGCCTGATGCAAGGTGAATATATTGCTTGATGGTCAATTCGGGCACAGCGCGTCCTTGTTGAAAGGTACGACGTAACCCCATATTGGCGCGTTTGAAGGCTGGTTGAGTGTCTAGTTTGTCTTGTTCGAGTATTATTTCGCCGCTCATGGCAGGACAAAAACCGCTAATGACGTCAACCAATGACGATTTACCAGCCCCGTTTGGTCCGACTAATCCTGTCACTTTCCCCGGTGCTAATGAGAAGCTGACATTGTTCAATGCTTTAACCGCGCCATAGGACAAGCTGACGTTTTTCAATGTCATGGTTGAATAATGAAAGGATGTGGGAATTCTGGAAATGGCTTCGATTTTTTGCTTTTTAATCACCGGAGTGTTCTTTTTCGCAGGAGGTACTTTGTTTTTAGCATTTTGGCTAAGGGCAAAAATAGCACCGCAAGCAAACATTAAATCGGCAATGTCTTTCCATTCACCTAAGCCAATAAGGCTTAGGACTTGAGGTGTAAACCAAGTTAAGGCACCAGCAAACAAGGCACCGGAAAGAAAGCGTGATTTTGCTAGGATAGCCGGCGCAAAAATGATGAGAGAGGCATAAGGCTCAAAATTTTGCGCGGTAATGTTGCCAAGTTGCATTAGCAAGAGTGAGCCTGAAATACCGGCAATAAAAGCACCTAAGACAAACGCCATCACTTTACTGATAGATACATTAATGCCCAAAGAGGCTGCTGCGCGTTCGCTATAACGCACAGCAAACCATGATGCCCCTGCTGGTTGTTGCTCAATCCAGACCAAAGCTCGGCTAATGACGAAGGTGATGGCAATCACAAAGAGCAGGTAAGGTTTTTCATCGTATACCCAATCTGGGCGGTCAAAGCTGTAACCTTCCATCATGCCAGGAAGCTCAACTCTAGTGAGGACGATATAAATGGCTAACGCAAACGATAAGGTAATAATCGCAAGGTTAATGCCTCTTACTCGAAGTGTGGGTACTATTAATACTAGACCAAGAATGGCGGCACTTGCGCCACTGATGAGCATAATGAGTAGCACAGGTGTATCAGGGAAATGAAATCCCAGCCACATAGCGACCCAAGCCCCAACACCACTTAAGCCAACTTGACATAAGGAAATGATGCCAGCTCGTTCTGTAGTGATACCGATGCTCAAACAGGTAATGGCTGTCAGCAATACTGAGGTAAATAGAAAAGCGTAATAGGGCGACAGCCAGAAACTTGCTATAGCGAGTAATAGCAAAGCACAATCGCCACCTAAAGCGTATTTTTTAAGCACGTTGACCATCCCATTTATCCTTACGTTTTGTCCAAAGAAGAATGATTAAAATCACTGGTAAGTAGATGGTTTGCGCATAAGCAGCGACTAAAGCATTAGATAGAATTAGCGCTTCTAGCATGCCAAATGCTAAACCACCGATAAGCGTCCAGTAGAAATTATGGAAAGCCCCAATCAATGCCGCGCACAACGCAGGAATAATCAGCAAACTCAATGAAGCATAATTCGCATTACGAGCGGATGAGGTAATAATAATGAGCATGGCTAATGCAGACATTCCGCCTGCAATGCTCCAGATGAGAATCGTTAGTTTTTTTGAAGGGATGCCAATTAATTCTGCGGTGGTTGGTTTAGCGGCAAAGGCCTGTAATCGAATACCAATATGAGTTTTATTGATAAATCGATCTAGGCTCGCAGCCAACAAAACGGACAACAGCAAGGACGCGACTAAGCCACCATCTAAATTAACGTTTCCCAATGTGAGGCTGAGCTGTTCAAACAGTGCTGGTGCTTGTCTAGGGCTGTCACCAAACAAACGAGTTCCTATGGACAAGAAGCCAATCATCAGAGCAATAGCGACGGAAGAACGAGTGCCAATGTCACTATTGTTAAACCAACGAGCCATAATGAGCCCCGAAAAGGCGCCGACTAAGCCGCTTATTATCACACCGATCATTGCCGCTAACCAAAGAGGTGTACTTGAGTCGCTTAGCACCAAAAAAGTGTAGCTGCCAAATAGACCTATGGCGGTTTGTGCAAAGTTTACGACACCACCCATTCGAGAAAGAAGGGTGATACACAAACCGAGGGAAGCATAAGCCGCGCCAATAACGAACCCGGAAGCAAGTGTATCTAACATATCGTTTTCCTACTGTTGAAAGACAGATGCTGACCTTTGCACGACTTCTAATCGTAATTTCGTGTAAAGGTTTCAGATAAATAAAATTACTTTGTACTGATGCGGATGAAGTCAGGCGTGACCGAATTCCATTCGCCGTTATTAAGTACAAGGAATTTTGTAGCCGATGTGGATAAGTGATCCGCTGATTCCGCCATATCTAATGGGGTACCCATCATTGAATTGGTTAGAGCTTTGGTGCCTATACTGCTACGCAGTTGTTTAGTGATACTGTCGCGAGTGATGGGGCCTTTTATTTCTTTCATCGTTTCGACCAAGAGCGTAGCCGAGATGTAGCCCCCTTGAGCAAAAGAAGAAAGTGGGACATTTTCATTGTTCATTAGATCGCGCCAGTCATCCAGAACTGGGCTGCTGCCTAGAAAAGGCTCATATTCTGAGTTTGCATATACTTTTCCGGTGTAATCTTTTGCGGCGGCGGCGAAACCAGAGGTATAAGCAGGAGTTAAGAAAACAGTCGTAATGTCGCTTAAATTTTGCATTTCCATGGCTTTTAGCCAAGCAAGATCCATCTGTTCCGCCCCAGAAAATACAATTGCGCTGCACTGTGCTGATCGTGCATGGAGCACATGGGGTGTCATGTCGTCATTTGGCAGTACGGTTGCGTCTAGCAGAGTGAGTTTTTTGTTTGTCATTTTCTCATATTGTGCGACAGCCCATTTATTACCAGCTGCATGAGAAGGTATGCCTAATAAAAATGCACAGACATTTTTTTCTTTAAGTTGTTCAGAGGCGAAATACAGGGCGGCTAGGGTTCCTCTGGCTGGGCCAACACTGACGGGGCCGAAGGCTTCTTTTTTATAACAGCTGAATTCACCTGCCACACCGGGCAAAGAAAGAACACCGCGACGGTCATAGAGTTTGGCATTGACCGCACAGTCTTGCAGGCTAGCTGAACCGGCAAAGGCTAACACGCCTTTTGAGTCGACCAGTTCACGACCTGCTTGCGCTGTAACCCCCGCATCGCCTTTATCATCCTGAAGTAAATACTCAATTTTACGTCCCTGAATACCGCCTTTTGCATTCACCCGATCAAAGACTGCTTTGGCTGCGGCTGGAGATTCCGGAAGGGTCATTGCTCCTGACAGTGTTGCGAGTCCACCGATTCGTATAGGGGAAGTATCTGCATAGCTATTGATAGCCATTGGAAGTAAGGCAATTAAGATAGTTTTTTTAAGCAAAAAGCTAGGTGGCATCTTTTGTTCCTCTTTCTCTGATTTTGTTATTTTCTAATATTTTTAAACTAAATTTACATTAAATAAAATAGTTATTTTCATAATTCGAGATTAAGCACTTTTTGTGCCATTTATTATTCCACCTACTATTCTTTGATATTGCGGGGAGTTTTATTGTTAAGGTGAGAAAAAATGAAAACGAAACTTACAAGAACTGACCTTTAAGGGAGCGGAAGTGGTTGGTTTGCCCTTTTTTAGGGCGTTTTAGAGTTTGTTTTTATGTTGTTAATCTCTAAATGTGATAATAAAATTAAAATAGTGTGATTTTTTAGTTGTTTTTATTGTCTCTATTCTCTATTTTGATTCTAGGTGCTTTTCTAAAAAAGCGAGAAGGATCACTCGATAGACCCTTTTTAGACCGTTTTTTACCAGATTATTACGCATATTTTGTTAGGAGAAGGACATGAAAAAAGTGACTAAGTTGTTAACCAGTGGGCTGTTAATGGGAGCGACATTGCTGTCGCCACTTGCTATGGCGGAATATCCTCAGCGACCAGTTAAGTTCATCGTGCCTTGGCCACCGGGTGACCTTGAAGATGTATTAACTCGTATCATCGCTGAAGAAATGACCAAAGAAACAGGCAAACCTGCAACTGTGGTAAACAAAGCTGGTGGCGGCGGCGTTGTGGGGGCGACAGAAGTTTCTATGGCAAAACCAGATGGTTTGACGATAGGCTCCTTCGTGAACGATTTGTTGACGATTAAAGTGCTAACAAAAAGTGTGCCTTGGAATGATGACACCTTTGAGCCAGTGGGTATCTTCTTAGATTACCCGTTTGTGTTGGCAACCAAAGGCGATGCGCCTTATAACTCAATGAGCGAATTGGCAACTTATTCACAATCTCATAAAGTGTCTTTGGGGCATTTTGGTTATCAAGCGGGTCCTACCGCTATGACGTTTCAAGCAGCAGATCGATTGAATATCAACTTCTCTTCAAATGCGCCATTTGATGCGACAGATTGTTCTGTACTCGCTAACGGTGATGCGGATGTAATAAATACAACAACACAGCTTATTTTGGCTTGTTTGAAATCTGGAGACGCTAAAATCCTAACAAGTTTTACTTCTAGCCGTATTACCTTGGCACCAGATGTACCAACATTGGACGAAGTTGCAGGTATTCCGCTAACGACTTGGAATGGTTTGTTTGTGCCAAAAGGTACGCCTGAAGATATTAAGCAACGTATCGCTGAAATTGCTCAGAAAGCCTTGCAGTCTCAACAGGTTAAAGATATCGCAGCAGAAACTGGTGCGGTTGTGTATTGGCTGGGTGAAGAAGAGTCTAAAAAACGTATCGAAGAAGAAACCTTTCTGAGTCAGCAGTTAGTGAAATATCTTCAGCAATAAGTGAGAGACGCAAAATAATAAGAACAGCACACCCTAGCAAGTTTTCTAGGGTGTGCGGGAGAGCAATATGAAAGTAGGTGTGGCTATGGGCAGTAAGTTTTTTCTAGGTATAAAAAGTAATGAAATGACTGATGAGATGATAGAGCAGTCAAAGACATTACCATTCTATTTTGCCTTCTTTTGCTGCTGTGCATTGCTTTTGTATTTTATTAGTGACGAAGTGAGGGTGTTTTCAGATAAAGGTTGGTATCTTCAGCCTATGCTTGGTCCTGCTATTGGTTTATCGATAATGACATTATCGTCCTTGATAAAGACGATTCAAGGCCTAGCGTATTGTAGGTATTTATCTCTTTCCGTTGTTTTCCAGTATTTAATTCAAATTGTATCGGTTCATCGTATTGCCTTCTGGGCTGTCGGGGCTTTTTACGTCTATATCCACGCGTTGAGTGTCATTGGTTTTTTGCCGTCGAATCTAGTGTTGCTCCTATTCATGTTATTTATCTCGAAAAAATTGGATCGGTATTGGGGATGGATAGCCTGCGCAACAGCTGTTGCGATTGTCATGATTTTCCGCGTTGTCATTGGCCTATGGATGGATGATGTTTGGCTTTACGGCTTGCTGCCTGATGCAGCTGCTGATTTTTGTAATATGTATTTATAGGTCATTTTTATGTTTGACTCGATTTTATTAGGTTTAAATGAGGTCGCCCACTTAAACGTGATTCTGGCGATTGTCCTTGGAGCAATCATTGGTATCACGATTGGTTCTATTCCAGGTCTAGAACCTGCTGGGGTAATTGCAATTTTATTACCTTTAAGTTTCTCTATGGAACCGCTTGCTGGTGTGATGTTGTTAGTCGGGGTTTATGGTGGCGCTTGGTATGGCGGTGCCATTCCTGCGATTTTAATGAATACTCCCGGCACGCCCGTTGCTGTACTGACAACCTATGATGGTTATCCCATGGCACAACGAGGTGAGGGTAAACGTGCTTTATCTATCGCTTATACCTCTTCTTTTGTCGGCGGAATTATTAGTGTTGCCGCTTTAGTATTTTTAGCGCCTGTCTTGGCAAAAGTGGCCACGAAGTTTGGCTCTCCTGAATTTGCGATGTTGGCCTTGCTTGGTATGACATTTGTGGTGCTTGCCCATGGTAAGCATGTATTTTCAGCCGCTATGATGTTGGGCTTTGGTATCTTTCTAGGATCTGTTGGACTGGATCGTTCATTTAACACCCCCATTTATACTTTTGGGCAAACTTGGTTATTAGGTGGTGTGCCCTTGGTGCCTGCGGTAATAGGTTTGTTCGCTATGTCACAAGCGTTTGTGCTGCTTTCTAATAAAGGGCCTGATAGTTTTGAGACTAAATTAGAAGGGACGGGGTATTTTGGCGGTTTTGTAGACTTGTTACGCCACAAAATAGTGGTGGTTCGTTCTGCTATTTTGGGTGTGTTTATGGGGTTGTTACCCGGTGTTGGTGAGTTTGGGTCGCAGTTTTTCTCTTACACTTTGGCGCAGAAGTTTTCCAAAGACCCAGACAGTTTTGGTAAAGGTAACCCTGCGGGATTAATCGCTTCTGAAACGTCAAATAATGCAGTGACGGCTTCGGTTATGGTGCCTTTGTTGGCATTTGGTATTCCTGCCGATGCGTTGATGGCGATGCTGTTAGCTGTGTTTACCGTACATAACTATACGCCAGGTCCAACCCTATTCGCTGAGCGGCCTGAGTTTATTTCTGGTCTGTATATATCATTGTTTTTGATGAATATTGTGGCTTTCTTATATTTGACGTTTGCGACACGGTGGATGGTTAATCTCACCAAAATCAGCGGTAAGTTCATTGGTGCAGTGATACTTATTCTGGGTTTTGTCGGCAGCTATAGTCAGAATTACCAAGCGTCAGATGCTTTGATCGCACTGTTTTTTGCTGTCATTGGTTATGTTTTGCGACGAAATGGTATTCCCGGGATTCCAATCATCTTGGGTATGGTTTTAGGTCCTGTGTTTCTAACACGCCTTAAGCAGTCTATGGGGATTTCAAATGGTGATATGACGATGTTTTTCACTCGTCCTATTAGTGTGATATTGCTGTCGTTAACGGTGATTTCTATCTTGGTATTTATTATCGGGAAAATTCGTCAGTCACGAGCTTAGAACCGTATTACGGTGTGCGGTAATAAAATACAAAGCGGGTTTTTAACATCCCGCTTTGTATTATACGTTTCATTCACGGTCTAAATGTGCACCTTTTTCAATATTAGCTGTAGCAAGCTGTAAGCGTTCTACCACAGCATCAAGGCGGAACAGTTCGAATGCGCTGGTGGTACCAACAAAAGCAATACTTCCAAGAATTTCATCGTTTTCAAGGTTCAGAATAGGCGCAGCTATTCCTGTTAAACCTAGGTTTAATTCGTCATGAGTGACACAAAAACCATCTTTACGAATTTTCTTCGCTTCAGCATTAAACTCTTTCCAGGTGATGTCGTAGTCTTCGTCTGGTGCAATTTGTTCGTCGTAAATTTTCTTCAAGCGCCCTGTTTTTTGATTGGCTACCAGAACTTTAGACTGCGCACCTCTGAAAATAGGTAATGGGCGGCCTCGGCCAAAGGCAAAGCCATATTTCTTAATATCAGACTCAATGTGAGTATTAATAATATGACCATCGTAGAACACACTCATATAGACAGTGAGACCTGTGCTTTTTGACAGTTCAGCCATGACCTCACGACCATGTGAAATAAGGGGGTCGTGTTGTCGCATCATCCAATCTAGTTCGATGATTCTTGGGCCCAGAGTATAGCTAGTATCTATGCGTGTTAATAAGCCAGCATCACACAGTTCTCGAACATAGCGGTAGGCAGTTGCACGGGAAAGAGACAGCTGTTTAGCAATGTCGTCCACATTGATAATAAGAGAACCTGGTCCAAAAATATTCAGCACGTTTAGCATTTTATTGAGACTAGTCACATAGACCTCTTAATTAATAGATAGTAAGGCTAATATAAAGTTGACCATTAAAAATGGCAATTTATTAGATTATATACCTACATAAGTGATTAGTTTCAATGCTATTTCGTATAATTTGAGATTTTGAAGTTTCTTGTCTGTTTGGGCAGTATTATTTTTTGACTCGCAAAAAAATGTCCGATTTTCTCAAAAAGTTTCAAAGTCTCAAAAATTCAATCAGCACCAAGATGTGGTGATGATAAGTAATGAGTAAAATTCAAACTTTATCTTATTGTGAGAAAAAATATAAAAATACTGTTTACAGCTTGGCGTTCGTGTGTCATAAATCTTATATAGAGTTTTAAGAGCCAATCATATTCTTATGAGATTTAGTTGTGTGAATAAGGCTTGAGCTAGCGAGGTCTACACAAATAATACAGGTTGTGTTTGGTTAATTTATTGTCTGCATCAGGTCATTTTGCTTGGTGTGACGAGTCAAGTTTAGTGGAGATAAGTAATGAGCCGTCATTTTAAGTGTCTTATTAATGGTGATTGGGTAGAAGGTAATAATCCGCCTTTTAATGTAAAGAACCCAGCCACATTTGAAACTGTCGCAACCTGCGCGAATGCGGATGCCTCGCAACTTGATGACGCTGTCACCGTAGCGCAAGTTGCTTTTAAAAGCTGGCGTTTGTCTAGTCATCAAGAACGTAAGGATGCACTAAATAAAATCGCCGATGAAGTCGACGCGCGGTGCAATGAAATTGCAGAGCTGATTGTTGCAGAACAAGGCAAACCTTTTGGTCTTGCGGTTGGCGAAGTGCAAGGTGGACTGGCTTGGTTACGCTATGCCGCTTCTCAGGATATAGCTGTTGAAATAGCAGAAGAGACAGAGACTAAACGTATTGAAATACATCGTAAGCCACTTGGTGTAGTTGCTTCTATTACACCTTGGAACTGGCCTTTTATGATTGCTATTTGGCATGTTATTCCAGCGGTACGCGCGGGGAATACCGTAATCAGTAAGCCGTCAGGTTTGACTCCGCTAAGTACGATTACCTTAGTTGAGATCATGAATAACCATTTGCCCAAAGGCGTTATTAACGTCATTACTGGCGAACGAGGCATTGGTAGTGGCATTACGTCACACCCACGAATTAACAAGATTGTTTTCACCGGATCAACGCCTACAGGTCAATCTGTTATGCGTAATGCCGCTGACAACTTGAAGCGTCTTACGCTTGAGTTAGGCGGTAATGATGCGGCTATCGTATTGGAAGGTACGGATGTTGCTAAAGTCGCGCCTGCTATTTTTGGTGCCGCTTTCTTAAATATGGGGCAAACGTGTGGTGCGATTAAACGCCTTTATGTTCATGAAAGTGTTTACGACGATATGTGTGCAGCCATGGTTGCAATAGCCAATGATCAGGTTGTCGGCAATGGTATGGATGAAGGTGTTAACTTTGGCCCCGTTCAGAATCAAGATCAATTACAGCTTGTTACCGACCTTGTTAATGATGCGAAAAAGCGTGGCGCCACGGTATTAACCGGTGGTCAACCGATTGAAGGTATTGGTTATTTCTATCCGCCTACAATTGTGGCGGATATCTCAAATGATGCTCTTTTGGTTCAAGAAGAGCAGTTTGGTCCGGCGCTGCCTATTATCAAGTTCTCAGACGTCAATGATGTTGTGGAAATGGCTAACGGCGTTGATGTGGGGCTGGATGGTTCAGTATGGGGGCCTGATACTGCAACAGCAACTGCGATTGCAGCTCGTTTAGAATGTGGGACGACCTTTGTGAATACACACGCTCAGATTCAGCCAAATATACCAATGGGCGGATGTAAGATGTCTGGCTTTGGTGTGGAGTTTGGCGATGAAGGGTTACTAGAGTTTACGTCTTTGCAGGTTATGCATATCAACAAGTAATTTTTATTTATTAAGTGTTGCCCTCCCTATTAAGCGGTACAAGCAGATCCTCTGCTTGTACCGTTTTTTTATTTATGAATTTTGTGTTTTCTCTCATTTTGATACTAGCATTATGTAAAATTATAATAAAACAGTCTGTTTTTACTTAAAATCTTAATATATGCCGTAAAAATTAAATTTTATGGTTTTCACTTGTTGACATTAGCTTGCATTTTCGCATAATGTGAGAATAAGTTAATAAAGAGGTTCTTCTATGAATGGTGCAGAAGCAATAATTAAAGCCGCAGTCGACTCAGGTGTTGAGTACTGTTTCGCGAATCCAGGAACGACTGAGATGCCGTTTGTAGCAGCAATGGACAGCGAACCAAAATTTCGCCCCGTTCTCAGTATGTTCGAAGGTGTATGTACTGGCGCTGCTGATGGCTATGGTCGAGTGTCTGGTCGCCCAGCATTGACTCTTACTCATTTGGGACCTGGTTTTGCTAACGGTATTGCCAATTTACACAACGCTCGTCGTGCAAATAGCCCGATTGTTAATTTAGTTGGTGACCATGCCTCTTGGCATGTGAATTACGATCCACCGCTAGCGAGCGATATCGAATCCTTGGCTCGTCCAGTGTCGTCTTTTTTCCGTACGTCTAAATCTGTTGATCGCATAGTGGAAGATTTTGCTGCGGCAATGCGTTCTGCTTGGCAGCCTTCTGGTTCTATTTCAACACTTGTATTGCCAATGGATTTACAAGCAAAAGAATTGTCTGGTGATATGCCGAAAGTGTCTATTCTGCCTCCTAAACGTCACTTCAAAGCAGACTATGTTGAAGCCGTTGCTGAACGTATTAAAGCGGGTAAACGATTGGTCTTCATCGTTGGTGATAACGGTCTTGATGAAAAAGGCTTGAAAGCCGCAGGCCGTATTGGACAGCTTCCGAGCATTAAGATGTTTGCAGAGACCTTCCCACGTATTTCTCATCGTGGTGGTGGTTTGCCAGACCTTGATCGTTTGCCTTATTTCCCAGAAAAAGCCATTGCAGAGTTAGAGCAATATGACGAAGTAGTTTGTGCGGGTGTGGTTGAGCCAATTGCTTACTTTGGCTACGAAGGTTTGCCATCTCGTTTAGCAGAAACGGATCGTCTGGTGACATTGGCTGAAGTGGGCGAAGACGTCTCTGCCGCAATGGGAGCATTGGCTGAATTGCTAAATGCACCAGCTCACAAAGATTTAACTGGAACGATTCCTTTACCAAGTGCAAATGAAGCATTGACTCCAGACTCTATCGGTAAAGTGGTTGCCTCAGGTTTGCCAGACAATTGTATCGTGTCTATCGAAGGCGGTACGTGTGGTTACCCATTCTTCACCGAATCCGCTTTGTCTGCTCGTCACCGTGTTATTACCAATACCGGTGGTGCCATCGGCCAAGGTCTTCCTGCTGGGTTTGGTGCGGCATTGGCAGAACCTGGTAATACCGTGGTGTGTTTGCAATCGGATGGCAGTGCGCAATACACCATTCAAACCTTGTGGAGTATCGCTCGCGAGAACTTGCCAGTCGTCATTCTTATTGCTGCAAACCACAAATACAACATTCTGCAAAACGAATTGCGTCGTTACGGCGTGAAAGAATTTGGCGTGAATTCCGTTGCCTTAACTGTTTTGGATAAACCTCGTGTTGATTGGTTGTCCTTAGCGAAAGGTTACGGTGTGGATGCGGTGCGTGTGGAAACAAACGCTGAGCTAGCGCATGCCTTTAAAGCCGCATGTGATGCCAAAGCGCCACGTCTAATTGAAATGTCCTTGTGAGGTTGAACATGACTACTGTGGAACTATTTCCCGAAGTAAAACGATTTCTAGAAAACCCTAAGTGCTTGTTTATTGGTGGCGAATGGGTTGAAGCACAATCTGGAAAATCTTTTACCGTAGAAAACCCAGCGACGATTCAAACGATTGCGAGTGTTGCTGACGCGCAATCCGATGATGTTGATCGTGCGGTTCATGCAGCGAGAAGTGCGCTGGAAGGTGAATGGGGACGCGTATCTGCTTCAGATCGTACGCGCTTTATGCTTCGCCTTGCTGACTTAATTGAAGAGGACGCTGAGAATCTAGGTCAAATTATTTCCCTAGAAAATGGTAAGCCTTATAGCAATGCGAAAAATGGTGAAGTGGTTATTACGGCTAACATCATTCGTTATTTTGCTGGTTGGCCTTCAAAAATTGAAGGCAGCACGATTCCCGTTTCTCCACGTTCTGGCGAACGTATGTTGAACTATACGGTGAAAGAGCCTGTGGGTGTTTGTGCTCTTATCGTGCCTTGGAATTTCCCGCTTTCAATGTGTGCTTGGAAGTTAGGCCCTGCTTTGGCAACGGGTTGTACCTCTATTTTGAAACCAGCTGAGCAAACGCCTCTATCCGCATTGCGTTTGGCTGAATTGATTGAGCGTGCTGGTATTCCTCGTGGTGTGGTTAACGTATTGACTGGTTTTGGTGCTGGCGCTGGTGCGCCACTGGCGGCTCATCCTGATGTCGATAAAATCGCTTTCACTGGTTCCACTGGGGTTGGTCGCTTGATTGCGCAAAGTGCGGTCGGGAACATGAAAAAAGTGTCTCTTGAGCTAGGTGGTAAGTCGCCTAACATCATTTTGCCTGACGCGGACATTATTAAAGCCGCTAAAGGCGCCGCGGATGGCATTTTCTACAACCAAGGCCAAGTGTGTACCGCGGCATCTCGTTTATACGTTCACGAAAGTGTCCTTGAGCAAACCCTTGATGAGTTGCGCAAACACGCGGCGGCTCATGTGGTTGGTCCTGGCCTCGACCCTCGTTCCACCATGGGACCTTTGGTCTCGTCTGCACAGTTTAATATCGTCAAAGGCTATGTTGATAGCGCGGTTTCCGAAGGTGCTGAGCTGGTTTGTGGTGGTCAAAAACCCAGTGATTTGGGTGATGGCTACTTTATGTCTCCGACGGTTTTCTTGGATAAACAAGAACAAGCTCGTGTGGCCCGTGAAGAGATTTTTGGTCCTGTTGTCACTGTGATGAGCTGGTCGGATGTGGATGAATTGGTTCATCGTGCCAATGATACGCCTTTTGGTTTGGCGGCGGGTCTTTGGACCAACGATCTCACTCAGGCACATTCCATTGCAAGCCGACTAAAAGCGGGTTCTGTATGGATTAACTGTTGGAATGTGGTCGATCCAGCGTCGCCATTTGGTGGGTATAAGCAATCGGGCTGGGGGCGTGAAATGGGCAAAAATGTCATTGATGCCTATACCGAAACGAAGAGCGTTTTTGTCAATTTAGGTTAATAGTCATTAGAGGATTAGGTTATGAATTTAGAATTAAAAGATAAAGTTGCCATTGTTACTGGCGGTGGTATGGGAATTGGCAAGGATGTTGCCTTGTTTCTGGCCGAAGAAGGTTGTGACGTAGTGATTTGTTCTCGCACCATGTCGGTATTAGAAAAAACAGCGGCTGAAATTTCGGCGGCTACTGGTCGTCGTATATTGCCTGTTGCTTGTGATACGACTGACATGGATTCGGTAGAAGCCATGGTTGCTGCGGCGGCAAAAGAGTTTGGTCGAATCGATATCTTAGTCAACGGTGCTGCAGCGCCTTCTGGTGTGGTGCGTAACTCGATTGAATTTGCTAATGACTATGAATTACTTGGTGATTTAGATACTAAAGTGATTGGTTACTTCCGTTGTGCGAAAGCGGTTACGCCTTACATGAAGAAGCAAGGCTTTGGCCGTATTGTGAACATCGGCGGGTTAACGGGTCGTAGCAGCAAAGTTATGTCTGGTATGCGTAACCTTGCGATTGTTCACATGACGAAAAACCTGTCAGATCAGCTTGGCCCTCATGGCATCACTTGTAACATCATCCACCCAGGTGTTGTTGATACTCCTCATATTCAGGAGCTATACGAGCGTGAAGGTAAGTTACAAAACAAAACCCCTCAAGAAGTTGAGCAAGGTTACATTGATGTCACACCAATTCGTCGTACGTTAGCGCCTGTTGAAATTGCTTACTTGATTGGCTTTTTAGTATCGCCAAAAGCAGGCGCGGTAACTGGTGAGTCTATTGGCATTGATGGTGGTTTGACTCGCGGTATATTCATTTAGGAGACAGAGCGATGAGCGGAACAATTTTAGTTTCTACTGTCGGCCAAGGTGTCGTCAAAAGCGCAGATAATGGACAAACATGGCATCGTCTTGGCTTAGGTCAAGATATCGAATTTGATGCGATTACTCGTTCATTAGACGTAGATCCTGCCAATCCAAGCACATTATATATTGGTACCGATACAGGTTTGTGTGTCAGTAAAGATGCGGGCACTAAATGGACTCGTATCGATTCGCCTTTTAATGGTGAAACCGTCTGGAAAGTGGCAGTAGACCCAAATGATTCAAAGCGAATTTTTGTCGGCACGGGTGCGCCGTCGCGCGCGGTGCTATGGCGTACGAAAGATGCCGGTAAAACATGGGATCGCGCGCCCGTAGACATTCCAGAATTTTGTGCTGGTGTGAGTAAACCTCGTCTATTGGCGTTTGCTTTTGATCCAACAGACAGCAACAAAGTTTGGTTTGGTTTAGAAGAAGGCGGTTTGTTTAAGAGCGAGAACGGTGGTGATACGTGGGAGCGTATCGACGATCGCTTATTGTGGGACTTTAACTCCGACATTCACACGATTCAGGTTTTGCCAAATCACGGTAAAAAAGTGGTTGTGGTGGTTTGTGTAAACGCGGTTTATCGTAGTTTTGATGATGGTGCGACATGGGAAGGTGTGATTGCAAAAGAAGCATTTGGCTTGTATTACGCGCGTTCTACGGCCGTACCAATGGGCACAGAAAGCACGATTTACTTAAGTGTTTCAGATGGCACGCCGGGTACAACCAGCCAACTTTTTGTTTCCCATGATGCGGCTGCGACGTGGCAGTTACTTCCTTTTCCAGTACAACCCAACTCTTGCGTTTGGGGGATTCATGTTAATCCAGCGAATCCTAATCAAGTGGTTGCTGGGACTAAGTATGGACACTTGTTTACCAGTGAGAAAGCGGGCCTTTCTTGGAAAAAAGAATGGCGTGAATTCAGTGAAATATCGGACGTGCTCTGGACGCCAGCTGAAGCTGTTATTGAAGCTGCTCATACCTCAGTAATCAAAAAATAGTGGTGTGATCGCATAACAATTAGGTGATTAACATGAAGGTGAAAATTAATCGTACCCATCTTTCTTTATTCGTATCCGACCCTGTGGCTTCTGCCGCGTGGTATGAGGATGTGTTGTCGATGGACATCAATGCTCGTAATGGTGACGAATGGATCATGATGAGCTTTGGTCAGAAGCACCATGATATCGCTTTGATCCGAGCGCCTGAAGGCTCCACCAAAGGCGTTATTGGCCTGCAGCATTACGGCATGGAAATCGATGGGGATTTGACGACGTTGCGCAGGCTGTATGGCATGTTGTTGACGAAAAAGGTGCCGATTGTCAAAACCACAGATCATGAAGTGGGGCTAGGTTTGTATTTTGAAGACCCAGATGGTAACCGCTTAGAGTTCTTTTTAGAAACAGAGCATGACGATGAGCTAGGCAAAAGACGTTTTAAAGCAACCGATGCCCCTAGCCGTCCGTTTGCTCTTGAACCTATTTTTGAATAATTTTATAAGGATCTAAATCATGAAAGAAGCTAATTTTGGCCCATACCACATTCGTAAATGGTTCTACAATTACGAAGAAACCTTAGCCAACGAAACAGGTAAATTGGCGGATGGCGAGCCAGTTAAAAAATATGTAATCGCTGCTGCTATCCATAATCCGTTTGCCAATACGTATTCAGAAGATTTGTCTGCCTTGATTGATCACTCTCCTGAATTAGGCAAAGAGTTTGGTCGTCGAATTAATGAAATCGCGGGTGACAATGAGATCGTGAGTTACGGTAAATCGGTTCTTGTTGGTGCCTTTGGTGAATATGAACACGGTAATGCTTTTCTGACGAATCCTGCTGCAGACCCGATTCGAGTTGCATTAGGTGGCGGTAAGTCTTGGGTGCCTTCTACCGGAAGAGTGGGCGCGCCAGGTGCGATCATCGATGTGCCTCTTGCTCATAAAGATGCTCTATATGTCCGTTCTCATTATGACTCTATTGCCGTGTCGTTTAACGATGCGCCACGTAATGATGAGATTTTGATTATCTGGTCCTTTGCGACTCGTGGTCGTTTGCATGCACGTCTTGGTGGCTTAGAAGCGAAAGATGTGAAAGGAGAAAATGGCCTCGTTTAGAGGTCATTTTTAATTGGGGTAATTTTTAATAGAGGCTATTTTTTGTAGCGGCCATTTTGTATAGAGGTAAGAGCCATGACAATGTCGAGTAGCAGCCATTTTTTTACCAGTGATGGGCTTAATTTACATTACCTCAAATGGGGTAATGGCAAGGTGCCTGTGGTCATGCTTCATGGACTACGCGGCTTTGCACAAACCTGGCAAGACTTGGTGGATGCATTGGGGAATGAGTTTACCTTTTATGCATTGGATCAGCGTGGCCGTGGTGAGAGTGATTGGGGACCGACTAAGGATTATAACACCGACTCTTATGTTAAGGATTTAACGCGTTTTGTTGATCATTTAGAGTTGGATCGTTTTGTCTTAATTGGTCACTCATTAGGTGGTCAGAATGCCGTCGAGTTTATTCGTCAATATCCGCAGCGTGTCATTGCTATGGTGATCGAAGACATTGGCCCTGGCTCCTCCAAACAAGGTGAAGGGGCAGAGCGTATTCGCCGAGAAATGCGTAATACGCCCTTAAGCTTTGATTCTTGGCAAGATGCCAAAGCCTTTTGGACAAGCTCCCGTCCGAACTTAACCGAACAAGCCTTACAAGCACGTTTGAATTATTCGTTCCGTGAAGTGGACGGTAACGTGGTGTGGAAACATGATCAACAAGGTATTGGTGAAGCGAGATTGACCATTGAACCTATCGATTTATGGCCGGCGTTTCATGCCATTCGCTGTCCTACGCTATTGGTAAAAGGTGGCAATTCTGACTTTTTATCCAGCCAAACTGTTAACGATATTATGGCATCCAGTGATGTTGTTCAGGCCGTTCAAATAGAGGGTGCTAGTCACTATGTTCATGACGATCAACCTGAAAAATTCAATGAAGCGGTTGTCCATTTCATGAAAACGGTTCTTACAGATTAGAGGTCTTTACTGATGAAAACAAAAAAAACAGATGTGGTGATTGTTGGCGGTGGACCGAATGGTGTGACACTCGCCAATTATATGGGGTTATATAATATCAATACGGTATTGATTGAAGCATCAGCAGAGATTCTACCTTATCCAAGAGCGGTGGGGATGGACGATGAAGCCTTGCGTGTTTTACAAGGTGTGGGTCTTGCAGACACGGCCGTGAAAGACATGATCGCTAACGTACCGCTGCGCTATTACAACGCTCGCGGTGTGTGCTTTGCGGAAGTAAAACCCAAAGCAGCACAATACGGCTGGCCAATGCGCAACATGTTTATGCAACAGCTGTTAGAAGTGACCCTGCGTGATGGTTTGAAACGTTTTGATTCGGTGGATTTATGCTTGGGTCATTCGATGACCAGTATCAAGGAAGAGAACGACAAAGTATTACTGAAAGTCACCGATCCATCTGGTGAAGAATATTGCCTAGAAGCAGATTACGTTATTGCCGCCGATGGTGGTCGTTCAGAAATTCGTAAGCAGCTAGAGGTCGGGTTTACTGGCTTGACTCACCCAGCGAAATGGGTGGTCGTAGACGCGGCCAACGATACACTTGATGCGCCTTTTACCGCATTGCATGGTGATCCGGTTCGGCCTTTTGTGTGTATCTATTTGCCTTATCAACATCGCCGTTGGGAATTCATGTTGTTCCCTCATGAGAAAGAAGAAGACATTTGCCAAGAAGACGTAATTCGCGGTCTGATTCGTCGCCATATTGGTGATAAGGTCGATGAGCTTGATATCGTTCGTATTCGCGCCTATACCCATAATTCCCGAGTCGCCGATACCTTTGTGAAAGGTCGAGTTTTATTGTGCGGTGACGCTGCCCATATTACGCCGCCTTGGGCAGGCCAAGGTCTTAACTCCGGTATTCGCGATGTGGTGAACATCGGTTGGAAAGTCGCGGCGGTTGTTAAAGGATTGGCATCGCCGAGTATTTTACAAAGCTATGATGATGAGCGCCGTGGCCATGCGACTGACTTGGTCGGGTTGGCCGATAACATGGGCGCGATTCTAGGAATGACGAATCCTATTATGGCAGGTATTCGTGACTGGATGTTCAAAGCAACAGATTCTGTCGACAGCCTGCGCGAGCATTTAGTTGAGTTCAAATTCAAACCAAAAGCCCACATTGTTAAAGGTATCGTTTATCACGAAAGTGAAGAAGTCTATGAAGACAGTCTGGTGGGAAAACTTTTCATTCAGCCTAACGTCGAAACGGCCGAAGGCAAGAAAGAGAAACTGGATACCGTTCTGGGCGACTGGTTCTCTATCGTTGGTTACCGCATTAATCCAACCGACTACATGTCGGACGAAAATAAAGCTTTTTGGAACAAGATGCAGACCCAATATGTGCAAGCTAATCCCTCCCGCAGTGGCTTTAGCCATGATGAGCGTTTAACCGCATCCGGTTGTATTAGTGTCGAAGATTTGGAGAACAACTTAGCCGATTGGTTTAGTCAAGCACGGGATAAAATCGTGATCATTCGTCCAGATCGTTTTGTCGCAGCATTGACATCGTCTAGACGCCTAAACGAAGTTTTGGATGAATTACGAGCAAAACTCACTGCGAAATAGCGAATTAGGAGATGGCGGTGTTAGAAGACAAATTTGCCAAACTACTGAAGGGGGCACGTAGCGAATGTGTTGCTGTCTCTCTGATGGAAGAGCTATCGGAACAAAACCTTGAATTTAGTTATCAGGTTCAAAAAGCCATCATGGCCTTGAATCAGCAAGAGGGTAACGGGCTAACGGGTTGGAAAGTGGCCTTTTCTAGCCAGGCCGCTTTAGACCGTTTCTCACTACAAGAACCGATTTATGCCCCTTTGTTTGCAGCTAATATATTGACGGGTGAATTAACTCAAGATCAGGCCATTGCGCCTAAAATTGAGTCCGAAATTATGTTTGTTTTAGGCAAAAGTTTAGTAGGCAGTGATGTGTCTGATGAAGAAATATTGGCTGCCATTGAATGGATGGCGCCGGCGATTGAGGTAGCCGATTGTCGCCTTCATGGATGGAAATTCGACATCAATCATTTTGTGGCAGATAACGCGGCGGCGGGTTTTTATCAGGTTGGTGAGCTGGTGTCATTTGATAGCAAGGCGTTCGATGAGTCTGATTTTTCATGTCAGTTAGACATGGGCGACACAAGTGAACTAGGCTCTCTAACGAATGTCTTGGGTGGGCCGCTTGGTTCAGTCATGCGTATGATCCGCAATATATTGGTCATTTTTGGTGAAGTGAAAGCAGGGCAGCAGTTCTTGAGCGGTTCTTTGACCAAGCCTGTTGATATGGTTGCTGGTCATACTTATCGTCTTCACCTACTCGGTCAGACGGTAGAGCTTCGCTATAGATAATAGTAAGTAAATATATAAGTAACACATAAGAAACTTATAGGTAACGTTATGGCAGATAAGTTTGATAAAGGCCTTGTCACTCGTAAAGCTGTGTTAGGCAGTGAGTATGTGGATAACTCTATTCACAATGTGACTAATTTTACCCGCCCGCTTCAGCAGTTAGTGACAGAATATTGCTGGGGAGATGTTTGGCAGCGAGAAGGATTAGAAAAGCGTGAACGCAGCCTGATTAATTTGGCGATGATCTCCGCGCTTAATCGTCCTCATGAATTAGCCTTGCATGTTCGTGGTGCCGTGAACAATGGTGTTACTGTTGTAGAAATTCGCGAAGTCTTATTGCAAGTGGCGATTTACTGCGGTGTGCCTGCCTCGATCGATGCTTTTCGAACGGCGGGTGCCGTATTAAAAGAAATGGGCCTAGATTTAGATGCACCAGACCTAGCTTAATGATGTGACTTTTTAATAACGTGACGTCCAAATAATGGTAATAGAACGCATGGTTTTCATGCGTTTTTCCCTTCTTGTCATCAATAATATAAAAAGAGATCGAGACCATGCTTAAATCCAGTTATCCATTTTATTTGGCTAATGAAGCCGTTTATGCCAACACGGATTTGTCGGTTCACAATAAATATACCAATGAAGTCGCGACTAAGGTGGCCATTGCCAGTGCTGCTGATATTGATACAGCCATTGCCGCCACCGATGGGGCAAAAGCCGCGATGAAAGCCATGCCAGCGTATCAACGCCAAGCGATTTTGCAGCATTGTATTACACGTTTTAAAGAACGCTTTGAAGAGCTGGCCTATGCGCTTTGTATTGAAGCGGGTAAGCCAATCAAAGATTCTCGCGGTGAAGTTACGCGACTCATTGATACGTTCCAAATTGCCGCAGAAGAAGCAACGCGCATTTATGGTGAAGTGATGCCAATGGACATTTCTGCTCGTGCGGCAGATTATCAAGGCATGTGGAAACGCGTTCCAATTGGTCCATGCTCGTTTATTTCACCGTTTAATTTTCCGCTGAACTTAGCCGCCCATAAAATTGCCCCAGCCATTGCCGCTGGTTGTCCTTTTATTCTAAAACCAGCCAGCTTGACGCCAGTGAGCGCGTTGATTGTTGGTGAGATTCTAGCGGAAACTGACTTGCCAAAAGGCGCGTTTTCGATTCTTCCTTGTCATCGTGATGGTGCCGATTTATTCACCACGGATGAGCGTTTGAAATTGCTAAGCTTCACTGGCTCACCAGATGTCGGCTGGGCCTTAAAAGCCAAAGCGGGTAAGAAACCTGTTGTGCTTGAGCTGGGTGGTAACGCGGCGTGTATCGTCGACGAAGGGACAGACCTTGATGATGCCGTGCAGCGTATTGTGTTTGGTGCGTATTACCAATCGGGCCAAAGTTGTATCAGTGTGCAGCGCATTATCGTGCACGAGTCGCTTTATGACGATGTTAAGCAGCGCCTTACTAAAGCCGTTAATGCCTTGGTATCGGGTGATCCATTGGATGAAAATACCTTTATTGGTCCGATGATCAGCGAACAAGAAGCCTTACGTTTGCATACTTGGATAGAAGACGCCGTCGCTGGTGGCGCAACGGTGTTAGCTGGCGGTAAGCGAGATGGCGCCATGCTGGACGCTACCTTGATGGAAAACGTGGATCCTTCTATGTCTGTATCTTGTCAGGAAGTGTTTGGTCCTGTCGCTGTTTTATCTTCTTTCAGTGATTTTGACACTGCGTTAGAAGAGGTAAACAACTCAGTGTTTGGTCTACAAGCGGGTATTTTCACTAAAGACATCTATAAAGCCTATAAAGCATGGGACGTGCTAGAAGTCGGTGGTGTTGTGATTGGCGATGTGCCTTCGTGGCGTGTTGACCATATGCCCTATGGTGGCGTAAAAGACAGTGGTTTGGGCCGTGAAGGGGTGCGCTTTGCAATAGAAGACATGACGGAAATGAAACTGATGGTACTGCGTACTCCCAAGTAAAGTGCAGGATTAAAAGACAAAACGAAAAGGCGCTTAAAATAAGGCGTCTTTTTTTTTTGAAAAATATTTTGTGCGAACAATATTTTTGGCAAAAAAAACGGCGACCTGAGGGGAGCAGGCCGCCGATTTTCAACGCTTTAACCTCTTTTGAAAGGGATTAGAAAGGCATGATAGCGATGATTTGTGAGTACATGTTTGTATCACTATTTCCTTGATTGCTCGTGCTGGCCTTAGGTGTATAGAAACCAACTAAAGGAGATACAATTAGGTGGTCGTTTATTACCCATTCAGCCCATATATCTAGTTCTTTAGCATCATTTTTGCCTGTACCATTTTTAGTGTTTGATATATCAACATAAACGGCACCAACACTTAGCATTTCAGTAGGGTTTGCCTTGATGTTAATGGAGTGAATATCTGAATCAATATTGTTTCCTGAAGTCCCTGCGTAGTTTGCCGCTACTTCACCTTGGAACCAGGTTCCGTAACCACGACTGAAACCATAGAATAATGGGTCATAGCCATTTTCATAACGAGTAAATCGATAGTTCACACTTGGAGACCAAGCCGTATCAGCAAATGTCCAACCTGCTTCTGCATACCAAGCATTGGCATCTTTAGAGTTGTCGCCTTGGGTCTGCTTCACATATTCAGATGATAGGAATAAATTCTCAACGCCAGCATTGCCTTGATAGCGTAAGCTCATGGTTTTCTGACCATCGCGCTTATCTAACCCGAAGAAGCTTGATTCTTTCTTATCAACGCTTAGACCTTGGTTGTATAGAAAGCCAACAACACCATATTGGTTGATATTCTCAATATTGATCCCTGCCATTTCTGTACTGGCTTGTCCGGCGTTATCAGATTGCAACCAATAAACATCAGAGCGCCAGCCTTCATCGCCACCTATGCGAAGAATGGCCGTATTGCCAAATGCTTTGCGTGGCGCGATCCAGATTCCGCCACCTCGATTGGGGGTTATTTCAGTCGCAACTGAATCTAAGGCACTACCTAGGTTTAAAGCATCGCCGTTGAGGATAAAACCATCTCCGACTTTGAATGGTTGGCGGCCAATCGACACCTCAAACTGATCTGCCCGATAGCCTACAAACAAATCTTCAATGTCTGTTTTTCTTTCATCGCTTGTTGTGGCGCCACCCGCATCGCCATCGCCCCAGGTACCGCCTGAAAGCGCGCTAACAGAACCAAATAGCTCACCGTTAGCTAGCTTTTTATCACCTGATAGGCCGTATTTTATATAGCCCTCCTGCCAAGAAGGTGAGCCGTCGCTACTGTCATATCTTTCTTGACTGTGGAAGATGCCAGCAGCAGCCTCTCCACTAAAAGTTAAATGACTAGTTTCGTTATCAACTATTGAATAAGCATGACCTAGTAGCGGTGTACCAACTAAGGCTGCATAGATGCAAACACTTAACTTACTTTTCTTAAATGACATATTCATACGTTATTTCCCTTTGTGACACTGTTGTTTTTTTTATACATATGCAAAGCACATTAAGAAAATAGTAAAAATTAATATTAATTACAACAAATTATCACAATTTGATAATAAATATATCTTTAAGGCTTTTTTAGAGTTTATTTTTTTAATTTTATTAATTTCTGTTCTTTTGGTTAGGTTTTCATGTATTGATAATCACATTGAAAAGATAATGACGTCTGCAGCGATAGTTGCTGTGTATTCACACCTGTTTTGAGGTAGAAGAAGTTATCTTGGATAGGGGGACGGTAGGCATTATGTCAATGATCATGAACTTGCTTTCAATAAAAAAAGCCCCGCATTTTTCAATGCAGGGCTGTTGCTTTTAGGTTTCTTGTGTTTAGAGCTCAGCTCCTGGTATTGAATTACGCCGAGGTAGCAAGGTCTGCTTCTGCAGCGGCCAGCATGTCGAATTCTTCTTCAGGCGTTTTCGCCACAAGGCGGTTTTTGCTGTACAAGAAGTAATAAGCTGCGCCAATTACAAACAAGACCAAGGTATAGAAAAAGGCGCGAGGGTCGTAAGCATAAACACCAGTCATAGCGAGTAGCGACAACACAAAAGCAATAGATGATGTGAAGATGCCGCCCGGTGTTTTGTATGGACGATTCATCTCTGGTTGCTTAATACGAAGCATAATGTGACTTAGCGACATTAACGCATAAGACACGGTTGCGCCCACTACTGCCATGGTTAGCATCAGGTCGCCTTCCCCTGTTAGAGAAGCAAAGAAGCCCAAAACACCGGGAACAATCAATGCCAAGGTTGGTACTTTGCGCTTACTGGTAATAGACAGACCTTTTGGTAAATAGCCCGCACGAGACAAGGCAAACACCAAGCGACTGTAACCGTAAATAATGGAGAAGAAAGAGGCGATTAATCCTGCCAAGCCTAATACGTTAACCGCTGTCGCCAAAGAGCCATGACCCGCCACATTCAATGCGTCTACAAGTGGCACAGCACTTTTCCCCATGACCTCTGCGCCCGTGACACCAGCCAATATGAAAACCATCAATACCGCGGTGAATAAGAGGAAGATCATCGCCGCGATGATGCCTTTAGGCACATCCTTAGCTGGGTCTTTTGCTTCTTCCGCCGCTAGAGGAACACCTTCCACCGCCAAGAACAACCACATTCCAAACGGCAATGCGGCCCAAACGCCATACCAACCCATCGGCATAAATTCAGACGCGCCAGCGGCATCTGTCACCGCAATATCAAACAAACGGCTGCTATCAAAATCGCCAATTAGCGCGAAAGCGGTGGCTAAAATGGCAATGACCGCCAAGGCGCTGATGACCATCATTACTTTTAGCGCTTCACCGGCACCAGCCAAATGAATGCCGATGAAAATAATATAAAACGCGGCATAGACCCAAGGTCCATTAAAGCCCAACAGAGCTTCTACCGCAGAACCGATAAATATCACAATGGCTGCCGGTGCCAAAGCGTACTCAATTAATACCGCTAAGCCGGTTAAATAACCGCCCGTTGGTCCCATTGCTTGGCGAGCAAAACTATAGCCGCCGCCAGATGCAGGAATCGCCGAAGACATTTCTGCCAAGGATAAAACCAGCGTGAAATACATGACCGCCATCAGCGCGGCCGCAATAGCAAAGCCACCCCAGCCCGCTTCGGCAATACCAAAGTTCCAGCCTGCGAAATCACCAGATATAACATAAGACACGCCCAAACCGGCTAGCAGAACCCAGCCAGCGGAGCCTCTTTTCAGCTGGCGTTTCGCCAGATACTCCTTACTCATTTGATCACTCATTGTTGTTCCTTTTGTGCTCTAATTAATTGGTTTGATTGTCATTTTTTGCCCGATGGGCTTATGTATTACTTTTCCTTAAGAGATGAAGAAGTTCTTCGACTCCTTAGATGTGTCCATGATTAAGTCATCGTCTGATCTGTCTTTGAGTTTTACCCCAGACAGTTTCAGGGTTCGTGCTTCGTTCAATAAATAAAAGGCTTTGCGTGCCGCTTCTTGGTAAACCAAGCCAGCCGGGCGAACGTTGGAAATGCAGTTGCGATAGGCATCGGTCAAGCCGACTTTGCCACCCCAAGTGAGATACAAACCTAAGCTATCGGGCGAGCTCAACCCCGGGCGTTCACCGACTAATACCAAAACGCATTTAGCGTTTAAACGTTGGCAAACATCGTCGCCAATCGCCACGCGGCCTTGCTCGACAAAACAAATAGGTGCGAGGTTCCAGCCGTTGATATGGCTAGAAAGTGCTTGTAAAAACGGTAAAGTATTTTGTTCAACTGCCAGAGAAGACAAACCATCTACCACGACAATCGCAAGGTCATAACTTTGTGATGTGGAAGCTCGATGCTCGTCTAGTTTGTCGGCAGATTCTTCATCTAACCTGCGGCCATAATCTGGTCGCTGTAAATAGGTGGCGCGGTCCGTCGCGCGACTGTGCAACATTAGGGGGGCACAGTTTTTCGTCCAATCTTTCGCCCAGTCCTGCTCCATGAGTGCCTTTGACAAGGCGTTGCTATCGAGCTGCGTGTGAACCGCATCGATGGCCTGAGCATGGGCAAGCTGAAAGGCTAATAAATGTTTGGTTGGGACGCTGATACCAGAACGGCCCAAACCCACTCGCGCATCGGTAAAGGCATTGAGTTTGCTCCATGCGTTCTCGGTGACTGCTTCTTCTTTTTTAGTGACAACAGACGCATGTGGATGGGTCGGGAAAGACTTATTAGGTTTAGGTCTGTCGGATTTAGGGATGTCTTGGCTCATGAGCGACCTCCAATCATACGATTGAGTGACTTATGGAACGCATCGGGTAGCTGGTGGTTGAGGATGAATTGCTCGTTGTTTTTGAAGATTTCCATCTTCGCGAGCCAAGCATCAAACTCCGGCGCAGGTTTTAAGCCCAGTACTCGACGAGCGTATAAAGCATCATGAAAAGATGTTGTCTGGTAGTTCAGCATGATGTCGTCGGAGCCGGGGATGCCCATAACAAAAGTGCAGCCAGAGACACCTAAAAGTGTCAGTAAATTATCCATGTCATTTTGATCAGCTTCGGCGTGATTGGTGTAACACACGTCACAACCCATAGGTAAACCAAGTAACTTACCGCAGAAGTGATCTTCCAGACCCGCTCGGGTGATTTCTTTGCCATCGTATAAATATTCTGGGCCGATAAAACCAACCACTGTGTTAACCAACAATGGATTGAATTTACGTGCCACCGCATAAGCGCGAGCTTCGCAGGTTTGCTGATCCAAACCATGATTGGCATTGGCTGATAAAGCACTGCCTTGGCCTGTTTCGAAATACATGACGTTGTTGCCAACCGTGCCGCGATTCAACGACAAGGCCGCATCTTGAGCTTCCGCCAGATTGGCGAGATTAAAACCAAAGCTGTCGTTTGTCGCTTGAGTGCCGCCGATAGATTGAAAAACCAAATCTACTGGCGCACCTTGTTCAATGCATTCAATGGTATTGGTGACATGAGTGAGAACGCAGGATTGAGTCGGGATTTCATAATGCTGGATGACTTCGTCCATCATCTTGATCAAGCGTGTGGCTTGCTGCACGTTGTCGGTAGCAGGGTTGATGCCAATAACAGCATCACCACAAGCATAAAGCAGGCCGTCTAACATGCTGGCCGCGATGCCGGTTAAATCATCGGTTGGGTGATTGGGTTGTAAGCGGGTCGACAAGTGTCCTGGTAAGCCAATGGTGTTACGAAACGCGGTTTTGACATGGCACTTTTTCGCGACCAAGATCAAATCCTGATTGCGCATAATTTTACTGACCGCCGCCGCCATTTCTGGCGTCACACCGGGGCGAATTTGAATAAGAATATCGCTGGTGGCAAGGTCGCTTAACAACCAATCACGAAAGCCCCCCACGGTCAGATGAGAAATGGCAGAAAAAGCGTTTTTGTCATGATCGTCTAATATTAGTCGGGTAATTTCATCTTCTTCATAGGGAACGAGGGCTTGTTCTAGGAAAAGGCTCAGTGGAACATCGGCAAGCGTCATTTGTGCGATGGCGCGTTCTTCGGCACTTTCGGCCGCAACGCCCGCTAAGCGATCACCCGAACGGGCTGGTGTGGCTTTCGCCATTAAATCGGCAAGATCGACAAAGCCGAAGGTGCGTTCGCCTACTGTGTTCTTAAACTGAAAAGTCGAATGTGTTGTACTCATAACCGTTTCTCGCGCTTTACTGAGAGGCTGTTGGTTCAAGAAAGCAAACTAGAAAAAGGTGTCAATTTTGCATGGCTTGAACATATATGACGTTAGTTAACATTACGGAAATCCATAAACCGACGTTATCGAATAATGGCAAAAGTATGAATGTCTATATATTTCAATGGGTTATTTTTTTATTAAATGAAAATTTAAGAAAAATCGATATATAGCGGGATGAAGAGATGTCGTTAAACCTCAAAAATGCACCAAAAGAGGGCTTTTCCCCTCGCATATCGAAAGTTAGATTGTCGGAAGCTCACGATGCCGATTTGCATGCGAGTAATTTGACCAACTGGCAACAAGAGTATGATCAAATCAGCCGTGGAAGTTTTTACGGCCGTATTGTCGAGCTGCCGTTTGATGGCTTGCAGGTTTTTTGTGAGCACACCAGTCAGGCCTTGCAGCAAAAATGCGTCGTTTGGCCAGATTCCGTTTGGCTGGGGATTCCTCTGGCCGATCAAGAAGAAAGCCGTATCAACGGTTTAACTATTAATCCAACCAACATTATGTGCCGACCGGGCGATTGCGATTTTCAGTTATCGACACCGCAAGATTATGATTTATATGGATTAGTGGTGGATCGGTCGACATTAATCAAAATGGCGACGATTCATGGCGTCGACTTGAATTGGAAAGAGCTCACCGAATATGGTCGCCTTGGCGTGCCAGATAAAACGCTTGAGGACGTGCGCTTTGTACTCGCGCGTTTGCTCTCGGTGCAAAACAAAACAACACCGCCACGCTTGCAGCAAGACATTGTCATGATGGCGTTGTTGGAAGTGCTTAAAGTGGAAACTCCACAGCCTGCCAAAACGCAAAGCTATTACCATCGTAAAAAAGTTGTCGATTGTGTGCGTCAGTTCTTACACAATCACCTTGATGAGCCGGTGACCGTGACGCAATTGTGTGAAGTCACCAACGTCAGTCGGCGTACCTTGCAATACAGCTTTGAAAGCATTCTCGGCGTCAGCCCGATTCAATACCTGCGTATCAGCCGACTAAACGGCGTTCGTCGTTCACTAGTTCAAGCCCAACATGGACAAGCCGTCAGCGATATCGCCGCGCAATGGGGATTTTGGCACCTGAGCCAGTTTTCAAAAGACTACAAGCAATTGTTTGGTGAACAGCCTTCGCAAACACTAGAGTGGCGGGGCTGAGACTGAGAGCAAAGCCATCGCGATAGAAATAGAAATACTATTCTTCAATGCTTTCTATCTTAATCATTAATTGATAACCCTTGTTACGAAAGCTGCGGATTGGGTTGTCTTCGCCTGTTTTCAATTTATTGCGCAAGCGAGAAACGAGTGCTTCAGTGCGATTCTTTTCGTAAAAACTCATAGGCTCGTTTAGGGCTTCAGCAATTAGCTTATGGGATACAATGTCATTTGGGTTACTAAGGAGAACCTGTAAAATGATGTTTTCCTTTTCAGTAATATCTATCTCTTCTCCATTGGGCATTCTAATATTCTTCTGTGATGGAACGTACGCCAAGACGGGATTTCCAAGTTGACTTCGGTGTATGGCAGTTCGTCTTAATAAGGCGCGAATCATTGCAAGTAATTCGCGATAATCGAAAGGCTTAGTGAGGTAGGCATCTGCTCTATCAAGACCAGATAGTTTGTCATTTATCGTATTTCGAGAGGTGACAAAAATGATCAAAATATCATGTGTTTCTGGTGTGTTTTTTAGTTTATTCGCAATTGATAAACCATCTTCTTCAGGTAAATTCCAATCCAATAAAACCAGATCCGGTTTTTGTTCACTCATTAACGCATAAAATTCCTCGGCAGAGCTTACCCCTTTTGCATCATATCCTTCGCTCTTTAGCCATAGAAGGCCATCACTTAATAAATATTCGTTGTCTTCAACAAAATAAATCCGAGCCATGCTTCGTCATTCCTAGTGAGTCTGAGTGGGTGGGATCCATACGGTAAAGGTAATGTTCCATATTGGTTCGTTACCGCGTACCTGACATTCAATCTGTCCTGAGTGCATCTCGACAATGGCTTTAACGAGATATAAACCTAAGCCAAAACCTTGAATATTTGGTACCTCTAGTTGGCGAAAATATTTTTTAAACCAGAGACATGTATCTGGCTTTATATTTGATTTGTATTCATTGCTTAGAGAAATTTGTACACCAGATATATTGTCCTTAGTAGCGTACTTCGCTTTAACTAAGATGCGCGAACCGGGTGTTTTATACTTGATCGCATTCGTCATAAGGTTGCTTAGTATTAAGTCTAAATGAGTTGGAGAAAATTCAAGTGTTAAATTCTGTGGCACCTTAATATCAAACAGTGTTTTTTCAAATGACAGTTGCCTGAGCACCCCTTCAATCCCATCAGCAATGTTCATAATAATAGGCCGTGTGGGAGACTGCTTCTCGGCATATTCAGCTTGTAAAACAGTATTGATCAAATTATTGAGCTCTGAAATAGAGTGTTTGAGGCGCGTATGACGTTCTACCACAACAGGGGGAATGTTTACCTTTTCAAGCGATAAAGTTTGAATGGCACTGTCCATCACGGCAAGAGGTGTTTTTAGTTCGTGAGTGACAAGATTCATAAAATTTGATTGATCAATACGTTGTTTTTTTTCTGCAGCAGCAAGAGACAGAGCAACGACAACGTCTTTTTCTGATTTTCTTCTTTTTTCTTCACTAGCTTTATGATGAATATATAAAGCTCTATAAATCAAAATGATAAATACAAATGATGCGATTTCAGGCATGTCAATTAGAATGGGGTAAGTAGGAATATTGCCAGTGGCAGACAAGACACTGGCAATATTTAAGATAAAAAATAGTAAATACCCAAAAAGCAAATCATAACTACCCGCTATGCCGGTTTTTATTCCCCTCCAGCAGATGTAAGTCAGGATGGGAGACAGCAAATAAATTAGCTGGAACATGTAGGGTGCAAACAATGAATATTTATCAAAGAATTGACTCATAAGCGTTATTAACGTTACGCCTAACGCTAGGTTAATGAGTCGGTTTAAACGTCGAAAATATTGTTTGGTTTTAAAAAAGTCCTTAAAGAACAAAATAAGCCCAATAAACATGAGACAAATACTAGAGGGGGCGATGCTATCTACTAGCAAAGGCCAATCAGGGAACATATATTGAGCAGCACCACCACTAATGGCCAGTCGGTGTAAAATGCAGCCACCGATATATAACGTACTTAGCACATAGGCTTTTTCCTTTTTTAGCCGAGTCATGGCAAAAGCATACAAACACAGAACGACCCACCCACCAATGGCTATGCCGGCAATAAAATTTTCTTTTATGCTTGCCGAAGCGAGAGCTTAGGGCGTGTCTAAAGTGAGGTTTAAAGAGGTTGAACTGCCTGTTTGTAAGCGTAGATAAAACGTATGCGGCTCTGTATTGCTAAGGGTGATGGGTATTGAAAAGGGCGTAAATAAAGACAGTGCTGCCCGTTGGCTCGCCGGCACTAAGTCACCGACTTCATCTTCAATGTAATCCCCATCCGGTGTTTTTGTGAACAGTTTTACACTGTCTAAATAAGAAGGTCTAACGCTTAGCAGCCAATTTTCAGTCGTCTCTTCGTCGCGCTGTAAGGTAAACCTAAACCAATGTATATCATTAGAAAATCCCGCTGAAAATGGCAAAGAAACAGATACGAAGGCTTGGTTTGGGTCTTGTACATTGTCCAGCGATAACTTGCCCGTTTTGTCACGTAAATATTCAACGTTGTGCCGTATCTGCAATGAGTGGGTTTCTTTACCAATTTCGATATTCTGGGAATACCCATTAAGCGAGCCCATTAGCATGCAGTATGTGAGTAACAATCGAAAAACAGTCAGCATGGGCCTTATTCGCGGATTAAAAAAGGGGTTTATCAGCTTTCATCCATTTCAGAATTATAACCACTATAAAATTAACGCTTTATCGACGCAGCTGACTTTATAACATGATAAAGGTTTTTGATCTCATCGGTCTAGAAAACTTGTCATTTGTCATGCTCAATTCTGAGTGATCACAAGCGGCGCTTTTTTCAAAGTGTGTGTCTCCATCGATTGGTTCAAAACGAACCTTATTTAACTGTACCAATGCCAAGTGCACAGAGAGGTATATTATCCTTCTTTTTTGCACTTTTACCTGGCTTTTTATCAGCTTTCGTCAGTTTCGGGCCTCTTCAAAGCAGTATCCTTGACGCATTTCTGACCGAGTGGTGGGTTTTATCGCGCTGTTGGTCCATTTTTGTACTTAATGCTTTGGAGTTAAAAAATCAATGAATCGTTCATTTCGTCTTGTTTGGAATACCACACTTGGCTTATGGGTTGTCGCTAGTGAAGCAGCGAAGGGTAAACATAAAACCCAATCCTCAAACAAAATACCTAAACTAAAGCCGAGCGTATTGGGAAGTTTGCTTATTGCTGGTATTGGGTTAATGCCCCTTTCAAACGCATTGGCTGCTGATATCACTTGGAGTGGAGGTGATGCCGCTTGGACTGATAATAAGTGGATAGTAAATGATGAGCTTCCTGAGCTTTATGAACCAAAAATAGATGATAATGTTAAGGTTAATATCGGCACAGCGAATGTAACAGGCAGTACTCAAGCTAGTAGTGGGTCTTTAACGCTTGGAGAGAATAGTGGCAATAATGGTAGCGTTAAGGTAATGGGAAGCGACGCTTCTTTAGAATCAAAAAAACAATATATTTGTTGGGTCCTCAGGTGAAGGCACCTTGACGATTGCAGCTGGGGCAAAGGTGACTTCTGGGAACATATTATTCATCGGAGCAAATGAAAATTCTGTAGGTACTGTTACCGTAACGGGAGCTAACTCTTCTCTAAAATCAACAACCAATATAAATGTTGGGCACACAGGCAAAGGCACCTTGACGATTGCAGATGGGGCAAAGGTGACTTCTAGTGCTTTCAATATCGGAAATAACCGTGATTCTGAGGCTACTGTTATCGTAAAAGGAAGTGGTTCTTCTTTAACATCAACAGAAGAAATGCGTGTTGGGGACAATGGCAAAGGTACCTTGACGATTTCTGATGGGGCAACGGCAACGGCATCTGCTACTGATTTTTTATATATTGCACGTTCTGACGGTTCTGAAGGTTCTGTTATCGTAACGGGAAGTGGCTCTTCTTTAAAATCAGGGCTAATATATGTTGGGAATCATGGCAAAGGCACCTTGACGATTTCTGCCGGGGCAAGAGTGGAGGCTCGAAGCTATAAGATCGGACTTGAGAGCGACTCTGAAGGTACTGTTACCGTAACGGGAAGAGGTTCTTCTTTAACAGCAACAAACGATATGCATATTGGGAGTGGGGGGAAAGGCGCCTTGACAATTTCTGACGGGGCAAAGGTGACTTCTAATGACGTTGTTGCTATCGGAGGACGTTTTGGTGGCTCTGAAGGGAGCGTTAATATTGGTGCGGCAGAAGGCCAAACGGCAACGGCTGCTGGTACTTTGGCTGCTGAGAAGGGTATCAAGTTTGGCAGTGGAACGGGTACTTTGGTGTTTAATCACACGAATACGGACTATGAGTTTACTCCCACAATTACTGGCGGAGCGAGTGACAAAAGCAATATCAACATTGTAAATGGCACCACTCGATTCACGGGGAATTTATCTGGTTACACAGGAAAGACCAATGTTAAGGGGGGGACGTTATCCATTGCTGATGGCGGTACTCTGGCGTTAGGCGGTGATTACAATCAGACCGGCGGTACTCTGAAAATAGGCGCCAGCAGCCTAAACAGCTTCGGTAAGTTAAAAGTGACCAAAACGGCGACGTTTGCAAAAAATTCCAAAATCAATGTGGATGTTACGAAGGCCAACACGTTAGCGGCGGGCAGCATGACGAAAGTCGTTGAAGCCGGTAAGTTGGAATCTGAGGGTTTTGTCGTAAAAGATAACTCGGCATTGTTTGATTTTTCGGCCGTTGTTGATGGTAACAATGTTAATTTAACCGTTGTACAAGGTACGGATGATTCTAGTAAAGATGATTCTAGTAAAGGTAAGTCTGCCTCTTCTGATAATAAAGTCACTTTACTGAAATCTGTACAAAACCAAAACTTCACTTCTAGTCTTGGTGCGGCCTCTGTCTTGGATAAATTTGTTCTAGGTGGTACAACGGGCACGGGTATGGACAAAGTAGTGGCGAGACTGGGTCAGATAAAAGCGGGTTCTAATGCTAATGCCGAGCTAAGCGAGGCAGTGGCGCAAACCTTGCCATTATTGTCTGGTTCTTCTTCAAAAGTGTCTTCTGGGGTGATGCAAGCCAATGGCAATGTGGTGGCGGCGCGTCAGTCTAGCACGGCCAATGTTTCCTCTGCGGGTCGTTCTGTAGAAACGGGTACCTCTTCTGGTGATGGGTTTATTTCAGACGGACACGCCTGGGTCAAACCTGTGGGCAGTTGGGCGAAACAAGACGCTCGTGGTGGCGTGAGTGGTTACGACGCCGAGACCTACGGCATTATTGGTGGTATGGATGGTGACATCAACGACACGACATCGGTTGGTTTTGCCTTGTCTTACATGAACACCAAAGCCGATGGCAAAGGCACGAACTCGACCAACAACGCGGACATCGATGCTTATCAAGTGATGTTCTATGGCCAACGTAATTTAGGTGAAAGTTTTCATAACCTAGACGTGACTTGGCAGGCGGGTGCTGGTGTTAACCAAACTGCTGGCACAAGAAATATCAACTTCATGAGCACCACGGCGAAATCTGACTACACCAGTTACACGGGGAATTTGAGTGCTGGCTTGGGTCGTACCTTTGCGATCAATGGCGATACAAAACTCACGCCCAGTGTGCGTGCCGATTACTCTTACATCAAAGACGAAAGCTACAAAGAAACGGGTGCAGATGCCCTGAACTTAAACGTGCGCAGCAACACAGCAGAAGCGTTTTTGATCTCGCTGAATGGGGGCTTGGATCAACGTATTAATGACAGCTTGTCCTGGGCAGCCAGTGCCGGAGTGGGTTATGACGTGATGAATGAAACCTCAACATTGACCGCGTCTTACACCGGCGGCGGTGCGTTCTTTACGACAGAAGGTTTGAAACTGTCGCCTTGGGTGGTCAGTGCGGGTGTTGGTGTGAACTACGCCTTGGATGACGCCACTGACATCACGGTTCGTTATGACCTAGAAGGGCGTACTGACTTCCTAAGCCAAACGGCAACCGCGAAATTTACTTGGGTGTTTTAATCTAGAGTCTAGTCTTTAAACGCTAAGGGTCTATGATAAAAGCCTCGCATCGTGATGATGTGGGGCTTTTTTGTTTAAAGGGGCTTTTACTGAAAAGATTTTTGGTTGAAGAGATTTTTTCTTGAGGAGGAATGGTATGAAAGAGTGGTCTTTTGGTGTGCTTGTGGTGATGGCATTCTTGCTGCAAGGTTGTGCGCGATTTTCCGTTGAGAGCCGAGTGGAAAATGCTGACGCAATGGCGGAGCAGGCGGGTTGGAAAAAACAGACATTACACACTGAGTATTTTTCCATTCGCAGTTATTCTCCTAATGCAGAAAAAAGCGTATCAAATGATCCATTAACGATTTATATCGAAGGTGATGGCTTGGCGTGGATTAGTCGTACTAAGCCTTCTTCTAACCCAACTCCGATTAACCCATTGGCCTTGACGCTCGCGATGAAAGATCAAGGCAATGTCGTATATTTAGGTCGTCCTTGTCAGTATGTTGAAGACAATAATTGTTCTAGAAAGTATTGGACGGTTGAACGTTTTGCTCCTGAAGTTGTGGCGTCAATGGATGAAGCTGTATCACTGTTAAAAGCAAAAATGCACGCAAATCAGCTCGTTTTAGTGGGCTATTCTGGCGGCGGTGCGGTGGCGGCTTTGGTGGCTGCAAGGCGTGATGATGTGGTTCGACTCGTTACTGTGGCCGGGAATTTAGATCCTCAAAAATGGACTCAGCAACTGAATGTTTCGCCTTTGATGGGCTCGCTTAATCCTGCCGACTATTGGGAAAAATTAGTGAATATTCCACAGCTTCATCTTGTGGGCGGAAATGATAGTTCGGTGCCATTATTTGTCGCGGAGTCTTATCAATCTCGTTTTTCTGATGGAAAGAAACCGCCAATAAAAACAGTGGCAGGTTTTGATCATCATTGTTGCTGGTCAACTCAATGGCCAGAACTGATGGAGTAAACGCTGTGCCGTCGCAAATTGTCTATTACAGCAATGTGAAGCGTGGTAAAAACAGAACATCGCTTCAGCCTTAGATAATTGCCATTGGGAGATAAAAATGAGCGTTCAAATTCGTCCTGCTGTCATTGATGATTTACCCGCATTAACCGATCTTTATAATCACTACATAGTGAACACGGCGACGACCTTTGATATAGAGCCGTACACGCTAGAAGGCCGAGCGGTTTGGTTCTCGCAATTTGCACTAACAGGTCGGCATCGTTTACTGGTGGCAGAACAAGATGGTGAGATTCTCGGCTACGCTTGCAGTGGGCAATTCAAGCCCAAACGCGCTTATGAAACGTCGGTGGAAGTCAGTATTTACCTAAAACCAAACACCAAAGGTCGAGGGTTGGGAACGGCCTTGTACCTTGAGCTGTTTGAGCAATTGGAAACAGAAGACGTGCATCGCGCCTACGCTGGCATTACCTTACCCAATGAAGCCTCACAAATTATCCATGAAAAATTCGGCTTTGAATCCGTCGGAGTCTACCTAGAAGTTGGCCGAAAATTTGGCCAATACTGGGATGTAGAATGGTTCGAGAAAGCCATTTCTATATAATTTATGCCCACTTAATTTACGTGCTACGAAATAAAAATTTGTTGCCTGTCTCTGCGATGAGCATGCCTAGCAATATGCAGGCGGCACCCATTAAGCCAATAATGCCCAGTGTTTCATTGAGGAATAGCGCTGCAGTGAGGCAGGCGAAAATGGGTTCCAGTGTGAAAATAAGCGCAACTTTGTAGTCTGGTAATATTTTCTGGCAAGCAGATTGTGCCCAGTAAGCGTAGGCTGTGCCAAGGATGCCAGCAATCAGAATGGCAGATAAAACAAGTGGTGACAGCAAGCTTTCCTGCCAGCTAAGCGGTGTATTTCCTGCAAGGTAAAAAGCAGGTTCCGATGAGATAAAAGCACTGATAGCACTGTAAATCCCTACCGCGAATAATTGCACTATGGTTAGCGGGATGACAGGTAAGGCACTGACAAACCGTCCTGTTAATAGCATGTGAACGGCAAATGCGAACGCGCAAATGAGTACCAGAGAGTCGCCTTTATTAAAGGCCAGCTTGTCTCCAACCGTAAGTAAGTACAAACCCACTGTAGCGAAGACAACACCAAGACAAACTGAGCGACTGACCTTCGTTCTAAACAGCAACAAACCGAGAACAGGCACCAAGGGCGAAGCGAGACCTGTTATAAATCCCGCATTCGAGACTGTGGTGAGTTTGAGTCCTTCAGTTTGCGTATAAAAAGCGATAAACAATAACAGCCCAAGAATCGAGCCTTTGAAGAGCAACGGGCGTATCAATACTTTTGGAATGCTTTCAGATGAGAGGATGAATAAAGGAATTAGGGTGATGCCTGCGAGTATAAAACGCAGTGCATTAAAAGTATTGACCGGAATGATCTCCATTGCTAAATCGATTAGCGTGAATTCTGAGCCCCACACAAAAGCGACAAAAATCAGCATAAACAGAGCTGTGCGATGGGATCGAATGATCATTTTATACCTCGTTCTAGTTATGGCGTCTTTCTGGCTCCACTCCACATAGAAACAATAGGCGGGCAAATATTGGTTGATTCAACCTGACACGGTAAAAGTGGCCCATACTAAATGATGTCATGTGCCATCTATATACCTACTTCGGGTTATATCCTTAACCTAAGTTAATTCCTTCTCTTTTTCACTGCTGTAGTCTTGTTTGTATTCCGTATCGGTTGAGTATTAAAGGAGCACTGTATGTCGTTGTCACCCAGTTTACAGAATTATGTTTCTGGTCTTGGATTAAATATCCCACAAGCGTTAAGTATCGAGTTTGTTAAAGCGCTGCAAGAAAGGCATGTGGCTGAATTTAGCTTCAATAGCTTGGCTGTTGTTTTGGGTGAAGATATTTCTTTGGATGTTGAAGAGATCAGCCAGAAAATAGTGACTCGTGGTTTGGGTGGTTATTGCTTTGAACATAACAAGCTGACGTTTGAACTGTTAAAAGCCTTGGGTTACGACGTGCAGCTTAAGTTGGCAAGAGTGCTGAATAATAATGTCGAGCGCGAAGCGGGCAGAACCCATCGGGTAACTTTGTTGACCTTTGAAGGCGTGATCTATTTGGTGGATACCGGCTTTGGCGGCAATGGGCCGATTGCGCCGCTGCGATTAGATATAAACTCACAACAAGTGGCTGGTTTGGATCGTTATCGATTACTCGCTAAAGGCGAGGGGGAATATGATTTGCAGGTGGTGAAGGGCGATGACTATTTCACTCTTTATCGTTTTGATAACGCCGCTTACACGGATGCAGATTGTGAGTTAGGGCATTTTTATTCTCATAAAAACTCCAATGCGGTGTTTCTTAAGAACCTAATGGTGACCTTGAAGAAGCAAGACCAGACGGTTGCTTTGGTGAATGCTGAGCTTATTACAAGAGACCGTCACGGTGAGCAAAAGCAGTGGATTGAAAGCCCTGAGTCACTCGGACATATTTTGAACTCTGAGTTTGATATTGCCCTTGAGCCTGCTGTGGTTGAGCATCTTTTTATCCGCTTTGTGGCGCCTATTTTGGCCGAAGATAAAGTTGGGGTAACGTCATGAGTTCATTTTTTACCTTGTTGCTGTGGGCTTGGTTGATGGCGTCTTCTTTTATCGTATCGGGTCATATGGTGGAATACGCCAGTCCAGTGGCGACCTCGGCGTTTCGTTTTTTATTGGCGATGTTAATTATGTTGCCTGCCTTATTGTTCAGTTGGCATCGTTCTAAGTTGAATAAAACCGAGCAGTTTAAGGCCTTGTTCGCTTCTCGGCAGCGGCTTTTTCATTATGTGGTGATAAGCGGCGCTCTAGTGGGGTTTTTCATCGGATTGTTTGTCGCCTTGCAGTCGACAACGCCGCTGAATACCTCTGTTTTATATACCTTGGTTCCCTTAATTGGGGTAATGATTGCCAGAGTTTGGCTCAAGGAAGTCGCGCCGTTATGGCGAGTCATTGGCTTTGTGCTGGGTTCTATCGGCGCGATGACAGTGTTGTTTTCTACACAAGGCTTTTCTACGCAAGGCACTTTTGTACAAAGCAACAACGGATTTCAGTGGCATTCCGGTGATTATATTTTTGTTGGGGCATGTTTCTTATTGGCTTTGCATGTGGTGTCAGTTCAAAAGTGGGGGCGTTCATTAGGTGCATTGTCTGGGGCTTTTATGATTATGTTATTTGGTTCGCTTTGGCTACTGCCGATCGCGTTGATTTGGGGCGAGCTGGATCAGGTGCAATGGGCGTCGCAAGGCTTTTGGGTGAATGTGTTGTATCTGACGGTGTTTACTACTTTATTTACCTTTGTATTACAGCAGCGTTTGGTGATGACGGTGGGCGCGAGTCGCTTGCTTGCGATATCTTATACCATTCCGGTGTGGGTAGCGTTATTTACGGCCTTGTCTCAGTCGCGTTTATTAAGCTTGGTAGATTGGCCTTTTGCTTCTGGCATTGTATTTTTAGGCGTCGCGCTGTTTCTTATTGATGGCAATGTAAGCAAGGTGAAAATCGCCCATGGATCGAATTCAACTGCAAAATAGCTTCAGGTCTTATTTTAACGAGTTAGGCTACGACATTGATTGGCAAAGATTGACGGTGCCAATGGATGTCCATGTGATTCGAAAAGGCGATTACCTGTTTCAGCAGGGGGATTTTGCGAATCGTTTGTATTTTTTACACTCGGGTTTGGTGCGTTATGTGAGTGTTTGCGATGAGGGGAAAGAGTTCACGCAAACCTTTGCGAAAAGCCCAAGAATCATTGGCTCAACCAAGGCGATGGTGACTGAAACACGAGTTTTGTTCGGTATTCAGGCCTTGGAGAATTGCTTGATTTCGTCTTATCCCTGGCAAGCTTTTTATGACCAAATGCGCCTCGAAACTGGTTTTTTAGAGTGCTATGCTAAATTCCTTGAACGTATTTTTATTACTAAAGAAGAGCGTGAAAATGCCTTTGTAAAACATTCCGCTGAACGACGCTATTTGGATTTTTGTGCCGCTTATCCTGAGTTAAAAGATGTGATTCCACAGCAACAAATTGCGTCTTATATCGGGATCACGCCAGTGGCGTTGAGTCGAATTCGGCAGAAACTGAAATTGCATCGAGACTGATTGCTGGCGCAATTGTTCCTATTGATCACTTCTTTAAATAATCAATTTTTCTTCCTATCTGTTTTTTTGATTTAACTATTTGATTAAATGAATTGGGATGAACGGCTCTAGAGTGTTCATCCACTTATTTATTGCTTGATAAGAAATTTATATAGATATCAATGCCTTGAAGACTACATGAAATAAAATCATGGCCGTTTTTCTATTTGGGCATACTCCATGCAATTCTCCTTGTAGCTGATTGGTAAAGTGGCGTCTCTCTGCTTTGCCTAACGTTTCATAAAAAAAATAAGGAGAAACAAGATGACATTAGCGAATAAAACCATTGTGATTACTGGTGTGTCTTCCGGTATTGGTGCCGATGTTGCTCGATTAGCTCGCTTCCATGGTGCGCGTGTTATTGGAGTAGATCGTAATGAACCCAGTATGACACTAGATGGCTTTGTACAAATAGATTTAGGTAATCCTACGGCGATTGATGCGGCACTTGATGCCTTGCCAGAAAAAATTGATGCCTTATGTAATATTGCTGGAGTGCCCGGCACGGCAGAGGCGGAGCTGGTTGGTCGAGTCAATTATTTAGGGTTGCGCCATTTAAGTGAAGCCTTGCTTCCTAGATTCAACCAAGGTGCCAGCATTGTTAATGTGGCTTCTGTGTTGGGCATGGAATGGCCGGATCGTTTGGAAAAACATAAAGCTTTGGCCGATACGTCTTATTTTGAAGAAGGCGTTACTTGGTTGAAGAACAATCCTGTTCCACAAGAAACTTGTTATCAGTACTTCAAAGAGGCGCTTATTGTTTGGTCAACGCAGCAGGCTTTCACCTGGTTCCGTGATCATGGTGTGCGTATGAATTGCGTGGCGCCCGGCCCTGTCTTTACGCCTATCTTGGGTGATTTCGTCTCTATGCTAGGAGAAGAGCGAGTACAAAATGACGCCGAGCGTATGTTGCGTCCTGCTTATTCGGATGAAGTGGCAGAAGTGATCGCCTTTCTTTGTTCCGATGCTTCTCGTTGGGTGTGCGGCGTTAATATTCCTGTCGATGGCGGATTAGCTTCAACTTATCTTTAATTTTATCTAAATCAATGTCTTGGGCATATCTACGGCGCAGCGTTTGCTGTGTCAGTGGAGATGCTCGTCTAAAAAACGAAAAATAAAAATAAAAAGGTGTTTATCATGACAGCATTCAAGCGAGTTTTTTCGTGTGCCTTACTGACTCTTCCTATCTCGGCAATGGCCTATGATTTACCCGGTGTGAATTTAGGTGGAACCAGTTTTTATGATGGTGCGCCGGGGCCTCAAGGGTCGGGTTGGTATCTGATAGAGTATTTACAATCAATTAAAACGAGCACGTTAAATGGCAGTGATGGCAAGCCATTGTCGCTGCCCAAACAAGACTTAGACGTTTTCGTTCCTCTTACGCAATTAATCTATGTCTCTGATAAGAAAATCGACAACATGACACCCGGTTATACGGTGTTGGCTCCATTCATGGCGAAAGCCGATGTTGATGATGGTATGAATAATAATGCGCTGAAAGGCAATACGGGCTTGGGCGATATTTCCTTAGGCGCTTTTTTGCAGTTTGACCCTGTGATGGGGGAAAACGGGCCGCGTTATTCTCAGCGAATCGAGTTGGATATTACGTTACCGACGGGGGATTACGATGCCAGCGCGGGAATCAATCCGGGGAGTAATGCGTTTAATATTAATCCGTATTATGCACTGACATACTGGCTTTCACCTCGCTGGACGGCTTCCACTCGTATTGCGTATTTGTGGAATGGCAAAAATGATAAGCCGTCCACAGCGCTTAATGCGACTAGCGATAGTCAAGCTGGGCAAGCTATCCATATCAATTTTGCCAGTGCTTATGCGGTGACAGATACGTTAAGTCTTGGGTTAAATGGCTATTGGTTGGATCAGATTACTGACACGAAAGTAGATGGCAAAAGTGTCAAAGGGCGGAAGGAGAAAGTCTGGGCTGTAGGGCCGGGGCTTGTTTATCAGCTTGGCAAAGAGGATTCCCTCGTCGCCAATCTGTATTTTGAGCAGGACGCTGTAAATCGGGCAGAAGGCAACCGCTTTGTGCTTAGGTTTAATCACCACTTTTAAGGATCTTCCTTGATAAAGTGGTCGTGTAATTTTTCATTTTAATTCCCTTATCTTGCCCGTGATGTTGATGCATCACGGGCCTTTTTAATGAATAAATTACTTCTCGGGTGAGTTTTGCTTGTTCTTTTTGAGCCGATAAGCCAGCTGTGGACGACTTAACCCAACTCGTCTTGCGGCTTCTGATAAATTCCCTTTAGCATTGTTTAGAGCTTCTTCTAGTAAGTTTTGTTCGAGTTTTTCAATATCCAGATGACCTTGTCCTCCGACGAATTGGGTGATGTGCTCTAAGAGGGATTCGGTGGATTCTTGTCTGCTATCAGCATGGCTTAAGGTGCCTTGGTGGTTCACTGAATAGATAATCTCTTCAGGGATAAATTCATTTCTAAACAAATGTGGCAGGTCAATTGGCTCGCCTTCTTCTGATGCGATCACGCCGCGTTCCATCAAGTTTTGCAGCTCACGAATATTTCCCGGAAAGCCATAATTTAATAGCGCCCGTCGCGCTGTTTGTGTCATGCCAGATGGTGCTTTTTGATGCAGTTGGCAAAAATGATGATAGAAGTGGTTAATAAGCAAAGGAATATCGGCTTTGCGTTCTCTTAGTGGCGGTAGATGAATAGGAAATACGTTTAAACGGAAAAACAAATCTTCGCTAAATTCGCCTTTTTCAACGGCTTTTCGCAGGTCGACATTGGTCGCTGCGACGACTCTAACATTGACTTTAATCGCGGAGATGCCGCCGACTCGTTCGACCTCTCTTTCTTGTAAAACGCGCAATAACTTACTTTGACCAGCTAGGCTTAGTGTGCCAATTTCATCTAAGAAAAGTGTACCACCATTGGCTCTTTCAAAGCGACCGGGACGACTGTTTGTTGCCCCTGTGTAGGCGCCTTTTTCAACACCAAAGAGCTCTGTTTCCATCAAATTTTCAGGAATGGCGGCACAGTTAAACGCCACAAAAGGGCCTGTTTGGCGGCTGAATTTATGCAGCATGCTGGCAAAAAGTTCTTTGCCCACGCCAGATTCGCCAGTGAATAATACGGTGGCATTGGTTGGGGCGACTTTTTGTAACGAGTGATTGGCGGCGGTGAAAGCAGCGGAAACCCCGATCATTTTAGGTTGATCATCGAGTGCTTCTGGCTCCATTTGGTCGAGCTGCGGGTCTGGTTTGGTGCTGATGTCGGCATCGTTGGTGGTGACATTGAGGAAACGAATGTCGTCTTCGATATTGTCCCAAAGCTCAGCGGATTTGCCAATGACTCGACAGATAGAATGTCCCATGGATTGGCATTCTACTTCTCGGAAAATCACTAAAGAACCCACTAAACCAGAGACATAACCGATGGCGTAGCCCAATTCCATCCAGCAAGCCGGTGAGCTGCCAATGCCGTAAGCGGCAATGTTTTCTTCGTCTTCACTGCTGTGGTGCCAAATAAACTCGCCATCGTAGAGACCTTTTTCGGTATCAAATTCGAAGTGAACCGTTTCCACTTTGACGACGCCTTCTAGCCCATGAAGATGCGTACCAGCTTTGAAAATAGAGGCAGGGTCTGAATCGGGCCAGCGTTTTTGAATGAGCTCCGCATCACGAAGGCCTGACAAATAACCTGTTCGAGTAAGAATGTCGCGCGATTTGTCGAGGCCAAGAGAATCGATTATTTCGCGACGTAACAGACCAAACGATGAACTGTGGATCAGCAACATGCGCTGATCGTCTAGCCAAATACGACCATCGCCCGGCGAAAAAAACAGGCATTCGGTTAGTTCTTCCACGGTGGGCGCATGTTGGCCATCTAGCTCACGGGAGCTGCCTTTAAGGAGGATTTTTTGGTTGTTCTTGGCCATGTCTGCCAAAGAAATACGGTGAGAGTTTGTCATTATTATTTTTCCTCTTCCATCCGATTGATGAAATGATTAAGTGTTTTTTTCTTAGTGTTGATTGAATTTAACGATATCGTCAAGCGTGTTGTGTGTAATTTAATCTATTTAGCAATGAGTGCTTTACATCGAAACTCTTAAAAAACTTTATTTATCAATAAGATAAGTTTTATTTCTGATGTGTAATAAATATAAATTATATTTCGGCATAGGTATTGCTGTGGTTTAGTAATAAGTAATGTTGGAACGATATGAATACTTAATGTCGCTGAACTTTCGCTGGCGTTAATTTGTCCTAGTAAAAATGATGTTACGAATAAAAATAAACAGGAGAACACACATGACAGTATCTGTACTTGAATCCAAAAAGTGGTCCGGCAAATTTTTCACAGGCGACTGGGTTGCCGCGTCTAACAAGCAAGACGTGCTAGAGCCAGCAACAGGGAAAGTATTGAGCGAAGTGGGGATTGCGTCGGCAGACGACGTGTATTCGGCGTGTCAGCGCGCCAATGAAGCGCAAAAGGAATGGCTGAAAGTCCCACCAAGAGATAAGGCCGCTTTGTTCCATAAAGCCGCCGCTTTCATACAAGAAAATTTTGATGAATTGGCCTTGTATGTGGCGCGTGAAACGGGCGGTATCATTCCAAAAGGCCAGCATGAAGTAAAAGAAGCCATGTTGATTCTTCAGTTGGCTGCCAACATGACGCTAGAGCCAAATGGTCTGACATTGCCTTCCGTTCCAGAAAGAATGTCTTATGCCAAGCGTAAACCGATTGGTGTGATTGGTGTTATTTCGCCTTTTAACTTTCCATTAATCCTTTCTATTCGTTCTATTGCGCCGGCACTGGCAACCGGTAACGCAGTCGTCACCAAGCCTGATCCACAAACACCGGTGACAGGTGGTTTTCTTTTAGCACTTGCCCTAGAGGCGGCGGGTTTACCAAAAGGTTTGTTCCAAGTTCTGCCCGGTGCGGTTGAAGCCGGTGAAGCCCTTTGTGCAGCACCAGAAATTGGAATGGTGGCGTTCACTGGGTCTACTGCGGCAGGTCGTAAGGTTGGCGAAGCCTGTGGTCGTAATCTGAAAAAAGTGTCACTTGAATTAGGTGGCAAAAGCTCGCTGATTATTTTGGAAGACGCTGATTTAGATGTTGCCGCCAGTAACATTGCCTGGGGCGCGTATTTCCACCAAGGCCAAATCTGTATGGCATCTGGTCGTATCCTTGTCCAAGAAAGTATCGCTGATACACTAACGGCTAAAATCGTCGAAAAAGCAAAGCATTTACCCGTCGGTGATCCCGTTTCTGGACAAGTCGCTTTAGGGCCGCTAATTAATCAGCGCCAGCTAGAAAAAGTACATGCGATTGTTCAAGACTCGGTCGCGGCGGGCGCTAAGCTAGAAGCAGGTGGAACGCACGAAGGGCCTTTCTACGCACCAACGGTGTTGAGCAATGTGAAACCTGGAATGCGCTCTTTTGACGAAGAGATTTTTGGTCCTGTGGTGAACATCGTGACATTCAAAAGCGACGACGAAGCGGTTGCCATGGCGAACAATACGCAATATGGCTTAGCGGGTGCGGTGATTTCAAACGATCTTTCTCGCGCACAAGGTATTGGTGCTCAGTTGCATGTTGGTTTGTTGCATATCAATGATCAAACCGTCAATGATGAATGCATTAACCCATTTGGTGGTTGCGGTGCATCGGGTAACGGCAGCGCGGTGTGTGGCCCTGCGGATTGGGATCTTTATACTCATTGGCAATGGGTGACGGTGAAACAAGCGGCAACGCCTTATCCTTTCTAAGGTGTTCTTGCTTAAGTAAATCTTAGCAATAAAAAGCCTCATCTCAAGAGAAATGGGGCTTTTTTACTATTGGTTCTATTGTTTGTTTGCAATGGTGGTTTTGAGCTCTTCAATAAATGTCTGAATGATGGCGGATTGTCGTTCGCGATGCAGTGTGATGCCTATGGTGCATTCAGGTTTTGGCAGTGGGATAGGGATTTGCTTTAGGCGAGGGTTGAGTTGCTTGATATTCCAGTCGTCGTAGAAGAGTAATGCGATGGCGTCACTGTGGATAACCAGCTCTTCTGAAGAGGCAAAGGTCAGCATTTCCAGTGCTTGAATGGGCGGTTTGTTGTCTATGCTGTGGAACAGGCTTTCGAAATAATCCCGAATCGGCGTGCCATGCCGCGCCACAATCCAGCGTTCATTTACCAGGTCATTGAGTGTCTTTGCGTCTTGATGAATCGGATGATCAGCACGAGCGATCAAAGCGTATTGGGCTGGTAATAATGGCAGCTCGATTAGCTCTGGATGAATAGGGCCTTTTCTCATAAGACCCAGAAAACAATCTATTTCACCTTGTCGTAGGGCGTTTGCCAGCATGTGATAAGGACCTTGCATGGCTTGCAGTCGAATCCCTGAGTGTTGTTTAAATATAGAAGCAAACGCAATGGGAACAATATCTTGGCAGGAAAAAGACAGCATCCCTACGGACAATCTGCCAGTCAATTCGTTTGGTAGTGATTGAAGGTTATGTTGAAGCGATTGTACCACAGGTGAAATTCTTAGGAATGACGAAGCCAGTTGCTTGGCGGCATCTTGAGGGATCAAACCGCGGCGCGCTCTTGAGAAGAGCGGCTGCTGTACCATATTTTCGAGTTCTTTTAATGTCTTGCTAACCGCTGGTTGTGTCATGCCAAGTGCTTGCCCTGCGACAGAAGCACTGCCAACTTTAACGACGGCTTCAATGATCATCAAATGCCGCCATTCAACGTAGGTTTTTAATTTTAGTAAGGTAGTAACGTTACTTTGCAATTGGCGCTCGGTGTCAGAAATCGCCTGTAAAATGCTGTTGCAAGACGAGATTACCACTTCCCCTGCTGACGTCGGTTCAGCGCCACTCCAACCACGTGTAAATATCTTCACCTGCAATGCTTGTTCGGCTTGTGACAAGGCACGGGAGACACTGGATTGACTTAGGTTTAACGACGAGCTTGCTTCTTTTTCGGTACCTTTCTTCATTATTTCTCTGATAACACGGCATTGTTTGAGTGTCAGTGGAAAGTTTGAATTAGGGTTGCTCATCCTTGGTTTCCTTTTAACAGGTCGTTTCGTGAGGTCGTGGTGAGTAAAAGCTCGTTATCTATAATTTATGATATAACCAAAATTTTAGCCATGTTTTCGATTGTGCATATGTAAGGTGGGCTTTTTCTGTGTACCTTTAATTAAATAAGTTCTACTTAGTTAATTCCTCTTTAGTGAGGGCAAGAAGCGAGCGAAGGTAAGACGCGAATGAATAATAACAATAAGCCTTACAGTGATATTCCTGGCACGACCGTGTTCGACGGCGATATGGCCAGAATAGGCTTTCACCTCAATCAATTTTGTATGTCCTTAATGCAAGAGTCTAATCGAACGGCGTTTAAGCAAAATGAACGTACCTATCTAGACAAATGGCCGATGACGGAAGCGCAAAAATGTGCCGTGATTGCTCGCGATTTTAGTCAGCTCATTGCCCTTGGTGGCAACATTTATTACCTCGTCAAAATCAGTTCGAGCGATGGGCTAAGCGTGGCGGCAGCCGTTTCCACCATGACCGATTTATCCGTTGATGAATACATCGATATGATGCGCCGTGGTGGCCGTTCGCCGGAAGGGAATCGTTATGTTGTAAGTAACACATCTGAGGAGAAGCAATAATGGCCAAAATTACCTGTGGATTAGGTACCTCTCATATTCCGTTGCTTGGACATATTATTGATAAGGACGACAGTGGCGACGAAAAGTGGGCGCCAATATTTGATGGTTATCAGTTCACTAAAAAATGGATCCGCGAGCAAAAACCAGATGTCGTTATTTTGGTCTATAACGATCATGCGACAGCGTTTGATATGAAAGTGATTCCCACTTTTGCGATTGGCTGTGGGGAAGAATATCACCCAGCGGATGAAGGTTATGGTGCTCGCCCTGTTCCTACCGTAAAGGGCGCGCCGAAGCTAGCGTGGCACATTACCGAGTCATTGATAAAGCAAGGCTTTGACATGACGATTGTCAATGAAATGGACGTGGACCATGGCCTTACTGTGCCTTTGTCTATGGTGTTTGGGGAAGTAGAAGAGTGGCCTTGCCAAGTTATTCCCTTGGCCGTCAATACCGTGGTTTATCCTGCGCCTTCGGGCGAGCGCTGCCTAGCTTTGGGTAAAGCGATTCGAGCCGCAGTAGAGCAATTCCCTGAAGATCTAAATGTTCAGGTTTGGGGAACCGGTGGCATGAGTCACCAACTATTAGGCGAACGTGCTGGCTTGATTAACCAAGAGTGGGACCTCGCTTTTCTGGATGATTTAAAGAGTGACTATGAGAAGCTAGGGGCGATTTCTCAAGTCGAATACATCCGCGAATCCGGAACAGAAGGGAGTGAAATGGTGATGTGGTTGATCATGCGTGGTGCGCTGAATCATCAGGTTAACGAAATTCACCGTCATTATTATGTGCCTGTTTCTAATACAGCACTGGGCCATTTGATATACGAAAATGTTGATGAAAAGGGAGAATAAATCACAATGAATGTGCGCATAACTAGACCCAAATTGGTTTGTTTAGCGGGTTTGCTCTGTGATCAACGAATTTGGCAAAACGTCGCAGCTCAATTAGAGAATGATACCGACGTTGAGATTATTAGCTTTGCTGGATTTGATGATCTGACCGACATGGCGCGGTTTGTGTTGTCCAGTATTGAAGGCGACTTTGCCTTGGCGGGACACTCTATGGGAGGACGAGTAGCACTGGAAATATATCGTCTTGCACCGCAGCGGGTAACGCGTCTAGCGCTTTTAAATACAGGTGTTCATCCCAAGTCCGATAAAGAAATTCCCGGTCGTATGCGTTTGATTGAAGCCGCGAAAACGAGTGGTATTTCAGTATTAGTAACGCAATGGCTCATCCCTATGATGTCTCCCAAAGGATTAAATAACACAAATTTGATGGCCGATTTAACAAAAATGGTCGAGTCTTATTCTGTTGAAGATTTTGAAAAACAGATTCATGCATTGATAAATCGCCCCAATGCTGAAGCGCTACTTTCACAAATATCGGTACCAACTTTACTGCTTTCCGGCTCGCAAGATACTTGGAGCCCTGTGGTTCAGCATCAGGCGATCCAACAACAAATTAGTGGTAGTGAACTTGTCGTGATCGACGACGCTGGACACATGGCGCCAGCGGAGGATCCAGATAATGTTGCGGCGGCACTGCACACATGGTTGCAGAAAAAGTAGGGGATTATGAGTAATCAAACGACCGAAAATATGTTGATTGAGTGGCAGTGTCAAAAGCTGGTAACTCGTTCCATTAATTTGCTAGATCAAGGGCGTTGGCAAGAATTGGCAAATTGCTATGCCGAAGATGGCGAACTGTATCGACCCAGTGCACCGACCGAAAAAATTGAAGGTCGTGACGCGATTCTTGAGTCTTTTGCCTCGCGTCCAGCGAAAGAAACCTGCCATGCACTGACAAATATAGAAGCTAATATTATTGATGAAGGTCTTGTCGTCGTAACATCGAGAGTGGTGCTTTTTGCCGCGAATAGAAAAGCCGAAGGTATTGAAAGCATGGTGCAGGCGAGTGCGGACATTTTTATTGGTCGTTTTGTGGATGAAATTAAACGTATAAATGGTACGTGGTTAATAGCCAAAAGACAGGGATCGATTGAACTGCATTATAAAGAAACGTCAGACAAAACCGAGTCGCTGTTAAATAGTCGCTGTTAAATAGCAAAAGTAGTCGCTTGGGAAAGAGTTGCGAGGGAAAGAGTTGTTTGAAGAATTGGCTAATGGTTGAGAGTAGAGTTTCGATTTAAGAAGGGCGCTCCGATTATCCGGTTTGTCCCATAACAAAAATAATAAAGCCTTCAAGCAAGGCACTAAAGTTACATTGGGAGAACAGATATGAAATTGACTAAATTGATTATTGCGGCTTCAGCGGCTATCACTTTATCCACTCAAGTCTTTGCTGAGGAATTGAAGTTCGCTAGCTTCACTCCGCCGTTTCACACCATTAATGCATCAGTAATTGAAAAATTGAATGCTGATTTATCGGCAGCGACTAACGGTGCTTTGACTGTGCGCGGCTATCATGGCGGCGAGCTAGGTGCAGGCCCTGCCGAGCAATATGTGCGTGTTTTGCAAGGTGCAGCGGATATGTCTTGGGGTTTACCGGGTTATACTTCAATGTTTTCATCGTCAAATCGGTCGCACCGAACGTGGAGTTAGGTGACATTTTCAAAGGAGTGCTGCCTTTCTGGTTGATGATGATCTTGGCAGTCGCTTTGTTGATTATCTTCCCACAGATTGTGCTTTACCTTCCTAATACTATGTTTGGCTGATTTAAGTACTTTTTAGTTGCCATGATAATGAGTTGAAATAACAAAAAAGCCCCATGTTGATTTCCAATAACTGGAAAAACAACATGGGGCTTTTTGTTATAGACGACTTAATTAAGCGTCTTGTTGTTCTGCTTTCTGTTTCTCTGCTTTCTGTTTTTCTAGTACCTCTTCAATTGCACTTTTGAAGACTTCCGCTGGCTGTCCACCTGAAATCGCATAGGCGTTGTTGATAATCACAGTCGGCACCGATGTGATGCCATTCTGTTGCCAGATTTGTTCTTGCTGGCGGACTTCATCGGCAAAATGGTTATTCTCCAAAATGCCTTTTGCAGCGGCTGGGTCTAGGCCCACACTAGCGGCAAGGTTGGCCAGAACTGTGTGGTCGCTGACATCTTGATTGTGCGTAAAATGCGCTTTAAACAATGCCATTTTTAGCTCAGCTTGTTTGCCTTCTGACTGCGCCCAATGCAACAAACGATGGGCATCGAACGAGTTACGCATGCGGCTTTCTGGTGAGAAGTTGAAGTCAAAATCGACTTCTTTGCCGCGAGCTTGAATCATGGTTCTGTTTTGGTCTGATTGTTCTTTGTTGATGCCGTACTTTTCCGTAATGTGCTCGTTTAGATTTTGGCCTTCTGCTGGCATTTTCGGATTAAGCTCAAACGGCTGAAACGACAGTGTGGTGTCGACGGTATCGCTGAGTTGTTCAAGGGCTTTGTTTAGGTTTCCCAAACCGACCACGCACCAAGGGCACATTACATCGGAGATGAATTGAATGTCTAAAGAGTCTTTCATGAAGTATGACCTCAGTATGGTGTTTAACTATTAAACTATTCTTATGGGCAGTCTAGGGAATTAAAAGCACAAAGCATGAGAAAACAAGCTAGATACTTTTTGTTTGCAGAATCTAGGCAATATATAGGCCGTTTGAGTACAAGAAGAGGAAGTGAGAAGAGCACGGCTCAGAATGGTTTCTAAACCGTGATTTTAGCGGAAATAGCGTATTTTTTATACGATGCCAGCGTCCACAACAAAGTTTTGTCCTGCACACGCGCGGCTGTCTTGAGAAGCAAGAAACAATGCCATGGCGACAATATCGTCCGGCTCAATACGGAATTTAAGCGATTGCACATCGATAAACTCTTGATCCAATTCAGGCGTTAGCCAAAGTGCTTTTTGGCGTTCTGTGACCACCGCACCCGGAACAATGGAATTGACTCGAATGCCGCGAGGGCCAAGTTCTCGTGCCATGGTTCGTGTCATAGTATGGATTGCACCTTTTGATGTAGTGTAGCCCACCATACCAGCACGGCCACGCATCCAACTGATCGAGCCCATATTGATGATGCTCGCGCCTTCTTTCATCCATTTCGCCGCGGCTTGCATGCCAAAGAAGTGCGGGCGCATATTGATGTTTAAACAGTTGTCCCAGTATTCCGGTGTGACGTTTTCGATTTTATGACGATCGTCTTTGCCCGCGTTGTTGATCAATACGTCTAAGCGGCCGAGTTCTTGTGCTGCGTCGTCGATGGCGGATTGCAAGGCGGCAATATCACGGACATCGACTTTTCTAAACCAAGGTGTCACCTTAAATTCGTCAGTCAGTTTTTGGTTTAACGCAGTAGCGCTAGTGTCATCAATATCGATGTAAGCAACGCTTGCGCCTTGCCCCATGAAGTGACGAACAAGGTATTCGCCAATCCCTGAGCCACCGCCAGTGATAAAGACTACCTTGTCTTTTAAAGATGGGTATTGGTTGGTTAATGTCGGCATTTACTATTCTCCGGTCGACAAAGGACGGGGATGCCTGGGTTTCAGTAGACACCCCCTGTTGTGATGAATCCGTTATTTATCTAAACCGGCGACACACACGTATTTCGTATTGATGTAGTCATCAATGCCGTATTTCGAGCCTTCACGGCCAAGGCCGGATTCTTTGTAGCCACCAAATGGCGCGACTTCTGTGGCGATAACACCTGCGTTCACACCGACTAAGCCCGTTTCTAACGCTTCTGCCACACGGAAAATACGACCAATATCACGAGAGTAGAAGTAAGACGCTAGACCGTATTCTGTGTCGTTCGCCATGGCAATCACGTCGTCTTCTGTTTCAAATTTGAAGATAGGCGCTAAAGGTCCGAAGGTTTCTTCTTTGGCAAACAACATGTCCTGAGTGGCATTGGCGATAACGGTTGGGTGATAGAAGTTGTCACCTAATTCATGGCGTTTACCACCGGTAACGACTTTGCCGCCTTTGCTGATGGCATCTTGTACATGCTCGTCCACTTTATCCACGGCGGCACGGTTAATTAGAGGACCTTGTTCAACGTCTTTTTCTGTCCCGTTGCCCACTTTCATTGCTGCCACTTGAGCGGCGAATTTTTCGACGAAGGTGTCGTAAACGCCTGCTTGAACATAGATGCGGTTGGCGCAAACACAGGTTTGGCCTGCGTTACGGTATTTAGACATCATGGCGCCTTTAACGGCCTCGTCGATATCTGCATCATCAAACACAACAAAAGGCGCGTTACCACCCAGCTCAAGAGAGACTTTCTTCATGGTGTCGGCACAGTCTTTCATCAGCAATTTGCCGATAGGGGTAGAGCCTGTGAACGTCAGCTTACGAACGACGGAAGAGTTGGTTAAAGTTTTGGCGATGGTGCTCGCTTTACCGACAACGATATTAATAACACCCGCTGGAATACCTGCTTCGATGGCAAGAACGCCCATTGCTAAGGCGCTTAATGGCGTTTCGGAAGCTGGTTTGATGATCATGGTACAACCAGCAGCAAGCGCTGGACCAGCTTTACGAGTGATCATGGCCGCAGGGAAGTTCCAAGGTGTAATAGCAGCACACACACCAACCGGTTCTTTCATGACTAGGATACGGCGATCTGGTGCGTAAGTTGGGATCATGTCGCCATAAATGCGCTTGCCTTCTTCTGCGAACCATTCAATAAACGACGCCGCGTAGCCGATCTCACCACGAGACTCTGCCAGGGGTTTGCCTTGTTCTGCGGTCATTAGCTTCGCTAAGTCTTCTTGGTTTTCCATTAATAGATCATGCCAACGACGTAATAATGCGGCGCGTTCTTTGGCGGTTTTCTTTTTCCAAGTTTTTTGAGCGGCTTCAGCAGCGGCGATGGCTTGTTCGGTTTGCGCAGCACCAACAGTCGCAACAGTTGCTACTAATTCACCGTTTGCAGGGTTAAATACATCTAGCGTGCTGCCTTCTGAAGATTCAACCCACTCTCCATTGATTAAACATTTTGTTTGCAGGAGTGCTTTGTTTTTTAGTTCAAGCATTGCGGTACCTCTATTAGTTTGTTCGTTTTATATTTAGGTTGTTACGGTTCGTATTTATTTCAAGCCTCTGCTTTTCACCACGATTTTGTGCACTATTTTTAATGACGGGTGGGATAGTTCTTGACTTATCTTATGTCTTATATAAGAGTTATATCACAAGTTTGAAGAAGCCGTAAACAAGCATTGTTGGTTAAGCGCTCAAACGATAAAAATAAACACTGTAAGAACAGGACAGCATCATGGCAAAACGTATCGAAGACCTGCGCAGTCAGCGTTGGTTTGCTCCTGACAATATGCGAGCTTTTGCGCATCGACAACGTACGCAACAGACTGGATACAAGCGCAGCGATTTTATGAATCGCCCCGTTATTGGCATCATTAATACCTGGAGCGACATCAGTACTTGTCATACTCATCTTAGAGAGCGTGCCCAGTTTGTCAAAGAAGGCATCATTCGCGCTGGCGGTTACCCTTTAGAAATGCCAGCTATGTCGCTGGGTGAAGTGATGGTGAAGCCAACCACCATGATGTATCGAAACTTCCTTGCGATGGAAACTGAAGAGCTACTGCGCAGTCATCCGATTGACGGTGCTATTTTGATGGGCGGTTGTGACAAAACCACACCGGGCCTATTGATGGGCGCTATCAGTATGAACATTCCAGCTATTTATATTCCAGCAGGAGCGAGCCTAAACGGTAATTTTAAAGGCGAAAAAATTGGTACGGGCACCCATACTCGAAAATATTGGGATGAAAAACGCGCGGGTAATTTAAGTGATGAAGATTGGCTTGAACTAGAAGCCAAAATGACCCGTTCTGTGGGAACGTGTAACACCATGGGAACGGCGTCTTCGTTAACCTCTATGGCCGAAGTATTGGGTTTTTGTTTACCCGGTTCTGCCACTATTCCTGCGGCCGATTCTGCACATCAACGTCTATGTTCTTTGGCGGGTGAGCGCATTACCAAAATGGTATTTGAAGACCTAACACCAAAATCCCTTGCCACCAAAGAAGCCTTTGAAAACGCCATTGTCACTTATGTTGCGCTGGGTGGTTCCACCAATGGCATTATCCATTTAATCGCCATGGCTGGGCGTGCTGGTATTGATTTACCCATGTCTTTGTTTGATGAATGGGCACGCAAAGTCCCTGTTATTGCCAATCTTATGCCTGCTGGCGAATATCTGATGGAAGACTTGTTCTACGCGGGTGGCTTGCCAGCGTTATTAACTCGCATTAAAGATTTCTTGCATCTGGATCAAGGCAACGTGAATGGTCGTACCTTGGGAGAGAACTTGGATGGCGTCGAAATCTACAACGACGATGTAATTCGTTCCTTAGACAATCCGGTCAATGATCGCGGCACAATTGGTGTGATCACCGGAAACCTCTGTCCAGATGGCGCGGTGTGTAAGCCCTCTGCAGCGTCGCCGCATTTGTTAAATCATCGCGGTAAAGCCTTGGTGTTTGAAAACCACGCTCAAATGACGGCGCAGATCGACGACCCCAACCTTGATGTGGATGAGAATACCGTTTTAGTGCTTAAAAATGCTGGGCCAATAGGCGGTCCGGGTATGCCTGAATGGGGCGGGTTACCGATTCCGAAAAAGCTTTTGCAGAAAGGCGTGCGTGACATGGTGCGTATTTCGGATGCACGCATGAGCGGCACTCATTACGGCACCTGTGTTTTACACGTCGCGCCGGAATCTTATGTTGGCGGGCCGTTGGCCTTTGTTCGAACCGGTGACTGGATCGCGTTGGACGTAGAAAAACGTACGCTGAATTTAGAAATTAGTGATGAAGAAATGGCCGCACGAAAAGCGGCTTGGGCACCACCACCACCAAAGTTTGCTCGTGGTTATGGCGCTATGTTTTCAACCCATGTCACCCAAGCAAACGAAGGGTGCGATTTTGACTTTTTACAAGGTGACGCTGTCATCGATGAACCGGAGATATTCTAAATGAGCAAGACGATTAACCCATTTAAGCAGCGTTTACTGGATGGTCAGAAGTTGATTGGTGGTTGGACCTTGTCTGGTAGCCCGACTGTGGCAGAAGCGATGGCATTTTTAAACTATGACTATTTGGTGGTGGATTTAGAGCACAGCCCTGCCAGCATTCATGACACGACTCCAATTTTGCGTGCAGTCGAACAAACGCCAACCGCAGCGGTTATTAGAATGCCAAGTCATGATCCGATTGCGATTAAACAAGTATTAGACCAAGGCGGTATGACCTTGTATTTCCCATTTGTTGAATCGGTTGACGAAGCGAAAGCCATTGTTCAGGCCAGTATGTATCCTCCATTAGGCAAACGTGGCTTTGCCAAAATGCACCGAGCGGCGCGTTATACCACGCGTGAAGATTATCCTACAGCCGCCAATGAACAAGTGTGTTTGATCCCTCAATTGGAAACCGTTGAGGCGTTAGCGCTAGCGGTAGAAATCGGCAAGGTGGAAGGCGTCAGTGCAGTATTCATTGGTCCTGGAGATTTGTCGATGACAATGGGCTTGCCAGGTCAGGTGAATCATCCTGATGTGCGCGCCAAAATCGTTGCCTGTGTGACAGCTTGTAACCAAGCGGGGATTCCTGTGGGAACCGTTATGCCAACACCTGATGATGCCAAATGGGCATTAGACGTTGGTTTTAGTTTTGTGTCGATTGCCAATGATCTGGCCAATATGTTGGGACAGTGTAAGGCGCATTTGGCGCAAATGAAGAACTCGTAAAGGTGTCTCTATGCTTTTATTAACAAGAATAATAATGTTACTTGGGCAGGTAAATTCTGCCTTCGTGTTCGTTTTCAAGTATCTGGCAATCACCGCGGTTGCGGTGATGACGGCGTCGATTCTCGTTCAGGTGTTTTGTCGTTATGTGCTCAACGACTCATTACCTTGGTCTGAAGAGCTGGCGCGTTACCTGATGGTTTGGATGACGTTTTTGACACTGCCTGTGGTCTCTCGCACTAAGCAACATGCGGCGCTGGATATTATTTTAGGGTCTTTACCAAGACGCTTGAGCTTGCTGCTGGAGTTGGTGTTGTATGTATTGGTCGGGATTGTCTTGTATTACGCGTTTAATAAAAGCCTAGATTTCGCCCTAAAAGGGACGCGCATGTTAGCCACGGCGCTGCCTATTACCAAAGCTTGGTCATACATGGCGATGCCGATTGGTTTTGGCGTCATGATGCTGGTGTATATCGAACTTTTCTTAATTGGTATTGCGCGTCTTTTTAATGAATCTAACGACGACCATTTTGTGTTGTCAGATAGCGAAAGCGAGGGATAACCCATGGGTATTTCATTTTTCTGGATTTTGCTTTCTGTGATGTTTTTGGGGATGCCTGTTGCGTTTGCTTTGTTGTTTGCGCCGGGCTTGAGCTTGTTCTTAGAAGGTAAAGAGATGTTCTATCTCTTGCTGACACAGCGTCTGTACAACGGTATTGATAGCTTCCCTTTGATGGCGATTCCGTTTTTCATGTTGGCGGGCGAGGTAATGAACCGCAGTGGTATTACCTTGTCGCTTGTACAAGTAAGCCAAGCCTTCATTGGTCATTTGCGCGGTGGTTTGGCGCAAATCAATATTTTGTCTTCCATGTTGTTTGCAGGCCTGAGTGGCTCTGCGGTGGCGGATTGTTCTGCGTTGGGGAAAATGTTGATCCCAGCGATGGAAAAGAACGGCTACTCGCGTCGTTTTGCGTCGGCGGTGACGGCAGCGTCTTCGGTGATCGGTCCTATTATTCCACCAAGCGGCATCATGATTTTGTACGCGTTTGTGATGAACGTATCGGTGGGTGGTTTGTTTGCCGCTGGCCTTGTACCGGGTGTTTTGGTTGGTGTTAGCTTGATGGCGATGACGTGGTTTTTGGCACGTCGTCGTGGTTACAAAGTGGCCTCTGAAAAGGCCACATGGAAAGAGCGTGGCACAGCAGTTAAACAAGCTTTTTGGCCATTATTAACGCCAGTTATTTTGCTTGGCGGTATTTTGTCTGGTGTATTTACACCAACAGAAGCGGCGGCTGTCGCGGCTGCCTACGCTTTGGTTGTTAGCTTGATGTCGAAAACCATGACAGTGAGTAGCTTGCCAAGCTTGTTTTACGCGACGGCTAAATCGTCCGCGGTGATTTTGTTCCTTGTCGGCAGTGCGGTGGCGTTTTCTTCGGTGATCAGCCTATCTGGCGCGCCACAAAAAGTCGCTGCGATCATGGTTTCTTTGACTGAAAATCCATTGCTGCTACTGCTGATTATTAACTTGCTACTTTTATTTGTCGGCATGTTCTTAGATGCCGGCCCTGCGATTCTGATTTTAGGGCCGATTCTTGGTCCTATCGTGACGCAGTTTGGTATTGATCCTTTGCACTTTGCCATTGTGATGTGTGTGAACTTAACCATAGGTTTGACGACGCCACCCATGGGCTTGGTGCTGTTTGTTGCCTCTAGTGTGAGTGGTGAGCGAGTCGAGACGATTAGCCGTGAAATGTTGCCTTATTTGGCTGTGCATATCTTTGTTATTTTGCTGATTACCTATATTCCAGCTTTGACGATGACCTTGCCTCGTTTACTTGGCTTTGCCTCCTGATGGAGGCTAAGCAACTGGTTTTAGACATATTGAAGTGTGTAACAAACGAGAGGGGCTTTTAAGCTTATGGACAGTTCGAGCCTGCTTTTATTATTGTTTTTTGCTCTTGGCAGTTACATTCAGGCGACGACGGGATTCGCTTTTGGATTGATTGTTGTGAGTAGTGTATCGGCATTAGGTTTAGCGCCTATTGAGGTCACTGCGTTTGCGGTGAGTGTGTTAAGTCTTATCAATGCGGGGATCGGGCTTTATGGTGGGCATTGGCGAAAGATAAATCGTCGTGCTTTTTGGGGCTTTGTTTTGCCTTGTTTGCCAGCCATTTTTCTTGGCGTGTGGTTGCTTGGCTACCTTGGCGAAAATGCACTGGGCTGGCTGAAGTTCAGCTTAGGTTTGTGCATTGTGGTCAGCAGTTTAGTGATGATGCTACAAGCTCATAGGGTGAGAAAGGAATCCTCCGCTGGCGCTTTTGCTGTCAGTGGTGTAATTGGTGGCGTTATGGGGGGGATGTTTGCGACTTTTGGCCCGCCAATTACCTTCATGATGTATCGCCAGCCAGATGATCAGGCCAGAATACGTGCGACCTTATTAGGGATATTCTGTTGCACGGCGGCATTACGTGTGGGATCGGTCAGCATGACACAGGGAGTCGAGATCGAGACTTGGTTGTTATGTGCTCTGGGCTTTCCTGTGGTTGTGATAGCGACCTTAGTAGCGAGAAAGTTTCCGGTGCCAATTTCTAGTCGAGCGATGCGCTTTGTGGCGTTTAGCTTGTTGCTACTGTCTGGTGTTAGCTTGATGTGGCAGGGCTTTTAATAGGGATGAAAAGCTCTCACTAAATAGAAAGGCCATAAAAAAAGAGCGCATTGACCCTTGTTGTCAGGCGCTCTTTTTTTAGTTGGTTAATTTTGCTTGTTAATTTAGATAGTCAGTTAATTGAGTTCGACAAGATAATGTAGGTCTTGGCTATTGGCTCGGCTGATTCGGTACTCGACAGTGCGTCCATCTAATGCACGAGCAGTTCGCGTTATTTCTAACAAAGGCTGACCTGCGGCGATGTTTAAAACGCTTTGGTCTTGCTCATCGGCCAAAACCGCTTTGATTTTGTCCGTGGCCTTGTGAACAGTAATATTGAAATGCTGTTGGTAATAGTGGTACAGCGAATGTGGCAGCTTTTCTTCTTTGTCTAAATCCATGAAGTAGCGATGAGGAAGGTAAATTAGTTCACGTATGGATGCTGTATTTTTTATTGAACGTACACGATGAATTTCAATGACTTTTTCATCTGGTGCGATATCAAAAAGAGTGCGTAGGCTGTCATTTGGTGTGATCAAGCGTGTTTCGAGTAATTGCGCATAAGGCAGCTCGGGAACATCACCGTTATCACTTTTGAAATGAAAAAAGTGAAACATCATTTTTTGCAGTGTGTGCTCTGATACAAAAGTGCCAACACCTTGACGACGAAATAAGACATTGTCCTCGGTTAATGCGTTAAGTGCCTTTCGAACCGTTCCCTGACTGACGCCAAGCAGGTCTGCAAGTTGAAATTCACTCGGTAAAATCTCACCTGGCTTCCAAGAACCTTCGATAATTCTTTCCGTAATTAACTCTTGAACCTGTTTATACAGAGGTTTGAAGGTTGGGGATGGCTGCGGTGTACTGACTGTCATGGGTTGCCCTGCTTTGTATCGAATCAATTTAGAATACCAGACGAAATAAAAAAATCTGTTATTTTCTTGCACTTTATGTCTTATATAAGATATAAAACAAGACATGACAAGAAAATAGTGAATTTTCTATAAGTAATCTCTTTTGAGACAGTCTTATGAATGACCTATTTATTTGTTTACCACTTGCGTGATTCAGAATAAAAAAAGTGATCAAAGAATAAAAAACGGAGCCTTCGAAATGAAAAAAACCGCTTTACTAAAAAAGACCACAGCTGCTTTTGTTCCAACATTAATGGCGGCGAGTTTGTCTCTTGCTGCTATGCCTGCACTGTCGGCTGATTATGATTTCAATATTGTCCATCTTTCTAATACCAGCGATGAAGATTATGACGGCGCTGTCGTGTTGAAAGACTATGTTGAAGCGCACTCAAACGGTCGTATTCACGTTAATATTTATTCTGGCGGTCAGCTATGTGGTAACCCAACAGAATGTATTGAAGCGCTGCAAGCTAACTTGATCCAAGTGTTTAATACCACGACGGGTGGTTTGTCGAATGTTTTCCCAGAGATCCAAGCGCTGGATATTCCTTATATATTCCCAACAGATCGTGTTGCTGAATGCGCCTTGAATAATGAAATGTTGGTCGGACCAATTCGTAAAGAGTTGCTAGATCGAACAGGTACTATGCGTTTAATGACCATTGGTAATACGGGCGGCTGGCGTAACTTTGCGACAACCAATAAATTGATTAAAACACCTGCTGACGTGAAAGGTTTGAAGATCCGTACGATCAATTCGCCTATTCAAATGCAGCTTGTGAAAGCGATGGGTGGCAGCCCAACGGCTGTGCCTTGGCCAGAAGTGTATACTTCATTAGCAACTGGTTTGGTGGAAGGCACTAAAAACGGCATTACCGACATTATGGGTATGAAGTTTAATGAACATATTAAATATATGACGCTAGATGGTCACGGTTATATGGCGTCTATGTGGTGGATGAATAACGATTCTCTGAAAGACATGCCTGAAGACCTTCAACACATCATGATGGATGGTTTCGATGCGTTGCGTGAAGTGACAACTGTGATGCCAAAACGTCGTCAGATTGAAGCCTACAATGAGTTTAAGGCATCTGGCGGTACGGTTTATGCGCCGACAGCAGAAGAAAAAGCGCAGTTCCAAGAAGCGGCGAAACCAGTACGTGATTGGTTTGTGAACGAATATGGCGCTAAATGGGTTGAAACCACAGAGAACACGGTTAAATCCTGTGAAGCCTCTATTAACGAAGCTTATATGGCGCAGAACTAATCTTAATAAATCCTTCTGAACGGTGATTTTCCGTTAGGCCAGTGCTTGCACTGGCCTTTTTTTGCCTAGAAAGTCTGACACACAGGAAGTTCATTAAACCGGTATCAGATGCTTTAAAAGTTTGCTTCAATACTCAGTAACAAATAGAATCTTCGTACTAAAAATCAATAGCTAATGACAAGGATTTGTCCATGACATACCGCCTGATTAAGCTGGAGAGCTTAATGGAGATGGAGTTCTCTTCTGTGGAAGGCAGCTTGGAACAAATAAACGAGCGCGACCTCCACTCTATACTGCCTAAAGGCATGAACGCCGCGGCGTTACTGGAGCAGGTTTCTGCTGGGGAATACGTTCTCTCTACCGATTTTCCCACAACGCCCTTACTCATTCGTCCAAGTAAAAATCTGGGTGCCGGCCAATGGGAAATCAACCCAGATGCCGAATCTGAGTTTCAGCCCTCCGCGTTAACCGCACTGACACAACGTCTTAATATGATGGGACAAGGTGCGTCTTCAGCGGCCTTCGATAATCAGAACCGGGGCAATCTTCATCCCGCTAAAGAACCTGATTACACACCAGAACCTGTCGTGCCTGATCGAAGTTCCCGACCACATCAAGCGCCTCTCGCCTACGAATATAATATTGAAATTGCTTTTTCCGCCAAGAACCCGAACCTTCCTGTTGGTTTGAGCACAGAATTATTCGACACAAAGCATAAGATAGCAAAAGGCAATTGGACCGCAAGTCCAACCACCCATGGCACAAAATACACTCTAAAAACCGACTCCAATGAGCCGCATCACTTGAACTTTCGTGCCGCTAAAAACACCATGGGACTTTCCCTGAAAAATGTCACCATGGTGCCATTAGGGTCTGGCAAGGTGAATGACGCCTTTCTTCCCATTATGCCCACCGTGCAATTCGGCGAGCGTTTAGGTTTTGCCACCACAGGCTACCTTTACCATTTCAAAGGCAATACCCTCGTCCAAAAATACCAATGGCAAGGTGACGAAACCTTCAGTCCAATGCCTGATAACATAGCCGATTACACCTTTCGCCATGCCAGAATGTCATTGTAGGTGTATTGGAAAATAGCCGGCAAAGTGGTGAAAGACCAATATCTAGTCTACCGAGCTGAGTCTCTGAGCAATACTGAATTAAACCAAGTCTCACCAGAATGGCTAGAACAACACGGTGTGCATTTAGACATCGACGCCTTATTAAAAGTCACCCAAACACCGCTACTGGAAAGAGACAACTACGAAAAAGAAAACATTAAAGCCGACATCACGATCCATACCGTCATAGAAGACCCAAGCACACAACAACGGGAAACCTGGGCAGACATTGCCAAACAATACGGTTTATCAGCCAAAGAACTGTTGAATCAAAATCTCAGTTACCATGATAATCCACTGGCGCTCAAAATCGGCGACACATTAACCATTCAGCTTAGTGAAGCGGAAAAGCCCGTCGTCTTTGATCGCTTTGAATGCCCACCAGAAGCGCCCAGTACTTACAACAACCCGCACAACAGTCACTATGTTAGTGATGAAACCAGCATCACCGTCACCAACAGCGCGCCAATTTTTACTTTGGAAAAACGCAAAGTTAAAAAAGGTCTACCGCTGGTCAACGTTAAACCGGAACGCATCTTACGCATTGGCGTGTTTTTTGATGGCACGGGAAACAACAAAACCAACGATGCTTACAAAGAAGAATCTGGTGATCACTCCCGCACCAACATCGCTAGGTTATTTGAGGCTTACCCAGAAGAAACAGGGATCTCTGCGAAAATTTACGTGTCCGGCGTTGGTACATTGGATCTGGACGAAAAATCCGCAGAGGAAAGAAAAGCAATCATCGATGCTGGCAATGACATGCTCTCTGCCAGTTTGGCAACTGGACTATTTGATACCGGTAGCGCTTTTTTAAAGTGGCAAAGCTTACTTCGTGATTTGAAAAACATAATTGATGGCTTAAGCAGAGAAGGCACTTATCAAAATATCACTCATATCGCTTTCGATGTGTTTGGCTTCAGCCGCGGGGCCGCCTTAGCACGACATTTTATTAATGCTCTCAACAAAATGGGCTTTCCCGATTACGACACAATTAGAGAAACAAACTGGTATCACACACCTTCAGGAACGCACCCCAATTTATTAGGTGGAACCCATTACGAACGATACAATGCAAATAACGACGGTTACCATGCTGACACTACTCGTACGACCAGCGTACGCTTTGTCGGGCTTCTCGACACAGTCGGGTCTTTTTATTGGCCTGGCAATAACAAGGAAGGCGAACTTGAACTTGAACTCCTCTCAAAAAGTGCGAAACGCGTATTTCACATTACTGCCCATGGGGAATACCGTACTAAATTCCCACTCACCACCCTGAAAACAAAAGGAAAGCTACCACCGAACTTCTATGAAGAAGTTTTCCCCGGCGCTCATTCAGACATTGGTGGGGGATATCCATTTAAAGCTCAGTATAAACCAGACAATAAGCTCGCTCCTGTGTTTGACGTTCCCACGCTTGCGACTTACCGACTGGAGTTAATCAAAGTAGAGGCAATGTACACACTACAAAGTACACGGGAGGATAAATGGAAGGCCAGAATTCATGGAGGCAATGACTCTGATATCGATATTATCCGTCACGAAACCGTTAAACGTCTCAATAATAAATGGGATGAAGAGTCTATTGATAAATATAAGATACATGGCCGTGTCACTCATGACCACGCTAATGTGTATTACTACCACCTACACCCCATGGATGCCAGCTTAGCTGGGCTGACCCAAGAACGTCTTAAGCAGCAAGCAGAGCTAGCAGGGATAGAATGGAACATGAACAAGTATATTCAAACTCAAGATTACAAAGATAATGATCGAGTGAGAGAGCTATGGAATAAGCTATCAAGCAAAACCATCGGCACCATACAAGCAGCAGACTGGCAAACAGACATCGCGCAGATTGACCCTCCTGTCACCCATAACTCCCATGACCTAGCAACCCATATCGGGTTTAATAGTATAAAAGAGGTGTTGGTAAATGGCGTTAAAAACAATGATCAGTTTATACAACGCACAGCAGATCAAATTGTTGACACGCCTGTGCGTACTATTTACGACAACAATATTCCCTGTCCTTCGATTAAAGCAGAACCGAATACTTAAGGAAGTAACAGCATGAAGCAAATGATCACACGTCTGTGCCTAGTAATGTCTATTCTTGGCCTAACTGGCTGCCTATCCATGGAAAGAGAATTGGGGACCGTCGCTCAAAATGGTAACGCGGGCAGTTTAGATGGCGCATACAATCTATCTGATATCTGGGTCACCAGTGTCAATGGTGGTAGCGCTGGCTTTGGCTATGGGGCGGTCAATGGCTATCCAGGAGCCAGTGCCAGCATCGGCATTAGCGTGCCTAGACATATAAAGGGTTACTGGGCAAAGGAAAGGGAAGATGGCCCTGGCTTTCAATCCTACTATCGAATCTCCGCCGATATAGACAGTGAACTGGCAGAAAAGAAAATCCGGACACTACAAAACTATTATCAGAACTTCAAAAGTAAATGGGGACGAATGCAGGTTGAAGTTGAACAATCCAGAATCATGGTTTTATATACTCAAGGTTGCTATGACAACCGAGTCGATTGTTCTGCAAGAGAGAACGCAGACCCAAATGGCTATGTAATTCGCTCTCCGGCAGACACAATTGATGTAGTTGCTCTATTCGATGGTCATGGTGAATCTTCCCCCACACCTTTCCCTGGCTCGCCTTATGATGAACGCCGGGTTCTAATAGAACCCTTTCATTTGGGGAGAAATATCACCCTAACCGATACGGAAGGTCGAACCGCCACAAACAGCAGAAACATTGGCGACTTAACCCGAATTCAAGGAGACTGGACTGTTTATGAGAAAACAGATGATCCTACCGTCTTTATTGATCACTATTTCCATATCAACACCTTAATTGATACCGACGCCGTAAAAGAAAAAATACAAATCATGCGGAAAGGCTTATCCCATAAATATTTTTCGACTCGAACCTTCATAACCATTGATGATAACGGTCATATCAAACTGTATTATCGCCTGATATGTGATTCGAAGAAAGAATGCGATAATTTACAGGAGAGCCGAGGGTCTTCTTTCATTATTCGCTCTTCAGATTACTTCCTCGATATTTTGCTGTTCGAAGGCAAAGCCGAAGAGCTGGATACGCCTTTCGAAAATAAGAGCGATACCTGAAGCTTGTGAGCGAACCATTTATGACAATGTTTAAAGCAATCACAATGAAAACATTAGCCTTCTGTATTCTGGTGACAGCGCTCATGGGATGCAACGATAGTGAAAAAACATTAGGCACCGTCGCTAAAATTGGCAACGCGGGCAGTTTAGACGGTGCCTACAACCTGTCCGACATCTGGGTCACCAGTGTCAATGGTGGTAGCGCTGGCTTTGGCTATGGGGCGGTCAATGGCTATCCAGGGGCCAGTGCCAGCATTGGTATCAGTGTGCCTAAACACATAAAGGGTTACTGGGCAAAGGAAAGGGAAGATGGGCCCGGCTTTCAATCCTACTATCGAATTTCCGCCGACATAGACAGTGACCTAGCAGAAAAGAAAATAAGAACAATGCAAAACTATTATCAAAACTTTGAAACGATTTGGGGGACCATGCAAGTTGAGGTAGAAAAAAGTCGCATTCGAGTTTTTTTTGATAGTGGCTGTTCACCTTCTCTGAAAACAAACGACTGCACTCCCAAAGAGGGAGCAGATCCTAATGGCTGGGTTGTCAAAGCCCCCGGCTCCATTAGATATGTAACGGTACTTTTCGATGGTCAGGGTGAATCCTCCACTACACCATTTCCCGGCTCGCCTTATGATGAACGCCGGGTTCTAATAGAGCCCTTTCACTTGGCGAGAAATATCATCCTAACCGATACAGAAGGTCGAACAGCCACAAACAGCAGAAACATTGGCGACTTAACCCGAATTCAGGGAGATTGGCGCGATTACATCGGTGAAGATGAGACAGGAAAGTCTATGTATCGTTTCTTTCATATTGATGAGCCAATTGATACTGCGTCAGTAAAAGAAAAAATACAAATCATGCGTAAGGGCTTAGCTCACAAGTACTTTGCTACAGTGACTTACACAGAAATTAATGATGACGGTTATATTAAAATTTATTACCGATTGGATTGTAATTCAAAAGAAGGATGCGACAGTTTAGAAGAAAGCCGCGCATCTCCTCTCGTGATCCGCTCCTCTAAGTACAAGCTCGATATTTTACTGTTCGAAGGCAAAGCTGAAGAACTGGATGCGCCTTTCGAAAATAAGAGCGATACCTAAAGACCTGTAATCGATGACAATGAATAAGCTGCTCTTAATCCTCGCCACTTTACTTATGCTTACGGGATGTGAGGAAAAACCCTTTTATGTCGCCAGTATTGGCAATGGCGGTAGTTTAGATGGCCCATATGTTCTAGGACCGATTGGTGTGGCTGATGTGTTAGGAGGCGGCGGCTTTGGTTATGGCGCAGTGCCAGTGCCGACATTGGCCGTATGGGGGTGCCTAAACATATTGAAGGCTATTGGGCGAAACAAAATCCCAATGCACGTGGCTATGTCGCTTTTTATCGTATTTCCGCCGACATCGACAGCGAGTTAGCGGAGAATAAGATTCGGACTTTGAGGAATTATTACCAGTTTTTTAAAGGCAAAACCGGCTCGATGCAGGTACTGGTAGAGAGAGAAAGAGTTAGAATTTTTTATACATTATATTGCTCTCCTTCTTACGATGACTGTACACCAAAGCCTAATGCCGACCCAAATCATTGGGTAGAAAAAGCACCTGAGTCGGTTCGCAATGTTGTCGTATTGTTCGACAGTAAAGGCGAGGTGTCATCAACCCCGTTTCCTGATTCGCCTTATGAAAATTAAGCATAAATAAAAAATAATCGTTAATAATGGCTAAACCACTGTCTAAAATTCCTTGTTTTGTATCTAGTTGATACTTTCTATTTTATTTCGGCACCTGCGCTTGAAGGTGGGCGATTAATCTTTCCATCAAGGGCGTTAGGCTGTTTTTACGCCATACAAAGTGGATGTCGAGCTCTGGTAACACGCCATCAATCGGGCGGTAAGTTAAGCCTTCTCGTTGGTCGAATTGTGTGGATTCTGGAACAAGTGCGATGCCAACGCCTGCGGCGACTAGGGTGCGAGTGGTTTGGGTTAATCGAGCAATTTGCACAATATTAGGCTCGACACCTGCAGCATGCAGATGATGCATTATTTGGTCGTACAATGACGGATGAGCTTGTCTAACAAACGAGATAAATGGCAGCTGGTGTAGGTCACTTAAAGGCACACTTTCTTTTTGCGCGAGCGGATGATTCTCAGGCAAGGCGAGAAGGTGTTTTTGCGTTTCATAGCCTTGGTGTTCTAGGTCGGTGATGTCCATTAGGGGATTAAGGAAGATCATCGCCAAATCGATTTTCTCTGTTCTTAGCGCATCCAATGCATGGGTCGTGGTCATTTCTTCTAGATTGAGTGTCACGTCATGATTGTCTTGTTTGAACTGAGCAATGCCTTTGGAAAAATGCGGCGTGCCAGCCGCCCAAACAAAACCCAGTGATAGGTTGCCTGATGTGCCGTTGGCAATACTTCGAACTTGTTCTTGTATCTTTTCCCAGTTCTGCAAAAGGGCCCTTGCTTGAGGTAGTAGGGCTTCTCCTGCAGGCGTCAGAGAGACTTTCTGGCTACTACGCTCAAAAAGTACGGCACCGAGTTCATCTTCGATGGCTTTAATTTGTTGTGACAGAGGTGGCTGGGCAATATGCAAGCGAACCGCAGCGCGCCCAAAATGCAGCTCTTCCGCTACGGTAATAAAATAATTCAGTTTTCTAAAGCGCATGATATCTTTTTCATATTAAGCATGTGATTAACATATATTAGACATAATGATGCGCTTTTCCTATCTTAGCCTTACAAAATAATTCTAAGTTAGGTGAGACACCATGAGCAGAGAAAAAATCGACGGACAACTATTTAGCTACACAGGTCCAGCGTTTCATTATATCAATGAAGAAGAGCGTCACTTCTTCGCCAAAGAGCCAGCGCAGTTTCGTGTGAACCTGATTGGTTGCGGCATGATCGGTATGGAACACATGCGCGTGGCGACTCGCGTTGGTCGTTCTGCTATTCATGGTGTGTTCGATCTAAACGAGCGCAGCGTAAAAGTGGCCAAAGAAGAGTTCGCTAAAATCACTGATGAAGACTTCAAGGTCTATGACAGCCTAGAAGCAGCCTGTAATGACCCAGAAGTTGACGGCATTTTAATTTGTACACCGAACTTTACTCATCTTGATGTCCTAAAAGTGGCGATCAAATCGGGCAAACACATCTTCATGGAAAAGCCGATGGCGACCAAGTTAGAAGATGCCTACGAAATTACTAAAATGGCTAAAGAATACGGCGCTGTTTTGCAAATCGGTTTGCAGTACCGCTATAAATCCATCTATTCCGAAGCCATTCACGAAGTGCTAGAACGTAAAGCGGTCGGTGAAGTGAAGATGATCAACATCATGGAGCACCGTATTCCCTTCCTTGATAAAGTGAATCAGTGGAACAAATTCTCTAAATTCTCTGGTGGTACGCTGGTGGAAAAATGCTGCCATTATTTTGATTTGATGAACCTGTTTGCTCAATCTCGTCCAGTACGCGTTTATGCTAACGGTTCCCAGTCTACCAATTTCCGTGACTTCGAGTTTAAAGGCGAAAAATCTGACATTCTGGACAGTGCTTTTGTCACTGTTGAATATGAAAATGGCGTTCGCGCTGGCTTTAACCTTTGTATGTTTGCGCCTATGTTCCATGAAGAACTATTGGTCTGCGGTGACGAAGGTAGAGTGAAAGCGGCTGAGATTGAAGACTTCAGCGAAAACGCACGTTTGCGTACCGAAATGGAAGTTTTCTGTGGTCAGAACCGTCCATCTAAAACCTCGCAGCCAAGCTATCCTAAATTGATCGAAGCGTCTGGCCACAATGGTGCAACCTGGTTCGAGCATATTGCTTTTGCTGATCAAATGGCTGGCAAAAAAACCAACAGTGCAACAGTAGAAGAAGGTTTCTGGTCTGTTGTGGTGGGTTGTGCAGCGGAAGAATCGGTAAAAACCGGCAAGATTATCGAAGTGGCAGAGCTGCTTAAATCTAAAGGGATTGATCTTTAAAGTAGTCAGTTTTATTTATACGGCTTAAATAAAAAATGGATGATCGATGGTCATCCATTTTTTTATTGAGAACTTGCTTGGTCTTTAAAGTACGCCCAGTTCCACTAAGCGTTCATGTAAATAGCTTTTTGCCGTATGGCGTTCGGAAAGAACGACTTCAGGTTTTGGGTGAAGGAACAAAGGTAAAGAAATGCGCGACTTGGTTTTGTCTGCGCCTTCTGGGTTAATCACGCGATGAGACGTTGATGGAAAATAGCCGCCAGAGGCTTCTTGTAACATATCTCCGATATTAACCACCAAGGTACCAAAGTCACAAGGTACATCCATCCAATAACCATCTTTTGCTTTCACTTGTAAACCAGGTTCGTTAGCGGAAGGCAATATGGTCAATAAGTTAATGTCTTCGTGAGCGCCCGCCCGGATCGCCCCGAGTTCTTCGTCACCTTTCAATGGCGGGTAGTGAAGTACGCGAAGCAATGTCTGATCACTGCCTTCTACCATGCTAGAAAGAGATTGCGAGTAATGCTTTGCTACGTCGGCAGGTGAGTGTTTTTCAACCCATGCTAGCAGTTCGGATGCCAGCGTGTTTGCTTCTGCATAATATTGTTCTAATAGCGCTTTTTTATCTTCTGGGCATTGTCCCCATGGATAATAGTGAAAGTACTCTTTAATGTCTTTTTTAGTGTGGCCTTTGGCGGTTTCTGAAACATCAGGCGGGAAAAATCCGTCTTGTGTTCCGACATTGTAGCGATAGTCGTATTTAGACTCGCTATCAAAGAAGGTTTGCCATTCTTTATAAATAGCAGACACCAAATCTTTTTGAATAGGATGGTTTTTAAGTACGCCAAATCCTGTTTCACGAAGAGATTTTACAAAGTCTTCTGCGGCAGTTGGGCTGGTGTAATCGATTGCTTGTAGTTGCATTTTTTGCTTCCTCTGCCAATAGCTGGCGGTGTTGTCTTAACAGATTGAATAAGCACCTTTTGAATGATGCTGTTGGTTTTTAATGACAATACTTGGAAGTCTAAGAAGACCAGCCACTATGGAAAAAGTAGCGTAAATCGACAGTTTCGGCTTGGTAGTGTTGAATCCATTGCGCCAAACTCATCGCATGAAGACGATCAAATATCTCGGCGTGAGCCAATTGTGTTTGAACGTTTTGTGATGAAAGTAAGGACAAGGCATGCCTCCAAAGCTCGAAAAAGGTACTCTTAATCCTATATTAAGGATTAAGAGTGCTAGTTTACTGTTTGAAATGTGAGTTTTGAAGAGATTCGGTAATAATTTGTAGTTTGGGGGTAGGCAAACGCTCTGTTTGTCCTATACTGCAGGAGTCGGCTGTTTTTATTTGCCGTCTTCTTTTGATCTTCTCTACATATATATCACGTCTTAATTGGCGAGTTTTGTCTTAAGTTCAGGTACTTCTTAGGTTTTAGTAACTAGCGCGATCCTTGCGCTGTCATCAATTAAAGAGGGCTCATGACTATGAATGCATTTTTCGATTCGTTTAAAAATCACTTTTTAATTTCTATGCCACACCTAGACGACCCACACTTTGAACACACTGTTATTTATCTTTGTGAACACACCAAAGAAGGTGCGATGGGGATTATTATTAATCGTCCCTCAAATGTTGATTTTACCGAATTGGCGGATCACCTTGGTATTCAAATTCACAGCCCACGTTTAACCTCTGAGCCAATTTATACGGGCGGCCCAGTGGAAGCTGAGCGCGGTTTTATTTTGCATACAACAGATAAAGTCTGGAGCAACACTTTACGAGTGACTGATGAAGTCTCTCTGTCGGCGTCTTTGGAAGCGTTGGAAGATATTGCGCAAGGCAATGGGCCTGATGCCTTTCGTATTACCCTAGGTTGCGCTGGCTGGGATGCTGGACAGCTGGAAACAGAGATTGCAAATAATGATTGGCTGGTATGTGAAGCGGATTTAGACGTATTATTCCACACACCAAGTGATATGCAATTTACCGCCGCAACGCGCGTGTTGGGAATTGATATGACAAGACTTTCACCGGATATAGGACATGGTTAATGACAGGGTCAATCTCTACAGAAACATCGTTAGATGATAACCAGAAGCCCAATACTGTTCGCTCAGTATTGGGCTTTGACTTTGGTACCACGCGTATTGGCGTTGCCATTGGTCAGAGTATTACTGGCACTGCTCAGCCGCTTGACCCGCTTAAGGCCAAAGAAGGCATTCCCAATTGGGATGAAATCACGCGTGTTGTAACAGAATGGAAGCCGGATGCTTTTGTCGTTGGCTTGCCATTAGACATGGACGGCTCAGAAAATGAGATGTGTCAACGGGCGCGCAAATTTGCCAAACGATTGCATGGACGTTTTAACCTTCCTTACCATATGATGGACGAACGGTTATCTTCTTATGAAGCCAAGGGGCAAGTCATCGCTCGTGGAGGCAATCGTAATTTTAAAGAAAATTCGGTAGATGGTTTGGCCGCTCAAATGATTTTAGAGACTTGGTTTGCAGAGTCTTATTAAGGATTGTTTGCTACACGGTGTTTTATTATGAAAAGGTTTGAGAAACAATGAAGTTAGATTTAGAGCATTCTCTGGCGTCGATGAAAACGCAATTGGCAGAGTACTGTAAGAAGAACAACATCGAAGATGCCATTGTTGTAGGGATTCATACAGGTGGTGTTTGGGTTGCTGAGCGCTTGATGGAAGCCGTGCCAACGACAGAGCCTTTGGCGACGTTAGACATCACTTTTTATCGTGATGATTTCACCAAAGCTGGCCTGAACCCCAAGGTTAATCAAACTTTATTGCCAGCGATTGAAGATCGTCACGTGATCTTAGTGGATGATGTCTTGATGTCTGGACGTACGATTCGAGCGGCAATGAATGAAATATTTGATTTTGGTCGACCTGCCAGTATCACCTTGGCAATTCTCTACGACCTTGGTCAGCATGAGCTGCCTATCGCCGCAGATATCGTGGGCGAGCACTTATCACTTAATACTGACCAAAGGGTTAAGCTGACTGGGCCGACACCATTGGGTGTTTCTGTAATTGATACCCATTAATATGCATAACAAAGCTTTATTTTTTGTCAAACACGTACGACAATTAGCGTATGGATAAGATTGACGATACAGCGGTTAAAAGAATCAGATTTCACCAAAAAAATACGGTGGGACAACCGTTTAGTGTCATTAATGCCCGGTTGCAGTTTTCCTGTACCGGGCATTTTCCTATCTGAACTTCCTATTTTAAATAGAGAAAGACGACACCATCGTCTTTGCAGTTTGAGGAAAGCAAACCATGATGCGATCCGAGCCTCGGGCATTACAGTTAAATGAACACGGGCAGCTTAAGCACTTTTTAACGCTGGATGGATTGGACAAAACCATTTTGACGGAGATTCTCGATCGAGCAGATTCTTTTCTCTCAATGGGAGAGCAGTCAGTTAAGAAAGTGCCTCTTCTTCGCGGTAAAACCGTGGTGAATTTGTTTTTTGAAAACTCTACGCGTACTCGTACTACTTTTGAATTAGCCGCAAAGCGTTTGTCGGCGGATGTCATCAACCTAAACATTGAAACATCAGCAACCTCGAAAGGGGAATCCTTACTGGATACCCTGAAAAATTTGGAAGCGATGCAAAGTGATATGTTTATCGTCCGTCATTCTGACAGTGGCGCCGCACATTTTATTGCCGAACACTGCACGCCTAACGTGGCAATCATCAATGCCGGTGATGGACGTCACGCTCACCCAACCCAAGCCATGTTAGACATGCTGACGATTCGTCGTCACAAAGGCAGCTTCGATGGCCTTAAAATCGCCATTGTCGGCGATATTCTTCATTCTCGTGTGGCACGCTCACAGCTTCAAGCGCTGACAACTTTAGGTGTTAGTGATGTTCGCTTGGTTGGTCCAAAAACCTTAGTGCCTAGTTTCTTTGCAGAAATGGGCGCGACCATTTGTCATGATTTAGAAGCAGGCTTAAAAGACGTCGATGTGATTGTTATGTTGCGTTTGCAGAAAGAACGCATGAAAGGTGCTTTGTTGCCGAGTGAGAGCGAATTCTATCGATTGTATGGTTTGACGGAAGAGACGCTTGCTTGGGCAAAACCAGATGTAATTGTGATGCATCCAGGGCCAATTAACCGTGGCGTGGAAATATCTTCAGAGGTCGCAGACGGCGAGCATTCGGTCATCTTGAACCAAGTCACTAATGGTATCGCGGTGCGAATGGCGGTTATGTCGATGGCGATGAGCGGCCAGTTGCAACGTGATGAAACGCCAGCAGCGAAGGATGAAAAATAACATGAAATTACGTATTCAAAACGGTCGTTTAATCGATCCGAGCCAAGATATTGATGCGGTAACGGATCTGTTTGTTGATAATCAAAAAATCGTTGCGATTGGCGAAGCACCAGAAGGATTTGAAAAGGCTGAAATTGTCGATGCATCTGGTCAATGGATCTTGCCCGGTTTGGTGGATCTTGCGGTTTCTCTTCGCGAGCCCGGCCTGACACAAAAAGGCACTATTGCCACTGAGGGTCGTGCCGCCGTGTCTGGTGGTGTAACGACTTTGGTTTGCCCTCCTAATACGCGTCCAATTGTTGATACGCCTGCGGTTGCTGCGCTGATTCAGGATAAAGCTGACGAAGCTGGCATGGCGAATGTATTTCCGCTTGGTGCGCTGACGCAAGGTTTGGAAGGCGCTCAGCTTAGCAACATGGTCACCTTAACGGATGCTGGTTGTATCGCTTTATCGAATCATCGCCACCCAATGGCAAGCACCAAAGTGTTGTCTCGCGCACTTGAATATGCTGCGACACATGATTTGCTGGTGGTTTTTCACCCTGATGAACCCAGTCTTTCAGAAGGCGGTTGTGCTCATGAAGGCTTGATGTCGACCATGCATGGTTTGGCGGGGATTCCTGAAGAAGCAGAAACCATTGCTTTGATGCGTGATTTGTTACTGGTTGAAAAAACCGGCGTACGCGCACACTTTGCTCGTTTGTCTTGTGCTAAGTCTGTCGAGATGATCGCTGACGCAAAAGCCTCTGGATTAGACGTGACGGCCGATGTGGCGGTGCATAACCTGTTGTTAAATGATCAGGTGCTGAGTCGTTTCGATGGTCATTATCATGTGCTACCACCGCTACGCAGTGATGAAGACCGTTTGACCTTGATTGAAGGCGTTAAAGCGGGTGTTATTTCTGCCATTTGTTCAGATCATCAGCCACATGAAAAAATGGCGAAAATTGCGCCATTTGCGGCAACAGAACCAGGTATGGCGAATGTCGAAATATTGTTGCCTTTGGCTATGCAGCTGATGGATGAAGGGGATTTAGACTTTTCGACTGTCTTGACTTGCCTAACCTCTGGCCCAGCGGCTTGCTTTGGTTTAGAGGCTGGCTCTTTATCGGTTGGCAGTTTTGCAGACTTTATTTTGTTCGATAGCACGGCTCGTTGGACGTGGTCTTATGACTATCGTAAGACAAAAGGACATAACTCACCTTACTTTGGTGATGAATTTGTCGGGCGTGTAATGTCGACCTATATCTCCGGTCAACGCGTCTATCAGGCCGTTTAAGCTTATTTAGTAAGGCTGATTGAGAGTTTTTCTTTCACTTGGCCTTACTATTTCTTTACTTTTTATATTAGCCAGTTAATCTAGTTTGAATTACGGATTAATATGGTTTTAGTATTTTATGTCTATCGACTCTTCAAATTCATTGCTCAAGGAACAGCAGGTACTGCAGTCTCGTGTTGCATATCTGGAAAAAGAGCGAGACTTCATAAAAAGCTTGTATGGCGACATGCCACAGATGCTTCAGTCTATATCCAAAGGCGCCTTATTAAGTACCTCGCTTAATCGTTTTAAGAACAAAATGCAAAGCCAGTTGCCCAATGCTTATTGTCTTTTTATTGTGTGTGATAAAGAGTGTTTGCTGTGGCGTTTACAATTTACCGATTTGATTAGTGATGGTTTACTAAATTCAAATGGCCAGTTGAGCATAATTCCTCAAGCTCTGATTACCTTTGCGGCGAGTCCGTCCTGTCCCAAACGTCATGATATTGATATTCAAACGGCACCGGGTTGGAATCACTGGTTGCCGTTCTTAAAGGATCATGCCTTTTCTGATGTCTCTATGGTCAGTGTGTCGGACGGTCAAGGTTCGATTTATCTTATGTTGGCGTTTCAGCGTGAAGAAACTCGCCTTGAAGGTGAACTGATGGCACTTGCGTTAGACAGTTATGCCGCTTGGTTAAGTGCAGTGTTTGAGCGAGAAAAAGCGGATTATTTGCTCCTAGAAGACAGTCACCGAGATCCGTCGACAGGTTTGTTGCGACGTTATAGTTTTGATAACAGTTTTGGTATTGTTTTAAAAGATTCTCGTCGTCATTTTCAGCGAGCAGCGTTACTTTCTCTTCGATTGCTGTCTTCTTCAAAAGTGAATGAGACTGACTTGAAGCTTTTGGCTGAAGTAATGAGTGAAACAGTGCGAGATAATGATCTTATCGCCCATTACGATGAACGTGAGTTGGTCATGGGGATTCGTATTCAGCATTTGGAAGACGCTGAAATTGTCGCCGCAAAATTATTAAAGTCTCTAGGTTCTCCCAAGTTCTCAGACAACCGTTTAATACGCGAAGGATTGTCTATTGGTATTGCTTTTTATCCTGAGCACTCATCGTTGGACGCTCTTCATCAAGCCGCTTTATTTGCTGCTAATTCTTTGAAAAACACGTCTGGATATCGCCTTGAATTTCATGGTGAGTGTTATGACTCGAGTGCGGACTTTTATTCCTTGTAAGTGTTGCTTATAACCATTCTTTTAAAATGCCCTTCGCAAGCTTTTTTCTGCCTTTTAAAAAAGATGCTATGATGCCTCCACAGTGTATTCCTCGTATTTACTAACGGGAATGCAATCACAGGTTGAACTCGTTACATCTTGATAACAGCGGAGCATGGCGCGTAATGACGATTGAAGTCGGAAGCAACGAAGCACAAGATATAAAAGCAAATTTAACGCGGGTTTCTCTGCAGATTGATCAGCTTGTACAGCAATATCAGCGAGAAACGGGCAGTGTGCGATTGTTGGCCGTCAGTAAAACAAAGCCGTTATCAGCACTTGAAGCCGCATACGATGCAGGTCAGAGAGCCTTTGGTGAGAATTATGTGCAAGAAGCGGTGGATAAATTTCACGCGTTATCACACTTGGCGGATATCGAGTGGCACTTTATTGGACCAATACAATCGAATAAATCTCGTTTGATAGCAGAAACCATGCACTGGGTGCATTCCATAGATCGTGAGAAGATTGCTCGTCGTCTTAGTGAGCAGCGTCCTAACGATTTGCCGCCGCTCAATGTGTGTATTCAAGTGAATATTAGTGGCGAAGAAAGCAAAGCGGGCGTGGCTTTGTCGGAGTTAAACGACATGGTGACGTTGGTGGCAGAGTTGCCTAATCTACGTCTTCGAGGATTAATGGCCATTCCTGCACCGCAAGATAACCATGACGCACAATGTGCGGTGTATGAACCTTTGGCTCAGGCTTTTGTTGAATTATCTAAAACAGACAGCATGATAGATACCTTATCGATTGGTATGTCTGGGGATTTACCGGCAGCCATCCAATCTGGTAGCACCATGGTTCGAGTGGGCACGGCGATTTTTGGCGAACGAGACTATTCCGCTAAAGCGTGATTCAATTACAGTATGAATGATTCCTTGTACTAGAATATTTTGAATAAGTAGATGACGTATTGTCTGCTTAAAATGATGAAAGAATAGGATACAAAATGACTTTAAGTATCGCCTTTATCGGCGTAGGAAATATGGCAAGATCGATTTTTAGCGGCATGTTGGCGAGCGGTTATCCTGCTGACAAAATCATTGGTACGTCTAGAACGCCAGAAAAACGCGACTATTACCACGCACAATATGGTATTTCTATGTTGGCGGATAATGATGAGGCTGTGAGTCAGGCTGATGTGGTTGTTTTGTGTGTTAAACCTGCGCAAATGCAAGCCGTGGTTGAGGATTTTTCATCTTGTGTGCGCGAAGATCAGTTATTTATTTCTGTGGCTGCTGGTGTTGAGTTAGATTCGTTGGCTCATTGGTTGGGTAAGCCTGTTGCTGTGGTTCGTAGTATGCCAAACACGCCGTCGCAAATTGGTGCAGGTATGACAGGCTTAATTGCGAACGAGCATACCACCGACGAGCAAAAAAACTGGACGAGTAAGTTGTTCTCTAGCGTAGGCAACTCAGTTTGGGTGGAAGACGAAGCTCACATGCATACGGTGACAAGCCTGTCTGGCAGTGCGCCAGCGTATTTTTTCCGATTTCTTGAAGCCATGGTTAAAAACGCTAAAGAACAAGGCTTAGACGAGGAAACGAGTCGTGAACTAGCCAGCAATGCTATGTTTGGCGCAGCACGAATGGTGATGGAGCTTGATGAACCGATTGATCAACTTCGTAAAAATATCACCTCACCTAAAGGAACAACCGAGCAAGCTTTGTTGTCCTTTGAAGCGGCTGATATTGATAAAATAGTCGCAGATGCAATGATGGCCTGCGTGGAACGATCTAAAGAAATGGCAAAAACCTTTTCTGCTAAGAAAGACTAATTAAGGACTATACAAGATGTATTCAGATCCATTTGTTATGCTCGTAAAGGTGATTTGTAATCTTTACCTGTTTATTGTCTTACTGCGTTTAGTGCTTCAACTGACGCGTGCGGATTTTTATAATCCAATTAGCCAAGGTATTGTGAAGGCGACAAGCCCGCTTATTTTGCCTTTGCGAAAAGTGATTCCTGCAATCGGCCGTTTAGATACGGCATCTCTTGTATTGGCGCTGGCTGTACAGTTAGTGACGGTTTTTTTAATTGTACTCATTAAAGGTGTGGCGATATCACCGATTAGCTACGCTGTTTATACCTTTGCAGGCACCTTGTACCATTTGTTGGACCTGTATTTTTGGGCAATGCTAATTTCGGTTATTCTAAGTTGGGTAGCACCTGGAGCCAATCACCCCGGCGCCATGTTGGTAGGGCAAATTACAGCACCTTTATATCGTGCTTGCCAGAGAGTGATTCCGACCTTAGGCGGGCTTGATCTGTCGCCAATTTTTATCTTTCTTGCGATATCATTCTTGCAGATGATGATTAGCCCATATATCTATATTTTAGGAACTAGAATCTAAATCATTTTTTACGGATTCGAATAAGAAAACTTGGCGAATTGAGAACAGGGGCGTATTCCTATATGATGCGACCCCAAACGGGAATTAGCACAGACAAAAGTCGTTAGCTACCTGACTCGTTCTCCCTATTAATTTTTTGGATGAAAGCTATGAGTACGATTGCGGTTTATCCGGGGACTTTTGACCCTATTACAAACGGCCATACGGATTTGGTTGAGCGCGCATCAAAGCTATTTGAAAAGGTTATCGTAGCGGTTGCTGCGAGCCCTAAAAAGCGCCCAGCTTTGTCCCATGAATTGCGTATATCATTGGCAAAACAAGTATTGGGTCATTTGACCAATGTAGAAGTAGTTGGCTTCGATAATTTGCTGACTGAATTTACTCGTTCTGTAAGTGGTAAAGTGGTGATTCGTGGCCTGCGCGCTGTCTCTGATTTTGAGTATGAGTTTCAATTAGCCAATATGAACCGTGCCATTGCGCCAGATGTAGAAAGCATCTTCTTGACGCCCTCTGAAAAGCACTCTTATATTTCATCAACATTAGTGCGCGAAATTGCGTCTTTAAATGGTGATTTTGGCCAGTTTGTTAACCCAGAAGTAAAACGTGTTCTACAAGAACATTATAAAACGATTTAGTTTCTGTTTTTTTAAGTTCCGCTGCTTAACACCTTGTTAGTAAGGTAGCGGTTTTAGGAGAGAAGAATGTCTCTTATTATTACCGATGAATGCATCAACTGTGATGTTTGTGAACCTGAGTGTCCGAACGAAGCTATTTCACAAGGTGAAGAGATCTATGTGATTGATCCATCTAAATGTACTGAATGCGTGGGTCATTTTGATGAACCTCAATGTCAGCAAGTATGTCCTGTTGATTGTATACCTTTGGATCCTAATCGCAAAGAAACGGAAGAGCAGTTAATGGAAAAATACCTAACGCTCACAGGTCAACTTTAATTTATAGGTAGTTACTACCATCGACACAAATAGCTACATCTTTTTAGCCGGAATACTGTTTTTAGTCAGTATTCTGGCCAGCTCCTTTACTGTTCGTGTTGGCTTACCTTTATTGCTAGTGTTTCTCGGGATGGGAATGTTAGCAGGAGAAGAGGGAGTAGGCCGATTAGACTTCGACAACCCCAGCCTTGCCTTTTTTGTTGGTAATCTTGCTTTAGCCGTTATTCTTTTAGACGGTGGTATGCAGACCAAAACCAGCACCTTCCGTGTTGCCCTATGGCCATCTTTATCGCTTGCTACCTTAGGTGTTGTGATTACCACTGCCTCTGTTGGGGCGTTTGCCGCTTGGCTTTTAGAGGTTAAGTTAATTTATGGTTTGCTGCTTGGTGCCATTGTCGGTTCGACGGATGCCGCCGCGGTATTTAGCTTATTGCGTAACAGTGGCGTGAAGCTCAATGAGCGTGTGGGTGGCACACTAGAAATAGAATCCGGTGCCAACGATCCAATGGCTATTTTGCTGGTGGTCATGCTGACTGGGCTGTTGCAAAGTGCAGAGGCGTTGAGCATTTGGGCTTTCTTAGGACAAATGATTCAACAGTTCGCGGTTGGTGGCGTTTTAGGTTTGCTTGGTGGCAAGCTGCTGGTCATGATTCTACGTCGTGTGCCCTTGATCGAAGGTTTATACGCGCTGCTTATTATTTCATTTGGCTTGGCCGTATTCTCTGGCGTTAATATGATTGGCGGCAGTGGATTTCTTGCCGTTTACCTTGTTGGTTTGACTGTTGGTAACGGGCGAATTAAACAACAGGATTCCATCTCTCAAGTGATGGATGGATTGGCTTGGTTGGCGCAAGCTGGTATGTTCTTGTTACTTGGTTTGCTCGTGACGCCATCAAACCTGTTAACTCATGGTTGGCAAGCTGTGGCGATTGCCACTTTCTTGATTTTTGTGGCGCGTCCTTTGGCGGTCATGGTGTGTTTATTGCCATTTGATTTCCGCTGGCCTGAACGTATTTATATTAGCTGGGTTGGTTTGCGTGGTGCGGTGCCGATTGTCTTGGCGCTGTATCCTGTTATTGCTGGGCTTTCTAATTCTGAACTGCTGTTCGAAATCACTTTTACTGTGGTGCTTATCTCCTTGCTACTGCAGGGATCAACGGTTCCACAAGTAGCGCGATGGTTAAAGATCGTCGTTCCTCCTGCACCAGCCCCAACGACACGTTTCTCATTGATAAATGATAGCGATTCGGATCATTCTCTAGAGTTGTACGAGTTTTTGGTTCAGGCGGAAGGTGTTCGAATTCCGGCCTCGATAGTGCAAAATGTGCCTAGCGCGACGGTTTCTACGCCCCAGCTGGTATCACTTGTGCGTGACCAAAAGCCGATTGTGATCAATGCCGACACTGAGCTGAAATCGGGCGATAGAATTTGGATGTTGTTGCATCCTGGTGATGTAAATGATGTCGCGCAGATTTTCTCTCATCAAGCCTCTGCGTCTTTCTTGTTGCAGAACTTCTTTGGTGAGTTTGCCATTCGTGGCGATGCGTCTTTGATTGATTTAGCGAAAGTGTACGGTGTGCCGCTGGATGGTATTGATGAAGCCGACACCGCCGCAGAATTGTTGCAGCGTCAACTTGGAAAGCACTTGGTTGTCGGTGATCGAGTTCGCTTTGGTAATATTCGTCTCACCATAAGACAAATGGACGGCAACCAGATCGAAATGATTGGGCTTAAATTGCAAGATAAGCAAGCTTAAGCCCTTGTTCCTATTCGTTAAAAAACTTACCAATTTCTGCTAGCGATGGAATCTCTTGATCATCATTGACGAGGACGATCAATCCTTGTGCATCTATAACCGAATAGGTTTGCGGATGAGTGATGATCTCGCCATTGGTTTGTATATAACCCAGCGCAGTACCAATGTCCTTTTGAATTAAGGTTGTGACAATCTTTGCCCAGGTCACACCGGTTATTTCCACATCAAGGCGAATAGTATGATCGCCTTGGTGACGAAACAAATCTTCCAGCACTTGTTCTGTTCCCGGAGCAATCAATGACCGCACCAACATCTCAGGGTAGGCCCTCACAGGCCGTATAACGGCGTTTGCGCCAGCCGCTTTGAATCGTGGTCGATTGGTGTCATTAATCGCCTCAGCCATGACGAACGCCGATGTATTTAACGCTTGAACGCGATGTAAAGCATCAAAAGTTAAACTGTCTGAATGGCTGTCTTGAGTGTCTTGGCAAAGCACAATGATGTATTTCGCCTTGTGAGTGCCCGCTGATTCCAGCATGCCATCTTCCAGCGCATCGCCAGTGTGATGAACCACGCCTTGCGATCTTAGATCCAGTGGCAAGCCCTCAGGAAACGCCTGCGTAAGTATTTGAATTGGAACGTCGATTAGTTCTGGTGTTTGGCTGATCTGGCTAATCAGCAAGCCTAAATAACGTTCTGCATCGTACTTGGGTGTATTAATGATAAGTATATGATTTTGCATGTCGTCCCATCTCATACGGCCTTTGATACGCATTTCTTTGCGCGTTAGCCTGATTTCAACATAGTCACTGGCGATTTGTGCGAGTAAAGTAATTCCCATGCCATAAATTAAGACAATAGTGGAAAACTGTCCCCAAAAAGTCGCTGCAGAAATATCACCATAACCTGTGGTACTGGCTGACGTCATGGTCAGCCAAAAGGCTTGCCACCAATTTAAGTCTTCAAAAAACACCATTGCCAAGCTGTGTAGTCCGATCACACCGGCTAAAAACATCAGGCGTTTTTTTAAATCGCCTGATTCATGCAGATGGACTTTTTTCCGAAATTGGCGGCGGCTATTTTTTTTCTTTAAGAGCAGTGAAAGAGAATTCATCGTACCTCGTTTGGTTATTCGCTATCGACTGGCATGGCATAACCCAGCTGACGCCAAGATTCGTACACCATTACAGCAACGGTATTGGACAGATTCAAGCTACGAGAATTCACTTGCATCGGCAAACGTAAGCGCTGAGCAGGCGGCAAGGCATCGATAAACTCCGCAGGCAATCCGCGCGTCTCAGGGCCAAAAACCAACACATCATTTTCAGCAAAGCGTGCTTCACTGTGAGTATGGCTGCCTTTTGTCGTCAACGCGTAGATAGTACCAATCTCGTTTTGATCAACAAAGGCCTGAAAATCTGGGTATCGTTTTAGGCGCGTGAACTCATGATAATCTAATCCAGCTCGACGTAATTTCTTATCTTCAAGTTCAAAGCCAAGCGGCTCGATAAGATGAAGGTGATAGCCCGTATTGGCACACAATCGAATAACGTTGCCCGTGTTAGGCGGAATCTCTGGTTGGTAAAGTACAATATGAAGCATTGGTTTATCTCCTTGATATAGGAAGATAATACCAGACGAGCAGAAGAAACTAAGTTTTTAATTTTTTTTCAAAAAAACTATTGACCAAAAAAAAGGTTTCTCTATAATACGCCCCACTTGCCCAGATAGCTCAGTCGGTAGAGCAGAGGATTGAAAATCCTCGTGTCGGCGGTTCGATTCCGTCTCCGGGCACCATGTTTAAAGAAAACCTGCTTTTATAGCAGGTTTTTTTTTGCCTAAAATGTGCCTAAATAGGCACAAAGGCTACCTTGCTGCTTTATGCCTTTCTATTTTCGTCTTGTATTTATTTCTCATACTTTCTGTTTTGTGACCAGCGATGTGATCGCTTTCTGCGTCAGACACACCTTTTGATTTAAGAAGGTGCAAACTCCAAAAGTTATCTTTTAAGTCACGCTCTGCCATTGTTTCTTTTAAGCGGTGCATGGCGGTTCGTAAGCCAGACATGCTGAGCTTGTATCCTGTTGAGCTAATGATCAATGGTACGTCTTTGCCGTTGGCCTTGTGCTTTTCTAGTATTGAGACAGCGGCCTGATAAGCCTTGTACAGTCTATCTGACCATTCTATGAAGTTGTTTTTGCTCCCTTTGCGACGAGTGACATAAATTCCACCATTAATGGGATCAGGATCAATGTGTGACGTTCTTAGGTCTAACGTTTCAACGCCTCTAGAAGCGATTAGATAAGTGAGCTCAAAAAAGAGGGGAAGGTATTCAGATAGCTCGGCGGCAATCTGGTATTGGACGTCGTATTCTTCGTCGGTTACGTAGCGTTCGTTTTCATCGACTTTGAATTTTTTCACTTTAAATGGGCTGTCTGTAATGCCTAGGTCATCTATGTGTTCAATGGCCCATCTGGTAGCGGAGTGAAGTAATGACATTTCTTGGTTGATGGTTGATGTGCCTTTTAGTCCTTCGGCTATCATGTTATCTAGTCGTTTGTCTGCTAGTCGTCTTACCATGGGTTTGGTGATGGTGATGATGGGCACGTCACCGAATGTGATGTCTTTTCCATTAGCGGCAATAGGGTGCTCCAACACTTTCACTAGAGATTTGGTTCTATGATGTGTTGTCGACGCGAGAGCTCTGAATTGGCTAGAGTTAAGGTATTGATCAATAATCCATTTCAATGTGTGCTTATCGGCCCCTGTACGTGCTGTGAGGCTGGTTTTGGCTGACAGGTATGCAGATAGAATTCTTTCTTCAGAATCTTTAACAGAACCTAATCGAACAGGCGGCTTCAAAAAACCATAGCTGTCTACGTCGATAACCGTTCTGTCTTCTGCAGTAATTCTTGGTCGCCAAACAATACGCCCATTCACTTCACGGACGTATTTTGGCCATTTGTTGTTTTTTTTAGGCATTGTATCAGCGTATTTCTATTGTCATTTTTTCGGTTTGAGGGAGTGCGGTTCTGCTTAACCCCATGGTGTGGTTTATCGCATCTTCTGTTGTAAATGGTCTGCCGCGCTTACCGATGATATAAGGAATACCAGCTCGACTTAGGCGAACCACTACATCCTCGATCGACACTCCGCCAACGACTTCTTTCAGCTTTTCGTATTCAACAATCATGTTTAGCCCTCCTGTTAGCGAATAAAAAGTCGCATGTTTCTTTGTTAAGAAATACAGCATTCCTATCGCCTTTCGGTGTATCTACTGGAAATGAATTCTTCAGTGATTTAGGCGTGTTTCTTAATGTTGATCCGCTCCAGGTCACTTTAAGCCGCTTATAAATATCTTTAGCGCAAAACCAGAGTTGCCCATTTTTGTCTCTATGGCTTCTGATGTTTAAGTATTGATCATCCATAATATGTTTCCATTCGTTGTCGTTATTAACCGTTTTCGTATTCGTAGTCTTTGACTTCTTGCTCGAGCAGTTCGATTTTTGCTTCGAGTCGGTCGCGTTCTTCGAATACGTTGTAGTTAGCAATTTCAACGACTTTGAGACTTTTGGTTTCAACCAAGGTGTCAAAGGGAGGCGTATCCCCTTCGTATTTAATCACTAGAGTTTGGTATTGGGACATGGGTTATTCTCCTAGTTTTTTGTTGGAATAGGTGTTTTTGGTACCCCTAGGGGTACCAAAACTATGTATCAATGTGCTTAAACTTCTAGTGATTGCTGTTTTCCAATAGGAATGTTGATACCAAACTTTTCATTAAGCTGTTCAGCGTAGACTTTCTTTAATTCAAGGTTACGAACGCTATCCAGTTTAGATATGAGGCCAAACATGTCTTTGTCTCGTTGTTGAGTTTTAAAAGCTATTCCATTGGTTTCGTAGTTATGTAGTGCTTCAGCCCATTCGATTTGTAGTTTTAGCAGTGCGTCGGCTGCATTTTCTTTTCCGTTGGCTCTCATTTGAGCGGTATTTACTCTCGCAAGAAACATGGTCGAGCGATCTAAGCGAATATAAACCGCTGTTTTGGTATCCCTAGGTATGCCAAAACCATCAAAAATAGGCATATTTAGCTCCTTGGTGGCGTAAAGTATGGCGTTATCGTCCGAAAAAAGTGTTTTTCTGGCTCTTGTCCACTGTATGCCGGTTAGGTCAACAAGGGGTTTTGCGGCGATATATTCAATACTTTCATGTTCAACAACGGCCAAGGTAAGGCCATGAAAGTTGATAAGTCGGGTGGCAGTAGTCTCTAGATTGTTGGCATTCATTTTCATTTCCTTTTTTTGTGGTTTTAGCGTTTAAAAATCCAGCATCGAACGGTTCGTTCTTCAATACGTGATCGGACGGTGCTGTTTTCGAGGTATTCACGTTTCTTACTGGTAGTGAGCTGTCTGCGTAGCTCTTTTGGTTCCATAAAGGGCAAGTTGTGTACTTTGCACATGCTATGGAAGTGCTCTAGGTTGACCGCGACCTGTTGGTCTGGGTTTTTAGAATGGTTCATTTGGTGTTCTATGTTGACGGCATAGCCACCCGAGCCGGGCTTGGTGTCTAAGTAGTCAAACTGCGCCCAAAATTGTTGTACGACTTGGCTGTCTGCGTTTAAGGCTTGTTGGCGGTGTGTTGCCATGCTTTCTAGCATGGTGTGTACGCTCGCCATGTCGTGTTCTGTAATGGCTGGATAAAGCACGGCTAGGCAATCTGCAAAGGCCATGACTTTTGCGTGGTTGTCGACGATACGGTTGAGCTTTATGTCTGGGTTGTTGGTAAGTGTTTTTTGATGACGGGCAAAGCTTTCTTTAAAGGCTTTTAGTATTTGGTCAGCGTATTGCACGGCATTCAGTATGAAGCCGTTTACCTCTGATATGGGCATTCTGTTCAGTCGGCCTGCGGCTTCATAGCCTTGTGGGCTGTGGTGGCTAGTATCGAAATTCAGGTGGGTGATACGAGTTAATATAGCTTCGGATGCTTGCACAGGGATGTTTTGTACAATCATTAATCCCGCTTTAAAGGCGGGTTTCCTCGTGCTGTTATCTTGGGATTTAATACCTGTTACTCGGCCAAATTCACCCTCGAAAAGGTCTTTCTGTTCATCCCAGTTAAAGCGTTTAACGTGATTGTTCTTGTCGTCGTTCTCGTTATCCGTTTCATTGAATACGACGGGTAAGTTGCTTACTTCGGCCATCTTGCGTGTGCGGCCAGCAAGGGTAGATGAGTTTGGGTTAAATGATTCGCCATCTTTACCGTATAGCTTCCACATGAAGTCGACCAAACTGGATTTACCAGAAGCCGCTTCACCGACCAATTCAAAGAATGGATAGGAACTGGTTTCTTCTCGTACCTGTTCGACAAACAAGCAACCAAACCACCAAGAAAGCGCGACCAACCCTTTGGTGCCAAATGCGGTTTTAAAGTCTGGTACCCAGTCGTGATTGTCTTTTTGCGATAACGTTTGCTTGATGTCGACGGTGGTTTTTATGCCTTGTTTTTTCAGTTCAAAAAATGATTGGTTGTTAAGTTTTAGTATCTTTTTGCCTTCTACCGCGAAGTTGTTGAATACATAGGTTTTGCTCGGCTTGTCATAGCCCACAAAGTCTAAGGTGCGGACTTCTTTGATGTTGTAACGTGTCCATTCTCGATAAAGCCAATCAAGGTCGGTAGCGGTGCCGGTAAACAACGCGCCAGGAATACGCATCGCAGATTTTTTGAAGTCGCTCGCCGCGCTTATTGTCTTGTGAGTAAAGGCGATTTGGCGTTCTTGGCCGTGGTTCGCCAGCATGAAGCGGAAGAAGTACTGGCCGTCTTCGCCGTTGTCTGGCTGTTGGAAATAGAGGTAGTCCATACCAAAGGTGGCAATTTCACGCATTTTTACAGATTGGCTGAAGGCGGTTTTGTCGCACTCTAGTCGTATTGCGTCGGTCGATTTTCCGCGTAATTCGTCTACGTCTTTTTGGCTTAGTGCCATAGGGTCGAGGCCTTCACGATTTGCCCAGTACGCCATAGATACTTTGCCGTGTTCTTCTTTATTAACTGTTGCTGCGTAGGTGCGGTTTCTGAATGAGAAAATGAAGTGACCACGTTCAGGGTTACGTTCCCACATGATTTGGGCTTTTTCGTTTGCGCTTTGTGCCAGTGCTAAGTTACCTAGGTAGCGGTATCTATTTAGGTTTTGCTCTGTAAGCTTGCCGGCTTTGTGTAGGTCGTTCCAATCTGCTTTTTTGTCATTGTCGCTAGATAGGGCTGCGGCAACGTTTTCGCCTAAGTCCCGCAACGTGTTGCTGTGTTTTTCTAGAGCCTTGCGGCCAGCAGCATCGTTATCTGTGGCAATTACCCATGTGATGTCTTTGTTTAGGTGCGACTTTATGGATTCGCTTGGCCATGTGCCAGACGACATGATTGCTACAGCCTTGATACCGTTTTGATTAAGGGCGATAGCGTCAAAGATGCCTTCAACGAGCCAGACTTCGTCGCATACTTCGATTTTAAGAGTGGGTGGTTGCCACCAGAAGCCTTTAAAGTTGCCTTTGAAGTTCTTGTTTCTGGTTTCTTTGCTGCCATCTTCGTTGGTGATGGTTACGTCATCTATTAGGCGTTCCCACATCATGGTTTTGGCTTCGTCTAAATAGAAACGAACCGTAGCGGTACCTTTGTTGCCGTGAGGGTGCCAGTATTTCCCCTGTTCAAATAGACCGCTTAGTTGAGATAGTTCAAAGCCACGAATAAGCGAAAGATACGCTTTGGCTGTGGCGTTTGGGTCTTGTTCTGTTGGCGGGTGTTTTTCATTTAGCTTTTCAAAAAGATCTGGAAATATCTCAAATGAAGGTTCGGAGTAGCCACATTTATTGACCCGATCACATTGGACGTTGCCAGGATTGTTTAGCCAGGTCCATAACGATTTTTTACCGCAATCAGGGCAGTAGCCTCGCAAATAGTCGCCTTGTTCGGTCATTCTAAATTCATGCTGCAGGCGGTTAACGATTTGTGGTGTTAAGTCGTATTCCATTGATTATGACTCTCTGTTGATGCGTATTGTTTGGCTTGCTCGTACTGTTCTTATAGGGCGTGGAGGTCGACGGCTTCCTGCTTGTGGAATCATCATGTGAAACATTAAGAGGAACAGTAGAGCTTTAACGGAAGTGCTAGCGCCTTCGCGTATTTCTACTTTGATCAAACCCATGGCGACCGAGGTTGAGACGATTTCAGCGGCACAGTGGCAGTCTAGTTTTCGAGAAATACTTTCTAGGTGTTTACCGACAGTGCTGTGGCTTCTAAAAAGCTTTAGGGCTATTTGTTTTTGCAAATATCCCTCACACAAATAACGCAATACAGCAGCTTCTTTAGCAGTAAGGGGTCCTTTCTCTATGATGCTTGCGTGTATTTTTTTCATTCGTCTTGTTCGCTTTTTAGGTGTTTAACCAATATTTAGGTGTTTTAAGTTGGGTGATACTCTTCAAATCGAGATTATTCGACGACTTGATTTCCTCGAATAATGACGTTGTAACGAGCCTTTAAACCTTCGTTAAATATCTGGCGAGAGATGTCGGCAATGCCCATGTTTTGTTCTTCAGATAACTCCATGAGCTTGATTTTTACTGACTCGCTGTGGCGAAAGGTGATCTGTTCGGAAAGGCCGTTCGGATTTTTTTTATCGATGGTTTTTGGCGTATGTTTTGACATGATATTTTCCTGCTATACTGTGTTTTCAAATAGGGCTTACAGATGACAAATGAAAATTTAACACCTAAAAAATGGATAGGCAAGAAAAAAGAAGGTGAAATATATCGCTTTCAATTGTTCTTAGCTGAAAAAAATATAAATCCTGAACAAATACAAATGGATACGGGCGTGACTGTACGCACGGTGACGAACAGTATTTACGAAGAAAAACCGCTAGGCGCGAAATTATTACGTGAGTTAAACGCGAAATATGGAGTTTCTATTGATTGGTTAGTAAGCGGAAAAGGACAAATGTTTGTCGATACGCCTGTTTCTCACCTCGAAATTTCTGTACCGCGCTCTGATTATACAAATGATGACCCCCGTTTTAATCGAATCGTTGGTCTCGTTCAGGAATTCATGGCAAATGCTGATGAAGATGAGAAGGCGTGGTTAGAGACTCAGATGAAGTTCAATATTGCTCAGTTCAAGCAATTTTTGAATGATAAATAAGCCTTAAAAACTCAGTTTAAAAAGTGCTTTCACTATACTAATTCTCGGAAGCATAGAGGGAAAAGCGTGATATTTGTGACACGCTTTTTTTATGCCTTTTTTATTCTTTATTTTCAATAAGTTAGGGTGTTTTGAGAATTGTGATAATTTTGTGATATGGCGTGACAGACTTTTTTCTTAAATTGGCCTCTACCTCAGTAATGGCGTGGCTTTGAAGACTGTCACACTAGGTGTGATTTGATGTGATTTTTATGTGATACATAAGTGTGATTCTGTCACACAAATATCACGCTAATATCACATTTTTAAAGCCTTCAAAAACCCTTCTAACTCTATGATATATAAATGATTTTTATTTTATTTAAAAAAGTGTAACGGATATCACGCTTTTCCCTCTATGCCTCTGAGATTTTGAAATTCTCAAATCCCTATGCCTCAATACTCGCTTATAAATCAATCTAACTAATTGTATATAAAGCATAAAATGCTAATAAACCGCTGAAATCGATAATGAAGGTATTCCGTACTTAGAGAAAGTGGTGTGACATAGAAAAAGCCTTGGCTCTCTTGCGCATGAGTGGCCATTCATTCTCAAGAGGCCATGCCTAAAACTTATATCGATCGTTGCCACGTTATGAAAGGCAGTCTTACTCGTTTCAATCGTCTGTAAACCTTTAACCATGGGCGCTCAATGGTAATAAGCCGTGAAGTAAATGCGTTGCTTCTTGTTCGCTGATGGAAATAGGTTTTTACCTGTCTACTTTTTAAAGCCCTGACGTATAAGCGTTTGAGTCAACGATCGCTATTTATAGGGGTGCAAATGGGGCTCTATTGCTGTCCAAACGCTTCAAAATCTTACATACCATGAAATTCTACTAACCAATTATTAAATACTGAACCCCTTATGGGTCTTAGCTTTGACGGATACTCATTGGCACTTGGGTGTTTCAATGCACTAAAAAAATGCAAATACCCTGCAGGCAAGGAGGAGTGAATTTTGTGGCGGGGGAATCCAGTTTAGATTTTTTCTGTGGGGCTGGCTGCATTCTGATTAGGTGGCGTGGAGCTGTGGTGGGTTATGCAATGCGTTTATGATAATGATTACCATAAACGCAATTTAACATAATAAAAGGGTATTACAGGTTTGCGGAAATTCTTCGGACTGCTATGTCGAATTCATTGTCACCCATTTCACTACCAATAAATGACCGTTCTGTTTTGATACAACTGATCGCTGTTGATCCTGAGCCTGTGAACGCATCGAACACAACATCACCAGGTAATGAGCTGGTCTTGATAATGTGGCTCATTAGGTCGAGAGGTTTTTCGCATGGGTGTTTGCCGGCATAAGGTTGTACCGGCTTAAAGTCCCATACGTTCGTAAATGGTACGTCTTTGGTTACATTGAATGTTCGTCTAGAGCGATTAAAGCCATCTCGTAGTGCTACAAACTCAGCTTTAAGTTCTTCATACGGCTTTAAGGTATTACCAAATAGCTTATCCATCGTGTTGTAGTGTTCTTCACTTGGAATGCTGAACTGAGACCGACAAAACCAATGGCTAGACATTTGACAACCACAGGTCGATTCAACGTCCTTTCTTGTTTTGTTTGCATCACGACGTGCGTTATCCAGATACGATCGGACAGACTCAAAAGGAAAAGCGATCGGCTTTTTGCTTTCTGCAAATATGATGTGCTCTGTTTGAGGAAAGAAACGGCGAAGGCTTTCTTTGTTACACCCACTATGCCGGCCACTGGGTTTTCGCCAAATGATTTGGTTAAGCACATTGAAGCGCTTGGCCACGGCTTGTTCCACTTCGTTCGCTAAATGTGGACCAGCGAATAAGTAAAGGGAGCCGGTTGGCTTTAACACGCGGTGTAATTCGATTAACACAGAATCTAACCAGGTAAAGAAGTCTTCTTTGTTCTTCCACTGGTTGTCCCATGCATCGCCTTTAACCTTAAAATAAGGTGGATCGGTGGCGATTAAATCTATGCTGTTATCTTCTAGAGTTGCTAGTAAATCTAAGCAGTCTGATTTACATAATTTGATGTTTGCTTCTTGGAATGTGTTCACGAGTATCATCCATTGTCTGACACTCGTGGTGTTCTGGTTTGGCGTTCGAGACGCTCAAAAAATTCATAGTTTTGCATCGGCTACATTTGATATGCAGCTCGATAAATATTCCGGTACCTAGTTTACGGCCACAACCGCCGCATCGAATATCCTTCATGCTCCTGCCACCTTATCTACATCTGCTTTTACTGCAGAAACCTTGGTTTGTACTGCTGTTATTGCCGCGCCTTGGGTTACTGGCCCAACGACATTGTTACTAAATGGATGGGTATGAGTAGCGACTATTTTCGCTAAATCTGCAACGAGTTGAGCTGTTTCTCCTGCTAATGCGACCAGGTTAAGCGCCGGTGTTCCTACCCACACACTTGGCGCCTTAATCGCTACACTGGCTTGCCCCGTTACTTCTGTCGTTTGTCCACTGATTGCCATTGCGCCGGTTGCGGTTTCTGTTATATCGCCGCTGGCTGTATTGTTTATATTGGTGGCTGTGTTGCTAATATCACCGCCAGCAGAGCTTTCAATATTTGCGCCGGCATTCGATGTAATGTTGCTACCGGCTTTATGTTCGATGTTGCCCGCTGCGTCTGTTTTGATGTTGGCCAGGGCTTTGATAATGGCGTTGGCTTTTGTCGTAATACGTACATGATCAACGGCAGACAAATCCATCACGCCGCCAGACTGAACAACCACAGCGCCAAAGGCTTCTATACGTTTGATTGCGCCAATGATCTCTGTGTCATTGGCTTTGGTGTTTTTGGTGCTTTGGTGAAACGTCTCGATCACATCTAACGCTTCGATTACTCGAGTCAGGCTTTGGTCGTGTATTTCTAAATCTGTTACGCGTTCTTGATTGCCGTCTTTGTCGATGCGTTGATAAGACGCTGCGCTGTGTTGCCACTTCTGTTCGCCGCGTTCTATGCCTGGCATGGTTAAACGATGAGGTAAAACTGAACGAATAAAAGGGCGGTTTGGTGAGCCATAAGCAAAAGCAATTTCAACCCAAGTGCCATTATCCGGATAAGCAAAATGGCCCATCCCATGACCCGCAACCGGCACAGACAAAATCACGTCTTTTAACACTGGCCATTTTGTATCTGGCTCGCCGTATTCATTGAGAATTTGAACGTCGACGGCATAGCGAGGTCGGAATTCATTGCACACATCACCTTGTTTTGGTGTCTCACGGACGCCAACCACTTCTGCAAAAATGGGCAAGTGATAACCGGCTGATATTTCAGGAAACAGATTGTTCACAATGCGTTTAATGGTTTTTACTATGTCCATTTCAGCTCCATGTGATTGCCCGCAAATTCGATAATATTGATGCGCTTTCCGCTAATTCTAATCCCTGGTCTTAAAGCAGGGATTGCGGCGACTCTTGAGCTGTTTTGCGCGCTGTGATCACTAAATAGATTTTCTGGTAACTGCATATTTTTAACACTGGCCCAGCGAGAATCTTCCCAAGATCCAACGTAAATAACGCCACTTTGTTGTTGCCAAATAAAGTCGGGAATATTGAACACCTTCTCGAGAGCGGCCATGGCTTGATATCCATTTCCCAAGTTATAAAAATTAGCCACCCTGCGAGTGGCATAGTCTTTATCCGGTGTTGAGAAATCTAAGCCTGTTATATCGTGAATGGCCTTCAAGACTTCACGCAAAGAAACATGGCGTAAATTCATCGGTAATGTGTGAAAAAGAACACTAGATAATTCACGACAAAAGATTTTTACCCGCTTGTCGCCCGTCGTAACAACTTGATCGGTCACACCAATAAACCAACGCTGCAGAGCATCTTGCGTGCTGTAGCCAAAATCAAAGGTTACCAGCTGGTTTTTATTCACGGCTTTTTCGACATTAACGATCGTAAATTCAGCTCGACCAGGGGCGTATAAATCCAGTGCGATATGCTCATCAACTAAATTACGTTTAATGCCTCCAATGCTTAGCGCTTTATTTAATCGCATTATTCAGCCTCACTCGTGCCGGCGATTTGTCTATCTGCCCACTTCATGACTTTTTCCATACCAGACAAGTCTTCTGCAGTCGGGACCGCATCGTCGGAGACCGTCTCGCCATTTGGCGCTTGGTCTGTCACTGGTGTGGCTTCCTGTCTTGATTCCGCGATCTCTGAGACCGAGCGTTGCTCAACAAGTTTGAACGAGACTTTCCAAAGATTGAAAGTCGCATCTTCACGAACAGTAATGTCACCTTGAAATCTCACTTGGCGTATGGCCATGGCCTCGGCGGTATTGTTGAGAATGTCGTAAGTAACACGTTCTACTCGTTCAGTTTTCGCTTTTGCTAAATTAAGCAAATCAGTTAGATCTTTCGCATTATCGAATTTGATCTCCATATTCACAGACAGTGACTGAGGTTTATCACCTGTTTCTGCCTGAGCCGACATACTTGAACTACCGCTCAAATCTTCACCCGCCAGAGATAGCGTTGCGGATATTTTGAGTTCAGAGCCTTTTATTTTCTGACCATTAAGCGCAAGCATTAGGGCATCAACTCCCGTAAAAAAGCTAATTCATCTGACGAGCCAGAAAAAACCACCATGGCCGTAATCGTATAAGCATGGTCTCGTTGATTAACTCGCATCGCGTTCTTAATGTCTGTCTCGGCATAGAAACGCCAACCAGCGCCACCGGATAAAATAGGCGCCGCCGGCAAAGCAGGTTTTCTTGATTCGAACGCGTTTAAATTGGCTAAAGGATAGGAACCAGCTAATGCATTGGCTTCATTCAAAGCCTCTGTACTAATGGTGTATTTTGAGAGTTTAGCGATAGATGGAATGGCATTTGTAGGTATCGTTTGTTGGCTTTCCACTGTATCGACTAAATCGTATTTATCAGATTCTAGTGTGATTAAAGCCTGTGCGTGTCGCTGACATTTTTCAAACTCTTTGAAAGGAAATACCGCATTTAATGCTGCCGCTTGTTTAGCAAAATCGGTCATGCTTGCCGCTGTAATAGCGATCGCAAAAACGGCTTTTGAAATGTCCACACGATTCGCCACCGCGTCCACAGCATTAGGGAATGACAACCATGTATGATTGCCATTCCCTTCTTTAATGCCATGCGACCAAGGCGACACAGTGAAAACAGTTACGCTTTCACTAATAGCCGGCGCACTTGATGCGGGAGTGGATAAAGACAACAGCGACCAGGACATTAATTAGAACCTTCAAAAACCGGCCAATACTGGTCGTCTATTACGTCGATTTCTAACAAATCTTCACGCGCTAATAACGCAACCAACGCCGCGCGATTTGATGAAATCCAAGCTGCGCATGCGGCTTTACCTTCTTCACCATAAACACCTAACGATGCATTAATCTGGCCTATTTGATTCCAATGGGTATTTATACGCTTTGAGCACTCAGAGTTTGCTAATACCTTTTGGTCATCAACAGTCTTAGATGGATTTATGTGCGCTTCGATTTCAGCTTCTGTCATTTCGACAGCGTCATCGGGGATCCAAATCTTTGTATTTTTTAGTCTTTGCAGACTAACGTACTCATCACATGACTTGTATGCAGCTTCTGCTTCATTAACTCGCTGCATTGCTCTTTTATATTGCTCTGACTCCATATCATCAATAGACGACAGATCGTCATTAGCGCTCAACAGCTCTACATATTGTGTTGTTAATTCTATCGCTGAGTTTTCTGCTGTGATTACATCCACTAGCTCAGCACTCGTCATTTGATCGTCGTCAAATGCCGCAACATGCCCATCCGCTTTTTTAAAGTATCGCATTTATACCTCCCCTAACATTTTAAATTCAGACCATCTACGTAGAATTGAAACAGGTGCTTCCATTCGATAGACGCCGCCGGGTGGAACAATAGCGAAAAAAGAATACACATATGTACCATCCCCCGATGCCTGAGATTCGTCCGCGACTTTAGCGTCTACGCACAGAACGTTATATGCGGCATGATTTGGAGATGTGATTTGTATACTCACGCAAATTGGATACGGATTTATGTTTATGTAATCTGTAAATAATTCTCTGTTAGCTGATTCCAACTGATACTCATAGCTAACAGCAAACCCAAAACCCGCACCCGCCAATGCAGCCGGAGTCACGGGCTTTGCACCTTCTTCGCCAGCTAAAATCTCGGCAGAAGAGGCTACATTGCCCGTATGAAATATTTCAACTGGCACGTTGAGTAGGTGTTTGTCCAAAGCATTCGTAGAATGCAAGAAAAATCGATTAGTATATGGATCGTTTGATAACCTAAACCCACCCGCCACAGAATTAAATCTAATATTCAGCACGAAAGCGCCTCCGCCACCGGACATATCCGGCAGATACATTACGGCAGTCGGCAGCAGTGATGAGGCGCCAGGCAACCCAGTGTCTCCGCTTGTGTATGTGACCATATTCCCCATCCATCCGCCGCACCCAATGGTCATTAATTTGTTTGTCGAATAATCAGTGGCATCACCAACAACCGGCAACCTCTCAATTGCCATGGTTCCTTTGTTAAACCGACTTGCATCATGCGTGTCATAAATCCCACGACTATCTGTCACAGTGCCATCATTCGCAATCGTGGCGATTTTCGTTAAGTAATGAGTAATCCCGTCCCCATCTACATAATCCGCAAACGGCCCTGTATCTATGACGAATTCAGACACGGCGGTCATGTCTGAAATGTCGCCCTGCAGACTCACGTTCAGCCAAATTTCATTTGGGAATGTTGATGTAATTACTTCATGAGGAGCCACATTCTTGGTTCTAATACCGCCCACATAACCAATGCCTGCGGCGACGCTATAAGTGCCAACGGATCCAGTGACCTTCCAGCCGTCATCAAGAAAGCCTTCATGGCCATAAATGTCTAAATTCGCTAAACGTTCTCGTTCATCAATGCCATTTAAGCGATCGCTAAAATCAATCTGCCATGTCTCAACCGGAACGGTTGTCGCCGTGATGTTTTGTATGTCGGTATATTCAATTAAAAAGTTTCGTGTGATTGTGTTACCAGGAACACCACCGACACTTTTGCGTTTCTGGATGTTTGGTACATGCGACACAACAACAAGCACACCGTCTTCATCGACAAGACCAATCCAGTTGAAATCGTAGTCGCCAAGGTTTGATCCCATAACAAGCGAATAAACCACTTGATTCGGGTTTACATAACCGCGCTTTGTGAAGGGGAGGGTATCGACGATTAACGACGAATCGGGCATGACTGTAATGCGATCGGCAGGCTCAGCATCTAAATTTGGTACGTTAGCCAGTACGAAATTAGCGATCGTTAAGCCGCCGTTTACGCTTTGGTTCAGCGCGATTTTGTTCTCACCCGCTATGGTTAAAAAAGGCATAATTACTCTCTCTAAAAAGTTCTCTCGTAATATTAAATTCGTGCAACATCGAGCGACCAAGAATGGCCACAATCCGTTGTTTGTGCGCCTACGATTACGGTTAGTGGGTCGTTTGGTTGTCGTGCAACATCGAGCGACCACGAATGTCCCAATTCAATAACGCTAACGCCGATAGAAATAGGGCTGATTACTTCCAAGCGATACCGCCGGCATGTACGCCCGTATTTTTGGATAACGTGGTCGAGTAATTCCGAGCTTTCAGAAAGTTGAGAGTCTGAAAGTCGCAAGGTAATAACATCCCATTCGACCTCGTCTACGCGTTCTTCTAACTCAACATAGCCAATACCGAGGCGCTCAAAAATGGCGATAAATCCTACTTTCGAACCAGCGTCTTTTGCATTGATTAAAGCGTATTTCACCCGCTTGCGATAAAGATCTTCAGGCTCGTTAGGGAAGCGTTGTATATCGCGCTGGTAAGCCAATAAGTTCACAATGCCGATTGATGCGGTTAAAGCATCCATTTGCGTTAGCGGCCAGCGCACCCAAGTTTCGGTTCGTTCCCACCACGCCTTAGCTGCTTTAATTAGCTTGCTGGACTCATCAGCGGTAAACCAAAAAACCAACTTAATATCGATCATGCAGCGGCCCTCATTGTTACATCCAGCGAATCCACAACCGGCACCCACAATTCGGAGGTGATCGCATCGTCTTCAAAATCCGCACTATTCAAGCCGTCTATCTCAAATTGGTTTTGCAATTCCTTACTAAGTTTGGAAAAGCTAAAGCGGCTAAACGGCTGTGTGAGCGTTGGCGAGTAGCTTTTATTGCCACGAAAGGCCGCATTGATCATCGCCTCAACATTTGTTTTTAAGTTGGCAATATCATCTGCAGATAAAAAGGCCTCGTGCCACACATCAACCACCACTGCCGCCGGTTGTGTTGGTAACTGATAAACCTGCAAATCATCCCCATGGCCATGGTGACCTTGGTCGGTAATGTAGGCGTTGATATTGGTTAAATAGGTATTAACCGGTGCTGAAAAGTCAAAAAGTACATAAGCGTTTGCTGTGCCTGGTCCACGCGGTGCATCGTGAACGATAGAAATCGCATCGACCGATACACCAGGGAATTCTGCAATAAGCGATTTATAAACACTGTCCGTATGAAACGAAGACGCGGTACCGAACTGATTACGAATACGGGCGCGTAACGAGTCGTCGTTTTCTGTGTCTGTGCCTGGCAATGTTAGCCAGCCATCCCCGTTTGCTACGCTAGCAATATTAGCGATCGGAACGGGTAATATAGAAAAGTAGCCAGTCGATAGATTAAAAGCCGAGCCAGCTTCGACCGCTTCTACTTGTACGTCTGTGGTAATAGCGCCAGCTGAAAAAGTTGATTCTGTCAGCGTTTTAACTTGGTAGATTTTGCCATTCAACGTCGCGGTTTGAATAATGGTTCCAGCGGGAATGGTCACCGCCGAGGCAACATCGGCACGGGTGAAAGTCACCACGCCTTGTGCTTTTACGGCCGCTTTCCGAGTCAAATTCACCGCATCTGCGAGCAGCTCTAAAAATACACCGGTTGCGTATTTAACAAACGAATTTGGCATCACAGTCGTCATCATCAACTGGATTAACCAAAGCGCTGGTTTAGTAATTAGTGCAGTGATCGCTTTCCAAAACGGCGAATACTTGCTGTCGTTATTGATCGTGCTACCGCTGGCTTTTACATCGGCTTTCCATTGCGCATCTAAGCCTTCCTGAGTAGTCGGAATGCCAGCATCATCTAAGATTTTTTTGAATTCAGCGTTAGACATTAGTTACTCACCTCGACATTAATGTTGCCGTATTTGTACGTTGTGGCCGTGATGTAAAAGGTCTCAATATCAATTTTGGTAATGACGACCGTGCCAGGTACTAAACGCACATCGTCTTCAATTAATAGAGTCAGTTTTTGCAAATTACTGCGCACTTTGATGTTGTCGCGCTGGCCGATAATCTCGACCATTAAGCCGCTTTCACGGATCAAATGTTTAATATCCTGAGCGATACAATCCGCGTCATAAACGAGCATTGGCTCGCCAGCAGCGTCGAACGTGAAGTCGTCATTAGTAACTAATAAATCAACGTAATCAGCCATAATTAGCCCACCGCAAACGCTAGGTCATTAGCGAGTGATTGGCCGCTCATGGCTTGGCCATAGTTATTAACGTGCACGTCACCAATAGAGCGAGAACTGTTATTTGATGTCGCGTTACTGATTTGATTTACCAACCCACCGCCAGCCACTTTAGGTGCGGCATTGCTTAGGCTCGCTGGTGCGGCCACGGGTTTTGGCATGTCTGTCGCTGTGTCAATATTGATGCCCGGGATCATATTTATTTTGTCGATTAACCAATCAATCGAATCACCAACAAACGAGAAGACGTTCATCCCGCTTAAATAGTTTTTGAATGACGCCCACCACTCAGGAAGCTTATTCCAAAGGGCCAACACGCCATCTACAAAATCAAACACACCAATGAAGCCAAGAAACGCAGTACTCCATTCACCCAGTTTGGCCGTCCATGTATCCCAATAGACCACAGCCGCCGCAACTGCGGCGGTTAACGCAATAACGCCAACAACCACCCAAGTGATAGGGTTTGCCCATAAAGCGGCCGCCATTCCCCAAAGACCACCGTTAAAAATCCAAATCGTTGCGGCGGCTAACTTAGATTGCAGCATCATTACTTTCATACTGCCCAACATACCGAGTAAGCCAAACTTAGCCGTGGCCATCACACCATTGCCCAAAGCAATCGAGAGGTTCATGGCTAACCAACCGGCTTTTGCAGCAGTAAGTAAGGGGCCAAACGGAAGCAGGGCGAATTTCATTAATGCGGCGCTGGCAGTCCAACCCACAATCATAAATTTGCTAAGGCCAACAACAACCGATAGGGCAGATAAACTGCCTACCAAAATGCCAATCCCCATCACGCCTTTAATGACCCAACCAGTGAGGTGTGGAAACATATCCATCCACTTAGTCATCGTTGTCATAGTGAGTGTGATCTTGTCGTAAACGGGCGAGAACACTTTTAATAAGCGCTCGCCAAATTCCATGCGAAAGTTTTTAACCGCGGCGGCGGATTGGTCCCAAGGATCGGCAATCGCCATAGCCATGGCGGTCACATCGTCCAGACCTTTGACTGATTTAATACTCTCTAAATTGCCTTTGAACGTATCTAAGCTGCCAGCCATCGCCGCAAGAACCTGTTGTCCTCGCTTACCAAATGCTTTTTGCAACATCTGCTGATCGCCAGCTTTACTCAAGTCACCAAATTTGCCCTGTAACTTGGTAATAATGTCGACCATGGGCAGAGCTTTATTTTGTGAGTCAGTGAATTTCATCCCTAACGTAGTTTCAGCCTTGCTGATATTTGCCAAGAATGAAGAATAGGCGTTACCGGATCGGCCACCCTCTACCATGGTGTTTTGCAAAAATCCCATCACGGCCAATTGCTCCTCGAGGGGGACTTTCATTGCGGTGGCTTGTTTACCAATGTTCTTCATGGCTTCGCCCATTTGGGTACCATCGGTATTAAACAGTTGCACCGCTTTTGCCGTCTTGCTGATTAACTTATCCATGAACGCGGTTTTTCCGATCGCATCGGCTTCCACAGCATGAATGTTAAACATTTGGCCCACGTAAGCATTGGTCGATTCCAAACTGCCCTTCGTCGCTGTAGCCAACATGGTCGACTTATTAGCCAACATGCTTAGCTCGTTGCCTTTTAAGCCTGAAATCGCACTTTGTAACTTGTACGACGCATTGACGATCTCAGTAGCGTCGGAACCATATTGCACCGCTGTGGCCATACTTGTTTTACGCAAGTGTTCTAAGGCGGCATTTTCAACGCCCAAACTCGAAATGGTACCCAGTGCGGTGCGCATCTCTTTGGCCGGCTCTAGCATTTTATCGAACGCATAACCCACAGAAAAAAGCCCAGCCACGCCATAGCCTATCTTTTGATAGCCTTGCTGGATGTTGCTTGTCACTGTGTCCATCGTTTTCATCATCTTGCCGGCAGGGCCAGAGACCTTGTCCATCAAACTGACAATGAAATCGAGTCGTTGTAATGCGCTCATAACAATCCTATAAAACTTTGCCGATGCCGTTTGCCACAGCGTTGCTCATGTTTTCCCAGTAGCGCTCGTCTAAATAGAGCGCTTCGCCCATGGTCGATTCGTTAAACTCTTGACCAGGTAACCAATGTTTGACCAGACACATCATCTGGCCAAGCCCGTTACTTTTTATTTGTTCAGCGATGTGCTCGGCTTTTTTATTTTCACCGACAAAGTTCCGTTCATCGCTTGTGAGACTTCACCCATCATTAAGATGGCCAACATGCCGCGAGGCACTTTTCCATCAACGAGAATGATGTCTTTAAACTTCGCTTTATCTTCCTGATGAACATGTGCCATCAAAAAGTTATAAGCAGGGCCGACTTTTTCGTCTGGCATCGAGTTATTAATATGTTGGTTGTAGTCTTCCATCGTGACTTCAAAGCGTAAGTCTTGTTCGTCTTCACCTTCGCCCAATGTGATAGTGATTAGTGGCATGTTGTTACTCCTGTTTTTTGGTTTCGTAGACCTTCTTAAAAAGGTCTTCAATTTTGGATTCTAATCGAGCGGCTAACCTGTCGATTTCGCCTTTATGGGCAAATTCGTTAGCGGCTTTAAGCTTGTATTCCCATAACTCTCTTTCGTTTTTAGAAGTGCGCTGGAATAGGAAAACTAAAAAACCCACCACCCCCGAAGTAACCGAAGAAAGCACAAACATGATGATCGTCATCGTTGCTGGGGACAGTTCCATAAATGGCTCCTATATTTTTGCTTTTGCTTCAAACATCTTTGTTAAAAATGGCATGACGTTTTTCACCGCACGCTCTCCAAAAAGGAATGTAAGCACCAATAAATTAATAACGATTAACGCTGTTTGTTGTTGCTCTGTGAAATTCTGAAAGGCGACACCATTAACAACTTTGTTGGATGGTGTCGTGAACCACACAAAGTCGATATACATAACGAAGTACCCCCATACTGGTCGTTGCATACCACGTAGAAGTAAAATTAATGGACCAATAAAAGGGATGCCTTTTAAGTCGCTCGCCGTGCCTTCTAACTGAGCAATTCGGCTTGTTAAAACCTCTTCAGCAGTAATGGCTGCATCATCCATTTGTTGCTGAATGTTGGCTTCAAGCTGTTTGGTTTTTAACGCAAGATCGGCTTTTTGACCTGGTGACATATCAGGCGGGAAATAGTCTTTAAAGGTATCTACCGCCGTAGATACAAAGCCACCGGTTACGCCATTTAAAAGTTTCTTAAAAATGCTCATAACTGATCCTCGGTTAACAGCGTGTAGCTATATTTAATGCCGTATGTCTGAGTAGATTTGTTCACCAATGCCATCAATAAAGCGAAGTCCACAGGGTCGGCCAACACTTGGCAACCGGCAGACCACTTGTCTACCTGAACACTTAGCGAATTCGGGTTAGAGTGGTGGCAGTTAATACCAAACAAACCTTTTTGCGTTTCCGCTTTATCGTCTAGCGTGGCATCACCATCGTTGTCACGGTACACGGTCATTTCGCCCCGTTGCGCCAAGGCTTTGTACTTTCCTTGGTGATAGCCAATTTCCCAACAACCAGCATGGTGACCAGGCATAAGCCACGCAGTGCCATCTACATTGATAGGGTGCTCGCGGTAATACACACCAGGATCGGTCGTGCATGCGAAGTCATAGGCATGCTGTTTGCCGTCCAACGTGAACAACACAAAAAAGCGATCGTTAAAGGTGTTCGCGGCGGTATCGTTAGAACGCACACCAACCAAGGTGATATTCCAGTCTCCTTTAAAGACGGGGTAATCCTGTTTTTTGAGCGCGTCTAGCACCGCTTTCGTCGTGATTTTCATCAGTACGGCCCCTTATAGGTCACGTGTATCGTGAGCGCTTAAATATGGCGTTCCATCGATCGCGACAAAGTCAGGACCCGTCACATCAAACGGCAGTTTGATCTTCATTTGATCGTTGCTGTTCGGGTCGATATTGATCAAATCAGAAATGCGCAGTAGGCATTTATCCAAGTCGATTGTTTGATTTTCACCTGTAACAGAGCCAGTAAGGCCAATGTCGAACGGTTCCAAATCACGCCAAGAACCAGCGTCTTTCGCGGCGGCTGCAATCAACTTAAAGTTTTTGATATTCAGCTCAATTTCACCGGAACATTCCACATCGCCGTTGGTGTAATCCACAGGAACACCGTTTTCCTTGATGACTTTGCGGTTATCTGTGATTGATGCGCTTAGTGATTCAACACGAACTTGGTAATCACCAATCATTGTGTCGAAATCTTTGCCTGTCAGTCTCATATTGCTGCTCCTACGCTGCTACAGGATCGGATAAATCCAGCATGATGTTCGCTGTAATATCCTTCGGAATGGAGTAAGGGCGAGCCACCATGTAGATCTCGACTTTCTCGCGGGTAATCCAATTAATAACGATGTCACCGTCCTGGTATGGCTTAATTTCAGACGGGAAGGTCATACCGTTAAATTCGGTAGACTTGCTCATCATTTTTAATGGCCGGCTGAGTTTTCGAATCGCCCAAGCTTCACCGCTTGCGGTACTGTTAAAGCGACGGTCACCGATTAGCTGAATCAGAATGATGCGAACCATACGCGCCGCTTTATCGATCACCCGTAGGTTTTCAACGACCGTGAAATCACCGCCAACCGCATCGAGTAATTGACCATCAGACCAATACACGCCTTCGTAATCTGAATAAAAAGCCGGCACAGAAAAGCGCTGGTTGTTTAGGGCAATGGCGTGAGCATTGGAATAGATAATGCCGTTCTTGTCCGTCGGTAGGGTGCTTTGGTCTTGACCGATGATAGAACCAGTCGCCACACGCATTGGCGTATCTGCAACACTGACTTGAGCGTTACACAAACGCCCTGCATAAATGCCCACCGCGTCGTCATAAATGTAAGGCACGATAGACACACGAAAGGCGCTGAGCGTCTCGGTTAAGTCTTTAATACTGTTGATGTACTCAGACCAACTTTCACCTGTAGCGGGTGTGCTATCGATCATACGAGCACCAGCAATGAAGAAAGCGCGACGCCCATACGTGGTGTTCAAATCCATGGCTTTCGCGTGCATAGCAGTGAGCTGTGCTTGTTCGGTCACAGGCGTACAAACAACGATCGTTTCGACCTTGATGTTGTTGTTCATAGCGAAATCAACCGCTGCATCCCATAGCGCACCATCGGCCACCGGAATGGCGGCTGCTGCCCAGTTTTGTCCCGCGTTGGCTTTAGCGGCGACAACTTGGCGTTTTAATTCCGAGTCCGCTTCGCCTAATTCAGCGTCTAAATCGCTGTCCGTATTCAAATACAGAATTTGATCCACGTTCGTTGCGCCAACACCGATAAAGAGAAAGTATTTCTCAACGGTCGGGAAGGGGCCCTGCATTAAGTTCAGTGCATTTACTTGAATTCTACCGACGGCCATTGACGACCTCCTGTTTGTATTTGTTCATCATTTCAACCAAGTACTGGTTAATCTCGCGTTGGGTTGCCCCTAAAAAACTTCGTGCCGAAATTGTTACCCGTGCTTCATCGTCTATGCCGTCTTGGCGTCGTGCTTTTTTAAAATTGGACTTGCGCATGGATGTCAAAACAATCGATGCCATCTTGGCGCTGATGTTCCAATTCTTTCGTCGTCCGTCATCCGTTGGTGCGCCACGTATCCAGCGCACAGTGGCTAGCTTTCCTTTGCCGCCGTTTTTCTTCGGTTGTCTAAATCCATTCGCGACCAGGGCGCGTGCTTGCCATCGTGTCGCCGGCGCGTTCTCTGAATTAAACTTCGCCATGTCTGTGACTTTTTCGTCATTCACGTTCTCTTTAGAGCCGTACTGAATACGTTTGGCCAAGTCCGCATTGGATGATCGACGCCAGCCTATTTCGCTCGATGTATCGCTCACCTTGGTCACCGCTAAAAATCGCGCTAAACGGTCAATTTCGTGCTTGTCTTTCCAACCATCTGGACGATTACCAAAGGGCTTCCCGTTTAGATCCACACGTTGTCTAACGCGACGTCGCGTGTCTCGAATTAATTTGTACGCCACGTATTTCAAAAGTTTTTTACGCTGCAAGCGAGGCAAGGCAAGCAGCTCTATTTGTTTCTTTAGTGGTAAAAACCCTTTCACATCGACCGTAATCTGACTGGCCATCACGCCATCTCCGCTTCTTTCACGTAAGAGATAACCGCATCGTCTAATCGATAACGTTGGCCATCGAATGTAATAGGCCCGTTCTCATCGAGCACGGCGGTAATGTCTTCTTCAAACGTGATGGTGATGTCTATATCTGCCGTTTGGCCATCTAAAATATCTACGTCAGTCACCGGCATTGGCAGTTCTTTTTCAAATCGTTCTTCGTCGTTTTCCAATAGCCAGACGGAGACATGAGCAAAGAGCAACTCGGCAGGGTGCCTCTTGTAAGGCCAGCGTTCAAACGACAAAACGGCATCATAAGTTTGGCGAAATAAAACCAGCTGCCCGTCTGTAATCACTTTGCCCCACGGAACAATGCGAGGATTTTCTGCCCATGGGTCGATGTTCTCTGCTGCGACCAAATTTAGGCTGATTAAAAAAGCGGTGATTTGCTGCAACTTGATCATCTAAATCAGCCCCACATGAAAGTTGGCTTTGGTGCTGTGTTCTTCGTCTGGAAAGAATTTGCGTAATATTGCTGCGACACTTTTCTTACTTTCGTCTAGCCAGTACTGTTCGGTTTCAGAGGATTCCTTCGCCATGTTCTCGGCTTCTTTACGACGGTTCATAGTGGAAAACTGCTGCAGCAAAAATGCTTTCGCGTAGCTATAAATCGCGTGTTCGTAATGCACTTTTAGAGCAGCGCTAGACGATTCTAAATACGCGGTGAAGGTCTCAAACGGCATAACTAAAACAGCTCGTTTGGCTCTTTCTAGCTGTTCGTTCACTCGAACCAAGGCAAGAGACAGACCCCAAGAGATCGTGTCGTCTGCGTACTCTGACGGGATGCGGTAGCGGCTCATCAAATCCGACAAAGACAAATCAGGCCAAAAGCCATCATTGGCCACTGGTGCGGCTGTCGTAAGTGAAGGTTTACCTGTTAGAGACATATCCGTAATCCATCAAAGCGTTAAATTGGGGTGCAAGAGCAAGACACTAAACAAAGTTGGCTTTTGCCGCTTTGCCTCGTGCATGCCAAGCTCCTGCAGGTGGAGCCTATTCGTTTGTTTCTTCGTCGCTGCTTTCTACTGATTTATCGAGTAGCTTTTGCACGCGCTCTTTCATTGTCTTCACGCCTGCGCCTTCTGGGTTAGCGGTTTCGGCTTTTTCACACAAAGCAACGCATTCGGCTAACTTGCCTTCGCGTTCTTTATGCTTCGCCAAAAGGGAAAGGTTTTTACTAATAACAGCAGGGTGTAAGTCCCATTTTTCTGCCAGAGCATCGTCAACAAAGTCGACTAAAGCGTCTAAATACGGTGTGGCGGTTTGCTCGGCTTTTAGCTCGGCGTTTGCCCAGTCGTAGAGCGCATCTGCAATAAAAGTGGGTAAGTTACGGCTGAATTTTGGCGGCAAATCGTTGTTGCCGGTTGCGACCAGGTACATGCCGATTTTTAGCGCGTTATCGATGTCATTTACATCGAACAACCACACCATGACCTGTACAGCCACATCGTTCGGGTAGTCGTGACCATCGGCCACATACGCCTGAACAAACGGCAAATAATTGGGCAAAAGCTCGCCTTTAAGGGCTTGCTTGTCCTCGAGTTCTGGCTTGGTTTTGATACGTGCAACGTCCGTCACCATCGCCGCTTGAAGCTGCTCGAATAAATGTTTGCCTACACCGCCAATCATCGTGGTTGAAGTGCTGTCGTCACCATCTGCCATGTCTGCACCAATGATCGTTGGCTTTACGCCATACGCGTCTGGGTTGGCTTCTAGCTGTTTGGCTTTCAATGCTGCGAGTTTGCCCATCTGTTTGCCAGTCGCCATTATCTGCTTGGCGGCTTTAGCCACGAGTTTCTCTGCCTTCGCATACGGGTTCGGCTTTCCAGCCTTTTTAGCCGCTTCAATCTGCGCTTGTTTGATCTGTTGTAGTGTTGCCATGTTGGTCTCCACCGATGTTTAAAAAAGACCCTAGCCAAAGGCGGGTAGGGTCAAAGACACGTCCGTGTGCGGCTTCTGCTTACGCCAAAGTGATGCCTTCAATAAACGCCGCCATCTCTTCGTCTTCCACGACATAACCTTGGTTAGCTGAGTTGAAGTCTTGAACCTCGTTTAACTCCGGTTTGTCTTTCTGCAATCGACGTACAGACGTGTCTTGGAAATAAATGGATAGATTGTCCAAAGGCGTAATGAGCAGGGCACCGTCAGGGAAGAAGGGCGCGTACACGATAGGCAAGTTGCCATAAGCCTTAGTGATACGATTGGCCAATACCGCTTTTTCGGTTGGTGTATCGCCGTTCAGCTCGAAGTAGGTTTCTTCTTGTGAACTCAGAATGTCATCACCAACGATGACAACAAGGTCTTTGCGTTTTCGGTGATAAATCGGCAGCATTTGCTTGGCTTGATGAACCAATACATCCAAGTTTTTAATGCTGTCGCTACCCAATACGATAGGCAGTTCTGCTGTGGCTTTTAGGTACTGTTGACCACCTTTAAATTCACGTAGGAGTTGCAACCAGCCCTTATTCAAATCTTGAAGAAGAGGGTTCGCCGCCAAGTCTGTGAACGTCTCGGCACTAATGCCCGTCCAGCCGGTTTGCAGCATGTCGTCGCCAATAGAAGTACGCACCATTTTCATGTAGCGATTGGCAAAGTCTTTGAACTTAGACCAGGCATCGATCTTCGAATACTTTAACGCCACATCGAATTCCGTATGGAAAAGTTCAAAACCTTTCGAATCGGTTTTAACGAGGTGCTTGGGTTTACGTTCAACACCGCTATCTGTGTCGGTACGGCCAGCAGATCGACCGCTTAGGCTCATGCCGACTTTTTCGCCTTTGATGTCTCGAACACCAATGACGTTGATTAGCTTCAAGAAGCTGTCGCCATGCTCAACGATCTTTTCATACACGGTTTGCGCCACACTTGGCGTCGCGGAAAAATGCTGACCAACCGAAGGGTCGCGAGGTGTTGCATTGAAAGCTTCGGCCGTATCAGCAAAATGCTGATCTAATCGAGCACGGGATTCTGCACTTAAATGAGTGGGTGCGGACATGGTTCTGTTCCTTTATAAAATGTAATGTTTAGCGAATGAAAAAACGTAAGCTCTGTGCCTTAAATACAGGCGCTTAGGTCTTTTGCGTCACCGTCATGTTCTCCACCGTTCGTGCCTGGCTGCTCTTTTGTTGCCGCTTTGAACTGTTCCGTCAGCGCGGTGAGTGCTGTTTGAAGTTGCGAAAACTCTTCTTTCGATACGCTGCTTTCAGGTTCATCTTTTGGCGGCGTGCCTTGCTTATCCGTCAGCTCTTTCACTTGGGCTGTGAGTGCGATTATTTGCTCTTCCATCGTCGGTGCTTCGCTGCCTGCTGGAGCTTGCTGCTGTTCTGGGAAAGCTGTATTGAATCGTTGGGTTAATGCTGTAAGGCCGCTTGAAAGTGCTTCGTATTGTTCTTTAGTCATGTCGGTTTCTTCCTGTGAGTCGTCAGAATCATCGTCGGATGGGGTTTGGGATTTGAAAAAGTGGGCAATGGCTGCGAGCACGTTTTTTGTGTCGCCTTCTTTACCGTCTTGCGCATCAAAGTAATGCGGTGCGGCTTCAATCGCGTCGCCCACCGTGACGTCAGGTTCAACACGGGAAAGATGGATTTCACTGGTCGCCACAGAGGCCGGTTCATCGGTTGCAGCAAGGCCACTAAGATAGGTTTTTTCGGTTTTTCGGAAGTTAGGCCAAAGCTCCATAGAGAAAAACAGGCGCTGGCCCATCTTATTCATGTCTTTGTAGTACTCATTGGCTTCAACTTGACCGTATAAATCCATACCGCCTTCGTCGTTCTTTTCAGCGCGTACAGCGATGACTTTGCCCAAGTTGAACCAACGCTTATGGTCAGGCCAAATGAGCGCGGTATAAAAACTTGTGTCGTAGGAATCTGCGGCTTGCTGAATGTCTTCAGTTTTGATTACTCGACCGTCTATCGTGTCGCCACTACGACCGAATCGATACCACTCTGTTTTTTTCTTAGGCTTTGCCATGTTTCAACCTTTTTGAGTTTTTAAATCACCCTAAAAATGGTGCTTCGTCTCTAATGTTGAAAATTCTAGGTGTAAAAATGGACCCATTCAACGCCATTAATTCCTTATGATTCCTATATAGAACAAACAAAAATTGTCATTAATGAGAAAGGGTTAATTCTTTAATTTCAGCACCTAAAATAGCGTCAATTGTAAAAAGCAGGTGCTAGAAGTGGCAAAGACGTATTCGCCAGAAGTGAAAGAAGCGGCAAAACAGCTGTATATAAAAGGCTGGACGATCCAAGAAATATCCCAAGACACAGGGGTAGAGGTACGCACGCTCTATAACTGGAAGGATGCCGGCACATGGGATCTATTTGCCCCGCCAGACACAGTCGAACAAGCCATATCAAGACGGGTAAATCTACTGGCAGAAAAGGACGACAAAACCCCAGCGGAAATAGACGAACTATCAAAGCTTATTAGTGTGTTTGGGGACTTTCGTATAAAAGCGGCCACAGCAGAAAAGCTACAAGCCGAAGCCAAAATAATGGCCAGCGGTGGCTATATACCGCCTGAATTCATGGGTGAAAATGAAAAGATAAAAACCTACGCACCAGAAAAGAAACAACGCGGTCGAGGTCGTAAAAAAACGGTAAAAAACGACATATCCAGCATCACCACAGAAATGCTGGACGACGTACGAAACAAACTGTTTTTCCCTTATCAAGAATATTGGTACCAACGTAAGTTAGACCCGCTCACACGTCGAACAAGAATGATCCTAAAGTCACGTCAGATAGGCGCGACCTGGTACTTTGCGTTTGAAGCCCTAGACGACGCCATCCGCACAGGCGAAAACCAGCTTTTCTTATCGTCTTCACGTGACCAAGCCGAAGTATTCAAAGCCTACATCATCGCTTTTGCCATGGAACACTTTGAGGTCGAGTTAAAAGGCCAAGGCGTGATAACCCTGTCAAACGGTGCAGAACTACGCTTTTTATCCACAAACAGCCGCACAGCCAACTCCTACCACGGTCATCTTTATTGTGACGAAGTGTTCTGGATGCCCGACTTTGTGAAGCTATGGAACATGGCGTCTGGCATGTCGACCCATAAGAAATGGCGTAGAACGCTATTCTCCGTGCCGTCAGCCACCTCACACCCTGCCTACCAAATGTGGAACGGAAACGACTTCAACGCCAAGCTGGCCGAATCCAAACGCATCAAATTCGACATAACGCATAAAAATCTAAAAGGCGGGTGTTTAGGGGCAGACAAAATATGGCGCCAGATCGTCACGATAGAAGACGCAGAAGAGGGCGGATGCGACCTTTTCGACATAGAAGAATTAAGAGGTGAAAACAGCACAGACGCATTCAACAACAAATACCTGTGCAAATGGATAGACGACGCCAACAGCGTATTTAACCTCGCCACACTCATGAAATGCATGGTCGATACCGAATCATGGATCGACTACAAAAAAGACGCCGCACAACCCTTTGGCAACCGACCAGTGGCGATTGGCTACGACCCATCGCGTACACGAGACAACGCCAGTCTTGCCTTGTTGGCCATTCCATTAAGCCCAAGTGATTCATGGCGACTACTGAAAAAAGACTCATGGCGTGGCGTCAACTTCCAATGGCAAGCCTCACGAATCAAAGAAGAAAAAGACAAACACAACGTCAAACACATCGGCATAGACGTGTCGGGCATTGGCCGCGGTGTGTTTGAACTCGTTGAACAATTTTATCGGCGTGTCACGCCCATAACCTACAGCGTGCAAACCAAAACCGAACTCGTACTAAAGGCGCTCGACCTCATTGAAAACGGACGCTTTAAATACAGCGCCGCCGACAAAGAAGTCACCCAAGCCTTCATGATGATCACCCAAACCGTGACCGGCAACGGGCAAATTACCTACTCGGCCAACCGATCCAACGCAACCGGCCACGCCGATTTAGCCTGGTCAATTATGCATGGCTTCAACTACGAACCACTGGCACCCAAACGCAAATCTACTGTGGCTTTTAGCGACTAAGGAATATAAAAATCATGACATCTGAAAAGAATACATCGACCCAATCAGCCACGCACATGTTTGAATTTGGCGCACCAGAGCCGGTACTGAATAATCACCTATCCGAATACACAGGCACCTACCTCGATACCATGGGCGAATACTACCGCCCACCGGTGTCGCTGTCTGGCTTGGCCGATATTATGAACGCCAACCCGCACCACAACTCGATTCTCCACTTCAAAAAGAACATGGTGCTCAAATGGTTCATTCCATCGACCGTTATGACCTATGCCACCATGCAGCGCCTCGCGTTGGACTACGTGGTCACTGGCATACTGTACTTTCAAGTGTTTAGAAACGGCTTTGGCAAAGTGGTGCGTACCGAATGGCTACCATCGCTCACCATGCGCCGTGGTCGTAAAAAAGGCGTGTTCTTCAAACTGAATAAAGACGGCAGCAAAACCGAATTTAAACCTGGTGAAGTGGTCCAGATTAACAACCCAGACCTAAAACAAGACATCTACGGTCTACCGGAATACCTAGGCGGCATTCAGTCCGTATTACTAAGTGAAGAGGCAGGGTTATTTCGTCGTAAATACTATTCAAACGGCGCGCACATGGGCTATATACTCGTCACCAACGACGCGGATTTAGACGAAGAAACCGCAGAAAAAATACAGAAGAAAGTACAGTCATCCAAAGGACCAGGTAACTTCCGATCGCTTTATCTAAACATCGGCAAATCCGCCGCCAAAGAGCCGGTGCAAATCATCCCCGTGGGCGACATAGGCACCAAAGACGAATTCGAGCGGGTAAAGAACATCACAATGATAGAGATACTTTCTATGCACCGCATGCAACCTGGTCTATCTGGCATCATGCCAGACAACACAGGCGGCTTTGGTGACATAGAGAAGATAATGCGTGTGTATCACGAACTGGAAATAGGCGCACTGCAGCAACCATTCCTAGAGATAAACCAGCACATAGGTGCTGGTTCGGTTAGTTTTAAAGAACCGACGTGGCAGAGTCAGGAATGATGATACGAATTATTTATTTGAAATGAGTTTGTTTTTCGATGTATCTAGGACTGGTTGTTTTTTCTGATATAAATCTTGATATTCAATAACAAGTTTTAAGCGATCAAGGTTCGTTAATATTCTATTTACACTTGCCGATCCATTTACAGCCTTAATTGTTAAAATTGGGTCTTTAGCTCCTGCTTTCATCGCAAAGCCAGTTTGTTTCTCAGAGCCATGTACACTACTTATACTCACAGGAGTTTTCAGTTCTGTAAAAGCGAAACTCAGCGTACTTAATGCTGGATCTTTTTTTGTTTTGTCTATTGGTTGATCATCAGAATAAACTGACCACGACTTTATAATTGCAGGACCAATGCCAACATTCTCTAAATAGACGATCACTGTGAGCATGAGATCAGGTGACTCTATTTGATCAACAGATGCGATGAGTAAAGGACGAACATTGATGATGGCTTGATTTCGGGAAACCCAAGCTTGCCAAAGTGTTGTAAAAAACACACACAAGGCTATGACAACACTTGATAATGCAATCCAATCTGAGGCTTGAAAGCCATGTGTTAACTGCTGTGTGATGGCAATGCTGTTAGCATCTGGCATGATAATTTCCTTATATATATTTAAAAAAATCCCCTCAATAGAGGGGCTGATTTAACAAGGTGCGAAAAAGCGAACTCAGACGACAGAGAAGCTGATTTTTTTACCTAATGCCTCTAGTGCACTCACTAAAGTATCGATTTTCGTATTATGGCCAAGGTTTATAATACGTTGCATTTCCTGCTTCTTTTTACCAATACGTTTGGCCAATTCTGATTGGGAAACATGCTCTTCAAGCATCGCGTTTAGTAGAAGCACTTTGCTCCACACGCTTAAAGGTACGCTAACAAATTCGCCGGTTACTTTAGATCGTAACGGTACCGAGCGTTCGTCCTCAAAGTAAAATTCAAAAGCGGTAATCAAAGCGGCTTCGGCTTCGGCTAAAGCTTCTTCGTAAGTGTCGCCACAGGTTAACGCCTCTGGTATATCTGGAAAGTTGACGCTGTAGCCATCGCCATCTTTATAAATATTGACTGGGTATTTCATAGCAATAAATCCTATATTTATATAACGCCCTTGCGCGTTATGATGCTTTGTTTTTCTAAGCTGCGTGAGCTAAAAGATTAATCTTTTAGCTGCAAAAAAATTAATCTTTTGCGAAAATGAGTAGCCCTTGTAGGCTACTCATTCATTCCTAGTTGCTTCAGTATTGCCTTTCTCGTGCCTTCTGGTATTTCTTTGCTTGGGTGTCTTGGCATCACTGATCGTTTATCTCCGTAGTAGAGTTTTAAGTGGTTTGTACCTTGCTTAACCTCTACTCCCATCTTTTCTAACAGTCGTCTGAATTCACTTTGCTTCACCTTGTCTCCTTGTCAAAATAACAAATTAATAGTAATCAAAAATGTTTACCTTGTAAAGGTTGATGGTAATCTTTTTTGTTTACTTTTTCGGGGAGTGTTATATCCCCTTAATTTTGCTAAAATATCCAAAACTTAGGGGAGTTAGCCATGCGAGTCATTTGCCCACATTGCCACAGCAAAGCTTTGATCACGTCGTCTAACGTATTGTGCGAGACGGTAAAAGACCTATATTGCCAATGTACCAACACCAAAGCCTGTGGCGCCAGTTTTGTTTATAAGTTAAGCCACTCTCACGATTTAAACCCACCTCGTCACACCACGCTACAAATCGCCAGTGCCCTAATAAAAAGCCTGCCTCTCGAAGAAAGGCAGGCTCTGCAGCGCGATATGTTCGCTAGTTAGTGGGTGTTACCATCGTTTTCGTCTATTGCCGCAATGATCTTCCTTTGAGCCATCAATAAACTGTATTCCACACACTTTAGTAAACTTCCTATCTGTTCCCCTGTGACGCCTATGTCGTCATCCACGGCATGGGCCGCCATCATTCCTAGCCCGTCTAATGCATCGATCCCAAACGACATATGGTGTATTTGGCGTTTTATTTCGTCAGATGTTGTCATGTCCAAGTTTACTCGCTCCATGTTGAAATCTTGTACTGAATCAATGTCTGGCTTATCCATGCTGTACTCCTTGCATGTTGTTAAATCCAGTATTAAACACGACTGAGCTGGCTCTGTGGCGGGTGTCGCCCTCGATGAGCAAGGTTTGAAACATCGCATCGACCGCTTGGCCAAGTTCATTTTGTCGGCTGTACTGAAAGCGGACACGGGTATGGATGAGATCGGGTAATAGGGTAAGGAGTTGTTGCTTCTGACGATCGGATAAACCGCCGATAGAAAAGATGGCGCCATTCGGCGTTTGAACAGACAAAGGCGTGTCACTTTCGACGCAAACCGCGACGATACGGCCAATGCCTATTCTTTGAGTAGGTAAAACGTTATGGGAAGGTAGAGCGGAAAAGGTGCCGCTGGACGGCAAAAGGGCGTGGTGGTGCTGTGAACGAACAATAGCGTTATTCATGGTTTATTTCCTCGTAAGAATTTAAACCACAACCCACACTTTCAAATATGGGTGGTGGCTGAACGCGGAGTTGAAAGACCAGTTACGAGGAGCTGGTAGGCCGAAGCCTCACCGCGCACAGCCACCATAACGCAAGCATTATGGCACAAAAAAAACCGCAACGCGGCGGAATGTGCGTCCTCGTATCTTTAGAGCTTTCAAACTCCAGTGTTGGATTTTGCCAACATCCTTAAACCATAGGATGGTAAGAAAAAGAAGTCAATAAAAATGTTTTCAAGTTGGGACAAATGGAACATTATTGAGCTAATTAACTTTACATAAGGATCATCTCTCAAATGGAAACCATGGATCAAAAGTACTTAAAAGCGCTGAGGGCAATGGAGGAGAATGATTTTACAAGAGATATTATTAAGCCTCTTTTTGAAGCTATGGGTTATACACGAGTTGATTTTTATGGCGGTGTATACGAGAGAGGTAAGGATTTAATTGCTCAAAAAGAAAACCCTCCAGAGATAGAACCACAAATTACCTTTATTCAGTCAAAAAAAGTAAGTGATATTCAGAATGTAAAAGAAGGGGCAAAACTCTCGCAGCTATTGCATCAATTAAGACAGTGTTTAACAGATGAAATTCCTCACATAGAGGGACGAAAGGTTCGAGCTGATTATGTATATCTGGCTTGTCCTGAGGAAATATCTACTCGTTTGATGGATGAAATATTAAGTCAGACTAAAGTTGGGGACGGGAAAAAAATCAGTTTTTTTGATGGGCCAAAAATCATTCAAAGTATCAATAAATATGCCCCAAATCTTTTCTCTATTTTGAGCGAAAATGATGATGATTTATTTCTTCATCAACATACACATCTTATAAATAATGAACTTCTCTCTGCTTTAAATAGTAAAAAAGAAGTGAATATTGGTAATTACTATAGTGATTTAGGTTTTTTCGTAGGTTCTGTTGATAGTAATTTGTTGTTTGACTTTAAGTTAAATATTCCAATTGATTTGTTTTCTACTGAAGTTATCGATGAATGGGAAAGAGTTAAAAACGAAGTTTTGTTTTTTGAAAATTCATTCGATTTTTCATTTGGTTTTATCATTGAAAATGTTGGAGAAGTTGAAGATAAATATATTCGTGACCTCGAACGTTATAGTACTGAAGATAATAAAGAAAACATTTGTATTTTCATGAACAAAAAAGAAGAATACGATTTATGGCTCTCTAAATTAATTGAAATCCAAGAGGCGTTTGTTTCAGCTTTTAGTGGTGAAGGTGAAGGTGAGGATGAAGATGAAGATGAAGATGAAGATGAAGATGAAGATGAAGATGAAGATGGAATGGAGGCTATTTCAGAGATTAATCGCGCAATATCATCGTTTAAAAATAAATCAATTTATAAAAACATTGAATATTTTTCAGATCATTTCCTTGTAAATAGAATTTCAGATAGAAGGCTAAGTAATCATTTATTTAAAATTACTCCAATAATAAAAAATTTAAAAGAAGCTTTGATCGCTATTGATGAACTCAATAGTTTGATAGTAACCAGGCCGACTTTCAACTTCACTCTAAATTCATGCTTTATCCGAGCTGAGTTAGATAGAAGAACTAGTGAATATCGTAATTCTTTATCACTTATTAATACTGGCAGCGGCAGTGGTTTATTTAATCTTAAAAAATTTCTATATGAAACTAAGATATCATTAAATTATATTGAATTTATAAAGCGTTTTTCTCCTTTAATATCTGGAGTTATTACATTTGAGACTAATGAGAATGAGGATAGGGTTTCTATTTCTCCACACGATATATTATCTACCGGGAATGATATTGCAGTTTATGGAGGTGCAGGCGTTGGTAAGACAACAACACTCCAAGCATATGTTGCATTTTTTTCAGAGATAGAGAGTAAGCGTTTAGTGTATATCCCTCTAAATAGAGTGTTAGAGGAGTTTATTAAAAATCATGACTTTGAAGATGAAAAAAATATAACTAGAAATGTAATTCAAAAAATAATTCTTTTAAGTAAAAAGCAAGCGGTTAATGAAGATGCTATTAATAAAATTAGTGCTATATTATCGAGTAAACCTATTGCTTTGATTTTAGATGGTTTGGATGAGGTTTATTCAAGCGTTAAGTTTATAACTAAAGCAATATCTGATTTTAAGAAAGAGTATCCCAGTGTTCAGATAATAATTTCAAGTAGAGATTGTGTAAGTTATATAAAAGAGATTGATTTTTTAGGAATAACTCTTTTGCCGTTTACAAAAGAACAGTTATCAAAATTCATTTTAGGATGGATGGAGGATAAAGGTAAAGCAAAAAAATTGATAAAGGCCATTAAGGAAAAGGATATATATGATTATATAAAAACTCCTCTATTAGCAACAATAGCTTGTTCTTTAATGGAGAAAGGGATCGATGCCCCAACATCTGAGTTCGAAATTTATAACGAAAGGCTAAAACTTTTTACAGGGGAATACGACCTGCATAAAAAAGTAATAAGACAGAATCAAAAGTCTGAATCTTTAATAATGTGTGCGAAAAAAATTGCATTCTCAATGCATAAGTCAGGCATTAGATCTTCAACACTTACATCAATAAAGAGTAGATTAAGGTCTGAATTATCAAGTAGTTATAGTAATAATTTCATAATCGAGTGCGTTAAGGAACTTGAAGATCCATGTAATATCTTAATTAAAGATAGGCTCACAGGGGAATATTCATTTGGACACTTTAGATTTCAAGAGCATTTGGCTTCTTGTGTATTAGGAACTGATAGAAATATTGATTTGATAGGACTTACAGGAAATGAATGGTGGAAGGGTGCGTTAAGTTTATATGCTCAAAACAATGATTTTTATGACTTAATTCAAGGGGTTTATGATAAATTTGGGTGTGTGACATATTCACTAAAAACATTAAGGTTAATGATTAAGTCGTCTCCAAAAGAAAATAAGAATTCATACAATGAGCTTTTAAATGGCCATTTAGAATCTGATAAAATTGAAGGTTTTTAGCCTTCAAGCTGTCTTTTTAGACCCGAACTCAATTTCAGGCATTTAGGGTTAGGTGAAAATTTCTATAAAATTTGTTGATTATGTATTGGTGGGATTTTCAATATTTAGGGTCAGATGAAAATTATTATTCTTTTAATTATTCCTGATTGGATAATTGAAGCTGATATGTTGAGGTTGTTAAATGTCAGAAATAGTTGATAAATATAAGTTTCTTTATGAATACGCGAGATCAGGCTTTGATGATGAACTCCAGCGATTTCGTAACATGGAGGATAAGGCTTCGAAACTTTCTATCAATTATTGTTGTCTCTTATACGCTAATGATTCGTCTTTACTCTAATCTAATCTATCCATTTGATAGTGTTTTTAAGTGGATTATAGTTGTTAATATAGCTATTACTTATTTGGGTTTAATGATCTCGTGGAGTTTTCTTTTTAGATCGCTATCTTTTAAAAAAATGCCGAGACTTCCTGTTGATGATTACACTACAAAACTTGTTGAAGAGGAGAGCTTGGTCACTGTCTATTATAACTTGTCAGAAACGTGTAAATCAGCTCTGCAAGATGCTAGAAATTGTAACGAGAGAAAAAGCAAATTAATGGCAATAGGGTATCAGGATATTTCTTTTACAATGTGGTCATTGTGCATATCTGTTTCACTCATTTTTATAATGGGAATCATTAGTTAATAGAGGAAAATATCGTGTCTGAAGAAAATAAAACAAAATCAACAGAGACTTCATCAGGTCCAAACAAAAATGTAACGCCCCCAAAAATCGTGTATGTCACGGATAGCTGGGATGGTGCTCCTAGAAAACCTGATTCTGGAAAGAGTCATCTAAATGAATCATCGAAGGGAGAAAAATAACTTCCAATTGAATAAAAAGCCCTTCACGCAAGGGCTTTTTATTGCCTTTTTTAAATTAAATTCAGACGATCTTTACGGTCTTTAATGTTTTCAATACGCAATTCTATCATATATATATTTCTGCATTGAGTGATCGTAAGGGTATTCTCTTGATACTTTATTTTTTGCATCTTGATTGGGAACAGATTCCATATACTCTTTAGCGGATAATTGTTTGTCATAAGTGTATTTTTGCATTGAGTAATCGTATGGATATTCTCTTATAGAAAATGTCTTAACTTCAGCATCTTCAACTGTTTTCATATACATTTTTGCAGAAAGCTGTTTGTCGTATGTATATTTCTGCATTGAATAATCATATGGATATTCCCGAAGAGAGAACTTCTTAACTTCCGTATCATCAACTGACTTCATATAACGTTTTGCAGCAAGTTGCTTATCGTATGTATATTTCTGCATTGCATAGTCATTGGGATATTCTCTTAATGAGAACTCTTTAAGCTCAGTATCTTGCACTGTAGATAAATAATGATATGCAGAGATTTGTTTTTTGTAGGTGTATTGCTGCATTTGAGGGTCATTAGGGTATTCTCGAGTTGCAAACTCTTTAATATCCGCTTCTATCCCAGATGCTATGGCCAGATTCATCGTAAAAATAACAGCAGCTACAAAACATAATATATTCTTCATTTTTTATCCTGCACTCCGTATGCTTTAAAATGATCGGAATCGAGTAAGCTATATAATAAGACTTGAGTGAAATTGCTGACAGTATCATCTTCTGTAAGGGCACTGTGGAGGCGGGTGTCTTCTTTTAACAAATCTGTTGAATTCTCTTGCCTGTCAAACCAAATGCAAGCTAAATGATTTTCTACTTTGGCACCTGTTGCTGTTTCAGTAATCGTATAAGCTCTAATTTCACCCAGAAAATCAAGATGTAGTTTTTCAATTGGGTTACGAACCATAGAAAATTTCAGTTCAAAGAACTTTCCAAAAGCCTCAAATTGAGTGTCTCCGTCTAACTTTTTCACTTCTCCTGTGATCGCTGCAGTTGCTGTAAATTTTTTGATAAATTTATCTGCATTGTCCTTAAGGCTGGGGTATGTAGATTTTGCTGAGTATAAGTTAATCATCGATCTATCCTTGAATTCTATTATTTGCCTGTTCATCAGATTAGCATGAGAAGGGAATAGTGTCAGTATTTAGTCAAAAAATGTTTTCAAATGATGGCAAATGTCTTAAGGTCTGTTTTGATCACAAAGAAAATTAATAGGGACATCAGATGGCAAGAAGAAAAATTAAGTTCGATTTCTATGAATGTAAGGTGGCTGCAAGTAATCCGCAACTACCAGCTAGGTCAGCGGGCGATATTTTTGCTATCTTAGCCAATGCCTTTGCAGAAGGCCAAACAACGGTTAGAGCAGTTCATAGAACTCAGTTTGATGTTAGGCATATTTCACAAACCGATTATGGTTATCGTGGCGTGATCGGAAAATATAGAGCGGCTGACTTACCTCATGCAGCGGCTCCGGGTGGCGAAGAGCGTGAGATTCCTCTTGAGGAAAATGAGCGACTTCTAGAGAAATGTTATTTCAAATATTTCAGTGACTATTCGTTATTGATCATTCAACGAAATAGATATGCTATTAACTCGAAGCAACTGTCCAGTTACCTAACAGCGAACAGCTATACCTTTTCTTTAGATCCTGTTATCGAAGCGGCTGATTTACTGCGCTTAATGCGAAACGAAGTCCATATACGAACATTAAATGTCAAAATTGCACGACCAACCAATCCCGCGTTATTTCAAAATATTGAACATGATTTTAATAATTCCATCATTCAGAGCCTTAATGCTTCTAATGGAGCGAGCGTAAACATTACATTCAGAGGTGATGGTCATTCAAGTGACCCTGAACGTCGCTATCTTGATAATAGATTGAAGCGTGCGGTGCTTGAAATGAAAGAGAAGTTCGATCTTCAATCTGCGAATCTAATGTTAGAGGAGGGGGATGTCTCTCACCCTTTGGATCTGATCGCAGACCGTTTAGCTCATGATGTCGATATTGAATTAGATGGACGTTATCCAAGCCCTAACAGCATGTGGAATGCTATAATGGAGTCTAGAAGGGAGAAAGAAGCTGAACTTGCAAACTACTTTGGGGTGCTAGGCGAAGCCCGTATAGAATAGACCTATTATGATTAAGAAAGTGATTATATCCGTTATTGCATCAGCTATCGTTGCGGCGGTTGCGTGGGAGGTTGTACCAAGCCTTACACTCAGCCAGATACAACCTATAGCCTCTACTGCGGCCACAGTCACAGGGATTTTGTTTGGTTTTGTGATGGCGTCGGTGATTCTTTTAGCTACAGCGAAAGATAATGCACTGATCCGTAATACACAGTTAACAGGCTATTTACCGCGCTTGGTTAGAAGGCTTCATGAAACAATGGGCTGTTTGCTTAGCGTTTGTATTATTTTCCTAGCATCTTTATTCATTCCTGAAAATGCAATGTTTTCCGATACAGGGACTCTTTCCAATCTGAAGCTTATTTCTATTATTGTAGAAGTAGGTGTCTTCGTTCTCACATTTTCTGTTTGTATGTTTATCATTGTATGGCGTGAATTCTCAAAATTTAGCGCCAATATGTAATAAGACAACAAGCATTTTTGCTGCTTAATATACCTGAAAGTTCATACTTGCCTTGAACAGTACCAGAGGTTGTTGCTGATACTGTTCTTATGCCTGATTAAAAAGCACAATTTTATCTATGCCTTGTCTTGTAATAATAGAGTTACGTCCGTCTTTTGATTGAACAAAAGTATGTATAAGCTGTTTGGTTTGGGGTTGTTCTATTGTTGGAAAGTGCATTGGCGATTTTGCCAAAGGTTTCTAGGTCTACACCAAAGCGCTCTTTTAATGGGGTGTCGTAATCTTCCCCGCTATCGATGAGGGCGTCTGCTTGGTCTGGAGTGAGTCCGAGGGCTTGTTCTGCGAGTAGTTGTATTTCTATTGTGTTCATAAGTGCGTCCTTTCACTGTGTTGAGGTTTTACCTGTAGCAATCCTTACTGACTGCTAGATTAGCAATCTTCTTGTGGTGGTTCAAATCAATGTTAAATGCCATGCGTGAAAGCATAGGCACAAAAAACACTAACCTATTGATTTTAATGAATAATACATTACAGTTCTAGGCACAAGAAAAGCATATAACCTATTGATTTATATGGTTTAAATACAGGATTGAAAATCCTCGTGTCGGCGGTTCGATTCCGTCTCCGGGCACCATTATTATTATACTTTTCAATGACTTACCGTTGGTTTACTAAACCACACTTCTATAGCATACTTGTAGCATACTTTAACTCCTGCGCCTATATTGCGTTACGGTGAGTTTGCCATGCACAATGCCACACACGAAGTCATACCTAAACGCTGTTCACTTTACAAACAACCTCGTAGCACACGATGGTATGCCCGCATCAAAATGGATGATGGGACTTGGTACAGAGTTGCAACTAACGAGCTTGAACTTGAAGCGGCTAAAAGTCGTGCACTTGAGTTGTATTATGAAGCCACCATCAAAGGCAAAAACAACCTCCCCCAAAATACACGTAGCTTTTCAAGCATAGCCAAAAGTATCGTTAAAAAACTTGAAAGTACGCGTGAAACAATGCAGTGGAAACAAACTTATCAAGCTTACATATACGCTATCAACAAATACCAAATACCATATTTTGGACACTGCAAGCTAGACAACCTAAGAGACAAGTACGAAGGCTACGTTGACTACGTTGCAAAAGAGATAGGCAGAACACCAGCACAAAGTACACTTAGTAATCACCATGCCGCACTCAAAATAATACTCGATGAAGCATTAGCACGTGGTTGGGCAAACACAAGCACTCTGCCAATTATCAAAAACATAGGTAAGCAAAGTTCACGTCGTGCTACGTTCGAAATAGATGAGTATAGATCGCTGATAGTAAAGCTAAGGCATTGGTGTAAAAAGCCAACACATCGTAAAAAAGATGCAGAAATAAAACTGCTACTTTATGACTATGTACTCATTCTTGCTAACAGCGGAATAAGGCATGGGCGTGAGGCAATGGAGATTACTTGGCGTAATATTAGTTTTGAAAAAAGCAGAAAGGGAAACGACATTGTTACTATTAATGTAATAAAGAGAAAGGGACGTAAAGCAACAGAAGAAAGACGAACAGTCGTAGTACGTCACAACGCATTTAGTGATGTAAAGAAAGTGCTCACACGTTTAAAGGATAGAAATCCAAAATTTGACGGCAAAACACTTGAAGCCATAATCAAACAAAGAATTGATGAGCCACTATTTGTACTAGTGGATGGCACTCAACCTAAACGTATGGACGGCACGTTTAAGAAGTTTTTAAGTAGTTCTGAACTGTTGGTAGGTGCTGAAAACAAAGACAGAACTTTATACAGCTTTAGGCACTTTTATGCGAGTCAGCAATTACTACGCAAAATACCCATTACTATCTATTTACTGGCAAAACAGATGGGCACCAGTGTAAAAATGATTGAACATCATTACGGTCACATGGAAACGTTTCAAAAGGCCGATGAACTAAGTGATTGGCGAGACATTGATTGAAGGTGATAAAATCATAGTAAGAGAGAGTCACATTTAATGGCAGTATATAACGCTAATATTTGCTTTTGATTTTCTCTTACTTGCTTAGACTTTGGTAAATTCTTACCCAACCAATTTTTGTGTCGTTCAGCTCTTTTTAGTTCTTTTGGCAACTTGTGTTTTGACTGCTTCATATAAGTTCTACAGCATTACTACATAAGTCATCATTTATCTCAATGTACCTCTGTGTTGTTTGTATGCTTTTGTGTGATGCTAATTCAGCAATAACACGCACACTTACTCCACTTGTAGCAAGCTTAGTAATAAAACTGCGTCTACCGCTGTGTGAAGTTGCTCCAACAATACTGCAACGTTGGTATAAACGCTTTAGTAGCTGTTGTAGCGTATTAGCATCAAACTGCTTACTCTTTTGTGTAGTAAACAAGTAACCGCTGTTGTTGACGCTTGTATTGCTTCGCAGATAGCGTTTAATAGCTGATTTAGCTTTAGTGTTAACAAATACTCGTCTGCTATCACTTCCTTTCGTTTGTTCTGCACTTAAAAATATAATGTCATTAACTTCATCTTTGTCGTTTATTACATCACTAACCTTCAAACTAGCAACCTCAGAAACCCTACAACCACATAAGTGTGTAAGTAGTAGCATTGCTCTATTGCGTTCTGCGTATCTATCAAATGCATCTATGTAGTCTAATACCTTCTTAAGTTCTTTTTGTGTAAGTACTTTTGCTTGTTTCATTTCAGCCTCTAATGTTTAGTTTTCATTTACATAAGTATATTTTCAAACATTAGTTATTCCTACCTTTTATCAGTAGTTGTATATCTTCAATAGTTTCAATTGGTTACTTCATAATGTTTAGTATTGTATATTTCTAAACATTACATATAAGAAGAACTTGCACATCAAATTGATGCACAATTACTAAAACAACATTTCAAATTTCGAGCATAGCCACTTATTAAAATGATTTACTTTGTTTTAGATGGCATAGCTGTACAACTAAATTATCGTCATCCATCTGCCAAAACTCCTTCATACCATATGTACTTCTATCTTCGCCTATTTCGTTTATTAATATTTTCATATTATTTGCCTTATGTACTTTTTCGTTCCATAAGAAATTAGCATGCTTAATAATGTTATGTGTCTCTTTTAATGTTTCTCCCTTACAAAAATAATGCATATGTAAGTTATCTCTGTCTTTACCCCCTTCTATGTAAACAAACCTTTCAATTCTATTTCCACTTAACACTTCTTTATGTGTGTATATTTTTCTATCTAAAGCATTCAAAAAGTAACTGCATGTTTTTATTACTTCTTCCTTTCTAAATGTATTCTTATATTCAAAAGTTGCAGTTCCAAAAAGTGTAAACCTTTGTCTCCTTTGCCAATCTCCAACAGCATTAATGTATATCTCTCGTTTAGTAAGCTGTGTGTTGTGTGTTTGACTAAATAACATTGAGCGTTTCCTTTAAGCGTTAATGTTATTTAGCAACGGAGAAATATATTATGATGAAAACGGTTTTTGATGAAACATATGAACTACTAAACAGCATTGGTATTGTAGCTACACAAACTGAATTTTATAGAGATTGGTTAAACAGAAGCGAAAGCTACTTTCGTTGTTTGCGTTTTCATAAGCGTCAACCTTCAACGCAAACTATTGCTATCTGCAGTAGTAAGCTAAAGCACTACAGTAGATTGTTAGAAGCAAAAGAAGATAACGAAAGTAAGCTACTTGCTGACAACTTCTCTAATCTTTCACAAAATTTAGATAATGTTATTTACAGCACAAGTAAGTCAAAATGGATGAATACTGTAAACGAAAAGGTAAACACAACTGTACACTGAAAAGGGTATTTGCACTCACAAAAATTTGCTGTGCGGATTTATAGGGTGGAGTACTTACAGAAGTTGGTTGGTGATTTTACAACCCCCCTAATAAAGGATGAAGATGAATTACAAAGATGAAATGAGAAAGTTAATAGACTTGGTAAAGCAACAAAGTTTTGATGCTCCATTAGAAAGTACGTTAGATGATATGAATATGTTGACTACTGCTGTTAGCGACTTGAGTGACAGAATAACTTTACGTGTATCTAAAAGTCTGCAACCAAATGATAAGAAAGCAAAGGCAAGTGTGAAAAAGAAAAGCAATACTAAGTTAAAAGCTTTTCCCTCTGTTACTCCACTGCCTATTCCACAATCTAAAACAAAGAATACAAGCGATACAAAGCAACAAACGATTAGTAATCCAAAAGACGAATTGTTAGCAAAGCAGATAGCAGTACAATCAATTAAGCCACAAGCTAGTATATAGCGTTATATAATTAACGTTGTCTATTTGCTTAGTGTGGCTTTATCCGTCAAAACAGTACACTTCTATACGCTTGTCTTTATATGTTTGACTGAATGACTGAAAGGTATAGTGATGCCAGGCTTAAATACTTTACACAAAAAAACAGCACTAACTTGTAGTGCTGTCTTTTTATTTTAGTTACTTAGAACTTACTAATTGTAGCTTTGGTTTAGTTGGAGGAATGAACTTACTACACGCTTGCTGTAGTGCAGAACACATACTTCTCCAATCTCCATTAGTTTTACTTGCTATGTTTACAAGCGTTTTGTCGTTCAACATTGGCAAACTATTTTGTCTAATTATTTGCTTCATTCTATCAACATAATTTGTTGTATTATGTGAAGCATTAAAGCAAATGATATGACTTCGACTTTGTAAACCTTTGTCAATTTTGTCTATGTGATTAGTTGTCATCACACAAACAATGTCTTCTCTATTCAAACAACTCTTTAAACGCTTCTGTTGTTCTAATGAATAGTTATCAACTTCATCAAACAAAAAGAAGTGTTTGTTCGAACGATTTAAAGGAATGAAGTTAGCAACAGTATTGATTTTATCTACTGTAGTTGTGATTTTTTCATTACCATCAACTTCAATATTATTCACTCTCATACTGTCTAATAGTAAACTACTGTCTTTAAATGAATGCTCATACTCACTAAAGAAGATATTAGCATATGTAGTTTTACCACTACCAACTACTCCATAAAGTAAAAGACTGTTTTTACCATTTGAAGGAAACTTAATATTATGATTGAGAATATCTAATAGTAAGTCTCTTTCAACATCGCTGTGGAATACCATTTCACTTATTGTTTGTGGAGTGAAGTTTGACATTACGATGCCTCCGCTAACTGTACTTCATCAGCAAGTTCAGCATTAGCAATAATATCATTTATACTTTGTGCTTCCTCTTCTGCTTTATCTTTTGACGTATTCTTTTTTACAGTTTCGTTATGCTTACTATACACGTTACACAAAGCGGTGTTGATAGCAGTACTTCCCTTAATGTTACTGTTGTCTTCCTCTTTAAATATTGTGTGTTTTACAGCAATAGTTCCGTCTGCTTGTAGTACTCCAACAAGCAATACTACTTCATCTATTTTAGTAGATGCGTACTGTTGAGTTTTGCTGTCTGAAAAAGTACTAAGCGTTTTAAAACTATTTAATAAAGAAGTTCCTTCTTCAATACGTATTTCTTTAGTAACAGCTGACTTAGTAGTCTGTTGACGAATGCTTTCAATTCCACCGTTATCATAAATCCATTTAGCAATGTTATCTGCCGCTACAGCATCAGTACAAACTGCCGCTTTTAGTACACGTACATATGAACTTAAACGCTTAGTACAATCTACATCATCAACATAGAATGCGTAGTTGACAAGCAATTGTAAGATAGTTGGCTTTTTAGTAAGTACTACTCCTTTTGCTTTACACTCTGCTTCAATCCATTCTCTTTTTTGTGTAGTAGCTTCGTCAGTAGTAGTAGTTAAAATATCATATAGTACATAAAGCTTACTGAAGATTGAGTATAAGGCTTCGTTACTTGACTTGTATTGATTGCCATACCATCCACTTGCTGTATTGCGTAGTTCTGTAATTTCGTTTTGAAACGATTTTACTTCTGCTACTGTCATATCTTTAGTGCTTGTGTTTTGAGTTGTGTTTAACATTTTAATCTTCCCTTAATTTTGATTTAGGTTACACGTTATCTTCAACGCTATATTCAGTATCGCACTAAAACTGAGTTTCGAATTCCAACGCTAATTAAGTACTTTGATGAGTGATAACACTTTAGTACGTTTGGATTTTTCTACTTGTTTACATGACGATATATACATAATCTCATACAAACAGTATTTCCTATTCCAACGCTAATTAACTACTTTAATTAGTGATAACACTTCAGTAAGTTTGGATTTTCTTTACTTGTTTAAGTGACGATATATACATAATCTCACACAAGTAGTGTTTCCTCTTCTGCTACTAATTAGAAACTTTAGTTGCTGATAACGGAAAGAGTGATATACTTTTATCAATGTATAATTATTTTGGATGCTGATAACAAATGCGTAGATACTTCATTACACAGCATCCAACTTTTGGAAGTTATGCTAATCCAATAGCAAGTAAGATTGAAAAATCTCCATACTTCTATTGGTGGTTAGCACTCACTCTAAACACAGACTATTTAGAGATTTGTAATAGTCCTTCGTCAAAACGTTTCAAAACGAATGATAGGATTCAGCAAGTCTACGAAGACTTTGGAGATGTGCGTTATGAAGGAGATAAGTTTAAAGCGTTTACACAGTGGTGGAGAAGTAAGGTAAGTGATACAGAGACACGTGGAGAGTACTTGTTTTCTGAACCCCTTACTGTCAACGCAGTTATGCTTGTCGAAGATAAAGAGATAGCAATACAATCAGTAGATGATAAGAGTAGTTTGCTTATACGAATACCAAAAGCACTTACACGCAAACAGATAGATATGTCGATTGAACGCATCTTCACAAAAGAAATGACATTTGAAAGAGGCAGACAAACACGCAACCCTAATCGTTCGAATGCTCGTTATAACCTTTCCAATCCTATAAAAGTTGAAACATATAAGATGGCTTTTGATGTGTATGAACAAATATTACTTGCAGAGAGTGATGGAGAGAAAGTATCAAACTACAAATTAGCAAAGGTTGTTGGTTTGAAAGTTGGAAGCAGAACAACAGATGAAGTGTATGACAAAGCATATGAGCATAGAAAAATATCAGTTGCTGTAACTCGTAAAAAGAAGACAGCAATAGGTGCTATAAACAATGTTGTTGAAGGTAAGTTTGGTTAAACAAAAGGAGAAAGAAATGGCACGTTCATTAGAAGAGATACAAGCAGATAAGAAAGCACTTGCTGAAGAAGAGAAACAAGCACTTAAAGCACATAAGAAGGATGCTGTTGCTACTGTGAAGAAACTTATTGTCGAACACAAACTGACAAAAGGCGATATTAGAGGCAAAGCAATTAAGCAATTAGACAGTTAAAAAGCGTTTTCGCTCAGAAGAGTGGTTGGAAAAAGAGACTGTAACTAATTTTGTGTAACTACCTATCACAACATATTCTATAGAGAATTAAGGATAGGTAGATGCAAATGAACCAAAAAGAACTGGAAGCCTTCGCAAAAGAAGCCGCCAAAGGCATTAAAACGCCTGAGGATCTTAACGAATTTAGCCAAATGCTGAAGAAGATTACCGTTGAGGCGGCCTTGAATGCAGAGATGGATGAGCATCTGGGTTACGAGAGACATCAAAAATCCTCGTCAACCAACAGTCGTAATGGTAAGAACAGTAAGCGTATTAAGACGGAAGATGGTGAGTTTGAACTGGATACGCCTCGTGACCGCGAAGGTTCTTTTGAACCAAAGCTGGTCAAAAAGCACCAATCCCGCTTTACTTCCATGGACGATAAAATCCTATGGCTCTACGCGCAAGGTATGAGCACCCGAGACATCGTCAATGCCTTCGATGAATGGTACGGTGCTGAGATATCTCCGACACTGGTATCACGTGTTACCAACGCGGTGATCGAGCAAGTAACTGAATGGCAAGCACGCCCCTTGGATGCCATCTATCCCATTGTGTATCTTGATTGTATTGTGTTGAAAATCCGCCAAGATAAGCGTGTTATCAATAAATCGATTTTCTTGGCACTCGGTATCAACACCGACGGTCATAAAGAACTCATGGGCATGTGGATTGCTGAGAACGAAGGGGCTAAGTTCTGGCTAAACGTCCTCACTGAGCTTCAGCAGCGTGGTGTAGAAGATATTCTCATCGCTTGTGTTGATGGTCTAAAAGGCTTCCCAGAAGCCATCAATGCCGTTTTCCCACAAACCAGCATTCAACTGTGTATCGTGCATATGGTACGCAACTCATTGAAGTATGTATCATGGAAAGACTACAAAGCGGTGACGGCGGACTTAAAGCAAGTTTACCGCTCTGCAACGGAAGAAGAAGCCTTGTTGGAGTTAGATCGTTTCGCAGGCGTCTGGGACGATCAATACCCGCAAATCACCAAATCGTGGCGCAATCACTGGCATAATCTTAATACACTGTTTAGTTACCCTGACGATATCCGCAAAGCGATCTACACAACGAACGCTATTGAATCACTGAACAGTGTCATCCGTAGAGCCATTAAAAAACGTAAAGTCTTCCCAAGCGACGATTCTGCGAGGAAAATGGTTTATCTTGCCATTAGAGAGGCCAGTAAAAAATGGACAATGCCCATTCAAAACTGGCGCCAAGCGATGAGTCGATTTATTATTGAGTTCGAGGAGCGACTCGAAAAGCACCTTAACTAAATGGTAGTTACACAGAATCTGTTACAGGGTCTGGAAAAAGTTCAACCACTCTTCAAATTCAAATAACTTTTTGCGGAAAGATGAACAGAAAGTTTTGTGGAGTGACTGTGAGTACTACGTTGTTTACAGAAGTGTTTCAACATTGTATCGTAGTGAAATAATCTTAATATTTGGAAATTTTAATGTCTCAAGTCCATACAAGGCAAAATAACTTCCCTAAATCGAAGCGTTATACTTGGGGTGCTATAATATTAATTGCTGTAATGTTTGTTGGATTTTTAGCAACAGCGTATTTTTTGGTTAACGAAATGATTGGGGCAATTTAATGACGGAAGTTCGTCCACCTTACGATGATGAGATAGACTTGTTTGAATTATTTGAAACACTTTGGCGTGGAAAGTGGAAAATAATTACTACAACTTTTGTTGCGGCATTAGTCGGTATTACCTTTAGTTTTGTTCAGCCTAATTCATATCAAGTATCCACTCCTATTCAAAATGGGAAGCAATCTGTATTTTTGCCGTACATCGCACTAAATGATCTGCTGAAGGATAAGGGGCTACTGTTTGATAGTGAAAAAAATTCAATCGGCTTCTCATTTAATAGTGTGTCAGTATTTGAAATGTTTGTCGCCGAGTTCAACGACTACGAAGAAATGATAAATGTTTTAAGTGATAATTATTTTGTAAAGCAGTCTATTGAAGATTTAGATGAAACTGACAAGCGAAGAGCATTGATTAATTTTGCTAAATCATTCGCATTAAAGCCTCCATCGAAAAACGGAGAAAGTTGGCTCTTATCATTTGAGTGGCACGATGGTTTGGAAGGAGCTCGTCTATTAGATGATGCTATCCAACAAACGCTTATTAACACTCAAAAGCTTACAAAAGGTAATATTGATAATTTGGCGTCCTCTGTTGATATACGAAATTCATTTGAAGTAGATAAACTTCGCAACGAGCTACGGCTTATTGGACAGAGTGAAAAAACTAGAGATAAGAAAAAAGTTCAATATTTGATTGAGCAGTCTGCTATAGCCAAAGAGATAGGGATTGAGTCAAACAGACTTACTCCGAATGATTTATCGCAAAATTTACAAAACGGAATTTCGTTGAGTGTAGGTTCGAATGAAATTCCATTTTATTTGCGAGGATATAAAGCCATCGATAAAGAGATATCACTAATTAGCAATCGTTCAGATGAAGAAGCGTTATTAATGGCGAGTGGCTATATTGAGATTGAACGAAAAATACTTTGGCTCGAAAATGACTTGTCATCATCTCAATTAAGAAGTTCGTCACAGTTGATAGCAACTGATAGTCCAAATAAATGGGTTAAATACGATTTAGCACTTGCTGATAGTAAGTCACAAAAAAAATCTAAGTTGTATGTCGCCTTATCCATAGTTTTGGGTGGAATGATTGGCATCATATTCGTTTTAGTTAATAACTCAATTCGTAAACGTAAAGAGAGTGCTTCTAAAGTGTGAGAGACTTTTATTGTCTTAAAAATACTTGTGAGTTGAAACTGTCAAAAAACGATATTGGAAGCAAAGCAGTTGGACAGTTGAAGTGCGTTTTTGGTAGCGTAGAAAAGTGGTTAGAAACCTTCCAACACTTTTTCAACGTTTCTGTTACTTTTCAATAGTCACACAGCACTCAGTTTTGCGTACTTTCAAACAGCATCGTTAGAAAGTTGTTAGAAAGTCTAAAAAATATTAAATAAGAACAATGACTTACAAGGTTAGAACTATTGAGTGGGGCTGAATTGGTTGTTAAAATGAAGTAGAATTAGTGTCTAAAAACTGTTGCAAAGTATGTAACCTTTTTTAACGTTACTATTGAATTACAATAGGTTTTTTCGAAACAGAATCTATAGCAATTTACGCTACAATAACTGATTGCACTCACATAATTCTAGTAAAACTATAGCATACTGTATAGCATACCTTGATTAATTAACTTTAACTTGTTGATAGTTATTAAGTTATGGTGACGTAATTTATTGAAAATCCTCGTGTCGGCGGTTCGATTCCGTCTCTGGGCACCATTTCCTCTTCATATTTCTCACTTCAAGATTAACTATTTCTGTTAATGGTTTATTACATAACGTAACCAATATTAAATCTTAAAAACTCGTTGTTTTAGCTATGCTTAGACCATCTTTGATGGAGCAAGTGATTATGATGAGAGTGATGACGATTATAGCCCTAACGGCGGTGGGGTATTTTATCCTTGGCGTTGTGGGGTTGGCCGTTGCTATTTCTCCGGGTTATTCGACCATCATTTGGCCAGCTTCTGGTTTGGCGGTGGCGGCTTCTATCTTTTTTCCTAAGCAAGCGCCGTTCGGTATTTTCCTAGGTTCTCTATTGCTAAATATCGGTGCGACTTGGGTTAATAATCATGTGTTTGCTTTGTCTCTTCCTGCTCTTATTGCTTTTGGCTCGACGTTACAGTCTTTTGTTGGTGGCTATTTAGTCCGCCGTTTTGTAGGTGTGCCCTTTCAATTTCATCGTACCGGCTTAGTGGTTCGGTTTATCTTTTTAGCGGGTGTTTTGTCCACCTTGATTAGTGCCAGTGTTGGTTCAACGTCGCTGCTTTCTTTTGGCATCATCAGTAATGAGGACTTTGTAACCAATTGGCTAGTTTGGTGGGGCGGCGACATGATCGGAGTGCTGGTCATGGTGCCTTGGTTGGCGGTGTGTTTCCCCAAATATTTTGGTAATAAATTCGAGCATCCGCTACGTTTAGTGGGCGGTTTTATATTTGTCTTGGTGCTTACGATTGTTTTGTCTTGGGGAAGTAGCTATTCGGAATGGAACAAGCAGTCGAAAGAGTTCCGTTCTAATGCAGAATTGTTAGAAGTGTTACTCAATAATCGTATTAAAAACAGTGTGGATATGTTGCACAGCTTTGTCGGCTTGATAAACGGCAGTGAGCAGATTGAGGCGAATGAGTTTGAGCTTTTTGCGGATAGTGTGATGCGTCGAGATGATTCTATTTTGGGGGTGTCATTAAACTTTGCCGTGGCTGGAAAAGATATTGCTAGTTTTGAACGGTCTATTCAAAAAAATTATCCAGACGATATTTTTCGTGTGAAGGAAAGGGACAGCGAAGGTAAGCTTAAACCTGCTACGCCAAGAGATAGGCACATTGTGGTGACCTTTATTAGCCCCTTACAGAGCAATAAAGCGGCATTAGGTTACGACGTTTATTCGCAAGCCGATCGACGTTTTGCCTTAGATCAGGCTATTTCGTCACGTCAAGTTTACCCCACGGCTCCACTCAAGCTAGTTCAAAATTCGAATGCTGTATTATTGTTTTTGCCATTTTTTGATCGAGAAACCGATGCTTTTTTAGGTGTTGCGACAGCGGTCATCGAGATTGATACGTTAACAGATACCATTGTTAAGCAAGGGCTTCTCCCCAATACTGAGCTCTACTTGGTCGATACTGATAACGCGACATCCAAGCCGATTATCGTGACAAAAAATACAGCAGCTCATTTGTCCGCAGAAGACTTGGTTGCTCGTTACCTGGCCGGTGAATTTCATCATGCGGTTAATTTCGTGATTAATGTGGGTGGCAAAAACTGGCAGCTGTATCAAGTTAGTGACAACTACTTTTTCAAACAGCCTTGGATTGTGAAGTTTGTCTTGGCGTGTGGTTTTTTATTCACGGGTTTGTTTGGTTGGTTTTTATTGATCGTGAGTAGTCATACGGCGGAAATAGAAAATCGAGTGAGATTAAGAACCCGCGATTTACAGTTAGTTAATGAGCATTTAAAAGCGTCTGAACTAGAGCAGAGCAAAGCCAAAGAAGAGGCGCAAGAAGCCAACCGTGCTAAGAGTGAGTTTTTGGCGAATATGAGCCACGAGATTCGTACACCATTAAATGGCGTTATTGGTTGTTTGTCTTTGCTGATGAATACGAAATTGCAGTCTGAGCAGGCGAATTTAGCGAAAATATCTCAGCAGAGTGCGGAATCCTTGTTGGATATTATTAATGATATTTTAGATTTGTCTAAGATTGAGATTGGAACCTTAGCGTTAGACAAACAAGAGTTTGAGTTACGGGCGTTAATTGAAGAAGTGACCAATATCTTTGTTTTAAAAGCCGAAGAAAAGGGCATCGTACTGAATTCGCCAACCACACCTATTCCGAATGTTACGTTGTTTGGAGATAGATTACGCATCAAGCAAGTATTGGTTAATTTGATGGGGAATGCGGTTAAATTTACTCAAGAAGGTGAAGTGGCGTTGCGATTTGCGATTGAGCCGCTAGCAGATGATAGTGTTATTCTGTGTATTGTTATTGAAGACTCTGGGATTGGCATTTCTAAAGAGAATCAAAGTCATTTATTCCAGCGTTTTAAGCAGGCCGATGGTTCTACTACTCGCAAGTTTGGTGGCTCTGGATTGGGTTTGGCAATCAGTAAAGAGATTATCCAGGCTATGGATGGGGAGATTGGTTTAAACTCGGTAGAAGGTCAGGGTTCTGATTTTTGGTTTCGTATATCACTCACTGTGGTTTCAGCTGCAGAGCAGATCCCCTTGGTGATTGATGGTACAGAACAAGCTGTTAGAGTGACGTTAATTTATGCGAATAAAACCGGTCGTGAGTATGTTGCTGGATTGTTAGAATCATTAGGTGTCACCTACAATGCTTACGACAGTATCGGCAGTGCACTTGCGGATAGTGTGTGGATTGGAAATTGTATACTTCTGGACTCTGATGTCGTTTTGGCTTCTACTGAGATATCTGAGTTGAATGTATTTTGCCAGAAAAATGCGATTAAACGCGTGTTATTACAAGGACGTTCAGATATGGATTTTGATAAAGAAGTGTATGTTGCCGCTTTAACGAAACCCGTCTTTCAGCAGCCATTGCTGGACGCGCTTGAAAATCTAGAATCTTTAATGGAAGGAGAGCCTGCGATGGCGGTGAAAGAAGTGGAGAAAGCGCCAGAAGGTCGGCCAGTATTTAAAGCCAAAGTACTGTTAGCAGAAGATAATTTAACCAATCAGATTGTTGCCCGTGGTTTGTTGAATTTATATGGCGTAGACGTTGTGGTAGCGGAAAACGGTCAGAAAGCGGTCGAGCAAGCCCAATCTACTAAATTCGATATGATCTTCATGGATTGCCAAATGCCTGTAATGGATGGTTATGAAGCGACGCGAAAGATTCGCCAGTTTACCGATGGGCAAACACCTTCCGATGTGGCGATTGTTGCTCTTAGCGCCAATGCCATGAAAGGTGACGAAGATGAATGTTTTGCGGCGGGTATGAATGATCATATTGCCAAGCCTATTTCACAAGATAAGTTAATCGCGATACTGACAAAATGGCTTCCTTAAGGAATACAGTTGAGATGGAGATTCTGGGTGATGTTTGAGCCTAAGGTGTTTGATAATACAGATTACGAAAGTCGTCTGGCCTATAATCACGAATTAATGGCATTGGTTGCGGGTGAATTCATTAAAGAAGCCACTGCCTTGTTAGACGTGCTACAAGCTCACATGGAAGGAGAGGACTTGGAGAACTTGGCTCGAGACTGTAACTAATTTTGTGTAACTACCTATCACAACATATTCTATAGAGAATTAAGGATAGGTAGATGCAAATGAACCAAAAAGAACTGGAAGCCTTCGCAAAAGAAGCCGCCAAAGGCATTAAAACGCCTGAGGATCTTAACGAATTTAGCCAAATGCTGAAGAAGATTACCGTTGAGGCGACCTTGAATGCAGAGATGGATGAGCATCTGGGTTACGAGAGACATCAAAAATCCTCGTCAACCAACAGTCGTAATGGTAAGAACAGTAAGCGTATTAAGACGGAAGATGGTGAGTTTGAACTGGATACGCCTCGTGACCGCGAAGGTTCTTTTGAACCAAAGCTGGTCAAAAAGCACCAATCCCGCTTTACTTCCATGGACGATAAAATCCTATGGCTCTACGCGCAAGGTATGAGCACCCGAGACATCGTCAATGCCTTCGATGAATGGTACGGTGCTGAGATATCTCCGACACTGGTATCACGTGTTACCAACGCGGTGATCGAGCAAGTAACTGAATGGCAAGCACGCCCCTTGGATGCCATCTATCCCATTGTGTATCTTGATTGTATTGTGTTGAAAATCCGCCAAGATAAGCGTGTTATCAATAAATCGATTTTCTTGGCACTCGGTATCAACACCGACGGTCATAAAGAACTCATGGGCATGTGGATTGCTGAGAACGAAGGGGCTAAGTTCTGGCTAAACGTCCTCACTGAGCTTCAGCAGCGTGGTGTAGAAGATATTCTCATCGCTTGTGTTGATGGTCTAAAAGGCTTCCCAGAAGCCATCAATGCCGTTTTCCCACAAACCAGCATTCAACTGTGTATCGTGCATATGGTACGCAACTCATTGAAGTATGTATCATGGAAAGACTACAAAGCGGTGACGGCGGACTTAAAGCAAGTTTACCGCTCTGCAACGGAAGAAGAAGCCTTGTTGGAGTTAGATCGTTTCGCAGGCGTCTGGGACGATCAATACCCGCAAATCACCAAATCGTGGCGCAATCACTGGCATAATCTTAATACACTGTTTAGTTACCCTGACGATATCCGCAAAGCGATCTACACAACGAACGCTATTGAATCACTGAACAGTGTCATCCGTAGAGCCATTAAAAAACGTAAAGTCTTCCCAAGCGACGATTCTGCGAGGAAAATGGTTTATCTTGCCATTAGAGAGGCCAGTAAAAAATGGACAATGCCCATTCAAAACTGGCGCCAAGCGATGAGTCGATTTATTATTGAGTTCGAGGAGCGACTCGAAAAGCACCTTAACTAAATGGTAGTTACACAGAATCTGTTACAGGGTCCTTGGCTCTCGTGGCGCACCGTTTAAAAGGTGCTGCACTGGAAGTGTCTGGTTATCGTTTTTGTCGACTCATTACCAGAATGGAAGAGCTGGCCATACAAGGTAGCAGTGACCAGTTGCCTAATCGTTATCAAGCTTTGAGAGAGGAATTCGCCGCTTTGGTGCTTGCCCTTAATCAAGAAATTCTGTGTTAGTTACTACCTAATTGACCTTTCATAGCCTTTAAACAGGCTTTTCATTTTTGCCTATCTGGCTTTCATTTCAGCTGTTTATAGCAACTTTTCAACTATTTATTCTTAAAAAAAGTTTCATTTGAATTGCAATTGTATTTCAAATGAAACCTAACTATCATCAAAGTGAAACATTTTCTTTCTATAGTCGTTCTTTCTTTTCGAATAAAAACTCATTGTGAGGAACACGGAAATGCATAATTTGAAGTTAGCGTCAGTGGTTGTTGGTCTATCTATTGCGAGTTCAGGCTTTGCCGCCACAGAAATAGAGTGGTGGCATGCAATGGGTGGTGCAAATGGTGAAAAAGTGAATGAAATCGCTCAAGCGTTTAATGATTCACAAGATACTTATGAAGTTAAACCAGTTTATAAAGGCAATTATACCGAAACCATGACGTCAGCAATTGCCGCGTTTCGTGCGAAACAACAGCCTGCAATCGTTCAAGTATTTGAAGTGGGTACAGCGAGTATGATGGCGGCAAAAGGCGCTATTTACCCTGTATACAAATTGATGAAAGACTCAGGTCAGGCGTTTGATGAAAGTGCTTACTTGAGCGCGGTTACGGGTTATTACTCGAACAGCGATGGTCAAATGCTTTCTATGCCTTTCAACAGCTCAACACCTGTACTTTATTACAACAAAGATTTGTTCGCTAAAGCGGGCATTACTAACCCACCAAAAACGTGGGAAGAAATGGGTTCTATTTCTAAAAAGCTAATGGCTAGTGGCGTGAAATGTGGTTTCTCTACAGCTTGGCAATCTTGGACTCAGCTAGAAAACTTCAGTGCTCGTCAGAATATTCCTTTTGCAACGCAAGCCAATGGTTTCGGTGGTTTAGATACTAAGCTTGTTTTTAATGGCCCAGAGCAAGTGGCTCATATCAAACAAATGGGCGAATGGCAGAAGAGTGGTGTGTTTAGCTATGGTGGTCGCCGCAGTGATTCAGCGCCTAAGTTTTATAGTCAAGAATGTGCTATGTACATGAACTCTTCTTCAGGCTATGCCAGTATTAAGAAAAACGCAAATTTCAACTTTGGTGTTGCTCAGCTTCCTTATGATGACAAGACGATTTCTTCCCCTAAAAACACCATCATTGGTGGCGCGTCTTTGTGGGTACTGCAAGGTCACTCTAAAGAAGAATACAAAGGCGTGGCGTCTTTCCTAAGCTACCTATCAAGTGCGTCTGTTCAGGCTGACTGGCACCAGTTTTCTGGTTACTTGCCAATCACTAAAGCAGCGTACGATTTGACCAAAGGTCAAGGCTTCTACGCTGCTAATCCTGGTACAGAAACGGCCGTCATTCAAATGACCTCTGGTATACCTACAGAAAACACCAAAGGTTTACGTTTAGGTAACTTTGTACAGATCCGTGACGTTATTAATGAAGAGCTAGAAGCAGTTTGGGCAGGTAAAAAAGACGCACAAACAGCGTTAGATTCAGCGGTGAAACGTGGTGATGTGCTGTTACGTAAGTTCGAAAAAGTTAACAAGTAATATTGATTAACTAACGTTTGTATCCTTCACCTTTAATGGGTGAAGGATTTCCGTTTGGACTTATGGCAAGGTTTCGTTTCTATGTCTGTTTATTTTCCCCATAAAAAGCTGCCGTATCTTCTTTTGTTACCTCAGCTTGTGATTACCTTTATCTTTTTTCTTTGGCCTACTGAACAAGCTATTGAACAGGCTTTCTATCAAGAGGATGCATTCGGCTTAAGCCGTGAATTTGTTGGTTTAGAAAACTTTATTACGCTGTTTAATGATTCTAATTATTATGCCTCCATGGGGGTGACGCTAATATTCAGTTTCTCTGTGGCATTTGCAGGTTTAAGCATTGCTTTGTGGTTAGCCGTGATGGCGGATCGAGTGATAAAAGGTAAGTTGGTATATCAGACTTTTTTAATTTGGCCTTATGCCGTTGCTCCGGCTTTGGCTGGCGTACTTTGGTGGATTTTGTTTGATCCCAGTATTGGTCCCGTTGCGCTTTGGCTTAAATATGTTGGTATTGATTGGAATCATTTTTTGAATGGCGATCAAGCCATGTTGTTGGTGGTGATCTCAGCCACTTGGAAGCAAATCAGTTATAACTTTTTATTCTTTTTGGCTGGCTTACAAGCAGTTCCTCGCTCTCTTATTGAAGCGGCGGCTATTGATGGTGCAAGCTCTTTTAAACGCTTTTGGACGATTGTTTTTCCGCTTCTATCACCGACGACATTTTTTCTTTTAGTTGTGAATCTTGTTTATGCCTTCTTTGATACTTTTGGTGTTATTGATGCCACGACGCAAGGTGGTCCTGGGTTAAGCACGTCGACCATGGTGTATAAGGTTTTTAAAGATGGCTTTGTTGGATTGAATTTAGGCAGCTCTGCGGCACAGTCTGTGGTGCTGATGTTTTTCGTGGGGATTATGACGATGATCCAGTTCCGATACATTGAACGTAAGGTGGAATACTAATGATAGAAAATCGTCCTTGGTTGACCTTTATTAGTCATCTTTCATTGTTGTTTGGCATTGCTATAGTGGCGTTGCCTGTATGGGTTGCATTAGTTGCATCGACTCATCCTGAATCGGCGTTTGGTTCTGGCCATATTCCTTTATGGTTTGGTGCTCAGGGAGGGGAGAACTGGGGCTCGGTATTAATGAATAAAGCGGGCAATGGTATAGATACGCCTGTTTGGTACATGATGTTCAATTCATTGATTATGGCATTGGGCATTACGATAGGTAAGATTTTCATCTCGCTATTGTCGGCTTATGCCATTGTGTTTTTTCGCTTCCCGTTTCGTAATTTGTGTTTTTGGATCATTTTTATCACTTTAATGTTACCTGTTGAGGTGCGGATTGTACCGACTTATGCTGTGGTAGCTAGTCTGGGGATGTTGAATAGTTATGCGGGTTTGATTTTGCCTTTGATTGCCAGTGCGACAGCGACGTTTTTATTTCGTCAGTGTTTTATGAGTATTCCTAGTGAATTAATCGAAGCGGCGCGTATGGATGGTGCAGGGCCGATTCGTTTCTTTTTTGACATCTTGCTCCCCATGTCGCGAACCAATATCGCGGCCTTATTTGTGATCATGTTTATCTATGGTTGGAATCAATATTTATGGCCTCTTATTATGACCACAGATGAAGCTTATTACACCCTAGTGATGAGTATTAAGCGTATGTTGTCGGTAGAAGCGGGTGATATTCAATGGAATCAAGTTATGGTGACTACCCTTCTTGCAATGTTGCCGCCGGTTGCAGTGGTGATTGGTATGCAGAAGCTGTTTGTTAAAGGCTTAGTGGATTCGGAGAAGTAGTAATGACGGACGTTATTTTAGAAAAAGTGGGCAAAACTTACCCTAACGGTTATCACGCGATTCCAAGCGTGAATTTATCGATTGAAGAAGGCGAATTTATTGTTTTAGTTGGCCCGTCTGGTTGTGGTAAATCCACCTTGTTGCGCATGGTGGCAGGCCTGGAAAGTATTTCTACTGGTGAATTGCGCATCCGTGGTGAGCGCATGAATGAGAAAGAGCCAGCAGAGCGCGACATTGCCATGGTGTTTCAGAATTACGCCTTGTATCCGCATATGTCCGTGTACGACAACATGGCTTACGGCCTAAAAAACCGTGGCATGGCGAAAAACCTTATTGAAGAAAAAGTTAGTGATGTGGCAGCCATGCTGGGTTTAACTGAATTGCTACAGCGCAAACCGCGCCAATTATCCGGTGGTCAGCGCCAGCGTGTCGCCATGGGGCGCGCTATGGTTCGTGACCCGAAAGTGTTTCTGTTCGATGAACCTTTGTCGAATCTAGATGCAAAACTGCGTGTGCAGATGCGCGTCGAGATTCGTCAGTTGCAGCGTAAATTAGGCACCACGACCTTGTATGTTACCCATGATCAGGTGGAAGCCATGACCTTGGCAGATCGCTTGGTGGTATTGAATAAAGGTAAGGCGGAGCAAATCGGCACTCCGATGGATTTATACAATAAACCGGCAACGCCTTTTGTCGCGGCGTTTATTGGCTCGCCATCGATGAATTTGATCAACGCCAATCTGACTGAACAAGGTATTAAGATTTCTGATGCCTTAACTTTGCCGCTTTCCCATCGTTATCGAGGTGGTATTGTCTGGGGGATTCGTCCTGAGCATTTAGAAGTAAGCGATGAGCAAAATGCTGATTTCGCTTTGCGTATCCAAGCGGTAGAATCCTTGGGAGCAGAGACGTTAATTCACGGCAAAATAGAGACTGAATCTGGTAATGGCGAGCCTATGGTGGTGCGTTTGTCTGGGCCGCATTTACCTGATGTAAATAGTCTTATGTGGTTAACGGCGCCAGTGCAGCATTGGCACCTGTTTGACGCAACAACTCAACAACGACTGTGAGGTCGATATGACAAATGACAATGTTTCTACAGGTTATATTGTGAAAGACAAGGTGTTAAATACCAAAGTAATGGGGCATCGTGGTGCGGCATTATTGGCGCCAGAAAATACCTTGGCATCTATCCGAGCTGCTGCCGAAGTCGGCGCGACTTGGGTCGAAATTGACGTGTATTTAATTGCCGAAGGTGGTCTGGTTATTTTCCATGATGACACCCTTGATCGCTGCACCAATGGGACAGGTTTAACCCGTGACGCACGACCAATGGAAGTGGCGGAATTGGACGCTGGCGCTTGGTTCTCAGAAAAATTTGCCGGTGAGAAAGTGCCAACCTTGTTGGAAGCATTGGAATGTATTCAGTCGTTGAATCTTGGTCTAAATCTTGAGATTAAACACGATAGCGCCGATGTGGAAAATATTGTTCCTGCGGTCATGGCGATGTTGCGTGATCATTGGCAAGACAATGATAAGTTGATGATTTCTAGCTTTAACCTCGCGGCTTTAGAGCTGTGTTACGAAATTGATCCTCAGCGTCATCTTGCGCCCTTGTATGAAGTCATTCCTGATGATTGGCAGGAACAGCTTAAGGCCATTAAAGCTTACAGTTTGAATTGCGATTACTCTCGATTGACTGAAACGCAAGCGCGAGCAGTAAAAGCGGCGGGTTATAAACTGTTGTGTTATACCGCGAATGACCCTAAAAAAGTGGAAGCACACTGGGAGTGGGGAATGGATGCGGTGATTACCGACGACCCAACAAAGTTTGCTTTTTTATCAGCCTAGTTTTTAATTAGACAGGTTATTCTTATTGATTTAGTTAGGTTTTTTTGTGGGTTTGAATGAGCGACAAAACCAGATATTAAACTGGGTGCAACAAGAAGACGCGTTATTGGTCGAAGACATGGTGACACGTTTTAGCGTGTCATCGCAGACCATACGTAAAGACATTAATCAGTTGGCTGAGCGTCATCTTGTGCGTCGTACTCATGGCGGTATTGCGCCGGTTTCCAGTACGGAAAATTTGCCTTTTGACCATCGTCAGTTTTTGAACAGTGATGCAAAAGAAGCGATTGCTGCGAAGGTTGCTCAGATTATTCCAGACGGTGCTTCTGTGTTTTTAGGCATCGGCACAACGGTTGAATACGTGGCGAAAGCTTTGGTGTCTCATCATGACCTACAAATTTTTACCAACAATTTAACGGTGGCGAGTATTTTGGGTAATTACCCAAACGTTCGAGTGCGCGTGTTAGCGGGAAAATTGCGTCATCGTCATCATGATTTAGTCGGTGAAGAGACCTTGTCTGGATTGCGTCAATATTATTTCGATTACGGTGTATTAGGCTGTGGTGGCATGGATGAAGAGCAAGGAGTATTGGACTTTGACCCTGAAGAAGCGGCAGTAAGCCGCGTTTTGGTTGAACAGAGTCGCCACAGTTTGTTGGTTGCCGATCAACATAAGTGGGGACGAAAAGCCATGGCGCGAGTTCAGCCTTTTGCGGCGATAGATTGTCTTTTTAGTGATGTTTTAACTGAGTCGCAAACTAAACTACTCACCTCTCATGGTGTTCAAATTCAACTCTGTTCTTAGGACGAATATGTCGATATCTGCTGTAGCGCTTTCCGCTTTAGAACTTTCTTCCTTAGGCAAAAGTACCTGCCAAAACTTACGGTTTATTTTAACGGACTTTGATGACACGCTGACCTGGGAAGGTCAGTTGCCTGTTGAAACATTACGAGCGCTTACGCAACTGGAAGCGAATGGCATCAAGGTGATTCCGGTAACCGGTGGTTGCGCCGGTTGGTCAGACATGATTGCCAGAGCGCTGCCTGTTGATGGTGTGATTACCGAAGGCGGAGCCTGTTTTATTGGCAGAACAGCTGATCGCCATTTGACGTATTCCTTCTGGCGTGATGAGTCAGAAATGCGTGCAGAGCAGGCTCATATATTGACTCAGGTTAATCAGGTTTTAACGCAATTTCCGTGTTTGCGTTTGGCAAGAGATCAAGCGTATCGACTCACGGATGTGGCGATTGATTACGCGCAAGATGTTAAACCAGCGGCAGTGGACGACAAAGATGCTTGTTTGGCTGCGTTAATGGCTATGGGCTTAAACGCTAAAGCCAGCTCGATACATATTAACGTGTGTTCTCAAGGTTACGATAAATTTTCCATGGCGCAGCGCGTGTTAAGCGATGTGTATGGATTAAGTGAAGCGCAGCAGCAAGAGCAAGTGCTGTATGTTGGTGATGCGCCGAACGATGAAAGTATGTTTGCGCGTTTTCCATTGAGTGTTGGAGTCGCCAATATCGCAGAGCATTTGGAATTTATGCAGCATCGCCCTCGTTATCAGACGATGCAACCGGGCGGCTTGGGGTTTGCTGAACTCGCTGAGTTTATTTTGTCCGCTAGGCAGGTTTAAGTTTCTTTCTTAGTTTTTTTCCTAGTGAAGAGCGAAGCAATGCCGACGGCAACGCCACCCAGAATTAAACCAACTGAGAAGCTAATGCCTGTGTTTATTAAGCTTGTAACAAGGGGGAGTTGAGCGATTTCACCAGATACAGCCATGTCAGCAAGGTGATGCAGGGTTGGTAAGCCGTGGACAAAAATACCGCCACCCACTAAGAACATGGCAATGGTACCGACAATGGTTAACAGTCGAATCAGCATGGGTGCGCCTTTCAAAATAACCAAACCAAGTTGCTTAACGAACGTGGTTTTAGATTGATTGAGGTGTAAGCCAATATCATCAAGGCGCACAATCAAGCCAACCAAGAAGTACACACCAACCGTGACAATAAAGGCGATCAGGCTAACGACAATGGCTTGTGTTAATAAGTTTTGTCCCGCCACGGTGCCAAGGGCAATAACGATAATCTCGGCCGATAAAACGAAGTCGGTACGAATCGCACCTTTCACTTTGCTTTTTTCTAATGCGAGTAGTTCTTTCGCTGAGTTTGCTTGTTTGACGTTTTTTCTTAGTGTCTCTTTTTCTTCATGATTATCTCTGAAGGTGTGAAGAACTTTTTCCACCCCTTCAAAACACAGGTACAAACCGCCTGCCATTAATAAGGGCTGAATCAGCCAAGGTATAAACGCACTGATGGCGAGCGCTAATGGCACAAGAATCAGCTTGTTGAGAAAAGAGCCTTTGGCTACAGCCCAGACTACCGGTAATTCACGATCTGCTTTTACACCAGATACTTGCTCAGCGTTCAAAGCAAGGTCGTCACCTAACACACCAGCGGTTTTTTTTGCCGCGACTTTAGAGAAAACGGCCACATCGTCCAGCAGTGTGGTGATGTCATCCAGAAGTGCTAATAAACCTGTCATAGCCATGATTATTTTCCCTAAAAGCTTGTTTCAAAGTGTCTTGGTTGCTTACTCGCAAGCGCCTAGCCGTTTTGAAATGGTGTCAGCTGCTTGTTTGACTTGTACTTTCATCACGTCATACGCCTCGTCGCTGGTGCGAAAGGCGGGCGCTGTCACACTAATAGCCGCCACGGCTTCATGGCGTGAGTTAAAAATTGGTGCCGCCGCACACTTTATGCCCATTTCATGTTCTTCTAAGTCGAGAGAGATGCCCGTTTCTCGAATGAGTTTGAGGTTGGTTTTGAGGGCTTCAGGAGAAGTGAGAGTGTGTTCTGTGTGGCGAAAAAACGCTTGTGTGTCGATAATCGGTTGTTGTTTGTCTTCAGGTAAAAATGCCAGCATAGCTTTGCCAACACCAGTGCAATAGACAGGGCCTTTTTTGCCAACAGCGGAATACAGACGCAGGCTTTTTGGGCTTTCGAGCTTGTCGATATAAATAACGTCAGCGCCATCTAATACGGCAAGGTGAATGGTTTCTTGTGTACTTGACCATAAATCTCGCATCGGCGTCGCGGCCACGTCTCGAATGTCTAAATTGGCCCAGGTGCGATGGGCAAGGGCAAGCAGCCCGTAACCCGGATAATAGGCTTGTTTGTGTTCATCAAAGCGCACTAAACCATGTTCGAGTAAGGTGTTAAGTTGTCGATGAGCGGTTGCTTTGGGGAGTTCAGAAAGATCAACCAGTTCAGCAAAACGTAATGGTACCGGAGACGTGCAGACATGATTTAGCATGTTTAACGCTTTGCTAAGAGATGAGCCTGAGGTTTTGGTTTCCATTGCGCTTCCTGTTCGTAATACGTGCTATGGTTTATTTTAATTCGCATTTTAGCATCCCGTAAGATGGGAAGATAATATTCGTATATTAAAAATATTGTCTCAACGCTTTGTTTTTTGATTTGCTACTATAGCCGTATTTCTGTTTTGTTTTTACCTAGTTGAGGATTTGTATGACAAGCTCTATGCGTATTTGGCGTCGCATGATTATGCCTGATCTCGTCCGCGTTCACCGTTATCAGAGCTTGCCTGAGCAAGGCCCGAAAGTATTGTTTTTTAGCGGCGGCTCGGCTTTAAATAAAATCAGTCGAGTGTTTAAAGAATACACACATCATTCTGTGCATTTGGTTACACCTTTTGATTCTGGTGGCAGTTCCGCCCGATTGCGTGCTGAGTTTGATATCCCGGCGGTTGGTGACTTGAGAAGTCGTTTGATGGCGCTGGCCGATGAAACGGTAATGGGGCAACCAGAAGTCTATGAATTGTTTACCCATCGCCTTCCTCAACAAGCAGAGCCCTTGGCATTAAGAGAGCAGTTGCAGTTGTTAGTGCTAGGCGAGCATCCGTTAATTGAGTGTATTCCTAATCCGATGAGAGCCTTGATACAGACACATTTGGCGGTGACTCAAGCACGTATTCATGCGGAATTTGATTTGCGCGGTGCCAGTATTGGTAATCTGATTATGGCGGGTGGTTATTTGAATAATCAGCATCAGCTCGACCCAATCGTGTTCTTATTTTCTCGATTAGTAAAAGCCTTGGGTGAAGTGAAAACCACGTTAGATGCCAGTCTGCATTTAGGAGTTGAACTTGATAGCGGCGAGATTGTCTTAGGCCAGCATCTTATTACTGGCAAAGAAACCGATGAGCTGCCTAGTCCGATTAAACGCATGTGGCTAAACAAAGGCTTGCGTAATATTGTTCCGACCAATTGCCATATTGCCGATGACCGTAAAGATGCCATTGAAAACGCCGATTTGATTTGTTATCCGCCTGGTAGTTTTTATAGCAGTCTTTTAGCGAACCTTTTGCCGGAAGGGGTTGGGCGTTCGATTTGTCAAAACCCTAATCCTAAAGTTTATTTGCCCAATTTGGGTACGGACCCAGAGCAACAGGGTTTGTCATTAATGGAGCGAGTAAAACGTTTAGTTTCTACTGTGATAGCCGATACAGAGGTTGAAGGCCCATTTTCGGCTTTGGATTATCTGTTGCTGGATGATTCATACAACTACGGCGAACTAGACAGCGAGTTATTACATCGTCTGAATGTTGAGGTTATTCGAACACCGTTAATCTCTGATAAACAGTATAAATACGACGAACGTATGGTGGCTAAGGCTTTGTTATCCTTTGTTTGAGCCTGTATCGTTGAGTGAATAATCATCAAAAGTATATTTAAATGTGAAAATTTTGAGTAAACTTGATGAATATTTAAAGACTAAACATTATTTTATATTCACATGGGTGTCTTTTTAAAGGCGATTTTAAGTGCGTAATGCATTTTTAAAAGAGAACAGTAATGGGGACACGAGTACTGATTTGTGACGATTCTAAAATTGCACGGAAGCAATTATCGAGAATATTGCCGACCGATTGGAATGTCGAGATTGAATTCGCCGAGGATGGTCAACAAGCGCTAGACATTTTGTCGTCCTCAGTTTTTGATATTTTATTTTTAGATTTGAACATGCCGGTGAAAGACGGTTATGAAACACTTGAAGCTTTGCAGTCTTTTAAACAGTCGCCAGCTGTTATTGTTGTGTCTGGGGATGTTCAGCCGAAAGCCATTCAGCGGGTAAAAGATATGGGAGCCGTTGCCTTCCATAAAAAGCCAGCGTCAGCTGAAGAATTGCGTAGTTTACTTATTTCTTTAGGATTGTTTTCTGTCGGCGGTAGTGAGCATGACGAAAGCTCTGCTATAGCAATACCTACAGCCGCAGAGCAATTTACCCTTAATGAATGTTTGCAAGAAATTTCGAATATCGCCATGGGGCGGGCTGCTAGCGTATTGGCAGAAATGCTGAATGTCTTTGTCAAATTACCTGTTCCTACTGTGAATATCTTGGAAGTCAGTGAATTGCAAATGGCGCTGGATTACAGCGTTAAAAAAGACAGTTGCTCTGCTGTGTCACAAGGTTATGTGGGTTCCGGTATTGCGTTTGAAACGCTGCTCATTTTCAGTGATTCCAGTTTTCCTGATATGGCGAAACTTTTGGGTGTGACGGATACCATTACGAGAGAGTTGGAAACAGAACTCTTGATGGATGTGTCTTCGGTTTTGGTTGGCCCTTTTATGGCCGCCATTGGAAAGCAGCTTAATATCGACTTTAGTCACAGTCATCCTTTGTTACTTGGGCAACACGTTAAAATCGCCGACCTGATTAATGAAAAGAAAGCGACGTGGAAAAGAACGTTAGCGGTTGAAATTGTCTATGAAGTGGAAAACTATCAGATTAGTTGCGATTTAATTATGCTTTTCACCGAGGATTCTGTGCCAACACTAGAAAATTTATTGTCCTTTTTGGTTGAGGAAGACGAATGAGTAATGAAGCAGATGGAATGGCAGATCTTCATTGGATGTTTGATATGCTTCATCATATTGATGTTGGGCTGGTGGTATTGGACTCGAAATATCGAGTAAAGCTATGGAACAACTTCATGGAAAACCATAGCGGTGTGAGTTCATCGATAGCTAAGGAGCAATCTTTGCTGACACTTTATCCAGAATTAGATACTGGATGGTTACATCAGAAGTTGGATAATGTCTTTGCTTTGAAAACGCCGATTTTTATATCTTGGGAGCAGCGACCGCATTTCTTCCCTTTTAAAAGTTATCGTCCCATTACTGGCATGGCGAATAAAATGTATCAAAACGTAGCAATACGTCCGATCTCCAGCCCTGACGGGTCAATAAAGAATATATGTTTGGTCGTTTATGATGTGACAGATATCGCCACCAATAAAATGGCGCTATCTGCTGCTAACCATAAATTACGACGCTTGAGCCAAGCCCTCTCAAAATAGCACTTTCTAAATATAAGCAGCGCTTTCTAAACAGAAAATACCTTCCTTTTGTCTCTTCGGTAGAAATAAGGAAGGCGTTTTTTTACTGTTTCTTCTTTGCTGGTTTCTTAGCAGGTATTTTATAGAGTTCCACCAAGGTTTCTTCTTGCTTGTCGCCCTGTAAGCATAGGCCCTCAGGGTCGATGAGAACGCGCCCATTCATTGCTTCACGACCAAGTAACATTCTGTAGCCCATGCTGTCACGGTTGGTTAGCGTGACTTCTGCTTCCCATGAGATGCCGCCAAGAGAAAGTGGAACGCGAATCACCGGTCGGTTCTCTTTGTCTCCACTTGAGCTTTTAATGACTCTTTGATCAATAAGCTGAGCTTCACAATGAACAGTTACTTTACGATTCTTTTGTAGCGGATGAACTTCAAAGCTTACCCAGCTTTCACCATCACGAGAAAAACGTACGATATTGATCGCGTGCATTGATGATGTTTTTGCGCCAGAATCAACTCGGGCTTTAATTGCTGGAATATTAAGAGAAGGGAATGCGCACCATTCGTCGCAACCAATGACCATTTTTGGTTCGTTTTGTTGATTCATAAAAAATATGACACCTTTTTAGAATGACAGCTGCATACGTTAACGATAGTGTAAACGTGCCCTAAGTTGCTGTGTTTTATAGCGTAAAAGTGCGATCAGGTTAAGTATTTATTGATACACAGCAAGGTTATCTTTCTTGTTGTATTGTCAGTATAAGCTCAAACTATTGTAATCATGATATCTAAAGTTAATATGGGCGTACGAAATTACTTTAATGGAGTTGTTGATGAATGGCCGACTGATGCAAGAGTTGGAAGAATTGGGTGGCGAAATTCGCCCTGCAAGCTTAAAAAAATGCGATGAAATAGTCATTGAACAACCGGGCTTTAGTGCGGTCATTTCCTTATGGGGCGGTCATTTGGAGAGCTTTATTCCTGCTGGTCAAGAGGATCTGTTATTTCAATCTACAAATCTAGGTGGTGAAGGTCGTTTTGAGCGTCGTCACTTTGGTGTTCCTGTTTGTTGGCCTTGGTTTGGCGCTAATGAAACGCAAGCGGACTTTCCGGCTCACGGTCTTGCTCGCTATTTTCGTTGGGAATTTATCGAAGCAGGTCGCTTTAAAAATGGTGATGTGAAAATCGTCATTCGTTTGGCTTCAGAAGATCATCCTTTGATCGAAGAAATGTGGCCATTTGCCTTTGAGTTGCGCCAAGTCTTTCGCTTCTCCAACAAAGGTTTCCGTATTAATTTTTCTGCGGCGAATCTTTCTGATAAACCGATGCCAATCAGTGAAGCGCTTCATACGTATTTTCATGTGTCTGATAATCAAACTGCCGAAGTTCATGGTTTGGATCAAGTGAGCTATGTCGATAAATTCGACAATGGTGCTCGTCAGTTGCAGCAAGGTGCTGTGTCGCCATGTGATCTAATGGATAGGGTTTACACATCTGCGCCAGAAAAGTGCGAGATACGAGACATTGGATTAAACCGAAGGTTAGTCATTAGTACAGAAGGCAGTAATAGCACTGTGTTATGGAATCCTGGGGCAGAAATCGCTAAACAGCGTACGGACATGGAAGACGACGATTACCGTCATTTTGTCTGTGTCGAGGCCGCTAATGCTCTAAGTGATGCGTATGATATTCCACCGGGAGACATCCATCAGCTTAAACTAAGAGTGAAGTGTAAGGCTTTAGCGACAGAGACCGAATAAACAAGCCGGAATCTGAATTAAACAAAAGGCCCACTGGGAAATCCTAGTGGGCCTTTTGTTTGTCTTTCAAAGATTAATCGTCTTTCAAATATTAATCGTTAAGCCAAGATAGGAGTAAAACGATTAATCAATATTGTATTCCATGATCAATGGTGCGTGATCTGAAAAACGTTGGCCTTTATAAATCGTGCCGCCTTGGATCAGATTTTTGATGCCCGGTGTAGTGATTTGGTAATCCAAACGACCGCCTTCGTCTAATTTCCATGCGCGCTCATAATCTGGCCACCAAGTATATTGTTTGTCTTGCTTGTTTACTTGGCGGAAAGCATCAATGTATTCCAGCTCATTGAAGATCTCATTTATCCACTTACGTTCTTCTGGTAAGAAGCCAGAGTTACGTTGATTGACAAACCAGCTGCTCACATCAATTGGTGAACGTGCAACGTTGGCGGTACCGCAGAAAATAAATTCACGACGCTTACGGCGAGTTTTAATAAGATGGTTTTTAAAACCTTCCATAAAACGATATTTATGTTCTTGCAGTGTTTCTTCATGGTTTGATCCATGAGGTGTCAAGAATGCGCCAATGCTCACTTTATCGAAATCCGCTTGAATAAAACGACCTTCAAAGTCGCATTCAGGGAATCCCATGCCAGTCATAATGGCTTTAGGCATGGTTTTGCAATAGATAGCGACGCCTGCTTGCTCTGGATTTTCCATCGAGTCAAAGAAGTATGTGTTATACCCAGGTGGGAAAAACACACTGTCATTTAATGTGCGTTCATCTGCCTGTATGTCTTGCAGACATACAACATCTGGGTCCTGACGAACCATCCATTCAAAAAAGCCGCGTTCTGCTGCTTGTCTTATACCGTTTACATTAAGGCTGATGACCTTCATTTCTGGTCCCTACAATTCCTAGCCGTGTGTTATATTAGCGCCTATCCAATGTTGGCATGGCTTCGCTCGTTCTTGGCGGCGCTTTGTTGTGTATTATTTATTATCTTTCTGGAGATGGCATGAAACCTTACCAAAGAGACTTTATCGAATTCGCTATCGAGCAAAACGTGCTGCGCTTCGGCGAATTTACGCTTAAATCAGGTCGCGTAAGTCCATACTTCTTTAACGCAGGCCTATTTAGTTCTGGTCAAGCGTTAGCTAAGTTAGGACGCTTTTACGCGACCTCATTAATGGAAGCAAATGTTCCATTTGATGTTCTATTTGGCCCTGCCTATAAAGGCATTCCCTTAGCAACAACTACCGCTGTTGCTCTTTATGATCATCATAATGTAGACACACCATACGTTTTCAACCGTAAAGAAGCAAAAACTCACGGTGAAGGCGGTTCTCTAGTAGGTGCTCCGTTAGCGGGTAACGTCATGATTATCGATGACGTTATTACTGCAGGAACGGCCATTCGAGAAGTGATGGCTATTATTCAACAAGCCAACGCGCTTCCGGCTGGTGTGCTTATCGCCTTAGATCGTCAAGAACGAGGCCAAGGTGAATTGTCTGCTATCCAAGAAGTCGAACGTGACTTCGGTATGCCTGTTATTAGTATCGTATCTTTAAATGACATCATGACGTATTTAGCAGAACAGGATTCCCCTGAATTTGCGAAACACCTTGATGCTGTTAAAGCGTATCGCCTTCAATACGGCATTTAATGCTATTTCACATGCTAAGGTTTGAGTTTTTGTCTCAAGCCTTAGCGATTTAGCATCAAGTTTTGTGCCAATACTGTCCATTGCTCTTGCCAAATTTCCATCGGCTTCACTTTGAACTCGCTGCGAACGTAATGGCGTATTTTCCCTTCGATGATAGCAATAAGGAAATTCGCGCAAGGCGCAACGCCCATCGCAGGTCGTAAACCCTGCTTCAAGTCTGCTTCACGCATGACTTGTTTTAGCTGAGTTTCGATACGATCAAACACTTGAGTAATACGAACGCGCAAACGCTCCGTTTCGCCTGCCAAGGCGTCTGCCGTTAGCAAACGACACATGCCTGGATTTTGTTCAGCAAATCCTAGTACCAACGTGACAATCATTTCTATTCGAGTAATCACGTTACTTTCTTCTTGGACAATGCGGTTGATACGAGTGAAGAGGCTTTCTTCAATAAACTCAATCAAACCTTCAAACATCTTGGCTTTGCTGGGAAAATGACGATACAAGGCCGCTTCTGATACGCCAACTTGCTTTGCCAAAGCCGCCGTGGTGATGCGTGCTCCTGGGCTGCTTTCTAGCATTTGAGCAAGCGCTTGTAATATCTGTGTGCGACGGTCGTTTTTTTTGTTGCTCATTTTTCTTGTCCAGTTTTTAACCTGTATTTGTTAATTGCCAGTATCTTTAAGTGATAGTATCAACAAAATCGAAAGCTCTTATTCGCCAACCTTGGTGTTTGATATTAGTGTACCAACGCCAGTGTCGGTGAATATTTCCAATAAAGTGGCATGCGGAACGCGGCCATCAATAATATGAGCGCTTGTCACACCAGCATTCACAGCAGAAAGCGCGCAGCTAATCTTAGGTAGCATACCGCCATAAATGGTACCGTCTGCAATCAAGGCATCGACTTGTGCCGTGCTCAATCCAGTTAACACATTGCCTTGTTTGTCTTGTACGCCTGAAATATTGGTTAGCAGCATGAGTTTCTCTGCACCAACCGCTTCCGCTACTTTGCCAGCCACAAGGTCAGCATTGATGTTGTAAGAGTTCCCCTCGTCATCTACACCGATTGGGGCAATAACTGGAATTAGGTCGCTGTTTTCAAAGAACTTTAGGAAGCTGGTGTCGATGCTAGCTACTTCGCCTACATGGCCAATATCCACTTGTTCTGGTGATGTCATGCCTTCCGCTTGGTGTTTAACGAAAAGCTTCTTTGCTTTAATAAAGCGGCTGTCTTTACCTGTGATACCGATGGCTTTACCGCCAGCTTCACAAATTAAATTAACGATTTCTTTGTTTACTTGACCACCTAGCACCATCTCAACCACATCCATGGTTGCAGTATCGGTTACGCGCATGCCATTGATGAATTTTGATTCGATGTTCAGCTTAGCCAGCATGTCACCAATTTGTGGGCCGCCACCGTGGACTACGATAGGGTTAATACCAATGGCTTTCATTAAAACGATATCTCGTGCAAACCCAGCTTGTAGATTTTCATCTGTCATGGCATTGCCGCCGTATTTAATAACCAGCGTTTTGCCAGCAAAGCGCTGAATGTAAGGAAGCGATTCGCTTAAAACCTTAGCAACATCTAAAGCAGATTCACGAGAAAAAGCCACGGATTATGTACTCCTGTAAATAAAAATGGGTCGCACAAAAAAAGATACAAACTTGATAGGTGTATTGTTCTATCAACGAGAGAATATACTTACTAAGTATGGCAGAACGGTGACAGCTAAGGCCGACAACGAGTGTAAGCAACCACTTAGGTTTGAAATAATAGCGTGATCCTGAAGGATTAACTATAGAAATTTGTAGGAAACTGACGAAGTTTAGACTTATGAAAGTTAATTTTGTTTGTGTGATGGTGGAAGGGTGAATGAATGTGGTAACGAACTCAAAAAAGGTGAATTAATCTCACCTTTTTTGAGTGTTTTTTGCTTATTTTGTGCCTGTGTGACCAAAGCCACCTTCGCCACGTTCAGTGTTGTTAGAAAACGAATCTACATAATCTAAATCAACTTTTACAATGGGTTGAAACAGTAATTGTGCGATTCTGTCTCCTGAGTTTACTGTGAAAGGTTCTTGGCCATCATTATGTATTAGTATGCCAAGTTCGCCATGATAGTCGGAGTCAATTACTCCAGGATGAGCTCTTACACCATGTTTCAGTGCTAGCCCTGATCGAGAAGCTATTATTGCCACTATATTAGGGTCTTTCATATTGAATGCTAAGCCAGAAGGGAAAAGGTGACGTCCTCCGCTTGGAATTGTCACTGAATCAGTAATACATGCTCTTAAGTCTAGAGCTGCTGACCCCGATGTTGCGTATTTTGGAAGTTCAATTGAGCTACCTAGTAGCGAATTAACAATTTTGGTTTCGATCTGTCTATGCATTAAAATAGCCTCACTAGCGGTTGTAGCATATCAACGCGTGTAATATATCATGTTTGAACTTAATGGCGCCAAGTCTGTTGTGAGTACCTGACATGAAAGAAGGCCCTACTTTTCATTTGCTTTGAAGGGATTTTTATTTTAAGGAGTGATGTTTTGATTTTGAATAGTAATTTAGGGGCTAGCAAAGTCCGTATAACTCCCCTAGTTGAACAAGGTAAAGAAAAGGTGTCTGTTGACCTTTCTGTTGGTTCTTTATACCGAAGAAGTGAAGACACAGACTGGCTTACAATAAATGGCTCTATTGTTCTGCAGCCGAATAGCTGTGTGATTATCCAGACTAAAGAAACCATTAATATGCCAAATGATGTATTTGGTTTTCTTTCAACTAAAGGCAGTATTGGAGCTAAAGGCATCATTACTGCTAATACTAAGTTAGATCCGCTATTTAATGGAGAACTAAATATCCCTGTCTTCAATGTGAGTGGTCGGAAAGTTGAGTTAAAAAAAGGTCAAGCATTTTGCTCTATGTCATTCTGGCGTACTGAGGCGCCGATTGTTGGTGAGGCTCGGCATGCTATTAACATACAGCCTGTAACAGAGGGGCGAGCCAGTAGCTTTTGGAATAGGTATTCTGTTCAAATTCTGACTGGTATTTTTTCAATTTTAGGTTCCATAATTGCAGCCATGATTACAATAACATTGGGGGCATAATGCTTTTAACAAAAAATGCTTTGCAGGTTCTAGTGGATACTGGCTTAGCCGTAAATAAAAACAATGTTGTGCAGGTTGATGTGTCATCAGTCGGTCTTCGACTAGATAATCAATTTACTGTATACGACCCTTACGAAGGTGAGCCCTTTACTCCTCCAAAAGCAATGCCCAGTACAACGAAAACAATTTCGCCAGACGACTTCTTTGTTTTGCCGCCTAACGGCTGTGTATTGGCTTGTACGCAAGAATACGTGACTATGCCCCGCGATAAATTTGGATTAATTCAAACGAAAGGCTCTATTGCTCGTGGTTTTATTTCTGTTCATATGAGTGATGGTCAGATTGATCCTGGTTATAAAGGGAAGGTGACTTTAGAGTTGGTAAATATGAGCCCGTTTTATTATAAACTTGTTCCAGGAATGCCTATAGCATCACTATTTGTTATTAATACTGACGAAAATGTAGAGCCCTATGATGGTCGTTATCAGTCATCTAGTGGCCCTACTGCAATGAAATAAGAAAAGATTAAATATATTGTTGAATAAACTCAACGAGTTGGTTGGCTAGCGCGCTTTTGGCGGCTTTATCTGGCGACCAAGTTGAATCTTTCGTAATCACTGTGACTTGGTTTTCGTCTTGATTGAAGCCGATGTCGGCACGAGATACGTCATTGGCGATAATAATATCCAAGCCTTTGCGTTCTAGTTTGCTTTTCGCGTATTCGATCACATTTTGTGTTTCAGCTGCAAAGCCTACGATGGTTTTTGCGCGCTTTTGTTGGGCAAGTGTGGCGATGATGTCCGGATTTTTCACTAATGTCAGAGTGACTTCATCGGTACCAGATTGCTTTTTCATCTTCTGTTCGTTAGCTGCTTTCATTTTAAAGTCGGCAACCGCAGCCGCGCCAATGAACACATCCGCTTGAGTGCTCATGCTTTGCTGGCAAGCGGCTAGCATCTCATCAGCACTTTTTACGGCAATGATATTTGCCTTAGCAGGTGCTGGTATTTGTACTGGGCCACTGATTAGGGTGACGTTCGCGCCTCGAGCAATTGCCGCAGTGGCGAGGGCGTAACCCATTTTTCCAGAGCTGTGGTTGCTGATGTAGCGCACAGGGTCGATGGCTTCCATGGTTGGGCCTGCTGTAATCACCCAGTGTTGGCCAGTTAGATCTTGTTCGATCGATGAACCTTGGAAGTGCGTAATGACAGCACTGAATATATCGCTTGGCTCGCTCATACGCCCAGGCCCAATGTCTCCACAAGCTTGTGCACCATCGGCAGGGCCAATACTGAGTACGCCTCGTTCAGCGAGTACTTTTGCATTGGCTTGTGTGGCCGGATGGCGCCACATGGCTTGGTTCATCGCAGGGGCAAGCAAAACCGGCGACTCTGTGGCGATGCACAAGGTACTTAATAAGTCGTTTGCCATGCCTTGAGCATAACGGGCCATAAAGTCGGCAGAGGCGGGTGCAATGACGATTAAATCAGCCCATTTTGCTAGCTCTATATGCCCCATTCCCGCTTCAGCATTTGGGTCTAATAAGGTACTGCGCACAGGATGACCTGAAATGGCCTGAAGTGTCATCTCAGTGACAAAGGCTTTTGCGCCATCGGTTAAAACGACTTGCACCTCAGCGCCTGCCTTGGTTAATAAACGAATTAACTCGATGCTTTTATATGCAGCGATGCCACCAGTAATGCCTAATAAAATGCGTTTTTGAGCGAGGTTTGACATAAAAAACTTCTCAATTCAATCTGTGATAGATAAGGTTAACAAATAAGGCTGGACGCCTTTTTCGGTTATTTATACACCGCTGCTATATTTGCTTGTCTAAATTAGAGCAAGATTATCATGTATCAAGGAGTAGATCATGAGTATTAAACATTGGCCTGAGCAAGAAAGGCCGCGCGAAAAGCTAATCCAGCAAGGCGCTGGTGCATTAAGTGATTCTGAGCTGTTAGCCATTTTTCTTCGTACCAGAACACAGGGTATTAGCGCAGTCGAGCTTGCTCGGCAGGTATTGACCCAATTTGGCGGATTACGTTCCCTCATGTCAGCCAGTCGGGAGGAATTTTGCCAAGGTTTTGGTCTTGGCGACGCGAAATACACTCAGCTGCAAGCTGTGCTGGAAATGTCTAAACGGCATTTACAAGAGCAGCTGATGCGCGAAACCGTGTTCACCAGTGCAGAACACGTCAGAACTTACCTTTCTTCCCAACTGCGTCATTCTCCACGAGAAGTTTTCGCGGTGCTTTTCTTAGATACGCAACACAGATTGATCCGCTATCAAGAACTCTTTATGGGAACCATTGATGCCGCTGCCGTGTATCCACGAGAAGTTGTGAAAGCCGCACTGCAATATAACGCCGCTGCCGTCATCCTTGCTCATAATCACCCGAGCGGTATCGCAGAACCCAGTCAGGCCGATATCAGCATTACTGACAAAATCAAACGTGCATTGGATCTTGTTGATGTACGATTGTTGGATCACTTTGTGGTTGGCGATGGCTCGCCTGTGTCACTGGCTGAAAGAGGGTTGGTGTAGGTTTTTTTGATCTAGATTAAGGTGCTTATTTGGTTGCTTTATTCGCTTTAAATGCACTTAAAGCTACTGTGTTTCGAACAAAAACACGAATAAGAAAAATAGAAGTTGGGAGGAGTGCTGTGTTATCTTTGTTAAACAGTGTACAACAACCGCGAGCAGGTGATCTTATGTTAGGGGTTCGATTAGACAAACAGCTTGAAAGTCGCTTAAGTGCTTTAGCTGCCAAGACTCAGCGTTCCAAAAGCTTTTTGGCCAAAGAAGCGTTAACGCGCTATATCGAAGAGGAGGAGCGTAAGCAGCGTGAAAATGAACTGGCAAGGGCGCGTTGGGAAGAGTGCCAAGAAACGGGTGAAACGATAAGTAATGACGCTATGACCGAATGGCTAGAATCTTGGGGCAATGATCAGGAGAAAACATGCCCTGTGAAATAGTCTGGTTACCGAGTGCATCTAGAGATGTTTTTCGTCCTAGAAACTTTATTAAATCAGAAAACCCTCGGGCGGCACAGCGTGCCGCCAAGCGAATTATTGAAGATGTGAACCTTCTACAAGAAAGTCCTGAAGCTGGTGTGCCAGTAGAAGGACTTGTTGATTACAGAGATTTTGTATTGGCTTTCGGTGCAGGTGAATACGTCATCCGTTATCGCCAGGAAAAAATGAACCGAGTTGTGATAGTGCGGATTCGGCATAGTAAAGAAGAGGCTTACTAAGGTTGCTGCCTTCTCTATAGCTGTGTTTGAAGTGCTCGGCAAAATTTATAACTCATGGCAAACATGCTGTTTTTTTTTGAAGTTAGAAAATTGATCATTTTTTTAACAAAAAGAATTGCTCAATGGGTTGGCTTATGGGAAAATGCGCGCCGCTATATCCTCGGTATGGGATTTTTTTGATTCATAAGGAATCATGCTCCGCCTGAGGAAGTGAAACACTTCCAATAATCTTTCTGGATAGCAAAAGGTATTTAATTATGTCTCGCGTATGTCAAGTTACTGGGAAACGTCCTATTACAGGTAATAACGTTTCTCACTCAAAACGCCGTACTAAGCGTCGTTTTCTTCCTAACCTTCATTGGCACCGTTTTTGGGTCGAAGGTGAAAACCGCTACATCCGTTTACGTGTATCTTCTAAAGGTATGCGTATTATCGATAAAAAAGGTATTGAATCAGTTCTTGCTGAAATTCGTGCCAACGGCGAAAAAGTATAAGGATCTGAATCATGGCTTCTAAAGGCGCTCGCGATCTAATTCGCATGGTATCTTCTGCTGGTACTGGTCACTTTTACACAACTGACAAGAACAAGCGAAATACTCCTGACAAACTTGAAATGAAAAAGTTTGATCCAGTTGTACGTAAGCACGTTATGTACAAAGAAGCGAAAATTAAATAATTTTCTTTCTTTGTCAAAAGGAACCGACTCAATGAGTCGGTTTTTTTATATCTAGTAAAAGATAGTAATAGAGATACTTTTTTCATTTGGTCAATATTGCTTATGTATTTACATGACACAGAATCACATAAGATGGTGAGATGATCTTTTTTTGGGTTTTGTAGGAGATTGCTTATGCCTGAATTACCTGAAGTAGAAACCACCTTACGTGGCATCGAACCCAAATTAGTTGGGCGCTCTCTCGCTAGGGTTGATATCCGTCAGCCAAAGCTGCGCTGGTTAATCACGCCTGAGTTAAGCTCAGAAATGCCAGGCGAGGAAATTACTCATCTTTCTCGTTGCGGTAAATACATTGGTATTCATACGTCAAAAGGCACCTTGATTGTTCATCTTGGTATGTCTGGTAGTTTGTATTTTGTGCCAGCCGAGACGCCGCCGTTGTTTCATGATCATGTGGATTTTTGCTTTGCCGATGATGATGTATGGTTGAGATATACGGATCCTCGTCGTTTTGGTGCCATTCTGTGGACAACGGAAGATTGGAACGAGCATGAATTAATTAGGCATTTAGGACCAGAGCCGTTATCGGATCTGTTTAATGTCGATATGCTGTACGCCAGAGCGAAAGGTCGAAAAGTTCCCATTAAGACCTTTATTATGGACAGTAAGGTGGTTGTAGGTGTTGGGAATATTTATGCCAATGAAGCGCTATTTAAAGCCGGTATTCGCCCTGATCGTTTGGCAGGGAAAATCAGTAAGGTTCGTTTGGCTCGTTTGGTTGAGTGCATTAAAGAAGTGCTAGCTGCTGCCATTAAACAGGGCGGCACAACGCTAAAAGACTTTGTTGGTGGTGACGGAAAACCTGGTTATTTTAAACAGGAATTAGCCGTTTACGGTAGAGCTGGTAAGGCTTGTATCGTTTGCAGTGCGCCGCTGAAAGAAATTCGTCAAGCTCAGCGCAGCACGGTTTTCTGTACGAATTGCCAATCTTGAGCATTTGCTTATTTTCTTAAATGAGAATGGCGGCACAAGAATTGCTGCTTATTAGTGTGAATAAGAGTGGTAATCAAATCGTTATTGGTAAAAAAGATTTTTTTATTGACGATATAAGCAAAAATGTTGCTTAAAATGTGCAGATAACATTGCGGTATTTCGCTAATTGGTTTATTTTTGACCAGTTAGGCAGGGTTTATTATTTAGGTTAAATTGTACCTAAATTAAATTTTGTCTAGATTAAATTATATATTATAAGAGGAATTGGAATGAAAGCTGTCTTTCTTGCGTCTATCACGGCGTTGGCTATCTCATCAACTATTGCCCATGCTGCAACAGAACCTGCGGTTGTTTACGATCAAGCGGGTAAATTCGATAAGTCCTTTAACGAAGGCGTATACAACGGCGTAAAAAAATACACGGCTGAGACAGGTGTTCAGGTTCGTGAATTTGAACCGAAAAACGAAGCTCAAGTAGAACAAGGTTTACGTCGTCTAGCGAAGCGTGGTTATTCTCCAATCGTGACGGTTGGTTTTAATATGACCTCTGCCGTTGAAAAAGTAGCGAAAGACTTTCCTGATGTTAAATTCACTATTATTGATGGTGTGATTGATCTTCCAAATGTTCAATCTGTAGTGTTTAAAGAATATGAAGGGTCTTTCTTAGTCGGTGCATTGGCTGCGATGGCATCCAAAACCAATACTGTCGGTTTTGTTGGCGGTATGGATATTCCTCTTGTTCGCAAGTTCGGTTGTGGTTATGAACAGGGCGTTAAATATGTTTCTTCTGATGCGACTGTTTTGCAGAACATGACCGGCTCTACTGCTGGGGCATTTAACGATCCGACTAAAGGTTCTGAATTAGCGAAAAGCCAGTTCTCTCAAGGTGTTGATGTCGTGTTTGCTGCCGCTGGTGGTACAGGTCTAGGTGTTTATCAAGCTGCGAAAGATGAAGGCAAATACGCTATCGGTGTTGATTCAAATCAAAACCATGTTCAACCAGGCACAATGCTAACGTCTATGGTGAAGCGTGTAGATGAAGCGGCGTTTAAAACTTACAAAGACGCTGCAGCAGGAACGTGGAAATCAGGTTTGGTTGTTCTAGGTTTGGCTGATGGTGGTGTTGATTGGGCTTTGGATGAAAACAATGCCAGCTTAATTACACCAGAAATGAAAGCTAAGGTAAGTGATATTCGCGCTAAGATTATCAACGGTGATATTAAAGTCCACGATTACATGTCAGATAACACTTGTAACTACTAAGTTGCAGAATTAAACAGTTGCCGACTCAGTAGGCAACTGTTTTTTTGTCTTAGGATTTTGGTTACATCGTGCTGTTATAACAAATTAAGTCGTAATAAAAACAAACTGAGTGTTTTATATATGAAGCATTCAGTGTGTTCCATTTTAAGCAGATGAATTACTTTTAGATATGACGAATAAAACAATGCCATACGCAATCGAATTGCGAGACATCAGTAAACGTTTTGGCGCCGTTCAGGCCAATAAAGACATTTGCTTACAAGTTCCTGCCGGTACGGTTCACGGTATTATTGGTGAAAACGGCGCTGGTAAATCGACATTGATGAGTATCATTTACGGCTTTTATGAAGCGGATACGGGTCATATTGAAGTGGATGCTAAGCGCGTTGAGATTCGCAGTTCGCAAGATGCTATTAACGCAGGCATAGGTATGGTGCATCAGCATTTTATGCTGGTAGAGAATTTTAGTGTTCTTGAGAACGTTATGTTGGGGGCCGAAGGTGGCGCTTTACTGAAAAACGGTATAGATGCGGCGCGTGTTGAATTGCAGAGGCTTGCTGAAGAATACAGCTTAGACATTGATGTAGACGCCATCGTAGAGGATCTTCCGGTTGGCTTACAACAACGAGTTGAAATCTTAAAAGCCCTGTATCGCGGCGCACGAATTCTTATTTTAGATGAACCAACAGGTGTGCTGACACCACAGGAAGCGGATCATTTATTTCGCATTCTAAAAGCCCTAAAAGACCAGGGTGTTACTGTATTGTTAATTACCCACAAATTACGTGAAATCATGGCTTCCACCGACAATGTGTCAGTGATGCGCCAAGGTGAAATGGTTGCTCATCGTGAAACGGCTCAAACGAGCAAAGAAGAACTTGCTGAGTTGATGGTGGGTAAAAAAGTTCGTCTTACGGTTGATAAAGATGAAGCTCAACCGAGCGCAGTATTGTTGTCGGCGCAGAACTTGTCTCAATTTGATAGTCAGGGCGTGAAGCGCCTAAAAAATGTTAGCTTAGAGCTGCGTGCTGGTGAAATTTTAGGCATTGCTGGTGTTTCTGGTAATGGGCAGAGTGAATTATTAAATGTCCTTTCTGGTATTACGCCGATGGACGAAGGCGAAATTCAATTTGGTGGTCAGGTTATAACAGCCAAAGCGCCAAAAGATGCGGCACAAATGCGTGATTTGAAAATGGCTCATGTGCCTGAAGATCGTCATAAAATGGGTTTGGTAACGGGCTTTGAAGCGTATGAAGCGGCTGTGTTGGGCTATCATAATTCGCCTGTTTATAACGGCAAAATTCTAATGAATCGCAAGGCAATGCTCGATGAATGCAATGAGCGCATGGCAGCTTGGGATGTGCGTCCACCGAACCCTTATTTAAAAACGGCGAACTTTTCCGGCGGCAACCAACAGAAAATCGTTATTGCTCGTGAAGTGGAACAAAACCCAGATGTTTTGTTGATTGGTCAGCCGACTCGAGGTGTCGACATCGGTGCCATTGAAAATATTCACGAACAAATTGTTAAACTTAGAGATTCCGGCAAAGCCATTTTGCTTGTTTCCGTAGAATTGGATGAAATTATGGCTCTGAGTGATCGCATCATAGTGATGTTCGATGGTGCAGTTGTTGGCGAGCTTGATGCAAAAGACGCGGACGAACGAACTCTCGGCTTAATGATGGCTAATGCCCATTACAAAGAACAAGAAGGCGAAGAGCAAGAAGGGGTGTCCGCATGAGTCAGGCGAAAGTCCCTACTTGGGTAAATATCGGCCTTATACCTTTTATTAATATCATGCTGGCCTTTTTGGTATCTGGTTTGGTTATTTTTGCTATTGGCGAAAACCCGATTGAAGCTGCAGGCTATCTTATTTATGGTGCATTTGGTTACGATGAAGGTATTGGTTATACGCTGTATTATGCGACGAACCTTATCTTCACAGGTTTGGCTGTATCGGTTGCGTTTAAAGGTGGCTTGTTCAATATTGGTGGTGAAGGCCAAGCCTATATTGGTGGCTTAGGGGTTGGTTTGATCTGTTTATCATTGGATCACACCATGCCCTTATATGTGATTGCGCCTTTGGCCGTCATTGGTGCAGCAGTTTTTGGTGCGGCTTGGGCTTACATTCCTGCTTACTTACAAGCTCGTCGTGGTAGTCACATTGTTATTACGACGATTATGTTTAACTTTATTGCCTCTTCGTTGATGGTTTACCTGATTGTAAACTGGTTAAAACAAGATGGTCGTATGGCGCCAAATAGTCGAACCTTTGAAGAAAGTGCTTGGCTACCTTATTTGCATGACATTCTCTCGCCATTCGGCATTGATATTGGCGACTCTCCTTTGAACCTCTCTTTTTTGTGGGCATTGCTATGCTGTGTTTTCGTATGGGGGTTGATTTGGCATACTCGCTGGGGTTATCAGCTACGTACGCTAGGAACCAATCCTACCGCGGCGCGTTACGCTGGGATTGATACCGCGAAAGTGACGATTTGGGCAATGTTGGTGTCGGGTGGATTGGCCGGTTTTGTTGGTCTTAATGAAATAATGGGTGTGAATCACAGTTTATTGCTTAACTTTACCGCTGGCTATGGTTTTGCTGGTATCGCCGTTGCTTTGATGGGACGTAATCATCCTATCGGTATTGTTTTAGCTGCGGTTTTATTTGGTGCCTTGTATCAAGGTGGTGCGGAGTTGGCGTTTGAGATTCCAACCATTACGCCTGAGATCGTTGTGGTTATTCAAGGTTTGGTGATTTTGTTCTCTGGTGCGCTTGAGCATATGTTGAAAGATCGTATCGAAGGCTTTTTTATTCGCAGAGCCGTAGCGTAGGGGAAAACTATGTTTGAATATTTTGACACATTAATACTCATGTTAGATGCAACAATGCGCGTTTCGACTCCGCTTATTTTTGCGGCGTTAGCTGGTTTGTATTCCGAGCGCGCGGGCATTGTTGATATCGGTTTAGAAGGTAAGATTCTAGGTAGTGCTTTTGCAGCAGCAGCGGCAGCGTCTGTTTTTGGTTCTGCTTGGATTGGCTTGTGCTTCGGCATAATAGCTTCTGTTGGCTTAGCGATGATTCACGGCTTTGCTTGTATTACTCATCGAGGCGATCACATTGTGTCTGGTGTAGCGATTAATACCATTGTGGCGGGTTTGACCGTTACCTTGTCTATGCACTGGTTTGGTATGGGCGGACAAACACCGGCACTGGTTGGAGATGCGCGTTTCTTAGACATTACCTTCCCATTTGCTGATGCATTGGAAAATGTTCCAGTAATCGGGCAAATCTATTCGAATTTACTAAGTGGCCATAACATATTGGTTTACTTGGCGTTCGCTATGGTGCCAGTGACTTATTGGGTGATTTATAAGACACGTTTCGGTTTGCGCCTTCGTGCGGTGGGTGAGAATCCTCATGCGGTTGATACGGCCGGTATTTCGGTGTCTTTTATTCGTTACCGCGCTTTGATTATTTGTGGCATTTTATGTGGCCTCGCTGGTGCGTATTTGTCTACTGCTCATAACGCAGGCTTCTTGAAAGATATGAGTGCGGGTAAAGGTTATATGGCCTTGGCGGCGCTTATTTTTGGTAAATGGCGTCCGGTTCCTGTGCTGTTTGCTTGTTTGTTGTTTGGTTTCTTAGACGCTGTCGCGGTTCGCATGCAAGGTGTTGTGATTCCTGGAATTGGCCAAGTGCCTGTGCAAGCCATTGAAGTCTTGCCGTATGTCTTAACCGTCTTGTTATTGGCCGGTTTCATCGGGAAAGCGGTTGGGCCAAAAGCCATTGGTAAGCCATACGTGAAAGAGCGAGCTTAGTATGTTGGATTTAAAATCATGTCTGATATAAAAAAGCAGAGCAATGAGCTTTGTGAGCTTGCCAAAGAAGCGATGAGTAAAGCCTACGTGCCTTATTCTCGCTTTCCTGTTGGTGCGGCGATTCTAACGGCTGATGGCCATATTTATTCTGGTTGTAACGTAGAGAACGCCGCTTATCCAGAAGGTACTTGTGCCGAAGCGGGCGCGATTGCTTCCATGGTATTGGGCGGTGATACGCTTATTAAAGATATTTACGTCATTGGTAAAGGTGATGAGTTGGTAACGCCATGTGGCGGTTGCCGTCAGAAAATTCGTGAGTTCTCTTCTGTTGATACCATGATTCATATTTGTGGTGCAGAAGGGGTGAGAAAATCCCTCACGATGAACGAATTATTGCCTTTTTCATTTGGCCCTGAGAATCTTGAGCAGTAAGCGAGTTAGGTGTTAAAGCTAATTCTTTAAAAAACCACCCTAAGGTGGTTTTTTCGTTTTAGAGCTTTTTGTTTCAGATAGCTTCTAGGTGGCTTGATTCGTGGAAAGCCAACGAGCCAGCATGGGGCCAGCCAACAATACCAACAAAAATCGAGCCACCTGCATTGCCATTACAAACGATACGTCGGCATTGGTCGATGCGGCAATAATCGCTACGGAATCGGCTCCACCTGGACTGGTGGCGAGAAACGCGGTGAGTGGATCGATATCGGCAAAGGTAATCAACAGAACGGCCATGCCAGCGTTGATGGTGATAAGCGCCAGAATCGCGCCTAAAACATGAGGGAAAACATGCCACGCATGCTGAAGTACTTGGCGAGTAAATCGAAAGCCAATTCCCCAACCGAGCACAGCAAAGCTTATCGCCAAACACCAATGAGGCAACACGATTGGTAAAATGCCCGAAAACTTAATGGCTAAGCCAACGGCTAAAGAGAGAAATAAAGGTCCGCTAGGTAAGCGAAAAAATACACCCGCTACAGTGGCGGCCAAGATGATAGCCATAGTCACAGCAAAACCAGACCATGACGACACGCCAAGCCAATCAACAGGTTCAGCGGCAACGCCATCGACGTGGAACACGGTTGCAACGACCGTCGCTGCGATAGCACAACACGCTACACGTAGATATTGCATGAAAGCGACCAATCGCATATCCGCGCCATAAGATTCAGACATAATGGTCATTGCTGAGGCCGCGCCGGGAGAAGAACCCCAAATGGCTGTCGTGCCGGGTAAGAGGCCAGTACGACTGAGTAGCCAGCCTAGAAAACTAGAAGCAACAATTGTTGATACAGTACCAATCAGAAAAAGCGGCCATTCCAGAGAAATCTTCGCAAAGACGGTCAGCGGAAGACTGTTGGCGATCATCATGCCCAAAATGCCTTGAGCAATTAAAAACATCGGCTTTGGTAGTGTCATGCCTGCGCCAATAACCGCTAATACAATCGCCGTAATCATAGGGCCAAGCAAAAGAGCCGCTGGTAAATTGGCGTATTCAAAACACACCACTAAAACGAAAGAGACCGCCAATAAGACGGATAATCGCCAAGTTGCAGGCCAACGAGAAGGGGTTTTACATAGTAATAAAAAGCGAGAAGTCATGTCTATCTGTCGAAAAAAAAGCAGTGGGTTTAATGGCGCCAAGCATACCTTAAATAAGCTGGTATTATTGGCGCCTCTGGTGATGTTAACCATACTCTTAACTTATGTTGGTGCTGTTATGTTGGGAACTGCTGTGATAATTAGGGCAAAGCATCGAAAGATACGCCAAAAAACTGACAAGAAGCTGACGGATGTTTCGTTTGGTTGAGTTTGCGGGGTGGACGTATCTGTTACTATGAGACTAAGAGTATAGCGTCTGACAATAAAAGCGGCTTAAAGGAAAAGAAAGAATAATGCGAAAAATCAGTATTTTATGTTGGGTAGTTTTGTCTCTTGTTTTGACAGCCTGCGCGAGTGGTCCAATCAGTCGTTCAGGTTCAGTAGGGTTCGAAGAAAGCGGCGGAGCCAGTTATTACGCCATGAAATACCAAGGCCGAAAAACCGCTAGTGGGGAATTATTTGATCAAAAAGCCATGACCGCTGCTCATAAGCGATTACCTTTTGGCTCTAAAGTGAAAGTGACCAATGTCGCCAATGGTAAAAGTGTGGTGGTGCGAGTCAATGACCGTGGGCCATTCGTTCGTGGTCGGATTATTGACCTGAGTAAGTCGGCCTTTCAACGCATTGGCAATACTCGCGATGGTGTTGTAGAAGTTGAAATTGAGGTCTTGAACTAGTTAGGAAGCATCCCGACACTTTTCAAGCAAGCTCGGTGTCAGTTTAATGCTGGCGACCATTTGGCCAAAATCGTCTGGATCACGCTGGATGGTGAATCCTAAATGGCGGCAGAAGTCGATCATGCGTTTGTTTTCTGCCAAGACAATGCCTTTCATAACGCGAATGCCTTTGTCGGCGGCGACTTGCATCAGTCGTCGCATGAGATAAGACGCCAAGCCTAATCCTTGGAATTCATCGCCAAGAACAACCGCAAATTCGCAACTTTGATCGTCAAAGTTATCTATGTATCGTGCGGTGCCGATGAGTAAATCTCGTCCATCCCGTTGAATCACCGCGAGTAAGGCCATTTCACGGTCATAATCGATGTGGGACATGCTGGCGAGCATGCGTGGCGTCAGTTCTTCGATGTTGGAGATAAAACGAAAATAGCGAGTCTCGTGGGACATGCTGCGAACAAAATCGGCCAAAATGCCCGAGTCTCTGGGTAAAACCGGTCTAACGGTGGCGATCTCGTCATTTTTCAACACTCGCTCCGATACCCATTGTCTAGGGTAAGGGTGAATAGCGAGATGTTCATAACGACGCCAGTTTTTGCAAAGGCGAAGGTTGGCAGTAACGTCGGCGTAAACGCTACCGCTATCGTGTAGCCTCACATCGGCCAATTCTAGGTTCTCAATTTCGGGCAATTCACACACCATGGTGGATAAGTTGCGCAGCAAACTTTCTAACTCAAAAGATTCTTCGCCGGGAAAGGCACGTTGAATTAAGTCTTTGGCCAAAATGGTATTGAGTGGTGGCAAGGCAACCGCTTCGGCGTGTTTATGTTGTTGAGCGCCTTCTAATGACAGTCCGATGGCTGGGCCAAATACTGCATCTTGAAAAACGCGTAAATGGATCGGTGCAGATAACTGATTTGAGGCCTGACGGCGAGTAATTAAGCGAATATGAAACAGCTCAAAAATATCGCGTAGTGAATCTGCATGAGGTGTTTTATCCCCTTGCTTATACAGTTTGTTAAGTGTTTTTGTTGCTTCCGATACATCGATTTTAAAGCGGAACGCATGGCTGTCTGGCGATTGCTTAGCGAGTAATTGGTTGCGCTGGAATTGCACCAAGAATTGAAAGCCCTCTATGGCGGTTTCTGGGGTGCGGAAGGTTGGAATGCCAGCTTCGTTAATACGCGTACGCATATTGGTCATGTTGCCACCACCAAGCAAACACACCATGACGAGCTTTTTCTGTGTTCGGTGTAATTTGATAATAAGGTCGTACAGGGAATCGATGTCGATTAGCGCAGTTGGGCTTAGCGTCAGTAACACCGCACCACAGTCATCGTTCTGCAAAGCATCTGCAGCGAGATCGATAAAGAGATCCGTCGCACAACTTGCCCAAACTGTTGTCACCGGGCCAATTCCACCACGACCCGCCATGGTGGATTCTAATCTGTCGTGTAGTTCGCCTTCAGGCGTGAGTAGATCAATGCCTAATTCCATCGCGCGTTGCGCTGCGAGTTCGCCTGGCCCTGCGCCGTTACCAATAATTAACAACGAGCCATCTTTGACTCGCCGAGCGTTGGTCATTACCGAAGCGGCCGCGATTAAATCATTCAAGCGTCGACCACGTACTGCACCCGTTCGGCTAAGTGCCGCGTCGAGTACGCGTTCATCGGCACCGACGGAATGCTCAGTCACGACAGCAACCGGTTTGCTTCGCCCCGTGGCGCGTAAGCTGCTGAGGAAACGTGTCGGGCGACCAATTTTTTGCAAATACATCAAAATAGCCTGACTATCAAAATCAGTGGATAAATAATCCAACACTTGCGACGGCATTACATCGACAGGCGACCCCATAGAAACTACTTGGGAAAATCCGATGCCTTGCCATGTTGCCCAGTCAACAAGGGCACTGGCGACCGTACCAGATTGCGACATTAAGGCTAAACGTCCCGATAATGGTTGAGTTAAACCAAGCCAAGCAAACACGCCTTGTTTCGGCCGACAAATACCAAAACTGTTCGGGCCAAGTAGTCGAACATTGTGTTTGCGCAGCGCTTCAACCAAGGATTCTTGACTGTCACCAGTCCAAGACAGCATTAATAAAGAGCCAATGCCCGCTGCGCCACAGGCGGCAATAATGTCTTCCATGGACAGTGGATTTTTGTTGGCAGAATAAGAGCCGACCAATACCGCAAGATCAGGACTTTTTGGTAACTCGTTGAGTGTTGAGAAAAGCGGAAAAGAACATTCTGTAGCAGGCTGAACACCAACAAGACTAACTGGACAGGACTTTGTCGCATGAGAGAGGGAGGTCAAAAGAGCCAACATGAGAGGATCGTGCGCATCATCGCCAGTGAGCACCACCATAGATTTTGGGGCGAGTAGAGATTGTAATACGTGTTGGCTCACTTGATCTTCTCCATAAACTCAATGTACATCTTATGACAGTAGCACAGTCTTCATCTGTCGCAATGATAGACCATGGTAGGATAGATTGTTTTGGTGCTTTTGTGGTTTGATACAAGACACGAAAACGCCAAAGACAGAAAAAATAATAATGTAGAGACACCTAATGACAACGGCTTACATCACACACACTTATTGCGACAAGCATGATATGGGAGACGATCACCCCGAGTCGCCGCTACGCCTTGGTGCGATTCAAAATCGTTTAATCATGGGGCAGTTGATGGATTTTCTACGTCGATTGGAGTCTGATCCAGCAACGCGAGAGCAGTTGCTTCTTGCTCATGATGAAGCCTATGTGGATTCAATTTTCGCACGCGCACCAGAAGAAGGTCATGTGGAACTAGAGCCAGAAACCTTGATGATGCCGCACACGCTAGATGCTGCGCTGTATGCAGCAGGTTCGGTGATTAAAGCGGTGGATCTCGTCATGACAGGCGAAATGGACAATGCATTTTGTGCGATTCGCCCACCGGGACATCATGCGGAATACGACAAAGCCATGGGTTTTTGTTTGTTCAATAATATCGCTGTCGGGACACGTTATGCGATTGAACAATATGGTTTAGAGCGCGTAGCGATTGTCGATTTTGATGTTCATCATGGCAACGGCACCGAAGACATTTTTAAAGCTGATCCGAAAGTGTTTTATGCATCCAGCTACCAGCATCCGTTTTATCCCTACAGCGATCCAGGTGCTTCTCACGATAATATTCTACATATGCCGCTGGAAGCAGGATCTGGCAGCGAAGCCTTTCAAACCATTATCACCGAACAGCTACTGCCAGCGCTTGAAACCTTCAAACCGCAACTGATTATGATTTCCGCAGGTTTTGATGCTCACAAAGAAGATCCGATGGGCCAACTTAGATTAAGTGAATCAGACTTTACTTGGATTACCGATCTCTTGATTGATGTGGCTGATCGTCATTGCGATGGAAAAATCGTCTCAGTCTTAGAAGGCGGCTACAACATAGACGCGCTAGGCCGCGCCGCGTTCTGTCATATCAAAAGCTTAATGAAGTTATGAAGCTAAGAAATTTATTCGTTTTTCTGGGCAACTTTGAGTTGCCCTTTTTTATGTCTAAAACATTCGAATAGGGGGTGGTAATCATGGGATATTTATAAAACCATTAAACGATAATGGTTTCTATTTACATTTAATTGTTATTGTGTATGATATCCATTCTCATTTGATTTTGTTTGTCACTTAATTTACACAACAAGAGTTCCCTTATGCGACCCTTTAATTCTCAGCTACCTCTTACCCTGATTGCCAGCGGCATTCTTTTAGCGACCGCGACTTCTTCTTTTGCTGCTGAAGGGCAGGCCGAAACACAACTGCCTGCATTACAGATTGAAGCGCAAAAAACATCTGCAACAAGCTAAGATACAGACAGTACCGTCAGTGAAATACAAGCTCAGGATTTAGAGCAAAACCTCGTTCGTAACTTAGACGATTTGATACGCTTTGAACCGGGCGTAGAAGCAACGCAAGACTCACGATTTGGCATTTCAAGTATCAATATTCGTGGCTTAGATGGCGACAGAGTAAAAATAGCTGTGGATGGTGTTGATCAAGCGAATGCTTATGGTCCGACATCCACTTACTTGCGCACTGGGCGCAACACCGTTGACATGGAATCTCTTGAGAAGGTAACCATCGCAAAAGGCGGTGATGTTATTTCTGGTAGCGGCGCGCTTGGCGGTGTCGTGAAATACCAAACCAAAGAGCCAAGTTCTTTTCTAGCAGCTCAAGGTGACGATAATTTCGTGTCATTTAAAGGCGGTTATTGCAGTGCCATGGATCAATTTAGTGAGACTTTAACCTTGGTGAATCGTACGGGAAAATTAGAGACGCTGTTTCTTTATACTCGTAGAGATGGTCATGAGACAGAAAATTACTTAGGCGATGCGGGCAGTGATAAAACGCTGGGTGCGACTCGACGTTTTGTTGATCCAGCGGATAATGAATCCGATAACTTCCTTGTCAAAGCGCAATATCAACTTAATGAAATAAATCGCATTGGCGTGGTAGTTGAATCGTACGATGCGGATTCAACCAGTGATTTGTATTCAGAAAGTGCGACGAATGATCTAAATCGAGCTGACGATAACAGCAATCGTCAGCGGATTGGCGTGTTTTGGGAAAATCAGGAAGCTACTTCTGCTTACGATAAAATGAAATGGCAATTGGACTACCAAGAAACTAAAACGACCAATAAAACCTTTCGAGAAAGCTCAACAAGAACGCGCTTGGTCAATCGTTTCTATGATGAGAGCAGCGTCAATTTACGTGGCGACTTGGTGAAAAACCTCAACAACCAGCAAGTGCGTTACGGCATCAATTATAAAGACATCTCGTTAGAAAATTTAAACAAAGACAACACCATGGGAGCATCTCGATTTTCCCCTCTCGCAGACGCCAATATTATTGGTGCGTATGTCGAAGATGCTATTAACGTGAGTGACCGACTGACGTTAACGCCGGCACTTCGTTATGACCACTATCAGTACAGTACAAAGAGTGATCAATATGTTGACGCCTTCCCAAGTAGCAACAATGAAGCCTTGACCGCGCAGCTGGGTGCTGAATTCGAATTAACGCCGGTTTACAGCTTTTACGGAAAATCTGGCACAGGCTTTCGAGCGCCGGATTTAGACGATCTCTATTACTATTATGATGCTGGTCGAGGCTACGCCATCGTTCCAAACCCCGCTTTAGAATCAGAAACGAGTGTCTTTCTAGAGGCTGGTGTTCGTGCGCAAACTGATTACAGCTCAGCGGAATTCACACTGTTTTATAACAAGTACAAAGACTTCATTGAGTCCAGCGTGTCTACAGGCAGAACGGCGGCACATCCTTCTGGCGAGTTCACCACCAAAAACCTCAACCGAGTACAGATCAAAGGTGCAGAATTTAAAGGTAGCTTGAATTTATCTCAGCTAGCCGGCGGAGCAAGTGACAGCTGGACGCTAAATACGGCGATTGCTTATGCAGAAGGCAAAGATCTGCAAAAAAATCAGCCTGTTGATAGCATTGCACCGCTGAGTGCTGTGGTGGGATTGGGTTATGACGCGCCATCGGCAACTTGGGGCGGCAAACTCAATTTGACACTTAATCGCAGTAAGGATAAAGCGGACATCACCAGTTCGAATCAATGGCTAGCGACAAAAAGTTATCACGTGGTGGATTTAACCGCTTATTACAAACCGAGCGAAACCATCACTTTTAATGCTGGGGTGTTTAACCTTTTCGACGAAGAATATCGAAAGTGGAGCGACGTACGCAACGTGTCTAATAAGTCGACCAGTTTAGAGCGGTACAGCCGAGCGGGTCGTAATTTTGGGGTAGATGTTACTTTGGCGTTTTAAGTCTCCCTTATATAAATTTCAAATTCACTATTAATTAGAAAGTCAGAAAGGCTGGTTCTTTCTGACTCTTGGAGAATGTTATGTCTGACGTTGCTAGCGCACCATTATCTGTATTTGAGTCTTTGTATCAATCTTATCAAGAAGCTTTAGTGACTAACCCGAAGAGTCGAGCGAGGGATCTTGCTCATCAGCTTAATGTTAGCGAAGGTGCTTTAGTGGCCTGTCGCCAAGGTGTCGATACTTGGTTATTAAAAGCGCCGTATCAAGATTTATTGAGCACTCTTGAACCTTTGGGTGAAGTGATGACCATTACTCGTAATGAGCAAGTGGTTCATGAATGTCATGGCGTTTATCGTAATGTGAAATTTATGGGACAAGACCGACAAATGGGCTTGGTGTTAACGCCGGACATTGATTTGCGTCTTTTTATGAGTCAATGGTTTGCAGGCTTTTTCGTGATGGAAAAAGGGCGCGAGAGTTTGCAGTTCTTTAACAAACAAGGTTTAGCGCTGCATAAGATTTATCGTACTGAGAAAACCAATGAACCAGCATGGCGAGACTTGATTGCTACTTTTCGCTTATCGATAACCGACGTGGAATTTGACCTTGTGCAACCGAATGAGCTGACTCAAGAGGTATTGCCGGAAGGGTTTGATTTGGCGCTTTTTTCACAAGAGTGGGCGGCCTTAAAAGATGTGCATGAATACCATGGCATGTTGAAACGACATCAGCTGTCTCGAACCCAAGCGTTAGAGCAAATAGGTGACCAATGGGCGACTAAAATTCATCCTCAAGCTATTTCTCAAGCGATTACTACGGCTCAACAAGATGCCAGTGACATCATGGTGTTTGTTGGTAACCCAGGTTGCATTCAAATTTACACTGGCTCTGTGCATAAACTGGTTAACCATGGGCCTTGGTTTAATGTGTTGGACGAAGGGTTTAACTTGCATTTGCGTAACGATTTGGTTGCTCAAGCTTGGGTGATAACGCGACCGAGCAATGATGGCATGATCACGTCAATAGAAGGTTTTAATGCCCTTGGCGACTCTGTGATTACCTTATTTGGTCGTCGTAAACCGGGTGAAGCAGAGCTAAGTGAATGGCGTGAGATTGTAGAAAAAGTGAAGGCGCATTCTTATGATGAGGAGGGCGAAAACCTTGTTGTATAGAATTCTGTTTGCCTTATCGGTGGTGTTATTGAGTTCGTTTTCATTGGCTCAGGAAAGAGTGATCAGTGTCGGCGGCATTGTTACGGAAATTGTTTATCTGCTTGATGGGCAAGATCAATTAGTGGCGACGGACACCAGCAGTATCTACCCACAAGCGGCTACACAAACCCCAAAAGTTGGCTACCAGCGCACTTTGTCTGTTGAAGGTGTATTGAGCGTGAAGCCAGATAAGCTCTTAATCACGCCAGAAACAGGACCACACAAAGTGGTGGATCAACTTCAAGCAACGGGCATAGAAATGGTGACTATTGATGGCCCAGATTCGCAGCAAGGCATTCTAGATCGAGTCACACAAGTTGCTAATGCGCTGCACAAAGAAGTCCAAGGCCAAGCTGCAGTAGAACAAATTAGTAATGCGTTTGCTAAGTTACAAACGCCCAAAAGTTGGTCGCGTCCACCTCGGCTGCTTTTTATTTTACAAATGCATGGTGCGCCAATGATTGCAGGTCGAGGAACCGCGCCCGATGCCTTGTTTAACATGGCAGGAGCGGAAAACGCAGTGGATTCAATAACAGGTTATAAAACCTTAACACCTGAAGCCTTATTAGCCGCTAAACCTGATGCCATTGTTGTTACTCAACAAGGCTTAGATCGACAAGGCGAGTCTTCTGTTTGGGCGCTGCCCGGCGTCTCGATTACGCCAGCGGCCAAAGGTAATCGCTTGGTTAGTTTAGATGCTTTAATGGTTCTTGGCTTAGGGCCGAGAACGCCGCAAGCCATTATGTCTTTGCAACAGCAACTGAGTGACTGGATGCCATGATAATGCGTTCTCCTTACGTGATGTTATCAACTGCGCTGCTGTTAATTATTGCCTTGGCCTTAACTCAAGGCGCTTATTCCTTATCTTGGTCCGCTATTTTTCTCGATCAGGTGAGTAACATTGATCAGCAGATCTTGATGACGGTTCGTTTGCCTCGTTTACTCATGGCGCTCTTAGTCGGTGCCGCGCTGGCTGTAGCAGGCAGTTTGATGCAGGCATTGTTTCGCAATCCATTGGCGGATCCTGGCTTGTTAGGTGTCTCGGCGGGAGCGTCGGTGTTTGTTGGGGTATTAATTGTTTTACAACCAACCTTAGGAGTCGTTCCTCTTTGGGCTAAATCTTATCTGCAAAGTGGCGCTGGTTTTGTCGGCGCGGTAGGCACCTGCGCACTTATCTTTTCTTTGTCGAAACATCAGGGACGAGTATCCGTATTGCATTTATTGCTTGCTGGTATTGCCATTAATGCCTTAGCGGGAGCGGCAACAGGCTTATTAACTTACGTGAGTAATGATGAGCAGCTGCGAGCATTGAGCTTTTGGTCTATGGGCAATCTTGGTGGTGCTCGTTGGCAACACGTTATCGTATTGGCCAGCTTGATTGTTCCGATTTGCTGGTATGTTTTCCTTCAATCCAAGAATCTCAATTTATTGCTTTTGGGAGAGGATGAAGCGCGCTACTTGGGACTCAATGTGGAACGTTTTAAATTCAAACTGGTGGCGGTGGTTGCCTTATGTGTCGGGATAACCGTGGCCTTTGCTGGTTTAATCGGCTTTGTGGGGCTGATGGTGCCACATTTAGTGCGCCTATTATTTGGGGCGGATAATCGTTTGGTTGTGCCTTGCTCTGCTTTGTTAGGTGCCGCGTTATTAACCGGAGCGGACACGGTCGCCCGACTGTTAGTGATTCCGGCGGAGCTTCCTGTCGGGTTGGTAACCAGTTTGTTGGGTGGGCCATTTTTCCTTTGGTTGTTAATAAATAATATAAAGGCGACAAGCTAATGCTGATGGCAAAGACTATTTCTGTGTTTCGTGGAGAAAAAACGCTATTGAGTAGTGTGTCTATGTCGCTGCATCAAGGGCAATTGCTCATGGTGCTTGGGCCAAATGGCGCGGGTAAGTCGACGCTTTTATCCTGTTTATCAGGAGCAATTGGCCACCAGTCTGGTGATGTTTTGTTGGGTTCATTACCGTTAGAAAGCTTGTCACTCGAAAGTTTGGCAAAGAAGCGTGCGGTACTGACTCAACAAGTGACAATGGCATTTAACTTTACGGTCGACCAAGTTGTTACTCTTGGTTTAGCACCTTGGTCATTATCAAATCGACGTGCGGATGAATTGGTCAATCGCACCTTGAATGATGTCGGCCTATTTCAAATGCAGGCCCGTGATTACAACAGTCTGTCTGGTGGCGAGCAACAAAGGGTGCAATTAGCTCGGGTGTTGGTGCAATTGTTGGCGGGGAACGAAGACTTATCTGGCTGTTATTTATTGCTTGATGAACCTATTTCTGCGCTGGATCTTGAGCAACAACAAAGGGTGCTTCGGCTATTAAAAGAGTTAACGCTCAGAGGCTTAGCTATCTTGTGCGTGATTCATGACATCAATTTAGCGGCGCTTTATGGTGATAGCTTACTGTTGTTGAATAAGGGGCGCGTCGCTTTTCATGGCTCACCTGCTGAACTGACGGCCCAGTCTTATATTGAGTCCACTTATCAAGCTGATCTGATTAGGATACATCATCCACAGAAAGCCGTGCCTCAATGGCAATTTCAGGTCTAGCAGCGACAATTGCTACTCCATTGTAAAGCGTGGTTTTTCTAGGAGTTGGATAAAGTCCGCTAAGGTTTTTAGCTTTAGTGGCGCTATATCAAACTTTTCATGGTCGAATTCGTCTGTATGCGGCACGGCAATGGCTTTAATACCTGCGGCCAAGGCGGCTTTTATTCCGCCGAGTGAATCTTCAAAAGCAATGCATTGGTGAGCTTCAATACCAAGCTTTTCCAGTGTTAGCTGGTAAACATCAGGAGCGGGTTTGCCTTGACTTACTTCATCGGCTGAACTGTAAGCCATAAAATAGTCGGCAATATTAAGGCGTTGTAACACACTGGGAATAATGTCTTTTGGTGAATTGGTGGCAAGGCCAATTTTTACCTTGGCTTGTTGTAGCGAGTCGAGTAGGTCATGAACGCCATGCATGGCTTGCCCTTGAGTCTCGATCAAATATTTGACTCGCTCAACGACACGATCCTCGACTTCCTCAAGAGAAGCATCATACCAAGGCTGTTTTGCATACCAAAATTCAGTGACTTCTCTTGTTGTCATGGCTGCGGTAAGCACAGTTAAGTCCGCCGTAATCTCAACGCCAACCGATGAAAATACATCGAACTCCGCTTGTTTCCAGAACGGCTCGGAATCAATCAGTAATCCATCCATGTCAAAAATCACTGCTTGCATCATCGTCTGCTGCTCTATTATTTGTGAGGAATTAAGCTTTGCTTGTTTCCCAATTCAACAGCACAGGTTGTTGTGCATCATGGGCGAAGAAGTAACCGGCTTTTGGCGTCACGTATAAGGTTTGGCCTTTCTCAAAGCAGTTTTTGTCGAAGGCTTTGTGAGGTAGGTCTATTTCCCAGACGTCGTTGCTTTGCCAATCAATCGGAGTCAGTTCTAGACGAACTTCGGCGCCAATCGGGTTGATGGCAATCACGCGAAGTGGCAAGTTGGCTTGAGGTGTCGCCTCTCTTGAGACAAAAAACTCGTGGGAACGAATGTACAGCTGACCGTCTTTTTGTTCTGCGCTTTCTTGTTCAATAACAGAGTGTGGCAAGACAATGCTGGCTTGTTGGTTATGCCATTTACCGTTTTCCACTTTGCCATCGAAGACATTGGCGTTGCCAAGGAAATCAAATACAAACCGGCTGTTTGGTGACGCATAAAGCGCACCTGGCTTATCGATTTGTTCAATGTGTCCATTGCTCATGACGACAACGCGATCCGACAATTCCAAGGCTTCTTCTTGGTCATGGGTCACAAATACGCTGGTAAAGCCTAGCTCATCGTGTAAACCACGTAACCAACGGCGCAGCTCTTTGCGCACTTTGGCATCCAAGGCGCCGAAGGGTTCGTCTAACAGTAAGACTTCCGGCTGCGTTGCTAAAGCACGAGCCAAGGCAATACGTTGTTTCTGGCCACCAGAAAGCTGAGATGGGAAACGGTTAGCAAGATGTTCAAGCTGTACCATTTCCAATAAATGCATCACGCGAGTTTTGATTTCTGTCGCGCTCGGGCGCTCTTTACGAGGCAAGACTTCTAGTCCAAACGCCACGTTGTCAGCTACTGTCATGTGGCGGAACAAGGCGTAGTTTTGGAATACAAAACCGACGCGACGATCACGAACGTGCAAGTTGGTCACGTCTCGGTCGCCAAATTGAATACGACCTGTGTCTGCGCCTTCGAGACCGGCGATAATGCGTAATAGGGTGGTTTTTCCTGAACCGGATGGTCCAAGCAAGCCAATCATTTCACCTTCGTTGATATCTAATGACAAAGGTGACAAGGCTTGAAAATGCCCAAAGTGTTTGGAAATGTTTTCAATCAAAATACTCATTGTGTCACCTGTCTTTCTTTTTCAGCTTCAATTTTTATACTACGTTCCTGACGCCATTCGATGAAGGCTTTCAACAACAAGGTAAGTAGGGCAATCATCGCCAATAGCGAGGCGCTGGCAAAAGCGGCAGCGGCTTGGTAATCCTCATATTGCAACTGAACATGCAGCGGCAAAGTATTAGTTTCACCGCGAATGTTGCCGGACACTACAGACACGGCACCAAATTCACCCACAGCGCGAGCATTGGTGAGGATAACGCCGTAAATCAGCGCCCATTTGATATTTGGTAAGGTAACGCGGCGGAATAATTGCCAGCCAGAAGCGCCCAGAATCACTGCCGCTTCTTCATCTTCTCGACCTTGTTGTTGCATCAGGGGAATCAATTCACGTGCTACAAACGGACAGGTCACAAATACCGTCACCATGACAATACCCGGCCAAGCGAACATCAACTGGATGTCTTGATCATACAGCCAAGAGCCAATCCAGCCGTTATTGCCGTACAACAATAGATACAACAGGCCTGCGACCACTGGTGAAACCGCAAAGGGGATGTCCATCAAGGTCATTAGGATTTTTCGACCAGGGAATTCAAAGCGCGTCACAGCCCATGCGAGCATGACGCCGAAGACCAAGTTAATTGGCACGGTTAACGCGGCAACCACAAGCGTTAATCCAATAGCGTGCAAGGTATCCGCTTCGAGCAAGCTGTTAAAGTAATGTGCAGCGCCTTCCATAAAGGCTTGTTGGAAGATGGCAATCAGCGGCACAACCAACAAAATTGCGGTCAAAAACAGCGTAAGACCAATGAGCAACCATTTCACCAATGGGTTGTCGCCGACTCTAAGTTGGTTCGATGAATGTTTAGACGATGACATATAAGCTTCCTAACTGCGTCCGTGAAGACGACGTAAATAACGTGCCTGCCAGATGTTAATGGCGAACAAGAGAATCAGCGACGCCATCAACACAACAGACGCAATGGCGCTGGCGGCAGGGAAATCGAACTCTTGTAGGCTAACGAATATCATCAAAGACGTAATCTCGCTGACGTAAGGCATGTTGCCCGCGATAAAGATGACCGCGCCGAATTCACCTAAACTGCGAGTAAATGACAAGGCGATGCCGGTCATTAATGCTGGCCACAAGGCCGGAAAAATCACCCGACGAAACACCGACCAATCGGACGCGCCTAACGTCATTCCTGCTTCTTTCTCTTCAGGAGACAGTTCTTCTAAAACGGGCTGAACCGTTCTGACCACAAAAGGAATACTGGTAAATGCCATGGCAAGCACGATACCCCAAGGTGTGTAAGCTACCTTGAGTCCTAGGCTTTCGAGTATTTCACCATACCAACCATTTTGAGCGTACAAAGTCGCCAAGGTGATACCCGCAACTGCAGTTGGCAACGCAAATGGTAAATCCACTAACGCGTCTAAAATACGGCGTCCGGGGAATTCATAGCGCACTAATACCCAAGCCAGCAAAAGACCAAAAAAGCCATTAAAAATAGAGGCGATCAAGGCTGCCCACAGAGTTACCTTATAACTGGCAACCACACGTTCATCGCTGATCACTTGCCAATATCTGTCCCAGCCCATGTCGACCGATTGCATAACCAGTCCGCTCATTGGGAGTAGTAAAATTAAACTGATAAACAGCAGGGAGGTTCCCAAGCTTAAACTGAGTCCGGGCAAGACTCGCTTATGGCGAGGTCTGGTTGCGGCCGCGCTTAAATGTGTTGCCATGTGTTTGCCTATTATGGTCTTAACAAGAGTATTTCAATAAAGTCGCTAGTTGCTTTAGAGACAGAAAAGCCGGACACGCAAGCGTATCCGGCTAGTTGTTATCTATTCTGATATTAGCGACGCTGAAGTTTGTCTAGTTTACCACCATTTGTGAATAATTCTTTAGTCGCTTGTGGCCAGCCGCCAGCAATATTTTCGACGGTTAACAAGTTCACTTCAGGGAACTTATCAGCGAATTCTGCTTTTACAACATCGTTGTGTACGCGGTAGTTAAAACCAGTTAACAAACGCTGAGATTCTTCGCTGTACAAGTAGCTTAGGTATTCGCGAGACACTGCTTCAGTGCCGTTTTTCTTCGCGTTTTTCTCAACAACGGCTACTGGGAATTCAGCCAAGATAGAGGTTTTTGGTACAACCACTTCGTATTTATCTGCGCCGTATTGGTTACGAATATTGTTTACTTCTGATTCGAACGTAATCAACACATCACCGATGCCACGCTCAACGAAAGTCGTAGTCGCGCCACGGCCGCCAGTATCAAATACAGAGACGTTTTTCAGGAAAGTACCTAGGAAATCGTCGATCTTAGTTTCGTTGTCTTTACCAAAGGTTTTTTGTGCGTAACCGTAAGCCGCTAGGAAAGTGTAACGACCGTTGCCAGATGTTTTAGGGTTTGGGAACACCAATGCAACATCATTACCTGCTAGATCGCCCCAGCTTTTAATATTTTTTGGATTGCCTTTACGGACTAGGAAAGCAATCGTTGAGTAATAAGGTGAACTTGCATTTGGGAATTGGTCTTTCCAGTCAGCAGGAATGAGTTTGCCTTTGTCATGCAGTACTTGCACGTCAGTTACTTGGTTGAAAGTCACGACATCGGCAGACAAGCCGTTCATGATGGCATTGGCTTGTTTTGAAGAACCCGCATGAGACTGTTTAATCTCGATGGTTTTGCCGGGTTTTTCTAACCAATGTTTTTCAAACGTTGGGTTGTAAGTCGCGAACAACTCACGAGCAATATCGTAAGAAGTGTTCAGAATCGTTTGATCTGCAGCCGACGCTTGAACGGCGCCGCTCAACAATAATGTGCCAATAATAGATTTTAAAAAGCGTGGCTTAGATTTCATAGTGACCTCATCTGGGAAGCTTAATATTTCATTAAGTGAGAGGTTACTTAAAAGATTTAGTTATTACAACCGTGTCTCATAAACTTTTATGGAATAAGTATAAGAGCTTTTCTACCAAGTTTTTTTTGGGTTTTGTTATAAATCATTGAGCAAGTCGTAAAATGCCTCTTTTCTTATTTTTGTTCTTATTTGTCAGGTTATTCTTACAAGATCTTAGTGATAATATATTGTGTATCAATAATTATTATCAGTTCATTGGAGCGTTTATGGTGTTGTCTGAGTTGTTAAAAGGCCATGTTGCTACCATTCATTCTGTTTCACATCCTCAAGAAGACATGCAGCGCCAGCTTTTAGCATTAGGTTTTGATCCCGGTGAAACTGTGCAGCTGATGACGAAAGCGCCATTTGGTCATTCTTTGCAAATAAAGGTCGGCTCTACTTTAGTCGCCATTCATTCTGATGACGCAAACCATATTCACCTTTGCGATTAGCGTTTAGCTTCAACAAGAGATCACCACAAGCATGACATTCCACATCACTTTGGTCGGTAATCCAAATACAGGGAAAACGACTTTATTTAATAAGCTGGCAGGAACTCGGCAAAAAGTAGGCAATTGGGCCGGCGTTACAGTGGATTGTAAAACTGGATTTTTCACTAGCTCGGAGCAACGTGTAGATATGACCGACTTGCCAGGCATTTACAGTTTGAATAACCAGACTGGCGGCATGGATGAAGTCATCGCGAGACGTTTTTTAACTGAGAACGATTACGATGTTATCGTTAATGTAGTCGATGCCACCAACTTAAAACGTAACCTCAAATTGACGCAAGAACTGGTCGCCTTGGGCCGTCCGATGGTGATTGTGCTTACCATGACCGATTTGGCTCGCAAGCTGAATGTCATGCCAGATCTTGAAGTCTTATCGAGGAACATCGGAGTGCCAGTAGTTGATGGTCATCAGTTGTCGGTAACGGATCTACAAAGCCAATTATTGGCGCATTTTCACGCTCTACCAACTGATCAGCGTACAACACCACAAGGCGATGCCCTTCAAGTAGCAAGTGTTCCCAGTGTAGCGGCTTGGTTGTCTAACGTAACCACAGGACGAGTACAGGCGAAAAATTTTACCGACAGAATAGACCAAATCGTGCTGCATCCTTGGTTTGGCATCCCGATCTTTTTGTTTGCTATGTACGCTATGTTTGCGGTGGCGATTGGTGTTGGCACCTTGTTTATCGATCCTATCGATACGTTTGCTGGTTATTGGTTTGTGACTTTTCCAAGCTACTGGTTCACGCAGTTTGGGATTCCTCAGTGGATCATTGTTGTGCTGGTAAATGGCTTGGGCGGCGGTATTCAGCTGGTGGCGAGTTTTATCCCTGTCATTGGCTTCCTCTATTTATGTTTAAGTATCTTGGAAGACAGTGGATACATGGCGCGAGCGGCGTTTATTGTTGATCGCATTATGTCGTCGATTGGTTTGCCCGGTCAGGCGTTTATTCCTTTGTTATTAGGATTTGGCTGTAATGTGCCGTCCATTATGGCAACACGCAGTTTGACCAATGTTCGACAACGCATGTTGACCATGGCGATGGCGCCTTTTATGTCTTGTGGTGCGCGTTTGGCCGTTTATGTGATGTTTGTGTCGGTATTCTTCCGCGAGTACGGCGGGTTGCTGGTGTTCGGATTGTATTTGTTTGGCATCATCATGGCGGTAGGTACGGCATGGATTTTCAGAAAACAGCTGTTTCGCAATACACGCGTTAGCGTCTTGATGGAAATGCCCCATTATCATCGTCCACGTTGGAGCAATGTCGGTTTGTCGAGTTGGCATAAAGTGCGCAGCTTTATTCTGCGCGCTGGCAAGACCATAGTGCTTGTTTCAGCGATTCTAACTATTTTGAATTCAGTGCCATCTTGGCGCGCTGCAGACGAAGGCGGTAAGCCTTCCACCTTGGCTGAAATCGGCCAAGTCATCACGCCAGTGTTTTCGCCGATTGGTATGGGAGACAACAATTGGCCTGCGGCCGTTGGTGTGTTTACTGGTATCTTGGCGAAAGAAGCCGTGGTTGGCACTATGGATGCCTTGTACTCCAATGCCGACAATGAGCCGAGCAACGTTAAGTACGAATCGCCAGTGGATAATCTTGTTGGCGCTGTGACTTTATTAGGCAGCAATCTTGCTGGCATCGTCACAACATTAACCGATCCGCTAGGTTTGACCAGTGTTAGCGAAGCCAAGAGCCAAACCATGACGCCAGGTCATCGCAACATGGTGTCTTTATTCGAAGGTTGGAAAGGCGCGTTTTCGTATCTGGTCTTTGTACTGCTTTATACACCTTGTGCCGCGACCATTGGCGCCTTAGTAAAAGAAGGTGGAATGCTGTGGTCCAGCGTGGTAATTGCGTGGAGTACGACGGTAGCTTATGTTGCTGCAGTGTTTAGCTTTCAATTTTTAACCTTTGGTGACCATCCACTCCGTTCGATGATCACCATGGGGATCGCTGCCGCCTGCTTAATCCTTTTTATTATTGGATTAAAAGTATGCGTGAAGCCGAGAGTTGAGAGCAACATCATCGCCATAGGCTAACTTAGCTTTTTATTAGCGAAGGTTGAGCTTGATCAGAGTATAAGAATAAAGCGCTGCACAGACAGCAAGTGCCAACAGCGCTAAGTAATCAAACACACGGGGGAGCTTGGCTCGATAGGATTGAATGGACAGCACAACCTGCCTTAACGCGGTCGGCCATGTGTCTGTTTTGAGCAAAGGGATGCTGGTAAATATCATCAGTAAGCCAGAAATAAACGCCGCGTTTCCCCAAAATAAGCCAAGATGCTGCGAACCATACCACGCAAAATTCCACACGCCAGCCAATAACGCCCACAAGGCAAATACGCCTTGGCGTTTCTGCAACCAAATCCGCAACGGGTTAGAAACCGACATAAAAAGAATAAACAACATAAAAACCGTGACAACAATACCCATTACTTTTTCCTTATAACCTATGCAAATAATTTTCTAGGTATTAGACGTAACCAACACGGTTTTATTACAGGAAAATGATTTTTTAACTTGATAGTGGATAATTAATTGTCTGAGCATACAATGTTACGAACGTAATAACCTAAAGTACCTTCACTATACGTAAGGCGGCATTGCTTCTCATTTTTAGGGCATATATGTCCGAAGCCGGAAATTTTCCATTCTTCTCCACTGTTTAGTCTAAATAAAGACCATGAACCTTTTATTCTAGTTCTACCAGTTGTAATACATATAGCATTACTCTCAGAAGTGTCATGAACTATTATTCTAGTTGGTATAGCTGGGATATGGGCGGCAATAGAAAATACAAAGTATCCGAACATAATGCTAAATAGAGTTAATGCAGATAAGGTTTTTAAAAAAGTACGATATTCACCATTTCTATAAAGTTTTGCCAAGGCAACGAGTCCAGCAGGGTTATCCTCAGTGCCTTTTATGAAAATAGAAGCGACAATTATTAAAAAGAAAGTGATAATCGAGGCCAAAGGAAATAAATATTCACCTATAAATTCAGAATGCTGATAAGGTAAACCTTCACTATGTATTAATATGAGCATAAATAAAAAAATACTCAAAATTAAAAATAAAATATACCGTTCTTGTTTATTGTAGTTTATGTACTTCTTCATAGATAAGTTTCTATAGCGATAGAATATTTTCTGATTGGTGAATTGAAATAGCGTTATATGCTGCGTTTTGTGTAAAGTAGCATATTATGACTCATACGCAATAGTCGAGAACTTAGTTAGCAATATCTTAAACGCCCCAAGCGCGATCTGCAGTGAAATCTTTGGCTTTGATGAATGTCATGAGTAGGCCTTTTGGACTTTGATAAATTATTTGATACGTAAAAAAGTACAAGTTACTTAATCGTTAGACAATCGAGAAAGTGATAAAACGTCACTTTGACGGTGAAAGCGACGTTTTATCGTGCAAGAGAGGGAATGTGTTGTTAGTCCAAGCAATGAGCCACTTAATTCAGGTTTAGCTTAGGCCGTCTTTTTATGGTTTTATTTGTCGTAAGCTTTGAATAGTAGTAGTCATAGGATCTTCTTTGGAATCATATCAGGCACTTTATCAACCTTTTCAGCCGACGTTGACGAATGTTGGGCAGGAGCAATTGGGGTTGAGTGTACAAGTTCATAAACCTTGTTTGGGATTATCAGACGATGTTTACGCTTTTGTTGAAGTGAATACTCGCTTTTCTACTATGTATCCCATTGTGCCTGATGGCACCAACATGCTTTTTTTCTCTATCTGCTCTGAATCATTCGGAGGTACTCAATCCTCTATTTTAGATATCCCTCTAAACGCTGGAGGAGGGCCCTATTTTGGCATTTGGTTTCAGCCAGGAAAGCTACGGAGTTTCTTTGATGTGGATGTTTCAGAATCTACTAACCAATTGACAAGAATGGATTTTTTAGAAAACAGCGTCTTCTTATCCTTACAAGAAAACTTGTATGAGAAAGCGTCTTTTAATGATCGAGTTAAGTATTGCGAAAAAATGCTGATAAAGCATACTCAATCGATATCTTTCCCTGATAAATTGAAACACGCTCTTAACATTCTCTATCGAGAGCATGGTGGTATTAGTATGGCGCAATTATCGAGCGAAGTAGGTTGGAGTCACCGTCATTTGAATCGGCAGTTTTTGTTGCATACTGGACTTACTAGCAAGGCATTTGCTCAGACTATTCGTATTAATTATTTTTTAAAGCGCTGCTCTCAAGGTGGTAATTCGTATCTTCATCATGGATTAGATCTCGGGTTTTATGATCAGTCGCATATTCTGAAAACCACGGCTCAGCACAATGTAAAGTTGCTTTCTCCTATCTCCCAGCAATTCATGTCCAATTTTTACAAGCCTCAACCTTAAGCCAAGCCCATACTCGCTAAAACTGATTTTTAAAGTATGAGGTGAATATGACGTTTTCTAAAGCTGATATTATTGCTATGTCAGAAGGGCGTTTCTTTGGAGAGGGCAACGCGCAATTGCCTAGTGATCAAATGCTGATGATTGATGAAATTACTCACATTGATTCTATTGGAGGTAAATACAATAAAGGCCTATTAAAGGCGAGTTTGGCAATTCAGACTGATCATTGGTTTTTTGCCTGCCATTTTAAAGGTGATCCTGTCATGCCGGGATGTTTAGGGTTAGATGCACTTTGGCAACTGTTGGGTGTGTTTTTAGGTTGGTCAGGCTTGCCCGGGAAAGGTCGTGCGTTAGGTGTTGGGAAAGTTCGCTTTACCGGACAGATTTATCCTGATGCGACAGGCATTGAATACCAAGTGCACATCAAACGCATCATCAAAAAACCTCTGGGAATGGGCATTGCGGACGGTTTTGTTCTGCTTAATGGTGAAGTGATTTATGAAGCAACGGATTTGAAGGTTGGATTAATAAAAAACTAGGTTAAGTGCGCTGGTATTTAGTATTGAGGTTTCTAATCATTTTTTCTCGCGCCTCTTGGCTTGAAACGCCTTTGCCTTCAGTAAACTGTTGCTCTGCTATTTTCACTTCCTCAGCAAGTTGTCGCTCATTGTGGATGACGACAGCTTGTTTTTTTTAAGTCTTTATAGAAGTTCATTTTTAATAATCCTTGTGAGTGCTAGCTTTAAACTTAATGCTGGTGTTTTTTGTCAAATTTGATGATTTTTTAAGCGTCATGCGACATTTTTTGCGGTGTTAAGCTGAGCTTAAAACCTCAAGCGTGGGCGTATTTCAACAAAGTAGACCAGCTTGGGTTGGCATTGCCGCGTTCTAATCTGCTGATATTGCTTTTCTGGGTGTGCATGCGTTTTGCGAGTTGTTCTTGGGTTAGTCCTGCTTGGGCGCGCATAGAAAGCAATTGATCGATAAACGCGAACTCACTTTCAAGCTGATCATATTCCGCACGAACCTCTGTGTTGCTCAATGCCTGTTGTTTTAAGTGTTGTATGCTCATCAATTCCCCTCTCTTATTATCCTAAATGATAACCTCCATTCTAATTTTTATCACTCTATGCAGTTGCTAAAAAAAACAAAACGCATTATTGTACTAGTACGCGAATACAAACCTCCTTGTGAGAGTCGAATCCTATGAAGGACTTGGTCCAGTTTTTAACCGAAGCCGGTGATGAAGCGGTGTTGGAGAAGCGCTTAAAAGCCTTGCTAACTCCGAATGAAATCAACGAGATGCAACACAGATTACAGATTTTCTCTCTGTTGGAGCAAGGTGTGCCGCAGCGCGACATTGCGAAACAATTAGGTGTGGGTATTGCCACTGTGACCCGTGGCTCCCGAGCATTGAAGGAATTAAAAGAGATATGAGTTCATATAACAAAAAGCCGCAGCGCATCACGCTGCCGCGTAAACCTAAGTACGTCACCATCAGTTCTGCATGCGATTTTTTTGATCTGTTTAAAAAGGTCGAGAAGCGTTTTGACAACTGTTTTATGTTGGAATCCCTGGGTGAAGAAAGTTACATTTCTCGCCACTCGATTATTGGTTTTGATCCTGAAAAATTAATCTGGGCTGAAGGTAAGCAGCTATTTATCCAAGAACGTGATGGCAGCACGGAATCTTTCGAATCGGATAACCCTTATTATTTGCTGCGCGATATCGTGCCGCAGAACATTTTATCGCGTGGTTATGCTGGTGGTTTAACGGGTTATATCGGTTATGACAGCATGAACTATTTTGAGCCAACGTTGGATCTGCAATCGAGCGAGATGTTCGACGCGTTTCGTTTTGGTTTGTACAAAGATGGTCTGATTCTGGACAAGATGACAGGCGAGGTTTTCTACTTCTATTACGACGACGATTCCACAGGGAATCGTGTGGATTTAGTGAACAGCATGATGGCGGAACCGACGCCTGAAAACGGCCCATTTGTGGTTCGTCCTGCGGGCGAGTCGATGAGCAAAACCGATCACGCGGATGCCGTTGCCAAGGTGAAACAAGACATCATCGAAGGGAAGGTCTTCCAGTGTGAAGTGGGCTTTAAAAAGTGGTTTGACCTTGAAGGCGACACTATCAATTTGTACGAGCAATTACGTGTAGTGAATCCATCCCCACAAATGTATTACATTAAATTTGTTGAGCAAAAAGTCATTGGCGCTAGCCCTGAATCCTTGTTCCGCGTGCGCCAAGGGGAAATGGAAACCTTCCCATTAGCAGGCACGGCCAAGCGCGGTAAAGACGCAGCAGAAGACACCGCCTTTGCACGTGCTTTGTTGAATGATCCAAAAGAAATCGCCGAGCACAATATGATTGTCGATTTGCATCGTAACGACATTGGCCGTGTGGCGCGCTTCGGTACAGTGAAAGTTCGTAGTTTGATGGACATTAAACGTTTCAGTCATGTTCAGCACATTTCTAGTGAAATTGTCGGCATCATGGCCGAAGATCATGACATGTTCTCCGCTTTAGCTAGCAACTTCCCAGCAGGAACCTTGACTGGCGCACCGAAGATCGAAGCGATGAAGATCATCGACGATTTGGAAAACGATGGTCGTGGTCCTTATGGTGGCGCTGTTGGTCAGTTCTCTTTTAATGGCGATTGTATGTTTGCGATTCCGATTCGTACCGTGTTTGCCAATGGCAACAAAGCCTATGTGCAAACCTGTGGCGGCAATGTGTATGATTCCAATGCCGAAGACGAATACGAAGAGATTCAACGTAAATTTGCCGGCACTAAACGCGTGCTAGATAGTTTCGCGCCAAAAGCTAATCAGGAGTAAGGGAAGCATGAAAGTTTATATTATCGATAACTACGACTCCTTCACTTACAACCTGTATCAGTTTATTGGTGAAGTGTTAGAAACCGAAAAAAGCCGTGGCGAGATCGACGCGTTTGAAGTGATCGTAAAACGTAACGACGAAGTGACATTAGACGACATTCGTGCCGCCGCGCCAGATCGCATTATTATTTCCCCAGGACCAGGTTCGCCAGACGACAAGGCGTACTTTGGTGTCTGTGCTGACGTGATTTTGGAATTCGGCAAAACCATTCCATTGATGGGCGTTTGCTTGGGGATGCAGGGGATTTGTCATGTATTTGGCGGCAAAGTGGTTAAAGCACCATTGCCAATGCACGGTAAAACCAGCCCGATTACTCACAACGGTGAAGGTATTTTTCATGACATTCCAGACCAACTAGAAGTCATGCGTTATCACTCGCTTATTGCCGAGGCTGAAAGCTTCCCAGATGTGTTGGAAGTGACGGCTTCTGTTGGAGAGCTAAAAGAAGCGGACTTCAAAGACATTGCCACGGTTCACAAAGGTGGCAAGTTTGAACTGATGGGTGTTCGTCATAAAGAATACCCGATCCAAGGCATTCAGTTTCACCCAGAATCCTTTGCCACTGAAGGTGGCAAAGACCTGATCAAAAACTTCTTATTTCAGGTTTGATTAATTAGAAGTTCAGTATCTTTGAAATATTAAAAAGCAGCGCCCAGCAATGGTCGCTGCTTTTTTGTTTGTAAAATAATGTTGTCTCTTTTGAGAGACTGATCTATAGTTTTATCTATATAAATATCGAGGGGTAAGGATGCCTGAAATCGACGCGTTATTAGGATTATCGTTTTGCTTATACTTTTTTGATAATCAACAGCACAAGTTACCTCACTTACATGTGAAATATGGTGATTATGAATTGATTATTGCGATTGAAACTAGTGAATGCTTAGAAGGTTATTTGCCCAGTAAGCAGCGTAAACGTGCCGAAGCTCATATAACCATGTATAGATATCAACTCATGCAGATGTGGAATAAAGCTGTGAAAGGTGAGAACCCGGGGAAGTTGGAGGATTTATGTTAAAAATTATTGATGTAGATTGGGTTAAAGAGCACACCTTGGCTTTAACCTTTAGTGATGGTTTTGAAGGCCAAGCAGACTTGTCTGACTACTTTTCAAGACCGCCATTTGCTAACGTGAAAGATTTTAAACGCTTCGCTTTAGCTGCAGACGGTGCGTTGAATTGGAATGGTAATGAGCTTACTGCGAGCATATTACGCGGCATTACAAAAGGTGCCTATCAGACCTTATGCATACGATTTGATGTTGAACAAATGGAAGAAGTGATCAAGCAGGCTTCATGGGATTCTATGAAAGAAGGTCGCCCAGACATTTTGCAAGCCGCTATTCGTTCCTATGTTGAGTTATTCGGACACGGTGTCGTCATCGCAAGAGCGGGCATTAAAAGCCGAACCAGTGCTTATCGATCTCTTAAACCGGAAACCAAGCCTAATTTTGCGACCTTGGTACAGCTTGCCCATGCCGTTATTGAAATCGCCAAAGAGAGAGTTGGGGAATCGTTGCCAAACTCGACCATTGTTTCGCATTAGATGGTTTAGTTCGAGACAAATACAGCAATGTCGTCTTTCACGTTGTTGAAAGCGACGATCAGCAGTTCAGATTGAGTTAGTACAGCTTATTTTTAGCGCGGACTTTAGCTTTAAATTCTGTCATTTTAGAATTGGCTTCTTCGTTCGACACAAATACAGCAAGGCCGTTTTCCATATTCTCGAAAGCGGCGTTTACTTGCTGTGTTAACCAAGCATCATGAGATATTTGGTTATCTTTTTCATCAACTTCGTATGTAATTATAGAGTTCATTCTTTAGCCTTATAAGGTCCTTTGTCGTATAAATGCTAGTAGGAGACATGACGTATAACAATCAACTCTACTGAATCATTTTTCCATTCATTTAACGATCTATATCAATAAATCCTCTTCTATTGCTGGAGTAACTGATTATCTGTGCTTTAATTTATATATTAGTATTTACTAATATTTGTTGTTGCACTGGCATTATTGCTGGATAGGAGAGCGAAATGAAGAGCGTTAAATTATGCTTAAGTGGTGTACTTGTCTCTTGGGTGGTTGTTTTTTTTCCGTCTATTGCTGCGGCTGAAGGCTATGGCGCTGCTGGCGCGCAGAATGAAGCTGATAGCATACTGACGTTGGAGTCTATGCTGAGCTATGCCTTGGAAGATGAATATCTAGCTCGGGGAGAGTACCAAAAGGTGATTCGTACTTTTGGTGGGCAGAAACCTTTTACCAATATTATTAAAGCAGAAGAAAGACATATTTCATGGTTAGAGCCTTTGTTTGAGCGTTATGGTTTTGTCTTGCCAGTAGATCGTGGCGTGGAAAGCGCGGTGATGCCTGCGAGATACATTGAGACGTTTTCTGTTGGTGTTGCTGCAGAAGTCGCCAATATTGAAATGTATGAACGCTTTTTGAAGCAAGATTTACCAAGTGATGTGAGAGACGTGTTTGTTCGCTTACATGATGCTTCAGAGAATCATCTGGCAGCGTTTCAAAAGTGGCAAAATAAGTTTTAGCCCTTAATCCACTGCCAAGCGCGTCCAAGCCATTCGTAAAAGGCGCGTTGGCTTTTGTAGGCTCCGGTGGCGTCGATTTGCCAGTCACTTTTTTCTGATCCTAAATACATGGCCGGCGCTGGGATGATGTTTATACCCACTTTTTCGAAAAAAATAGACGCACGTTTTAGGTGTGACGCTTCGGTTACCAAGGCAGCTTTTTTTCCTTTTAGGTAAGGTTTCATACTATTAGCTTCCTCTTCTGTGTCTTTTGCGAGAGGGAAGGCTTTAACCCGATCGGGTTCTACCCCCAGCTCGATGGCTGCTCTACGCATGACTTCTGCATGAGGCTCTGTCATACCAACAGAATACCCCGAAACAAATAATTGCGCGTTTGGGTTGGCTTTTAAAATGCGCAAACCTTCCTCAAGTCTGAACAGTGCGCTGTTGCCAAGCGCCATGACGGTGGGTGTATTACTCAGATCTTTGTGACCACTACCGAGGACGATAACCACATCAACCGGTTGCTGAATATCAAACACAGGATAGTCGTGTTCTACCGTCGCAATCAATGTATTGGCAACCGGGTTCCAGCTAGTGAGTCCCAGCATTAAGATGCCGCACAACAAGAAAAACTTGGCGATTTTGGGCCATTTCTTCATCAGTAAAAATGCGAGACACATAGCTAGCAAAGTGAGAGGGATTGGCATTAGCATCATGCCGATGGTTTTCTTGAGGTAAAATAGAACAATGCCCAAAGTGTTATATCTCTTTAATCGTGTCATTTTAGAATGCAGAGATCATAAAGGAGTATGGCTTTGTCTTAAAGCTTAAAAGAATTTGGTTAAGTTTTGTTTTTCAGGTTGGTTTGTCGGTATTATTTTGCTTATCAGGTTTTCAACGTAAGGACACAACATGTTTTCTACTCGCCCTGCCGAATTTCCACAAGACAATGACAGTGTCTTGGCTATCTTCCGTGAGTATATTGCGTCGGCACCAGTAAGCTTGGACTATCAGCAGAATGAACAAGAGTTTGTTGCTTTGGACGGTAAATACTCGCCTCCTAATGGCGTGGTTTTGCTTATCTGGAAAGACAACGTAGTCGTTGGTTGTGGCGCTTTTCGTCGGGTTGATGCGCAAATTTGCGAAATGAAACGAGTTTATATTCGTCCCACGGAACGTGGTCATCAATTAGGTGAGAGATTGGTGACTAAGTTAATGGAATGCGCAAAGCAAAATGGCTATCAACGCATGTGTCTTGATGTGTTGGCTGACTTTGAGGTTGCTAGGCGCTTGTATGTGCGTTTGGGGTTTGAGCCTTGCGATCCAGTGAGTTACAACCCAATTCCTGGAACGCATTTTCTAGGGTGTGATTTGTGATGAAAGCAGTAAAGCAATTACCAACAGAACCTTTATCTATCAAGGCCATGCCACAAGACACCATTTGGTGGATGCCTCGCCATGAAGAAAAGCTGGCTGAAAAAGATGCCATGGAAAAAGTGGATTTGGTGTTTCTTGGGGATTCCATCACACAAGCTTGGGAGAAAGAAGGCGCCGATGTTTGGCAGACTTTTTATCAACCAAGACATGCGTTGAACTTGGGTTTTAATGGCGATAAAACCGAGAATGTTTTATGGCGACTGGCTCATGGGGAAGTCGATAATATTCAGCCTAAGTTATTGGTTTTATTAATTGGAACCAATAACGCCGGTCATCGCATGGATAAAGCGGAAGATACGGCGTTGGGTATTAAGCAGATTTTGTCTGTATTGGCTGAAAAGTTACCGCTGACAAAAATTCTGCTCTTGGCTATTTTCCCTCGTAGTGCGAAACCAACGCAGAAACTACGTATGTTGAATAACGAAGTGAATCAGATCATTCGTACTTACGCAGATGATGAAAAGGTATTTTTCCACGATATAAATCAGGTGTTTCTGGATGAAAAAGGTCGTTTAACCAGTAATATCATGAGTGATTTTTTACACCCCAACGCTAGTCAGTATCAAATTTTTGCTGATGCAATAGAACCTTATATTGTTGAGTTGATGGCACCTTAATATCTAGTAATAGGAGAAAAAAAGAGCAATGGATTTTCGTAAGTATCATGCACTCGGCAATGTGTATTTAGTGGTATCGCCAGATGCGTTTCCTGATGAGCCTGCCGCTTTGATCATTAAAAATATCTGCCACAAACATTATGGTGTGGCGTCAGATGGTGTGTTGATTGGTCCATTTTCTTCTAATGTGGCGGACTTCGGTTTACGTATGTTTAATCCCGATGCCAGCGAAGCCGAGAAGAGCGGTAATGGTTTGCGGATATTTTGTCGTGCTTTATGGGATCAAGGTTTGGTGAAAGACAATTCTTTTACCCTTGAAACCAAAGGTGGTGTGGTCAAAGCGCAAGTGTCTGACAATGGTCAGCGAGTGGATGTGGAAATGGGTAAAGTATCTTTTCTTAGCCAAGATATTCCTGTTTGGGGTGAACCTCGTGAAGTTCTATTAGAAAACCTCAATGTCATGAGCCTGAATCACATCTACAGCGCTGTTACGATTGGCAACCCGCATTGTGTGATTTTAACCGAGTCGCCAACCGAAACCATGGCAAAAGAGTTCGGTCCTTTGATTGAAACGCATCCCAACTTCCCGAATCGAACCAATGTACAGTTTATGCAAGTGATTGACCGTAATCATATTTTGATCGAAATCTGGGAGCGTGGCGCAGGCTATACTTTAGCGTCTGGCAGTAGCAGTTGCGCCGCCGCCGCAGTGGCGTATAAGTTAGGTTTATGTGACGCGTCTATTAAGGTGATGATGCCGGGCGGCCAGATCGATATTGAAATTAGCGACGATTTTCGGGTCAGTATGAGCGGTGGCGTGACATCTGTTTGTCATGGCAGTATTTCTAATGAGTGCCTGTCTCAGCTGTTCCACTAGAATCTAAGCTATTAGATTGAGAGCCTTTCACCTCATAACAGAGTAGAGTGGGTGCTTGCGGCAAGACCTGTCGCGGGCTTTTTAGCCTTTTGAGCATATGGAGTCCACTATGCGCGTTCTACTTTTTCCATTCTCTGTGTTGTGTGTGTTGCTTTCGTCTCTCTTTTTCCCTCTTTATGCGGCGGATGATTGGTATCGTCCACCGGTTTCCGTGACTTGGCAATGGCAGCTTGATGGTGTTGTAAACGAAGGTTATGACGTGGACTTATACGACATTGATTTATTTGATTCGTCTGTCGAATTGATTCAACGTCTGCAAGCTTCTGGTAAAAAAGTTATTTGTTATTTTTCAGCAGGCTCATACGAAGATTGGCGACCTGACGCAGCGGATTTTGCCGACAAAGATTTAGGGAAAACTTTGAGTGGTTGGGATAATGAGCGTTGGTTAGAGATTCGCTCTAGCCAAGTGCGTGATGTGATGATCCGTCGTCTTGATTTAGCCGTCTCAAAAGGGTGTGATGGCGTTGAGCCAGACAACGTCGACAGTTACCGAACTAATACAGGTTTTTCTTTCCGAGCCAATGACCAATTGGATTACAATCGCTTTTTAGCGGCAGAGGCTCACAACAGAGGCTTGGCGATTGGTTTGAAAAACGACCCTGATCAGGCACGGGCACTGAGCAGTGACTTTGATTTTGCCATCACTGAGCAATGCTTTGAATACTCCGAATGCCGTTCTTATTCCAGCTTTATTAAAGCCGGTAAACCCGTATTGAATGCGGAGTATCGTCGCATTTATGTGGATGATGAATCAGAGCGTAATGGCGTATGCAAACAATCAAAACGCTTACAGTTCAGTACCTTAGTGCTGCCTAAAGCGCTGGATGACACGTTTCGCTTCAGCTGCTTACCGTAAATTATTTGACCTAAACGGCTTGATTGATAGGAAGATAAGATGACACCTTCTACCCATCCGATTTTTTGGCGAGATCCGGCTTTGCCTTATGTCGAACTGCGCCAAGTATTGGATGGCAGAAAGGTCAGCTATGCACCGCATTCCCATCAAGAGTGGTCGATTGGTGCCATTCTGGAAGGTCAGAGTGAATTTCTCTGTGCGGATCGTTTACACGCGGTTGAGCGGGGCGCTTTGGTCATGATGAACCCAAATGTGGTTCATGCTTGTAATCCTCGCCAAGATTCCCCTTGGGCTTATTACATGATGCATTTGGATAAAGACTGGCTGACGTCCTTGTTGTTTTCTCATGGCATAAGACCGACACAAAATTGGCAAGATACCTTGTCTGATACTTTGCTGTCAGTGCAGATGTATCAGGCGTTTGTTGAATTGTGTGACGGTCTAATGTCGACGGATCTTTCGTCGGCTGAAAAAGGCTTAATATTAGAAGCCATGCTGGTGAATTTATTCACTTTGTTAGCGGCAGAGCAGGGTGAAGCTTCCACAGCCTTGCCTGAAAATAAACTGTATCAGGTGGCGAATTATTTAAACCAACATTGTTTACAAGACACTTCGATTGAACAAATCAGTGCTGAGTTTGGTTTCAGTACGGGTTATTTGGTTCGCGCGTTTAAGCGTCATTTCAATATGACGCCTCATGCTTATCGTTTGAATCGTCGTGTTCAACTCGGTCAGCAAGCGTTGAAACAAGGCCAAACCATTGCTGATGTGGCACAGACGATTGGCTTTAGTGATCAGGCGCACTTTCAGCGCGTGTTTAAGCAACGCGTAGCAGCAACGCCAGATCAGTATCGTCGTTCGGTTTCTTCTTAGTTCATCGCTTTCTAGGCCTGTTAGCTTCTAAACTTTTTATCTTCTAGGCAAGTATCAACACACAACTTGCTGCCAGCAGTATCGCCAAGATTTTATTCAGCATGCGCATCTTTGCTGGGCTTTGGAAATATTGCCCAAGTATTTTTCCTACCCACACCCAAATGACTAAAGACAGCCAACAAATTGGCAAATATAAACTCGCAAAAACCATCACCTCTGTCGCTTCCGCATTAGGAATGTAAGCGGCAATACCAGACAACGAGGCTAACCACGCTTTTGGATTGAGCCATTGCATAATCGCACCCGTCATAAAGGTTGGTGCCTTGTTGTGCTTATCCGGGGTGAGTTCGCCATTGTCGGTGAAAAGCTGATAACTCAGATACAGAAGAAAGGCGATACCTAACCATTGCAACACTTGGGTGATCCAGCTTAACTGATCGATTAGGTAATGTAGTCAAAGCCAATCAGTAAAAACAGCACAATAAAACCGAGCGTCGCTCCCGTCACAAAAATAAGCCCAGTTTTTATTCCATAACGAGCACTGCCACTCAGCGAGACAAGATTCACCGGCCCAGGTGACAAAGACGCCGCCAAGGCAAACAAAGACATAGAAGTAATTAACGAGAGAGTCATCAGGTATTCCTAGAATAATAATCAACAGGCGCTCACTATCGTTTTTTAGGAATCTCACGTATTGAACAAAATTGACCTTATTAAGGATTGTTTCCGATTCGCGTTTTTTTGGCATGGAAGGCGGAGTATGATTTTGATAAATCATTTATCTAAACAGGAGTCTTTATGATTCGTCATGTGTTGTTTATTAAGTATAAAGAGCAAGCCAGTGAAACCGATATTGCGACGTCTTTGGCTAACTTCGAAGCGATAAAGAGTAAAATCGATGGTATTGAATCGGTTGAATGGGGCTTAAATATCAGTTCTGAAGGGCGCAATAAAGACTATAGCCATTGCGTGTTTATGACTTTTGTTGATGAAGCCGCTTTACATCATTATCTTCCTCATCCTGAACATGAGGCTTTGAAAGCTCAGTTAGGCCCCATTATGGAAGACATCATCGTATTTGATTACGCGTTATAACGTTTCCATCCACTGGGCTATAAGAAAAAACCGCCTCAAGTCATCTTGAAGCGGTTTTTTTAGTGCCTTTGCAATTAGCGTTTATTTAGCCAATTGAGCCAATAATTTTTCAGCCACTAATTCAGAGCTTGCTGGGTTTTGACCTGTGATCATCAAGCCATCTTGAACCGCAAATGGTGTCCAGTCAGCGGTGTTTTTGTAATCTGCACCGCGTTTTTTCATTTCATCTTCTAACAAGAAAGGCACAACTTCTGTTAATTGAACCGCTGCTTCTTCGCTGTTAGTGAAGCCGGTGACGGTTTTGCCCTTGATGAAGTACTCGCCGTCAGCGTCTTTAATATTCAAGAAAGCGCTTGGTGCGTGACAAACAGAAGAGATTGGCTTGTTCGCTTTGATGAAGCTTTCGATCAAGGCAATAGATTCTTCGTTTTCGGTTAGATCCCAAAGTGGGCAATCCCTCAAGTCCGATACCTAATGGATAGAGCCAGAAGCCCCTAAATACAAGCAAGTTTAACTATATCAGTGACTCTCAAGCTGATCAAGAGGATCATTTTGGTTCACACCTGTGGTTTACAGGTCTGTCAAACACCTAATCCCATAGCCTCTCACAACCACCTCACTCCAGTGATAACTACATGACTTCACACACGGCAAGACCCACTAACCGTCAACACATTCAGCGTGTCCTAATGGGCCAGTACAGAGGCTGTTTAAGCTTAATTGATGGCATAACCGACAGGCTATATATGGGTCTCAGATGGTCCAGTAGGACTCGAGGGATGGGTTCATTCTTACTGTGCCTAACCTATTGATAAACCTAGAGATTATGATGGACCATTTGAGGGCCTATAAGCACCCTAAGGGGTTAATTTATATCACCAATACACAGGCTTAGGTTGGTATTTTAGTGTCCTCAGGGAGCTTGTATGGAGGCCTCAGCGGTGGTTCTGATGGTGGTTATTCCGTGTCTAGCCCTTTGGTATTTGCAGTGCTGTTTGGTGGATCTGGGGGTGTAGCTAATTAAAGTGGGTACCCATATAACAGGGTCTAACTGATGTGTTCTTGAGATCAAGTTACCCCATAGATTCTGATGAGCCTTTAGCTTCTTTTGTTGTTGCAGCTAGTGACAGTATTGCAGCTACTTTGCTATTAATCTCTATATAAGCTTTGGTTTACCAATAACCCCTTTTATGCTGCAATGGTTACACTTAGTGTCATTTTAGGGGTAAAAGATATGGGTATTACAGACATCAAAAGGGTCTTGAGATTGTATTTTATACAGCAGCTAGCTCAGGATGAATTGGTTAGGTCTGGGAACATGCTCAACCCTGACTTTGATTACATACAAAATAGTGAAGGGATCGGCTTGCTGGCTGATTCATATCGTGAGGCCCTTCGTAATGAGAATAGTCAGGGTTTAGACCGTGCTATCGAAGTAGCTGAAGCTTTTGACCGCTCTACTGATGTTGATTCTTCTGACTTCAAACGATTCTACCGTGAGTTCATTAAGATTGAGATTGAGTTGCTGGGAGTGTTGTTAAAGCGGGAATGTTCGGATTACTCTGAAGAGGTCAAGTACCTCTATGGTGATGAAACAGGCCTCTCCGATCCTGCCTTTGGAAGTTATGAGGCTGACTCACAGCCGCTTGAGACGCTTTCCTTGATTACACATGCCATTACTGTTGCAGATAAACAGGCAGCTTCAGGAAGAGCTGGTGGTGTAGCTAGACGACAGGAAGCTGAGCTTGTGTATGAGCCTTTTGATGCTTGTGTATTAGAGATGTCAAAAGAAGGTCCCGGCCATACAGACTCTCACATTGCACGTACTTGCTACAAAAGATCTAACATTGATAGAAGCGAAAGGACCCTTAGAGCAAGGGTAAATAAAATAAGAATGAGTTGATTTGGCAAATACCTAAAGTTGGTTGCCAACATCTTTGTTGCCAATTTGGAAAGTTAAAATTACATTAGCCCAGCAATCTTCAGCTGGCAATTTCAAATGTATATTTAATAACTGGAGTTAAAATGGAACAAAGAACAAGAGACATCATAGAACAAGGCTACCCTGTGTTTCCATGCGTACCTAATAAAAAGATACCCCTAACAAGCCGTGGCTTTTATGACGCATCGGCGGATAAAGAAGTAATAAAACAATGGTGGGCGCAAAGCCCTAAAGCAAACATAGGTCTAGCCACTGGTGCAAAAGCTGACCTATTGGTAATCGATGTTGACGTCAAGAATGGCGCAGGTGGCCTTGCCAGCATGGAGGCGCTTGAATTTGAGCTAGGGCCACTAAATACCCGAAAGATCGTCACGCCGTCCGGTGGCTACCATCTATATTTCAAACACCCGAGAGATGGAATTAAAAACACGATAGGCATCCGCCCAGGAATCGATATAAAAACAGAAGGTGGTTATGTTCTCGCAGCTGGGTCTGTAATCAATGGCAACCCCTATTACGTCGAGAATGACATCGAAGCGCAGGAGCTTCCCCAGTGCTGGATTGATGTATTGGCACAAGGCAAGCTTAGCAAGCAGTTGGCTGCGGCCAATGATACTTCTTTCGATGACTTTGATGACTTCCCTATTCTTAAAGGTAGTCGAAACGATGAGTTATTTAGGCTAGCAAGCTCTTTTCGTGCTCGAGATATGGCGCTTGAGTTCGCTGTTGGCGAGATACTACACTTAGCCAAACAATGCGTTCCTCCGCTACCTCAAAAGGAGGCAATGGTGATTGTTCACGGCGTCTACGAACGATATGAACCCGGCACAATCAATAACACTGACTTAGGAAACTCTAAGCGTCTGGTTCGATCACACGGCGAGACCGTTCGTTACTTGCACGAAATGAAGAAGTGGATGTACTGGGACGGTGATCGCTGGGTTCTCGATGAAGATGGTAAGGTCATGCGATTGGCCAAGAAAACCGCCATTGGAATAAACAACGAAGCCGCTGCAATATCTGACGATAACCTTAGGTCTGATGCACAAAAACATGCTCGAACTTCTGAAAGCCAGAGAAGCTTAAGCGCCATGATCGACTTGGCCAAGACGGAAGAAGGTATACCGCTTTCTGCCTGTCATCTCGATACTGACAATTTCGTTTTAGGTGTAAACAATGGTGTGGTTTCTCTAAATAGCGGGAGCTTATTAACGGGATCAACTAAAAGCCTGTATTTAAGCAAAAAGGCAACCGTGACTTATGACTCAGCTGCCCAATGCCCAACGTGGTTAGGCTTTCTCGATCAAGTGCTGGGTGACGATGAGCTGATTCGCTTCATTCAACGATCTGTTGGCTACTCTTTAACTGGCGACACAAGCGAGCAAGTGCTGTTCTTTCTTTATGGTATCGGGGCCAATGGTAAAAGTACTTTTGTTAACACCTTGCAAACCATCCTTGGAGATTACGCTCAACAAGCGCAGGTCTCGACCTTTATGACCAAAGGGAAAGGATCCATTAACAATGACACTGCTAGGCTAAGAGGTAGTCGCTTTGTGGCCACGACAGAAACTGAAGAAGGTTCGAGGTTCAATGAATCCGAGCTCAAGCAGCTAACTGGTGGCGACACGATCACAGCTCGTTTTTTACGCCATGAGTACTTCGAGTTTAAGCCTAATTTCAAATTGTGGATCAGTGGTAACCACAAGCCTTACATTCAGGGAAACGACATTGGCATTTGGCGACGCATTAGACTGATTCCTTTTGGAGTGTCTGTGGCACCTGAACAGCAGGACAAGGACTTAAGTGCTAAGTTGCTTGCTGAAAGTTCTGGAATTCTGAACTGGGCATTGGAAGGATGTCGAATATGGTTAGTTGAAGGCTTGGGTAGATGCGATGTTGTCGACAACGCTACCAAGGCCTATAAATCTGAAATGGATGTTATCTCTGGTTGGATTAAGGAATGCTGCATCACAGATGTGAATGCTGAGGAGCAGTCTTCTGTTCTTTATAACTCATTCAAACTTTGGGCGCTGGCAAATGGTGAGTACGTAGTCAACAATAGGAAGTTCAAACAGAAGCTCGAAGAAAAAGGCATATTACTGTCTAGGGCGTCAAAAGGTTCTATGTATTCAGGGCTGAGGCTACAAGAAGATCTAACAGGCTTTTAGCCACTGAATACTTGAATTAAATAAGACGGCACCTACCCAAGGTCCTAGGTAAGGCTTCAAATTAGGTGCTAAATATAAAACAAAGATCGTTGATGAAATGAGTAATGCTTTGCCAAATCCATAGTCACACTTCTTCCAACATTGATTAAGAACCTTACAGCGATACTCTAAGACGCGTTCGCTCATACGACACTGGATTGCTGTCAATGCTTATTATCTCCACTTATGAAGTGCTGTAAGGCTTAAAATTGGAATTCTTCCTATATCAATGACAACCTCATATTAGTAGTATCTACAGTGAGCATCACAAAGCTTTAAGCACATAAATTAAATCGAGGTGGCTATGTTGAATTTCTGTATTCGGGTTGTTTGTTTACTGACTGCGTCATTCATGGCTACACACGCGCTGTCTCAAGACATGAGGGGCTGGAGTGACAAAACTGTTTGTCGTTTGCTGATGAGTAAGCCAGATGAGCCAGCATATCTTGAAGAGGTGACTAGTAGAGGTCTTGGATGCGGCAGTGCCCAGAAAAACGTGTCTAAACCATTACTACCCTTCAAATATATTCAAGGAGTGAGCGAAGATCAGTGGGACCTTATAGAAAGAATGGGAGACCCTCAAAATTGTCGGGAAAGGGTCAGAAGCATAGGTATAAAGGGAAAGTCGATTACCGTTACTCCAGATACGTTTCCCACCACAAAATGGTTGATGGAAAAGATGTTTTTAAACTATGACACAGTCATATTTTCAAAGGGAATTTATAAGATTGTGAGCCCTATACCTGTATTTGCTGGATCTTTAATGATTGGAGAAGAGGGAGTTGTAATTGACTCTACACTCTCTGATGTTGGGATAATAGTTGACGGTTCCGTAGTAAGTAATGTTGAAGTTATTAATGCGGGAAATATAGGGGTACAGCTGTCCAGTAATTCGGTACTACACAATTCGAAAATTGGTAATACAGGTGTATTAAACCCTACAAGTCGTGATGGTTCGGGTGTGAGATTAAAAACGAAGGGTAGCCATAACGTTTGTATCGTTAGTGTGGAATCTTATAACGGATATAATGAAACTGGGTCGGGTCCAGATACTTCTAAGGGAGGAAATGCTGATGGGTTTGGTGTGAAGTATGGTGTTTATAACGTGACATTAATTGATGCTCATGGACATCATAACTCTGATGATGGATTTGATTTTTGGAAGGCAGGAACTGGAATGGATATTGAAAATACGGATATCTCTTTTAGAATTTATTATTCAAGTTCGATTGGTAACGGAAGACATCCAACAAAGAGCAGTGGAGATGGTTCAGGGTTCAAGTTTGGGTCTTCGAATAATTATGGAAAACCTAAAAAAGATAGAGGTCTAAGACTTATTCATGGTTCCGCTGCCTGTCATAACGCTGGTAATGGGTTTGATAGAAATACATCACCTGTAAAAGTAAAGGGTTCTAACCTTCACACGTCTGGTAAGACCCTGTAACAGATTCTGTGTAACTACCATTTAGTTAAGGTGCTTTTCGAGTCGCTCCTCGAACTCAATAATAAATCGACTCATCGCTTGGCGCCAGTTTTGAATGGGCATTGTCCATTTTTTACTGGCCTCTCTAATGGCAAGATAAACCATTTTCCTCGCAGAATCGTCGCTTGGGAAGACTTTACGTTTTTTAATGGCTCTACGGATGACACTGTTCAGTGATTCAATAGCGTTCGTTGTGTAGATCGCTTTGCGGATATCGTCAGGGTAACTAAACAGTGTATTAAGATTATGCCAGTGATTGCGCCACGATTTGGTGATTTGCGGGTATTGATCGTCCCAGACGCCTGCGAAACGATCTAACTCCAACAAGGCTTCTTCTTCCGTTGCAGAGCGGTAAACTTGCTTTAAGTCCGCCGTCACCGCTTTGTAGTCTTTCCATGATACATACTTCAATGAGTTGCGTACCATATGCACGATACACAGTTGAATGCTGGTTTGTGGGAAAACGGCATTGATGGCTTCTGGGAAGCCTTTTAGACCATCAACACAAGCGATGAGAATATCTTCTACACCACGCTGCTGAAGCTCAGTGAGGACGTTTAGCCAGAACTTAGCCCCTTCGTTCTCAGCAATCCACATGCCCATGAGTTCTTTATGACCGTCGGTGTTGATACCGAGTGCCAAGAAAATCGATTTATTGATAACACGCTTATCTTGGCGGATTTTCAACACAATACAATCAAGATACACAATGGGATAGATGGCATCCAAGGGGCGTGCTTGCCATTCAGTTACTTGCTCGATCACCGCGTTGGTAACACGTGATACCAGTGTCGGAGATATCTCAGCACCGTACCATTCATCGAAGGCATTGACGATGTCTCGGGTGCTCATACCTTGCGCGTAGAGCCATAGGATTTTATCGTCCATGGAAGTAAAGCGGGATTGGTGCTTTTTGACCAGCTTTGGTTCAAAAGAACCTTCGCGGTCACGAGGCGTATCCAGTTCAAACTCACCATCTTCCGTCTTAATACGCTTACTGTTCTTACCATTACGACTGTTGGTTGACGAGGATTTTTGATGTCTCTCGTAACCCAGATGCTCATCCATCTCTGCATTCAAGGTCGCCTCAACGGTAATCTTCTTCAGCATTTGGCTAAATTCGTTAAGATCCTCAGGCGTTTTAATGCCTTTGGCGGCTTCTTTTGCGAAGGCTTCCAGTTCTTTTTGGTTCATTTGCATCTACCTATCCTTAATTCTCTATAGAATATGTTGTGATAGGTAGTTACACAAAATTAGTTACAGTCTCTCTGGTAATAAGAATAAGAGTTTCGTTTCTGTGAATAACTCCTTCTCCACTAAAGATCCATTCAGACTCCGTTGCTCAATGTTCCCGTCTCGTTAACTCCGTGTTGTTGCGCATACTGAATGATATATATAAATGTCATTATTGATTAGAGAAACTTTAAGGGCAGTAATCATGAACTCTTGTATCCGTATCGTCTGCGTACTCATATCATCATTAATTGCAACACACGCATTGTCTCAAGACATATCAGGCTGGTCTGATAAGACTGTGTGCCGTCTAGTCGAAAGTAATGGTGGCGCAGCTTATGTAGAAGAGGCTAGCAGTCGTGGGCTTGAATGCAAAGCTCAAATCAAAGTTACTAAATCTAAATCTTCTAAGCCCAAGTCTTCTAAGTCCAAATCGGATATAACAATATTCTATGGCAGCAGGTTTGAATTGCCCGACAAGGTTGAACGGCAGCCAAACGATGTAACCATTGCTTATTATTATAAGAAAAACGATACACTGCGTTTGCGACTGCAGGAAGCATACAAAGTAGATCCGTCTGACAACCCAGTCGAATTCATTAAAAAGATTGAACAACATAAAGTTATTGATCGTGAAATGGGGACTAAAACGGCGTTCAGCTATCTGTATTATGAAAATGGCTTAGTAATTTATGATGCAATGCCCCCCGATGGCCGCTTTTCAATGGTATTGGATAATAGTTCTTACTTTTCATCTCACTCAATGGGTAAAAGTATAACGTCCTATCTAATTGGCCATGCGATTTGCGAAGGTTACATTAGCTCTATAGATGCTCCAATATCAGATTGGCCCTTAATGGAAAACACACTTTACTACGGACAGCCTTTGATTAGGCTTTTAAATATGACGGCTGGTGATGCTAATGTTATAAGGAGCTTAGAAGTACGGTTTATTAAAACGGGCCGACATATTCATGGCCTCGCTCCTTTAAGGACCGCTGCAAGAAACTCGCTAGAACTGGCCAATACAAAGCCAATCGGCGCGGCTAAATATTCTTACAGCAACTTAACATCTGACGTTTTGTTTAACTACATGATGCATCGTGTAGGTTTAGATTTTGACACTTTCATTGCTAACTTTTATCAAAGAAAAGTTAGAATAAAACATCCCATTTATATATTAATGAATCCGCTAGACAATCGGATATATCCTCCACCAATAGACGAGCGCATAAAGCAGGGTGCTGGCCGTTATGGGGTAAGTGCTACACGTTACGATTATCTCCGTATCGCAAAGGCAATGATGGATGATTGGCAGAATGATACTTGCGAGGGTCGTTATCTGAAAGAGATTTATAATCGTCGGGTACCGACTAATAAAAGGATTCATAGTTGGAATTCGGCCGATTTAAACTGGGGAAATCCGACTTTTGGTCATACAGCAAAGACCTATGCTGGCCAGTTTTGGACAGACTTCTATGGTTTAAATGATCAAAAAATAATGGTAATGCTTGGTTACAACGGGCAGGTGATAGCAATGGATATGGATAACTCACGAATCATAGTCATTAACGCAGCGAAATCTAGACACTATGACACAGCAAAATTAGGTTACATACCTCTTAAGTATGGTCGAATTAAGTAATTAAAAATTGGTGCGCAATAATGAGAACTTGCCAAAATTACCGACGTCACCAGCATACCTATTTTACATATCTTTTATGTACTCCTAGTATTGATGAATCTGACCTTAAAGCTTTATGGCGGTTATTAGTAGTATCTGCAGTGAGCATCACAAAGCTTTAAGCACGTATATTAAATCGAGGTGGCTATGTTGAATTTCTTTATTCGGTTGATCTGTTTACTGACTGCATCATTGATTACAACACCAGCGTTGTCTCAAGATATGAGGGGCTGGAGTGACAAAACTGTTTGTCGTTTGCTGATGAGTAAGCCAGATGAGCCAGCATATCTTGAAGAGGTGACTAGTAGAGGCTTAAGCTGTGGGATAAATCAAAAAAACGTAGGTAAATTGGAACTAATCGTTAGTGACCCGTTGGGTCAGTCAAATACAGTTAGTCGATGCAAACATAAGTCAACAATCCCAAAAGTCACAAACTTTCGAATTAGTTTAAGCCATGAAAAAACAGTCCCTAACGGAGGATGTTTGATAGTCGGTGGAAATGCAGACGTCAGTCCAAAAGATGGGGAAAAAATGATACAAATTACGGTTAAACCTAACTCATGCAGTCGTGATGATGGTCATGATGACTGCACTTCAGACCGATCTCGAGTTGAATTTTATGATGGGACAGGTGCTTCATCAGGAGTAACTGTAATTTACGAATATTCAATGTTTATACCGAAAACCACTAACCTTAAACAAAATGGCTACCCTACTGTATTTTTAGGTCAGCTGAACTCAGTTACAGGCAACCATTACTCTAGTCCTATTATGCTTACATGGGCAGCTGATGAAAGCATAAAATTCCAGATATATGATGACTTTGATTGGACTGTCTCGAGGGTAATCGAAATAAATAACGTTATTCCAGCATTAGAGCAAGTGGATAACTGGATCGATATTAAATATGAGATTGCAGTATATTCAGATAAAAGAGGAGAAATGAAGATTTTTGTAAACGGAGAAAAAGTTTATCAGCGATTAAATCACGCCACCATTAAAAGGGGGGGAAAGGTCAAATTGAAGATGGGTATTTATAACTATAAGGTAAGTTATATGGGCGAGCCTAGATCAGACCAAGTAGTCTTCTTCGACAAGATAACTAAAACCATAAAATAGCATTGGTAATAATTATATTGTTCTAAAAGTACTTAACTACAACAGTGGTTTACGAGCAAAAACGAATAGTACAGAAGGACTATAAAGGCCATATTATGGTTAATATAATTAACCTAAGTACTTTTCCAAAACGCGCTCAGGCTGCCTCTCTAAGCACAAGGGCAACCTTCAAAATGGTCGATGTAAACGCCATGGTGGAGACTCTACGGGACCGATTAGCCCAGCCTTTTGGAAAAAATATCACCGTTAGATTCACGGCCTTAGAACTAAAGAAGTCATCACTATGCGCGATCTGTAATACCCATACTTTTATGACGCTAAGTGTAACCATTGCAGCATAAAAGGGGTTATTGGTAAACCAAAGCTTATATAGAGATTAATAGCAAAGTAGCTGCAATACTGTCACTAGCTGCAACAACAAAAGAAGCTAAAGGCTCATCAGAATCTATGGGGTAACTTGATCTCAAGAACACATCAGTTAGACCCTGTTATATGGGTACCCACTTTAATTAGCTACACCCCCAGATCCACCAAACAGCACTGCAAATACCAAAGGGCTAGACACGGAATAACCACCATCAGAACCACCGCTGAGGCCTCCATACAAGCTCCCTGAGGACACTAAAATACCAACCTAAGCCTGTGTATTGGTGATATAAATTAACCCCTTAGGGTGCTTATAGGCCCTCACATGGTCCATCATAATCTCTAGGTTTATCAATAGGTTAGGCACAGTAAGAATGAACCCATCCCTCGAGTCCTACTGGACCATCTGAGACCCATATATAGCCTGTCGGTTATGCCATCAATTAAGCTTAAACAGCCTCTGTACTGGCCCATTAGGACACGCTGAATGTGTTGACGGTTAGTGGGTCTTGCCGTGTGTGAAGTCATGTAGTTATCACTGGAGTGAGGTGGTTGTGAGAGGCTATGGGATTAGGTGTTTGACAGACCTGTAAACCACAGGTGTGAACCAAAATGATCCTCTTGATCAGCTTGAGAGTCACTGATATAGTTAAACTTGCTTGTATTTAGGGGCTTCTGGCTCTTCCATTAGGTATCGGACTTGAGGGATTGCCCACCGGCAGCGCCAACCCAACCTCAGGAATCCCCTGAGACCCTCGTGATACATGCATTTCCATCAATTGTTCTTGTGGGGTGTGTATCCCAAACTTCCCTGCCAACTATTGCTATTAACAACCCACACTAGTTCGCCTTATTGAACCATTTTTGCACTTCAGGAAGCTATGGAGCTTACGGAATAATGCTACTTTGGTTGGCAAGGCGAGGCTTAAAGTGGATTATCCAGATTATGGCTGACAATATATTGTTGGGTTGACTGAGCATCAATCATATATCTATGTCGTTCTTGCGCCACAGGACAGTCTTTTGAATCTGACAATTGTAGAATTATCAGCATTTAGTCTGAGGTTACTTGATTTATTCCAAGTAAACTCAGACTTTAAACAGCTAATTACTTACGCACTTTTTCTTAATTTGGGCAGTTTCAATAGCCTCAACTTTCCCTTTCCATTCTGCCACGTCGGCTTCACTATCTCCTGCAAATGCAGATGGTGGTATTAAAATTAAGAAGACTCCACCAGCATCTATGTTGGCTGCCGTATCTTGCTTATCAGAATGTTCAGCAAGTTCAGCTCTCGCATTGGCCATTGTTGACGCTAGTTGCGCACAATCTGAGTCCATATATCTTTCATGCGAAGTGTAAGAGGCTGCAATAGATTCTGGCCTATTTGCACAGCTTGCTACTAATACAGTAAGAGATATTACGGTTAACAGTTTAGTTTTTGAACTTGTAGTAAATTCCATTTCTTAGTCCTAGGTTCATTCTTATCTTATCGATAACATTTTTATACTCTCTAACTTACATGAACACAACCTATTTTAGTTTGGCTTTTATCAATACAAATAGATGTTGTTATAATAAACATCTAATGCTCATTAAAAATCCTTCACAGTGCCTCTCAGACACGCGCATAAATAGCCTTGCAACACAGGCAAGGATGAGACTTAACGCTACTATCATTCTAAAATGACCTTTAGCAAACTTAGGAGGCTAAAACAGTTAAATTGACAACAACTTTCCCCTATTCAATCATTTGAAGCCACTTATGCAACACAGGAAGTTGGTATCCTGCACCGTAGTTCTGACCTACACTTGAGCGACTCCAGCCACCAATTTGATCAACAATATCTGAGGGACACTCAACTGCTCGAAGTCTGTCACGCATACTGTGTCTGAATGAATGTATTACACACCCATCCTCAACATATGGTTTCATCCATCTATTTAAAGCTGAACTTGCTGAATTAGCATTGCACTTTCCACCCTTGGTATACCTAGGAAATAGATACTTTTCATCTGCTCCACTAAGCAGCTCAAAAGCCTGAGTAGCTGCCCACAAGGAAGCCCCAACTAATGGTATCTTCCGCTCACTTGATTCTGTTTTGAGCCTTCTGGCACTGTTTGGCTGCAATGTTATGTGTGGTATTGGCGCATCTAACACCACATCATTTCTTTCAAGACCACACACTTCTGCTAATCTCATTCCAGTATCACTGACCAGAGCAATAACCCACCTTAGATCATCATTCATATCCATACAGACAGATTGAATGCTTTTGATTGTTTGGATTGGTATTGGCTGTCTTTTATCTTTCTTGCTACCTGAAGGCATATAGGTTCCAACTAAGGGGCTTATAGCTTTCAGCCCATGCTCTTGGATCATTAACTTTATGATTGGCCCTAAGGATGAGAAGATACGCTTTATTGAGCTTACAACTAGCCCCTTGTCTAAGAGGAAGTCTCTGAACTTAGCCCCATCAATGGACGTGTAATCACTCAAGTCTCTATTACCAACTGCTTCAATAAAGTAGTTCACATTACGATCGACAGTGCGCTCAAAGACATGGTCTTTACCCTCGCCTTTAAGCTTTAGATAATTATCTCTAGCGTCAAGCAAGTCATAGCCACAACCTGATAGTAATGAGTTGGTTTTAGTTACAGGAGCACTGACAAGACCTTGGGTAATCTGCTCAACACGAATGGAACTCCAATAGGTTTCAAGCTGGAAGCTAATTTGAGTTGAGCTACGCAGAGCGACACGTTTGGATCGAGTTTTAAGGCTTTTAACGATTCGTTTAGAACCATAGAGATTTCTCATATCCAAAGGAATACGACGGGAAAAGTAATATGTATTATTACGAAGGAAAAGATAACTAGATTGGTTTACAACCATGGTACACACCCCACAAGAACAATTGATGGAAATGCATGTATCACGAGGGTCTCAGGGGATTCCTGAGGTTGGGTTGGCGCTGCCGGTGGGGCCGTGGCCACCTGGGTAGAAGATGGCGTCAAAGTCATCTTGTTTCATGTCGCTCAATTTTACAGTGTTGGTGATCACGTCTTGTGCCGCTTGATCTTTATAGAAGCGTTCGGTTGCTTCGGTTTGTGCATCTGGCGCTGTGCTGTTTGGATCTATGGGAGCTTGTCCGCCTTTTGGCGTAGCAACAGTGACTTCGGCGCCAGCGTCAAGAAAAGCGTAATAAGGTGCGGCGAATTCTTCCACCCAAAAGCCCGTTTTGTGTCCTGTATCGCCCAAATCTGAATGGGATGTTAGAACGACTAGAATTTTTTTGCTGCTCATAAGACTGTTCATAAGAGAATCCTAAATGTTTGAATGAGTTGTTTAAATAACTTGTGATTAGTCTATCTAATTAATCTAATCAGCATAATGGGGAGGTTTTTGACTTCATTAGTTTAATAATTGATACAATTGAATCTGTTTCTATTCATCTTTATAAAAGAGTCGTCGCGATGGAAGTCTCCTTTGAGCAGTTAAAAAGTATGGTGGTGTTTGCCCAAGTGGTGGAGCAAGGCAGTTTAACGGCCGCCGCCAAATTCATGGGGATTTCCCGTGGTGTGGTGAGTTATCACTTGAAAAAGCTAGAAGAGCAGCTTGGTGTAAAACTGCTGAATCGTACCACTCGATCCTTGTCATTGACCGAAACAGGCGAAGCCTATTACCAACGTTGCCGAGCCATTGCGTTTCAGGCTCATGAAGCGAACTTACAGATAGAAAAAGCCAAGCAAGAGCCAGAAGGGAAATTGAAGATATCTTGTCCGGTGAATTTGGGGTTGCAGGTGATTGTGCCGGCGCTGAATGAATTTCGCCGACTTTACCCTTTAATCGAATTGAATGTTTCCCTAAGCGATGAAGTGGTTAATATCATCAAAGACGGTGTTGATCTGGCAATTCGCGGTGCGCCGTTATTAGATTCTGGTTTGCAAGCCAGTAAGTTAAAGACCTTCGAGACTTGCTTGTGTGGATCACCAGAATATTTTCGTCGTCGCGGCCGACCAACTCAACCTGAGGAACTTTATGACCATGATTGGGTGGTCTATACGCCCGCAGCAAATACCGTGCATCTTAGCCAAGGTGATAAGTCCTTTAGTTTGTCTGTGCGTGGCGCGGTGAGTACCAACAATGCGGCAGCAAGAACCATTTTCTTAGAAGGCGGCAATGGTATTGGCCGAATTCCAATGTACGACGCTCGTCCGCGGATTGCGAATGGCAGTTTAGAGCGAATTTTGCCAGATTATAAATGTACCGGAATTGATGTTTATGCCGTCTTTCCGCCAGGAACCGCCGAGTCTAAAAAGTTACGCTTACTGCTGGATTTTCTGAAAACATCTTTTGCTCGGTTTTGATGAATGCTTGTTTTGAAGAACTCTGGCTATTAGGGCTGGGATGCCGTTATTATGCGGATATCAATTTGACACTATTTTAGGGACTATTTATGTTATATCGATTGCTGTTGTGCCTGATTCTTGGAAGCTTCGTATCGTTTTCTATGGCCGCCGATAAGGTTTCGGATGATCAGAAAAAGCTAGCTCAAACCGTATTTGAACTTGAGCGAAGTGTGGCAATTCTGCAATTGTCCACTGCGTCTTTAGGTGATTACCAATCACTTTCTACAAAAATGGCCCACGTTAAGTCATTAGAATATCGGGTGAATTTTCTTGGTAACCTAACCTTTCTGTTATGTATGGCGCTGGTGGTTTTCTTCTTTAAACTGCGTAATCAGCAAAAGCGATTATTGGCTCTCGAAAATCGAGAAGATGAAAAAGTTATCGAGCAGCAAAATAAAGACGCCTAATTACAAATGCTTTAAGCAAAGGAAAGAATCATGTTTAAGCCGATTGTGTTGATGATCATTGATATGCAGCAATGCATGTCTTGGCCGCAAGCGGGTCAGCGTAATAATCCCAATGCTGAACATGAAATCGCTGAATTATTGGCTCATTGGCGAGCCAATCATGCGCCAATTGTTCATGTGCGTCATTTGTCGACAGAGCCTGAGTCTTTGTTTTGGCCAGACCAAGAAGGTGTTCTTTTTCAAGATGCTTTTCAGCCCTTAGCCGATGAAAAAATCATTGAAAAATCAGTACCAGATGCTTTTATCTATTCTGACCTAGAGGTCTGGTTACGAGAGCAAGATCTGCAAACTTTGGTCGTCGTTGGCGTCAGCACGAATAATTCAGTGGAATCCACCGTGAGAAGTGCGGGCAACTTAGGCTTTACAAGCTATGTGGTGGACAGTGCTTGTTTTGCGTTTGAGAAAGATGACTTCTTTGGCCAATCGCGCAGTGCAGATGAAGTGCACGCTATGTCACTGGCTAATTTGCATGGTGAATACGCCACAGTCATTAGCCAAGATGAAGCCTTTGCACTCCTGCTATAAATAGCTGGCAAAAAAGCATACCTCGTTGGGTGATTCGTCTTTTTTATTATTCCACCACGCACATTGGTGTTTTGGCGATTGGGTCTTGGTGAATTTGTGCGTTCAATGAAAAAACGTTCTTCAGTAATTTTTGGGTAAGAACCGATTCAGGCGCACCTTGCATCATGATTTCCCCTTGCTTCATCACGATCAAATAATCGCAGTATCGCGCCGCTTGGTTGATGTCATGCAGAACCGTAATAATAGTTTTGCCTTGCAGATTCAATTTTCGCAATAAATGCATTAGCTCCACTTGATGGCTTAAATCCATATAAGTAGTTGGCTCGTCTAGCAACAAATACGGTGTATCTTGCGCCAGCGTCATGGCTAACCAAACACGCTGGCGTTGGCCACCAGAGAGCTCGCTGACGAGCTGGTCGGCCAGTTCGGTTATTCCTGTTTCTTGCATTACCGTATCGATTATTTTCTGATCGTCTTTATTGATTCGCCCCCAAAAACCAGTGTAAGGACTACGTCCATAGGCGACCAAATCTTTTACCTTGATACCTTCTGGAATCGGCTGGGTTTGTGGCAATAAAGCCAATTGCTGGGCAAGCTTTTTGGATGCAATGCTATGAAGGTTTTTACCTTGCCAGTGCACCTGGCCTTCCATAGGTGAAAGAATACGCGCCATGGCTTTTAGCAATGTGGATTTGCCACAGCCGTTTGGACCGAGTAAAGCGATGATTTTTCCTTCAGGAATGGTTAGGTCTACCTGTTTTACGATGGCTTTATCATGATAACCAACAGATAAGTTATGAGTGCTAAGAGACATAAATCATTTCGTCCTAAGGAGTAGCCAAAGAAAATACGGCGCACCAATAATGGCGGTCATAATGCCGGCGGGTAATTCAATGGGTGGATCAATGGTGCGCGCCACAAGGTCTGCAACCAATAACAAAATAGCGCCAACCAACATGGTGGAAGGTAAGAGAATCTGATGTCGACCACCGACCAATTTACGAGTCAAATGCGGAGCCACCAACCCTAAAAATCCGATAGGACCGCAAATCGCCACACAAGAAGCGGTTAACCCAACGGCAATAGCCAAAGAGATTAAGCGTAATTTGTTGGCCTTGATGCCAAGGCTAATGGCACTGTCGTCGCCAAGATGAATCAGGTTCAGAGGTTTGGCCAGCCAAAACGCAAAGGGAATAAGCAATAGCCAAGGCAATAAGATAGAAAGTTGATTCCAACCTCTCCCCCATAAACTACCCGTTAGCCATAAAAGGGCGTTGTTGATTTCCAGTGGCTTCACCAGCATTAGAAAATCAATGGCGCTGGCATACAAAGCGGCCAATGCCACACCGGTTATCGCCAGTTTAATGGTGCTGCTATGCTGACCGCATAGCCACCATAACATTAAGGCGGCAATTAAGCTGCCCATCAAAGCAACGGCTGGTAACCAGCTAATATCCGCATTGGGAAAAAACGTCATATAAAATACGGCAGCCAATCCTGCGCCATGACTAACCCCAAGGACATCTGGCGATGCCAATGGATTGCGAATCACGCCTTGTACCAAGGCACCAGCCAGCGCCATCATGGCGCCAACTAACATAGCAAGAATAGTACGAGGTAAGCGGTATTCGTGAATGGTGAAGTAATTTTCGTTGCCGACTTGAAGGCCATCTAAGATGTCTTTAAGCGGGATAGAAACTGCGCCAAACATCAGATTAGCAGCCAGTAATCCTAGCAAGGCAAGCATTAAAATAGGCAAAGAACGAATAGCCATTATAAGGTTCTCTTGCGTACGAGGTAGATGAAAAACGGCGCGCCAATTAAAGCTAAGATCGCGCCTGCGGGTGTTTCCGCCGGATAAATAATACCTCGACTGACGGTATCCGATAAGATGACCAAGCCAGCGCCCAGCATCATGGCAATAGGTAAGAATTTTCTGTGATCTTGCCCTGTGAGCATTTTTGCCATATGTGGAACCAATAACCCAACAAAGCCAATCGCCCCAACGCTGCTGATGGCGCTACCGACCAGCAATAAAACTAAAAAGCTGCCGCCTAATTTTACCCACATAAGCGAGACACCGAGGTTTCGCGCGTTGTCGTCGCCAAGTTGCAATAGATTCAGTGAGGGAGCAATCACCATGGCGCCCAATAAACCAATCACGCAAACTGGTCAGAATGAATCAAAGGTTTGCCATCTGGCATCAGCCAAACTACCTGCGAGCCAAGTCAGTACGCCAGCGGCTTGATCTTCCGCGATAATAATGACGGCTTTGGTTAAGGCCGCACACAGTGCTGAAATAGCAACGCCAGCCAATACCAATCGACCATGTTCATTGCCACTTCGCCAAGCATTGCCCAATAACATGACCACCGCCCACGCAATGCCACCGCCAATAATGGCCGCTACGGAAGAACCAAGTAGACCAAACCATGGTGCGATAGTGGAAACCGTTGCCATGCCAAGCGCCGCGCCAGCATTAATGCCTAAAACAGAAGGTGAGGCGAGAGGGTTTTGTGTCAAGCCTTGCATGATAACACCAGCGGCGGCGAGGTTAGCTCCTACCATTAAGCCAATAAGAACCCTTGGTAACCGTAAATCGTGGACAATATGCTGAGCAATGCTTTCCTGATCCATATTGTACAAGGCTTGAATCGCATCCGTTGGTGTAACAGGAATCACCGACCAACTAAATAAGCTGATCCATGTGAGCACCAAGAGCAGCAGGAGCAGTAAAAGGCACTGTCCTACGAAAGGAATTTTGGATCGGGTCATTTTTGGGCATTAAAGACTTTTACGAGGTCTTTCCCCATGGTTTCTGCGGAAATAATGCCGCGACAACGTGACCAAGTATTTGGGTTGACCGAATAGATGTGTTTATTTCTTACCGCTTTGAGTACGGCCCATAAAGGTTCGTTCTTCCATTTATCAACAATGCTAGGCGTGACGTAGTTGCCGACAATAAAGTAATCAGGGTTGACGGCAATAAGTTGCTCTAAGCTGGTTTGACGATACGCATTATCGTTGCGGCCCGTGTTGGCATTGTTTAACCCTAAAGCACGAATCACGCCACCAGCATAAGAATCGGCAGTATGCAAAAATAGCGCGTCATCACGGGCAACGCCAAATTGAACCTCTTTGCCTTTTGGTAATTGGGTCGCAAGTTCGGCCATTACTTCATCATGCTTTTTCAAGCGTGCTTGCATTTCTTTATCTTTGCCAATGGCTTTGCCAATGATGGCGGTGGCGTGAAGGTTTTCTTCATAAGTGGCCCGCTTGGAAGGCAGAATCAAGGTCGGAGCGATTTTTTGCAAATCGGCATAAACCCCTTCGTGGCGAGAAATGTCGGCAATGATCAAATCAGGTTTTAGGGCAGCAATAGTTTCAAGGCTAGGCTGAGCACGAGTGCCGACCGACGTCCAATCGCCAATTTCATCACGGATTTCTTTTAGCACTCGCTCTGAATCTTTGTCGTCGGCAATGCCAACAGGGCTGACGCCAACGGCAGCTAATGCATCTACAAAGGAAAGCTCCAATACCACGATGCGTTTCGGGACGTAATCTAGGGTAAACGTACCTTTGCTGTCTTGGACGGTCACTGCTTGGGAAAGTGAGCAAAAACAAATGGATAGAATCGAGAGGGCAATCGACAAAAAGAGCTTCATGGTGCGACCTTAGAAAGATTAAAAAAACACGGTAATGATAACACTTCTCAGTTATATTTGAAGTTTTTTCGAATCTCTTAACTTTCTAATCTTTAAGTTTTTAGTCTGTTGAAATGTAATTGCTAGATACTTTCGCCCGCTTCTATCTTGAAGGGTAAATCTATGACTCTTTGCGAAACAGGATTGCCTTGTAAGCGAGACAGTAAATGTTCGGCAGCAAGTCGGCCCATTTCTTCACGAGGCGTGATGACCGTTGCCAGTCTAGGCACCATAGCGCGAGAAATGTCGTGACCGTGAAAGCCTGCGATACTGATATCTTGTGGGACTTTTATGCCGGCTTTTTGGCATGCGTACAGCGCACCGATTGCCAAGTCATCGTTGGTGCAAAATATGCCGTCGGTGTCGGGTTGCTGCTGCAGGGCATCGTGTAGGAAAGTCGCACCAAGCGTGAAGGAAGACGCGCTATTGGTTTTTAGACACAAAGGCGTTAAGCCATTGTCGAGCATAGCGGTTTCGTAACCCTTAATTTTAAACAGAGTCCGTTGGTCCATTCGCGCCGCAAAATAGACAATCTTTTGTCGGCCTCGTTTGATCATAAAATCTGTCATTGCATAAGCGGCCGCTTCGTTGTCTATGCCGATGGCTTGTTCGATTGGCGGCGAAACAGAATCCATGATTTCGATAACCGGAATGCCAGCGACGGCAAGCATCTTTCTCACACGTTCGGTGTGATAGCTTTCGGAAATAATTAAACCATCCACACTGTAAGACAAAAGCGTGGCAATGCGGGCTTCTTCGGCTTCTTTACTGTAACCATAGTGGGCGAGCATGGTTTGGTAGCCTGCAGGTTCAACCACGGATTCAATACCACGAATGACTTCAGCGAATACTTGGTTGGTTAAAGAGGGCAGCAGAACGCCAATCGCGTGGCTCTTTGATTTGGATAAAATATCAGGTGCTCGGTTGGGGATGTAACCTAGATCTTCTAATGCGTCGGCGATTTTGGTTTGTAATGGTACGGAAACTTGATCTGGATTTCTAAGAAAGCGACTTACGGTCATTTTTGTCACGCCAACTAAGTCAGCAACGTCTTGTAATGTTGGGCGTTTGTTTTTCACGCTGGGGCTTTTCTTGTCGGAGTTTTTCATACCAGTGACGTATCCATGTTTTGTTACAGGTAACATTATCATAAGCCATTCATGGCTAGAAACAAAAAGTAGGTATTATTGAAGCCGGTGTTAATTAAAGTAGGAATCTTCATGAAAGTGAGCATTCACTTATTTAGCAAGAGACACAACTCTTTGGTTGTGTCTCTTGCTTGAATACATTTATTTATTCGCTAAAAGTGTTAGCGCTTCACTTAAGACTTGGTCAGCACTTTGAGAAATATCGATTACCAGAGCTTCGTCGTTTGTAGGTTCAACCAAGGTGGCAAACTGGCTTTCTAGCATTTCTCGACCATTAAAATAATGACCATCACGCTTTTGATGACGTTGCCAAATGGTATCGATGTCGCCTTTTAGGTAGATCATGGTGACGTCGTCTAAACCGTTGCGCAGTATGGCGCGATATTCTGGTTTTAATCCAGAGCAGGCGATGACTGCCGTTGGATTATCGGTCAAGATGGTATTGAGTGTTGCCAACCAATCCTTGCGGTCGTCATCAGTAAGCGGCGTACCTTGACGCATTTTGTCTACATTGGCTTGGCTGTGGAAGTCATCACCATCAAAAAATGCATAGCCAAGTTTGTCTGCGATGCTTTTGCCTATCAAAGATTTTCCTGAACCTGATACGCCTAATACTACAATTTTCTTTGTCATCTTCTTAAGTCCTTATCGCCTTGCTGTTGTCAGCAAGGCCGCAGTGTCGTTCAAAAAGCCGTGTTGAACGGCATGGTCTCAATGGGTTATTTCCACCAAAGGGCCAGCTCAGGGAAGAATATGACCAAAGCAAGAACCAGAACCTGCAAACCAATGAAAGGCATGAGAGAGCTAAAGATCTCGCCCAGGCTAATGTCTTTTGGCGCCACAGATTTAAGATAGAACGCCGCAGGACCAAACGGAGGTGATAAGAAAGATACCTGCATATTCAAACAGAACACCACGCCAAACCAGATAGGATCTAAGCCAAGACCTGTAATGATAGGAACGAAGATCGGCATGGTTAATAGCGCAACACCGACCCAATCTAAGAACATACCGAGGACAAGCAAGATGATCATCATGATCATGACGGTGCCCATCACGCTGCCACCGCTTAGGGCAAGAATGGTTTCTTCAACGAAGGAGATACCGCCCATCAGGTTGTATACACCAACTAGAGCAGTTGCCCCGATACCGATCCAAATGATCATGCCACAGGTACTCATGGTGGCTTTGGCGCTGTCTTTTAGCATGGCGAAATTCAGTTCACCACGAATCGCTGCACTAATGATAATGCCGACAACACCTAGTGCAGAGGCTTCAGTCACAGACGCTACACCTGTGTAAATACTGCCTAACACCATCATTACAGTAAGTAATGGAAATAGCAGGGCTTTGAAATAGTTGACGTCTTTGTCCGCTGCCAGCTCTTCTTCGCTAGGCAATGGCGCGTATTCTGGGTGAAGACGACTGATGATCAACACGTAAGCCATGTAAGCGAAGGCAAGAATAAACGCAGGTAAGAACGCCGCCTTAAATAAGTCACCGATGGAAACGCTGGCTGTTAAGCCGTAGATAATCAATACGATACTTGGCGGTAGCATGGTGCCTAATGCGCCACCGGCACAAGTGACCCCAATCGCCAATTTACGGTTATAACCAAGACGCAGCATTTGCGGCAAAGCCAAGATGCCAAGTAGGACAGTTTCGCCACCGATAACACCAGACATAGAAGCCAAAACGATAGCAACCAATAACGTCTGTACAGCAACACCGCCGCGCAGTTTGCGGCCAAAGACCTTCATCGCATCAAACAGATCTCGGGCGATACCGGATCGATCTAATAAGGCGGCCATGAGAACAAACATCGGTACAGCAAGAAACACATAGCTGCCAACGAAGCTGTACAAACGGCTGGTGATCAGCGGCAAAGCGCCAACGCCAAACCAACCGATTGCAAAAACAAGTGCTACTAACGCGGTAACAAAGGCTAATTGCATGCCCGTTAGCAGTAATAAAATCATCGAGCCGAGCATGAGTAGGCTGCCGTAGCCTATGCCCATAGCGGATAAATCAAACATCTTTGCGTTTCCTTAAACCATTTAATTCTTGTATTAGGTGCAAGAAAAACTGCACAAACATGATACATAAGGTGGCGAAAATCATGCCTTTTACTAAGGCAGGGAAAACGGGATCCCAAGCGGATCCAGATGTTTCTAAACGTAGATCACCAAAGGGTGTGAACCATGAGTCCTGAACCATCTGATAAGCAGCCCAGCTAAGTAAACTGGTAAACATAAGGCCCATAATGTGATGAAAAACATTCAACCAGCGACGAGTTGTGTCTGAAACAATGTCGTAGATCAGCACCACACGAACGTGTTTGTTGATGGCCAAGGCATAAATGCCGCCATAAACGAACAAACAGCCACCTAAAAATGAGGCGGTTTCGTGAACCCAAATGGTTGGTGCGTTGAAAAGGTAACGCATCACAACTTCGTAAAAAGAAATACCAACGGTAAAGATAAACAGCAAACTGATGAGGTTGCCGAACCAATAGATCGCACGATCTAGGGCGTTTCTCGGCTGTTCAGAACTGTCTAGTGTCTGTGGATGAATTTCGTCTTTCATGATCATGATCCAATGAAAAGCAGGCGCCGATGCAATAGGTATGCAGTGCGCCTGTTTTGCAGGTTTAAAAGGCTTCTAGATGAGCTTAAAGAAGACCGTTCGCTTCTAGGTACGTCGTGATAGAGTCGTAAACCTTCTGTGCATTGGCAGAACCTTTCGCGAACTCTTCCCACTGTGTACGAGCAATGGCACGGAATTTTTTACGTTCCTCTTCAGACCAATCGTGAATAGTGATATTTGGATCTGCTTTTGCAGCTTTTACTGCCGCTTGGTCAGCAATACGAAGTTGCGTCGTCATGTCTTCTGCGAAGTCACGAACCGAAACCGTTAGGATAGATTGAATGTCAGCTGGCAATTTGTCCCATTTTTTTAAGTTCATTGAAATATCGATCAATGGCAAAGAATGGAAACCTGGCTGCACAGGGTGTGTCGCAATGTCGTTCATGCCAGCTTTCTGGTTAGTCGAGAAAACAGTGTAGTCAGCCGCATCGATAACGCCTTTGCTTAGACCAGTGAACACTTCAGAGCCCGGTAAGTTAACTGGCGCGGCACCCGCTGCTGCGAATACGCGTTGTACTAAGCCTTCAGGCGCACGAAGTTTCAGACCTTTCAAATCGGCAACGCTGTCTAACGGAACGCGAGAAACCAAAGATTCAACGCCCGTGGTAGAACCACCAATGAATTTCACGCCGTAAGGAGCGTAAAGTTCGTTCATTAGTTCATAACCACCACCGTAGTTAACGTATTGCAGAAGTTGCTGAGTGTTTGACCAAGCGCCGACAGTGTTACCAATCAGGCCAAAAGCGGGATCTTTACCAGAGAAGAATTCAGTTGCGGTAATTTGGCCATCCAAGATGCCCATTTTGATGCCGTCTAATGTTTCAGTGTGTTTGAAAATACTGCCAACAGGAAGCAAGTCGATATGAACTCGGCCACCAGTCATTGTTTCGACGCGTTTTGTCCATTCTTTTTGAACTTGGAAGTTTTTGTCGCCAGCTGGGTCAGAAGATTGGAACTTAAAGTTGTAATCTGCTGCAATCGCTGAAGTCGATAGAATACCGGCCGTAGCGGCAGTCAATAACGTGGTAGTGAACTTATTCATGGTATTGCTTCCCATTATTTTTTTTTGAAAGAACCGCTTTATTGTTAGCGATTTTTAGGAACAGAGTGTTTAGTTACGGCAAATGTTACCGGTAACTAGGTGTTGATGTTACCGATAACATTTTGGGTTAGTCAAGCCTTTGATAACAAAAAAATAGCATGTAAATGATAGATGCTTGATATGCATAGAAATCTTGTTTAAAGCGGGTCGATGCCTTTTGTCGAAATTCCAATAAGGCGCTCTGATAAATATAAGCCCTAGACATTGGTCTAAGAGTGGTTTTGTTGTCTAAGATAAAAGCGCACACTCTTGATACGTAACTTCGTCGGTAAAAATTTCGTCTGCAAAAAAGAGAATAATAAAATGGCTGCGATAGACATTCCTGAAGTCCATAAGTTCATTGAAACGATTCCTCCCTTTTCGAGCTTAAGTTTGCCTGAGCGCAAGCAATTACTGACGGGCGTCTCTATGCTGTACGTGCGGCAGGGGCAAACCTTGACCTTAAAAGATGAAGCAGCCACCGTGCATTTGATTCGTCGTGGCGCGTGTGAGATTCGCACTCCCAAAGGCGGGCTGGTGGATCAAATTGCCGACGGCGAATGCTTTGGTGTGTCCAGTGTCATGGCGCAAAATCCAGACGGCTTACAAGTGGTCGCCATGGAAGACAGCTTGGTGTATCGCTTTGAAAAAACGCGCTTTATGGAAACGCTGGAAAAGAGCGAAGCCTTCGGATTGTTCTTTGAACACACACAGCACAATCGCTTACGTAAATTATCCCGCAGCCAAAGTAACGAATTAGCCTCTCCAGCTTTGCAATTATCGACACCTGTTTCACACATTATGACGCGACAACTGATTCTTGCGACCCCAGAAGAAAGCGTTCAGACCATTGCTATGCGCATGACCGAAGCACGAGTCAGTTCGATTCTGGTAGTAGAAGACGACAAACTAACTGGCATCGTCACAGATCGAGATTTACGCTCGCGTATTTTGGCTCTCGGTGGCTCGGCGGATTCATTGGTAAAAGACGTGATGACTCGGGATCCAGTAAGTCTGAAACCCGATGCCTTGGTGATGCAGGCACAAACCTTAATGAGTGAAAGTAACATTCACCATTTGCCCATCGTTGATGAACAACAAAGAGCCGTCGGCATGTTAACCGCCGCCGATTTGCTGCGACATCAAGAACTCAGTCCTTTGTTATTGATCAATCAAATTCACCGTCAGCAATCCATCGAAGATTTAGCCCGTGTTTGCAAACAATGGCCGACCTTGATCATGAATCTGATTGTGACCGATATGAAACCCGCCGACGTGGGCAAAGTGTTGGCAACCGTGAGCGATAACCTGACGCGTCGCGTGATTGAGCTGGCGCTAGATAAGTTTGGCCCTGCGCCGATGGCATTTCAGTTTTTAGTGTTTGGTTCGCAAGCACGACGCGATCAATCCTTGGGCAGCGATCAAGATAACGGCCTGATGTTAGAACGCGAACCAACGACTGGAGAAAGCCAGTACTTTGCCGATTTATCCGAGTTCATCTGCCAAGGTTTAGGTCTTTGCGGCATTCGTCTTTGTCCCGGTAACATCATGGCGAGCAATCCTGAATGGCGCAGAACAACCGCTAGCTGGCAACAAGCCTTTTCCACTTGGATCAAAAGCAGTGCGCCGAGCGCCTTACTTCACGCCAGCATCTTTTTCGACATTCGTTGCGTGTATGATTCAGGGAGTAAGCAAGGCGAGGCTGTGAATAATCTAATCAAAGCCATGCAGCTGGAGGTGAGTAAAAATAGCGTGTTTTTGGCGACTTTGACCCGTACCGCGTTGGCAAGCAAGCCACCACTGGGCTTCTTCCGACATTTTGTTTTGGAGTCCTCTGGTGAGCATAAAAACCAGCTTGACCTTAAGCACCAAGGTTTGGCCTTGATCAACGATTTAGCGCGCTTGTATGGCTTGTCATGTAAGACCTATCGAGTTGGCAGCTTAGACAGAATAGAGCAAGCTATTCGCGAAAAGCTCATCAGTGTCGATACTGCACGAAACCTTATGGATGCATGGGATAAATTAAATGGTCTGCGCTTAGAAGCCCAAGGTCGCCATTGGCAGGCAACAGGCAAAGCCAGCGCGTATTTGGACCCAAAAGACTTAAGTCCTTTAGAGCGCAAACACCTGAAAACCACCTTTAGCATTATCAGTGATGTGCAAGACGTGGCACAGCAGCGTTTTTTAAGAGGATACAGCTAGATGTCGTTTGCGTTAATGCAAAAGCTCAGTGCGTGGAATTTGTCTCGGCAATCGGTAAAGCGTGCTTGGTCAGAATGGAATTATCTCGTTTTGGATATCGAGACATCTGGGCTAGATCCAAAACAAGATCACATCGTCAGCTTTGGTTGGGTGTGCATTCATAAAGGTGTGATTGAACTGGATACCGCGCGGCATATTGTGTTGGATAGTGCACAAATTGGTGACAGCGTTGGCATTCACATGATTACCGACTCGGATGTTCAGCAGCAAGGCAAAAAACAAGAAAGCGTACTGCGTTACTTACGGCATCTACTACGCGAACGCGTCTTGGTGATGCATCACGCGCCAATGGAACTGGGCTTTTTAAAACAAGCTTGGCAAAGCGAAGCCTTACCGACATTTTCGGCTAGCTGGCTAGACACGTTAGCGATTGAACGCACCAAAGCCAATCGATCCCAACAACCTATTCAAGACGGCGGCTTTCGCCTTGGCGCTTGCCGAGAACGCTACGGATTACCAGAATACCAAGGACACGACGCACTAACCGACGCCCTAGCCACCACTGAACTACTGCTCGCTCAAATTGCTTATCAGGGCAAAGATTGCCGACTACACGACCTAAACCAAATGGGTGGCGGAAGAGTTAGGTTGACGACGCGGTAGTTGTTTGAATACGTCTTTTCAGCGAAGGCGGGAATCAAGGGCTTATGGTCATCGACAATAATTATGGTTTAGTGGCATTTGTGCTGGTTGTTAACTATGAAGTCTTTTAATATAAATGGCGTTTAGGGAATCTAACTTTTTTAGTGATAGGCTAGGCTTGCGAATTATCTTAATTAGTTTTAAAAGAAATATAGAACATGGTGAATATGTCGTATTAAAGATGTCCAAACACGTATTCGCATTAATAAAATGTTAAGCAGTAAAGGGGGATCATGAAAGAGTATGTAGCAGTAATAGCAGCTATAGTCGCTGGTTTATTCGCGTTTATTTCTGCATTAACAATGTGGAGATTAACACATAAGACAAGTGAAATATCGCGTCAACAGGCAATGGCAGACGCAAAATTCAACGAGAAAAAGACCCTATATGTTAGGGTGCATGAGCTATATGAAAGTGCGATCAAATGCACTAAAAGCTATAAAAACGACAATTTAACAGAGTCGTTTAGTAAGTTGACTGCTGAAATTAATCTTATTGCTTCAGATGAAATTGTTAAACAATGTTTTTACGTGGCTGAATTGTTTCAAGATTGGATATCTCTATATTTCAAAGCCTTTCCAGCACCCCAAAAAATCGGAGATCAGAGCTATATTATGCTTCAATCTCCAGATCCGACGCTTAAGTATAAAAAACCTGAAAAAGAAGCGTATGATAAGTTTTATAGAAGTTACGAAGAGTTGGTTAAATTAATGCGCGCGGAATTAGTATCTGCATAACAATACGTTTAATGCTTATCCGCTTTTTGCTCGAGTCGACTTTGGTGTTGACAGCATAATAGTTTAGGTTCTTTGATCGCATTGTATAAGTAAATGAGGATTTGAGCACATATGGAAAATGAAGAGTTAGAGTGCAGAGCGAAAATTACGCATGAAACTTGCGATGGTATTCAACCAATGCATTTAGTGTTTTATGAGCAATCTATTCATTATTCTGCGGAGCGCTGTTTAAATGCTTTTGCACGATATGATTCCATGATAGATAGTGATGAAGCTTATGAACTTATTAGTGCAGTTCAGGAAGCTATCGGTCATTCAGCGGCATTATCACGATACTTTTGGCCAACTTCGATGGGAAAGAAGAAAGAAATTCCTGAGCAATTAGCTATGAGGCAAAGTCGAGGGCTTAAATTAAAAAAAATCTTTGGTGTTACCGATGACTCTCCTATAGCAAATAGAGACATACGAAATGCTTGGGAGCATTTTGATGAAAAGCTGGATACGTATCTAATATCTAATGATGCGGGGTTGTTCTTTCCTTCCCCTATGATTGCTCACCATGCAATTGCTGATGAACCAACTGGAAAAGTGTTTAAATTAATTGATCCAACTAATGAAGTACTTATATTACTTGATAAGAGATTCTTTTATCGTCCTATCCGTGATGAAGTAGAAAGAATCTTTAAAAAGAGTGTGGTTTAGCTTACTTATAAAAAGTGGTTAAAACTGGAATTTATGCATCAGAAGGGACGAGAATGAAGTTTGAATTTGGAGATTTATATAGATTTATTGTCTCTTTAGGTGTGGTATTAATAACGCTCTCTATTCTGGCGCCTTGGCTATTTTTAAAGGAGCAGTTTGATCTATTTCGACCGGAATCTGAGATAAACTCTCTCTCAGAGGTTGCCAAATTAGTAGTGATCAAAAGGCAATATGCTGTTTCGTTCATTGTAGGTTTTATTCCGTGGTTTTCTTCTATCGGTTCTATAATTGGACTGATATTTATTTTCTTTGGTTTGAAAAAATGGCGTAAAAACCAACTTCATCTTGATGAGCAAACAAGTCTAGATGTGCAAATAAAAAAGCAATCGCTTCGTGATGCAACAAAAGATGAAATCGAAGAAAAAGAAATGTCAGAGTTTGCGAGCCTTCAGGTTATTGAAGCTGGAAAATTTGATTCAAACATTGCAAATTCATTTAGGGTGGAATACTCCGAAGTTGAAGAGCTTGTTTATTCTAAGTTATCAGAAGCATATATGCATAAATTCGATGTTAGCCACAACAAAATGGTCGCAAATATTGAATTGGATATTTTGCTTCGTGGTAAAAATATGTTTACCAAAGACTACATTATTGAGATTAAATATATAAGAAAAGGATTTAACTTTGGCTGGCTTCGCGAAGTATATCTGAAGAATATTTATGCAAAGAGTGTATATTCTCAAGTCACAAGCAGATTGCCTAATACGCTCCTGCTCATTGTTATAGATTCAGAAGCCTACAATGCAGAAAAATATCAAGGTTTAATCAATCGGCTTAGAGAAGGACACGAAGGTCGGAAAGGTAAAGACGTGGTTTATATTCTTACAAAGAAAGAGCTTATAGGTCTTGATAAGCTAGCTCTTCAAGAAAGGCTTCCAATACACTACTAAACCCCTTTAGTAACCCTTCACCACTAACTCCTAGAAGGAATCGGCGATAATCCCCAATCTTCTTCTTTTGGTTCGGTCGCTAAAACTCTTGGGTTTTCCGACCAATGTATTAGGCTCATTTCCCCTGCGGGAGATTCTGTTAATGCCGTGCAGTGTTCAACCCAATCGCCATCGTTACAATAAAGAATATCGTCTTTGATTCGGAAAGAAGCAAAGTGAATGTGGCCGCAAATGTAGCCATCAACTTTTTGATTCTTGGCGGATTTTAATGCGGCGGTTTCAAAGCGTTCGATAAACTCTTTTGCCTTGCTGATGTGGCTTTTTAAGTAGCCTGCCAATGACCAGTAGGGCAAGCCAACAAGGCGTCTGACGCCGTTGATCCATTGATTCAGTGACAACATGAGTCCGTGGGCTTTGTCGCCAATGGCAAGCATGAGTGGGCTGATTTTCACCATTTGATCGAATTCATCACCGTGACTGACATGGAAGGTGCGGCCGTTGGCTGTTTTGTGGCGAGCGTTGAGTTTTATTTCAATCCCAGAAAGCGTCTGGCCAGTAAATTGGCGAAAAAATGCATCGTGATTGCCTGGAATATAAATGACCTTAGTACCAGATTTTGCCATAGCGAGAATGCGTTCGACCACTTGATGATGAGCATCGACGAAATAGGCGCGATGACGCATTTCTTGTATGTCGATAATGTCTCCGACTAAATACAAGGTATCGGTTTTGATGCTTTGCAAAAAATCCAATAAGTGCAGCGCTTGGCAGGCCTTGGTGCCTAGATGAACGTCGGAAATAAATACGGATCGAAATGTGGTCTGCATAAGCGCCTCCTCTAAGGTCTATCTCAAAGATAAGGTGCTTATGTGACAAACTTGTGAGGACTTTATGACAGTTAGATCACAATCAACTTTGCTTCGTGACGTCGTGAAAAGGCCTAGATTTGGCTTCGCGAAAAAGTCTCTTTTAGCACGTTGTGTCTGCTGCATGGGTGGCTAAATAAGGTTGCAGATAAATATGATTTCCGCCTTGTTGCTTAGCTGATTTTTTGGCTTGCGCCGCGAGTTCTGCTACTTGGTGATGGTTGGTGCACTGCCTTGGGTTAGGGTGAACCACGCCAATAGCGAGGCTGAGAATAGGGTGGAACATGGTGTCGCCGTGACGGTTTTTCGTCCATACGCCACCTTCTTGTAAGGTTTCTTCAGGGTAAAATTTTCGAACTTGCTGTGAGAATACTTCTAGGTTTTTTTCACATTGCTGACGCCAATTTTGATCTCCAAAAATCACCACAAAATCATCGCCACCGATATGGCCGATAAAATTATTTTCAGGGTTCACTTGTTCTTTGATTAAGGAGCCGACCAGTTGGATAACTTCATCGCCGATTGAATAGCCGAAGAAATCATTAAAGGGCTTAAAGTCATTTAGGTCGAAATAGGCTACATAAAATTCTTCGTTGGCTAATAAACGGCGGCTGACCTCTCTGTGGATTGGCACGTTGCCGGGTAACAACGTCAGCGGATTAGAGTAAGTGGCGTTTTGGATTTTTAATTCGGTGATGCGTTTTAGTAGATCTCGAAGATGACCTGTGCCGATAAACTTACCTTCTCTAACCACAATGATTTCGTTGTTTAGCGTGTCGGCTTCTTGATTGGTCATCAAGGTGGAAACGCTGGATAAACTGACATTACTTTCAACGATCAGTACATCACTGGTGAGTAAGTTAGTCACGGGTTTGTGTTCGTATAAAGCGCGTCCATAAGGCGTCGAAAAAAGCTCGTGAAGCTGATGGCGGCGCACTACTCCGACAGGTTCATGATCGCTGTTTAGAACAGGAATAGCGACTAGGTCAGGTTGTTTCTTAAAGCATTGAGATGCGTCTTCTAATAAACTGTTTTCTTGCAAACTGGGTGTAGGACGACACAGTGTTTGAACGGTTTCAGAATGATCAACTTGAAATTGCGAGCGTCGTTTTGCTTGTTTTGCCAAGTAAGTGTTGGTCGAAAAAGCCGGATGTTCTGTTGGGCGGCCAAGAAAATAGCCTTGTCCTAGTGTGACGCCAATTTCAATCAGTTGGTCTAGCTCTTGCTGAGTTTCGATACCTTCAGCGATTAGTAAGCAGTTTAGACGTTGTGCAATGGTTAGAATAGAGCGGACAAATTCTCGCTTGATTTCGTCTTTGTCGATTCCTTTGATGAAATGTTTATCGATTTTAACAATATCTGGCTGTAATTCAGACCAAAGTTGTAAGCCTGAATAGCCGACGCCTAGATCATCAATGGCAACCTGAAAGCCCATTTCACGATAATGGTCGACACTGTAACGAGGTAAGCCATTGTGGTCGTAAGGATGTTGTTCGGAAAGTTCGATAACGATGTCTTTTTGGTTTAATCCTAGGTCTTGTAAAATCGCTAACGTCATGCCGGACTGATGATCTGGTGAGGCCAATAAAGAGGCGCTTACGTTTAAAAATAGACGGCCTTTTAGATCAAGTTTGGCGAATTTTGATAGCGCTTTTTCACGGCAAAGTAGTTCTAGTTTGTGAAGTTTGCCTTCTTCTTGAGCTAATGTAAAAAGTGGGTCTGGGGAAAAAAGCGTGGAATTCATAGGGCCGCGAGAAAGTGCTTCGTGACCATAGATTTCACCATTGCTTAAATCATAGATAGGCTGGAAATAAGGTGTAATTAGCCCATTTACTAGGATTTTTTCAAGCAGAGCTTTATTGGAGGATTGGCTCATTATGTTTCAAATACATCTATGTTAAAAAGAATGTAGATAGATATTTTATGTCACATATATGACGCTTTCATGACGGTGGCTAAGTTGATGTTGTTCAATTAAGGAAGAGAGGTTGTAGCAAAGGGAGAAAACCCGTTACCGGATCGATTTCTTATTCTTGCCTTTCGATCATCGGGAACATTGGGTTCTTTAGCGTCTTGGCTGTATTTGCTTTTATGACGGCTGTTGGTATTTTGGCAACAACGGAGATAAACAGATCAAATATAGGTGACGTAAAGTATTGTACTGAAAATATTAGTGCTGTGGTTGAGCTGACGTTTTTACTGTGCGATTCGCTGATAATTTTACAAAGAATGCTTTTACACCAGCAACAGCTTTTGCAGTCAACTGAGCGTAGTATTGGCGACGTAATTCGTAGGCTTTTTCTACATAGTAATCAGCATCAAGGTTACCGAAAGCATCATATTTAAGATCGTTTTTCATGGTTATTCTCCTAAAAAAGTTAAGTCATATCTGACCCTTGTTATTTTAGGTTTTGACCAATCATTCAGCAAACGATCAATTTTCAGCTAATAGGTTAGATAAATTCATCTTATGTTTTTTACCTGATTTTAAGAGCGTAGTAATAGTCCAAAATCTCATATTGAGGGCTGATTACTGAGAACTCTAAACTTCCCAGGCGGAATGCCGGTGGAGCGTTTGAAAAAACGTGAAAAATACCCCGGATCTTTAAAGCCTAGGTCATAGCTAATTTCCTCTACTGAACGCACGGTATAGATAAGGCTGCGCTTTGCTTCTAATAAAACGCGATCATGAATCAAGTCGAGCACGCTTTGGTTAAAGGTGGTTTTACTGAGCCGGTTCAAACGGCTGGGGGATGTACCCAACGCATCGGCGTATTGATGGCTGCTCCAGTGTTCTCGATAGTGTTTCTCGATCAGTTCTTTGAGTTGATGTGCATGACTGTTTTCTGTTTTGTTGGTGACATTACTCTCGCCGTTAATGTGTTGGCGATGAAGCAGCAGCAAAATAGCTTTGATGAGGTATTCGCTCATTAAGGCTCGGCCTTCACGTATAAATGAGGACTCGCTTTCGAGTTGTTGGATTAACGGCCAAAGTTCCGAAAACATATTGCGATGGCCATTAAAGTCGATGTAACAAGCCTGACTAAGTAATGGCTGGATAAACTTGGCGCCTTTTTCTTGGTAGGCATCTTCAAGCAAAGGCTCGGCAATACTGATGACTCGCCCGTCGGTATCCGGTGCAAAGCGAAAGCCATGCACGACGCCAGCAGGGACAATAATCGCCCACGCGCCTTGTAACTTTTGTTGCTGCGCGTCTAGCTGAACTTTTGCTTCACCTGATTTTAAAATCAGAATCTGAAAAAGCTGAGCGTGCCGATGCGGATTGATTTTCCAGCCTAAGTCGCCACTGCGAGATTCTATGTCTTCAATATGGAAAAACTCTGGGTCATTGATCCAGCTGGATTCGCCATAAAGTCCAAAATGAGGGATGTTAGTTTTTTGCATGTCGCTCTTCTTATTTTTATAAGTTACATAAATGTACTTTTTTGGCTGTTTCTTCTTATAAGACTAAAATATACAAATAAACCTATGTTTATAGGTTTTTATAAGTGAAAAAAGCCATAAAGTCATTTTAAATCGTATTTAAACAGTTAATCTTAAAAATCATGAATGATCAAAAAGTACAATTTTTTGATCATAAATTACCTAACGTATTGTCTCTTTATCTTCCATTATGTTGTCACGAGGGAAGGTACGAACAAGTCCTCTTGCCTCAGCATGTGGATAAAAGCCTGTTATTCGAGGCGAGTACCGAATGTAAATAGTGGTTCTATTATCGAGGTGCTCAACAAAGAATACAGGCTTTTAGAGTATGCCCTATGGGTCTTTCAGAGAAAACGCCACATGTCGTTGCGACTCTTTGAAAGGTATCTACATTCCTTCAGAGACGCGCCTTATTTGGCGATTTCTCTGAAAGACTGAGGCTTAGTAGACTTATTCGTACCTTCCCAGCACGTTGATCGCAGAATCAACGTCGAGAAAATAACAATAAATCGGAGAGAAAGATGAAAACACAAGTAGCGATTATTGGCGCAGGTCCATCGGGTCTATTACTGGGCCAACTTTTAGCAAAGCAGGGTATTGATAATGTCATTATCGAACGGGTCTCTGGGGAATATATTCTAGGTCGAATTCGTGCAGGCGTACTTGAACAAGGTATGACGGATTTGCTGCGTGAAGCCGGCGTTGGTGAGCGCATGGATCGTGAAGGCCAAGTGCATCACGGTGTTGAGTTAGCGTTTAACAACAAGCGTGTGCAGATTGAATTAGAAAAGCTCACTGGCGGCAGTACCGTGATGGTGTATGGTCAAACAGAAGTGACCCGTGATTTGATGGAAGCTCGCGCAGATGCGGGTTTAACGACTTACTACGAATCTAGCAATGTGGTTTTGCATGATGTGAAAACCGATTCCCCTTATGTCACCTTCGAGCAGAATGGTGAGCAACACAGATTAGATTGCGATTATATCGCTGGCTGTGATGGCTTTCATGGTGTGTCACGTCAAACTATTCCAGAGTCTTCCCGTAAAGAATTCGAACGAGTCTATCCGTTTGGCTGGTTGGGTGTTTTGTCTGATACACCTCCAGTTAACGACGAATTAATTTATTGTAAAACTGACCGTGGTTTTGCTATGACCAGCATGCGTTCTGCGACTCGCTCACGTTATTACCTTCAGGTTCCTCTGACTGACAAGGTAGAAGACTGGAGCGATGATGATTTTTGGACAGAATTAAAACGCCGTCTGCCAGACGATGTCGCTGCGAAATTAGTGACTGGGCCAAGTATTGAAAAGAGTATTGCGCCATTGCGTTCGTTTGTCTGCGAGCCGATGCAATACGGTAACTTGTTCCTAGTCGGTGATGCGGCTCATATTGTACCGCCAACCGGCGCGAAGGGTTTGAACCTAGCAGCGTCTGATGTGGCGACTTTGTATAAAGTGATGACGCGTGTTTATAAAGAAGGCGACAAAGAATGCATCTCGCAGTATTCCGATATTTGTTTGCGCCGTGTTTGGCACGGGGAACGTTTTTCATGGTGGATGACCAGCATGTTACATGACTTTAGTCAGGGCGATGAACATGATAATGACACAGCGACTCATGACAAATTCATGAGTTCTGAATTGAGTTTTTACACGGATAATGAAGAAGGGCGTCGTATTATTGCGATGCAGTATGTTGGTTTGCCTTATGAAGATCTGGTTTAAGTGATAAAAGCTGTTTTGTAGCAAAAAAATAGCGGCACTGTAATATTCATTACGGCCGCTATTTTTTTGTTTTAAAAGTGCTTGCTTGGCTTGTTTAGCCGCAACACTTTTTGTATTTCTTATTACTGCCACACGAACATGGGTCGTTACGTTGTGGAGTTTTTTCAACAATTTGAGTAACCGGCTTATTGAGTAGGACGTCGAGAGGCGTAATATCCTCAGGCATCTCACTGTCGATGCTAATGTTTGCAAATAAATCGTTAGCCATCAATATGGTGTTTATTTCACGCTCACGCTCTGTACTTTGCACTTGCAAAATCAGCGGGTTTTCCTCGCTACCAGATTTCACTTTAGGCTTAGGCTGATAATTGCCTAGGTTATGCTTACCCATGATATCGGGTCTACCACGATAAAAGAATTTTGACACTGGTGTTCCTAATGAAGTGTAAAACCACTCACGGCGAGTGGCTCAATGCAGCGCAGTTTAACAGAATTTAGAATGCTTAGCGCGAATCTTTCATGTCTCTTAAACGTCTTAATCCAAACGTGTAAGCCAAGTAAACATGGCTTCAACGGCTTGGTTTGACCAATTTTTTGAGGCTTGTTCTTGCGCCGTGTTAAGATTCTTGGCAATGCCTCTGGCACTCACAGTCCAAGATGCAAGGCGAGAACCTGTCGGGTCTATAAGTTCTAATGTACCGTCTTCAAATACATAAAAACGTCCATCTTGCTCTTCATGGTGTTGGATTGTTCGGCTGTTCAGCTTGAACAGAGAGCCAGCTTTTGGGGTGAGGCCAAAACGTGATAAAGCACTTGCAAGCGTATCGGCTTGTTCGGTTGATGACACATCAAAGCCATAACTGCTCAGCGCTAGATTAAGGCGTTGTTCTATGTCTTGAATCTCAGAGTCGGCTTTGCCAACAGCTGTGCTTGCTGTTGAATACAAATTGAGCTCATCTTCGTAAGATTTGCGTTGGGCAAAATACGGAATAAGCTGCATATAAGTTTGCCAGTCTTGCGGTGCAGGATATTTGTCTTCAGTTTTCGTCAATAAAGCCGCTTGTTTGCGGATCATGTCGTCAGTGTCGCTAATAGCGATCTTTAGTTTGGCGGTAATGCGGCTGCGATCAATTGATTGCAGCGCATAGACGTAGTTTGTGCCTGCGAAACGTTGCTCATTGATGGCTTGTTCAAGTTCAATGGGCGAGGTTGTGACTTGTGTGTAAGCGGTTTGTGTTTTTGAAACTTGCTCTTTGCCTTGCCCAGATCGTACTTGAGTGTCTTGCGTATTGACCTGACTTACTTGAGTTCGAAGCTGTTGTGCGATTTGAGCATTGCCGTTTTGTTCTGCTTGAGTGAACGCTAAGGCAATGTTTTCAATACGCGCTGCGCTACCGACACCATACAAGTGTGAACTGGCTTGCGGTGGAGCCAATACCCAATCTGGTATTGGCTCTTGTGTATCACTGGATTTGTTATTCAAACCAAGACAGCCAGTTAGGCTGAGTACAAGGCTTGTCATCATTATCCAGTTAAGTGGTGCTGGCAAAGCAGAGAGTTTCATGGTTAGAAGAAGCCTTTGTCAGCCAATTTTTTGATTTTCTTCTGACCGTTCCACACTTCGCGGTTAGTCGTCATATCAATCAATTTAAGGTCAACTTGGTAGAAGCTTACGCGCTGATCACCGTTAGAATCGACGATAGAGTTAATAGAGCCAGATAGGGCAAAACCAGCGCCTTGCTCTAGGCCAAATTTAGCAACCGTATCGGGTGCTGCATTCAATTCTTGCTCTTCACGTTCGTTACGAACTTCGTCTCGTTCAGCGCCAGACACTACAAAGTCGACTTTACCGGCACGTAATAAGCTGCGTTTGATGTCGTTAATGAAGGTATCAACCGGAATATGTTCAGAGGTTTTATTACGGATGGTCTGAACAATAACCGTAGGATTGCCTTTGTTACTGAAATTGTAATCACGGAACCATGGGAAGGTCAGCATGTCGCCCATCATTTCTTCTGCGACAAGGCGAGAGTCAGTATCATTCCAACGATCGGACAATGCGACCTCTTCATTCGTGTCGAGGCGTTTAACGCTACCAGAACACGCTGTTAATAAGACAGCCATGAATAGGGCGAAAAGACCTTTCCATGAACGGGATATCAAATGAGACTGTTTCACTGTATCAATGCGCATAATATTTTCCTTAGTCCGATTAGCCTGATGCCAAGCCGTTAGTGTAATCAATTTAATAGGGGTTGCGTAGATTCCAAAGTTTAATTTTATTGGCGTCCAGATTGACCTTACCAAGAGAGAACGCTTTGCCATTAACCTTGTAATCTGGCGTGTATTCTCCTGGAGGTAAAGGTTCACGAGTAAGCCTCACTTGCGCTGGCAAGGTAAGCCAATTACGAGTGTCTGCAGCAGATGACGCAAATACTGCGACTTGCCCAATCAGGTTTAAAAGCAGCGCGGCGTTTTTATCTTCTACATTTGATGCCACCTGATACGCTAACCAGCTGCGTAATAGTTCTCTTACTAAGCCTTCATAGATGTCTCTTTGTGCTTGTGCAAGTTGCTCTTGAAAGGCAATGTCAGCGAGAGAGGTCATGCGAATGCTGTTATTAAAAGGCGCTATCGCTGATGTGTTTGCCTGCAAGGTTGGCTGATGTTGATCCAATGTGAAACGGCCATAATAAGGCACCGTAACGCGGATCGTTTGTTCGGTGAGTAATTTGTCTACCTTGGTAGAGCTAAGTTGCTGCCAAACAGGTCGTCCGAGAATCACACGTTTAGTGAAGATGCCAGAAAAAGTCCCCCAGGCGCCGCCAGCTTTGTAGTTGGCGATTAGGTTAAGCGGATTGATGTCGGCATAAACCATGGTAAACCAACGGAATGAATCATTAGCATCCATCGTTCCACCGCTATGAAGTGGTTCTAATACCAAAGAGTAAGCGCGCGGATCTGCATACAATAATAAGGTCATTTCGCTTTTATCAGGGATAAAACCTTGGTGCTCTAGGACGACCAGCTCGGCATCGCCTTTATGATATTGTTTGAGCGTTTTTTGCATATCGGCAGACAGCTTTGCTGTAATTTTTTGATCTATTTCACTCTGGCTAAAACCGCCTTTTTGCATCATGCGTATAGCATCTAACCAAGCGCGTTCCGCAGTAGTGCTTGGTAAAGCATATTGTTTCGCATAACCGTCTTCATACAAATTGGCGGCTTTTTCATAACTGATACGGGCATCATCGAATTCGCCATCGATCTCGTACTGTAGGCCTGCCATATAGCGAGCCCAGGCGTCATCACGATAAAGGAATTTGTCTGTGTCGCGGCCGCCAGTATAGAAATCCCCTAGCCAACTTAATGCTTTCATATAAAAGGCTTGGTTTTCTTTGGCGTCTAGATCTTGATAACTAGGATTTTGCGCGCGGATTTCGTTGAGTTTAATGTCTATCCGGCGTACTTCAACTAAAGCGGCGTCACTCAGTTGACGCTTTTTCGAAATATTCTTTTCTTGCTCAGCAAGAGCGAGGTAGTTCAGAGATTTTAGATAACTGATGTAAACGCGTTCCATACCGCTGCCGCGATAGTCGCTTTGTCTCGGATTGCTTAATAAAGCCCAAGAACGATTGGAGAAGTTTTCAGCGAAAAATGTATCACTTAATTTTTCAGCCTGTTCTAGCAATTCGTTACTGCGCTCAAAGTTCCCTTGGTTTTGGGCGAGAGCACCGATTTCCATATAATAGAGTAGTTGGTCTTGAGAGTTGTTTAATACACCTTCAAGCTTGCCTTCAGCGTCTTGCCATTCCCCTTTTTTTGCTAAGCTTAGGCCTTCATTGATATCTTGTTGATATGTTGCACAGCCAGCTAAAAAACACACGCTCATCCAAACTAATAGCCACTTCACGTTACATTCCTTTATCTAGAAACTGATTGGCAAACAGCAGGGCAAAAAGAGCAAAGCAACCGAGGTAAAGGATTAACCAGCGGGCTTTAAGGCAATTCGGACAAGGTTTCTTTTTCTTCTTCATCACAGCTTCCATATTGACTGGCGATATTAAGAGGCGCTAACCCAGCTATTATGCAATAAAAAAGGAAGCGCGTAGCCTCCTTTTTTATAACTCTTAATCGTTTTTATTACTCGGTGTTTTTTACTGAGTTGTTTCAGCTTGCTGCTTTTGTAGGCTTTCCATATAAAGCGCATCAAAATTGATTGGTGCAAGCATGATCGCTGGGAAACTGCCTTTTACCACAATCGCATCGATGTTTTCACGAGCGTATGGGAACAAGGTAGCAGGGCAGAAAGCACCCAAAGCGTGGTGCAATTGCTGATCGTCAAGACCAGAAATAACAAATAGACCGCCTTGTTGAACTTGAACTAAATAGCCAGTTTCTGTGCCATTTTTTACAGTAACGGTAATTTCCAATACAACTTCATAAACGCTTTCGCCAACTTGACGGCTCTTAGTGTTTAGCTCTAAGCCCACTTCTGGTTTCCATTCTTCTTGGAAAATCATTGGCGAACGAGGAGATTCAAAAGAAATGTCTTTTAAAAACACGCGCTGCATGGAAAGTTGTGGCGTCTGTGCTTCTTCTGTTTGTGTTTCTGGTGTTTCAGCTATATCGGACATCTTAGTTCCTTTTTTTAATAATTTAGATAAAGCGATGAGTACGTCGCTCATTTATACCGTGCAGTTATTGGGCAACTTACTTTTATGCAAGTAAAGCGTCCAATTTTTGTTCGCGTTCAAGGGCATAAAGATCATCGCACCCACCAACATGCAGTTCACCAATCCAAATCTGTGGAACGGTGTGGCGGCCACTTTTCTCCATCATTTCTTGTCGTAATTCACGTTCTCCGTCCACACGGATTTCATTAAAGGCAACATTTTTTGCCGTTAACAATTGCTTTGCTCTAACGCAAAATGGACAGTAATCGCTCGAATAGATAGTGACGGTAGCCATAATTTTTTCTCTTATCCTTTAACCAGTGGCAGGTTAGATGATTGCCATTCTGCAATGCCACCTTGAAGTTTGTAAACTTTGCCAAAACCCGCTTTTTTCAGGTCTTTCGCGCTTGCACCAGACGTTACACCAGATTTGCAAACTATGATGATTGGGGCGTCTTTATGTTTCTCAAGGCGATTCATGTTGTCTTTCATCTTAGTCGCAGGAATATTTAGCGCGCCGGTGATGTGGCCTGTGCTGAATTCTTTCTCTGGACGAATATCGACGACAACTGCGTCTTCGCTGTTCATTAGGTTAGTCGCAGCAGAAGGTGAAAGCCCTTTTGCCCCGCCTTGGCTTTCAACAAAAAGTAGTGTGGCAAGAATCGCGAAAAAGACAGCGACCATTTCCCAGTGGTTGATAGAAAATTCAATAAGTTGGTTCATCATAATCGTAAGGCTCATATTTAAACTGCCAGCATTATACACGGACAGCCGAATCGGTACATACTACAAGCGCTAGGTGACAAAGATATGATGAGATAAATTTTAAAAAAAGGATTTAGTTTATTTTGTCATTAATCTGTACAGCTCTTTTAACAGTGTGACAAACTTTTCCCTCTCCATTTTGTCGATATTTTCTAGGATTTGATTACTTATATTGGTTTCAATGTCGCAAGCTTGGGTTAGCTTGTTAAGTCCTGTTTCACTTAGGTTCAAGGCCGTTTGATTGAGTTTTGCCAGTTTGGTTCTGGTGATTAAATCTGAGTCATTCATGGCTGTTGCTAATGCCATTGCAGAGGCTCGGTTGATCTTCAATTTGCGTCCAAGTTCACTTTGGGTAATGCCGGCAAACTGTTCAATTAAGGCGAGAGCCGTAACCCAAGATGGCTTGAGGCCAATATCACTGAGTGCTTGGCTGTATAGTTGATAGTAAGCTGATCCGGTGACGCTTAACCAAACCCCTGGCCTGTCAGAGAACTTATCTATCAAATGAACATCAGCTACCTGCGCGACTAATTGGTTCTTTTCTTTTTTCATAAATGCCTCTTGGAATGTTTTTATTCTAGGTGTATGTTAGCCATACACTAAGTGTAATTCTGCTCAATTGTACATGAAGCGCTTCCTATAATAATTAAAATTGGAGAAGGTTATGTTTTTAAAAAACTCTTGGTATGTCTTTGGCTGGAGCGATGAGCTTAAAGAAAATGAAAAGCTTGTTGGCCGCGTTATTATTGAGATGCCCGTTGTGGTTTGGAGAAATCCACAAGGGCGATTGATGGCGGCGGAAGACCGCTGTCCTCATCGTCATGCCCCATTGTCTTTTGGGAGAGTCGAAGGTGACAACATTCGTTGTATGTACCATGGCATGGCATTTAATAAAAACGGCGAGTGTGTGGATGTCCCCATGGTGGATAAGCCACCTAAATGCTCTATTCGTATGTTTCCTGTAATAGAAAAGAATGACTGGATTTGGGTCTGGATGGGCGACCCTAAATTGGCCGATGAAGCTTTTATCCCGGATGCATGGGGAGTCAATGATCCTAATAAAGCGATGCGTTACAACAGCATTGAATATGATGCCCATTACCAGTTAGTGCATGACAATTTATGCGATTTGTCACACGTTGATTTTGTCCATGAAAAAACATTGCGCCCAGCAACAGGTGCGTATTGGGCAGAAACCTTGCCTGTTGTGGCGCCACAAAGTAGAGCGGTAAGGTTTGAGCGCTGGTTTGAAAACGCGCAGATGCCGAGCGATGCGAGTGTCAAAGTGGATACTTGGTCGACCTACGAGTTTGTTGTACCGGGCATTTTTATTTTATACGGCGCTCGATTCCCCGCCGGCACAGCAAAAAAATGCGATTACAAAGCGCCTAGCAAAGACATTAAACCCATCTTCGAAAACATCGAACAACAGGCTGTAACGCCTATATCGGCTACAAAAACGGCATATCATTATGCGACAGGGCTAATTTTCCCAGCGAAAGACGTGACCAAAGAAATCGAAGCTCGCATGGACGTGGTGATGAAAACCTTTGAAGAAGACCGTCAAATTATCGAAGCTCAGCAGAAAATTTGGCATTTAACGGATCCTTCGATTAAGAAGCAATTCTTACCACAAGATCAAGGACCTTCGATTATGAGAAGGTTGATGGATCGTCTTATGAAAGAAGAATGAGATTAAAGACAGATCAAAGCCCACTTTTTTGGATGACTATTTTTGAATAAAAAAAGTGGGCAAGCTCCAAACACGGTTCTTCTTACAGATAATAAAAGGCGATCTATGATGAAAAAAGACAAGTATCAAGTTCGAGTGCAATCGCTGCACTGGGAGTGTGAAGGCGTTATCAGTATTGTTCTTGTGCCACTAGAAGGTGAGTTGCCCGAGGCCGATGCTGGAGCACATATTGACGTTATTCAAGCCGACGCTCCCACACGACAATATTCACTGACAGCAGGCAGCAGCAACCAACAATATGTTTTAGGTGTTCGTCTGGACCCAAACAGCCGAGGCGGATCCTTGGCGATTCATAACACATGGCGCCCAGGAAGCATGGTGACTATTTCGTCACCGAGAAATGCTTTCCCTCTTGTTGAAAATGGCCCAGTGCATTTAATCGCAGGTGGCATTGGCATCACGCCTATTTTAATGATGGCGCACGTTCTATCGACCACTGAGCGGGAATGGAGTCTTAGTTATTATGTTCGCTCTCGAAAAGACGCGCCTTTCTTAAAAGAAGTCGAGGACCTTGGTGGCAAAATTTGTTGTAACGATGTGGATGGTCGTCCCGATCTGGCACAAGACATACAAGCTTATTCGTCTACAACCCACTTATATTGTTGTGGGCCAGCCTCTATGCTGGATGCTTTTATCGAGGTATGCCGTGATCGTCCATCTGAGTTTGTGCATATCGAGCGTTTTGCAGCGCCACAAGTTCAAGTCGGTGCTGGAGCGTTTGTTGTCGAGTTAAGACAAAGCGCTCAGACATTCGTTGTTCCGGCGGATCAATCTATTTTGGAGACATTATTGTCGGCTGGTATGAGCCCTAACCATAATTGTTGTAGTGGTATTTGTGGAGAATGTGAAGTGACGGTTCTGGAAGGGGAAGTGGATCATCAAGATGGGATCTTGTCCGATGATGAAAAAGCCTCTGGCGTGATGCTTCTTTGCTGCTCAAGATCCAAAACAGACAAGCTTGTTTTGGATCTTTGATGTAAAGCTATCCATCAGAGTGTCTTTAAATGTCTTTTGAGGGCAAAAAAATGTCTAATTTTGTGGAGTGTGTAGAATCAACAGATCCATTTTTACAATCGAATATATTTTCAGATTGGAAGCAAGATTATACGCAGTTGTCGTGTGGTGCTTTTAAAGGTGGGGTTCTTCGAAGGTCGGTTGGAAATGTTCAGGTTTTTCGTGAATGGATGAATCAATCTATTGAGCAAAAAGCCGCCGCTAATGAGGATGTGACGCTAATTGGAGTGAAGCTTCATAAAAGTACATCGTCTTTTCAAAACAGAGAGTTAACGGAAAGTTCGTTGTTTTTTCTGCCAGCTGGTGATGAGTCAAGATTTAATGCGGCTGGGCAGTCAGATTTAATTGGCGTGACGGTAGATTCAAGTTTTTTGGATAGTTTGAGCTTTGATTTATATGGCGTGAGTGCTCAAAGTTTAACAAATGATAATCCTGTTATTCGATGCGCTTCTGAGCAAGTGTCAATGTTTGCGTCTCTTTTATTGAATTCTTTGTGTTCGGCAATAAGAAGTCCTAAATCAATGGAAGCAAACTACTCGATAGAACAGTTGCCCGAAGACTTGGTTGTTACAGCACTACAAGCGTTAAAAGGCTCAAATTCAAAGGTTGGCTCTCGCCCCCATGACTATAAAGTTCAGCGAAACATTATTGATAGAGCTCGTCTCTTTGCTTTGGAACATCCAACATCGAATCCTACTGTTGCGGGCTTATGTGAGCATCTAGGGATGAGTCGTCGCGGACTTTATGATGTGTTTATGAAGCTTTTAGGTGTTAATCCAAGTACCTATTTGCGCCAATTACGTTTACATGGTGTCAGAAAAGATATTCTTCTTGAGCCGCATTCTTCTGTTACTGAAATCGCTTTTCGTTGGGGCTTCTGGCATTTGGGCGTCTTTTCGCAATATTACAAAGAACAATTTGGTGAACTCCCTTCAAAAACACAGCGTAATCCACCTTGTCTAAAATCAATGTCTTGGTGATGGCGCCATTTTTATTTTTACTTAATCCGTCATATTTATAAAAAGCCCGAATGGCATCACTGCCATTCGGGCTTTGAGCTTAAACAATAGGTAAGGTGATGCTGGATGCCATATCTGAGCCGTGGTGAATCGTTTGATTAGCGATGTTGACATCTACTGAGCTAAACGGGGCTCCTGTATTTGGGTTGGCATCCCAATGTGGGAAGCTACTTGAGGTGACATGTACCCGAATACGGTTGCCTTTTTTGAATGTATTGGCGGTAGACCAAAGGTCGATGTCGTAGCGATAAGCTTTCCCCGGCTCAATAAGACTAGGGTTGTCATAACCATCACGATATTGAGCTCGCACAATTCCATCGACAATATTCCACGAGGTGCCATCGGGCGAGACATCGCATAAACGCACGACAAAGTCGGTATCCACAACATCGCTGGTGGCCCAAATAGAGGCACTGATACGACCAATGACCGTAAGGTCTTCTGTTAATGGCTGACTGGTAAAGACAAGCACATCGTCTCTCGCTTCTACCGGACGCTGATCAAAAGGCCCCGGCGGATGACCAAGATCCTGCATGGTGTTACCGCCTAAAAGCGGGACCGGATTATCTGGATCATAGACATAGGTGCTTGTCGCCGGGGTTGAATGGATCGAGGTATTTAATCCGCCATCAGCCTGTAAATACCAGGAGGTTGATGTAGCAGGAACGGGCCATTGGTCAAAGGTTTGCCAGCGATCTTCCCCCATAATGAATACCTTCACTGGCTTTTCTTCTGCCTTGCTTTCGTCCCCTTTTAGCCAGCGATCAAACCAACGAATTTGCATGTCATAAGTTGTATCGAAAATATTGATAGAAAGATCACCAGCGTGCATACCGAAGAAGCGTTCGCCGACTTTACTGCCTGTCACTGCCCCATGAGGACCGGGGCCAATCATTAACTGACAAGGAACGCCACGCTTAGTCATGCCAATATAGTCGTTCAGTGTTTGTTGTTGGAAAATGTCATACCAGCCTGCGATGTGAAAAGCGGGAGCTGTGATGTGATCCAGACGATTTGTGATATTGAGTGCTTCTAATTCAACAGAATTTGGATTAGCGGGTTCTCTTGTGGCGGCAAAGAAGGTTTCGGTCATTAAACCTCTAACGCCTTCACGGTTGATTGAAGCAAAACGGTTGATAGGGCGTTGGATGTAACCTTCTTTGGAAAGAGAGTCCATATCGCTGGCGAGTTGTTTGATCGTGTTTAGTAACTTTTCACCCTGATGATGGCGGCCTGCTTCGGCAAAACTCATCATGGTGTACCAGAATCCGTGACTGCCTAACTCCAGTGCGCCTTGGCGTAGCGATAAACCGTTGGTCGAATCTGCACAGCGCATACGCGGTGCGATGGCATGGATTTCTGGTGTCGGCCCGAAGGCAGCGGCTAGTTGAGTAAAACCAAAGTAAGAGAGGCCATACAAGCCTACTTTTCCCGATGACCCTGGAAGAGAGGCTGCCCATTTTGCAGCCGCAGCGCCATCTTTGTATTCGTTACGAAATGGCGCAAAATCGCCATCAGAGGCATGAGTTCCGCGGACATCTTGTACGACGACTATATAGCCTTGCTTGGCGGCACGGATTGGGTCAATGGCGCCTTGATGAAAGCCTGTTTCATAAAATCCGTCCTTTCCGTATGGCAAACGCGTCATTAATACTGGAAAGGGGCCTTCGCCATCTGGACGAAAAATATTGGCGCGAAGTATCACACCATCTGATGTTTCCATCTCCTGATCAAATTCAGCAATAACTCTCACGTTGGTTGTTTTATTTTTTTTCATATTTATTGTTCCACCATGCTCTCGATAATGGTTGTTACTTTATATGGCGAAGACATTTGCCATAAGTGCTTCAACAGTCGTGTTTATTATAGGTTTCCGCTAAAGCGTATCGTTAGCATGGTGTTATCTGTTTGGTTTGGGTATCAAAAAACGGCGTGACTTTTGAGTATTGATAAGTTCTTTGTGCACTGATTTGGTGCCAATCTGTGGTAGTAGGATCTTTCCTCTGTGCTTATTAGATACAAACAACAAACGAGCCACTTAGGGCTCGTTTGGGGTGAAGGTGTTTGATAAATGAGTTGGTGGTTATTTTGCGCTGGTGGAATCAAAGATCTTATCAGCGTTACCTTCGATGAAACTATCGAATAACACACCGTCTGGCATGGTGTGGCGACGAGCAAATTCATAAAAGCAGCTTGGGATGGTTTTTTGTTTGCCATCAGCAAAGGTATAGTCGACTTTGTCTGCCATGGTGGAAGACTGCTCCAAGAAAGACTGAGGCGAACCTTTTACTAAACCACCAACTTGGTTTAGCGCGTAACCTTCGTTTTGCAGCAAGGTGTTCACTTCTTCAATCGTCGGGAATTTGGTCAAGTGGTTGATGCTGACAGTAAAGTGGTTAGCCTGTAATCCCATGGTTGATAACCAAGCGGCGTATTCACTGTGCTCAGCAAGGGCAAGATATTCGGCTTCTGTTGGTGTTCCCCATAATTTTCCAGCCCAAAAAATAGCCGGTGTTTGCACGGCATCCGCAGGAATTTGTGCGATAAACTTGCCGATAATGTCTTGGCATTTTGCTGGTAGCTCTTCCACTAACAGTTCCGATAAAAACACCTTTGGAGAATCAGCATCCGTTTGGTGTTTGTAACAACGGGCTTTTAGATGTTTGCTTTCAAAACGAAACGCGCCGTAGGCTTTGTACCCAATTGCTTCCAGTTGCGGTTCCAATTTTTCTAATGAAATAGGGGAATTGTTAAAGGTCCGGAAAGCGACGTGATCATTAAGAACGTTTTCACCATGGCTTTTAAACAGTTCTTGGATGCGTTTAGCCTGTGGTGTGATGTCTGTGTAGTGATCCCACAAGGATGCGAAAAAATCATTTGGTGTCATAAGGTTTCCTGCAATAGTGTTAGGTCGATGTAAGGTACTTTAGTGCAGTGATCAGCCTTAAAGCAAAAGCTAAAAACGCACGTTGTTATGCATAAAAATTATGCGAGCCGTATTTCAGTCGGATTTTTGTTAATTAATAATTGCTGCTTAGCAGTCAGGATGGTATTGATCAAATGAGCCGGAAAACTGCGGGTTTTCTTGTGAGCCAAACCAACCACGCGTTTTAATTTCACATCGTTTAAAGGGCGTAAGCACAGATCGTTGCGTCCTCGTGAAGAATGTTCTGGAATAAGTGAAATACCCAATCCTGCAGCCACTAAATCCAACGCGTACTCTTCTGTTTTTACTTGAGCGCGAACATCTGTCGTGAGTTCTTGTTTTTGCATCAAGTAGTTCCAAGATTCCAAAATGTCACATGGCGTACGAGAAATAAAGGGTTGCTTGTCTATTTGCTTAATAGAGAGCGAAGGAAAATCCGCTAGCCAATGGTCCAATGGCATGGCGATCACATAGTCATCTTCCCAAAGTGGATAAAATACATCTTCTTCCGTGGTGTAACGCTGGCAGGTAAAACGCAGGTCAGCGCTTTCTGATTCATCGACTAGCTTTAAAGTAAGCCCGTGAACTTCATCGAGCATGGTTTTGATCACTTGGCTGATTAGCGAGCCAGATAAAAAAGGTGTCAAAGATATAGAAAGCGCAAGTGGCGTTGGCGTGTCGGTAAATAAGCTGCGCATGGCGCTTAGGTCGCTTACCATTTTGCAGGCATGTGGATAAAGTTGCGAGCCACTGTCGGTGGCCGACACGCCTTTTGAATGACGCACAAAGAGTTTTGTGCCTAGATCATCTTCTAATTGCGCGACAGTCGTCGATATTGACGGTTGTGCCACAAAGCAGCGTTTAGCGGCAGCGCTTAAGCTGCGTTCTTCGTAAACGGCAATAAAGTAACGTAATGATCGAATATCCATCTGTATGCTCTTTTAAAGTTGGATCTTGTGAAGCGTGATTTTTGACTCCTTTCTAATATACCTATAGAGACATTATCTAGCTATAGGGAAAAACTAGACCACTGGCAGGAAAACGGTATTTCTCATTCTGGTCTAGGCTGGTTAAGGTGAAGGCATTCCCGTACCACTTATTACATAAAATTTAGAGGTTCCTATGTCACTTACTTGCTTAGAAACATTGGGCGTAAATACCCTGAAACAGGGCGATACCTTTTACAGCGTATTAACTGGCAATACGCTTGCTTTGGGTGAAGGCAGTACGTTTTCCGCTCACAGCCCAATTGATGGCGCGGCGCTGTCTACCTTTAATAATGCGACGCCAGCACAACTTGATAAAGTAAATGCAGAACTAAAAGACGCATTCAAAGTATTGCGTACTCTTCCTGCGCCACGTCGCGGTGAGTTGGTTCGTCGTATTGGTGAAGAAGCGCGTAAGTACAAAAATGAATTGGCACAAGTGATTTCTTTGGAAGCTGGCAAAATTGTTCCTGAAGCCTTGGGTGAAGTGCAAGAATGGATCGATGTGTGTGATTTCGCGGTTGGCCAATCTCGTATGTTACACGGTTTGTCTATCGTGTCTGAACGTCCTGGTCACCGCATGATGGAGCAATGGCATCCACTCGGTCCTGTTGCGGTTATTACAGCGTTTAACTTCCCGATGGCGGTTTGGGCTTGGAATGCCATGCTAGGTCTTGTTTGTGGTGATCCAATCCTACTAAAACCTTCTGAAAAAGCGCCGTTGTGTGCCTTGGCTATGTACCAAATCGCGCAAAACGTCATTGCCGATATGCCTGATATCCCTAAAGCGTCTGTGTCTGTGATGATCGGTGATCGTGATTTGGGTGAAGCGATTGCAGCGAGCGAAACATTCCCGCTGGTTTCTGCAACCGGTTCTACTCTAATGGGTCGTGCTGTGGCGAAAACCGTCGCGGGTCGTTTAGGTCGTTCTTTGTTGGAGCTTGGCGGTAATAACGCGATGATTGTCTCTGATACGGCGGATTTAGATCTTGCTCTTCGTGCGATTGTTTTCTCGGCGGCGGGTACGGCGGGTCAGCGTTGTACAACATTGCGTCGTTTGATTACCCATGAATCTATTGTTGATGGCTTGGTTGAGCGTTTGGCGAAATCTTACGGTTCGCTTCGTGTTGGTAGTCCAATCGTTGAAGGTAATTTGGTTGGTCCACTAATTGACGAAGGCAGCTTTAACCGCATGCAAGCGGCCCTAGAAACCGCGAAAAAACAAGGTGGCGAAATTGTTTGCGGTGGCGAACGTGTTACTGAAGGCGTTCCAACGGGTGGTTTCTACGTTCGTCCTGCGATTGTTCGTATTGCACACGATGCGCCGATTGTTCATGAAGAAACATTTGCGCCTATCATGTATGTTTTGACTTACAAAACGTTTGAAGAAGCGATTGATATTCAAAACGAAGTGCCGCAAGGTTTGTCTTCTGCGGTTTTCACAGAAAGCATGCGTGAAGCAGAATTGTTTATGGCACCAGCAGGTTCTGATTGCGGTATTGCTAACGTGAATATCGGTACGTCTGGTGCTGAGATTGGCGGCGCGTTTGGTGGTGAGAAAGAAACGGGTGGCGGTCGTGAGTCTGGTTCCGATGCGTGGAGAAACTACATGCGTCGTACTACAAATACGGTGAACTACGGTGGTGATTTGCCGTTAGCACAGGGGATTGTTTTCGAATAATTCCTAATATCTTTATTTTGTAAAGTAATAGGCGAGATTCTCTCGCCTATTTACGTTTTTACGTTTTGACCAATGTCCCGATGAGGTCATCTTATGTCTGATAAAATCTGCAATTCTTTATGGCGTGCAAGTTCTCCAGATGCACCCGTGTTGGCGCCTCTTGAAGGGCGTGTTGATGTTGAAGTTGTTATTGTCGGAGCAGGTTTTACTGGTCTTTCTGCCGCTTTGCATCTGGCGAAATTTGGCGTTTCTGTCGCTGTTGTGGAAGCGCAAGAAGTAGGCTTTGGCGGATCGGGTCGCAATGTTGGTTTGGCGAACGCAGGTGTTTGGCTAGAACCGGATCAGCTGGATAAAGCCATCGGGGCAGAAGCGGGCAATGTCATGTACAAGGCTTTGGCGGCCGCTCCGGATTATGTTTACGGTTTGATTGATGAATACGCTATTAAATGTGAGCCAGTTCGTAATGGGACCTTGCACGCAGGCGTAGGCAAAACCGGCTTGGCTCAATTGCAACGTCGTTATGAGCAAATGAAAAAGCGCGGTGCGCCGGTTCAGTTGCTTGATGCGGCAGAAGCGCAAGCTCGAATCGGTTCTAGCAAATTCAACTCCGCATTATTTGATCCAAGAGCAGGCACCATTCAGCCTTTGGCTTATGCGCGTGGGCTTGCTCATGCCGCGCTAAAAGAAGGTGCTAAACTCTTTGATCAATCGCCAGTGAGTAAAATTGAACCTGCTGAAAGTGGTTGGGTTTTGCATACCGAAAAAGGTCAAGTACATGCCGAAAAAGTCATTTTGGCGACCAATGCGTACAGTGAATTTGGTGTAAAAGAACAAGCACGTAAGTTTGTGCCAATCTTTTATTCTCAATTGGCGACTAAACCATTAAGCGACGCGCAATTAGCCAGCGTGTTACCAAACAAAGAAGGCGTTTGGGATACTTGTACGGTAATGAGCTCTTTTCGCTTGGATAAACAAGGCCGCTTAGTGTTTGGTGGTATGGGCGGCGAGGGCAGCGTACTGTCGAACTGGGCAACTCAGCGTGTTACAGAATTGTTTCCGATTTTAAGTAAGGTAGAATGGGATTATTGCTGGACTGGTAAAATTGCCTACAGCGAAGACCATCTGCCCCATTGTCAGCAGTTACAAAAAGGTCTGTTTAGTGTGGCTGGCTACAGTGGTCGAGGCATTGGGCCAGGAACTGTGGTCGGTGCGGAATTGGCGGAATGGCTGTCGGGTCGAAGAGAAAAATTGTCCATACCAACGACTGTGCTTAGAGATATTTCGTTTCGAGAATTGAGACGTTTATTTTATGAAGTTGGCGCGCATACGTATCATATAGGTCAGCAGTCGCACGCTTTGGATTAGAATGATTACTGCGCTCGTCAATACTTTGTTAAAAACAGACTCGAAATGCTCATTTATAACCTATAACTCGGCTTTGGCTTCCTGCGTCGCCCTAACACCTACATCCATGTAGGTGTCCGCTTTCTCGTCTGTTTTTGCCTCGTCTTTGCTTCGCTCGCTACATCATTCGTCTTTGCTTCGCTCGCTACATGGTAAATGTTTCGGTTAGTTTGGCGCTGGCATAAGTTTACTGCGAATAATTGTCACACCAAAATGCATCTTTATGGTGCGTTTTTTGTTTTACTGGTTGGGAATGAGAGTGATATAGGATACAGTTATCTTCTTCTAGATTTTTGCTAATGAGTAACGTCACCATGCGCCGTTATATCCCATCGTCAACCGCGTTAAAGTGTTTCGAGGCTTCGGTCAGGCACCTGAGTTTTACTAAGGCTGCGGAAGAGTTGCATCTTACCCAAAGTGCTGTCAGTCGGCAGATTCGTAACCTCGAAGAGTTTTTGTCGCGAGATTTATTTATTCGTCTCAATAAACGCTTGGTATTAACCGGAACGGGCGCGGCTTATTACAAGGAAGTGGTTCCCTTACTGGATGGCATGGAAAACGCCTGTTTACGCATGCTGCATCGAGAAGATGAAAAAACCACGCTGGCTATTTCGGCTTTGCCTACCTTGGCGTCTTATTGGCTGATGCCACTTCTTGCAGAATTCCAAACCGCTCATCCACAGTTTCAAATTAAAGTACGTTCTTTAGATGATGCCGCTAAGATAGATCCTGAAAGCATTGATATCATTTTGCACTATGGTGGCGATCATTGGCCTCGTGCCATTTCCCACCAACTTATGAAAGAAACTGTGATTGCGGTTTGCTCGCCAGATTTATTGGCTCGCATCGGTGACAAACCATTTGATGCTTGGAAGGTCGAAGATGTCACCTCATTTCCTTTTTTACATTTGTCATCACGTATTAATGCCTGGCCAGATTGGATGGTGGCGCAGGGATTAGAAAGCGGTTCCTTTGCTGGCGCTTCTTTCGCGCATTTTCATATGTTGCTCGAAGCGGCTAAAAACAGCATGGGTATTGCCATTATGCCAACCATACTTGCTGAACGGAGCTTGCAAAATGGTGAGCTGGTGGCGCCTTTTGGTAAAGCGGTTTCCACTCCTCATGAATATCTGCTTTCTTATCCTATGGATAAATCTGATCTTGAACAGGTGGTTATTTTTCGAGACTGGCTGTTGTCAAAACGAAATGTGGCAACATCTTGTCATTCGTAAAATTAATGGTCTGAATAGATCGACTGGCCTGTAACTAAATTACAAGCCTGTGATAGTATCGAAGCATTATCATGATCAATTTATGGGATAGATTAACATGAACAAAAAAACCACAGCCCTCTTTATCCTTGACGGATGGGGATACAGCGAAACCTCTAAATCCAATGCTATTGCTGCAGCCAATACACCTAACTGGGACGCGCTTTGGAATAATCAACCTCATACTTTAATTAAAACCTCTGGTCTTGCGGTGGGTTTACCCGAAGGCCAAATGGGGAATTCTGAAGTCGGTCACATGAATTTAGGCGCTGGTCGAGTGGTTTACCAAAACTTTACTCGTATCGGCAAAGCTATCGAAGACGGTTCGTTTTTCGAAAACGAAGCGCTTGTCAATGCAGTAGACAAAGCCGTCAGTGCTGGCAAAGCGGTGCATATTTTAGGATTGTTGTCTGATGGTGGCGTTCACAGCCATCATGAGCAAATCATGGCGATGTGCGAATTAGCGGCAAAACGTGGCGCGAAACAGATTTTTGTTCATGGTTTTACGGATGGCCGTGATACGCCGCCTCGTTCTGCTAAGACACCAACGGCTGAATTAGAAGCTAAGCTTGCGGAACTAGGTGTTGGTAAAATTGCCACTTTAACGGGTCGTTATTTTGCTATGGACCGTGATAATCGTTGGGATCGTGTGCAAACCGCTTACGATGCCATTGTTTTAGGCAAAAGTGAGTTCCAATCTGACACTGCTGAAGGCGCGATTCAAGCCGCTTATGATCGTGATGAAAATGACGAATTTGTAAAAGCTACAGTCGTTGGTGAATCTGAGCCAGTACAAGATGGTGATGCGATTATTTTTGCTAACTTCCGTCCTGACCGTGCGCGTCAATTAACTCGTGCTTTCACCGATGCTGATTTTGATGGTTTTACTCGCGCTGTTTATCCAAAACTGGCGTCGTTTGTTACTTTCACTGAGTTTGCTTCTGATATTAAAGCCGATGTGGCGTTCCCTCCAGTTGCATTGACGAATACCTTGGGTGAAGTGTTAGCCAAGCATGGCAAGAAACAATTGCGTATTGCTGAAACCGAAAAATACGCTCACGTAACCTTTTTCTTTAATGGTGGCGAAGAAGCCTTGTTTGATGGTGAAGAGCGTGAGTTGATCCCGTCACCAAATGTGGCAACTTACGATTTGAAACCAGAAATGAGTGCGCCAGAAGTGACTGACAAGCTGGTTGACGTGATCGAAGCGGGTAAGTACGACACGATTATCTGTAACTTTGCCAACGGCGATATGGTTGGTCACAGTGGCATTTTTGAAGCGGCGGTTAAAGCGGTTGAGGCCGTTGATGCTTGTCTAGGTCGAATCATTGAAGCCTTGAAAGTGAATGGTGGCCAATGCTTGATTACTGCCGATCATGGCAACGTTGAGCAAATGTTAAGTGACGATGGTGCACAGCCGTTAACGTCTCACACTATTGGACCTGTGCCTTTGGTTTTGTTCTCTCCAACTCAAGGGTTAGGCATTAAAGAAGGCGCTTTGTGTGACCTTGCGCCTACTTTACTGGATATGATGGGAATGGAAAAGCCAGCTGAGATGACGGGTGTAAGCTTGCTCACGCGAGCATGAGGCAAGAATGATCTTATTATCGCGCTGTCTTCTCTTAAGTTTGCTTCTGTTGTCTAGCTTTGGCTGGGCAGCAGGCGAACCACAAACACCGGAGGAGGCGAAACAACAGATTCAGGCTTTACAGAAAGATCTGCAAAAGCTTAATAGCTGGTTGAAAGATATTAAGTCGGAGCGATCTGATGTGGAAAAGCAGCTTGAGGTTAAAGAAAAAGACATTCAAGAGCTGCTTAAAAAAATCCAAAATATTCAAGAGAGCTTAAAAAAAGGAGAGAAGCAGCTGGGGGAATTAAAAGTACAGCAGCGGTCTCTTCAATTAAGTATTCAACAGCAAAATGAACAAATAGCCGCCCAATTAAGGGCGGTTTATCGTTCCGGCAATGAAGAAAGTATCAAGCTGTTATTGAATGGTGACAGCTCCGAAGAAGCTCAGCGATTAGTGCAATACAATCGCTATTTTTCCAATGCTAGGCAGTCGCTTATTAATGGCTTTGTGACCGAAGTGAGTGATTTAAATTTGGTTGAAAAAAGTATTCGCAGTCACCGAGCGCAGCAAGCTAAAGAAGAAATTGAATTAAAAGCAGAGCGCAGTCGTTTGACGGGGCAGCAAGCTGAACGACGTGATTTATTGGCCAAATTAGACAAAGACTTAGCGAAGGGTGACAAACGTTCTAAGCAATTAGTGCAAGATCAGAAAAACCTACAGGATATGTTGCAGCGCCTAGAAGAGGCATTGGCTGATATACAGATTCCGGATCAAGATGTGCCTTTTTCATCGCAACGTGGCAAATTGGTTCGCCCTTTAAAAATGCTCTCAGCATTGTCATCCAATGGCAGTATTAATTTAGGTGGTGTGACATTACGCGCGAAAGAAGGTGAACCTGTTCATGCCATATTCTCTGGTCGAGTGGTGTTTTCTGACTGGATGCGCGGCTTTGGTTTTTTACTTATTTTAGACCATGGCGATGGTTACATGTCATTATACGGTTACAATCAAAGCCTGCTGAAAGAAGTGGGTGAGTGGGTGGGTGCAAACGATACCATCGCTATGGTAGGTAGTACTGGTGGTCGTCCTGATCCAGCGTTGTTTTTTGCAATTCGACATAATGGTACGCCATTAAAACCACTTTCTTGGGTGAACGCTGGGTAATTTACATTACAAACTCAGGCTTGCGGTCAGTGAAAAAGTTATAGGAAGAAATATGATCAATATTTTGCGTCAACGAATTCTCTTTTTATTTATGGTGTTATTGGCTTCGCCTGCTTTTTCTGCGCAGCTTTCAGTAGACGCTCAAGCAAAACCTAAGTTGCCTACTGCCGAAATTCAGTCTTTTGTCGAAACATTTGAAACCATCCGTGAAGGTTATGTCGAAGTCATGTCTGATGAAGATATTTTGAATAAAGCGTTAAAAGGCATGGTGTCTGGCCTCGACCCTCATTCAGAGTATTTCACTAAAGCAGAACTGGTTGATTTTAACGAGCTAACTTCAGGAAATTACGCTGGCATTGGCATTGAAGTTGAGATGAAAGATAAACGTCTTACTATCGTGGCGCCAGTTGATGGCTCAGCTGCGGCCGAGGCCGGAATTTTACCCGGCGATGTGATTGTTAAGATTGATAATACCTTGATCACAGATTTAGGTATGAAAGACATAGTGACGTTAATGCGTGGTGAAATTGGCTCTACTGTGACTCTGGATATTGAGCGTGATGGTGAGTTGAAACACTATGAATTAACACGCCGTTTAGTCGAAGACGCAAGTGTGACTGATAAATGGTTAGGTAATGGCATTGCGTATTTTCGCATCAGTCAGTTCCAAGGCGATAGTGCGTCAGAGTTTTATCAAGCCATTGATAAGCTTAATAAAGAAGGTAAAATCCAAGGCGTTGTTTTAGATCTTCGCAATAATCCCGGCGGTGTTTTACAAAGTGCGGTTGGAATTGTCGATGCTTTTATAGATAAAGGTATGATTGTTTATACAAATGGTCGTCATGAGTTGTCTAAAAGTCAGTTTACGGCGACGGAGAAGAATACCAAATTTGGTAATGTGCCAGTCGTGGTGCTTATTAATTAAGGCTCGGCATCGGCTTCCGAAATTGTTGCTGGCGCTCTGCAAGATCATCAACGTGCCGTGATTTTAGGCACAGAATCTTTCGGTAAAGGCTCTGTTCAGACTGTTGTGCCTCTGTCTAATGGCGATGCGGTGAAGTTAACCACTGCCTTGTATTACACGCCAAATGGTCGTTCTATCCAGGCTCAAGGCATTACGCCAGATTTGGTGGTGCCGCAGGCAACATTGACGTTTGAAAAAGGACAGTTCTTTGTTAAAGAAGCCGAGTTAAAAGGGCACTTAGGCAATGGAACAGGCGGAGAAGAGCGCACCAGTGCCGATGTGAAGTCTGATATTGGCGAGTTAGCAAAAACGGATTTTCAGCTATTTCAAGCAGTGACTATTTTGAAGACGCTACCTAAGTTAGCTCAGAAATAGTGATGCAATTTTTAATATATATTTTTGGTAAAAGCTCGCTTGTTTGATTTTAAGAAATTCGTAGAGGTTGTATTTTGTTTACTCTTTCTATCGGGGGGAGTAAATGCGTCAGAGACTGCTCTAGATCGTCTCGAATATGTATCGATAAAAAGTCCTGATGAGCTTGCAGACCAAGGTGAAGAGTCTGCAAGTGAAACTTTCTTTGAGGTCTCTGAGATTTTGCCTGAGCATCTCGGGCCAGTAATAGTTGCTCCAAAAAGTAAATCATTGAAGCAGTCAGATTATCCTTTTATAACCGATTTTCCTAAAGCGACTAGCCATCCAATGTTTGATACGGCTAAGCCTTGGGTTCCTGCCATTGTGCCTTTTTTAGATGCACCCATTATCCCAGAAATTAAAGGCGTTCCTTCTGTAGAAAAGTTTAATATAGAGCATAAACAGTCTGATGAAGAAGCGGCTCCAGCGAAAAAGCTAGCGGTTGATGCTCACCCTAAAATGCCAAAAATTGCGATTTTGATAGATGATTTGGGCTATAACCGTCAAGGTATGGAATCATCTCTATTGTTGCCAACCGAAGTGGCACTGGCTATTTTGCCTAGTACGCCATTTGCGACGAAGACCGCATTAGCAGCACAGAAACAAAAACGTATTACTCTGTTGCATGCGCCGATGGAAAACCAGCGAGAGTTGAAGCTTGGTCCCGGCGGCCTATATGCCAAGATGACGGAGCATGAACTAAAAGAAACATTGAGCAAGGATCTAGATGGTTTACCAGGTATACAAGGCGTCAACAACCATATGGGCAGTTTGTTAACCACTAAAGCTGACTCGATGAAATGGGTAATGGAAACACTTAAAGGACGCTCTCTGTTTTTTATAGACAGTCTTACCAGTCCTAAAAGTGTGGCTAAAAAGACAGCGCAAGAATATGGTTTAGACACTGTCAGTCGAGATGTGTTTTTGGACAATATTCGTACTGAAAAAGCGATCGATAGACAATTTTCTCGTTTGTTAAAACTGGCAAGGCTTCATGGAAGTGCTTTGGCTATTGGTCATCCTTATCCAGAAACCATGGATTATCTTAAAAAACGTCTTAATAATCTGGAGTTGGATGGTGTGCGCTTGGTTCGCCTTTCTGATCTATTAATTTCTTCTCCTTCTGAACCTAAGCTCTTTCAAGCTTCTGCTAAGAAATGAAGTAGTAAATTGATTTTCTGATAAAACCGGAGTTTTTTGATAAAAAAACCGATTATTTACTAATTTATTTGCTGGTTCTTTGTACTAAATTAGACGGAGTAAAGATTTATGTAATAGCGTCAACGTGTCTATTACACCCTCCTTTGTAAACCACTCAGTATTTCGCTCCTGCTTAGTGCAGAACCCCCTCGTTCATAGTAGAAAAAACCACAAGAATAAATATTTATAGTGATTAATTTTGCTATTTTTTGGAATTTCAGAATTTTATCTAAGCTAATTGAATTATTTGTACGCACTACTATTGACCAAAGTTTAGTCTGAGATTAATGTGTAGCATTATAAAGGTGCACATTTCTTGAATAGTTGCTATGAAAGTTCCATTATTAATACCATTTCTTTAGGGGTTAATTGTTGGAACGCTTCTTGCTTTTGAATAATAACGATAAAACACAAAACGAGTAGAGGCTTTTCTTATGTCAAATGTAGTTGTTAGAAAAACATTAATTTCTCTTGCTATTGCTGGAGCTGCGACGCTAGCTCAAGCAGATGTTGTCATCGGTGTTGCTGGCCCTTTTACAGGCGCTAATGCTGCATTTGGTGAGCAACTGTGGAAAGGTGCACAGAAAGCGGCAGCAGATATTAATGCTGCTGGTGGCATCGCTGGTGAGCAAATCAAACTGGTTCAGGGCGATGACGCTTGTGAACCAAAACAAGCTGTGTCAGTTGCAAACCGTTTAGTTGATTCAGATGGCGTGGTCGCTGTTGTTGGTCACTTCTGCTCGGCGGCAAGTATCCCTGCATCAAACATTTATGCTGAGGCTGGCGTTTTGATGGTTAACCCTGCTTCTACTAGTCCGATTCTAACGGATCGTGGTTTAGCTAATGTTTTCCGCGTTTGTGGTCGAGACGACCAGCAAGGCGATGTAGCTGCAAGCTATATTGTTGATACATTGAAAGCGAAACGTGTTGCTATCATTCATGACAAAGACACTTATGGTAAGGGTCTTGCTGATGCTATGAAGGCAACACTGAACGGCTATGGTGTTAAAGAGGTTATGTACGAAGGTTTGACTCGTGGCGAGAAGGACTTTAACGCTTTAGTTACCAAGATTCGCTCTGTTGATGCTGATATTGTGTATTTTGGTGGCCTTCACTCTGAAGCTGGTCCACTTGTTCGCCAATTGCGTCAACAAGGTTCTAAAGCCATCTTTATGTCTGGAGATGGTATTGTTTCTCAAGAATTTGTTACCGTTGCTGGTGGTAATAACTACGTCGATGGCGTTTATATGACATTTGGTGCGAATCCAACGTCTTATCCTGCTGGTAAAACAGTCATTAAAGAATTCCGCGATAGTGGCTATGAGCCAGAGGGATATACCCTTTATTCTTATACCGCGCTGCAAGTGGTCGCAGCGGCTTTATCAAACAATAATCTTGATCCTGTGAAAGGGGCTGAGTGGTTGAAATCTAATTCTGTGAATACTGTAATGGGTAAGAAAGATTTCGATAGCAAAGGCGACTTAACTGTTTCAGATTATGTTATGTATAAATGGGATGCAGAAGGTCAGTACAAACAATTAGACTAATTTCATATTAGTTTAACTTTCATACTTATCAGCCAAGGATTGCGCTGGTAAGTATGCTCTCTACTCTTTATAAAATTCCCACGAGGTCTTACGATGGATATCGTTCTCCAGCAGCTGGTAAACGGTCTTACCCTTGGTTCTGTTTATGGACTCATTGCGATCGGTTACACCATGGTGTATGGCATTATCGGCATGATTAACTTCGCTCATGGCGATGTTTACATGGTGTCTGCTTATCTCACCGCAATAGCAATCGCTTTACTTACTTTTTTTGGCGTTCAGTCTTTTCCTTTTATTATTATGGGAACTTTAATATTCACAATCGTGGTAACTGGTGCCTATGGTTGGGTGATTGAGCGCGTTGCTTATCGACCATTGCGCAATTCTAGCCGCTTATCTGTATTGATTTCAGCCATTGGTATATCACTGATTTTGCAAAACTATGTACAGCTAAGTCAGGGGCCAAATCAACAAGGCGTACCAACCTTGTTAACTGGTGCTATGCGCTTTCATGTCGGTGATGGCTTTGTGCAGGTTACCTATATGAAAATATTGATTTTACTCATTTCTCTTACCGGAATGGGAATCCTCACTTATATCATACAAAAAACTAAGTTAGGCCGTATGTGTCGTGCTACACAGCAAGACAGGAAAATGGCTTCTATTTTAGGTATTGATACCGATAAAGTTATTTCAACCGTCTTCGTTATTGGAGCCACTATGGCTGCATTAGCTGGCGTATTAGTGACATTGGATTACGGCGGCTTTGACTTTTATATTGGCTTTATAATGGGGATAAAAGCTTTTACTGCGGCTGTTCTTGGGGCATTGGGTCCTTACCAGGTGCTATGCTAGGAGGGCTAATTCTTGGTTTGTCTGAGTCTTTATTTGCTGGTCTTGTAAGTTCAGATTACAAAGATGTTTTTTCCTTTTCTTTACTGGTACTGATTTTGATTATTCGTCCGAGTGGTCTTCTTGGTAAACCTGCTGTGGAGAAAGTGTAAATGAATCAGACTGATATTAGCTATAAAAAGAGTTTCACTGATGCCGTGATTGCAGGTCTTATGGCATTGGTCGTATTTGGCCCAATTATGGGGGTTATGCTTGATGGATATGATTTCAATTTAGAATTTGAGCGTGTTTTTATAATAATTGCCGTGGTATTTGCTGGGCGGTTCCTAATGTCTACTTTTTTCCAAACAGAAAAAGGCAAGGCTATGGCGTTTCGTTACGCAAATAACCATGACAGTGTCAAAGTGCTATCTCCAGATCACAAATCTAAAATGGTATGGATTATCCCATTGGTTATGCTAATTGGTTTGGTCATTCCCTTTATTGCTTCTAAGTACATCTTAACCGTTGTTATTTTGGGTCTAATATATGTGTTACTGGGGCTTGGTTTAAATATTGTTGTGGGCTTGGCTGGCTTGCTGGATTTGGGTTTTGTTGGCTTCTATGCCATTGGTGCTTATAGTTTGGCGTTAGGTTATGAGCATCTTGGTCTTGGCTTTTGGTCAATGTTGCCTATTGCTGCGATATTAGCTGCTTTTGCAGGGGCGATATTAGGTTTTCCTGTATTAAGAATGCATGGTGACTATTTGGCCATCGTGACGCTTGGTTTTGGAGAAATTATTCGTCTTGTTTTAACCAATTGGATCGAGCTAACTAACGGGCCAAATGGAATGTCAGCCCCACTGCCGACGCTATTTGGGTTGGAATTTAAGCGTAGATCTAGTACCGGTGAGACATTTCATGAATTCTTTAATCTCCCTTATGACTCAGCATATAAATACATGTTTGTATATTTGATTTTATTTGTTGTTGTATGGGCTGTGCTTTTTATCAAACATCGTTTAGTGAAAATGCCAATTGGTCGTGCATGGGAAGCGTTACGTGAAGATGAGATAGCTTGTCGTTCATTAGGTTTAAACCATGTGTTGGTTAAGTTGTCTGCTTTTATGATGGGAGCGTCGACAGCGGGTATTGCGGGTGTGTTTTTTGCTACATATCAGGGCTTTATTAATCCTACGTCATTTACCTTTTTTGAATCGGCTTTAATCTTGGCAATTGTTGTATTGGGCGGAATGGGGTCAACTTTAGGTGTGGTAATTGCTGCATTTTGCTTGACGGTGTTGCCTGAGTTGCTAAGAGAAGTGGCGCAATATCGTATTCTGTTGTTCGGGATTTTGATGGTAGTAATGATGATTTGGAAGCCACGAGGCCTTGTTAATGTAACCCGAACAGGTTTTTCTGCAAAAAAAGGGGTGATTAAATGAGCCAAGAGAATATTTTAAGCATCAAAAATTTGGTGATGCATTTTGGTGGTATTAAAGCCCTTAACGACGTTAATTTTGACATTAAACGCGGCTCTGTTTCTGCGTTGATTGGTCCTAATGGAGCGGGTAAAACAACAGTGTTTAACTGTTTGACTGGTTTTTATAAGGCGACTGGTGGAAGTGTAATGCTCTCTGCTAATGGTAAAGAAACCAGTGTAATTAAAGTATTGGGTGAACCATTTCAGGGAACGGACTTTGTATCTCCTGTCGCATTTTTTAAGCGGTTAAAATATAAGATGTTTGGCGGTTCTCATTTGGTGAATCGCGCAGGACTAGCTAGAACCTTTCAAAATATTCGTTTGTTTAAAGAAATGTCTGTTGTGGAAAACCTCTTAGTTGCACAGCATATGCGAGCAAATCGGAATCTGCTGTCGGGTATTTTTAATACTTCATCGTATAAAAAATCAGAAGAGGAAGCGCTTGAGAGAGTTTTTTATTGGCTTAAAGTGGTTGATTTAACGGAATTTGCGAATCGTCTGGCCGGTGAGTTGTCTTATGGTCAACAGCGCCGCCTTGAGATCGCTCGTGTCATGTGCACTAATCCTGAAATCGTTTGCTTAGATGAGCCTGCAGCTGGTTTGAACCCATCTGAAACCGAAGCTTTGACCAAGATGATTCGTGTATTGCGTGATGAGCACAATACGACCGTGTTATTGATCGAGCACGATATGGGCATGGTTATGGATATCTCAGACTATATTGTTGTATTAGATCATGGCGAAGTCATTGCCAAAGGTGGTCCAGATGACATTAGAAATAACCCTAAAGTTATTGCTGCTTACCTTGGTGCAGAAGAAGGCGAGGAGGTAACACTATGACTACATTGATGGAATTTAAAGACGTAGACGTTCATTACGGTCCAATCCAAGCCTTGAAGAAAGTCTCTTTGACCGTCACGGAAGGTGAAATTGTTACCTTAATCGGTGCAAATGGTGCAGGTAAATCTACCTTGTTGATGTCTATTTTTGGGCAGCCGCGCATTTCTTCTGGTGAAATTATTTATCGTGGTGAAGATATTTCGCAAAAATCGGCTCACTACGTCGCATCACATGGCTTGGCTCAATCGCCAGAAGGTCGTCGAATATTTCCTAGCATGTCAGTAGAAGAGAATTTGCTGATGGGGACGATTCCAATCGGTATGGATCATGCTGAAGAAGACATGCTGCATATGTTTGAATTGTTTCCTCGACTATTAGAGCGTCGTAATCAGCGGGCTTCAACTATGTCTGGTGGTGAACAGCAAATGTTGGCTATTGCACGTGCCTTGATGAGCCGCCCAAAATTACTTTTGTTAGATGAGCCTAGTTTGGGCTTGGCGCCCATTATTGTTAAGCAAATTTTTCAGATCTTGAAAGATGTAGCGAGTACTGGGATGACGATATTCTTGGTTGAGCAGAACGCCAACCACGCGCTAAAACTGGCTAACCGTGGTTATGTTATGGTGAATGGCGAGATACGTATGACGGGAACCGGTGAAGAGTTGTTGGTTAATCCTGAAGTACGTGAAGCCTACTTGGGTGGTCACTAGAAGTAATATTTGAATAAAGGTGTTTCATTACAAGCACTGATAAATTAAAGCGGCGTTTCATTTATACAAAAAATGAAACGCCGCTTTTTTATTACTGTGGATAAAAAAGACGTTTTTACACAGGAAGTTCGCTGAACATCGTGGTTTAAACGGTTTGTGAGCTATTTCTTAATAAGGCCTTATTAAAAAAGTCTTATTGATTAGAAGAAATTTAAGCTCTAAATAGCGCGTCAGTCAAAATGTCTCGAACCTGTGAAGGCTGCGAGGCGTCACCCAGAGAAGCGTCAAAAATAGCATCAATCTTATCTCCAAAATATGTGTTTACTTCTTCTGCGCTCATGGCAGGGGCGAGTCCTGCAGGGTTCGCAGAAGTAGAAACAATCACTCCTTGAAAGGCGGCACACAGGCGCTGAACTGGTTTATGTTGAGATAAACGTATCGCCACGCTTTGGTGTTCGCCTCTCACCCAGCTTGGCGTGATTGTCGTATCGGGAACAACCCAAGAGGTGGGTATCTCATTTAGGCTTATCAAGCGCTGGGCAGCTTTAGGATCTAATGTGACCAGCCAAGGGGATAGTTCCTTTTGTGCGCCAGCCACCAAAATAAGTCCCTTCGATTCGGGACGGGATTTTAGCATTAAAATGCGTCTTACCGCAGACTCATTAAATGGGTCGCAGCCTAATCCCCAGACTGCTTCAGTTGGATAGGCGACAATGCCACCTTGTCGGATGATATCGGCAAGTTTTTCAACGGATGTGACAAGATGCATATAAATAAGCTTATAAAGGTGTATGGAAAACGTAGAGGTGGGGATTGTAGCGGGATTTTTGAAATGGAGCCAGCAGGTATACCTTTCTATTAATGACCTAAACATGGTGTCTTGATCGATGGAAAGGCGTTCCTGCTAGTGAGCCTATAAATAGACTTTTACTACGTTGTTATTGCATAGAATCGATTTTTTCTTTGATCTCACTGATCTTGCTATTCACGACTTTTTCTAAGTGTTCTAGCTCTTTGATTAGATCCGCTTTTGTTGCTTTACTTTCGTGTTGTTTGCCGACGATTTGTTCTAGTTCTTCCATTGCTCGTAAAACGATTAGCGACGGTTCTTGAACCTGACGGTAAGTTTGCTGACCGCCATCCGCCAATACAGTTTTGGTTGAACGGCCAAACTTGAACTTTTTACTTTTAGGCAGCAATGAGCCTTTTTCACGACGGTAATAAATTTTTAGTACGTCGTGTCCGCCTTCGTAGCGCAAAGTGAATTTCTCAATGTCCTGTATGCTGGTGATACCCATGGACTGAAGTGTTGGATACATAACTTTTTCCCGTTTTTTAAATGACCAATTAGTTGTCTTTAATTAGTAGGGGATTGTGCTAGTAAATGCAAGTCCAAAATGCTAGAAAGCTGAGATAATACAGGCAAATTGCATATAGTTTTGCCTGTATTAATTTCTTATTCTCACTAGTCTTCATCTTGCTCAGCGTGATCAATATTCAACTCTTTAATTTTACGCGTCAAAGTGTTGCGCCCCCAGCCTAGTAGTAGCGAAGCATCTCGGCGGCGTCCGCCAGTATGTGCCAGCGCTGTTTCAATCATGATGCGCTCAAATTTTGGTACGGCTTGATTAAGAATGCCTTTTTGCCCTGTTGCCAATGTGCTGTCCACCCAATTTTTAAGGGCTTCTTCCCATGAGGCAAAAGGTTGTTCATGAGGAACCGCAGCAAGCAATTCTGGTGGTAAATCTTCCACCAAAACTTCACGGCCTGATGCCATGACAATCAACCAGCGACAGGTGTTCTCCAATTGACGAACGTTACCTGGCCAATCTAATTGAGTTAGATAGTTTTCGGTTTCTTTGCTGAGCTGCTTAGGTTCAACAGCGAGCTCTTCCGCAGCTCGGCTTAAAAAGTGACGGGCAAGTTTTGGAATGTCTTCGCGACGTTCTGCTAACTTAGGCAAATGGATGCGGATTACGTTTAGGCGATGAAACAAATCTTCACGGAATGAGCCTTTTTGTACCAAGTTTTCTAAGTTTTGGTGTGTGGCCGCGATGATACGAACATCAACTTTAACTGGAGTATGGCCACCAACACGATAGAACTCGCCGTCCGCTAAAACGCGTAATAAGCGAGTTTGCGTCTCAGCTGGCATATCACCAATTTCATCAAGGAAAAGCGTACCGCCGTTAGCTTGTTCGAAGCGGCCGCGACGTTGAGTGTTTGCGCCTGTAAACGCGCCTTTTTCATGTCCAAATAGTTCTGACTCGATTAAGTCGTGTGGAATGGCGGCCATGTTTAAAGCGATAAAAGGGTTTGCAGCTCTAGGACTGTGAGTATGCAATGCTTGAGCAACCAGCTCTTTCCCTGTACCAGACTCACCATTAATTAATACGGTAATGTTTGAATTGGCAAGACGACCAATGGCACGGAAAACTTCCTGCATAGCCGGTGCTTCGCCAATAATTTCTTTATCGACTTGTGTCTCTTCTTCCACTTCCATATTGTCAGTGCTTGGTCTTGCGTTGCGGTGATGCAGCATGGCGCGCTTAACAAGACTAACCGCTTCTTCTACATCGAAAGGCTTAGGCAAATATTCAAACGCACCGCCTTGGTAAGAGGCGACGGCGCTCTCTAGATCTGAGTGTGCAGTCATTATGATAACAGGCAAATAAGGATGGTCTTTTTGTAGTTTTTCGAGCAGTTTTAAACCGTCCATGCCAGGCATACGGATGTCACTGATAATGGCGCTGGGTTGCTCTTTATCAATCATGTTGACTAGGTTTTCAGCGGAATCAAACAAGCGACATTGGATTCCCTCTTGTTCTAATGTCTTCTCTAGTACCCAGCGAATAGAGCGATCGTCGTCAACAATCCATACGGTTTCTTCTGGTGTCATGAGTGTTTCTCCTGGTCTTGGACTGTCGTCTCAATGGGAATTAATATATTAAATTCGGTCATTTTCGGGTAACTGTTGCATTCAACAATGCCATGGTGCTGATGAATAACGGATTGCGCGATAGATAGCCCTAAGCCTGTTCCATCGGCTCGTCCGCTGACCATGGGATAAAATAGGGTTTTGAGAATGGCTTCTGGAATGCCTGGACCATTATCAATAATGCTAATTTTACAGACCAAACGATGACGTTTAGAGCCAATAGTGAATTGACGTAATGTTCGGGTCACCATATGAATTGTCTTATGGCGATTATCGTCATCATCCATCAGCGCTTGCATGGCGTTTCTGGTGATATTCAGCAAAGCTTGAATTAACTGAGATTCGTCACCTATTAAATCTGGAATACTTGGGTCGTAATCGCGAATCAGTTCAATTTGGTTGTCTGTTTCAACGGAAATAAGTTGTCTAACGCGCTCAATCACTTTATGGATGTTGAGGGATTTGTTTTTAGGCAGTTGTCTCGGTCCTAACAAGCGGTCAACAAGATCACGCAACCGATCTGATTCTTCAATGATAACTTGTGTGTAATCGTTTAATGCCTCGTCAGTAAAAGCACGACTAATTAATTGGGCGGCGCCACGAATGCCACCTAATGGGTTTTTTATTTCATGGGCTAAGCCGCGCACCAATTCTTTGCTGCTTTCATGGTTCGCTATAATCTCGTCTTCTTGAGAAATGCGCTTCATTCTATCGCGTGGATAGAGTTCTATAATCAGGCTTTCAGTGTCATTTGATGTGCCCATAACTGGCGTGACGGTATAGTCACAAAAGAGTTTTCTGTTGTTGCTGCTCTCTATTTCCGCCTCGCGCTTAGTGAACGGGTGGCCAGATTCTATTGCTGCATGAAGAGCCTGAATGCTTTCTTCGTTTTCACGAAAAGCAGCGCCTATATCGCTGCCATAAATTCGGCGTCGGCTGACCGCTAACAACACTTCGGCAGCAGGGTTTAGATACTCAATCTCAAGCTTGTCGTTCAATTGAACAACTGCAGTGGATAAATGGTCGATTAATAAACTATACACAGACAGTGCCTCTCTATTGACTCCTGCTTTTATGATTTCCTTTAATAATAGTTGCAAAAAGCGAACCAACATTGGGCAGTCCGAGATAGCTTATTTATTAAGGTCTTTGTATTAACTATAAAAAGTTCAATGCACAATTATAGTGCATGTTGGTAATGGTGTTTCTTTTCGTGCAAAAAAAGTTGTGCAATAAAAAGCAGTGCATAAACAGTTGTGCAAAAAAAGCCGTGCAAAAAGATTAACGAATAAATAGTGGCGCAAAAAAAAGCCTCGAACTAGGGTCGAGGCTTTCGTGTTCTACTTTGCGGTTTAACTATTAAGCGCTGTAGTAAAGTTCAAACTCAAGTGGGTGAGTCGTCATAGATACACGACGAGCTTCGCCAGCTTTCAGATCGATGTAAGCATCGATCATGTCATCAGAGAATACGCCGCCTTGAGTCAAGAATGCGCGGTCTTCGTCTAGGCACTTAAGCGCTTCTTCTAGGCTGCTAGCAACCTGAGGAATCGCATGAGCTTCTTCAGCTGGAAGGTCGTACAAATCTTTATCAGCTGCATCGCCAGGATGGATCTTGTTTTTGATACCATCGATACCAGCCATCAACATAGCGGCGAATGCTAGGTATGGGTTAGCGGTTGGATCAGGGAAACGAGCTTCAATACGCTTGCCTTTAGGGCTTGAAACGTATGGGATACGGATAGAAGCAGAACGGTTACGAGCAGAGTATGCAAGCATTACTGGCGCTTCGAAATGAGGAACAAGACGCTTGTAAGAGTTAGTTGAAGCGTTAGTGAACGCGTTCAATGCTTTAGCGTGCTTGATGATACCACCGATGTAGTAAAGCGCCATTTCAGATAGGCCAGCGTATTGGTCGCCAGCGAATTGGTTTTCACCGTTTTTCCAAAAAGACTGGTGGACGTGCATACCAGAACCGTTGTCACCAACGATTGGTTTAGGCATAAATGTCGCAGTTTTACCGTAAGCGTGAGCAACGTTGTGTACACAGTACTTAAGGATTTGAACTTCGTCCGCTTTCTTAACTAGAGTGTTAAATTTAACGCCGATTTCGTTCTGGCCAGCAGTCGCCACTTCGTGGTGGTGAACTTCAATAACCAAGCCCATTGTTTCCATAGCGCCACACATTGCGCCACGTAGGTCATGATGAGAATCAACTGGTGGTACTGGGAAGTAGCCGCCTTTTACGAAAGGACGGTGTCCCATGTTGCCGCCTTCAAATTTCTTGTTAGAAGACCAAGCGGCTTCTTCAGCGTTGATCTCTACAGAACAACCTGACATGTCTGTTTTCCATTTAACATCGTCAAAGATGAAAAATTCAGGCTCTGGACCAAAGAAAGCAGTGTCGCCAAGACCTGTTGATTTAAGAAATTCTTCTGCGCGAAGAGCGACAGAGCGTGGGTCGCGGTCATAGCCTTGCATAGTAGAAGGTTCGATGATGTTACAACGAACAATAACTGTCGACTCTTCAGTGAAAGGATCGATGATAGCCGTATCGTCCTGAGGCATCATGATCATGTCAGATTCGTTAATGCCTTTCCAGCCAGCGATTGATGAACCATCAAACATTTGGCCGTTTTCAAAAAACTCTTCATCTACCGTAATAGCTGGAATCGTTACGTGTTGCTCTTTACCTTTAAAGTCGGTAAAGCGAAGGTCAACCCACTTCGCGTCATGCTCAGCAATCAAGGCAAGGGTCTTGTTTGACATAGTTGTTCTCCAGTCGTAGTTAAAGCGAAATTATTTTTCGTTGTAAAAGGTGCTTTAATATTTAATACAAAGCGCCATTTGTCGAGTTATTTATCAAGTAGATAGTAAGCATAACTTGTGCCAGAATTTTGTGCGGGTTAATAAATCCTTATATTACAATAAGATAAGTTCTTTTCATTTTGTGGTGCACTTAATCGTAGCTAAATCCAGCCTTTAAAAAAGCCAATATGCACTATATTGGATCACTGTTTTTGGTTTTTGTTCTATGTTGGTGCGCCATTGGTTTCTGAGTTAAAAAAATATAAACAAAATTAAAGGCGTTATTGATAATCATTATTATTTGGTGATAGTCTTGTGAATAATGTACTACAAGACAGCTCTAAGGAATTGCTATGTCAATCATTCATTTTCTATCGCTTGAAAAGTTACGTCCTACTGAGAGTGTTGCTCCGCGTCGAGTCGCAAAGCTAAAAAAGAAGATTCAGCAAGAAGGGGTTTGGACGCGCCCAATATGTGTAGAAGAAAACGATTTATTTATTATGGATGGGCATCACAGATTTGCTGTTGCGAAGAGGTTGGGGTTAAAGCTAGTCCCTGTTTTGCTTTTAAATTATGAAACCACTTCTGTTTTAAGTCGTAAACGCAAGTATAAAGTTTCCGCGTCTTTTGTTCGTTCTCGAGCGAAAAAAGGTTTTCTGTATCCGCTAAAAAACACTTGCCACATTTTCCCTGAAGGTCTGTCAGGGTGTGTTGTGCCTCTTTCTAAGCTGCATTGTTCTGATATTAGTGTCGAACATTAGTTTGCGTATCTCGTTTTATTTGAATGTATAAATACAAAGGAAAAAATATGATAAACGTAAAAAATAAGAAGCTTTTATCAGGCTTTGGAATGGCAGCTGTATTGATGTTCGCTTCTCTCGTAAACGCAGCCCCGATCTCTGTAATTGATGATAGAGGGAGTCATGTCACTTTGCCTGACACGGCTAAAAGAGTTGCCTCCATATCCTATTTTGCGGCAGACACTGTGATTGCCTTGGGAGGTAAGCCGGTTGCTAGTACCTATATGCTAAAGGATAGAAATCCAGATTATTTGCTGGATTACCTTTCTGATGTGCCTGAAATTGGCCAGCGTGCGGCGCCAAATTTAGAGCTGCTGGCTGATGCAAAGCCAGATTTGATTGTTGCAATTCGCCGTTATACGGAAGCCAATGCTGCCCAGCTTAATGCTATAGCACCCTATTTAGCGCTTTCTCTGGAGACTTTTAGCGATAGTGATCGTTCAATTCAGCTGCTGGGAGGACTGTTGGGGAAAAGTCAGCAGGCGGCAAAACTTAATGCAGATTTTCATCAAGACCTAGATCATTTTGTCAAAGAGAGTGAGGCAAAAGAGCGGGTGAAATACCTATTTATTTGGGGCGGCGGTGAAGCACCTTGGGCTTTTTATAATGAGAATATGACAGCCGCAATAATCACTGCGTTGGGAGGCGAAAATGTAGCGGGTTCTAATCCTACGCCACATATTCCTGATAATACGGCTTTTGAAATGAGCTTAGAGTCGATATTGGTTGCTAATCCAGATGTTATTTTCGTCTATGACTATGGTCCAGATCGGCCTTTTGAAAGTAACCCGATCTGGTCACAGTTAAATGCAGTGAAAAAAAATAGAGTGTATTTCGTCAAAGATCATTGGGTTGAATCACATGGTCCGATTGCTAGGCAAATGGTACTAAGAGAGTCTGCTCATTTACTTTATCCAGAAGAATTTCCTGAATTTAATTTGAAAGACGAAGTTGAGCGCTTTTTATCGGCGGGGCTGAAGGGGTAATAGTGCCTGTCTATTATTTTTGCAAGAGAGGCGCTCTTTTCTGATTTGGTTTTTTGATCAGATCAAAGTTGTCTTCTTACCGCTAAGTTAATGCTGTTAACTGAAAAAGTATAAATGGCGCGCCTGCTCTTCGGGTGGGTGGTGTTTTACGCTTAAAGGAATGTAGTCATGGAAACTACCGCGAAATCCCTTACATCTTACAATCAAGCTCCTAACAACATCGCATCATATTATTTGAGTAAGTCAGGGGTTGGAAAAATAGAGGCTCTGATCGATGATTTGGCGACTGTCTTTGAAAAGGTTGAGTCAACGGAATTTGCCGAAACTTGTGCTTTGAAAGCGCAAGAGTTACCAATCGGTTTAAGAAAGTTTCTGTACTCTTTCAAAACGCTCCAGATAAGAAAAGGGGCGGCCCTGATAAAAGGTTATGTCATTGACGATGAGGTTATAGGCGAGAGTCCCTCTCATTGGGATATGCCATGGGTTAATCCGAAGGTGTTGCGAGAAGAAATATATCAGTGTTTGGTGACTTGTTTAGTCGGCGATATTTTTGGTTGGGTGACTCAGGAAAATGGTCGTTTTATGCGCCATATAGTGCCAATTAAAAAAGATGCCTATGAGCAATTAGGAGCAAGTAGTGCTGTGGATCTGGTCTGGCATAATGAAGAGGCTTTTCATGAAAAACGAGCTACTTTTTTATCCTTGTTGTGCTACCGCAATGAGGAGCAAGCAGAAACGATTACTTGCTCGATTGATGACTGTGAAATCACTCCTGAAATCGAAGCATTACTCAGACAAAAGCGTTTCTTTATTCAGCCCGATAAGGCTCATTTGCCAGAGCAGAATAATAGTAGCTTATGGCAATTAAGTAATGAGCAGTTTCAGTTAATCCGCTCTCATATAGAGAATCCCCCTGTTATTCCTGCAATCCGTGGCCCTCATTGGGAAAGGTTTATTCAAGTTGATCAGGCCTTCATGGAGGTTATTGATCAGGACCCAGAAACCATTAATGCTTTAAATGCTTTGTATACTCAGTTTGACCAGCATAAATCCTCAGTTGTTATGTCTCCAGGTGATTTAATTGTCATTGATAACGATAAGTCCGTTCATGGTCGAAGCAAATACCAGCCTAATTATGGGCCCAGACAGCGCTGGATAAGAAGAGTGAATGCCACGATTGATATTCGGCGTACTCATCAATACCGCAGTGGGCCTCGTTCAAGACAGCTTTATTAAAATCAAGGAGTAGATGATGAATGTTCCTAATATTCCTACGGATTTGCATAACAAAGAGGACGTCGATCATAGTGTTGTGTTGCTCTCCAAAAGTGATATCGCCAAGATCGCGTTGGACCATAAAACAATGATTGCTTGGGTCGAGAGAGCTTTAAAAGATTTGGCACAGGGTGATTCTCTTAACCCGACTAAGATTGAAATGGTGTCACCAAAGCATCATTCAATGAATTACGCCATGATGGGCACATGTGCAGAACCTGCTACGGTTGGGATGAAATTGTCTCATAAGTTTTTTGGCGGGGCTGGGCGTCAAATGCAGCGTTATTATACAGCCTTGCTTATTTTTGATGATAACAGTGGCCAGCCGCTAGCGTTGGCAGATTGCTCTTGGATTACCGCTGCTAGAACACCAGCTGTGTCAGCACTTATTGTTCGTGAAACGATGAGAGAAGGGGCTAGGAAGGTGCTTATTGTAGGTTCTGGGATGCAAGCGCAATATGCGGCACCCATGATAGCGGCATTATGTCCACAGCTCGATAAGTTTGAAATTTTTGGTCACTATCAACAAGGGTTACAGTCTGCTCAACATTACTTTTCTGAATGCCACCCAGAAAAAGAGCTGAATATTGTTGAAGATTTAGAAAAAGCAGCGCGCGAGGCTGATGTTATTGTTGGTGTTTCTGGTGGGCATTCTTCTTCAAACGTACAAGCTAGCTGGCTTAAACCAGGCGCGGTTTCGATTCTAGTTGGTTATGGTATTGACCCTGCCGCTTTTCATGAGGCGGATTATAAAATCGCCACTAGTGAAGAGCAAATGAAGGTGACAGGGCAGGACTTTGCTTATGAGGATGGTTCATTTCCTGAATTAGATGGAAATTTGCCTGATATTTTGATGGGGAAATTGCCTGCAAGAAGATCTCAGGAACAGAGGGTTTTTGCTTATAACAGTGGCTTAGTAGTCACCGATATTGCGGTAGGGCGGGCACTTTATGAGGCGGCAAAACAGCAGAATTTAGGTCAGAAGGTGGCCTTATGGTAGCGGCATTGGTAATAACAGAGAAGGCGTCCCTTGGTATTTCTCCATTGGTTCACTCTGATGTGAAAGCATGGTTGCAAAAGACGGAAAAGCTGTTTGAACTCAAGCAGGGTTATGATGAGCCCTTACATTTGATTTTCCCGCATATCTTTAGGAGTACATTAGCCAATTATCAGGATCTTCTGTCGCGTTTGAATATCGATTTTCAGATACTGTATGCGAAAAAAGCGAATAAGGCCCATGCCTTTGTGCAAGAGTGTGCCCGTGCTGGAGTGGGCGTGGATTGCGCTAGTGTTGGTGAGCTGGTTGACTCGGTTCGAGCTGGGGTTCCGCCAGAATGTATAGGCATTAGTGGGCCTGCCAAGAATAAAAGGTTGCTTATGCTTGCTGCTCAGTTGGGTTGTCTTGTGGCATTGGATTCATTAGATGAGCTTGAACATGCCGCGCAAATTGCAAGAGCCGTTGGTAAACCCCTACGAATATTGCTTCGGATTAGGCCTGAAAGTCAGCAGAACAGTAGATTTGGTTTTTCTGAGGCGGAATTTTCCATTGCCTGTGAACATTTAGAAACTTTACCAGTTTTTCTAATGCTTGAAGGGCTGTCTTTTCATCTCTCTGGCTATGATTTGCAAGAAAGAGCGGCTTTCGCATTAGAAGTAGCGCATAGAATAGTGAAAATGCGATACAAATTCCCTCATTGTCGTAAGTTGAATATTGGTGGTGGCCTGCCTATTTCCTATGTCTCTGAACCTATATGGAATGAGTTTCTAAGAGGTAACTCGGAGGATAATTTTCATGCAAACAGGCGATTTGATGGGTTTTACCCTTATTACAGCCCGGTTTCTGGAGTAGAAGCATTGAGCGCTATTTTAACTCAGGAGCAAGGTGAGGGTTCCTTGAGAGACTTTTTGCATCAGCACGGGTTATCGATACTGTTAGAGCCCGGCAGAGCTCTGTTGGATCAAGCTGGTATAACGCTATTTTCAGTGCAAGGGCTCAAAGATAGAGGGGATTACTCAATAGCAACGGTAGACGGGACCAGTTTTAGTGTCTCTGAGCAGTGGTTTGGTAGCGAGTTTTTGCCTGATCCTATACTTATAACACCTATAAAAAGAGGTGGTGATAGCTGTCAGGCGTGTATTGGCGGTGTTAGTTGTCTTGATCGTGATATGTTGACATGGCGCAAAGTGATGTTTCCTCAGCGCCCGAAAGTAGGGGACCTAGTTTGTTATATGAATACAGCAGGCTATCAGATGGATTCAAATGAGTCAGAATTTCACAACTTACCTTTACCTGAGAAACTCTGCTTGTTTTCAACAAACGAAGCGGATGCTTGGTGTCGAGACAGTGCCTATTTAGCGATTATGGATGAGGATGATTTAGATGGAATATAAGCAAATTCAACGTCAGAGAAATTTAGCGTCATGTTATACGAAAACGGTTGGTCAAACGCCCTTAATGAAAATAGTTTGTCCTGGGTATGACACAACATTGCTGCTGAAGCTGGAATCTTTTAATCCTATGGGGAATATGAAGTTTCGCATGGCAATCAGTATGGTAGAGGCCGCTGAAGCCAGTGGTGATCTTAAACCTGGCGGGCGTATTGTAGAAAGTACTTCTGGTAATACGGGATTAGGCTTGGCAACCATTGCGGCTGAACGAGGTTATCGCTTTACGGCCATTGTCGACCATCATGCAGCTCAAGATAAGCTACGAGTTATGCAAGCGCTCGGGGCTGAGTTGATTTTTGTTGATGATGGCGAAACTGATGACCTTTCCACAGCAGCGAGAGAAGAGCTTGCGGAGAAAATAGCGGCTGCTGACCCTGAGGCTTTTTGGACTGAGCAACATAACAACCCAGCGAATTCTACTGGTTATACAGCATTGGCTTATGAGCTCATGGAGGTGTTGGGTAGTGAAATGGACGCTCTGGTCGGAGCAGTTGGAACCGGAGGTTCGTTGTGTGGCACCGCTCAAGTACTTAAAGGGGCTTTACCTGATTTGTTTGTATTTGGGAGTAGAGCCGGTCGGCTCGATAGCCTTCGGTGGCCCCGGAGGGTCTTATTTTCAGTCAGGTACAGGAACACCTCCAGGAGCAGAAATAGGAAAATGCGTAGACTTTTCCCTGATTGATAAAGGGATAAAAGTGAGTGATGAAGCCGCTTTTTCAACTTGCCGTTTTATTGCTAAGCGCTTTGGCGTGTTAATTGGTGGGTCTGCTGGAGGAGCTTTTTATGGCGCTCTACAGATGATCAAAGAAGGCAAGTTGAAAGGAAATGTCGTCATGATCGTGCCTGATGGTGGGGAAAAGTACTTAGATACTATTTTTAATGACCAGTGGATGTTAGAGCGGAGTCTTGTCGATGATGAAATACTCGTAGAATTAGATGACTTTTTCAGTGTTAAGGAGAGCTGATGTCTATTCAGGCTTATTCTAGGGAAGTTACCCCATTGCTAAGGTTAGCCTCGCCTTTAATTCTGACACAACTGGCCCAAGTAGCGATATCCACGACGGATATTATAATGATGGGGATGTTGGATGAGATCAGTCTGGCAGCGGGTGGTCTAGCTTTGTTTCTGTTTAATTTGCTTAGAACCATGGGATTTGGCATGGTCGTGGGCTTGTCAAACATGGTAGCTGAGTCAATGGGGGAGTCTAAAGACTCTTCAATGATTGAGTGTTTGTTTGCTGGATTGGCCGTGTCGACAGTTACGGCAATCATTGCTGCTTTGATTATGATTGCAGCACCTGCTTACCTGCCTTGGTTGGGGCAAGCACAAGATGTTGCCGTGCAAACTGGGCAGTACTTACTATGGATGGCACCGGGAATGTTGCCTGCTTTTTGGTTTTATGCTTATCGCGGTATTGCAAGTGGCACTCAAAAAGCAGGGATTCTATTCTGGATTACGCTGGTTTCTGTGGCCGTCAATGCAGGGTTGAATTGGGTATTAATAAAAGGTCTATTAGGTTTTCCTGCGCTTGGTTTGTCGGGGATTGCTGCAGCCAGTAGCTTAGTGTTTTTTTTATCCTTTGTTGCTTTAGCCATCTTTACGCATAAAACGATTGACCTTGGTGTAATCCGCTTTCGTTTGGATATGATCAAACAGGATATTGTTAGACTGCTGAAAATAGGCGTGCCAACCTCCGCTTCTTATGGCTCTGAGGCGGGGTTCTTTGTTGTTCTGAGCTTGCTGGTTGGTACATTTGGAGCGCAAGCATTAGCTGCCCATGTATTGGTTAATCAACTGATATACATTGTTTTTATGATTTCTATTGGGTTGTCTCATGCCTCGTCTATACGTATCAGTGAAGCGATAGGAGCTAAGCAGCTGGAACGTCAGCCACTCATTGCACGATCGGCTATATTGACCGGGATCGTATGCATGCTTGCATTTTCTACTGTGTATTGGTTGTTTCCTGAACAAGTCTTACACCTGTTGATTATAAAAAATGGCCCGCAGTCAGTAGAAGTCATTCAAATTGCAACTCAGCTGTTACTCGTTGCGTCTGTCATGCAGTGTTTTGACTGTATGCAAAATATTGCGATTGGATGCATGCGCAGTATAGGCAAAGCTTCAGCGGGGTTCTGGCTTACTTTAGTTGGATACTGGGGGATAGGGTTACCTAGTGCTTGGGTAATGAGTGACTGGCAAAGGGATGTAACAGGTGTGTGGATAGGTTTGATGGTGGGGGTGATGGCGACGGCTTTTTTGTTGATTACTGCGTTTGAAATTTATAGTCGTCGTAGTTTAAAAGCAAATACCGTTGTACAGATTGTATAGTGTTATTGATAATGGTTACTATCTGCATTATCATTATTTATTGATCTTATGACGAGAATATCTGTGCAGTTGTTTGTAAATATTTACAGAAAATGGAATACGCTGGCGTGGGGTTATTGTTTCACTCTGATGATCTTGTTGGTTGGAGTGATGAGTCTGAGCAGTGGTGCTCACTCCATTCCTCTGCAAAGCGTGATTACATCCCTATTTGAGCCAAGTAATTCAGTAGACAGTATTATTATTTGGAAACTACGCTTGCCTCGTTTGCTTGTGGCATTGGCTGCTGGATGTGGGTTAGCGTTAGCGGGAATGGTGTTACAGAGTATTACACGTAATCCACTGGCATCCCCTTCTTTAACTGGAGTTACTGCAGGGGCTGCTCTGGGAGTGGTGACGTGTTTTGTCTATTTGCCCTCAATTATTACCCCTTTTTATTATCCTTTTGCTGCCTTGATTGGCGGGCTTGGGGCTGCTGCTCTGACTTTTTTTGTCGCTGGACATAAATATATTTCACCTATGCGGCTGGCGTTGGCTGGGGTGACTGTTTCGTTTCTGGCTTCTGCGGTAACCAGTGTTATGTTGTTGTCTACTGGGCCTCAATCTGCCACTTTGTTGTTCTGGTTATCGGGTGGGTTACAAGGTAGAAGCTGGGAGCAACTATATATTTTGCTGCCTTGGTTAGTATTTGGAGTGGTGGGCGTTTTGGTAGCGATACGGCCTATGGCGTTGCTTACTCTTGGAGACGATGCTGCCTCTTCCATGGGGGTTGATAGCGGAAAATGGCGTATTATGTTAGGAGCTATGGCGGTATGTATAACGGCTGGTGTTGTGTCTGTAGTGGGGCCGATTTCCTTTGTTGGTCTTTGCGTTCCTCATATCGCTAGATTGCTGGGTGCACGTACTGTTATATCGTCGGTTTTGCTTTCCTCGGTGTTAGGAATGTTATTGCTTGCTACCGCTGATTTGTTCGCCCGTACAGTAGCTGCGCCTAGGGAAATTCCTATAAGTGTGTTGACGGCTTTGGTCGGTGGCCCACTATTTATTGCACTTGTCTATCGTGAAAGAGGTTAGTTGCTCATGAAACATGCCATCTTTCTTTTATTACCTTCAATAACTATTCAGTCGATACGTTTACCGCTGTTGTTTGGGGGAGTCATCTTACTATTGATAATGGCTGTTTTGTTTGGGGCAGTTGGCTTGTCAGTTGAGTCGGTAGTTGCGGTTCTGAGTGGTAAAGGAGAGCACAGTGCTGAGATTATTATTTCTAACTTACGAGTTCCTAGAGCATTAACTGCGATATTAGTGGGTATTCATTTCTCCTTAGCTGGAGCGATTCTACAGGCAGTTACTCGAAACCCTTTGGCTGACCCTAGTATCTTAGGAGTTTCTCAGGGGGCTGTATTATCCGTTGTTGTGTTTTTGCTGTTTACGGTCTTTATTGGTAACAGTGATGGTAGTCGACTGTTTACATTGCCTGTGCAGTATTTGTCGTTAGTAGGCACTATTGGTGGTCTGCTTACAGGACTTTTAGTGTACGTCTTAACTCTTCGTCATAGATTATCTCCGTTGCGTTTAACTCTTATGGGAATTGCTGTCGGGGCAACTTTGCAAGCCATCGCGATTGGTATTGTTGCTGGTTGGGGATCGACTAGAGTCGAGAGTCTTTTGCTTTGGATATCAGGCAGTCTTTATGCTCGAGGCTGGGAGCATTTTTTCTACTTGTTGCCTTGGACGATATTGGGCGTCCTGTTGATGCCATTGTTGCAGCGTCCTTATTTTTTGTTGCAAATGGAGGATTCCGCTGCAACCTCATTTGGTTTATCTGTAATGCGTTATCGAACATTGGCCTTTGCTATAGCATCTGGGCTTGCGGCAAGTGCTGTGGGAGTAGTTGGTCCTGTGGGTTTTATTGGCCTTGTTGTGCCGCATATAGCACGTAGCTTGGTGGGGAGGGATACTCGTTCTTATTTTATTATGACGGCTCTATTGGGAGCGGCTTTTGTCCTTGGGGCAGATTTGCTCGGAAGGACTTTACTTGCTCCTGAAGAAATACCTGTAGGGTTGGTTAGTTCCGTCTTGGGAGCACCTTTATTTCTTTATTTACTACGGCGCAATGGGTAGCTTGTTATGTCAATTAAAATGTTATCAGCTAGTCTTGGTTACAAAGATAAGCTAGTTGTTGAAACGCTAAACTTTTCATTAGAAAAAGGGAAAATGACGGCGTTAATTGGTCCGAACGGATGTGGTAAGAGTACTATATTGCGTGCTATGTCTGGTTTGATTAATCCTTCTTCAGGGCAAGTGCTGCTTGATGGATCCTCTATTGCTAAGCAGCCAAGAAAATTGTTGGCTAAACGTTTAGCATTTTTACCTCAAGCTCCACAAGTACCTGACAATATGACGGTTTTACAATTAGTAGAGCAGGGGCGTTTTGCTCATCGTGGGCTATTTGCAGCACTAAATGGAGAAGATGTAGAGAGTGTTGATTGGGCTCTAGAGCAGGCAGGGATGTCCGCCTATCGTCAGCGTTATTTAACCGAGCTTTCGGGGGGAGAGCGACAACGAGCATGGATAGCCGCAGCGTTAGCTCAGAAGACGGATATTTTATTATTAGATGAGCCCACCACCTACTTAGATTTAGGGCATCAGCTTGAAGTGCTGGAACTGCTGCAGTCTTTAAGCAGAAAGCAATCTCTTACAGTGGCATTATCTTTACATGAAATTAATCATGCATTGATGTTTGCGGATAGTATTGCGGTTGTTAAAGCGGGGCAACTTCTTTTCAAAGGGAATGCAAAGTCGCTTTCTAAAACCAGTTTGCTTGAGTCTACGTTTGCGATTCAAGGGTATTATACGAATGGTGCTTTAGAGCGGCCTGTATACTTGGCTACTGGCTCTGATCGGCATGCAGTAGAGATAGACAAAATTGCTTAGTAATTAGCTGCTTGTATCAAAGTGATGTGGATATTTTGTGAGTTTGGCTTCGCGGAGCTGTATGCTTTATACTGTGCGCCTTTCAAATATCCGGTATAAATCGCAACCCCTATGAAATTCATTGTTAAGTTTTTTGCAGAAATCACCATTAAAAGTCGTCCAGTTAGAAAGGCTTTTATTAAACAGCTTCGACATAATGTTAAGTTGGTTCTTAAAAAGCATGATGCTGATGTTGTTGTTTCTGGCAATTGGGACTTTATTGAAGTGTTTTCAGATAAAGATGAATTGCGGGAAGAATTTACCGAAGCGCTGTCGAACATTGCTGGTATTGCGCATTTTCAATTCGTTCGTGAATTTCCTTTAGTTGACCTTGATGACATCGTTGAACAAGCCATCGTTTCTTATGGCGATGTTATTAAAGATGCCGTGTTTGCTGTTCGCGTTAAACGTGTTGGTCATCATGACTTTACGTCAGTTGATGCCGAGCGCCATATCGGTGGTTGCTTAAAAGCTCGTTGTGGCGCTTTGGCGGTTCGCTTGAAAAATCCTGAAGTGTTAGTGCCGATTGATATTCGTGATAATCGAGTATGGATGATTGAGCAACGTGTGGAAGGACTTGGTGGTTATCCGCTTGGATCACAAGATTCTGTGTTGTCCTTAATGTCTGGTGGGTACGATTCTACCGTTAGCTCTTTTTTAACCATGAGCCGAGGATTAAAAACGCATTTTTGCTTTTTTAATCTTGGCGGCGATGCCCACGAGATTGGGGTAAAGCAAGTGTCTAACTTCATTTGGGAAAAATATGGCTCGGCGTTAAATGTTAAATTTATCACAGTGCCTTTTGAAGCCGTTGTTGGCGAGATTTTAACCAAAGTTGATAACGCAGAGATGGGCGTGATCCTAAAACGTATGATGTTGCGAGCAGCCTCTCAGTTAATGACAGAAGTTGGAGCGAAAGCCTTGGTAACTGGCGAGAGTGTTGCGCAAGTATCTAGCCAAACCTTGATGAACTTAAAAGTCATTGATCAGGTAACCGAAGAGTTAGTGCTGCGTCCTTTAATCACTACCAATAAGCAGGTCATCATATATAAGGCTATTGAAATCGGAACTGCACCATTTGCGGCCAGCATGCCTGAGTTCTGCGGTGTTATTTCTGTTAAGCCAACCACGCGCGCCAAAATGCATCGTGTGGAGAAGCAAGAATCTAATTTTGATTTTGCGGTATTAGAACGCGCGATTGAAAACGCTCAAGTCATGTCTATTCAAAATGTGATGGACGATGTGGCGAAGCAATATCAAGGTGAAGTTCCTGTTGTGCGAATGCCGGTGGGTGACGAAGTGATTATTGATATTCGCCATCCCGATGAGGCGAGCAACCGACCTTTAAAAGTAAGTGGTCGTCCTGTCAAAGTGATTCCATTTTTTGCACTAGAATCTAATTGGGCTGAATTAGAAAAAGATGTGACCCACTTGTTGTACTGCGGCAAAGGTGTCATGAGTCGTATGCATGCTTCTTACCTATTAGGTAAAGGGCATGAAAATGTAGGTATTTACTTACCTTAATAAGCACTAAAAAACGGTAGCATTTCTGTAGTATATGAATGTTATCGTTTCATATGAATGCGCATTGTTACTCTATTGCAGTATTTTTGTAGACTTTTTTTGTCACTTTAATGGGATATTGATCAATATAAGGGTACAATTGCGCCAATTTTACCCCGCACCAAGATCCGAGACGCTTGAAGAGCATACTTGCCCGTATCAAGCGGCGGTATATCTTTTTGCTCACGCTAAATGCAGAGAACTATAAATGTCTAATGATATCAATAAGTTACGTAACGTAGCTATTATTGCCCACGTTGACCATGGTAAGACTACCTTGGTTGATCAGCTATTAAGCCAATCTGGCACACTAGATCGTAAAGATCAAGGTTCTGAACGAATCATGGACTCTAACGATCAAGAGAAAGAGCGTGGCATCACGATTTTGGCGAAAAATACGTCAATTATGTGGCACGACTACCGTATTAATATCGTAGACACACCTGGACATGCCGACTTCGGTGGTGAGGTTGAACGTGTATTGTCTATGGTTGACTCTGTACTTTTGTTGGTTGACGCAGTTGATGGCCCAATGCCACAAACTCGTTTCGTAACATCAAAAGCATTTGAACGTGGCCTACGTCCTATTGTTGTTATCAACAAAATTGACCGTCCAGGCGCTCGTCCTGATTGGGTTATGGATCAGGTTTTTGATTTGTTTGATAGCCTTGGTGCAACTGAAGAGCAGCTAGACTTCTCTGTTATTTATGCATCTGCAATCAATGGTATTTCTGGTAATGACCCAGAAAACATGGCAGAAGACATGACGCCACTTTACCAAATGATCGTAGACAGCGTACCTGTTCCTGATGTTGATCCAGAGGGCATGTTCCAAATGCAGGTTTCTGCATTAGATTACGATGCTTATGTTGGTGTTATCGGTATCGGTCGTATTACCCGTGGTAGTCTGTCTCCTAACCAACAAGTAGTTGTAAAATCTGCTGACGGTAAAGAGCGTAAAGGTAAAGTTCTTAACGTTAAGGGATACCATGGTCTAGCGCGTGTTGATACAAATAAAGCAGGCGCTGGTGATATCGTTTGTATTACTGGTATCGACGGCCTAAGTATTTCTGATACTTTGTGTAATCCTGAGTGTGTTGAAGCGCTTCCTGCTCTAACAGTAGATGAGCCAACAGTAAGCATGACCTTCATGGTGAACGACTCTCCGTTTGCTGGTAAAGAAGGTAAATACATTACCACACGTAATATCTCAGATCGTCTTGATCGTGAGCTTATACACAACGTAGCATTGCGTGTTCGTCAAGGCGAAACTCCGGATAAATTCATCGTATCTGGTCGTGGTGAGCTTCATCTTTCTGTATTGATTGAAAATATGCGTCGTGAAGGCTTTGAGATGGGTGTTTCTCGTCCTGAAGTGGTTCAGAAAGAAGTTGATGGAAAAATTCAAGAGCCATTTGAGTTAGTGGTTATCGATGTTGAAGAACAGCATCAAGGTTCTATCATGGAAGAGCTTGGCTTGCGTAAAGCTGAGTTAACTAACATGGAACCTGATGGTAAAGGTCGTGTACGTCTAGAGTTCATGACGCCTTCTCGTGGCTTGATCGGTTTCCGTGGCTTGTTCCTAACACTAACTTCTGGCTCTGGTATCATGACCAGTGTGTTTGACCATTACGGTCCAGTAAAAGAAGGGGATGTTGGTAGCCGCCAGAATGGTGTATTGGTCAGTATGGTGACGGGTAAAACAGCAGCGTTCGCTTTGTTTAACCTACAAAGCCGTGGTCGTTTATTCTTGGGTCACGCGGTTGAAGTGTACGAAGGTCAAGTTATCGGTCTTCACTCACGTGATAATGACTTAACTGTTAACCCAGTTAAAGGTAAACAGTTAACAAACATGCGTGCCTCTGGTACAGATGAAGCCTTGACCTTGACTCCGCCTATTCGTCATACACTTGAGCAAGCGCTTGAGTTTATCGAAGACGATGAATTGGTAGAAGTAACACCAGAAAGCATCCGTATTCGTAAAAAATTATTGACTGAAAACGAGCGTAAACGCGCTGGTCGTAAGTAATAGCTATTCTTTAAAGAGAGCAGCAGCAAATGAGTTCATGCAAATGAATTCGTGAGCGACAGAAGCGCCTTCGGGCGCTTTTGTTTTTTCTGGACTTTGTTAAAGTCATTTGCCTTATTTATCTGGGTAAGCATTGGCAAGTATTGGGGGAAAACGATGAAAGTTTTAGTGCAGCGAGCCTTGAACGCCAGCGTTGTTGTTGATGGTGAAGTCATTGGTGCGATTGACCACGGACAGCTCGTGTTGGTGGGCATAGAAAAAGGCGACTCGGAAGCGGATGTTCAGCGACTGGCCGATAAACTGTTGAAATACCGCATGTTTGGTGATGAAGATGGCAAGATGAACCTAAATGTTCAGCAGGTAGCTGGTGGCGTTTTGCTGGTGTCGCAATTTACCTTGGCGGCTGAAACCAAGAAAGGTTTACGTCCAGGTTTCTCTACCGCGGCGATTCCTGAAGAAGGAGAGCGTTTGTTTAATGATTTCGTTAATAAGGTGCGCGCTCAATACGATAAGGTGGAAACAGGGCGTTTTGGTGCTGATATGAAGGTCTCTTTTACCAATGATGGCCCTGTCACTTTTCTATTAGATTAAGTGTTTATACTTGATTAAGTTTGCTTATTATTAAGTAATTGATAGACATGGTAAGCGCTGGCAACATCGGCGAGCGCAGTGCCAACGGATTTAAACAAGGTTGTTTGACTGCTGTTTAATCTGCCCTTTGCCTTTCCTGAACACAGTTCTGCGAGCTCGCCTTTAATGTGACTTTCCTCAATACAATTTTCTTCAAGGGGAATTAGAATGTCACCTGCTTCATTTAAAACATTTAAGCGACTGTCTACTATGACACGCGACATCTTTACTGTGGCTGAATCACATTCACGGCATGTTCTGTGGTGATTACCGACTAAATCTATATGTGTGCCAGCGGCCAATAAGGCGCTTCTGAACAAAGGCGTTGGGCTTCCAGTCGCGCAGCTAACGATATCCACACTAGTGATCACGTCTTCATAATTAGCGCAAACTTCAACATTAAGATCGGGGCGAATGTCTTTGATCTGCTTTTGAACTTTACGCATTTTTTCGTCAGATCGACCGTGCACATAAACAGTGCAAAGAGGGCGGACACTCGCGTGGGCAAGTGCCATGAAAGGCGCTAATTCCCCTGTTCCAAACAGTAGTAACGAGCTTGCATCCTCTCTTGCCATATAGCTGGCTGCCAGCGCCGATACAGCTGCTGTGCGCCAATAAGTAAGGCTCGTGCCGTCGACGAGAGCCAAAGGCGCGCCGGTGTCACGAGAGAAAAGCAATACTTGAGCGGCAACCGTTAACAAGCCTTTTTGAGGGTTTTCTGGATAATGAGTAAAAGATTTTACACCCAAGACATCATTAGTCCACGAAGGAAGTACCGCGAAGGTGTCGTGTTTCTCGGCTGAACCGCCAGGCAAAGCATACATTTGTCTTTGCGGCATGCCAAAATCTTGTTGGAAGGTTTTTCTTATAGCCGGAATGAGACTGTCAAAACTTAAAACCTCGCTTACAGTTTTTGCGTCAATAATCTGCATGTCTGAAAGCCTCCTGTTAGATGGCAATTTTTTATTGGATGTTATTCAGAATAGCATTATGTGGTAAATGGATGAAGCGCATCACAGCAAAAGGGTTGTAATGCGCTTTATTATTTGAAACAGGCGGTTAGAAGCTGCTTTATTTATGTAGAGAAGAGATTAATTCCTGAAGTTCTGGTTGTTTCTTAATTTCTTCAATCACTAATTTTGCTACTGCATTGGCGCCTTTTTCTTGGAAATGAGTGGTGTCTGGTTTGTCTAACCGCCCTGTGCGATTTTTATAGTACGGATAAACAGCCGAATCGACGGCAAGCCAATAGCTTTTCCAATCTGGCTCGCCAAGCTCATTTGCAAGTTCTATAGTTCTCGCTTCTAAGTCTAAATAAACAATGTTGTTTGCTTTTGCTGTGTCTTTAACTGTTTGGATGTAATCGCCAAAGTAGGCAAAACCAGAATCTTTGTTTTGTTTAGTGATGTGCCCTGAGGCAACTGGGAAGCCTGTTTTTCCCTTTGCATTTTTCACTCGTGTCACTGGCGTTAATAGAACTGGTGTTACTTTGTGAGATTGAGCGTAATGTACAAAAACCTCCAGTGAGCGCTGAAATGAAAAGGCATCTTCGCCTTTTGGAGCTTGTATATCTCCATTGTCATTATTTGGGTAGGTGCAAGTATTAGCGACATCGTGTGGTCCTCTGCCTTTGCTGGCCTCGTTACATTTTTCATCATTATGGCCAAATTGAATCAGCAAATAATCATTTGGGCGCATCATGCTGCTGAGGTAGCGAAACCAACCTTGGTTATAGTAAGAGCGAGAGCTGCGGCCAGACTGCGCGCCATTTATGACTTGTGCCTTAGAAGGTTCAAAATTGTTTTGTAGAACCTGTCCCCAGCCCATTCTAGGAGCAACCGCTTCTGGATAAATAGAGGCAGTGGAGTCGCCAATAATGAAAATACGATGTGGAGCATTATCGGCTTGTTTTTGCTTGGCTAGAGTTGCGTTCAAATCAAACTCAGGCACTTGCCCGTCTAGGTTCGGGACAAGCAGAGGGTTAAAAAAGCGATCCATCAGTGTGCTATCAGCGACTTCGCCAATTTTTGTATGATAATTTCGGTTTGTCCATAGCCATTTAGTCACTTTAGAAAAGCGCTTATGCAATTGCGGTTGATATTGGGCTGGATCGAATTCCTCAGTTAATCCTAAAGACATTAGGCTCTTGTTAAATCCTTGATGAAATCTTGCCATTGACGCGTTGTATTCTGTCGCCGAAAAAGCAATTGGCGTTGTCGTTTTAGATACTACTTGTTGAGACCCTAAATAGCTGGCATCAACAGCAAGATCTGACAAAATTAGGTCAGTAATTGGATTGATATTAATGTGAATATTTTTATCAAGTTGTGCTTTTTTAGGTGTATAGAAGGCTGTCATGCAAATGCCTCGGAGTGTGTTGTTGCTAAGGCAGTCAGTGTTTTCTTCTGATGCTGACACAATGAAGGGTGGAATAAACCCTTCTATTTCAAGCTGATAAACGCCGTTTTTATCTGTGGTGGTTGTGATGTTCTTGCCATATTGATCTATCAAGGTGACTTGAGCTGGAAACGTCATCAAGTGTGCGCTTACATGACCTTTGACTGAGGTCTTCTGGTTGGAGGCAAAAATCGGCTGCCAGCCATCGAGCATGTTTTTGATCGTAAATTTAGTGGCTTCGTTATCGGTTAATTGAGGACGATAACCTTGTATTGAAGCGCCGGAACCATAGTTTTTATATTCGCTAAAACGTGCCCCATTTTCTGGTGTAAACCAAATGGGTTGTCCGTTAATGTCTTTACCATGCATTCTGTCCCAACCGTAAATATGATCATCCATTTCTGAATTGATAAAGGTTGTTGAGCCCATAGCTGAAGGGTCAGCATAGCGACCATCTTGGAAAGTGGTGGTTGGGTGCCAAGGGCGACCAAGTGCATAACTGGCCGCGGGAATTCGGTCATCTTCTTTTATTAAGCGGCTGTTGATAAAGACTAAACCAAAGGCTTGTTTGTCGTTGGTGCTCGGTGCTGTTAAATAGCCTATCGGGAGTTCTTTATTTGGGCGATAACGCGCGACTATATCGCTATTATCAAAAACGACTAAGCCGTTGCCGAAGATAAAATCAACCGTTCCGCTGATTCGTGAATGGTTGAAATAGCTTCGGCCGCCTTTGCTGTAAAAGGTATCTTGGAAGCCTTCTAGAGAGACATCATAGAAGGCTGATCGGTCGCTCTGTTTGCCGAGTAATAAAGCAACGGCTTGAGTTTGTCTGATTCTGCTTGGATCATCTTTTGCTTTTATGTCATTGGCTAAATAGTCAAAATCGTTACGGATGGTCAAAGACTGGGCTGTGAAGTCTGTACCGTTTATCTCAACAACTCGACTGCCGGATGTGCCTATGTTTTTACCATTTTCACCTTTCATACCAGCAGCGATCGCTTTGGCAATGATGGTTTTGTCTTTGCCTGAGCCAATAAGATGGACATTATTACGATTAATGATGATTTGTTCATTATAGAGGCCGGGTTTAATAAAAACGCTATAAGTGCTGTTGTCGTCAGGTGCTTTTTGGATTGCTTCATTAATACTGCTGTATTCGCCCGCATTCGGCTTTGGTGATACGACGGCTTGATATAAGCCAATAGCCTGTGCTGGCAGGGTTAACAACATGCTAAAAATCCCTATTAAAATGGTGACGCTATAGTGTTTCATCTTTCTTCCTTTTCCTTGTATTACCTTTTTGCTGACATATGACACGGCATTGTTTGTTCAGTGTTGAGACGCAACAAGAAAGGTATTCATTATTGTTTTTAAGGATCGATCTGGTACGAAAACATTGAGCTCGTGGCTGTCTTATGGGGATAAGGTTGCCGTTAAACTACGTTTTATGCTGAGTTCGTGTTTTGGATTATTCGTAGGGAATAGAAAGGGCGGTTGGTGCTTTTTTGCATGATATTCATAACTTCCTCGCATTATTATTTTTTTAAGAGAGTTTTTTGCTCATGCTGAACGTTGAAATTGCATGAGATCTTTAGAATATAACGTAAAAAATTAAAATGAAATAGTGTTTTATTTTATGTGATTAATCGTTTTTTTATTGTGTGGTGCAAAAAAAAGCCCCAGTTGAACTGAGGCGTTTTAGTGTAGGACTATAAAGTGCAAGCAAATTAAGAAGCTTGTGAAGACTCTCTTTCTGCTTCTTCACTGCCATCGACAACAACTTTTACTGTTCGGCCAGCGATTAAGCCTAGTTCGAATAGCATCCACATTGGGATAGCGAGTAAGGTTTGCGAGAAAATATCCGGTGGCGTAATGAGCATGCCGACTACAAAACAACCTAGAAAAATATAAGGGCGTTTTTTGGATAAGGTTGCAACCGTAGTGACGCCGGCTTTAATGAGCAGGTAGGTGGCAACAGGGATTTCAAACGTTACACCAAAGGCAAAAAATAACTTTAAGACGAAATTTAAGTAGTTATTAATATCTGTCATAACGGTCACTTCGCCTGGTCCTACCGTTGTGAAAAAGCCAAAAATAAGTGGTAAGACAACATAGTAGGCAAATAGAACGCCAGCATAAAAAAGAAAGATGCTGGAAACCAGCAAGGGAATCGCAATTTGCTTTTCATTTTTATACAGGGCTGGCGCAATAAATGACCAAGCTTGAAAAAGAGTATAAGGAACGGATATTAGTACCGCGACTGCAAAGGTTAGCTTGAGTGGTGCAAGAAAGGGTGATGCTACTTCGGTTGCAATCAACGAGCTACCGGGAGGGAGTAATAGTCGTAATGGCTCAGAAACAATCAGGTATAAATCATTGGCAAAAGAATATAAGCCAAGAAAGAGAATGAGTATGGCGATAACACACTTTAATAAACGATTTCTTAGCTCGATAAGATGAGCGACAAGTGGTGCTTGATTGGAAGAATCTGTACTCATAATGCGTCACATGTCCGCGCGTAGTTTAAATAATGATTAAGTTCGAGAAGCCGTTATTTCGGGCGTTTTTTCGACTTCGTCCATTCGTTGCGCCTCAGTGGAGTCTGCTTTATCTGCTGTTGCTGATTCATCAGACATAGATGGCGGCATTTCTTTTTCAAGAGCTTCATCGTCAGCGTCTTCTACTTTCAGCTGCTCAGAGGTTTTCGTAGGCTCTATTTTATCCTTTTTGATTTCGTAACCTTCAGGATAGGGTGTAATGGTATTTTGAATCGCTTGGCCTTCTTTTAGAAGGCGTTGGTTGGTCTCGTTGATTTTCTGCTGCAGTTCTTCGTGATCCAGCTGTGCATTGATTTCTCTTTGCACTGAATTAATACTGCGACGAATCTTACGAACCCATAGCCCTGCCGTTTTCGCGGCGTAAGGTAATCTCTCAGGGCCCAGAATCAACAAACCTACCACGAAAACAACGAGTAACTCAGAAAAGCCAATGTCGAACACAGATTAGGCGCTCTTCTCATCTTTTTTGACTTCAGCATCAATCACTTTGTGCTGAGCTGTTTTTTCTTCTTCAGTGTCGTTTTTGTCGACAGCTTCTTTAAAGCCTTTGACTGCGCCACCTAAATCAGAGCCAAGATTCTTTAATTTTTTAGTGCCGAAAATAAGTACCAAAATGGCCAAAACGATTAATAATTGCCCAATACTGATTCCACCTAACATATCTTTCTCCTATTGCTTATTTGGTGCGACTGGCCTTTTCTTCTAAGCCAGACAAGTTAAACCTGCGTGCTAGTTCATCAAGTATAGCATCTGGGCTAATATCTAGATGAGATAACATGACAAGTGTGTGAAACCATAAATCTGCAGTTTCATAAATCACATCAGATTTATCGCCGGAGATAACGGAATCTTTCGCCGCAATAATGGTTTCTATGCTTTCTTCGCCTACTTTTTCAAGGATCTTATTTAACCCCTTTGCGTGTAGACTAGCAACATAAGAAGAGTCTGCTGCTGCGGTTTTACGTTCTTCTAGAGTGGCTGCTAATTCAGCCAATACATCGGATTTCATTATAGTCTCTCAAAGGTTACGGTTTTAAGACAAGCAGGTAAATTCCTACTAAAAACAGTCCTAAACTGGTTAAATCGGCGTCTTTTATATGCGTTAAAGAAGCCGGGTCAGTAATAATCCAAGCCGCCCCTAAGCTTAGTAGTCCAAGCAATCGGAAAGGGATATTTTGTCGGCCTTTTTTTAATTCTTTACCCAGTTGATCAATTGCCTCAGTTTGCGCCTGCATGCGTTCTTCTTGGTGAGACATTTGAGATAATGCAGTAAACACTAAATTAGGAATTTGTGGTAATTGACCCGCCCATTGTGGCGCTTGTTTGCGGACTTCTTCCATTACGCGTTTTGGCCCCATTTGTTCTCGCATCCAGCGCTCTAAGAAGGGCTTAGCTGTCACCCATAGGTCTAAGTCTGGATAAAGCTGACGACCTAACCCTTCAATATTTAGCAGTGTTTTTTCTAATAAAACCAATTGCGGTTGCACTTCCATATTAAAGCGTCGCGCCGTTTGGAATAAGCCAATGAGCACCTGGCCAAAAGAGATATCTTTAAGTGGTTTGGCGAACATAGGTTCACAAACACTGCGAATAGCGGATTCAAAAGCATGAACCGGCGTGCCTTTAGGAACCCAGCCACTTTCTACATGAAGTTCTGCCACCATGCGGTAATCGCGCTGGAAAAAAGCTAAAAGATTACGTGCTAAGTAGCTTTTATCTGCATCATCTAGACTGCCCATAATGGCGCAGTCAATGGCAATATATTTGGGCTTCTGAGGATTAGTGACATCAACAAAAATATTGCCAGGATGCATGTCGGCATGGAAAAAGCTGTGTGAAAAAACTTGAGTAAAAAAGATCTCAACGCCGCGTTCTGCTAAGCATTTCATGTCTACATTAGCTTTGTTAAGGGCGGCAATATCGGCCACTGGAATTCCAGAGATGCGCTCCATCACCATGATGTTGCGGTGACTGTAATCCCAATGGACTTGAGGCACATACAGCAAGTCAGAGTTGGTAAAGTTGCGTTGCAATAAACCTGTGTTACCTGCTTCTTTGGCAAGGTCCAATTCATCAAGAATAGTGTATTCGTAATCTGTGACTACTTCGACAGGTCTTAATCGACGACCATCGGCGCTCAAGTTAGCAACAAGATGCGCCAATGTGTAGAGTAAGCTAATGTCTTTACTGATGGTTTTTTCAATCTTCGGGCGAATGACTTTGACAACCACGTCTTCGCCAGAATGCAGTTTAGCAGTATGGACTTGTGCAATAGAGGCCGAAGCCAGAGGCGTTGCTGAAAACTCAGCAAACAGTTCAGATACTGGTGCTTTTAAATCCCTTTCGACAATGGCTTGGGCAATGTGACCGGGAAAGGCGGGGACTTTGTCTTGCAGTTTAGCTAATTCATCAGCGATATCGTCGTCTAACAAATCTCGGCGCGTTGATAATATTTGTCCGAACTTAACAAAAATAGGCCCAAGAGACTCTAGTGCCAAACGGAGACGTTCGCCTTTATTTTGACTAGCACGCTTGCGTCCAATGGAGCAAAAAAGGCCAACTGTATAGCGGATATACCAAGGCAAAACAGCAAAGGGAATGAACACATCAAGACGAAAGCGCATTACCGTATAGAGTATGCGCAGTAAGCGAAAAGTACTGATCAACATAACTAGAATTTAAATCCTTTATGAAGCGCAACAATGCCGCCCGTTAAATTTTGGTAGCTGGTGCGTTCAAATCCAACTTCATCCATCATGCCTTTTAAGGTTTCTTGATCTGGGTGCATACGGATAGATTCGGCAAGATAGCGGTAACTGTCTGCGTCATTGGCAATTAATTTGCCCATTGCTGGAAGCAGGCGGAAAGAGTATTGGTCGTAGACTTGCGATAAAAGCTCTGATTCTGGTTTAGAAAATTCCAGTACTAACAAGCGTCCGCCAGGTTTTAAAACACGATACATAGACGCAAGCGCTTTGGATTTGTCAGTGACATTGCGTAAACCAAAAGCAATGGTAATGCAGTCGAAAGTGTCGTCAGGGAAAGGAAGGGCTTCTGCGTTGGCTTGAACAAATTTTACGTTGCCAACAATGCCTTGATTGGCAAGTTTGTCTCGGCCAACTTTGAGCATAGAATCGTTGATGTCAGCTAGGATGACTTGGCCTTCGCTACCCACAAGACGAGAAAATTTAACCGTCAAATCACCAGTACCACCCGCGATGTCCAATACGCAATTGCCAGCACGAACACCTGATTGGCTGATAGTATGTCGCTTCCATAGGCGATGAATACCGCCAGACATTAAATCGTTCATGATGTCGTATTTTGCCGCTACGGAATGAAAAACTTGCGCGACAGCTTTTGCTTTCTCATCGGTTGGGATTTCTTTGAAGCCAAAGTCGGTGGTTTTTTTCTGATCGTCTTGCATAAACTACTTCATCCTAGTGGCGGCATCGCTCGCCATTCTCTTTATTGAAAAGCTTTATTGGATAGCCTATTGAAAAGCTTAATGTAATCGCTTTGTCGATGTTTGACAGCATTGCATTCAATTTAGGGGTTATTGTAACCGCGACAGCGTGGCTCTGGTACTGCTTTGCTTAAACTATTTACTTGCCATGACTCTATTTCGTCCTGCCTCTTTTGCTAAATAGAGTTGTTTGTCTGCTCTGGCGAACAAGGATTCTGGATCTTCTTGATTCTGAAGCTCAGCGATGCCTATCGAAATGGAAATCGAAACAGGCTCACCTTGCATGTTGAATGGCGCTTGCGACACGGCAAGCCGAATAGCTTCAGCGCGTTCAATTGCTTGAGCTAAATTCGTATCTGGAAAAGCAATAACAAACTCTTCGCCACCATAACGGAAGATAAGATCTTCTTTTGATAAAGCATTGCGTATTTGTTTTGGCACTAGACGTAATACTTTGTCGCCCGCCAGATGCCCCCAAGTGTCGTTCACTTTTTTGAAGTGATCTATGTCACAGACCGCTAGGCAAACGGTTTTCTGGGTTTTTTGCATGATTTTGCATAGGGGTAAAATAGCATCTTGATAGGCTGTACGGTTCGGTAAATCTGTCAGCGAATCTGTCATTGCTTGAGCCAGCTTTTCTTGTAACAAAGAACGTAAAGAGACAGTGTCCTTTTCCATTCGCGTGACTTTATTTTTTAATAGAGTGATGGATTGGGTGGCGTGCTTTTCCTGCTCCATCATCTGGGTTTTGTATTCAGTCATGGTACTAGAAATCGTCGACAACCTATCGTTAATAAGTGTTTTTAGACTATCTAAATCGTTTGCACCTTGAATTGCTTGGGACGTATCTGTTACTTGCTTTTGTAATTTGCTGTTAAAGCCTTCTCGGCTTTCAGATAATGATTTCTGCGAATGATAGCTGTTGGAGATAGATTCATTGATGCTGGCAAGTTGTTTGTTTAGTTGATTAAGGTAATTGGTCAAACTCTCTTGAGTTTTGCCAATAGCGATCATAATAAAGTTGATCACTTCATCAAGTAACCCTGGCAGTTGTTGGATGTTGTCGTTGCCTAAAAGCGCCTTTTTTAAATCAAGAATGTCTTCATCATAATGACTTGGCAGTGATAAATTATTCATTAGCCCAGCCAGAGTATGGCTAATTTGCATCATGATTTCTTGGTCGTTTTTCTGAGACTTGGTTTCTAAGTCACGGTTGAAAAAACGACGGAACAGTGAACCTTTAGGTTGGCTTGATTCCGTTTGGGTTAATGTTTTTTCAGCAAGCGATAAAAAGCTTTTTAGCAGATCTGGCCATTGAGAAGAGACTTGCCAATGTAGGCGTATTTGAGCCTCAAGTTGTTTTTTTTCATTTTGAGGAACTCTTTTACTGTCTTGCTTTTCAAGTAGATCGATAAGTTCTTGTAGTGTACTTCTAACCTGTTTAGCTCGGCTTATTTGAGCTTCATCGCTTTTAATAAGAAGTGGCTCAGCGTTATTGAGTGCATCTTGTATTTCTTGAGCATTCGCCCCTTTGGTTATGACTTGGCGAATTTGGCGAACAACGGAATCAAGTTCGGGGCCATTTCCTTCAGCAAGCATGCTGGTTCTGGAAACCGCTTTACGTAACACTTCTATCAATTTATCGCTTGATGATTCCGTCATATCGCCTCATTCTTTTTTATTTTTTCTGACGTTCTTTTTCAATTAGAAAATCAACGACTTTGTAGATGTTTTCATTGCCGTTTGCAGTTTCAGCGCTTACCAAGTATTTGCCGTTCACGATTAATCCAGGTACGCCACGAGCACCGTAAGCACGAATTTTGGCATCGGCTTGGCTAAGACGGCTATTCACAGCAAATGAATTGAATTGTTTGTGAAACTCATCTTCGCTGACTCCGTAGTTTGCAAAGAAAGCAGCCAGTGTATCTTCAGAGCTTAGATTACGGCGTTCAACATGGATAGCGTTAAAAAGATCCGCGCGAAGTTTATCTTCTATACCAAGTAAATCGGCAACATAAAAGGCTTTTGCATGCGCTAACCAACCACGACCAAATACGGCTGGTAAGAATTTAAAATCAACATCACTTGGTAGGTCTTTTTTCCAAGCTTGAGTAATAGGCTCTAATTTGTAGCAGTGAGGACATCCATACCAAAAAATCTCAGTCACTTCGATTTTACTTGGATCGCTGGTGCGAACTGGTGTTTTGATGGTTGTGTAACCGTTGCCATCACTGTATTCAGCTGCAGCGGCTGTCAGAGGGATGAGAAGAGAAAGTATGAGTGCTGAAAACAGCTTAATCATGGAGGACTCCTAGTCTAAATAATGGTTTAGTAAACTTTTAAAGGTATTCTTACATCATGCACAGAATTACAACAGAATACGATTCCATCAAAGACTTAAGGTTCTAATTTTCCAGTAAGTTCACACAAAACTTACACGAATAAGGTCTATTTATTGGTCGTTATTTGTCTTGTTTTGTAAATCCTTGTCTCAATCGTGTTCATTTACCCAGATTAAGATAGGCAATCGAGTTTAACATGGCATATTTCCATATTTGCTGGCATTATATACAGCAATTGAAATAAATCTGAATGCAAATCCGAATCTATTGACGAATATCAACTTATGACCCCTTTTGACTCCACTTTCCAATCCGCACATTTCATTAAGAGTGCTGAAAAACTTTCTCAATGTCCTTTAGACCAAGGTGTCGAAGTTGCATTTGCCGGTCGATCAAATGCAGGTAAATCTACTGCACTAAACACTCTTACCAACCAAAAGAAGTTAGCACGAACGTCAAAAACACCTGGACGAACTCAGTTGATTAACTGTTTTGGCTTGAACGTTGACGACCGTCGACTGATTGACCTTCCGGGGTACGGCTTCGCTAAAGTGCCCATTGCCATGAAAAAAGTTTGGCAAGCTCATATGCAAGATTACTTGATGAATCGTCGCTCTTTGGCTGGCGTTGTTTTGGTAATGGACATACGTCATCCACTAAAAGAATTTGATGAAATGATGCTGGATTGGGCAAAATCAAACGGCATGAAAGTTCATGTGCTGTTAACCAAGTCTGACAAGCTAAAACGTGGGCCGGCAAAATCCACTATGTTGGCTGTTCAGAAAGTTCTAAAAACACTTGGCGTTGATGGCTCGGTACAAAGTTTCTCTTCTTTGAGTGGCGATGGCGTTGATGATTTACGAATTAAGCTGGCTGAATGGCTGGTACTGGATAATCTTGAAGGGATTCCTGTTTCGCCAAACGCATAATAGCGCATTTTTATCTAAATGCTCGTGACGTCCTGCGAAAATCTCGAACAGCCATAAAAATAAAAAAAGCCCCACATGAGGCTTTTTTTATGTCTGCCAGTTCTAAAAGCCTGATTTACTGCGGTGTTAAATAAGCCGCTAGGAAAGTATCAAAGTCCACTTCATCGGCGGCTTCAATGGCTTCTTGATCCTGTAATGATTGTTCGGCTTTTTCCATAAACTCGCGGGTCAGTTCATCGGATAAAGGGCGAGACATCCATTCTGTTTGCTGTTCTTTTGATAGCATTAACATGGCATTTTGATAGCCTTGTTGTGCCTTGCTGCGCTCGAGTAGCTGAGCGGAAGGCAGTAGTGTTTCATTGATTAATTTTTCTCGTTGAACTTCTACTGCGTGTTTGTAAGCCGGATTGCCTGTTTTATTAGACAAAAATTCCGCGACTTCAGCGAGTGAGTTCAGCATGTCTTCTGCTTTCGTACGAAGTTTGGTTGGGCCTTGGCCGAAATCAAAGTCCATATCTAGGTCGCGGCCGTGAGATGCAATTTCTTGCTGCATCTTACGAAGTTGATCGCACTCATCGCTACCTAGGTATTCATCGCCGCGGAGCATGCAGTAAAGCAGAAACACGTCGATGAAATACAAAGTAGAAGATTGCATGCCAATAGAAGAACTTGGATCGAGATCCATGATGCGCACTTCAATGTATTCAACACCTCTAGCATGCAAGGCGGCACTTGGATGTTCGCCAGGTTGAGTAACGCGTTTTGGACGAATATCGCTGTAATACTCATTTTCGATTTGCAATAAATTACTGTTAAGCTGACGATATTGACCATCAACTTTCACACCAATGTCTTGGTAGCGCTGATAAGGCATCTGCAGGGCTTTTCTTACGGTGCTGATGTAGGTTTCAACTTCGTTGTAACACACGTATAAATCGGCTTGGGCTTTGTTTTGATAACCAAGGTCACTCATGCGCAGTGAGGTGGCTTTGGGGCCAAACCAAGTGTTTTTCTCAAGCGCAGTCAGACTATCAGGTTTTTTAGGTAAAAAGCTTTCATCGATAGCGGGTGATGCACCAAACAATAAAGACAACATCCAAGAGCCGCGACGGAAGTTACGGATCAAAGCAAAATAGCTATCGGATTGAAATGCTTGTTTTTCAGCTACAGAAAGATTGGATTTGCCTTTATAGTTTTCTAAAAAAGCCCAAAAGTCTTTATCAAAAGAGAAATTGTAATGCATGCCAGCAATACATTGCATGATACGACCATAGCGATTCGACAAGCCTTCCCGGTAAACACGTTTAAGCTTGCCAGTGTTTGATTCACCGTAATACGCAATTGGAACATCTTCGTTGCCCGCTAAATAGCAAGGCATACTGGCTGGCCATAAGCATTCATCTTGTTTGTACAGTTCGTGGTTGACCAGATTATGAATGTCTTCTAGCTCTTGGATAACACCCTCAACACTTGGGTGAACACCTGTAATAAACTCCATCAAAGATTCTGAATAATCTGTCGTGATTGAACTGTGAGTCAGTGCGGAGCCCAATGCTTTCGGGTGGGGCTTATGCGAAATGCGGCCTTTAGTGCGGTCAACTCGTAGCGCTTCTCGTTCCACGCCACGATGAAAGGTTAAGATAGAAGTCGTCGCGGCTTGTTGGCAATGATTGGCCAACGCTTGCAAAGCATCAGTTAAGGTGGTCAAGAAGTCTTCCTTCTATTGAATAAGGCAAAATTGAATTTCAGGGATTGTACTCGGCAGAGCTTATTCGCAGCAAGCAACAGATACTCTATGCACAAAAAATGCTGACTTCCCGACAAAGGATAAGAAAATAAAAAACGCGATGTTGGAGCATCACGTTTTTTATTTTTTATCCGATGTCTGTCTAATAACTAAAGGCGCATTTCAATGCCAGCATCGGTCATACGCTGCTTTGCTTGTTGAATGCTGTATTCACCAAAATGGAAAATGCTCGCCGCCAATACCGCATCGGCTTTGCCTTCAATAACGCCATCAACAAGATGATCTAAGTTGCCAACACCGCCAGAGGCAATGACTGGCACATGAACCGCTTCACTGATTGCTCGGGTGACGCCAAGATCAAAACCATTTTTAGTGCCATCACGATCCATACTGGTTAACAGGATTTCTCCTGCGCCGTATTCCACCATTTTCTTGGCCCATTCAACGGCGTCTAGTCCGGTTGGTTTACGACCGCCGTGGGTGAAAATCTCCCATTTGTCTGGTTCGCCTTCCGCACTGACTTTTTTGGCATCAATAGCCACAACGATACATTGTGAACCAAAGCGTTGAGCGGCTTCACGTACAAATTCAGGGTTAAACACCGCTGCGGTGTTAATGCCGACTTTGTCAGCACCTGCGTTTAACATGCGACGAATGTCTTCGCAGGTACGAATGCCGCCGCCTACAGTCAAGGGAATAAACACTTGGCTGGCAATGGCTTCGACCATGTGAACCGTTGTTTCGCGATCATCAGAACTGGCGGTGATGTCTAGAAAAGTAATCTCATCAGCGCCTTGTTCGTTGTAGCGCTTTGCCACTTCAACTGGGTCGCCTGCGTCACGAATATCGACGAACTGAACACCTTTTACAACGCGGCCATTGTCCACATCAAGGCAAGGAATAATACGTTTTGCTAAGCCCATAAAATGGCGCTCCTAGAATCTAATATGCTTCTATCTAAACAAACTCAATGGCTCGCCGTTATGGCTTGCCATCCCAGTGAAGGAAGTTTTTATAAAGCTGAAGGCCGTCTTTATGGCTTTTTTCTGGGTGAAACTGCACCGCAAAAACATTGTCTCGGGCGAGGGCCACGCAAAATTCCAAACCATAATCACAGGTACCCGCGACTTCGCTTTTGTTCTCTGGTACCACATAAAAACTGTGTACGAAGTAAAAGCGCGCGTTGTCTGGAATGTCCGCCCAAAGAGGGTGGTTTATGGTGTTCTTAACTTGATTCCAACCCATGTGTGGCACTTTAAGTTTGCTGCCATCATGATCTGTGTGTTTTTCACCAAAGAACAAAGCGTTGCCTTGGAAATGATTCAAACAATCTACGCCGCCGTTTTCTTCACTGTGAGACATCAAAGACTGAATGCCAACACAAATAGCGAGAAAAGGCTTTTCCGCCATGGCTTTACGAATGCTCGGAACCAGTCCGGCATTGTACATTTCACCGATACAGTCACGAATCGCGCCAACACCTGGTAACAACACACGATCTGCTGCATCAATCACCGCTGGGTCACTGGTTACAATGACCGTGGTATTTTCATCAGCAACGAATTCGAGGGCCTTGGCAACCGAGTGAAGGTTGCCCATGCCGTAGTCGATTACGGCGACTGTGGATTTTTTCATCTCACTCATACTGCTCATACTCATACCGATCAAACTAAGAGAATCCTACAAAGAGCCTTTAGTGGAAGGCATTTGTCCTGCCATGCGCTCATCAGCTTCTAACGCCATGCGTAACGCACGTCCAAATGCTTTGAAAATGGTTTCCGCTTGGTGGTGAGTATTTTTGCCGCGTAGGTTGTCTAGATGCAACGTAACTTTGGCGTGGTTGATAAAGCCGTGGAAGAACTCAGAAAATAAATCCACATCAAAGCCGCCAACCGAACCGCGAGTAAAAGGTACATGCATTTCTAAACCTGGACGGCCAGAAAAATCGATGACTACACGAGATAAAGCCTCGTCTAATGGTACATAAGCGTGGCCATAGCGTTTGATGCCTTTTTTATCGCCAACAGCAATGTCAAAAGCTTGTCCTAAAGTGATGCCCAAATCTTCGACTGTGTGGTGAGCATCAATGTGAAGGTCGCCAACTGCATGAATGTCTAAGTCAATCAGACCATGACGTGCTACTTGCTCAAGCATGTGATCAAGGAAAGGAACACCTGTGACGCAGTTGAATTTACCGGTACCGTCTAAGTTAATCGACACCTTGATCTGAGTTTCAAGCGTATTACGCTCGACACTGGCAATGCGATCTGACATTGATTGGTTTCTCCACAATGATGGTGACGAATGGTCGTCACGTGTTTGTATAATAAGAGCATGACATAATTTCCCCATTATAGAACGTGGGCTCTTTGGCTTCTATGCCTTGACTGGTTGTTTTTTGATGAGTTGTCGCTATTGCGTCGATAAACTCTTAATTCGAATGCTATGATATGACATCTATTCAATGCAGAATGCGTTCTTAGTTAGGTTTCAGATTAGGTTGAACGCATTTGTCGCAATACATTTATTAAGGAGTTTGTCATGGTTTGGATAAAGCGACTTTCACTGCTGGTGGCTGGTTTATTAGCCGTTGTTGCCATTTTGTTGGCGTACGTTATGTTGTTTGTAAATCCCAATGATTTTAAAGACGAGCTAAAAAGCGTAGCGTTAGAAAAAGCTAATGTTAATTTACGTCTAGATGGCGATATTAGTTGGTCGTTTTTTCCTTGGCTTGGACTCGAGTTAGAAGACATCGGCGTTGCCTTAGGTTCGGATGCTGAAATATTGAAGTTTGATCGTGCCGAGTTTGGTTTGGCCATTATGCCGTTATTGGAACAAAAGATTCAGGTCAACAAAGTTAACCTCGTAAACCTAAAAGCCAGTTTAAATAAAAATGCACAAGGCCAAGGTAATTGGCAGCTAGACTTGCCAGACAATACGTCTGCGACAAACGCTACTAATGCGTCAAAGACTTCTGAAGTGGCAAGTGCTTCCACTAACACAGCAAATACAGCTGCCAATAATGTTGCGAATAACACCGCTGAAAAAATTAAATTACCAGAGATTCAGCTTGATGAGTTGCGTATTGAAAACGCGCAAGTGCAATATCGTGATGAGCAAACGAAGCAACTCATTAATGCAACATTGAATGTACAGCTAAATGATGTCCAGTGGGACAAAGCTTGGCCTATGGTGATGGACATCGCCGTGACGCAAAGTGACTTACAGGGCAAATCACCAATCAAGGCGAAAGCGACGTTAAACGCCAATCTTGCTGTTTTCCCTGAGCGCGAATCTTTATCGCTAGACTCTTTAGTTTTATCAGGGGAAGTCGAAAGCGATTTGCTGCCCGCTAGCCCAATTAGTGCAAAACTCAGTGCAGCCAATGTGGATCTTGATTTACCCCAAGAGAATGTTTTGGTGGAAGGTTTGGCATTAAGTGTTTTGGGTGTAAATGTCGATGCTAAAATTCAAGCTTATCAAGTATTGAGCGAACCTCAATTTTCAGCGGCATTGTCCATTGGGGAGTTTAATCCACGCTATTTAATGACACGTTTAAATTTGCCCTTGCCAGACATGTCAGATGATACCGCGCTGACCAAAGCACGTGCCAATATCACGCTAGAAGGTAGCTTAGATTCCATTACAGCGCAGCCAATTTCTATTGCGTTAGACAATACCAATATCGAAGCCAATGCCGTGGTGGATTTATCGCCTTTGCGTTGGGATGTGAGTATTGCCGGTAAAAACTTAGATCTTGATCGCTATTTGCCAACGCCTGTTGAAAAAAGCGAAGAAGGTGCTGATTTAGCAGATGTTACGACTGTTGCAGCGTCTGCTTCTAAAGGTGAAAATAATGCAACGGCGCAAAATGGATCTGGTGCAGAATCCTTTAAGGCAACTTCACAAAATGATCTTGATACGGGCGCATTGATTCCAATCGATTTGATCCGTTCTTTAAATGGTCATGTGGGCATTGTGTTTGAAAACCTCACGGCTAAAAAGTTAAAAATCGACAAAATAGAGCTGGATTCCACTCAGTTGCATGGTTTGGTGAACATTTCTCCTCTTCGTGCTTCCTTGTACAAAGGCAGTATGTCTTCAAAAGTCAGTTTAGATGTGCGAGGCATCACGCCAGTTTTCAATGTTTCACCTGTTATTGATGGCGTACAAATTCAGCCTTTGCTGGTTGATTTTATGGATCTAGATAAAATCGCAGGAGCGACCTACCTGAATGGTGAAATCAGCGCCAAAGGTAATAGCATTAACAATCTTATGTCGTCTCTACAAGGTGATTTACTGGTAGAAATTAAAAATGGTGCCTTGGTTGGGACTAACCTTACCAAAACGGTGTGCGAAGGCATTGCGGCGATTAATAAAGATAAAATTAATGCTCAGCAGTTTGGCCCAGATACACCGTTTGAAACCATGCGTTTTCCTGCTCACATAACGAATGGACAAGTGTCGACACCAGGGTTGAAAATAAACTCGGCAGGCATTCAGGTGACGGGAGATGGTGTGGTATCTCTTCCCGGTTCTTCTTTGGATTATCAAGCCAATGTTGGTATTTCGGGCAGTGCATTAGATAAAGCTTGTCGGGTCAATGAGAAAGTGACTCAGTTGGCGTTTCCTATTGTTTGTAAAGGAAAATTTAGTGATGACCCTGCAGGATTGTGCCGTCCGGATATCAAAGGATTTGGAGCCCTATTCGCAGATTTAGCCAAAGCAGAATTAAAACTCAAATTAGAGGCAGAGAAAGCCCGCTTGAAAGAAAAAGAAGCTGAATTAAGGGCGAAAGCGGAGGCAGAAAAAGTTCGCCTTCAAGCTGAATTGAAAACGAAACTTGATGCCGAAAAAGCTCGTCTGAAAGAGAAGGAGGCAAAGCTTAAAGCTGAGCTGGAAGAAAAACGTCAGGCCGAAGAAGAAAAATTGAAAGAAAAGCTAAAAGATAAATTAAAGAGCTTGTTTTAATCCCTGCTTGATCAACAAATAGAGCGATTAAAGTACCAAGAACGTGAGAGATAAATGCAACCAGTTGACAATTTTGCGCCCCGTGTTTTAGCGTGGTTTGATGAGCACGGGCGTAAAAGTTTGCCTTGGCAAGAGAACAAAACACCTTATCGAGTATGGATTTCTGAAATCATGTTGCAGCAAACGCAAGTGACCACAGTGATTCCTTATTACCATAAATTTATGACGTCTTTCCCAACGGTTGAAGCGCTGGCTGATGCCGAACAAGACGACGTGCTCGCCCATTGGAGTGGTTTAGGTTATTACGCTCGGGCGCGTAATATGCATAAAGCGGCGAAAATGCTGGTGGACGAATTTGACAGCGAGTTTCCGCAGACTGTCGAGGGTGTGTGTGAGTTACCGGGTATTGGGCGTTCGACAGCGGCGGCGATTTTGTCTATTTCGCGTGGTGTTCAAGCGGCGATTCTAGATGGCAACGTAAAGCGTGTTTTATCGCGTTTCCATGCAGTGCCCACTTGGCCGGGTAATAAAAAAACCGAAAATGCCATGTGGGATTTGGCGGATTATTATATGCCGAATGAGCGCTGTGGCGATTACACGCAAGCCATGATGGATTTAGGTGCGACGCTTTGCACTCGTTCTAAACCGCAGTGTTTGATCTGTCCGTTACAAAGTGACTGCCAAGCTCGACTTAGTCAAGACCCGACACAATATCCTATTCGTAAACCGAAAAAAGCTGCCAAGCCAGAGAAGAGCATTCAGTTGATGGTGTTGACCAATCAACAAGGGCAATGGTTATTGGAGAAGCGTCCTTCTACCGGAATTTGGGGTGGGCTTTGGAGTTTGCCTGAGTTGGCAGTGGACGAATCGGTGGTGCTGCATATTGAACAGCGTTTTGCGACTCAGGTCACCACTGTCACATCCTTGTCATCTTTTAGACATACTTTTAGTCATTATCATTTGGATATCTCGCCAAGCCATATTCAAATTTCCGACACAAAAATGGTGACGGAAGGTGATAAATACCAATGGTTTAGCCAACAAGACGCTATGGCGCTAGGGTTGCCCGCGCCGGTTAGAAGTATTTTAGAACAAATTAATTAATTTGAGGCCTTCTTGCGATGACAGATAAAAACCTCTCATATTTTAAACGAGTAACAGAGGTCTTTATCTCTTTCTTGTTGTTAGGTTTTACCAGTTTTGGTGGACCTGCGACTCATCTTGGTTATTTTAATCAAACCTTTATACAGCGCAAAAAATGGGCGAGTGAAGCTCAATATGCCCAATGGGTGGCGCTTAGTCAGATTGTGCCGGGTCCTGGGTCGAGTCAGGTTGGTTTTGCCTTGGGCTATCATCGTGCTGGATTACTGGGCGCTGTCGCGGCTTTTGTGGCTTTCACTTTGCCGTCTTTTGTCGTTATGGTTTTATTAGCCCAATTTGGAAATCATTGGCAAGGTAATCGATTTTTTGACGGCACAGTTCATGCCTTAAAACTTCTGGCGGTTGTGGTTGTGGCCGACGTTTGTATTAGTATGTGGCGATCTTTTTGTCAGAGTAAAATTATGGCCGGTCTCGCTGTCTTTAGCGCGGCGTTTATTGTCTTATCTCCTTCTGGTTTCGCTAGTTTGACTGTTTTGTTAATCGCTGTGTGTTTTGGCTTTTTAGCAAGACCTTCTATTGTTGCAACTGCCTCTGAATCTTTGCCTAAGGTTCGCCTCGCTTGGTGTTTTTTTTCGGTCGCTGTGGTGATTTTTTTTGCAAGTTTCCTGTTTGGTAGCGGCTTGAGTGGTTTGTTTGCTGATTTTTATCATGCTGGCGCTTTAGTTTTCGGTGGCGGGCACGTGGTGTTGCCAATGTTGTCGGCTTTCGTTCCACCCCCTGATTCTAATCTACTATTGGGTTACGCTGCTGCTCAAGCGGTTCCCGGCCCCATGTTTACCATGGCGAGTTTTTTAGGTGCATCGGCGACACCTGAAGGTGACAGTATTTGGTTGTGGGCTGGTGTGGCCACTTTAGCGGTATTTTCATCCGGATTACTGCTGATGTTAAGTGCGCAAGCTGCGTGGCAACGCTTGTCTCATCATGCTAGGTTTCGTTCTGCTATAGCGAGTTTGAACGCCGCAGTGGTCGGAATATTGTTGGCTGCCTTATACCATCCAATTGGAACGTCAAGTTTAATCGGGTGGTGGGATGTTGTTATTGTTGGATTGGGGTTTGTTTGGTTGGCTTATAAACGTCCATCGATTTTCGCCTTGATTATTGTGTTCATCACGGTCGGGTTGATTCGAAGCTTATAAAGTTGCTGAATTTAAAAGCCGATTAAAAATTTTGACCTTGAATTATCTGGTGTTAACGCCATTATTCACTCTATACATTTATGATGGCGAGAAATCTTTATGGCGAATACTGTTTTTTGTAAGAAGTTTCAGAAAGAAATGGAAGCGCTAGATCGTGCGCCATTGCCCGGAGCAAAAGGCCAAGAGATCTTGCAAAATGTTTCTAAGCAGGCTTGGCAAGAATGGCAGCAGCTTCAGACAATGATGATTAATGAAAAACAGCTGAACTTGATGCAACCTGAATCACGCAAATATGTGATGGAGCAGATGGATAAGTTTTTCAATAATGAAGCAACTGATAGGCTAGCGGGATATGTTGATCCTGATGATATTAAAGAGCTCTAAGTTATAGGCTCTATTTTTTAAGTAATAGCACCAACAAAAATGTCCCTCGTTAAATAATTAACAAGGGACATTTTTGTTGGTTAGATTAAGTGCTAAACGACTACCGTGTCGTTTATTGAGTGACAAAGCTCGCAAACAAAATGTCTCTCACCGGAGATAAGCCAGTTTCTTTTTGTAGTGCGGCATTTACGGCAATGGCTGCTTCTTCACGGGTTTTCTCTCGAGCAACGGCACCAGTGACTTGTTCAGTGGTTAGGGAGCTGAGGAACATTACTATTGCATCTCGTACTAACGGCATATTCGCTTCTATTAAGTCTTTTTTGGTTTCGTCGGTGCGAATGCTGATGCTGGTTTTGATGTATTTAAGTCGGTCTTCGCTTCCCAAATGGTTAACGACAAAATTGGGTTTTAATTCAATATAAGCGGCGGTTGGTGTGGCTTCGTCTTCAGCATGACCTGTAATGCTTGTTAGTGTACATAGTAAGATCAAGGTAAATAAGTGTGTTTTGTTGCTTAGGGATATCATCAATGACATTTTAGGCTCTCGTTTTCATTCCAATAGACAGTATACTAACTGGCATTAAAGCTGTCTGTCAGTAGTATTTTTGCACTTTCCTGTTTCACTACTGTCATAATAATTGTATTCAATTAAAAATATCCCCTTGGTAAGTTTAGGAATCTTTTAATATGTCCTTGTTTTTGTCTGCTCGTCGTTTTCATGGTCTGGTTGCGTTTGTGGCTTTTGCTCTTTTGGCTGTGGCATTTTATATGGAATACCAAATGGGTTTAGAGCCTTGCCCATTGTGTATGCTGCAGCGAATCGTCTTTTTCTGTGTAGGTGTGGTGTCTTTGGTATCCGCTTTAACGTCGAGTGAAAAAGCGCGAAAAGTATTTTCTTGGATGGTGGTTGTTTTATCTTTTGCTGGCGCTGCTTTGGCGATTCGTCATTTGTACCTGCAGAGTTTGCCAATGGACGAGCTTCCAGCTTGTTTGCCAGGCTTGAGCTATATGTTTGAGGTTTTCCCGTGGCAAGAAATTATGCAAGCTATGGTTATGGGAACTGGCGAATGTGGTGATGTGGTTTGGACCTTGTTTGGAATTAGTATTCCTGGTTGGACATTGGTGGCTTTTATTGGCATGGCGATCATTAATATCGTTATCGCCTTGCGAATTAGCAAAAAAACATCTGTATAAACGAGATATTTGAATCTGTTTTTAACAAAGTATTGGCGAGCACAGTAATCATATAAAGTTCTCTAAAAAGGTTACAAATCCCTCCAGTTATCGCCTTGCAGGGGGTAACTTATCGGAATATGCTTGAGACAAAGAGTAATAATAATTAACGCCTGATGGAGTCTGCATATGTTAGAAGGTTGTAAAACAGCTCAAGAGCGATGGGGCGGAGTGCATGTCATTATCGATCGTTGGTTACAGCAGCGTCGACAGTTATTGGAAATGGGAATTTACTTGCGTGAGCGTGGTGATTTGACGCCGACGGATACGCCTAAAATCCAATCATTTTGTGAGCAGCTGGTGGACTATGTTTCTGCTGGCCACTTTACTGTCTATGAGCAGCTCGCATTAGAAGCGAAAGAGTTTCATGACGACGGTGCTGTTATTCTCTTGCGTGAACTGTTGCCTCTTATTGATAGCACAACTGAAGTCGCTATTGAGTTTAACGATAAATATGACACCAAAGAGCACTGTAACGCTCAACTTGAAGCCTTGCCTTTTTCATTGCAAGCTTTGGCTGTTGTCATGGCAGAACGATTTCAATATGAAGATCAATTGATTAAGGAATTACATGAGGCGCACAGTGAAAAGAGCGTTTGAGCTTGGTTTAATTGCTTTCTGCTCAGTGGCTTTATTATCTTGCTCAGCAGAAGCACCAGTTCGAACAGCTCAATACGCTGTGCAGGGTTTGTATTCTGCGGTTTTAAGTGACGATGGCACTACCTCTTTGGTTGGCTCTATTCAACATGGCGGCAGTTACTGGGTGAATGCTGTTAATGAGCGCCGCTTTAGCTGGAACCATGTTCAAGGCGAATATTCATCACTGCTTGGTGTGGATATTGACCCAAGTGGCCAATTTGCTGCCACCGGCGGTGCTCGAACCTTGGTTTTGTGGAATACATCGACAGGTAAATCCGACGGTTTCTGGACAACCCCGGGGGATATTCAATCGTTAAAACTCACTCAAAATGGTGATTATGCTCTTGTGGGTTTAAATGACCAGACGGCCCGTTTTTTTGATATTAAACGCGGCGGTATTAAGCAAACGCTACGGACTGGCTCGACAGTTCGCGCTGTCGATGTCACGCCAGATGGAATGCTGGGTATTACTGGAGATGATTTTTCTAACGTCATCCTTTGGGATATGCAAACTGGCAAAAAGAAATACGAGTGGCCATTAAGTAATATCATTGGCAGTGTGGCGTTATCTGCTGACGGTAAATATGCGTTTGGCGCCGCTCAATTAGGAAACGCAAAAATCTGGTCAACGGCTACGGGTAAAGAGCTAACTAAAATAGACACTGGCGCATTGAAGTATCGTAATGCCAGTATTAGCCAAGCGGTGTTTTCTAAAGATGACCGATCTATTTTGCTTGGAGAAGTGAATAGCCGGGTCACCTTGGTGCAAGTCAGTACAGGTGCTGTTCAAAAAGAATGGGAGCTTTTTACTCCAAAGAGTCGACCTAGTGGCGCTAGTGTTTTAGCTTTAGCTTTTGGTTCGGCTAATCGTTATTACGCCATTGGTAGTAATGGTTATTTAAACGTATTGGAATAATTCATGTCTTATCACGATGTTAAAGAAGCTTCACTGCATCCGCCTTTAAAGTGGGGAGCTTTTTTTGCTGCTCAAGCCTTTATATCGGTTGCTGCGGGTGCATTTGGTGCTCATGCGTTAACCGACATGCTAGATCAAAAAGCGTTAGGCTGGTGGCACACTGCAAGCCAATACCTTATGTATCATGCTTTAGCGGGTTTAGTAGTAGTTGCCTTGTCTGCTTATTTATCCTCAACGAAAATTATATTGTTGCTTCTTAGTGTTGGTAATATTTTATTTGCCGGTAGTTTATATGTCATGGCTTTAACGGGTTACACCATATTAGGAGCGGTTACGCCATTAGGCGGTTTATGCTACCTCATTGCTTGGGGGTTTTTAGTGTTGCACCTATGGCGTTCAGGTCGCCAAGAGTCCTAGGGAATAGCATCCTAGCTGTTAACAAACGCAGCTGACAAACGCAGCTGACAAAAGCAGGACATAAAATGCTTTTTCCGGTAGGATAGCGCCCCGCTAGTCTTACATAAAAGACATTATTGATTAATGACTGACCTAACCAAAGTTATTAAGGCTGCGTAGGCTCATCAAAATATAGAACACACTTAAGCGATATATAACCATGCAAGAGCAAGAAATAAATACTCTAGAACCTATCAAGAAACGCACCATTCGTAGTTTTGTGGTACGTGGTGGCCGCATGACGGAAGGCCAGCAAAAGAATTACGATGCCAACTGGGCCATATACGGTTTGGACCTTGGTGATGGTCGAATTGACTACACAACCGTGTTTGGTCGTGAATCAGATGTGGTGCTTGAGGTGGGGTTTGGCATGGGAGCTTCGCTTGTCGAAATGGCGAAAAATGCCCCAGAGAAAGATTTTATCGGTATTGAAGTACATCCACCGGGTGTTGCTAAACTGATGATGCTGGCAAAAGAAGAAGGCATTACAAATTTACGTGTTTACTGTGACGACGCGATTGAAGTCATGGCAAATTGCTTACCGCAAAACACAGCCAGCGCCTTTCAGTTGTTTTTCCCAGATCCTTGGCATAAGAAGAAACACAATAAACGCCGTATTGTTCAGCCTTTGTTTGCTCAGCAAGTGGCAAATGTATTAAAAGAAGGCGGACACTTTCATATGGCGACAGATTGGCAGCCTTATGCCGAGCACATGATGGAAGTCATGGAAGCTCAAGAAGGTTATCAAAATGCAGCAGGTAAAGGTTTGTATCATCCTCGTCCTGAATGGCGTCCACTGACCAAATTTGAACAACGCGGTGAGCGTTTAGGCCATGGTGTTTGGGATTTGATTTATACAAAACAAAGTCGCTAAGCGTTTTTACGTTCAGTTCAAAAATAGGTTTAGCAAAAAAAAAACGACTCAATGAGTCGCTTTTTTATTGATCAGATAAAGCTGAAATCAAAAATTATTTGATTTCTACACTTTCGCGGCTGTTGCCAGCATCAAAGTATTCTTGGAATACTTTTGGTGTGCGGCCACGGCCAGTCCATTCGTGAGTTTCGCCTGCTACGGTCAGACGGTATTTAGGTTCAACCGTTTTGCCTTTTGTTGCGCCAGCCTTTGGAGTCGTTAGCAATGCAACTTCTTCCATTGTTAGGCCGCTTTTAGCGATTAGGCTGGCAATTTCTTCAGCGCGAGCAGATTTTAGTGCTTGTTCTGCGTCACGAGCCGCTTCTTCTTCTTTCGCTTTTTCAAGCGCATTGTTGAAGCCTGCGATTAAGTTTTCAAGTTGAGCAACGCTTAGCTCTTTTGCTGCTGCGCGTGCTTTTGCTTTATTGCCTGCTAATTCTAGTAATAAACTCATTGGTGTCCCCTATTTATTTGTTAAGAACTGGTTGTTTCTTAATAACTAGTTGGTCCTGCACTTAAAAAGAGATCCATCTTTTATGCTCAGTGGTATGTGCTAAAATTAATAAATTTGAAACTTCCATATGATTGGAAAAGTATAAAACGCTTTTTTAGGCTGATAGTGAATCTGAACCAGATGAAAAAGTGTTTTATCTTATGCTAAAAATTCAATCATAATTCATACCATTAAAAAACATTGAATTGATATCAGTACATTGTGATGTAATTTTATACTATTTCAAGTTTGTGTGTCGATTTTAATAAAAAACAACCCAACATGCTAATAAAATTACGTGTTTAATCTGTTAGAAAAGTGTAAACAATAGGGTAATAAATGAATTCCATATCAGATAACTTAAGCTTAGAATTTTCTATATTAAAAAAGTACAGCCAAAATATTATTCAATTATTTGAAGAAGGAGCCACTGTTCCATTCATTGCTCGCTATAGAAAAGAAAATACAGGTGGCATGAGTGATATGGATTTGCGTTCTTTTTATGATAGATGGCAGTATTTAGTAGAATTAAAAAAACGTAAAGAAAGCATTCTTTCATTATTAGCTGATGATCCAAATGTCTCAGATGCTATAAGGGAAAAAATACAAAATGCCGTTTCTAAAAATGAGCTAGAGGATTTGTACTCGCCATTTAAGAAAACCCGTAAGACAAAAGCGGATGAGGCTAGAGAGCAAGGGCTTCAGCCTTTAGCCGCGTTAGTGTGGTCGGGCGAGCGTTCTGATACCTTGTCTGCAATTGAAGCGTGGTGCAAGCAACAGAATATTGTGATGTCAGCAGAAGCCGCTTTAGAGGGCGCAACTGAAATATTGAATGAGGCTATTGCGAACGACAGTGATGTTCTAAAAAAAGGCCGTGCAGTCTTGCTTAAAGACGGCCTTTTAAACAGTAGGGTTCTGCGCGGTAAAAAGGACGAAGGTGAGAAATTTCGTGATTACTTTGATTATCAAGAGGCGATAAATAAAGTACCTTCTCATCGTTTGCTTGCTCTCTTTCGAGGAAAAAAAGAGTCAATATTAAAATTGAGCGTTTCCCTGAAAAATGGAGAGAATTATCCTGATGAATTAATCTTGCCTCACCTTAATCAATTGCTTGATGCAAGCTTACCAGAATCCAATCGAGTAACGCCTTTGCAGCGTAAGTATTTAAATCTGGCCTGGGAAAACAAACTTCTGCCTAAACTGGAAACCGATGTTCTTTCTCAATTGAAAGATCGAGCAGAAGAAGGTGCTATTCAGGTTTTTGCTGATAATCTACAAGATTTATTAATGGCGGCACCTGCAGGAGCATATCGAGTATTGGGTGTTGATCCAGGTTTTCGTAATGGCGTTAAATTAGCGGTTATCGACGAGCAAGGTTCTTTGCTTGATCACGGTGTTATTTACCCTCATGGGCCTCAGAACCGCACGCAAGAAGCCAATACAACGCTTTCTAAGCTGATTCATCAACACCGTATTGGTTGGGTGGCGATTGGTAATGGTACAGCCTCACGAGAAACAGAAGCGCTGGTCAGAGAGCTTATTACCGAGTCGAATCTAGATTGTAAAGCCGTAGTGGTTAGTGAAGCGGGTGCCTCTGTATATTCTGCTTCACCAATAGCGATACAAGAATTTCCAGATTTAGATGTCACCATACGAGGCGCGGTGTCTATTGCCCGTCGCTTCCAGGATCCGCTCGCTGAATTAGTGAAAATTGATCCTCAGGCCATTGGGGTTGGCCAATATCAGCATGACGTCAAAGTTAGCTTATTGTCTAAGTCGCTTACAAACGTGGTAGAGGATTGCGTTAATCGCGTTGGCGTAGACATTAACCTCGCTTCGGTTTCATTGTTGTCCTATGTTTCTGGTTTAACCAATCGCTTAGCGCAAAATATTGTGGATTATCGTCAGCAGAAAGGACGTATTGAATCGAGAAGCGAGCTGTTAAAAATAAAAGGCATTGGTGATAAATGCTTCGAGCAATGCGCTGGATTTTTAAGAATACTTAATGGCAAAGAAGCCTTGGACCAATCTGGCGTACACCCTGAATCTTACCCTCTAGTGCAAAAAATGGCATCACAGCTAAAACTAAAAGCGAATGACTTGCTTAATAACAGTAGTGCTTTACAACAGCTAAAGTTGTTAGCGCCAAGCTTTGCCCAAGCAGGCGATTTTACCTATACCGATATTCTTAACGAGCTTGCCAAGCCCGGCCGAGATCCACGGCCAGAGTTCCGTTATGCGTCTTTTGACCATAGCGTCCAAAAACTTGAAGATGTGCAAGAAGGTATGACCCTAGAAGGCGTTGTGACTAACGTAGCAGCATTTGGAGCCTTTGTTGATTTGGGTGTGCATCAGGATGGATTGATTCATATCTCGCAATTGGCCGACCGATTTGTCAAAGACCCAAGAGATTTGGTGCGAGTGGGTCAAGTTGTTAATGTCACTGTGTTAGAAGTGGACGTGCAGCGTAAACGAATTGCCTTAAAAGCGAATGGTCTTTGATGCAATTCAATTGTCAGCCTAAAGGCGTGATCTACAAAAAACTATAATTAGTCGTCCCTGAATAATGGTGTCTCTTGCCTGAAACGCCATTATTCAGGGACGACCATCTAGAATCCACTAGTTCGACGGTGAGCCTGAACCACCGTTACCTTTGCCGCCATTGCTTCCTGTACCGTTACGATTACTTCCCATACCACCGCCATTCATTCCCATGTCACTAGACCAAGAAGGTAAAGAGACACCTTGTTCACGAGCTCGAATTAACATTTGGTCGTGGTGCAAGTCACGGAATTTCTCACGTTCTTGTTCTGTTTTTAATGCAAAATATTGCTGATGATATTGCAAGCGCTCTTGCTGGGTCATGAGTTGAGAACCATAAACTATCGACATGTCTTCGCGTTGGATTTGATCCTTGTCTTGAGTTCTGTCCCGATCTGCAGCAAAAATCGGATTGCTGGCCATCATAATGGATGCACCAGCAATAACTGATAGTAAAGTGAATTGCTTAAACATACGGATCTCCTTAAATAGGTAAAAAAACCGTGTCGCCTAAGCTTTGCCAGCGATACGACCGAAGACTCAATCTCGCGCATACTCCGCGGATCAATCCTTAGTTCCATCATAGAAGCTTGTTCCGACTAAGATCGTGCGCTACATCACATTAGATGAAATGAATGTAACTATTATTGTGTTTTGTATTGTCTGGTACTAATAACTGGAAAGATTAGTACTGAGAGTTTTTTAACACTCGTTCGCCATAGATACCATTTTTCGGAATTGGCTTGTAGCTAGAGTTAGCCGCGCGCATTACACGAATGCCTTCAGCGCCCGCATCACGGGCCGAAATAATGTCACCATCTGCATCACCATAATACATCTTGATGTCATTCTCTTTGATGTACTTGGTTTTTGTGTATTCAGTACGGCTTGATCCTGCAAAAATGACATCGTGCATATCTTTGATATCAAACGCCTTTTTCAAATATTCCGTGGTGAAGTTACAGTCAGAACCGGTACGACCTGTGATGAAATAAATGCTATCACCACGTTCTTGGTGCATCGCAATCAACTCTTTGGCAATATTCTTCGGCATACTGAATGCGTCCCAGCCACAGTTTGCTTTATCCCAAAAATCTTGATTCGATAGGTAAGAGTAACCATTTGGTGAAAATTCTTGCTGACCACGATAAAAAACTGGCGTGCTAAACAAGGTCGTATCATCGATATCAAAACCAACGGCAAAAGGCGCTTTGCCTTGCAGCTCTTTCTGAATATCCGCAACAGAAATCATCTTCACATCAGCTGGCATGCCCGCAGTGGTCATATCAATGGTGGAATAGCCTTTATGAGTACCAGGTGTTTTTGGATCCGCGTTAGCAGATAAACTAGCGACACAAGCCAGTACAAGCGTTATCGAGCGTAGAGTATGGCTCACAGTGTTCCCTATAGGTTTCATTGTTAATAACTTACGCATTTTATCGCTAAAATATATGACTTTCTATCAACTTGTTTTGGTTTAAACAGGAGCTTCAAATTTAATAAATACGTGTTTTTATAGAAAGTCACAGTGCTCTCTTAATGATAGGTATCTATTTTGAAACATCTTTTGTATAGTCTTAAAATAAACGTAAATTTGTTGGAAATTGGTTTTTATGATTATTTCAATGCGGTTTAGCAATTTTTATAGCTTTGCCCAAGAAGCATCGATTAACTTTGCTGTGGGGAAAAAGCCAATTCCATCTGGGTTTGATGTCAGCTTGCCTGACATTCGTTTAAACAAAGTGCTTGCTGTAGTTGGGGCAAACGGATCCGGTAAGACGCAATTTATAAAACCACTGGTCTTTTTAAGCTGGTTTGCCAGTTCGTCCTTTTTAAAAGGTGATCCTGATAGTGATGTTCCTTTTCAACCTCACCGTCTTCACCTTGAGGAAGACTCCATGGTTGAAGTCGATTTCTTATTAGACAATCAGACTTATAGGTATCGACTTGTATTTAATGATGAACGTATTCAATTCGAAGGTTTGTATGTAAAAACAAGCAGTCAGTTCAGTTACTTATTTAAGCGAGAAAAAAAGGGTGAGAAATTTTCTTTTAGAGAAAAGGGCTTTCCTTTCCCTGCAAATAAAGCGGAAACTCTTCGCGATAATGCGTCGCTTTTGTCTGCGGCCTATAGTTACGATATTTTAGAAGCTCGGCCATTTATTGATTTTTTTAAAAGTGTTGCAAGCAATGTAGCTTATATGGGGCGTAGAAATTTTCGATCTGAAGCCTTGTTTCATGCCGCAGAATCTTATGAGAAGTCACCAACGCTCAAAGCTCGTATGATCGAAGTAATGGGAATGTTTGATTTAGGGTTATCTAACGTGGAGATCAAAGCGTTTGAAGCGACTGACAAAGATGGCTCCACTGAACAACTTTATATGCCTATTGGCGTACATCAATCTCCTGATGGAAAAGAATTTTCCTTGCCATTTTTAGAAGAGTCGAGTGGTACGCAATCTGCTTTTGTTATGTTAGAGCGTCTGTTGACCGTGCTTGAAAACGGCGGTTGCGTTGTGATTGATGAAATCGATAATGACCTGCATCCTTACTTGATTCCTAAAATCATAGAATGGTTTCGCTTTGAGCATACTAATCCCCATCAAGCTCAACTTATCTTCACATGCCACACTCCAGAAGTGCTTAATAGACTGCAAAAACACCAGATTTATCTTTGTGAAAAACAGCAACAAATCTCAGATGTATGGCGTTTAGATGAGGTGGTTGGCGTACGAGCTGATGATAATCTCTATGCAAAATATATGGCTGGAGCACTTGGGGCGTTGCCAGAACTGTAAACTCTGCAATTAAAAGATGGCTAGCAAAGGAATGACATAATGGCCAAACGTAAACAGATTAGAAAAACAGTCAGCACATCGCTTCTAGTTGTAGGCGAAGGTGCTGATGATAAAGCTTTTATAGACCACATGAAGCGATTCTTTTGTCCGAGATCTTGTGGTCGAACTGCCAAAGTGGAAGCGGGCGATGGCGGCTCAGCAGGAAACATTATTCAAAATGCCATTCGTAGTTTTAAAGCTGCTGATTACGACAAGCGATATCTTGTTCTAGACTCGGATCTTCCTCCCACTAATACTGAAATGAAAAAAGCGCATCAAAATGGTTACAAGATCATACTTTGGTCACCACAATGCTTAGAAGGTGCATTATTAGATGTACTTGGAGAACGAGTGAACGACCATGAAACCAGTCAAGACCTTAAAAAGCGACTGCATCCACGACTTGATGGTAAACATACTGACATGAATGCTTATCAAACCCTTTTTCCAGAAGACACTTTAGCGGCCACGGAGAATGAATCTGTTGGGGCTGTTAAGAAAGTGTTGCTTGATAAATGATCAGTCACAAATTAAAGTGACCTTTTATTAGGTCGATTAAAGGTGCTTTAAAATGACTTCTAGAATCCTTTCCGACGTGGCTGCCAGCATTACAGAGTTTAAAGCCAACCCAATGAAAGTTGCCGCCAGCGCACACGGTAAGGCGGTTGCAGTATTAAATCGCAATGAACCTGCGTTTTACTGTGTCCCTGCCGAAGCGTATGAAGCCTTAATGGATAAATTGGAAGATATGGAACTGATCTCACTCGCGAAGGAACGCGCCAATGAAGAAAGTATCTCAGTCAGCATCGCTGACTTATAAACTCGAATTCAAAAAGAGCGCTCTGAAAGAATGGCAAAAACTTGGAGCCACGCTACAACAGCAATTCAAAAAGAAGTTAATCGAGCGTTTAGACCATCCACATGTTCCTGCTTCAAAACTTTCAGGCGCTGATAACCTCTACAAGATAAAATTACGCTAATCAGGTTATCGCCTTGTATACGAAGTACAAGACGATGTCGTTATTGTCACCGTGTTGGAGGTAGGAAAGCGGGAGCGTAATGAGGTTTATAAAAATGCTATTAAACGGGTTTAGATAGCGTAGCTGTCAGTGATTAACTACTTTCAACTTTTTTCTGCATCCTTATCAATCCCTTGGATTATAGTGCTGTTTTAAAAAATTAATCATACGGAGAATGAGGTTATGGATTTTAAAGAAAAAGTAATTGCTTTTATCGATATTATTGGCTTTAAAAATATTGTTGAAAACTCAGAAAAAGGAGAAGGGAAATCGCTTTCTGAAATACTTGAAATTCTTAATATTTTTAATACACCACGTAATACTGTCTGTGCATTAAGTGACGATGACTTGGATTTTGTTATAACTCAAATTTCTGATTGCGCAGTAATTTCAGCTGAACTCTCCGATTTAGGTATCGTTAACTTGATAGAACACTGTCACAGTGTGACATCGGGTCTTATGCTAGATCATGGAATAATGTGTCGTGGCTATATCACGATAGGTAATATTTACCATACTCCTACTCAGGTGGTCGGCACAGGTTATCAAAAGGCTTATTTAGGAGAAGGAAAAGTCATTATATTTCAACAATGCGATGAAAAAACTCCGTTTGTAGAAATAGGCCCTGAAGTACAAAAGCGTTTAGACGATATTCATGACCCATGTATCAAGAGTTACATTAAGTTAAATACGCATTCAGACGATGTTTATCAAGCCATTAACCCTTTTAGTTGCTTAACCCGTTTAGCAGACTCAAGCGAACATACAAAACAATTACATAGGGTTAAAGGGATAATATCTGGTCTTAAATTAAAGATAAGCACTATCTCTCCTGATGAAGACAAAAATGCATTTGCAAAGTCTAAGTATTATTATAGTTTTCTGAATGAGCAAAACCAAAAGTGTGATGAGCTAATAAGTAGAGAAGAAACCTTATCTCAGCCATTTCCCTCTCGAAAAATGGATGAGATTTATAACCCTAAATGAGTTTAAAACAAGTGTGACGCTTCATGTGAGGTAGGCGTCAGTTTCGAGTATGAAGCGTCACACGGTTTTCTGTCTGAGGCAAAGAGCCTGCTAAAAGCTTAGTTATTCTTCTTCAACCCCAAGTAGTTCTCTATCCCTTTGATCTGGTCTTCCGCGTGGTGGTTGACGTAGAGAACAGTGGTTTCTTTTCCTTCACAGATTTTCTCGATTAGGGCGAGGACAAGCTGGCGGTTCATGTCGTCTAGGCCAAGGCAGGGCTCGTCTAGGATTAAGAGTGGCGGGTGCTTCACCATGGCGCGGGCGATAAGTAATAAACGCTGATCGCCGTAGGAAAGTTTGTTAAATGGCTGGTCGGCGCGGTCTTCCATGCCTAGCAGTGCAAGCCATTGGTCGGCGCGGTCTTCCATGCCTAGCAGTGCAAGCCATTGGTCGGCGATTTTCTTCTGGTTATCGGTTGGTTTGCTGTACATGCCGATGCTGTCGTAGAAGCCAGAAATAATCACGTTTTTACAGCTGGTGCTGACGCGGTATTCCCATTGCAGTGCCGTGGAAACATAGCCGATAAATTGTTTGATCTGCCAGATGCTTTCGCCGTTCCCACGCTGGAATCCGAAGACAAAAATGTCGTTGGTGTAGCATTGTGGATGATCGCCAGTGATCAAATACAAGACGCAGGTTTTGCCGCTGCCATTGGGGCCGCTGAGTTGCCAATGTTGGCCTTGCTCTATGGTCCAATTCAGTCTATCGACAATGATCGTATCGCCGTATTGGATAGTCGCTTGGTTGAGTTTGACGAGCGGCTGACTTGGGTCGAGTGCTGGCAGTTTATTGGTTGGGTCGGCCTCTGGCACGCTTAGGTCGGTGGTTTTCAAATGCAGTAATTGGTAAAGCTCGTTGAAAGCGTTTTCGTCTTTTTTGTCTACCGTTAGTGCCAGCTCACCTTTGTCTACATAGGCGACATGAGTGATGAAGGTCGGCATTTCATCAAAGCGGTTGAGCACTAAGATCATAGGTGTGGCGTCTATGATGGAAGCCAGATGCGCTTGCAACATGGCTAGAGTGTCGACGTCTAAACCGTCGAACGGTTCGTCGAGTATTAATAAATCGGGTTTGCTAGATAAAGCGCGAATCAGCATGACTTTGCGTGTCTCGCCAGTAGATAGCTTACGAAAGGCGCGGTCGAGCAGTTTGGTCAAACCAAATTTTTCTACCAAGGCGTGGGCAAGCTCAGGGTCTTGGCAGTTTTCAAAAATCATTTCATGTACAGGCGTGCCGAGGGAAATTACGTCCATAATGTCGGCATCGTCTTTTTTAAGTTCTTTGGCAATCAGCTCCGCTTGGGCCTCAAAAGATACCAATCCCACATTTTTTGGCAGACCAGTGACTGTGCCACTTTCAATTTCCCCCACGCCAGCCAGCACAGCAGCCAAGGCCGATTTGCCCGCACCATTTGTGCCAGTGATGACCCAATGCTGGTTCGGTTCAATGGTCCAGTCGATCTCGCTTAGGGTAAAGCGATCATCAAAGTTCACTGTTACTTTGTTGAGGAGGATATTGTCTAAGCGGATGCTGTCCATGGTATTTCCTAATGTTTTGTTTAGAACCAGTAGAGACAAAAAAGCCGAGTTTTGAAACTCGGCTTCTTATAGGTAAATTACGATGTCATGAGCGAAGCCAAGACGAGGCAAAAATAGAGGAGAAAGCAGAGTTTATAAGTATAAATGAGCATTTCGAGTCTATTTTTAACAAAGTATTGGCGAGCGCAATAATCGTATTAAACGATTTTTTTCATGTCCGCCATGTGACCACGAAGTACTGCGCCAACCGCTTCTACTGGGTGAGAGCGAAGCGCTTTGTTTACTTCGATCAAGCGAGCGTTGTCTACGCCGTTGTCTTCTACAGAAAGACCTTTACCGATAACGTCGGTTTTGATGTCTTTCATGAAGTCAGCCAATAGTGGAACACATGCGTGGTTGTATAGGTAGCAACCGTATTCTGCTGTATCAGAGATTGTCGCGTTCATTTCGTACAATTTCTTACGAGCGATTGTGTTCGCGATTAGTGGCGTTTCGTGTAGAGACTCGTAGTAAGCCGATTCAGCAATGATGCCAGCAGCAGTCATAGTTTCGAAAGCAAGCTCAACGCCCGCTTTAACCATAGCAACCATCAAGATACCGTTGTCGAAGAATTCTTGTTCAGAAATTTCTACATCGCCAGCAGGTGTTTTCTCGAAGTTAGTTTCAGCTGTATCTGCACGCCATTGAAGAAGATTTTTATCATCGTTCGCCCAATCTTCCATCATAGTTTGAGAGAAGTGACCGCTGATGATGTCATCTTGGTGCTTGTTGTACAAAGGACGCATGATTACTTTTAGTTCTTCAGAAAGATCAAATGCTTTGATCTTAGCTGGGTTAGAAAGACGATCTAGCATGTTAGTTACGCCGCCGTATTTCAATGCTTCTGTGATGGTTTCCCAACCGTATTGGATCAAGCGAGATGCGTAACCAGCATCGATGCCTTCTTCAACCATTTTGTCGAAGCAAAGGATAGAACCAGTTTGCAACATACCACAAAGGATAGTTTGCTCACCCATAAGGTCGGATTTAACTTCCGCGATGAAAGAAGACATCAAAACGCCTGCTTTGTGACCGCCAGTACCAACTGCGTAAGCTTTCGCTAGTGCAAGACCTTCGCCTTTAGGATCGTTGTCTTCGTGAACCGCGATAAGTGTTGGAACACCGAAACCACGAACGTATTCAGCGCGAACTTCAGAACCTGGGCACTTAGGTGCAACCATGATTACAGTAAGGTCGTCACGGATCTGCATGCCTTCTTCTACGATGTTGAAACCGTGAGAGTAAGATAGGCAAGCGCCTTGCTTCATAAGAGGCATAACCGCTGTAACAACTGGAGTGTGCTGCTTATCAGGAGTAAGGTTCAATACAACATCAGCAGTCGGGATCAAATCTTCGTAAGTACCTACAACAAAACCGTTTTCAGTGGCGTTTTTCCAAGACTGACGTTTTTGAGCAATCGCTTCAGGACGCAATGCGTAAGAAACGTCTAGACCTGAATCACGTAGGTTCAAGCCTTGGTTAAGACCTTGTGCGCCACAACCGATAACAACGAGTTTTTTGCCTTTAAGCGCTTCTACGCCGTCTGCAAATTCAGAGCTGTCCATGAAGCGACATTTTGCTAATTGAGCTAGTTGCTCGCGTAGAGGCAAAGTATTGAAGTAATTAGCCATGATAAACACACCTTTTAAATTAATGTATCAGCGATAAAAACACGCGGATATTAAAAATGGATGACACAGTCGCCAAGCAATGATTTTCCTGACATTCTGCGAGTAGGGTTAATCTATCCTAGTAGAACCTTTTCGTAAATTGATATATTCGCAATATAGTATCCCATTTATTGCAATCATGATTTATGATGAGTAAACAGCAATTGGGTGCAGGCTTCATTATGAATATAAAAACGCTTAAGCAGTTTCTCGCCTTAGCGGAAACGTTGAATTTCGGACGCGCCAGTGACGAATGTCACATCAGTATTTCTGCCATGTCACGAAACATCCGACACTTAGAAGACGAGCTCGGCGTGGCTTTGTTTAACCGTGATAATCGCACTGTAGTATTAACCCAAGAAGGACAGAAATTTCTCAAGTACGCTCGCGATACCAGCCGACAATGGAATTTGATTCGTCATGAATTGACAGATAATTCCGACCAGCTTAGTGGTGAAATCAGTCTTTATGGATCAGTTACAGCGAGTTATAGTTTTTTGTATGAATTACTGCGTCGTTTTCGTATTGCTTATCCAGCGATTGAGATAAAGCTACGTACTGGCGATCCAGAGCATGCGATTGCGCATATTCTGGATGGCAAAGAAGACATTACTATTGCTGCCCGCCCAGCTAACTTGCCTCGTGGCTTAGCCTTTAAGCCAATCGCTATTTCGCCTTTGTTGTTTATTGCGCCACTTGAACAGCAAGTGCCGAATGTTCCAACCAACACGCCAACGTCGCCAGAGGAGTGGGCTAATATCCCAATGATTCTTTCTGAAGGCGGTGTATCTCGAACACGTATTGACGAATGGTTTCGTCAACTCGACATCGCGCCAAGGATTTATGCTCAAGTCACCGGTAATGAGGCGATTGTGAGCATGGTGAGTTTGGGTTTTGGGATTGGCGTGGTGCCAAAAATCGTCTTGGATAACAGCCCATTGGTGGATCGAATTAAGGTGCTGGATGTGCAGCCAGAGTTGGAGCCTTATGATATTGGCCTGTTTACACTCAAGAAAAGTTTGAAGAACCCATTGGTAGAAGCATTTTGGAGTTTGATGGAAGAGGAGGCTAAATAGCCTCCTCTTTTAAGTATTACAGTGTAACTATTTGGATATAGCTGGAGTATTACTTCCAACCACCTTGGTCCATTAGTTTAACCGCTTGACGGTTGTTTTCGCCCAACACGCTCAAAGACACTTGGTCGGCTTTGAACTCACCAAAAGTCGCTAAGCTTTTAGGTGGTGCCACGCCTTCAATCACTGCGTATTCGTTGTTCACGTTAGCGTACCATTCTTGGCTCTGCTTATTGGTTAAGAAATCGATTAATTGCTTAGCGTTGTCTGTGTTTTTAGACGAGGCCGTGATGCCGATGCCGCTGACATTCACGTGAGCGCCACGCTCGTTGTCGGCTTGGTTAGGCCAGAACATTTTTAGCTTGTCAAAAACGGCCCGTTCGTCTGCCTTGTCACTCAAACCTAAACGGCCAAAGTAATAGGTATTTGCTACCGCAATATCACAAAGCCCAGCGGCAGCTGCTTTTAACTGATCTCTATCGCCGCCTGCTGGTGGGCGAGCAAAATTCGCAACCAAGCCTTTAATCCACTCTAGCGTTTGCTTTTCGCCGTTTGCATCAATCATGGAAGCAACTAACGATTGGTTGTAGATGTTACTAGAAGAACGAATGCAAATTTTGCCTTTCCATTTTGGATCAGCTAGATCCTCGTAGGTTGATAAGTCTGCAGCGGAAACGTTATCCGGGTTATAAAAAATAATACGCGCTCGTTGAGACAAGCCGTACCAGTAGCCATCGCGGTCTTTTAGGTGCTCTGGCACAACTTTGTTTAGGTGGTCGGTTTCAAATGCCTGAAGCACGCCCGCTTCTTTTGCTCGATACAAACGTCCTGCGTCAACCGTAATGAATACATCGGCTGGGCTGGCGTCACCTTCTGATTGTAGTCGGCTTAATAACGCATCCGCGTTACCGGTAATTAGGTTTACTTTGACGTTATTTTCTTTTGCATAGATGTCTAGCAAAGGCGCGATAAGTGCTTCGCTGCGAGCAGAATAAACATTGACCTCGCCACTTGCATGAACAGATGCGCTGCTGAAAGCGAGTATTGAGGTTGCGCCAGCCAAGGTGAAGAGTGATGTTTTTGTTGTTAGACGTTTCATTGTGGGTTCCTATCTATAGTTTGAAATTGAAATTGCCAATGATTACTCTGCTATAGACAGATGGGAATGGAAATCGTTCCTATCCTTGGTGATTTTTTTTATTTTTTTTGTCTGTATGAAGCTTTGAGAAAAAGGGACTCTGATTGATGGGAAAGTTTAGCGATTCGTAATGAAAGGATAGGCTGGATAATGTCCATGCCTATCCTAAAAATGTTGCTGATTAAACTTTAAAAAAGTCGAGTTGCTTCTGCACATCGACACTGCTTTGAGCCATGTTTAACCCCGAGCGTGTCGCCATTTCAGCGCTTTGTTTCGTTAATTTCTGCACTGAGTGCATTTTATGGGCAATGTCTTCAGATACTTGTGTTTGCTCTTCAATGGATTGTGCGATTTGTTGCGCTTGTTCAGACACTCGCTCAATGCCTGACAGAATGTTGCTGGTTAGTTGGTTGGTCTCAGCCACGTGTTCTTTAGAGGATTCGACTAACCCCAAGCTAACTTCCATCCGATTGACGGCTTGGCCACTGGCCGTGCTAAGTTGTGCCAAGAGTGTTTCAATTTCATTTACGCTGTCTTGTGAGCGTTGCGCGAGGGTTCTCACTTCGTCGGCTACAACCGCAAAACCACGGCCTTGTTCGCCAGCACGAGCCGCTTCAATAGCAGCGTTTAGAGCAAGTAAATTGGTTTGCTCTGCGATGCTACGAATGACATCGAGAATGGTTTCAATGTTGCTTGTTTCTTGGCGAAGCTGAGTAACAACACTACCGGTTTCTTTCAATGATGTGACGAGCTGATTAATGGCTTCTAAAGTACTGTTTGCAGTGGTGAGACTCTGTTGTGCTACGCCACGAATATTGTTCGCAGCGTCAGCGGACTGTTGGGTGTTATCCGAAATGGTGCGATTATTGGCAGACATTTGGTCTAAGGCGACAACGACTTGGGTCGTGTCATCCATAATTTGTACCGAGAAATCTGCCACTTCTTGGTTAACTTTAAGCACAACTTGGCTGTTGTCGTTAACCTTATTGACCGAGCTTAAAACACCTGAAATAACAGAGCGTAGATTGTTCGCTGACGTATTGAGCGCATTACCAAGTTCTGCTATTTCATCGCTTCCTGACACTTTTACGGGTTTGTTTAGAAAGCCTTGTGCAATGTCTTGTGCCGCGTTACGAGCCGCCAAAATCCCGCGAACAATATTGTTGGAGATTAAATAGCTCAATGTAATGGAGATAACGAGCGCAACTAAGATAGAGGTCCAAAAACCTACTTCAATGTCTGATACAAGATCTTCTGTTTGTTGTTTGGCTTCTAATACTTCTGTATTTGTTTTGTTGGTAAGCTGAGTAAAGTAACTCATTAGATCATTGTAAGATTTAATAAATGCTGAAAATACGGGAAAGGGCGCTTTGTTATCCGCTGAGTTTTCCATGGCGCTGACGAAGGTTTTGGTTTTGCTTTGGAAGTCGCTGAGTAGTGTTTGAAGCTTTTTAGATTCTTCAGAATCGTTAGCAAGCCCTTGGTTTAATTCAGAGAGAAGTGTTGGCGTGACAGCGTAGCTTTTTTTGATACTTTCTAAATAACCTGGGATCTGTTTGTCGAGTGAAAGTAAATAGGCAATCTGTAAGCCTCGTACGTTGAGTACAATATTGACCTGAGCTTCTTTCACTCGTTCTAAATTGAGTGAGACATTATGGTTTTCTTCATAAAATCGATCAAAGCGATCTGCTAATTCATTGCTTTTGGTTTTGATTAAGCTTAATGCCACCAAAAATATAATGATGATGGATAAGATAAGCGTGATGAATTTGGCTTTGACGGATAGGTTATTCATGTCGGTTCCTTCAACGGTGATCAAGGTTTATCGCACTATTATGGTGTGTTTTCGTGCTTTAATACAGAGCATCGAAGAGAAATGTTTAAAAAATGTGAATTATTTTTTTCTGTTTAATTACTTATTTTATCCATTAGCAATAATTTGCCTTTTAATTGAAGGCGTAGGTTGATTTTGTCTACCTTTAAAATATCAATAAACATTCATATTTGGCTATTCCGTTCTTTTTATAAAAGTGGACAATAGAAGCCTTTCTTATTGTTCACATTTTCCTGCAGGTTATCATGATTTCAATTCCTTCGTCTGAGGATACCGCTTCTCGTCGTGTTCAATACTTGCGCGTTTTTGTGCTGGGTTTTAGCGCCTTTATTTTTAACACTACGGAATTTGTCCCCGTGGGATTGTTGTCAGATATTGCGCAAAGCTTTTCGATTCCGCCAGCTCAGGTGGGTTGGATGTTGACTGTTTATGCGTGGATTGTGGCGCTTATGTCGCTGCCAATGATGTTATTGACGCGTAAGCTAGAGCGTAAGATGTTATTGTTAGGTTTGTTTGCCTTGTTTATCGCCAGCCATATTTTGACGGTAGTGGCGTGGAATTTTACGACGTTATTGATTAGTCGTATCGGCATCGCTTTTGCCCATGCGGTGTTTTGGTCGATTACCGCTTCTATTGCGATTCGTGTTGCTCCACAAGGAAAACATACCTTTGCACTGAGTGTTCTCGCGACGGGAACTGGTTTGGCGATGGTGCTCGGTGTGCCTGCGGGTCGTATTATTGGTCAACTTTTGGGATGGCGTACGACATTTGCGGTGATTGCGATCATCGCGTTAATTATCATGTTAGCCATGTACCGTTTGTTGCCTAATTTGCCGAGTTTGTTTTCAGGTTCTCTTAGCAAGGTGCCAGAAGTACTTCGTAATAAAGTATTGCTAGGCATGTATTTGTTTATCTTCGTGATTTTCTCCGCTCATTACACGGCTTACAGTTACATAGAGCCTTTCTTAAAAGAGGTTGGTTCAGCCAGTGGTCAATTCACTACGTTAGTCTTATTGCTGTTTGGTATGGCTGGGATTGTCGGAAGTGTGCTGTTTAGCTACTTTGGTGAAAAAGCGAATACCTTGATGTTGATTTCCAGTGTCGTCATCGCATCTTTGTGTATGAGTGTTTTATATTTTGTCGCACCAAGTGGTGCGCTACTTATTACCAGTGTTTTGCTGTGGGGTGCATCGCTGATGATTATCGGCTTGAGCATGCAGATTCGAGTGCTGAAAGTGGATGATACGGCCGCTGATATTATTATGTCCTTGTATTCAGGCATTATTAATTTGGGGATTGGTGCGGGTGCTCTTATTGGTAATCAGGTTATTCAATTTGTCGGCTTGGGCAGTGTTGGTTTTACTGGTGCTATTTTAGGCGTTTGTGCGCTTGCGGTAATTTTGATGTTACTAAAGCGTGTTGGTAAAACCACTGTCTAAGTGTTGTTCGCTGCGATTCGCTGATGTTGCTAAGAGGTGATGTCATTAATGTGAGTGCTTCGGTCTCGGCCGCGGTTCTTGGAGTAATACAGCGCGGTGTCCGCTTGTTTTATTAATGTGTCGGTGTTGGTGGTGGTATTTTTTAGTTTTGTCACTATGCCAACACTGATCGTTATGGCATGAAAAACCTTATTGGTTCGATGTTCTATGTTGGCAAGGCTTATGGCTTGTTTCATGTTATGTGCGATTAATTTGGCTTGAGCTGCGTCTTTATTTGCCAGAATCACGACAAACTCTTCTCCTCCATAGCGAGCGATCAAATCCGTTTCTTCATGAAGAACACTTTCCAATACCGACGCAATTTTTTGCAGTGCTTTGTCTCCACTAATATGGCCATAAGTATCGTTGTATTGTTTAAAGTAGTCGACATCAATGAGTAAAATGGAAAAATCATATTGCCCATTTTTCTGGGGAGAAAGTTCTTCAGCTAAGCGCAAATCAAAGGCTCGTCGGTTGGCAATATTCGTCAAACTGTCGGTGAGTGATAATGCTTCTAAGCGTTGAGTTTGTGCGTCGATGGTTTCTGAAAACTCATCAAAGGCTTTAAACAACTCGTCAATTTCATCCATATTAGACGGCGAGTCATTTGAATCTGTTGTCATTTGGTGGATTTTTTGGGTTAATTTTCTTAATCGTTTAATGGCATGGGAGTACAAGGCTAACGTGGCTATGACCATTCCAGCCAACAACAAAAAGCCACTGATAAACCAGATTTTCTGGCTTTGCATATCCTGTGACAGTCTCTCTGTCTTGCTATGAAGGCTGGTATGCTCATTTAATGATAGTTGGTTAGTGATATTACTATAGTCATTGATCATGTTACGAATAAAGTGTTCTCGCCCCCTTACTCGTCCTGTAATGCGTAAGTAATTGGCTTGCTGTTCTGTGAGATTTTCGGGAACCGACAAAATGTTTTCTAGGCTAATATTAATGGATTGGATGGTTTCTTTGGTGGCGCCGGAAAGGGTAATAGCCATGTCGTTTAATATTTTTAGCTCTCGTTCAAGAGCGCGGTGGATTTCTTGTAAGTCGCTTAACCGTTCTGTGGTTTCTATGCGATAAGCGAGTCCAATAATTTCCAGAAAGGCGGTTTTCCACTGGATTATTTGTTCTTTCTCAGAGGCTTTTACTTGTTTGCTGCGGTCTACTTCCGCGCTGAGTTTTTTAAGTTCCCATAGACGGTTCAAATCATTTTTAATTTGATAGTTTAGATCGAGTTTTTGGTCAATAAGAAGGTTGATATCTTGAGTTTCTCCTTGAATAGCTTTGAGCAGTAACAGCTCGGTTTTGTCTCTATTGTGTGTTTCTTCAGAGGACTCATCGAGTTTTTTGGCAACTTCTAATTCGGCAATTCTTCTCTCGGCGGCGGTAGTTGCTGACGTCAAGGATTCTAGCGCTGACAGTAATTCACTGGACTTTAACGCACTTCGTGTGGCGCGGTTCATGGCAGGAATGGTGTTGATGGTTAAATCGTTCAACATCGACTGAGTTTGCTCCAGACGGTTTTGTAACACGTAACCAACCGAAATGAACAAAAACAGAACGATAACCAGTAATATGCCAAGCTGTTTACCTAAGCTTAATCGTCGAGCCTTATGTATTTTAGGGATCGGAAAAAAAGTGGTTGGGTCTACTTTGCTCATAATGCTGGGGATACGTCTTTTAAGCGGCCATCTACTTTAGGCTCAATGACTTTTTGTTGCTGGATTTCTACGTTCATAATGTCTGATAAGGTTAAGCTGGAAATTTGTGAATAGCTTAATATTTTGCTGCCTTGAAGCATGGTAAAGCCGTCACCACCTTTTAATAAATAATCCAGCGTAGCCACCTTGTAGGTTTGGTTAGGGTTTAATGGTTTGTCGTCGAAAGTGATGGACAGTAAACGCCTTCCAACGGGCCGAGTCGAATCATAGGTGACCTTGATTCCAGCAACTTGTAAGAATTGTCCGCTTTGTTGTTCTAATCGGTTTAGTCCGTGTTCAAGTGCGTCGGTGATTTGCTGACCTGTTGCTTCTATGAGCTTAATTGTATTTCTGTAAGGCAGCATTAAGCGGATGTCTTTTATGGTTAATGACGATCCTTTACTAATTGGTTGGTCGCCACGGAACGTTCCACTATTGATCAGCGTGATTTGGGCGCCGGTAAAGTTTTTAAAGGTATCCGCTACCAAGTTCGCAAAGCTATTTTCGGAGGTCCGCAATGACTTTCTGTCTAAATCGATTAGTGCATTGGTTTTGCCGATGACTTCGCTCAATAAGGTATTCAGTCTGTTGTCATATTGTTCTTCTTGCGCTAGAACTCGTGGTTTTGGTTGTAGCGTCGCCAAGTCTATTTTTGTTGTTTGGTTAATAAGGTTTTTTCTTGAGGAGTCTTCTTGCCAAGTAAGCTGGATGACGGCCACTTCTGCTTCTTCGGCGATGACAATATTGTTTGGATGCTTGTCAGTTTTATCATCTGGGCTTGAGTGAAAGTGCTGATCTTTAAAAAGGGCAAGATCAATTACTCCTTCCTTCAATAGTTGGTTTATCAGTGGGGAATAAGTGGAATAATGTAACACTACTAAATCGACGTGTTGTTCTCTTAGTTGATTCGCTGTGGTTCTAATTGCGACTTCCGGTGGTGTTACCTTTAGTCTTTTGGTTGGGTATTTTTCTAGAATAATGGGGTCAAGTACTGACATAAACCCCAGGGTCACCTGACCTTGTTGGAGTAACGTATGGGTTTTAATGCCATCAGGAGATTGTTTGCTAATCGGGTCGAATAGGTTACTCGATACAATAGGAAATGCTGCTTCGTATGTGCGTAAGATTAATTCGTCTTCCTCATAACTGAGCTCTCGCTTTGAAACGCCCATGGCGTTAGGTTCAAGACTATTCAGAACGTCAATGATATGAGCGCCTCGGTCCATGGATGAGAGCATGCTCGGCCCTAAGCTTTCTCCGCCGAAAATGAAGAAGGTACTCGGATTTTTGTCTCGGTATTGGTCAATGAGAGTCGCTAATTGGGCGTAGCTGCCTGAGTTTGAGTCATTGATCTTGGGCATTTCTGCATCATAAATGATGGTGGCTTGTTTTTGAGCAAAAGCATTATTGCCAGTGACTAGCACTAAGGCAAAGAATAACGCCAACATGGTTCGATAATGCATTTGAACATAGTCCATTTTTTAGAGTGCTTGGTCGAATGAATGAAGCGCGGCCTTCATATTTGCTAGTGATAGCGATTAGCAACATTTCTTAATTTTGAATATAGCGGGTTTTTGGCTGATTGACCTATGTTTTATTCGGCAGTGTGATAATCGAGCTATCTTAAACAAATTAGGAAGGATTCTTTAGCCTTAAAAATAGACAACTATGTTAATATTTGTAACTGAATATCTTGTCGTGGCTATTCGATTATTTAATCACGATACTTTTTTAGCTTTTGCTTTCTCTCATTTATCAAGATTCTTTTTATGCTTAGCTGGTTGAATGCCTCAATGACTCGAAAAATTAGCAGCTTATCTTTTATTCTATTGTCATTCCTTTTTGTGGTGATTTTGTATTCTGTTTATCAGTCACAAAGCATCTACAAAAAAATGCAGGAAGTCGCCGAGATTGATATCCCGCTGTCAGAAATAATTGCCAATATCGAAATCTCACAACTTAAACAGCATTTACAGATGGAAACCATTCGTTTGAAAGGTGATGCTTTTTTTACAAATAAAGCAGTCCAGTCCAGCAGCGTAAAAGGGTTTGATGAATTCAGTCACCATTTGTCACTACAGCTCGATAAAGCGGTCAGCATTCTTCATCAAGGAATGAAGTTTGGCAGCATTCGCATTGGCGTGGCAGAACATCAGTCTTTGATCCAACAAATCAATAAGTTACATAGTCATCGATTGAGTTTTGAAAATGTATTTTCACAATTTATAGCGAGTGAGCGAACTGGATTTAAATTGTCTTGGGAGGCGTTGGAAAAACAATATAACTTATTAGATGATGAAGCGAATGACTTGTTAGTGAATATTGATCAACTCACAGTAAAAGTCGCCGCAACGGTCGAGCAACAAGAACGTAATTTTATGATCATGAATGCTGTTTTGGGCCTTTCCGCTTTCGTCATTGGTGGATATTTAACGCTTTATACGATTTTGTCATTCCGTCGCAAGGTAGGATCTTTACGTGGGCAGATAGAAACGCTACATCGTTCTATTTCTCCGGATGAAGACAGTCACATTGCGCGTCATCAAGGCTCAGATGAACTAGACGAGTTGGAAAAGGACTTAAAGCTTTTAATGGGGCGTTTGTTTCTTGAAAAAGAAAACCGTGATGAAGTTGAAACTCAACTGCTTGAATTAGCAACCCGAGATAAGTTAACCGGTGTGTTTAATCGCCACAAATGGGATGAACACATTAAAGATGAATTAGCGCTGGCCAATCGTGGTCATCACTTTAGTTTGATTTTGCTCGACGTGGATCATTTTAAAAAAATTAACGACACCCATGGCCATGATGTGGGCGATATTGTTTTAAAGTCGCTGGTTAGGGCTTTAAAAAGAAGACTTCGCGAAACCGATGTTCTTTTTAGAGTTGGTGGTGAGGAGTTTGCTATTTTGCTAAGAGATACGCATCTTGGGGATGCGGGCAAGTTAGCTGAACAGCTGCGTAAAAATGTTGAATCTATCAATGAAGACAAAGTCCCTCCTTTTACCATTAGTTTGGGAGTGACTGAGTACCAAGACTCTGATGACCAACAACGTATCGTAAAACGTGCTGATGTGCTGCTGTATGAAGCCAAAGATGCAGGACGCAATCAATTTCGGGCTGGGTAATTTTTTGCGAGACCGTCTGCGCTGATTTTTTCAGTTATATCTTCTCATTATGGGAATATTTAAATGTGCTAATATTCATACTTATCCTGAGTGTGAGTTTTTGAGCTTATCTAATACTTCACTTTAACTTTCTTTTTTCAGTGCCGACATGAACCTTTATGTTTAATTGGTTAAATGCCTCCATGACTCGAAAAGTTAGCAGCTTGTCGTTTATTCTTTTGTCATTTCTATTTGTGGTGATTATTTACACTGCGTATCAAACACAAAAGATCTACGCAGAAATGCAGGAAGTGGCAGAGATTGATGTCCCGCTGTCTGAGCTTATTTCTGACATAGAAATGTTGCAGTTGAAACAGCATCTTTTGGTGGAAACCATACGACAGCAAGGTCGTGCTTTTTTTGATAATGAAGCGCTGCAAGCAAAAAGCGTAAAAGACTTCAACGACTTTAGCCAACGACTTTCTGTAGAGCTTAATAAGGCCGTTAATCTACTTCACCCAAGACGATGCCCACATCTATTGTACGCTAGCCCAAATGGAAGCCGAATGTCGCGACGTGGTGTCCTTGGTGTTAGATATTTATCGCCAATTTGGTTTTAACGAGGTGCGTATCAAATTATCCACTCGCCCAGAAAATCGGATGGGCGATGACGCCACATGGGACGTGCTGGAAAACACCTTAATCGACGTATTGACGAAAATGTCTTTGGATTACCAAATCAACCCTGGGGAAGGCGCTTTCTATGGCCCGAAACTGGAATTTGTTTTAAGAGACGCCATCGGTCGAGATTGGCAATGTGGCACTCTGCAAGTGGACATGAACTTACCAGAACGCTTTGATATTGACTATGTCGACATGGACGGCCAGAAAAAACAGCCTGTCATGCTACACCGCGCACTCTTTGGCTCACTGGAACGCTTCACTGGTATTTTGATTGAACATCACGCGGGCAAACTGCCTGCTTGGCTCGCTCCCACTCAAGCCATTGTATTGGCCATCAGCGAAGACAATAACGCGTATGCTCAAGATGTCGCTGCCTTTCTAGAAGGCGAGCATATCCGCACCGAAACGGACATTAGTAACGAGAAAATCGGCTACAAAATCCGCAAACACACCTTACAACGCATTCCTTACTTGCTGGTGGTTGGTGCGAAAGAGCAAATGTCTGGCAGCGTCGCGATTCGTAGCCAAAGCGGTGAAGATCTTGGCACCTTGTCTTTAGAAGACGCCATCGACTTACTGCAACAAGCTACCCAAGCGCCGGATGCTGCGGGTCGTTTGGCGACTCATCAAACCCTTAAAAACAGGCTAATAGCTACTAATCACACCGATGACATAGAAGGAGCCGCATGACCGCATCAATACTTCCTCATCACACAGATAAGCATCATGCCGATTTACTCGTGCATGGTGGCACAGTGATCACGCCCAATGGCGAAGAACCCATTGATGTTGCCTGCCTTGCAGGTCGTATTGTCGCGCTTGGCAAGCTAAAAGAGACTTGGCATGCAGACAAATACCTTGATGCCAGCGGTTTGCATGTTTTGCCCGGCGTCATAGACAGTCAAGTGCATTTTCGTGAGCCGGGCTTAACGCACAAAGAAACCATCGAAGCGGGCACCCGAGGCGCTGTGCTGGGCGGTGTGACCAGTGTATTTGAAATGCCTAACACCAATCCCCTTACGCTCAATGAAAATGACTTAAACGCCAAGCTTGCCATCGCTAAGCAACAGGCATGGTGCAACTTTGCTTTTTACATGGGCGGCTCTGGCGCCAATGCCGAGCAACTGGATAAGCTCGAAAAGCTCCCCGGCTGCTCTGGCGTTAAAGTTTTCATGGGCAGCTCTTTTGGCGACCTATTAGCCGACGATGACGATATTCTGCGGCGTATTGTTGCCCATGGCACCCGCCGTATGGCGGTTCATGCCGAAGACGAAGCGCGCTTAAAAGCGCGTAAAAGCATCGTCGAGACCAGTAAAAAAGTCACCGATCACCCTGTCTGGCGAGACCCAGAAAGTGCCCTTATGGCCACCAAACGCATCGTCAAAATAGCCAGTGAAGTAAACCGTCGCTTACATGTTCTGCATGTTTCTACTAAAGAGGAAATGGCCTTTTTGGCTCAGCACAAACACAGAGTCACGGTCGAAGTCACGCCTCACCACCTAACCATGAGCGCACCAGAATGTTACGAGCGTTTAGGCAGCCTAGCGCAAATGAACCCACCCGTTCGAGAACAAGTACATCAAGATGCGCTTTGGCAAGCCATTCAAGAGGGAGTAGTGGATGTGATTGGCAGTGATCATGCACCGCACACCCTAGAAGAAAAAGCGCAACCTTACCCACAATCGCCAAGCGGCATGACAGGCGTTCAAACCTTACTTCCTCTGATGTTGGATCATGTTAATGCAGGTCGCTTAAGCCTATCGCGCTTAGTGGACCTCACCAGCGCTGGCCCCGCTAGGATTTTTGGCATAGAAGGAAAAGGACGGATCGCCCTAGGTTACGATGCAGACTTAACCCTCGTTGACCTTAACGCCAAACGGGAAATCCATAATGATTGGGTCGCCAGCGTCAGTGGTTGGACACCTTATCACGGCAAAACCATCACTGGCTGGCCCATTCACACCGTAGTGAATGGGCTGCTTGTCGTCGAAAATGAAACCTTGGTGGGCACGCCCAACGGGAAAATGATTCGATTTCTGGATACCGAACTTATCTAAACCCCAAAGCTATTCATCCAAAGCTATTCATTCAAAGTCCAAAGAGTGTTGGCAAGTACAAGGTGATGACAGGCACGTAAGAGATCAGCGCGAGTAAGCTGAAAAGCACGAAGTAGAAAGGCGCGAGCGCGACAATGACTTTTTCGACTTTTACCTTGGCAACGGTAGCCCCGACGAATAAGCCGGTACCGACAGGCGGAGTGATGGTGCCGATGGCAAGGTTGAACACCATGACGACGCCGAAGTGCACAGGATCGTAGCCAACCTTCATGGCAATCGGCAGCAAAATCGGCGTGAAGATCAAAATTGCCGGCCCAATGTCCATAAAGCAGCCGACAATCAACAATAAAATATTGATGATCAACATGACCATAATCGGGTCGTTGGAGATCCCAAGAATCAAGGCGGAGATTGCTGCTGGAATGCCAGTAAAGGCCATGGCGAAAGACAAGGTGGCCGATGCCGCTAAGAGCAACATGATGGTGCCGGTAATGTGCGATGTCTCAATAAGAAACTTAGGCAGCGCGCGAAGTGGTGTGGTTTTGTGGATGAAGAACGCCAAGATCATGGTGTAAATGACTGCAATACCTGATGCTTCTACTGGCGTCACTACACCCATAACAATCCCACCAATAATAAACACGATGAGAAACAAACTAGGAATGGCATCAAGAGTTATCTTAATGGCTTCTTTAAAGGGTACTCGATCTGACAATGGGTACTTGCGCTTTTTGGCAATAATGACGGTGACTAATACCAAGCCCAACGCCCAAATAACACCTGCTACAGCGCCACCTAAAAACAAGGCCGCGACAGAAGTGCCGCCGGAAATCAACGAGTAAATGATGAAAGCAGTAGTGGGCGGTACCAGCATGCCCGTTGGGGCCGAGGCAATATTCACTGCCGCGGCAAACGATTTGTCATAGCCTTCTTTGGCTTGAATCGGCACCATAACGCTACCAATTGAAGTAGACGCCGCAATGGCCGAACCTGAAATACAACCAAACAGAACGTTACCTGCGATGTTGGTTTGCGCCAAGGAGCCTGGAATGCGCCCAGCGAGCAGTTTAGCGAAGTTCACCAAACGAATGGCAATACCGCCGGAGTTCATGATGACGCCGGAAAGAATAAAAAACGGCACGGCTAGCAGAGAAAAACTGTCCAAGCTGGCGACCATTTTTTGTGCCGAGGTGAAAAGTGCTATATCCACTGGCACCATCATGGTGACGGCGGCTAAAGACGAAGCCACTAAGGCAATCGCCAGCGGCAAGCCTAACAGCGACAGGATAGAAAAGGTAATAATGAGCACAAGGCTTGCTTCACCCGCCATGTTTATTCTCCCATGCTTAGTGATTGATCAACATCCGAATCCGACTGATTTGTGGTCGGCTCTTTTAATACATCAATCAAATTTAAAATGGCGTACAGAATCAGCAATCCACCACAGACAGGCAATGCGGCATAAAAGCTCGACATTGGCATTTGTAACACCGCAGTGAGTTGTTTAGAGGCAATCTGCATGCTGTGCAAACCTCCTAAAATCAGCACATAAATACTGAAAATAATAAAACTGACAGGAACCAACAGCTTAAGAAATTTGCGGAACCTACCGCGCGAAAGATCGCGCAGTAGGTCGATAGCCATGTGAGAATTACGGCCTGCAGAATAAGCGGCTCCTAATAGAGACAACCAGACCAGTCCTAAACGTAACAGCTCTTCGGTAAAGGTCGAAGGGTCGTTAAATACATAGCGGCTGATCACCTGCCAGCTGAGTATTACAACCATGCTGAGGAGTAAGAGTGAACAAGTTGTCCCTAGACAGATGTCTAGGAAACGTCTTATTTTTGGCATTATTTTGACTCCGCTTGCTGGCGGATTGCCTGATAAACCTTATATTTTGCTGGCTCCGATTTTAGCTCGTCATACATTGGCTGTACGGCTGCTTGGAACTCGGCCACATCTGGGTAATAGAAGGTTACACCGAATTGTTTTTCACTCATGGCTTTGGCGTCGTTAACGGCTTTTGTCCATGCTTGCTTTTGAAACTCAGTGGATTCTTTTGCCGCTTCTTGAACCGCTTGACGTTGATCTGGGCTTAAACGATCCATGGTTGCTTTCGAGATCAACACAATGTCTGGCACACGAGAATGCACATCGTAAGAGTAATGCTTAGCTACTTCTGCGTGACGAGCAATGGTCAAGGCAAACTCGTTGTTTTCCGCGCCATCTAATACGCCTTGCTGAATAGACGAATACACATCAGCTTGTCCCATGGCGATAGGCGAACCACCGAGCATTTTGACCATCTTGATAGAGGTTGGGCTTTGCATGACGCGGATTTTGAGACCTTTTAGATCGTCCACATTACGGATGACTTTTTCTGAGGTATAGAAGCTACGAGCGCCGCTATCGTAATAGGTTAGACCCAAAATACCTTCGCCTTTTGACGATTCATAGATCGGTGTGGTGATTTTGGGATTATCCATGAACATTATAAAAATGTTCTTGGCTATCAAACAGATAAGGCATCGAGAAGACGCCATAAACAGGGGCAAAGCTTTCCATTAGGCCGCCACTGACTTTGGTCATATCTAACAAACCAGCTTGAAGTAGCTCGACCATTTCCCGTTCGCCGCCTAATTGGCTGTCAGGGAAAAAGGTGACAGTGACATCGCCTTTGGTTTTCTGATCAACCAACTCGGCAAACTTTTTCACTGCTTCTACCGTTGGCGTGGCATTACTGGCGTAGCCAAAACGCAAGTTTTCCGCATAAGCAGACGCGGATGCGAGTCCTAAGCTGATTAGGGTAAGTGCGGTGGTAAATAGTTTGGTTTTCATTCTCTTATCCTTTTTATGTTTATTGTTGATCTAAGAAATTGATTGCTAGTGTGTTTATAAACTAGCTAAATATAGCGACGTAAATATTCGCTAAGACATAAAATCGCCATCGTTTGTCCATAAGGCATGGAGGTGATTTTGATGTTTTTGTAATACTCTAAATCGTCGCCCATGGCGGTACCAAACGAGGTGTTTTGCAGTTCGCCTTGCGCGTCAATGTTGCTATAGACCGCTTTGATGGCTTTTTCCGCAACAGGTAAGTAGTCACTAGAGAGATAGCGTTTGCGAACGGCTTTTAAGATGCCGTAAGCAAATCCTGCCGATGCTGAAGCTTCTAAATAGGTGCTGCTGTCATCCAATAAGGTGTGCCAAAGGCCATCGCTATGTTGTAGCTCGCTCAGGGCTTTCACTTGTCGTTCCAGCGTAGAAAGCAAGAAACGACGAATTGGATCGTTTTCAGCCAAATCCAATAATTCGATGAATTCTGGAATAACGATAGTGATCCAGCTATTGCCGCGAGCCCATAAAGCGTCGGCAAAGTTGTGGTTGCCTTCGAACGTCCAGCCGTGGAACCATAGGCCGCTTTTTGAATCCATTAGATATTGAATGTGAGTCAAAAATTGGTATTTTGCTTCTTCCACGTAATCCGGTTTGTTGAGCAATTTACCGATTTTAGCGAGCGGTAAAACACTCATCATTAAGGTGTCGTCCCACATTTGATTGTGGTTCACGCTGTTATAAACAATGTGCTGAAGGCCGCCTTCTTGTACGCGCGGCATTTCGTACATGACCCATTCTGCCCATTCTTCCAGATAAGGAACCCAAGACTCTTTTGGCGTACGTTCATGCAAACAAGCCAGTGTTAAAAAAGGTGCAACCGTGTTGATGTTTTTAGTTGGCGTGCCTTCACTAAGGCGCTGATCGAACCAATCGTGAATAATTTTTAGTGTGTCTGGGTTGTTGGTGAGCTGCCAATATTTGAACAAGCCATATAAGCCAATGCCATGAGTCCATTCCCAGCCTGCCCAGCCTTTGGTGTCGATCACTCGACCGTCTTCAAGACGTAGCAGAAAGTCACCAGTAGTATCTTCAATATTGATGAGATTTTGAGTTAAAAGATCGATTGCCTCGACGACTTGATCGCGTGAAACAACATGCTTCTTTTCTCTTAGTAATTCATGCATTGCTAATCCCTTTTTATTTTTGGGTCTTGTAATGGTTAGACTCAATATAGGTCACAAAATATCAACTTGAAACGAATGATTGTATTTTGTTATACATTCAATCATTTAAAATAAAATAGCGTTTCTAAAATGAAATTAATCAAAAAAATATAGCCTCATTTGAAAGCTATATTTTTTAATCGTTCGCTTTTTTTATCTGTTTTACTACACGATCCCTGAGCCAGTTTTATTCGGATCTGCTGGACGAGCCTTAGCGACGGCAGCACGGTAGCCACTCGCTCGATAACAGCTAACAGGGTCGATGGCACCACCTGCCTGTAAACGGGCCATTTGTAAGATCGGCTCAACGTCTAAGTTGTAAGCTTGTTTCAAGCTGGCCTGTGCCATCATTGGGTCGTTTGCTTCTTGGTATTGAGTTAAGGCTTCGCGATCCACTAATAAGCTTTTCACGAAGGCACGCTGTACTTCTGCTGCACTGTACATCAAGCTTTCTACCGGATCGGTCACGTTGTGTGATTGATCCAACATATAGAATGGGCTGTACGCAGGATCTTGGCTGCGGATGTCTGTTAGCTCATTGAAGATCAAAAACAATTGATAAGGATTGATAGAGCCGCTGTCCAAATCATCGTCGCCGTATTTGCTGTCGTTGAAGTGAAATCCGCCAAGTTTGCCGAATTGCGCAAGACGGCTAACGATCATTTCAATATTGACGTTCGGTGCATGGTGGCCCAAATCCACCAGAGACAAACAACGCTCGCCGGTTTCTTTCGCGGCAAGGTAGCTGCTGCCCCAATCTTGAATCACGGTAGAGTAGAAGGCTGGTTCAAAGATCTTATGTTCTAACAGCATGTTCCAATCGTCTGGCAGGCTGTTATAGACCTCTTTGATACTTTCTAAATAATGCGTGAAGCTGTTTTTAAAGTGTTGTTGGCCGGGGAAGTTGGAGCCATCGCCCACCCAAACGGTTAGGGCTTTAGAGCCGAGCTTTTGACCTAATTCCACCACATCGATGTTGTGAGCAATGGCTTGCTCGCGCACGGCTTTGTTGGTGTGCGTCAAACTGCCGAACTTATACGACTCATCCTGACCAATTTGATCTTGGAAAGTGTTGGAGTTCATGGCATCAAAATGCAAACCGTATTGTTCTGCGTACTGACGAAGTTCCCTTGGGTCTTTTGGTCTGTCCCAAGGAATATGCAGGGATACCGCAGGCGTGGCTTGCGATAGCAGTTGAATTACCGAGCAGTCGTCGAGCTTTTCGAAGATATTGCGCGGTTCACCTTTGCCTGGAAAACGGGCGAAACGCGTGCCGCCAGTGCCAACACCCCAAGAAGGTACGGCAACGGTAAATTGCTTAGCTTGTTGCAGAATAGTATCGATTTTCACGCCGGAGCGATCCAGCTTTTCCGCCAGCGCGTTGTAATCACTTGTGACGTCGGCTTCTTGCTTCGCGTTGTGTTCTTGCAGCAAGTTTTGATCAATTAACTGTTTCATGAGTAATCCTTTTTATTGTTCTTTTTAATCAATGCTCTAGCGAGTAAACGACGGTGCGTGACCCGCATCAACATTCAGAATATTTCCTGTCGATTTAGATGACGCGTCAGACGCAAAGAAGTAGATGGCTTCGGCAATGTCCTCTGGGAAAACATTCAGCTTTAACATGCTGCGTTGTCGATAATGCTCTTCTAACTCATCGGTAGACAGTTTATAAGCGCTGGCTCTTTCTTCCTTCCATTTGCCTGTCCAGATTTTTGAACCACGCAAAACCGCATCTGGGTTGACCACATTGGAGCGAATACCAAGCGGTGCACCTTCTAGCGCGACACAGCGAGCAAGCTGAATCTCAGCGGCTTTTGCTACACAGTAAGCGCTGGCGTTGGCACTGGCAACCAAACCATTTTTACTGGCAATAAACACCATATTACCGCCCATGTTCTGTTGTTTTAGCAGACTAAAGGCTTCACGAGCAACTAAGAAGTAACCTGTTGATAAGATGCTTTGGTTTTTATTCCATAGAGCAAGAGTGGTTTCTTCTAATGGTGCAGAAGACGCAATACCTGCGTGGAAACAACAATGTCCAAGCCGCCAAATGCCACAGCGCAATGTTTCACCGCACGGATAACATCGTCTTCGTTAGTCACATCCATCTTGATACTAGACGCGCAATCTTTGCTAAATTCGCTGTTCATATTCGCCTGAGCGGTCTTCAGAGCGTCTTCGTCTATGTCCATCAGTACGATATTAGCGCCTTCTTTGGCGAGACGTTTTGCTGTCGCAAGGCCAATACCGCCCGCTGCACCAGTCACCAAAGCGATATGACCCGCTAAGGATTTGGGTTTTGGCATACGTTGCAGTTTGGCTTCTTCTAATAGCCAGTATTCAATGTCGAAGGCTTCTTGTTCTGGCAAGCCAACGTATTCGCTCACACTGTCTGCGCCGCGCATCACATTAATGGCATTAACGTAGAACTCGCCTGCAATACGAGCTGTGGCTTTGTCTTTGGCGAAAGACAACATGCCAACGCCAGGGATCAAGTAAATGACGGGATTTGGATCGCGCATTGCTGGGCTGTTATCGCGTTTGCAGCGGTTGTAGTAACCCGCGTAATCTTCACGGTAGTCAGCAAGACTCTGGTCTAGTGACTCGATCACTTCATCAAGGTTGTCAGTTTCTGGATTGTAATTGACCACAAATGGACGAATTTTTGTGCGTAAGAAATGGTCTGGGCAAGAGGTGCCAAGCTTGGCAAGACGGTCTAAGTCTTTCGAATTGACGAACTGTAAAACTTCGTCGGAGGCATTAAAGTGACCGATTTGACGTTGTTTTTCGCTGGTTTTGCCACGAATCAATGGCATTAAGCTAGACACCACTTGTTGGCGTTTTTCATCAGGCAAGGTTTTAAATAACTCGCCACCAAAGGCCGCTTTGCCTGCGCTTTGTTGTTCCAGCCATGTTTGCGCTTTGTTAATAATGTTCAGTGAGTTGAGGTAACAATCTTTGTTGCCATTTGACCAAGTAAATAGGCCATGGCTTTCTAGTACAACGCCTTTTAGGTGTGGGTTTTCGGTTGCGATTTTGTGTAAATCCATGCCTAACTGAAAACCTGGACGACGCCATGGAAGCCAGCCAATTTCACCGTTAAAAATTTCTTCTGTGAGTTGTTTGCTGTTTTTGCTTGCCGCAATAGCAATCACGGCGTCTGGGTGAAGGTGATCCAGATGAAGGTAAGGTAAATACGCATGAAGCGGCGTATCGATACTGGCGGCGCGGGAGTTTAGGTTGTAAGTACAATGCGGAAGGTAAGCGACCATCTCATCTTCAAACTCAAGTCCGCGATAAAGCGGCAAAAGCTGATTCAGTTTGTCTATATATAGAGTGGAAAAGCCATCCAATCCCATGGAGCCAATATCGCCGCCAGAACCTTTTACCCATAATACGGTGGTCTTTTCTCCAGTAAGAGGGTCGTCCATTTGCAGCTTTGCTGAGGTATTACCGCCACCATAATTGGTCACGCGCATGTCAGAACCGAGCAAGTTTGATCGATATTGCAATAATTCGGGTTCAGTCAGAAGGGACGCATCAGCATCGTTCCAAAGATTGGGTAGTAAGTTAGTAGACATCTTTTAACCTCAAGTTCCGTCTTTTTAATGGCCTAAAGCGTTGTTTTATGGCTATTAATCAAAGACTTTAAATTTATTTTTGTTATGCACAATCAGCGGGTTAGAATGATCGATAACCTTCATATTAGAATAAAAATAATCATTTTCAAGCATTTTTTATCTTTTTATGTATATTTTGATCGATAGTGCTTGATAATGATTGAAAATAAATTATATTGATTATCGAGGATTTAATCGATGCACGAAATTGAAAGGCATAGAGTGATCTTGTCTGAAGTTGAAGCTCGACCGATTGTGACGGTAGCGCACCTAGCCGACGTGCTAGGCGCTTCAGAAGCAACGGTTCGAAGAGATATCAGCTTTTTAGACAAGCAAAAGAAACTACGTCGGGTGCGAGGAGGGGCGGAAGCCATTAATCCTCCTTCTGATGTGAGTTTATTGGGAAGGCCTTACTCGGTTAGTCAAACGATTAACATGGACATAAAACGTTGTATTGCGAAAGCGGCGGTGGATTTATTATCGGACAATATGTCAATAATGATCAGCGGCGGCACAACGACAGCGGCTATGTCTGAGTTTATGCGTGGCTTAAAGCTGCAAGTGCTGACCAATTCGTTTTCCATTGCTGATCAATTGATTAAAAAGAGCAAGTGCAGCGTGACCGTGCCGAGTGGCAAAATCCATCGGGAACAGAATATTATTTTGAGTCCGTTTCCAGATGATATTTCTAACCACACGTACGCGGATGTTCTTTTTATCGGTGCATATGGCATTAATTCTCATGGAGTGATGGAGACAGATCCACAAATCGTACAAGCGGTAATGAAATTGATAAATCGAGCAGATCAGCGGGTGCTTTTGGTTGATAGTACAAAGTTTCAAAACCGATCAAGTATGATCATTTGTCCTCTTTCACAGATAGATATCGTCATCACGGACGATGGAATAGATAACAAGAGTAAAGAAGTGATCGAATCGGCAGGCTGTCGTTTGATCATAGTAGAAAAACAAAAACAATAAACCGCGTCTCGGATACGACAACTTCTTGTTGTGTGACGATGAGCGCGCTCTTGGAGATAATTATGAAAAACAAACTCATCACGGCATGTGTGTTGGCTTCTGCAACTTTATTTGCTTCTGGTACGTATGCAGCGGATCAGGTTCGAGTGGCGTTGTTAGTGAAGGCGTTAGGTATTGGCTTTTTCGAAGCGGCGTACCGCGGTGCAGAAGAAGCCAAGAAAGAGTTAGGCGATGTGGAGGTTATTTACACTGGGCCAACTTCGACCACAGCGGAAGGCCAGATTGAAATCATCAACTCACTGATCGCGCAGCGTGTTGATGCGATTGCCGTGTCTGCAAACGATGCGGATGCCTTGGTTCCTTCCTTGAAAAAAGCTCAACAGCGTGGCATTAAAGTCATCTCTTGGGATTCAGGCGTAGGCAAAGAGGGACGCCAAATTCACTTAAATCCTTCCAGTAATAGCCTAATTGGCGAAATGAACGTACAGCTTGCGGCTGACGCCATTAAAGCCAAAGGCAAAAAGTCCGGTACTTTTGCCATCCTGAGCGCAACGCCAACCTCGACCAACCAAAATATTTGGATTGGTGAGATGAAAAAATCTCTCAGTAAATTCCCTAACTTAAAACTTGTTGATACTGTTTACGGTGATGACTTAGCGGATAAGAGTTTCCGTGAAGCAACAGCCTTGATCAAAAATCACCCAGATCTAGATGTCATCGTGGCACCAACTACCGTTGGTATTTTGGCCGCAGCGCAAGCTGTTAGCGACATGGGCTTAACGGGCAAAGTCTATGTGACAGGTTTGGGCCTACCTTCTGAATTAGCAGGTCATGTGCACAGTGGTGCCATTCATAGCTTTGCTATTTGGAACCCAATCGATCTTGGTTATTCAGCAACCATGCTGGCGTACAACCTTGTAAAAGGCAAAGGTACGAAAACCGAGATTCCAATGGGTCGTATGGGTACGCTTGAAGTAGACCAAAATGGCGACGGCGCAATGGCGAAGCCCTTTATCTACGATGCTTCAAACGTTGATGAATTCTCTTCTATTTTCTAGTCGCTATTAACCCTCTATCAGCCTCCCTTTGTGTCTTTAAAGGGGGGCTAGGATGGGGGGACTCGTTCAATAATTTCATAATGAACCAATAACAATAAGAGCTGCCGTTATGAACAATGCAATTTTTAGTTTAAAAAAGGTGAGTAAGGTTTTTCCAGGCGTGAAAGCGTTGGATGGTGTCGACCTTCATCTTTATCCTGGCCAAGTGACTGCTTTGGTCGGTGAAAACGGTGCAGGTAAATCGACGCTGGTAAAAACCATGACTGGCATTTATCAGCCGGATGGTGGGGAAATTATTTTTAACGGCAAGCCTGTGCAGTTTCATTCCCCTCACGATTCTCATGCTTTAGGCATCACTGCGATTCATCAGGAAACCGTTTTGTTTGATGATTTGACGGTGGCAGAGAATATTTTTTTGGGCAATTACCCGATGAAAAAGGGCCCTATGACCAAACATTTCTCCATTGATTGGCCTGCGATGGAGACGAGGTCACAAGAAATTCTGTCGTCAATTAATGCCCACATGGACCCGAATCAAATTTTACGCGAGCTAAGTATTGGCCAAAAACACATGGTCGGTATCGCTCGCGCTTTGTCAGTTGACGCCAAAGTGGTGATTTTGGATGAGCCAACAGCGGCCTTGTCTCATCATGAAATTCACGAGCTCTATGAGCTGGTAAATACCTTAAAAAGCCAAGGTAAGGCGATTCTTTTTATAACCCACAAATTTGATGAGATTTTTACCTTGGCGGATCGCTATACCGTATTCCGTGATGGTTCTTTTGTGGGGGAAGGTTTTATCAAAGACACCAATGAAGCGCAGTTAGTGGAAATGATGGTAGCGCGCAGCATCGAAGCTACTTATCCGAAAAAAGACGTAGAAATTGGCGAGACACTATTAGAAGTGAGTAACTTATGTCACACAACGGAATTTGCTGATATCAGTTTTAGTTTGAAAAAAGGCGAAATCCTTGGCGTTTATGGTTTGGTAGGTTCGGGCCGAACGGAAGTGATGCAAGCTTTGTTCGGCACCACAGATCATGTAACTGGCTCTGTCAAAATGAATGGTAAAGAAGTGATTATTCACTCACCCAAAGAGGCCATTGATAACGGCATTGTGTATGTGCCAGAAGAACGTCAGAAACAAGGCATAGTGCTTGAATTGCCCATTTATCAGAACGTTAGCTTGCCGCAGATGAAACGTTTAGCGAAGCACGGGCAAATCGACCAAGAAGGCGAAATGGCACTGGCTCGCCAATATTGTGAGCGCTTGCAAGTGAAAGCGTCTTGTTGGGATGAGAAGGTGATGAACCTATCGGGTGGTAATCAGCAAAAAGTCGTTATCGCCAAATGGCTCGCCACTAATCCGAAAGTGATTATTTTGGACGAGCCGACTAAGGGCATCGATATAGGGTCGAAAGCGGCGGTGCATGAGTTTATGTCTGAGCTGGTGGATTCTGGCTTGTCTGTGATCATGGTGTCGTCAGAGTTACCGGAAATTCTTGGCATGTCAGACCGTATTTTGGTGATGAACGAAGGCTTAATTGTCGGCGAATTATCACGTGCTGATGCGACGCCTGAGAAGGTGGTTTCGCTTGCGACGGGAGGCAGTGTGACATGTTAAAACGTTTAATTTACTCCCGTGAAGGCGTGCTCAGCATTATTGTTTTGGTGATGTTTTTCGGCGTGGGGGCGATCAGTCCAGACTTTATTAGCTTGTCTAACAGCATCAGTATTTTTAACGACACTTCAATTCTGATCATGCTAGCTCTGGGACAGATGTTGGTGATTCTAACCCGTTGCATTGATTTGTCTGTAGCGGCCAATGTGGCTTTTACTGGCATGTTTGTGGCCATGGTGAATCAATATTTTCCAGAACTTCCTATGGCATTACTGATATTTTTATCCTTGTTTATTGGTGCCTTGCTAGGGGCGATTAATGGCTTATTTGTTTGGCTATTAAAAGAGCCTTCTATTGTTATTACCCTTGGTACCATGAGCATTTATCGTGGCGCGACCTTTTTGTTATCGGACGGCGCCTGGGTGAACTCTCACCAAATGAGTGAGTCTTTTATAGGTTTACCCCGCTATGAAATTTTATCCATGCCCGTACTTGGCTGGATGGCCGTCGCTGCCATTATCTTATTTTTCTGGGCGATGAAGTTCAGTGTATGGGGACGTAATTTCTATTCTGCCGGCGGCAATCCAATGGCCGCATTTTACTCAGGTGTAAACGTGGGTAAGGTGCAATTTTATGCTTTTTTAGTGTCGGGTACCTTGTCTGGATTATGTGGGTATTTGTGGGTCTCGCGCTTTGCAGTTGCCTATGTGGACGTAGCCAATGGCTTTGAACTGCAAGTAATCGCAGCCTGCGTAATCGGCGGTGTGAGTATCGTGGGCGGTTTGGGTACCGTGGTGGGTTGTGTGATTGGCGCCTTGTTTATCGGCGTGGTGAATAACGCCTTGCCAATTATTGGTGTCTCACCGTTTTGGCAAATGGCGATTTCAGGTTTGGTCATTATTATCGCCGTTATTGCCAATGCAACATCAGGCAAAGATAAAGCACGGATTATTTTGCGTAATCCCAATGCAAATGACGAAATACGAGCTAATTAGAGGCGCATATGGATACAACAATAAAAAAATCAGCAACGCCGGATTCAATGTTTACCAGCAAACTACAGGGTTTGCTACGCTGGGAAAGCTTTTTGGTCTTGATCGTCTTTTTAGTTTGCGTGATGAATTCTTATTTATCCCCTTACTTTTTAGATCCTTGGAATTTATCTGACGCGACCTTTAACTTTACCGAAAAAGCCTTAATCGCATTGCCAATGGCAATGCTTATTATCGCCAAAGAAATTGATATTTCTGTGGCGGCGATTATTTCGCTTTCCAGTACCTTGATGGGCTTGGTGGCTCAAATGGGCGCGCCGGTTTATGCGGTGGCGTTTGTCGGGATTTTGGTTGGAGCGGCTTGTGGTCTGTTTAATGGTGTCTTGGTGACGCGTTTCAAAATCCCCTCCATTGTGGTGACAATCGGTACCATGAGTTTATTTCGTGGTATCAGCTATATCCTGTTGGGAGATCAAGTTGTTCGTGATTACCCAGATGGCTTTGAGTTTTTTGGGCAAGGTTATGTTTATTGGGTGTTTTCGTTTGAGTTGGTGTTGTTTGCCTTCTTTGCTTTGGTGTTTTATTGGTTGCTGCATCGCACTACGTTTGGCCGTTACACCTATGCCATTGGTAATAACCCGACGGCATCTTACTACTCAGGGATCAAGGTAGATAAACATCGCTTGATCCTGTTTACCTTGGTTGGTGTTGCGTCGATACTGTTAACCTCTCGTTTAGGCAGTACGCGTCCAAGTATCGCCATGGGTTGGGAGCTCAGCATTATTACCATGGTGGTATTAGGCGGCGTGAGCATTCTTGGCGGCAGTGGCACCATTGCTGGCGTGGTGTTGGCGGTGATTCTAATGGGCTTGGTCACCTTTGGTATGGGGTTGTTGAATATTCCAGGCATCGTCATGACAATTATCGTTGGCGTGATGTTGATTACGGTCGTGAGTTTACCGGTACTGATTACTCTATACAAAAACAAAAAGGCAAAAGCGTTATGAGATATGCCTCAGTGATGTATTTACACAAAGGCTGTGAAGAAGAATACAAAAAACGTCATGATGAACTTTGGCCAGAATTGGCGGAGCATCTTAAGCAACATGGCATCCGTAATTATTATATTCACTTGGATGCTAATGAGAGTGATCGAAACGAAAACCGATTGTATGCCACTTTCGACGCAGACGATCTGGATTCACAAGCCTTAGCAGATCATCCTGTGATGCAGCGTTGGTGGGAATACATGGCGGACATTATGGAAACCAAAACACCATCGTTTGAACCTGTCGCCGATGCGTTGCAAGAAGTGTTTCGTTTTAATGTGTTGCAGCCTGATAAAACGCGCGTGGTGGCGGTTTTAGATATCGGCAAAACCAATATTAAAATTTGCTTGATGGATGGGCAAACTGGCGCGTTATTGCATATTGAAAAACGCGTTAATGGTGTCGTTGACGCGCCGCCATACCCTCACGTGGATGTGGATTCAATATGGCAATGGATCAAAGATACGTTGGCCGATTTAGCCCAGCGCTACTTTATTGCCAGCATTGCGATTACGACACATGGGGCAACCATTGCCTGTATGAAGGGCGACCAACTTGCCTTGCCGGTTCTGGATTATGAATATGATGGTGTGTCTGAGTTAAAAGAAGAATACGACGCTGCACGCCCAGATTTTAGTGAGTCTTTTAGTCCGAGATTGCCCCAAGGCTTGAACTTAGGTGCGCAATTGTTCTGGCAGCAAAAACGCTTTGCAGATGAGTTTGCAACAGTCGATTCATTACTTTTGTATCCGCAATATTGGGGCTATAAACTCAGTGGAAATAAAGCCGCTGAAGTCACCTCGTTAGGTTGTCATACCGATCTGTGGAATCCGACCAGCTGTCAGTTTTCTACTTTTTGTGAACAACAAAAGTGGGCGGAGCGTTTTCCAGAAGTGATGGAAACCGGCGCGAAACTGGGCACTATTTTGCCAGACTTAGCCAAAGAAACGGGCTTGCCAGCGAGTTGCGTTATCTTCAACGGTATACATGATTCCAACGCTTCGTTGGTGCCTTATATCGGGCAACCGATGGAAAAGCTCACTGTCGTGTCTAGCGGTACTTGGACGGTCATCGCCACCATTAACGGTAAGCTGGATTCGCTACAAGAAGACAAAGACATGCTCGCCAATGTGGACGCTCTCGGGCGTGCTACACCGACGATTCGCTTTATGGGCGGGCGTGAGTGGGAGCAGCTGCGCAGTGACAGCAAAGCGACCTTGAGCGATGTGAACTTCATTTTAGAAAACGGTATTTTGGCCATTCCTGCCTTTGCCAAAGGTGGCGGGCCGTTTGCCCATTGTGAAGGGCGCATTATTGATCGTGGCATTGAATTAACGCCCGCTCAGCAGTCAGCTTTGGCCGATGTGTATGTGGCTTTGATGACGGATTATTGTTTAGACCTGATGGACAGCAGCGACACCGTGATTGTCGAAGGCGCGTTTAGCAATAACATCAACTTCCTTACCTTATTGGCCTGCATGCGTAGCCAAAATGAAATCTACGCTTCCCGCGATGTTACCGGCACCTCCGGCGGTGCAGCCTTGCTGTCTAACAAAAGCCTAAAGCTAAAAGGCCGCCTTAGCCTTGCCCTGTGCGACGTAAAAATAAAGCCACTGCTTAACCTTTATCGTCAGCAATGGCGGGACTTAGTGGGGGAGTTGTAGTTTCGACTTTAGCTAAAACAAGTCACAGACTAAGAGCAGACTCAGCTTTAACAAAAACCACCAACAACGCCTCATTTCGACACTGGCGCGAATATGTTATGAGGCGTTGTTGGTGGTTTTCTGTTGCTTTGCAGATGAAAAAATCACACCAAACGAATTTCTAGTTTTAATCACTGTTAAGGGGCATGCTTGTAATACAAAGTTGATCAGACGAAGCCATTAACTGATCTCCGATGAGAGACACAAAAGGAAATTGAGCATACTCAAGGTTTCTAGCAGTAATCTCTAGTGTTATTTTTGTATCTATTAGCTCTAGTTGATTCGCTTGTGCAGGAAATGTCCCCTCACCTTTTTTAGTGATTAGAAATGCCATAGGAAAAAAGTGTAAGCAGTCAACGACAGTGCTGTGGCCTTTGTTGCGAAAAGCCACATATCTAGCACTAATATGACGACGATAAGGGTAATACCAATAGTAAATATCATAGTTATCAATTAGTGCTGAATCGCTTCCTAATACAAAATCTCTCAATTTTTGGTCGGGAGCTTTATCATTAAGCGGGTTTTCACATAATTTAGATGTCGTTGCTGATAACACATGGCCAACCATTGCTCTAAGGAATTTTCTAGCATCTAGTTCAATAGATATAGAGTTAGAGTAAGCAAAAGGTTTTTTGATGTGTTCTATCACTTTTTGGTGAAGTAATTTATAAACCCTTGAAACCTCTTCATCATTAACACCACCCACGTGCTCGCCATTGCATTTACCGCATAGAGTAAGAAACGTACTCCCTCCTTTACCAATCACTCCTTTAATTTTTTTATCAGATTTTGATGCATAAACCTCTGACATTAGTTTTTGCTCAGTCTTTGTTAGTTGAATTGCAGCTTTGGGCGGAACATGATCTTTAGTTAATTTTCCATATATACCGCAGATTTGACAGTAGCCGAGCCATGACTTGCTTATACCCTCAATTCTCTTGCTAATGCTCCCCATTTTCTGTTTCCTTAGATTAAAATATTAAAAATTATACTACTTAAGTTGATAGGTAATGAGCTATGAATTAGTTGAATTTGCTCTAATAAATAGACTGAAATTTAGTACTGCTGACAGCACCTTTTAACTGGTGCTAAAAAACTGTTTATTTTAAATATGTGGTGATGCAAATGAAATTTTCCGAAGATGTGGTGCCTCTTTCAGATCTCAAGATAAATCCTGGGAAAGTGGTTAGCAGGACGCAAGAAACACACAGGCCTATCTTGTTAACAAGCCGAGGTCGTGGTGTTGCCGTTGTTCAGAGCTTAGAAGAGTATGAAAAAGCCGCAGAAGAACTTGGTTTTCTTCGTGCTGTCTATCAAGGTTTGGAAGAAGCTCGTGATGGTAATACGGTTTCACTTGAGGGCGCGAAGAAAAGTTTAGGGATTTAGGTGTTATCAGTACAAATTGACTCCTCCCTAACCCTCCCCTTGGAAGACATAAGGGGAGGAGACTGCTCTTTTTAAAACGGAAAGCTAAGACCTAAACCGCAAGTTCTCTTTTGTTAGTTGATCAATTGATGTTTTGCCCATGAGTTTCATATCGCGTTCGAGTTCGGCTTTCATGAGCCCTAGTGCGCGTTCTACGCCAGGTTGTCCAGCGGCGGCGAGTGGGTATAAGTACATGCGGCCGATGCCGACGGCTTTGGCGCCGAGGGATAAGGCTTTGAGCACGTGAGTGCCGCGCTGTACGCCACTGTCAAAAATCACATCTATTTCGTCGCCCACTTCATCAACGATTTCCGCTAGTTGATCGAAAGAGCTGCGGGAGCCATCAAGTTGGCGACCACCATGGTTGGAAATGACCACGCCAGTGCAGCCGATTTCCACCGCTTTGCGGGCGTCTTCTCGGCTCATGATGCCTTTTAAACAGAACTGTCCGTCCCAGAATTTCACCATTTCCGCCACGTCGTCCCAGTTCATCGATGGGTCGAGCATGTTGGTAAAATAGTCGCCAATGGAGGTGGCGCCAGACCCCATGTCGACGTGCTCTTCAAGCTGCGGCAGACGAAATTTTTCGTGGGTCACATAGTTAATGCCCCACATGGGTTTGAGAACAAATTGCAGCATGCCTTTTAGGTTTAATTTAAAAGGAATGGCGAATCCTGTGCGAAGGTCGCGTTCTCGGTTGCCGCCAGTAATGGAATCGACCGTTAACATCATGACTTGCACGCCTGCATCTTTGGCTCGTTGCATCATGGCGCGATTCAGTTCGCGGTCTTTATGAAAGTAAAATTGATAGACCTGAGGTGTGGTGGTTTGCTTGGCAATTTCTTCCATGCTCACCGTTCCAAGGGACGACACGCCAAACATGGTGCCGTACTTTTCGGCGGCATTGGCAACAGCTCTTTCACCGTCGTGATGAAATAATCGTTGTAAGGCAGTCGGCGAACAGTAGATTGGCAGGGCGAGTTTTTGTCCCATGACGGTAACGGACAAATCTACGTCTTTTACGCCAGTCAGGACGCTGGGCACTAGGTCACAAGTTTCAAATGCGGCCGTGTTGCGGCGGTAAGTTGTCTCGTCGTCGGCACCACCATCAATGTAATTGAAGATCGGGCTTGGTAGGCGTTTCTTGGCTAGGGTGCGAAAGTCTTGGAAGTTATGGCAGTCTTTGAGACGCATGGATTCAGCTCCTTTTATTTTTTATTAACTATAGACTGTGTTCTATTTATAATAAATACGACATAAACTAATAAACTCTTTCTTAAAACGTCTTAATAAAAAAGGGGCACGACATTGAACGCAGCCGATTTAACGCTTTTCGTGAACGTTGCCGATGCGGGTTCGTTTAATAAAGCAGCGCAGCAAGCGGGTCTATCGACGCCAGCGTTGAGCAAACGCATCAGCAAGCTGGAACAAGACCTAGGTGCGCAGCTAATTCATCGTACTACGAGACGACTCAGTCTGACCGAAGCGGGGGAGAGCTTATACGTTCACGCCAAAAATATTGAAGGCCAAGTGAGCGATGCCATTGCTTCGGTGTCGGCGTTTAGCCAAGGGGTAACGGGCACAATAAAAATGTCCGTGCCGACGATATCTGGCGAGTTGCTATTGGCCGAAGCCGTAGCGGAGTTTTGTCAGAAATACCCCAATATCAACGTGGATATGCGTCTTGAAAATGATTTTGTCGATCTTGTCGGAGAAGGGCTGGATCTGGCGATTCGCACGGGCAAGTTGGAAGATTCAAGCCTAATTGCCAAGCCTTTGATTCAATCAAATTGGGTGGTGTGTTGCTCGCCAAGTTATATCGAGCGATATGGTGAAGTTACCAATTTAGAATCCTTGAAGGACCATAATTGTTTGGCTTATACCTACCAAGCCCAAGGGTCCTTTGATTGGCGTTTTACCAAGCAAGGTGTTGGCAAAAAAACAGTGGAGGAAAGCGTACGTATCAGCGGTAGCTTTGCCACGAATAACGCCCAAGCTTTACGCAAAGCCGCTTTGGCAGGCTTCGGCATTGTTTATGTGCCGCGCTGTTGTGTGTATGAAGATTTGCTGCAAGGTAAGCTCATCGTCATCTTGACGGATTATCAACCGCGCCGACTGGGGGTTTACGCCATTTATCCGTTTACTAAATACCTGCCTGAAAAGTTGAGGCTATTGATAGAGCACGTCAAACAAGCCTATCAGGATAAGAAAGCGTATTTCTAGTAATAGCAGGTGATGGAAGTTGCTTTCCATTTATCTGTTTTGTCCTTATTCTTAATTTTTTAGTGGTTTTATGATGGGAGCGCTTATGTCTGGTCAAGGTTCAGGCGGCAATGTAATTGCTGCACTTTGTAATGTTTTTATTCCTGGATTAGGTCAATTGGTCCAAGGCCGAATCTTTATGGCATTGTTCTTTTTTGTGGCAACTGCTGTGAGTTATGCCTTGGGCGCGACCGTTATTTTATTTTTCATGTGGTTGATTGGAGCGGTATTTCATCTCTGGTCTATCATTGATGCTGCGCGTTTTTCTCGATTTCGTTCGGTTTTATAATGTGGGTTTTGTGGCGGGAAAAATGTATTGTATAAAAGGGAGCCAAGTTGAAATAGGCTCCTTTTTTATAGTTGTCGTACAGCTTTAGAATTGTTTTTTAAGTAGGCGGTCTAGCGAGAAATGAGCCCCGCCGAACGCTGCAATTAACAATGCGCCAGCAGTCCAGAAGATAGAAGCCAGTTCTGCTTTTAGTTGTACAGAAGAAAGAAACGCGCCACCGCCATCAGCCAAACGTTTTATACCATTTTGTGTGAAGAAGTCACTTCCAGCGTTTAGTGCGTCTATACCAGCTTGAGTTAATAAAGCGTCGCCATAAGGGTGAGCAGCATGGAACCATAACGTAATGGCCAACATAACCGCGTTCGCGATTGCGATTGGTCGGGTGATTAATCCCACGGCAATGAACATACCACCAAAGAACTGCATGCCAGCTAACATGGGTGACCAAAGCCAACCGGGATAAAAGCCTAGGTTTTCCACAAAGCCCACTTGAGCAAAAGGAGCAATGATTTTTGGCCAGCCTTCCACAACCAGCATGCCGCCGATAATAATGCGGAACAGCGCCCAGCCAAATGGTTGAGCGAAGGCATTATAGAAGCTGCTCATAAATGGCAAATAAAGATGATCTTTTTCGTTTTTAAATACCGGTAAGTTAGACATTTTATCCCCCTCGACTATAGTGGTTTCCATAAGTGAAAGAGTAGCATTAGTCATTTTTATGGCTGCTGACTTGGGTCAAGTTATTGTTCTTAGAAGGAGAAATAGAGTAGGTATGGGGCTGTAGATAGCCAAAAGGCTATCTACTTAACAAATGTTGATTGGCGCAGTTCTGCGAGATATCACCATTGAGAGCGTTGATTAAATTGTCGACTGCACAAGTAATCATAGCAAGGCGTGTTTCTGCCGTTGCTGAGCCGATGTGCGGAAACAAGACTGCATTGTCGAGTTTACAAAGCGGTGAGTCACCAGGTAGTGGCTCGACTTCAAAGACGTCTAAACCCGCCGCGCGAATAGTGCCATTGTTTAAGGCGTCGACAAGAGCCGCTTCGTCAATCACTTTGCCACGGGAACCATTAATGAAAATGGCGCTTTTCTTCATCATGGCGAATTCTTTTGCACCAATCAAACGTTCGGTTTCCGCGGTTAGCGGCGTCATCACACAGACGAAGTCGGATGTTTTCAGCAGTTCTTCCATCTCCATATAGGTGGCATTTAAGTCTTGTTCGGCGTCTAGTTTGCGGCTTCGGTTGCTGTACTGAATCTTCATATCAAAACCAAAATGTCCGCGTTTGGCAATGGCATAACCAATGCGGCCCATACCAATAATGCCAAGGGTTTTACCGTGCACATCGGTACCGTAAAGTGCTTCGCCTATGTTACTAGTCCAGCGACCTTCTCGCACCATGTTCGATAGTTCAACAGCGCGTCTAGCTGTGCACATTATTAGAGTAAACATGGTGTCGGCGGTAGTTTCGTTTAGTACGCCTGGTGTATGCATTAAGGGAATGCCACGTTCGGTGAGATAATTTAAATCATAAAGATCTGTGCCGACGGAAATTGTTGATGCGGCTTTTAGCTTGGGTGCAAGGCTCAATAGCTCTGAGCTCATTTTGGTGCTGGTGCCAATTAAGCCTTCCGCGTCAGCAAGAGCGGCGATAAAAGCAGCTTTGTTATCTTCATTGATGCCATTAAAGAAGATGACATTAAATTGATCATCGAGTCGCTGGCGCTCTGCTGCTGGAATGTCTCGGTATAAAATGACTTTTTTCTTCATTTTATGACTCCTGTTCTAACTGTCTTAGTATGGCTCTAGTTGGCAAGCCTTCGCTGTCGCCACGAACTTGCACAGTTAAAGAGCCTAGCAGATTGCCCCGGCGAGCGGCTTGTTCCATTGCTTTTCCTTCAAGCAACGCAGATATCACGCCAACGGCAAAGCTATCTCCCGCACCAACCGTATCGACCACTTTTGCTACAGGAAAGCCAGCGACGGTGCCAGATTCACCATTACTGGTTTTAAAGTATGCGCCTTTGCTACCGAGTTTGACGATAACCGTTTTGACGCCATGCTGGAGATAAAAGTCTGCAATCACTTCAGGTTGGTCGCTACCCGCGAGGATTTTGCCTTCTTCTATGCCTGGTAGAACGATGTCACTGGCAAAGGCAAACTCATTAATAGTGGCGACCATGGTCGCTTGATCAGGCCATAGGGAAGGGCGCAAGTTGGTATCAAATGAAACGCTGCAGCCTTGTTTTTTGGCGAGTTCTAACGCGTGTTTCGCTGCGTCTCGCATCGATACTGATACGGCTGCAGAGATGCCAGTAAGATGCAAATGTGCGCCCGCTTTGAATAAGGTATTGTCGATATCTGTCGTGCTCAATGTTGAAGCCGCAGAGTTGCGACGGAAGTACTCGACCTTAGGATCGCTGCCATCGGTGACATTGGATTTCAGCATAAAGCCAGTGGCGTGATTGGCGCTTTCAGAAATCCAGTCCGTACGAATGTTTTCTTTGCTGATCGCTTGGCGAATAAATTGACCAAAACTGTCTTTACCGACTTTGCTAATGTAGCTGGCTTCAAAACCTAAACGTGCCATACCAATAGCAACGTTAACTTCCGCCCCAGCTAAAGAGCGATGGAATTCTTCTATGTCAGCAAGTTGGCCAGGTGTGTTGGCCACAAACATGGCCATGGCTTCACCAAGAGTGACAAAAGAGTGTGTTTGATTGTTTTGCATGTAGATTGCCCCTGAGGTTTTTTGTGTTTATGGAGGTCAAATAGTATTCGATGAAAGTATCATGGAATCGGTTCCATAGATAGGGTTTGTCAATCGCTTTTCAATGATTTTGTGGTGTTTTTTTGTTCAGTCTGAATTAGGTTGAGTGACGAATAACGAGTTCAGCTTTGAGCTTGATGTGCTGAGGTGGCTCGTTGTTGCCTTGGACTCGAGCAAGCAATCGCTCGCAAGCCGTTTGGCCTATGAGTTGAGTGGGTTGGCGCATGACAGTTATGCCGCCTTCGAACAGTTGCGCCCATTCAGGATCGTCTATGCTGATTAAACCAATTTGCGTGCCGATGCGAATGTCTAGCTGCTTCAAGGCTTTCGCTGTACTCATCATGGCGACACCATTGGTAGTGAATATGGCTTTTTTGCGATTTGGGTGAGCGGCGATGAAGTCTGTAATGACCTTGACTAATAAGCTGACGCTCATCTTTTCGATTTCAATGACATCGCAGGTTATGTTGTCGTTTTCTTTGGCGAAAGCTTGAATGGCGTCGACCCTTGCTTGGCGAGGATCAATTGCGATAGATTCGGTAACCACTAAAATAGATTCATAAGTTTGGGCTTGTAGGTGTTCGCAAGCCTCTTTTGCTGCGGCTTCGTTGTCGAGTCCGATCGTATCGAAGCCGAGGGAAGTATTGATCCTATCAACCAATACCAAAGGACAGGAAATGCGCTTTAAGTTGCTGACTTGTTTTTGTGCCATGCCAGCCGTGTTGACGATGATGCCATCGACTCGGTGGGCTTCGAGCAAGGATAAATAGCGATCTTGCAGCTCTTTTTCATTATCTGTATTACATACCATCAGCATGTAGCCTTCACGGCGACAAACGTGCTCTATTCCTTGTAACACATCGATAGAATAAGGGTTGGTCACATCCGCGAGTAATAATCCGATCAGTTTTGAGTGTCCAGCTCTGAGCATGCGAGCCGAATGGTTAGGACGAAAATCAAGATGAGCAATGGCTTGCGCGATTTTTTCTCGCAACTCTTCTGATAATTTGTCTTGTTCCCCGTTAAGGTAACGTGAAACACTGGTCTTACCCACTTTGGCGTATTTTGCCACATCTGAAATGGTGGTGAAGCTTTTGTTATTTTTCTTCAGCAATGTGTTGTCTCAATGGCTAGATTAACGGAAAGAACATCCATACGCGCAAATAAAGAGGTAGGCGTTTTTCCGTACTGTAAACTATGATCCTAGCAAGGTGCAATTGTGTTGAGTCGATCAAATATTCGATTTTTCTCTGTCTTTTACTTTTTTACATTCACAGGCATATCTTTTTGATAGCAGGAGTTTTATGAAAATTTTCAGCTGCCAGCAATGTGGACAGACGGTGTTATTTGAGAACACCCACTGTGAGCAATGTTCGTCGTCGTTGGGTTTTTTGCCTGATCAGTTGGTGATTAGCGCGTTAAAGTCGATTGATAATGCTTGGTACGCGATGGCCGATAAATCCATCCCTGCAAAACGCTGGTATTACTGTGAGAACCATCAGCATCAAGTCTGTAACTGGTTGGTAGAAGAGGGTGGCAGTACGTTTTGTATGGCCTGTGAATTGAACCGTCATATTCCGAATTTAGAGAAAATAGAAGAACGTCAGGCGTGGCAACAATTGGAGTTTGCTAAGCATCGTTTGGTGTATTCTTTGTTACGCCTTGGCTTGCCTTTAGTGAGTAAAAAAACAGAGCCAGAAGACGGTTTATCCTTTGATTTTATTTCTGAAAATAATGTGGTGCCAGAAGATGTGAGCGCCATGACAGGCCATGCTTCTGGACAGGTAACTATTAACGCTGCTGAGGGCAATTCGGTCGACCGTGAGCAAATGCGCGAAGACATGAAAGAGTCTTATCGAACCGTTATAGGTCATTTTCGCCATGAAATTGGTCATTATTATTGGGATCAGCTGGTTTTTGATGATGAACAGGTTTTAGCCGATTTTAGGGCTCTTTTTGGCGATGATCGTGCCAGTTACGCCGATGCGTTAGAGGCTCATTACAAAACGCCAAACCCAGATTGGCAGCAGTCTTTCGTGAGTGTATATGCGTCTTCACATGCTTGGGAAGACTGGGCAGAAACATGGGCGCATTATCTGCATATTGTCGATACCTTGGAAATGGCCAGTGATCTTGGTTTGAGTCTTCAACCCGTTGGTTCAAATCGACAAAACCTTGCAGTGATGGTGAACATCGACCCTTATCGACACGATAATTTTGACGAGATTCTCGCGCAATATGTGCCGTTAACCTTTGCTGTGAACAATTTGAATCGTGGCATGGGGCAACCGGATTTATATCCTTTTGTTTTGGTTCCAGCAGTGCGGGATAAGCTGGCTTTTATTCATCGTTTATTGATGGCTTATCAAGCTGAATAACGAGTAATTAAAGTAAAACTGTCTGATATGTGGCTGGTGGATTGCCAGCAGCTGTGTATTTTAACGACTAATTCATGGCGACAAATAAGGCGATCCGTTATCATGCTCTGCAATGGGAGCATGATAACCTCAGCTCCTGATCTTTAATCCTTTAGGATCCCAATGAAAAAGACCTTTAAGTTATCTCACCCAACCATCAAATACCCACGCCTAATCGAAGCAACGAAAAACGAAGTTAAAAAATATCTAAAAAGAGAGCGCAATAAAAAATTGCCAGAATACGCTGACTTTTGGGGATTTGATTGTCGCTTTGGTCAAACCGAAGCCTTGGCTGAAGAGATTCATGTTGCTCAAATCAATGAAAAAATCAGCTTTGCTGAAAGCCAAGAATGGACTGAGTTCTATCTTGAAATTCTAGCCACGCCAGCACAACGTACAAAACGTGATAATGCTGACGAGCAAGACGAAAATGAAGATCTAGAAAGCGAAGAGCACGACGATGAGCTATAAGCTAAGCTCGCGACTAGATTGCAGACACTAAAAAACGCCAGATCAAGACACTTTGATCTGGCGTTTTTGTTTTCAGCCTAGTGCTTTGTTTATTGTTCGCAACTAAGTAAAAATCTTAACTCATTTCAAGATCTTGTTTCCTTTTTCCTGACTCTTTAATCACTTGTTCGCGTTTTCTGTGGCCTTATCATTAAGAGATCGCAGGCCCCTTTTTTTTCATTTGCCTGCAGACTATTATTTCGTTGGAGACAAGAGCATGAGTAACGACGCAAACGGTTTAATTGATAGTTTGTTTGAGCGTATTAATATTGCTGAGAAAAACACAGGTGAGCGAGACAAAGAAGCAGAAGCGCAGATTAACAAACACCTTGTTGCGAATCCAGCTGCGCCTTATTACATGGCGCAAACGATTATCATGCAAGAAGCTGCGTTAAAGCAGTTAAATGCTCGGGTTGAAGAGTTAGAGCGCGGAGCGTCGGAAAAGCCTAGTTCTGGCGGTTTCTTGTCTGGGCTATTTGGTGGCGAGCAGACTTCTTCCCAAGATTCCGCTCAGCAAGGTTCAGGTTGGGGGAGAAGCAATGGTTCTCAAAAAAGCTTTGGTCAATCAAGTAATCAACAGGCAAGGAATCAGGCTGACAGTCAATCGCAAAGTGTTGGTCGAGGTCGCTCTGGTGCTGGTAGTTTTTTAGGTGGTGCCTTGCAAACCGCCGCTGGTGTGGCTGGAGGCATGGTCGTTGGCAATATGTTAATGAACATGTTTAGCCATCATTCACAAACTGAAATGGTCGATATTATCAATGAAACGCCAGCTGCTTCTGATCTTGGAGCAGCGACAGAGGCAGACCAAAGCGGTTTTGGTCAGACAGGCTTTGATCAATCCGGTGAGAGTTTAGATCCTAATCGTGGCTTTGGTCAGGCGGGTTTTGATCAAGCCAATATGGATCAAAGTGATATTGATGCTGGTGGAGTGGATCAAGGTGCCTTTGATCAGGGAGGTTTTGACGATTTTGGTAGCGATGATTTTATTTAGTGGCTGTTGATATATTATATTGACCTCTCGGAGGTTGATTTCTAGCCGCTCGCGGTGTAAAGGCTATTGATCTTTGATTAATCAAGATGCCTCTCTTCGCGTAGCGAATTTGAACCTAAACGAAAAGCCTTAATTTATTTAAGCTCTAATAGTGATAAGAGAGTATCAACTATTAACCAGGCGGTTTTTTTTATATCTTCTAAGCGGCATAGCAGATTGACCTATGCTTAAAGTACTTTTTAATCCTACTATCGAATTTCCGCCGACATAGACAGTGACCTAGCAGAAAAGAAAATAAGAACAATGCAAAACTATTATCAAAACTTTGAAACTATTTGGGGGACCATGCAAGTTGAGGTAGAAAAAAGTCGCATTCGAGTTTTTTTGATAGGGGCTGTTCACCTTCTCTGAAAACAAACGACTGCACTCCCAAAGAGGGAGCAGATCCTAATGGCTGGGTTGTCAAAGCCCCCGGCTCAATTAGAGATGTCACCGTGCTTTTCGATGGCTAAGGTGAATCCTCCCCCACACCTTTCCCTGGTTCGCCATATGATGAACGTTCTGTATAGGTAGAGCCTCCCCATTTGGGTTATAAAATCACCCTAATTGATACAGAAGATCGAACGGCTAGCGTAGGTAGAAATATTGGTGATCTAACCCGAATACAGGGGGATTGGCGCAATTACATAGGTGAAGATGAGACAGGAAAGTCCATGTATCGTTTCTTTCACATTGATGAGCCAATTGAAACCACATCGGTAAAAGAAAAAATTCAAATCATGCGCAAGGGATTGGCTCATAAGGCACTCAGCCTCCACTTATGTAGAAGTCGATAAAGAGGGGTATTTCAAAATCTACTATCGGTTAACTTGCGTCAACGACACAGAGCTATGCCACTACAGCGACAGCCTTAAGATAAGTCGAGCATCTCCTCTCGTCATCCGATCCTCTGATTATGACCTCGATATTTTACTGTTCGAAGGCAAAACCGAAGAGCTGGATGCCCCTTTCGAAAACAAGAGCGACATTTAGATGCACTGTCGGATTTTTTATGTGTATAAGTCTGGTTATTGCGTTGATATCTTGTGCTGGTATGACGGTTTCTGGGGGGAGTTTGTTGTGGTGCGGCTTGAGTTGAGGGCTGATAATATTGGTGGCTTTGGGTGTGTTGTGGCTAATTAAGAGGTTGTTGTGCTGATTTTGGGTGTCTATTTTTATGAGGATTGTAAAGATGGAGGTGTGTGTGGGAGTGATTGTCTTGTGGATAAAGTTGTTAATAAGGTGGTGTTTTGTCTGTGGTAAAACGGATGGGCGAGCTGGATATTGTAAGACGATTTTTATACTGCAGGATGTAAGATATTGAATCTTAAATAGAAACTGCTAATGGTGGAGGGAGGTGGATTCGAACCACCGAAACTTTCGTGGCAGATTTACAATCTGCTCCCTTTGGCCACTCGGGAACCCCTCCACAGCAGCGCGACGTATAGTATACATCGCGCTTTATGATGTAAACAGTTTTTTAAGATTTATTTAGTAGTTTTTCTAACTTTGCTTTCATACGCTCTTCAGGAGATAGGTTATCGTAAATATCTTCTTGTTTAGGGGCGCTTTGAGCAGGTTTAGGTTGCTTAGGTTTTGAATTTGTTCTGTTCTTTGGTTTGTTGCTGCGAGTTGGCTGGGCAGGTCTTTCTTTTGCAGGTCTGCTTGTCGTCGCTGTTTTAGCTTTAGTTGGAATCATAGATTCAGGTAGAGCTGGTTCGTTGTTTACAGCAATGCCTTCTAGGTCAATTCGTGGCTGGCCTGATAATAAGCATTTCTTATATCTGTCTGAACGTGTGTAAGCTGCTAGGGCGCGTTTTTGCTTGCTGGCGTTGAAGTCATCGTCCAGCACCATGTCTTTGTCTATGCCGACTTTTAGAGGCTTAGGCTGATTCCAGTCAAACGCTTTGGGGTAACGGTCTTCAAGCATTTTTATTAGACGGCGATTGTTTTTCTGATTTTTTTGGCGCTTTCTTTGTTCCGGCGTCAACGTCGCTGTCTCTATGGTGCTGTCGCTTGCTTCTTGTACGCTAATGTCGGTATCGACTAGTTTGTCGTCTTCTTGCAAGCCGTTAAGCTCAGGTTGTTGTGTGGTCATGTAATCAATCTGTTCTGTTGTCGTGGTTGTGGTGCTGCTTTCAGCATGCTCGTGCAATAAGTCAAAATTTAGTTGATATTCAACTGCGTCTGATTTGATTGCTTGCTTCGGGGCAGATATGTCATTTAAAAGATCAAGAGAGTCTTCAATGTAAAGCTGCAATTGATCTTCAGTTGAGCGATCTGCCATGTGTTGCAATAGATCCATTGAAGCACTGTATTCAATGGAAGAGTCGTTCCTTTCCTTTAAATTTTGTATTTCCTCGTTGGCGTTTTTTAGCTGCTGCGTTAGCCAGTTAATCCTTGCTTCGAGTTTAGCAATAAGTTGTTCCATAAAACACAAGGCTCAATTTTTTATTGGAGTCAGCGGAATACTGGGTGTATTGCTTGTGCCAATCATTTCTTTTCGCTGATCCTCATTTGGCAGGATGACGGCGATGTTGTTGCCGTTTTGCCACCAAACATAAGTCGTCGATATTAATAAACTAGCGACGAGAATAGGTAATAGTTTCATCTTTCTTAGAAAGTAAGTCCGGCACCAATCATGACGTGTTTGTCATAGATGTCGTTGCTACTGTTTAAAATTTTAATAAATACATCTAGGCGTGATGTATTTGATGTGGCAATTCGAAAACCTGCTTCAGGGTAGTAAACCGTATCCTCAAGGAATGAAACGCCCCCCCCAATGAAAGACCACATTGGGATGCCTGGGAATATTTGAAATGCAGGAGTGGCGCTGTAAAAGCGAGAGCCTATAGTGACAGAGCTTTCGAACTTCTCACCGAGTACAAATGAAAAACCACCATGGAAGGAGATATTTTCCGGCAGTGTATATTCCATTTCTGTGTTGAGTATAGATGTTATGTTGGTATGCCCGGTGTCGCTATTTGGGCGAGCGGCTGTCGATTCGAAGGTTACTAGACTCGCAATTTGATCTTGAGCAGATGCATGAGCACTAACTAGGACTAAAGCTGCAAGTAGGAGTGATTTCATTGTTTATCGTCCATTTGATTTAATCTATTCAGCATCTGGGAAAGTGATGACTCCCAATTAGACTGCTGTTCTTTTGTTTGGTTTAGTGTGTTTTCAATTTCGCTTTTTTCTTCACTTAGCTCATAGTTTTGCATTTCTAACTCTGAAATGCGCTTACGTAGTGAGTTAATTTCGTCTACGGCTTCGTTGATGCGTTGTTCTAAGTGGTGTAGTAGTTCGTTATTCATTGGATCTGTCCTAAAAAAATAAAAATCGCCGTTAATGTGCGGGCGTCATTCTGTAAAAATTACCAAGCAATTACAACATCTTGTTGTTGTACATTTAGTATGTGTGAATCAACAACAAGTTCCCCAACGGAGAAGTTGGGTTGAACTTGCTTGATTGTAACACTGATATTCGCATTATTCAGCTGAGTTTGGGCGGATTGAAGTTGGTTGAATACTTCGTAGCGCCGATATACATTGAATTTATCGCCTTGTTTAACTCCAGCTAAAGATCCAGCTGATATGTGTATTCTGTTGCCTTCTGTACGAAAAATATTGGCTATAAATGGCTGGCAACGTAGTTGTTCACTGGTGTCTAGTGCGCTTTCTTTTAGGGCTTGTTGAACGACTTTTCCGTAATGCACTGTCCAGAACTTTGCGCTACCAAAGCCTATTCTTGAGTGATCAGACACATCCCAGTTACCTACTTCGTTGTATCTGTGTTCGAATAGTAAGGCGCCGCTAAATCCATCATAAATATAGATATCGACCACAAAGTTTCTTTCTTTATCGATATTTTCATCTAATAAGTCTTTTGCGTTCTTGTTATCTGGCTGCCTTAAGTATAGTTCTCCAATATCTCTGATAACGCCACTAATAATATACTGGACACCAAGCTGTTCGCTTATGCGTGTGACGTTAGTGAGAGAGCCGTCATAGTTTGTGGAAGAAGGTGCATTTATTAGATCTGGGTAGATGGCTATGTTGGTAGCGGTTAGGGCTCTTAAGTAACCTTGTTTGTTTATTTCGTCAGCGAGATCTTTTGGTAACTCTCTGGATATGTTGCTGAGCTCTCCGAGTCTGGCTTGCTGAGGAACTTGTAGTTCAAATCCTGTTACGCCGACGGTTTTTTTGTAATAGCTTGTTGGGCCTGTGCTGCATTGTGAATCTGGGGTTACCTCAACACGTGCAATCACTGTCAGGAAGTCTCCGTTTTGTTCTTCGGAAATAATTCGGGCTTGCTGTACCCGGCCAGAGCTGCGGATTTCCAGATTTGATTCTAATTCGCCATTATAAAGCTCGTCTTTAACATTAACCCGAGAACTAGACTCAAGCACCGCTTGTTTAATTGCTTGTTGAGTCGCTCGGTAACGGGCATCTGCGATGTCGTTGTCATAAATAATTGCTTCACCTTTTGCATCGACACTTTTTGCGAAAGCAGTACAGCATAAGGAAAGGCTCAGCGTAAAAGCGAGTAATCGAATCAATAGAGACATTATTTATTCAATGCTATAGAAGTTAGTTGTTGGGGTAGAACTTTGGACATTAACCGCTCGATAGCCTGGCTGGATTTTGCAGTTTGGATCGTTTTGAGGACTGTTAGAACTTACACATTGGCGAAAATTCTCTTGTAGCGCCATTTCAACAACGGTTTCGAAAGTGCCATCTTCGTGCTCACGTTGAGAAACGACTTTCGCACCGACAAGGTAGGCATCAACATAGGTTCTTAATTCATCATTTTGTAGAACCATGTTGCTTAATGAGCTGGAGCCGTCAATTTTCAAGCCATAGACACGCTCTGACAAGTTTCGATAAGCATCTAGCATGGAGCTACGTAGAGTCATTATGCGTGCTTGAGATTTCGTGTAACGCTTATTTGTTACCATTGCAGCATAACCTGTAGCAGTTACTACAATTGGTTCTTGTTTGATGACCGCAATAGAATTGTTGGCATTTAAAGCGCCATTTTGTACGTACCCGTTTGATGAGCTATCTCCTACTTTATTTCCATTGCAAGGAGCAACAGTGGTACATGGTTCGCTTGTGGCGCTTTGTTGGTTGAGGTTTTGGCAGCCAGCAAGGGTTATTGCACCTAAGGCAATTAAAAAAATTCGAAACGATAGTGTCATGGTGTAGCCCTTTCTATGGAAGTCTTTGCCTTGATATCCTGCATTGAGAAAACATTTTTATATGATGTGAATTCAATTTAGCGATTCAACGCTGCAGGTATAAAAATGAATAGTTTGTTTAAAAAATCCTTTTATTTTTCAACATGCCTAATCTTATGGACAAAATGTAAACCATTTTGCTCTATATCGTCCATGTTTGAGGGCTTAAAAAAGCGCTTTTTCTTCGTTTTTGGTAGTAAAACTGTTCTTTTGGTGCGTTTTTTCGAATTTGCTCGGTTATTTTACGTCTCATATGTTTTTTCTAGAAGAGACTTTACAGTTTTTATTGGATTGATGGCGTTGTTTTTGAGATGCTTTGACCTGTCTTTTTATACAGTATTTCTTTGGGTGTTATGTTGCAGAATCGTAAGATTATTCATATCGATGCTGATTGTTTTTACGCGGCGATAGAAATGCGCGACGATCCAAGTCTGCGCGATATCCCTATTGCAATTGGCGGCCCTGAAAGTGGTCGGAGTGTGTTATCGACCGCTAACTATGCGGCTCGTGTTTTCGGTGTGCGTTCTGCGATGCCGACGTCTGTCGCAAAGCGGCTATGTCCAGCCTTGTTGGTGCTCCCCGGGAATATGAATAAATACCGAATTGCCTCAGAGCAAATGCATTCTATTTTTCGTGATTTTACCGATATTATTGAGCCGTTATCATTAGATGAGGCGTATCTCGATGTAACAGATTCAACGGATTTTCAAGGTAGTGCGACACGCATAGCGGAAGAGATACGCTTACGAATATTGAACGAAGTTGGTATTACAGTATCCGCTGGTGTAGCGACAAATAAATTTATTGCAAAAGTGGCAAGTGATTGGGATAAGCCTGATGGTTTAACGGTGGTTACACCAGAAAAACAGTTTGAGTTCGTTTCTGATGTTCCTGTTAAGTTTATTTCTGGAATCGGTCGTGTGGCGCAAGAAAAACTAGCGACGTTAGGGGTTTTTAAGTGTTCTGACCTGCAGGCTTTGGACTTTTCAGTTTTACAGAAAAGCTTTGGTAGCATGGCGTTTCGTTTGTCGCAGTTTGCCCTTGGTATTGATGAGCGACCTGTGACGGTATCTCGGGAAAGAAAAAGCATTTCTGTGGAGCATACTTTTTCGAAAGATTTGCTTGATCTTAATGCGTGTCAGGCCGTTTTACCTCTTTTGCTGGTCGATTTGAAAAAACGGATGACGGGAAGGAACTTCGAATCTCAACTCAGTAAATATTATCTTAAGGTGAAATTTGACGACTTTAAGCAAACAACGGTAGAGCAGCCAATCAAGGCTAAGTTGTCAGATGATGTGTTTTCGCAACTATTGCAGCAAGCGTATTCTCGGTCTCGCCGTCCGGTTCGTTTAATCGGTGTGGGTTATCGCTTATCTCCCCCTGAACCTCACCAATTGAACTTGCCTTTTGTTTAATAATGTAAATTCCAATCAATTTTGTGGCTTCTTACTATACTGAAGAATGAATAATTCGGAGGTGCTCATTATGTTGAAACAGCAGAGTAAGTTTGATTATACAAAACTAAGTATGCCTGATCCCTTGTCGCATCGGTTGCGGTTTGAAGTGGAGCAAACATTGAGCTGTTTGTATGCTGATGCTTCTTTGATTGATCAAATGGATGGATTATACCTACCGTTTTCTAGCTGGCTAAGTCAAAAGGCCCATGCAGGAAAGGGGCCTTTGGTTGTCGGGGTTGGTGGCGCACAAGGGTGTGGAAAGACCACCTTTTGCACCGTTATTAGTCGCATATTAAGCAAAGGGTTCGATTTAAACTGTATTGTGATCAGTTTGGATGATTTATACAGTACTCGGCAAGATCGTATGAAATTTTCCAATCAGACTACGCCAATGTTTGCAGTGCGTGGTGTGCCTGGAACGCATGATGTTAGTTTTGCTCTCTCACTGTTTGAACGATTGAAAAATCTTAAAGATGGGGAAGTGATGAAATTTCCTCGTTTTGATAAGTCGATTGATGACCGAAAAGCGGTGCATTTGTGGCAAGAGGTTCAGGGGCCAGTTGATGTTGTTCTGTTTGAAGGTTGGTGTGTGGGTGCGCCACCTATGGTTGAAGGAATGGATCAGCCATTGAATAAGCTTGAAGCTGAAATGGATGGCGATGGAGTGTGGCGTAATAAGGTGAATCAACTTTTAAAAGACGATTATAAGGCGTTATTTTCGCAAATTGATTTAATGGCTTGGATGCAGGCGCCAAACTACGATGTTGTCTACCACTGGCGCAACAAACAAGAACGAGTTTTGGAAAATCACCTTCATGATATTCATGGTGTTCTACTTGATACCATCGATTTGAAGGTTATGTCTTCAGAAGAGTTGAAGCAGTTTATGCAATATTACGAGCGATTAACTCGGCATATGTTGGCTGTGATGCCAAATAAAGCAGATGTGTTAATGAAATTAAATGAAAAGCAAGACGTAATGGAAATGCGCTTTCCAGTTGAGCACTAAATTTCAACGTCAAAAGCCACTTTATAAGAGACAGTAGTGAGCTCTACTTGTCGAGTGGGAAACGTCAATATGATAGGCTATAGCGAATTGCGATAGCCTATTTTTTTGGAGTGTTAAAAATGACTAAATTATTGCCCTCTGTTTTAGTGGAAACGAACGAGCAGCCTGATGCTGCTATCATTTGGTTGCATGGTTTAGGATCAGATGGTCATGATTTTGAGTCTTTGGTTCCTGCCTTGTCTTTATTGCCTACGTTAAAAGTACGTTTTGTTTTTCCTCATGCTCCACGTCGTCCTGTTACAGTCAATGGCGGTATGGAAATGCGTGCTTGGTATGATATCTATGAGATGACGCTAGAGCGTAAAGTCGATATGGAAAATATCGAAGAATCATGTCTGCAAGTTGAGCAATTAATTCAAGATCAAATTGATAAAGGCATTGCTTCAGACCGAATTATTTTGGCGGGTTTTTCACAGGGTGGGGTGATCGCATACCACACAGCGTTACGTACTAAGCATGTGTTGGCGGGGATTCTTGAGCTATCAACCTATTTGGTTAATGGAGACGATGTGCCTGAAGCGGACGATTGTCCTAATGGGCGAACTCCGATTCTTATTCATCATGGTTCGCAAGATCCAGTGGTTGCGCCAGTGTTGGCGACTCAAGCGCGGGATCTTTTGGTTTCTAAGGGCTATTCTGTCGCTTATCAATCTTATGAAATGCCTCATTCCGTATGTCCTGAGCAGGTGCAGGACATTTCTCACTGGATAAATGCTCGATTGGCGTAGCTGATTTTGTAAGTTTTCTCGTTTTATTTAAGGAACTTTTGTGTCTGAAAACTATGAAGAATGGCTGGGATTTGCGAAAGCTCTAGCGATGAAGGCTGGCGAGATGATCGTTGAATCAAGAAAGAATTCAACCTTCGTGCGTGATTATAAAATGGATCATGAGTTGGTGACTACAACTGATATAGCGGTTGATCAGTATATTTGTAGTCGTATTCTTGAACATTATCCTTCGCACTGTATTTTGTCAGAAGAGTCTTCGCCGCATCTAGATCTTAGTGGTATTGGTGATGAGGTTCCGGTTTGGGTAATTGATCCGATTGACGGTACGGTGAATTTCGCACATGGCCATCATCACGTTGCGGTTTCTATTGGTCTTTATATTGGTGATCAGCGAATTTTAGGCGTGGTAAATGCGCCGTTTTTAGAAGAGTGTTTTTGGGCGCTGAAAGGTTCGGGAGCCTTTTGTAATGATAAACTTTTAACTGTTTCAGGTGCTCAAAAGTTAAGAGATGCTCTGGTTGCAACTGGGTTCCCTTATCAAAAAACGGCACTAGCGCCTATCATTGATAGAGTATCGCGTATTTTACACCATTGCCAAGATGTTCGTCGTAATGGTTCTGCAGCATTGGATTTATGCTGGGTGGCTGCTGGTCGTTTGGATGCCTATTTTGAAAGTGTGAAGCCTTGGGATATGGCGGCAGGCGCTTTAATAGCGGAAGAGGCTGGAGCCAAGGTGTGATATTATTTATCTAATACATCAAATTTGCCTGAGGTGGTTAATGGAGAGGGGCTTTTGGTGTCGACGCCTCAATTATATGCCGACATTTTGGCTCTTGTTGATATTGATTTGTAACGTGTTTATTTTTGGTTGATTGGGTTTTTTTATGTCTTTTACTGCATTTATGATTGTGTTGCTCTGTTGTGTCGGTGTGATTGCCGTTTCTCTTTGGTTTATTCGTCATCAGCTAAAATTGAATAAAGCGCGAGAAGAGAAAATTCGTGCTGGAGAAGATCGTTTTCTTGAAGAGCGCCAAAAAAGGATTGATAGTATTCGAGTGCTTTTGAAAACAGTGGGGACAGAAGAGCTAAATTGGATAGAGGCCAGCATTCGAATAAAGCATTTGTTGGATCAATTGAGCGAAGATTTATCTGAGCACGAAGATATTTCGGCTTTTTATATTATTACTGAAAAAACTCAGCATATTCCAACTCATGAGCAATGGGGTGACTTGCCTAAGCCTGCGAAAATGAAGTTTCGACTCGAAATGGATAGCTACGAAGTGGAGCATGCTGAGCATTTGCAGCGTGCTAGATCCTCGTTAATGGCTTATGACTTTAAATAATGTTGTTTCAGCTGCTAGTTTCTATCTGTTTTTTGTTTTTACTGTTAGTTTTACTGGTGTTGTTTTTTATTCGTCATCAATCAAAAGTACCCTATTATAGGTTGACGCAAGATCAATGTGTGACTTTGCTTCAAAACGCAATTCAAGGTGTTCTACCTGAATATGAGTGGCATGCTTTTATCGGTATGACCGCTAGAGATGACGATGCGCTTGATGAGCTAAGAGAGCGGTGTTTATTGATTGATGAGTTTGGAGTAAAGGGGACGCAATTCGTAAATGGTCGGGCTTGTATCACTTTTAATAAAAAAGGTGTTTCTCAGCTGGAATTGTTGTTGGATGAGTGGCAGCATAAATCAAAGTATTTAGTCTGATTTTATTTTAAAACGGAAAAGCATAGGTTTAAGTATGAATGAAATAGAGGCGTTGTTTGATCAGGGTGCTGAGTTGATGCCTTGGTTGGTTGATAGTGTAATCAATTTGGTCATTGGTCTTGTTGTGTTCTTTGTAGGTAAATTTATTGCTTCCAAAGTTTCTCAATGGTGTGAAAAGCGAATGCTGAAAGCCTCCGTTGATCAGGCAGTTGCTGGTTTTGCATCTAGCATCTTGTATGCCTTGATGTTTGCTGGTGTGGCTTTGATGGCATTGGGGCAAATAGGCGTAGAGACAACGTCCTTTATTGCTATCCTTGGTGCTGCTGGCTTAGCTGTCGGTCTTGCATTACAGGGTTCCTTGTCTAATTTTGCGTCTGGTGTGTTAATTATAATATTGCGTCCATTCCGCTCTGGTGATTTTATTGATGCTGGCGGCCAAATGGGTACGGTTAACCGTATTGAACTATTTCATACTTATCTTAAAACGCCAGACAATCGTGTCATCATCGTACCAAACTCTTCTGTGATGAATGGTTCTATTGTCAACTTTTCTCGCGAATCGACTCGTCGTTTAGACCTTGTTATTGGTATTAGTTACGATGCTGATATTCGCTTGGCAAAACAAATCATGGAAGAGATTGTGAATGCCGATGAACGCATTTTGAAAGATCCAGCTTGTTTGATTGCGGTTTCTGAATTAGCTGACAGCTCAGTAAATTTCTTCTTGCGTCCTTGGGTAGCATCGGGTGATTACTGGACGGTGCGAGCGGACCTTTTGGAAAAAATCAAATACACCTTTGATGAGCGTGGTGTGGGTATTCCATATCCTCAAATGGATGTTCATGTACATAAGCAAGAGTCGTAAGCTTACATAGCTTTAACTTCTTGTCGCTGTAATATGTGAAATGCCGCCAAATAATAGTTGGCGGCATTTTTGTTTTTACTATCTTTCGTTTTTTAATAATTAAAAAAGGCTGCTAATAATGAGTCGATATCGTCCTCCTTCGCCACCAAAGTCCGCTTATATTACTTATGAAGGTGCGCAAGCTTTGTTGGCTGAGCTTAAATATTTGTGGAAAGAAAAGCGTCCAGCTGTGACTGAAACCGTTCGAGAAGCTGCGGCCCAAGGAGATCGTTCGGAGAATGCGGAATATATATATGGTAAAAAACAGCTTCGTGAGATAGATCGTCGCGTGCGTTATTTGGAAAAACGTTTGGATGTTTGTACTGTGGTGGATCGTCTTCCTGCAGATAAAACGAGAGTCTTTTTTGGGGCTTGGGTGACGCTAGAAGATGAGGTGGGAAATGCTAAAGAGTACCGCATTGTTGGTCCAGATGAGCTAGATCATAATCCGAATTATATTAGCATCGACTCTCCTGTTGCTCGGGCTTTACTCAAGAAGCAAGAGGGCGATGAAGTGGTTATTCGCCTTGCTGGCGGAGAGAAAAACTACTTAATTGATGCTGTCGAATATCGTCAAGTAGTTGCATGATTATTCACTACGGCATGGCGCAGTGGCAACATCCAGCTTGGGTAAATTGGCTTTATCCTGCTTCATTGCCAAGTGCTGAACGAGTTGGGAGGTACTCCCAAGTATTTTCTACGGTCGAGGTGGGGAGTACTTTCTATACCAAGGTGGACGATGCCCAGTTGATGCGCTGGTATGAATCTGTTACCGAGGGCTTCAAATTTAGTTTTAAAGCACCGCAAACCGTTACTCATCGTTTGATAGAACGCCCTTGGCGTGACGTTCAGCAAGACTGGCTGGCTTTCATGCTTTCTTTGCAACCGTTACAGGCTAAGCTTGGCCCAACCATGTTGCAGTTCCCTGCGATATGTGACGAGCGTGCTCTAGATACGATTCTAGCTCTATGTGATATGTGGACGCTATCTACGCCTTTGTCTGTTGAAGTACGTAATCTTGCCTATTTTGATAAGTCCCTCACTGAACGCCAATTTTTATCCGCTTTGTCTGAGCGTAATGTGAATCGTGTGGTGATGGATTCTAGACCAGTTTTTTCTACTGAAGCGTATTGCGAAAGTCTGGTTGATGCCCAAAAGAAAAAGCCAAGAGTGCCTTGCCATCCTGTAGTGACATCGAATCATCCAGTCGTGCGTTTTATTGGTCATCCTGATTTACCACGTAATGAGGTATGGCTAGACCAGTGGGCGGCGAAACTGTCGCAATGGCTATCAGAAGGGCTGACACCGAGTGTGTTTGTGCATTCGTCGGATAATATCGCTGCGCCAACCTTAGCGGCGCAATTGGATGAAAAGGTGTGCGCGCTAATGCCTGATTATCAGCGTGCTTTGGTTTTGCCGCAAAGTCAGGAGCAAGCCAGTCTTTGGTAAAAGATTCTCAATTAAGGTTGCATGTTTTCTAGATGAAATTGTTAGGGGAGATGATGTACTCATTCGTTTTTTATGTTCCAGAATCACATTTAGAATCTGTTAAGCAGGCTGTATTTTCGGCAGGTGCAGGTTCGATGGGAAACTATGACTCTTGTTGTTGGCAAGTGAAAGGGCAGGGGCAGTTTAGGCCTGTGACAGGAGCGACGCCATTTCTTGGTAAGGTAGATGAGCTAGAATTTATTGATGAATATCGGGTGGAAATGGTGCTGAGTGAGGAGGTAAAAGCGAGTGTTTTGGCCGCTTTGTTGTTGGCGCACCCCTATGAAGAGGTGGCCTACCACTTTATTCCGATACAGTGTTGAAATGAATGGTGTCTTCGTGGAAGCCGTATTGACCTTTTTTATGGTCTTCGATGAAGAACTCGATAGTCTTGGTTACGCTACTAAAAGCCAGCTCATCCCAAGGAATTTCATCAAAATCAAATAACGCGACCTCAGAGCTTTCTTCTGTGGCATGAAAATCATCTTTTTCTAATTCAGCGATATAGAAAAGGTGAACTTGATTGATTCTAGGGATGCTGATCATGCTGAAAGCTTGTTTGCATATGGCAGTTGATCCGCTTTCTTCTAATGTTTCCCTTAAAGCGCCTTCGCTTGTGGTTTCTTGGTTTTCCATAAACCCTGCAGGCAAGGTCCAGAAGCCTAAGCGTGGCTCAATGTTCCTTCTGCACAATAAGATTTTGCCGTCATAAAGCGGAATGGTGCCAGTAATCAATCTAGGATTATCGTAATCGATAAAGTCGCAACTTGGACAAACCGCACGTAGCCTGTTATCCCCAGCAGGGATGGTCATATTAACGGCGTGACCGCATTGCGGGCAGTATCTCATGTGTACATCCTTAACGTGTTTACTTGAGCTTAGCGTTTTAGCTGAAGCTTGGCGTATTTGACAACTTTATCTTCAATTTCTTGAATTTCAATCATGTAATGACCGACCCATAAGCTAATTGGGTGTTCAGGGATGAACTCCAATGTTTCGATGATAAGACCGTTTAGGGTTTTTGGTCCGTCTGTCGGTAGATGCCAATCAAGTGTTTTGTTGATTTCTCGAATGTGTGTCGAGCCTTCAATTCTGAAAGAGCCATCATCAAGAGTTTGGATTTCTTCTTCTTCGTCTTGGGTTGGCGGAGTGAATTCGCCAACGATTTCTTCAAGCACGTCTTCTAAAGCGGCGATACCTTGTACATCGCCATATTCATCGACCACGATCCCCATTTGCTGATGATCTTTTTGGAAGTTCAGCAATACTGTGTTTAGGGAGGTGCTTTCTGGAATGAAATAAGGTTCAACGGTTGCTTTTAATAGCGCTGCTTTGGATGGTGTAGGGTCGCGAAGAAATACCGCTGCATGGCGTGCGTGCAGTATGCCGATGACTTTGTTTATTTCGCCATTGTAAACCGGCATGCGAGTGTGTCTGCTTTGGCAAATTTGCTCAATGATCTCTTCTATGGAGTCTTCAATATCGATACCAACAACCTCATTGCGAGGAATCATGATGTCTTCAACAGAGACTTTTTCCAAATCAAGAATCGAAATTAGCATTTCTTGGTGGGCTGCAGGGATCAAACCGCTCGCTTCATTTACCACGGTTCTTAGCTCTTCCGAGTCAAGCGTGTCATGATTTTTCTGTGAAGCATGTACGCCGATTAAGCGTAATAATCCATTAGATAAACCATTTACCAGCCACACAAGCGGATAGAGTACTTTTAACAGAATGGCAAGAATCCAAGATGCAGGGAAAGCAATTTTCTCTGGATGTATCGCGGCCAATGTTTTTGGTGTCACTTCTGCAAAAATCAGCACAATCATAGTGAGTGCAGCGGTTGCGATAGCAACGCCAGCGTCTCCCCATAAACGAACAGCAATAATCGTAGTTATCGCTGAAGCAAGGATATTAACAAAGTTGTTTCCGATTAGGATAACGCCGATAAGTCGATCAGGACGTTCTAAAAGAGTGTTTACTTTGATTGCAGATCGATTCTTGTTTTTAACAAGGTGTTTGAGTCGATATTTGTTGATCGACAACATCCCTGTTTCGGAACTCGAAAAGAAAGCAGAAAGCAAAATAAGACAAAAAAGTATTCCACCAAGAACACCTAAGGGTACTTCGTTCAAAAAGGGATCGCCTCAATTATTTAGATAAATGGATTATTGGTTCTTAAGATCGGACTGTCAAACATACTTTACGTCATTAATAATTAATGGCGTAAAATTTGTAGTGCTATTTGGCTGCCAAAGTAGCCTAGCATTAGCAAGAAAAAACCGCTCAACGTCAATTTTACCGCCAGTTGTCCACGCCAACCTGCTATATGTCTACCAAGTAATAACCCTGCAAACACAAACCAAGAAGCAATTGTGAAAAATGTTTTGTGAACTAGGTGCTGGGCAAACATGTCTTCAATGAAATAAAAACCCGTTGCTATGGTGATAGTTAACAAAATGAAAGCGGCCCAGATAAACTCAAACATCAAGCGTTCTAGAACTTGTAGTGGCGGTACTCTCAGTAGTTGTTTCAGTTTGTGGTTTTTAAGCTGATATTCTTGCATAGCAAGCAAAATACCAACGCCGCAGGCAGCCGTGAATAAGCTATAAGCAACAGAGGCAATAAGAATATGAGCACTGGTGCCCCAAGAGTTACTGTGCAGTTGGGTTAGGTTCCACGGCTCGATGGCGTTTAATGCAATAATAATTGCGCCAAGAGGGAATGCGGCCCCGAGCAATAGCGATAAATCTTTGTCGCGGTTGCTGAACCAAAGTAGGCTGTTGCCAATTAAGGCAATGAGCAGTCCTATGGTTAGAAAGTTAAAGCCGTCTCTATTCAGTAATACTTGTGTGAGAGAGAAGGTGTGTATGGCAATCGTAATTGCCCCAATAAATTGGGTAGAGCGATTTTCTGGACGTAGGTAATACGCTGTGCCAGCAATCAAACAAGCGATACAAGCAAGCCAAAGCGATAATTGAGTCATGAAACTAAAGGTTCCGCAGGGTAAAGGTATAGGGTGAAAATCATTTATCCGTTATAATAGAGGCAATTTCACCTTGGATAAACTGAAACCGTAGGTTTTTTCCATTTAGAGCCAAAATTTGAGGGCAATATGTTCGACAATTTATCGAATCGCTTAACTTCCTCGCTTGATCGTATCCGAGGTCGAGCTAAATTAACTGAAGACAACATACAAGAAGTGTTGCGTGAAGTGCGTATGGCGCTTCTTGAAGCTGACGTGGCTTTGCCTGTTGTCAAAGATTTTATTGCCGCTGTTAAAGAGCGTGCGATAGGGACTGAAGTGTCAAAAAGTTTGAGTCCTGGTCAAGTCTTCCTGAAAATTGTTAAGCAGGAACTTGAAAATGTCATGGGGCAAGCGAACGATGGTCTTAACCTTCGTGCAGCTCGTCCGGCGGTTATTTTATTAGCTGGTTTGCAAGGTGCTGGTAAAACCACATCGGCCGCTAAACTAGCGAAATACCTAAAAGAGCGTGAGAAGAAATCGGTATCGGTTGTTAGTGCAGACGTTTATCGTCCTGCGGCTATTAAACAGCTTGAAACATTGGCGGGAGAGGTGGGTGTTGATTTCATCCCAAGTGACTTGTCACAAAAGCCGATTGATATTGTTAATAACGCTATCGATTACGCCAAAAAAGCTCATAAAGATGTCTTGATTGTCGATACGGCTGGCCGTTTGTCGATTGATGAAGACATGATGGCAGAGATTAAAGCTCTGCACGCGGCGGTTAATCCAATTGAAACCTTGTTCGTTGTGGATGCCATGACAGGGCAAGATGCGGCGAATACAGCAAAAGCCTTTGGTGATGTGTTACCACTTACTGGGGTGATCCTTACCAAAACAGATGGTGATGCCCGCGGTGGTGCGGCCTTATCTGTTCGTCATATCACAGGCAAGCCGATTAAGTTCTTAGGCGTGGGTGAGAAAACCGATGCGCTAGAACCTTTCCATCCTGATCGTTTGGCGTCTCGTATTCTTGGTATGGGCGATATGCTTTCTTTAATAGAGGAAGCAGAGCAGAAGATCGACAAAGAAAAGGCCGAAAAACTTGCTGGTAAGCTGAAAAAAGGTAAAGGCTTCGACTTAGAAGACTTTAAAGAGCAGCTTCAGCAAATGAAAAACATGGGCGGCATGAGTTCCATGCTGGATAAGCTTCCAGGCATGGGCGGACAGCTAGGTAATATCCAAGATAAAGTGAATGACAAAATGTTTGTTCAGATGGAAGCCTTGATTAATTCCATGACGCCAGCAGAACGTCATAATCCTGATGTTATTAATGGCTCTCGTAAAAAACGTATCTCAACTGGTGCGGGTTTACAAATTCAAGATTTGAATCGTCTTCTAAAGCAGCATAAACAAATGCAGAAGATGATGAAGAAGATGACCGCCAAAGGCGGAATGAAGAAAATGATGCGCGGTTTGGGTGGAATGATGCCGGGTGGTGGCATGCCTGGCGGCGGAAATTTCCCTAAGTTTTAAGCATATTTTCTTGTTTTTACTAACGGCAGTTAAAAAACTGCCGTTTTTAATGTCTGGGTGAGTAATTCGCCCTTTTGTTTTTCTAGTTAATCGACTAGAATATGCCGCCTTCTTGTTGTATGAGTCAAAAATTCGACTCGGCAAGGGGTGTTTCGTTAAGCAATAAGGAACCAATCATATGGTAACTATTCGTCTTTCTCGTGGTGGCTCTAAAAAGCGCCCATTCTATCATTTGAACGTGGCTGATAGCCGTCGTGCACGTGATGGTCGTTATATCGAGCGTTTGGGTTTCTTTAACCCTGTTGCTCGTGGTCAAGAAGAACGTCTACGCATCGATCTAGATCGCGTAAACCATTGGGTTAGCCAAGGCGCTCAACTTTCTGACCGTGCTGCGCAGCTTATAAAAGATGCTAGCAAAAACGCTTAATACTGAGGTAATGCTATGTCTGAGTTAAAACAAGCGGCCGCTCCTGAGCAAGCCCTTGTGGTTGGACGCATTACATCGGTATATGGTGTTAAAGGGTGGGTGAAGTTATATTCGCACACCGACCCAATGCAAGGAATCTTTGATTACAAGCATTGGTGGTTGAAAACTCCTAGCGGGTGGAAAATCGTTGAATTAAGCCAAGGCCGTCTGCAAGGACGAGGTTTGGTGGCATCGGTAAAAGGTTACACCGACAGAGATCAAGTAAAAGATATCTGTGGTATGGACGTTTATATAGATGCAGCAGAACTACCAGATTTGGAAGAAGGTGATTATTACTGGAGCCAACTGGAAGGACTGAGGGTTATTACCAAAGAGGGTGTCCTCTTAGGGAAGGTTTCTCAACTTATGGAAACTGGTGCGAATGATGTGATTGTTGTCCGCGCGTGTGAAGGTAGCTTTGATCGTGAAGAGCGATTGATTCCTTATGCTCCAGGAACTTATGTTTTAAACATCGATTTAGAACAGCAGGAAATGGTAGTTGACTGGGATCCAGAATTTTAAACAGATAAGCTGAGGTCACAACGTGAAGGTTAGCGTTATATCGCTCTTTCCGGAGATGTTTCAGGCCATTACCCAATATGGAGTAACAGGCAGAGCCATTAAGTCTGGGTTGGTTGAGGTGGATTTTTTTAATCCCCGCGACTTTACACATGACAGACATAAGACTGTAGATGATCGACCTTATGGTGGTGGTCCAGGGATGCTGATGAAAGTGCAGCCTCTCAAAGATGCTATTGCGAGTGCTAAGTTATCGGTACCCAATGCAAAAGTTATTTATCTATCCCCTCAAGGGCGTACGCTAACGCAAGAAGGCGTGCAACAGCTTGCTAAACAAGCAGAATTTATTCTGGTAGCAGGCCGTTATGAAGGCGTTGATGAGCGTTTAATTCAATCTGAGATTGATGAAGAATGGTCAATTGGCGACTTTGTCCTAAGCGGTGGTGAGTTGCCGGCAATGGTGCTCATGGATGCTGTATTTCGTATGGTTCCAGGAGTATTAGGAAAACAGGTATCTGCGGATGAAGATTCATTCTCTGATGGTTTGTTGGACTGCCCGCATTATACTCGCCCAGAAGTACTAAATGGTGAACCTGTGCCATCGGTGCTGCTTAGTGGCAACCACGAGGAGATTAGACGCTGGCGTTTAAAGCAAAAGCTCGCAAGAACTTTTCAGCGCCGGCCAGACCTTCTGCAGAACCTTGAGTTGGACAAGGAACAGCAGTTGCTGTTAGAAGAGTTTATTCGCGAAACTGAAGATTCAACCTCGGCAGAGTAGGAATTGCGAGCTTATCAGAAAGAAGAACCTTCATGCTGATAAGAAACCATATCATTAGGAGTCACATCCATGAGTAATAAAACTAAACTGATTCAGCAGATAGAAGCTGAACAAATGACAAAAGAAGTCCCAGCCTTCGGTCCTGGTGACACTATTGTTGTTCAAGTTAAAGTTAAAGAAGGTTCACGCGAGCGTCTACAGGCCTATGAAGGCATTGTAATCTCTAAGCGTAACCGTGGTCTTAACTCAGCATTTACCGTTCGTAAAATCTCTAGCGGTATCGGTGTTGAGCGTGCTTTCCAAACGTACAGCCCTTTGGTTGAAAGCATCGAAGTTAAACGCCGCGGTGACGTGCGTCAAGCTAAGATCTACTACCTACGCGAGCGTTCTGGTAAATCTGCACGTATCAAAGAAAAATTGGCTAAACGTTAATTTTTTCTTATTAAAAAAAGGCGACGCGAGTCGCCTTTTTTTATGGAACTAACCCCCTATCGTATGGCCTAATAGAGACTATTTACATGTCTTTGAGGTTCTCCATGAAGCGTTTTTTCTGTTCCCTGTCTCGCTCTTCTGCAATAACTGTGTTGCTTTCTCTTTCCTGCGCAGTATTTGCTGATCAATCTGCTGTTTTATCCGCGGTTCAAATGGCGTTGCCTCAATATGAAGTCGAAAGTGCCGAACTACATGAAGGTGCAGGATTATATGTTGTTGTCTTGAAGAACGGCCCCACATTACATGTAACGCAAGATGGTAAATATTTTGTCGCAGGTGATCTTTATCGAATCGATAAAAATGCCATTGAGAATGAAACAGAAAAAGCAAAACTAGCCAAAATTGAAACGCTTCCTGAATCACAAATGATCGTCTATAAAGCGAAAGACGAGAAAGCGCATATCACCGTGTTTACCGATGTCGATTGCGGTTACTGTCGAATGCTCCATAAAGAGGTGCCAAAGCTTAACGAAGCAGGCGTGACCGTTCGTTACTTAGCTTATCCAAGAGCGGGCATTGGTTCAGAAGCGTATACAAAGATGGTGAGCATTTGGTGTTCTGCTGATCCTAAAGAGTGGCTAACTCAAGCAAAACTAGGTGCAGAAATTCCTGAAAACAAATGTGTTAACCCCGTCGCAGATCAGTATAAACTAGGGAACGAAGTGGGAGTGCGTGGTACGCCAAGTATCGTGCTAGGTAACGGTGAGTTTTTACCAGGGTATTTACCAGCAGCTGAGTTGGTTAAACACCTTGGGTTATAGTCTTATCGCGAAATATTCCACTAAACATGAGTCTTCTTCAGCCTTTTCTACGTTGGGTTTGAATAATACTGGCGTTATAATGAATCAACCTGTTACTTGGCCTTTATTTTAAAAAGGGCTAAGTAAACTATAAAAATTAAATTATCTCTGTGGGGTATTGTTTTGAAACCGGTAAAAGTCGGAATTTGTGGACTGGGGACAGTGGGGTCCGGTAGTTTTAACATTCTTCGTAATAATGCGGAAGAGATTACACGACGTGTGGGTCGCAGTATTGTTATTGAGCAAATAGGTGCCCGTCGTGATAATGACGCTTGTGATACCACCGGTATTAATGTTACCCGTGATATTTTTGATGTGGTTAATAATCCAGAGATTGATATTGTTCTTGAGCTGATTGGCGGAACTTCCGTTGCGAAAGAGCTGGTTCTTACGGCTATAGAAAATGGCAAGCATGTTGTTACGGCAAACAAAGCACTTATTGCTGAACACGGCAATGAAATTTTTGCCAAGGCTCAAGAAAAAGGCGTCATCGTGGCGTTTGAAGCGGCGGTTGCTGGCGGCATTCCGATTATCAAACAGCTACGTGAAGGTTTGTCTGCCAACCGTATTGAGTGGTTAGCTGGCATTATTAACGGCACGGGCAATTTTATTTTGACTGAAATGAGTCAGAAAGGCCGTGAGTTTGAGGATGTGTTAGCGGAAGCGCAAGCGCTTGGGTATGCCGAAGCGGATCCAACCTTTGATATCGAAGGTATTGATGCCGCACATAAGCTGACGATTCTTGCATCCATTGCATTTGGTATTCCTCTGCAATTTGAAAAAACCTACACCGAAGGTATTAGCCGTATTACCTCTGAAGATGTGGCTTTTGCTGATGATCTTGGTTATGCCATCAAGCACTTGGGGATTGCTCGTCGATCCAAAATGGGGATTGAATTGCGAGTTCATCCTACCTTGATTTCTCACAAACAGCTTTTGGCCAATGTTAATGGTGTGATGAACGCTATTATGGTTCAGGGTGATGTTGTCGGTCCGACGTTGACTTACGGAGCTGGCGCTGGTGCATTGCCAACAGGGTCTTCTGTTATCGCTGATGTGATTGATGTTGCTCGTACTCTAACGGCAGATCCAACGAATCGAGTGCCTCATTTGGCATTCCAAGCAGACTCTTTATCTCACGTGCAAATTTTACCGGTAGAAGAGATTGAGTGTGGTTTTTTCCTCAACATGACAATTAAAGATCGTGCTGGGGTTCTTGCGAATATCACACAAATTTTATCGACTAACGACATTAGCATAGAGTCTCTTATCCAGCGTGAGCGCGAAGGCAGCGAATTAGTGCCATTGGTCGTGATGACTCATGATGTGAAAGAGAAAAATATGAATGCTGCCATTGCGGCGATTGAAGCCTTGCCGGATGTTGCTGGAACAGTGCAGCGAATCCGTGTTGAAAACTTGGCGTAAGAGAGAACAAATATGAAATACATTTCTACTCGTGGTAAAGCGCCAGCGCTTTCTTTTGGTGATGTGTTATTGGCTGGTTTGGCAAATGATGGTGGCTTGTATGTGCCAGAAACTTTGCCTCATTACAGTAAAGAAGAGATCGCATCTTGGGCAAATTTAAGTTACCAAGAGCTGGCTTTTAAAGTGATGTGGCCTTTTGTGGAAGGTGACATTCCTGCCGATGCTTTTAAAACGATGATTAATGACGCTTACGCGAGCTTTAATCATAGTGCTATTGCGCCCATGGTTCAGATTGGTAATAACGAATGGATCCTTGAGTTATTCCGTGGTCCAACCTTGGCGTTTAAAGATTTTGCCTTACAGTTGCTTGGTCGTTTGATGGATTATGTTCTGTCTGAACGTCAAGAGAAACTGGTTATCCTTGGTGCCACATCAGGTGATACCGGTTCTGCTGCCATTGAAGGTTGCCGTCATTCAGAACATCTTAATATTTTCATCTTGCATCCATTCCAGCGTGTATCTGAAGTACAGCGCCGTCAAATGACCACGGTTATCGACGACAATGTGTTTAACATCGCAGTGAAAGGTAATTTTGATGATTGCCAAGGTATGGTGAAGTCCAGCTTTGCTGATCAATCTTTCTTGAAAGGCGCTAAGTTAGGGGCGGTTAACTCGATTAACTGGGCGCGCATCATGGCTCAGATCGTTTACTATTTTTCTTCAGCTTTGTCGGTTGGCGCGCCGCATCGTAAGGTGTCGTTCTCTGTACCAACGGGTAACTTTGGTGATATCTTTGCGGGTTATTTGGCGAAGAAAATGGGCTTACCAATTGATCAGCTTGTGGTAGCTACCAACCAGAACGATATTTTGCACCGGGTGATTGCAGAAAACGACATGAGCCGTCAGTCTTTGAATGTAACCTTGTCTCCTAGTATGGATATCATGGTTTCAAGCAACTTCGAGCGTTTATTGTTTGATGCTCATGGTCGCGATGGTGCGGCAATTGATGATTTGATGGCGCGCTTTAATAAAGGCGACGTATCATTAAATGATCAAGCTTGGTCTTTTGTAAAAGAGAACTTTGACAGCTACAAAGTCGATGATAAGAAAACCTGCGAAGTGATCGCTGATGTGTTCGCTAAAACACAATATCTTCTTGATCCGCATACAGCGATTGGTCTTGAAGCGGCTCGTCATTGCTGGAAAGACCAGTCTGTACCAATGATTACCCTGGCAACAGCTCACCCAGTGAAGTTCCCTGAAGCTGTCGAAAAAGCTGGCTGCGAAACACCAATGTTGCCTGAGCACATGAAAGATCTTTTCGAGCGTGAAGAATCTTATACTGTACTAGATAATAGCCTGAGCGATGTTCAGGCTTTTGTTGCTGAAAAAATTTAGTTTAATTAGAGATAGCTCTAGATAAATTAGCAATGCTAATAACGGCCAATCAAAGATTGGCCGTTTCTTTTTCCCCTCATACTTTTGTGCCTTTCATATGAATATCATATTACTCGATCCTAAAAATACACTTGGTGATGGCCTATATGGGCTGACTCTGCGCCAACAAACCCACATTTCAAAAGTAATTAAAGCTCAGCAAGGGGATGTTCTGCGAGTGGGTGTGTTAAATGGAAAGATAGGAGAGGGTATTTATGAACCTCCTAGTGACAATCAGCTTGGATACATTCATTCGCTAAATCTTTCTGCGCTGCCGCCCGAGCCTTTGCCTATGATATTGGTGATGGCTTTGCCAAGACCAAATATGCTGAAGCGAACTTTGCAAAATATCACTGCAATGGGAGTGAAGGAGTTATACCTTATTCACTCTGCCAAGGTGGAAAAAAGCTACTGGCAAAGTCCTGTTCTGCAAACCGAATCTATTCATCAATGTTTGTTGGAAGGGTTAGAGCAAGCGAAGGATACCGTGATGCCAAAGTGGTCTTTGATTCCTCGGTTTCGTCCTTTTGTTGAAGATCAATTGCCAGATATTTTGAAAGGTAAAGTAGGTTTACTTGCGCATCCTTATTTAGCCAAACGCTGTCCGATAGATATTCAACAAGCTTGTGTTTTGGCGCTTGGGCCAGAGGGTGGTTGGAATGAATTTGAAGTGAGTAAATGGCATGAAGCGGGTATGGAATCGGTACATTTAGGTGATCGAATTCTGAAAGTAGAAACCGTAGTGCCTGTTTTGTTGTCGCGTTTGTATCCATCCTAAAGTGCTTAGTACATGAATTGTTGTAATTTGTAGACCCTGTAACAGATTCTGTGTAACTACCATTTAGTTAAGGTGCTTTTCGAGTCGCTCCTCGAACTCAATAATAAATCGACTCATCGCTTGGCGCCAGTTTTGAATGGGCATTGTCCATTTTTTACTGGCCTCTCTAATGGCAAGATAAACCATTTTCCTCGCAGAATCGTCGCTTGGGAAGACTTTACGTTTTTTAATGGCTCTACGGATGACACTGTTCAGTGATTCAATAGCGTTCGTTGTGTAGATCGCTTTGCGGATATCGTCAGGGTAACTAAACAGTGTATTAAGATTATGCCAGTGATTGCGCCACGATTTGGTGATTTGCGGGTATTGATCGTCCCAGACGCCTGCGAAACGATCTAACTCCAACAAGGCTTCTTCTTCCGTTGCAGAGCGGTAAACTTGCTTTAAGTCCGCCGTCACCGCTTTGTAGTCTTTCCATGATACATACTTCAATGAGTTGCGTACCATATGCACGATACACAGTTGAATGCTGGTTTGTGGGAAAACGGCATTGATGGCTTCTGGGAAGCCTTTTAGACCATCAACACAAGCGATGAGAATATCTTCTACACCACGCTGCTGAAGCTCAGTGAGGACGTTTAGCCAGAACTTAGCCCCTTCGTTCTCAGCAATCCACATGCCCATGAGTTCTTTATGACCGTCGGTGTTGATACCGAGTGCCAAGAAAATCGATTTATTGATAACACGCTTATCTTGGCGGATTTTCAACACAATACAATCAAGATACACAATGGGATAGATGGCATCCAAGGGGCGTGCTTGCCATTCAGTTACTTGCTCGATCACCGCGTTGGTAACACGTGATACCAGTGTCGGAGATATCTCAGCACCGTACCATTCATCGAAGGCATTGACGATGTCTCGGGTGCTCATACCTTGCGCGTAGAGCCATAGGATTTTATCGTCCATGGAAGTAAAGCGGGATTGGTGCTTTTTGACCAGCTTTGGTTCAAAAGAACCTTCGCGGTCACGAGGCGTATCCAGTTCAAACTCACCATCTTCCGTCTTAATACGCTTACTGTTCTTACCATTACGACTGTTGGTTGACGAGGATTTTTGATGTCTCTCGTAACCCAGATGCTCATCCATCTCTGCATTCAAGGCCGCCTCAACGGTAATCTTCTTCAGCATTTGGCTAAATTCGTTAAGATCCTCAGGCGTTTTAATGCCTTTGGCGGCTTCTTTTGCGAAGGCTTCCAGTTCTTTTTGGTTCATTTGCATCTACCTATTCTTAATTCTCTATAGAATATGTTGTGATAGGTAGTTACACAAAATTAGTTACAGTCTCGTGCCATCTTTTTTATCAGCTGCAAGTTCACTGTTGTCACCTTTAACTTGGGCAGCAACTTGAACTTCAAAACCATTCATGGAAGGAGAGAAATAGGCAATAGTATCACCTTCAGTAGTATTACCAGCTTTTGAAGGCTCAAGGACTTCAAATTGATTAATACCATCTTGAATCGCATTGTTGTAGATAGTATCAAAAGAACCAACCTGAACTTTACCGAAGTTACCTTTCAAACCAACGTAAGCCTGATCTAGATTAACACGACCAGAATTAGGTCCGTCTTTCTTTTGGTCAGCTTCGATTTCTACTTCATACTTGAAGAAAGCAGTAACGCTATCGCTAACTGTAGTCTCACCTTTCAAGCCAATAGTTGAACCATTGTCTTCAAAGTTGCTACCTTTGTTATTTGCGTTATCATTGGTGTAAGCATATTGGATGTTACCGTAAACATCTGCAGTAGAACCTTCAGCTGCAAAAGTTGGCACAGAAGCAAGTGCTGCAGTTGAAACAGCAATAGCAATAATCGATTTTTTCATTCTCGTTTCCCTTTTAAATGTATTTACGCTTTTCTTGTAGGCGCTTGATGTGTGCAAGCAACAGACAGTTAATCTAAAGATTTCACAGAAATAGACAACCATGCGCAAGCTAATTGCACTAAGTATTCACTATGCGTTCTTTTTTCTTGAAATATATCACTCAAAAAGGAAGATAATAACAGAGAGGAAATTTAAAAATTTATTAAAAACAATAGCTTAAAAAAAATCACCCAACTTAAATGTGCACAAATGTGACATTTTCATACCTTTGTTTGAAAATATATTGTCAAGTAAGCTTATCGAGTAAAAAAACATACTAATTGGATGAAGCAAGAAGGGAGAGAAACAGCAGCAAGAGGGCTACAAACAACCCTCTTAAAGCAAAAAATTCAATTACCACATCAAGTCATCAGGAATTTGAAAGTCCGCGTACGGATCATCTTCAATGCTTTCAATTCGGTTATTGCAAACAAGAATATAAGATGCATCACGCTCATTAATCTTAACTGCAACAGGCTCTGGGATCAGTTCATATTGCTCCTCAAGTTTAACAATCGCCAAACGACCACGACTCAGATCATCATGCATAGACTGACTAACATACAACTGCTTCACTTTTTTATTATCAGTGAAGTGATAAGCAATATCCCCATCTTGTTTTCGAATTCGATTTTGTTCAATCATCTGTCGAATCTGTCCATGTACTGCTTTTTGCTCAGCAAGCTTCTGACGCTCCATATTCAAGACTCGATCTTTCTCAGCCTTCTCCACCCTTTGACGTTTCAACTCTTCTTGGCGACCATCGTCTCCAGACACTACAGCCTTGCCTTTTTTCACTTTCTGCTTCAGCTGTAAAGATTCAGCTTTTAGTTTCTTAACTTTCTTTTTATCAACAAGCCCAACACCCAACAATTGTTCTTGTAAAGACTTCGTAGCCATTGGAATCCCCTTACCACCTACAAATATTTATATATTTGGTTCAACTTAGAAAATTAGAGTTTCGCTATAAATCACAGCGTACAAAAACAAAAAAAGCGACTTTAGAAGTCGCTTTTTAGCATTCGCACTGCTGAGAGTATCCTCAGCAACGTTACATTATAGAGGTGTAACGTTTTGAGCTTCAGGGCCTTTTTTGCCTTGAGCTACTTGGAATTCAACTTTTTGGCCTTCAGCCAAAGTTTTGAAACCAGAAGTGTTGATTGCAGAGAAATGAACAAAAACATCAGTACCTTGATCCTGAGTGATGAAACCGAAACCTTTAGTTTCGTTGAAAAATTTTACTGTACCAGTTACTAAGTCAGACATGTCTGTTTATCCTGTAGGTTAAGTTAATTTATACGAAGATGTAAATCATCTACGTTATAGTGCTAAAAAAACTCGGTATTACTTATGACTTAACAGGACCGAACATACATGACGTAATATTCGCAACTCTGGACATAAATATTGCCAACTCTTTTAAACGAAATTGATTGTAGTCCGCTTTGAGTCACGGGGTCAATCATGTTCTACATAAATTTAGCAAGATAAGCTAAATAAAAACATATGCACATGTTCGTTAGACCTCTATCCCCATGTATTTTAAGAATTTTTTATGGTTTTAATCGAAAAATAAATTTCAAATAAAATACTAAAAAACTGTAGTTTTAATTTTTTTTTTGTAAGATAAGCTCTATTAAATTAGTATCAACAACTTAAAGATGACCTATTCTTGACTCCTAGATAGATAAAAAAACCAATTCTTAAACACTATAGAGGCCATCTATTTATTGGGTTAACAAGTAAACGAAACACCTCATTGAAACAAAACTTAAGAATCACCTAACGAGCAATACTCAAAACTAGATTATCGAAAGTATAAGCTGCATCATCAGCCAAGAAGCCTGAGACACTGCAGTGATAAGCAAACTTCACCCTACGAATTCGCAAAACAGGCAATTAGCGAGACACAGATCTGGGTGTTATTTGTAAATAAAATCGTACTTTATTTCAAAAAATATTTACGACATTTCGTTTTCCGCTCTTAAAAAGCCCTAAGAGTGCAAACCAAACATTGCTAAACTAGTGATAACGCTATCAAAAATTTCACAGAAAATTAAACACACCTACTGAAAGTGTAGAATAATAAAAGTTGAAATAAATATAAAATAGGCGTTTATGATGAAATTGAGGCATTATAAAAAGATATGAGTAATTAACAGAAAACTCTAAATGGTTTTCCGCTGCATCCATGCAGCATCATTCATCCTGATAGGAGACAGAGCCTCCATCCTGGAGGTGTTGGCAAATCCCTTTGCCCTCTGTCTAAGAAATAATTTAGCGAAGATGGGCAGAAGATGCAAGAAAAAATCGACTCAATTTGAGTCATTAGATAAAACCTTGTTAAAAAGCCTATCTAGGTAATTATCTTATATGCTTATCTCTCATTATTGATAACAGCATAACACTTGCTTATCCCCTTGCGAGACACATGTGAGCCTTTGAAAAAGAGCCCTGCACGTGGGAGAGGCTGCTTGATGACTCTAAACGAAAAAACCCCGCCCTGCTTCGCAGGACGAGGTTCTTTTCATTTTAAAGCTTGACGACGACCTACTCTCACATGGGATCTCCCACACTACCATCGGCGATGGCGCTTTTCACTTCTGAGTTCGGGATGGGATCAGGTGGTTCAACGCCTCTATGATCGTCAAGCAATTCGTTTTGCGTTTTGTTCTGGCTGGACTGTGTCAGTCTTACCAAAACACGCGAATACGTGCTTGGATCTTTAACAATTCTTTTTTGAAATAACGTGTATCAAGTATTAAACCGGATCGTATTATGTGTCTTTTTAACGTTTTACGACCTCCATGGATGGAGGAAGTGCTGGGATTGTCAGGAACAATCTCCAGTAAAACCACTTTGGTGTTATATGGTCAAGCCTCACGAGCAATTAGTATTGGTTAGCTCAATGCCTCACAGCACTTACACACCCAACCTATCAACGTCCTAGTCTCGAACGGCTCTTTAGGGAACTTAAGTTCCAGTGAGATCTTATCTTAAGGGAGGCTTCCCGCTTAGATGCTTTCAGCGGTTATCCCGTCCGAACATAGCTACCCGGCAATGCCACTGGCGTGACAACCGGAACACCAGAGGTTCGTCCACTCCGGTCCTCTCGTACTAGGAGCAGCTCCTCTCAAATCTCAAACGTCCACGGCAGATAGGGACCGAACTGTCTCACGACGTTCTAAACCCAGCTCGCGTACCACTTTAAATGGCGAACAGCCATACCCTTGGGACCGGCTTCAGCCCCAGGATGTGATGAGCCGACATCGAGGTGCCAAACACCGCCGTCGATGTGAACTCTTGGGCGGTATCAGCCTGTTATCCCCGGAGTACCTTTTATCCGTTGAGCGATGGCCCTTCCATACAGAACCACCGGATCACTAAGACCTACTTTCGTACCTGCTCGACGTGTCTGTCTCGCAGTTAAGCGTGCTTTTGCCTTTACACTCTATGCATGATTTCCGACCATGCTGAGCACACCTTCGTGCTCCTCCGTTACTCTTTGGGAGGAGACCGCCCCAGTCAAACTACCCACCACACAGTGTCCTCGATCCCGATTAGGGACCTGAGTTAGAACCTCAAACATACCAGGGTGGTATTTCAAGAGTGGCTCCACGCAAACTAGCGTCTGCGCTTCAAAGCCTCCCACCTATCCTACACAAGTAGGTTCAAAGTTCACTGTGAAGCTATAGTAAAGGTTCACGGGGTCTTTCCGTCTAGCCGCGGATACACAGCATCTTCACTGCGATTTCAATTTCACTGAGTCTCGGGTGGAGACAGTGTGGCCATCGTTACGCCATTCGTGCAGGTCGGAACTTACCCGACAAGGAATTTCGCTACCTTAGGACCGTTATAGTTACGGCCGCCGTTTACTTGGGCTTCGATCAAGAGCTTCGCTTGCGCTAACCCCATCAATTAACCTTCAAGCACCGGGCAGGCGTCACACCCTATACGTCCACTTTCGTGTTTGCAGAGTGCTGTGTTTTTAATAAACAGTCGCAGCCACCTGGTATCTTCGACCGACTAGTGCTTACGGAGCAAGTCCTTCACACCGGCCGGCGTACCTTCTCCCGAAGTTACGGTACCATTTTGCCTAGTTCCTTCACCCGAGTTCTCTCAAGCGCCTTGGTATTCTCTACCTGACCACCTGTGTCGGTTTGGGGTACGGTCAATGTATATCTGAAGCTTAGAAGTTTTTCCTGGAAGCATGGCATCAACCACTTCACCCAAAAGAGGGTTCGTCATCAGTTCTCGGCATTCTCTCTTAAAGAGTGACCCGGATTTGCCTAAGTCACTTGCCTACCGCCTTAAACACAGACAACCATCGCTGTGCTGGCCTAGCCTTCTCCGTCTCTCCATCGCAATATACATCGGTACAGGAATATTAACCTGTTTCCCATCGACTACGCATTTCTGCCTCGCCTTAGGGGCCGACTCACCCTGCCCTGATTAACATGGGACAGGAAACCTTGGTCTTCCGGCGGGGGAGTTTTTCACTTCCCTTATCGTTACTCATGTCAACATTCGCACTTCTGATACCTCCAGCCTGCCTTACAGCTTGACCTTCAACGGCTTACAGAACGCTCCTCTACCATGCCTAATAAATTAAGCATCCGTAGCTTCGGTGTACAGTTTGAGCCCCGTTATATCTTCCGCGCAGGCCGACTCGACTAGTGAGCTATTACGCTTTCTTTAAAGGATGGCTGCTTCTAAGCCAACCTCCTAGCTGTCTAAGCCTTCCCACATCGTTTCCCACTTAACTGGTACTTTGGGACCTTAGCTGACGGTCTGGGTTGTTTCCCTTTCCACGACGGACGTTAGCACCCGCCGTGTGTCTCCCGTAATTGCACTCATTGGTATTCGGAGTTTGCATGGGGTTGGTAAGTCGGGATGACCCCCTAGCCCAAACAGTGCTCTACCCCCAATGGTGAGATACGAGGCGCTACCTAAATAGCTTTCGAGGAGAACCAGCTATCTCCGAGCTTGATTAGCCTTTCACTCCTATCCACAAGTCATCCCCAGCCTTTTCAACGGATGTGGGTTCGGTCCTCCAGTTGATGTTACTCAACCTTCAACCTGCTCATGGATAGATCGCCCGGTTTCGGGTCTATTCCCAGCAACTAAACGCCCTATTAAGACTCGGTTTCCCTACGGCTCCACTACATGCTTAACCTTGCTACTGAAAATAAGTCGTTGACCCATTATACAAAAGGTACGCAGTCACGGAACAAGTCCGCTCCCACTGCTTGTACGTACACGGTTTCAGGATCTATTTCACTCCCCTCACAGGGGTTCTTTTCGCCTTTCCCTCACGGTACTGGTTCACTATCGGTCAGTCAGGAGTATTTAGCCTTGGAGGATGGTCCCCCCATATTCAGACAGGATAACACGTGTCCCGTCCTACTCGTTTTCATGATTAGGGTGTTTTCGTATACGGGGCTATCACCCTCTATCGCGGCACTTTCCAGAGCCTTCTACTAACACCAAAACCACTTAAGGGCTAATCCCCTTTCGCTCGCCGCTACTTAGGGAATCTCGGTTGATTTCTTTTCCTCCGGGTACTTAGATGTTTCAGTTCCCCGGGTTCGCCTCCACACAGCTATGTATTCACTGTGGGATACTCTACAAGTAGAGTGGGTTTCCCCATTCGGACATGTTCGGATCAAAGCCTGTTTATCGACTCCCCGAACCTTTTCGCAGATTACCACGTCCTTCATCGCCTCTGACTGCCAAGGCATCCACCGTGCACGCTTGGTCACTTGACCATATAACCCAAAATAGTTTCCACTCAAAAGAGTGTAATATTAAGAATCACATACCAAAGGGCTTTTGTACCCCTCTGGATTTACGATAATAGAAGTCACTAAGCTGTTATCCTTAAAGAATAAGAGCAAGTAAACTTCCACCGGTTTAACGCTTGATTCATCGTTATTTCAAAATTGGAATTGTTAAAGAGCAAGTTTAGTGCAAAGCACTAAGTCAGAGACTAAACACATCACTTACGTGATTCATTGTTTAGTGTCTTGCTTAAAGCTTTGTCGCTAAGCTTTCTAAAGTAGATAGTTACTGTATTTAAACAGTTATCAGATAATTTGTGTGAACGCTCACCAGAGGTTTCTATCGTTTAAGGAGGTGATCCAGCCCCAGGTTCCCCTAGGGCTACCTTGTTACGACTTCACCCCAGTCATTGACCACTCCGTGGTAACCGCCATCCCCGAAGGGTTAAGCTAGCTACTTCTGGAGCAATCAACTCCCATGGTGTGACGGGCGGTGTGTACAAGGCCCGGGAACGTATTCACCGTGGCATTCTGATCCACGATTACTAGCGATTCCGACTTCATGGAGTCGAGTTGCAGACTCCAATCCGGACTACGACGTACTTTGTGGGATTCGCTCACTATCGCTAGCTTGCAGCCCTCTGTATACGCCATTGTAGCACGTGTGTAGCCCTACTCGTAAGGGCCATGATGACTTGACGTCGTCCCCACCTTCCTCCGGTTTGTCACCGGCAGTCTCCTTAAAGTTCCCACCCGAAGTGCTGGCAAATAAGGATAAGGGTTGCGCTCGTTACGGGACTTAACCCAACATTTCACAACACGAGCTGACGACAGCCATGCAGCACCTGTCTCAGTGTTCCCGAAGGCACTCCAAAATCTCTTCTGGATTCACTGGATGTCAAGAGTAGGTAAGGTTCTTCGCGTTGCGTCGAATTAAACCACATGCTCCACCGCTTGTGCGGGCCCCCGTCAATTCATTTGAGTTTTAACCTTGCGGCCGTACTCCCCAGGCGGTCTACTTATTGCGTTAGCTGCGCCACTAAGTCATTACAACCCAACGGCTAGTAGACATCGTTTACGGCGTGGACTACCAGGGTATCTAATCCTGTTTGCTCCCCACGCTTTCGCACCTCAGTGTCAGTATTAGTCCAGGGTGTCGCCTTCGCCACTGATGTTCCTTCCTATATCTACGCATTTCACCGCTACACAGGAAATTCCACACCCCTCTACCATACTCTAGCCTGCCAGTATCGGGTGCCATTCCAAGGTTGAGCCCTGGGATTTCACATCCGACTTAACAAACCACCTACGCGCGCTTTACGCCCAGTAATTCCGATTAACGCTTGCACCCTCTGTATTACCGCGGCTGCTGGCACAGAGTTAGCCGGTGCTTCTTCTGGGGCTAACGTCAAAATAACTAGGTATTAACTAGTTACCCTTCCTCACCCCTGAAAGTGCTTTACAACCCTAAGGCCTTCTTCACACACGCGGCATGGCTGGATCAGGCTTGCGCCCATTGTCCAATATTCCCCACTGCTGCCTCCCGTAGGAGTCTGGGCCGTGTCTCAGTCCCAGTGTGACTGGCCATCCTCTCAGACCAGTTAAAGATCGTCGCCTTGGTAGGCCTTTACCCTACCAACTAGCTAATCTTACGCAGGCTCATCTAATAGCGGAAGGTCCTAAGATCCCCTCCTTTCCCCCTTAGGGCGTATGCGGTATTAGCATGCGTTTCCACATGTTGTCCCCCTCTACTAGGCAGATTCCTACGCGTTACTCACCCGTCCGCCGCTCGTCAGCAGGAGCAAGCTCCCCTGTTACCGCTCGACTTGCATGTGTTAAGCCTGCCGCCAGCGTTCAATCTGAGCCATGATCAAACTCTTCAGTTTAATTTTTAAACTCATACTTAAAAGTATGAGTTTGCCTGCTCAAAATCTATTACACTAACAATAACTTAATCATTTCATCACCCCGAAAGATAACAAAACAACATAAAGCGAATTGACGTGTTAGACGTTTCGCAAGACTTCAATTTTTTTGATCATCTCGAATCAGTCAAAAACCAATCCGGACAATCTTCTGAAGCCTCCAGCGAGCGCCCACACAAATTATCTGATTATCTATTTTAAAGAGCGTCTGATACTTCGTTCAACGTTCCTACCTAAGTAAGTCGCAAACTCTTGTTTGCTTCGTTGTCCGTGTCAGTGGAGGCGTATAATACAGCCTAGAAGTTTTAGCGCAAGCCCTTTTTTTGAAATTCTTTTAATTAATTTAAATTTCATTCCACAAGGCCTAGATAAACAAAAAGACACCGAAGTGTCTTTTTGTAAAGGTAGCGCTAAATACTAACCACCAACATAACTTAGCATTACCCCTGCAGCTACAGCAGAACCGATAACACCCGCGACATTTGGACCCATCGCATGCATTAACAAGAAGTTTTGCTTGTTCGCTTCAAGCCCCACTTTATTTGCTACACGTGCAGCCATAGGCACAGCTGATACACCAGCAGCACCAATCAGTGGATTAATAGCTTCTTTAGAAAACCTGTTCATCAACTTCGCCATCAAGACACCAGCGGCTGTACCGATAGAGAATGCAATCAAGCCTAAGCTCAAAATACCTAGCGTTTCTAAATTCAAAAAAGCCTCTGAGCTCAACTTAGAACCAACGCCCAAGCCCAAGAAAATCGTGACAATGTTAATCAACGCATTTTGAGCGGTATCACTTAAACGATCCACAACACCACATTCACGCATCAGATTACCAAAACAGAACATCCCAAGCAGAGGAGCAGCTGATGGCAAAAACATGGCAACCAAAATCGTTACAACAATCGGAAAGACAATTTTTTCTTTCTTGGTAACAGGCCTAAGTTGCTCCATTTTAATAGAGCGTTCTTCTTTAGTAGTTAGCGCTCGCATGATCGGCGGCTGAATAAGCGGCACTAACGCCATATAAGAATACGCAGCGACGGCAATCGCACCCAATAGATCAGGTGCCAATCGACTAGCAACAAAAATAGCTGTTGGTCCATCAGCACCACCAATAATACCAATTGCTGCGGCATCAGCTAATGAGAAGTCCATAATGCCAGACGCACTCAATAGAACGGCACCAATTACAGTAGCAAAGATACCAAACTGCGCAGCAGCCCCAAGAAGCAAGGTTTTTGGATTGGCAAGCATAGGGCCAAAATCCGTCATCGCCCCAACACCCATAAAGATAATCAACGGAAACAATCCCGTCTCAATACCACCATGATAAATATAGTATTGAAGACCACCCGGAGAAACCATGTGACCCGTCGCATCATAAACTGGCGCCGCCATAAAACCCGCACCAGGAATATTGACAAGAACCGCCCCAATACCAATAGGTAAAAGTAGAAGCGGCTCAAAACCTTTTTTGATTGCCAGATAAACCAGCAACAACCCCACACAGATCATCAAAAACTGGCCAAGTTCCAGTTGATAAATCCCTGTATCGTGATAAAGATTTAATAATTTGTTTTCCATTTTCGATGAGTTCCCTTAACTACAAAGTAAGAAGCGACTGACCAACTTGCACGGAGTCACCTTCTTTTACGTTAATGGAACCAACGACGCCGGACTTAGGAGCAGATATTTCTGTCTCCATCTTCATCGCCTCGAGAATCATCACTGTATCACCCTCCTCAACTTGCTGGCCTGGAGACACAAGCACCTTGAAGATATTACCCGACAACGGAGAAGGAACATCTTCGCCAGATGGCGCAGCAGCAGATGACGCCGCCTGAGCTGGAGGATTTTGAACATTAGCAACAGGCTGAATGTTACTAACATCACCCCCTTCCGATACTTGTACAACAAAACTCTGCCCAGATACAGAAACCGTGTAAACACTCGCCTCACCAGATGAAGCACTCGTTGCCGCGGGTTTACTCTCAACAACATCATTAACTGTCGGCACAGGCTCAAACGCACTCGCGTCGCCACGATTCTGTAAGAATTTAAGACCTATTTGAGGAAATAAGGCATAAGTTAAAACATCGTCAATCTGATCATCAGACAGCTGGATATTTTTTTCTTTTGAAAGGCCAATCAACTCTTCCGTCAACTTATCCATTTCAGGTGACAATAAGTCTGCTGGTCGACAAGTAATCGCCTCTGCCCCATCTAGAACACGGGCCTGCAACTCTTTATTGAATTCAGCAGGAGCCGCACCATACTCACCTTTCAAGATACCCGCCGTTTCTTTTGAAATAGACTTATATCGTTCGCCAGTCAGGACGTTCAAAACCGCCTGAGTACCAACAATTTGAGAAGTAGGTGTAACAAGCGGAATCAAACCCAAGTCTTCGCGGACTTTAGGGATTTCTTTTAGCACTTCGTCAAACTTATCCGCCGCACCTTGCTCTTTAAGCTGACTTTCCATATTGGTCAACATGCCACCAGGCACTTGAGCTATCAAAATACGAGAATCCGTACCACGAAGAGAGCCTTCGAATTTCGCATATTTCTTTCTCACTTCGCGGAAATAAGCAGCAATCTCTTCTAATAACGCTAAATCTAAGCCAGTATCTCTATCTGTACCCTGCAACGCAGCAACCACAGACTCTGTCGCACTATGACCGTACGTCATCGACATAGAAGAAATAGCTGTATCGACACGATCAATTCCAGCCTCAACGGCTTTCAAAATCGTCATATCAGACAAACCAGATGTCGCGTGCGCATGCAACTGAACCTCTAGTTGAGTCTGCGCTTTCAACAAACTAACCAACTCAAAGGCATCGTATGGCGTCAGAATGCCAGACATATCCTTAATAGCGATAGAGTCTGCACCCATATCTTCTAAAGTCTTGGCATAGTCAACCCAATTCTTAGTGGTATGAACTCTACTCTTGGTATAAGAAATCGTCCCTTGGGCATGCTTACCTTGTTGCTTAACCGCTTTAATCGCCGTTTCCAAATTGCGAGGATCATTCATCGCATCAAAGATTCGAAAAACATCGACACCATTAAAGGCAGCACGCTCAACAAACTTATTCACAACATCATCGGCATAATGACGGTAACCAAGTAAATTCTGCCCACGCAACAACATCTGCTGAGGTGTTTTAGGCATCACTTTTTTCAATTCACGAATACGCTCCCAAGGATCTTCTCCAATATAGCGAATACAAGAATCGAAGGTCGCACCACCCCAAGACTCAAGCGACCAAAAGCCAACTTGATCAAGTTTTTCTGCGATTGGAAGCATATCGTCAATTCGCATACGCGTTGCCAACAAGGATTGGTGAGCATCACGCAAAACGACATCAGTAATGCCAAGAGGTTGCTTTGTTGTTGTCATGTTTCAGCCTCAAAGAAATTAGAAAGATTAGTATTAGGAAATTAAGTGTTCTTATTGTTTCTGTGCTGATGAACGGCAGCCGTAATGACTGCCGTCATTTGCGCATCCACGCCAGAAGAAGAAAGATTTTTAGAAGCAGGCTTTGACGCTACGACAATAGGTGCTTCAGGAAATAAATAATTAAGTAGTCGCGACATATAACCTGTTGCAAAAATCAATACCACCAGAAACAGGAATACGAACCCCATTCCTAACACCATCAATCCCACACCGTCTTCTAGCAACCCATTCATAGCATCGTTACCTTTTTCTCGCCTTGTTTGTACAGATCTAATGTGGTCAGATGCACACTCAAGAACACTGTTTATTTTTGATAGTTAGTTTTTTACCACAAACCAGAACAGTTTCATATTTTTTTTGCATAACAGTTAGACTTATTTCGTGAACAATTCCCTAAAAACAACCACCAACCCAAAGACCTCAACTGATAACAATAGCATTGTACTGGCCGTTGCACCGATGGAAGGTGTCATGGATCACACAATGAGAGCACTGCTGTCGAAAATTGGCGGCATGGACTATCTAGTTACGGAATTCATCCGAGTCACTCAGTACCCAATCCCTACAACAACATTCAAACGCCTTGCCCCAGAAAACACCAATAAAGCAAGAACCATACACAATCACCCAGTCCACACTCAGCTCTTAGGCAGCAATGCAGAACTTATGGCGGAAAGCGCTTTAAATGCTATTGAAGCCGGAGCTACTCACATCGATGTCAATTTCGGCTGCCCAGCAAAACGTGTCAATGGTCACGGTGGCGGATCCGTTTTATTGCAAACCCCTGACGCACTTTATGACATCATGAGCACAATTCGAAAGACACTGCCAAGCAGAATTCCTGTGTCAGCGAAAATCCGCCTTGGCTTCGAAGATGAAGATCTATTATTTGATAATGTAGCCGCCATTGAGTCTGCAGGCGTTGGCACACTCACAATCCATGGGCGCACTAAAAAAGATGGCTATAAACCACCAGCAAGATGGGAAAAAATAGGCGAAATTCAAGATAAGACAAACATGATTGTCGTCGCGAATGGCGACATTACTGATACAGAATCACTGTTACGCTGCCAATCCATTACAGGCTGCCAACACTTTATGATTGGACGAGGTTCACTCAACAACCCATTTATTTTCCAACAAATAAGAGCAGAGCTAAACGGGCACAAAAGCACAAAAGACAAGACAAGCCTGAACACACTCTTTGCAGGTTACAGCAATGAGCTACAAGAATATTATGACGAAGTCGCTACGCTTGGCAGATTAAAACAATGGTGTGGACATTTACGATTTGATTTTGCGGAAGTTAAAGAAAACCTTCAGGCATTACGACGCTGCAAAAACGTGAATGAGCTAACACAAACATTCGAAAGCATAATGACAAAAACACATTAGGAGATAAAAAAACAAACGAGTTATAAATTAACTTAGGGAGAGTAGATAATTTTATAGGATAACGAGAATGGTGCACCAGAGAGGATTCGAACCTCTGACCGCTCGGTTCGTAGCCGAGTACTCTATCCAGCTGAGCTACTGGTGCAAAACAAATCTTTACTCATAGTATTTCAAGAATAGTTCTAAAAATACTTTTTTTGGAATGGTGCACCAGAGAGGATTCGAACCTCTGACCGCTCGGTTCGTAGCCGAGTACTCTATCCAGCTGAGCTACTGGTGCAAAACAAAATTCCTGTCTTTTTGCTCAGAGAGTAAACTCTCAAAAGACAAACTTGAAATGGCGGAGAGTGAGGGATTCGAACCCTCGATGAGTGTTAACCCATACACCCTTAGCAGGGGCGCGCCTTCGGCCACTCGGCCAACTCTCCGTAACAAGTGGGGCGCATTATATACGACACATTTGTCTTGTAAAGGCTTTTTTAGAAATTAATCTTCAGAAATTTGTTCGTCTTGCTCTTTCTGAATACGAAGATAAATTTCTTCACGATGAACAGATACATCTTTAGGCGCATTAATGCCAATACGTACTTGATTCCCTTTCACACCTAATACAGTGACAGAAACTTCATCACCAACCATTAAAGTTTCACCGACACGACGAGTAAGAATAAGCATAAGAATATCTCCCTGTAATTGCTTTTAACCATTTATTAAGATGAATTGCCCGACAAGTCTTGTAGGGCAATTCCTACAAGCTAATTGTAGCCTCTCAATAAAAATTAAACCATCCATAAATACAGGATTTTATGTATCCAATTGTTAAGCTTCTCGAACCCCTGATGCTGCTTCACTCAATTTAAAAGCGGAATGCAATGCACGAACCGCCAGCTCCATGTATTTTTCATCGATAATGACAGACACTTTAATCTCCGAAGTAGAGATCAACTGAATGTTAATAGACTCCGCAGCCAAAGCTTTAAACATAGTACTCGCTACACCCGCATGAGAGCGCATACCCACACCGACAATAGACACCTTAGCAATCTTGGCATCAGAGAGCACAGCACTCGCTCCAAGCTCTTTCGCGATGACATTCAAGGTAGACAAAGCTTGATCATATTCATTGCGATGCACGGTAAAGGTAAAGTCTGTTGTACCATCCACTGATACATTTTGAACAATCATGTCTACTTCAATATTGGCATCACTAATAGGACCAAGAATACGAGAAGCAATACCTGGAATATCAGGAACTCCTTTCAAGGTTAATTTTGCTTCATCTCTATTGAACGCAATTCCAGAAACCGCTGGCTGCTCCATACCCTTACTCCCCTCAGTTGTAATCAACGTACCTTCACCTTCAACAAAACTGGACAGCACCCTAAGTGGCACTTGATATTTACCAGCAAACTCTACGGAACGGATTTGTAACACCTTCGAGCCAAGGCTAGCCATTTCTAGCATTTCCTCAAAAGTAATTTTATCCAAACGTCGCGCACTATCTACAACACGAGGATCCGTCGTATAAACACCATCCACATCGGTATAAATTTGACATTCATCCGCCTTCAAAGCGGCAGCAAGCGCAACACCAGTGGTATCAGAACCACCTCGACCTAATGTCGTAATGTTGCCGAACTCATCTGCCCCCTGAAACCCCGCCGCCACAATCACTCGCCCAGCGTCTAAGTCTGCGCGCATTGCTTCAGTATCAATCTTTTGAATTCGAGCCTTGCCATGAGCGCTGTCAGTTGTAATACGGATTTGCGAACCAGTATAAGAACGAGCATCAAGACCACGCTTCATCAACGCCATAGACAAAAGCGCAATAGTAACCTGCTCTCCTGTCGACAAAAGCACATCCATTTCACGCGCGCTTGGTGAAGCACTAATGCTTTTCGCAAGAGCAATCAATCTATTGGTTTCACCACTCATGGCAGAAACCACAACCACTATGTCATCGCCTTGTTGCTTATGCTTTAACACTCGATCTGCAACTGCTTCGATACGCTCTATTGTGCCTACCGAGGTGCCGCCGTATTTTTGAACTAACAACGCCATAATTTTTCCACTATTTAAATCAAAAAAGCCGAATTCCAAGCTCTTAAGGAACGATTCAACTTAAACTCTTTCGGCAACCCAACCAGGCACCAATTCAAGGGCTGCAGACAAGCCATCTGGATTGTTACCACCAGCCTGAGCCATATCAGGACGACCACCACCTTTACCATCAACATAAGGTGCAATCATTTTAATCAGATCCCCAGCCTTCACGTTTTTAGTCAATTCTTTGGTGACACCAGCAATCAAACTTACTTTGCCATCATTCACCGCAGCCAATAAAATAACGGCAGACTCTAACTTGCTTTTCAGTTCATCTAGTAAATCACGTAACGCTTTTGGATCTTCTACTTCAACCTGAGCAACCAACAACTTACCGCCATTGATATCTACCGCCTGAGAAGCCAAATCAGCGCCAGCCAAAGCCGCCATTTTACCTTTTAATACATCCAATTCTTTCTGCAAACTACGCGCTTGATCATTCAAGGCTACAACCTTATCTAACACACTGTCTTGGTTACCTTTAACAAGGCTAGCAATACCATCAAGAACCGACTCAGTCTGGCGAGTCGTATCTATTGCCACCTTGCCTGTAACCGCTTCAATCCGACGGACACCTGCAGCAATGCCGCTTTCTGAAATGATCTTAAAGAAGCCTATATCACCCGTACGACTAACATGCGTACCGCCACACAACTCTATCGAGTAATCGGCACCCATAGTCAACACACGCACTTCGCTGTCGTATTTCTCGCCAAACAAAGCCATAGCGCCTTTCGCTTTAGCCGATTCAACATCCATGATGTCTGTTTCTACCGAACGGTTTAAGCGAATCTGTTCGTTCACCATGTCTTCGATTTGTTCGATCTCTGTCGCCGTAACGCCTTCAAAATGCGAGAAGTCAAAACGCAAACGCTCAGGATTTACCAAAGAGCCTTTTTGCGAAACATGATCACCTAAAATACGACGCAGTGCTTCGTGCATTAAGTGAGTCGCGGAGTGATTCAATGTCGTCGCCGTACGCAAAGTACGATCGACTTCGCCAGTCACCTGATCACCAATCACCAAACGACCTTCTTTAAGCTCACCGTAATGCAAATGTGCTTTAGCTTGTTTTGTCGTGTTAGACACTTCAAAAGCACCTGAACCACGCAACCAACCTTGATCACCAACCTGACCACCAGATTCAGCATAAAAAGGAGTGGATTTCAAAATCACTGCCGCCACTTGGCCAGCTTCGATAGATTCAACTGAAGCACCATCAACAAGGATCATCTCAATTTCACAAGTAGCGTTTAGATTCTCGTAGCCAGTAAATTCAGTAACAGAATCCAATTTAACGCTGCTCGACATATCCATAGAGAAGTTACTTGCAGAACGAGCACGAGCACGCTGTGCGTCCATCGCGACTTCAAATCCAGCCTCATCTATTTCTAGATCATTTTCGCGCGCAACATCGTTGGTTAAATCCGCAGGGAAACCATACGTGTCGTAAAGCTTGAAAACAGTCTCGCCAGGAATAACCTTTTGATCGCCTAGTTCAGATATTGCTTCTTCAAGAATCTTCATCCCTTGATCAAGGGTTTTGGCAAACTGCTCTTCTTCTTTTAATAGAATAGAAGCAACTCGCTCTTTTAATTTTGTTAACTCTGGATAAGCTTCACCCATTTCGACATCAAGTGCTTCCACCAATTTATGGAAGAACACACCTTTTTGACCTAGCTTATTGCCGTGACGAATCGCTCGACGAATAATACGACGCAAGACATAACCACGACCTTCATTGGACGGAATCACGCCATCGACTATCATGAAGGAACAAGAACGAATATGGTCAGCAATAACGCGTAGTGACTGTGCACTTAGGTCTTGAGTACCAACCACTTTAGCTGTCGCTTTGATCAAATTTTGGAACAAATCGATTTCGTAGTTACTGTGAACACCCTGCAAAATCGCCGCAATACGCTCCAAGCCCATTCCAGTATCAACAGAAGGCTTAGGCAAAGGCGCCATTTCACCATCCGCAGAACGGTTAAATTGCATGAAAACCACGTTCCAGATTTCGATAAAACGGTCGCCGTCTTCTTCAGGAGAACCTGGAGGCCCACCCCAAATATGCTCGCCGTGATCATAAAACACTTCAGAACAAGGACCACAAGGGCCCGTATCACCCATCGCCCAGAAATTATCAGACTGGTAACGGCCACCTTTGTTATCGCCAATACGAATGATTTTTTCTGCAGGAAGACCGATGTCTTTGTTCCAGATATCAAAGGCTTCATCGTCGTCTGCGTAAACCGTTACCAACAGCTTTTCTGTTGGTAACTTCAATACAACCGTTAGAAACTCCCACGCATAATGAATCGCCTCTTTTTTGAAGTAATCACCAAAGCTGAAGTTACCCAACATTTCAAAGAACGTATGGTGACGCGCGGTATAACCGACGTTTTCTAAGTCATTGTGTTTACCACCCGCTCGAACACAACGCTGAGACGTCGTTGCTCGTGAGTATGGGCGAAGATCTTCTCCCAAAAAAACATCTTTAAACTGGACCATACCAGCGTTAGTGAACAGCAATGTTGGATCATTTCCAGGAATCAATGAACTGGATTCCACAATCTGATGCTGCTTACTTTCAAAGTACGATAAAAATGACTGACGTAACTCAGAACTCTTCATAATGGGATGAGTCTCTATCTCTATTTGTCTGGACGAATTGGATTGCGTGAATGGCAGATTAGCATGTGCCGATTCGATGCAACGAAAAGCACAAAATAGTACACGCAAAGGATAGGTGTTTTCAAAAGAAACCGTCGTAATTTAACGCTTATTTTGTGCATAACTTAAACAAAAGTAAGATTTACGGATGTAAACCTACTTTTGCTTAGTGTTTCTAGGAAGACATTACTAAGAATCTTCACCGCGAATATAGCGGTAATGAGGTCGAGCGGTCATTCTGGTCACCAACTCATAACCTATAGTTGCGGCGTAATCTGCGACTTCTTCGACAGGCACATCGCCCCCCCAAAGTACCACTTCTTGCCCCATGGCAGGCTCAGCAGCGAAATCTTGCATACGCACCGTAATCATATCCATGGACACACGACCTGCTAGGCAAGCGGGTTTTCCGTCGATTTGCAGCGGCGTGCCATTTTCTGCGTGACGAGGATAACCATCACCATAACCTACAGCGACCGTTGCCAGCACATGATCTTCTGCAGCAACATAGCCAAGACCATAACCGACTTTGTCACCTTGCTTAAGTTTGCGTGTTGAAATCACCTTGGACGACAAGGTCATCGCTGGGCGCAAGCCCACTGCTCGACCGCTCACTTCAGCAAAAGGAGAAATCCCATACAACATGATACCCGGACGAATCCAACCACCTTCAGGCACGCTCCACTTCATAATTGCCGCAGAGTTCGCCACGCTGGCTTCAATGTCACCAATCGACTGACGCGCTTGTTCAAAATAAGCCAACTGCTGCATAGTCGCTAGATCTGACAAGTCATCCGCACAAGAAAAATGCGTCATTAAAACAACTTCGCCTACTTGGCCACTGTCTTTTAACGCCGTAACAAACACTGGCGCGGTTTCTTTATCCACACCAAGACGATGCATACCTGAATCCAGTTTCAGGAAAATCTTTTCAATTTTGGCATGGCTAGCCTGCAATTCATCAAGCTGTTGAGCATTTTCTAGAGCGGACCAAAAACCATACTTCTCGCACAGCGCCCACTCCTCACCTTCAAATACACCTTCCAATAACAAGATAGGCGAAACAATACCCGCTTCGCGCAAAGCAATAGCTTCTTCAATGGCTGCCACTGCAAAAGCATCCACTTCTTCATCTAAATAACGTGAGACCTCAACCGCTCCATGTCCGTAGGCATTACTTTTAACAACAGCAAACGCTTTACAAGTTGGCTGTAACTTTTTTGCATAACGGTAGTTTTGTAGGATCGCCTCCAAATCTACCGTTGCCGTGAGTGGCCTTGCCATATTTGCCCCTTAAACTTTTAAAGCGTTTTATTACTTATAACGTTGTACGGAAAGATCTTGTGAATCGATCTCAGTTTTATCGCCAGACATAATGTCAGCAATCACCGATGCAGAACCGCAACTCATCGTCCAACCTAATGTTCCGTGACCCGTATTCAAATACAAACCATCAATACCTGTACGCCCAACAACCGGCGTGCCGTCTGGCGTCATTGGGCGAAGCCCAGTCCAGTAGTCCGCTTGGGATAACTCACAACCCTGATTAAACAAGTCATGAACAACATGCGTGATGGTTTCTGTGCGCACTTTTGGCAAATCAAGATTGTAGCCATTCAACTCCGCAGTCCCGGCAGCACGAATACGGCCACCCAATCGAGTCACAGCAACTTTGTATGTTTCATCCATCACAGTTGAAACAGGAGCAAACTGCGCATCGGTAATGGGCACCGTTAAGGAATAGCCTTTTACCGGATAAACTGGGATAGAAATATCGATCGCTTTAAGCAACTCTTTTGAATAACTGCCCATGGATACCAGAACATTATCAAACTCGAAATCACCTTGGTCGGTTTTTACGGCGCGTATTTTATCACTTTCAACAACCAAGCGTTCAATCGCTACACCAAATTTAAATGTCACACCTAATTCATCACAGTGTTTCTTCAGCTCTTGGCAAAAGACAAAGCAATCGCCGGTTTCATCACCCACCAAACGAAGCCCACCTTTGAACTTGTCGATCACTGGAGCTAGGCCCGGCTCAACGTCTAGAATCTGCGCTGGTGTTAATACTTGATGAGGAACATTTAAGGCTTTTAGCACCTTAATATCTTTTTCAGACGCTTCAACTTGCTCATCCTTACGGAAAAGTTGAGTCAAACCACCCTGACCATCATCGTACTTAATACCAATCTCTTTGCGCATAGCAATGAACTGATCACGACTGTATTCCGCCAACGCCACCATGCGAGACTTATTCACGTCGTAGGCTTTTTCATTACAGTTCGCCAACATTTTACCCATCCAAGCTAATTTTTTAAGCTCAGGATCGGCACTTACTTTTAACGGTGCGTGTTTCTGCATCAGCCATTTAATAGCTTTAAGAGGAATGCCAGGCGCTGCCCAAGGCGCAGAATAGCCTGGAGAAATTTGCCCTGCGTTCGCAAAACTCGTCTCAAGAGCCACACCTTCTTGACGATCAATCACTGTCACCTCAAAGCCTTTTTTCGCCAAATAATAGGCTGACGTCAAACCAACAACACCCGCACCCAACACGCAAACACGCATAGAAAAACCTCAAATAAAGACAAAGTCATATCACCCATAATCACATAAGATATGCAGTTTTATCATCTTATTTATTATTATATTTAAGAATAAAAAACTACAAAATAAAAACAAAGAAGTTTATTAGAAACGAAATGTAAAAACCTCATTCAGCTGATAAAATAACAACTCAACTAGAACAAGCAGAGATACAGACATGAAAGAGCATCAAACTTCTATATTCGACCAAGCCTTGTCACTGCTAAGTCACAGAGAACACAGCAAACAAGAACTAGCCACTAAATTAAAAACAAGAGGGCATGAGGAAGAAGAGATCAACGCGATAATTGAGCGTCTTGAAGAAATGAACTATCTCAATGATAAACGCTTTGCAGAAATCTTTGTAAGGAGCCGACTCAGCAAACCACTTGGCGCCAGCCGCATTCAGCAAGAACTCATACAAAAAGGCATCAATAGCGAACTAGCAAAGACAGCCATATCAGAAGCCAATGCAGATTGGTTTGAGTTGGCAAAACAACTAAAAGAAAGAAGATTTGGAGAAGAAGTAAGCACTGACTTCAAAGAAAAGGCCAAACAATCACGTTACCTTCAATACCGTGGTTTCGACTTCGAGCAAATAAAATACGCCATATCCACCCAAGACGAATACTAGCGACTTTAAAATACACAGGCCCAGACTCACTGACTAAAATCAGATCTGCACTGGCTGAGACCAGATCTGACAGCTCTCTAAATTTGATATTATGAGTTATCCTCTTTGGCCATGAGTGCGGTCAAATAGCGCTCTTCCATTTCAACATAGTTTTTTTGAACTGACTCTATTTTGCCATCAAGCTCAGCAATTTTTTTCTGCAATTTTTCAAACTCGTTGGATTGATCTTGCCCATCAAATAACTCTGCTTCTAGACGCTTGCGCTCTTCTTCAAGTTCTTCATTAATTTCTCGAAGGTTTTCAATTTCTTCTTGATCTTGGCTGGTTAAAACATCTACATCATCTTTAACAACCTGATTGGTAGTTTCAGGATGAAGCAACTTGTATTCAAGATTCTCACGCAAATCTCGTGCTTTGTCCAAATCTCGCTCGAGCATTTCTACATACAGTTCAGACTCATTCACCATTAAACGTAAAGAACTTAACTTTGAGGCCTGCTCATTGGAAAAAGCATCAGACTCTTCAGTAAAAGAGCCCTGATAAAGCAAATCCTCCATATTTTTCATAGCGTTACGCTCTTCTTCTATAACACTATATATGTCCATGTTTGGCGTAACAGCTCCCTCTTGCTCGTCAAGTAATGCTTTTTTCTGTTTTAGAGCCTCATCACGCTTAATGACATCGATATTAAGGTTGTATTTAATTGCCTGTAAATTGTCTAATTTCCCTTCTAAACGCTTAACCACACGACTACTTTCCAAAAGAGCCTTTTCTAACCGAACAATAGAGATATTGTAAACACCAATGTGTTTTCCGTCTCCCTCATGATCCATTTTCACTTTACGAAATTGCTCTTTTAAATCAGCAATAATTGTTTTTTGATAAGCTGCCAATTGTTTTAGATCAGACACTTTATCATCCAACTCTGAACGTACAGAATGAATAAAATCAGACTGATCTGCACTGCTCAAATACTCCTCTAAAGCATTAACATAAAGGGCATTATCACCTTCTTCCTTTACTTCAGCTAAATGCAGCTTCAATCGCTCAGCAAATTCATACATACTCGCCATTTCAGATCGAAGCAAGGCCAGCGACTCGTCTAATTGCACCTCTGCAACTAACTGTTCTTGTAGCTTTACAAGCTGTAGATTCAATTCAGATGTGACATTCACTTGGGCAAATACTTTTTCACCCGTTTTCTGAATGATTTTATTTAACTCTCGCAACAAAGACTGATTCACTTTTAATGACTTCAAAAGCGCATCAATTTCTTGTGCGCGATCCACCTTATCCAAAAGGCTTTTGAATGCTTCTAACAGCACCAACACTTTCGCATTAGGCACAGAATGCTCAATAATATGTATTTCAACATCTAAAAAAATGGCCCAGCAAGACAACGCAGCTCGACCTTGAAAATCAGATTTTGGCAATTCAGTAAGAAGCTGAGTGCATATATTTCGTTGCTGCTCAAGCAAGGCTAGCCACTGCCTTTTCTCTTCTTCTGAGACATCGTGCTGACCATTATGCAAATTAGCTGGTGCAACCTCATCATCAACACCTAGTTCCGATGCTTTTTTCTTCAGAGAAAAATATCGCGACAAAACAAATATAAACACCACAAACAGAAGTGCACTCGATGCAATAAGTCCCCATTGCCAAATCAACATATTGTGATTGCCCTATCTAATGCAAAATTATTAAAAGAAATAATCATAGAAGGATATGCTTTAAGAAACCATCAAACCTACATTTTTTAACGCACTCACCACAAAAACAAAAAAAGCAGGTACAAGACCTGCTTTTAAAAAATGTTCTTTTTGCTAGAAGAATTTAGAAATCTAGTTGTTCTGCTTCTTCGTCTGCTTCAACGTCGGTTTCTTTGCCGCTAGCTTTACCATCTGCTTTAACAGTTTTAGGTAATAAATCTTCACGGATCTTGGCTTCAATTTCTTTCGCCATGTCAGGGTTATCGGCTAAAAACTGAGCAGCATTGGCTTTGCCCTGACCAATCTTATTACCATTATAAGCGTACCAAGCACCCGCTTTATCAACAAAGCCTTGCTTCACACCTAGGTCAATGACTTCACCCATGCGGTAAATACCAGCACCGTACATGATTTGGAATTCAGCTTGTTTAAATGGCGGCGCAATTTTGTTTTTCACTACTTTAACGCGGGTTTCATTACCAATCACTTCATCGCCCTGCTTCACTGAGCCGATTCGACGAATATCCAAACGGACAGAAGAGTAGAACTTAAGTGCGTTACCGCCCGTAGTCGTTTCTGGAGAACCAAACATCACGCCAATTTTCATACGAATTTGGTTGATGAAGATAACAAGGCAATTGGCGTTCTTGATAGAACCGGTCAATTTACGCATTGCTTGAGAAAGCAAACGTGCTTGAACACCAACAGAAGAACTACCCATTTCGCCTTCAATTTCAGACTTAGGAACCAAAGCTGCTACCGAGTCAACAATGATAACGTCAACGCTATTTGAACGTACTAGCATATCGACGATTTCAAGTGCTTGCTCACCCGTATCTGGCTGAGAGATCAAAAGATCCGCAATATTAACGCCCAGCTTTTCAGCATAAGAAGGGTCAAGCGCGTGCTCAGCATCAATGAAGGCACAGGTTTTACCTTGCTTCTGAGCTTCTGCAATAACACTTAGTGTTAAAGTTGTTTTACCTGAAGACTCTGGTCCGTAGATTTCACAAATACGACCATAAGGAAGACCACCAGCACCAAGTGCAATATCCAGACCTAACGATCCAGTAGAAACCGTATCAATATCAAGCTTGGCACCTTCGCCCATCTTCATGATGGCGCCTTTACCAAATTGACGCTCGATTTGAGACAGCGCTGCATCCAGCGCCTTTTTCTTGTTGTCTGCAATAGATGACATAATGAAATCCTTGTGGCTACTTTTCGTTGTGACTAATTGTCGTTGCGGGTAACTCTATCGTTTTTTTTGGGTAATCTCAAGAAATACTGTATATAAAAACAGTATTATTTTTCACCGCTTTTAAGCATCTCTTCAATGCCATTCAATGCCGCCAAAACAGTAGCTTCTCTTACCGCCTGACGATCTCCAGAAAACTGAAATCGCTCAACTTTGGCTTCTTGTCCGAGCGATTGCCAGCCGATATAAACACAACCTATTGGCTTTTCTGGCGAGCCGCCCCCAGGACCAGCCACGCCACTAACAGCCACAGAAATGTCACCACCTAATTGTAAGGCACCAGCACACATCTCTTTCACTGTTTGCTCAGACACGGCACCAAAGGATGATAGCGTTTCTTCTTTTACCGACAAACCACGCATCTTAGCTTCATTGGCATAGCTAATCACACCACCAAAAAACCATGATGAGCTACCAGCTATTTCCGTGCATACCGCACCAATCAACCCGCCAGTGCAAGACTCAGCCGTGACCAGCAACAATCTTCTTGCTTGTAAGAGCTCGCCGACTATTTGTGCTGCTTGTGTCATTTTTTGCATTTGATTCATTATCTTTATCCCTTAAATCCTAGGAAAATATCCCGTAGAATACCCCTCTATTTTTTGGATCACAATCGAGCTTCCCGAATGAGTAAAACACCAGCAGACAATCATACGCCGATGATGCGCCAGTACTTCGGCCTTAAGTCACAGCACCCAAACCAGCTGCTATTTTATCGCATGGGAGATTTTTACGAGCTTTTCTACGACGACGCTAAACGCGCGTCTCAGCTGCTTGATATTACACTTACCGCTCGCGGTCATTCTGGCGGCATGCCGATTCCAATGGCTGGCATCCCCTTCCATGCAGCAGAAAACTACATTGCACGCTTGGTCCGCATGGGTGAGTCAGTGGTTGTGGCTGAACAAACGGGCGACCCAGCCACCAGCAAAGGTCCGGTGGAGCGACAAATCGCTCGCATCGTCACGCCAGGCACCATTAGTGATGAAGCATTCCTGGAAGAGAAACGCGAAAACCTTCTACTTTCCCTTGCTCATCAATCACGCAAAGGCCTCGATGTTTTTGGTTTCTCTTATTTAGACATGGCCAGTGGGCGTTTTTGTTTATTTGAAGTCGATGGTCATGAAGCCCTATCAAGTGAACTACAACGCTTATCGCCTAGAGAAATTTTGATCTCTGAAGATTTTCCAGCACGAGCTACGCTAAAGCTAGAAAAAGGTGTCGCTGAGCTTGGCCCTTGGCATTTTGATTATGAATCCAGCTATCGCCAACTTATTCAGCAATTCAACACCAAGGATCTATCTGGCTTTGGTTGTGAAGCGTTAACGGCCGCCATTGCTTCCGCTGGCGCACTGCTTCAATACGCTAAAGACACGCAACGCTCGGCTTTACCACACATTCAATCCATCATGGTTGAGCATAAAGACGATTCGGTTCTGATTGATGGCGCAACTCGACGTAACTTAGAAATCGATATCAACCTTACTGGCGGCACGAGCAACACCTTAGTCGAAGTGCTAGATAAATGCTCCACACCAATGGGCAGCCGTTTATTAAAACGTTGGCTGCACACGCCGATTCGTGATCTAAACGAAATTCAGGCTCGTCAACAAGTCGTCACTGAGTTACAGCAAAACCAAAGCTATGACGCCTTTGAAGCGCCGCTTAAAAAAGTCGGTGATTTAGAGCGTATATTGTCACGAGTTGCCTTACGCTCTGCCCGTCCGAGAGATTTATTGCGTCTGCGATTTGCCCTTGAAGCTGCACCAGAAATAAACAATTTACTGGCAAACGCAACATCTGAACGCTTACAAGAGCTTAATCAGCGCATTCTGGCGCAACCCACTATCACCGAGACGTTGGCCAAAGCCCTTGTCGAAAACCCACCATCGGTTGTTCGTGATGGCGGTATTTTTGCCAAAGGCTACGACGAAGAATTAGACGAGCTTCTAGCGTTATCCACCAATGCTACAGACTTTCTTGCAGAAATGGAGCGCAGCGAAAAGGCCCGTACAGGCATCAGCTCATTAAAAGTCGGCTTTAACCGAGTTCATGGTTATTACATCGAAATTAGTCGTCTGCATTCCGATCAAGCACCGGTGGAATACATTCGTCGCCAGACGCTTAAAAATGCTGAACGTTTTATCACGCCAGAACTAAAAGCTTTTGAAGACAAAGCACTCAGCGCGAAATCGAAGTCTCTTGCTCGAGAAAAAGAGCTTTACGACGCACTGCTAGAACAGCTTAATGAGATTTTAGGCGAACTACAAACCACCAGCCAAGCCTTGGCACAACTTGATGTACTGAATAACTTTGCGGAACGTTCTAACGCACTGAGTTTTACCTGCCCAGAGTTACACAATCGTGGCGGCATTCAAATTGTCGGCGGCCGTCACCCTGTGGTGGAATCGGTCATTTCAGAACCCTTCATACCAAACGATCTTGACCTGAATGACAAACGCTCATTATTGATGATTACTGGTCCGAACATGGGCGGTAAATCGACTTATATGCGCCAGATCGCTTTGATTACGCTATTAGCTCATACTGGCTGCTTTGTTCCAGCTGAATCGGCGTCTATTTCAGTGGTCGATCGAATCTTTACTCGCATGGGCTCGTCTGACGATCTTGCCGGCGGTCGTTCAACCTTCATGGTGGAAATGACAGAAACGGCAAACATCCTCAATAACGCCAGCAAAGACAGCTTAGTCTTGATGGATGAAGTCGGACGCGGCACCAGTACATTTGATGGTTTATCATTGGCTTGGGCAGCCGTCGACTATTTAGCCAATAAGCTAAAATGTCACGTCTTGTTCGCAACGCATTATTTTGAGCTCACCACGTTAGCAGATCAATTAGAAAACGCGGCCAACGTTCACTTAACGGCGACTGAATACGAAGATGAAATCGTCTTCTTACATAAGGTGCATGAAGGCCCAGCGAGTCAATCATATGGCTTACAAGTTGCGCAACTGGCAGGCGTTCCTCGTGATGTTATTGGGCACGCTAAGCAAAAGCTTAAAGAACTGGAAGTCGTTACTGGCATTGACCTTGATACAAGCACCATAGAACCGAAAACAGACTCAAGTTCAACCAAAGCTAAAACCAAGCCGCACTTGGCCAAAGAAAACAAGAGTGAGTATCAACCCCAGCAAGTGGATATGTTTGCTCAGGCCGAACAAAATGCCTTGAAAAATGCCATTGAAGAACTAGATTTAGACAACATGACGCCGCTAGAAGCCATTAATGCCCTTTACAAACTGAAGTCTCAGCTGTAGTGGGCATAAGCTAATAGCAGATAAATTTAGACTAATGACGATTGTTGCTTGCCGCGAAATGGCCTATACCTCTAAAATAGCGCGCAATCATTTTTATAGCTTGTAAGGAGAAGTCGAATGGCTTTCATCGTAACCGATAACTGCATTCGCTGCAAATACACTGACTGTGTTGAAGTTTGTCCTGTGGACTGCTTCTACGAAGGCCCTAACTTTTTAGCCATCAACCCTGATGAGTGTATCGACTGCGCATTGTGTGAACCTGAATGTCCTGCCAATGCCATCTTCTCTGAAGACGAATTGCCAGAAGACCAAGAAGTGTTCGTAGAGTTGAACAGAGATTTGTCTTTGATCTGGCCGAACATTGCAGAGAAAAAAGACGCACTTCCTGATGCGGCGCAGTGGGATGGTGTTGAAGATAAATTAGAGCATCTAGAGCGCTAATTTAATGTCGTACCAAGTGTAAAAAGCCCAAAATGCAAAAAAGCGACTATTAGAGTCGCTTTTTTATGCCTAACTTTATACCGATAAAAATCGATCAATAACAAATTTTAGGCAAAAAAAGGGCGCCAAACGGCGACCCTGCTTTTTGCTCACATCCTGTTAAGCAACTCTTCCGATGAGTAAAACATCATTGTTTGCTTCATCATGAAGCCTCCAAACTATCCTTACGCATAGTGCATTCCATCAAACCATGTCATTCCTTAGAACAGTCCATTGCTCTTGAACATCCGATTCAATCCTCAACACCATCAATGGCATCTTATAAAGCACTTCATGCGCTCTTCATCCATGAATTCCGTTTGGATAAGACACAATTTACCAGCTAAAAAATATAAATCAACTTTTCAGAAAACGATTATTTTTTAAATAATTTCTTTTAAAATCAATATTTTATATCGAAATCAAAAATAATAATGACATTTAGCCACACAACAAACGGGAAACGCCTACAGACATGTAAGGAAAGGACTACAAAACATGTTTATTCATTTAAAACATAAATTGTCATACGGCGATGAGGAACTCATCTGTCCACTTAATCGCATCTAAATAGGTCTTTTTCAGATCATCCAAGTCTTGGACATTTTTTATCATGTGGCCGTTTCCGTAATGCTCGACTAGATCAAGAGTGTTACCCACTCTTCCAGATCGGTGAACTATGGCATTGATAAACTCACTCGGCAAAGGCAACTCACCAAGCACCTCATCCAGCTGCATGCCAGTGCAAACATCAATCATCGACAACATTCCGGCTAGGAAATATTTATCCTGATTGTTATAACCTCGACTTTGAGCAAACAATTCAGCATGCTTTGCTCGCACCATAATTTGCTCAAGTAAAACGTGTCTATCACCTACCATCTCTGACATTAATAACAAATTTGTGAGCGATTTGAGTTTTTCCACACCAATCAACATGATCGCCAAACGCACTGAATCAACAGAAGCGACTAAGCCCGTTACCGGGGAATTTAGATAGCGCAGTAGCTTATGTACTAACCCGGCGTCTTGACTGACTATTCGCTCTAATTCATCAATACTTAAAACCGAAGTATTTAACAGCGACGACATCAACTGAAGTAGTGTCATGCTGTTCACTTTAGAGGCTTTACTAGATATCAACTCAGGCTTTTCAAAAAAGTAGCCTTGAAAATACTCAACACCCAACAAACGACAAAATTGATAATCTTCCCAGGTCTCAACTTTTTCAGCAATAATCTTGACGTCAAAGCCTCTCAGCGCTTCAACTTGCTTATGAAAGTCATCATGACCTAGAACTAATATATCCAATTTAATGTAATCAGCCAGTTCAATAAAGGGCGTTAACTTACTATCAAACACAAAATCGTCTAATGCTATAGAACAGCCCTCTTTCACCCAGCGGCGTAAAGATGACAACAACATCGCATCAAAGCCTGAACCTTCCAGCACTTCAACCACGATATTTTCTTTGTTAATAGGCATGCCACTGTGACTTAACAAATACGCCCGAGGAAAATTGATAAACGCCTTACTTGTTCCAACTAAGTGTTCCATACCAAGCTCAAAAAGACTGGTAGCTATTACTTGAGCCGTTGCACCAACCTCATCCATGACATCTGCCTGTACTGAAACCGCATTTTTACGATAAAGAAGTTCATACCCCATTACAGCAAGGTGACTGTCTACTATTGGCTGCCTTGCCAATGCAACATTAGAGTGGGCTAATAGTACATTTTCGACCATATCGTTTCCGTTTCAATAAAAGTATCAGTATTGATTTATACAGTGTCTCAATATTGCCTAAAAATTGCCATTGGGCATAGTCAATAATCTTGGTAACATGGAGTCATTAAATGTGAACAACTATATAAAGAAAAACAAAGCAAAAAATCTGTGGGGAAAATAATGCCAATATACCGTTCCAAGACAACCACCTCAGGCCGCAATATGGCCGGAGCTCGCGCGTTATGGCGTGCAACAGGAATGACAGACGACGACTTTCAAAAGCCAATCATAGCAGTGGTCAACTCTTTTACTCAATTTGTACCAGGTCATGTTCATCTCAAAGACATGGGGCAACTGGTTGCTCGTGAAATTGAAGCCGCAGGTGGTGTAGCGAAAGAATTTAATACTATCGCTGTCGATGACGGTATCGCCATGGGTCATGACGGCATGCTTTACAGCCTTCCATCTCGTGATCTGATTGCAGATTCTGTTGAATACATGGTTAATGCTCATTGTGCCGATGCTATGGTTTGTATTTCTAACTGTGACAAAATCACACCTGGGATGCTAATGGCTGCTATGCGCATAAACATTCCGGTTATTTTTGTGTCTGGTGGTCCAATGGAAGCGGGCAAAACCAAACTATCCGAGAACAGACTTGACTTAGTCGATGCTATGGTTATCGCTGCAGACCCAACGGCAACAGATGAAAAAGTCGCCGAATACGAACGCTCAGCATGCCCAACCTGTGGTTCTTGTTCTGGCATGTTTACCGCGAACTCCATGAACTGCCTAACCGAAGCGCTTGGTCTAAGTTTACCGGGCAACGGCACGACACTAGCAACTCACTCAGACCGTCGCCGTTTGTTTTTAGATGCGGGTCGTCGCATCGTAGACATCACTAAACGTTTCTACGAAAACGATGAAGCAAACTGGGCACCACGCTCCATTGCAAGCTTCGAAGCCTTTGAAAACGCCATGACGTTAGACATCGCTATGGGTGGTTCAACCAATACTATTCTTCACTTGTTGGCTATTGCCCGTGAAGCAGGTGTTGATTTCACTATGCAAGACATCGATCGCTTGTCTCGTAAAGTTCCTCAACTTTGTAAAGTTGCACCGAACTCACCAAAATACCACGTTGAAGATGTACACCGTGCCGGTGGTATTTTTGCTTTGCTAGGTGAGCTTGATCGCGCGGGCATTTTACACAACCAATGTCACACAGTGCACTCTAAGACCATGCTCGAAGCATTAGAGACATGGGATATTATGCGTGCACCGACACCTGAGATTGTCGAGTTTTACAAAGCAGGACCTGCTGGCATCCCAACGCAAACCGCTTTCAGCCAATCGACTCGCTGGCCCTCTCTAGATGGCGATCGTGCAGAAGGTTGCATTCGTTCTATCGAAAACGCTTTTTCCCTCGAAGGCGGCTTAGCCGTACTTTATGGCAACATCGCTGTTGATGGCTGTGTTGTAAAAAGTGCCGGTGTTGACGAATCAATTCTTGTATTTGAAGGTCGTGCTCACGTAACAGAATCTCAAGACGAAGCAGTTAAAAACATCCTTGATGATAAAGTGGAAGCGGGTGACATTGTCATCGTTCGCTACGAAGGTCCTAAAGGCGGCCCAGGCATGCAAGAAATGCTTTACCCAACGTCTTACATTAAGTCTAAAGGGTTAGGCAAAGCCTGTGCTTTGCTAACTGATGGTCGTTTCTCTGGTGGTACATCAGGTCTGTCTATCGGTCACGCTTCACCTGAAGCCGCTGCAGGCGGCGCAATCGGTTTGGTTGAAAATGGCGACCGTATTTTGATCGACATTCCAAACCGTTCGATCAACGTTTTGCTTAGCGATGAAGAGCTACAAACTCGTCGCGACACTATGAACGCAAAAGGCGCAAACGCTTGGAAGCCAGTTGAAGATCGCCCACGTAAAGTCTCTCCAGCATTAAAAGTCTACGCACACTTTGCGACCAGTGCGGACAAAGGGGCAGTACGTGATATTAGTCAAATCGACTAATCGTTAAAAAGTAATACGCAAAAGGCCGCTTTGCCAAATACAGGCGTAGCGGCCTTTTTCATTCAAAACCCAATAATTCATCACAGGAAAGACCATGCTCAGCTATCGCCATATTTATCATGCAGGCAACCACGCTGATATTTTAAAACATTTGACGGTCAGTCAAATATGTCGCCATTTTATAAAAAAAGACGCGCCTTTTTTCTATTTGGATACACACGCTGGCATTGGTCAATATTCGCTAAACTCTGAGCAGGCGCAAAAGAACAAAGAATTTCATTCAGGTATCGCACGACTGCTAACCGAAGACAACCTTCCTGAGCCATTGGAAGATTTGTTAGACATCGTCCGCGAGATGAACCCAACAGATACCTTAGAGTTTTACCCCGGCAGCCCAAAAATTGTCGATTATTACGTTCGCCAAAAAGACAAACTACACTTATGTGAGCTGCATCCAAACGATTACCCAATTTTAGCGGCGCTTTTCCCAAATAAGCGTAAAGCCAATGTGGTGAAAGACAATGGCTTTGCCGCGGTTAAAGCCATGCTGCCACCGCCGCAAAAGCGTGGATTCGTCTTAATGGATCCGCCTTATGAGGTAAAAAAAGATTACCAATATGTAGTTCAAGCATTAGAAGACGGTTACAAGCGCTTCCCTCAAGGCACTTACGCCATTTGGTATCCAGTATTAAATCGTCAACAAGCTAACGAATTATTAAAATCCGTCAAAGCAACCCATATTCGCAATGTGCTTTTGCTTGAGCTTTGCATTAGAAACACAGAACAAGAGTGCGGTATGGCAGGAAGCGGTATGATTATTGTCAATCCACCTTGGACGCTAGAAAAAGAAGCCAAGGAATTTTTGCCTGTTCTCACTAAGCTGCTAGCAGAAGATGATGAAGCGGATTACCAAGTCACTTGGATAACCCCAGAATAAACATATTATAAAGGAGCGCGTCATGAACACGCCTTTTGAACTCGCGTTTAAGTACATGCCAACGCCTGCTTTTATAATAGAAAGCAGCACTGGCAAACTAATGTCATACAATCGCAATTTTGAAATTTTGTTTGAAAATTTTAATGCGACGCCTTCCGATACCTGGGAATCTCTTTGTGAAGATGCAGTTTCTCCTGACGACTGGCAAACACTTAACAACAAAATAAAAAGCGGCAGCATTGAACGCTGTGAAAGCCTAATCCGTGTTGGTGATAAGCTGATCAATATGCAGCTGGAGATGAGCCATCTTGGCGAAACAGTGTTGGCTTGTGTTTACAACACTGACCACATGGATCTTTCTGCGGCCGAAAACACCCTGCTAAAATTCGCACTGACTGAATCGTCTGCTGGGTTATGGATCTGGGAAACTGAGTCAGATCTAGTGTCTTGCTCAAAATCCATTGCGACACTATTAAATTATCCACTTGATAAAACACCACGTTCAACAACTGAATGGCACGCCCTTGTTCACCCTGATGATGTAAAAAAACTGGCCACTGTCGTCAATGAACATGTGGCTCTCAATCAAGATTATTATGAAGTTGAATATCGTATTCTAACGGGTGATCAGCGTTACCTGTGGGTAAAAGAGCGTGGCAGAAGCTACACTAAAGGCCCAGATGGCAGCATCAAGAAGATCATTGGATTCATGGTGGATATTAGTCACCAGAAAGCATTAGAAGAACATCTTCGTAACCAAGCCACCTTTGATGAACTAACAGGATTATTGACTCGTGGCGCGGCGCTGACGCACTTTAAAAAGCAACTAGGCTTGGCAAAGCGTCAATACACGCCATTAACCATGGCGAAAATCAACCTTGATGCCAACGAGCGCCTAAGCAAACTCCCGATGGAAGCTCGCAATATTGCCATTCAAACCTCTGCTCGTTATATCTATAAAAAGATTAGAGAAGCCGATGTACTCGCACGAGTAGAGCCAGACAAACTGCTGTTATTACTACCTAATACCAGCGTAAAAGATGCGAAAACGCTGCTAAAACACATCATCAATCCGACAGAAGATGAGAAATCAACCTTGTTCGAAGGTAACTCTGATCCGATGGATTTCTGCATTGGTATCGCAGCCTTTCCAGAAGATGGTGAAACGATAGAAGAGCTGGCCCTCAGCGCAAATCAAGCTGTTGAAAATGGACAAGCCTCTTGCAAACAAATCGTCGTTAACTAGGTTTAAGCTTTCAAAAATAAAAACGCCGCATTTTTCAATGCGACGTTTTTATTATCTCCAAATATGATTACGTCGTATTATTCACCTTGTAGCGTTAATACAATCCGCCTCGCACCGCCATGATCTCGGTGTTCACCTAAATAAATGCCTTGCCAAATCCCTAAGCACAACCTCTTATCTCGAATAGGAATCGTCAAAGATGAACCCAACATGCTGGCTTTTATGTGTGCCGGCATGTCGTCGCTGCCTTCGTAAATGTGCTCATAATAGGGCTGATCTTCTGGCACCATGTGAGAAAAATGTTTTTCCATATCTCGGCGAACAGAAGGATCGGCGTTTTCATTGATCGTCAAAGAAGCCGAAGTATGCAGCAATTGAACATGCAACAAACCTATCGAGACCGGCGACATCTTTGATAAAGCCGCTTCCACCTGATCGGTAATCAAATGAAAACCTCGACGCATCGCAGGCAATTGAACTTCTACTTGCTGCCACATAGCGGATTACTCTGCGCTGGTTCTTTGGTAAACAGAAAAACGGTAGTCGTAAGGATTTGGTCCTTCGGCGGCGAACGCTTCTTCACCTATTAAGGTAAACGATGGCCAATCTACTTCTGGAAAAAACGCATCACCTTTTACTTCAGCATCCACATGAGTAATGTACAAACGATCTGCGCGCTCAAGCGCAAGTTGATAAATTTGCGCTCCGCCGATAACCATGACTTCTTCTTGACCATTGACCAAGCAAATATCTTCACCAAGAGAAATGGCATCTTCCAATGTCGTCACCACATCAATCCCTTCCGCTTGATAAGCTGAGTCACGACTGATAACAATATTGCGACGACCAGGCAGTGGCTTGCCAATCGATTCAAAGGTTTTACGTCCCATAACAATGGGTTTGCCCATGGTCGCTTGCTTGAAATATTTAAGATCATTTGGCAAATGCCAAGGCAAGGAGTTATTAATTCCGATGGTTCGATTGGTAGACATAGCGACAATAAGTGACAACATACAATAACCTGCTTAAAAATCTTGGCTCTTCTTTGCTCCGACAATCCAAGAGCAAAGGCTTCTGATATAATCAATGACATTTATTATACCCATGACGAACCAGATTGCATTTCTTAACCTGCACTAGCAAACGTCATCAGGAAAAACAGACAAGGCATTTTTTATGAAACAGTATTTAGATCTTTGCAACCGCATTGTCAACGAAGGTGAATGGGTCAACAACGAGCGTACCGGCAAACGTTGCCTAACCGTGATTAACGCTGACCTCACTTACGATGTTAGTAAAGGCGAATTTCCGCTTGTAACGACCCGCAAAAGCTATTGGAAGTCTGCTATTGCCGAAATCATCGGTTATTTAAGAGGCTATGATAACGCGGCGGATTTTCGTGCGTTGGGCACCAAAACATGGGATGCCAATGCCAATGAAAACGAAGTTTGGCTAAACAACCCTTATCGTAAAGGCAAAGATGACATGGGACTTTGCTACGGCGCCATTGGTCGTCACTTCCCAAAACCAGACGGCGGTCATATCGACCTATTAAAACAAATTATTGATGACCTAACTCGTGGTGTGGATAACCGTGGGGAAATCCTCACATTTTATCACCCTGGCGCGTTTCACATGGCTTGTCTTCGTCCTTGTATGTACAGCCATCACTTTTCATTGCTTGGTGATACGCTTTATCTAAACAGCACTCAACGCAGCTGTGATGTGCCACTTGGATTGAACTTCAATATGGTTCAGGTGTACGTATTGCTTGCCATCGTTGCGCAAATCACAGGCAAAAAGCCGGGCAAGGCTTTTCATAAGATAGTGAACGCTCACATCTATGAAGATCAGCTAGAATTAATGCGTGACGTACAACTAAAGCGCGAGCCTTATCCTCTGCCAACGTTAAAAATCAACCCAGAGATCAAATCTTTAAACGACATAGAAACGTGGGTCACCATGGATGACTTTGAAATAGAAGGCTACCAATTCCACGCACCTATTGTTTACCCTTTTTCCGTTTAAGTAGCGTAAAAGCAAAACGGCGAACCATAATTAGTTCGCCGTTTTTATTGAAACCATCGTTGTGAATAGATTAATACTATAAGAACTTTTCTATCAAAATCTCATCAATATATTTGTCACGAACTTTAGCGTGCTTTTTCGCAGTTCCTACCACTTCAAAGCCTTGCTTTAAATACGTCGCTAAAGCGTTTGGGTTATCTTCTCTGACGTAGGCGAATAACTTCTCATAGCCTTTTGATCTTGCTAAGTCGAAGGTCGCTTCAAATAAACTCGATGCAACGCCTTGTCTTCTGCAGCGAGCATCAACAAAAGTGCCAATAATACCAACATGATCAAAAGCGTGAGTATAAGCAGCAAACGGCTCGACATTTTGAAAGCCAACGACGTTTGAACTCTCTTCATTTAACGCCACATGAAACACACCTCTCTCAGGGAAGTCTTGAATAAATTGCGCTTCCTCTTCTACCGAAAAAGTAATATCAAGTACGGTAAAAAGGCCTTCCTCGATAATGGGATTCAAAATATTAACTATGCCTTGTGCATCTTTAGTTTGCACTTCTCTAACCAAGAGAGTCATATTTTTCCTTAACGATTTTCTGGTATTCAATACAATTAATGTTTTTACCCTGTACTTCTGCGAAGTTTTCATGAGTCTTCATTTCAACAAATCCGTTGTATGTCAGCACTTTCTGCGAGGCAAAATTGTCTACCGAAGCAAAGGCTATTAATTTGTGAAGTTTATGTTCGATGGCCAATTGAATTATTTGCTCAACGGCACGTTTGGCGATGCCACGTCCAGTAAATTTCTCGCCCAACCGATAACCTAAATAAGCCTCGCTCAATACCAAATTGATATCGGTTAAATTGATGCGACCAATAATCTCGCCATTGTCATCAATAATAAGCATCGGCAGCATAGCTTTTCTTTGATGTTGCGAAAGAAATTCTTCAATGTGTTTTTTTATACCTTCATCAGTGTAAAAACCGACTTCTCGAGGATTGATATGTGATTCAAACCACGCTTGGTTTTCTGTTTCAAATAACAGCAAAGGTTTAGAGTCAGACCGAGATAATAGACGCAGTTCCATTTCAAGCTGAGTGTGTGGTGAAGCGAAAATTTAGTGCCTGCATGATTTTAAAAATCGTGTCGAAACGCGGCTTCGTTTTACCACTGATGGTTTTATATAAGCTTTCTCTGTTCAGTCCAGATGCTAAAGCAATATCGGATACGCCATGCTTTTTAACCAGCAATCCCAACGCCTCAATAAAAGTATTTGGGTCATCATCAGCCAAACATTCTTGTAAGAAAGACTGCACTTCTTCCTGTGTTTCAATATAATCAAACGGATTAAAATCGCTTGTCTTTAATATCATGATGGTTGCTCCCATTCACTAAGCAAGATCTTCGCTTTCTCTATATCTTTGCTCTGCGTGCCTTTATGGCCACCATTAATGAGCAAGATAATTTCGTTATTACGAACGCTGTAATAAACTCGATAGCCTTTTCCTACAAAAACACGCATCTCTAAGAGGTTACTCGCAATCACTTTGCTATCACCAAAGTTGCCGTTAATCGCCCTAATAATTCGCATGTTTATCGCCAAAAGAGCTTGTCGATCCTTCAGTTTAGACAGCCATTGATCAAAAACATCCGTTTTCTTGATTTCATACTTCATAGAAACAATTGTAGCCCTCAGGCTACAGTGATGCAATTTTAATCTGCTATTTTATATCTTGGAAAAAATACACAGAAATCACAATTAGCTTTATCCGTCCAAAAAAAACCAGCCGTGTGGCTGGTTTTAAGCGTCACTCTAAATCTTTTTAGCTATTTTGAAGCATTCGCTTTTGGAAATGTATTTAGCTTGAAGCCAGCAATAATGAGACCTACACCAATGATCACCATTGGTAAAGACAGGAGCTGTCCTTCTGTCAACCAGCCAAAAGCAAGGTAGCCTATTTGTATATCTGGCTCGCGGACAAATTCTACTAGGATTCGGAAAATTCCATAGAAAAGTAAAAACATACCGGAAACACAGTAACGTGGCTTTGTTCGTTGCGAGAAAAACCACAAGATGCAAAACAGTACGACACCTTCTAATGCGAATTGATACAACTGCGAAGGATGACGAGCAAGTTGTAGCGGATCATTAGGGAAGATCATGGCCCAAGAAACGTCTGTCGGTTTGCCCCATAATTCGCCACCAATAAAGTTACCTAAACGCCCAGCACCTAAGCCGATTGGTACAAACGGTGCCAGGAAGTCAGTCACATCCACAAGATGTTTGTTATAGCGACGAGCAAAAAAGAACATAGCGGTAATAACACCTAGTAACCCGCCATGGAATGACATCCCACCTTCCCAAATACGAACTAAAATCAGCGGATTATCAACAAACGCGGGAAACTGATAAAACAAAATATAGCCAACCCGACCACCTAATATGACACCAAGAGCGCCATAAAATATAGCATCGCTGACCATTTCTGGTATCCAAAGTCCATTAGAGCGTTTGGCGCGGTACATGCCACACAAATAGGCACCAGCAAAGCCGACCAAATACATAATACCGTACCAATGCACGGAAATTGGTCCTATTGAGACGGCAATAGGATCAATGTTTGGATATGAAATCATAATATTGAAGCAAACCTCTGGTAGGTATTATTCCACGTTTGTGGTTTTAGATGGTCGAATCAAACGCTCGATATTGGCTTCGCGCATGAGTCGTGTCATGGTCTGTGTGACTGCTTCGGCATGAGATAGTTTCATTACTTCATTCAGCATGGCTTGAGACTGCTCCATCGAGATGTTTCGAATAACCGCTTTTACCTTAGGAAGACTGGTCGAACTCATCGATAACACGTCGTATCCCATGGCCATCAATAAAATAGCACCCATCGGATCACCCGCCATTTCACCACAAACACTCAGACCAACACCTTCGTCTCTGACTTGATCAACGATACTGAGCAAGGCACGTAAAACAGAAGGATGGAAAGAATTGTATAAGTCCGCTACACGCGGGTTATTTCGATCGACGGCAAGCAAATATTGCGTTAAATCGTTGCTTCCTACGGATAAGAAGTCCACCAATTCTGCCAACTCTTTGACTTGATAAACGGCAGCAGGAATTTCTATCATCACGCCAACTTGCGGCATTTTGACGTCGTAACCTTCTTCTTTCACTTCGGCGTAGCCCCGACGAATCAGTGCCAAGGCTTCTTCAACTTCCGCCACATTAGAGATCATAGGCAGCATAATTTTTAGATTATACAAGCCGGCACTGGCTTTTATCATGGCGCGAATCTGCGCCATAAAGATTTCCAAATGATCCAGAGTAACTCGAATACCGCGCCAACCTAAGAAAGGATTCGCTTCAGTTATCGGGAAATAAGGCAGCGCTTTATCACCGCCAATATCTAAAGTACGAACCGTTACAGGCGAAGGAGCAAAACCTTCTAATTGCTGACGATAAATAACAACCTGTTCCGCTTCAGTAGGGAAACGATCCCGCACCATGAAAGGCACTTCTGTACGATAAAGACCGATACCTTCCGCACCACGATCCAAGGAACGAGCAATATCGGCAGACAAGCCTGTATTTACATACAAAGACAATCGATGACCATCAAGGGTTTCGCACGGCAAGTCTTTGAGCGTTTCGTACTCTTCTTCTAACAGGCGCTCTTCGTCGACAATTTGCTGATAATTTTCAATCAGTGCTTCAGATGGGTAAGTGAAAATTTTCCCCAAATAACCATCGACAATAAGATCTACTTTATCCAACTGAGCATAAGGCAAGTCTAATGCACCCATCACCGTTGGAATCCCCATAGCACGAGCTAAAATCGCCACATGGGAGTTACCCGATCCCATCACTGAGACGAGGCCTTTAATTTTATCAATAGGGATTTCACCCAACATAGACGCAGTAAGCTCTTCACCGACAATAATAGACGGCTCGCTGAAACGCTCAGCGACATTCGGTGCTTTCTCTTGAAGATGAGATAATATACGACGGCCAAGATCGCGAAGGTCCGATGCTCGCTCACGTAAATAAGGATCGTCCATACGGTTAAACTGCTGAATGTGCGCCTGAATAACCTGTCTTAATGCACCTTGCGCCCAATTACCTTCCTTGATCTTTCGAACGATTTCCCCAGCGATAGAGTTGTCATCTAGGATTTTCAGATACACATCAAAAAGCGCTTTTTCATCTTCTGAAAGATGTTGGCTAATACGATTGCTGGCACGACGAATATCTTGTCGAACCGCATCAAGTGCTTGATAAAATTCCTGAATTTCTTCTTCAAAATCTGTGGTAGTACGATCCGGAATAACATCTAAATCGGCAGGAGGAAAAACCACAACACCGCGACCAATTGCCACACCAGAACTTCCAGGAACCCCTTTGTAACGAAAATCCGATCCACTTGGTATCGCGTTAGGATTCAGATTGGTGATCGCCCCTGTTGCCTCTGCATGAGCAATAACACCTGCTAACTGAGCAGACAGAGTAATAAGAAAAGCTTCTTCGCCTTCATCAAATCGACGTTTGTCTTCGTGCTGAACCACTAGAACGCCTAGCACTTGGCGATGATGAATTATTGGAACACCTAGAAAAGAACGGTATCTTTCTTCACCAGAGCCTTTTAAATAATGGAAAGATGGGTGGATATGAGCATCTTCAAGGTTAACAGGTTCGGCTCTACGGCCAACCAAACTAACCAGACCTTCATCCGCTTTCAGACTAACATTACCAGCAACGTTTGCATTTAAGCCACGAGTTGCCATCAAGATATATTCTTTGGTATTTTGATCTACCAAATAAATAGAACACACCTCGGCACGCATTGCTCTGCGGACACGACGGACAATAATATCCAGTGCCGCAGATAAAGACTGCGCGGCGGTCACCTCTTGGGTAATACGTCTTAACAAACTTAGCATAGCTCTCCCATCAATCTACATAACCTCCAGCATCAAGCCAGCAAGTTTATCACTTTTCTAGTCGACGATGTGCGCTGGGAATAAGCTCTTTTAGAGCTCGGCGGTAAACATCTTTTTTAAACGCCACAACCTGACCAAGTGGGTACCAATAACTTACCCAACGCCAGCCATCAAATTCAGGGGTTTCAGTTCCATCAACGCACACAGAAGCATCAGGACAACGAATAGAAAGAAGAAACCATTTCTGCTTTTGTCCAATACATAAAGGCTTACTATTGTGTCTTAGCATGCGCTTAGGAAGACGATAACGCAGCCAACCCCGAGTTTTACCTATTACTTCCACCTGATGAGGATCTAGACCTACTTCTTCTTTAAGTTCTCGAAATAAGGCTTCTTCAGGTGTCTCGTCGGATTTGATGCCTCCTTGAGGAAACTGCCAAGCATTTTGCCCTACGCGTCTCGCCCAAAGAAGTTGGCCACGCTCGTTCATCAGTATGATGCCCACATTCGGTCTGTATCCGTCTGCATCAATCACGAGCTATCACCTTTTAATATAAAAATAAATTAGTTTCATTGTTCCATAATTCCCCCATCTGCACAATTAAGACTAATGTTATTTATTGTCTCCAAGGCTATAATTCGCGCACTTTAGACAAATTGAGGACAGCTTGTGACACTCGCAATATTTGACTTAGATGGCACCTTATTAAACGGCGATAGTGATTACACTTGGGGACAATTTCTCGTTGAGAAAGGCTTAGTCGACAGCCAGGACTACAAACTGGCGAATGATAAGTTCTTTGAAGAGTACCAAGCAGGCACTTTAGACATTCACGAATACTTAGCTTTTAGCTTAGAGCCATTAACCAAATTCTCAAGAGAAGAATTAACCAAGCTGCACAACACTTTCATGCAAGAAAAAGTTCAGCCGATGATGCAAGAGAAAGCTAACGCTTTGATAAAACATCACAAAGACCAAGGTCATTTCTTGCTGATGATCACTGCGACCAACCAATTCGTTACAGGGCCAATTGGCGATGCTTTGGGCATGGATCACATCATTGCGCCTGTGCCAGAGATTATTGACGATCACTACACAGGCAAAATTGTTGGCGTGCCAAGCTTCCAAGACGGCAAGGTCACACGACTAAACGAATGGTTGACAGAAACTGGTCACACGATGAAAGGCAGTTACTTTTACAGCGACTCTCGTAATGATTTGCCGTTATTAGAATTGGTCACTTATCCAGTCGCTGTTGATGCTGATGAAACGCTAACAGAGATCGCACAAGATCGTGGTTGGCAGCATATTTCGTTAAGAGATTAATCAACGAAATGATAAAAATATAAAAGCGCTGCCAAATCCAATCCGACAGCACTTTTTACTGTTAAATGATACAAACAAAGTAAGCTTATAAGCCCATGTTGTTATGAATACGATAAAACAGGGCTTTTAGGTATTCCGTTTCTTCAATCGCAGGATGCACTGGATGATCTGGCGCTTGTGTTCCGCGGTAAATCAATTGCGAGAAACGCTCTAACTGGCGACTGTTACTACGAATAATATCGTGTAAACGTGCCGTTTCTAGGTGCATAGAACAAGACCCAGAAACCAAAATACCACCCTTCGCAACCAATCGCATCGCTAACTGATTAGCGCGATGATAAGCGCCTTCGCCAGCTTTGATGTCTTTACGGCGAGCAATAAAAGCTGGCGGATCCATGACAACCACATCAAAACGCTCTTTGTCTTCAATCAAAGACTGCATTGCTTCAAACGCATCGCCATGCATCAAGTTAGAACCACCTTCGTATTGGTTCAGTTTAAGGTTTTCATCCACATGACTTAAAGCACTTTCAGACGCATCAATAAAAGTCACGTCTGTTGCACCAGCAGATGCAGCTTGAACGCCCCAACCACCAATGTAAGAGAAAACATCTAATACGCGTTTGCCATCACAAAAGCCTTGCATGGTTTTGCGGTTTTCACGGTGATCATAGAACCAACCGGTTTTTTGGCCATCCCAAACAGGCGCTTGGAACAACACACCATTTTCTTGTAGGAAAACCAATTCTGGAACCGTACCAAAAGCTTCTTCAACGTACGTTTCAAGACCTTCGATCTGACGCATCTTGCCATCATTTTTCATCAAGATAGCAGATGGCTTCACCACATCTTGCAAAGCTTCAACGATCTCGTTTTTCACTCGCTCCATACCAGCAGTCGAAATTTGCACAACTAATATATCGGCAAAGCGATCAACTACTAAGCCTGACAAGCCATCAGAATCACCAAACACAAGACGGTAATATGGCGCCGGGTAAGTAAGCTCGCGCAAAGACAGGGCAATCTTAATACGGTGAACTAAAGTTGATTTATTTAAAAAAGTATCAATACTACGACTCATTAAACGGCCGCATATCAATGTGTTAGGATTGATTGTCGCAATACCAAGAGGTTTACCTTGAGCTGTTTCAACAACAACCTGATCCCCTGGAGTGAATTGCTTTAATGGCGTCGCAGAAGTATCTACCTCATTGCTGTAAATCCATTGATGTCCAGCCCTTAAACGGCGATCAGCTTGACCTTTTAGTCGAATAACACTCAAAATTTTCACCCAGTATATTTAAAAAAACGCTATTATAAAGACTCTAGATTCAATTGCTACGAATTACGTAGCGGTAAAGTTACTTGCCTTAAAGAAGTGAAGTAGTCCATGTCCTCTACATTAAATGAAAATCAGCTCAAACTCATCTTGCAAGGCATCAGCATTCCACCACAACCGCAAATTATGGTGGATTTACACATGGAACAAGCCATGCCAGATCCAGACATGGCACGTATATCAGAAATCATTTCACAGGATGTGAGCCTTTCAGCCGCCGTCTTAAAACTCGTCAACTCTGCGTCCTTTAACTTACCGAAAAAAATTGCCTCCATTCAACAAGCCGTGATATTGCTTGGCCCAACAAGCGTCACCAATATCGTTAACGGGCTTGCGGTAAAAAGTGAACTGTCAGATGACGCAATACAATCACTACACAGCTTTTGGGATACCGCCAGTGATGTTGCCGCCATTTGCTCAAGTCTCGCCAATCAGCTTGATTTTAAATATCAAGATGAATGCTATTCGCTTGGGCTTTTTCACAATGCCGGCATTCCTTTGATGCTTAAGCGTTTTGATGGTTATCAAGATGTGCTGAAACAAGGCTATCAAGATCCCGAATTCAACCTCACCGATGTTGAGAACCAAGCCTTTAAAACCAACCATTCTGTTGTCGGTTATTATTTGGCTAAATCATGGGGATTGCCTAAAAGTTGCTGTGCAGTTATAGCGAAACATCACCGTGTCGATTACCTATTCCGTCACAGAGTTCCCGGTGATTCTATAAATCTCACCTTTGCCTCCATTTTAAAAATGGCTGAGCACATTGCATCGACGTTCAGACACATAGGCGGAGCAAGTGAAGACTATGAATGGCAAAAAGTTGGTCATTACGCCCTAGATCATTTAGAACTGAGTGAATACGATTTCGAAGGCATGATTGAAGTCTGTCATGAGCAAGGAATCGGAACGGTCTAACTCTATTACTTGCTTCTCAATAAAACATAAAAACGCCCAAGTGATTTATAAGCAAATCACTTGGGCGTTTTTATTTAAAGACCTTTCGGAAGGAAAAATATCTAACGCGGGAACATAACCAAATGATCTAAATGGACACTTAGCCCAATCTCTTGACCAACAGAGTGATTGTGATGGGAAGAAGCAAAACAATACACCACTTTGCCAGAAGACAATTTCACACGATATAAAAAGTGTGACCCACGAAACCATCGGCTCACAATCACACCAACAAACTCACTGTCGTCGTCATGTAAAATGTCATCAGGGCGAACCAATAAATCTACTTGAGTATTGTCGGCAAAACCGTGATCCAAGTCGCCGCGAATATTCCCCAAATCGGAATGCACACAATCTGGCCCACAGACGGTAGCCGTCAAGAAATCCCCACGCCCAATAAAACTCGCCACAAAACGTGTTTCTGGTCGATGATAAATTTGATACGGCGAGCCCGTTTGATGAATCACACCCTCGCTCATAACAGATACTTGATCCGCCATAGCAAAAGCCTCCATCTGATCATGAGTCACTAATAACGCACTCATTTTTTCATGCTTCAATATGGCACGAATATCGGGCACTAACTCTTCTCTTAACTTTGCATCAAGCCCCGAGAAAGGCTCATCCATCAGCAAAAGTTTAGGCTTAGGGGCAATGGCTCGCGCCAAAGCAACGCGTTGCTGCTGACCACCAGAAAGAGAATGCGGATAGCGTGATTGGAAACCTGACAACCCAACTAGATTTAACAAATAAGTAACGCGCTCCTGCGCTGCCTCTTTCGGCCAAGCAGACAAACCAAACGCAATATTTTGCTCAATAGTGAGGTGTGGAAACAAGGCGATGTCTTGAAACACCATGCCGATAAAACGGTGCTCAGGATTAACACTGTGTGTTGAATTGGAAATCACCTCGTCATCAATACGTATTTCACCAACCATTAAGGACTCAAAACCGGCAATTGCACGCAACAAGGTCGATTTACCGCAACCACTTGGCCCGAGCAAACAACCTATCTGACCTTCTAGTAGCTTGAAAGAAGCATTTTTAACAACCGCATCTCCATCATAACCAACCGAAACATCGGCCAGTGTCATTTCTTTCAATAGTTTATGGGGAGGTAACGATGACATATGCAATCCTATTTTTAATAAATGCTATTTAGCACTGTCAGTGCGAGAAGAAATGGAACGACTCAACAAAATCACTGGCACCAATCCCACCAACACGATCATTAACGAAGCGGGAGCCGCATCGACCAATCGCTCATCTGATGCGAGTTCAAAAGCTCGCACTGCTAAGGTATTAAAATTAAATGGTCGTAATACCAAGGTCGCTGGTAACTCTTTTAATACATCGACAAAGACGATTAGCATGGCCGTTAAAACCGAACCTTTTAACAGCGGAATATGAATGCGCGTTAATACGTTAAAAGGCGACATTCCCAGCGAACGCCCGGCCATATCCATACTAGGTTTGATCTTTCCAAGACCATTTTGCACTGCACCTAAAGACACCGCCATAAAGCGAACCGTGTAGGCAAACAGCAATGCCACTAAGGTACCAGAGAAAATCAAACCGACTCTTTCACCGCTGTAATGTTTAACAAAATCAATAATTCGATGATCTAGCCAAGCCAACGGAACAATAGTGCCAATCGCAATAATCGTCCCCGGCAGAGCGTAACCTAAACCCGCAATGCCAACCGATGCTCTAACGGTTCTGCCATTATTTAAACGAATGGCATAACTCAATATCAAAGCTAAACTCACCACAATAAGAGAAGCCATCGCGGCCAAATAAAAGGAATTCCACGCCAGTTGAATAAAGTTTGTGCCGGGCATTTCTGCTTTAAATACCGCCCAATACGCCAATACACTGACAGGAATAAGAAAACCAACAAGGATAGGCAGCCAGCAAAAGATACAGGCCAGCAAACCACGGCCACCATTCAGAATCATACGTCGATTACTGGCCTTTTTTAGACCTGACGCATGGTAGCGAATGCGATGCCGTGAATATCGCTCAAGCAGAATCAATACCGCGACAAACATCAGCAAAATACCCGCTAGCTGTGAGGCCGCCGCCACATCACCAAAACCATAAAAGGTTCGTAAAATGCCTGTCGTGAAAGTGTTTACACTGAAATATTGCACCGTGCCGTAATCGGCTAATGTTTCCATCAGCGCTAAGGTCAGGCCCGTTACAATTGCCGGACGCGCAAGGGGAAGTGCCAATTTAAAAAAAACAGCACGACCAGAATAGCCAAGTGTACGACTAACTTCTAAGGTGTTCTCAGACTGTTCTAAAAAAGCCGCTCGACTCATGAGATACACATAAGGATAAAGCACCAAAGTCAGCATAGCGATGGCACCACCAAGAGAACGTATTTCAAAGAACCAATACTCACCGTAACGCCAACCTGTCAGTTCGCGAATAAAGGTTTGCACTGGACCGGCAAAGTCCAACACACCCGTATAGGTATAAGCAATAATGTAAGCGGGTACTGCCATGGGCAACAGTAAAGCCCAAGAAAGAAATGCGCGACCAGGGAAGTCGCACATGCTAGTTAACCAAGCACAAGGCACACCAATGACCAATACACCTATGCCAACACCCAACATGAGTAACAAAGAGTTAGAAATATATTCCGCTAAGACGGTCTGATAAAGGTGTTGCCACACTTCACTATCGCCAGTCAAAACGTTAATCACCACAACCAAGATGGGCAATGCCAAAATGGCCGCAATCAGCATTGCCGCCATTTTTAACCAATTCCACTTAGATTGACTTGCTAAACTCGAGTGAGCTAAATTCGCCATTAATCATCAAAAACCATATCAGAAAGCTCATTACGCTGAGCAAATATCAGAAAAATCACTTCCAACCAGCAATATCCATCAGCTCAACCGCTTCACGATTGTTTTCACCTAGTTTGCTTAATGAAATGGTATCTGCTCGGAATGTTCCAAATGGCGCCAACATTTCTGGAGCACCTATGCCTTTCACCACTGGGTACTCATTATTCACGTGAGCGTACCATTCTTGGGACTCTTTGTTGGTAAGAAATTCAAGCAGTAATTTGGCGTTTTCAATATTGGTAGCGGCAGCCGTAATGCCTGCGCCACTGACGTTTACATGAGCACCGCGTTCACCTTCGGCCTGATTAGGCCAAAACAATTTCACCGTGTTATAAACGGCTCTTTCATCAGCACTGTCACTTTGACCAAGGCGACCATAATAATAGGTATTCGCCAGCGTCAAATCACATACACCGGAAGAAACCGCTTTTAACAGATCCACATCACCACCAAAAGGCGGGCGCGCTAGGTTAGCAACCAAACCTTTGATCCATGCTTGCGTTTTCTCTCGGCCATCGGCTTCTAACATGGAAGCAACCAAAGATTGGTTATAAATATTGGCTGACGAACGCACACAAATACGCCCTTTCCACTTTGGATCGACAAGGTCTTCGTAGGTGGATAAATCGTTTTCTGACACTTTTTGAGGATTATAAAAAATCACCCGAGCACGCTGAGACAAACCAAACCAATAGCCATCACTATCGCGCAAATGGCTCGGAATATTAGCGCTTAATACATCACTGTGAATGGGTTTTAATACACCAGCCGCCTTTGCACGGTGCAAACGACCAGCATCAACCGTAATAAAAATATCAGCAGGACTCGCATCGCCTTCCGCTTTCAAACGGCTTAACAAAGCATCAGCCGAGCCGGTAATAAGGTTCACAACCACATCGTTTTGTTCTGAAAATTTATCCAAGGCAGGCTTTATAAGAGATTCTTTGCGTGCTGAATAGATGTTCACCTCGCCTTTGGCTTGCAGACCAGTAGAAAGAAGCAATGACGAAGCTAACGCAGCAAATCCAACATAGCTCAATACAGGCTTTCGCCCTTGAATTTTAATCATTTTGCGCAGTTTCACAGACATGCTCACCTTCCACCAATTCAACAGATTTCCTCTTCCCATAAAAACACCACAGATAGAGTGGAAAATAAGAGAAAAGGCCATAAAAAAAGAGACAAGAAATTAGCACAACACAATGCTAAACACTAGCGATTATCATTTATTTGTAGGGATAGATCAGGGGTTGAACCGAGAAAAAAGGCTAACAGAAGATTGGCATATTTGTTTTTCGAATACGCCAATCTATTGAATATATGTTTCTTTAAAGCATTTTGAGAGGCTTTAAACACGACAATAAAACTTAATGCAGTAATTGATTAAGTCCATCGCCGATTGCTAAAGCATCATCTAATTCATAAATGATGCCCTCAGGTAAACCCGCAGCTTTCGATACTGCCGAAGGAAAACCTTCTCGAACTAGGTCGTATTCCCGTTCGTTGTGAATACAAGCATTTATGTAGCAGGCCAGATTCAATACACAAGCAAGTGGATTTGGTTCATCATCCGAAAAAGGACGTTTATGATGCTGTACTGCGTACCCAAGTCCTGCCGGAAACTTCCACAAATCCATCAGTGCTTTACCAGCATCTTGGGTAGTAAAACCAAGTAAATCTTGTTCAGCTTTAACTCGACCCGCTTTGCGATTTTTCACCAAAAGTTGAATCTCTTGCGCAATGGCAGGTTCGGTAAGATGCAACAGTAATCGCCCGATGTTATGAACAATACCTGCCGTAAAGGCTTCGTCTTCTTGAACCAAAGGCGTTCGTTTTGCAAACCATTGCGCCAATTCAGCGACTCGAAAAGAATCTGCCCAGAATTCATTCAGATTTAAACCTTCGACTTTTGCGACCGAATTAGAAAAACCAGAAGCAATGACCAAGGTTTTCAATTTATCGGTTCCAAGTAAAACAGTAGCTTCATCGATAGAAGAGATTTTTCTTGATAAACCGAAATAAGCTGAGTTAACCACTCGCAATACTTTCAAAGAAATCGTCTGGTCGTGGGAAACCCGTTCAGTAAGATCGGAATATTTAACATTAGGATCACTAAGAAGCTGAATAAGCTCACGAACGACATCGGGGACATTGGGAAGTTTATCCGTTTTCTTCAGAAGATCTGTTGCTTGCATAGCATTCCGCCTTGTTCTCTGATTGGTGATGTATCTATACATGCAGAATATGACAGCAAACGTTTTTTGCAACCGGAAATACGTAGCGTTTTGAAAACACGCCACTTAGCTCCAAATAGCAATAGCCAAAAAAGAGCTCATATTAAGAAAAAGACGACAAACCTGCTGCTCGGGCAACCAATTTTTTCTTCAAAGACTCACCTTGATTAAATTGCTTCATGCCAATATTTCTGAGCTGAACAATAAGCGGTTGCTGGGTGGAAAATAGGCGTTTAAACGATTCCATACCTGCGGCCATAGCAATGTTATCTAACATACGAGCACGCTGGTAACGGCGCAATACTTTACTCGCCCCAAGATGCTCGCCACGTCGATGGGCTTTTTCTAGCACTTCTACTAATGCTTTTACATCACCAAAACCTAAGTTCGCACCTTGCCCTGCTAAAGGATGAATGGTGTGTGCCGCATCACCAATCAATGCCAATCCGGCTTTGACATACTGTTTTGCATGACGCTGTCTTAATGGAATTGCTTGACGAGTTTGTGTGAGTCTCAAGACCTCAAAACGCTTATTTATTGCGTAATGCAAACGACGGCAAAAAGCGTCTTCATCAAGCGCCATCAGAGATTCCGCTTCTTTAGGCGGGACAGACCAAACTATGGAAACAAAATGTTTCTGATCAACCGAAGGAAGCGGAAGAAATGCCAAGATGCCTTCTTCACCAAAACTCTGCCACGCGGTATTTTCATGAGATTGCGCGATTTCGATGGTAGTAACAATGGCATGATGACCATAATCCCATTCAAGGGTATCAAAGGCATTTTCGCTGCGCAGTTTGGACATGGCGCCATCTGCAGCAATAATGACCTGGGCCTCCAGAACATGCCCTGACGTCAGTTCCACTTTGACACCAGACTCACTTAATTCATGAGACTCTAACGTATCGCCTAAATACAGATCGATATTTTTTGCACGTCGAACTTGCGCCATCAGCTGCTGATTTAAAACCGCATTTTCGACTAAATGACCAAGCTCAGGCATCGCCGTCGCTTGAGCATTAAAGTCGATAAAACCATCGCCAAGGCCATCCCAAACCACCATATTGTCATAAGAAGCAATACGATCATGAGCAATGCCTTGCCAAACATTAGCTTGTTCAAGCAAGGCTTTTGATTGACTAGAAATGGCGCTGACTCGAGCATCATAAGCAGGAGGCGTAGACAATCGATATTCACCATCATGTTTATCAACAAGCGCGATTCGCAAAGAAGATTTAGCCAATAATATCGCAGACAGAGCGCCAACCATGCCAGCGCCCACAACTATCAAATCGTACGATTTAGCCATCTTCTTTACTCCGTCTCGTCTCAGTAGTTTTTATCGACTTTCAGCCATTAGAGCTTCAATGTCTGTGATTTTTTTTGGCAGTCCATGGGTCAAAATATAAGGGCCATCGGCGCGGATAAGTACATCGTCTTCAATACGAATGCCAATGCCTCGCCACTTTGCATCTACCGACTCATTATCTGCTGAAACATATAACCCAGGCTCAATGGTTAACACCATGCCCTCTTCTAGCAAGCGTGATTCACCAGCAATTTTATAAGCGCCACAGTCATGAACATCCAGACCTAACCAATGCCCAGTATTGTGCATGTAAAAATCTCGGTATGCTTTGCTCTCGATCAGTTGATCGACATCGCCGGTTAATAATCCGTGCGCAACCAGACCCTCGGTCAATTTTTGAACCGCTGCGTTATGACAAGCTTCATAAGGCGTCCCGACATTAAGCTCTTTCATGCCTGCATGATAAGCGTCTAACACCACTTGGTATAACGCCGCCTGTGGCTCACTGAATTTACCGCTCGCTGGAAAAGTACGAGTAATGTCTGCTGCGTAACAGCCTAGCTCCGCACCCGCATCAATCAAGATAAGATCGCCATCTTCGATCACTTCATCGTTTTTGATGTAATGTAAAACACAGGCATTACTGCCTGAAGCCACAATATTGTTATACGCAGGTTGGCGTGCGCCGGATTTCATAAACACATAATTCAGTTCCGCTTCCAGTTGGTATTCATTCACCCCCGGGCGGACAGATCGCATAGCTTGCTTATGAGCCTCAACACTGATTTGCGCTGCGGCTTCCATAATGGCGATTTCTTCAGCGTCTTTACGCAAACGCATTTCAGACACAAATGGCAATAAGTCGATAAAACGTGTCGGTACCGCCGCGCCAATTCTGACTTTTGCAGCAATAGCGTCACGCCAGCCGGCAATTTTTTCACGCAAGACATCGTCGTTAAACAAATACACAACTTGCTCAGCGCCATCTAAAGCAGCAAACGCAACCTTGTCTAATTCTTCTAACGGAGCCGCATCATTCGCACCAAAATTTGCTATCGCGCCTTCACTTCCAAAACGAAAACCATCCCATTGCTCGCGCTCAGGATCTTTTGGCAAAGTTACTAATGTCATTTCGCCTTTACCACGAATAACCGCGTAAGCACTTGGTTCTGGAAATCCAGTTAAATAGAAAAAGCTACTATGTGGACGAAATTCATACTCACAATCATTATTACGAGTGGCTAGCTCACCCGTTCGCAAAACAACCACACTGTTTTCAGGCAACGATTGAATCAAACGCTCACGGCGAGCCTGATAAGTTTGAGTATCAATTTTCATAGAAGGTTTCTCTTATTAATGGTTATTCCAATAAAACACTAGCGATAACGTTTTGATTTAAAATTGAAATCTAGTGTAAGGAGTTCTGTTTAGTATGATCTATATCGGGATTGATATCATGATGTTCTGTGTACAACATCATTGCAGACAATCTGACATATTCTACCAATTCGGTTAAATCGGCTTCATTGTCATTGTTGTCTTCTAGTGCGCGCATTTCCGCTTGCATGCCTGAGATATTGGCAAAATCACGCAAAATTTGCTTCGTATCATCCGACAAATCATTCTTTTGCCCAGACAAGCCATAACCAGCCAAAAAGCCATGCGCCCATTGCGCTAACGTCACGCCTCTTTCACATAATTCAGCGTCTTCATCGGAAATACTTGGTACCAGCGCGAACTCACCATTTTGCAACAAAGTTAGCGTGGCGGTATAAAGCTCAACGATTACCGCTCGGCTAGCGTCGTCTTTCCAACCTTCGATATCACAAAACTCTACCACCATGGACAACCAATCTTCCAATGGCAAAGTCACGCCAGAAGCAAGATAACCACAAAGTTGGCCATGCAATTCTGATGGTGATGCGGTAATGGATTCTGTGACAAAAACATCGGCGATCAAATCGAAGTCCAACGCGTCTTTTAACATTTCTGTGGACATAAACTGTCTACCTATTTCTGTTCAATTTATAAAAAAGAAGCCGCACCTAGTGGCGCGGCTTTCTGTCCCATTTTGCAATTTCATATCTACAATATGGGGCAGTGATACAGACCTTTCAAGTCTATTAGCCTAGTTGTTTAAGGCCAGACTCTAATGTTTGTAGAATTAAAGTATTGATTGTCATCGGACCAACGCCACCAGGAACAGGCGTATACGCCGCAACGCGATCAGTCAAAGGAGCAAGCTCAATATCACCAACACCGCCAGGATGATAACCAGCATCAACCACTACTGCGCCGTCTTTGATCCACTCTGCTTTGATGAATTCTGGTTTGCCAACCGCACCAACGATCACGTCAGCTTGTTTAACAAACTCAGACAAATTCTGTGTGCGAGAATGACAGATCGTCACGGTTGCATTGGCATTCAACATCATCATCGCCATTGGTTTGCCAAGAATCGGGCTACGACCAACCACAACAACGTGCTTACCTTCTAGGTTCACATCGTATGCTTCTAACAAACGCATAATGCCAGCAGGCGTTGCCGCGCCATAAGCAGGCTCTTGCATTGCCATACGACCAAAACCAAGACAAGTCACACCGTCTACGTCTTTGTGAGCCGCAATCGCGTCGAAACACAAACGCTCATCAATTTGCTCAGGCACTGGGTGTTGCAACAAAATACCGTGTACGTCTGGGTTATTGTTTAGCTCGTTAATCTTTTCTAGTAGCTGCTCAGTAGTCGTGGTTTCAGACAATTCAATTGCCATAGAATCCATACCAACACGACGACAAGCATTACCTTTCATCTTCACATAAGTGGCTGATGCTGGATCAGCACCCACTAGAATTGTCGCTAAAATTGGGGTGCAACCGGTACGCGCTTTCAACTCGGTAACTTGAGCCTGTAGGCGGTTTTCAGTTTCTTTGGCGCAAAGTTTGCCGTCAAGAACCAGTGCAGTCATGAATGAGCTCCAGTAAATTTAGAGTGATGTATGAGGGAGGCGCATTATACCTCAACTTTTGACTTGATACGCAGTGGCAAAAAGAATTTCAGTGAAATTCCCACTATTCTATTTGATGCACTCTCTTTGGTGTTAAGCAGGTTCCAAATAGTCCACCAACAACTGTAGGTTTCGCTGACCACGAAACTCATTCACATCAAGCTTATAAACCAAACGCGCTTGTGTCGCTTTATCATTCGGCCATTGGTCTAGATCGACAAAAAAGCTAATCGCATCTAATAAAAGCCCACTGCTCGGCTCACGAACCATAAGTTTAAGATGTTTTTCACCGACGATTCGCTGCTGCAATATATCAAATACACCGTCAAAACAAGGCTCTGGGAACATCTGTCCCCAGGGACCAGACAAACGAACTTGCTCGGCAAAACTCAAACTAAAGTCTTCTGGCGCCAGCGGTCCATCGGTCAATAATGTCGCTTCTAACTGCTCCGGTGTTACCCATTCAGTAATAATGGCATCGAATGCCAACTGAAAAGCTTCATAGTGGGATTCTTTGATAGACATGCCAGCCGCCATGGCATGACCACCAAACTTGCTAAGCAACTGCGGATATCGCTTAGCTAATAAATCCAATGCATCACGAATATGAACGCCGGGGATAGAACGCGCTGAACCTTTTAATTCGTCTTCACCAACTCTGGCAAAAGCAATCACAGGACGATGGCATTTATCTTTCATTCGCGAAGCCAAAATACCAATCACGCCTTGATGCCAATCTGCGTCGTAGAAACACATACCATTTGGCATGTCTTGTTCTTCGTCCAACAAAGACACAAGTACCAATTCGGCCTGCTCTTTCATGTCCGATTCAATGGCTTTGCGTTCACGATTGAATTGATCCAACTGCTGCGCGTAATCGCGTGCTTGATGAGGATGAACCGCCAGCAAACATTCAATACCGACCGACATATCATCCAGACGACCTGCTGCATTCAATCGTGGGCCAACCACAAAACCCAAGTCTGATGCTTTCAATTGAGTATGATCACGACGACCGACTTCTAATAAAGCAAGAATACCAGGTCGCGCCAAACCCGCTTGAATACGCTTAATACCTTGCTGAACGAGAATGCGATTATTAGCATCCAAAGGCACAACATCAGCCACAGTTCCGAGCGCAACTAAATCCAAATAATCCGCCATTTTAGGCTCAGGTATATGCTGTTCAGTAAACCAGTTGCAGCTGTTCAACTCGGCTCTTAGCGCCGACATCACGTAAAAAATCACCCCAACGCCCGCTAAGTTCTTACTTGGAAAACCACAGTTTGGATGGTTTGGATTCACAATGGCATCAGCGTTTGGCAGCGTATCACCGGGCAAATGGTGATCCGTCACCACCACCTTCATACCATAGGATTTTGCTGCTAGCACGCCATCAATACTGGCAATACCATTATCCACCGTAACTAAGACATCCGGCGATCGTTCTTGCGCAACCTCAACAATTTCAGGCGTCAGTCCATAACCAAATTCAAATCGATTTGGCACCAAATACTCAGGTGCAATCGCTCCCATTGCTTCTAGAGCAAGAATTCCAAGACTCGTACTGGTCGCACCATCGGCATCAAAATCCCCAACAATCAGAATCTTCTGATCTGCAATAATTGCATCGGCCAATATCTTTGCTGCGGTGGTTAAATCAAATAAAGAATCAGGTCTTAATAAATGCGGTAAGCGATAATCCAGTTGAGCAACGGACACCACATCACGAGATAAAAAAACTCGCTGTAAAGTCGCAGACATAGTCGAAGGAAAGTCATTTTTTTCAGCCGGCACAGCTCGGCGTTCAATACGCATAGAGATCTCAAAGTCAGATTAAGCAGGTAGTCGAAGAATAACACGAAATTGATTACTCACGCGCGATTCTCTGTTATTGCAATAAAGTCCCAGCCCACGCAACACGCTCAGATTAAAAGGCCATAAACTGCTTAAAAATCAAACTCATAAAAGCATTAGGTTTTGTTACATAAAGGGGAAAAAGGAGAGGTTTTCTTACAAAAGTGACGCAAAAAAGGAATGTTTTAGGCTATCGCCTTATTCCCTCAACGCCTGACCAGAAAGTTAAGATGTTCGGTGCTATGATGCCGCACTTTTTTGATTTGGATAAATATTCTAAAGATAAAAACTGAGCAAATCTCGTTTAACTCATCGGAAAAAATATGAAAAATCACTCACCTACGACTCATAAACCACAGTCAAACCAACGATTTGCGTTGGTTGCCTTAACATCATTATTCTTTATGTGGGGCTTTATTACCTCACTGAATGACATTCTAATACCGCATTTGAAAGGCGTTTTCGACCTTAACTATACGCAAGCCATGATGATTCAAATGTGCTTCTTCGGCGCTTACTTCATTGTCTCCATTCCTGCTGGAAACCTAGTTAAAAAAGTAGGATTCCAGCGCGGTATTGGCATCGGTTTGATGATTGCAGCAGCTGGCTGTTTGCTTTTTGTGGCCGCCGCAAAAGCACAGCAATACAGCATATTTTTGACAGCTCTGTTTGTTTTGGCAGCAGGCATCACCATTCTTCAAGTAGCAGCAAACCCGCTTGTCACTGTGATGGGACCAACTGAAACCGCATCAAGCCGCTTAACACTTTCTCAAGCCTTTAATGCGCTAGGAACAACGGTTGCTCCTCTTGTCGGGGGCGCTCTATTGTTCACAGTTGCAGGACAATATGCGACTAAAGCGCAAGAAGCGGAAAGCGTTATTATTCCGTATATCGGCTTAGCAATTTTACTCATTCTTTTAGCCGCTATTTTTACTCGTATTAGCCTGCCAACACCCTCAAATATTGAAGAAGACACAGCAGATACACCAAGTGTAAGTATTTTAAAACACCGTCATTTGGTATTGGGTACTGTCGCTATTTTTATGTACGTCGGTGCAGAAGTGGCCATTGGTAGTTTATTGGTTAACTTCTTTGGTCTTGAAAATATCGCTGGGCTAGCTGAAGCGGATGCCGCTCATTACGTTGCCTATTACTGGGGTGGCGCCATGGTAGGACGATTTATTGGTGCCGCGTTAATGCAGCGTATCTCGGCTGGTAACTTGCTTACATTTAACGCCTTAGCAGCAATTGCACTGATTGCTAGCGCGATATTAAATGATGGTCATGTGGCTATGTGGTCCATTTTATTAGTTGGCCTATTCAACTCTATTATGTTCCCAACTATTTTCAGTCTTGCCCTGAAAGACCTTGGACCACAAACAAGCCGCGGTTCTGGCTTACTATGCTTGGCAATTGTAGGTGGCGCTATATTGCCTGTATTGCAAGGTTCTATTGCTGATTCTATTGGTCTACAAATTTCATTTGTTATGCCAGTGATTTGCTATCTATATATTGCTTACTTTGGCGTCTTTGGTTCCAAACCCGTTTCTCGGTAAAAAACAGACAGCAAAAACAAAGGCCCTGCTTAAGTCATTAAGCAGGGCCTTTTATTTATTAGTAAGTCACCATTTTACATATATCGTACATTTAACTTCTATGAGTTCGGTTTCGCCCCGCACGCTTGGCACTGTATAAACGGTTATCTGCTAAAGTGATTGCCTCTCTAAGCGACGTTGTTTCATTCATCGTCGCCACACCAAAGCTCATGGTCATTCGAAATTTCTGATCTAAATAAACAAACTCATATTCTTCTACGCGCTGTCTAATGGACTCTGCCAGAGTAAAAGCCTCCGGCTCACTACAATCACAAACTGCTATTAGAAATTCTTCGCCCCCCCCACCGAGAAGCTAAACCACCTTCGGGAAGAGACATTTGAATGATTTTGGCAAGTTGATTAAGCGCATAATCTCCAGCGTCGTGACCATATTCATCATTAATACTCTTAAAAAAATCGACATCTGCCAACAGAAGATGAAAGCTTCTATAAGAGCTTGCCTCAAGACGTTGTAACATTCCTCTACGATTTAGTAGTTCAGTCAAGGCATCGAGATAAGCGACGAGCTTTAGTTTGGCGGAGGTTTCTTTTAATTCCTGATTAAATCGAGACATCGAATATTCATAAATACCAGAAAGAAACACCACTAAGATAAAGGAAAATAGAATTCTCGATTTTAACGTTGGGTCATAACCAAATTCTGCAAAATGGCTATTCGTATAAAACATCGTAATGATTAAAGCTAAAGTAAAAAAACCAAGCTCAATCATGCCTCTTTTCATGCCATGCAAAAATAACGACACAGCAGGAATACAAAATACCCAAACATGTCCCGTACCATTAACCCCACCACTATAAACAAGGTAAATCATCAAAATATAAAGAGGGTAAATAACAAAATTGCCTGATAAGGTGTGGTTATGAGTACGGCGCAAGTAGATATGATTTATTGCATACAAAAATGCAATCAAGATAAGCACGGAACCAAGGACAGTTTCCCCTTCGATGAGAGACCCAACACCTAATGGAAACGTAAAAAGCACACCAACGGATGTAAAAAGATTAATAATAAAAACTCGACGAATATCTTCTGAGAAAACATCATCGCTTTTACCAACATAGAAAGAGGTCAGCCAAGCAGATTTGGCGTTCTTGTTTGTAGAACGTTCGGCTTTTAATTTATGTGAATGTTTTGTCATGCATATTCTCTGACCCAGTAATCCTAAGTCGCAATGGTGGGAAAAATATGAACAAACTCCCCAATATGTATAATCCTACACCAAAGCCTAAAATAGCTCCTCTCATAACCCCCTGCGGTTACAAATTGAGACTGTAACTAATTTTGTGTAACTACCTATCACAACATATTCTATAGAGAATTAAGGATAGGTAGATGCAAATGAACCAAAAAGAACTGGAAGCCTTCGCAAAAGAAGCCGCCAAAGGCATTAAAACGCCTGAGGATCTTAACGAATTTAGCCAAATGCTGAAGAAGATTACCGTTGAGGCGACCTTGAATGCAGAGATGGATGAGCATCTGGGTTACGAGAGACATCAAAAATCCTCGTCAACCAACAGTCGTAATGGTAAGAACAGTAAGCGTATTAAGACGGAAGATGGTGAGTTTGAACTGGATACGCCTCGTGACCGCGAAGGTTCTTTTGAACCAAAGCTGGTCAAAAAGCACCAATCCCGCTTTACTTCCATGGACGATAAAATCCTATGGCTCTACGCGCAAGGTATGAGCACCCGAGACATCGTCAATGCCTTCGATGAATGGTACGGTGCTGAGATATCTCCGACACTGGTATCACGTGTTACCAACGCGGTGATCGAGCAAGTAACTGAATGGCAAGCACGCCCCTTGGATGCCATCTATCCCATTGTGTATCTTGATTGTATTGTGTTGAAAATCCGCCAAGATAAGCGTGTTATCAATAAATCGATTTTCTTGGCACTCGGTATCAACACCGACGGTCATAAAGAACTCATGGGCATGTGGATTGCTGAGAACGAAGGGGCTAAGTTCTGGCTAAACGTCCTCACTGAGCTTCAGCAGCGTGGTGTAGAAGATATTCTCATCGCTTGTGTTGATGGTCTAAAAGGCTTCCCAGAAGCCATCAATGCCGTTTTCCCACAAACCAGCATTCAACTGTGTATCGTGCATATGGTACGCAACTCATTGAAGTATGTATCATGGAAAGACTACAAAGCGGTGACGGCGGACTTAAAGCAAGTTTACCGCTCTGCAACGGAAGAAGAAGCCTTGTTGGAGTTAGATCGTTTCGCAGGCGTCTGGGACGATCAATACCCGCAAATCACCAAATCGTGGCGCAATCACTGGCATAATCTTAATACACTGTTTAGTTACCCTGACGATATCCGCAAAGCGATCTACACAACGAACGCTATTGAATCACTGAACAGTGTCATCCGTAGAGCCATTAAAAAACGTAAAGTCTTCCCAAGCGACGATTCTGCGAGGAAAATGGTTTATCTTGCCATTAGAGAGGCCAGTAAAAAATGGACAATGCCCATTCAAAACTGGCGCCAAGCGATGAGTCGATTTATTATTGAGTTCGAGGAGCGACTCGAAAAGCACCTTAACTAAATGGTAGTTACACAGAATCTGTTACAGGGTCAGATGGCACTGCTGCAATGGCAGTTGTTAAATACTCTACTGGTATCGTTTCTGTAGCGTTAGGTCACGATACTCGTGATAACACAGCAGCAAAAGATGCTAAAGCTGTTACTGGTCTTGCAGTTACTGTCACTCCTTTAGAAAATCTATCTGTTACTGGTAAATATGAAACACAAGAAGATACTGCCGATGTTCTTGGCCTAGCTGCTCGTTATGGCTACGGTGCAGGTGACGTTTACGCTTCAGCTCAAGTTATCTCTCCTGATGCTGATGGTGCGGATGACTTTAATGAATTTGCTGCTGGTGTTACATACAACCTAGCTTCAAATGTTTATGTTTTTGCAGAAGTTGGTACTTTTGAAACTTCTGCAGACAGCGATTCTGACACAAAATCTGCTGTAGGTGTTTACTACGGTTTCTAAGATCCTCTCCTAGAAGATTTTATTTACTCTAAGGCTCCTGTCTATTTAATAAGGTGGGAGCCTTATGTTAAGTAAGATCATTCAAGGTTCCATATTTCTTCTCTTGTAGGCAGATTGTTGGAACATTTGGCACCCGGTGGCAACATCTGGTGCCTTTTTTATTTATAGGTCTTCGCTTCTTAAAATTAGTAAAGACTTGATTGTTATTTAATCAAACCGTTAAACTTATTTTTTAATATAAGATTGGCGGCCAATTATGCTTAACATGGATTTTGCTCAGACAGTATTCATGGATACGAATAAAATTGATTGGATAGCCAGTCCTATGTCTGGTGTTTTTCGAAAGCCATTAGCGCGGGAAGAGGCCGAACGAGGTCACGCAACGAGTTTAGTACAATATGAGCCAGCCTCTGTTTTCCGGCCTCACCCACATCCTTTAGGGGAAGAGATACTTGTTTTAGACGGTATTTTTTCTGATGAAAAGGGAGACTTTACAGCGGGAAGTTATTTTAGAAATCCTCCTGGTAGTAGTCATGCGCCCCATAGTCGTGATGGCTGCTTTCTATTAGTGAAACTGCACCAGTTTCAAGTGTCTGATTTAAATCAAGTCTATATAGATACTCCTGACATCTGGTCATCCGAAAAGTCTGAGGTTGTATCGCTTTACGAATTTGGTACAGAGCGAGTTTGGCTTGTTCGTATTCAAAATGGTGAGGATATGTTAAGTGAATTGGACTTACCCGCTTCCGTTGAGTTATTTATTATTTCGGGTCAAGCTAAATACGGAGATGTGCAAATGTCTTCGGGGGCTTGGTTTCGTGAGCCTGAATTCACACTAGACCAATGGGTTGTGATGTCAAATTGCTTTATTTGGTTAAAGTCAGGTCATTTCTAGTTTTTCTTATTCTTTATTGAGACTCAAATGAAAAATATTGTACCGGAGCAGCCTAGAGTTTATTTGCCTATCGCTGAAAGTGATCAAGTATTCCCTGTTGGTCGTGTTTATTGTGTTGGTCGTAATTACGCTGAGCATTCTAAAGAAATGGGCGATGATCCAGAAAGGGATCCGCCTTTCTTTTTTGCGAAAGATGCCTCTTGTGTCGTGCCTTCTGCTTTTTCTATAGTCACTCGTATTACTTACCCTATGGCCACGTCGCAGTTTGAATATGAAGTAGAGCTTGTTGTGGCGATTGGGAAAGGTGGTCGTAATTTAACGATGCAGCAATCTGGAGAGGCTATTCTTGGTTATGCCGTAGGTTTGGATATGACACGTCGTGATCTTCAGACGCAGGCCAAAAAGAAAGGGCGCCCTTGGGAAGTGGGGAAGTCATTTGATGAGTCTGCACCAATAAGTCCTATTTTATTAAAAACAGATTTACTTGCTGCCAATCTTTCAAAAGCTGAAATTGGATTAAAAGTGAATGGTGATTTAAAGCAAATTAGTAATATAGGCAATTTAACTTGGTCTATTGAGGAAGTTATTTGCAAATTGTCAGAAGTTTTTGAGTTGCGACCGGGCGATTTAATAATGACAGGCACACCCGAAAATGTAGGCTCTGTTATTGCTGGTGATGAAATGCTGGCTTGGGTTGAGCATTTGGGGGAAATTAGAGTAAGTGTTACTGATTAAACTCAGTAAACCTATTTGATAGAACTGATGCTGCTGGATGTTCATATTCTGTTAATAAATGAATAGCAACTTCAGCAGTGCAAAGGCCAATGTTTTTTTGATTACGACGTTTGCTGTATACAGACTTTACACCTTGAATTTCGCGATGTTTGAATTTTTGTAGATAGGGTGATTGATTGTATATTTTGCGAGCTTGTTGCCAAGTTCCATCAATAATGATGATGTTGTCTATTGAGCGTGTAATGTCACCACAGTGTCTCTGTTGTTCATTCTCACACAGATAAATTAGTAAGGTATTGCTTGGCGTTAGTTCTAATATGGCTTCGCTTGGCGCGACTCTAGACCACACTATAATTTCACACTCACTATCTAGAGCCTCTTTTACTAGTTTTCCTGTTCCTGTGGCTTTTTTGAGTTCTTCACTGTGTGTAACTAGCCAAATCTTCATTTAGTATTTTCGCTTCAATAAATAGGCAATTATACCGATCTCTAGATGAACTAGAAAATAAACAAGCCTGATGTCGGTTTAGCCAAAAATGAACTAAAACAACATCAGGCTTTTATATGTGCATATACCGGAGCAATCCGGACACCCATTCCGATATAACTCGGACACCCATTCCGTTTTTATCCGGACACCTATTACGCTCTAAACCGGACACTTTTTGGCTTTTCCCGGAATCCCTGTCCGGATTAGCGTAAACTCTGTCCGTATTCACCGGAATCCCTTCGTTTTCTCTTTTAAATCAATCGCTCACTACACTTGGTTACCCCTAATACGTTGCCAGGAAGTGATCATGACCAGAAAGAGAACCTCAATGACCAATATTAAAGAGATTTTGCGTCTCAAACATGAGTGCCATTTATCCACGCGGCAGATTGCTTCTTGTTTGAATATCGGCCGCTCTACCGTGTCCGATGTCCTGACTCGTTTCAAACAAAGTGACTATTATTGGCCCCTTGCCAGTGACGTTTCCGATACCGATCTGTCTAAAGCGCTGTATCAAGAAAAACCGGCTAATCGCCTGAAAGTGATGCCGGACTTTGCGTACTTTTTTATCGAACTCAAGCGCAAAGGGGCGACGAAGCAATTGTTGTGGGAAGAATATGTTGCCGAGCACCAAGAGCGCACTTATGGCTACAGCCAGTTCTGCGAGTACTTCCGTCGTTGGCTCACCACACAAAAACGCAGTATGCGTCAACTCCATACCGCAGGTGACAAGTTATTCATTGATTATTGCGGACCGACTATCCCGATCGTCAATCCGGAAACGGGCGACGTTCGCCACTCACAAGTGTTTGTCGCCACACTGGGAGCGTCTAACTACACCTACGTTGAAGCCAGCGAAAGTCAAAAGCTGGAGCATTGGTTACAGTGTCACGCCAATGCGTTTGAACACTTCGGTGGCGTTCCCGCTTTATTGGTGCCAGACAACTTAAAAGCTGCCGTGACAAAAACAGATCGTTATGAGCCGAAACTCAACGACAGTTATCGTCAGTTAGCACATCACTATCAAACCGCTATTATGCCGGCTCGTCCCTATAAACCCAAAGACAAAGCCAAGGCCGAAAATGCGGTTCTGATTGTTGAGCGCTGGATCATGATGCGTCTTCGTCATCGCACCTTCCACACCCTGAGAGAGCTGAATAATGCGATTCGAGAGCTGATGAAGGTTCTGAATCAGCGACCAATGCAAAAGATTGGCGTGAGCCGCCAAGCCCTTTTTGACACCCTCGATAAGCCCGCCCTGAAACCATTACCGATGCAAAAATATGTCTACACAGAACATAAACGCGCCAAAGTGGGGCCGGACTACCACATTGAGTACGCAAAACATTACTACTCGGTACCGCATCAGCTTGTGGGTCAACATGTGACACTGGAAGCCACGTCGCAGATCATACAAATCTTCCATCAAGGTCAACCTGTCTCGTCTCACCCAATCAGCCGAAAAGAGTATGGACTGAGTACCCACATGGAACATATGCCGAGCCATCATCAACATCAAAAGTGGTCACCAGAACGCTTGATCGGATGGAGCAAGCAGATAGGCGTCGCCACCGAAAACGTCATCAAACAACAAATCCAGTCCAAAGCTCATCCAGCCCAAGCCACTCGTCGCTGCCTTGGCATACTGAGTCTAGCGCGCAAACATGGTGATGTTCGCCTAGAGCAAGCCTGTCAGGATGCCTTACTGGTAAACAAGCCCGTTCTACGCTTTATCCGAAATCTGCTCGACCATCATCGAGAAGGCACGCTGTCCCTTCCTTCTGACTCGACACCCGACATCCCGCACAGCAATGTTCGCGGGCCACACTGCTACCACTAGGAGAACGACATGAATCACCTGACTGAACAACTAAAAATGCTGCGATTGAGCCATGCCGTCACCGCGTTAGAGCAACAACGAGAACAATTAACTACCTATGGAGAACTGGACTTTGAGCCACGTCTCACATTGCTCCTTGACAGTGAGCTGCTAGGCAGAAATCAAGGCAAAATCGAACGGCTCAAGCGACAAGCAAAACTGCGCGTAGAAGCCAGCGCCAGCCAGCTACTCTACAAAGAAGGGCGTGGACTGAAACGCCTCCAATTAGGAGAACTGCTGACAGGCGGTTATCTGCAAAAGCATCAAAACATCCTTATCACAGGCCCAACGGGCGCGGGAAAAACTTATGTTGCCTGCGCTCTTGCCTCACAGGCGTGCGAGCAACTTTATAGCGTTCGTTATCTGCGTCTGAGTCGACTGCTGGACGACCTCAGCCTTGGCCGCTTAGACGGCACCTATCAAAAACAACTCGCCGCCCTCGCCAAAAAGCAGCTGCTGATACTCGATGACTGGGGAATGGAAAAACTCAGTGCGGATCATGCAGGCCATTTATTAGAGCTTTTAGAAGATCGTTACCAAACAAGCAGCACGATCATGATCAGTCAACTGCCGGTGAAAGAGTGGTACAACATGATAGGCAATGCCACGGTAGCGGATGCTTTATTAGACCGTTTAATCCACAACAGTCACCGCATCGAACTAGGAGGAGAATCGATGAGAAAACTGGCGCAATCCGGACACATGGAGTAAAACTAGAAACTGAGAAAATGAAGGGAAAAAGGTGTCCGGATTAAAACGGTACCAGTGTCCGGAATCAGCGGAATATGCATATATGCAAGAGAGGTCGTTATTCTTTGCCAATAGACCCTATTTTATGAATGGATAAGTCTGCGCCATTAAATTCATCCTCTTCGCTTAGACGTAAACCACTCATAGATTTAACTATTCCATAAACAACGAATCCGCTTAGTGTTGCTATCAGAATGCCACCTAAGCTCCCTAGAAGCTGGGATAAGAGGCTAACTCCACCTAGCCCACCAAGTGATTCGGATCCAAAAATGCCCGCTGCAATGCCGCCCCAGGCTCCACAAACACCATGTAAAGGCCAAACACCTAGAACGTCATCTGTGTGTTTGAATTTTTGCTGAAGAATAGTAAATAGAATGGTAAATATCGCACCAGCAAATGCCCCAGAGGCTAAAGCACCAATTGGATGCATAATGTCGGAACCTGCACATATGGCAACCAAACCAGCTAATGGACCATTATGGATAAACCCTGGGTCATTTTTACCAAATAGCATGGCTGTGATAATTCCACCTACCATTGCCATTAAAGAGTTAACGGCGACTAAGCCGCTCACACCATCTAAAGTTTGTGCTGACATGACATTAAAGCCAAACCAACCGATGCAAAGTATCCAGGCGCCCAATGCCAAAAATGGGATATTTGACGGTGCGAATGCGACTAATTTGCCATGTCTAAAGCGGCCGCGACGAGTACCCAGTAAGATGATAGCGGCAAGCGCAACCCATCCACCAAAAGCATGAACAACAACGGAGCCTGCAAAATCGTGAAAAGGTGCTCCATATTGTTTTTCTAGCCAATCTTGAAGGCCATAGTTACTATTCCATACAATGCCCTCAAAAAATGGATAAGCAATACCTACAATGACTGCTGCAGAAATGAGCATAGGATAGAATTTTGCGCGTTCAGCGACACCACCCGAAATGATGGCTGGTATCGCGGCAGCAAAGGTCATAAGAAAGAAGAATTTTACTAAGCTATAACCATTTTCTTGTGATAGCACGGCGGCACTATCGAAAAAATTAATACCATAAGCTATTTGATAACCGACAAAAAAATAAACGAGAGCGGAAATCGCAAAGTCGGTCATTATTTTGACTAAAGCATTGATTTGATTTTTATGGCGTACGGTTCCGACTTCTAAAAAAGCGAATCCTGCGTGCATGGCAAATACCATGATGGCGCCTAGTAGTATAAAAAGGGTGTTTGAACTGGACACTAGCATGTCTACTGCACTGTTTGTGGATATCACAGATGGCTCCTAACGTTTATTGTTGCACCGAAACGGTTTGCTCTTGTCCATAAGTGCTTTATTTTGGGGCTTTATTGGTTATTTTATAAGTAAATTTAAAACTTCGTTTGTGAAAAGCAATAACTGTTCCAGTTGTGCTTTTTTTTGGTGCTATAAAATGGATATTTTTTTGAATTGCACTATTTTGGTGTTTTGGGTGTTTTCTTTAGTAGTGCGATGGTGCTTTAATTTGAGAGGTGCTTCCTATAAGTGTGATCTTTTTATCTGGTCTCAGTGTTATTACTTTTTTTAACAATACTTGTTTTTCATCTGCTTTCTATTTTGTTTTTAACGACATATTATCGATGAGTTAATGTATGTTTTAAGCGCATTTGCAACTTAAAACACTTAACATTTAAAAGTCGCTTAAGGTTTAATTGCTTTTCGCGTAGTTAAGAGATTGCTCATTTAAGAGCAACATAAATAATGAGGTTGTTATGTCAGGTCAGTTAGTATCAGGTATTGTGAAGTGGTTTAATGACGAAAAAGGATTTGGTTTCATTGAGCGTGAAGGCGGTCCTGATGTTTTTGTGCATTTTCGTTCTATTAATGGTAATGGTCGTCGTACGCTACAAGAAGGTCAGAAAGTAACGTTTGAAGTGACTCAAGGTCAAAAAGGCCCACAAGCTGAGAATGTCACTCCAGTATAATTGAGCTTTTGATCTAGTAAAAAACCATGCGTTTTAACACCTTATATTATGTAAGAGGTTTATTGTGCGCATGGTTTTTTTATGTCCGTAATTTATTAAATACAGGAGATTGTTTTGTTGCCGGTTTTGTATTCGTTCAGGCGTTGCCCTTATGCGATGAGAGCTCGCTATGTCATTGCTTTCTTAGGAGTATCTGTGCAGTTACGAGAAGTGGTTTTAAAGTCTAAGCCAGCTGCCTTGCTGGAGTTAGGCGGGCGATCAAGTGTGCCACAACTTGTTGATGTAGATGGGATTAGATACCCTGAGAGTTTGGATATTATTATTTGGGCGCTCTCTAAGTCGGGTGATAGCGATCTAGTGAATCAATTATGGCCATTGAAAGGTAATCAGCAAAATAAGATGAAGGCATGGATAGCGTATAACGATAAATTTTTTAAACATTGGTTAGATCGTTATAAATATGCAGATCGATATCCTGAATCGAGCGAAAGCTATTATCGTGATAAAGGCGAAGTTTTTTTACGCCGATTAGATAAGCGTTTAAGCAGAAATGAGTTTTTATTGGGAGAAAGCATGAGTGTAGCGGATATTGCTGTATTTCCATTTATTCGCCAATTTTCAGGAGTTAACCAAGGTTGGTTTGAGTTATCACAATACAATAATGTTAAGCGTTGGCTGGCAGAATTTGTTAATTCAGAGATGTTCAAATCTGTGGTGATGGTTAAGTATGCCGCTTGGGAAGCAGGGCAAGAGGATATACTCTTTCCTGCTCACTAAGCGGCTTTAATTTTTATTAATCAATCATTCCAAATGTAACCCAGTATAAAAAACCTGGATCAGCGTCGTTTGGTAGCTTCAACGCTATAAAGTTACCTTTATTGTCTACATAGGATGAATTTGGAAAATTTTGTTTTAACACGGCAAGATTGGTTTGTGCCAAATCTGTTTGTTTCAGATCGTTATATGACTGAACACTAATCGCCAATGCTTCCTCTACAGAGCGTGTGCTTGGATAGTGTTGAATAACTTCTTGGCTGCGGCGCAGTGCAGAAAGCGGTGCTTTCCTTTTCAGGTAATAGTGCGCAACTTGTAATTCATGACGCGCCACCATTTCACGCAAATAATACATACGTGCTTTTGCGTCGGGCGCATAAGTACTGTCTGGATAGCGCGCAGTGAAATCGGCGAACTCTTTGAAGGCTTTGTTTAACTCTTTTGAGTCTCTTTCGCTTGGGTCTAAGTTTAAATAGCGAGACATTAAACTTTCTGCGCCTTTGTAAGTAGACATAGCGCGCATATAATAGGCGTAATCAACCGAGTCATGCTCTGGGTGATTTTTGATAAATCGTTCAGCTGATGCATGAGCAGCGATGAAGTCACTTGCTTCCATTTGTGCGTAAATTAAGTCTAATTCCGCGCGGGTGCTGAATTCACCAAATGGATAACGAGAATCTAAATCTTTTAGATGTTTTATGGCGGTAGTAGGGAGGTTTTCTTCCAGCGCTTGCTGAGCTTTGTCGTAATAGACGCGTTCAGGTAGGTCTGGTTCTTGTACCTGCTTGCTTGAACAGGCAACAATGAATAAAGAAAAACTTACTATTCCAGAGAATCGGAGCAACGAGTGATGAAATCCCATGTATAATCAAAACCTTGATATGGTAGTAGATAAGCCTCAATCGGCATTTTGTAGCGTTATATTGCGAAAGATGATGAAGTGCAAGGCGCTACACGTTTTTTCACATTCAGGCCCAATGATAAATTTATTGAGCTGAAAACAACAGACTAAAGTACATTGTATGGCAGAGCGCATAGTAAAAGAAGCCCAAGTTCCCTTCGATTTAGGTGGCAACCGTTTCGATCAGATCGCAACAGAACTGTTTAGCGACTATTCTCGTTCACGGATCCAAAGCTGGATCAAAGAAGGTGTCTTGAAGGTCGATGGTAAAATCACTAAGCCAAAAGAGAAATTATTTGGTGGTGAAGTGGTGACATTGGACATCGTTATCGAGGCACAAGAAGAGCACGAAGCTCAAGAAATGGATCTTGATGTTGTTTATGAAGATGATGACATCATGATTGTTAACAAGCCTGCGGGTTTGGTTGTTCATCCTGCTGTTGGCAACCGTGATGGTACCTTGATGAACGCGATTCTTCATCACGCACCAGAAACGGCTCATCTCCCGCGTGCTGGTATTGTGCATCGTCTTGATAAAGAAACCACAGGCTTGATGGTGGTGGCCAAGACATTGGCGGCGCAAACAGACCTTGTGACTCAGCTACAAGAACGTAGTATGGGACGTGAATACGAAGCCATTTCTATTGGTGTAATGACTGGCGGCGGGGTTGTTGATGAGCCAATTGGTCGTCATCCTCATAATCGTCAAAAGCAAGCGGTAGAGCCTGTTAATGGCAAAGACGCGGTAACACATTATCGTTTGGTAGAACGTTTTAAAAACCACACGCATATCCGTTTAAAGCTCGAGACAGGGCGCACGCATCAAATTCGTGTTCATATGGCGTTTATTCAATATCCATTGGTGGGCGATCCGCAATATGGCGGTCGTTTGAAGATGCCAAAGGCTTGCTCTCCTGAGTTGCAGGATGAGCTACGTCATTTCCGTCGCCAAGCCTTGCATGCAAAAAAATTGGAATTGTCTCATCCGATTACTGGCGAATGGATGCAGTGGGAAATTGATTTACCAGATGACATGAAGAAATTATTAGATGCCCTTAAAAAGGATACAGTAGAGTCTGGTAGTAATGACTCTGAGTATTTCTAATTTGGTCGTGTTGTAGGGGCAGCTTCGGCTGCCTTTTTTTATTTTTTTGGAGATAGTTATGTCTTCTAACACCTCTTCTTATATTTGTCCTAATTGGCCTGCGCCTTCATCTGTTCGCGCTTATGTTTCTACTCGAATTGGCGGTGTTAGTCGCGTACCTTTTGATGGGTTGAACTTGGGTCTTCATGTGCAAGATGATCCAGCGGCGGTTATGAAGAACCGGCAATTATTTGCTTCTTATATTGATATGCCAGATTCCACGACTTGGCTAAACCAAGTGCACGGTACGGATGTGGTTAATTTACCTTCTAACTCATTACCAGAAAGTGCTGATGCTGCGTCATCCTGCTCTGTTAATCAGGTTTGTGCTGTGCTGACGGCGGATTGTCTGCCAGTGTTTTTTTGTAATCAAACTGGAACTCAGGTGGCAGTGGCTCATGCTGGTTGGCGTGGGCTTTGTGCTGGCGTCTTGGAATCTACTCTGGCGCAATTTGATGAAAAAGACAGTGTTATGGTCTGGCTAGGTCCTGCTATTGGCCCCGACGCTTTTGAAGTGGGGGGCGAGGTGCGAGAGGCGTTTATATCTATCACTCCAGATGCCGAGGCGGCTTTTAAGCCAGCACGAAAAGCGGGGAAGTGGTTAGGTGATTTGTATTTATTAGCTAAACAGCGTTTAGTGACCGCAGGCGTTACGCAAATATGCGGTGGCGACTATTGCACGTTTACCGAGGAGGCGCGTTTTTATTCTTATCGGCGGGATGGTAAAACAGGGCGAATGGCCTCTGTTATTTGGATTGCTGAGTAAATAATCCTCTGTTTTATTGATGGGTGTCAAAAAAATGACACTAGTGAGCTTGAAAAGTCATTTTTAAGAGCTATTAAGCTTTTAATTGAAATATTCCATCTTATTTTACAAAGGATGTCAGATCATGCGTATAGATCGTTTAACCAGTAAATTGCAGCTAGCACTTTCCGATGCTCAATCCGTTGCACTTGGGCAAGATCACTCTTATATCGAACCACTTCACTTAATGATGGCTCTGTTAGATCAGCAGGGCGGAAGTACTCGTCCAATCCTTCAGCAGGCAGGCATTCCTGTCGCTAAATTTCGTGAAAGTTTAAATGAGCTACTAACTCGTCTTCCAAAAGTGAATGGCCATGACGGCAATGTGCAGATGTCTCCAGAGTTGGGGCGATTACTCAATTTAGCGGACAAAGAAGCGCAGAAGCGTAAAGATCAATACATCTCCTCCGAGCTAGTGTTGATGGCGATGTTTGATGGCAAAGATGACCTTGCAAAAAGTTTAAAAGCAACTGGTGTGACGAAAGCCGATATCGCTGTTGTTATTGACAGTATTCGTGGTGGGGATTCGGTTAATGATCCTGATGCAGAAGAAAATCGTCAGGCGTTAGACAAATATACTGTCGATTTAACAGCAAGAGCGGCGGAAGGTAAACTGGACCCTGTGATTGGTCGAGACGATGAAATTCGTCGGACTATACAGGTTTTGCAGCGTCGTCGTAAAAACAACCCGGTTTTGATTGGTGAGCCGGGCGTGGGTAAGACCGCCATAGTGGAAGGTTTAGCGCAGCGAATTATCAATGGCGAAGTCCCTGAGGGTTTGAAAAATAAGCGTGTTTTATCTCTTGATATGGCCGCTTTGATCGCAGGCGCTAAATATCGGGGTGAGTTTGAAGAGCGTCTAAAAGCTTTGCTTAACGAATTAGCTAAGCAAGAAGGCCAAGTGATTTTATTTATCGATGAAATCCATACCATGGTCGGTGCTGGTAAATCAGAAGGCTCAATGGATGCTGGTAACATGCTTAAGCCGGCGCTTGCTCGTGGTGAATTACATTGTGTTGGTGCAACCACACTGAATGAATATCGCCAGTTTATTGAAAAAGACGCGGCGTTGGAAAGACGGTTCCAAAAAGTGTTGGTGGAAGAGCCAAGTGTGTTGGACTCCATTGCTATTCTACGTGGTTTAAAAGAGCGCTATGAAGTCCATCATGGGATTGATATTACCGATGCTGCCATTATTGCCGCCGCGAAACTTTCTCAGCGCTACATAACAGATCGTCAATTACCGGATAAGGCAATTGATTTAATTGATGAAGCGGGTAGTCGTATTCGCATGGAGATGGATTCTAAGCCAGAAGATATGGATCGCTTAGAGCGCCGTTTGATTCAATTGAAGATCGAAAAAGAAGCGTTAAAGAAAGAAAAAGATAAAGCGTCTAAGTTGCGCTTAGCTGAGTTAGATGTCGAAATTGATGGTTTACAGAAGCAGTTTTCTGATTTAGAAGAAATCTGGAATGCCGAAAAAGCGGCGGTTCAAGGTGCTCAAAAACTTAAAGAAGAACTTGAGTCTGTCCGTCATGAGATGGAAGAAGCTCGTCGTAGCGGAAATTTGGCGAAAATGTCAGAGCTTCAGTATGGCGTGATTCCGATGCTAGAGGCTGAGATTGAAAAAGCCAGTAAAGCCGAAGAAACCACAGAAACTCGATTGTTAAAAAGACGTGTGACGGAAGAAGAAATTGCGACAGTGGTTTCGCGATGGACAGGCATTCCGGTAGATAAAATGCTTGAAGGTGAGCGAGATAAATTGTTGCGTATGGAAGATGCGTTGCATGAGTCAGTGATGGGGCAAGACGAAGCTGTTCTGGCTGTCTCTAACGCGGTTCGTCGCTCTCGTTCTGGTTTGGCTGATCCGAATAGGCCTAATGGCTCTTTTCTCTTCTTGGGCCCCACAGGTGTGGGGAAGACGGAGTTATGTAAGTCTCTAGCGCGGTTCCTTTTTGATACTGAGCAGGCCATGGTTCGAATCGACATGTCTGAGTTTATGGAAAAACATTCAGTGGCTCGTTTGATTGGCGCGCCTCCAGGTTATGTTGGTTATGAAGAAGGTGGTTATCTGACTGAGGCAGTACGCCGTCGACCATATTCAGTGTTGCTGCTTGATGAAGTTGAAAAAGCGCATCCTGATGTGTTTAATATTCTTCTACAAGTATTAGATGATGGCCGATTAACTGATGGGCAAGGTCGCACAGTAGATTTTAGAAATACCGTGATTGTTATGACTTCTAACTTAGGCTCTGATTTGATTCAAGAATATCAAGCTGCTGATCAGTATGAGGAAATAAAAGCTAAGGTGATGGAAGTGGTTGGTATGCATTTTCGTCCTGAGTTTATTAACCGTATCGATGAGACGGTTGTGTTCCATCCGTTAATGAGATCCCAGATCAAAGGTATTGCTACTATCCAGCTAGCGCATTTGAATGATCGATTGAAAGAGCTAGGAATGACGTTAGCGTTGACAGAAGCGGCTGCAGATCAGTTGGCCGAAATTGGCTATGATCCTGTTTACGGTGCTCGTCCATTGAAGCGAGCTATCCAGAAGTTGATCGAAAACCCATTGGCGAATGAACTGTTATCAGGAAAGTTTGTTGTTGGTGATCACATTGTTGCTGATGTGTCTGATGGTGTGATTGGTTTTGCAAAGGCCAATTAATAATAGCTTCACTACATTAATAGATTGCCATTGATATAAAAAAGCCCGCCGAGTAAACGCTCAGCGGGCTTTTTATTAGCAATAACTGGTGCTTAGAAATCTACGAATGCGCCAATGAATACACCTTTTGGCTCAATCTTACCTTTAGATTTAAAGTCTTCTTTTACTGTTCTGTATCCTAATTCCAATCCAGCAAAGACTAGCGGCTGGAATTTTACTTTAAATGTTGTATCAGTAATGTCTGCGTCACTGCCGCCACCAGATTTAAGCTCACCACCAACGGAGAAAACAGTGCCTGGAATATCTAAAAAAGCAGAAACATACAATAATGGATAAGTGCCGTTGATAGATGAGTTGTTGTTATCAATTTTTCTAAACGTTGCGCCAACGTCTAGATTTAATAATGTAAGTCCGTCCAGTAATTCATAATAGAGCGTGTAATCGTTAAAGGATAGATCGTTATTAAATTTGTCTTCCATCGACTGATGTTGTAGGCGGATATTTGGGATAAGAGGAATTGGGTGCTCAATTGCAATACCAAAGTAAGAGTTTAAATCTAGGTTGTTTTCTCCACTGTTTGATGCGTAAGTCCCGGCTTCAGCGGTTAAGCCAAGTATGTCAGCATGAGCTGCACTGGCCAATAAAGCAGTAGATAGTAAAAGAGCTGATTTCATAATATGCACCCATGTATCAAGTAAGATAAATTTGCGCTAATTATAGGTCGAAGAGAACGAAAAACCAATGAAATAAGGATAATAGATGGAGATTGCTGGCGGTTATTTACAATAGATGGCTGGGGTAGAAGGATTCGAACCTACGCATGACGGGATCAAAACCCGTTGCCTTACCGCTTGGCTATACCCCAATAAAGGATTTTCTTTTTTTAACTGGTGGCTATGACTAGATTCGAACTAGTGACCCCATCATTATGAGTGATGTGCTCTAACCAACTGAGCTACATAGCCTTAACAGTAATTATTACTAAAAATGTGTCGATGGCTGGGGTAGAAGGATTCGAACCTACGCATGACGGGATCAAAACCCGTTGCCTTACCGCTTGGCTATACCCCAATATCGAATTGTGGTGGCTATGACTAGATTCGAACTAGTGACCCCATCATTATGAGTGATGTGCTCTAACCAACTGAGCTACATAGCCATTCGTCTGTTGGCTGGGGTAGAAGGATTCGAACCTACGCATGACGGGATCAAAACCCGTTGCCTTACCGCTTGGCTATACCCCAACAGACTGACACAAAAACAGTTTATATAAATCGATCTACTGCCTCTGTGGCGCGATATTATTCATATAACCTGTTAATGGGTCAAGTGTTTTCTTAAAATGTTTTATTATCTATTAAACATTAAAGCGGAAATGCATTACATCGCCGTCTTTTACGATGTAATCTTTTCCTTCAAGACGCCATTTCCCGGCTTCTTTAGCGCCACTTTCACCCTTATATTGGATGAAATCGTTATAACTGATGACTTCTGCGCGGATAAAGCCTTTTTCAAAGTCCGTGTGGATCACACCAGCAGCCTGTGGGCCTGTTGCGCCTTGTTTGACTGTCCATGCACGCACTTCCTTTACGCCTGCTGTGAAGTAGGTCTGAAGGCCTAGTAACTCATAGCCGGCACGGATCACTCGATCCAAACCTGGTTCTTCCATGCCCATTTCATCAAGAAATTCCTGCATCTCTTCCGTATCCAGCTCGGAAATCTCTGCTTCGAGCTGATTACAAATTGGAACGACCATTGCGCCTTCTGCTTCTGCGATTGCACGTACTTGGTCAAGATGTGGGTTGTTTTCAAAACCATCTTCAGCAACGTTGGCAATGTACATGGTTGGTTTTGTCGTCAAGAGGTGCAATGAACGAACTTCTTTCTTCTGTTCGTCAGACATTTCCATCGAGCGAACTGGCAAACCGTTTTCTAAGTGCTCTTTGATGTTTTCTAGAAATGCTTTATGAGCAATGGCTTCTTTATTGCCGCTTTTAGCGTTTTTGGCTGTGCGGAAGATTTGTTTGTCGATTGATTCAATATCAGCAAAGATTAGCTCAAGGTTAATCACTTCAATGTCTAGTTTCGGATTCACGTGGTTTGAAACGTGAATAACATTGTCGTCTTCAAAACAACGAACAACGTGAGCAATGGCATCCGTTTCACGAATGTTAGCTAGGAACTTGTTACCAAGGCCCTCACCTTTTGACGCGCCTTCTACAAGGCCTGCAATATCAACAAATTCCATTGTGGTCGCGAGAACGCGCTCAGGTTTTACAATTTCAGCTAGTGCGTCTAGGCGAGGGTCTGGCATGGCAACAACGCCAGCATTCGGCTCAATGGTGCAGAACGGAAAGTTTTCAGCGCCAATGCCTGCTTTGGTTAATGCATTAAATAGAGTAGATTTACCAACGTTAGGTAGCCCAACGATGCCGCAATTAAAACCCATAGTGAGATTCCTAATAATTAAGTGATTATGCTTTGAAGCTGTGCAGTTGATTCATCACGGCATTCAGATTGCCGCGAACAATGTCATCCACATAGCGTAATGATTCGTCGATTGTTTGTTCTATTTTTGTGTAATCATCTGGAGCTGCTTTTTTCAGAACGTAATTGGCTACTTGGCTTGCATGTCCAGGATGTCCAATACCAATTCTGAGACGACCAAATTCTCGACTGTTCGCCAGCTTTGAAATAATGTCTTTTAATCCGTTGTGACCACCATGCCCACCGCCTTGTTTTAATTTGACGGTACCTGGGGGAATATCTAGTTCATCGTAAATGACAAGGATTTCTTCAGGAGGGATTTTATAAAACTGGCAGACGGCCTGAACCGCTTTACCGCTTAAATTCATATAGGTGGTGGGAATAAGGAGATAACACTCTTCACCAGCTATATAAACTTTGCCAAATTGGCCAAAAAACTTTTTCTCAGAACGAAGAAGGCATTGGCTCTGACGAGCCAATGCCTCAATCCACTGAGCGCCTGCATTGTGGCGAGTGTTCTCGTATTCGCTGCCTGGATTTCCCAAGCCTACTAATAATCTGAAACCTGCCACAATACTGCCTTCAATGAGATCTTAACGTTTAGACTTACCGATACGAGCGATAGGTTGGTCGTGATCTTCGCCTTTAAGCAAAGACACAAGCTCTACGCCTTCAGGAAGGATAACATCAGACAAGTGGAAGATTTGATCAAGTTGGCCTTTGATTACATCTACTGTCAATACTTCTGGAAGGTTCGCAGGTAAACAACGAACTTCAGCCAATTTAGACTCAACAGTCAAACGACCACCTTGTTTGCTAACACCATCACTTTGTGCAGCGTTGATGAAAGTTAAAGGAACACGAGTAGTGATCACTTTATCCGCTTGAGCGCGCTGAAGATCCATGTGCATTACAGCGCCAGTTGATGGGTGGCGTTGTAGAGCTTTAACAAGAACTTGTTCAGTTTTGCCTTCAACAGTTACTTCAACTAGGCCAGTTAAAAAGCCAGGAGTAGCAACAGCTTTAAGTAGCTCGTTGTCTTTGAAAGAGATAGATACTGGAGCAGTTTCACCGCCATAAATAACAGCTGGCACTAGGCCTTCGTTACGAAGGCGGCGGCTCGCACCTTTACCTTCTTGAGTACGTGCTACGGCATTAATAGATAATGACATGGTATTTTCCTAATAATTAATAAAGTTTGTGCCCAGAAATGCGACCCGTTCCGAGCGTTAGTGTTTGGCTTAGGCCCCAAACATGGCACTGATAGACTCTTCGTTGCATACACGACGAACAGCCTCCGCCATAATGTCAGACATTGACAATTGGCGTATTTGAGGGCAATTAAGCGCCTCTTGTGTTAATGGGATGGTATCAGTCACGACCAACTCATCAAGCACGGAATTTTTAATGTTTTCAATGGCTTTGCCAGACAGTACAGGGTGAGTACAGTAAGCAAGTACTTTTGCCGCACCGTGTTCTTTTAGAGCTTTTGCCGCTGCGCACAATGTGCCGCCGGTATCACACATGTCGTCCACTAGAACGCACGTTTTGCCTGCGACATCACCGATCAAGTGCATGATCTGTGCTTCGTTAGCACGAGGGCGACGCTTATCTATGATGGCTAAGTCCGCATCATCTAGTAATTTTGCAAAAGCACGAGCTCGAACAACACCACCAACATCAGGAGAAACAACCGTGATGTTTTCATGGCCTTGGCGTTGTAAATCGTCAAGCAACAATGGGGTGGCGTAGACGTTATCAACAGGGATGTCAAAAAATCCTTGGATTTGGTCTGCATGAAGATCAACCGTTAATACGCGATTGATGCCTACTGCGGAAATCATATCGGCAACAACTTTTGCTGTAATTGGAACACGTGCAGAGCGTACGCGTCGATCCTGACGAGCGTATCCAAAGTAAGGGATAACTGCTGTTACGCGAGTAGCCGAGGCGCGACGTAATGCGTCGGCCATGACGATAAGTTCCATTAAATTATCATTACTAGGTGCACAGGTAGATTGGATAATGAAAACGTCTTTACCGCGAACATTTTCATTGATCTCGACCGTAATTTCACCGTCGCTAAATTTACCTACGGTTGCATTTCCGATAGGTAGCCCTAGGCGACGAACCACCCTGCGAGCGAGTTCAGGGTTTGCATTACCGGTAAAAACCATCAACTTGGACACTGTGTATACCTTTTGTATTTTGTAGCGATGACTATTTATTAGCCAAGAAAAGACTGGCTGAGGTAGTGTTGTCTATGTGGCACACCTCTATTTTGCTCAATCCACTGGTTTAGCGCAGCGTGTGTTGGAGAAGTGTTACAGCCACGGCAAACCCAACTCTGCCATTTTTTCGGTGTAAACGATCTTACTCGCTCAGCGTCGTGCAAATTATCGAATGCTAAAAAGAGACAAGCGCCAGTTCCTGTAAGTTTTGCGTCGCCATGATTTTTCAACCATAAATATGCTTCATTGACCTCAGGATTGTGCTTTTTTACCACGTCTAAGCAATCATTATGCCCACCCAGCTTCAAGGCGTGCGATATTCTGATGGGAGGGGTGTCTCTTGTCAAATATTTATCGGTAAAAATTTGACCAGTTGAAACATGACAATTGGGCTTTATGAGCAAAAAATACGGGGTATCTAACTCGACTTTTTGCAGCTTTTCTCCTACACCTTCTGCAAAGGCCGCAAAGCCCATCACAAAAACAGGAATATCAGCACCTAATTGCACACCTAATTCGGCCAGTTTTTCTAAAGAAAGATGGCATTCCCATAATACGTTTAGAGCTAATAAAGTGGTTGCTGCGTTTGAGCTACCGCCGCCAATGCCGCCACCCATAGGTAATTGTTTTGTTAAGGTTATATCTATGCCGAAAGTGGCGTCTTTCTTGAAGGGCGTAAGCAGTTTTGCCGCTTTATATATGAGGTTATCTTCGGTAGGAAGCTCTTCAATGATGGGTGAGATTGTGACTTGGTCATTGCGAGTTAGTGAAAAATCAAGCGTGTCACATAAGTCAATAAATTGAAACAGTGTTTGTAATTCATGGTAGCCGTCTTCCCGTCGACCCGTAATGTGTAAAAATAAATTTAATTTTGCAGGAGAAGGTAATTGCATCTTAGTTACTGAATAGTCCATTGGTTAATAATTAAATTCACTCTAAATGGCGGGTTCGACACCTGCATTTTTTGCGGTAACGACAAACCATCAATCTTAGTAAAGTTGCTGTAGATAATAAGCCAGCCATCCTGTTCTATTTTATTTGGTAATTGGCTGTCTGGATTTTTGCTTACTCTAGCGGCTGAGTCTGGAGAGGCGAGTCCTCTTATCCAGTAAGTAACTTGTTTGACTGGGAATTCCCAGCCTAATTCTTGTTGTAATAAGGTTGCAGGATCATTGCCAGTGATGACTTTATCCTCATAGGATAAAGTGACTTTGCCATCAGTTGCTTGGTTTAGGTTAGTGGCGCCTTGCCCGAAAGGACCAACAATACTGAGGTCAAAAGTTTTTGCATCTTTTTGCCAATTGAAATTACCAGAAACAGCGTCATTTTGGGTTCGTATACCGACTCTGCCAGATGTTTCCCATTTTGAAATGGCACTAACGCTTTCTGGAGGCGGTGTTATGGGGCCTGTTGGCCTTGTGCTACAGGCGCTAATAAGTGCGGTAAAAGCAAGAATACAGAGTGTGCGATAAGTCATGATGGTTTATCCTGTTTTCGTTCTTCAAGTAACGACGGTGACAGTCGTTTAATAGTGTCGAGTAAAAGAGGTGTATCGGGTGATGTCTTTAAAGCCGCTTCCCATACGGCTATCGCTTCTTTGTAATGGCGTTGTTTCCATAGTGATTCGCCGTAGTGAGCTGCGATTTCAGCGTCTGGCAAAATTGACCAAGCCTTTTTTAAGTAATAAGAAGACTGTTCAAACTCTCCCTTTAGAAAAAATCCCCAGCCTAAGCTATCAATAATGGCTGGATCGCTGTCTACTTTTTCATAAGCTGACTCAATGTACTTCATTGCCTCATCTATGCGCTTGGTCTGAGAGAGTAGCGTATAACCGAGGGCATTTAGGTACTGCGGGTTGTCTGGGTCTTTTTGTAGTAAGAACTTTAATTCTTTCTCGGTGATCTCCCAGTTACCAAGCGTGTCAGCGAGTAGCGCTTTGTGATAACGCAAGGCGTCAGATTCAGGCAGTGCGATAAGGGCATCGCTGACTAGCTCGAATGATAGATCAGTGTGACCTTTTTCTTCATGAAGGCGACTAATAGTATCAACTTGCTCTGGCATATTTTCTCGCGGTGTTCTGTTGAGGACCATGTTATTGATGTCATTTTCCTTGCCTTCATCATAAAACCACAGCGCCAGTTGGTTAGTTGCATTCGTGCGTAAATTACCGTCTACTTTTTTCATCAATTCTATGGCTTGTGCTTTTTTGTCTAATTGAGCCAGAGCAATAGCCGTTAAATATTGAATCTGATTCGATAGACCGAGTTGCTTTTCAGGAAGGCTGTCAGCTGTCGATAGTGTTAATCCTGGCTGATTGTGCTCCAATAAAGTTCGCATCAGGTTAATGCCGACTTGTAGTTTTTCTGCCGTTTCTAAATCTGCTTTTTGATAAGTTTCGGTCGCAACTTGTGATTGTCCATTTTCCACAAGGAAGTCGATTAAAGGTGTGAGCACTCTTGTTTTGCTTGGGAAGTGTTTCAATGCTGTGTATAACGTTTTGATCGCATCGTCTAGTCGGCCAAGGTTTTTTTGGCTAAAGGCTAAAATGAGATAAAGCGTTTCACTTTTGTCTGCATTGGTTTTTTTTAGCAGCTGCTCTGACGTGTCAATTGCGAGCTGGTACTTACCTGAAAGTAATAAAAGATGCGCATAGCTTACTTGTATATATTGGTTATTTTTTAATTCAGGCGACAGCGCAGATATTGCCACTTCAATGGTGTTAACTTGGTCATTATCACGGACATTATCTTCAAGATAAAGTGGCAGGAACCGCAGCGAAACTTTATGTCTTATTGCATTAGTGAGTAATGTGGTGACTTCTTCTGCGCGGTTATCTTTGATAAGAACCTGTAATTTTAACGAATAGGCAGCTTCTGATGTCGGGTCAGCAGAAAGCCATAAATTTGCACTTCTTTCTATGTAAAGATAATTCTGAGAAACCACAGCAATGTGTGTCAGTCGTTCGATTAATGTGATATCGCCGGATTGGCTGGCTAATTCATAAAAAGGTTCAAAAGCTTTGTTTGGGCCTTCTCTTTGTAAGATGAATTCGGCATTGAGCAATTCTTCAATTTTGCTCTCACTGACAAAAGTATCCGTGTTAGGCGTCTCTTCACTTGATGGTAAAATATTTTGTTGAGGCGTATTTTGGCTACACGCGTTCAATAGGGGCAGGCTTAGAAGGATGAAAAGCAACCAAGCCCCTTTTGTAATGGGCTTTGGATAATCTTTATTGTTAATAGAGCCTAAAATAGCATGCATGTTATTTCTCGATGCAAAATTCATATAACCCTTATGGTATCGCTAGCGGCTCGTTATGTCAGTTATAACTATAAATTAATCCTATTACTTTTATTGATCATTTGGGGTGCGAAAAAAAGCGAATTTCTCGTATAATGTGTCTTCTTTATGTAAAGAGTCATGTTGGAGCAATGCTTGCTTCTGTCATTACCTTAAGATCTCGATCTTTGAGAAGAGTCCTGAATGCCGCTAATTACTGTAGGTGTAAATCACAAAACTGCGCCGGTCTCGATACGTGAGCGCGTGGCCTTTGCGCCTGAAAAGATGATCGATGCCTTGTCTTCTCTGATATCGGAGAATAAAGCCAATGAAGCAGTGATAGTTTCGACCTGTAATCGCACTGAGCTCTATTGTTCTGTTGAGGATTTTAGCAAGGTAGATGAGGTAATTGCTTGGCTTGGAAAATATCACGGTATTGCTTTGCCTGAATTGCAGCAATATTGCTATACGCACGCTGATGACGAGAGTGTTCGCCATGTTATGCGTGTGGCGTCAGGCTTAGATTCTTTGATTCTCGGTGAGCCTCAGATTCTTGGGCAGGTAAAATCTGCTTATGCGGTTTCGCAAGAAGGTTCTTGTATTGGTCCGGAACTAGAGTCTTTATTTCAGCGTACTTTTTCTGTCGCTAAGCGTGTACGTACGGATACTGCCATTGGTGAAAACCCGGTTTCTATTGCGTTTGCTGCAGTGAGTCTGGCACAACGTATTTTCGCCGATATCAGAAACAGTACGGCGTTATTAATTGGCGCTGGACAAACTATTGAGCTGGTAGCGCGGCATCTTAAAGAAAATGGTATTAAACGCATCATAGTAGCCAACCGAACCTTGGCGCGAGCTCAGGTTTTAGCGGATGAGCTTAATGCTGAAGCCATCATGTTGGGGGAAATTGGCGATTATTTATCACAAGCCGACATTGTTATTTCTTCTACTGCTAGCCAATTACCGATTATCGGTAAAGGCATGGTAGAGCGTGCAACGTCGCAACGTCGTCACTCGCCAATGCTATTAATTGATATTGCTGTACCTCGTGATATTGAGCCAGAAGTAGATGAAGTGAACGACGCTTACCTTTATACCGTCGATGATCTTCATTCAGTGATTGAAGAAAATGTCAGAGCAAGGCAAGATGCAGCGAAAGCGGCCGAGCAAATGATCGAGGAAGGGGTTGATTCTTACCGACGCGTGGTTGAGTCGAGAAAGGTATCTGACCTGATAGTGACCTTTAGGCAATCTGCTGAGGCCATCAAAAACACAGAACTGGAAAAAGCTTTAAAAGGTCTTGAAATGGGGCAGTCTCCTGAGCAAGTGCTTAACAAGCTTGCTCATGGCTTAATGAATAAACTCATTCATGCTCCAACGCGTTATTTACGTGATGCTGGTGCCGACGCCGATCAAGATGCATTAATCATTGCCTCAAATGTATTGGGCATTTACGAAGAAAAAGATAATTAAAAAATGAAAGAATCCATAAAGTTAAAATTAGAAAGTTTATCTGATCGTTATGATGAGTTAGCTGCGTTATTAGGCGTAGCTGAAGTTATTATGGATCAAGATTTGTTCCGTGCTTATTCCAAAGAGTACGCAGAGCTTGAGCCTGTTGTTAAGTGTTTTAATGAGTTTCAGCAAATAGATGAAAATATTGCCGAAGCAGAATTGATGATGACCGATGCGGACCCAGATATTAAAGAAATGGGGGTGGAAGAATACAAAGCTGGCCAAGCTCAAAAAGAAGAGCTTCAGCTGGTATTACAAAAATTGCTTTTGCCTAAAGACCCGAATGATTCTCGAAACGTATTTTTAGAAGTTCGTGCCGGAACCGGTGGTGATGAAGCCTCTATTTTCTCTGGCGATTTATTCCGTATGTATTCTCGTTATGCAGAGATGCAGCGTTGGAAGGTTGAAATCGTTAGTGCGAGCGATGGTGAGCATGGCGGTTATAAAGAAGTGATTGCTCGTATTGTTGGTGATGGTGCTTACTCTAAACTGAAATTTGAATCCGGTGCTCATCGAGTTCAGCGTGTTCCAGCGACGGAATCACAAGGTCGTATTCATACGTCAGCTTGTACTGTCGCGGTTATGCCTGAAATGGATGAATTGGATGACATCATTATTAACAAATCCGATTTGCGTATTGATACTTTCCGAGCCTCTGGCGCAGGTGGTCAGCACGTAAACAAAACAGACTCGGCAATTCGTTTGACGCACATTCCAACTGGTGTGGTTGTCGAGTGTCAAGAGGAGCGCTCTCAGCATAAAAACCGTGCTAAGGCGATGTCTTTATTGGCTTCTCGTTTACAAGCGGCAGAGCAAGAAAAGGCGGCAAGTGAACAATCTGAAGCACGTAAATCTTTAGTCGGTAGTGGCGATCGTTCTGAACGTATTCGTACTTACAACTATCCACAAAGCCGAGTGACTGATCACCGTATTAACCTAACTTTGTACAAGCTGGATGAAATTGTTGCTGGTGAATTAGACTCTTTGATCAACCCGCTCGTGAATGAGTTCCAAGCGGAGCAGCTTGCAGCGCTAAGTGGCGACAATTAATCTGAATAAATAAAGGCAATCATCGCATATGCGAATTGATGAACTATTAAAAGGCGCTTACGAGCGCCTTACTTTTGTCTCTGATACTGCGCAGTTAGATGCGCAGTTATTGCTTGCTCACGTCTTGGCTGTGTCAACATCGTATTTTTATACCTGGCCTGAAAAACTAGTCAGTTCGTCAAACGTTGAGCAATTTAACGACTTATTGGCTCGACGTGAACTTGGTCAACCTATTGCTTACTTATTGGGGCAGCAAGCGTTTTGGAGTTTGGATCTGGAGGTCGCTCCTTGTACTTTGATTCCTCGAGCTGACACTGAGCGGCTGGTGGAGGTGGCTTTGTCTGTGCTTGATATAAGCAAGGCAAACCGTATTCTAGATCTTGGTACAGGAACAGGGGCGATTGCCTTGTCTCTGGCGTTAGAGCAACCTAAATCGACTGTTGTTGGCGTGGATCTAGTTGAAGAGGCGGTGGCTTTAGCCAAGCGTAATGCAGCACGCAATCAGCTTAGTAATGTGACGTTTATACAAAGCAGCTGGTTTGATGCGCTGGAAGGCTGCGAGCCATTTGATTTGATTGTGTCGAACCCGCCTTATATTGACCCTGATGATGTGCATTTGTCACAGGGCGATGTGCGTTTTGAACCGAAAAGTGCGTTGGTGGCGGATAATCACGGTATGGCAGACATTGAGCATATTGTTCAAATAGCGCCTAATTTCATGGCTCCAGATGCTTATTTGATGTTCGAGCACGGTTATGACCAAGCGACCCTTGTTCGAGCCTGTCTGATCAACGCGGGCTTTGTGGCCGTCGAGAGCTTTCAAGATTTAGGTGGCAATGATCGGGTAACTATTGGGCAATATAAAGAAAAGAAGTAAGCGCTAGCGTTAGTGTTAGTGCTTACTTCCATATGACTTGCTATTTTTTCGGTTGTGCGCTTTCTGGACGAATAAACACAGGAGTGTCTTTTGTTGATTGCTGAGGATCATAGTGATAGCCAGCAAGGTTAAATGCTTTAAGTTCATCTAGCGTTTCACAACGGTTTTCAATGAGGTAGCGAGCCATCAAGCCGCGGGCTTTTTTCGCATAAAAGCTAATAACTTTAAACTTGCCATTTTTTTCGTCGAGGAAATTCGGGCTAATTAATGGCGAAGTGAGCTTTTTCTTGTTAACCGCTTTGAAATACTCGTTAGACGCCAAGTTGACCAGTAATTCGCCTTCTTCGAGAGTTTCGTTAATTTTATCAACAATGATGTCGCCCCAAAACTGATAGAGATTAGTGCCTCTGTCGTTCTTTAAGCTAGTGCCCATTTCTAATCGATAAGCTTGCATCAAATCTAATGGTTTTAGTAAGCCGTAAAGACCACTCAAAATACGTAGAGATTTTTGGGCGTATTTCATATCGGTTTTACTTAATGAGTAAGCGTCTAGTCCTGTGTACACATCGCCCATAAAAGTGTAGATAGCTGGACGGCTGTTATCTTTAGTGTGATCTTTTTGCCACTCTTGGTAGCGTGACACGTTTAAGGTAGCGAGCTTGTCACTGAGTTTCATTAGTGAGGCTATCTCTGCAGGTGTGCTTGGCTTGATTGTATTAATAAGCTGTTGAGATTCGTCCAATAGCTCAGGCTCACTAAACATGTCGATGCTCGGTTTGGATGTTAGGTCTAATGTTTTCGCTGGGGATATTAAAAACTTCATAGGGATTCCATCTGCTTGATCATTGCGTTTGCTAAAGATTATCCATAGAGTGTCGATAGATATCCAGACAATGCTTTAATAGAGACAATTTATGAAGAATAATCTGATACCATTCCCTTCTTCTCGTCAGAGTAATGACGAAAAAGAAGTTTCTCTTGCATCCAAGGATGAATTAGCGGCACTTCGAGCGGCTTTTGATAAAGCCCGTGCTGATTGGGTGGTTGAGCTTGCTGAGTTACCAGAAAATAATAAAATTTGTAGTGGCTCAAAAAAATAATTAGATAACTTCTAATGTTTTAAATGGGCTGCCTGTCTAAGGTGTTCAACCCATGTTGCTTTTTCTTGTTCGAAACTCTCTTCCTTTCATGTTTGTGTTCGCCATACTTGGCTTTTTATTGCCGTCTGTCTCGTTAGCATTCTTCCCCTTTTTACCTATTGTACTGTTTGCCCTGATGTCATTGACGCTGTTGGGTATGAAACAAAATGAATTAATGAAGCGATTAAGCAGTAAGGAAATATGGCTGTATTCAGTCCTACATTCTGCTGTGTTTATGGGCGTAGTCAGTGTGATTGGCTGGTGGTTATCGTTTGATTCTGATCTTCTATTAGCCGTTGTTGCTGTGGCTGCGACAGGGTCTTTATTTGCGACGCCTGCCATTGTAAGAGCATTAGGCTTTGACAGCTTGCAGGCCATGGCAATGACGATTGCAACGACATTAGTTTTGCCTCTTTCAATTTTTATGACCTTGGTATTCTTTCAGACACAAAGTGTTGAATTGGATTGGGGAAGCTATTTTATCCGCTTAGTGGTTTTTATATTTGGTCCAATGTTGTTCTCATTTTTGGTTCATCGCTTTTTACCGGAAGAATCATTAAGCCGTTTTTTGATGAAGATCTCGCCTTATACCATTTTATTGGTATTTGCTTTTCCATTTGGATTGGTCGGTAGTTTTCGTGTGTTATTTGATCAAGATCCAATGATGGCGTTGAATTACTTTTTGATAGCAACAGGTTTATGCTGTCTATTTTTTACCCTTTCTTATCTTTTTTATCGCAAGCACGGTAAAGCGATAGCGCTTACTGCTGCGATTACTTCAGGTAATCGAAATGTTTTACTGACATACAGTATTGCTGGTGTTCTATTGGGACCTGCCTTTTTGCCCTTGGCTGGGGCATTACAAATACCTACATATTTATTACCAGTTTTTACTCGCTGGTTGAACAGAATCTTACTAAAGTAGTATTTAGATAAACTCATCTTATGCTTAAGTTAAGATAAATTAGTTTCTATTTAAAATCGCCTTTATTTCAAGTTTCAAGGATAGCTTTCCTATGCGCCAAAATATGCCAGTGACAAATCAAGAAAAAACATTTTCTAAGGATGAGAAGCTCATTACAACGACGGATTTGAAAGGGAAAATTCTTCACTGCAATGATGCATTTGTAAAAATCAGCGGCTTTGATAAAAGTGAGTTAATTGGCAGTCCTCATAATATTGTGCGCCACCCTGATATGCCTAAAGAGGCGTTTCAAATTATGTGGGATACCTTGAAGCAAGGTAAAGCTTGGATGGGCTTAGTAAAAAACCGCTGTAAAAATGGTGATTTTTATTGGGTGGATGCTTATGTGACACCTGTCACTGAAGGTGGCAAAGTCATTGGTTATGAATCTGTGAGGACCGTACCTAGTCGTGAAGATGTAAAAAGAGCAGAGAAAGTTTATCTACGAATCAATAATGGTAAAAATGTCATTCCAAGAGTTTTTATGTCATGGAAGCTAGTATTGCCTTTAATTGGTATTGTCTTAGCTGTTGCGGCAAGCAGTGTTAATATTCTTTATGGTGCAGGCGTTCTAGCCGTGACAAGTTTATTGGCTAATGGCTTGTTCTTACTAAATCATTCAAAATTGCAGACGACTTTAAGAAAGCGATTATCAACAGCTTTTCTACATCCACTGGCAGGTGTAACTTACTCAGACACTTCTTTGGATATTGCAACACTAGATGTCGGTGTAAAGAGTTTGATATCTAGAATGGACGCAGTATTGACTCGTTTTGAAGATGAATCTTTAAAAGTATCCGAACAGTCTAAAATTGGTTTGGCATTGACCATTGAAACGACAAAAGGCATGGTGAGCCAGCAGCATGAAACTCAAGATGTTGCTGCGGCTATGCAGGAAATGACGACTACCATCAATGATGTTGCTCAACACGTACAGATGACAGCTGATAGTGCAAAGTCTTCTTTTGAATCGGCTCAAAATGGTCAAAAATAGTCCAAGAAACGCGCCAGTCTATACACCAACTGAGTGAAACGGTGAATGATATTAGTACCACAGTTCAAGAGTTGGCGGATCACTCTGAAAAAATAGCGCAAGTTGCACAAATGATTGATCAAATTGCAGAGCAAACGAATTTATTAGCCTTGAATGCGGCGATTGAGGCTGCACGTGCTGGAGAGTATGGTCGAGGTTTTGCTGTCGTGGCGGATGAAGTTCGACAGCTGGCTCAAAGAACACAAGATTCTACAAAAGACATTCATCACATCATAGAAACTTTGCGCAATGGCACTCAAAATTCGGTGATCATTGCAAATCAAGGTAAACAGGATGCCGCACAAGGGTTGGAAAAAATTGTCGAGATGGAAAGTGCATTTGTGAGTATTGTTGATGCTGTCTCAAGTATCTCTGATATGTCGATACAAATGTCAGCAGCGGTCGAAGAGCAAGCTCATGTTTCTGAGGATATTAATCGCCAAGTTGTGCGTATTTCTGATTTGTCAGTTGAGAGTTCTGATAAATCGAATCAATCAAGTGATAGTATTCGGGCATTACAAGATGTAGCGAATAATATGCACGAATTGGTCGTTCGCTTTAAATAATATTTTTTTGGTTATATGTATAAAAAGCGCTGTTATTTTCATAATAGCGCTTTTTATGTGTCATGCATTTTGTTAATGAAATTGCTAAGGCAGAGGAAGTGATTTTAATTGATTGCTAGCATGGCTTAGATTAATCATCATTAGCTCTTGGCTTGCTTTTGTGTCGCCCATGGCTTTGAGTAAGCGGCTTAGTTCTGCCAACGCTTCACTGTGTGAATCGAGATATAGGGACTGCTCATAATAATCTCTTGCTTTACCCCATAACATCATTGATTGACTTAAGCGGCCACAGACAAGGTATAAGTTCGCACTTGCAGGTTCTTTTTTTAGCCAGTTCTCGCAATTGGTTAATAATTTTTTGGCGTTATCTTGTTTGATGTTGCCGTATTCATAGATCAGCTCTTCTGACCATTTCTGATTCAAACTATTACGAATGAAGTTTTCCGCTCTTGTGTCATCGTCAAAATAAATGAGTGTTTGAGCATAAAGCTGTCTCATTCTGTCGTCTTGAGAAAGGGTGTCTAATTTATTCCATAAGCTTTCCACTTCAGAAACTAATTCTTTGTTACTCTGCCCGAGCTTATTACGAAACTTGATTTTATCAAGCAGAGCTAAGAAAGCATTACGTTCTAATTGGAGCAGATTGTCGCCATCAAATATGCCGTCTTTTTTTAGTGTTGGGGTGAGAGCGAGTAACGCATCCCAATCTTTTAGTTGTTTATAAACGGTCACTAACATTTTTAATACTTGTTTGTGTTTTGGCTTTAGTTTTTGAAGGCGTAAGAGAGAGGCGAGAGCGCCTTCATAGTGTTCTTGTTTTATCTGAATTTGGCTTTGTGCAAAGCCAATGGCGAATTCGGCCTCTGGTGTCGATTTATGAGCAGAGCGTAGTAATGCTTTTGAACGTTCTTGTTCGTCTTGCTCGCTTGCAGCGTAGGCTGCACCAATGTAATTGATTAGTGGATAAGGAACTTTTTCGGCGCTGTTGGTTAGCAACTTTTCTGCTTTATTCCAATTGCCTCCAACCAGTTCTAACATGCCACGAATGGTGTTTCGAGAGGCTCTTTTTTGCGCCAAATTGCCGGTTACTTTTGCTAATGAATTACTGGGTCTTAGAAGGATAAATAAAATGCGCTTTACCCAACTTAAAGCAAATAGAGTAATAACAATGGCAGTAATCAAGACCCATAAACTGGTCTCGATTGTGACGCCATTATAAGCCACTAAAACATAGCCGCTGTCTTGGCGCATCAGTAGCCCTAAGACACCGCCTACCGCCATCATAATGACCAGCAAGAAAAGGAGTTTTCTCATGCCTTATCTCCTAAGTCTGTTTGAGGTGATGCGGACGTATTTTCATCTTCTATTGGAGATGGCTCTACGTTATCGATAGTGCTTGGTGTGTCTGGGCTGAGGTTATTCCATTCCTTCATTAATGATTTCATTGCCATTAATGACTCTCTAGGAAGTGGTAAATCTGGTGATGGATTCAGCTGTTGTAAGGCGGTTAAGCTAGCCAAGAATGTGGTGACACTGTTTGATTGGGTTTCAAAATGCTCCGTTGTAGCGTTTGCAACTCGAGATAGTGCTTGCTGATAAATCATCGACTCGCCTTTGATCAAAGCGACTTGAGCAATTTCCAGTTGCAGTTGTATACCGGTAATGAGCTCTTGGTATTCTGCTGGTGGTAACAAAGCGTTGATTGGCTTGTGATTGTAATTAATGACTACTAGAGAACGTATGGATTTCCATAAGTTTTCCAGAACCGAAGTGATTTTGCCTGTTGTAGAGTCGTCTGCCTGTTGTATTTTCTCTGTCGTATTGGCTTGCCATTCTTTTGATGGCTCTCGTTGAGGCAGAGTCTGAACATTATCATATAAAGCGTTTAGCTTAAGGTAAGCGCCTTCTAAATCAAATTGACTAATGGATTTTAACGCTTGGATATCTTTTGCTAAGGCTTTGCGTGTTGTGAAAACGATTGGATCTTCTAACTCATTGAGAATGTCGTCGGCATTTATAAGAAGAGTGGTGGCGCCGTTGTTATCTGACTCAAGTAATAAACGCTGATTGGCTAGGCGGATTAAATACTCGGCCTCGGCTAATTTCCAGTCTTCTTTGGATGTGTTGTTAAGTCTATTAAGTTTTGATTCAAGCGATAATAATTTTTCGCTCTGTTGAGATTGCTGAGCTACGAGCTCATTTTTCTGCATTAGAATGGTTTGTTCTGTCGTTTTTACTTGTTCAATTAACTGATTAAGCTGAGATCTATCTAGAGTATTGCTGTTGATTTTTCTGTCTAGGTTGGTTTGCTGTGCTGTTAATTGTTGAACGTCTTTATTTAGAGTGCTCTGAGTGCTTTGGAAATATAGCCAACCACTTGTTGCAATAGCGATGGCTGACAGTCCAAGGGATAAAATAGCAACAGTATTTATTGAGGATGTCGGTGACATTTTTTTATCTTGTGGTGTAGTTGGTTGTTCAGGTCGTTTTTCTGAGTTCTTTGGTGTTTTCTCAATAGCCTCGTTCGCTTGTGGTTCGTGCTTATTATTATCAGTCATGCTGTTTTCCTGTGTGAAATTCTGTCGCTTTGATTAAGCTGTTATCGTCAGCGCCATTTGCGCACGAGGCATTTATCCAACCCATTTCTTTCGCTTGCTGATTTACTCTAATGCTCGGTGTGAGTATAGGCAGCGTTTTCCACTCTGGTTTATGCAGTGATACGTATTCTGAAAGATTGAGTAAACTTTCGCCACTGGTTACCCATATTAAATTGATATCGGGCAGCATAAAGAAAGTTTGAGCAGAATAGCGCGGTTTTTTTCTATCGTAGAGCGAAAGGTAACTTACCTTTGCGCCTCGTTCTTCTAGTTTATTGCCGAGTTCTGGGCGTCCGCCTTCGCCACGAACAATCAATATTTTCTGATCTTTCATTTTGGCAGGTTTTAGCCATTCAAGTAATGCTTCTGTTGTGTGTCCCGGATTTGATAGAGCCGGAACGCCTTCATCTATGAGTGTTTGTGTGGTGCCTTGTCCTATGCCAATCCAATAAACGTTAGCGGGTAACATGGGCCAACAGTCATCCAACCAATCGCAAGCGAGCCGAGCAGCGTTTTTACTAACGAATATGACGTAGTCAAATGTGTCTATATCAAATACTTGTGCCCGAATAATCGCTTTCTTATCTGCGTCTTCTATAGGCGAAATTTCCAGCATGGGTAATGGAACGGCCGTCCAACCATGAGAGCTTACGCGCTCACGGCTTAACGTATTTTCTGGTTCCGGTCTGGTAATTAGGATACGACAGTCTTGCACTGATGTTTCGCCTTTTTATTTATTTGTATAAGGCGTCAAGGATGACATCTGCGCCACGCGCAAGTAAGTCATCCGCTAATTGCACACCAAGAGATTTTGCATCGTCTTTGTGACCGCGAATTTCACCCTCAATCATGGTTTTACCATCTGGGCTGCCGACCAAGCCTCTTAGCCAAATAGTGTCATCATTTAAGATAGCGAAGCAGGCAATCGGCGCTTGGCAACCACCATTAAGACGTTCGTTTACTGCGCGTTCAGCGGCAACACGAATAGCGGTTTCTTCGTGTTGCAATGGCGCTAATAAATTAATAGTTTGCACGTCATCTGAGCGGCACTCTATCCCCATTGCACCTTGTCCACCTGCTGGTAAGCTGGTTTCAGCAGGAATTCTTTGACGAATTCGGTCAAACATTTCGAGGCGAACTAAACCAGCGGTTGCCAGAATAATAGCGTCGTATTCACCGTCGTCCATTTTTCTTAAGCGAGTATTCACATTGCCGCGAAGGTCTTTGATGATTAAGTCAGGACGATTCATTTTTAATTGGCAGGCACGACGTAAGCTAGATGTACCGACAACGGCACCGCTCGGTAGCTGATCCAGTGATTCTACTTTATTAGAAACAAAGGCGTCGCTCGGGTCTTCGCGTTCACAAATAACCGCCAATCCTAGCCCTTCGGGGAAGGCCATTGGTACGTCTTTCATGGAGTGAACCGCAATGTCAGCACGTCCGTCCATAAGCGCACTTTCTAATTCTTTAACAAAAAGACCTTTGCCGCCAATTTTAGAGAGGGGGGAATCTAGAATCTGATCGCCTTTTGTCGTCATGCCTAGCAATTCAACTGTCATGTCTGGGTAGAGGCTTTCTAATTGCGCTTTGACGTTATTGGCTTGCCAAAGGGCTAACTGACTTTCTCTGGTTGCGATCACAATCTTATCTTTCACTTCATCTCCTAGCGACTTGTAGATGGACAAATATCTTCTGTTTTTCTTCGCCAATGATACTCGCTAAGAAGGAGTCCGTCATCTTTCAGTGCTTTATAAGTCGAAGCGCTTAATGTACTCTTGGCAGCTGTTTGAATTTGTGTGGGAACCAACCGAATGACTGATACTAATAAAACCACGAACCAGCAATGGGGTGGTCGTTTTTCTGAGCCTGTTGATGCGTTTGTTGCGCGTTTTACTGCGTCTGTTGAGTTTGATCAACGTATGGCCAAACAGGATATTCAAGGGTCAATTGCACATGGCAAAATGCTTGCTAGTGTTGGCGTTTTGACCGAAGAAGAACGAGATCAGATTATTCAGGGTCTGACCGAAATCGAGGGTGAAATTGCCCGTGGTGAATTTGAGTGGTCTGTTGAATTAGAAGATGTTCACATGAACATTGAGGCTCGTTTAACACAAAAAATCGGCATTACTGGTAAAAAGCTGCACACTGGCCGTTCTCGTAACGACCAAGTAGCCACAGATATTCGTCTTTATATGCGTGATGAAGTGGACTTCTTATTAGAGGAAGTCACTCGTCTGCAGCAAGGTATTTTGAGCTTGGCTGAAAAAGAAGCCAATACTATTATGCCTGGCTTCACGCACTTACAAACGGCTCAGCCAGTGACCTTTGGTCATCATTTGATGGCTTGGTATGAAATGATGCAGCGTGACTACGAACGTCTAGTGGATTGCCGTAAACGTATTAATATTTTACCACTTGGCGCGGCGGCTCTTGCGGGAACCACTTATCCAATTGATCGTCATATGACGGCAGAATTGCTAGGTTTTGAACGTCCGACCTATAACTCTTTGGATTCAGTAAGTGACCGAGATTTTGCCATCGAATTTACAGCAACAGCTTCTATCATCATGATGCATATGTCCCGTTGGGCGGAAGAAATGGTGATGTGGGTGTCTGCTCAATTCAACTTCATCTATTTGCCAGATCGTTTCTGTACTGGCTCGTCTATTATGCCGCAGAAGAAAAACCCTGATGTGCCAGAATTAGTTCGTGGTAAAACAGGCCGTGTCTATGGTCATTTGATGGGTTTGTTAACCTTGATGAAGTCACAATGTTTGGCTTACAACAAAGACAATCAAGAAGACAAAGAGCCATTGTTTGATACGGTTGATACGCTAAAAGGTTCATTGCGCGCATTCGCCGATATGATTCCTGCGATTGAGTCTCGTAAAGAACATATGTACGAAGCCGCACGCCGAGGTTTTTCAACCGCGACTGATTTGGCAGATTACTTGGTTCGTCATGGTGTTGCGTTCCGTGATGCTCACGAAATAGTGGGTAAGGCCGTGGGTTACGGTGTGAAAGAAGGTAAAGATTTATCCGAAATGACACTGGAAGAGCTTCAATCTTTCGGTAGTATGATTGAGGCTGATGTCTTTGATGTTTTGACACTTGAGGGTTCGGTTGCGGCTCGTAACCACATTGGCGGTACAGCGCCGGCTCAGGTTCTACAAGCGGTAGAGCGTGCGAAAGCGGATCTAGCGACTAGATAAGCTTGTTAGATTACTAAACTAAAAACATTTTAAACGGTTGCTCTGGATGGAGTAGCCGTTTTTTTTTATTTTGCAGGTTGATCTAAGTTGAATGGTGAATTAGGGCTTAATAATTCATTTGTAATTATGCTGGGTGAAATATTCAGCTCAAAATGAAATAGCTTTGATTTTACTCCACAACCGTCAAATACAATGGCCCAGCCTTCTTTGCTGCCTTCTTTTGGAAGTCGCCAGCAAACGCCTTTTATATTAACGTAACGTGTTCCATCTGCGTCTTTGGTTACGGGGTACTCTTCATCTTCCTTTTTTAAGCCTTGTAAATATTCTTTTTGCGCCTTCTTAGAGTCTGAGATTTTGTCTCTTAGCTCTTTAGAAAATACTTTTACTAATGACTCATCTTTTACATCTGGTGATAAAGATATTTTCGATAAATCAAGCAGGTCTGGTTTGTCAGTACTTAATTGGGTTGGGATAGAGCTTGAATCCTGCCTGTCATTTTGTAATGGGTTTTCTGAAAACGCCTGTTCATTGTCTATGTTGTTAATCACCTCTTGGGGATCAAATTCGTTGCTTCGTTCACTTAGTTCTTTGCCGGTAAGGCCTTCAGACTCAATGGCGGTTGGCGGCTCTGTCGGCTGTAGGGTTTCTATTTGCTCAGCATTGTCCGGTTGTACCATTTCTGTGGCTAAGGTTGCGTCTGCTTGCAGAGCTTCTTCCGTTTTAGCTTCTTCTTTCGGTGCAAAAGTTTCTGCTTCAGCTTTTGGAGGATCATTATTTGGCGATGTTTGAGTGGTTTGTGGTGCTGGCAATAAAAGCAATTCGAATGTTGACGGTTGTGCGTCTCTCTCAAACCAATGTTGGCTGTCTGACACTTCGATTACGAGTATGTGTATTGCGATGGCGCAGACAAGTGCGGTCACCCATGGGGCAATCCTGTTTTTCATTAAGCTTCTAGTTTTTTGTGTTTTGTTGAAGTTAGCGATATTTGAATCCAACTTAAGATTAGTGCCTTTATAGCTTGAGGTAAATATAGCAAATTCAAGTCAGGGCACGAGCTCATTTTGAGTAAAGAGTTCTAAGTAAAGAATATCCAGGTAATTGGCTTGCTGGGGTTGGGAAACGAACTGGCTGCAAGGTATACTGTCTCAATCAAAAATAGAAGAGATAAGATGATGTTTAAGTTACTTTCAGTATGTGTTTTGGCTGTTTTCCTTACGGCTTGCGGAAATAAAGGTGCGCTTTATTTACCGGATGACGCGGCTGAAACGCAACAAGAATCGTCTTTGTAACTGAGGATTCCCTTTTGGACTTTTTTAATTATTCTAATCAGACTCTGCATGCAGAGGATGTTGCTCTATCAGATGTTGCTAATCATTATGGTACGCCGTGTTACGTTTATTCTCGTGCTACTCTTGAACGTCACTATAAAGCGTATGCCGATGCTTTTGCATCACACCCGACTCTAATCTGCTATGCCGTCAAAGCGTGTTCAAATATTGCTATTTTGAATGTATTGGCGCGTCTGGGATCCGGTTTCGATATTGTTTCTATTGGTGAGCTCGAACGTGTTTTGAAAGCAGGTGGCGAGCCTTCAAAAATCATGTTTTCCGGTTTGGGCAAACAAGCGGTGGAAATGCGCCGGGCATTGGAAGTGGGCATTCATTGCTTCAATGTCGAGTCTGAAGCGGAATTGTATCGATTAGATCAAGTTGCTGGTGAAATGGGCAAAGTGGCTCCGGTTTCCTTGCGCGTTAACCCTGATGTCGATGCTAAGACTCATCCTTATATTTCAACTGGTTTGAAAGAAAATAAGTTTGGTATCGATATTAAAGACGCGGTTCGTATCTACAAAATTGCTCATGAGTTACCTAACTTAAATGTCATGGGTGTGGATTGTCATATCGGTTCGCAATTGACAGAACTAAAACCTTTCTTGGATACGTTTGATCGTTTGATGGGGTTAGTGGATGAACTAGCGGCAGTTGGTATTACTATCAAGCACCTTGATCTAGGTGGCGGCTTAGGTGTGCGCTATCGCGATGAAGTACCGCCAGAACCTGCAGATTACGCAAAGTTATTACTTGAGAAAGTAAAGGGTAAAAGCTTTGAACTTGCGTTTGAACCGGGTCGTTCCATTGCAGCAAATGCTGGTATCTTATTAACACAGGTCGAGTTTTTGAAATGCAATCCGCATAAAAATTTCGCCATCATTGATGGTGCAATGAACGATCTTATTCGTCCATCCTTATATGGTGCTTGGATGAATATTGTTCCTGTGTCTTTATTACCAACGCCTGAAGGTAAGCGTAATTACGATCTTGTGGGTCCTATTTGTGAGACGGGTGACTTTTTAGGTAAGGGTCGTGAGCTAGATATTCAGGCGGGTGACCTATTGGCAGTTCGCTCAGCGGGAGCCTATGGTTTCACCATGTCATCAAATTACAACAGCCGTAATCGTGCGGCGGAAGTTATGGTTGATGGCGATAAAACCTATTTGATTCGTGCCCGTGAAACGATTGAACATCAGTTAGCTGGTGAGCAAATTTTGCCAGACTGAGGAGTTCGTCGTGTTGTTAAAATTTACCAAAATGCATGGTCTAGGAAATGATTTTGTCGTAGTCGATGCGGTGTCTCGTAAGGTGTTTTTTAATAAGCAGCAAATCGAGAGACTGAGTGATCGTAACTGGGGGATTGGGTTTGATCAGCTTTTAGTGGTCGAGCCACCCACTAATCCTGATATGGATTTTCGTTATCGCATTTATAATTCGGATGGCAGTGAAGTTGAGCATTGTGGGAACGGTGCTCGTTGCTTTGCGAAGTTTGTTTTAGACCGAGAGTTAACGAATAAACGCATTATCAATGTTGAAACAAAGCGTGGTGCAATCCAATTGCGTGTTTTGGACGGCGGTTTAGTCACCGTCGATATGGGCGCACCAAGTTTTGAGCCAAAGGATTTACCATTTACGGCAGAGCCTTGTGATGGTCTTTACAGCATTATGGCTGGCGATACCGAGTATTTTATAACACCCGTGTCCGTTGGTAATCCTCATGCTGTCATTAAAGTCGATCAATTGCTGGACGACGAGGTTGCTAAAGTGGGAGCGCTGCTTGAGTGTCATGAACGCTTTCCGAGAAAAGTGAATGTTGGCTTTATGCAGGTTGTGAGCCCTGATGAAATCAATTTACGTGTTTATGAGCGCGGCGTGGGGGAAACTCAAGCTTGCGGAACAGGTGCTTGTGCAGCGGTTGTTGCTGGAATTAAACAGGGATGGTTGTCCCCTAAAGTGACGGTTCATCTACGTGGAGGAGATTTACATATTGAATGGCAGGGCGAAGGCTTACCTATTCTTATGACTGGTCCCGCTGAGAAAGTATTCGAAGGTCAAATCTACCTATAGAGGAATTATGAGCGAAGAAGAAGTTATTCAATATTTGTCAAAAACACCGGATTTTTTTATCCGGCATGCTGATTTGTTGGAGAGTCTGACGCTTCCTCATCCAGTTAATGGGAAAGTAATTTCGTTACTTGAATATCAAGTTAACTTATTGCGCAAAACGACGGCAGATTATCGTGCAGAGTTTGATCGCTTAATAGAGGTGGCTCGTGAGAATGAGTCTACTATGCAAAAAAGTCGTCGTTTAGTCTTGGCTGGGCTTACTTGTGGCTCCCTAGACGACCTTGCCGTTATTATCGATGACATGGTGAGAGACGATTTTGAAGTCTCTCGCCATGCATTAGTGTTATATGGTGAATTCCCAGATAGCGCTGTTAGGTCCCATAAGCTGGTGGAAGATGATGTGTTTTTGTCTCATGCCGCTGGGTTTACGGATTGCTTTTGTGGCATGTTGCCAGCAAATGAAATGAGCTTTCTTTTTCCTGATGATGCTGCCTCTATTCGCTCTGTTGCTGTGTTGCCGCTTTTGTCAAGAGAAGGCGGAGAGGTTAGGAAATGCGGTGTTCTTGTATTGGGATCTGAAAATAAATCGGCTTTTGATAAAGAAAAGGGCGCTTTATTTCTTCAGTATCTCGCTGATTTATTGAGTGCGATTCTATTGAGGCTGTTGCCGTGAGTGTACTTATTACTTTCGACCTTGATAATACTTTATGGGATGTCGCTCCGGTTATTATGCGAGCGGAGTATGCCATGGAGTCTTGGTTTGAAGAGCGTTTCCCTGGCTTTTCTCAGCAATATTCTCTTCTCGCTCGAGAAGAGTTAAAAAACAAAGTCTTATCTAAAAATCCTGAGCTGGCCTTTAATCTAACTGCGATTCGTTTAGCGGTGTACAAGCTTGCGTTAAAGCAATTCGGGTTACCTTCTGAAGAGGCTGAGTCAGTGGCTTGTGCTGCGTTGGCGCATTTCAGCGAATGGCGTCAAAAAGTGGACCTATATCCTCATGTCGTGGATGTCTTGGAAGCGTTGAGTCAGGAATACACCTTGGCGGTAATTACCAATGGTAATGCGGATGTATTTCATCCTTATATCGGTCTAGGACAGTATTTTGATTTTGCTGTTCGGGCTGATCAAGTGGGGGTGGCAAAGCCTGCTGTTGATGTGTTTTCTATTGCAGCCAAAAAAGCTGGTGTGGATATATCGGAACTTATCCACGTCGGCGATCATCCAGAGGATGATGTGTTTGGAGCCTCAAATGCTGGCGCAAAAAGTGTCTGGTTTAATCGTCATGGCGCGCAACGTTGGGGTGATGGCTGGGGCACTCGCTCTCATGCAGAGATCCACTCCTTACTCGAATTGCCAACGGTTATTCGATCTTTAATGTTATAGCGTTTTTCTATCGTTATAATTAAAGAGAACTCGTTTTTACCCCAATCATTTAGTGATACACTAGCCACATTCATTAGTTAAAAATAGAATTTTGAGGAATTATTATGAGTGAGAACACAATTCAAATCACTGATGCTCAATTTGCAGAAGAAGTGCTTAATTCAGACATCCCTGTAATTGTAGATTTCTGGGCACCTTGGTGTGGCCCTTGTAAAATGATCGCGCCTGTATTGGAAGACGTTGCAGCTGAATACGCTGGTAAAGTAAAAGTTGTAAAGCTTAACGTTGACGAAAACACTGAAACAGCGCCTAAATACAATGTACGTGGTATCCCTACTTTGCTTATCGTTAAAGGCGGTGAAGTGGTAGCAACTAAAGTTGGTGCCGTATCTAAATCTCAATTGGTAGATTTTGTAAACAGCGCTATCTAATATCTAATTAGGTAATCGCAGTAATAAAAAAAGCAGCTTGATAGCTGCTTTTTTTATTTGAGTCGACTGGGATTGTTAATCCTTTAGTGATGCCAGCTTTTGTGCAAACGAAGGTGAATGTGAATTTGTTAGTGTAGTGACTACTTCTTTTGCATAAGGTAGATAGTTTTTCAAATCGTTTTTAGGCATTGGATCGTCATTTGGTAGCTTCACCGTTACTGGATTTTTGTGAGTGCCATTTATCCTGAATTCGTAGTGTAGATGAGGGCCAGTTGCCCAGCCAGTTTGTCCTACATAAGCAATAATCTTTCCTTGCTGAACTCTGGCACCACGTTTTGTTCCTCTAGCAAAGCCTTTTAAATGGGCGTAAAGAGTTTGGTAGCCTCGACCATGATCAATAATGACGACATTTCCGTAGCCGTTTTGTTTTCCAGCAAAGGAGATTTTTCCATCACCAGCGGCTTTTACTGGTGTGCCACTTGCTGCTGCATAGTCAACGCCTCTGTGTGGGCGACTGGTTTTAAAAATGGGGTGCAATCTGTTGGGGTTAAATTTAGATGAAATCCTAGTGAAATCGACGGGAGTTCGTATAAAGGCTTTACGCATTGCTAAGCCATCAGGAGTGTAATAATTTACTCCTTTATCTGTTTTATAACGGATGGCCTGATAAGTCCTACCGTTGTTGATGAATTGAGCTGCAATTATATTTCCATGCCCTATTTTTTCGCCGTCAAGGTAGTTTTCTTCGTACAGCATGCTTAGACTGTCGCCTTTTCGTATATCCAGTGCAAAGTCTATATCCCAGCCAAAAATATTTGCTAATTCAATTAGAAGGGGTTGGTCTATTCCTGATTTTAGTCCATCAACGAATAAAGAGTTATTGATTTCTGCTTCTTTATAAGTCTGGACTATTTCCGGTGTTCTAGAGTTTTCTGTTCTATTGAATGCATCGTTATTACGTTCAAAAGTTACGCTGTCTAAGCGATTAAGGATTAGTGTGAGTTTAGTGAGTTCGCCGGATGTTTCATTCTTTGTGAAGTTTATTGTTTGTCCTGGCTTCATTTGGAGTAACGTTTTTTGTTTTTTGTCGGCAAGAGAAACTTTGTATATATCTTGTGCTGAGATCCCCTCACTTGCTAGTAGTTTTGATAGTGAGTCTCCAGATTTTACTTCAAGAGATTGTTCTTTAAAGGTTGCTGGGCTGTTCTTTTTTACTAGTGTGTCGGGTGCGGGGATATCATAGGTAGAACTTGTGTCACTAGGCGATAAGGCCGTGAATGGGGCTTTAGGTGTGAGTTTTTGTAAGTCCTGAAGCATAAGCTTAGACTGGTCTATCACCTCAAAGTTCGCTTCGAGAGAAATTAGGTTGTTCTCGATGGTTTTCTCTTCAGGGAGTGCGATAAGCACTATGGCGAGGAGTGCGCTTACCCCTGAAATTAGGAGTAAATGCTTTGTTGGTAATAGCTTGATCAAAATGCGTACCTAAAAAATCTTTAATAAAAGCCTTATAATCCTACCAATATTACTTTTATAATTGAATGCTTAAATAAGATAAACTAACTAGGATATGGATCAAAATAATGACTGTAAGCAGTAAAGACCTGTTGAATGACTTGCAAGCTCGCGGACTTATCGCCCAAATGACGGCAGAAGATGAGCTAAAAAAACATCTAGATGGTGGAAGTCGTACTCTTTATTGTGGTTTTGATCCAACCGCAGACAGCCTGCATTTAGGTCATCTTGTGCCTCTTCTTGTATTAAAACGCTTCCAAGATGCTGGGCATAACCCGATTGCTTTGGTTGGTGGTGCAACTGGCCTTATTGGTGATCCAAGCTTTAAAGCGGCTGAACGCCAATTGAATACATCGGATGTGGTTGCGAGTTGGGCTGAAAAAATTCGCGGACAAGTTAGTCAGTTTGTGAAATTTGATGATGTTCCTAACCCCGCGCGAGTCGTTAATAATCTCGATTGGGCTGGCGAAATGAGTGTGCTGGATTTCTTACGAGATATTGGTAAGCACTTTTCTGTTAATGCAATGATCAATAAAGAATCGGTTCAGCAGCGTCTTAATAGAGAAGGTGCTGGCATTTCTTTTACTGAATTCTCTTATGCACTACTGCAAGGAATGGATTTTGCTGAATTGAATCGAACCTATGATTGTACTCTGCAGGTTGGCGGTAGTGATCAGTGGGGTAATATCGTTGGTGGTATCGATCTTTCACGTCGTCAAAATCAATCTCAAACATTTGGTTTGACGGTTCCTTTGGTAACAAAATCTGATGGAACAAAATTTGGTAAAACGGAATCGGGCGCAGTTTGGTTGGATTCTTCCAAGACAAGTCAGTACGCTTTTTATCAATTTTGGATGAATACTGCAGATGCAGATGTGTATAAATTTTTGAAGTTTTTTACCTTTTTAGATCTTGCTGATATTGATGCAATTGAAAAAGCCGATAAAGAAAGTGGTGGTAAGCCTCAGGCCCAGTCTATTCTTGCTCGTGAAGCAACTAAGTTAGTGCATGGTGAAGAAGGTTTGCAAGCGGCGGAGCGTATTACTAATGCTTTGTTTAGTGGTGAAGCTGATCAATTAAGTGAGCAAGACCTTGAGCAAATCCAGCTTGATGGTTTGCCAAGTAGTTCTTTGGCTGGAATTAATCTTTCTGAGATTCCACTTACTAGTCTAATGGTCGATGCTGGATTGGCTGCTAGTGGTAAGCAGGTTAAAGATGCGCTTCAGCGGGATTCTGTTTTTGTTAACGGTGTGGCGAAAGGGTTGATTGACAATATGGCCGCTGCGGATATCTTTACTGCTGGTAACGGTTATTTCGGTAAATACTTCCTAGTTAAATTAGGTAAGAAAAAGCATCATCTTTTCGTGTTGTAGTGCAAGATGGCTGATGACTAACGAATGAGATATACAAAAAGACACTTCGGTGTCTTTTTGTATATCTAGGCCTTGTGGAATGAAATTTAAATTAATTAAAAGAATTTCAAAAAAGGGCTTGCGCTAAAACTTCTAGGCTGTATTATACGCCTCCACTGACACGGACAACGAAGCAAACAAGAGTTTGCGACTTACTTAGGTAGGAACGTTGAACGAAGTATCAGACGCTCTTTAAAATAGATAATCAGATAATTTGTGTGGGCGCTCGCTGGAGGCTTCAGAAGATTGTCCGGATTGGTTTTTGACTGATTCGAGATGATCAAAAAAATTGAAGTCTTGCGAAACGTCTAACACGTCAATTCGCTTTATGTTGTTTTGTTATCTTTCGGGGTGATGAAATGATTAAGTTATTGTTAGTGTAATAGATTTTGAGCAGGCAAACTCATACTTTTAAGTATGAGTTTAAAAATTAAACTGAAGAGTTTGATCATGGCTCAGATTGAACGCTGGCGGCAGGCTTAACACATGCAAGTCGAGCGGTAACAGGGGAGCTTGCTCCTGCTGACGAGCGGCGGACGGGTGAGTAACGCGTAGGAATCTGCCTAGTAGAGGGGGACAACATGTGGAAACGCATGCTAATACCGCATACGCCCTAAGGGGGAAAGGAGGGGACTCTTCGGAGCCTTCCGCTATTAGATGAGCCTGCGTAAGATTAGCTAGTTGGTAGGGTAAAGGCCTACCAAGGCGACGATCTTTAACTGGTCTGAGAGGATGGCCAGTCACACTGGGACTGAGACACGGCCCAGACTCCTACGGGAGGCAGCAGTGGGGAATATTGGACAATGGGCGCAAGCCTGATCCAGCCATGCCGCGTGTGTGAAGAAGGCCTTAGGGTTGTAAGGCACTTTCAGGGGTGAGGAAGGGTAACTAGTTAATACCTAGTTATTTTGACGTTAGCCCCAGAAGAAGCACCGGCTAACTCTGTGCCAGCAGCCGCGGTAATACAGAGGGTGCAAGCGTTAATCGGAATTACTGGGCGTAAAGCGCGCGTAGGTGGTTTGTTAAGTCGGATGTGAAATCCCAGGGCTCAACCTTGGAATGGCACCCGATACTGGCAGGCTAGAGTATGGTAGAGGGGTGTGGAATTTCCTGTGTAGCGGTGAAATGCGTAGATATAGGAAGGAACATCAGTGGCGAAGGCGACACCCTGGACTAATACTGACACTGAGGTGCGAAAGCGTGGGGAGCAAACAGGATTAGATACCCTGGTAGTCCACGCCGTAAACGATGTCTACTAGCCGTTGGGTTGTAATGACTTAGTGGCGCAGCTAACGCAATAAGTAGACCGCCTGGGGAGTACGGCCGCAAGGTTAAAACTCAAATGAATTGACGGGGGCCCGCACAAGCGGTGGAGCATGTGGTTTAATTCGACGCAACGCGAAGAACCTTACCTACTCTTGACATCCAGTGAATCCAGAAGAGATTTTGGAGTGCCTTCGGGAACACTGAGACAGGTGCTGCATGGCTGTCGTCAGCTCGTGTTGTGAAATGTTGGGTTAAGTCCCGTAACGAGCGCAACCCTTATCCTTATTTGCCAGCACTTCGGGTGGGAACTTTAAGGAGACTGCCGGTGACAAACCGGAGGAAGGTGGGGACGACGTCAAGTCATCATGGCCCTTACGAGTAGGGCTACACACGTGCTACAATGGCGTATACAGAGGGCTGCAAGCTAGCGATAGTGAGCGAATCCCACAAAGTACGTCGTAGTCCGGATTGGAGTCTGCAACTCGACTCCATGAAGTCGGAATCGCTAGTAATCGTGGATCAGAATGCCACGGTGAATACGTTCCCGGGCCTTGTACACACCGCCCGTCACACCATGGGAGTTGATTGCTCCAGAAGTAGCTAGCTTAACCCTTAGGGGATGGCGGTTACCACGGAGTGGTCAATGACTGGGGTGAAGTCGTAACAAGGTAGCCCTAGGGGAACCTGGGGCTGGATCACCTCCTTAAACGATAGAAACCTCTGGTGAGCGTTCACACAAATTATCTGATGTCTAATTTATAAGAAGCACAGAAAGTATTTGGGTCTGTAGCTCAGTTGGTTAGAGCGCACCCCTGATAAGGGTGAGGTCGGCCGTTCAAATCGGCCCAGACCCACCAATTCTTAAGAATTGGCTTTGGTTGAAGTCGAAACGAAGTTGGTTAGAGCGTCACTCCATTCTCTTAATAAGAGTGGTGAGGTCGATGTCTTTCCGTTCAAATCGGCCCAGACCCACCAAATACGATCTAGTTAGTAATGGGGCTATAGCTCAGCTGGGAGAGCGCCTGCTTTGCACGCAGGAGGTCTGCGGTTCGATCCCGCATAGCTCCACCATTTACTGATCATTCTGTGCGAAAGATTTAGAGAGAGTTCTAAGCAAGACGCTAAGCATCTTACATTTAATCATGTTGGGTGATTTTTAGTCTCTGACTTAGTGCTTTGCACTAAACTTGCTCTTTAACAATTCGAATTTTGAAATAACGATGAATCAAGCGTTAAACCGGTGGAAGTTTACTTGCTCTTATTCTTTAAGGATAACAGCTTGGTGACTTCTATTATCGTAAATCCAGAGGGGTACAAAAGCCCTTTGGTATGTGATTCTTAATATTACACTCTTTTGAGTGGAAACTATTTTGGGTTATATGGTCAAGTGACCAAGCGTGCACGGTGGATGCCTTGGCAGTCAGAGGCGATGAAGGACGTGGTAATCTGCGAAAAGGTTCGGGGAGTCGATAAACAGACTTTGATCCGAACATGTCCGAATGGGGAAACCCACTCTACTTGTAGAGTATCCCACAGTGAATACATAGCTGTGTGGAGGCGAACCCGGGGAACTGAAACATCTAAGTACCCGGAGGAAAAGAAATCAACCGAGATTCCCTAAGTAGCGGCGAGCGAAAGGGGATTAGCCCTTAAGTGGTTTTGGTGTTAGTAGAAGGCTCTGGAAAGTGCCGCGATAGAGGGTGATAGCCCCGTATACGAAAACACCCTAATCATGAAAACGAGTAGGACGGGACACGTGTTATCCTGTCTGAATATGGGGGGACCATCCTCCAAGGCTAAATACTCCTGACTGACCGATAGTGAACCAGTACCGTGAGGGAAAGGCGAAAAGAACCCCTGTGAGGGGAGTGAAATAGATCCTGAAACCGTGTACGTACAAGCAGTGGGAGCGGACTTGTTCCGTGACTGCGTACCTTTTGTATAATGGGTCAACGACTTATTTTCAGTAGCAAGGTTAAGCATGTAGTGGAGCCGTAGGGAAACCGAGTCTTAATAGGGCGTTTAGTTGCTGGGAATAGACCCGAAACCGGGCGATCTATCCATGAGCAGGTTGAAGGTTGAGTAACATCAACTGGAGGACCGAACCCACATCCGTTGAAAAGGCTGGGGATGACTTGTGGATAGGAGTGAAAGGCTAATCAAGCTCGGAGATAGCTGGTTCTCCTCGAAAGCTATTTAGGTAGCGCCTCGTATCTCACCATTGGGGGTAGAGCACTGTTTGGGCTAGGGGGTCATCCCGACTTACCAACCCCATGCAAACTCCGAATACCAATGAGTGCAATTACGGGAGACACACGGCGGGTGCTAACGTCCGTCGTGGAAAGGGAAACAACCCAGACCGTCAGCTAAGGTCCCAAAGTTACAGTTAAGTGGGAAACGATGTGGGAAGGCTTAGACAGCTAGGAGGTTGGCTTAGAAGCAGCCATCCTTTAAAGAAAGCGTAATAGCTCACTAGTCGAGTCGGCCTGCGCGGAAGATATAACGGGGCTCAAACTGTACACCGAAGCTACGGATGCTTAATTTATTAGGCATGGTAGAGGAGCGTTCTGTAAGCCGTTGAAGGTCAAGCTGTAAGGCAGGCTGGAGGTATCAGAAGTGCGAATGTTGACATGAGTAACGATAAGGGAAGTGAAAAACTCCCCCGCCGGAAGACCAAGGTTTCCTGTCCCATGTTAATCAGGGCAGGGTGAGTCGGCCCCTAAGGCGAGGCAGAAATGCGTAGTCGATGGGAAACAGGTTAATATTCCTGTACCGATGTATATTGCGATGGAGAGACGGAGAAGGCTAGGCCAGCACAGCGATGGTTGTCTGTGTTTAAGGCGGTAGGCAAGTGACTTAGGCAAATCCGGGTCACTCTTTAAGAGAGAATGCCGAGAACTGATGACGAACCCTCTTTTGGGTGAAGTGGTTGATGCCATGCTTCCAGGAAAAACTTCTAAGCTTCAGATATACATTGACCGTACCCCAAACCGACACAGGTGGTCAGGTAGAGAATACCAAGGCGCTTGAGAGAACTCGGGTGAAGGAACTAGGCAAAATGGTACCGTAACTTCGGGAGAAGGTACGCCGGCCGGTGTGAAGGACTTGCTCCGTAAGCACTAGTCGGTCGAAGATACCAGGTGGCTGCGACTGTTTATTAAAAACACAGCACTCTGCAAACACGAAAGTGGACGTATAGGGTGTGACGCCTGCCCGGTGCTTGAAGGTTAATTGATGGGGTTAGCGCAAGCGAAGCTCTTGATCGAAGCCCAAGTAAACGGCGGCCGTAACTATAACGGTCCTAAGGTAGCGAAATTCCTTGTCGGGTAAGTTCCGACCTGCACGAATGGCGTAACGATGGCCACACTGTCTCCACCCGAGACTCAGTGAAATTGAAATCGCAGTGAAGATGCTGTGTATCCGCGGCTAGACGGAAAGACCCCGTGAACCTTTACTATAGCTTCACAGTGAACTTTGAACCTACTTGTGTAGGATAGGTGGGAGGCTTTGAAGCGCAGACGCTAGTTTGCGTGGAGCCACTCTTGAAATACCACCCTGGTATGTTTGAGGTTCTAACTCAGGTCCCTAATCGGGATCGAGGACACTGTGTGGTGGGTAGTTTGACTGGGGCGGTCTCCTCCCAAAGAGTAACGGAGGAGCACGAAGGTGTGCTCAGCATGGTCGGAAATCATGCATAGAGTGTAAAGGCAAAAGCACGCTTAACTGCGAGACAGACACGTCGAGCAGGTACGAAAGTAGGTCTTAGTGATCCGGTGGTTCTGTATGGAAGGGCCATCGCTCAACGGATAAAAGGTACTCCGGGGATAACAGGCTGATACCGCCCAAGAGTTCACATCGACGGCGGTGTTTGGCACCTCGATGTCGGCTCATCACATCCTGGGGCTGAAGCCGGTCCCAAGGGTATGGCTGTTCGCCATTTAAAGTGGTACGCGAGCTGGGTTTAGAACGTCGTGAGACAGTTCGGTCCCTATCTGCCGTGGACGTTTGAGATTTGAGAGGAGCTGCTCCTAGTACGAGAGGACCGGAGTGGACGAACCTCTGGTGTTCCGGTTGTCACGCCAGTGGCATTGCCGGGTAGCTATGTTCGGACGGGATAACCGCTGAAAGCATCTAAGCGGGAAGCCTCCCTTAAGATAAGATCTCACTGGAACTTAAGTTCCCTAAAGAGCCGTTCGAGACTAGGACGTTGATAGGTTGGGTGTGTAAGTGCTGTGAGGCATTGAGCTAACCAATACTAATTGCTCGTGAGGCTTGACCATATAACACCAAAGTGGTTTTACTGGAGATTGTTCCTGACAATCCCAGCACTTCCTCCATCCATGGAGGTCGTAAAACGTTAAAAAGACACATAATACGATCCGGTTTAATACTTGATACACGTTATTTCAAAACAGAATTGTTAAAGATCCAAGCACGTATTCGCGTGTTTTGAGACAAGCTAACGATAAAAAGTCAGCGCACAACACAGTGCACCTCAGAACAAACGCAACAGAATTGCTTGACGATCATAGAGGCGTTGAACCACCTGATCCCATCCCGAACTCAGAAGTGAAAAGCGCCATCGCCGATGGTAGTGTGGGAGATCCCATGTGAGAGTAGGTCGTCGTCAAGCTTTAAATTAAGAAGGCCCTGATAGCCATGCTGTCAGGGCTTTTTTTCGTCTGAAGAAAATATGGTGATAATTAGTTGTAAACTCAATATTCTTCTATAGCTTTATCAGAGCATTTGATAAAGCTATTACTGTTAGAGTGAGATATTTTTATTTGTCGTTATTCTGCTGTTTCTAGAGGCAATTTTTAGTTATTGGCCTTCAAATAATTTTATAAATAGAGTGATGTGATGCTAGACAAAGAAGTCGAGAAAACAGTAGACCGAAGAAATATTGTTAAGTTGGTTGTTTCTCAGTTTTTAATTAACTTAGGCGATGTCCTGATTAACCCAAAAGTCACGTTGCCATGGCTGTTACAAAGTTTAGGTGCTCCCTTATATTTGTTGGGCTGGTTGGTGCCAATACGTGAATCTGGATCCCTATTGCCGCAGTTGGTTATTGCGCATTTTATTTATAAGGTGAAAGTCCGAAAGTGGGTTTGGGTGTTGGGGAGCTTGATTCAATCTTTATGTGTGGTAGTTATAGGCTGCGCTGCTTTGTTGCTGGAAGGAGCAAGCGCAGGTTGGGTAATTATTGCTGCGTTGATGGTATTTAGTGTGGCAAGGGGGCTTAATTCTGTTGCGTCGAAAGATGTACTTGGTAAGACTGTTGTTAAGAATAAGCGTGGAAGGGTCACTGGGTGGTCCTCTAGTGCTTCAGGGCTTATAACAATAGGTATTGCTGTTTGTATGTTATTTTTCTTCGAAAGCCTTCAAGGTAATGTGGGCTTTTATGTTTGGGGGATTGTTGCTGCTACGCTGATTTGGCTACTTGCTGCTTTAATTTATTCTTTTGTACAAGAGCCTTTAAGTGAAGTTGGGGATAAAGGTACGAATTTAAGCTATGTCTTTAAAGAGCTTAGTCTATTAAAAACGGATTCGGTATTTCGTGAATTCGTTATTGCTCGTTCATTATTTTTATGTGCGGCTTTGAGTGCTCCTTATTATGTATTGATTGCCCAGCAAGATTCTGAAAATAGTGTATTGATACTAGGTTTATTTATTTTGGCGAGTGGTCTGGCTTCTCTGTTATCTTCTCCTTTTTGGGGGTTATTTTCCGATTATTCTAGTCGAAAGGTGATGGCTTCGGCTTCTTTATTGAGTGCATTCACTGGCGTGGCTCTATTTTTTACAGTTAAGTTATTTGCTGAAACGAGCTTTGCTACATTACTGGTTGTTGTTCTGTATTTTGTTTTAAGTGTTGCGCATCAAGGTGTGAGAATTGGTCGTAAAACGTATTTAGTGAATTTAGGCGAGGGTAATAAGCGTACTAGCTATGTATCAGTGAGCAATACTATTATCGGTTTTGTATTATTAGCCATGAGTGGTATCAGTTTACTGACTTACTCGATTTCTTTAGAGTCGCTTATTCTGGTGTTTTCGCTAATTACGCTAGCAGGAGTTTATGTGGCGATTCGCTTACCTGAAGTTTAAAAAGCGACAGCCATACTGACTGTATGTGGGATGTCGCTTCTATGTGATCTTGGTTAATTAGGTAGTGGGATTGAGGGGGCGTGTTTTACGCGGTTGAGAACAACGGTTGAGGTCAGGTCTCTGACGCAAGGTAAATTGGCAAGGGATTCACTTAAAAATGTTGAGAGTGTTGGTAGGTTTTCGCTAATAATTCGTAACCAGTAATCAGCTTCGCCGCTCACGGAGTAACATTCTAATATTTGGGGGGTGGCTTCAATAGCGTTTTTGAATTCTTGATCTGAATTTTTTACGCTCTTATCAAGAGTAATGTTCACAAAAGCGGTTATTTGGTATCCCAGCTGACTTGCGTTAAGTTGAGTAAAGTAAGCTTCAATTAAGTTGTTTTGTTCGAGTCTTTGCAGTCGTCTTGAGCATTGGGAAGGAGATAGATTAACTTGTTCTGATAGTGCTACATTGGTGAGTCTCGCATTGGTTTGCAGCGCTCGAAGCAAGCGCCAATCATAACTGTCTAGTTCAAGGTGGTTCATTCAAGGTTCCTTATCAGCATCTAAGTGTGCTGTTTTCTTATATTGAATAAGCTGATTTCAGCTAGATCAATTAGAATAAGGAGTTTTCTAAAGTAAACAAGTTTTAAAATATTATATTTGCTATTTTTAAGACATTTTTTTACACGTTTATTTCTTTTTTCTCTCTTCGGGTCGAATTAATTCACATTGTCCTCTGAGTAATAAAAAATGCCGCTTATCATAATAGATAGCGGCGTTTAGCTGTCAGGTTAAGGTGTATCTAACTTTGGGTGAATATTTATAGTTTGGGTAAATTTTTAGCTAACCACTGTAAAGCTTCTGGATAAGGCTCTGGAAGATCTAATTTTGTTAACGCTGACTCTAATACAGAATGGCTACCAGAACAAAAGTTTAGGTGTCCTACCTTTCTTCCTGGGCGAACTTCCTTTTTGTACCAATAAAGCTCTAAGCCTTGTACGTTGAGCCAATCATAGTTGAGGTCTACACCAATTAAGTTGACCATCATGCTTTGATTTTTAACTTCCGCTGGCGCTAATGGAAGGCCTGTGACGGCGCGTACGTGATTTTCAAACTGACAGATACTTGCGCCAGCTTGTGTCCAGTGGCCGCTGTTGTGGACTCTTGGAGCAAGCTCATTGATGAGTAGCTCATCGCCTACACGGAAACATTCCATTGCCATGACGCCGACATAGTCTAAGGCGTCCATTAGTTTGCTCAGCATTGCTTCTGCTTTGCTCTGCAAAGGCTTTAGACGTTCTAGAGGAGAGATGGAAGCGTATAGAATGCCATTAATATGAAGATTAAGTGTTAGGGGATAAAAATATGTTTCACCATTTTTGCCTCGAACACCTACTAATGAAACTTCTTCATCAAAATTAATGGCTTGTTCTGCAATCGCTTGGCCTTTCCAATCTTCAGGGATCTCAATGCCTTCTGATTTTTTTAACCAGTATTGACCTTTGCCATCGTAACCACCCCGACGACGTTTCATTAGAACGCGCTCGCCTAATGTCTCATGAGCTTTTGTTGCTGTGGATTCAGCTTCAACAGGAAACCATGGTGCAGTTGCTAGCTCAAGCCGATCTAACCATTGTTTCTGTGTTAGACGATCAGCAAGCTGTGGGAAAGTGGCTAAGTTGACAAAGTTGCTGTGCGTAGCGAGTTGTTTAGTCGCCACGGTTTCTGGCCATTCTTCTCTTTCTGCTGTCACAATATCTGTTGGAGAAAGGTCTAGTGTCTCAGTCGATTCAATATCCACTGGACGAACATCAAGACCAAGTGGTGTTCCTGCTTGTTTTAGCATAGCGCCTAATTGACCGGCTCCTAATACCCATAGAACTGACATAGTTTAAGCCTCTCTCGGGTCTGGATTTGCTAATACTGTTTCTGTTTGATTGGCTCTGAAGGCTTCAATTTTCTTAGCAAGCTCAGGATTTGAAATAGCTAGAATTTGACAAGCCAGTAAACCTGCATTAAAAGCCCCAGCACTGCCAATAGCTAATGTTCCAACAGCAACACCTTTTGGCATTTGTGCGATTGACAGTAAGCTGTCCATGCCATTTAGGGCTTTACTTTGTACTGGCACACCTAGTACAGGCAAACGAGTATGAGCAGCAACCATGCCAGGCAAATGAGCAGCGCCGCCAGCGCCGCCAATAATTACCTTAAAGCCTTTGTCTGCAGCGCTTTCTGAGAATTCTGCAAGTTTGACTGGTGTGCGGTGAGCGGAGACAACTTCGACGTGGTAGCTTACGCCAAGAGCGTCCATTATTTCAGCGGCACCTTCCATTGTCGACCAGTCACTTTTTGATCCCATTATTAGGGCTACATCTGCTTGCAAAACTCTTCTCCTATGGTGGTGTTCAACGTGGTGCTGAGGGGCTTATACGTTGAGTCTAATCAGTAAGTTTGCCCTGTCTAAACGTGGCCTAACACATTTTTGCATGACAATAATGGCGGCTAATATAGCCGATTTTGAAGAAAACCGCGAGCTTTGAAGAGTGTTGAAATACGCAAGTTGAAAGATAGGTAGAGACAAAAGAAAAGAGCGACTAGAGTCGCTCTTGAAGGTATTTTTCATAATCTGGTATTTGTCGTTCAAATTCGCTTTCGAACAAGGGTGACGTCACCAAAAAATTGGCGGAAGAAACGCTACAAGCAATCGGAATATTCCAAACAGCAGCGACTCGAAGTAGAGCCTTGATGTCAGGATCATGAGGCATTGGCTCGAAAGGGTCCCAGAAAAAAATCAGCACATCAATTTTGCCTTCGGCAATTAGACCACCAAGTTGTTGATCACCACCGAGAGGGCCACTAATGAGAGACTGTACTGGAACTTTTAATTGCTTCTGCATTAAATTTCCAGTGGTTCCAGTCGCCATTAAATTGTGCTTAATTAGCTTTTCTTTATGCTTTTCAGCCCACTCGATAAGAGCTGGCTTCATATTGTCATGAGCAACCAGAGCGACGTTTTTTCGCTCTGGTGTCGTGATCGTTTTTTGCTGTAGTGTAATGCTCTTCACTGTGACTTATTCCTCTACAGCGCCGACTTTTACGACTTTCATCATATTGGTTGTGCCGTAGCTCACCAAGTGATCACCTTTTGTCACAATCACAAGATCACCGTCTTTGATTAGACCAAGAGACTTAACGTGGTCAACTAAGCCTGCAACAATCGTGTCTACGTTAAATTCTTGTGAAGAAAAAGCAACCGGTGTTACACCGCGATAAAGAGTGACTTTATTCAGCGTTGCTTGGTTTGGAGACAATGCATAGATTGGCAAGCCAGAACTGATGCGAGACATAAGTAGCGGCGTTGTACCGGAATCGGTCAAGCTGATGATCGCTTTCACGCCTTCCAAATGGTTGGCTGCGTACATTGCTGACATTGCGATCGTTTCATCAATGTTGGTAAAAGTCACATCGATACGGTGCTTAGAGCGATTGATTGCTGGCTGCTTTTCGGCGCCCAAGCAAACGCGGTTCATGGTTTTAATAACTTCTTCAGGATACGCGCCAGCAGCAGTTTCGGCAGAAAGCATTACTGCATCTGTGCCATCTAGAACCGCGTTAGCAACGTCAAATACTTCTGCGCGAGTTGGCATTGCGCTGGTGATCATAGTTTCCATCATTTGAGTCGCTGTAATCACAGGGCGGTTCAACTGACGGCAGCGTTTGATCATGTGCTTTTGTACGCCGATCAATTCGGCATCACCAATTTCAACACCTAGATCACCACGAGCAACCATCACAGCATCGGAGGCAAGAATGATTGCATCCAATGTTTCGTTATCGGCAACGGCTTCGGCACGTTCTACTTTAGAAACGATGCCTGCTTTAAGACCAGCGGCTTCAGCTAGTGCACGAGCTTCATGAAGATCAGCTGCACAACGTGGAAAAGAAACGGCTAAGTAATCTGCTTTTAATACAGCAGCAGTTTTAATATCTTCGCGATCTTTATCGGTTAATGCCGCAGCAGATAGCCCACCACCTTGGCGGTTAATGCCTTTGTTATTAGACAAAGCGCCGCCAACGATGACTTTAGTAATAACTTCTTGGCCTTTCACTTCTAGTACTTCAAGAACAACGCGTCCGTCATCAAGTAGCAGAATATTTCCAGGCTGTGAGTCTTTTGCTAGTTGTGGATAGTCAATACCAACGCGTGTTTCATCGCCGTTGTTCTTGTCAAAACCAACATCAAGAATAAAAGTTGCGCCGTCTTTTAGTTCGACTTTGGTGTTTTTGAAACGCGCGATGCGAATTTTAGGACCTTGTAAATCACCAAGAATAGCAACATGACGACCATTTTTCTTCGCCATTTCACGAACAACCTCGGCACGGTTGATGTGATCTTCTGGCTGACCGTGAGAGAAATTTAAGCGGAAGACATTAGCGCCTGCCAAAATTAATTTTTCGATCATTTCTGGGGAGCTGGAAGCTGGGCCTAAAGTGGCAACAATTTTAGTTCTACGAGTCATTTTAAATACCAAAGATTAAAAAGCGTGAAGTGAAGTATAAGAGACGACGAAGGCTGCGTCAGCAGCCTTCGTGTATTTTGACTATTTAGCAGCCATTAATGCGATAGTATTATCAAGCATTCTGTTTGAGAAGCCCCATTCGTTATCATACCAAGCCATCACTTTTACTAATTTACCTTGTACGCGAGTTTGTGTCGCATCGAAGTTAGATGTGTAAGCATTGTGATTGAAGTCAGAAGAGACAAGTGGCTCATAATTGACATGCAATACTTGCGCAAGAATTGGGTCAGCTTTGATAGCGTCTTCAATAATTGTGTTTATTTCTTCTGCTGTGGTTTCACGAGGTGCTAAGAAGGTTAAATCTACTAGCGAGACGTTAATAGTCGGTACGCGAACAGAAAGACCATCAAACTTGCCTACAAGAGCTGGGATAACAAGACCAACCGCCGCTGCAGCGCCTGTTTTACTTGGGATCATGTTCATTGCTGCCGCACGTGCGCGGTATAGATCTTCGTGATAAACGTCTGAAAGACGCTGATCATTTGTGTAGGCATGGATTGTTGTCATCAAGCCGCTTTCAATGCCAAGCTTTTCACTTAATGGTTTAGCGAATGGCGCAAGGCAGTTAGTTGTACAAGAAGCATTAGAAATGACTGTCATTGCTGATGTTAGTATATCTTGGTTTACGCCATATACAACCGTCGCATCCACTTCTTTACCTGGTGCAGAAATGATAACTTTCTTCGCACCAGCAGTGATGTGAGCGCTTGCTTTTTCTTTGGTTGTAAAGAAGCCTGTGCATTCATAAACAACATCAATACCTAGCTCAGCCCAAGGAAGGTCTGCTGGATTGCGCTCAGAGAAAGTGCGGATTTTATCTTTGTTAATGTAAAGTGCTTCTTCATCAAAGGTAACTTCTTCGTTGAAGCGACCGTGGACTGTGTCGTATTTCGTTAAATGAGCATTGGTTTTTGAATCGCCAAGATCATTAATGGCTACGATTTGGATTTGATCACGCTTGCCTGATTCATACAAAGCTCTAAGCGTGTTGCGTCCAATGCGTCCATAACCGTTGATAGCTACCTTAATCGTCATACTCACCTCTAACATAGTGCGAAAGTTGCCTGATGTTCGAATTCGAACAACACGCGTTCAATTTTGTTCTTTACGTAAAAATACTACATAAGTAATTTTTTAAGCAAGGATTAGTAACAAATTCCTGTCAATATGGCTGTTTTTTGATCATCTATTGATCTAAGACTAACATTGTACAGAATTATGTTACAGAAGTTCGGGTATATTAGCTGAGACAAAGCCTTTTTCGAATTCTTTTTGTAAAAAAATTACATGATTTTGCGGATTTATTGGTTTTTTATCAGTTTTAGGCGTGAAATAAATTAAAAATGTAGTAATATTACATGATATTATAGTATCAGGCAGTTTGCTGAGATAGCTGAATTAAAAACGGAGATAAGCATGAATCCGATTGTTGCTAAGGTAACGAACGACATCATTGAACGAAGCAAAGCGTTGCGCGAGCAATACCTTAAAGATATGAAAAAAGCGCAAGAGCAAGGTCCCCATAGAGGCAAGTTGTCCTGTGGCAACTTGGCTCATGGCTTCGCGGCATGCCAACCTCAAGATAAACAAAAGCTGACTCTAATGGAGGAAGCAAATATAGGCATCATATCGTCTTACAATGATATGTTGTCTGCTCATCAGCCTTACGAAAATTACCCAGATCAAATTCGTGCAGCGGTTAAAGAAATGGGCTCTATGGCTCAGTTCGCTGGCGGTGTTCCTGCCATGTGTGATGGTGTCACTCAAGGGCAGGACGGCATGGAGTTAAGTCTATTTAGTCGTGACAATATTGCACAAGGAGCGGCAATAGCGCTTTCCCATAATATGTTTGATGCCGCTATTTATTTGGGCATTTGTGACAAGATTGTTCCTGGTTTGTTGATTGCTGCGCTGCGTTTTGGTCATTTGCCTGCTTTGTTTATTCCAGCGGGTCCAATGCGTTCAGGTATTACTAATGCGGCTAAAGCGGCGGTTCGTCAGCGTTATGCTCAAGGCCAAGCTACTCGTGAAGAATTGCTTGAGGCCGAATCGGCTTCTTATCACAGTGCGGGTACTTGTACCTTCTATGGTACAGCTAACTCGAATCAGCTATTAGTCGAAATTATGGGGCTTCAGCTTCCAGGATCTTCTTTTGTTAATCCAGATGATCCACTAAGAGGCGCATTAACTAACTATGCTTCTCAGTTGTCTACCAAGATTACTGCATTGGGTCGAGATTACCGACCTTTATATGAAATAGTCGACGAACGTAGCATCGTTAACTCAATTGTTGGCTTGTTGGCAACGGGTGGCTCAACCAACCATACTATGCATATTGTCGCTTATGCTCGTGCGGCTGGCATTATTATTACTTGGGATGATTTCTCCGCTCTTTCTAAAGTAGTGCCATCATTGACTAAAATTTACCCGAATGGTCAAGCCGATATAAACCATTTCCACGCGGCGGGCGGCATGGCGTTTTTGGTTAAGCAATTGCTTAAAGGTGGCCTAGTTCATGAAGATGTAAACACCATTGTAGGTAAAGGCTTAACTCATTACACCAAAGAGCCTTTCTTAGAAGGCGATAAGCTTGTGTGGCGCGATGGTACCGATGAAAGCTTGGATCTGAATGTCGTACGACCTATTGATAATCCGTTTAGCAAAGAAGGCGGGTTAGCTTTATTGAAAGGTAACCTTGGTCGCTCAGTTATTAAAGTCTCGGCCGTGAAAGATGAAAATCGCATTATCGAAGCGCCTGCAGCTGTCTTTCATAGCCAAAATGCATTGGCCGACGCCATCGCAAGTGGTGAATTAAAACGTGACTGTGTTGCGGTTGTGCGTTTCCAAGGCCCTAAAGCATTGGGTATGCCAGAGTTGCATAAGCTGACTCCATACCTTGGCAATTTACAGGATCAGGGCTACCGAGTGGCATTAGTCACTGACGGTCGAATGTCTGGTGCATCAGGTAAAGTGCCTGCTGCAATTCACTTGACGCCTGAAGCTTTGGCTGGCGGTCTGATCGCTAAAATTCATGATGGCGACATGATTCGCTTGGATGCAATTGAAGGCACTTTGTCTGTGTTGGTCTCAGATGAAGAACTCAATAAGCGTGAAGCGGCTCAGCAAGATTTAACCGACTCTCATCAAGGCATGGGACGTGAACTATTTAGTGCGCAACGTATTTTGGTGAGTGGCGCAGAGCAAGGTGCTTGCAGCTTGTTTAATGATTAAACCTTTCCTCTGACTACTAACATTTGTTAGTAAATGGTGTTTAGGGGCTTGTTTCAAGCCCCATTTTTTTGCCTGGAATTTACCTTCTAATTTGTCTCATTTGCTCTTCGTATCTCCGATAAAAGACTAAGTATCTTTTTATATCTAATCTCTATATCTCAAAAATAAAAAAAAGGCCCAAATCTTTGTTGATTCGGGCCTTCTTAAGTAATGAGCTTGAAGAGCTAGTTACTTAGTCCATTGTCTTTAGTGCTTTTTCGTATTCATCAAAAGATTCTGTTACAGACTCTTCTGGAGCACCTGTTGCTAGGCTTACAGCAAAGATAGCGATAGTCGAGAACAAGAAGCCTGGAACGATTTCATAAAGATCGAAAATGCCACCAGTTAGTTGTTTCCATACCACAACAGTAACGCCACCAATAACAATACCCGCTAGAGCGCCGTTACGGTTCATGTTGCGCCAGAACAAGCTTAGAAGGATTGCAGGGCCGAATGCTGCGCCAAAACCAGCCCAAGCATAAGATACTAGACCAAGTACTGAGCTTTCTGGGTTCAGCGCAAGTAATAATGCAATAATAGAAATGGCTACAACTGCAAAGCGTCCAACGTTGACGATTTGTTTTTGAGTCGCTTCTTTATTGAATAGTTGCTTGTAAAAATCTTCAGCTAGTGCAGAAGAAGACACCAAGAGTTGAGAATCCGCTGTACTCATGATTGCAGCTAAGATAGCGGCAAGAAGAATACCAGCAACCACTGGGTGGAAAACGGCATTAACAAGAATCATGAAGATTTTTTCTGGATCAGCTAAGTTACCCGCTAGGCTGTTATCAACAAATGTAATGCCGACTAAGCCGATAAGTAGTGCGCCTGCCATTGAAATGAAAGTCCAGATTACCGCAATGCGACGAGCTGTTTTAATGTCTTTGTTAGAGCGAGACGCTTTAAAACGCGCTAGGATATGTGGTTGACCGAAGTAGCCTAGACCCCAAGCAACGAGAGAAATAATTCCGATTGCAGTTAAAGGTTCACCACTTACGTTGGTCCAAATATTTAGTAATTCAGGGTTTTTTGCCATTAAAGTACTAGATAGCTCTGACCAACCACCGTCAATAGCAACAAGAGGAACAATTACTAGTGCTGCGCTCATCATCAAACCTTGAACAAGATCAGTCCAAGCAACAGCAAGAAAACCACCAAAAAGCGTGTAAGAAACAACACATACTGTGCCGATAATCACTGCATAGGTGTAATCCAAGCCGAATACGGTTTCAAACAATTTACCGCCTGCAACCAAACCTGAACTTGTATAGAACAAGAAGAACAGCAAAATAAAAAGAGCTGAGATGGTTTGAATGAGCTTTGATTTGTCATTGAAACGAGTAGACAGGAAGTCTGGAAGTGTTAGTGCGTTATTGGCTTTGATGCTGTACGTTCTTAGGCGTTTTGCACAGATTAGCCAGTTAAGCCATGTGCCAACAAAAAGGCCGCCAGCAATCCAGAATGACTCTAAACCTGCTGCAAAAGCGTAACCTGGTAAACCAAGTAGTAACCAGCCACTCATATCAGAAGCGCCTGCTGACAGTGCGGTAGGCCAAGGTCCTAAAGAGCGTCCACCAAGAAAGTAATCTTCGGAGCTAGAAGTACGTTTGTAAGCATACAGCCCAATTCCTAGCATAACTACTAGATAGGCTAGGAATGTAAAGCTGATCGCATAGCTGCTTTCTATCATTATTATTGTCCCCTAATGAAATTATTGCGGGTGAAATAACCTTGGATAGATAAGGTTATTTATCAGTACGGATAGTACTTATCCTTGTATTGCACTGTTCAGCAATACTTACCGATAGAAGGGCGGCGCTTAAGAAGCGGCGTCTAAATCACACCCGAAAGATTTATAATTGTTAAATCGTTATTGTGATAGCCATTGATTTAATATGTAAAAATAATCAAATTCTCGTAAAGAGAATGAATCTCATTATGACACATTTCAAGACCTGAGCCGATTCTAAGTGGCTGGAGTAGGATAATCTTTCAAATTTCTCTGACAAAATTACGAAATAATCTGATGTTCTGACTAAATTATACGGATTGTTTGATTTCTAATCAGTTAAGGTAGCTACAAAAAAGAAAGGCACATTTAATGTGCCTTATACAGAGATATTATTTCTTCTCGACTTTAGGTAATCGAGTATCTTGTACGCTTTGTTTGAGCTTTTTAAGATGCGCATTGAACTCTGGGCCGCGCTTCAAAAGTACGCCTGTCGCTAGAGCATCTATCAATGTTAGATAAACAATACGTGAACTCATTGGTGTATAGATATCGGTGTCTTCTGTTTCTTCAATCGGAAGTACGATAGAGCAGTGCTCTGTGAGAGGAGAATCCGGGTTGGTGATACCAATAACCGTTGCACCAGCTTCACGAGCAACTCGAGCTGTTTCGATTAACGGTAAGGTGCGACCAGTGTAGGAAATGATGACGATAGCATCGCCTGAATGCGAGCCAGCAGCAGCCATTCGCTGTACTAAAATATCTGTATAGGCAACAACAGGCATGTTTAAACGGAAAAATTTATGATGTGCATCTTTGGCAACTGGGCCAGATGCGCCTAAACCATAAAATTCGATTCGGCGAGCTTGTGCTAATACATCAACCGCTCGGCTTATCAATGACTCGGGTAAAATATCCTGAGCACGGGTGAGGTTGTTTTTAGCGGCTTCAAAAATCTTCGCCGTAACGGCGCCAGGAGCATCGTCAGGCTCTACGTTTAAGTTAACGTAAGGCGTACCTGTCGCAAGGCTTTGGGCAAGTGATACTTTAAAATCAGGAAAGCCACTACCTATTAAACTACGACAGAAACGGTTAACCGTAGGCTCACTCACTTCCGCTCTGGCGGCTAATTTAGCAATACTAGAATGGATGGTCGTTTTCGGATCAGCAAGAATGGCTTCCGCTACTTTTCGCTCGGATTTACTTAACGTGCTCAGTCGTTCTTGTATCTTACGAATAATGTCTTCGTGTTTAATCATTGATCTGCTTCAAAGTTGACTATTGACTCGGATTGTTCAGTTGTTCATTCTGACAGCCGCTTCCAATTCTGGCAATAAAAAAGGATTTAAAATGACGAACTTAACCGCCTATTTCGATAAAATGGCGAAGATTTTGCCCGAATTCAATAAAATTCAAGTAACGTCGTTTGAGGAAGGGTTCTCCAACAAAGTATATCGCTTGGATTGGAACAAGGTTCCTCAAATGGTGCTTCGCGTACCCGCTCTAGACGAAGTGGCTTTTGGTATTGATAGACAAAGTGAAATAGCGGTATTGCTTGCCGCCGCAAAAGCAGAAATTTCACCGCCTGTTTTATGGCATGATGATCAAGGCATTTTTGCTTGTCAGTTTGTGGTTCAAGCTTCCTTAGGTTGGGATGTTAAGCATTCCAATAGCAGTATCAAGAGAATTGCTAACGCTTTGGCGCAAGCGCATGCTCTGCCAAAGGTCGATCATCCTTTTTGCATTTATGATTTGATCGAACATTACCTGCAGTCAATCGAGTCTTTTCTGCCGACTCGTCCTGATGTTCGAGAGGAACTGGCGTATTTGCGAGGACTGTTTTCTAACTTACCTCGTGTGGAGTCAAATTATGCTCCTGTGGTTTGTCATAATGACCTTAATCCGAAGAATGTTTTAATAGACGATGATGCTATATGGTTAATTGATTGGGAATACACAGGCATGGGTGACCCCTTATTCGATTTGGCGGTAGTGACACGCTCTCACAACTTAACTCGCGAGCAGCAAATTTTCTTCATAGAAAGCTACGATGCTTCCTTAGATATAGAAGGAACTCTGAATAAAATCGCTCAATACAGTTTGGCGTATTCGTTAAGAGAAATGATCTGGTTATTGTTGAAACATTTAACAACACCCGATGACCCAGATGCTTGGCCGTTTTATGTGGATTTCAAAGCCATGCCGTCGCTTAATCCTTTTTTGGAAATCTCTGCAAGTCAATAACCTTTTTATAAGGTCTCATTTATAAGAGTAAAAAATGATGTTAACTCCAAGTTGGCAAATGCGATTAGCTGACGAATTTAATAAAGACTATATGCTCGCTTTGCAGCAGTTTCTCTCTTTGCAGCAAGAGCAAGGCAAAGTGATCTATCCGGTTGAAGATGAGCGTTTTACAGCATTAAACAAAACGCCTTTTGAGAAAGTTCGAGTGGTGATTCTTGGGCAAGATCCTTATCACGGAGAAGGTCAAGCTCATGGTTTATCTTTTTCAGTAAAGCCCAATGTTAAAGTGCCGCCTTCGTTGGTGAATATTTATAAAGAGCTCGAAATGGATTTAGGTATCGCGCCTGTCTCTCATGGTTTTTTAGAACAGTGGGCGGAACAAGGCGTGTTGTTGTTAAACAGTGTATTGACCGTAGAAGCAAGCAAAGCGGGCTCTCATCAAAATAAAGGCTGGGAAATATTTACCGATAAAATCATCGAGCTAATTAACAACGAACATCAAGGTGTCGTTTTTATGCTGTGGGGAGCTTATGCTCAGAAGAAAGGCCGCCATATCGATCGTGATAAGCATTGTGTGTTGGAAAGTGTGCATCCATCGCCTTTGTCGGCTTATCGCGGATTTTTAGGTTGTCAGCACTTTTCTAAAGCCAATGATTACTTAGTTGCTCTTGGCAAAGAGCCGATAAAATGGGCATTAGAGCCAGTGAAAAGCGCTGATGAAGTTGAACAAAGTTTGCAGATTGGTTTACCATTTTAAATTAATTTTATAGCGCCTATCTGGCGCTATAAAATATCTTAGATACAACTGCTATTTTTTGCTATCTAGCGGGTAGGGAAGCGGAAGTAAGGTGATTTCTTTATTATCCAAAAGAAGCTGTTCTACTTCACTTGGTTCAATGTTCAAAATGATTTGCGCATAATGAGTCTCTTGAATACAAGTAGCAGCAAAGATTTGACCTATGCTCTTTCCTTGCCCATCGACAATGTCTTTTGTAGTATCTAAATTGCCTTCCCAAGTCACTAACGCCAGCTGCTTCTTCGATTTGCCTTTGTATTGCATGCGAGCAACGATCTCTTGTCCTGTGTAACAGCCTTTTGTGAAGCTGATGCCACCTGTGCTTTGCATGTTAAGCCATTGAGGTAAAATCGTTTCGCTTTGCTCTAGGTTAATCAGTGGGCGAGCAGTAAGAACCGCCAAGGCGGACAATTCTTGGTTCTTTTCTTCGAGTACGGTTTGGTTTGCAGGTGCAATAAGTAACTGAACTTCTAATGGCTCTTGGCTGACTGTCAATGTGATGGTTTCATTGTTTTGAGTGATTGCCAAATTATTCTGTGCGGTACTTAAATCCGTTTTAATGTGCTTAGTCGTTAACTTGGTGTAAACCGTCAAGTTATCTTGCTCATCGGTTAATTCTGTCTTGAAAAACACCGCGTACTTTTTTAAATGTAATAAGGTTTTTTCGACCAGATCTTTTGCCATTACCATCAGTACATCGTCATTACTCTGAACGATATAAAAACTGCTGATTATGCGTCCTTTAATGCTACAGATTGCGCCATATAAACCAGTATCTTGCGACAGTTTGTTCATATCGCAGGTTGTCTGACCTTGAAGGAGTTTTTTTGAATCTGGGCCAGAAACTCGCAAAACGCTGATATCTGGCTGTTTCATCACAACGTCTTTGTTTTGCAGTGTTGAGTCAATAATATCGTGAAGCGAAGTCATAAAAGGTTCCATAAAATAGATCTGGCATAGAATAGGTTGCAGTTGCTCTGCATTATCAGCCTATCAGTAATGCCGAATTTTTACTTTTCAATGGTTAGGTAGATAATGATTTTTTTACTACTACAAACTATTTTTATTCTCTAATGGTACTAAAAAGGCTGATTCATAGAATTTCATTGACTCCCTTGTCTATTATTTCGAATATGAAAAAAACAAAGAATTCATGAATTTTGAAAAACGAGTAACAAAATGTATTTAGGTCTTGATCTTGGAACCTCTGGTTTGAAAGGCGTCGTTATTGACGATAAAGGTAACGTTTTGGCACAGGAGTCTGTGCCTTTATCCGTAGAGAGTTTACATGCTACTTGGTCGGAACAAGATCCGTTGTCATGGTGGCAAGCTTGTAAGGACGTTGTTAATCAATTGCAGCAACGCTTGGATCTGAGCAAGCTGAAGGCGTTAGGACTTTCTGGGCAGATGCATGGCGCTACCTTGCTTGATGCTCAAGGCAATGTTTTACGCCCTTGTATCTTGTGGAATGACGGTCGAAGTCAAGCTCAGTGCGAAGCCTTGATGACGCAATATCCTGAATTAATTGAACGCTCCGGCAACCTTTATATGCCAGGCTTTACCGCGCCTAAAATACGTTGGGTACAAGAAAACGAGCCTGAAGTATTTACCAATTTGGCACATGTATTATTACCGAAAGACTACTTGACTTATCGATTAACAGGAACCATGTCTTCCGACTGTTCAGATGCCGCCGGTACACTTTGGTTAAATCCTGAAACACGTCAATGGGACGATGCTTTATTGGCCGCAACAGGATTAACGCAAGCCAATATGCCAAAAGTGTACGAAGGCTGTGATGTCGTCGGTAGTTTGTCTGAAGCGGTTGCTCAAGAGTTAGGGCTTCTTCTATTGCCTGTTTTAGCAGGTGCTGGTGACAATGCTGCAGGGGCCGTTGGCATGGGCGTCATTAATCCTGGTCAAGGTTTTATCTCATTAGGCACTTCTGGAGTGTACTTCACAGTGAGCGAGTCCCATAAAGCCAATCCTCTCAATACGGTACACGCTTTTTGCCATGCTTTGCCTAATCGTTGGCATCAAATGGGTGTCACTCTTAGTGCAGCAAACTCGTTAGCTTGGTTCGCTAAGCTGGTGGATAAGTCTGTTGCTGAATTACTGGATGCTCTTGAAGACAGTGAGATCAAGCGTACCAATGTATTGTTTTTGCCTTATCTTAGCGGCGAGCGAACACCATATAATGATCCGTTAGCCAATGGACAATTTGTTGGTTTAAGCAATACAAGTAATGTTGAGGTTATGACATTGGCAATATTGGAGGGCGTGGCATTCTCTTTATTGGATTGCCAAAATGCCTTGGATAGCGCAGGCAGTGCAGTTGATGAGTTGTCTTTAATCGGCGGTGGTGCGCGTTCTGCTATGTGGCGTCAAATTATCGCTGATGTATTGAACAAGCGTCTTATTTATCGTGATGGTGGCGATGTGGGGCCAGGTTTGGGCGCGGCACGTTTGGCTCTGTTAGGTGAGCAACACAGCCAAGGCAAAGACATTGAGTTACTGATTGCTGAATATTGCACCATGCCTGACGTATTAGAAGTGCATGAACCAGAATCGGCTTTGTGCGCTTATTATCAAGAAAAGTACGCTTTGTACCAATCCCTTTACCAATCGACAAAAGATCTAAACGAAAAACTGATGCAACTGTCGTCTTAATAACGACAGTTGCTTTTTAATGATTCTAAGGCCAGTCGTATTATGAAACAGGCGCTGTGCCTTCAATGTGAATGTTGCTCTGTGTGCGAAAGTCTCTAGGAGTGACGCCTTTTAGCTCATGAAATCGGCGGTTAAAGTTAGCGACATTGTTGAAGCCAACCTGAAAGCAAATCGTCGCGATCTGCTGATCTGTTTCGGTTAGCAAACTACAGGCACGGCTGACTCGAACGCGATTCACAAATTCAATAAAGCGGTTGCCTGTTGCCTTTTTAAAGAAGCGCGAAAAATGGCTGTCTGACATACCAATCAAATTCGCTACGCTGGAAAGTGTAATGTCATTACTGTAGTTCTGTGACACATAATCAACCACAGTATTGATTTTTCGTTGCAATGTTTCACTGGATTTTAAATCGATTTGTACCGTAGAAAGTAAGCGGTAACTTCGGCTATACGCCAGTTTTTGTAAGAGAGGAAGGGCAATAATTAACCTTGATAAGCCACTAGAATCGCGAACCTTTTGGAAAGTATCTTTTAGGTAATCATTGTCTTGTTCAAAAAACTCAATACCTGATTTTGCTCTGGCTAACATAGGTAGAATTTCGGCTAACTCAGGAATAATTTTCATGCCATTCGAAAAAGACTCATGGTCGAAACGAATTACCATGTCTCTGAGTTGAACATCTTCTTGGTTGTGTTGGCAGATCCAGTTATGAGGGAGTCGAGGACCAGTTAAAATGAGTTGGCCTGGTGAGTAATTGCCAATGTAATCGCCTACAAAGACTTTGCCCGATGTGGCAACAATAAAATGCAGCTCGTAGTCATCATGGGCGTGCCAGCGAATAAGGTCACACGGATAGCCGTGTTCTAAATAACGAATGGTTTCGTTATCTTCGACAATTTCGTATTCGGGGGTGATGCGTTTGGCGGTATTAGGCATAATCTTCTCGCTCAGCAGATAAAATGACCACTCACTGCTTATTTTTTATTTTTAATAAAAATATACTCAAGAAACCAAGGTAGAGACAACTTTATCCACCTTGTTTTCTTGAGTTAGACCCTCTAATTAATGATAACTATCTAAGCATACTTTGCCATGCTTGTCTGAATTGCTTCAGAAAGCTGAGTTACAAAGTCAGGAAACTCTGTTGGCACATTGCCCCATAAAAAGCGATCTGTTGCAAAAGCTCGAATGCCCATTTCGTCATTGCTGAACGACGCTAGAGAGGCTTTATTTGGCTCATGGTAAGGCGTGTTGAGCTTACCTTTAGCAGATAGCTGAATAAAGGTGAACCAGCTGGCGATGCCTTGGATAGTCTTAACGGGGGTACGGCCTTTGCGATAAGCACCTTCTAATGTGGGGAAAACAAAAATTGGAAATTTTGCGTAGCCATCGGTGCAGATGCGTTCTACTGTATCGCCAATGTTTGCGTTGCTAAAACGCTGCGCAATAATGTCAAAATAGGCTGGTAGATCAACCACAGAATCCCCAATAGCAGGAATCGAATCTTGCAGAATGAAGTCCGTAAAATACTGCTTTAATTCGTCATCACGCATGGCTTCATCAAAGTAGGTGAGGCCTTTTAATGCTGCTTGATACGTTACGCAAGTGTGACCTGCGTTTAAAATACGAATTTTAGCTTCTTCAAAAGGCACGACGTCTTTGACAAATTGCACACCAACGAGATCAAGAGCGGGTTTTTTACCGGCAAACTTGTCTTCTACGACCCACTGAATGAAGTCTTCTCCCATCACTGTCATGTTGTCATCAACACCAAAGCGTGAGCGGACATCGTCTACATGTTGCTGGCTTGGCTTAGGTGTTATTCGATCCACCATAGAGCAAGGGAAAGACACGTTTTCTTTTACCCATCCTGACAGCGCTGAATCTTGCTTAGCATCTAAAAACTGCATTAGGCCAGTTTCGAGTAATTCACCGTTATGGCGAAGGTTGTCGCAGCATAACAGGGTGATTTTTGCCTTAGATGTTTTGCTACGCAGTTTAAGACCAGCATACAAAAAAGCATAAAGTGTATTACGAGCACCTTCTATATCGGCCTTAATCGCTGGATGCTCTAGCATCAAGCGACGATTTTCATCAAGGTAGTAGCCGCCCTCTGTCACTGTCGATGTGACGAGCTGAATCTTCGTATCGGCGAGCACCGAGTCAACTTTTTCTGGCGCTTGAGCGCCATCAATTTGCTGAACAATAGAGCGAATATGCTCGTACTTTGTCTTGCCATCAGCCGCCATGGTTTTTAAAACATACTCGCCTTCTTGCTTGATAAAGCGAGCAAAAGCTTGGCTGTCTTGTGGGCGAATATTAACGCCAATAATGCCCCAGTTTTTCTGCGTGTCATGAGTGAGTAGGCGGTCGATGTATACGGCTTGGTGAGCGCGGTGGAAAGCACCGACACCCAAATGTACTATGCCTGCTTGAATTGCTTTTTTTGAATAATTCTGAACAGAAAGCTGCTCTACATTTGAAGCAGCTTGTAAATAATTAGCCATATTAAGCCTCCTCTGGAATCACAGAGATGACTCGATCATTTTCGTTAAACAAAATAATTTCTGAAATATCAATTTTGAGACTGACTTCTTGTCCGTCTTTAAGCTCAGTTCGAGCCGGAGCTTTGACAATAATGGTTTGATCACTAGACAATTGAAGATGCGCGTAGGCTTCAGAACCTAGGTGCTCAACCAACTCGATGCGTCCAGATAAATCGCCGCCTTCTTCGACCAATGACATGTGCTCTGGGCGAATGCCGACAACCACGGAATCTGGCAGTGGGCCTTTTAAACGATTCGCAGGGAAAAGAATTTTCTGTCCAAGTAATTCAATCGCTAGATTGTCTTCTTGGCGTACTATTTTGTCCGCTGCGATGAGGTTCATTTTTGGCGTACCAATGAACTCTGCAACAAAGCGGCTGTTTGGTTGGCGATAAAGTTCAAGTGGCGTACCAACTTGCTCAATTTGGCCTGTATTCAAAATAACCACGCGGTCGGCCAAGGTCATGGCTTCAACCTGATCATGGGTAACATAAATCATCGTTGTGCCGAGTTTTTTGTGAAGGCGAGCGAGTTCTAAACGCATTTGTACACGCAGTGCGGCGTCTAGGTTAGATAGCGGCTCATCGAACAAGAAGACTTTCGGCTGGCGCACAATGGCGCGACCAATGGCAACACGTTGGCGTTGGCCACCAGACAGTTCTTTTGGTTTACGTTCTAATAGCGCATCAAGCTGCAAAGAAGCAGACACGGAGCGAACTTTTTCTTTGATTTCGGTATCCGATACTTTGGCAAGACGCAGCGCAAACGATAAGTTGTCGGCCACCGTCATGTGTGGATACAAAGCATAAGATTGGAACACCATGGCAAGGTCGCGTTTTGACGACGCCACTTCGGTAATGTCTCTGCCGTCTAGTTCTATACTTCCGCCAGTGCTGGATTCTAAGCCTGCAATAGTCCGTAGTAATGTGGATTTACCACAGCCAGATGGCCCAACGAAGACGACGAATTCACCTTCCTTAATACTTAGATTAATGCCGCGCAATGCGTGGTAGCTGTCATAGTGTTTTTGTAAATCAGTGATCGCTAAGTAAGTCATAAAGAAACTTCCTAATAATTATTTTACGGCGCCGAATGTAAGGCCTTGGACTAATTGTTTTTGACAGAACCAACCGAAAATAACGATTGGTGCGCAAGCAAGTGTGGATGCGGCTGATAATTTCGCCCAAAACAGACCCTCAGGGCTCGAGTAAGAGGCAATCATCGCGGTTAATGGAGCAGCATCGGATGCAGTCAAGTTGAGAGACCAAAAAGCCTCATTCCAACAAAGCACGATAGATAAAAGAGCAGTTGACGAAATGGCACCAACAGAAAGTGGCAGCACAACTTTCACCACTTCATCCCAAGGGGTTGCACCGTCCATTCGCGCGGCTTCAAGGATTTCTTTTGGCAAATCTTTGAAGTAGGAGAACAGCATCCACACGATAATCGGCAGGTTCATTAGGGTGAAAATGATCACCAAAGCGGTTTTTGAATCTAATAAGCCATAATCTCTGCAAAGGATATAAATAGGGACTAACACGCCGACTGCTGGCAGCATCTTAGTAGAGAGCATCCATAGCAAAATGTCTTTGGTGCGTTTTCCTGGGAAAAATGCCATGGAATAAGCCGCAGGAATGGCAATCACCAGAGCGATAATGGTTGAGCCAAATGACGTGACGACGGAGTTCCATGCATGATGAATGTAGTCACTACGCTCTTGAATGATTCTGAAGTTATCCAGTGTTGGTTCAAAGAACAGAGACGGTGGTACAGATATCGCCTGCAGTTCGGTTTTGAACGAGGTGATAAACATCCAAAAAATCGGGAAAAATAACACCAATGCTACCGTCCATGCGAACAGTCCAGTAAGAATGGTTTTGAGTTTGCGTTGTTGATTAAGAGTCATTGTATTCACCTCACACCGTTAAGTTTTTGCCAACGGCACGAATTAAGAAAAAGGCCACGATATTGGCAAGCAACACGGCAAACAAACCTCCAGCAGAAGCCACACCAACGTCATATTGCAGAAGTGCTTGGTTATAAATTAGATACGCTAAGTTTGTACTGTCGTAACCTGGACCACCGCCAGTGGAAACGAAAATTTCAGCAAATACCGCGAGTAGAAAGATGGTTTCTATCATCACCACCACGGCAATTGGGCGTGCAAGGTGTGGAATAGTTAAATAGCGGAAGATATGCCAACCTGTTGCTCCATCCATTTGAGCAGCTTCTTTTTGTTCCGTATCTTGTGATTGAAGAGCAGTAACAAACACCAAAATAGCGAAAGGTAACCATTGCCAACTGACCATGATAATGATTGACACTAACGGGTAACTTGATAGCCAATCTATGGGTTCAAAACCTAGCGATTCTGATATCCACGCAAAAATGCCGTAAACAGGGTTCATCATCATGTTTTTCCAAATCAATGCATTGACGGTTGGCATGATAAAGAAAGGCGATATTAATAAGACTCGAACAATGCCTTGGCCGAAAAACGGCTTATCAATCAAAGCGGATAGCATCACACCTAAGACCACAGTGATGATTAAGACGGACAGTAGCAAAATTAAGGTGTTCGATACCGCTGGAATAAAGCCAGGGTCAGTAATAAAGAATTCAAAATTCATCAAACCGACGAAGTTATTCTGACCTGGGTACAATAAGTTGTAGCGGATGGTGGAAAAATAGATGGTCATGGATAATGGAATGATCATCCAAACCAAAAGCATGATGACGGATGGTGCCATTAATAAGCGAGTAATTGAGCGCTTCATGTTGTGTTTCTCTTATTATAAGCAGGGGAGAATCTGTTCTTGTGCAGAACGAATCAAAAGTAAGAAATAGGGCTAAGCCCTATTTCTTTGTCGAGCTTAATGATGGCTAGTAATAACCCGCTTGACGCATTTGACGATCTGCAGAGGTGTTTGCAGATTTCAAGGCTTGATCGACTGTCATAGAACCAGACAATGCACCTGAAATCATTTGCCCTGTTGTGGTCCCAATCGCTTGGAACTCAGGGATAGCTGCAAACTGAACACCCACATAAGGAGATGGTTTTAGTGTGCTGTCATTTGGATCAGCAGAATTGATGGCTTTTAATTCTGCTTCAGCAAAAACGGCGGCTTTTTGGAACTTAGGATTCTCATAAGTGCTGGCTCTTGTACCTGTTGGTACGGCTGCCCAGCCATTCTTTTCACCGACAAGCTTGATGTATTCCTTAGACGTTGCCCAGCGAACAAATTTTTGTGCGGCATCTGCGTTTTTAGTCGCCGCTGGGATACCCAATGCCCATGACCAAAGCCAGTTCGCGCCTTTTTCCGTTACTGCATAAGGCGATTGAGCAAAGCCAACTTTATCAGCCACTTTACTTTGTTGAGGGTCGGTTACGAAAGACGCCGCGATAGTCGCGTCAATCCACATGCCACATTTGCCTTCGTTGAATAACGCTAGGTTTTCATTGAAGCTGTTGCTGCTTGCGCCTGGAGGACCATATTTGTTCAATAGATCAACATAGAAGTTAACGGCATTTTTCCATTCCGCTGTTTCTAACTGAGGTTTCCAGTTTTCATCAAACCAACGTGCGCCAAAGGAGTTTGCCATGGCTGTCATGAATGCCATGTTGTCACCCCAGCCAGCTTTGCCACGTAAGCAAATACCATAAATGCCTTTTTCAGGGTTATTGACGGCAGCTGCTACATCACGAATGTGTTCCCAGCTGTCTCTGTCATTTATTTCCATGCCTGCCGCTTTCACAAGGTCTTTGCGGTACATGACCATGGAGCTTTCACCATAAAATGGCGCTGCATACATGGTGCCTTTGTAAGACAAGCCGCCACGAATGGATGGCAGGATGTCTTTTGCATCATAGCTTCCGCTGGTGTCGACTGCTTGTAGCCAGCCGCGTTCACCCCAGATAGGTGCTTCATACATACCAATGGTCATGACGTCATAAAGACCACTTTTGTTGGCTATATCTTGAGTGACGTTTTGACGTAAAACACCTTCTTCTAAAGTTACCCATTTAACTTTGATGCCTGGGTTGGCTTTTTCAAATTCAGGTGTGAGTTTTTGCATTTCGATCATGTGGCCATTGTTTACAGTAGCCACTGTGATTTGAGTTGCTGAGAAGGCGCTAGCAGCTGTCATAGCCGCTGTGATAGATACCGCATAAGTTAGGGTATTTTTGGTAAGGCGTTTCATAGGTTTCCCCCAGTTTGGAGTTTCTTTGTTTTTATAGTCGTACCTAATTCTTGATAATTGCTCATCAAGTGATCATTAATATAGGTCATGTCAGAATTGACCTGTTAATACATAAAACGCCAATAAATGTACTATTTTGTTTCATTTTTTAGTTATTGATAGAAATTGAGTCAATTTAATACTCTTTTGATGTCCTTTAATTGACTCTATGTCTAATAAGGTTTTACGTGATAAATGTCAGTGAATGATGCCAAGGTATTTTCGTTTTTTTTGTATAAATGGCTATAATGGCGGCATTCTATCTCAAGGGTAATGACATGACTGAAACCACAGATTCGATTAGTTTTAAACGTCTTAAAATGCAGTGTCGTCGCGGCATGTTGGAACTCGATGTTCTGCTAGAGCCCTTTTTAGCGGACGTGTATTTGACGTTGGAAGAAGAAGACAAACAGCGCTTTGTTAATTTGCTTACCTGCGAAGATCAAGATCTTTTCCCATGGTTTATGCAAAGTGCTGTACCGGAAGATCCGGATCATGCTCGCATTGTTAATATTATTGTGTCTCGTGTTCAGCCTGAAAACTACCGAGCTTAAATGCTCGTGGATTGGCATAAGTCTGTGGCTATTTGTAGTCGTAGCTTATGTTGCTCTGTTGCAGATTTATTGGATGCCTGCCGTTTGGCGGGCATTGCTTTATCTGGTTGTTGGCTTAGGAGGATTGGTGCTACTCATTCGTATGTTTCGTCAGCCTGCACGACAAATAGGCATCGATGAGCAAGGCGCGTTTTTATTTGATCGAGGAGGTTATGAAAGGCTACTTTTTATACGCGCCAATGGCGTTCAATTGATCGCTAAAGTGGATCAAGGGCAGACTTTTTTAGATCGAATTTGGCCCAAATATCGAGTGATATATCGCGATAGCGTGGCAGTGGAAGCGTATCAAGTTCTGCGTTCTTATGCGGCGCAACAAATCTTGCAGCGCCGCAGTGAAGAGGCTAAAAAACGTTTTGGTTCAAAAGCTTAATCTGTGTTTTTGGGTGTCAATATCGTTGGTGTGCTGGTGGTTAGCTTATTTGGATAATCTAACGTGAAGTGCAAGCCGCGACTTTCTTTTCGAGACATCGCCGAGCGAATGATCAAGTCAGCAACCACGGCTAAATTTCGCAGTTCCAATAAATCATTCGAAACCTTGTAGTTAGCGTAAAACTCTTGGATTTCTGACAATAATAAATCAACCCGATGTTTGGCTCTTAATAGGCGTTTATCGGTTCTTACTATGCCGACATAATCCCACATAAAACGTCGCAATTCTTGCCAGTTATGGGTAATCACCACGTCTTCATCAGAGTTTGTTACCTTGCTTTCATCCCAATCAGGAATCACTACATCATTGGTTTGTAAATTGTTTTCAGAGATATGATGAGCGGCAGAGCGAGCAAAAACAATACATTCTAATAAAGAGTTACTTGCTAGACGATTAGCTCCATGAAGACCGGTATAAGCGGTTTCACCAATAGCATAAAGGTTGTCTATATCGGTTGCGCTGTGACGGTTAACAACCACGCCACCACAAGTATAGTGCGCAGCAGGTACGACAGGGATTGGCCCTTTCGTCATGTCATGGCCATATTCTAAACAGCGTTTATAAATGGTTGGGAAGTGCTCTTTGATGAACTCTGGATCTTTATGAGAAATATCCAATAAAACATGGTGAATCCCAAGACGTTTCATCTCGTGGTCAATTGCACGTGCAACAATATCTCGCGGTGCCAATTCCTCTCGTTTATCAAACTTCGCCATAAAGCGAGTGCCATCCGGCAATAAGAGTTTACCGCCTTCGCCACGAACTGCTTCAGAGATCAAAAAGGTTTTGGCTTTAGCATCGTAAAGACAAGTTGGGTGGAATTGATTGAACTCCATGTTTGCAACTCGACAACCTGCTCGCCACGCCATAGCAATGCCATCTCCAGAAGCGGTATCTGGATTACTGGTATAAAGATAAACTTTGCTGCTGCCACCACAAGCGAGTGATACAAAGCGCCCATGGAAAACTTCAATCACATCGTCATCAAGATTAAGAGCGTAAACGCCAACCGCTCGGTTTGGTCCTGTGATGCCGAGTTTTTTAGTGGTGACGACATCAATGGCCACGCGATCAGGGAAAAATTCGATATTTGGATGATTGCTTGCGTTCTTGATAAGCGTTTTAGAAATCGCTAAACCTGTCGCATCAGCGCTATGAATAATGCGTCTGTGGCTGTGACCGCCTTCTTTTGTTAGATGATATTCCTCACTTTCCCCATAACGAGTGAAAGGAACGCCTTGATCAATCAGCCAATCGATACTTTCTTTAGAGTGTTCAACCGTAAAGCGAATCGCTTCTGGATCGCCAAGCTCAACGCCCGCGTCTATGGTGTCGTTGATATGAGAATCAATAGTATCTTTGTCCGACAATACAGCCGCAACACCACCTTGAGCATATAAAGTGGATCCTTCACGGATATCTGCTTTGGTCAAAATAGCAACGCTATGCTTGTCTGCCAGCTCAAGAGCAAGCGTTAGCCCTGCGGCTCCCGCGCCAATAATGACGATGTCGTGTTTATAATGTCGGCTCATGTTATTGATCTAATTATGGCTTAAAAATTAATGTTACTATTGTTGCCAGTAAATAGTGAATACTTTCTGAGATTGCATTTTAAATATTCATCATACTTCATTATTTAGAGCGAGCGGTTATTTCTCTAAATAGGTGATTTGATAATATGAAATGGGAACTCGTTGAGTGGAACGTTGTCTTCTCTTGTAATGAGCAAGGGCGCAGACGAAAAAGGTTTTAATATGAGGTGCCTATGCAGCACGAAACGTCTTCTGATCAGGCGTTAGTTGAGAAAGTACAGCAGGGTGACAAGCGGGCGTTTGATCTGCTTGTTATCAAATATCAATATAAGGTCATGGGTTTAATTGGACGTTATGTACAAGATAGAAGTGAAGTACTGGATGTAGCTCAAGATAGCTTTATTAAAGCGTATCGTGCGATAGGGAGTTTTCGTGGAGAAAGTGCTTTTTACACTTGGTTGTATCGTATTGCTGTAAACACAGCAAAAAACTACCTTGTGAGTCGTTCTCGTCGTCCGCCAGAATCTGATGTTGAGCTGGATAATGAAGAGGTTTTCAGTGTGTATGAATCCTTAGCGGATATAGACACGCCTGAAGCAAAGCTAAACAGTGATCGTCTTGAAAAAGCGATTCATTATGCCATTCAGCATTTGCCGGAAGAATTGCGTAGCGCATTAACCTTACGTGAATTCGATGGTCTGAGTTATGAAGATATTTCATTGATCATGGACTGTCCTGTAGGAACGGTTCGATCACGTATTTTTCGCGCACGAGAAGCGGTAGAAAAACACATACGTCCATTGATGGATACAGGAGAGTAAATATGACAGCTTTAAACGGCAGTTTCCCAAAAAATGATTGCTCCCGAGATAATGACAGTACTCGAGAAAATGATGGCTTCCAAGAACACAATAGTTCCGAAGAAGTGCATTCTAGTTTGTCGGCTATGTTCGATGGCGAAGCGACAGAGCAGGATCTAGAACGATTAATTGATGAAGACAGTGCTGAGTTAAGTTGTCAGCTGGAAGCTTACCATTTAATTCAGCAGGCACTTCACAAAGAGTCACCGGTTGCCGTAGGTCTTGAAGATAGCTTGATGCGTCGTGTGCGAGCAGGAATTAATGTTGATGCTTCATTTCCAGAAGAGCAAAGCGCAAAAAATTTGCTGCCTTTTGTTTTATCTAGTGAAAACAGAGCTTCTCGTCCAGTGTGGCGCGTTGCCTTGTCTAGCGTTGCTGTGGCCGCGAGTGTTGCGTTTGTCGTGATTTTTGGTGGCAATGAATTACTAACGCCAGGTTCAGAGACACCTAATTTGGTGGCGGAAGTTCGTTCGCCATCAACCAATAATATGGTTGTAACGCCATTGGCTGAGTTAGATAAAGATACTTTACAGATAGATAACGTTAGGTTGCAAAATTACCTTCGACAACATGCTGAACAAGCCGCGATGACCGTTGGGCAGGGAATGATACCTATGGCTCGAGTCGTTAGTTACCCAATAAAAGAGTAATTTATGAGACTATTTCCGCCATTACATATTTTTTTCACAGTGCTATGCCTTACTATTTCGGGTATGAGTGTGGCAAGTAGCACGATGCCAGATGCATTGCATTTATTAAGAAGTATGACTCAATCATTTTCTACGCTGAGTTACGATGGTGTGTTTGTACATTCTGAAGCAACGAATATTAATAGCATGCGTGTACGTCATGATTTGATGGGCGGTGTGGAATATGAAAGCTTGGTGGATTTAGATGGTGATAAAATTGAAGTCTTGCGCATTGACAACAAAATTATTTCTGTCTATCCAAATGCGCTTGTTGCCAATATGCGCGCACCATTAGTGCCGCCTTTCAAACGTTTTAAAGATGTAGAAAGTGACCGACTTATTAAAGGTTACGATATGGTTGTTGGCGAACACACAAGTCGGATTGCGGGTCGCAAAGTGGTCGCTGTAAAGCTTGTGCCAAAAGATCAATATCGCTATGGGCATCAATTTTGGTTAGACACAGAAAATCATTTTCTTTTAAAGCATGATATGTTGAAAACGAACGGTGAGTTGTTAGAGCGAATCCAATTTACCTCGGTTAATTTTGCACCTGACTTGAAAGATAAAGACTTTGTCCCCAAAGAGGGTAGTTACTCTGAACCCGTTGTTGAAGCTCAGCCAAGACGTATCAAAAATCTTTGGCAATTCGACTGGTTACCGGAAGGTTTTTCTTTGGTTTGGCCAGAAGCGAGATCTTTAAATCATGGCACCAGTATGTTGCTGTTGTCTGATGGAATGGCGACAGTATCTATTTTTGTTGAGCCGACGATGAAGTCCAAAGCCATGTCCATTTTAAATATGGGCGCAACCATCGCTGGTGAGCGTAGTATTAAAGTAAAAGATCAGTTGTATTTGTTGACCATGGTTGGCGAAGTTCCAGAATCTACCATTGAAAAACTGATGACTGTATTTATGCCAAGGCAAGAGTAATGATTGAAGAAACTGGAAGAGTATTATCCATAGAAGATGGCTTTGCGGACGTAGAAACAATACGTACGAGCAGCTGTACTTCCTGTCGTGCTCGTCATGGTTGTGGACATCATGCAATTGCTCAAGTGTCTTCCTCGAATCGAATGCGCATGCGAGCCATTGACCCTTTGTCAGTAGAAGTTGGACAGAGTGTTGTTGTCGGAATTCCAGAGGATACTTTATTGCAGGCTTCAGTTTGGATGTATTTGGTTCCATTACTTGGTCTGGTTGGCGGAGCGGTTATACCGTCCTTGTGGGGCGGCGAATCGGGTATCGCGGTTATTTTCTCGATTATTGGCTTTGCTGGCGGTTTGTTATTGGCAAGAAACAAGTCAAAACAAGAAATGAACAATCTTGAGTATTATCCCAAAATTTTAAGAATTGAATCGCTTAACGATGGTCATATCCCTTTGGTCGTGACATCGTAAGCGTCTAAATGTCTTCACCTGGCACTGTAATGAATTTGGTACGTCTTAAGGAGACCAATCAATGAACAGATTGCTTAAACACGTTAGCATGATTGTCGTCAGTAGTTTTATGATGGCTTCGATGTTGACTCATGCGGCTTCGCTTCCTGACTTTACCGAGTTAGTGGAGAAAGCCTCTCCCGCTGTTGTGAATATCAGTACGGAACAAACTGTTACCACAAAAACGGCTAATGAAGGTGGTCAGCAATTAGGGCCAAACAGCGAAGAACTTAATGAATTCTTCAAACACTTCTTTGGTCAGCAGCCTTTCGGTCAACAAGCGCCACCGCAGCAGGGACAGCGAAGTTCATTGGGATCTGGTTTTATTATTTCCCATGATGGTTATGTATTGACCAATAATCACGTTATTGATGGCGCGGATGTAATTCATGTTCGCCTTAATGATAGACGTGAATATATCGCAAAACTTATTGGTACAGATCCTAGGACCGACTTAGCTCTGCTTAAAATCGAAGCGGATGACTTACCTATAGTTAAGATGGGCGATTCAGACAAGCTTAAAGCGGGTCAGTGGGTGCTAGCAATTGGCTCACCATTCGGTTTTGACTACACAGTGACAGCTGGTATTGTTAGTGCAACAGGACGAAGCTTGCCGTCTGATAACTATGTGCCATTTATCCAAACGGATGTCGCGATCAATCCGGGCAACTCCGGTGGTCCATTATTTAATTTAGACGGTGAAGTGGTTGGTATTAATTCGCAAATCTACACTCGATCTGGTGGTTTTATGGGTGTGTCATTCGCGATTCCGTCCAAAGTCGCTATGTCGGTAGTAGATCAGCTGAAGAACGATGGCAAAGTATCTCGCGCTTGGTTAGGTGTGTTGATTCAGGATGTCAATAATGAGCTGGCTGAGTCATTTGGTTTAGACAGATCAAACGGTGCATTGATTAGTCGTGTATTACCAGATTCTCCTGCCGAAAAAGCAGGCTTAAAATCTGGCGATATCATCTTGGAATTTAATGGTGAATCCATCGCCCATTCTGGAGAGCTACCTTATATTGTTGGGCAGATGAAAGCGGGTGAAAAAGTCGACGCGAAAGTCTATCGAGATGGCAAAGAACAAACCATTTCGGTGACGCTAGAAGCTCGACCAAATGATCCTAAAACGATAGCTCAATCTCAACAGGATCAAAACCGTCTTGGTATGATTGTTGGAGAAGTACCTGCAGACATGGCGAAGAAATTTGAAATTGACGGTGGTGTTGTTATCGAACAGGTACTTGGTGGTACAGCCGCTCGTAATGGATTGCAGCAAGGTGATGTGATCACTATGTTAAATGGAAAACGCATTGCCAGTGTCGCGGAATTTACTGACATTGCCAAAGATATTCCAAGTGGACGATCTGTACCTATGCGAGTGATTAGACAAGGCTATCCAATGTTTATTCCATTCAAAATAATGGATTAATCATTATAAATTGAACAAGAAGAAATGATTAAAGCGACCAAACGGTCGCTTTTTTTTGCTTTAAACTTGCAGTTAAATATTAGACATGTAACTATTTTTTATAGTTTTAGGCCATATTTTCGGTGTTTTTTATTTAGAGAACGAATTATTTTAAAGGAGCGGATTGTGGAGCAAGTGGTAGAGAAGGGTATTTGTTTTCGTTTAGGAAGTGAGCGTTATGTTCACCCTATTTCAACTGTCAAAGAAGTACTTAGTTACCAGTCTCCGGCTCCTGTTCCAGGTGCTCGTGAAGGTGTTGAGGGCATGATTGATGTGCGTGGTAATATGGTCACCGTTTTGTATGGCACGCATTTGTTGAATTTAGATCCAGCTGAGTGTGAAGAGGAAGGTCATATTATTGTACTGGATTTACCAACTGGCTATTTTGGAATTCGAGTAGAAGCCGTGGAGCGAGTTATGGACCTACCTGAAAATAATGACACTCATGGATTGGAGTATCGAGATCATGACTGTATTCAAGGTACTATTCAGCACGATGATGAGCTTTATATTTTAGTGGAGTTCAATGATTACTGTTCTGCGCTAGATTAATCTTATTTTAATTTGCGAGCCAATGAAAAGGTATCATTGACTCGCTAGTTTTATCTGTTCTTTGGGCTGTTTTTGAATAGCTATTACAGCTGTTTTGAGAAGATTTTGGAGTTACGTTGATAGTTGTACAGCGCTTGTTTTTGCGTTGGTAAGCTCGCCAATGTCGTTTCGCTAAATCCCCTTTCTATAAACCAATGAGCGGTTCGTGTGGTTAATAAAAAGAGCATGGTTAGATTTTGACGCTTAGCAGATTGCTCTATGCCTTTTAGTAAGCGTTCACCACGATTTGAGCCTCTGTAATCTGGCGATACTGCCAAACAAGCCAACTCACCGGAGTACTCTTGCTCAAACGGATAAAGTGCCGCGCAGGCGACAATGGCGCCATCACGTTCAATGACAATAAAGCGATCTATTTCATTTTCTAGAAGTTCGCGAGATCGCCTTACCAAAACACCTTTTTCTTCCAGTGGAGCCAACAGTGCCATCATACCGCCCACATCATCAATGTGAGCTGGGCGCAATTGCTCATAGCTGTCTTCATCAATCATGGTGCCTGAACCTTCACGAGTGAAGAGTTCTTGTAAAAGGCCACCATTTTCATTGTAAGAAATTAAATGCGCTCTCGGTACACCTTGACGCACGGCTTGAACACAGGCCTCTAATGAGGCTTGGGTGATGGTAGATAGCGTTTTTTCTTTAAGAATGGCTTCAGCGTCTTTGGTTAATAACTCAGAGTAGAGTTCGCCGTCACTTTTGAATACGCCTTCTTCTTCAGAGAAAATAACCAGCTTATCTGCTTTTAGCTGTACCGCAGCTTGGATGGCAACGTCTTCGCTTTTTAGGTTAAACACCTCTCCTGTTGGAGAAAAGCCAAGGTGAGGTAAAAGTACCATGTTGTCATCTTCAAGTAAGCGAAAGATGGCTTCTGTGTCGATTCTGCGTACCTCACCTGTGTGTCCATAGTCGATGCCATCGACGACGCCCAACGGTCTGGCGATAACATAATTACCGCTACACACTTTTAGCCTAGCGCCATCCATTGGTGTGTTTGAAAGTCCCATAGATAGCTGAGCTTCAAGCTGAACGCGCACCGCAGCAGAGGCTTGGATAATGTCCAATAGCTGATCTTGTGGCGTGACGCGATAATCGTCTTCGACTCGACTGACTAAATGCCGATTCGCTAATATTCGGCTTATTTGTGGTCGTGCGCCTTGTACTAAGACAAGGCGGATTCCTAGTGAATCCAACAAGGCAAGGTCGTGAATAATGCTTGAAAAGTGAGCGCATTCTACGGCCTCACCTGGAATCAATATGACAAAGGTTTTTCCTCTATGAGCATTGATATAGGGGGAAGAATGGCGGAACCAGTCCACATGATTGAATTCTTCTGTCACGCTATTCCTCATTTTTTTGCTCGTTTAATTGCAGGCAAAAACGCTCGATTAGACCGCGAATCACCTCTTGCATAGGTTGAATATGATCCAGCGCCATAAATTCATTTGGCTGATGGGCTTGATCAATAGAGCCTGGCCCTAAAATTAAGGTTTCCATTCCCAATTGATTTAGAAAAGAACCTTCAGTTGCAAACGCCACCGTACTTGCTTGACGATTGGTTAAGGCTTCACAGGCTTTTATGATATCCGATTCGATTGATGTATAAAAAGATGGAACATCAGGAAATAAACTATTCAACTGTATTATTGTGCCCGTTTTTTCTTCTATACGTGGCAATATCTGAGCAATTTCCGCCATTAATGCTTGATTACTCATGCCTGGTAGTGCTCGTAAATCAAACTCTAACTCACAGTGTCCGCAGATACGGTTTGGGTTATCGCCGCCATGGATGCAGCCAAAGTTCATGGTTGGGTAGTCAATGACAAAGCTCGCATCTCGATAATTAGTTTTAAGCTTCTGGCGGAATAGCATTAATTCTGACATTACATCATGCATCGCATCCAGTGCGTTATTACCCAATAACGGATTTGAAGAATGTCCAGATCGCCCTGTCACTTGGATACGCTCCATCATAATGCCTTTGTGAGCATAAATAGGTGTTAATGATGTGGGCTCTCCGATCAGAGCGTATCTTGCTTTTAATGAAGCTCGTTCAACTAGGGTTCTTGCACCCGACATGGAGCTTTCTTCGTCAGCGGTCGCCAGAATAATAAGTGGCTGTTTTAAATTAGACAGCTGCATTTGTCGAACAGTATCGATCACAATGGCAAAGAAACCTTTCATATCACAGCTGCCTAAGCCATAAAGTTTTTGATCTCTTTCTTCCAATTTAAATGGGTCTGATTTCCAACGACCTTTATCGTAAGGAACCGTATCTGTGTGGCCTGCAAGCACCAAGCCACCATCGCCAGTTCCGAGTGTCGCAATCAGGTTGAACTTATGGGGTTGGTCAGGTAATGGCATGACTTCGCATTGAAAACCTTGCGAGCTGAGCCAGCTTTCAAGTAATTGAATCACGCCTTTATTTGACTGATCCCAATGGGTTTGACTAGAACTGATAGAAGGTGAAGCAATAAGTTGCGACATCATACTAATTAGAGAGGGGAGTGCGGGCATAAAAGGATATTCCTTGAATCCGAGTTATTGTCGAATATTACTACTGTAAGCTAGGCATCTGATACACTTGCTCGCACATTATTTTTTCTTTGTTGTTTGCTCAACAGCAAAGGTTTTAGAGGTTCAAATATTATGGCTACCGAGCTAGAGCTAAAGTTAATGCTTCACTCTGAGTATCTCAAGTCCGCAAGTGAGTTTCTTGATGAAATTTGTGCATCTTCTGATTCTGATGAACAATCTCGTCAGCCAACATTGGCTTTGATGAATGCCTATTTTGATACGGAAGACGCAGACTTGATGCAAGGCGGTATGGCATTGCGTATCCGCGCTGTTAATAATAAGTTTATTCAAACCGTCAAAACGCGTGGCAGTAACCGCATCGGCATGCATGCTCGTGGTGAATGGGAGTGGTTTGTACCCAGCGATCAATTGGATTTGTCTTTATTAAGTGACGTTCCTTTGCCCGAATCATTGCAAGATAAGTCTTGGTGTAGCAACTTGGTCGAGGTTTATCGTACGGACTTTGAGCGACAAGTTTGGAACATCCAATCCCAAGAAACCAAAATGGAAGTGGTTTGTGACCAAGGTTTGGTAACCTCTCCTTATGGTGAAGACGCGATTTGTGAGTTAGAACTGGAGCTTAAAGAGGGTGAGGAGGCGGGTTTGTATCAGTTTGCGTTGCAACTCGCAGAGCATGTGCCAGTTCAGGTTAGTATCGTTTCCAAGGCACAAAAAGGCGTGCGTTTAAAATACGGACAGATTGAATTCCCTAACAAGCCAGTGAATACTTCTAATACATTAGAATTGGCCGCATATTGGTATGAAGTGTGGTTAGTTTATTGGGAAGCCATGTATTTTATGAAAGACGAAGCGCTGATGCAGCCTTTGCGCCATTCCATGGCCCAATTAAATGCCTGTTTGCCCAATCAATTAGCACTAGCATTAGAGCGTTTAGATAGTGAATTAGAACAACAACTAATCGAGGAAGAAGACTTGTTGCTGAAAAAGCTCGCAGGAATGACTCAAATTGGCCTCACCATGCTGGCTGTTGGACAATGGTTAAACCAACAATCTGTGTAAAAAATAAAAAGAAGATTTTGTAAGGAAGCCCTGTGACACCTCCGCATTTGAACCCGAACTACGCGATATTTTGTGAACAATCCTCTTCTCGTGCTTTGTTACTGGAGCATATCCAAGACGCTCGAGAAAGACATGGTCTTGATTCATTAAACCAAGAGCAAATTGATACGTTAGAGCCCTTGTGGATTTTGAGTGATTATTTGCATCAGCAATTTACTCGTTTTCCCCATTGGTTAGATGATTTGCTGGCGCTTAAAAAATTACCTGAAAAGCCGTCCAAAGAAGCCTTGATGGCTGGTGAAGCGTTTTTCTCATGTGAGGCGGGCGCTTGCCCGGCAGAATCGCCAGAGCCATTGGACGAAGCGGGTCTTGTTAAGCGTTTGCGTTTGTATCGTCAGTGGTGGATGGTGCGGTTGATTGCCTTGGATATTCAGCAGAGACTTTCATTGACCGAGCTGACGTCACGTTTAAGCGCTTTAGCGGATGCTTGTGTGAATGCCAGCCTTCAATGGACAACGCAGCACTATCTCGCCTTGTATGGTCAGGCGTTGGATAGTCACGGTCAGCCTCAGTCGATGATTGTCATTGGTATGGGCAAACTGGGCGGCAACGAGTTAAACCTGTCTTCTGATATCGATTTGATTTTTGCGTTTCGTGAACATGGCGATACCCAAGACGGAAAGAAAAGTCTGTCTCACCAAGAGTACTTCACTAAGTTAGGTCAAAAACTGATTCAGCATTTAGATCAGGTTAACGCAGATGGGTTTGTGTTTCGAGTCGATATGCGTTTGCGGCCGTTTGGCCAGTCTGGTGCTTTGGTACTTAACATGGATTCCTTGGAAAACTATTACCAAGATCAAGGGCGAGACTGGGAGCGTTATGCCATGATCAAGGCTCGTGTCATGTCGGGTAATGCGCTGGATGTAAGGGAATTTGAGGCCTTACGAAAGCCCTTCGTCTATCGTAAATACCTTGATTTTGGTGCGATAGGCGCGCTGCGTGATCTTAAGCAAATGATTGCCAAGGAAGTACGCCGCAAAGGCATAGAACACAATATTAAATTGGGCGAAGGCGGTATTCGTGAAGTGGAGTTTATCGCTCAAGCTTTACAGATATTGCATGGTGGCCGAGATCAAGGTTTGCAAACCCCGGCCTTGTTGAAAGTCTTACCTTACCTTGCTCAACAGGATTATTTGCCCGTCGAAGAAATGGATCAACTTCGTGAGGCATATTTACTTTTACGTCGCACCGAGCATGCATTGCAAGCAGTAAATGACGAGCAAACTCAGCTATTGCCAGAAGATGATCGAGCGCGAACTCGTATTGCTTTGATAGTAGGTTTCCCTTCGTGGGAAGCTTTAGATAAGCGACTCTGGGAAGTGCGAAAAAATGTGCATTGCTCTTTTGTGGCGCTAATCGATGATGGTCACGAAAGCAGTGAGGAAGTGAAAAATCAGGAAACATGGCGTTTATTGATTAAGCATCCGGAAGACCGAGAGGCCATCCAAGACGCGATTGAGCAGATTGCTTGGCAGGATCAAGAGGCAAGCATTTCACGTATTTCTCAATTGCTTAGCTCGCGCACTGTGGTGTTTATGCAGCCTATTGGTCATGAACGACTTGCTGTATTTTTAGCAGCTCTGATTTCTAAGTTAACAGACGAAGCCAATCCAGATTTGGTATTAGAGCGTGTTTTCCCTATTCTAGAAGCAGTGTTACGTCGTACTGCGTATTTGGTTTTATTGTGCGAAAACCAAACCGCGCTGACGCACCTAATTCGGTTGTGTCGAGAAAGTGTCTGGTTTACCGAGGCAATTTCGACGACACCTGCGTTGTTGGATGAACTGCTAGATGCTAATACGCTCTTTTCGCCACCCGATAAAACCATGCTAGCGGAAGAGTTGCGACTTATCTTATTGCGTTTGCCGGAAGATGATGAAGAAGCTCAGATGGACGCCATGCGTCGCTTTAGGCGTTCTATTATCTTGCGTATTGCTGCCTGTGATATCACCGAGATATTACCTGTCATGAAAGTGAGCGATCACTTAACTTGGTTGGCGGAAGTACTTTTAGATCATGTGTTACAGCAGTCTTGGCAATATTTGACTAAGAAGCACGGCTTTCCAGTGAGTCAAGGAGAAGCCGCTTTAACACCACAATTGGCGATTATTGGTTATGGTAAGTCAGGCGGCTGGGAGCTGGGTTACGACTCAGATCTCGATCTTGTGTTTATTCATGATGCGCAAGCAAACGGCAGTACAGATGGTGATCGCAGTATCGACAATCTCACTTTCTATACGCGCCTCGGGCAGCGCTTAATTCACATGATTACTAGCTTTACCGCTGCTGGTCGATTGTACGAAGTGGACATGCGCTTACGTCCTTCGGGTAACTCTGGTTTGTTGGTATCGAGTTTAGATGCTTTTAAAGATTACCAGCAAAAAGAAGCCTGGGTTTGGGAGCATCAGGCGTTGACTCGTTCACGTGGTTTGGCAGGTGAGCCTCATTTGCTAGCCAAATTTGAAGATTGCCGCAAAGAAATTATAGCGTCGGTTCGAGATCGTAATGAATTAAAAGCGGAAGTCATCAAAATGCGCGAGAAGATGCGTGCTCACCTTGATACGGGCGGCAAAGAAAAAGGTTTTGATCTGAAACAAGGGGCTGGTGGCATTATTGATATTGAATTCATGGTGCAATATTTAGTGTTGGCTTGGTCATGTAAATACCCCGAGCTGATGCGATTCTCCGACAATGTTCGACAGCTTGAAGCAGCCGCTTTAGTTGGCTTGATTGGTGCTGAGCAGGCCGAAAAAATGACGGATACTTATACGCTTTATCGGTCTCTAACTCATCGATTGAGTTTGCAGCAGCAGGGTAGAGTGGTTCAAAAGGATACCTTGGTCGATAACCAAAACTTGGTGAGTCTGTATTGGGATAGCTTTGTGAGTGATGACAAAATTTGATGGTGCGGTTTGTTATAAAAAATGTTGTGAAAAGATGTTCGTAAATTGATCAAAGCCCAGCTATACTGAATTTATTGATGTTTTTTTAGACGGAAGATGTAAGTAAAAAGTGTTCGTCTAAAATCATTACTACGAACCCAAGATAGATAATTAAGGGGGCAAAATGCCAAGCATTAATGGTTTAAGTAGTCCTGCAATGGATTATGCCAGTGAAGTTTATAGCGCAAATCTAGCCAAAGCCGCACAGGAACAGCAAGGGAAGCAAAACCTTGAGTTACTTCAAGAAGCGACAAAAAACGTCACTCCTGTAGCGAGTAGCGGCCCACAAGCCACAACGGATAACCTAGGACAAAATATCAATATTAATGTTTGATAGCTGTGTTTGGTTGCCCTTGAAATACGTTTAATAATTAAAAAGCCCCGCTGAGTATTTTCAAAGTACTCAGCGGGGCTTTTTGTTCTCTGACTGGAACGAAGTAGAGCTTAGACTTATTTATTTACTTATTTATTAAGCGCTGCTCTTCTTCGGATAATGGTTGTTCTTTAATTACTGCTTCAAAAGCTTTGAGACGTTTGTAGATAGATAGTAATTCTACGATGGTTGTCCAAGAGTTAATTAAGTATTGAAACGAATTCTCTACCTGATTAAACGCATTGATTACACGTTGCATAATACCAAATGTTAAAGCACCAGCGACGATAGAAGGGCCCAAAACAATGAATGGAATAAACTGACCAATACTTAGGTAGCCATACCGAATGACGTTAAAGTACAAGTAGTTAAAATACAAACGGAAGTAATTTTTTCTTACATTGAGAAACAATTCACTTAAGGTGATCGGATTGGCTCTGTCTTCATTATCTTCACCATAGACAAGCTCTTTACGGTAAGCCGCTTCTACCCGTTGGTTTTTGAATTCTAATCCTGGTAAACGGATACCAGCGACAGCCAGTAATATCGTGCCAATAATGGACCATGTGATTGCGACAAAGACAAGTGCCTGTGGAATCTCACCAATTAATGGCAGCGTGGTTACATAACCTGACAGACTCCATAGAATAGGTAGAAAAGCGATTAAAGTCATAATGGCGTTTAAGAAATTCACCCCAAGGCTTTTTAAGATCGAGGCGAAGCGCATTGTGTCTTCTTGGATACGCTGAGATGCCCCTTCAATATGACGAACTCGTTCCCAATTTGCTGTGTAATATTCGGTCATTGCGGTACGCCAGCGAAAAACATAATGGCTAACAAAGAATAAATTCAACACAGAAACTGTGATTGACACCACCACAATCAGGGTGACCGTCGCCATTTGACCATAGAAATCCGCTAGTGTTATTTTGCCAGGATCAGATAGTGCTTTTTGTATTAAGTCGTAAAAGCTACCATACCAGTTATTTAGCATCACGCTCACTTGAACATGAAACCAAGTGACAAACACAATGAGTGCTGATCCAAGTACTGACCATTTTGCCCATTTCTGACCACCGTAAGTTACCCAGAAACTGACAAACAATAGATAACAAAGGATCATGTATTGGTATGACCAAATATCAATGGCTGTTTTTTGTGCGTCTTGGAAAGCGGCCTGTGCCGCGGCATCAGCGCCTTCGGCTAATGCATCTGGAAAGTGAACACCAAACAATGAGCCTAAGCTCAAACTGGCACCAAAATCTTGGACAAAAAAATACCATGCCAATATGCATGAAATAGACCATAGGGCAAAACTAAGAAAAAAGAGCTTGGGGTTTGGAAAGAAGGATTGAAACACGGTTTAGTTTCTCTATTAGTTGAATAATTCATAAGCCATTGATTTACGCAGGGTTGTTTAATGGCGCTTTATCGGAGCTTAAACCAGTCAAGTGATAATCACAATCAAACAGCCCTTAAGGAATCAGCAAAAAAGACGATAACCCATTAATAATTCGTCATTATGATTATAATTGGCTGTGAGGTTACTGGATTGGAGCAATAAGGGAATAGTATGACACGGGTTGATGTGTATTTAGTTAGAGCTTTTTCTATTGCTGGCCATGGTGGAAACTTAGCAGGTGTGGTTTTAAATGCCGATACGTTAACGGATGTGCAGAAACAATTCATAGCTAAGCAAGTGGGTGTGTCAGAAACGGCCTTCGTAAGTCAAAGTGATACAGCGGATTTCGAGTTGTCTTTTTTCACCCCAACGGTAGAAGTGGATTTTTGTGGTCATGCCACGTTGGCGGTATTTTGGTTGTTGCATTATTTTCAGCATATTTTGGCTGGTAGCTATCAACAAGAAACAAAAGCAGGCATCTTATCTGTCGAGGTGGCGTTGCATGGCGATGTTTTGATGAGTCAGAGTTTGCCTGTTTGGTTGGCAGAGCACAGCGCAGAAGAAATTGCCCCTATGTTAGGTCTCCGATCACAGGTTATTGCTCAACTTGGTTTGCCTATTCAGGTTGTGTCGACCGGATTGGTTGATGTTATGGTTCCTGTTCCCTACGGCGTGTTGGATTGTCTTGAAGTTGATAGTGAGGCGATAACGCGTTTCTGTCAGCAGCATCAATGTGTCGGATTTCATGTGTTTGAAATGAACCCACCAGAGGCTATCTATACGGCAAGTTGCCGAAACTTCGCACCAGCCGTTGGTATTCCAGAAGAATCCGCGACAGGTAGCTCGAGCGGAGCGCTTGCGTGTTATTTGAATCGACACTTTGGTTATCAGCAGATGGTTTTTGAGCAAGGTCGAGCAATGAAAATGCCGTCGCGTCTAGTGACTCAATTAACAATAAAAAGTGGCGCGTTAACCCAGGTTCAAGTTGGTGGAGAAGGGGCGTTTTTAAAAAGAGTAATGTTAACCTGCTAATGTAGATGATTGTTACATATAGCTTGTTTGGTTATTTGATATTGGAGAATAAAATTCTATATAGATATTGTTAGTTTTTAGGGGGAGGGCAGCTAGTTATGCCTTTATCAAAACATGCTTGATAATGTTTTCCCATATTGATGCGTAGATTAGAGCTTGGATGGCTTGATAGAAAATCGGATAAATTATTATCCTCTTTGTTTTCTTCTATTCTAGTCGCAGGCTCATCGTGTATTTGATCAATACTACCAATAGAATCTTGTTCTATTCTTGTTAATATGGCTCCCAAGCTTGAAGGGGGGATACCCGCAGTCAAGGCATGTTCATAAGCAAACTGGTCTGCCTGAGCTTCATAATGTCGAGAATAGACGCTGCTGACAAGAAATGAGCCAACGCCAATACCTAAATCAGCAACAGAGCTGACATCACCCAATATCAAAGACGAAGCAACTGTCATGATACTGCCTTCGATGACTTTTTTTAAGGCATGTCTATCAACAATATGACCCATTTCATGCAGTAAAACTATATCCATTTCACTTTGATTTTGTGTCAGTTCGACAAAACGATCAGTTATTATAATATTACCATTAGGCAGTGCTAATGCATTAGCGATACTGTCTTTTTCATTTAATGGCCAGCGACGAAAATATAATGAAAAGTGTGGTGTATCATTTGCTTGATAAAGCGGCGCGACATTTTTTTCAAAATGTTGGCGAATTTTATCTTGCTGTAATATGGGTAGCTGGCTTGATTTTAAAATGTTGGCGTCTAAAAATTGCAAGGCATGGCTGGATAATATTTGATTGGCTGAATCGGGTAGCGCTTCTGCAATAACATGACTAACGGCTGGCAATCCCCATCTGATGCCTGAAAAAAACAGTCCAGCAATGATAAAAATACTTAAAATCACTAAAGTCAGATTTTGTTCTAATTGATGAACAAAAACCATGAATTGAGAGGATTTGGTCTGTTTTCTTAGTGATTGGTCTATTGCGTCATTCGCTTTTGTTTCAAAGACGCTGCCATCTTTAAGTGTTATTTTGCGTGCAATATTGCCTAGACGGTGGGATATTTCAAGTTCATCAAGTTTGCCTTTAATAGAAAGATGGTCGTCAGTATAAAGCTGAAAACCATCCTCAGAGATGTGCAATTTGGCAGGAATGGATTTTGCACTTCCTGCCAAATAAAGCTTCCCATTAATCATTAAAAAACGAGACCGCCAACGTCTGCATTAAAGGCATCACCAAGCTCTTCTCCTAGTGGGCCCTTGTTATCACTCTGTGTACTGATGAATTTGTCAAAGCCTTGCTCAGCTTGAACACTGACACTTTCGATTGAATAACGATATAGACGTATTGCTGTCCATGGATAAGCCAAACCTAGAGTGCAGACAAGTAGTAATAGGTTTGTGAACATAACGCCAAAATATTTATTTGTCGAGAGTGTCGATTCAAATGTGATCGAATTGTCTAGTATGGTTTCATTTAAAAGATATGCGCGTTGGTTTGCTTTTGTATAAGCAAGCGCATACATACTAATGAGAAGAAGTGTGACATAGAATGCTATCAAGCTATAAATAATTAAGCTGCTTGGTCTTGCTCCTTGCCCTAGGTTGCTGATGTTTTGCATCAGTGAATTAATTTGGTTTGAGCTTATGCTCATGTAAGCCATACCAGCAAAAATGATTGCAGCAGCTAGGGCAAGTAACAACGAAATACCTGTAGCCTTTAAAAAGATAATAAGAAAAGGCTTGAATTCAAGTTTATTATTAACTTTCCCTTGACCAAAATGAATGCCATTGAAAATGTAGCTGTTGACTACTTTAGTTGTCATTGCAATATAAGCAGGGTAAGCCATAACGGTTAAGAGAGCTGCTAGCCAAAAGGAAATTGAACCGGCTAAAGATACGGCACCAATAGCGGCTAATAACATTCCGATAGGATAAGCTAGTAATACGATATAAGATCCAGAAAGCTCACCATTAAAGCCAAAGCGTACATTTCGGTAGCTGGACATACTAAGGTTAAACTTCATTGAACGCCAAATAATCCAAGGTAAAGCAATAAGAAGGGCGATTGGTAGGATGAGACCTAATATTGGGTTTAATTGGCCAATAACCAAGTATACAAGAAGCAGTGCAACGGCAATGATGAAACTGACAAACAGTTGTTTGCCCGTTGCATGGTATTCAAAGTTTGCATTATCAAGTTCTGTATTGCCGTAGAAGTAGCGCAATGTTCGAACTTTAGCCCATGGTCTATATAAACCTAGTGTAATAATTGTCAGCAGAATATTCACTATCCAGATTTTGAAATACTCTGAACCAGATCCATTGAATTTAAGTGGAGTCATTTCCTTTTTACCCTCTTATGCAGATATATATCTTAAAATTTCGGCGATATTATCGTTATATTAAGTTTTATTCAATCTTTAATATGAAGATGATGTGCATAGGAGTATGTGTTATTCAATACTTTTAATCATATTTACTTTTTAAAGGCGGTGTCAGGGAAAGTAGGTAAGAGTTTTTTCGCGGATGTAATGATAAAAAAATCGGACCGAAGCCCGATTTTTGAACATGCTATCTAGTACTTAATTGCTTACGCAGCTTTGTTGTTAGCTACCACTATCGCGATAGCTTTATCTAGTCGAGCAAGGCCATCTGAAATGTCTTGTTCAGTGATAATCAAAGATGGCGCTAAACGTAGAACGTTTGGACCCGCAACAAGAACAAATAGACCTTCTTCAGCGGATGCTTTAACAATCTCACCGGCTTTACCTGCAAGGCTATCAATCACTTCGGCACCGATTAGAAGTCCCATGCCACGAATATCTTTAAAGACATGGTATTTTTCATTAATGGCTTTTAGACCTTCAACAAATAAATCATGACGTTTCGCTACACCGCCTAACACTTCAGGCGTGTCGACTATATCGATAACAGCTTCCGCGATGGCGCAAGCCATTGGGTTACCGCCATAAGTACTACCATGAGTACCGAACGCTAAGCTTTTAGCGGCTTTTTCTGTGGCTAGCATAGCGCTAACAGGGAAGCCGTTTCCTAGTGCTTTTGCAGTCGTTAGGACGTCAGGCGTAACGCCGAATTGCTCGTAAGCAAAGAAAGTGCCAGTTCGACCTACGCCAGATTGTACTTCGTCATAAACCAATAGCGCATTGTATTGATCACATAATTCACGCACTTGTTTAGCAAATTCAATGTCGGCTGGAATGATTCCACCTTCACCTTGAATAGGCTCCATAACAACGGCGCAGGTTTTGTCGCTCATAAGAGCTTTAAGCTGCTCAATGTTATTGAAGTCGCAATGCTTAATGCCAGCAGGTGTTGGTTCAAAACCTTCTTTATATTTTGCTTGTCCACCGACAGACACTGTGAATAAGGTGCGTCCGTGGAAAGATTTGTAAAAAGCGATTATTTCATGTTTTTCTGGACCAAAATGATCATAAGCGTAACGACGAGCGAGTTTAAAAGCAGCTTCGTTGGCTTCTGCACCGCTGTTTGCAAAGAAAACTCGGTCAGCGAAGGTCTTTTCAGTCAATTTTTTAGCTAATCGTAGCGCTGGCTCATTGGTCATGGTATTTGACAAATGCCATAGTTGCCCAGCTTGCTCACGCATGACATTGACTAGAGTAGGATTTGAATGACCCAATGCAGTAACAGCAATGCCGCCTGCAAAATCGATGTATTCTTTGCCTTCTTTGTCCCATACGCGAGAGCCTTCGCCACGCACTGGAATAATCGCAGAAGGTGCGTAGTTAGGAACCATCACTTCATCAAAGGTCGCTCTCGTTACTTGTTGTGTCACTTTTCTATCCATTTTAAAAAAAGACCTCTTAAAAATAGGCGGCTGCAAAGGCAGCCGCCTGTTGGTTTATATCAGATTTCTCAATTCACGAATAGCAACAGTTACCATAGCAAGCGTTAATTCACTTTCGGTTTTTACTTCACCGAATGTCGCACGATAATGCTGGATACTGTCATTATTTGATTCGCGCCAATGGGTTAGACGTTGTTCCAGTTTCTTAATGTCGGCACTGGATTGAATAACCTCTTGGGTGAGGGTTCTTAGGCTATTATCTATCTCATCGCCAAGACCAGCTTTTGCACGGCGTTGCCACATATCTTCAGCTGATAACTCAGTGACTTTATGGCGCAACCAATGAAGTTCTAAGTCCATTTCAAGCGCGAAGTAGGTTTGAGCAACATCCAATACTTCTGTCTCGGTATTTGCCGCAACTCGGATAATATCTAACCCGTAGAATAGGTAGTGAAGAGACGATAGTCTTTCCGCTACTTCGGCTGGAATATTTTGCTCGACAAGGCTTGCCGCGATGTCAGCCAAATGCGCTTGACTAGATTCTGTCAAAATCGCCTGCATATTGGCTCGAATGACTTCGACACCAGGTTTGTAAGCGTCTTTCAAACGTTGGATCGACAAGCTCTCACGAGTGTTACGTAATAGCCAAAGCGTCGCGCGCTCTAGAAGCCCTTGTATGCGAATCAGCAAGCTGTTCAACACAGGATTAGAAGCAGTGAAGTCTAGCCCGTTAATCGCATCCCATAGCGCCGGAATACCAAAAATGTCTTCTGCTGCCATGTAAGCCCGCACAACGTTTAAAGAAGATGCGCCGGTCTCTTCTTGCATGTAGGTGCTGAATGTCGGTCCCATTCGGTTGCCAACATTATTGGTAACATGACCGGCAATGATTTCTTGGATCAACGGATGCGACGCCATTTGGCCGCCGAAATGTTTGGTCAACTGTGTTGGGAAGTATTCATTGATTTGAGTGGTCAAATCAATGTCTTCACCAATACCGTCTTCTACTAGTTGCTCAGACAATTTGATTTTTGAATAAGCGAGTAGCACCGAAATCTCAGGACGTGTCAATCCTTGACCTTTGTTTAGGCGTTTTTTGATTTGTGCGTCACTTGGTAAGTATTCGATTTCACGGTCTAAACGACCTTCTTTTACGAGCGATTGAATTAGTCGCCAGTGATCCGTTAAACGTTCCTGTGCTTGTGCATTGGCAAGAGACAATACATGGCTTTGTCCACGGTTATGGCGCAATACTAAGTTGCCCACTTCGTCTGTCATTTCAGCAAGCAAGCTGTTGCGTTGCTTCTCGGTCAAGTCGCCGTTTTCAACCACGCGGTTTAGTAGGATTTTGATGTTTACTTCGTGATCCGAGCTGTCTACACCCGCAGAGTTATCGATCGCATCTGTGCTTATTAGGCCGCCTTTTTGGGCGAACTCGATACGACCAAGTTGGGTTAAACCAAGGTTGCCGCCTTCGCCAACAATCTTGCAGCGTAGTTCTCTGCCATTTACACGTAATCCATTGTTTGCGCTGTCTCCTACATCTGCATGAGATTCGCTTTCGGATTTCACATAGGTGCCGATGCCGCCGTTCCAAAGTAGATCAACAGGTGCTTTTAAGATCGCATTGATCAAATCCGTTGGTGCCATGGATTTGATGTTGCCTTCTATACCCAATGCTTTTCGAATGTCTGCATTAATTGGGATGGATTTCGCTGAACGATTGAAGATACCGCCGCCTTTTGAAATCAACTCTTTGTTGTAGTCTTCCCATGAAGATCGAGGTAGCTTGAACATGCGTTCGCGTTCAGCAAAAGACGCTTCAACATCTGGCGTTGGGTCGATAAAAATGTGCATGTGGTTGAAGGCTGCGATCAAACAAGTGCGTTTAGACAACAGCATGCCGTTACCAAACACATCGCCCGCCATGTCGCCGATACCAACGGTAGTGAAATCGGTTGTTTGGCAATCGATGCCGATTTCTTTGAATTGGCGTTTAACCGATTCCCAAGCACCGCGAGCTGTGATGCCCATTTTCTTATGGTCGTAGCCGTTAGAGCCACCTGAAGCAAACGCATCACCTAACCAGAAACCATATTTCGCAGAAATGCTGTTTGCTAAGTCAGAGAAGGTCGCGGTGCCTTTATCGGCAGCAACCACTAGGTACGGGTCGTCTTCGTCGTAGCGAAGAACGGATAGTGGCGGAACCACTTCGTTTTGTACTAGGTTGTCAGTAATGTCTAGCAAACCGCTAATGAAAGTGGTGTAGCAATGGATGACTTCTGCTTGAACTTCTTCGCGTGACGCATTCTTTTTGAGTTGTTTGGCAACGAAACCACCTTTCGCTCCAGATGGAACAATAACGGCGTTTTTCACCATTTGGGCTTTTACCAAGCCAAGTACTTCAGTACGGAAATCTTCCATACGATCAGACCAGCGCAGACCACCACGAGCGACTTTACCACCGCGCATGTGGATGCCTTCTACCCAAGGCGCATAAACGAAAATTTCGAATTTCGGTCTTGGAAGTGGTACCGCTGGAATTTGTGAAGGGTCCAGTTTGAAAGAAACGTAGTCTTTCACTTCGCCTTCAGCACCTGCTTGGTAGAAGTTGGTGCGCAACATTGCCTGAATCACAGATAGATAGTGTTTCAGAATGCGGTCTTCGTCCAAGTTAGCGACTTGATCTAGTTCTAGATCGATTTTTTCGAGCAGTTTTTGTACTTTTTCTTCGCGTTTGGATTCTAAGCTAGGGTCGAAGCGTTGTTCGAAAAGTTGAACTAGAAGACGAGCAATGCCGGCATTCTTTTCAAGGGTTTGTTGCATGTACTGCAAAGAGAAAGGCACTTGTAGTTGCATTAAGTACTTGGTCAATGCTCGCAACATGGTCACTTGGCGCCATGTCAAGGAAGCGCTTAGTACCAAGGCGTTAAAGCGATCGTTTTCAACGCGACGGCTGAAGACTTGATTGAACGCATCTTGGAACGCTTCACGTTGAGAGTTTTTCTCAAGATTGATATCGGCATCGACACTGATGGCAAATTCCACTACCCAGGTGTTCGCCGTGCCGTCACCATTTTGATCCAATTCGTATGGTCGAGCTTCTAGTACTCGCAATCCCATACATTCCAAAATAGGCAATACATCAGACAAAATCAACGTAGTACCTGAGCCGTATACTTTGAAAAAGTAATTGTTTTTGGTTTGGCCAACTTGGCGATAAATATGGGTCGAAATATCGCCTTCGCCACCTAATTGGCTTAAGCGCTCTATATCCAATACTGCGGCATTTGGCGAGAAGTCTTCACGGTAAGCCGCTGGTAAGTATGGCACGTAGTCAGTGAAAAGGACGTTGCCATTTTCCTCACCGTGACTCTTGTGAAGCGCACTTAGTAGCTTGTCTTCCCATGAGCTCATTGCATCTTGCATCTTACGCTGAATGTCTTCTGCGTCGATGGTTGGGCTTTGTTTAGGGTCGGCAATTTGAATAGTGAAGTTGACACGAGCCAAAACTAGCTGCGAGAACTGAACGTTGAATTCTGAGCTGGTGCCGTTACAAGCCGTCATCAAGATGTCTTCCATCTTCATGCGTAGTTCGGTGTTGTAACGATCTCGTGGCACGTAAACCAAAGCGTTTAGGAAACGACCGTAGATATCCTTGCGCAAGAATACTCGTAACTGGCGGCGCTCTTGAATGGCTAAAATGCTTTCTATGGTGCTAAAAAGCTCTTCAACTGGCGCTTGGAACATCTCGTCACGAGGGTAGCTGTTTAGGATGTGTTTAAGGTTTTTGCCCTTGTGGCTGTTTGGATCCACATTGGCTTTTTCAACAATGACGTTGAGCTTTTTACGCAGCAGAGGAACATCTTGCAAGCGAGCAATGTAAGCCGCGGAAGAATACAAACCAAAGAAGCGCCACTCACCGATGACATGGCCTTTTTTGTCAAAGCGTTTTACGCCAAGGTAATCAAGGTGAACAGGGCGATGAACCGTAGAAACCGCTGTCGATTTGGTTAGTACGAGAATGTTGCTGCTATCAATGGCTAATTTAGCAAGGTTGTCTTGTAAAACAATGTCACGTTTTACTTTTTTGTTGTTGATGTCGCGGAACGTACCTAGACCGGAACCTTCGACTAGTTTTAGGTGAGTTTCATCGCCTTCAACTGCTAGGTCATACGCTCGGAATCCAATAAAGGTGAAGTGATCGTTTTCTACCCAGCGTAAGAAGTCCAAAATCTCTTGGTGCTCTTCATTGCCTTTTAGGTGAGCAAGTTGCTCAGACTCGCGGATAATTTCGTTCAGATTGGTTTTCATTTTTGGCCAATCAGCAACGGTTTTCTTTACATCAACTAAAGTTTTAAGGAGCTCTTCTTTAATATCGTCGAGTAAATTGATATCTGACAAGCGATCGATTTCAAATCGCATTAATGCTTCTTGAGCTGTAGAAGAAGCATTGATTCCTTGTAGTTCGCCTTTTTTCGTACGATCAACTGGAACAACTGGATGCGCTGTTAGGTGAATGGTATGACCCAGTCTAACGAGTGACATATTAAAAGATGAAACAAGGAATGGCATGTCATCCGTTAGAATTTCGATAACGGTATGAGTAGATTGCCAGCTGTGTTCCTCGTAGTTCGGGTTGTACACACGAATCTTAGGTTGGTTAGAAGAGCGTTGTTGCAAAAAGTCCCATAAGCAAATAATCGTGCCGTATAGGTTTTCGATAGATTCATTGACCAAATCTTCCGTTAAAGAGTCCTGGAAGTAGAGGTGGGTAAGTTGAATCAAGTTATTGGCTTCTGCAGCGCTAAAGTTTTCGTTTATCTCAACTTCAACACGTTCGATTAATTCGTTTTTTTTGTAATCAGTCATTAGAACTCATCCCTCATGAGTGGTGTTCTTAATAAAACTAGTTGCGTTCTTAATAAAAGCTAGTAGTGCAATTTTACGAAAGTATTCAGTTCGGACTCTGGATATGATTATTATGAAAATTCCACTCCTTTGATAGCTGTAAACTTATCTAATTGCGACATATTGTTGTGATGTCTGGTTAATTGGACTAAAAAAGTCTTGCTCAATACGAAAAAAACCTTTGTTATCCATTTTAAACGAAATAAACTCCTTTTTTGTCTATAGTTCGCAGGATAATATTTTGTACAAGAGTGAATTCGCATCAAGAGAAATCATGCAGGCAAGCAAAAAGCCATTAAAATACGGTTTTTTGCTTTTGCCACATTATTCTATGCTGGGTTTTTCTTCCGCTATTGAAACATTGCATATGGCGAACTGGGTGACAGGAAAAGAGCTTTATTCTTTTTGTACTATTAGCCATGAAGAAAGGCAGATCCCTTCAAGTACGGGGGTTACAACTGTTTCAGATTACCTGACAAGTGACGCGCCGAATGATTTAGATGCGATTTTTGTCTGTGGCGCATCCCCAGTGATAAAAAACGAAAGTCTAACTTTAGAAAATTGGATAAAAAAACAAGCAAAAAAGCAGGTTGGACTCGGTGGTGTGTGCACAGGAAGTTATTTATTAGCAAAAGCAGGTCTGTTAGATGGTTATCGAGCAACGATTCATTGGCGCAGTTTGGCGAACTTGCGAGATGAATTTTTACAGACGATCGTTTCTAATCACCTTTTTGAAGTCGATAGAGATCGTTATACTTGCAGTGGTGGAACGGCGGCGATGGATATGATGCTTTTTCTTATTGGCAAACAGCATGGTATGACGCTAGCTAGTAGTATTTCTGAGCAATTTGTTTGTGAGCGAATCCGCACACACGAAGACCCGCAAAGAATTCCTCTTCAGGCTCTTATTGGTTCAGGTCAACCCAAGCTTGTTGAAGCGGTTCAGCTGATGGAAGCCAATATTCAAGAGCCATTATCGTCAGACGATATTGCTTATCATGTTGGGGTTTCTAGGCGACATCTAGAGCGGCTGTTTAAAAGTAATTTAGATATTGTGCCGTCGCGCTATTATCTAGAGTTACGTTTACAGCACGCTAAGCAGTTGATTATTCAAACAGATAAAGCCATTACCGAGGTGGGTGTAGAGTGTGGATTTGGATCTGCGCCCCATTTTAGTACAACCTACAAAGGTTTTTTTGGCATTACGCCAAGAGAAGAGCGTAATAAAATCAACAATAAAACCGCAGCCCCTGTCCAAATAGACAAGAAAAAGAGGCGACTTTGGAAAAAGTAACTTAAAATACGGGTTACATTGTTTTTGGCGTGATTCTTGTATTCTGCTTGGTTGCGTAAGCTGATTGTTTTATTAGCTAGATGCTAGTTAAGAGTTGCGTTGTTGTTACTGTAAGAATAATAAGTTCATAGAGACCTTTGCACGACGTGACGAGCGAAGCCAAGACGAGGCAAAAATAGACGAGAAAGCGGAGTTTATGGGTTATAAATGAGCATTTCGAGTCTATTTTTAACAAAGTATTGACAAGCACAGTAGTCGTGAAATGGTTTCTCATAAAATAAAAGAAGGTATAAAACATGTCGAAAGTCCCGGCGTTAGAGCTCATTGATATCCACAAAACGTTTGGTGATATTGAGGTGTTAAAGGGGATTTCCCTAAAAGCTTACGATGGTGACGTTATTTCCATTCTTGGTTCTAGTGGCTCAGGTAAAAGTACGTTTTTACGCTGTGTTAACCTGCTTGAGAATCCCACTCGGGGCGATATTCTTTTCAATGGTAATAAGCTAGATTTAATTCAAGGTGAGTCTGGTTTAGTTGCTAACAATATGAAGCAACTTACTCAAATGCGTCAGCAGATTGGTTTTGTTTTTCAAAGTTTCAATTTATGGCCGCACATGACGATCTTACAGAACGTGATGGAAGGCCCGCTTCATGTTTTGAAACGTCCTAAGCACGAAGTGGCTGAATATGCAGAGCATTTATTGCGTAAGGTTGGTATCGCAGAGAAAAAGGATATGTATCCTAACCAGCTGTCTGGTGGCCAGCAGCAGCGTGTCGCCATCGCTAGAACACTGGCAATGGACCCACAAGTCATTTTGTTTGATGAGCCGACATCAGCACTAGACCCTGAGTTAGTAGGTGAAGTGCTGACTGTTATGCGTAACTTAGCAGAAGAAGGGCGTACTATGCTTATAGTAACCCACGAAATGAACTTTGCTCGTGACGTTTCCAGTGAAGTTGTGTTTTTACACCAGGGTAAAGTAGAAGAGAAAGGTACGCCAGATCAAGTGTTTGGTGCTCCAAAATCAGAACGCTGCAAGGCGTTTTTATCCAGTGTTTTTTAGGTAATATCTCGTTATTCAAACAAGAAACTATAAAAGCAAAAATGATTAAATAAACAAATATACTAAGGGGATTGCAATGAAATTGAAAAAAATGGTTTTGGGATCAGCGTTGTTGCTAACAGCAGCATTGTCAGCCGTTTCTGTACAGGCCGCAGATAAAGTTCGATTCGTAACAGAAGGTGCTTGGGCACCATTTAACTTTATTGATTCTGCTGGTAAGCCGCAAGGCTTTGACGTAGATATTGCTCGCGCATTGTGTGCAAAAATGGAAGCAGATTGCGAAATTCTAACTCAGGATTGGGATGGTTTGATTCCAGGCCTTAAAGTGCGCAAATTCGATGCGATCATTGCGTCTATGTCTATTACTGAGGATCGTTTAAAGGTCGTTGACTTCACGAATAAATATTACTCAGGTGGCTTGCGTTTCATGGGGCGCGTTGGTGAAAAATTTGACCTTGCTAAGCTTGACGGAAAAACTATCGGCGCGCAGCGTGCGACTTTAGGTGCACAGTACCTTGAAGATAACTTTACAGGTAAGGCCAACTTAAAATTCTATGATAACCAAGATAACGTTTATCTAGATCTTGTTTCAGGTCGTTTAGACATCGTTCTATCTGATGAGTTACCAACTTACAACTGGTTGAAAACATCAGAAAGCGGTTCTAAATTTGAGTTTAAAGGCGATGCTTTCATGAAAACAGACAATATTGCCATTGCTATTCGTAAGGGTGATGACAAGCTGAAAGCGAAATTAAATAAAGCGCTAGATGCTATTTTGGCTGATGGTACTTATCAGAAAATCAATGCTAAATACTTTCCGTTCTCTATCTACTAAGTGTAGATATTTCTTAGAGTTTCTCGGCGCAGTTGCGCCGAGAAACCTACTTTAAGCTTACTCTGAGAAAAAACTATGATTGATCTTCATGGATTCGGTGACCAGCTGCTGCAAGGTGCTGTTGTTACTTTAGAGCTAGCGCTGGCTTCGCTGTTTGTTGGTTTGATTCTGGGATTATTAGGTGCGTCTGCTAAATTGTCCTCTATTGCTGTTATTCGATGGATCGCTAATGGTTACACCACAATTATTCGTGGTATTCCTGAGCTGCTAACCGTGCTTATTATTTATTTCGGTGCCACCAGTGTTTTGATGGCGATAGCCGGTTTATTTGGCTACGGCGAATATATTGAAGTTGGTGCATTTGCGGCTGGTGTTACCGCGTTAGGTTTGACGTTTGGTGCTTATGCAACGGAAGTGTTTCGTGGCGCTTTACAATCTATTCCGAAAGGACAACATGAAGCGGCAACCGCTTTAGGAATGGGCTCAGTTCGTAAATTCTACCGTATTATTTTGCCGCAGGTATGGCGAATTGCACTGCCTGGGCTAGGAAATTTATTTCTGGTTTTGCTAAAAGATACCGCTTTGGTATCTGTTGTCGGGCTAGACGATATTATGCGTAAGGCAAATATTGCTGTAAGTAGTACCAAGCAGGCGTTTCTGTTTTATTTGGTGGCAGCATTTATGTATTTGGCTTTAACCATTATCTCTATGGTGTTCGTTTCCTATATGGAAAAACGAGCGAGCCGTGGTTTGACTAGGGGATAATGTATGGATTTTTCGGTTGTTGTTGAATATTTTCCTCGTTTGCTCGAAGGAGCTTGGGTCAGTCTTCAGTTAGTGCTTATTTCAATTGTGTTGGGTGGTGTCTTTGCCCTGCCGATTGCGCTAGCAAGAATTTCACCCATAGCATGGATTCGAGCGATACCTTTTGCTTATATATTTTTCTTTCGTGGAACACCGCTGCTGGTACAGATTTTCTTAGTGTATTACGGCGCATCTCAATTTGATGCAGTACGAGAAAGTTTCTTATGGCCAATACTGAGAGAGCCTTTCTGGTGTGCGATTATTGCCTTTACGCTAAATACCTCTGCTTACACGGCGGAGATCTTCCGTGGTGCGATTCAGGCAATTCCTCAAGGGGAAGTGGAAGCATGTAAAGTAATTGGCATGACGAAGGTTCAAATGTACCGCCGTGTCTTATTGCCTCGTGCTTTTGGTATCGTGTTACCAGCTTATGGTAACGAAATAATCTTGATGTTAAAGGGCAGTGCTCTGGCGAGTACCATTACCATTTTGGATTTGACAGGTATGGCGCGAACCATCATTGCAAGAACCTATACGCCGATGGAAATTTTCTTGGCGGCAGGTGCTATCTATTTGGTGATTAGTATTGTGATTATTGCGATTTTTCGTCAAATAGAGCTGCGTCAAAATCGCTACTTGGGCACTTTATCTATCAAGGTTCCTGACAAGGGTTAGCTTTGTGGGACATTAGTACTTAAATAAAAAAGAGGCTTTTTATTAGCCTCTTTTTTATTGTCTTGATGTTTTGGCGATAGCTTAGATTGCTTCGGCGCCTGTTTCACCCGTGCGAATGCGGATGATTTGTTCTAGCGCAGTAACGAATATTTTACCGTCACCAATTTTTCCTGTATTCGCACTATGCTGAATAGCTTCAATGGCGCGTTCAACTTGGTCAGTCTCCACCGCAAGCTCTAGCTTTACTTTTGGTAGGAAGTCGACAACATATTCTGCACCACGGTAAAGTTCTGTATGGCCTCGTTGGCGCCCAAAACCCTTCACTTCTGTGACGGTAATGCCGTTAATCCCAATTTCAGAAAGCGCTTCACGCACCTCATCCAGTTTAAAAGGCTTAACAATGGCCGTAATTAATTTCATTTCTTTTCTCCATACAAATTGAGAAATCCTTGCACGACTACTGTGCTTGTAACATCGAGTAAAGATTTCAAAGCATTATTTAGTCTAAAAATACCACTCTATTGTAAAAGTCGCCACAGGCTCGATGATTATGATCTACATTTAGTGTACATATCTTCATAGGAATGGAGTGCTTGAAATGAAAAAAATAACATCAAACGAGTATTTTAGAGCGAGCTCTGAGTCTTTTTTTGCTCAAATTGGCGCTTTACTATCTCATCAGGCAGGTGTGCGGTTATCTAGTGTGTCTTCGCCACAAAGTTTAGTTTGTTATCAGGCTAATGGAGCGACTAGTAATTTACAGCTTAGATTGGTTTTAATTCCGCTTACCAATGGGCGTGTATTAGGGCGTTTATCTTGGTTGGACTGGCGTGGTGTCGATCACGTTTGTTGTTATGTAAACGAGACCTTCGATAGTTTGATTATGGCATCAGATGGTATTTGGAGAAAACAGCATAAGAGTGCCGAAGCGTTGTGTTTGCAGGGCTTTGAAGCGTTAGTGGCGTAAATGCTAAAAGACCTTTGCTGGGGAGTAAAGGTCTTTGTGACAAAACTCTATTTATTGATGGCTATCTTATTTTAAAGGCCATTCAACTCATCTAAGTCATCATATTTAGGTTCGTGATATTTTCGTCCTAGCTCGTGAACCGCATCAATCAAATATTTTGGATGATCAGGATTGACGAATTGATGAATGCCGTGACCAAGATTAAATACATGACCGCTGCCTGTGCCGAATCCCGATAATACGTTTTCAACTTCACGTTCTATGACATCTTTGTCTGCATAAAGAACACAAGGGTCAATATTGCCCTGTAGTGCAACTTTGTCGCCAACACGGGCGCGAGCTTCTGCCATGTCTGTTGTCCAATCTAAACCAAGTGCATCAGGTCCCGTTGCAGCCATGTTTTCTAGCCATTGCCCGCCATTTTTGGTGAACATAATGACAGGGATTCTTTTGCCTTCATGTACGCGAATAAGACCGTCTAGAATTTGCTTCATGTAGAGCAAAGAGAACTGTTGGTACATTGGGCCGCTTAATACGCCACCCCAAGTATCAAAAATTTGTAGTGCTTGTGCGCCCGCTAATATTTGGCCATTTAGATATTCAGTAACAGACTTAGCCAGTTTGTCTAATAACGCGTGTAAGGTCTCAGGAGAGCGATACATCATCGCTTTGATGTGACGGAAGTCTTTGCTAGAACCACCTTCGACCATGTAAGTTGCCAACGTCCATGGGCTACCAGAGAAACCGATTAGCGGAACCACTCCATTCAAAGCATGGCGAATCGTGGTGACTGCTTTCATTACGTAATCTAAGTCGTTCGCTGTTGTAACAGGAATGGCGTCCACATCCGCTTTGTTCCGAATCGTGTGTCTGAACTTAGGGCCTTCGCCCGTTTCAAAATACAAGCCTAAGCCCATCGCGTCAGGAATAGTAAGTATGTCAGAGAACAAAATAGCAGCGTCTAGGTCGTAGCGCTTAAGTGGCTGAAGTGTTACTTCGCAAGCGAACGCATCGTTTTTGCAAAGGCTCAAAAAGTCTCCGGCTGTGGCGCGGCTGGCACGGTACTCTGGTAAGTAGCGCCCGGCTTGTCTCATCATCCATACAGGTGTTGTATCGACAGGTTGTTTGAGTAATGCGCGCAAGAAGCGGTCATTTTTGAGCTCTGGAAACATTAAGACTCTCCGATATGAATTTTCAGTTGGCGCATTTTACCTAAGTTAGACAGGAAAAGCAGAGTGAATAAGTACAATTTATGAAATGGTTGTTGAAAAGGCTAATAATGTTGATCTATGGCAGGGTTTGTTAATGGCTATTTGACCGATAGTTTGTAAGGAAAATCAGTCACCTAGATAGGTCTTTAGGCTGTATCTTTGTACCCGTTGAGCGGCATTTTCAATGTCTTTATTGGCGTGTAGCTCCGCTAACACCTTGGAGAAGGCGGCTTTGGTTTGTGCGACATCCATTCCGGGCTTGAGATGAGAAGAGTAGAGGGCTTTTAGTAGCAAATAATCCAGTGGGCTAAGATAGGTATCTATGCTGACATCGTTAAACACCGATGGAAAGACATCGTTAGAATCATTCGGTAGCCCCAGAAGCTGGGTGATTTCTTCAACGATGCAATCCAAAAAACGTGCCTTCCTGCGCGCATAATCGACAGGAATGATGATGCTTCCCTTGGTGATCTCGTATTTGCCATTTCGACTAAAATTGCCCAGACAAATCGCTTCATTAAGCGCTGTGCGGATTTTTTCTGGGTCGCCAATATATTGTCTGACTTTGTTTTCGATATTGTCGTAGGTGGTGAAGATAACAAAAATATTGGCTTGTTTAGGGTCATTGGTGAAGTCGATAGACAACCCTGTGATATAGGCAAGGTGCTGGGCATGGACACTGAGCAGTTCTTTTTGCAGGCTGGCGTCACCACTGTCGCTTTCAAAAAACAGTTTAATGGGTTTGTTCCAGCGGATTAATTTAGGGTATTTGGTTTCTTTGTACTCACGCTCCAAAGCAATTTTAATAAAACTGTCTTGGATGTAAGCATCATTTTGCCAGCGTTCCTCACCTAAGGCGAATGAGGAGATAAAAAAAGTGAGTAGCCAAAAAAGACTAAAGCGGATCATTAATCTGAGGCTGAGTAAGTTTGTCAGCATAATGCTGTAACGCACTTAACGAGTCTGGGGTAAATGGCATGTTGTCGGCGTTATTAAGTATGCTATCGATGCTCATTTCATGAATGGAAGCGACTTCTTTAGGCTGCAATGTCAGCTCACCATGTATCGCAGCATCATATTGGCAAGTAAATATCTTGCCCCATATTTTGAATCCTTCGCCTTCGGTAAAAAATACGCCTTGGCTTTCAAGTGGTGCATCGAAGCCTAGTTCTTCTTGTAGTTCTCTGTGGGCCGAATCGATATAAGATTCACCTTTTTCAACGACACCACCGGTCGTTACGCCGTAGAAGCTTGGGCAAAACGCTTTATCGTCAGTTCTTTTTTGAATGAGTAAATTTCCAGCCTTGTTGAACACTAAAATATAAGTGACACGATGATAATCCTTGCCAAAATTCATTAAGCGTCGTGGTACATCGCCAATTATCTTGTTGTTCTTGTCGACTAAGATAATGACTTCGTCATTTTCGGACATAAAATACTCTATTTAAAAGTGAATCTGGTAGAAAACGAAAGGGTATCGGCATTTGTGTTGAAAGAAAAGCTTTCTAATGGTTAAAGAAAGTAATCGATTAAAGGTTAACTGAGTATAAAAAAAGCGACCTGTTTTTGTGTTTTTTGCATAAGCCAAAAGATTGAAGATGCTCATAGCCTGAAAAACGGTATGATGAGTGATTACTTTAGTCTGTATTTTACAATGAAATTGATAGGGAAAGTTGGTAAGAAAATGTCCATTTTGAACAATGATTTTTTAGCCTTAACACTCGCAAACCAAGATGGCATTGTGCCTTTTCAATTCTCTTTTCCTAGTGGTGTAGGTTTTATTGAAGATGCAGGAATTTTACGCCTTGAGCCTAAGCAATCTAGTGCGACTAGTCTTGTATTGTCTGTTGGCGTACATGGTAATGAGACAGGGCCGATAGAGCTAGTCAATCAAATGGTCACCGCTATTCTAAACGGTACGATCTCATTAAAAATTCGGCTCTTGGTATTAATTGGCAACCCTGTGGCGGCCAACTTGGCTAAGCGTTTTTGTGATGTGAACCTGAATCGATTATTTAATGGGGCTTGGCAAGAATACGATGGCTTTGAAGCACAGCGAGCGCAGCGCCTAGAACAGGCGGTTAGTGATTTCTATTCGATTGCTGAAAATAAAGCGGATCAAATGAAGCTGCATTACGATTTACACACCGCTATTCGTGGCTCTGTACATGAAAAATTTGTCGTTTATCCCTATGTAGAAAATGGCATTTATAACAAGGAGCAATTGGCGTTTTTGGCGGCAAGTGGGATTGACGCTGTTTTATTGTCGCATCAACCGACAACGACTTTTTCTTACTATAGTTATGCTGTGCATGGTGCTCATGCTTTTACGGTCGAACTTGGGAAAGTATACCCATTTGGCGAGAATGATTTGTCTCGCTTTGCTGATCTTAAAAAAAGTTTGACTTTGTTGTTAGAGAAAGGGACTTTGGCGCAATCTTCTTTGGATAGCTTGCAGATATTTCGCGTATTGGATAGCTTGGTGAAAGACGATGACAGTTATGAACTCAGTATTGCCAACGATGTGAAAAACTTTACTCAGTTTGAAGCGGGCTATTGTATGACTCATTCTGATAAAAGTGATTACTACATTAAGCAAACAGGGGATGCGATTGTGTTTCCTAATACTAATCTGCCTATTGGACAGCGCGCTGGTTTAATAGTGCGGCCAACAATAATAGGTGATTTAGAGTTTGACTGAGTTATATATTATTGAAATGAGATTTAGGTTAAACCGCTTGAATCTCTTTTTTTATTATCGTACTGTTACGTTATAACATAAATTTAATGGTATTGAATAATGAATAAACTTCTTTTGGCCTTGGGCGTTTCTGCTTTGTCTCCTTTAGCATTGGCTAAGCCAGTTATTGCGACCAGTATTTCACCCGTCTCTATGATTGTTGCGGCTATTGCAGGTGATAAAGCTGAGATTCAACAGATTGTATCCAGTACAGCCTCTCCCCATGATTTTGCTATGCGTCCTTCGGATCTGAAAAAAATCATCAATGCTGACACTGTTGTTTGGGTTGGCGAGTCGCTAGAGAGCTTCTTGGAAAAACCGCTTGAGAATGCAGGCAAAGAAGAGTCGTCAATTGAGTGGCTTGCTCTGGATGGCATGGCATTGCACAACTTCGCTAAAGAGCATCATCATGATGATCATGACCACGAAGCACACGATGATCATGACCACGAGTCACACGAAGACCATGATCACGAGTCACACGAAGACCATGATCATGTAGCACATGACGACCACGGCCATGAAGGCCACCATCATGATGGTGTAGATCCACATGTTTGGTTATCGCCAGATAATGCCAGAGTATTAGCAAAAGCAGTGACGGCTCGTTTAGTGTTATTGGATTCCGCGAATGCTGAGTACTACAAAGATAATTTAGCCTCTTTTGAAAAGGGTTTGAGTGTGAAAGATGCTGAAATCCGCAAAGCAATGAATAAGGTTAATAAAGTGCCTTATATTGTTTTTCATGATGGTTACAGCTATTTTGAACAGCATTATGGCTTGAGCCATGCAGGTGAAATTACGGTCAGCCCTGAGCGTAAGCCTGGCGCGAAAAAAGTCGCTGAAATCCGTCACGAAATTGAAGAGCACAATGTGCAGTGTGTATTCAGTGAGCCACAATTTAGCCCTGCGATAGTGAAAACTTTGCTGGAAGGTTCTGATGTGAAAACAGCACCATTGGATCCATTAGGGAGCAAAGTGAAGATGGGTACAAATGCTTACTTCTCATTTTTAGACAGTTTGAGTGGTCAATTCCTTAGCTGCTTAGGTTAATTCCTTAATACCTACCAAGAGTAAGTGATGAAAACTTGCTCTTTGGTAGGCGACCCGCTTCCTCCTCTGTATAATGATGCCACTTTACGATTATTACATTGAGCAGCGAGGCTTTATGAGCGATCTATTTAATTTGAGTGCTGGTTCGAGTACCCACTCCGATATCCTTATTGAAAGTGCTCGACGTACTTTATCAACGCAAGCTCAATCTCTCGTCAATTTAGCCAACCAAGTTACCGAAGAATTCCCCAAAGCCGTTCGAATGATTCTTGCCAGCAAAGGGCGTACGATTATTTGTGGTATGGGCAAGTCTGGCTTAATAGGCAAAAAAATTGCTGCCACTTTAGCGTCAACCGGCACGCCGAGTTTCTTTCTTCATCCGGGTGAAGCCTTTCATGGTGATTTAGGTATGATCCAGCCTGAGGATGTCTTAGTGCTGATCAGTTTTTCGGGTGAAACCGAAGAGTTGATGCGTTTACTGCCTTCTCTAAAAAGCTTTGGAAACCCAAGTATTGCCATGGTAGGAAACATTGATTCTACCTTGGCGAAGCATTGCGATTGCGTACTGGACCTTTCCATCGATAAAGAAACTTGTCCAAATAATTTAGCGCCCACCACATCGACGACCATGACAACTGCCATGGGCGATGCATTGGCAGTGGCTTTGATGGAATGCCGTAACTTCCAGCCGCAAGATTTTGCCCGCTTTCACCCTGGTGGCAGCTTAGGTCGTAAACTGTTAACTCGAGTTAAAGACCTAATGCACAAAGAAAACCTTCCTGTTTGCACGCCAGAAACCACATTAAAAGACGCTATTTCAGTAATGACTCATGGCAGAATGGGTGTAGTCTTGATTCAAGAAGCGGGTAAGCTGTTGGGTATCTTTACCGATGGTGATTTGCGTCGTGCCATGCTTAAAGAAAGCGAAGGCATGATACATAAAACCATGGCAAGCTTGATGACACCGAACCCAAAAACCATCAATGAAAATGTGATGATAGTGCAAGCCGAAGAGCAAATGCTGCGTGATAAAATCACCTTACTGGTCGTTGTGGACGATGCGAAAAAACTATCCGGCATTTTAGAAATTTACGACCGATAAAAACGGTTCAATGAATTGTACGCCGCTTTAGACGTGTTTAGAGTGAGCAAACCTAGATTAAAAGTGGAGTTCTCATGACGCAGTCATCTCAAGAATCAAAAATTATTAAAATTGGTAGCAAAATTGAAGTGGCCAACCACCTTCCTTTTGTTTTGTTCAGTGGTGTGAACGTATTGGAGTCTCGTGACTTGGCAATGCGTGTCGCAGAAGAGCATATGAAAGTGACAGAAGCACTTGGTATTCCTTATGTATTTAAAGGTTCTTTTGATAAAGCGAACCGTTCGTCTATCAATTCTTTCCGCGGTCCAGGCATGGAAGAAGGTCTAAAAATTCTGCAAGAGATCAAAGACACCTTTGGCGTGCCAGTGATTACCGACGTGCATGAAGCTTACCAATGTGCACCAGTGGCTGAAGTGGCGGATGTGATTCAATTGCCGGCGTTCTTGTCTCGTCAAACAGATTTGGTTGTGGCGATGGCGAAAACTGGCGCCGTGATTAACATTAAAAAAGCGCAGTTTTTAGCGCCACATGAAATGAAGCATATACTGACAAAATGCCAAGAGGCCGGAAATGATCTGCTTATGCTTTGTGAGCGTGGCACCATGATGGGCTACAACAACTTGGTTGTTGATATGCTTGGCTTCGGTGAAATGAAAAAGTTTGGTTTTCCTGTCATGTTTGACGTAACCCATTCTTTGCAGCGTCCAGGTGGTCGTGAAGATTCTGCGGATGGTCGTCGTGCTCAAGTGACGGAGTTGGCTCGTGCGGGCATGTCGCTTGGTTTGTCTAGCTTGTTCTTAGAAACCCACCCAGATCCTGACAATGCAAAATGCGATGGTCCGTGTGCTTTGTCTTTGGGCAAATTGGCTCCATTCCTAAAGCAAATGAAGCAGCTTGATGAATTGGTTAAAACATTTGAAGTATTGGATACGAGTGTTTAATGAATGGATACCGCTTTTCTTTCTTCTTATCCTGCGCTTGATAATGGCCAAGGTTTGCTAGTCAAGTTGCAAGCCTTGAGGCTGGTGGTTTTTGATGTGGACGGTGTATTAACCGATGGCCGTCTGCTTTATACCGAGCAGGGTGAATCCATAAAACGTTTCAATGTAAAAGATGGCGTGGCAATGAAGTTGCTGCCAAAGTGGGGCGTTCAAGTTGCGGTTATTACGGCAAAAGACTCCGCACCTTTAAGGCAGCGGATGAAAGAGCTAAAAGTTGAACACTTTTATCCCGGTTGTCATAACAAAGCCGAAGCCTTTGATGAGTTGGTCGAGCGTTTAGGAATTACACCAGACCAAGCCGCCTATGTGGGTGATGATGTGATTGACCTTCAAGTTATGCCTAAGGTCGGCGTTGCCTTATGTCCTGCTGATGCGCATGTTTTATTGCAACGTTATTGTCCGATTATACTTAGCAAAGCCGCTGGTGAAGGCGTTGCAAGAGAAGTCGCTGACATGGTGTTAGCCTCTCGTATGTCCTTGGAACACGCTTATGAATTGGCTCAAAAGCCGGAGTTTGAAAAATAATGACTGACTCTTTAAATACAATGACTGGTACTGCAACGCTACCTGATTTTCACATAGTGATTCCTGCTCGCTACGCTTCTCAGCGCTTTCCGCAAAAATTAATGGCGGATTTGGGTGGCAAGCCGGTACTGCAATGGGTTTATGAATTGGCATTAAAAGCGGGCGCACAATCTGTAACGATTGCCACAGATCATCAGCTGATAGAAAAAGCGGCGTTAAGTTTCGGTGCTTCGGTATTGATGACTCGCGATGACCATGAAAATGGTACAGAGCGTCTTGCTGAAGTGGCCGCCAAAATGGGTTGGCAGGGTGATGAAATTGTCGTCAACGTGCAAGGCGACGAACCTTTTTTGCCAGTGAACTTGATTCATTCCAGTGTGATTGCGCTAAACCAAGATAAAGAAGCCGAAATGGCGACGGTTGCTTGCGCGATTGATCAGGTTGAAGATTTCTTTAACCCTAACGTGGTGAAAGTAGTTTGTGATGAAAAGCAGCGCGCGCTGTATTTTAGTCGCTCGCCTATTCCTTGGGATAGAGACGGCTTTGCCAGTAATACTGAAAGAACAGGTTTATTGCCAGTAGGTTTTTCCGCCCTTCGTCATATTGGTTTGTATGTTTATCGTGCGAGCTTACTGGCACGATACGCAGATTTGCCTATGTCGCCATTAGAGCGTTGGGAGAAACTTGAACAGTTACGCTTCTTACATCAAGGGATTAAAGTGCAAGTAGCTCTGGCGGATGGTTTACCAACTCATGGCGTTGATACACCAGAAGATTTGGAAAAGCTTAGGCATCAGCTGTCTTTGGCCAGTATCTAGTCTTTTCATTCAAAAAAGCATTCATTTAAAACGCTAAATCTTAATAAGGTTTAGCGTTTTTTTTGCTCTTTATTTGCGCATTTTTCACATTTCACTCTTTTTTATGTAATTTTTTAGTAGGTTTATGATGGTTTTTTTAGAGCCATCCTACTTTCAACTCAGTTTCTAGGTTTTTCTTATTTAAATATCTTCTTATTGTATGAAATGTGTAAAAAGTTAGTTTACAATGGTCATAAGTATTTTGTATTTATTGTTCAGTCAATTTGATTTCTAAAGGATAGAACCATGAAAAAGCTCTTGTTTGTTTCCAGCAGTTTGTTAAGTACAGCAGCTCTAGCTGCCACGCCTGTTTATCTTCCCACGGGTTCTTCTTTTACTCTTGGTAGCTCTGTTAATCAAAGAGCCTTATCAACATCTCTTAGTAATCCAGCTGCGCCTTTTTTAATGGTAAACGAGCAGGATGAAGACAATTTTCGTTTCGGTATTGTTGGCCCAATTAGTGTCGGCGTGGAGTTAGGTGATGTGAGTGACTTGCAGGATCGAGTTGATAAATTACAAGATCTTGTTGATGGATTAAGTGCAACAGATATCGAATCTATTAAAACAGATATTAGTAAGTTAGGTATTTCTCAGTCTTTGCAGAATCAAATTGATAGTGCAACTTCTCAAGAACAAATAGAGGCCATTTTTAAGAAAGAGCAGGCAAATCTTCAAGCCAAAGTTGATAACGTCATTGGAGCTAAAGTTCAAGCGGCAGTAGATGAAGCAAACAATATCTTAGTGGGTGTCAGTCAAACCGCCTATGTCAAGGCGATGGTTAGTGCTCAAGTCCCTTTTATGCCTGTGATTTATAAGACAAAGGATAAAGGTGCATTTACCATTGATTCTAGTATTTCTGCTGTGGTGAAAGGTAACCTAATAGAAGGGAGAGTGAATAAGACCACTGACAACAAATTCGAATCAACGGCTTCCTTCTATACCCAAGCAGCAACTGATTTTAATATCGGCTTTGGTTACAGTAAGGATATGTGGAAAAACTCACACGGTGTTCTTATTGGTGGTGCAAAAGCCAATGTTCATAAAATTACTATGGGAAGGGCTCTCGTCGCATTAACAGACGATAAAGCTGATGCGGGTGATGCGATTTCCGATGCTATTAAAGAAGATGGCGTAAGCACGACAGGTATTGGTATTGATCTAGGTGCCGTATGGTCTGCTGATTACTACCAAGTTGGTATGACGTTAGCGAACATTAATGAGCCTGATTTTGATGGCGCGGCATTAGGGCAAAATTGTGGAGTCTCTGAAAGCTGTAAAACCGCAGCAAAATTACAGAAGGCAGGAAGTTTATCTGTAAAAAATGACTACACGATGGAAATGCAAAGTACAATTGATGCGGCCGTTACGTCAAAAAATAGACAGTGGACATTGGCTGGCTCTTACGATGTCAATTCTGTAAAAGACCCAGTTGGTGATGAGTACCAATGGGGCGTTGCCTCTGTATCCTGATTCGCATTGGTTGCCGGGTCTTCGTGCAGGTGTCCCTCAGAACATGGCTGGTACAGAATTAAGTTATGCTACTTTTGGTCTAACTATTGTTAAGCGCTTAAATATAGATGTTGCTGTTGCTTTAGATACAGTTAAAGACGAAGACGGTGATGAACTTCCTCGCAGTGCCTATTTCTCAATAGGCTATGATACGGCCTTCTAAATAGTAAAGATTTAGAAAAAAAAGCCGATAACCTTATAGGTTCTCGGCTTTTTTGTTTTTGTAAATTGTTGAGATATATGAATTCACTGATATGGATAAGTGATTAATGCGGTATTCGATTTTGTTTTTAGTGTTTGTTAGTGCCAATTCAATAGCCTCTGCACCTATTGGATCGACTACCGTATTGGGTAGCTATGCAAATAGGCAATCATTAATGACATCTTTGTCTAACCCTGCTGCTCCTTATTTGATGACAAATATCCAAAGTTTTCGTGCCGGATTTATAGGGCCGCTTAGTTTGGGTTATGAAATAGGCGATGTAAAAGACCTAAAAGATCAGGTGGATCAGCTGGAAAAAATTCTTGAAAAAGATTATAGCTCGTCCTTAAGTGGCTTAAGTGCTAAGGATCTTATTGATCTTGGGTTAACAACGAGCTCAACCAATGCTGAAATCAGTAACGCATTACTTAACGGTAATACTGAAGTTTCTAGAGCGGTTGCACAGGCGAATAATATTTTGGGTGATATTGGTGACACGGCTTATATCAAACTGTCTGGAGCTGTCCAGATTCCGTTTATGCCTATTATCTATAAAACCAACAATCGCGGTGCATTTATGTTGGATTCTAATGTTTCCTTTGTTGGTCGAGTAGGTGTGTTATCGGATGATATTTCGGCGAAAGTAGCTGGCAAGGATGTTGAGTTGTCATCTGATACTGCTGTATTCCTAAAAAGAGCAACGGATTTTCGTGTTGGAGTTGGTTATAGTCAAGCGGTTGGTCGTCCTGTAAGTGGTGCGCTTATTTTGGGTGGGAAGGCAAATTTTCATAGTATTGCTTTAGGGCAAAAATTGTCTTTTTTGACCAATAAAGAGGACAGTGGAACAGATGCCTTTGGTGATTTTCTAATGAATAGAGAAAATGCACAGACAGGAATCAGTTTAGACTTAGGGGCTATCTGGACTGCGCCTAACTATCAACTAGGTGCATCTGTCACTAGCATCAATGAACCCGAGTTCGACTTTGAAGAGTTGGGTAATTGCAGTAATTTATCAGGTTCAGAATTGTCTAGCTGTAATAGCACGGTTCGCTTATCAAATAAGGGAAAACTAGAGCTGAAAGAAACCTATAAAATGAAAGCACAACTTACATTGGATGCCGCTTTGATGTCTACAAATCAGAATTGGTCTCTAAATGGCTCTTATGATGTAAATTCTGTAGCAGACCCTGTTGGAGATGAGTATCAGTGGAAAACGGTTTCCTTGTCGTATTTTAGCGATAACCTTTACCTCCCTGGTATTCGAGTTGGTTATCGGAAAAATCAAGTGGGAAGTAAGTTGAGTTATGCGACTATTGGGGCGACGCTTTTTAGGCGTCTTGATTTCGATATAGCTTATGGTTTAGAAAAAGCCAGCGGTGAGAGCTTACCTCGTAGTATTTACTTCTCGTTAGGTTATGGTTTTGCTTTTTAATATTCAGAACTAAGTTACACCGATATTACTTTTGTCGGTGTAACGATAGCCTGCAGTGGCACATCCCAGCCTTCTACAGGTAGATTTTTCACTTCTTGGCAGTCATGTGCTAAACCTATTAATAACGGCTTTTCATCCGCTCTTTTGTTGGCAAAGGTTCTGTCGTAAAAGCCGCCTCCCATGCCAAGACGCCCGCCTTTTGAATCGAATCCAACCAAAGGTAACAAGACAATATCTAGCTCATTGCCTGATAAGTATTCTGTCGTCATAGGTTCTTTGATGCCAAAAATATTCTCTTGCCAGACTGTCTCAGCGCTATAGCGTGCAAACGTAAGTTGTTTGCCTTGTACAACGGGGAGGTAGGTTTCGATATTTTGCTGCCAGAAAAACTCGCATAATAAGTGAGGAGAAATTTCACCATCATTGCTGAGATACAAAGCAATGCGTTTGGCGCTGTCTACTTTGAGAGAGACAAGTGAGTTAATCTGTTCTTTGAAGTTTGATAACAAGTCGATTGACGCATTAAGTTGCTCATCTTCGGATAAGCTTCTTCTTGTTTGACGTAATTGACGACGCAGTGTTTGTCTAGGGTCGAGGTGAGAGGTCATAAAAGAGTTTCCCAAGTTGCCGTTTCGGCTATTGGCCTTGAACCCAGTGGTTCAAGGTGGAAAGAACTGTGACTCTTTAGGCTTTCCGACGCACGGACATGCACACCAAACCAGCAGGCTCTTTCCGGGGTATTACTCATAGGCTCAAGGGCGTTAAGCCGCTTCGAACAACCCAGGAAACGAATTTCAGTATAAAGTAACTCACTGTAGAAATCACTCAATAGCACAAATCGTTTTCTGTGTTGTATGAAGAAAATTCGTGTTCTACGCTTGCAATCAAAAAAGTAGATCAAGAAATAAACCACGGATGTTTATTCGTTAACCAACTTTGTTTCATGCGTTAAAGCAGCATCAAGCTGCGACGTCAGTTCTCGCAACTGCTGCTCGTTAGAACGAGCGTATTTTCGATTGTTAAGCATATCGTGAGTAATATTCAATGCCGCCAGTACGGCTATTTTTTCTAAGCCTACGATTTTACCGCTGGCTTTGATTTCACGCATCTGATTGTTCAAATACTCAGCAGCTTCTTTCAAATCTGCCTCATGCCCTTTAGGGCAATTTATCTTATAATTTTGTCCCAGTATGGCGACTGAAACGGTTGGCTTATCCATATTGACTCCATTTGATAGCAAGGCCCACAATAAAATGGTCTGTTTTTCCATCATTGGGTAGCGAATGGCATTTTATGCTGCGGTTAAATTCGTTACAATTCCGTAATCACATTTATCCACTCTGTTTATAGCAAATTGACGCAATTATGGAAATCAACCCGATACTTTCTAAGATAAAAGACCTTTCAGCACGTACTTTAACCCTTCGGGGGTATCTTTGACTACGAGTCAAAGAAAGAACGTTTAGAAGAAGTGAACCGCGAACTGGAAGATCCAAACGTTTGGAACGATCCAGACTACGCTCAAAAGCTCGGTAAAGAACGTGCCGCGCTTGAAGCCGTCGTGGAAACTATTGATAGCATGGAAAGCGGCATAGGAGACGCCAAAGAACTTTTGGAGCTTGCCGTAGACGAAGACGATGAAGAATCCGTCGACGCAGTGCAATCCGAACTGGAAGAACTAGAAGCTTTATTAGCTAAGCTAGAGTTCCGTCGTATGTTCTCTAAAGAAATGGACGAGAGCAGCGCTTTCTTGGACATTCAATCTGGCTCTGGTGGTACCGAAGCTCAGGATTGGGCGAACATCCTATTGCGCATGTACCTTCGCTGGGGCGAAGACAAAGGCTTCAAAGTGGAATTGATGGAGGTCTCCGCAGGCGATGTGGCCGGAATCAAATCCGCGACGATTCGTTTTGAAGGAGAATACGCCTTTGGTTGGCTTCGTACTGAAACGGGCGTGCACCGCTTGGTGCGTAAATCGCCGTTCGATTCGGGTAACCGTCGTCATACCTCGTTTGCTTCTGTGTTTGTTTCACCTGAGATAGACGACAACGTCGAGATTGAGATTAATCCAGCAGACATTCGGACTGATACCTACCGTTCATCCGGTGCAGGTGGTCAGCACGTAAACACCACCGACTCGGCGGTGCGTATTACCCACGAACCAACGGGTATCGTTGTACAGTGTCAGAACCAGCGTTCGCAACACGCTAACCGCGATTTTGCCATGAAACAACTTCGTGCCAAATTGTACGAATTTGAAATGATGAAACGAACGGAAGCGGCGCAAGCGGTGGAAGACAGTAAATCCGATATCGGTTGGGGCAGCCAGATCCGCTCCTACGTACTGGATGCATCGCGCATTAAAGATTTGCGTACCGGAGTAGAAACCTCTAACACCGGTGCGGTTCTGGATGGCAATCTAGACCAATTTATCGTCGCGAGCTTAAAACAAGGCTTGTAAGCGCCAGAACCCATTTTTAAACTTTAAAAAAGAGCAATAGCAAACCATGGCTAACGAAAACACTACAGAATCTACAGCACCATCCGATGACAACCGCTTAGTTGCAGAACGTCGCGCTAAATTGGCGGCCATTCGTGAGCAGCGTAATGCCTTTCCAAACTCTTTCCGTCGTGATGCCTATGCCGCCGACCTTCAAGCTGAATTTGGTGAGATCGAAAAAGCGGACTTAGAAGAAAAAGACCATAAGGTTAGCATCGCGGGTCGTATTGTTCGTAACCGTGGTGCCTTCATGTTGCTGCAAGACATGACGGGTCAAATTCAAGCCTACGTTAACCGTAAAGCACTAAGCCCTGAATTATTGGCAGAACAAAAAACATGGGATTTGGGCGATATTATTGGTGTTTCTGGCCCTGTTCACAAATCAGGTAAAGGCGACTTGTACATCGATATGCAAGAAGCGCAATTGTTGACTAAATCGCTTCGTCCATTGCCAGACAAACACCATGGTTTGTCTGATATGGAAATGCGTTACCGTCAACGCTATGTGGATTTGATCGTAAACGAAGAGTCTCGTGAGACGTTTCAAATGCGTTATAAAATCATCTCCACGATTCGTCGCTTTCTAGAAGATCGTCGTTTCATGGAAGTGGAAACGCCTATGCTGCAAACCATCCCTGGTGGTGCAACGGCTCGTCCATTTGTTACCCATCACAATGCCATGGACATGAGCATGTACTTGCGTATCGCGCCTGAGCTTTATTTGAAGCGTTTGGTTGTGGGGGGCTTTGAACGTGTGTTCGAGATCAACCGTAACTTCCGTAACGAAGGTACCTCAACTCGCCACAATCCAGAATTCACCATGATCGAATTCTACCAAGCGTATGCTGATTACAAAGATTTGATGGATCTGACGGAAGACATGCTGCGTACTGTGGCTGAAAAAGTGCTTGGTACAACGACCGTGACTTACCAAGGTTCTGAATACGATTTCGGTGCGCCGTTTGTTCGCATGACCATGCTTGAGTCTATCCTTCACTACAACCCAGAATTGACTGCAGCCGATCTAGAAACATTAGAAAGCGCCACAGCCGTTGCGAAGAAACTAAAAATCGACGTGAAACCAATCTGGGGTCTAGGCAAACTTTGGACAGAAATCTTCGAAGAAACCGCTGAGCACAAATTGGATCAACCGACTTTTATCACGGAATACCCTGCGGAAGTATCCCCATTGGCACGTCGTAACGATGACAATGACTTCATTACAGACCGCTTTGAATTCTTCGTGGGTGGTCGTGAAATCGCCAATGGCTTCTCGGAGCTTAACGACTCTGAAGACCAAGCGGAACGTTTCAAACGTCAAGTGGCAGAAAAAGACGCCGGTGATGACGAAGCCATGCATTACGATGCAGACTACATCAACGCCCTAGAATACGGCCTACCACCAACCGCTGGTGAAGGTATCGGTATTGACCGTTTGGTGATGTTGTTCACGGATGCGCCTTCTATCCGCGATGTATTGTTGTTCCCACATATGAAGCCTCAGGACTAATCCCAGGCCACGTATCGAAACAATACTGAATAGATAAATAAAAAGGCCTCATAAAAGAGGCCTTTTTTGGTTTGAACTCTTTTGCACTTTCTACCTTTGCTGAAAAATAATGGAGTACTCCATGAGTCGTTTTTGGACAGATAAAATTGCTTCTCTTGACCCTTACGTACCAGGTGAGCAACCGCAAGACAAAAAGTACATCAAGCTAAACACCAACGAAAGCCCATACTCGCCTTCACCAAAAGCGCTATTCGCTATGGAAGAGCAGGTCAGTGAGCGTTTACGTCTCTATCCAGATCCAAACTGCATAACGCTGAAAAATGCCTTGGCAAAAAATTACCAGCTAGATGCTAACCAAGTCTTCGTTGGTAACGGCTCGGACGAAGTCTTAGCACTGGCCTTCATGGGGTACTTTGCTGGTGGCAAGCCGTTGGCATTTGCCGACATCACTTATAGCTTCTATAAAGTGTACGCTGGCTTATACGGTATTGAACCAAAACTGATTCCATTGAGCGATGATTTCGACATCATCCCAGCGGATTACAACAACCTAGATGTATCCGGTGTAGTGGTAACCAATCCAAACGCACCAACAGGCAAAGCGCTACCTTTGTCAGACATCGAAGCCATCTTAAAAGCGAATCCAGATGTGGTTGTGCTGGTGGACGAAGCTTATGTGGACTTTGGAGCGCAAAGTGCAACGACCTTGATCAACCAATACCCAAACCTATTGGTCGTACATACCTTGTCTAAATCTCGCGCCTTGGCAGGGATTCGAGTGGGCTATGCACTAGGCCATCCAGACTTGATCGAAGGGCTAGAGCGCTTGAAGAACTCCTTCAACTCCTACCCAGTTGACCGCGTTGCACTGGCTGGCGCCACTGCCGCCGTGGAAGACCAAGCGTACCTAGAAGAAATTTGCGGGAAAACCATCGCCACACGCGAGCAATCCGTCAAAGACCTCGAAGCATTGGGATTCAACATCGTCCCATCCGCAACCAACTTTGTATTCGCGACACACCCAAACAAAGACGCTGAACAAATCTACCTTGCTCTAAAAGAACAAGGCATCCTTGTTCGCTTCTTTGGCAGCAACAAAGCGCGCATTGGAAACTACTTACGCATTACGATCGGTACTGATGACGAGATGGCCGCACTGACAGCCGCTTTAGAAAAGCTTTTAAAATAAGTTTTTTTGCTTTGAAAAGGCCACAGTTTGTGGCCTTTTTTTATGCTTAGGGGTCGAACACCTTTTCGACCTGATAACGTTTAACTGTGTGATGTATTTAACCGAAAAGGGCTTTGACCCCGGTGGTTGTGTTTGTGCTGTTTGAAGCTTCTCATTGGCTTTTATTCCGCTCTGCTGAGCGGGTAACTTTTGTCAAACGATACAAAAGTAACCAAAAGATCTTTCATCGGACTTTCAGCCCAAGCGTGTGATCGACATTTTATACAACTTACTTTGCCAGTACGCTTTATGCTGTAAGGCATAGATTAGCTTTGAGAGTAGAAGAAAGGTCAGTTTTAACTGACTCTGAAACGCCTTACCGTCGCGCAACTTCGTCGCGTCGAAGCTGATTTGTAGGTTGGACTTTAGTCCAACAGTAACTTTTCCCTTTTTTATGCTTAGGGGGCGAATATCTTTTCGACCTGATAACGTTTAACTGTGTGATGCATTTAATCGAAAAGGGCTTTGACCCCAGCGGATGTGTTTGGAGATTTCTCATTAGCTTTTATGGGGGAGCTTTTATTCCGCTCTGCTGAGCGGGTAACTTTTGCCCAGATCCGAAAAAGTAACCAAAAGGTCTCTTATCGGACTTTCAGCCCAAGCGTGTGATCGACATTTTATACATCTTAATTTGTCGGTACGCTTTATACTGTAAGGCATAGATTAGCTTTGAGAGTAGACGAAAGGTCAGTTTTAACTGACTCTGAAACGCCTTACCGTCGCGCAACTTCGTTTCGTCGAACTGACTGATTTGGACATGCCGGTTTTTGTAGGTCTGACTTTAGTCAGACAATCTTTGCCAATACGAAGCAGGATGGGATTATTTGGAGTTGGATTAGCTTAATTATGGCTCATCCCAAGTAGAACTCGTCATTTCCGCGAAGGCGGAAATCCATTAAGGCGGCCTACAACGCAAAATATGTGCTCGATTTGTATGGCTATATTTCTCGTTTTTCTTGGCGGTAGCTGAAAATTTGTACTAAGATCAATGATTAATAGAGTATATGAATGAGATAACACGCTGTGGATAAAGTGAATAACACACATGCTCCTTTTTCCTTTTTCCTTTTTTCTATTTTGCTGATATCTTTATTAATGTATTTAGGATCAGTTACTTAAAACCATAGCCATAAGACCTTGCAAATGTGTAAGTACGCATGCGCACTATTAAAACGTTATAGTTTAAAAACGAGTATTTAATGAAGCCTGATTTCTCAGAATTTTCGTACGGATATGCTGTAACAGAAGAGTTGGCATCCTCTCTTAATGCTCGATTGGTTGGTTCTCCTATATTCCCCTCGCTTTATGCAGAAGGACAGAAAGGTGGAGGGTATGATGTAAAGCTGCCAACGTCAGGAACGGCTCTTTTTCTTCAGTTCAAACTGAGTGATTACTTGGAAAGAGCAAATGCCAAAGAGCATCGTGATGGTGTAATGGATGTTCCTTATTACCGGATGCATATAAGACCTACAAAACACTCAGATCAGCACAATTTGCTATTAGGCCTAGAAGACTCCGGGGAATCAGTTTTTTATATTGCTCCTGAGTTTCATCTTCCAAGAGAGTTGAACGACTATTATCTAAATAAGACAGTCATTCGAAATTCTGCAGCATTTGCACCAAAGGACATTGGTGTTATGCCGGATGATGACGATCATTACTTAGTTTTTGATAAAGCTAGCAGCATCGCACATCGATGTTCAGAGGAGCCTAAAGAAGTCCGGAAATCATCGCTTTCTAATGGTTTCAGAGCATTACTGATGCAGCGAGATGTCAGGCATATAGATGTTAATGAAAGAAATCTGAGATCATTGGCTTCCAATATGCTGGAAGTTCTTGAATCAAGTGAAAGTCGGCTGAAAAAATACAGAAAATCAATCGATATAGACGGCATAAAGCGAATAGTCGATGAGCGTGACCCCGTGAGCGGCATTAGTTACATGGCTAGGACGTTCTATGATTCTGAACTGGTTATTATGCCAGATTAGCTATAATAAGGTGGTCAACGGGACGCCAACTACGCTCCGCTCCGTTGTCGCCCATTACGTTGAATAGGGAGAATATGATTAAGAAGTACGATAAAGAAGAATACAAAAATAAGTTTGAAACAGATAAATCTCATTCTATTTTATTACAGTCGGCATTTTCTCAAGCTTCAGACATACGAAAATTTGAAATCGAGCTTTACTGGAAAAGAGCTACGTATTTTTGGGCGTTGATAGCGGTAGCCTTTGCTGGTTTCTTTGCTGTTGCTTCAGGAGAATTTCCTAAAGGTGGGCAGCCACTGTTTCTTACAGTAATTGCTTCAGCTGGTTTTGTTTTTACTTTTGCTTGGTTTTCAGCAAATAAAGGTAGCAAGTACTGGCAAGAGAATTGGGAAAATCATCTAGATCTTCTAGAGGATAGCGTTACGGGTCCATTATACAAATCCTTTTTGGAGCGACCAGATCAAGGGGATTTCTATGAAAAATATATAACAGGTCCTCAACGATATTCGGTTTCAAAAATTAATCAGTGGGTAGCCGTTTTTACGTTGTTTATCTGGGGTGTATTGGCAATCTTTTCACTATCGACTTACGAAGAGTATTGTTCAGTAGGTTTTGCTTTTCATGTTTTCATTCCTATTGCAGCGTTAGTGCTGTGTCGAATAATGATCTCAAAAGGTAGTACTCATGATGACTCGCACAACCCAGAATTTGGCTTACGAGAAGTAAACGTTACAAAGAAGTAAATACATATAACAAAGTGTTCAAGAGTGATTCTCAACGCTTGGCATTTTTAGTTTGAATCAGCTTTAGGAACTACGGCACAATGGTTTAAGTTAATGGTAGCTCTGCTTACTACTTAATGCGGTGTTAAACGTAAATCCCGCCTAATATTTGGGAGTATCCCTTAGCAAGGAAGAAAAAACACTGCGATATTAACAGGGACGTGACCAATCCTGAAAAAGCAAATCCCCTATAGATAACGTGGCCGTTCAACAGACGGTTATAGCTATGGCTTCGCCGCTCTATAACCGCTTAGTAGTTTGCCTTCAAAGAGTACCGCACATGGATATAGCAAAATTAATATTAGAATATCTGAAGGTTCTAATTTGGCCTTCTGTAGCTGTGTTTCTTTGTATATATTTCAAAAGTCATGTTGAAGGAGTATTTTCTAGGCTTAAAAGCGCGAAGCTTCCAGGAGGCATTTCCTTTGAGCTTGAAAATAGCATTAAGGAGGCTGCTAAGCTTGCTGAAAAAGTACAAGAGGAAACGATAGAAAAGAAAAAGGAGCACAAAAACTCGAAGCCAATCGAATATACAAAGGCAAATTTGAGGTTGGTTGAGTTGGGGTTGCGTCCATCTCCAAGCGGAATGGATGTGGGGTATTACCGTGAAATAGTCAATGACAACCCTAACTTGGCATTAGCGGGGCTTAGAATGGAGGTTGAAGTCTTGATTAAAAATCTTGCTTCGGGTTTTAAACTGGAGTTTGATGAGCGCCGCTATTCTGGCGGAAGACTACTTGAGTTGCTCCTTGATAATCACGCAATTTTGGATAGTCAGTATCAATTGGCGGTGAAAGTATTATCTTTGTGTAATAAGGCCGTGCATGGTGAATTAATTACCCGCGATCAAGCTAATTCAATCTTAGATTCCGTAGATGTCTTAATTGAAGACTATTTGGCATGGTTAAGTTGGGGCTTTGATGGGGATTGGATTTCGGAAGAAAAAGGCTAACACACGCTTCCAGTCTGACGCCAAAACGGGCATTATATTTCATTCTCTACTAAAAACGTAAGCATAACATGGAAAATTTAGCATTAATTAAAGGTCTAAGTGAGGCTTCTAGGCTACTAAATGGCATGAAGTTTAAATCTATCTATGATTTTGAAAAATTTTCAGAAGAAATATTGAGAAAGTTTATCGTAGATAAAGAATGCATTAAGGTCATAGCTTCTTCTAAAGCTTTCTCCTTTGAAGTTATGTTTCTAAAAAAAATGAAGGCACCTATTTAGAGGACTTCACGAAATACTTCTTTCATCATTTTTCATTGGCAGTTGAACATCATAAGTCGTATGTTGTTAAGCTTTATTTAGAAAATGATTTTCTTATTCATGAAGCACTTATTGGCTATCAAGACTCAGCTGCCCTTAATAGCTCTATCAATACTGAGAATAAGAGAAGGTTTACTAAATCAGCCTTCAATATGCTTGGAGACATAATTGAAAGTAGTCTATATCCACAACTAAATCTTCTTTATAGGATTTTTGCCCTAAGCAAGGAATCTAGTATTTATGGAGATAATAAAACCTTAACGAATGGTAAAATTGTTTCAAACCTAGTTGAATCGTCCGAATTCTTTAAGTATGTTCTAAAAGATATCCTACATGATGTACCCTTAAACCAATGGCGAAATATCAGCAATCACTCATCATATTCGTATAATAAAGAAACCAACTCTATAAATTGCAATTATGGTCAAAATAATAGCAAGTCAGTAACATTAGAATTCGAAGGGCTAATTAATCTGTCAAAGTACATTGACACTATTCAAATTCTACTTAAAACATGCCTTGAACTTTCAGGTATGATTTTGCGAATTAAAGACTCTATTGGAATTGATGAAAAACGTTATGAAATAACAGAAGAGAGTATATTGTCTCAAATTGGTAATATGTTTGCCGTACTGAGCTATGAGATAAGGGACATAGAGAAAAATAAATCGCACTGGAAAATAAATATTATTGATCAGGGATCATTAGGAAAATCCAAATTTAGAGAGTTTGGCAAGGAATTAACTCCATTTTTAGCATGTATGTACGATCTTCATGGTTTATTAATCGATATAGAGGTTTTTGATATTAACGGAAGGACTTTCCAGAAAATGTCACTAGTTTATAAAGACAACCCTAGATCAGTTGCTAAGTAGTGATATAGAACATTTAATAAAACCCCGCACACAAACTATATAATAATTGGTAAATGTAATTGTTCAATTTATCGCCGTTATGCCGCTTCTTGAGCGTATTTTTCTCAGAAACAGGTCGACGTAACGATGACAGAACCAATAGACTTCTATTGTTGGGGCGACAAGAAAGTTAAATTTTATCTAGACTGGCCAGCGGTTGAGTACCAAATAATCAAGGAAAGAGATGGTAGTAAATATAAAGAAGGTTCTTTTTCTTTTGGTCTTAAGTCTAGTGACAACTTCGTGTGCTTTTGTTCCAGAGGTAGACAAAGATCAGGGTTATGCGAAGCAATGTGACATGGTTATACGAAAGCTTAATCTGGCAAGTGTTACATTGGGTCATTTAAATTGTAGCGTTGGAGGCGGAGGTGACGAAGCTTGTTTAGCCGCAATTGGTGTGGCTATACCTGCGGTTACCTTGGTTGTTTCGGGTAGCATTGTGGTGATAGGGAACACTCTCCACTGGGTTGAATACCAAGGTAAATGTGAAAGTGGTTATGTATCTCAGTACGTAAAATTTTTTAAGGAAAAACTGTATTAGGCGTACTCGTTCAAACTATGTTTAAAAAAGCCAGCAAGGGCCGACAATGTCGATTCCTCGCTGGCTCTACATTGGTATCATTTACGCTTTTGATGGACGAACGATGATTTTCACTGCCGATTCATTATTGTGAATTAGCGTATCGAACCCTTGAGAAATTAGGTCATCTAATTCGATTCGCTGGGTAATAAAAGGTTCCAGATTCACTTTGCCTTCTTCAACCAATTTAATGGTTTCTTCATGGTTGTTGACATAAGCTATGGTGCCGCGAACATCTAATTCTTTCATGACCACACTGTGTACGTTCACGCTTGCTGGATGGCTCCAAATGGAGACAATAACGATAGCCCCTTTGGCTTTTGTGCTTTCCACTAAGGTGTCTAATACTTTGTTGTTACTGGTGCACTCGAAAGCGACGTCCACCCCTCGGTTTTCTGTGATTTTCATCACTTCCTCTGTGACGTTGACCTCAGTTGGATCTAAAATATAATCTGCTACGCCCGTATCGTGGGCTTTTTCTTTACGCTTAGCGCTTAGCTCTGTCAGGATAACCGTGATGCCCTTGGCTTTTAAAACGGCCGACAATAACAAACCGATGGGACCGCCGCCGCCAACTAAAGCCACATCACCCGCTTTCGCTCCGCTGCGAACAAACGCATGATAACCAACGGCCAAAGGTTCAACTAAGGCGGCTTGATCCAAAGGAATTGAATTCGAAATAGGGTGAACCCAACGGCGTTTTACGGCTATTTTTTCGGATAAACCACCACCGCAACCACCAAGTCCAATAAAGTTCATATTCTTAGACAGGTGATAATTTTCACCCGGTCCAGTAGGCACTTCATCGGCAATGATATAAGGTTCAACAACAACATGCTGACCGACTTTAATGTCGTCCACGCCTTCGCCAACGGCATACACAACACCGGAAAACTCGTGCCCCATGGTAACGGGTGCAGATTCCCCTGAAATAGGGTGTGGATGGCCACAAGGTGGAATAAAAATCGGCCCTTCCATAAACTCATGTAAATCAGTACCGCAGATGCCACACCACGCAACATCAATGCCTACTGTACCAGGCTCAACACTAGGCTCAGGGATGTCTTCAATGCGGATATCCCCTCTGTCATAAAAACGAGCAGCTTTCATTTTGCTTTCCTTGTGTTCGACTAAAAAAATGGCTAAAAAATGATTAGACCAAGCTACTCAGCACATTGAGTGGCGTCAAACGGTATGAGCAGAATCCTGCTTTTCACTGACAATGATCAAGTAACTCCAATAAGAGGTTAAGATATGACGTGATAGGAACTTGTTTTTATACTGCAATTGGTATGGATTCAGTGTCTGGGGTTCCGTTGGTTTTCATGATTAGTGTCTAACGATGGAGCAGGCCAACATATAACAAGAATGATAAAGTGTTGATTGAGTACCATATTGAGAACTTAGACCTATGATTTCAGTAAAGTTGAGAGACCTTCAAGAGAAAGATAAAGTCGCAGTAAAGTCTATGCTGGGAGACCCTCAGGTAATGACGTTTATCGGGCCTCGTCGTGCTCTTACTGACATTGAAGCAGATTTGTGGTTTCAAACTACGCTTGATACGCCATCTCGATTTGTTATCGCCAATGCTGAGTCTGATGAGCTCATTGGGTTCTGTGGCGTTAAAGAGATAAATGGCGTTTTGGATTTCGGCTACTTCATAAGGTCGGAGTGTTGGGGAAAAGGTATCGCAGTGACTGCTTGTGAATTAGCGATTGAAAAACTTGTAACCAAGTTTGACTTAGATACTGTCCAGGTTTTCATTGCAGAGGATAATATAGCCAGCAGGAGAGTGGCCGAAAAGTTAGGTTGGCTGGTACTAAACAGTGCAACTAAAGATGGGGAGTATGGTCAATATTACCGAATTATAATGTAGCGATTGCGGTTAAGCGTTGCCCTAGAACCGAGGTGTGACGTTATTTCAAGAAGGCTTAGTGTGCGATGCTCCAATAGCGGTCTTGTTTCTAACAGTCGATGCTTAAAGCACTTAGGTTGTCATATGCAGGACGTTATGTATCAAATTGAGGTCGCCAAGGATATCACCCAACTGGAGCAGTTGTTACAGTGTGAGCAGGTAGCAGAAAAGGTAAAGCGTCATTTCTTAGTTGTTGTTTCGGATGAGAAGCAAATAAACTTGAATTTTTTATCTGAATGCCTTGATGTGAAGCGGCTGAGTTTTGCCTCTCCTCAACGACTAGAAAAGTATCTAGACACTGCGCCTGGCTCTGTTTCTATTTTAGGTGTGGTGAATGACCCTGAGGGCTTAGTGGAAGTTATTATTGATCAAGATGTATGGCAATCCGAGACGTTACAGTGTCACCCCTTGGTGAATACCTCTACTTTGGTTATGAAACTTAGCGACTTAGCGACATAGCGACATAGCGATATTATTTGAACACTTAGGCAGGACAAGTAAGGTTATTCAGCTTTAAATATTTAAGGAGCCATTAATGCTTGAACCTGTAATGCAAGAGGAAGCCACTGGTTGCGGCATTGCTACTGTGGCGAATATTTTGGGTAAAACCTATGCGCAGATGAAAGCTTCGGCCAATGCGATGGGGATTTATGCGGATGATAAATCTCTTTGGTCGGATACCCAGTATGTAAGAAAAATGCTTTTTTCTGCTGACGTTAAAACGTCTACAGAAGAGATTCCTTTTGCATCATGGAGCACTTTGCCAGATTTAGCTTTGCTTGCTATTAAACACCACCAAGAAGCAGGTAAAGACTTCTTGCATTGGGTGGTGTTTAAGCGAGTTGATGGCAAAGCTTTTGTGCTAGATTCCGCCAGTTACTTACCTGCTAATATTCGAACAGACTTCGAGGATATGCAGCCTAAATGGTTTATTGAAGTGATTATTAAATGATTGCCAGTATAAAATGTAATTGAGCTTGGGGGGGGGGGGGGGATGGATATTCAGAAAGTTGATGTTGCTGATTTGGAACTTGTTAAGCACTTTATTAGCCAAGTATCTGCAGTGGATGTGTTACCTAATTTCAATGATCAGGGAAAAGCCGAATTTAAAGCGCGTATTTTACCTGATATTACTACGACCTTTGATAATGAGCATTTTCAGACACTAAAAGTTATTTTCGCTGGCGAGATGGTTGGTTTTGGTGCGTTACGTGATGGCAATTATCTTACTCATTTATTTGTGTCTAAATCGATGCAAGGCCAAGGAATAGGAAAGCGGCTTCTTGATGCTTTATTGAGTACGACAGAGGCTAAAGAAATCAGCCTGCGTTCGTCGGTGAATGCGGTTGGCTTTTATGAATCTTATGGGTTTGAGGCAACAGGGAGTGAGGCTGATTTTAATGGCATTCGCTTTGTGCCTATGTGTTTGACGCGTTGATTAAATTATTAGAAGGAAAGTTCTTTTGCCTGAGTTAAAAACGATAGGTCTTTTTATGGTGACAGCACTGGCAGAAATTGTCGGCTGTTACCTGCCTTATCTTTGGCTACGTGAAGGTAAAACGGTTTGGTTATTAGTGCCAGCGGCGTTAAGTCTGGCGATATTTGCTTGGCTGCTGACGTTACACCCGACGGCTTCAGGAAGAGTCTATGCGGCTTATGGCGGTGTTTATATCTTCATGGCCGTTTTATGGCTCTGGCTTGTTGACGGTATTCGCCCAACCACTTGGGATATGCTTGGCTCTGCGGTGGCGCTTTTGGGGATGGCCATTATTATGTTTGCACCACGGACTGCATAACGTACAGACCGTGGCTTAGATTTAGCTTTGGAAGCTTTTATAGCGAGTTCAGCTTCTTTTCGATGGATTTCTGAATGCCTTTCGCGTCCAACCCGACACGTTTTAGCATAGATGCATGGCTAGCATGTTCTTCATATTGGTCTGGTAGGCCAAGGTGTAGCGTTGGAATGTTTATGTTGTTCGCAATTAGGAACTCACTTACTGCCGATCCAGCCCCGCCCATGATGGCGTTTTCTTCAACAGTCACGATGAGTTTTGCATCGCGATGAGTAAGTAACGCTTCTTCATCTATCGGTTTAATAAAGCGCATATCGAGCAAGGTCGCGTCTAATTTATCGGCGGCTTGAAGTGCATCGTAAGTAGGACGACCGAAACCGCAAATGATAATACCGGATTGCCCTGTTCTCAGTGTACGAGATTTGCCGATTTCAAGAGTGCTCAATGTTGATTCAATATCGACACCTTGACCTGTTCCGCGCGGATAACGCACAGCAGCTGGGCCTTTGTATTCGTAGCCTGTTTGTAGCATTTTACGGCATTCGTCTTCGTCTGACGGAGCCATAACAATCAAGTTTGGAATGCAACGAAGGTAACTTAAATCGTATACGCCTGCATGAGTTGGACCGTCTTCACCGACTAATCCTGCTCGGTCAATAGCGAACAAGACATCAAGGTTTTGCAGAGCCACATCGTGAATAAGCTGATCATAGGCTCGTTGTAGGAAAGTCGAGTAAATCGCAACAACGGGTTTAACGCCATCGCATGCCATGCCAGCGGCTAGCGTCACGGCATGCTGCTCTGCGATGGCTACGTCAAAGTATCTTTCAGGAAAGCGATCAGCAAAATCAATCAGATCTGAGCCTTCTTTCATAGCTGGCGTGATAGCGACCAGTTTATCGTCTTGTTCGGCAGCATCACATACCCACTTGCCAAAGATGTTACAGTATTTCGGCAGTTTGCTTTTCTCTACGTTCGGTTTTGGATCAGGCTCGATTTTATTAATAGCATGATAGCCGATTGGATCGCCTTCAGCTGGCTCAAACCCCTTGCCTTTTTTGGTGATGACATGAAGGAATTGGGGGCCTTTTCGATCTTTTAAGTTGGCAATTGTGGTTAATAAGTGATCCATATCGTGACCATCAATCGGCCCGATATAATTAAAACCTAGCTCTTCAAACATCATGCCTGGCGATACCATGCCTTTCATGTGTTCTTCGGCTTTACGAGCTAATTCAAGGGCTGAAGGCAGCCCAGAGAAGACTTTTCTGCCACCTTCACGAATATGGTCATAAGTTTTACTGGCCCAAATACGCGCAAAATAACTTGATAATGCGCCAACTGGTTTTGAAATAGACATCTCGTTGTCATTTAAAATGACCAGCATGTCGGCTTTCACATCGCCCGCGTGATTAAGTGCTTCGAATGCCATACCTGCAGACATAGCTCCATCGCCAATGATAGCAACGGCTTTACGACCAGTTTTTAACTGTCGTGCAGCAAGAGACATGCCCAGAGCGGCACCAATCGACGTACTCGAATGACCTACACCAAAAGTATCGTATTCACTTTCATCGCGCTTTGGAAAACCGGATATACCGTTTTCTTGGCGAATGTTGAGTAAAGCCTCACGGCGGCCCGTTAAAATTTTATGAGGATAGGCTTGATGGCCAACATCCCAAACGATGCGATCTTCTGGGGTGTTGTATAAATAGTGAAGGGCAACGGTGAGTTCTACAACGCCAAGGCCTGCGCCAAAGTGCCCGCCAGTTTGTCCGACGCTATAAAGCATGTATTCGCGTAATTCGCGCACAAGAGTCGGTAATTGCTCTTTTTTAAAGGCACGCAAGTCAGCAGGTGAGTTGACTTGATCAAGTAGCGGCGTGTCAGGTCGCGCAGTGGGTATCTCTTCGAACATCGGCACAGGTTTGGTCACATCTAATTAATCTAAAAAAGCGGGTAAGTATATCAGTGGTTACGACCAATAATATAGTTCGCAAGCTCAACTAAAGGCTGAGCGGCGTCACCAAATGGTGAAATCGCTGTAATGGCTTGGTTATGTAAGCTTTGAGCTAGGGCTTGAGCGCCTTCTAAACCAAGTAGTTTTGGATAAGTAGGTTTGTTTGCTTCTTCATCTGAGAATTGGGTTTTGCCTAGGGTTATTGTGTCACTGGTAATGTCGATAATGTCATCTTGAACTTGAAACGCTAGACCAATTGCTGCAGCGTAAGCGTCTAGGGCAGCGAAATCAGTTTGCTTACTAGCGCCCGTACTGATGGCGCCCATACGAATACTGGCTCGAATAAGTGCGCCCGTTTTATGTTGATGCATTTGTTCAAGTTCAGCAATGTTGATATTTTTGCCTACATTGGCTAGATCGATCATTTGTCCCGTGACCATACCATGTCGACCAGAAGCATGAACAAGTTCTTGAATTAATTGTAGTTGAACTTTCATATTCTGGTGTTTTGAAGCACTTAATAATTCAAAAGCAAAAGTCTGCAAGGCATCGCCAGCAAGAATGGCTGTGGCTTCGTCGTATTGTATATGGCAAGTGGGTTTGCCGCGACGTAAGTCGTCGTCGTCCATAGCTGGAAGGTCGTCATGAATCAAAGAATAGGCATGAATGGATTCAATCGCGGCTGCGCTGGCGTCCGTAAGGTCGTTAGTCTCGCCAAATAAAGATGCAGCCGCATAAGTCAACATAGGTCGAACGCGTTTGCCACCGTTAAATAGGCTATATGCCATGGCATTTTGTAAATGAGTAGCAGGATCGTATTGGCCTAAACTTTGTGTAAGATAGCTATCAACTCGTTGGCGAGCGTAATGAGAGAAATCGTCTAAAGTCACGAATTTAATTCCGGATCAAAAGTTTCTAGGTGCTCACCATCTTGTTTTTCCAGCAGTATTTGAACTTTTTGCTCGGCTTGGGTGAGAACAGACTGACATTCTTGACTAAGTTTAACACCTTTTTCAAAGGCTTTTAGCGCCTCTTCAAGAGAAAGCTGGTTGGACTCAAGTTGAGTAACGAGCGTATCTAATTCACTGAGGTTTTCTTCAAAATGACGGACATTAGTTTTTCGGGACATGATGACTACTCTTGTTTTAACCTACGTTTTGTAACAGAAAATGACCTACTGTTCGAGGGAGTGTTAATGAAAATTACAAAAATCATGTAAGAAGATGTCATTCTTCCTATTTGTTTCGTATAGAATCATTAAAATGTATCGGTCGCATTATAGCTTTTTTGTTAGGAGACGTGTGTGGATATCGCAACGTTAATAGGACTCGTTGGATCTTTTATAGTAATTATTTCCGCCATTTTTGTTGGTGGATCAGCAGGGATGTTTATAGATACAGCGTCAACACTGATTGTGTTGGTTGGATCCACATTTGTTGTTTTAATGCAATATCCTTTAAGTCAATTTCTTAGTGCTGGTAAAGTTGCTGCGAAAGCTTTTATGTTTAAAAGTATTCCTTTAGATACATTGATTGATGAAATCTATGGATTGGCAGATGAAGCTCGTAAAGGTGGCTTGCTTTCATTGGAAGGTAAAGAAGTAAGTCACCCTTTTTTATCGAAAGGCATTCAAATGCTGGTGGATGGGCATGATGGGAATGTGGTGAAAAGCCAATTATCTAAGGATATGAACCAGTCTTATTATCGTCATACAGCAGGAGCTAAAGTTTTTAAAGCTTTTGGTGATGTCGGTCCTGCGATGGGTATGATAGGGACTTTAGTTGGTTTGGTGCCGATGTTGGCAAACATGTCTGATCCAAAAGCAATCGGACCTGCAATGGCTATAGCCTTGTTGACTACTCTTTATGGTGCCATGTTAGCCAATATGGTGTGTTTGCCAATTCAGACAAAATTGAATATCCGTGCCGATGAAGAGTTGACATGCCAGAAGTTGATTTTGGATGCGCTGCTTGCTATTCAGTCTGGTCAGAACCCTCGTATCTTGGATGGCGCGCTGAAAACCTACATAGCGGAAGGTAAGCGAACAGAGCGTGAATAAATTTTTTGTTGTAAACGGATTCTATAATGAGTGATGAAGAAGAGTCAGATTGCCCCGAATGTGTAGAGGGCTTACCTGCTTACATGGGAACCTTTGCGGATCTCATGTCTTTGTTGATGTGTTTCTTTGTGCTACTGCTGTCGTTTGCTGAAATGGATGTTATCAAATTCAAGCAAATTGCAGGGTCATTAAAAGTGGCATTTGGTGTTCAGAATGAAGTGAAGGCCGATTCTATTCCTATGGGAACCTCGGTGATCGCGCAAGAGTTTAGTCCTGGGCGTCCAGAACCAACGCCTATCAATGAGGTAAAGCAAAAGGCAGACAATACACCTGAAAATACGCTTGAGGTTATTTGTAAGCCAGGTGATGCTGAACTTAAAGAGCAAAGTGATTCTGGCTCACCTTCGCCTGTTACCTTTGTTGATAAGTCTCATGCAGATCTTGAAAAAGAGAAGAAAATTCAAGAAACAGAAGGTGATGCACAAATGATCGCTTCTGTTATGCGTGAGGAGATCTCTAAAGGCACGGTGGAAATTGAAACACAAGAGCAGACCATTACCATTCGTATAAAAGATCAGGGGTCGTTTGAATCAGGTTCTGCTGAATTGAATTATGATTTCATTCCGGTTATTGATTTGATTCGTGATGTACTTGTTGGTATTCAAGGCACTATCTCGGTTGAAGGTCATACTGACAACGTTCCAATAGGCAGTGGTCGATTTCGTTCAAACTGGCAGTTGTCATCGGCTCGCGCGATTTCAGTGGCTGAGGAATTGTTTTCGACAGGGCAACTTAATCAAGGTCGATTTGCAGTAACAGGTTATGCTGATACGCGTCCTTTGGTACCAAATGATACGCCGGCTCATCGGGCAACCAACCGACGAGTTGAGATTGTGATTAAGCAAAATGATATGTCACGACCAAAACTGCGCAATACAGTAGATGAGATACCATCTGATGGGGTGATTGAATTCGATCAAACTATGGTGGATGAATTGAAACCAAACGAAATTTTCTAATCAATAGTCTTTCATTATGTAAAGGAGCTTCGGCTCCTTTTCCATGTTTTGTAGTATGTCTTATTGATTTTTAATGCTGAGATTCAAGTGTTTTTTTGCTATGGTTTGCGCAGACAATATTGAGGAAGTAGATAAATGCGAGTAGCAGTCATTGGCGCTTCAGGGCGTATGGGAAAAAATCTAATCACCGCCATTCATGATGCCAAAGGTGTTTCTTTAGGTGCGGCCATTTTAAAACCGGGTAGTAGTTTGATTGGTGCAGACGCTGGTGAGATTGCTGGTGTTGGAAAGTTGGGTGTTGCAGCTGTCGCTTCATTGGCAGATTGTGTGAACGATTTTGATGTTTTGATTGATTTCACAACACCGACGTTGACCTTAAAAAATGCCGCTTTTTGCGCTAAACATCAAAAAGCCATTGTTGTTGGAACAACAGGTTTAAGCGACGTGGAGAAGGCAAAGCTAAACGAATCAGCACAGCAGTCTCCGGTTGTTTTTGCTCCAAACATGAGTGTTGGTGTGAATTTAACGCTTAAGTTGCTCGCTACTGCAGCGCAGATTTTAGGGGATGATTACGATGTGGAAATCGTCGAAGCGCATCATCGTCACAAAGTCGATTCGCCTTCAGGTACAGCATTGCGAATGGGAGAAGTGGTTGCTGAAGCATTGGGTCGCGACTTAAAAGAGTGTGCTGTCTATGGCCGTGAAGGTCAGACTGGCGCTCGTACTCAAAAAGAAATTGGTTTTGAAACCATACGCGCTGGTGATGTGGTTGGTGAACACAGCGTTTGGTTTGCTACCGAAGGTGAGCGTATTGAGATTGTTCACAAGGCGAGTAGCCGTATGACTTTCGCTAAAGGTGCGGTACGTGCTGCAAGCTGGTTGGAAGGTAAGTCGGCTGGTATGTATGATATGCAGGATGTACTTAATCTGAAGTGATCTCTATTTCTATTTGAGATGAACTAAACAAAAATGGTCGCAAATTAACGGCCATTTTTGTTTGAGAGTTTTTTAAACTAACGCATCGGGTGAATTGATATCAAGTAAAGGTGCAGCGTCTAGATTCTCTGCATCCATCATCATGGCGATGCGTTGTAAGGACGAGAGTACTTGGGTTTGTTCCCAGCCTTCTAATGAGTCGAATTCATCAATAAATTTTTCATGCAGAAGTGGCGGTGTGGTTTTAAGAATTTCCATACCGGTGGCCGTTAAGCGAGCATTGACGATACGTTTGTCTTTTTGCCCTCTAACTCGTTCTACATATTTTCTGTCTTCCAGACGGTTTAGTATAGTTGTTACTGTGGCTTGGCTTAGGGATACGCTGTCGGAAATTTTTCGCACAGTGACATCGCCCAGTTCCTCAATAGAACGAAGCACCATTATTTGAGGAATCGTTAATCCACAGGCTTTTACAACGCGTTTTGATTGTAAATCCGTAGCACGGATAATGCGTCGTAAGTGGACAAGGACATCGTGTAAGTGTTGTGGGGAATCAGGCATGGCAATTAATTAATCCAAATAAATTTTACGGATTATATGATTTTGTTTTGATCTGTAAAAGCTTAGTTTGAGAAATATTACAGCTCAAAGTATAGGTGTGTTTTGCTGTTTTGCCAATATACACGAAATGACCACTAGAAAAACGCGCCTAGTTTAACGGCTTTTTAGCTCATCGAACGCCGCGATAGCAGCTAATCTTGCTGGTTTGTAATCAATAATAGGTTCTGGGTAATGACATTGTCTTCTTTGCTCTGGCTTAGGTTCGTGTATGGATTTTGCGTCTAGCTTGGCGAGTTCTGGAACAAAGCGTCGGATGAAATCACCATTTTTATCATAGGTTTGTGATTGTCTGGTCGGGTTAAAGACTCGAAAATAAGGCGCAGCATCACAGCCAGTCGATGCGCTCCACTGCCAGCCGCCATTGTTTGCAGCGAATTCACCATCAATCAATTTGCTCATAAAATAAGCTTCGCCTCTGCGCCAGTCTGCAAACATCAGTTTGGTAAAGAAGCTTGCTGCTACCATTCTTAAGCGGTTGTGCATCCAGCCAGTTTGGTTAAGCTGGCGCATGGCAGCATCTACAATTGGAAAGCCTGTCCTACCTTCGCACCATGCCTGAAACTCTTCTTCGTTTTGTCGCCAAATCAACGCGTTTGTTTCTGGCTTGAACGGACGGCTCTTACAAAGAAAAGGAAAATGCGCCATTAGTTGGCGGTAAAAGTCTCGCCATGCGAGTTCCTTTAACCAAATGCTGTCTTGCCAACGTCGCTCTTCTTGATTGCACGTATAGAAAATGGCTTCCAAGCATTGCCTTGGTCCCAAAGCACCTAACGCAAGATAGGGAGATAACGTGCTGGTAGCGGGTTCAATAGGGTAATCTCTGCCTTCTTGGTAATGGCGTTCTTTGTGGTGACAGAACTGCCAAAGTTTTTGTTTGGCCGTGTCGTGATCTGCAGGCCATAAATCGTCCCGAAATGACTTCTTCCATGCCAGCTTCAAACTGGGTTCTGGCAATGCTTCTGTTTGTGGTTCAGGCGCTGGTAATGGTGTTCTATCTTGCTGAGCAAGCATGGTGACCCATCGATTAAAGAATGGTGTGAAGACCTTGAATGGTGTGCCTTGCTGGCTAAGCACATCTTGGGAAACAATAATATCTGTCGCCTGAACGTGAGTACTAATTTGGTGTTGCTGCAATTGTTCGCAGACAGCTTGATCACGCTGTTGTTCGTGAATAGGCAGATCGCGGTTAAACCAAAGGTGTTTAATATTATTACTGAGACAAAACTCTGTGATGGCATCTGGAAGCTGATCAAAGGTTTCGGCATCCAGAATATGCAGTGGAATGCCAAGCGTTGCCAGCGTCTTGGCTAGGTTTTTGATTAGTCCTGCACGAAGCCCTGTTTTTGCGTCTGATTCATTATGCAGTGCCCATTGTGCCGGTGTGGGAGTGATAATAACAGCAACGCCTTCTTTAGCTGTTTTCGCTTTTATAGAGGCGAGGTAAAGAGCCGGATTGTCTAGACAGCGTAGGTCGTTTCTTAACCAAACCAGATGTGTAATCTTCATTCTACTGCGTTACCTTAAACTGTATTACGGATGCCAAGAGGCGATGGGTATGGAATGAAATAGCTTTGTTCATTGATGTATTCACTGCCGTAATGTTTTAGGTAGTGATGGAGCAAGGTGACAGGCGTGGCAAGATTCACTTCGCCACGTCGGTATTGCTCAACCACATCTAAAATATCTTTTCGAACGGACACATCGACCGCGTGTTTTAAATAACCTACAAGATGCATAAGCACATTACAGTGATTTTTGCGTTCTGCTGGCTTTGAGAGTGTTGTCATTAAGATCTCAAAGTAAGCTGTTTTCAATTCGTTAAAAGATCTTGGGTCATCACCTGAAAGCATGCGCCCTAGCTTGCGATAAATCGGTTGTGAATGCGCCATAACCATATATTTATAACGACTATGAAAAGCAATAAGGTCTTTCATTCGAGCGTCTTCGCCCATACTGTGACGAAAATCATGATGGGTGAAAACACGTAATAAAAAATTCTCTCGTAACGCTGGGTCATTCAAACGACCATCTTCTTCCACTGGCAATAATGGATAGCGCTGCTGCAACGCTTTGGTAAAAAGTCCCGCACTTCTTTGCATGTGAGGGTGACCGTTTTCTTGATAAACCTTGATACGTTCCATGCCGCAGCTTGGGGATTTTTTCATCAAGATGTAGCCATCCAAGTGTGATAGGTTTTCCAGATACTTATTAGAGGCAGCCATGAAAACGTCAGAAACATCTTCTTCAGAGTTTTTACTGAAAACCATTCTTGGTTCGTCTGGATTACCTTCTAAGCGAAGTGTAGGGCGAGGTGTACCAAATCCAGCGGCTACTTCAGGGCAGAATTTCTGATAATCAAAATAATGGCTGAGTACTTTGTCACAATAATCAGAATGGCTATGTCCGCCGTTGTATCGAACATTTTCACCTAATAAACAGGCACTAATTCCAACAGGAATTTTATGGGTTAGCTGGTCTGGTGTTGGTTGAGAGTGTGGCATAAGTGAATCCTCCAAAAGACGACAAGGTCGTTGTTCTAATTTATGTCTTTTATATGATTAATAAGAGACATTGCGCTGAGCAATGCGCCTTCTGCATCGCCTTGACATAACCAGTCACCGGCCAGTCCTACATTGTGTTCAAATGACCAAGCAAAACAATGGTTGCCTTTATTTTCAGTAAAACGGCTGAGGAACCAACGATGCGGCTCACCATGTTTTAACACCCTGTGTTCGGTTATTTCCGCAAAAGCTTGCAGCAAAGTTTGCGTGATCCATTCTTTGTCTGAATCGAGGTGCTGCGCTGTCCAGTTAGGTTCCGTTTGGATGACCCAGCGGTCGACTTTTTCGCTGTGGCGCATAGGCTTGTAATTGTCTTTTATCATGCGTTTGATCAGAGAACCTTTTGGTTCAATCAATGCATTTAAATCACATGGCTCTGTTTCTAACCACATCGCCCATTGTGATTGATAAGAAGCACTTGCTTGATTGGCTCTGAGTAACAGCACCGCTAATTTTTCGTGTGAAGCCAGAATAGAAGCCGCTTGAGAAGCTGGTGCGGCGATGATGACTTTTTTCGCAATCACAACCGGTTGATATTTATCGTCTCTCAATAACCAGCTTGGCTGATCATCGCCTTGTGTTGTGATCTGGTTAAAATGATGAATACGCGTGCTAGTAATAAAGTTGGCATTTTGCACCCAGTGGCGAGTAATAGCGCTCATTTTTGGCACACCAACAAAGGCTTGAGAACCAGCTTTGCTTAGTTGTTTCCATGGCGCTGTTACATGTTCTTCGGTGAGCTGTTTGAATAGAGCAAGAGTATCTGAGTGTTTAGCAACAATATAAGGTGTGCCAAGATCACAGCTAGTATCGTCTTCTAATCTTTTACTACTGGCTCGGCCGCCGCTGCCGCGGCTTTTGTCTATGATGCAAACGGTTTGACCTGATTGGGATAGCAGATGAGCGCACAAGCTGCCAGCCAGACCTGCGCCAACAATGGCGATGTCAAAGATTGGAGTGTGAATTTGATCTGTATTTGATGTGTTCATCTTATTTTTCCCAGTGTTCGTGCTGCTTTTCTTATACAATATAGAAGTCTGTATAAGAAAATCAACTATCTTATACAAAAAAATATTTGTATAGTTTTTATTGTATGGCTTCTGACGGTTATAGAAGTTTAGGTCAGAATAGGTTTATTGCCTTAGATGAATGATGATTTATTGGAAATAATGTATGAGTCAGTCAAACCAAAATGCGCAAGCAAAAAATCAAGAGTCTCTAGATGAGTTAACCTTGTTAGATAGTCCAGAATATTTTCCCATTCGCGAATTATCTCTAAAAACAGGCGTGAATTCGGTGACATTACGAGCTTGGGAGCGACGCTATGGTTTGTTAAAACCTAAGCGTACTGACAAAGGTCATCGACTATATGATCAAGGTGATATACAGCGTGTAGAAGCCATCTTGCGTTGGATTCAACAAGGTGTTGCAGTCAGTAAAGTGCGGGCTTTATTGGAGCAAGGTGTAACGCTAGATGGTGTTGTTCTGTCAAATGAATGGCTCGAATGGCAAGCGTCCTTGGTGAAATCGGCAGGGGCTTTTCAAGAAGATAAAATTGAGCAGATGTATCAGCAAATTTTTTCTCAGTATCCGGCTGAAATTGCTATACGAGATTGGTTGTTACCGAGTTTTGAGCAGTTGGGTAAAGGTGTCGTCTTGGCATTTTGTGAGTCGGTCGTGTTGTCTTGTTTTATGGCTCGTGTGAGCAGCTTCAAATCGCAGAAGAAGAATACGGCTAAGGTGTTGATTACTGGATTAGCTTCTCAGCGCAACTTGTGGTGTTACATGGCCGCCGCCATTTTATTAGATAAAGGCTTGTCATGTTGTGTCGTGCCAAATGCCCAGCATAGTAACGATTGGGCGAGCTTAGTTGAAGGGGTTCAGGCTCAGTCTGTATTGGTTTTTTGTGAGAATGAATTGGTTAACAAAGCCGCAGACTTGGTTTATCAAATGCAGCAATGGCAAAGGCCCGTTGGTGTGATTGGTGCGAGTTTTTGGTTGGCAGCTAATAAATCTAATGTGACGGATATTGGAGAGGTTAAGGTTTACTCTGAGTCATTGGAAGGCGTAATTAATTTTACAAATAGGATAGCAAGGTGAAGAAAGTAAAAAACTATCAGATAGATATCTATAATATATTTTTCTTATTGGTTGGCTAGCCTTACTCTTCTTTATATCAAATAAACGAAAGAAGGGGATTCAACATGGCTAAAACAATGACTTTTGCTGTTATGCACTTTTCGATAGCGTTTTCTGTGGCGTACCTTATCACTGGAAGTTTGTTAGTGGGTGGTTTGGTAGCTATCGTGGAACCGGCAATTAATACCGTGGCATTTTATTTCCATGAAATTGTTTGGAATAAATTTCAACAAGCTGACGTCGCGTCTGAATTGAGTAAGACAATTCAATCTGCTGGAGAAAATTACGCGTTAAGATCGATGTGATTTTTTACCTATGACTTTCTTTCTTATAAAAATAAACCCCACCAGCGTAAACCGCTAGCGGGGTTGGTGTCTGTATTAAATCTAAATTATTAACACGTAAACTATTTTAAGAGTTACTTAATCGGGTTTAATAAGAAATACAACACAACAGCAACCGCGATTGGTGCTGTGAACTTCATAGAGAAATTCCATAGCGTGAATACTGTGTTAGACAGATTTAGCTCGTCTTGTGAGAACTTGTTTTTCACTACCCAGCCAGAGAATAGAGCAATCAGAATGCCACCTAACGGCAACATGATATTGGCTGTAATATAGTCAAAGAAGTCGAAAGTATTTTTGCCGAAGAAGGTTACGTCAGACATAAAGCTGAATGAACCTAGGCACGCAATGCCTAACCCCCAAACCACAATGCCTAAGCCAATAGACGCGGTTAAACGTTTCATTTTGAAGCGCTCTACCAAGAAGGCAACCGTTGGCTCTAGCAAAGAAATTGCAGACGTCCATGCTGCTACGCCGACTAAGACGAAGAACAGAACACCGAATAATTGACCGAAAGGCATTTGACCAAAGGCAACTGGCAAAGAGATAAACATCAAGCCAGGACCTGCGGCAGGATCCATTCCATTAGAGAAAATAATTGGGAAGATAGCCAAGCCAGCTACCAAGGCAACAAGCGTGTCCAGTGCGCCGATAGCAAGTACCGTTTTACCGATAGATGCACCTTTGGTCATGTAAGAGCCGTAAGCCATAATTGTTCCCATACCCAAGGAGAGAGTAAAGAACGAATGGCCCAGAGCGATCAAGGCGGCATTCCAAGTCAGTTTGCTAAAGTCAAACTCGAACATGAAATTCCAACCTTGCGCAAAACCACCAGTTGTCATCGCATAGCCAAGTAAGATAATGAGCAACACGAACAAGGCTGGCATCATAATACGAGTGACTGTTTCAATGCCTTTATTGATGCCTGCAGCTACGACAACGACAGTCATAATGCTGAATAGTGTATGCCAAGCTAAAAGTGTTGCAGGGTCTGCAAGAAGAGCACCGAAGGCAGCACCAGCATCATCAGATGAAATGCCATTCATTTCACCCGTTAGCATGGCTTTAATGTAATAAAGTACCCAACCACCAACGACAGAATAAAATGAAAAGATAAGAACGCCAGACAGCATCCCCATTAAACCTATTAAACCCCAAGAGCGAGTGCTACCAGATTCTTCAGCGACGTCACTTAAAGCATTAATTGGGTTTTTGCGTGCACGACGACCGATAAACACTTCGGCCATCATAATAGGGATGCCGACCAGCAAAATACAAACCAAATAAACCAGAACAAACGCCCCACCACCATTTTCACCTGTGATGTAAGGGAATTTCCAAATGTTACCTAAACCTACAGCGGAACCTGTTGCCGCCAAAATGAAAATCCAGCGGCTCGCCCACGAACCTTGGATAGATGTTTTATTTGTCATAGTTATCTCTAAATGATTGAAAGCAAAATATATAAACAGCGATCAGAGTTAGTTTTTTTACCCATACCAATGCTTCCCACTTCATCAGCATGAATAGATGCCAGTAAGCAAAACTCCGATTAGGGGCGGGATTTTCCGAATTTCGATGCATATATGCAACTAAAAATGTGAATTTATAATGTTTTTCGCTATTTAGTCAGTACTTTTCACCCTAGAGCTAATCTAGCGTTGAATAAATTATTACGCCTGTAATGGTTAGTTCTCTAAATAAATGTCTGGACTTGGTTTTACTTTCAGGTAGAATAATTAGACATCAAATCAATTTGATTTTAAAAATCAGTTAAGTAACATTAACTTCATATAGGTAAGCCATTATCGTTACTTCAGGCCATCTGGTTTATGAAATTAACTGGTTAATAATGCTTTGTACTCTAATGGATGTAATTATGAATTCAGAAAAAATTGTGTTTACTAAGCCCAGTGCATTAGATGGAATGGCAGTTAATCAGCTGGTGGCGTCTTGTCCTCCACTGGATACCAACTCGGTGTATTGTAACTTGCTGCAAGCGAGCCATTTTGCTGAAACCTCTGTTGCGGCTAGCCTTGAAAACGGAGAGATGGTGGGGTTTGTCTCTGGTTATATTATTCCTAACCAAGTCGACACTCTGTTTATTTGGCAAGTAGCGGTTAGTGAAAAGGCTCGGGGCCAAGGTTTAGCAAAAAAAATGGTTTCATCACTGCTTGAACGATCTAACTGTTCAGATGTGCGTTATATAGAAACCAGTATTACAGCATCAAACGAAGGTTCTTGGGCTTTGTTTCGACGCCTTGCGAACCAGCTAGGCGTACCTTTAGAAGAGTCTGTGATGTTTGACAAACAGGATCACTTTAAGGGAAAGCATGATACCGAACATCTAGTTAGGATTGGTCCCTTTTCCATAAATGAAAAAGCCGTAAATTAAAAAGCCATATGAATTCATCCGTTCAATGAATTCACATGCAAACGAGTTAGAAATGCGATGAGTTAGAAGATCACTTTTACTCTCAGTTTTTGCTTTCTACTCAAGCTCTAAAATTACTATTTATTAACTTAAAGGATGATAACAATATGAAAATTTTTGACGAAATCGAATCAGAAGTACAATCTTATGCTCGCTCTTTTCCACGTGTTTTTCATCGTGCACAAGGTGCGTATCTGTTTGACCAAGAAGGTAACAAATATCTAGATTTCTTGGCGGGTGCTGGCACATTGAACTACGGCCACAACAACCCAATTTTTAAAGAAAAATTAGTGGAATACATTTTAGATGACGGTATTACTCACGGTCTAGATATGCATACCAAAGCTAAAGGCGAATTTCTTGAAGTCTTTAAAAAGCACATTCTTGAGCCTCGTGGTCTTGAATACATGGTGCAGTTTACTGGGCCGACTGGTACGAACGCGGTTGAAGCTGCACTTAAGCTAGCTCGTAACGTTACCGGTCGTGAAAATATCATTAGTTTCACCAACGGCTTCCATGGTTGTAGCTTGGGTGCTTTGTCTGTAACGGGTAATTCACATCACCGTGGTGCTGCGGGTACTAGCCTTGGTGCTGGTGTTTCTACCGTGCCGTTTGATGGTTACTTGGGAGAAGGAATTGAAACAACGGAATACCTAGACAAAGTATTGTCTGATTCTAGTAGTGGTGTTGATACACCTGCTGCCGTAATTGTTGAGACGGTTCAGGGTGAGGGTGGCATTAATGCCGCGAGTTTTGGCTGGTTGCAGAATTTAGAAGCCGTTTGTAAGAAGCACGGTGTTCTATTGATTGTCGATGATATTCAAGCTGGTTGTGGTCGTACTGGTACCTTCTTCAGCTTTGAAGACGCAGGTATTAAGCCTGATATCGTTACCATGTCGAAATCGTTGAGCGGTTATGGTTTGCCATTTGCTGTTGTTCTAATGCGCCCAGAGTTGGATGAATGGAAACCAGGTGAGCACAACGGTACATTCCGTGGCAATAACCTGGCATTTGTTACTGCAAAAGTCGCTATTGAAACTTATTGGAAAGATGACGCGTTTGAGAAAGAGATCAAACGTAAAGGTGAGTACATTCATCAGCGTACACAAGCCATTGTCAATGAATTTGGTGAAGGCAACTTCACACTTCAAGGTCGAGGTATGATGCGTGGCATCAACTGTGTTAGTGGCGAATTAGCAGGCAAGATAACTAAAAAATGTTTCCAAAACGGTTTGATGATCGAAACCTCTGGTGCCGATGATCAAGTTGTGAAGTTCCTTTGTCCTCTTATTATTAGTGACGAAGATCTAAAACAAGGTATTGATATTCTAGAACGCGCCATTCGTGATGTGTGCGCCAAAGAAGATGATATGCCTGAAGCGAAAAGTTACTTTGATGAGAACTACGACATCGCTGTCTAGTTCTTCTAATCCTAAAATTGCCTTCATTTTTGAAGGCAATTTTTTGATAAATACTTGAGTGAAGCAAATAGTAAGTTAAGAACCTCAAGTTTCTTCCGGTAATGCTTTACCGGCATTTAAGCGATCTTAGGATCATAAGGAGAAAAGAATGTTTGCACGTGATTTAGCAGAATGTGAAAAAACCGAACGCCGCGTCGTCTCTCCAGACGGTAACTGGGAAAGCACACGTCTCTTATTAAAAGAAGACAATATGGGCTTTTCTTTTCACATTACCACTATCTATGAAGGAAAGGATTTTGATATGCATTATCAAAATCACCTTGAATCTGTGTACTGCATTTCTGGTGAAGGCGAAGTAGAAAGCCGTGAAACTGGTCAAAAACATCATATTAAGCCAGGTGTTGTTTATGTACTTGATAAGCATGATGCACACACCTTGCGAGCTTTTAAAGAATTGAAATTGGCTTGTGTCTTTAATCCGCCAATTACGGGTAAAGAAGTACACAACTCAGAAGGCGCTTACGAGTTGCTGGATTAAAAATCGAAATATAGATCAGGCTGTTAATTATTGAAGGAGTAGATAAGGAGGTACGTTAATGTCATCGTCGGCATCCGCTTTAGCAAGTGATATTTTTTATGATACAGAGCTTTTGGAAAAAGAGCTTTTAAGTAAAAAAAACTCTAGCGAAGATAAGGTGAAAGAGAATACACAAGGAGGAGATCAGAAAGATGACTATCCTTCCAGAAAGTATTCCTTACCAACGTATATTAATCGTAAGGATCCAGTTATTTACTCAACTGATCGACAAAAAGCGCCGCTCGAAGAAGCGCTTTTAGATCAATATGAAAAGAAAGGTTTTTTATTCTTAGATCATCTTTTTGATGATCATGAAATCGCTGATATGCAGCAGCAAATGCAGAACTTGCGAGACAGCGATGCAATTAAGCAAAGGGAAGAGAGTGTTACGGAACCTAGCAGTGGAGACGTTCGTTCGGTCTTTGATGTTCACAAGTTAAATGATTTTTTTCAGAAGATTGCCCAAGACCCAAGATTGGTTCGAATCGCAGAGTATCTGTTAGGTGATGAGGTTTATCTTCATCAAACGCGCTTGAATTACAAACCGGGCTTTCGAGGCAAAGAGTTTTATTGGCACTCGGACTTTGAAACATGGCATGTGGAAGATGGAATGCCACGAATGAGGGCGCTAAGCATGTCCATTACGCTTACACCTAACGATCATCATAACGGCCCTTTATTGTTAATTCCTGGTTCCCATCGCACTTATGTATCTTGTGTTGGTGAAACTCCAGAAAACAACTATCTGTCTTCACTAAAAAAACAAGACGTTGGTGTGCCTGATGATTCTTCATTGCAGTCATTGATTGAACAGAATGGCATCGAAGCAGCCGTTGGTCAGCCCGGCAGAGTTATTTTGTTTGATTGTAATGTGTTGCATGGTTCAAATGGCAACATTACCCCAGCGCCTCGCTCGAATTTATTTTTTGTCTACAACGCCTTGTCGAATCGTGTGGATTTGCCATTTGGTAACACGGCTCCAAGGCCTGAATACATCGCGGCTAGGAAGTCGATAAAAGCGCTTAAAAAAAGCGATTAATGCTTAAATTTTCCACAACCTTATGACAATATAGCGGCAGTTTTGGATTTCGGCATAAGTTGGCTTTCAGCCCCTTAAAAAATTGGAAAAATGATGGGACAACATACAGTTGAAAAAATTGGCGGCACGTCCATGAGTGACTACCGTTCAGTGAGAGATAATATAATTTTCAAACCCACTTTAGTGAACAACATGTACCAGCGTGTTTTTGTTGTTTCTGCTTATGCCGGTATGACCGACAAGCTGTTAGAGCACAAAAAAACAGGAGATGCTGGTGTGTTTGCTTTATTCGCTCAAGAGCGTAAGCAAAACAACTGGTTCCCAGCGTTACAAGATGTTCGCTCGGCCATGTTAGACATTAACCATAGCTTGTTCGAAGCGGGTGAATTACGTCATAAAGCAGATGCTTTTTTAAACAGCCGTTTGCAAGAGGCACAAGAGTGTCTTGAAGACCTGCATCGCCTTTGTCAGCACGGTCATTTTTCGATTAGCGAGCATCTTGCTACTGTACGAGAAATGCTTGCTAGTCTTGGTGAAGCGCACAGTGCTTGGAATACAGCGCATTTGTTACAGCGTGATGGCGTAAATGCCGTGTTTGTTGATTTGACTGGTTGGAATAGCCCAAGCCACATGTCGCTTGATGAGCGTATTTTAGATGCGTTTAAAGACATTGATTTGAGCAAAGAGCTTCCAATTGCAACAGGCTATGCTCACAGTGAAACGGGTCTAATGTCTACCTTCGACCGTGGTTACAGTGAGATGACGTTCAGTCGAATTGCGGTTCTGACTAAAGCTCATGAAGCCGTGATTCATAAAGAATTTCACCTAAGCAGTGCCGACCCTCGTTTAGTGGGTGAAAGCAATGCTGTGCCAATTGGTCGAACTAACTATGATGTGGCCGATCAGCTTGCTAACCTTGGTATGGAAGCCATCCATCCAAAAGCGGCAAAAGGTTTGCGTCAAAGTGGTATTTCATTACGCGTAAAAAACACCTTTGAGCCAGAGCATACTGGTACGCTTATCACTGGTGATTACGTCAGTGATGCGCCTTGTGTTGAGATCATTGCAGGTTGTCGCGGTGTGTTTGCTGTAGAACTATTTGATCAAGACATGGCAGGCGATATTGATAAGTTTGATGTGGATATTCTTAAGGTACTAAGACAGTTCCACGCTCATATTATTGCTAAAGATATTAATGCGAACACCATTACGCATTATCTAGCAATCAACCTAAAAACCCTGAAACGTGTCATGAGAGTGCTGCATGAGCGTTTTGCGGACGCTGAAATTACGCAACGTAAAGTAGCGATTGTTTCTGCGATTGGTAGTGATATGAAAACCACAGGTATGTTGGCGAAGGCAGTAAAAGCCATTGCTGAGCAAGACGTCAACGTATTGGCTATGCACCAATCTATGCGTCAGGTCGATATGCAGTTTGTTGTTGATGAAGAAGACTACGAAAAAGCGATCTGCAGTCTACATAAAGAATTGGTTGAAGTTCATAACCACGGTCGAGCGATTTGCTTAGCGTCTTAATCAAATAAGCGTATTGCTAAAGTTCTTTAAAGCCTCAAGCATCTATGATGATTGAGGCTTTTTTGTGGTCAGTATTAAAGACTGATTGGTGGGATTATCGGTGGAGATGTCAGCGTGGTAAGAAAAAGCCCTAATCGTTATGAATAATCGGCGTACCTTGATTAAATTCATCGGCGGTTACCGCTTTGCTAACATAGTAGCCTTGACCAAAATCACATTGGAATTCGGCTAACATTTTCCATTGTTCTCTGGTCTCGATGCCTTCAGCGAGTACTTTGATATTGAGTTTGTGAGCCATGGCAATGATAGCTTCAACGATTTTTCTATCGTCGGGATCGTTCTCTAAATCCATCACAAAACTACGATCAATTTTTAGCAAGTCTACTGGAAGGTTTTTAAGCTGAGAAAGGGATGAATATCCTGTACCAAAATCATCGATGGCGATACAAATACCCATGTCTTTTAGTGCTTGCAGTAAATATCTAGCAAGATGAATATCCTCAAGAATAGAGGTTTCAGTGATTTCAAAACCAATTAAACGGGCTGGTATTTGATATTTTGATAATAGCGCCTGAACCAAAGTAACAAAGTGAGGGTCTGACAATTGCTCAGAAGCTAGATTGATATGCAGTAAAATATCAGCTCGACCTTCTTGTTTACGTTGTGCTAGATAGGCGACGCTACTCTCTAAAACCCAGTGACCTAATTCAACAATTTTCCCCGTATTTTCTGCAAGCGGAATGAAATCCTTAGGAAAAATCAGGCCTTTTTCTGGATGATTCCAACGAATTAGCGCTTCAGCGCCAAAGACATGATTGGTATGAAGGTTAAACTGCGGCTGGAAATATATTTCAAATTCGTTTTTTTGTAGAGCAAGCGTCAAATCTTCTTCTGCCTTAATAAGACTGTGTGTACTGATTTTCATCTTTTCAGTATAAAAAGCGTATTGATTTTTTCCAGCCAGCTTTGCTTGGTACAGAGCCATGTCTGCATTTTGCATGATGGTAACGAGGTCATAACCGTGCTCTGGAATCATGGCGATTCCTAATGATGTGCTTAATATATACTCGCCGCTACCAACCTGTACGGGCATGCGAATACTTTCTAAGATATGCTCTGCTTGCTCACCTGTTTGTTTGTAATTGTTAATGTCGCCTAATAATATGCCAAATTCGTCACCGCCTAACCGTACGACAAAGTCTGCAGTGCCTTTTAGCTTGTTAAGTCTATCACCGACTATCACAAGTACTTTGTCTCCAACATCATGTCCTATGGTGTCGTTAATGCGCTTGAAGTTATCAAGATCAAAGTAAATAAAAGCTGAAATGCGTTTGCGCCGCTGATTGTTGTGTAGGATCTTGGGAAAGCTATCTTGTAAAAAACGTCGGTTTGGTAAGCCTGTTAATGGGTCTTTATAGGCGAGTTCTTGAAGTTCTGCTGTTTTTTCTTTGACTAATTTTCTGAGCTTTAATGGTTGGTTCAAAATGGCATATAAAGCGAGAGACAGTAAAAATGCCACGGCTAAGCTGATCGCATAACCTGTTATCTTTCGTTCTTTTAATTGAGTATCTAGTGCTCTGCTAATTCTGAGAGTCCAAGTGCCAACAGGGAGAATAAGATTAGTCGAAGCTTGAATGTCAGAAAGTGGTGTAACAGAGGTAGATAGCACAATGGTATCTTTAGTGACAGCGTGTTTTCTTGACAGACTGTATTGGTAACCTTCACTTTCTAGTTGTTTTAATTGTGTTGCTTCTAATAAATCGTCTAAATAAATAACCGCTGAGGCAAACCCCCAAAATAGCTCTCTTTGTGTACCTTTACGCAAGAAAATAGGTGCTCGGCTGATGACGGCAACACCGCCTTGAATCAATGTGACAGGGCCTATAACAAACATTTGATGGTTTTGAACAGACAACATTGCTTCTTCTCTAAAGCCAGGCGTCGATATAATGTTAAATCCTATGGCAGTTTCGTTTCCTTCTAGAGGATATATATCAGAAATGATGCCATCGGGCGCGAGTTGCAGGTTTTCAATGCCACCAATCGAATCGATTAACTTGTTTGCATAACTAGGAAACCACTCACCGCTACCGCCATTTTGCTCTACTTCATAAGCTAAAATTTGTGCCGAGGTAAAGGCAGAAGAAAGGCGGCGTTCTAATACCGAGGCCTGAGTGCGAAATATACCACTTAAAAGAGATTGTTGCTGATTCACAACGGATCTATTGGTTGACTGGGTCCAATAACTGCCAAATATGGCGATAGCGAAAAAAGCAATTAATGAAAAAATTAAGGCGGAAGGCTGCTTAAGCTCTGCTTTCTTCAACTAATGATCCTTCACTGAATAATAGACATGCGAAAAATAATACAGATAAATTCTTTATTAGTATTTAGTTTTTTTGTAAGCCTAATTGATGAGATTTAACTGGGATAAATAAGTAGAAAAAACGTTACCTATAAAGAGAGAGTAGCCACTGTTTTAAGGATGAATAAAACAGTGGCTGACAGGCGTTATGCTAGTGCTAAAAATAATCCAGCGATAGCAATGAGACTACCTGTAACGCGAGTCACGATAGGTGCTTGGAAGCGGGCAACCGCCATACCAAAACCAATACCCGCAACATGCAGCAGCGCCGTTGCTCCAGCAAAGCCTAATGCGTATTCTGCGCCATTAGTATTTAACGGCATTTCTAAACCGTGTGCTGCGCCGTGGAAAAGAGCAAACAATCCTGCAATGCCAGCACAAACTGCAACAGGGAAGCGTGCAGCGCCAACTAATAAAGCTCCCATTAGAATCACCGACAAGACAATTCCTTGTTCGATGAAAGGAACTTGCACGCCAGCAACAGCTAAACCGCCCCCAACTAACATAGTACCAACAAATGCCGTAGGTACGGCCCACAACGCACGACCGCCAAGGCTTGCAGCCCATAGGCCAATGGCTAGCATAGCCAATAAATGATCCAAGCCACCCATAGGGTGCATGAAGCCTGTCATGAAACTGGTTGAGTGTTCGTGTCCTGGGTGAGCAGATGCAAGAGCTGGTATTGCGGCAACAAGTGCGGCTAATCCCATTTTAAGCGATGAACGCATGGTGTTGTCTCCAAAAAAGTATATGAGTATGAAAGACCTTACAAAATAGTCTTCTCTAAACCACCGCTCTTGCGGCTGGAAGTGAGAATTCTAACATACCCACAGTTAGGGTAAATTGAATGATGTTGCCAATAGGTAACGAAATATTCAGTTTGCCAAATAAAGTATAAATAAAGAGTGTTTAACTTTGTGATATTGTCTTGAAACAGAGTCTTAAAAACATCTGTTTGCGAGCGACTATTAATAATAGAGGCCTTTACACGGAGGTATAGCAATGGCAATTTTTTATTTAGGTTTAGCAATTATTGGGACACTTATTCCGTATGCGGCTTTCGTTCCTTGGCTACTGCTAAACGGTGTTAATATCCCTCAGTTTTTCTCTGATATGATGGCTAATCCTATCAGTATTTTTGCATGGCTAGATGTTATTGTGGCAGCGATCACACTATTGGGTTTTATTGTTCATGATGGCCAAAAGAACCAAGTTAAGTGGCGATTTATAGCAATAGTTGGAACGTTAAGTGTTGGAGTGTCCTGCGGATTACCTTTGTATCTTTACCTGCGGGAACAGCAGCGAAATAAAGCAAAAAACAATAAATAAGAGGGGCAGTGTTTTTTATGGCTAGCGGTTGGGCGCAAGATGGTGCTGTACAAGATCAAATAGACGCAACGGTTGACTCCGAAGTGGAGCGTGCAAAAAATAGCATGCCAAAAGGCGAGAGCCTGACCCATTGTGAAGAGTGTAATGCTTTGATTCCTGAGCCTCGGCGCAAAGCCATTCAAGGAGTGCGTTTGTGCATTCAATGCCAGTCTGAGCAAGAGAAGAAAGGCCGCTCTGCTTTGTACAATCGAGCTGGTAGTAAAGACAGCCAGTTAAGATAAGCCTTGTTCGTTATTTTCTCTCATTTCATTGATATTGGTTCCAGTATTGTCCTCAGAATCTGCGTATTTATCGGCGAATTTTGCCTGCTTGATCTTCTTCATTATGGTAAGGTTTCGCCTATCTAAAGAGTGTTTTGGCTATGAGTCTGATGCTCTATTTCTTTCAGAATAAATAAGGATGAGGTTGTGGTCGACACTTACTCAACAGAAGTAAATAAATTAGAGAAATTACGTGCGGCTTGGTTGCCTGCGGTAGAGTTTCTTTTTGGTGAAGCCGTTGTCGAAGCCAAATTTGATGGCTTTGACGTCAGTGATGATATTGCCAAACCAAGTGCCGTATTTGAACACGCTGATGAACCATATCGCTATAAGATTCAGATGCCGACTCGAGTATTCAGTAACGATGTCATGTTGTTGGCGGATGTCATTCAAGAAATGGTACGTGGTCAATATCCTGTTGGTTTTGAAGGTGCTAAAACGCCAGCATTGTGTGAAGGAGTCGCTGTTTTTGGTGCGATTACTGCTATCAAGCAAGTGTTCGGAGAAGAGTCGGTTGACTCGTACTTGAACGCATTGCGTGAGCAAGCTTTTCCTTATTACGACGCGTTCTCTTATGTTGCGGTCTTGTTAGCTGAAGACCCACAAGCGATCAAGAAATTACGTGGTGTTCAGCCTTTCTTATACAAGGTAGAGCGAGCGGATTTTGAATCAGCACAAGTAGAAATAGATCGTAAAATCAAAGACATTCTTTTATTGGCTTTTCGTGCCTAACCAATAAAACTGAATGATAGATATAAAAATGCCGCGTGACCGCGGCATTTTTGCATGTAATTTTAGTTATTCAACCCAAACAATTAAGCCCTCTTAAGGTCTCTTCTATTGCTTGGTCGATTGGGGTGGAAGGTTCTTTTTCCAGTTGTTGAATCAGCTTAGTGTTGTTCATGCGAATAGGCTGTTGCCATAGGTATTTCATTTCCATCATTTCTCTAAGTGTTTCGTTGAATGGTGTGATAAGAGGCATCAGCCACCAAGGAAAAGAAGAAATTTTAGGTATTTTACCAGTCTTCTCTTTTACTATTCGACAAATGGCTTTTGCCATTTTTGTGCCATCCTCATCCCAAAAACCATTCATGTGAAAAGTTGAGAAGGCATCTAAGGTGTCACGAGTTTCTATCAATTTAACCATTGTCGCTGCGACATCTGGCAAGTAAGCCCATTGATGCCCCGTATTCATTGTAGAAGGATTACTGATCGTTTTTACTGGTTTATTAGGTTTGATAAGCCCTTGAGAAAACCAATTGTTAGCGGCATTGGGCCCAAAGAAATCCCCCGCTCGAACTATGATGACTTGTCCGCCTTGTTGGGCGAAATCCTCTAAGCGTCGTTCCATTTCTACTCGAATACGACCCTTTTTAGTGACTGGTTTTTGTGGTGATGTTTCGCTTAGTAATGGAAAAGCATCTTGACCATAGTTATAGACATTACCTGGAAGGACGATACAGGCGCCGCTCTTCTTTGCAATAGCAATAGTGTTGTCCAACATAGGTAACACTAATGTTTCCCAGTTTTTGTAGCCAGCAGGGTTAACGCCATGCAGGATAACGCTGCAACCTTGTGCTGCGGTTTCCACATTGGTTTGATTAAGTGCATCACCTTGGAACCAAGTTATATCGTTGTTTTTAGCCGTCTGGTGAATATCGCGTTTGAGCGCATTAATGTGCCATCCTGCCTTGTTTAGTTGTTTAGCGACTTCACTGCCAATGCCGCCAGTGGCTCCTAGTATTAAGGCTTTTGGTTTTTTATTTTTTAGCTGATTCATTATTCTCTCCAAGAGATGGTTTTCTAAATAACTAGATTGATCAAGCAAGCTTAGATATTATGTTGGTTAAATGAAATTGGTGAAAACGATAGAGTGGCTATACATTTTTGTATGAATGAAAATATTGGATGGGAATTGTATCGATCATTTCTTAGCGTGATGCAGGAAGGTTCTTTATCGGCTGCAGCACGTTCTCTTGGCTCTACTCAGCCGACCATTGGACGACATATTGCTGAGTTAGAGCGAGTATTAAATATAACGCTATTTATTCGAACTCAAGGTGGATTAATTCCTACCGAATCGGCGAATACGTTATTGCTTCCTGCTAGTGAAATGGCGAGTATCGCAGCGGCAATGGAGCGGGTTGCTCGTAGTCAAGGAGATGGCATTCAGGGTTCAGTTCGTGTGACCACAAGTGACGTGATTGCAATCGAAGTTCTACCTAGAATCTTCGCTGACATTGCGGAGAAGTTTCCGCAGGTAAACATTGAGTTGGTATTGTCAGATAAAGTACAAGATCTACTCAATCGAGAGGCTGATATTGCGATACGTTTGTTTCGTCCTAAGCAAACTCAATTAGTTGCTCGGCGTATTGGTAATATTGAAGTTGGCTTTTTTGCACATAAAACGTATTTGCAAAAACATGGTACGCCAGTGACACTAGCAGATCTTGAACAGCACCGTTTAATTGGCTTTGATCGCTTAACCGATTACATTCGTAGTGTGGCAAAAACACTTCCCTTTCCTATAGACAAAAATAATTTCAGCTTCCGTACCGATAGTAATGTGGCGCAATTAGCGTTAATTCGCGCTGGTGTTGGAATAGGTATTTGTCAGATAGGGCTGGCCAAACAAGACGATAATTTGGTTCGCTTACTAGCGGATGATTTTTGTTTTGAAATGGACGCCTGGGTGACCATGCATGAGGATCTTAGAAAAAGCCCAGTCTGTAAAGCCGTCTTCGATGAGCTGGTTATTGGTTTGCTGAGTTACTTAGATTAGCACTTTTGGTATTCAAATTTGGGTGTTTAGAAGGTAGAAAACACAGCTCAACAGAATGTTGGGTTGAGCCGTGTTTAATTCTAGCCCTTCAATTCAGACAGTTCTTCACTGAACCAGATTTTACGTTTAAAGCGCGGATTTTTAGACGACATATCAATTTTGTAAGGGTTTGGCTCGTGAGTTTGTGGCAGATCAAGAATGTTGCAAAGCTCTTGAGCAAGCCATTTTTCTACTTTTAGCACGACCATTTTCTTACGTAAGCGACCTTGTTCATCACGGTTCAAAATCGTTGGTAAGGTATTTAGCGTTAAAATTTCACCAATCGCTGGGTGCGCCATACGCTCACGACCTTCATCACTGGCATAAAAATGCGATACCGCAAACACCATACGCTCAGGATTTATCTGTTGTAAGAATTGGCAAGATTTCACTACGGTAGAACCCGTTCGAACCATATCGTCGAACAATACAATGCTCGCGCCGTCTAATCCGTCGAAAGTATGTTCGCTTTCTTTGTGAAGAGTGATTTCCACTTTGCGTTCAGCAGTACGGTCTTTATCTAGCATGATGAATTTTGCTTTGCTTAGACCCAGTGTTTTGTACATTTCTTTAACGAAATCACGGGCACCTTTATCAGGAGCGCAAAGGACAAGCCCTTCGCCGTCTTCGCCGTAGTTCAGAATATTTGAATTCAACAAGTAATGAGCGTAAATCCCATAAGGGATTAGGTTATGGAAGTCGCCTTCAAACACTTCAGTAAACATCTTTTGTACAGAATCGGAATGGTTGTGAATCGTCATCACAGTATCCACACCAGACAGCTTCAATAATTGTGCATAAAGCTTAGCAGTGAACGGCTGGCCATCGAATTTTTTAACGTCTTTGATATCTCTTTCAAAACTGGTTTCACCTAAACTTTGGTGAGGGCCTCGATCTTGTGCGCTGTAAAATAGGTCTGGTTCAACCAAAATAACGCGGTCGGCGCCGTTTTCTTTGGCAGCACGGGCGATAATTAGGTTAGACATCGCCAGTTCTTGGCGGCTTTTTACGTGACTGCCAGTACTAACGATGATGACAGCCTTACCCTTGAGTTTGCGGCCAATGTTATCGAAATCTGCTTCGTCAGATATAAAACGAGGGCAAAATTCGGAGTTCATGAACTGTTTCATACTGATCAAATCAGCGATGTCTTCGTGTTGACCCATTGCATAAGCAACATCAATAGCAAAAGGGTTATCGGAAGAGTTACTAACAACGACGACATTAGTAGCCTGACCGGTCGACAAAGTCATGAGAGATCCTTAACTAAGGGTAGGAGAATTTGCGGTGATTTTAATACTTGTAGGCTTTTTTCGATAGGGTTGATTGAGGATAAATGACATTTTTATGTTGATTTGGTGCCACAGCATATTCAGTTCAAGTGTAAATTCAGCTGAAACACTGATGTCATTTTTTGTTTTCAAAGTCCTTTAGTAGAATGAATAGATCAGGAGGTATCACTCCTGCTATATTCTGACTTTAATCATTTTGGTCCACAGCCATAGACATTATAAGGAAGCAAGCATGAGTGCGACGGATATTCGTAACATAGAAAAAACGCTGTTGTCCGATAACTGGTATACCTTAAATAGGTTTTCATTTGAGTTGAAAGACCAGAATGGTCAGTGGCAACACCAAGAACGTGAAGTCTACGATAGAGGTAATGGCGCAACGATTCTGCTCTATAACGTTGAGAAAAAGACCGTCGTGTTGACTCGACAATTCAGAATGCCGACTTACGTAAATGGTAATCAAGATGGAATGTTGATCGAATCTTGCGCAGGCCTATTGGATCAAGATAACCCAGAAGTTTGTATCAAACGAGAAACGGAAGAGGAAACCGGCTTTAAAGTTGAACGAGTGAAAAAAGTCTTTGAAGCTTACATGTCGCCAGGTGCTGTAACGGAAATTCTGTACTTTTTTATAGCTGAGTATTCTGACAGCATGAAGGTATCTAATGGTGGTGGCCTTGAGCATGAACAAGAAAACATAGAAGTGCTTGAATTAGACTTTCAGCTAGCTTGCTCCATGGTGGATTCTGGTGAAATTAAAGATGGTAAAACCATTATGTTGCTGTAATACGCTAAGTTAAACGGCTTGCTCTAATGTTGCCTAATGTAAAAGCAAAATTTGATGTTTATCCCGAGGGCGTCAGAAGCATCATGTTAGCCATGAGACAACTCATTCTCTCTGTAGCAGAAGAGAATGAACTTGGTGCTGTGGAAGAAACGTTAAAGTGGGGCGAGCCAAGCTACCTTGTAAAAGGTGGCAGTGCGGTACGAATAGACTGGAAACCCAAATCGCCAGATCAATACTGCTTTTACTTTAATTGCAAAAGCAAACTTGTTGATACTTTCCGAGAGTTATACTCTGATAAATTCAAGTTTGACGGCAACCGCGCTATCGTGCTTAGCCTGAATAAAGAGCCTCCGCTTAACTGTTTATCACATTGCATTGAACTGGCAATGAAATATCAGAAAAACAAACATCTGCCTTTGCTTGGTGCGTAAACCACGCTGGTTACTATTTCCCTATTGAAACTGAATCCAAGGTTACGCTGTATTTTTTCCGAAATTGCATTGGGGTTACATTGAAGGCAAGTTTAAATTTTTTAGCAAAGTAAGCAGAACAATTAAATCCGCTTTCGTAGGCAATGTCTGCGATTTGTTTATTGCTTTCGGTCAGTAGTTGAACTGATTTTCGTAACCGATAATTCAATAGGTAACTGTTTGGAGAACAGCCCAAAGCGTGGCGAAATATGCGATAACATTCGCTTTCACTGATGTTGGCAGCCTGACTTATATCGGCAATGGAAATCCGCTCTTCATAATTGTTATGGATAAAATTTAGCAAGGATTGTACTCGTTTTTCGTTGGCCTTTGCGGTGTTTTGACTAACGGTGATGTCTTGCTGATTGGTACAGAAAATGTGCCAGAATTTCATTAATGCAATGTTCATATAAAACTCGCGATCATAACCTTGCTCTTTCCACACATCAAAAGCCGCTGCTAATTCATTGATTACTTTCTGGTGCCAAGCTTTCTCGCCGGAGAATTTATAAAACAGCAGCTCTTTGTTATTGATAACAGGAAGCACATGCTTTTTATAAATTAGCCCAAAGCCAACACCACCAAGCATTTTTGGACTGAATACCACATTGAGTATTCGACAGTCTTCGGTGCCATGGTTCGTTAGCTTGTGTAAGGTATTGGCATTGATAAAGACCATTTCGCCAGTCTTCACTATGTCACTAGAATTAATACATTCGACCTTGGTGGTGCCTTCTATAACCAACACGACTTCTATTTCATCATGCCAATGCCAGGGTACTTCGCCACCCACAAAATGTGAAAAACGTTCGTCATAAGATCCACAGGGAAAGTCATGACTACCGTGAATAGTCAGCTCTCTGCCGTTTTCTTCTGTTTCAATCTTATAAATTTGCATGACATCGCTTAGTAAAGTCGTTTTGTTACATAGCTCGGTGAAATCATTTTGGTAGAATCGTTATATTTTAAGAGAGTATATAGCTATATATAAAGAAAGTTAGGCGGTATTGTCTCAAGTTGTTCAAAATAGCCAAATAAAAATAGGTAAATTTGTTTATGTTATTGCTTTTCATTATCTACATCGCTTTTATCAGTTTAGGTCTGCCTGATGCTGTGCTTGGCTCATCGTGGCCAGTTATGAGAAACGACTTAAATGCCTCACTGGAATTTGCCGGTGTTATTTCTCTCATCATCAGTGCTGGTACAGTGATCTCCAGTCTTTATGTGACGAAAGCGATTCACTATTTTGGAATAGGAAAAGTTGTAGCGCTAAGTGTCTTACTGACCGCAGTAGCATTACTTGGCTTTAGTATGTCCAACATGGCGTGGGCGTTAGTGTTCTTGGCTATTCCATTAGGCGTTGGGGCGGGTGCTGTTGATGCTGGATTGAATAACTTTGTTGCATTGCACTACAAAGCCAAGCACATGAATTACCTGCATTCATTCTGGGGCGTTGGGGCGACAGCAGGCCCGCTTCTAATGGCGAATTATTTGGCTCTCAAAGAAGGTTGGCGGGATGGCTACATGACCATTGCGATCGTACAATTCTTACTGGTCATTTTATTATTTACAGCCCTGCCATTGTGGAAAAAGTTTGTCATTAACTCTGTAAGAAGTGATGAGACAAGCGCTCCTTTAGTGACAAATGCTTCCGCACTAAAAATGAAAGGCGTGCCGCTGCAATTAGCGGTATTTTTTAGCTATTGCTCAATAGAAATGAGCACTGGTTTGTGGGCGGCAAGCTACCTAACGACACAAAGAAGCATACTTCCAGAAGACGCGGCATTCTGGGTCGCCATGTATTATTTAGGCATTACGGTTGGGCGCTTTGCCTGTGGGGTGATCGCTGAAAAAGTGGCTGAAGAAAGCCTTATCCGCTCAGGTGTTGTCATTATCCTGCTCGGTTGCATTTTACTTGCTTTGCCGTTTTCAGGCGAGCTGGCAAAAATCGGTTTAATATTCATCGGGTTAGGTTGTGCTCCTATCTTTCCGAATACTATTCAAATGACGCCAAAACGCTTTAGCTCATCGGCATCGCAAGCCATTATTGGTTTATCCATGGCCACGGCTTATATCGGCATCATGGTCGTACCACCAATACTTGGCGCCACAGCAAAGCTATTCACCTTTGCTTCGTTCCCCATGATACTGCTGTTACTGGCTTCCATCATATTACTGACCACCGAACGATTGAGGCGTTATAGCGACACCTCCTTACGCTAGCAACTAAGAGCGGTATCATGATGAGCATCGAGAATAGGCAAAGCATACAACGACAACAAACAATACTGTTGTTGCTAGCATTGGATGGAAAAGTATTCTCTGAGACGCTAAAGCAGCGATTTAATGTGTCGGATAACATCATTTTAAACGACATGATTTCTCTAGAAAAAGCGGGCTTGCTAAAACGTATTGAAGCTGGGGCAATTGTTGTAGAAGTGTGTTCGGAGTCAAAAGAAAAGTAGTTGTTATCTTGTCTTATTCACCGTTAAATTTTAAGGGTGATGAAGACAAAGAAACACGTATGGACTACGATTCAGATTCTTAGAGAACCTCGGAGAATTTCAATGTCTTTAAAAGCAACCTCCGTCAGACTAGACGAAGAGACACTACAACCTGTTGGCCAAATGGCTGAAGCGATTAAACAATACGTTGCCCGCAAAGATTGGTTTATCCGCGAAGTGGAAAAAGGCATTGAGTCAGCGGACAAAGGGCAATAGATCGACCACTCTGATATTAAAGCGAAATGGGATGCAAAGCGTGCTGCTCAAATGGACTGATTTAGTTCATTGATTATGCAAAAGCCGCGGCGAAGTTTTGCAATTCTGCTAGATGTTTTGGTTGCTTAGGCTGAACGATGTCCTCATTGATTCTAAGTATCAGACTTTTAAAGACTTCCGTGTTATTTTTCAGTTTTTGCGATGCCATTAAGGATTTGATTTCGTTAATACTCTTTTCATTAAGCTTAACTGAAAAGCGCTTTGAGGCTTTTGCCTTGGCAAGGTCGGATGTTAACAGCAAGCCTAAGTCGTTTTGAGAGAATCGATTGGAACTTAAGGCGTGAAGATAGTACAAAACCAAGGCTTTATTAAAGCTGTCTCCCAAGCTGGCGTCTATTTTCTGCGTCGCTATATTTAGAATATCTAAAAAGTGAGCAGGCAAACGCACATCGATTGGCGTTTTGATTTTATTGTACTCGGCACGCACTTTCGCGGTGGATTGTTTTGGGAGGCTAACTACTGTGTTACAGTGATTACACACCGCCGCCAAGATATTTTTCACCATGCCTGAATCATCATTAAAATTGACATCTCGAAGCTGATAAGTCGCGTGTGTTAAACCACATTCTGGACAAATGACCTGTCTTGAATCACCTTCTTTAACTATCTTCATTTTACACTCCGCTTTCGTGAACACTGATAAACATGGCATCGGGCTCGATAAAGTAAAATTTTATATACCATCGTTTACCATTCTTGAATGGCTTTAATACATGTACATCAATAGTAGGTGCTTGATGGTGAGGGCTGGATTCATATTCGTTGCCGCGAGTATGACGTATCAGTTCAATAACCTCATCATCGTTTAACTGACCGCACTGGAAAAGGTTTTTGACATCAATTTTTTCTCTTACTTCATGGTCGTATGAGCCATTTTCTAGGCAAGTTATCACTTGTGATTTCACATCCTTGAAACCCATTACTACTCCTTTTGTACGAAATAAATCGTACTTTTTTATTGTACGTCATTATTCGTACTTTTCAATCCGTTATCTTTATTTTAGTTCAAACTATCACCAAAAACCGAGACGATAAAAAAACAGAAGTAGAAGTTAGCTATGTGGTGTTTTGCGCTGACGACGTCAGTGACGCAAGCAAAACACCACACGGCTTGGCTTCCACCGACAAACTCTCCTCAAACAAGCTGACTAACGCGCCTCGCATTGTTGATAACAACTCGGTTTCCTTGGGCAAACTGCGCCGCGGGAGCAAATCAACCGAGCATCGTTGTCTATGCCCCGTTCTACCCAATTGATATTGAGAATTTTTGCCACGCTCATGAGGTCTTTTTTGATGCTTCTCGGGATCTGTGATGAACCGCCTTTGGTGACGCAGGCTTCGCGTAGATCTGCCGCGATGGAGAGGGCGTCTTTGCCTTGGGCATCAATGGCAGGATTCAAGTCGATGCCGGAGCAAAGCACATGATTGTTGCCGGCAAGATCTTGAACTTTGATCGACTCACAAGCGTAAATCCGTGGTTCGTCGCCGACGTTAAGAATCGAGATTTGTGCAGAGGTGCCAGTGCTTGGTTCGCTGATTTTTCGAAATACCGACCAGTGTTGGCAAGGATCTTCCACTGTACTCATGTTTCCCCAAGGTAGTGGAATACCATTTCCTCGGTACACGGCTTTGAGTTTGCCCGGAGCGTAGGCATCAAAATAATGCCAGTGTGGATAAGGCGACGCTGCCGTCATGCGGCGCATGGTGACGGATTCAGAAACACCCGCTAGTTGTGCGGTATTAATTTCGTAGCCATTACGATCCAGCATTTGTCTAAACGGCACTTTTGGGCAAAGCAAAGCCCCAGCAAAGAAGCTACATTCGAAGTCCCGCCAAGCGTACAAAATATCCTGAGCATCCATACCTGACGATTGTATTTTCGCGGTTTGTGCTTGTAAGGGAGAAATCTCATTTCGTCCTGTGACCAAGACGTTTTTCATGCCGTCTTTATCATGTAAAACCGTGTGACCAATATGCACCGCAAGATTGTATTTCAACCTTTGTGGCTGGGATTTCATGATTTGGTTGATGTAAATCGTACTTGGCGGATCAAAGAAAGACGTCACCACATGGCTTTCACTGATGCCCATTTCTTGTAACACCGCTAACGGGGTTTTTCTAAACCACTTGATCTGCAAACCCATTTGCTTGGTGATGGCGACAATCTCATCAAGGCTTAATGGTAAGCGTTTAAGTCCGACTTCTTCTGCCGCGCGTTCTAAATCAGGGAAATGATTTTGATGATGTTCTTGGTGGGCGCGAATCAACAAATGAGCAAATTGACGACCGCTGGTGCCGGTTTGGGAAAGCATCTCAGGAATGGCGATTTGCAGTATTTCTTTGGAGAACAAAAAGTTTGGTTCTAACGCCATACCATTAATGCCACCGCCAGAGCCTTTCGTTGGAGTAATGGCTTCTTCTTCCGGAATATCATCCAAAAACCAGTCAACATTTTTTTGAAAAACGCTGGCGATCACTTCCAATACGTCTTCACTGGGGATGCGTTTCCCCCTTTCTATCATGGATAAATAAGACACAGATGGGGCCGATTCTGCGTCTACTTTTATGCATCGCGCCGACAGGTCTTCCATCGTCAAACGGTTGCGTTTACGCAGGTTGCGGATCTTGGTACCCAAAAAATGGGCTTTGCGATTGAGGCTATTTTTATTTTTCATTTTTGTAAAATTTACACTGTGTAATTCTTATTGTGAAATTTTATCTTAGTGGGGCATAGACTATAAATCAAGCAATCGTAAGAGAGATCAAACGAATTGCTAACCCTAAGAATCAGAGTGATATGAGAAAGAAGGAAAGCGAGATGAATATGCCCCAAGCTAAAAATAACAGTGTGATTCATCCAGGGTTTTGCCACTTCATCAATGAAGAAGTGCTGCCACTTCACGCTATCGAACCAACAAAATTTTGGCGCGACCTTGAACAGCTAATTGCTGATTTGTCGCCTATAAACCGTCAGCTATTGGCCACTCGTGATCAGATGCAGCAGCAGATTGACCAATGGCACCTGGCTCGAAAAGGTCAAGCCATGGACATAAAGGCCTATGAAGCCTTCTTACGTGAGATTGGTTATTTGGTCAAAGAGGGCGAAGATTTCACTATCACTACGGCGAATGTCGATGAAGAAATTGCCCATTTGGCTGGCCCTCAGTTAGTTGTACCAGTGAAGAACGCACGCTTTGCATTGAATGCCGCCAATGCTCGTTGGGGCAGTTTATATGATGCTTTTTACGGTACGGATGTCATTGCGAAAACACAGGGTCTTGAGACAAGCAAAGTCTACAACCCAGCTCGTGGCGAAGCGGTGATTGCCAAAGCCAAAGACTTCTTGGATGACGTGTTTCCGCTGGAGTCTGGTTCTCACCAAGACGTGGTCAGCTATGTGGTTTATTACCACCATCTGTTGGCGTTTTTTCAAGACGGCAGCCAAACCGGTTTGAAGCAGCCTCGTCAGCTGGTGGCGGTAAATGGCCAACGCAGTGAACCAGAAGCCATTTTACTGAAAAATAATGGACTGCACGTAGAAATCCAGTTTGATCGTAACGGTAAAAACGGTGCGAAAGACCAAGCCAATATCAACGACATTCTAATTGAGTCGGCATTAAGCACCATTATGGACTGTGAAGACTCAGTGGCAGCCGTTGATGCGGAAGACAAAATTGACGTGTATCGCAACTGGTTAGGACTAATGCAAGGCACGCTGGAAGCCTGCTTCGAAAAAGATGGGCAGACACAAACGCGCCGCATGAACCCTGATCGTATTTTTACTGACTTAGACAACCAAGAATACCGGTTACATGGCTGTTCTTTGTTGTTGATTCGCAATGTGGGTCACTTGATGGAATGTGACTTGATGCAAGACGAACTGGGTAACTTTGTGCCCGAAGGCATTATCGATGCCGTGGTGACAAGCTTGATTGGTGCTCTGGATTTACAGCGTACTCAAGGCATGAACCATAGTCGAATGGGGAATAGTCGCACTGGCAGCATTTATATCGTTAAGCCAAAGATGCACGGACCAGAAGAAGTGGCGTTTAGCTGTGAACTCTTTGCTCGAGTAGAGCAGATGCTTGGCTTGCCAGCAAACACCATCAAGATCGGCATTATGGATGAAGAGCGTCGTACCACTCTGAACTTGAAAGAGTGCATTCGTCAGGCGCAATCAAGAGTCTTCTTCATCAATACGGGGTTTCTGGATCGAACTGGTGATGAGATTCACACCAGCATGCAAGCGGGTGCCTTTTTACCAAAGGACCAAATCAAGAATCAACCTTGGATCCAAGCTTACGAGAACCGCAATGTAGACATTGGATTGCAATGTGGTTTGCCAGGCAAAGCCCAAATCGGCAAGGGAATGTGGGCGATGCCGGATGAAATGGCGGCGATGATGACAGCCAAAATTGCACATCCAAAAGCCGGCGCTAATACGGCTTGGGTGCCTTCGCCAACGGCGGCGACACTGCATGCTTTGCACTATCACCAAGTGAATGTGTTTGAAGTGCAAGAGCGACTAAAAAATCGTCCGAAAGCGAGCTTAACAGATTTACTTACCATCCCGACGATTCCAAGCAATTTGACCTTGTCGCCGAAAGTGATCGAAAGGGAAATCGAAAACAACGTTCAAGGCTTGTTGGGTTACGTAGTGCGCTGGGTTGAAGCGGGCGTCGGTTGTTCAAAAGTGCCTGATATAAACAACGTGGGCTTGATGGAAGACCGTGCCACTTTGCGAATTTCCAGTCAGCACTTGGCTAATTGGTTACTGCATGGAATCTGTAGCAAAGAGCAAATTGATGAGGTGATGCAACGCATGGCATTGGTGGTAGATGAACAAAATAAAGCCACCGAGGGACATCGTCCGATGGCGAACAATGCCAATAGCGTCGCTTTCAAAGCCGCGCAGGATTTGATCTTCAAAGGTGCCATTCAACCTAACGGTTATACAGAGCCCTTGCTACATGCCTACCGAATACAGGTGAAGGACACGCATTGAAAACGAATTAATTGTTAAGAGTTTGTACCCATTTAAACAACCTAAAGAGCGAGAAATACTATGCATACTTACAAAAATAAAACGCAACAAGCTAGCCAAACGATTCATTCACAAGGTCCAACTTGGGCTGCGATGAACCCAGAATCTGTGGTTAGAATGCAATTGCAAAACCGTTTTAATACAGGGCTAGATATCGCGAAATACACAGCTAAGATCATGCGCGAAGACATGGCGAGCTACGACAAAGACCCAGCGAACTACACTCAGTCTTTAGGTTGCTGGCACGGCTTTATAGGCCAACAAAAAATGATTTCTATTAAGAAACATTTTGGCACCACGCGCAGCCGCTACTTGTACTTGTCAGGCTGGATGGTTGCGGCCATGCGTTCTGAATTTGGCCCATTGCCAGATCAATCTATGCATGAAAAAACTTCAGTGCCCGCTTTGATTGAAGAACTCTACACCTTTTTGAAACAAGCGGATGCCCGTGAATTACAGCATTTATTCAAAGAGATGGATGAAGCGAGAGCCGCTGGAGATCAAGTGCGTGAGCAAGCCGCACAGCAAAAAGTGGATAACTTTGAAACTCACGTTGTGCCAATTATTGCGGATATCGATGCAGGTTTTGGTAACGAAGAAGCGACCTATTTGCTAGCGAAGAAAATGATCGAAGCGGGTGCTTGCTGTATCCAGATCGAGAACCAAGTATCTGATGCGAAACAGTGCGGTCACCAAGATGGCAAGGTAACCGTGCCTCACGAAGATTTCTTGGCGAAAATTAACGCCGTACGTTATGCCTTCTTGGAGTTGGGCGTGGACGACGGTGTGATCGTGGCTCGTACTGACTCTTTGGGCGCGGGTTTAACGCAAAAGATCCCAGTATCACAAACGGCTGGCGACTTGGCAGAACAATACAATGCCTTCATTGATGGCGAAGAAGTGACCTCACTTGAGCAAATGCAATCTGGCGATATGGCGATCAAAATGGGTGAGCGTTTAATCAAGCCAACTCGTTTGGCTAATGGTTTGGTACGTTTTAAGCCGAATACGGGTGAAGATCGTGTGGTGTTGGATTGCATCACCTCTTTGCAAAATGGTGCCGATTTATTGTGGATCGAAACGGAGAAACCACACATTGGGCAAATTGCCGCCATTGTGAATCGTATTCGTGACGTTATGCCAAACGCTAAGTTGGTTTACAACAACAGCCCGTCTTTTAACTGGACGTTGAACTTCCGTCAGCAAGTGTTTGATAACTGGTTGGAAGAAGGTAAAGACGTTAGCGAATATCAACGCGAGAAACTGATGTTACAAGATTACGATACTACAGCACTTGCAGCTGAAGCCGACGAATGTATTCGCAGCTTCCAGAAAGACGCGGCGGCTCAAGCGGGTATTTTTCATCATTTGATTACCTTGCCGACGTACCATACGGCCGCTTTGTCTACGGACAATTTGGCGAAAGACTACTTCGGTGAACTTGGCATGTTGGGTTATGTAAGAGAAGTACAGCGTAAAGAAATTCGTCAAGGCTTGGCCTGTGTGAAACATCAAGATATGTCAGGTTCGAACATTGGTGATGATCACAAAGAGTACTTCTCAGGTGAGCAGGCGCTGAAAGCGTCAGGTAAAGATAACACCATGAATCAATTCGCAGTCTGATTGAACGAAATAAGTATCGGAGTGTATTGATAACAAAGGCCAGCAGTCTTCCCCCTGCTGGCCTTTTTTGTTTAGTTTTCAACAGTACTTAAATACACTATTATGGTGTAAGTCAGTCTATGGTAACTGGTGTATCCAAACCTTTCATAACCATGGGATTTGAGGATTTTATTGAATAATTCACGTTATGCGCTGGGTGATAAGCAAGTCAACGACATTAGCTTAAAAGATTTAGCTAAACGGACTAGATATGGTGGGATTTTCTATCTACTTGCATTTTGGGCGGCTGTTTTTAGTTCGGCAACAGCTCGTAATCACCTAGATATTATTGGTGTTTTTTCTGGCTGTTTTCTTCTGCTTCAAATTTATCGTTTGGTTTTATTTTTCAAAGTGTTTTCCTCACACGAAATTGACTACCCGTCCTATTTCTCTCGTTATGCTTTTATTTACAATTCATCCGCGATTGTGTGGGTAAGTGGTTCTGCTTGGCTTTTTTACATTAACCCGATTGTCGACTTACCTGTGACCATTAATATGATGGCCGCAGCAGGTATTAGTATTGGTGGTATCACAGTATTAGCGCCTTCTTATAAAATAATGCGCAGTTATTTCGTGTTGATTTGTTTCCCCTTTGCCTTAGGGGCTGGATTGCTGTTAAACGAGCCGGGTAACTGGATTGTTGTTGGCTTAATTCTTGGTTATGGCGTGTTTATTTTCGTGACAGGGAAACAACAGAATCGTATGTATTGGCAGGCGCTTAATGATAATTTAAAGCTTTCTGAACAAGCCGAAGAACTGGAAAAGGCAAAAATAGCCGCTGAACGTGCTGGTCAAGCGAAGGCGGACTTTTTGGCGGCGATGACACACGAAATACGTACACCAATGAACGGCGTGCTAGGTATGGCTCAATTATTAGCAATGGGTGACCTCAACGATAAACAGCAACAACAAGTAACCGTAATTAATAATGCCGGCCGAACTTTGATGCACATTATCAATAATATTTTAGATTACTCTAAAATTAGCGCAGAGCAGCTGGCGTTAGAAAAAATTCCATTTAGCTCGCGCAATATCGTCAACGAAGTGATGTTATTGCTTGCCCCTCAGTTTGAAAAAAAACCAATAAAGCTAACTTGCCTCGTCGATGATATTCCAGAGTTAGTGCTAGGTGACCCTTACCGACTGCATCAAATTCTTTATAACCTTGTCGGAAACGCCTTTAAATTCACTGACGAGGGGGAAATATCCATAAAGGTTTCCTGTAAGAAAAGGGATGATGAAAATAAAACGATGTTGTCTTTTTCTGTAAAAGACACTGGTATTGGTATTGCGCCTGAGGAGCAGAAACAGATTTTTGAGCAGTTTTATCAGGTTAGTCATTTTAACCCCAACATTCGAGGCACAGGGTTAGGGCTGAGTATTACACAGCGCTTAGTCGAGCTTATGGGTGGGACTATTTCGGTTGAGAGTGAAGTGGGGGTGGGGAGCACTTTTAGCATCGCCATTCCTTTTGCTCAGACTGTCCAAACCGCTTTTAAGGAACCACTAGCATCAGGGAATGTAGGAGTGAAATCTGATCTCCCGGCTAATTTACATGTTCTTTTGGCTGAAGATAATAAAGTGAACCAAATGATCTGCGAGCAATTTTTCTTTAAATTGGGATGCTCTGTTGATTTGGTAGAAACAGGCATCATGGCGTTAGAGAAATTTAATGGTTCTCAACATTACGATGTGATTTTTATGGATTGTAATATGCCTGAAATGGATGGTTTTTCAGCTACTGTTGCTATTAGGCAGATTGAGAAAGACAAAGCGTTACATCAAACACCAATCGTTGCATTAACGGCTCATGTGGAAGAAGACATTAAACGAAGATGCCTAGAATCAGGTATGAACGCTTTTATTAGTAAACCTTTTTTGTTTGAAGATTTAGAAGCCATTGTTAACAAAACCAAAATGGGAGGATTTTTTAAGCAATATTAATTTGTTTCCAAGTACAGTTTTCTTGTAACCTATATTTCAACGCAATTATTTTTCAGGAGATATATATGCCAAGCGCAGTTAAAGTTGGCGATACAGGGACAGACCACGATGGGTTTCCAGCAACACCAGTGACTGCTGGTTCGCCTAATGTGAAATACGATGGTGCTCCTGCAGCGCGCGTAGGTGATCCACTTGAAGCACACGATAAGCCAAAACACCCACCTCACCCAAGAGCTATCGCAGCGGGTTCATCTTCCGTTTTTATTAATGGTAAGCCTGCCGCCATTACAGGTGGTGCTATCAGCTGCGGTGGCGTAACCGAGGGAAGCGCCTCCGTTAACATAGGCAGCTAGTACGGCTTTTTAGCAGGGTATGCATGCTTTGTGGCGCGAGCGGATTTTTGCTCACCGGGCAATTTTTCGCTCGATCTCAGGCGGATTCTTGCTTGCAGTGAATGACTTAACTCTCTAACCTTTTGAATTAAAATACTATTTTTAGTTGGCATCCATCTTGCTCTATGGATGTGTGTTTCATGTAAAGCACGTCTTTTACTTTTTATACATAAGGAATATTATTATGCCAACGCCATGTTATATCTCTCTCGAAGGTGAATCTCAGGGTCTTATTACGGCTGGTGCTATGTCTGTCGATTCAATCGGTGACGTAGGCCTGGAAGGCCATGACGACGAAATGCTGGTGCAAAAATTTGACCACAACGTGACGGTTCCAACGAATCCACAGTCTGGCAACCCTTCTGGCCAGCGTGTTCACAAACCATTCAAATTTACTGTCGCCTTGAACAAAGCCGTTTCACTGCTGTACAACGCCTTGTCTTCTGGTGAGAAATTGTCAAAAGTAGAATTGAAATGGTACCGCACGTCTGCTGAAGGCAAGCAAGAAAACTTCTTCGTGACGTCGTTGGAAGGTGCCGTTATCGTAGACATTCATTGCGAAATGCCACATTGCCAAGACCCTGCGAACGGCAATTTCACACAAAATCTAACCGTGTCGTTGGCTTACCGCAAGATCAATTGGGATCACATCAGCTCTGGCACATCAGGTTCTGATGATTGGAGCAAGCCAATCGAAGCGTAAGCTTCTATTGGTGAAGGCCGCCTGTTTGCTCAGGCGGCCTTTTTGCGTATTAATGTATTCTTTTAGTGCGCAGCTATCGTTGTTTATAGTGTTGTTTTACGAATTGGATTGACCCGTCATAACAAAGGAAACTGGTATGGCTACATTGACGTTTACATTGGCAATCGACGGAATGGAAGAAGACACCCTCGTCGTTCGAGAATACCAAGGGCATGAATCGATCTCTGATTCCCTGCTGAAAGACGGTTCGCCTTGTTATGGCTTCCGTTATCAATTGTCTCTTGCCAGTCGTCAATCGGATCTGTCTGCCGACACCATCGTCGATAAAAACGCCGAATTACGCCTGTTCCGCAATGGCGAACTGATTCAACGAGTGCACGGCATTGTGCGTTATTTTGAAAAAGGCGACACTGGTCACAACTTCACCTACTACGGCTTAACCCTCGTTCCAGCACTGGAACGTTTGTCTTTACGTCACAACAGCCGTATTTTTCAAAAGCAAACCGCCCAAGCCATCATCACCCAACTATTGGATGAAATGGGCATCACGGAATGCACTTTTACTACACAACGCACGCCGCTTGAGCGCGAGTTCTGTGTTCAGTATCGTGAAACCGACCTAGAGTTTTTACATCGATTGGCCGCCGAAGAAGGCTGGGTCTATTACTTCACCCACGAAGAAGGCAAACACCTGCTGCACTTTGCTGATCAAAGCCAGTTTTTACCTAAGTACCCAGAAAAAATCCCGTACAATGTATTATCCGGTGGTGGCTCAGACGATCTTTACATCTCCACTTTGACGCACCACACACAAAGCTTACCAAGCCAAAGCACGCTGAAAGACTACAGCTTTAAAAAGCCGGATTATCGTTTCTTGCATCAGCAAGATGGCGAGAACATGGATTACCAGCTTCCGACTTATGAACACTTCGATGCCCCAGGGCGCTTCAAAGACGACGTCACCGGCAAAGCCTTTTCTCGTATCCGCTTAGAATACCTACGTCGCAGTGCTCGTACCTTAGTAGGTGAAAGCAACCACGCGGGCATCCAAGCCGGCATGAAAATCACCCTCGAAGGCCACACCGAAGACAGCATCAACCAAGAATGGCTGCCTGTTTTTGTCGAACACCACGGCACCCAACCGCAAGTCTTGGAAGAAGGCCAATCAGGCAGCACCACCTACAACAATCGCTTTACCGTCATCCCAGCCATCTCCAATTGGCAAGCCACGCCACAACCGAAACCCAGTGTCGACGGCCCGATGATGGCCACGGTTGTCGGTCCAGAAGGCGAAGAAATATTCTGTGATGAACACGGACGAGTCAAACTGCACTTCCCATGGGATAGATACAGCGAAGCCAACGACCACAGCTCGTGCTGGGTGCGAGTCTCCCAAGGCTGGGCAGGCAACCAACATGGCATGATGGCCATCCCACGAATCGGCAGCGAAGTGATTGTTAGTTTTTTAAACGGCGACCCAGACCAACCGATTGTTACTGGTCGCACCTTTAACGCGAAAAAACCCCCGCCGTACTTGTTGCCAGACCACAAAACTAAAACCGTGTGGCGCAGTGATACTCACCAAGAGGAAGGCTTCAACGGCTTTTTACAAGGAACGGCTTCGAAGACCAAGTCGACAATGAAAAAGTCTACGTCCATGCGCAAAAAGACCACGAAACCGATGTCCTCAACGACAGCATTACCCACATTGGCCATGACCAACACAGACAAATCGACAACGACCGCTTCACGCAAATCGGCGGCGAAAACGGCACAGGCAACGACCACCTCACCATCAAAGGTGAAAGTCGTCACAAGATCTGTAAAGACCAAACGCTCAGCATCGATGGCAGCTTGCAGCAGAAAGTCGGAGCGAAAGCCGTACTGGATGCAGGGAACGAAATACATTTAAGCAGCGGCGTGAAATTGGTTGTCAACGCAGGCGCAGAGCTCACCTTAAAGGCAGGGGGAAGCTTTCTTAAAATAGACGGATCTGGCGTACACCTAGTCGGTTCAGCTATCAACTTAAACTCAGGTGGTGGTGCGGGATCGGGTAGTGGATTTAGTGAACTATTGCCATTGTTGCCGGGTGAAATGGCTAGCCCTCCGGATAATCCAGAACCGATGCTTGCACCACCCCCAACATTAACTTCAGCTCAGGCTGAAACTATGAAATCTGCTGCACCGTTCTGTGAAGAGTGTGAGAAGTGTAAGGATGGATCATGCGCGATTTAATAGATCATATGGAATCTGATTTAAACTGGTATGTGATTCTTAATGAAACTAGCGATGGTCAGCCTCAACGCTGCTTTTATGATAATGGCGGAAGTGGTACGCAAGGATTATGGCTTAATACTCCTTATGCGAAGTGGCATGAGGTTATGCCTACAATTGCTTCGATATCGCCAGATCACCCATTTCTTGACTGGATTGAAGGTGAATCATGTGATGACTGGGGTGTGTTAGTCGGTAGTTACGCAGATTTTCTCACTGTTCAGGCACATTTTCGTAGTCTTACCCATGTATGGCTACCCTCCAGCGAGCATGTATTTTTCCGTTTCTACGACCCGCGCTTCGGGATTGATGTGGCGAGGTTTTGTGATGATGAGCAGCGAACTGCGCTGATGGGGCCGACACAATGCTGGTTGAGTGTCACTGCACAAGATGATCTCACGCGAGTTGATAACCCTGCACCGATAACCCAGGATAATTTTCAGGAGCGAGCTTTTCCCTGGTGGACTGTGCCTGAGGCTGTATTGGCAGAACTTAGCAAGCAAGATAAATCTACTTTGATTGCGAACAGTCTCAAATGGCTTAAAGAGCAACACGCAGATATCTATTTTTATTTCCCGGAGCCGATACTCAATGCCAAAGTGACCCACTTGGTCAATCGTTATAACAAAACGACATCCGTTTCTCTCAACCAGTATTTACATCAATCCCTGCATCAGGAGGTTTACCGATGAGTTCTACGAACACCGACTTAGATCAGATGTTTGCGAATATCAAAACAGATTTTCAAGGCTCTATCGATGAATACCGTAAACATTCAGAGAATATGCTGTATGGCTGGGCATTAGAGATGGATCAGAAAATCGCAGTAAATGGTAGTGAGATGTCGGCGGATATTGATGACAACGAAATTCGATCCGATATCATCACCTGCCCATTAGATGGCAAATTGACATTGGTACATTGTTTTGAAGCCGAAACCTTTGTCCCACTCGGCAATACGCCTTTTGAAATTCAACCCGTCAAACGCGGGGCCTATTATGGATATAACAATGATGGTCCGGCTTATCAAGACACTATAGGAGAGTCAGGTTCGATATTAGTCGAATTAGATGCAGCTACCTATGGTGGTAAGCAGTTACAAATCACTTTTTATCCTGATGTGACCAAAGATGATGTGAAAACATTATTGGACTCCTATGACAGCACGCTAAACAAACTGACCCAGTGGTTGGAAAAAGAATGGGAAACTCAGAGGGGAGAGTGGGAGGCGTTTTTGGATAATCCAATTGACGTGTGGGATGAGGTGAAAAAATTTTTCCATAGCATGGTGAATGAGTTAATTAAAGCATGGGATGAAATTGCAGAGCTGTTTGATTTACTGGCTCATCCGACTAAGTTGGCGAAGATGCTGAGTAAGTATATGGAAAACCCAGAGCTGATAGCCAAAATGCTTCAGGATGCAAAAGATGAAGCGGCTAAAATGCTCATGCTCCTGAAAGACGAAGCGCGCTGTTTTTTGTGTATCAAAGCCGTATATAGCTGGATACGAATGCTCAGTCCCACGCAAATCCTCAGTTTTATCGGCACTAGTTTGGCTGCGATTTTGGTAGAAGTCATACTAATGTTGATTATTCCTGGTGGGGCAGTATTAAAGAACGTTAACCGAGTCCGAGATGTTGCCGGTTATGCCTAGATAGCTGGCTAAGGCTATATTAGAAGAACAACAGGTTAGGTAAATAAAAGATGGCGCGTAAAGCAAAAAATGTCGATATCATCGGCAAAATAGAAAAGTTGGTAAAGCTGGTTCAGGAAGACGCTGATCAAGGTTTGGCTGCTCTGAAAAAATTGTCACAGCATGGAAAGGGCGATTTTAACAAAGGGCGGAAAAAGAATCAGTTGGTTGATGGTGAGGTGCTTGAAGGTGCAACGGGGCAGGCTCGGAAAGCGAAACAGCAGTCTAAACTGATTGTCGAAGAGAAAATCGATAATGTCGATAAAATTGGTACAACTCCGAATAAAAAACCAGCCGATAAAGTTGAAAATACTTCTACCAACGGTTGCCCAGTTTCGATGGTGACCGGGGAAGAGTTGCTTTCTCTGGAGGATGTGACTTTGCCAGGGGCGCTGCCATTTACTTTTAGTCGGACATACCGTACCAGTGGCTGTGAAATCAATACCGGTTTAGGTTACGGTTGGGGTCATTCGTTATCGCACCGGCTTGAATTTAAACATGGTGAAGTGCTGTGGCATGATGAAGAAAACCGCATTACTCCATTGCCTGAGCCAACAGAAAGCCGCCCAGAAATCTTCAACAACCTTGCCGGTGCGGCGATTTTTCTGGGCAGTAAGTCTGGCGAGTATGTTCTGTCAGCACCGGGGAAGCCGTTTTATCACTTTGAACGTCAGGGCGACCGTGCGCGTCTGGTACGTTTGTCAGATAATTACAATAATACGCTGAGTATCACCTATGACCGTCAGCAACGCCCACAAGCTGTAGTTAGCCCACACGGTATCGCTTTATGGCTGACTTATGACCATGATTTGATTGTTCAAATCGAGTTGAAGGTATCCAGTGATAGTCCAGAAGGGAAGGTCTGGACAACGGATCGTCTATGCCACCAATACACTTATAATGACCATCAGCAACTGATTGGTGAGTGCAATGAAGCGGGCCTGGGGGAAAGCTATGCTTATGACGCGCAACATGTGATTACTGAGCGAAAAATGGCAGGCGGTATTGCCTTCGGCTGGGAATGGGAAGGTGAAGGTAACGCGGTTCGCTGTATCAAACACTGGAGTAATACTGGTTATCTTGCTGACTATGTGTGGGATGATGATGCTCATACGGTGACGGTAATTAATAGCGATGGATCTCATGAAGTTTACCAGCATGACGGCAATGCTAAGCTGATAGCGACCACAGATCCTGACGGCGCGGTGACGACCAATGCCTATGATAAGAGCGGTAATCTTGTCAGTACTGTGGATGCGCTGGGTAATGAAACTCGTCACGAGTACAACGCAAATGGTGAGCGTGAAGCAACCATTAGTGCGGATGGCATGGTGACCGAATTTCAATACCTAAGAGGCAAAATTTTCAAGGTCATTCAGGGCGAGGCAGTATGGCGTTACTTCCATAATATGGAGGGGGATTTAACCGAAAAACGCGATCCGCTGGGTAACACAACCTTCTATCACTACAACAAAATAGGGCGTTTGTCGAAGATAGACTATCAGGATGGTAGTGTACACCAACTGCGCTGGAACCGACTGGGGATGCTGATTGGTGAAACGTATCCGGATGGTAGTGAAGTCGTTTACCGCCATGATATTTCTGGCCGAGTAATTTACGAGCAATCGTCTGTTGGTGGTGTCACCGAATACCAATGGGATAAAGCTGATCGACTTATTTATCTCAAACGTGCCAACGGCACGTCGCAATCTTTTGCGTATAATGCGTACGGTAAAGTGACCGAAGTGGTGGATGAAAAAGGCCACAAAACCCAGTATCAGTATGGTGAAAACAGTCATCTTGTTAGCCGAGTGATTCACCCCGATGGCACGAACTTGCGCTACGGCTATGACAATGTGAAAAACTTCGTCAGTGACATCACCAACGAACGGGGTGAAGCCTATCATATTGATTACTTCCCCAATGGCTTAGTCAGCCAAGAAAACACGTTTGACGGCCGCAGCCTTGCGTATACCTATGACCTAAACGGTAAGCTCTTAAGTAAAATAGAAACTGGAACCAACGGCACTGAGCTTGAAACCATCTTTGAGCGTGACTCTCTCGGTCGGTTACTGGTTAAGACTCTGCCTGATGGTTCAAAAATTGAGTATCAATACGATAAAAAGGGCAATCTCATCTCTGTCGATGATGGTGATACGCCGTTAGCGTGGCGTTATGACATCATGGATCGCGTGATTGAGTCGCACGCGGGTTGGTCGTCTCATTACTATGAATACGATGAGCTAGGACTGCTAAGTAAATGGCAATTGCCTGATGCCAATGTGTTGGAGTACCAACGAGCCAAAGGCGGTGTGTTAAGAGCGATCAACCTGAATGATGCCGTATTAACGCAGCATCATTTCCAGAAGGGGTTGGAGGTGATGCGTAATCAAGGCGAGGTCAAAAGTCATTTCCACTATGACGATCAAGGCCGCCTAGTGAACCAATCACAAATGCTTGAAGGGCGTGAAAAGCAACGTCGTCAATACCAATACGATGGGCTGGGTAACCTTGTTCAAATCTCCGACAAACAGCGCGGCGACACGTTTTATGATTACGACCCACTGTCTCGGCTAACCGCGGTACGTGGCAACCTTGATGAGCAGTTCACACACGATGCGACCGGTAACTTAATACCTAATCACATAAGCTTGCAAAGCAGCGAACTATTTGAGCATGCGCCGGGCAACCAACTGAAAATTAATGGAGATAGCCACTACGAATACGATGAATTTGGCCGGTTAATCAAAGAAAGCCGCGGCAGACAGCAAAGCTTAGTGACTCACTACGAATACGACTGCCAGCATCGCCTAATCAAGGTCACGATGCCAGATGGCAGCCAAGCGCATTACCGCTATGACGCCTTTGGTCGCCGTATTGAAAAACGAGTGACGGACAAAACCGGTGTGGAAACTATCACCGAGTTTCTCTGGCAAGGCGATAACCTTATCGCTGAAATGACCAATAGCGAGCAGTATCAAAGCTATGTGTATGAGCCCGGTACATTCCGCCCGTTGGCGCTGCTAAAAGGCGAAGGCAAGGACGCTGAGGTTTATCACTACCATCTCGACCAAATTGGGACGCCGTTAGATATTACGACCCCACAAGGGGAAACCGTTTGGTCGGTACAATACCGCGCCTATGGTAACGTCTTTAGGAAAATTGTTGCCGAAATAGACAGCCCACTGCGCTTCCAAGGTCAGTATTTTGATGCGGAAACAGGGTTACATTACAACCGCCATCGCTACTATAATCCCAATGCAGGGCGCTTTATCACCATCGACCCCATTGGGCTTGCCGGTGGTTTAAATAACTACCAGTATGTGCCTAACCCGACCGGGTGGGTGGATCCGTTGGGGTTACATAATATTCCTGGTAAGGGGGCGTGTAAGGATCCATCAGAAGAGCAAGCTCCTGAACCTAAAGTGGATGAGGTAGAAAATCCTGAGAGTGATGTTTCAACCCCTAAAATATCTAAAAATGCAGAGACTCTTAGAACTGGTGGTAATAATACGGTTATAAATGTAAGGACAAAATCGGAAGCAGACAAATTACTTAAAGAAGCTTTCCCTGATTATCAGAAGGTCAATGGTGTTGGGCATAATGACCCTGCAGGTATAAGGAAAAAACGTAAAATGGACCGTTTTAAACAAGGCGGAGCATATCATAAAGATTATGCAATTGACCCATCTACTGGAACAGTTAAAGGGCATGCTCCAAATAATGATCATGGGAAATATCCTCATATCAATATTAAAAGAAGAGATGGTGTTAAAGTACTTATTAATATCGTAGGTAAGAAATAATGGTTGAGTTAAAAAAAATAAAAGAGTGGGTGCTAAATAATAAACAAGTCGGGAAAGTTTTTTCTTATGAAAAATGTGGTGAGTTATGTTGGTCTTCTGTCGCGATACAAAAATATGAAGGGATTATAAAACTGTACATCGATGAAATACTTGAGTCTCAAATGGATTCCGAGAATTATTTACGAGAAGAAATTCTAAAATTTTCCACTATAGAAGAAGCAATAGATTATCTTTCGAACGAAAGCCAAGTTAGAATAGAAGATTTATCTCCTTGTAAAGGTCAGAAAATATTCAATCCTGCATTAGGCAATTAAATGTCATAACAGGTCAAGTCTTGCCTTTTGCCTAATTGGCAGTGATGTAATTAATGAGGACCCCCACCGTTAAACGAGCAAGGTAACTTATCGACTGTCAAATCCCCAGACGGCAGTGAGCATACGCTGTCGTGCAACCGCTTAGGGATGCTGATTGGCGAGACGTTACCGGATGGTTCGAGTACCCGTTATCGCCATGATATTTCTGGCCGAGTGATTTACGAGCAATCGTCTGTTGGTGGGGGCACCGAATACCAATGGGACAAAGCGGATCGTCTGGTTTATCTCAAGCGCGCTAAAGACACGTCGCATTACTATGAATACGATGCGCTAAAGACACGTCGCATTACTATGAATACGATGCGCTAGGGCTGCTGAGTAAATGGCAATTGCCTGATGCCAATGTGTTGGAGTACCAACGCGCTAAAGGCGGCGTGTTAAGAGCGATCAACCTCAATGATACCGTATTAACGCAGCATCATTTCCAGAAGGGGTTGGAGGTGATGCGTAATCAAGGCGAGGTCAAAAGTCATTTCCACTATGACGATCAAGGCCGCCTAGTGAACCAATCACAAATGCTTGAAGGGCGTGAAAAGCAACGTCGTCAATACCAATACGATGGGCTGGGTAACCTTGTTCAAATCTCCGACAAACAGCGGGGCGACACGTTTTATGATTACGACCCACTGTCTCGGCTAACCGCGGTACGTGGCAACCTTGATGAGCAGTTCACACACGATGCGACCGGTAACTTAATACCTAATCACATAAGCTTGCAAAGCAGCGAACTATTTGAGCATGCGCCGGGCAACCAACTGAAAATTAATGGAGATAGCCACTACGAATACGATGAATTTGGCCGGTTAATCAAAGAAAGCCGCGGCAGACAGCAAAGCTTAGTGACTCACTACGAATACGACTGCCAGCATCGCCTAATCAAGGTCACAATGCCAGATGGCAGCCAAGCGCATTACCGCTATGATGCCTTTGGTCGCCGTATTGAAAAACGAGTGGTGGATAAAACTGGTGTGGAAACCACCACCGAGTTTCTCTGGCAAGGCGATAACCTTATCGCTGAGATGACCAATAGCGAGCAGTATCAAAGCTATGTGTATGAGCCCGGTACATTCCGCCCGCTGGCGCTGCTAAAAGGCGAAGGTAAAGAAGCTGAGGTGTATCACTACCATCTCGACCAAATCGGTACGCCGCTCGATATTACGACCCCACAAGGTGACACCGTTTGGTCGGTACAATATCGTGCCTATGGGAATGTGTTTAAGAAAATTGTTGCGGAAATCGACAGCCCGTTGCGCTTTCAAGGCCAGTATTTTGATGCCGAAACGGGGTTACATTACAACCGCCATCGCTACTATAATCCTAATGCAGGGCGCTTTATCACCATCGACCCAATTGGACTTGCCGGTGGATTGAATAACTACCAGTATGTGCCGAATCCGACAGGATGGGTGGACCCGTTGGGGTTGTCGAATAAGCCGACAAATTGTCCGGGTTCAGGCGTTCCAAACACTCCAGAAATTAACCCTAAGACTAGGTTACCTAGAACTAAAGGCAGATGGGATGTGCAACCGGGAAATAGCTTTTGGCATTCTGATATTAATGAAGTTAATGAAATCACTGGAGGTAAACCAATTGAATTTGTTAACGGAAGGCCAGTTTTTACGCCATGGGCAAAAGGTCAAGTTAAGTTTCAGCCAGGCCAGTTGGATGGAAGTAAGGCAGATTTTGATGCGGTTTATAAATATGTTGCGAATCAAAAAGGTTTATCAAGTCCAAATGCAGCTAAGAATTATCTCAAAGAGGTTGGATTGACGCCTCATCATTTAGATAAAGTAACAATACAGTTTGTGCCTACAAAGCTACATGGCAATATACCGCATATTGGGTCTGCATCCGACCTAAGAGGAGAGTTTTAATGTTGATAGAAAATTTGAAAAAGCTCGGTGCAAGGTCTTTAGAAAATGACTCTTTAGATAAGGGCTCTATTTCCCAGGTTGAGTCAGAGTTAAATATTACGTTTACAGATGGTTATGAATCAGTATTGAAGAGCTTTGATAACTCAATTGTTTTTGATCATGGCACGATCTATAAGCCCGTACAAAATTCACCAGTGGATACATCTGACGGCTACCAGTCTTTAGAAATGTTGTATGGACTTCAAGGTGCTTCAAATTTAGTTGATAAAAATAAAATGTATAAGGATCAGATTCCTGAAGATTGTGTTGTTATTGGTGAATCTATTGGAGGAAGTCAAATATGTTTATCTCGTAGTTCAGGTAAAGTATATTTTTGGTTCCACGAAGCGGAGTTTGATGATAGTTCTTTGTTTGAAATTTCCCCAGTTGTAGATGATTTCATAAAACGGCTTGTTCGAGATGAAATAGTAGCTGGAAATAGAGACGTAGACGAATCTGGTTCGTTTTTGGACTTTTAAATTGTTATTCCAAACAGTACCAAGTTTGGGAATTGCTGTAGCTTCCTCCCTAGCAGGGTACGTTCAGAATTCTGTGTCAACTAATTTTGACTAAATATCTAAACGACCATCAAAGTGTCGCGCCAGCTGAGACAGTGTCATACTCTAACTCTCGATGGGCACTGTCCATTTTTAGAGGCTTTCAATATCTATGCGTACAGCACTTTAGTTCGCTATCGTCGTTCGTATTAATGTGATTACGTGTTCTTTATCCATCATTTCTCGATAACGTGCAGAATAATAGGTTCACTCTAACTTTTTCCTAATTAGCTGTGATGCAATTAATGAGGACACACGCTGTTAAACGAGCAAGGTAACTTATCCACTATCAAATACCCCGACGGCAGCGAACATAAGCTTTCTTGGAACCGTTTAGGGATGTTTATTGCTGAAGTTTTACCGGATGGTTCGAGTACCCGTTACCGCCATGATATTTCTGGCCGAGTGATTTACGAGTAATCGCCTGTTGGTGGGGTCACCGAATACCAATGGGATAAAGCTGATCGACTTATTTATCTCAAACGTGCCAACGGCACGTCGCAATCTTTTGCGTATAATGCGTACGGTAAAGTGACCGAAGTGGTGGATGAAAAAGGCCACAAAACCCAGTATCAGTATGGTGAAAACAGTCATCTTGTTAGCCGAGTGATTCACCCCGATGGCACGAACTTGCGCTACGGCTATGACAATGTGAAAAACTTCGTCAGTGACATCACCAACGAACGGGGTGAAGCCTATCATATTGATTACTTCCCCAATGGCTTAGTCAGCCAAGAAAACACGTTTGACGGCCGCAGCCTTGCGTATACCTATGACCTAAACGGTAAGCTCTTAAGTAAAATAGAAACTGGAACCAACGGCACTGAGCTTGAAACCATCTTTGAGCGTGACTCTCTCGGTCGGTTACTGGTTAAGACTCTGCCTGATGGTTCAAAAATTGAGTATCAATACGATAAAAAGGGCAATCTCATCTCTGTCGATGATGGTGATACGCCGTTAGCGTGGCGTTATGACATCATGGATCGCGTGATTGAGTCGCACGCGGGTTGGTCGTCTCATTACTATGAATACGATGAGCTAGGACTGCTAAGTAAATGGCAATTGCCTGATGCCAATGTGTTGGAGTACCAACGAGCCAAAGGCGGTGTGTTAAGAGCGATCAACCTGAATGATGCCGTATTAACGCAGCATCATTTCCAGAAGGGGTTGGAGGTGATGCGTAATCAAGGCGAGGTCAAAAGTCATTTCCACTATGACGATCAAGGCCGCCTAGTGAACCAATCACAAATGCTTGAAGGGCGTGAAAAGCAACGTCGTCAATACCAATACGATGGGCTGGGTAACCTTGTTCAAATCTCCGACAAACAGCGCGGCGACACGTTTTATGATTACGACCCACTGTCTCGGCTAACCGCGGTACGTGGCAACCTTGATGAGCAGTTCACACACGATGCGACCGGTAACTTAATACCTAATCACATAAGCTTGCAAAGCAGCGAACTATTTGAGCATGCGCCGGGCAACCAACTGAAAATTAATGGAGATAGCCACTACGAATACGATGAATTTGGCCGGTTAATCAAAGAAAGCCGCGGCAGACAGCAAAGCTTAGTGACTCACTACGAATACGACTGCCAGCATCGCCTAATCAAGGTCACGATGCCAGATGGCAGCCAAGCGCATTACCGCTATGACGCCTTTGGTCGCCGTATTGAAAAACGAGTGACGGACAAAACCGGTGTGGAAACTATCACCGAGTTTCTCTGGCAAGGCGATAACCTTATCGCTGAAATGACCAATAGCGAGCAGTATCAAAGCTATGTGTATGAGCCCGGTACATTCCGCCCGTTGGCGCTGCTAAAAGGCGAAGGCAAGGACGCTGAGGTTTATCACTACCATCTCGACCAAATTGGGACGCCGTTAGATATTACGACCCCACAAGGGGAAACCGTTTGGTCGGTACAATACCGCGCCTATGGTAACGTCTTTAGGAAAATTGTTGCCGAAATAGACAGCCCACTGCGCTTCCAAGGTCAGTATTTTGATGCGGAAACAGGGTTACATTACAACCGCCATCGCTACTATAATCCCAATGCAGGGCGCTTTATCACCATCGACCCCATTGGGCTTGCCGGTGGTTTAAATAACTACCAGTATGTGCCTAACCCGACCGGGTGGGTGGATCCGTTGGGGTTACATAATATTCCTGGTAAGGGGGCGTGTAAGGATCCATCAGAAGAGCAAGCTCCTGAACCTAAAGTGGATGAGGTAGAAAATCCTGAGAGTGATGTTTCAACCCCTAAAATATCTAAAAATGCAGAGACTCTTAGAACTGGTGGTAATAATACGGTTATAAATGTAAGGACAAAATCGGAAGCAGACAAATTACTTAAAGAAGCTTTCCCTGATTATCAGAAGGTCAATGGTGTTGGGCATAATGACCCTGCAGGTATAAGGAAAAAACGTAAAATGGACCGTTTTAAACAAGGCGGAGCATATCATAAAGATTATGCAATTGACCCATCTACTGGAACAGTTAAAGGGCATGCTCCAAATAATGATCATGGGAAATATCCTCATATCAATATTAAAAGAAGAGATGGTGTTAAAGTACTTATTAATATCGTAGGTAAGAAATAATGGTTGAGTTAAAAAAAATAAAAGAGTGGGTGCTAAATAATAAACAAGTCGGGAAAGTTTTTTCTTATGAAAAATGTGGTGAGTTATGTTGGTCTTCTGTCGCGATACAAAAATATGAAGGGATTATAAAACTGTACATCGATGAAATACTTGAGTCTCAAATGGATTCCGAGAATTATTTACGAGAAGAAATTCTAAAATTTTCCACTATAGAAGAAGCAATAGATTATCTTTCGAACGAAAGCCAAGTTAGAATAGAAGATTTATCTCCTTGTAAAGGTCAGAAAATATTCAATCCTGCATTAGGCAATTAAATGTCATAACAGGTCAAGTCTTGCCTTTTGCCTAATTGGCAGTGATGTAATTAATGAGGACCCCCACCGTTAAACGAGCAAGGTAACTTATCGACTGTCAAATCCCCAGACGGCAGTGAGCATACGCTGTCGTGCAACCGCTTAGGGATGCTGATTGGCGAGACGTTACCGGATGGTTCGAGTACCCGTTATCGCCATGATATTTCTGGCCGAGTGATTTACGAGCAATCGTCTGTTGGTGGGGGCACCGAATACCAATGGGACAAAGCGGATCGTCTGGTTTATCTCAAGCGCGCTAAAGACACGTCGCATTACTATGAATACGATGCGCTAAAGACACGTCGCATTACTATGAATACGATGCGCTAGGGCTGCTGAGTAAATGGCAATTGCCTGATGCCAATGTGTTGGAGTACCAACGCGCTAAAGGCGGCGTGTTAAGAGCGATCAACCTCAATGATACCGTATTAACGCAGCATCATTTCCAGAAGGGGTTGGAGGTGATGCGTAATCAAGGCGAGGTCAAAAGTCATTTCCACTATGACGATCAAGGCCGCCTAGTGAACCAATCACAAATGCTTGAAGGGCGTGAAAAGCAACGTCGTCAATACCAATACGATGGGCTGGGTAACCTTGTTCAAATCTCCGACAAACAGCGGGGCGACACGTTTTATGATTACGACCCACTGTCTCGGCTAACCGCGGTACGTGGCAACCTTGATGAGCAGTTCACACACGATGCGACCGGTAACTTAATACCTAATCACATAAGCTTGCAAAGCAGCGAACTATTTGAGCATGCGCCGGGCAACCAACTGAAAATTAATGGAGATAGCCACTACGAATACGATGAATTTGGCCGGTTAATCAAAGAAAGCCGCGGCAGACAGCAAAGCTTAGTGACTCACTACGAATACGACTGCCAGCATCGCCTAATCAAGGTCACAATGCCAGATGGCAGCCAAGCGCATTACCGCTATGATGCCTTTGGTCGCCGTATTGAAAAACGAGTGGTGGATAAAACTGGTGTGGAAACCACCACCGAGTTTCTCTGGCAAGGCGATAACCTTATCGCTGAGATGACCAATAGCGAGCAGTATCAAAGCTATGTGTATGAGCCCGGTACATTCCGCCCGCTGGCGCTGCTAAAAGGCGAAGGTAAAGAAGCTGAGGTGTATCACTACCATCTCGACCAAATCGGTACGCCGCTCGATATTACGACCCCACAAGGTGACACCGTTTGGTCGGTACAATATCGTGCCTATGGGAATGTGTTTAAGAAAATTGTTGCGGAAATCGACAGCCCGTTGCGCTTTCAAGGCCAGTATTTTGATGCCGAAACGGGGTTACATTACAACCGCCATCGCTACTATAATCCTAATGCAGGGCGCTTTATCACCATCGACCCAATTGGACTTGCCGGTGGATTGAATAACTACCAGTATGTGCCGAATCCGACAGGATGGGTGGACCCGTTGGGGTTGTCGAATAAGCCGACAAATTGTCCGGGTTCAGGCGTTCCAAACACTCCAGAAATTAACCCTAAGACTAGGTTACCTAGAACTAAAGGCAGATGGGATGTGCAACCGGGAAATAGCTTTTGGCATTCTGATATTAATGAAGTTAATGAAATCACTGGAGGTAAACCAATTGAATTTGTTAACGGAAGGCCAGTTTTTACGCCATGGGCAAAAGGTCAAGTTAAGTTTCAGCCAGGCCAGTTGGATGGAAGTAAGGCAGATTTTGATGCGGTTTATAAATATGTTGCGAATCAAAAAGGTTTATCAAGTCCAAATGCAGCTAAGAATTATCTCAAAGAGGTTGGATTGACGCCTCATCATTTAGATAAAGTAACAATACAGTTTGTGCCTACAAAGCTACATGGCAATATACCGCATATTGGGTCTGCATCCGACCTAAGAGGAGAGTTTTAATGTTGATAGAAAATTTGAAAAAGCTCGGTGCAAGGTCTTTAGAAAATGACTCTTTAGATAAGGGCTCTATTTCCCAGGTTGAGTCAGAGTTAAATATTACGTTTACAGATGGTTATGAATCAGTATTGAAGAGCTTTGATAACTCAATTGTTTTTGATCATGGCACGATCTATAAGCCCGTACAAAATTCACCAGTGGATACATCTGACGGCTACCAGTCTTTAGAAATGTTGTATGGACTTCAAGGTGCTTCAAATTTAGTTGATAAAAATAAAATGTATAAGGATCAGATTCCTGAAGATTGTGTTGTTATTGGTGAATCTATTGGAGGAAGTCAAATATGTTTATCTCGTAGTTCAGGTAAAGTATATTTTTGGTTCCACGAAGCGGAGTTTGATGATAGTTCTTTGTTTGAAATTTCCCCAGTTGTAGATGATTTCATAAAACGGCTTGTTCGAGATGAAATAGTAGCTGGAAATAGAGACGTAGACGAATCTGGTTCGTTTTTGGACTTTTAAATTGTTATTCCAAACAGTACCAAGTTTGGGAATTGCTGTAGCTTCCTCCCTAGCAGGGTACGTTCAGAATTCTGTGTCAACTAATTTTGACTAAATATCTAAACGACCATCAAAGTGTCGCGCCAGCTGAGACAGTGTCATACTCTAACTCTCGATGGGCACTGTCCATTTTTAGAGGCTTTCAATATCTATGCGTACAGCACTTTAGTTCGCTATCGTCGTTCGTATTAATGTGATTACGTGTTCTTTATCCATCATTTCTCGATAACGTGCAGAATAATAGGTTCACTCTAACTTTTTCCTAATTAGCTGTGATGCAATTAATGAGGACACACGCTGTTAAACGAGCAAGGTAACTTATCCACTATCAAATACCCCGACGGCAGCGAACATAAGCTTTCTTGGAACCGTTTAGGGATGTTTATTGCTGAAGTTTTACCGGATGGTTCGAGTACCCGTTACCGCCATGATATTTCTGGCCGAGTGATTTACGAGTAATCGCCTGTTGGTGGGGTCACCGAATACCAATGGGATAAAGCTGATCGACTTATTTATCTCAAACGTGCCAACGGCACGTCGCAATCTTTTGCGTATAATGCGTACGGTAAAGTGACCGAAGTGGTGGATGAAAAAGGCCACAAAACCCAGTATCAGTATGGTGAAAACAGTCATCTTGTTAGCCGAGTGATTCACCCCGATGGCACGAACTTGCGCTACGGCTATGACAATGTGAAAAACTTCGTCAGTGACATCACCAACGAACGGGGTGAAGCCTATCATATTGATTACTTCCCCAATGGCTTAGTCAGCCAAGAAAACACGTTTGACGGCCGCAGCCTTGCGTATACCTATGACCTAAACGGTAAGCTCTTAAGTAAAATAGAAACTGGAACCAACGGCACTGAGCTTGAAACCATCTTTGAGCGTGACTCTCTCGGTCGGTTACTGGTTAAGACTCTGCCTGATGGTTCAAAAATTGAGTATCAATACGATAAAAAGGGCAATCTCATCTCTGTCGATGATGGTGATACGCCGTTAGCGTGGCGTTATGACATCATGGATCGCGTGATTGAGTCGCACGCGGGTTGGTCGTCTCATTACTATGAATACGATGCACTAGGGCTGCTGAGTAAATGGCAATTGCCTGATGCCAATGTGTTGGAGTACCAACGAGCCAAAGGCGGTGTGTTAAGAGCGATCAACCTGAATGATGCCGTATTAACGCAGCATCATTTCCAGAAGGGGTTGGAGGTGATGCGTAATCAAGGCGAGGTCAAAAGTCATTTCCACTATGACGATCAAGGCCGCCTCGTGAACCAATCACAAATGCTTGAAGGGCGTGAAAAGCAACGTCGTCAATACCAATACGATGGGCTGGGTAACCTTGTTCAAATCTCCGACAAACAGCGGGGCGACACGTTTTATGATTACGACCCACTGTCTCGGCTAACCGCGGTACGTGGCAACCTTGATGAGCAGTTTACGCACGATGCAACAGGTAACTTAATACCGAATCGCATTAACCTGCGAAACAGTGAGCTATTTGACCACGCACCGGGCAACCAGCTAAAGCTGCATGGCGATAGCCACTACGAATACGATGAATTTGGTCGTATGGTTAAAGAGAGTCGTGGTAAAAATCAAAGCTTAGTGACTCACTACGAATACGACTGCCAGCATCGCCTAATCAAGGTCACGATGCCAGATGGCAGCCAAGCGCATTACCGCTATGATGCCTTTGGTCGCCGTATTGAAAAACGAGTGGTGGATAAAACTGGTGTGGAAACCACCACCGAGTTTCTCTGGCAGGGCGATAATCTCATCGCGGAAATGACCAACAGTGAGCAGTATCAAAGCTATGTGTATGAACCCGGTACATTTCGCCCGTTAGCTTTACTAAAAGGCGAAGGTAAGGAAGCTGAGGTTTATCATTACCATCTCGACCAAATTGGGACGCCGTTAGATATTACGACCCCACAAGGGGAAACCGTTTGGTCGGTACAATACCGCGCCTATGGTAACGTCTTTAGGAAAATTGTTGCCGAAATAGACAGCCCACTGCGCTTCCAAGGTCAGTATTTTGATGCGGAAACAGGGTTACATTACAACCGCCATCGCTACTATAATCCCAATGCAGGACGCTTTATCACCATCGACCCCATTGGCCTTGCCGGTGGCTTAAATAACTACCAGTATGTGCCAAATCCGACAGGATGGGTGGATCCATTGGGGTTGGTTGGTGAGAAAGGAAATGCATGTCCAATAGCCAAATTAGGAAAAAAAAGCTACACAGCTTTTGTTGATGATCCAATAAAGCCTGAATCATTAAGTCCTAAAAATATCCTTTATATGCAAAGCTCTATAAAAAATACTACAGGAGATTATACTGTTTTAGGCAACGCAGCAGCTTTGAACAATGGTTCCCTAAAAGCGGAACAACTGACTAAAATAAAAGTATGGAAAGATACAGAAGGTAATATCTGGTCATTAGACCATAGGCGACTAGCTGCGTTTAAAGAATCTGGGCTTGATAATATTCCTGTTGAATGGGCGGCATCTGATGAAGTTAAAAGTCAAGCATGGAAAATGACAACTAAAACTGGCGGTAAAACAATTAAGCTGAAACGAAGTGGTGGTGATAATGTTATATTGGGTACTAAATAGTCATAGGGGATTATAAAATGAAAAATTATGAATTAGATATTGTATTCAAAGACTTGGTGTTTGATTTTGTTCCAATGGAAGAAGTCAACTATGACTCAGCCCAAAATATGATTAGTATTTCTGCTGATCAGGAAGATGATAACAGAAAAACACTAATTTTCCATAATGTAACTAAAATTATCATGGAGTCAAATGAAGAGTATGATATGGAAATATTTTGTCCAGGTGATTCATTTTTAGTCACTTTATACAAAGTCAGAGGAGAGAGCGTTTTCCTGCTGCCAACAGAAGAGAATATCTGGACAATACATTCATCTTTTCCGGAAATAAAAGATAGTTAAAGTTTTATAACTGGCAGTTTTCCTCTTCGAAACCACCCAAGAAAACAGCTGGATTGATCCAATCACCAGCTATATTGGCTGCTAATCTGAAGCCCAGAGATAGCACAGCTATCTGAATTTAAACGATTAAAAGGCATAGACCTTTAGGAAAGTAAAGAGAGTTAGGGGGCTGTATTTGTATCTTGCGCACAGAAATTCGAGTGGGTAGGAAAAATGAGTCTAAATTTAACGAAGACACGCACCATTAAATGAAAAAGGTGTCATCACAAAATATCAGTATTTTGAAAACAGTCATCTTGTTAGCCGAGTGATTCACCCCGATGGCACGAACTTGCGCTACGGCTATGACAATGTGAAAAACTTCGTCAGTGACATCACCAACGAACGGGGTGAAACCTATCATATTGATTACCTCCCCAATGGCTTAGTCAGCCAAGAAACCACCTTTGACGGCCGCAGCCTTGCGTATACCTATGACCTAAACGGTAAGCTCTTAAGTAAAATAGAAACCGGAACCAACGGCACTGAACTTGAAACTGTCTTTGAGCGAGATTCTCTTGGACGTTTACTTGTTAAGACTCTGCCTGACGGTTCAAAAATTGAGTATCAATACGATAAAAAGGGCAACCTCATCTCTGTCGATGATGGTGATACGCCGTTAGCGTGGCGTTATGACATCATGGATCGCGTGATTGAGTCGCACGCGGGTTGGTCGTCTCATTACTATGAATACGATGAGCTAGGGCTGCTGAGTAAATGGCAACTGCCTGATGCCAATGTGTTGGAGTACCAACGCGCTAAAGGCGGTGTGTTAAGAGCGATCAACCTGAATGATGCCGTATTAACGCAGCATCATTTCCAGAAGGGGTTGGAGGTGATGCGTAATCAAGGCGAGGTCAAAAGTCATTTCCACTATGACGATCAAGGCCGCCTAGTGAACCAATCACAAATGCTTGAAGGGCGTGAAAAGCAACGTCGTCAATACCAATACGATGGGCTGGGTAACCTTGTTCAAATCTCTGACAAACAGCGCGGCGACACGTTTTATGACTATGACCCGCTGTCTCGCCTAACCGCGGTACGTGGCAACCTTGATGAGCAGTTCACACACGACGCAACAGGAAACTTAATACCGAATCACATCAACCTGCGAAACAGCGAGCTATTTGAGTACGCACCGGGCAACCAGCTAAAGCTGCATGGCGATAGCCACTACGAATACGATGAATTTGGTCGTATGGTTAAAGAGAGTCGTGGTAAAAATCAAAGCCTAGTGACTCACTACGAATACGACTGCCTGCATCGCTTAATCAAGGTCACGATGCCAGATGGCAGCCAAGCGCATTACCGCTATGACGCCTTTGGTCGCCGTATCGAAAAACGAGTGATGGACAAAACCGGTGTGGAAACCACCACCGAGTTTCTCTGGCAAGGCGATAATCTCATCGCGGAAATGACCAACAGCGAGCAGTATCAAAGTTATGTGTATGAGCCCGGCACCTTCCGCCCGCTGGCGCTGCTAAAAGGCGAAGGTAAAGAAGCAGAGGTTTATCACTACCATCTCGACCAAATCGGTACACCGCTCGATATTACGACCCCACAAGGGGAAACCGTTTGGTCGGTACAATACCGCGCCTATGGTAACGTCTTTAGGAAAATCGTTGCGGAAATCGACAGTCCACTACGCTTCCAAGGTCAGTATTTTGATACGGAAACGGGGTTACATTACAACCGCCATCGCTACTATAATCCTAATGCAGGGCGCTTTATCACCATCGACCCCATTGGCCTTGCCGGTGGCCTAAATAACTACCAATATGTGCCGAATCCGACGGGGTGGGTGGATCCGTTGGGGTTGGATGTTCAGAAGCAGAATTGTCCTAAATTTAATAGGTTTGTTGATGAGTTTGCTGAGCTTAAGTCTGCAAGGCAATATGGACAGTGGAAACAGAAACTTGTTGATGAAGGGTTAAGTCCTCCTCAAATTCAAGAAGCCGTCCATCAAGGATCTCTAAAACGTGGGAATAACTTGTGGGGAGGTAACTGGAAAAAATATTATGAGGAAATTTCTGGTACAGACTATCCAGGTTCACCAAGTCATGCCCATCATTTAGTTGAAAAAGCCAGTGCAAGTGATGCTGCTATTGATAATAGATCTATCTTGAAAGAAGTCGGACTAGATCCCAATTTGAGCCGAGAAAATCTCACATGGGCTCCAAATGTTGCAGGACAACATGGAGCAGGTCCGCAAGGTGAATTAAATAAAATGCTATCAGAGGTTAGGGGTAATAGAACAGCTATTATCACTGTTCTATCTGAATGGGATAAAATAGCAAAAGCGAGATAATTATGAGAAGTATAGACTTAAAGATAGAACTCTGCGAAAAATTAAAAAATGCGTGTAAAAATTGTATAAATCAAGCTAAGCAATTATTAAATAATCAAGATGTTTTTTCATTTGTTATTTATTGTAGTTCTGGATGTAATAATATGGGCGTTGCCATATGTACAAGAAGTGGCTTAGAGAGTAAGAATAAAGAGTTATTTAACGCTAATCTTCCTGATTGGTATGCTGAAGTTAATGCTGCTGAATGGGATCATGTAAATGAATTTTATAATTTATTTCAAGATGTTGATAGTTATGTTGGGCAGCTCTACGAAACTTTTTATGAGGGAACGCTTGATGATGTTAATTTAGATGCGTTGGATAGTGATGAACTTTGGGGCTTTATTAGTGGTTTTTTTATCGATGCTATTGTTAATTGTGTTTTTGAATTGAAAAATGATAACTTCTTTGATGAAGATTTCTTTGAGGATGACTTACTATTAGGTATTCAGTTTGGAGATCCGGATTCTTATTCTGTTCATATGATAGAAAATTCATCTTTGATGCTTAATTCAGAATATTGGCATGATAAGGTAAAAAAATACTGCGACTTAATTAGAATAAATATGTAAAACTTCCACTGAAATTTCGTCAAATTCTAGCCAAGGAACAATAGGGTCAAGTCTTGCCTTTTGCCTAACTAGCTGTGATGGACGAGATTTATTTTATACGCAGTAGTAGGTAAGAAAAGATGAGTTGACCATGACGGATTGAGTACGCAGGTGCTTTGTATTACGTTATGTCCAGAGAAAAGCCTGAGCGCCGATTTATTTAGATGAGTCGGCGCACGGGCTTTTTCTTGAGGTGCTAGCCTCTACCTGTGGACGGTTTAATTGGGTGATTCACTGCTTCTGCTTAATGACCAACCATTTCACCTTCTAGTTGAAACACCAGACCGCAATCTGAGTAAAGGGGGGCGCCAACTAAATGGCGTGTATCACCAGAAATTCAATCGTAAGCACAATCGAGTAGGGCATGTAATAAAACATCCTATGAGTATGGCGAGAATAGTCACCTTGTCAGCCGAGTGATTCACCCCGATGGCACGAGCTTGCGCTACGGCTATGACAATGTGAAGAACTTCGTCAGTGACATCACCAATGAACGAGGTGAAGCCTATCATATTGATTACTTCCCCAATGGCTTAGTCAGTAAAGAAACCACGTTTGACGGCCGCAGCCTTGCGTACACCTATGACCTAAACGGTCAGCTGCTCAGTAAAGTGGAAACCGGCACCAGTGGCACTGAGCTTGAAACCACCTTTGAGCGAGATTCTCTTGGGCGTTTGCTTGTTAAGACGCTGCCGGATGGCTCAAAAATAGAGTATCAATACGATAAAAAGGGCAATCTCATCTCTGTCGATGATGGTGAAACGCCCCTAGCGTGGCGTTATGACATCATGGATCGCGTGATTGAATCGCACGCGGGTTGGTCGTCTCATTACTATGAATACGATGAGCTAGGATTGCTAAGTAAATGGCAATTGCCTGATACCAATGTCTTGTCTTATCAGCGTGCCAAAGGCGGCGTGTTAAGAGCGATCAATCTGAATGATGCCGTATTAACGCAGCATCATTTCCAGAATGGTTTGGAAATGATGCGTAATCAAGGCGAGGTCAAAAGTCATTTCCACTATGACGATCAAGGCCGCCTCGTGAACCAATCACAAATGGTTCAAGGACGTGAAAAACAGCGCCGCCAATACGCCTATGATGGTGCGGGCAACCTGACGCACATAGCGGACAAACAGCGCGGCGACACGTTTTATGATTACGATCCACTGTCTCGCCTAACCGCGGTGCGCGGGAATTTGGATGAGCAGTTCACGCACGATGCAACAGGTAACTTAATACCGAATCGCATTAACCTGCGAAACAGTGAGCTATTTGACCACGCACCGGGCAACCAGCTAAAGCTGCATGGCGATAGCCACTACGAATACGATGAATTTGGTCGTATGGTTAAAGAGAGTCGTGGTAAAAATCAAAGCTTAGTGACGGGTTATGAATACGACTGCCTGCATCGCTTAATCAACGTCACGATGCCAGATGGCAGCCAAGCGCATTACCGCTATGACGCCTTTGGTCGCCGTATCGGAAAACGCGTCATTGATAAAACGGGCTTAGAAACCACCACCGAGTTTTTATGGCAAGGCGATAATCTTATCGCTGAAATGACCAATAGCGAGCAGTATCAAAGCTATGTGTATGAGCCCGGTACATTCCGCCCGCTGGCGCTGCTAAAAGGCGAAGGTAAAGAAGCTGAGGTGTATCACTACCATCTCGACCAAATTGGTACGCCGCTCGATATTACGACCCCACAAGGTGACACCGTTTGGTCAGTTCAATATCGTGCCTATGGGAATGTGTTTAAGAAAATCGTTGCGGAAATCGACAGCCCGTTGCGCTTTCAAGGCCAATATTTTGATTCGGAAACAGGGTTACATTACAACCGCCATCGCTACTATAATCCCAATGCAGGACGCTTTATCACCATCGACCCCATTGGCCTTGCCGGTGGTTTAAACAACTACCAGTATGTACCGAATCCGACCGGATGGGTGGATCCGTTGGGGTTGGCTAATAAAGCAACTAATTGTCCTGGAGCAGAAAGTGGTGCAGATAAAGCTGAAGAAACAGGAAAGCCTGAGACACAATCTGGAGAGGTTGAAAATCCGGAGAGTGCGGTTTTAAAGAGCGGAGTTTTCCCTAAGACAGCGGACGAAATGAGCGTTCTAATTGGTGCCCCTAATAAAGTGGGAATAACACCAGATGGAACAGTTAGAACAACTTGGATGCCAAATTCTAGCACTAAGATTAGGCATGAAAGTCATCCCCATGGATTAAAGCCTAATGATCCCGATTATAATCCTAGACATCATGGTGAACATTTCCATGTTGAGACTAAACCGCATGATCTGTCTTGGAGCCAAGCAAAAAAACAAGGGGTAATTCTAAAATCGAAACCGGAAGGTTACACTCCAGGGAGTGGCACCGGTTTCATATCGGGTGAAACATTCCCAGGATTGTAGTTATGATAATTTCTGAATTAAATGTATCTGATGGGCAGATTATTGAATTTACTATTGCCACAGATGTTGCGACTATCGTTTTAAAGGATTGGAAAGACCAAGTGCATAAGCTAGTTTTTAACAATATAGTTGGAGTAGAGGCATATTCACCTGAATTCGTTGATTTATGCCATATAAAAGAAACAACTGATTCGGAACAGTTACGGAAGCTTCGCTCTATAATCGAAGCTGAAGAGGATGAAATTATAGAGTATTCGTTTATCGCCGCATGGAATGATCTTCCAATATTAAGTATTTTTGGTGAAAGTGTAGAAATCAAATCATAGCAACCTCAATATGCTGTTTGTTGGTGACGGACTAATTTATCTTACATGCAGAAGCTCGAGTGCGAAAAAATGAGTCGGCCATTGCAAATAGAGTACTCGAGGCTGGTACTATTTACTTTCAAAGAAAATTCATGAGTGCCTCTTTATTTAAATTAAGAGGGGCTGGCTCTTTTTAAGTATTAGTCTAAAAGACACCCGCCGTTAAACGAGCAAGGTAACTTATCGACTGTCAAATCCCCAGACAGCAGTGAGCATACTCTGTCGTGGAACCGCTTAGGGATGCTGATTGGCGAAACGTTACTCGATGGCTCAACGACCCGTTATGGCCATGGTATTTCTGGCCGAGTGATTTACGAGCAATCGTCTGTTAGTGGGGTCACCGAATACCAATGGGACAAAGCGGATCGTCTGATTTATCTCAAGCGCGCCAACGGCACGTCGCAATCCTATGAATACGATGAGCTAGGACTGCTAAGTAAATGGCAATTGCCTGATGCCAATGTGTTGGAGTACCAACGCGCTAAAGGCGGCGTGTTAAGAGCGATCAACCTCAATGATACCGTATTAACGCAGCATCATTTCCAGAAGGGGTTGGAGGTGATGCGTAATCAAGGCGAGGTCAAAAGTCATTTCCACTATGACGACCAAGGCCGCCTCGTGAACCAATCGCAAATGGTGCAAGGGCGTGAAAAGCAGCGCCGCCAATACGCCTATGACGGTGCAGGCAACCTCACGCACATAGCGGACAAACAGCGCGGCGACACGTTTTATGACTATGACCCACTGTCTCGGCTAACCGCGGTACGTGGCAATCTTGATGAGCGGTTTACGCACGACGCAACAGGTAACTTAATACCGAATCGCATTAACCTGCGAAATAGTGAGCTATTTGACCACGCACCGGGCAACCAGCTAAAGCTGCATGGCGATAGCCACTACGAATACGATGAATTTGGTCGTATGGTTAAAGAGAGTCGTGGTAAAAATCAAAGCTTAGTGACTCACTACGAATACGACTGCCTGCATCGCTTAATCAACGTCACGATGTCAGATGGCAGCCAAGCGCATTACCGTTATGATGCCTTTGGTCGCCGTATTGAAAAACGAGTGACGGACAAAACCGGTGTGGAAACCACCACCGAATTTCTCTGGCAAGGCGATAATCTCATCGCGGAAATGACCAACAGCGAGCAGTATCAAAGTTATGTGTATGAGCCCGGCACCTTCCGCCCGCTGGCGCTGCTAAAAGGCGAAGGTAAAGAAGCAGAGGTTTATCACTACCATCTCGACCAAATCGGTACACCGCTCGATATTACGACCCCACAAGGGGAAACCGTTTGGTCGGTACAATACCGCGCCTATGGTAACGTCTTTAGGAAAATCGTTGCGGAAATCGACAGTCCACTACGCTTCCAAGGTCAGTATTTTGATACGGAAACGGGGTTACATTACAACCGCCATCGCTACTATAATCCTAATGCAGGGCGCTTTATCACCATCGACCCCATTGGCCTTGCCGGTGGTTTAAATAACTACCAGTATGTGCCTAACCCGACGGGGTGGGTGGATCCGTTGGGGCTGAATAATGTTCCTGGTAAAATGCCGTGTAAGGATTCATCTAATAGTGTAACTGCTGATCCCGAAGTTCCCCAAAACCAGAATATAGCTCTTTCTGAACCAGAAACGCCCAAAGTAAAATTCAGGGCATTAACAGAGTCACAAGCTAAAGATGCTCTTGAAGGGAAAGATATACAGCCCAAGGATATTAATGCAGATTATTCAATACAAGAGCATATTGATGATGGAAAGTTGGATACTCAATATATATCATTGGGTTCGAAGAAAGCGGCAAACCGTTATGCACGTCCAAACCCAAAACGAGGGAAGTTTAGTCAAAGTGTTATTATTGAAGTAGATACTTCAAAAATTAAGTTATCCTCTGTTCATGATGTGTCAAAAGGTATAGATCCTTCCACAGGAAAAGCATTAAGAGACCCCGGCTATAGATATTCAAGAAAAGATAAAGAAGTATTGATTGAAGGAGCAATTCCATCTGATGCGTATAAGGTTGTCGAATGAAAATAGAGATTGATGAAAAAGTAAAAGAGTTATCTTATCATATTGATAAGGCAATGGAATTTGAATCAGATGACGAGGATGAAGAGTATCAGGTAAATAAATTATCAAAGGATAGTGTGTTAAGTTTTATTTTAGAGCAAAATGATAATTTAAAAAATAACTTAATTAGTCGTGATGATTTTATTAAGTTATTTAATAGGTGTGTTCTTTTATTGGTTGGTAATACTGGGTGTTCAGAAGATTTTGAAATATTAGAGTTAATATTGGATGAGCTTTATAATAAAAAACTAATTGATAAAAATAAATATAATGAAATTATTAATGGTTCAAATTTAGGTAGGTGGTTGGATTGAGTATAAAGATTCCAAATTAAATTGGGGCCTTTTCCCTAAAATTTAGCAAGGACACAACGTTAAATATTCTTACATCAAAGGTTTCAGGTATAGTCCTGAAGAATCCCCTGATGATTTTCAGAAAAATCATCAATTTAAACTGGATGCACATCTTGTCATGTATGAATAATGGGGTCAAGTCTTGCCTTTTGCCTAAGGAACATGCGATCAAGTCGAGCGGTACACTTTAACTTTCTAAAAAGTCCAATGGTAGTCAGCAATGCCGCCTATTTATTCTTTTCTTGTTACTCAATTCGGCCATTAAGCCTCATTTTTTGACCTTTGAATGGATTAATCCCGTGAGGCTCGCATCATCTGGTCAACTCGAAACACGTTGGCAAGAGCAAACAGCATGGCGAGCTTACTGTCATTTTTAGCCAATCCACGATAAATAGCTTTTCTAAAACCAAACTGACACTTGATGATTCTAAAGGGATGTTCGACTTTTGCTCGAATACTGGCTTTGATATATTCCGTTCGGATGGGCTGTTTATTTTTTCTAGGGTGTTTTTTTAAGAGTCTTATTTTGCTTGGAATCTCTGCAATCAACCAGTCTGCTTTGACACCTTTTAACTCTTCTCTCTTTTGAGCGCCACGATAGCCAGAATCCGCCGAGACAAAACACCCTTCTCCATGAAGAAGGTTCGCTGTTTCTGTGATGTCATGAACGTTGGCTGCCGTTGTACTCACGCTGAGAGTTAGCCCCGTTCTTGCGTCAACACCAATATGGGCTTTTAAGCCAAAGAACCATTGCTTACCTTTTTGAGTTTGGTGCATCTCAGGGTCTCTTTCTTTGGCTTTATTCTTAGTCGAACTGGCTGCTTCAATAATAGTCGCGTCCACAATGGTGCCTTCTTTGAGATAAATACCTACGTCAGACAGCCATCTATTCACTTCTTTAAAGAGCTGGCGCGAGAGTTTGTGTTTTTCTAATAAGTGCCTGAAATTCATTATGGTAGTGTGATCGGGAATCGGTTTATCTAACGACAGGTCAGCAAACAAGGGCATAGAAGTAATCTCATACAAGGCATCTTCCATCGCTGGATCACTCATGTTGTACCAATGTTGCATGCAGTGAATGCGGAACCTGGTTGATAGCGGATAAGGTCTTCTGCCATTCCCTGATTTAGGATAAAACGGCTCAATAACCGCTTCTAGTTGATCCCAAGGCATCAATTCATTCATGCGAGAAAGGAAAATCTCCTTACGTGTTCTACGGCGTTTGTTGTTAAATTCGCTGTCGGCAAAGGTAAGTTGGTGTGACATGGTTGAGACTCGAAGACTTAAAACGCGATTGTCTCATGGCAGGGACTTATTCGCATATTCCCAAGCTCTAAACGACAAACACGAAACAGATCCGGTGCGCGATAATCAAATACAAAACATTAATTGAGAATGGCGGCACCAGATATCACTTTATTGCAATTGCTTAATTAATAATTCAGATAAATCTGCTCGATCATCTGCTAACTTTTCATAATACACAAGCGCTTGTGGTTTAGATATTGCCGTGCCTATACCATATTGATACATCATCCCGGCAGTATAAATCGCCCTAAAATTTCCAAGATCAGCGGACTCTTTTATAAACGTGAAGGCTTTCTTATTATCGCGCTGAACAAAATCATATTGCGGTGAATCCTTAAATAGATATTGCGCGAAGTCTTCCTGCAGGTAGTTAAAGCCCGCGATAAATAGATTATTCATATCTTTTAATGATGCCGCCCGCAATATATACGACCAGGCCTTTTGCTCACTGCGCAGCCAGGGCAAACGCATGAACGCTTTTTGATCAGTTGATGCAGCATTTGCATTCAATCCGTGTTTGATTAATGATCGTGCCTTTTCGAAGCCGATGACCTTATTAGAACGTATGATGCAGCTAAATGACCCACGCCAACAAGCAAAATGTACCCATGATTTAGGGGAAGTCGTCTTTATGACGACCTGTGCAATACTTTGTGGTGCGGATGATTGGAAGTCTATTCAGCTCTTTGCTGATACTCGAAAGGACTGGTTTAAACAGTATCTTCGATTACCTGGTGGCATTCCATCGCATGATACCTTTAACCGTTTATTTTCTTTGTTGGATCCGGCCTGTTATCGAGAAATGTTTTGTGGCTGGGTTCAAGATATGTTGATGGATACCCCATTATCGGGTGTCGTCGCGATTGATGGAAAGACGGTGCGGGCGTCGCGCTCGAACAAGCACCAAGCAATTCACATGGTGAACGCTTGGGCCTCGCAGGCAGGCGTGTCTCTTGGTCAATACAAAGTTGATAAAAAATCCAATGAAATCACAGCTATTCCTAAGCTACTAGACCAACTAACTATCAAAGGTTGTTTGGTCACAATGGATGCCATGGGGTGCCAGAAAGACATTGTCTCCAAGGTCATTGAAAGAGAGTCCGATTATTTGGTTACCGTAAAAAGTAACCAGAAAACGTTACATAAAGAGTTGGTTACCTACTTCGACCATTACTGGGCAAACCATATACAAGACACGCTAAGTGATCAATTTTTTGAGCAACAAAACGAAACCCATGGTCGCAAGGAGCATCGTCGATGCTGGGTCACGATGGATTTATCTTCCCTGTCTATTGCAGCAGAATGGCAAGCTAAAACCGTCGCCGCGATACAATCAGATCGAGTTTCTAATGAAAAAGGCCGAAGCCATATTCGTTATTTTATTTCCAGTAAAGCGATGACGGCGGAAGAAGTGCTAAAGGCTACTCGTGAGCATTGGGGGGTCGAAAATCAGCTTCATTGGGTGTTGGATGTCTCTTTTGGGGAAGATCAGTGCCGAGCTAGACAGGGTTATGCTGCAGAAAACCTAGCCACCACCCGACAAATCGCTTTAAATTTATTAAAGCAGGAAACAAGTTTGAAACTGGGTATCAAAAACAAGCGCAAAGCCTGCGGCTGGGATGATAAGTATCTGTTTAAAGTGATGGGACTGGTTAAATAATATTCATGCGTTTGCCCTGACTGCGCAGCGCTTTAAAAACATTATTACCCTCGCTATAAATATAGCTCAGTTTATTCAACGCCTCGAGATCGTTATTGTCAGCCGCTTTGTTATACCAGTACAACGTTTCTTTAGGGGCATTACACATGTAATAGAACCATGCCAGTTGAGTTTGCGCCTCACTGTCATTGGCTTTGGCTTTTTGTCTGACGTTATCGGGGTTCAGTAAACGGTCACTATAACCACAGCGAATACTAACTAACTTGCCATTGTTATATTCACGTCGCGGCGCTTTCCCATCAATAAGTGTTGCTATCGGCCAACTTTTCTCACCCAGATAATCGATCGTCGCTAATTGCCCGGTGTTAGCATCGTAAGTTTTTTCTGGAGTAACGGGGTTACCGTCTTTATAAGTAATCTCGTAAACCAAATGACCAGTTTTTGAATCCCATTTCTTGTGCGTGCCATTCTTTTGTCTATTATGGTAGTAACGTTCTTCAGTCGGTTTTCCTTGCTCTGTCCAGGTCTGTAGCGATTCCAAGTCGCCATGATTATAGCGCTCTTCTTTCTTCAATTGCCCATTTTCATACCATTCTTTCCTTACTCCGTTTTGACGAACATTTTCATCAAAGCTTTCCTGAAGTTTTTGTTGACCATTATCGTACCAATATTCTCTAGCACTTTGATAAGTATGGATTTCAGTTGTAATACTGAACTCTCTGGAGACCAGCTGTCCCTGTTCATTATAGGAATCAGAGATTTGCTGATTACCTTTATTGTAATTATCACTTCGGAGTACCCCGTTGCTATAAAATGATTGGCTTTGTTGATGATGGCCTTCTTTATATACTGCGGAACGTTGCACTTTACCGTTTTCGTAATAGTCCGTATATTGCCCATCAAATACACCGTTTTTGTAATGATGCAGCCGCGATAATCGACCTAATTCATCGTAATGCTTACATTCACCGTCGGCATGTTTATTATTAATATACTGTTCTTCACTTTCCAGTTTGCCATTTTGATGAAAAGTGCTGACCGTGCCATTTAATTGGCCGTTACTATAATGAAGTGTTTGATGCACCGTGCCATTTTTATAAAAAATCGTCTGAGCCCCATCTTTGATACCGTTCAAATCATAGCTCGTAGTTTGTTGGATTTTACCGTTATTGTAATACTGCTTAAATTCGCCAATATAAAGTAAATTGGTCAGATCTTTATCTGAGGTATAACCGACAATAGCCTGTTTCTTTGTCACCTTCCCCGAGGCCACATAATAGCCGTCCACTTTCCAAAGTTTATTCCTTTCATCAAACGCTAAAGGCATCTTAATCGCAATGAACGCATTGCGTTTATAGACTTTCTCTAAGTCTTTGTTTAACCAAAGCACATTGTCATTGGCTAAATATTTATCGTCACAAAGCCCTTTTTCACACATCTTTAGCTGGGTGACCAATTCTGATCCCTCACTATGACATCCGCTGGTTTTCACCATAAAATAATTATCATCTAGAGCCTGACGCCAGATTTTTTCTAAAAATGGCCTATAGTCGCTCATTGCTATACCCAGAGAGTCGTTATTCATGCTGATGGTTGCGGCACCACAGTCGGTTTTATCCACGAAGGTAAGTTTTTCCCCGCGAATTAGTTTACCCTCCGCGCCGATAGCTGTGCGATTTAGGTCTATATTGCTAATGCGGCTGATAAATTGAGTAGGTTGGGAATCAGTAGCAAAAGCAGAACCTGCTACCACGAAGGAGAGAGCAAGTAGTATAACTTTTTGTTTCATAAAATAAGATCCTAACATTAATATTACAGATGCAAGAGCGGCTGATAGTTTGAACTACTATTTCTATATCAGATTAAACATAATTTTTTTGAGATGACGATTAAAAGACTAAACCGCTACTTTCTCCACTAATGCTGGTTTGTTCACCATTACCTGAATATCAGTTATCACTGGTGTAGCCATTGGGGCGGTTATTGACTCATGAGCCTTTGTCTGGCTACCAAACAGGATGATTTTGAGAATGCGAAACTCAGTCTTACTAACGTTTCCTAAGTCATTCTTATTTTTTAGTCCAGATTCGAGTGTTTAAATCAAAGTCATCAACAATGTCTGTTAAGAATGTTAGTTGGTTGTAGAATTCCTCCACTACAGAAAATGATGTGGCTGGTGTAAATAGCTCAGGTTCAAAATGGTTTTTACTGGATTCGATTGCAATAAAAAGCATTCCGTCAATAAACGAAATTCGAATTTGATTGCTGAATTTTTGTCTAAATTCAACCAATTTTTCCATTAATTTGGAGGACAAAATATAGCGAGCTTCAATTTGATCTGACGAATACACTTCAAAGAACTCTTCAAATTCGGTGTTCTCTAATTTAACCAGTTGCCCCATCTCATTCGAACCATCACCAAATATAGTACTCACTGAGGAAAAGAATCTACGTTGTGGAACAATAAATAAATGGCAGTCAAAGTTTTTGTTGAAATCGGCAACAAAAAACACGCCTTTAAATATTGTCTTATTTTTAGTGTTTTGATTTCCGTTTGAGTCTCTATTTGTAGTTGTGTGGAAGGACTCCAATTCAGAAAACTCTATTGCCGTATCACCTAGTTTTCCTGATATGTAATCTTCTCCTGAGAAAGAGTTGGCCTCTGTTAAATACAAACGGCTTTTTTTATATAGCTTTGAGTCAATTGACTTATTTGCAGAGAATGTTAAAGAAGGAAAGATAGTACTCAACATCGCATTCATAACTTGCTGTTTATAGTTATAGCGATATTGATTCCAAGTGCTGCGACAATACCCATAATAAAACATGATCATTACCGAAGCTATGCCCATAGAGATTCTTGGATCTAGGCGGTAAGATTCGGTCATTAAATAGGCGATTATGCAAATAATAGGGAGGAGGAGTATTCCAACAAAGATGACATTAATCGATTTTTCACGCATGTCTTCTAGTGGTTTTAATTTCGGTTTGTATTCTGTTTCAAATGCCGTTTCAATTTTTTGTAAATTCATATTAAACTCTAATTAACTGTTGAAAAGTGAGCTCACATTTGGTGTTATTTTCTCAACTTCAGGAATTTCAAACAGCTCACGAGTCTTTAATCCCATACGCTTAGCAAAGAGGTTTGTAGGAAACATTTCTACCGCGTTATTTAAATCATTAATAGTGGCATTAAATGTACGACGAGAAGCTGATATTTGCTCTTCAACTTCATTTAAGGAGCGCTGTAACATTGCGAAGTTTTCACTTGCTTTTAGATCAGGGTAATTCTCAAAAGATAGACGTAAGCTAGTCATTTCTTGGCTGAGTTGCTTATCAATCGAGACTTTTTCACTTTGGGATAAATCCGAGGACGTGCCTTGAGCGCGAAGTTCAGTAATGCGCACTAGCGTTTTACTTTCGTGATCCATGTATGTTTTAACACTGGAAACCAAGTTAGGAATAAGATCAAAACGTTTTTTAAGCATTACATCAATGCTTGATTCTGCGGTATTAGCTGCATTTTTTTTTCTGATTAGTGAGTTGTAGATGCCAATGAGGCAGATTACTACGGCAGAGATAATTAAGATTATGATCAAGGAAGTTAGCATTGGTAGCTCCTAAATGCACATGTTCTAAATGTAAGGTGGAGGTTAGGGTGTGAATTGAAAAATATAATTCAGCTTATGATTCTAAAATTCCTTGGCATTAGGAACTCGTTTAAACTTTGTAAATTGAACTATGATACCAATTGGGCCAAAGATGAATGCAAAACTCCAACATAGCCATAAAGCAAACAGTTTTTTAAAAAATGATCGATCGTTATTGGTTGCTGAGTGATAAAAATAAATGGAGTAAGGGTAGAGTAATGAATTTATTACTATTAAAATTATAGCTTCATAGCCCCAATGAGCGCCTTGAAAAAGCATAAGTAAGCAACTAGTGGCGCTAATAGCGAGTTGAATTAAGAAATAACGAGAAGGGATGCCAAGCAAAATCCATCTATAAAAAGAATTCATAAATTCCATATAATAAGCCTTTGTGATTTGAAAGTCCTTTTGAAGACATTATCTCGTGAAGGTGCGCATAAGTCTACTGAGTTTCAGTTTTTCAGGGAAATTGTTAGACTTGGCAAGGCTCTGCAGGAATACTGGATGTCTTTTAAAGAGTTGCAATGCTGTATGTTGATTTCTCTGAAAGACCTGCAGGGCATGGTCTAGAAGACTGTATTTTTTGTTGTTCTCTCGCTCCAGTTTTTCGTGAATTCTCACTAATTATTTCAGTGTATAACTCCAAAATGATATGTCGTTGGTTGTAAAAAAAATGGCGCTTCGATTCAATGATTATTCAAGATATTCTATTAAATCTATATTTTTTCTTAGGTGAAATTTTTTTGAACTCAGTAGTCAAGATGAGATGTAGTGGCTAAGCAGCTTGGAGGCTATCGAGGTGCACAAGATGCCTATCAATTGATCTTATGGCTAACCCCGAAACATGCGACCAATAAAGATTTAACAGGGAGAAAACGTGTGGCGCTAAATATGCTGCACGATATGGGCCATCAGATACGTTCGTCGTTACATGACGGGTGATAATCCTATCTATATTGAAATGAATAAAGAGCCAAGAAAGCATGGCGTTAATTATGAATATGCTTTGGAGCATGGTGAGAGTAAAGCGAAAGCTATTTTTATGTTTGCTATTTCTTTGCCAAAGCTCCTGCTATTCATGCCTAATTGGTTTGCTCTACTAACCCCTTTCAAACACAAGTGGCCCGAAGAAGTCCACAAATGGACAGGTGAGCGTTGCGATTGGCATTAATAGTCCTTTTCCTAAAGAACTAACCGATTGTTGTTCCAGTCATTGCTCCTATAAAGGATATTTTTTTCGTGAGTCATAATACAAAAACCATCAGCCATTATGAAGACACCGCCTATAATTCGCAGGATTTTCCACCACAAAAACCCCGTAGAGAGCAGGTTTTTTTACGACGCATGATAACTAAGGGCAAGCTGTTTGATTTTTTTCATTCGACAGATACACTCTGTATACTGGCGATAAATGATGTATCGCCCTCAAAAATGGCGCAATATGAAGCCTTTGATGATGGTAATGATCTCTTTTGGAATGAGAAAGTACTCACGCATTCTGGGTATGTATTTTGGGGACGGGTGTATAATTTTATAGCTACTCTTTCAAAAGCTTGCCTTTTGTACATGTTACCCTTGTCTTATACTGTGGCTGTATTGATGTGGATATTTGATGATAACGTATCTAATAGTGAAACTTATGGGTTTATACTGGGTCTTACTATATATGGTCTTCTGCCGAGTCTGTTAGTCTATGGCCATTTAAGATTGGTCATATCAGGACACGAATACTTGGCGCCTTTTCTAAAAATCCAAAGGGTTTTCCAATTAGACCGGACCACGGGCATGGTGACTTTATACAAAAAAGGGAAACCATACTTTACCCATCCTTTTATAGAGTTTGACTGTGTGCTCATGTCCGCGCCAACACATCAGGGTTTGTTAAATTATTCGTTAGTTCTTATACATCGTTACCACAACTACTCTGTTGGCGTACCGCTAGGAGCAGTTAGATTAGGCCCTAATGAAAAGGTTATAGAATATTTGCGTTTTTGGAATATGATTCAGCGTTATATGGATATTAGCCAGCCATTACCCGATATCATGATGTTAGAAGGGGTCCGTCAATATGACCCCACCACCATTACTTACGACAAAGAACATAATCGTAACCCAAGATATTGGCGTGACATGACACAAGAAGAATTTGTCGCCCAACTCAACGAAATACACGCTGAAAACCAAGTTACAGATTGTGTAGGTGAAATCATCGATATTTTTAAAGTCCCTAAGCCGTTACCCAAAAAGCACAACAAGAAAAAATAGCTAATAGACTCGGTGGATATGAACACTTATCAAGATCAAGATGCGAATGACACACCGAAGAAAGATGTATTTCATATAAATTTTTCTGTGGAGCGGGTGGTTTTGTATGATGAGGACCTGATTTTAACATTGGGGTTTTGGTATGCTCTCCTGTGAGATTGGCACTAGGCTCGTTACTCGTTGATTAATATAACTAGCCAGCTGGTGTTTACTCTAGCTGGCTTTTTTATGTCTGTTCATCAAACCGTCATGGCGAGTCTTTACCCTGAAGTGAGAATTATAAAATGCACTGATGTGCCATTTCACAAAGGGGTGGAAAATGACAAGTAAAATTTGGTTGGCGAGTTTGGTTTCTGTTGGAGTTTTGTCGGGGTGTGCAAGTAACTCGATGACAACGCCGACGTCTAGTTTTACAGAGAGCTTTCCAATGCAAGGTAGTGAGTTACCTTACTCTGTGTTACGTGATGATCTGATTGATGGTAAAACGAATCAGCCATTTGAAATTCGTAATGGTGGTTTTGGCTCGGCAATGACGGCAAATCCAAATCAAGCGAATCAGTTTTATGCCCTAACTGACCGTGGCCCAAATGCTAACTATAGTGGCGATTACGGCAAGGGCAAAAGTTTCCCTGTTGCCTCTTACACTCCTCGTATTGGTCTTTTCGAAGTAGCCGAAGATGGCTCAGTTTCTAAGGTAAAAAGCATTTTGTTGAAACGCCCAGAAGGCAGTTTGATTTCTGGTTTACCAAATACTTCTGCTTTAGGTGGAACCGGTGAAACGCCTTATCATGCGGATGGCAAACCAGTTTTAGTGAACGACAATAAGCCTTACGACAAGACAACTAATCCGATTAAATTGGACGATTACGGTTTGGATGGCGAAGGTTTAGTTGCACTTAAAGACGGGACTTTCTGGGTCAGTGATGAATATGGTCCACACATTGTTCATTTCGACAGTAACGGTGTTGAAATTGGCCGTATTAATGCGTTTAAAGACGATGCTCGCGATGTCTACCATCTTCCGGCCGTATTCCAGCATCGCCGTGCCAACCGAGGAATGGAAGGTTTAGCGATCACGCCAGATGAGACCACCTTAGTGGGCATCATGCAGTCAACCATGCAGAACCCAGATAAAGCCGCGCAAAAAGGCACCTTGACTCGTATTGTTACGGTTAACTTAACGAATGGTCAAACTGAGCAATATTTGTATCGCCAAGAAAAATCTGAAAATTCCAATTCTGAAATTTCGACGTTAACGGCAAATACGTTTTTGGTTATCGAACGTGATGGCGCTTTTCTTTTCGGAGGCCCAGATGGCGAATCGAAAGCTAAGCCAAATGCACAAAAACATATTTATCGTATTGATTTAAGAACAGGAACCTCGCTTTCTTCGGTTGCTGAGTCCAGTTCAATCAAGCGCGATAAAAGTCATGGTTTGATGGTTGATGGGCTGACTTTGGAGCAGTTCGTGAACCAAAATGGTTGGGAAGCGTTAGCGGTAAAAGGCATTAATCCAGTAAGTAAAACGCTAGTTGTGGATATGGTGAAAGCTGCTTCTTACCCACATGACAAAATGGAAGGTTTGTGGGTGATTGATGAACATCATCTTGGCGTGCTGAATGATGATGATTTCGCTACTTGGTCGACCAAAGGCAAATTGGAACAAAAACACCTTGATAAAAACACTGTTGACTCGAATCGACTTTACATTATTAAAGCAGATTTGATGGGAAATTAATCGATTTTAGCGGTTTAAAAAATGTTTTAAACAAAGGGATGCCAAAGAGCATTCCTTTTTATTTAACTGTACTAATGTCAAAAATTGAGTACCTTAATAAGACGGTTTTTATTCTTCCCATTATGGCGTTTGTCCTAAGCAAGATCGTATGAATTTAGAAGCGTTATTTGTTATTGCTCCCTTTAGTTGGAGTTCAATTGCGACGGCGATTTTTTGTGGCGTGATTGTCGGCTTAGAGCGTCAGTTGAGAGGCAAGCCGGTAGGAATCAGAACGTCGGCGTTAATTGTATTGGGAACATATGTGTTTATTACTTCGTCTATGTTTGTCGCCGCTGAAACGACTGATCCATCACGAATTATAGGACAGGTGATCACGGGTATTGGCTTTCTTGGTGCTGGTGTTATGTTGTCTAAGGACGGTGCGGTTATTGGCGTTACGTCTGCTGCGACGATCTGGACACTTGCTGCAATTGGAGTGTGCATTGCCATTATTGGTTCTTATGTGGCGATAAAGCTGTCGGTTATTGTGGTCGCTATTTTATATGGTGTGGACATTCTTGAAGGATACTCGTCGAACTTGACTCGTGGCGTGCATTCCAAATACAGCCGTTGGCGTAAAAGAGATGAATAAATTGAGGAGAGGTGAGGGCTAGGTTATCGAGTTAGTAATCTTCGTGAGGAAATGGATTTTTATGCCATTCATGCTTATATTGCAAAAACTTATTGGGCAGAAGGTATTCCTAAAGAAACGTTTAAAAAAACGCTGGATAACTCGTTGTGCTTTGGCTTTTTTTCGATTGAAGGAAAGCAAGTTGGTTTCGCTCGAATGATCGCCGATCAAGCAACCTTTGTCTATTTAGCAGATGTGTTTATTTATGAAGCACACCGTGGCAAGGGTTATCAAAATGGCTTATGCAAGAAGTTCATGATCACCCATCATTACAGGGTTTGCGCCGAATTTTATTAGCAACACGTGACGCTCATGGTCTGTATGAAAAGTTTGGGTATACACCGCTGAACAACCCTGTCACTTTCATGCAGAAATGGCAGCCTAATATTTATAATAAGTTGCCGGATTCTCAATGAAAAAAGACAAAATCTAGTAAGTCACTTTTTACACTCGCATAACGCACTAATAAATCGATGCATTGTGCTAAATTCATGGGCTATTTTGTTAAGTGTTTAAAGGAAAGTTCGATGAGAATAAAAAATTCAGTTGTGGTATTTGGTGCTTTGCTGACTGCTTTGGCTACTGCGCCAGCAATGGCTGCAACCTTTGAAGTGCCAAGATCTTTTGAAATTATGTATGTTGATCTTGAAAGTGCTAGTCAGTTTGGCAATGACTTCAAAGTCGATATTGATGAGGGACAGCATCAGATCGTTGTGCGTTTCAATAAATTGCTACGCAGTGGCGGCGATACTGAGAATTTTCAATCTGAGCCAATTGTGCTGGATTTACAATTCGAAAAGAACGCTTACTTAACGTTGAAAGCGCCTTATATTTCAACGAAAAAACAAGCTGAGAGCAATGCGAAAGACCCACAATTTACCATTTATGATGATGTAAACGGTCAAGATGTTGATTACAAAAAACAAAATCTGGCGACTAAATCTGGCCTTCAGAACACTCGTGATTACGTAACAGAAATTGAGCGTTTAACAGCGAAAAACACACTGAGTAATGTTTCCTCAGGCTCAAGCCCAGTCCCTGCCCCTATTCTAATGACAGAAGACGTTGCATTAGAAATGATGCAGTTTTGGTATAACCGATCGGATGAAGCGACTCGCAAAGATGCTCGGATCTGGATCGCGGATGATATGTATAAACCGACAGTGGCTAACATTCAGTTGGAAATGTTTCAATTTTGGTTCAAGAAAGCAGATAAAGAAGCGAAGAAAAGTTTTCAAGCTTGGCTCGTTGAATAATGGTTATGTAGCAAAAAAAACGCCCAATTCAAATTGGGCGTTTTTTTTTGATCTATTTCACTTTGACTAAGTTATCGCTTGTGCTTTGGTGTGCTTTTGATTGAACTTATCGTTTACTAAAAGTGCCAATAATATAATCCCACCACCAATAGCTAGACGTATAATGTCGGCATCTCGGTTCCAGAAAACCACGTTAACAATAATACCGGCAGGAATTAGTAGGTTGTTGGCAACAGCTAAAGTGCCGATGTTTACCATGGTTGCGCCTTTGTTCCACGCGAAATAGCCCAAACCCGACGCGACAATGCCTAGATACACCAGAATAGACCACTGAAGTGTGGTGGTTGGTAACTTTTCAAGATTTCCGAATATCATGTAGCATGGAACAACCACGGCTAAAGCGCCGATAAAAAACCAACCGAAGACAGTTCTTTGAGGTAGGTCTGGGCGCTCTTTGGCAATAACGCGTTTGTAACCAACTTGACCGGAGGCAAAGCAAATATTTGCACCTTGTACTATCAGTAAGCCCTTAATAAAACCTTCATCGATTCCTTGGTAGCGTATGGCAACGGCACCAAGAATGGCTAAGATTGCGCTGATGGCAAAGCCTACATTAAGACGACGGTCTAGCATGTCATTGATAAGCGTGACATACAGAGGCGTCATTACGGTAAATAGTAGAACTTCAGGAACCGATAGGTATAAGAAGGATTGGTAATAAAAGCAGTACATAATACCCAGTTGTAATGCCCCGCAAACCATTAATTTGAAAGCTATTTTAGCTTCAATTTGGCGGAGCTTTAAAAAGGGTAAAAAGACCATGGTTGCGAGAGCTACTCGCATTAATACTGAAAACCAAGCATCCACTTGACCGGCTAGATAAACCCCAATCAAGCTAAATGAAAAAGCCCAAAGTACAGTGACGGCAATAAGTATTGGCATGGCTATTAATTCCAAATGAAAATTTTCGCAAAGTTTACCGATTAATTGAGCTTTGGTAAATTAGTTTACTTTCATATTTTGTTAGGTTTACTACTGTGATAAATACCGTCAATTTTTATTGATATCCTTTTTATCTGCAATATTGAATGAAAAGCGATTTAATTTGAGTAATTGGCCTTTTATTGATCTAACCCGTATACCACCTATATTGCTCTTTGAACAAGTGTCAAACCTTGATCTAGGTTAATAATTTAATCTCTCATCCTGTTACCTTTTTTGTCACAGACATATTGTTTGACCTAAAAAAGGAATCGATTATGAAAGCTTTACTTCCTGTTGCTCTTGTTTCTGCACTTTGTTCATCTGTGGCGTTGGCTCATAACGCGGGCGATATTTTTGTTCGTGGCGGTCTTGCGACCGTAATGCCAAATGAAAGCAGTGATAATGTGTCGGGGACGGGTGAATTTGAGGTTGATAATAATACGCAGATTGGTCTGACCTTGTCATACATGTTGACGGATCAGTTTGGGGTTGAGTTATTAGCAGCGACACCTTTCACTCATACCGTATCTACTAAAGGTTTGGGAGATATTGCTGAAGTATCGCATTTACCACCTTCAGTAATGGCACAATATTATTTTGGCCAGGCTAATAGCCAAGTTCGTCCTTATGTTGGTGCTGGCTTGAATTACACTGTTTTCTTTGATGAGAAAAGCGAAGGAAAACTTGCTGGTAAAGATGTGGATCTTGATAACTCTTTTGGCTTGGCGGCCCAAGTGGGTGTTGACGTGAACTTTGCTGAAAACTGGTTTGCAAATGCGTCACTTTGGTACATGGATATTAATACCGATGTTCATGTTGAGGGCGAGAGCCAGAGCTTTAACACGGATCTTGATCCTATTACCTTTATGGCCAGTGTTGGTTATACCTTCTAGTTTGGTTATACCTTCTGGTAAAGAGTGGGTTAGGAAAAACGAAGGCTTTGATGTTGAATCAAAGCCTTTTTTATTGTGCTATTTCATCGGATTAGGGTAGGCTTTCCCATTTAAAATTACTCTGGAAAAATGATGTCCTTAACTTTTATCTCTGAGTTTGAATCTTGCTGCCGGACTTTTTTACAGACTCAAGGTTATGTCGATGCGGCTCATGATATGAATCATATTTTTCGTGTCGTAAAAGTGGCAAAGCAATTAGTACGAGAAGAGAAGGCTGATTTAGCCGTTGTTGTGCCAGCCGCTTGGTTACATGATTGTGTGTCGTTACCTAAAAATCATCCTGAGCGTTATTTGGCTTCGTCCATGGCAGGTGATAAAGCCGTAGAGTTCCTGTCTTCAATTAACTATCCAAGTCATTATTACGATGCGATTCATCATGCTATTTGCGCGCATAGCTTTAGTGCCAATATTTCACCCAATAGCCTAGAAGCCAAAATCCTTCAAGACGCAGATCGCTTAGATGCATTGGGCGCCGTGGGGATTGCTCGATGCATGCAAGTCAGTGGCGCACTTAATCGTGTTTTGTATGCGTCAGAGGATCCATTTTGTGAAAATCGACAGCCCGACGATTCTCTGTACTCAGTCGATCATTTTTATAATAAATTATTCCGCATCGCCAACAGTTTACATACAGTTTCTGCTCAGTTGGAAGGGAAGAGGCGAGAAGCTGTAATGCGTGTTTTTTTGGAGCAGTTATCGTTAGAAATCTAACGCAAACTGCTGTATTTGCTGTATTCATGTTCCCGGTTTGTGGTTGATTCTGTTCAAATTAGTCAGCATTTTCTGTCCAATTTCCAAGAATTTTTTCAGTTCCTCATCACTAATATCTGTCCGCATTTTTGTCAAAATCGCATGGTCAGCACTGGCCAATTGCTGGTAACACTCTAAACCTTTATCCGTTAGTTGAAGAAACTGGCTGCGTTTGTCATTCGGGTTGGGCGTTTTTATCACATATCCATGGTTCATCACTTCATGTACTAACCGAGTGATTTGACCTTTGTCCCTTTCTGTTGATTCAGCAAGGTGATGCGCTGTGCAGTTCTCTATGTCATGAATTTGTTTTAGCACCATGAAGTACAGCGGGGAAAGCGGTAGACCTATTTCTTTCATAGTGTCTTTCATTGAGTTTTTTAAACCGCCAATAGTATTGATAAAGAGTGATTGCAGTTCAGATTCATAATTATGCATGACGATTTCCAGTTGTTGATAAAGTCAACTTAATTTAATATAGTTGACTTTGTCAATATAGTTTATTGTTTTAGCCTTATCATTCACTGAGAGAAGATCTATGTCAAAAATTGTTCAAAAAATTGCTGTTATTGCTAGTCTAGTTATTGTTTTTGGTGGATTTTTAACCTTCTTAATGACTTGGAAAAATATTGGGTTCTCCGATAACTTTATGCTCACCTGGCTAACGTCTTTTGCTTTGTGTGTTTTATGTATTGCTCCTATTGGTGGTGTGATTGCATTTTTAGTTCATCGATTTGTTAATTCTGTTCTTCATAACTTGTCGCCACTAAAACAAAACATTTGTTTTGGGCTTGTCATGGCGGTAGTCATGGAATCTATCATGGCCATTGTTACAACCGTCAATATACATGGCTTTATGGTACTGAAAGAGTTTGTGGATTTTTGGCTTGTCACATTTGTTTCAGCGCTACCGGCCGGATTGGTTATTTCTGTGTTGATGTCTCTTGTTATTAAGCCCAAACTAGCCGCTTTCTGGGCTAAGGCTGCATAATTCTGCTGAACGTTTTCAGCTGTTTAGGATGTAAAGGGCACTGCCTGCTTAATTTGAGTTATCAAAGTTGTCCTTTTTAGTTTTAAACTATGGTCGGGCAGGCAATGATGGGGTTGCTTTTTATTGGTAAAGGTTTGCTGCAACAGTCGAATGAATGCTGTTCGTTGTTACTAATTTAAGCCGTGCCAAAAGAAAACCATAAAGTGATATAGACGCTAAGCCAATCTGATAAGACGTCTTGTTAGCCACTAAAAACGCCTTTTTTTTATTCGGTGAGGTTTTTTAGCTAGGCAAATAGCAAGTAACAGTTGCCCTGCTCTATGCCAACCGTCGCTTTTTTAAGGTGGCTACCCTGGCACGGGCCAGTAATACACGTGCCGTCTAATGGAGAAAATAGGGCGCCGTGATGGTGGCATTTTAAGTAATCGCCTTCTTCATCGAGCGCCGAATCAGAAGATAAGTTAAGTTGCTTTTTTTGATGAGGACATAGGTTCTCATAAGCAAGAATTTGCCCCTTATGCTTGGTGACTAAGAAGTTATTTTTTTCTATTTTGATATTTAATGCTTTTCCTTCAGGAAGGTTTTGCGCATTAGGTATAAGGTATTTATTAAACACGTGATTACCGCACTTTTTTATAATGAATGTTGTTTACTTCAATAGAATTGACGCTTTCCATAATCATGCGAACTAGAGTGATAACAAAAAATATCACATTCTAGTGGTGTTTTCTTTCAATTCTAACGCTGACTGAGTGAATAAAGTTCAACAAAATGTCAGTTAAATAAACTTTCCGTGAGCGCAGACTCTAAAGTGCTATGATGATTGAGTCAATATGCAAGAATTGAGTTAGTTGTTTTTTGATCGTTGCTTGAGCTCCGTAAGCTACTTATAATCGCTCGCTATGACTAAAAAAACTCTGGCGAAATCTTCACGTAAGCCCCCAACTCGAAAGAAAAAAACACCTAGATCTTCCTTGTTGAAGAGGATGTTTCGTTTCTGCTTTAAATGGGGACTCATTATTAGTCTAGTCGGCAGTATTCCTTTTGCTGGCTGGGTGTGGTGGTTAAACGGACAGGTTGTTAGTCGATTTGAAGGGCAGAAGTGGCAAGTGCCTTCAGAAGTGTATAGCGCACCTATTATTTTATCGCGAGGGGCGCCTTGGAAAAAACAAGACCTCGAAAACTTATTGGAAGAAACCGGCTATCGATTTGGTCGAAACAGTCAGAATGTTGGCTGGGCTGCACGCAGTCGAACAAAAGTCAGCGCACATTTACGTTCCTATGTTGACCATTTGGGGTTTCATGAAAGCGAAAGGCGCATCTTTTCGTTCCAAGATGGTCGTTTAGTGATTCAAGCATTGAACGGCGATGAAATAGACGAGGCACGAATTGAGCCGCAGCGTATTGGTTTCTTGTATGGTGGTAATACGGAAAGCCGTCAAATTTTAGCCTACGATGATATTCCTAAACCTCTGATCGATATTTTGATTGCTGTAGAGGATCAAGACTTTTATCAGCATTGGGGCATTTCTCCGACTGGTATTGCTCGAGCGGCGCTGATTAATCTAACACATGGCTCTCGACGTCAAGGCGGCTCTACGTTAACTCAACAGCTTGTGAAGAATATGTATTTGAGCTCTGAGCGAACTTACACGCGCAAGTTAACAGAAGTCGTCATGAGCTTGTTGCTTGAATATCATTATTCAAAAGAGGCCATTATCACAGCCTATATGAATGAAGTGTATTTAGCTCAGCTAGGCAGCAGTGCCCTACATGGCTTTGCCGCAGCGAGTCAGCATTTCTTTGGTCGTCCACTTAATGAACTAAATATTGATGAGTTTGCTTTGTTGGTTGGCATGGTTAAAGGTCCATCTCTATATAATCCTGAGCGCTCTCCAAACCGTGCAAAAGGTCGTCGTAATACAGTATTGGCGATATTAAAAAATCAAGGTCGCTTATCTGATGCAGATTATAACAGTCTCATAAAGCAACCTATCCGACTTGCTGATAAGAAAAAACAACGCTCTGTGTTTGGCGACTATCTAGATCTGGTTGCAATGCAATTGTCGCGAGATTTTGACGAGACCACTTTAGCGACGAAAAATTTACGTATTTACACTGGTGTCGATATACGCGCACAGCGAGCAGCAAGTTTAGCGATGCAGCGCCAAGTTGCTACGTTGGAAAGGCGAGACCCGAAACTAAAAGGCTTGCAAGGCGCTATGGTTGTTACCGATAGATTGACGGGGCAAGTACGTGCTGTGGTTGGCTCTAGTGGCCAGAATTATACTGGTTTTAACCGAGCGTTAGGGGCGGTTAGGCCGATCGGCTCATTGGTGAAACCACCGCTGTATTTATCGGCGTTGGCGACGGGGCGCTACACTTGGTGGACCGAAATCGAAGATAAAAAGTTACGCTTTAATGTGGGCGGTCAGGTTTGGGAACCTGAAAACTACGACAGACAGACTCATGGTGTTGTACATCTTTATGAAGCCATGGCCAAATCTTATAACTTAGCAACCGTCTCTTTGGCCAATCAAATTGGCTTTGATCGAGTCGGTGACACCCTGCGGCAGTTAGGCGTGAAACGTCCTTTTACTATGCATCCTGCGATGGCGTTGGGGGCATTAGAATTATCTCCCTTTGAAGTGTCTCGTTTATATCAACCCATAGCTTCTCAAGGAAAGAGTAGTGAATTGGGTGTCGTGCTTGCGGTGATGGACCAAAAAGATCAGCTGATGAAGCGATTTGATCAACACAATGATGTACCTTTTACCGATGCCTTGCTTGCTGTGACCTTGGATGGTATGACAAAAACACCCCAAATAGGCACAGCTCGAGCGGCTCAAGCGGCCTTTCCTGATCTAAATTTTGCCGCGAAAACGGGGACAACGAATCAACAGAAAGACAGCTGGTTTGTTGGTATTACCGGCGATTATTCTTCAACGGTATGGCTTGGTGATGATGATAATGTGCCTTTAAGTATTACTGGCAGCAGTGGTGCAATGAAGGTTTGGGTGGATTTCACCAGAAACGTTAATCCTAGATCTTTGCCCAATACCTTGCCTAATGGAGCAGCTCGTTACAATGTCTTAGACGCTAAATTTGAAATTGCAGCAGACCGCTGTAAAGACAAGGCCTCGCTTGCGTTTATTTTAGGTACTGAACCAAAAGAGAGCACCGCATGTTTTTGGCCTTTCTAGATTCATATATATGAAATTAGAAAAGAAGATTGATAATTACTTAGTTCTTATATAGCCTCTTAGATTGCTAAAAGATAAAAAACGCTTTTTTTAAATGTTTAAGTTATTGTTGTAAAAGGTTATTGGTGCCTTTATGGAAGTTGGATATTAAGGCAGTTGAGGAGAAACTGTCGAGAAAAGGAGTAGGTAAAATACTTCTTAGAAATAACACCACCTTGAGTATGCAAAAGAAAAAAGCTTCGCTTATCGTTTGAATTTTACTTGTAAGGGAGTGGCGCTGTATGAGGCTACACACACACATAGTTTGCTGTTTATTAGCGGTGACTTTTTTTAATATCAGTACTACTTTGGCAGCAGAAGAGCAGTCTTTGTCTTGTGAGTCTCTTACTGCATCCGGTAATTCTGAATATCCTCCTTTTTTGTGGCGAGAGACATCAACGTCCACTGAACTACGTGGCGTTAATCGCCTTATTATTGATGAATTAAGTCGTCGTATTAATATCCCAATTGAGCTTATCCATGTTGGTCCTTGGTCACGAGCCCAAGGCGAAGTAAAAAATGGTCGTGTCGATCTTATGGCGGGTGCTTTTTTTACTAATGAGCGTGCTGACTACATGGATTACTTCACACCAGTGATGCTTCATACGAACAGCGTCGTTTGGCAGCGAAAAGATAAACAGTTCCCATTTAGTAAGAAAGAAGACCTAGTTGGGAAGTGGGGAGTAACCGTTATTAATAACAGTTTTGGTCAGGAGTTTGATCAATACGCTCAACATAATTTGAATATATTAACCGTCGCCAGTTTGTTACAAGCATTACGTATGTTGGCTGCGGATCGTGTTGATTATGTCTTATATGAAAAAAATCCAGCGTATGCCTATGCAACTATGCTTCGCTTGTCCGATGCCATCGTTCCTGTATTGCCTTATATCAGTAGTGAAGGTTTGTATTTGACTATGTCTAAGAAGTCGCCTTGTAATATTAATAGTGTTAAGTACAAAATTGCGGTTGCTTTACAGGAAATGAAGCAAGAAGGTTTTACAGAACAGGCTGTACTTGATGGTGTGCAGGAGTGGGAGGCCCGAAGCCGAAAAGGTGTCGCTTTAAAATAACGACTTGCACTTTAAAAAATGTCCAAAGGGAAATGAGCTGATGTTACCCTTATTCCCTTTGTTTTGCTTTTTAGTGATTATTTTTGATGGATTAAAGATTCATATAGACTGATCCATTGATCTGTAACTGCTTCCCAGCTGTAATCATAATTCATTGCATTTTTCTGTTTTTCTTGCCAACGATTAGTATCATGGAAACATTCAATACTGCGTTCCATTGCTGCTTGCAAAGCTTCTGTTGAGGCTTCTTTGAAAACAAAACCGTTTGCTTTTTCACCTTCCTCAAACACAGTATCCGCTAAACCGCCTGTTTGTCTTACTATAGGTAAGGTTCCGTATTTGAGCGCATAGAGTTGTGTTAAACCACAAGGCTCAAAGCGTGATGGAATGAGTAGGGCGTCGATGCCTGCTTGAAGGCGATGAGAATAATCTTCAAAGTATCCAATACGCACAGAGACTTGGTTTGGATAATTGTTTTGAAGTTCCAAATATTGGCTTTCTAAATATTTATCGCCTGAGCCAAGTACGACTAGTCGAGCACCTTTTTCTAATAGAGCTGGCATAACTTGTAACACAAGATCTAGTCCTTTTTGTTCTGTTAGTCGACTAACAACACCAAAGACTGGCTGGTTAAGATCTTCTGACAGGCTATTTTCTTGTAATAAAGCCAGCTTGTTAGACTGTTTTTGACTGAGTGTGTCAATACCGTAATTACGTGGAATTAGTGCGTCTTTCTCTGGCGACCATTGGTCGTAGTCAACACCATTTAAAATACCGACTAACTTGTTTTGCATTGCTCTTAGGGTGCCATCTAGTCCGTCTCCATATTCTGGTGTGAGAATTTCTTGGGCATAAGTAGCGCTGACTGTGGTGATCGCATTTGCGTAGACTAAACCCGCTTTAAGACCAGAGAATCGGCCATAAAACTCCATGCCGTGCATACTGAGTAATTCTGGTGATAAATGCATGGCTGAAAATTGATTCATGTCAAAACTACCGTTATAACGTAAATTGTGTACGGTCGTGACAACAGGGATATGTGCTGTTTTCCAGCTTTCAAGGTAAGCAGCGGCAAAGCCGGTTTGCCAATCATTCAAATGCAGAATGTCTGCTTGCCAATTCATAAGGTGTCCATGAAGCGCTAATGTAGCGGCAGCCCATGATAGCGCAGCAAAGCGTATATGATTATCTTCGAAGTCTAGACCGTTTCTATCGACGTAAGGCCCGTCTTCACGTTCATAAAGAGCTTGGCATTGTAATAGCCAAATTGGGGTATCGTTTTCGGGGATATGAGTTTCAAGAAGTAACAAATCTCCAACCCCAAATGGATTTCCTAGGTTGATACTCTTTTGAATTGGCGCTACCTTTTCTAATATGCCTTGGTATGCGGGCATGATCAGTTTGACATCGTGGCCTTTTTTTCTCAAAGCAACGGGAAGGGCGCCAGCTACATCGGCTAATCCACCTGTTTTGATTAAGGGATAAATTTCGGAGGCAGCAAATAGTATTTTCATTAATAGGCATCTTATTGATTTGGAATAATGATAAGAGTATACCTAAATGAAACTTCGAATAGCGTGTGTTGATAAAAATTTTAAGGGCATTACATGGATTTAAATACGGCGCGCATGAAAACTCTGTCCATTATTTTAGCCGGTGGACGTGGTTCAAGATTAAAACAATTAACAGATAATCGTTCAAAACCTGCCGTGCCTATTGCCGGTAAGTACAAAATTATAGATTTTCCGCTATCTAACTGCATTAATTCAGGTATGCGTCGTATTGCAGTCCTGACTCAATATCGTTCTCATACTTTAAATCAACATGTTCAAAGGGGCTGGAACTTTCTGCGTTCAGACTTCAATGAATTCATCGAGTTATGGCCAGCTCAGCAACAGACTGGCAGCGATTGGTATCGTGGTACAGCAGATGCGGTTTATCAAAACTTGACCATGATCGATGGTCTAGAAAGTGAGTATATTTTGATTCTTGCTGGTGACCATGTTTACAAGCAAGATTACAGTCTCATGCTGCAAGACCATATCGAAAGCGGTGCCGATGTTACGGTGGCTTGTATAGAAGTGCCGTTGAAAGAAGCCGATCAATTCGGCATTATGCATGTGGATGAAAACGACAATATTATTGCATTTGAAGAAAAGCCTTCGACCCCACCAACCATGCCTGGCAAACCAGATGTATCGCTTGCGAGTATGGGGATTTATATTTTTAACACTAAATTCTTGTCTGATAACTTGCGTTCAGATGCCAGTGATGACGCATCGAGCCATGATTTCGGTAAGGATTTGATCCCCTTATTTGTTGGTCGCAGTAAAATTAAAGCGCATCATTTTGCGAACAGTGTCATAGATAACAAGAGCTATCCTGATGAGCCTTATTGGCGTGATGTAGGGACGTTGACGGCCTATTGGGAAGCCAATATGGACCTGACTCGTTTGGTACCTGAGTTAGATTTATATGATGAAGAGTGGCCGATTCGCACGGCTCAATATCAGCGACCAGCGGCTAAGTTTAACTATAATTACGAAGAACGTATTGGTACTGCGCTAAATTCTGTTGTGTCCGCGGGTTGTATTGTTTCTGGTTCAACGGTTGAGCAATCCATCTTGTTTAATAACGTTAGAGTGAACTCATATTCCCATGTGAATAAATCGGTCATATTGCCTCGTTGTGATATCGGACGACATTGCCGACTACATAAAGTGGTAGTTGACTCTGATTGTTGTATCCCTGAAGGGACTATTATTGGTGAGGATGCGGTTGCGGATGCAGCGCGTTTTTATCGAAATTCGGATGGTATTACTTTGGTAACACAGGGCATGATAGAAGCATTAGCTGACTAGTTTTTGGGCTATTGAGTTCTGTTTTATGGGACGAAAAACCGCTTCGACAAGCGGTTTTTTTTTATGTCTAAATTAAGTTTAAACAACGTATTTTATTTCGTGGGTAGTTGGTTTTTATTTAACTATTGTTCTGCTTGTGCTTGAAAAACAATAAATTGGGCGCATTAGTAGGGTTTGGATTTTTAGTTATTGGATTGGATGTCGGTTATCCACGTAACCTGTGGATAACCCTATTGGTGAATCTTTGATAACTTACGCAAAACCAGTCAGTGTGCCGCTTTGGTCATGGGTGTTCATTTCTTCTGCAGATCTTTGATCTAGTGAGCTTTGTTTGGCTGATGTGTTTATATTTTCACCTGAAAATGAGGATGTTTTATGTTTACGGGTATTGTTCAAGGTAAAGCAACAGTTCAGGCCACGACTCAAGTCGGACGAAATAAGCGTCTTGATATTGTCTTTCCTGCTGGGGTTATGTTGAGTCAGCAACTGGGTGCCAGTGTAGCGATCAATGGTGTTTGTCTTACGGTCGCAGAAATTGGCCATGACGTACTGACGTTTGATGTTATTGATACCACTTTGGCGTTAACTAACATTGGTTTATTGCAGACTGGTGATGTGGTTAATTTTGAGCGCGCGGCAAAAATGGGCGACGAGATTGGTGGTCATGTTATGTCTGGTCACATAATGACGTCCGTGACTGTATCACGCATCGAAAAAATTGAAGAAAGTGTTCATATTCGTTTTACGACGGATCGCCAAGATGAGGTAGACGCCAGACGCTATTTATTCAATAAAGGCTATGTCGGTTTGAACGGCGCAAGTTTGACGATCAGTGATATTGGTAATGATTGGTTGGAAGTTTCTTTGATTCCAGAAACACTTAGGCTGACGACGTTTGGTAGTTTGTCGGTTGGCGATAAGGTGAACCTTGAAATAGATGCTCATACACAGGCAACAGTCGATACCGTTGAACGTATTTTAAAAGAGCGAGGCATTGTCTTACCGTAAAGGTAAATTTTACGTTAGTTGCTGAGACTCTATCTTGTTTGATCTATGAAATAAATGGAGTCCTAGCTCGAATTTCGGTAGAATGCTCGCCAATTTCTATCCTGAATACTTGTTGATAAGTTTTTCACTGGGCTGACATGATGATGTTAGCTGACTAATGCATTATTTAGATTAAAAAATGTGCATATGTAACGTATTTACCAACAGGTAGTCATTCAAACATCGCTTTTAAAGTGTGAGTAAATAGTGTCTTCCAATAATCTTAAGCACATACGCAATTTTAGTATTATCGCCCACATCGACCACGGAAAATCGACCTTAGCTGATCGCTTCATTCAGACTTGTGAAGGTTTGAGCGAGCGTGAAATGTCAGCTCAGGTTCTCGACTCTATGGACATCGAGCGTGAACGAGGCATTACCATCAAGGCGCAAAGTGTAACGCTTGATTACCATGCGAAAGATGGTCAAGTTTATCAATTGAACTTTATCGACACACCTGGACACGTGGATTTCTCTTACGAAGTATCGCGCTCACTTGCTGCCTGTGAAGGTGCATTGCTGGTGGTTGATGCTGCGCAAGGTGTTGAAGCTCAATCTGTTGCTAACTGCTATACCGCTATCGAGCAAGGTCTCGAAGTTATGCCGGTATTGAACAAAATCGACTTGCCTCAGGCTGAACCAGAACGTGTTTGTGCTGAGATTGAAGAGATCATTGGTATCGACGCTATGAATGCTGTGACCTGTTCTGCAAAAACAGGCATGGGCGTTGATGAGGTTCTAGAGCGTTTAGTGGCGACTATTCCACCACCAGAAGGTGATGTTGATGCGCCGCTTCAAGCCCTTATTATTGACTCTTGGTTTGATAATTACTTAGGTGTGGTTTCTCTTGTTCGTATCAAACAAGGTACTTTGCGTAAGAAAGACAAGATTTATATTAAATCTACCAAGCAGTCTCACCCTGTTGATATGGCTGGTATTTTTACACCAAAACGCAAAGAAACTGGCGTGTTAAAAGCGGGCGAAGTGGGCTTTGTTGTTGCGGGTATTAAAGACATTCATGGTGCACCAGTGGGTGACACCATTACTCATGCTTCGACGCCTGATGTTGCTCAGTTAGCGGGTTTCAAAAAAGTTAAACCACAAGTTTATGCGGGTTTGTTCCCAGTAAGCTCTGATGATTATGAAGATTTCCGTGTCGCCTTGAATAAACTGACATTGAATGACGCGTCATTATTTTTTGAGCCAGAAAGCTCAGATGCGTTGGGTTTTGGTTTCCGTTGTGGCTTCTTGGGTATGCTGCATATGGAGATCATCCAAGAACGTTTAGAGCGAGAATATGACCTTGATTTGATCTCTACAGCACCAACAGTGGTGTTTGAAGTTGAGCTCAATAACGGCGATGTTATCAATGTAGACAGTCCGTCAAAAATGCCTGATCCAGGGACCATTAAAGAAATGCGTGAACCTATTGTGGAAGCCAATATATTGGTGCCACAGGAATATTTAGGTAACGTTATTACATTGTGTGTTGAAAAACGCGGTGTTCAAAAGGACATGTTATACGTTGGTCGACAAGTGCAATTACGTTACGAATTGCCAATGAACGAAGTGGTAATGGATTTCTTCGATAAACTGAAGTCTTGTAGTCGTGGTTTTGCCTCTCTGGATTACAGCTTTTCTCACTTTAGCCCAGCACCGTTGTGTCGTTTGGATATTTTGATTAATGGCGAGCGTGTTGACGCATTGGCGCTGATTATGCACAAAGATAATGTGCAGTTTAAAGGCCGAGCATTGTGCGAGAAAATGAAAGACTTGATTCCTCGTCAAATGTTTGATGTGGCGATTCAGGGTGCAGTTGGCGCGAAAGTGATTTCACGTACAACAGTCAAAGCATTGCGTAAAAACGTAATTGCCAAGTGTTACGGTGGCGACGTGAGTCGTAAGAAGAAATTGTTACAGAAGCAGAAAGACGGTAAAAAACGTATGAAGCAGGTTGGTAACGTTGAAGTGCCACAATCTGCTTTCCTTGCGGTTTTACAACTGGATAGCTAGCCAGATAATCAACAGGTGTGCCAATGCACACCTTGGTGGAGAAATGAACTATGGGTTTTGATTTCGAATTGATACTGGCCATTGCGTTTTTAGTGACAGGTATCTTCTGGGTTTACGATCGCATTATATATTTACCTAAGCGCAAAGTAGTGTTGGCAAATATGGCAACCGAAACGCGAGCAGTTTTAAGCAAAGACGCTGAGCAGCGATTGGCCGAAACCCCTAAATTTGTTGTAGAGGTAAAGTCGTACTTCATTATTATTGCCGTTATCTTTGGTTTGCGATCTTTTGTTGTTGAGCCGTTCCAGATTCCATCCGGTTCTATGTTGCCTACATTAAAAATAGGCGATTTTATTCTGGTGAACAAATTTGACTATGGTCTTCGTTTGCCGGTTCTAAATACGACTATTATTCCTACTACTGAGCCGAAACGCGGTGATGTAGTTGTTTTTAAATATCCTCTTGATCCTAGTCTAAACTACATTAAGCGCTTAGTTGGTCTTCCTGGCGATCAAGTGAGTTATCATAATAAAGTTCTGACGGTTAATGGTCAGCAAGTGAGCAAAGAGTTTTTAGCTAAGTTACCAATCTCATTGAATCCAGATCAAGAGCCTGTTGACTTGTTCAGTGAAAACTTAGGTGGTGTACAGCACGATATTTATAATAGTTACCGATTTACTCCCCATGAAGGTGAATGGACTGTTCCAGCAGGTCATTACTTTGTGATGGGAGATAATCGAGACAATAGCGCTGATAGCCGATTTTGGGGTTTTGTCCCAGATGAAAATATGAAAGGTCGTGCCTTTTATGTATGGCTGCATTGGGATAAATTTTTCAGTATCCCAAGCTTTAAAAATAACGGTTTGATTGAATAAGTATTTTTTGGAGACATTTTGAGTTCATCGTATCAGAAGCTGAGTCGGCGAATTGGGTATTTTTTTGCTGACCTTGGACTGCTTGAACTGGCGCTAACGCACCGTAGTTTTGGTGGCAAAAATAATGAGCGCCTTGAGTTTTTGGGTGACTCGATTCTTAACTACGTGATTGCGGAAGATCTTTTTCACCGTTTTCCAAAAGCCAAAGAAGGCGAATTAAGCCGCTTGAGAGCCTCATTAGTTAAAGGCGATACTTTGGCCGAGTTGGCCCGAGAGTTTGAGTTAGGTGACTACCTTAAATTAGGCGCTGGGGAATTGAAAAGTGGTGGTTTTAGACGCGACTCGATTTTGGCCGATACCGTAGAAGGCATAATCGGCGCCATGTATCTAGATGCCGGCATGGATGTTTGTCGCCAGCATATCTTGGAATGGTATAAAGAGCGCTTGGATGCGACATCGTTAAAGATTGTCACTAAAGACGCTAAAACCCGTCTACAAGAATTTTTACAAGCGCGAAAGCATGCGTTACCTCAATATGATGTGGTTAATATTGTAGGTGACCCTCATGATCAAACGTTTTATGTGCATTGTCATATTGAGCTTTGTGAAGAGTTCATTGAAGGTAAGGGTAATAGCCGCCGAATTGCAGAGCAAAATGCTGCTGCGAAAGCATTGAAAAAATTGGAAAAGAAAGATGTCTGAAGTTGAAGTTACGCACTGTGGTTATATTGCCATTGTTGGGCGCCCAAACGTGGGTAAGTCGACTTTGCTTAATCACATCTTGGGGCAAAAATTATCGATTACTTCACGTAAACCACAGACAACACGTGATCAAATTCTTGGTGTTAAAACCGAAGGTCACGTTCAGGCTATTTATGTTGATACACCAGGTTTGCATCTAGGTGAAACAAAAGCCATTAACCGTATTATGAATAAAACGGCCGCTGCGGCATTGAAAGATGTGGATGTGGTGTTGTTTGTTATTGATGCAGATCGATGGACTGAGGAAGATGAGTCTGTTCTTCAGAAGGTTAAGCATGCGCGCTGCCCAGTTATCTTGGTAGTGAACAAAGTGGATCAATTGGATCAGAAAGAAGATCTTTTACCGCGTTTGGCTAATTTATCTGATCGTATGAATTTTGCTCAGATCGTGCCTATTTCAGCGTTGCGTAATAACAACTTGGATCGTTTGGAGCGCTTGGTAGAAAGCTATATTCCAGAAGGTACGCAGTTTTATCCTGAAGATCAGATTACTAACCGTAGTTCACGTTTTTTGGCTGCGGAAATAGTGCGTGAGAAAATTACTCGTCAGCTTGGCCAAGAAGTGCCTTATGAAGTGGCTGTACAGATCGAGGAGTTTGTTTACGAAGAATCTGCTATTCATATTAGTGCGTTAATTTTGGTCGAGCGAAATGGCCAAAAACGCATTATTATCGGTGAACGTGGCGATAAAATTAAGCTTATCGGTAAAGAAGCACGTATTGATATGGAGAATTTATTTCAGCATAAAGTGATGTTGAATCTCTGGATCAAAATACGTTCTGGTTGGTCTGATGATGAGCGTGCGTTAGCTAGTTTAGGCTATCAGGAAGAATAATTCCGATGCGCGTTTCTGCGTATGTGATCCATACTCGCCCTTTTCAAGACAGTAAAATCTTGCTTGATATGTTAACGCTCGAGCAAGGTTTGATACGCGGAGTGTGGCGATTACCAAAAAAAGAGGCTCGGGTCATACCTGGGCCTTTTTTGTGTTATGAAATGGAGTTCTCTGGCCGCAGTGATTTAAAAACAGTGAAAAGTTTGGAGTCGATAGCGTCAGCGTCTTCTTTAGAGGGTTTGCCTTTGTACGCGGCGCTCTATGTGCATGAGCTGCTTGAAAAGCTGTTACCGATTAACCTTCCTTTGCCTGACGTTTTTGAACTGTATAAATGGTTGATTGAAAGTTTGTATTCAGGTGCTCCGATTGCGCCTTTGTTAAGGCGTTTTGAAGTCGGGCTCTTTTCGGAGTTAGGTGTCGGTATTAATATGGTATCAACCGGTCGTGGTGAGCTGCTTGAGGCACGTCAGCTTTATCAGTTTCATTATAAATTCGGTCTGCGACCTTATTATGGTGAGATACCCAAGCAAATGCCTATGTTGTTTGTCGAAGGACAAGTGGCGCTTAATTACCATGCAGGCAAGTGGATGGATAAGCAGGTGTTGAGTCTTGCCAAAGAGTTACACCGTAATTGGTTGGATAGTTTGTTGAATGGCAAGCCCGTTGTCTCTAGGCGCTTGTTACCGAAGCAACCTTTTCAAGGGGAACGACATTTAGGTGTGCCTATTTTTCGTGCGTTGTGAAAGTTGGTTTAATAAAGAGGTGAGTGTTTGATTATCGGAGTTGGAACGGATTTAGTCGAAATTGCTCGTATTGCTCAGTCAATTGAGCGTTTGGGTGAGCGATTCATCGATAGGATATTAACGGTCGATGAGAAAGAGCGCTGGCTACAAATTAGTAATCTAGAGAAATCTAATGCTTATGTTGCGAAGCGTTTTGCGGCGAAAGAAGCAGCGGTTAAGGCGTTAGGAACGGGGATCGGTTCAGGTGTCAGCTTTCAGCATTTTACTGTTAGTAACCTAGCTTCTGGTCAGCCAATTCTCACGGTCGATGATAGTATCATTGCTCGTTATGACTTCCCTGTATCCTGGCATCTAAGTTTAACCGATGAAAAAGCCTATGCTCAGGCTTTTGTAATACTTGAGTCTAAATAGCTGAGTCTAAATAGTTGAATCTAAGAACTGAGGCCAAGGAATAAGCTGTCTATGGTTTAGCAGCTCTTCAATTGCTTCAATGAAGTCTTCCGCTACGCCGTCAGCGCCTTCCAAACCTAATTCCTTCAAATGTGTTTCTAAAAAACCAGCATGGCGTGCGATGTTGATGGTGCCAGTATATTTAGAGGCACCGTGTATTCTATGTACCACTTCAATGAGTTTTTCTGTGTCTTGGTTCTCGAGATGATGCCGGATAAGTTTTTTCTCTGCATCCAGAGAGTCTGCCAGCATATCAAACATTTCTTTTGCTATGTTGGTTTTGCCATCAACGATTTCGAGCGCTTTTTCTAAATCGAAAATACCAACAAGTTTCGCATCAACTTGATCTTGAAAGGTTTCTGTATTGGCACGCCAGGTTTCAATCGTGCTAAGTAATAGCTCTTCATTTATGGGCTTGGTTAGATAGGCATTCATGCCGCTAGACAAGATCTGTTGTTGTTCTGATCCTAAGGCGTGAGCGGTTAGCGCAATAATGGGTGTGTTTTTATAATTTTCTATTTGCCGAAGTTGTCGCGTGGTTTCCATGCCGTCCATTTCTGGCATTTGTATGTCCATGAAGATCTGATCGTAGCTTTCGTTCATCGCCATATCTATGGCTTGTCGTCCACTGTAGGCTAAAGATACTTCTAAGCCAATAGGCTCTAGCCAGTGTTTGAGCAGTTGTAGATTTATTGGTGAATCATCTACCGCCAGAATCTTAAGGCCGCTAATTCTTTCATGTAGTGTATTTATCTGAGGTTGCTTAGGTGTAATTGGGGCGCTGCTGTTACTAAGGTGTTGCAGTGCATTGTAGAGACGATCTTGACTTATAGGTTTAAGCAGGATGTCACTGCACAAGTCTTTTAGGTCTGGATAATGTGCAATTTGGCCAGGTGGCTGAATCATTAAAATACAGGGAATAGAAAATTGTTGCGTTGAATAATTAATTAATTCGCGAGCTTCGGCAACATTTTGATCGTCTGGTATCATGCTCAGTAAAATTGCATCAATAGTGTCATGTTGTTTATTTAGTAGGGCGACCATTTGCTCTAAGTCAGAACAAGCTGTGCAGCTAACGCCAATGTTCTTCAGATAACTGCTGAGATAGCTTTTATAGGTTGCACTTGGTTCGAGTAAAACCACGTGGCGATTTAGTGCGCTTTTATCCTTGCTCAATTTTGGTGAGGCTTTGAGATTGATGGTGAAGCGGAAGGTTGATCCAATGCTTGGGTCGCTGCTCACTTCGATTTTGCCATTCATTTGCTCAACTAATTTTTTGGTAATAACCAAGCCAAGCCCAGTGCCGCCGAATTGTCTAGTTGTACTGGTATCTACTTGTGAAAAGGGCTTAAACAGACGGTTTATTTTGTGTTCGGCAATACCTATTCCAGTGTCTATGATTTGAAAAGATAGTGTGACATCTTGGCCGTTTTGCGCTGTGATAGATACTTTTGTTCGCACCGAACCTTGGTGGGTGAACTTGATGGCGTTACCAATTAAGTTGGTTAAAATCTGACGAACTCGTGTGCTGTCACCAATTACCCATTCTGGTACGTCCTGATTAAATTCTGGTACCAAATCGATTTGCTTGTCTTTCGTTAGCAGGTTGATACTGAGGATTTGATAAACGTCGTCGAGAAGCGCTTTCAGATTGAAGTGGTTACTTTCAAGGTTTAATTTTCCTGCTTCAATTTTAGAGAAATCTAATATGTCGCCAATAATGGTAAGTAGGCTATTGGTCGATTGTTCAATGGTATCCACATAAAGTCGCTGTTGGGTATCTGTTATGTCTTTCTGCAAGGTTTTGGTGTAACCCAAAATAGCGTTCAACGGAGTACGAACTTCGTGGCTAATGTTGGCCAGAAACTGCGATTTCAAACGGTTTGACTCCATGGCCTCGCGGTTTGCTATGTGTAGCTGCGCGCTTTTTTCTTCCATGCTATCCATGCTGCGGCGGATGTCTTCAGTTGATTGTTCAATGCCTGCAATTAGTTCTTCATTGTGGTGTTCTAATCTTTCGGTTAGATCAAATAGGTCTTTTTGGAGTGCCGCGTATTCCGGTGGGAATTTCATTAACTTGATATTAGAAAACTGGCCCTTAACCAGTTTGCTCAACGCAGAAGAGAGCCTATTTATTGGTAAGGTTAATGTTTTTGATAGGTGAGATGCCCCTAATATAACCAATATATTAAAGATAAGTAGAATGAAAAAAATCAGAGTAGCGTATTGATATTTTTCTATTTGAATAGAAGATTTGTTGGCTTCAATTTTTACCCAACCAATTAAGCTTCGTTGATCTACAGAGTTGAATAAATCTGCTTGAGAGTTAAAAACGCCATCTAGTGTATTGCTAGTGTAGTGGATAGTGCTCATGGATTCTAAATAAGTATCGTATTCTTTTATGGTGATTTCATCTGGAAAAATGGCATTGCTTGGCTCAGGCGCTTTGCCTAATTCCGCAATGAGTTTTTGTTCACTGTTAAAGAGCTGTACGCTGCTAATGTCTTGATTGTTTAATGCATTTTGTAATAACCGATACATCATATTTTGGTCGGAAAAGACAATGGCGTATTCGCTGGTAGTGGCAACTTGTTGGGTTATATGTAATGTACGTTCGTATAGACTTCGGTTTAGGTCATTAAAGCGAGTAGATAAGAGAAAACCACAGGACAATAAAGAAACAACAAAGACAGGCGCAAACAATGCCCAAAACAATTTATTGCTTAAGCTAGGTGTTGGTAAATGTATAAGTGGTAATTTCTTCATGCGACAAATCTAATAGGCGAGTTAATAGCAAGATAGATTGCCTTTATTTTTACGGTCATTACATTCTTTTTCATAGTTAGCACACATCTGCTGTTCACTGCTAGATGGAGTGTGAATGTAAGCACATTCACGCCATTTTTTTCTGAGTTCTACACTGTTCAGCCCTGTAAGGTCTTTGGTGGACTTGTCACAGCTACTTATCATGAGTAATAAAAAAAGTACGGCGAAAATGCGTGTTATGGGCATATCTTTTACTCTAGAATGCGAAATTGAAACTAAGTTTATAACGCTTTCTTATTGTACTGTTTAGCGTAAGTGTTCTTAAATAGGCTTGAGTGTTAAGTTTCATTCCCTAAGTCATCAATGTCAATGAAGTTTTTTTATGATCCAATACCCTAGTATCGAGTCCTTAATCGGGCAAACTCCTTTGGTTCGCTTGCAGCGCATCAATCCTAATTCAAGTAATACGATTTTATTAAAGCTTGAAGGACAAAATCCGGCAGGCTCAGTGAAAGACCGTCCCGCTTTAAATATGATACTTCAGGCAGAGCTTCGCGGTGATATAAAGCCGGGAGATAGTTTGATCGAAGCAACCAGCGGCAATACTGGGATTGCGTTAGCCATGGTGGCAGCGATTAAAGGCTATAAAATGCACTTAATTATGCCTGACAACATGAGTCAGGAACGTAAGTCTGCTATGTCGGCTTATGGGGCAATATTGCACTTGGTGACAAAAGAAGAGGGCATGGAAAAAGCGCGAGATCTCGCTCAAGAGATGCAAGATCAAGGTGTTGGTATTGTCTTAAATCAATTTGCTAACCAAGATAACCCGAATGCACATTATGTAACAACTGGGCCAGAAATTTGGCAACAAACACAAGGTTCAGTGACACACTTTGTAAGTTCGATGGGAACCACTGGCACCATTATGGGGGTTTCGCATTATTTGAAAGAGCAAAATAAAGACATTCAAATTGTAGGGCTTCAACCTCAAGACGGCTCCAGCATTCCTGGCATTCGACGTTGGCCAAAAGAGTATTTGCCGTCTGTTTTTGATGAGACTCGAGTGGATACAGTAATGGATGTGTCTCAAGAAGCCGCCGAAGTGACGATGCGTCGCTTAGCAAAAGAAGAAGGTATTTTCTGTGGTGTGTCTTCTGGGGGTTCCGTTGCTGTGGCCTTAGAGTTGTCTAAAAAGTTGAATGATGCTGTGATCGTTGCGATTGTTTGTGATCGTGGTGATCGATATTTGTCTACCGGTGTTTTTGATAGCTAGGATATCTTTGCCAGAAATATCGAGTCAGGACATTAGAAACTTGCAATTATTTAAGGCTCGCTTTCGCGTACTGTTCTGTATTCAGATGCGATAGAATAACCGCGCATTTATCCTATTTATCCCAATAAAGAGAGTCGGGAATAAGAGAGCCTCCTTTGAGAAGAAGAACACCGCCACGTCGAACAATAACTTCTAAGCCTCAGCCGATGGGGCCAATACAAACCTTCGTAGTGGATGGTTTGACACATGAAGCAAAAGGCGTCGCCCGTTTGCAAGGTAAAGTGACCTTTATTGAAGGCGCTTTACCGGGTGAAACCGTCGAAGCGCAAGTTACCAAAGCTGGGCGTCGTTTTGATGAAGCGATTTTGGTGAACATCATTGAGCCAAGCGCTCATCGAGTTGAAGCATCCTGTCAGCATTTCAATGTCTGTGGCGGCTGCAGTTTTCAGCATTTAGCTGATGAGCAACAGCTCTCTGCAAAAGCCAATTGGTTGCAAGGACAGCTGCGCAATCTAATCACAACCCAAGAATTAGAACTGCTATCAGATACATCTACTGGTTATCGTCGACGTGCTCGTATCGCAATTGATCTAAAAAAAGGCCGTATGGCATTAGGTTTCCGTGGGAAAGCATCCAACGAAATCATCTCGATTGATCAATGTGTTGTGCTTACCACTAATTTGCAAAGTACCTTCCTTTCACTTAAGCATGCCTTATTAGAAAATGATCTGGCGGGTGTACTGGGCCATGTAGAATTACTTGAAGACACGAAAGGTGTTTCTGTATTGTTTCGCTTAACATCTTCGATTTCTGATGAGCGTCAAAAAGTGTGGGAAGATTGGGCTGAAAAGGCACAAATCACTTTATATTGGCAAGCACCAAAAGCGAGCAAGGCGGAAGTGGCGCTTGAAAAAATGCGCTATTATGATCTTGGCGACTTGAGTTTGAAATATCATCCGCAAGACTTTATTCAAGTAAATGCCGTCATGAATCAAAAAATGGTAGCACAAGCTATGGACTGGTTAAGCCCAAGTAAGCAAGATGTTGTATTGGATTTGTTTTGCGGTGTGGGAAACTTTTCTTTACCGTTGGCACAGCATGCACAATCAGTCATTGGCGTTGAAGTGCAAGAAACGATGGTTGAAGCTGCGCGAGAAAATGCGCGAGTTAATGGTTTGGATAACCTGTCTTTTGTGGCAGCTGATTTGACTAAGCCTGTGAATAATGAACTTTTTAAGCAGACCATTACCAAAGTATTGTTGGATCCACCTCGTGCTGGTGCATTTGAATTTTTAGACAGCATAATAAAAATTAGGCCAAAGCAAATATTGTATGTTTCTTGCAATGCTTCTACTTTAGCTAGGGATGCCGAGTATTTAGTTGCAAAGGGATATCGTGTTTTACGTGTTGGTTTGATGGACATGTTTCCACAAACCTCCCATGTAGAAACGATGATGTTATTGCAAAAAAAGAAGTAAATTTAAGGGCGGACAAATGGTAACGGTAAGAAAAGATCACCCTGTATTAGAGGATGGTAGTGTCGATATTGATGCTTGGATGGGGCATTTTTCACATCTGATTGACGATAGTACTCGAGTTCCTTTACGTATGGCCTGTGAGTTGGCTCGTCAAGCTGAACTACAGTGCGCTCGACCCTCTTACTGGGGGGCGCAAGCGAGTACTTTCCGTGCTGGACTGGAAATGGTGGAAATCCTCTCCGGTTTTCGAGCAGACCAAGATTCATTAGTAGCCGCCGCCTTATATCGTGTTGTACGAGAAGATCAATTACCCATTTCCCGTGTGACTGAAATGTTTGGTCGAAAAGTCTCTTCGCTTGTCGAAGGGGTAATAAAAATGGGTGAAGTCTCGAAGAATTTGACCGCCGACTCAGCTGCCGAGGTATTAGGCAGCAGTGAAAATCAGCTGGAATCACTGCGCAAAATGCTGGTTTCTATCATTGATGACGTGCGAGTGGTGCTGATAAAGCTTGCTGAGCGTGCCTGCGCGATTAAAGAAGCTAAGCATCAAGACGAAGATCGTCGTGTTGCTGTTGCGCTGGAAGTACAGAGTGTTTATGCGCCGTTGGCCCATCGTTTGGGTATTGGTCATATCAAATGGGAATTAGAAGATCTCTCTTTCCGCTATCTTTATCCTACCGATTACAAACGTATCGCCAAGTGGTTAGATGAAAAGCGCCTTGATCGTCAGCAGTTCATTGATGATGTTATTAAGCTGTTAGATGAGCGTTTGAAAGGCATTAATATTCATGCCGATCTGATGGGAAGAGCAAAGCACATCTACAGTATTTGGCGCAAAATGAAGCGCAAAAATATTGGCTTTGATGAGGTATACGACGTCCGCGCTGTCCGCATTTTAGTGGATGAACCGATGGAATGTTATGGCGTTCTCGGTGTGGTACACAACTTATGGCGTCCAATACCTCAGGAGTTTGATGATTACATTAGTAACCCCAAATCGAACGGTTATCAGTCATTGCATACCGCTGTTATTGGCCCTCAAGGCCGTGCTCTAGAGATTCAGATTCGTACCCACAAAATGCATGAAGACGCAGAACTTGGGGGTTGTGCACACTGGAAATACAAAGGTACGGATTTAAGTTCTAATAGCAGTAGCTACGAAGAAAAGCTTCAGTGGCTAAGAACCATTTTGGATTTCCATGAAGTGCAAGGCGATTTGGAATCTTTGTCTGAGCAAGTACGCAGCGATATCGAGCAAGATCGTATTTATGTCTTTACCCCTGACGGTCATGTAGTCGATTTACCTATTAATGCGACTGCGGTGGATTTTGCGTATCGAGTTCACACTGAAATTGGCCATCGCTGTCGTGGTGCCAAGGTCAACGGCAAAATCATTTCCTTGGTCACTCACTTAAAAATCGGCGACAAAGTTGAAATTCTCACCACCAAAGAGGGTGGTCCTAGCCGTGATTGGTTACATCCGACACTAGGTTATGTACAAACCAACCGTGCTCGAGCCAAGATTCAAAACTGGTTTAGAAAAGAAGATCGAGAGAAAAACCTTGAAGCCGGTAAGCATTTACTCGATAAACAATTGAAGAGACTTGGTCTTGAAGATAATCGTATCGATTTACAAGCCATTTCTTCTCGCTTTAATTTTTCTTATGCTGAAGAAGTATATGTAGCGCTTGGCGCGGGAGATATTCAATTATCTCGCGTACTACGTGTCATTGATGACTTCTACAATTTGAATGGAGAGACGGCAACTCCTCGTCCAATTCGTCTGAAAAAGAGCCGTCACAAATCTTCGGATAACGATATTCATATCTTGGGGGTGGGCAAGTTATTAACCCAGATGGCCAAATGTTGTACGCCTATTCCAGGTGATGACATTGTTGGTTTTATCACCCAAGGTCGTGGTGTGTCCGTGCACAGGCAAGATTGTATTAATATTGTTCAATTAGGCTTAGAAGAGCCCGAACGTATTATTGATGTAAGTTGGGGGGAAGAGCTAGATAACCAATATCCTGTCAATATTCAGGTAGAAGCTTACGACCGCACTGGTTTGCTCAACGACATCACCAGTTTGTTGGCGAATGAAAAAGTAAATCTATTGTCGATGAATACCATATCAGCAAAAGAAAACCACACGGCAAGTATTCGCTTTACGATTGAAGTGGGCGAATTGAGTGTGTTGAGTAAATTGCTGCATCGTATTAATCAGCTGCCAAACGTTCTGAATGTATTTAGGGAGAGAGACTTTTGAGAGACCTTTGCACGACTACTGTGCTCACCAATACTTTGTTAAAAACAGACTCGAAATACTCATTTATAACTTATAGACTCCGTTTTCTCGTCTGTTTTTGCCTCGTCTTGGTTTTGCTCGTAACATCGTGCGGAGGTCTCTTTGAGTAATTCGATAACACAGCTACAGTATTTGATGCGTTGTCTGAGGGACAAACAGTTTGGTTGTGCTTGGGATAAAAAGCAGACTTATAAAAGCATTGCACCTTATACGTTAGAAGAAACGTATGAAGTGTTGGATGCCATTGAACGTGAAGATTTCGAGCATTTAAAAGAAGAGCTAGGCGATTTACTTTTCCAAGTGATTTTTTATGCGCAAATGGCGGAAGAAGAGCAACGTTTTACGTTTGATGATATCGCGGCTGGTATTGTTGAAAAAATGCTGCGCCGCCATCCTCATGTTTTTCCTGAAGCTGATATCACTCGTTTTGGCGAACCAACAACGTTAACTGAAGAACAAATAGCACAGCAATGGCAGCAAATTAAGGCGCAAGAAAAAGCAAAAGGCCCAACAAATAATAGCTTGTTGGCTGACGTGCCTGCTTCTATGCCTGCATTAATGCAAGCAGTGAAAATTCAACAGAAAGTCGCTAAAGTTGGCTTTGATTGGCCTGATGTCGTGCCAGTTTTTGACAAGATTAGAGAAGAGCTTGATGAACTAGAAGAAGCAATGAAGGAGCAAAATCGCCTTCATGTCGAAGAAGAGATGGGCGACGTTTTGTTTGCGGTCAGTAACTTGGCTCGCCATCTTAATGTTTCACCTGATTTAGCGTTAAACAAAACAAATATAAAATTCCGCCGGCGCTTTGGTAAAATCGAAACCCTTGTGTCGGCGCAAAATAAGAAACTAACAGATTGTTCTTTAGAGGAATTAGATCATTATTGGGATCAGGCCAAAAGCGAAGGTTTGTAGGCTGGCTTATTTGTTGGATAAATAATAGGTTGGATGAATAATAGAACGCTTGTAAGGCGTTATTGGCAACATTAGGAGGGTGAAGTGAGTGATAGTCAGGCGTCATTACGCGAAAATGTTAGGTTGCTAGGAGACTGTCTTGGCGAGAGCATGAGCAATCATTTGGGGGAAGGTTTTTTAGAAAAAGTGGAAAACATCCGGTTGCTTTCGAAAGATGGACGTCAATCAGGCGACTCAGCCGCTCTTATTCAAGCCTTAGAAGCATTGGATGACAAAGAGATCGTGCCGGTTGCTAGAGCATTTAATCAGTTTTTGAACTTATCTAATATTGCTGAACAATATCACCGAGTACATCGCCGACGTACTAATGAAAGTTTGGGTGTATACCATAACCCGGTCGGAGATTTGTTAACTCGCCTTTCAAAACAGAATTTTACTGCCGAGCAAATGGTTGCATCGTTGCAATCTCAATCTATCGAGCTTGTTCTTACTGCTCATCCAACTGAAGTGGTTCGTCGTTCGCTGATTCGAAAATACGACAATATTTCCAGTGAACTAGAAGCCCTCGACAAAGATAATATTCTGCCCTTAGAAGAAACCAAACATATCCGTCGGCTGAAAGAGATTATTACTCAGGCTTGGCATACTGACGAAATTCGCGAAGAGCGACCTACACCTGTTGATGAGGCAAAATGGGGTTTTGCTGTTATTGAGCAATCCTTATGGCAGGCCGTGCCACGGTTTTTCCGTCAGCTAGATGAACAATTTAGTGAGTTTTCAAAAGAAGATCGTTTGCCTTTGGATTTGGCGCCTATTCGCTTTGCGACTTGGATGGGCGGTGACCGAGACGGTAATCCGAATGTGACTCATAAAGTAACCAAAGAAGTGACTTTGTTGGCTCGTTGGATGGCCGCTGATCTTTATATAAAAGACTTAAATGTGCTGCGGTCAGAGTTTTCTATGACGCAGTGTAATGCTGCTCTACGCGCACGTGTTGGCGATAGCGCTCAGCCTTATCGGGAAGTCTTACGACATCTAGAAAACAAGATGTTGGCGACCAAAAACTGGGCGAAAGCATGCTTGGATGGTAAACCAACTTCTGGTGAGGATATTTTTCTTGATATTCAAGAGCTCACCGATGATCTTATTTTGTGCTATCAGTCTTTGTTAGATTGCGGTATGAAGGTGATTGCTAATGGGTCACTGCTTGATCTTATTCGTTGTGCGGCAACCTTTGGCTCGACCTTAGTTCGTTTGGATGTTCGCCAAGATGCTTCTCGTCATATCGATGCCTTATCTGCTATTACGCGCTTTTATGGGCTTGGTGATTACGCCGAATGGGATGAAGCGTCCCGACAAGCTTTCTTGTTGACCGAGTTGAATTCTAAACGTCCGCTTTTACCTATGGAGTGGACGCCAACAGCTGAAGTGAAAGAAGTGCTCGATACATTCGCGATGATTTCCCAAGGTCAGCAGAATTCGTTTGGCTCTTATGTTATTTCAATGGCCAGTGCGCCATCGGATGTTTTGGCAGTTGCCTTAATGCTGAAAGAGTCTGGTGTTAGTTTTCCAATGCGTATTGTACCTTTGTTCGAAACCCTTGCTGATTTGGATAATGCTGAGCCGATTATCGAGCAGCTATTCTCAATTCCTTGGTACAAGTCTTATATCAATGGCCGTCAAGAAGTGATGATAGGTTATTCGGATTCTGCCAAAGATGCTGGACAAATTGCCGCGACGTGGGGGCAATATCGAGCGCAAGAGGCGTTGACTCGCCTTTGTAAAAAACATGGTATTCATCTGACTTTGTTCCATGGTCGTGGCGGCACCGTAGGTCGTGGCGGCGGCCCAGCTCATGTGGCGATTTTGTCGCAACCGCCTGGTTCCGTGAACGGTGCTATTCGAGTGACTGAGCAAGGTGAAATGATTCGCTTTAAGTTTGGTATTCCGGATATCGCGGTACGTTCTTTAGAGCTTTATTGTTCCGCTGTGATGGAGGCGTCTTTGATTCCTGCTGAGCCTCCAAAAGAGGAATGGCGTGCGATTATGGATGAAATGGCCGAAGTAGGAATGAATCAATATCGCTCCATTATTCGTGGACATGAAGACTTTGTGCCTTACTTTAGAGCGACAACACCAGAGCAAGAGTTGGCAAAATTGCCTTTAGGCTCTCGCCCTGCACGTCGTCGATCGGATGGTGGTGTAGAAAGTTTGCGAGCTATTCCTTGGATCTTTGCTTGGATGCAAATTCGCCTTATGTTGCCTGCTTGGTTGGGCGCTGAGAGTGCCTTACAGCAAGGTGTTGAGTCCGGCAATTTAGAAAAGCTACGCGAGATGCACAAAAAATGGCCTTTCTTTGGGGCTTACTTGGACATGCTCGACATGGTGTTAGCAAAAGCAGAGCCGGAAATTGCTGAGTATTATGAAAAGCGTTTAGTAGGTGAAGAATTGCAAGGCTTAGGGCGTTTGCTACGCAGCAAGCTTAAGCAGGTGAGTGAGCTGGTGAAAATGCTTAAGAAGCAAGAGCGACTCATTGAAGATAATAAAACTATACGTCAATCTATTGACGTGCGTAACCCGTATATAGATCCGTTGCACTATTTGCAGGCGGAGCTTTTGTATCGCAGTCGCAAAGATGAAGAAAATGCTGAAGTGAATAAAGCCTTAATGATTACCATGGCGGGTATTGCTAGTGGCATGCAAAATACGGGCTAATTGCAAATCTGGTTGATAAATGCTCATTATGAGTAAGAAAATGATAAAAAAAGGCAGGTAAATTTGCATAATGGTTGGCTGCTTGGGTATGCTTGGCGGCCATTCAATTTTTTAGTATGCAATTGGTTTGTCTGTCACCTTGCTGCCGTGCTTAATTGCACGTTGATGAGACATTGTGCCAGTCATCCTTGCTATTCAGTTAACGCTGTCTTTGGAGACTTTTTATGCGAGTAATATTATTAGGTGCGCCAGGCGCTGGTAAAGGTACTCAAGCTCAATTCATTACAGAGGAGTTTGGCATTCCACAAATCTCTACAGGTGATATGTTGCGTGCGGCCGTAAAAGCTGGAAGTGAGATGGGCTTAAAAGCCAAAGCGGTTATGGACGCAGGGCAACTTGTTTCTGATGATATTATTATTGGTTTAGTTAAAGAGCGTCTGATGCAAGACGATTGTACCAATGGCGCTTTGTTTGATGGTTTTCCGCGTACTATTCCTCAGGCCGATGCTTTGAAAGACGCTGGCGTTAAAATTGATTATGTCGTTGAAATTGATGTTGCCGATGAAGAAATTGTAAAGCGTATGAGCGGACGCCGTGTTCATGAAGCATCAGGTCGCACTTATCATGTGATTTACAATCCACCTAAAGTAGAAGGCAAAGACGATGTGACAGGGGATGACCTTGTGCAGCGTGCCGACGACACAGAAGAAACAGTTCGTCTTCGCTTAGGTGTTTACCATGATCAAACCGCGCCATTAATTGGTTACTACCAAGATTGGTTAAAAGCAGACAGCGCAACAGCGCCTAAGTTTGTCAAAGTTAATGGTATTGGCGATTTGAATGAAATTAAACAAAGCCTATTAGCATCGTTAAAGGCTTAATCATTCAATGACGGTTATTTTAGCATTAGATACATCAACGCCTGCTTGCTCAGTGGCGTTGAATATTGATGGGGTTGTGCTGGAAGACTTCCGCATGGCTCCGCGTCTTCATAATGATCTGATTTTGCCAATGGTTGATCAGATTCTTAGTCAAGCTGGTTTGGCTTTATCAGATCTAGATGCTATCGCTTTTGGGCGAGGGCCAGGGTCTTTTACTGGGCTAAGAATCAGTGCCGGGGTTGTACAAGGTCTTGCCTTCGGTGCAGATTTGCCTGTTATCCCTGTTTCTACGCTTGCTGCGTTGGCTTTAGAAGGTTTTCAAAAGACGGGTAAAAATAATTGGCTAGCCGCTCTTGATGCTCGTATGGGCGAAATTTACATGGGGGGTTATAGCGTCAATAAAGATGCAGGGTGTTACGAAATAGAGTCATTGATTGATGAATGTGTTGCAAAACCTTCTGAGTTATCTGCGTTTTCAACAGGCTTTGACGGTGTCGGTTCTGGCTGGTGCTATGAAGATGTTTTAACGCCTTTGCTGCCTACTCCTCCCGACCATATTTTGACTGATTTAGCACCTCGTGCCGCTTGTATTGCTGAATTGGCGCTGTTGCAATTTAAAAAAGGTGAAATGGTAGCTGCCTATGATGCTATTCCTACTTATTTAAGGGATGAGATTAGCTGGGAAAAACAGGCTCCGCGTATAGGGAAGCGTTAGTTATATGTTGTGGTATCACATCGTTTTTTTGGCAGTGATTCAAGGATTAACAGAGTTTCTGCCTATTTCAAGTTCTGCTCATTTAATACTTCCTGCGCAATTACTGCATTGGCCTGATCAAGGGCTGGCGTTTGATGTTGCTGTGCATGTAGGAACGTTAATTGCCATTGTTGGCTATTTTAGAAAAGACATCGTGCAAATTGTGGTGGCGTGGTGTGTATCCATTAGAGATAGGCGCTCGACATCAGATAGTCGTTTAGCTTGGTGGATCTGTCTTGCTACTTTGCCTGCTTGTATTGCAGGTTTGCTATTTGATGACTTTATTAGTACCAACCTGCGTTCTTTGGAAGTGATTGCTTATGCCACCATTGGATTTGGTGTGTTGCTTTGGTTGTCTGACCGATATGGCGCTTCTAACAAAACTGAGCAAGACTTTGGCTTAAAAAATGTGCTTTATATTGGTTTGGCTCAAGCGCTTGCTTTAATTCCTGGGACCTCTCGTTCTGGTATTACGATGACGGCTGCTCGTTCTCTCGGTTTTAGCCGTGAGTGTGCTGCTCGGTTTTCATTTCTTTTGTCTATCCCTCTTATTTTGGCTGCTGGTGGCTTAAAGTCGATTGAGCTTGTGTCGTCAGATATTGCGGTCGATTGGGTGAGTATCTTGATGGGCGTTATTCTGTCTGCAATCAGCGCCTATCTTTGTATATATCTATTTTTGAAGTGGCTTAATAGGATTGGTTTTTTTCCGTTCTTTGTCTATAGATTAGTCTTGGGGATAGCCCTTCTATTAATTGTTTATCTCTAGAGGCTTGATGGTATTTAGCTAGATTAAGTGCTTTATTGTTTGATGTGACGGATTAGCTTCTTTAGTTAAGATGAAAAGCTTCTAATATTTAGAGGCTTTTTCTATTTGTAATCATATAAATATTCGTTTTATTTAGCGTTATTACAATGCGGTGACGCGCGTTTTCATTCTTGTTTAGTGATGTTTTTTTGGAGAGAGGCTTTTGCCCAATTCTATTGCAGTAGCAACAACAGATAAGTTTTTGGAGCCGGAATCTCGCTTATTGGCTAAGTCGTTGAATCTCGATTTCATACTGTTGCATGAGCCTCTTAAGTTTGTTTCCAAATATGATTATCTTCTATTGAAAACAACGGATGGCATTGCAGTGGCTAAAACCGGAAAGGGCGCGCCTAAGCCCGTTTATGTGGATTTTACCTCTGGGGCTGTTGATCACAGACGACGGTTTGGTGGCGGAAAAGGACAAGATATTGCTAAAGCGGTTGGACTGAATAAGCGAGGAAACTTATCTATTCTTGATGCAACGGCTGGTTTGGGGCGAGATGCTTTTGTGTTGGCTTGTCTTGGCTGTTCTGTTTCTCTTTGTGAGCGTGTGGGCTTTGTTAGAGCTATGTTAGAGGACGGTTTATATAGAGCGTCTTTTCATCATGAAGTGGCTGAGATTGTCGCTAAGATGTTTTTGCTTGATTCCGATATCACTGGTATCGATGAACAAGGGGTGTTTGATGTGGTGTATTTGGATCCTATGTATCCACACACAGATAAATCGTCAGCTGCAGCCAAAAAAGAAATGGCATTTTTTAGGGATTTGGTAGGCAAGGATTTAGATGCCGATAGCTTGCTGTCTTACGCATTGCGTCTGGCGGAATATAGAGTGGTTGTGAAACGCCCTAAAGGCGCTCCATTTTTAGATAACGCTGAACCAACCTATCAATTGGAAGGAAAGTCAGGACGATTTGATGTCTACGTTTTAAAATCACTCGACTCGATTTCTGCTTAGTATTTTTTGTTAGTAGTGCGGTGGTCTGTCGCCATCATGAATAGGCTGTTGTTGGCGGTAAGATTCTAGCTGATTGCCTAATAGAACCAGTTTTTCTTTCATCAATAGCATGTCTTTTTGTTGGCTAATAAGAGCCTGATTTAAACTATCAATCGTATCTTCTTGAAATTGCAGTTTGAATTCTAATTCGTCGATGCGTTGATTGATTTGTGAGGTGTTCATAGATACCTTCTGTGTGTTAACCTTACTAGGCTAAATTCATATTTAATTTGCAATTCTATACAAAAATCTGACGCAAGTATTGGTCATTTAAATTGTAAGGGTGGCGTGAAAATTGCTCTCATAAGAAGTTGAGTATTTTACTACTATCTTCTTTAGCTTCACATGGCGATTTCAGCAAGAGTTTAGTAAAAATATTCATTTATTCACGTTTGTACTAACACAGGCTTTACTTCTTTGAAGAAAGTGGCCTGCTTCACAATAATATTTAATTTAATAAGAGATATACTGTTATGAATGATCATCAGGATAATGTTTCGCGTAATAAAGGGTCTTCTGTTGGTTCCGGTTTGTTTTCGTTGCGCACATTTATAGTTAGCCTTGTTATTGCTTTGATTGTGCCTCTGCTTTTGGCTGGCGTTTTAAAAGAAGAAATGGGCACAAATTTCCTAGTCTATTTTGGCTTTATTCTAGTATCTGTTTATGTCGGTGCTATGGTCAGCCAGGCCAGTTCCGCCGGTTATGACTCTGAGTCTGAAGAAGACGAAGACGATGATCGAGAGCAGGGAACAGTTAAATGGTTCAACTCTTCTAAAGGTTTTGGTTTTTTAACCATGGAAAATGGTGATGATGTTTTTGTTCATTACCGTGCTATCCGTGGTCGTGGTCGCCGCTTTTTAGTTGAAGGTCAGTTGGTTCGCTTTTATGTCACTGAAGGTGAGAAAGGCAAGCAAGCTGAAAATGTATCTATAATCCGTGGTTAATTTTTTATTCGATTTAAGAGGTATTTATGGCAACGGTAACATTAAAAGGTAATCCTTTTGAAACAGTGGGTTCCCTTCCTGTTGTAGGTTCTGTAGCTCCAGCATTTGAGCTTGTTAAAACGGATTTGTCTGTCGCTACATTGGCAGATTATCAAGGCGCTAAATTGGTGCTAAATATTTTTCCTTCGGTTGATACGCCTACTTGTGCAACATCGGTTCGTAAGTTCAACGAATCGGCGGCGGCATTGAAAGGTGTTAACGTAATTTGTGTATCTGCTGACTTACCTTTTGCTGCAGCGCGTTTTTGTGGTGCAGAAGGCATCGATAATGTTGATACTGGATCGACTTTCCGTTCAACATTTGGCGATGATTATGGTCTGACTTTTGCAACTGGTCCTCTTGCAGGCCTTTTATCTCGTGCTGTTGTAGTGCTAGATGAAAAAGGTTCTGTCATTTACACAGAGCAAGTTGCCGAAACGGCTGATGAGCCTAATTACGAAGCGGCTTTAGCTGTATTGTCGTAATTATCATTATAAAAAGGCCGCTTCTAATCAACTTAGGAGCGGCCTTTTTTTTGTTGTTGTAAAAGAGCTTTTGGCTCTCAAGAAAGCAATTGCGCTCTTAAATAAAAGTGCTTAGATTAATCTTTTTGCATGGGAGTGGTGTTGGTGGTTCTTTCTACACTATTATCTTTGTTTAGATAGACTAATTTTGGCTTGAATTCATCGGCTTCCGCTTCGTTCATTTGACCATAAGCGGCAATGATAACTCGATCACCTACTTGTACTTTTCTAGCGGCAGCGCCATTCATTGAAATAGTGCCAGAGCCTGGTTCTGCCAGTATTACGTATGTATGAAAGCGTTCGCCGTTATCGACGTTATAGATGTCGATTTGCTCAAATTCTCTAAATCCAGCGAGTTCTACAAGGTCTTTGTCAATGGCGCAAGAACCGTCATACCAAAGCTCAGCTTGGGTTACGCTTGCCATATGGAGTTTGCCTTTAAGAAGAGTAATTTGCATGTATTAAGTCTCTATAATTGTTGCTATGTCGCATGTTTGTTTTTGGCGCTGCTTTTATTTGTCGTGTTAATTCCAAATAAATGGGCCTTCTTCGTGGCTATTTATTCGCCACCATTGGTCTGGATCTTGGTTGCCTTCTTCTTCCCATCCTTGAAAGTTGCAACGTACTTCACAGTTTAGGGATTCGAATGCTTGTTTGGCGCAAGCTATGTCATCTTCCCAAGGGGTTTTGTCTGAGTCGAACCAGATAGAGGTAAAGCGCTTGCCTGCTGCTTGCTCTAAAATGGTGACCTCAATTTCGTTATCATTTGATGCAATGATGACTTTTGAGCAAAGTGTGGATGGACTGCTTTTTTTGACCAGAGTAAATGTACTTTCTAGCCAGGAAATGATCTTCTCTGTCGGGCAGGACAATACATATATTTCAATGTCAGCTTGCATCGTTCTAATCCTTCTTTTTAATCATGTGGTAAATTCTGAGAACACTCATTGATAAATAGCCAATAAGTGTCCACAGTACGCCGCAACCCGCAAGTATCAATCCAAATAGCGCCATGATCTCTTGGGCAAGAGACTCGACAACAACACGATCCGCCACCATAAGCATAAGAACGCCAAAGACGAAAATCAATCCGCCTTGGATCATCTTGATAAGTGCAGCTCTGGGGTTGTTACCCAGTTTCATCGCTAATTTATGTATGGCGTTTCTCATTCGGATGCTGTTCTATGTGCTCTCAGGTTATTTTGCTTCGGTTACTTTTTAGTAAAGAGATTCTCAAGTATGCGAGCGTAAATTTCTGAAAGCTGGTTTAGGCTCTCGGCTTCGACGCATTCATTGATTTGATGGATAGTGGCGTTTATGGGGCCAAGCTCCACGACTTGCGTTCCCATTTTGGCAATGAATCGGCCGTCTGAAGTACCGCCTGAAGTTGATAGTTCAGGAGTGATATTGACAGTATTTTGCACCGCTTCAACAATTGCATCAACTAACTCACCGGGGCGAGTTAGGAATGGTAAACCATTATAAGTCCATTCGATGTCATAGCGTAAATTATGCTTGTCTAAGATTTCTATAACACGAACTTTAAGTGCATCAAAATCCAGTTCAGAGGAAAAACGGAAATTAAACTGAGCGTTTAGTTTGCCGGGAACAACATTGGTTGCGCCTGTACCAGAGTGAATGTTCGAAATTTGGAAGCTAGTAGGCGGAAAAAAGTCGTTGCCATCATCCCAATGCGCACTCGCCATTTCGGCAAGTGCTGGTGCTGCTAAATGAATAGGGTTTTCTGCTAAGTGCGGGTAAGCAACATGACCTTGTTTACCATAAACAGTTAGGTCTCCGCTGAATGAACCTCGGCGACCGTTCTTGATGACATCGCCCAGTGTTTTAGTACTTGAAGGTTCGCCAACAATACACCAATCAATTTTTTCTTTTCGAGCCATAAGAGCATCAACCACACGGGTTGTGCCATCCACGAAAGGGCCTTCCTCGTCACTGGTGATTAAAAAAGAAATTTGCCCCTGATGGTTGGGGTGCTTGGCCACAAAATCCTCAACAGCGGTCACCATAGCGGCAAGGCTGCCTTTCATGTCAGCCGCGCCGCGCCCGAATAGCATGCCATCAACAATAGTTGGTGAAAATGGTGGGACTTTCCATTCGGCTTCGGGCCCTGTTGGTACCACATCTGTATGCCCCGCAAAGCAAAGATTTGGTCCGGATGTGCCGCGTTTAGCGTAGAAGTTTTTTACTTCTCCGAAGGGCATGTATTCGATTTCAAAACCAATGTTTTTCAATCGCTCTATCATTAGATCCTGGCAGCCTGCATCTTCTGGTGTCACAGAAGGGCGAGAAATAAGATCTAGGGCAAGTTTTAGTGTGGGGGATAAGTCAGACATTCTTTACCTTTGTATTGGTTTTCGCTACCTTATGGAAGATTCTGTTACTATAACAGGAGATTCAAATAAAGGTGGGGTTATGAAATTAGGTGTCGTTATTTTTTTGAGTTTGATTTCCGCTGGTTGTAGCCTTTTTCAACAGCCTGTCATTCAAGAATCGTATTTTGTTCCAGTGATTCGTTCAGATGTCTCATCTTCTGGTTATACGCCAACAGTGACACCAATGTCGTCACCTAAATCGAACAAAGAGAGGCCTCGTATTTACACACCTGTTTTACGCTAAAGTAGTTTTTGTGCGTAACTTTCTGCATCGAAGCCTAGGTAAATAGATTCTTTAACCATTAGTAAAGGGCGCTTAATGATAGAAGGTTGAGCCATCATGATGTGGACGGCGTTGTTATTGTCCATAGTGCCTTTTGTTTCTTCATCCAGTTTCCGCCAAGTTGTGCCACGTTTATTGATGATGTTTTCCCAGCCTAGTTCATCTATCCACGCTTTTACTGTAGCTTCGTCTACACCTTCTTTTTTGTAATCATGAAATTGGTATTCTAGGTTATTTTCATCTAACCAGCGAAAGGCTTTTTTCATCGTGTCGCAGTTTTTGATGCCAAATATTTTAATCATATTATATTCCCGCAATGCGCCATTTTGTGAGTAATCAAAATGGCGCATTTGGTTGTTTTTTTATCGCTATTAATTATGAGCGTGAAGCGCTTCGTTCAACTCAATAGCGGTTTTGTTTGTTTTGCATTCGATTGCGCCCGTTGCTGAGTTGCGGCGGAACAATAGGTCGGATTGACCTGAAAGCTCGCGGGCTTTTACTGTAGACACAACTTGGTTGTTTTCATCAAGAACGGCCACTTTAGAACCCGCAGTAATATAAAGACCGGATTCAACGATACAGCGATCACCTAGACCAATGCCAATACCGGCGTTCGCGCCGATCAAGCATTTTTCGCCAACAGCAATAACAATGTTTCCGCCGCCAGACAGTGTGCCCATAGTGGAACAACCGCCACCAAGGTCGGAACCATTACCTACAACAACCCCAGCAGAGATACGGCCTTCAACCATGCTGTTGCCAAGTGTTCCTGCATTGAAGTTTACAAAACCTTCATGCATAACGGTTGTACCTTCAGCAAGGTGAGCGCCTAGACGTACGCGAGCCGCATCGCCAACACGGATTCCAGTAGGGACGATGAAGTTTAGCATTTTAGGGAATTTATCGACGCTAAATACTTCGATTGTACGTCCTTCCATACGAGCGCTTAATTGACGGTCCGCTAGTTCACGAACATCAATAGGGCCTTCGCTTGTCCGCGCCGTATTGATCAATAGACCAAACATACCATCCAGTACTGTGTTGTGAGGTTTAACTAAACGATGGGAGATAAGTTGTAGTTTTAAGTAAACTTCAGCAGGATTGCTTGGCGCTTCGTCAGTGGCTAATACACAAAGAATAACCGGCTTTGTAGAGGCTTTTAGGCGAGAAGCCAATTCTGCTTGTTCGATGTTGCCAGCTTTTAAAAGGCTCATGTGTAAGCGATTTAAGTCGCTTTCATCTAATACCAGTGTGCTGTTGCCGCCTTCGTAGTTGGTGCTTTCTAAAAGTGCATCTAGCGTACTTTTTTCTACGTTTAGGCTGGGTGCTGAATAGAACACTTCTAACCAGTTGCCTTCTTTATTTTGTGAGCCGATACCAAGACCGAACGCGAAAATTGTATTACTCATATGATTCTCCAGCTGAGTTATCTGTCTAAAGGGGGTTACTAATGGATTATCTGCGACTGAGGAAGTCTCTAATTCTTTTAGCTGCCTCAATACATTCTGATTCTTCTGCAACCAGTGCCATGCGGACATGGTGGCTACCTGGATTGATACCTTCTACGTCACGGCCTAAATAGCTGCCAGGTAAGACTAAAACCGACTCTTCTTGATACAGTGAAGTGCAAAACTCTTCATCAGTTATACTGAGTTCCGGCCAAAGGTAAAAGCCTGCTTCCGGTTTAGATATTGGCATAACTGGCGACAATATTTCTAAAACTGAATCAAATTTGCGTGTATAGATCTCGCGATTTTTTATAACGTGCTCTTCATCGTTCCAAGCGGCGACGGAGGCGTCTTGATGATGAATGGGCATAGCGCAGCCTTGATAGGTGCGATACAACAAAAAAGGTTTAAGGACAGACGCGTCTCCAGCCACGAAGCCTGACCGAAGGCCTGGCAAATTGGAGCGCTTTGATAGGGATTGGAAAATAAGGCAATGTTTATAATCCTTGTGTCCCAAAATTTCACAGGCTTCTAATAATCCTAGTGGTGCTTGATCGCCAAAGTAAATCTCGGAATAACATTCGTCTGCCACAATAGTGAAGTTGAAAGTTTTGGCCTTCTCGATCAGGTAGGCGTATTCCTCTAATGTGGTGATGCTGCCGCTAGGGTTGTTGGGTGAGCAAACAAACAATACTTCGCAGCGTTGCCACGTGGCGTCGTCGACAAGTTGGTAATCTACTTTGTAGTTTGTTTCAGCTCCGCAAGGTAGGAAATGCAGCTCGGCTCCCGCAAGAATGCCGGCGCCTTCGTAAATTTGATAAAAAGGATTTGGGCTGACAACCAGAGCGTTTTGTTTTTCGCCAACCAATGTTTGGGTAATAGCAAACAGTGCTTCTCGCGTTCCAGTAACGGGTAAAACTTCCGTATCAGGATCAAGTTTTTCTAGATGAAAGCGACGCTTCGCCCATTTGCTAATGGCGTCTCGGAGCGGTAATTCGCCTTTGGTGCTTGGGTACTTGCTAACGCCACCTAGGCTTTTGGCAAGTGTCTCAAGCACGACAGATGGGGCATCGTGTTGTGGCTCTCCAATCGTTAGTTTGATTAGCGGCTTTTCTGGGTTTGGAGTTAACCCTTCTATAAGCTCTGCAAGCTTTTGGAAAGGGTATGGGTGCAAAGAGTGTATAAGAGGATTCATTGGTCTTTAGTCCATCGCTTGAGAAAAACGGTCTATTTTCTCTTTTAAAAGGGTGCAAATTTTGTTCATGGTTTCAGGGTCAGTAATAAGATCACCGTTCTCTTCGGTGATGTAGAAAGTATCTTCTACGCGTTCTCCTAGAGTAGCGATTTTTGCCTTATGGAGCATGATGTTTTGATTCATAAAAAACTGCCCCACTAAGGCTAACAAACCAGGTCTGTCAGGCGCGGTTATTTCAAGAGCCGACCAGACTTCTTCTGGTTGACTGACAAAGTGAGCGGTCGACGGGGAGTTAAATATCTTTAAAATCCTCGGCGTGTGTCGCTGAACGACGCTTTCGTAAAGTGATGGTGTTTCTAATTGCTCCATCAATGTTTTTCGAATAAGCGTGATACGTTCTTTGTCTAAATGAAGATTGTTATCACTGTCGTTGCTGTCCATAACAACAAAACTGTCTAAGCTGTAGTGGTCTGTGGTATGACTGATTTTGGCGTCTAGAATGGTGAGGCCAAGTTGTTCAAACGTCGCTGCGGTGACGGCAAACAAGTGTTTGCTGATTAACGTGTAGATGAAGATTTTACTTGCACCTGAGAAGTTTCGTCCGCCTAATGGTGTGATGGCGATTAGCGGTTTTTCACTTGGGCGATGGCGTAAAATAGCTTCCGTGTTCCAGGCTATTTCATCACCATTTGAACGAATAAAGTACTCTTCTTCTATGGTTTCCCAAATCGCTTCCGCTTCCATAATATCGACGTTGCGTTCGATGATAATCTCCAAGGCGCGTTGTTTGTGTTCGTCACTTATCATGTCGGCATCGATTGGGAAATCCAATCCGCGGCGAAGGGCGCGTTTGGTTTCTAAATAAAGCTGACGCATTAAAGAAGCTCGCCAACTATTCCACATGGTTGGGTTGGTCGCGTTGATGTCGGCAACAGTGAGGATGAACAAATAATCTAGATGCTCTTGATCCTTGACGTAGCTGGCAAATTCCCAAATTACTTCTGGATCGGAAATGTCTTTGCGTTGTGCAGTAACCGACATGAATAGATGGTTTCTTACTAACCAAACGACAAGGTCTGTATCCTGTTTTGATAATCCATGACGCTCGCAAAAAGCCTGTGCGTCTACGCAACCTAGTTCAGAGTGATCGCCACCTCGGCCTTTGGCTATGTCGTGATATAAGCCTGCTATGTACAGCAGCTCAACTTTTGCTACGTGGCGAATTGCTTGGGCTGAAATGAGGAATTTTTGTTTGAACTCTGGCAACCAGAGACGACGTAAATTCTCTACCAGCTGGAGTGTATGAGCATCAACCGTATAAATATGAAATAGATCGTGCTGCATTTGTCCGATGATGGCGCCGAATTCTGGTAAATAGCGGCCTAGTAAGCCCAAGTGTTTCATCGATCTTAATATGCTTGTTAATCTATATCGGCTGGCGATGATGTCCAGGAATAGATCAGTGTTTGTCTTGTTGTTTCTAAAATCGTCATCAATTAGATCTAAGCTGTCGCGCAGTTGACGCATTGTGTTGGCGCGAATGCCTTTGATGTTTTCATGAGCCCCAAGTAAAACGTATATTTCCAGCATGCTTGAAGGAGTGTCTTGAAACAGTGTCTTGGAACGGGCTTCAAGTTGACCGTTGGCTATTTGAAAATGGTCATTAATAACTTCAACGGTATTGATGGCGTCCTTGGCTAAAAAAGATTCTTCGAAGTGTTGAAGAAGTAAATCGTTGAGTTGTTGAATGGCAGCGACGCTTTGGTAGTAGCCTTGCATAAAGCGTTCAACGTTGCGTTTTAAGTCATCATCGTCAAAACCGAATAGTTTGGTAAGAGTACGCTGATGGTCAAAAAGCAGTCGATCTTCTTTGCGCCCTGCGACCATGTGTAAAGCCCAGCGAATTCTCCAAAGGTGGCTTACCGCGCCTTTAAGTTGGATGTATTCATCTTCGGACAAAAAGTGTTTATCTATTAAAGCGCTCAGTCTATGTGTGTGTAGATGGCGTTTAGCGACCCAGTCAATGACTTGCATATCTCTAAGGCCGCCGGGGCATTTTTTTAGGTTTGGTTCTAGGTTGTAGGCGGTGTTTTGATATTTTGCGTGACGTTGTTTTTGCTCAGCTAGTTTGGCTTGATAAAAAGAGTGTCCATCCCACATTTGAGAGATGTCAACGTGCAGCTTGAGTGTGGCTAGTAAATCAATTGGCCCTATCAGTGTTCGTGACTCAATCAAGTTAGTAATGATGGTAATGTCTTTGGCTGCCATCTCCGTACATTCATCAATGGTGCGGACGCTGTGACCGACATCTAGATTAATATCCCAAAGAAATGTGATGAAAGCTTCGATTTTGTTTTTTGGCGCGGAGGTTTCATTCTCTAATAAAATCAGTAGATCAATGTCTGATTTAGGGTGTAATTCTCCGCGACCATATCCGCCAACCGCAACAAGGCTGACATGCGGCTCGCTTTTCAACCCTTTAGATGTCCAAGCGGCTTGCATTACTTCGTCATAAAAAGAAGAGAGTCCTTTTACGAGCTTTTCTATTGGATATAAAGAATGGAAAAGGTCGTTGAATATGGTTGTTTTTTCTTCAATGATGGCTTTGTAGCGTGAAACAGAGCAGTTTGGTTGTTCTAGCTCGTGTTTTTCTTCCTGTGTTAATAATGGCGGAGCGTCTGGAAAAGCAGGGAAGTCCATACAATAGCCTCGAAGAATGAATAATTGTTATAGGGTGTTTGCAATAAGTTAAGCGGTACTAAATTAAGTTTTAAATACACTCGCTTCCCTTAAGAGAAGCGAGTTTCTTCTGGTCGACGAGTAAGTACTTCTACTCCATCGGCGGTGACTAGAAGAGTGTGTTCGTACTGTGCAGATAGTCGGCCGTCTTTGGTTTTAGCAATCCAGTTATCTGGTCCGGTGTGCTTAACCTGTTTTTTGCCAGCGTTAATCATTGGCTCAATGGTAAGTGTCATGCCTTCTTCTAACATAACGCCTGTGCCAGCCTTGCCATAATGAGCGACTTGAGGCTCGCCATGAAACGTCGTTCCAACACCGTGGCCGCAGTATTCTTCAACTACTGTATAATGGTGTTTGTGCGCATGGGCGGAAATGGCTGCGCCTATATCGCCAAGAAGTACGCCAGTTTTCACCATATCAATGGCAAGGTAAAGGCATTCTTGAGTGACACTTGCTAAGCGTTCTGCGTGAGGTAGGGCAGGGCCTGCGAAAAACATTTTGCTGGTATCGCCGTAATAACCATCTTTGATAATGGTGATATCAATATTGACTACGTCGCCTTTTTTCAGGGCTTTGTCGTTTGGGATGCCATGGCAAATTACATCATTGACAGAAGTGCAACAGGACTTAGGAAAGCCATGATAGTTTAATGGTGCTGGGATCGCGCCTTGTACTTCGATGATATAATTGTGGGCAATGATATCAATTTGTTCTGTTGTGACGCCTGGCACAACAAACTCTTCCAGCATAACTAAAACATCAGCGGCTAATTTGCCTGCGGTGCGCATGCCTTCTATGTCGCTAATGTCTGTAAAGCGTGTCGATGCTGGGCGTGGCGTCCAGCTAGGTGCATCAATTCGACCATTTTTGGTCAGTTCTTCAACTTTTTGTAGGATTTCGTTGCTCATAATGTAGGTATCTTAAATAGGTTTATGTCTATATTGAGAGTAAGCTGCGGGACATTCTACATGACTTGAGCAGTAGAATCGCCTCTCTGATTGAAAAAAACGTGCCTCTAATGACGTGTAAAAAATACGTTCAAGCCTTTTGGTTTTTGCTTGAATGTGGTATAAAACGCCGGCTTGTTAGGCTTGCGCCTAAAATAAGCGAATTTACTTAAATCAACGATCTTGCCGCTATTGAAGAAAGTGTCTTGGGTGTCTTAGGTTGTCTTAAACCTTATTTGACTGACGCTTTTAGCTGGTAAGCATAAATAACCCAAATTTAAAGGATAGTAAAATGCCTACAGTTTCTATGCGCGACCTATTATTGGTTGGTTCACACTTCGGTCACCAAACTCGTTACTGGAACCCAAAAATGAAACCTTTCATTTTTGGTGCTCGTAACAAGATCCACATCATTAACCTTGAGCACACTGTTCCAGCTCTTAATAATGCTCTTGAGCTTGTTAAGAAAATGGCTGAAAACAAGAACAAGGTTTTGTTTGTTGGTACTAAGCGTGCTGCATCTAAAACGATTAAAGAGCAAGCTGCTCGCTCTGGTATGCCATACGTTAACCACCGTTGGTTAGGTGGTATGTTGACTAACTACAAAACAATTCGTGCATCTATCAAGCGTCTTCGTGAGCTTGAAACTCAAATGTCCGATGGTACTTTCGATAAGCTGACTAAAAAAGAAGCTTTGATGCGTACTCGTGAGCTTGAAAAACTAGAGCTTTCTATGGGTGGTATCAAGGATATGGGCGGCCTTCCTGATGTATTGTTCGTAGTTGATGTTGATCATGAACGTATTGCAATCAAAGAAGCTAACAAATTAGGTATTCCTGTTATCGGTATCGTTGATACTAACAGTAATCCAGATGGTGTTGATTACATCATTCCAGCTAACGATGATGCTATTCGTGCAGTTCAATTGTACGTTGGTGCTTTTGCTGATGCAGTTCTAGAAGGTCGTAATGCGACTGCTGGTACTGCTGACGAATTCGTTGAAGTAAGCGAAGCTACTGAAGCGTAAGCAAACTTTCTAGTTTGTTCCGGTTTCTAAAGGGAGGTGTCTTACCTCCTTTTTTAAATTTGAATTGGTATAAAGAGGATTTAACATGGCCGCAGTATCTGCAGCATTGGTAAAAGAGCTACGTGAACGTACTGGCCTAGGCATGATGGAGTGTAAAAAAGCACTTGTCGCTGCTAACGCTGACATCGAAGTGGCTATCGAAGAACTACGTAAATCAAGTGGCATGAAGGCAGCTAAAAAAGCGGGCCGTACTGCAGCTGAAGGTACAATCATTATGCGTGTAGCTGATGATTCATCTTACGGTGTCTTGGTTGAAGTTAACTCTGAAACTGACTTCGCTTCTCGTGACGAAGGTTTCATTTCTTTCGCAAATAAAGTGGCTGACGTTGTTTTTGCAACGAAAGAAACTGATATGGCGAAAGTGGTTTCAGGTGAAATGCTTGAAGCTCGTGAAGCTTTGGTTCAAAAAATCGGTGAAAACATCACACCTCGTCGTGCTGTTATTATTGAAGGTGGCTTGGTAGGTGGTTACCTTCACGGTAATGGCCAAATCGCTGTATTGACTCAACTGGAAGGCGGTTCTGCGGAATTGGCTAAAGATGTTTCTATGCACGTTGCTGCTGTATCTCCTCGCGTTGTTCGCGGTGAAGATATGCCTGCTGAAGTTCTTGCAAAAGAAGAAGAAATCGTTCGTGCGCAGCCAGACATGGCTGGTAAGCCAGCAGAAATCGTTGATAAAATGATTGTTGGTCGTATGAAGAAGTTCTTGGCTGAAAACAGCTTGACTGAACAGCCTTTTGTTAAGAATCCAGAAATTAAAGTTGGTCAGTTAGTTAAAGACGCTGGCGCAACGGTAACTTCTTTCATTCGCCTTGAAGTAGGTGAAGGTATTGAGGTTGCTGAAGTGGATTTCGCAGCAGAAGTGGCAGCACAACTTAAAGGTTAATTCTAAGTTGTAATGTCTTGCAAAAAAAGGGGCAGCTTGACTGCCCCTTTTTATGAGAGATGAATGCAATGAGTGTCGGTTATATTGACCTCAGTTATTCAAGAAATGAAATCATTGCCGGAGGTTGATATGCCAAAAGAAAAGAGTCCAAAATACAAAAGAATTTTGCTTAAGCTGAGCGGCGAGGCCTTGATGGGTGATGAGTCCTTTGGTATCGACCCTAAAGTATTGAATCGTATTGCTCTAGAAATCGGGCAGTTGCGCGGTATTGGTGTTGAAGTTGGTATCGTTATTGGTGGTGGTAACTTGTTTCGCGGTCAGGCTTTGAGTCAGGCTGGGATGGATCGTGTTACTGGTGATCATATGGGGATGTTGGCAACGGTAATGAATGCGTTGGCAATGCGAGACGCGTTAGAGCGTGCAAATATTGCTACTCGTGTGATGTCGGCTATCACTATGACGGGTATCGTAGAGCCTTATGATAGACGTCGTGCCATGCGCTTAATGAAAGAGGGTGACGTGCTCATTTTCTCTGCTGGTACAGGTAATCCTTTCTTTACGACTGACTCTGCTGCTTGTTTGCGCGGTATTGAGATTGATGCAGATGTCGTATTGAAAGCAACTAAAGTAGACGGTGTTTACTCTGCAGATCCAATGAAAGACCCTGCTGCAGTGAAATATGATACATTGGGCTACGATGAAGTTCTTGAAAAACAATTAGGTGTCATGGACTTAACAGCAATATGCTTGACCCGTGATCACGGTATGCCAATACGTGTATTTAATATGAATAAGCCGGGAGCCTTGGTAAATATCATGGTTGGTGGCAGTGAAGGTACACTGATTAAGTGAGGAAGTTATGATTAACGAAATTCTTAAAGACGCAGAAGACCGCATGGGCAAAGCAGTTGCTTCTGTTGAGTCTGCGTTTAAAAAAATCCGTACAGGTCGTGCACACCCTAGTATTTTAGATTCAGTTAAAGTGAACTATTACGGATCTGAAACACCGTTAAGCCAAGTGGCTAACATTACGGTTGAAGATGCGCGCACTTTGGGGGTTTCTCCTTGGGAAAATAACTTGGTTCCTGAAATTGAAAAAGCCATTATGAAATCTGATCTTGGCTTAAACCCTGCGACAAACGGTAATTTGATCCGAATTCCTATGCCAGCTTTGACAGAGGAAACTCGTAAAAATTACTTCAAGCAAGCAAAAAACGAAGCTGAGAATGGTCGTATTGCTATTCGTAATATTCGTCGTGATGCTAACGGTAGTCTTAAAGATCTAGTGAAAGAAAAAGAAATTTCTGAAGATGACGATCGTCGTGGACAGGATCAAGTTCAAAAAATTACAGATAAGCATGTTGCTTTAGTAGAAGAGCGTCTTGCAGCAAAAGAAAAAGACTTGATGGAAATTTAATGAAGAAGGCGAGCCTTGGCTCGCTTTTTTTATTGACTAGGGTAACGCTATGTCTGAATTGAATGGCGCTGATCTTAATTCAGCTGTCGCTCCGGCACATATTGCCATCATCATGGATGGCAATAATCGCTGGGCAAAGAAAAAACACCTTCCTAGTATTGCGGGTCACACAGCGGGAGCATCTGCTGTGCGTCGTGTGGTTGAGGCTGCGGCTAGGTCTGGTGTTAAAGTGTTGACGCTGTTCGCTTTTTCGAGTGAGAACTGGAAGCGTCCTAAACTAGAGGTTGATGGCTTGATGGCGTTGTTTATGCGTTCTTTGAAGAAAGAGCTTAAACGATTAAATGAGCATAAAATTAGACTTAGAGTAGTGGGCGATCTTTCTGGTTTTAGTAGCGGATTGCAAAAACAAATCAAGACTGTAGAAGATTCGACAAAAGACAACGATCTAATGACACTGGTCATTGCTGCGAATTACGGTGGTCGCTGGGATATTGCTGAAGCAGCGAAAGCGATAGCTAAGCGCGTTGTATTGGGTGAGCTTGTTCCGGAAGATATTAATGAAACCTTATTGGGTGAGCATATGCAATTAGCTGATTTGCCTGAGCTTGATCTTTTGATTCGAACTTCAGGGGAAGAGCGCATTAGTAACTTTTTACTTTGGCAAACAGCTTATTCTGAGTTTGTTTTTCTTCCAGTTCTATGGCCGGATTTTGATCAACAACATTTTGATGAGGCAATTCAAACTTATCAAAACCGTCAACGTCGTTATGGTGGCCGATAACCATGTTACTTCCTCGAATTCTCAGTGCCATTGTTATGGCTGTATTGTTTATTTGTGCTGTTTTTGTGTTGGAAACTTCTCAGTTTGTTTTTGCTATGGCAGCCGTTGTTTTTTTGGCTAGCTGGGAGTGGGCGCGTTTATCTGGCGTAAATAATCAAGTTGGCCGTGTCTTATTTGCTGTTTTTATTGGCGCTGTCTGTTTTGTTGTACTGAATTGTAATTTACAGAAAACATCACTTTATTTAAGCCCATTATTGTGGGGGGTAGCGTTATATTGGGTTATTCGATATCCCACGCCGTTGATTTGGCAGTATGTTGCTAGTCGTTTGGTGTTTGGTGTTTTGGTGTTGCTTACAACTTGGGCTGCTTTGGTTGTTTTGAAGCAATCTAATAATTTTGTTGTATGGATATTGCTTTTAATGGGGTTGATCTGGGGAGCGGATTCTGGTGCTTATTTTGCTGGTCGAGCCTTTGGTAAAAGAAAGCTTGCACGCTTTGTAAGCCCCGGAAAATCGTGGGAAGGCGTTATTGGTGGTTTGCTGCTGACTCAAGTCGGTGTGATTATTTTTGCTGTATTGAGTGATTTCACGTTTTCTAATTGGTGTGTTTTAGCTGTTATCGCGTTGATAACATCCTCTGTTTCCGTTTTGGGTGATTTGACTGAAAGTCTATTCAAACGTCATGAAGCGTTGAAAGATTCAAGTCATTTGATTCCTGGTCATGGAGGTGTTATGGATCGTGTTGATAGTCTGACTGCAGCAGCTCCCATTTATGTTTTAATGCTAAGTTTGGCTGGGTGGCTTTGATGCAAGGTATTTGTTTGTTGGGTGCGACTGGATCTATTGGCCAAAGTACGCTTGATATCATCGCTCAGCACCCGGATAAATTTATCTTGATTAGCGCATCAGCGAATGAAAGTGTGGATGAAATGGCGGAAATTTGTCGCCGTTTTACGCCGCAGCGTGTCGTGATGGGGTCGCAAAAAGCACGTGATGAATTGGCTCAACAGTGTCAAGGTTTAGCTATTTCATTTGAGTGGGGGGAGGAGGCTTTAAATAGTATTGCTTCTGACTCTGCTGTTGATCAAGTGATGGCTGCGATTATGGGCTTTGCAGGGCTTAAGCCTACTTTGGCTGGTATACGTGCTGGCAAGCGAACCTTATTGGCTAATAAAGAATCCTTGGTTACTGCTGGTAAGCTCTTTATGGACGAAGTGACTCGTCATGATGTCATGCTTTTGCCGATAGATAGTGAGCATAATGCGATTTATCAGAGTTTGCCTCAAACAGTTCGAGGTGCTCATAAACAAGATGTCTCTAAAGTGATTTTGACGGCTTCTGGTGGGCCTTTTAGAACTTGGTCTTTAGATGAAATGGCTACAGTAACGCCTGAACAGGCGTGTAAGCATCCAAACTGGTCAATGGGGCAAAAGATCTCTATCGATTCGGCGTCTTTGATGAATAAAGGCTTGGAGTTGATTGAGGCTTGTTGGTTGTTTGATATTACCCCGAATGAAGTGGAGGTTGTGGTTCATCCTGAAAGCATTATTCATTCGATGGTGTCATATCTCGATGGCTCTGTTATTGCACAAATGGGTAATCCAGATATGAAAATCCCAATAGCTTATGGTATGAGTTGGCCAGGTCGTATTGAAACAAATGTTCTGCCTTTGAGCTTGGTTGACATTGCACGTCTGAATTTTGAATCCCCTGATTTAACTCGCTTCCCTAATTTGAAGTTGGCTGCTGATGCTTGGTTCATGGGGGGGACGGCGATGGCGGTGTTGAATGCCGCGAATGAAATTGCAGTGGCGGCTTTTATGAATCGGCAGATTGGCTTTCTTGATATTGCAAGATTGAATCAGCGGGTCTTAACGGCTGCAAAGATTGTTGCGGTTAATGAGCTTGATGATGTTTTTGAAGCGGATCGGTACTCTCGCCATGTGGCAATGAATATGATTTCTCGCGGTAGTTTTTCATGATACAAAATATTCTTTCTATTGTTGTTGCTTTAGGCTTACTAATTACTTTTCATGAGTTTGGTCATTTTTTTGTTGCTCGTCGTTGTGGTGTCAAAGTGCTGCGCTTTTCTATTGGTTTTGGAAAGCCAATTTATCGCTATGTTGGCAAAACCGGTACAGAATATACATTGGCAATGATTCCACTTGGTGGTTACGTCCGAATGCTTGATGAGCGCGAAGGAAATGTTCCTGCTGAGTTGAGAAATCAGGCTTTTAATACAAAAAATGTTTGGCAGCGCATTGCTATTGTGGCCGCAGGCCCTATTGCTAACTTTATTTTGGCAATCGTAATTTACGCAGTGGTTGCTTTACTTGGTGTTCAATCTATTGCTCCAAAAATAGGTCAAATTGAACAAAATTCCCCGATTGCTCAAACTCAAATACAACCCGGAGATGAGCTTATTTCTGTTGCTGGTGAGTCTGTTGCATCGTGGGAGGATGTAAATTTAGTGTTAGCAGGCTTGATTGGTAAAACAGGAACCATTATCGTTCGCTATCAACCGGAAGGGCTTGGCTCTTTACAAGAAGATACCGTGCACTTAAATCGGTGGTTAGTTGGTGACGAGCCAAGTAATCTAATTCGTGCATTTGGTTTGGCTCCATGGCAGCCTACTGTGCTTCCAATCGTTGCTCAGGTTGTCGGTGATGGCGCTGCGTTCGCTGCTGGTTTCCAAGCTGGTGATAGGATCTTAAAAATAAATAATCAGCCTGTCGCTAGTTGGCAGCAAGTTGTGGCATTGGTTCAAGCGAATCCTAATAAGCCTTTGGAAGTTGAGGTGCAGCGTTCGCAAGATTCTCTAACGTTATTATTATCGCCTAAATCTACTGAGCAAAATGGCAAAATGGTAGGGTATGCTGGGTTGGCAGTAGTTCCGCCAAAATGGGATGAGGATCTTATTAGAGAGCGTTACTATGGTCCGCTTGAAGCACTTTCTTATGGTGTTGCACAAACTTCTAAGATGATATCTTTAACCGTTTCTTCTATTGGGAAAATGTTACAGGGATTGATTTCGGTTGATAATTTATCAGGGCCGATAACGATTGCAAAAGTGGCGAGTGCGTCCGCAGATTCTGGGTTACAATCTTTTTTGAAATTTATGGCTTACCTCAGTGTCAGTTTGGGGGTGCTTAATTTGTTGCCTATTCCAATGTTAGATGGTGGGCATTTGTTATTTTTTGGTATTGAAGCTATTCGTCGAAAGCCAGTTTCTGAGAAAATTCAGAACATGGCATATCGAGTTGGTGCTTCTCTTTTATTTGCTCTAATGGCTGTCGCCATTTTTAATGATATTGCCCGCTTGTAGAGAGGTAGATGTGAAAGTCGTTTCAGTTGTATTTTTGGCTTTATTAAGCGTGCAGAGTTTTGCAGAAACAGTAGAGGATGTGAGGGTTGATGGGTTGGTACAAATGCCTTCAGCTAGAGCGTTCGATGTGATCGGGTTTGATAAGAATGAATCATATGATTCTAATAGGGTTTATCAGGCGATTAACTCTCTCTTTGACACTGGTTATTTTAGTGACATAGATGTGTACGACGACAATAATGTTTTGGTATTTGATGTAACGGAGCGTCCTTCTATTGGTAATTTAACCATTGAAGGCAATGAGCTAATCAAGACTGAAGACCTAGAGCGAGGCTTAAAGCTTTCAGGCTTAGAAATTGGTGAAATTTATAAACCTGAAACGTTAAATCAAATCGTTCAAGAGCTTCAGCGTCAGTATTATGCTCTTGGTCGATACAGTGCCAAAGTTGATATATCCGTAGAAGATATGCCGCGCAATCGTACTGGGATTGTTATCAAAATTGATGAAGGTGACACAGCTAAAATAGTTCACATCAATATTGTTGGTAATAAAGATTTTGATGAAGAAACATTAACCAAGAATTTTGAGTCAAGAGAAACGGGTTATTGGAATCCTTTCAGCTCTGCCGACGAATATGCAAAAGGTAAAATAGAAGGTGATATCAATACGCTAAAAAGCTTTTATTTGGATAATGGCTATTTAGATTTTAGTGTTGTCTCTAGTCAGGTAAGTTTATCTGCAGATAAACGAGATGTTTATATCGTTATCAACCTGGAAGAGGGGAAGCCTTATAAAATTAACGATGTTACTTTGAGTGGTAGTTTGCCTATTCCTGAGGATCGTGTTTGGAAGCAAATTTCTCAGAAAAAAGGCGATGTATTTTCTCGTAGCGAAGTAACCAAAATCATTGAAGGTATTTCTACTGAGCTGGGTGACGATGGTTATTTGTTCACTAACGTCAATGTGATTCCTGAGAAGCTGGATAATCATACCGTTAACCTTAGCTATCAAATAGCTCCTGGACCTATGGTTTATGTTCGACGTATTACCTTTAGTGGTAATAGCGAAACACAAGATGAAGTATTGCGCCGTGAAATGACCCAGTTTGAGGGGGCTTTGGCGACGCATTCAAAAATACAATCGTCTAAGCGTCGAATTGAACGTCTTGGTTTCTTCGGTAGTGTTGATTTAAGAACTCGACCTGTTGCAGGAACATCTGATCAAGTTGATCTTGATGTTGTGGTGCAAGAGCAGGCTTCGGGTAGTATTCAAGCAAGCATCGGTTACTCGCAAGAAGATGGCACCGTACTGGGCTTTGGTATTTCTAAACGTAACTTTATGGGAACAGGTAATAAACTTTCGTTTAATGCGAGTCGTACGAATCAGAAACAAGATTATGCAGTTTCTTACGATAACCCATATTTTACCGTTGATGGTGTTAGCCGAGGATTTCAGGTTTTCTATAAAACGAGTGACCATGCAGCTGATAGCGTAGAAAATTATGACTTGGATGAAATCGGCGCGGGGGTAAATTATGGTTATCCTATTTCTGATACTCAGCGCTTGTCATTTGGTCTTACCGTTAAAGAGAGTACAGTTAAATTAGGTTTTGATCCGTCTAATGAAACAAAGGATTATGTCAATAAACAGGGAGACAGTTATGAAGACTATATTGCTAACCTTGCTTGGAGTGACAGCGATTTAATTGGTGGTGTACTTCCAACGAATGGCTATTCAACTCGAGCAACATTAGAAGTTTCCTTGCCTGTAGGGGATCAGCAATACGCAAAACTTGGGTTGACATCTCAACGTTACTGGAATCTCAATGATTCAGATTTGTGGTTATTCAGACTGAAAGGCCGTTTGGGTTATGGTAAAGGTTATGGTGATACCGATACCTTGCCTTTCTTTGAAAATTATTTTGCAGGTGGGTCTTATTCTGTTCGAGGTTATGGCGCGTCTTCTTTAGGGCCTAAAAACTCTTATAATGCAGGTTCAAAGAATAAGAATTCTGCTTTAGGTGGTAATATTATGATGGCAGGTACTGCTGAACTGATTTTCCCATTACCTATGGTAGAGGATCATAAGTCGGTTAGAACCGCATTATTCTTAGATGGTGGTAACGTATTTACAGACTCTTGTCTTGCTAGTAATGCAAATTGCAATACTGGCGTTGATCTTTCAGAGATACGCTATAGTGCTGGCTTAAGTTGGACATGGATTACACCAATAGCTCCGTTGTCTTTTAACCTTGCTAGAGCCCTGAATGCGAAAGACGGCGATAAAACAGATTTTTTCCAGTTCCAATTGGGAACCACTTTTTAATTTAGAAAGTGTTAATTAAGAGGGTTTAAAAATGAAAAAAATCATAATGGCAGTTTTTGCTTTATGTTTAATTAGTAGTGTGCAAGCAACAGAAGTTGCGGTTGTTGATTTCAGGTCTGCACTTTTGCAAAGCAATATTGGTCAAGACGCAGCGAAAGAGCCTAAGCAAAAAGTAGCGGCGATGGATGCTCGTTTGAAAAAAGAGCAAGAAGATTTGGAAGCATCAGCAAAAGATTTAAAGCGTGATGAGTTAACTTTGTCTGAAGAAGAGTTTAAGGCGCGTCGTCAGCAGCTTGCAGATAATCAGAATAAAGTAAGATCACTGGCAGCTAATATGCAGCGTCAGGCAAAAGAGCTAGAGCAGCAATTAATCCAGTCTCTGACTCCAAAAGGTGAAGCGGCTTTGAAGTCACTAATTGAAGAGCGAAAATTGGATTTGGTGTTAAATAGACAGTTAAGCCTATATGCGAATGCAGATGCTGATATCACGGATGAGCTTGTAAAACGCATTAATAAGGATAACTAGTCTATGGGCCATACGCTAGGGCAATTGGCAGTCAAAGTTCAGGGTATTGTTAAAGGTGATGCTGATCTTGTTATAGAGAGATTAGGGACATTAGAGAAAGCAGATAAAGTTGCGTTAAGCTTTTTAGCTAATCCTAAATACCAAAATCATCTTGCAACTACTTCAGCAGGAGCCGTGCTTGTAAAGACTAATGAGTTGGCTGACCTTGTTGAAAACGCCATTGTAGTGGCAAACCCTTACCTAGCGTATGCTCAGTTATCTCATCTATTTGTACCTAAGACCCATGGTTGGAAGGGCGTTCACTCAAGTGCCGTAGTGTCATTGAAAGCGATTCTTGCTAATGACGTTGTAATTGGTCCTAATGTTGTTATTGATGATGATGTTGTTATTGGTGAGGGCTGCGTTATTGGTGCCGGTAGTGTAATTGGTCGAGGGGTTAAAATAGGCCAGAATTCCATCATATACCCTAATGTAACTATTTATCACGATGTTGTGGTTGGCGAATCATGTATTATTCATAGCGCTGCTGTAATTGGTGCAGATGGCTTTGGTTTTGCGCCTAGTAAGGCTGGTTGGGAAAAAATCGATCAGCTAGGGTCTGTGGTTATTGGTAATAACGTTGAAATAGGTGCTGGTACGACGGTCGATCGTGGCGCTATAGAAAATACGCAGATAGGTCATGGCGTTAAGATAGATAATCAAGTTCAAATTGCTCATAACGTCGTAATTGGTGATAATACTGCAATTGCAGCGTGCACAGCGATAGCTGGTAGTACAATAATCGGTAAATTTTGTACTATTTCTGGTGGTGTTTGTATTACTGGGCACTTAACGCTTGCTGATAAAGTGCATATTACAGGTATGAGTTTGATAAGTAATTCTATTGCAGAAGGATGTTCTTACTCTTCTGGAATGGGGATGGAGCCAACAACGAAGTGGCGTCGAACAGTTGCTCGAGTCAGAAGAATTGATGAAATGGCAAAGCAATTTGCACAACTAAAACAACAGGTTAATAAGTTTTTAGAGAAGGTTGATAAATAAATGATGGACGTAAATGAAATCCGCCAATACTTGCCGCATAGGTATCCGTTTTTATTGGTAGATCGTGTTGTTGAACTAAATTTGAAAGAGTCCATTATAGCTTATAAAAATGTCACGATTAATGAGCCATTCTTTAATGGGCATTTTCCAGATCATCCTGTCATGCCTGGCGTCTTGATTATTGAAGCAATGGCTCAAGCTGCTGGTATATTGGGTTTTAAAACGATGGATAAGAAGCCCGAAGACGGTTCTATTTATTATTTCGTTGGCGTTGATAATGCCCGTTTTAAACGACCTGTTGTACCCGGTGATCGCTTGCAATTAGAAGCGAAAATAATGGCAGAAAAACGTGGTATTTGGAAATTTGAATGTAGAGCAACTATCGATGGTGAGTTGGCTTGCTCTGCAACTATTATGTGTGCAGACAGGAAAATATAGTGGCGATACATCCAACTACTTTAATCGATTCGAAAGCAGAGATTGACTCTAGTGTGGAGATTGGTCCCTTTTGTGTGATCGGACCGAATGTAAAAATTGGTGCTGGTAGTATTATTAAATCCCATGTCGTTATCAATGGTCATACGACAATTGGGTGTAATAATGAGATTTATCAGTTTGCTTCTGTTGGAGAGGCGAACCAAGACAAGAAGTATAAGGGTGAACCAACGCAACTTGTGATTGGAGACAGTAACGTTATTCGTGAAAATGCGACGATTCATCGTGGTACGATTCAAGATAATGGTATTACTCTTGTTGGCAATCATAATTTGTTTATGGCAAGTACACATATTGGTCATGATTGTATTGTTGGTGATCATAATATTTTAGCGAATTTTGCAGCGCTCGCAGGACATGTAGTAGTAGGGGATAATGTCATTCTTGGTGGATACGCAGGTATACACCAGTTTTGTCAGGTTAACTCTTTCAGTATGTGTGGTATGGGGTCAATGGTTTCTAAGGATATACCAAGGTATGTCATGGTTTCCGGTAGTCCCGCGAAAGCACATGGAATGAATTTTGAGGGAATGCGTCGTCGAGGTGTAGCGGCAGAAGTAATTAAAGCATTACGAAAAGCATATAAGGCCATATACCTTAAAGGATTAACCTTGGAGGCTGCATTACTTGAGCTTGAACAAGGGGATTTGAGTCACGTTCCTGAGGTCGCTGAGTTCATTTTGTCCATTCGGAATTCAAAACGTGGAATAGTCCGATAGACACCATGTTTTTAAAAGAAAACCCCGGACTATTTCGGGGTTTTTTATTATTAGAGGTTTTGTAAATGCAAGTGACGTCTGCGATACGTTATGTGTTGGTGGCTGGAGAGGCTTCGGGTGATATTTTGGGGGCCAACTTAATTGCTCATTTAAAAGAGTTACAACCAGAGGCTACTTTTGAAGGTATTGGCGGTCCGTTGATGGAAGCGCAGGGACTAAAGAGTCTGGTGCCAATGGATCGATTGTCTGTCATGGGTCTAGTGGAGGTATTAGGTCGTCTCAGAGAGCTTTTAGGGATTCGTAAGTGTCTTTATCAATCATGTTTGAAAAATCCACCCACTGCTTTTATAGGTATAGATTCTCCTGATTTTAATATGCCTCTGGCGAGAAAATTAAAACAAGCAGGAATACCAACCGTTCATTATGTCAGCCCTTCCGTTTGGGCGTGGCGTCAAAAACGGATTTTTAATATCAAAAAATCCATCGATCTTATGTTGGCGCTTTTTCCATTTGAACTGCCTATTTATCATGAACATAATATTCCGGTGGTTTGTGTCGGTCACACATTGGCTGATGATATCCCTTTGCAAAGTGATGCAGAAGAAGCTCGTAAGAAATTGCATTTACCTACTCAGTTAGATGGGCCTGTATTCGGTATTTTACCTGGCTCTCGTGGTGGGGAAGTGGGTCGCCTAGCGCCTTTGTTTATTGAGGCAATGAAGTTAATTAAGCTTCAGCAACCCAAAGCGACATTTTTGATTCCTGCCGCGAACGAAGAGCGTAAGGAGCAAATCGAAAACTTGTTACACGCTGCCAACATGGAGGCGGTTTTGGTTGATGGTCAGTCACGCACTGTAATGACGGCGAGTGATGCTATTTTACTGGCGTCTGGTACGGCGGCATTAGAAGCTATGCTGGTAAAAAGGCCGATGGTGGTGGCGTATCGTTTTAACAAGCTGACTTACGCTATTATGTCACGCATGTTAAAGGTTCCTTATGTGTCTTTGCCTAACTTATTAGCAAACGATGCTTTAGTTCCTGAGTTATTGCAAGATGATGTAACGCCAGCTAATTTAGCGCGGCGTTTATTGCAAACTTGGCAGTCTTTTGTAGGGGATCAGAATATTCAGAATCAGTATCGTCAGCTTCATGAAATGTTAAGAAAGAATGCGGGGGCTACGGCTGCGCAAGCTATCGTTTCTATGCTAGAAGAAAAATCAAAGTAATGGAGCCTTTTGTTAGTCAGATATATTTTGGTGACTTATTAGCTGGAGCCGACGAAGCAGGGAGAGGGCCATTGGCGGGTGAGGTCGTTGCCGCTGCTGTGATTCTTGATCCAACACGACCAATATCAGGCTTGGCAGACTCTAAAAAGTTAAGTGAAAAAAAACGCGAAGCTTTATTTATTGAAATACAAGAAAAAGCTTTAGCGTATGGTATTGCCAGTGCCAGCATTGAAGAAATCGACGAGCTTAATATATTGCACGCGAGTATGCTGGCTATGAGCCGAGCTGTTGCCAAACTATCGGTCACACCGGAACATGTTTTGATTGATGGTAACCGAGTACCAAAACAACTAGTTTGCAGTGCGGAGGCTGTTGTAAAAGGTGATGCACGACAGGCTGCTATTTCTGCAGCCTCTATTTTGGCGAAAGTCACCCGTGATAGAGACATTGTACAAGCGGCAAAGGTTTATCCAGAATATGGATTTGAAAAACACAAAGGCTACCCAACTGCCCAGCATCTAGAAGCGATTCGTTTGCATGGTATCACGCCGATTCATAGACGCAGTTTTGGTCCAGTTAAGAAGATTTTAGAGGGATAATATTTTGTCCACATCATTTATACATCTACGAGTCCATACCGAGTTTTCTTTGGTAGATGGCTTGGTGAAAATCAAAGGCTTGCTCGGCACGACCGAGTTTATGTCTATGCCTGCTGTGGCTATTACAGACGAAAATAATCTTTGTGGTTTTGTACGCTTTTACAAAGGCGCGATGGAAAAAGGTATTAAACCTATCTGTGGCGCTGATGTTGTCGTTGCCGAAGACGATGATGTGGATTCTCGTTATCGCTTTACCTTATTAGCCACGTCGAATAAGGGTTATAAAAACATTATTGCCATTATTTCCAAGGGTTATCAGCTCGGTCAGGTAGAAGGTCGTCCTATTGTTCAGCGTGAATGGATAGAAACGCATAGTGAGGATGTTATTGCGTTGTCTGGCGCAGGTTTTGGTGATATTGGCTACCTACTGCAAAAAGGTCGACATGAGCAGGCTAAAAGCCGATTAGCGCATTGGATGTCAGTATTCCCCAATCGCTTTTATATTGAGTTACAGCGAACCAGTCGTCCCGGAGAAGAAAGCTACATACACGCTGTTGTACCATTGGCTGGGGAGCTCGATTGTCCAGTTGTGGCAACTAATGATGTGCGTTTTTTAAAGCGTGAGAACTTTGAAGCCCATGAAGCTCGAGTGTGTATTCATGATGGTGTGACCTTGGATGATCCGCGTCGCAAGCGTCGTTATTCCGAAGAGCAATATTTTAAAACGCCAGAAGAAATGGCGGAGCTTTTTCAAGACATTCCCGAAGCGCTAGAAAACACTGTAGAAATTGCTAAGCGATGTAGCGTTGATGTTTTGTTGGGCGAGTACTTTTTGCCAGACTATCCTGTGCCTGAAGGCATGACGATGGAAGAGTTCTTTAGCAAGCTATCTTATGACGGACTGATAGAACGTTTTAATTTCCTCACCAAAAAATATGGCGAACGCATCGAAAAGCGCCGTCAGGAATATTGGGATCGTTTAGATTTCGAATTAACCATTATTAATCAAATGGGTTTCCCCGGTTACTTCTTAATCGTAATGGACTTTATTCAATGGGCCAAAGACAACGACATTCCTGTTGGTCCAGGTCGTGGTTCTGGTGCCGGTTCTTTGGTGGCTTATGCCCTTAAAATAACCGACCTTGATCCACTTGAATACGATTTGCTTTTTGAGCGTTTCCTGAATCCAGAGCGGGTATCCATGCCTGACTTTGATATCGATTTCTGTATGGATAACCGTGACCGAGTGATCGATTATGTGTCGCGTACTTATGGCCGTGACGCTGTGTCTCAAATCATTACCTTTGGTGCAATGGCGGCAAAAGCCGTGGTTCGAGATGTGGCAAGGGTTCAAGGTAAGCCTTATAGCTTAGGTGATAAGTTGTCTAAACTGATCCCTTTTGAAATAGGTATGACGCTTAAAAAGGCCTTAGAAGAAGAGCCTGCGTTGCCTGAGTTTTTAGCGGGCGACGAAGATGCGGCCGAAGTCATGGAAATGGCGATTTCTTTAGAGGGCGTGGTGCGTAACTTTGGTAAGCATGCGGGTGGCGTGGTAATCGCACCAACTAAGCTAATTGATTTTGCCCCGCTTTATTGTGAAGAAGATGGCTCTGGTCTGGTTACTCAATACGATAAAAATGACGTTGAAGAAGCTGGGCTGGTGAAGTTCGACTTCTTGGGTCTGAAAACACTGACGGTTGTCGATTGGGCGGTTAAAAATATTGATACCATCAATGCCCTAGAAGGTAAGCCGCCGCTCGATATCTCTTTGATCGATTTGGAAGATAAGTCAACTTACGACTTATTGAAGCGAGCAGAAACCACTGCTGTATTCCAGCTGGAATCCCGCGGTATGAAAGAGTTGATTAAGAAGCTTTTGCCTTCGCGCTTTGAGGATATTATCGCCTTGGTGGCTTTATATCGTCCTGGGCCATTGGGTTCGGGCATGGTGGACGACTTTATCAACCGTAAGCACGGTCGTGCCGAACTGGCTTTCCCTCATCCAGATTATCAACATCAAGATTTGATCCCAGTATTAGAGCCAACTTACGGCATTATCTTGTATCAAGAGCAAGTAATGCAGATCGCTCAGGTACTGGCTAAGTTCTCCCTAGGTGGCGCTGACTTACTTCGTCGTGCCATGGGTAAGAAAAAAGCCGAGGTCATGGCTGAGCAGCGTTTGATTTTTATGGAAGGCGCGCTTAAAAACAATGTTGATAAAGATTTATCAGGCAACATCTTTGATTTGATGGAGAAGTTCGCCGGTTATGGGTTTAACAAATCTCACTCAGCGGCGTATGCACTGGTTTCTTATCAAACAGCTTGGTTAAAAAATCATTATCCAGCGCCTTTTATGGCGGCAGTATTGTCTGCAGATATGCAGAACACAGATAAGATCGTTATTTTCATTGAAGAGTGTCGCTCAATGAAGTTAGCGTTAGAACTGCCTAATGTGAATGAGTCGGTTTTCAAATTTACTGTTAATCCGAAAGGGGCCATTGTTTATGGTCTTGGCGCGATTAAAGGAGTGGGCGAAGGTCCAATTGAAGCCATTGTTGAAGCTCGTAAAGAAGGGCCTTTTGAGCACATTTTTGATTTCTGCCAACGAGTTGGGCGTAAAGTTAATAAACGTGTTATGGAGGCTTTGGTTCGTTCTGGGGCGTTTGATACCATAGGCCCGAATCGAGCAACCTTGTTTGCATGTATTGATGAAGCATTGAAAAGAGCCGTGCAGGACGCTAAAAACCAAGATGCAGGCATGATGGATTTGTTTGGCATCGCGGTAGAAGAAAACACGGAAGACGCTTATAAGGAAATAGGTATTCAACATGAGTGGCCGCCGCGTCAGCGTCTTGATGGCGAAAAAGATACGCTTGGTTTGTATGTGACAGGTCATCCAATTGATGAATATGAAAAAGAGATTCGTCGCTTTGTTCGTTCAAAAATTGTCGATTTACAACCAAAGCGTGGTGATACACAGATCATGGCAGGTTTGATTGTTGACTTGCGTATTACCAAGAGCAAAAAAGGTGGTAACATCGCCTTCGTTACATTAGATGATCGTTCAGCTCGTATTGAAGTGACGGTATTTCCTGATAACTATGACACTTTTAAAGACGTTATTGTCAAAGATGAAGTGGTAATCGTTGAGGGTGAAATTACCGTTGATGAATTTCGTGGTGGACAAAAAGTAATCGCCAGAAATATTTTAGATATTGCTCAGGCTCGAGTTCGTTATGTGGAAGCATTGCGAATTACCTGGACGTCAGAGACAGTAACACCGACAGAAATACAGACACTGGCAAACTATATGGAATCCTATCGTGGCGATGGCTGCGATGTGGTGATAGGTTTTGATACACCAGAAGCGTGCGGTGATATACGCTTAGGGTCGGGTTGGAAGGTTCGTCCGGATGACGAATTAATTCACCAACTTCAGAAACAATACGGTAAACAAAATGTTCAGTTAGTGTATACTTAGACTCATTTAATAGTTTTAGCAAAGGAATGCGGCATAGAAATGTGCTTTAAAGAGCTATAGAGCAACTGGCTAGCCGCCTTTTGCCCTTGTATTTGATGGCAACCAAACAGTAGTGTAATTAAACCATGAATTTAGATTATCTCCCATTTGAGCAGCCGATTGCTGAGCTCGAACAGAAAATTGAAGAGTTACGTTTAGTCGGTAACGATAATGAACTCAACATAAGCGACGAAATCAGTCGTCTTGAAGATAAAAAAATAGCGCTAACTAAGAGCCTATTCAGTAATCTAGGGGCATGGGAAGTTTCTCAATTAGCGCGTCATCCAAAGCGCCCATATACTCTTGATTATATTAAACACGCTTTTACTGACTTTGAAGAAATGCACGGTGACCGTCATTATGCCGACGATCGTGCTATTGTTGGTGGTATTGCCCGCTTAGACGGCCGTCCTGTTATGATTATTGGTCACCAAAAAGGTCGTGAAGTTAAAGAAAAAGTACTTCGTAACTTTGGTATGCCTCGTCCAGAAGGATACCGTAAGGCGCTACGTTTGATGGAAACGGCTGAACGTTTCAATATGCCTATCGTGACATTAATTGACACACCTGGAGCATATCCTGGTATCGGAGCGGAAGAGCGTGGTCAGAGTGAGGCGATTGCTTTTAACTTGGCGGTTATGTCTCGTCTTAAAACTCCGATTATCTCTACAGTCATTGGTGAAGGTGGTTCTGGTGGTGCTTTAGCAATTGGTGTTTGTGATGAGCTAATGATGCTGCAATACGGCACTTACTCAGTTATTTCTCCAGAAGGCTGTGCGTCTATTCTATGGAAGAGCGCTGACCGTGCTTCTGATGCTGCGAAAGCCATGGGTATTTCGGCTCAGCGTCTACAAGAATTGGGTTTTGTTGATAATATCATTCAAGAACCTCTTGGCGGTGCGCATATTGCCCATGAAGAAATTGCCCAGAGTTTAAAGAAAGATATTCTAGCTGCACTAGATCGAATGGAAGCCTTGACGACAGAAGAGCTATTGGCTCGTCGTTATAATCGTTTGATGTCTTACGGTCTATAAGTTTTTGTTTTCTTAAAAAGCCTCCTATATTTAGGGGGCTTTTTTGTTTCTTACGTTTAAGGCACTTTGCTCCCAGACTTTATGATGAAACGCTCAACTCCTAAACCGCTTACTTCCGCATCCCCTCTTAGATTTAATGCTGAGTGGATTGACTCTGTGTTTTCTAAGGCGAAGAAAGTCTGGATTGGTTTTAGTGGCGGCGTAGACTCTTATGTCTTGCTTCATGCTTTGGTGAATCAAATTTCTGCGGAGCAAAAACAGAAGCTCATGGTACTTCATGTACATCACGGTTTGAGTGTTAACGCCGATGATTGGCTGAAGCATTGTGAACATGTCAGTGACAAGCTTGGTGTGTCTTTTCTTGCTGAAAGGGTACGGCTAGAAACACAAGCTTCTCTAGAAGATGCCGCCCGTAACGCTCGATACCAAGCCTTTCAAAAGATAATGAGCGATCAGGATGTGATTCTGCTTGCTCATCATGCTGGCGATCAGGTTGAAACCGTATTGTTTCGTTTATTACGAGGAACGGGAGGGAAGGGATTAACTGGCATTCCCCAAGAAAGGTTGCTTGGCAACGGCAATGCTCGTCTGATTCGTCCTTTTCTTACGGCTTCAAAAAACGATATTGAAGATTATGCCTTGCAACATAAGCTTGTTTGGATCCATGACGAGTCCAATACTGATGAGCGTTTTACGCGTAATTTTCTTCGTCAACGTGTCGTACCTGTTCTGAAAGAACGCTTTCCAAAAATGGAGCAGAATATCGTCTCGAGCGCGCAACGCATTGCGACGGATTACGCTATGCTTTCTCAATTTGCTCAACAGCAGCTAACGGTTTGGTCTGATGCGTTTGGTGGCTTAGACCTATCTTTTATAATGGATAAACCTGCAGAAGAACGATTTTTTTGGTGGCGATATTTTTTGCAGAGTAAAGACGTTTCACTACCGCAAGCTCAGTTGGAAAGTGTTGATGCTATGTTTTCTAGTGCGGAAGATAAGCAGCCAGAATTTGAATTTCCCCATGGACGGATTATGCGTCATCAACATGCGGTTTACCTTCTGCCACCAGATGAAGCCGTTAAACTAGCAGTCTTGGTATCTGGTGAAATGTTACTTCGTCCTTTTGATGAAATTTGCGTGACTGGCAGTGATTCCTGCGAATTGAAAGCTCGTCCTCATGGCGTGTCTTTGAATATGCCCAATGGAAAAACGCGTAAATTAAAAAAATGGCTTAACGATCAAGCGATCCCGAGCTGGTGGCGAGAGCATCTTCCGTATTTATATCAGGGAGATACTTTGGTTGCTATTGGAGACCTTTGGCAGCACCCTGATTATTCTTATCTTGATATTAAATGGCAAGCAAGCTCAGCGTTGCCGCTGCCAATAACCAAATGTAGATAATTGTTATTGTTGTGTTTTTATTTGGCGTTAGCTGCACAATTAGTTTGTGTTATCGAGATAAAATTCTATTCTTAATAGGTTATCTGTTTTTGAGTGCTTCATAACACTGTCTAACATCTTAATACGACAGGATATTTATAATGCTTCATGTTGTTGTTTTTGGTGGGCTAGAGTTTAGCCCTTTGGTCGTTTATTTTCCGATTGCGTTCATATTGGCAGCACTTACGCGGTTTTCCCTGCATCGTTTAGGCTGGCATGATCGTATATGGAAAGTATCTTGGTTTGAGGTGTCTTTGTTTGTTTGTTATTTGGCGCTAACTGTTTATGTATTAGGTGGAAGATAAATCAATGGCAAAATATCTACGTATTTTAGTGACATTATTGGTCATTGTGGCTGCCATATTTGCTGGTCGTTGGGTGTGGAACGATTATATGCATTCCCCTTGGACGCGTGACGGCCGCATTCGAGCCGATATAGTAACGGTTGCGCCTGATGTGTCTGGTTGGGTGACGAATTTGAATATCACCAATGATCAAGCCGTTACCAAAGGTGATTTACTATTCAGTGTTGACCAACAGCGTTATCAAGCGGCATTTGATCAAAGCAAAGCTAATACAGAAAATGCTTTTTATTCTTGGCAGTTGGCGAAACATAAGTATGAAAGACGTACGGCATTGCTTAGTCAAAAAGCCATTAGCGCTGAAGATTTAGAATCTTCGCGTATCAGTACCGAAATCGCCAAAGCCAATTATGATTTGGCTGTCGCTCAGCAAGCGACAGCTCAGCTTAATCTAGACCGAACGCAAGTGCATGCGCCAGTATCAGGGCATATCATTAACTTGAATTTACGTCAGGGGAATTATGTTGGTCAAGGTGCTTCGGTCTTTGCCATTGTTCAGTCGGATTCTTTTTATGTAACAGGCTATTTTGAGGAAACTAAAATACCGCTGGTTCATTTAAATCAACAAGCCAAAATCATCTTGTTGAGCGGAGGCAAGCCATTAACAGGTCATGTGGTGAGCATTGGCAAAGCCATAGCAAACACCAATACTCAAAGTAATGGTCAGCTTTTGCCACAAATACAGCAAACCTTTAATTGGGTGCGATTGTCTCAGCGAATCCCTATTGATATTGAATTGGATCCTTTGCCAGAAGGCACTCAGCTTAGTGCGGGTATGACGGCCACTATTCATCTTACTAAGCAGTAAGGAGAGTATTTTGGGAATCGTTTTTCAGAATCTGTTTTTCCCAAAAAAACAGGCCATTATCTTTGCATTAAAAGGCGTCATTGCTATGGCAATGGCGTTAACTCTAGCCTTATTTTTAAATCTTGATCGACCTTATTGGGCATTGGTTTCTGCGGTTTTTCTACAAATGCGTCCTGAAAACGGCTTGGTGCTTGAAAAAGCGCTTTGTCAGATTATTGGTACGATTGTGGGTGGTTTATTTGGTATCTTTTTACTCACTCAATTAATTGATTACCCATATTTGGCTTTGAGTGTGTTGGCGTTATGGTTGGGTTTAAACTCCGCTTTGTCAGCTATGGTTCGACAAGCTAATTTTGTTTACGCCTTTGCGATGGCAGCCGTCACAGCAGAGCTTATTGTTTTGCTGGTGATGGTGAATCCTCCAATGGCCAGTAGCCAAGCGGTGTTTGATATCGCTCAAGCGAGAGTGAGTGAAATAATCATTGGCTCTATTTGTGCTGGTGTTGTTAGTCATATGTTCTGGCCTGTGAAAGTTAAGGAAAGTTTGCAACGGCAAGCGCGGTCGGTCATTAATCAAACATTGCAATATTTAGTCACAGAGCTAGATAAAGCTGGCTCGCATGAGACTCGTCATAAGCAAATTGACGGTATTATGGCGACATTAGGCATGGTCAGCGAAGATTCTAGTGCCGCCAGTTACGAAGGTCCGCAAGGTCCAGGAAGAACCAGAGCAGCCAATCAATTGGCTCAGAAAGTCTTGTCTTTATTGGCATTGGTACAAATATTTGGGCGTTTACAACGACGTCATCAAGAGTTAATGACGTCAGCTTTGACACAGCTGCTTGATCGATTACGAGAAGCATTTGGTCGTATTGCAGAATCCAGTGATTTTGAATATTGCTTGGAGCAAGTAAAAGTCTTGCGTCGGGACCTTGCTGATTATCGCGCCAATAACGATGCCGATTCGCCTTTTGAATCCCATATGTTGAATATTGCGTCAGAAATTACCGCTGATCTAACGGTTTTGCTGCGCGCTTTTCGAGCATTAGAAGAGCGTGATAATACCTTGTTGAATGCGCCGAGTATGTTGACCTACCGAGATCCTTTAGCGGGTCTTATTATTGGTATCAGAACCATGGTGGTGTTTTCAATAGGATCTTGTATTTGGGTGAGTACAGGATCGACGTCTGCATTAATGATCATGATTTTACCCGTGATTTTTTCGATCATGCTGGCTAGGTTGCCATTGATGATTCTAAGAATCGTGCTAAAAAGGCTTCTAATTGGTGTGATTGCGGCGGTGATCGTCGCGATTTTCTTTGCTTTAAATCTGCTTTCTCAGAGCACCGGACAATTAGAAATTTTGCTACTTGTCTTGGCGGCTCCTTACTTTTTTGGGTTATTGCTACTCGCGGATCAACAAACTTTGCCCTATGGCTTGGGCTTTAGTATTCCTTTTTCTATTCTTGTTAGTCCTAGTCGTGATATGAGTCGAGCCTTTTCTATTGATTTTACCCTGAGCACGGCGATGGCCATTTTTGTTGGCGTGAGTATTTTGTTTTGGGTGTTTCATTTGATCACTGGGCCCAGCGTTCGGCTCTTGGTACATCGAATTTTCAAAACCACGTATCAAGATTTATTGGAAATTAACCAACACAATGGACCATCGACTTGGTTCAACCGACGTATGGCGGATCGGTTATTGCGTTTGACCAATTATGATCAAGGTTCTAAATCTCGTGCTATTACAGATTTGGCTTTGACTGCATTGAATTTAGGGCATGTTTCGATTCGAGTGCGTTCAGTCTGTGAAGGCTTGGCTGGAAAGCGTTTAGAATCTTTGGAAGTTTGGCAAAAGTCGCTGGCAAATGCTTTTTTAGAGTCGAGCAAAGGACGTTTTGATGATCAATTCGAAAAAGCTAGCGACTCGCTTTACGCCGACTTAGCTTCTTTGGTCGAGGACGCTAACCAAGTTGAAGCGATACAAGGCATGTTCATACGGATTAATCTGACCTTTGAAAGAAGTGCTGAAGCCATTGCGGCCCAAAGAGCATAATTTAAAAAAACATAACCTGAAAGAACAGGGAGAAAGTCTAGAGAAGCGTTAGACTCTTAATAACCAATCTGCCTGATTTTTATATGTTGCAACTAATTCAGCGTTCAAACCGTCACTTTTATTGATTCTGTCCATGGCTCGCTCATGACTGAATCCCCAAGCCTTCATGTGGCGTTTTGCTAAACGCTCGATTGCTACTTCAATGGGAATGTCTAAAAACCAATGTTGGTCAAATAAGGTTTTCGATTCTTGCCAGCCATCTTGTTGATGTAACAAGTACAATCCTTCAACTAATATGACTTTCGTTTTTTTCTTTATCGATAAATCATCTTCAATTGGATCACCAAGCGCATGATCAAAGCTTGGCCATAAAATATCGTCTTGTTGATAGGCCTGTTTAATTTTCTTTACGCGTTCAATGAAGGCCGTACTATCAAATGTCCAAGGAGCGCCTCGTGTAGCGAAAGCTTCTTCTGCATTAGGTAAAGCATGAAGCTGGGCTTTAGAAAGGTGAAAACCATCCATTGAAAGACAAATGACGTGTGTGTTTTGCTGCTTTGTAAAGTAATCAAGCAAATAACCCGCGAGCGTACTTTTCCCTGAACCTGGTCCACCGGTTAAACCGATTAGAGTACGGTTTGGTTTGTCTAGGCAGGATTGGATTTTACCTAATGCGGTTTGCACATCCGCTGAGTTTTTATAGCTGTTGTTAATATCAAGGAGTGTCATGGTTTTTCCTGTTCTTATTGTTCATCACAATACTTTAGCATGAACTTATTTCCACGATTCGTACTTTTATGTGAACTGAATGATGACTAAATGCGTAATTAAAGAAAACAGTGAAGGTGCGTCGTTATGTTGTTAAAAGAACTTAAAAAAATTTCTCATGTCGATAAGGTGAAACTGCATTCTTTGGAGTCAAACTTATATCAGCTGTCGGTGGTGATAGGAAACAAAGAAGAATACATACAAACAGACGCAGGGCGTTTCCTCACTAGTCATAATAAGTTAGATCTGCAAGCTTTGTTTAAAGGTAAAACGGTAGGTGCTATGGTGCTTTGCCATCAAAGTGCCTATGACGAAATGGTTGGGCAACCTATTGGTATTAGTAACGCCTTAGAAGTGCCGCTTGGTAATACGGATTTGTCTTAGTCTAGCGAGCTCATATTATTCAAAACGTGCATTTTTTCACCGTTTTCTTCCATTTGGGAAAATATTTTTGCGTAGCGGTGTGTGGCATTGGCGTGTTCACGCATGATGGCTTCAGCGCGGCTTCCTTGTCCGTGGCTGATAGCATCAAATACTGCATGATGCTGCATATGGGCAAAATTAAAACGGCGATATTCTTGGGCCAGATTATGACGGTCAAATGCCAGTGCGCTGACAGAGGCAAAAGGTAGATGCTCATTACGACTTAAGGCTTCAGCTATGGCTGGATTTAAACTGGCTTCTATGATGATTTGATGAAAACGCTGGTTCATGTCGTGGTAGATGACGAGGTCTTGCTCATTAATGCTGCCTTTGACAAACAATTCATCGCCTTGTTTTAACAGTTGCAGCAATTCATTAGCCTGCGATTTTGATAACTTATTTTCTGCTGCTTGCCTTGCAGCCAAGCCTTCCAGCACTCCTCGTACTTCAATAGAACCGCTAATCTCTGCTTGCGTCACTTGACGGACAATGTAGCCGCGCCCCGCTAATTTAGTCAGCAAACCTTCTTGTTCTAGGGTTCGAAAGGCAATGCGAACCGGAGTGCGTGATACGCCAAGTTGCTCTGCAGTTGGAATTTCAGCAAGGCGTTGTCCTGACGCTAGTTCACCAGACAAAATCATTTGTCGTAATCGACTGATTACTTGTTGTCCAGGTTTACTCATTGGAACGTACTCATTGGGAAGTGCTCATTACTCTTGCCTCAGCGTTTTTATGTAAAAAATAATCATAACGTAAATATAGATGAAAAAGGAATAATTGGATCCAATGAGGAAGCTTTTATTTATCAATTGCTTAGGGTGAAAGCTATTATTCATTATGCATTAAGTGGATCCAATTAATGCATAACTATATTGTTTTCTGATTTGTTTTGTCTATATTGGATCCAATAAATAAAAATAAAAGCAGGAGAATTCCAATGAGTCAGCAAACTTTCCCCAAAAATACCTGGTATGTCGCAGCCATGTCTGAAGAGGTTGCGGGCAGCAAACCTCTTGGTCGTAAAATTTGCGGTGAAAGCATTGCTTTTTACCGTTCCCACGATAACGAAATAGCTGCGGTATTGGATTTTTGCCCACACCGCGGTGCCGCTTTGTCTTTAGGTTATGTCGAAGAAGGTCTTTTGGTGTGTGGTTACCATGGTTTAAAAATGGGAGCCGATGGTAAAACTAAAGAAATGCCACTGCAGCGAGTTAAAGGCTTTCCTTGTATGAAGTCCTATGCGGTTGAAGAACGCTATGGTTTTATTTGGGTGTGGCCGGGTGACCAATCTCAAGCAGATAAAGCTTTGATTCCTCATTTAGAATGGGCGGTAAATCCTGAGTGGGCTTATGGCGGTGGCTTGTATCATATCAACTGCGATTATCGTTTGATGGTCGATAATCTGATGGATTTGACTCACGAGACTTATGTTCATGCCAGCAGTATTGGGCAGAAAGAAATCGATGAGTCTCCTGTTTCTACTACGGTGGATGGCGATAAGGTTATTACCAGTCGCTTCATGGAAAATATTATGGCACCACCGTTTTGGCAAGCAGCGTTACGTGGTAATGGTTTGGCTGACGATGTTTTAGTGGATCGTTGGCAGATTTGTCGTTTTAGTCCACCTTCTCATGTGATGATTGATGTTGGTGTTGCCCATGCAGGAAACGGGGGCTTTGATGCGCCAGCTGAGAAAAAAGCCAGCAGTACTGTAGTGGATTTTATTACACCAGAAACAGAAACCTCTATTTGGTATTTCTGGGGTATGGCACGTAATTTCAAACCAGAAGATCAAGCATTAACCGATACCATTCGCGAAGGGCAGGGCAAAATCTTTTCTGAAGATTTGGAAGTGCTTGAGCGCCAACAGCAGAACTTATTGGCTTTTCCAGACTATGATTTATTAAAACTGGATATTGATGCCGGTGGCGTTCAGTCAAGACGAGTGATTGATCGACTTATTGCTAAAGAGCAGACGGCCAAAGAGCAATCTAAGTCGCCAGCATCTAATGTGAGCGCACCGCTTCAAACAGTGTCATTTTAGCTTAATCGATGCCAGCTAGGGTGTGATATAAGTTACTCCCTAGTTTTTAAAAAAATAATAGGTTAGGAGAGCCAGATGATTCCGGTAGTGGTAAGAAATGTTGTTACCGAAGCGCAAGGCGTGGTTCGGTTGGTGTTGGGCTCTGTAGATGGTTCTGGATTGCCTTCTTTTGAAGCTGGGGCGCATATTGATATTCATTTGCCTAGCGGCTTGATTCGCCAATATTCATTGTGTCGTTTGCAGACCGAAGCACAATATTATGAAATTGCGGTTTTAAAAGATCCGCAATCAAGAGGTGGGTCGGCAGAAGTGCATCGCTTGACTATAGGCGATGCTTTGTCGATTAGTGAGCCGAAGAATCACTTTCCTTTGATGGAAACAAAACGCCATAGTGTCTTGGTCGCTGGTGGCATTGGCGTGACACCAATGCTTCCAATGGCGCAGCAGCTGCAGAAAAAAGGCTTGTCTTTTGAATTTCATTATTGCGCAAAATCACCAGAAACGGCGGCATTTTCATCCGCACTAGAAAGTAGTTCTTTTGCTGACAAAATGCATTTTCACTTTAGCCAGGTGGCGAGTTCTGGTCGAATGGACGTGGTGAATGTTTTGTCACGTCATTCTAATGATTCTGAACTGTACATATGCGGTCCTGCTGACTTTATCAATTACGTGCTGTTACAAGCAAAAATGCTGGGTTGGCCTGAAGAGCGTTTGCATCGTGAGTTTTTTGCGGCCCCTGCACTCGATGAAAATGTAAGTGAAAATACTGCATTTAAAGTGAAAATCCACAGTACTGGTGAGATGTTTGATGTTGGAGCGGATCAAAGTATTTTTGAAGCCTTGGACGAAAACGGTGTTTTCCTAGCTGTATCTTGTGAGTCTGGTGTATGTGGAACTTGTCAAACAGGTGTTATAGACGGCGTTCCTGATCACAGAGACGTCTTTCTAACCGATAAAGAACATGCTCAAGGCAAGTTAGTTATGCCTTGCTGTTCACGCTCTAAAACACCTGTCTTAGAGTTAGACTTGTAGCTCTGCTTTCACTGGCCTCGCCTTTCTTGGTGTTGATCTTTCACTCAATGTAAAACAACTGTGTTTTACATTGAGTGAAATGCCTTCCGATGTTATTATTTTCCCCCGTCCTGAAGGTATATTGTTATGTGCTTTCAAATCTCATTTTTTTATATTTTAAGGCGGGTTAAACACTCATGGCGACACGATATATTTTCGTTACAGGTGGTGTAGTTTCATCTCTTGGTAAAGGTTTGGCAGCCGCATCTCTGGCCGCAATCCTTGAATCTCGTGGTCTAAAAGTCACCATGCTAAAGCTAGATCCATACATCAACGTGGATCCAGGCACCATGAGTCCTTTCCAGCACGGCGAAGTATATGTCACAGAAGACGGCGCTGAAACTGATCTAGATCTGGGGCACTACGAGCGTTTCATCTCCACCAAAATGGGCAAACGCAATAACTTCACCAGTGGTCGTGTCTATCAACATGTTCTGAAGAAAGAGCGTCGTGGTGAATACCTTGGTGGCACTGTTCAAGTCATTCCTCATATTACTGACGAAATCAAACGCCGCGTTATTTCTGGTGCCGAAGGCGCAGATGTTGCTTTGGTTGAAATCGGCGGTACCGTTGGTGATATCGAGTCACAACCTTTTTTAGAAGCTATTCGTCAATTAAAAGTAGAATTGGGTCCACGTCGCGCCTTGTTCATGCATTTGACACTGGTTCCTTATATTCGTACTGCTGGCGAAACCAAAACCAAGCCTACTCAGCATTCCGTAAAAGAGCTTCGCTCTATCGGTATTCAACCTGATATTCTGATTTGTCGTTCTGAAGTGTCTATTGAAGCGCCAGAGCGTAAGAAAATTGCTTTGTTTACTAGCGTTGAAGAACGTGCGGTTATTTCTCTTCCTGATGCCGACACTATTTACCGCATTCCACAGATGTTGAATGACCAAGGCCTAGATAGCTTGATCGTTGAATATTTCAATCTAGATTGCGATATGCCAAATCTAGATATCTGGAACAAAGTAACTCAGGCTAAATTGAACCCTGAGAAGCAAATCAATATCGCCATGGTTGGTAAATACATGGAGTTGTTGGATGCGTATAAATCTTTGATTGAAGCAATGGATCACGCTGGTATTCATGCCCGTACAAAAGTGAAATTGCATTACATCGATTCTGAAAGCATTGAAGAAAAAGGTACGGAAGTACTAAAAGGAATGGACGCAATCCTCGTTCCTGGTGGTTTCGGTGAGCGTGGTGTTGAAGGTAAGATATTGACGGCTCAGTATGCTCGTGAAAACAAAGTGCCTTACTTAGGTATTTGTTTGGGTATGCAAGTAGCGGTAATCGAATTTGCTCGTAATGTGGCAAATTTAGCCGGTGCGCACAGCACCGAGTTTAATTTAAAAGCAGAGAACCCAGTTGTTGGTCTGATTACAGAATGGACTAATGCAGAGGGTTCCAAAGAAATCCGGTCAGAGGAATCCGATCTAGGTGGCACAATGCGTCTTGGCGCGCAGAACTGTAATCTTACTGAAGGCACAAAAGCCTTTGACGCTTACGGTAAAGCAGTCATTAAAGAGCGTCATCGTCATCGTTATGAAGTAAACAACTTTTATGTTGATGCGTTGGAAAAAGCTGGTCTGACGATTTCCGGTCGTTCAGAAGACAATTCCTTGGTAGAGATGATTGAAATTGCTGATCACCCTTGGTTTGTTGCTTGTCAGTTCCATCCAGAATTTACTTCAACACCTAGATATGGACACGGCCTGTTTAGTGCCTTTGTACATGCGGCACTAAAATACGCAGGAAAAGAAAAATAAATAGAGCCCCTCGCACGACTACTGTGCTTGCCAATACTTTGTTAAAAATAGACTCAAAATGCTCATTTATAATTTATAAACTCCGCTTTTTCGTCTATTTTTGCTTCGTCTTGGCTTCACTCGTAACATCGTGCAAAGGACTCAGTCGTGCAAACAGGCAGTTTGTGATTTTTCATTTATTTTAAGAGGTTTGTTATGAGTCAAATCGTTGATATTAAAGCCAGAGAAGTTTTAGATTCTCGTGGTAACCCTACCGTTGAAGCTGATGTTATTTTGGCAGACGGCTCCGTAGGTTCAGCGTGTGCACCGTCTGGTGCCTCTACCGGTTCTCGTGAAGCTTTAGAGTTGCGTGATGGTGACAAAAGTCGCTATCTAGGCAAAGGTGTATTAAAAGCCGTTGCAGCAGTTAACGGTCCAATCCGTGACGCTTTGATCGGCAAAGGTGCCCTTGCTCAAGCTGAACTTGATCACATTATGATTGATCTTGATGGCACAGAAAACAAATCTACTTTTGGTGCTAACGCTATTTTGGCGGTTTCTTTGGCAGCGGCGAAAGCGGCAGCGATTTCTAAGAAAGTCCCATTATACGCTCATATTGCAGACATCAATGGCACACCAGGCGTTTACTCAATGCCTGTGCCTATGATGAACATCATCAATGGTGGCGAGCACGCAGACAACAACGTTGATATTCAAGAATTCATGATTCAACCAGTTGGTGCGCCAAATTTCCGTGAAGCTTTGCGCTATGGTGCTGAAATCTTCCATGCTCTGAAAAAAGTATTGAGTGATCGCGGTTTAAGTACTGCGGTTGGTGATGAGGGCGGTTTTGCACCGGATTTGTCATCGAATGCTGAAGCTTTGGCTGTTATCAAAGAAGCCGTTGCAGCTGCTGGTTACGAGCTAGGTAAAGACATCACTTTGGCGATGGATTGTGCTGCCTCTGAGTTTTATGACAAAGAAGCCAATATCTATGACCTTAAAGGTGAAGGTAAAAAATTCACCTCAGAAGAGTTCAACTTCTTCTTGCAAGACCTTACTAAGCAATATCCAATTGTTTCTATCGAAGATGGTCTTGATGAGTCTGACTGGGATGGTTTCGCACACCAAACTAAACTAATGGGTGATAAAATCCAATTAGTGGGTGATGATCTTTTCGTTACTAACACTAAGATTTTGAAGCGTGGTATTGATAACGGTATTGCTAACTCTATCTTAATCAAGTTTAACCAAATCGGTTCTTTAACTGAGACGTTAGCGGCCATTAAAATGGCAAAAGACGCTGGCTTTACAGCAGTCATTTCCCACCGTTCTGGTGAAACCGAAGATGCGACGATTGCAGATCTTGCAGTTGGTACAGCGGCTGGTCAAATTAAAACAGGTTCTCTATGCCGTTCTGACCGTGTTGCTAAGTACAACCAATTGCTACGTATTGAAGAGCAATTAGGTGGTAAAGCACCTTATAAAGGTCGTTCTGAGATCAAAGGTCAGGCTTAATATCGCCTGATTTAATAAAGGGAGAACTTGGTTCTCCCTTTTTTTATTTTTTTTTGCTTCAATTCCTTTGGCTTTAATTTTATGGTAATGGGAATGTATTTTTTTAGTTTTGAGGGTGTGTATGGCACGTTTGTTAATTTTCTTCTTTGTCTGTGCCGTGGGCTATCAATCTTATCATTTGTATTTTGGTGAGCAGGGCGTTAAGCGACAAGAAGAGCTAGCAAAGCAGATCGCCTATCAAGAGCGTATTAACTTACGCCTGAAGCACCGTAATCAAGCTCTTAGAGCGCAAGTTCATGATCTTCGTCTTGGAGAAGAAGCGGTAGAGGAGCATGTTCGTAGCGAACTTCAGTATATAAAAGATGGTGAAGTATTTTATCGCATGGTGAATAAAAAATGATAAAGCCTTTGTGGGTTATCATTCCCGCCGCTGGTGTTGGCCAGCGTATGCAAGCGAATTGTCCCAAACAATATCTACCTCTTGCCGGTCAAACTATTCTAGACCGCACTATCGAGATTTTCATTTCGCATCCGCTTATTGCAGGTGTGCTGATAGGTGTGGGTGAAAACGATGCCTATTGGCCTGATTCAAAATGGCAGCAGCATGATTTAGTTCATAGCTTCGTTGGCGGTAAAGAGCGCAGCGACACCGTGCAGAAAGGTTTACGCTATTTGCTGGATACAGTAGATATAATTCAGCAAGATGTTTTGGTTCATGATGCCGCGCGCCCTTTGTTAAGCCAAGCTGCGCTGAATCGAATTATTCATCATGCCTCTGATCAAGGTGCGTTGTTGGCAATGCCAGCAAAAGATACGGTGAAGCTTCAGGTATCAGATCAACCGTCGGTTGATGCCACACTTGACCGAAGTGCTATTTGGTTGGCGCAGACGCCACAAAAATTCCCTGTCCAAGCATTATTCGATGCATTGGAGCAAGCTCAAGCACAAGGCGTCATGGTGACAGATGAATGTTCTGCGATGGAGTTTATCGGCTGGCATCCAGATCTTATTGTCGGAGAAAGTAGCAATATTAAAATCACTTTACCCGAAGATCTGCTGATTGCTGAGGCGCTTTTTTCTTATATGTTAGGTTCAAACAGTAAGTGCAATTCATAGCACAGGAGTAACTATCATGATGCCTTTTCGTATTGGCCATGGTTTTGATGTTCATAAATTTGGTGAAGGCGATCACATTGTTATTGGTGGCGTTTCAATCCCTTACTCTCAGGGTTTGATTGCTCATTCTGATGGAGATGTCGCATTGCACGCTTTGACCGATGCCTTGTTAGGCGCTGCGGCATTGGGGGATATTGGAAAGCATTTTCCAGATACCGATGTGGCTTTTGCTGGTGCGGATAGTCGAATTTTATTAAAGCGTGCTTACCAAGAAATACAAGCTCTAGGTTTTAGTGTGGGCAATGTTGATGTCACCATTATTGCTGAAGCACCCAAAATGCGTCCATATATTGATGCTATGCGAGCAAATATAGCCGAAGACTTAGCGGTGGATATCAGTGCTGTGAATGTAAAAGCAACGACGACGGAAAAGCTTGGCTTTACTGGTCGAAAAGAAGGCATCGCTGTCGAGGCGGTTGCTCTCATTTTTAAACAGGATCAAATATGAATACCGAATGGCGATACGCTTGGTCAAAGCCGACGGTTTCCGGGGATTTGAAAACCCATGTACAAGATTTTTATGTTGAAGAGCAGCTAGGTTTTGAACCTGATGGCAAAGGTGAATTTTGCTTTGTGTTTATTGAAAAGGAAGGGGTAAATACTGACTTCCTTGCTAAACGCCTGGCTCAAATTGCCGGTATTGCTCCGAACAAAGTAACTTACAGTGGTGTAAAAGATCGCCATGCTTGTACGCGTCAATGGTTCTGTCTGCATGTATTAAATCAAGAACCAGATTTAACGACCATTCAGGAAGCATTTAGAGAGCCGGAAAGTGTTCGAGTAATTGCGCAGTTGCGCCATTCTAAAAAGCTTCGTACCGGCGCGCATTTAGCGAATCGTTTTGTTATCCGACTGCGTGGTGTTAATGGTGATTTAGACGAACTAGAAGGTCGTTTGAATCTCATTAAACAAGCTGGCGTACCTAATTATTATGGCCCACAACGCTTTGGAATAAACGGTAATAATTTGCATAACGGCAAAGGTTTTGTTTTAAAAGGGCGGCAAAGTCGCCGTAAATTATCAAAGACAGAATCCTTTTGGTTATCGGCTATTCGTTCTTGGTGCTTCAATGAGGCGCTAAGTGATCAAGTTGAAAACGGTATGTGGATGCGATTATGTGATGGTGATATTGCGCAATTTCAGCATAAAGATGAGCAATTCCGCGTAAAAGAAGTCGATGCCTTGATGCATTTAAGTGTACTGCGCGGTACGGTAAGCCCCGTTTTACCTATGATTAGCGAGGGTTGGGAAGCTGGCACAGGTCCTCAGCGTGAGCGAGCAATGAAAGACTCTTTATCTGAAAGGTTGGATATAGTCGATGCTTTAATTGCCTTTGACCTTTCTAGAGACAGCCGATTGGCGCGCCTTGTGCCAATGAATATGGCCTGGGAATTGCTAAGAGAGAAAGAAGGGAATGCGCAACTGATCGTGGAATTTGCCTTGCCAAAAGGATGTTTTGCGACCAGCTTATTGCGCGAAATGATAGATTATACGGATAAATCGACAGAGAAATACCATGAGAATATTGATCGCTAATGATGATGGCCTTGATGCGGTTGGTATACAAATACTGGCTAGGTATTTACAGCAAGAATACGCTATTTTAGTGGTGGCGCCAGATCGTAATCGCAGTGGTGCGAGTAACTCTTTGACCTTGTCTCGCCCAATACAGCCGTTAAAGGTTACGGAGGGTCAGTATCGAGTTGATGGCACGCCAACAGATTGTGTCAACCTCGCCTTGTCTGGTGTGGTTGATGGCGATGTGGATTTGGTGGTTTCTGGGATTAATCACGGGGCGAATTTGGGCGACGATGTGATTTATTCCGGTACGGTTGCTGCGGCGATGGAGGCTCGTCATTTGGGGCGTCCTGCACTGGCGGTGTCTTTAGTTGGGAATCAGCATTTTGATACCGCAGCAAAGGTTGTTATGCAGCTTTTGAAGGATTCTCACGCCCTTACTTTGCCAGTCGGTATCTTATTGAATATTAATGTCCCTGATGTTCCTTATGAAGAGTTAAAAGGCATACAAGTGACACGTCTCGGTTATCGTCATAAGGCGCAAGCGCCTATTTCAGCTCAACATCCCAGAGGTTTACCAAGTTTTTGGATCGGTGCTTTGTCTGAACCTCATGATGTGTCAGAAGGCACAGATTTTTGTGCTGTGAAAAACGGTTATGTCTCTATTACGCCAATTCATACGGATATGACGTGTTATGAAGCAAAATCCCCTCTTGAAAAATGGACAGACACCATAACGTTATGAGCCTGAATGATCTTAATTGGTTAGTTTCACATACTGAGCCTAGGGCCTCTAAGATGATTCATCAACTTAGAGAGCAAGGAATTACTCATGAAGAGTTGTTGGCTTTAATGGCTGCTCTTCCTCGTCATGAATTTGTCGAGCCTGCGTTTTCACATTTGGCTTATTCAGCAACGCCACTTCCTATCGGTCGTAATCAAACCATTAGCCAGCCGCTTACGGTGGCGAAAATGACGGAATGGCTTTTAGCTCATTCTCGGCTGGGTCGTGTGTTAGAAATTGGTACTGGGTCTGGTTATCAAACCCGAATTTTGTCGCACTTTTTTAATAAAGTTCATACCGTTGAGCGCCATGAGCCGCTTTATTTACAAGCTAAAAAGCGTTTGTCGTCGATGGGAATCAAGAATGTCGAGTATTTATTTGGCGATGGTCAGAGTGGATGGCCTAATAAAGTAGAAATGGACGCCGTTATTATTACGGCAATGGCAAGCAAAATTCCGCTGGCCTTGACGGATTGTTTGAAACAACAAGGTATTTTAATTATGCCGATTGATCATCCTAGCCCACATATAGGTTGTTGGCGAAAGAAAGGTGATAGGTGGAAATGTTTAGGTACAGAATCGGCGTATTTTGTGCCCTTATTAGAAGGAATGGAACATGCCTAAATGGCTTAAAGTGTATTTGAGTGGGTTGTTAATGGGGGCGGCAGATGTTATTCCCGGCGTGTCAGGTGGAACCATTGCTTTTATTTTAGGTGTCTATGATCGCCTTATTCGTTCGTTGAGTGGTGTAAATAAAGACAGTGTAATTATGTTATTCAAGGGCGACATAAAGGCTTTGTGGCGGCATTTTGATGGTGCTTTTTTGTTGTCATTAGGCGCTGGTATTGTGACCAGTATTTTTTTGCTTGCAGGTTTAATTACGCATCTTTTAGCTGAGTATCCTAGTTATTTGTGGAGTTTCTTTTTTGGTCTCATTTTAGCTTCTGCTTATTTTTTGATTAATCAAATAGCTGGTTTTTCTTTTCGTCATTTTGTCGGTCTGCTTATCGGGGTTGCTGCTGGTGCTAGCTTGTCATTGCTTGTTCCAACTCAATTAAATACCTCTTACACCATGGTTTTTTTCTCGGGCATGATTGCGATTTGTGCAATGATTTTGCCAGGTATTTCGGGCAGTTTTTTGTTGCTCATGCTTGGTATGTACGGATTCATTCTCTCAGCGGTTAAGAGCTTAGATTTGGCTGTTATTGTCGTGTTTGCCGCAGGTGCTTTAATTGGGCTGTTGAGCTTTTCTAAAGTTCTTCATTATTTGCTTAATCATGCCAGGTCGATGACTTTGTCATTTCTGACAGGTGTTATGCTAGGTGCTTTAGTGAAAGTCTGGCCGTGGAAGGTAACGGATACGTGGAGTGTTATTGGTCACAAAAAACTCCCTTTAGAAGAGCATCTTATTTTACCTTGGGATTTACCTAACTATTATTGGCCGACCGATTTTTTGCTGCCAATAGGGTTTGTTTTTGTCGGCTTTTTGAGTGTTATTCTTATTTCTTACATTTTTTTACGAAACTCGACAAATATTAATAATTAATTTGAAGTGGATATTGGGGTAAAGAATTATTTTTTGCAGTTGCTTTAAAAGACATAATATATTGTCGCTAACTTGGTTAATAAGTCGGCTGGTTTTATTGTGTCTTTTATTGTCTGGATGCTCTTATGAGATACTTCATTACTCAGCAAAAAATAATCGTACTTATGCCTCTAACAATGCCAGTGTCGCTTCTGTTCCTTCTTCTGGTGTCCATCGTGTCCAAAGCGGTGAGACCTTGTTTTCTATAGCTTTTCGTTATGGATTAGACTATCGAGAGCTGGCTGATTTAAATCATATCGACGCACCTTATACTATCTATCCTAAGCAAAAAATTCGTCTTGGTGGGACTAAAAATTCGACCTCTTCGGAACCAATTAATTCAGTATCACCTTCTCCTTCGGTGGCATCAAATACCAAAACTATACCTTCTAAATCTGCTCCAGTTGTTTATGCCAAAGCGCCAAAAAAATTGCCAAAAAACGACGTCAAGGACGAAAAAATATTGGGTAGTTGGTCTTGGCCAATCGATGGTCAGGTCACTAGGGGGTTTTCAAATGCTGGCGTTAGTAGTAAAGGTATAGATATAAAGGCTGGGGAAGGAGCATTAGTAAAAGCGGCAGCAGATGGTACGGTTGTTTATGCTGGTAGCGGTCTTATTGGCTATGGGAATCTTGTCATCGTGAAACACAATGATATTTATCTGAGTGCTTACGCTTATAACGAAAGGATATTAGTGAAGGAAAAGCAAAATGTTCGAGCAGGTGACTCTCTTGCTGTTATTGGTGGCAAGGGCGACGATAGACCACTACTTCATTTTGAAGTTCGTCGCGATGGTCAACCGATCGATCCGCTAAATGTTTTACCCAAAATGAATTAAGCGAAATTAGCGTTTTAAGGAGGGGACATGAAGTTTGCAAATAGGGATAAAGAAGCAGCTAAAGTTTTGAATGTTGGAGATTTTGATCTTGATTCACTAGATGATGATCTCGTTGATGATGCTGTCGCTGGGGATGGAGCCATCGATGAGGATTTAGTTGATGAAGAATTTGAATCGGCAGTAAGCGCCCGTTATGCAGAGGCCGATTCTAGCCGTAACCTTGATGTTACTCAGTTGTATTTGAGCGAGATTGGCTTTTCTCCATTGCTTACTGCGGAGGAAGAGGTGTACTTTTCTCGCCTTTCTTTAAAAGGTGATCAAAAAGCGCGTAAGCGCATGATAGAAAGTAATTTGCGTTTAGTGGTTAAAATATCTAGACGCTATCTAAATCGAGGTTTGTCTCTGCTGGATTTAATTGAGGAGGGGAACCTAGGTTTGATTCGAGCAGTGGAAAAGTTCGATCCTGAGCGAGGATTCCGCTTTTCAACTTATGCGACTTGGTGGATACGACAAACCATTGAACGCGCCATTATGAATCAAACACGAACGATACGTTTGCCTATTCATGTAGTGAAAGAGCTTAATGTTTATTTACGTGCAGCTCGTGAACTCACTCAAAAGTTAGATCATGAGCCTAGTGCAGAAGAAATTGCAGAAATGCTAGATTGCCCCGTGGAAGATGTACAAAAGATGCTTGGCCTGAATGAAAAGGTTAGCTCTATTGATGCGACATTCGGGGGTGACAACAACGATAAGAGTTTGGTAGAAGTTTTAGCGGATACTCTTCATCAGGGGCCAGAAGCAGATCGTCAAGATGGTGACGTTTTGAGCAGTATCGAGCTTTGGCTTGATGAATTGAGTGAGAAGCAGTGTGAGGTCATTACACGTCGTTTTGGCTTACGTGGGCATGAAGCTAGCACGTTAGAGCATGTTGGCGCTGAAATCGGTTTAACGCGTGAACGTGTTCGTCAAATCCAAGTTGAGGCGCTACGGAAATTGCGTCTGATTATGGATAAGGAAGGGCTGTCATTAGACGACGTGATTCGGTTTGATGATTAGAGCCCAGTCTAATACATAAAATATATTGTAAAAGACCCGCATATAAGCGGGTTTTTTTGACTCAGAATTTTATGACAAAACTACAAAGCGTTGTCTTGCTGATCTTCTGGGTTGGCGATTTCAACAATATGCTGCTGGATTTGTTGTTTGTATTTATCTGACATGCCTTTTACTTCATAGGCTAAGATTTCTGTGCCATTGTCATCAATCACTTCTGGAAGGCCTGTAAAAACTCGGTTTTGAATATGGGATAGGGTGAAAATATCATCACTAATGACCAGTTTGTTTATACTTTCTGACTGGCTGAGCTGATGGACATTATTCAAAATGGTTTCAATCTTTTCTGGATCGAAGCGACTTTCTTTCACCATGTTAGTAATTTGAGTGTTGCCTTGGTGTAACCCTAAATGAAAGTTTAGTTTAGGAATATCTTCATACAGTTCGTTTTCTAATAGTTTATCCACTAATCCTAAGAAAAGTTGTGCCGTACTCACGGCATTAATATAAAGGTTATCTTCGCAGTTATGGGCACTGAAAAGAATGATGACAGAATCATTCTTGTATTGGTGAACTTGGCCTAAATAGACGTCACTGGCCTGAAATATAGCTCGGTAGATCGGCGTTAATAAATTGGCTACCTGCAGCGGTGTCATTCCTTCGTGCCACTCTTCTAAATTGATAATGTCAAAATAGAGAACACAGCTGCGCTGTCTAGATTCTTCGAAGATGGCGTCGAAGTTGATTTCGAATTGAGGCTTTGCCGTTGAAGCGACGTTTTCTTCCTCTGGCTTAATCGGTTTTTCGACAACTTCTTTAGGTGGAGTTATGGACTGTATTGTTTCAACTGCTTGGAATAATGCCTTTGCTTCTTTGTATATTGGCGTTGCTAATTCGGCTGGTTTTCGGCCTTTGCTGTAGTTTATGAGGGCAGAAGAGGCATCGTTGATTGGTGCAAAAAGCCACTTTGTAATTAGGATAACAAGCAATAATGCAATGGTGCAGGTAAAAATGGCTACGCCAATTAACAAATGGTTTAGGTGTTGTAATGTAGCCTGAGCAGGCGTTTTGTCTAGCGTAATTAATACATGCCCAACAATCTCGTCTCTGAATTTTATGCTGGAACTGTATACACGTCGTGTATCACTTGGTCGGAAGTCTTGTTCAGATTGCATTTCTGCATTGCCACTGTTTGCTTCGGCCAGCAGCTCGTCTTTTTTATTAAAGACTCTGGCGCTCAAAATATTGTCATCGACAACAAGACGGTTGAGTAACACATTTAAGCTTAATAAATCGTTGTTTAGGATGGACTGTGTGGCATTGAATGCGGCTTGAGTGGCTAGGCTGCTGCCTAGCACTTCAGTTTGTTGCGATAAATAATTGCCTAGCGCGTGAGTCATTGTGTACCAAAATATGCACACAGTGAGAATCATAAGCGAGATAAAGGTGGCAACGGTAATGGCTGACGCACTGAGTTTTTTGCGTATAAAAGCAGCGATAGCCTTAGTTTTCGGTTGGGTGTCCATTAACTTCCTTCGGGGTAACTCAAATGACAGTGACTAAAGTATACACATCATAACGGCCGTTTTCTGAATTCTTTAAAGTAGAACAGGTGCTTAGCGAAAAGAAAACGATTTGCTATAGTAGGCGTCTTATTGAATTAGGAGCGTTTATGTCTGCCAGTATTACTCTTATTGGTTCTTTGAACCCTGAATATCTTGATAAATTTAACGCTTGGTTAGACGCGCGAGGTTTGCAAGGGCCTATTCGTCTGTTGACAGATACCCATGATGCCGTTTCTGTGGCACAAGTTATGATTGGTGACGGTGTACTTGATAGCGCTACTATTCGTGCTGAGCTCCTTAATTTATCTAACGATACTGGTATTGATCATATTTATCAGTCGACAATGCTAGATATTAAAACACCGGGTGTTGCTGTATTCGATATGGATTCCACGCTTATTAAGGCGGAAGTCATGGATGAGCTGGCGGTAGAAGCTGGAATCGGTGAGCAAATTTCCGCTGTGACCGCGAGCGCAATGCGTGGTGAAATCGATTTTGTTGAAAGTTTTGTGCAGCGCCTAGCCTTGTTAAAGGGTTTGAGCAGCGAGGTTATGGATGGTGTTTATAACAGAATCCAACATATGGATGGTATTTCAACCTTGATGAAGGTGTTACATCATTATGGCTGGCATACAGCGATTTTATCTGGTGGTTTCACCTATTTTGCCGATCGGGTTCAAGCAGAATATGGTATGACTGAAGTGCATGCCAATGTGTTAGAAATTCAAAATAATGAACTAACTGGCAAGTACCTTGGAGATATTGTTGATGGTGAACGAAAGAAGTTACTTCTGACAAATATTGTTGCAACGCAAAATGTAGATTGGCAACAGACGATTGCCTGTGGTGATGGCGCTAACGATTTGTTGATGTTAAATCATGCTGCTTTAGGTGTGGCTTTACACGCTAAGCCTTTGGTTAGAGAGCAGGCACCATGCCCGATGAATAACCTTGGTCTAGACGGCATTTTGTATTTGTTAGGTATGACCTCGGCACAAATTCGTGAGTTGTCTTTGTAGTCATTGTCATGACTTTGGTCTTTTGGTTGTGAATGCGAAAATGTAATTTTTGCGTTGCGATAGTGTGATTCCTAAAAGCTTGTTATGATTCTCAGTTATAATTATAACAAGCTTGTCGGGGTGTTGTTTTGTCAGAAATACGTTTGTCTGATATAGATTTGAATCTGCTGTATGTTTTTCAGGTTTTAATTGAAGAACTGAATGTTACGAAAGCGGCAACGCGGCTTAACGTATCTCAGCCTGCTGTCAGTCGCTCATTATCACGATTGCGCGATGTGTTCGACGATCCGTTATTTATTCGCACCTCCCATGGTTTATCCGCCACAGCCAAAACGCAAGACTTGGCACCACTTTTGGCGGACACATTAAAGGGACTTGAAAGTCTCATTCAACCCAGTGAATTCATTCCTCAAAGTAGTAAACGTCGGTTTACCTTATCAACCACAGATTTTGGCACATTAACTGTCTTGCCTAAAATACTGGATCAATTTCGACAAAAAGCGCCTGATGCTATATTGGATGTAAAATCTTGGAATGAAGATATGGTGGCTGAATTAGACCAAACGAATATTGATGTGGCTGTCGCTGTTTTGTCCAAAGAACCTCCAGCCGGTATTCGTGCGATGCGTTTAAAGAGTGATCGTATGGTCTGTTTGGCTCGTAAAGATCATCCTGGAATTGAAGACGAATTAACATTAGAAAGTTACTTGCAAGCAAGCCATGTGCAAGTAGTGTTAGGTCGTCGAGAGTATTTCGCGGTTGATCGAGAGTTGGAAAAAATGGGTCATAAGCGTCATGTTTCGGTGCATTTACCTAACTTTGTGCCAGCAGCAAGAGTTGTAATGGACAGTGATTTATTGTTGACGGTTCCAAAGCTGTTTGCTGAAGATATGGCGGCGACAGTATCTGAAATTGTCGTACACGAATTGCCTTTTGTTTCGCGCGAATTCGATTATTCAATGATTTGGCATGAGCGCTTCCAACATGACGCTGCCCATGTTTGGTTTCGTGGGTTATTACGACAGGCTTTTCTTGATGCTTCGGTATAGTCTAGATGCTTTGCGCTTATCAAGACGGGTTTGATAAGCGAGTTATCCATTCTTTTGTTAACACTTCCACTAAGCTATAGCGTCGAAGTGTCATCGCTTCTTCTAAATCAGCAAAATTTTCGTCTAGATAATCATGCAGAATTCGATCTCTTAAAACGATTAGCGATCTAATTTGTTCTGCTTGCTCATAAGTAACCTCTTTATGCGCGATCAGCGCGTTTAATACTTCTTTGCGCGAAGAGATTTCGGTTTTGTAATGGTGTTTTAAAGCATAACGAGCAAGGTCCAGCATGGAAGCAACCAGCAGCTGAAATGAATGTTCTATTACCATGGTTTCATCTTTCGAATATTCGACAACTTTTGCTCCTTTTCGAAAAGCATCGAGCCGCTTGATCATGGTGTGTTGATGTTCATATAGGGAATTTTCCCATTCTATGTCTCTCATTTTCTTCGCCTTTTTTGAGTGCTAATGGTTATTAGTGCCTATCAAATCAAGAGAGCGGCATGCTGATTTTTTAGAATGCTGCTCTCTTAGTTTAGGTGAGTTATGAAGAAAGAGGGAAGTTAGAAGCCTGAGAACGGATAAAAAGAATAAGAATGACCGTATACGACTTGTGTATTAGCTTTGATGTGCAAGTAACCTTGGCTTTCAGACGCTGCGAGCAGGGCGCCAGAGCTTTGTTGCGGATGGGCGTAAGCCAGACCATCTTTACCAATGGAAACTCTTAAGAACTCATCTCGTTGGATTGCTTTATTTCGGTTAAAGCCTGCGTCGACAGGATAAGACTTGGGAAGTTCCGCAACTTGACCTGCACAGATGGACAGCAAAAGACGAGCGAACCAATGATAGGTTACTAACGTTGAGCTTGGGTTTCCGGGTAAGCCAAGAAAAGGAATGCCTTCAAGCGTGGCGTGAACAAGTGGTTTGCCAGGCTTAATGGCTATTTTCCATAAATGCACTTTGCCCAGTTTTTCCAAGGCTCCTTTTACATGGTCTTCTTCGCCCACAGAAACACCCCCAGACGAAAGAATAACATCACAGGATTGCATCAAGGTTTTTAAAGCTGTTTTTGTGTCTTCGGGTGTATCAGCTGCATGCAAACATTGGCTAACGTTATGACCAGCTTGAGCCACAAGCGCGCTTAACATTGGGCCATTTGAATTATAGATTTGGCCTTCTTTTAGCTTCTCACTAGTAGGAATCAGCTCATTACCTGTTGTAAGGATACCGACATTCAACTGTTTATAGGCAATGATGTCTGTGATACCAAGGCTAGACAAAAGGCCAATGTGTATTGGTGTAATTTTCTCTCCTGCTTTAACAACCGTTTGACCGATCTGCATATCTTGCCCTAACGGTCGAATATTGTCGGAAGACGTCGGCGGTTTAGTAAAGATGACCTTGTCACCTTCTAGTTCGGCGTTTTCCTGCATAACAACGGTATCAGCGCCGGAAGGAATATTTGCACCAGTGAAAATACGAGCACAGGTACCTGGCATTAAAGGCTGAGGATGCTGGCCAGCAGCAACACGCTGACTAACGGTAAAACGTTTGCCGTCTTGCCAATCTTGGCTAGCAAGTGCGTAGCCATCCATTGCGCTGTTATCGTGAGGCGGCACTGATATTCCAGCGATTACATCCTCTGCTAAAATGCGCCCAAGAGCGTTTATAAGCGGGATTGTTTGCTGTTCTACAAGAACACTAGCGCTGCGCTTAATTTCTTCTAGGGCGTCCTCAAAGGCGAGCAAAGCGGCCATGTTCGTTATGCCTCATGTTGGTTAGTGTATGGGCCAATCAGCATACTGACAAAATTACAGGGCCTATGAGAAGCATTAAGCTGCTCTTCTAAAATGCCATTCCATGCGGTTTTACAAGCACCAGTGGAACCTGGCAAACAGAAAATAAGCGTTTGATTGGCTAATCCAGCAATAGCGCGTGATTGAATAGTGGATGTGCCAATTTCTGTGTAAGAGATCTGTCGAAACAGTTCACCAAAGCCTTCGATGTTTTTATCAAACAGCGGTGTCATGGCCTCTGGTGTGCTATCGCGCGAATAAAATCCTGTTCCACCTGTGATTAGCACAACATGGGTGTCTTGATCTGCTATCCAGTTAGAAACGACGGCACGCATTTGATAAACGTCGTCTTTCACTAGCTTTCTTTCATTGAGTGTGTGACCTGCTGTAGTTAATAGCTCAATTAGAGCATCACCAGATGTGTCCTCAGCAATGGATCGAGTATCGGTAACAGTTAGGACACTGATATTTAATGGTCGAAAAGGTGTTGGTGTTTTAGCCATGGGAATTCCTTGTTTAGCCTCCTGTTGCGCTCATGAAACGTAAAATTTGTGGAGCTTCATCGAGATTAAAGTGATGTTTTTCGGGTTTGAGTGCTAGCGCCTCAATAATGGCGTTTTTTAGTTCTGTTGAGTCATGATTTTTTGACCCTAAAATCGTTGAGCAATATGAACTATCACGTAGTACGGTTCTTAAATCTTTTGAGTGCTCATTGCCTAGGCAGAGTAATAAGCGGCCTTCAGCCGTTAGTCTGACACGATTGCAAGTGTCGCAGAAGTTGTGGCTGTGTGGTGAAATAACACCGATTTTATGATCATAACCAGCCACTTGATAATAGCGTGTTGGTCCGCTGGTGGTGATTGAACTCGGCGTGAGTTCATAGTGCTCGCTAAGCGCATCGATGACATTGTCGCTAGATAGATATGTTGCAGCACGATTGTGGTCAGTGATCACGCCAAGCGGCATTTCTTCAATAAAACTGATGTCCATTTTGTGATCTAAGGCAAATTTAGCAAGATCAAAAAGCTCATCATCATTATGGTTTTTTAGCATCACGCTGTTAATTTTTAAGCGCTTAAAAGGTAATTTACTGGCGGCTTCTATACCGTCGATCACTTGTTGGAATTTATCCCGACGAGTTAGGGCGTAAAATCGATCTGCTTTTAATGTGTCTAGGCTGATGTTAATACGTGATACGCCTACGTCGAGAAGGCTTTGCGCCATTTTATAAAGCTGAGAACCATTGGTTGTTATGGTGAGCTCTTCTAAACCATCAGTGTTGGCTATTTGTTCTATGGCCCAAAGGATGTTTTTGCGTACCAAAGGTTCGCCACCCGTAATTCTAATTCGCTTGGTACCCATGGATATAAAGGTTTTTGCCACATGAACAATTTCTTCTAAAGATAATATATGGTCTCTAGGCATAAAAGTGACATCTTCGTCCATACAATAGGTACAGCGAAAATCGCATCGATCGGTGACAGAGATGCGTAGATAGTCTATTTTTCGACCAAATGGATCGATTAAAGCGGACGTTACCAAGAAAAAATTACCTCACAGATTAAGTGTTCATCAAAGCAAAAAAATGCCTATTTAGCAAAGTGCTAAAAAATATTTCGACAAGATTCTTGGTGTTTTTGTATTTTATGAGTTTTTTGTTCAAGCTGCAGTTAAAAAAAACGGCATAATATGGATAATCATATTGCATAGGAGGGTAACGGTGAATCAAGTCGTTCATTATCTCATCGGTTTATTAAAGTTAGAGCGTGTGTCAGCGACTAAGTTCATTGGTCGTAGTCAGGATATCGGTTTTCCCAAGCTATTTGGTGGCCAGGTTATTGGCCAAGGTTTGAGTGCGGCTACTCAGACAGTTGAAGGACGGTTTCCTCATTCACTACATTGTTATTTTTTACGCCCAGGGGATTCATCTCATCCTATTGAATACGAAGTCGAAACCGTCCGTGATGGAAGGAGTTTTAGTGTCCGACGAGTGATTGCCTCACAATTTGGGAAAAGTATTTTGGCGATGACGGTATCTTTTCATATTGAGGAAGAAGGTTTGGCCCATCAAGATGCTATGCCAAATGTTCCGGGACCAGAGTCGTTTAAGTCCGAATTATCACTCTATCGAGAACATGCCGATGAAATTCCGTCTAAAGTGCGGGATTTATTCACGGCAGATCGCCCCATTGAGTATCGAATAGTCGAAAATCAAAACCCATTTCGTCCTCGTCCAGGGATTGCGAAACGCCATATGTGGATTCGTAGTGTGTCAGCTTTGCCTGATGATGCGTTAATCCATCAATCTATGCTGGCTTATACAACAGATTATGGCTTCATTGAAACCGCATTGATGCCTCATGGTATTTCAATTGGTAGCCCTTACCTTACTGCTGCAAGCTTGGATCATGCTATTTGGTTTCATCGCCCATTTAGATTGGATGAATGGTTGCTTTATGTAGCGGATTCGCCATCGGCTGATTCGGGAAGAGGATTTGTTCGTGGACAAATTTTTAATCAGAAAGGAGAGTTGGTAGCGTCAACAGCTCAGGAAGGTTTATTGCGTTACTCTTGTTAGCTGTCAAAGGTTGTGCTGTTCTAATGCCCAGATAATGTGCTCTTTCACTAACTCAGAAGCGTGAGGGAGTGCATTTTCGAGTGTTTGTATAGTGTCTGGGCTTGTGGGTGCATTGCCCAGTGCTACAGCGATGTTTCGGCGCCAATTTTCAAATCCTGTGCGACGAATAGGCGAACCTTCGGTATTCTTTAAAAAGGTTGCTTCATCCCACTCAAATAATTCAACCAGATCCGCTGAATCTAAGTTATGTCTTGGTTGGAAATCATCTTCTTCGGTGTATTTGGCGAACTTGGTCCAAGGGCAGACGAGCTGGCAGTCATCGCAGCCAAAAATCCGGTTGCCCATTTTACTTCGCAGATTTTCTGGAATAGGGCCTTTGTGTTCAATGGTGAGATAAGAAATGCATTTTCCTGCATCAAGTACCCAAGGTTCGACAAAGGCATCAGTTGGACACTGAGTTAAGCAGGCCGTGCAGCTACCGCAATGCCTTGTCTCAGTTGGCTTATCGACAGGAAGCGGCAGGTTAGTAAATATTTCACCGAGCAAAAACCAGCTGCCCGCTTTTGGCGTTAGTAATAAGGTGTTTTTGCCAATCCAGCCCATGCCGGCTTGCTCGGCAATTTGCCTTTCTAAAATGGGCGCGCTGTCTACGAAGGCTCTGTAGCCATGATCGCCAACTTGTTGCTCTATTTTCTTAGCAAGTTGAGTAAGGCGTTTGCGAATTAGCTTATGGTAATCACGCCCCAAGGCATAGCGTGCAATATAGGCTTTGTCTTTAGTTTGCAGCCTTTTAACGGTTTCGACGGATTGAGGGAGATAATGCATCCTAAGGGAGATAACCCGACGAGTTCCCGGGTGTAGTTGCTCGGGATAAAAGCGCATGTCACCATGGTTGGCAAGGTAATCCATGCCAGCGTGATAGCCATTATCAAGCCACTCGTTAAAGTCGTCTTTGTATTGTGCTAGATCGGGCTCGACGATACGAGCTTCAGCAAAGCCAAATTCAGTTGCCCATGATTTAATATCATCAGCAAGTTGGTTTATTTCTTCTGGGCTGGATAAAATCGAAGGAAGCAAGTGAGTACCGAAACATAGAGCGCTAGGCTAGAAAGTAGCCTAGCGTGAAAAACCAAAAATTAGTAAAGCTGAGAGTCGCCTTTAACGACATCCATCAAGAGTTTGATGAATTTTTTATCCGCTTCTGTGTGCTCTTCTTGGATTTTAATGGTGGTTTGGTTGGACACTTCTTCTGCAATGCGCTGGTAAGCATTCGGTTGGTTGATATTTTCTTTGGCAATACGGACTAATTCTCCAGCGAGCTCTGGATCCATAAGCATTTTACGAAAACAGCGTGAAAACTCATCAATAACTCGTTGTTGGTTAAGCTCATTAGCCATGGTAAAACTCCTAATCAATTTATGCCGCTATGACACCATGAAGCGTAGTTTAGAGCAAGTTTTTATACGCTTTGTGTTGACAAATCTGAGGCGCAAAGACAAAATGAAAAGCTATATAATTCGACGACACCCTGTCGATGACTCCTTTTTATGGGCCACTAGCTCATCTCAGTCAGATTCGTTCTGATAAGCACAAGTGTAGAATGACGCAATATTGTTATTTTACGCTTCTCCTCGCGAAAAGACGCGGGCAGTGTAAAAACTGCGATTTCTTGCGTTTGAGTGTTTCTTACTTTTAGATAAATGTTCCTTATTTATAAAAGTTGCCTCAGTTAGTTTAGAAACTTCGTTCTATCAACTTTAATCTGTTTGTCTTATGCGGTTACAATAGCTGCACTAAAATTAAAAGACAGATAAATACTATAGAGGGTAACAAGGTGGAGTTATTATCCGGTGGTGAAATGATCGCCCGCTTCCTCAAAGATGAGGGAGTTGAATATATCTATGGTTATCCAGGTGGAGCCGCACTTCATATTTACGATGCTTTGCATCGTCAGTCTGACGTAAAGCATATTCTGGTTAGGCATGAACAAGCTGCAACGCACATGGCTGATGGCTATGCGCGCGCCACGGGAAAAGCGGGTACGGTTCTCGTAACTTCGGGTCCTGGTGCAACCAATACAGTTACTGGTATTGCGACAGCCTATATGGACTCTATTCCCATGGTCATTATTTGTGGTCAGGTTATGAGCTACCTGATCGGCGAAGATGCGTTCCAAGAAACCGATATGATTGGTGTATCACGTCCAATTGTGAAGCATAGTTTTACGGTTAAGCATCCTTCTGAAATTCCTATGATCATGAAAAAGGCGTATCACATTGCTAGCACTGGTCGTCCAGGCCCTGTTGTGATTGATGTGCCAAAAGACATGACCATGCCAGGCGATAAGTACGAATACAAATACCCAGAATCTGTTTCCATTCGCTCTTATACGCCACCGACTAAAGGTCACAGCGGTCAAATTAAAAAAGCTGTTGAGCTTCTTCTTGCTGCCAAGCGTCCAATCATCTATGCAGGTGGTGGCGTCATCATGGGCGGTGCATCTGATTTGCTAGTAAAACTGGCGAAATCATTGAATGTTCCTGTTACTAACACGCTGATGGGCTTGGGCGGATACCCAGGAACTGATAAGCAGTCTGTTGGTATGTTGGGTATGCACGGTTCTTACGAAGCGAATATGACAATGCATCACAGCGATGTGATCCTAGCTGTTGGCGCTCGCTTTGATGACCGCGTAACAAATGACCCAGATAAATTCTGTCCTGGCGCGAAAATCATTCATATTGATATCGACCCTGCCGCTATCTCTAAAACCATCCGAGCTGATGTGCCAATTGTTGGTCCTGTTAATCAGGTTTTGGAAGAGATGTTGTCTTTGGTTGAAGGTCAAAGCTCAAACACCGAAGCGCTTGTTGGCTGGTGGAAGCAAATTAATGAATGGCGTTTAGTGCACGGCGGTCGTTACGATACTAGTAGCGAAAAGATTAAGCCTCAAGCTGCTGTCGAAGCTTGCTGGCGTGCTACTAAAGGTGATGCCTTTGTTGCGTCTGATGTAGGTCAGCATCAAATGTTTGCTGCGCAGTACTATAAGTTCGATAAGCCTAACCGTTGGGTTAACTCTGGTGGTTTGGGGACGATGGGATTTGGTCTTCCTGCCGCTATGGGTGTGAAGATGAGCTTCCCTGAAGAAACCGTAGTATGTGTAACGGGTGAAGGCAGTATTCAAATGAATATTCAAGAGCTTTCTACCTGTTTGCAATACGGTTTGCCAGTGAAAATCTTGTGTTTGAATAATGGCTACTTGGGCATGGTTCGCCAGTGGCAAGACATGAACTATGAAGGTCGTTACTCAAATTCCTACATGGATTCATTGCCTGACTTTAAAGTATTGATGGACGCTTATCGCCATAAATACGTTGAAATTCGAACGAAAGATGAACTCGATGCCAAGATGGAAGAAGCGTTTGCGATGACAGATCAATTGGTCTTCATTAATTGTTACGTGGATCCAGAAGAGCATGTGTATCCAATGCAAGTGCCTCGTGGCGCGATGCGCGATATGTTCTTGAGCAAGACGGAGCGTACCTAATATGCGACATATTATTTCTGTATTGATGGAAAATGAGCCGGGTGCTTTGTCGCGAGTAGTTGGTTTGTTCTCTCAGCGTAACTTTAACATCGAATCATTGAACGTGGCGGCAACGGATGATCCGACTTTGTCTCGTCTCACTTTGACGACGTTTGGTTCTGATCAAGTCGTTGAGCAAATCACTAAGCAACTGAATAAGTTGATTGATGTGGTGAAGCTGGTGGACTTGACCGAAGGTCAGCATATTGAACGTGAGTTAATGCTGGTTAAGGTTCGTGCAACTGGTGCTCAGCGCGCTGAAGTGAAGCGAACTGTTGATATCTTCCGTGGCAACATTGTGGATATGACGCCCTCTATTTACACGGTTCAAATCGTGGGTGAATCAGATAAGCTAGATGGATTCTTGCAAGCCTTGGGCGGTGCTCATTTGCTTGAAGTAGTTCGAACTGGTGTTTCTGGTATTGCTCGTGGTGAAAAGACATTGTCTTTGTAATCACCTTGTAGTTAGACTTAAAAAGCCGCGATTATTCGCGGCTTTTTTATGGTCATTTGATTGAGTTCCATACTGGAGGGAAAATGGATAAGACGAATTGGAAGCTACTTAAACTGCTTGAAGGAAATGGCCGTTTAACCTATGCAGAACTAGGTAAATTAGTTCATCTGACTGCACCAGCGGTCGCAGAACGCGTTAGAAAATTGGAAGAGTCTGGTGTGATTACTGGCTACAGCGTTCAAGTCAATTTAGAAAAAGCAGGAATCCCTATTACTGCTTTGGTTGAGTGTCAGGTTTATCGTACCAAGGAGCGTGAGTTTAAAGCACTTGTTATGGGGTTAGAGGAAGTGATTGAATGCTACAACGTCACAGGGCCTTATGCTTTTGTGCTCAAAGTAGGGGTGAAGTCTATGTCTAAACTAGATGCATTATTAGAGCGATTAATTGATTTGAGCGATACCAACACCATGATGATAATGACTACCCCCGTCAAACGCACCATGCCATTACATATCGCTCAAGAGGATTAGCTTACCGCTACTTCTGCTGTGATGGCTTTTCTTGGCCACTGACTAATAATCATCCCAGTCATAATAAAACCACAACCAATTAAAGCGCGGGTTGAAAGAATTTCCTCCATAAATATCCAGCCTCCTAATACGGCAAATACCGCTTCAGACGAGAGAATAAGAGCACTTATACTCGGTGTAACATTTTTTTGTCCTAGTGTTTGTAATGTGAAGGCAATACCAGACGAAGCGACACCAGCATAAACTAAAGGCCACCAAGCCATTTTAATGCCTTCAAGCGTGGGTGTCTCTAATGTGAAAGCTGTCATGGTGGCTAATATTGTCGCAACGGAAAACTGCACTATCGATAGTGGTAAAGCCGATACATACCGAGATAGATAGCCAATCAATAAAACATGCCCAGTCCAAAAAAACGTGCCTAATAGCTCTATCGCATCGCCTTTGTTGATGGATAGGTTTGGCCCAACGGTTAAGCTGTAAAGGCCAATTAATGCTAGCCCAACGCCAATCCAAGTGTGTTTTTCGGTTTTATGGCCGAGCATAAGTCCTAATATCGGCACAAATACAATGTACATGCTAGTGATGAAACCTGCGTTACCTGCTGTAGTGTATTGCAAACCAATTTGTTGACACGTAAAACCCAAAAATAAACAGCTTCCTGCCACTATACCGCCTAACCAAAGCTTTCGATTATTTTGAGATTGCTTTGGTTTAAAAATAAACAATAAAGGTAGAAGCGATAAGGTGGCTAATAGAAATCGCATAGCGTTAAAACTGTGTGGCCCAAGGCTTTCCATGCCAGCACTTTGGGCGACAAAGGCAAAGCCCCAAATGGCGGCAGTGGCCCATAAAAAAATATGTGAAATAGACATAGTGAATCCCTGGTAAGTGGTAATGGAGTGGTTATTTTACTCAGAGGTATTGCTGCCCCACAGTTGAGAAAAAAGGTTCTTTGTGTGTTTAGCTTTGGATAAAAAAATAAATCTAAGGTTTTGCTTTCATTAATGAAGTGAGCTAACTATTTGATTCTCTGGCATCTTAATACATTCACTTTTTGATCTTATAAAAGGTTAAAAAATAGGCTGACATGAGTGTTGTTTAATTGTACATTGGCGCCCAACTTCAAGGTCTGATTAGACCACTTCAAAGCTATATTAAGAGATTTCATTGTTATGACATTCAGTGTTTGGTTGGCAACTGCGCCGTTATTAATGTTGCTTTCTTTAGGGCCTGGTCCAAATAATTTCACAGCGATGCATAATGGAATGCAGGTTGGGGCAACTAAGGCAGTGATTGCGGTTGTTGGTCGAAACCTAGCGTTTAGCATTTTGATGCTGATTTCTGCTCTCGGTTTGGGAGCGATCATTGTGTCTTCTACATTTTGGTTTAGTGTCATCAAATGGTTTGGTGTGGCTTACTTATTTTACGTTGGCATCAAAACATGGCGAAGTGCAGCAATGATTTTAGAAGAGCATGAAAGCGAAGTGGGAACTAAAGTCAAACGTGGGCATTTAGCCAGAATGCGGCAAGAGTTTTTTGTGGCGATTGGTAACCCGAAAGCTGTCTTGCTATTTACCGCTATTTTTCCGCAGCTGCTCGATCTTAGTCAGCCTGTTCCTATGCAATTTTTTTGGATGGGGCTGACATTTTGTTGTACTGAATTTATTGCGGCTTATGTTTACGCCATGAGTGGAAAACAAATCCGACGTTTGATTCGCAGTCCTAATGGCATGAAAAACCTCAATCGCGGTATGGGGAGTGTATTTGTTGCAGCGAGTGCCTTTTTAGCAACGGCGACGCGTTCTTAAGATTGTTAGACTTTTTGAGCCCACTAAAAAAGGTGGTCGCATTGACCACCTTTTTTTATATAGTACTTAGTAAAAGCTCTTAGCTGTGTTCTTTTAAGAACTCTTCGCTTAGATATAGCTCTTCATTGCTATTCACTTTTACGTCACGGCTTAGGATCATTTTTGCAATTTCTTGCGCTTCTTCTAGGGAATGCATTTCGTAAGTGCCGCACTGGTATTCGTTAAGCTCTGGAATGTCCGATTTAGCTTTTACTTTTAATACGTCTTCCATTGCTGCTTTCCAAGAAGCTGCGACCTTTTCTTCAGAAGGCGTGCCAATCAAGCTCATGTAAAAACCAGTACGGCAACCCATTGGTGAGATATCAATAATCTCTACGCTGTCGCTGTTTAGGTGCTCACGCATAAAGCCAGCAAATAAATGCTCTAGTGTATGGATGCCTCTTTCTGAAAGAATTTCTTCGTTTGGTACGCAAAAACGTAAATCAAATACGGTGATGTCGTCGCCTTTTGGTGTCGACATGGATTTTGCAACACGAACGGCGGGTGCGTCCATACGAGTATGGTCGACGCGGAAGCTGTCTAATAATGGCATAAAAACTCTCCTGCTTAACTTAACGAAATCATCGTTGCTGTATAAATGATGATATTAATTGACGTTATTGTACATGAAGTTTTGAATCTTTGATTGGGCTTTTTGGAGACTTCAAATATTCGTAGCTGAGAGCCAAACAAAAAGCAATAACTGCGAATAGCATACTTTGGCCAATGAAAAGCACCATGAAACCACAGTTTATCAAGGCAACAATGGCCAGCATTTGAGTTACTCTATTAACCAGTTTGAGTGCGGCAATGCAGGTGAGAGTGTAAATGAGTAAAAAGCTACCGTTTGTCATCTCAATGAACCATGACATTTTCCATCCAGATAGTTCAGAAAACACAATGGAGAATAACGTAATAAAGCCAACCAATAAAACAGCTCTTTCTGGCGCGCCGTTTTTATTAAGCTGAATAAAAATTTTAGGCAGTGCACCTTGCTGTGCCATGGATTGTACCATGCGCGAGAAGCCTAAAATATAAATGGCCACGTTAGCGAAGGCGATTACATAGGCGCCAACGGCAAAGAATCGACTGCTCGTTTCGCCCATTAGTTTGCTAACTAACAATGCTAGAGATTGGCTGTTGGTAATTTCGTCGCCGTAAGTGTGATGCCAAGCAATGAGTAGTACTAAACTTAGGTAAGCAAGAATCACGATGGTGATGCCGCCCAGTAAAGCAATTTGGAAATCTCTGGTTGGGTTTTTAAATTCGGCACCCATATGCGCCATGACTTCAATGCCTAAAAAACACCAAAATATAACACCTGTGGCGTACAGGGTTTGCTGCCATTCTGAACTTGTTATCGGCGCCTCTATTACTTGACGACTATCAGCAATATCGCCAATAAAACAAAGCCATATAATGGTGCCAATCATGGCGATCACTACACCTGTTTGAAATCGCGCCGACGTTTGCATGCCCACGATGGCGAAGAGAAGCATGCCAGCAAGGGTTAATAGACTAAAGGCAAGAATCCATTCATCAGATGTTTTAAATATGATGGTTAAATACGCCGCTGCGACTTTTATAGCGACAGCAGGGCCAACCAACAGAATACTTAAAAACAACCAGCCCACTGCTTTTTCGTAACGCGATCCGAACGCTCGTCCAATATAGTGTGATGCCCCACCTGCAGACGGATACTTTGAGCCAAGTAACGCGAAAATAAATGCAATAGGGATAATCATAGTGGCGGTGATTAACCAAGCATAAAAAGCAAAGGATCCGGCCTGAGCAACAGACATGGCGGGCAATATCATCAGGCCAGTGCCAATAAAGGTTGTCACCGTCATTGCTATGCCTTGAAGAGGGCCGAGAGTTTTTTGGTATTGAGTCATTTGTTTGCCTTTATGCAGCTGTTTTTTATTGCTGCTAAGGATAAAATAACCGTATAAACAATACCCTATACAAGTTGGCCCTATTAGGGCGCATTTTGTCGGAATAACCGTCAATTTGAATGGAAAATAATAAGAGAGGAATGCCGGTGGCGGATCATTATGATCAAAAAATATTAGCGTTACTGGTAGACGATGCTCGGCTTTCTGTTTCAGACATTAGCCGACAGGTTAATCTATCGCGCTCGGCAGTGACCGAACGAATTCGTCGCATGGAAGATAATCGGACTATTACGGGTTATCACGCTCATACTTCTGTATCAAAAGAAGAAGGGGTTAGTGCATACATTGCTCTGACATTTCGGCCTTTATCTTGTGAACAAGTGTTGCCTTTGATTAATAGTATTCCAGAAGTTAAATTAGCTCACTCAATTAGTGGTGATCTTGATTTGCTATTGTTAGTGCAAGCTCCATCCATGGATAGGCTGAATGAAATACGAGAGAAAATGGAGACGTGGCCTAATCTACACAAAGTGGTGACACACATGTGCCTCGCTAAGCGGTTAGATCGTTGGTGAGTAGCTTTTAGCACATACGGCTTGATTTAATGAACGTGTCCGAATAATGGAGAGGCCTTCTGAAACGATTAAATTTAAGGAAAAACTGGTCTGCCAAAGCCAAGTCTTATGATGACTTGTTGGTGTTGGCGGCTCTTGGTGCTTTTTGCGGGTTGTTAAGCGGCCTTTTGATGGCATTTTTCTACGCTGTGATCTATTTGCCTGCTCGATATTTGATTGGTCATGATTTTGATTCGTTTCAACTATTATCGGTTGAATGGCGCATTGGGCTTTCTCTTTCTGCTTGTGTTGTTTTAGCGCTGGTCTTTACTTTTGTGCCTCGTAGGTTACAAAAAGTCGGTGTCCCTTATGTCATTGAACGTTTAAATCATCATCATGGAAACTTGCCTGTATGGAATGCCGTCGTACAGTTTTTTTCTGCGGCTATCGGCTTGATCGGTGGTCTTTCTATTGGTAAAGAAGGCCCGGCTGTGCACCTTGGGGCCACGCTCGGTGGCTATTTGGCTGAAAAAGCCAAGCTGCCTCAGTATGGCGTCGAAACCTTGTTGGCATGTGGTGTTGCTGGGGCGATTTCAGCGATATTTCAAACGCCTTTGGCGGGTGTTTTGTTCGCCTTTGAAGTGATTTTTCTGGAATACCGACAACGTTATGTTTTGCCTGTTTTGTTATCTTCCGTTATCGCTACCTTGGTAAGTCATTTCTTTATTGGTCCTTTGGATATTTTTAGCATTGAAAAAATTTCTTCTGTGTTGCTTTCAACTGACTTATTTTTCGCGTGTTTTATCTTAGTTGTTTTCATTGTCTTGCTGTCTGCTTTATTTCTTCATACGCAAAAGAGCCTTTGGCGCTTAAGTGGATTGTCTGTTTGGTGGCGTTTTTCCTTAGTGGCGGTTGCCACGTCTTTGGCCGCTATTTATATGCCGGAATCATTAGGGAGCGGCTACCTTTCTCTTTCTCATTTGTTATCTGGTGATTTGATCTTATATTCTCTGTTTTTATTAATACTGGTTAAGACGGCGTTAACTGCTTTTACTATCGGTTTAGGTATTCCCGGTGGGATGATTGGGCCGACGTTTATCATTGGCGGCTTGGCGGGTGTTCAGGTTGCTTTGGTATTTGATAGTAATGTAACTGATGTTGCTTTATTTGCCTTGTTGGGAATGGCAGCCATGATGGCAGCCTGTTTTCAAGCGCCATTAACCGCTCTGGTTGCCATAATTGAAATGACACATTCGTCTGCGGCTATTGTGCCAGCATTGTTTGTCATTGTGTTTGCTTGTTTGTTGATGCGAGTATTTTTCCACCAAGAGTCTGTCTTTGTTGAAAGATTGAGCTTCATGGGAATGTCTTCGACAATAAGTCCCTTTCAGCGTTATCTACGACATCATACAGTCAAACCTGTAGCTGAAGATGTGTTGATCCTTCCTAGGCATGTTCCTATTGAGCAGGTAAAAGATTTAGCGTCAAGTATGGTAGACTATATCGTTTTCGAGGTAGGGAATGAGCATCGTCTTGTTCGGCGGATTTCGATATTGGATGCGTTGAATACGTTAGAGCAAGGACCTCAGTTATGGTTGGTTGCGGAAGGGGATAGAGTGAAGATGGATTTGTCTTTGGCTTTAGAGTCTACTCTTGTTCCTGTGATTGATGAGCCTTCTTCTTTAGAAGCCATGCTTGGTTGGTTTCAGCAATATGGTTTGCCAGAAGTGCTGGTAGCTGTTGCTGACTCTTCTTCTTTTAGTTTGGTTTCTCGTCATCGTCTCGATCAGTTTTTGTTAAAAAGTGACCAGTAGTGATTTTTCAGACAGGAATTTACTCATTGGTTCTTAGGTAAAGTCTTTATAGTCAGCGGCGCTTTTCATGTTGAAGGTTGCTTGTTTTTGTAAATTATCAGTTATGGGATTTGAATAAATATGAGTCGTTCAGAAGATCTATACGCACGTGCCCAACACCGTATTCCTGGAGGTGTTAACTCTCCTGTACGAGCTTTTAATGGTGTCGGTGGTACGCCTATTTTTTTCCAGCGTGGGGAAGGAGCTTATATTTATGATGAGGACAAAAAACGTTATATAGATTATGTGGGTTCTTGGGGGCTGATGATTTTAGGCCACTCTCATCCTGATGTATTAGATGCAGTTAGACAACAGCTTGATTTTGGCTTGAGTTTTGGTGCGCCGACAGAAGTAGAAATCACCATGGCTGAGAAAGTCTGTGAACTTGTTCCTTCGATGGATATGGTGCGCATGGTTAACTCAGGCACTGAAGCCACTATGAGTGCTATCCGTTTGGCTCGCGGTTATACCGGACGCGATAAAATCGTCAAGTTTGAAGGTTGTTATCATGGTCATTCTGACTCTTTGCTTGTAAAAGCGGGTTCTGGAGCGTTAACTCTTGGTGTTCCTAATTCTCCTGGTGTTCCGGCGGATTTGGCGAAGCATACTATTACGTTGCAATACAACGATATTGAAGAAGTGACTCGTTGTTTTTCTGAAATCGGGGATCAAATCGCTTGTATCATTGTCGAACCTGTTGCCGGCAATATGAACTGCATTTTGCCGGTTAAGGGTTTTCTTGAAACCTTGCGTAAGGTTTGTGATGAGTCAGGTGCTGTGTTGATTTTTGATGAGGTTATGACTGGATTTCGTGTAGCACTTGGTGGTGCACAAGATCATTTTGGCATCGTCCCAGATCTGACAACACTAGGTAAAGTGATTGGTGCCGGTATGCCTGTGGGCGCTTTTGGTGGCAAGCGTGAAATCATGGAGCACATTTCTCCTTTAGGCCCTGTTTATCAAGCTGGTACATTATCGGGTAATCCTGTTGCGATGGTGGCAGGCTTAGCTGTTTTAAATAAAATCAGTGAAGAAGGTTTTCATCAGACTTTAGGATCTAAGGCTAATCGTCTTGTGACTGGATTAAAAAAAGCAGCGAATGCTGCTGGTGTGCCATTCTGTGTGGTTAGTGTAGGTGGAATGTTTGGCTTCTTCTTTACTGAAGCTGAAGCCGTTAAGACATTTGCGGATGTGCAGAAGTGTGACTTAGATGAATTTAAAGCGTTCTTTCACTATATGCTAGAAGAAGGCGTGTATTTTGCTCCGGCTGCGTTTGAAGCTGGGTTTATCTCTCAAGCTCATACTGAAGAAGATATCGATTACACAATAGAAGCAGCTAAGCGTTCTTTTGCTAAGCTTATATAAAAATTCGTAAGAAGGAAGGTTGATAACATGTCTATTGATGATATGAAAAAATCACCGGTTGATGAAATCGAAGACGTCGATGTCGGTGATGAAAAAAAGCAGCCTCACAAAGGGGTATATTTGCTTCCCAACTTGTTTACAACAGCGGCACTTTTCTCGGGTTTTTATTCTATCATTGCTGCAATGAATGAAAATTTTACTCATGCAGCTGTCGCGATTTTTATCTCGATGGTATTTGATGGTTTAGATGGACGAGTTGCTCGTTTGACTCATACTCAAAGCGCATTTGGTGCTGAGTATGATTCCCTTGCTGATATGGTTTCTTTTGGTATTGCGCCAGCGCTTGTCGTGTTTACTTGGTCTTTAGCGCCGCTTGGAAAGATCGGTTGGATTGCAGCATTTATCTACGCTGTTGGTGCAGCGCTTCGCTTAGCCCGATTTAATACTATGATTGGTGTTGAGGAGAAGCGTTACTTTACCGGGTTACCTAGTCCAGCAGCCGCGGCTCTTGTGGCTGGTGTTATCTGGGCCGCCAATGATAAAGGTGTTTCTGGTGAAAGTATGGCGACGCTGATGGCGCTACTTGTTCCTATTGCTGGCTTGTTGATGGTTAGTAATGTGAAATATCGTAGTTTCAAAGATCTTAACTTAAAAGGGCGCGTACCTTTTGTTGTGCTTCTTATTGCGGTTTTGGTTTTGGTTTTCGTTGCTCTAGAACCTGCTCTGGTGCTGATGAGCGTTTTTTGCCTTTATGGTTTATGGGGTGTGCTAGGTATCTTTTTTGAGAAATTACGCTAATTTTTTCTAAGATCCTTTGTAATAAATAAGAGCCTACTGTCGTCTAAGTCAGTAGGCTCTTTTTGTTTGAACGTTCAAACAGGTTTGCTGTCAACTATATGAATAACATGTTCTATGGGGAAAGCTATGTTAATTAAAAATAAGAAACAGTCGGATTGTTCTGAGCTTGAAGTGACAGATCAATCCGTATACCTAAATCGTCGTCAGTTTATGAAAGCCACGGGTGGGATTGCTCTTGGTGTAGGGGGAATTGGCAATGTTGCTGCAGCCCTTCAAGAAGGTAATCCTTTATCTCCACCTTCGTCTCTAAAATCTTCCTTTGCAAATATAGCTGAAACCACGTTTGGTAAAGACGATAAAGTGTCTCCTTACGATGTCGCTACTTCCTACAATAATTTCTACGAGTTTGGATATGGTAAGAGTGATCCAAAGGAGCGAGCTTCAGAGTTTAAGACATCACCTTGGACTATAACGGTAGAGGGTGAAGCCGGAAAGACCGGTGTTTTTGACCTTGATGATATTATCAAAGAGTCGATGCTAGAGGAGCGTATCTACCGCCTTCGCTGTGTAGAGGCATGGTCTATGGTGATTCCTTGGGTTGGAATTCCTCTTGCGACAGTTTTAAAGAAGTTTGAGCCAACGTCAAAAGCAAAATATGTATATTTTGAAACCTTATATGATCCTAAGTAAATGCCAGGTCAGCGAGGTGGCGGGCTGGATTGGCCATATCGAGAAGGGTTACGTATTGATGAAGCGATGAACCCCTTGGCGTTTCTTGCTGTTGGTATGTATGGCAGCATATTGCCCAATCAAAATGGTGCGCCGGTTCGTTTAGTTTTACCTTGGAAGTATGGTTTTAAAGGCATTAAATCTATTGTGAAAATTCGTTTTGTTGAAACGATGCCCGAAACTACATGGAGTATGTTAGCTCCTAATGAATATGGTTTTTATGCCAATGTGAATCCTAACGTAGATCATCCTCGTTGGTCGCAAAAACAAGAACGACGTCTGCCTGGCGGTGTGCTTTTTCCAAATGTTATTGAGACAAAAATGTTTAATGGCTACGAGGAAGAGGTCGCGAGTCTATATGGTGGTATGGATTTGAAGAGGAACTACTAGCGTGTCGACATTTTGGGATAGGAAAGAGAAGCCGTATATCCTTCTCTTGTTTTGTTTGCCATTTGTGTGGATGTTTTCCTCTTTATTGATGGGGCAATATTTCCCGGATCCAGGCAAATTATTGATGAGACTAAGTGGTATTTGGGCATCTGTCTTTGTTGTGGCTGTCATGGCAATGTCATTGGTTGGTAAGGTTGCATCGCTGAGATTTATCAATCGCTATCGTCGCTTTATCGGTTTAACAGCCTTTTTTTATGCCTTACTTCATTTCGTTATTTATTTGGTTTTATTTGCGGGATTAAGTTGGACTTGGATAACTTCAGATCTAATTGAAAAGCCATATATTTATGTTGGTACCTTGGCTTTGGTGATTATGGCTGTGCTGGCGATAACGAGTACAAAGGCAATGATGCGTAGGTTAGGGAAAAAGTGGAAGCCGCTTCATCGATTAATGTACCTTGCCGCTGTTGGTGTTATTGCCCATCTATGGTGGCAAGTGAAGGATGATGTTTCATTAGCGGTGTATTTTTCTTTATTTCTAGTGCCTTTATTAATGGTGAAAATTCCCACTTTGCCAGCATATAAGAAGTTTTTTAAGAAAACTTAAAAAAAGGGCTTGCGCTAAAACTTCTAGGCTGTATTATACGCCTCCACTGACACGGACAACGACGCAAGCAAGAGTTTGCCACTTACTTAAGTAAGAGAGTTGAACGTAAGATCAGACGCTCTTTAAAATAGATAATCAGATAATTTGTGTGGGCGCTCGCTGGAGGCTTCAGAAGATTGTCCGGATTGGTTTTTGACTGATTCGAGATGATCAAAAAATTGAAGTCTTGCGAAACGTCTAACACGTCAATTCGCTTTATGTTGGCTTGTTGTTCTTCGGAGCAGTAAGTCGATTAAGTTATTGTTAGTGTAATAGATTTTGAGCAGGCAAACTCATACTTTTAAGTATGAGTTTAAAAATTAAACTGAAGAGTTTGATCATGGCTCAGATTGAACGCTGGCGGCAGGCTTAACACATGCAAGTCGAGCGGTAACAGGGGAGCTTGCTCCTGCTGACGAGCGGCGGACGGGTGAGTAACGCGTAGGAATCTGCCTAGTAGAGGGGGACAACATGTGGAAACGCATGCTAATACCGCATACGCCCTAAGGGGGAAAGGAGGGGACTCTTCGGAGCCTTCCGCTATTAGATGAGCCTGCGTAAGATTAGCTAGTTGGTAGGGTAAAGGCCTACCAAGGCGACGATCTTTAACTGGTCTGAGAGGATGGCCAGTCACACTGGGACTGAGACACGGCCCAGACTCCTACGGGAGGCAGCAGTGGGGAATATTGGACAATGGGCGCAAGCCTGATCCAGCCATGCCGCGTGTGTGAAGAAGGCCTTAGGGTTGTAAAGCACTTTCAGGGGTGAGGAAGGGTAACTGGCTAATATCCAGTTACTTTGACGTTAGCCCCAGAAGAAGCACCGGCTAACTCTGTGCCAGCAGCCGCGGTAATACAGAGGGTGCAAGCGTTAATCGGAATTACTGGGCGTAAAGCGCGCGTAGGTGGTTTGTTAAGTCGGATGTGAAATCCCAGGGCTCAACCTTGGAATGGCACCCGATACTGGCAGGCTAGAGTATGGTAGAGGGGTGTGGAATTTCCTGTGTAGCGGTGAAATGCGTAGATATAGGAAGGAACATCAGTGGCGAAGGCGACACCCTGGACTAATACTGACACTGAGGTGCGAAAGCGTGGGGAGCAAACAGGATTAGATACCCTGGTAGTCCACGCCGTAAACGATGTCTACTAGCCGTTGGGTTGTAATGACTTAGTGGCGCAGCTAACGCAATAAGTAGACCGCCTGGGGAGTACGGCCGCAAGGTTAAAACTCAAATGAATTGACGGGGGCCCGCACAAGCGGTGGAGCATGTGGTTTAATTCGACGCAACGCGAAGAACCTTACCTACTCTTGACATCCAGTGAATCCAGAAGAGATTTTGGAGTGCCTTCGGGAACACTGAGACAGGTGCTGCATGGCTGTCGTCAGCTCGTGTTGTGAAATGTTGGGTTAAGTCCCGTAACGAGCGCAACCCTTATCCTTATTTGCCAGCACTTCGGGTGGGAACTTTAAGGAGACTGCCGGTGACAAACCGGAGGAAGGTGGGGACGACGTCAAGTCATCATGGCCCTTACGAGTAGGGCTACACACGTGCTACAATGGCGTATACAGAGGGCTGCAAGCTAGCGATAGTGAGCGAATCCCAGAAAGTACGTCGTAGTCCGGATTGGAGTCTGCAACTCGACTCCATGAAGTCGGAATCGCTAGTAATCGTGGATCAGAATGCCACGGTGAATACGTTCCCGGGCCTTGTACACACCGCCCGTCACACCATGGGAGTTGATTGCTCCAGAAGTAGCTAGCTTAACCCTTCGGGGATGGCGGTTACCACGGAGTGGTCAATGACTGGGGTGAAGTCGTAACAAGGTAGCCCTAGGGGAACCTGGGGCTGGATCACCTCCTTAAACGATAGAAACCTCTGGTGAGCGTTCACACAAATTATCTGATGGTGTTTTAAACGACACAATATCTAGTTTATAAGAAGCACAGAAAGTATTTGGGTCTGTAGCTCAGTTGGTTAGAGCGCACCCCTGATAAGGGTGAGGTCGGCCGTTCAAATCGGCCCAGACCCACCAAATACGATCTAGTTAGTAATGGGGCTATAGCTCAGCTGGGAGAGCGCCTGCTTTGCACGCAGGAGGTCTGCGGTTCGATCCCGCATAGCTCCACCATTTACTGATCATTCTGTGCGAAAGATTTAGAGAGAGTTCTAAGCAAGACGCTAAGCATCTTACATTTAATCATGTTGGGTGATTTTTAGTCTCTGACTTAGTGCTTTGCACTAAACTTGCTCTTTAACAATTCAAATTTTGAAATAACGATGAATCAAGCGTTAAACCGGTGGAAGTTCACTCGCTCTTATTCTTTAAGGATAACGGCTTAGTGACTTCTATTATCGTAAATCCAGAGGGGTACAAAAGCCCTTTGGTATGTGATTCTTAATATTGCACTCTTTTGAGTGGAAACTATTTTGGGTTATATGGTCAAGTGACCAAGCGTGCACGGTGGATGCCTTGGCAGTCAGAGGCGATGAAGGACGTGGTAATCTGCGAAAAGGTTCGGGGAGTCGATAAACAGACTTTGATCCGAACATGTCCGAATGGGGAAACCCACTCTACTTGTAGAGTATCCCACAGTGAATACATAGCTGTGTGGAGGCGAACCCGGGGAACTGAAACATCTAAGTACCCGGAGGAAAAGAAATCAACCGAGATTCCCTAAGTAGCGGCGAGCGAAAGGGGATTAGCCCTTAAGTGGTTTTGGTGTTAGTAGAAGGCTCTGGAAAGTGCCGCGATAGAGGGTGATAGCCCCGTATACGAAAACACCTTAATCATGAAAACGAGTAGGACGGGACACGTGTTATCCTGTCTGAATATGGGGGGACCATCCTCCAAGGCTAAATACTCCTGACTGACCGATAGTGAACCAGTACCGTGAGGGAAAGGCGAAAAGAACCCCTGTGAGGGGAGTGAAATAGATCCTGAAACCGTGTACGTACAAGCAGTGGGAGCGGACTTGTTCCGTGACTGCGTACCTTTTGTATAATGGGTCAACGACTTATTTTCAGTAGCAAGGTTAAGCATGTAGTGGAGCCGTAGGGAAACCGAGTCTTAATAGGGCGTTTAGTTGCTGGGAATAGACCCGAAACCGGGCGATCTATCCATGAGCAGGTTGAAGGTTGAGTAACATCAACTGGAGGACCGAACCCACATCCGTTGAAAAGGCTGGGGATGACTTGTGGATAGGAGTGAAAGGCTAATCAAGCTCGGAGATAGCTGGTTCTCCTCGAAAGCTATTTAGGTAGCGCCTCGTATCTCACCATTGGGGGTAGAGCACTGTTTGGGCTAGGGGGTCATCCCGACTTACCAACCCCATGCAAACTCCGAATACCAATGAGTGCAATTACGGGAGACACACGGCGGGTGCTAACGTCCGTCGTGGAAAGGGAAACAACCCAGACCGTCAGCTAAGGTCCCAAAGTACCAGTTAAGTGGGAAACGATGTGGGAAGGCTTAGACAGCTAGGAGGTTGGCTTAGAAGCAGCCATCCTTTAAAGAAAGCGTAATAGCTCACTAGTCGAGTCGGCCTGCGCGGAAGATATAACGGGGCTCAAACTGGTCACCGAAGCTACGGATGCTTAGTTTACTAGGCATGGTAGAGGAGCGTTCTGTAAGCCGTTGAAGGTCAAGCTGTAAGGCAGGCTGGAGGTATCAGAAGTGCGAATGTTGACATGAGTAACGATAAGGGGAGTGAAAAACTCCCCCGCCGGAAGACCAAGGTTTCCTGTCCCATGTTAATCAGGGCAGGGTGAGTCGGCCCCTAAGGCGAGGCAGAAATGCGTAGTCGATGGGAAACAGGTTAATATTCCTGTACTCGTGCATATTGCGATGGAGAGACGGAGAAGGCTAGGCCAGCACGGCGATGGTTGTCTGTGTTTAAGGCGGTAGGTTTAGGGCTTAGGCAAATCCGGGCCCTTTTAAGACCGAGAACTGATGACGAGCCCTCTTTTGGGCGAAGTGGTTGATGCCATGCTTCCAGGAAAAACTTCTAAGCTTCAGATATGCAGGAACCGTACCCCAAACCGACACAGGTGGTCAGGTAGAGAATACCAAGGCGCTTGAGAGAACTCGGGTGAAGGAACTAGGCAAAATGGTACCGTAACTTCGGGAGAAGGTACGCCGGCCGGTGTGAAGGACTTGCTCCGTAAGCACTAGTCGGTCGAAGATACCAGGTGGCTGCGACTGTTTATTAAAAACACAGCACTCTGCAAACACGAAAGTGGACGTATAGGGTGTGACGCCTGCCCGGTGCTTGAAGGTTAATTGATGGGGTTAGCGCAAGCGAAGCTCTTGATCGAAGCCCAAGTAAACGGCGGCCGTAACTATAACGGTCCTAAGGTAGCGAAATTCCTTGTCGGGTAAGTTCCGACCTGCACGAATGGCGTAACGATGGCCACACTGTCTCCACCCGAGACTCAGTGAAATTGAAATCGCAGTGAAGATGCTGTGTATCCGCGGCTAGACGGAAAGACCCCGTGAACCTTTACTATAGCTTCACAGTGAACTTTGAACCTACTTGTGTAGGATAGGTGGGAGGCTTTGAAGCGCAGACGCTAGTTTGCGTGGAGCCACTCTTGAAATACCACCCTGGTATGTTTGAGGTTCTAACTCAGGTCCCTAATCGGGATCGAGGACACTGTGTGGTGGGTAGTTTGACTGGGGCGGTCTCCTCCCAAAGAGTAACGGAGGAGCACGAAGGTGTGCTCAGCATGGTCGGAAATCATGCATAGAGTGTAAAGGCAAAAGCACGCTTAACTGCGAGACAGACACGTCGAGCAGGTACGAAAGTAGGTCTTAGTGATCCGGTGGTTCTGTATGGAAGGGCCATCGCTCAACGGATAAAAGGTACTCCGGGGATAACAGGCTGATACCGCCCAAGAGTTCACATCGACGGCGGTGTTTGGCACCTCGATGTCGGCTCATCACATCCTGGGGCTGAAGCCGGTCCCAAGGGTATGGCTGTTCGCCATTTAAAGTGGTACGCGAGCTGGGTTTAGAACGTCGTGAGACAGTTCGGTCCCTATCTGCCGTGGACGTTTGAGATTTGAGAGGAGCTGCTCCTAGTACGAGAGGACCGGAGTGGACGAACCTCTGGTGTTCCGGTTGTCACGCCAGTGGCATTGCCGGGTAGCTATGTTCGGACGGGATAACCGCTGAAAGCATCTAAGCGGGAAGCCTCCCTTAAGATAAGATCTCACTGGAACTTAAGTTCCCTAAAGAGCCGTTCGAGACTAGGACGTTGATAGGTTGGGTGTGTAAGTGCTGTGAGGCATTGAGCTAACCAATACTAATTGCTCGTGAGGCTTGACCATATAACACCAAAGTGGTTTTACTGGAGATTGTTCCTGACAATCCCAGCACTTCCTCCATCCATGGAGGTCGTAAAACGTTAAAAAGACACATAATACGATCCGGTTTAATACTTGATACACGTTATTTCAAAAAAGAATTGTTAAAGATCCAAGCACGTATTCGCGTGTTTTGGTAAGACTGACACAGTCCAGCCAGAACAAAACGCAAAACGAATTGCTTGACGATCATAGAGGCGTTGAACCACCTGATCCCATCCCGAACTCAGAAGTGAAAAGCGCCATCGCCGATGGTAGTGTGGGAGATCCCATGTGAGAGTAGGTCGTCGTCAAGCTTTATATTAAGAAAGCCCTGATAGCTAACGCTGTCAGGGCTTTTTTTCGTCTGGAAGAAAGTCTCTGTAGAAAATAAAATACATACCGCCCCAAGAAGTGTTTTATAAAGAGACTGGGCGGTGGGCTTTGGAGAGTGTTTTAGTTTCTTCTTGAAGCCAGTTTTTTAAGTATTGTATGGCTTTTTCGTTTTTACGGCTTTCTTTGTAAACGAGGTGAAAGTTGTCATCGGTTTTATAGGCGCTACAAGGTAGTCTCATTAAAGCTGATTCATTGCTAACATCATTTAGCATGTAGTCATTTACAAGGGCAATTCCAAGCGAATGTTTTGCTGCTTCATAAGCAAGCATAAGATGGCTGAAGCGATGAAACTGGATGTTTGTTGGAAGTGATGTGCCTAAGTGTTCAAACAACCTTCTCCAATCCTCTGTATGTCGCCCATAAATGCTAAAAGCGGTGATTAGTGGGAATTGTGCTAGCGCTGAAGGGGTAGTTTTTAGTATTTTTTCTAATTCGGCATTTGAGTTTAAAGCTAGATTATTTTTAATTATTTCCATATAGGTTTGGCTACAAACAGGAAACAGTTCTTCTTGGTAGAGAGATTCAAAAATAAAGCCTCTTTTGTCTTTTTCTGTGGTAATAAATAGATCAGCAGTGCGGTCAGATAGATCTGGAGAACCGTGGCTCATTTCTATACTAAGTTCGAGGTTTGGGTGTAAACGCTTGAGGTTTGGCAGCCTGGGAATCAGGACCCTGTAACAGATTCTGTGTAACTACCATTTAGTTAAGGTGCTTTTCGAGTCGCTCCTCGAACTCAATAATAAATCGACTCATCGCTTGGCGCCAGTTTTGAATGGGCATTGTCCATTTTTTACTGGCCTCTCTAATGGCAAGATAAACCATTTTCCTCGCAGAATCGTCGCTTGGGAAGACTTTACGTTTTTTAATGGCTCTACGGATGACACTGTTCAGTGATTCAATAGCGTTCGTTGTGTAGATCGCTTTGCGGATATCGTCAGGGTAACTAAACAGTGTATTAAGATTATGCCAGTGATTGCGCCACGATTTGGTGATTTGCGGGTATTGATCGTCCCAGACGCCTGCGAAACGATCTAACTCCAACAAGGCTTCTTCTTCCGTTGCAGAGCGGTAAACTTGCTTTAAGTCCGCCGTCACCGCTTTGTAGTCTTTCCATGATACATACTTCAATGAGTTGCGTACCATATGCACGATACACAGTTGAATGCTGGTTTGTGGGAAAACGGCATTGATGGCTTCTGGGAAGCCTTTTAGACCATCAACACAAGCGATGAGAATATCTTCTACACCACGCTGCTGAAGCTCAGTGAGGACGTTTAGCCAGAACTTAGCCCCTTCGTTCTCAGCAATCCACATGCCCATGAGTTCTTTATGACCGTCGGTGTTGATACCGAGTGCCAAGAAAATCGATTTATTGATAACACGCTTATCTTGGCGGATTTTCAACACAATACAATCAAGATACACAATGGGATAGATGGCATCCAAGGGGCGTGCTTGCCATTCAGTTACTTGCTCGATCACCGCGTTGGTAACACGTGATACCAGTGTCGGAGATATCTCAGCACCGTACCATTCATCGAAGGCATTGACGATGTCTCGGGTGCTCATACCTTGCGCGTAGAGCCATAGGATTTTATCGTCCATGGAAGTAAAGCGGGATTGGTGCTTTTTGACCAGCTTTGGTTCAAAAGAACCTTCGCGGTCACGAGGCGTATCCAGTTCAAACTCACCATCTTCCGTCTTAATACGCTTACTGTTCTTACCATTACGACTGTTGGTTGACGAGGATTTTTGATGTCTCTCGTAACCCAGATGCTCATCCATCTCTGCATTCAAGGCCGCCTCAACGGTAATCTTCTTCAGCATTTGGCTAAATTCGTTAAGATCCTCAGGCGTTTTAATGCCTTTGGCGGCTTCTTTTGCGAAGGCTTCCAGTTCTTTTTGGTTCATTTGCATCTACCTATCCTTAATTCTCTATAGAATATGTTGTGATAGGTAGTTACACAAAATTAGTTACAGTCTCGGAATCAGCCAATAGACAGCAAATGAGCTGTATACCGCCAATCTGATATGAGTTGTTTGTTCGCCTTTTATTTGGCTTGTGGCTTGTGCTATTTGGATTAATGAATGACCGATTGCATCCAAATATTGTTTCCCTTCTTTTGTTAGTTCTAGATGTCGACCTTGGCGATGAAATAAGCTTTCACCTAAGTGGTTTTCTAAAATTCTAATTTGATGTGATACGGCGCTTTGGCTGACATTGAGCTCATTCGCAGCTAAAGAGAAGCTATTAAGGCGAGCGACGGCTTCAAACACAGGTAATGATTTTAGTGGAGGGAGCATTTTAATATCCAAATAACTAATAGATAATTTAAATATATCATTTTATCTAATGTATTTGTCTCTCTACACTGCTTCCTGAATGTTTTTAATGTTGCGTTGAGGGAAGTGTATGTCTGGCCGTACTTTAGGTAGCGCTATTTTTGTTCTTGTACTTGGTAGCTTTTTTGCAACGTTATGTGATGTTGTGGTTAAGCTTGCCGATGCAAAAGTCGCGATTTATCAGCTTACTTTTCTTAGAATTGTGTTTATGTGCTTGATCCTTTTACCAATTGTTTTTGTAAGGATGTGGCGTCGCCCAGATCATCTTTCTGTTGGTATAAAGCTGCATTTTATACGAGGACACTTATGGATTGTCGCAGCACTCTTCTTGGTTTTGTCTTTGTCTGAATTATCTTTAGCGACCGCCAATGCCGTTTTCTATACCATTCCTATTTTTATTATGGTGTTTGCTACGGTCTTTTATAAAGAGCGTTTAACACTGGATGTCGTCGTGACAGCTATTTGTGGGTTTGTAGGAGTGCTGGTAATTCTTCGACCTACGGAAGTGAGTATGGGGATGATTAGTGCGGTACTGTTTGCTGTGTCGATCGCGTTAAATAGTTTATTAATCAAAAAAATACCTCAACAGCAAGACATGCTATACGGTTTGTTGATTACTCAAATGTGCGCTTTGCCAGTTTCTGGAGGGTTGGCTTGGTGGGAAGGTGAGCCTTTGCAATTAGAGTTAGTTATTTATGCTGCCTTGGCTTCGGTTTGTTCAATTTTGTATTGCATGGCATGCCTGACTGGATATCGATATGTGGAATCAAGTAAAGTTACCAGTGCAGAGTATTCTGGTTTGATTTTTGCTTTTTTAATTGGTTGGCTATTTTTTGATGAGACGTTAGATATGTGGCTTTTCATCGGCTCATTCCTAATTATAGCGCCACTCTTTTACTTGACTCACAGAGATGCGAGAAAACTACGAAAAGATCAGTTATTGTCCAATGCCCGTGCAAACCTCAATGCTGGTTGATGAGTTGGATTGAGCAAAGGTTGTTAATCATTTGTTCAATCATATCTGTTGAATCTTCTGTGTCTAGATAGATACCATCTATAAACAGTCGGGCTAGTCCATGTATGCTAGCCCAAGTTGTTTGTCCAATCCTGAGCGGTGTATTGTTGTTTGGCAGGATATTTTGCTCTTGTAACTCTTCCACCCAGTCGATCCAGGCTTTGAAGGTTTGCTTAGATGCTGCTTTTAGCGAGTCGCTTGGGGCGCCAGCTTTCCACAGGGCTCTGCCATACATAAGATCATATGTTTCGTTATGTTGAAGCGCGTATTCTAAATAAGTGTGAACGTATTTCTTGAAACCTTCTTCAGCGGTGTTTTTTTCTGACCTTAAAACGTTGAGCATTTTTGCTTGCTCGTAAAAGCCTTGTTCTGCTAGTGCGCATAGTAGCGCGTTTTTATCTTTGAAGTGATGGTAAGGCGCTGTTCTTGAAACACCAACAGTGTCTGCAAGTTTGCGCATACTGAGACTTTCGACGCCTTGTTCTTTAATGATTAAAGAGGCGGACTCAAGTAAAGATTTAGTGAGATCACCATGGTGATATTGTGTTTTTAATGTCGACATGGGCTGATTAAATACTTCTATCTTGACAATGTCAAAATGAAAACCTATCTTGACAGTGTCAAAATTGCTTGCGGGCAGCAGCAATCTAAAAAATAATAAACAAAGTGAGTCATAATTATGAGCCATTCAACCTATCCGAATTTATTTGAACCGTTAGATCTAGGGTTTACTCAGTTAAAAAATCGAGTGCTGATGGGATCGATGCATTTAGGTTTAGAAGAAGTGAAGGGCGGAATAGAGAGAATGGCTGTGTTTTATGCAGAGCGTGCTCGTGGCGGGGTTGGGCTTATCGTTACGGGTGGCATTGCACCTAATTCTGAAGGCGCTGTTTATGCAGGTGCGGCGACAATGGCATCTGAAGAAGATGTTGAAAAGCATCGAATCATTACCAGTGCAGTGCACGCAGAAGGCGGAAAGATATGCATGCAAATCTTGCATACGGGCCGTTATGCGTACAACCCAAAACTGGTTGCACCGTCAGCTTTACAAGCACCGATTAATCCTTTTAAGCCTGAGGCACTGACTCCAGAAGGCATTGAAAAGCAAATATCCGATTTTATCAATGCCGCTACTTTAGCGAAAAAAGCTGGTTATGATGGTGTTGAGGTGATGGGGTCAGAAGGCTATCTGCTGAACCAATTCATTGCTGCTCGAACAAATCAACGTGAGGACGAGTGGGGTGGAGAGTACGATCATCGTATTAAATTGCCGACAGACATAGTAAGACGAATTCGAGAAGCGGTAGGCAGTGATTTTATTATTATCTACCGATTGTCTATGTTGGATCTTGTTGAAGGCGGTAGCGACCTTGAAGAGGTTGTGAAACTTGGTCTTGCCATCGAAAAAGCGGGTGCGAGTATCATAAGTACAGGAATTGGTTGGCACGAAGCGAGAGTGCCGACGATTGCCACCAAAGTACCACGAGCGGCATTCACTTGGGTAACGGCTGAGCTGCGTAAATCCTTATCTGTGCCTTTGGTCACCTCCAATCGAATTAATACACCTGAAGTGGCGGAGCAGGTTCTAGCTCGTGGTGATGCAGATATTGTGTCTATGGCGAGACCTTTCCTTGCCGACCCTGAATTTGTGGTAAAAGCTGAGCAAAATCGTGCTGACGAAATCAACACCTGTATTGCTTGTAACCAAGCCTGTTTGGATCATGTATTTGATCAAAAAATGACATCTTGTTTGGTCAACCCAAGAGCGTGTCATGAAACTGAGATCATTATCACACCAGTTGATTCCCCTAAGCGTATTGCTGTTGTTGGAGCTGGCCCTGCTGGTTTAGCGTTTGCTACCACGGCAGCAAAGCGCGGACATATTGTTACTTTATATGATGCGGGCAATGAAATTGGCGGGCAATTTAATATCGCCAAACGCATCCCTGGTAAAGGCGAGTTTTATGAAACTTTGCGATATTTTGCGCGTCAGGTAGAACTGACAGGCGTTAATCTGCAATTGAAGACTCGTGTGGATGGTGAGTTGTTGAAGAAAGAGGAATTTGATGAGGTTGTACTGGCAACGGGGATCTTGCCTAGAACCCCGGAGATTGAAGGAATAGAGCATCAAAAAGTACTGAGTTATTTAGATGTGATAAGTGGTCACCCTGTTGGTAAACGAGTTGCCGTTATTGGTGCCGGTGGCATTGGTTTTGATATCAGTGAGTATTTAATGCATTCGACAGCGCATAAAGAACAAAAAATTGAGGACTTCATGACTCAGTGGGGCGTAGATATGAATTTTTCAGCCCGCGGAGGGGTTGAAGGAATCAAGCCTGTATTTGAAAAAGCCGAGCGCGAGATTTTCTTGTTACAACGTAAGAAAAGCAAAGTGGGCGCTAACTTAGGCAAAACGACAGGTTGGATTCATCGTACAGAATTGTCGAAAAAAGGTGTCGTCTTTTTGTCAGATTGTGATTATCAACGTATTGATGATGAAGGGCTGTATTTAACGGTAAATGGCGAAGCCCGTTGTCTTGAGGTCGATACGATTGTTGTGTGCGCGGGACAAGAGCCAAACCGATTATTAGAACATGAGATTGGGCAAGCGGTTCACTTCATCGGAGGAGCTGATGTGGCTTCTGAGCTAGATGCGAAGCGAGCTATTAAACAAGGGACTTTATTGGCGTGTGAGTTGTGAGTTTCTATTTTTTAATTAAATTCGGCACCTTTGTTCTGGTTGTCATCGACTTTCGGTATTGCATTGGTGTCATGCCTTTAAACTTTCTGAATGCTCTTATCAGATTGTTGCTATAGGCAAATCCTACTTTTTCCGCCAGTAGGTTAAGTGGGGCATCTGATTCAGTGAGCAGTGTTTCTAGCAACTGCATTCTGGCTAAAAATATGTATTGATGGGGCGCCATACCAAAGGTGTTTTTAAACACTCGGGCAAAATGGAATTTACTCAGCGATACGACCTTTGCTATTCCATCAAGTGATAATTCGGCATGCAAATTTGCCATGATATAGTCTTGCAGCGCTTTTTTCTTAGCTGAGGTGAAAGTCGTACTGATTAGGTCGTTGGCCGTTGTGATTCCTGCATAATGTTTTTGGACATGGAGCGATAGGAGGGTTGAAATAGTTTCACCATAAGATGGTCCAAATAGGCTTGGGGTCATCATTTCTGCTTTTAATTGCAAAGCGAGTTGCAGCATAAAGTCATCTTTTATTCCCATTTTGGGTATTAATGCTTTTGCTTCCAGTTCGGTGATTGGTAATAAGATACGGAAAATCTGTGAGCTTTGTTGTGTATCGTTATGCTCCCAGCGCCAAGATGAACCCTCTCCCCCAGCTGGAGCAATATACCACTCATTATTTCTTTTGGTGTATTTGCGCCATGCTTCTTTATTAAAGCTTACTTCGCCATGTTCTGTTGCACCACGGTATAGTACTAATTGATGTTGCTTTGTTGCAGGTCGATAACATTCATTTAAGCCATATGATTGCTTGTGAATGGTGGCAAAGGCATTTTGCCACTGACAGTGACTAGAATCGACAATTATGTCTTCTGACGGTATGCCAAAATACCGAGCAGTGTCAGACTGCTTCTGTGCTCTAAGAGCATCAGGTATATTCATATAGCCACCTTTTTTTGATTCATCACTGTCATATAAGTGAAGTATCGTTTTTATAGATTCTCAATATTTAATTTTGCACTAGTCCTTTACGGTTGAAGCAGAACCAAGCCATTCCAGAGCAAATAAAACACAGTATAAATGAGATAATGGCAATGGTCGAAAAACCATAGTGAGTAAAAATATAACCGTAAACTAGGCTTCCTAGCATGGTTCCACCATAGGATAGGGCACTGTAGATGCCTAAGGTTGCTGTTTTGTAGCCTGAGCTAAGTTGAATCAGTAGGCTTACGATGACATTCAAGCCAAAATGATTGACGCCTCCCCATAACAAACAGGTTATCAACAATAGATATAGGCTTGAATTACTCAGCGCGAGAATTATATAAACGACTGAAATGATGATAAAAATGATACTGGCACAAGCGCGAGCGCTAAATTTGTCGATCCAATGGGATTTCATGCTTGCTAAACCAAAACCTATGCCATAAGTCAAGGTAATCAAACCCGCCAGCGATGCGTTGTTATAAAAGCTATTTCTGGCAAAGGTGCCGATAAAGGAATACAAGCCATAAAATGAGGTCATGTATAGCAAGGTAATGATGAACATCATCAAAATTGCTGGTTGCTGACAGTATTCCTTAAAAGGAAAGCCCGTTTTTTTTTGTGTTAGTTTCGATCACAGGTAGCTTGCTACTGAAGAACAAAAATACTAGCCCTAGTATTGCCAAAAGCATGTAAGCACAACGCCAGTTGCTGACATCCGCGATTGTTGCCGAGAGAGGGATGCCAACCACCATGGCTAAAGACCAACCAGTAATAACTTTCCCTAGTGCCGCAGATTCTTTTCCTTTAGGAGCGATATGTGAGGTCACCGAATAGATAGCCGGCAACATAAGCCCGGCAGCCAAACCTGTTAATGCCTGCGCTAAAGTGAGCATCCACCATGACATGGACATAGCGCTTAGTATTATGCCAAAGACCATCAGTACCCCTGCCAAGCTTATTGTGCGAGTTACACCTATTTTTCCTGCATAGGGCGCGAGAAATAATGACGAAAGCGCAGTGGCGCCACCATATGCAGAAATGGCTCTGGAAATCTCTGAGGTAGAAGCCGAGAGGTTGGTGGCAATGTCATTGAGAATAGGGCTGATTAGAAAAGAGTTACAGCCAATAATCGCGATGGCAATCATCAGAATGATAATATTACCGTCGGTTTGCTTCGTTAAAGACATGACTCTCCTCCAATCCATGATTCGTGTTTATAGCAAGGTTTTGTCAGACATCGTTGTTGTTTATATGTCTCTACTAAAGGTAACGTGATTTCATCAAGAAAAGGGATCTCATATTGCTTAATAATGATCCCTTCTTGTTGTTCATAAATGAGATTTACTATCCTTGGATGTAAAAGGAATAAAATTCGGCTTTGGATTGGAGTGTAATTACACCAGTACTTGCCTAGTCGTGGCGATGTAGTGATGGACCTGATCCTCAATTTTAGAATCGACCATGGTTTCTGGTCCGCAATCATTAGGGCAGGCCATTTTTGGTGTCGTGCCGAAAAGTCGGCAAATTAGCGGACGTTCATCGTAGACTTCGCAACCATTCGGTCCTAAGTGGACGCAATTGAGCTCCTCTAAAGCCGCGTCATGCTCTGCATCCGATTTGACAGGTAAGCGCAACATTTCTTCCGATGAGGCGGTGACAGGCCCGCAGCAGTCGTGACAGCCCGGCTTGCATTTGAAAGTCGGAATTCGCTCTCGTAGCCGTGCAATAATGTCTCGGTCATTGGTCATGTATTTCTGCCTTTGGGTCGCTGTTTTAGCATTATTGCTGATATCTTGAACTTAATTATTGCCCGAATAGCTCGTAAGCTTTCTGTAAACCGCTTTATCTCGTTGATTAATGGTGTAACTTATCACATATGAAATAGTTGATAAAAGTAACGGATAGCGGCGACAAATTATTAGAGTTGGAGTTTATGCAGGTATTAGAAGCATTGTTTGAATGGATTAGCTTTCACTGGGTAACTATTATCGTCGTGTTGCATATTGGTTTGTCTGTTGTGACATCCTTGCATGTGCTGCTGTTCAAAGAAAACGAACGTACTTCTCTTGCTTGGATAGGCCTGGTGATATTTTCGCCTGTATTAGGCAGTTTGTTCTACTGGTTGTTTGGCATAAACCGCATTAGGCGTATAGCAAAGAGAGAACATCCTCAAACGCTTAAACAAGACTTTCGTTATAAAGAGGATTGTATTGATTTTCACTGTCTACCTGAAAACTGGCATTCCTCTGTTATTGCGGGATACACCATTCATCCAGTTAATTATGTTGATGATAATAGTATTGAGCCCCTTGTTAACGGCGATAATGCTTATCCTGCGATGATCAAATCTATTCAAGCTGCAAAACATCACATTGTTTTATCGAGTTATATTTTTGATTACGACTCACTCGGGCGTCAATTCGTTAATGCACTAGCACAAGCGCAGCAGCGAGGTGTGGTGGTGCATGTTTTGTTAGATGGCATTGGAGTTGGTTATAGCTGGCGTAAATCAGATAGGGCATTAAAGAGACGAGGTGTGAGAACCGCGCAATTTTTACCTGCGATTTCATTTACAAGCATTCGTTTTATTAACCTAAGAAACCACAGAAAAATACTCTGTGTCGATGGTGAAGAAGCTTATATTGGCGGCATGAATATCAGTAAAAATAACCAAGTGAATTCTGCTAAGCATCCGATTGATGATGTTCATTTTAGAGTAACTGGTCCTGTGATTGATCAGATTAGCCAAGTGTTTATAGAAGACTGGTTTTTTGCCACAAGAGAGTTGATTCAATTTCCTTCCTACAGCCCAAGCACTCCGAAGGTAAAAAATGATAAATCCGTTGTCGCTAGGGTCATTCAAGATGGCCCAGATGAGCATCATAATAGGATACGTTGGACATTAATTAACGCACTCGTTTGCGCGCAAACAAGCGTTAAGATTATCACGCCTTATTTTATTCCAGACCAAACATTAATGACGTCTCTTCATGCCGCAGCTTTGCGTGGTGTAGATGTTGAAATTATTGTGCCTGAGCACAGTAATATTCTTTTCGTTGATTGGGTTATGGAAGCCAATTATTCAAGAATCATAGAGCACGGTATAAAGATATACAAAAACAAGAGGCCATTTGATCACAGTAAAATCGTTCTTATCGATGATATTTGGTCATTTATAGGCTCTACGAACTGGGATGCCAGAAGTTTGGAATTTAACTTTGAAATAAACCTAGAGTGTTTTGATACGAGACTGAATTCGCAGCTTAATGAGTTGTTTGAGTCGAAGAGATTTAACGCTGAGCGAGTATTAGCAGAAGAGATGAATAACCTATCCATCTATAAAAAAGTCCGTAATAACTTGTTTCGTTTGTTTTCGCCGTATTTGTGATTTTTAGTGCTTTTTTGGGGGCATCTTGATGATTAAAAGTCGATATAGCGCTGTTGAATCGTTAAAAGTAATGGGTAGTGCCTCTAAAGAGCTTATGGGGCCAAGTATCAAGGTGTTGCTGTGGAATGTATTCAAATGCAAACGAAAGGGTTGGCAGAATGATTTTATTTCTCTGACGGACGACAAAGATTTAATTCTGCTTCAAGAGGCTATTTTAAACTCACCTTATGATGGTCTTTTTAACCACTCTTCACAGCATCAGTGGATTATGGCGAGTAGCTTTAAACATGTAAAATCCAACATTGAAACGGGGGTTAAAACCGGATCAAGTGTTGTGGCAAGTAAGCATTTTTTTTCAGCGTCTGCTCATAGTGAACCTGTTACTAATACCAAAAAAATGGTGTTAGCGACTGAGTATCCGCTAGCGAGTTCGGCAGAGTCTTCTCTTGAGCAGTCGTTGCTTGTTATCAATACTCACATGATCAACTTTGTTTCTTTCGAGAAGTTCAGGGCGCATTTAGATCAGGCTTTTCAGGCACTAGAACATCATAATGGTCCAATCTTATTAGCTGGTGATTTTAATACTTGGAACAAAAAAAGAATGCAGTATTTTAATGAGTTGGCTATTTCATGTTCGTTAAAAGAAGTTCAGATCACGCGCCAGCCAAGGCTAGGTCATTTATTCCGTCACCTTGATCATATCTACTGTCGTGGCTTAGGTATTATTGATGTGCATGTTCACACAGACATTCATTCTTCCGATCATTACCCAATCAGTTTGTCGCTCCATATCTCTTAGTTTGGGAATTAAGTAAGACGAACCAAAACGGCAGTTTTATTTTTTTAGTTGGCTCTAATTCGCCTATTAGGCGCTATTGACTCTTTTCGTTTGGCTCGCCAGTTTTTAGCAGTTTGAGTAAGTCTTCTCTTTCTATGCTGCCTTTTAGTGCTAAGTCTAGCTGATATTGATATTCGTCATTCCAGTCGGTGGTTCTTGGACTGAGCGCAGCTAAGTCTCCCATGGCCGATTTCATTACTTTCAAATAGGCCTGAATATTTCGCTCTTGGTCGACTAAAATATTTTTTAGTGCCGTTGCGCTGCTGTGTCTTAGGTAGAGTTTAAGTACATCCGTTTGTTCTTCAATTGCTTTTATTTTTGCGTCTTGTTGGGAAAGTGATTGCTCAACATTTGAAAGTAGAGCGCTTTGCTTAGTAATTTCTTCTGTGACTTGAGGGTCTTTTTGCGAAGGCTGAAGCAGAAAGTAAGTGACGCCAGAAGAGGTGGCAACACTAAAAACAAAACATAGGAAAAAGGCGATAATAAGCATGATTGGCTTTTTCCTAGGAGCTTCTTCCTGAAGCTTTTTATCATCATTAGGTTTTGATGGCATGGTCTTTCCTTTTGGTTCTGCTCATTGAAATTAATAGTGTGCTTATTTGTACGAAAAGGACAAGGCTTTTGTCACTCATGATTTTTCAAAATGGTGATGATGTTCTTTTAGAGGCATTCATTAGTTTAGTTTTTTCCTCAGTGAACGTAAAATATGTACGCATTATTGCATGTGAGTAATAACCTACTAAAATAGTCAGGTAAATACTTGATCAAAACAGTAGGTTTTGTGTACTATTTGCCCTCACTGAATAATTTTAATTGGATAGCTTATGCGCCTGACAACAAAAGGTCGTTATGCGGTAACCGCCATGCTCGATCTGGCATTGCATTCGGATCAAGGGCCAGTGTCTTTATCCGATATTTCGAGTCGACAAGGGATATCGTTATCTTATCTTGAGCAACTGTTTTCCAAGCTGCGTAAAAAGGCATTGGTAAACAGCGTGAGAGGTCCCGGAGGTGGATACCGCCTGAGTCGTTCGAATAATGATATTTTTGTTGCGCAAATAGTCGACGCGGTTAACGAGTCCGTCGATGCAACAGGTTGCAAAGGACGGAGTGATTGTCAAAGTGGTAACACCTGTCTTACCCACCATTTGTGGTGTGATTTAAGTGATCAAATACACGATTTTTTAAATCAAATTAGCCTAGATCAGCTAGTACGTCGGAATGATGTGCGTCTAGTCTCAGAACGGCAAGAATTCGAAAGCCGACAACGTTGTCTGGAAAATGACAAAATTCGCGCGGCCATTGTTGATTAAACAGAGAATAAATTAGTAGAGCTTAATGCGCTGATTCACAGTGTGTTAGTGACTATAATTGAGTGAGTTTTTATATGACTGAGCAGATAGATAAGGCGCTGGCACGGGAATACGAAGCGGGCTTTGTGTCTGATGTGGAATCAGAAACATTCGAGCCTGGTTTGAATGAGGATGTTATTCGTCGTATTTCTGAAATGAAAGGCGAGCCTGAATGGATGCTCGAGTGGCGCCTAAGTGCATTTCGTGAATGGTTAGAAATGGAAGAGCCTGAATGGGCATTGGTTGATTATCCAAAAATAGATTTCCAGTCTATTTCTTACTATTCAGCACCAAAAAGCATGAAGGACAAACCTAAGTCTTTGGACGAGGTTGATCCAGAACTACTGCGTACTTATGAAAAACTGGGCATTCCTCTGATAGAGCAACAAATGTTAGCCGGCATCGCCGTTGATGCGGTATTTGACTCTGTTTCTGTTGTGACAACATTTCGCGAGAAGTTAGAAGAAGCGGGTGTTATCTTTTGTCCAATCTCCGAAGCCGTTCACAAGTATCCAGATCTGGTTAAAAAATACATAGGTAGTGTTGTTCCTAAAAAAGACAACTATTATGCCGCGTTGAACTGTGCTGTTTTTACAGATGGTTCCTTTGTTTATATTCCTAAAGGCACTCGTTGCCCAATGGAGTTGTCGACTTACTTCCGTATTAATGAGCAAAACACCGGACAGTTCGAGCGAACTTTGATCATTGCTGATGAAGGTAGTCATGTTAGCTATCTTGAAGGTTGTACTGCACCGCAACGTGACGAAAACCAGCTACACGCTGCTGTTGTGGAATTGGTTGCTATGGATAACGCTGAGATTAAATATTCAACCGTTCAGAACTGGTATCCAGGTGATGAAAATGGCAAAGGTGGTATTTACAATTTTGTCACCAAACGCGGTATTTGCCATACCAATGCCAAAATTTCTTGGACCCAAGTAGAGACAGGTTCTTCTGTTACTTGGAAGTACCCAAGCTGTATTTTGAAAGGCGATAACAGTGTTGGTGAGTTTTACTCGGTTGCTTTGACGCGTGGTCGTCAGCAAGCAGATACGGGTACTAAAATGATTCACATTGGTAAGAACACCAAGTCCACCATCATTTCTAAAGGTATCTCTGCAGGTCGAAGTAATAACAGTTACCGTGGTCTTGTTCGTATGAACCCAGGTGCCGAAGGTGCACGTAACTTTACTCAGTGTGACTCTTTGTTGATTGGTGATCAGTGCGGAGCGCACACTTTCCCTTATGTAGAAAGTCGTAATCCTTCTGCGATTATTGAGCATGAAGCAACGACATCGAAAGTCAGTGACGAGCAGATGTTCTTGTGTCGTCAGCGTGGCCTTGATCCTGAAAAAGCCGTATCCATGATTGTGAATGGCTTCTGTAAGGAAGTATTTAAAGAATTACCAATGGAATTTGCCGTCGAAGCGGGCAAGTTACTAGAAATAAGCCTTGAAGGCTCAGTAGGTTAAGGAATTATTAAAGATGTCGAACACGAAAAGTTTGTTGACGATAAAAGATTTGCACGCCAGCGTTGAAGAAAAACAGATCATCAAAGGGTTAGATTTAGACATCAAGCCGGGTGAAGTGCATGCAATCATGGGCCCAAACGGTGCCGGTAAAAGTACCTTAGGTTATGTTCTTTCAGGTCGTGATGGTTACAGCGTAGACAGTGGTAGCGTGACTCTTGATGGTGAAGATTTGCTTGAAATGGAAACGGAAGACCGTGCTCGTGCTGGTTTATTCTTGGCGTTCCAATACCCTGTCGAAATTCCTGGTGTAAGCAACTTAGAATTCTTAAAAGCGTCAGTTGATGCGCAACGTCAAGCACGTGGTGAAGATGCTATTACTTCTGCTGATTTCTTGAAAGAAGCGAAAGCGGCTTGTAAACAAGTTAACTTGCCAGTGGCTTTCTTGAAGCGTGGCGTTAATGAAGGCTTCTCTGGTGGTGAGAAAAAACGCAACGAATTAATGCAAATGCTATTGCTTAAGCCAAAGCTTTGTATCCTAGATGAAACTGACTCTGGTTTGGATATTGATGCGCTACAAGTGGTTGCAGAAGGTGTAAATAGCCAGCGCTCTGCGGATCGTAGCTTTATCGTAGTGACTCACTACCAGCGTCTTTTGGATTACATCAAACCTGATTTTGTCCACGTACTATCTGACGGCAAAATTGTTAAGAGTGGTGATGCTTCCCTTGCTCTTGAGTTAGAGGCTCAAGGTTACGCTTGGTTGCAGAAAGAGCCAGCTGAAGACGAACTTGAGGGGTAATGCATGAGTGAATGGTTAGAAAGCGCCATTGCTCGAGCGCAAGGTATCAATGATTGGCTTGCTCCCAAGCGAGCTCACGCACTTGAACTTTTAGCAAATACCAAATGGCCAACACGTAAAACTGAAGCGTGGCGTTACACGCCACTTCGCCCAGTAGAGCGTACCCAAGCCAAAGTAATAAGTGATAAAGTTGATTTGTCGCCAGTTAGCATTGCGGATTTATCTGCTATTGAATTGGTATTTGTAAACGGTCAGTTTGATCAAGCTCAATTGGCGCAAACTTTACCTGAAGGCTTGTCCATCTCCTTGGGCGGTGATTTAGGTTCGGCTGAACAATCTGATGCACTAAGTGTTTTTTCAACTATTAAACCTGAGCGTCATATTTTTGGTCTAGTAAACGATGCGCTAGCACAAGATGTTGTCGTTGTGACTGTTGCGGAAGGAGTTGAGATTACTCAACCGATTCGTGTTAGTTCTTTGCTAAGTCAAGGTGCGGAATCTCATACGCGTGTTCAAGTTGCTCTGGCGGCGGGTTCGCGATTAACCGTTATTGAAGATGTTCAAGCGCAAGGTGAGAGCTTCAACACAGCATTTGTTGAATACAATGTGGCGGCCAATGCACGTCTAGAGCATTATCGTTTTGCGTTACAAACAGGTAGCAATATTGCCATCGGTGGTAGCCATTTTAACTTGCATGACCATGCGAAAATGAACAGTACAATTGTAGGTTTTGGCAGTGACTTGTCTCGTTTGGATACAGATATTATTCATGCTGGTGAGTTTGCTGATGCAAAACTAAATGCCATGTATTTGCTGGATGGTAAAGAGCTGTTTGACCTTCATGCGACCGTTGAACACGCTAAGCCAAATGGCAAAACTGAAGAAAACGTTCGTTGTATCGTCGCGGATCGTGCGCGTGCGGTATTTAATGGGCGTATTCATATTCACCGCGATGCACAGAAAACCTTGGCAGAGCTAAATAACCGCAACTTGTTGTTATCCGATAAAGCCGAGATTAACACCAAGCCTGAGTTAGAAATTTACGCTGACGATGTGAAATGTGCTCATGGTGCGACGGTTGCTCAGATTGATAAGCAAGCTTTGTATTACTTGCAGACTCGCGGTGTGAGCCGTTCGAAGGCGCAAGTCATGCTTAACTTTGGTTTTATTAACGAGTTGATTGATTTAATGCCAAATGCGGCGTTAGCGGAATGGATTCGTCCTATTATCCGTGAGCGTTTTGCGCAAATGGAAGTGAAATAAGCGAGAATCGAATGAGTTTTGATGTAGCGGCTATCCGCGAGCAATTTCCGATTTTAAAGCGCGTCATTGATGGTAATCCGCTTATTTATCTCGATAATGCAGCGACAACGCAAAAGCCACAGTGTGTGATTGATGCTTTGGTGGATTACTACACGACATGCAATTCTAATGTGCATCGTGGTGCCCATCGTCTTGCGGATGAGGCGACGCGTCGTTTTGAAGACGCACGCGACATCGTAAAAGACTTTATTAATGCGCCGAAACGCGAAGAAGTCATTTGGACAACAGGCACCACCGAGGCGATTAATATAGTCGCCAATGGTTTGGGGTCTTTGTTATCACCGGGTGATGAAGTGATTGCAACTGGAATGGATCACCATGCCAATCTCGTTACTTGGCAGCAAGCCTGCAAAGCGTCAGGTGCTACTTTAAGAACGATTCCCGTGACAGATGCTGGTGAATTAGATCAAGCGGCTTATGATGCTATGTTGAACGAACATACTAAGTTTGTTGCTTTTCCGCATGTTTCCAATGCCTTGGGTACCGTGAACCCAATTAAAGAAATGACCGCGAAAGCCAAGCAGTTTGATGCTTTGGTTTTAGTGGATGGAGCGCAAGGTGCTGCTCATGGCTATGCTGATGTGCAGGATATAGGTTGTGATTTTTATGCCTTTTCAGGTCATAAAATTTATGGGCCGATGGGTGTTGGTGTGCTTTGGGGTAAAGAGTCAATTTTGTCGACTTGGCCTGTTTGGCGTACCGGTGGCGAAATGATTTCCACCGTGACTTTGCAAGACGCTACATGGAATGTATTGCCTTATCGCTTTGAAGCGGGCACGCCAAATGTGGGTGATGCCATTGCTATGGGCGAAGCGATTCGTTGGTTTAGCGCCTTGGATCAAGGCGCTGTTGCTGCACACGAAAAAGCCTTGTTGGATCATGCCACAGAGCTTGCTGAGCAATTTGAAGGCTTAACCATTATTGGTACAGCCAAAGAAAAAATTGGAGTGCTAAGTTTTGTGATGGATCAGGGGCATCCTGCTGATATCGGTTTTTTGTTAGACCGCCAGGGGATTGCTGTTCGTACTGGTGATCATTGCGCGCAGCCTTTGATGGCGCGTTTTAATGTTCCTGGTACAGCGCGAGCATCGTTCGCTATTTATAATACATTAGAAGAAGTTGACGCTTTGTTTGTGGCACTGAAAAAAGTGCGAACAATGCTGGCTTAGGAGGTTTCAATGACAGTAACAACGTTTGATCCTGTCTCTAGCGTGTCTTTAACCGCTTCTGCACAGAAATATTTTGCCTCAAAACTGATAAAGCAGCCAGGCAAGCTGATTCGATTAAGTACTAAAGAAAGCGGTTGTACAGGCTTTTCCTATGTACTAGATATTGTTGATAGTGCTTCGGAAGAAGATACCGTATTAGAGTTTGGCAGTGTCACGCTTGCGGTAGATTCACAGTCAACTGCTATGTTGAAAGGTACAGAAATTGACTTGGTGCGCGAAGGCGTTAACGAAGTTGTGAAGTTTAAAAACCCTAACGTTGTAGCGGAATGTGGCTGTGGCGAAAGCTTTAGTGTGAGTTAACTTCATGCAGAAAATGGTAGTAACACAGCATGCTTGTCCTGCGCGACGAGTACCAAGCGGTGAACCAGTTAGTATTCCTGAAGGTCAGTTTATTACGATTAATCAGAGCTTAGGTGGCAATTATACCGTTACGTGGCAAGGTAATATGCTGCGCATAGATGGAACCGATGCTGAAGCGATTGGTCAGCAACCCGAGGTTTTAGATTTTGAGGATCTCGGTACCGGGGAAATCAGTAAGGATCAGGTTTGGCAGGCATTGGATACCATCTACGATCCGGAGATTCCTATCAGTTTGGTGTCCTTAGGTTTGGTATATAAAGTGACGCTTGACCAAGAGGCTAAGTCTGTTTTGATTGATATGACGTTGACTGCACCAGGTTGTGGAATGGGACCTGTTTTGGTTGGTGATGTTAAGTATCGAGTGGCGAAAGTGCCAAATGTTGACTCAGTGAAAGTTGATTTGGTATTTGATCCACCTTGGTCGCGAGAAATGATGAGTGAAGAAGCTCAATTGGAAGCGGGTCTTTTCTTTTAGCCGCTTTCTTTTGATAGCTTCGGTCATTCATTAAAATCGAATACAATATGAAACGGCCTTGGTGCTTAGCCAATGCCGTTTTTGTTTTAATAGGCACAGTGCAAAAAATAGGGTAGTCATGGCTTTACCTAGTACGGAAGACATCGTAGACGATCTGTCGTTTTTTGACGATTGGGAAGATAAGTACAAGTACATCATTGATTTGGGTAAATCTTTGCCTGCATTTGATGATGCTTGGCGCACGCCTGAGCGTTTGGTGAAAGGCTGCCAGAGCAGTGTTTGGATTCAGCCGGGCAGTGAGCAAGATGCAATAAAAGGCGAAGTGCTGACTTTTGCGGTAGACAGTGATGCCATTATTGTTCGCGGCTTGCTTGGTTTGGTTTTGGCGGCATTGGATCATAAAACACCGCAAGAAATTTTAGATTTCGATATTACGGCGTACTTCGAAGAGCTCGATCTTGAAAGACACTTAAGCCCAACTCGTGGTAATGGTTTGCGCTCCATTGTGGGGCGTATAAAAGGTATTGCACAGGCCGCTGTTTAGCTTTTTTGATTATAAAAAAGTAGCCGTTTAATTTTTATTGGAGAGCGTTAAATGAACACCCCAGTTTACCTAGATAATTCTGCTACCACGCCAGTTGACCCAAGAGTGGCTGAAAAAATGATGGCGTGTTTAACGCAGGACGGCAACTTTGGAAACCCGGCTTCGCGTTCGCATCTGTTTGGCTGGCGTGCGGAAGAAGCGGTAGAAGAAGCTAGGTTGCAGGTGGCTAGTTTGATTAAAGCGGACTCTCGTGAAATTGTTTGGACCTCTGGCGCGACGGAAGCAAATAACTTAGCTCTGAAAGGTGTTGCTCATGCTTATCGCCAAAAAGGCCGCCATATTATTACTTCGATGATTGAGCACAAGGCGGTTTTGGACCCTTGTAAGCAGCTTGAAAAAGAAGGCTTTGAAGTGACTTATTTGCAACCAGATGTTCATGGTGTTATTTCACCGAGTCAGGTTGCTGAAGCGCTTCGTGAAGATACAATTTTAGTGTCTTTGATGCATGGTAATAATGAGCTTGGTGTGCTGACGGATATTGCTGCAATTGGTGAATTAACTCGATCTCATGGTGTGTTTCTTCATGTAGATGCCGCGCAAACCACAGGTAAAATTGATATTGACGTTAATGCTATGAAAGTAGATTTAATGTCGCTGACGGCTCATAAAACCTATGGCCCAAAAGGCATTGGCGCTTTGTTTGTAAGACGCTCGCCGAAAGTGAAGCTAGAGGCGCAAATTCATGGTGGCGGTCATGAGCGCGGTATGCGCTCTGGTACCTTGGCGACTCATCAAATTGTCGGTATGGGTGAAGCATTTCGTTTGGCCGGTGAAGAAATGGAGCAGGATTGTGCTCGTATCAAAGCCTTGCGCGAACGTTTGTGGTCGTCTTTGAATGAGTTGTCTTGTGTGCATCTCAACGGAGATTCTAATAATCGCGTTGCTGGTGTGTTGAATGTGGGTTTCTCTGGTGTTGATGGGGAAGTGTTGTTGATGTCTTTGAGTGATATCGCAGTGTCTTCTGGTTCTGCGTGTACTTCAGCAAGCTTGGAACCTTCTTATGTTTTACGCACGATTGGTTTGGCTGATGATCTGGCTCATAGCTCCTTGCGTCTTTCAGTGGGTCGCTTTACGACCGAGGAAGAGGTGGATTTTGCGGCTGAAACTATTAAAAATGCAGTAACTCGTCTTCGATCCGTAGCTTAGTCGTAAGAATTGGTACTTTTATTCTTGTTTGAATAAATAATGTTCGTTTGATCATACAATTTTAATGAATTGGTGCGTATAATACGCGCGCTGAACTTTTATGTCCTGGGTCATGGCTTTTATGGTTATCGCTATGCTAGTCATCGCCCCTTTAAATTTAATTTGGAGTTATATCATGGCGTTAGAACGCACTCTATCTATCATCAAGCCTGATGCTGTTGCGAAAAACGTAATTGGCGAAATTTACACTCGTTTTGAACGTGCTGGTTTCAAAATCGTTGAAGCTAAAATGATTCAACTAGATGACGAATTGGCTGGTGGTTTCTATGCTGAGCACAAAGAGCGTCCTTTCTACAAAGATTTGGTTGCTTTCATGACGTCTGGTCCTGTTGTTGTTTCTGTTCTTGAAGGTGAAGGCGCTGCTCTTCGTCACCGTGAACTTATGGGTGCAACTAACCCTAAAGAAGCAACTGCTGGTACTTTGCGTGCAGATTACGCAACGTCTATCGATGCAAACGCTGTTCACGGTTCTGATTCTGTTGAATCTGCAACTCGTGAAATTGCTTACTTCTTCGGTAAGTAATTGACAGCTAGGACCTTTATGTCCGATCTATTTTGTAAAAGCGGGCGCTAGCCCGCTTTTTTACAGAGGCTTCTGAAAAGACTTTTCTTTTCAGAGGCTTTTTTCGTTTACACTTAATGCTAACTACAGCAAGCGACATTGAATTATGACTGACATCAAAAAAGTAAATCTGTTGGGTTTATCTCCCGACAAACTGATTGAATTCTTTGAATCCATCGGCGAGAAGAAATTTCGCGCTACGCAAGTGATCAAATGGATTCATCAAAAGGGAGCGGAAAGCTTCGAAGAAATGACGGATGTCAGCAAGGCGTTGCGTGCAAAATTAGAGCAAATTTGTGAGATTCGTGGACCCGAAGTGGTGTCACAAAATATTTCCACTGATGGTACGCGTAAATGGATTATTCGTACTGACGGTGGCAAAAACGATTGTGTTGAAACGGTTTTGATTCCTGATGGCGATAGAGCAACTTTGTGTGTGTCTTCGCAAGTTGGCTGCTCTTTGGATTGCAGTTTTTGCTCAACGGGCAAGCAAGGTTTTAATCGTAATTTAACGCCAGCTGAAATTATTGGTCAGGTTTGGATCGCGATTAAATCGTTTGGCCCTATGGGCCCCAATGGTCCTCGTCGTGTAACTAATGTGGTTATGATGGGCATGGGCGAACCTCTGATGAACTTCGAGCCTGTGGTTGATGCGATGATTCTGATGATGCATGACCATGCTTATGGTTTGTCTAAGCGTCGTGTAACCTTGAGTACTTCTGGTGTTGTGCCTAAAATTTATGAATTGGTAAAACGTACTGATGTGTCTTTGGCTATTTCGTTACATGCACCAAATGATGCGCTACGTAACGAGCTAGTGCCAATTAATAAAAAATACCCGATTGCTGAGCTGCTTGAGGCTTGCCAGTTCTATTTGGCAAACTTGCCAGATAAACGTCACATCACGATCGAGTACACCTTGATGTCAGGTGTGAATGACAATGAAGAGCAAGCCCATGAATTGGTGGAACTACTTAAAGTATTAGAATGTAAAATCAACTTGATTCCATTTAACCCGTTCCCTCATTCTGGGTATGAAAAGCCGTCTAATAATCGTACTCGTCGTTTCCAGAAAATTCTGGCTGATGCAGGTTATACTGTGACTGTTCGAACCACTCGTGGCGATGATATTGACGCGGCTTGTGGCCAATTGGTTGGTGACTTCCAGGACAAAACTCGCCGTAGTCAGAAGTACATAGAGTTGCGTGAAGTGAAAAGCTAACTTTTTGAATCATTAATTTTGTGTATGACAAGGATGTCAGTATGCGTTTATGGTTATTACCATTCTTATTGTGTTGTTTGTTTTGTACGTCGTGTGCTTATCAAGTTGTTTCTCCGGCACCACCTCCTATTTCTGAATCTAAAAAACTGTCGATTGTTCAGGCGCATCTTTTATTGGGACAATGGGGGTTGGCAAAAAAGAAATTAGATCAGGTTGACGATGCTTACCAAGGTCGTGACTACTGGCGATTACTTAGTTTGTATTGGTTGAGTGTTGAGAGCTATAACGAAGCATTTTTAGTGCATGAAAAAGCACTGAAAAAGTTTCCTGATGATACCTTTATATGGAATAACTATGGGGTGCTTTTGGGGCTTAGAAATCGCTGGGGTGAAGCTTGTAACGCTTTCACAAAAGCTGATAGGAAAGGCTTTGCAAAGCGTCAATCGGTGCAAATTAATCTTTCCAGATGCGCTATACGTCAGAATCAAGTAAATTTAGCCGGAATCTATCTAAAACAGGCAAAAGAAATTGCTGATTTGCCTCTGATTGGTTTGATGACAGAGCTCAATCTTGTTTTAATACAGGGTAGTAATGACAAAGCTCGCTTAATTTTTAATAATATCCAGGCTGATAAAGAAATTGCCCGAGAATCGGTGCATTTTAATGAATACAACTGTCTGTCGCGGCATCTAGTTGCACGCGAGACTGACCCTACACTGTATTCGTCTGCGAGTGATTTTACATGCCTGAATGGCTCAAGGTATTGACATGACAACTGAATTTCAAACTGATGCTTCTGTAAGTAAAACGAATATGGACACTATTAATATTGGCAATAGATTAAAGGCAAAAAGGTTAGAGCTAGAGTTTGATGAAAGATATGTTGCTACAGAGCTAAAAATTCCCATTGATCAAGTGCGAGCACTTGAAGCCAATAATTTTAATTACTTCCGTTCTGTTACCTTTGCTCGAGGCTTCCTAAAAAGCTATTGCCGTCTTTTGCAGATAGATGCTTCTGAAATGCTAAGCGCTTTTGATAGCGAACGAGAAGATGCTGAGCCAACGATCAAACCTGTTGATAAAGTAAATAAGCAAACAAATTTTGGCGACCCAATCGTTATTTTTATCTCTGTGGTGATTGTTGCTGTTCTGGTTTTTTTGGTTTTTTGGTGGCCTTCTCAAACAAATACACCTGTTACTCCTAATGAAACAAAGAGCGAAGTTGGTGAAACCGTTTCAGCTCCTGAGCCAGCGCCGACTGAATCTATTTCAAGTGAGTCAGATAATTCCGTCGCTATTGCAGATGTCTCCAGTTCAAATTCTGCCACAAATGTGGATGTTGCCTCTGATGCTAATACTGAAAACGCGAATGTTCAAATTGAAAAAGCGGCTGGTAATGGTGGTGTAGTAACTGGGTTGTCAGCTGAAACAATGGCGATTTTGGAAGAGGCTGGCGTCAAACCAGAAGATGTTGTTAGAGCAACCGCTGAAGTACCTGCAGAACTTGCTGCTTCACCAAAGTTACCTTCTTATACCGATGAAGTTGAGATTGCTTTTGATGCAGACTGTTGGACAGAAGTGCGTGACGCTTCAGGTAAGATTTTGTTTTCTGGGGTGAAATCTGCGGGTAGCCAGTTGTCGTTAACAGGTAAAGCGCCTTATCGCGTTGTCTTGGGTTGCGCGAATGGCGTGTCATCTTTGAAATACAAAGGTGAAGAATTCGATTTTTCTTCTTTTACACGTAAAGATTTGGCTCGATTTGAGCTCAAGTAGAGACTCCTATGCATTTTGAATCACCTATTAAACGCCGTCATTCCCGTCAAATTATGGTTGGGAATGTGCCGGTTGGCGGTGGTGCGCCAATCAGTGTTCAGAGTATGACGAACACAGAAACTTGTGATGTTGACGCGACCGTGGCTCAGATTCGCGCTATTGCTGATGCTGGTGCCGATATTGTTCGTGTTTCTATTCCGTCGATGGACGCTGCTGAAGCGTTCAAAAAAATACGCGAAGCGGTTTCTATTCCATTGGTTGCAGATATTCATTTCGATTATAAAATTGCTTTGAAGGTGGCTGAGTATGGTGTCGATTGCCTGCGGATTAATCCTGGTAATATTGGCAATAAAGACCGTATTCGTGCAGTGGTAGATTGTGCCCGTGATAAAAATATTCCTATTCGTATTGGGGTCAATGCTGGATCTTTAGAAAAAGATCTGCAAAAGAAATACGGTGAGCCAACGCCTGATGCGTTGGTGGAATCTGCTTTTCGACAAATACAATATTTTGATGAATTAGATTTTCATGAGTACAAGCTGAGCCTTAAAGCGTCTGATATTTTCATGACGGTCGAAGCCTACCGAAAAATTGCTAGTCAAATAGATAATCCGCTGCATTTGGGGATTACTGAAGCAGGTGGTTTGCGCTCTGGAACAGTTAAGTCTTCCATCGGGCTTGGTTTGCTTTTGATGGATGGTATTGGCGATACCTTGCGTGTTTCTCTTGCCGCTGATCCTGTTCAAGAAATTAAAGTGGGTTGGGACATGCTACGCAGTTTAAAATTGCGTAATCGCGGTATTAATTTTATTGCTTGCCCAAGCTGTTCTCGTCAGAACTTTGATGTCATTAAAACGATGAATGAGTTAGAAGAACGTCTTGATGACATCACTATTCCAATGGATGTGGCCGTTATAGGTTGTGTGGTAAATGGGCCAGGTGAAGCAAAAGAAGCAGACATTGGTCTTGCTGGAGGTTCGCCAAATAACTTGATTTATCAAGATGGTAAGCCGAACAGCAAGACGAAAAATGAAACGCTTGTCGATGATTTAGAAAAAATGATTCGCAAAAAGGCTCTCCTTAAAGAACGGGAATTAGCCAATATCATTGTAAAAAATTAAGGATCCATTGTGGCTCGTAAAATTCAAGCGATCAGGGGAATGAATGACATTTTGCCTGACCAATCCTCTGTTTGGTTATATCTAGAAAAAACAGTGGCAGATGTTGTTAAGTCTTATGGATATCAGCAAATTCGTTTTCCGATTGTGGAAAATACGGATTTGTTTAAACGCGGTGTCGGTGAAACAACGGATATCGTAGAAAAAGAAATGTACACTTTTGATGATCGTAATGGCGAGTCTCTTACCTTGCGTCCAGAAGGTACGGCGAGTTGTGTGAGAGCAGCTGATCAGGCTGGACTTTTGTTTAATCAGGTCCAGCGTTTGTGGTACACAGGGCCAATGTTTCGTTACGAGCGACCACAGAAAGGTCGCTATCGCCAATTCCATCAGATTGGAGTGGAATCTTTTGGTATGAGTTCTGCGGATATCGATGCTGAATTGATTATCTTATCGGCTCGCTTATGGCAAAAATTGGGTCTGTTAGAGCATGTTGAGCTTCAGCTGAATACAATTGGTTTGGCGTCTGAGCGTGAAACGTATAAGGCAGCTTTGGTTGATTATTTGACTGAGTTTAAAGATCAGCTTGATGAAGACAGCCAGCGCCGTTTAGGAACAAATCCGCTGAGGATTTTAGACTCTAAAGATGCATCAACTCAAGCGGTACTGAAAGACGCACCAAACCTAGAAAATTTTATCGGCGAAGAATCCCAAGCTCATTTTGATTTTTTACAGGCTATCTTGAAAGCCAATGGTATACCGTATGTGATCAACCGTCGCTTAGTACGAGGTCTAGATTATTATGGTAAAACGGTTTTTGAATGGGTGACAACGCATCTGGGCTCTCAGGCTACAGTATGTGCTGGTGGCCGTTATGATGGCCTGGTTGAGCAATTGGGTGGGAAATCAACTCCAGCCGTTGGCTTTGCAATGGGCATAGAGCGTTTGGTTCTATTGCTTGAAACGTTAAATTTAATTCCTAATGAAGCGAAATTCTCTACTGATGTGTTTGTTATTAGTATGGGGGATGACGCTGAGCTTGCTTCTTTTGTTTTAGCTGAGCGGCTGCGTGAGGAAAGCTCAAATCTTGTTGTATTGCGCCACTGTGGCGGTGGTAACTTTAAGAATCAAATGAAAAAAGCCGATCGTTCTGATGCTCGTTTTACAATTATTTTAGGGCAAGATGAGGTTGATAAGGGTGTTTGTCAGATAAAAAATATGTCAACGGGCGAGCAAGAGTCTCACCCACTTGATGATGTCGCAGCCTACATTAATGCTAAGTTATAATTTGATTTAATGGAGTGCTGTCATGTACGTTATTTGACAGCGCCTAGTATGAGGAAGAAAAAGTGTCTGAATTAAAGACTGAAGAAGAACAAATCGAAGCGTTTAAATCGTGGTGGAAAAAGAACGGCATGATGTTGGTCATTGCTATTGCTGTTGCTGTTGGTGGTTATTTTGGTTGGCAAGCGTGGAAAACCAATCAAGCTAACTACACGAGCGAAGCTTCTGCGTTATATCAAAATTTGGTTCAAGCCTCTGCTGATTTAAGCGATGAAAACAACCAAAAAACGGTTACTTTTATCGCTAAGCAACTTGCAGATGATTATGGAGATACGGGTTATGCAATGTTCGGTCAGTTGTTTGTAGCTCGTGTAGATGCTGAAAATGGAAAGTATGATGAAGCCATTAAGGCATTGGATGATGCTATTGCTAAAACAAAAGACATTTCTTTTGCTGCTATCGCTGATTTGCGTGTGGCCCGTTTGATGCTTCAGAAAGAAGATTATGCAGGCGCAATGGCACGTGCTGAAAAAGTATCGGCAGAAGAGTTTGCAGCTCAGAAGCAAGAGTTAATTGGCGATATTTTAATTGCACAGGGTAAACGTGACGATGCTCGTATTGCTTATCAAAAAGCAAATGAAGCGTTGGGTGTGGGTGTCAAGCATCCATTGCTTGATATAAAGCTTAAAGATTTGGTAAAAGGCTAATTATGAGCAAGTCTCTTTTTTTCGTTGTTTTGTTTGCTGCTTTGATTATTCAGGGGTGTTCCAACTCTCGTCCAGCTTTGCCAGACCTTCCTTCTATAGAAAGTAAAGTTAACTTAAAAACGTCATGGCGAACTGGTGTTGATGGTAATTTTGGTGAATCTAGTGAGCGTTTTAATCTTGTTGCAGAGAATGGTTCTTTATTTTTTGTAACGGATAAAGGAACGGTTTACGAGCTTGCACAGGAAGATGGAAAGAAGAAAGATACTTTCTCAACTGAGTTTAGACCGAGTGCTGGCGTAATGCGTCATGGCGATGTTCTGTATTTTGGAACATACGATGCTCAACTGATTGCCGTTTCATTAGCTAGTAAGTCTATTTTGTGGGAAAAAACATTAAGCTCTGAGGTATTGTCAGAAGCTTCATATGCCGCAGGCAAGTTAGCTGTACAAACGGCTGATGGCTGGTTAAGTGTGTTGGATGCGGAGACGGGCGATACGCAGTGGCGCGCAAAAGAAGATTTGCCATCTTTAACAGTACGTGGTACAAGCGCACCCATTATTACTGATGGTAAAGTCATTGCAGGTTTTGCCAGTGGTAAATTGAAAGCTTATTCATTACAAGATGGCAATTTACTTTGGTCTTATGACGTAGGTAAACCAGAAGGGCGTTATGAAATTGAGCGATTAAGCGATGTGGATGGTCGTTTAGTGGTAGAAAATGGTGTTGTTTATGCCGTTGCCTACAATGGTACGCTGGCCGCGCTTTCGATTGAAAGTGGTCGACCACTATGGCAGCGTAGTATTCCTAGTTCAGTAGGTGTTGCTGTAAGGGGCGAGCTATTAGTTGCTGTTGATATGATGAGTAAAGTCATTGCGTTGAATGCTAAAAATGGCACTGAAGTTTGGGAAAATAAAGATCTTGTCGGCCGAGATTTGATTACGCCAGAATTTTTCCGCGATTATGTTGCTGTGATGGATCGTGGTGGTTATGTTCATTTACTTGATCTATCGACAGGCGAAGTGGCAGCTCATAAGGTAGCTGGTAATGGCGTTCCGCCGGGTAGTCGAATGGTGGCAAATGACAAACAATTGTTTATTCTTACGCCGAACTCTAATGTGACGGCATTAAGCTATTGAGATCAATTTCGATTTCTTTTTAGCGATTTTTTAAAGAGGCTGCCATCCCTTTATTAGGGGTGGTGGCCGCTTTGTATTTTTATAGGTAAAAAAATGATTCCAGTTATTGCATTGGTAGGTAGACCCAATGTTGGCAAATCAACTCTCTTCAATCAATTGACGAGATCTCGTGATGCTTTGGTTGCCGATTATCCCGGCCTAACTCGTGACCGTAAATACGGTGATGGTAAACTTGGTGAACATGAATTTATTGTTATTGATACTGGTGGTATCAGTGGTGACGAACAAGGTATTGATGAAAAAATGGCTCGCCAGTCTTTATTGGCGATAGAAGAAGCCGATGCTGTTTTGTTTCTTGTCGATGGTCGTCATGGCTTGAACCCTTCGGACGAGATGATTGCTAATCATTTGCGTCGTTCTAATAAGCCAATTTCTCTTGTGGTAAATAAGACTGACGGTATTAATGAAGATATCGCTTTGGCAGATTTTTATTCATTAGGTTTTGGAGAACTGCATCCTATTGCTGCTTCTCATGGCAAGGGGGTGCACGTCCTAATTGATAAGGTTATGTTGCCATTTGCCGAGCGTGTTGAAGAAGCTAAAAATCAAATTAGCATTGAATCTCGTGGTATTCGTATTGGTGTTGTAGGTCGTCCAAATGTAGGCAAATCTACATTGGTAAACCGCATGTTAGGTGAAGATCGCGTTGTGGTTTATGACATGCCGGGCACTACGCGAGACAGTGTTTATATTCCTTACGTGCGTAATGATAAAGAATATACCCTTATTGATACGGCCGGTATTCGTCGCCGTAAACACGTTAAAGAAGCGGTTGAGAAGTTTTCTATTGTTAAGGCTTTGCAGGCCATTCAAGATGCCAACGTTGTTATTGTGGTGATTGACTCCCATGAAGATTTGGTTGAGCAAGATCTACATATGATTGGTTATGTACTGGATGCTGGCCGCGGTGTGATTATTGCGATCAACAAATGGGATGGTCTCAAAAAAGATGATCGTGAGCACATCAAGAGTGAAGTTGAGCGCCGTTTGGGCTTTGTTCCTTACGCTAAAGTGCATTACATTTCCGCTTTGCATGGTACTGGTGTTGGTGATTTGTACGATACGATTGAAAGCACTTACGAGTCTTGTTATGCCAAATGGACAACAAATCGTTTGACGAGAATTCTTGAAGATTCCATTGCAGAGCATCAGCCTCCAATGGTGAACAGCCGTAGAATTAAGCTTCGATATGCACACCAAGGTGGATCAAACCCGCCACGTATTGTGGTTCATGGTAACCAGACCGATTCATTGCCAGGAAGCTATAAGCGCTACCTTGAAAATAAATTTAGAACTGTGCTGAACATTACAGGTACACCGATTATTTTCGAATTCAAATCGTCTGAAAACCCGTTTGCTCCTAAGAAATAATTTTTATTTTCTAGAAGAAAACCTGAAAATCTCTGAGTGCCTTTGTTAGACAAGGGGGCTTGGAGATTTTTTTATGTAAAATGCATGAAATCTCTTTCTAAATATAAGGTTATTCACTATTCTCGCGCCAATGGCGTTAATCTTTTTGTAAACATCTTTTTTAATAAGCATCGTTTGTACGTTTGCTTTCTTATTTTGTTCAAAGGACATCTATGAAAATCGCAATTCTTTCTCGTAATCCTCGACTCTATTCTACTCGTCGATTGGTTGAGGCAGGTGAACTGCTTGGGCATGAGGTAGATGTAATTGATACGATGCATTGTTATATGGACATTACAAGTTGCAACCCTTCCGTTCGTTACGATGGAATGCCATTGCCTAAATATGATGCGGTTATCCCAAGAATTGGAGCGTCAGTTACTTTTTATGGTACGGCTGTGGTTAGGCAGTTCGAGATGATGGGCACTTACAGTATTAACGAATCCGTAGCGATTAGTCGTTCACGTGATAAGTTAAGATCATTGCAGCTTATGTCTCGTAAGGGCTTGGGCTTACCCAAAACCGGCTTTGCGCATCATCCTGATAAGATAGGCGACTTGCTTAAAAACGTCGGTGGCGCGCCTGTGGTGATTAAGCTTTTAGAAGGCACACAAGGTATTGGTGTGGTTTTGGCTGAATCGAACAAGACAGCTGAGTCTATCATCGAAGCCTTTATGGGATTAAAAGCCAATATCTTGGTACAAGAATATATTAAAGAAGCGGGTGGTGCCGATATCCGTTGTTTAGTGGTTGGCGGTAAAGTTATAGCTGCGATGAAAAGGCAAGGTGCTGAAGGTGAGTTCCGTTCAAACCTTCATCGTGGTGGAACCGCTTCTTTGGTAAAACTATCGCCTGAAGAAAGACGCACTGCAGTAGAAGCCGCAAAAGTAATGGGCTTGAATATGTGTGGTGTGGATATTCTACGGTCCAACAATGGCCCTCTTATAATGGAAGTGAATTCCTCGCCAGGATTAGAAGGTATCGAGTCTGCAACGGGTAAAGATGTTGCAGCTATGATTATTAAACACATTGAAAAAACAGCGTTATTGGGTAGTACAAAAACAAAAGGTAAAGGTTAATGGAGAAAACGGCTTTAACAATTGGCGGTGTGGAGATTCCTTTAGGTGGTACTGCTCGTATAAAGCTGCCGATGGTAAAGTTGTATACGGACACCAATATGTCTATGCCGGTGTTTGTAAAGCGAGGCAAGCGTTCTGGTCCTACCTTATTTATTAGCGCCGCGATTCATGGTGATGAGCTGAATGGTATCGAGATTATTAGTCGAATCATTCAAAGCAAATACCTTGATAGTTTAAAAGGCACCTTGATCGCAGTGCCCATTGTTAACGGCTATGGTGTATTGAGCCAAAGTCGGTATTTACCTGATAGGCGAGACTTAAATCGTTCTTTTCCTGGTTCTCAGCGCGGCTCATTAGCAGGACGCGTTGCAGATCGTTTTTTGAATGAAATTGTTTCCAAGGCAAATTACGGTATTGATCTTCATACGGGGAGCTTGCATCGCACCAATTTGCCACAAGTGCGCGCTAATCTTGATGATCCTGAAACGCTCGCTATTGCGAAAGCTTTTGGGGTGCCTGTTTTGATGAACTCTAACCTTCGTGATGGTTCATTACGCGAATGTGCGAATGATGTCGGTGCGAAGGTTATTCTGTATGAAGCAGGTGAGGCACTGCGCTTTGACGAGTTATCCATACGGGCTGGTGTGAAAGGGGTTGTTGGCGTAATGAGGCATTTGGGAATGTTGCCCAAGTCGCGCAGTAAAAAGTCATTATCTGAGCCAAGAATTGCACGCAGCAGCAGCTGGATAAGAGCGACAGACAGTGGTTTTACCACTCACATAAAAGAGCTAGGTGATCTTGTCGAAGCTGGCGATGTGCTTGCTGAGATTAAAGATCCTTATGGCGATATATTGGATAAAGTTCTGTGTAAGAATGGCGGAATTATTATCGGTAAGCAAAATATTCCCTTGGTTCAAGAAGGTGACGCTATGTATCATATTGCCCATTTTTCATCCCCAGATGAAGTGGCAGGGCATGTGGAAAGCATGCAGGATGAGTTGATGGATAGTGAAGCGTCTTTGAACTTAATTGATTATAAGTCCTCTTAGTTTGGTTTTATGTAGCCAATGCCTTACTCGTTTAACCTTGACGAGGTTGTCATCATTCAGCAGCAAACTATTCTAGTGTTATAAAAAATGCGCCATGTTGAATAAGCATGGCGCATTTTTTTATGTCTGTCTCTCTGTAAATCAGTAAACTTAATTCTGGGATAGGCTTACTGTTGGCGAGACTTGACTTTTGTCTTGCGACGTTTTGTTGGAGTAGCAGTAACACCGCCGTTGTTGTTTTTACGGCGAGCTTTTTCCGCTGCTAGGTTCTTCTCCATAGTCGGTCTGTTTGACGTATGAGAAGCGCCTGTTGCTTGGCCGGGTTTGGCTTTTTGAGGACGACGACGTACCTGTTTATCTTTCTCTTCCGCTGGCACCAATTTGTTATCCCCATGACCAATAAGTTCAGGGCGGCCCATTTTTATCAAGGTGTTGCGCAGATCCTGCCAGTTGCTCGGATCATGATAGCGCAAGAAGCCTTTTTGTACCGTACGTTGCTTGGCGTCTTTTGGGGTATAAACGTCTTCACTCTTATAAGTCACTGGTTTGAGTGGGTTTTTACCTGAGTGATACATAGCCGTCGCCAATGACATTGGCGAAGAATAAAAAGTTTGTACTTGGTCTGGTTTGAAATCGTTGGTTTTCAACCATACCGCAAGGTTAAGCATATCTTCGTCTGAGCTACCGGGATGTGCAGCGATAAAGTAAGGGATTAAATGCTGTTTCTTACCTGTTTCTTACCTGCTTCTTTGGAGTACTTATCAAACATGCGTTTGAAGCGATCATAGGTTCCCATACCCGGCTTCATCATTTTTGACAAAGTACCTTGCTCTGAGTGCTCAGGGGCAATTTTCAGTAAGCCACCAACGTGATGAGTGACAAGCTCACGAACGTACTCAGGATCTTCTACAGCAAGGTCATAACGTAAACCTGAGGCAATAGACACAGTATGAATACCTTCAACCGCACGAGCCTTACGATACAGTTGCGTCGTTGGGCTGTGATCTGTATTTAAGTTGGAGCAAATGGTCGGATAAACACAAGACAGTTTACGGCACGACGCTTGAACTTCATCGTCGTTACAGTTCAGTGTGTACATGTTGGAAGTCGGTCCGCCAAGGTCTGAGATATGCCCTGTGAAACCTGGCACCTTGTCCTTGATATCTTCAATTTCCTTTAAAATAGATTCGTGTGAACGAGATTGAATCACTCGACCTTCATGTTCGGTAATCGAGCAAAAAGTACAGCCGCCAAAACAGCCACGCATGATGTTGATCGATGTTTTGATCATGTCATAAGCAGGAATGCGAGCTTTTTTGTATTTCGGGTGCGGCACACGTGCATAAGGTAAATCAAACACGCCGTCCATTTCTGGTGTTTCCAATGGAATCGGTGGTGGATTTACCCAGATCTCTTTCTTGCCATGTTTTTGAATCAATGCGCGTGCGTTATGTGGGTTTGACTCAAGGTGCAAAATGCGTGATGTGTGGGCGTATAAAACAGGGTCTTTAGAGACTTTTTCAAAAGAAGGTAAACGAATATACGTTTTTTCTGGGTCAAGCTTTTCGCCACGACGAAGTGGCGCTGGAATCACGCGAATCGGCATGACGTCAGATTCTTCTTCGTCCTTTGTCTGACATTTCCCTTCTGGGATATATTCATAAGGGCTGTAAATTTGTTCAACCTTGCCGGGCCAGTCTACACGAGTCGAATCGATTTCTGTATAACCGCCAGGTGGGGTATTTCGAACAATCGTCGTGCCGCGAATGTCAGTTAATTCATCCAGTGTTTTGCCCATCGCCATCTGATGAGTTACTTCAATCATGGCGCGTTCAGCGTTGCCATAAAGTAAAATATCAGCCGTCGAATCGATTAACACCGAACGACGAACCTCATCACTCCAATAATCGTATTGGGCAATACGTCGAAGACTGGCTTCAATGCCCCCAATCATCACAGGAACATCATGGAACGCTTCTTTACAGCGCTGAGAGTAGACAATAACCGCGCGATCAGGACGTTTTCCGCCAACGCCATAAGGCGTATAAGCATCGTCATTGCGCACTTTTAAGTCTGCAGTATAACGGTTGATCAAGGAATCCATGTTGCCTGCGGTAACACCAAAGTAAAGGTTAGGGCGACCAAGGCGCATGAAATCTTCCGTGTTGCGCCAATCGGGCTGATCAATAATACCAACGCGATAACCTTGCGCTTCTAATAAACGACCTAAAACTGCCATACCAAAACTGGGGTGATCAACATAGGCATCACCAGATACTATGATCACATCACAGCTGTCCCAGCCAAGAGCGTCCATTTCTTCTCTTGTGGTGGGTAGGAAGGGCGAAACGCCATAACACTCAGCCCAATATAATGGGTAAGAAAAGAGTTCTTTGGCGGTTTTATGTCGTTTGATCATTATTTACTCTTGGTATCGGGTGCAATGGCTAATTGGCATTCTTTGTCATTACGAGGATACATGGATTATCGTTGAAAAATTGTGCTGCATTATCCCAGAAAAAACCTAGGGTAGACAGCCTAATCTAGGTCTATTCAGCCTTATATTCTCTAAGGTTGAATGCGCCAGACACTTTCCTCAAAAATGTTGTGTCCTTGCTCTTTATATTGAGGATTCGTCAGAGCTAGGTTTTCTGCGGTAATTTTCTGAATTCTGCTCCCCCAGAATGATATTAAACTGTCTTCATTAACGGAAAATGGTGGCCCTTGCTCATCGCCATCATACTGTAATGAAATCAACAATCCGCAAGCAGACGAGGACAAACGTTCGAGGGTGTGGGAGACATACTCGGAGCGTTTTGAGTCGGGCATGGCTACCATGGCTGCGCGATCATAGCAGGCATCGAACTCTGTTTCGGTGAATTGGAAATAGTCGCCTTCGACAATCCGTAAAGGCAATCCGTCCACGGTATGAACTTTTAAATCACCTTCTTGATGAGTGTTATAGGCTAAATCGTTATCGCCTAAAAATTGAATCACTGCCAAGGATGAGAGTTCAATACCTGTGACTAGATAGCCTTGCTCGGCTAACCAAATCATGTCATTTGACTTACCACATAAAGGCACAAGAACACGGCTGCCTTTTGGCAAGATAGGCCAGAACTCAATTAGCTTCGGATTGACGCCTTCTTGATGAAAGCCAATACGCCCTGTTTTCCATCGATCCAACCAGAATTCATTTGTAATCACGATAACCTCGTTAAATTAGGCTTGTTTATGTTCCATGTGTATTGTATTTGTTTTATTTTACGTCGAACAATTCGTAATGCAAAAAAGCCATTATAGACGGCAAAAACGTTTTTTAATTGCCTATTTTTCGCATTTTACATATAGATTATTGCAGTCTTTTATATGGAGTTTTTATGTCTTTAGACCACGCGCCAGATCATATCAAGCTGGCTGTTGATCTTATTGAGTTACTTGAAAGTCATGATATTGAGCCAAGTGTCGCCGTTGGCGCTTTAACTATTGCATTGAAAGACTTTCAGGGAAAGCTCGAAAAAATAGATAAAACGTAAAGTGCGTTTGTTAAAAAACGCCTCGCCAAGTATAAATTGTCAAATTAATGGAATAAAAATAAGAGGTTATATTTATGGAATTAATCGCAATAGTTACCACTGCACTTGTCGCTCTATTACATCTGTACATCATGTATATTGAGATGTTTCTTTGGGATAAGCCTAAAGGCATGAAAACATTTGGCTTAAAGCCTGATTTTGCCAAAGCGAGTAAGGTGATGGCAGCGAACCAAGGACTTTACAATGGTTTTCTTGCCGCCGGCTTGTTGTGGGGGGTGTGGCTTGGTACAGCGGGTTCACAGGTGACGATTTTCTTTTTGCTTTGTGTTGTGGTTGCAGGTGTTTACGGTGCGATTACCTCAAGTAAGAAAATTTTGTTTGTACAAGGTTTGCCTGGTTTGATTGCCCTGTTAGCCGTTTTATTGGCAGCTTAACAAATATCTTAAGAGGAGGGGCTATCGTGTCAGTAAAAGAAAATATGCAGTTGATGGCATCGTATAATCAATGGATGAATAAGGCGATTTATAAAGCGGTTAGCGAGCTGAGCCATGCTGATTTAGTTGAAAATAAAGGCGCATTTTTTGGCTCTGTATTAGGTACGCTTAATCATAATCTCGCGGCGGATATTATTTGGTTGAAGCGTTTCGCGGATCATTTTTCTGAGCTTTCTAGTCTAGATCGTGTTCGTGTGCTGGAGCGTCCGGCTGCGCTTAATTCTCAGTTGTTTGATGATTTACTCTTATTGCAAAATAAGCGTTTCGAGTTAGACAAATTGATTATTGCCATTATTAATGAAGTAACAGATGAGATGCTGGCATCGGCACTTGCGTATAAAAATATGAAAGGTGACGATAGGTCGCAAAAATTTGGTTTGGTGTTACAGCATTTCTTTAATCATCAAACCCATCATAGAGGCCAGATAACTACCTTACTTTCTCAAATGGGCATCAATGTTGGTACGACAGACTTGATAACCACCATTCCACCCATGTAATTGGTTATAATGCGTATAAATTATTGTTTAGAAAGAGTTCTATTTTGCACACACTTGACCAACTTAATCGTGGAGAGTTGAAAGGCGTTACTCGTCTACAGTTATCCGAAAACTTAAGCGTTTTTCCCGAGGCTATATTTGATCTCGCCGACAGCCTAGAAATTTTAGATTTATCGAATAACCATTTAAGCTCGCTGCCAGCGGATTTATCACGTCTTAAAAAACTGCGTATACTTTTTTGCTCGAATAATCGCTTCACTCAATTGCCAGAGATTCTAGGGCAATGTGAGAACTTGGAGATGATTGGGTTTAAAAGCAATCAAATTACTAGCGTATCTTCTGATTCGTTGCCTACACAGACCCGTTGGCTAATTCTTACCGATAATAAAATTGCTTCTCTTCCAGAGGATTTTGGAAGACTGGTTCGCCTACAAAAGCTGGCTTTAGCGGGGAATCGATTAACGTCACTGCCTGATTCCATCGTCAATTGTCGAAATTTGGAATTGGTTCGACTTTCGGCTAATCAACTAGCGGCTTTTCCTGATGTATTATTAGAGCTACCTCGGTTGGCTTGGTTGGCATTTTCTGGCAACCCATTTTGTGCTGAGCGTGATCCGCATAATGAGTTTAAAACGGTTCAGTTTCGTGATTTGGAATTGCATCAAGTATTAGGGCAAGGCGCATCGGGTGTTATTTCTCTCGCGACTTGGCGAGAAAATACCTTTAATTTTTCTGACTCTATAGCCGTCAAAGTATTTAAAGGTGAGGTGACCAGTGATGGTTACCCTGAGGATGAACTTGATGCATGCCTTGTTGTGGGAAGCCACAATAACTTGGTTCAACCGCTTGCCAAGGTGACGGAGGAGGATTGTTCTGCGCTAGTTATGGAACTTATTCCAGCGCATTATACGAATCTGGGGCAGCCACCAAGTTTTGTGTCTTGTACACGTGATACCTTTTCTGAAGAGCAGCAATTCTCGATAGATAAAATTGTCCGAATTGTTGAGCAAGTTGATCAACTAGTGGCGCATTTTTGTGAGAAAAAAGTCAGCCATGGCGACCTTTATGCCCATAACACCTTGATCAATGAAGAAGGTCATGTCTTGTTTGGTGACTTTGGGGCGGCATCAAAATATGCCAATTTATCTCTACAGCAGCAACAAGGAATTGAGCGAATAGAGCGACGAGCTTTAGGCTTTTTTATCGATGATATGCTGGGGTTGTGTGCCAGTGAAGATCGAAATGGCGATCTTTATAAAGCGCTTCGGTCGCATGCGTTTTATTAATATATGTTAGGTAAGCTAAAACAAAAAAACGGCTCGCATCTCATGACTCGTATCTCATGAAATAGGAGCCGTTGTTACGAACCTAGTACTTTCTAAGGCAAATGCTTAGAGCATTTTTTTGGCTTTTTCTGTCAAGCGAATGGTTTGATCACAGGCGTTCGCCAGCTCAATGCCTTTCTTAACAAAATGACGGCTGAAGTATTCTTTATGCTCGTCGTGCTCATGGAAGTTGTGAGGGGTTAATACTGCCGTTAGGACAGGTACTTCCGTTTCCAATTGAACTTGCATTAAAGCATTACAAATCGCCTGAGCAACAAAATCGTGACGGTAAATGCCGCCATCTACAACCAATGCTGTGCCAGCAATAGCGGAATAATGTCCACTTTTCGCTAGTAGTTTTGCTTGTAATGGAATCTCGTAGCCACCAGGTACGGGGATAACGTCAATTAAAGAAGAGTCGTATCCACGAGAGATTAGTTCGTTTTTAAAGCCTTCCACGCAATTCAATACAATATCTGTATGCCAAGAGGCATGAAGAATAGCGATGCGTTTTGTAGCTGGAGTGAAATCAATGTTATTCGTTGAGCTCTGATTCATTTTTTAATCCTAAATATCTAAGGTGAATCAGGGCGAACGGGCAGGCAAATACACCATGTTAAAATGGCATACCTTAAATCGGGCGCAGCAAAAAGTGCTGTGCTAATATAGGTCTTGTCTGACGCGCTCTCTATCATCCGGACTGTAACCGTCGGCTCTGGAATCACACCAGATCTGCTGACCCTAAAAGAAAGGCTTCTTAAAGGCGCTCGCGGGCTTAGATTTTTGTTTAAACTCTTTAGTTTAAACAAAGTCTTTACCGCCGGTGGGGAATTTCACCCCGCCCCGAGAACGAAGTCGAATAAATCCGACTGGGGAAATATACTCGTTTTCATCCTTGTCTGTCAAAGTGTGTGCTGTTGCCAATTGTGGTGATTTTATGACAATTTAACGGTTGATAATTGATAAAAGACCGTTACGTAACAAAAAGTAACTAACTAATTGATATTACCCAGTAGAGCTTATTATTTGGGTCGATATACAATGAGTTGATAATATTCACTGAACCTTTTGGTCAGGAATAGGTGGTTGGTCTATTAAGGTTTTTAGAATGGAGTCTCATACAGTGCAGATACAAAAGTTACTTTTAAAAAGCGTCTTGCTCGGCTCGTGTTTATTTGGGCTGGCTGCTTGCAGCAGTGTTAATAAAAGCGTTTTTTTAGATGAAGATGTATATGAAACGGAAGATGAAACGGAAGACGTTGCTCAAACTAATGAGGCCGACTATCTCTGCAATAACCTGCCTTTAAATATATTTTTCCATGCAGAACAAGCCCAATTGTCTTGGAAGGAAAAAAACTACGTACTAACCCATGCAATAAGTGCATCTGGTGCATTTTATTTGGGTGAAGGTCTATCTTTTTGGATTCATGGCGATGAGGCTGAATTGGAGTTTAATGGCGTAGAAAAAAATCACTGTCGTCTTGTTCGTATTGAATCCTAAACCTGAACATCACTCATTTCAAATAGTGGTGTTTTCACCCCGTCAAATTTGTAATCCGTGTACAATGGCCTCATTCGCGCCCTGTGGCGCTTGATTATAGTGTAGAGAGTGAATGAGCAAGTTATTTGTAATGGGCATGGGGCCCGGTGATTTAGGTTTGGTGGCGCCGAATGCCACCAAAGCATTAGCAGTTTGCAGTGATTGGGTCGCGTACGGCTATTATTTGGATTTACTGGGTGAGTTAAGCGAAGGAAAAACCTTTCATAACTTGCCTCTGGGTGAAGAGATTGGGCGTGCGCGTTTAGCGCTTGATTTGGCCGCCCAAGGCAAAAACACTGCCTTGATTTCAAGTGGTGATATCGGCATCTATGCCATGGCAACGTTAGTTTTTGAATTGCTGGACATGCAATTACAAGGCAAAGAGAATCATCCTGAATGGCTGGACGTGGACATCGAAGTCATTCCCGGTATTTCGGCGATGCAAGCCGGAGCAAGCCGAGTTGGCGCCATGCTAGGCCATGACTTCTGTACTATCTCTCTGTCCGATTTATTGACTCCTTGGGAAACCATCGATAAACGCTTGCATGCCTGTGGCGCTGGCGATTTTGTGGTGTCTTTTTACAACCCTGTTTCGAAAAAACGCGATTGGCAATTGAATCACGCTCGTGATGTTTTACTGCAATATCGTCCTGCTACCACACCAGTCATGATTGGACGTCAGTTAACTCGCCCTGAAGAAGAGATTACCTTTACGACGCTTGGCGAATTAGATGCCAAAGATGTCGATATGTTCACTATGGTCAGTGTCGGAAACGCCGACACCCAACACATAGTCAATGGTGATAAGCATTGGATATATACGCCGCGCGGCTATTCCAAGAAGCTTTAAGGCACGCATAAAAGTTAATAAGTAAGGGAAATGCATGAAGGTTTACTTTATTGGCGCAGGCCCAGGCGATCCAGATTTGATGACGGTAAAAGCAGTCAAAACCATGGAACGTTGTCCAATTGTGCTTTACGCCGGTTCTTTGATTCCACCACAGGTGATCGATAGTGTCCGTGGTTCTGCCGAAGCAATTTACGATACGGCGGAAATGAACCTAGATGAAACCACCGCGGTAATCGAACAAGCTGCAAAAGAGGGCAAAGACGTTGCTCGTTTGCAGTCTGGTGACCCCGCTTTGTATGGTGCGATTGGTGAGCAAATTCGTCGTTTGGAAGTGTTAGATATTGATTACGAGGTGATTCCTGGTGTCAGTGCTGTTGCCGCATCAGCCGCTTTATTACGCAAAGAATTGACCTTATCGGGCGTTTCACAAACCGTTATTATGACGCGTTACGAGGGGAAAACGCCTTTTCCAGAGCGCGAACGTTTGCCGGCTTTGGCACAGAGTGGCGCGACCTTAGCGATCCACCTTGGTATTACTCGTATCCATAAAATCGTCGAAGAACTTATTCCCCATTATGGTGAAGATTGCCCTGTTGCTGTGTGTTATCGCACAAGTTGGCCAGATCAAGACTATGTCGTGGGAACTTTGGCGGATATTGTTGCCAAAGTAAGAGAGAAAAAATTTACTCGCACCAGTTTGATATTGGTCGGGAAGGTATTAGACACAGAAGATTTCGCCGATTCCTACTTATACGATAAAGGGCAAGCGCACATTTTCCGTAAGATACATAAGTCTAAAAAATCATAATTTTAAAATACTATCCCTGAAAGTAAGAAGGATGAATCATGCAATTGAATAAAATACCAACAACAATTGTGACTGGCTTTTTGGGCAGTGGTAAAACCACCTTATTATCCAATGTGCTAAAGCAAGCGGCCGGCAAACGTATTGCTGTGATCGTCAATGAATTTGGCGAGTTAGACATCGATTCAGATCTACTGCGTTCTTGTCCTCTCGATTGCCCAGAAGGGGTGGAAGAGGGAAGCCAGCGTAGTGATGACGGCTTTTATGAACTGGCCAATGGTTGTATTTGCTGTACGGTAGAAGAAGAGTTTTTGCCAGTAATGCAGCAGCTGGTTGCTCGTCGTGGTGATATTGATCATATCTTGATTGAAACCAGCGGGTTAGCGTTACCAAAACCTTTGGTGCAAGCCTTTAACTGGCCAGGCATTAAAGAATATTGCACAGTTGATGCGGTGATTACCGTGGTTGATGGTGCTGCTGTGGCCGCAGGCCGCTTTGCTCATGACGAAGACAAAGTTCAAGCACAACGCCAAGCTGACGAAAGTCTCGATCATGATCCTAGCTTGCAAGAATTGTTAGATGATCAGTTAAGCGCAGCCGATTTAGTGGTGGTGAGTAAAAACGACTTACTGAACGATGAAGAGCGCGCTCGTGTACAGGCAATTATTGCTCATGAAGTGCCAAGTACAGTCAAAACTGTTTATATCGAAAATGGCGAAGCGGCATTGGATGTCTTGTTAGGCATTGACGCCGCTACTGAAAGCCGTATCGACGAAGTGCATAACCACCACGATCATCATCACGCTCATGGCGCGCATCACGATCATGCCCACGATCACTTTGATTCTTTTGTGGTGACATTGGGCGAAGTTCAGTCTGATCTTTTGCAAGAGACCCTGACTCAGCTGGTCGAAGAGCACAACATATTCCGGATCAAAGGTTTTGCAGCTGTGCATGGCAAGCCAATGCGTAAGGTTTTTCAAGTGGTAGGAACTCGAGTAGATCGTTACTTTGACCGTTTATGGCTACCAGAAGAAGTACGTAAAACACAGTTGGTGTTTATCGGTAAAGGTATCAGTAAAGAGCAGATTGAGAATATTCTGCATGATGCTTTGAGTGCTTGATATCTAAGCACAACGACTGCGCTCGCCAATACTTTGTTAAAAATAGACTCGAATTGCTCATTTATGAATATAAACTCCGCTTTCTCGTCTATTTTTGCCTCGTCTTGGCTTCGCTCGTGACGTTGTGAATAAGTGTCGAATAATCGAATGACAAGATTGATTTAGTAAAACAATTGGAGAAACCGTGCACTTATTAGCAGCCAAACCGGGTGGCTTTGTTGACGATGAAGGGATTGTCGATCTTGGACAAACCCCAGCAGACTTAGTGATTTTGGCGGCGGCTGATAGTGTGCTCGGTGCTTTGGGTAGTGCTTTAGATCAACTGCTTTTAAAGAGTGCTTTCAATAGCACCAATGATGGATTGGACGACGTCCGATTACCAAGTGTTCGCCTTGCCAATTGGATGCAGTTGGTCAAACCGGCTGCTTACGATTTATACGAACACAAGGTGCTCGATCACGCTAAAGTCGTGGTTGTTTCTCTACTTGGTGGCGAGCACTATTGGGAATATGGTTTTCAGCGCTTACAAGAATGGGCCAATGCCAAAGCTGGCCGAACACTGATTGTGGTGCCAGGGGACGATTCACAAGATCCATCGCTAATGAAGGTATCTACCGCACAACCAGAAGACTGCCATCGAGTGTGGCGCTATCTGCGTGAAAGCGGTCAAACAAACTCCCAGCAATTATTTTATTTCCTCACCGACCGATACTCTGATCAACCTTGCCCTTGGCAAGAGCCAACGCCTTTACCCAGTGCGCTTATTTATCATGCCGGTTATTCGTCTGGTTTTGTCCAGTGGCAGAACCACTATGCAGATTGGCTAGCGCAAGGTCGTCCTGTTGCCATCTTGGCGTTTTATCGCTCTCATCTGCAAAGTGGCAACACCGCTATGTTTGATGGCTTGATTGAGATACTAGAGCAAGAAGGGCTGGTGCCGTTGGCCGTGGCGGTGAGTTCTCTCAAAGACGATGTGTCGGTGGGTTTGATCGAGTCGCTGGTGGATCGAACCCAAGCCAAGGTGATTTTAAACACCACCGGCTTTGCGGCGAATCGAGTGGGTAGCCCAGATTTAGCCTCTGAGCCGACGGATTTTCAATCCGCGTTTGCCTCACCGATTCCGGTTTTACAGTTGATTCTTTCTGGTAGTACTGAAGCGGATTGGCAAGCGCAAACTCAAGGCCTGCGCAGTCGTGATGTGGCTATGCAAATTGTTTTGCCGGAAATGGATGGACGTATCATCACTCGTGCTGTCAGTTTTAAAGCTTTGAGTCATTTCAACGACATTGCCCAAGTGGATTTAGTACGTTATGAGTTACACCAAGAGCGTGCGCGTTTTGTTGCTCAACTTGCCAAGCGTTTTGCCAATTTAGCCAGCAAACCAAACCATGAAAAGCGCATCGCTTTTGTGTTAGCCAATTACCCAACCAAAGATGGTCGTATAGGTAATGGGGTAGGCTTAGACACACCAGCTTCGGCAGTGAATTTATTAAAAGCATTAGAAGCAGCCGGTTATCCTATCGATAATATTCCCGATCATGGCAATGCTTTGATTGAAGAATTACTGGGCGCGGTGACTAATAACCCTAACACCTTGCATGAACGGGGTTGCTGGCAAAGCCTCGCCTTGGAAGATTATTTAGAATATTTCTATCAGTTACCGTTGGAATGCCAGAACGCTGTTTGGGATCGCTGGGGGCCACCGGAAAACGATCATAAATGCCGTGAACAAAACGGCCAGCGTCGCATCATGTTGGCGGGGATTCGCTTAGGGGAAACCTTTGTAGGCATTCAGCCGGCGCGTGGTTTTAATTTGGATCTCGCGGCGAATTATCACGACCCAGATCTGATTCCGCCTCACAGTTATTTGGCGTTCTATTTTTGGTTGCGTCATGTGTATCAGGTGGATGCGTTTGTGCATGTGGGCAAGCATGGCAATCTAGAGTGGTTGCCAGGCAAAGGAACCGCCTTGTCTGTGTCTTGCTGGCCAGATATTGCGTTGGGTCCAATGCCACATTTTTACCCTTTTATCGTCAATGATCCGGGTGAGGGCGCGCAAGCCAAGCGCCGCACACAAGCGGTGATTATCGATCACCTTATGCCGCCCATGACTCGTGCTGAAACCTATGGCGACATGGCCGAGTTAGAAAACTTAGTAGACGAATATTACCAAGCCATGGGAATGGACGTGCGCCGAGAAACCTGGCTGCGCGAGCAGATTCTCAAAAAAGTTCAAGAGTCCCATTTGTTAGAAGAGCTTACAGTCGTTGAATCCGGTAATGACGATGCTGTACTGGAAGGGCTAGATACGTATTTATGTGAGATAAAAGAAGCACAAATTCGCCACGGTTTGCATCGACTAGGGGAATTGCCTGAAGACGATAAACTCGCTGATACGCTGGTGGCCTTGTTACGTTTACCACGGGGTAGTGAAATCACCAGTCAAGGGATTCTCCATGCATTAGTAAAAGACTTTTCATTGGAACAAGAAGATTTTGATCCAATGAAAAGTGAGCGAACACCTTGGTTTGGTAATAAGCCTGAGCTTTTACAAACCATTAGTGAATTAGATTGGCGCACCCACGCGGATACTAAAGAACGCTTAGAGTTATTAGCCAAATTACTGGTGCTAAGCCATTTGATTGGTGACGATTCAACAGATGAGTTAGCAGCACAGTTACCTCAAATATCCGCTTTATTAGCCCATAGCAAAAAACGCCTGTTAGTCGCTTTGCAGCAAAGCGCTCGTGATGAAATCCAAGCGTTAATAACAGGCTTGGCAGGTGGCTTTATTCCCCCTGGCCCAAGTGGCGCACCCACACGTGGTCGGCTCGATACCTTACCAACAGGGCGTAATTTTTTCTCTGTGGATAATCGGGCGATTCCATCCCCTGCGGCCTGGGCGATTGGTCAGATGTCGGCCGAAGCGCTGATTCAACGACACTTACAAGAACATGGCGATTACCCGAAAGATCTAGGTCTGTCCGTGTGGGGAACCGCCACCATGCGAACGGGCGGCGATGATATTGCTCAAGCTTTTGCGCTGATGGGTGTTCGTCCGGTTTGGGCACCGGGATCAAACCGTGTGACCGACTTTGAAATCCTTTCCTGCATGCAATTAGGTCGTCCGCGAGTGGATGTGACTTTGCGTGTTTCAGGTTTTTTTCGTGATGCGTTTGCCAACGTCATGCGGCTCTATGATGCGGCCGTACAAGCCATCGCCGGCTATCAAGAACCCGGAACTGGCAATGTTATTCGCGCCAATGTGGAAGCGCGCAAAAGTAAATTGCTCGCTCAAGGTATGAGTGAAACTGAGTCAAACCGTCAAGCCACTTATCGCGTATTTGGTAGCAAACCGGGTGCGTGCGGTGCTGGGTTACAAGGTTTGATTGATGAGCGTTGCTGGGACACCAAAGCGGATCTTGCCGAAGCGTATGTAAACTGGGGCGGTTATGCTTATGGTTCTTATAGCGATGACGCTGAGAACGATGGCGTTAAAAACCAAGGCGAAGGTGTCGAAGCGAAAGACGCCTTTATTGAGCGCTTGTCTCAACTGGATGCGGTGGTGCAAAACCAAGATAATCGCGAGCACGATATTCTCGATTCAGACGATTATTATCAATTCCAAGGAGGCATGACCAACGCTGTCACCGAGTTTAGCGGCCAAGCGCCGAGCGTTTATCACAGCGATCACTCCAACCCGAGTTCACCAAAAATTCGTACCTTAAAAGAAGAGCTTAATCGTGTGGTGCGCTCACGAGTATTAAACCCGAAATGGATCGAAGCCATGCAAACCCATGGCTATAAAGGTGCGTTTGAAATGACCGCCACGGTGGATTATTTGTTTGCTTATGATGCCACAACAGATCTGGTGGCGGATTATCAATACGAGCAAGTGACCGATCGATTGTTGCTGGATCCAGACAACCAAGCTTTTATGCGCGATAATAACCCCCACGCTCTGGAAGAAATGGGTGAGCGCTTATTAGAAGCCATACAGCGTGGCATGTGGCAAAATGCCGATGAGCACCGTGAAAAAATTCAATCCTTGTTGCTTGATTTAGATCAGCAGCAAGAACAACGTCAGTGATCTTGGGCAGAAGATCTCTGGTAACCTTGCTGTTAGTCGTTACACTTACTATCAGCTAAGACGATTTAAAGTAGAGAGAAATAATGAGCAATAAAGAACAGGCCAAAAAGGGCATTATGATTTGTGGTCACGGCAGTCGTGATAAAGACGCAGAACGTGAATTTGGCCTAGTGGCAAAAGGGCTTAAAGCGCGTTATCCAGATCTTCCTGTGGAATACGGCTTTCTAGAATTTTCTGCGCCGAATATTCACATGGGATTAGATAGCTTGGTGAACCAAGGCGTTGAGGAGATTTACGCGGTGCCAGGTATGTTGTTTGCGGCGACTCATGCGAAAAACGATATTCCCTCTGTGTTAACCACATACGAAGAAAAACACCCTGGTTTAAAGGTGACTTATGGCCGTGAATTAGGCCTACAAGATGACATGATAGAAGCGTTCCAAGCGCGTATTTATGAATCCCTTGGTCTTGATCCAGAAAACCCACCAGAAAATCTTTATGACACCCTATTGGTGGTTGTCGGTCGTGGTACGTCCGATACTTCTGCCAATGCCGAAGCGGCAAAGTTAACGCGCATCGTTAATGAAAATATGGGCTTTGGTTGGGCGGACACTGTCTATTCCGGTGTCACTTACCCATCAGTTGGTGTAGGTCTTGAAAAGCTAATGAAGCTTGGCTTTAAACGTATCGTTGTTGCGCCATATTTCTTATTTACAGGTCGTTTGATCAAGCGTATTCAAGGCTATGTGAACAAAGTCGCCGAAGCGAACCCTGAAGTGGAATTGATTCAAACCCATTACTTGAGCGATCACTCTCGTGTTATCGATGCCTTCCAGAACCGTGTGGAAGAGATCATGCAGGGCGAATTACAAACGGGCGAAGAGACCTTAATGAATTCCTTCAAACGTCGCCTTGCGGCAGGCGAAGTAGATGTTCACCACCACCACGCAGAGTTTGTTGACCCACAGGACGATACACAAGGCTTGTCGGAATTTGACACCAAACACTTTACCAACTTGGTTCAAGCGTTAGATCATGCTGATCACGGACATTCTTTGGTATTGAAGCATCATGACCATTCACATGGTCATGGGCACTCACATAGCCACGGCCACTCGCATAGTCATTCACACGATCATGGTCATAGTCATGGTGTGTACAAACACATTGGTCACCCAATGGGCCCGCGTACCATGATTGGCGAAGGAATTTGTTGTTGCTTTATGGGACAGTTCACCGACGAGATTTTGGAAGAAGAAAAAGACAAAATTGATGGCGATTGCACGAAAACAGCATTTGCTCATCGATAATATGATTTACGTTGTATTAAAAACTAACTAAATGGAATAATATTCCTTTAGTTAGTTTTTCTTGCTCTTTTGCTCCACTTTGATAATCCCTTCTTAAATCGTTTTTACTCTTAATACTCGACTCGATGATTCTATTTCTAGAAAATAGAAAGCTCTTAGTAATAGAGGGAGGCTTTAAATATTCTGCTATCAACGTACTAGACATGATTGTAAACAATCTGTAATGTGTTTTATTCGAATCTATCAATAGTAGATTTAAATCTAGCGACTTATTTCCTTTTATATAGGTATTTGTATATGAGTCTTTTCAGGGAAGTGCTTGCATTGAAAAAAACATATAAAATGATTTTTTTATGTTTGCTCTTCTTTAGTTTTTTTGTAGTTCTGTTTGCAAACTCCCAATACAATATTAAAACACTCGATCTCATTGAGATGGCCAAAAAAAATGAGGTTGTCATTGAGGCATCTGGCACAGACGTTAATTTAACAAGGAAAAAAAATAGCTTTCTTGTTGAGTGTTGGGTGAAAGTCGTTGGTAATGATATTTGTGGAATATTTGTTGGTTTGCCAGATAATAATGGTTTTGGTTTTTCTTTAAATGATTTTGACTCTTTAGATTTTAATATTACGCAGGCATCGACGAGTAAAAGCTATGATGAACGCATTCGCGTTTTTGTAAGAACAAATCTCAGCTCTAAAGAAGAGATTGCAAAGCTAGGTACACAATACAAATATCATGCTGTTCGAATTAAGGCTGACGGGAATAAGGTCGTTCCATTGACTCGTTTCAAAGTTGAAACTTGGTGGGAAGATATGAACCGAGTGCCTTTCGAACTGGCTTATTATGACATAAGCAATGTAAGTAGTATTGAATTCTTTTTTAATGAGATGCCGGTTTTATCCCCAGGTAAATATTCAATGTCTTTGTCTGATCTTAAAATATCAGGAAAGATAATTAATCAAAATCTATTGTATAAGATTCTGACAGTGTTATGGCTTTTTGTCGCAGCGCTAGCATGTGTTTTATATTTGATTATCAAATATAAAGAGCTTAAAAAACTCAAAGGCCAAGCTTATCGAGACTCTTATGTTGACTTATTTAATGCTTTGGGATTTGAGCTGAAATATTCGAAATATATAGGAAAAAAAACGACGGTATACCGTGTAAAAATCATTAATTGGCAGAGTTTGTTGCGTCACTTTGGCCTTTCGACAGCCAATCATTTGTTAAATGAAGTTATTGGAAAAAATGCCCCACGCTATAGAGCTGAATTTTATTTAAGCGCTAGATTGAATGAAAATGATCTTGTTTTTATTAAAAAAGGCGAACGTTTTTCGGAAGAAATAGAAAAAGACTTTATTGACTCTCTTATAACATCAATAAATATTATTGGGTTAGGCGATCTATGTTTGGATGTGAAGGTTGGGGTGAGTGAAGAGATATCTCTGCCAGAAAATAAAGCAATAATATTAGAGCGTACAGAAATATCCATCCAATCCATCCTCAATAGTAAGTCTTTTCTGCAGCTGTACACTAACGATGTTGGTCGAGAAGCAGAGAAGAAAGCTCATTTAGAAAGTCTCATTAAAGTCGCACTTAAAAAAGATGCTTTCTACCTTTTGTATATGCCATTGTATCGCGCTTCATCAAAGAAAATAGTGGGAGTAGAGGCGTTATTGCGTTGCAGTTTGCCGGAGCTCTATAGTTTATCGCCAGAAGTGTATGTGTCGGTTGCAGAGGAGACTGGGCTTATCCGTGATATTGATTTTATGGTGATAGAAAAAGCATTAGCTGACTTTAAAATATTTGAATTGCGTGAGGATTTTACACTTTCTATTAACATTTCATCTAAAGAGTTATTGGATACTTCTTTCGTCCATCATTTTAAAGAACGAGTATTGAAAAGCGGTATTAGCTTCGAAAAACTCTGTTTAGAAATAACGGAGACCTTTTTACTCGATATAGATGCTACTTGCATTAAAACACTGAGTGACATCCGTAGTATGGGATGCCGAGTTTCTCTTGATGATTTTGGTACGGGTTATACTTCTTTTCAGCAACTGATTAACTTCCCTGCTGATGAAATTAAAATAGACAAAGGGTTTGTAAGCGGTATTCAAAATGACAAAGGATATGGTGCGATTGTTGATTCTTTGATCTTAATTGCAGATTCTTACCAATATACTATTGTTGCTGAAGGCGTAGAAACGCGAGATGTTTATCAACTCCTTACGGATAAGGGTTGTGACTTATTTCAGGGCTATTATATTTCTAAGCCAGTTTCTTTAAATGATATTGTGGTCTTGAGTAATAAAATTGAAGATGGCGGTTTATAAGTCACTAGAAAAATATAAAAGTTTCGATAAAAATAACCCCGCTAATGCGGGGTTATTTTTTGGTATTGATCGCTAGTCTTAGCTATTAAAGTGTAAAAGGGCGGTCGCCGTTTTCGTCTTTAATACGAGTTGGTAAGCCCATCTCGTTTAGCAAACCTAGGAAAGGTTTAGGATCAAGTTGTTCGACGTTACGCATTTCTTTTGCATCCCATGTGCCATTGGCAACTAGGATGGCAGCCGCAACAGGTGGTACGCCAGCAGTGTAAGAGATACCTTGGCTACCCACTTCGTTGTAAGCGTCTTTATGATCCGCTACGTTGTAGATAAAGACTTCTTTCTCTTTGCCATCTTTGATGCCTTTTACCACATCACCGATACAGGTTTTACCTGTGTAATTTGGCGCAAGAGATGAAGGATCAGGTAGGACGGCTTTCACTACTTTAAGCGGAACAACTTCAAGTCCTTCTGCTGTTTTAACCGGTTGCTCAGAAAGCAAACCTAGGTTTTTTAATACAGTGAATACATTGATGTAATGCTCACCAAAGCCCATCCAAAAACGCACGTTTGGTACGTCTAAGTTTTGTGAAATAGAGTGAACTTCATCGTGGCCTGTCATATAGGCTGTTTGTTTGCCGACGACAGGTAAATCGTCTGTACGACTTACTTCAAACATCTTATTTTCTTGCCACGCACTGTCTTGCCAAGAGTAGACACGACCGGTGAATTCACGGAAGTTAATCTCTGGATCGAAGTTGGTCGCAAAATATTTGCCATGGCTACCTGCGTTAATATCAATGATATCGATATCACTTACGCTGTCGAAGTAGTCGTTATAAGCAAGCGCGGCATAAGCGTTTACTACACCTGGATCAAAGCCCACACCTAGAATGGCGGTGATGCCTTTTTCTTTACAAGCGTCGCGACGCTTCCATTCGTAGTTGGCGTACCAAGGTGGCGTTTCACAAATTTTTGCTGGGTCTTCATGGATAGCAGTATCCAGGTAAGCTGCCCCCGTTTCCAAACAAGCTTCAAGCACAGACATATTGATAAACGCTGCCCCAACGTTAATAACAATCTGGGATTTCGTTTCTTTAATCAGTTTAACGGTTGCTGGCACGTCAAGAGCGTTTAGGGCGAATGCTTGAATGCGGCCCTCTACCTTCATGCTGCCTTTGTCGAGGACACTGGATACAATATCGTCGCATTTCGAAACGCTGCGCGAAGCAATTGCGATATTGCCCAGTGTGTCATTGTGTTGGGCGCATTTATGTGCCACGACACGTGCCACGCCTCCGCTGCCAATAATGAGTACATTTTTTTTCATGGTAGTGCTTACTCCAAAATTATTAACCGAAGCAGAATTAAGACAGGTTCTGCTCAAAATCGTTGTAACCAAATTCCTTTACAAGTTCTATGCTGCCATCCAATTGGCGTATGGCAATAGACGGCATTTTAACACCGTTAAACCAGTTCTTTTTCACCATGGTGTAACCCGCTGCGTCTTGGAAAGACAGGCGGTCGCCCACTTGCAGTGCTTTATCAAATTTAAATTCGCCGAAAATGTCTCCTGCCAAACAGGATTTTCCGCAAATCATGTATTCATGTTCGCCATCGCAAGGCGCCATTTTAGCGTTTTCACGGTAGATCAGTAGGTCTAGCATGTGAGCTTCAATGGAACTATCAACAACAGCCAAGTTTTTGCCATTAAATAGTGTGTCTAATACAGTCACTTCTAGAGTGGTGCTTTTGGTAATGCTGGCTTCACCAGGCTCTAGGTAGACTTGAATGTCGTATTTTTCGGCAAACTCTTTTAGACGTTGGCAGAATTTATCAATTGGATAACCTTCGCCAGTAAAGTGAATGCCGCCACCAAGGCTGACCCATTTTACTTGTTGAATCAAATGGCCAAAGCGCTCTTCGATAAGAGTTAGCATTTCATCAAAACGCTCAAAACTATTGTTCTCACAGTTGTTGTGGAACATAAAACCTGAAATATCGTCAATTACAGTGGCGATTTTTTCTGGATCCCATTCACCAAGGCGGCTAAAGGGCCTAGCTGGATCGGCAATCAAGAATTCAGATGTACTCACTTGTGGGTTAACACGTAAACCACGGGTCTTATCTTTACTGGCTTCTTTAAAGCGATTGAACTGACCAATGGAATTGAAAATGATTTTGTCAGAGTTATCTAATACTTCGTCGATTTCATCGTCTGAATAGGCCACGCTATAAGCATGAGCTTCGCCTTGAAACTTGGTTTTGCCCAATTTAACTTCGTATAGAGAAGAAGACGTGGTGCCATCCATGTAGTCTTGCATTAAGTCAAATACAGACCAAGTAGCAAAGCATTTAAGAGCTAACAAAGATTTGGCTCCGGACTGCTGGCGCACATAAGCGATCTTCTCTAGGTTCTTAAGAAGTGCCGCTTTATCAATAAGGTAATAAGGAGTCTTGATCATGGCTACTCGCCTGTCCGTAAAAGAGCGTATTCTAGTGCAAATAAGGGGCTGTTTTCTACCGCGTAGTGGGTCTTTTTTGGCGCTATCTCTTTTTGTTAGTCTGATATCTCCAAGTTTTGATTGTTAATCAAGGTGTCTGTAGTTTGGATTTTGCTCATTAAGAGACTATTTTTAAACATAATTTATCCTAATATGACTTTGTTACGACCCGTGTGCTTTGCTTGATATAGAGCGTAATCTGCTGCTTCAAATGCAGCATTAGCTTGTATCAAAGCGTCTTCAATAACGGTAAAACCAATAGAAACAGAATATGTTATGGTTTCCTGTTGATATATGAAGGGAGTTTGGTAAACCTCTCGACACAAGGTTTCTAGCTGATTTTGTGCGTCATTTTGATTGGTGTTTGGCATAAGAATGGCGAATTCTTCGCCGCCGATGCGGGCTAGGAAGTCTGTAGGTCGAACGTTTTTTTTACATGTTTGAGAAAATTGAGTAAGTACATGATCTCCTACAGAATGCCCATATCGATCATTAATTTTTTTGAAAAAGTCAATGTCAAGAATTGCCAATGAAAATGGGCGTTTGTGGCGCGTTAGCGGTGCAAATTGTGTCTTGATAATCGATTCAAATTTACGACGATTTATCAAACCAGTGAGAGAGTCTGTGGTTGCTTCCAGCAGAAGGCGTTCTTCATCGGTTTTTCTTTTGGTGATGTCCCAATAAATACCGGCAATGGTATTGTTTGATGTTTCTTCATTTTTTACGGCATTGCAGGAGATTTCTATCCAACGATATTGACCATCTGAGCGCATGATTTTGAGATCATAACGAAGAGTGGGCGTCGAGAATTTTAAAAAGTGTTTGGCAATATCTAAAAACGGTTTTCTATGTTCAGGGTGAATACGTTTTAGCCATTGTTTAAAGGTAAATAGTTGGCGTGTGACAAGCTTTTCATCAGGGTTAAGAACTTCAGAGGTACACCAAAGATGTCCACGGCGGCTGTCCATTTCCCAACTGCTACAAGAGATATTTTCTTTGAGGATGTTAAGTTGGTTTTGTTTTGCTCTATGATTATCCCGAACTATTGCACTGGAAATAAAGTAGCTCGCTGTCCGAAGTAACGTAATGTCATTGGCGGTCCAAATGCATTCTCTTTCGCAATCGTCCAGACCAAGCGTTCCCCACCATTGGTTTTCAATAATAATGGGAATGGTCAACATAGCCTTAACGCCCTGGCTTCTCAGGTGTTTCTTCAACCACGCATCAGGCAGTTTATTCGTCACCACACTTTGATATTCACCTCGTTTTCGGCTTTCGATTAAGGCAATATATTCAGGCTCAATGAGTGGTGACTTGAAGTGATTGAAATGGGGTAAACCAATTTGCTTGTACTTTTCATGGGAATACCATTCAAACGCGTAGTCTTGAACAATATGGCTATCTTGAATGTCTAGTGTTTGAAAAATCCATACGCGGCTTACTGAAGTGATGTTTCCCAGCTCAGCTAGCAGTTTATTTATTCCCTCTAACCAGCCTTGCCCCGTTATTATATCTTCTGCGCTATGTAAAATAGCAGCAAGGATATCATTGCCTAGACTTGTGACTTTCTCGTCCACAAGCTTATTTAGATCGCCTGTATTGATTGCCATTCTAAAAAAACGTCACCTTGTGTCATCTGTAGGAGGTTAAAGTATAGATTTTTTCTGTTGGAAAAAGTATTTTACTCGGCTTTTCTTACAGCTTGTCATGCTTTTTGTGGTTTTTTTAGTCATAAGATTGAGCTTTATCTGCGCCATTAATCACAGATTCAGCGTTAGGAAAGTGCTTTTCAATTGTTGAAAACAAGGTACTCTTACTTTCAATAATTTTTTACCCCTATGGGGAGCTGTTTTCTGGTTGAAAATAGTCGTTCTGGTTTTTGTTTACTGTTTAGGAATTGAGTTCATATGTTGATTTTAGTTTTAGGGTTGATCATTTTCTTTAGCGTTCATTCAGTTCGCTTGATAGCACCGAAATGGCGAGAGTCGAGCATGGCAAGACATGGGGAAATGCGCTGGAAAATGCGTTTTGGCATGATCACATTGATTGCTTTTGGTTTGATTATTATGGGGTATATGCAAGTTCGAATTGAGCCTGTGTGGTTGTGGTTTCCCCCTGTCTGGACTCGCCATTTGGCTGGCTTACTTGTATTAGTTGCGCTTTTCTTCGTGGGTTCTGCTTTAGTGCCAAATACGACAATGAAAAAGAAAGTAGGCTATCCAATGTTGATCGCAGTTAAAATTTGGGCATTTGCCCATTTGATCAGCAACGGAACCTTGGCCGATGTTATTATCTTCGGTAGTTTCTTGGTTTGGTCTATTGTTAGCTTTGCTGTTTACCGCCGTCGTGACCGAAAAGCTGGTGTAGTACGTGATCAAGAGTCTGGTGTTCAGTTTGATTTGGCCGCTTTCACCTTTGCTATGGTTTCTTGGTTTGCTATCGTCTTTTACCTGCATCAGGCTATTATTGGGGTTTCGCCATTAGTGTGATTGGTATTAATGAGTAACCATAACAAGCAAAAAACGCCCAGCTCGGCTTAGTCTGACTGGGCGTTTTTGCTATTTATTCTTTATGTCCTAAAGTGGTTGATGTTTCTAGTTAGGTCATCCGCAAGAGATTTTAGTTCTTCTGCACGAGCGGCACTTTCAGCCGCAAGAGCAACCAACTCAGTTGAGCCTTGCTGTATGTCAGCTGTGTTTTGATTCACTTCTGCGGTAACACTGGTTTGCTCTTCTGTTGCTGTTGCAATCTGTGCCGCCCGATCGTTGATTGTAGTAACCGATATTTGAATCTTGTCTAGGCTCGCCTTTGCCTGATTGACATCTTCAACGCTATTGTTAGCTCTGGTATGGCTCAGTTGAATTTTGCCTACTGCGTCTTTCGTTATTTTTTGCAGAGACTCAATCATTGTTTGAATTTCTTCAATCGAGCTGTAAGTACGCTGAGAAAGGACTCGTACTTCGTCAGCAACCACCGCAAAGCCTCGTCCTTGTTCGCCTGCGCGGGCGGCTTCAATCGCGGCGTTTAGCGCTAGTAAGTTCGTCTGTTCAGCAATGCCTGAAATCGTCGTTAAGATGGTATTGATACCATCGGCGTTTTTGCTCAGGTCGTTAATGACATCGGCCACGTCTTGTATGTCTGCCGCTAATGTTCTAATGCTTTCTTGACTTTTTAGAACTTGCGATTGACCAACATTACTTGCCGCTACCGTTTCGTCGGCATTTATTGCAGTATTCGTCGCATTACTGGCGATTTCTTGTGTCGCTTGTGCCATTTGGTGAATAGCAGTCGCCACCATCGAAATATTGTGTTGCTGTTCTTCTAGTTTAAGCGAGCTGTTTCTAGAGGAGGTATGAGCGGCATTTGCTTGACCCGCTAAATCATGGCCAATCTTTTTAAGGTGTGACACTGTGCCATGCAACAAGGCCACAAACGTATTGAAGTTATCCACTAAAATCGCAATTTCATCTTTCGAGCTGGCTGTTAATCGTTGTGTAAGATCGCCGTCACCTTTTGCAATTTGCGACATACTGTCAGACACACGGCGTAAATCTTTAAGTAGGAATCGGGTGACTTGAATGACTACCAATATGGCAATAGAAAGCAAAACAAACACCGCGATAAGAATATTGGTACCCAAGCTAACAAGAGGCGCATTTAAAACATTCTTGTCCATCACTAGGCCTAATACCCAAGGGCTGCCTTTGATATTACTGGCGTACATATCCATGTCTTTACCGTCTAAATTAAGCTCAGTAAATTTGGCTTGGTTGCGGACACCTTTAAAGAAGTCGCTGCTTAATATTGGAGATAAATCTGTAGCATCTTTCAAAATTCTATCTGTATTCGGGTGAGCGATTATTTTGCCGTCACCATCGAATAATATACTATAACCGTCACCCGCTACTTTCATGGCTAAAATGCTGTCTAAGACACTGTCTAAAAATACCAATCCGCCGATGGCGCCAACAAACTTGCCATTAATAGTAATGGGTTCAACAAAGGTCATTGACAATTGTTTGATTGATGCTGAGATATAAGGTGCAGTCACGTAAGCGCTATTTTTAGCTTTTGCATCAATATACCAACTGCGTTTACGAGGGTCGTAGTCTGCGCTGTTCAAAGATGGATCATGGCGATACATAGCGCCATTTTCTAAACCCAAAAAAGTTAAGCCGAACTGCAAGCTTGTTTGTGCTTGTTGCAAGATATTAAGAATATCTTTTTCATTTACGTCTGGGTTTTCTTGTAGGGATGCTTCTATTTTTTGTTTGACGGCTTGCATGGCGCTGATACGGTCATCAGACCAACTGTTAATATAGGTAGAAATCGCATTAGCTTGAGAGCTGGCCTCCGACTTGATGCGAGCATCACTGTCAGTCATAAAGGCGTAAAAGGAGACTCCGCCTACACCAAGAGCGATAATTATCGCGACAATAATGGATTGAAGGGTGATTTTCGCCTGTAGGAAAAGGTGCATTTTTTTTCTCCTGACTTCATGGTGTCAAATGCGATAATGCTTTAATCATTTATTGTATACGAGGCATTGCTATTTCACTGCGACTTTATGTTATCTAGCGTAATGTTCTTATAGTACAGCTTAGAGCTTTGATACTTTTCGGTCTTTCTGTTATCGTCCGCGACCCTTTGTAATTAGCGATGACAGGTAAATATTAGATGATTTGTGGATTTGATTACGGAACATCGAATTGTGCATTAGGTATTGTGCAGGATTCTGCTGTGCGCTTGGTCGCTTTAGAAGGAACCCATTCTTTTCTGCCTTCCACTTTGTACGCCTTGGATCGTGACTTAATTACCGAAGCGGTCGGAAGAGGTCTACAAAACATTCATTCAAGACAGGCCTTTGCCGAATTACGTACGAATGCTTTAACAAGAGCCAAACGCGCGCGCTACGAAGAAGACATTGCGGATGACGATCAAACGTTATTCTTTGGACGTGCCGCATTTGATGAATACTTCCAATGGCCTGAAGAAGGCTACTTTGTAAAATCACCGAAATCTTTTCTTGGTGGTGTTGGGCTACGCACAGAGCATATTCATTTTTTTGAAGATGTGGTGACTGTGATGATGCAAAACATCAAACAGCGCGCCGAAAAAAGCTTGGGTGCAGAGATTACTCATACGGTTATTGGTCGCCCTGTGAATTTCCAAGGTCTTGACGCCGAAACAAGCAATCGCCAAGCATTAGAAATTCTAACGACAGCCGGTAAACGAGCAGGTTTTAAAGAAATCGAATTTCTTTATGAGCCAATTGCCGCCGGTTTGGATTTTGAAGTCACACTGAAAGAAGACAAAACGGTTTTAGTTGTCGATATCGGTGGTGGTACGACGGACTGTGCCATGGTTCGAATGGGGCCAGATTATCTTAATAAAGAAGACCGCCGCGGTGATTTTTTAGCGCACACAGGGGAGCGGATTGGTGGTAACGATCTGGATATTCAAATTGCTGGCAAACATTTCATGCCGTTATTTGGTATGGACTCATTGTTAAAAACTGGTTTGCCCATGCCGACTCAGCTGTATTGGAATGCGGTCACCACCAATGATGTATCGGCTATCGCTACCTTCAATAGTATGGAAACCAAGAATCAAATAAATCAGCTGCGTTTAGACGCTGCCCAGCCAAAATTGATTGAGCGCTTCTTGCGCATGCGAGAAGAAAAACATAACTATCATATTGTGCGTAGTGCCGAAGAAACCAAGATCGCCTTATCTGACGCCCAGAGTTACCTTGCATCATTAGGCTATATCGAAGAAGGTTTGGCGTCGACTGTCACTCGTGATGAATTGACCCGATCCATCGCATCACCACTTGAGAAGATGTTGAATCTAATGACGGCGGCCATAGAACAAGCTGGCGAGAAGCCAGATTTGATCTATATGACAGGTGGTTCGGCCAAATCTCCAGTGATTCGTGAGGCGATTCAGCAGCGTATCGGTGACATTCCTGTTTTGGATGGCGATCACTTTGGTAGTGTGGCGGCAGGCTTAACCGTTTGGTCTGAACGTATTTTTAGATAAGAACGTTAGAGATAAATATCGCCCCATAAAAAAAGCGAGTAGATATTGTCTACTCGCTTTTTTTACGTCAGTCTATTGTGCTCGCAATTATAGCGAGAAACGCTCAATCGACAATTTCAATTTGTCTAACACCTCAGAAAGTGTTTCTGTCGTTGCCATCATTTCTTGAACACCATTCGCTGTATCGTTGGAGACATTGCGGATGTTGTCTATATTCTCGTTGACGCTAACTGCCACAGCAGATTGCTCGGTAATGGAACTTGCGATGTTAATCGACATAGCGTTAATTAAGCTGACCGATTCCGTCACTTTCATTAATCCTTTGCTCGCCGCTAGTGCTTTTTCAGCATTATTTGCAGCCTGATCTCGGCCTGAAATAACTTCTGTAGACGCAGTTTTAGAAAGCTCCTGAAGGTGATGAATCATACCTTCGATCTCAGCCGTTGCCGTTTGAGTTCTAGTTGCAAGTGTTCTTACCTCATCTGCAACCACTGCAAAGCCTCGTCCTTGTTCTCCAGCACGAGCCGCTTCAATGGCGGCGTTCAATGCAAGTAGGTTAGTTTGTTCGGCAATGCTACGAATCACATCCAGAACCGACCCAATGCTCACGCTTTCTTTTTCGACTTCTTGCATGACAGTAGAAGCATGACCGATAACGTTGGCGAGGCTTTGCGTGTCGGTAGCAACTTTGTTTACTACTAACGTGCCTTCTTTGGTCTCTTGATCGGCTTTTTGAGTTTCATTGGTTGTTTCATTGACATGCTGTGAGACGTTTTCTACGGCGATCACCATTTGGCTCATGGCGGTGGCAACAAGATCTGTCTCTATTTGTTGTTTTTTCATGCCGTTAGCGGTAAGCGTTGCGGTGTCTTGTACCTTATGACTGGATTGCGTGAGTAACTCCATGCAAGATCGCACTTCCATTTGCATGGATCTTAATTGTGTAATGGTGTTTCGGCCATGTTTGAATAGAATATCAATTTCATTGTGGCTTTGGGTTTGATTATCTTGCCCGTTTTCAAAAAGGTGTGTAGACAGATTGCCATTGCCTAGTTCTTGTAGATCTTGGCCAACACGTTTCAAAGGGGAAAGAATTCGTTGTGTAAGGTAGGCAACCAGAAGCACAAGAATAAGCGCGCAAACCAGTGAAATAATAATCAGACTGTTGCGAACCGAGTCAGCCACCACGGTAAATTCGTCAATGGGGCCGCCAGTTAGAATCACCCAATTCCAGTTATCCGCTCTGCTGAAAGCCATGATGCTTCGTTGTTGATGACCGTTAATCGTTTGCTCTGTAAAGAAGGTTCCACTCTCTTGGTTTTTCATAAGTTGCAAATTCTTTTCGGCGTTTTTATAGCCAAGTTCCGTAAACAACTTACCTTTGTCGTTTGAATCTATGACGACTCGGCCGAAGTCTTTGCCTTCTTTTAGGTTAATAACGGTGGCTTTGCCTGTTTTACCGTAGGAGAGACCATTAATTTTTTTCTCAAGGCTTTTTAGTCCTTCTGTATAGTCAAAGCCAACATAAAGAATGCCAATGACTTTGCCTTTTGCATCTTTAAAGGGAACATATTTGGTCATGTAGTGACGACCAAATAATGCGGCAGGACCGGAATAGATTTCGCCGTTAATGAGCTTTTTATAACCTGGGTGTCCCTTGCCTAATAGCGTGCCATAAGCACGTTCGCCATCCGTTTTTTTAAGGGACGTACTAACACGAAGGAAGTCATCTCCATAACGGATGAATACGGTCGCTGTGCCGCCTGTCATGCTGGTGAATTGATCTGGCTTGCTAAAGTTGAGGTTGATTGCCTCGCCGGAGTTGGTTGCAAGAGGGCTGTCGTATTGGCCAATTTTTATTGTTTCAGAATCATTTACCGTGATGCCGTTTGGGAAAAGCGTAAAGAAGATATCGGCTAATCTATCCGTACTGCTTTCTAAATTGTTGTAATAAAAATCGAGCAGCATATCGCCTTGGCTAGAGCTGGTGTTTAGTTCATGTTCGATGCTTTGCATAAAGCCAGCTGATGACTTATTTGATGCAAGCCAACTTAATGAGCTAAAACATAAGATCGATATTATAAATACCACCGCTGCTAACTGGCGCGTGATTGGCATGGCTTTGATTCTCTGAATCATCAATATTATTCCTTCTTGTGAAGTATGTTTTTCATTAGATTAGTGAAGCATGGGATAAAGCTTTTATTATTTTAGTTGTCTTTATTATTAGTGCTAAATAATGACTGAGTGAACGTGACTGTCTTTTGAAAAGCCTTTGGCTGTTCTTGAGTTTCATTGAAATCATTTTATACAACAGGCAATAAGGCGTTATCCGCCTTGTTGCCTTGTATATTATTTCATCGAGACCTTTGCCGGAAGTCGTGAGTAAAGGTCTCTAATCATTATAAATTTGGGTGCGTTTTTTCTACATGGTGCTTTTCATTCACAGGGCGCACCATCAAGTTGGCAAAGAAGCCAACAATCAACAAACCTGCCATCACATACATTGTTGTATTGTAAAGGCTAGGGGTTGGGTCGATTGTGCCTGCTGGGGCAATTTCCATGAGTTTAGCAACGGTAACGGATTTCGCAGTGATTAATTCATTTAACTGAGAAACTGAGGCATTGAATTTTTGTTCAAATGCAGCAGGATCAATTTTATTAACTAAATCGTAGATCGCATTTTCTACCGACAGATTTCTTAAATAGGTGATAGCAAATGGCCCTAGTACGCCAGCGGTTGCCCATGCTGTAAGTAAGCGTCCATGAATACCGCCAACGTGCAGTGTGCCAAAAATATCGGCTAAATAAGCTGGGATAGTAGCAAAGCCACCGCCGTACATGGTGAAAATAACCATGGTTGCTGCATAGAACATGACCAACCAAGTTACAGAAGGGTCTGCACTGACCGCGGAGGCTGCGTACGGAATAGAAAGGTACAAGATCGTGCCGAGTACAAAGAAACAATGATACGTGTTTTTGCGACCTATAAAGTCGGATGTTGACGCCCAAAAGAATCGACCGCACATATTAAAAACAGAAATCATTAATACATATGTACCCGCAAAACTCGCTGTGGCTATGGTGGGAAGTGTGGAGCCAAAAATTTCTGTCATCATGGTTTTGGCGATACCGATTACACCAATACCGGCGGTCACGTTAAAGCACAATACAATCCACAATAGCCAAAACTGAGGTGTTTTTAATGCCTGATCAATATGAACATTGTTACGGCTAATCATAGCGTTTGCCACATCTTTTGCTGGTGGCGTCCAACCTTCTGGTTTCCAATCTTTCGCTGGGACACGGTAGGCGAACGCAGCAATCATCATGATAATGAAATACACAATGCCCAGTGTTAAAAACACGCTGGCAGCACCGGTGTTTCCTGTTCCAACCACATACACACCGGCATCACCAGGCATTGGCAATTTCGCGGCTTCGGATGCACTGGCAACAACCACTTCTATTTTGCCGCTTGCCATTTCCGCAAAGCGCTTACCGCCTTCGGTAATAAGATTTACTGCTGACTCAGGTCCAAGATACGTCGGCGCGACAGCGAATTTTTCCAATAAAAAAGTTTTGAGCGGTGCGCCAATCATAGCGCCGCCGCCGAATCCCATGATCGCCATGCCTGTTGCCATACCGCGTTTATCTGGGAACCAGCGAAGTAGTGTAGAAACAGGAGACACATAACCAAGTCCTAAACCGCAGCCACCTAGCACGCCATAACCCAAATAGACGAGCCATAATTGGTGAGTCGAGATACCCACGCTGCCAATAATAAAACCGCCACCCCAAAGGAATGCCGCCGTGACTCCAACACAACGAGGGCCCACTTCTTCTAGCCATTTGCCTGCAATAGCGGCTGATAAGCCGAGAAAAACAATGGCCACAGAAAATATCCATACAACACTGCTTAGGCTCCAATCCTGTGCAGAACTGGTAACAACACCAAACTCTTTCGTTAATGCTGGATTAAAAATACTCCACGCATAAACAGAACCAATACATAAATGAATGGCAATTGAAGCGGGTGGAACTAACCAACGGTTAAAATTGGGTGAGGCAATTATTTTATCCTTCATTAAAAAGGATAAGAGGGTGCGAATCAGATTCATATCTGTGTCCTTGCAGAAAATATCGTTGTCAATTGGCGGGAACAAAAATTTACAAACGCAATTATAATTTTTTTTTATAGAAAATATATAAATATTTATAAAATAGTTGACTAATTAGGCAGGTTTTTTGTCGTTATAAGCGATTTTTTATGAAGATTAGTTTTTTTCGTCTAGTAAGATAGTTTTTTGAAGTCTTTTATAAATGTCGCTGGTAACTTATTTTCAATAATTTAGACCATAGAATACTGATACAATATTGATCAATTAAACATTATTAGCGGAGTATGTACTTGTTTAACGCTTTATTTATCCAGATCAAAGGCCTTTTTTCGTGGAGTGATGTCAAGCGTCCTTGGCATCTTGCCGTCCTTGCTGCTGTTTGTGTTGGCATTCCTGCCTTGATTGGTGCGGCAACAGATCAATTTGCCGTGGCGACCTTATCTAGCTTAGGGGCTATGGTCATCTTGTATTTGCCTAAAACACGTACTGCGCATCGAATGGTGACGCTTGCTATGTGCTCATTTGGCTTTATGGTGTGTTTTACTATTGGCTCTCTTTCCAGTTTTAATCCTTACGTTGCTGCGTTTGCGCTTGGACTTTTGTCCTTTGGCGCGATTGTTATTACTCGGTATTATCGTTTGCCTCCACCTGGCAGTTTTTTCTTTATTCTTGTTTCTGCACTGGCAATCTATTTGCCGTTTGATTTAGGTAAATGGTCATCGAACATCGGCATGGTTGCTCTGGGGGGAATCTTGTCTTGTGGGTTGGCGTTTATTTATAGCTTGATGACTGGTGCAAATGATTTACCTGTAACAAAAGTTGAAACGGATACTCAGGTAAATGCGATTATTTTAGAAGGTGCGTTAGTGGCTTTCTTTATATCTTTCTCTTATCTCGTTGCTGTTTTGCTTGAATTACCTAATGCACTTTGGGTGCCTATTTCTTGTGCGGCTATTTTGCAAGGTGCCACTTATCGCATGATTTGGCACCGAAATATTCATCGAATTGTAGGCACTGCAATTGGCATGGGGGTCGCTTGGTGTTTGTTTTCTTTGCAGCCAAATTATTGGGTGCTGGCGTTAAGCATGATCTTCTTTCAATTTGTCGTGGAATTATTGATCGTCAAAAACTACGGCGCAGCGGTGATTTTTATTACGCCATTGACAGTCATCATGGCTGAATTTACCAGTGCAAATATGAGTACTGCTGTGTTACTAGAGCATCGATTAGTTGATATTTCTATTGGTAGTGCGATTGGGATTATTGGCGGCACTATCTTTCATCGAACGTCTTTGCTAAAGAATATTGAGTCGCGTATGAATGCTCGTAGTTCTTTATCTGGACGTAAAGCTTCCTAGCGTGTTTTGCAATTTGTTAGTTGCTTAAAACCTTTTATAAACGTACGCTGCAAATCTCTGTGAATTGATTTAAAAATCGATTTCGTAGTTCGTGTGAAGGTGCCTGTAATAGGGTGAAACGGGAAACAGGTGCGCTTAAATAAGCAAACCCTGTACTGCCCCCGCAACGGTAAATAAGTGGTGTATTTTTCTCGCTTCCACTGTTCATAAATAGCAATGTTTTTGAATGGGAAGGGACGAGAGTATTTCAATAAATACAGATCTGCCAAACACTTATCAGTCCGGAGACCGGCCTTCATTGATTAGGATTTTTCTATCGGCAATTATAGCCATGCAAAAATCCGTGAATTTGAATCATACGGGTGAGTATGAAGCATATTTTGGAGGCACATAGTGCATATTGAACCTGGCGTCGTTGACGGCGCAAAAATCGTTTTGAGTTACGCTACCGCGTTGGCTGCTTTTGGCTTTTCGGCTAAAGCGTCTATCGACATGATCAAAAAAGACGGCTTTATGTCTTTAATCAGTCGCAGTACTTTGACTACACTTTTTGTTTTTGCCTTTTTTGAACTTTTGCCTCATCACGCTGTTGGCGTGTCTGAAGTGCATCTCATATTAGGTTCAACCCTGTTTCTGATCTTTGGCCCAGCTGCGGCTTCTATTGGCTTGATATTAGGTTTGTTAACGCAAGGCGTTTTCTTTGCCCAGTTTGACTTACCTCAATATGGCATGAACGTGACGACCTTGTTGTTACCTCTGTTTGCCATGTCTGCGGTTGCCCGTCGTACTATCGCTGTCAATACCGCTTACGTCGATATTAGCTACAAGCAAGCGTTGCAGCTGTCCTTAACTTACCAAGGCGGTATTGTTGCTTGGGTGGCTTTTTGGGCATTTTATGGACAAGGTTTCGGTACCGAAAACTTAGCGTCTGTCGCGACGTTTGGCGTGGCTTACTTAAGCGTTGTGTTGATCGAGCCTGTTCTAGATCTTGCTGTATTGGCTGGGGCGAAAAGCCTACATCGCTTTAAGAACTCGTCTTTGTTTGAAACGCGTTTGTTTCAATAATCCGTTTTAAATGGTTCTAAATGCTCACTCTGTTTACTGATAACACAGTAACAAAGTGGGCATTTTTTATGGGCGACGTTTATAGCGCCCATGTTCGCTAACAAATTCCAAAAAGGCTCGGTTGGCTTTCGATAGGTAGCTGTCTTTGCGCCAAGCAATGCCAAGGTCTAGCCAGATTGGTGGATCAAAAGGGCGAGTGATAAGTTCATCGTCTTCTTCAATCACCATGGCAAGCAGAGTCGATATGCCGAAGCCTTGCTGAGTGATGGATTTGATTAGCGGAATCAAATTAGTTTCAAAACCAATCTTGGGTGTTCTTTTACACTGCTTTGCCAGCTTGTCGACAATACGACGGTGAAAATAGCCTTCCTTGAACATAACCAGTTCTTCGTCGAAAAAGGCATCAGGGGAGATTTTATCCAGTTGACTGAACGGGTGATCTGTTGCAATGGTGACACGCATTTCTTCACGTATTAACGCTTTCGTTTCCAAGCTATCTGGCAGTGTTTCGGCAACAATCACACTGAGATCCAGTTCGCCATTTTCGAGCGTTTTTTGTAACTGCCAAGTGCCACCTTCAATGACTCTTAACATGATGCTCGGATACTTATGCCGAAATGCCATCAGTATCGGAGGGAAATAATAAGAACCGAGCATGCTAGGAATGCCCACTCGAACTTCGCCTTGGCTTAAGCCTTTTAGCTCACTCATTTCTAATAAGGCATCGTCGGTGGCCTGAATGATTTTTTCCGCGTGGGTTAGCAGCTTTTTGCCTTCGTCGGTTAGACCAATGTTTCGGTCGGCGCGATGAATAAGTGTTAACCCCAAATCGGTTTCTAGTTTTTTGATTGCCATACTCACAGCAGGCTGCGCAACGCCAAGTTGTTGAGCGGCTTTGGTGAAACTTTCTGTTTTTGCAATCGCAATGAAATAACGTAGCGGCTTAATATCCATCAATGACTCTTATGATTTGTATAAGGTTAATATATTTTATTGATAAAATAGCGAAGCGTATAGTAACTCAATACTATTTGTTTGATTCATTTTTTTGATGTCTGTGGAGTTTGCTGTGATAGAAGTCGGTAGTTCGGTATTTTGGAGAGGAACCTTGGCTTTGGTGATTGGCTCTTTTATGATTTTTGCCAATGTCTACGTCACACAACCTTTGTTACCCATGATTGCCAACGAGTTTTCCATTAGTCCGCTGCAAGCCAGTGGTAGCTTCACTATTACGACATTAACTTTGGGTATTTCTTTACTTTTTTATGGCCCAATTTCAGATGCTGTAGGTCGTAAAGGCATTATGGTGATGACCATGATTGGCATTACCTTAACAACATTTTGTTTGTCTCTAGTGCAAAGCTACGAGTCTCTATTGGCGCTGCGAGCTTTACAAGGCTTCTTTCTAGCAGGTTTGCCAGCCATTGCTGTCGCGTATTTGGGTGACGAATATACGCCAGAAGCTTTGATGGTTGCGGTTGGTTTATACATCAGCGGGAACACGTTAGGTGGCATTGGTGGTCGTCTGATTGGTGGTTTTGTTGGTGAGTGGCTAGGGCGTTCGGCAACCTTTGGTGTGATGAGTGCGATTAGTCTGATTTGTTTATTGGCCTTTTTCTTTCTACTGCCAAAATCACAGCACTTTGAAGCAAAACCACTGCGTGTTGGTCATATACTGATGAACATGAAAAGCCATCTGCAGAATCGTCGTTTATTAACAAGCTACTTTATCGGCGGTTTTAGTTTTTTCATTTTTATCAATCAATACAGCTATGTGACCTTCGTTTTAGAAGCTGAGCCGTACAACTTAACCGCTAAATACGTTGGCTTGCTTTTCCTAACCTACTTGTCTGGCACGCTGGGATCGGCTATTTCGGGCAAGCTTGCCAAGCGTTGGAGCCAGCCAAATATTATGGTTCTGGGAACCTGTATTTTCATGTTTGGCTCGTTAGTCACATTGGGCGATTCTTTGTTGGCGATCATCGTTGGTTTATTGGTCAACAGCTTTGGTTTCTTCTTATGTCATTCGACAAATAGCAGCTTTGTGAGCCGTAATGCCAAACACGCCAAAGCCAGTGCATCGTCTTTGTATCTAGTGTTTTACTACTTAGGTGCCAGTCTTGGTGGCTTTTATCTTGATCCTTTCTGGCAAGCGGATGGTTGGACCGGGGTTATCATAGGGTCTTGGTTTGTGCTTGGTTTTGTTGTGTTGGCGGGCGTCAGCTTGATTCGAGGACAAAAAGCCCTACAAGTTCAGAGCTATTGATTGCGCTGTTGATCTAATGGTTGAGCTGCGCATAAGCTGAATAAAAGGCGTTACTAATCTAAACTGACTAATCTAAGTCAACGCCTGCATTTCTAAGTCTACGGTATTCTGCCAATGCCAATTTATCAGCCTCAACATCTAGAGGATTAGAATCAAGAGAATGCCAAGTCACTTCGTCTGCCTCTAAAGACAATATTTCACCTTGCCAGCGATTAACAACGTAATAGTGAATGAGTTGAAGTTCGCCAGTTGGATGATAAAGAGAGCACAAGTGGACATAAGACGTCGGGACGATATCTAGCTCTTCTTTTAGCTCTCTTAACAAGGCTTGATCCTGTGTTTCTCCTAGCTCCATATGACCACCAGGAATCGCAATCAGATTTGGATCATATTCTTTGTCTTTAGCGCGTTTCTCTAACAATACCTGATTGTCTTTTAGCAATATAAAAGAGACACATTCGTGAACTTGCATTTAGATAACTCCTATTATTTGTGAAGAACCCAGCGAAAAGCTGTCATAAATCCTCTATTAAAATTACCATACTTGCTATGACATAATCGAATGCCTTAAACAGAGTGAAATATGAACACTAAAATATACAAAGAAGTGCTTTTTTTAGCCAAAGAACTCATGACCTGCGCGAACAAAAAAGACCAAGCGGGCTTTGATGCTTATTATGCAGAATTGAAAGCCATCTGTGACGACAACGACGGCACAGACAAAGATCACCCAGTTCAATGGGAAACCCTTGGCGACTTTACCGATGATTTAGAACAGGCCATTGTCATCTACGATAAAGCTTTAGAAAAAGCCGCTGCAATCAACTCAAAAGACTACCGGTCTTCTATCGGCTTCGCTGCCGCTCAATTGAAAATAGAGCTTGGCGATAACGCTGGTGCCATTGAATACCTTGAGCAAGCCAAAATCCACAGCAATAAAATCATCGACAAAGAGTTAAAAGCGGAAATTCACGACGTGCTATTTGACCTGAAAAAAGCCTAAAGAAACAAGAGAAAAAAGAGACAAAGAATGGAACGTCCAACCAAGGAACAGATCAGCCAATTACCCTTGTATATTGGCCTTAGTCTTTCCGACATCTACGTCGTTGAAAACGAACTTGATGCCGCACAAGCCATAAAAGAGCTAGAAAACGAGGCTTTTATCGGATTCGATACCGAGAGCAAACCGATTTTCCAGAAAGGCCAAGTTAGCCCGGGTCCATCACTCATCCAACTGGCGACAGAGTCAAAAGCGTTCCTATTCCCAACTCGGTTTCCTTCGGCTGTCGCTGCGGCCAAGGAAATACTAACCAACTCGAAGATCAAAAAAATCGGCTTTGGTATAAAAGACGACAACAAAGAACTGCGTAACAAACTCAACATCGACATCACCAACACGCAAGACTTGTCTGTCACTTTAAAGCAACTCGCCGGAGATAAAAACAGCATCGGCGCCCGCGCCGCCGTCGCCATGGTACTGGGAAAACGCCTTGGCAAAGGCGCCCAAAAATCCAACTGGGGCGCTTATCCACTGAAAGAAAACCAAATACTTTATGCCGCCAATGATGCGCACTCGGCTATATGTGTAGAGAGGGCGCTAGTCTGCAAGCTTTCTTTATTAGCAAAAAACAGCCACTAACTTGTCTGAAAAATAGTTGATTATCACGTAGATATCTTTATCTTAAAAAGCTGAATTAACAATAAATCTAATAAAATTCGGTGATGACATGGAACGTAAAACAAAAGTGTTTTTAGCTTCGCTATGCGTAACTTTTTCTTTCTCAGGGTGGGCCCAAAACGTGACAACCAGCGAGGTAGATGACCAAATCCCAACGGATTATCAGACTCAAGCAATAAACTCCCCAGACCGCAGTTTTCCTTTGTTCTACCAAAAACTTAAAGATCGAATACCGTTCGCTTTAGGCTGGAATGAAACTATTCAAGACCCGCAAGCATGGAAAGAAAAAGGGTTAGCTAAAGCTAAAGAATTAATTTTTCCTTATCAGGATGATACTCCTTTTGATGCCGTGGTGATTGATGAAGTTGATCGTGGCAGTTATCTCGCGAAAAAAATAGTCTTTAATATCAGCAATGAGAGTCGAGTCTTAGCGCTCTTGTTAGTTCCAAAAGGAGACGGTCCTTTTCCCGCCGCACTGTTTTTGCATGACCATGGCAGTAAGTTCGATATAGGAAAAGAAAAATTTGTCGAAACGTGGGGGGACGACAAACGCCTTACTTCTTCCAAAGCATGGGCTGATAAATTCTTCACAGGTCGCTTTCCTGGAGATGTGCTTGCGAAACGTGGTTATGTTGTTTTATCCATTGACGCTTTGGGCTGGGGCGATAGAAGCGTTGACGGTTTTAAAACTGATTCGCAACAAGCATTGGCGTCCAATCTGTTTAACCTAGGCACTTCTTACGCAGGCATTATTGCTTTGGAAGATGTACGAGCAGCTAAATTTCTCGCTAATTTACCTAAGGTTGATAAAACTCAGGTCGCAGCGGTTGGTTTTTCTATGGGCGCATTTCGTGCTTGGCAAGTGACAGCTTTATCAGATGACATTACAGCAGGTATCGTCGACTGCTGGATGGCGACCATGAAAGGATTAATGGTTCCCGGAAACAATCAACTAAAAGGTCAATCTGCGTTTGCCATGTTACATCCATTTATCGCTCGATACCTAGATTATCCAGATATCGCCGCCCTCAGCGCTCCCAAGCCACTTTTAGTCTATGCGGGTGAAGAAGACACATTATTTCCTGTTGACTCGGTCAACGACGCTTTTTCAACCCTGCATTCTGTTTGGGCTGCTAATAACGTATCAGATAGTTTAGAAACAAAAATCTGGCCAAACAAAGGCCACACTTACACAGCAGACATGCAAAACGCTTCTTTTGATTGGTTAGACCAACAGTTTGGACGTTAGGGGTTGTTTTATACTGCTAGGAAGATTTCAAAAGGGAAGGTTAAATTTTATAAAAAATACTCCAACTACTGTAATGCTTTAGTGATTGGAGTATTTACAACAAATTAGAAGTTACTTTTGTACATTAGGTGCGGCATAGGGACCATTCAGTAATCCCTGATTATGTCTATATAGTGCGATATTATTTGCTGTTCTCGCGACAGTCGGAGTTTGATCCGAAATAGAGTTCATTATTTGTGAAGCAACTGCGTTTACTAGGCTACCGATTAAGCCATTATTACCTGAATTAGAGCTTTGGACGACAGAAGCGCTTGCATCCCATAAGAGAACGCCTGTTTTTCCATCAACTAGCTTCATAGACACGTTAACTACAGTATCCGAAGATAGTATGTTGTATTTTTGCCCCCAGTCATTAATTTCGACATACAATACTGCATCAGCACCAATATGTTCATACAGCTTGTCGAGAGGAACTGAATTCATTTCTTCCGGCGTTGGCAATCCATTTTCTTTCATAAAAGTATCAATGACAGCTACTGGAAATACGTAATAGCCTTTTTCACCTAATGGTCTGCTTATTGTTGATAGGTAAATATATGGTGCGTTTACCTCTACAGAGTTATTCTTAGGTGGAATCACCAAGATTGATCTAGGCTCAGCTGCCAATAGTGCGTCATAATTATAAGGAGGAGGTGTTGAACACCCTGTAATTAAAAGAGCTAATGAGAGCGTGAATAGTAAAAACACTTTTTTAAACGTTAGCATCATTTAGTTCCTTCCAAGCGGTTCATCATTCCATCTATAAGTATTGCAGATTCTGGAAATAAGGTTTTCTCAGTCATAAACTCTGATTTAGATTGAGCCACATTTCCTTCTAAAGCATACATATAGCCAAGATGGGCATGAATGCCAGGTGCCACGGGAATATTTTGTGCTTCTGCTTTTTGAATATCTGTTACTAAGGTCGAAATTTGAGTGGTCGAATCAGCACTACCTGGCTCGATATACATTCCATATAGCATGTTTTCGTATTCTCCCCAGTAGAAAGTGCTTTTCTTAGTGGCGCAGCCACTCAAGATAAACAACGAAAAAAATACTATAGCGAAAGATACTTTATTGGAGTGTTTGATGTTTTTATTACTGCTCATTTGATAGCACCACCCATGTGCCGTTCTCTAGATCACGTACAATATTATTTACTGCTTCTGTGATAGCGAAGTTTAATACTTTGCCGTTTAGTGTTGCATCGTAACTAGCAGTTGATCCAAAGCCTACTACTTCGCGATTACTGAGTTCATATTCGCCAGCGGCTTGTGTTGAATAAACAATCTCTCCGTTCACAACATCGACAATGTTAATGCTGACTTTTGCATAGGCAGTTTGAGTTTTAGCAGATCCAAGAATTCCAAAAAGCTGTTTATCTCCAGTTACTTTTCGCCCAAATTCTGTTACATCACCGGTAATTGTATATCTAGCACCAGTTAAAGTTTGTTTTATACCATTCAGCTCGGCTTCACGTTTTAAAACTTCTAAATTCTCTCTGTCTACTACTTTAAATCGATTAGTTTGTTGAAGGTGTGTCTTCAGAATGGTTTTAGATTGGTTACCTAGTTTGTCAGTACCTGACGAAAAAAGGCCTTGCATGTATGAAGAGCGGTTTTGGAAATTACCAACAACCAACGTAGTTTTTAATCCTTTATAATCAGTGTTATAGCTTTTTACTGTCTCCGATTCTACAGCACGATGCGACTGGTTTACCGAACAGCCTGCTAAAGTTAAAGCTGTTGCTATAGATAAGCAAACCATAGAATTTTCTGATTACCACTCAAATTCCGCTCTTATAGACTATGCTTAAAGCCAGAACAGAACGGAGATAATCATCATGGCAAAGAATAAGGTTCAGTTTCAAAAAGGTCTTTCAATTCATGCTTTTATGTCGAAATTTGGTACTGAAGAGCAGTGCCGTAAACGACTGTTCGATATGCGATGGCCTGCTGGTTACCGCTGTGAATATTGTGGGTGTGATCAATATTGTGAGTTAACAGCAAGGCAACTCTATCAATGCAATCGCTGCCATCATCAAGGTTCACTAACATCTGGCACGTTATTTTCCTCCTCAAAATTGCCTCTTAAAGTCTGGTTTTTAGCCATTTATCTTATGACTCAAGAGAAAAATGGTATTTCTGCATTAGAGTTGTCTCGCCAGCTTGGTATTTCTTACAACGCCGCTTGGCGTATGAAGCATAAATTGATGCAAGCCATGAAAGAGCGGGATGATGAAACGCCTCTAAAGGGTTGTATTCAGCTTGATGATGTTTACTGGGGCGGAGTTAGACGAGGAATACGAGGGCGTGGAGCAAAAGGAAAGCGTCCTTTTGTTGCCGCCGTCTCGATGAATGAAGAAGGGCACCCTATTGCTATGCGTTTTAGTGTTGTTACCGGGTTTAAAACAGAAGAATTAACCTGTTGGGCTAAAGAGCACCTTACTCCTCAATCGCTTGTTATTTCAGACGGTTTGGCCTGTTTTAAGGGGGTAGAAAGCGCCGATGTGTATCATCAAACCATCGTGACAGGAGGTGGATTTGAAAGTGTTGAGTTACCTTATTTTCAATGGGTAAACACAATGATTAGCAATGTAAAAAATGCGATGCACGGTACTTATCATGCGATCAACCTTAAGCATTTACCGCGTTATCTGGGCGAGTTTTGTTTTAAGTTCAATAGACGTTTTAATCTTGAAAACATGCTTGAGCAACTTATTTCCTCAAGCATCAGAACAGCACCAATGCCTGAACGGTTGCTAAAGTTAGCGGAGGTTCGATGGTAATCAAATAGAATTTTTTAAAGTTCGAAAGGAAGGGGTTGTCATTTTATACTCCATGTAAAAATACAATTTAATTTTTCTGATTTAAAATTCGGGGTGATTATATCCATATCTGGATATAATCACCAGAATTATTGATCACAAAGTTTCCTTTATCTTTGTTTTGTTTTTACAAGTGCTGCTTAAGCAAGTTTTGGTCAAAATCAATGCAGATAGTTTTTATACTTCGTTAGGATTAGGAGCATTAATATCTTGTGAATGGGACATCCACAGTGATTCGTAAATATTTTTTGACATGAGGATTAGATGAAAAGTTATCCTATTTTTCATCTAATACTGGCTGACCCCTTATTCCCTCAGGCTTGTAACAAACGGCGTTCGAGAAGAGATTGCATATCGCGACGACCATCGGCGATCACCATGACATAAACAGACAGCGAGTTGATTCGATAAATAATACGGTAGGGTTTGAAATAGATTTCTCGATACTCCCGTAGGCCGATAGCTAGCAACTCATTTGGATAAGTCCCGCGTTCTGGATTATCGGCAAGGCTTAAAAATGTTTCCTCAATTTTGTCGAGAACGTAATCAGCCTTTTCTGGGACATCATGAGATTCGATATAGTCGTATAGAGCCTCAAGATCGTAAGCGGCATCATCAGTGAGAAATACCTGATAACTCATTAGCGACTTTTGCTCCGATTACGAAGCTTGGCAACAACATCACCTGCAGGCTGAACTTTCCCTTCTTCTACTTGGCGCTGCCCCAGAGCCAACATCTTAAGTAGCGCCATAGTCTCTTGAGTTTGCTCATAGCTTTTGATGTCTTGTATAACCGCCTTAGCCTCACCGTTTTGAGTGATCACCATCGGCTGCATATTTGTAGACAGGTTACGCACGACTTCAGCGGCATGAGCTTTCAAATAGCTAATAGGTTTGATTTGATCTGATAGTTTCATAAATACCTCTTTGTTACGACCAAATATAGTCCTTAAACAGGTCCTCGGTCAATGAATGGTCTTGATGCAAGCTCACCTCAGAAGTTTAATTTTTATCTGAGGGAATGGTTCTTTCAGAAGGGAATGTAGTTGATGTGTATTGCTGCATTTGTGGCTATTTACTAAAGTTCTTGAATAACACTAAGGGAATTTATTATGTCTACAGTAAGTATTCGACTTGACCAAGAGCTGGTTGATAAAGCGGCCATCACGGCGAAAGCCTTAAACCGAACAACACCTAAGCAAATTGAGCACTGGGCGAAAATCGGTGAAATGATGGAAGATAACCCTGATTTACCTTATGAATTTGTAAAACAAGCCATCATTGCCAAAGCGGAAAAAGAAGCCGGAAAACTTGAGGAATACAGCTTTGACTAACATTACTCAAATTCTTTAAACAACCACATTTAAAAAAGCGGTTAAAAAGCTGCATAAAAACCAAAAAGCGGATCTAGATAATGCAATCAGAGAATTGATTAAAGATCCGCTTCTAGGGCAACAAAAGAAAGGCGATTTATCCTTCCTTCGTGTCTATAAATTTAACATGGTGAAACAACTTACATTACTTGGTTACAGCTACGAAGATGGCACCGTGACACTCGAACTAATGGCGTTAGGTAGCCATGAAAATTTTTATCGTGATGTGAAAAATAGTGTTTGAGCTGGTATGAGCCATAATGGTTAAGCCCGCTCCAATGGTTCCAGATATTTCTTAGGCTTAGAACAAAGGACTAATTTTCATCTGACCCTAATTGTTAGCATTATGGACAGACAAACTTTCACCTGACCCTGATTGTTATTGTTTTGTTAGACTTGCTGAAGGACTTTCTCTCAGGCGCGTTGTAAGACTTTGCAAGCACATATTTAGGTAATCAGTCGCATTTCAAGGGAAAAGCATTTCTAACGGGGTTCTAACGGAGGTAGAATTGTAAATAACTAAATAAATTGAAAGGAATGTTTATGGGGGAGGGGATTTTAAATTTTTGGGCTGAATTTCATGAGGCCATCGAAACCTCCTCAGACTCTAATTCAGCATCCAAATCAATATTTTATAGGGGGGTGTCAGATGCTAGCTATAGCTTATTACCCTCAATTGCTAGGGGGGTAAGTAAGGAAGAACTACAAAGTATTGAAACGAAGATGTTGGGCGAATTTAAGCGATTATCTGCCCCTTTAGTTGATAGACAAAACTCTTCTGAAATTGAGTTGCTATTTTTAGCTCAACATTATGGCTTGCCTACAAGGTTACTTGATTGGACAACTAGCCCTCTAGTAGCTCTTTTTTTTGCAGTTGAGAAAGATGATCAAAAAGATGGAGTGTTGCACATAAAAGTAGCGCCGTTAAAAGAGTTTGGCCCTGATTATGATTACCATGATTCTATAAAACCTCCGCCTTACATAAGTTTAAAAAGGCCTATAATCCATATAAATCACGAATATTTTGTTCGTCCAAGTTATTTAGATTCCCGATATGCTAGCCAGAAAAGCGTTTTTAGTTACTCCACCATTCCAACCCAAGCTATTGAATCAGATAAAAAAATCGAAATCAGTAGTAAACTAAAAAAGCCAATACGTGATTTTTTAAAAGTTGTCGGGATTTCTCACTCTTCTATTTATCCAGGTCTTGAGGGTATCTCTAGAGAAATTAAAGATCACATATTTATGGATAACAACTTATAGTCGTTTAGGAATTTTGTATGGGATTAGTGAACTGGATTAAGCGATTTTTCGAAAATGAAATAAAGCAACAGACTGATAGAATCCCTATTGAGAACGAAGAAAGACCAATAAGGCGTTATGATCAAGATACAGAAAGTAAGTTGGTTTTTGTAAGTAAGCGAGACTTATATGTACCATTGAAATACTTGGAAATGGATGGGGAAAAGGTAATAGCTTCGGTGCGTAGTAAGACAAAAGATTCTGAATCATCAGGATATGGTGTTTGGCTTCCTATCCATTCTGAACGTAGCTGGTCATTCTATCAGGAAAATTATTTTTCCAGTGAGAAGGTCTCTAAATTACCTTTTTTAAAAAAGGCGCGTGATCTTTTGGAACAGCCTTTAGTATCAGGGCATGAGCTTACAAGTGCTAGAGAGCGATCTAACGAAATACTTCTTGATTCTGAAGACAATTTTTATTCGAATAAACCAAATGAGCTGACAAAACTCATGGTCGAATGGCATCTTGGTTTAAGTATATCGCCACTTTCAGCTGATCACCTCAATGAACTGATAGTAAGTGGGCATAATAGTTTTGCACACTTGTTTACTCTAGAAAAATCAGAACTAGTAGCTTTAAAAGGAATTGGGGAAAAGAAAGCTAATGATTTTAAAAATAAATTTAGAAATATGGACTCATAGATGGAAATCGAACTAGAGGACTTGCGTCCACCATTAGACAAGTTTTGGTCAGATTTCTACGTATTTAATGAAATATTACCAGGCCTAGATGATCGTTTTGTTTACAGAGGACAATCTGATATTGATCATCACCTGATTTCCTCGATTATTCGGTCTCAGCACTTGGAGCATAGCTGGCGATTTCTGGATAATGAAAGCTTCGCTTTCAGCGGTGGATCACGGTCGTGCCTCCCTCATCGCGCCCTACAAAAAACTAGCATCAGCAATAAAGTCAGTTCGACGCATTCCTGATTGCGCGACTCTATGGCGTTTCAGAGTCAGTTAAAAATATCTTCTCTTAAGCCTGCAAAAACAATCTATGCCTTACGATATAAATCGTCTTGCTAAACGTAATGTTAAACAAAGTAAATGAGACGTTTGGGCGATAGCCCGATAAAAGATTTTTTGGTTACTTTTGTATCGATTGACAAACGTTACACGCCCAGCTTTTTCCTGAATTAAAAAGCGGAATAAAGGTTGGGAATGCAAAGCGTTTGAATGGAACGTCAATTCCGCGTCGGGCTGAAGCCGCGACCTACAATGAAAGCTTCGCTTTCAACGGCGGATTACGGTCGTGCCTCCCTTATCACGCCCTACGAAAGAGCGGCATCTCCGATGAAGTCAGTTCGACGCAATCCTGATTGCGCGACTCTATTGAGTTTCAGAGTCAGTTAAAAATACCCTTCCTTAAGCCTGCAAAAACAATCTATGCCTTTCGACAAAAATCGTCTTGCTAAAACGATAATAAACAAAGTGAATGAAACGTTTGGGCGATAGCCCGACAAAGAGACTTTTTGGTTACTTTTGTACTTTTCTGAATTAAACGACGGGCAAAAGTTACCCGCCCAGCTTTTTCCTGAATTAAGGAGCGGAACCAAGTTTGCAAACTAGGAAGCGTTGAGAAGTAACAAATATACTTGAAGAAGAAAGAAATAAAAAAAGCCCCGCAGGGCGGGGCTATAAAACTAGGGAGTGACTACGATAAGGTCACGCGCTGCTTTTACACAGCATTCTGATCTGGTGCTGCATTAAAAAACACATCACCAAACGCAGACTGGTATCCCGCTGCGCGGATTGGCCGCGGCGGGAAGATTCTTTAAATGGCTTTGTGGTTCAGTTCGTTGTTTTTCAGTACTTCATCAAGGTGTAGCCAGGTTTCGATCACTGTGTCTGGGTTAAGAGACATGCTTTCGATGCCTTGGGCGACGAGCCAGTCGGCGAAGTCGGCGTGGTCGGATGGGCCTTGGCCGCAGATGCCGACGTATTTACCTTGTTCACGACAGGCGGTGATTGCCATTTTTAGCAGTTTTTTAACCGCTGGGTTACGTTCGTCGAATTTGTCTGCGATCAATCCTGAGTCGCGGTCAAGTCCGAGTGTTAGCTGAGTCAAGTCGTTAGAGCCGATTGAGAAGCCGTCGAAGTATTGTAGGAACTCGTCAGCCAATAGGGCGTTGGACGGTAGTTCGCACATCATGATGACTTTCAGGCCATTTTCGCCACGAGCCAAGCCTTGTTCAGCAAGCAGTTCGGTGACTTGTTGTGCTTCTTCCAAGGTACGAACAAATGGGATCATGATTTGTACGTTGGTTAAGCCCATGTCGTTACGAACGCGGCGGATGGCTTCACATTCTAGGGCGAAGCAGTCGCGGAACGAGTCGTCGATGTAGCGTGCTGCGCCACGGAAGCCAAGCATTGGGTTTTCTTCATCTGGTTCAAACAACGGACCGCCAACAAGGTTGTGGTATTCGTTTGATTTGAAGTCAGATAAACGCACGATGACTGGCTTCTGAGAGAAAGAACATGCCAATGTTGCAACGCCTTCGACCAGTTTGTCGACGTAGAATTCCACTGGGCCATTGTAGCCGGCGATGCGGTGGTTGATCTCTTCTTGTAGCGCTGGCGTCATGTCTGCGTAGTTCAGCAAGGCTTTCGGGTGAATGCCGATCATGCGGTTGATGATGAACTCTAAGCGAGCCAAGCCAATGCCAGCGTTTGGTAGCATGGCAAAGTCGAAAGCGCGGTTTGGGTTGCCCACGTTCATCATGATTTTTACTGGCAGTTCAGGCATATTACCGACTTCAGAGGTGATGATGTCGAATGGCAGTTCGCCTTGGTAAACAAAGCCCATGTCACCTTGTGAGCAGGATACGGTGACGATTTGACCATCTTGCAATACGTCGGTTGCGTCGCCACAGCCAACCACCGCTGGAATACCTAATTCACGGGCGATGATCGCCGCGTGACAAGTACGACCACCACGATTGGTGACAATCGCAGACGCACGTTTCATTATAGGTTCCCAATCTGGATCGGTAATGTCGGTCACTAGAACGTCGCCCGGTTGGATGCGGTCCATTTCGGTGATAGAAGACAAAACTTTTACTGCGCCTGTGCCGATTTTGTGACCAATGGCGCGGCCAGTGATCATCACCTGAGAGGTTTTTTTCAGGTTGTAACGTTCCATGCTTTGGGCATTGGCTTGGCTACGAACGGTTTCTGGACGCGCTTGAACAATGTAGATTTTGCCGTCGATGCCGTCTTTTGCCCACTCAATGTCCATCGGACGTTGGTAGTGTTTTTCAATGATGCAAGCTTGGCGAGCAAGGTCTTGGATTTCGTCGTTGGTTAGTGCAAAGCGGTTTTGGTCATCTAAAGCGACTGGGACGATTTTGACGAATTCGTCATCATTGCCAGCTTCGGCGTATTCCATTTTTTGTGCTTTGCTGCCTAGGCTCTTGCGCACCACCGCAGGACGGTTCGCTGCCAGTGTTGGCTTGTGAACATAGTATTCGTCTGGGTTAACTGTACCTTGAACAACCATTTCGCCAAGCCCGTAAGCGGCGGTGATGAAAACTACTTCGTCAAAACCAGATTCCGTGTCTAGGGTGAAAAGTACGCCAGAAGCGCCAATGTCACTGCGTACCATTTTTTGAATACCTGCGGATAAAGACACGCCTTGGTGCTCAAAACCTTGGTGAACGCGGTAAGAAATCGCACGGTCGTTAAACAGAGAAGCAAACACGCGTTTGATTGACGCCTTAATGTCTGCCAATCCTTTCACGTTTAGGAAAGTTTCTTGCTGGCCCGCGAAAGAGGCATCGGGTAAATCTTCTGCTGTGGCAGAAGAACGCACCGCAAATGACGTTTCTTCTGTGTTGTCATCGCAAAGTGTTGCGAAGGCGTCTTTAATTTCTTGGTCGAATTCTGCTGAAAAAGTGGCATCTTCAATCCATTGGCGAATCTTTACGCCTGTTTCAGCAAGGGCGTGAACATCGTCCACATCCAATGCGTCTAGTGCTTGATGGATTTTTTCGTCTAGGCCGCTTTCTGTAATGAAGCTTTGATAAGCATAGGAAGTAGTTGCGAAACCGTTAGGTACTTGAATACCAAGGTCTGTCAGGTTGGAAATCATTTCACCCAAAGAGGCGTTTTTCCCGCCTACTTCACCGACATCTTCCATATGAAGATCTTTAAACCACTTAATAAATTTGCTCACAAGAGACTCCAATTATTTTTTCTTATTAAAAGAATATGGCTGGTTTGCCAAGTAGACTTCAGACATTTATCAAATTGCTGTGTGCTCTTGTCAAAGCGCTGGGTCTGGGTTCATTGTATGTAGGGTAGTTGCTTTGAATAAAATCGATTATTCGATGTAGTTTTATTTCAATCGAAAAAACGAATGTCGTTAGATAACAACAAAAACGGGAAAAAACGCATGAAAGTGTATTTTGTGTCAGATGGGACAGCGATCACGGCTGAGGTATTTGGGTCGGCAATGTTGTCGTTTTTTGACGTAGCGGTAGAGACCAAAAGTGTGCCTTTTTTGGGCACCAAAGATCAGGCAGAAGGCTTGAAACAACAGATCAATTTGGAAGTGCAGCAAGGTATCGCTTTGTTGGTGTTTTATACTATTTCCGATGTGGCAATCCGCGATATTATCGATTCTTGTGATTGCCATTGTTACAACTTGTTTGGCGATTTATTGTCGCCGATTGAACAAGCCTTAGGTGTTAAAGCCCAGCCGACAGCACAGAAAGCCCATGGTATGAAAGAGGGCGTTTACGATGGTCGAATAGACGCCATAAACTACGCGTTGGCGAATGATGACGGGGCGTCGGTGAAGAATTTTGCTGAGGCAGATATTATCTTGCTGGGTGTGTCGCGTTCCGGTAAAACACCGACCAGTTTGTATTTGGCGATGCAGTATGGCATCAAGGCGGCGAACTATCCGATTACCGAAGATGATTTTTCCTCGCCCGGTTTGCCTAAGGTGTTAAAAGATCATAAGAAGAAGCTGTTTGGTTTGACCATAGACGCTCAGCGCTTGCATGAGATTCGTACTGGTCGAATGGCGGCGAGTAAATACGCTTCGGCTCGTCAATGTCGCTATGAAGTGGACGAAGTGGAGTCTTTATATCGCCAAGAACGCATTCCTTTTTTGAATTCAACAAGGCTGTCTGTGGAAGAAATTTCCACCAAAGTGATGGCAGAAATGAATTTAGTGCGTCATAGGCAGTAAAAACGCTGGGAGAAATGATCAGATAATTCGATGGGTTCATCGTTTTTGCCCGAAATTTAGACAATTTAGTAATGAAAATATTTCGCTTAGGTCAAAATGGCATTACAAATGCTGGTAAAAGACAGACTGATATCGAGTCATAAGGGCTATTTGTTGTGTAATTACCAAATTAACTCAAAGAGAGTGTGCAGATAATGCTAAGAGCTGCGCTAACTTGCAGAGTATTTGGTTAATATGCTCTATAATGACGATTAATTGAGCGCGACAGTGACTCGCATTAAGTGGCTTATCAGAAGTGATAGCGAGTACTGCAAATGTTCTAAATAGTGAGATGTTCATATTTCTATTTTATAAAAGGGCGTCTTATTGAAAAAACCAAGGATAAAAATACATTGAGTAATAAAAAAATTAACGATCCACACATGCAGCGAGAAGCGTCTAAGTACGACAATCCCGTACCAAGCCGTGAATTCATTCTAGAATTTCTTGCCACCCAAAATAAAAGCATGGGTCATTTAGATTTATGCAAAGCGTTTTCGCTGACTGGCGAAGACGAAATTGAAGCCCTCCGTCGTCGTCTCATCGCTATGTGCCGAGACAATCAAATGACCAGCAACCAAAATGACGAATACTCGCCGATTTTAGAAAGTGACCTGATCGAAGGTTACGTTCAAGGCAATAAAGAAGGTCATGGTTTCTTACTACGTCCGAGCGATGACGATATTTTCCTATCTGCCCGTCAAATGCAGAACGTGATGGATGGCGACAAAGTAAAAGCACGTCTTTCTGGTCGTAGCGTTAAAGGTCGCTTAGATGGTGTCGTGGTTGAGGTGCTAGAACGCAAGCACAGCCAATTGGTTGGCCGTTATTACCTTGAAAAAAACAGCGAAGAAAGCCGAATAGCTTTTGTTACACCAGAAAACCCACGTATCGCTCAAGATATCTTGATCACCACTGACTCTGGCTTAACGCCAAAGCATGGTCAATATGTGTTGGCGGAAATTGTTAGCTACCCTGAGCGCGGCAAACCAGCTCAAGGCTTGGTGAAAAAAGTCCTTGGCGACTTTATGGCGCCAGGTGTTGAAATCGAAGTGGCGATGCACCGTTATGAAATACCTAACGAGTGGCCAGCGGCGGTTGAAAAACAAATTAAAAACTTCAGCACAGAAGTCGCGGAAGAAGACAAAGCACATCGTGTTGATTTACGTGATACGCCTTTTGTCACTATCGATGGTGAAGACGCTCGTGATTTTGATGATGCGGTATATTGTGAAAAAACACCGGGTGGCTGGAAGTTGTTTGTCGCCATTGCCGATGTTTCTCATTATGTGAAAAAAGACACAGCATTAGATGAAGAAGCGATTGTTCGTGGTAACTCGGTCTATTTCCCTGGTCGCGTTATTCCTATGTTGCCGGAAGTCTTGTCGAATGGCTTGTGTTCACTTAACCCAGATGTAGATCGTTTGGCGATGGTGGCGGAAGTGTCTTTGACAAGCAAAGGCAAAATGCGTGGTTTCAAGTTTTATGAAGGTATTATTCGTTCTCATGCGCGCTTAACGTACAGCAAAGTGGCGAAGATGATCGCTGATGAGCCGGAAGAGCAAGGCATTGAACTGCGTGAACGTTACGCGTCTATCGTGTCACACATCGATGATTTAAACGGTTTGTATCACGTCTTGAAAGGTGCTCGTGATGAGCGCGGTGCGATGGAATTCGATACCATCGAAACTCGTATGGTGTTCGACGAGAATTCTAAGATTGAACACATTATTCCCGTAGAACGTAACGATGCCCATAAGCTAATCGAAGAATGTATGTTGTGTGCCAACGTGGCGGCAGCAGAGTTATTGATTAAAGCGGATTTGCCAGCCTTGTTCCGTGTTCACGAAGGGCCAAAAGACGACCGTTTGTTAACCTTGCGTACTTACCTTGGTTTGCTTGGTCTAGAGCTGACAGGTGGCACTAAGCCGACGCCAGCGGATTACGCTGCATTGTCTGAAAGCATTAAAGACCGTGCAGACGTTCGTAGTATTCAAACTATGATGCTGCGCTCTATGTCTCAAGCTGTGTATCAAGCGGATAACTTGGGCCACTTCGGTTTGAATTACGAAGCTTATACGCACTTTACGTCGCCAATTCGTCGTTACCCAGATTTGTTGGTTCACCGTGCAATTCGTTATTTGATTCGTGGCGAAGGCCGTCCGACTGTACGTCAGGCGCATCGTGTGGCAGGCAGCCCTGAATTGAAAGAACGTAAAATATACGGTTACAACCACGCGGATATGGACGGTTTAGGCGATTCTTGTTCCTTGACTGAACGCCGTGCTGATGAAGCAACCCGCGATGTAGAAGCTTGGTTGAAATGCCAGTACGTTGAACAACATTTGGGCGAACCGTTTGACGGTGTCGTTACTGCTGTGACCTCGTTTGGTTTGTTCGTTGAACTGCAAGGTTTGTTTGTCGATGGTTTGGTGCATATTTCAGGGCTTGGACAAGATTACTTTGTTCACGACATTGAACATCAGGCAATTATTGGTGAGCGAACTGGCCGAGTGTTCCGCCTTGGCGATACGTTGAAAGTTCGAGTGTCTAATGTGAACTTGGAGCAACGTAAGATTGATTTGAGTTTGGATGAAAGCGCTGCGCGTCAACCACGTAAAAAAGTGGAACGCAACGACATGTCCGAACTTGAAATGCAATTGGCTCAGTTGCCGCCGATTGAATTGGGTGGTCGTCCTAAGCCGAAGTCAGCTGCAAAAGTAGCAGGCGATAAGTCGAAAGACGGCAAATCAGAGGGCAAAGAGTCGGATGGCAAGGCGAAGAAAAAACGTCGTTCGCCTGCTTCTAAAGGCAAACGAATCAGACAGAAAAAGTCGGGTACTGTGTCGGCAAATGGTAAGCCAACTTCTGCGGCTGCTAAAAAGCCGAAAAAGCCTAAGAAACCGAAAAAGAGCAATGCTAAGCCAAAAGCAAAAGACTGATCAGAAGCTTTGAATTGAGCTTTCTAGATGAATAACTTTCTAGATGAGTAAAAGGGGGCGTATGCCCCCAAATTAATAGAGTAAAAGATGTCAGATTTAGAATGGATATACGGTATACATGCCGTGGAAAATGCGTTGAACCAACAGCCAGAACGTATCAAAGAAGTGCGTTTTCAAGAAGGCCGTGACGATAAGAAAACTCAGCGCTTAATGCAGCTTTGTAAAGCCAACAAAGTGCGTCATAGCGTTGTTGCCCGCCGCGATCTCGATCAGTTGTTTACCTCAAATAAAGATCGTGTAGTTCACCAAGGTGTTGTCGCTTATACCACGATGAACAAAGCAGGTAATGAAGCCGACTTGCATACGCTAATCGCTGGTTTAGATGAAACACCGTTGATCATTATTCTAGATGGCGTGACAGATCCGCATAATTTGGGCGCTTGTTTGCGTAGTGCTGATGCCGCTGGTGCTCATGCGGTTGTGATGCCAAAAGACAATTCTGCACCATTGAATGCCACCGTAAGCAAAGTCGCTTGCGGCGCGGCAGAAAGTATTCCTGTTTATGCGGTGACCAACCTTGCTCGCACCATGAAGAAGTTACAAGACCAAGGTGTGTGGATCTTTGGTACGGCTGGCGAAGCGACACAAACCATTTACGAGCAAGACTTAACCATTCCGACGGCCATTGTTATGGGCGCAGAAGGGGATGGCATGCGTCGTTTGACTCGTGAGCAATGTGATTATCTAGTGAAACTGCCTATGGCTGGTGTGGTTTCTAGTTTGAATGTGTCTGTAGCGACCGGTGTTTGTCTCTACGAAGTAGTGCGTCAACGCGCTGTTAAGGCCAAAGGTTAAGGGGCACAAAGCCTTGTTTAAGCAATTTAATATTCCCGCACCTTCGGTTGTTATTGCCGAACAGTTACAACACAAGATCGATAACAAAACTAAGCCGTTAGGTGCGCTGGGTGAGTTGGAAAGCATCGCTTTTCAGCTTGGCAAAATTCAGCAAACATTAACGCCTGATACGTCAAAACCTAAGATGATCATCTTTGCAGCTGATCATGGTGTTGTCGCGCAGGGCATTAGTTTGTTTCCTCAAGAAGTGACGCCACAAATGGTAATGAACTTCTTGATGGGCGGTGCCGCTGTGAGCGTTTTCTGCGAGCAACATAAGGTGCCGTTGCGAATTGTGGATGTAGGTGTGAATGCAGAGTTAGCTGCGCATCCTTTATTAGGTGCGCGCAAAGTTGCCTTTTCATCTCAGGACTTTAGTCAACAAGCCGCAATGACAACGCAGCAACTTGAACAAGCGATTCAAGCTGGTGTTGACGAAGCCAATCTTGCTATTGATGATGGCGTGAACTTGTTGATGTTTGGTGAAATGGGCATTGGCAATACTTGTGTGTCTTCTTGCATGATGACGGCATTAATTGGTGTTAGCGCGATAGACAGCACTGGACGTGGCACTGGATTGGATCTTGCTGGGGTTTCCCATAAAACGCAGATTATTGAGCAATCATTAAAACGCGCAGAACAAGAAACTGGCCAGATGATGTCTGACTGGAGTGCCCAAACTCTCGCGGAACAGATTGGTGGTTTTGAAATTTTGGCGATGGCGGGTGCTATGTTGCAATCGGCTCAGCGCCAAACGGCCTTTGTTGTGGATGGTTTCATCTGCTCAGTCGCTTTGTTGTTTGCGCAGAAAGTCGCTCCAAATGTGCGTGAATATGCGATTTTTGCTCATCAATCGAATGAAAAAGCCCATAAAATGCTGCTTGATCATTTAAAGGCAGAACCAATTTTGTCATTGGATCTGCGTTTGGGTGAAGGCTCGGGGGCTATTTTGGCTTACCCATTAATCAACAGCGCGTGTCTGTTTTTGAATAAGATGGCGAGCTTCGAAAGTGCTGGTGTGACTGATTCCAAATAATTCTTTGCTCTTTGGTCAACAAATAACTAAGTAGAAACTAACGATGAAAGGTATGAGCATTGGCCCATATTGGCAGGGCTTTAAACGTAGCCTTGTTACTTACACTCGAATCCCTCTGAAAGTGGATTGGAGTGATGACATAAAGCACATCCCTGCGGTGTGTTTTTTGCCATGGATTGGTTTGCTTGTCGGTTTATTGAGTGCTTGGCCCTTATGGTTTGATTGGTCGACGTCGCTGCAAGCGCTGTTTATGTTGTTAACCGCGGTGTTATTAACCGGTGGGTTTCATGAAGACGGCTTGATGGACAGTTGTGATGGTTTGGTAGGCGGCTGGGACAAAGAGCAGCGCCTGTCTATCATGAAAGATTCGCGCATTGGCAGTTATGCCGCCTTGTCTATTTGGTTTTCCTTAACACTGAAATGGTTGTTGCTTAGTGAATGGTTGCAGATCATTCCGGACTCGTTTTTAGGTTTTATTTATACTTTAAGCGGTTGGTGTGTGGTGCATGTGATCGCTAGGTTAATACCTTTGGTGCTAATGAATTCGCTAGATTATGTGACCATGGGACAAAGCAAAGCATCAAGCATGATTGCTAAGTTAGATCCTAGTCAGTGGCTGGTGGCTTTGCTGCCTTGTTTATTTGTGGGTTTGCTGGCGTTTAGTTTATCTGACTTGATTACGACGTTTATCTTCGCAGCTGGTTTGGTGTTTTTAATGCGTCTTTATTTACGCAAAAAAATTGATGGTTTTAATGGCGACACTTTGGGGGCGAGCGAACAGGTTGGCGAAATTTTTGTCATTATATGCTTGTTGGCGTCTTATTCATGAAGCTGTATTTGATTCGACACCCAAGACCAGACGTTAAGAAAGGCCTTTGTTACGGTGATATGGATGTGCCACTTGCCAGTGGTTGGGAAGAAGGTGCACAAGCATTAAAAAGTGCCTTGTCGATCGAATTTAATGGTGAGTCTAATGTGTGTTTTCACAGTCCATTAAGCCGAGCAGCACGATTAGCTGAACATATTGGTGATGGCAAATCACAAGTTGTTGACGCACTAAAAGAGCTGGATTTTGGTGATTGGGAAGGATTGTGTTGGCAAGATATTCCAAAGCAAGAAATAGATCTGTGGGCTGACGACATTGTGCTCTCCGCGCCTTATAATGGTGAATCGCTGCAAGTTGTAGCTGATCGCGTTTGGCGATGGTGGCTATCGGTGAAAGATATGCCGATGGAGAATTGTGTATTGGTTGCCCATTCTGGTGTCATCAAGGTATTTGTCAGCATGCTCTGTCAGTGGCCTTTGGATCAATGTCACCGAATTGATGTGGGTTTTAGTAGTTTGACGGAGTTTTCTATACAGGGAGATTTTGTGATGCTAAAACGATTGGGTGCTGGAGACTGGGTAACCGGCTAATACTCCGTGCTTGTTTAATGTTGAGTTTGGCATTCGCCAGCTTGTCTTAAGTTCGATTGAGAATAAATAAAAAATGTTGCTATATCTTTTGGGTATGTTTGGGATTGCTGCGTTTGCAATCACAGGGGTTATTTCATCCGGCAAAAAAGACATGGATCTTTTTAGTGTGGTATTCCTTGGCATGGTAACGTCATTGGGCGGCGGTACGATTCGAGACACGGTTTTATCAGTAGAAACGGTTTATTGGGTAAGAGACACGTCTTATTTATGGGTGGCGTTTTTATCTTCTGCCTTGGCGTTTTTTACGGTGCGATTTGTTGAAGATAGGCAAACTGTTTTCCACTATGCTGACTCTTTTGGTTTGGCGCTTTTTACCGTAGTGGCAACGGAAAAAGTGTTGAACTTAGGTTTTTCGCCAACGATAGCTATTACTATGGGAATTATCACTGGCGTGGCGGGTGGCATTATTCGTGATGTTTTGAGCCATCGCCCACCTTTGGTTTTGGGGCGAGAATTTTACGCAACACCGGCATTTTTAGGCGCTTTGTTACTCGTGCTACTTGAAAAAAACGTACCGACGCATGAGTTTAACTCGATTTACGCCGTGACTTTAGTCTTTATACTAAGGGTGTTCGCGATACATAAAGATTTGTATTACCCAAGCTGGTTGTTGTACAAGAAAAAATAGCGCAAGAAAAAGTAGTACAAAAATATAATTCAAAGAGACAAATTATGACGGATCCTTCTCCTGAACAAAAAGCAGAACAAGCAGAAAAGAATGAAGCGCGCTTGTTGAAGAAAAAGGCGGTTGTTGATCAGCGTATTGCCGCTGCAACGGAAGAACGTGGTGTGACTATTTTGCTAACCGGTAATGGCAAAGGCAAAAGCTCTAGTGCCTTTGGAACCATGGCTCGTGCTTTAGGTCATGGGCAAAAAAGTGCGGTGATTCAGTTCATAAAAGGTCGCAAGGCGACGGGTGAACAGTTGTTCTTTGGCTCTCATCCATTGGTTGATTTTCACGTCATGGGGCATGGTTTTACGTGGGAAACACGTAATCCAGAATTGGAAAAAGAAGCCGCTGAACAAGCTTGGGCCTTGGCAAAAGGCATACTGTCTGACCCAAGCGTGCATTTTGTCTTGTTGGATGAAATCACCTACATGTACAAATATGGCTATTTAAACGAAGACGATTTGATCGCTGCGTTGGCTGCTCGTCCCGCTCATCAAAATGTTATGATGACAGGCCGTACAGCACCACGCGTTTTGTTAGACAGTGTTGATACCCACAGTAAAATTGCCAATGAACGTCATGCTTTTGCGAATGGTGTAAAAGCTCAAGTCGGAATTGAATGGTAGTTCGCGCAGCGAGCTACCCTTTCTGAATTACCCTCTATTTCAATCCCTTTATCTTCCCTTTCTTTGTGTCTGGGGTTAGACCCGCACAGACTCTTCATAATGTAAAAAATGTACTCAAATGAGATTTATTCTCAAATTGGCTGGATTTATTCAAAATCTTTTACGATAATGATTCTCATTAAGTTTAATTGATGCGTCATAACATATCGTGGAGAAAACAATGCAGGACTGGGAACGTTTAACGAGACAAGCCAACCGAGCTTATTCAAACCATGCTTTTACTGATGCTGTGGATTTAAACCGACAGGCGTTGATGGAAGCAGAGCGTTCATTTGATGAAGATTTCTACCGAGATGCTGAGTCGGCGGTTGCTGCCGCTGCGGTAAGTTTTTTGAATATTGCCGAATCTTATACCGCCTTAGGCGACTTTATTTCCGCCAATACGCAATTTGAGTGTGCGGTCAATTTTCTGCAAACCATTATTGCTCGACCAGATATGGACACAGAGCAGCGTGATCTAATCATGCGAACAGCGACACATATACGTTTTGAATGGGAGTTGTTTACCCAGAGTTATAGTAAGGAGGTTTCTGCGCAAAGTAGAGCATTGATATCGTCACTATCTAACGCAGTGTCTATGCCAGCTACTATGGCGCGTCACTAACTTTTTGCACTAAAAGAGAGGAATGATGATATGAAATCCATTATTAGAGTCATGTTGTTCAGTGTTTTTATTGTCATGAGCCAATTGGCTCTAGCGCACCAAGGTCACGAGTATTCATCTTGGTCGAGCCAACTGGTCCATGTTTTAACCGTATTTTCTGTTGGAAGCATTATTGTCGGTGGTTTTATTTATAAGCAATTACTGCGTCGCCGTAAACAGCTTGAACTAGAGGATATTTGTCATGATGCATAGTTTGATTAAAACACTGGATAAAGTGATTGGGTTTAAAACCGCACAAGCTTTGTGTTTAGTGGGTTTTAAACGTGATTTGAAAGAATCTAAGAAGCCAAAAGAACATATTAAAAGGAGTCGGAAATGCTTCATTTAATCAAGGTACAAGGCGAGAGTATGGCCCCAGTTTTGAACGATGGAGACTTTGTTTTTACCAGCCGTTGGCATAAAAAGCTTAAAGTTGGTCATTTAGTCGTAGTCGATCATGCTTTGTATGGGTTTATTGTCAAAAAAGTATTGCGCATCGCCCCAGATGGACAGCTTTGGCTAGGCGGCGAAAGTAATAAAAGTCTCCAATCTGAACGGATTGGTTGGGTGTCTCCTCGTCGCGTCATTGGTAAAGTGGTCAGTCGCATTTGTGCTTCTAAGTAACTGTACAAAAATCTAGACACTTCTGATTGATAGGTTAAAAATGCTTTTGGTTGTTATGTTGGTCTTATGACTGTTTTTCTCTAAAATCCACGCTTTCTATTTAATATCTACTTCATTTTTAAAGCAGAGAGAAATCCATGTCGACAGCCGAACTGCCTAAGGTAAAAAAACACACTCGTCTTGAAGATGCTCAAGCTGTGATTCTGGGTACATTGATTATTGCATTAGGTGTGAACCTTTTCACTCATGCAGGTTTGTTAACAGGTGGCTCTGCTGGATTGGCTTTTCTGATGAAGTACTCAACGCCTTTATCTTTTGGCCAGGCATTTTTCTTAATTAACCTTCCTTTTTATGTTTTGGCGATTATGCATTTTGGTTGGGAGTTTACTATTAAGACCTTCCTTTCTGTATTTTGCTTGTCTGTTTTTGCTGATGTAACACCGATGCTGGTGACCTTTGATAAGGTTAATTCACTTTATGCCAGCATAGCGGGCGGTTTTTTGATGGGCGTTGGCTTCCTGATGCTATTCCGTCACAATGCCAGCTTAGGCGGGCTGAATATTCTGGCGCGTTATCTAGCTGAAAAATATGGTATTTCCATGGGAAAATTCCAGATGGCCGTTGATTGCATGATCGTGCTCTTGTCTGTTTTTGTCGTGGATTACACCTTGATCATTATTTCGTTTGTTGGTGCTGTGGCATTAAATATGATCATCGCGGTTAACCATAAACCAGGGCGTTACATGGGGAATGTTTAATTTACACATTAAATTTGTGGGAAAGGCGGCTGAGGTCGCCTTTTTTGTGTCTTCAATTCGCTTAAGCCGCGTTGTCGTTTCCTAACAGAGCCTTGCTCAGGTATTATTAAGCTAATCAAAAAGTCAGAGGAAAAGAGTTTGGAATTACTCAAAGTAGACAACCTTAACCCCTATCTAAATGATCTTGTCGAGTTGTTATGCGACGCTGTCGATTCAGGTGCGCCAATTGGTTTTTTACCGCCAATGAGTGAGTCTGAAGCGAAAGCTTATTGGTTGTCGGTTAACGATGATTTACAAGCTAATGCCCGCCAAGTGTTATTGATCCGCGAAGACGATAAAGTCGTTGGCAGTGTGCAAATTGCCATGTCACCAAAAGCCAATGCATTGCACCGTTGCGATGTAGAAAAGCTAATGGTTCATACTCAAGCGAGAGAGCATGGTTTGGGCGGTATGTTAATGCAAGGTGTGGAACGTGTCGCCGCATCGATGCAGCGACAGCTACTCATGCTTGAAATCAGAAGCGATGACATTGCTCACGACATGTATGTCAATATGGGCTATATTCCATTTGGTGAAGTGCCTGGCTACACTCGAAGTGCGAGCGGCATGTTGCATAATGCGACGTTTTTCTACAAAGAAATTGATACCACCCACGAAGTATTCTCTTAAATTTAATTTAAAAAGCCATAGGCGATACCCTTGAGACTTGATTTTTATTTATCCCATGTGACCGAATTGGCACGTAAAGCTGCAAAAATTGCAGCATCAAAAGGCCGTGTAACTGTAAATGGTGAAGTGGTTAAAAAAGCCAATTACACCGTGCAAGAAGGGGATCAGATTTGCCTAGATGATATCCTTTTGGCATGGCCATCTGAGGGATACTATTTACTGCATAAACCTGCGGGTTATGTGTGTGCTACCCAAGATCCAGACCACCCGACAGTGCTGGATCTTTTGCCTTCTCATCTAGGGCAAGAGTTAAAGATTGTTGGTCGTCTAGACAAAGACACGACTGGTTTGTTGTTGCTAACCACAGATGGGCAATGGCTGCATCGAATTACGTCACCACGTAATGCTTGTAACAAGCGTTATCGTATGATGTTGGCTGATCCAATTAGTGATGAAGATTTGAAGCAGTTGGAAGACGGTGTGATGCTCAATGGTGAGTCACAGCCAACATTACCTGCGGTCGCTGAGCGTATTAGCGATTGTGATATTTATTTGACCATTCAAGAAGGCAAATATCATCAAGTAAAACGCATGCTGGCAGCCGTAGGTAATAAAGTGGAAGAGCTTCATCGCGATCAAATTGGTCCGTTGTCACTGGATGCAGATATTCAAGCTGGCGAGTTCCGTGAGTTAACCGAAGAAGAAGTTGCTTACTTTTAATAAAGAGATTGAATGATGAAAGAATTATCGATGGATGAACGCGTTCAGCTATTGGTTGCGCCTGACAGCGAACGTTTAGAATATTTTGTTGAGCAAGCAAAAGCCACGGAATTGGTATGGAGCTTGAGCAACGAAGAAGGTTTCGTGATGGTTGAAACCGACGACGGTGATTGCGTGATGGTTTGGCCAGATGCTGAATTTGCCAGCCAGTGGGCGATCGAAGATTGGGACGACTGCGAGCCTGTGTCAGTGTCTCTTGATACCTTTAAAAACGAATGGCTGCCAAGCCTTGCGTTAGACAAGGTTACTGTTGCCGTATTCCCGAATATTGAAGACGAAGGTAAGCTATCTACTGCAGAAGAGCTGACTGCGTTGTTGGCTTAATTCAATAGAAATTAAAACAACCCCTCCCCCTCCCCTTCAAAGACACAAGGGGAGGGAATAAAATTAGCTTGCTCCTCCCCCTGGCAAGGGGGAGGTTGGGAGGGGGTTGTGTCTTGTTTCAGTACTGTTTGCAAAAATACAAATAAGGACTTAACTCCCCCATGAGCAAACGTCAAAATCACCGTGAAGAAGTCTTTGTTAAAATTTTAGAAGCCGCCGAAATTGAATTTGGCTTAAAAGGCTACAATGGCGCTAGCCTTCAGCATATTGCTGAGCGTGCTGGTTTACCTAAGCCGAACATTATTTATTATTTTCAATCTAAAGCGAACTTGTACAAACAGGTGCTTGATCAAACCTTGATGGGCTGGAATGATTTGTTTGATAAAGCGACTATCGATGATGATCCAGCCACTGTATTGGACAGTTTTATTCGCGTGAAGCTGAAGCATAGCTTTGAGAAAGGCGTTGCTTCTCGTCTGTTTGCTATGGAGGTTATTGGTGGCGCACTGCACATTGGTGACTATCTAAAAGAAGAGTTGCGGCCATGGTTTAAGTCTCGCGTAGCCTTGCTGCAATCTTGGATGGATGCCGGAAAAATGCGTCAATGCGACCCAGCTAGTGTGATCTACATGATTTGGGCTACGACACAACATTACGCGGATTTTGAAGCGCAAGTGCTAGCCTTAAGCGGAGTTGAATCCTTGGAAGATGAAGACCTACAACGTATCGGTGATACGGTGAGTGGAATTATTCTCGCAGGTTGTGGTTTAAGTCTGCCTACAACGAATTAATATTTGTTACTTCGCATCTTCTCTTAATTGATGAATGTGTTGCACCAAAGCCCGCAATTTTGCGGGCTTTGCTGGTTTTGCCATGTAGGTAATGTTCTGTTGTTTGCATTGCTCGACTAATTCAGGGTCGCGTAGGGCGGTGATCAATACCGCTGGGATGATTTTCCCCGCGCGAGCCCGAAGTGCTTTAATCAAAGACAAACCATCTTGGTTATCGTCAAGATGGTAATCCACTAATAATAATTCTGCTTCGCCTTCGGCCTGTAAGGCATCATTGAAGCGATTAAAGGTTCTACAATCACATTGCCAATGGGTTAATAGCGTGTTCATGGCCGTGAGATTATTCTTTTCGTCATCAATGCACCAAACATAGCAATGGGCGCGTTTTTCTTGTGGTGTGATTGTTCCTTGAGTGGTTGGGAAGTCAACGATGTGATCACTTTTTGCCAAAGGTATACCGATACTAAAGCAGCTGCCTTTGCCAGGTATTGAATGTATTTCAGTGGCTAAACCTAGCTGTTTCTGCATCCGACGAACCAAGCCTAGCCCTAATCCCATGCCGGGTTCTTGGGTGTTTTCCCAACGATAGAAGTCATCAAAGATTTTCTTTTGTTCTGTCGCTGGAATACCGATGCCTGTGTCCCATACTTGTAAATACACCACGCCAGCGCGAGATCTAACGCTCAATAATACTCGGCCTTTCTGCGTGTATTTCACCGCATTAGAGACGAAGTTTTGAATGATGCGGCGTAAGTAGATAGGATCTGTATGAACTCTAAAAGGGCGTAAATGCGTGGTTAAACGGATGTTTTTACTCTCTGCAATCACACCAAATTCAGCCACGATGGGCGTGAGGATATCTTGCAGATTGCAATCCACTAACTTGGGCTGAATCGCACCTTGGTCTAGGCGGGCGATTTCAAGTAGGGTTGAGATAAGTGCTTCGGTTGATTCTAATGAATCGGATAATTTTTCAATGATTTGGTTGGTGTTGTCTGGCAATTCTGTGGATTGTAAAATTCCCATATAAAGTTTGGCGGCGTTGAGCGGCTGCAAAATATCGTGGCTGGCTAAGGCGAGGAACTCTGTCTTTGACGTATTGGCTTGTTCGGCTTCAGCTTTGGCGCTGATTAGGGCTTTTTCGGCTTGATTACGGCGTTCGATTTCTTGCATCAGTTCATGGTTAACGCCTTGCACTTCAACAGTACGGGCTTCGACTCGCTTTTCTAAGTCGATGTTGGCTTCTTTTAAGGCCTGCTGGCTTTCTATGTGTTCTGTAACATCAGTGAAACTGGTTACAAAGCCACCATCTGGCAGCGGATTGCCTACCATTTCGATGACTCGACCACTGGCACGGCGACGTAAGAATCGGTGCGTGGTGCCTTTTTTAAGATGTTCCAAGCGTTTGTTAACTAACTCTTCTATGTCACCAACGCCACATTCGCCGCGTTCTGCATTAAAGCGGATCAATTCTTCTACGGGTAGACCAACGGTTAACATGCCTTCTGGATATGGATAAAGAGACAGATAAGTTTTATTCCAAGCGACAATTCTTAGGTCTTTATCGACCACGCTGATGCCTTGGTCTAAATTGTCCATGGAAACGAACAGTAAATTTTGGCTGAACTGAATGGCTTGGGTGGTTTCATCCAAGTAAGTCACCATTTCTTCCACCTTGATTTGTTTATCAATCAAGATTGAATTAATGATAGTGCGAGCCGAAGAACCACCTAATACGCCACCTAGAATACGTTCGCAGTAGTCGACAAATAAGCGATTTGGTGAAGTATTCGATGGAATGGTTTGGCTGTAGTCTTGCTCAAAGTTCGACAGGACTTGCTGGCTCTTTTGCTTGCCCAAAAAGGTTTCTAACAGCACAAAAAAGTCACCGTTAGTGGCTTTGCTTTTGGGTTTGAAAAAGCCTTTTTCCAGTTCTGTGGTTGGGCTAACAAAGGCAGTGGCCTGAATACGATCTATCAAACGCTCCGTGGATAATAAAGAGCCAACCACATAGCCAAAAATATTCGCTAATAAACTGATAAAAGCGCCATAGCTAATGAGCTCTGAGCGCGACTGGGCATTTTCTAAGCCCCAATTAATATTGCCTGTAAGTGGCAACATCATCAGTAATACCCAACACAAGAAGCCCAAAGTTAAGCCGGTATAAACGCCATGAGCATGAGCGCGCTTCCAATAAAGGCCACCAAGTACAGCGGGCATAAGCTGTAACACGAGAGAGAACGCCAAGATGCCTGTGTTTGCTAATGATTCAGCGTTGGCCATTTTTTGATAATACAAAAATGACAACAGCAAAATCCCCATCATAGCGAAGCGGCGAATCATCAATATTCTACGTCGATACAGTGGCAAGGCTTGTTGCTGAGCACTGGCTCGAGCCAACATCAGAGGCAAGATTACATCGTTACTGATCATGATGCTTAGGGCAAAGGTGGCGATAATAATCATCGCGGTGGTAGCTGACATACCGCCAAGAAAGATCAACATTTGCAGCGGTAGATTGTCAGATACTAAAGCGAACTGAATGACATAAGTATCTGGATTAATGTCAGCGGAAAACAAGCTCTGGCCCGCAATCGCTATGGGTGGAATGATGGTGGCAAAAACCAGCAAATACAAAGGGAATAGCCAGCGTGCCATATTGGATTGTTGGTTATTTTGATGGTCGACCACGGTGACATGAAACTGTCTAGGTAAACAAATTACTGCCGCCGCCGACATGAAGGTTTGCATTAGAAAAGGGAAGGATAAAAACTGCTCTGGATTCCATACCGTAAAATCGACGTTCTTACTGAGTTTGTTTATATCAAATTCTTGCGTCATAAGAACCGCAACGACACCCACTGCCACAATAGCGATCAGTTTAAATAAAGATTCAGCCCCAATCGCTAACATCATACCTGAGCGATATTCGGTTACTTCGACTTTTCGAGTGCCGAAGAGCATGGCGAAAATACCGATTAAAATGGTCGCAATTAAGACGATAAAACTGGTTGAAGACTCATCCTGATTGACAAAAAGCGCGAAGTTCGAGCCGATGGCTTTAAGTTGTAAAGCAATGTAGGGAATTACCGCGAGCATACTAATAAGGATGACCAAAGGCGCGGTCATGGGGCGTTTGCCATACCGAGAAGAGATAAAGTCAGCAATAGACGTGATGTTTTGCTTGCGGCTGACGGTAATCATCTTTCTTAGGATGGGAAAGGCAAACAAGTACAACAAAATAGGCCCCAAAAGAATGGGGAGATAAGTCCAGCCAGAGCGAGAAGCTTCGCCAATCGAGCCGTAAAATGTCCAGGCGGTACAATAAATAGCCAATGACAAGCTGTAGACCAACGGATGACGAGTCAGTTTTTTTGCTGTTGGGCTTTCTTTATCGCCCCAGATCGCAATCCAGAACAGACCCAGAACATAAAGAATGGCTAATAAAATCCAGAAAACAGTCATTGAATAAATTACCTGAACATAGGCTGATATATTGTGGTTATTCGTTTTAATGTAACACAGCCTATCTAACAATCCTCTACGACTTAGGTCGCGTAGCAAATGAAGTCGGGGGAATTGTTTCCAATATAGAAATACTGCTTTCCTTATAAGCCGTTCTTACTATCGTGCTACAAATGCTAGACTTACCTTATCTTCAGTTGGTAATACATTAACGTCAGGCGGTACCATGACTGCAATTCTTACAGATCAAAATATTAAAGCGTTCCATGCGCACCTTTATTATAGCGATGCGGCAGGTGTTGAGATGGCAAAAGAAGTGGCAGAGCAAGCGGCGGAATTGTTTGAAATCCGTGTCGGGCGCTTTCACCAAAAGCCAGTAGGCCCGCATCCTGTTTGGAGTTGCCAGCTGTCATTTGCCGCAGAAACCTTTGGCAAGATCATTCCTTGGTTGATGTTAAACCGCCAATCATTAGATGTTTTTGTTCATCCATTAACCGGCAATGAATATGTTGATCATACTCAAGGTGTCAGTTGGTTAGGCAAATCGTATGAGCTCGATGTCTCTCAGTTCATGCCGTCGAGTGAATAAGTTTTTTAACTGATGAATAAATGGAGTAGTAAGAAGTAATGGACATTCGATTAGCTATATTGAAAGAAGCCAAGGCCATTGCTGAAGTTGCTTCAGCATTAGGTTAACAAAACACGGTATCAGAAGAGCTTGCCATAAAACGCCTTGAACGGTTGCTAGCATCTAGTAATGACAAAGTTTGGGTTGCAGAACTTAATGGTCAACTTATTGGCTGGCTGCATGCTCAACATGCTTTTCGGGCCGCCTCGGCAGATTTTATCGAAATTCTAGGTTTGTCCGTTGCGGATCAAGCCAGATTAAACGGTGCGGGTCGTGCTTTAGTTGAAAAGGCAAAAAAGTGGGCTTTGGATGAAAAAATAGTATTACGGGTTCGTACCAATGAAACCCGTGATGGCGCGAAAAAGTTTTATACCGCGCTCGGTTTTTCCATTGCAAAAAACCAATCTGTCTTTCAGTTTTCGGATCAACTAGAGAATTAAATTTTGCTTTAAATATGATCAACGCAGATTATTTTTGCACTTTTTCTAAAAAATCAGTCAAACATCCCTTTAAAAATCGTCGAACGTACCAAACTTCTAAGGTTATACGGTGGTTATTGAGCTTATGGGACGTTATCATAATGCCACAAACTATTGTTTGGGTTCGTGTTGTGGCGGTGTAACGCTTATTGTTGAAATGTAAGATTTGCTTGTATCAAGCGCTCGTTCCCTCATTATTTATTATTTGTTCATTAGGAGAATACAATGCAAATCACAGAAAACGCCGTTGTTAGCATGCACTACACCTTGACTGACGAACAAGGCCAAGAACTAGACTCATCTGTTGGTCAAGAGCCTTTGGTGTTTCTAAGTGGCGCTCAAAACATCATTGATGGCCTAGATAAAGCGCTTCAAGGCAAAGCCGCTGGCGACAAGCTTGCTGTTTCTGTTGCTCCTGAAGATGGCTACGGCGCGGTTCACGAAGAGCTAATTCAAAAAGTACCGACTGAAAATTTCCAAGGCGTTGACGAAATCCAAGTTGGCATGCAATTCATGGCGCAAACGCCAGGCGGTCAACAGCCAGTAACCGTTATCGCAGTAGAAGACGATGGCGTGATGCTAGATGGTAACCATCCTTTGGCGGGTAAAACATTGAACTTTGATGTTGAAATCATTGAAGTTCGTGAAGCACTGGCTGAAGAGCTAGAGCACGGTCACGTTCACGGCGCTGGCGATCATCACCACTAAGCACTAAATGCTATTAAGCAGCATCCTTAAAAAAACGGCTTCTGACTTTTTCAGAAGCCGTTTTTTTGCTCAACAATCTGATAAAAAACTCCGTTTCACCCAGCGCCTAGAAAGGCAGAAAGATAAGTGTTTAAATACTGTCGAATATATACTTTTGCTACATTGTTAGCTGTTCTGTAACAAACCTTATTCTAAAGGGACTTGAGATGAAAAAGACGTTATCTGTGTTTTTGCTTTTTTTAAGCCATTCCGTTTTCGCGTTAGACTTGGCTAAATATCCAACGGAATTAACTTCTGGCGAAGGTGTAAACGTCGTCATTGCGCCGACCACTGACAATAAACAGGCTTTGGTGAAAGTAACTGGCGTGAATCACGAAATTGATGGCGTGGTTTTTCTTACCGAAATTAACAAACAGGGCGATGATCAAAGACTTAAATACACCTTTGACGGTTCAAAAAGATCGTTGATTTATATCGCTAATAACTATGGTTGCTGCTCTTATACCTTGTATTTGCCAGACACCAAAGATGGCATTTATCTTGGCAAAAAAGATGATGTGAAAGCGGATACCGTTCAGACTATTTCTGCACTTTATGACCAGCAATTAAAGCAAGGCGTGCAAGAAAAATTAGCAATGTTTAATCGTGAAAAACATTTAGCGTATCAAAAAACCAAAATTCAACAAGCCGATGACAATGTGGCTAAGCAGTGCGGTATAGAGATACCAACCAAGGTTGATTGGAATAAAATCTCTGATAGTGACTTAGGGTCTTATGCGATTGCCGCTTATTGCGCGCAAGTGTCATCAAAAATTGCGTATCAATGTGCGACAAAACCAGCTTTTAAAGAAACAGCAAAAGAGTTTAAAGCGATTAGCTGTGATTTTACCGATGAACTTAAGTTACGACTTAATGATCAAGTGTTGAACTTTAAAACCGCACCTAAAGCACCAAACCAAGGTCAGTTTATCGAGGCTTACTTAAACAACATGTAATCGCCTTTCAAATCAGAAAAGCACTGCGCACGAGCAGTGCTTTTTTATACGGTAACTTTTATGTCTCATGATGCATTTCTTGTACTAAAAGACGCGATTCTCTCTTGCCAGCATTGCGCTGATGCTCTGCCTTATCCTCCTAAACCCATTCTACAAATTCACCCTAATGCAAAACTATTAATCGCTGGACAAGCACCAGGGCAAAAGACGCATGATATTGATCGGCCATTCGATGATCTAAGTGGCGAACGCTTACGAGATTGGCTCGGGCTATCTGTAGACGAATTTTATGATGAGCAGCAAGTCGCTATCGTTCCAATGGGGTTTTGTTTTCCGGGGAATAGTGTCCATAAAAGTGGACCATCTGCGGGGAAAAAATCAGGTGATTTACCACCACGGCCTGAATGTGCGATTAAATGGCGCGAAGCAGTGCTTAATCAGCTGACGAATATTGAATTAACGATTGTCTTGGGCGCTTATGCACAAGCCTATCATCTAGGTCAGTCTGGCAATGTCACAGAGCAAGTTAAGCAATGGCGTTTTTGGATAGAGCAAGGCAAATTAGTATTGCCTCATCCAAGCCCAAGAAATAACCGTTGGCTCAAGCAAAATCCTTGGTTTGAGGCTGACGTTTTGCCTGAGCTGAAATCACGGATTAAAGGTTTACTTCAGTTTCCCTCGTCATAATATAATGCTCTATGCCATCTTCCATGTAGGGTTCAGATACTGTGATAAATCCATGGGATTGATAAAAGTCTTCAAGATGAGATTGTGCGCCGATTTTAATCGGACTATCTGGCCAAAGCTTAAGCATCTCTTTAATCGCATGTGTCATTAGTGCGTGACCCATTTTATCTTTACGGCTTTCTTCTGCGACTACTACTCGTCCTATGCTGCTATGGTTAGGATAACAGTCACCTTTTGCCAAAAGCCTCACATAAGCGACCACTTTGTTATCTTGTAAGGCAAACAAGTGTCGAGTGTCAGGCAGTGTATCCAAATTATCCATATCAGGAAAAACGCAGTTTTGCTCTACTACAAACACATCACTTCGAAGCTTCAATAGGTCATATAAGGTGTAATTGGATAGCTCGCTAAATGCCTGACAGTGCCATGAGATCATTTCTTTTTCCTATTCGAATCTGTTCAATTATATTTGTCCGACATTATGCCTAGGAAGTCACATCATGAACATGAAAGAAATGTCTTCCTCTGATAATCTGTTATTTGAACTTTCATTTAAAATTCCGAGACTAGATTCTTATGATTATCGAAAATATAGAAACAGAAAAAGGTAATATCTTGATCGATAAACTAAAGCGGGAAGGCTGGAAGTTAAAGTCACAATATAGTCCTTTTGCGTTTGATAAAGGAATCGACTATGACTGCTATGAGTTGGTTTTGGGCAATAAAACGATAGTGCTTGAATGGGATAATTGGTTTGAGTGGTCGCTAACAGGAAGCGAAGATATTCTGTGTGACTTTAAGACACGATTTTTCTTATGACGTTATTTAGTTATGTTAATCGACTTCGAAAAATTACCTGTTTGACTAGCTGATGAGGTAGCATTAGCATTCTTTTTCTCAATCTTTGTATAAGTGACTTACCCCATGAATAAACTGAGCTTTGACAAACTTTCCGCCCTCAGTGATACAGCTCGACAATCACCACGTCAGCGTATGAATCACAACATTCATAGCGAATTATCCGATACCATTCAGCGCTTAGCCATTGCGATGGAACCAGACACTTATATTCGTCCGCATCGTCATTTAAAGACTTGGGAGTTGCTGACGGCTTTACGTGGTCGGTTTGTCGTACTGACGTTTGATGATAATGGTGTGGTTATCGATAGAGCCGTTTTAGGTGAAAGTGAGTCGGTAATTGAAACGCCTGCTGGTGGTTGGCATGCCGTACTTTCGCTTGATGCTGACGCTGTTATTTTTGAAGTTAAACATGGGCCGTATGCGCCGTTTAAAGAAGAAGATTTTGCGCCTTGGTCACCTGCCGCTGATGATGAAAATCACAAAGTATTGATGGCTTGGTATCGTGATGCCGAAATTGGCCAACAATGGTCTGGTTGCTAGTGTGATCACGCATCATTTAGTGGTGTGACGGATGGGGTTATTCTCTTGGTGTTTTTAAAGGCGGTGTTGTATCCGCCTTTTGTGTTTTTTTAGATGAGTGTTTTTAGTTTAAGATATACAAATAAATTGCTTCAAAGTTTGTTAGAAATGCGTTTTACTGATATCAATAAAATAATAAAAATTGAGGTCTCTAGAATGAAAACCATGCTTGAACACTTGTCCCAATATGCTTTTTACCACCAAGATCGTCGTAATGTAGCAACGCATTTTGTTGGGATTCCGATGATAGTTGTTGGAATTGCTGTTTTACTGTCTCGTCCACATTTTGACTTGCTCGACATAGTGTTCACGCCCGCTCTCATCATTGCCCTTGCCAGTAGTGTTTTTTATGTCCGCTTAAACAAAATGATTGGCATTGTAATGACAATATTGTTGGCTTTGATAATTGGGTTCGCCGAGTTTGTTGCAGTTCAAAGCACATTCGTATGGTTAATCACGGGGATTGGTTTGTTTGTCGTAGGTTGGATATTTCAATTTGTAGGGCATTATTTTGAAGGTAAGAAGCCTGCATTTTTGGACGATATTACAGGGTTAATTATTGGACCTTTGTTTGTCTTTGTTGAACTGTTGTTTTTACTAGGGCTAAAACGGGATTGGCAACAAACAATAGAACGTTCTTGCGAAAAACAAAATAAAGCTGAGAATAGCAAATAATTAAGATTGAAGTAGAATTGCTTGGAGCGGATTAGATAGATAAGGTAGGAACAGGAAGCGCTTAATGTTTTTATTCTAGCGCCATTTCCTTACAAGCCTGTTGGAGTAAGCCAAAATATCTGTTTTGAAACAGACGCTTACCCAATAACTTTCTAGTGTACTTAACTGTTACAGCTTATTGATCTATTAAGCGTGTTGAGCAGAAGTAGATACAAACGCTGATTTTACTTTGATTGCTACGTTCTTAATTGCTTGGAATGCAGAAGCGAAGCCAGCAATGATGTATTCAGCACGTTCAGCTCGAGCGATTGCTTCGTATTTTTCTGCATCAGTTAGGTAAGTAGAGTTAACTTTTTCTAGTAGTTCTGCGATAGTTTGAGTGTTTTTCATGATGTATTCCTCGTTTATGGTTGTTTCAAAATCTTCAAAACTTGTTTCGCTTTGATGCTTGTATAGTAGAAACTACGCCTAAAAAAGACAAACGATAAAAAATACGCCTATACCTGAAAAAAACTAATCAATCGGACAATAAATGAATTTAGATAAGATTTTTTAACGATTTTTATATCTTATCTAAAGGGCTGCCATGTTGTTTGGCCGTGTCTAAACGTATGTAGGATTTTGTGCTTACTACATTCGCATGAGCATAGAGCTGTTTGACGACCAAATCAGTGAATTTCGCCATGTCTTTAGCACAAATTTCTACCATCAAATCGACGTCTCCAGTCACACCATGAACGTTAATAGCAGCGTTTTGTTGTTGCAGAAAACTCATCACATTATCTCGTGCATTGGGCACGTCTTTACTTACAGTGACTAATGTCCAAGCCATGACACTGTAGCCAAGTTTTTGGTAATTCACCTGCGCTCGATAACCACTAATAATGTCCATTTCTTCTAGCTGGCGTAAGCGTCTTAGACACTGAGATTGCGAAAGGTTTATGCTCTCTGCTAGCTGCGTGTTACTAAGGCGACCATCTTTTTCTAATGCTTGGATTATTTTGTAGTCGGTACGGTCTAGGGTGATTTCTTTCATAAAATGCCCAATTTAAACAAAAATCTTGTATTACGTTAGTGATTCTCTCTTCAAATAGCAAACAACTTGTGTGGCATATTGCCTATAATTTTCTCATATTAGTTTGTTGTTGATGACAAGCTGTAGACTGTGTTCGATAAGGAGATAAGGTTATGGCATCTAGATTAGATTTGGCGTTTGTTCGTTCTCAATTCCCAGCATTCAAAGAACCTTCTTTAGCGGGTCAGGCGTTTTTTGATAATGCCGGTGGTTCTTATGCTTGTCAGGCGGTGATTGATCACTTAGATCAATATTATCGAGAAACCAAGCTTCAGCCTTATCATCTTCATCCTGCGGCACAAAAAGCGGGTGCTCAGATGGATTTAGCACACGAACGTTTAGCCTCTTATTTGAATGTGAGTACCAGCGAAGTGCATATTGGACCTTCTACGTCTCAAAATACTTACGTGTTAGCACAAGCTTTCAGCAAGATTCTACAAACGGGCGACGAGATCATCGTGACCAATCAAGATCACGAAGCAAACATTGGTGTTTGGCGTGCATTAGAGTCACGTGGAGTCGTGATTAAAGAATGGCAGGTTGATACGAAAACCGGGTCGTTAGATATTAATGATTTAGAAACGCTTTTTACTGAACGAACCAAGCTCTTAGCCTTTACTCATTGTTCAAATATCGTTGCTGAAATCAATCCAGTAGCGGATATTTGCGCACGAGCGAAAGCGGCGGGTGTGGCGACAGTGGTAGATGCTGTTTCATTTGCTGGTCATGGCTTGCCCGATGTGGATGCGCTTGGCGCTGATATTTATCTATTCTCTTTGTATAAAGCCTACGGAACGCATCTTGGCGTGATGGTCATTCGTGATGCCATGGCGGATAAATTGGGTAATCAGGCGCATTATTTTAACAAAGCTTATCGTCAGAAATGGTTTGTACCAGCAGGTCCTGATCATGCCCAAGTGGCGGCAAGCCGTGGCGTGTTGGATTACTTTGATACTTTGCACGATCATCACTTCGAAGCGACGGACTCTGCGATAGAAAAAGCCCAGCGCGTGCGAAATTTATTCCATGATGCCGAGCAAGCTTTATTAGCTAAGTTGCTAAACTTTGTTGATCAACATCCGAAACTGACCCTGCTTGGAACGGCTGATCCCGCGAAGAGAGCAGCGACTGTGTCTATTATTCCTAAAGGACAAACGCCTCAGGAGTTAGCACAGAAGTTAGTTGATCAAGGCATTATTTGTGGAGCAGGGCACTTCTATGCGGTGCGTTTGTTAGAAGCGATGGGCGTGGACACAAGTACGGGCGTGGTTCGCTTGTCATTCGTTCACTATACGAATGATGAAGAAATGGATCAGTTGATCAAGGCATTAGAAAAGGCGCTTTCATAGGACTAAAGCGAGGGTAGATTTGGTCTCTACTCTCGCTTTTTTTTAGTATGCATTATTCTTTAGTTCGCTCGGGCCAAGACTCATAGTGAATTGCAGAACTAGTCTCTCGTCTTGGTAACCAACCAGCCCTTTCCAGGTCTGGTGTGTCGTGAAATGTGTCTACATAGCCCACGCACAAATAGGCAATGATATCGATAGATTCAGGAATATTGAGCGTGTCACGTATGACTTTGTCATGAACGATGCTGACCCAACCAACGCCAAGGTTTTCCGCTCTCGCGGCTAGCCATAGATTTTGTACCGCGCACACAGAACTGAACAAATCCATTTCTGGCTTGGCTGTTCGTCCCAATACCACAGAGCCTGTTCGGCTGCGGTCGCACGTCACACAAATACCCAAGGGTGCTTCTTCAATGCCTTCGAGTTTAAAGCTTTTATATTGTTCTTTGCGTTCTCCTTTAAAGAGTTCAGCCGCTTCGGCGTGAGCTTGCAAAAAACCTTGTTTAATTTGTGTTTTAGATTCTGCTTTGGTAACAAGGATGAAATCCCAAGGCTGCATAAAACCGACGCTTGGCGCATGGTGCGCAGCGAGCAAGATACGTTCTAAAACATCATTTGGAATAGGATCAGGTTTGAATTCTCGACGCACATCTCGGCGAGAAAATATGGTTTTGTAAACCGCGTCGCGCTCTTCAGGAGTGATGTTCATAATATCGGCTTTTGTTTTGTGGAAAGCCGATATTATGGGGATTGAAATCAATTTATGCCAATGAGGAAAACTCGGGTCATCAGGACTTTTTCTAAGTTTGGTTTTCGTTAATGTGGTCGATTTTAAGCTTGATTGCTACAAACCGCTTTTAGCAATGGATCATTGTTTTCAAGTGGGTACCAGGTTGAAGTCGATGGTTGTTTTGAATCTTGGGAAGCTGTAAAAGATTGAGTGAAGTCAGTTCTAGCGCCTTGTACACAATCGACAATTTGAGGAACACGTTTCGCTATATGGCGACGCTCAAAGAAATATAAGTCTACTAGCACGAGATTTGGGTCAATTTTATTTTTTGCAGAATTCTCAACGTCGGCAGCGATAAAACGAAGCGTTTGTGGGAATACGTAGCTCCAAGGGCGCCATGGGGCTTGTTCTTGAACGGTTTTTACAACGACAACACCTTCTGGCAATAAGCTAGTTTGGTGGTCGTACCAGTCGTATTCGCCTTGGATTTGAAAGCCAAGCATGGCAACGCCAGCAAACACAGGAACCAGCCATTTCGGCGCCGTTTGTTTGGTAATCTTTCTTAACAACAGTGCAATACCTGCGCCGCCAATACCGGCAAAGACGGTAGCAATGAGTTCCCAAAACATAAGCGCTCTCTTTTCTGATTTTGTGTGGATTCGTATTATAAGGAAAGTGGGCCTCACAAAGAAGCGAGACCCACTTGATAGCAAGTGCTTTTTGTTTAACCTTAATGGTCAACTGCACCGCCTGCGCCTTGAGGATATCGAACACTTTCAACAAGGTCTTGGATTTCTTTTGGTGGTGGCGCTGTCATCGAAGAGACAGTGAACGCGACCACGAAGTTAATTACTGCACCAATGGCACCGAACGACAATGGTGAGATACCGAACCACCAGTTATCAGGAGTATTGGCGAACGACGCTGTACCTGGAATGAAGAACCAGCCAAGGAATAAGAAGATATAAACCAAGGTTGAAATCAGACCCGCTAGCATACCTGCCACAGCCCCTGTGCTATTCACACGTTTAGAGAAGATACCCATCATTAGAGCAGGGAAGATAGACGCGGCGGCAATACCAAAGGCCAATGCAACTACCTGAGCCGCAAATCCCGGCGGGTTCATACCTAGATAGGTTGCCACAATAATAGCGACGAACATGGATATCCTTGCGACTCTCAGTTCTCCTTTGTCACTAATATTGGGGTTTATCGAGCCTTTTATTAAGTCATGACTTATTGCTGACGAAATGGCTAATAGCAGACCTGCAGCGGTTGATAGTGCAGCAGCAAGACCACCAGCAGCAATTAGACCAATAACCCAACCTGGTAAGTTCGCAATTTCTGGGTTCGCCAATACAAGAATGTCTCGGTTAACCTCTAGTTCATTGCCTTCCCAACCACGAGCAGTCGCTTCGTCTTTAAACGCTGGTACGTCGTTATAAAGCTGAATACGGCCGTCATTATTTTTATCTTCGAACTTAATTAGACCAGTGGTTTCCCATGTACTAATCCAATCTGGACGCTCTGCGTATTCGATTGACTGTTCGGTAGGACCTGATGGGTAAATAGTGTTCATTAGGTTCAAGCGAGCCATAGACGCAACAGCAGGCGCTGTTAGGTACAACAATGCGATGAAAACTAATGCCCAACCAGCAGACCAACGAGCGTCGGCTACTTTAGGGACGGTGAAGAAACGAATAATAACGTGTGGTAAACCCGCTGTACCTATCATTAGAGATAGAGTGAACAACACCATGTTTAGTTTGTTATCAACGTCTGCGGTGTAATCTTGGAAACCAAGTTCACGCACTACTTCATCTAGTTTTTGCAACAAAGGCAAACCAGATTCAGTATGAGTAGAGAAAAGACCGATGGCTGGAATGAAAGTATCTGTTAATTGCAAGGAGATGAAAATAGCAGGAATGGTATAAGCGATGATTAACACCACATATTGCGCAACCTGAGTATAGGTAATACCTTTCATGCCACCTAATACGGCATAGAAGAAAACCACAACAGCGGCGATCATTAGGCCCGTATTGCTTTCTACTTCTAAGAAGCGAGAAAATGCCACGCCCGCACCAGTCATTTGACCGATAACGTAAGTGACCGAAGCAATGATTAAACAAGCGACAGCCACTAGACGTGCCGTGTTGCTGTAGAAACGTTCGCCAATGAAATCTGGCACGGTAAACTTGCCAAACTTACGTAGGTAAGGTGCTAAAAGCATTGCAAGCAATACGTAACCACCAGTCCAACCCATTAAATAGGTTGAGTTAGCGTAACCACCTGCGGCGATTAAGCCCGCCATAGAAATGAAAGACGCCGCTGACATCCAATCTGCCGCCGTTGCCATACCGTTTAAAACGGGATGTACGCCACCGCCAGCTACATAGAATTCTTTTGTTGAACCAGCGCGAGCCCAGAAAGCGATACCGAAGTAAAGCGCAAAGGAACCACCGACGAAAAGTAAATTGATAGTAAACTGATCCATGCGACTTACTCCTGAAGGCCAAATTCTTCATCAAGCTTGTTCATTTTCCACGCGTAGTGGAAGGTCAAAGCGATGAATACAAGAATGGAACCTTGCTGAGCAAACCAGAAGCCTAAATCAGCACCTCCGATCATGATGCCTGAGAGCATGGGACGAAGTAGGATGGCACAGCCATAAGAGGCTAGCGCCCAAACCACCAAGCTGCCTAGTATCAGCCTTAGGTTTGCTTGCCAGTATTTTTCTGCATTAATGTTATGATCTGACATGGTAGATCTCCTTATAATTATTTTTATACGCCCTGTTAATTTAGCAGGCAGTTGTTTAATAAGAAGTCAGACTTTAGTCGCATAGCGCAACTTTTAATCGAGAGGCGTCTATGCGAGATTCATGCAATGTCGCCTTGTAAAAAAGAATAATAGAAGTGAATACTAGGATTAAGCAAAAGATTCTTTTGGTTTGTGCTGAAAAAATCAGACAAAAAGGCGATGGCGTACAGGTATCGTTTTATGCCTTTTTTGCCAATAAAAACGATGATCCAGTCACCCTGATGGCGGTTGCTCGCTGGTGGATCGAAGAGAATCAACTGAATCACTTTGAAAAAGCCACTAAGATTTACGCCATGGTGACCTCCCTTGATGATTGCTTGTCCTTCCAATCATCTGCTATAGAGCAAGACAAAGGTCTTAACCATCTAACCTTGAGTGTGACGAATCTCGACATTTCGCTCGAGTTTTATTGTGACTTACTGGGATTTAAGGGCGAGGTGCGTTGGAATACTGGCGCCTACTTGTGCTACGGGAATTGTTGGCTTTGTTTATCATTGGGAAAAGCGAGGCCCAGCAAGGATTACACGCATTTTGCGTTCGGTTTTGACGCCTTGGCTATGTCCCGTATTCAGCAAAAAAGTGCTTTTCAAGATGTAAAACAATGGCAAGTAAACAGCAGTGAAGGGGGTTCTTTATATATTGAAGATCCTGATGGCCACAAGTTAGAGCTGCATTCAGGCTCCCTTGCTACGCGTCTTGAGTCTCTAAAAGCTAAACCTTATGAAGGATTGGAGTGGTTATAGTAAATCTGTACCATATCAACCCTAGTAAAGAAGAACGGACCCATTGGTGAAGGTTTTTAATCATTGTGTATGTCATAATCGACCAGTGACAGACTTGTCTTAGGAGACAAAGGGTGATTCAAGCTATTTTCGTGTCGAAAAAATCCAAACAAGCTCAAATAGGCATTGATGCCGTTAAAGTTGATGCGGGTAAAGGTATCGTAGGCGACAGATATTACGGAAAAAAGGGCACAGATGGCCCAAATATTACTTTTGTGGAAAGTGAAGAAATTGCCGCTTTTAATGCAAACTTTGGGCAAAATATTGGTCTTTCTGCGACCAGAAGAAACATAGTGACCCAAGGCGTGCGACTTAACCAACTGGTTGGGCAAGAGTTCTCTATTGGTGATGTACGTTTTTATGGCGTTGAGCTTTGTGAGCCTTGTGGTTCGCTAGGAAAATCCCTAGCGAATGATTCTATCTCATCACCACAAGTTGTAAGAGGTTGGCTTCATCGTGCAGGTTTAAGAGCTAACGTCTTGAGTACTGGAATATTAAGAACGGGCATGCAGTTTAATTTGATTCAGAAAGGCACTAAATAGCACCTCTCTGGATCGTTTAATTAGACAAGATCCTCAGCCAAAACAAAGCGTTTAATGTCTTTGAATTCTTGATTAAAGGGCTGTGATTGCGGTGTGTATTTTCCTGCTAGGCAGTCTTTCACAATCTCTTCAGCACGCGTTATATAAGTGTTTCTATTTTCCGTTTGACTTGGCTTTGGTTCGGCTTTTTGCTGCTGTACTTTTGTTTGCAACAACAATAGCTCATTAAGTGATTTAGCTGTGCTAGATTTACCTTGGAAACGCCATAAATCAATGCCTTGGTCATAAGCGTAATAAGGCAATAGCGTCGTGCCGTGTTTCGCGACAAAATCGATAGCATCTAAAATAAACACCGCTTCTGCATCATCTAAGAAATAATTCAAATTGAAGCGAACCCAGCCCGGTTTTACCAGTTTTTCGCCTTTTTTCATTGCTTCTTGAATGCGTTCTGATTCAGCTTTGTCTATGCCTAAAAGCTGGTGGCCATAAGGTCCAGCACAAGAGCAACCGCCTCGAACTTGGATACCAAATACATCATTCAATAATGCGGTGACAAAACCGTGATGTAAGTAACCCAATTCGGTTTTAATGCGAAAAGCGGTAATCGACAAACGCGCTGCGCTAGCATGGCCTAAGCGTTCAATATTTGGGTGATTGTACCAATGTTGGTCGATCAATTGCACGAGTTCGTGTTCACGGGCTTCGATGGCTTTTTCGCCAACCGCTTGTTTGAGTTGAAACACCAAACCGGCACGAATGGATTCTAAAATTCCCGGTGTACCGCCTTCTTCTCGGCGTTCGCCAATAGGCAAAAAGGTATGATCTTCAGGCGTAACAAAAGACACGGTGCCGCCGCCAATAAGGCTGGGTTTTTGGCTGCTAATAATGGCTTTTTTGACCACCAAAATCCCCGGTGTCCCCGGGCCGCCGATGAATTTATGCGTAGAAAAAAAGATCGCGTCTTTGGCAAGTGCTTGGTCTGCGGTTGGATTCATATCAAGCGCCACATAAGGCGCTGCCGCCGCAAAATCCCAAAACGCCAAAGCATTATAGCGATGTAGCAAAGCAGTAATCGCGTCCTGATCACATAAAATTCCTGTGACGTTGGATGCGGCGCTAAAACTACCGATGAGGCGCTTATTTTGATTCGCCTGTAATTGCTCTTCCAAGGTGGCCAGACAAACGCCGCCGCCTTTTGATTCTGGAATTCGGATGACTTCAATGTCTAATTCCCGCCAAGGTAATTCGTTGGAGTGATGCTCATAAGGACCAATAAAAACGCAGATCTCTGATTTGTCAGATTCACTTAATTGACGTAAACCTAATTGGCTAATTAAGGTATTAATCGCGCTGGTGGCGCCGCTGCCACAAAATATCACCAAGTCTTCAGCTGATGCGTTGACGGCGTTTCGAATTTGCTGGCGAGCTTGTTCACGAAACACGGTAGTTTGTTGGCCAGTGGCGTTGGCTTCGGTATGAGTATTTGCATAAAACGGCAAGACGCTGTGGCGAATCGCGTCTTCGATAAAGTCTAGACTGCGACCCGATGCCGTGTAGTCTGCGTAGGTTAAGGTTCTTGCGCCAAATGGTGTATTGATTTGAGTGTTTTTGCCGATAATGCCGTCGCGAATGCGGGCAAACAAAGCTTCTTCATGAGATAGCTTTTTTGTGCTTTGGTTTTTAGTACTTTGTTCTACAGTTCTTTGGGTTAACGTGCTTTCTGCGGCAGCAATGGACATGTTTCTTTCCTCATTTGGCTTGCCGCATTAATGAACTTGTAAATCACTCAATCTTTCAAGCTGGGCAAGGGCAACTGAGTTGTCCACTTTATTTGCTCCATGGCGAAGTTTGAGGTGACGTCGGTTAATGCGGTGGCGCTAATTAATCGTTTATAAAATTTGTCGTACGCTGGAATGTCTTTTACCAGCACACGAAGTAAGTAATCGTATTCTCCTGCCATGCGGTAAAATTCCATCACTTCAGGGAATTCAGCCACAACGCGAGCAAATTCATCGGCCCATTTTGCTTCATGCTGATTGGTTTTAACCTGTACAAAAACCGATACGCCAAGTCCTAGTTTGTCTGCATCTAAACGCGCAACTCGACGTTTGATAAATCCGGCGCTTTCAAGCTTTTGAACCCGTCGCCAACAAGGCGTTTTTGATAAGCCAACTTGCTGGGCCATCGATTCTGTGGAAATACTATCATCACTTTGAATTAAGGCAAGTAATTGCAAATCTATCTCATCTAAGTGCATTTTGTTCTCTTATTTCGATTAAAGTTGAAATATTTTTTCTTATTGTCTGTTTTTTTTGTAGCGATTGCAACGTGGTTCCTTATAAGGAGCTACTATGAGAATATGAGTTCATTGAATACTGGATAAATATAGTTAAATAACCCAGTAATTAGATGGTATAGGCGTATTTTTTTTAAATTCGTATTTAATTCAAATGTTTTGGCGTTTTTTATTCAAACAGCTTAATTTACGGTCATATTGAATTGCTGGAATACCTTATATAAAAGTGTGCTTTTCTTTTGGAATAAATGAAAAGCTTATGTGGCTAAAATCTAGACTGAACTAAGGAATGGCTTATGAGAATAAATGCAGTTGTTGGTGTGATTGGGTTGACTGTTTTTTCAGGAATTTCTTATGCTGAAGAGCATAAGGTGCTTTCTGATGAAACGATTAATGAGCAGCGTCAAACTTTGGCTGGAAATACCGATGGCAAGGGGTTTGGCCCGCAATCTCCACGAGATATTGATCTTAAATTTGGTCGTAATATGCGAACATTTGGAGAGGCGCCAGTATCGGCTCAAATGAACCTCTGTAATATCCACTTTCATAAGAATGCAGAGCATAAGGGGGGCGAGTTCACTCAATATGCAGGCGATGGCGATGGCGAAGGTTATCAAACAGGTTATTTATACTCAGGTAAACTGACCGCTCAAGAGCTCAAGCCTATCAAAGGTCGTTCTGTTTGTAACAGTAAGCACAGCCAAGTCTTCCCCGGCGATACCATCGAAGTGCATTATGTGTATTCTTCTGCACAAGTACAGCCAGGCGCTACTTTAGGCGCTTGCATCAGTGAAGCAATAAAGAATCCACAGTTGCGTGTTGAAGCGCAGGTTTATGTGGTGGTGAATGATGATAAAGCACTGAACTTCAATGCTTTGACGGCTCACGATGTTCGCAATGGCCATTATCAAGCAACAGACATTCCTAATAATACAGGCACACCAGTGACTTATGCTGGTTCTACGACTGGACCAAGTTACAACGAGAAAGCCTCGCCTTTTCAAGTGACATGGAATGTTCGTCCTAAAGTCGCGAAGGTTGATATTCAATCGGTAGGAGATTGGTGTGATAGTCAAAATATCTACAAAGAAGATCACGCTCATGGTGTGAGGAACTTGATTACTAATCCAGATTTGCTATCAAAGATTTCTAATTAAAATGAAACAGCATTAATTTCCGTTTAAATCGCTTTTTAGCTTCTGTGTAAAGCCCTCTTTTTGAGGGCTTTTTCGTTGGTTTTTAGAGATGTTTTTGCTTCTGCCAGATCTTATCAAAAAGGCACCTATCTCGCTTTATAGAAATGTTATATCATAACATTAATATCTTGTAGGAGAGGTTTATGAAAAGTATGCAAGGCAAATTGCCAGTTACGGTTTTATCTGGCTTTTTAGGGGCTGGTAAGACGACGGTTTTAAGCCATATATTGAATAATCGTGATGGTTTAAAAGTCGCGGTGATTGTGAACGATATGAGTGAAATCAATATCGATGCGGCGACAATTAAACAAGAAGTGTCATTAAATCGCAGTGAAGAAAAGTTAGTCGAAATGAGTAACGGCTGCATTTGCTGTACCTTGCGAGAAGACCTTTTGATTGAGGTTCGAAAGCTTGCTGAAGACAATTGCTTCGATTATTTAGTAATTGAATCGACGGGGATTTCAGAGCCTTTACCGGTAGCTGAAACTTTCACGTTTGCGGATGAAGACGGTGTGAGTTTATCGGACATTGCGCGCCTTGATACCATGGTCACTGTCGTGGATGCGGTGAATTTTATGAAGGATTATGATGCGGCAATCTCTTTGCAGGAAACGGGTGAGTCTCTTGGTGAGGAAGACGAACGCAGCGTGGCGGATTTGTTGATTGATCAAGTTGAGTTTGCTGACATCATCTTAATCAGTAAAACCGATTTGGTGAGCGAAGCGGAATTACGACAATTAGAATCCATCCTGCGAAGCTTTAATACAGAGGCTGAAATTATCCCAATTCATCAAGGCAAAATAGAGCCTAAACGTCTTTTGGGAACCGGCAAGTTTAGCTTTGAAAAAGCGCAACAAGCTGCGGGATGGTTAAAAGAAATGCGTGGCGAGCATGTGCCAGAAACAGAAGAATATGGCATTGCTAGTTTTTCCTATTTGGCGAGACGACCTTTTCGCCCACAGCGCTTTTTTGATTTTCTTCATGACACGGAATCTTACGGAAAATTGTTGCGTTCGAAAGGTTTTTTTTGGCTAGCGACTCGCCCAGAGTTCGCAGGGCAATGGAGTCAGGCGGGCGGTATTGCGCATTATGGTTTTGCAGGTATGTTTTGGAAGGCTGTTCCCAAAGACAAATGGCCACAAGATCCAGAATATCTTGAATCGATAGCAGATCAATGGGTAGAACCTTTCGGCGACATGCGTCAGGAGTTGGTGTTTATCGGCCAAAACCTGAAAAAAGAGGCAGTGATAGCAGCGCTGGACGCTTGTTTGTTAAGTGACCAAGAACTTCTCGCTGGTAAAGCGGAATGGGCAACATTGCCTGATCCATTTCCTGAATGGGATGAAGTTGCTTAAGATCATTAGATGTAAAAACTAAGAAGCCTTGCTTAAACAGATAAGCAAGGCTTTTTAGTTTGTATCGCTTGTTCGTACTACTTGTATTGTTTATTTGTTTTCTTTTATTGGCTCTAGCACTTCTACGGTTTTGCTTTTTAATCGATCAATTAGGTTATGAACGTCTTCTTTGATCATCAGTAGTACAGGAATTAACACCAGCGTAATAACGGTGGCGAACATAATGCCGTAACCAAGTGACACCGCTGCAGGAATCAAGGCTTGAGCTTGTCTTGATGTTTCCCACAGGATTGGAATGAGCCCTGCAAAAGTCGTGAAAGACGTCAGCAATACTGCGCGTAAACGGCTTTGGCAAGCTTGGCGAATGGCTTGTTTTACATGTACTGTGTCTTTGCGAATGTCGTTGAATCGTGAGACGAGCAATAAGCTATCGTTTACCACAACACCACTCAGAGCCAGGATGCCATTGAGCGAGAAAATGCTCAAGGCAAGGTCATTCATCCAGTGACCTAAGAGCGCACCAATGATGCCAAATGGAATCGCCATCATGATGATGATGGGTTGGCTGTAAGATTTTAACGGAATGGCTAACAAGGCATAAATGATCAGCATTGCCAGCATAAACATTTTCGCTAATGAGGATTCTGTTTCGGCTTGTTCTTCGGCTTCTCCTGAAAAGTCAAAATTCACACTGGAAAATTGCTTTTGCAAATTAGGCATGATGGCGCTTTGCAGATAATCGACCACTTCTGTGGAGGACATGACGTCTTTGTCTACTTCGGCAGACAGATAATAAGAGCGTTTGCCATCAATGCGAATAATGTCGGTCTGAACTTCTGTTTTCGTTAGGCTTGCCACCGTCGAGAGCGGGATCCTTGCGCCATTTTCGAGGGCAATTTTGGTGTTCATCACCGCCGCTGGAGATTCTTGTTGATCTTTCGGAAAGCCTAGGCGGACTTCAATTTCGTCGTTATCTCGTTGGTATTTTTGTACGACGGTACCATCGAAATTTTGTGATACTTGGCTGGCAAGATCCGTGGTGTTGAGCCCTAATAAACGTCCTTGCTCAGTCAGATCGAGCGCCAAGCGTGCTTCAGGCGGCGTATCAAATTTTTCCACACCAGTGACGGCTGGAATAGCGTTTAATTTTTCGATAAAAGTTTCCATTGCGCCGTCCAGCGCGCTGGAATCGCTACTGGTGAGTTCCACATACAGAGCATCTACCGTGTCTTGACCGTAGCGGATCCGCAAGCTTTTCACACCTTCCACTTGGGCCGAAATGTCCTGCCATTTACTAGTGAATTGTCTTGAATTGTAATAAGGAGAACCGCTGACCAGCTCGACACGAAAATTACCGCCTTGATCACCACTTGAAGCCGTTTGTATATGTTTAATCCCTGTAGCTTGCGGAGACGTGTCCGCGGGAATTGTGCCTTTTTTCTTCGCTTCTTGAATAAGTTCTTTATCCGCTTGATAGGCTTTTTGCTCGATAATTAATAGCGCTTTTTGCGTTTCTCCGTAGCTGCTGTCACTTTGCATGGTTAGCGTGGTGCGAACAGAATCGCCGGGAATACGAGGGAAAAAGCTCATGCGAATATCACCGGTGAAAGGCATTGACATAACCAATGCAAACAAGGTGATGAAAACAACACACATGGCGTAGCGTTGCTGTAATGCAAAGTCAATGGCAGGACGGTAGAGTTTGTCGCTAAAAAACTGTAAGCCTTTATCGGCGCCGCCTTGAATGATTGCCCAGAAAGAAGACAAGATATTGTTTGGTTTGGATTTGCGAGTATTTAGGTGAGACAAATGCGCAGGCAAAATAATTTTTGACTCAATCACCGAGAGCACCAAGCAAATGGCCACAACAATGGCGAATTGGGAGTAAATCTGTCCGAGTCGACCATCTATATTGGATAAGGCCCAAAAGGCCGCCACTGTGGTGAATACGCCAAATAACGTTGGCACGGCCACTTCCATTGTGCCCTTAATGGTATTGCCTAAGGTGTCGCCGTCTCTGGCTCTGGTGGCATAGACGCTTTCCCCGACCACCACGGCATCATCGACGACAATCCCTAACGCAAGGATAAAACCAAAGGTGGTGATCATGTTTAAGGTTAGGTTAATACTGCTGGTTCCCATGGCAAAAATAGTGCCGAAGAAAATGAAAGGCAAACCCATGGCAACCCAAAATGCCACGGTGATATTGAGGAAAATCGCCAGCAATACAAATACTAACAACACACCAGTGAGGGCGTTTTTGATCATCAATTCTAAACGTTGGTTGATGGATTCACTGCGATCATTCCAAGTAGTGAGCTGTATTTGCGACGGTAATCGACCGCTTTGTTTCCATTTATCCACTACTTTTTTAGTGGCTTCCACGGTATTGATGATGTCATCGTTGCCAGTGGTATTGACACGAATCGACAGACTGTCCTTTTGATTAAAACGTGACAACACAAACTTGTCGTCGTCAAAGGTGTCACGAATGGTCGCGATATCACCCAATTTAATGTTGCCGCCTGTGGCGTTGGTTTTGATGATGATATTGCTAAATTGTTGTTTAAAATACGCTTGTTCTGCGGCGCTGATTTTTAAGTAAACATCTTTATTACTAAGTGTTGCGACCCGCGCTGTGGCAGACTCAGCAGCAATGGCACTACTCAGATTAGCTAAGGTCAAGCCATAAGCTTCGAGTTTGTTTTTATCAACATCGATCAACATGGTGGATTTTAACGTGCCAGATATCGCCACTGAGTTGATTTGCTCATCAGCTAATAAGTCTGTTTTTAAATCATCTGCCAGTTTTTGTAAGGTGCGTCGATCCGCATCACCGTAAAGCTGAATAATAATGGCGAGTTCTGAGCGTGTGTCTTTGGTGATGATCGCACGATCAGCTTTGCTCGGAAAAGAATTTATTTCGCCGACTTTGTCTTTGATGTTGGAAAATACATCATCTAGTTCGTAGCCGTCTTTGACTTCAATATTGACGTCAGCCCCGCCCGCAGAAGACATCGACATAATGTTTTTGATGCCTTCTACGCCTTGTAGCTTTTGTTCGATGGGAATGGCGATGGCTTCTTCGCTTTCTTTGGCCGAGCCGCTGTCGTAGCTGACACTGATGTCTATGCCGTTAGGTGGAAGCGTTGGAAAGCTTTTTTTATTCAGCGATCCCATGTTGATAACGCCAAAAGAAATGACAAGCAACATCAACAAGTTGGCAGCAACAGGGTTGCCTGCAAACCAAGGAATAATGCCTTTTGGTTGATCAAGTGGATTCATTATTGAGACTGCTCTGACGGATTAACAAGGGTATTTTTTAAATAGCTACTAAATGGTTTTTTAACGACCTGATACGCTCGGTTTCTAAGATTTTCAGGTACCAAAATGTAGATGGATTGAGAATCAACAAAAAACGGTGTGGTATCAAAAGCATCAAGACGTTTCTCGTCATTCACGTACCAAATTTCACTTTTTTGGCTTAACGCGGTGCTAGGTAACTTCCATAAATTAGCAATGGCTTTGCCTTCCAATTGTGTGGTGACAAATGATCCGGGTAAGAGCGGTGGCGTTTGATCTAATGGCGAATCAACACCGACAATTAAACTGCGCATTCTGGTGGTGGTATCTATATGTTGATCTATACCAATAACTCGGCCTTGCCATTGATCATTGGAGTCTATGCTATGAATAATCACTGAGGTGCGGTTAAGCAGTGTTTTCATATCTGGCAGTTTTTGCCAATCGGTACTGGCAAGGTTGATAGTAATTTCGGCTCTGTCTGTGCTGTACAAAGTAGCCACTTCGCCGCCTGAGCTTAAGTAAGAGCCTGGCGAAATATTACGGCTGATAACCAAGGCATCAAATGGTGCGACTATTTGTGTGTGTTTTAGGTTGTCTTGGGCTTCTAATAAAGTGGCTTTCGCGGAATCCACTTCTGCCTGTGCGTTGGCTAGTTGAGGAACACGTAATACTAGATCAGAATCTGGATCGCCTTTAAATCCAGCGGCTTTCCATTCAGCACGGGCTTGATCGCCTTGGCGCATTTCTTCTTTGAGTGCCAGTTCTGCACTGGCTAAGGTTTTTTTGGCGTTGGCCACGGCACTGTTAAGTTCTTTGTTGTTTAAGCTAACCAAAATATCGCCTTTTTTGACGCGCTGGCCAGCTTCTAGATGATCAGATACCTTGGCTACTTCACCACTGACTTTGCTGTTTAAAGTCAGTTTGTATCTTGGGTTGGCAATGCCTGATGCCTTAATTGTCGCTTTATGGCTGGATGCGTTAACCGATACGACACTGATATCCAATGCTTCTTCTTTTTTCTCTGGTAGTGGTTTGCCTAAATCAAATTCTTTTTCACTTAAAGCATCGTCTATATAGAAATAGGCAGCGACAGCGATGAGTACAGAAATGATAAGAAGTATCCATTGCGAAGAGAGTTTCATTGTTGTTTTACTCCAAGGCCTAACGCCACGCCCAAGGTGATGCGGTTTGATAAGTGTTTGAAAATAAGTCCATCAAGCTGAGCTTCTAGATCAAAGGTGGTTTTTTGTGCGGCAATTAAATCATTGAGCTTTACCAAGCCGCTGCGATATTTTTTTTCGTATTGGGCAAGGTTGCTGCGAGAGCTCGCAAGGGCTTCTCTAATATGACTGACTTGCTGCTGTAGAACTTTTTCTTGCCCTATGGCGTTTTCCACTTCATTGACCGCGGTTAACAAGGTATTTCGATAGGCTTGGTAGGCTTTGGCGGTCTTTAATTTGGCAACTTCTCTGGCGGCTTTGAGTTTACCGCCTTGATAAAGTGGCTGGGTTAGCTGAGCCACTAACGACCAAACGGGCGAAGTAAATAACGCCATGCGAGGCGAGTCTGCGGATTGGCTTAACGCGGCGCTTAAGCTGATTGATGGCAGCATGTTTTTATAAGCCACTGTGGTATTTAGGTCTGCGGCTTCAATATTTAGATAAGCAGATTTTAAGTCAGGTCTGCGTTGTAGGCTTTGGTTTGGTAATTCGTCTAAGGTCAAGCTGACCTTCGGGTAATCCAGATTAGGCGAAATGTTTAGCTGTGTTGCTGTCCCCAGCAAAAGTTGTAGCTCGCGTTTTTGGGTTTCTAAGTTTTCTTTGTATTCTGCAAGATTGGCCCTCGATTGTGAGGTGGAGGTTCGTGCCTCGTCCATTTTTTCGAGATTATCTAGCCCGTTTTTAAAACGTTTTATGATGAGTTTTTCATTGGCCTCAAGTAGCTCAAGTCGTTGTTGCTCGATACTGATGGCATGTTGCTTGGCGGTTAATGACAACCAAGTCTTCATTACATTGGCCACAAGTGTGTCTCGGCTAGCTTGATAGAGTGCTTCGTCACTGGCTAAGGTTTTGCTGGCAGCTTGTTCTGTATTGGCCAGCTTGCCCCAAACGTCTAATTGCCAACTGACACTGATGTCAGCACTGTAGTTAGTGTCTGAGTCTTTGGACTTTTTCGAAGAAACATTGGCATCAACGGAAGGTAGTTGACTGCCTTGGGTACTTTTCAGCTCCCATAGGCTGGATTGTAGGGTAAGCAGGGTGCTTTGTAAGTTTGGATTTGCTTTGAGTGCTTGCTGGATTAATTCATCTAACAGTGGATCTTGAATGAGATCGGTTAAATGACTGGCAGGCGCTACAGTGTCTAGTGTATCCCATTGCGATACTTTTTCATTACTGACGGTATCTAGTTCTTGTTGTGCAAGATTGGCAAAATTTTCGCGGTTCTCTGTCGTGCTACATGCGGCGAGACTTAGGCTCAAAAAAAGGAGCCCTAAGTACCGTAAAGGCCTGTTTTGCATTCATTAAATCCTAATGAGGTGTTTGTTTAGACCGTCTTGGGCCTTTAAATAGCGTTTGTAAGATGACTTTACAATCAAGACGGTATTTTTACCTCATTATTGTGTCATTCGTTAGCGTTTTTAACTTTCTTTTCGTTTATTTACATTGCTGATTCATCTAGTCAGCTCGCCATGAGGTTGATGTTTATTGGCTTAGTTTGATCCATGGATTGCTTGAGGATTTTCGCCAAGGTTTTGATCGCCCATTCTCGCTTTTCCATGCTTTGCTCGCTGAAGTTAAGTCTAAAACAATTACGATATTTTCCGGTAGCTGAAAATAGTGGTCCGGGGGCAAAGCCAACACCTTCCTCTCGGCATTTTTTTACCAATTCCATGCTGTCGATATTAGGATTAAGTTCGACCCAGAGAATGAAACTGCCGGCAGGATAACTGACTCTTGTATCGTTAGGAAAATAGGTTTTTATAACGCTGAGTAAATGATCTCGATGTGTTTCATAGTTTTGCCTCATTTGACGAATATGTTTGGCGTAGCCGCCTAAACGAATGAATTTGGCGATGGCAAGTTGAGGCAGAACAGGACACATGGAGCTGCTAACGTATTTTATGTGAGTCACTTTGTCCCGATAACGTCCCGGTGCAATCCAGCCTACGCGCATGCCGGGTGCAATGGTTTTAGAAAACGATGAGCACAGCAGAACGCGGCCATCTGTATCAAAGGACTTAATGGTTTTAGGGCGAGGGAATTGATACGAAATATCACCATAAATATCGTCTTCTATGATGGCAATATCATAACTTTGTGCCAGTCGATAGAGCTGTTCTTTTTTATCTTCTGGCATGGTGTAACCCATTGGATTATTACAGGTCGGTGTGACAAAAATGGCTTTGATTGGCCACTGATCAAGTGCCAGCTCTAGCGCTTCTAAACTAATGCCTGTTTCGGGATGGGTTGGAATTTCCATCGCTTTAAGGTTTGCGGCTTTGATCGCCTGCATGGAACCATAAAAACTTGGTGATTCGATAGCAATGATGTCGCCGGGTTGTGTGACAGCTCGTAGACAAACCGATAGCGCCTCTTGGCAACCTGAAGTGACCACGAGATCGTCAGGGTGTAATTGGCAACCAGATGCGACAGCAAGTCGACAAAGTTGAGTGCGTAATTCTTCTGTGCCACGAATGTCCGCATAACCTAATCCTAACTCTGGTTTTTGCTTAGTAAGGTCTGACAAGGTTTTGAGTAAGGGCTTTAACGTTGCCGCTTTCATATCTGGCATGGCGTGCTGCAACTGTACGCCTTTATTGCCACTGCGATTCATTAACATATTGAGCACTTCTTCCCATTGGGAAACTTCTAAAGGGCGCTGCGGTGGCCTTGAGATACTCGGCAGATTGTCTTTTTTTCGAGAGCAAACAAAGTAGCCGGATTTAGGACGAGCTTCCACAAGTAATTCTTGCTCAAGCTGTCGATACGCTTCTTGTACAGTGGAAATGCTGACACCATGTTCTTGGGCTAATTGACGTACAGAAGGCAGTTTATCGCCTGACTTATAAAAGTCGTGCTGGATATGTTCGCGTAAGCGATTGGCAAGTTTTTGATAAAGCGTCATCTTATTCCCCTTAACTGCTGTCTTTTGGCCTGTATTGATTATAGAGCGATAAAGCTTCTCAGGTGACCATACAGATTTGAGTTTATTCTGCCATACAGTGCAATAAAACGGCTTACTGTGTGTTTGTCAAAGTGATTTTCTGAATCTGTATTGTATTTCTGTCTTCTCTTAAAGTGGTTGCTCATACACTTGGCACTTTTTAATTATTAAGTAGTGCGGCTTAAAAGGAGAAGATCATGCTAATTGTCAGCTTATTTGTTTGTATTCAACAAAGTGTAGAGCGTTTTCAAACGCGTAGAAAACTGATGAGATTAACGCCTCAGCAAATGACAGACATAGGTATGACAAAAGAACGACAGCAAGCCGAAGTGTCACAGGCAACGCTGTTGGGGTTGCTACGAGATGTGCTTTCATTTTCGAAAAGTAAAGGCTGGCCGTTATGATAGATACGTCGTTTTTTCTGGCATTGGCTATGTTTGCTTTTGTGACTTCAGTGACACCGGGGCCGAATAACATTATGTTACTAGCATCGGGGGCAAAATTTGGTTATCGCCGAACTTTACCGCATATGCTGGGGATTGTATTGGGTGTCGCAAGCTTGCTGCTGTCTACTTTGCTTGGTCTTGGTGCGTTGTTTACCTGGTATCCGCCGTTATACAGCGTATTAAAATGGGGTGGTTGTGCTTACTTGCTTTGGTTAGCTTGGAAAATTGGTAGTGCGCCAGTGGGAAACTTAGAAACTAAAAAAGCGCCATCTTTACCAATGCATTGGTGGCAGGCTTTGCTTTTCCAATATGTGAATCCAAAGGCTTGGATGATGGCGATTGGCTGTGTAAGTTCATTTGCTATTGCTGGAGATTTATATGTTCAGTCCGGTTTTTGGATGATCGTCTTATTTGCCGCGATGGGATTTCCTGCCATTTCAGTTTGGGCTTGGGCAGGTGTGAGTATTCGGCGTTGGTTAACCAATCAAAAACGCCAACGAATATTTAATTTTTTCATGGGAATGGCTACCGCCTCGACGTTATTACTGATTATTGGTCATTAAATAGCTCAGAAAGGAGTATCAAGTGACAGACTCGCAGGAAGAAAAAATTGTCTCGAAGGATAACGAGTGGAGTCTTTATATGATAAAGACTCGTATGAACACACTTTATACGGGCATTACTACCGATGTTGATCGACGCTTCAAAGAGCATTCTGGTAGCAGTAAGCGATCCGCTCGTTATCTAAAAGGTAAGGGGCCACTTGAATTGGTTTGGTATCAATCTGTTGGTTCAAAGAGTAACGCTTTAGTATTGGAGTATCAGGTGAAAAAACTGAATCGCCGACAAAAACTGAGCCTTATAGAAGGCGAAACAGACTTAATGTCATTGGGTCATTTATTGCAAAAAGAGGCAAGTCTTTAAGAGAGAATATAAGCTTGTCTTTCCTGCTGATCATTCGTAGCATGTCCTATATTTTGTGATGTCTTGCACTGGGAGGCAAGGAGCTATGATAAGTCATTTTGACCACATCGTTTTGACGGTGGCAAATATCGACAAGGCCGTGTCTTTTTACGAAACCGTGCTAAAAATGGAGACGGTCACTTTTGCTAACGGACGCAAAGCAATGCGCTTTGGTCAACAAAAAATCAACCTCCAATTATTGGGTCAAGAGCTTAGAAATCATGCAATGGAAGGGTCTGGCGATTTATGCCTGATTACCAATTGGACCATGGACGAAGTTGTTACTCATTTAAGAGCGTGCAAAGTGACTATCTTAGAAGGCCCCGTAGCGAAGTCTGGTGCACTAGGGCCAATCCAATCTGTCTATTTCAATGATCCAGATAATAATCTAATTGAAGTGAGCGTCTACGAAGACGAACTTTCTAATGACGTGCAAGAAGCTGAGTAACGGCTTCTAACACCGACAAATAGCTTCGCTCTTCATATACGCCAAAGCCGCTAAGTTGGCGGGCTTTTATCTTGGTGAGTATTGGTTGTGTTAAGCCTGTTAAAAAGCGCGTTATCAATACCGCTGTGACTGGCGTTGTTGGGCTTTTGCTTGCAACATGCTGAGCGAATTCTTGAACGTATCCCGCTAAATTACTTTGCCATTCAGCATCACTATTTATTTCTGCTTGCTGCGAAAATACAAGAACCTTTCCTCGGCAAACAGAACAGTGGCCGCAGTGTTCAGGTGAATTTTGATCACCAAAATAGCGTGCTAAGTTATTATTCAAACAGCGATCTAATTGGAAGAAGCGAATCATGGTAGCGATTCGTGCCACTTCGGCACTTTGTTTTTCCTCCACGTATTGGTGCAATTGGTTTGCTAATGTTTGATGGTGAAAATTCTCGGTATGCACCTGATACACTTCAGTTAAGCCTTTACTTTCTAGCGTCAAAACATTTTGATCGGCCGCGAATTCTAAGACTTGTAGTACGTCGCCCCGTGATAAGCCTGCTTCGTTAAACAGTCTATCAAAATCTGGTGTGCCCCAGATTTTCTTATATTGGATGCCTTTGAGGATTGCTTGGTAAGCGGCTTGCCATTCCGCTGGAATTTGGTTGGCAAAGGCGATTCTATCGCCTTCCCATTTGATTTTTACATCCGAGTAAAAGCTGTATTTTGGCATAATAGCGCCTAATAACTCTAGCTGAACTAATACCGTTTTTAACGGTAAAGACCGAATGTTGGTATGATTCGACAATCCATACAGCTGTGTTTGCCATTCGCTTGCACCGTTTTGTTCGACTGTTTGTTCCGTGATACTGCGCAGTAAGGTGTCTATGTCTTGCGGCTCTGGTGTGTCGCCATAGACAAAGTTTTCTAGGGTGCTTAAACCCTCTAAACTGGCGAGCATTACACATCGGCTCGGTTGGTTGTCTCGCCCCGCACGGCCAATTTCTTGGCTGTAGTTCTCGATTGATTTGGGTAAATCAAAATGCACGACTAAACGAATATCAGATTTGTCGATGCCCATGCCAAACGCAATCGTTGCAACGATAATGCGTGTTTTACTATTCATTGCTTTGTCATTCATGAAACGGGCTTGAATCTCGCTGCGGACATCGCTACCCAATCCAGCATGATAAGCTTCAGCAGAATAACCAGCGGCTTGTAGGGCGCGAGCGACATCTTCGGCGGTTTTCTGCTGGGTCACGTAAACTATGCTCGCACCTTGAGTTTCGTTCAGAATGTTTTTTAAGGCGTTTAGTTTTTCATAGCTTGATTCTTTATTAGAGGGAATCGAAATCAGGTCAATGTCTAAATTGTGTCGATAAAAACCAGTTTGAACTATGTGTTCAGGGTAAATGGCAAACTTCTGTGCCATGTCTCTTTGTACTCGCCGCGTTGCTGTAGCGGTTAGCAGCAGAACTAATGGAATGGCTAATTCTTGTTGGTAAGAGGGCAGTTTTAGATAGTCAGGTCGAAAGTTATGGCCCCACTCAGAAATACAGTGAGCTTCGTCAACCACTAACATAGAAATCGGAATGCGCTTGATAAAACGACGAAAGCGTTCGTTTTTAAAGCGTTCGACTGAGATCATTAAAATCTTAATCGAACCACTCTGTACGCCAGCCATGACAGCTTGGCTTTCATCTTTGGTTTGACTGGAGTCTAAACAGGCGGCAGGAATGCCTTTTGCGGTTAGAAACGCCAATTGATCATGCATCAAAGCGATCAATGGCGAAATCACTAGTGTCAAATTAGGCAGTTGCGTGGCGGTGAATTGGTAACATAAGGATTTACCTGAACCGGTAGGGAAAACCGCTAGAGAAGAATGTCCATTGAGTAATTGTTCGATGGTTTGTTTTTGGCCTTCACGAAACTCTGTGAATCCGAATAGTGATTGTAGAGATGGTTCTAAAGGCGTTGTATTGATAGGTATCATCTTGAGATTTGTCCCCATTCTAATTCGCAGTTTTTGAGTTCGTTTAAGTGATTTATCCAGTAATCTTCACTGCCAAACCAAGCGAAGGCTTTGGGAAAAGCAGGGTCATGCCAACGACTTTGTAGCCACGCCGTGTAACTGATAATACGCACGCATTTGAATACATCGACCAAATCTAATTCGCGAGTTTCAAATGGCAAATAGGTTTCATAGCCTTCGATGATTTCGCTTAACTGTTGTCTTGGATTTTCTGTCTGGGTGATGTGTAGCCATAAATCTTGCACGGCAACGCCATTCTGGCAATCGTCAAAATCTAATAAGTGGAACTGGCCGTCGTGCAGCATTAAGTTGCTACGATGGCTGTCGCCATGAATTGGGCGAAGCCGCGTTGGCCAATAGTTCTTTATGCTGGCCTCGCACTTATCTCGTAGTATTGAAATTTGCTTTTTATAAATCGGCTTGAGCTTTTCAGGTAGCTGTAACTCTTCTGCTAGTTCTGCTTGTCCAAATAAAGTACGCCCCGTCAAAATTTGATTGGCAGCATCGTCCATTTGAGACAGAGGGGAGACGCTGATGCGCTCTTTAAAGGGGGTTGTTGATAGCGTTTGATGCAGCTGGCCAATGAGTTCGCCAATTTGATAAAGCTGATCTAGATTGTCTGCTTCAGGGTGTTGTCCAACTAGACGTGGAGATAAACAAAAATACATGTCGTTGTGGCGAAGCAAACTCTCACCATTAAATTCTAACGGAGCAACAACGGGAACGCCCGCCGCTTTGAGTGTTAACAATGTTTGGTGCTCTTCGCGAATCTGTGCTTCGTTCCAGCGTTCTGGGCGGTAAAACTTAGCAATGACAGACGAAGCCTCTTCAATACCAATTTGATAAACCCTATTTTCGTAACTATTTAACGGGTAAATACGAGAATCGCTCCATAAACCGGTGGACTCTACGGCATCTAAAATGACATCAGGAATAAGGGAAGAAAAGGAATGAGTAGCCGTCATAAAGGATGCTCTGATATTAAGGATAAAAATGTGTATGTGACGATAGCGTCAATTTGAAAATTAGCGCATGACCATAACGGTGTGAGGGGATTATAGCAAGCCGAGGCGTTTTTTCAGTGTGTGTTTTTGGGCATCAGTAAGAGGAGAGGCTTGTCCTGATTTAATCAAACGGTTCCATTGCTTCCACGATTTAACCGCTTCAATTACATGATCACGAGCTAGATACTGCTGGATTTCGACACGAAAGGAGTTGGAGATAGCCGAGGGATTTGTTTTTCCAAAGGCCCTAAGGCGGATAAGTGTACGCTTAAATTTATCAGCCAGCTTTGAATTGTCTGAGCTGCTTGTCATCATATTGGTTAGGCACTTTAAGTACTCGTAATAGTATTCGACTTTTTCGTGGCTGGTTTCTCGGGTTAATCGAATTAAACGAGAATAGGCTTGTTCCGCAGTGGGCCAGTCTTGTAGTTGCATACTTATTTGAGCAAGTCTGATTACACGTTCTGAAGAGCGAGGAGAGGCTTTAAGTGCGCTGATCATGGTTGCTTGAGCGTCTTCTAGATTGCCTAGCTCTTCATAGGCATCGGTCAGTAGATCATAAGCAGATAAAAAGTGCCGACTTAAGTTGATTGTGTACTCTAGTTTTTTGACAGCGGCAACAATGGCACCTAGTTTTAACTCGCAGAGTGCAATACCAAAATGTGCCCAAGCAAGGTTTTTGCTTTTTTGAGTGACCAGTGTGTAATGTTTTTTGGCCTCTTTATAATGGCCTCGCGCATATAAGGATTCGCCAATTGTTTTTAAACACTGACTGGCAAAGTGAGGATGTTGCGTCATGATGATTTTTGCTTGTGCTTCCATTGTTTCGAAATCATTTTCTTTTCGTGCATTATTGATGGTTTCAAATATTTTCTTTTGTTTTTGAACTCTCTCGAAGCGACGGAAAAAGGCAGCAGGAGGAAAGGGTTTTACCAGATAGCTATCTGGTTGAAACTCTAAGGCACTAACCACGCTCTCATAGGCGGTGTCGGCCGTAATCATGATGAAGATGTTGGAGTAATCTTGAGAGTAGTTTTTGCGTGATGCTTCTAAAATTTGCTGTCCATCGACGCTACCACCAAGGTTGTAATCCGATAAAACGACGTCGTATGGCCTTTCTAATATTCGTTTGAGGGCTGACTGCCCTGACTGCTCCACATCGATATTGGTGTATCCTATTGATGCCACTAACGATTTCAACATAAGCCGCATTTCACCAATATCTTCGATGATCAAAACACGTTTTTTGCTTAAGTCGATAAACTCTTGCTGAACGCTGTTTGTGTTTTCAACACCTGGGATGATTGCATCTGCCAAAGGTACTACCTGACTTTAAAAGCTTGATATAAATTTAGAGTTACCTTTATATCATTGGAAAAACTAAAAAAACTTATAGTAATCGTTACTTATAGTTAAAATCTGTAAGCTATTAAAGTTTTTATTTAATATCAATGAGATATGGGGGGATTAAGGTTTTACGGGCGTAAGCGGAGTTGTCTTGTTATGAGTGTTCTAGTTCGAATGATTGTGTTTTTAAAGGATTTAAAGTTGGCAGCTTTTATTGGATAGCTTTTTAAATAAGTTTTTATATTGGTTAAACTGGGTGTAAGAGACTGTAAATAAAGATATGAAGGTTTCTATTTACAGTCTAGATTACATTTAAGGCAATCCTAGTCGTCTTTTTAAAGTAAATTCTTGCTCTCGCGTTATCGGCGATGCTTTCCCAGATAATATTAACTGCTTCCATTGTTTCCAAGACTTAACAGCGTCATTGACACGTTCTAAATTGAGGTGTTGCTGAACCTCAACACGAAAGGAATTTGAGATAACAATCGGGTCGTCTTTTCCTAACATACGTAATCTTGTTAAGGAGCGCTTGAGCTTTTCTGCTGTTTGCGGTGGATGCTCTTTATCTTCTTGTATTGCGATGAGGCATTTTAAATGCTCGTAATAGTGTTCTATTTTTTCATGCTGAGTATCTTTGGTTAAACGAATGACTCTTGAATAAGCTTGTTCCGCAACTTTCCAGTCTTTTAGTTGAACACTAAGTTTGCCAAGTCTTCTCGCCCTAGCTAGCGATCTAGGTGTTACATCTAGACTAGCCATGATCGCTTTTTGAGCGTCTTTTAAGTTGTCTAACTCTTCTTGTATATCAGCTAGGAAATCATAAGCGGGTAAAAAGTGAGGACTAATACTGATGACTTTTTCTAAATTACCCACTGCCGCCAATGGCTGTTTTAGGTTTAAATCGCATTGTGCAACACCGAAGTAAGCCCAAGAAAGTTCCTTATTATGTTTGAGCACTCGCATGTAGTGTATCTTGGCTGCTTTATAATCTTTTTTTGATAGCAAAGACTCACCAATAATCTTCAGGCATAAGTTACGATATTGAGGATGTTGAGTCATGATGGCCTTAGCTTTGCTCTCCATCATCTCAAAGTTCATTTTTCCACGCAGTTCATCAACTTCTGAAAATATATTTTTTTGTTGCTTAATACGGCTTAGTCGTCGATGTAGTGTTGCAGGCGTAAACGGTTTAACCATATAACTATCAGGTCGATGTTCTATTGCGCTCACTACACTGTCATAACCTGTATCTGCAGTAATCATGATGAAAATCGTAGAGTCGCTTAGTAACTTGTTTTTACGCGAGGTCTCTAAAACTTGTTGGCCATTGATTCGACCACCAAGGTTGTAATCGGAAAGGATTATATCAAAACGTTTTGAAGCGATACGTTTTAGAGCACTTTGACCTGAGGCCTCGACTTCTATGTTTGTGTAGCCCAAAGAGTGCATCATAGATCTCAGCATTAGACGCATTTCACTCATATCGTCAATGATCAATATGGTCTTTTTACTTATATCTTCTAGGGTTGTTTTGTCATTTACGTTAGTCGCGAATGCGTCTGTCACTTGTCAACTTTCCTTAGTATGCTTACTCACATAAAGAGCGTATAAAATTACAAATAGTTACAGTGCAATTTATACCATACTTAGCAAGGTTGTCCCTAGTGCTTTTTGATTAACTTAACTAGAAAAAATTGTAAAAAATATGGAGTTTACATATGAGTGCGTTGCTTTGTTTAATGTATTAAGTTTGCCGTAAGTACGAAAATATCCATGTGGCCTTGAACTCCATCAACAGGCTTAATTGGCTGAGCGCTATGGAAAAATTTATGATCGTTTAGAACAACGAATTCGCCTTTATCAAAGTCATGGCTAATCAATGCAGGGCTATTTTTTCCTAAGTGAACACTAATACTGCCGCCTTTAATATTATGGCGCTGTATTACATAAATGCCGATACGATCAAAGCCATCCTGATGGATACCTTCAGGTGCCACTTCGGCGCTCTTATGGTCTGCAAAAATACGCAGTTGATGCACTTCGATTGGCGTGTCGTCTGCCACGCTGGCCATTCTTTGAAAGTGCTCAAATAACTCAGAAAAGGCGGGATCTTTTATTATCTTGTCTTCAATTTCTTCGTAACTGCGAACAATATTGCCTTGGAAGTGGTTAATGCTTTCATCTTGGACAAAAGCTTGTGGGGGCAAATGCTGTAGCTTTCCTTGCTCAAGAGTAAAGCGGGAATAGCGACGCAAACGGAATTCGCCATCAGCATAAGGGTTTGCGGGTAAGTGATTAAAAGACGGGGAAAGATGGCTAACGCTGTCAGCGGTTAGTTGTCCTAACTCAAGATAGAAGGATTCTGTTTTAAATTTATTGATGATCATGATGCTTATCCTCAACAGGTGCGTTGGCAGATTGTGCGCAACGGCGTTTTTATTTTTGTTGTGCTTTGTGAGCTTGTTTTCTAGTGTAGTTGGATTTACAGAGATTTTTTCTGTTTTTTATGTGCAGAAAAACAATTTTATGAGGTGAAAAAATCAGAATTTTCTCTTTCTATGCATAGATAATCTAGCCATTGAAAATGGCTGGATGTACTTACAAAATGAATGTACTTACAAAATGGATGCTTGCTATAAAGACGTTGTATTCCTAAGAAAACTGAGTTGCCTTTGCCAATGTGATTTTCTTGATAGCAAGAATTGTTGTTTTTTTCAGTGCGACTTTAGTCTTAGGTCCCACATTTTATATTGACCTTCAGCTTGCATAGTTAAACACTGGATAAAATAATAATTAAAAGGAAGGAAAAGACGATGGTTTATTTCCAGTTATGTGGTGTTGCAGGGCTTCTCGTACTTTTTATTGTTGGGTATTTACAAGGCTCTGTTCCTCAGTCTTATGTTGGTGTTGGTATTTTGCTATGTGTTTTTTTAGTTGTCCCAACGCTTATTCGAAAAAAACCAACGGACATTTCCCAAAACACCGATACTCAGGATGCTCAAACTTTTTCTGAAGTAAGTAAAACCGTTACTCAGGCTACTTCTAAAATGGCAATGGGTGCAGCAGAAGTGTCTCATTTTGTCGATACGTTAAGTAAAGATATACACCTTACCCACGCTGATAGTGAACAGATTTCTCAAGCCGTAGAAACCTTGTCGAATACGGGGTTGACGCTATCAACTAATTTAGGTCAGCTGGCTCTTACCATGAGCGATACAGCCAAATCGAGCCATACTGCTCAAACCGCCTTGTCACAAAGTGCAGATCAAATCCATGAACTCACGGGAAAAGTACAAACCGCCAGTGAGCAATTAGCCTTACTAACTAAAAGCGCTGATGATATCGACAGCATTACAGCGGTTATTAAGGGGGTTTCTGAGCAAACCAATCTATTAGCACTTAATGCGGCAATTGAGGCTGCACGTGCTGGTGAACAAGGTCGAGGCTTTGCCGTGGTAGCAGATGAAGTAAGAGCTTTGGCAGCAAAAAGTGCAAGCGCGTCTGAGCAAATTTCGAGTTTATTGACGGACGTACGCCGTAACAGCGAATTAACTAACCATGAAATGTCCTCTCTTAAAAGCTTAACCGAATCTCTATCGACGACCTTATTAGGAGAAACTCAACGCTTTATTTCTTTGACGGAAGAGGTTCAAAATGCCTCTGCCGTATTGTCGGAAGTTGAAAGTGCTGGAGAAGAGTTAGGCGCAGCCAGCACACAGATTAATGGTTCAATTTCCCGTATTAGTGGCTCCTTGCAAGATATTTCTCAGCGCAGTGATAAATTGTCCAAAGAGGCATCTGGTTTGAGTAATGGTGCTGAAATCGTCTTTAGAGAACTAGATAAGGTTGATCAATCACTGTTCTTTTCTGAGTTGCTGATGGTTGCCAAAACAGCGGCCCAATCCATTGGGCAACTTTTTGAAGAAGCCATTCAAAAGGGTGAGTTAGCAGAACAAGCGGTTTTTTCTAAAGACTACCGACCAATCAATAATACCAATCCACAGAAATACAGTACTTCCTACGATGCCTTTAGTGACCGTGCTTTTCCAGTTATTCAAGAAGCTATTTTAGAAAAATATGAGCAGGTGATGTTTGCCGGTGCTGTGGATGTAAATGGCTATTTTCCGACCCATAACAAAAAATTCAGTCAGCCATTAAGTGGCGATTATGAAAAAGACTTGGTGAATAATCGCAGCAAGCGCATTTTTAACGACGCCACAGGCAGCCGATGCGGTGCCCATACAGAGAGCTTTTTACTGCAAACTTATAAGCGTGATACAGGCGAAATCCTCCATGATCTTTCCGTGCCTATTTTTGTCAATGGTAAGCATTGAGGTGGTTTTCGCATGGGGTTTAAATCGGCAGTTTGATCTTTTTTTAGAGTAGTCATACAAAGATCTCCTTGAATAATCACTACTTGGTATTTACCCAGTTATGATTGCATGGATGCGCTATAGTGACGGTCATTATAACTTTGTAATGGTTGTGACTGATGAACAAATTAGAAAGTGCTGAAAGCACAATGGCAGATAGCGGAATAAAAACATTACTGCCTTTTTTACGTCCGTATCGACGCCATATGGTGTTGGCTTTGATCGCCTTAGTGGTAACGGCTGGCACCATGTTGAGTTTGGGTAAAGGCGTGCAGTTTCTTATTGATCAAGGTTTGGCTTCTGGATCGGAAGCGGGCTTGACTCATGCTTTGATGATTTTCATTGCTTTGGTATTTTTATTGGGCATTGGCAGCTTCTGCCGTTTTTATCTGGTGTCCTGGATAGGTGAGCGCGTGGTGGCCGACATTCGTCAAGCTGTGTTTGCGCATCTTCTCACTTTGTCGCCTTCTTTTTTTGAAGACAATTCTCCTAGTGAAATTCAGTCCCGTATTACCTCAGATACCACGCTTTTACAAAGCGTGATTGGCTCTTCATTATCGATTGCCTTACGCAGCAGTTTGATGTTGATTGGCGGTATTTTATTCTTGCTGGTAATGCATTTTAAACTAACGCTTATTTTGCTGACTTGTGTGCCTTTTGTCATTGTTCCTGTGGTGTTTTTTGGACGACGAGTACGCCGACTCTCACGTGATAGCCAAGATGAAGTGGCCAATGTCGGGCGCTATTTATCACAAGCACTGCGCCATATAAAAGTAGTGCAAGCCTTTACTCATGAAAGGCATGATGCACAGCGTTTTTCAGCTACGGTTGATCGAGTCTTTGATGTGAGTGTGAAACGTATTCAACAACGTTCTTGGCTTACTTTAATGGTTATTTTGCTTTCCATGAGTGGCATTGGCGTGATGCTGTGGTTTGGCGGAAAAGATGTCATATCTGGTGCCATCAGTGCTGGTGATCTGGCGAGTTTCTTATTTTACTCGATTATTGTTGCTGGTGCAGTTGGCGCCATTTCCGAGGTAATGGGCGAGCTACAACGGGCAGCGGGTGCCGCTGAGCGCATTATGGAATTGCTTAGTGCCAAAAGCGCGGTGGTCAGTGGCTTGACTGAATTCCCTTCTCAACGCATGACAGAGATCCAACAAGGCGAAGAGGTTATCAAGTTTGATAATGTTGAGTTTCGTTATCCAACAAGACCGGATTATGCGGCGTTGAAGAACCTTTCTTTTTCTATCAAACAGGGTGAAATGTTGGCTCTAGTTGGGCCGTCAGGTGCGGGCAAGTCAACCTTGTTTGAATTGTTGTTAAGATTTTATGATCCTCAGCAAGGCGGTATTTATTTGGCGGGTGAGAATATTAGAGCGTATTCCTTAGAGGATTTACGTCAACACTTTGCCTTAGTACCACAAGAGACGGTTCTTTTCGACCAAACCGTTTACGATAACCTGGGTTACGCCAATCGTAATGCCAGCCACGAGTCTATCCAATATTCGGCAAAGCAAGCCAACGCCCACGAATTTATTACTCGTTTGGATAAAGGTTACGAGACTCGCTTAGGTGAAGACGGCGTGCGTTTGTCTGGCGGTCAAAGGCAACGTGTGGCGATTGCGCGGGCGATATTAAAAGATGCTCCGATTTTGTTATTAGACGAAGCAACCAGTGCTTTAGATGCAGAAAGCGAAAACAAGGTTCAAGCTGCACTTGAGCCTTTGATGAAGGGCAGAACCACCTTGGTAATTGCTCGTCGCTTGGCAACGGTATTGAATGCAGATCGAATTATTGTGATGGATCAAGGGGAGATTATCGCCCAAGGCACCCACAGTGAATTACTCGAAACCTGTGCCTTGTATAAGCGATTGGCTGATTTGCAGTTTAATCAAAATGATGACGTTCTATCTGATTAAAACTTCCCAACAAAAACACCACGATAAGCGCAATGGAGTGTGCTGTCGGTAATGGATAATCCAGGAGTTTGATAAAGTGTTTCAATAGTGTTGTTTTCAGCTGGTAACGGAATGCTAAGTGGCGAATCGTCACTGTAAAATACCATCCAAAAACTGCTGGAATGGTCGGCTGGTGTGAGCGTTAACGCAATGAAATGTCGGCTGTCATCAGCCCAGTTTTCTATTGTCATCGGTTCGCTTTGTTCGTTGAGCCAATGGATTTTATCCGACGACGTATGTTGATAAAGCGGATCATCTTCTAGGCGAATCTCTGCCAAAATCGGATAAGTTTTACGCAATGCCATGAGCGTCGCTATGGTGTCTTGAATTGCCTTTCTAGCATGGCTAGTTTCACTGTCTAGGTCTTGCCAGGTTTGCCATGTAATGTCGTTGTCTTGGCAATAGGCGTTGTTGTTGCCTTGTTGGCTATGGGACAGTTCGTCACCACCTAAAATGTGTGGTGTGCCTTGGCTTAAAAGAAGCGTCGCCATAAAACAAAGTTGCTGGTTTAAGCGTTTCTGCTGAATCTCTTTGTCGTCTGTTTTGCCTTCTTTACCAAAGTTCTGGCTGATGTTGTCGCCATGGCCGTCACGGTTTTCTTCCATATTAGCGAGATTATGACGCTGGTGATAAGACACCAGATCTTTCATCGTATAACCATCATGGTAAGTGATGTAGTTAACCGAATTTAGCGCGCTTTTTTGGCCTTTGTGGAAAAAATCTCTTGAACCTAAAAGTCGTGTGGCGAATTCTGGTACTTGAGCATCATCACCGCGCCAGAAGCGTCGAATCGTGTCTCGGTATTGGTCGTTACATTCTAGAAAACCTCTCGGGAATTGTCCCACTTGATAACCGTTTGGACCAATATCCCAAGGTTCCATGACAAGGCAAGTTTCGCTTAAAACCGGATCTTGGAGAATGGCTTGTAACAAGGGCGCTTTTGCCGTGAAATCGTGATCGGTTCGACCAAGATCGACACCTAAATCAAAGCGAAAACCATCGACACCCATGACGTCGACCCAATAACGCATACTGTCGCAGATAAGACGAATGCTGGTGGGGTTATAGGTATCCACACAGTTACCACAGCCTGTGTAATTCAAATATTGGCTGTCTTGGTGACGATAGTAGCGTGCATTGTCTAAGCCGCGGTAACACACGCTGGATTGGTCTACCTCACTTTCAGCTGTGTGGTTATACACCACGTCTAAAATCACTTCAAAGCCAGCTTGGCGAAGCCCGTCTATCATCTGTTGGAATTCTGAAACTGGGTCTTTTATGGCATAAGAGGGCTCAACGGCAAAGAAGCTAATCGGGTTATAGCCCCAGTAATTGTTGAGCTCCAATTGCTGTAAATGACGTTCTGTCATAAAGCTAAAGCAAGGCATTAGCTGAATGGTTGTTATGTTAAGGCTTTTTAAATGTTCTATGCCAACGGAAGAAATGACGCCGAGGTAAGTGCCTTGAAGCTCGCTTTCAGTCGGTAGGTTTTTGCTAAAACCTTTGACATGTAATTCATACAAGGTACGACTAGACGGTGTGACTTTTACTCTTGCCGGTCGATCTGATTTTGCGTCAATGGTACGGACAATAGATTTGGGAACGCAGTAGGCCGAATCGGTCGGATGAGCTAGCCCTTCTTTTGTTATCGCAGCTTGGTCTTCGTGCCAAACCAGTTTGGCGCTTAACTCTTTTGCATAAGGATCAATCAGTAGTTTTTGTTCATTGTAGAGCAACTGGAGTTCGGGTTTGAATTCGCCTTTGGCTCGCAGTCCATAATGCTGACCTTCTTTTAAACCAAATACCTCCATATACCAAATGCCCTTGTGTTTATTGATAAAGGGCAGAGGTTCTTGTTCATTGCCTTCGTGATCAAATAAACACAAGTACAGTTGGCTGGCGTCTTCAGCGACAACGGCGAAATTCACGCCATTGTCGGTCACTGTGGCACCTAGAGGAAAAGGGGAGCCATTGGAAATTTGGTGAGCTTGGTTCATTAATACCTCTAGATGCTATTTGTGGTGCTGTCGTTGGTGCTAAATATTGTTAGTGTTAATGATTAATACTCGCCCAGCCATTTTAATAAAACGCCAGCCAGTGGTGGCACTTGCAGTTCAATACTTTGGTCACGGCCATGACTGACAATAGTCTGCGTATCGTATTCTTTTATTTTGGCAAAGCCGCTGCCGGTATAGCTTGTCTTATCCGTATCCATGATGATTTGGTAACGACCCGCTTTAGGCACACCAATGCGGTAATTGCCATGTGGTGTTGGTGTAAAGTTAATCACAGCGACTGTATGTTCATCGCTGTCTTTGGCTTTACGTGCAAAGGCCAAAATACTGTTGGCGCTGTCGTCGTAACTAATCCATTCAAAGCCTAGATAAGAATGATCAAACTGCAAACTCGCTTCGTTTTGATAAAGATGATTTAGGTCTTTTGATAGAGTTTGCTGAGCTTTATGGAAATCGGTGTCTAACAAATGCCAATCTAAAGAGCGCTCATGGCTCCATTCTTGACCTTGTGCAAACTCGTTGCCCATAAAATTGAGTTTCTTGCCAGGGTGGAAATACATGTAAGCCGAAAACGCGCGTAAATTAGCGAATTTCTGCCAAGCATCACCGGGCATTTTAGTGATCATCGAGCCTTTGCCGTGGACGACTTCATCGTGAGAAATCGGCAGAACAAATTGCTCATCGAAGGCGTAAACCATACTAAAGCTGAGTTCGCCTTGATGATGCTGACGATAAATTGGATCACGTTTGATATAAGCAAGCGAGTCGTTCATCCAGCCCATATTCCATTTGAAACCAAAGCCTAAACCATTCATATAAGTCGGCTTTGATACACCCGGAAAGGCGGTGGATTCTTCCGCTACGGTAAAGCAGCGTGGATGATTCAAGTACACGGTTTCGTTTAAACGGCGTAAAAAATCAATGGCTTCGTAGTTATGATTGCCGCCGTCTTTGTTGGGAATCCATTCGCCGTCTTCACGGGAATAATCCAAATACAACATAGAGGCCACGGCATCAACGCGCAGACCATCAATGTGGAATTCTTCTAGCCAATAGACTGCGTTACTGATTAGGTAATTCACCACATGTTCTTTACCAAAATCGTAAATCAACGAGTTCCATTCTGGATGCCAGCCTTTTTTAGGATCTGGGTATTCGTATTGTTTGGAACCATCAAAGTTCGCCAAACCATGGCTATCGGCTGGAAAATGCGCTGGAACCCAATCCATAATCACACCAATGTTGGCTTGATGAAGCGCATCGACAAGGGCTTTGAAATCTTCAGGCGTACCAAAACGAGACGTTACCGCGTACAAACCAACAGGTTGATAACCCCACGATCCATCGAATGGGTATTCGGTAATCGGCAATAATTCAACGTGGGTGTAGCCCATTTCTTGAATATAAGGAACCAATTGATCTTTGATTTCTAGATACGTCAGTGGTTGATTGTCACCCTTACGACGCCATGAGCCGATGTGTAACTCATAAATGCTCATGGGTTTTTCATAGATGTCTTCGATAGGGCGTTTAACCCAAGCGTCGTCTTTCCAAACATGTTTGTTATCAAAGCAGGTCACACTGGCAAAAGACGGATACTGCTCAATACGTTGAGCATATGGATCGCTACGATGAGGAAGAATTTCACCAGATTTTGCGCGAATTTCGAACTTATATCGCGCACCGTGATTCACGTCTGGAATAAACAATCGCCAAATACCGTCGCCATTGCTCGACATTGGGTGAATGCGGCCATCCCAAGTATTAAAGTCGCCAACCACAGACACAGAACGCGCTGCTGGCGCATAAACCGCAAAGCGTGTGCCTTGGATAGTGAGCTTATCGTTTACCTTGGCCCCAGCGCGAATCGCGCCTTGGCTTTTGTATTGACTTGCCTGATGGTGCTCTGGATCGACAAAGGTTGTATTCGGGAATTGATAGGGATCGACTAGTGTATAAGTGCTTTTGTCTTTGTAAGTAATTTCAAGACGATAATGAAAGCGAGTACTTTCTTTTGGCCATTCGGCGTGAAACAAGCCTTTGTCATTGGTCTCGCTCATTTTGGCGAGTTCTTTGTCTGAGTCTATGGCTAATACACGAATAGAGATCGCTTCTGGTTGCCAAACCAGTAACGACAAACCTTTTTTAGAAGGGGATATTTGTAGTCCTAAACAGCCAAAAGGGTCCGAACAATGCGCATTCAGCACATCGTCAATTAGGGCATTTTTTATTAGATCCATTCACTTCTCCAGCAAGAGTGAGTGTGTTAACTCGATGAGTGTTGGTGCTGATGACTGTGAAGTTTGCTCACCGCCCAACGCAAATATTGGTTTACTTTATTTGGTGTTATTTGTGCAAATTCATCCAAAGCGGCTTCAGCTCGGCTGTCTTCTGGGTGTTCTGCTTGATGTTGCTTGGCATGATCCAAGGCTGCTTGAGTTACTAACACAGGCAAGTTGATTTCTTGCTCAAACTTACAGTTTTTATGTTGCTGGCAAAACTGTATGAAGGCATACAATCCTTCAAAAATAAGACTTTTATACCAGCTAGGGTGAATGTCTGACGTTAGAGTTTCAATCAGCAAAGCAAAGGTGTCTTCGCCCGGAGTCATTGAACTAAGAGCACGTTTACAGTCCAGTGCGGTATTACTCTGTGAATCACCAAATACAATGGTATTTGCATGACTTAAACTGCCCCAGAGTTGTAATAACATAGATTCTGGTAGCTTAGTGATCATACCTTGCTCAGAACGCCAGTCAAACCAGTCGACGTCTTTCATCTTGCTTTGCGCATCGGTACTGTTGTGATAGCGCATGTTGTTCGCCACATGGGCGTATTCATCATGCTTTTGTTGTAACACTTGAGTGAGTGCTTCGTAAAGCTGACTTGGAGAAACTTTGGATAATGTGTCAAAAACTGGCGCATCGTCTTCTGGGTCAAATTGTCGAGCGCAAAGCATGGCTAAGTTGTTAATACGAATAGTACGAACGCCAGAGAAAAACTCTGGATGTACTTTAATTAACGTGCCTGCAATCGCAATTAATTCATGACAAATTACCAACCCAATAGATGATGACGAGACGCTTCTTAGCATGTCTAAAATAGCATCTTGATGCAGTGGTGAGCTGATATCGACTTCTGTTTCTGGTGTTTCACCAATCACTAACAAGCGCTGACGAACCGTAATGTCGGCAATGTAGGTTGCTAGATCGGTCGAAGGCTTCAAAATCAGAGAATACAGCTGACGAGCAGGCTGCCAATTTTCAGATAATAGCGCTTGAAGATAGACACTATTCAAGACTTTATAGGCGGTAATAGCAGGCGTCGAGTTGGGTATTGTATTCATCAATGCACGACGCCCCCCCAGTTCCATTAAGCAATCTACCGCTTCATCTAAGCTCGGCTTATCGACAAGGCGAGCAAGCAGAGCATCCGTTTCAGCTGTTTTAATAGAGGCAACATCGTAAGGTTTTGGTTTGTCTGCTAAAGGCCAAGGCGTATCGTGAAGCGGCAACTTGGTTTCTAACTGTTTATGATCAAGTGAGCTAATGATAATGGCGCGACGATTACCTGATTTAAAGGCATTTTTAGCCGATTGAGGAATTACGCGGAACTCTTCGTGCTCACGTTTTTGCAGTAAGCGAATAAATTCAAACAGTTCGTCGCTGCCTTTCATTTCACTCATTGCTTCATCGATGAGAATGCTGAAAACTGCATTGGCTTGATAATACCAATGGTTGGCGATGGTTTTTAATTCGTTACGAATGTGTGCTTGGAATAGGCTGGGATCAATTTTTCGATAATCTTTGTCTTCATTTTGAATCCAAGACAAACACAAATAACTTTCGTCATTGATACTAAACGCCTGAGAGGTTGCCAAGCTATTCAGCGCACGATTGGGACGACCTGTAAGTCCCAATGTCTCCGAAGCACCAAGATGACGGTAAGTTTCGACCAACTGATCGGCACTAATGGCTTTCAATGGCGCAATGTCTTCAAGTGTCTGGCAAAGGCAGCCGGCATTTAATAGCTTTTGTTTGACCTTGTCATTTTGCGCCAAGATAACCATCGACGTGGTGACTTTGTTTGGTCTGTGCTGAATACGGTGCAAACCAAGTGGATCTAGATCGTCAGTAGTGATGAGCTCTTCATCGATCATTTTTCCAACTAAAAACAGACTTTGTGCCCAAACTAAAGGCAGGTTGTCATTGGGAACACGTTTTTGTGAGCCGGGCTTTTCTTTTTCGGCCAAGATATTTTCTTGCGGCACATAGTAAAGTTCGGGGAGTAACATTTGTCCGTCTTTTTCGACCATTAAAGATTCGAGTTTATGGCGATAGAAGTTGGCGCTTTCCCAGTCACGTGCAAATAATCGGTCGATATAAAGATAGGTGAAAAACAGCGGCCATTCGGACTCTATGTGTTCAAAATTAATCAGCTCATCGTATTCGTAATAAATTCGGCTTTGGTCTTCAAGCTCGGATTGGTGACCATCTAAAAGAAAACGCTTGCAGCCATATTCGCCACCCAGTTTGCTAATGATTTCTTTGCGCGTTCGGCGGGTTAATTTTTCATCGTTCACCGCAAAGGCTGGGAAGCCAATGATACTAAGAATGGCGCTATCAACTTCTTTGGAGCGAGACTCTTTAGGCAACAAGGATTGTAATACAGAGCCTGCGCGAGCAACGGCATCAGCAAAAGAATGCACTACCGCCCATTCGGGACCTTCTTCACCAAATAAATTTAGTCCATCCATGGCTTCCATGGCGGCTTTTGCCATGCCCACTGAACTGGCGTTTATTTCGGCTTTGCCGTTGTTTACTTTATTGCCGCGTTCCCAAATACCGTAATCCGGTGTGCGATAAGTACGGGAAATATAATAAATGAGGTTTTGGATGAAGTTAAATTCGTCACGCGAAAATATCAGCTTGCTGCCAGCTTTGGTCATCTGAGCGAGCATCAATAAATAAAAGCTGGTGGCGTCAATTTGCAAGTGTCCCCAAGCATCATCAGCGACGGCTTCTAAACCAGTTTTAGTATCGTATTTGGCGTGAAGCGCATCTTTTGGATCTAGACTGTGCTTGAAGGCTTCTACTTTATGGGACTGACGCATCATGGCGAATAATAAACCACGCATCATTTTTATACAGGCGAACTCAAGTTCATTGGCGCGCTTTTGTGGATTAGATGCGCGTTTATAGGCTAGGTGTAAGGCCCATACGGCTTGAATGCTGTAAACATTGTCTCGCACCCAAGCATCGGTGTAGTTACCGTGATTGTTAATGCTGGTGCTTGCAGGGAAAAGCCCTGTTACTGGGTGTTGGCGGGATAAGATAACCGCTTGGATATGTTGATAAAGAGAATCTAGCTTATCTTGCGTATCAGACGCCATATTCGATCCTTTATGAAACGCTGTTGTTTAAAGACCTAAAGCTTAGCTCGTACTATATGTATGAATTAAGTTTAAAACCACTATACCCAAACATAATGTGACTCTCCAAGAAGTTAAAGAGCTAAAGAAGCTTCTTTTTCACTTAATTTTTCAAAATGTCGTGATTTATACAAAATGATACTCTCAATGCACAAAATGAGAGCATTAAGCGCTGTTTAAGCTAGGTTTAAGAGATATTTATGAGTTTTTTATGAACTTATACAATAGCACTAGAAAGGAACGCTAAATGATCCATAAAGGCCGCGCTCTCATTTGAGTTTGGCCTTTTGATTATTAGGTGCTGAACTGATTAACCAATTGGCGCAATTGGCTGGCGCAATCTTGTAAATTGTTTACTGATGTTTGAATATCGGTGGAGTTGTGTTTGGTTTCTTCACAAATGCTCGCAATACTTTCAAGGGTTTGATTCACGGTTTGCGAGGACTCAAATTGACGATCAGCGGCTGTACTAATACTGCTGTTTAGCTTGGAAATAGAAAGAACACCATTGGCAATCTGACTAAATGCCTGCCCAGCCTGAGAAGTTTGCTCTGCACCTTGGCTAGCGGTGTTTCTGGCGGACTCCATGACTTTAACAGTATTAAGTGTTTGCTGAGTTAATTGATCGATCAAACCGCCAATTTCTGTAGCGGCAAGTTGTGAGCGCTGTGCTAGCTGTCGCACTTCGTCTGCTACCACAGCAAAGCCTCGGCCCTGTTCGCCTGCGCGAGCGGCTTCAATCGCTGCGTTCAGCGCTAATAGGTTTGTCTGGTCTGCGACTTCGGCAATGATGCCTAATCTATCATTAATATGAGTGACGTCTTCTCGTAATTGTTGAATTTGTTTGGCCGCATCGCCCACTTCAACCGAGAGTTGCTGAATGTCTTGGTTGGCTTTCTCCATGACACCAAGACCTTGTTTGGAGTGCTGGCCAAGCTCTTGCGTTGTGTTATTAGCTTGTTCGGCAATAGCAAGGGTGTCTTCAACCGAGGTCATCACGCTTTGCATCAGCTCTGTCGCTTTACCTGTATTGGATAATTGTCTGGCGACGCCTTGCGCTGTTTTTGTTGTCGAATTATTCGTTTGACCAACGATGTTGTCTAAGGTCTCGCTGGAATGACTGACATTGCGCACGATAGATTGGAAGTCATTCATCATGCTGTTAAACGCACGCGCCATTTCGCCCATTTCGTCTTGGCCAGAAAATTCGACGCGCTGAGTAAGATCGCCGGAATGTTGCACCGATGTCATTGTCTGACATAGAGAAGTGACTCGGCTAGTTACCAAGTGAATAATATATAAAGCTGTCCCGCCAACTAACACGGTCAATAGACCGACGACAATAGCGTAATCTATCAAGGCTTTTAAGAAGAAGTTGATCACCGCATCCATAGAAGCGGTGGCAATAATGGTAAGGTTCCAAGGTGTGAATGTGGACGCACTGGCAATCATCCGATGAGCTGCGCCATCGTTACCTTGATACTCAAATTCGATAGTCTGATAATTCTTTTTAGCAGTAGATGGTTGAGCCTTGTTTAGTGCATCCGTTAGGGACGAAGGTGAAGTACTGTTTTTATAGTTTGCTGGGGCGTTGATTAAGGTGCGGCTGTTTTTGTTGACGATCCATAGGCTCTGCTGGTCGCCATAACTAAACTCAGATAACAATGTAACGGCTTGTTGTTTTGCTTGTTCTGGGGTTAGCTCACCCGTTTCTTGCTTTTTATAAATAGGGGAGAGTGTGGTGTTTACGATATCGAGAATGTCTTGAGTTCTATCTTTTCTAGCGTCTACATGGCTGTTAAACAACGAAGTTAGTGAAACGAGAATAAGTGCCGTAGTCCCCATCGACATTAGACCAATGATGGCCCATAACTTATAACGAATTTTTATGTCATTAATGCGATCCAGCATGTTGGCTCCGTTTGAGTGGTTTTATGTTTTATACACTAATAATTGGAGCTATTGGAATAGCTGCTTTATATAAAAATGGTTATGATTTCTAGGGAAGTTACGAATAACAGGATTTTATCCACATGCTGAGGCAAGAGGATATGTTCACAACTTCCTTAGCGTAATTGTTTTTTCATATGTTTCCTAGTAGATAAGATTGAGCTGGATCATTGTTTTTGTATTTAGGTATTTATCTAATAAAAGTTGATAACGAGAAATAGTGTTGGATTACTTATTTATTTTTTTAGTCTCTTTTTTGGCCGCGACTGTTTTACCCTTAGGGTCAGAAGGTTTGTTGCTTTACTACGCAAATGATGCGACGTCTTCAGTCTTTGCTCTATGGCTTTGGGCAAGTTTGGGTAATACGTTAGGAGGTTTAACCAACTGGTTTCTAGGGTTGTTCTTGGTCCGTTTTGAGCACAAAAAATGGTTTCCTGTGAAGGCGGCTACTCGACAAAAAGCGGAACGTTTTTTTAATCGCTATGGCGTTTGGAGCTTATTATTTACTTGGCTTCCTATTGTTGGCGATGGGATTGCTTTAGTATCGGGTGTATTACGCACTTCTATCTGGTATTTTTTACCTTTAGTTTTTATTGGCAAAGCGTTTCGTTATGCCTTAGTTTTGTGGGGACAGCACTTACTATTTGTTATATAAAATACGTTTAATAGCAAAGTAGTCGTGCAAAGCTCTCTAAGAGAAGCATTTTTAACGTTATAAATGGAGAATTAGATAATGGGAATGTCCAAAAAATTAGTTGTTGTTATGGCGGGTTTATCATTAGGTGCTTGTTCATCTGTAGACGAAAAAAACACCTTTATGACCTATGAAGACTTACAAAATAAAGTTATTTCTCATGAAGAACAATGGCAAACAGTACAGCCGAAACTAGATCGAATTGATGAACTTGAAGCAGAGGTTGCTGCTTTAAAAGAAGAGAAAGCAGCTAAAGAAGCACCTGAAGAGATGTCAAATAATATGGCCACAGATGAAAGTATGCCTGCGGTTAACGTTGCTCCTGCTGTTATGGCTACGCAACAAACGACTGCTCCAGTGGTTACCGCGCCTGTGATGGCGAATGAAAAAGAATATGGTGTTCAGGTTGCTTCTTACGGCAATCGAGATGAAGCCATTCGGGGGTGGAAAGTATTGCTAAAATCGCATCCAACTTCTTTTGATGGTTTAACACCTTTGGTTAATCAAAAAGAAGTTAATGGTCGTACTATGTATCAGCTTAAAGTTGGACCTTTTGTTAACAAAACGTACAGCCAAGATTTCTGTAAAATGCTGAAAGAAAAAGGCAAAGATTGTTTGGTCACTCAATATAATGGTGAGGCTTTCGCGAGCAACTAAACCGCTTTCCAATTTTTGAGTAATAAAAAAGGCGCGCCTTAAACTCTGTTTGACGGAATTTAAGACGCGCCTTTTTAGTTTGAAAAGGAAAAATATTACATCAAAGGAAGGGGCGTTCCATTGACGATAGTTTGACCCTTTTCAAATAAAAGGTCACTGGAGTAAAAATACGTATCTGATTTAATTACCGTTTTTTGTGGCCCTTGAATGATGCCTGCAGCGACTAAACTAAAAAGTAATTTTTGTACCTGCTGTTTAACTTGTGGCGCATTTTTAGGTGCTCGCATTTTATTTGCGATGAATTGCTCAGTTAAGTCTTTAAGTAATGGCTCATCAATTTCAAAATGTGCTTTTGTTATGGTGTTGTAACGCCAGAAATCAAGTGACAGAAATTCTTCCGCCGTTGGTGTGCCGATGTCTGCAAATGAACTCGTTAAATTTGAAGTGAAGTCACCTTCAGGGAAAGAGCCACTAAATTTAGTGATATTAAACTCTGGCTTGTTGCTAAGTAACTCATCAACATGGTCTTGCATAAAGGCGACTAATTTCTCGTAATTATTTTCTTTTAAAGGATTGCTAGGAGAGAAATTATTCGAGAATTTCTGCAGATTCATAAAGAATGTGTTGCTTAGATTGGTTAGCTCAGTCATTAACGTGAGGTCACTGACTTTCGTTTCTGCGAAGATCACATTGTCAATATAGTAATCTAGAGTGACTTTTCCCAGTTGAGTATCTTTATCTAGTTCAGAGCCTACTTCAATGTTTAACCCAGCAAGCTCGGTATTATTGCCTACCGTCAATTTATCCAAATTAAAGTCCGAGGTACTTTCGTAAAAGCTACCACTCATTAACGTGGCTAGATCTGTGTTTAATTCAATCGAGACAGCAAAATTTTCTGCTTTGATAGGTGTAAATCCGTCAACCAGTGATAATTGATCAAATGTGCCTTGGTAGGCGAATTCTTTAGCACTTAGCTCGCCTTGACCTGAGTAACCACTGAACTGAATGGTGTCTGCTGGATTGCTAATCGCAGGAATCGAATCGGCTACTTTTATATTGCCACTAAAGCCACCGATAACAACAAGTTGATATAAAGGCTGACTCTCATCCCAACTAAGCAAAGCGCGTTGTTTCTCTCCCGTAATGCTAACGTCGGTTGCAAAAAGTCCCATTAGACCTTGGCGTGAAAATAATAACGGACCGTAATGCGTCACAATAAGTAGTTCGGTTTCGAGTTTTTTACCCTGCAATGATGGATCAACCAGACCGATATCATAACTTACTTGTACTTTGTTTTCGGAACCAAACCACGCGGTGTTAGACGAAATGAGAGTGGCAGAATAACCAGCACTCTTATTAATATTTTCAACAATCTCGACGAGTTTTGCTTGGTGTATTGAAGCAATAAATTTAGGTGCAACTAAGCAAGCAGCGACAAGCGTGAAAACGAGCACGGCAAGTATTTTTTTCAATGGAAGTTCCTTTTCATAGGATGGGTTTAAGGTGCGCGTATGATACAGATTAATTGTAATGAAACAAAACGAAGACGGGGATTTGTGAGGGATCTTTGCCAAGTCTGGTCATATTCAGTTTAAATTGATATAAGGTGGCTTCTTTTTACTCTAGCTACTCATTTTACAAAGGGTTATCACGATATGGTTTTTGAAGAGTATTCTCAGATAGTAAAAGTATTTCAACATGAGGCGTCATTATCGTTAACTGAGACTTTTGGCGCAGTGTGTTCGGCTCAGGATACTCTAATTACCAAGATCGTAGAGAAGGGTGCCACCATCGCTGGTTGGAAAATTGTCGATAAAGATGGCGTAATTATTCTCTCTCCTATTTTTGATTTTCAAGTATTTGCTAACCTTGGCGAAACGATTCCCCATCAAGCATTTCGCGGTACTGAGTTAGAAGTGTGTTTTCAATTGACTGTGCCAAGCTCAGCAGATGTAATGAATGAGTTGGTTGACGAATTGATGCCTTTTACGGCTGTCGAATTGATTCGTCCGGCTATTCATCCAACAAATCATTCTGCGTGTGACTTTTATTTTAACTACGGTGTTTTTGTTTCTCAAAAGCCTGTCGCAGGTGAACTATTTTTTGAAGGTGGCAATCAAGGTTACAGATTTACGGCTGAGCTAGATCAGCTTGTAGAGGCAAAGAAAGAAGTTGTGAAGAAAGGCATACTTCAGTGTATTCAGCGTGGCTACGGCAATAAAGATTACTTTTTTATAACCGGAACCTTAAATGGGTTAGTGCCAGCTGCTGAGTCTTTAGGTGTGAATCGAGTCCTGAATCAGGATGACGCTATTATTCAATTTGAGATTGTCTGATAGCGTCATTTATTGTGTTGCTTCATAAAAAATGCGGCTTTATCGCGTAGGCCCTTGCGTTTCTTGGACCTTAACATCGAGATTGAGCAGTTCTACCGGTGGGCCAAACTGGGTGTAGATGGCAACATCCGCGGCATCTCGCCCAAAGGCGATGGCGACACGACCACCTTGTAAATCAGCTTGCGTTGGGTCGAAGGTGTACCAACGATTACCAACGTAGGCTTCAAACCACGCGTGTAAATCCATCGGCTTTAAGCCTTCAAGGTAACCCACTACCATGCGTGCAGGAATGGCAAGCGCGCGACAGCAAGCAATACCTAAATGTGCCATATCTCGGCAAACGCCTCGACCTAATTCATTTAGCTCAGACGCACTCAAGTTCTGTTCGCCTTCACCCGGTGTGTATTGAATGTTTTGACGAATATAATCGACGATAGCGCTGCATTGGTCATAACCTGGCGTTAAGCCTGTAACGATGGACGAGGCCATTTCGGTAAAATGATCAGAGTCGCAATAACGACTTGGGTGCAGAAAAGGTAAGGTTTCGTCGGGTAATTGCTGGATGTCGACAAAAGGCGCGCCGGGTGCAGTATCTGAAGCGTTAGCGGTTTCTATCACTACAGAGATACGAATCGAAAAATGTCCGACAGGCGCAACTAATCGCTAACATAAGTTACCAAAGGAATCGGTAAATTCCACAGCAGGCACACTGGGGGACAATACATATTCTTCCCGTGCAATCCATTGCTGCATTCCGCTACGAGGTCGCAACATAAGCACAAAAGGTGAGGGTGCTTCAATGTTGAACTCAAGAGTACTGGATGCTTCTAGCCACATAAATCAACTCCCGAACGGACAATGTATTAACCACAGTAGCAGTTATAAGTGTTATCAGCCATAAAGCAGACGCAAGATTTACTTTTCCACGTATGAAACGTTTATTATGCTTATTTAAGTCAAAACTTATAACTGAACCTTTGGGTATGGCAGAAATTGTTGTTTTTAATGCTTCCTGTGATAAAAGCTCCCGTTTGCTCCTTGCTTAGAATAATATCCTCGTAGTCTATGATTGGAGCTTATGCTCTAAATACCTTTTGCTGCTGGTGATATAACGGGACATATTTCTAATGACGTCAGAATCACATAAAAATAATAGCTTTCTTAATGCGTCTTTACCTTTTGTGTTTCTAAAAACGGCCGCGCCGATTATTTTGATTATGATGGTGAATGGTTCTTTTGCGCTGGTGGATGCGTATTTTCTTGGCGTGTTTGTTGGTGCGGATGCTCTGACTGCGGTGACTTCTATGTTTCCTGCTTTCATACTGATTGTCGCGTTATCAACGCTTGTCTCGAATGGTTTTGCCAGTTTAATGGCGCGGCAATTAGGCGCGGGAAATGGCTCCAGTGCCGTGGAAGTATTTTCCCAAGCGATAAGTTTGTCTTTAGTGGTCTGCATTGTATTGATTAGCTTGTTTTTACTGGGCGGTCACGCATTGACGGATGCTGTGAGTAATGGCTCAAATCTGATTGCCGATATGAGTTATCGTTATATTTCGATTTTGGTTTTCTTCTCTCCCTTGGTCTTTGTTTTAGCGATTAATGGCGATAGCTTACGCTGTGAAGGGCGTGTTTCTTTCATGGCGTCAGTTTCTCTTTTATCGGTGCTATTGAATGGTATTTTCAATTATTTATTGATTGTAGGTTTGAATTGGGGGGTGGAAGGCTCGGCTTATGGGACTGTTTTAGCGCAAGCTATTTCTTTGGTTATTGTTTTTTTCTACCGTAAATATCAGAAAAACGAGCTTAACCTTCAGGTTATCTTGTTTTCAAAATCTCGACAGCATTGGCTGACGTTTTTGTCTTTAGGTGCACCTTCGAGCTTAAATTATATCGGCTTGGCATTAACGTCAGGCGCTATTTTATACAATTTACAAATCTGGGACGCTGCTAATTATGCAACGACAGTGGGCGCTTATGGCATTATTACGCGTTTAATGACATTTATTTTCTTGCCCTTACTTGGGCTGAGTATGGCTTTTCAAGCCATTGTTGGTAACAACTTTGGCGCCAATGCATTAGGTCGAGTAAATACCAGCATCAGAATAGCTTTGACCGTTGCCTTTGTTTATTGCCTGCTGTTACAGATTATTGCGTTTGTTTTTAAAAGTAGTTTAGGTGCGTTGTTTGTTAGTGATCCGGCGGTTATCAGTGAGGTCGTTCGAATCTTACCGCTTTCTACTCTGGCGCTTTTTCTGGTTGGCCCGCAAATGATGATTAGCATGTTTTTTCAAGCCATTGGTGACGCGAAAAGAGCGGGTATCCTTGGCATCATGAAAACCTATGCCTTTTCTCTACCGTTGATTTTCATTCTGCCTTATTTCTTTTCCGAATGGGGGATTTGGTATGCCGCCGCGAGCACTGAATTTCTTGCTTTGTTGCTGACTGTTTTTGTATTAAATCAGCGCAATCGAACTCAAAACACAAGGCTTGGATTGTTTTTTAAAGAAACACAATGAGTCCATGAAAGGCTCATTGTGTTAGTGGTTATTATAGGTTCCCAATACTGCTAGCTCCACAGAGTTTGAGTGTTTGAAGAAAGCTCTAGATGATTGCCCAGCGAAAGATGATGATTGGTTTTGTCTAAATTGCAGCTTTGGTTAGTTGAGCTAGAACAAATCCGTCGCTTGACCCACGAATTACAAGTTCAAGTTCATGGTGAAAATATTAAAGGTATGGCCGCGCACTAATTAAGGCGGTCTTGATGTGTCTTTACTAGCTCTGAAAGAAAATCCGCGACAGCGCGGATGCGTTTTGATTGGGTTAAATCGGTCTGGATAACTAGGTAAATTTCTTGATTGATCTCTGGTATGTCTGCCAAGCAAACAAGCTTAGTTGGTCGAGCAACTGGGTGTGGCAATATCGCCACGCCGATTCCCGCCAGACAAGCAGTGACTTGGGTCGCCACCGATGTGGTAGTGATAATAGGTTCTTTTCCGGCTAATTGGCCAGAGATCCATTGTGCTGCGGGCAAGTGCTCGTAATGCTCTCCCCATTGAATAAAATCATCCTTAGCGTCATCGCGTTCCTTTTGGTAATAAGCGCTGCAATAGAGTCCGTAACCTAGTTTACCAACACGTTGGAAGCTGACATTGCCATTGGTTGGACGCACCATACGTAAGGCGAGATCCGCATCGCGACGATGTAAATTGGCGGTATGAATATCGGTGACAAGATCGATGTGTAAGTTAGGATAACTTTGCTGAAAAAGGCCTAGCGCTGGCAAAATGAGGTGAGTGGCAAGGTTTTCAGCCGTGGCAACTTTGACCCTTCCGATCAGTTGAGATTCCTTTTCCGCACTCTTGCTAAACGCAAAAGCCGCAGTTTCCATTGCCTCTGCGTTAGTTAAGAGATTTTTGCCTTCGTCCGTTAGTTGATAGCCAGTCTGAAAGCGCAAAAAGAGTGGCGTTTGTAGGCTGTGCTCAAGGCGTTCAATTTTTCGCGATAGGGTGGCAATCCCCATGTTTAGAGATGTAGCCGCTGCGGTTAATGTGCCACAGCGTGCCAGTGCCAAGAAGGCTTTAGTATCGTCCCAAATCATCTCATTCATAGGATATTCCACTGAAGTTGTTTTTCAATATTGGAAAATGGCTTCTCTATTTTATCTAAATATTTCGATTATAAAAAATGACATAGTAACAAACAATGCAATAAGAGTTGTCTAATGAACTGTTTAGGAGAGAGAAATGAGTGAAGATCGTTATCAATTAGGTTTGAAAAAGCTTGCTGAAATAGACGGTGATCAAGGCCAGAAAGTCGTCGATGCATTGCAATCTATCGCACCAGATTTTGCTACCTTGATGATAGAGTTTGGTTTTGGTGATATCTATAGTCGATCTGGCTTGGATTTAAAATCACGTGAAATCGCCACAGTAGCGGCGTTAACCGCATTAGGCAATGCAACCCCGCAGCTTAAAGTTCATCTCCATGCCGCACTTAATGTTGGCTGTTCTCCAAAAGAAATCGTCGAAGTGTTGATGCAAATGGCACTTTATGCGGGTTTTCCAGCGGCATTAAATGGACTCTTTGCGGCCAAAGAAGTGTTTGCCGAGCGAGGTATTGACATGACAGAAGGATCTGATCAATAGCGTGTTAACAAGAAAAAAGGGCTGTCTATGTATTAGAAAGCCCTTTTTGTTATTTTTTAAATCAAATGCTTAGACGAAACTTCGAGCAGTTATTGATCTGCTTTGGCGTTAATACTCAATGCTATGGCTTCGGCGATTTTAATGCCGTCGATAGCGGCTGACATGATACCGCCTGCGTAGCCAGCGCCTTCACCCGCTGGATACAAGCCTTTGGTATTGATGCTTTCAAAACTTTCTGGATCGCGCTTGATATTGATCGGCGCTGAGGTGCGTGTTTCTACGCCAGTTAATAAAGCATCGTCAAAGGCAAAACCTCGAATTTTCTTATTGAAAGCCGGAATCGCTTCGCGAATGGCCTCGATACAAAAATCGGGTAGAGCATCTGCTAAGTTAGTGAGCTTAATACCCGGCTTGAAAGAAGGCTCCACTGTGCCTAGTGCTTTCGGTGTTTCATTACGCAAAAATGCACCGACTGTTTGAGCTGGCGCATCGTAGTTGCTACCACCCAATTCATAAGCAAGACTTTCTAATTTGCGTTGGAATTCGATGCCAGCAAGTGGGCCGCCTGGGTAATCGGAAGGATCAATGCCCACCACGATAGCGCTGTTGGCGTTACGTTCGTTACGAGAGTATTGACTCATGCCGTTGGTAACAACACGGTTTTCTTCCGACGTCGCTGCAACGACGGTGCCGCCAGGGCACATGCAGAAGCTGTAAACGGAACGACCATTTTTACAGTGGTGAACCAGTTTGTAATCCGCCGCACCCAGAATCTCGTTACCCGCATTTGGACCAAAACGGGCTTTATCGATAGACGATTGCTCGTGTTCGATACGAAAGCCCACAGAGAAGGGCTTGGCTTCAATGTACACGCCTTTGCTGTGCAGCATCTCGAAAGTATCACGAGCACTGTGGCCAATTGCGATGGCGATGTGCTTAGAATGCAGTTGTTCACCATCCGCAAGCGTCACACCAGTGACTTGACCGTCTTCGATATGTAAATTATCAACGCGACAGCTGAAACGAATCTCGCCGCCTAATTCAATAATCTGTGCGCGTATTTTCTCGACCATGGCAACCAGCTTAAAGGTACCAATGTGAGGTTTCCTGACGTAAAGGATTTCGTCCGGTGCGCCCGCGGCCACAAATTCGTTTAGTACTTTACGACTGTATTGTTTAGGGTCTTTCACTTGGCTGTAGAGTTTACCGTCAGAGAAAGTACCCGCGCCGCCTTCACCAAACTGTACGTTGGATTCAGTGTTCAGAATTTTTTTACGCCAAAAACCGAACGTGTCTTTGGTGCGTTCACGTACTTCTTTACCACGCTCCAGCACGATTGGCTTGTAACCCATCTGCGCTAAAACTAAGGCGGCTAACAAACCACAAGGGCCAAAACCAATCACGATAGGACGTTCAGTCAAGGTTACTGGTGCTTGTGCAACGGGATGATAATCTAAGTCCGGTGTTGCTTTAACTTGTTGGTGATCGACAAACTGGCTAAGCAACTCTTCATTGCATGTCGTCTCAACATCCAAGGTGTAAATCAACATGATGTTGGTTTTCTTGCGCGCATCGTAGCCACGACGAAAGACGTTAAAACTAACGAGTTTCTCTGCTGGAATTTCAAGCATGGATAAAATCGCGTTTTCTACTGCGCTAGCGTCGTGATCAAGAGGAAGTTGGATATTGGAAAGTCGTATCATAGGAATCAATAATTAGAATGCTGGGTCAAGAGTGATTTAACGGGCATAGTACGATATTTTAGCTGAAAAAGCTGTCTTCAAATAGCAGAAGTGATCTTTAAAAAGAGGCACTTCTGCTAAATAGCTTAGTGGATAAGCTAAGAAGCTTGCCTAAAACATACCGAGAATATGCCACCAGAGGAAGTTTAGTGGCAACAAGACGAAACTTGTCAGCGCAAAAGTCGCCAAACATACTTTCGTGACGGCGCTGATGGATAAATTGCCAAGCGCAATTGCAGTTATCAGAGGTGGCGCTTGATAAGGCAGTAAGACGTTTGAAAATGCCAATACTTGGGTCATTAGCACGGCGTTATTAGACAAGCCGGCAATGTTGGCAAGATGTTCCGCCATTGGCGTCATAATGGCAGGAACGCCAGCCAAATTGGTCACCACCGCCACGCAAGTGGAAATAAAGGTCAGCAGACTCAAATTCATCAAAGGTGAATCTTGGGTGAAAGGAATGACCTCGGTTAAATAATTCACCAAGATAGTACCCAAACCAGAATAGGCAATGATGGCACTTAAACCGATAATCCCTGCAGCGAATAGCAAGGTGCCATACTGAATGTCTTTGTCGATGCTATTTTTTGCGGTTAATCCAAGGCTTGGTCATAAGCAAACTAACGCCGTAATAAGCCCAATCCAACCTGCTGAAATATGATGTAGCGAGTCGGTAAACCAGAAAGCAAAGCAAACACAAAGCACAATTAATAAGCGCGTTTCTACTTTTGTCATGGCTGATTTTTCAATGGTCGCTTGTATGGCTTGGTTTGGCGCCTTATCCGGAAAAAGCCATAAAATGACACCAATAGTCATGATTAGCTTGCCAAACCCCAAGACAGGAAAATGCAAAAGTAGATACTCGCCATAAGAAAAAGGCGCGTTATATAAGGCTTCGGTCATACCTGAAAGTAGCATGTTGGGCGCGTTCGCAGGCAAGATCGAAAAGGCTGGTAAGAAGGTTCCGAATGCTGCTGCCAGTAACATGCCTTTTCGACCATTGGAATCTTGGTCATATCCAAAGTGATCGGCGAAAGAGGCAATGATCGGGATGATGAGTACAATACGGCTCACACCTGAAGGAATCAAAAAGGCCAACGCCATCGCAAACAAAGCAATTTTGACTATGGTGCCTCGGTAACTATTACCCAAGATAAGCATCAATAATCGCGTTGCACGGGAATTTATCCCCGTATGATTAATCGCCGCGCCAAACACCATGCCGCTGAACAATAACCAAAAAGTTGATGATTGAAATCCGGCGAATATGACTTGTGTCGGAGCAAGTTGTGTTGCCGTCGCAAAAGCAAATAACCCCAAAGCTGGCCAATAAGCCGGCACCAAAGTCGTAGCCCAGAAGGCGATACAAATGAACAACAGTCCAGCAGTCAATGATTGGGGTAACGTTAGAAATTGGTAGGAAACAGAACCAATGGCTAATGTCATCGCTAAAATTAGGTAAAGCGGCCAGCTGGACTTACTTGAGGGGGTCAGTGAGGGAGTCGGTGTTGTAGTCTGATTGGCATTATTTTTATTATTCATTTGAGGCTCTAAGGACAAATCTCGCCTTCTATGAAAAAGAAGGCGAGATAAGATGACTAGCGAAGGTTAACAGCAGTTGCTTCGTCAAAACCTAACATGATGTTTAGGTTTTGTACGGCAGCGCCAGACGCGCCTTTGCCGAGGTTATCCAGTTTGGCAACCAGTATTCCTGACTTGTTACCTGGTTCACTTAGAACCGATAACTCGATTTGGTTCGTGTCTTCAAGACCGTGTGGTGTTAAGAATGGCGCTGCGTTATCCGCAACCACATTAAAACCATTTACGGTTACAAACGTGTCGTTGGCATACACTTCAGCCAATTTAGCTTGTAGCTGTTCCATGGTGACATCGCCTTTTAGTTGAATTGGCAAAAAGGTCAACATGCCTTGGCGGAAGTTGCCCACACTAGGAACGAAAATAGGTGCATTATCCAAACCTGACCATTTTTTCATTTCAGCTAGGTGTTTGTGGTTGAAGGACAAACCGTAAGCACCAAATATTGGCGCATTGTTGGTGCTTTCATAACGGTCAATTAGCGCATTACCGCCGCCACTGTAACCAGAGACCGCATTGATTGAGTAATCATAAGATGCAGATAGCAATCCCGCTTCAATCAAAGGTTTCAATAGCAAGATTGCCCCCGTTGGGTAACAACCAGGGTTAGAAACAAACTGGGCACCTTTGATTTTGTCGCGTTGTGTGACATCGAGTTCAGGCAAACCGTACACCCAGCCATCGGCGACACGGTGAACAGAACTGGCGTCTAAAATGCGGCAGCCTTCTTCTTTTGCCAAAATAACGCTGTCTTTAGCGGCATCATCAGGTAAACAAAGTACGGTGACATCCGCTTCTTTCATCAAGCGGCGCTTTTCTTCTACGTCGCGTTTTTTATCTTGATCGATACTGATGATTTCAATGTTTGGATGGTTAATTAGGCGATCTTTTACTTGCAGGCCGGTGGTGCCAGTTTCGCCATCAATAAATACTTTTTTCACAGCAGGGTTCCTTACTGGAGGTCTTAAACGAGGCAAAAGCAGGTCGTTGCTATGTGTTCCTGCTTATTGTCGAATGTTTAATGAAGATAAATATATGGCAAACAGTGTAATGCATCCCGATGCAACTGAATAGTTGATAGAAACGCTTAATGCCTAAAAAAGCATTTTTATCTCAGAAGAGTGAATGGTGACGACTGTTGGTTGCTACTCTGCAACAGGTTACACTTTCGGTTTCTTAAATTCGTTAAGTGGTTGTATGAAGAAGTCCGATAAAAAAATTGATAATGCCCTTCGTGAAGCGTTAACAAATGTCTGCGAAACAGCCTTGGGGTCTGTGGATGGGTTCGTCTGGCTAACACATTTAGTGAATTACAGTGCCTTTCCTAATTCACTCAAGATCATTTGTGTGTTCGAAACGGACGAGTCTTTGTCTAATGCTCTTGAAGCCAAGCGGGATGACTATTTTTATCAGCTTATTCAAGACAAGTTAAATGCCGTTAACATCAAATTCAACAAGCTTCGCCAGCAAGTGAGCTTTGATAGCGAAGAAGCTTGCGAGCGCTCTCATGCAGGTAAATGGAATGAACGACTCGCTAAGCTGCAAAGCAGTGTGACGCTGCATTAGCTTAATAAATAAGGCAAGCCGTCGTTTAATCGTCTGTTTGTGCCTGAATGTCTTGCATGGCTTTTTGAAGTTGAGGATTTTTCTCTTCTAGGTATTTTTTAAGACGAGCGATAAACACTTTGTTTTCATGGAAGGGCACGCCTATTTGATGGGCGTCGGCCACTTCCACCATGGATACTTTGTCGTGTTGATTAAACACGTCAATCATCTGTTCGGCTTTATGATGAGAAATGCCCAGCGCTTCAAAAGCAGATCGTCCCATACGCAAGCTACTGTCGTAGTTTTCTCGAATAATGTCGCGACATCCCGACGCCCATAAATCGTAAACGTGGTTATTGTCGAAGGCTCTCGCGATGACGTGTAGGTCTGGATAGTTTTCTCGAACATATTTGACGAGTTTGGTAATTTGCTCTGGATCATCAATGGCGATAATCAGCACCGATGCTTCATCTATGCCAGCAGCTTGCAGTAAGTCAGGACGAGTGGCGTCACCGAAGTAGTTTTTAACGCCAAAATGCTGCAGTGCTCTGAGTCGTTTTACGCTGAAATCAATGACCGTTGAGTGATAACCTGCCAAGCGTAAAAGGTTGTCTATCGTGCTTCCCATTCGTCCTGAGCCGGCAATAATGATTTTATTGTCATCGGGTAGTTCATCGTGTGTGCCTGCCGTTTGGTCTGTGGCATATCGAGGCGCGATGACACGGTCATAAAGGATGAATAGCATTGGCGTGAGCAACATAGACAACGCCACGACAAGCAGCAGAATATCGGCTACTTCTTGTGATATCACGGCATTACTGACAGTAAAAGAGAGCAAGACAAAACCAAATTCCCCAGCTTGGGCAAGGCCTAATGCAAATAGCCATTTGTTGGAACCCCGAATATTAAAAATCCGTCCTAATATCAAAAGCGTCGTGGCTTTCAGCAAAATTAATCCGATAGTTAAGCCAAGGATAGAGAGGAAATGGCTAAATAGTAGAGAGAAGTTTATGCCTGCGCCGACGGTCATAAAGAATAGCCCCAGCAGCAAGCCTTTAAACGGCGCGATGTCACTTTCTAACTCATGCCGATAAGGTGAGTTGGCTAATACCACACCGGCTAGAAATGTTCCGAGTGCAGGAGACAGTCCAACCAAAGACATGAGTAGAGTTGTGCCGATAACAAACATCAGTGCGGCAGCAATAAAAAGTTCTCTCAATTGAGCGACGGCGATAAAACGGAATATAGGCGTGACTAAAAAACTACCGCTTAAAATCACAATGCCAATGGCGCCGATGGTAATCAAAGCCGTTTCCCATGCTTCTAATCCATCGACTAAAGATACGGAATGGCTTCCACCCTGAGATATTTCTGCCGCGTGGTTTAAAGATTCGATGAGTTCTGGTGTGGCAAGCAGAGGAATAAAAGCCAGCATTGGGATAACGACAATATCTTGAGCGAGCAATACGGCAAAAGACGATTGGCCACCATCTGATTTCATCAAGCCTTTTTCCGTTAGCGTTTGAATAACAATGGCGGTAGAAGAGAGAGCAAGTACTAAACCAATGGCTAAGCTGGTACGCCATTCTTGGTTCAATAGCATTCCTAAGCCCATAATAAAAACGGCAGTTAACGCAACTTGTCCGCCACCTAAGCCTAGTAGTTTGGACTTTAATGCCCAGAGTTTTTTAGGGTTTAGTTCAAGTCCAACGAGAAATAGCATCATGACAACACCGAGTTCGGCAAAATGCTGGATTGAAACAATGTCGACTTGGAGTAAAGCCAAAATAGGGCTGATTACGATTCCCGCCATTAAGTAACCTAATACCGAGCCAAGCCCAAGGCGAGATGCAATCGGTACAGAAATGACCCCAGCAACCAGAAAAACAAAGGTTAACAGTAGCGCGTCAGTCATTTCGTTGGTTCCTTAATAATAATTAAAGAGATTATCTATCTCTGTAACGTATTTTAATAGTCTTGATTACATATCGCAGACGGCTTGAGCAAACGTATCAACGCTATTCCAATTAGTAAATTCCATATTGGTTTTGGGATCGGTTGGTCCTTTGGTCATCCACATAATGAAGCGGATCATATTGCGGTCGATAAAACCGTATTTTGGGTAATTTAATTTACCCGCAAAAACCCCTTCTAAACTGGGTTTCCAATCTAGTTGGGCTAACAGTTTGATGATGTATGGGTTGGTATCTGGTTGACACTTCTCAGGTTTACGAGCAACAAGGTTAACGGTGTAAAAAGCACTCGGCTTGCTTTCAAGCTGAGCTTTATTCTGTTCAATAAAATCGATTACGACTTTTTGATGTTTTCCATAGCGAATGCTGGCGCCAATGACTATCTTGTCATGGTTGCTTAAGGTTTCTGCCGTTGCCTCTTCTACTGGTAGAAGAGTGACTGAATGGCCTTGGCTTTCGATAACCGCTTGCATTTTTAGGCTTATCTTTTTTGTGTGACCGTCTGTTGTGGAATATATCAGTAAAGTATTAGACATGGTGATTCAGAAAAGCTGCCTCAGTTAGAGTGGAGAGAAAACGAATAGAGGGAGTTGTTATAAACACTCAAAGGCTTGCTGTAAAGGGTGCAGGGTGCTGTTGTTGATTTTGAAGGTTTTCTTCGCAAAAAAACGGCCTAGATTGAGTAGGCCGCTTTTACTTGTTAAATAGTCAGACTATTCGGCGGAACTGTGTTTTCGAGCGCGTATATCGGATTGTGCGCTACGATAGAACTTTTCCTGCGGTTTAGATTTAGTGACCTGATCGTCATCGCCATCTTCACTACGAAGCAACATAAAGTCAGCGACGCGTTGCTCGTCCAAACGGCCAGCTTTTACCGCTGCTTTTATTGCGCACCCTGGTTCACCTTGGTGACGACAATCACTGAAACGGCATTCTTTTTCCAATGCAATGATGTCTGCGAAATTGGCAATGGCACGACTATCGAACTCAGCAAGTTGTAGTTCACGCATGCCTTGCGTATCTAATAAAATAGCGCCCGATGGCATGATCTTTAATGCGCCAGAATCGCCGATGTTTCTTTGTGCTTTGCCTTCGGCGGTGGTTTGCATCAAGGTATTGATCAAGGCAGATTTACCTGACCCAACCGCGCCAAGTAAGGCAATCGTTTTACCTTTCTTAAGCAAAGGCGCTAAACAGCCTAAGCTATCTGCGTCCAAAGCATTAACGGTTTCTACAATAAGTAATGGATCAAGCTTTTCTACTTGGGCACGTTTTTCTGCCGCATCATTACAAGTGTCTGCTTTTGTGAGTATAACAACGGCATCTGCTTGCGCTTCATGAGTCAGTTCTAAATAACGTTTAATCAAGGCCAGATTGAAATCTTGATTTAATGCACACATTAAAAACACAGTGTCTATATTTGAAGCGATGTTTTCAAATACAGAGCTTGGTTCTAAAAGACGTAGGAAGTTTTGTTCAGTGTCAGTAATAACCCAATCACCGACAGACATGCTTGGCATATCTGAGTCGCTTTCTATATTAAAGAAACCGAATTCACTGACAAGCTCGTAGTTGCCGCCTTTTTGAGAGCAGATACGTGCAATACGATTAGATTCTAAATCATCCAATGATAACTGTTGTTGAAAGTAAGCCTGCCAGCCTAAGTCCAATAAAGTAAACGTGGAATCCATTAATATTACCCCAAGCGAAATACGCCATCGTAAATAAGAAGCAATGCGCTTCAATTAGTACAACCGAACATAAGCAAAAAATTGTTTATGTTCTAGCCAGAAAATATACAAAACACCAATGCGTTATAAACCGTTTTTACAAGGCGTTAATACACGAGATTAGCACAGTGTGAGAGCACTACAAACAGAAATATTATTGTCATAAAAACGGTTTATATTTGATGCTTTTATATGGAAATAGCAACTAAATATTTGTTATCAAATGGTAACTCTATTCAATAGCTTTAGTGCATTAAAACTTTTTAATCGTGCATTTCATTGGTACTTGTTGAGTAATGCAGTGAATGTTTCCCCCACCTAATAATATATTTCTTGCGTAAACACCTATTACTTTATGATCAGGAAATGCCTTTTGTAGAATCTGCTGTGCTTGCTCGTCGGTTTCTTCGCCGAATGTTGGAAACACAATGCTGTTATTCGTTATCAAAAAGTTAGCGTAAGAGGCGGCAAGACGTTCACCTACTTGGCGATTCATGTGATCACTTGCAACTAGGTTTTTGGCTTCATCTGCTGATACAAAAAGCGGTCCCGGCATCGGAAGCTTAATAATCTCCAATGTTCGGCCTTTTGCATCGACAGTTTCGCTTAGGACTTTCAACGCCGCTTTGCTAATAGCGTATTGCGGATCACTTGGGTCTTCACAGTCGGTTAAAGCCACAACTCCCGGACGAACAACATGCATGATGTTATCGACGTGGCCATTGGTTTCGTCGTTATAAAGTCCGTCTTTTAGCCAAATAATTTTTTCGACATTTAAGTACACCTTTAATAGGTCTTCTATGTCTTCTTTGCTTAAATGCGGATTTCGGCTTGGGTGAAGCAGACATTCTTCTGTTGTATATAAGGTGCCTTCACCATCCACATGAATCGAACCGCCTTCTAGAATTAATGGTGTGTGATAAACATAGTCACCTGTGACCGCAGCCATTTTTTCGGCTACCGCATTATCTTGTTCCCAAGAATCATATAGACCGTCTAGTTCACCACCCCAGGCATTAAACTGCCAGCTGTTTGCTCGGCGCTCACCTTGATCGTTCACTACATAGGTCGCGCCTATGTCACGCATCCAGCAATCATCGGATGGAATCTCGATCACTCGAATTTGATCGGGTAAGGCGAGGCGAGCTTGTTCATAGTGCTTAGCATCGACAATGAAAGTGACCTTGGTTGATTGTGCAATGGCGGTAGCAACGGCAACAAACTCCGCTTGAGCGTGCTTGCCTTTCTCTCGCCAGTTGTCTTCGCGTGTTGGCCAAGCCATCCAAACTTGCTCTTGCGGTTCGTGCTCCGCAGGCATACGAAAGCCATCTAATCTTGGTGAGGTGTGCAGCGTAGAGCTCATTAACGTGTCCTTAAGGGTAGCTTTTATAAGTAAAGCAAAGGTTTCGGCCAATTCTATGGCAGACATACAAACATTCAAGAGCATTTTTGTTTTATTTCATCAAATTAGCGGTTTATTTCATCGGCAAAAGTGGTCGGTGAATCATATTTTTTGCGTCTTTACAATTACTCGACGGAAAAAGTTACCGAGTGGCTTTGTAAAAACTACTTATTAAGCGTTTGTTAAACGTCGTATTTAAATGCTGGATTTAAAATAAAGTCTTTTAATATCAATGGTTTGATTGTGATTTTAAAAGTTGGCACGTGCTTCGCAATACTTTAGGGGAAATCAACGATCAGGACTTAAATTCTTCTGTTCGGATTGTTGAATTGATTGCTTGGGAAGACTAGAGACAAACGCAGTCATGACTCCCAAATTTTAAAAAACTAAATGGAGGTTACCATTATGAATATTAAACGCACTCTACTAAATACCGCTTTGGTTCTTGTTACTGCTGGTACATTGGCTGCTTGTGATCAGAGTTCTGATGACAATAAAGTAGAAGACGCAATGTCCAATGCTGGTGATGCCGTTGAGCAAACCATGGACAATGCTGGTGAAGCGCTAAACAACGCTGGTAATTCAATTGAAGACACCATGACAGATACTGGTAATGCCATTGAAGACAAGTGTGAAGAAGCGAAAGAAGGCATGAACGCCAAAGATACTGATTGCTAATACGAAGAGAAAAAAGGCCGAGTAATCGGCCTTTTTTCTGAAGTACTTTTTGAAGCCACTTCTGTTGTTTTATAAAAAATCGGTTTGGTCATATTTATCGAGTTTGTTATATAGGGTTTTTATGCTGATACCAAGTTGATTGGCCGTGTCTGTTTTGTTGCCGTCATTGTTTTTCAGCGTTTTTAAAATGGCGATTTTTTCTATGTCATCAAGGCGCATACCAGTTGGAATGCCTGATGTTTTGTCTGTTTCGGTTTGTTCGTTTAGGTCATTGGTAACAAGGTGTTCTGGGTGAATAATTTGATCGGCTAGGATGTAAGCTCGCTCTATAGCGTGTTTTAGCTCTCGAACATTGCCAGGCCAATTATAGTGATTTATTTTTTCTAGGCTTTGTATTGAAAGTTGTTTGTGTTGACCATCTTGCGCATTGCGGTAGGCCAGAAAGTGTTGAGCAAGGCCACAGGCATCGCCCTCTCGGTCACGCAAAGTGGGAACCATAATAGGAAATTGAGCCAAACGAAAATACAGGTCTTCACGGAAGACTTCATCGCGGATGGCATCACTTAACGTACGGTTTGTTGCCGCAACAATGCGCACGTTGGCCATTTTTACTTGTTGGGCGCCGACGGGTTTGTATTCACCGCTTTCGAGTACTCTTAACAATTTTACTTGCTGCTCATAAGGCATTTCGGTGACTTCATCTAAAAAGAGCGTACCGCCTTCTGCTTGCTCGAAAACGCCTTGATGATCTTTATGTGCTCCGGTGAAAGCACCTTTAACATGACCGAATAGTTCGCTGTCGATCAGTTCTGGGCTCAGTGCCCCGCAGTTAATAGCAACAAATGGGCCTTCAGCGCGTTGGCTGAAAACATGCAAAGTATTGGCGATAAGTTCTTTACCTGTACCGCTTTCGCCCATGATAAAAGCATTGGCGTTGGTTACCGCTACTTTTCTAATAGTTCGGTAGAGTGAATGCATGTCAATTGATGAGCCGACTAACAAACCAAATTGATCCAAATAGCTGGTTTGTGTAGTGATGTTTTCGTGGGAACGGTTTAGCTCAGCAAAGACTTCCTCTAACGAAGACTCAATCAGTTTTAAATTGTAAGGCGCGCGGTAGTGAAATCCAGCGCCTTTATGCATCAGGCAATCCAATATTGGGTCGGGTTCGCCTTTGCTAAAAAATAAGAACTCTGTTTGATACAGAACAGGGCTGTTAATCAGTTCTTTTAGGGCTGTGTCATGTAGAGAATTGACTTCGATAAGAGCAATATCGCATTTAGCCATAGAGAGTTGATCTAGCCAACTTTCACCTTGATGGCTAATGTTGAGTTCATACTGGCGAACGCCATGTAAAGAAAGCAGATTTGAAGCTAATAATGGATCTTGAACATGCATAAATAGCTTTGGTAAAGACATTATTATTTTCCCTAGATAGAACAGAAGAATGATCATAAAAATTTAATAGAGTCATGGAATCATAGGGTGGTAAGTCTGTCCTAGTCTTTCCCTGTAACTTTGCATTAAACACGGCCTTAATTATCCTTGTTTGCACAAAGTTCACCCTTTTTTGAAAGGAGACAAACATGCTTGAAGATCATAGATCGAGAAAAATACTGTATCCAAATAGGGATTCGCGTATTTTATGTGACATGCTGTCTATGTGTTTTGACGGTTTTTTTGCGAACTCGGCGTTATGTGGGCGAGTCGGGAATACACTGGATAAGCATGTGTTTAAGAAAGTGTCTTCTTTGTATCGACGGTTGGCTGAAAGACTACTGCATAGTGTTGGGGTGTTACCGGAAGATACTGGCACAATGAATCCAGAACCCGGTTATATAGCAACGGCTTATTTGTCTGCTCTTAATGCAGCAGATAGATATGCACCAAGTCGCGTTATGTCAGTCAATTGGCAGGTAATAAAGCGTATTGGGAAGTTAGTCCGAAAGTTAGATGATAAGCTGTTCGCCAACATGATAGTGGATTATTTAGCCTGTATTCAGATAGTCTTAGACAACGCACAGCAACGGCGTAAGGTGGCTAAATTAGTTAAGTGAACCAACAAAAAAAGAGCATCAATATGAGCTCTTTTTTTGTTCATGAAGAATGTTGAGTGTTGAGGCTATTTATTATTAACGATTCGATAGTCCAATTTACCAACCACCGTGCCGCTATTACCAGTTGTCGATACATTAAAACTGGCGTTGTTTTTTTCTTTGTTTGGGTTGATGGTCGAGATAACTTCGCCATTGATAACAAGCTGGTATGTTTCTGAAAATGTAATATTCAAATCTTCTGATTTTGGGTTTTCAAACAAAATATTGTCTTTTAAACGAATGACTCTGCTTTCGCCGCGAACCCATTGGCCCACAAGTGGTTGCGCTTTGAATGTTGTTTTGCCATGAGTAACCGTCGCTTCTGATAGAAAAATGCGAATCAAATCACCATTCATTGCTACTTTTTCTCTGTCATCTACGCGCGCATTTAATAATGCAATGGCGGTATTGGTCTTACTGATATACGAGCGTAATTCTTGAATGCCTGAGCTCATTTCTTTTGAATTTAATTGTTCTGTTGCTAATAGTCTTGGCAGCTCAGGAGCATTGCCAACTCGTTTTTTCAATTCAGAATAATTAGTTTTAGCCAGTTCTTTTTGTGCAGCAAATTGTTCGGCTAGATCGCCATTACTGCTTTTAGCATTGCTGACTTCATTGGTGTCAATAACAACGCTTGTTTCTACCGTTTCTGCGTTGTTGGCAGTAGTTTTACTTGGCGTGGTTTGTTCAGTACTTACTGTGTTCGGCGTAGAGGTATTCTCAGTTTGTTCGTTTTGTAAGTCTTTTAAAATTGGCATCGAGCAGGCACTGAGTAAAAGTGTCGCAAGTAAAAGGCCGGTACGGAATGTAGACATTAATTAATCCTGAGATTATAAGCGAAAAATAAGTCATCAAGTATGCGGTATGAAGGATTGTATGTCGAGCTGAAGTGCCAGCTACCGAGGTGAGTATTTTATTTATAAGTGTAAATAAAAACTCTCATGACGGCTGGAGGTAAAGATGTATTGCACAGAGCATGAGAGACAAGTCGATAACTTGTCTCTCATGCCGTTATTTTTGTGACTGATTCCATAGAATACATTCGTCTAGCGTGACGCCTTTGCCGCCAAAAATATCCAACGCGCTGCCAATGGTTAAATCGACAATGCCATTGGATAGTTCGTGAACGCGTTTTAAGTCTGCTAGAGAGCGAGCGCCACCCGCATAGGTTACGGCAACAGGGCAGCCTTGGCCGAGAAGGGTAACTAAATCTTCATCAATTCCAGCTTGTAAGCCTTCTACATCGGCCGCGTGAATCAGAAACTCATCACAATGATTGGCTAATTCAATGAGGTTTTCTTGGTTAACTTGAGTGGATGTAATAGTTTGCCAACGATCAGTTGCAATATACCAACCATCTTTTGTTCGACGGCAACTTAAATCTAAGACTAAACGGTCAGTACCGGTTTCGCGCTTGATTTTATCTAAGCGATCCCAAGAAAATTCCCCATTTTCAAATAAATAAGACGTGACAATAACGTGAGATGCGCCCGCTTTTAAGTAGCTAGCTGCATTGTTAGCCTTGACACCGCCGCCAAATTGCAAGCCATTCGGATAAGCGCGTAGGGCACTTAACGCTTCTTCTTGGTTGCCTTTACCCAAAGCAATAACATGTCCACCAATTAGGCCATGCTCTCGATACATATTGGCATAATGCTCAGCATTGTGTTCGCTGATAAAGTTCTCTGTGGCGCCTTTGTCATTCAGACTTCCACCTACAATTTGCTTAACCTTGCCTTGGTGTAGATCGATACAAGGACGGAACTGGGTCACAAAAAACTCCTATTTGGTTGGGAACGAGTCGGCGATTGTAACCGATAATGTACTGATAAACGATGTACCAAAGCAAACACTTCTTAAGCCTGTTATAATCGTCGGCCATTCAAATAGAAAGAAACATAAAGCAATCATCATGCTGCAAATTACCCTCGCCGTGGCGATCCCAGACCACGAAATTGAATTGACCGCTATCCGAGCGCAAGGCGCAGGCGGTCAAAACGTGAATAAAGTCTCTTCAGCCATTCATCTTAGGTTTAATGTCGCCAATTCTTCTTTGCCTGAATTTTATAAAGAACGCTTGTTAGCATTAAGCGATTCTCGTCTTACCAAAGACGGTGATATTGTGATTAAAGCTCAGCAGCACCGAACGCAAGAACTGAATCGAGAAGACGCACTAGCAAGACTGAAAGAGCTAATTTTAGAAGCGGTTCGTGTGCAAAAAGCGCGTCGTCCGACTAAACCAACACGTTCTTCGCAGAAAAAACGTATTGATCAGAAAAAGCAAAAAGGCCAAATTAAAAGTTTGCGTCGCAGCAATTGGGATTAATACCATCTGCGTTAAATAGAGGAGAGAAATATGATTGCGTTACGAAAAATGCGCCAAGAAGAGTTCCCCGCTTATTGTACTTATTTTATCGAAGACTACAGTCAAGAAATTGCTCTCAACTATGAGCGTTCTATTGAAGATGCCGTTGTAATAGCACAACAAGACCTGTCTAAAAGTCTTCCTAATGGTGTCGAAAGCGAAAATCAAGAATTGTTATGTATTGAAGCAAATATTAACAATCAAGCAACATTGATTGGTTATCTTTGGTACTCAACAAACTTTGCTGATAAAACCGTCTTTATTTGTGATTTCTATATTTCTGAGCGGTATCGAGGCAAGCAATATGGCAAGAGCACGGTGGAGTACCTTGAAAAGAGTCTGAAAAATAACGGCATTCATCACATCAAACTAAGAGTTGCTTATCATAATAAACGCGCATTTTCGCTGTATGAAAAAGTAGGCTTTGTGGTTACGGGATATAACATGTCTAAAAATATAGGTTGAAGGATGGGGAATAGATAATTATGTCCGTGAACCATGAAACTGATAAAACCATAAAAAGCCCTTGTATTCGGCATTGCTGTCTTGATGGTGACGATGTTTGTGTGGGCTGTTATCGAACCATAACCGAAATTATGGATTGGCAAAAATCGACTGAAGAACAAAAGCTTGTAGTGCTTGAAAATTGTTTAGTACGCAAAAAAAGACACGATTCCCTTTATCGATAACTCAGGATACTTCGTCCGCAAAACTTCCCGTAAATTTCCCTATAGCGACTTTTAAGATCCGCTTTGTTTTTCCTTTTTTATTTTTTCGAAGTTTTTTTACCTATTAGTGTAATAAACCAATGACTAGCCACGACTAATCTATAATTAAAACAGAGTGAGCTTGGAATATTTCAAGTTTTGGTTGTAGACGTTTTAGCAATATTGATGGGTAACTTACTTTGATCGCAGAATTACAGGCATGGCTAACATCAGGAACGGCGTCGTTGACTCTGTTGTGTGTTGGTATTGTGCTCTTGTCTTATTTACTGGAAGACCTTGCTATCGCCACGGCAGCAACCTTGTCTGCTCACGGGGAATTGCCTCCAGCACTTGCGCTGTTAGCGATTTTTGTTGGCATCGCCACAGGTGACTTAGGTTTATATATTTTGGGGCATTACACCCGCAGAGTGAGATGGCTACGTTATCGAGCCCTCACCAATTCTTCGTTTAAAGTGGTGAGAAAAAAGCTGACCCAAAGAGCGTTTTTAAATCTTTTTGTCATTCGCTTTATTCCCGGGTTAAGAACCATTGGTTTTACCTTAAGTGGCTTTCTGGCGATCTCGTTACCTCTTTTTCTAAGTGCTGTTTTGCTGGCAACGTCTATTTGGACGCTTTTGGTTTTCACGCTTATTTATCTGTTAGGAAGCAGTGTTTTTATGCAGTTATCAGAATTGAAATGGGGGCTGATTCCTCTGGCCTTCGGTGTGTTGTTCTTTATGAATCGTTTTCTTAATAAGTCTTTTACGCGAGGTGTGTCATGAGCGCCATGATAGAAGGGCAATTTATATCGCCCAATAAAATCAATGCTGGTATGCCAATACTTCAAGTCGAAGAAGAGGCGAGCATTTCGCCTTATGAATTTATGCCAACTTGGTTCTTTTATGCGCCTGTTGTTGTGCAAAGTCTGTTACTCGGTCTGCGTCACGGCGATGTGTGTTTGCCCTTAATCGCGAATCCAAGCATTAAGCTGAGCGGCATGGTCGGAGAGTCCAAAACAGAGATTCTTGATTTGGCAGGACCCATTGCCAAACAATGGATAGAACCTTTTATTACCTTGACGAAAAACCAAGACGATACCGCTATTCAGCTAGAAAATGCCTTACACGCCATGGACGCTGCTAAGTTGTCTTTTCCTATCGTGGCGAAACCAGATTTAGGGTGTCGAGGCGTGGGCGTTAAGTTGCTGAAATCGCAAGCACAGCTTTTGGACTACATTCAGAATTTCCCGTACTCCGCACGATTTCTTTTGCAACGTAAAGCACCTTATCAAGCGGAAGCAGGCGTGTTTTATGTTCGCTATCCGGGTAATGAACAAGGTGAAATTATTTCGATTACGTTGAAATACACGCCAAGCGTAGTGGGCGACGGTGTGCATAGCTTAAAAGAGTTGATCGAGCGTTGCCCACGTGCCGGTCAGTTAACCCATCTGTATTTTCCTCGTCATACGAGCAAACTCGATTGGGTTCCTGAAGCCGGTGTTGAATTTCCATTAGCATTTGCTGGCAGTCATAGCCGTGGCTCGATTTTTCGTAATGGCAACCAATACATCACGCAGGCATTAACGCGCAAATTGGATGAGATTCTAAAAGACGTGGATGGTTACTACTACGGCCGTTTGGACATCAAATTTGCCGACATTGAATCCTTTATGGCAGGTGAGAAATTTTCCATTTTAGAAATGAATGGCGCGAGCAGTGAAGCCACGCATATTTGGGATCGTAATACCAAGCTATCTGAGATCTTTAGTACTTTATTAAAACAGTATCGAATTTTGTTTGAGATCGGTGCGTTACACAAAAAGCGTGGTTTGAAGTCGCCAACGATACGTTCTCTATTAACCGCATGGCGAGAAGAGAAAGCATTAACGGAGCGTTATCCAAGTACGGATTAAGAATTGGTATTTGCGAAAAAATATAGGTTTATCAAGACAGAAAAGAGATGCCTAGTCACAAGGTGATGGTGAAAGGTTTTCTTTAGAAGGTAATTAATTATGTATTCAGTGTTAAAAAAACGAGAGGTCGAAGCGGCGCAACTCTTTGCTTACGCGCCGACAATACAAGGCTGTCTTGAGGTGTTTGCCCAAGCATCGAGTTGCTTGGAAATGTTAGACGATACGGATTACCAAGCTTCGCTCAAACCTCATGTGAGCAGCACTATTGGTGAACATTTTCGTCATTGGCTCGATGTATTTCAGGCCGTTTCTCATGCCGGCATTGTGATTGATTATAACCAACGTCGTCGTGGTCATAAGGTGGAAACCTCTCGTGAAGTGGCTTTGGCGGAAATTGCTGACTTAACAAATTGGTTAACAAGTTTGTCAGAGAAAGATCTTAAGAGAATGGTCAACATTATGACTGAAGTGTCTGTGTCTCAGAAGCAAGCTTGTTTGATGTCGTCCACATTAGAACGAGAAATTACCTTTGCGGCACTGCACGCTAATCATCACTTTGCCATGGTGAAAGTCGGCGCTAGCCTTTTGGGTAAAGCCATTGCCGATGATTTTGGCATTGCCCCAGCCACGGCTACTTTTTTACGAGGCCAATAGTTATGTGTTCAGTGTCTTGGTGGATAGACGAGGCTGGCTATCAGGTGTTTTTTAATCGTGATGAGCAGAAAACTCGCGCTCCAGCTTTGCCCCCCCAAACTTTTACCCAGCAAGGCGTAGACGTCTTGATGCCAGTGGACCCTGTCGGTAAAGGCAGTTGGATTAGCTTGAATGAGTACGGTCTGTCTTTGTGTTTGCTCAACAATTATCAGGGCATTGCTCCTCAAGGCGAGCTGATTAGTCGTGGTCAATTGCTTAAGCGTTTGTCTAGCGAAGTGAGTACCTCACAAGTTGAACGCCATTTCGCTCTGCTTACTCTTGAGCAGTTCGCGCCTTTTACCTTATTGGCGTTTGAGTTGGGAAATGCCAAGGTTCGAGAGTTTAAATGGGATGGCAAAAATGTGCAGATTAGTGACGCGGTCTCACCGCATTTCTCCTCTGCTGTGGCGTTAGATAAAGTCTCTCATTATCGGCGGTCAGTGTATGAAGAGGAAACGACAAAAACAGCGGAAGGCTTGTTGGTGTTCCATGCTCAGCATCATCCAGAGCAGTCGCACCTTTCTGTTTGTATGCACAGAGAGGATGCTGAAACGGTAAGTTTTACGCGTATTCAAGTCTCAAAAGACAATATGAAAATGAGCTATGTGCCGGGATCGCCTTGCTCTCATTTAACGCCAGAGTCTCTGGCAGCAAGGACGTATCTTTTAGTAAAACCGGTTTCCCTTGTTGGTGTTCCCTTTTAATAGCAGTTTAGGAGTTGTTATGAAGCGTTTAATGATATTTGTAGCCTTTTTTATGAGCAGTCTGGCGTTTGCGCAAGATGAAATTTATACAGGTTATTTTAGTAGTAAGGCATTGAGTGGGTACGATACAGTGGCGTACTTTACGGACCACAAGCCAGTCGAAGGCAATGCCAAATTTACAGCGAAATACAAAGGCGCAGATTGGTATTTCGTATCCCAAGAGCATTTGGATATGTTTAAAGCAGAGCCAGAGAAATACGCGCCTCAGTACGGTGGATATTGTGCTTGGGCGGTGTCTGCCAAAAATGATTTTGCCTCTGCCGATCCTAAAGAATGGGCGGTGGTTGATGGCAAGCTTTATCTCAACTATGACGACGATATTAAACACAAGTGGGATCAAGATCCGGCTTTGCATATCAAACAAGCCGATGCTAATTGGCCAAAACTCATTAGCAAATAATATTAATAAGTAAGGTTAAGAAAAAATGAAACAATCCTTAATAAAATATGTTCCAACTGTGTTTATCGCTTTCGTTTTTGTGCAGTCGTTGTTTTTTAAATTCACCGGTTCCTACGAAACGGACTATATCTTTGGCGTATTGGGGGCTTGGTCCGGTTTGGGATTCTTTGGTAATTATGGCGGCTATATCATCGGCGTTGCTGAATTGATTGCTTCTATTTTACTGTTTACTCGTTTTCATGGTCTTGGTGCTTTAATGGCAATGGGCATTATGACCGGGGCGATTTTCTTCCATCTATTTACGCCGCTTGGTGTGGTTATGCCAGAGTTTAGCGAAGCGGGTGAAGTTATCGGAAACGATGGTGGTTTGTTGTTTACTATGGCTTGTTTTGTCTGGTTGAGCGGGGCATTTTTAGCGATTCGTGACTTTCAAAACCCGCAAGGTACATTGAATAAAATCGCCCGTAATATCGTTAATCACGGAGCATAATTATGTTGGCCAGTTCTTCTCGTGTAGCAAGTCCTTTTCGTTTGCCAAGAGTCACGCCGTTTGGTATCGGGGAATCCGTCGTTGAATGGGCGACAGGGCTTGCAAAGCTGGATCGCATGTATCAAAAGCGGCCGGGTAGTCAAACCAGCTTTGAGTTCATGCGTTACACCTTAGACACATTGAACATTGATTATTCCATCGCTAAAGGCGGCCTTGATAATATTCCTCAAGAAGGCCCGGTGGTTATCGTTGCTAACCATCCACTTGGGGCGATTGAAGGTGTGGTGTTGGCGGATTTAGTAGGACAAGTTCGAACGGATGTAAAAGTTCTGGCCAATGAGTTACTTAAACGTTTACCTGAAATCAGTGATTTGTTTATTGGTGTTGATGTGTTTGGTGGCAAGTCTGCCCAACGAACCAATGCTAAAGCCATTCGTGATGCTCATCGACATTTAGCTGAGGGCGGTGTACTGATTGTTTTTCCTGCGGGAGAAGTTTCTACCTACCCAAAAATCGCTAAAGGAACAGGGCAGAACAAAAAGCAACGCACGTTGGCAGACATCGAATGGAGCCAATCCGTTGCTAATTTCTTAAAGCGCAGCGAAGCAACAACGGTGCCTATTTTTATCAATGGCAAAAACAGCGAGTTGTTTTACAGCGCCGGTCGCATTCATCCTTTGTTGCGCACTGCGATGTTGGGTCGAGAGCTGCTAAACAAAAAAGCTTCTATCATTGAAATTTCGATTGGCAGTGCCATACCTTTCTCGGAAGTGAGTCAGTTCGAGAGCAATCAAGATCTTGTCAGTTATTTACGGCTAAATACCTATTTGATGAGCCCTCAGAATGCTCAGGAATTTAGCAGTCAGCAAGGCGGTCAGGATTTACCGATTATCGCGCCACTTGATCCTATCGTGCTGGAGGAAGAAATCGCGGGCTTAGCGGACGAAATGCTGTTGCTGAAACAAGGTGATTTCAGTGTTTACTGTGCGCCGACAGAATCTATTCCTCAGTTAATCCAAGAAATCGGTCGTATTCGTGAAGAAAACTTCCGTGCCGTGGGGGAAGGAAGTGGTTTAGCCTGCGACATTGATGAATACGATGGTTATTACCATCAATTGTTCGTTTGGCATAACGTTAATAAAGAAGTTGTTGGTGCTTATCGAATGGGAATGGTGGACAAGCTCATCGAAGCGCATGGTTTAGAAGGCTTGTATTCACGCAGTTTGTTTAACTATGACCAAACGTTTATTGATAGCTTAGATAACAGCATTGAAATGGGTCGATCTGTTGTCGCCGCTAAGTATCAAAAAAACTTGAACTCTCTATTGTTGCTTTGGAAAGGCATTGCCACTTTTGCTTATCGCAATCCAAAATACACGCATTTGTTTGGCCCTGTGAGCATCAGTAATGATTACACTCATACCGCTCGTCAGTTAATTGCCGCGACCTTGTCGATCCATTATTACGATAAAGAAAAAGCCAGCTTGGTTATGCCTTCGACGCCACTACGAAACAGTGGCTCAGTATTCTGGCAGCCTAATTTGTTGTCGTCGCTGGCGAGTGTGACTTTGCTTTCAAAAGTTTTATCTCGAATGGAGCAAGGAAAAGGTCTGCCTGTGTTGATTCGTCAGTACCTAAAAATGAACGGCAAGTTGGTGTGCTTTAATGTCGATCCAGGGTTTCATAATTCATTAGATGGTTTGATTGTGGTGAATTTGAAAGACGTGCCTGTGTCAATTTTAGGCAAATACATGGGGCGAGAAGAAGCGCAAGCGTATTTGTCTGATGTACATTAATCGGCTTTAGTACGACGCCCAACGTTGTCTGTGTGGGTATAAAAAAAGAGGCAATGGAGAAGGATTTCATTGCCTCTTTTTTATTGGCTTACTTTCTTTAATAAACTCGACCCAATGTTATTGGGTCGAGTTTTTATCTTGTGAACTGCGAGTATTGATGTCGCGAACGGCTTCAATGACTTCGTTGGGATGTTGCAAGTCAATAATGTGACTCGCGCCTTGAATCCATACCACTTTCAAATCACTTTTGGTGAATAGCGTCTTCGCATAGTCGATACTCTTTGGATTCACCAAGGTGTCATCGGTGCCTTGCACAATGGTAATTGGCATGGTCAAACTGGCGAATTTAGGTTGCGCTTCTTCCAGGCTCTTAGTCAGGTCAAGTACTTCTAAATTGGAATGGTTCCACATGTCTGGGATGAGAAAACTTGGTGTCCAGTCTAATATTGTGTTGTACCAGCGTGCTTCTGCTAGAGACGGTTTAATATCCCCAGCTAAAATCACCACACCACGCACATAATCTGTATAGTTCGCAGCTAAAAGCGGCACAAGAGAAGCGCCTAATGAATGGCCGGCTAAAATGATTTTTTGTTTACCGTTTCGTTCCCAAATATTTTTGAGAACAGGGCCAAGCATGTCCGATTGAGTTTGCAGTTTTGTCGGAAAAGGTCCCGCGAAGGTTGATTTGCCCCAACCGGGACGATCAATAGAAATGACGCGAAAGTCTTTTTTGAAAGTATCTTCTAAAAAGTAACGTGCAAAAGATGACCAATCCCCTGGCGTTCCGTGTACGAACACCACGGTATCACGAGGCTTTGTGCTGGTGTCGCTACTGACATAATGCAGTTTAAATTCTCCATTAGGGCCTTTCATGTACAAGACATGATGCTCAATTAAGCCAGGCGTATTTTCTACTTGTAGGGCAATGGCTTCGTTTTCTTTGATTTCTTTCGGCATAAAGCAAGCTGTTAGCAAGGTGGCTAACGAACCGATAAAGCAGACCTTAAGGCCGGGATAAATCACATTTGACATTAATTTCATAGATTTAGGCTCTAGGATAAGGAAGAGGCTTAGGGAATTAGGATCTTCTGATCATTAATAAGGTGTTTGGTTTGACAGTAATTATACGATTTATATCCGAATGAGTGCTTATCATTTTATGTTATTCCTTTAGAACCAATTTATTTGCTCATTAAGCTAATCTTTTTTACTACTTATTTTTTTCACTCTCTTTATCTTGATCTAACGCAATGTTTCCAATCGCAACAACACTCATAATCTGGCCTTATAGTAAGCCTTGAATAGTTTGAGGCTACGGTGGGCGTTAGATAATAAGAGCACTATGGAAAGTAAAGTGTCTACAAACGCCTTTTTCTCAATCAAGTGAATGGGTTGAAGTCATTATGATTAACGAAGCGGTAGTGGATTTATCACGGTTCCAGTTTGCTCTAACTGCCTTGTACCACTTTTTGTTTGTTCCTTTAACATTAGGGATGTCTGTAATACTTGCTATCATGGAGTCGGTTTACGTCATCACGGGCAAGCAAGTTTATAAAGACATGGTGAAATTTTGGGGTAAGTTGTTTGGTATCAACTTTGCCCTTGGGGTGACAACAGGTCTTACCATGGAGTTCCAATTCGGGACTAACTGGTCTTATTACTCTCATTATGTAGGCGATATCTTTGGTGCGCCGCTAGCAATTGAAGCCCTAATGGCTTTCTTCTTAGAATCCACCTTAGTTGGTATTTTCTTCTTCGGTTGGGATCGACTAAGCAAAGAGAAGCACTTAGCAGTGACCTGGGCGGTTGCGATTGCCTCTAACTTGTCTGCACTTTGGATTTTGGTGGCTAACGGTTGGATGCAAAACCCAGTCGGTTCTGAATTCAACTACGAAACCATGAGAATGGAATTGGTTGACTTTGGCGCCTTGGTTTTCAACCCAGTTGCTCAAGTGAAATTCGTTCATACCGTTTCTGCGGGTTATTGTACCGGTGCAATGTTCGTACTGGCTATTTCAAGCTACTACCTTCTTAAAGGTCGTGATTTGCCTTTTGCACGCCGTTCATTTGCAATTGCTTCAGCCTTCGGTCTTGCCTCTGTATTGAGCGTTATCGTATTGGGTGATGAATCTGGTTATGAACTAGGTGAAGTGCAAAAAGTGAAATTGGCTGCAGTAGAAGCTGAATGGAAAACTCAAGCGGCTCCAGCAGACTTCACATTAATTGGCTTCCCGAACCAAGAGCTTCAGGAGACCGAGTTTGCGATAAAAATCCCTGCTCTAATGGGCTTGATCGCGACGCGTTCCCTCGACAAAGAAGTTGAAGGCATCAAAGAACTGAAAGAGCACAACCGTCAACGTATTATCAACGGTATCTACGCCAATCAGTTACTAGAAGAATTACGTGCTGGTACAACGGATCCTATGGTCAAAGAAAACTTTGAAAAAGTAAAAGGCGATCTAGGTTACGGTCTTTTGGTGAAAGGTTTTGCTGAAGACATGAATAAAGTGACATCTCAGCAGATTGATCAAGCGGTTGAATTCAGTATTCCGCAAGTCGCTCCGTTATTCTTCTCATTCCGCATCATGGTGGCCTGTGGCTTCATTATGTTGATCGTCTTTGCTACCGCCTTCTACCAGAATGCACGTCGTAAAATTGGTCAGAATCGTACTTTCCTGAAAATTGTCATGTGCTGTTTGCCATTGCCTTGGATCGCCTGTGAAACAGGCTGGTTTGTTGCAGAGTATGGTCGTCAACCCTGGGCGATTGGTGAAATCTTGCCAGTTAACCTAGCGGCATCTGGTTTGTCTGAAGCGGAATTGTGGATTTCTATTGTAGCCATCATCGCACTTTATACAGCCTTCATTATTGCTGAAATGTACTTGATGATTCGCTTCTCTAAACAAGGTCCTTCTAGCTTGCATACCGGTCGTTACTCGCTAGAAAAAGAAACCGATCAGCTTAAATCGCAAGAGGTGTAAGATGGATTACGAACTATTAAAAATCATTTGGTGGGTATTGATTGGCGTATTGCTAATCGGTTTCTCTATCGCCGACGGTTACGACATGGGTGTGGGCAGTCTGTTGAATGTGATCACCCGTGACGATAGTGAACGTCGTGTGATGATCAACTCCATCGCGCCTCACTGGGATGGTAACCAAGTTTGGTTCATTACCGCAGGTGGTGCGTTATTTGCCGCTTGGCCTGTAGTGTACGCGACGTCTTTCTCTGGATTCTATCTGGCGATGATTCTTGTCTTGGCTGCATTGTGGTTCCGCCCAATTGGCTTCGACTATCGTTCTAAAATAGAAACACCACGTTGGAGAAGAAACTGGGATTTCGGTATCGGCTTTGGTTCAACTGTACCACCAATCATTTTCGGTGTGGCATTCGGTAACCTGCTTCAAGGCGTACCATTCCAATTCGATGAATACATGCGTGTGACTTATACTGGCTCATTCTTTGGCTTGTTGAACCCTTTTGCTATTCTTTGCGGCTTGGTTAGCTTGATGATGATCGTGACTCAAGGTGGTGCTTGGCTTCAAATGAAAACCGAAGGCGACTTACTACGCCGAGTCAGCACTGCGACAACCGTGACATCGGTTCTTGGTGCTGTGTTGTTTATCCTTGCTGGTGTTTGGTTGGCTTATGGCATTCCAGGTTATGTCATGATAAGTGCTGTCGATGGTAATCAAGTCACTACCCCTTTGATGAAATCAGTAGAAATGCAACCCGGTGCTTGGTTGGCAAACTACAGTAAAGTGCCTTTGCTAATGTTGGCACCCGTGATTGGGATTGTAGGATTGTTGCTTGCTGCATTCGCTAGTCGAATTCAAAAAGGTGGTTTGGCGTTCTTAGGATCTTGTTTGGGTATTGTTGGTATTATCGTCACAGCGGGTGGGTCTATGTTCCCATTCCTAATGCCATCTTCTTCTTTCCCTAGCATGAGCTTGACTATGTGGGATTCAACTTCAAGTCAACATACGCTACAAATCATGTTTATCGTGGCATGTATCTTTGTACCGATTGTCTTGTGTTACACCTTGTGGAGCCATTTAGTGATGTTTGGTCGATTAAGCAAGGAACACATTGAGAAGAACAAACACTCTCTTTACTAAACTGTTTGTTAATCAATTCATCATGGTGAGGCGCTAAGCGCCTCACAAAGGAGATAAAGTTATGTGGTATTTTGCTTGGGTTTTAGGTGTTTTCTTAGCCAGCGCCTTCGGAATTGTTAATGCAATATGGTTAGAGTTTCATGGTTATGAAGGCGAAGAGGAGCAAAAGTAAGCCTTATGTCTAAACAAGAGAAAGCACGTAAACCGCGTCGTCAAGAAAGAGTGAAAACCCCTGAAATGGTGTTTTTGAATGACTGGGCAGGGTGCCAATCAAAACGCTATCGCCTTGTTCAATTATTAGGTGTGGTGTTTACGGTTGCTTTGGTTGTACAAGCGTGGTCGCTTGCCAATGTCTTTTCTGACATGGTGATCGAAGGGGCTTTCTCTGTTTCGCTAATCATACTTGCTTTATCTGGCTTGCTTATCCGCGCCGTGTCCAGTTTTGGGCGCGAGCGGTTAAGCGCCAGTGCCAGCCGAAGTATTCGGTACTCACTGCGAGAAAAAATTGTGTCGCATTTGACCAAACTTGGGCCAGCGCGCTTAAGAATCGAAGAAGATGCGGCCTTGTCTACACGCGTTTACGAACAAGTCGACGCGTTAGACGATTATTTTAGTCGCTATAAACCCCAGTTGTTTATGGTGTCACTTATTCCTTGTGTGATTTTATTCACCATGTTGCCAGTGTCTTGGATCGCCTTTGCCATCTTTATGGTGACAGCGCCACTGGTTATTTTCTTTATGATACTAGTTGGGCACAAAGCGGCCCAAGCGAATCGCCGACAGTTTAGTGTGTTGGCGATGTTGTCTAATCAGTTTATGGATCTAAACCAAGGCCTTGCTGAATTAAAACGTCTTGGTCGTACCGGACAAGCAAAAGACCGTTTGTCACAAACCGCCAGTGCTTATCAAAAAACCACCATGGGTGTGTTGCGTTTGGCTTTCTTATCGACGGCCACCCTAGAACTGTTTGCCTCTATTTCTATTGCTATGATCGCCTTGTATTTAGGGCTTGGCTTAATAGAGCTTTTACCTTGGTCGAAGGGCGTGGCACCGTTTTCCTTAACGACCGCTTTCTTTATTCTGTTATTGGCCCCTGAATTTTATTTGCCATTGCGTCAGTTAGGCAACGATTATCACGCCAAACAAAAAGCCGAAGCAGCTGCGACTGCCTTGTTAGAAATTTTAAATACCTCTTTGCCTAAAACTTCAGCACAAGCGAAAGAAGACGCTCAAGCCGCCGCCAAACCTTCTCATTTGTCTGTGGTAAAAACACATCCTTTATCGCTATTAACCTTCTGCAAATTAAGTTGGCAAGAAGCAGGGCGTTCTCGTCTAGCGCCGATTAGCAATCACATTCGCAAAGGTGAACGTATTTGGCTTAGCGGTGAATCCGGTGTGGGTAAATCCAGTTTATTGCATCTTTTATTAGGCTTTGAAGAAGGTTACCAAGGCGAGTGTTTTGTTGAAGAAAAAGAGTTTGCTCAAGTAGATCTTGCCGAGTGGCGTTCACGTCTGGCTTGGTTACCACAAACTCCAGAATGGGTAAACGGCAGCATTCGTCAAAATCTAGTATTAGGCATTGATGCGCCAACAGAAGACGATCTAAATATGGCGTTGGCAAAAAGCCAATGTGCCGAGTTCGTTAACGCCTTGCCCAATGGCCTAGAAACTAAATTAACTGAATTAGGGGCGGGCTTGTCTGGTGGACAGATGCAGCGTTTGTCTATTGCGCGTGCCTTGTTGTCAAAAGCGGATGTATGGTTGTTGGATGAACCTTGTTCTGGGCTCGATGAAGACACGGCAAACGCCGTATTAGACACGCTAAACACGGCATCAAAAGGCAAAACACTGCTGGTTGTTAGTCACGATACGCATCCTATTGCGTGGGCTGACAGACATTGGACTCTAACCCAAGGAGGATTGCATGAGCAACGTATCCAAGCTATCGCTTAAACGCCTTTTATTGGCGAACCCTTGGGGATTTGTCTTCCCATTATTTTTAGGTGTTATCGCCAGTTTGGCAGGTGTTGCCTTGTTGGGGATTTCTGGCTGGTTCCTATCGGCCGCTGGTTTAGCGGGTGCAATTGGCGCTGCGCAAGGCTTTAACTATTTTACCCCCGGCGCCTTAGTGCGATTGATGGCCATTTTGCGAACTGCCGGTCGTTATGGCGAACAAGTGTTTGCTCATGACCATTTATTAGGTTTGTTAAAAACATTGCGTCTTTGGGTTTGGGATACGCGAGTGGCGAAAGATTCTGCCAACTTGCACCAGCAAAGCCGAGGCGATTTATTGCAGCGTTTGGTGAGCGATCTGGATCAAATTATTCGCTGGCCTTTGGTCGTCATGATGCCTTGGATGTATGCCGTGTTGGCGTATTTGAGCGTGATGGTGTTAGCCTATTTTGTATCAAATACATTATTGTGGCCGATAGGTATCACCGCCGTTGCGCATTTATTTATCGTGCCATTCTTCTGTGGTCGCTACGCGAGCCATTCAGTTCATGTCGGGCAAATCTTAGGCACACATCGTCGTAGTCGTTTTGTGAGCTTGTTTTCTGCCTTAATCACCTTAACCATTCGTGGCCATTGGCAAGAATACGCAGAGCGTCTTAACGAACTCGATGCCCGTCAAAAACGTGCAGAACTGCGCATTCAACAAGCTATTAGTGTCGGGCGTTTGGCATCTTATAGCGTCACCATTATTTTATTGGCTAGCTTCTTTGCGCTCTTGATGCAATACAACCCAGAAACAGGCGCGCTTGCTTTGCAGCCAAACGTCGATGGCGCTTGGCTAGTGGCCTTGGTGTTGGCTACTTTAGCAGTTAATGAATTGGTTTTACCTTTGGTGCAATCTTTTGTTGCACAAGGTCAATCTCAAGTTGGGTTGCGTCGCTTGAATCAACTCAATACGCAAACAGATCAAGATAAGGTCGTATCGGCCCCAGCCTTAAAAGCCATTAAAAGAATCGAACTGACTAACTGGCGTGGTTACCACGCGTCTTCCGGCTTGGGTAATGCGCCTATTTCTATGAAGGTAGAAACCAACGACGTTGTCTGGTTACGCGGTAATAGCGGTTGTGGTAAATCTACTTTATTAGCGTCATTGGCTGGGGATTGCTTGTCACATGGCGATGCCTTAGTGAATGACTTGCTAGTGGATTTGTACGATAACCAAGACTACCAAGCACAGTTCAGCTACCTGCCACAAAACCCTTACGTGTTTCAGCAAACCTTAGCCGCTAACTTACGATTGGGTGATGACAACGCCTCCGATGAATCTTTGTGGGAAGCCTTAGATGCCGTCGCCTTAGGCGACTGGGCACGTCAGTTACCCAATGGTTTGAATACTCTGTTAGGCTCCCAAGGCCGAGATATATCCGGCGGACAACGCAAACGCTTAGTGCTCGCTCGTTTATTACTGCGTAATGCTCCAGTGCTTCTATTGGACGAACCCTTCGACGGCCTAGACAGTGACAGCATCAAATACATTTGTACCTCGCTACAACGCATTTATCGTCCTGAAATGTTGGTGTTTGTGAGTCATATTAATAGCCCGCTTTCCGAAAAAGCGAGAGTCATCGAGCTATAGCTCTTTTCCCTCCCCTTATGTCTTCCAAGGGTTAGGGTGGGGTTGTTCTCTTCTTTGGGTTCTATTCAAACGCTTTGTATTCCCGACCTTTTTTCCGCTCTGCTGAGCGGGTAACTTTTGTCCAGATCCACAAAAGTAACCAAAAAGTCTCCTTATCGGGCTATCGCCCAAACGTATCATTCACTTTGTTTAAGTTAGCGTTTAGCAAGACGATTTTTATCGTAAGGCATGGATTGTTCTTTTAGTAAGAGATAAACCTTCAAACAATGACTCTGAAACTCCATAAAGTCGCGCAACTTCGTCGCGTCGAACTGACTATATTTGGAGCACAATGCAGAAAGTGAAATTGCCAATACACCAAGTCTCTTCCCCTTTTTTCAAGGGGAAGACGGAAGATGGGGTTGTTGCTCTTCTGGGCGCTACTTTGTTTAGGATAAGTCGCGGCTTTAGCCCGACGCGGAATTTTTGATATACGATTTATTTTTGGGATTGTCTGTGTCATTTAAAAATAATCAAAGTCTTTCACGTTGGTGCTGGTAGGGAGTAAGGAAGTCTTTTAGTATTCATTGAGAATGACTCATCGCCTAGAAATAATCGCGCATTCGTATTATTAAAATGCCATGTATTGGAAAGGGACAATGATAGAAACTGAACGATTGATTCTGCTTAAACCAAACCAAAATGATCGGGATGTCATTTCTGAAATACTATCGAGCCCTAAACAAACTAAGTACCTTCCAAATGAAGCGCCATATTCACAAATCCAACAGAAAGCGTATTTAGATAAGCGCATTGCCCATTGGGAAAATAATGGGTTCGGTACTTTTATTATTTGTTTGAAAGATAACCCTCGCATCAAACTCGGTTTTGTCGGTGCTGAATACGCTCCAAACCCAAATTATGTAGATATTCGGTTCGGTATCACCAAGGAGTTTGAAGGGAAAGGCTTTGTCACTGAAGCAGCAAGAGCGTTGGCAATTTGGTTTTTCGCTAACACTCAACACGAAAAGCTTTATGGCGTTTCAATGGTTGATAACGTGAGTTCTAAAGCTGTTCTAAAGAAACTTGGCATGACACCTGAGAAAAACGTAGACCTCTATAATTGCGAAGGGCTGGACAACTATAGCTTAGAAGCACCTACGGCATAACAATCACAGGCAGTTGGCGCACATCTTTGACGCGTCGAAATGACTGACTAACTTCCATTCAAACGCTTTGTATTCCCGACCTTTTTTCCGCTCTGCTGAGCGGGTAACTTTTATCCAGATCCATAAAAGTAACCAAAAGGTCTCTTTATCGGGCTTTCGCCCAAACGTCTCATTTATTTTACTTAAGGTTATGTTTGGCAAGACGATTTTTATCCTAAGGCATGGATTGGCTTTGTTGATGCTAGAAAGGGTATTTTTAACTGACCCTGAAACTCCATAAAGTCGCACAATCAGGATTGCGTCGAACTGACTTCATCGTAGCTATTCGTGTAAAACCAAAGCGTAGGGCATCATGAGCGCAGCGGCTCTAAATTTAAAAAAATGCCGTTGAAAGCGAAGCTTTAATTGTGCGTCGCGGCTTTGGCCCGACAAGTAACTACAGCTTTACGGCTTAATTCTGCTCCCGTCAAAACATTGCTTGCTTTGTCTGATATATTTAAAGAGATGCGTGTTTATGCTGGTAGGAAGTAAGAAAATCTTTTAGTATCAATGTACAAGAGTTCACAGTTTAGGAGTAACAGGCTATGAAAAAATAAAATAATGTGTATGTTCTGTTCTTATTTTTTAGCTTTTTGTGGTGGGTTATGAAAATCATTTTCTAGATTATATAAAGGGGTTGAAAAACTCGCTAAGTTTTATAAACGCGAATACGTACTATTAAATTCTTTAGTATTAAGGGTAGTCTTGTGAGTAATGTACCTAAGAAACAACATTATGTACCTCAATTTTTGTTAAAAAACTGGTCTCAGGGTAAAAAAAATAAAATTTTTGTTTTTGATAAAAAATTAAATTAATCCTTTTCCACAAATATTAATAATATTGCGCATGAAAACAACTTCTACGAAGATGTAATCCTAGGTTACGAAAATAATACTGAAATAAAGCTATCGAAGCTTGAAAGTGATGTAGCTCCAGTAATAAGTAAAATAATATCAGAAGGAACGATTAAAAATTTAGACGATTCAGAGCATAAAGTTTTGTGTTTTTTTACTGCAGTACAAAACCTTAGAACCAATCATACTCGTGAAATTATTGCAGGCTTTAATGAGATATTGTCAGAAAAAATTCACGAATGGGAGTTAGATCATAGTTCAGGAGTTGAAAAGTTTTCAGAAATGTCAAAAGAAGAAGTCAAGAGTTCATCGATTGACATACTGAACTCATTACCAAGTGATCTTGTAGGTCATTTTATTGGTAAAGAACTAACTTTATTGAAAGCTCCAAGTAACTGTAGTTTTTACATTTCTGATCACCCAATAGTTAAACATAATCACTTTCCTAAAGAGCATAGAGGTAATTTAGGTATAGGGTTATATGGTATAGAAATATATTTTCCAATATCACCTAGATACTGCCTTAGTTTTCTCTGCTCTGAATTAGCAGAGGAAGTTAAGCGAGCGGTTAGTAAACATAAAGCTCTGAAAATTTTAAGTTGTGAAAAACAACCAGATATATCAGAGGCTGAGTTAATGGTTGAGTACTTTGAAAATAAAACTACCAACAAAATTTTACCTATTAATATAGATTTTACTAACTCAAAACAAGTCATAAGCTCAACTAGGTTTATATATTCGGCTTATAATGATTTTTCTCTAGCCATTGATATGTTAAAAACTAATCCAGAAATAATCACTCAACCTAAAGTAGTTGATGGTAGTAAAATATTTTAAAAAATTATTGAAGAAAGGCTTGTTAGAACGCTTGCTGACCTCCTTCACAACTATTTTAGCGAGCCTAAACTCGCTTCTTAAGAAGCGTCAATAATGAGTGGATCTGAAAAATACACAGAATATTGCGAATACGGAAAGCAGCAAGCAGCACATATTTTACGGCACATTGTCTTAAACCTTTGCAATGGCATAACTCAATATTGTTAGCCATAAGAAATGGTGACAGTTTTGGAAATAGAGTTTTTCATCTGTCCCACCCCCCCTAAGAATCCCAATATTCCACATCAAACCAGAGACAAAATGGATTTAGTATTACCGTCCTCAAAATATATCCAAAGCTATAACAAGTACATCGAAGAGTTGGGTGATGAAGTCCGTTATCCTTTTCCTATGGGTTTTGACCATCAAGATTTTAATGTACTTTTAGCTAAGTTGTCTGATTTTTCCTTGGGTATAAATCTACCTGACGGTTTTGTGCTAAGTACAACCTTGTGGCTGGTGGAAGGCGATCAATTGCTTGGTGTGACAAATTTACGTCATTACCTTAATAGCGCTATTGAAGAGTGTGGTGGTCATATTGGACTAGGCATTCGTCCGTCTTATCGAGGCAAAGGTTTGGGTAAGTTGTTAATGAAGCTGTCGATAGAAAAACTTAATGCTATGGACGTAAGTGTTGTTCATATTCACTGCTATAAAGATAACTCCGCATCGGCCAATACGATTATTGCGAATGGCGGTGAGTTAAGTTCTGAGCTGGCTTTGGGTGATAAAGTGGTTCATAGATATCTGGTAATGAGTTCTTAATAGCGTTCGCTAATATGACTTGAGGAATTATGAAATTTTACCGTGCTGAACAATATCAAGCGTCTTGTGAGGTGCTTTTTTTTAGGTATCAGCTTGAAGTACAACAGTTACTTCCTGCCGCAAGAATTGAACATGTTGGTGCATCTTCTATTCCGACTGCTGTCTCTAAAGGGGATGTAGATATATTCGTCGGTGTAGACGCTGGCGAGGTTGAGAATGCAATTAAATTACTTATCACTCTAGGTTTCCAAGAGAAAATCGACACATTAAGATCACCTGAGTTGTGTATGCTTGAGTCAACATCAAATGATGATGTCGCCCTTCAAATTGTAGCTAATGGCTCTGAATTCGAGGACTTTTTGGCGTTTCGAGATAAATTGCGTGCAAGTGCTTCGTTAGTACAGCAATACAATGAACTCAAAATATCTTGTACTGGTTGGCCTCAAGAAGAGTACCGTAAAAAGAAGTCGATTTTTGTAGTGCAAGTGTTGGCTCTGTCGTAATAATTTATTCAAACTTGTTTCTGTAGAATGGCTTGGTGCTTAGCTTTGATCCTGATTTCGACTTTAATTACACGTGTTTTATTCCTAAGTTTCCTCCCTCTAGTCCCTCTCCATTTTCTACAATTTCATTGACATTCCACCGTTCTTTATATAGAACGTTCTATATAAAGAACAATTTGAGATGCACTATGAATAAACCCATTCTCGGCTCGTTGGGTCGAAATATACAAAAGTTGCGTATGGCAAAGGGGCTGTCTTTGTCTCAGCTTGCGCTGGATGCTGGGCTGGCGAAGTCGAACTTGTCTCGTATTGAGCAAGGTGAAGGCAATCCGACTATAGAAACGATTTGGCGTTTGGCTGTTCAGCTGGATGTTCCGTTTGGGGATCTTGTCGCCAGTGTGGAATCACCTCTGGGAGAAAACGGTGTACAGGTAAGGTTGATCGATCAAGGCGAGGGGAATCCTCGCGTCGATGTGTATTGGATGTCTTGTGCGCCGAACACTGTTAAGCAATCAGAGCCGCATATTGCTGGCACGACAGAAGCCATAACCTTAATAAGCGGAAAGTTGTTGGCGGGTGAAAATAATGATCTGCACCATTTGGAAATTGGCAAAGCCCATACTTTTGCGGCCGATGTTCCGCACAGTTATCAAACTGACGATTCATGGGCTACCTTGATGGTGGTCATTACCTACGCAAAACAGGACAGCGCCAAACAGGACGATGCCAAACAGGAGGTATAATCATGAATACAACAACTCAAACTCTTGCAGGAACACCTTGGAAGCAGGGCGTAAAAGACGCAATTCCGTTACTGGGTGGTTACATTCCGGTGGCCATTTCTTTTGGTCTGATTTCCGTTCAGTCTGGCTTTAGTGTGTTAGAGACCATTCTTATCTCTACCTTTATTTATGCTGGTGCATCACAGTTTCTTTTTGTTGCCATGGCCGCTTCTGGCGCGCCGTTATGGCTTGTGGTTATCATGACGTTGCTAATCAATGCTCGTCATATTGTTTATGGGCCAAATCTCTCACCCTATTTAAACCATGATAAAAAGTGGCTGCCATTAATGCATGGTTTGACGGATCAGATCTTTGCGCTGGCTCATGCCCGTTTGCCTCAGTTGCCAGATCAGGCGCGGCTAGGTTGGTACACAGGCGCGGCGGTGTTGGCCTGGTTGAGCTGGATTGCTGGTACCGCACTGGGTGCCATTGCGGGTGGAGAACTGACGCAACGTTGGCCATTAATCAACGATATTTTACCTTTTGCACTGCCAGCTCTGTTTCTCGTTTTAATCATTCCACGTTGCAATAATCGGCTATGGTCACTGACCATTGCTTTGTCGGCTGTTACCGCTGTCATTTTGAAAATGTTAGGTTACCCGAATGTCGCTATTCCATTAGCAGCGATGAGCGGTGCGGTGTTGTTCTACGCACTAAAAAATCAACGTATTTTGGGAGGACAATAAGTATGGATACGTCTATGTGGCTGGCGCTTGTCAGCATTGCCATTGGCACGTATTTACTTCGCCTTTTACCGTACATTTGGATGAAGCGAAGCTTGGCTAGAAAACAAGCCGAAGACGGTATTGGCGCCATGCCGACTTGGTTAACGATACTAGGCCCAACCATGATCGCTGCGATGTTTGGCACTTCTTTAGTGCCTCATCACCCTGACATCTTGTCTTGGTTAACGACTGGGGTGGGGATACTGGTTACCTTTGGTGTTTGGACTCGTACTCGATCCATGGGCTTGCCCATTTTATGTGGTGTGGTGGCATTTGGAATTATGACGTTACTTTTGCCAGTATGAACCAAGATAGATTTCGCTGATAAGGAATAGAGTATTCAATGTGTGGCAGATGAAAAATAGAAAGCCTTTATCATTTGCCACAAAGCACTTATCTGCATTGAACGTGGCTGGCGTTGTTATGTGAAGCGATTCCAAAACATTTCCGCCAATGCATAGCATCTTGCTTCTACTCCCTGTACATTGGTTACTCGGTCTGTTTCTTTATTAAGATCAATATTGGTTATTTACAAAGCCTACCAGTGTTATTTCCTGCAATGTTAGCGTTCAAATAGGAGTGCTCGATGCAAGCTAAGTTTACCGTTCAAATCGATTCCTTTCAGAAGATTAGCAAGATTCAAAACGCGTGGTCCAATGAGGATTATCGTGCCTTAATGAGCCTTATGGATTTCGACGATGATGTCGAGAAAATGGATGCGGCAGAACTGCGCGAGATGTGCATGATGTCGCTAAACGACCTTGAGCCTGCTGATGCGGCGAAGGCGGTGTTAACGCATTTATTCCCTGAGTTAGCAACAGGCAAAATAGATCAAATCAGCCACGATATGTTGGATGACCGTTCTTGGGAAGAGTACCCAGATTGCTTGTTTCATGAGCGTTTCTTTAGTGCTTATGCCTTGTTGCGCGAAGCTTTTAATGGCACCTTCGCGAAGCCGACTGGTGTTGAGTTGGCCATTACGGTTGTTGCTGGCCATGCTGAAGATATGGCGATTTTTGATGAATCGCTACATTCTTCTATTGTACGTTTGTTGGCGAATGGGCAGGGCGATGATGCGTTAATCAATCGTTTATACGAAGATCAAATTAAAGGCACGCACTTCCCAGAAGCGCCGGGTCTTGTTTGGCAGCTTAAGCAAGTTGCAGACGAAGGCACAACACGCCAGTTTAGCTTGGTAAGTTCCTATTTCTGGATGGAGAACTTCGAGCAGGTGGAAAGCTTTGAAGCCGAATCTCATGCGGATGTAGAAGAATAGCTTAGTGGTGTGAGTTGAATCAGGCATACTAAGGCAACAAAAAGCGGATCAAATGATTCGCTTTTTTCGTTTTCGAGGTTGGCAAACATGCAGTATTTCGATTTAATCCTGTTCTGTTTATGAATGAAAGCACTTAATCACGAGGCTCAAAATGACCAATTCACCGATACAAATAGTTTGTCAAAGTTGCGGTACAAAAAACCGTGTACCGAAAGACAAGCTGGGCAATAAGCCTCTTTGTGGCAAGTGTAAGAACCCTGTTCTTTCTACCAGTCCTGTTAAAGGCAGTGATCAAAATTTTAGACGTTATATCACAGACAATGATTTGCCTGTGGTTGTCGATTTTTGGGCGTCATGGTGTGGGCCGTGTCAGCAATTCGCGCCTATTTTTGAACAGGTAGCCAGCGAGATGTCGACACAAGCTTGTTTCTTGAAATTAGATACTGAGCAGAATCAAACGACGGCTGGTGGCTATAATATTCGTTCCATTCCTACTTTGATGATCTTCCATCATGGCAAAGAAGTGGCTCGTCTTTCTGGTGCGCTACCGAAAGCACAATTTAAACAGTGGTTAGCTCAGAACTTGCCTACTATCTAATATATGTTTGATATTGGTTAGGTATTAAACGCTGGTATCAAAGTACATTTCTACAAACTTCTCGTACAACGCTTCTTCGGTTTCGCGTCTGTCTGGATCGGGTTTAACACAGTCAATCGGGCAAACGGCGACGCAGGTGGGTTGGTCGTAGTGACCAACGCACTCTGTGCATTTATCTGGATCAATGACATAAATCTTCGCACCCATGGTGATGGCGTCGTTAGGACACTCTGGTTCACACATGTCGCAGTTTATGCAGCGATCGTTGATTAATAATGCCATTGCGTTGCCTTTAAGCTGTTGCGCTGGTGTGAGGTTGGCGAGTGGTTTGTCCTTCCGCTAGATTCCTCAATAGGATGCCCATTGACGCGTCGATACCTTGAGGGCAAGGAATAGAAACCACATGGCCGCTGCCTTTCGCGACGTCGATAGGGCGACCTTGTTTGTCGTTCAGTTCGCTTAATTGAAAGGTGACATTGCCTTTCGGTGTCATCAATTCTAAGGAGTCGCCAACACTGAAGCGGTTCTTTACTTCTATGGTGAGTGAATCGTCGTTGGTGGCGATGACTTCACCGACAAACTGTTGCTGCTCGCTAATGGAGTTGCCTGTCTCATAGTTCTGCAAATCCACATGACGGTGGCGTTGTAAGAAGCCATCGGTGTAACCTCTGTTGGCAAGGTTTTCTAAGCTGCTCATTAAGCCTTTATCGAAGCTTTTGCCAGCGACAGCGTCGTTAATGGCTTGGCGGTATATTTGTGCGGTTCTGGCGCAGTAGTAAAATGACTTAGTACGGCCTTCGATTTTTAATGAATGCACGCCCATTTTTACCAAGCGTTCGACATGTTCAATGGCGCGTAAGTCTTTCGAGTTCATGATGTAAGTGCCGTGTTCGTCTTCAAACGCTGGCATGTATTCGTCTGGACGGCCGCGTTCTTGCAGCAAAAAGAGCTGGTCCGTTGGTTCTTGCATTTGCACTGTAGAGGTTTGTGCAGCGCTGCTGGCGATGATCTGACCCACGTCGTCTTGTGTTGCTTGGTGGGCGTTGTATTCCCAGCAACACGCATTAGTGCAAGCGCCTTGGTTTGGATCGCGTTTGTTCATGTAGCCAGACAGCAAGCAACGACCAGAGTAGGCCATGCATAACGCGCCATGAACGAAGACTTCCAATTCCATGTCGGGTACTTTCAAGCGAATTTCTTCGATTTCATCTAGCGATAATTCGCGCGATAAAATAACACGGGAAATGCCTTGTTGTTGCCAGAATTTAACGGTTGCCCAATTGACCGCATTGGCTTGTACTGATAGGTGAATCGGTTGATCGGGAAAGGCTTCGCGAACCATCATGATAAGGCCTGGATCAGACATTATGAGCGCGTCTGGCTTTAGATTAATAACTGGTGCTAAGTCTTGCAAGTAGGTTTTTAATTTTGCATTGTGAGGCGCAATATTGCTTACCACGTAGAGCTTTTTGCCCAGCTCGTGCGCTTCATTAATGCCAATGCCAAGCTTTTCCAAATCAAATTCGTTATTGCGTACTCTTAGTGAGTAGCGTGGTTGTCCTGCGTAAACGGTATCTGCGCCGTAGGCGAAGGCATAACGAAGGTTTTTTAACGAACCAGCTGGAGACAATAATTCTGGTTTAAAGCTTTTTTCTTGAGACATAAGGCGCACCGATCGATCAAAACGCGCGGAGTTTACCTGCGTGCTGATTGAACTCAAGCTCTTAGAGCGGGATTGGTGGCTTAAATAAGGTCTGTTTGATCTAGGTCAAATTTCATCAATGACAGAGAAAGGTAAGGTGTCAGATCCCTTTAATCAGCTAAAGGAATCTGACTCTGTTATTACTCTTTACTCAGTTAGAAGTCGTACGTGGCTGAGAGGTAAACTCGACGACGTTCACCGACGAATGAGCCTATATTTTTGGTAAAGCCGCTCACCGCGTATTCCTTATCGAGCAAGTTTTTGATATTCAACTGGAATTTCCAATCCTGCCATTGTGTCTGCCAAGACATGTCGTAAACCGTGTAAGGTTTAACGGTTTGACCTTGACGGTTGATTTGGTCGCTAACGTAATCAGCACCAAAGGCAATAGAAGAGGTGATACTTGGGAAGTCGTAACGAGTCCAAGCGCCCAGTTGATGATAAGGCGTATTGGCAAAACGATCACCGCTGGCGTATTGAATGCCTTTGGTAGATTCTTTTACGCGAGTATCGTTATAAGCGTAGCTTACGTTGGCAACCCAACGCGGTGTAATGTCTACCAAGGCATCCAGTTCTACACCCTGACTGCGAACTTTACCGACGGCAACCAGTAGGTTTTCATCGTTAAGGTCTGTTTGCAGAATGTTTTCTCGAACGATGTGGTAAGTTGCCAGATTAATATTTAAGCGATTGTTAAACCAATAGCTGCGCACTCCCGCTTCAAATTGTTGGCTTTCTTCTGGGTCAAACAAACTGCCATCTGCGGATTTTTGTTGGTCTGCTGCGCCTTGAGGTACAAAACCTGTCGAGTAAGACGCATAAGGTTTCCAGTTGTCATTGATTCGATAGGTCGCACCGACTCGGCCGGAATAGCCAGTGTCGCTGTACTTTGCTTTTGTGGTGCCCGTTTTTACTTTGAAGCCATCGTATTTTTCTTCCATTCGATCAATTCGTGCGCCAGCAAGTAAGTCTAACTGGTTGGTGATTTTCCATTGATCTTGAATGTATAAGCCAATTTGATCTGTCGTGGTACTTTCGTTGGTTTGGGGAACCATATCGTAGGCACTGGTATCGTCTTGCCCATAAACTGGGTTGCTTAGGCTAAGTTCAGCAACACCTTTGGTGCTTTTATCATATAAAAAATCGTTTTTCTGATGAAAATAATCACTACCAACTAACAGGGTGTGATCACCTAATTCTGCAATCAGGTTGCCAACTAAGGTGATGCCTTCTCGGGAGCGGACTTGATCACGAAGTTCGCGCTTTATTTTGTCGCTGTCTTTGTCAGAAATGCCTTTGGATTCATGATATTTCATTGTTTCTGTGTTTTCGAAATAGCGTACAGAGACATTGCTGTCTAGCCATGAGTTTATGCTGTGGTCTAAACGTGCTTGAAAGACTTGTGCGTCCAGCTCTTGGTAATCGGATTTTTCGTTATTATTCCAAGACGTGTCAGCCAAGAAGTTGCCATCATCATCGGTTGGAATGCCGCGTAAGCGTGCGCCGGAAATATATTGATGAATGTCAGTGTACTGAACAGTCAGCGTATTATTGGTATTGATGTCCCAAGCGTAACCAAGGTCAATAATCCGGTTTTCTTCTTCCACATTGTTTCGATAGGAATCTTGGTCGTCTGAGTAAACGCCGACACGATAACGTTGTGACTCGTCTTCATTGGCAGGGCCAGATGATTCAACGCTGCCGCTTAAGAAATCTTTATTACCTGCGCTGACTTTGAGAGTGTTCTTCTGTTCGTAGGTTGGTTTTTTGGTCACATAGTTAATGACACCGCCCGGTTCACCTGCGCCGTACAGGGCACCAGATGGGCCTTTAAGGACTTGTATTTGCTCGATAGTAAATAGCTGAGGAATGGAGAAATCACCGAATGGATCACCTTTCAGGCCATCATAAAGCACTTCGTCTTGGCTAAAACCTCTTAGCGTCACCGTTGAAACGTTATTTTGCGACATACCGGAAATGGATCGGTATAGATCGGTGATTTGCCTCGCGGCTTGGTCTTCAATCAAAGCTTCAGTCACCACTTGAACAGACTGCGGCGTTTCGTCTATTGGTGTCGAAGTACGAGTGGCAAGAGCGGCTTCATCTTCTTTGTAATAAGACAGTGCGCGACCTTTAACTTGTAATGTGTCGAGTTCTACGTTGGATCCATCCTGTATCGTGTTTTTTTCTTCATTGAGAAACGAGTCTTGCGCTGAGCTATCGGCTTGAGTTTCGGCAAAGATTGCAGTAGAAAAAACAAGCACACCACATGCTTGCATCATAATTAAGGAGGTTCTTAACGTCATAGGAAAACCAAAGGCAAATAATTAAGTTGCGTATGGTAATGTTTATGATAGTCGTTTTCAATTTTGGGCTTGTATTCAAAAGATTCAAAAAGCGGTTTTGTCGTTTTTAAAAGAAACTGAATGGCGGAGAAGGACGAGAAATCGTGCGAAATAAACAGGGCCGCTTTGTTAGGCGGCCCTGTTTATGGTCGGGTTAGGCTTTTTCGGCAGCCAATTTTGACGCTTTAATATAGCCTTGAATCGTGTCTTTTAATTGTAGGCGTTGTTTTTTTAGCTTTTCTTCTTCCATTGTGGGAGCTGGGGTGATTTCCTGCTCTATCTTTTCCACTTCTTTTGTTAAGTGATTATATTCGTCATAGAGTTTTTTAAAATGTGCATCATCCATTTTTAGCTGGTGGATGTCGTCTTTATACTCAGGAAATTCGTTTACTAAATTATGGTCTTCAATCGGCATGCTTGCCTCCTATATTTACTAGCTTTCATTTAAGACTAACCGAGTTGGGTTGGTCTGCTCTTGATGCTGGTCATGTTTTAGTGAGTCTTTAAAACATCAACCAATTACTTTGCTACATAGGGATTTCAAACGCTGTAATACAGTTATGGCTTGTTTATTTCATTTTTCAATGGAGCGTTATAAGTCTAGATGATGTTGCACTGTTTCGTGGGTTTCTTTGCATCTTTTTGACATGAAAAAGCCGTGATAGAGTTTGCTATCACGGCTGGTTTATTCGGCTTGCTTCGAGTTGAGACTCCTTAAAAAATAGGAGGCTTAGAAGTTTAGCTCTACTCTTGGTTTACTGCTTTTCGATAGATCTACTTCAGGCGAGCAAAGGAAAATACGTGCAGAAGAAATACCTTCTTTCACCAAGTAGTCTTTCAAGTGATCGGCACGTTTTTGGGCTAGGCTCTTTGCGGATTCTTGGGTGTCTGCGTCAATCGAAACCGGTGGTTTCTCAAAGCCCAAATCACGATAACTGGCAATGCCACAGGCTTTGAGTTGACTGTCTTTTTTGTCTTTCATTAACGCAACAAGCTGTTTTAAGAAAGCGTCTTGTGACTCGTTTAGCTTGTCGTCTTCCGCTTCAAATAATAAAGGCTCAACGCGAATCTTAAGCAGTTGATCTCCAGCAAATTGCGCAATGCTGATGACATTGGCATAAGGAATAAAAGTCTGCATTAAATAGGTGCTTGATGCGCTGTACAAGGCTTTTCGTACAGGGAGAAACAAGAAATCCTGCCAGCCGAATTCAGGGTTTTCAATATCGCCAGACAGAGGAATGTCCAAATCAATATTGTTGCTGCTGTCTTTTAAAACACTCACAGCGATATTAAGCGGAACTGCGCCAGCCTTGATAACGGAATTACTTTCCTTGCGTCCGCCTAGTTCGAACTCCCTCAATAGAATATGAGAGCTGCCGTCTAAAACACCGTCATCGGCATTGAGTTTTAGATCTAAATCGAGTTGACCTGAATCAATCTGATAGCCAAGCACGTTGGCAATGTAGGAAGAGTAAGGCGGTAGCTCGGCTTCACGAACAATCAAATCACTTTTCATGGTCAGCTTGTCGGCCAAAGGCCAAATGGTCACATCACTTTGCAAGGTGGCGTATTTGCCGCTGCGTGCTTTTAATGCCAATACGGTCGCTTGGTCTTTTTTCTGGGTGTTTAGGTTACGCAACGAAAACGTATCTATATCCAGTGAGCGCAGCAAGTTTGGTGTAATGCTTTTGTCTTGTACATGAATATTTGATTTGCCAGTAATGTCAAATGCATTCAAAACAACGTAATAGGGTGCTTTAAAAGCTGGGTTTTGCTCAGCGTTTTGAGTGTTTTGAATAGCATTCTGAGCGTCTTTTTGTCTTGGTGTTGCTGAGCCTTGTAGTGATGGTTCTGCAAGCTTAGGTTGTGTTGATTCGACAAAAACGAGATTTTCTAAACGCTTTTGTGCATCAAGAATCAGGTTGACGGTCATTGAGTCGGTAGTGATTTTGTTGATTTTAGCGCCATCTTGATTCATATCGACTTGCTCTACTTTAATGCTACCAATATGACTGACGGGTGGAAGGTTCTTTTTGCTTTTGGGGTCTGCAAGGAATTCAGACAGTGTTAGGTCGGCGATATTAAGCTGATCCAATGACGCGCTGTAATTTTGATCTTGCTGAGTAAATGAAAGGTTGCTGAAACCAGCATTTTGCCAAGAAGCAATGCGTTTTTTATTAGTCAGCATACTGTCCAATGATTCACTGGTGAAGTCGAGATTAGTACCTTTTATCGCTGGAGCTTGCTGGCCAGCTTGATCAACATTTAACTGCTGGGCGGTGAGTTTTGCCGCTGCCAACGAGAATTGTTTTTCGTCACTTTGCTTGGCTTTCAAGCCTTTAATATCGATGATCAGTTGGGTGTTTTTAGCGGCAAGCGAATCACCATTTTTTTGCAGGGAAAGTGTATTTGATAAATTGAATGTGTCGTAGTCAGCTGTATTTCCCGCTTGTTGTACGGATAAACCATTGCTTTGTATCTCGGCAAGCAGTGAGGCGGTAAGCGCTTCATTGTTATCCATAATGAAAGCGACATCGTTTAATGCAATGTGTAGCAGCTTGTTTTGCACGGCAAGGCTTTCTGATGAGAGGGAAAGCCCGTTCATGTCTAATACTGTAGAGGCAAGGTTTGCGGTTAGCCCTGATTGCTTATCTTGTTTGATGTCGAAAGGCGTCTTTAACGTCAGGCTATCAAATTGTACGTTTTGCTCAGCTTGTGCAAAGAGGGATTTTCCTAGTTTTAATTCAAGGTCACCGCTGGCCGCTAATCCAAGCTCATTCTGTGTGATATCGAATGGCGTGTTTAATTTAAGCATATCAAGCTGTACTTTTTGCTCGGCCTGAGTAAAAAGAGGCTGTTCTAGTTGCAAATCAAGGTTTCCGTTTGCTACTAACCCTTTTGCATCACGTTTGATGTCAAATGGTGCGTTTAGGGTTAGCTTATCAAACTGTGCTTCTAGATCCGCTTGCGCAAAGGAAGACTGTGTAGATTGTAGGTTAATCGTTCCTGTCGTAGCTAATTGGTCAGCGGAAACAAAACGGATATTGGTTTTTGATAGCGCCAGCGACGTAGATTTGGTGGCGGCTTTGTCTTGCTCGCTTAAGGGTAAATCAAGGTTGTCGACTTGAGTGTTAAGGGTAAGGTTTTTTATGTCAAAAACCGGCGAGCCTTTAACTTGCTGTTGTGAAAATTGAAAGCTTCCGGCGAGATTCAATTGACCTTTGCCTTCGCTATAGGGCGCTGGTAGAAAATGGCGAAAGCTTTCTATTAGCAAACGCGTATTTTTAATGTCGACGTCGGCGCTGGCTTGTTCTGGTGAATAATTAAACTGGCTATTTAGGGACAGTGCCGTTTCATTGATTAGGGCGGATAAGGCGATTTTACCTTTCCATGATACTTCTTGGCCGGAGAGGTCTTTAATAGATAGATTCGTTAAGACGAATTTATCTGATTCTGCAGGTATATTTAAGTCCGGCTGACGCGATAAATTAACTTGGCTGTTCGTGAACGAAAATGATGGCAGTTTTATTGCCCAAGGTGCACTTACTTTTTCTTCTTCTGTCGCTTCTGGCTTTGGTTCTTGTTGATCTTCAGATGTGATGAATTGAGAAGTATTGATGCCGGCGACAATCCAGTCTTTCTCTTGTTGAGCAACAATTAAGTTTAAGCCTTCAATTTTTGCTTCCGAGATATGAACCGTTTTTGTCAAAAGTGGCCATATTTCGACTTCGAAAATAGCACGTTTAAGAGTGAGTGTGTCTTGGGTTTTATTATTGATGACGATGTTTTTTAAATCGATTTTAGGTGGGAAGAAATCGATAGAGAGTTTACCAACCGTTACGTCTTCGCCTTGTTTTTGGAAATAATCGGTTAAGTAGTGTTCTGCTACGAATGGCGCTGCTAGCCAGATTGCAGTCGTGAGACCAGTTATGGCTGCAAATGGATAAAAGACAAAGTTGCGAAAGTGTCGGCGTGTCATCATAAAGTGCCTTTCTGCTTTTTAAATAATAAGTGAATATGGGTTAGCTGGTTCCGTCTTTATCTTCTGGTCTTTTTGATGTGCCTGTCGTTTCTTTGTCTGGTGCTTTAAGATCAGCTGTAACTTCTGAACGAATAGGCATGCGTAATAAATAAGTGCTGACGCAGAGTCCTATAGTAATTAATCCTATCGTTGCCCAGAAGCGAGAAACAATAAAGATCGAAATCGCCATGCCAGCCCACATAAAAATGATGGCGCGGTTTCTTGCTTTGCGAGGAATGCCATCGGAGGATTGCCAATCACGAACAATCGGGCCAAAGAATTTATGCTCAATTAGCCAAGTATGGAATCGCACAGAGGATCGAGAAAAACACCAAGCAGCGAGTAACACCAGCGGCGTTGTAGGAAGTAAGGGAAGGAAAATGCCAATGATGCCGGTAATTAGGGAAAACCACCCCAGCATCAAATATAAAATTCGCTTTCCTTGCATAGATAGTGACCTGTTCAATGGCTAAAGAAAAAAAGGGCTTTGATTGTTTAAGCCCATTCTCATTATGGCGTTATTTTCCTGAATGGAAAATAGCTGCCATGCTATCTTCTGCTTCGTTTTCAACCAAAGGCCAACCGCCTAAGCGTTTTAAACGATTAACCATTTCACAAAATAGTTCAGCGGTTTTTTCAGTATCGTATTTAGCAGAATGCGCTTCGGAGTTGCTAAATGGAATAGAAGCCGCTTCACAGGCTTTCGCCAATACGGTTTGCCCGAACACCAATCCCGCTAGGCTTGCGGTATCGAAGCTAGAGAAAGGATGAAAAGGGTTGCGTTTAATGTCAGCACGTTCAATTGCTGCATTCAAGAAACCGTGATCAAAAGCCGAATTGTGGCCAACTAAAATGGCACGCTTACAACCAACAGATTTCAGTTCTTTGCGTACTTTTGTGAACATTTGATTGAGAGCTTCCGTTTCTGGCATGTCTTGTCTGCCAGCGGCAAAAGGGTCAATGCCCGTAAAGTCCAGCGCTGCTTTTTCAAGATTTGCGCCCTCAAATGGTTTGATCAAAAATTCCAATGTTTCGTGGATATATAAGTCGCCATTTTCATCCATTCGCAGGATGCTGGCCGCCATTTCTAATAAAGCATCGGTTTTTTGATTAAAGCCTGCGGTTTCTACGTCGATAACAACAGGTAGGAAGCCGCGGAATCTATCTTTGATTTCATGGTTTGACAAAAGAAGGTCCTTAATTCTGCCGCTTGATCAACAGTAACGGTATACAATAGGATCGGATCATAACACATTTGATAATGCTTGAACGAGATGTCTAAATGGGAATTCCCCAACAACTTCTAATTCGCACGACTTTTTTACTGGCTGCTTGTATTCCGTTTGGGCAAGCGAACGCCATAACTCATTTTCAGTCCGGAATTTCGGATTCTGAGTGGCTATTGTCGGGCGATATTTTTTCGTGCAGTTTAACGCATCCCGTGCCGAATTACGGCGAAGGCCATTTTATAAAAGAAGCGGGCGAACCGATGAAGTTTATTTTGCAGCCGCAGAATGAAAAACTGGGTCCCGGTCAGGTTTATATTATTTCCCAAGCGCCAGATTGGTCGCCGGGTTTAAAACCAGAAACCTTAGATATTCTGCCTTATCCGGGTTACGGTTTAACAGTTGAAGTGGGCGGAAGAGTGGCCGAACGAATGCTGACGAGTTTGGATCGTGGACGTCATCCTGTTGTTGCCGGAACGGCTTGGGAAAACAACCGCGAAACAATAGAAGTAGGCTTGTCGAACATTAACTTTGCGCCTGCATACAATCAATTTAGACGTTGTTTGTCTAGCCTGTTACCAGTAAATTACGATCAAATTGCTAGAACAGCGGCCTTGTTTCCGACCAATGGCGTGAACCTTACTGATCGAATTAAGGCGCGTTTGGATCTGGTTGCTCTTTATGTTTCTTCTGATCCAAGTGTTGAATATATTTATATCGATGGTCACACGGACATTATTGGCTCTCGCCGAGATAACCGTGAATTGTCAAAAGTCCGAGCCGAAAAAGTAACGTCATATTTACTTGAGAAAGGTGTACCAGCCGGGAAAATTATTTCTCGTTATCATGGTGAACGTTATCCTTCGACCACAAATAATACCGCTAAAGGTCGAGAACGTAACCGACGAGTCACCATTCGTTTGGAGAAATCATCTGAGTCGAGTTAATTTGTAAACGATTATAGATTTCTCTAATTTACTAAAAGAGCCCCGTTTTGCTGAATTATCTGAGTGGGGCGGGGCTTTTTACTTGCTAAGCAAGAATCGAGATCTTACACTTACAGCCCTTTTTTTAAATTTTTTGCGCCGCCATGTTCTGGTTTGAAAGCACTGGTGAGGGAGCGCGAGCTCGTTGAGGAGAATAGAGATAATGTCTGACGTGAAGAAGGTAGTGCTTGCCTATTCTGGCGGCCTGGATACTTCCGTAATCGCGAAGTGGCTTCAAGAAGAGTATAACTGTGAAGTGGTTACCTTTACCGCTGATTTGGGTCAGGGTGAGGAAGTTGAACCAGCTCGTGCTAAAGCTCAAGCGTTGGGTATTAAGGAAATCTACATTGAAGATTTGCGCGAAGAGTTTGTTCGCGACTTCGTTTTCCCTATGTTCCGTGCCAACACTATTTATGAAGGCGAGTACCTATTGGGTACATCCATTGCGCGTCCTCTGATCGCTAAACGCTTGATCGAGATTGCCAATGAAACAGGTGCTGATGCGATTTCTCACGGCGCGACAGGCAAAGGTAACGACCAAGTACGTTTTGAACTTGGTGCTTACGCATTGAAACCTGGCGTTAAAGTGATTGCACCTTGGCGTGAATGGGATCTAACGTCTCGTGAAACCCTAATGGCATACTGTGAAGAACACAAAATTCCAGTGGATTTTTCGACTAAAAAGAAAAAATCTCCTTACTCTATGGACGCTAACTTACTGCACATCTCTTTTGAAGGTGATCAGTTGGAAGATCCATGGACAGAGCCAGAAGACGACATGTGGCGTTGGTCTGTCTCTCCTGAAAATGCTCCAAACGAACCAACTTACATCGAAATTGGTTACGAGAAAGGCGATCCTATTTCTATCAACGGCGAAGCAATGTCTCCAGCGACTATCTTGGAAACATTAAACAAAGTTGGTGGCGCGAATGGTATTGGTCGTGTTGATATCGTAGAAAACCGTTTTGTTGGTATGAAAGCCCGTGGTTGTTATGAAACACCTGGTGGCACCATCATGATGAAGGCACACCGCGCGATTGAGTCTATTACTCTAGACCGTGAAGCGGCGCATTTGAAAGATGAAATGATGCCTCGCTATGCTAAATTGATCTACAACGGTTTTTGGTGGTCAGAAGAGCGTCGCATGATGCAAGCTTTGATCGACACATCACAAAAATACGTGAACGGTACTGTACGTTTGAAACTGTATAAAGGTAACGTAATTGTTGTTGGTCGCCAGTCTGAAAACAGCTTGTTTGACAGCAAAATTGCGACTTTTGAAGACGACGCAGGTGCTTACGATCAGAAAGATGCAGCAGGCTTTATCAAGCTAAATGCACTACGTATGCGTATTGCCGCTCAAAAAGGCCGTGGTTTTCTAGATTCTGATAAGTAATAGCTTGTTACGTTAAAAGTAGCGATTTAGAAAAATAAGCTTTCAAAAAACGCTCCATTCTTGCAGAATTGGAGCGTTTTTTATTTTTGTACACTTGGTCAGTATTTGCTGGAGAATTGATATAGCATGTTGCTTTGCAGAGTGAACCGTAGAATGAAATGTTCTGATACGATAATCACGCAGATCTTGAAGGAAGAGAATTATGACAATTTATAACTTTGGTTCGATTAACCTCGACCACCTTTATCAGCTAGATCATTTTGTTCGACCAGGCGAGACCATGGCTTCTAATAGCTATCAGTGTTTACTGGGTGGCAAAGGAGCAAATCAATCTGTTGCACTTGCTAAAGCGGGTGCTGATGTGAAACACGTTGGTGCGATTCATCACAGTGATCAAGCGGTTATTGATCAGTTAGAATCCCTTGGTGTGGATACAGGGCTGATAAAGCGGATTGATGTGCCAACGGGTCATGCGATTATTCAGCTAACCAAAGAAGCAGAAAACTCGATTATTTTGTACCAAGGCGCGAACCACGCGCTGACGGAAGAGCAAGTTGATCAAGTATTGTCGCAAGCAAACGCTGGTGATTGGGTGTTACTACAAAACGAAACTAACCTGATTGAATACATCATGCGCAAAGCGCAAGAGAACAAAGTTAAGGTCGCGTTTAATCCAGCGCCTATGGATGCGGAGCTTACTAAAAAAGTACTTGGTTTTGTTGATCTATTGATTGTTAACGAAGTTGAAGCCATGGATTTGATTGGCACAGATGATATAGATAGTACTATTGAGGCGTTTCCAAAAGCTTACCCAGAACTTGCTGTCTTGATGACGCTTGGCAAAGCCGGTGTTTGTTACTTTGATGGAGATGAACGTCTATCTGTAAAAGCATTTTCTGTCGAAGCGGTTGATACCACAGCGGCTGGTGATACGTTTATTGGTTTTTGCTTATCTTCGCTAATGAATGACGAAGACATGAAGCAATCTATTACTCGTGCCTGTGCAGCATCCGCTATTTGCGTAACTCGTTTGGGTGCAGCGTCATCTATACCGACACAAGATGAAGTGACGGCCTTTCTTACCAAGAACAGTTAGCCAAATACATAGCCAATAACGAATAGCTAAAGAGGAATTGAAACATGGCTCGTAAAATTATTATAGATACAGATCCAGGTATAGACGATGCAATGGCGATCTTCTTCGCCTTTCAAGCGCCACAGCTTGAGGTGTTGGGTCTAACGACGACATTCGGTAATGTGTCTGTAGATTTGGCAACACAAAACGCCATCACTTTGACTGAGATCGCGAAAGTAAACGTACCTGTTGCTAAAGGTGTTGCCGTACCAAGCAAGATTGCACCACGCCCACACCCAGATTTTGTTCACGGCGCAGATGGTTTCGGTAATATTGATTGGCCAGCACCAAAAGGTAAGGCAATCGAGAAAAGCGCGGCGCAGTTTATTGTGGATACTGTGCGTGAGTTTCCGGGGGAAGTCACCATTATCGCCCTTGGGCCATTGGGTAATTTGGCGAAAGCGTTAGAGCTTGATCCCGAAGTGGCGAACTTGGTTGATGAAGTAGTTCTTATGGGCGGCACTGCGATTGAATACGGCAACGTATCTCCCGTTGCAGAAGCGAACATCATGAACGATCCACATGCTGCGGATCTTGTGTTTACCGCGCCTTGGCAAGTGACCATGATTGGTTTAGACGTGACTCATCAGGTGTTATTGGATAACACTGTTTTAGAGCGCATCAAAAAAGCCAACCCAACAGAAGGTAGCTTCTTATACGATTGTGCTCAGCATTATATCAATTTCTATAGCAGCCGTTTTGATATGGATGGTTGTTATTTCCATGATGCGTCTACTATCGCTTATATTCTAGACCCAAGCATTTTTGGTGTGGAACTTGGCGCGGTGCGTGTTGCCTGCGAGGGGATTGGTATCGGCCAAACTATTTTTGCACCACAAGGGATGGATTTTCCTGAACCACACTGGAACGATGTACCAATGACACAGGTTTGTATGGAAGTTGACAGCGAACGTCTTTTGGCATTGTTTGAATCGGCAATGGTGTCTTGATTTATATTTATAACTAAGCTCGCAAACTTGGTCTCATGACAATGAGACAAATAAAAACGTAGGTTTCACAACCTGCGTTTTTATTTGTGGGCAGTCGTTTGTCAGTCGACTTACATTGGCGCTGTGTAGACTTCTCTGCCGCCAAGGTAGGTTTTCAAGACTCTGGTTTCACTTACTTGATCCGATGGAATGTTAAGCAAATCTCTATCAATAATGATCATGTCTGCGAACTTGCCAACTTCCAATGAACCTACTTTGTCTTCCATGCTTAGTGAATAGGCGGCATTGATTGTAAAAGCACGAAGAACGGTTTGAATATCAAGGCCAGGATCATCTCCAAGGCGTCCTTGGTATTTTGGATCCGTTGCGTTTTCATCCATGCGGGTTAGGGCGACTTCCATTGCATACCATTCGTTTAGTGCTTCTACAGGCCAGTCACTGCCGTAAACAATAGTCGCATTGGCTTGTTTGAATTTTCCGGTTGTCTCAACAAAGTTAAATCGTTCTTCCCCCATATAATCTTTTACTGAATCAATCGTATCTGGCGCAGGTTTACCCCATTGAAATGAAAGAACAGGAAGGGCATTGAGTTTGGAAAAACGAGCGTAATCTTCAGGAAGCATCACTTCACAATGTGCTAAGGCTGGACGTAGACCTGAATCAGGTCGAGTTTGTTTTAACGTTTCTAAGGAGTTCAACGCCGTGTGTACTGCTCTGTCTCCATCGGTATGCATATGAACGTTAAAGCCGGCGTCAGAGAAAGCAATCATGGCTTTGGATAGCGTATCTTCATTGACATAAAGTTCGCCATCATGGTCACTTTCTTGCCAAGCTGGCTTGTTTGTCGAACCCGTATTATGAAGATAAGGAGCCATCAAAGCGCCAGTTTGTGCAGGTGCTTGAATAACACCATCCATAAATACTTTTACTGTATTTACGCGAATGCCTGGCTGTGTTGCTGTGTTCTGTAAATTAAACTTATCAGCATAACCTTTTACTTCTGCCACAATTTTTTCCGGCTCTTGTAATCGCTCTGGACCAAAATTAGGCGCTAAGCTTGCGCGTACGTTTAATTTGCCTTGTTCCGCTAAGCTGCGAAGTGTGGAGATAGAGGGCTCACTGGCCGCAGCATCTAAAATGCTGGTAACACCTTGAGAAGACACTTCTTTGATGGCCATTTGCATATCGTTAAGGTTTTTCTGTCTTGCTTCTTCTTGTGGTAACTCAGGAACATTTGCGGCGAGAGCCCACATGGCACTGTCTAAAAATATCCCTGTTGGATTGCCTTTGGCGTCTTTTTCGATTGATCCGCCTTCAGGAGAGGGCGTGGAATGGTTTATTCCTGCTGCTTTTAGCGCGGCTGAGTTGGCAACCATCGAGTGGAAGTCGTTAGCAAAGACATAAATAGGGCGGTCAGTTGGAATTCTGTCTAGAATTTTCGCTGTTAGATCTGCTCCAGCAGGTGTCATCGCTTGGCGAAACCAGCCAGCGACTTTTAGCCATCGAGTTGGATCTTGTTCGTTACTTTCTTCGAGGCAGGTGTTGATTTTTTCTAACACTTGATCAACTGATAATGGCGCATAGTTGAGCGAACAAGTATTCAACTGTTCACCGCCAGCCATGGGATGCATATGAGCATCAATTAAGCCGGGCATTAACGTTTTCCCTTCTAAATCGACAATGCTCGTGTGTGAGTCGACCAGCTTGTTTAACTCTTGTTTAGAGCCAACGCCAATAATGGCACCATTTTTAATGGCTAAGGCTTCGACAACTCGGTTGGCCTTATCAAGCGTATAAATTGGTCCGCCCATAAATACGGTATCCGCACTTTGGGTCGTATCTGATTGCCCAAAGGAGCTACAACCTGCTGTGATCAGTACGGCGCCAGTTAATGCAACGGATGTTGCGATTTTTTTTAGTGCAAATGTCATGATTGTGTTCCTTTTTAATTATTGGCTTCATCAGCATATAAGGTTTGAAAAACATAAATAAATACCTCTAAAAGGGTAGTGGAGAGCAATAAGCATAAGACCAAGGTTCAGAAGAGTGGCGTTTTGTGTTTGTTGTTATGAGTTAAGTTAATAACGTAAAGTATTTGAGACAAGCTTGTCTTAAGCAATTAGAATGGAGCAACTTGAAGTTAGAGCTGATAGCTCTGTGCTTTTATAGAATGTTGTTTTTAAATTAATCTCTGAGATGATGATGAAATTATTAGTAAGAAATTTGGCGCGTAACACCACGGAAGACGAGTTGAGAAGCTTATTTGCCGTTCATGGTACTTTGCAGTCTTGCACTATTGTGATGGACAAAGAAACTGGCGAATCGAAAGGTTTTGCCTTCGTTGAAATGCCAAAGGTTGGCGAAGCAAAAGTCGCGATCAAAACGCTAAACGGCGTGGATGTTGATGGTTCTAAAATACGTGTGAAAAAAGCGGAAGATGTCACTAAAAAAGACGAAAGTGATTCTGAATAAATAAGACTGAATACGTATTAAGCAATATCCGCTTTCCTAGCTTGTCTCTGTTACGAGCTAGGAGTGGGCGTCTGCAAATGTTTTGATGAACTCTACGTCTTTACTTGAAATGGTATGATAAGTCAGCTTTATATAATGCTTATTATGTTCGTTAAAAACATCCAATTGTGGGTCGCACAATACCTTTATTGTGGCCGTTTTTCCTTCGTGAATTGCCTTTAGTTCTAGTTTTACAATCTTCGAGCCTTGTAAACCATCAGGTGCTTCCACTTCTATCGTTTGCGTAGATATGTGTGTGCAATGAATAGGCATTACTGTGCCGTTAGTTAAATATAGTGAACCTGTCCAGAAGCAGCGAACATAAGGAGAATGTGAAATAGACATTGGTTTATCCTTGTATGGTGAAGATCCAAGGTCGTTGATGACTCTTCTAGGATAGCCATTATAGAGCAATAACACAGACAAGTGGTAGTGGGAAAAAATTCATATGAATCAATATGTTGTTGCTTTACGTTCGACGATATATTGGTTGAAAAAGAAATGATTAGAAAAGATAAGGCAAAGCGCCTTATCTTTTCAGTACAGAGATGTTTTAGTCTTGCTGTTTAATTGTCTCGCCTAGCGCATTGATTAAACTATCAATTTCAGACTGTTCTGTTGTGAATGGCGGAGCCAATTGAATGGTGTCAGCACCGTAGCGAACGTAGTAGCCCTTGTTCCACATGGTCATGGCGATTTGGAACGGACGTTTCGCTGGTTCGCCATCTATTGGTGCAATGGTAATGCCCGCTGCAAAACCGTAATTACGAATGTCAGTAATCATTGAGCTGGCGTCTTTTAGCTGATGAACGCTATTTTCCCACGCTGAACTCATGCTACTAACTCGTTCAATCAAGCCTTGTTTCTTAATCTCATCAAGGGATGCTAACGCCGCGGCACAAGCGATTGGGTGAGCGGAATAGGTGTAACCATGAGGGATTTCTAACATATATTCCGCGCCGCCGTTATTCATGAAGGTGTCGTAGATCTCCTGTTTGAAGGCCACAGCGCCCATTGGAATAACACCGTTGGTAACTTGTTTTGCCATGACAATCGCGTCAGGTGTGACGCCAAAGGCTTCTGCGCCTGTTTTATCTCCCATGCGCCCAAAGGCAGTAATCACTTCATCAAAAATTAACAAGATATTGTGTTGGTCACAGATCTCACGTAAACGCTGCAAATAGCCTTTTGGCGGCACAATTACACCCGCAGAGCCAGACATAGGCTCAACAATCACCGCGGCAATATTAGATGCATCGTGCATAGTTATTAGATCAAGCAAATTTTCTGCGCGCTCTTTGCCTTGTTCCGCCATGCCTTTAGAAAATTCACTGCCAGGTACTTGGGTATGAGGCAAATGGTAAGACTCTAAACCTTGACCATAAAGCGTTCGGTTCGCAGGAATACCACCAACGCTGAAACCTGAGATTCCCGCACCATGATAACCTTTAGCACGACCGATAAATTTAGTCTTAGTGCCCATGCCTTTTTTACGCCAGTAGGCGCGAGCCACTTTCAATGCAGTATCGACAGATTCAGAACCTGAGCCGGTAAAGAAAATACGGTTTAAACCAGCAGGCATAAATTCGGTAATTCGCTCAGCGAGTAAGAAAGACTTCTCGTGACCGAATTGAAAAGCAGGGGAGTAATCGAGCGTTTTAACTTGTTGGGCTACAGCTTCATTAATCGCAGGAACACTATGACCCAAACCACAAGTCCATAAACCAGACAAACCATCAAAAACCTTTCTGCCTTCACTGTCGATGTAATAGTTGCCAGCGGCAGAGGTGATAATGCGAGGATCTTTTTTGAATTGACGATTGCCTGTGTAGGCCATCCAATGGGCATCAAGCTGGGCTTGGGTTAAACGGTGACTCATGGCATTTTCCCTCTAAAAAATGAAATCTTAATAGAGTAAGAATGCCGAGCTGGAAAGGTTTAATAAATGTGATGTTATTTAATTTTAGGTTAGTCTTTAGTTAACTTAAAAAGTTGGGAATTAAGTTGAGGTCTTGTCTTTAAACTCACACAAATCTTCAATGATGCATGCATCACATTTAGGTTTGCGAGCGACACAGATGTAACGACCGTGAAGTATCATCCAGTGATGCGCATCCAAAAGAAACTCCTTCGGAACAAACTTCAACAGCTTCATTTCCACTTCTAAAACATTTTTGCCCGGCGCGACTTTTGTTCGATTACCAAAGCGAAAGATATGCGTATCGACAGCCATAGCGACTTGGCGAAAGGCGGTATTCAATACCACGTTAGCGGTTTTGCGGCCAACACCGGGAAGGGCTTCGAGTTCTTCGCGCGTTTCAGGCACGATGCTGTTGTGTTTCTCGATCAGAATCTGACAGGTCTTGATGGCGTTTTCGGCTTTGGCGTTAAACAGACCAATGGTTTTGATGTAGCTTTTTAGGCCATCAACACCAAGTGCCAGCATGGTTTCTGGCGTATTGGCGACAGGGAAAAGCTTGCGCGTGGCTTTATTGACGCTTACGTCAGTGGCTTGTGCTGAAAACAGCACCGCAATCAAAAGCTCAAAAGGCGAGCTGTATTCCAGCTCGGTTACGGGATTTGGGTTTTCAGCTCGTAAGCGAGAAAAAATCTCGTAGCGCTTTTCTTTGTTCACTTTTGATAGCCTTTGTTAAAAATAAATAGCCGTTGTTCACTTTAAATAGCATGTGGGATAAAAGTTAACTTACTTGCCCGGTCACACGAACCCGTTTCGACGCACTTGGGCCGTCTTTGGCTTTTTGTGTCGCGACGCGTTTCTTCTCACGTTCGTCTAGGTAGTTTTTACCCGCGATCAATAAGCCTAAACCAATAAAGGCACCCGGTGGTAATACGGCAAACAATACATTTGGGTAGTTTTCAAAGACAACGATTTTCCAATGAATGGCCATGTCGCCAAATAATAGCTGCATGTCAGAAAACAGTGTGCCTTGGCCGATTAGCTCGCGCATTGCGCCCAAGGTGACAAGGATGAACATGAAGCCCAAACCCATCATAAAGCCATCTAGCGCGGAAGGCAGCACTGGATTACGGCTAGCAAAGGCATCGGCGCGGCCAAGGATTGCGCAGTTAGTTACGATAAGCGGGATGAAAATCCCCAAAATCTGATAAAGCTCATAGGTGTAAGCCTGCATTATCAATTCGATACAAGTAGTGAACGAGGCGATAATCATGACAAAAGCAGGTAGGCGAACCGCATCGGCAACGTAGTTACGAATGATGGAAACGGCAATGTTAGAGCCGATTAAAACCACCATAGTTGCCAAGCCTAGACCTAAGGCGTTGACGACTGTGCTGGTTACCGCCAACATAGGGCATAAGCCTAGTAATTGAACTAGGGCAGGGTTGTTTTTCCAGATGCCGTTGTAAATGATTTCAGCGTAATTGGCGCTTGGCTTACTCTCTTCTGGAGTCGCGTCACTGCTTGCTGTCTCTGCACTCATTTTCATTAGCCTGTCCTAATACGCTAACAGCGTATCTTTGTGTTGATCAAAATAAATTAGCGTATTTTTTACGGCACGAACCACGGCACGAGGCGTGATGGTTGCACCAGTAAATTGGTCAAAATCGCCACCGTCTTTTTTCACTGCCCAGCCTTTTAAGGTTGGGTTTTCTAACGACTTGTTGGCAAAGCTTAAAATCCATTTGGATTTTTTGAGATCGACCTTATCGCCAAGTCCTGGTGTTTCTTTATGGCTGATAACTCGACTGCCAGTGACTACGCCGTTTTTATCAATGGCAACCAGCATGTCTAAATTGCCGTTATAACCACGCGGGGCGATGGTTTCGAAAATGATGCCAGAGACTTCGCCGTTCTTACGGGCGATGTGAATCTTAATACCTTCTTCGCTACCCAATAATGGATCGGCTGGCAGAATGGCAGTGTCTTTAGTTAAGTCGTTATCGTACAAATTGGCTGGTAATATTTCGTTAAAGGCCGAAATTTGCGCATCCAGAATGTTGTTCTTGATGGTGTGATCTGTCAGTTGATGAGTGATGGCAATAAGGCCAGCCGTCAGCACCGCAAAGATAGCTAAACCAAGACTGTTACGACGAATAGAGGCGAACAATTCCATTAGTTATCCTCCCCAATTTTTAAGCCGGATTTGGCTTTTTTATGACCGTAGGTTCTTGGTTGTGTGTAGTAATCGATTAGCGGAGCTGCGAAGTTCATCAGCAAGACGCCAAATGCCACGCCATCAGGATAACCGCCCCAAGAGCGAATGATGTAGATCAAGATGCCAATTCCTGCGCCATAAATCAGTTTGCCACGATTACTGGTGCATGAAGACACAGGATCAGTAGCGATAAAGAAAGCGCCAAACATAGCTGCGCCAGTGGTAAGGTGGAAAAATGGCGTTGCCGTATTGCTAGGATCAAATAAATGAAACGCGCCCGACATTACTAACAAAGCACCTAAAAGCGCTACTGGCGTGTGCCAAGTGATAATGCGTAACCAGATCAGCCCAAGGCCACCGACAAGGTAAGCTGCATTTACCCAAAGCCAGCTGTTTAAGCTGGGACCTTGAAGTGCAGCAATGCTGCTAAAGGCGGCTTGCGAATCTAATAGGTCTTTGTGTTTGAAGCCATCTAAAGGCGTTGCCATGGTGTAGCTATCGATCACTGGCAGCTGATGAAAAATAGCTTGCAAGCTTTGCATGAAAGACAGGGTCTCGCCTGCTGGAATCATGCCTTGTACGCCAAGCCATTGGCTCATTGGTACAGGGAAAGATACCAGCACAATGGCATAACCGACCATGGCTGGGTTGAACGGGTTATTACCCAAGCCGCCATAAAGTTGTTTGGCAAAAATAATCGCAAAGGCGACTGCTGTCACGGTTACCCACCAAGGCACAACGGGAGGAAGCGCCACGCCTAACAGTACCGCTGTTAATAGCGCACTGTAATCTTTCAAGAAGAACCCGACAGCACGACGACGAATCGCCAAAATAGCCGCTTCGCTTAATAATGCCGTGATACAGGCGATCATTAGGTTGATTAAGGTGCCCCAGCCAAATAGCCAAGTCTGTACGACTATGCCAGGAATGGTCGCTAAAATGACCATCTGCATCACCCAAGAGGTGCGGCGTCCTGCACGTTGTGTGTGGGGGGAGGTGATCCTCAATAATGCCATTTAACGATTCTCTTGCATGTTGGTTTGCGAATGAATAAGTTTTTCTAACAAGATTTCGGCGCTCTGCAAGCGTTGCTCAGTAGCGGTAATCTCTTGGTTAATACTGTCTGCGTCTTCAGGAGTACTTTCTAAGCGCTTATTCAGTTTGTTGATTTGTGCTTTGGCCAAGGCAACGGCGATTTTTTCTTTCTTGATCTGATTTGCCAAATCCATTTCAGGTTCTACTTTGGCTTCGCTGTCAGCTGCCGCTGTTTTCTCTACAGGTGTAGAAACGGAAGTAGCTGGTGTGGTTTCATCAGCTTCAAGCGCGGCTAGCTTTTGTTGTGCTTCAATGAGCTTTTTAGGCCACTCCGATGCCTCTATCTCGCTTTCGTCTTTGCCTTGGTCTTTTAAAAGCTGAATATTTTTCTCGGCTTTCTTGATACCGGCCTTAGCAATAGCTAGGTCTATCTTGCGTTTTTTAGCGGCATCTGCATCGACGTTTTCCGTGGCTACTGGTGCGGCTGGCGCACTGGCTTCTGTTGTCGCAGGAGATTTAGTAGTTTCTGCTGCTTGTTCTTTCTCAAGTACGGCGAGTTTATCCTGTGCTTCTTTTAGTTTGCTTGGCCATTCAGAAGCATTGATTTCAGCTTCGTCTTTGCCTTGCTCTTTTAGAAGCTGAATATTTTTCTCGGCTTTTTTAACGCCTGCTTTGGCAATGGCAAGATCAATTTTGCGTTTCTTCGCTGCATCGGCATCAAGATTCGCGGCGGTTGGCTCTGCTTTAGCCGCCGCAACTTTTGGCGCCGTTGTTTCTGGATTAGCTAAAGCTTTTTCTAGTTCATCAGCTCTTTGCTGGGCTTCTTGTAATTGCTGGCGAATCGCTTCGATTTCTGGTGCTTGAATTTCTTCGGCTTTCTTCAAGGCTTTTTCGACTTTTTTCACTGCAGCTTTGGCAATGGCAGCATCGATTTTTAGCTTTTTCAGTTCATCGCTAATCACGGCTTTCGGTTCAGGTGTTGTCGCGTTTGTACTTGGCTGAGTGCTTTCGCTTAGCTTGCTGACTGTGTCTTGCGCAACTTTTAGGTCGGCTTCAAAAGCAGCAACCTTGTCTTTCAATTCCTGATCTTCAGGCGTATCAGCAAGTTGCTTTTGCAGTTTCTTCAGTTTCACGCCAATCAAGGCTACATCGACTTTGGCTTTTTTCAGCTCGTCGCTAACCGGCGCAGGGCTTGCCTTGGCGGTATTTTCTACTGGAGCGACAGGCGCCGCGCTAGGAACTTGCGCAAGCTGCTCTTCAAGTGATGCGATAGCTTTTTCTTGATCAGTGACTTGCAGTTGCAAGCTGTTGATCTCTTCCACGTGTTGGTTTTCTTGCGCTTCAAGCAGCTGTTTTTGTAGCTTCTTCAACTTGGATTTGCCAATGGCGATATCGACCTTGAGCTTTTTCGATTCGTCATTGCTTGCCGGCGCAGCAGTGGCCGTTGGAGCCGCTTTTGCTGGTGCGGCTTTTTTCGCATCGGTTGCTTTGCTTGATGTCGCTTTTTGACGAGCAAGGCGTTTGGCTTCTTTCTCCGCGGCTTCTGCGTCTTGGCGAGCTTTACGAGCTTCAAAACGTTGCTTGGCTAAGTCTGATTTGACGTTGGCTTCGCGAGCTTCACGGATGCTGCTCTTGGAATGACGGTAATATTGCACCAGCGGAATGCTGCTTGGGCAAACATAAGAGCAAGCGCCACATTCGATGCAATCGAATAGGTTATGGTGTTCGGCTTTTTCAAACTCTTGGCTTTTACTGAACCACAGCAACTGCTGAGGCAACAAGCTAGCAGGGCAGGCTTGTTCGCACATACCGCAACGGATACAGGCTTGTTCAGGTGCTGGTGGAGGCAGTTCTTTTTTGCTGGCGGCTAAGATGCAGTTACTGGTTTTAACAATCGGTACTGCGGTTGAATCTAAGGTGTAGCCCATCATTGGGCCACCCATGATCAAACGGCTGATTTTTTTCGGCTCAGAATCGGCGTATTCTAATAAATGCGCTACTGGCGTACCGAACAGTACTTCGACGTTTTGCGGACTTTTTAACGCATCACCCGTTAAGGTAGTAAAGCGTGAGATCAAAGGCTTGCCGAGTGTAATTGCATCATGAATGGCTACACAGGTGCCGACATTTTGACATAAAACGCCAATATCTGCTGGGTATTGCCCACTTGGGACTTCTTTGCCCGTTATTAGCTGGATTAACTGCTTTTCGCCACCAGAAGGGTATTTTGTTGGTACAACGGCAATTTGAATATTGCTGTTACGTTCTGCCAATTCGGTCTTTAATGCAGCAATGGCGGTGGGTTTGTTGTCTTCAATACCAATGACCACATTATCAGCTTCAACAAGGTGTTGAAGTATCTCGATACCGACTATCAGCTCTAGTGTTTTTTCACGAATCAGCATGTCATCAGCGGTGATGTAAGGTTCACATTCTGCCGCATTAATAATGAAATGAGTTAGTGGGTTTTTGTGTGCACCTTGAAGTTTCACTTGAGTTGGGAAGCCAGCACCGCCCATACCGATGATACCCATTTCAGACAAGTACGCCAGAACGTCTGTTTTACTGATATCTTGCCAATTGTTTAGTGGCTCGAGGTTTGCCCATGTATCCTCGCCATCTGGCGTGAGGATAATACAAAGGTCGCTTAAACCAGATGGGTGAGCAATAAGACGCTCTTCAATAGCAGCAATGGTGCCAGAAGTCGGCGCATGTAAAAAGCTGCTTAAAAAGCCATTATTAATAGCAATGGTTTCGCCTTTTAAAACCTTGTCGCCCACTTTTACTAATGGGCGAGAGCTCTGGCCAATGTGTTGGCCAAGCGGCAAAATAAGCTCGTTAGGTAGGCTTGGTCGACCCAAAGGTAATTGCAGAGATTGCGCTTTGTTTTCTGGTGGGTGAATGCCGCCGTGAAAAGAAAACACCTTTGCTGTTTGTTGTTTATCAGCTTGCATCAGTGCGTCACCTCCGCTTGGCGGTCGGTGGCAATAACGTTTAATGAAGTTGCCGCGATACCTTGCGGTTTATCCCAAGACCAAGTTTTCGCTGTCACGCCTACTTCTACCATATCAATACAATCTACAGGGCAAGGCTCGACACAAAGGTCACAGCCTGTGCATTCATCTGCTATAACGGTGTGCATTTGTTTCGCCGCACCTAAAATTGCGTCTACAGGGCAGGCTTGAATACACTTGGTGCAGCCGATGCACTCGTCTTCACGAATCACGGCAACACGCTTTGCGCTTTCTGTGCCGTGGTCGCCGTCTAAAGGAACCGCTTCTACATCCAATAAGTCGGCTAAGGCTTGGATTGTTGCTTGGCCGCCTGGAGGGCAGTGGTTTATGGCTTCGCCGTTCGCAATGGCTTCTGCATAAGGACGGCAACCTGGATGACCACATTGGCCACACTGAGTTTGCGGCAGAAGAGCATCGATTTGGTCAACAATTGGATCGCCTTCCACGTGAAAGCGTACATTGGCATAACCCAAGATTGCGCCGAAAATAAGCGATAAAAGTACTAAGATGCCGATAGCGAGTAAAACAGTAAACATCGTCAGGCTCCTAAATCTGCACGAGGGCGGTGAAGCCCATGAAAGCAAGAGCCATAAGGCCAGCGGTAATCATACCGATGGCAGAGCCTTTAAAAACAGTCGGTACATCAGCAACGTTAATGCGTTCACGCATAGCAGAGAACAGAATCAATACGAAGGAGAAACCCACCGCAGCACCAAAACCATAAAGGATAGATTCAACAAAGCCATTTTGTTTGCTGATGTTTTGCAGCGCCACACCCAAAACCGCGCAGTTTGTCGTGATCAAGGGTAAGAAAATCCCCAATACACGATAAAGCAGAGGACTGGTTTTATGGACGACCATTTCGGTGAACTGTACAACCACCGCAATCACCAAAATAAAGGAAATGGTTTGCAGGTATTCAAGTCCAAATGGCTGAAGTATGTAGGTATAAGTGAGATAGCTACATAGGCTCGACAAGGTCAAAACAAAGGTCGTAGCCATTGCCATGCCAATAGAGGTTTCTAGTTTCCCAGACACACCCATGAAAGGGCATAGGCCCAGAAACTGTACCAATACAAAGTTGTTAACCAAAATGGTACTGACCAGTATCAGGAGATATTCAGTCATCTCAAATCCAAAGTATGCGGTGAATATTGTGTGGTTATAGACACTTTTAGATAAAAGTATCTTTGAGCGTAACTATACCAATCTGCTTATAACTAACAAGACTAAAGCTTTTGTATTTCTAGTCCGATTTAGTATATAGATAATAAGTTATGCTTATATAAGTTCGATTTATGTTTCTTTATTAATGCCAATGCCCACCTTATTAAGAATGTTTCTTATTAACTAAGGTGAGCATTGGTTTCTCATGCAATTTTTAGAGCTACCAAGAGGTGCTCTGTTGTTTGCTGAATAGTTGTTACATCACCCGTTGGCCAGGTTTCGCGCCTGCATGAGGTTCCAGTAGGTAAATTTCTTCACCACCAGGGCCAGCCGCCAATACCATGCCTTCTGACATACCAAACTTCATTTTGCGTGGTGCTAGGTTAGCAACCATCACCGTGTGTTTGCCTTCTAAGTCTTCTGGCTTATAAGCAGACTTGATACCAGAGAACACGGTGCGAGTTTCGCCACCGATGTCTAAAGTCAGTTTTAGTAGCTTATTGGCTTTTTCAACATGCTCGGCTTTGACGATCAAGGCGATACGTAAGTCAACTTTCGCGAAGTCATCAAAATTGATTTCTGCTTCGATTGGTTCTTTGCTTAGTTCAGTTTCTATTTGAGCGGGTTGAGCGGGTTGAGCGGCTGCTTTCGCTGCGGCTTCTGCCGCCGCTTCTAGCTTGCCTTCTTCGATGATGGCATCAATTTGTGTTTGCTCAATACGACCCATTAGCGGTTTAAAGGTATTCACCGTACGACCAAACAACAATTCGCTGCGGTTGTCCCATGTTAATTCTTTGCCAAGGAAAGCTTCAGCGTCGGCCACCAAGTTTGGCATGACGGGTTTTAAGTAAGTCGCTAAAATGCTGAATAGGTTCAAGGCAACGCTACAAACGTCTTGAACTTTCGGTAAGGTCGCTTCGTCTTTTGCCAATACCCAAGGGGCTTGCACGGCAATGTATTCGTTCGCTACGTCAGCCAGACGCATGATTTCACGAATGGCTTTACCGTATTCGCGGCTTTCAAAGTGCTCAGCAATTACTTCGCCGGCATCGATGAAAGATTGAATCATTTCCGCTTCGCTCACGTCGCTAGCCAATTGACCGTCAAACTTCTTATTGATGAAGCTGGCTGTGCGGCTAGCAATGTTAACTACCTTGCCAACAACGTCAGAGTTAACGCGCTGTAAGAAATCGCCTAGGTTAAGGTCGATATCGTCAACACGAGAGTTCAGTTTTGCAGCATAGTAGTAACGCAAGTATTGCGGATCCAAATGCTTCAAGTAAGTACGGGCTTTAATAAAAGTACCGCGTGACTTAGACATTTTTTCGCCGTCAACCGTTACATAACCGTGTGCGTTGACTGCGGTTGGTGTGCGGTAGCCGGCACAGTCCAACATCGCAGGCCAGAACAAAGCGTGGAAATTGATGATGTCTTTACCGATGAAGTGGTAAAGTTCAGCGTCAGAATCTTTGCCCCAGTAATCGTCAAACTCTAATCCTTCCGTGCGATCACACAGGTTTTTAAAGCTCGCCATGTAACCAATCGGTGCGTCTAGCCAAACGTAGAAATATTTGCCCGGCGCGTCTGGTATTTCAAAGCCAAAGTAAGGTGCATCACGGCTGATGTCCCACTCTTTTAGGCCAGAATCCAACCATTCAGATAGCTTGTTAGCCACTTGGTCTTGCAAGGTGCCGCTGCGTGTCCATTTTGCTAGGAAGTCTTGGAAGTCTGGTAACTTAAAGAAGTAATGCTCAGAGTCTTTTTCAATCGGCGTCGCACCAGAGTAAACAGAGCGAGGATTGATCATTTCCATTGGCGTGTAAGTGGCAGAGCATACTTCACAGTTGTCGCCGTATTGATCTTCCGCTTTACACTTAGGGCAAGTTCCCTTGATGAAACGATCCGCAAGGAACATTTCTTTTTCAGGGTCATAGGCTTGCACGATAGAGCGAACAGCGATTTTGCCATTGTCACGAAGGGCCGTGTAAATGCTGTTTGAGAATTCACGGTTTTCGTCAGAATGCGTAGAGTAGTAGTTGTCGTAACCAATTAGGAAGTCATTAAAGTCTGCCATGTGCTCTTGGCGAACACCTTCGATCAACTCTTCTGATGTGATGCCATTTTGCGCAGCTTTGATCATAATCGCCGTGCCGTGAGCGTCATCCGCACACACTGCTGTACAAAGATGGCCGCGCATTTTTTGAAAACGCACCCAGATATCGGTTTGGATGTGTTCCAGCATATGCCCCAAATGGATAGAACCATTTGCATAAGGAAGGGCGCTGGTGACTAAAATTTTGCGTTGCGTTTGTGCCATTTTTGATAAGCCTGCTGGATTAAAAAAGGTCGGGTATTCTATCAATAATTAGGCGTAGATGACGAATAAATAAAGCGCCTAAAGGATAGATAGTCTAAGAAAATCGACATTATAAGACCCAATCTTCCATGTGCAAGGGCTTGTCTTCTTCCATAGCTCTGCTTTTCTGGTTTCTGGGCTTGCTTTTCTGCAATTTGCCCCCAAACTTGGCTCAACGTTAAAAGATTTACATTACGCCTTACAAGGATCCCCCCATGTTAACTGATGCCCAATTACAGGCGACTTTAGAAATCCTAACCGATGACAATTCAGGCCAAGCCTACGGTGCAGTTTGGAACGTCGTCACAGATGATAGTCGCGTTCATGTCACTTTAACGCTCGGCTATCCTGCGCAAAAACAACAAGCTCAATTAGAAGCTAAGATCAAAGAACTCTTGGGTGATTCTCGCAACTTGGTGCTAGACATTGACTTTCAAGTTAAAAGCCAAGCCACTCAAGGCAACATCGCAGGACTAAAAGGCGTGAAGAACATCATTGCCGTAGCGTCAGGTAAAGGCGGCGTGGGTAAATCGACTACCACAGTGAACCTTGCCCTTGCTATGGCAAAAGAGGGCGCTCGTGTTGGTATTTTAGATGCTGATATCTATGGCCCAAGCCAAGGCATGTTGCTAGGTTTCGCTGAAGGCACTCGTCCTCAAGTTCGTGAAGACAAATTTTTTGTGCCACCAAGTGCGTTTGGCGTGCAAGTGATGTCTATGGCATTTCTGACCACTAAAGACACGCCAGTTGCATGGCGTGGACCAATGGTAACTGGCGCCTTGATGCAGATTTTGACGCAAACCGATTGGAATGATCTCGATTACTTATTCATCGACATGCCACCGGGCACTGGCGACATTCAACTTACCCTAGCGCAAAAAGTGCCAGTGACAGGTTCCGTCATTGTTACAACGCCGCAAGATATCGCCTTATTGGATGCTCGTCGTGGAATTGAAATGTTCAACAAGGTGAAAATTCCCGTATTGGGCGTGGTTGAAAACATGTCGACGCATATTTGCTCCAACTGTGGTCACCACGAAGCCATCTTTGGTGACGAAGGTGGCGTGAGCCTAGCGAAAGAATATAACGTCAATGTATTGGGCAAACTGCCATTAAGCCTAGCGATCCGTGAACAGAGCGACGCTGGCCGACCAATTGTGGTAAATGCACCAGAAAGTGATACCGCAGGCATTTATCAGTCGATTGCACGCAAGCTTGGTGCTACCCTTGCATCCCAACAAGGCTCTGAACAAGGTGAGCAATTTGCCATGCCGACCATCAGCATGAGCGACGATTAAAAAAACACCGCAATCAGAGCGATTAAATAGAAAATTGAGGAAAAGAAATGCGTTTGTGTGACCGAGATATCATCAAAGCCCTAGACGAAGGTTCTATCGTTATCGAACCTCGCCCCGACAACAGCGTCATCAGCGGCGTATCTGTTGATTTACGATTGGGCAATTCGTTTCGCGTCTTTCAAGGTCACCCAGCGCCTTACCTCGACCTAAGCAGCTCAAAAGCCGACTTAAGCAAAGTCATCGAATCCGTCATGAGCGAAGAAATTATCGTCGAAGACGGCAAGCCTTTCTTCATCCATCCGGGCGAATTGGTCCTTGGCGTGACCAAAGAATCCGTCACCCTTCCTGACAACCTAGTCGGCTGGCTCGATGGTCGTTCTTCCTTAGCGCGCCTTGGCTTAATGGTTCACGTAACCGCACACCGCATCGACCCAGGTTGGAGCGGCGGCATCGTTTTAGAATTCCTCAACGGCGGCAAACTGCCAATCGCCCTAAGCCCAGGCATGACCATCGGCGCCATCAACTTTGAAACCATGTCGGGTTCTGCTGATCGCCCTTATAACAAACGTGATAATGCTAAGTATAAAGACCAAACCTCAGCAGTTGTTAGCCGGATCTCCGGCGAGAATTAGTTTTTAATTGCAAATTGGTTTTTCTTACGTTCAATAGGAAAGAGGCTTCGGCCTCTTTTTTTGTATCTTTATTCCCTCCCCTTATGTCTTCCAAGGGGAGATACCATCTTTCCATTCAAACGCTTTGTATTCCCAACCTTTTTTCCGCTCTGCTGAGCGGGTAACTTTTTGCTAGCGCCCAAAAAGTAACCAAAAATTCGCTTTAAGATCTTTAATGCCTGATTTTCTTTATAAGAGCATGATTGCTTCCTACGCTCTGGGGCAGTAAGGCATAGATTGTTTTTGATGGTGTTAGGAAAGGTATTCTTAACTGACCCTGAAACTCCATAAAGTCGCGCAACTTCGTCGCGTCGAACTGACTTTATCTGTGATTTCGATTTTTGTAGGGCGTGATGAGGGAGGTACGACCGTGATCCGCCGTTGAAAGCGAAGCTTTCATTGCGTACTCGATGGGAGGCTTCCATCGAAGGCGGGAATCAAGCTTTTATAGTTAATGAGAGCGTGTTTATTTGACTAAATTTGGTATGTTCTTAGGTTGATAAATGTACAGTTTGTTGACATTAACGTCTGAGATAACGATACTAAGCATGTAGATGACGTGGCGGTAGAGGCATCCTCACAGGAAAAACACCAACCTCATTTGAAGTCGCGGCGGTAGAGGCATCCCCGCAATAAATAGCATCAACCTCAATGGAAGTTCTACTCAGAAAACCCTTATTTTATAAGGGCTTTTTGTTTTTTATAACAAGGATGGCTATGAAAATCAGGCTTTTAACAGAAGTCTAATATGTCACCATTCAAACGCTTTGTATTCCCAACCTTTTTTCATTTTCTCATGCAGTTGTTCTTCAGGACTACAAAAAACTAAATGCACATGCGCACTATTAATTTTTGAGCTAAGCCGCTTTGTGGAGCGACAGAGAAGAGTAAGTTCTAAAAAACGGATCAGGTCATAAGGACTGAGGGAATCGCTTGCCTCGCGGGTGAAATCGCGCTACAAAAGAGCTAATAAAGAACCAACATAGCGGCTATCAAAGACCATCTGAAGAAGCATCGTCCAAACAGACGTTGGTATTTAGCAAGTTATCTAGCAGGGAAGTCCTACCATCCATGAAAAAAGCAAATCCCTATATAGGCAACGCAGCCATTCAGCAGTGGGTTATAGCCGCAGCTACGCTGCCGTATAACCCTTAATTGTTAGTTTCTGATAGCCACTGGAGATTGAGAAGAGGTATGAGTGAATAAACTGAAATTAGTGGCGCTGCAAATTGATGACATGCACCTAGCCTTCAGAGATGGCCTGAACTACATCGTCGGAAAAAATAATAGCGGGAAAACAACAATTTTTAACTGCATTAGATATGTTCTTGGCTTGGTTAGATCAAATGCAAGCCAAAATGTATATAGCATTAATTTGGAAGTCAGAATTGATGATCGTAACTTGGTTTTCTCACGCGATATTGGTGACTCCTATATTTCGGTATTCGTGAATAACGTGCCCAATAAATTTCGGCCATTGTCCAAAGAATTAAACGATTTTTTTTGCGATTATTTGCTTCCAGATTATATCTTTGGGCGTGAATATGAAGACATGTTTAAGTTATTGGATTTTTTCTTCCTATCGGAAGAGCGTCCAGAGAATCGTCGGCAGCAGTGGGAAGCAATAAATTCAATTTGCGGAATAAATGTTTCATTGCTGGGTTCTCTTGAAAAAGATATATCTTCTTTGAAGAAAGAAGTTTATAGGAGCCAAGAAATCCATACTGCCATCGAGGAATTTTCTGAATTATTCTCAAAAAACCTAGGTAATTTCTCTGACAATAAAGATATCGAAAATAGTCTAGAGAAAACGAAGGGCGAGTATTTTTGCGATTTTCGAAGAGATAAAGAACTGCTTATTGGCGCAACTAAGAAGCTAGCGGCTATTAAGGATGAGTCTGATCATCAACTAAGAGATCGAATTTCTGAGATAGAGAGAGTATTTGTAGGTCTTAAAAATTTCTCGGGTTATGAGCGTTGGGATCTTGATGATTTGGAATCGTTTGTTAAAGGCAAAAACCGCTATATGTCATATGGCCAAGAGATTTTTTCCAAATTTATCCTTATCCTGGCAATCTCAAAAGTAGCTCAAAATAGTAGATATAACTTTCCGGGGTTGATTATCAATGACAGCTATTTGTCAGTTGGCCTTGATAATAAAACATATAAAAGTGCCCTTGAAATATTGGAGGATGTTGCCGGCAAAGAAAGCGGGATTCAGTATATCGAGTTTACTACCTATCGCGACAACCTTCCCAAAGACCATGTCGTACTGGATTTGAATTCTAAAGGAGTCCTTAATGTCTTCAGGGACTAATTATATGAGCTGGGCCGAAAGAATTTCTCTGACAATATCAGTACTTACTTTCTTTGTCGCTTTTATTGGTCTTACGTTAAGTGATAGCGTTTCGGAATTGATAGAAAAATCAGATATTGTGGCGACTCAGGATTCCATAAATCTAAAGGGGCTCACTGACTCGAGTGGTTATATAGATACTCTTAACCTTCGAAATCGAGGAAATGCTGCATCCAAAAACATGATCCTGATTGTTGAGTTTGAGTCAGGAATTCCAGATTACGAACTTTCAAGCAATGAAGATGTAGGTAAGACGGATGTTAGCGGCCATAGACTCAGAGTTCGTATGGATAGGCTTTCGATAAACTCAAGTCTAAGTATAAAAATGTATTCTATGCTTCCTGTAGGTTATGAAGCATCTTACATTGACGATAGTGGTAACTATAAAGTTACTTCTAATAATGGCACCAATCAAAGAAGTCTAGTTGATATGATCTTGCTTCTTTTGGTAATCGTTTCGTTATTAGCTATTGTTTGGATATATAGACGTGCATCAGAAAGCGCCTTAATCGAGACTTTAGAGAATCACCAGAATGAAATTCAAGAAAGGCTACGTGAAGTTCGCGACGAAATAGGAAATATTGAAGTTGTTGTCAAGGACTCATCTGGCTCTGTTACCACAGAGCCAGATGATAAGGGCGTTAGTCAAAGACTCGCTGACTGGATGAATAAAATCTAACAATCGCAGGCACTGGGACAAAGTTTGCGCTGCGCTCCAACTTTGCCTGTGCTGCAGGCGTTAGCATTACAGAACCAATATTCGATAGAGGTGATAATATTAAACTCTCAGAACTAAAAGGCTCGATAGAACGTTCATGTCGTATATCGAATCAAGAAGGTGCGTTTTCTTTAGCGCTCATATGTGCTTATTCAAAGTCTATCGGGTTTGCCTTAGAGATCGAAAGCTCTAAGTTTGAAGATAAACCATTTTGGATTTCGTCTACGCTAAGGTCTATCTGCGAGGATTTAATTGTACTAAGTTTCATAGACAAAAATTTTAAAGTACAGTCTGATGAAATAATTAAATTACAACTTAATATTGACACAGCAAATTCGTTAGAGGCTCAGGCTGAGTTTTTTTCAAAATATAGGCCTCAGCAACCGATAATAAAACCCAAAAACGGTAACTCCAATCCAGAGGACAAGCTTAGGTCAATCTATAAAAACCATATACAAGGAAATAGGCAATACAAACCATCGGTATGGGGTAAGCGCCCTTAAATCAGCATTATTATCGTTTGTTTTGTGTCGTCGTAAATGATCCCTTAATGACCATTCATCGGTGTAAATGGATACTTGAGGTTGCATCAAGTATCAAAAAAGTTTAAGTTAAATAACAGACAGAGGGCGAACGGATTTGCCTACACCTCCAGGATGGAGGCTCTGTCTGTTTTCAGGAGGATTCAGGCTGCAAGGATGCAGCGGTAAGACCTTTCTTTTTTCTCTTCTTTATTTTGGTTGTTTCTGGTTTTCCATTTCGTTTTTTTACTGCATCCGTTTGCCGGATGGTTCTGCGTCTTTACAGCGCCGTTTTAACCTGCCAAGGCAGTAATGCTTCCAGTTTCTCAACCGTGTCGGCGCTAGCGATGTGTTGCAGAATATGCAAAATATACGCGTAAGGTTCTAGCCCGTTGGCTTTGGCCGTTTCAACGAGACTATACCAAGTCGCACTGGCATGAGCACCTTGTGAAGTGTCGGCGAATAACCAGTTCTTGCGTCCAATCGCGAAGGGGCGGATGGCGTTCTCAGCGAGAACATTACTAATGTGCAATTGCCCATCCTCACAGTACCCTGTCAGGTAGTCCGATTGGTTCAGGGTGTATTGGATGGCTTTATAAGTCAGTCCGTCTTTTAGAACGGTACCGACATTCTTGTTTAGCCATTCTTTAAAGGCGTTGAGAATAGGACGACTCTGTTCTTGACGTGCAGTTGTTTTTTCTTCGACACTCAGCCCTTTGATTTTCGTTTCAATAGCATAGAGCTTGCTGATACATCCTAAGGCCACGTCAGCTTTGGCTGGGACCGCGTTTTTACTTTTTGTCTTCGTTTTACCCGCCTTACTGGCTTCGACGAACTTTCTCCTAGCATGATCCCAACAGCCAATGCGCGTTAGGTTGTTTTCCCTACACACGGCGTTGTAACCCCCATAGCCGTCGGCTTGCAGCACGCCATTGAACCCATCGAGCAGGCGCACGGGCACTTTACCGCCACGAGACGGATCGTATTCAAAATGAATCACTGGTTTGTCCGGTGGGCCACCGCGAATGACCCACATCCATTTATCAGATTGGGCGGTTTTACCGTCTTCTTTAAGGACTTGGATGCGTGTTTCGTCACCTTGCAGGTAATTTGCCTCCAATTGCACTTCCCACAGTAAGTTCAGCAGCGGTTTAATAGGCTCATTGAGTCGGATCAGGTAATTCGCCATGTTGGTGCGATCCAGATGCGCCCCGTAGCGTTCGATCTGTTTTTCCAGGCGATACAAGGGCAAGCCATCGGCATACTTCCCCGCGATAATATAGGCTAATGAAGAAACGCTGACAGCACACTTGCCTAATGGATGAAGGGGACGTTCGGCTGAGCGGATCCGTTCCTGTTCATTCTCCTCTTGTTTGAAGACCGCCTTTTCCTGCCAGTATTCGAGGACCCTGACCTTGGCGGGAACGATATCCAACTCTTCTTTGACCTTACTGAAAAAAGTGGACGTGGCACCGACTTTTTCGTCTTCAGACAATCGCAGTTCTACCCGTACTCTAGGAAGCTTATCGGAGAAACCACGTTGGCGCTTGCGAGGTCGAAGCGTTTCTGGAAGCACCCCTTCAGGCAGTTGTTCAATGAGCGCGTCCATCGCCGCTTCGAGCTCTGCTTCATCAAACAGATCGATCTGATAAACAGATTTCTCGCTGCTGGCGGCAAACTTTTGTGCTTTGGCTAAGCGCAGTAATTCTTCTAACAGCTCGATTCGTTGCTTTCTTTCATCCAACAATTTTTCCTGATGGCGAATGACTTGATGATGGTCATCAAGAAGCTGGTCTTTCTGCGTCAGCAATTCGACCAGCTGAGTGTGGCTCAGGCCTTCATAGGAAATGGGGGTTGGGAATGGAGACGGCACTTTTTTCATGCCCAGCATTATAGCAAAACATAATTGAAAAGTGCTTATAAAACAGACTCATAATACAACTTTTTATGTCCTTTCATCCGCGATAAATCATAGCCATCCAGCAACCAATTGATCTGTTGTCCCGTCAATGACATGATCGCCTCGTCACCCTTCGACCAGCGGAACTTTTCCTCCGCTAAGGCTTTGTAATAGAGAACAAAACCGTTGTCTTCCCAGAATACGCATTTGATCTTGTTATAGCGTCGGTTGGTGAACGCGTACAATGCGCCATCGAAGGGATTGCGTCCCAGCTCTTGTTCGACAATCGCCGCCAACCCTAAAGCCGCTTTACGAAAATCCACCGGCTGGCGATAAAGATAGATCTCAGGCATCTCAACCGATGGGCGAAAATAGCGTGTCATGACGCCCATTCCAGCAACTGACGAACCAAGGCCAAATTGCCAGAATCAATGCCACGGATTTGTATCCCGCTAGGTAAAGATACCGATAAGCTGGATGGAGACTCTAGGATCGAGGGGGCTACTTTAACAAAACCAGACGCCTTGCCTTGTGACGTTGGGTTGGATTGTTTCTGGCACTTCTGCCGCCAATACATAAACTGCGAATAATTGAGATCCTGTTGTTTGCAAAACTGAGCGCCAGACAAGCCGGACTCGCCAGCGACTTTTACCTGTTCAAGCCAAAACTCAGAACGTGATTGAGAATCGGAAGGTTGATTCATAATAAACTCCTGCTAGTAAAAAAATAAACAGGCGTTAGGTTCTGAGATTATTCAATGGTCGGCAAGAATGCTGATTTAAGGGCGCTTACGGTATGGGCAATGGCAAAAGATCAAGACTTAGATGTTTTGTATTCCTACCTATACCATGCAACTTCTAGATTTGTTCATTTTTCTCCGAATACACTATTGAAAATGGCGTGGTATGATCCAGAAAATGAAGAGAGTCAATGTGATCCAGACTCTTGTAGCAAATACTATTATCAGTTTGTTAAGTTTTATAGCGCTCAATTATTGTCGTCTCTAATAAATCGTTTTCCTGAAAAAATTAATATAGAGGATGACCTAAAGAAAGCAATAAAGGAGAGATTGGACGAGGTGAATTCAATTCAGCGTTGGCCTGAGCTTGTAACTTTTGAAGAGCTAAACGTCAATAGCCCGTGGAATGATCATGATTTCGCTCGAAAAAACTCTTTTTGGAATGCATTTGTTTCCAGTCCAGAAGTTATTTTTGTACCAAAATGCTAACAAGCGCATGTTGCCGAACTGGTTTTCCGCTACGCTCCAAATTTGCCTCAGAGCAAGGCGTTACCCCCTTCGACGCAATCCCGATTGCGCGACCTTATGGAGTGTCAGGGTCATTGTTTGATGATCTATCTCTTACTAAATAACCAATCTATGCCTTACGATAAAAGTCGTGTTGCTAGACGTGATGTTAAACAATGTAAATGAGACGTTTGGGCGAAAGCCCGAGAAAGCGAATTTTTGGTTACTTTTTGGGCGCTAGCAAAAAGTTACACGCCCAGCAGGGCGGAATAAACTTGCAGCTCAAAGTCATTGAGAAGCCACAAATATACTTGAAGATCCAAAGAGCAACCCCATCCTCCGCCTTCCCCTTGGAAGACAAAAGGGTAAGGTACTAAGCCCTCGCCCAGCAGAGCGGAATAAAAGTCTTGAATCCAAAGCGTTTGAATGGAATCTAAATTCCGCGTCGGGCTAAAGCCGCGACCTACCTTAGAAAATGAAAGCTTCGCTTTCAGCGGCAGTTTTTAATTAGATAGTCGCTGCTCTTATGATGCCCTACGTTTTGGTTTTACACGAATAGCTACGAATAAGCCCCTTCGACGCAATCCCGATTGCGTGACTCTATGGAGTTCCCGAGTCATTAACGGAAAGGCTCTCTCGAACAGCAAGACTAATCTATGCCTTACGATAAAAGTCGTGTTGCTAGACGTGATGTTAAGCAAAGTGAATGAGACGTTTGGGCGATAGCCCGAGAAGAGAACAACCCCATCCTAACCTTCCTCCTAAAAAGGGAAGAGATTAATTCTTATTTTCCGTCAAATATCCGTACAAGTTGAGAGTGTTTTAAATTTGCACTACAATCCCTAAAATTACGGAATACATCCGTACGTAGGAGGGGTTATGGTAACGGCACGTTTAGATATCCGTCTTGATGAAGAGGTTAAGGCAAAAGCGGAAAAGGCTACGGCATTACTGGGTTTAAAAAGTCTCACTGAGTACGTCGTGAGGCTTATGGATGAAGATGCTACTCATGTTATTGAAAAGCATGAAAGTCTTGTGGTTAAAGACAGTGTCTTTGATGAGTTTATGGTGGCGTGTGATAAAGCAAAAGCACCTAATCAAGCGTTGTTGGATGCGGCTAAATTGACAGATGAGAGTGGTATTAGGTGAGTTGGGGTAAAGAGTTCGTAGAACTTAGTAAATCAAAGCATGACCGCAACTCATTTGACTGTGGTGAACAAGAGCTCAATACTTTTATCAAAACTCAAGCAGCAAAGCATATGCAAGCGGGTATTAGCCGAACGATGGTTTTACCTAGTGCTCAGCCACTGTTGAATCAAAAATACGCTATTTGTGCGTTTTATAGCGTTGCCCCGAGTTCTATCAGCCGAGAAACACTGCCAACAAAACTCGCTAATAAACTTCCTAGGTATCCCATCCCTGTTTTTCTTTTAGCTCAATTAGCCGTGCATAAAGAGTTTCATGGTTCAGGACTTGGTAAAGTGAGTTTAATTCGTGCACTGAAGTATTTGTGGGAAGTGAATCATCACATGAGGGCGTACGCCATTGTTGTGGATTGTCTGACAGATTCCGCTCAAGCCTTCTATACAAAGTTCGGATTTGAAGTGCTATGCGAACATAATGGGCGTGTTCGTATGTTCTTACCAATGAAAACGGTAGAGCAGCTTTTTAATCAATAGGCTACGAATATAACTATGTGAGTGATATGTTTGGGCGGCAGTCCGAAGAAGAAATTAACTCCACTCTAATCTTCCCCTTGGAAGACAAAAGGTGAAGGGACTAAGCCCTCGCCCAGCAGGGCTTAATGACTTAACTACAAGTGGTTTTGTGGGTGTTGTGATTGAGCGAGTACAGCCACTACCAAAATAAAACCGTCTTCTTTTGTAAAGTAAGCCGTGTGTTTGCCAACAGGAAAATAAAAACTGTTTGGAAAAATATCATCGCAACTACGACCTACGTCTGGATTGTCGGCTAGCATTTGAAAACCAGTTAGTAACGTGTGTTTATAGCTTTTGATTTTTTGTAAATGGGTCTGAGCCAATATACTCAGTTTGTATTTTGTCTTTTGCATAATGGGTTACAAGGCGCTTAGGAAATCTTCACCATCAACCACATTGCCTTGCGCCAAGTCTTGCTTAGCCGACTCGAAACAATGTTTAAGGTAGTCAGTTTTCATTGCTTCTAGTTCTTCATAGTCTCTGATAGACATTACCACTACGGCATCTTTGCTGTTTTTGCTAATTTTAACCGGCTCACGTTGGGCGCTTAGCAGAAGTTCACCAAAATTACGCTTAGCATCATTTGCTGTTAATGTGTGCATATTCAATCTCCAAATTTGGAGCTAAAGTAATATTATAGTTAGTCGCATGAAATGATCAATCTAATTAAATCGTGCGATTTGTGTGAAAAGTAGACTAGCAAAGCATTTAAGATGGATTCCTAATGCTTGGCATTTTTGCATCGATTGGCAAAAGTTACCCGCTTAGCAGGACGGAATGAAGGTTGTGAATTCAAAGCGTTTGAATTGAGTTTAAATTCCGCGTCGGGCTAAAGCTGCAACCTACCCTAGAACATGAAAGCTTCGCTTTCAATGGCACATTACGCTGCGCTCATGATGCCCTACGTCCTTTGTTTTCCATTACTGCAATCCCGAAGAAGTCAGTTCGACGCGACGAAGTTGCGCGACTCTATGGCGTTTCAGGGTCATTAACGTAAAGATTCTCTCCAGCAGCAGAACCAATCTATGCCTTACGATAAAAGTCGTGTTGCTAGACGTGATGTTAAACAATGTGAATGATACGTTTGGGCGAAAGCCCGAGAAAGCGAATTTTTGGTTACTTTTCGGGCGCTAGCAAAAAGTTACCCGCCCAGCAGGGCGGAATAAAGGTCGCGAATCCAAAGCGTTTGAATGGAACTCAAAGAAAAAACTAACCCAACCACACGAAGTGCCCCAATCTATGCGTTTACTAAAATCCTCTATCCACCCAAGTATCGAGTCTCTCGATCAATCTTCTTTTTTACGTCTTGCTGCCCGTGGGATTATTCTAAAAGGCGAGGATATTTTGATGTTGTATACCCAGCGTTACGATGATTACACCTTGCCGGGTGGTGGGATTGATGAGGGTGAAAATCAGGTGGAAGGTTTGATCCGTGAGTTAACGGAGGAGACTGGGGCGCGGAATATTCGCAATGTGAGGCGTTTGGTTTATATGAAGAGTTTCGGCCTTGGAATAGGGATGGTTTTGAGATCATGCAGATGAAGTCTTACTGTTATACCTGTGAGATTGATGAGCAGTTAGGCGAGACGAGTCTGGAAGATTACGAAGTCAAAAATGGTATGAAGCCAGTCTGGATTAATGTCCACGATGCTATTGAGCATAATCTCGATACGATTAAAAACAGTGATAAAAAAGGTATGTCGATTGAGCGGGAAACTTTTTTGTTGTGCTTGATTCGAGATGAGTTGTTGGTGGTATAGTAATCCCCTAAAAATAACAGCAGTCACAAGTAGAATTTTCTCGAAATCTAAACGCAAGAGGTTCTGCATGAAGAAATCTTATTACACTGACAGTCAGATCATGACTGTTTTAAAACAAGCGAAAGCTGGCACTGCGATTCCTGAATTGTGTAGAGAGTATGGTATGAGTGCTGTGTCCTTTTATAAATGGCGGTCTAAATACGGTGGTATGGATGATTCATTGATGGCTCGAATGAAAGAGCTTGAAGAAGAGAATTGTCGCCTTAAAAAGGTGTATGTCGAAGAGCGATAAAAGCAGAAGTGATCCAGTAAGCTATGGCAACGAGTGATGAAGCCGTCTCATGAAACCTAGCCTCTACTTTTAAATGTCTAAAAAAAGGGGCGTACTGTATAACCGATTGAAGAATGAATAATCGGTTATGTTTTCTCTAATTAACGATAAAATTTGATTTCTTATTGTGGGGTATATGAATATAAAAAGTTATTTTAAAAATATTAAAACACTTCACTTTGGCTATACATGTGCAGCCGTTGTTCTTCAAAGTGTGGCCATTTATTTACTTTTTCATCAAGAGTACCAGCGGTTTTTGTTCTATAGCTTTTTTGCGCTTGTGAATCTGGGATTAGCTATTTATTTCCGTCCTGTAAAACAAGACCCTTATCATCAAATATTGACTGAAGATGGTGAAATTGACAAAACCGTTTTCACCCTCGACTTTGACTCGTCAAAACAAATTATAAAAATATTGAACACTTTGAGATGGAATACCACGCTTGATCGTATGGAGAAAAAATTTCTTAACCTGCACCAAAATATTGCCTTGGCATTTGTACCAAGCAATGCCTCCAAAGCTGAAATTGAGGATGCGTCAGTCTACGACACTAGCCATACTTTTTTTACCGCAGCAATCAAATTTGAAGACGCTCGTAACACTGCTGTTAAATTATTTAAACAAATTATTGAATACAATAAAAGGCATGGTGAGTTTGCCACTCTATATGCGGATTATGACACGCTCGAAATACCGTATGGTCTAATTCTTGGTCAATACTTGGTAAAACATTCAAAACAATACTGTCATTTATATGGACAGTTTATAAAAACATTAGATATGGATCATGAAGTTTATGAGGCAGATGTAATATTTGATGGGTTTGAACGTTATGGTTGTTGTCCTGAAACACTCGAATTACTGGCTATTCGGTGCTTAAGTGCATCCGGCCAACATGGCGTAGAGGAGTTAGAGCTTTATGTTGATAATTTTTCTGTTAATGATTACTTAACTAATAAAACACACTATCAGTCATTCTTAGCCCAACTGAAACAAGAGTTGTTATGCATGTCAGCTAAAGAACAATCAAATGTACCAGAAGACCAAAGAACCGATTGCCTTATCAACCCAGATATTGTGGAATTTTGCCAAACGATCCTAGAGCAAAGCATTATTGATGAAAACCCCGACACACCTATCGCTTGCATCTTTAACGAGTTATACGACTGGGCACAAGAAAACCAATAGCCAGCCCCTACAAATTCCATCATCCGATATCTTATTAACGTAATCTAAAGGAACAAAGCCATTAATTACTCCTAAATTCAGATAATAAGTGCGGCACTGCGAATCAGGTGTAGAAGAAGCCAACTGCTGAAGTTGGTATGATTCTTCTTATCATAGAACAAAGCAGTACCAACATGAATTATCAGCAGTTAACCGAAGGCAAAAGATACCAGATTTCCGCTCTTTTAGGGCAAGAAATATCAGTGGCAAATATTGCACGAATACTGAATTGTCATAGTAGGACACGTAAAGTGCTGGTGAGTTCATCCGCGTTTTTTGTGGTGTTATTGTTGGTTTTAGGGCAACACTGGTGTTTTGCTCAATGAGGTAGGGTATGTTGGTTAGAAAATTTTTATACTTATTGGTGTTTATTTTATTACAGGGGTGCTCAAGTATTATGCCGAATTTAGGTGTTTCAAATGGAAAATTAGCTGTTTGTCCTAACTCGCCAAACTGTGTGAGTAGCCAAGTTCAAGTCGAGGATACGCATTATATCGAGCCTATCGTGCTGAAAGGCTCTAATGTCGATGCTCATGACAGTGTGTTAGCGGTGCTGGAATCGTTGAAGCGAGTGAAGGTTGTGGCGAATGAAGAGAATTACATTCATGCGGAATTTACCTCGGCGGTGTTTCGTTTTGTAGACGATGTAGAGTTTTTGTTTTCGCAAGAGCGCAGTGGAGAAGTTATTATCGATATTCGTTCCGCATCTCGAGTTGGGCATTCAGACTTTGGCGTGAATCGAAAACGTATGGAAGCCATTCGCAGTAAGTTACAGTAATAGCATTTTCTTAAGTCTAGCATCAAGGCTTGTAAATCGATCATGTCAAGAATTCTAAATGTATGGTTATAGGTATTGAGTTATAACTCTTGCTTCAATATAACGAAACGATGAATTTAAATGGTTCTTTGCTTAAGTAAGGTGAATGTATAATAGTTCATCGTTATTAATTAAGGGACTATAAATGAAGCAATCTTCCTCTGATATCACTGTCATTTTGTCTGAATCTAGCCTTGTTAGAGCCATTAGTGAGGTGGTTGCAGCTGTGGTTCAGTATGATGGTGTTCTGTCGATGGCCGAATATGCAGTTGTGGCCGATGTTAGTGTAGATTTAGCTGCCATTAGTGATAATAATCTTTTTGCCAACGCTATATTGACTGATTGTTTACTGATAAATATGGATTTAGATTCATCATTAAAGCATTTGTCTTCCTATGCAAAGAATTTAACGGAAGAGCAGCGGAATGCTCTACGACTGCTGTTTTCACCGCTTATTAAAATACAAGGAGAGTATGCGGATGAAATTGATGGCAAGTTGTCTCGTTGTCTTCGTTTGGGTGGGAAAACAGGGGCTTTTTTTTCTCATGCAGCAAGTTTTACTCAGATTAAACTACCTGTATTTGGAAAAAACAAAAAAACATCACTATCTAAAGGTGCTGTTGTTAAAAACGCTATGCTTATTTATGGAAAAGAGGAGTTGGCGAATATTTTTTCTGGAGATGAGGGCAGTTTTACTGCTTCACAGGTTGAAGCTTTATTTAAGTTTCAGAGTGACATAAAACAAATGTTGGCTCAGCTTCATGATCATACAAGAGTAATTGATAAGCAATCTGATGCTGTTGCTCAGGTCGTTGAGATCAGTGAAGCGCTAGAAATGCAGATAATGCAAAGGCTAAAGTTCGTTGAAAAGCGGTTGTTTTTATCAGCAGATCACTTTTCACAAGATATGGAAGACTTCTATGAGGCTGTATCAACAAGTTTTGCTTTAGACCTTAAAGATCTTGTATATGCCGTAGATTATACAAGCTCCGATGTTTGGGAGGTGCTTAACAAGGGAGGAGCAGGTCGCCAAATTCAAAGTGGTTATGAGCGAATAAAGAAGCGAATGGATGAAAATCTTCGTCTTTGGAATGATGAGTTAGAGGCTTTTTCAGGTGAACTCAATAGTTTAAATCATGCGGTGATGAGGTCACTCAATAGAATGGAATTTGAATCTCTTATTCCAGCTCGATCTCTTGGATTTAAAATCGCTGGTACCGCCGATATTGCCGCTAATACTGCAGTAACGGCAAGTGTTTTAGCTGTGTTAAGTACAAGTGCCTTAGTCGGTTTAAAGTTGGTAGCGTTCGGTTCTGTTATGTCAGTGCTAGGTACTCCAGCGGGTTTGGTTGCTCTTGGTGTTATGGGTGTTTCAACTGGATACACTATGTTCCGTAATGTCCGTTCTCGAATAAATAAAGAAATCAAAGAGCAACAGAACAAGCTTGTATCTGCTTTGCGTAAGGCTTTAGGTAATCCTGAAGAGGTTTATATTAAGGCCTGTGAAGAAATAATGGCTGGCTTTAATGAATCAGCCGAGCGAGAGCTACAGCCGATAATGCTAGAAGCTGCTTTAGCTAAGCATTATGGAGAGCAACAGCAAAGATTGATCGTTAAGTTATCAGCAGGAACAGAACAGTACATCGATACGTTAATGCTCCAGGTAGGTATAGATAAATAGTCCCCTTTCAATGATTAGCATGGAGTTTAGGGCAGACAAAAACTAGAATCGTTGGGGTTCTTATCTGCTCAGACTACCATTTCATTTTTCTAGTAGAAGAATCTCTTTTTATGCCGATAGAATACCTTGTGTTGTTGAGTTTCTATGTCTCCCTAAGCCTAATTACTTTCTGTTTCTATGGCGTTGATAAGTCCGCAGCTAAGCGTGGAAAACAAAGGATTCGTGAATCAACTCTGCATTTATTGTCTTTGTTTGGCGGTTGGTTTGGTGCTCTGTTGGGTCAAAAAGTGTTCCGTCATAAGACGAAGAAGTTGCCTTTTCTGCTGGTGTTTTGGTTGACGGTTATCGTGAATATTGTTGTAACCGGGTGTGTTTTTTATTTTCTCAGTTCTTTTGCTTTTGGTTAATCTCGTTACGTTATGTAATTTACATAGATTTTTTAGGCAAACACCATCAATAATAAGTACTTAGATGCGACGCTTTATTAGGTTGTTTTCTATAACCCTGTAAAAACGTGGATGTGTTTAGGTGCCTGCCCTATGAATAACAAAGAACTCGCAATTAATTTAGCTGACGTTATGGAGCTGATGCTTGATGCTGTTTGTGTTGTTGATCGCGATGGAAGTTTCGTTTTTGTTAGTGCGGCTTTTGAGGATATGTTTGGTTATGCGCCTGATGAAGTGATTGGCAAGCCTATGGTCAATATGGTCTATCCAGAGGATCGGGAGAAAACCCTATATGTTGCTGAGTCTGTCGTCGGTGGTAAGGTTTTGCCGCGCTTTGAGAATCGCTGGGTACGTAAAGATGGCAAGGTGGTGAATGTGCTTTGGTCGGCTAGGTGGTCGGAAGAGCATCAAGTCAGAATTGCGGTTGCCCATGACATTACTGAGCGTAAGGAAATGGAGGCTCAGCTGCTGTATGCGGCGGGCCATGATGATTTGACGGATTTACCAAATCGTACTTTGCTTTTAGATCGTTTGCAGGCGTCGCTATCCTTGGCAGAGCGTGAGCAGGTTGGGTTATCGGTTTTGTTTATTGATATTGATGGCTTTAAAGATATTAATGACGGTTATGGTCATGCGGTTGGGGATTTGTTATTACAGCAAATAGCCAAAAGGCTAGGTGATTGTGTCCGTAAGTCAGACACGGTTGGGCGACTGGGTGGCGATGAGTTTTTAATTATTTTAAATAAAGTGAATAATACGCAAAGCGCTGTTCTGGTTGCTGAAAAAATCCGCGAGACTTTATCTACCATTTTTGTTGTTGAAGGTTCTTCTATGCTTGTTTCTGCCAGTATCGGTATTGCGCGTTATCCCGAAAACGGTAAACAGCCGTTGGATTTGGTGCAGTCTGCGGATCAGGCTATGTATCAAGCAAAAAAAAAATGGTGGCGATAAGGTTGTTTTAGCCGCTTCTTAGGTTTTTTCGCTTTAGGATGTGCTTTGGGTTATTGAGCGCTTCTTATCGAGAAGGTAATATCCTTGTCACGTCTCATCACTCTTCTGTCAGTTTATTTTCTGGTGCAAATTAGCAAATATACTGGAAATACACATTCTGTTTGATCCGTGGTTTACGATTTGCTTTCTTCGTGTAGCTTTCCGTTTTACTATCGGGGGATTGGGCGAGAAGCAAAGTCTAGAGTCCACATAACACCAATACATCTCACTGGTGTTGTTTGTAATCATTTAACTTTATAGGAAACAATAATGGCGGCTTTTGGTAGCGTGTTTATGCCTAAGATGGCATTGGCAACATTCGAAAATAATCAGTGGAGTGACGCAAAAATTGTCGCATCGGACAGCATTCAGTTGCATCCAGGTGCGCACGTATTGCATTACTCAAGTACCTGTTTTGAGGGTTTGAAGGCGTTTCGTCATGCTGATGGCAGTGTACATGTGTTTCGTATGGACCAAAATATTAAGCGTTTAGCACAAAGTAGCCGTCTATTGTCTTTGCCAATTTTGGATGAAGCTCAAGTTTCTAAAATGATTATTGATGCGGTTGCTGAGTTTGCGACTGATGTGCCAGAGCCACCAGGATCTATGTATATTCGCCCCACTCACATTGGTACGGAAGCGGCGGTTGGTAAAGCGGCGGCGCCAACAGCAACGTCTATGTTGTATGTTTTGTTGTCTCCTGTAGGTGATTATTTTACTGGTGGTGCTAAAGCGCTTCGCCTTCTATTGGATGAAACGGGCATGCGTTGTGCGCCACACATGGGGATGATCAAAAGTGGTGGTAACTACGCCAGTGCTTTGGGTCCTATGATGAAGGCGAAAGCGGAAGTGCAAGCAGACCAAATTTTGTTCTGTCCAAATGGCGATGTACAAGAAACCGGCGCGGCGAACTTCTTGTTGATCGACGGTAATGAAATTATTACTAAAGGCTTGGATTCCTCTTTCCTACATGGTGTGACGCGTTCTTCTATTCTTACGCTTGCAGCGGATTTGGGTATGACAGTAACGGAGCGCGATTTGACGGTTGCTGAATTATTAGAGCGTGCTGCTAAACCAGAAGTGGAAGCGGTGTTGTCTGGTACTGCTGCGGTATTAACGTCTGTTGGTACTTTTATTCACAAGGATAAAGAGTACAAAGTCGGTACTGGCGAGCCAGGTCCTATCGCGCTGAAACTTCGCCAAGCATTGAATGATATTCAGTGGGGCAAAGCGGAAGACAAGCATAATTGGTTAACCAAAGTTTGCTAAGTTGATTCTATTTTAGGCTGTAAAAAAAATGGGCTGACATGTTGAGTGTCAGCCCATTTTTAGTAATGTCGTATTAGCTTCTTAAAGTGCTAGTCTCAGAGAGGCAAAAAAAGCATTTTGATCATTTTGGGAAAATTGAGCAACATCATAATTTGCTCCAATAGAGAAGTTTTTCGTCATGTAGTATCTTAGCCCTAGGGCAAAACTGCTGTCGGTTTCTCTATAGACATCATCGTATTTTATTTTACCTTCAAACTCTAGGCGGTCAGCTAATGAGCTACGTAGGCCAGCGGTAAATCGATAGCCAGTTTCATCATTATTGTTGCCCCAGTCTGCTTTTACAAGCTGTAGCAAGCCGAATAAGCTAGATGCTCGACCTACAGGTGCATAAATACCAGCGCCGATAGCCGTGACATCAAGGCTGCCGTATTCGGTGGATTCAGCAGCAATGAAAGGTCCATTTCCAAGCTCAAAAGCACCAGAAAGAGAAGAATAGCCATCATCGGAAGGGTTGCGGTTGTCTGGATCTATTTTGCCAAATCCATAATCAAGATAAGTAAATGTCGCCGCTTGAGCGCCAGTTGATAGGGCAAGTGTTGTTGCTGCTAAGCCTGCAAGTAGTATTTTTTTCATTCTCTTCTCCATACATTCGATAAATGAAAACGGTGAGCAAAATGTGTGCTTTGCTATTTTATCTACTAGGTAAGCGGCCGCTTTCCCTCAAAGTTTAATGAAACTTAAGAATTATTTTGCTTTGAAACCTTATTTTTGGGTAACCTGATGATATAAATGATATTTTAATCGTTATATGTATTTGCTATATCAAGTGCTTGTTTTATCCCAATTTCAAAGCTGAAGGCATTGTCTATGAAAGCTGTTCTGAGAAAACTCTGTTCCCCTGTGTTGAGGATATTTGAATCTGGCGAGGGGGAGTTTGATTATAAATCATCTCATCGGACTATTTTGATTGTATTGGGATTACTTTGCTTAGTGATCGCGTCTATTTCCTTGGCGATGACCTTGATGACGCGCGAACCCGCTGGCGTTATTCCAATTATGGTATTCTTATTGACGGGTTTGGTGTGTGAAATAGTTGGCTTGCTAGGAACGGATCGAGCGGTAGCGAGAATTTGGAAACGTAATTAATTACATGGTTAACCGTTGTTTTAAAAAGAAAAAGGCGACATTGAGTCGCCTTCAGTGATCTTGTGCTAATTTACACACTTAAGAACGGTCTTTGCCTTTATTGCGAGGCATGTCTTTTCCACAATTTTCTAGACGTTGTTTTTGTAGCTCGGTGAATTTTGCTTTTTGCTCGGGTGTTAAAAGACTGAGCATTTGGTGTTGTTTACTCAGCATCTCCGTTTTGCGTTTAACTTGTTTATCTGACATTTCTTGTGCCAGTTGCGTGGCTTTAGCTGGATCAAATTTATCTGCCATAAGTAGAGCATTTACTTCATCAAAGTGCGCCATTCTTGCGTCTTTACGTTGCTCAGCGTTGTCTTTGAAGCTTGCTTTCATTTCTTCTCGGTTGGTCTGATGAAGCGTTTTAAATTGTTCTTTTTGGTTATCTGTTAGATCGAGTTCTTTCATTATGCCGCGGTCTAAGCCAAGACGACATTCATCATGTGGGCCTTTGTGATATTTCCCGCCAAACGCATATGCGCTAGTGCTCAATACTAGTGGTAAAACAACAGAAGCTAGAATAAGTTTTTTTGCGATTTTCATATTTTCTTCCTTATATTCTTTAGGGGATCAGATTATTGATAAGTACTGCGTTCTGAACGCATAGAAGTAGAATAGAGGCTGTAAGGTAAAGCGGCGTATCCGCAAGGTAAAGTATCGTAAAGGCTGCGTCGCGCTTGGTATTTCGACGTAAAATAAACAATGCTAGATAGACGTAAAGTACAAGGCTGACATTCTTTGCATTTCGGTTGTGCTAAACGGTAATTGATAAATTTCATATTTTAGGATGGGTAAATGCCACACATTTTGATAATCGATGATGACGTTGAATTGAGCGATTTGCTCAAAGAAGTGTTGTCATTTGAAAGCTTCACAGTATCCACCGCTTATGACGGTGTGGCAGGTTTGGCGACGATGGATGATAGTGTGGATTTGATATTACTTGATGTGATGATGCCTAAGCTAAACGGTTTTGAAACGCTAAAACAGTTACGTGAAAAATGGGATGTGCCTGTTTTGATGCTAACGGCGAAAGGTGAAGAGATTGATCGTGTGGTGGGTCTTGAACTGGGTGCGGATGATTATTTGCCGAAGCCGTTCAGTGAGCGCGAGTTGCTGGCAAGGATTCGCGCCATATTACGCAGAACGCAAACCAATCAAGCTCAACCGCAGAATGATGGCGTCGTTTATCGAGACATTAAGATTTATCCGGGAAGAGTAGAAGCCTATTGCAATGAGGTTCTATTGGATCTAACCAGTACGGAATTTGCCTTGTTACATCATTTTTTACTTCATCCAGGTCAAGTATTAACGAAAGAGGTGTTGAGCCTTGATGTTTTGGGTAAGCGTCTGGCGGCTTTTGATCGGGCAGTCGATATGCATGTTTCGAATTTACGTAAAAAACTGCCAGACTGGCCGAATGGCAAACCTCGTATTAAAACCTTACGTGGACGTGGTTATTTGCTGGTGGAGGGCGATTGATGCGCTTACCAAAGATCACCAGCTTGTACGGTCGTATTTTTGCTATTTTTTGGTTTACCATGTTTTTGGTGATTTTGGCGGTGTTGGCTTTACCGCATTTTGACCCTCGTAAGCCAAGAGACATTCCGCCTTCTTATTATGATCGGATGCTGCAAATGCGAGATCAGGTTGAGCGGAAGTTTGCTTCGGCTGATGATTTAGCCCAAGTGCTACCTAATTTAGAGGGCTGGTCTCGTCGTGGGCCAGATGATAATAAATTGCGGCTTTTTATCACCGACCTTGATGGCAATGTTATCACTACGGATCGCCGTCCTGATTTTAGTTATAAGGCGTTGCGTAATTTCGTCACGACCATTGATAATCCTGAGAGTCCGCAGCAAAAACTCTATGCTAAGACGATGATCTCTGGTCCGCTTCCCATTCGTTTAGCAAAAAGTGACTACTTTCTTTATGTTGGAGCTCGCTGGAGTGAACCGCCGCATTTCTTATTACAATTATTTGATCATCCGTTCCGTTTGTTGTTAGCCGTGATGTTAGTTAGTACGCCTTTATTACTTTGGTTGGCATGGGCGTTGAGTCAGCCCGCGCGTCGTCTTGAAAAAGCGGCGCAGCGGGTTGCGCAGGGTGTGTTTGTAATTGATCCAGAACTTGAGAAAGGCACGTCGGAGTTTCGTCAAGCAGGCGCCAGTTTTAATCAAATGGTGGAAGCGGTTAATTTGATGATTTCACGTCAGCAGCGTTTGTTATCGGATATTTCCCATGAGCTGCGCTCTCCTTTGACTCGTCTGAGAATGGCGCAAGCTTTGGCAAAGCGCAAGTTAGGCGAAAGTGCCGATTTAACGCGCATTGATACCGAAGCTCAGCGTCTTGAGCAAATGATAGGTAAACTGCTTGAACTGTCCAGCGTGCAGGTGGATAGCCATGTGAAGCGAGAGGCTCAGCCACTATCTAGCTTATTTGACGCCTTGTTGGCAGACAGTCAATTTGAAGCGGAACAAATGGGCAAAACCTTGTTTTTGTCGGATGTTCCTAACCGAATGATTACTTGTCATCCGCAATTGTTAATGAGTGCATTGGAAAATATTGTTCGCAATGCAATTCATTACGGTAATAATCAGATTCAAGTCTCGTTGGAGGCCCGCGCAGATACATTATCTATTCGAGTGGAAGACGATGGTGACGGTGTGCCTGACGATGAATTTGATTCTATTTTTCGGCCGTTTTATCGCGTTTCGGCGGCACGTGATCGACACAGTGGAGGGACAGGATTAGGGTTGGCCATCGCCGAAAATGCGGTTCGTCAACATAATGGAACGATCAAAGCCGCTCGGAGCGTATTAGGTGGGCTGCTGGTGGAAGTGACTTTGCCGCTCGTTTTGCCACGACAAGAAAAGCCATAATATTTTTAATCTTTGTTTTTACGAAAGCATTAGTAGACAAAGCGATTGATTCGGCTCATATTAGTAACTCATCGTTCTTATTATGCATTCGGTTAATCGCTTTCCCAAAAGCTTTCCTTAGAAGTACAGAGTAACGCAGAGAGTATCTCTCTCGCACCTTGCCTTTTTTATACTTTATTTGAATAAGAAATTTGCTAATAAGCGCTTGGTCTATTTAATTAGACTCGTTTTTGAAAACAAGAAAAGGGAGAAGCCTTGTCGTTTTTCTCTAAAACAATAGGTCATACATGATAAATACAGCTAAAGAATTTGTACTACAACGAATTTGCATTTTTGCAAGTCAGACATTCGACCCTAACTCCGACTCGCAAGTGGTTGGATTATTAAAAAGTAAATTCAATATCCGTTTGCCGCAAAGACGTTCTATCAATGAGTCTTTATCGTCTTCTGTAAGTGATCACGAAATTATTTCTTTAATTCTAAAATATCGCTCGATGAAAGAATCTTAATGTCGAGTCGTTAATTCCTGCTTATTTTTTGACACACAAAAAGATTGCGTTACCAGATACCTTGTCCCAAGGGGTGATTTTGTCGTGCTCGTGTTCAAATATATGAACATCAAAATATGGCATTAACAGCGCTTGTAGTTCATTAAAGCTTGATGCCACCATAGGGTGTTCGTCTGTCCAAAGCTGAGTTTGTTGTGCGCTTGTTTTTTCAATGCTCAGCTTTAGTGTTTGCTTTTCGCCCTCGCCATGATAATACCAAGAAGAACCAAACGAGAACTCGCTGTTGTCGTGCATCACGCTGTGTTTCGCAGATAGATTATTGTCTATATGGTTCTTATCGACCGAGTTGAAACAAAACACACCGCCAGTATTGAGGGCTTTGTGGACATTTTGAATACAGCTCGTGAGGTTTTGGATGTCACCGCTGTAATGAATTGAGTATAAGAAACAGGTAATGAAATCATAAGGTGCAGCTGTTTCAAACGCGCACATATTGCCTAATTCGAATTGCGCATTAGGGCAACGTTGCTTAGCAATATCCAGCATAGGCTGATTGATGTCTAGTCCGCTGCATTGATAGCCTTGTTGGCTAAGGTAGCTGATATGCGGTCCTGTTCCACAAGCCAAATCTAAATGCAGTTTCCCACCATTGCCGAAAATTTGATGCAGTCGATGCGCGCTGTTGCTTTGGGCTTGATAATTAATATCCGCACACATTAAATCGTAATAGCCGGATAAGTCCGTATAGAGCGCGTTGTCAGACATGTTTTCTTCACTCGGTGAGTAGATAATATGATGGGGTGAATTTTGATGGCGAATAATATAGTAGATCGTATTTTTTGCGAAGCTAAAAAAACAGGAACAAAGTGAGACTTTGTTCCTGTTTTTTTTATTGATCTTGTTCAGACAAAGATAAAGAATTTAGCGATGAACAAGGCTGCTAAAAAGTAAACTGCAACGCTTACTTGTTTGCCTTGCCCCGACAATAGCTTGATGACAGCGTAGCTGATGAAAGCCAATGCAATGCCATCTGCGATTGAATAGGTTAGCGGCATAGTGAAAGCAGCAATCAGAACAGGGGCTGCTTCAGTAATATCATCCCAATCAACATGCGATAGACTGCTTGTCATCAAAACGGCGACATACATTAATGCACCAGCGGTTGCATAAGCAGGAATAGATCCAGCCAGTGGAGCAAAAAACAAGCTTAATAAAAACAGTAGCGCAACAACCACGGCTGTTAATCCAGTACGGCCGCCAGCAGCGACACCAGAAGCACTTTCGATGTAACTTGTTGTAGACGATGTACCCAATGCAGCACCAACAACAGTCGCACCAGAATCCGCTAGCAATGCTTTTTTAAGACGAGGCAGCTTGCCTTCTTTATCCAATAAGCCACCGCGTTGTCCCACGCCAATCAAGGTACCAGATGTATCAAACAAATCGACAAAGAAAAACGCAAAAATCACACTTAGCATGCTGATTTGGAAAGCACCTTCTATATCCATTGCCATGAAAGTTGGAGCCACGGATGGTGGCATAGAAACTAATCCACCAAATTCATTTTGACCAAATAGAATCGACAGAACTGTCACGAATAGTATGCCGATCATCACTGCGCCTGTGATATTCAAATACGCCAAAGCACAAATGATAAAAAAGCCAAGCAAACCATAAATTGCAGCAGGAGAAGAAAGGTCGCCTAGGGATACCAATGTGGCTGGGTTTGTCACAATGATGCCTGTGTTTTGCAGGGCAATCATGGCTAAGAAAAGACCAATGCCGGCAGCAATACCTAGTTTCAAAGAAGATGGAATAGCATTAATAACCCATTCGCGAATACGAAAAATACTGATAAAAATGAAAAGAATACCAGATAGGAATACCGCGCCAAGTGCTTGTTCCCATGTGTAGCCCATGCCTAAGACTACACCGTAAGTAAAGAAAGCGTTCAAGCCCATGCCAGGTGCAAGCGCAATCGGGTAATTGGCATAAAGACCCATAATCAGACAGCCTATTGCGGCGGCAAGACAGGTTGCGACAAATACAGCACCTTGATCCATTCCTGCTTGAGCAAGGATAGAAGGGTTAACGAAAATTATATAGGCCATCGTTAAGAAGGTAGTAATACCTCCGATAATTTCATTACGTACTGTCGTATTGTGTGCTTTTAGTTGGAAATAACGTTCGAGCATAGCGCAACCTTTTACTAGTGGGGCGACGGGTATTCATGTTTTGTGAATTGGCTCACAATAAAATACGCCGAGATAAGTTAGCAACTGATCATTTGGTCAGTAATAATTTCGGTGGCAAGTATAAAAAAAACGAAGGAGTTTTGGGAGGAAAAATGCACAAAATAATAGATTTGGTTCATGAAAGAGTAAAAACTCCTCTATTGTTGAGCTTTTACTCTAATGAAAACTGGCGTGATTAAAGCCTAGAGACTTGATAGCCGTTAGCTTTGAGTTTTTGAAGAAGGCTGTCTGGCCCTGCTAGATGCATTGCCCCAACCATGATGAATTCGACTCCGTCGTCTCTCAGCATGTTTTCGATTTGAGGTATCCAAAGGTTATTTCTATCAACTAATAATGATTGATATATCTCTGGATAATCTTGTTCAAAGTCTTTTAATTCTATGGCGGCCATGGAGTCCATGTCGCCTTTGCGCCAGCTTTCTCTAAGATCATTCATGGTTTTTGGCATATCTTTGATGTCTGATAAGGTGTAATTAATCACTTCGTTACTGTCTTGGTTATTGAGATTGCTAAGCATTTCGACTTGGGCTTCGGGCTCTTCCAACCAGCCTTTAGGTTTGTGATCTTGCTGGGCTTTTTGTGCATAAAACTGATCTACGCCTTCACTGGTAAATCCTAGATGCTTCAGCTCAATCATACTTAGGGAAATGGCTAGCGCGCTTGGTTTGAGGTGTTGAATGGCGGTAAATGGAATTTGTCTGGCGTTCAAATAGATTTTTAGTGATTGATAGGTTTCTGGCGAGATCACTTGATCTATGGTAGTGCCATCGGAATAAGATAGCTCTGTTTGCATTTGTCGCCTGAATGCAGCATCGCTTAGGGTTTCCATGTTGGTTTCAAAAATAACTTTGTCGGCCGCTTGATAAGCCTTTTCGTAGGCTTTAGGTAGCGGGTAATCTTGTGGCGTGAGTAAGTGAATAGTGCCACCAATGTAAAGTGTATTTGCACCTGATGTTACTTTCCAAACGGAAGCGGCTTGAGTTTGAAATGTAGCGGCCGCAAGTAAGGTTAGGCCAATTTTTTTGAGAAAGTTCATTAGATACCTGAATGGTTTGGTGAATTTTTTATTTCTTTCAGTTTACCTATCTCAATGGTGAGCGGAAGAGGTTGATGAAAGTTGTACTGCTTTTTTCTCATTTTTTGCTACGGAATAAGTCAGATTTAACGAGTCAATAGCCTCATAAAGAATGACAAGCATAACGAGCAAAAGTGATATTATCCTTGCTCTTATTTAATGCGAGCGTGTGAGTTTTTGATGAGAAATGAATTTGTTTCTATAGGATTAACCAATCCTAAAAGCACTTCAAATGTCGGCTCTGTAATGAGGGCGGCTGGGTGTTATCAAGTGGACCAGGTTTTGTATTCTGGTAGTCGTTATGATCGGGCTGCGAAGATGTCGACAGATACTAAGAAAGCCACTTCATCCATTCCTTTGATCAATATAGATAGCCTTGGTGCCGATAATTTAATTGATGCTGTGGATTCCGATACCAAAATAGTGTGTGTCGATTTGATTCAAGGCGCGACACCCTTACCGGCCTTCAGTCATCCTGAAAAAGCTATATATATCTTTGGTCCAGAAGACGGCACGATAGGCCAAAAAATTGTCGATAGAGCCGATTTTGTGGTGTTTGTCCCAACAGTGGGTTGTATGAACCTTGCCGCCTCGGTCAATGTATTGCTCTATGACCGCTTGGCAAAGTCTGCACGGGCAACGGCAGGAGATGAGCTAATTCGTCAGAGTAAAGATGTGAATAATAACGTTAAAGTACGCCTTAACGTTTGAAGGTGAAGCGGCTCAATGTAAGGAGGCGTTGTTTTCTTATCCATTACTTTCCATATAGTTAGCATAATGCTGACTGTGATAAATCAGTATCAATGTAAAAATGTCTCTTAAACCTAATGGCTATATTAGGAGGTAGACAAGCGCTTTGTTTTTCTTATTTTTGAACACCATCTTGTTCTCTGTTACTTCCTTCTAGCCATCGTGGAATTTGTTTGATGAGAGAGAAGGAACGTATCCGAATGGAGCCTATAAAACGAGTTGTGCTTGCTATTTTAACTTGTTCTGCGCCTTTCGTTTATGCCGCTGACACTCCCTTTACTCCGTTAGAACCTTTGAGTGCGGAGTTAGAATTGGGTGTCATTGCAATTACTGGCAATACAGAGAGTACGGCACTAAAAGCGAAGGCGACGATTAAACAGGATTTTGAAGCTTGGAAAGCGAAGTATCAGTTAGATACGCTTTATAAAAAAGGTAAAAATGAGGGCGAGGCTGACACTAGAACAACGGCTCAAAAACTATTTTTATCTGCCCAGAGTGATTATAAATTAAGCAGCGAGAATACTTCTGTCTTTGTCTATGGATCCTATACTAGAGATCGTTTCAGTGGCTATAAATATCAGAATACTGTATCGGTTGGTTATTCTGCGCGGTTGTTGGCGAATGAAGACTCTTTTTTAGATTATAGCATTGGTCCTGGTTACTCATTTAGTAAAACGGATAAAGGTGCTGAAGACGAAATGGCAATAGTGCATGTTGAAGTTCAATATGAATATACGCTTAGCCCCAATGCCACATTTAAACAAGTCCTTAGTACCGAAGCTGCGTTACAGAGTGACAAAAACACTCGCTCTAAATCAGAGACTTCCCTTAGTGTAAAACTGAGGGATGACCTGAGTATGAAAGCCGCTTATAGTCTTACTCATAATAGCCAAGTGTTGAATAATAAAAAGAACACAGATGGCACGACAAGTATCATATTCGCTTATACATTTTGAGATGTTTTTTATGCGCTATCAAGGTATAAAAGTCACTTTGGTGACGGGGTTTTTAGGAGCGGGGAAAACCACGCTTATTCGTCAGTTACTTGAGCAATCGCCTTCTAATGAGCGTTGGGCTGTGTTGGTTAATGAATTCGGCGATATCGGGCTTGATGGTGCTTTTTACGCAGATTTGGGCGTGGCAATCAGTGAGGTGCCGGGCGGTTGTGTTTGCTGCACGACGTCTGCCGCTTTTCAGCAAGGACTGAATAAATTAATTCGCCAATATAATCCCGATCGTATTTTTATTGAGCCATCTGGCCTTGGCCATCCAAAGCAGATCATGCAAAAGTTACGCAGTGATTCTTATCAAGATGTGTTGTTATTGACGGGGGCGTTTTGCGTATTGGACGCTCGCAATTTGAAAGACGAGCGTTACACCAAACACGATATATTTAATGATCAAATAGAATCTGCAGACGGCATTGTATTCAGCCATGTGGATCGTTATCAGCAAGAAGATATTGATCGATTGGAAACTCGATTCGGTAAGCTTACTTCAAAGTCATCAACTTCAAAGTCATCAACCCCTGTTCTTTTCATGTCTGATCCCATGAGTTTGAACGCGGATTCGTTGGATATTGGTCTAGTGGATCTATCGCATGCCTTTCTTACTACAGAAAGTGATTCGAATCACTCTTCCCATCACCATCACCATCACCATCACCATCACCACGTCCATGATGATATTGAAATAGTGAATCTAGACGAACGTTGGAGCTATCATAAACAGCAAGATGCTATGCAGGTGGTCGGTTGGCGTTGGCCTAATTCTGATTATTTTGATAAACAAAAATTAACGTCAGTTATTAAAGAAATGGCTAAGCTTAATGGTGTTTACCGTATCAAAGGCGTATTTGTTACTAACTCAAGCGAAGCGCTTTTTGTGAACGTAGCTAGAGGCGAAGTTGTGATCACAACATCACCTTGGCAGGAAGATAGTCGTTTGGAAATCATCGGCGGAATTGAGGGGGATTGGCTAGGAATTTGCCAAGATTGCTGTGCTGAGTTGCTCTAATTAAGACTTGCTGATTATATTTGCTAGCTTTGTGTTTACTTCTTTTGCCTTAATTCTCTTTGTTTGACTGACAGAACTCTATACTTGGTCTATTTTGTCATTAACTTTGGCACCTTTTGTTATTGAGAGAAAGTCTCCGATAGAGGAACCTTTCTACCATAAGAGGTTCCTATTGGAACAGATGGATAAAAACAATAAGAGGTCATAGGCCATGCCTGAATATAAAGCGCCACTGCGCGATATCAAATTCGTCACTGAAGAAGTTCTCGATTTTCATGGGCACTACGCTAAGTTGCCGGGTGCTGAAGAAGCGACGCCTGATATGGTGGCGGCGATTCTAGAAGAAGGTGCCAAGTTTGCTGAGCGTGTTCTTTCCCCTCTAAACCGTGTTGGTGATCAGCAAGGTTGTCAATTTAAAGATGGAGTCGTGACGACGCCTGAAGGTTTTAAAGAAGCTTATCAGCAGTATGTTGAAGGCGGCTGGCCATCGCTGTCTCACCCTGAAGCAGTGGGTGGACAGGGTTTGCCAGACTCCCTTGGAATGATGGTGACGGAAATGATCGCCACTTCTAACTGGTCTTGGGGAATGTACCCAGGTTTAAGCCACGGAGCCATGAACACTATTGAATTGCATGGTACCGATGAGCAAAAACAAACCTATCTAACGAAACTCGTCTCTGGGGAATGGACTGGCACCATGTGTCTGACCGAACCTCATTGTGGTACTGACCTTGGTATGTTGAAAACCAAGGCCGAGCCACAAGCTGACGGCAGTTATGCCATCACTGGTACTAAGATTTTCATCTCTGCAGGTGAGCATGATATGGCTGACAACATTGTCCATATCGTATTGGCTCGTCTACCAGATGCACCAGCTGGTACAAAAGGCATTTCATTATTTATTGTGCCAAAGCATAACGTCGATGGCTCTGGTGAAATGGCAGATCGCAACCAAGTGTCTTGTGGCTCTATCGAACACAAAATGGGCATTCATGGTAATGCGACTTGTGTGATGAACTTTGATGGCGCGAAAGGCTTTTTGATTGGCGAACCAAACCGCGGTTTGAATTGCATGTTTACTTTCATGAACACGGCGCGTCTTGGTACGGCATTACAAGGTTTGGCACATGCTGAATGGGCATTACAAAACTCTGTGGCTTACGCCAAAGATCGTCTGCAAATGCGCTCTTTATCTGGTCCTAAAGCGCCAGAAAAGGCTGCGGATCCAATCATTGTTCATCCTGATGTTCGTCGTATGCTGCTAACGCAAAAAGCCTTTGCTGAAGGTGGTCGAGCCTTGATTCATTATTGTTCTAAACTGGTGGATATCACTAAGAAGGGCTCTAAAGAAGAGAAAGAAGAAGCGGATGAATTGATGTCCTTGCTGACTCCGATTGCTAAAGCATTCCTGACTGAAACTGGTTTTGAAGCAGCAAATCATGGTCTACAAGTGTTTGGTGGTCATGGCTATATCGCCGAATGGGGCATGGAGCAAAACGTACGTGATTGCCGTATCTCTATGTTGTACGAAGGCACAACAGGAATTCAGGCTTTGGATTTGTTGGGTCGAAAAGTACTCATGACTCAAGGTGCAACACTGCGTCGTTTTACAAAAATCATTCATAAGTTCTGCAAAGAACACAAAGGCGATAAACGCTTAAAATCTTATATCACTGCACTGGATAAGTTAAACGGCGAGTGGGGCGATGTGACGATGAAAATCGGCATGAAAGCCATGCGCAATAAAGATGAAGTAGGCGCAGCGTCTGTCGATTATTTGATGTTCTCTGGTTATGTCGTGTTGGCTTATTTCTGGGCTCGCATGGCTGTGATAGCACAAACCAAGCTAGATGAAGGTACTGATGAAGTTGGTTTTTATACTGCCAAACTACAAACAGCGACTTTTTACTACGAGCGATTGTTACCACGTACACGCGCTCATGCAGAAGCCATGCTGTCAGGTGCTGATAATTTATTGGCAATGGATGAAGATAACTTCTTATTTCTAAACGCATAGTGTCTCACGACGCTAGTGCAAAAAATAAGTGCCGGTATGTTAATACTATCCACACAGACAATAAAGTTTTTACCAGATTAAAAAGGTTTATATTATGAGCGAAGCAAGAGCTGTTTTTGAATCCATGCTAAATCGTTTCGATGCGGATGAAGCAGACGACATGGAAGCGGTGTTTCAATTTGACTTAGACGATGCTGACAGTTATTACTTAAGTATCACAGATGGACAATGTGATATGGGAGAAGGTGAGCATGATGATCCAACCGTCACTTTGAGTATGGATTTAAATACTCTGAAAGAGGTTATGAGTGGTGAACTAGATGGTATGGCTGCTTTTATGCAGGGAAAAATCCGTGCCGATGGTGATATTATGCTGGCGACTAAGTTAACTCAAATTTTCCCTCAGTAAGGGATCTTTTAGCGAATTTATAGCTCTAAAGCTCAACTACACTGCATGTAGTTGAGCTTTTGTACTGAGACTTTACACGATACTGCGCTCGTCAATACTTTGTTAAAAACAGATTCGAAATGCTTATTTATAACTTATAAGCTCTGTGTTCTCGTCTGTTTTGTCTCGTCTTGCTTTCGCTGCAGGTATTGTGAAATAGGCTCATATTCTCCTAAATAAAAAAAACAAATGGAGCTTATTATGACAATGGATACTTCTTCTCCTAGTAATGTAAATATTGGAAAACCGCCGGGCAGCTATTTACCAGAGTCGCTGAATCCACATGGCTATCAGTCATTAAATGATGTCTTAGCATTGGCTACGAAAAAATTTGCTGATCGATCTGCTTTTACCAGTGTGGGTCATACTTTGACGTATCGTGAATTAGGTGAAAAATCTGATGCGTTTGCGGCGTATCTTCAGCATGAAACAGATTTAGTGCCCGGTGATCGCATTGCAGTCCAATTGCCAAATGTTATTCAATATCCTGTGGTACTGTTTGGCGCGGTGAAAGCTGGCTTAATTGTTGTTAATACCAACCCACTTTACACACCAAAAGAGCTTGAGCATCAATTCAATGATGCTGGCGTAAAAGCCTTGGTGGTGTTTGCTAATATGGCGCATAACGTCGAAAAAATATTAGCAAAGACCTCAATTAAGCACGTCATTATCACTGAAATTGCTGATTTTCATCCTCCATTAAAACGCTTACTCGTTAACTCCGTTGTTAAGTACGTGAAGAAAATGGTGCCTGCGTATCATATTTCCAATGCTTTAATGCTTAATGACGTGTTGTCGAAAGGCAAGGGTAAACCAGTAGAAAAAGTAGAATGTACTCCAGAGCAAATTGCGGTATTGCAATACACTGGTGGAACAACTGGTGTGGCGAAAGGGGCAATGCTGACTCATGCCAATTTAGTTGCCAATATGTATCAGCTAAGTTCTAGATTACGATCTATTATTGCTGATAAAAACGAAGTTTATATTGCGCCTCTGCCGCTATACCACATCTACGCTTTTCTGATTCATGGTTTAACCTTGCTGGAGCGCGGTGCTCATAGTGTTTTGATTCCCAACCCTCGCGACTTGCCGGGCTTTATTAAAGAGCTTAAAAAATGGCCATTTACCGGCTTTGTTGGTCTGAATACCTTGTTTGTGGGGCTGTGTAATAAAGCAGAATTCAAAGCACTCGATTTTTCTACTCTTAAGCTAACTTGTTCGGGTGGTATGCCTTTAACTCACGCTGCTGCGGATGAGTGGGAGAGAGTGACTGGTTGCAAAATTGTGGAAGGTTATGGTTTAACCGAAACATCCCCCGTTGTGTCTTTCAATCCGATTGGCAAACAGCGCATTGGTACGATCGGACTACCTGTTTCGGAAACCGATATTAAGATCCAAGGGCCTGATGGCGAAGCCTTGCCACAGGGAGAGTCGGGTATGTTATGCGTACGTGGACCTCAGGTGATGAAAGGCTATTGGAATCGCGAAGAAGCAACCCGAGAAGTGATGACAGAAGATGGCTTTTTAATCACGGGTGATATTGCGATGCAGCATCCAGATGGTTATTTACAAATTGTTGATCGTGCAAAAGACATGATTATTGTGTCCGGTTTCAATGTGTATCCAACGGAAGTGGAAGATTGCCTTTCCTCTCATCCATCGATCCTTGAGTCTGCGGCTATTGGTGTGCCAGACGATAAAACGGGCGAGTCTGTAAAAGCCTTTGTGGTTTTAAGAGCCGATGTTGAAACACTGGATGAAAAGGCTTTGCGCATATATTGCAAAGAAAATCTTGCGGCTTACAAGGTTCCTAAATTTGTTGAGGTTCGTAAAGAGTTGCCAAAGACCAATGTGGGGAAAGTCTTGCGTCGTGCTTTGCGCGAACAAGAGCAGGCTTAAAAGCTTGTGTTAAGACCTTTTGACGTATTGGGAGAGCGATAATGGCACCGGTTAAACGTAAGCTAATGCATCGACGAAGTATCGAATCTTACGGATTCTTACGCGACGACGGTCTTTGGGAAATAGAAGCTACGATGAGAGACCTGAAATCTTACGATGTCAGGCGCGATTTTGATGGAAGCTTGGTGCCGGAAGGTAGCCCTTTTCATGATATTAGCGCTTGCTTGACGCTAGACGATACCTTTTTAATCAAAGAGGTGTCGGTCACTATGGACTCTTGTCCTTTTCCTAACTGCGGAGGTGCAGCGCCTAGTTTTTCGATTCTAAAAGGCACTCGACTTAAACCAGGTTGGAGTCGTTGGCTAAAAGAAACGTTTAGTGGCAAAGTAGGTTGCACTCATGTGTTAGAGCTTTTCCCCGTGATTGCTACAACCGCATTTCAAACAATGTGGGGGCCGCTGGGAGAAAAATATCCTGATCACGTTCCTGTCGCAGTGACTAAATTGATTAATAGTTGCCATGGTTGGTCTGAAGATAGTCCAATGGTTCAAAAATTAGTCGATGAACAAGTACTTAAATTGCCATCAGAGGAGAGTCAGTAATGAGTGATTTTGTTACTGAAAGCGTTGAGTCTGGTGTGCAGATTTTGTGCCTAGACAGGGTGGAAAAGAAAAACGCAATCACGCTAGCTATGTATCAGGCGTTAACCAATGCACTGCGCAGAGCGGAGCTTAACCCCGACATAAAAGTGACCTTGGTTCATGGTGCGGGGAATGACTTTTCCTCGGGAAATGATATTAATGAATTTGTTCAGATTGCCCAAACCCCAGAGAAAATGGAAGCCATTATGGCTTTCTTGCAAGTGTTAAGTAGTTATAAAAAACCTCTCATAGCAGGTGTTGAAGGCCGTGCTGTTGGTATTGGCGCGACCATGTTACTTCATTGTGATTTAGTGCTTGCCTCTCGCGAAGCGCGTTTGCAATTTCCATTTGTGCAACTTGGGTTGGTACCGGAAGCGGCGTCGAGTCATTTATTACCTCAGTTAGTGGGTCACCAAAAAGCATTTGAGATACTGGTCTTAGGTGAAGCCGTTGACGCGGTGCAAGCTCATCAAATGGGACTGGTTAATCACCTATGTGAAGAGGGTGAAGCCTACAAAGTCGCGTTGCATTATGCAGAGAAAACAGCGGCGCTCCCTGTTGAAGCCGTGGCGTTAAGTAAGGATCTTTTGAAATATCGAGCTCAGGATGATGTCCAAATGGCCTTGATGCGAGAAGGTCGAATTTTTAAAGATCGTTTACGCTCAACAGAAGCTCATCAAGCTTTTGCCGCGTTTTTGTCGCGTAATAAGTAAAACCATGTAATTAAAGTTTATGAAGCCTCACTTATCAGTGGGGCTTTTTTGTTATTAGGGCTAGACTAGTTGGGTTGAAAGGGTTCGAACCTTTCTAACAGACAATGCGCCATTTGAATGAAGCGTGAATATTTTTGTCAGTTAACTGGCGCTTTTTTGTTATTGATGAAAAGCATTCCCAAACTACTATAGAGGTTAAATGAAGAGTTCTATTGATAGGGAATATTTGCATGCAATCATTCTTATGAGAATCATAGACTGAATGTATGAAACAGAACTTAATAATAAATACGAGGGGCTTATGAAAATCTTAGTATCTGTAAAGCGAGTCATCGACTACAACGTCAAAGTTCGTGTTAAATCTGACCATACAGCGGTCGATCTAACCAATGTCAAAATGTCCATGAACCCTTTCTGTGAAATCGCCGTGGAAGAAGCTATTCGTTTAAAAGAGAAAGGCATCGCTTCTGAAGTTGTGGTGGTATCTGTTGGTTCAAAATCTTGCCAAGAAACCTTACGCACAGCAATGGCATTAGGTGCAGACCGCGCTATTCAAGTTGAAACAGAAGATGGTTTAGATTCTTTATCTGTCGCCAAACTCATCGCCAAAGTTGCTCAAGATGAGGCCGCTGATTTGGTGATTATGGGTAAGCAAGCAATCGATTCTGATAATAATCAGACAGGTCAGATGGTGGCGGCTTTATTGGATTATCCTCAAGCAACATTCGCATCTGAGATTGTTATTGAAAACGGTGAAGCACAAACGTCCCATGAAATAAAAGTAACCCGTGAAATCGATGGTGGTTTGCAAACCTTGGCGATTACGCTGCCAGCGGTTGTTACCACAGACCTTCGTCTAAACGAGCCGCGTTTTGCTTCTTTGCCAAATATTATGAAAGCGAAGAAAAAACCATTGGATGTAAAAACACCTGCCGATCTAGGTGTGGAAGTTGGATCTAATGTCAGCATCGTTTCTGTTACACCACCGCCGCAACGCGCTGGTGGTATTAAAGTTGGCTCTGTTGCTGAGTTAGTAGACAAACTTAAAAATGAAGCGAAGGTGGTGTCATGAGCGTTTTAATCATTGCAGAACATGATAATAAATCTCTAAAACCTGCGACATTGAACACAGTGACCGCAGCAACACAAATTGATGCTGACGTTCATATATTGGTCGTCGGTTTTGAATGCCAAACTGTTGTAGAGCAAGCATCACAAGTGGCTGGAGTGACTAAAGTCTTAGTTGCTGATAATGCGGCTTATGAACATCAGTTGGCTGAAAATGTCTCTAAATTGATCGTTGAGGTTGCTGATGGGTATGAACACATTTTAGCGCCAGCAACGACGACGGGGAAAAACACCTTGCCACGTGTGGCAGCGCTATTAAATGTGGCGCAACTGTCTGATGTGATTAAAGTCGAATCCACAGACACTTTCGTTCGTCCTATCTATGCAGGCAACGCCATTGCGACGGTTAAGACAACAGACGCAGTAAAAGTGCTGACTGTCCGAGCGACAGGCTTTGATGCCGCAGCAAGCACAGGCGGTAATGCTGAGCGCCAAGTCCTTTCTCAAGTAATTACTTCTGACCGTAGCCGTTTTGTGAAAGAACAACTAGCAGAGTCTGATCGTCCTGAATTGACAGCAGCTAGTGTGATTATTTCTGGTGGTCGCGGCATGGGCAATGGCGAAAACTTCAAGTTACTGGAAGGTGTTGCAGATAAACTTGGTGCCGCCATTGGTGCGTCTCGTGCGGCAGTGGACGCTGGTTTTGTACCCAACGATTTACAAGTGGGCCAAACAGGTAAAACCGTTGCGCCAGATCTTTACATCGCAGTTGGCATTTCCGGTGCCATCCAACATTTGGCGGGTATGAAAGATTCAAAAGTGATCGTTGCTATCAACAAAGATGAAGACGCACCAATCTTCCAAGTGGCAGATTATGGTTTGGTCGCCGATTTGTTTGATGCCGTGCCTGAACTGGAAAAGAGTCTGTAGTCTCTTTAGAAACTAAATTTTACAGCAACTAACTTTCTATATACCGGATGACGGTGAGTCAGATAACCATCGTCATCATAATAAAAATAATTGGAGACCAGCATGATTTTCGAAGGACAAGCAGTCAAGGTTGCAGTCGATGATGCCAGCGTGGCAACCGTCACTCTGGATTTGGTCGGTGAATCGGTCAATAAATTCAATAGTCTTACCTTGAATGAATTGGCCGAAGCCGTTACTGCGCTAAAACACATTGATGACCTGCAAGGCGTTATCTTTGCCAGTGCAAAAGACGTTTTCGTTGTGGGCGCGGACATCACAGAATTCACGACTTGGTTCAAACTTGAAGACGACGATTTAGCCGATAAATTGCGTCACGCTCACAGTATTTTTAATGACATTTCGAACCTATGTTGCCCAACGGTAGCGGCCATTAATGGTATCGCACTTGGTGGTGGTATGGAGTTGGCGTTGGCGTGTGATTATCGAGTCATGGCTACGACAGCGAAAATAGGTTTGCCGGAAACGCAATTGGGTATTTACCCAGGTTGGGGCGGTACGGTTCGTCTGCCTCGCCTGATTGGTGCGGATAATGCTTGTGAATGGATTTGTGGTGGCGCTCAGAAACGCAGCGAAGATGCCTTTAAAGATGGCGCGGTTGACGCGGTTGTTCCAGCTGAAAAAGTCAATGAATCCGCTCGTCATCTTATCCAGCAAGTGCTTGACGGTAAGTTGAATTATCATGCTCGTCGCGATGAATTACGCGCGCCGATGGAATTTACACCGATTGAAAAAATGATGGTTTTTGAATCAGTTCGCGGTGTAGTTGGTGCGAAAGCGGGTAAACATTACCCTGCGCCAATGGCAGCGATTAAAACCATTGAAAAAGGCATCAGCCAAGATATGGAAAAAGCCCTTGATACCGAAATCAAAGGCTTTATTAAACTTGCCAAAAGCCCAGTAGCCAAATCCTTGGTGAACTTATTCTTAAGTGATCAACAAATTAAAAAAACAGCAGGCAAATACGCGAAAAATGCGACGCCTGTGAAACAAGCCGCGGTATTGGGTGCAGGCATTATGGGCGGTGGTGTTGCCTATCAGTCTGCGTCAAAAGGTACGCCAATTATCATGAAAGACATTCGCCCTGATGCTTTAGAGTTAGGCTTGAGCGAAGCGAATAAACTGTTTAATGGTCAAGTAGAGCGCGGACGTTTAACCACCGAAAAAGCCTTTAAAGCCATGAACGCAATTGTTCCTGCGTTGAGCTATGGCGAATTTGAGCACGTTGATCTAGTCGTCGAAGCGGTTGTTGAAAACGTTAAAATCAAAAAATCGGTTTTGGCAGAAGTAGAAACCAAAATTGCCGACGATGCTATTTTGACATCGAACACTTCCACAATTTCCATTACTGAATTGGCAAAAAATCTAAAACGCCCAGAAAATTTCTGTGGTATGCACTTCTTTAACCCAGTGCATCGTATGCCTTTGGTAGAAGTTATTCGCGGTGAAAAAACCAGTGATGCAGCTATCGCCAAAACCGTTGCTTATGCTCAAGCCATGGGTAAAACACCGGTTGTGGTAAATGACTGCCCAGGGTTCCTTGTAAACCGTGTGTTGTTCCCTTACTTCGCTGGTTTCTCCTTGATGATGCAGGAAGGCGCGGATTTCCAAGTGGTTGATAAAACCATGGAAAAATTCGGTTGGCCAATGGGGCCAGCTTATTTGCTGGATGTGGTTGGTATCGACACGGCTTATCACGCGGATCAGGTCATGGCAGAAGGATACCCGGATCGTATGAAGCACGAAGGCACCAATGCCGTAGATCGTTTGTTTGAATTAGAACGATTCGGTCAGAAAAACGGTAAAGGTTTCTATTCGTATGAACCAGATCGCAAAGGCAAACCGAAAAAAATCTTTAATGCTGAAATTGATGTTTTGCTTTCCTCCGTTGTGGTGTCGAAATCTGAATTGAGTGAAGACGATATTGTTGCGCGAATGATGATTCCACTTTGCATTGAGACAGTGCGTTGTCTTGAAGAAAACATCGTGGCATCGGCAGCAGAAGCCGACATGGGATTGATTTACGGTATTGGCTTCCCTCCATACCTTGGCGGTGCTTTGCACTACTTAGACCAAATGGGACTGCAGGCCTTTTGTGACCTTGCAGACAAATACAGCCACTTAGGTAAGTTGTACGAGCCAACCGCAAAAATGCGTGACATGGCGAAAAACAACGACACTTACTACGGCGCATAATTTCCCATAGGCTAGAGGAGAATTTCCATGAAACTGAATCCAAATGATGTCGTCATTATCGACGCTGTTCGCTCACCAATGGGTAAAACGAAAAATGGCGTATTTCGTAATGTACGAGCAGAAAATTTATCGGCAGCGCTTGTAAAAGAACTGTTCAAGCGTAATCCAAATGTGGATCAAAAAGACGTTGAAGATTTGATCTGGGGTTGTGTTAACCAAACCCTAGAACAAGGCTTTAACATGGCGCGTGCAGTGTCCTTGTTGGCGGGCTTGCCGATCACTTGTGCGGCGCAAACCGTGAACCGTCTTTGTGGTTCGTCTATGTCAGCCATCCATACGGCAGCTCAAGCTATTATGACAGGACACGGTGATGTGTTTGTCGTCGGTGGTGTTGAACACATGGGCCACGTTGGCATGATGCACGGCGTTGATGTAAACCCAGCGTTATCAAAACACATGGCGAAAGCTTCAATGATGATGGGCGTTACGGCAGAAATGCTAGGCAAAATGCACGGCGTTAGCCGTGAAGCACAAGATGCCTTTGCGGTGCGTTCACATCGTCTTGCTCATGAAGCGACTTTGCAAGGTCGTTTCAATAACGAAATCGTATCTATTGAAGGCCATGATGCCGATGGCAACAAGATTCTAGTAGAAGTGGATGAAGTGATTCGTCCAGAAACGTCTATGGAATCTTTAGCGGGTTTGGCGCCAGTCTTTATGCCGAAAGTCGGTACGGTAACAGCGGGTACGTCTTCTGCTTTGTCTGACGGTGCGTCCGCTATGCTGATGATGTCTGCGAAAAAAGCCGAAGAGCTTGGCTTAACGCCCATTGCTAAAGTGCGCAGCATGGCTGTAGCGGGTTGTGATCCGGCGATTATGGGTTACGGTCCAGTACCTGCGACTAAGAAAGCCCTTAAGCGTGCTGGTTTGACAATAGCTGATATTGATATTGTCGAGCTAAACGAAGCCTTCGCAGCTCAGTCTATTCCAGTACTAAAAGATCTTGGTTTGCTGGATCTTGTTGACGATAAAGTGAACTTGAATGGCGGTGCGATTGCCCTTGGTCATCCACTTGGTTGCTCTGGTACGCGTATTTCCACTACCTTGCTAAACGTGATGCGCGAAAAAGACGCGACGGTTGGTCTAGCAACCATGTGTATTGGTATGGGGCAAGGTATAGCGACAGTGTTCGAACGCGTGTAAATGCACGACTACTGTGGATGTCATGTCAGGGCTTTAATAAGTCTGAAATTGTAATCTCTGTCTTTAGCCCCGCCTTTGCGGGGCTTTTTTTGCTCTGGTGTTTTTTACAATCTTGGTCGATGATAAGCACCATTAACCAAGTGACATCAGATAAGTAAACGAGGATTGTTTCGTGAAAATAGCAATATTAGATGACTATCAAAATGCTGTTAAAGGCCTTACGTGCTTTGATATTTTGCAAGGCCATGATGTGCGTGTATTTAATGAGACTTTTACAAATACCGAGGATTTAGTCGCCAATTTGAAGGATTTTGAGGCGCTGGTTTTGATACGTGAACGTACGATTATTTCGGAAGAATTGCTCGCTTATTTGCCTAATTTAAAACTGATTAGCCAAACAGGAAAAATCAGTAATCACATTGACGCCAAGCTTTGTCATAAATACGGAGTTGCTGTGGCGGAGGGCGTTGGCTCTCCGGTTGCTCCATCTGAATTATGCTGGGGTTTGATTATGGCGGCGAGTCGACATATTCCCGAGTATGTAGCGCAGTTTTCACAAGGCCATTGGCAGCAGTCTGGTTCCTTGGGATTGGGGCGAGTATTAAACGGATCTGTTTTAGGCATTTGGGGATACGGTAAAATCGGCCAACGAATCGCGCAGTATGCAAAGGCTTTTGGTATGGATGTGATGGTTTGGGGCAGTGAAGTCTCTAGATCGCTTGCAAAAGAACATGGGTTTTTAGCTGCTGAATCGAAAGAGGGTTTCTTTCAATGCGCCGACATTGTTAGTTTGCATTTGCGACTCAATGACGCCACTAAAGCCATTGTGACGCAGGCGGATTTGGCCTTGATGAAGTCTGACTCTTTGTTGGTGAATACCAGTCGTGCAGAGCTAATTGAAAGCGGTGCTTTGTATAGTGAAATGTCATCGAACCCGAGTAAACGTGCAGCCATCGACGTGTTTGAAACAGAGCCTGCGAATGCGAATAATGAGCCTTTGCTGTCTCTGTCAAATGTACTTTGTACGCCACATATTGGTTACGTTGAAAAAGCCAGCTATGAGCTTTATTTCAAAATTGCGTTTGAAAATGTTATAGCGTTTGCTAATGGTAAAGCGGAAAATTTGGTTGTGATCGATAAAACTAAATGTGTTTAGTGTAGAATTAACGCTGAAAACCCCTATAGGGATAGGGAGTACAAATAATGGATGGAATTATAGGATCATGAATAAAATGACTTCAGCAGAGCAAAGTATCAATCAGCCAACTACAGCATATGTTTTTGCAACTTGGGCTGCATTGGCTATCGGTGTTTTTGGGTACTTAATTGGGTTATGGAACGCAACACTTGAATTCAATGAAAAAGGCTATTACCTAGCAGTGTTTTTGTTATCTATGTTTGCAGCAGTCACTTTGCAAAAGACGGTTCGGGATAAGGAAGAAGGAATCCCTGTTACAGGGATTTTTTCTAGTATATGTTGGGTAGCTTTTTTAGCAGGGATAGCCTTGTTAATCTTGGGCTTGTTTAATGCTCAAATGCTACTAAGTGAAAAGGGCTTTTACTGCATGGCGTTTGCTTTGTCTTTATTTGCTGTTATCACAACGCAGAAGAATATTCGAGATGTTGCTGGTGCTCCAAATAAAGAAAATCTTAGCTTCTTTAACGCTTCTAAAAAATCTGATACTACCTTAAGTGATGATGATATTAGCAATGAAATCTGAGTTGTCTATTAGGTTCGATTTGAGTTAGTTATACCTTGTGTGGCCAACTTGGAGAACTTTAACAAAGTAAAGTGAAACTGCTTAACCACTTGATCTTTTTGTTGTTAATACAGTCCAGCCGATAAAAAATGAAAAAAGCTCTTTAGTAACGCCATCTACTAAAGAGCTTTATATTTTCTCGTATCATTAAAATTTTTACCTTGATAAAATCAGACTTTAAAGTTTCCTACTTCGCTATTCAGTGTTTTATACAAATTTGTTATTTGTGTGGACTGTTTGTTTATTAAGTTTGAGACATCTTTCACACCATCAGTTTGCTCTTTCAACTCCATCAGGCTTTGATTTATATCATCGGACAGAGTTGCTTGTTCGAGGGTCGCTTGGGCTGTTTTTGATGCCATTTGTTGTACTTTTTCGAAGGAGTGATTAAGAGAGTCAAAGATGTTGATGACGTTATCAAAATTTGACGCAGTATTATCGGCATTATCTCGACTATTTTGAGTGGAGGTAGAGGACTCTTTAACGTTCAGTTTAAGTTGTTCGATGATCGTCTCGATTTCGTCCGTACTGTTTTGAGTTCGAGTTGCTAGTGTTCTAACTTCATCAGCTACGACGGCAAATCCTCGTCCTTGTTCACCTGCACGGGCAGCTTCGATTGCGGCATTTAACGCCAACAGGTTGGTTTGTTCGGCAATGTTTCTAATAACTTCAAGCACAGACGAAATATTTTCTGAGCTTTTTTCTAACTCTTCCGCTCGCTTTAATGACTCTTCAATATTGCTGATTAAGCTCGAAATAGCTTTGTGTGACGTATTTACTGCTAGAATCCCTTGTTCAGTTAATTGACTTGAAGTGGTGGCTTCTGTTGCCGTATCTTTTGCTACTTCCGCCATTTGTTGGTTGGATATGCTCATTTCCTCTCCGGCACTAATCATAGACGTTGAGGCATTAACCAGTGCTTGAGTTATATTATTGGTCGTCTCTGAGGCATTTTTTAATTCTGTTGTCATGCCTCCCAACGCTGAAGACTGTATATGGATATTGCTAATAATGGATCTAAGTTGTTCAACAAAGGCGTCGAATTCTTGGGCTAGATCGCCAAGCTCGTCTTTCGCATTTGAGTTGATTCGCTGAGTCAAATCGCCATCACCTTCGGCAATCTCTCTAATACGACGTCCCATATTCTCGACATTTTTGGTGATTTTGAGGGGAATGATATAGCCAAAAATAAGAGCAATAACAAAGGCTATTGCTGTCACTATCATGGCAATTTCTTGATTGCGGGCAATGTTTTGTTTGGTTATCTCTTCTATTTCTCTGGAATGCTTTCTGACCGCTTCACCAGCTTGATCTAGGAGTGTACGAATAGCGGCAAATTTTTCGTCTGCATTTATTATTTCTTGTGGAAGTTGCTTAGACGTTTGGGCTTCGGGAGATTCAAAATGAAGTAGACTCCCTTCAAACCATTCATTAAAAAGGACATCGAATCCACTATAAGGTTTTGTGAGTTCTGGTTCATGAATAAGGTAGCCTCGATATGCTCTAAACCTTTCCAATGCTTGCGCAGCATTTAGTTTGAAGTCTTCTTTATTACCGGTACGATCGCCAATGCCATTAATGATTCTTTGTTGAGCTAAGCGTGCTTGATATAAATCTCTATCTGCGTTTAAAACTTCGGTGATTGCTTCAACATAATTATTCAGCTCTTCGGCGGAGTTTATTTGATCTTTAATGTCATGGGTGTGAGTTCGTAGTTTTTCACCTGCTTCATCGAGCATATTACGAATGATCTGGAACTTGTTATCTAAATCGATCATTGTTTCTGAAAATTGAATACTACCTTTCGAAGTCGCAATGAGATTCTCGCTTGTTTTAACCCATTCATTATAGAGCGTATTAAAGGATTCAAAAGGAGTCAGCAGTTCTTTGGGTTCGTTTTCCAGGTATTTTCGATAAAGTTGAAAACGATCGAAAACTTGTTGCGCATTTTCCCTGAAGTCGGCTTCGTTACCATTTTTAGGACCTTGACCATCAAGCATTTTTTCTTGTGCAAGTCGGGCTTGATAAATATCGCGGTCAGCATTTAACACCTCTGAAATAGCTTCGAAATAATGCTCAGCCTGTAGTTTCATATTATTTTTTTGCATGCTGCTCATGAGCATCATAAAGGCAAACAAAGACATTAAAATAAGTGAGAGGAAGATAATCGGTAGCATCATTTTGATTCGAATAGAGTGGATACGCATTTATAATCCTTTATCGTTTTGTAAGTTAATTACAGTCTAGGAAAGGATGTTTGTAAGCGCAAAGAAATGATCGAATTTTGATCTAATGTATCTGGTTGTGATTATTTTTTTAACAAAACATGGATAACTAGAAAAGGTGAGAGAGTATGTCTTTCACCTTTTTTGGGAAGGGTTATTTACTTATCAACTATTTCATCGCTTGGGTAATCCAAGGTTGAGTGATTACTTGAGAAGGCTGGCGTTGCATGATGATTTCACCGTGACGTACAGAAAGTAATACTTCACCTTGCTGGCGCAGCACGCTGTAATCATCATGTCCTTCCAGTAAAATAAAGTTCGCCGTGTTGCCCACCTCAATGCCATAACCTTGCAAACATAAAGTACGAGCGCTGTTGTCTGTGATCATATCTAATGCTCGGGCATAGTCTTGATAGCCCATCATCTGACAGATGTGCATGGCGTAATCTAATGTGCGTAGCAGCTTGCCGTTTCCGAGTGAATACCAAGGATCAAAGATAGAATCTTGACCCAAACAGACGTTGATGCTGGCTTCTCTAAGTTCTTTTACTCTCGTTACGCCGCGACGTTTCGGGTAGCTATCAAAACGACCTTGTAAGTGAATACTTTCAGTTGGGCAAGAAATAAAGTTAATACCGGAGTTCTTCAATAATCGAAATAGCTTCGAGCAGTAGGCATTATCATAAGAGTGCATGGCCGTGGTATGGCTTGCGGTGACTTTTGATCCCATATCATGGAACAGGGCTTCACAGGCAAGAAACTCTAAGAAACGTGAGTTTGGATCGTCGATTTCATCACAATGAACGTCGACCAAGCGGTCGTATTTTTTTGCTAGTTCTATTATTAATTTGACGGATTTCTCACCCAGTTCACGTGTGTATTCAAAGTGTGGAATGCCACCGACCACATCGGCGCCTATCTCTAAGGCTTCTTCCATCAGTTTTAAACCATTTGGGTAAGACAGCATGCCATCTTGCGGAAAGGCCACCACTTGCAAATCGATTTTGTCTTTTAGTTCATCACGCAGAGCGCAGAGCGTGCGAACGCCGATTAAAGTCGGGTCTGTGGTATCCGCATGAGTTCGAATGGCTTGTACGCCGTTTTGCACTAAAAGCTCTATTGTTGATAAAGCACGACGTCGAATGTCGACCTCGTTCAGCATTGGCTTACGTTGGCTCCAGCGTTCGATACCTTCGAAAAGTGTACCGCTCTGGTTCCATTCAGGTTCGCCAGCAGTCAACGCGGCATCGAGGTGAATATGTGGCTCGACAAAAGGCGCGCAGACTAATTTTCCCGTGGCATCAATTGCATTGTTGGATGCTGCCAGAGTGCTTTCTTGTGCTTCAATTTTGCTGAAACGACCTTCCTCAATGTGGATGGAGAATAGCTCTGGACGTTGGCGTAAACGGGCGTTGATAATATGCATGAAAACCTCAATTTTGTTGTAGAGCAGTTTGATTAGATTGTTCTGTAATATATGTTCTTACAGTAATGCATTTTGTAAGTAGTGCAATCCTGGGTGCTGGCGTTGCAAATGCCCATGGCTTTTCTAGTGTGATTATTGCCTGATGAAGCAAAAGTGCCCCATAAGAGTGTTAAAGCAAGAAGAAAATTACCGACTAGAATAACTAAGAGTAACTCTGAAAATGAAAAAGCCGTACCCAGCGTTCCACCTGCCCACATAGTTGCAGTGAAGAAGGTAAAACCGAGTAAGAGAAGCATCATTGGTAACAGGCCTCGGCGTTTATTTTTAGGAACTTCAATTAATGGATAATCTGATTGCATCATGGTCATCTCCCTTGATGATTGAGCGAAAGTTGCTTTATGGCAAGCAACTTGTGAACCATTTTTTATCGAAACAGCTTAACTATTTTGGGTTATGGCAAGATGACGAGAAAATATTAAGATTGGTTGGGCAGATTATCCAAACTCTTGATTTTAACACTCTAAAGTTTGTCATAATCGTGTTACAGAATGCACTAAAAGGATGCGGAAAAAGCGATAGAAAAGTTATGCTATTAACGTGTTAGTCTAAATTTATTAGATGTTATAAAAGCTAAAGACTATAACTATTAAAACAAAGCGAAGTAAGCAATATTGTTTGCTTGCATGCCGAGCACTAGAAAAGCAACAACACAAGCAGGAGAGTAACCAATGTCTAAATGCCCTTTTAATCATACAGCTGCAGGCAGCAATGATTCAGCAGGTCGTGGTACTTCTAACAAGGAGTGGTGGCCTAACCAATTAAACCTTAAAATTCTTCATCAACATTCCCAAAAGTCTAACCCAATGGGTACTGACTTTGATTACAAAGAAGCATTCAAGAGCTTAGACCTTGAAGCATTACGTAGTGATTTGATGGATCTAATGACAGATTCTCAAGAGTGGTGGCCTGCCGATTACGGTCATTACGGTCCTTTCTTTATTCGTATGGCTTGGCACAGTGCGGGTACTTATCGTACTGCGGATGGCCGTGGCGGTTCTGCGACAGGCTCTCAGCGTTTTGCGCCGCTCAACAGTTGGCCAGATAACGTTAACTTAGACAAAGCGCGTCGTTTGCTTTGGCCTATCAAACAAAAATACGGTAGCAAAATCTCTTGGGCAGACTTGATGATTTTGACTGGTAACTGTGCATTAGAGTCTATGGGCTTTAAAACATTCGGTTTTGCGGGTGGTCGTGCTGACATTTGGGAACCAGAAGAAGACATTTACTGGGGGACTGAAAAAACATGGTTGGATGACAACCGTTACTCTGGCGAACGTGATCTAGAAAATCCATTGGCAGCCGTGCAAATGGGTCTTATCTATGTGAACCCAGAAGGTCCAAATGGTAAGCCTGATCCATTAGCGTCTGCTGTTGATATTCGCGATACCTTTGCTCGTATGGCGATGGATGACGAAGAAACCGTGGCTTTGATCGCTGGTGGTCATACTTTCGGTAAAACACACGGCGCTGGCGATGCAGCACAAGTTGGCCCTGAGCCTGAAGCGGCCGGTATCACCCAGCAAGGTCTAGGCTGGAGCAACAGCATGGGCTCTGGTAAAGGTGTTGATACTATTTCTAGTGGTCTTGAAGGTGCGTGGACGCCAAACCCAATTCAATGGGATAACGGTTTCTTCGATACACTTTTAGATCACGAATGGGAATTGACTAAGAGCCCTGCTGGCGCTTACCAATGGACACCAAAGAACGGTGCATTAGCGGACGCTGTGCCAGATGCGCATGATCCATCTCGTCGTCATGCACCAATGATGGCTACATCGGATATCGCATTGAAAGAAGATCCAGCTTACAAAGTGATCTCTGAGCGTTTCCATAAAGACCCAGAGTACTTCGCTGACGTGTTTGCTCGTGCTTGGTTTAAATTGACTCACCGTGATATGGGACCAACCAGCCGTTACCTTGGTCACTTGGCACCAAAAGAAGAGTTGATTTGGCAAGATCCGATTCCAGCGGTAACACATGAATTGGTAAACGACGCCGATGTTGCTGATCTGAAAGCGAAAATTGCCGCATCTGGTTTGAGCGTGGCTCAGTTAGTTTCTACTGCTTGGGCGTCGGCTTCTACTTACCGTGGTTCTGATATGCGTGGTGGTGCAAACGGTGCTCGTATTCGTCTTGCTCCGCAGAAAGATTGGGAAGTGAACCAGCCAGCTCAACTAGCCACAGTGTTAGGTCAGCTAGAAGCGATTCAACAAGCTTTTAACAGTGCGAACTCAGGCAAGCAAGTTTCTATTGCGGATTTGATTGTTCTTGCTGGTAACGTGGGTGTTGAGCAAGCGGCTAAGAAAGCAGGTAAAACGGTTTCTGTGCCCTTTACACCAGGTCGTGCTGATGCGACTCAAGAGCAAACAGACGTTGACTCTTTTGCGGTGCTTGAGCCAATTGCGGATGGTTTCCGTAACTACCAAAAAGGCCACTTCACCGTAACAACGGAAGAGTTGTTGGTAGATCGTGCTCAGTTGCTAACATTGACTGCCCCAGAAATGACGGTGCTTGTAGGTGGTCTACGTGCTTTGAATGCGAACACAGGTCAATCTAAACACGGTGTTTTCACGGATCGTCCAGAAACATTAACCACTGACTTCTTTGTGAATGTGTTGGATATCAACAATGTTTGGACAGCAACCTCTGAGCAGGAAGTTGAATTTGAAGGCCGTGATCGTCAGTCTGGTAAAGTAAAATGGACAGCGACTCGTGCGGATTTGATCTTCGGTTCTAACTCTCAGTTGCGCGCACTAGCCGAAGTGTATGCATCTTCTGATGCTGAAGATCGTTTCGTTCATGACTTTGTTGCGGCTTGGACTAAAGTGATGGAGTTGGATCGTTTTGATCTAGCCTAATCTGTAGGTGTTACCAACAACACCTAACCCCGCTTTCGTTTAGATTGCGGGGTTTTTTTATTGTGCTGTTCTTGTAAAATGCGCCACCGGATAGTTGATAGGTTATTAACTCTCCGGCTTCGTCATTCTGAAACAATTTAGTGGTAATAAACTATGTGAGTTATATGAAAGCATGGAAGCAATAAAAGTGATTGAAAATATTGATTTAAGTAGGATCTTTAAATAATGAAAGTGTCTCATAAAGTTGTTATCTGCGCGTCTATCGTGGTCGTGTTGGCGTTCTCTATTTATTCATGGTTGCAATACAGTAGTTTAAGAACGGCTTTGTTTGAAAAAACAACAACCAGCACTCAAGAAAGCAGTAAGGCATTGGCCTTGCAGGTGAATAATTGGCTTAAAAATAAAATGGATTTGATTGAGGTTATTTCGCAAACGGTTGATGAAAATTTCAGCACAGAAACGATTCAAAACGCCTTTGACCTTCCTATTTATAAAGATGAATTTATTTTGTTATTTGGTGGGTTAGATATCAATGGTAGCCGAATTACCAATGATCCTAATTGGAATCCACCAGGTTGGGATGCGCGTAAACGCCCTTGGTACAATATGGGCAAACAGCATAAACAAGCGGCACTAACAGAACCTTATGTCTCTACTGAAGGCGATATTCTGATTTCTGTGATTGCTGACTTTTCTGATCATGGCCAATTTAAAGGTACTTTTGGTGGGGATTTAAGTCTTAAAACTGTCTCTGAAGCAGTCAATGCGCTTAATTTTAATAACACAGGTTATGCATTCTTATTAAGTAAAGATGGAAACATAATCAGTCATCCTAATGCTGATTTAAACGGTAAATCTGTTTCTAATTTGTTGCAAGGTGGTGTGCCTGAGTTAAGTAAAGACTTAATTGAGAAACAACTGGCTGATGGCACTTCGGTCTATGTGTCTTTTAGTCCATTACCTAACTTATATGGTTCTGATTGGTATATCGGTGTGGTGTTGGATGAAGATAAATTGTTTGCCAGTGTCCGAGAGTTTGGCTGGGTTGCTTTTTGGGGAACGTTAATTGCAGCCTTACTTGTCTCTATTGTGCTGTATTTTGTCATTACAGGTTTATTGCAACCCCTTCGTGCTTTGCATGAATCGCTCAAAGATATTAATGGTGGGGAAGGGGATTTAACCAAACGTCTAGCGATTACTAGTAATGACGAATTTGGTCATGTATCTGGTGAATTTAATAAATTTATTGATTATTTACAGCGCTTAATTGGCGAAGTAAAAAGTCAATCGCGTCATATTCGTGAGAACACCGATAAGACCGCTGCCTCTTCTATTGAGTCTTCGAAGCAGTTACATATTCAGCTTAATGAGTTGGATCAACTTGCTACCGCTATGCACCAAATGTCGGCAACTGCCCATGATGTGGCAGACAATGCACAAACGGCAGCTAGTCGAGCGAATCAAGCCGACGGTGCGGCAAAAGAAGGTGAGGTTATCGTTGATCGCACTACAACCTCTATTGAACAATTGACTCATAAAATGGGCGATGTGGTGACCACCATCAATGACTTGGTGAAATACAGCGACAATATAGAATCGATTCTTACGGTTATCACAGACATTGCTGATCAAACGAATTTATTAGCCTTAAATGCTGCGATTGAAGCGGCACGAGCGGGTGAACAAGGCCGCGGTTTTGCTGTTGTTGCTGATGAGGTTCGAACATTGGCGTCAAAAACTCAAGAGTCTACTGAACAAATCCAGAACATGATTCAGCAGCTGCAAACCGGTGTAAGAGGAGCAGAAAAAGTCATCCTAGAAAGCCGAGAAAGCGCCAATGCGACTCAACAAATTGCAGACCAAGCTAAGCAGTCTTTGGAAGCGATTCGTTTAAGCATTAATGAAATCAATGATATGACAGTGCAAATTGCCGCGGCAGCAGAAGAGCAAAGTGCAACATCCAATGAAATTAACCGTAATACCACGAATATTCGTGATATTAGCCAGTCAGTTTCGGATGCAGCACAAGGTCAATCTGTGCTTTGTGACACCATGGTGGAAATCACGGTTGAACAAGCGAGATCTTTAGATAAATTTAAAGTGTAAGGGCCTTTTCCTAAACTCTATCAAGGCGAGCCGGTATTTTTGAACCTAGCTCGCCTTTTTTGTCATCCAATTAATGTATGATGATTTTTTAAAAGAAGTTGTATTTATGAAGTTCGAAGGTTTAAAAGCGATTGCGTTAATCGATGGGGTAAAAGGTGTGTTGGCTTTATGCTTGGCACTGAGCGTCAATGCAATTGCTAAGCAAGACCTTCATCAACTTGCCGCTCAGGTAATGCGAAATTGGCCTATTTCGCCAAGCAACTATTATGTTGATTTACTGTTAACCTTTGTTGAGAGAGCGACTCAGCAAGATCATGTATTAGTTATCTCAATTTCGTTGATGTATGCCAGCTTTCGCTTTGTCATAGCGTATGGGTTGTGGCACAAACTACGCTGGACGGAATGGTTCGCCTTTATCAGTGGTTCGCTTTATATCCCCTTTGAACTCTACGCTATTTATCAAAATACCAACCTAGTTAATGTCTCAATACTCTTGTTTAACTTGATGGTTGTTGCTTACTTATATTGGGTGTTAAAGCGAGGAGAAAAAACTCTAGCGATGACTACCAAATAAGAGAAATTTAAGTTATATGATTATTCGTCCATTTGAAGAAAAAGACAGAAAAGCGGTGATTGCTCTATGGAATCAATGCGGTTTGGTGGCACCTCAGAACGACCCGCATAAAGATATTGATCGAAAACTGAAGGTGGATGCTGACTTGTTTCTTGTTGGCATTGTTGATAATGAGCTAGTCGCCACTGTAATGGGAGGGTATGAAGGTCATCGTGGCTGGATTAATTATTTAGCCGTTAGCCCAGATCATCAAAGAAAAGGCTATGGACAAGCCATTATGAAAGCAGTTGAAGGGTTAATTATGGCCAAAGGTTGCCCTAAAATTAACCTGCAAGTGCGTAATACGAATCAAACCGTCATCGCATTTTACAATGCGATTGGTTACGGCAATGATTCAGTTGTTAGCTTAGGAAAGCGCTTCGAACACGATAACTAATGTTTCCATTCTATTTGTTTAGTATCGCCCATCTTGCCGTCACTGTTCAGTCGGTATGCCAAAGCGACGAGTAGGGTTTGAGCCAATGTCATAGAGGAAGTGAGCGAACGAAACCCCAATACTTCCGCTTCTTTTATATCAAAACAAATGTCTGACAGTGCTGCCAACGGACTGATCTTGCTATCAGTTATGGCAATGACTTGTGCGCCTGCTTTGAAAGCATATTCGCTGACATTAATGGTTTCTTTGGCATAAGGGCTAAATGCGGTAGCAATGATTACGTCGTTTTCACGAATATTGCTGGCTTGTTCAATTAACATGCCGCCGCCGCCATCAATAAGGTGAGTCGTTTTATTTAGATGCCTCAAGCTGTACGCAAAGTAACTTGAAATAGGGAAAGCACGGCGTAAGCCAATGAGGTAAATATTTTGCGCGTTTTCGAGTAAGTCGACCGCTTTGTTGAGCATTTCTTGAGAGAAGTGGTGGTTCATATGGTTCATCGAGAACGCATTACTGCTGCTGAACTCTTCTAGAATATGCGAGGCATCAATCGTGGTACTGAGGGTGCTTTTGCTTAACTTAACCCGTTCGCTATAGCTGGATGTCTGTTCGACGAGCGCTTGCCGAAACAAATTTTGCATTTCACTAAAGCCGTTGTATTCAAAAGCTGCCGCAAAACGAACCAATGTGGAAGGTGGGACATCGCATTGCTCTGCCAGACTTGCCACTGTTTCTAGGGCAACTGTATTGGGATGCTCTAGTAAAAAACGCGCCACTTGTTGTAAGCGTTTACTTAAGTCGTCGTAGTTTCGACTAATGGCTTGCTGTAGTTGGTCAAGAGATGTTGGTGCGCCCAAAAAATGGCTCCTAAATTGAGATCTAGATAGTTATTTAACGGTTTGCATTATAGCGATATTTCGTTGTAAATACTTATTGGTTTCTCAGCCAGCGACAAGCTAGATAAGCCTTGCCGCTGGATGAGAGGTTGTGTTGAGATCAATCATGACCTCGGCTATTTTGATTAAATTGAATTAACGGAATTCACCTGCGTATTTTTCAACAAGAGCGATGTTGTCTTTGGTAATGAAGCCAGGACCTGAATTCACATCGTTACTTGGCATCAAGCCATAACGGGTGTAAAGCGTTAAGAAGCTAATCGGCAAATAACCTTGTAGGAAAGGTTGTTGGTCGATAGCGTAACTAATACGACCATCTTTAATTGCTGCCGAGATTTCTCCACTCAAATCAAAAGTACCGAAGTAGATGCCTTTAAGATTGCGGTTTTTTTCCAAGGCTCGCAACGTTGGATGAGCTGAGGTTGGCCCTAAAGTTAGGATTGCTTCAGTATTTGGATTCTTACGAAGGTAAGCCGATACTTTGGTTTCCACGTTGGTCGGATCTGATCCAGAGTCAATCATCTGGCTACCTAATTCCACACCTAAGCCTTTGGCAAACCCCATGCAACGTTCAACCGACGCTGGGTTGGTGATGTAGTGGTTAACACACAAGAAAGATTTTACACCTTGTTTTTTAGCTCGTTGACCTGCTCCAAAGCCAGCCGCAAATTCAGGCTGACCCACATGCAATAACGCACCCCATGCTTTGGATTGTTCTTGTGTACCAGAATTCATAGTAATGAAAGGGATGCCTTTCTTAGTGGCTTTTTCTAGTGGGCCTTCTAAAGTGTCGAAGTCTGCGATAGAAAGCACAATACCGTCTGGGTTAGTCGCAACGGCTTGCTCAACAATACGCGCCATATCGGCTAAATCACCTGTTGGTGGATTGCGATACTCCACAGTGACATTCATATCGGATGCAGCTGTTTTAACGGCGTTTTTGATGACATTCCACCACGAGTCAGAATCTGGTGCATGGGAAATGAACACATAACGTTCACCTTCAGCGTGAGCCACTGTGGACATGGACATAACGCCCAGAGTTGCAACACCAGCGACTAATATGGCTGTGCTTTTTTTAAGAAATTTCTTCATTACGACTATCTCCGTTTCGTTTAATTATTTTTGTTATTACTTATTTTTGGATTTAGCAAACACAACTTCTGATCTATTTTTAATCAGAATTGAAATGATAATAGAATGAATATTTCACAATTGCAATATTTTGAAATTTTTTATTCTGAAGTGGCGGTTTTCTTTTATTTGTTTGTTTTTTAAAGGGTTTATAGTTATTTTTTGACGATTTATCTAGGTTTATAAGGCAGTTTTTTTTGTATTTAATGTAAATTTTTATTTTGCCTATTGAATAAAATGAAACATATATTCTATTATGATTCCATTGTTGAAATGAAAAGACATTAAGCTCTATCGTGTTACTGAGTAGGTTATAAAAAGCAACTTGTGCGAGAGTTAGAGGAGTAACGAGTTGTTAGGAAAATAGGACTGCTCGCTAGAGCATGGTTAGAAATCACAAAAAATAAATATAAAAAAGTAAGGTGTGACGCTATGACTGATCAAACTCAATCGGTTGATTTATCTAAAATGGCAGAAGATAACTCAACAGAAGAAAAATCGGCTGGAGATGAGCGAATTCGTAAAGTTCCCGCTTGGAAGCGACTTTTGCATCGTCCTGAGTTTGGGGCGATTTCTGGTGCAGTATTGGTATTTGTTTTCTTTTTTATCACTGCTGGAGACTCCGGTATGTTTGCCTCAGATGGCATCATGAACTGGACAACCGTATCAGCGCAATTAGGCTTGATTGCTATTAGTGCCTGTCTATTGATGATTGCGGGTGAATTCGATTTGTCGATTGGTTCGATGATTGGTTTCGCTGGCATGATGATGACAATTCCCGCAGTTTATTGGGGCTGGCCGATTTGGGGCGCTATCCTGTTTGCTTTTGCTGGCGCAATGTTTATCGGTTTTTTGAATGGCTATATTGTTGTTAAAACTGGTTTGCCTTCTTTTATTGTTAGTCTTGCTTTCCTTTTCATGTTGCGCGGTTTGACCATCGCGCTGTCTATTCTATTCACTAATCGCACCATAGTAGGTGGTATCGACAAATACGTTGATGGAGATTGGCTGGCAGCCTTGTTTGGCGGGGTGATAGGCAAAAGCCTGTTTGTCTGGTTTGCCAACATTGGTTTTATTAGTTCTTACGACGATGGCACTCCAGTGGTGGAAGGTATTCCTATGGTGATTGTCTGGTGTGTATTCCTAGCCGTCATCGCAAGCTGGGTTCTATTGCGCACGTCATACGGCAACTGGATTTTTGCGACGGGTGGCGATGACAAAGCGGCGCGAAACGTTGGTGTGCCAGTTGATAAAGTCAAAATTTCTTTGTTCATGTTTACGGCATTCACCGCAACGGTTTACGCGGCTTGTCAGGTGTTTGAATTTGGTTCCGCATCCGCTGACCGCGGTGTTTTAAAAGAGTTCGAAGCCATTATTGCTGTGGTCATCGGTGGTGCGTTACTGACCGGTGGTTATGGTTCAGTCATTGGTGCGTGTTTTGGCGCCTTGATCTTTGGTGTCGTACAAATGGGCATCTTCTTCACCGGTATCGATTCAGATTGGTTCCGCGTGTTTTTGGGAGCCATGTTGTTAATCGCGGTTTTGTTCAATAACTACATTCGTAAAAAGGTAACAGAGGCCCGACATTAGCGGCGAGCCCGTACTCGAGTTGACTTTTTAGAATCAGAATTTAGGAGAACAAAATGAGCGAATTTATTATTGAATTAAAAAAAGTGAGCCGCTACTTCGGTTCAGTTATTGCCATCAAAGACATCGACATGAAGGTGAAACTGGGTGAAGTTCACTGTTTGCTAGGTGATAACGGCGCTGGTAAATCCACCTTGATCAAAACCCTAGCAGGTGTTCACGCACCAAGCGATGGTGAGTATTTGTTTGAAGGCAAACCAGTGGTGTTCGAATCACCAGTAGAAGCCCTTGATTCAGGTATTGCGACCGTTTATCAAGATCTTGCATTAGTGCCTTTAATGAGTGTGACACGTAACTTTTTTATGGGGCGAGAAATCACCAAAGGGCGCGGCATTTTTAAGCGTTTTGATATTGAAACCGCTAATCAAATTGCTCAAAAAGGCATGGCCGAAATGGGCATTAATGTCCGTGACCCTTCCCAAGCGATTGGTACTATGTCAGGGGGGGAAAGGCAGTGTTTAGCGATTGCTCGTGCCATTCACTTTGGTGCCAAGGTGCTGATCCTTGATGAACCCACTGCGGCCCTTGGTGTGAAGCAATCTGCCAATGTTTTGAAGGTCGTGGCGAAAGCCAAAGCCAGAGGGTTGGCGGTGATTTTGATTACTCATAATGTCCATCATGCTTATCCTATTGCCGATCGTTTTACTTTATTGAATCGTGGTCAGAGTCTAGGTTCCTTTATGAAATCCGAAGTTAGCCGCGAAGATGTATTGGAAATGATGGCGGGTGGTCAGGAGCTAGATGAACTCACGGCTGAGTTAGAAGAATTTAGCCGCTTGGATGCCACCGCATAAGGAACGACATCATGACAACGAAACAAATGCGTGTTGGTTTGGTTGGCTCTGGATACATGGGTAAAGCCCATGCGATTGCTTACCGAAATGCGATGGCGGCTTTTGCGATTCCTCAAGGTCAGTTGCACTGCGAGATGTTAGCCGATGCCACGCCAGAATTAGCTAAAACGAAAGCATTGGAATTAGGTTTTAACCGCTCAACCGGTGATTGGAAAAGCTTAATTAACGATGCTGATATTGATGTGGTTGATATCTGTGCGCCGAACTTTTTGCATAAAGAAATTGCCCTCGCTGCTATTGCCGCAGGCAAGCATGTTTACAGTGAAAAGCCGTTGGCTCTAAACGCTGATGATGCGAAAGAAATGACTGAGGCGGCAGAAAAGGCTGGGGTGAAAACATTGGTTGGCTTTAATTATATTAAGAATCCAACGGTGCAATTTGCCAAGCAATTAATCGCTCGTGGTGATATCGGTGATGTGGTGCATTTTCGTGGTGTCTTTAATGAAGATTATCTTGCCGACGCGAACTTACCGTTTAGTTGGCGTTTACAAAAGCAATTTGCGGGAACGGGAGCGCTAAATGATTTAGCCTCACACCTTGTGCAATTGGCTATTCATCTTGTCGCACCGATCACGTCATTGTGTGCCGATTTAAAAATTGTTCATCAACAACGTCCATTGTCTCAAACGTCAGACGATTCGAAATCGGGTGTTGGTGAAGTCGAAAACGACGACCAAGCTCATATGATGGTGCGCTTTGCCAATGGTGCTCAAGGTACATTAGAAGCGTCACGTATCGCGTGGGGTCGCAAAAATGGTTTGTCGTTCGAAATTACAGGAACCAAAGGAAGTTTGATTTTTGACCAAGAAACCTTATCGGAATTGTCTTTGTATATCGCTGAGGGCAACCCTCAAACCCAAGGTTTTAAACGTATTTTAGTGGGGCCGGAGCATCCTGATTATCAAGCTTTTTGTGTGTCGGCGGGTCATGGATTGGGCTTCAACGATATGAAAGCCGTTGAAATTCGAGACTTGTTTCAAGGTGTTGTTAACGATGCTCCTTCATGGCCAGATTTTCGTGCCGCGACTCAGGTCAATATCATTCTCGACAGCGTGGTGGAATCCGTTGATAAAAGAGCGTGGGTCGAGGTGGAGCAATACGATGGGGATCACAGATGAATAATAAAAATTTGGATGTTATTTGCTTAGGGCGTGCTGCGGTTGACCTCTATTCGGAACAAATTGGCGCGCCATTAGAAGACGTGAGCAGTTTCAAAAAATACCTTGGTGGTTCGTCATGTAATATCGCCTTTGGAACCTCTCGAATGGGATTGAAGTCTGCGATGCTAACCCGTGTGGGTGATGAACACATGGGGCGCTTTGTGCGCCAAGAGCTCGCGCGAGCTGGTGTGGATGTCTCTCATGTCGTCACGGACAAAGAGCGTTTAACCGGCTTGGTGTTGCTTGGTATCAAAGACAAAAATACGTTTCCATTGATCTTTTATCGTGAAAACTGCGCGGACATGGCGATCAGTGAAAGCGATTTTGATGAGGCTTACATCGCCTCAGCAAAAGCCTTGCTGATTACCGGTACGCATTTTTCAACCAAAGGCACAGATCAAGCGGCTAGAACAGCGATCAAATACGCCAAAGCTAATAACACAAAAGTCGTGGTCGACATCGATTACCGACCTGTATTGTGGGGCTTAACCGGCAAGGGCGAAGGCGAAAACCGTTTTGTATCAAATGACTCTGTCACTCAGCATTTGTTGTCTATTATGCCTTTGTGCGATCTGGTAGTAGGAACCGAAGAAGAGTTTCATATTGCTGGTGGCTGTGAAGACACCATTGAATGTTTAAAGCGTATTCGTAAAGTCTCCTCTGCGGAGTTTGTGGTGAAGCGTGGTGCTCTAGGATGTTCTGTTTTTAAAGGTGAGATTCCTGAAACCTTGGACGAAGGCATTACTCGCTACGGTGTCACTGTGGATGTGCTGAATGTGCTAGGTGCTGGCGATGCCTTTATGAGTGGTTATTTGCGTGGCTGGATTCCAGGTGAAGCGACGGAAAATGCTTGTGACTATGCTAATGCTTGCGGAGCGATTGTGGTTTCTCGCCATGGCTGTTCGCCTGCTATGCCTAGTCTAGAAGAGCTGGACTATTACTTGGCCAATCGCAATGACATTCCAAGACCTGATCTGGACCCTATACTAAACTATTTGCATCGGGTCACGACTCAGCGCATGTTGCGTGAAGAGCCAACAAAAGAATGGCAAGACATGTGTATTTTGGCGTTCGATCATCGACGCCAATTTGTCGATATGTGCCGTGAAGCGGGCGCACCTTTGTCACAAATATCGAAAGCAAAAAAATTGATTCTACAAGCTGCTTATCAAGGGGCTTCAGCTTTAGAAGGTAAAGTCGGCGGCACAGGAATCTTGGCTGATGGCACATTTGCCCAAGACGTTTTGAATGACATTACCGGCAAAGATTTTTGGATCGCTCGACCTGTTGAGTTACCCAGCAGCCGTCCATTGCGTTTTGAACTAGGCAATAACGTCGGGCAAGCGATTGCAACATGGCCAGCCAACCATATTGTGAAATGCTTGGTGTTTTATCATCCAGATGATGAAGTCAGTTTGCGTAATGAACAAGAGCAAAAGGTCATGGATCTGTATCGTGCTTGCTGCACAACGGGCCATGAATTGCTGGTGGAGATCATTCCGCCGGTGGGATCCGAGGTAAAAGACGATACCTTGTCTCGTTCAATTGAACGTTTCTATAACTTGGGCGTATTTCCTGATTGGTGGAAACTGCCATCACCGAGCAAAGCCGCTTGGCAAAACATTAGCGACTTGATCAAGGCGCGAGCGCCGTATTGTCGCGGTGTGGTTTTGTTAGGATTGGATGCGCCAGTGGATGCACTAAAAGCAGGTTTTGAAGCAGCCGCAGGGCAAGACATTTGTAAGGGCTTTGCCATTGGTCGAACGCTATTTTCTGAACCGGTAAAAGCTTGGCTAAGAAAAGACATTGATGATGCCGTGCTCGTTGAGCGTGTAACGCAAAACTACTTAGAAATGAGTGCATTGTGGCAGCAGCGAAACGACAGCCAGATGATGAAAAGGAAGGAGGCATGATGGACACAATACGTTTAACAATGGCACAAGCCTTGGTCAAACATTTGCAGGCGCAATTCACTGTGGTGGATGGTGTGGAAGTACCTTTGTTTGGTGGGGCTTGGGCCATTTTTGGTCATGGCAACGTGGCTGGGATGGGCGAAGCCTTGGCTCAAGTCAAAGACGAGTTCACGACCTTTCGAGCGCATAATGAGCAAGGCATGGCATTAGCGGCTTGCGCTTATGCTAAACAACATCGTCGTCAACGTATTATGGCTTGTACCTCTTCTATTGGTCCGGGAGCGCTTAACATGGTAACCGCCGCTGGCATGGCGATGGCGAATCGTTTGCCTGTATTGTTTTTACCGGGTGACGTATTTGCTACGCGAACGCCAGATCCAGTATTGCAACAAGTCGAACATTTTAATGATCCGACCTTGTCGGTGAATGATTGTTTTCGTCCTGTATCGCGTTATTTTGACCGAATCAATCGACCAGAACAGTTGATTACCAGCTTACCTGTGGCGATCAATACCATGTTAGATCCAGCTACTTGCGGACCTGCCACCTTAGCATTACCGCAAGATGTGCAAACCATGGCATTTGATTACCCAGTTAGTTTCTTTGCGAAAAAAGTTCATAAACCTCGTCGAAATCGCGCCGATGTTGATCAGTTGGCGACAGCGGTTGCTGCGATTAAACAGGCGAAAAAACCACTGATCTTGCTCGGTGGCGGTGTGCATTACAGCTTAGCACTTGAAGAAGCGACTGCTTTGATTGAGCAATGCCATATTCCCGCCTGTGAAACACAAGCAGGCAAAGGTGCATTGCCTTGGGATCATGAATTTAACCTTGGTTCGGTGGGCGTGACTGGTTCAAGCGCTGCGAATACGGCGGCACAAGAAGCGGATTTAATTATTGCGATTGGCACGCGTTTGCAAGATTTTACCTCAGCGTCGCGTACCTTGTTTGCTAATCCAGATCACACTTTATTAAGCATCAACATAACGTCTTTTGATGCAGAAAAACACAATGCCGTGCCTTTAATCGGTGACGCAAAGGTAACACTGCAAGAGTTATTGGCCGAGGTTGATGGTTACCAAACACCTACGACTTGGACTGATAAGGTGAAAGCCTTGAATCTTGATTGGCTCACTGCAGTGGATCAAGTTACTGCCTTGCCAAAACAAGCAAGCGATCATAACTATTTGCCAACCGATGCGAATGTGATTGGTGTGATTAATCGCACAGCAAACGCTAACAGTACCTTAGTGCAAGCAGCGGGTGGTTTGCCTGGCGAATTGCACAAGTTGTGGCGTACTTCGTCAGACCTTGGTTATCACGTGGAATATGGCTTTTCCTGTATGGGTTATGAGCTAGCGGGTGGCCTTGGTGTGAAAATGGCGACACCAGAACGTGAAGTGATTGTGATGGTGGGAGATGGCAGTTATTTGATGTTGAACTCTGAAATCGCCACGTCGGTGATGTTGGGTTTGAAGCTTATTATTGTTGTTTTGGATAACCGTGGTTATGCCTGTATCAATCGCTTGCAACAAGCCTGTGGCGGTGAATCATTCAATAATTTATTACAGCACTGCCATGCCGTAGAAGCCGGCGCACCAAAGACCGACTTTGCCGCTCATGCCAAAGCCTTAGGGGCAAATTCCGAACAAGTCGCTTGTCTTGCCGATTTAGAACAAGCTCTGACGCGAGCAAAAGCCAGTGACAAAACCTATGTGATTGCTATCGATACGGACCCAATGCCAAGTACACAAGAAGGTGGTGCTTGGTGGGATGTGGCAGTGCCAGAAGTATCGAGCCGTGAGCAAGTGGTCGATGCCGAGCGTCAGTACAAAATAGCCAAACAACAGCAACCTTATTAATTATAACTTTCACTTTTAAATAGAAAGTAGAAAAAAGAACTTAGATCTTGGAGCAACTTCATGAACAGCACGAATAAAAATAACAATGCGACAACGGAATCAAAGATCAGAATTGGTATTAACCCACTGACTTGGACCAACGATGATTTGCCATCGTTAGGTGCCGATACACCGCTAGAAGTGTGCTTGAGCGAAGCGCGTCAGGCAGGTTACAGCGGCGTTGAGTTAGGTAACAAATTTCCCCGTGATGCCAGTGTGCTTGGACCAATCCTCAAGCAACACGACTTATCTTTGGTATCTGGCTGGTACAGCGCACGCCTGTTAGAACGTAGCGTGGAAGACGAAATTGCTGCCATGCAGGATCACCTTAATCTACTAAAGGCCTTGGGTTCTAACGTCATGGTATTTGCCGAGGTGAGTGGTTGTGTTCATGGCGACCAATCAATGCCTTTGTCACAACGTCCACGTATGACCCAAAGTCAGTGGGAGGAATACACAAAACGCATGACGGCAGTCGCAGACTATATGGCGTCGGAAGGCGTAAAAATGGCTTATCACCATCACATGGGAACCGTGATCGAAACCGCGGAAGAAGTCGATAAACTTATGCAGATGACGGGCGACAATGTGGGTTTATTGTTGGATACCGGACACATAACCTTTGCGGGAGGCGATGCTTTGGCGATGGCGAAAAAACACGCCAAACGTATTGTACATGTGCACTGTAAAGACATTCGCCCGGCGGTTTTGCAAGACAACCTTAATCGCGACAGTGCTTTTTTGAACGCGGTTCTGGATGGGGTTTATACCGTACCCGGTGACGGCAGCATTGATTATTTTCCAATTTTTGAAGTACTGAAAGCAGCCGATTATCACGGCTGGATTGTGGTGGAGGCGGAGCAAGATCCTGCTATTGCGCATCCATTAACGTATGCGACAAAAGGCTACGAGTATTTGTCGGCGAATTTAGAAAAGGCCGGTTTTCATTTTTAATCAGGCACTGGTCATTCACCTACTTTAAGAGATAAGAAAGAAGAGAGAATAAAATGTCTAATAACGTCATGGGTAACTTCATCAATAACCAGACTGTAGGAAGTGCTTCCTCACGCCAAGCAAAGGTCTTTAATCCTGCAACGGGTGATGTGTCATTGCAGGTTTCCTTGAGCACTGCAGAAGAAACACAGAGTGCGATTGCTGCTGCACAAACCGCGTTTGAGACATGGTCTCAGGTGACGCCATTAAATCGCGCTCGTGTACTGTTTAAGTTCAAAGCCTTGGTAGAACAACATAGCCATGAGTTGGCGGAATTGATTTCCAGCGAACACGGCAAAGTCTATTCCGACGCCATGGGCGAATTGACTCGTGGTCTGGAAGTGGTGGAATTTGCTTGTGGTATTCCTCATCTACAAAAAGGTGAACACAGCCTAAATGTAGGACGAGGCGTTGATAGTTATAGCTTGATGCAACCGCTAGGCGTTTGTGCAGGTATTAGTCCATTCAATTTTCCCGCCATGGTGCCCATGTGGATGTTCCCTGTGTCCATCGCCTGCGGCAATACCTTCGTGATGAAACCGTCTGAGAAAGACCCAAGCACCATTATGCGTCTTGCTGAATTATTAAAAGAAGCGGGTTTGCCAGACGGCGTGTTTAACGTGGTTAACGGTGATAAAGAATCGGTCGATGTTTTGTTGACTGACGAACGCATTCAAGCGGTGAGCTTTGTTGGCTCTACGCCAATTGCTGAATACATTTATGCCACGGCTGGTGCTCACGGCAAACGTGTTCAAGCTCTAGGTGGTGCAAAAAACCATATGTTGGTGATGCCTGATGCGGACCCTAATCAAGTGGTGAATTCACTAATGGGCGCGGCTTACGGCTCTGCTGGAGAGCGTTGTATGGCGATCTCGGTTGCTGTGTGTGTTGGTGATGACGTGGCTGATAATTTGATTACCAAGTTGAAAACAGAAATTTCTACCATGACGATAGGGCCGGGTTTGTACAAACAATTTGGCATTGAAGAAGAGCCACACATGGGGCCGCTAATCAGCAAAGAACATGCGCAAAAGGTTCGAGATTACATTACTTCAGGTGTTGAACAAGGCGCAACTTTGGTGGTGGATGGCCGTGATTTTGTGCGTAAAAATCACGAGCAAGGCTATTTTGTCGGACCAACTTTGTTTGATCATGTGAAAGCAGGCATGCGAATTTATGACGAAGAAATCTTCGGTCCCGTTTTGTGTGTAGTGCGGGTGGATTCGTATGAAGAAGGCTTGGCACTCATCAATCAACATGAATACGGTAATGGCACCGCGATTTTCACTCGAGATGGTGATACGGCTCGCCAGTTTACCGAGAAAGTTCAAGTCGGCATGGTGGGTGTAAATGTGCCCATCCCTGTACCGATGGCGTTCCATAGTTTTGGTGGTTGGAAGCGTTCTTTGTTTGGACCTTTGCATATGCATGGGCCAGATGGTGTACGTTTTTACACTCGCATGAAAACCATTACCGCGCGCTGGCCAACGGGTTTACGGGCAGGCGCTGAGTTTTCAATGCCAACCATGAAATAATAAGTTTCGAGGTTTTTAATATGTCCTTATTAAGTAAAAACAGACTCAGTAAAAAAAATCAGAAAGCAGGGCAGTCACAAACTCAATTAGTGACACCAGAAAGTGCCAATTGGCAGTATGTTGGCTTTGAAGCACATCAGCTTAAAGCTGGAGAGTCTGTTGCGATTCAAACCGAAACCGATGAAGTGTGTGCCGTGATCTTATCGGGCAAAGCCAATGCCAGTACCAAGCAGGAAGCGTGGCAAAACATTGGTGATCGTATGAGTGTGTTCGAGCAAAAAGCACCCTATTCGGTGTATTCGCCAGCGCAAGACGAGATTCGTATTGAAGCCATAACCGATGTGGAAGTGGCTTTTTGTAAGGCACCAGGCAAAGGTGGATTCCAAGCGAAATTGATCACACCGGAGCAATGCCAATACGAAACGCGAGGCGTCACCAGCAACACTCGCCATGTGTGCAATATCTTATTCGGTAACGAACCCGCTGACAGCTTGTTAGTCTGTGAAGTGATTACGCCAAGTGGCGGCTGGTCAAGCTATCCGCCGCATAAACACGATACCGATGCGGCGCCTGCTGAAACTCAGCTGGAAGAAACTTATTATCACAAGATTGATCCGCCACAAGGCTTTGCTTTCCAGCGTGTGTATACGGATGACCGAAGCATTGACGAAACCATGGCCGTGGAAGACGGTGATCTCGTCATGGTGCCAGAAGGTTATCATCCAGTTGGTGTGCCTCATGGTTATCAATCCTATTATCTGAACGTTATGGCGGGGCCAAGTCGTAATTGGATTTTTCATAATGATCCGGATCATGCTTGGATTATTGAAAGAGATAAACAGCTTTAAAAGGTGTGAACCTTTGGGCGACTACTGCGCTCGCTAATACTTTGTTAAAAATAGACTCGAATTGCTCATTTATAACCCATAAACTCCGCCTTCTCGTCTATTTTTGCCTCGTCTTGGCTTCGCTTGTAACGTCGCTTGCTTGAAAGTGTTTTCAACAACTTAACAATATCTACAAGTCTAATAGTCGCCTTGTATAAAAAAAATAAACCTAAGGATAAAACTATGTTGAATTTTGCTTTGTTTGGCGCCGGTCGAATCGGAAAAATGCACGCCCAAAATATTCAGGCGTTTGCACAATCGAATTTAAAATATGTATTTGATGTGTATGCGCCAGCGGCGGAAGCGGTAGCCAAAGCCACCGGTGCTCAGGTTGCTGATAGCGTAGAAGTGGCTTTAGCGGATCCTGAAGTCGATGCTGTGTTGATTGCAACCAGTACAGATACCCATGTGGAGCTGATTATTAAAGCGGCTAAAGCAGGTAAAGCCATTTTGTGTGAAAAGCCAATTGATTTGGACACGGCCACGGTGAACGCTTGTTTAGAGCAAATTAAAGATTGTGGGGTGCCGATTCAGATTGGTTTTAACCGTCGTTATGACCCAAGCCATGCGGCAGTAGTAAAAGCGGCGCAAGATGGCAATATTGGTAAGTTAGAGCAGATTATCATTACCAGTCGTGATCCAGGCATGGCGCCAGTGGAGTATCTGAAATCGTCTGGTGGTATTTTCCGTGACATGGTCATTCATGACTTCGATATGGCGCGTTTTGTCTTGGGGGAAGAGATTGTCGAGCTGCAAGCTTTTGGTAGCGCTATGGTGGATGAAAAGATCACCGAAATTGGCGATGTCGATAGCGTGATGGTTATCATGAAAAGCCAATCTGGTCGCTTGATTCACATTAACGGATCGCGTCGTGCGATATATGGATACGATCAACGAGTAGAAGCGTTTGGCTCAGAAGGCATGGTTATTTCAAATAACCAAACGCCAACCTCGGTAACGCGCTTCACCAAAGACACGACGCAAGTACAAGACCCACTTTATAACTTCTTTATTGATCGTTACGTGGATGCCTATAATTTGCAGCTAACCTCTTTCATTGAAAATGTTCTCGCTAAGAAGCCGGTATCCCCAAGTTTCGAAGATGGGCGTCGCGCACAAATGCTTGCTGATGCGGCACAGAAATCGTTGGAAACAGGGCAGAAGGTGACACTGAGCTGGTAATTGATATTGAGGCGGTTTAACTCAATACAATAAAAAAGGGCGAATAGCCCTTTTTTATTGTCTAATGTTAGAGAGTTTCAACCATCACTCTTTGGTTTAAGCCCTTCGAATTTGTTATCGAATGCTTCTATAAAGGCGTTTTTCAATGCTTCTAAAACAGCGTCAAACGCACTAATTTCAGGATCCTTTAATGAACCAGTAATTTCGATGATGGTGGCGGCTTTGTTCGTATCGCTGTTGGTAAATAAGCCTGTTAGTCCGCCACTTAATCCTTCCCAAGAAAGTTGGAACAGACCATCGCCATCTTCTACTGCATCTTGTTGCCAATCCAGAATATCGACTTTTTTGAATAAGGGTTTTACGTAGCCTGTTAACTCTCCATTTTCTGCTTTTAGTTCGCTGACCACTTCGCCAGTTCCGGCTCGAAAATCAAATCCGGCATAAATTTGGGCAAAATCATTGAGCAAAGGCAATGAAACGGATTCTGTTTTTAGGGCAATGTTAAAATCGTTAGAGACAAAAGGGTCGAATTCAGCGTTCATTTCCAACGAGGCTGAATTCAGAAGCTTGGCATCTAAGTCCAAGCTCGCGACACGTTTGCCATCTTGTCCCGTAATATTTGTTAGGTTAGCGACGTCTGCATGAAGCTCGGTAAGCTGAATATTAACGGGCGGTTCTGATTCGAAATTTCGAAAGGCAATACTGCCGTTGTTTAAGCTGATTTTGCTGATGGTAATGGGAATAAGCCCTTCGACGACGCCTTGCCAGTCACCACCTTTGCCTGATTGTGCATTATCTGCTTTTTCACTGTCGACAAAGTTTACTTGTGGTGAGTCTAGGGATAGGTTCGCAAGAATTTCGCCTTTAAATAATGCGTGCCAGCTTAATGCAATATCTATGTTGTCAGCACGAACAAAGGGCACTTTGTGTGCGCCTTTTACTTTTGAAACAGACAATTCCTGCAGCTGATATGCGCCTCGATAAAGATCTATATCGACGTTTTCTATATGCCCTGAATAATCGCCCATATCGGACAATTTTTGATTCACTGTATAAAGCGCCCAATAGGGTAAATATAGCCTCAATATGATCAGAATACTCAAGATCATTACGAGAAACGTAATGGTGTTTTTCAGTCGTTCTGCTTTCATGCTAATGTCTCCTTGTTAACGCTTAGCTTAAGTGGTAGAGCGATTTTTCTCAATGAAAATCAAGGCTTTCCCTAATCTATACGCGACCTTTGCACTTATTTCCCACACTGTTTATACAAAAAATCAGAACGGCTTTATGGCTACTCTAAAGATGCAATAGACTGCTCGACTTTTTGTCTGAAGTCATCAGGAAAGGGAATAGCTGATTTGGCGGCTTTGGAGAAACACACATAGGTGACATCGGCTTCAACGACTGTGACCTTGGTTTGTACGTTAATGATGGTCTGTTTCATGGTGATGCTGCGATTGCCAATTTTAGCGTAGCGGGTTTGTACTTCGAGAAGATCACCGAAGTTGGCTTCAGATTTAAAATTAATGTTGATGTTGACCACAGGCCAAACAAGGTCTTGTTGCATCCAGTCGTCTTTATCGAAAAACTCATCAAAAAACGCCCAGCGGCCTTCTTCTATAAATTCCAAATAACGGGCGTTGTTGACGTGTTGAAAAAGGTCTAAATGATATCCGCGTACTTTTATTTGTGTCTTATTGAGCATGTTATTTTTCTCCACATAAAAACTCGAACGAAAAAGGTTACGATGCTTTTAGCAGGAAACAAATAACAAAATCGCTCGACTTTACTAACAGCGAATTTGAATAGCTATCAAGCACTTGGACGCACAGTGTGTCGCCACACGGGTGGAGCATGAAATATGAGGTGTTGTTTTTTGCGTTCTTTGTCAGAGGCGTTTTCCAGTAATGTTGAAATGGCATCGGCCATTGCGCCAAGTGGTTGTGCGAATGTGGTGAGTTGATAGCCGAGCCAACTGGCTTGTTCTATGTCATCGAATCCGACAATGCAGATGTCTTCTGGAATGCGTAGACCAAACTCATTTTTGGCTACATCCATAAAGCCACAAGCGATTAGATCGGTGACACAAAAAATGCCGTCGGGTCTGTCGCGAGAAGCCAATAAACGTCGTGCTGCGTCTACGCCAGTTTGGTAACTGGTTGGTCCTGCTCGCAACAAGGTGCAAGCTTGCTTGGCGTCTTCGGCGGCTTGAATAAACAGGTTTTCAGGAGTCAATAAACTAGGGGATTGAATCGTTGACGACACAACCGCAAGCTTCTGGCAGCCCGCTCGAAGCAGCATATGATGAGCGTCGGCCATGGCAGATTGGTAATCTATGCTGATGTGATCGGTGCCTTCAAATTGGCCAGCACGGTTAACAAGGATGACTTGTTGCCCGCTTTGTACACAAGTCTCAATCAAGGTGGTTTGCGGCGTGCCAGATAAAACAATGGTTGCTGAGGCGCGATAATTTAACGTTTGACGTAACGCCGCATCGGCACTGGCTTCGCCGCCAGAAGTATTGATCACCATCACGGCTCGACCAGCCAATTGCAAGCGCTGGGTGAGGGCGTCGAGCAAGCTGGCTTGATAAGGGGCATTCAGGTTGGCGCCTAGAATACAAACAGGTCGGCTTTTTTCGCTGGATAAGCCACGGGCAAGATGATTGACGTGATAATTCAGTTCTTTCGCGGCCGCTATTACGCGTTCTCGAGTGTCTTTAGAAACACTTGCTCCGGGCGTAAAGGTGCGAGAAACAGCGGACCGAGAAACGCCAGCGAGTTTGGCAACTTCTGCGGCGCTGGCGATGTTTTTCGGTCGTTGCTGTGTCATTTCTTTTTCATGTCCTGACCAAAGCCTGCCTCTCGCAGCATTTTCTCCATGCTGGCGGCGCGTTCTGCTAAGTGGATCAAAGCCGGTTTTGGGGTTTCAAACCATTCATCTGGATGAAGCTCACGCTTCTCACGAATATGTGCAATGGCAGAATCCAGAGTCGGGTAACGATCTGGATATTCTAAATGCAAAAATAGGGCAACTATAGTGACTGAGCGACTGCGACCACCGCGACAATTCACCAAAATGTTGCCTTTTTCGCGAACTTTATAAGACGCCTTATCAGGAAGCTCTTGATCCAGTGCTGAACGCATTAAGTGATAACCTGCTAATACCATGGACTCTGGGTTTCCTTGGCCATCGATCATGCCAATTTTGTAATATCGAACAGGAGCCCAACCATGTTTTAGTAAGTGTTCTGGTGGGTTAGGTTCTTGCGAATTTACAAGGTCAATATCTAGGTTTATCGCGCAGTTAAGCACTACTTTTATATTATGTTTTTTAAGTAGCTCTGCGTCTGCCACACTGGTAGAACCGCCAATATAAATATCCACTCCCCAGCCAGGAATATTACTCTCAATTAGGCTCATTGGCGGGCGAGGGTAGCGTTTTTTTACTTTTTCAGATGTCATTGTTTTCTCTTTTCTTACTCTTTAAAAAGGTAAATGTGTGAATGCGCAAAATTTTATAGTGTGTGTTCAAGTTCTGGCGCGGTATTGGTCTCAGCTAACATTGACTTAGCTGCAAGCGATATCATTGTGTCATGGGAAAATTGTTCTGCAACACCGGGTGCGACCGCGAGAATTGGCCCGCCGTGAATAATATCTGCATGCGTTTTGGGGAAAGCCCCAGTACGTCCTCCCGCCTCTCGCACCATGAGTAAGCCTGCTAAGCAATCCCATGCGTTCATATGCGATTCTGCATAACCGTCGGTTCGTCCTTCAGCCACCCAAGCTAATGCCAATGCACCAGAAGCACCACGGCGAATATTGGTGCCGCTTGTCAACAAAGATTTCATGATGGTTAAGTAGACCGATTCTGGGACTCGTGTTGACCAGCCTAATTCAAAAGATGAGCTGTGGGTATCAGTTATGTTGGAAACACGTAGAGCTTGACCATTTTTGGTAACGTATTGGCCTTTGCGAGCTAAGTACATTTCGTTCGTCGCTGGATTATAAATCGCCCCGAGTAACGTCTCGCCGTTATGTACAAAGGCGATTGAAATACAAAAATGATCGATGCCGCGGGCGAAGTTGGCGGTGCCATCAATCGGGTCAACTACCCAGAGAGACGCATTGGTGACTGAGCCTCCTGTTTCCTCGCCAAGCAATCCATCTTCGGGAAAAAGGTTGTAAATAGCGTGGCGGATATGTTCTTCGACCAGTGCATCGGCTTCGGTTAAAAAGTCTTGCTGGCCTTTCATGGTGAAATCACCGGGTTGTCTGGCGCGATAGCTTTCTAATGCCAATGCTCCTGCGGTTAGCGTGATAGAGTGCAGGGCGGCTTCGCGTTTTTCTAGTTCGCTTTTTTTGATGTTGTTGGGCGTCAAAGATGGATCCTTTTCTAAAATGTTGGATTGAGATCAGCTAAGCGTTTTTTCGTCCTAACTGATCTCATTTTCGTTATTACTGAAGCTGTCTCTTGCTTAATTTTTAAAGCTTAGGCTCCAAAGATCTTGCCAGTCCTGACGGCTCTCCCAATCTGATTTTGCCGTAGAGGCATCGTAGCCCATGATTTGATCTCGAACTTTATCAATGCCTGACGGTTCGTTATCTGGCAGTTTAACGGTTTGGTTGGTGGACATTTTACCATCTACGCCCTGTGGCGCGATGCCTTCGGCTGTCATCATGTAATGAATAAACAATTTCGCGGCGTTAGGGCTTTTTGTTCCTGTGGTGATAAAGCCTAAGCCAGGATAGCTCCAACCACTAAATGGCACCATGTCGGCACAAAGGCCTAGTTTCATGCCATTTTTGTTGTTTCTAAATTTGGCAGCACTGACCATGCCGACAAAGCTGTCTTTAACATCTGGCGCGCCGATAGCGTTAGCTGCTTCGGTGTCTGAGCTGGTAACCAGTGGGCGGTTTTCTGCAAGGGCTTTAACAAATGCTGCGGTGGCGCTGTCTTCATTGGTTTTTAATGGTTTGCCAAATTCTGCTTGATAGGCATCGGACATTAATTTGTCATGATGTGTAGCTAATTGGTTGAACCAGTCTGTGTAAGATGGTTTGCCAAGCGGATCTTGCATGGCGATTTTACCTTGCCATTCAGGCTTGGTCAGTTGCCAAATATTGGTAATTGGACAGGTATCGTAAAGTCCTGTGTTATAGGCCCAAATGTTGGGTGCCAAAACCACGGTCAGTGGGCTTTGGTAGGTGGCTGGAATGTGTTCGGCTAAATCGGTCGGCACCCAGCTTGTCACGTAACCTTTTGATAAAAGCTGTTCTATACCTGCAGGCGCATCGGCAAGAATCGCGACATCAGCTTTGACGTTACCGGCTTTGGCTTCACGGCTGACGATTTCTAGAATTTGCGACGCTTTGGCTTTGATGCCCGTTGCCTGAATGCCGTATTTTTTGCTAAAGGACTCGGCTTGTTTAACGATTTTTCCTGTTGAATCGTACACAGTCAACGGCGCTTCTTGTTTGGCGGCCGCGATTAATGCTTGAAGGTCAAATGAGTCTGCGGCTGAAGCTGAAATAGAACCGAGGGCTGTTAAGCTAACACTCAGTGCAAGAAGGCTTTTTTTCATCGGGAAGTTCATAACAGTTTCCTTTTTAAGTTTAGCTTATGCTTGTTTAGCGTAGGGTTGATTGGTGTGTTTCTGATTAGCGTTTTTTGAATTAGCGTCTCTTGAATTAGCGTCTCTTGAATTAGCGTCTCTTGAATTAGATAGAGACGAGCTGAGCAGTAAATTGTCGAAGTCTCTACCGTTACCGGAGAGCACAAGTCGGTTGCCATGGTGATCAAAAAAATGCAGTGATGGTGTCGGCAAATAAGCATTTACCTGATCGCCTTCACGCCATTTTGGGCGAGACTGAGTGGAGTGGAATAATCGGTCTTCACCGAAACTCAGTTCAATCACCCAGCTGCCACCAGTGGGCATGATGTTTTCGATGGTCATGGGCAAGGTATTAATGTTGGCGCTGTCGGTCAGAATGATTTCTTCTGGACGAATGGCGCACACTTTGGCGTTGTCAACTTCCAATCGTCTCGCTTGAATGTGCTTCGCAATGTTTATTGCCTCGGCATTGGAATCTTCTAGCTTGATCAGATTGATTTTCGGGTTGCCGATAAACTCCGCCACAAAGCGATTGCTTGGCTCGGCGTAAATTTCATCTGGCGTACCGATTTGTTGCAGCTGACCTTTGCTCATCACCGCAATGGTATTGGCAAGCGTCATGGCTTCCCATTGGTCGTGGCTGACAAAAATAATGGTCGTACCAAAGGTTTGATGTAAGCGACGCAGCTCGGCGCGCATTTCCAGACGTAAAGTCGCATCAAGGTTTGATAATGGCTCGTCCAATAGCAAAACCCCCGGATTCACTGCCAGCATGCGCGCTAAGGCAACGCGCTGTTGCTGACCGCCAGACAATTGAGACGGATAACGGTCTGCGTATTCAAGAATACGTAGCTTGCTCATCACATCTAAACAACGTTCTTTGCGTTCTTGAGCGGGGACTTTTTGTAGGCGCAAACCAAAATCCACATTACGTTCCACTGTCATGTGCGGCCAAAGGGCATAGTTTTGGAAGACTAAACCAATACGACGCTTTTCGGGTGGAATGAAACAAGACTGATGAACCGAATCAACCACTAAATCGTCTACGGCAATTTCGCCGCTGGTGGAATGCTCGATACCGGCAATCATGCGCAAAATCGTGGTTTTTCCGCAACCAGAAGGGCCGAGCAAACACATAAATTCGCCATCTTCTACTGTCAGCGAGACCTTATTGACAGAAGGTTCTGTGTTGCCGTCGTAGCATTTTGTGAGGTTGGTTAATGTGATAGTAGGCATATTAATTCTCCAGACCTTGAGCCAAACCCGTACCGGAGATCTTTTGGATCAATACGGTGCCAAGCCAAGCGATAAGCGCAATCATCAAGACCACCGCGTTGGCGGCTTGGTCATAGTTGTAATCGAGTAAACGCAGTGAATACGTGGTGAGAACATCGGTGGATGGAATCGCCAAGATAATGAACAGGCTGACGCCTTTAATACCGGAAATGAAAGGCAACAAAATGCCCGTTGCCAATGGTCCAGCTTGTATTGGGATAATGATTTTGCCCATGCGGCTAAACCAATTGGCACCGGCAATACGCGCGGCTTCTTCGGGTTCTTTGCCTAGTTGTGTCATGGCTGCGATGCCAGATCGGCTTGCAAAGGGCATTTTTTCCGCGACGAGGGCGATGATGAGAATCAGTGGTGTTCCATACAGAGCTGGAATCGGGCCACGCGCCACAGCGAACAGAGATAAAAACGCTGCCGCAAAGGCAATGCCGGGAACCAAGTAAGGCAAGAAGGTAATTTGGCGTAAGAAAGAACCGACGCCTTTGAATGAACAACGTAATACCGCATAACCGACCAGCAAACCTAAGACGCCAGAGATCATCGAAGACGAACCGACAATCACAATAGTGTTCCACGCGGCTTGCCAAAATTCTGGTGTTAGCAAGATGCCGTTGCGAAGGGCCACTGTGTCTAAATTGCTGCCGATCCAATAATCAAAGGTGAAGTTTTCCAGCGTAAAGCGACCGGGCAAAATCATGATGGTGGATAAGAACAGGGTCAGTAGCGGCAGAACCACCCCGATCATTACAAAGGCACCCGCAAAACCAGACGCTGGTATACGCATACGACCCAGTTTGCGTAGTCTGTCCATGTTGCCTTTACCGCCGACAGTGACAAAGCGGCGGGCTTCTTTCATCATGCGAACATCGATCAGCAAAGTAATTACGCCAATGATCATAATCACCGCGGCAATCACCGCAGCCACACCGTTTTGACGAGTGTCTAAGGCGCGATACAGTCCGGTCGCTAATGTGTCGTATCGCACTGGTAAACCTAAAATATATGGCACCGCGAACTCGCCAATACAGTCGGCAAATATCAATAAAGCCGCCGACATTAACGCAGGGCGAATCAAGGGTAAGACGATGGAAAAAGCGATCACTCTAGAAGGCGCACCGAGCACACGAGCGCTGTCTTCCATTTGTGTATCAAGACGACGTAACGCATTGCCCACAATCAAAATTACCAATGGTGTGTAATGCAAAACCAATATAAACACGATAGGAAAATAGCCGTAAGCCACACTGTTTGATGTGGTGATGCCTAAGGACTCTAGCCAACCGGGTTGACCGCCAACGGTACGGTTTTTAAAAATCGTTGTCCAAGCGAGAGCAAACGTCCATGTCGGTAACATAAAAGGCACAATAAGCGCCGTGGCGAACCAAGCTCGTCCCGCCATGTTGGTACGATTCACTAACCACGCCAGCGCCACTCCGATACTCATTGAGAACACCACAGTGCCAGCGGCAATGGCTAAGGTGTTGTATAGCGGTTGCCATAAGAGGATTTCAGAAATGCGTGAATACAGCGTTCGTACAATATAGTAGAAGGTGAAACTGCCTTCATCCTGATGGGTTCTTGCTTCGTCTCCAGATTGCACAATAAAGGAATCCACTAGAATCGAGAGCACAGGTGCAAGAATCAAATAAGCAAAGAAAATAGCCAGAACCAAACCAATTAAATTAGCGGGTTCATGTCGAGCAACTGCAAATGAATGCCTTGCGCGTCGCCAAAGGTTTGGCTTCTTTTGCTCTGTTGCATTGAGCAGGGTGGACATAGGTTATTCCCTAGAGGTGTATTTAATTTTCTAAACAATAATCTTCCTCTATGACAAACCGATGACATTTTGCACGTATGTGCAAAAAAGTTTTGCGAACGGTTTTTTAAGCTAAATAACCTTATTAGATTGAGCACGCTGACATCTCTTGTTACTTTAGTTTTTCTAGTGACGGGAGAATGTAATGGAACATGTATTGCCGAACGAAGAGGCTTTTTATGGAAAGACCTTTATGGATTTGTCGATGGAGCAGGGCAAGGTGAGCCGTAAGGTATTTGAGTCTTGTGTGTTTGAATCCTGTGATTTTACCGAAGCATTTTTTGATGCCTGTACCTTTAAAGATTGCCAGTTTCGTAAATGCAAGTTGACCGCGGTGAATGTGAGAAACAGCAAATTCTCCGACGTGCAGTTTTATGAATCAAAGGTGTTGGGTGTGGATTGGACCAAAGCCTATTGGCGAGGATTAGAGCTAGGCGCGCCGCTATTTTTTAAAGAATGTCTGCTCAATGCCTCGTCGTTTTATGGCTTGAAGCTATCGGGTATCGTATTTGAAGATTGCCGAGCACATGATGTGGATTTTAGAGAGGCAACGATTTCTCGTGCGCGTTTTACTGGAACCGATTTAACCAATAGTTTGTTTGTGAATACCAATCTTACAGGCGCCGATTTTAATGGTGCGACCAATTACGATATTGATGTGAAGAAAAATACCATTAAAAACGCCATCTTTTGTCGATATGAAGCGGTGAGCTTGCTGACGTCACTGGGTATCAAATTGGTTTAAAGGCAGCGTGAAAAAATAAAAAGGAAAGCAGCATGTTAAGAAAAGACAAAACGGGTTTGGTGGTGATCGATGTACAAGGAAAGCTAGCGACGATCGTTCATGACAGCGAGGCGTTTATCGCTAATTTGGTTAAGCTAGTAAAAGCCGCCAAGCTACTTGGAATGCCTATTCTGTGGTTAGAGCAAAACCCTGAAAAACTGGGCGCAACTGTGCCAGAGCTGTGCGAAGTTTTGGATATGGTTGAACCAATCGCTAAGTATTCTTTTAGTGCCTGCGGCGAACCCGTTTTTGTCGAGGCGATTAAAAAAGCCAAGATGAACACTTGGCTTATTACCGGCATCGAGGCGCATATTTGTGTTTATCAAACGGCGTTGGGCTTGCTGGATTTAGGTTATGACGTGGAACTGGTGAGCGATTGTGTGTCGTCACGATCTATAGAGAATAAAGACATGGCGCTCGCCAAATTGGCTCGCAAAGGCGCAGAAGTGACGAGCCTTGAAATGTGTTTGTTTGAATTGATTGGTGATAGTCGGGCGGATGAGTTTAGAGGGGCGTTGAGTTTAATTAAGTGAAAACTTTTGTACGACTGCGGCTCATTATATCGATTTAATTTATCTTGAACGGTCGGCTTTGTGGTTTAATCCAGCAATAGTTTTTCATTGAGACTCAACACCTTTCCCTTTAGGCAGGCAGCATGAACATAGATAAATCGAAAAAACGTATCGCGAAGAAAGTAAAAATGGGTTTCAAAGGTTATCCGCAACTTTCCATTGCTTACTTTGGGGATACAGCAGACATCGCCACAGAAGTGATTGTGACCTTTACCGCAGAAGAAGGCGCAGAACCACAAGATCAACGTTTTGCGGGTCAAAGTGATGTACGCGAAGACGAAGTGATTCAATCCGCCTTGGTGAAAATTATGGAACGTACTGACGCAAAAAGCGTATTGGAAGTAGAAGGCGTTTCGATTAAGAGCTAAGGTTCACGACTATTTTGGTTTGCTGAAAATGAACCGTCAGTCATGAATATTTCATTAGTGTTAATGAAATGGGTAAGAAAAGATTAATCCACTGACAAAACGCCATGTTTTGTCAGGTAAGCACATTTTTATAGAAAGTTGGTGGTAGGATTTCGCACCTTGTGTTTGATGTTGGTCGTAGAAAGGGCGCTTTGGGTGGTTTTAAATCAACCAAAATACGCTCCCACTGCGGTTAGCCTATATCAATGTCTGATGGTGGCGAGGTGCTTTTGGTCTGTCTCTCTTTGAGAGTTGATAACAAGCATGTCCTGTCATCCAACTATAAAATAATAGATGTTGTTTGCTTTATGAAAAATCAAAATACAGCTCCTGAAAAATCCCTCTCTGCCCCGTTCGTTTACCCGAACATGAAAATCGCGTTTATCTTATTGATTACCTGTTTTGCTGCCTGGGGCGTCGCTGCCAACATGACAGATCCTCTGGTAAAAGTGTTTAGTAAAATTTTCACCATGAGCACGTTTGAATCCGCTTTAGTACAGTTCGCGTATTATGGCGCGTATTTCTGTTTGGCGATTCCTGCGGCGTTTATCAATGCTCGTTACTCTTATAAAGCGGGTGTGTTGACAGGTTTAGGCTTGGCTATCTTAGGTGCCTTGGCTTTTTATCCTGCCAGTGTATCGATGACGTATGGTTTCTTTTTGGCTGCTTTGTTTATTTTGGCGGCTGGTTTGTCTATTTTAGAAACCTCGGCGAATCCTTTTGTGATGACCATGGGGCCAGAAGGCAGTGCTGCACGTCGTTTGAATTTGGCTCAGGCGTTTAACCCAGTTGGCACCAACATCGGTGTGTTTCTTGCCGCGACATTGATTCTTCCAAATCTAAATACCGCATCTCCAGAAGAAAGAGCCAGCATGGCGCCAGAAATGCTGCTTAGCATTCGAGCTGATGAATTAAACAGCGTGATGACACCTTATGTCGGCATGGCGTTTGTGTTGATGATCATCTGGGCGCTGATCTATTTTATGCGTGTGCCTAAATCGGCTAACACCGTCAATGTTGATGAAGTTCAGACGATTGATTTTATGGCGACACTGGGCCGATTGTTTGCTCGAAAACAATACCGTTGGGGTGTGGTTGCGCAGTTCTTTAACGTTGCGGCACAAACATGTACTTGGACCTTTACCATTCAATATGTACAAGAAACTCTAGGTGGCACCGAAGCCAGCGCGTCTGATTATTTGCAGTACAGTTTGATCATTTTCTTAGTATCACGTTTTGTGATGACTTGGTTAATGGGCTTTTTCCGTCCAGCAGTATTGCTAAGTATCTTGGCTTTATTGGGTAGCGCTTTGTGTGTTTACGCTGTCATGGTGCCTGATGTCTCTGGTGTGTGGGCGATTGTGTCTATTTCCGCTTGTTTATCTTTGATGTTCCCAACGATTTACAGCATCGCGTTGGACGGTCTTGGTAGTGACACTAAATTCGGTTCTGCGGGTTTGGTTATGGCGATCTTGGGTGGTGCCGTGATGCCATTGATCCAAGGCGCAACCATTGATGAATACGGCGCGATTTTTTCTTATGTTGTCCCGGCCGCCTGCTTTTTGGTTGTGGCGGTTTACGGCATGTTCTCAGTGAAAAACACGTCGGTTTAAAATGTCTGGTTTTTAACAAAGGCTAGAATGAATGCTGAAGAGCCTCGCGAATGCGGGGCTTTTTTTTGTTTGTGACTTTGCCCCCTTACTTCTTTATGATTCTTGTTCACTAAAATCCATGTCGAAATGGCTGTGGTGGGATTTAGTCAGATGATTAAGGATGTTAATTTGCTATGTATTTGTCGAATAGAGCGGAAATTTTAGAAGAAGAAAGCCGCATTTTTGCCCATTCTGTGACTCAGTGTGATTTACATCATCATGATGCACATGAATGCTTGTGGGTAGTAAAAGGGCGAATCCGTGTTCAAGTGATGGATGAGATACTGCTTTTGCAAGAAGGCGATGTGTTATTTATTAATAAAGAATTACCTCATGCCACACAATCGACCGAGGACGACAACCTGGTGCTTTGTCTGCAATATAATTTTGCCGGATTGGCTTTGGATAGCAGGCCAATGAAAGACTGGAGTTTGGTTCAGAAAAGTTTGTTGCCTAAGATTAAGCAGCTGATAGCGCATCTTTGGTGGGAGCAGCATTATAAAGCGGATCACTGGCAACAAGCGCAAACCAGCTTGCTTACTCAACTTGGCTTGTTGTGTACTCGCTATTTTCCCTCTAGAAACCCCATTAAGCCTGATCTAATGGAATCCACTTTATTAATGAATGATTTGTTAAGTCAGATATCTTTGCGCTACCAAGAACATATTTCTTTGTCTTTGTTAGCTGAAGAGCGAGGGTTGTCAGAAGCCTATTTGAGTCGTTATTTTAAAGCCAAAGTAGGCGAGACTTTTTTGCGCTATTTGACCCTTTATCGATTGGAAAAGAGTCTATCGGATTTGGCACAAAAACCGAATAAAGCAGTATCTGAAATTGCCTTTGATCACGGTTTTCCTTCGGTGAAAGCCTTTAATATGGCGTTTCGTCGGGAATACGATTGTACGCCAACGGAATTTCGCCTTAAGCATGAGAAGGTAACTTTAGTGAATGTTGGTCAAGCCTATGCTGGAGTAGATTTAGTACTTCTGAAACAACGGATTATGCCGTGGCTTGATAGGCAATTTTTATATATTTAGTAAAAGATGATTTTTTCAGGTCAAAAAACGGCTAACAAGCAGGTCAAAAATCGGATAGCGCGTTTGTGATTAATTCCCATAATGAAGAAAAACAATAAATACAAAAGGGTTTTAATATGAAGAAGTTGTCGTTTTTCGATAAGGTAAGTTATGGCTTTGGTGACTTAGCCAGTAATGTGGTGTTTACTGCGGTAAGCACTTATCTGATGTTTTTTTATACCGATGTGTTCGGGATTTCTGCGGCGCTGGTAGGGACTTTGTTTTTTGTCACGCGAATGTGGGATGCCATTTCTGACCCAATTATGGGCATGATAGGCGATAGAACAAAAACGCGTTTTGGTAAGTTTCGTCCCTATTTGCTCTATGCTCCTATTCCTCTGGCAATTGTTGCTGTACTTACTTTCACAACGCCTGATCTGGATGAGTCCGGTAAAATTATTTGGGCATTTGTGACCTACATCCTGTTGATGACACTCTATACAGCCATCAATATTCCATATTCCTCTTTACCTGCAACCATATCGGATAGCCCAGTTGAGCGTGGTCAAATGGCTTCATTTCGAATGGTGTTAGCGTTCACTGGTGCATTGATCGTAAACGCAGGGACGTTGCCACTTGTTGAGTTCTTCGGCGATGGTAATAAGCAACAAGGCTTTCAATACACCATGATGCTGTTAAGTAGCGTTATGGTCGTGATGTTCTGGTTGTGCTTTTCTCGCGTGAAAGAGCGTGTTCCCATGATCAAGCAAGACTCTTCCTTGAAAGATGATTTTGCCGTGGTGATTAAAAACCGTGCTTGGTGGATAACCGTATTGGTGGGTGTGCCTATTTTTACCTTTGCTTTATTGCCTTTCTCAGTTGGAATGTATTTCTTCACCTATAACGTGGGGGATGTTAGTGCAGCAGGATTGTTTTTTATGTTTGGTACGCTAGGGATGATTGCCGGAGCAACTCTGATGACCGTGATCGTAAAGCACTTATCTAAACGTATTATTATCATTATGTCAGCACTGGGGAGCATGTTCTGCATCGGTAGTTTGTATTGGCTACATACGGTGGATGTTAAAGTCATTTATATCATCATTTTCTTTAATCAATTCTTAATGGGTATGTGTGCTTCTGCTCTTTGGGGAATCGTAGCGGATACTGCGGATTATATAGAGTGGAAATCGGGTAGACGAGTCATTGGCTTATCAACCAGCTCAGCGACTTTTTCGCATAAATTTGGTATGGGTTTAAGTGGTGCTTTGGTCGGGGCTGGGCTTAGCTTTGTTGGTTATCAAGCTGGTGTAGAACAAAGCGAAGAATCTAAACATATGATTTTACTATTCATGAGTTTAATTCCTGCTTTTGGAGGGGCGTGTGTTGCTTTGATTGCTTATTTTTATCCTATTAATCAAGAAGTAGAAAGAAAGATGCAGTCAGAGTTGCGAGCTAATCGTGAAGCCAAATTAAAAGCGCAAGCTAATCTATAAATAAAGGAATTATTACTATGTTTGAGTCATTTCGAAATGCGCCTTTTTGTTTGAACGATCAAGCCATTGAATGGGCTGAGAAGACTTTTGCAGAATTAACGCTAGAGCAAAAAATCGGACAGCTTTTTAATCTGATGATTAGAGAGAACTCAGATGAACAATTATCGTTAATTAAGTTAATTCAGCCAGGTGGTGTGACGAAGTTTGTCGTAGAAGGCCTTGATGCTGAAGTGAAGATGATGAATCAACTTCGCAGTCACTCTACAACGCCGCTTTTGGTCAGTGGCGACTTGGAAGGCGGTGGCATGAGCTTTCCTTTCGGTGCTCAGGTGCCAAATCAGCTCGGTCTTGCGGGTTTGAAAGAGGAAAGTGCGGTGGAATACTGCACTCAAGTGATTGCGCAAGAAGCGAAATTGCTGGGTATTAATTGGTCATTTACGCCTGTTATTGACATTAATGCTAAGTTTCGAAGCGCTGTTGTTGGTACACGGTCCTATGGTAGTGATGTTGATATTATTGAAACGATGGGGCGTTCAAACATAGCGACTTTCCAAAAGCACGGCATTGCGGCAACCGCAAAGCATTGGCCGGGAGAAGGTTTTGATGACAGAGACCAGCATCTCGTCACCACGGTAAATCCATTAAGCATCTCCGAATGGGAAGAGCGCTATGGCCGACTTTACCGCAGCGCGATTGATACTAACGTGATGTCAATAATGTCGGCGCATATTGCCTTGCCTGAGTACATGAAAGTTCATGAGGCAAACCCTGAAGAATGGTGGCGTCCCGCCAGTATTAATAAATTGCTTAATGAGCAATTACTTCGTGGTGAACTTGGCTTTAACGGCCTAATTGTTTCCGATGCTTCTACTATGGCGGGTTTGAGTAGCTGGGGCAAACGCGAAGATATGATTGCCGAGATTATTGAAAATGGCTGCGATATGCTGTTGTTTTGCAAAGACCCTATTGAAGATTATGCGTTTATGCTAAAAGCGGTTCGTGAAGGTCGAGTATCGGAAGCGCGTTTAGAGCAATCTGTGATGCGCATTTTGGCGATGAAAGCGGCTTTGGGTTTGCACAACAAGCAAGAAGACATCAGCGTGGCTAAGTTTAACGATTTATTGGCTTCGGATTATGCAGAGCGCATTCCTGAATTAAATCGTCGCACCGTACATCTAGTTAAGAATCGCTATGATATTTTGCCGATCAACCCAGATAAGCAAAAACGTGTCTTGGTGATGTCTACCGGTATTAAAAATACTTTCGTCCCTTTACCTATCCCTTTACATGTTCCAAAAATGCTGGAAGACGAAGGATTTGACGTGACGGTTTTTGAAACAGGAATGGCGCTAGATACGAAAAATTACGACTGGGTACTTTATCTCAGTGCGGATGAATCTATGCTGATAAAGTCGCATATTTACATCGACTGGATGTCGCTGCATGAAGGTTTTGGTAATGCCATGTTCCGTCCTTGGGTCGATATTCCGACCGTGATGGTGTCTTTTGGTCATCCTTATCTTTTATACGATGCACCGAAAGTGCCTGTTTACATTAACGCTTATAGTCCTTTATTAGAGGTTCAAAAGGCCGTCGTAGATGGTTTATTAGGGCGACTGAGCTTTAATACCGAGGCCGCTATTGATCCTTTCTGTGGCTTAGAGCAGCTGCGTTATTGATAAGCGCAAAATTTGCTGACAAGAAAATAACCCCTTGCGTTTGACGCTTGGGGTTATTTTTTGAGTGTTGTTTTTGATTATGTTAGTTGTCTTTTATTTCAACGTGCAAAAGCAGTAGTTTGATTTTTTACATGGTTTGTTACTTGTAGAAAAAGCAGTACGCCTGACAATACTCCAAAGCATGCAAGTCCTGTCCAAATCCAACCATGGTCTATGTTGGTTGAAGAAAGTAGCCAGCCTGTACTGATGTTGCCGATAAAGGCATAAAACCCACCAATACACGAATACAAGCCATAGTGACTGCCCAATTCTTTTGGGGCGCAAAACTTCGGGATATAAGCGCCCAGTAATGGGAAAACCAACATGGAGCCGAGGCTAAAAAAGACGGCACAAATTATGAAGGGCAAGGCTGGCAGCCACGGCAAGCTAAGATTTAGCCATAGATAGCTGGAGCCCATAACCGCCATACCTAAGCCAATGCCGCGAGCTGTGCCCAAATTGGACTCTACAAATCGACTTACTGGCATTTGCATTAAAACGCCCATAATAGACGATGTCGCGAAAACCCAAGTAATGATACTCACGTCCTGAGTGACGGTGCGAATTTCATGTGGAACAGCAATATAAAGCTGGTGGAATAATAAGTGGTAGACCGAGGAGCAAAGCACAAATTGCATAAAGGCTTTGTGAGTGAGCATTTGGCCCCATTGCTTCCAAAAATGCGAATGTGTGTGCATCGTGTTGTTTTGAGAGGCAAGCTCAGGTAAAAAGCGCCATTGAATAATCAGCAATATAGTAAACAAACCAGCCGAGACCAAACCAACCAAAGCAAAATCCACATACAATAAAGACAAGCCTAATAGCGGCCCTAATAACATTCCTGCTTCGGAGGTTAAGTTTTGCAACGCGAAAACTTTGTCTCTGGCTTTTTGTTCTGGGTATTCCGATGCCAAATAAGCTTGGCTGCTCGGCGTAAAAAGCGCGCCAGCAAAGCCAGAGAAAAATGCGCCTAACATCAGAACAGGAACCGTTTGTCCGATTCCTAACAAGGCGAAGCCAAGGATACGAACAGCACAGCCCAATAGAATTAAGCGCTTGTAGCCTAATCTGTCGCCTAAAGTACCGCCTACCAAAAACATACCTTGTTGGCTTAAAACTCTAAGCCCAATGATCACACCTACATACCAACCGCTGATACCCAAATTGTGCTGTAAATGATCAGCAAGATAGGGCAGTAACATGTAAAAGCCGAGGTTAAAGGTAAAGCCATTTATGACCAATACTCGTCCCGCAGAAGACAGTATTTGCCAGTCTTTGAACAGGTGTTTTGAGCGCATAATCTTGTAAATAAAGCCTTAAAAAATAATAACGTGAAGCACGTACTTGGTTGTTGTGGTTTGCTTTGACTAGAGTCGTTAGATAGCGCCTTCTGTAATTTTCATTGCTTGTTCTTTAGCTATTAAGCGTGCTTTTGATTCTTTGTTCGTGGTTGTATCCAAGACCCGATTGTTTCTAATGGTGCGTACAAAAGGAATGCCAGAAGCGTCTTTGGTGACATCGGCGTTGACTTTGTAAACATCTTTAACTAAAGCGGGCGTCAGTATGTCCCTTGGATGGCCACTTGCTACGAGATGACCATTTTTCAGCACCAGTAAATTGTCGGCATATTGTGCAGCAAGGTTCAAATCATGAAGCACCATTAAGGTGATCCAGCCTTGTTGCTTGGTTTGGGTATCTAAATGGTCGAGCAAAACCTGCTGAAAATAGAGATCGAGAGCACTAACAGGCTCATCCAGCATGAGTATTTTAGGTTTACGCATCAAAGCTTGTGCGAACAAAATCATTTGGCATTGTCCACCACTGAGCTTATTCACTGAACGATTGGCAAGATGAAGCAGGCCGATTTTATCCAGCGCCGTAAGTGCTTCTTTGATAATGCTGTCATCTAAACGATAACCTAAGTTATTGAGTTGCCCGAGTAAGACGACTTCTAAGACACTTAATTCGACATCGAGACGAATATCTTGCGGCATATAGCCAAATTGCTTTCGCCAGCGCGATAAGTGCTTGCGTTGCAATATGTCGTTTGCGAAGCGGATGTCTCCTGAGGTTGGCTGAATATCACCAAACAAGGTTTTTAATAGTGTGCTTTTGCCTGTGCCGTTTGGCCCGATGATGACATTGACCTTGCCAGGTTCCAGAGAAAATGACATGTCTTTTGCCAAAACAAGGTCATCTAAAACCACATTGAGATTGTGTACTTGCAGCATAAATTAGCGCCTTTTGCCTAAAATTAGCCAGAAAAAGAAAGGCACACCGATGATGGCGGTGACAATACCGATTGGGAAGAGGGCGCCGGGAACGATGACTTTTGATAACACGGACGCACTGGACAGCAAAAAAGCACCGATAATGAAAGACAAAGGCAAGAAAAAACGCTGATCTTCGCCGACTAAGATTTTGGCAATGTTTGGTGCCACAATACCAACAAAGCCGATAATACCGACAAAGCTGGTAACCGTTGCTGTCATAATCGCCACGATCAGTAAGGTTCGTAATCTTAGCTGAGTAATATTGACACCTAGGCTTTTGGCTCTTTCTTCGCCAAGGCGCAACGCGGTCAATTTCCATGCATCTCGAATCAAGAAGAACATGCAGACGACCGTTACACTGACGATAATAGAAAGATTTGACCACGAGGCTTTTGACAGGCTGCCAAACAACCAGAATAAAATTTGTTGGCTCAGTTCAGGTGAAGAAACAAACTGCACCAAAGAAAGTAAGGATTGGAAAAGAAACAATAAAGCAATCCCTGCCAAAATAAGCTGGCCAGAGCTGATGTGTCTCATGGTCGCCAGTGCGAACAAAAATGTCGCCGCTAACATACAGCAAACAAATGCCCCAAGTGGCACCGCAATGTCGGTATTAATGCCTAAAGAGCCAAAATACAACATCAAAGCAGCACCAAATCCTGCCGCTGCTGCCATGCCAAGTGTATAAGGGCTGGCCATTGAGTTATTCAGTAAGGTTTGCATTTCGGCGCCACCAACCCCCAAAACACCACCGACAATGACGGCCATAATGGCAATGGGCAATCGCAAACTAGAGACAATAACTTGTGTGGTAGGGTCGACTTCAACAGGAAAACCAACAAGGCTGAGCAAAGCGTTCGCCACGTCTTTGACATTGAGCAAAGAAGGCCCAGTTGCAACATCCAATACGAAGGAAAAGACAAGGATAACAAGTAAGATGCTAATGACAGACCAACGGCGCTTTTCATTGCGCCGTTGGTTGATAATGGCATCAGAAATTAAGTCTGATTGCATAAGTGTTGATTCATCATGGTTTAAGTGATGAATGTTACTCCGTTAGTTGAGCAGTAAAGGTGCCGGTTGGGGTAACAGGCAAGTATTTCTGGTAGAAATCTAGGTACTCTTGTTCCGGATTAACATCTTCAAACAAACTTGGGTACAGAGATTTGGCAATAAACTGCACCATGGAAGCGTCTAAAATGGTACGTGAAGCTCCTTGGTAAATACCATATACGCGGTTGTTTTTCACCGCTGGCATTTGCGCCCAACCTGGGCGTTTGGTGTAACCTGCCAAACGTGATTCTGCTAGTGCTCGGTCAATGCCTTGTCCCATTACAACCGCATCGCCTTTTGCCCCAGATTCGGTTCCGGCTAGAAAGACAACTTCTGGCTTAGAGGCTAATACTTGCTCTGGATTCATTGGTCCCCACCATTCAACAAATGGCGCGGCAATGTTTTCACCGTCCATCATGGTAATAACTGCGCCCCACATATTTTTACCATAGGTAAAACTGTATTCGCTTGGGCCTTTATTGCCGAACTCAACATAGGTGCGGGGTTTGGGAAGCTTAGCGGCTTCGATGCGTTGCAAGGTGGTTTCAATGGTTTGCTTGTATTCGTCGGCTATTTTTTCTGCACGTTTTTCTTGTCCAGTGAGTTGACCGATTATTTGTGTGCTTTTTATGTGGCGCTCTAATGTTTGAGCGTTGTAGTCGACCACAACAATGGGAATACCTGTGCTTTCTAAATATTTGGCATCCATACCAAGCCCTTGATACTGCCAAGCTGCGAGTACAATTACACTTGGCTTAAGGCTGATGACTTTTTCAACAGAGAAAGTTTGCGCTTCTACTTCACCAACATCTGGAATGTCTTTTAGTGAAGGGCGATAGTTTGTATAGAGATGCCAACTCGCAGGGCGCCAACCTTCCCAAGTATCACGTGACAAACCAACAACTTTATCAAAAGATTTTTCTGTGCCGATAGCCATATAGTCTTCAGCGTAAAAGCCTAAAATTACTCGTTGAGCGGGTAAATCAACCTCAACTTTTCGGCCTAACACGTCATGGATGACGGCCATTTTGGCTTGAACAGCACCAGTGAAAAAAGATACCCCTAACAGCAGAATAAACATCAAGCGTCGATTCATAAAAAGCCCTTTATTGAGAATGGTTTTCGTTTGCCGGGAATAATACGGATGGTCGTAAAATTATCAAGCATTATATTAAGATTTAAGAATCATTTTTATTTATGGAAAGAAAATACACTGTCTAATTATAATAATAGACAGTGCTTTTATTTAATGCAGGGGTTGCAACGTTCACACAGTAAAACACCAAAAATTAATGCTGTAGGGGCTGACAAGGTTGAGTTTAGAAAGTTTGGGAAAGTCACTCAGTTTGACTTTGCCATTTTTAAATTTAGGCTTGATGCCGTTGATGCGAATTTTCTTGGAGGTAAGTGTATCGGCGGTGATTTCAAAGCGGCGTTTTTTTGACCCGAAGCCATTGCAATGAAGAATTTTAGGACTCGGCGACATATTGATAATGAGCAAAGTACATTTGCCTTCTTTCTTTGCACTATGACAGTAAATTTGTACAAATGGGTCGTTGCTTTGTACGTCAAAGACTTCTTCGCCCATCAGTTTTCCCCATAGCCAGCTGACCCAGTAATCTGGGTTCGGTTTTAATGTTTGGCGGTTAATAAGCGCGTAGTCGCCACCGATGAGGCTTTGTCTTATCATGACTTTTTGACCAATTTTTGCACCTCGTCCTAGTTGATCAGCCCACCAAAAGCACGACAAAAAGCGATCTGATAATTTTGCTTGTCCGCCACACTGTGCTGAGCCCGTTTCTCCTGTCCATAACTGAGCAGTTGGTTGATGTTGGTCGCGAAGCACTTCTAAGCGTCGTGAGTATTTTTCGTAGTCCGCTAAAGAATTAGGCGAGAGGATGTTTTTTAATGTTGCGGCACGGGTTCTTACCGGAGATCGGCTGCTTTGAAACGGGTAATAATGCCAATCGACAATGTCGAGTGATTCTTCAAGATAATTTAAGAATGGCGCGGAAATATTGCTAAGTGGTTTGATGGCTTCGCCGATTCTTGGCCAGAAGGCACTGCCGGGACCTGCGACTTTACTCATTGGGCTGTATTTGCGAACACAGCGAATAAAAGTGTCATAGTCTTTGGCGAGGTTTTTTGCACTGGGTTGCGAGGCTAAGCCATGAAACGCCCAATAGGCATTCAGTTCATTGCCGAGTTCACAAATATCGATTACTTGCCCATGAGCTTGGCTATATTCTAAGAGTTTTGTTACTTCGTCTGCCCGCCATGCACCTTGCTTACGACGCTCGAACAGCCCGTATTTCATAGTGAACATAAGCGCTAAGTCATTACGCTGACAAAACTCATGAAGTTGATGCCACATTTCTTGAGTCAGTGTCAGTCCGTTGGGTGTTGTTTCGGAATTTGATATTTTACTGGTGAAATAAGTGACATTGTCTGCCTCGGATCCACCGACACGAACATAGGCGCTACCAAGACCTTTTACCAATAAGTTGAGTTTTTCTTGGCTTAAGTCAAGAGGTTCTACACGTTCTGTACCAAGCCCACGTTGTGTGCCTTTACTGCCTTCCCACCAGAATCCACCCGCTAAAACGGAAATATCAATCGAGAAAGATAAGTATCTTGGGTCTATGGTTGTAATGGGGGTCGTGCTGTTAAGATTGACGACAAGAGATTTACTCTGGCGAATGTTTTGTCGTCCTTGATTCCACGGACGTATTAGTCTATTGCTAAACAAGAGGTTTCTTCCCTCACAAAAGGTTTTAGTAGACTGCAATAAAAGTATGACATTTGTATGATGGTTTAAACTTGCTGATTGTTTAAATGTACTGATTGCTTAAATGTACTGATTGCTTAAATGTACTGATTGCTTAAATGTACTGATTGCTTAAATGTACTGATTGCTTAAATGTACTGATTGCTTAAATGTACTGATTGCTTAAAAGGACACTTTGATGAAAGTAACGGATTGGATTAAAACTATTTTATTGGTCAGCTTTACCTTATTGGTGGGCTGCACCAGTGCGCCTAAAAATATTGATCCGGTGACGCAATTTCAAATAGAGCGTTATTTGGGCACTTGGTATGAAATTGTTCGCCAAGACCATGCCTTCGAAGAAGGTTTGTCTAATGTCACAGCGACCTATTCACGTCGAGAAGATGGCGGCGTGGCGGTGCTTAACCGCGGTTATTCGGCTGAAGATAAAGAATGGCGAGAAGCGGAAGGCCGCGCTTATTTTGTCAATTCTTCAGATGTTGGGCATCTAAAAGTATCATTTTTTGGACCGTTTTATGGTGCTTATGTGATTTTTGAATTGGATCAAAAAGACTATCAGTACGCCATGATATCAGGCCCGAGTCGCGATTATTTTTGGTTATTGTCTCGCACTCCAACTATGCCTGAAGCCGTCAAACGAAGACTTTTAATGAAAGCGGAAGCCTTAGGGTTTCCGATGGACAAATTGGTTAATGTTGTGCAAAGCAGTAATGTGCCAGCCAGTTAGTTTTTCTAGGTGTTTTTTAGAAAAATGAGCAAGTTATGGACAGCTTGGCGGCTTCGTTTGAGCATACTTCTCCATAAGCTGTGGGACTTTGAATAAGAGCATAGTGCGCATTTGAATCTCGGCACACCGCAATGAAATTCTCATACTCTTGTTGAAAGACGGCTTTTTCATACTCGAAGTCGATAATGGTTTCATTGCCACCAAAGTCCTTTTTCACCGCATCGGCTTCTGCTCTGGTAATGCGGTAATTTAATTCATTGTATTGGCGACGAACCTGATGACAGTAAGCGCTGTTTGGTGTGGTTTCATTACAGTCTGTCATTGAGGTTTCGAGTTTTTCTTTCTCTTCTTTGTAGCGTTTTAAGTTGTCTACTGCTTGGTTGCTTGTGACTTGCCCTTGTTCAGATCTAAGAGACGCAATGTCTAGTTTCATTTTGGTTTTATTCAGACGCTCTTCTTTCGCCAAACACTCTTTTCCAAACGCGATTAAATCGTTGCCATGTACTAGGCTTATAAAAGAACATCCAAATACAAGAATGCTGGATTTAATGATCGAAATACCCATCAGATTATTGATCCTATTTGTTTTTTTGTCACACGTTTGAGGTACGCTCATTGTCACTATGCTCAAGTATACACTGTGTTTTTCTGGAGGAAATATGGATAAGTCGTTATCAATAAAAAGTGAAGGAAAAGGGATTGCTATTTCTCTTGATCGGGGGCCTTATCAGAATAATGGTGCGTCACCTTGGTACGCCTACGTTGGACTTGGTACAACAGCGCAACCATTGAAGTTTTCCTTTGATACAGGCAGTAACTTTATTTGGGTTACTTCTAGCTTATGTGAGTCGGACACTTGTCATCATTATGGAGATCAAGAGTTTGTTTGGTCTGCTTCGTCGAGTCTTTCATGGGTAAGTAAAAAGCCGACTGAAGTGGGTTTTGGTCCATGGGGAAGCATGAAGGTGCAGACGGGTAAGGATATTTTTACCTTAACACCAGACACATTGGGACAAATGGAGAATGGTTTAGTGTCTGTTTCTTCGGATGTATATTTAGCTCAATCTTATGAAGGGGCTCAGTTTCAAGAGCTTGATTGGGATGGCGGCATTGGCATTCCAAGCACGACGGATATACCGAATGCTCACGCTGTTTATCAATCCTATCGTGGGATGACAACTAACAAAGAGTCTGAACCCACGTCATTTCATTTCTTCCAAAGTTTGGTCGATCAAGGCGTGGTCAATGCGAAACGTCCCTATGTGACTTTTCTAACCGATATCGATAGCAAGTGCGGTCAAGTTGCATTTGGGCAGCTTAATCACGATTATCGAGAGAGTCGAGAATATTTGTTTTTGCCTTGGGAACCTTATCCTATTGCTTCGGTTGCCTATATTTGGACCAGTCCGCTGGCTTCTTTTGCTGTGGGCGATGAAAAACTCACTAACGAAGGCGACCCTTCAAAACCGACTTATTTCTTTTGCCTAGACTCTGGCTCCTCTCAATTCAAAGGAGATCCTTCGTTAATGAGTGAAGCGTTTAAACTGACTTCTTTGCGTGGCAAAGATGTCACGATTGAGCTTGGAAAAACCGACCGAGGTGAGAATGGTAAATTAGTGATTCCGTCTTCAATTTACAATGTTTATGTTGAAGAGGGTGAAGGGAAAGGTAAAAACATTTCTCAATTTGCCCCTTTAACTGGGATGGACAGTCTTGTGTTAGTGGGTTCTGTGCTTATGGACTATTTATATACCGTATATGAATACGAAATTACTACTATTGGATCTAAAAGCCATATAACGCCTATTGGGATGTGGATTTTTAATAAGTTTGATGGGCCAAAAGTTATTGCAACCAAACAACATTCGGTAGCGCGTATTTTTCACTCGTAAAATAGGAGGAGTTATGTCTCAGGATTTAAATGGTTCTTGGGTGAATAGCTATGGCTCAAAAATGGATCTTTCGGTTGTAGATCAGGGTGGAATAGTCGGTCAATATTCCTCGACAACCGGTTCTACTGGAATCTATAGCGTTATTGGTCAATGTTCGCCAAACGTACCTATGACAGGATATGGACTTCCTGTTGTTCTATGTATTTATTGGCATCCGGTAAACTCAGAAACACCCGATGAAAGTTGGCATTGGGTGTCTACTTATTGTGGTCAACTTTTAGAAACTGGCGAGCTAAGTGTCACTAATTCACTTGTTGCTACATGCGACTTTAATGGATTTTCTGCGGGAGATTACATCGATAAATTGTCCTTCCAAAAGGTTTCGAGCACACCTGATCCGTTTGTATCTTCTTCAAACGCTAAGCCCGAAGGCTATACATTTAATAACCCTATTGCCAGTGAATGGATCGGCGTTAACCCTGATGTTCAATTAGGCTTAACGGTGACGGATAGTCTTTATGGTTTGGTGCGAGGTGTTGTTGAGTATCAAGATACGATAATCATTCTGAGAGGCTTTACGGATACAGCGGTTGATGGCCTGGGTCGTCAAAGTATCAGTGTATGCGGCTATATGTCCGGTAGGGATGTTCCTCTGTCATTGAGTGGATGGTTGGATTTGAGTAACAATTCTTTACAGCTATCTAGGTGGATTGCTAACGCCACCAGCCCAGATAATGTTTACTATCAGTCTGATGTTGAAAGTTGGCTACTCAGTAAAAAGTAGCCAAAAAGGATTATTAAACTGATGGAGCATATTGGTATGAATTTGATTAATGCCTTTGATCAAGTTGAACATGATCAGATGATTATTGATTGTTTTTTAAAACTGTGGAGCTACTCTGCAGACCTGATGTTTATTATGTCTGTAGAGCCTAACGGCGAATTTTCCTTATTTGACAATAACCCCGCATCACGGGAGGTCATGGGGTTGTCGAGAGATGCACAAATTCATCGTATGAACATTAGGGAAACGTGGGAAGATGAGATTGTTGAAGGATTATACAGCTCTTATCGACAAGCCATCGACGCACGAGAGCCTATTTTTGTTGCCCAATATGCTACCTATGATGGCAAAGATGTCTATGTTGATACTTTACTTGTTCCCATTTTTGATGCATCGGGGCTGCCTATTTTTGTGTGTGGCGTAAGCCGTGATATTACGAAAATAAAAGAAGCAGAAATCGTTGCATTAAAAGCCAATGAAAAACTTCTGGAATACAGCGCCGCACTCGAAACGATAAACCAAGATCTTGATCACAAGGTGCAGGAGCGAACCAAAGAGCTTGAAGATGCGAAACGTACGGTAGAAGACGCATTGGTGGCAAAATCCTCGTTTGTTGCCAGAATGAGTCATGAAATACGCACGCCAATTAATGCGGTGATTGGATTAAGTCATTTAAGCTTAAAAACGACTTTAAGCCATGAGCAAAAAGACTATATCAATACCATCTTATCTTCAGGGGAAATTCTACTTAGCCTCGTAAATGACGTACTAGATTTTTCAAAGATCGAGGCTGGCAAAATGAGTGTAGAAGAAGTGCCTTTTTCTCCTCGATTGATTGTCCAGCATGCAATCAATATGAACATAATTAAAGCCGAAGAAAAAAAATTGTCGATGACGGTCAATATTTCTCCATCACTACCTGCAATGCTCTTGGGCGATCCGTTACGAATACAACAAATATTGGTTAATCTGGTGACAAACGCTGTTAAATTCACATCGCGCGGCGGTGTTTGTGTTCGCATGTATGCCGAGGAAAATAATGATAAAGGTGCCTTACTAAGATGTGATGTGATTGACACTGGTATAGGAATATCGAAGGTGCAATCAGATCAGCTATTTAAATCTTTTCAGCAAGCTGATAATAGCATCACGCGGCAGTTTGGTGGAACTGGTTTGGGCTTAACCATTTCTCGTCAGTTATGTGAATTGATGGGCGGCGATATTTGGGTGCATAGTGAATTAGGGCAAGGCTCCACCTTTAGTTTTACTCTCCCTTTGAATATCAGCTCTTCTAATTCAGCTGATTTAAATGAAAAAGCATTAAATGATATTGTACTAGAAGAATATAGTGAAGAAAAAAACATCCCTGATTTATCTCAATATCATATTTTGTTGGCAGAAGATAATCTCATTAATCAAAAAGTTGTTTTGGGGTATTTAAACGATACTTATATAAAAGTAGATATTGTCGAGAATGGTGAAGAGGCAATTAATCAATTAAGTAATAAAAAATACGATTTGATTTTGATGGATATTCAAATGCCGATTATGGATGGATTAACCGCTACTAAGAATATCAGGCAATCTTCTCTCTATGGTCATCTTCCCATTATTGCAATGACCGCTCATGTCTCAGACGAAGCAAAAATGCAGTCTGCACAGGCTGGCATGAACGCGCATTTGGATAAGCCAATTAAAAAATTTGATTTATACAAAATTTTACAAAAACACCTAAGTATAGACAAGCTTGATAGCTCCTTACAAAGTGACGAATTTTTGATGCAGGGACAAGATTCGTCGCATTCAGAGGTGTTGTTTAAATTATCCTCAATAGATACATTAGACGTAAATAAAGCAATAAAAAACCTTAGTGGAAAAACAGACCTATATGTTGATTTGGTTTTGTCTTTCTATAATAGATATAAAATATTTTCTTTAGAGAGATATGATGAGCATTATTTGTCTGGCGTTATTCATTCATTGAAATCTAATTCTGCTTATATCGGAGCATTAAAATTATCCTGTTTTTGTGCTGAATTAGAAAGTCATATTACAGGTGAAATGCTTAATTTAGAATTGATTGATCGTCTTGTAAAAATGGTTAAGGACTTAGTTAATCAGTTAGAGATGTATTTAATACCTTATGAATCCACAGTTGAATTGAATGAAAGTGCAATGGAATTTAGGGGAAGTGACTTAGCGAATAAACTGGAAGAGATTATTCCTTTGTTAAAGAAATCAGATTTTTTTGTAGAAGATCATTTTAGCTTACTGCGTAAAATATCCAGAGGTACAAAGTACGCTCTGGATATTGAAAATTTAATTCACGATGTGGAAAATATTGAGTTTGAGATTGCTTCTGTTAAGGCATCTCGGCTTATTTCAGAGCTCCAAGGCGATTAGACGATGACAGAAGTACAAAGTGTTTTAGTCATTGATGACGAAAAAATCAACCTGAAAATAATCAGCGACATACTCAGCGATGAGGTTAGCATTATGCTCGCAAAAAGTGGTGAACAGGGTATTAGAAAGGCTATAGAATATAAGCCTGACTTGATTTTACTGGATGTTTTGATGCCAGAAATGGATGGTTTTGAAACCATGAGCCGCCTTCGCCATGATGTTCGCACAAGTGCTATCCCTGTGATTTTCATTACTGCTTTAAATGATTCTAGTCATGAAGAAAAAGCCCTATTAATGGGGGCTAGCGATTATATTCAAAAGCCGCTGCATACCAATATCGTACAAGCACGTGTCCGTCTTCATTTACAGCTCGTACAACAGCGTAAGATGTTGGAGCAGCTTGCTAATATTGATCCACTGACATCCCTTGCTAATCGGCGTAAATATCAAGAAGTATTTGAATTAGCATGGCGTGCTACCGTAAAAAATAGTGATTGCCTTTCTTTGTTAGTGATTGATATCGATAACTTCAAGCAATACAACGACTGCTACGGTCATGCAACGGGCGATAAAGTACTAAAGCAAGTGGCTAACGTGTTAGCTGATCAAGTGTCGGATAGCGGTCTGGTGGCTCGATATGGCGGTGAAGAATTTGTTGTTTTACTGTCTAGTCATTCGAAGGAAGCGTCTGTAGAGATTGCATATCGGTGTATGCAGGGGATTGAAGCGCTAAATTTGGCCTATAACCACAACGACTTCAATGGCAAAGTGACGGTGAGTATTGGCGGCGCTACAAAATACCCAACTAAAAATTGTAATAGTGACGACATTTTTAAAGTCGCAGATGATATGCTTGGGCTGGCAAAAAAGAGTGGCAAAAACAAATTGTTATGGAAATTGATCGATGATTTTCAAGCCGTCGCTAAGTAATATTTAACACCCTTTAACTCAAATTTTTGCCTTACGTCCATTATTTACATGTTTACCGGAAGGAACAGTGACCCAAGCTACTAACTCCTATGGATTAGCAATACATCCATTGCGCGATGCTCTTTATGCAGAATTGCATTCACGCCCTTTTCAAGTGCTTCCTAGTCCCGCCAGAATCAGTTATCTCGCGGTGATTATTGGAGCAGATCAAAAGCAAGCAGAGTTTGAGCATTTTTGTTCACTGTACAATCATTTTAATGGCACACCACCAGAAAATGACAGTGTGTGTTTTGAAGTGGATTTTGGTCCTTTTAAGGTTCGCCGTGATAAGCACCTTGAATTCATTTCTTACATGATAATTCACTCTGAGGTTGATACTGAGCTAGGTTTCTTTGATCAAAATGCCTTGGCTTATTTGCCACTTGAATGGTTATCAAGCATGCCTGGTAACACCATCACGGCTTTTCATGTGTCAGTTGAAGATGCGCGAACGATTCCAGAACCAGACCTCGTTCTTGTAAAAAGTCATTTTGAAGGCATGCGTTTGGTAGGCAGTCGTCCTCAAAATGGTGACGCCCAAGTTTGGACAACTTTTCAGCTGCACAGTGATGGTTGTGGACGCTTTTTGATTTACAACAAGCGCATGAGTGATAGCCAACTGGGCCGAATGGTTCAGCGCGTAGTCGAGATAGAAACCTACCGTTTGATGGCGTTATTAGCGTTACCCATGGCGCGAAAATACAACGCCGAATTGGTTGCCATGGACGAAGAGTTAGCTCAAACCACCGCTAGCTTGTCCGATGCGACAGAAGCACTTGATGAACAAGCCTTGTTGAGTGAGCTAATTGACATGGCGGCCTGGGTTGAAGCCACTCGGTCAAAAACTTCGTTTCGCTTCAGTGCCACAAGGGCCTATCACGAACTGGTTCTAAAACGCTTAAATGAGTTAAAAGAAGACGAAGTGTCGGGACATTTAACCATTACCGAATTTATGACTCGTCGGCTAACGCCTGCGGTACGAACCTGTAATACGGCTGGAAACCATTTAGAAAGTCTTTCTACACGCATCGATAGGGTGTCAGACATGATGCGCACCCAAGTAGAAATGTCGATTCAATCTCAGAATCAACAATTGCTCACATCCATGGATCGTCGCTCAAAGATTCAACTTGCCATGCAACATACAGTCGAAGGCTTATCTGTTGCTGCCATCAGTTACTACAGCGTGGGTTTATTGAAGTTCTTGATCGAAGCAGTGTACGACAAAGGTGTCCATTTTGATAAAAGCCTAGTGATTGGTTTGTCAGTGCCTCTTGTTGTTGGTAGTGTGTGGCTGGCGACGCGAAAAATACATAAACGCTTTTTGTTGCTGGCTAAGGCCAAAGAAGAGAAATAGTACAAATATTAGAAATTAGATTTACCTTGTTGCCATCTATTTTTAGAAAATGGAAATAAAGCTATCTATCCAAAGTGTATCTCTATACTATGGCGGCACAAGCTAGAAAGAAGTCTAAATTATTAACTCTGCAATACGTTGTTTTATTCATAAAATCCTCGTCTGAAAGTTTCTAAGTACAAGTCTATTTTTTTTGCAAAACTGGCCCCTAAAGGGCTATTTAAAACTCAGGTGATTATTTATGTCTAATACAGTGAAAGGAACCGTTAAGTGGTTCAACGAAATTAAAGGTTTTGGTTTTATCGAGCAAGAGTCTGGCCCTGATGTGTTCGCACATTTCAGCGCTATTGCTAGCTCAGGATTCAAAACTTTGGCTGAAGGCCAACAAGTAGAATTCGTTGTTACTGCTGGCCAAAAAGGTCCTCAAGCAGAAAATATTACAGTACTTTAATTAGCTACTAAGAATATTTAAAAAAGGGTAAGTTCTTCGGAACTTACCCTTTTTTTTGCTATAAACAAAGCGCATAAAGTGTTTTCCCCCCTTGATCAAGGCTTGAGTGTGCTGTATCGATTAAGTGATAATGTAGCTTTTCCAGTTTGCAGGGGCTTTGTCTAGAATTTGGAAGGCACTTTAGCGTGATGAAGTTGCTTGAGGTTCGTTAGATGAAGGCTCAATCGTAAAATTTTATAAAATTCATGTGAAGTATATGGCATTTTTAAGTCGGTTATTTTTATTGGTATCTTTATGTGTATTGTCTTTTTCGACTTCTATATTTGCCTCCCCGCTGCGTTTAGGAGCAGACACTGCTTACACTTTTTATGAAGATAAAAATGGTGCTCTTAGCTTTGAGGAATTCTTAGACATTCCCGAAGAAAAATTGACTGAGTCACATCGAATCCTATCAAAAGGTTATACGAACTCTGTTTTTTGGGTGAAAGCTGAAATTAACGATGAAAGCTTTAAAGACAAAGACTATTGGTTGGAGATATTGCCAACTTATTTAGATGATATCGAATTTTATTATAAGAAATCTAATAGCTCTGACCCTTGGATAAAAAGAACCGCTGGTGATTTTAATGATAATTCCGAATGGGATTTTGATTATCGTTCACCTGTTTATATTTTGCCACCCTCAAATGAGGGTTATTCATTTTTATTTAGAATAAAAACGAGTAGTTCAATGGTTTTTAATGTAAAAATATGGGAGGAAAAAGATTTTATTTATCACGCATTAAAAAATAATACATTCTGGCTTTTTTTCTTTGGATTTTTTTCTTTTGCAGCGTTGACCTTTTTTTTGTTAGCAATAGTCATGAAAAAAAGAGAGTTTTGGGTCTCTTTTTTATCCACTACGATTTATTTTAATGTGTTTTGTGTTCAAGGGTATTTTGATTGGGTTTTTGGTAGAAATGGATTTCATATACAGCATTATTTAGTGTGTATTACATCAATAATGACGTTCTGTGTTGCATTGTTGATGTGCACTGAGCTATTAGGGCGGCGAGATAAAAATAAGAAGATTTATTTTTTTATTGATTTTGTTTTGATAATTATGATGGTGCAAAGTTTTCTTATAGTGTTTGATATGTACTTGATAGCTATTAGAATTGTATATGTCCTATTTTGTATTTGTTCATGTGTTGTTTTTTATTTGTGTTTTTTGATTTTTTTGGGAAAAAAGCTAAATCTGTCACGTTTATTAATTGGGCTAGGAGTTATATTGTTGCTTTTAGTCGGTCTGTATAGGGTGTTGACACTAAATAATTTTATATTTTACCCAGAAGGAGATGGGTATTTCTGGCAAATTTTAGTTGCAATTATAACGTTTTTTATGATGGGCGTAACAGCGCTAAACTTTTACAAGGAAAAAATTCAAGATATAGAAAGGAAGAGCTTAATTAGAGAGCTAAATATAGAAAGAGAAACTAGATTTCATCAAAGGCAATTTGTCAGTATCGTTTCCCATGAGTTCCGTACTTCCTTGTCCATTATCTCTGGTGCTATTACTAATCTTCTGAACTTCTACGATAACGACGAGCAAGTAGAAAAGCGCTATAAGCGTATTGAGCGAGCAAATAAAAGGCTTATACAGCTTACGGATAATTGTCTAGCAGATGATAGATTGTCATCTAAAATTCAAGGTCTTCAGTTGAAGAGAGAGAATCTTTCAAAAATTATACTGAATGCTGCCGACTTGGTTTATATGTCTGATCATCACGCTATTAAATTTTCTTTAAATGGAAAATTGTTAGAGCTAAATGATTCTCCTGAACTACCAGTTGAAGCCGATTTTGCAATGTTACAAATTGCTTTTTCGAATATATTTGATAATGCTTTGAAATATATGGAAGAGGGTTGCTTGGAAGTTGGAGTTTATGTAAAAGAGGATTTTTATATTGTTGATATTTTAGATCACGGTATTGGAATTGATAAGAATAAAGAAGATGAAATTTTTGATAAGTACAAAAAACTTACGCAGAGTGATATTGGATCAAAACCTGGTGTTGGCCTTGGGCTTTATGTCTGTAAAAACATTTTGGTTAGTCACGGTGGAGATGTAACCTTGTTACATAATTCAAATAAAGGATGTTGCTTTCAATTTAAAATACCAAAATTAATGAATTGATTAGAGTTTTAATAATGTATAGAAAACCAAATATTGCAATTATTGAAGATAATGAAGACTTAATGGATGATGTTTTGTTTTTTCTACAAGGAAGTGGCTATAACACCTGGGGAAGTAAAAGTGCAGAATATTTTTGGCGACAACTGCATGCGGAACCGACAGATATTGTGCTTGTTGATGTTGGCCTTCCGGGAGAAGACGGATTTAGCGTTGCAAGGCACCTTAGCTCACTAAATAAATTCGGTATGATCATTATTACAGCACGAGGTGATCAGCAGGACAAACTAGAAGGGCTGAGCAGTGGTGCTGACTTATATTTAATAAAGCCAATTAATTTCTTAAGCTTAGTTGAAGCAATTGATACTTTATGGAAAAGAATATGTGACAACACTCCCGAGTCGGCGAAGTGTGAAGAAAGCAAGGTGATAGTGAGTTCTACACATGCTCTACCAGAAAAGAAAAATTATTGGCAATTAGATGACGGTTCTCATTCGGCTACTTTTAGAGGGGTGCCTATATCATTATCTACTCAAGAGTATGCTTTATTGAAACAATTAGTTGATTCGCCTGGGCAAATACTCAATAAACAAGATTTGCATGACTCTCTTTTTGGGCACGTGGAGGACGTTGATTTACATAGGGTTGATGTGCTCTTGAGTCGTTTAAGGGTTAAACTAAAGTTAAAAAACATTAAGTTTCCAATACATAGTATTTTCGGGAAAGGTGTTGTTTTTAAATCAAACGATTAAATCCTCTTTTCTTGCTCAATTCATGTGTCTATTTTGAGAGGATTGAGAGGATTGAGACTGACACTCTCACTTTTAAATCAGGACAATGTAAGCAATGTGTGTGTTTACGTTTTTCTTGGTAACGGAGTGTTAGGTGATTGTGAATAAAAAATTAATGGTTTTGTTGGGTTCTGGTTTGTTTGTTGGTGCGCTTCATGCGGAACCAGTTGTGTTAAACACTGAGTTGGTGCGTTTGCTGCAAGAGCATGCATTGATTTCCCAGATCGACAAAGAGTTATTGTCTGCTCAGCAGCAGGTGGATGTTGCGGAGTCGGGTTGGTATCCGACGCTGAGTCTTTCTGGTCAATACGGCCGTGAAAACATCGACCGTGAAGGCAGCAGTGTTACTCGTCTTAATAAGTCTCAATTGGATGCTAGCCTACGCCAACCTTTATGGGATTTTGGAAAAACGTCAGGCGTTGTTAGCAAAGCCGAAAAAACCGTCACGCGCAAAGAGCTAGAACGCGATCTGCAAACGCCAAACCTGCTGTTGGCTGGCATCGAAGCCTACATCAATCTTAAAAAAGCGTACCGAGTAGCAGAATTTGCTCGTCAATCGGAAGACAATATCAAGCAACAAACTCAGCTTGAAGACACGCGTATTAGCAACGGCAAAGGCTACACCACCGACGTATTGCAAGCCAAAGCCCAGTTAGCTGGCGCTAGAGCAAAACGTGTCAGTGCGGATCAAGCCTTGTCGACCGCGAAACATCGCTATGCCACAGTGTTTAATACCACTGCGCCTGTGGATGCCGATATGACCATGTTGGCCATGCCTACGGAACTATTACCTGCCGACCGAGCTGTTTTGCTGAGCAATGTGGTTTTGCACAACCCAGACGTGCGTCGTGGACAAGCCAGCGTAGCGGTTGCTGCCGCGGAAATAGAACGCGTAAAAGCCAGCGAATGGATGCCCAATTTAGACCTTGTTGCCTCCACATCGCGTCAGCGTAATAAAGACGGCGTAGAAGGGGATCGCATCAACAACGAAGTCTTCGTACAGTTTAGCTGGAACATTAACGTCTCAGGTCAAGCGAACCACCAAGTCAAATCGGCCACCGCCGACGAAGCCGCGCAACAAGCTCAAGCGGACTACACGCTCATGACCGCCAAAGAAACCGCTGAAAATGCGTGGTCAGATTTAATCCTTGCCAAAGAACGCGCCGGTTACTTGCGAGATCAAGCTGAAATCGCTGGGCAGTTTCTAGAGCTAGCGCGTAAAGAGCGTGAACTAGGTCGTCGTTCGTTGATCGATGTTTTATCTGGTGAAACCTCATTAATCAATGCACAAAGTGACTACAGCGCCGCGCAAGCAGACGTGGTGATTGCTTCTTACAACATCGTTCGTAGCATGGGCAAACTCACGTTAGACAATGTAAAAAACCTATAAAACGATAAGCCGAGCACCGTCGATAAACTGATCGATAGCGCTCGGCTTTTTGCGTCAACGAGACAGCAGGTGACCATCATGGCCGACGAAAACAACAGCACAGACCAAAACAACAGCACAGCTCAAACCACCAACACACCAAGATTGACTGAACAAGAGCAGCAAATCCTCGCGCAAGCCAAAGCCGCGTATGACGAAGCCATCGCGCAAGGGCAAAGTGTGGCTCAAGCCGAGGGCGTGGCCAGTGATATTTTAGACGACACGACACTGCCGACTGAATTTAAAACCACTACCTTGAATTCATGGCGTGTTATTAGTAATGACCAAGCAGAGCAAGCGACCGAGACTAACACGGTGCAGCTTACGGGCAATAGCAATGACGACGATGACCCAAGCGTGCCGACTGGCGTATTGAGTAATGACAATAACACCATCCTAAATTTAGCGAACAACTCGTCAACAAACACGAATGAAACGGCTTCCATTGTTACCAAAGTAGATCGAATTGAAATCACGGGTTTGACAGGGCTTAGCGGAATAGACCAAAACGGGTCACAAGTTACCCGAACCGAAATCACAGAATTTACCGACGAAAATAATACCGTTACATCGAGTCGCTCCTTTGCCCCGATCACGGCTGAAACCCAAGCTGATATTACACTGTCAGCACAAGCCGATGTTACACCGCCAACCACTACATTAAGTGGTGTTGTCTTGAGTGCCGACAATGGTGCATCCGCGGACTTTATTACCAACACCGCTTCACAAACCATCAGCGTGACTTTAGGTCAAGCATTAGCCGGAGATGAATCAGTCTGGGGATCGGTAGACGGCGGTACGACGTGGACTCAAGTGCCAAGCGGCAGCATTGCTGGTACGTCAGTGACGTGGTCAACCACCTTAAAAGACGGTGAGAATACGATACAGCTTGCGGTACGAGATACCGCAGGGAACGTGGGGCCGAAGATTAAGCAGGAATATACCTTAGACACCACCGCCCCAATGGCATCGGCAAGTGCTGACACAATCAGTAGCTCAGAAAGTGCTAAGGTAATAAGCAGCGAAATAGGCACGGCCTATTTAGTGGATAGTACGATCAAAGTGACATCGTTGAGCGACATTACAGGCAGTGCAGACAGCAAGTGGAATCAAGTAGCGATAACTGAGGCAGGTAAAGAAACAAACCTGGCCGCCACCGGATTGGCTGACGGTAAATATAAGGTCTACACCACGGACGCGGCAGGGAACCTATCATCAGCGTCGTCCGATGTGGTGACGGTGGAGAATGTTAATAAGTCAATCGTTGTGTTCGACTTAACCAAAGGGGAAAGCTCGTCGCACAGCAACCGGACTTTTGACGCCGACGTGTCGTATAAGATCTACATTGTGGTCGATAGTGATTCCGCGATGGTTAAATTAAACAGCGGTTCGAGGTGGGGCGGTTGGGCTAATTTGGGCGCGAATGACGAAGTCATACTGGTCGGTAACGGGAGCAAGGTGGTTAGTGGAAACGGGCAAAACGTATCACGGATGGTGATCGATACGACGCAGGACACAGCAGCGGCGAGGTGGAAGCATGGTAGTAGAGAAGGATTCAATATATTGTCAAATGGGAAGGTAGGCCGGCGCGCACAGGGGGACTCAGTGAGAGCAACTTTAGCAGTCGACCGGACGAGGTGGGGTGATAACCCCAACGGCGACGATGTGGCATTCTCCATGCGTTATAAGACCGCTTTACCCACGACAATCGCCAATTCGCAGCCGATGTCATAGTCGCTTGTCTTTTTTGGCAGCGTCGTTGTCAATCCGCTTTGCAGCCAGCGCTGCCAGCGGATTCGGTACTTTGCCACACGGCGTTCTATTGCATCAGGTTGTTGCTTAGAACGCCTTGCTTGCTCATAAAGCCGGCGAAGTGTGTTGTGGTGATTTTTGTCGCTTGGTCTTTAGGCCAACAAGGTATTTGAATTTTTCATGATAGAAGATATTTCCGTATTGCGCCGCTGTGTCGAGCGTCAAACCTTTGATTTGTTAAAAACGGCTTGTTTGGTCTTGTTAAACAAAGACGCTGACGATAAGGCGGCACGGGTGTTGCTGAGCTTGGCTTATGCCCATTTGGGCGAACGTGATGCCTTGGCAGAGAGCATGGTTTTGGTCGAAGCGCAAACTGCCCATTACGATCAGGATGTGTTGTGTGATTTGGCGGCTGTGTATATTGCTTGTCATCAAGTCGATAAGGCACGTTCGCTGTTAGAAAAACTGGTGGCGGATGCCCCAGAGCATGATCTGGCGTTGGCGCGTTTGGCATGGTGCTGCATGGCACAAGGTGACGCAGAAGAAGCACTGGCTTTGTTCGAGCGTTCTTTACGTTTGTCGTCTTGGCGCACGACGGTACATTTGAACCGTTTGCAATTGGTTTTGTCCTTGCTTAAAGAAGCAGCAACCGATGAACTGATCGCGCAGGCGTTTGTTTGCTTGCAGGCTCAGCAAGATGAATTGTCCGATACTGTGTTCGAGGGCTATGAAACGCGGCTTAATCGCTTGCAATTACAATGGTGGGTGAGCAGCAAGCAATACGCCGCCGCGGAGCAATGGCTAGCAGCATCAAAAGATTCCGCAGACGATCAGCATGGTTTTGACGAAGAAAAGGCGGTGTTTTGGAGCAAAGAATACGCGACCTTGTTGGCCGAGCATGACCAGCATGGCATCGCCGAATCCTATCTAAAAGATGTATTAAAAACCCTTCCAGATAATGTGGCGTTGTTATTGGCTTTGTCGGAGTTGGCTCAGGTTCAGGGCTTGACCATGCCAGCGATTGCTTACCTTCGTCGGGCGATTGCACAAGATAAAGACAACAGTGCGTTGTGGGTGAATTTGTCCAGTGCCTGTTTGCATTCGTTAGATTCTCAGGCGCGCCATGCGGCGGAAAAGGCGGTGACATTGGCCGACGCCATGGTGGTGGGCGCGGAACACAGTGCTGAGAAGGTCGAGCTGTGCCGACTGCAAGCGAAAAATGCGTTGGCCTTGGTGGAGTCGGATGCACAAGCGTTTGATAAAGCCGAGGCGCTATTTCGTGACGTATTGGCCGAGCGGCCGTATTTCTTGCCCGCGTTGTCAGGTCTTGGGCAACAATTGATGCAGCAAGGTCAGATCGATGACGCGGTGGCGTTGTTTGAAAAAATCAAAGAAGTGGACCCAACCAAGGGCTACAGCGCCTTGATAAATGCGCGACGTTTTCCTGACGATGTGGAAACACTAGAGAAGCTGGAAAAAGCCGCTAAGTTGCCAAGCATGGAAGGCTCCATGCGCTCCAGTTTGTTGTTCCAACTCGCTGCCGCGTGGGAAAAACGCAAAGATTACGACAAAGCGTTTGAGATGGCCGAACAGGCGAATGCCGCGAGTTTGCGTTTTTTGAAATATGACCCGAAAGATCACCGTAACCGTTGTGCGCGTATGCGTTATGCGTTTTCTGCTTCTTTGTATGAACACAGGGCAGACTGCGGTGTGGCGTCGACTTTGCCGGTTTTTGTTTTGGGTATGCCGCGTTCAGGCACCACCTTGGTGGAACAGATTATCGCTGGGCACAGTGATATTTTTGGTGCCGGTGAATTGGGGGGGATTCCTAACGTGATACAAGGCTTAAATCGTTGGGAGCGTCATGTGGGTTCTGGACGTGAATTTCCCGATTGTATTGATGACATGGATGCGTATGTTTGCCAAGGTGTGGCTAATAACGTGCTTAAAGAGCTGCAAGCTTATGCGCCAGAGGCGAAGCATATTGTTGATAAATTACCGCATAATTTTGAAAATGTGGGCTTGATCAAGTTTCTTTTCCCTAACGCTCGTATCATTTCGGTGCGTCGTGATCCTCGCGATATTGCCCTGTCGAATTATTTTACCGATTACCAAGCCAAGCATGGCGGCATGGGCTTTGCCTACGACATGACCCATATTGGTGAGCAGTTGGCGGATCATAATTTGATGATGCATCACTGGAATCAGGTATTTCCCAACCAAATTTTAGAAATTCGCTACGAAGATGTGGTGGAAGATTTGGAAGGTTCGGCGCGTAAAATGTTGGATTATATTGGTGTGGAATGGCAGCCCGAGGTATTGAAATTTAATGAGTTAGAGCGCTCGGTAAAAACCGCCAGCGTCTGGCAGGTGCGTCAGCCTTTGTATAAAACCTCCAAGGCCAAATGGGTGAATTACCAAGATAAGTTAGCGCCTTTGATTAAGGGCACAAACGCGATGATTGAGTTTGACCCTATTGAGATGCTGACCTTGCCTGAGCCAGGCTTTCTGACGTCTGGTGTGGCGCATTTTCATAAAGATGAACTCGATGAAGCGGAAACTTGTTTCAAAAAAATGCTGCATCATAACCCGAATCATGCGGCTTGCCAGTATATGACAGGCTTGGTGTATTTCAGGAAAAACCACATGGCAGAAGGTATCAAGCTGGTTGAATCGGCATTGGAAACCTTGCCATGGCAAAAAGAGTGGCGAGATAATTTGATTAAGGCGTATGAACTAACGGGCCAAACGGACAAGGCTGTGGCGTTAACGCAGAAAGGCACAGGTGAAAGGTCAACATCGGCTGCGGAGCCTATGTTGGAGACGAATAACGTCACCGATGATGTGGAAGACGAGGCGTTGTTTCCTCTGGTGGGTTCCGAGCAATATTTTTAATTTTTAAAGGCTTTTGTATGCGTGCGTTATTAGCCCCTTTGTGGGCTCGGTCAGATTTGAATGTGTATATGGTGCTGAGCAGTTTGGTGATCCATATTTTGGGCCTAACCTCAACGGTGTTTGTGATGTTAGTTTACGGTCGCTATTTGTCTCATGGCGTAGACAGTACTTTGTACACCTTGACCACGGGGGCGTTGGTGGGTATCTGCGTGGAAATGTTTCTGCGTCGTGCGCGGTTTAAAATTGCGTCTTCTTTGTGTGCGGTGGAATCGCGTAAGTTGTCTGAAAAGGTCAGTCATACATTGCTGAATGCGCGCAGTGGTGCGTTGCAGTCGCATCTTAATTCGGCCGCAGACGGCGGCACGACAACCTGGTTAGAGCGAATCGGTCAGGCGGTTAGCCCACAGCCAGTATTGGCCTTGTTGGACATGCCTTTTGCTTTGTTGTTGCTGGCGGTGTTGTTTGCTTTGGCTTGGCAGTTGGCCTTGTGTGTGTTGTTGGTTGTGGTGGTGTTGTTAGTGATGTTGGGCGTGAGTTCGCATCGCATGAAGTCTATAACCTCGGATCACCAAACTAATCAGGGTAAATACAATGTGTTGTTGAAAAATGCCGAGCTGACGGAAGCGGTGCGTATTAATAACGCACAAGACTGGTTGGCAGAGCGTGTGGCGGACGGCAGTGGCGAGAGCCGACTGTCGCGACATAATTTGCAGCTGCAACAAGAAAAAATGCAAAGTCAGGTGCGTAATGCGACGGTTTTTATGTCGGTGTTTGTTATCTCTGTGGGGGCGGCGTTGTCGGTTCACGGGGAGTTAAACTTTGGTGTGTTGATTGGTGCGAATATTTTATCGGCGCGTTTGATTATGTTGATTAGTCAGCCGATTCAGCAAATGCCGATGTAGTTAAACGCGGTGCGTGCTTTTGATAGTGTAAATGAATTTATTGCCTTGCCGGAAGAAACGCAAAAAGGCACTAAATTGCCGAGTTTTAAAGGCAAGGTCAGTGTTAAGCAGGCGATGTTTGCTTATCCCAATTCGCCTTTGATGGTGTACGAGAATCTGAATTTTGAGCTAGAGGCAGGTGAAACTCTAACGGTAACAGGCAGTAACGGTAAGGGAAAAACTACTTTGGCACGCTTGTTAACGGGTTTGATTCAACCCTTGCGCGGCAGTGTTGCCATTGATGGTGTGGAGCTGCGCCAAGTGAATGCCCATTGGTGGCGAGAGCAGTTGGTTTATTTGCCGCAAGATCCTGATCTGTTGCCTGGAACCTTGCGAGAGAATATGACGTTAATGAATGCGTCGCTGGAAGATGTGCAAATTGCTGAGGTGATTCGCAAAGTTGGCTTGGGAGAATGGTTAGATCAACACCCTGATGGTTTGGACATGGAGATCCAAATGCGTGGCCGAAATTTGGCGTTGGGGATTCGTCGTCGTATTGCTTTTGCGCGTGCGTTGCTTTCTCAGGGCCAGTTGGTGGTGATTGATGAGCCATTAGAAGGTTTGGATAAAGCGGGCATTACTATGATGCAAAAAGTCTTGGCCGAGTTGGCAAAAGAGAAACGTACCTTGATTATTATTTCGCAGTTTATGCAGCCGTTAAAAGCGGGCGCTAAATTTATTAATTTAGACGAGCGTCCCATTATGCAAGTGGCGGCTACTCGTCCATCGCCTTCTCCAGCCGTTGAGAAGGAGTTGTTTGCATGAGTCAGGAAAATAAAGCCGCGTACAAATCGTTAGAGCAGGTGAGTAAAGTTCAGCGCAGTTTATTGGTTATTTTGATATTGGGTTTTGTGGGCTTTTTTACTTGGTCAGCGGTGAGTCCGTTAGATGTGGTGAGTATGGCGAACGGCTCGGTGGAGCCCGTGAATAAAGTGCAAACCATTCAGCATTTAGAAGGCGGTATTGTTCGCAAGATTTTGGTGCAAGAAGGCCAGCATGTGGTGAAAGGCGAAGCTTTGGTGGAGCTGGAAACGACGAACAGTGGTTCTTCTTATGGTGAAATGCTGTCGCGGGTGAATTCGTTAACGGCCAACAAAGTTCGTTTGCAAGCAGAAGTGCAGGGCGCGGATAAATTGGCATTTGATGATGCATTTACTGAGGCGAATCCACAGTTGGTTAAACGCAGTGAAGCCTTGTTTTATGCTCGTCGTAATCAATTGAAAAGTGCTTTGCAGGCTCAGCAAGAAGAGATGAACGTGCGCCAGCAGGTGATCAATGAAATTGCGACACGCATTGAATTTAGTGAGAAACGGTTAACGCTGGTTAAAGAGCAAAATGCGATTGAGCAAGAGCTGTTAACCAATGCGTTAAGTAATCGTTATGATCATCTAAATAGCCTTAAAGAGCTGAATGAACTCGAAAGTGATATTGCCGAAGGTAAAGCGAGCTTGGCGAAATCTAGGGCGTCTTTGTTGCAGGCAAAAAGTAATTTGATGGCGATTCAAAACAAATACAATGAAGAGGTGAATACGTCTTTATCGGATACTCGCTCTCAGCTAAGTGAAGGTACTCAGCGCCTGAAAAAGTTTAAAGACAGTTTGGAAAGAACGGTGTTGCGTGCGCCGATGGACGGCATTATCAAAAATCGTTATGTGGTGACCGAAGGCGGTGTGGTCGCACCGGGTGGTACAGTGATCGACATGGTGCCAGGTAAAGATGGTTTGGTGGTTGAGGCTAAGTTGCCGCCGCAAGACATTGGTCATATTCAGCAAGGTCAAGAAGCCTTTATTCAGTTGGCGTCTGGTGAGGCGAGTCATTATGGACGTCTGCTTGGAACCGTAGCTTCGGTTAGTCCTGATACGATTACGACCAAAGAAGGAGAGGTGTATTACGTTGTGCGTTTGACTCTTGATCAAGACCAATTTGTGAAGGGCTCAAATCGCTACAAATTGTCTCCGGGAGTTTTGGTGACCGCAGGGATAGTGACGGGCAAGCGCAGTGTGCTTGAGTATATTTTATCGCCGTTTTTGCAATCTTTGCCGTTTGCTTTGTCTGAACGCTAGGTGGTGTTATGACGAATGCGAATATTGTCTGGCAAGAGACAATCATTACACAAGGTGATAGAGCGGCACAAAAAACGCAATCTCCTTGTGTTGTCTGGTTTACCGGATTAAGTGGTGCGGGTAAATCGACTCTGGCTAATGCGTTAGAGGCGGCTTTGTTCGAACGTGGTAAGCACAGCTATTTATTGGATGGTGACAATCTACGTCATGGTTTGAATCAAGATTTGGGCTTTTCTGAAGCAGATCGTACGGAGAATATCCGTCGAGTCGGAGAAGTGGCTAAGTTATTTGTCGATGCTGGGTTGATTGTATTGGCGGCGTTTATCTCACCTTTTCAAACGGATCGAGCGTCAATTAAAGACCTGATTGGCGAGTATAAGATGGTCGAAGTGTATTTGGATACGCCGCTCAGTGTCTGCGAAAGTCGGGATACTAAAGGTTTGTATCGCAAAGCCAGGGCAGGGGAGTTGAAGGGTTTTACCGGCATTGATTCTCCTTATGAAGCACCTGAGTCTGCTGATATAGTGATTAATACTGGAGCCGTTTCTGTTGTCGATAGTGTGGCGATCATTTTGGCCTATTTGGATAGGCATTCATTTACCTAGTTCTTGATCAGAATGATTTTGGAAAGGGTAAGTTCTTCGGAACTTACCCTTTTTTTTGCTCCAGATAAAGGCTTTATTTTCTTAACGTCGCCATTATGGTTGCCAATAAAATACAGGCGCCGCCTATCATTTTGGGACGGCAAATTTCCAGTCTTTTGCTATTCCTGTGCGTAGCTCTTTGATAAAAACAGGAGCAAGTATGATCGAGGTTAAGCCAAAACGGATGTTGATATTAAAGCCTAAAGATCACTTACATGCTTTTCTTATAGGATTTATTGCCTATCACGAAAAGTACCAAGAAGATGCCTAGGCCAATGCAATTTATCCAAAGTGCTAGATGTGGCCACAGCATCATTACCGAAGCGACCAAAGCAAGGAGTCGTGAAAGGATCGACAACTTGTCTTCTAAGTAACCTTCCATTGCCCCAACCAACGCATACATGCCAAAGATTGCAAAGAAAGACAGACGCAATAAGGTTTCAGGATCACCGCCAATTAAGGGTGTGTAGGCCATCAATAGCGGAACTATGTATAAGCCTTTTGCCAGTTTCCATGCAGTCAGACCCGTTAACATTGGCGGCGTTTTTGCAATGGCTGCTGCAGCGAAAGCGGTTAAACACACAGGAGGCGTCACGTTACTGTCTTGTGAAAGCCAAAAGATGATCATGTGCGCTGTGACTAAAATCATCGCGACACTCTGAGCCCCTAGGGCTTGATCCATTAACATGCTTTTGAAGTCGTTAGGCACTTGCGCCAATAATGCTTGAGCTTGCTCGATTGGCATGCCTTGGGCTAAGGCGGCAATCGCGGAAGGATCAACCAGCATGAAAACAGCGCTGGCGGCTTCAGGTAAACTTCCAGAAGACATCATGTCCAAGAGTTGGCTTTCAGCGATGAGATTAAATAGAGCCGGTGCAGACAAGGTGCCCAATACGATATAAGACGCCGTTACTGGTAAGCCCATGCCCAAAATCAAAGACGCAATCGCGACTAGAATAATAGTAAAGAACAGACTACCGCCCGCCCAGTTGGTAATTAACAAAGAGAAGGTATTACCAACGCCAGTGGTGCTGATCACGTTAACTACTAGACCGATTCCGACTAACAAAACCGCAGTGGTAGACATGTTTTTCGCGCCTTGAGCCATGGCATCAAGAATCGCTGCTGGCCCCATTCTATGCTTCCTAGAAAGCAAGGACGCAGCAACAACCGCAAGAATACTGATCCCCGCAGCGTACGTTGGTGTAAAGCCTTGTACCAACAAGGTGACTAAAACCCCAAGTGGCACAATATGATGCCAGCCATCTTTGAGGACTTGTGAAATATCGACCGCATCATCGCTTTCTGTCGCGATAACCTTGCTGCGTTTTGCTTCGACACGAACAAAGAAGCCAACAGAAAGGAAATACAATAACGCAGGAATGGCCGCAACGCTGATGATGGTGACATAAGACACTTGCGTATAAGAGGCCATAATAAAAGCACCTGCACCCATAACCGGTGGCATTAACTGTCCGCCGGTAGACGCTGCGGCTTCTACGCCAGCAGCAAAGCGTGCTGGAAACCCAGCTCTGCGCATAAGTGGAATCGTGATGACGCCAGTCGATACGGTGTTAGCCACAGAAGAGCCGGAAACAGAACCCATCAAGCCAGAACCTAATACCGCCACAAAACCGGGGCCGCCAATCATTTTGCTAGCCAGTGAACGGGACAGGTCAATAATAAAATCGCCTGCACCCGATTTAACTAAGAAGGCGCCGAATAAAATAAACATGAAGACAAAGCTCCATGAGATTCGAGAGATAGAACCGAACATGCCATCGGTGCTAAAAAAACTGCGATATAACAAGGTTTCAAGGCTTAATCCAGGAAAGTTAAACATCCCACCAATCCAACTTCCCCATAGCACAACGTAAGTCAGTGCGATGATAATGAGAAAAGGAATAAACCACCCACTGGTACGGCGAATTAGTTCAAGAGATAGCAAGACAGCGACGCTGGAGACAATCCAATCAGAGGTGTTGAAGGTCACACCTCTGGCATAAAGCGCGTCTTCAAAGAAGATGATGTAAAGCACCATGCCAATGAGTGCGAGTACAACGACGATATCAAAAAATAGGGCGATTTTACTGTCTTGCCATTTAGGGGTTGCTGGAATCAGCAAGGCACACAAAATACCGAAGCCAGCAAAATGAAAGGATGATACCCATAAGTCAGGTAACGTTGCTAATGTATTAATGTAAATATGAGCACACGCAAGTAAAATTGATATAACAAATACTAACCGATTGAGTATTGGACCTGATCGGTGTTTTGTTTCAAAATCCTCAAGGTTAATCTCGTTATTTGATGTTTTTGTTTGAGAAGAGGCGGTCATGAACAGCTACCTTTTATACTTTCTAGTAAGGGCAGTTAATAACAAGTACCGTAAAATTTACGGTACTTGTTTAGATAGAGTGTTACTGCTTTAAATAGGCAGACTTAATTACTTTGCAATTAATCGATCTGGGATCTGAATGCCTTGCTCGCGGTAGTATCGAGCCGCGCCTGGGTGAAGAGGTACAGGAAGTCCTGTGGTGGCTTTTTCAAGAGACATGTCTGCAGTTGCTTTATGAATAGCACTTAAATAAGCCAAGTTTTCATAAATCGACTTAGTTAATTGATAGACATCTTCTTCAGATAAATCCGCTCTGACAGCTAAGAAGTTAGGCTCTGCTATGGTATTGATGTCTTTCGTTTGGCCTGGGTAAGTGTTGGCAGGGATGACATAACGAGTCCAAAGGTCATATTCTTTATTAACGGCTTTTAGTTGCTCATCATTAAAATTGAGCAGGGTGACCTTATCCCCCATAGAGGCATATAGTCGAGTGACTGCACTTGCTGGTACGCCAGCTGGTGTATTCATACCATCAATATTGCCATTTTGTATGGCATCTGCACTGGCCCCATAGCCTAAGTAAGCCAGACTGAATTTTTCGGGGGCAATATCTAAGCCTTTCAATAAATGACTTCCAGAGGCTTCTGCGCCGGAATTTTTCTTACCAATAGAAAACTTGTTATCTGTTCCTTCTAAATCTTTTAAATCGGCGATGGTGCCTGTTTTAGCAAGGTTTGATCTAAGAACAAAATGCTCGACGTTTTGCCATAGCATAGAAATAGAGCGTAATTCTGTTTGTTTTCCTGCATTTTTAAGCGGGCCTACGCCATCCCATGCCCAAGCACCATTAATACTTTGCAATATCGCCAGTTGGGCTTGGTTTTCACCAAGTAGTTTGATGTTCTCACCAGAGCCCGCTGAGCTGATGGCAGAAAGAGATAAGCCAAATTTAGGCTCTAGTTTTACTTTACTTAAGGTGGCGATAGCGACACCAACAGGATAATAAGTCCCGCCAGTAGAAGCTGTTGCTAGAATGTAGTTGCGGTTATCTGCAGCAAAAGAGCTGGTGGCAGATAAAGTGATGGCCGCTGCAGTAGCGCTAGAAAGAATTGCTTTTGTGACAAATCCCAATTTCATAATTATTTTTCTCCGTTAATTAGGGTTATTGTTCAATTATGTTCATAGCGAATTTCATGCCATAAATTCAAGGTATTGATTTATAACAATATTTCATTAAGCATGCTGAAATAAATCACATTTTTCACATTAATGAGCTATTTCTTGCTGATAGATTATCATTATATATCGGCAATATATTGCTCATTAGCAAAGACGGTGTCTTTCAAGCATTCACGTGTTATTTTGATCTATATGCTTTTATAGTAAGCAAAATATTGCCGATGAGTTCAAAGTGAGAAAATAATGAAACAAGATCATAATATTCGCGTTGTATTGTTTGATTTAGGAAATGTCTTAGTGGATTTAGGCGATATTTCTGAAATGCATGCTATGTTAAATACGCAAGGTGTGGAGTCTGAAGTCTGGTTGAAGTGGTTAAGATCACCGACGGTTGCTGCATTTGATACTGGCAAAATTACCTTTGATCAATTTGCCAGTGATTTATTAAAAGAAGTTGGCAGTAATATAGACCAAGAAACCTTTAAAGCGTCTTTTAAGGCATGGCCAAGAGGTTTGTTTGCTGGTGCACTTGAACTGGTTGAGTCAGTAAAGCCTGAATATCATCGTGCTATTTTGTCTAACACTAATGCGGCCCATTGGCCGAGGCTGATGGAAGAAATGGCGCTGGCAGGTAAATTTCACAGTTATTATGCTTCTCATATGGTAGGTTTTGTAAAGCCGGACGAAGCGATTTATCAATATGTTATTCGGAATTTACAGGTTGCTCCCGAGCAGATCCTTTTTATTGATGATAATCAGGTCAATATTGATGCGGCCAATGCGCTCGGTATGAAAGCGTTTCGAGTTAAAGGCGTTGATGAAGCACGTCAGGTGCTTAATCAACATGGGGTGTTATCTAGCTAGATCATAATCTGAGATAACAGCAATAGAATTGCTTGAAGCCTTAAATTAAGCAGTTAAGGTATAAATACCATTTGGTCTAGAGGTTTCTATGCGTACTTTTGATGGACAATCTTCTACTAGTTATTCTCGTACTCGACCGATGTACCCGGCCGAGCTTTATTATTGGTTGTCCCAGCAAGTGCCTCCATCAAGTGTTGTATGGGATTGTGCTTGCGGTACGGGTCAGGCTTCTGTTGATCTTGCGGCGTATTTTGATCGCGTTGAAGCTTCTGACATTAGTGAATCTCAAGTGACGGCAGCGACACCACATCGCAAGGTGAATTATCAAGTTTTTCCTGCTGAGAAGACGCTTTATCCTGATGATTATTTTGATGTGGTGTGTGTTGCTCATGCGCTGCATTGGTTTAATCTAGAGGCGTTTTGGATTGAACTTAAACGAGTCTTAAAACCCGGTGGAATGTTTGTTTGCTGGGGATACAACTGGTTGCAAGTAGGAGAAGCAGAAGACAAAGCGATTGCAGAGTCTGTATTGCCGCATCTTGAAAGTTACTGGCCAGCAGAAAGTCGCTTATTATGGAATCAATATCGTGATATTAAGTTTCCTTTCGAGTTAATGGCGGTTCCAGCTTTTGAACTAAACTGTCATTGGTCTGTTGCGCAAACGCTGGATTTCATTCGGACTTGGTCGGCGTCTCAATTACGCATTCAGGAGAAGGGAGACGATTTTTTATTGGATGCTTCTCCTATTATCCGCGAAGCTTGGTCTGAACCCACAAAGAAACAAAAGGTACGTCTGCCATTTTTCGTAAAGGCGGGGCGTTTTGCTTAGGTCTGCTTCTGCAATAAGACTAAAGTGGAATAGATCAGGACGCCTAGCGGGTTATAGTAGTTCAGCATCCGAATAACAAATTTAACAATGGAGCGGGTTATGAAGTCATTATATAGCGCAACCTCAAATGAGGCGGCAAAAAGTGCCAATGTGAGTCAAGCAGAATTTGAAAAACGCTATCAAGAATCGATTGAAAACCCAGACGAATTTTGGGCAAGAGAAGGGAAGCGTTTAGATTGGTTTAAGCCTTACACTAAGGTCAAAAATACTTCGTTTAAACGAGGTGATGTTAGTATTAAATGGTTTGAAGATGGTGAGCTCAATGTGGCTTATAACTGTATTGATCGGCATTTAGACAAATCTGCGAACAAAGTTGCTTATTACTGTGAAGGCGACAAAGAAAGCGATGAAAAAGTCGCGATTACCTATCAAACATTGCATGATGAAGTCGGGCGTTTGGCGAATCTGTTAAAACGTCAGGGCGTCAAAAAAGGCGATCGAGTCGCTATTTACATGCCAATGATTCCGCAAGCTGTTTACGCTATGTTGGCGTGTGCTCGAATCGGTGCTATTCACTCGGTTATTTTCGGTGGTTTTTCAGCTCATGCTATTGCTGATCGTTTAAACGATTGTGAAGTAAAGTTAGTCATCACCGCAGACGAAGGTCGTCGTGCTGGTAACACTATTCCTCTTAAACATAACGTCGATATGGCGTTGGACAACAATGCTTGTCCATCAGTTGAAAGCGTTGTTGTTTATCGTTATACCCAAAAAGATGTGCCTTGGTTTGAAGGCCGTGATCTGGATTGGGCGGTTGAAGTTGAGAATGAAAGCGCTGAATGTCCAGCAGAGCGCATGAACGCCGAAGACCCGCTTTTTATTCTTTATACCTCTGGTTCAACCGGTAAGCCAAAAGGTGTGGTGCACACTACTGGCGGATATTTGGTCTATGCCTCGTTAACTCATGAATTGGTATTTGATCTTAAACCAGATGATATTTATTGGTGTGCCGCCGATGTAGGGTGGATCACAGGTCATAGTTACATGGTTTATGGGCCGCTTGCTAATGGTGCAACAAGCATCTTGTTTGAAGGTGTTCCAACCTACCCTGATTCAGGTCGAATTGGTCGCGTGGTTGATAAATTTGACGTAACCATTCTGTACACAGCACCGACGGCTATTCGAGCTTTGATGGCGAAAGGCGATGAAGCGACGCGTTCAAGTAAACGAGATTCATTGCGCGTACTAGGTAGTGTGGGTGAGCCAATCAACCCAGAAGCGTGGTCTTGGTATTACACTGAAATCGGTAATTCCTCTTGCCCTATCGTTGATACCTGGTGGCAAACCGAGACTGGCGGCATGATGATGACGCCACGAGTTGTTCAAGGTGATATCAAGCCGGGTTCTTGTACTGGTCCTTTGTATGGCGTGCAACCTGCTTTGGTCGATGCGCAAGGCATTTTGCAAGAAGAGCAGGGCGTACTAGTAGAAGGCGGTTTGGTTATTACCGATTCTTGGCCAGGCCAGGCGCGAACTGTTTATGGCGACCATGAGCGTTTTGAGCAAACCTATTTCAGTACCTTTGAAGGCATGTATTTTACTGGTGATGGCGCATCGCGTGACGAAGATGGTCATTATTGGATCACTGGGCGTATGGATGATGTCTTGAACGTTTCTGGGCATCGCTTAGGAACCGCTGAAATCGAAAGCGCGCTGGTTGCTCATCCTTCTGTTGCTGAGGCCGCTATTGTTGGTTACCCTCATGATATTAAAGGCCAAGGCATTTATGTTTATGTCAGTGCGATTGCTGGTGTGATTCCAGATGAAGAGCTGACTAAATCATTGAAGCAGTTTGTTCGACAAGAAATTGGGCCTATCGCCACGCCAGATCTTATTCAGTGGGCAAGCAAAGGCTTACCGAAAACTCGATCTGGTAAAATTATGCGTCGAATTTTAAGAAAGATCGCCGCCAATGAACATGATCAACTCGGTGATACAAGTACATTAGCTGACCCAAGTGTGGTTGATGATTTGATCGAAAACCGTTTAAATGTGTGACAGTTTACATATTTAAAAAGGATACACAGTGATTTCACTTGTTATCGCGGATGATCATCCCTTGTTCCGTAGTGCGCTATGTGGCGCATTACGAGCAGAGATTGAGGGAATTGTTATAGTCGAATCTCATGACTTGGATTCGACTTTGCAATGTTTGGAGAATGTAAATGACCTTGATTTGCTGCTGCTGGATTTAAATATGCCCGGTAGTGGTGAGTTGTATGGATTGATTCGAATTCGTAAAGATTTTCCGGATGTGCCAGTGGCTGTGATTTCCGGTAGTGAAGACAGTGTGATGGTTGCGAAAGTCATTGATGCTGGCGCTTTGGGGTTTATTCCTAAAACCAGTGAGCCTGCAACTTATGCCAAGGCGATTCATGCCATTTTAGCGGGTGATATTTGGCTACCAGATGGTCTTAGGCAAGAGGTTGCTAATCAGCCAAAGCCAGATTTATCAATGCAAAACAAAGTCGCAGAGCTGACTCCGCAGCAATATAAAGTGCTTTGTTATTTACATGAAGGGTTGTTAAATAAACAGATTGCTTATGAATTATCTATTTCTGAAGCAACGGTGAAGGCGCATATTACGGCGATTTTTCGCAAGCTGGAAATTAACAATAGAACGCAGGCTGTATTGGTTGCTAGTGACTTGAAATTACAAATGACCACGACGCAAAGTTAATTCTTTTCTTTCTCTCTTTTAATTTGATTTTCTTGTGTTTTTTCGTCTTTACAGTGGCATGAACCGGGAACCGGGTCCATGCCGCCTTCGTGCCATGGATGACATTTAGACAATCTTTTTAAGCCTAAATACACACCTTTAAAAATCCCAAAGCGCTCAATAGCTTCGATCATATATTGTGAGCAGCTAGGATAAAATCGACAGTTATTTCCCAGTAAAGGACTAATTAAAAACTGATAACCTTTTACCAGTAATATGAATGTTTTTTTCATAAGGCATTTTTTGGTCAGTAGTTGGGTGGAAGTATTTGTTCATGTCATTTTTGTGTAAATAATAACGTCTATTTGTTACTGTAGCGGAAATATATCACAGAATCGATTCTACTATGCCAGATCAACATCTTACTCTTGATGCAACGCAGGTTGTTGCTTATCAAGGCGAGCCTGGGGCTTATTCGCATCTTGCTTGCAAACATACCTTTCCTGATTGGACCAGTATTCACTGCGCAACCTTTGTTGATGCTTTACAGATGGTGGAGCAAGGTGAAGCTTATTACGCCATGATTCCTGTTGAAAACTCTACCGCTGGTCGAGTTGAAGAAATCTATCGGGAATTAAAACGTACTCAATTGTATGTGGTAAAAGAGCACTTTGAGCCAGTTAATCATTGTTTAATTGCTCGTCATTCTATGACATTAGACCAAATCACTCGAATTGGCAGTCATCCACAGGCGCTGGCGCAATGTGATACCAACATCAAGGTGTTGGGGGCGAAGAGTCAAGCTATGTATGATACGGCTGGAGCCGCTAAGCATATTGCTGAATTTGATGAGCCTGGATTGGCAGTGATTTCATCAGAATTGGCGGCTGAGCTTTATGGTCTGAAAGTGCTTAAAACCCATTTTAATGATACGGAAGGCAATACGACTCGTTTTTTGGTGTTTGCTCGTCAGCAAAAAATGCCTGTTTATGAAGATGGCTTAACTTATATCACTTCCTTTATGTTTCGCGTGCGAAATATCCCTGCAGCGCTTTATAAGGCGATGGGTGGCTTTGCTACCCAAGGGATTAACATGTTGAAGTTAGAAAGTTATATGGTGAATGGTAATTTTACCGCAACTCAGTTCTATGTGGATGTTGAAGCGCATTTTCAGTCTTCTCCGATGCAGGAGGCGCTTGAAGAATTGCGTTTCTTTTCAGAAGATGTGCGAATATTAGGAACCTATTTAGCGGACGATTATAGGTTGAATTAGTGATGATGATTCGTTGGTTGTGTGATCGTTTGTCTATCTTGAAGGCAGTGAATTTTGTCTTAGAAGATTCAATGGCGATCTTTTCACTGGTCGATACTGAACTCTATAAAAATGGCATAGCGCAGGACATATTAAAATTACTATTCCATAAGCAACGAATAATGATAGGGCCTTCTTTTGCTTTTGTCCGAGCAGGCTCATTGTTTGCAATTTACTCTGACACTGATACGAAACTAGGTATGTTGGCTGATCGTATTAGTACGTGGCAGTCAAAAGGGGTTCTACTGGACGCAGTGTACCCCGATAAACTGAGGGTGAGTTTTAACCCTTACCTGATTAAATCATACGGTGTCGTATTACCGTCCCCATCGTATTTAAAAGACAAATATGGTCTGTGCTCCGAAACGGGTTGTTAGTGATTACCGCAAAAACCGTTTTACAAGACTGGTAAAGGGTAATGGCTTTTCAGCATGTAACCAGTGACCAGCGCCAGATATGATCTTAAAGCTAGCGTTTGGAAAGAGTGTCAAAATTGCGTTTTGATACTCGGCCACAATATAGTCTGAGTTTTCACCTTTGATAAATAACGTCGGTATGTCTACCGAGCTTTCAATAATCGGTTTTTTTAGAATAGTAGAATAGCTATCGGCTATGTTGTTCACAGAGAGCTCTAGCTTGAAGCCTTGTTCACTTCTTACTAGGTTTTTCAATAAGAATTGTCTGACAGTCAAATTTGACTCGTATTGACTTAATAATACGTCGGCTTCTTTTCTTGATGCCGGCTGCGACTCATCAATTGCTTTTAAACCTTCTAAGATACGAGTATGGCTTGGTTGGTAATCAACTGGAGAGATATCAACCACGATGAGTTTTTCAATTTTTCCGGCTGGTGCGATTGCAGCCATTTGCATGGCGACTTTCCCACCCATTGAGTGGCCGAGAAGGTAGAAAGAGTTAATTTTATTGAGTGTTGTCCAATCAAGTATCGCCTCTGCCATCTTTGGATAGCTGGCATCAGACATACTATCTGATTTACCATGATTAGGAAGATCGATACAGTGCACGGTGAAGTGTTCAGCCAAGGCTTGAGCAATAGAGTGCCAGTTGTCAGCATTGCCAAATAAACCGTGTATAACAATAAGATGTGGGCCTGAAGAGCCGTATTGTTGAGCGTTTATCATAAAAACCTTATTTACAATTGAGTTGTTGGCGAGTCTCAGTATGTTTGCATTGTATCAAGTCTTGAAAAGTTTCGTCTCTCTAGAATCAAGGTAGTTGTTTGAATGTTAGATACATTTTTTATTAAAACCCTGAAACATCCTTTGCGTTTAACGGCTTTGGTGATTGATAAGTTAGGTGTGAAAGCTGATTGGATTACCGTTTTTGGTTTTGTCATTGGTATTATGGTGTTACCTGCTTTGTTTTTTGGAAACACCTCTTTGGCTCTGGTGTGTGTGATCATTAATAGAGTGATGGATGGTTTAGATGGTGCTGTGGCGAGAGTGCAGGGGGCAACGGATCTAGGTGGCTATTTAGATATTACCTTGGATTTTATTTTTTATTCAGCGGTGATTTTTGGTTTTGCTCTGATGAGTCCAGTAGACAATGCGTTAGCCGCTAGTTTCCTGATTTTTTCTTTTATGGGGACGGGAAGTAGTTTTTTGGCGTTTGCCATTATGGCAGAGAAGCGAAAAATAGAACGATTAGAGTATGGTCGTAAATCTCTGTACTTTTTAGGGGGATTGGCAGAAGGGACAGAAACCATTGTGTTTCTGATATTGATTTGTTTGTTCCCTAGTTACTTTGCCATCATGGCGTATGCTTTTGGTGTGATCTGTTGGATAACGACAGCAACCCGAATTTATGCGGGCTACCGTACGTTGCGCTAGTGCAAAGATATTATTTTGCCTATGGCTGCGTCAGTCAAAAAAAGCGATTTCAATGTCGCTTTTGACAATCGCACAGCAAGCTAATAAATAACCGCTTTGCACCCATGCTAGGGGCTCAAATGGATAAATGACATTTCCCCATAAGAGCTTGATTGAGCAAGAAGAGCAATATCCTTCACGACACTGGTATTCAACGTGAATACCAGCTCGCTCAAGTTGTACTAGTAAAGGTTCATCCTCAGTAACGAGAATTTGTTTTTTCCCTAATAGTACTCGATGCACTTGATCTTTGTTTTCGAGCGCTTGTGGTTTAGAGATCGAAGTCATCGAAGTCTGAATCATCTAAGCTGTTGTCAGTTTGTCCGACTAGGTAAGAACTGATTTCTGCCTCTTGTGGGGCAACTTGAACATTGTCACTTACCAACCAAGCGTTAATCCATGGAATTGGGTTGTGCTTGGTTTCAAAGCAGGTATCAAGTCCAACTGCTTGCATTCGTACGTTAGTAATGTATTCAACATATTGGCCTAAGATTTGAGCGTTAAGACCTATCATAGAGCCGTCTTTGAATAAGTACGTTGCCCATTCTTTTTCTTGTTCCGCAGCTTCAATGAATATTTGACGAACTTCGTCTTGGCATTCTGCTGCAATGACTGCCATTTCTGGGTCATCTTTGCCGGAAGCCATCAAGTTCAACATGTGTTGAGTGCCTGTTAAGTGCAAGGCTTCATCACGAGCGATCAGTTTGATGATCTTGGCGTTGCCTTCCATTAGCGTACGCTCAGCAAAAGCAAAACTACATGCAAAGCTAACATAGAAACGAATCGCTTCTAATACGTTGACGGAGGCTATCGTTAGGTAAAGGGCTTTTTTAAGCTTAGGCATAGAAATTTCAATTGCGCCTTTGCCAGGAACGTCAAAGGTTCCCATGCCCATGGTGTTATACAAATTGACCATTTCGATTAGACGATCATAGTATTTAGACACACTGTCGGCACGTTTAGTGATTTCTTCGTTCGTCACGATATCATCAAAAATCTTGGTCGGATCGTTAACAATATTACGAATAATATGAGTGTAAGAGCGGCTGTGAATGGTTTCACTGAAAGACCAAGTTTCAATCCAAGTTTCTAATTCAGGTAGAGAAACAATTGGTAATAGTGCAACGTTTGGCGAACGGCCTTGCACACTGTCGAGCAATGTTTGGTATTTTAGGTTGCTCAAGAAAATGTGTTGTTCGTGTTCTTCTAATCGTTGGAAGTCTTTGCGATCAGTAGAAAGATCGACTTCTTCAGGTCGCCAAAAGAAAGACAATTGTTTTTCGATTAGCTTTTCAAAAATGGGATGCTTTTGCTGATCATAGCGAGCAACGTTGACATTTTCACCAAAGAACATAGGTTCTTTTGTACTATCGAAGTGCTTACGGTTGAAAGTCGAGTAACTCATGTTTCAGGGTATTCCTCAAAAGCGTAGGGCATTTTCGGTAAGAAGATGCCTTAGTTATTAATAGATTTTAGTATTTCGTTAAAGCGGTAAACATAGCAAAGCCTCATTGATATGAGGCTTTGCTTGTCAGATCATGCAAAAGGTCTCTGTACGATGACTGACTGGTTAGATTTTGCAAGCACCGCCGGCGCAATCATCCATGTCTTCTTGCTTGTCATCAGCGCCATCACGAGTGTTGTGATAGTACAGTGTTTTCACACCAAGTTTATAAGCGGTAAGTAGATCTTTCAAAATCACCTTCATTGGTACTTTTTGAGACTCAAATTTTTGCGGATCATAGTTTGTATTAGCAGAGATCGCTTGGTCGACAAACTTCTGCATAATACCCACTAATTGTAGGTAGCCATCGTTTGATGGGATGGTCCACAACAATTCATAGTTGTCTTTTAGGCGTTCAAACTCAGGAACGACTTGCTTCAAAATACCGTCTTTACTTGCTTTAACAGAAACGAAACCACGAGGTGGCTCGATGCCGTTAGTTGCATTGCTGATCTGAGAAGAGGTTTCAGATGGCATCAATGCAGTAAGCGTCGAATTACGTAGACCGTGAGTAACGATTTCTGTACGCAAGGTTTCCCAATCGTAGAACAATTCGTTAGAAACGATGTTGTCTATTTCTTTTTTGTAAGAATCGATTGGCAAGATGCCTTTAGAGTAAGTTGTTTCGTTAAAGGCCAAACATGGGCCAAACTCTTTCGCTAACTTGTTAGAAGCTTTCAATAGGAAGTACTGAATCGCTTCAAATGTTTTGTGAGTTAGTTCGTTTGCACTGCCGTCAGAGTATTTAACGTCATTTTTCGCTAAGTAATACGCGTAGTTAATAACGCCGACACCTAATGTACGACGCAGTTCTGTTGCACGCTGTGCCGCTGGAATTGGGTAGTTCTGGTAATCCAACAAGCTGTCCAAGGCGCGAACGATTAGCTCTGCTAATTCTTCTAGTTCATCTAGATTTTCAAGTGCACCTAGGTTGAATGCAGACAAGGTACACAACGCAATTTCGCCTTCTTTATCATCAATGCTGTTCAGCGGCTTAGTTGGAAGGGCGATTTCCAAACACAAGTTACTTTGTTTAACTGGCGCAACTTTAGGGTCAAATGGGCTGTGAGTATTACAGTGATCCACGTTCTGTAGATAAATACGACCAGTGCTTGCACGCTCAGAAGCAAACAGAGTGAATAGCTCTGTTGCTTTAATGCTTTGTTTACGGATTGAAGGATCTTGCTCATACATAGTGTATAGGCGGTCAAACTCTTCTTGATCAGCAAAGAAAGCATCGTATAGACCTGGCACGTCAGATGGGCTAAACAAAGTAATATTGCCGCCTTTAATCAAGCGTTGGTACATCAGTCGGTTAAACTGTACGCCGTAATCCAAATGACGAACGCGGTTTTCTTCTACACCACGGTTGTTTTTCAGTACCAATAGGCTTTCGACTTCTAAGTGCCAAATTGGATAGAAAACGGTTGCTGCGCCACCACGAACACCACCTTGAGAGCAGCTTTTTACTGCTGTTTGGAAGTGTTTGTAGAATGGGATACAACCTGTGTGGAAAGCTTCGCCGCCACGAATAGGACTACCCAGAGCACGAATGGCACCAGCGTTCACGCCGATACCGGCGCGCTGGCTGACGTATTTGACAATAGCACTAGATGTCGCGTTGATAGAGTCTAAAGAGTCACCGCATTCAATCAGTACACAGCTACTGAACTGACGAGTCGGTGTGCGAATGCCAGACATGATCGGTGTCGGTAATGAAATTTTAAATTTAGATACGGCGTCATAGAAACGGCGAATTAAGTTCAAACGATCTTTTTTGTCATAACCAGCAAATAGGCAAGCCGCGACAAGGATGTAGATAAACTGTGGGCTTTCGTAGATAGCCCCCGTTACTCGGTTTTGTACCAAGTACTTACCTTCAAGCTGTTTCACCGCAGCATAAGAGAAATCCATATCACGAGAGTGATCAATGAAAGAATTTAGCTGGTTGAAATCTTCTTCTGTGTAATCTTCTAGCAGATGCGAATCATAACGCTTTTGCTCAACAAGATTTTTTACATGCTTGTAAAGGTGCGGCGGCTCAAAATCACCGAAGGCTTTTTTACGGAGGTGAAAAATAGCTAAACGTGCCGCTAAGTATTGGTAATCTGGCGTGTTTTCAGAAATGAGATCCGCAGCAGATTTGATAAGTGTTTCGTGGATGTCTGTAGTACGAATACCCTCAAAGAACTGAATTCGTGCTTTTAGCTCTACTTGGGAAACAGAAACATTGTCTAATCCTTCAGCAGCCCATGCGATGACTTTATGAATCTTTTCTAGGTTGATGTTTTCTGTCGTCCCGTTACGTTTAGTAACTGTGAGAGTGCTCATGCATTGACTTCCCATTAGTGCTATATAAAAAGAGGCGGTTTACTCTATGTAGTGTGTATATTTTAGCTAACACACTATATGTAGTGTTTCGTTGATAATCTGTAGCGAACAATAGTGCTCATTCAAGTGAAAATCAAGGCTTGAAAAAAACTCTAAAATGATAATTAAACAATAGCTAAGTGGTCACTTACTTTACTTGCCTGAAAAAGCGTAAAGTTAGCAATTGGCAAGGCCATAAAATCTATTTTTATCTATTTTTTGATGAAAAAAACTCATCTGGTTGAGCGCACGAAAAGTGATCAAAAAATGAGGCCAAGCACCATTTTGAACGAGGCTACAAGGCAAAATAGTATAAGTTGATGGGTTAGATAAATGGGCAGTGCGTAGCGGTCCATAAAGGCCAAAATATCAATTGCTAGATTACTTGGAGTAGGGATCTTATGCCAATTTAGGTAGCCAAGAAGAGGGCCTATTAAAACAACGCCAATCCACGGAAAAGGAAATACGATATCCAGAGTTCTTTCTGGTAGTTCGACATAAGATGTGATGGTTGTGAAGGCGTTAGGGAAGTGTAGCCAGTTGGTTGAGTGATAGACGAAGATAATAATAGCGCCAAGTAATGCTGAAGTAATTGGCCATTTGACCAGCGGTCTCGTGATCAAAGAGGCAATAAAAATGAAGTGTAAAATGCCAAAGTAAATCCACTGGTTGGGCACGGCAAGGTAGGTTGCCAATGAAATCCCCGTTGCTGAAATAAATAGCTTTAAGTCTCTCTTCCAAAATGATGGGTTGCGAGCTTTGTTTAGTGTTATATATGTTGACCAGCCAATGGCAGTTAGAAAGAGTGTGAGAATCAAACTGCGAAAATAGATCCAAAAAGGGTCATAAATAGAAAACTCCATAAAACCAAAATTCCGCAAATCCCAACAGAAGTGGAATATTATCATTAGAAGTACGGCAGAGCCGCGATATACGTCTAAAAATGCGCTGCGTTTGATTTGCTCATGAGGAAGAGAGGTTTGCATTGAAGTCCAAGGTGAATAATTAAATGGAAGCTCGGCCATCATACCGATACTCAATTTCTAGCTCAAGCTTACAGCAGCTTATGTCGCGGCTTAAGTTGAATCTGTTGTGGGAGCGAGAAAGTTTGCTCATGTTTGGGCGCGATATATTGGTGCCAAGAAAAGTGGCGTTTATTGCGGATTTTGGTATTTGTTATCGCTATTCAGGTAAAGATCATCATGGCATTGGTTGGCCTGATTGGCTATTACCTATTAAAGAAGAGGCTGAGCGGCTTGCGGGTCAGTCGTTCAATGCCGTGTTGTTGAATTGGTATCAAGATGGTGAGGAATACATGGGCTGGCATGCGGATGATGAGAAATCACTAGGGCCTGCGCCAGTCGTTGCTATGTTGAGCCTCGGAGCGAGTCGACCGTTTCTATTTCGCCTTAAAGCGAATCATCAAATTAAACACAGTGTGGAATTAGACGATTCAAGTTGGTTGGTTATGTCTGCTTCGACACAGGTGATATGGCAGCACTCACTGCCGGTAAGAAAGCGAATCAAAGAGGAGAGAATGAGTTTAACCTTTCGTCTCCTGCTTTGAGTCCTGTTCACTCTTCACAATGAATCATTTGCTGCGAGTAATAATTACGGTGCTTTTCGAGTTCTTATCCAATCGTTATCTTTTTGTGCATAACAAATGCGGTCATGAAGCCGGCTTGGTCGTCCTTGCCAGAACTCAATGAAACTGGGCTTTAATACATATCCGCCCCAGTTTTCAGGGCAGGGAACGCTTTGCTCGCTGAAAGCTTGCTCTTCTGCATCAAATGCTTTTTGCAGCGCATCACGGCTCTCAATAATGGCACTTTGCTTAGAGGTTCTCGCTGCGAGCTGACTGCCTCGTGGGCGACTTGCAAAATAGGTTTCAGATGTCTCGCGGGATACTTTTTCTATGATGCCTTCTACACGAACTTGACGAGACAACGCAGGCCAAAAGAAGGTCATGCTGGCTTTGTTGTTCTGGGCTAATTGCTGGCCTTTTTCACTGTCATAGTTGGTAAAAAAAGAAAAGCCAGCATCGTTACGTTGTTTTAATAACACCACGCGAGAATGCGGCCAGCCATCTAGTCCAACGGTGCTTAATACCATTGCAGTTGGGTCGTCTGGGCAAGCTTCGATGGCTTTTTCTAGCCAGGTGTCAAATAACGCAAGAGGATCTTCTCCTGCGTTTTCTTCCAAAAGGTCGTCGAATTGATAGTCACGGCGAATAGAATGAAGATCTCTGTTCATGATTAAATCCGGTAGGTTGTTGTGGTCATGACTTTGGATACTTGGGTCATGATGACCATAATAGGTTGTGGAAACTCGTATCCACCTGCTTCTAACGCCATTGCTTTGTGCTTGGCTTCATCAATATGCATTTGTGCCAAAACCGCTTTGCTTCTTTCATCTTGTGTTGGCAGGGTTGCCATGTGTTTTTCAAGGTGAATGCAAACCTGTTCTTCTGTGGCAGCAACAAAGCCTAAGCTTAATTTATCACTAATAAGGCCAGCGCCAGCGCCTATGATAAAAGATGCACCGTAGAATAAAGGGTTTAAAACACTGGGTTTGCTGCCTAAGTCATAAAGCCGTTGTTCGCACCAGACTAGATGATCTATTTCTTCGTCCGCCGCATGCTCCATTTCTTTGCGAACAGCAGCGAGTTTTGCTGTTGTTGCTTGTCCTGCATATAGTGCTTGGGCGCACACTTCGCCAGTATGATTGATGCGCATGAGACCAGATGAATGTTTGCGCTCAGTCTGTTCCAATTCAGCTTCTTCTAGTTTTTCTGCAGGAGATGATCGCTTTGCTTTCGCGGCATGAGGAACAAGCGTTTGTAAGGCTCGATCAAGTTGTAATACGGCTTTGTCTAGAAAAGAGATCATTTTTTATCCTCTCATTAACCTGGAGGCCATGTCATTGCACGGCCACCCAATACATGCATATGAATGTGGTAAACGGTTTGTCCACCCATCTCGTTACAGTTCATAACAACACGATAACCAGCGTCGCTGATGCCTTTTTGCTTTGCTATTTTCGCTGCGGTGATTTGTAGTTTACCAACCACGGGAGCATCTTCATCAGTAAGGTCATTCAGCGTACTAATATGACGTTTAGGAATAACAAGAAAGTGGGTTGGAGCTTTTGGCATAATGTCTTCAAAAGCGATAACGTCATCGTCTTCATATAAAACGTTTGCCGGAATGTCACCTTTTACTATCTTGCAAAATAAACAGTCCATATCATCTCCTTTCGTTTGTATTATTCAAGGTTGGTGGCTTTGCTTCAAGGTGTTTTGTGCAAAGGGTTGATCCGTGACAAAGATGTATTCTTTAATCTGTCTCCCTTTTGTATAAGGCGAGATATTCTTTGCTCTAGTTGGCTATCTAATTCTGAGTAGGCCAGTAAATCATCGAAACTAAGCTTTTTAGCATAATCGAGCGACATTTTAACATTGTTGCTAATCAGTAAACACTGATCTTCATGACGCATTAAAGGTAGTAGTCTTTGTTGCGTAATATGGGGAATGTGGCCGCCGTTGTCGAAGACTAAAATAATAGAGCCGGATTCTCTTTTTGCTGGTAATTCTAAATAATCTAATAAGCTTTCTAACGTAGTGAAATGCTCTATTTTATTAGCGTGGCTTTGCAAAACGGTTAATGCTTTGTGGAGATTATTGTCTTCTTGACCAAATAATATGATGTCGAAGTGGTGTTGCTGTGACATGTTGCTGTTTACCGAGCGAATACGTGCGTGCATAGGAAGCTGAATAGTAATGCTTCGTGTAGAGTCGCTCTCGGATATTTGTATCTCACCGTCTAAGTGTTGGATAAGAAGCGTGATGTAGTGCATACCAAGATCAAAGCTTGTCGCAGTGGTTCGGATTCGTGTTGGTAGAGGGTAGCATTTGAGCTCTAATAAAGTGACGCCTTCTCTATTTATTTCGTGGCGTGTAATGTTTAGGGTAAGTGGTTGATCAGTAAAATGCTTGAACTCTTGCGCAAGACTTTCGATAAGGTGCTGTAAAATGGATGCATTTTGTAAAATTTCAACGTGATCCGTTTTGTAGGTATTCAGTTCAATTTGTGCATTGTCTTGATCTAAACGCTGAAAATTATTATAGGCATTGTCTATTAATTGGTTGAGCAATAAAGGCGATGGCTGATCGGCTAAAGTGTTTTCTTTAATGTCGCTCAGTAGATCAATTCGTTCAATGAGATTTTTAAGATTGTTGTTAGCGGTTAGGCTGCTGGTTAAAAACAGCTTAGTGTCGTTTGAAGCTGCCGCCTGCTCAAGATAAGAAAGTCCGCCGCCAATAATGTTAATTTGACGGCGAAGTCGGCTGGAAAGATCAGATAGAAGATCGGCTATTTCCGTTTGAGAGTATTTATTTTTCTGGATGTGTCTTTGGAGTAGTGGGGCTGTTTGCGCAACCATGCCTGTGAAATGAATCATCGCTTCAACAATGATGGTTAACGTGAGTCCCCATTCAAATAATAAGACGCTTGGAATGATGCCGTAAACCGACATTAGCCATGCAAAATGCCCACAAAGTAATGTTAATCGAGCGACTAGATAGTAGCCTGAAAAAGGAATGTTTTTGATAAAAGCGATGATGGCATGTGTGGTTAATATAATGAGAGTACAGACCACTATAAAAGAGAGCACCATAATATTTATTTTTTCAGGTGCCATGGTGAATATGATGGCAAATAATGCATTGAGAGTGCCAACGGCAATTAAAATTCGATCCATTTTTGGCAGATGGTCTTTGGTCTCAAGGTAGAGTCGTGAAAAGAACACAATCGCACATAAACAAGATAGTGCCGCAAAATTATAAATTTTTTCTTGAATGTTGACAGAGTTTGGAAACAACTGAGAAAGCTGGTCATGAAGAGCAAGGTGCAGAACCGCAATGCCGACCAACAACACACAGTATATTATGTACATCGGGTGCGATGTTTTGATAAAAAAGAACACATTGTAAATCAATAGCGTCAATAATATGCCAATGAGAATTCCCGTAAAAGTTAGTTCTTTCTGTGCATCTGAGCTCATTTTAGAAAGTGTTTTCAGCTTTATTTCTGCATTAATTGGTAAATGAGATGAGAGCTTAATATACAAGGTAAAAACGGGTGGCGAGTTGGCTGGAATCGAAAAAATATAGTTTGGTGCTTTAATTTTTTTGTTGTTATAAGGTCGTGCACCACCGAGCTCTGCCTGAACTTGGTTTTCGTATAAATTAGGAAGATAGATATCTAGGTTCTGGAGTCTTGGAGAGTCAATCGTTAGCAATATCGGCATGTTACTGGTTCGTATCGCTACGTCGGTGCGAATCCAGATATTGCCTTGTACCATTCCGAACTGTAGATAGTCGCGATTAAGAGGTCTAAAACGTTTTGCATACTTGTCAGACGTAATGGTATCAAATGATAAGTTTTGATCTTTATCGATAAAGTAATAACCACTTTTGCCAATATTGAATGCACTATTTGTATCATCAATAATGGCAATAGTGTTTGAGCTCCAAGCGCTGTTGGAGATAATGAGTAAAAATAGTAAAATTAATCGATAAAACAAAACGCTAGCCCAAGCACAATAAAGGCTATCATTATTAACTAGATAGGGGATCAAATGCTATATCCAATTTTGGTGGAGTATTATGTTTGGTTTAGCATATTGCTGTTAGGGGTGACATGGTTCGCCAGACAGTCCAAGCCATCAACGCGTACTAATCTATTTTATGGCTATGGAATGATTGCTGCATTGGGCTTTGTGCTGGGTTTAGATTGGGTTGCTGGCATTATTTTTGGTTTATTGGTGTTAGAAGTAGGGCGCTTATTTAAAGTGTGGTTAGACAAAAAAGAGTCTCAGTTGAAAAAAAAGTTATAAGTCCGAATCAAGTTTAAGATGTAAAAAAGGCCTCAATTGAGGCCTTTTTTATTAGCGAGTCACTGTTTTAGCCACGGCTAGATTACTTTTTCTCACGAGCAATGGCGCGATGGCCTATGTCAGTGCGGAAGTAAACTTTGTCCCAAGACAGTGTTTTAACAACCTCGTAAGCAGACGCTTGTGCTTCTGCAACCGTATTGCCAAGAGCAACCGCGCAAAGAACACGGCCACCATTAGTAACAACTTGGCCATCTTTTAATGCAGTGCCTGCTTGAAATACTTTCTGACCTTCAGGAAGGATTGTATCCAAACCAGAAATCACATCACCTTTAGGGTAATCAGCAGGGTAGCCGCCAGCTGCAAGAACAACACCTAAGCTTGCGCGAGGGTCCCAGTCAGCTACGATTGTATCAAGCTTGCCATTGATGGCTGCCAAACACATTTGAGCCAAATCAGAACGCAAGCGCATCATTATTGGTTGTGTTTCTGGATCACCAAAGCGACAGTTATATTCGAGTGTTTTTGGTGTGCCATCTGGTGCAATCATCACGCCAGCGTATAAGAATCCGCGGTAGCGATTGCCTTCCGCGTTCATGCCTTTAACGGTTGGCATGATGACTTCATTCATAATGCGATCATGAATTTCTGGTGTGACAACCGGTGCTGGAGAATAAGCGCCCATGCCACCAGTATTTGGGCCTTTGTCGCCATTATCGCGTGCTTTGTGGTCTTGGCTTGTCGCCATTGGCAAAACGGTCTCGCCATCAACCATGCAGATGAAGCTGGCTTCTTCACCGACCAAGAATTCTTCGATAACAACACGGCTACCTGCATCGCCAAAAGCGTTGCCTTGTAACATATCTTCAACTGCTTCAATGGCTTCGGCTTCAGTTTGCGCCAAAATAACGCCTTTACCTGCCGCTAAGCCATCGGCTTTAACAACGATTGGAGCGCCATGCTGCTTGATGTAAGCGACAGCAGGTTCGATCTCAGTGAAGTTGCCATAAGCTGCCGTGGGAATGTTGTGGCGTGCTAAAAAGTCTTTAGTGAAAGCTTTAGAGCCTTCTAGTTGTGCTGCAGCTGCTGTTGGACCGAAGATAGCTAAGCCTTCTTTTTCAAACGCGTCCACCACACCAATAACCAAAGGCGCTTCTGGGCCAACAATGGTCAAGTCGATGCTTTCTTTCTTCGCGAAAGCCACAAGATCAGCGATGTCTGTCACGCCGATGTTAACGTTTTTAACTTTGTTTTCTGTTGCTGAGCCTGCATTACCTGGAGCAACAAAAACTTTTTCGACTTGGCTGGATTCTGCGGTTTTCCATGCTAGAGCATGTTCACGACCACCGTTACCAATAATAAGAACTTTCATTATCTAATCCTTTGTATTGCGAGCCAGAGACCGAAGTCTCTGGCAACTAACTAAAAAGTTTTGACGTATTAATGGATGCTTCCATCAATGGCGGCTTCTTAGTGGCGCGTTCTTAGTGACGGAAGTGACGCATGCCAGTGAAGACCATTGCCATGCCAGCTTCGTCAGCTGCAGCAATAACTTCTTCGTCACGCATAGAACCACCTGGTTGGATAACAGCTGTAATACCAGCTTGTGCAGCCGCATCGATGCCATCACGGAATGGAAAAAATGCATCAGATGCCATAACCGAACCAACCACTTCTAGATTTTCGTCAGCCGCTTTGATACCGGCAATCTTAGCGCTGTAAACGCGGCTCATTTGGCCTGCGCCTACACCAATAGTTTGTTCTGCTTTCGCATAAACAATCGCATTGGATTTAACAAATTTAGCCACTTTCCATGCAAACAATAAGTCTTTTAGTTCTTCTTCGCTAGGTTGGCGTTTAGAGACAATTTTAAGATCGTCTAAAGTAATCACTCCGTCGTCACGGTCTTGAACCAATAAGCCGCCGTTAACGCGTTTGTAATCTAGCGCCGCTGGCTTGTCTTTTGACCATTGGCCACACTCAAGCACACGAACATTTTGTTTTGCGGCAACGATGTCGGCCGCTTCTTTGCTAACGCTTGGAGCAATGATTACTTCAACGAATTGGCGATCAACAATTGCTTGTGCGGTTTGTGCATCTAGCTCTTGGTTGAAAGCGATGATGCCGCCAAAGGCAGACGTTGGGTCTGTTTGGAAAGCAAGATCGTAGGCTTCAAATTGACTCGCTGCTGTTGCTACGCCACAAGGGTTAGCGTGTTTAACGATAACGCATGCTGGTTTATCGAAGCTTTTTACGCACTCAAGAGCCGCATCAGTGTCTGCGATGTTGTTGTAAGACAGTGCCTTACCTTGGATTTGTTTAGCCGTGCTGATAGACGCTTCTTTAGGATTCGCTTCAACATAGAAAGCGGCTTTCTGGTGTGGATTCTCACCGTAGCGCATTTCTTCTTGTTTGTTGAATTGTAGGTTGAAGGTGCGTGCGAAGTCCTCGCTGCCGCCTTCCACTTTTTTACCTAGGAAGTTAGCAATAGCGCCATCGTAGTGAGAAGTGTGTTCGAATGCTTTAACAGCAAGGTCGAAACGCTGTTCGAAAGTCAAACCTCCGTCAGCTTTAAGTGATGCCAAGATGCCTTCGTAGTTCGAAGGGGAAACCACGATAGCCACGTCTTTATGGTTTTTCGCTGCAGAGCGAACCATGGTAGGGCCACCGATATCAATGTTTTCAATCGCCATCGGTAAATCGCAATCAGGACGTTCGATCGTTGCTTCGAATGGGTAAAGGTTAACAACAACCATATCGATTTCTTCGATGCCGTGCTCTTTCATGATGGCGCCGTCGATGTCACGACGACCAAGAATGCCACCGTGTACTTTTGGATGTAGCGTTTTGACACGGCCATCCATCATTTCTGGGAAGCCAGTGTAGTCAGACACTTCCGTTGCTTTAACGTTGCTGTCCAATAAAAGACGGTAAGTACCACCAGTTGAAAGAATTTCAACACCTTGAGCGGTCAGTTCACGTGCGAATTCGACAATGCCTGATTTGTCGGAAACACTGATTAACGCTCGTTTGATTGGAGTTACTGTATTTTGATTTGCCATCATGGTTCTCGCAATTAATTTAACACTAAATAAACAAGGGGAAGATAAGACGAAAAAAAGGGCGAATTCGCCCTTTTTTCTTTGTGCTTATAGCATGCCGTATTGCTTCAACTTCTTGCGAAGTGTGCCTCGGTTTAAACCAAGGATGGTGGATGCTTTGGTTTGGTTATCCTTTGTGTAGCTCATGACAGACTCTAGCAAAGGCGCCTCAACCTCGGCTAAGACTAACTGATATAAGTCTGTTATTGGCTGCCCATCAAGATGAGCGAAATAGTTTTGTAGGGCTTTTTCAACATTGTCACGTAGGGTTTGTGACTGCTCTGAAGAAGCGGCTTGAAACGTATGAGTATGAGTTTGTTCTACCACAGAATGACCTTCTATTTTTTTAAGCTAACCATTTATTAGATATCTTTACACGACTACTGTGCTCACCAATACTTTGTTAAAAACAGACTCAAAATGCTCATTTATAACCCATAAAATCCGCTTTCTCGTCTGTTTTTGTCTCGTCTTGGCTTTGCTCGTTACATCGTGTAAAGGTCTCTATTAATGTGCATTGATTACTATAGAGAAGAACGATTTCGGTCTTCTTTTTAGATATTCATTACATTAAGTGTAAGGTTCGTTTGCCTATTGGCAAACAAAGAACTCTTGCAATTTATCAAGCTGTTCTTGCGTATTATCAATACGGTTAAACAGGCTGCGAAATTGTGTTTTATCCGCTAACGTCTGCAGGTACCAACCAACGTGCTTGCGAGCAATACGCACGCCTAAATAATCACCATAAAATTGGTGTAAGGCGTTCACGTGATTAATAACAAGCTGTCTCACCTCAGATAAAGAAGGAGGTGCTAACAATTCGTTTGTTTCTAAATAGTGGTTTATTTCGCGAAAAATCCACGGTCTTCCTTGGGCGGCTCGGCCAATCATGATGCCATCCGCTTTGGTGTAATCTTTCACAAACTTTGCTGACTGCGCGTCTTTAATGTCCCCATTAGCAAAAATAGGGATGCTCAAATGATGCTTAATCTCTGCAATCGTGTCGTATTCAACTTGTCCTTGGAATTTGCATTCCCGTGTTCGTCCATGAATCGCCAATGCTTGAATGCCTATATCTTCTGCCATTTTCGCAATTGCAAGACCATTTTTCTGATCAAGACTCCATCCAGTACGAATTTTTAGAGTGACCGGAACAGAAACACTATTTACAACAGACTCCAGTATTTCACGAACAAGTGCTTCATCTTTAAGTAATGCAGAGCCTGCTGCTTTATTGCATACTTTTTTAGCGGGACAACCCATGTTGATATCAATGATTTGTGCACCTAGCTCAACATTTTGTTGCGCGGCTTCTGCCATCATTTTAGGGTCGCCGCCAGCAATTTGAACGGATCTCGGCGAGACTTCCGCATCGTGAATTAAACGATGGCGGCTTTTTGTCGAGTTCCACAGGCGAACATCGGAAGTTACCATTTCTGATACCACTAAGCCTGCACCTTGATCATGACAAAGGCGGCGAAAAGGCAAATCAGTTACACCAGCCATAGGAGCAAGGATAACGGGTTTGTCAACGCAATACGGGCCAATAGCAAATGCCATGATGTTCCTGAATACTGGATTGAATGTTAAAGATCGTCGACAGCGTCGAGCGGGCGTGAATAATACCTATGCAATCGTTGTTTTTGAAGTCTTGACAGGCTAAAAACTGACTATTTTTTGTTCTTTTTTTAACCTTAGCACTAAAACAGTGAAAAATTAGTAAGAGCGAGTGTCTGTAGGAAAGGCTCTCAGCTGATGAGTGACGGCACGAGCGCCTGGATCTTGTATTGGAATGACCAAATGAATAGGCGTATTTGGTGGCATGTAAGTGATATCGAGAAAATCTTTATGTAAATAATCGCTTGGTGAAAAGAGTCGTGCAGCGACTGGTAAACCATTTAAATCAAAAAACTCTAAGGCGATTTTTGGCATTGGTTGAGAAAAATCGCTGGTGTTGGTGATGATGGCATTCACTAAAAGCGTGTTGGGTATAGATGGGTGGCTTTGAATACGTACATGTTGAATGCTAATAGCGCTGATGTCTTCAAATCTAGGTAGGACGCAGCCAGAATAGGAACATATTGTTTTGTAGATGGCTCTAAAATTAGATGAACGGCTGCCTTCTTCAAAAAAATGCGTGGCAACTTGTGCCGTGAGCAATGCAATCCCTAATAAAGAAGCAAAAAACCATAACCACGGATGGCCTTTTTTCTTACTTGTGGAAGGTTCGCTTTCGCCCATTAGTGGGGCTAGGCTTTCTTGAGCGGATAGTTGCTCAAGAATAGTGTGTTGGTTCTTAATATCCGACGGCCGAGTTTGTTCCGCTGCTGTTTGTGCTAAAGAATGCAGGGCAACCATATAATCAGGCTCTGGGGTTGCAGGGCTTTCTGTCGCTGCAGCTTTTTGTACTGGCTTGGTAGTTGACTTGTTTGCTACAAAAGGTTGTTGTGGTGTCGCTTTAAGCGCAGCTTCCACTTCTGCAAGTTCAACTTCCCAGGGTGCGGGTTCATCTTGTCGCTTTGTTTCTACTGCGGCTCTTTGAGTTGCTTCTTGTCTTCGCGTAGATTCCTGATAAGTATTTTTTGTTTCTTCGGCCTCAGCTTCTACTAATCGGCTTTTGTTGGTGCTTGAGCTTGCCGCACTTTCATTGGGTGGTTGCAGATCTTTGTCATCAAATAGAGTATGTAGCCAATCTGGGTTAACAATTTCTTCCGCTGGGGCGAGTCTACTCTCGATGGATGCTTCTATATTTTTACGACTTTCATTGTTTGGTGTCGCCGGCTGACGAGTTGAATCAGCTTGTACTTGATTTTCTGGAGTGACTGTTTCTTTGGTTGGATTAGTGTTTTCGTATTGAGTTTTTTCTTTGGTGCTGGCCAGTTTTGTCTTGTTGTTTGCCGCGTCGCTGGCATTAAAAATATGGAAACATTGGCCGCATCTGACTTTCCCCTTAGCCATGCTTAATACTTCATCGCTTACTCGAAATGCGGTTGAACATTTTGGGCAACGGGTTATTAGGCTATTGGCCATAGGGTGTCATCATCCTGTTTAAAGCTTTACGAGACCTTTGGTTCGTGACTTTGTGCAAAGGTCTCTTATATATAAAGTTAAGTATTATGCGTGCTTCGTGCCGACAATACGAACCCATTCTTCTTTTTCGGTAATAGAGTCAATTGTAAACCATTCTTGATACGCCTCAATCACTTCCTGTGCTTGGTTAGCAAGTATCCCTGAAAGGGCTAATTGACCTTGTTTTTTCACCAGAGCAGAAATAGTCGGTGCTAGATGAGCAAGTGGGCCAGCAAGTATGTTTGCCACCACTATGTCTGCTTGTAGATCCGATTCGTACGGTGGCAGTTTAACTTCTAAACGGCTCGGATCGATCTTGTTACGTTCAGCGTTAGCCTCGGTTGCCTGAACGGCTTGCGGATCGATATCAATGCCAACCATGTTGGTTGCACCAAGTAGTAAACCTGCAATACCAAGAATCCCTGAGCCGCAACCGTAATCTATAATGGTTTTGTCTTTGCAATCAATGCTGTCTAACCATTGTAGGCACAATGCAGTCGTTGGGTGAGTGCCAGTGCCAAATGCCAAACCTGGATCTAGCATTAGTGTAACCGCATTTGGATCGGGTACTTCGCGCCAGCTAGGACAAACCCAAAGACGTTCGCCAAATTGAATTGGATGGTAGTTGTCCATCCATTCTCTTTCCCAATCTTTATCTTCGACTATCTCTATTTTCATATCGATATCGGTTTCATTAAGGGATTCGGCTTTATGTTCAATCACTGGGCGAATGTGTTCGATATCAGCGTCTGCTTCAAACAGGCCAGTTACTTTGGTGTTTTTCCATAGTGGTGTGGTATTTAGGTCTGGTTCGTATACGGGATCGTCATGAACGTCTTCAAAAGTGACAACCATAGCACCACAGTCGAGAAGAGTATCTTCAAAAGCTGGGACGTGATCGGGCGTGGTATGAATACGTATTTGAAGCCAAGGCATAAAGTGGAGTCCAACAATAAAACAATCAGGAATAGAATAGCGAAGCTTGGTGCGAGAGGCGAGAGGAAAATGATTGCCCCTAGTGATTTATGTTGTCACTAGGGGCAAAACTGCAGTCTTTATAGACCGAGTTTTTTCTCCAAATAATGGATATTAACGCCGCCAGCAATGAAATTAGCATCATTTACTAGGTCTTTTTGTAGCTCTATATTGGTTTTAATACCATCGATGAAGGTTTCATCTAGAGCGCCAGAAAGGCGTTTTAGTGCAGCAGTACGATCTGGCGCATGACAAATAATTTTAGCAATCATTGAATCGTACGTAGGTGGCACTGTGTAGCCGCTGTACAAATGAGAGTCGACACGAACACCCATACCGCCTGGCGCGTGGAAATAATCCACTTTACCTGGGCAAGGCATGAAAGTTTTAGAATCTTCTGCGTTGATACGTGATTCAACTGCATGGCCATTTAGCTTGATGTCTTCTTGTTTGAAAGACAATGGCAAGCCGCTAGCAATGCGAAGTTGTTCTTTAACGATATCCACCCCCGTGACCATTTCAGTAACAGGATGCTCTACTTGAACACGAGTGTTCATCTCGATGAAATAGAAGTTGCCGTCTTCGTATAGGAATTCGAACGTACCTGCGCCGCGGTAGTTGATTTTGATGCAAGCATCAACACAGGCTTTTAAACAAGCTTGGCGAGATTCTTCGTTCAACATCGGCGCTGGTGCTTCTTCCAATACTTTTTGATGGCGACGTTGCAAAGAGCAATCGCGATCGTATAAGTGAACAGCATTACCTTGACCGTCAGCCAATACTTGAACTTCGACGTGGCGTGGGTTTTGTAGGAATTTTTCCATATAAACCGTGCTGTCACCGAAGTAAGAACCGGCTTCAGATTGTGTGATGCTGATAGATTTTAGAAGGCTGCCTTCGTTGTGAACAACGCGCATCCCACGACCACCACCACCTGCTGCTGCTTTAACGATAACAGGAAAGCCTATTTCATTAGCAACACGGATGCATTCTTCTGGGTCCGTTGGTACTGGGCCATTAGAACCTGGAACAGTAGGAACACCAGCTTCTTTCATTGCCTTGATAGCAGAAACTTTGTCACCCATTAGGCGAATTGTTTCGGCTTTAGGACCGATGAAAGTGAAGCCAGAACGCTCAACCTGCTCTGCGAAATCTGCATTTTCAGCAAGGAAGCCGTAGCCTGGGTGAATCGCTGAAGTATCTGTTAATTCTGCAGCACTAATGATAGCTGGAATATTCAAATAACTTTGAGCTGATGGATTTGGCCCTATGCAGATAGATTCGTCTGCAAGGCGCACATGTAACAAGTCACGGTCAATCTTAGAGTGAACCGCAACGGTTTTGATACCGAGTTCTTTACACGCACGTAAAATACGTAGCGCGATTTCGCCTCGGTTAGCAATCAATACCTTATCGAGCATGATGAAACCTTTGCGTTGGATTAAATGATAGTAATAAGAGGCTGGTCAAATTCAACTGGCTCGCCGTCTTCAACAAGGATTGCGCCAATTGTACCAGACTTATCTGCTTCAATTTGGTTCATCATTTTCATTGCCTCAACGATACAAATAGTATCGCCAACGTTAACTTTTTGGCCTACTTCGATGAAAGGTTTAGCGCCAGGTGCAGAAGACTTGTAGTAAGTGCCGACCATTGGAGAGTTTACAGTGTGACCAGCAATAGCAGCAGGTGCTTCTGGCGCTGCAGTAGAAGCAGCAACTGGTGCAGCAGCAGGAGCTGCCATCATTGGAGCGGCCATCATAGGTGCTTGTACTGGAGCACCACCACGACTAATACGAACAGCCTCTTCGCCTTCTTTGATTTCAATCTCGTAGACGTTAGATTCTTCTAAAAGTTCGATTAGCTTTTTGATTTTACGAATGTCCATAATTACTCTCTTCTGTCTGTGTTGGTGTTTCAGCGGTTATGTTACGCACTGACTATTATGAATTTTGAGTACTGCTTGTGTTATCCAACAAACAGGGCTTTTATAAAAAAACGAATTGTAAAAGCTTGTAACGCGAAATTATCGATAAAAAGCGGGATATTGTCCAGTTTTGCGTTAAAAAAACCGAAAAATGTTCCTTGTGGTTTATTTTTAATCAAAGGTAAACTGCTGCGCTTTTTGATTAAAATTATTGGCTGATTACTCGGTTTAGACGATCAATTAAAGTAGGTTTGCTGGGTTCTCCCATCAAAGTAAGCATTTTACGTTCTTCACCTTGATTATCTAAAAATACCAGTGATGGCGGGCCAAATAAGTTGAACTTCTGCATCAACGTCTGATTCTTGACTGAGTTTTCGGTGACATCCACTCGAATCAGTTGAACCTTGTCGAGTAGTGGTAACACATCGGATGAAGCAAACATGTCTTCTAATGTTTTGCAGCTGATACACCAATCGGCATAAAGATCTAACATAATAGGGCGATTGTCTTGATTCGCTATAATCGTATCAAGTTCATTTAAATTCGTGATCGTGGCATCAAATACCACCTTTTCTTTTAGTGTTGCTGAGGGTGATGATAAATTTTTCAAGGGTTGCAATGGGCTGCTACTACCTGCCGCACCGCCAATAAATTCCATACAACCAATAAGAAAAAAGGCCAAGGCAAAGAACCAGCGAAGAGGATGAGAGGCGATTTGATAAGCTCGATGAATGAAGTAGCTGCTTATCGCCAGTGCAAGAATGCTCCAGAGATACAAATGGCTGCTCATTGGTAACCAACGAGTCATTAACCAGATCGCCATAGCAAGTAATGCAAACCCCATTAATACCTTGATATCGTGTAACCATTCGCCGCTTTTGGGTAATACTTTAGGGCCAAAAAGCCCTACCAGTAATAAAGGAGCTCCCATGCCGAGCGCCATGACAAAGAGCATCATCGCACCATACCAGCCATCGCCTTGAGTACTTATGTAAAGTAGTACGCCAGCAAGTGGTGCTGAGACACAAGGTGAGACAATTAGCGTAGACAAAATGCCAGCGATAAAAATACTCACCGTTGATTTCCACGCTGAACCTGTTGATTTGGTTGGCACTTGAAGGCGTTGTTGCCAAGAACTTGGCAGTCTTATTTCATAGACACCGAACATGGCTAAGGCAAGCAATACAAAGATAATGGCGCTGCCAATTAACAATAGAGGGCTTTGTAACTGAGCTTGTAGATTAAGTTGGGTACCAAAAATACTCACTAATCCGCCAATAGCAGCATAGGTTAATGCTATAGCCATGACATAAACAAGGCTGTAATAAAATGCGCCTAATCTTGAATGGCGAGTACCAACTACAATGGCACTGACAATAGGCACCATAGGAAGCACACAAGGCGTAAGCGATAAGAGCAAGCCCAAACCAAAGACAGCTATGATAGTTGCCCAAAGGTTATTCGAATTAAGTAGTTGGCTGACAGATTGTGCTTCTGAAGGTACGATATTTGTGTTGGCTGTTTGAGGTGTTTTGGCTCTAGCTTGAGACTCTGTTAGCGGCTTTTCAGCTGCTGTTAACAGCGGTGGAATCGTAAATTGAATGGGCATTTGTTGAGGAGCATAACATAAGCCCTTATCAGCGCAGCCTTGGTAAGTCAGTACAGCTTTAACTTCTGTTCCGGCTGCAAGTTTGATGTCGTAATAAATAGGCAGAGTCAATTGATCTCGATAAACGATTACTTCACCATAATAAGGGTCTTGTTTGGATTCTCCCGCAGGAAAAGGTGAAAAATGCAGTTTATCTGCGTGTTCACCAGACAAGGCGAACCGTTCTTGATATAAATAGTAACCATCATGAATCTGCCATGTTGCCATTAGTTTACCGTCTTTAGGGGCGGAAACGGATAGCTGGAAAGCTTGCTCAACGGGTAAGAATTCTGGTTCTGAAAGTCTTGATGTAGGAGCGAAAGTAAAAGCGTGGGACACGCTTTGAAATGTCAATAAGAGCAGTAGAACAAGTAGGCGCATATTTATCTTCAATCAAGTTGAACGTGTTATGTAAATCCATATTTCATCACGTTAAGTATAAGGTGTAGACTACCAATCCACCTTTAAGTTGCCAATCGTAAGGGGGCAAATTGAGTAAAAACTTAGTTTCTTTGCTGTTTGTTGTCACTTTCCTGACGGCTTGTCAGGAAAATGTGAAACCATCAGAGAATAGTCAGTCAGTTGTAGTTGCAGAGGAAGTGGGGCAAGTAGAACAAGTCACTTCTAATGACTCGCTTAAACAGTTGACAGAAATTGAACATGTACCCGTGGCTAAAAAGGCGCAGCAACCTAAAGCGAAAAAAACACTTACAGCAGCCGAGAAACTGACATCGAGTCTTATTGAACAAGGTGAAGCGGCCTTATCAGCTGAACGACTTTTAACGCCAGTGGATGACAATGCGAACCTATATTTTCAAGCTGCATTAGGGCGTGATCCGGGTAACTTTAAAGCTATACAAGGCATCACAGCTATTGTTGATGTTTACACTCAGTGGGCATGGCAAGCGGCGAGAAGTGGTGATTATAAGAAGGCCGAGAAGTATTTAGACTCTGCGCGTTCAGTTAATCCTGAAGACCCTTCTATCGTGGAAATGACCTCACGAGTTAGCGATTTAAAAGTGAAACGAGAGCAGGCTGAGAGAGTGTCAAAAATAAAGTCTGAATCGAAAGACTCGAAAGGGCCTGAGCGGAAAGAACCTAAAGCACCAAAGGAAGGCCAATTTTTATTGCCCGCAACGCTTTTTAGTTTGAGTGAAGATGAGATAATCGCAAAGATTCAGCCTATTATAGAAGAAGTGGCGAAAACGGATCGGCCTCTCGCGATTTACTGGCCAAATGACAAAGAGGCACGTTTGATTTATCAAATTATTAACAGTCGTGTTCCCGAATTTCGTGTACGCGCGATGACATATCATCGTGCTGATTACATGGTCGAATTACAACAAGATTAAGGTAGGTCAACAATGTCCTGGTTAACAAATAAGTTACAAGGTTTAAAACCGAGTTTTAATTTCTCAAATGTGGGTAAAGTCGCCGGGGCTGCTGTGCTCATCGTTGCTATTCTATTGAGCTTCTTAGGCATGTACTGGAGCAGCGAGCCGGATCAATTTGATGTGGTAGCGACAGCGAAAGAAAAAGCCGCTGAACGTGGTTATCTAAACAACAGCAAAAAACTTGTTGTTGGCTACACAATGGCGAGCACTCTGCACACCATCATGGAGACATTACTGGATAAACCGGGTGGTTTTATTAGTAACGACATACTGCCGCCGGGCTTGTTTATGGACAACATGCCAGCATGGGAATTTGGTGTGTTGGTTCAGTCTCGTGATTTGGCTAGAGCGTTTCGTAAAGAATTTAGCCGCTCGCAGTCTCAGTCCACAGAAGATGTGAACTTAAAAATAGCGGAGCCTCAATTTAACTTTGATAACAAAAGCTGGGCCTTACCATCTAGTGAGAGCGAATATCGTCGTGGTAATAAAGAGCTAATGGGATACCTTGATCGCTTGGCGGGTCAATCAAACAACAAAGCCCAATTCTATGCTCGTGCCGACAACCTTTCGGATTGGTTGTCAGATGTCAGCACTCGCCTTGGTAGCTTGTCTCAGCGCCTATCAGCAAGTGTTATCGACGACAAACCGCAGTTGGAGTCAGACGAAAATACGCGTTATGTGCGTACACCTTGGTCTAAAGTAGATGATGTCTTTTATGAAGCGCGCGGCACAAGTTGGGCACTGATCCACATGCTACGTGCTGTAGAAGTGGACTTTATCTTCACTTTACAGGACAAAAACGCACTGGTTAGCCTGCGTCAAATCATCCGTGAACTTGAAGCCACTCAAGCCAATGTTTGGTCTCCCTTCATCTTAAACGGCAGTGGTTTCGGAGTCTTGGCAAATCACTCTTTGGTCATGGCGTCTTATATCGCTCGTGCAAATACGGCGATTATTGACTTACGTCGTTTGCTTGAGCAAGGTTAACGCCTTCCAAATAAGGTCAACGTTGTTATGTTTGTAAATCAGAGTCGAGTCATTCGTCTGGCTGAGTTGGAAGATGCTCCGGCTATTTTAGAAGTGTTTCAGCGTTGTGATCAGTTTGCCAGCTCAGGGCATCGTCAAGATAATATTAAATTGATTGATGTCTTAGATTGGCTGGAAAACGTCACCGACAATCACCCCATGTTGGTGATAGAAGAGCGGGGCAGCGTGATTGCTTGGTGCTCTGTTGAACCTTTTTATGGTTTACCTGCCTTCGACTCTGCTTGTGAAATAAGCTTCTATGTCTCACCAAATAGGCAGAGAAAAGGCATTGCTACACAGCTATTTCAATACCTAGAAATGAACCGATCAGAGCTTGGCTTCACCCACCTTGTCGCTTATATCTACGCCAGCAACCTCGAAAGCCAAGGCTTCTTCACACGCCAAGGATTTGATCAATGGGGACTGCTGCCGAACATTGCTCAGAATGAACAGATTAAAGAAGACGTGTTTATTCTTGGAAGAGAGTTTTAGTTTTCTTATTCCCTCCCCTTATGTCTTCCAAGGGGAGGGTTAGGGTGGGGTTATTCTTTAGATCTTTAAGTCTGTTTGTTACTTTTCAGCGCCTCCTAGTTTGCAACCTTTATTCCGCTCTTTAATTCAGGAAAAAGCTGAGCGGGTAACTTATGTCTAGCGACACAAAACTTCAGTATATAAGGTAAGCAAAAGGTCGCTTTATCGGGCTATCGCCCAAACGTCTCATTCATGTTGTTTTATATCGGTTTAGCAAGACAATTTTTATCGTAAGGCATGGATTATGAATTTAGCTAGAGATGACCATTCAAACAATGATTCTGAAACTCCATAAAGTCGCGCAACTTCGTCGCGTCGAACTGACTTCTAGAGCGAAAATAAGGCTAAGACAAGTCATTCCCGCGAAGGCGGGAATCAAACTCTTATGATCTAGGGTAGGGCATCTTGAGCGCAGCGAAGCTTTTATTGTCTAAATAGAGCGATTATCCATTAAGTGACGCATTTTCTCAGTGATCCAATCTGTCAGTTTATTGCTTGGGCTGTCGAGTCGTTTCACTATGCCTATTTCAATTAATTGATCTGTTAAGAAATCGCTTTTGGCGATTTTTATTTGCTCAAAAAACCAATGCGCTTTGGCAATATGCTCAGGCACGATGGCCCAGCCCTGATTCTGCGTGACCAATTCACAAATCAAATAGTAACTGTCTAAATCCCAATGATCTGGACTTAGGGCGTTTTCGCGGTTCTCTCCTGAACGGTTGCATAACACGAACTGACGGTATTGCTGTAGTTGCGATAGACTCAATACATTTTCTTTAGCAAGTGGGTGCTTTTTACCGACAATCAGAATTTTTTTAAAATATCCCAAAAACTGCATGGTTAATTTTGGTGGCAAGGCACTGTTGCTAATCATAAAGCCCATGTCGGCTTTTTGATTGGCAATGGCTATGGCGATGTCGTCTTGTGATCCGTTAGTAATAACCAAATGCGTATTAGGAAATAAATCGCCAACTTGTGAAAAAATGGAATGAATGGTTTCCAGTGGCAAGGCTTCATCTAGGGCGATGCGTAACGAAATAGGTTCTTTGTTTGCCGCTGATAACGCACGTGAGTCTAAGCGTAAACATTGGTTAAGCACGGCTCGCGCTTCGGGAAGCATCTCGTTTCCCAGTGGCGTTAATACGGGGAATTTAGAGCTGCGATCAAATAACTCAAATCCTAAATCCAATTCTAAATTAGCGATGGCGCAGCTGATGCGAGACTGGGCCTTTTGTAATTGCCTTGCTGCAGCCGAAAAAGAACCAAGCTCAGCGGCGGTAACAAACGCCAGTAACTGATCCAGTGTCCAATTCATTTCTTTGCTCATAAAATGGTTACTCTCGCGGCATAGATAATGGCTTAATCCATCCTATAAGCGGATGGTAACTAACTTTCTTATATCTTAATTATATATATTATGCCTGCATTCTTACTTTCTGGATATTTAAGTTATGCAAGCCGCTCCACAGGTTCAACCATCACAATCCGTCGCAGGCGCGTTTTGGCGCTTTGCCATTCCTTCCATCGTCGCTATGTTAGTTAGTGGTTTGTATCAGATCATTGACGGCTTCTTCGTGGGCCACTTTGTTGGTGCGGACGGACTTGCAGGCATCAACATGGCCATTCCCTTGCTTGGTCTAATCATGGGCTTTGGTATGCTGGTGGGAATGGGCGGTGGCAGTGTGCTGTCTAAATATCGAGGCGAGAACAACCTAAATGGTACCCAAGCAACACTCGTCACGGCGCTTTTCTTGATTATTTTGATCGGCTTATTGGCCACTGTTGTATTTATTGCCTTTGGACAGAGTCTGCTCAATATTCAAGGCGCGACAGGCGTGACCCTAGAAATGAGCTGGAGTTATGTGCAGACCATGTCGTTTGGTGCGCTTATTTCGATTGGTGCCAGTGCCATGCCTATGCTGGTCCGAAACGACGACAGCCCAAACCTTGCGACAGTGTTCATTGTCGTTGGCGCCGTCGCCAACATTGTCTTGGACTATGTTTTCTTAGCCCATCTTGATATGGGATTAAAAGGCGCCGCCATTGCGACCTTAATTGCTCAACTGGCGACCTGTATTCTGTGTCTACGTTACTTTACGTCCTCAAAAGCCAAAACCAAGCTGGCGATTAAACAACTCGATAAAACCATCGCTATTCGTATCGTGCAACTGGGCGCGTCAAACTTAGTGATGTTTATCTATTTTAGCTTCGTCATGGCATTCCATAACCTGCAATTTATGGCCTACGGAGACACCACACAACTCGCCGCCTTCGCTATAGTTGGCTACTTAGCGAGTTGCTACTACTTCTTCGCCGAAGGCTTAGTCAGCGGCTTGCAGCCACCGGTGAGTTACTACTTAGGCGCCAAGCAATACAAGCGCATAACCGAAACCGTAAAACTGGCTTTTTCCGTCACCGTTGGATCGGGTATTGCCTTGGTTATACTGTTTAACATTTTTCCAGAACTCTTTATCAGCATCTTTACCACAGGCAACGATGCACTGCTTGAAGCCAGTAAAAATGGCATTCGTCTGCACTTAATGGCCCTGTTTTTAGATGGCTTCTTATTCATGGCGTCCATCTACTTCGTCGCCGTTGGCAAAAGCGGACAAGCCCTGTTTGTCTCCGTTGGCAACATGTTGATACAGATTCCATTCCTGTTCATCTTACCGAAATACCTCGGCATCGATGGTGTTTGGTTAGCCGTTCCTCTATCCAATATCACCTTCGCACTGATTGTACTGCCGATGCTATTGATCAACCTGAAAGGCCTGATGAAAATGCATAACCAACAAAGTGATATTGAAGCAAGATCGGTCGCTTATCAGTAATCTCTGAACCTATTAGTGAAGAACACTTTGTTCAAGGTGTTCTTCAAATTTGGCTTCTTCGTTTCCATTCAAACGCTTTGTATTCCCAGCCTTTATTCCGCCTTTTAATTCTGGGAAAAGCTGAGCGGGTAACTTCTTGACAAAAGCCATTTTACCTATCAATATGATAGGTGTTGACTCAATGGATGAGTAATATGAAAAAGAATAATCCACAAGGAGCCGTGGCGTTTCCTCTCAGTGAATTTACAGCTCGAAAAATCATTAATGATCTAGCAGAAAACCATACCAATAGAATCCGCTGGAGTAAGCACATTAAAGAGAGAATGCTGGAACGTGGTGTGACAACGGGACAGGTTTTGGCGCTACTTAAAAGTAAGCGATCTGTATTTCGTGAAGGGCCTTATCTTGAGCTAAATGGTGATTGGAAATTTAATTTAAAAGGAATGGCGGCTGGATCTATTATAGAACTCAGTGTCGCCATTAAGAACCATGCTGATAACCCGACTTCAATTCTCATCACAGTTTGGGTTCATTAGGAGTAAAACTATGTATCACTATACAGAATGTGGCTTGCCTAACGTCTATCTAAAAAACGGTTTTACCATTGAAAATATAGACGGCGAAGACTACACCAGCATTGATGATATGAATAACTTACATGTCGCCATCGCGCAAACAATCGCAGACAGTCACATGATACTTCGTCCTGCTGAATTTAAGTTTTTACGCATAGAGTTAAACCTATCGCAAAAAATGCTCGGACACCGCTTTGGTGTATCAGAACAAACGATAGCGCGTTACGAAAAAGGCCAGTCAGAAATCCCCCGAACGACAGACGCCGCGCTTCGATCTCTATTCATGGAAAAACTAGAGAAAACAAACTCCGTCAGCTACTTTCTAGACCTTTTGTCAGATGCCGAAGCCCAGCAAGCTGCAAAGGAAATATTACTGGAAGAAATCGACAACCGCTGGGGGATCGCGGTTTAGCTAGAGTTTGAATATAGCAATATTCAAACTCTTTGACTTCATTCTAACTATTTGCATTCCCAACCGTTATTCCGCTCTGCTGAGCGGGTAACTTTTTGCTAGCGCCCAAAAAGTAACCAAAAATTCGCTTTATCGGGCTTTCGCCCAAACGTCTCATTCACATTGCTTAACATCACGTCTAGCAACACGATTTTTATCGTAAGGCATAGATTGGCTTTTTCTGTTCGAGAGACTTTGTCTGTTAATGACTCTGAAACTACATAAAGTCGCGCAACTTCGTCGCGTCGAACTGACTTCTTCGTAGCTAATCGTGTAAAACCAAAACGTAGGGCATCATAAGCGCAGCGACTCTTTAATCACAAAAAAATGCCGTTGGAAGTGAAGCTTTCATTTTCTAAGGTAGGTCGTCCTTCAGGGCGACAAAAAACTAAACGCGCATGCGCACTATTAATTGTTGAACTAAGCCGCTTCGCGGATCGACAGAGAAGAGTAAGCACTAAAAAATGCATAAGGTCATAAGGCCTCAGGGAATCGCTTGCCTCGTGGGTTAAATCGCGCTACAAAAGAGCAAACGAAGAACCAATGTAGCGGCGATCAAAGACCATCTGAAGCGGCATCGTCCAAACAGGCTTTGGTATTTAGCGAGTTAGATAACAGGGAAGCCCTACCATGAAAAAAGCAAATCCCCTATATAGACAACGCAGCCGTTCAACAGTGGTTTATAGCCGCAGCTACGCTGCCGTATAACCCTTAATTGTTAAATGGAGGGTACGGATATCTCACGAAATGTCGTTTATCAGAATTTCCCTCACAATAGTGAATACGAGATTGGTTCTTTTCTTGGTTGTTTGCATGAGGAGAGCGTATGGAATGAGGAAGAGTATTGGAAACTTGAAGGAGCTATTTATCAGCTTTTTAACGAGGAAGTTAAAAATACTATTGCTAGAGATATTGCATGGCCGCTTTTTCGAATTTATAGCCACGCAATGCTACTACTTCAGTCTCATTATGATAAAAATGATCAATATTTCATCATGAACTTGGATGAAGTAGAGGTGCAAGACTATAGAGAGCGCATTCAACAAGTCTTTGAAGGCTTTTTTCAAAACAAAATGCCAAAGATTCAAGATTTTGAAAAGAGAAATCCCTTGTTCTAAGTGCTCATTTAACAAGCGTAGCCATTGGGATAAAATTTCCGCTACGCTACATTTTTACCCGTGCTACGGGCGTTATAAATCCGAGTGAAGTTATGGAAAAATCAAAGAAGAACTTGCTTCAACTAGAAGAAGCATTAAACCATATTGAATTACCTCGTACCGACAAGGTCGTTGTTGCAAGTTCGTATTACTCAATATGCATGGAGCACTACCGCTCAATTTTAACCTTACTTGAACTTCAGCTTTATAGTTCAGCAAGTGCTCTCTTAAGGAGTCTTTTTGAAAGCTATGTTAAAGGTTTGTGGTTTTACTACTGCTCGGATGCTAAAGATATTGATCGACTTAGAAAAGATGATTTTGAAAAACCATTTGGGGCATTGGTTAGTGAAATTGAAAAGAAAAAAGGTAAGGGTTTATCAACCGCTAAGAAGATTTTGTGGCGAACTTTAAATGGACTAACACACTCCGGGGCAGGGCAAGTTTCACGTAGAATATCTGACGAAGCGATCGGATCAAACTTTGACGAACTGTTTATCCAAGATGTGAAAAAGTTTACAAATAGCTATGGTTTGTTAGTTGCTGGCGAGCTAGCGTTAATTAGTAATAATAGAAAAGCTCAAACTGCCGTGCTAGAAGTTCAGGGGGATTTGGGTTTCGCAAAATTGGATTTATAACAAAGCATTTAAGAGTGATTCGCAGCGCTTGGTGTTCTCGTTTTGTTTAAGTACAGCCAAGCGTCGCTCACATATTAATGCGGCGTTAAGCGCTTTCAACAGTTGTGCATAGTACTCATTTCAGAAAATGAATAATTAAAGGATTAAGTTATATAGCCATGAAAAAAATAATTGTATTTACATTTTTTCCTTTCTCTCTTATTGCTAATGCAAGTTATTTAAACTGCATACCTGAAAAAGCAACGACAATTATTCAATCACCAAATAATGAGCATAGAGGAGGTTCAATGGCCGTCGATACTAGCTTTGTTCTCTTTAATGAGCAAAATAAATGGATGGTGAAGGAAAAGGGAAGTACGCAGATTCTTTTTGATAGTTGCAATGAGACTGGACACCTCTGTCAACGAAAAATTGGATATAGTGGTCACTTTGTACTACGTGATAACAATCTGTTTTCTGTTTTTATTATGTGGGATACTGACAAGACGGTCAATGATAGTGATATTCAATATATTTTGTATGCAGGTAAATGTTCATAACAAAATCGGCACTTAACAAGGTATTTCAGCAGGACTAAAACAGCTGGCTGAGCTCCTTGGTCGAAAGTTTTAGCCAAGCATTTTTACGTTATTTGCCTTAGATGGAGAGGTTAGATAGGTGCAGGAATCAAAATTAAAATCTATCGCATTTGCAGTCCGTCAAAAAATAGAACAGGTTATCGATGAATTACCATATGTAGATGTTGAGCTTCAAAACTTTCCATCTGGCTCTTGTGAAGTTGCAAGCGTAATTTTAGGTTTGTACGTTCAATCTGAACATGGAATTGATGTTGTTCAATCTGTAGGTAAACGTCCGATATTGAATGATTATCGAGAAAACAATCACGTATGGTTAACTGTAAATGACTCGTTGATAATCGATATCACAGCAGACCAATTTGAGGACTTTCAAGAGCAAGTTTTCGTTGGTTCTGAAAGTGCTTTTCATAGCACATTTGAAGTATATGAGACTCGACCGATAGACTTTAGCTATCTAAATCGCCGTGGCTCTGTGGGATACGGCGGTGTATACAAAATTGTATCAACTAGTTTGGCTAGCACATAACAAGTGCAACTAAACCAAATACTTAAGTTTTGTTGTTTTTTTGCAAAAGGGCGTATAAGTGCAGTCATGTCAACGTGCCGTTGTTGCAAGCGTTACCACGGAAAAATAACATGAAAATCATCGTGCTCTGAAAAAGGGGAAGGGACTTAGTGATTTGTAGCGGTCGAGTAAAACTAGTTATAGTTATGAAACAAACTTCGTTTCTTAAAAAATTATGAATATCAAATATATAAGATCATTATGCTAGAAAAAATAATCGAACATTACAAAACTCAGCATCAGTTAAATTTAGAATCTGAATTAGCTGATTTTATGCCGCCAAGTAGTTTTAGTGATGTGATATCTAGAGTGGCGTATTGCAATGGAAAAGACGAAAAAAAATTTCCCCATCAATATCGAATAACAAAACAAACATGTGATGTGAGTCATAGGATTTTAAAAAATATGTCGTTCAATAATATAAAGGATTTTGAATCACTATATGAATGTTTAAAAAAGAATTTGTTACCTATTCATGGAGTTGGAAAGCTTTATGTTTATGATGCGGCTTTACGTTTAGGGGCTTATTTTAGTCAGGAACCTACGAAAATATATCTCCATGCTGGTACATTAAAAGGAGCAAGAAATTTAAATTTAGATACTTCTAAGGATAGTTTAAATATTCAAGATCTTCCTCTGCATTTACAAACAATTAATCCGAAATTTGTTGAGGCAATACTCTGTATTTATAAAGATAGCTTTCAAAATGGCGAAGTGATGTTTGACCCGTTGAGTTACCCCAGTACAAAACGTTGTTCTGGAACGTTACGCAGGGACAGTCGGTGTTAAATGTGCCTGCCACTTTCTGCACTGAAACTTCTCAGTCCAACTTTTGAGTAGCATAAGAGATTGATTCCCGCCTTCGCGGGAATGACGTGTCTCGGCAATACATGGTGTGTCGTTTTGAAATTACCTTCCGCACTTGAAATCCCGAAGAAGTCAGTTCGACGCAACAGAGTCGCGCGACTTTATGGAGTTTCAGAGTCATTTAAAAATATCCCACCTACCAACATCAAAAACAATCTATGCCTTACGATACAAATCGTGTTGCTAGACGTGATGTTAAACAATGTGAATGAGACGTTTGGGCGATAGCCCGATAAAAGATTTTTTGGTTACTTTTGCATCGATTGGCAAAAGTTACCCGCTCAGCAGAGCGGAAAAAAAGTCTAGAATACAAAGCGTTTGAATGGAACCAAAGCTTGCAACCCCTCCCTAACCCTCCCCTTGGAAGACAAAAGGGGAAGGGATTATCCCTCTCTACATTGGCTCAAACACCGAGCCCAAGCTCGGAACAAACAACTTATTGTACATGCGGCTGGCGTAGTCGTCGGTCATGGAGGCCATGTAGTCGCAGATGATGCGCAGTCCGTTTTCTCCGTGTTCTTGGCTTTTTTGCCATTCGCTGGCGATTTCTCTTGGCAGTAATCGGCTTGGGTCGGCGGAGTAGGCTTCGAACATTTCCAATAACATTTGCTGGCCTTTGTAGACGAGCATTTGCACTTCTGGACGTTGGATGATGTGTTGCATTTCGAATTGTTTTAACAAGTTTAAGGCTTGGCGTTGGCCTTCAGGTAAGCCGACTTGAAAACGTAGTAACGGGTGTTCGAATTGCTGCTTTTCGATGACTCGACAAGAGGTGATGAACCAGCTGACTAAGCTGCCGATGGCTTCTTTGCGAAGGTGGCTTTGGCGGCTGAACAGTTGGGAGCGAATGTCGTTTAGGTTTTCTGCCAAAAAGGGTGATGCTAAGGCGGCGAGTTTGGGTTCTAGGTGTTCTAGCCACATGTCTTTGGTGACCATGCCGAGGACGATGGCGTCTTCTAGGTCATGTACGCCGTAGGCGATGTCGTCGGCGAGATCCATGATGCTGGTGTCGAAGCTGGCGTGTTTGGCTTTGGCGTGGCTGTCTGGGTCAGTTCGGTTTACTTCTTGTAATAAGCTTTTGTCGGCTTGGCTAAAAGGCTCGATGATCCAATTTAGTAAGTCTTGCTCTTCTTGGTAGACGCATTTTGGTGGCGCCCAGTTAGAGGCTTTGAATTGGCGGAAGTTGGCTGGCTTTTCTGGGTATTTGCCAACCACGCTGGCATGTAAAACCGGGTATTTTAAAATCCCTAATAAGGTACGACGCGTGACGTCCATGCCATAAATAGGTGAGTAGGAGCCGCGCTTGCCTAGGATTCTTAATGATTGTGCGTTGCCTTCAAAACCGCCAAAGGTTTGCATCATGTAGTTAAGGGCAACTTCACCACCGTGGCCAAATGGCGGATGGCCGATGTCGTGACTCAGGCAAACGGTTTCAATTAAAGCATCGTCGGCGAGCCAAGGTTGAAAGTCGGCATCTGCAGGTGAGCTGAATTTAAGTTGGTGAACAATGCCGTTGCCAATTTGGGCGACTTCTAAGGAGTGTGTTAGGCGTGTGCGGCTGTAATCGTTTTGTCGAATGGCAAGGATTTGCGTTTTGGATTGTAAGCGACGAAACGCGGCGCTGTGGATGATTCTAGCTCGATCACGTTGGTAAGGTGTGCGGTAATCGTTGTCGCGGGATTCTTGATGACCTGATTGTCTTTCGTGCCAAGGTAGCATTGTGTCTTGTGCGGTTGTCATGCTCTTAATCCACTTAGGTTAATAACTTTGAGTCTTTCACGAAAACACGATATAGGTCAATGTTCGTAAAATTGGCATTGGGCATAATGGAATTAACTATAAGGAATCTTTATGCTTAATACACAACATCTCATTACCTTTAAGGCGCTGGTTGAAACAGGGAGTTTTACGAAAACTGCGAAGAAGTTGGGATTAACTCAGCCTGCGGTTAGCCAACATATTCAAAAATTAGAACGAGAAATGGGCGAGCCTTTGTTGATTCGACATGGTCGAACAACGGATATGACGCCAGCGGGAGAAGTATTGCTGCAACACATACAAGAGCTTGAAGCATGCTACAAAGGTTTTATCGCGTCATGGAAAAGTCATTTAGAAAGCAAATCGGATGAGGCGGTGTCTGCACTGTAAAGTGCCTGATTTTAAGAGTCAGGCACTTTTAATCTAAGCGCTTTTAAATAGAAAGCGATGTTTATTGTTGAGCGGTTGGTATGATATTACCAATATGCAGGCCACATTCTTTGTGTTCAGATTCTTCCCACCACCAGCGACCTTCGCGTTCGTGTTGATTTGGTAGAATAGGGCGAGTACAAGGCTCGCAGCCTATGCTGGTAAAACCTTTCAAATGCAACTCATTGTAAGGTACATCAAACATTTTGATGTAGTTCCAAACGTCTTCAGAAGACCAATTTGCTAATGGATTGAATTTAAACAGATCTTTTTCATCTGTGCTGAATGCGCTGTCTTTTTCAGCAAAGGCTAAAACGTTACGTGTGCCTGGGCTTTGGTCTTTACGTTGTCCAGTAATCCACGCATCTACCGTGGCAAGTTTGCGTTTCAGTGGCTGTACTTTTCGAATGCCGCAGCACTCTTTGTGACCATCTTCAAAAAAACTAAACAAGCCTTTTTCTCTGGTGAAGTTTTCAAGTGCTTCGCGGTCAGGGGAAAGAATATCGATATTGATCTTGTAGTGTTTGCGAACTTGTTCGATAAAACGATACGTATCTGCGTGCAGGCGACCCGTATCCAGAGAGAAGACGTGAATGTCTTTTTTTGCTTTGACTGCCATGTCAATAAGGACAACATCTTCTGCACCACTAAAAGAGATGGCAATGTTGTCGAATTCTTTCATCGCGTTGTGGATGATTTTTTGTGCTTCGTCTTCTTTGTTGTTGGCAATGAAAGACGCTAAATCAAATGCTGACATAGGATGATTTACCATGATCTAGGTTACGATAGCTGTACCATAACAATTTGCGGCTCCGAAAGAAAAGACGAAAGAACACTAACCTTATAATGCTTGACCCATATGACGTGCTAGCGTTTGATAAAGTCCATAGAGAATCCCAGCGGTTACGCCCCAAATGCGAATGTCCTCGTAATCGATTTCAAAATAACCACGAGACGTTGTATCGAGCACTTTCTTTTTAAAACGGTAGTTTTGTGGGGTTAGCAAGTAGCGCAAAGGTACCCAATGGACGGATTTTACTTCTTCTTCACACAGACTTAACTCACTTCTGCGCGTCATTTCGGCTACGATGGGTTTGATGCAATAACCCGAGATGGTGCAATATTCGCCTAGTTCGCCCAATAGATCGAAACAATCTGGTGACAGCCCGACTTCTTCCAATGTTTCCCGCAAAGCGGTGTATTGGATACTGGCATCGTCAGGGTCATGTTTGCCACCGGGAAAGGCAATTTGTCCCGGATGATTGCGCATATGAAGTGCGCGTTGTGTTAGAAGTACGTATAACTCGCCATTTTCTGGCTCTCGCCAAATGGGAATTAGCACAGCAGCAGATCGGTAATTCAAATCATAACCACTGGGAAACATTTCCTCATCTGGGTTATGAATTTGTTGCGCGTAGGGTTCTCTGTCTAATGCAGCGCGAATATCATCCAAGCTCAGGTCAATGGGAGGAGCATTTAAAAACTGCTCTATGTCAGACATGATACGGCCTATTTCAAAAAGTCTTGTTCTAGAGTATGGGTTAATTTGCCCACTTTGGTAAAGGTTTCTTGGTATTCTTCTTGGCATTTCGAGTCGGCGACCAGTCCGCCGCCGGCCCAACAATGCAAGTTACCATGATCAGCAACCAGTGTACGGATAGTGATACTGGAATCCATTTGACCGTTTGCACTGAAGTAAGCAATCGAACCGCAATAGGCTGAACGTTCATGAGGTTCGAGCTCATCGATAATTTCCATGGAGCGAATCTTAGGCGCGCCAGTAATGGAGCCGCCTGGAAAGCTTTGATGAAAAACACGAATCGCTTGATCCGCCTGATCAATGCGACCTTCTACCGTGGAGACTAAGTGATGGACATTGGCATAACTTTCTAAGGCAAACAGCTTAGGTACTTTGATGCTGCCGGTTAAACAGGTTCGCCCTAAATCGTTGCGTAGCAAATCGACAATCATCAGGTTTTCTGCGCGATCTTTTTCTGATGCAAGTAACCAATCGGCGTTGGCCTTGTCTTCTTCTGGTGTTTTGCCGCGAGCGACCGTGCCTTTGATTGGCTTGGACTCTACTCGACCTTGATCGCATAACAGGAAGCGTTCAGGAGAGTGACTCAATAAACTTTGCTCTGGCGAAAATTCCATGTAAGCGGAAAATGGCGTCGGGCAAACGTCTCTTAATGTGTGATACGCCGTGAAGGTATCGCCTTGGTAGCGAGTAGAAAAACGCTGCGCCAAATTAACCTGATAACAATCACCGGACTGAATGTAGTCTTGAACCGCAGCAAATTTTTGCGCGTAGTCGGCTTCTGTCATATTGGAAGTAAAAGGTGCTTCTAAAGTAAAAGGTCGTGCTTCGTTTAAATCATGTTTTACCAGCACGTCATCACAAGCGCTGGTGAAACGGTTGATAAGGTCAGCAACATCTTCGGAAGGACACCAAGGAGAGGTGATCAATTGGGTGGTTTTTTTCTGGTGACAAGTAACCACCGCCCAATCATAAAGTCCAATGCTCAAGGTTTCTAACTGGATGTCGTGTTCTACCGTATCCGGTAATTTCTCAACATAATGGCCGCTTTCATAACCGTAATACCCCAGCAAACCACCAACGAAAGGCAAATCTTTTGGGGCGGATTGTGCCCAAGGCTCTTGGCAAATTAGGCTCATCAATTCGTTTAGCAAGGTCATTGGGTTGTCAGTATTACTTAACTCATAAAGCGGTTTGCTGTACCAAGTGATCGGCTGGTTATTTTGGACTGGATGAACGCGAGCAAGTGGGTTGGCGACCAAAATGTCGAAGTTGGTATCAGGAAAATGTTCGTGATTACTGTCGAGTAAAGCGGGATAAGGTAAGTCTCGCACAGCAGAAAAGAAAGACAGTAACGACGCCTGATAAGGGAGATTTACTTTTTTGATTTCTGACATTTTTTTATTAATACCTAGTAATAGAGACCTTTGCACGACTACTGCGCTTACCAATACTTTGTTAAAAATAGACTCGAAATGCTCATTTATAACCTATAAACTCGGCTTTGGCATCCTGCGTCGCTCTAACACCTACATCCATGTAGGTGTCTGCTTTCTCGTCTATTTTTGCCTCGTCTTGTTTTCGCTCGTAACATCGTGCAAAGGTCTCTAATATACGTTTGTGTGTAGAGTGCGATTAAGTGCAAGCATTGTATTCTTTTAATAAGGGTCCTCACAGGTTAATTACAAGTGTCTGACATTTTTTTTCTTTCTTTACCCAATGCGCGTATTGCGTACCGTCTTTACGAAAATCCACAGGCAGAAAGTGACCGAGCTTGCCTGTTGTTACATGGTGCAGGTGTTGCTGGGGAAATTACGTATTCTCCGATGTTGCCGTATTTTACCCAGTGGCGTTGGATGCTGGTGCCTGATCTAAAAGGCATGGGCGATTCTTTTCATCATCATGGTGATGAGGGCGCGGTATCAATTGCCGAATTGACCAACGAAGTAGAAGCGCTATTGGCCCATGTTAAATGGGACGACTTTGATCTGGTTGCCTATTCTCTTGGCGGCTTGGTGGCATTGAACTTAAATTATCAGCGTAGCTTACAAGGCAAAAAGACAGTCAAAATGGCTTTGCTGGAACCTGCGTCTTTGGATCGTGAAGATTTGTCTACTTTGATGGATGTGCGTCAAAAATACCGTCATGCGTCGAAGCTGATTCGTGATACCGGCGATGTAGAGCTTGGTGTAGCGAGTTTTATGGATGGTGTGTCGCCGAACCGACGTAAGCTCCCTGTAGCGGAAGCGACGACAAAATCACGTCTAGCACATCGACCTTTTGGTTTTGCCTATGCATTGGATGCGGTGACAGATCATGTAGAAAAGATGGTGAAAGAGCCGCATATTCGTCAGGCGATGATAGAGGCGTCCGAGCAGGTGTTTTTGTTCTCCGGTGAATTGAGTCACGAAGCCTTGCGACAACACTATGATTTGTTGAGTGAGCAAAATGCCGCTTGGCAACACAAAACGTTGAGTGCGTGCGATCATTCATTGCCCTTTCAAAAACCGAGACAAATTGCCAATCATATTAATAATTGGTTTGCAGCGCACTAAGATCAAATAAGCGTTAAGATAAAACAAGCGTTGCTTATAAAGGGCAGGAAGCCCGTTTAATTTATGATTTTCTAGAAAGAAAATGTAAAAGCAAAAACATGAAGACAAGGAGGTTTTCAATGAGCCGTCAATACGGTTTTTCCCTGCTGGAGCTACTCTGTGTTCTGGCCATCTTGAGCATATTAGCTCATGCAGGTTCGGCGCAATTTCTCAGCGTTAGCCAAAAAACCAAAGATAAAAACACTCTCAAAAATGAAATGAAGCGTCTGGCAGATGCGCTAACCCAGGCGCGTCAATTGGCTGTCATAAGTGGTCAAACCAGCTTTTTGTGTGGCGGCGTGAATTGCGACGGCGGTTGGTCATCAGGTTTTATACTCTATCAAGTTGAGTCCAATAGCGGCGCAGAAAAACACTACCGTCAGATCGTTTTTGATCCTTCCTTGGCGGTATCTTGGCGTGGCTTTCCCACCCAGAAAAATCAAATAGAATTTCGATCTAATGGCTTGTCTGGTTATCAAAACGGCACCTTTGAGTTTTGCTTAGGCGCTTGGCAGGCGGACTTAATACTCAATCAAAGCGGGCGTTTTTATCTCACTGATCCACAAGGCGTTGATCCAAAAGGCTCTTATTCTCAGGGAACGAATGGAGGGCAATGCGGATGAATAAACAGCGATTAATGCAGCGATTGTCTGAGCCAAGACAAAAGGGGTGGATCATGCTCGAAGTGATTCTTTGCTTGGCGTTATTTGCCGTGGTGTTGTTGGCTGTACAGCGTCAGAGCGAAGCGCAATGGCAATCGGTTCAGTTGGCCGACACACAGGGTAAACTTCAGGAAAATCAGCAAAAGCAAGCGGCTATGACGCAGTTAGTTGGCTCGGTTGCTTGGCTTGATACGCCGAAAATATTGCACAAAGAAGAGTATCCAGATTGCCAAAAATGTACAGGCAATGAGCTTAAAAATTGGTTTTATGCTTCACAACATGTTTTGTCTGAATCTGCTGTTTTAGGTCTGAGTGAAGAGGGCAAACCATGAATCAGCGACGTCATATGAAAGGCAGTTTGTTGATCGAATTGCTGGTGGTGTGTGGTTTGATCGCCTTGTTTTTACCCTTTTTGGTGATGGCGATAGCTCGCATGCAAGAGCGACATCTATTGGCGCAAACTTATCAAGATCAACATACGATAAAAGCCGCTATTGAAGCGCATTTGAAGGCGCAATGGTCACGCCTGTTACCTGCGAGTTGTTCGCTCGATGAGTCGTTATTTTTGACGATTGAATCGGGTGTGTCTCCGCCGGTTCGTTTGGCGACACGGCGTATCGACAAAGACTCAGATTGGGTAAAGGGTGTGGATTATGGTTTGTGTCGCAGCTCGGTAACAGTGAACAATAACCCTATGAAAACGACCATGGCTTGCCATTGGAAAGCAGGTGACAGAATGACTTTCTCGTCTTGCGAATCCAATTATAAAGGTCAGGTGTTAAGTGAGTCTGCGAGTAAAAGCCTGATTAAACTTGAGGATGATGTAGCTATTGGCCAATCTGGTATTTTAGAAAGCGAAGATGGCTTTTATTGGTATCTATCAGAAGGCAAAGACGGCTGGAATGCCTTGTGGCGCACACCAGAAGAAAGCGGTAATTCGTTAGAGTTATGGAATGGCATTGAGCGCTTTGCTGTTCTTCCGTTGTTGGATGATAGCCAGGATGGTTTGGTGGATACGTTAGATACTCGATATGGACGCTTTCCCTTAAAAAGCTTACGAGGATTATGGGTCGAGTATCAGTATCGATTAAGTGATTGCAAGGCTGACCGTGATGCAGATTTTCAACAGGAATATCATTCTATGCGAGGCGAAACTTGGTACTATTTTTCTCCTTGTCAGGGCGTGGGTAATCAAATTATTGTGCTGTAATCTGCGTGTTTTAATTCTCATAGATGAGATGACGTTCTCAAAAGGGGCAGATAAAATGGATTTTTCTTTGTTTAGAACCCAACATGGTTGGGTGTCTTTGCCGATTATTGCTTTGCTACTGGCGATGTCTAGTTTGTCGATGCACTTTCAAGAAAGGCTCATGGCATCCTATAAATGGCGTGGGCAAGTGAATGAAGTGGAAGCGAATCAGCAAATTTGGACAGATTTTCAGCAAGCCTTAGTTGTGTCTCCAAGTTTCGCATCGGCAACAGCGAGCGAATGTGTTGGCTTTTGCGATCTAGGTAAGCCTATTCAGGAAAAGACATGGCAAAAAGCTAACCAGCTTGTGCATTACCGTTGGGAAAGTTACGAGTCGCTGCCAGATGAAGCTGATAATACGAAAACGTCCTACCGACTCTGCGCCACGCAAAACCAGCAACAATATCGTTGCTGGTGGTGGCGAGAGAGTAGGTTGCTTGCAAACGGTTGGGTTAGTGCTTCTGATTGAAGGCTTTCAAATGCTCCGCACTGCAAAATGGACGCGCTTCTTGGTCATGAATAGCATGAGAACGTGGCGTGAAAGTTTTGCATTCCTCACAGCGAACCATGCTTTCTTGTGACTCATCCTTTTTGGTTGAATCCTGTTTTTTGGTTTCCGCTGGCGATTGACTGCGTTTAAAAGCGACAAATTGGCGATACAACCACCAACCAATAAAGAAAATAGCAACAAAAACGATCAAACGTACGATCATATACTTTACCTAGCTTGGGTTATTCCAGACAATAACGGGCATATTCTAACAGAGTTCATGAGATAGCAACTGTATGACATTACGAATTGCAATGGCCCAGCTGGATATGCTGGTCGGAGACATCACAAAAAACACTCAATCCGTCATTGATGCGGCCAACAAGGCCCGTGATGAAGAACACGCGGATGTGGTGGTTTTTCCTGAATTGACCTTAACTGGCTATCCACCAGAAGATTTATTGTTACGTTCTAGCTTGGATCAGCGTATCGAATCTGCCTTGGCAAAATTATTAGCCGAGATTCACGACATCTACGTGGTCGTTGGTTACCCTCGTCGCATTGATGGCGAACTGTTCAACTGCGCTGGCGTGATTTATCAAGGTGACTTGTTGGTGGAATACGCCAAGCAGAAACTGCCTAACTTCCTAGTGTTTGATGACAAACGCTATTTCAGCGAAGGCCGTGAAGCGGGCCTTGTGGATATCAAAGGCGTCACCGTTGGCTTGAGTATCTGTGAAGATATTTGGCATCCAGAGCCAACAGCACAGGCAAAAGCAGCAGGTGCAGAATTGATTCTGAACCTGAACGCCTCACCTTATCACATTGAAAAAATGGGCGAGCGTGAACAACTACTTCACCAACGTGCGACCGAAGTGACTTTGCCGATTGTCTATGTGAACTACATGGGCGCGCAGGACGAATTGGTATACGAAGGCGGCTCTTTTGTAGTCAACGCCAAAGGCGAGAAAATCATGCAAGCGCCTTGGTTTGAAGCCGGCCTGTACAGCATCGATATGATCGTCGACGAAAGCCAACCAAATAAGGTTGAACCGGTCGCTGGTGTTATTGCTCCGGCATTAGATGTGGAAGCTAGCGTCTATCAAGCCATGGTGCTTGGCTTGCGTGACTACATCACCAAGAACCGTTTTAAAGGTATTGTGCTGGGCTTGAGTGGCGGTATCGACTCTGCCTTGTCTTTGGCGGTAGCTGTCGATGCCATCGGCGCAGACCGAGTTCAAGCCATCATGATGCCTTACACTTATACCTCGTCCATCAGCTTGCACGATGCTGAAGAAGAGGCAAAACTGCTTGGCGTTAAATACAGCGTCTTGCCAATTGAATCTATGGTGTCAGCTTTTACCGACGTGCTCGCGCCAGAGTTTGAAGGCTACGCCAAAGACACCACAGAAGAAAACCTACAAGCTCGTACCCGTGGCGTGACCCTAATGGCTATTTCCAACAAGAAAGGCTACATGGTTCTGACCACAGGCAACAAAAGCGAAATGGCAGTAGGCTACGCCACATTGTATGGCGACATGGTCGGCGGCTATTCCGTACTAAAAGACGTCTTCAAAACTTTGGTATTCAAACTGTGCCGCTACCGCAACACCTTGGGCTACGTCATCCCCGAACGCGTAATCACGCGTCCACCTTCTGCGGAATTGGCTCCAGATCAAAAAGACGAAGACTCTTTGCCAAGCTATGACATCCTCGATGAAATCTTACGCATGTACATCGAAGAAGACCAAAGCGCGGAAGCGATTCTCGCGACCAAGAAATTCGACCGAGACACTGTGTATCGCGTACTTCGCCTTGTTGACGTCAACGAATACAAACGTCGCCAAGCGCCAACCGGTGTTCGCATCACCGCACGTGGGTTTGGACGAGATCGTCGTTACCCGATTACCAATGGTTGGCACATCGGAGAGTAGCGCTTTTAAAAAAGCTTTCAAAACTTGTTTTGCGCCTTCTCTTTGAAGAAAGGGAAGGCGTTTTCTTTGGTTTCCATTCAAACGCTTTGTATTCCCAACCTTTTTTCCGCTCTTTAATTCAGGGGAAAGCTGAGCGGGTAACTTTTTGCAAGCGCCCAAAAAGTAACCAAAAATTCGCTTTATCGGGCTATCGCCCAAACGTCTTATTTGCTTTGTTTAACGCTGCGTTTAGCAAGACGATTTATATCGTAAGGCATGGATTGGTTTTTGCTGGTGGAGGGAAGGAGATTTTTAACTGACTCTGAAACTCCATAAAGTCGCGCAACTTCGTCGCGTCGAACTGATTTTATAGTGAATTCAATAGTAGGCACCAAAGAACGTAGGTCTGATGAGACGAGGCACGAGGCGTAATCTGACGCTGAAAGCGAAGCTTTCACATGTAAGTCGCGCCTTTAGGCCGACAAAAAACAGAGGGTGTTTTTTGTACTAGTAGGAAGTAAGAAAGTTTTTTAGTATCAATGGATAAGAATATTGATAGACGAAATAACGTGCATGCCTGTTATAACTTTATTTAGTATCTCCATTAATAGCTTTAGAGTCAGTGGCTTATAGTGAAGCAACTTACAGGACACCCATTTAAACTTGATGATTTGAAATTATACTGTATATTTAACCAGTATTGTTTATTTCTCATGGAAGGGGAGTCGTCATGCCAAGAGCTAGAAGTCAGCAAATTAGTATTAGAAAATACGCCTTACTATCACTGTGTTTCACGCTGTGTTCGTAGGGCGTTTTTGTGTGGCGAAGATCCTGTCTCAGGTGAAAGCTTTGAGCACCGTCGAGGTTGGGTTGAAAATAGATTGTTATTTCTTGCCAGTGTCTTTGCTATTGATGTTTGTGCCTATGCGGTAATGAGTAACCATCTCCATGTAGTGTTGCACATAAACGCAGAAAAAGCGGCTAAATGGTCTACGTTAGAGGTTCTGAAAAGGTGGCATAAGCTGCATAAAGGTACCTTGTTTACTCAGCAGTACGTCCGAGGAGAAGAACAACCAGAGTTTGCTTTGGCCTTGGTCGAAAAGTCTGCTGAAGCTTTTAGAAGCCGTCTTATAGACATTAGCTGGTTTATGAAAGAGTTGAATGAACCCATTGCTCGACAAGCCAATTTTGAAGACAAATGTACAGGTCGATTCTGGGAAGGACGTTTTAAGTCCCAAGCTTTGCTGGATGAAGCTGCATTAGCGGCTTGTATGGCTTATGTTGACCTCAATCCCTTAAGAGCAAAAATCAATCCAACACCTGAAACCTCGGAGTTCACTAGCGTTAAAAAACGCATCGCCGCCGCAAGGCATCAAAAGCAACCAAAATTGCTTTATCCTTTTGTTGGAAATCCTAGAAAAGATATGCCTGATGGATTGCCATTTAAATTGACGGACTATCTTGAATTGGTCGATATAACAGGGCGCCTCATACGTGAAGACAAACGCGGTGCGATAGACGCTTCAATGTTACCAATTCTTCAAAGGCTTAATATCTCCTCTGAGAACTGGCTGTGTATTGCCACGGAGTTTGGGGCAAGAACAGGAGCAGTTGTGGGTGCAGAGCAGTCAATTATGGATTACTGTCATGCAAACAATCTCCAAAGAAAGCCTAGATCAAGCAATATTCGGCTTCACACCTAGCTTCCCTAAATCAACCCAAGTCTTTCGTCATTAACTAATCCTTCATTAGTAAATTCACTCGCATAAAAATCACTAAACCTGCCTTTAAGCAATGAGTTTCGTATTTTAAAAATAGTAGAAGAAAACTTTCTTAGAAACATGCTTTCTGTGCGAGGGTGCATATTCCGCTGATTCCGGACACTGGTACCGTTTTAATCCGGACACCTTTTTCCCTTCATTTTCTCAGTTTCTAGTTTTACTCCATGTGTCCGGATTGCGCCAGTTTTCTCATCGATTCTCCTCCTAGTTCGATGCGGTGACTGTTGTGGATTAAACGGTCTAATAAAGCATCCGCTACCGTGGCATTGCCTATCATGTTGTACCACTCTTTCACCGGCAGTTGACTGATCATGATCGTGCTGCTTGTTTGGTAACGATCTTCTAAAAGCTCTAATAAATGGCCTGCATGATCCGCACTGAGTTTTTCCATTCCCCAGTCATCGAGTATCAGCAGCTGCTTTTTGGCGAGGGCGGCGAGTTGTTTTTGATAGGTGCCGTCTAAGCGGCCAAGGCTGAGGTCGTCCAGCAGTCGACTCAGACGCAGATAACGAACGCTATAAAGTTGCTCGCACGCCTGTGAGGCAAGAGCGCAGGCAACATAAGTTTTTCCCGCGCCCGTTGGGCCTGTGATAAGGATGTTTTGATGCTTTTGCAGATAACCGCCTGTCAGCAGTTCTCCTAATTGGAGGCGTTTCAGTCCACGCCCTTCTTTGTAGAGTAGCTGGCTGGCGCTGGCTTCTACGCGCAGTTTTGCTTGTCGCTTGAGCCGTTCGATTTTGCCTTGATTTCTGCCTAGCAGCTCACTGTCAAGGAGCAATGTGAGACGTGGCTCAAAGTCCAGTTCTCCATAGGTAGTTAATTGTTCTCGTTGTTGCTCTAACGCGGTGACGGCATGGCTCAATCGCAGCATTTTTAGTTGTTCAGTCAGGTGATTCATGTCGTTCTCCTAGTGGTAGCAGTGTGGCCCGCGAACATTGCTGTGCGGGATGTCGGGTGTCGAGTCAGAAGGAAGGGACAGCGTGCCTTCTCGATGATGGTCGAGCAGATTTCGGATAAAGCGTAGAACGGGCTTGTTTACCAGTAAGGCATCCTGACAGGCTTGCTCTAGGCGAACATCACCATGTTTGCGCGCTAGACTCAGTATGCCAAGGCAGCGACGAGTGGCTTGGGCTGGATGAGCTTTGGACTGGATTTGTTGTTTGATGACGTTTTCGGTGGCGACGCCTATCTGCTTGCTCCATCCGATCAAGCGTTCTGGTGACCACTTTTGATGTTGATGATGGCTCGGCATATGTTCCATGTGGGTACTCAGTCCATACTCTTTTCGGCTGATTGGGTGAGACGAGACAGGTTGACCTTGATGGAAGATTTGTATGATCTGCGACGTGGCTTCCAGTGTCACATGTTGACCCACAAGCTGATGCGGTACCGAGTAGTAATGTTTTGCGTACTCAATGTGGTAGTCCGGCCCCACTTTGGCGCGTTTATGTTCTGTGTAGACATATTTTTGCATCGGTAATGGTTTCAGGGCGGGCTTATCGAGGGTGTCAAAAAGGGCTTGGCGGCTCACGCCAATCTTTTGCATTGGTCGCTGATTCAGAACCTTCATCAGCTCTCGAATCGCATTATTCAGCTCTCTCAGGGTGTGGAAGGTGCGATGACGAAGACGCATCATGATCCAGCGCTCAACAATCAGAACCGCATTTTCGGCCTTGGCTTTGTCTTTGGGTTTATAGGGACGAGCCGGCATAATAGCGGTTTGATAGTGATGTGCTAACTGACGATAACTGTCGTTGAGTTTCGGCTCATAACGATCTGTTTTTGTCACGGCAGCTTTTAAGTTGTCTGGCACCAATAAAGCGGGAACGCCACCGAAGTGTTCAAACGCATTGGCGTGACACTGTAACCAATGCTCCAGCTTTTGACTTTCGCTGGCTTCAACGTAGGTGTAGTTAGACGCTCCCAGTGTGGCGACAAACACTTGTGAGTGGCGAACGTCGCCCGTTTCCGGATTGACGATCGGGATAGTCGGTCCGCAATAATCAATGAATAACTTGTCACCTGCGGTATGGAGTTGACGCATACTGCGTTTTTGTGTGGTGAGCCAACGACGGAAGTACTCGCAGAACTGGCTGTAGCCATAAGTGCGCTCTTGGTGCTCGGCAACATATTCTTCCCACAACAATTGCTTCGTCGCCCCTTTGCGCTTGAGTTCGATAAAAAAGTACGCAAAGTCCGGCATCACTTTCAGGCGATTAGCCGGTTTTTCTTGATACAGCGCTTTAGACAGATCGGTATCGGAAACGTCACTGGCAAGGGGCCAATAATAGTCACTTTGTTTGAAACGAGTCAGGACATCGGACACGGTAGAGCGGCCGATATTCAAACAAGAAGCAATCTGCCGCGTGGATAAATGGCACTCATGTTTGAGACGCAAAATCTCTTTAATATTGGTCATTGAGGTTCTCTTTCTGGTCATGATCACTTCCTGGCAACGTATTAGGGGTAACCAAGTGTAGTGAGCGATTGATTTAAAAGAGAAAACGAAGGGATTCCGGTGAATACGGACAGAGTTTACGCTAATCCGGACAGGGATTCCGGGAAAAGCCAAAAAGTGTCCGGTTTAGAGCGTAATAGGTGTCCGGATAAAAACGGAATGGGTGTCCGAGTTATATCGGAATGGGTGTCCGGATTGCTCCGGTATATGCACGAGGGCTGTTTTTGTATGATGAGGTTATATTTTTAATGTGGGTGTCCTACTGTGTCTAGAATCTACTGTGCAGAAATAACGCGCTGTGGATAAATGAAATAACACGCATGCTCGTTTTTCCAGACTTGGCTCTTGTTGGTATCTCTATTATTCGCTTTAGAGTTAGTAACTTATAGTGATTTCAGGAAAGTTTCTGTAATGTGTAAACGCGCATGCGCATTATTAAAATGTTAGCCCTTAATAGGAATATCATGTGAAATATTTTCAAAAAGGTAGTGGTGAATATTTAGTCTTGGTTCATGGAGCATTAACAGATGGTTCTATGTGGCTCCCTCATACAGATTTCTTGGCTCAGTATTTTGATGTAGTTTCAGTGACTTTAAGTCATTTTGATAATGATGAAAGTTTAAGCTTTGGTCTGAACTCACACGCTCAAGAGCTATGTGAGCTTGTGAAAAAGTTAGTTTCAGATAAGCCCGTGAATGTTGTTGGCTGGTCTTATGGTGCAGATGTTGTATTGAACATGATAGCAACGTCTCAATTGCCATTGTCTAAGGTATTTTTGTATGAGCTGGGATATCCCGGTTGTGTTCAAGAAGATGAAATGAAAACTTGGGTTGCGGATGCAGAGTCAATGTTTGAGCCTGTTTTTAATCATGTACATCAGGGGGATTTGAGTTTAGCTGTTGAATCATTGATTGACGGTTCTGGGAATTGTCATGGTTACTTCGATAAGCAACCAACTGAGGTGAAGAGTTTACAGTTAAAGCAAGCTTATACATTGCCTTTGCAACTAAATCAGCAAGAACATCCATCGATTGATGCCCAAAGTCTATCGAATATCGATCTGTCTTTGATATTTGGGCATGGCGATAAAACACGAGACTTATTTAGGCTGGCCACACAGAGTGATGCACGAGCTTCAAGACACTCAAAATTGGTGGTTATTGAAAATGAATCTCACATGTTACCTCAAGAAAATCCAGAAAAGTTTTCGAGTTTACTAATTGATTTACTGGGGAAAAAGGGCTAACAAACGCTTCAAGAGGGACAGCCAACGCGTGGCATTTTTATTATGCGTTGGTTTTTGTGATTACGGTGTTATGCGGAAAGTTAGTAGTAGCGTTGTCTGCCCCTTAAGCGGGCGTTGGTATGACTCCCTACGTCAATTAGCACACAGCCATTTCTTCTAAATGAATAGACTTTTTGTACTGCTCAAAAGAGATGAGTGAACACATTGGAAGAAGCCAGTAAATTCGTCGGTTATCATGCTGGTATCCGTAGATTAATAGGGCTTTTCCCTATCAGAGCTGACCTTACTTGATACGTCGTGGCACCGTTTCTTCAGTCTATGCTCGTGGTTCAATCAGATAGCTATCTGATTGCCATCCTAACGCCGTCGGAGTTTATGCCACCCCCGTTGCTTGTTCCAACGCATCCACTCAAATTGATAAATCATGCAGGCACTCTCGCTAAACGTAATTTAGGGTCGACTCTAGGAAGAACAATTTCTTTTGATATAGCCCAGATGTACGCAATCATTTCTCTCGCTATGGCGGTGACGACGAGATTGTAGTGTTTACCTTTCTTAATGAGCTTTTGATACCGTTTGCATAGTCTTAACTGTGCCCGCCAAGCGATATCGACCACTTCTTTAGGGAGCCCTTCTTGTCGTATTTGTAAATCGGTTGAAATGTTAGCTGGGTAGCGGTAAGAGTGTGCCCCTTCGACGAGAAGCCGTCTTGCTCGTCCATTGCCACATTTTGTAATGGCACCCACATGGCGTTTACCTCCGCTGGAGTGTTCAGATGGGACGAGACCTAAATACGCCATCAGCTTTCTTGGGTGGTCGAAACGATTTAAATCACCCAGTTCTGCGATCACACCTGTAGCGACCAGCATTCGAACACCACGAAGGGCTTGAATCGCTTTAACGACAGGGTAGTAGCGCCAATTTTTGACATGATGTGAGAGTTCATTATCCAGCCGTTCCAATCGAGCGATGCGTTCAGTAATGGTTTGAAGCGCTTCTTGTAAAACAATTTGCTGAGCTGGATGAGGCAGTACAAGTTCAGTTAGCCATCGTAGATGCTTTAAAGACCAGTTTGCCGTACCTTCATAATGAATGTTATTGCGTAGGAGCAAGGCTTTTAGCTGATACTTCGCTTCTTTTAAATCTTTCATTGCAGTTTCGCGAGCACGGGATAAGTCACGTACAGCTTCATCTTCAGGCTCAGGAACGTAAATCGGTGTTAGGTCTTCAGATTTCAGCAGTTTTGCTAATTTGATGGCATCTCGTTTATCCGTTTTCACCTTATCACCGGGCTTTTTGGGAATAAGAGACGGTGCAACCACGTAGCAGCAGTTGCCTAAGCTTGTGAGCAGTCGATAGATCCAGTAGCCACATGGTCCAGCTTCATAAACAAAATGAAGTGTTGCAGAGGGGTACTTAGACTGAAATTGTCGAGCCAGCTTTTTGATTGAGATCTTTGCGCTTGATATTCGTCCAAAATGAATGGGCGTTGCTCCACGCTGATCTTCAATATAAGCGACTTCGATGAACTCTTTATGAGTGTCCAAACCAATAAATATTATGCTATGTTCAATCATGCTAGCCTCCATGATTTAGTTGTTAACATGCTAATTATGGCACTGGCTTTACGCTAACCCACGGAATTGGAGGCTAGCCTCGTGGGGAGTCATTATGTCTATGTGTAGTCATTACATCCAAAAGAGGAAGGTTAGATGAACATGGTTTATAGAGTAACACTTAGTCTATTTTGCTTAGTTGCAGCAATAGGCTGTTATGTATTTGGAATTCCCGTAGGTGGAGTAGTCTTCTTTATTCTTGGGTTAGTCTTTGAAGGTCTATTCTGGTTTGGCATATTCGGTAAGAAGAAATAAATCTTATCTCAGTAAGCCAGAAAAAGTAGATTTTCTTCAAAAAAAAGATTTTTATTTTTGTCGCTGGGTGACTTAATAATTGTATTAGGCTCCCTGCAAATACACTCACATAACAAGTGGCAGCAGCAACGCCCTTAAAACACTCTCGCTTCGCTCGGCGGGCTGGACGTCGTTTCGGGGCATTAAGTTTTTCCTTCGCAAGCTCAGTTTAGCAAAACTTAAGCCCCTCACTCCGCCGCTGTGCCAGGCGTTAAGTGATAAAGAGAGACGTATGACAACATCCACGATAGTTATAACTTGTTTTTGTCTACTGCTTTATCTGAATGCGGCTGCTATCTACTATGCAGTAAAAACTGAAATGTACTCTATTAAGCAGTTAGTGGCTCAAGCATGTATTGTATTTATTATTCCACTTGTCGGCGCCGTCGTAATTCTCTCATTCTCAATAAGCCAGCTTTCGCCCGAAACACCTCTAGCTCTAGAGAGGGAGAGAAAGACTTCCAGTAGATTGTTTAGCTTATTGTTTCTGAGCTTTATTGTTTCAAACTTGAATGGCCAGTCAGAAAGTTCTGTATCTGAATCGAGTACCCCTGATTCTGGAGGCGGAATTGACTCCTCTGACCACTAAATTACTTAACAAAGCGCAGCACTACGCAGCCTCCGGCTGTCGGATGCTCGCACCGGTGTGCGCGGCGTTGAACTAAGGAGACAAAGACAATGGGCGATGAGATCACTATCCAGCAGGGCTTTCCAGAAGAGCTACTTTCATCGGCAGTTGAGTTGTACGACGCTGCGTTTGGAGCCAAGCTCGCAATCGCCATGCCCAACCCGATCTCACGAACGGCAGTCCTAAAGGCGGGCTTCAATCCAGAGTTTTCCTTCGTCGCAATATGTGATGGTGAAATGGTCGGAATCGCAGGTTTCAAGACAGGCCGTGGGGCGCTGACAGGCGGGATTTCATTTCGTGTGTTGAAAGATGAGATTGGGCTCTGGGGTGCAATTCGTTCCGTCCTCGTTCTTGCATTGTTTCAACGGAATCACGTCGAGGGCCAATTGCTTATGGATGGAATAGGCGTTTCGCCCAAGATGCGCGGCAGCGGCATTGGAACAAAGCTTTTGCATAGCCTCATAGAGTATTCAAAGACAGAAGGGTATCGGTCAATTCGCCTTGATGTTATAGACACGAATCCCGCCGCTCGGCGCCTTTACGAACGTGTTGGCTTTGTACCTGTAAAGACTGAACAGTTCGCCTATTTGGAATGGCTACTTGGCTTTGGGGCGGCCACACAGATGAAATACTCACTCAATGCGCAGGCATAACAACAGGTTGCAGCCGACGTTGCTGCGCTGCGTGACTGAACCTGGCCGTTAGGCGAGAGGAAATCTTATGGAAAATTACATCGGATATGCGGTGGCGGGCTTACTTGCACTATCAGCGGTATTGCTTGGAGTCTTGATCCCAGGCGGACCAATTGAAAATAGGAATTTCTCACATATATCTCCCTTAAAGTTGGGGGTGTTTAATGTGTTTCTAACTATTTTGGGGATTGGTAGTTTTGCGTTAGTCTATTTTTCAATTGTAGGAGCCGGGCCTGCATTCATCGCAGCAACGCTTTGTGGAATATCGTATTTCCTAGTGTATGCCCTAGATTTAGGAAAGATATTTCCTGTCTCTCCAGATAGGATGCCACGTGCATTGTTCTGGATTGAGGTTGTCGGGCTTATCCTATCGATACCGCTAATATTTCTATCATTTGTCTATATCTTCATGTCAAAAGGTGGTGTCAACGCCTCTGGAATTACATCGGGTACTATGATCATTGTGTTGGCTGTTATGATTGTTCTGGGTATTGGAATAGTCATATTCGCTACAAAATCAGCAATGAGACAATCGCCTAACAAAGCTAATTCAGCCGACGCAAAAAAACGCGCGGCTGAATAGCAGCGTTAGCCGACTTCTTCCACCTTACTCATCAGTAAGTGTATACTTAGCCAAGTTTTACTTTGAATTGAAGAAGATCACTATGACAGCAGTGACAGATAACATGTGGAGTATGAAACCAAATATACCGTTGGCTAAACAACTTGCCAAGAGAGATGTACCAGCTTTGGTTTATGACGCTGTTAACCTCGAGGGTGTTGCAATGACTTTACCTGAGGTGCAGACCATTCTTGACGGTATCACCGTAGGCGGCCATCGAATTGGTGATCAAAATATGGCAATGAACCAAGCTCGAGCATGGGAGTTTATTTTTGGCTTAGTTGATCAAGGTGAGTTTCAATTTAATAAAGAAACCGCCTTAAAAATTCACAATATTGCTGGCAAAGAAGAAGCGTTAGAGTGGGGTAAGTTCCGCTCTGGTTTCGTTTCCATTACGGGTTCGGAGTATGAGCCTCCTGCTCCAGATGAGCTGGACGAAAAATGGCTTGAAGTTGAGAGCAAGGTGAATAACGAATCTGATGTTTACGATCAAGCAATTACAGCATTTTTACAAATGGCACGCGCTCAATTTTTTTGGGATGTTAACAAACGTACAGGTCGGTTCATGATGAACGGTATTTTGTTGGCTAACGGTTTTCCTATCATTAATGTGCAAGCTAAGCGTCAGCAAGAGTTTAATACGCTCATGCTCGACTTCTACACTTCTAATGACATGACACCAATGAATAAGTTTTTACGAAGCTGTTTGGATGAAAAGATTATTCGTAATTTCAAGCTAGATCTGAAAATCGGCTAAAAAATAAACAAGCCACCCACCTTTGTGAGGCCGTGCTATCAAGGATTAGCCTTTTAATGTTGCTTCGTTAGTCGTCGAGGGTGTTGGTTGTTGGCATGCGTTTCGTGTCTAGTCTCATCAGGGCTGCAATTTTTTGGTGTTTGGCAAAAGTTACCCGCTCAGCTTTTCCCTGAATTAAAGGGCGGAATAAAGGTCGGGAATACAAAGCCTTTGAATGGAGCCAAAGAACAACCCCATCCTCCGCCTTCCGCTTGGAAGACAAAAGGGGAAGGGACTTAGTCCCAAATCGCCAACGGCTAAACCCCAATGTAATAACCACTTAATACCTTTTCCCTTTCTCTAGCTGTTACAACATAGGACGTTTTAACCAAAACAGGAGAAGGTGTCATGTCTAATAAAAAAATCTTAATGATCACGGGTGATTTCACGGAAGATTACGAAACTATGCTGCCGTTTCAGGCGTTGATGAGTGTTGGCCATACTGTGCATGCGGTTTGTCCAGATAAGAAGTCTGGGGATACGGTGGCGACGGCGATTCATGATTTTGAAGGTGATCAAACCTATACGGAAAAACCGGGGCACCGTTTTGCGTTGAATGCGACCTTTGCTGATATCAAGGTGGAAGATTACGATGCGCTGGTGATTCCCGGTGGCCGAGCGCCTGAGTATCTTCGTTTGAATAAAACGGTGATTACTATGGTTAAGCATTTCTTTGATACCAATAAACCGGTGGCGGCGGTGTGTCATGGTGCGCAAGTGCTTGCCGCAGCAGGTGTGTTGGAAGGTAGGAAGTGTTCTGCTTATCCAGCGTGTCAGCCTGAGGTGGAGCTTGCGAAAGGGGAGTTTATGGATATTCCAGTCGATCAAGCGGTGACCGATGGTAATCTGGTGACAGCGCCAGCATGGCCTGCACATCCGGCGTGGCTTGCTCAGTTTTATGTTTTATTGGAAAAGTAAATAGAGACTTTTCACGAATGTACTGAGTGAATTCGGGTGAGTATGGTAAGTGTAAAAATGCAAACTCACCCGACTCTTTTTCCCTATCTTCGGCTAGACTGTTTGCATTGAGTTATTTCATTCCAATAATAAAAAACGTCATTCAGTAGGGAAAATACAATGTGTAAGCTCTTTGTGAATTCAGATCCTAGGCTGTGGGAAAATGTCACTCGTTCTTTGCGTATTGATGGCATGGTCACCAGTATTCGATTGGAAAGTTTTTTTTGGTTTACGCTGGAGGAGATCGCTCAGCGCGACAAGTTGTCTTTGTCGCAGATGATCGCCAAGCTCAATCATGAAGCCTTGGATGCCGGTCATGATTTGGATAATTTCACGTCTTTTCTTCGGGTTTGTGCCATGCGTTATCTGCATTTGCAAACCATTGGTATGTTGCCTCACTCCCATGAGATTAGTATAGCGTCTCTAAACACAGATCGTATTCTTGAACAGGAGAAATGCTATCTAGAGACGCATCAGTAACCATTTATCAGTAGCCATTTATTGGTCGCTATTTCTGCCCAAACATCTTCATTAAAGTTCCGTCTTTTAATACGTATTGATGGAGCAGTGCTGCTGCGGCATGCAGTAACACCAACGACATCATGATGTTCATGGCAATTTCGTGTACATCTCCCATAAAGTGAATGCCTAAGTACCAAGCGGTTGCGCCAAATACAGGCACTAAAAACATCAGTAAATATAAGGTTTCATGGGTTAGGTGGGAAATTCTATCAAGCAAATTTTGTGAGCTTTTTTTGTTTTTTCTGGAGACTAAGCGAACAATAATACGTATTACGACTAGGGCAATTATGGCTAAACCAACGTATACATGTAGCGATGACACTAGGTTGTAGCCTGTGTTGCTGTCGTTTAGATGTTGGCGAAAAGCGCGCCCCATTCCTTCACTAACGAAGTAATTAAAAATAATCAAAGCCGCAATGGCCCAGTGTAGTACGATTTGGGCTGTGTTGTAGGAACGCTCTTGGTTTTGCATTTTCATCTCCATAGATAACCCGTTGATGTGGTGACTCCGCTTTTACCCGTTAACTTTAGCGAGTCAAGATTAAGGCTTTCTTAACGATTATTTTATTGTCGATATATTTCTAGATTTCTGTGTATCTCCCTAAAATGCTCATGGCGTTTCCTATATAATGTGCGCCATCTCGTTGTTGACGATTCATTCAGTTTTGGTTCTTTCTTCGTAGGAAAGGCTTTTTATAGGTAAAAACGGCACTTTATGTTTAACGCTTCATCTACTCGTTTAAATAAATACATCAGCGAAAGCGGCATCTGCTCTCGAAGAGACGCTGACCGCTTTATTGAACAAGGTAATGTGTTCATCAATGGCAAGCGTGCTTCGGTTGGTGATCAAGTGGTTGCCGGTGATACGGTACGAGTGAATGGGCAAATTATTGAGCCGCAAGACGCGGATGATTTTGTTTTTATCGTGTTAAATAAGCCAGTGGGCATTGTCAGTACCACGGAAAGCTCTGAGAAAAATAACATTGTTGATTTTGTTAGCCATGGGGTGCGTATTTTTCCTATTGGTCGTTTGGATAAAGACTCTCAGGGTTTGATCTTTTTGACCAATAATGGCGATCTGGTTAATAAGGTATTACGTGCTGGTAATAACCATGAGAAAGAATATTTGGTGACGGTGAATAAGCCGGTAACCGATGACTTTATCGCAGGCCTGGCGGGCGGTGTGCCTATCTTGGGGACAATGACGAAGAAGTGCCCAGTTACTAAGGTAGCGCCGAATGTGTTTAACATCACCTTAGTACAAGGTTTGAATCGTCAAATTCGTCGCATGTGTGAGCATTTTGGCTATGAAGTCATGAAGCTTGAACGTACACGAATTATGAATGTGAGTCTGAAAGGCATTCCAGTGGGGGAGTGGCGAGATTTAACACCCAAAGAATTATCTGTGTTACTTAAATCGATTGAAGATTCGTCTTCAGAAGCCAGTGCCACAGCGAAGAAGTCTCGCAATGCACCGCGTAAAAATACTCGTAATGATGGCGCTGCAAAACCAAAAGCGTTTTCAAAACCAACAGGAGCGACAAAAGGAAATACCAAACATCCTAAAGATGATTCTAGAAAACCTGCGGGTTCTAAAGGCAAAGATCGTCGACCTTTTGGTGATGGGAAGAAGCCTGGAGGAGGTAAGAGACCAACAGGTAAGCCGGGCGGGTCGCCAAAAAGCAATGGTAAGCCTGCGTCTAACGGCAAGCGTCCTGCAAAAGGCCGAGGCCCTCGTCCATAGTGGTTTGTTGCTATTGGTAATAAAAAAGCCCTAATAAAGATTAGGGCTTAGATGACTCGATAATCTCACCATGACAAGATGGTGGCTAGCGGGAAGGATTAATTACCTAATACATTGGTCGGAGACTTTTTCGTTGCCTTCGCTGCTTTCTTTTCTTTTGCTGTTAAAAGCGGTTTCTTTTTTGTCTCTTTTTTACTGTTTTGACCCTTGCTCATGATATTCACCATTAGTCATCACTGTATAACCTTTGTTGGTTCTCACCAACGTAAGGGCTGTTGCTGCGCACGGTTGTAATAGACGCCGTGAAAGTTGTTACGCAGCCAATTGAGTATGTGCTTTTTGTAGAGCAAGTAAAGGGATACTTGAGACGAAAATAGTAATTTTTTTGTCGTTCCATTTTGCTTGTATGGTGTTCAAAAAAGAGGTTGTTGAGGAGCTATTGTAAGTTTGAAGCAGCCGTTTTTATTTTGTTTATAATGGTTTTTTTATATAGGCAAAACAGTGTCGCGTTTGCAATTTATTTGACCTGTGATGCGCGTTATTTTAAGGATAGTTATGTACACAGACGAAGATTTAAATTTAGCAGTGAAGCAGGGCGTTTTTTCTGCAGAGTCGGTCGAGGAGTTCCGCCAGTTAGTGTCATCATCCAATGGCTCGCCTGCGATAGATGAAGAAAACTTTCGCTTGGTGGGCGGTTTTAACGATATTTTTATCGTGATTGCCAGTGCCTTGCTATTGTTTTCATCCCTTTGGGTATTGATGTTAATTAATGAGAGCTTGGCGTATTTGGTGTTTGCGGCTTTGTCTTGGGGCTTGTCGGAAATATTTGTGAAACGTCGAAAATTGGCGTTGCCTGCCATTGTATTATTACTGACGTTTGTTGGTGGCGCTTTTGGCTTAGCTGGTTCTTTATTTGGTGCTGAGTCTAGTTATGCGGTGATTTTCGCGACGGCGTTTTCGACACTGGCAGCCTATCTTCATTGGCGTCGATTTAGTGTACCTATTACGGTCGCTGTCGGCACAGGAACTGGCTTGGCGTTATTCGCGTCGATGGTGCTGAGTATTTTTCCTGACAGTGCTGGTTTTCTTATGGTGACTTTGTTTTTGTGCGGTGGTGTGGCGTTTGTCTTAGCCATGTATTGGGATGCAGGCGATACGAGCCGCACAACGCGCAAATCTGATGTGGCTTTTTGGCTGCACTTGTTGTCTGCGCCTTTGATTATTCATCCTATTTTTTCAAGTCTTGGGGTGTTGGATGGCAATGAAAGTCTGAGCAATATGTTGTTGATTGTTCTTTTATATTTGTTGATGACCATGGTGTCTATCTCGATTGACCGTCGCGCTTTTATGATATCTTCGTTGATGTATGTGATTTACGCTTTGGTGAGCTTGTTTGACCATTATGGCGGTGTGGGTTATAGCTTTGCGATCACGGGGATTGTGATGGGGGCATCTTTGCTGTTGCTGTCTTTCTATTGGCATGCGGTTCGATCTATTTTTGTACAAAGGTTACCTGAACGTATACAAGGCTATCTTCCAGTTATTAAAAAGGTGTAGGAAATGTGTGTGTTGCTGACAATGCGAATTTTATGGATTGCTTTGTTGGTTATGTCGTGAATAAAAACCAGATGGCGATAAATAAATTGCGCCCACTATTTTGTCTCGGCTAATGAAAACTGAATAAAATATGCTTTTTCTGTTGAGAAATATTATTAGCGTTTCCCGTTCACTAGAATAATGCATAAATGTTGTTGAAAGGAATATCTTAGATAGCTTGATTCTTGCCTGTGTCATCGTGTTATATAGAGGACTTGGGTGTTTTTGTCGGGTTTTTTATTGGGTCGTGGTTTTGTTATGAGTCATTCGGTATTTTATGAAAATATAACGACTTGTGAAGAGTGCGACTTTGTTAACGATATTCCTCCATTGCAAAGTGGAGAGCGTTTTCGCTGTCGGCATTGTGGTTATGTTTTAGTGAGTGCACATAAGCATGTCGCGGCGAGAATTATGAGTGCAGGTATTTCTTCTTTGTTAATGCTTGCACTGGCGATGAGCTTTCCCTTTCTTGGATTTTCTACCAATGGCATTGATCGAAGTGTCACTTTGTTTGATACACTCAGTGTATTGCTTAGTCAGGGGTATCTTGTCCTTGGGGCGATTATTAGCTTAGCTTTGTTTGTTTTTCCTTTGGTTTATTTATTGTCGGTTCTCTTTCTCGTTTGGTCTTTTCAGCATCAGCATGTCTTGCGCTTTGCTCAGCGTTATTGCTTACGTTGGATCACAGTTATTCAGCCTTGGTTGATGGTGGATGTTTTTCTAGTTGGTATTTTGGTGGCATTGGTTAAGATGAGCAGCTTGGCAGATATTTCATTTGAGCTGTCTTTTTGGGCGTTTTGTGGCTACGTTCTTTTGTTATTAAAAACCGTCACCTTAGTCGATAAACGCTGGTTTTGGAATCAGGTTGCAGGTAAGTCGGCAGACCACTCTGTAATTGAGGCAACAGCGAAACAACAAGGGCTAATTGGTTGTCATTTTTGTGGTGCAACATTACTTGGTGATGCAAAACATTGCGACCGTTGTGGGCACTCTGTTTATAGTCGACGACCGAAAAGTATCAACACCACAATTGCATTATTAATTGCTTCTTTGGTGATGTACATTCCCGCCAATATCTTTCCGATTATGCAAACTACATTTTTGGGTAGTACAGAACCTTCTACTATTATGGGCGGTGTGTTATTGCTTTGGTCGTTAGGCTCTTATCCTATTGCTTTGATTATATTGATTGCGAGTGTGGTGATTCCTCTCGCTAAAGTTTTAGCGTTGAGTTGGTTATGCTGGCAAAGTTATTTTCCGAGTCATCGACAGACGGAACAAAAAATTAAGCTCTATCGTATTACTGAATTTGTTGGGCGTTGGTCGATGATTGATGTTTTTGTGGTGGCTATTTTGACCAGCGTGGTTCAAATGGGGAATTTCATGTCAATTTTGCCGGGACCTGCCGTGTTGTCATTTACCTCTGTCATTGTGTTGACCATGTTGGCAGCCATGACATTTGATCCAAAATTATTATGGGATAAAGATAATGAGTCCAGTATCTCTTCTTCAGCAGGGGGAAAAGAGTGAGTGATCCGAACAAGCAAGTAGAAAATATACGACAAGTCCGATTTAACTCTATTTGGCTCGTGCCATTGATTGCGCTTATGGTTGCGGGGTGGATGCTTTATCAAAATTGGTCAAGCCAAGGTCCTGTTATTACCTTGATATCGGCTAATGCCGATGGCTTAGAAATGGGCAAAACGAAGCTCAAATCCCGTAACGTGGACGTGGGGAGAGTTATAGATATTCGCCTCAGTTCAGATTACGAAAAGGCGATAATTAAAGTTCGAATGAACCATGGCACAGAGCAAATGTTGCGCGATGATGCAAAGTTTTGGGTTGTTAAACCGCGTGTTGGAAAAGAAGGTGTAAGTGGATTAGGAACCTTGTTGTCGGGCGCTTATATAGATATGACGCCGGGTTCAAAAGGCAAACTACAGACCGATTTTACACTCTTAAGTCAGCCGCCATTGTCTACCGAAAATGAGGGTGTGCGACTTGTTTTATCGAGTACAGAAGGTTCCAAATTAGATGTTGGTGCTTCGGTGCATTTTCGTGGCTATGAAGTGGGTTATGTCGAAAAGGTGGGCTTTGATGCAGGAAAAGGCGCTATAACTTACCGTGTAGTAATTCGTTCACCTTACGACGCCTTAGTAAATAGTGAATCGCAGTTTTGGATGACACCGGGCTTGTCATTTAAGAGCTCAGCCAGCGGCTTTGAGGTGCGACTTGATTCTTTAGAAACATTTTTTGCTGGCGGTATTTCATTTGGTTTGCCTGAAGGGCGATTAGCAGGAAAAGCCGTTAATGATTTGGCAGAGTTTCGTTTATTTTCTTCTAAAGAAAGTGCATCGAATAATATGTATGACCAATTTATTAATTATGTCTTTTTGTTTGATAGTAATGTCAGTGGCCTAAAACCAGGCGCCGCGGTTGAGTTTCGTGGGGTTAGAATCGGTACGGTATTAGATGTGCCCTTTAATGGTATTCCAATGGATGCTTTAACGTCGCTTGATACGCCTGTGATTCCCGTTCGAGCTAGGATTGAACCTCAGCGCCTGTATTCCTTAGAAGCGTCTGATGCGATGTCGTTGCAAAAATGGAATGTACTTATTGATGATCGTGTTAAGAAAGGACTTCGTGCTACGCTGATTATTGGTAATTACTTAAATGCCGCAAAAGTGATTAGCATTGATTTTATGGATAATCCACCGCCAATAAAATGGAAAGAATTTGAGGGTTACCAAATATTTCCTACCGCACCAGATGCGTTCGCTAATATTGAGACTAAAGTGGGTAACATCCTAGATAATTTGTCTCAAGTGCCTCTCAATAAGACGTTTGAACAGCTTGGTCAAACGATGAGTGAAGCGAATGAAACCTTGCGCCAGTTGCAAGAGGTCAGTAAAAGTGTCAAACAGTTGCTTGATAAGTCAGAGACGCAACAACTTCCAGCAGATCTTGCGGCAACCATCAATGAGTTAAATTTAACATTAGAAACTTATCAGGCGAATGGTCAAATTGGTCGTCCTTTGAAAGAAAATATGGTGTCGTTAGGGCGAGCGTTAAATGAGTTACAGCCTTTGCTTCGACAGTTGAGAGAGAATCCAAATACTCTGATCTTTGACAGTAAACCGCGAGCAGATGTACAGCCGAGAGCGGCGAGATAGTTGAAAGGAATAAAATGAATATGATGATTTATTGGCGTGTTTTTGTGCTGGTTTTGATCAGTTGGATGATGACTGGTTGCGCTACGCCAACGCCACCGAGTAAAGAGTATTTGTTAATGGATGTCAGCTTAAAAAACGCCCAGGCCCAGTCAACGACAGGAATGTCTGTACAATTGATGCCAATCGTAGTGGCCAATTATTTGGCTGGTAACGAGATTGTATTAGTGACAAAACAAGGAAGCGTTCATCGCTCCCAGAGTAATTTGTGGGCAGAGCCTTTATCCCCTCAATTAACGCGTTTAACACAGCAACGATTAGAAAAAACTTTACCAAATATTACTTGGTTTGGTGGGCAGAGATTGCCTTCTTATGCGATTGCATTATTGAATATTGAAGTGGATGATTTTTACGCTGACTTGGAAGGCATGATACATATTTCTGGGCGCTGGCAAATGATTTCAGAGATGGGGGAGTTGTCTGCTTCAAACACTTTTGATGTACAAAGTAAATTGCAGTCGGATGGTTATTCAACCATGGTGCAAACACTTTCTGCCAGCTGGTTTGATCAAGTGATTGACCCTATGGCAAAAGAAATAGCGCAATCATTTAAAAACTAACCTCTATTTGAGCGTTATAAGAAAAAGCTATAACAAAAAAAAGACACAAAGGATAAACCTTTTGTGTCTTTTTTATAGAAATAACCAAAATGTGTATTAACTCGTTTTGTTGAACTCATCCATGGCGGCAATATGTTCTGGCCCAATGCCACAACAACCGCCAATCAAAGTGGCACCGTCTTCTACCCATTGTTTAACCCAAGTTAGGTAAGCTGGTGGTGTTAGATCAGCGCGTAGCTCATCAAGACCTTCGTTTGCCGTGGCATTTTTAGGCTGTGGTGGAAAAGCATTCGCGTAAGCTCCGATTTGGATGCTGTTCGCATTTAAAGAAGACAATACTGTTTGAGTGACTTGGATAGCTTCGCCAATAATTTCTGGCTGACTGCAATTAAACAGAATTGCATTTACCCCAATGGCTTGCATGGCTTTTACCGCTTCAACGACGGTTTCACCTGAACGTAATAAAGGCTCTGCGGTTGGTTCTGAATCTTCAAGCGTAAAAGACACCCAGAAAGGTTTGTGATCGGTATCAATTTTGTCGACAAGGGCTTTTACACGAGTGACTTCATCGATCAAGCTTTGCGTTTCGGATAACCAAAGATCCACATAAGGATTGAGTGATTCAATGAGCGGAACAGCTAACTCTTCCACTCGATCAGCTTGATATAGGTCTGCACGGTATGAACCAAACAATGGTGCAAGAGAGCCAGCAACTTTTGTATCTGTGCCGCTTTCGTCAGCTGCCTCACGAGCGACTTTGCCTGAAAGTACGGCTAACGCACGGCCTTGTTCTTTAAAAACATCTTCGCCTATGTGAAAAGGCACTAAAGAATAGCTATTAGTAGTGATGACACGAGATCCGCTCGCAATGTAAGACTGGTGTATTTCCTTCACAATGCTTGGTGCTTCCATCATCGCTAAGGCTGACCATTCCGGTTGTTTAAATGGTGCGCCGCGGCGTTCAAGTTCACGGCCCATGCCGCCATCAAGAATAGTGAATGCAGTCATATAAAATCCTATAGTGTTTTAGAGTATGGCGGGATTTTAGACATATTTTTAAAGTATTCAATGCTCACGCAAATTATCCAAGTGAAACTAGAGATCTTTTGTATAACGCTTAAGCATATCTTCTTGTGTTTCAGGCTCACCTGTAATCGCCAGTTGATCATTGATCATGACGCCCATAGTGGGTAGAGAAGAGCGTTCGATTGTTGACTCACTGGACCAAAGTTTAGATCGCATTAAAGCTTTCGCACAATGTAGAAAAACTTCGGTGATTTGTACTTCAATGCAGGCTTTCGGAGGGTTGGGTTCTTCTGCAAAAAGTGCCAAATAGTTTGCCGCGGTACTGATGCGAGCGGTGCCATTAATACGTAAGCTTTCATCAACGCCCGGAATCAGGAAAAGACAGCCAATATTTTTAGTCTCTACTAAATTTACTAAGCTATCTAAACGATTGTTGCCTTTTGACTCAGGAATAACGATACATCTCTCATTGATGATTTTTACAAAGCCAGGCTTGCCTCCACGAGGAGAACAATCTGTACGGCCTTCAGTGTTGTAACTGGCGAGAGTAAAAAATGGCGATAGGTTGATAAATGCGATTGAATGCTTTTCTAGTTTTGTTAGCTGCTTGTCTTTTGCTCGGCCTTTGGGAAAATCAAATACTTCTCTTAGTTCCTCTTCCGATTTTATGTACATAAAAAAGTCCTTATCTTTTTAACGCATATTTTTTCGTAAGCCGAGAGTGTCGGGCTCGGTAGACGGTTATTCAGTGTACTTTAAAAATGCCTGCATGGAATCGAGAACATGTATTGGATGAGTCATGTGCAAACAATGCCCATTACCTTCGATGATGTCTAACTTGGCATTCTGTAATTTACTTTGCGTATATTCACCGACACTTACAGCAACTAATGCATCGTTTGAGCTTTGTAATATTAAGCATGGGTGAGATATTTGAGGAAGCAATTCTCGATAATCGGAGAAGAAAGTTGCTTCAGCAAAGGGCTTAGAATAGGTCACATCGGTAGAGCAAAAGCTGGTTAATAATTCATGTACCAAGGCATCACTTTCTGACATGCTTGGGCCAATAGGGGACAAGTCGCTTCCCATGACCATAGGCGCTAGATAGTTCCCCCAGCCGATGTAATCTTTATCCATTAACTGTATTAACCCTTCCAAATCTTGTTTTGCAAAACCGCCTTGGTAGTCTTCTCCTAAGTTTAAAAAACAAGGCGAAGGGCAGATGGCAACCATCTTCGAAAATAGTTCTGGGCGTTGCTGAGCGGCAATCCATCCAATAGTGCTACTCACAGAGTGACCAACAAATATGGTGTCTTCTAGGGCCAGAGCATCACATATTTCTATGATGTCTAAAGCGTAACCTTCGAGGTGCTGATAGCGATCGGCTTCATAAGCAGAGAAGTCAGAATTGCCACTGCCAACATAATCAAACAGTAGGACTTGGTAGTTTTTTTCAAGAAAAGGCAGCATGAAACGCCACATGTTTTGATTACAACCAAAACCATGGGCCAAAATAATGGTCTTTTTGCCAGTGCCTACCAATTTGATATTATTGCGCTGCATAATATCGTTTAACTCATGCTCTCCATGCTGTGTCTTAAACATCATCATTTCCATTCTATTTAATAGGTTCTACTAGCTATGTTTTCTATCATAGATATAACGCTATTTTATAGTACCCGAATGATCATTTTACTGATCTACGACAAGGTTTATTGCTGGAGTGGTTGTTCCCGTTACATTGGAACAAAAACGCCAACAAAATGTTGGCGTTTTTATTTGTACAATAGCGCTTTCAATAGCAGTGCTGTAAAAGCCGCTTATCAAAAGAGAGAAGCCTGTGTTTATTTCGCTTTATCTTTCGCTGCTTGAATACTTTTTTGAATCAAAGGCGAAATCGTTAGGCCTTGTACAATGATGGAGAAAATAACAACCACATAGGTAATAATGACTATGATGTCGTGTAAATCTAAACCTTCAATCATTATTTTATTGGTTGGAATCGCCGCCGCCATAGCAAGTGCTAAACCGCCTCGTAATCCGCCCCAAGTCAAGATCTTCACAGAATGTTTATCGTACTCGCGGTAGCGTTTGAAAATTAGGTAAGGGCTGCCAACGCTGATAAAACGAGCCAGTAAAACGACTGGCACCATGACCAAACCTAAACCAATAATTTCCCAGGTTAACGGCATGGTCACAATCAACATACCAATGATTAGGAAAAGCAAAGCGTTTAAGAAGCTGTCTGTCGCATGCCAAAAATCTTTTACATAACGAGTGCCATCTGGACCGCTTCTCTTAGATGCTTTCGCTCGTGTGATATTTCCCAAAAGAATGCCGCTCGTCACCATCGCGAGTGCACCGGAAATTTCCCAAATATTGGCTAAAGCAAAACCCGCCGAAGGAATGGTTAGAGTAACCAATAGACGTGTATTGATATCTTTACAGTTGATGATGACAAAGTGACCAACCAGAGCAATAACAAGACCAAACACAATGCCGCCAATCGCGTCGACTAAAAATAGCTCGGCAACTTCTTGGAAACTGGCTTCAGTACCATAAAATGCGACCGCAAAGATGGTAGTGAAAATGACCAGGCCGACACCATCGTTAAATAAGGACTCACCTTCCACTTGGATCGAAATGCCTTGCGGTGCGCTCATTTGTTTTATGATGGCCAAAACTGCAATCGGGTCAGTAGGGCTTATCAAAGCGCCGAATAGTAGGCAATAAATGAAAGGTATAGGGAAACTGAGAAGAACAAACACATAGTAGCTTAAATAACCGACAATAAAGGTCGACGCTAGTGTGGAAAACAGCACCAATATAGTGATTTCCCATCGCTGTCTTTTTAAGGCTGCAAGATCTATCTCTAATGCGCCTGCAAATAGTAAAAAGCCTAACATGCCTTTTAATAGAAGCTGATTAAAATCTATTCCGGAAACAACTTGAGTAATGAATACCGCTGTTTCATCGCCAAGCATTTTAACCGCAAGAATCAGGAGTAATGAAATTACGACAGAGCCTGTGGTAATGGCAATCGTAGTTTGCATTTTTAGTATGTACTGGTTGGTAAAAGCGATGAAAACCGCTAGTGCCGATAGAAAACAGATGAGATACCAAGCGTTCATTTGAGAACCTTAACATTTATCAATAAAAAAGAGTGAGAGCCATAAAAGGGCGCATGGGGGATGCTGGGGCTGTATGTTATCCCTAGAATTTTCCTCTGTCACTGTTTTCGCTGTACAAAAACTGATCCTGATGCATCTAAGGACAAAAAAAGCATGAATCTTGCGCCTATTATTGTTTTTTGAGCGATTTCTTCTGTAATTTACTTACAAAACCTAACCAGTTGGTCTGAATTAGATGAAGCAAACTCATAAGGGGAGTATAATCGCGGCCATTTCCACTATATGTAACTTAGTGACATTTTTTAGGAGTATATTTATGGCAACACCTTCCCAGCATGATTTGCGTAATGATTTTCGAGCATTATTAGCAAGTGGCAAGTGCTATTACACGGCTTCTACATTTGATCCTATGTCGGCTCGTATCGCTGCAGATCTTGGCTTTGAAGTAGGGATTTTAGGTGGCTCTGTTGCATCTTTACAGGTATTGGCTGCACCAGATTTTGCTTTGATTACGTTAAGTGAATTTACTGAGCAAGCGACTCGAATTGGTCGTGTTGCGCGTTTACCAATCATTGCCGATGCTGACCACGGTTATGGTAATGCATTGAATGTGATGCGTACTATCGTTGAACTTGAGCGTGCTGGCGTTGCGGCATTAACGATAGAAGATACTTTGTTGCCAGCAAAGTACGGTCATAAATCCACAGATTTGATTCCAGTAGAAGAAGCGGTTGGTAAATTGAAAGCGGCTTTAGAAGCACGTATTGACCCTATTATGAGCATTATTGCTCGTACTAATGCGGGTCAATTGACTACTGAAGAAACTATCTCTCGTGTTAAGGCTTATCAAAAAGTCGGCGTAGATGGGATCTGTATGGTTGGTATCCGTGACTTCGCTCATCTAGAAGAGATCAGCCAACATATTTCTATTCCAATCATGCTTGTGGCTTACGACAACCCTGAATTACGTGATCGTGAACGTCTTGCAGCTAACGGAGTGCGCATCGTAGTAAACGGTCACGCGGCGTATTTTGCGGCGATTAAAGCGACCTACGATTGCTTGCGTGAGCAACGCGGTATTGCTGAGGGTACTTTGGATGCCTCTGAATTATCTACACGCTATTCAACGCTTGAAGAAAACCGTGTATGGGCGAACAAATATATGGATGTTCAAGAGTAAGCTCTTATTGTTATTCGATATTTAAAACGAAAAGGCCAGCTAATATAGCTGACCTTTTTTGTGATTTAAAAAATATGGCAATTAACCAAGTTGTGCTAATTGCTCATAAGTATTACGTAGCCAGACCTTCATGCGTTGACGCTCAGCAATATTCATAATGCCTTTGTCATTCGCTACGGCCCAAAAGCTGCTGTTATTAAAATCAATTTTTTGCGTCAACTTACTTTGTAGTTTTGGTAACTCAATAATCAAAGCTTCGCGGCTAACGGCTTTCTTAAAAGTGTCAGATTTTTGAAAACGAGAAAAATCAGTGCCGCGACCTAGGTTTTGCACGACAACAAAATCAACCGATGGCTGAGTGTAACGGTCAAGCAAATCATCCAATAGCGCGACCGAGTCAGCGCCATCGTCCATGACGTGCCATAGGCATACTTGGTAACCCATTTCATCTAGTAAGCCAAAGACATCGGTTTCTTCAATCCATTTGCCCAATGGCTGAGCCGCTTGAGCAGCTAGATCAATAATTAAGTCACGCTCTGGGTATTCTTCTATCGCGGCCAACATCCCGTCTAAACTGTCTTCTTCACCAATTAAAATAGGAGAGGCGAACTCGTTGTAAAAACGTGAAAATGTACCGTGAGACGCGTCACAGTCAAAGCCCAAAAACGGCTGATCGTTATCAATGTAGAATTGCGCTAAGACTCGTGCGGTCATAGATTTTCCAACACCGCCTTTTTCACCACCTACAAAATGTACCTTACCCATCTAGATTTCCTCATCGAAACTTAACCATGTTTTAAAGGGCTTATCCTTGTCTATAAAGACATACTATCAATATTTATTGAACAAGCATGATGCTTTCATGACAAAGTAACAGAAAAAAGAATAAATGGGTTAGTAGTATGGAGGATTGGGTGGCTTTTCTAGGTACTTAAACAAATAGGTGCTAGGCTGAATAACTGTAAATTACATACTAGAAGGATCATTTTATGGAGATCTTAGCTTTTTTGTTTATTGGTGCCTTGGCGGGTTGGTTAGCTGGTCAACTAGTAAAAGGCGGTGGCTTTGGTTTGATTGGTAATATCGTTATCGGTGTTGTTGGTTCTTTTGTCGGTGGGTTTACGTTCCAGTTGCTCGGTTTATACGCAGGTAGTTTTTTAGGGTCTCTTGTTACGGCAACGGTAGGAGCGATTATCCTGCTTTATGTTGTCAGGTTGGCTAAGTCATAGCCTCAGACTTTTTTAATCCATTAGCCCGCACCTTTTGATGCGGGCTTTTTAATGCGTGTTTTTTTTTAAATGAGTGCTTATTAAGTTAAGGCTTAAATAAGCTCTAACTCTTCCATAATACGTCGAATGGTCGCTTTTGTGCTGTCTTGTAGAGGCACCATAGGTAAACGACATTCATCACTGCAAAGGCCCAATAATGACATGGCGTACTTTGCACCGGCTGGGTTTGGTTCAATAAAGAGTGCGGAATGAAGAGCAAATAGTTTGTCTTGTAACTGTGCCGCTTCCAAATATTTGCCTTCACGGCATAGGCGATGCAGTTCCACAACTTGTTTGGGTACGACGTTTGATGCAACAGAAATACAGCCATTACCGCCACCGACGTTATAAGCCACTGAAGTGACGTCATCACCACTTAGAAAATTGAAAGGTTTGTTGATTAAGGCAAGTTCACGAATAGGGCGTGTTAAGTCGCCAGTCGCATCTTTTACCCCAATGATTCTTGGTAGTTCAGCCAGACGAGCTAATGTACTAACTTCTAAGCCGACAACAGAGCGCGGTGGAATGTTGTAAAGGATGATGGGCAATTTGCTGTTGTCGTGCACGTATTTAAAATGTTCGTACAAACCCGTTTGATTTGGACGGTTATAATAACCCGCCACATGCAAGGTCGCATCTGCGCCTGCTTGATAAGCAAATTCAGAATAATTCACTGCTTCAACGGGGTTGTTTGATCCTGCACCTGCAAGAACCGGCACGGCTTTATTGGTTTCTTGTACGGTAATTTCAATAACACGTTTGTGCTCGTGTTCGCTTAAGGTTGGGGATTCTCCAGTGGTACCAACAGGCACTAAACCATTGATGCCTTGATCAATTTGCCAACGCACGATGTTACGCAAAGCGTCTTCGTCTAATTGGCCATTACGAAAAGGAGTAATTAATGCTGTGATTGCGCCGTAAAACATACTTTTGCCTCATTTAGGCCGGTATGCATTCTGCTGAAGAGAGAGATAGACCGTCAGCGAGAATGCTGCCGGGGAGTTGTTTGAATCTTAATTCCACACGTCAGCGCCGCAAAGCTTCTTAGCCTTACGTTTATCGCCGTTGCGTTTATTTAAGATATTGTTATTCATAGGGTAATAAAAATTTCATCAAGTTTTGTATAGTTAGCTTTTCTATGCTGACGTTTTTTCTAAAAAAGGTCAATACGATGGAGGATTTTTATTTAGGAAGATGAAGTAGTACGATGAGCTAGTTGGTTATGTTTGATTGGTGCGTTTTTGATACCTCTAACGATAATATCTCAGCTTTTGTGATTACGTTTTAGTGTACTTGAAAGTACTCACCCAATAATCAGGCGGCCAATTATTGGGTGAGGGCGAATCAAGGTGTTTATTTTTGAAAAATAAAGCTCTCGGATTCAAGTAGCTTTTGTGTCCAAAGCTCATACGCTTTTGGGTTCAAGTGCAGTCTGTCGCCATCAAACAAGTTTTCTTTTATCTCACCATGTTTGTCGAGCAGGGTAGAGAACAAATCTACGTATTGAGTGTTAGGGCGTGTTTTGGCAAGACGAACCAATTGTTTATTGGTTTGCTCGATAATTTTGCGTACTTTCAATCGTGCAGGGCTGCATTTAATGCTGATTAGAGTGACTGGAATGCCGGGTAGATGGCGATCTATTTTTTGTAGTAGCTCAATGTATAGATCGACCACCTTGTTGCTGTCACAATGGTTACCAATATCATTGTCGCCGGCATAAATCACCAAAGAACGTGGTTTGTGTGGCAAGATGATGCGTTCAAAATAGTAAACGCAGGCTTCTAATGTTGCACCGCTAAAACCTAAGTTAATACCATCTTTGTCGCGGAAATTATGCGCGAAATCATTCCATAAACGCACGGTCGATGATCCGTAGAACGCGACTGGCTGTTCCTTGTATTCTTGATAGGCGAGGTGAAACTCTAGTTCACGCACATCCGATTCGAATTCCACATCGATTTGATTCAGGCTCATTACGTTAGAGCGATAGCCATTTTTACCACTGAATATAGGGTATTGGCGAATCTCTCGAGATAGCTCAACCGCTTCGTTAACATAGCCTTTGTAATCTTCCTGATAGGAGGCTAAGAATTGTGCTAAGGCTTTTTTATCCTTGTAATCGACTTTGCTGGACAGCTTAAACGCAGGCTTGATGATCACCGTATAAAGGTTATGATCGGCACGTTTATCAAAGTTCGCCACTACGATAGGAACAATCCAAGGTTCGTCACTTCCCATTGAGCCCGCAAGCTCAAAGGCGTGGGGTAATAAGGCACCGGGTGATTGTTGCGTACTAAAACTTTGTCCTTCAGGGGAGATCATAATTGGAAAGTTCTGGCGTAGCGTTTCCTGAGACTGCTTGATAAATTCGTCGTGCTCTGGTGTGTCTTGAGTCAGACTCTCCCAGCTGTCGATAAAGATATTGCCAAACTTGCCATAGAAATCGTCACGCCAAAACTCGCTTTCCTTACTGCGGCGCACGACGCGTTGCCCAGAAATGCCGTACTGGTTATCGATGACCATGGCGCTGATAAATTGCGCATCCATCGAGAAGCGGAAACCATTTGGTAGGCGGTTAGTTGGGGAGCCTAATAAATGGTTGTAGATGAACAGAGAGCCGGCTTTTTTAGGTAAATTTTCTAGTCCTTTAATAACGTAGGGAACTTGTTGGAAAGCTTGTTTGAACAGCTCTGTGCCTAAACGTCTGGCGTCTAAAGCCGGAGTGTCTTTGGGTAAATTATTTATCGTGTCATAGACATTTTGCAGGTGACGATAAAAAGCATTTTCGCGCTGCAAATCTTTTAGGATGTCCAAGCACATACCAGAGATGGTGCGCTCTAGTACGCTGCCAAAGTGTAGGCATTTATAAAGCACGCCAAAGGCTTCGTCGGTTGTGATGGCACTTTTCAGTAATTCGCTGACTTTGTACAGAGGTGAACTAACGGGCAAAAGCGCTGCGTTTTGGTCTATGACGTTGCTCACTGCCAATACTTCATCGTTCGCTATCTGTGAAAGATAGCGCATTCTGGCGGCCAATAAATGCGCGCTAATTAACCAAATAAGTCGGTATAAGTATTTAACTGAAAATTTAGGGCTGTCTTCGAATATTTCTAACAAATCATCACGTTTGATAAACAAAACGCTGCTGTCTCTAGATGAAATGATCGAAGTACGATTTTTCATTTCTTTATTTTGTGTCGCCCAAGCCAGTACTGTGCCTTTGCGAGAGATTGTTCGGGTGGTAATAATGTCACCCGAGTCAGTTTGGTAACTGATGACGACTTTACCCTTGATTAGTATATATAAACCATCAGCTGGCTGGTCTTGCTGGCTTAAAATATCGCCTTGATGTGCTAATAAAATGGACGATTTTTTGGCTAATGTGTGTATTTCTGCTTGAGTAAAGGTTTCACAAAACGGCGCATAGTTTAGAAGACTGATAGCATCTTTCAGCGCGTGAACCTGAGTTTCAGAATCCACTAATGGTCGAGTTTCTTCAAAAGCTAAAGACTCATTGGAAAAGAAAGGGCGTGTTTGATTTTGTACATTGGTGAGAACAGGTAAGGACTCTTGGTAAACAAACTGCAGAAATTGGCTGGCGAAAAGTAAATTAGCATCGAGAATTTTTTGTAATTCAACAATTGGCCAATAGAGCAGCTTAGATGATTTAGTCGCGGTGAAGGTAGTTGCATAACGAGAAGGATGACGGAATGCAGACCAACCAATAGGAGACAGAAAGTTGCTGATCATGCCGACGTTATAAGATTTCCCTGTATCTTGCAGCGGAACAGAGATGGCAACTTCGCCCTCTAGAAGGAAATAGATATTCTGACCAATCTCAAATTGCTTGGCCAGAATATCGCCAGCTTTTAGGGTTTTAATAGACGCGAGATCGGTTAGAGATGATGCTAGTTCTGCATCAGTATCTGCCATGAAAGGAAGCGCTTTTATATGTTTTTTTATATCCATCTTGTGTACCTCAAATCTGTCTTGCCCTAGTTAGGACGTTTGATCGTCACCGTCTCGCCTAAAAGTGCATAATCATCGCCACCTAGTCGTGAAAGAGGGTTTAGTTTTTTGTTATTGATGAAAATCCGAGACTCTTCTTCGGTTACAAGATCTTCATCAAGGTATAAGTCTAATATTTCCAAATACACCGCATTGAACGATGCATTTCCTAATGTATGTATGTCGAACAGTTTGCAGTGAATAGCGACTTTAGCTTCTGCAATTCGCGGTAGTGTCTTGGTGAAGTCAGTTAGCGACAATCCTGCTCTGGGTAGTTCAGATTCACCATAAGATAAAGTGGCTGCGCTCTCATTCACGGCATTAACTAAATCCCCACTCGGAATATGCAAAACACATTCCTTTTCCCTAATTAGGTTGTGCTTTGTGTCTTTGGCGACATCGGTGGTTTTGTTGCCAATAGAAACCATTAAGAGGGCCGGATCAGATGAGATAGGAGCAAAGTAAGAGAAAGGGGCGAGGTTGAAGCTCTCGTTGTCATTTTTGGTCATGATCCACGCAATAGGGCGCGGTGTAATTGTCTGAGTGATCAGATGATAGCGCTGATTGCCGCTTAGTTGATCAAACTGGAAACGCATAGACTTCCCCGTGGTTATGAAACATTGCTTGTTAAATTACTACAAATACCAATCCATTGTGAATCTTTGAGTGGAAACTTATGAAATTTATTGTAAAAAACAGAGTTTTGGATGGGAAGAGAGGGTAGGCGAGCCAACTCAATCTATTAGTAAGTAGAAAGAAGAAAGCTCGTAATGTGCAGACATGTTTTTGTCTTTAGGTCAGTACGCTTCGATAATGGCGTTAAAGGCAATGACAACACGATCTTTATCACCAAAATACGGTAAAGCAGAGTGCTTTAGGTAAGACGGGAAAATGATCACTTGGCCGTCTGTTGGGGTGAAATCCCAAACGCCATGGCCACCAAGATAAGCGGTCCCCGGATCGGCATAATGTTCTGCGTTAACTCTTGGATCATAAAAGCGATTTAGGCCGCCGTTGCCTTCGATATTGGCATCGCCAGGCTCTAAATAATAAATGCCACACCAAGAGCAGTTTGGGTGAGAGTGTGCGTCATGGTAGCCGCCTTTTTGCGTAACATGATACCAAGACTCGATAATATGCGCGTCAGCTTCCATGTCTTCTGGCCAAAACGCTTGGTTTACCGATGCCGCAATTTCCAGAATCAGCTCTTCAAAAGCGCGTTTTGCTTCCATGATATTGGCGTCAGCGAGATCCAAAAAATCCAATGTACTTTCATGTAAAGCATGTTTTGCTGTTGGCGCAATTCGGCTTTCAATTGCCGTGGTTTGAGTCGCTTTTTGTTGATAAACAGCGGCTAAAAGCGCTTCTTTTAAAAAGTCATGATCAGGCATTTGGGTGACAAAAAGAGGAGTCGTCCAAACATTTATTTCTTCGATGATTGAGGTATTCGTCATGTTTTAAGCCTACAGAAAAGATGAGCTAGAGTATGTGGTTATGCGGGAATGTCTAATTCAGTTACTACTGGTTTGTAGCCACAAAACATCATCACTAGGTTGCGAAAGCCTGTTTCGCTGTCAGGGCCTTCTAATCCCTTGATGCTTTTATCAATCAAGGCTAGGTAGTTTTGCATGTAAGGCAAAGTGACTTTATTGTGTCGAGACATGGCGCTTTCATAAAATGGCACACGCTTATCCCAGATTTTCTCGCTTTGGCAAGCTTGTTTAAAACTAGAAGATTGCATGCTTTGCAGTAGGTTCGCTAAAGTTTGAATTTCTCTGTTAAATAACCAAAGAATAATACTGGCTTCGACCCCTTCGCCTAGCAGCTGATGTAGGCAGTGCATAGCATCTTTGGTCTTACCCATTAATAGTCGATCACTTAAGTCATAAATTGAGTAGCGACTGCTGTCTGCCACCGATTCGGCGACTTTTTCGGCATCGATTTGCACACCTTTTCCATGTGTCAGAGCAAGCTTTTCTAGCTCTTGTGAAAGTGCTAAGAGATTGCCTTCTCCGCGCTCGCAAATCATGCTAGCAGCATCACGAGTTAGTGATAAGTCTAGTGCTTGCGCTCTCTGCTGTACCCACGCGGGCAGTCTGTTTGCGTCTATTGGCCAGATTTGTACAAATACGCCTTGTGATTCAAGTTGTGTGAACCACTTGGCTTTTTGAGTACGAGCATCAATTTTAGGCAAGGTGAGCAAGATGATATTGTCTTCGCTAAGTGATTGGCTTAATTGAGCCAACGCTTTGCTGTGCTTCTCGCCCATTTTGTCTATTTGAATATCAAACATTCTACGCGTAGAAAATAATGACAAACTTTGATTTTCGTTGATGACATCTTGCCAATCAAACTGTGCATCGGCAACGAAACGCAAACGTTCATCAATATTGTGGTGCTGAGCGGCTTTGCGAATGCTGTCTGCCGCTTCCTGACACAATAGAACTTCGTCACCAGAAATAATATAAATGGGCGCTAAGCTTTTTCTTAGCTGAGATTCTAGCTGATCAACTCTGACCTTCATAATGTTTGCCTAAAAGTGATGCGAGTTACAATGGTGCATAACCTAGGTCGTACGTTAATTGATTGGCCAGCTCTTCATTCATGCTTTCGGTTTGATCTTGATTGTAGGAGAGCTTGGCGCTTTCTTCTGCATCCTGATTGGTGAGTGTCTTTGTAGCGCTAATGGTTCTTGGCCCATAAACGGATTTTCCGTCTGCTTGACGAATAAAGTAGTTACTAGTTAAGCGACGCTGTATTTGTGATATATCATTAGAAGCGTTACGGGCTAATTCAGTATCAGCAGAAGCAATAGGGTTAACTTTTAGGTTATAGGTTTCCTTTGTTGCATCGGCTTCATTAATAATCTTAACGCCAGCTCTAGTAAGTGCAATGCGCAGTGAGCGGTCAAAAGCCTCAGAACCACTGTTAGATGTTAACGTTAAAACTTTTAGCTTCGCTGGAATGTCGACTTGTCCACGTAAATGGAAACCACAGGCGACAATACTCATGGTCAGCAACGCTAATAAAAAGAGGCGAGTTGTTTGTGTTAAGGGGGCGGTCATATCAATGATCTCTTTTTTGTGAGAAGGAAAAAGGGATGACAAGGTCATCCCTTAGTGCGCTTCAATTAGTTGGCAACAATGTTAACCAAACGACCTGGAACAACAATGACTTTACGTACTGTCTTGCCTTCGAGGAACTTGGCAACACTTGGGTGCGCAAGCGCTTCTGCTTCAATTGTTTTAGCATCTGCGCTAGCAGAAACAGTCAATTCAGCACGTTTTTTGCCAAGTACTTGAACAACAATCGTCAGCTCGTCTTTGATCAAGGCGTCTTCATCTAGCGTTGGCCAAGGTGTGTTAACGACGTTGTCGCTATGGCCTAGTTCGCTCCATAACTGGTGAGCGATGTGAGGCACAATAGGTGACAACAACAATGTTGCCGCTTCTAGCGCTTCTTGTTCTACAGCAAGACCCAGTTCAGACGTGTCTTCGAATTTGCTGATCTCGTTGCAAAGTTCCATTACGGCTGCGATGGCTGTGTTGAAGGTTTGGCGACGTTCGATATCGTCTGATACTTTCTGAATGGTTTCATGAGTCTTACGACGCAACGCTTTTTGAGCACCATTTAATTCGGCAATGTTTAGCTCGCCGATCTTTCCTGCATTGGTGTGACGATAAGCCAAAGCCCATAGCCGGCGTAAGAAACGTGATGCGCCATCTACACCGGCGTCGTTCCATTCAAGTGATTGCTCTGGCGGTGCGCTAAACATCATGAACAAGCGAACGGTATCGGCACCGTATTTCTCGATCATTTCTTGTGGATCGACCGTGTTGCCTTTTGATTTGGACATCTTAGTGCCGTCTTTGTTTACCATGCCTTGCGTCAAAAGACGTTTGAATGGTTCATCAGAGTTCACAAGCCCCGCATCACGCAACAACTTATGGAAGAAGCGTGAGTACAATAGGTGAAGAATGGCGTGTTCAACACCGCCAACGTATTGGTCAACAGGAAGCCAGTAGTTGGCTTCTTCTGTCAGCATGGCATCAGTAGAGTCTGGGCAGCAGTAACGTGCAAAGTACCAAGATGACTCCATGAAGGTATCGAAGGTATCGGTTTCACGTTCTGCTTCTTCGCCATTAAACATCACAGAAGAAAATGCAGGGTTGTTTTTGATCGGTGAATTAACACCGTCCATGATCACATCTGTTGGCAATTCAACAGGTAGCTGGTCTTGTGGCACAGGTACAACAGAACCATCTTTTAGGTTGATGGTTGGGATTGGTGTTCCCCAATAACGCTGGCGGCTAACGCCCCAATCACGTAGACGATAGTTCACTTTTACTTCGCCTAGCTTATGTTCGACCATCCACGCAGAAATAGTTTCAAACGCTTCTTTGAAGGCTAAGCCATCGAATTCGCCTGAGTTGCAAAGTACGCCTTTCTCAGTGAAAGCCGCTTTTTCTAGATCAATCACTTCGTCGCCAGCAGGCTGGACAACTTGCTTGATGGCTAGGTTGTATTTTTTCGCAAATTCAAAGTCGCGTTGGTCGTGAGCAGGAACCGACATAACCGCGCCAGAACCATAATCCATCAATACGAAGTTAGCAGCGTAAACCGGAACTGCTTCGCCAGTGATTGGATGAATGGCTTTGAAGCCAGTGTCCATGCCTTTTTTCTCAACGGTTGCCATATCCGCTTCTGTTGTGGACATTTTTTTGCTTTCTTCAATGAAGGTCGCTAAATCTGCATTGTTCGCAGACGCTTCTAAAGAAAGAGGGTGCTGTGTTGCTACAGCAACATAAGTCACACCCATGATAGTATCTGGACGAGTGGTGTAAACAGAAAGACGCTCGTCTTTGCCTTCTACCGCAAAGCTAAATTCTAGGCCTTCTGAACGACCGATCCAGTTACGTTGCATGGCTTTTACTTTTTCAGGCCAGCCGTCTAGTTGATCAAGATCGTTTAACAATTCTTCTGCGTAGTCTGTGATACGGATAAACCATTGAGAAATTTCTTTTTTCTCAACAATAGTGCCACAACGCCAGCAACCACCGTCTTCAACTTGCTCGTTCGCCAATACGGTTTGGTCATGTGGGCACCAGTTAACGGCAGCGGTTTTTTTGTAGGCCAAGCCTTTTTCTACCAACTGGGTGAAGAACCACTGTTCCCATTTGTAGTATTCAGGCGTACAGGTAGCGATTTCACGATCCCAGTCATAACCAAAACCAAGCTCTTTAAGTTGGCCTTTCATATAGGCGATGTTTTCTGTGGTCCATTTTGCTGGAGCTGTTTGGTGTTTGATCGCTGCGTTTTCAGCAGGGAGACCAAAAGCGTCCCAACCCATTGGCTGTAGGACGTTTTTACCTTGCATACGCTGGTAGCGAGAAATTACATCGCCGATGGTGTAGTTACGAACGTGACCCATGTGCAGGCGGCCACTTGGGTAAGGGAACATAGAAAGGCAGTAGAACTTCTCTTTGTTGGAATCAGCGACGGCTTTGAAGACTTTATTTTCGTCCCAAAAAGATTGAGCAGCTTGTTCGATTTGCTGCGGATTATATTGCTCTTGCATGATGTATTCTTATCCCGTGATCGACGAAAGGTTGGTAGACCTGTATTCTCTTTAATGAAAAGAAGCCATTATAGCGGCATAGCTCAAGATAATGATGCAATAGCCAACAGAGTCTGAAAATATCCGCTATTTTATAGAGATGGAGCCCTAATTAGAAGGTGCATAGAGGAGGAGTTATGAAATCTATGAAAAAAGATTCGTCAAAAAGCGCAATCGATTCCAATCTGGTCGAAGAAGCTCGTAAAACATTGATTGGAGCGAAGGATTGGTTTTTAGAAGATGTCGCTCTGATGACAGCCTATTGGCATGACAAAATGGGTTATACCGAAGCTTGGGTCGATGCGAACTGGCATTTAGTTGTCGATGAGGGTCAAGAGTTGGTCGAAGAGCTTGATGATAAAGAAGATATCGCCTTGTTGTGGTTGATTAACCATGCAAATAATAATCCTGTGCCGCTCGAAGAGTGTCATGTGGTTGGTGCGATTGTTGAGCCGGGAAGCTATCATTGTATGGCTTGTGGCCATGATAACGTAATCGAAACTAAGCAAGCATTAACGCCATGTGAAATTTGTCATTATGGTTTGATGTCGACCCATGATGATCAGACTAATAAAACTGAGTAATTCATTGTTCCTCGTTCCCACGCTCCTGCGTGGTAACGCATAGCATGAGCCTTGGTATTCAGTTCTTAAAATAAAAAATACTTGCGCCTGTTTCGCAAGCTCAACGCGTCAGCGTGAATCAAATTCCAAGGTTCATTTCTTTATTGGTTATCTGTTTTTGCGGTTTAAAACTAAGCCGTTTAAATAAGCAAATATCACACATACTCCCAACAGTAAAAGCGTTGGCCAATAACCCCATTGCACATAGGGCGTATTGCCCGTAAAGGCTTTGGCCTCGGCCGTTAGGGTGGTTCTTTCAAACTGTGGCGCTTGCGCGACGACTTCGCCTTTTTCATTGATGAACGCGGTAATACCAGTGTTAGTCGCGCGGATAACATAACGACCCGCTTCTTTGGCTCTAAATTGTGCGATTTGTAAATGCTGCCAAGGGCCAAAAGAGGTGCCAAACCAACCGTCGTTACTAATAGTAATTAAGAAATCGCTGTCTCTTACCATGCGTCTTACTTGTTCGGCATAAACAATTTCATAGCAAATGAACGGCGCGATTCCCCATTCGCCAACTTGTAGAACAGGTTGGTTTTCATCGCCGGATTTAAAGCTCGACATGGGCATGCCGAATACATCTAGAATTGGGCCTATATATTGTGCAAACGGAATGTATTCACCAAAAGGGACTAGCCTGCGTTTGTAATAAAGCCCAAAGCCATTCCCTGTTGCCCAGATGGCATTGTAGTAATTTTTATTGTCTTCGCTGACATCGGGAATGCCAGTGATTAGGGTTGTATTGGTGTTTTCTAGCTCTTTGCTGAAACTGGCAAAATAGGGTTTTATTCTTGGATAAGAATAGGTGACCGCCGTTTCCGGCCAGACAACTAATTCACTGTCTAAATGTTCAATGGTGGTTTGCTGGTAATAAGCTAGAGACTTGCCTGCCGTTTCAGCTAGCCATTTTTCGTCTTGTTTTACATTACCTTGTACCAAGGTGGTTTTTAGTGTGCCCGTTTGCTTTACCCAAGAAACAGGGTAATAGTTTAAATAGGCAGAACCTAACCAGATAATAATGAGTACGAAAACCAGCATGAGCTGATTCGTTTGCTTAAGCATCAGGCTGGCAATTACGCTAGAAGTTAATACAACGCATGCGCTGGTAAGCCAAATTCCGCCGACGGGCAAAAGCTCAAATAACCAGGTGTTTTCAATCGCGTAGCCGGGTAATAACCAGGGAAAGCCAGTAAAGAGAGTGCTTCGAGCAAATTCACCAAGCAATAAACCTAGTGTGATCCAGAGGCTTGCGGGTATTTGTGGTAAGCGGTGGATGAGCTTCCAAGATGCCCACGCCGAAAACGCCCAAAAAATGCAAAGTACTGCGACAAACGCAAAGGTGATGAGTCCGGCTATTAAATTACCAACCTGTCCATATTCGGCAATGCTGACATAAACCCAAGAAACCCCAGCGCCAAAAAAGCCGAACGAGACAGAAGTGCCACGCCAGCAAGCGGATTTTGCGCTTGTGCTGGTGAAAACGAGCAAGCTAAATACGATTAAGCTAATAAAATAGCCGGGCCAGAAATGAAAAGGTGAAAAGCTGGTGACGCCAATAGCGCCAGCAAGAACACCGATAAGACCAATAAATGCGGGAGGGAGTTTGGATAGTTGCGCCACCAAGAGTGGCTCCCACCCCGTCTTGGTATTGGTTAAGTCGGGGTGAGACATAGTCATATTAATCTGGTGTGTTTATGGTTGGTTTGGTGACTTGAATGGTTTTGATTCGGCGTCCGTCCGATTTCACCACGCGGAAATGGAAATCACTGAAGAAAAGTTCTTCATCACGCAGAGGGACGTGGCCAAATTGTTGTACAAGAATCCCACCGATAGTGTCGAACTCTTCTTCATTGAGCTCGACTTTGAAGAACTCGTTGAAGTCTTCAACTGGGCATAGCGCTGGTACAAGATAAACACCGGGTTCGGTGGTGACTTGAATGCCTTCGTCATCAAGCTTGTCGGTTTCGTCTTCGATTTCACCAACGATCTGTTCTAGTACGTCTTCAATGGTAACTAAGCCAGAAACGCTGCCGTACTCATCTAATACTAATGCCATGTGATAACGCTTGGTACGAAAGTCATTCAGCAATACATTTAGTCGTTTGCTTTCAGGGATGAAGTTAGCAGGGCGTAAGCGCGCTAAAATATCTTCTATTGTGACATCGCCTTCTTTGAACAATAAAGGCAATAAGTCTTTGGCAAGTAGGACACCGAGAATTTCATCGGAGTCTTCGCCAACGACCGGGAATCGTGAGTGAGAAGAGTCTATTATTTTGCGGATTGACGTTTTAGGGTCATCTTCGGACTTAATGACCACCATTTGAGACGGTGGAATCATAATGTCACGCGCTTGGACTTCTGAAACTTCTAACGCGCCTTCAACGATAGTAAAGGCATCACGATCAATAACATCGGATTTTACTGCGGCTTCTAGAAGTTTAACGATATCCGCACGGCTGCGTGGTTCGTCGTTGAATGCTTGGGTTAAACGTTCAAACCAAGATTTTTGTTGATCGTTGGATAAACTCGATCGGTCGTCACTCATTAGGGTATTAGCTCACTCTTTAATCAAATAAGGATCGGAAATCGATAGGGAAGCCAGTAGCTCTGTTTCTATCGTTTCCATTTCATCTGCATCATCATCATTTATATGATCATAGCCGCGTAAATGCAAGATGCCATGAATGGTCATATGAGCCCAATGATGGAATAGCTCTTTATTTTGCTCTGCGGCTTCTTTTGCCACAATTTGAGTGCAGATGACCAAATCGCCCAATAATGGAAGCTCTAACCCAGGAGGCGCCTCGAATGGAAAAGATAGGACGTTGGTAGGTTTGTCTTTGCCGCGGTACTCATAATTCAGTGCGTGGCTTTCTTCTTCATCAACGATACGAATGGTGACTTCAAACTCTTCATCTGCGTCTGGAAAGGCTTTTTCGACCCAAAGTCTAAAATCTGCTTCGCTTGGTAGATTTGCGGTTTCTTCTGTTGCGATTTGTAGATCAAGCTCTAAATGCGCCATTATTTGCTACCTACAGATTGTTCTGCTTGTGCGGTTAGGCGAGCTTCAGTGCGCGCTTTTTTCTCAGCTTCCACTTCAACGTCAAACTTATCATAGGCTTCAACAATACGCTGAACCAGCGGATGACGAACCACGTCAGAAGAGCTAAACAAGGTCATGCTAATGCCATTTACGTCTTTTAAAACGTGCATCGCTTGCGCCAAGCCAGAGGTCGTGCCACGAGGCAAATCAACCTGCGTTGTGTCACCAGTGATAACTGCGGTTGAGCCAAAGCCAATGCGCGTTAAAAACATTTTCATTTGCTCGCGTGTGGTATTTTGGCTCTCATCTAAAATGATGAAGGCGTTATTCAAAGTACGGCCACGCATGAAAGCAAGCGGTGCGATTTCGATGACATTTTTTTCAATTAGCTTATCGACTAGCTCGAAACCAAGCATTTCGTACAAGGCATCATAAAGAGGGCGCAAGTATGGATCGATTTTTTGTGATAAATCACCCGGCAAGAACCCCAGTTTTTCGCCAGCTTCTACGGCAGGACGAACCAACATAATGCGTTCTACACGGTCTGCTTCTAGCGCTTCGACTGCACAAGCAACCGCCAAGTAGGTTTTGCCTGTACCAGCTGGTCCGATACCAAAGTTAATGTCGTGCTTACGAATCTGTTTGACGTAACCTTGCTGGTTATTACCTTTTGGCTTGATAAATGCCTTGCGAGTTTTAATCACTAGCTGATCAGCTTTCTCTCTTTTGCTGCTGGTCAGTGATTCAATCGCTGACTCTTGCAGGTAAAGATGAATCATTTCAGGTGTGATTTCGGTATTTGCCAGCGCTTCACGGTAGAGGTTTCTTAGTAGCGTTTTTGTTGCTGCTACGTGCTCAGAATCTTCACCGGAAATGTCGAATAGCTCACCACGGTATTTAATAGAAACATCAAGTCTCTTTTCTATTAACTTGATGTTCTCGTCGAGTTGACCGCATAGTCCAACCAAAGCATCGGCTTCGGCTGGGACTAAACGGATTTGTTGAGTTGTCTGTGTGATTTCCAAGATTTACCTTTGATTATTGAAGTGCGCTTTTATTGTAATACAAAGTCAGAGTCGAGTTCAGAGCCTACTAACTCACCCAATAAGGAGTTAGGGTAAGCATCTGTGATAACAACATCTGCGAATTTACCAATCAATTGTGGATCGAACGCACGGAAATTTACAATCCGATTGTTTTCTGTTCGACCTTGAAGTTGTCCAGGGTCACGAGGCGAATAGCCGCTTATCAAAATACGCTGTACATCACCCACCATAGATAAACTAATATCGTAGGCTTGTTGGCTGATACGACGTTGAAGAATCGCAAGACGCTCTTTTTTGATATCTTCTGGCGTATCATCTTCTAAGTTGGATGCAGGTGTTCCAGGTCTTTGACTGTATACAAAACTGAACGAGTGATCAAAGCCGATTTCTTGAATTAAATTCATTGTATCGACAAAGTCATCATCGGTTTCGCCCGGGAAGCCAATAATAAAGTCAGACGATAAGCTGATTCCAGGGCGCGCTTCTTTAATGCGGTTGATTTTATCAATGTAATATTGACGGTCATGACCGCGTTTCATCGCGCTTAGAATGTTATCGGCACCGCTCTGAACGGGCAAATGTAAATGACTTACCAATTTGGGTTCATTGCGGAACGCTTCGATTAAACTGTCGCTGAATTCCACCGGATGAGATGTAGTGAAACGGATACGTTCAACGCCATCAATTTGTGCAACTGCATGAATGATATCAGCAAGATCGGCTTCGTCGCCTTCTGCTGTATCGCCACGGTACGCATTAACGTTTTGTCCAAGCAAGTGAATTTCACGTACGCCTTGTTCAGCAAGCTGCACAACTTCTTTCAAAATGCTGTCAAACGGGCGGCTTACTTCTTCGCCGCGAGTATAAGGTACAACACAGAAAGTACAGTATTTACTGCAGCCTTCCATGATAGAAACAAAGGCTTCTGCGCCTTCAACACGAGGTGCTGGAAGGTGATCAAATTTCTCGATCTCAGGGAAGGTTACGTCAGTGATCGGAATGTGTTTACCGGCCGCGTTTACCATCTCTGGCAATTTATGCAGAGTTTGAGGCCCAAAAATCATATCAACGTGTTTAGCGCGCTTGCGGATTGCATCGCCTTCTTGGCTTGCAACGCAACCACCCACACCGATAACCAGATTAGGATTTTTCTGCTTGAGTTTCTTCCAGCGTCCTAATTGGTGATAGACCTTGTCTTGCGCCTTTTCACGAATTGAACAAGTGTTAAGCAGCAGAACGTCTGCTTCTTCTGCGTTGTCTGTGAGTTCCATTTCATGGCTTTCGCCAAGTAAATCCGCCATACGAGATGAATCATATTCGTTCATTTGACAGCCATGAGTCTGGATAAAAAGTTTTTTTGCCATGTAACGTATTAACCTAAAAATGAGTTCGTCTAATCGACTTTGGCGCTATTATATTGGGCTTTGCTTCCGAATCCCAGAGGTGTTCTGAAATCACTTCGTTTTAAATAAAAATAGTCGTCACTTTCTTGCTGGAGCTTTTGTTAAAGACAAGTCACAATAGCACCACAATTCAAATTTCAGTGTGGGCATGTTTTGATCGTATTTTCTCGTTTTCTTATTTTGTTAGTGGCAGTTAGCAGCACAGCTAACGCAAAAGGCTTAACAAATTTCGCTTTTGGTTTGGGGTATGGGCTTTTGGACGAAAAGTCGCTGTTAAATATTGATTTTAAAATAAATATGCCGATTAACGATTACCTTTCTACTCAGTTAATATTAAACAGCAATTATCTGATTACAGGCTCTTCAAAGGATAGTTTCGCTCAATCTGAGTTTTCATCAAACTGGTTTATTCAAAATGATATCGGCCGTTTAGGGCTGGGGCTTGGTGTAACAGAGCTTGAGCCAATGGACGAAGATGCGGAAACCCAGCGAGATGTTCTTGGTCAGTTTTTAGGTGATGTGTTTTTTGATGACTTCTCTTTAACGGCTAATGCTATTTCTAATGAAAAGACTTTCAGTAATGTGACCAGCTCTCGATTGGGGATTAATTATTATTTTAACGATGATTTACGCACCTCCTTGTACCGTGAGAATTACAGTAACGACAATGTTGGCTGGAGGTTGGATGCTTTTTACCAACCGGAAAAGTACCGCCGAATGGTGAGTTTTGGAACGGTTTTGCGAACAGGTGAGGATTTTGACTATTTTGGTGTGGTTGCTGAGTATTATTTTGATTACGCCGTATCATTAAAGCAACGTGAGCGTGAATTTCATTAGTGCTTTGGCTTTTTTTGCAGCTCTAGTTGATCCACGCTCCAAATAGTCCACTTTGGTAGAATCACTTCTTTGCTGGCCTTAAACTTTTTAACGATTGTCGTGTGAACCCTGCGGTTCTTTGCTCTTCCTTCTATTGTCTTATTCGATGCGATCGGAAAGCTTGGCCCATATCCCAAGATTTTTAGTCGATCTTGCGAAATAGAGAATTGCGAGGACAGTAGTTGTGCGACTTTATTCGCCCGTTTCTTTGATAGCATGATGTTGTAATTTTTGCTGCCAGAGTTGTCAGTATAACCCTCGATAATGATTAAAGTGTCAGGGTTGTTTTGCAGCACTTGCCCTAAACTCAGCATGGAGGGTTGGTAGGAATTTTTAATGCCAACATGATTCCTTCTGAAAGGGATCACCAATTCACTCTTGTTTATATAGGGTTGTGGCGTTGTTTCTTGTTGTTCCCCGTTTAATGTCTTCTGGTATTGAAAAGGGATGACAATCTCGCCACTGACTCTACGGTTGCTCTTTCTTCCTTCTTCCGTTTCATTCGATGCGATAGGCCGTTCTTGCCCATAACCAAACGTTTTAATACGATTTGGTGTAATATTGAATACTGCTATTAAAGCATCTGCAATGGCCTCCGCTCGCTTTTTGGATAGGGTAAGATTGAAACTTTCTGCCCCTACATTATCTGTGTGTCCTTCAATAATAATCAGTGTTTCCGGTGTTTGCTGTAAAAATATCGCGAGGTCTTTTAGTCGAGAGTGAAACTCCGGCTTTAGCTTGTAACTGCCAGTGCTGAACTGAACATCAAAGTTAAAGCTAAAATACTCAAGTTCAGTAAGAGGGCAGCCATCATTATCAATATCGCTGTTTTTTGGTGTGTTGGGGCATAAGTCTCTAGCGTTGATAACGCCGTCGTAATCGGAATCTTTTAATGTTTCAACAAAATGAGTCGGATATAGGCTTTGGCTAATGGCAAGTGGGCTGAATGAGCCGCATACAAGAATAGCGCCCCATATAACTGTTGAAATAATGATTGTGTTGTTCAATTCATATCGCATGATCCATCCAAATATAGATTTCACAAAAATCCTTTTTCATAGAAAAAATATTAAAGCTTAGTGTTATTTTTGTAATATTTTGGTGATGTACTCCCATTCGCTTTGGGTAATTGGCATGACAGAAAGTCGGCTGCCTTTCTTTGTTAATAACATATCGGCCAGTTCAGGGTTTTGCTTTAATTCGGCTAACGTCAGAGTTGATGACCACTTGTCAACAAACTCAACATCCACCATATACCAACGCGGACTATTTGGTGTTGATTTAGCATCATAATAAGCACTGCTTTTGTCCCAGCTTGTATGATCTGGGTAAGCGGTTTTACAAACTTTCGCGGTTCCAACAATGCCTGCTGGAGAACAGCTTGAATGATAAAAAAATATTAAATCACCTTCGCTCATTTGTTTCATGAAGTTTCGGGCTTGGTAATTTCTGACGCCATCCCAAGGCGAACGTTTTAGCCGTTTTAAATCATCTATTGAAAATGCATCAGGTTCTGATTTCATTAGCCAGTAATTTTTCATGCTTACCTCGTTTGCACAATGAAACATACTATATGTTCATGTTTACAAATATTCTATCTACAATAAGAATGTTGTGCTAAAAAATCGCTAATGCCTTGATTGGTTCCAATGTATTTTGATGTTGTTAACTCCTTGTAATGGATGAGAAAAATGAGTCATTTTGCTTGCAAAGCATTTTCAGCGCTGGAAAAAGAACTCAAGGATGACCTACTTGAATGCTATGTGGAAGCACAACAAGAAATTGAAGAAACCATTAATAGCATTGAAGGTGATGGCTTTTCATTTGATAAATTGGACAAGCTTTTTCGTTCGTTACACAGTATGAAAGGTAATTGTTCGGTTTGTTTTCTTGACCCTTTGGTTGGTGTGCTTCACAAGCTAGAAGAAATCGTCGATGGCATGCGTGGCGGATACATTCGGTATCATCCTTATTTGGGTGAGCTGATCATAGTTGTCATCGAAACCGTCTACGACTTACTGCAACAAATTTATCAATCTCATGTTGCTGAAGTTGCAGTACGTGATCAACTACAACAAGGCTTGGATGCGATCTATGCCGAAGAAGATGACAGCAAGCGTCCTGATATGGCGGCGGCATTGCTTAATAAATGCAATCAAACAATAGAAGAAGAAAAAGAAGAACCCGCCAGCACTTCTTTGATAATTAAAGTCGAATACACTGACGAACAAAAAGAAGACATTGATCTATTTATTGGGTTTAGTCAAAAACTCAACCGTTTATTAGGTTATTCATCGGAGCGTAGTGAACGTATTCTCAAGCTCTGCCAACTGATTAATGTTGAGTGTAAAACTCAAGTTGACCGAGTACAGCTTAGTGCGGCGGCTTACATGCATAATATGGGGATGGCGGTCATTTTAAACTGCAAAGATGACGAATCAAAATATCAGGCAGAACAAAATCACCCATTAGTTGGCGCAAAACTTTTGGCCAAACACAATGGCTGGGAAGAAGCTGTCGACATGGTTAAAGCGCATAAAGAGCGCTTTGATGGTACAGGCTTTCCAGAAGGATTGGTTAGCTCTTTGATTCCGCAAGGTGCTTTTATCTTGTCCATGGCTGTCATGTTTATTGATATTGTCTGGGGCAAATCCGGTAGCGAATACAACAAAAGTGCCATGCGTGCTGTACAAAAGGTGAACTTCGAAAGTGGCAAAGGCTTCCCGCCACATCTTATTGAATCCTTCAATGCGGCCATCCGAAAAGTGCTCGTTGCTAAAAGCAAATAACAAAAGAAAGTGGCTTACCCCAAGCGACACTTGATAGCATGATGCTCTTTTCATGATGCTCTTTTAAAGAGATAAGTTATTTGTTTTATGAATGCCACCTTGTTACCGCTCGTTTTCCATCCACATTACAGCATCCCATTTCCAGCAGGGCATCGTTTTCCCATGGGCAAATTTGGCTTGCTAGCAAAAGCCTTAAGAGAGCAAGGGATTCTAACGGACGAAAACGAATACACGCCAGAACCCTTGTCTTTAAGCTTGCTGATGTCTGCTCATCAAAAAGAGTATGTGCAACGCTTCATTCGTGGTGAACTCACAAAGCAAGAAGAAAAAGAAATCGGTTTGCCTTGGTCTGAATGGCTAGTTGAACGAACTTTGCGCGCTGTCTCTGGCACCATACTTACCAGCGAATTGGCACTGCAACATGGTTTGGCTTGTCACCTAGCGGGTGGTACGCACCATGCACATCCATCACATGGATCGGGTTTTTGCATCTTCAATGATCTCGCTGTTGCGGCGCATGCCATGATCGAGTCGGGAAAAGCGAAGAAAATCCTCATCCTAGACTGCGATGTACACCAAGGTGACGGCACCATCGTCTTCTTCAAAGACAGAACTGACATTATTCCCGTTTCGTGGCATTGCGAAGAAAATTACCCGCAAAATAAACAAACCGATGGCATCAATATTGGCATTCCGAAAAGTGCAAACGACCAAGAATATTTATCGATTCTAAAAAATACCTTGCCTGTCATATTGGCTGAACATCAGGCAGACTTCATTTTCTACGATGCGGGTGTCGACGTCCATCAAGACGACCGACTTGGCTACGTTAACCTAACCGATCAAGGGATTTTAGAGCGAGATAAATACGTTTTAGAAACATGCGTCGAGTTAAAACTGCCTACTGCTTGCGTCATCGGCGGCGGCTACGACAGACAAGAAGAAAAAGTCGCACGGCGACATAGCTTGCTGCATCAAGCGGCTAATCAGGTTTGGCAGGCCTATTTTTAGTTGTCTCTGATCAATATCAGAACTGTTTTTTGGCTTGTACCCATAACCTTGGTTTATCGGAGGTATTGTCTGGTTCAGATTGAGGTTTGCTGTTTGTGCCACGCCAAGCAGCATAGGCATCCAACTGTACGCCTAAAAATAGTATATTTGCTCCGAAGCCTACCCCCGAAAGGAATCGATGGTTGGTGTCTGTGGTATATGGTTTATGGTTAATCGTCACCGATCCCGCATCGTAGAATATTAAACCTTTTAGGGTTGGGCTAAAGCTATGTTGTAGTGATAAGTTGGCTAGCCAACCCTCATCACCGCTGGCTTCACCTGAAGGGTAAGCACGTACACCGTATATGCCACCTAACGAAAATTTTTCTGATGAGTTTAGATTTTTGTTAGCCAACTGGCCGGATAGGGTTAGTGATAGTGTATTACTATCGTTCAAGTATTGAAGGCGGCTAGTGTTTAAATTTATATGTGTGAACGCACCATTGCTCTTAGCCGAGTTTTGGTCTGTTGTAAGTGAGTCTGCGTCCATAGTAAGCGTTCCTCTCGATAACGTTAGGGCAAATGTGTTCACCCCACCTCCGCCCAGTGTGTCTCTGAGATCCCCGCTCAATTCCAAACTGCTTAGACTAACCTGTTTATTAATATTACTGACTGGGATGTCGGTTTTGTCGATGAGTTTTTTGTTTTCCCAATTTAAAGTTGTGGAGATATTGGCGGTTTGACTGCGGATTAATGGATAAGTGATGTATAGATTACGGCTAGTTGCACTACCATGAGCCTGTAAAGAGGCGAATTCCCGTCCTAGCTTGTAATGCGTATCTGAATAGGCAGCACCTAAGCGTAGACCATTGGATGCCAGAGGGATCGAATAAGCAATGCGCGAATAGGTAGTGCCAAGATCACTGCCTAAGGCTCGAAGCGTGAATTGGTCGCCGATCTTGAGTGGACTATTTAACTTAAGTTCTGCGTCGAGGCGATTTTTGCCTGTATAGCGATTACCGAAATTATCCAGTTTTACATTTGCATTAAAGGGAGAGGAAGGCTTTAGCTCGACAAGTAGGTCCGTAGTACCAATATTGCTTCCCGGCTCTAGGCTAGCGTTAGCCTGGCCAATACCGGGAGTATCATTTAATAGCAATAGTGCCCGCTCAATGGGGTAAATTTGCAATCCTGCACCGCTTTTGATGTTGTCAAAATAGTGTTCGGCTCTTGCGTCGGATAAGCGTGCCGTATTGAAAATGCGTAACTGATCAAGTTGCCCTTCTATTACTTTGATGGTGACTAGACCATCCAAAATATCTTGTGCGGGAAGGTAGGCTCGAGCTACAAGGTAACCATGTTTGCGGTAGTAGGAGGTGATACGTTCTGCCCCTGCTTCAAGCTCGGCGAGTGTGCGTTCGCCATCAACTAAGTCAGCGACTAATGCTTCTAGTTCTGCCGCAGTAAATACGCTGCTATCCTCGACTCTCAGTGTCTTTACTGGAATGTAAACAGTATTGTTAGTTGACTCTTTTTTATCAGCGTTATTTTCAATAGGTAACGAAGGAAGTGCTTTTGGTGTTGTTAAAGTAGGTTGTTTTTGTAATTCTTGGTTGGTTTGTCCAGCATCAGGTCGAACCGATGCGGCAAAAGCGGAAAAGCTTCCTAATAAAGACAGTGTTAGAATGACGATAGATGTCGACGTTATTTTCATTGTATCGTGAATCATTATATTTCCTTAGCCGATGTTGAGTCGTCTTTCTTCTTGGCTTGGCCGTTATCCCTTACATTATTGATTTTATCTATCTTTATCATTGATGAATTAAGTTCATTATTGAATAAGTTAAAGTTATTTGTCGTAACGCCTTCGTTAATATTGTTTGTGTTACTAATATTCGGGGAGGTTTGCGGTGTTATCAGAGCGCTAGTATAAGCTGGGATCAATTTTTCTCCGTTTGGCATGGCTCTAATAGCTCGGCTAATCACATCACCAGAAGAAGTGGCGGGAGCCTCATTGTTTTTTGCTGTTATTGGTTTTTTCTCAATGGTCAGGGTGCCGTTGACATAGTTGATGAGGTAGTTTTGATTGGACACCAAACCACTAAGCGTAATGTCGTGTGTGCCCGCATTGATACCTGAATGGTAGCTTAAGGTGCCGGATAGGTCTGACATGTCGGGTGTGGACGAATAGCTTACGCCAGCACTGCCGTTATAGACCTGTCCATCGTAGGTTTTTGTCGCATTGTTCGCGGTAATGGTGAGAGGTTTTTTCTCAATGGTCAGGGTGCCGTTGACATAGTTGATTAGGTAGTTTTGATTGGACACCAAACCGCTAAGCGTAATGTCGTGTGTGCCCGCATTGATACCTGAATGGTAGCTTAAGGTGCCGGATAGGTCTGACATGTCGGGTGTGGACGAATAGCTTACGCCAGCACTGCCGTTATAGGCCTGTCCATCGTAGGTTTTTGTCGCATTGTTGGCTGTGACTGTTAATGGGGTCATCAAAGCACGTAGCAGAGGGTTGGATTGACCTTCAACCATGAACCAGACTCCAGTTTCTGGGGTGAAATTCCATTGGTTGGCGTCTTTACCTGTCGGCACAAAACTGGACTGTGTGTGCATTTGCTGAGTGGTGAGGCCTGTTACGCCTGTTTGTGGTGTGCCGACGGTACCTGCAGAGGACTTGATCATACCGATTCCTAGTCCATCAGCTAGGTCTGAGCGTGTAACATCCCAGAAGTTGCCTGTATATATACTTAAGCTTAAACCACTTGCTCGACCAACTAGGCCGCCTACATTGCTGGCACCATTGACGTGGTTGGCAGCGTAGTTGTTACTGATGGAGATACTTTTTGTACCGAAATCATATCCTATCAGTCCACCTACCCTAGTGGCACCGCTGACGGTACCACTGGCATAGCTATTGCTGATGGCTCCTCTTGTATTATATCCAACCAAGCCACCAACGTTGTCTCCTGATGTGCTGGTGATTGTGCCAGTGACGTAGCTGTTGTAGATAGTTCCTTCGGAATTAGATCCAACCAAGCCGCCAACGCTGTTCCCTGATGTGCTGGTGACAGTACCAGTGACGTAGCTATTGCTGATGGTTCCATTGGCATTAGATCCAACCAAGCCGCCAACGTTGCTCCCTGATGTGCTGGTGACAGTGCCAGTGACGTAGCTGTTATTGATAGTTCCTTGGTTATATCCAACCAAACCACCGGTAGATGAGCCTATACTAGAGCTTACATTGATATTGGACAGCCCGATATTTTTAATATTCGCACCTTTTGTTGTTTGACCAAATAGGCCGGTATAGCGAATCAATGTATTGTTGAGAGTGAAGTTAGACAGGATATTATTATTGCCATCGAATGTTCCTTCCCAACTGGGAATGTAAAATCCAGATGGTGCGTCGGCCATGTCGATATCTGCTGCTAAAGTGAACGTGTAGTCAGCCTTGTTGGCGAACCCCAAAAGGTCTTTTAGCCCCTGTATTCCAGAGATCTTGTAGCTATTGGTTGCCGTCGCCGCACCAAAATAAGTGACTGGATTGAGGCTAAGACCGCCATTTAGCCAATCTTGGAACTGGTGATGGTAAATACCATAACTGTCCACCGTAGGTGTGCCATTGATGGCAGCCGAGTCTATGTCATAGTAGGAATTAGTGATCTGTACATTTATTATGTTGTTATTATGGCCGATCAAGCCGCCAACTTTACTTTTACTCTCGACAGAACCTGTGGCATAACTGTTGCTAATAGTGTTACCACTACCAATGTCTCCAACTAAGCCGCCAACAATATTATTCCCCTTGACAGAGCCTGTGGCATAACTGTTGCTAATAGTGTCACCACTACTGTTTCCAACTAAGCCGCCGACATTATTATCACCCTTGACAGAACCTGCGGCATAACTGTTGCTTATAGTGGTACCAAGACTACTTCCAACTAAGCCGCCGACATTATAACTATCTCCCTCGACAGAACCTGTGGCAAAACTGTTGCTAATAGTGGTACCATTACTCTGTCCAACTAAGCCGCCAACCCCGTTATAACCCTTGACAGAACCTGTGGCATAACTGTTGCTGATAGTGACACTCTTCATACTTATTCCAACTAAGCCGCCAACAGAAAAAGAAAAACTATTCCCCTTGACAGAACTTGTGGCGTAGCTGTTGTTAATGGAGCCGCTTTGAATTGCTCCAACTAATGCACCGACACTTTGGTTTCCTGCGATACTACCGCCTATCAGGCCAATGTTACTTATGGAGGCTGTATTGTCGATGGAAGAAAATAAACCAATGTTGGATTCCGTTAAGCGGTTGATAGTGAGTTCAGAGATTGTGTGTCCAAGACCGTTGAATGTGGCTTTCAACCCAACGGGTTTAAAGCCAGCACCGCTGTCCCAATTTGTGGTGGTTGTGGCATCGATGTTTGCACCGAGGGCGTAGTTCAGGTTGTCATTGCCACTTATACCCTGAAGGTCCGTAGTGGTTGTGCTTCCCATTGCTCCCAGTGAAGTAATAACCGTGTAGTGCTTAACCTCACCATCTGAGCCTTGTTTTGTGGTGAAATTGGTGGTGCTGGCGGGGAGGTTGACGACACCACTTTTGCCTGTGATGATGTTGCTGCTGTTATTCGCGGCCACCGCACCTTGACCGAATTCCAACGCGAGGCTTGCGCTGCTGCTGGCGTTCATTACGGCATTGATATTGATATCGTTTTGTGCGTTAAGTGTGAGTTGGTTGGCACTCCAATTTATGGTGTCGTTGACGTTGATGTCACCCTTAGTGCCAGCTTTACCGTTTACGCTCTGGATGCTGACATTACCGTTAGTGAGCGCATTTGATACTGCGGTGCCTGTCATATCTGCCCCGCTGGCAGCAATGGTAAAGTCGACGGGATCGATTAGCCAGGTACCGCTTTTGCCATTGGTAGCTTTAGTGGTGATGTGAGTGTCATTGGCTACATGCACATGAGCAGCACTGGTTTCAATAAAACCTCCGTTACCACCAGTGGGTGCCGATGCATCTAGGGTACTGCCAACGTTGACTGTGCCATATTGCATGTCGCCCATTAATTTGATGGTGCCATTAATGTTTTTTACGGTATGAGCCTGAATAATGCCGGTATTGTTGACGACGGCTGTGCTGAGTGCATTGGCGGCTTTTGCTGATATGAAGACTTGTCCGCCATCGGCTTGAATGAGTTGCTTGTTGTCGGCTAACGCTTTGAGTGCTCCTTGGTCGATATTGTAGTCAAGCAGACTGCCGCTGTTGAGGCTAAGTGTGACTTTGTTGCCTGCGGCAAGCAAGGCCGTACCCAGAGTAGCACTAATCACACCTTCATTGCGTACATTTGGAGCAAGCAGGGCGATGTAGCCCTTTTGTGTTGCTGTCAGTGTACCCTGGTTGAGGATGTTGCCACCTGTGCCGTTAAAGGTGTGTTTACCCGCCATGAAGTCTGTATCTGACAGCTCTAATGTAGAGGCAACGAGTCCACCAACATTGACTTTTGAGCCTGTACCGAACAGTACCCCATTGGGGTTGATAAGAAACACTTGGCCGTTGGAGGAAAGTTGGCCGAGTATCGAGCTGGGGTTCTGGCCAATTATGCGGTTGAGTGCGATGGATGACGTATTGGGTTGATTGAAGTTCACCGCTTCGTTGGCACCAATGTTGAAGCTTTGCCAGTTGATGGCGAGGTTTTGGCTGCTTTGGTTAATATTGGTGTTTTGCCCCGTCTGGGTAATAGAACCTGTCCCAGCACTAATTTTTCCATCGGTTGGAGCCGCTAGTGATAGTGGCGTCATTGATACTATGATGACACTGATTACACATTTTTTTTCTAACGTGGATTTGCCGCGCCCTTTGGCTATTTCAGATGCAACAATCCAAGTGTTTTGTATGGGGTTCCAGATAAGGCGAAAAGCGCGGTTCATAACAAAGTCTCCAGACGTTTAAGCGTTAGTTATGAGCTTTATATCAGGCAAGCGTTTATAAAACGTTTATTGCATATATAATGAATTTGCCGTGATAATCGCTTGATGAACAAAAATAATTTTTACCTACCAACAGAACCTCTTCTCAACTTGTCCTTGCTCGGTGGCTTTGTTGCGCGGGTGGATGATAAGACTATTTTGGATTCAGGCTATGCCAAGTTACGAGGGTTACTTGCTTTATTAGCCATGTCGGCAGATACGCCTTTATCACGTGAATTTCTGGCCGAAATGCTATGGCCGAATATGGACAGTAAGATAGGTCGTCAGAATTTGCGCTTGGCTTTGTTTAATTTGAAATCATCAATGGATGAAGCTGGGTATTTACTTTCTAGTCAACGGGATTTTGTCACCTTGTCTAGTCAAGGCTTATTGTTTGACGTGACTGAGTTTGTCGCTGATGCTCCTGTGAGTATTCTGCAAATGGAGCGGCAATCTGATCTTTATCGGGGCGAATTTATGTCAGGTTTTTATTTGCCTGATTGCCATGAGTTGGATAATTGGCTTTTGTTGCAGCGTGAAACTATGCAGCGTCGCGCTTTGAGCCTGTTAGAAAGACTTTCAAACCACTATGAACGAACAGGTCATTTACAAAATGCGATGCAATACGCCTTACGTTCTTTGGAATTGGATTCATGGAATGAACATGCTCATCGACGAGTAATGCGCCTTTATGCCCTGAGCGGATCGAGTGGTGCTGCTTTGGCTCAGTTTGAAATGTGCTGCAAGTTGTTAAAAAACGAAATGGGAGTATTACCTAGTGAAGAAACTCGACAGTTAGCTGAGCGAATCCGCAACGGTGCTATTGAACTTCCAGACAGCTTTACTCACTCTACGTCTACTGCAACATTTGTCCGAGCAGAGCGTATCCGGGTAACTGTATTGTATTGTGAATTAAGTGCTGTCGATATAGATGACCCTGAAGATGCGATGGCTCTTTTGCATGCTCCGCAAGCTCGCTGCATGACAATCATCCAGCAGTTTTTGGGGCATATAGTACAGACACACGGTGGTGGTTTGTTAGCTTATTTTGGTTACCCACAAGCTGATGAGCGGTCTGCTTCTCATTCCGTTCAGGCTGCTCTTGCTGTCACCCGTATCGCGTCCGATAATGTTAAAATACGTGTGGCAGTCCACACTGGTTTAATTATCACCAGCTCTGATAGTACGATTCCAGATACGGTAGGTAATACGTCCAAACTGGCCATTCAGTTACGACATTATATTACTCATAACGAGGTGGTTATCAGTCGAGAAACTCAGCTTCTTGTTGATGGCTATTTTAATTGCGTCAGTTTGGGAGAACAACCCATTCCTAATACTAGTGGGATGCTAATTTTTAAGGTGATGGGAGAAAGTGGTGCTCGTACAAGGCTGGAGGCGGCCTCTCACTTAACGCCCTTTATTGGGCGTCAAACTGAGCTTGTTGAGTTAATGAAGTTATGGAGAAAAGCTGAGCAAGGAAAATTCCAAGTTGTGTTAATTAAGGGGGAAGCAGGTATTGGTAAATCTCGTCTACTGCATACCTTGAAACAACAATTGACAGAACAGGAATATGAAATACGAGCAATACATTGTTTTCCAAAATACAACCAGTCACCTTTTTATCCAATAATTGAGTTGCTTAGTCAGGTTTTTTCTTTCTCTAAAGAGGATTCGCCCTCAACAAAGTCGAACAAATTGGTTCGGTATATTGAACTCCGATATCCTGCGATGGCTCGCAATGCTATTCCGCTTCTTTGTCAGTTGTTTTCTTTGCCCATGGCTAAAGAGTATGTTGCACTCGCCTTGTCGCCGCATAAGTTAAAAGAACAGATACTCATATTGTTACTTGATTTGATGCAAGCGTTGGCAACACAGCAAGCGACTTTGTTGATTGTAGAGGATTTGCATTGGTGTGACCCCTCCACCTTGGCGCTTTTATCATTATTTGTTGAGCAAAATCGAAAGTCGTATACCCTTGCTTTATTTACAGCTAGACCTGAGTTTGTAGCGCCTTGGGAGACTGATTTGGTAAATGTATTGAATCTTGCTCCGCTGAATGAGGAGGCTATGACCCAGCTAATAACTCATGTTAACGCAGGAATGTCACCCATAATAATACGTAGTATTGTGAAGCGGGCAGATGGAGTGGCATTGTATGGTGAGGAAATGGCAAAAGTTGCGCCATTGAGCCATTCAGAAATTATTCCTCCAACGTTATACGATCTTTTGGCCGCGCGTATAGACTCTTTAGATTCGGCTAAGTCAACTGTTCAGCTTGCCTCTGTTATTGGGCGAGAGTTTGATTTGGATTTGCTGGGCAGAATATCTCAACTTGATCAGGCTTCTTTAGTTTCTACCTTGGATGAATTATTGGCTGCAGGGCTGATTGTGAATAGCGGTGAATTAAGCTATCAGTTTAAGCATGCCTTGATTCAGGAAGCTATTTATCAATCACTGATTAAGGCCGAGCGGCAAGTTGCGCATAAAGGGATTGCACAAATTTTACAAGTGGATTTTCCTTATGTGGAAATTTCTCAACCTGAGCTTTTGGCGCAGCACCTAACCGCCGCAGGGGAAGTGCGTCGGGCGATTGATTACTGGCTTAAGGCTGGTCAACGTGCGACGTTATGTTCCGCTAACATAGAGGCTATTGAACACTTCAATTGCGGGTTACAACTTTTGTCAGAACTTAAGATCGACGATGAGCGACACTCTCTAGAAATAGATCTGTGTTTACATCTTGGTACTGTCCTGGTTGCTGGCAAAGGGTTTGGTTCTGTTGAGGCAGGAGAAGTCTATGCACGTGTGTTGGATTTAAGTGAGCAGTCGGGTGATCAGTCTAGTTTGTACCAAGCTTTGTGGGGAATGTGGTTAACATCGAGTTCTCGTGTTGGTCATGGACATTCTTTGGAATTGGCTGAAAAACTGCTGCGTTTGGCACAACAAGGTGATGATGTTTTGCAATTGCAGCAAGCCTATTACGCGCTGGGTAATAGTCAGTTTTGGACAGGGGATTTTGATTCGGGGTGTTTTCATTTAGAACGGTCTATGGCGCTTTATCATCCTTCGCACCATGAGTTAATGGTAACTCGATTCGGTGAAAATACCTGTATATCGAGTGGTGCCATATTAATGCTGGTATTATGGCTACAAGGTTATCCAGATCGAGCCGAAGTGGTTAGGCAACGGACGCTTAACTTGGCACGGCAAGTGAATTATCCCTTTAACTTTGCTTATGCGTTGTCTAATTCGGCTATGTTAAGTCGTTGGATGAGGCAGGTAGAACTAAGTGAGCAATTTGCGCTGGAATGTATGAATATATCAGATCAGTTCGGTTTGCCCTTTTGGTATGGTATGGGAGCTACTTCATACGGATGGGCGATGGTAGTACGAGGTCAGATGTCTGGTGTGGTGCAAATCCAACAGTGTCTAGATAACGTCAATACTGTTATGAGTGGTGCTAAACTTTTATTTCTTGCTCCATTGTGTGAAGGGTTGATAGCGTTGGGTCAATATCAAGAAGCACTCAAAAAATTGGATGAAGCGCTGGCTGTTGTAGAAGAAAAAAATGATCGCTTTTTTGAAGGCGAATTTCATCGTTTTAAAGGTGTATGCCTATTGGAAATATTCCCTTCTAAGATCAAAGAAGCTGAAGACTGTTTTAATCAGGCTTTGATTATTAGTCGTCAACAAGATGCAAAATCGTTAGAACTACGTGCTGCAGTAAACATAGCGCAGTTATGGCAACAGCAAGGCAAGCAAAAAGACGCATGGCGCCTTTTGAATCAGGTTTACAGCTGGTTTAGTGAAGGTTTTGTCACGAGAGACCTTTACGATGCTGCTAGTTTATTAAGTACTCTTAGTAAGGAAAGTGGCTCATCCTAAAGGGTATATTTTAATGATTTTTCAGAATCAAGTAGCCAATCATGTATGGAAAAAAATACTTCTTGTAGGTTAAATCTTCGGATGCTTTTGTTCTAGGACTTGAGGTTCGCATATTGGCTTTCCGTCATTATTGAAAAACTCAGAGGGCTTGCTTAGACCTTTTAATTTCCATGACAGAATTTTGGTTATCATTGTAAGGTTAATGCTTAACGAAGAAGCTTTAAGGTTCTCGAGGACTGGCGTTATAGCAAACTTAGTAAGAACGTGGCCTCTGCTTTTTCCCAAATCAGCGTCACGTGTTTTCGCGTTATCTAAGAAGCTATGAATAACCCCAATAAATGGCCCACCAGCGCTAAATGTATTACCAATTGGCGTGTTACAGCACTTTGCATACCAACGATACATGCCTTTAGAACTAAGTCTGACGCAGGCAATTTCTGTTTTTCCTTCGCTTATCGTGAGAAAAGACACCGGTATTTGCAATATATCCGTTCCACCGTACTGATCTAAAACACTCTCATCTTGTCCCAGATAATGAGCAAAGGCTTGGCAGTCGTTGCAGCAACACGTAATCCTAGTGCCAATTTTTGAGCTGCTAGAAGAGACTTTTCCTTGAACGGTTCCGCAAGCGCATTTTAAATTTATGTCAGACATAGTGTTCCGCCTTCTTACTTGATTGAAGAGAATCATTCAGAGTTTAGCAGTGTTTTATAAAATAAATGGAAAACACGGACGAATGGTCAGTGGATAAATCTAACAGGTTCGACATACAAAAAAACCGCGTGGCGGCATAGTTTTGCTTCATCAAGACTGTGCAGGCAGAAGTCCTTGTTTTGTTGTTAAAAATGCTAAAACAGCGGGACTAATTGCATTCCTTGTAATTTTTAAAGTGTCACAGGCGGTTGTGTAAAATGCAACCAACAATATTTATGTTTTGTTCTTCCGTTTTAAATCTTCGTTAGCGTGTGCTAGCAGGGTAAGGCTAGCATTTTGGGCTGCTTTTTCGTCGCGCATGGTCAATGCATCAAGGAGTATTTTATGGCTAGCAATGGTTCTGGAATAGTCTTCTACTGATTTATTGGAGGCTAGTAGCATTAGATTGAGCCCGGCACGCACTGAGTGTACAAACTGGGCAAAAACAGGGTTATGACTAGCCATTAATAGTGCTTCATGAAAAGCAAGGTCCGCGTCGGTGAATGCATCAGGATTACCCGTCGCGGCAGACATGGCATTTAGAGCGTTTTCAATGCGGGAAAGATCTGTCAGGTTTGCACGACGACAAGCCAGCACAGCTGCGGCAGGTTCAATAGCTCGTCGCGCCTCTAATACTGCTTCAATAAAGATATTCACGTTTAGTAGATCTGCTATCCAGCTTAGTACATCTTGATCCAGTATGGCCCATTCTTCTTGCGGTAATACAGAGGTACCTACTCGGGGACGAGACTTAACCATAAACTTAGCTTCAAGGCCTTTAATAGCTTCACGTAATGCCGTGCGTGATACGCCAAATTTTTGGGCTAATTCTGCTTCTGGTGGCAAGTTTTCACCTGCGGCAAATTCTCCTTTCGCAATGGAGCGAGCAATGCTTGCTTGAATATCGCCACGCACCCGTGGACGTTTCTGATCGTTAGCTGCCATTTCATTCCTTTTTAAGTGCATGGTTATAAAGTACATGTTTCTAAACATACCGTTTATTAACATAGAGGATTGGGTAAAGCCTATGCCAACCGCCTAAATTTCAGTGATTTTAGCACAAGAAGAAAAAACAAGTATCAAAAAATAAGATCACAAGATTTATTTATAATACCAGAGTATTGATCTGGTATTACCAATAATATAGGATAGTTTCACGAATGAAAAAAATAATAATATTTGGAGTAAAAATATGAGCATTTTGAAAACGGTCGTTCTTGCCACAGGCGTGAGTATGCTAATGGGTGGGATGGTTTCTTCAGCTTCTGCTGCGGAAAAAATCAAGATAGGTTATATCGTTAAGCAACCGGAAGCATCTTGGTTTCAGGATGAATGGAAATTTGCAGATAAAGCCGCTGCAGAAGCGGGTTTTGAAGTGGTTAAGATAGGGGCCTCTGATGGTGAGCAATTGATGGCAGCCATTGGTAATTTATCGGCTCAAGGGGCAGAAGGTTTTGTGGTTTGTACGCCTGACGTTAATCTTGGTCCTGCAATTGTCGCTCGATCTAAAGCTGCGGGTCTGAAAGTGATGACAGTAGATGATCGCTTGATAGATTCAGATGGTAAGCCGATTGATAGTGTACCTCACATGGGGATTTCTGCTCGTAAGATTGGTAATGATGTTGGTAAGGCTATTGCTGCTGAAGTCAAGGCGCGTGGCTGGAATATGGCGCAAGTGGGTGCGTTGCGTATTTCTTATGACCAACTTCCTACCGCGGTTGATCGTGTTGACGGTGCTATTGAAAGTTTAAAAAGTGCCGGCTTTCCTGCCAAGATGATTTTTGATGCGCCACAGATTCGCACAGATACTGAGGCCGCATTGAATGTGTCTACCTATGTTATTAACCAACATCCTGCGATTAAACATTGGGTCGCTTTTGGTCTAAATGATGAAGCCGTATTGGGTGCGGTTCGCGCTGCTGAAAGTGTGGGCATTGCTTCTGCTGATTTTATAGGTGTTGGCATTGGTGGTGCGGACTCTGCTATTAATGAATTCGAGAAACCAGATGCTACTGGCTTTTTTGGTACCGTCGTTATCTCTCCTTTGCGTCATGGATATGAAACCACAATGAATATGTACAACTGGGTCGCTAAAGATAAAACGCCTCCAATGTTGACGTTTACAAGTGGTTCATTGGCGACGCGAGCTGACTACAAGCAAGTGCTTGCTAGTTTGGGCATCAAATAAATTCAATTTGTCGGCGAATCAGTCGAACACTTTTTATCTTAGTTTAGAGTGCTAAATGTGGGTAATGGAAGAATATAGCTCTTCCTTCCCCACAATTGAATGCTGAATAGATTTCAAGGTAATAATCATAATGAACCATTTTTTTGAGTACAGCCAAATTACCAAGACTTATCCAGGTGTAGTGGCATTGGAAGAGGTGAGCTTTGGTGTGCGAAAAGGTGCCGTGCACGGCCTAATGGGAGAAAACGGAGCGGGTAAGTCAACCTTAATCAAGATTCTTTCTGGCGACCTAAGAGCGGATTCAGGGGAAATAATGATTGATGGTGAGGCTCAGAACTTCACCTCGGTTAAGGGGGCTTCTGATAAGGGGGTTGTTGTAATCCATCAGGAGTTGCAGTTGGTACCAAATTTAACAGTTGCTGAAAACCTATGTCTCGGTCATTTTCCTAATCAAGCAGGGTTTGTCTCCCGTAAAACTATGTTTGCAGAAGTTCAGTCCTTACTCGATTTTCATGGTATCGAGGTTAATGCACATACTAAGGTTTCGGAACTGCCATTAGGTGCACGACAAATGGTGGAAATAGCCAAGGCTGCCATGGGCGATGCTAAAGTTATTGCGCTTGATGAACCCACATCTTCCTTATCAGCACATGAAAGTAAAGTGCTATTTCAGATGATAAATCGGTTAAAAATGAAAGGGACTGTAATCCTTTATGTGTCTCATCGTATGGATGAAATATTCGAGCTTTGTGACAGCATGACAATATTGCGTGATGGCAAGCTGGCAGCTCATCACAATTCATTGGCAACAATAACGCGTGATCAAGTAGTCGCAGAGATGGTTGGGCGTGATCTAACTGATATTTGGAATTGGCGAGCTCGTGAATTAGGTAAAGAAAGACTGACCGTAGAGGGGTTGACTGGCTCAACTTTACCTTATCCCGCGGCCTTTAGTGCCAAAAAAGGCGAAATTCTCGGTTTCTTTGGGCTTATAGGCGCTGGTCGCTCTGAGTTAATGCGCCTTATTTTTGGTGCCGATTTGGCGAGCGCTGGCACGGTAACACTGGATGGGGAAAGTATGGGTCGAACCAATCCACATCTTTCTATTCGATCAGGTATTGCTTTTTGTTCCGAAGATCGCAAGCAGGATGGCATTTTGAATGGTCGCTCATTGGAAGAGAATATCAATATCTCTGCTCGTCGACTTTGGTCAAGAGGTGGAATATTACGTTTGCAACGGGAGGCTGATACAGCAGACGAACAGATTACGCGACTGCGTGTGCGTACCCCGTCTCGTCAACAAGATATAGTCAATTTATCTGGCGGAAATCAACAAAAAGTCATTCTTGGTCGTTGGTTGGCTGAGAGTGGCATTCGAGTGTTGATTATGGATGAACCTACGCGTGGTATTGATATTGGCGCCAAATCCGAAATATACAACATTCTTTATGAGTTGGCCGAACAGGGCATGACAATTTTGATTGTGTCGAGTGAGTTACCAGAGGTGATGGGGATTTGTGACCGAGTAGTGGTCATGTGCCAGTCGAGAATTAGTGCCACATTTAATCGTGATCAATTTAACGAGACAGTTCTTTTGGCTGCGGCATTGCCAGATGGTCACAACAGTAAAGAAGCCATTTGAGGTAGGAATTAACATGCTGAATACATTTAAAAAAATATTGCTTGGCGAGCAGGGGTTGCTAGTGATTTTTGTGACCGCCTTGCTCATCGTTTCTATTTTTGTACCAAATTTTCTCAGTGAACGTAATGCTATTGGTCTGCTCCAGTCGGTAGTCACTATGGGGCTGGTTGCTTGTACTATGATGTTTTGTTTATCAATCCGTGATTTTGATCTTTCCGTTGGTTCTAACGTGGCTTTTTCAGGCATGATCGCCGTGATCGTTACTAATGACACTGGTTCTATTCCACTGGGTATATTAGCGGCTCTTGTTGCTGGTTCAATAGTGGGATTGGTTAATGGTGTGGTCATCGCTAAATTTAAAATCAATGCTTTGATAACAACACTTGCCATGATGCAAATAGTGCGTGGCTTCTCGTTATTGTCGTCTAATGGTCGCTCGGTTGGCGTTAAAGATCCCGATTTCTACAATATTGCCTTATCCAGTGTGTTTGGCGTACCCACACCCATTATTATTTTAGTGATCGCTTTTATTGTTTTTGGTGTGATTTTAAACCGGACTGTTTTTGGTCGTAATACCCTCGCTATTGGTGGCAACCCAGACGCCGCAAGACTTGCAGGAGTTAAGGTAGATTGGACTCGTATTATGATTTTCACTCTACAAGGTGCCGTCTGCGCCATTGCTGGTATTTTGTTGGCCTCGCGTATTACCTCTGGACAGCCAAATGCAGCCACAGGTCTTGAGCTTTCGGCTATCTCTGCTTGTGTTCTTGGGGGCGTGTCACTCGCTGGAGGACGGGCCACTATGACAGGCGTCATTATTGGTGTGCTTATTTTAGGCATAGCTGAAAATGTGATGAATCTGATGAATATTCAAGCCTTTTATCAATATGTTGTGCGTGGAACCATTCTGTTATTTGCGGTTCTGCTTGATAACTTACGCCGTTCAAATGGGGCGCGTGTTTAAGAAAATAAGGACAAGCTAATGACGACTGTTTTGCAACTTGAGGCAGGAAAACTTGTACTGCGTATAGCTCGTTGCGGTGGATCTGTGCTGAGTTTTGTATACGATGGCGAAACGCTGTTGCAGCCAGTGCAGAACCATTCTGCTGCGGGTGTGTCCGCTTGTTTTCCTATGGTACCTATCTGTAATCGAGTGCCAGGTAATCAACTTAATTTTGCCGGTAAAGTGTTTCCAGTTAGCGCCAATACGTTGTCGGACCCTCTTCATATTCATGGAGAGGGTTGGCTGGCAGACTGGTCTGTAGCTGAGCAGGGCGCTCATTTTGTTGAACTGGTTTTGCAGTATGACGGACACAGACTACCGCATCGTTTTGAGGCTAGGCAGCGATTTACATTAACTGACGAAGCACTGTCTATGACATTAAGTGTAAGAAATATGGGGGCGGAAACAATGCCATTTGGTATTGGTTGGCATCCCTTTTTCCCTCTCACGCCACAGACAAAGCTGACTTTTTCAGCCCAGAGAATGTGGCGAGAAGGAGAGGATCATTTACCTGATGTAGCTGAGATTATATCGCCCCCTTATGACTTTCAAACGGGTGCTTATCTTCCTAATCAATGGATAAATAATGCTTTTGATAGCTGGCAAGGAAATGCCCGCATTGTTTGGGCGGAAAGGTCTTTAGCCATGGATATCTCGGTGTCGTCAGGCATGGATGTATTGCAACTCTACCGTCCCGTATCGGGCGACGAATTTTTTGCCTTTGAACCTATGAGTCATTTACCAGGTAAGGCTTATTCAGATAATGCAAAAGCTCTAACTCCGCTTGCTTATGGAGATATTTTAACTGGAACTTTAATGATGCGACCAGAACACCTTTTGGTGGCTCGGTAATCTAAACAATTTTTGGAGTACTATGATTTGAAAATTACAGCAATTAAAACCTATATTGTACCGCCACGCTGGTTGTTTTTAAAAATTGAAACGGATGAAGGCATAAGTGGTTGGGGAGAACCTGTTGTTGAGGGTCGTGCACATACGGTTGAAACAGCGGTTAACGAGATGGCTGACTATTTGATAGGCAAAGACCCTATGTGCATTGAAGATATTTGGTCTGTGATGTACCGAGGAGCATTCTATCGTGGAGGTCCTATTTTAATGAGTGCCATCTCTGGTATAGATCAGGCTCTGTGGGATATCAAAGGCCGTGCTTATGGACAGCCAATACACCAACTTCTTGGTGGCCCGTGTCGTGATCGAATCAAGGTTTATTCCTGGGTTGGTGGTGATCGTCCTATGGATGTTGCTGCTGCTGCGAAAGAATCGGTCGAGCGAGGATTTACTGCACTAAAAATGAATGGTAGTGAAGAACTCCAAATAGTCGATAGTTATGCAAAAATAGATCGTGTGGTGGAAACAATAGATGCTGTACGTCAGGCGGTTGGTCCACACATTGGTATAGGGGTCGATTTTCATGGTCGGGTGCATAGGCCAATGGCGAAATCTCTGATTCAGGCATTAGAACCTTTCCGGCTTATGTTTATTGAAGAACCGCTTCTATCTGAGCATATTGATGCCATTGGCGAAGTTACTCGCGGTACATCAACCCCCATTGCTCTAGGCGAACGGCTATATTCACGTTGGGATTTTAGGAAGGTGTTTGAAAGTCGAGCGGTTGATATTATTCAGCCTGATCTCAGTCACGCCGGTGGGATTACCGAATGTCGTAAAATTGCAGCTATGGCGGAAGCCTATGATGTGGCTTTTGCGCCTCACTGCCCGCTGGGACCTATTGCACTGGCCGCATGCCTTCAGGTTGATGCCGTTAGTTATAATGCCTTTATTCAGGAGCAGTCTCTTGGCATTCATTATAACAGTGCGGGACATGATTTACTGGATTATTTGGTTGACCCAACAGTGTTTAAGTATGCCGATGGTATGGTGACTATTCCCACAGGGCCGGGGCTTGGCATAGAAATTAATGAGGCAGTGGTGATTGAAGCTGCTAAAACGGGACATCGCTGGCGTAACCCCTTGTGGCGTCATGAAGATGGCAGTGTGGCGGAGTGGTAATATGACAGAACGATTAGCAGGGCGATTTATTGCAGTGACAGGCGCTGCACAAGGTATTGGTCGAGCGATTGCCGAAGCTTACCGAGCTGAAGGGGCCGACTTATTTTTAATTGATCTTGATGGCGAAGGGCTGGCGAATTTTGCCGAAGAGCTACAACGAGAAAAAGGCGGATTGGTATTAACAGCCAAGGCGGATATTGCGGATTCAGCTCTTATTACGGCTATTTTTACCCAAGCCAGTAAAAGTGCCGGCCGTACATTCGATGGGTTGGTTAATAATGCGGGTGTAAATGTATTCCACAAACCTCTGGCCACTTCGGATGAGGAATGGCGGCGAGCCTTTGCTATCAATCTTGAAGGGGCATGGTCATGTGCACGGGCTGTGTTGCCAGGTATGATTGAAGGCAATCATGGTGTTATTCTTAACATTGCTTCCACTCATTCCTTTACCATTGTACCAGAAACCTTCCCCTATCCTGTGGTAAAGCATGCGCTATTGGGACTGACTAAATCATTGGCGTTGGAATATGCTGCCAATGGGGTACGAGTCAACGCAATTGCTCCAGGTTACGTTGCGACACAAAAAGTGCATGATTGGTGGGAAGGTCATGATGACCCAGAAAAAGCACGAGCCGAAACACTGGCGCTTCATCCACAAGGACGCATAGCAACACCGGAAGAAATTGCTAATGCGGCCGTGTTTATGATTTCAGATGAATGTCCTTTTATGACAGCAAGCTGTTTGATTATAGACGGTGGACTCAGCGTGCGACAGCATGCCTGATGTTTATTACTTCAAGCAAGTGTTATCGGTTTTCTTGTTATCGGTTTTCTCTTATTAATCTAGGCAGAAAAGGCTCAGAAGGTCTGTGATTATTAAGTATATTTTTTCTGCTGTCATGTGATTGCCATTATTTTCTTTTACTGTCTATGAAGATAGGCTGAAAGTAGGAACGCATGCAAAGCAAGTTACCTGAATTGGCAGAGCTACAGCGCTTGTTGCGCTTTGATATTCCTCGCGTGCATCATGAAACGCTTGCTCAGATTACAGATGGACCACGTCAATTTCCTGTTGATGCGGTTTTTATTGGTAGCGAACGTCTGAATGTGCCCACTTTTTTGCTGGTGGGCGGTGTGCATGGCGTTGAGCGTATCGGTTCACAGGTCGTATTGGCCTTTCTTAATTCTTTGCTGCATCGACTAACGTGGGATCAACAACTGCAAACCGCATTGGAAAGTGTGCGGATTGTCTGTTTACCAGTATTAAACCCAGTGGGCATGATTCATCAAAACCGTGGCAATGGTAATGGTGTAGATCTGATGCGAAATGCGCCAATGAATGCCTTAGATCCTATTACTTGGCCTTTTGGAGGGCAGCGTATGACACGTCGTCTGCCTTGGTTTCGTGGCGCTTTAGGGAAGCCTTTAGAGGTGGAGTCTCAGGCATTATGCGATTTGGTAGAAAGGCTTTGTCAGCAAAGTCCAATGGTCATGGCGCTGGATGTGCATTCCGGCTTTGGCTCTCATGACCGACTTTGGTTTCCCATGGCTGGTTCTCGTCAACCTGTGCCTCATATTGCAGATTATTATGCTCTAAAAAAGCTCTTAAAGCGTTGTCATCCTCATCATCGTTATTTGCTTGAACCACAATCTCACCATTATCTTTGCCATGGTGATCTATGGGATTATCTGTATCTCAATGCGAATTCGCGTCAGCAAACGTTACTGCCGATTACTTTGGAGCTAGGATCCTGGCGCTGGGTAAAGAAAAACCCGTTACAGTTACGATCCTTTTTAGGGATGTTTCACCCGATCAAACCACATCGAGTGAAACGCGTTTTGCGGGAGAATCTGTTTCTTATTGAAATGCTTTGGCGAGCCAGTGCGAATGCAGATCAATGGGTGCCCAAAGGCTCAAAAAGGCAGCGAATGCATAAAGCGGCCTTACGACACTGGTATCAAAATGACTGAGACGATGAAAGCGGAAGATAAAAGCACAACTTGGCTTTTACTAAGAGGGCTAGGGCGCGACCAGCGTCATTGGGGAGGCTTCCCAACAAACTTGCAGCAAGCGCTTCCAACTCATCGCGTTCTCACTCCCGATTTACCGGGCAATGGCTCATTAGTGCATTTAACAAGTCCGACTAGCATTGCCCAAGCGACGGATTATTATCGCTTATGGTTACGGGAACAAACCGTGACAGGCCCAATACATTTGGTTGGCTTATCAATGGGTGGGATGGTTGCCATTGACTGGCTATGTCGCTATCCGAACGACATTTCCTTTGCTTATGTCATTAACTCCAGCATGAAAGGCTGCAGTCTTCCTTGGCAACGCATGCGCTTAAACGCCATGCTGCGGCTTTTGTTTTCGTCACTCATATCTAAAAAGCAGCTAGAACATCAAGTTCGTTTGTTAACCAGCAACATGCAGCCAAACCCACAAGCCTTGGAACTGCAATGGGTAAAATGGGCGAAGGATGCTTCTCCATCGCTTTTTAATTTTGTACGCCAACTGTGGGCCGCAGCGAGTTTTGAAGTGACAACTCTGCCTCACACAGAGCGACTTTTACTGCTCGCGAGCACTCATGATCATCTAGTCAATAGCAGCGCCTCGCGTCGAATCGCTGACAAGTGGAATTTACCACTGATTGAACATCCCAAAGCAGGGCATGACTTACCGCTGGATGATCCGCAGTGGTTGGTAGATCAGCTTATAAAGCGAAAAAATAACGAGTCGATTATTTAAGTCTTTAGTGGTTCCACAAGCGCACTTCAGATTTGCTTCAGACATAGTGCTCCACCTTCTTACTTGATTGAAGAGCATAATGCACCGCTTAGAGGTGTTTTAGCTTACTTTTTTGTGCTTGGCATTCCAGCGTTTTACGAGTGTGAAGTATAAAAGTGAGTGCTCTAAACACCTACCTTGACCCACACAAATATTGAGGTACCAACAAATGCGTAAAACAAAACGTCGCCCAGTTAGCGTTGGTGAAATTCTTAAAATTGAGTTTCTTGAACTGATGAACATTACCTCCAAAGCACTGGCAGAAGCCATGGGCGTGCATCGTAATACAGTAAGTAGTCTTATTAACGGTGGTGTGTTAACCGCTCCAATCGCAATAAAACTAGCGGCCGCCTTTGGCAATACACCTGAATTTTGGTTAAACATACAGCACGCCGTCGATCTTTGGGATACACGAAACCGCTATCAAGAAGAAGCGAAACTGGTAAAGCCTTTGGTGGTGGGTAAGAAAGAAGAATTGCATGCATAACAAGTTATATATTTATCCCTTATATCTAGTTTTTTAGCCCTTGATATGAAAAGTGTGATTCGTTAATCCAGAAGGTCAGTCTAACTACTCAGTCTTCGTTTGTTTACGGCCAACAGCTTTGATAACTGCTATATCAATAGGCTTACTTTCTCTACTTATCCTGCTGTTCAGTCAGAGTGATGGTTTTTTGATACATGCTCATAATGGGTGCTTCCAGTAAAGTAGGGTGTGGCAATATCACACCAATTTGCTTGGGTTATAAGGCTAATCCTTAGTTTGATTAGCTTCTAAAGATAGCTGCTTTGCTAGCACTTGACTTTAATGTATATGATGGCAATATACATAAATGATTAATTGGAAACAAGTTACCGGTTTTGACTGGGACGCTGGAAATGAAAGAAAAAGTGTTGAAAAGCATTCTGTTAGCCGCTTTGAGGCTGAACAAGTGTTTTTCAACCAGCCTTTGTTGATTTTGGCAGACCCTAAACATAGCCAAGGTGAAGAACGTTATCATGCGCTCGGAAAGACAAATGAAACAAGGCTGCTGCATATTACTTTTACCCTTCGCTCTGCTGAGACTTTAATACGTGTTATTTCAGCTCGTGACATGCACCGGAAAGAGAGGAAGATTTATGAGTAAAACTAAAAAAATACCTAATTTTAAGACTGAAGCTGAAGAAAGAGAATTTTGGGAAATTCATGACTCCAGTGATTACATTGACTGGAAAAATGCTCAATCTGTCTCAATGTCAAATTTAAAACCGTCAACAAAAACCATATCGCTCAGACTTCCAGAAGGCTTATTAGAGAGCATCAAAATAGAAGCTAATAAGCTTGATATGCCCTATCAATCATTAATTAAAGTTTGGCTTGCTGATGATGTTAAACATAGCCGTAACGCTTAAAGGCGCAAACGCGCAATCTTGGAGCAGCAAAGCAGAAATTGTCGCTATGCAGCCAATTGTTATGACAGTTACCCACTTATCCTGCTGGTCAGTCAGAGTGATGGTTTTTTGATACATGCCCATAATGGCTGCTTCCAGTAAAGTAGGGTGTGGAAATATCAAACTGCTTGATAGACTCGAACCTAGATCAGTACAGTGATTGTTGTTGGGGGGGGGAATGTAACGCTAGCGTGAGTGATAAAGCCAATTCCTTGATTTTACTGGGTTACAGAGATAGGTGGCTTGTTAACTAAGTGGAAGCCACGCTGTTTGTGGCCGGAGCGATGTGTGTTATAACACTTTCCATACAGCGATCTAAAAACCCCTCTCTGCGATAACTTGAGCCACTTTTAGGCCCTTTCTGAACTCAGTTGCGTAACTATCATTACGCCCAATGGCGCTAGCAAATTCAACGGGATCAATGTGTTTAAGCTGATCGGCGTACTTGATTACAAGATACATGTTAACTGCATCTTTACTTTTCGAGAGAGCTGCATGAGCTACCTCTGATTTTATATGAGCCAACAATTCACTTGTATTCATATTAAGATCCCTGATGTTAAGTGTTCAACGCTTACAGCATTGGCGCGGTTGCCTGTGATTGTTAGCACTATACTCGCTCAAGTGCTATGTGTGGCTCTGGAGGCATCTTTAGCGAAATACTATCTCCAACTTTTACAATTCCGCCTTCATCAACTACTGCCATTATTCCAGCTTTACGAACCAAACTGCCATCTTCATCTCGATCTAGAACGGCCTTCGTTAGACCTGACTGGTAATTATCAAGCTGAGCACACGGATTCCTTAAACCGGTAACCTTCAATACAACTTGTGAACCGAGGCTGATCAATGTATCTCTAGGTAGTGACAATAAGTCTACACCTTCGGTAAAAACGTTTTCCCCGATAGTCCCAGCATCTACGTTGAACCCGGAGTTTTTAAGTTCTGATATTAACTCAGAATGAACTAAGTGGACTTGCCGTAAGTTGGGCTGCGTTGGGTCTGCCTTTACACGAGAGCGATGTTTCACAGTAACACCACAATGTGCGTCACCTTCAATTCCAAGGCCTTTCAAGAAAATAAGCGACTCGCATGTTTCTTTAGAAAAATGATGTTCGGAATCTTTACTTAATGATATTACTTTCACACTTCCTCCTTGGTGCTAACATTTTAATAGTCCGCATGCGCATCTACACAGTTTTAAAAACGGATAAAAACCTTTGCAAAGTACGGTGTTTATATCGATTTTATGTGTTATCCACACTTTTCATCACTGGAAATCCGAGCTTGCGGGTTATGTCTTTTATGCACAGCGGGTTATTTCCGCTGGTGATAATCTTATTCGTTGATACTAAAAGACTTTCTGATTCGCTACCAGTGCAAGCGGGTTAAATTATGATTATTATTTACACAAACCAACCGTAAAAATAGACTGTATATCTGTTTAGTTTCTTATTAGCTATTCACAAGGCACAAGCGACGTGCTGATGGATTCTGCGGATTATGAAAGCTTCGCTTCCATCGTCAGATTACGCCTCGTTCCTCGTCTCATCAGACCTACGGTCTTTGTCTTGAATAAGTCAGTTCGACGCGACGAAGTTGCGCGACTTTATGGCGTTTCAGAGTCATTCCAAAATATCCTTTCGCACATCAACAAAACCAATCTATGCTTCTCATCTGGCCTACGGTATTGGATTTAACTATTGGTAAGTCTATGTTCAATGCTTTTGGGATTCTGGCGATTATCTAATGCGGCTAAAATCAAGACTTGATCGTCTATAACTTGGTAGTAGATTGAAAAAGGAAAGCTGCGTGAAAGCACTCGGAATCTGCCATTAATGTTAGGGTTAATACCTGCGAAAAATCGTAACCTTTCAATGTCTAACATCAAACTATCAACACAGTATTGACCAAGTGCCTCATTTGTTTTTGCATAAAATCGTTTTGCATTTAGCAAATCATTTTCGGCCGATGGCGTAAAGAAAATGTTAAATATCAAGATTTAAGCCTTTCTCGTACCTCTTCAAAACTACGCCATTTTTCAGTTTCGTTAAGCTCATGTGTGCGAGCTTCTAATTCTTGCAGGTGCCATTTAGGTGAGTCAAATTCAGCTTGGTTCTGAGCCAATGCACTCATTACGGCTTCCATTAATTCAATTTGCCCATCGAATGGCAGTTCTGCGATTTTTTTCGTGTCAATCAACATACCAAGCTCCTTTGTTTGGTTTCTTGAAAATAAGTATACCTATATTAACAAAATAATCATTTCCTCTTTTTCACTCGGTTCTTTCCTCTTTAATTTTTGTACATGTTGTTTCCGCAGGGCATCATTTTTTGAATGGAAACAAAGAGTAGATTAGCCCTATCCTCCGCCTTCTCCTTGGAAGAAAAAGGGGAAGGGACTTGGTGATTAGTAGTCGTTACCTTCTGTGCTTGAGATCCCGATGAAGTCAGTTCGACGCGACGAAGTTGCGCGACTTTATGGAGTTTCAGAGTCATTGTTTGATGATCTATCTCCCACCGAGTGAACAATCTATGCCTTACGATAAAAATCGTCCTGCTAAACCAGTATTAAAAAAATGAATGAGACGTTTGGGCGATAGCCCGATAAAGAGACCTTTTGGTTACTTTTGCGGATCTGGGCAAAAGTTACCCGCTCAGCAGAGCGGAAAAAAGGTTGGGAATACAAAGTACTCGAATGGAACCTAAATACTGTAGGACAAAAAGAGATTGATTCCCGCCTTCGCGGGAATGACTTTGTTTAAGCAGGAATGATGTGTAGTGGTTTAAGCGGGAATGACTTTGGTTAAGTGGGAATGACGTGTAGTGGTTTAAGTGGGAATGATGTTGCTCAGCTTCTAGGGCGGTGGGCGGGTTCTAAAAAGGACAGGGTGCGACAAATGCTACCCATGCTTTGGTAAACGGATGTCGAAACTCCAGCCGATAGGCGTGAAGCAATAAGCGAGGGTCATGTTGATATGCTGGGTCGTAGAATTCATCGCCAATAATCGAATGTCCGAGGCTTTGCATGTGGACGCGAAGTTGGTGAGAGCGACCAGTAAAGGGCACGAGTCGAACACGGGTGGTGTTGTTTTCGTAGGCCATTTTTTCCCAGTAGGTGATGGAATCTTTGCTCCATTCATCGGTGCAGATGATTTGTCTTGGTCGGTTTGGCCAATCACAGCGCAGTGGTTTTCGTACTTCGCCTTTTTCACCCAAAAGATGACCGCGCAGCAAGGCGCGGTATTCTTTTTGGACTTCTCGCTCACGAAAATGCGCATACATACGTTTTTGACATTCGTGGGTTTTCGCCACGAGGATTAAGCCTGAGGTGGCTTCGTCCAGTCGATGTATGGCAAAGGCTTCGCCAAATAAACACTCTGCTCGATGCAGGATAGAATCGAGCTTATCTGGGCCACGACCGGGCACAGATAAGCAGTTAGCAGGTTTGTTTATTACGGCAAACCAGTCGTCTTCGTACAATATCTCTAAGCGAGATAGCTCTAAACTCGGCACGGCATCCTGCACAGGATGTTATTCCGGCTTGGTAGTTAGGATGATACGAATCGCATCCAATCGGATTTGGTGCTCGTCGATACGAGTCAAACCTTCTTGCATGTTGGTTTCGAGGCGTTCTATGTCTTCATCACGAATGGTATCGTTGAAGGCTTTCAATTCCACTAAACGTTCGATTTCATTCTGGCAACGATGTTGGTAAGACGTTTTCGCAGCGTGAACGATCGGACGTGCTTGCTCTTGGGCATTTAGCTGGTGAGCTTGCAACACTTCAATAAGGTTTTTGCGCAAGGCAGCAACCCATTGTTCCGCGACTCGGTTTGGCACGCCTTTCAGTTTTTCTGCCCATTTGTCTGCAGTAAATTGCTGATGGAGGAATTTGCCGTTGGAGTCAGATAATTGCCACATTGGTGTCATTGGTAGAGATTGCGCCAATTTCAAACGTGGGTGAGCAGTCGCTTCTATGACGAACATACTTTCCACCAATACTGTGCCTTCTGGCAATGCAGCGATTGGCAAAATAGCCGAAGTAAGTTTACCAGAGTCAAAGCCTTGAACTTCGTCCATTAGCATGGTGATTAACGGGTGTTCCCAGGTTGCGAACGCTACGTCTTCACGCTGGCTAGCTTGACGGCGATCAAGCATGAGCATTTTACCTTCTTCCTCGATGCCTGGCAGTGCTTCGAGCATCATGTCGGTAGAAGGGCGCAAGAACCAAGCCGCGCGATCTGGATCATCATTGATGCAGTCTGCGTAGATGTTGAATGCGTGAGTAACTTGCTCAATGTAGTGATGCAGGCCTTTTGTCGCTTGGTTGTTAACCTGTTCGATTAACGCACGGGCTTGTTCGGGGCGGCACGAGCTCATTTCTAGCAAGCGGTTACGACCTTCTTCCATTTGTTTTAGTAGCGCTTCATGGTAGATGTTTGCTTCTTTTAGCAAATCAGTGTCGTCGTCTTGACCATGCAAGTACGCATGTAAGCTGTCGCCAAAAGCTTCTTCGACTTTATCGCCAGCACCTGTGGTTCGGCAAAATGCGTTTAGGGCGTGGTGATACCAGTTGAATAGGCGCTCTTGCACACTTTTCTTGATATAAGGTACGTGTATTTGCACGTCGTTTAGTTGTCCTAGACGATCAAGACGACCAATACGCTGTTCTAGTAAATCTGGGTGCTCTGGCAGATCGTACATGACGATATGATGGCTGAACTGGAAGTTACGGCCTTCACTGCCGATTTCAGAACACACTAAAATTTGCGCGCCGTCTTCGTCTGCGAAATAAGCGGCAGCGCGGTCACGGTGGATTAGTGGCATTTGTTCGTGGAAATCCGCACTTTGGAAGCCAGCAAAAGTCAGTTGATCATTTAGCCATTGCGCCATGTCGGCGGTATGACAGATGACGAGGACTTTGTCTGCTTGGCATTCTAGAAATTCTTTTAACCAAATCCAGCGAGGATCTTTTTCCCATAAGCCGTCAGACACTTCGGTTTCTGGTTGCACATGGCGATCAGCGGATTCAAAGTGTTCATTGTTTTCCAACGGATAGGAATGAAGGTAACGATCCGGGAAACCACCAACAGCGGCACGGGTGTTACGGAACATTTCGCGTCCAGTCCCGTGGCGGTCGATCAACCAGCTAATGGCTTCTTTCGCGGCTGCGGTTTGTTCTGCGCCAGATTTTGTAGTGAGTGCTTGGAACCAGTCTTTGGCGCTAACTTCTTGCAAGTAAGAACCAAACGCTGCGTTCCAATCTAGTGCTTTTGGTGAGTTGTCTTCTTGACTGAACGGCAGCAGAGCTTCTGCTAATTCAGCGGCTTGTTTGAAAGCTTGTTGTTGTGCTTGGTAATGCTCGAAATCGTGATAATGATCGGCATCCAACAGTTGCAAGCGAGAGAAGTGCTCACGTTCGCCAGTTTGTTCTGGGGTTGCACTCAACAGCAATAACGATTCTGTTTTCGCGGCTAAACGTGCTACGACTTGATAGCCAATGCTTGGTGTTTCTGGGTGCCAAGCAAGGTGATGGGCTTCGTCGACAATAACCATGTCCCATTCCGCATCTAGCATATGCTGAGTGGCTTTCGGGTGTTGGCTTGCCCAATCGATTGGCGAGATAACAAAAGGTTGTTGTTCGAATGGGTTGTCGTCACCGTCCATAAAGTCTTCATACACGGATTCGTTGATCAGTGAGAATGGCTGGTGGAAGCGGCGTAGCATTTCAACCAACCACTGATGTTGTAGGTTTGTTGGAGTCAAAATCAGTACGCGTTTGCAAAGACCGTTTAGTAAACGTTGATGCAAGATCAAGCCCGCTTCTAGGGTTTTACCCATACCCACTTCGTCACACAAAAGCGCGCGAGCTTTCGGGCGATTAGCAATCTCATGAGCCAGATAAATCTGGTGCGGTAGAAGCTCTGCTTTCAAGCCCATTAAGCCGCGCACTGGCGATGCCGCATTGGCTGCTTGGTGTTCAAGGGTATGACGACGCAAGTCGAACCACATACGGCGAGCGGGCGACAATGCCAATAATGAATCTAGCTCGTTTTTGTCATTGCGTGGGAATTGAATTATGGATTCTTCTAACCAATCATCGTCTTCGCTGATACGGTATTCGATTAGGTCATCAATTTCTTCTACTTCCAATATGGTGAAGGTCTCATCTTGGAAGTGCAGTTGATCGCCGACAGTTAAAGTGCGTCGAACAAGACTGGTCTGGTCATTTGAGTATTGACGATCCGCTTCCGCATCAGGGAAGTGCAAGGTAAAAGACTTGTTTTGTTTGTCTACTATCATGCCTACGCCGAGATCAGGCTCGTTGCGGCTACTCCATCTTTGTCCAGTTTGGTACATAGTTATTCGTTGTCCGGTTCAATTAAAGTTAAACTGCCTTGGCATAAATTCGTCAATACGATTTTATGTTCGGGCCAAGTACGTTCAATAACAGCAAGATCAATCACTATGCTATCACTGTATGTTTTGTTGGTTATTTCTATATCGCTCTGTTCTAGCCAATATTCAACCTTACCCAGTAAAGAGTAGGCGATTTTTAGCTGAACGGGGCTGCGCGGGTACACATTTTCATATTCAGTTTGCGAAAGCGCTTCTTGTACGGCTTGGCTATAAGCTCTTACTAAGCCACCTGCACCGAGTTTTACACCACCAAAAAAGCGCGTCACGACGACTGTGGTTTCACCATAATCTGAATGCTGTAACACATTCAGCATGGGCTTTCCTGCCGTGCCTTTGGGTTCGCCATCGTCACTTTGATCCCATAAATGGGCATTATTTGGTATACCTGCAATAAACGCCCAACAATGATGGTTAGCATCTGGGTAACGCTGGCGCACTTCTTCGATAAAAGCCTTTGCTGCATCACGTCCGTTAGTACGGCAAACGGTGGTGATGAACTGGCTATTTTTTATTTCTAGATCAAAGCGTTGCGTGTGTGTTGGGCTTAGGTAGTAATCCATGTAAACTTATCGAGACCTTAGCATGACTGCTGCGCGCGCCAATACAGTGTTAAAAATAGACTCAAAATGCTCATTTATAACCTATAAACTCCGCTTTTTCGTCTATTTTTGCCTCGTCTTGCCTTTGCTCGTGACGTCATGCAAATGCCTCACTTTGTTAAAAACAAACATTTAAAATAGCGAGTTTAAATTTATATGACAGATTGGCTTTCGCAATCAGTTTGGGTGTTATCGGGCTTTTGTATCGGCGCGATTCTTCTATCTGGTATTGCTGGCGTTATTGTACAGGCTATGCGCCGTCAGTGGCAGCACACACAAGAAAAAATGCAGCAACAAAATGAGGAATTACAGCGCCTTTTAGAACAATCGAAAGATCAGATTCATTATTTGGAGAAAGAGTCGCTGACTTTAGAGCAACAATTCGCCGCTGCACAAAGTGTTTGGCAGGAGAAGGAAGCCTTTTACCGCGAGCAAAAAAAGCAAAACGAAACCGAATTTAAGCAAATGGCTCATGAGATCATGAGTCAGCAAGGTCAACAATTGGCAAAAGAAAATGAGCGTCAGTTAGGTTCTTTATTAACGCCGCTTGGTTCACAAATTCAGAAGTTTCAGGAAAGTGTAGAAAAGAGTTATCAAGAAGAAGCCCGCGAGCGTTTTTCTTTGGTGAAAGAAATCAAAGGCCTGCAGTTACTGAATCAAAAAATCAGCGATGATGCGGTTAGTTTGACTCATGCCTTAAAAGGTCAAAATAAGCTACAAGGCGGCTGGGGTGAAGTGATTCTGGAGCGCATTTTAGAACGTTCTGGTTTGGAAAAAGGTCGTGAATATGAGACACAAGCATCTTATCAAACAGCAGAAGGTCGACGCCTGCAGCCCGATGTGGTGATTCATCTGCCCGAAGGTAAGCAAATTATTGTCGATTCGAAAATGGTGCTGATTAGTTATTTAGCTTATATGGAGGCCGAAACCGATGAAGATAGAAATCGCGCGCTAAAACAGCATTTGGATGCGGTGCGTCGTCATATGAAGGAACTAAGCGCCAAGTCTTATCACGATTTGCCAGGCGTTACTTCGTTGGATTTTGTGTTGTTGTTTATCCCAATCGAAGCAGCGTTTGGTTTGGCGTTACAGGGCGACAATGGGTTGTTTAGCGAAGCCTTTGAGCACAATATTATTATCGTCGGACCGTCTAATTTATTGGCGACCTTGCGAACGATACAAAATATTTGGCGTAACGAAAAACAGAGTCAAAATGCCATTGAAATCGCTCGTCAGGCCGGTGCGATGTACGACAAGTTTTCAGGCTTTGTGCAAGATATGGATGACATAGGTAGCAAACTAGAAGCGGTGAGTCGTACCCATGATTCAGCCTTGAAGAAGCTAACAGCAGGGCGGGGCAATCTGGTTGCGAGAGCCGAAAAGCTAAAGTTGATGGGTGCTAAAACCAGTAAGGCGCTGCCAGTGGAGTATCTCAACGACGACACTCTCACTGACGAGTCCAGTGATTAGTTGACATTAAAGTGTTTAATGCCTGATTACGGTTGTACCTCCCTCATCAGGCCTACAAAAGTCTTAGTAGATTAACTTTCTTTGTTATTCAGGAAAGACCCAAAGCACGGTGGCTTTGTTGGTATAGCTTGTTGTTTGCAGTTCCTGAAGAATTTTTGCTGTCAGTTGTTTTAGATCCGCACCTTCTGGGGCTTTTTCTGAATGAGCGATGATTTCTAAATCAAGCTTATTGTTTAAATAATGCAAACGCGAGTCTGGAATATCCACATAAGCGCTATGTTGGCGCAGTAAAAAGCCTAGATCTGCCAAGATTTGATGACGAGCTGGCAGTTTTAAATGCGGCGGTTTGCCGGATTCGTGGATAAAGCTTTCCGTTTGGATTTTATCGTCCGTGTCGATATGCACCATCACATCTTGCACTTGTGAGTGAGCTTTTTTGATGGTGTAGGCGACTAAATCACCAAGGTAATGACCTTCGCTGACGCTAGCGCGGCTTGGCACATGAATGTGCATATCTAAATAGATTTTGCCGGCCATGGATCTTGCTCTGACATCATGAGGTGCCATGACATGTTTTAGGCTGTTGGCCGTTTCTTTGATTTGTGCAATGAGTTTTGGGTCTGGTGCTGTGTCTACCAGTTCCGCCAAGTTTTCCCACACCATGCTGACGGCCATTTTTCCGATCAATAGGGCAACAACAATTGATGCCACCATGTCCGCCCAGCCATAACCGAAGTAAACGCCAATTAAGCCAATTAGTACGGCAACAGAGGAAAGTGCGTCACTGCGACTGTGCCATGCATTGGCAACCAGCATTTTACTGCCAATTTTATCGCCGGCTTTTTTGGTGTAATGGAAAATCGCTTCTTTGATTACAATCGTTGCAAGAATTGCGGTGAGACCATACCAAGTAAATTGTGCTTGCGAGGTTGATGCTGTAACTGATTCATAAGCAATACCAAGGGCAACAACAATAAGTACGACACCAAGAAATACGGCGGTCAAGGTTTCAAAACGAAGGTGTCCATAAGGATGATTTTCGTCTGGCCCTTGGCGAGAGTTAGCAGAAGCAAAATACACAAATACGTCTGTGACTAAGTCTGATAACGAGTGAATGCCATCTGCGACCAAAGCTTGGGACTGAGAAAAGTATCCTGCCACAATTTTTGCCAAGCCTAGTAGGGCATCCCACACGGCTCCGACAAGGGTGACTCTTATCGCTATGTCTTGTTCTTGCTTCTGTTTTGTCATTAGGCTTTTTGACCTGTTGTAGAGTTTTTAAATTCGAAGGTTAGTTAGCGAGACCTTTGCACGACAGCAGTGCTGGTGACTTAGTGTAAAGGTGTCTTAACATAATTCATCTTACTTAATTTGTCTTAAGTTTCTATTAAGCGCGTGAGTTTAAGTTGGGATTATTGTGGATTTAGAGACTTTTTTGGTTGGATTTCGCTTTGCTAATAAGGACAGATTATACTTGCTCAAATTGGTGCATTTAGGCACTTTTTGGCAAGAGCGCCTTGTTGTCTGGCTTACCCAATGTTCTCCCCAAGCTTATCCACGATATCTGTGGAAAAGGTTGGGGAGCTAAGGAAACTAGGGCTAGCGCAATGCTTTAATTAATTTCAAACCACAAGCAATAAGACGCAAAAAATTCTCTCATAGTCAATGACATTAGGGAGAAATTTGCATCCATATCTGATAAACCGCCACCTTGTGAATCATTAAACGCAGCTTCTTTTAGTGCGTCATCAAATTTGATTTTGCGTAACGTTAGATCATCATGCAGCACGAAGCTCAATTTGTCTGCCCATCGAAGACCAAGGTTTTTCACTGCCATGCCTTGTTGCAAATGGCGTGTCACATCTTCAGATAAAGGTTCTATCGATTTGAAACGAATGGTCGCTTTGTCCTCGGAGCCATCTTGTATTTCACACTCGTCGCCGGTTTCTAGGCTGGCTGGTACTTCATTTTTAACCAACCAATCTGTCATTAGTGAAGACGGTGAAACTTGCGCTTGCAGTGGGGTCATTGGGAAGCTGCCAAGTGTGGTTTGCAAGTGTTTAAATAATTGCTCTGTCATGCTGGCATTGGTGCTGTTGAGAACTAGAATTTTAGCTTGTAAATCAATGTAGGCCCAAATGTCGGTGCGCTTTGAAAAAGCCTTCGGACGAAGGGTGAAAACCAACTCGTCTTTCATGTCGGATTTTTCTTTACGGCCAACTTTACGACCTTCGATCAATTCGATTTCAGCCACTTTGGCTTCTAGTTCTTCGCGGACAACGGCAGAAGGCAAAACTTTTTCTTCTTTACCTGCGCGGAACAATAAGCAGCGATCACTGGCTAGACTCCATTGCTCGCTGTTACGGATAAGAGGCAACCAGCCGAAAGAGAATTCCTCCTGAGAGCCACATTCTTTTAATGGGAACTCAGGAATCTTGTCGATTAATTCATTAGTATCTAGTGATTCGGTGTCTTTTAATTGGAAAATTTGGGCGTTCTTGAACCACATAATTAGTCTCTCACGGCTTCTTTAAAGTGTTTTCGGCAAACGGACAAGTAACGGTCGTTGCCGCCTATTTCTACTTGTGCGCCTTCTTTAACTGGTATTCCTTGTGCATTGAGTCGAATGACCATAGTGGCTTTGCTTCCACAATGACACACGGTTTTTAATTCTATTAACTTATCTGACCACGCTAGCAATGCTTTGCTGCCTTCGAATAGTTCGCCTTGAAAGTCAGTACGAATGCCAAAAGCCAAAACTGGGATGCGCAGTTTATCAACAACTTCTGAAAGGTCGTAGACTTGTTCTTTGGTTAGAAATTGTGCTTCATCAATCAATATGCAGCTTAATGCTTTTGGCTGATTATCATTTTTAATTAATGTAATGAGGTCAGTGCTGTTATCAAACAAACTGGCTTTTGCTGATATGCCGATTCGAGAGGCAATTTGTCCGGTCTCAAATCGGTCGTCTATCGATGCTGTAAGGAGTAAAACTCGCATACCTCGCTCTTGATAGTTATGAGCGGATTGCAATAGAACGGTGGATTTTCCTGCGTTCATTGCCGAGTAATAAAAGTACAGTTTGGCCATATTAAGTCTGTTTAATCATTTGCTAATTAATTCGGCTGGCTAGTATAGCAAATCAACAAAGTGAATGGCCTTATTTTTTGGATCTTGCGCTTTTGGTTTTATCTAGGCTTTTGTTAATTTGCTGCGTTAGCCATTCGGCGCGTTTTAATCCATTCATTTCACAGAGTTTATCCAGCTTGTCGATAATGTCTTGTTCGATAATGAGTTCTAAGCGTTTTAGTCCTTGTGCTTTTTCCTTCTCTCGTTGTGCTCGCTTATTGATCTTTAGCTGGTCTTTGCGAGTAAGCGGTTGAGTGCGAGGTCGGCCAGGGGATTTGCCAAATAGGTCGATTGTATTCCGGTCGGATGACGCTTTTGCCATGGGGTAATGTTCGTATCAATGGATTAATGATTTAGATAACACATAAAAAAGAAGAACGAAAAACAGCAAAATGCTGTTTTTCGTTCTTTATGTTTTATCTTTTAATTTTGCGCTGTTTTCTTCTCAGCCTGTTTTTCTGCCATTTGATTGGTGGCAATAAAGTCTAATAGAATTTCAGACGCTTCTTTTGCGTAAGTGTCTTCTTCTACTGGTTTAATATCATCGACAGAAGTTAGAAGTTCCAGCCCTAGTGCTTTGCGGCGAGTATTTTCGCGTTCTAGCTCATTTTTTTTGTTGTCTTCTCTTTGTTGTATCCGAGTACTTTCTTTCAAAGAAATGGTTTTATAGCTCTCTGCTTGTTTCTTGAACTCATCTATTTGCTCATTGATAGCAATGAAGTTTGGATCTTTTGCCATTCTTGCTTCATGGCGAGGTTCTAAAATCGGCAAGTAAGCTGGCATATTCCAATAAACAGGATAGCGAGTTTCGTGGATTTTATCCCAAGGTAAAGGGTTGTCTAGCGCGCTTTCTCCGATGGTTTCTTTATCAACCAAAGAAGGGAAAGCGATGTCTGGCATCACGCCTTTGTGCTGCGTACTTTCTCCAGATACTCGATAGAATTTAGCTTGGGTAACTTTAAGCTGTCCTTTATCCATGTCTTGCAACACTTGCACTGTGCCTTTACCAAACGTTTGGTCGCCAAGAATTAAGGCACGTCCGTAATCTTGTAATGCACCGGCGACGATTTCAGAGGCAGAGGCGCTCATACGGTTTACTAATACAGCCATTGGGCCGCTGTAAGCAATAGCCGGATCAGAATCGCCTAACGGCGTCACTCGTCCGCTTTGATCGCGGATTTGTACCGTTGGGCCTGATGGAATAAACAATCCAGCTAGGGCGTTGGCTTCTTGAAGAGAGCCACCACCGTTATTTCTTAGATCAAGAATCAGCGCAGAAATATCTTCTTTACGAAGTTCTTCTATTAACTGTTTGGTATCACGAGTGGAGCTTTTGTAGTTTTTGTCGCCAGCTTGGATCGCGGCAAAATCAGAATAAAAAGTTGGCAAGGTAATCACGCCTACTTTGTATTTTTTGCCATCACGCTCGATTTCAACGATTTCTTTTTTGGCAGATTGATCTTCAAGTTTCACTTTTTTACGTACAATGCTAATGCGCTTGCTTGTTTGAGTGTCGCCTTTGCTTGGTGTGACTTCCAAGATTACCGTGGTGTCTCGTTCGCCGCGGATCATGTCGACAACATCGTCAAGACGCATTCCAACCACATCGATCATTGGTTTGCCTTCTTGGCCGACGGCAATAATTCGGTCGTTAGGAGAAAGGTCACTCTGGGTTGCCGCTGGGCCGCCAGGAACCAAACGCACAACTTTGGTGTAGTCGTCGTCCATTTGCAGAACCGCACCAATGCCTTCTAGAGATAGGCTCATGTTGATGTTAAAGGCTTCTGATGCGCGTGGCGCAAAGTAATTAGTGTGAGGGTCTAACGCCGCAGTGATTGAGTTGGCAAAGGTTTGAAACACATCGATCGCATTCGTTTGATCGACTTGTTTAATTTGGTTTTTATAGCGACGCTCGAGTGCCGAGATTATTTTTTCTTCGCTTTCGCCATTGAGCTTCAGGGTTAATGCTCGGTTTTTAAGGCGTTTGCGCCAGTAGTCATCCAGCTCTGCTTCTGTTGTCGCCCATTTTTGTTTGTCGGGATCGACATTGAAGGTTTCATCGATTTTATAATCGAAGCCTTTTACCATCTCTGGCAGACGATCTTGAAGATTTAGAAGTCGTTTTTCTAAGCGCTCAAGGTAAAGGTTGTAAATGGTATAGGCAACTGTTGTGTCGCCGTCTCTTAATGCGTCATCAAAGCTGTTTCTATATTGAGATAGATTATCTATGTCACTTTTTAGAAAAAAGCTTTTGCTAGGGTCTAAAGCATTAATATAGTAATCAAAGGCTTTTGCTGAAATAGCATCATCAATGTGTGGTCTGTTATAATGAATGCCTTCAAGCATCTCAACGAGTTCTTTTGATACTTTGTCGTATTCATGAGGAGGTTGCAGCTCCTGATAAGCAGACGCAGGTGTTGAGGCAAAGGTATAGCCGGTTAAAAGGCAAAGCAAAAGGCGTTTATAGTTCATCCGGTATGGGCTCTCTCTGTCTATTTTATACGTCATTGGTAAAATCATATTAGACACTGGGCTGTAAGGCTAGCCAAAGTGTTAAAAAGTCACTTTTTTAAAGCATTCTGCTTATAGGACATTATGGAATTTTCAAATTTTAATGACTCTTTACTGTCATTTCTTCAATCTTCTCCGACACCTTTTCACGCAACAGCAAGCATGCGCAATGCTTTGGCCTCTGAAGGCTTTATTGAATTGTTGGAAGAAGACGACTGGGTAATAGAAGAGGGTGGGAAGTATTTCGTCACGCGTAATGAATCCTCTTTAATCGCCTTTACCACACCACAACTTAATGTTAGCCAAAGTGGTTGGCGCATGATTGGGGCTCATACTGACAGTCCTTGTCTTAAATTGAAACCCAATGCGCAAGTTGATCGCTTTGGTTATCATCAGTTAGGTGTCGAAGTTTACGGCGGTGTGTTGCTTCACACTTGGTTAGACCGAGATTTATCCATTGCGGGTCGTATCACACTGAAAACACAAGCGGGCGATATTGTTAGCCGTTTAGTGGATTTTAAAGATCCGATTGCTGTGGTGCCTAATTTGGCTATCCATTTGAATCGTCAAGCGAATGAAGGTTTTTCTGTTAATCCTCAAGAAGAAATTTTGCCAATCTTGTGTGGTGCTGAAAATGAATTTGATCTGCATGAGTTATTAAAATCCCAACTTAAGAAGCAATATGCAGATTTGGCCGTTGATACGGTACTGGATTTTGAGTTGAGTTTGTACGATACGCAACCAGCCGCTCTCGTTGGTTTGCACAAAGAGTATATCTGTTCAGCGCGCTTAGATAATTTACTGAGCTGCTTTGTTGGTTTGCGTGCTTTGTTAGATTCGGATCAACAGCGTCCTAGTTTGCTTATTTGTACTGACCATGAAGAGGTGGGTAGTTTGTCTACTTGTGGAGCAAATGGCCCATTCTTAGAAGATGTATTGCGTCGTCTGACACCGAACCCTGAGCAATATGTTCAAACGGTTCAGCGTTCTATGCTGGTTTCTGCTGATAATGCCCATGCTTTGCACCCAAATTATGCTCATAAGCACGATAAGAACCATGCGCCTTCCATTAACAAAGGTGCGGTTATTAAAGTGAACGCGAATCAGCGCTATGCAACAAATAGCGAAACATCGAGTGTGTATCGCGATATTGCGGCTGAAGAGAATTACGAAGTTCAGTGTTTTGTTGTGCGTAGTGATATGGCTTGCGGTAGTACGATAGGTCCAATCACGTCAGGCGAAATAGGCGTGCCGACGATTGATATCGGTTTACCGACGTTTGGTATGCATTCTATTCGCGAATTGGCCGGTAGTCGTGATGCTTTCGGTTTGTATAAAGTGTTGGCTCGTTTCACCAAGCGAGAAAAGTTGATTGCTCGCTAAGATAATCTGATTAATAGAGCTGAAAACCAAAAAAGCCGTAAAACACTGTTTTACGGCTTTTCATTGGTTATTACAAAAGCTAGCTTAGTTTTTAGCGACTAACCATTTGTCTAACTCTTTGATCTTGTCTTCGGTAAGATCGCCTGTGGCTTCTAACAAGTTCAGTTTTTTCAACACAAAATTATAACGATATTGCTCGTAAGTGTTCTGTGCGTTGAATAGATTGGATTGAGCATCCAACAATTCTACAAGGTTACGAGTTCCTACATCGTATCCCGCTTTAGTGGCTTCTAGTGCACTGGTACGAGAACGGATTAGTTGTTGTTGCGCATCAATTTGAGCAACTGCTGTTTGTAGATCTAGATACAGACTGCGAATATTAAGTTCGATAGTTTGTAATGAACTTGCTCTTTGTTCTATAACCGATTCAGCCTGTGACGTTGCTTGACGAACTGAGGCGTTAATTGCACCACCGCTGTATAGCGGGATGCTGACGCCTAATCCTACAGATGCATTGTTTGTGACGCCATTTGACACATTGGATGGTGCGCCACTACCTGGATTACTTTCGTTACGAGCTATTTTTCCTGTAATCTTTACGGTTGGTGTACGACCATTAGCTTTTTGGATATTGATATTGTTTTCTGCACTTTCAACGGAATAGTTGAGAATTTGCAGTTCTTTATTGTCCACATGCGCTTTAGTAATTAAAGATTCCACCGTCATGTTTGGATCTAGACGAATCGGATAGTCTTTAGCTAGCTGAGGAATGCTTTTTATCTCTTGCCCCGTTCTCTGATATAAGGCTTTTTGCGCGTAAGATACTTTAGAACGTGCATTGAGTTCTGTTACTCGTACAGAGTCATATTCAGCTTGGGCGTCCTGCAAGTCTGTAATAGAGGCTAAACCTACTTCGTATTGCTTTTTAGCGCGATCTAGCTGACTTGCTGTACTTTTAACCAAAGCTTCTGTTGTTTGCAGTGTAGACTGTGCAATTAACAGATTGAAGTATTCAGTTAAGGTTTTAAGAGCGAGGTCTTCTTCAGCGTTGTTGTAACTAATGCCAGCACTTTCAGATTGTAGCTCTACAGCATCAACAGCATAACCCAGCGCTGGAGAGTAAATTGGATAATCTAGGTTTAACGATAAACTATTAGAAGTGCTATCAAAGTTGGCGGAAGGAGCATCTGTTTTATCGTATCCAAGGTTGCCGTTAAAAGAGATGTTTGGGTATAGGTTACCCTTGCTGACGGTTACGCCTTCTTTTTGCGCTTGATAAGTCGCAGCGGCAGCTCGTAAACCTGGGTCATGTTGTTTAGCAAGTTTGTATACTTCGTAAATGCTTTCAGCATGAGCAGCTGAACTACTTAGAACAGCTGCAGCGATGAGTGATGATATAATATGCTTTTTCATAGATCTCTGTGGGCTCGTAGTATGAAATATAGTTATAATAGTACCTTAAGTTTTTAACTTTCGGCAGTGTCAATCTTGCTATATCTATTATGACTATTGACCATATCATAACAAAATATTTTAAATAGACTTTGAATGTGAAAAATTGATGCAAGCAGGTCTGCTTTTTAGGTCATTTTTTTCACATTCTTCGATTTTAGTTTTTCACATCTATTTTATAAGTAACGGTTTTTTTCGAGTTTGCTTCTATTTCACCCGTAATGATTAAACTATTCGCATTTATTGGAACCACGTCGTTACTTTCTAATATTTCCACAATGCCATTAGTGTTTTGCTCTATTGAATACTTTTGTGGTGCATTTGAGTGGTTTTCAATAGTGGCTTTCCAGACTTGAGTGCTAGGAAGTTTTTGTGATGAAGCACTGATCAGGGTTAAATATCCCGTTATGTCTTGGCTTTTATTGGTGATGACATTAACTTCACGACCTTCGCGAACCGTATCTAATCGCACTGTATTACCGGGAATAAGCAAATCTCCTCTTTTCCAAAAAGTCTTGTATTCGCCTGGAAGTCCATTCTTTTGCAAAGAGAAGCTCAAATTATTATAAAAATCTAGGTCAATCTTTCCTGTATTGTTGCCATAAGTATAAAGACTAGCTTTATGTGTTTGGCTGTCTATTTGGCTGGCGCTGCTAGGTAAAGGGATTAACGTATTTGAATAAGGTGCGATTGAAAGTGTGCCACCACCGAGAGAATAACTAACTTCATTATCTTGATAGTTTATGTCTGGTCTATCGGCACTCATTGCAAGTGAGCTACGCTCTGCTTTGAATAGCTGGGGAGCTGCGCTTCTGGAATAGTGAAGCAGGCTGTCTTGTATTTGAATGGTCGAACTTGAGTTGTTGTGGATTAGCGCCTGTTGAGAAACAGAAACCTTGTCATTTTCGAAAATTAAACTGAGTTGCGGTGTCCACGAAAGTTCGCTTGTTTGATAGCTTACTTTGTAAGGCTGTGTTGTATTTGTCTCAGTTTTATTCTCGGTTGGTGTTTTATCCGCTGTACTTGGATTTTCTAATGGGATTAAGTAGAAATCGTCCATGGGTAAGGTTGTAGAGTAATCCTTACTGCTAAGTACAAAAGAGCGTGTGTTTTGCTCGATTTTAGTCAATGTGCCCGTGTAATTTAAGTCTCTCTGTTTGTGTTCTACTCTTACTTTTTTGTTTATCTGGTCAAACCAATTTGCGTTGAGATTATTTTCAAAATGAGTGATAGGGGCGAAGTTTTCTTGAAGTGGTAAAAGTGAACCTGTGTTTGGAGTAAGGCTTAGCTGCTGACTATTTTCTACAATCTGGCTGTTATCTAAACCTATAACGGCATTGATTGGAACTGCAAAAACGCTGTGAGCCGTGGCTCCTAAAAGAATGCTAAGGCAAAAATAGGCGGGTTGTTTATTCATAACAGAGTCCTTTTGTTGGTTATAATATCATGCAAATCGTCGTGATGAATCTTCTCTCATGGTACCCTAATAAATTCAAGTAAACGTAAAACAATGTAGCAAAAATAAGGGTTTGCAGTGAATAAAAAATTACTAATTATTGACGGATTGAACCTGATTCGACGACTTTATGCCGCATTAGAGTCTGAGCAAGATTCAGTGCGTCGAATTGAGCGCACCCAAAGCATTGCTATTGAAGCGTTAGCGAAGTTAACTCACCAATTTACCCCTTCTTATGCCGTTGTTGTGTTTGATTCAAATGGCAAAACGTGGCGTCATCGAGTCTATCCTGAATATAAGTTAGGCCGCGTTCCAATGGATGACACGTTACTCGAATCCTTGCCAAGCTTTGCTAAGGTATTTCGCTTTAATCATTTACCTTGTTTGAGGATCGATGGTTGGGAAGCTGATGATCTTATTGCGACCTTAGCGGTTAAAGCGGCGAGTAATAATGTTACATCTTATATTGTTTCAACGGATAAAGGTTTTACTCAGTTGTTGGGCGATGATCGTATTCTTCAATATGATTATTTTGCCAAATTGGGATACGACAAAATCTGGGTGCCTGGTAAATATGGCGTTGAGCCACATCAATTGACAGATTATTGGGCCTTGGTGGGTGACACCACGAATCGAATTCCGGGCGTTAAAGGGATCGGGCCGAAAACGGCGTTAAGTATTATTCGTTCGTTTTCCACCATCGAAGAAATTTATGCCAATCTATCGTCTTTTTCAGAGCGAATCCAGGCAATGCTGGCTGGTGGCTATGAGCAATGTCTGCAATCACGGTCTTTGGTGGCGTTAAAAACGGATGTGGAAATTGGCGTTCGGCTTTCCCAGCTTAGGTATATCGAAAGTAAAGTTGAGTGAATATCAAACTTCTAAGTAGAAAAGATAGGTTTAGCCCCTTACTCATATCTTATGAGGCGCTTATAATAGCGGCATTTCAGACAACAAATAAATGAGATCTTTATGTCAGAGGTAAGAACACGTATTGCGCCTTCTCCAACAGGCGACCCGCATGTAGGCACAGCTTACATCGCATTATTTAATATGGCATTTGCACGTAAAATGGGGGGCAAGTTCATTTTACGTATTGAAGACACTGATCAAACTCGTAGTACGCCAGAATCAGAAAAAATGATTTTGGATGCATTGCGTTGGTTAGGTCTAGATTGGGCGGAAGGTCCAGATGTTGGTGGTGAATATGGTCCATATCGTCAAAGTGAAAGGGGCGATATTTACGGTCAATATGCTCAAGAATTGATTGATAAAGGACATGCATTTTACGCGTTCGAAACCACTGAAGAGTTGGATCAAATGCGTAATGAGCAAAAAGAGCAAGGCTTGCCACAAAAGTATGATGGTCGTGCTCTTAACCTAACTCCAGAAGAAGTGCAGGCAAAATTAGATGCTGGCGTTCCTTATGTTATTCGCATGAAAATTCCTGAAGAGGGCACATGCGTTGTTCAGGATATGCTTCGAGGAACAATCGAAATTGATTGGTCCCAAGTAGACATGCAAGTGTTGCTAAAAGCAGATGGTATGCCGACTTACCATTTAGCAAACGTTGTTGATGACCATTTGATGAAAATCACTCACGTTATTCGTGGGGAAGAATGGATCAACTCTGCACCTAAGCATATTTTGTTGTACCAATACTTTGGTTGGGATATGCCGACTTTATGTCACATGCCTTTGCTGCGTAATCCTGATAAATCTAAGTTATCAAAACGTAAAAACCCAACGAGTATTTTGTACTATCAGCGCATGGGTTATATGTCTGAGGCGGTAATCAATTACCTTGGTCGTATGGGCTGGTCTATGCCTGATGAGCGTGAAAAGTTCTCGTTAGACGAAATGATTGAGCACTTTGATATTCAGCGTGTTTCTTTGGGTGGTCCAGTTTTTGATGTTGAAAAATTGAGCTGGTTAAATGGTATGTGGATTCGTGAGAATCTAACCCCAGAAACTTTTGCGCGAAAATACGTTGAATGGGCGCTTAACCCTGAATACTTGATGAAGATTTTACCGTTAGTTATTCCGCGTGTTGAAACTTTCTCAGATGTTGCTGATGTGGCGGGTTTCTTCCTAAAAGGCATGTTGCCAATTAGCAAAGAAGATTTCTCTTCTATAAAGATGGAAGAAGAAACGCTTCGTAAAGCCATGCAATTCGCTTTATGGCGTTTGGAAGCGTTGAGCAAATGGGAAAAAGACGAAATCTTTAATGATATGAAATCATTAGCTCAAGCGATGGAAATTAAGCCGAAAGACTTTTTTGCCCCCTTGTTTGTTGCTATTTCAGGAACAACGGCATCTGTTTCTGTTTTTGATTCAATGGCGATTTTAGGTTCTGATATTTCTCGGGCTAGAATGCGTACTGCAGTAAATGTACTTGGTGGCCCTTCTAAGAAAGAAGCGAAACGTTGGGAAAAAGAATACGCTGATCTATAAAGGCAGCGTTTTTTTGTAAAGAGACAAGTGACAATGCAAAGCCACCTTGTTATTGGAAATGATATTTTCAACGACAAGGTGGCTTTTTTACTGGTGTTTTTTATTTTTGATAGACGAGTATTAGGTCTAGCGTTGATGAACGCATTTGCCTGCGGAGTAGGTTGCTTGAATGGCACGGTCGTCGCCAATGGTCATGAAGACAAATAGACTTTCTTCGATGTTCTTGGATAGCGCTAAGCGAGATTCAAGTAACGGCGTGCCTTTTTTGTCGAGAATGACGAAATCGGCTTCGCTGCCTACCGCTAAGTTACCAATTTTATCTTCTAGGCGAAGTGCTCTAGCGCCGCCCAAAGTAGACAAATACAGGGATTTGATTGGGTTTAGGTTCTCGTTTTGCAGCTGAATCACCTTGTAGGCTTCATTCATGGTTTGCAGCATGGAGAAACTCGTGCCGCCACCTACGTCTGTGCCAAGACCAACGTTGACCTTGTGCTCTTCCGCTTTATTGAGTTTGAACAAGCCGCTACCGATAAACAGGTTAGAGGTTGGGCAGAAGGAAATCGCCGAGCCTGTTTCGTGCAATCTATGATATTCGCTGTCACAAAGGTGAATGCCGTGAGCGAAAACAGAACGCTCACTCAATAGTTTGTGCTGGTCATAGACGTCTAAGTAGTTGGTGCTTGTTGGAAACAGCTCTTGTACCCACGCGCACTCGTCTTTGTTTTCAGATAGGTGAGTGTGTAGATAAACATCGTCATATTCGCTTAATAGTTTGCCCGCCAATTGCAATTGTTCGTCTGAACTGGTTGGAGCGAAACGCGGTGTGATGGCGTAATGCAAGCGGCCTTTATTGTGCCAAGTGTCGATAAGTTCTTTGCTTTCTTGGTAGCTGCTCTCTGGCGTATCTGTGAGGTAATCTGGTGCGTTGCGGTCCATCATGACCTTGCCACAAATCATGCGCAAGTTATGGACTTCGCTGGCCTCAAAAAAAGCCTCAACAGATACTTTATGGACCGTGCCAAATACTAACGCTGTGGTCGTGCCGTTGCGTAAAAGCTCTTTTATAAAACGATCTGCGACGTTGCGAGCGTGGGCTTTATCGCTAAATTTTCCTTCTTCGGGGAAGGTGTAGGTGTTCAACCAAGTCAGTAATTGTTCGCCGTAGGAACCGATCATATCCGTTTGTGGGTAATGGATGTGTGTATCAATGAAGCCTGGTGTAATAATGGTATCGGGGTGATGCTCAATTAAGGTGTCGTCTGGCAGTGTCGGTAGAAGATCGACAGCATCGCCAAGGGCGTAGATTTTATCGTCTTGAATGACTAGTAAGCCATCTTCAAAATATTCGTAAGCGGCATCGACACCCACGTCTTTTGGGTCTGCAATGCAGTGAACAATGGCGGAGCGCCACGCTTTTAAATGACTCATATGTCTCTCTTAAGTGTATTGCTTGAAAGGTGATTTTTGACCGAATGGTTATACTTTATCAGGTCTTTTTCATTCTTTCATTAAACCTTGTATTTTGATTTAAGAAACTGTCTAGCAGTTAATTTGCTTAGCACGACTAATATCACACCTAGTGCGTCCGCATAGAAATCTAACCATTCGCCATATCTATTCACATAAGGCTGAATTAGTTCGATCATACCGCCCCAAAAAATGATAAATAAAGCCATATAGGCAAAGCGTTTTGTCGGACCGAAAGCGCATATAAGTGCCCAACTGCCGAAACCGAGAACATGATGTAATTTATCTGAGCCCGGTGCAGGAAGCAGGTATTCTGCGGGTGTGAGAGTAATTAGGATGACAATTAATGCACCAATAACAAAACCGGCAGCTTGTGCTGCCGGTGAAGTAAGCCTGTTGATCATCGTAAAATGCGTGCTCGAATGTTTTTGCCTTTAATCTTTTTGTTTTCAAATTCCTTGACAACGTTTTTAGCCACTTCGTTGTCGACTGATACATAGGCGTGAAAATCAAAAATATCGATTTTTCCAACTTGAGACTTATCCAAGCCTAGACCGGCGGTTAGCGCACCAAGAATATCTCCAGGGCGAAGCTTGTTTTTACGGCCTGCATCAAAAGAGATAGTGGTTTTTTGTGGAATCAAACGGTAATGCGGGTCGATAGCATCAAGTACGATGAAATTTGCTGTGGTGTTAAAGCGTGTTTCAATATCACGAACTTTGTAATCGTCTTTTGATGTAACAAGGTTGACTGCAATGCCTGCTGCGCCAGCACGGCCTGTTCGTCCAATACGATGCGTATGAACATCGGTGTCGCGAGTGGTGTCGTAGTTCACTATCAGGTCAATTTCTTTTACATCAATACCGCGAGCTGCCACATCGGTAGCGACTAATACACAACTACTTTGGTTGCTGAAACGCACTAGCACTTGATCGCGTTGTCTTTGTTCTAGATCGCCATGAATGGCTTGAGCGGCAACTTTGTGCTCGGCAAGCCAGTCCGCAACCACTTGTGATTCCGCTTTCGTGTTACAAAAGACAATTGCCTGACGCGGCTCGAAGTGTTGCAGAGCGGCTAATAATGTCTCACATTTGTCTTTGTTTTCACTGCGAACAAAAAACTGCTCTATGTTGGGTTTAAGGTCTTCTTGGGCTTCAACCTTGATGCTCACTGGCTTGTTCTGGAATTCAGCGCTGATGGCTTCAATGCCATCGCCGTAGGTGGCGGAAAAAAGCAGTGTTTGGCGATTGCTTGGCGTTAATTCGACTACTTCACGAATGCTGTCGACAAACCCCATATCCAGCATGCGATCCGCTTCGTCCAATACCAAGGTATTTAATGCGTTTAGTTTCAGTGTGCCTTTGCGCAAATGTTCCATTAAGCGACCAGGTGTGCCAACAACGATGTGCGCGCCGTGTTCTAGTGAGCCAATTTGTGGACCAAATGGCATGCCACCACATAAGCTAAGCACTTTTATATTGTCTTGGTAGCGAGCGATTTTGCGAATTTCTTTGGATACTTGATCCGCCAACTCACGAGTCGGACACATCACAAGTGCTTGTACTCCAAAGAAGCGAGGATTGATTTTGAGTAGCAGGCCAATGGCAAAGGCGAGGGTTTTTCCGCTGCCTGTTTGTGCTTGTGCAAGAATGTCTTTGCCATCAACCATCGGTGGCAGACTTTGCTCTTGGATCGGAGTAAAGGTCGTGTATCCCAAGTCTGAAAGCAAACTTGTTAGCTTAGGAGGTAGGAGGTTGTTTAATGGATGTTGAAATTGGGTCACAAAAGGCCTGTCTAGTTAAGTCGATAATAGGCGGAGGATAGCAGAAAATTGCTGTGAATACTTTTCTTAACTATTTATTAGGTGTTGGTTTCATTGTTTTTAGGTAAAGTGGCTTATTTACAGGGACAAAGTGTTAGGCAACGGCGTTTTATGGTGGAAACACATCGATGGGTAAAGAATGATTTCTTCAAAAAAACAGATGAAATTTAATAAAGTGCACTATGCGGTTTTTTGCGTTGTTTTTTTGTGTGGTGTTTTGGCAAGTTTTACGTTTTTTTTAGAGGAACGTAGGCACGTCAATACCGATCAAAAAGCCATGGGGGTTAATTTCACTGAAAAACTTAGTGATGCGGTAAATCAATATAAGTCAGAGCTTAGTTCCATTGTTGCCTTGATCCAATCCAATAAAGGTGAGGTGTCATCGAATCATTTTTCACGGTTTGCTCAGAATCTTATAAAGACACCTGGGATTCATTTGTATTTTGCTCAGTATCTTCCCGCCTATAAAAAGTATGATTACGAGTTGCAGCAGCAGATATTGTTAGGGATACCTAATTTTACCATTTTCCCTGAAGGCGACCGAAAAGAGTACATGCCTCTAGCTCTGGTCTATCCGGATAAAATCCCTTATGGCTATGATATTTTGTCATCGAAAAATCGAGATATTGAATCGGTTTATCAAGCGCGAAGTACGTTTACTTTAGTGGCGTCAAAGCCTAGCGCCACCCCATTTATAAGTGCTGGTCAGAATGATCCTGTTGATACCATTATTCTGAGCGCGCCTATTTATTTACCTCTTGATGCGCGTTCTTACAAGCTAACCGACAATATTGGTTTTCACGGTATTGTTGGCGCGTATTTTACTATAGATAGTCTACTTAACTTGATTTCCCCGACAGCGAGCCAAGGTCTTGTGTATCGTATTGCAGATATTTCATCCGAGGAGCCAATTTGGTTTGCTGATTCGGCAAATAACATCTTGTGGGAAGAAGGGCATTACGATACGCATTACCTTTATATTGCGAATCGAAAGTGGCGAGTAGATACACGTCATATTGTAAGCGTATGGAAGCAAATTCATTGGACACTCGTTATAACTTCATTGTTAGCGTTTAGCTTGTTGGCTATTCTTCTCTTTTTCTATACTCGCAAACTGTCTGTCACCTATTACACCGCGCTGAATGCTGTTAATAAGCGTATTGAGGTGGATGAGTTAACAGGGCTTTCAAGTCGATATCATATACAACAGAAGTTGAATGAATTAATTAAGTGTTGTCATAAAGATAATAAACAGCTTGCTACGCTTATTTTAGATTTAGATCATTTTAAAACCATTAATGATGCGTTTGGTCATGAATTAGGGGATAAGCTACTGGCTAAGGTGTCTCAGCGTTTGTTGTCTATTTTGCCTGATAATACCGTTATAGGATATTTGGGAGGGGATGCGTTTTTAGTCTTGCTTGTCCAAGGTGATAATCAAGATATGCCCTCATTGGACATTGTTGCTAAAGACCTTATTGAAAAAATCAGCCAGAGTTATTTTATTGACGGTTTGACGTTAAATATTGGCTGTTCTATTGGTGTTGCTTTATACCCTGAATTTGGTGCGGATGCGGTGACCTTGATCAAAAATGCGGATATGGCCGTTTACCAAGCGAAAACAGCAGGGCGTTCTACTTATCATTTTTATGATGGTGAGATGGGGAGACGTTTCGCTCGTAATGTTCGTATAGAGACACGACTGAGAAGGGCGCTGCAAATGGGCGGCTTAGAGTTACATTTCCAACCAAAAGTTGACCTGATTTCCGAGCGATGTGTTGGTGTGGAAGCGCTTCTTCGTTGGGAAGATGAAGAGCTTGGTGTGGTGTCTCCAGCAGAGTTTATTCCAATCGCTGAGCAAACGGGGGTTATTTTGCCTTTGGGTGATTGGGTTTTTGAACAGGCATTTCGTCATATTCTTGAATGGCAGGAGCAAGATATTAACGTGCCACCGATTGCGATCAATTGTTCTGCTGCTCAGTTAAAAAGAGTCGATTTTCTACCGAATCTATTATCTTTACTCGATAAATATCAAGTTGATCCAAGTCTATTAGAAATTGAAGTGACTGAGTCAATTTTGATTGAAGATGCGGAAGGCTGCGCAGAGCTTTTGCGTCAAATTAGTCGCCTTGGTGTGAAGTTGGCGATTGACGATTTTGGTACAGGGTATTCCAGCTTAAGTTACTTAAAAGATCTTCCATTCCATTATGTCAAAATCGATCAAGTTTTTATTCGCGATATTATAGAAGACAAGAAACACGCCGCATTGACTCATGCCATTATTAGTCTCGGCCATAATTTAAACCTTAAGGTTATTGCAGAGGGGATCACGAATATGGATCAGTTGATCATGCTGCAAGAATTTGGTTGTGATATTGGGCAAGGTTATCTATTCAGTAAAGCGCTTGGTGCAAATTCTATGGGAAGCGACCCTATGATAGTGGCGCTTAATGAGCAGGAAGGGCTTGATAAGCTGTAGTGATAAACCAAGAAATAGAATAGCCCGCATTAAAGCGGGCTATTGCGAGCGATCTTGTCTTTTAGAGCCTGCCAAAATTGATTGAGATTAGGGTTCTGATTGAACCTAGATCGGTACAGGCGAATCTCAAGTGGTATATTCCAATTCTCTTCACCAGCCAAAGCGACTTTTCCATAATTTAATGTGTCTAGCATTAAACGCTTTGGAATCCAGCCAATGCCATAACCTTCTTTCACCATGGCTTTTATGCTGACTGAGTGATAATTCTCTGACAATGTTTGCAGTTGTGGAATGTCTCTTTGCCTTTGCAAATGATGGTGAATGACAGGCTGTAAGAACGAATTTTCGTAATATCCAATGTAAGGCAATGGTTTGCGTTTTGCGCCAGGCAGCGTGAACTTAGGCTCACCTGCCGCATCCGTTGCACTGCAAGGAATGAGGGTTTCTTCAGCGATTACAAGATGCTCGTATTGATCATCATCAAGCGCACGAATGAAGTTAATCGCTGGATGCCAATAACAAAGCATGATGTCGAATTGCTGATCCATCAAAGAGTTTACGAAGTCGATACCAAGCCAAGAGCTAGACTTCATATTAATGTCTAAATCCATGTCGATGCTTTGGCAAAATGGCTCGATGACTTCTTTGTAGAAGCTAAGAAACAAGGTTTGCGTGGTCACAAAACGTATTTGGGATTCTTCTTGTTTGCGTATTTCTTGGCAGCGTTCTTTGGTGTCTCTTAATTGTCTGGTTATGAGCTCAGCGCTTTGAAGAAACACTTCTCCCGCTGGTGTTAAAGACAGAGGCAAGGTGTTACGGTCTATTAAAGTGACGCGCATTTCCTCTTCAAGCAATTTAATGCGTCGACTAAATGTCGGCTGAGTAACGTTTTGTTCGTCTGCAGCACGAGAAAAATGACGTGTTTTTGCGAGGGCGATAAAGTCCTCAAGCCATCTTATTTCCATGTGACCTCCTGACAATCAGAAGTCGTAACATAGGTGATTAATGAGAGAATCATAGTCGACCCTCTTCAATAGCGTGACAAGCCACACTGCTGCCGTCACTTTGTAGCGTCATAGCCGGTAATACTTCGTAGCAGCGCTGATTTGCATACGGGCAACGCGCCTGAAAAACGCATCCAATGGGCTTTTCTATAGGTGTGGGAACTTCACCAATTAATCGAATGGGTTGAGCTGTGTTGCTATCTAATCTAGGAATGGCTGACAGCAAGGCTTGAGTGTAAGGATGTTTTGGTGAACTAAATAATGTCCCTGTCGGCGCAAGTTCACAAATTCGTCCCAAATACATTACCGCCACTCTGGTGGCAAAATGCTCAACGACAGCCAAGTCATGGGTAATGAAAAGATAACTAAGGTTGCGTTCCTCTTGTTTGTCCATCATTAGGTTTAGTACTTGTGCTTGTACTGATACATCCAGTGCTGATAGCGGTTCATCCGCGACAATAAAGTCGGGTTCAACCGACAATGCTCGAGCCAAGCTGATGCGTTGGCGCTGACCACCGGAAAATTCATGAGGATAACGATCTGAGCTGGATGCCGAAATACCGACAGACTCTAAAAGCTCATCAATTTGCTCATCCACTTGCGATTGTGACAGCTGTGGATTATGAAAAGAAATTGGCTCACTGAGTGTTTGATAGACCGTCATTCGAGGATTTAATGACGCATAAGGGTTTTGGAAAACCATTTGCATACGACGTCGAAAAAACATGCGCTGACGGTTATTTAATTGATCGATACGTTGGTCAAGGTAATGAATTTCACCGGCGCTAGGCGTTGTTAGGCCCATAATGACACGAGCCAGAGTCGACTTTCCGCAACCTGTCTCACCAACAACGCATAAGGTTTCACCTTGATTGATGGTAAGATTGACACCATTCAGTGCATGAACGCTGTCTTTGTGTCTTTTCAGTTTACCGTGACGGAATCGCCATTGGCCAAGCCAGCTTTCGTTGCTTGAAAAGGCTTTTTCCAATCCGCTAATTTGGATGAGTGGTCGGGTCATTCACCTGCCTCCTGATTATTCTCGGCAAATTCATTCACCATATCTTCCACCAGAAAGCAGGCGACGCTTGAAACGCCACTATAAATAAAACTTGGCTGCTCTTGTTTGCATTTTTGTGTGGCGTAAGGGCAGCGTGGATGGAATGCACAACCAGTCGGACGTTCAGCTAATGATGGCATACTGCCTTGAATTTGATTCAAGCGCTGACCGGGTAATGTCATTTGTGGTAACGCATTCAGTAATCCTTGAGTGTAAGGATGCTGAGGATCGTTGATTATTTCTAGTGTAGGGCCTTCTTCAACCACGTGACCTGCATACATGACTAAGGTTCGCTCGGCGACCTTCGATACTACGCCAAGATCGTGACTAATCAGCACGAGCGCCACACCATTGTCTCGGCAAATGGTTAGTAGGAGTTGTAGTATTTCGGCTTGAATGGTTACGTCTAAAGCCGTGGTCGGTTCATCTGCAATAATGATGTCAGGGTTTAGTAACAACACCGAAGCGATGATTACACGCTGTCGCATGCCACCGGAAAGTTCATGAGGATATTGGTCAAAACGTTTTTCAGGTGAAGCGATCTGCACATTATGCAGTTTTTCAATAGCAATGTTTTTTGCGTCTTTGTAAGTGATTTTTGTATGGCTACGGATGGTTTCAACTAGTTGATCGCCAATGGTTAGTACAGGGTTCAATGTCATCATTGGGTCTTGGAAAATCATAGCGATGCGTTTGCCACGAACTTCTTGTAACTGACGCAGATTCATTTTAGTGATTTCTTTGTTTTCCAGCTTGATTGAACCAGATTTTATATAGCCTGGTTTGCCAATAAGATTGACAATAGAAAAGCCTAAAACCGATTTTCCTGCACCTGACTCGCCAACAATAGCAATACGTTCACCCCGATTAAGAGTGAAGCTAACATCAATAAGAGCGGCAAGCTCTTGGTGTTTCATATGGAAGTTGACGTGTAAGTTACTGACGCTTAATAAATTCATGTGAGACCTTTACGCGATTGCTGTGTATGCCAGTGCTTTGTTAAAAATAGGCTCATATTAGTCTTTATACGTCCTTGGATTTAGGTGGTCGCGCAACCAATCGCCAAGTAAATTCATGGCTAGAATTAAAATGATCAATGTGATGCTTGGAATGACACAAATCCACCAAGAGCCGGCAAACATATAAGCAAATCCAGCAGAGATAAGGGAGCCAAGAGATGGCTCTGTCGCTGGCATTCCAAGGCCTAAAAAGGATAAAGCGGCCTCAGCAACAATGGCGTTGGCAATTTGAACGGTAAAAATAACCAGAATTGGTGAGAGCGTATTGGGCAAAATATGGCGAAACATAATTTGCTTCGAACTAATGCCCATAACTCTAGCGGCATCAACGTATTCTTTTTGCTTTTCAGCAAGTACAGAAGCGCGGATGGTTCGGGCGAAGAGGGGCCATTCTGTTAAGCCAATGACAAGAATAAGAATGACCATGGCGAGCTGTTGATAGCGAGCCATACCAAACATGGACTGGAAGATCGCTAGAAAAACAATTGCAACCATCATATTTGAGAAAGACAACTGAATATCCGCGCAGCGCATCAGAAAGTTATCAATACGACCACCTAAATATCCTGCCATTAGGCCGATGCAGATTCCTAGCGTAGCTTGGATTAATACTGCGCATATACCAATAGTCAGAGAAAGTCGTGTGCCATATAAAATAACCGATAGTAAATCTCGACCTTGGGCGTCGGTGCCTAATAAAAAGCGGCTGTCTCCACTGATCCAACTAGGGGCAATCTCTGCATTCATCAGATCCATAAAAGCAGGATCAACGATATCGTAGGGTGCCACTAAAGGCGCAAGAAGGGCGATAAGGCAATAAAAAAGGAAGACAATTAAAGCCAGCATCGCGAGTTTATCGCCTATGACACCAGAAAGTATATGGCTCCAGCGACTTCCAGAAGCTGGATGTAGTAGGTCTTTTTTAGTGTATTTCATAGTCCATGACTCGCTAGGCGTACCGTGGGATTAACTAATCCATAGATTAAATCCACTAAGGTGTTAGTAATAACAAAAATGCCACCTACGACAATTAGGTACGCAGAAATAAGCGGAGTATCGACGCGGCTTACTGCATCCATAAATAAAAACCCCATTCCCGGCCATTGAAAAATCGTTTCAGTCAGAATGGTATAAGCGACCAAGGTTCCGGCTTGAATACCACCCACTGTAATGACAGGTAACATGGTATTTTTCAGCGCATGCTTAAAATAGATGCGGCGCGCAGAGAGGCCCTTTGACCAGGCGAAGCGGATATATTCAGACTGCAGAACTTCCATCATCTCTGCGCGTATCAAGCGAACAAAAATGGGCATTAAGGCAATAGCAAGCGACAAGCTAGGCAGAAGTAAGTGTTTCATACCATCTTTTGTGAATAGACCACTTTCCCATAAGCCGAATATTTCTATTGTCTGACCGCGTCCAAAGCTGGGGGCCAGATTTAATTCGATAGAAAAAATGTACACCATTAAAATAGCAACTATAAAAATGGGTACAGAGAGGCCGATTGAGCTGATAATCATCAACAGGCGAGACAGTATGTGTTTGGGGTTGATCGCGGCTAAAACACCACAGGGCGTAGCGACAATAATAACCAGTAAAATAGCGCAAAAAGCCAACTCCAATGTAGCGGGTAGCTTTTCAAGAATGACGTTGAGAGCGGGTTCTTTATAGTAATACGAGGTACCCAAATCGCCATGAATTGCGCCTTTCGCAAAGTGCCAATATTGAAGGAAAAAGCTATCGTTTAAGCCAAGCTCGTTACGAATCTGATTGCGTTCATCTTGAGATACGGTCATACCAACCATTTGTTGGACAGGATCGCCTAGCTTATCTTGTATGGCGAAGCTGATCACACTGATAATGATCATCACAAAGCAAGCCTGCATCAAGCGGCGGAGTAAAAAAATCAGCATGAAATCAAATTTCCCTATTTATCATGGCAAGACTTGTTTGATAGTTATTGTTCAATGAAAAGGTCTCCTAAATAAGGGTAGTTTTGACCATTGACAATGTGTTGAATATCGACGTTTGTTTTGGAGGCCCAAATCAGTGATTGCCAATAAAGAGGCACAATGGCAGCGTCGTCATATAAGGTTTGCTCTATGCTTTGTAACAGCTGCGTGCGTTTTTTGATGTTCATTTCCTGATTCGCTAGACGAATTCCATTATTTATTCCAGCATGACAATACTCACTGGCATTATAAGCGCCTAAACCTATTTTTTGATCTGGACAGGCGATAATGTATTCAAATAAGTTGTTGGAATCCATGGTGTCTGATTGCCAACCCAATATCATCATGTCTGCGCTGCGCTTATCAAATTCTTGAAAGTATTGTGCTTTAGGCAGCGTTTTTAGATCGACTGTGATGTTAATTCTCGACAGCATCGCGGCAATGGCTTGAGCGACTTTTTCGTCATTCATATAGCGATTGTTTGGTGCCATCATGCTGATACGAAAACCTTTCTCGTAGCCTGCTTGTTTCATGAGCTCTAAGGCTTGCGTTAAATCGTATTGAGGTTTCAATGAATCAAGGTGGCCTAAAAACGGCTCTGCACTGAGTTGTCCCGCTGGCGTGGCATAACCTTTGAGAATTTTGTCGACGATCAGCGATTGGTTAATGGCTAGATTGATGGCTTTTCTGACTCTGACATCTTGGAATTCTTTACGGCGATTCTGATTCATGTGTAGCAATAAAATACGCGTACAGGGCAAAGTAACCAATTGAATTCTGGAAACCTTTTGAGTACGTTCAATGTCGATAGGTGAAACGGGGAAGATAAAATCCACATCGCCAGACAGAAGCGCGGCCAGTCTAGTTGAATCGGCTCGAATGGGAGTCAGAATAATGGTGTCGACGTTGCCCTTTGAGCTTTTGTCCCAGTAGTTTGGGTTGCGCTTTAGCTCCATTCGGCTGCCAAGGTCTCTACTGACTAATATAAAAGGCCCAGTGCCAGATACATTACGGGAAGCAAAGGTTTCGCCGTATTTAATGATTTGATCTTGATCCTGATAAAAAAGCTTATCCATTGGGAAAACATACGTCATGATGTTTAACAGCAATGGATTTGAATGGCTTGAGTGAACGTCAATTGTGTATTCATCGACTTTTTCGACGGACTCAATGGTATCGAACATGGCTCGAAAATCGGGCGATTTTTTTAATCTTTCGACTGTATAAATGACGTCTTTCGCAGAAAAAGAATTGCCGCTGCTGAAGTGAATGTTTTGTCGTAAGAAAAAACGTACTGTTTTTGGCCCTATTCGTTGCCATCTAGTGGCTAGTCGAGGTTCGAATTCCCCGTTTTTTTTCCAACGTAATAATGGATCAAAAGTGAGGTGTGAAAACTGTAATGTGCTTTCTGACAGCTGTTCATGAGGGTCCAATGAAATAGGATCCGCATCAAATGCTATTTTAACTGTGGTTGCCATGGCATTATTGAATAAAAAAAGAGCTAGGCAGCAAGCTAATATCACCTTGATTTTCATTTCTCTGGTCTCATTTTTAGTTGGGCTGATGGAATGGTTAAAACATCGAAAGACATGAGAGTTGTGTAACCTATTAATGGTTTCTATTTCGTAATATTTTGACTTTTCGGACAGGGAAAGCATTTTTGCAAAAAAAAGAGCAAAAAGACAGCAAGAGTCTGGCTACTGACGCATTTAGATAATAATTGTGTTCTTATTCTTCCTCTGTGAACGAAAAAAATAAGGTAGAGATGAATTATTTTGCACATCTTCACATTGCAGCGATTACAAATACTTCCTGGGTTGGTAATTTACTAGGAGATTTCCCCGTTGACGCAAGTCGATTAGATTCTGATTTGTTGGTTGGCTGGCGACTGCACCAAAAGGTCGATGTGATGGTTGATCAGCACGAGGCAAGTTTGTTATTTCGCTCAATGCCCCGCAAAGGTCGTCGTCGATTTTCGGGCATAGTACAAGACATCGCCATGGATTATTGGTTAATCCAAAACTGGGCGCAATTCAGTGAGGTGCCGCTTGAGGTATTTTGTGAACAAGCTGTCGTTGGATTAGTGAAAGATAAAGAGCGCAGTCCAGAGCGTTTGAAAAACATGATCAACTCATTGGAGTATGAAAACTGGTTATCAAATTTGGGAACATTAGAAGGAGTAGACAGGGCAATTCGTTCAATTATGCGGCGCTGGAAGCATGGTGAGCATTTGCAGAGTTTTGTCGATGATTTGCCAAAGGTGATTGATCAGGCTGAAGCACCATTTTTAGCTTTGTATCCAGATTTATTAGACTTTGTGAAACAAGAAATGAAAAAAGCCGAGGCCACACACAGCCTCGGCTAATGGGCCTTGTTGCTATAATTTACATAGCAGACCCGATCGAGAGAACAACCAGATAAGCGAATGTAGCTTGGTGCAGATTCCTCGCCTTCGTTTATCTGGAATGATGAGTATAGGTATTTTCTACTGAGGCTCCTTGATTTAAGTCAGATTAGAAGAGATCACTGCTATAAAAGGTCTCTAATAGTATTTTCTCTATCTTGTACTAACTTATGGTAGAATCCGCCACCGAAAAAGACTTGGTTAGAATAGGGGAGTTAGGTTGAGCGTTCAGTGGTATCCAGGGCACATGAATAAAGCGCGTCGAGAAATCGAAGAAGTCATGACGCAAGTAGATATCGTCATCGAGGTATTGGATGCCCGTATTCCCGATTCCAGCCAGAACCCCATGCTGAATACTTTGCGTGGAGAAGTGCCTGTTCTGCGTCTGTTGAATAAAAAAGACTTAGCCGACAAAGCTAGACTAGACTTATGGTTAGAGCATTGGCGTGGTAATGAATCCATTTTGGCTCACCCTTTTTCTACGTTAGATAAAGCCGATGTTGCCAGAATAAGCCAGTGGGTGAGCCAGATGGTTCCTCACAGAGGCAGTGCAGAAAAACCAATCAGAGCAATGATCGCAGGTATTCCTAACGTTGGAAAGTCTAGCTTGATGAATGCTTTGTTAGGTCGTCGAGTGGCAAAAGTGGGTGATGAGCCTGCTGTCACTAAGTCGCAGCAAAAATTGAAAGTCACGAATGGTTTTCAGATTCTGGATACACCGGGTATTTTGTGGCCCAAAATTGAAAATCCTGATGCCAGTTATCGCTTGGCTGTGACGGGCGCTGTTCGTGATACGGCGATTGATTACGAAGATGTGGCCTTGGCAGGATTGAAGTTTTTTATTGCCGATTATTTAGAGTCACTTACAACACGCTATAAATTGAAAGAAATCTCGCCAGATCCTTATGAAGTGCTGAAGGTTATTGGCTCTAAGCGAGGCGCGTTGCGAGCCGGTGGTAAAGTCGATATGCACAAAGCGGCAGAAGTATTTTTAAATGATGTGAGAACCGGTGCAATTGGACCTTACGTTATGGAAACACCTGACATGATTGCCCATGAAGAGCGTTTAGTTGAAGAGGCGAAAGCGAAAAAAGAAGCAGAAAGACAAGCACGGTTGGCGGCGGCTGTTCCGCAACGTCAACAAGCAAGTAACCGCGCTTATCGCAATGCTCAATCAACAGATCAAGTGGAATCAATGGAACAAGCTCAAACTATTAAGCAAGATGAGAATATAGATGACAAACAGTGAGGTTCACGGTCATGGATTATGAAATTGCCTTTGATCAGGACGAAAATGTTTACCGTATTTATACAGGATATGAGTTCGCCGCAATTGGTGAATGGGTCTCTGAATACGTACGTGATTTGGAAAGTATTCAGCGAGTGTTAATGGCGGCTCGTTTGGCTGAAACAGAAAAAGAAACTACGGAATTTAAGCATGGTCCTTTTGATGTTATTTTGAGTGAAGAAGGTGTGTCTGTTTCTCGACAAGTTGATCTAGACTCAGCGGAAGAAGAAATAAAAGCGATGTTTGATTCTCAAGAAAGCTTTTATCAAACCTCGACAGATGGTATTCAAGCTGAGTGTGGTTTAGAAGACCTAATTAATATGATCGAAAATTGGCACGAAGTGTTGCAGTAATTCTAAAGTGTTAGGATAGTTGTTCCTTGCGCTGGCTGGGTTTACACTAGCGCTTGTTTTATTTTTTATGTTTTTTTAGGGAGCCGATATGCTCATCGAATTGGAAAAAGCCCGCACTCGAAATAATGTTGTTCGTATATTTCGTGAAGAATTGGATGGGCCAGATGGCTGGACTGACGGTTTTGTTGTGGACGCCAACGAAGAAATGGTTTTGCTCCAATTAGTGGATGACAGTGTTCGTCTTAATGGCTATCAAATTCTCTTTTTAGAGGACATTAGTGACTTTGCTCATCCGGCTCCCTTTAATGATTTCCAGAAAAAAGTATTGGCGCTTCGTGGTGAGGAAGTGGTTGATCCTGAGGTTGAGCTTGACGACTTAGCGGTATTGTTGATTGATATCAGCGAAGAGTTCGGTTTAGTCACGCTTCATCGTGAAGAAATTGAGCCAGATAGTTGTGAGATTGGTCGTGTTGTTCGTGCAGACGCTGTTACCTATGAGTTAGAAGAAATTGGCTCAGATGCACGTTGGTTTGATGATACGTTTGAATACGATTTATACGATATTACTCGTATTGAATTTGGTGGCGCTTATGAAGATGCTCTGCTATTAGCAAACGATGATATGGGCGACGATGCTTATGAGTTATCGGATGATTATCCAGATGACGGAATGGTAGACGACGAATAACGGATAGAGCACCTGCTTATTTTACGCATTCATAAAAAACGCCTTATAGGGCGTTTTTTTATTTATATTAGTGTCTTTGTTGGGTTATTAATTAAGCAAAGATAGAGTTATTTTATAAGTCTGGCTGGCAGTGATCTTGTGACATTATAGGATGAAGTGCTTCGCGAATACGATAAAACGGAAAATGAGGAACCTTTTTATGTCTCGGTGGCTGACCTTTCTTTGTTCGCTGTTGTTGATATCTGGCTGTGCTGCTTATGCAACGCATCAATTTGATGTTGTGTTTGGATCACAAGATACAGCGAATCGAATTAGTGATGTTGGTGAAGAAGACAGTGCGTTTTACAATGAGCAAGTAAAGCCTATTCTAGATAGTCGATGTGTTTCTTGTCACGCTTGTTACGATGCGCCTTGCCAATTGAAGTTCACTGCTTCTGGAGGTATTGAGCGAGGTGGCTCTAAAGAGCTTGTTTATGATGGCACTCGTTTACTGGCCTCTTCTCCAACCCGCTTATTTATTGATGCTAAAAGCACTGATGAGTGGCGCTCAAAAGGTTTTCATCCTGTTTTAAACGAACGAGAGCAGTCTCCCTCGGCCAATTTGCAAGGTAGTTTATTGTATCGAGCCATTGCTTTACGTAAAAAACAGGGCGATTTTACTCAACCTGTTTTGCCAGATAGTTATGATTTTTCACTTGCCCGTGATCAGCAATGTGTCAGCATTGAAGATTATGATCAGTTTGAGCAAGATTTCCCTAGCTGGGGAATGCCATATGGCCTACCCGCTCTAAGTAATGACGAATACGATGTGCTAACTCGGTGGTTGGCCAAAGGTGGCAAGATGCCTGAAGCTAAGCCCTTGCCTAGTAAGCTGCAGCAACAAGTTGCTTTGTGGGAGTCGCGTTTTAATAGCAATGACCTAAAAGGTCAGTTGGTTGCTCGCTATATCTACGAACATCTTTATTTGTATAGTCTTTATTTGGGTGATAGCGGGGTGAGGGATGGCGAAGAATTTCGCTTTCAGCTAGTTCGCTCTAAAACGCCTCCGGGAGAGCCTATTGATCGTATTGCTACACGTCGCCCTTATGACCCGCCAGGTGTTGATCGTGTTTATTATCGCTTATGGGCAGACCCAGAAATAAAAGTGCAAAAAAATCATATTCCTATGCAGTTAGATGAGGTCAGATATAGTCGCTGGCAATCTTATTTTTATGGCGATGATTATCAAGTGACAAGAGACCCGGGTTATGACCCAGAGGTAGCGACCAATCCTTTTAAAGCTTTTCGTGAAATACCGCCATACGCGCGTTATCGCTTTTTATTAGACCATTCGCAAAAGACCATAATGTCATTTATTAAAGGCCCTGTATGTCGTGGTCAAGTTGCGGTTAATGTGATTAATGAGCAATTTTGGGTGTTCTTTATTGATCCTGAAGTGGTTTATAACAAAGGCTCTGCTGACTATTTAGAAGGGCAGGTTCAAGACTTGGATTTACCTGCTATTGGGTCGAGTAATACATTGGCTTTGGCTTCTTGGGTTACTTTTTCAGATCAACAAAAGTCTTATTTATCGGCTAAAGCCAAGTTGATTGAAAGTGAATTAGGCAGCAAGCTTCCCTTGGATTTAAGTCTAATCTGGAACGGTGATGGCAATAATGAAAATGCGGCGTTAACCATCTTTCGGCATTTTGATAATGCCTCCGTCGTTAAAGGCATGGTTGGGCAGCATCCGAAAACCGCTTGGGTGATTGATTATCCTCTATTAGAACGTATTCACTATTTGCTGGTGGCGGGTTTTGATGTTTATGGTAACGTCGGGCATCAATTAGAAACACGTTTATATATGGATTTCTTGCGAATGGAAGGAGAGATGAATTTCTTGCTATTACTTCCGAAAGAAGACAGAGAATCGATTCGACGATATTGGTACCGAGATGCAAATCAGACGATAAAGGATTACATCTTTAATGACTATATTAAAGTAAATCGTCAAACTCAAATTGAGTATGAGACGGATGATCACCAATCTGAGTTGTATGAAAAGCTTCGAGATAGGTTGGCAGGTGTGCTTGATCACAGCTACGACTTGGAACAAAGCAAGCTGACTTCAAATCAGCGTAAGGCCTTGTATAAACTGCAGGCAATCCGTGGCGGCGGATTGGTTTATTTGCCCAATGTAGCGACGGTGTTGGTAACACAGCAAGGTGTGCCGCTGGAAGTCATTAGTTTGATTCACAACAAAGCGCACGCCAATATTTCAAGTTTGTTGGATGAAGAAGCGGCGCGACTACCAGACGAAGATGGCGTCACTTTGGTGAAGGGTGTCTTGGGAGATTATCCTAATGTGCTTATGCAGGTAGAAGAAAGTGAGTTGATCAATTGGGCAGATCAAGTTGGAAGCCTCAAGACAAAAGAAGATTATTCGGCTCTTTTAGACAGCTTTGGCATTCGCAGAACGCATCCTAATTTTTGGTTCGTTAGTGATGCAATAGGGAACTTGAATAAGCAAGATCGACCAAGAGAAAGTGGCATTTTAGATTATAATCGGCTTGAAAATAGATAAGGCAATTATTCTCAAAAAGACATAATGAGCGCTTCTGCATTTAGTGCATGATTGAGTACTTGTAACTCGCATCGATGAGTCTTAAATAGAGGGTATATTAGTTTTATTGGATAAATATTATGGTTCCATTTTCGATACTTGATCTTGCTCCTATTGCCGAAGGTTGTTCGGTGGCGGATTCCTTGGCAATGAGCCGACGCATGGTGATGGCGGCAGAAGAGCTTAATTATGAAAGGTTCTGGCTGGCAGAACATCATGGTATGGCGGGTGTCGCTAGCTCTGCCACTTCTGTTGTGTTGTCGCATCTTGGCGCTGCAACGTCAAAAATTCGTATTGGTTCGGGTGGCGTCATGCTGCCGAATCATTCGCCTTTAGTTATTGCTGAACAGTTTGGGACTTTGGCTGAGCTTTATCCTGGTCGTATTGACTTAGGGTTAGGGCGAGCGCCGGGTACTGATATGCAGACGGCTAGAGCGCTACGACGTAATATGGATGCTTCGGTTGATAGTTATCCAGATGATGTCCTAGAGTTGCAGCGATTGTTAGGTGATGGCGATCAGGGCGTCATGGCTGTTCCGGGTCGTAATACGCACGTGCCCTTATGGATGTTGGGTTCGAGTTTATATAGCTCCCAAGTTGCCGCTGAATTTGGCTTGCCTTATTCCTTTGCTTCTCACTTTTCTCCGGATCAATTGATTCAGGCACTCACTGTTTATCGTCGAAATTTCAAGGCCTCCGAACAGCTTTCTAAACCTCATACAATGGCTGGCGTAATGGCGGTTGTTGCTGATACCGATGAAGAGGCGAAATATTTATTTACTTCTGCTCAGCAACAGTTTGTGAATTTACGTCGTAGCCGAAACCTGCCTTTTGCGAGACCTGTTGATAGCATGGATGGAATTTGGTCACCGAGCGAGAAGCACATGGTTGAACATATGTTGCAATACGCTATCGTAGGTTCAAAAGAATCGGTCGCTTTTCAATTGTCTAGCTTTATTGATATGACTGAGGTAGATGAGTTGATTATTTCTATGCCTATTCATGATTCTGAAGCGCGTTTGAAGTCTCTACGCTTGATGGCTGAAGTTCGAGATAGTCTGTAGTTAAAAATGCAGCTCAATAATAAAACCACTGAAAGTCCGTCCTTCAGTGGTTTTTTCTTTATTGATCTTATTTATCGTATGGAGTTGGATCGTCTGGATTTTCTTGGGTTTTAAAGCGTCTATGAGCCCAAAAGTATTGTTCTTTTTTCGGCTCTATAACGGCTTCCATTAATTCATTTATTCTCGTTGCGTTTTCAACATCGTCTTTACTTGGGTAGTTTTCTACTTCAGTTAAGCTTAGATGATAGCCGTTCTTTGTTCTTCCGTAGTCATACAATACAACTGGTGCGTTGGTCATATTCGCGATGCGTCCAATGTGAGCAATGGTTGCGCATTGGCGACCATAAAAAGGAGCGAAGACCGAGTTTTTTCGACCGTAGTCTTGATCAACCGCATACCATACCGCTTTGTTCTGTTTTAGGGATTTCAAAACTTCTCGCATATTAGTACGTTCAATGGTTTTGGAAAAAATTGCTTGGCGCTGACGTTCCATAACCCAATTCATGACGGGGTTGGTTTGTAATTTATAGATGGGGTGAACATCGATAAAGCGCGGCATTTGTCCTCCGCAAATATCGAGAGAGGAAAAGTGCCCACTAATAAGTATACAGCCGCGTCCTTTAGCTAGCACTCGTTCTATCACATCTTGTCCTTCAAAAGTAACTCTAGACTGAAATTTCTCTTGGCTTTGGAACCAGGATGAAAACGTTTCAATAGTGCCCTTTCCCATGCTTTCAAAGTGAGCTTTGGTAAGCGATTTACGTTCTGTAATGCTCATCTCTGGATAACAGATTTTCAAATTAACATCGCATATATGGCAACGTCTTTTGGCTATGGCATAAAGTGTGCGTCCAAGACATTTTCCTAATCCTTGTTGTAGTGACCAAGGTAAAAAACTTAAACTATAGGCAATCCCCATAGCAAACCAGCTTAACCAGTGTTTTGGTCCTATAAAATTGAGAATGTTTTTGTCTAGTGTCGATATCTTTTTAGCCACAGTAGCCTTCCAGAAAGTTGCGCCATTGCGCATCAGAGATATTGAATTGAGTGTATAGGTTGGACTCCTTGTCCAGCGACCGCTTTAATCGGTCAATGTTTGCTTGTTTCCATTTCTCATCCTGAGGTCTTTGTTCGCATTTATCAAAATCAATAAGCCAAACCTTGTTGGCTTGATCGATCATAATGTTATGACAATTTAAGTCTGAATGATAAATACCTTCACTGTGGAAGCGTTTAACGACTGCTCCAATTTCTTGCCAGTCTAAAGATTGGCTGTTTCCAGTTTTAATGATATCAAAAAGGTCTTTTGCGTTTTCTATTGTTTGGGTTAGTAACTCGCCTCGATAAAAGCCTTTTTCGCGAACATATATACCGCCGATTGGGCGAGGAACGGGCAAGCCTATTGAATGCATATATTCTAATAAACTCAGTTCAAGCCAAGGTCGTGTTTTTTCTAACCCAGTAAATAGGAATCGGTTTTTATTGAATTTTGCTATAAGCCCACCTCGACGATAGCGTCGTATGACAAACCTGCCAAATTGGCTATTAATAAACCAAACTTCACCTCGTCCGTTTCCCGTTCCAGACAGAGCATCTTGTGACTGCCAAAATTTGGGGTCAAACCATGATGACGATATGGGCAAGGTATGATCGCTTCTTAACAATATTGTATTAGGCGATATTTTGATGGTTTGTGGCATGGTGCTCGCTTTATCAAGATGTTCTTTGTGATGTCTATAAATTTGGACACATTTAAGGTTGAGTATTCTATAATACTTGCCAAGTTTAAGCAGCCCTAGAGGAAGACATGCAACAAGAGAATATTCAACAAATAGCTGTGGTTAGGTTGTCAGCGTTAGGCGATGTATGTCATGCAGTGGCCGTAGTGCAGGCAATGATGAAAGTTTACCCAACAGCTAAAATAACTTGGATTACTTCTCCATTAGAGGCGAGGTTAGTTCGCTTGTTAGAGGGTGTTGATGTTGTTGAATACGACAAGAAGACTGGTTTTTCAGGTATGTTTGAGCTTAGGGCGAAGCTTAAATATGTAACTTTTGATGCTTTGCTGCATTTGCAATGGTCGTCGCGGTCTAGTGTTTTGACTAGAATGCTTAAAGTTAACCGACGTATTGGCTTTTCTTTGTCTCGATCTCGTGAAAAACAACATTGGTTTGTGAATGAACTTGCTCCTGAGCCTCTTGGGGATCATGTATTGGACTCTTTTTTGTCTGTAGCCAGTGTTTTAGGTGTTACTGAAGTCGCTTTTCCATGTCAATTAACCTTGCCTGAAATCGATTTTAATCTACCAAACTCTTATGTTGTTGTTAATCCTTGTGGTTCTAAAATTGAAAAAAATTGGACATTAGAGGGCAATAGAGCGGTTGTAAAACGTATTTTAGAAAAAGGTTGCACGCCTGTTTTAACCGGTGGCCCATCTGAGTTGGAGATCAATTTTTCCCAGAATATTGAGGCGGGGATGGATGGTGTTGTTAATTTAGTGGGGAAAACTTCAGTAGAGGCAATGTGTACTTTGATAAAAGGCGCCTTGCTGGTTGTTAGTCCGGATACTGGTCCAGCGCACATTGCGACTTTGGTCGGGACGCCTGTTTTAGGTTTGTATGCGCTTTCCAATCCGAGGCGTACTGGGCCTTATAAAGATATAAAAAATGTGGTGAGTGTTTATGAGGAACTTGCTGAAAAGGAATATAAAAAGCCAGTAAGTGAGTTGCCTTGGGCCACGACTGTGCATGACCCTAAGGCCATGCAGCATATTCGTGTTGAGCGAGTTTTAGCTATGTTAGATACGCTTATTTAATAAGGCTAGTTAGAAGGATTATTTGTTAGAAAGAGACTGCTCAGCGAGTCTAAGATCTAGTGTTGCCTTTAGTAGCTTGTAAAGCTGGATAGAGGCGTCAATTTCTTCCTTTCTATTGGTTAGGCTTTCGATGTTTAAACCAAGTGGAACGCCAAGTGGTAGAGCGGTTTCAATGATTTGTTCTAACGCATTACGGCAAATCTTAATAGACTCTTCTAGTGGTGCTTGAGCATCTAAAATGCGGTGCTTAGTAGCGTCTGGTACGGAAATTCCTAACCACTCCATGAACTCTAGTGTTTTTGCACTGCCACATGGAGTGAAAGTCAAAATGATGCGCTTAGGCGCTTCGCCCTTTTCTTTACAAGTTCTCGCGTAGCGGCTGATTAGATCTGCTGTCGCTTGGTGGTTATAGACGGCTTGTGAAATAAAGAACTCGCAACCTGATTCTGATTTTTTCAACAGACGTAAATGCTCGTCGCCTTTTTTCGCATGACGTTCTGCAATGGTAACGCCACCAAGGTTAAATTCATGAGGTGACGCTTTTAGTGTTTCGTAAGCTTGCGGCAGTGGCAGTTTGATATCGCCATTTGAAGAAGGCGAGCCAACTAATACTAAATCACGAATGCCGTATTGTTCCCATGCTTCAGTTAACCAGCCTGAAAATTCTTCTGAGCTACGAGATGAGACAGACTTGTAGGTAATGACAGGCTTGCCTGATTGCTGGTGAAGGCGTTTTGACCAAGCTCGTGGGTCGTGAGTTTCCATAAAAGGAAAAGGGCGTGGCTTGTCAATTCGGCTAGTTTCGTCTTGAATGTCATAAACGATTAGCCCATCGACGTCGATATTATCAAGGCGCTCAAGTAGCTTTTGGCTTACTTGTTTTAGTTGCTCTTCTTCAAGAGAAGACTTGGGTGGCGTTGTACCAATGAAGTAAACGCCTCGACTAGGGTCTTGAAACTTTTTTGCTAATTCCGATTTCATAATGTCACACTCTAATTAGACGAGGCAGGTAATATTGTACAAAGGTTTCGATCTGCGTCTCGTGATGTTTGTCTGTTGGGGGTATTCTAACAGTGAAATGAATTCAAGGCTTTGCTTGGAAGTTGAATAATATTGTTGATGAAGTGAGGCGCGCTAATCTTATAGAGAGGGATTATGTCAAATATAGAATTAAAAGGTCTTTCTGAGGTAGCGACTTCTAGCTTGCCACCTGTTCATAATTGGAAACCGCCTTTTTGCGGTGACATGGATATGGTGATTAAAGCGAACGGCGAATGGTTTCATGAAGGCAGCAAGATTAAGCGTTCTGCCATGGTAACTATGTTCAGCCGAATATTATGGTTTGAAGGTGGCGAGTATTTCTTGGTAACACCTGTCGAAAAGGTTCGAATTCAAGTAGAAGATGCGCCTTTTCTTGTTACGCGTTGGCAATGGATAGAAACAGAACGCGGAAAATCTATTGAGTTCATAACCCAAACTGACGACGTGCTGGTGCTTGGTGTTGATTGTGATCTTTGGATGGAACTATTCAATAAAGAGGAACGCCCTTATGTATCTATGCGCTATGGTATGAAGGCTTTGGTAGGGCGAAATGTGTTTTATGGTATTGCTGAAAGCCTTGAGCAGGTTGAGACACCGAAAGGTGCTGGTATGGGCATAATAAGTGCCGGTAAAAGCTATCTTTTAATGCAAGATGCATAACGAATTTGAGCCTGTCTAGGTTATAATGCGCGCATTAGACGTGACGCTTTGTTTGCGTAGTATTTTAGTTTTGAAGGGGTGTTTGTTTGTTATTCGAAGAATTTGGTTTTGATAATCGCATTTTAAAGTCCATTGCCCATTTGGGGTTTGATGAGGCAACTGAGATTCAAGCTCGTGCTATTCCAGAAGCGATGGCTGGCAGAGACTTGTTAGCGTCGTCAAAAACAGGTTCAGGAAAAACACTTGCCTATCTTTTGCCTGCCTTGCATCGAGTTTATAAGAAAAAAGCCTTGTCTAAACGTGATCCACGAGTGGTTATTCTGGTACCAACTCGTGAGTTGGCAAAGCAAGTTTTTGGTCAACTGCGTCTTTTGCTAGCCGCGAGTCGTTTTACCTCAATTCTTATTCAAGGTGGGGAAAACTTTAACGATCAGCATAAGTCTTTGCAAAAAGACCCACATTTTATTGTGGCAACACCCGGTCGTTTGGTTGATCACTTAAAGCAGCGCCATGTTTTTCTGGAAGGGCTTGAACTGCTTATTTTAGATGAAGCTGACCGCATGTTGGATTTAGGCTTCGCTGATGCAATGCGAGCTATCAACGCGGCAGCGAGCCATCGTCAACGTCAAACTTTGTTCTTTTCTGCTACTTTAGATAACACTGAAGTGAGTGAGATTGCTGGGGAGTTATTGCGAGAGCCTTCCCGTGTTGCTATCGGGCAAGGCTTTGATGAACACACTGACATATCTCAGCATGTTTTGCTTTGTGATCATCTGGATCATAAGGAAGCCTTACTGAAACACTTATTGATGGGGCAAACCATTAAACAAGCGATTGTCTTTACGGCAACCAAAAGTGATACGGTGCGTTTATCTGAGATCATTGTCGGCTGGGGGTTAAGCACTCAAGCTTTGAACGGTAACTTGTCTCAAAGCGCTCGTAATAAGACTATGGAAAGCTTCGCAAAAGGACAGTTTGATGTATTGGTAAGTACCGATGTTGCTTCTCGCGGTTTGGACATTGCCAGTGTCTCTCATGTTTTTAACTTTGATTTGCCAAAGCAAGCTGAAGAGTTTGTGCACAGAACGGGTCGTACTGGTCGTGCGGGTTTTAAAGGTGATGCTTATTCTTTGGTGGGCCCAAAAGATTGGGTGAATTTCAAAGCGATAGAAGTTTTTTTGCAGAAGACGTTTGCCACAGAGTCGATTGAGGGTCTTGAGGCAAAATTTAAAGGTTTGCTTCCACCTAAGCCTGCTCGCCAAGAAACGAAAAAAGACAGCACCAAAGCACCAACCAAAGCACCTAAGAAAACGAATAAAAAGCCAGCAGGAAAAGCACGCTTCCACGATAATCAACAAGATGGTTTTGATGCGTTTAAATTGCCACCTAAGCGTTTTGCGGTGCCAGACAACATTGGCGATGAAGAAGAGTAGACTTTGTTGTTTTTTTGTTAATTTACCCAGAGAGTTAGATTTTATTAATTGACAGGTGAGTTGTATTCACGCTATTGATTAATCTTCCTTATCTATTGGAGATGAGCTTATTAATCGTTTACCCCCATTAAATTCATTAAAGTGTTTTGAATCTGCCGCTCGTCATGGCAGTTTCAACAAAGCAGCCAAGGAATTGTCTGTAACACCTTCTGCAATTAGTCATCAAATCAAAGGTCTGGAAAGTTTTCTAGACCTTGAACTATTTCGTCGAACTAAACGTAAAGTGATTTTAACGGAAGCTGGGGAGTCCTACTTAAAGCCAATAAAAAGCATTTTTGAGCAGTTGGAAAACGCCACAGCAGAGCTTAAAAGTAAGCAGAAGTCGGGATCGCTTCGGTTGGCCGTCGCGCCGGCTTTCCTTACTCGTTGGTTAATGCCAAGAATGGAGCGTTTTCAGCAGCAATACCCAGATATTGAAATTGAGATAAGCTCTTCGATAGGGCTCATTGATTTTTCAGCTGGTGATATCGATATGGCTGTGTATTTTGGCTACGGTGACTGGGATGATGTGGAGTCGCACTTTCTAACTCCGGCCAAGCTATCTCCCGTTTGTAACCCAAAGCTGATTCGTCCAGATCAACCAATTAATACGCCAGAAGATATGCGTTTTTATCCTTTACTTCATGTAACAAAGCGCAAAGATGAGTGGCATGATTGGCTTAAGCAAAACGGTCTGGATCCGAAAGTTTTTCGTCGTGGTTTGATGTTCTCTAGTGGCTCGCTGACAGCAGGAGCTGCCGCTCAAGGCTTGGGTATTTCTTTGTCTAATGTGGATCTGGTTATGCCTGAAATTGCGGCAGGTACGCTAAAAGTGCTGTTTGATCAGCCTTTGGTCACAGCGCGATCTTTTTACTTGGTTTACGAAAAACGCCGCTCTGTAACTTCTGCCATGTCTGCCTTTAAAGAATGGATAATTGAAGAAATGGTTGGCAACAATAATACGTAAATGTATTTTTAACGCGGATAAAACAGATTTTTAAACGTAAATGAGAGCTTGTCTATGAGTACAGCGTTAACGGTAAATAGCTATTTTAATGATCAAGTAAAGTCCGTTGCATTGAATAATGCGGAAGGAGCGTCAACGGTTGGTGTTATGGCGGTTGGTGAATACGAGTTTGGTACGAGTCAGCGAGAATATATGACAGTGGTGTCAGGCGCCTTGACTGTTAAATTGCCTACAGAAAGTGATTGGAAGACGTTCGTTAAAGGTGATAATTTCATTGTTGAAGCGAATCAGACCTTCCAATTGAAAGTGGCTGAAATGACTGCTTATCTTTGTCGTTACGAGTGATACTTTAATATTAGAATTATGATATGCGAGTTACAAAAAAGGGCTGAAATTCAGCCCTTTTTTGTTGGATCTTAAATTAATAGAATGGACTTACTTATCCGCCAACGACATTAACAAGTAGAGTGACTTTATCGCCGGGTTGAACGTATTTTTTACTGCCAACCTTTGGATTCCAATCTCGAATATCATTTATTGATACTTTGAATTTGTTGGCAACTACAGCTAAAGATTCGCCAGAGCGAATGGTGTAAATCACCTTTTTCATCACGCTTCGTGTGCTGTTTTCTGACTGCTTAGGTTCTAACCACACAACCAATTTCTTTCCTGGAAGAAGTGGATCTGCTAGCCCCATATTGTTCCATCGAGCCAATGTCTTGCTGTCGGTGCCGTATTTGTTTGAAATTAGCCATAAACTGTCACCAGAATTAACTGTATAGTTTATTTTTATGCGATTACGGTTTGGTGCATGAGATTGCTTGGCCAATAAGCGTTGATGGGAGCTTAGCGTATAGCTTTCTATGTCATTACCGGCAACAGGAATCATCAGTTCTTGTCCAACACGAATCATCGTTGAGGATATTTTATTTACATTTTGCAAGACATTAACTGTGGTGTTGTGTTGTTTCGCAACGAGAAGTAAGTTGTCGCCCGCTTTTACAGTGTAGCGGACCCACGTGACTCGTTCTTTACTCGGTATTTCTGCCAGTTTGGTTCTAAATTGTTTTGCTTTAGAAACTGGCATTAGTAATCTGTGTGGTCCATCTGGAGAAGTTGCCCACTGATTAAACCCAGGGTTTAGCAGATAGACTTCATCAATGCTTACATCCGCCATTTCTGCTGCTTGAGCTAAATCGAGTTGCCCGCCGATGTTGACGACATCAAAGTACGGTTTATTGGGAATGAAGTAAGTTGAATAATTATATTTCTCTGGGTTTTTAATGATTTTCGCTAGGGCGATCAGTTTTGGAACATAAGCGCGTGTCTCTCTAGGAAGATCAAGAGACCAAAAATCCGTGGGTTTGCCCGCTTTTTTGTTTTTTCTAATGGCTCTTAATACTGTGCCTTCACCAGAGTTATATGAGGCAAGGGCATGTAACCAATCACCATCGAACATTTTATGCAATCGAGTTAAGTAAGCAATGGCTGCTTGAGTTGAGCCAATAATGTCTCGGCGACCGTCATACCACCATGTTTGGTCTAGCCCATACATTTGACCGGTTGAGGGGATAAACTGCCAAGGGCCAGAGGCACGGCCGTGACTGTACCCAAAAGGATCAAAGCCACTTTCGACGATAGGTAATAAAGCTATTTCGGTTGGAATACCTGCTTTTTCAAGTTCATCAACAATGTAATAAAGATAGCGTTCACCGCGTTTTGATACTCTGTCTAGATACGAAGGGTGAGAACTAAACCAGCGCAGTTGAGAAGACAGTCTAGGACGATCTATGTCTAGATTTAACTGATATCCTGATCGAATTCTTTGCCAAATGTCTTCTGGCGCTCTTGGTTTTTTGTTTGCAATAACGGGTTCTGCTTTAGCAATTTCTTCGTCTTCAGTGGTTGAAACGACTGGAGGAACGGTGTCAATAAAGCCAAGTTGCTCGGTATCTGCTTCTACGGCATCAGCATCGGCACTCTCTGCAGATTCCAGTAGATCGCTGGAGGTGTTTTTTCGCTCTATTTTAGAGGCTGTTTGGCATGCACTTAGTGCTAGGCTTGCAAGGCAAACCAATAAAAATTTATATATCATGAAGGTCACAAAATTGAGTAAAGTTTCGCCATTTTAAAGGTGTGGTTATAGAGGTCAACTAAAACTATCCTTAGCACGTCTAACTTGACTAAAAGCAGCAATCGGATTTGATGCCGGTTTTTCGTTAAGTTGTTGTGCTGCATGTATTTTAAGGGCCTCAATGTGGCTTCTTAAAAAAGGGTTAGTTTTTTTCTCTAAGCAGAGTTTTGTTGGCAATGTGGGCTTTTCTTCTAAGCGAAGCTGTTGGCTAGCGTTATTACTTTCTATTAGTTCTTTATTGTCAGGTTCTATGGAAAGAGCAAAGCGGTAGTTGGCTAATGTGTATTCGTGTGTGCTGTAAATTAGCGTATCATTGGGCAAGTTTGATATTTTTGCCATGGCTGTTAGCATTTGTTCTGGCGTACCTTCCATTATACGACCGCAGCCACCTTTGAATAATGTGTCACCGCTAAATAGAATGGGAGACTCTTGATCTGAAAAGTAACATAAATGGTCAAGAGTGTGGCCTGGCGTCGCTATGACAGTAAATGTTTTTGAAAAAACTTGGACTCGATCATTTTCATTGACAGGGTGAGTTACCAGCTCTGAGAGGTGTTCAGGCCCATATACGAGGCAGTTTGAGTATTGTTTGAGTTCAGCAACGCCACCCGTGTGATCTTTATGGTGGTGGGTGATTAAAATGCCTACTAAGGTCTTTTTATGTTCGTGACAGTAGTTTAAAACAACATCTGCTTTGCCTGGGTCTACCGCCCAAATACCCGAACTATCTTTATCTTGGATTATCCAGATATAATTGTCTTGGAAGGCGGGAAGCGGAAAGATAGTCATAAGTTGTCTACTTTTAAGAGGTTGTTGTGTTTCATATGACGCGCCAAGAAAAATAATAAAGACACAGTCATACCGTTTTAAATAGAGAATTCATTGTATGTTGGATGATCAATCAAGACAATTTTTTCAAAATTGGTACAAAAGTAACCTAGGCGATAGTCTGTTGCAATTGGAGTTGAACGAGATAGCCTCAGAACTTGATTCCGCAGTAGGTTACTATTTAGTGAGTCAGTCACCTCTTAAGGATTTTTCTCTGAAGAATCACCGTTTACGTGAAAGCGTTCTAATTGCACCTGTTTTAGAATTCGGTGCTCCCAGTAATACTATTGTCGCTAGAGCAAGTGAACTGCCTTTTGAGGCTGATGGTGTCGATGTGCATATTTTTCATCACACCTTGGATATTTCTGCGACACCGCATGATGATCTTAGGGAGGCCGCAAGAACCTTATTACCAAGTGGGAAGCTAGTTATTATCGGTTTTAATCCTTGGAGTCTGTGGGGATTTTGTCGTTTGTTTACTAAAAAAATCAAAGCGCCTTGGTGTGGGCATTTTATTGCCCATCAACGTTTGGAAGACTGGTTGAAAGTGGCTGGCTTAACCTTGGAGTCAAAACGTTTTGTTTATTATGAGCCGCCTCTGCAAAGTGGTAAGTGGCGGTCGCGCTTTGCTTGGGTTGACAGAGTTTTGAGGCCTCTCAAACTGCCTTTTAGTGGTGTGTATGTGATGACAGCAACCAAACAAGTAAGGCGTTTTATTCCATTAAAACCTCGTTGGTCAGGGGCTCGAGTTAGAGTGCCGCCATTAACAAAACCAACAGCAAAAGAGATGAAAGAGTGAAAAAGGTAATAATGTATACAGATGGTGCTTGCAAGGGTAATCCGGGTATCGGTGGTTGGGGAGCTTGGCTTACTTTTGGTGAACATGAAAAGCATCTATGTGGTGGTGAACATGATACCACCAACAATCGAATGGAGCTTATGGGGGCGATAGAAGGGCTTCGAGCCTTGAAAGAAAAATGTTCTGTAACACTTTATACCGATTCCTCTTATGTACAGAAGGGAATTACTGAGTGGTTAGCGGGTTGGAAGCGAAAAGGCTGGATGACAGCTTCTAAGCAGCCTGTTAAAAATAAAGACCTTTGGCAAGCTTTAGATGAGCAGTGTCAGTATCATGAAGTCACTTGGAAATGGGTGAAAGGTCACGCTGGCATAGAAGGTAACGAAATTGCTGACCAATTGGCGAATAAGGGTATCGATGAATTAAGGGCTGCATCATGAGACAAGTAGTGCTCGATACGGAAACAACTGGTATTGACCCAAAACAAGGGCATCGAATTATCGAAATTGGTTGTGTGGAAATGATTGGTCGTAAGCTGACTAAGCGACATTTTCACGTTTACATCAATCCCGATAGGGAGGTGGAAGAAGAGGCCTTCCGCGTTCACGGGATCAGTAACGAATTTCTTGCTGACAAGCCACGTTTTCATGAAATTGCTCAAGAGTTTTTTGATTTTATAAAAGGTGCCGAACTTATCATACACAACGCGCCGTTTGATATTGGCTTTATGGATCATGAATTTGCTCGCATCGGTGGTTATCCAAAAACGGCAGAAGTGTGCGGTGTCTTTGATAGTTTGGTTTATGCTCGTAAAAAGCACCCAGGGCAGAAGAACAATCTAGATATTTTATGTCGACGTTACGGTATTGATAACTCACACCGTGAATTGCACGGCGCTCTTTTAGACTCAGAGATTCTTGCCGACGTTTATCTGTTGATGACAGGCGGCCAAACTAGCCTTGGTTTGGCTAATAATTCTGATTCAGACTCTAAAGAAGAAGGTGGTGTTGAAGAAATTCGTCGACTTTCTCAAAATCGCCCTGCGTTGAAAGTGATTAGAGCGAGTGAGGATGAATTAAAAGTCCATGAAGAACGTTTGGATTTGATTGATAAAAAATCAGGTCAGTCTTTGTGGCGAATTAAGCATTAGCTTAGCAATGTGAATAAGACAAACTCATAAAAGTAATAAGCAAAAAAATGCCCTCCTAGTAGAGGGCTTTTTTATGCGCTTAATTTATATGGTGGCTGCACTCATAATAAGTAAGAGACGCAAAGTCCGCCAACAACGCTCAGTACGACTGTATAAGGCAATGCCATCCAAACCATTTTGCCGTAAGACAATCGTAGCAGAGGTGCAATTGCAGAGGTTAGTAAGAATAGGAAGGCGGCTTGCCCATTTGGTGTTGCTACACTTGGTAGATTTGTACCTGTATTGATGGCAACAGCCAGTGTATTGAAATGCTCGCGGGTAATAGTGCCAGCATCAAGTGCGGCTTTTACTTCACCAATATAAACGGTTGCAACAAATACGTTATCACTGATCGCAGATAAAATACCGTTGGCGATAAAGAACATGATTGGCTGAGAGTGTGTTGGCATATGCAACACAACATCAATAATTGGCTGAAACAGATGTTGCTCATGTATTACGGATACTATGGTGAAAAATACAACTAATAGGGCGGTGAAAGGTAATGCTTCTTCAAAGGCGTGGCCTATTTGATGTTCCTCAGTAATGCCATTAAACGCAGTAAGTAGCACAATGACCATAAGTCCGACCAAGCCTACTTCAGCGACATGAAAAGCCAAAGAAAGAATCAACACAACAGCCACAATGCCTTGAACAACCAGCTGTGCTTTATGTTTGGTGGTGCTTTTTTTAGACTCTTCCGCTTCAAAATTTTTCAGAATGTTGCGTACGTTCTCAGGAAGATGCGCGCCGTAATCAAACCATTTCGTTTTTTCTAGGATAATGACGGTTAATAAGCCGCATGCCAGTACTGGCATGGAAATGGGGGCAACGCGCAGAAAGAACTCAATAAAGTCCCAGCCAGCTACTTTGGCAATGAGCAAGTTTTGTGGCTCGCCAACTAGAGTTGCTACACCACCGAGCGCTGTACCAATGGCACCATGCATAAGTAGGCTGCGAAGGAATGATCGAAATTCAGCCAAATCTTTTTGATTTACTGGAAGGATATTTTCATCGCTACTGTGATTGTGTGAGTTATTGGCTGATTGACCAGAAGCCACTTTGTGATAAACCGAGTAAAATCCAACGCTTACGCTAATTAAGACGGCGGTTACGGTTAATGCATCTAAAAAAGCTGAGAGGATGGCCGCAGTGAAACTAAAAACTAAAGAAATGATTACTTTTGAACGTATTTTAATCAATAACTTGTTAAAGATGAAAAGCAGCATGCCCTGCATAAAGTAAATGCCGGCGACCATAAACATTAGCAATAAAATAACATCGAAGTTTTTAATAACTTCGTGATAAACCCCATCTGACGTTGTTAGTCCTAATAAAACCGCTTCAATGGCAATGAGTCCACCGGGTTGAAGTGGGTAGCATTTAAGCGCCATGGCGAGGGTGAAGATAAATTCAATGATAAGAAGCCAGCCAGTAATGAAAGGCCCTAATGTCACTACGGCAATGGGATTGATGATAAGGAATGCGATCACGGCTTGTTTGTACCAGAGGGGAGATGCCCCAAGGAAATTATTGCCAAGCGCATGTGACAAGGTTGTTTTCATTCATTGCTCCTTTCAGGAAAGCATATAGGGAAGGTACGAACAAGTCCTCTTGCCTCAGCATGTGGATAAAAGCCTGTTATTCGAAGCGAGTACCGAATGTGAATATTGGTTCTATTTTCGAGGTGCTCAACAAAGAATACAGGCTTTTAGACCATGCCCTCGGCAATTGCTCCTGCATTGCCCTAATTACCTACATCCATGTAGGCATACGGGTCTTTCAGAGAAAACGCCACATGTCGTTGCGTCTCTTTGAAAGGTACCTACATTCCTTCAGAGCTGCGCCTTATTTGGCGATTTCTCTGAAAGACTGAGGCTTAGTAGACTTATTCGCACCTTCCATAGGCAAAGTGTTTTTATGTTTTTAAGCTAGTTGATAATAAGGGATAAAGAAAACAGTATCTATAGTGACTAATGAGTAAAAGATATTGCTATTTTTAAAAATAGCCCCACTATCTCAAGAAGTTATGATTATTTAGAGGAATGAATGTTGGAATTTTTAACAGACTACGCGGGTTTTTTATTAAAGTTGGTAAGTGTTGCTTTGGTTATAGGTTTTCTTTTGGTTGCTTTATCTGGCAGTAAGCGCAAATCGCAGCCAGGCAGTCTCTCTGTTACTAAGTTGAATGAAAGCTACGATGCCATGAAGGCCGAACTAGATCATCAATTGTTGGATAAAAAGGTTCTTAAGAATTTAGCAAAAGAAAAAAAGAAAAAAGAAAAATTAGAAAAAAAAGCGTTGAAAAAATCGCCTAAGGAAGCTGAGGAAGTTGCTAAGAAGCGCCTCTATGTTTTGGACTTTGATGGCGATATAAAGGCCTCAGCGGTTGAAACCATGCGCGAAGAAATTACGGCAATTTTAAGTGTGGCTAAACCGCAGGATGAAGTGGTTGTTCGTTTGGAAAGTGGCGGCGGTGTTGTACATGGTTATGGCTTGGCTGCTTCTCAGCTACAGCGTATTCGAGAAGCCAATATTCCATTAACTATCTGTGTAGATAAAGTTGCTGCCAGTGGTGGCTATATGATGGCATGTGTTGCTGATAAAATTATCGCAGCGCCGTTTGCAATTCTTGGTTCGATTGGTGTGGTGGCACAAGTTCCAAACGTACACAGATTGCTTGATAAAAGTTTGATTGATGTTGAGCTTCATACTGCGGGTAAGTATAAGCGCACCTTAACTATGTTGGGTGAAAATACCGATGAAGGTCGAGAAAAATTCAAGCAGGATTTAGAAGATACGCACGGTTTGTTTAAACGCTTTGTTTCTAGCCAGCGTCCGCAATTGGACATTGAAGGCATTGCTACCGGTGATACTTGGTATGGCTCAGAAGCAATAGACAATAAGCTGATTGATGTGGTGATGACCAGTGATGCGTATTTGGTTTCTCATTATGAAAATGCAGAAGTGATACAAGTGACTTATAAGCAGCCAAAAGGCATGGCGGAGCGTCTAGGTTTGTCATTCTTTTCTGCTTTGGAGCACAAAGCGGTATCTTGGGTTGGAAAAATAACACAATCGCGTGGTTATTAATTAATAATTTTGAAAAGTGAGCTTTGACATAAAAAAGAGTGATATGCGCTGCATGTCACTCTTTTTTTTGTTTGTTACTTGTTGTTCTATCTGTTGGTGAGTTCGTTTGTGCTTTGCAGAGAATCGTAAGTCAGGCTTTTTCCTGTCTCGGGCGTTACCGATTGTGCCGCAATTTTTTCTATCGCATCTTCTAATTCAATTGGCTCAAAATAAATTAATGTGCCAATTATTGGATGATCTAGATAGTTCACTTTTTTGCTGGCGGTTTTATTGCTTTGATTTAGCTTCAATACCAATGCGGGCTCAAACTCCTTAAATTCAGGTTGGCTTGCAGCCTGTGAGAATATTGAGGTGCTTCCAGCTTGTTCATTGCTTTGAATCGGGTCGGGTCGTGTAAAACTGTCAAATAGATAGTGTTTGTATTGAATGTCTGATTCTAAATAGCGTCCAAGTTTAATGGCTATGTTGCCTGTTAGTTCGGGGTAGCCATCTTTCTCTTGTTTGCTATGAAACGATTTTTCGATAGTGTCTCCTGGAAATCTGAAAATAAGCGTCCATTTTTGGTTGGCCAATATTTTTACATTCCTGCCCAATCTCTCTTCTATGTTGCCGAAAGGAGTGGACTGGTCTGTGTTGTTGTCAGGGTCGATAGCTTTCTCTTCTTCTGACGTTATGCGAAGAAGGCTTTCCGGAGACAGGACATTTTTGTAATCAACTTGTTCGGTTGACAGTCCTTCAGGCCACTGAAAGGTTACTAGATAGCCTTCATAGGGTCTAGCTGTGTCAGGGTTGATTTGCTCCTCTGCGGCATAAAGACGAGTGTTAAGTATGATCAGGGATAAGAAAATAACAATCAGGGATTTCAATGTAATAATTCCAAAGTCATTGTCGTTTGTTGGAAACGCTCTTCTGCGCTGTTCATCGGAGCTAGAAATTTCAACGTATCAGAACCAACCAGTTTATAAATGTCAGGTTTCGTTTGGATGAGGCGAATAAGCTTCATCGGGTCGACCGGTGTTTTGCTGTTAAAGAAGATTTTGCCTTCTTTGGCGTTGGCTTCAATTTTATTAATGCCAAGACTTTCTGCTTTGAGTTTAAGCTCCGTTTGGCGGAATAAATTTTTCGTTGCATCTGGTAATAGCCCAAATCGGTCAATCATTTCTACTTGAAGGTCTTTTAGTTCTTCACTGACCTTTGCGCTAGCAATACGTTTATACAGAATCAAGCGTGAATGTACATCACCTAAATAATCTTCTGGAATGAGCGCGGGTACTCGTAAGTTTACTTCGGTTTGTGCTGGCGATGTAATGTCTACATCAGGTGACTCACCATTTTTGAGGGATTTCACCGCTCTGTCTAGCATGTCCATAAATAGAGAGAAGCCGACGTGTTCAATGTGTCCACTTTGGCCGTCACCCAATAATTCGCCAGTACCGCGAATTTCTAAATCGTGCGTGGCCAGAGTAAAGCCAGCGCCAAGAGTATCGGCAAGCGTGATAGCTTCTAGACGTTTCTCTGCGTCGCCAGTTACTTTGCGATCATTTGGAGTTAACAAGTAGGCGTAGGCCTGATGGTGGGATCGACCAACACGACCGCGTAATTGGTGTAATTGTGCTAGACCAAACTTATCGGCGCGCTCAATGATAATGGTGTTGGCGTTCGGTATATCTATGCCTGTTTCTATAATAGTGGAGCAGACGAGAACGTTGGCTCTTTTATGGTAAAAGTCAGACATGACTTGTTCCAGCTCTCTTTCGCGCATTTGGCCGTGACCGACAATAACGCGAGCTTCTGGAATTAATTCTTCTAATTCCTCGGCCGCTTTTTGAATGGTTTGCACTTCATTGTGTAAGTAATAAACCTGTCCGCCTCGATGCAGCTCGCGCAAAATAGCTTCTTTTATTTGATGCTCATCTTTTTGTTTTACAAAGGTTTTTACGGATAAGCGTTTGGCTGGTGGTGTGGCAATAATGGATAAATCACGAATGCCAGACAAAGACATGTTTAGTGTTCGAGGAATCGGTGTGGCGGTTAACGTTAATATGTCGACTTCAGCTCGTAAGGCTTTGAATTGCTCTTTTTGTTTCACACCAAAACGATGCTCTTCATCGATAATAACCAGTCCTAAATTGGCGAATTTAATATCGCTCTGGATAAGCTTGTGGGTGCCGACGACAATGTCTGCTTTGCCTGATTCTAGTCGATCAATGGACGTATTGGATTGTTTTCCTGAGCGGAAACGGGACAGTAGTTCTATCTCTACTGGCCAGTCTGCAAAGCGGTCGCAAAAGTTTTCATAGTGTTGTTGAGCGAGCAGTGTGGTGGGGACAAGAACAGCTACTTGCTTGCCATCTTGGACGGCTAGGAAGGCGGCTCTCATGGCGACTTCAGTTTTGCCAAACCCTACGTCCCCACAAACCAAGCGATCCATTGGTTTTTTAGTCGACATATCCGCCATAACCGCATCGATAGCCATTTGCTGATCCGGTGTTTCTTCAAACGGGAAGCCTGCAGAGAATAGTTCGTATTGATCATCTGGCTTAGCGAAGGCATAACCGACGCGTGCCTCGCGTTTTGCGTAGATTTCTAGTAGTTCTGCGGCTGTGTCACGGGCTTTTTCTGCTGCTTTTTGTTTCGCAACACTCCACTTGTCAGTGCCAAGTTTATGCAGCGGTGCAGTGTCTTCGTCGGCCCCTGTGTAGCGAGAAATGAGTTGTAATGACGAGACGGGTACGTAAAGCTTGGCGTCATTGGCGTAGCCAAGAGTGAGTAGCTCTGTTTCTTGGCCGTCTATTTCTAGATTGGTCAGCCCAAGGTAGCGACCAACGCCATGATCGATATGGACCACAGGAGCGTTTAACCTCAATTCAGTGAGGTTGCGAATAATCGCATCTTCACTAATGTTGTTTTGCTTGTTGCGTCGACGGTGCTGAGAAACGCGTTCGCCTAATATTTCACTTTCTGGAATCAGAGCTAGCTCATCATTAATGATGAAGCCGCGGCCAATATTACCCTCAGTGATGGCGAGTGTTTTTGTTGACTTAGTGAAAGCTTCCCAGCCGTCCACTTGCTTAGGCTTAATGTTGTATTTTTTTAACAGATCAAGCAGGGCCTCTCGGCGACCGGCAGACTCTGCCACAATCAGTACTCTAGCCGTTGTTTTTGCTAGGAAGTTTTCTAGCTTGCCAAGCGGTTGTGCTGCTTTTGAGTCAATTTTAACAGCATCAAGGGCTTGGTATGTGGGGTGAGTGCCAGCTGCCGAAAAAATTATATTTGTATATCGATTAAGTTGCGCAAAAAGCTCATCTTCTCGTAGGCAAATTTCATCGGGCTTTAAAATTGGGCGCTCGATATTGTAATTAAGTGACTCGTGACGACTGCGGAAATCGAGCTGAATGCTGGCAAACTGATCATTGAAATTATCTGCACGAATGATAAGTGTGTTGTCAGGTAAATACTCAAATACACTGGCTGTTTGCTCAAAAAACAAAGGCAAATAGTATTCTATACCGGCAGGTATTAGGCCGCTGGAAATGTCTTGGTAGATCGGACTAGAAAGAGGGTTGGTTTCAAATCTCTCCCTAAAGGCTTGGCGAAACTGTTGAATTCCCTGTGGTGTAGTCGGAAACTCTTTTGCAGGAAGCATTTTAATTTCGGATACTTTGCTGATGCTGCGTTGAGTTTCAGGGTCAAACCATCGAATGGATTCAATTTCGTTGTCAAACCAGTCAATCCTAATGGGGTTTTCTGCCCCCATTGGATAAACGTCCATCAAGGCGCCACGAATGGCGTATTCACCATGTTCGTGAACGTTTTCTACATTCAGGTAGCCTGCGTTCGTTAGCTTTCTTGAGAGCTGCTCCAGAGGCAGTTCTTGCCCTTCTTCTAAATGAAAGCGTTGAGCATCTAGATGATGTCTTGGGCAAAGGCGCGTTATGCAGGAAGCAACCGTGGTGAGTACGATTGGGTTTTTCGTTTCAGAAAGTTTAGCGAGTGTTTCTAAGCGTTGAGAAATGATGTCTTGATGTGGTGAAAAGGCATCGTATGGTAACGTTTCCCAATCACTAAACCTCAATATTTCTCTTTTGTTTTGATTCAGAAACTGTATTTCATCTTCAAGCTCATTTAATTCGGCGACAGTGTTTGCCATATAAAGCATTGGTTGCTTTTGTTGAGCTGCTATCGCTAGTAGCTGTAATGCTTTTCGGCTGCCATCTAGGCCACTAATTAAATTTTTGAAGCCTGGTTTTAGGGTGATTGATACGGTTTCAGACATGTTGGGCTTATTGTTCTCTAGTGGCGGATAGTGTCAAGGATACAGAGTCTGCAAAACGTAATGCATGTGGTTTTGCGACTTCTACTTTTGCAAAGGTAACATGGTTTGACGTCATGCAAAGCTCCAATAAATCTGCGGTTAGCTTTTCAAGCAAAAGAAAGCGATTATTTTCGGTGTGAGCTATCATTTCTTTGCAGATTGTTCGGTAGTTTACCGCATTTTCAACATCGTCGGTGTCGTAGGCTTGAGATGCTGGATAGTGTACCCAAGCATTAATAACAACGTCTTGCTTGTTTTGTTTTTCAGACTCGTTGAATCCAATATAAGTCCGTAGACGTAAATTTTTAATATGAATTTGAGCTTCTGGTTTGATCATAGTTGTGCTTCCGTGTGTGAGCCTATTCATTTATTAGGCGATATTGTGTCGTTTTCAATCTTGTATGGCAACTGACTAAAGTACGGTGCGGCGTGTTGTTTAGATCGCCTTATTTGCTTTTTATTCATTTGATAAAAGATGTTGTGATGAATTGCGTAATAAAATAACAAAAAAAAGTATTTTTTGTGGCTGTAAATCATGTAATAAGGACAAAGTTGTGCTTTTAAGTAAAAGTTGGTGCTTAAAGACGGTCTCATGAGCTGGTCAATGGGGGGAATGATCTTTATAATACGTCGGTTTTTTGGTGAAGTGAGTTTGTGTTTTACAATTGCCTTACCTTAAGGTTGGTTGTTCGTTCATGCATGTTTTCCCGGAGGGGGGTGTGAACATTACGCATTACGCTTTTTGTGTTCAATTTATTGTTGGGCAGAACATATGTATAAAATTACAAAAGGCCTAGATCTACCGATCTCAGGTGCTCCCAATCAAGTGATTGAGACGGCGACTGCTGCTAAAACAGTCGCTGTGATCGGTCCAGACTTTCATGGAATGAAACCCACCATGCTTGTCAAGGAAGGGGACAAAGTCAAGAAAGGTCAGATTGTCTTTACAGATAAGAAAACAGAGGGTGTTAACTACACTGCTCCTGCTTCTGGAACTGTAGTTGCTATCAATCGTGGTGCACGACGTGTTTTTCAATCGCTAGTTATTAGTGTTGAAGGGAATGAATCTGAGACCTTCACCGCTTATTCTGGCTCTGAGTTAAAATCATTAGAGCGTAGCAAAGTTGTAGATAATCTTGTTAATTCTGGGTTATGGACCGCTTTCCGTACTCGTCCTTTTTCGAAAGTGCCTGAAATTGCTTCAGCGCCTAGCTCTATTTTTGTTACCGCTATTGATACTAATCCGCTCGCTGCTTCTCCTGAAGTTGTGTTGGCTGATCAAGCGGAAGCATTTGCAGATGGTCTTACCGTGTTAACTCGTTTGACTGAAGGTAAGGTTTTTCTATGTAAGGCAGCTGGTGCAAAAATCCCGACAACGTCTGATGTGACGGTTGAAGAGTTCTCTGGTGTACATCCTGCCGGACTTGCTGGTACGCACATTCATTTCCTTGACCCAGTTAGCGACAAAAAAACAGTTTGGTCTATTAATTACCAAGATGTTGTTGCTATCGGTAAACTTTTTGTCACTGGTGAGCTAAGTGTTGAACGAGTTATCGCATTGGCAGGCCCACAGGTTAAAAAACCTCGTTTAGTTCGCACTCAAATTGGTGCAAGCTTGGGTGATTTGTTGGCTGGTGAATTGGCAGAAGGTGATAACCGTGTTATTTCTGGTTCTGTTCTTTCTGGTCGTAATGCTTTTGGTGCTTTTGCCTTCTTGGGTCGCTACCACAACCAAGTATCAGTATTGCTTGAAGGTCGTGAGCGTCAAATGATGCATTATCTTCGTGCTGGTGTAGAAAAACATTCTGTTATGAATGTGTTTTTATCCAAGCTTACCGGTAAAAAATCATTCGATATGACAACGACAACAAATGGTAGTGATCGTACTATGTTGCCACTTGGTAATTTTGAGCGCGTTATGCCGCTTGATATTTTGCCAACACAGTTGCTACGTGCGTTAGTTGTGAATGATACGGAGCAGGCTCAGAAGCTTGGTGCACTTGAGTTGGATGATGAAGATTTGGCTTTGTGTACTTACAGTTGCTCAGGTAAGTTCGAATATGGCCCGATCCTTCGGGATTGCCTAACTCTAATAGAGAAAGAGGGTTAATTCATGGGGCTTAGAAAAGTACTCGATAAAATGGAACCTGAGTTTCACTCAGGTGGAAAATACGAAAAGTGGTACGCGCTTTATGAAGCGGTAGATACTATTTTTTATCGCCCAAGTTCAGTGACCAAAAATGGCTCTCATGTTCGTGATGCTGTGGATATGAAGCGCATCATGATTTTGGTGTGGATGTGTACATTCCCAGCTATGTTCTTTGGTATGTACAATATTGGTTTACAAGCAAATACGGCTATGGAAGCAATGGGTGTCGCACCTGCTGACTCTTGGCGCCATGCTATTATTGGTAGTCTGACTAGCTATAATGCCTCAAGCATTTGGGACAATATGATTTACGGCGCAATGTACTTTTTGCCTGTTTATCTTGTCACCTTTATTGTTGGTGGTTTTTGGGAGGTATTGTTTTCTTCTGTGCGTAAGCATGAAATAAACGAAGGCTTCTTTGTTACCTCTATCCTGTTCGCGCTTTCATTGCCTGCAACGGTTCCTTTATGGCAGGTTGCCTTAGGGATTAGTTTCGGTGTTGTGTTGGCGAAAGAAGTGTTTGGAGGTACAGGTAAAAACTTCCTAAACCCTGCATTGGCTGGCCGTGCTTTCCTATTCTTTGCGTACCCAGCATCTATGTCTGGTGATGCAGTTTGGACAGCGGTTGATGGTTTTTCTGGTGCGACAGCGCTAAGTCAGCTTGCAGCTGATGGTGTCGCTGGTTTGACGGTTGCTTGGTCTGATGCGTTCTTTGGCTTTATTCAAGGTTCAATGGGCGAGACTTCTACTCTAGCTATCTTAATTGGTGGTTGTGCATTGTTAGTGATGCGAATTGCTTCTTGGCGAATCGTCGCTGGCGTTATGCTGGGTATGGTACTAACCTCTGCGTTGTTTAATGTAATTGGTTCTGACACTAATCCTATGTTTGCTACACCTTGGTACTGGCATCTTGTTCTAGGTGGCTTTGCTTTCGGGATGATGTACATGGCGACGGATCCAGTATCTGCATCAATGACGAATCGTGGTAAGTGGTTTTATGGCGCTCTGATTGGTTTGATGGTTGTTCTGATTCGTGTTGTTAACCCTGCGTACCCAGAAGGTATGATGTTGGCAATTCTGTTTGCGAATTTGTTTGCGCCATTTATTGACCACTTTGTTGTTCAGGCAAACATTAAACGGAGGATTGCACGCAATGGCTAGCAGTAACGATAGTATTAAAAAGACCATTATAGTTGCTTTATCTTTGTGTTTGGTTTGTTCTATTTTTGTTGCAGCGGCAGCAGTAGGCCTTAAGCCTATTCAGAACACCAATAAAGATTTAGACCGTAAACGCAATATTTTATCTGCTGCTGGAATGCTTGAAAAAGATAAATCTGTTGATGAAATTTTTGAGTCAGTTGAAACTCGTATTGTGAATTTGCAGACTGGTAAGTTTGCAACACAAGATGAGTTGAAAGAAGCAGGCATTAAACCTGAAACTTTTGACCAGAAGGCTGCATCGAAAGATCCTAGTTTATCTATTTCACTTAAGGGTAATGATCCAGCGGGTATCAAACGCCGTTCAAACTTCTCTGCAGTTTATCTTGTGAAGTCTGGTGATAGCATTGATCGAATCATTCTTCCTGTTCATGGTTATGGCTTATGGTCAACTATGTATGGTTTTATGGCTTTGAAAAATGACTTCAATACTGTGATTGGTTTTGGTTTCTACGATCAGGCTGAAACTCCTGGATTGGGTGGTGAAGTTGACAACCCTAACTGGAAGGCATTGTGGAAAGGTAAAGAAATTTACAATGAGCAGGGTGAAGCTGTTATCCATCTTGTAAAGGGTGGTGTTGATAGTTCTGATCCTAACGCTGCTTATAAAGTAGATGGTTTATCTGGTGCAACACTAACCAGTCGTGGTGTGACTCATCTTGTTCAATACTGGTTGGGTCAGGAAGGTTTTGGACCGTTCTTAACGCAACTTCGTAGCGAAGGAGTTCAATAATGTCTGATGTGAAAAAAGTCCTCTTTGGGCCAATTCTTGCTAATAACCCGATTGCTTTGCAAATCTTGGGTATTTGTTCTGCGTTGGCTGTAACAAGTAGTATGAAAGTTAGTTTGGTTATGGCTATTGCCTTAACTTTAGTAACGGCTTTTTCAAGCTTCTTTATTGCGATTATTCGTAATCACATTCCAAACAGTATTCGTATCATTGTTCAGATGATCATCATTGCTTCATTGGTAATTGTGGTTGATCAGATCTTGAAGGCGTTTGCTTTCGAAATCAGTAAGCAGCTTTCTGTATTTGTTGGTCTTATCATTACGAATTGTATCGTGATGGGTCGTGCAGAAGCGTTTGCGATGAAAAATGGTCCTGTAATGAGCTTTGTAGATGGTATCGGTAATGGTTTGGGCTACAGTGCGATGTTAATCGTTGTTGCCTTTTTCCGTGAGCTACTTGGTGCGGGTAAATTATTTGGCGTTGAGATCTTCGCTACTGTTCAGAATGGTGGTTGGTATCAGCCTAATGGCTTGATGTTGCTTCCACCTAGTGCATTCTTTGTTATTGGCTTGGTTATTTGGGCTTTACGCTCTTATAAGAAAGAGCAAGTTGAAGAGCCTGAATTCAAGATTGCAGCGAATTCTCGTTCTCAGGAGGCGCTCTAAATGGAACATTTAATAAGTCTATTTGTTAAGGCTGTTTTTGTTGAAAACATGGCGTTGGCTTTCTTCCTTGGTATGTGTACTTTTTTGGCTTTGTCCAAAAAAGTGGAAACAGCGATAGGTTTGGGGATAGCGGTTGTTGTTGTTTTGGCGATTACGGTTCCGCTTAATAACTTGTTGTACCAGAATCTATTGGTAGATGGCGCGCTTGAATGGGCGGGTTTACCTGGTGTTGATCTTAGCTTCCTGGGCCTATTGAGCTACATTGGTGTTATCGCTGCTGTCGTTCAGATATTGGAAATGACTTTGGATAAATATATGCCTGCGTTGTACAACGCGCTGGGTGTGTTTTTACCTCTTATCACAGTGAACTGTGCCATCATGGGGGCTTCTTTGTTCATGGTTGAGCGCGACTATAACTTTGGCGAGAGTGTTGTTTACGGTGTGGGTGCTGGTGTTGGTTGGGCGTTAGCGATTGCTGCGCTGGCCGGTATTCGGGAGAAACTTAAGTATTCAGATGTTCCTGCGGGTCTTCGTGGTCTTGGTATCACGTTTATTACAGTGGGTCTGATGAGCTTAGGTTTTATGTCATTTTCTGGTGTGCAGCTTTAATTGGCTGCCCATTTAGACAACCAAGAATAAGGTTTAACTAACATGGTCAACTTAGAAATTATTCTAGGTGTGGTGATGTTCACAGCTATCGTGCTTGCGTTAGTGGCAATTATCCTTGCTGCTCGTGCGCGCTTGGTAAGTACTGGGGACGTTACAATTCGCATCAATGGTGAAAAGGAAGTAACTGCACCTGCTGGTGGTAAGTTGCTGCAAACTTTGGCGAACAGTGGCATTTTTCTATCATCTGCTTGTGGCGGTGGTGGTACTTGCGCGCAGTGTAAATGTAAGGTGACTAGTGGTGGTGGTTCTATGCTATCTACTGAGCAGTCTCACTTTACTCGTCGTGATGAAAAAGAAGGTTATCGTTTGTCTTGTCAGGTTTCTGTGAAACAGGACATGGACGTTGAAGTGCCTGAAGAAGTATTTGGCGTTAAGGCTTGGGAATGTACTGTGGAGTCAAACCCTAACCTAGCTACCTTTATCAAAGAGTTAACGTTGAAATTGCCTGAGGGTGAGAATGTTGATTTCCGTGCTGGTGGTTATGTTCAGCTAGAAGCGCCAGCGCATACTGTTTATTACAAAGATTTTGATATTGAAGAAGAGTATCGTGGTGACTGGGATAAATTTAACCTTTGGAAGTTTGTATCTAAGGTAGATGAAACCGTTATTCGTGCTTATTCAATGGCGAACTATCCTGAAGAAAAAGGCATTGTGAAGTTTAATATTCGTATTGCTTCTCCACCTCCAGGTAAAGATGATTTGCCTCCAGGTCAGATGTCTTCTTATGTCTTTAGTCTTAAGCCTGGCGATAAGATAAAAGTATACGGTCCATTTGGTGAGTTCTTTGCCAAAGATACTGATGCTGAAATGGTGTTTGTTGGTGGTGGTGCTGGTATGGCACCAATGCGTTCACATATCTTTGATCAGCTTAAGCGTTTGAATTCTAAACGTAAGATTTCTTTCTGGTATGGTGCCCGTAGTGTCCGTGAAGCTTTCTATTCTGAAGAGTACGATAAACTTCAAGAAGAGAATGATAACTTCGAATGGCATTTGGCGCTTTCGGATCCTCAGCCAGAGGATAACTGGGAAGGTAAAACAGGTTTCATTCATAATGTTCTTTATGAGAGCTATCTAAAAGACCATCCTGCTCCAGAAGATTGTGAGTTCTACATGTGTGGGCCTCCAATGATGAACGCATCTGTTATTAAGATGTTAGAAGATCTAGGTGTAGAAAAAGAAAACATTCTGCTTGATGATTTCGGTGGCTAGCACCTGAATAAAGACCCACCTTTTGGTGGGTCTTTATTTTATTGGTGGCTAAAAAAGACCTTATATGCGTAAAAAAATACTATTTCCAATTTTCCTACTTATCGCTATTGCGGTTGTTTACCGTCTTTCTGTTTTTACTCCTGAACTGGCAAGTTTCTCTGGCCCGACAATGGGTACAACCTATACAGTGAAATTTTTTACTACAAAAGACGTTAATAATTCTTCGGATTTGAAATACGACGTTGATGCAGCTTTGGTTAGAGTTAACAAGCTTATGTCGACTTATGATCCTAATTCAGAGTTATCGCTATTTAATAAGTTGCCTAAAGGTCAGTCTGCGGTTGTCAGTAAAGATGTGGCTTATGTTATTGATAAGGCTTTGCTTATTAGTGAAATGAGCGATGGTGAGTACGATGTTACTATCGGTCCTTTGGTTAACTTGTGGGGGTTTGGTCCAGGTAAACGCGAAGATAAAGTGCCTAGTCAAGATGCGATTGACGAAGCCAAGTTGCGAGTGGGCTACCATTACTTAAAGCTTGATAACCTCCATTTGACAAAAGAAAAAGATATTTATGTGGATTTATCTTCCATTGCTAAAGGATATGGCGTTGATGTTGTTGCGCGGGTTTTGGAGGATAAAGGGATAGAAAGTTACTTGGTTGAAGTGGGTGGTGAGATCGCGTCAAAAGGTATTAAGCCTGATGGATCACCCTGGAAGATAGCAATAGAGAGCCCGGCAGGTGGGCACGATATCGCAGAGCGTATAATTGATGTAAAAGATGTTGCTGTTGCGACATCGGGTGATTATCGAAATTATTTTGAGAAAAACGGCGTGCGTTATTCTCATACAATTAGTCCAGCAACGGGTAGGCCCATTACGCATAGGTTGGTTTCTGTTACTGTAGTAGATAAAACAACAACAATGGCTGATGGTCTTGCTACTGCAATTACTGTGCTTGGTCCCGAAAAGGGTTTCGAGTTTGCGCAGAAAAATGGCATTGCAGCGTATTTGTTGGTGAAAACAGATTTCGGTTTTGAGGAGCATCCATCTGATGCTTTCAGGTCTTATTTAAAATAAATGCGCTTTTAGTTTTCTTGTTTTTAGGAGATATCATATGTTGACGATTATTTTGGCATTTGCCCTTATGCTTTTATTGGTTACTGCTATGTCTGTCGGTGTGTTGATGGGTAGAAAGCCTATTTCAGGTTCTTGTGGCGGCATGAGTGCTCTGGGTATGGAGGTCGCCTGCGATATTTGTGGTGGTGACAAAGGTAAGTGTGAGAAAGAAACGAAAAAAGGTATGGCGGCAACAGTTTCTGATGACACGTTTTATGACGCATCTAAATAATTGAACAGTGAAGAGGGTATTATGACAACCAGACATTATGATGTGGTGGTGTTAGGCACTGGGCCTGCCGGAGAAGGCGCGGCAATGAGCGCTGCAAAGGCTGGCAAAAGAGTGGCTGTTATTGAGGCGAGTTCGCAAGTTGGCGGAAGTTGTACGCATTTAGGAACCATTCCGTCAAAGGCGTTGCGTCACGCTGTTAAGGAGATTATAGCTTTTAATACTAATCCGATGTTCCGTGATATCGGTGAACCTCGTTGGTTTTCATTTCCAAAAGTTTTGGATCGTGCGAATCGAGTCATTGATAAGCAAGTGATGGGGCGTACTGAGTATTATGCGCGTAACCGAATTGATATTTACTTTGGTAGAGGTAAGTTCAAGGATGCGAATACAATAGAAGTAAATACTTATGAGAAAGGGCCAGAGCTTCTGGTGGCTAAAAAGGTGGTTATTGCAACGGGCTCACGTCCATACCGTCCAGCCAATATCGATTTCTCGCATCCTCGTATTTATTGTTCCGATACTATCTTAAGTTTAAGTCACACTCCGCGCTCTTTGATTATTTATGGTGCGGGCGTAATTGGTTGTGAGTATGCATCTATTTTTTGTGGTTTGGGTGTGCGTGTTGAGCTAATCAATCCAGCCAAAAAACTATTGAGCTTTCTTGATGATGAAATTACCGATGCCTTGAGTTATCACTTGCGTGATGGTGGTGTGCTTATTCGTCATAACGAAACATATGACTCGGTTGAGACAACAGAGCGTGGTGTTGTTATGCATATGGCGTCAGGTAAAAAACTACGCGCAGACGCCTTATTGTTCTGTAATGGTCGATCAGGTAATACCGATAATTTGGGCTTAGAATCGATTAATCTAGACGTTAATAGTCGTGGGCAGCTGGCGGTAAATGATACTTATCAAACGCAAGTTGAAAACGTTTATGCTGCGGGTGATGTTATTGGCTGGCCGAGTCTAGCAAGTGCGGCGTATGATCAAGGCCGTGCTGCGGCAGCTAATATGTTCGGTGCGCCAGGTGGTGAGTTCATTAGTGAAGTGCCAACAGGTATTTATACAATTCCTGAGATCAGTTCCGTCGGTAAAACTGAAGCAGAATTAACGGCTGAAAAAGTGCCTTACGAAGTGGGTCGTGCTTTCTTTAAAAACACTGCTCGCGCGCAAATTACAGGTGAAGCGGTTGGTATGCTTAAGATTTTGTTTCACCGCGAGTCTTTGGAGTTGTTGGGGATCCACTGTTTTGGCGACCAAGCGTCAGAGATTGTTCACATCGGGCAAGCTATTATGAAGCAACCAGGTAAGCAGAATACATTGAAATATTTTTTAAACACGACGTTTAACTACCCAACTATGGCGGAAGCCTATCGAGTTGCAGCGCTTAATGGTTTTAACCGAGTTTTCTAGTTTTTGTTTGTCATAAAAAATGCCCGCTTCATTGAAGTGGGCATTTTTTTTGTTTGCGATTTAATGAAGAGTTAGCTGCCTTTGATGGCGTAGATGCCTTTTAGATTTCTGAAGAAGCCTTTGTAATCCATGCCGTAACCGAATAAAAACCTATCAGCCACATCGGTTCCGATATAATCGGGTGTCATGTCTGTTTTACGGTCGTGCAACTTATTGATGACGGTTGCTGTGTATACACTGCTTGTTTTCTGCTCTTCTAGCCATTGAGTTATAGCTTGTAGGGTATGCCCTTGATCGAAAATATCATCTACAACTAGGATGTGCCGATCCTTAAGGTTTGTTTGTGGGTAGCTTAGCCAGTTAAGTGAGGCGCCTTCCGTTTCCATTCCGTATCGAGTTGCATGAATGTAGTCGAGTTCTAAGGGAAAATTTAAACGTTCTATCAAAGCGGCTGTTGGAATTAATCCGCCATTCATAACACAAAGAACAAGTGGAAGTTTGTCTGCAAGGTCTGCTGTTATTTGTATTGCCATCTTATCAAGGGCTTCGTTAAGTTTTGCTTCGTCAACTAAGCAATCCGCCTCATCTAAAATTTTGTTTAGGTCGTTGATTGTATTCGTCATGGTAAGCTCTATTGTGGAAAATTTGCGGGATTTTACATTAATCCTGACCGGATGCTAAGTTTTTCTGTTGGGATGTGGTCTTTATGTTGTGTAGTGTGGCGCACAGGCAGATGGATGCAAGAACGATTAGCCATGAGCTTTGCAACCAGATAAGAAAAATGGGGATGGCTGCAAACGCACCATAAACGACTTGATAGCTACTGAAGAACTGGGCAAATGAGCTAAATATAGTGTTTAAGATAAATAAGCCGATACTGCCTGCTAAGGCTGATATTGAAGCCCACTTTAATGAGACTTCTGCATTTGGAGTTAAAAAATTTAGTGTTAATAGCATTAAAAAATACAGTGTGATGCTACCCAGTTCCAACAAGTTATCAGTCCAAGCGTTTGTTTGTGTTCCTTGTATTTCCATTGAAATGAGGGTGCCGTATAGGCTTAACGAAGAGGCAAAGATAATTGGCCCTAACGTTAGAATCGCCCAATAAGTTAATAGTCTCTCTCGGATTTTTCGTACTTTTTTTATTTCCCAAATCGATTGAACACTGCTTTCAAAGCTATTTAGTAATAGTAGGGCGGTCAAAACAAGGGCGACCAGTCCTGCGGCAGGCAGGTTTTTGCTTTGTTCTGAAAACTTAATTAAGTAAGGCATCATTATATCGCTAGAGCCGGGCGCTAGGTGTTGTTCGATGAGTTGGAATAGTTGAGCTTGCATCGCTTCGAGTGCAGGGGTAAAGCTTAGTATTCCAACAATAATGGTTATGATGGGGACAGCTGCTAGTAGGCTTGATAGAGTGAGTTGTGCTGCTTTTTGTGAAAGGTTGCTGTGTTTGAATCTTGTTATTGTTAAATGTCCATAGCGTTTAAAGACAAGAAAGAAGTAGATTAAGCGTTCAGGCATAGCGATCAGGCTCTATTGAATAAGGTATTACAATATCACAGCTGAAAAGAGATTTTAAAAAACTTCCTTTTTATGCACATTGCACAAGCATAGTGCAATGTGACTTCTTTTGGAGCATGAGGCTTGTTTTTTAAAGGGGGAGCTTGTAATATTTATATCGTTCCTTTTGTGATATTTGTGCTGCGGAGTAGTGAATTTTAACTATTCTCGGTTCCTTGGTTGCAAATAGTCATTTTTAGCCCAGTTTTACTGGGCTTTTTTATGTCTATTGGTTGACGATTGCTATTCCATCCCTATAATAGCCCACCACATGAAATGTAATGATCTTTGTTCCGTTAGCTCAGTTGGATAGAGCAACCGCCTTCTAAGCGGTAGGTCACTGGTTCGAATCCAGTACGGAGCACCATTTCAGTCCATTACTTTAATTAAATTATTATTTAGGTTTTGTTGGCTGTAAGTGAATAGATGTCTTGTTAATGACAAGATTGCCAACAAATTAAAGCAGGTTCCCGAGAGGAAGTTTTATGCAAGTTTCTGTAGAGACAACGTCTCCAATTGAGCGCGTTCTAACAATTAGTGTTCCAGCTGCTCGTGTTGACGAAAAAGTAAATTCTGAAGTGGCTAAAACAGCGAAAACAATTCGTATTGATGGTTTTCGTAAAGGTAAAGTGCCTGTTAGCGTTGTAAAAAAACGTTATGGCCAAGGTATCCGTCTTGACGCTGTAGAGCAAATTATGCGTGATGCATATGTTGAGGCGATTCAGAAAGAATCTATTCAGCCTGCAGGTATGCCTTCAATCGAACCTAAGAACTTTGCCGAAGGGGCTGATCTTGAGTTTGTTGTTAAAGTGGAAGTTTATCCAGAAGTAACATTAGCTGATAATTCTGCTATCAAAGTGGATCGCGTTGTGTCTGATGTAACTGATGCAGATGTTGATGTTATGCTAGAAACTTTGCGTAAGCAAAATTCTGAATGGACTGCTGTTGAGCGCGCATCTGCGGACGGCGATCAGGTTACAATTGATTTTGTTGGTTATCTAGGTGATGAGGCTTTCGACGGCGGTGCTGCTGAAGGTCATAAATTGGTGTTGGGTTCCAATACCATGATTCCAGGTTTTGAATCTGGTATCCTAGGTGCTAAAGCTGGTGAAGAGCGTACTATCACAGTTACTTTCCCAGAAGACTACCAAGCTGAAAACTTGAAAGGTAAAGAAGCGACTTTCAAAATTACTGTTTCTGAAGTTGCAGAGCAAGTTCTTCCTGAGCTAGATGATGCTTTCGTAGAAAAATTTGGTCTAGAGGAAGCGACTATTTCAGCTTTACGTGCAGAAGTGCGTAAAAATATGGAACGTGAACTAAATCAAGCAATTAAGGCAAAACTTAAAAATGCTTTGTTTGAAGGTTTGTCTTCAATCAATGAAGTTGAAGTGCCTTCTGCTCTTATTGATCAAGAAGTTGATGCACTTCGTAAGCAAGCTGCTCAGCAGTTTGGCGGCCAAGGTTTTGATGCTTCTCAGCTACCTGCTGAATTGTTCCAAGAAGAGGCTAAAAAACGCGCTAAGCTAGGTTTGTTGATTTCTGAAGTTATCAAGAAAGATGATTTGAAAGTTGATGATGACCGTGTTCGTGCTTTCTTAGAGGACATGGCTCAGGCTTACCAAGAGCCTCAGCAAGTTATTGATTTTTACTTAAAGAACAAAGAGCAATTAGCGCAAGTGCAATCTGCTGTACTTGAAGAGCAAGTTGTTGATAAACTGTTAGAATCTGCTCAAGTTACTGAAGTAACTTTGGGATATGAAGACGCTATCAAGCCAAATGCCCAAGCTGAAGAGGCTGGGGAAGAAGCATAAGACGAGTCTTATCTTTTTTAATAAGGTCGACATAGCAAATGCTATGTCGACCTTTTTGTTTTAAGGAATGCGATATGAATTTGATGAACCCGACTACTGGTCCTGTTGCAATCACAAGTAATGGTCTTGTCCCAATGGTTATTGAGCAGACCGCTCGTGGAGAAAGGTCATTTGATATTTACTCTCGCCTACTTAAGGAGCGAGTGATCTTTTTGGTTGGTCAAGTTGAGGATCACATGGCCAACTTGGTTGTGGCACAGTTACTATTTTTAGAATCAGAAAACCCAGATAAAGATATTCATTTGTATATTAATTCACCTGGTGGGTCTGTTACTGCTGGCATGTCTATTTATGATACGATGCAATTTATTAAGCCAGATGTTAGTACCATGTGTATTGGTCAAGCGGCGAGCATGGGGGCCTTGTTGTTAACAGCAGGTGCTGCTGGTAAGCGTTATTGTTTGCCCAATTCACGAGTTATGATTCATCAGCCTTTGGGCGGTTATCAGGGGCAAGCTTCTGATATTGAGATTCACACCCGTGAAATCTTAAGTATCAAACATAAATTAAATGAAATTATTTCTTTTCATACAGGTAAGCCAATTGAGCAGGTTGCTATTGATACGGACCGTGATAACTTCATGAATCCGCAAACAGCAAAAGATTACGGTTTGATTGATGATATCTTGCAGAAACGAACAGTTTAAGAAAAGGGTGGAATAAATGTCGGATGATAATTTTAGCCGTGGCGACCACTCCGATCGGTTATTGTATTGCTCTTTTTGCGGAAAGAGCCAAGACGAAGTAAAAAAACTTATTGCAGGGCCTTCTGTCTATATTTGCAATGAGTGTGTGGATTTGTGTAATAACATCATCACGCAGGAGCTGTCTCAGATTACTGAAGATGGTGAGTCTGCGGATGAATTGCCAACACCTGCAAAATTGAGTGCAGCGCTTGATGACTATGTTATTGGTCAAGATAAGGCTAAACGTGTTTTGGCTGTAGCGGTTTATAACCATTACAAGCGTTTGCGTCATCAGGGTAAAACGGATACTAGTATTGAATTGGGTAAGAGTAATATCTTGCTAATTGGTCCAACGGGTAGTGGTAAGACACTTTTGGCTCAGACGCTTGCTCGTGTTCTAGATGTGCCTTTTACTATTGCTGATGCGACTACGTTGACAGAGGCTGGATATGTTGGTGAAGATGTTGAGAACATCATTCAGAAACTATTGCAGAACTGTGATTACGATGTAGAAAAAGCGCAGCGTGGTATTGTGTATATTGATGAGATTGACAAGATTTCTAGAAAGTCTGATAACCCATCTATTACGCGTGATGTGTCTGGTGAAGGTGTTCAGCAGGCTTTGCTTAAGCTAATTGAAGGTACGGTTGCTTCTGTCCCTCCACAAGGTGGTCGCAAGCATCCTCAGCAAGAATTTTTGCAGGTCGATACTTCTAATATTTTGTTTATTTGTGGTGGGGCGTTCGCTGGTTTAGAGCGTGTTATCAGTGATAGAACAGAAAAAAGCAGTATTGGTTTTTCTGCAACCGTGAAGAGCAAAGAAGAAGGCCGATCTTTTTCTGAAGCCGTTCACCGTGTAGAGACGGAAGATTTAGTTAAATTCGGTTTGATTCCTGAGTTTGTTGGTCGTTTGCCTGTTGTGGCGACACTTTCAGAATTGGATGAAGAAGCGTTAATGACGATCTTAAGTCAGCCTAAAAATGCGCTTGTAAAACAGTATCAGCATTTGTTTGAACTGGAAGGTGTTGAGCTTGAGTTTACCCCAGAGTCTTTACGTGAAGCGGCTAAATTAGCCTTAGAGCGTAAAACTGGTGCTCGTGGTTTGCGTAGTATTTTGGAGTCTGCTTTATTGGATTGCATGTATGAGCTTCCAACTCGCAATGATGTTGCGAAAGTTGTTATGGATGCCACTTCAATTCGCGGCGAGTCTGCACCTCTGATGGTGCTAGAAAAAGAAGAATTGGCTAAAAACGCTTAATTCTCTTTATAGCCAAGAAAAATAAAAGGCCGAATTTAAGTTTTATTACTTAAACTCGGCCTTTTTTATGATGTTTCGCTTTAAAACACTGTGTAGACTAAATTCAAACGGTGATAGTGCTTGTAATTTCGGGCTTCGCCCTTATCTCTTTCCTAATCAATGTTGAAATATAAAAGTGCGCTTTTCTTTATGTGCCCGGATTGGAAAAAAATATGACAGATTCTTTGCTCCTGCCAATGTTGCCACTTCGTGATGTGGTCGTGTATCCCCATATGGTGTTGCCGTTATTTGTTGGTCGCGCTAAATCCATAGCGGCATTAGAGTCTGCTATGGAAAATGACAAATATGTGTTTCTTGTTGCTCAACAGGACGCCTCTAAAGATGATCCAGCTTTTGAGGATCTTTACTCTATTGGCACGACAGCAAAAGTAATGCAGCTGCTGCGTCTACCTGATGGAACCGTTAAGGTTCTTGTTGAAGGTGGTAAGCGTGCTCGTCTTGATAAGATGGAAAATGCAGATGGTTTTGTTTTAGGTCGTATTGTTGAGCTTGATCTTCAAGAAGAAGATCAAACGGAGCATGGCGTTATTCGAAATGCTCTGCTTAAGCAGTTAGATGAATATGTAGCAGGTAGCAAGCGTATTCCTGCAGAGGTTGTGGCCTCTCTAAAATCTATTGATGATCTTGCCAAGCTTATCGATAACATCACAGGTCATATGAGTCTGAAGCTTGAAGATAAGCAAAAAGTATTGGAAATAGACTCTTTAACGGGTCGTGGAGAATATTTGATTGGCTTGATGGATGGTGAACTTGATATCGCTCATCTTGAAAAAAGCATTCGCAGTCGTGTTAAAAAGCAAATGGAAAAAAGTCAGCGTGAGTACTATTTGAATGAGCAAATGAAAGCCATTCAGAAAGAACTTGGTGATATGGAAGATGGCAGTAATGAGTTAGATCAGCTGCAAGAAAAAATTGCTGAAGTTGGCATGTCTGATGAGGCAAAAGAAAAAGCCGAAGGTGAGTTGAAGAAACTTCGCATGATGTCACCTATGTCAGCTGAGGCTGCTGTTGTTCGAGGTTATATAGATTGGTTAACTTCTTTGCCTTGGAAAAAGCGCAGTAAAGTTCGCAATGACTTGGCTTATGCTGAAAAAGTCTTGAACCAAGATCATTACGGTCTTCAAGATGTTAAAGAGCGTATTTTAGAATTTCTAGCTGTGCAGCAGCGAGTGAAAAAAGTTAAAGGCCCGGTGCTATGTTTGGTTGGGCCGCCAGGTGTGGGTAAAACGTCACTTGGTCAATCGATTGCGAAAGCAGTTAATCGCCAGTATGTGCGTATGGCGCTTGGTGGTGTTCGTGATGAAGCTGAAATTCGTGGTCACCGTCGTACTTATATTGGCTCTATGCCAGGTAAGTTGTTGCAAAAATTGGCGAAAGTGAAAGTTAAGAATCCACTATTTTTGTTAGATGAAATTGACAAGATGGGCATGGATCAGCGTGGTGATCCAGCTTCTGCACTTTTAGAGGTGCTTGATCCAGAGCAAAACCACACTTTCAACGATCATTATCTTGAAGTGGATTTCGATTTGTCTGATGTGATGTTTATTTGTACTTCAAATAGTATGAATATCCCTGGTCCACTCCTAGATCGCATGGAAGTGATTCGAATCCCGGGTTACACCGAAGATGAGAAGTTGAACATCGCAAAACGCTATTTATTGCCTAAACAAATTAAGCTATCAGGGCTTAAGGAAAGTGAAATTAAGGTAACAGATGGTGCCTTGATGGATGTGATTCGTTATTACACCAAAGAAGCTGGGGTTCGTGGATTAGAACGTGAGCTAAGTAAAATTTGTCGTCGCGTTGTCAAAAAACAAGCACTAAGTAGTGATAAAGAATCAAAAGCGGTTGAAGTAATCAGTGATAATTTAGAAGATTTTTCTGGCGTTCATAAATTTAGTTACGGAAAAGCGGAAGAAAAAAATCAAATTGGTCAGGTAACAGGGCTGGCTTGGACGTCTGTTGGTGGTGAATTATTGACCATTGAAGCGGCTGGTGTGCCGGGTAAAGGTCGCCATGTTAAGACGGGTTCGCTTGGTGATGTGATGCAAGAATCCATTCAAGCGGCTTTGACAGTGGTTAGAAGTCGAGCAACGGGTCTTGGTATTGATGAAGATTTTCATGAAAAAACAGACCTTCATTTACATGTTCCTGAAGGAGCTACACCTAAAGATGGTCCGAGTGCTGGTGTTGCCATGTGTACAGCCATTGTGTCTGTGCTAACTAAGATCCCTGTTAAAGCTTCTGTGGCCATGACTGGCGAGATTACGCTGCGTGGGGAGGTATTACCTATTGGTGGACTTAAAGAGAAGCTTCTAGCGGCTCACAGAGGGGGGATAAAAACTGTGATTATTCCTCAAGAAAATGCTCGTGATTTGAAGGAAATTCCTGATAATATCAAGGCTGACATTGAAGTCATCCCTGTCAAATGGATTGATGAAGTACTTGATATTGCTTTGGAGTACATTCCTTCACCAAAAAAGGTAGAAACATTACCTTCAAGTGAAAAAACTGTTGATGAACAAGAAACTGTAAGTCATCATTAAAGGCATAACCTGTGTTGACAGGGGGTAGGCTGGGCTTGTATAACTGCTGGCTCGGCCTTATCGGTAGTCATTTATACTGCGCCGAAAAACACTAAGGAACCAAGAAAATACTGAAGGGGTACAACGTGAACAAATCTGAATTGATTGATGCTATTGCAGCGTCTGCTGATTTATCTAAAGCTTCTGCTAGCAATGCACTTGATGCTACTTTGAAAGCAATTGAAGCTGCTTTGGCAAAAGGTGACCAGGTTACACTAGTTGGTTTTGGTACTTTTGCAGTTAAAGAACGTGCGGCACGTACAGGTCGTAATCCTCAAACTGGTGAGGAAATCCAAATTAAAGCAGCGAAGGTTCCTGGCTTTAAAGCCGGTAAAGGTCTTAAAGACGCTGTAAACTAATGTTTTTGGAGCAGTAGTTCAGTTGGTTAGAATACCTGCCTGTCACGCAGGGGGTCGCGGGTTCGAGTCCCGTCTGTTCCGCCATTAGACACAAAAGGTGTATTCCAAGCGGAATGCACCTTTTTTATTTGTCATTTCATTAACTCATTTGGAGGCAGTAATGCTCCAGGATATCAGAGATAAGTCACAAGGCATTGTGGTAAAGATCATAGTTGGTTTTATCGTTGTGACTTTTGCTCTATTTGGCGTAGACGCCTTGGTTCAAAGTTTTAACTCATCAGATACTGTGGCTAACGTGGATGGTGTAGATATTACCCGTACACAAATGCTGCAAGGTGCTGAAACTCAACGTCGTCAATTAATTTCGATGATGGGCGGGCAAGTCAATCCTGCATTACTGGAAGATAACTTGCTGCAGCGTCGTGCTTTAGATGAGTTGATTCAGCGTGTTGTATTGGCTAATCAAGCAAAAGAATTAGGTCTGGGTGTTTCAGATGCTCAAGTGAATGCTTATTTGTTACAGGCTGAGCAGTTTCAGACTAATGGTCAATTTGATCAAAATAAATATCTTAACTTTATTCGTTCTCTTGGCTTTACTCCGTTAGCCTTTAAAGAGCGTATTAAACAAGATGTTTTGATTCAGCAGCCTCGTAATGCTATTGCGGGTTCTGAGTTTGTTTTGCCTTATCAAGTGGACAGTGTTTCTAAATTACAGTCTCAAGAAAGAACATACGATTATGTGTCTTTTTCTTTGGCTGATGAGTCAGAAAACACCAGTGTGTCAGACGATGAGCTAAAAGCGTATTACGAAGCGAATAAAGAAAACTTCAAAACGCCAGAGCAAGTTAAAGTAAATTACGTTGTGATTTCTAGCTCTGATTTTAACAATAAAGTTAAAATCACAGATGCAGAGTTACAAGATGCTTATCAAGCATCTATTTCAGGTCTAGCTCAAGAAGAAAGATCTGCATCACATATTTTGATCGAGACATCTGATCGCAGCGATGATGAAGCGAAAAAACGTCTTGAAGAAGTAGAGGCTAAGCTGAAAGCAGGTGCAAAGTTTGCTGATTTGGCTGCTAAATATTCAGAAGACATTGGTTCGAATAAAAATGGCGGTAACCTAGGTTATGTTGAAAAAGGCATTATGGGCTCTGCTTTTGACGATACGCTTTTCTCTATGAAAAAAGGCGAAGTGAAGTCGGTTAAAGGTCAGTATGGATACCATCTAATCAAATTGGATGATATTTCTAAGCCTGATGTGCCAAGCTTTGCTTCTAAGAAAGAAGAGTTGCAGCAAAAATTACGTGAAGACAAAGCAAGAGATGCTTTGTTGACGGCCCATGAAGATATAACTGATTTGGCTTATGCCAGTGATAAATTAGATGCTATCGCAAAAGAATATGGCGTTGATGTACTGCAAAGCGCTTACTTTGGTCGTGATGGTGGTTCTGACGAAGTGACTAGCAATCCAGCGGTTATTGCGGCAGCCTTTGGTGCACCTGTGCTGGAAGATGGCCAAAACAGTAACTTGGTTGAGTTGAGTGATGATCAGGTGGTTGTGCTGCATTTAAATGATCATAAGCCAGAAGCTTTTCAATCATATGAAGAAACCAAAGAGCAGGTTGCTTCTATCGTGGTGCAAAACAAAGCGGTAGAGTCACTGCGTGCTAAAGCTGAAAAAGCGAAGGCTGCAAGTAAGACCAAATGGACGTCTGTAAAAGATGCTAAGCGTGGCCAAGATGAAATGACATCCTTGGCTTTCTCTTTGCCTCACCCAGATGGTAAGCCTGTTGTTGAGGTGAAAGGCCTGTCTAATGGTGATCTGGCTTTGATTCGCTTAAACAAGGTTGACGTTGGCGATTCAACGGTTCCTGATGATCAAAAATTGGCTTATGAACGTTACTTGAATCAAACTCAAGCAACTCTTAGTACCCAAGGTCAACAAGACTACTTGAAAAACAAAGCTCAAATAGAAAGATAAGCGTTTATTTTGCTCACAAAAAAGCCACTCAATGAGTGGCTTTTTTATTGCCCAACGTTTTTTTAAGATAAAGACACTAGCCATTTATTTGATGGAACAAAGAAGGCCTGCCCTGTTGTTGCACGAGTGTATTTCATTAGATGATCGGTATTGCCGTTCTCATCGCCTTTTACCATACTTTCCAGCATTAGATTAAAAATCACAGGCGTTTTGCTGTAGCTAGCGAACATTAGGCCTTTTTCGGTCAAAGAAGCGAATGGCATACTGTGCCGCAAGATTTCCATCGAGTTGCCATTCTCATCCTTTAGTGAGGTGCGTTTAGTATGGGCATGAACAGATTTTTCTGCTGAAGGGTATTCTTCGTTAGTATGTTTGGTCCGTCCGTATGTGTCCTCTTGCGTTTTGAGATCTTCTTTTTCCCATTTCTCTAAATCATGAACGAAACGCATTAAATTTAAGTATGAGCCGTTTTCAAAGCTTGGGTCTTCATTGCCAACTAGCGCGACTGATTTGCGTTGTTCTCCAGCTGGATTCTCAGTGCCATCCACAAAGCCTGTCAAATCGCGGTTATCAAGATATTTAAAGCAGCTAACTTCTTCTACTAGTGAAACGCTGTTTCCAAAAGCTCTAAAAAGAATGTTAACCAACTGGTAGGTTGCGTCATGGCGAGAAGAGCGAATGTGAAGAACAAGATCCACATCTGTTGGGGTGAACTCAATGTCTTTACCAGCGATATGCGGGAATGTAGCAAGGTGTTGCGGTCGATTATTGTCTAGTTCATCCCAAACAAGGCTGCTAAGGCCTATAGCAGCGTGTAGCTCTGCTGCTGGAAATTGTACTTGCAGCCCTTCAATAAGCGCAGGAGCAGCGACTAGAGCGCGTTTGAGCGCGCTAATTTCGGATCTATTTATATTAAGCGTAATAAAAAGAGCATCACTTGAAGCTTCGGCAATAATGCCAGATTGATATGGTGTCATCATGGTGTCCTTTTAGGGAATAGCATTCATTAAAAATTTGGGTAAAGGGTTTTTAGCTGGCTAGCCTGTGATGGTTTGGCTTGTCCGCTGGTGTACTCTTCTAATGCGTCGGCAAGCGGTTCTCCTTGCCATTCATGTGCTGGATTGTTTGAGTACAGCATTAATTCTGCTTCCATAAGAAGCTGAGTGACGTGTACAGACGTTAGGCGCTTTATATCATCTACGCTACGAATTTCATTATCTCCCCAGCGATGTCGAGCCCATTCTAAGAGGCTTGGTCTTAAAGATGGCAAGCTATTTTGTTGGCAACATTCAATTAGCGCTTTATAAGCGCTTTGTTCATCAGACGTGCTGAGTGGTGCAAACTCTTGCAATGTTGGGACTTGGTAACTGTTGTCAGGTTGTGTTTTTTTGTGTTTGACCCGAATTACAGCCCAAGTGCTCAGCATGGTTAACGCCAATAGAAGTAACCCAGCAATCAGGTAGTGGCGAAGTGAAAAGCCATCTTTTTCTTCTAGAACCTCTAGGTTTAGTCCATTTTCTGGCCTTGTTTGATCAGGTTCTGTTTTTTTGTCTACTGTCTTTTTAGCCAAAGATATTGGGGCAACCGAGCGGGTCTGTGCTGGCAGCGGTTCGTCGATTTTTTGTTCATTCTTCTTCGCATCGTTTGTCTTGCTAGAAGTGCTTGGAAGTGGTGCTATTTCAATCGCTTTTGTGGAGGCGCTGACCGTGCTGATGGATCTTGTTTCTGTATCCCAATAGGTAATATTGATATCTGGCAGAGTTAGCGTGCCTTCCTCCGTTGGAACCACTTCGACGGTTATGCTTTGACTGCCGGTTACACCGTTGGCCGTTTTTTGGTTGTCGAACTTCGGTGGTTTTGGATAGAGCTTGTATTTGCGCGTGCTGTTGAAATCCAGTGTTGGAATTTGCTCGGGCAAGGCGCCTTCGGCGCTGATGTTAATCGTCCAAATAAGTGTGTCGCCAACTCTTGGAGTATCATTCGACTTATCAAGAGAGGTTGATACAGTTACCTTGCTGCTAGGCAACCAAGCATCGCCCGTGTAGCTGGCTGGAATAGGTATCACTTGCAGGTTAAGTGGTTCGCTTTGAACCTTAATCATTCTTCGGCCAGTTGATGTGTTGATCATTGCCTGAATGCTTTGAGGCGGTATCGTCAATAGACCGCTACGCTGTGGAAACGCTAAATAATCTCGTGTAATAACCTGATACTGAGTGCCATTAACTGTTTGATAATTCATCTGATCGTCAGTAAGTCTTTCAATCACTAGGTCTGGATGCGAAGGGACTGATCGATTCGCATTTTGTAGTGCGACAGACGTATAAAGCTTGACGCTCAAGATGACTTCTTGCTGAAGGTATGGCTCTATTTCAGAGACTTCTGTTTTTAGCATGACAGGCGGATTGCCATTGCTATCCAGTAGTTGTGGCGAGCTTTTAATGGTCAGTCTAATAGGTTGAGATTCATGATCACCTATTTTTATTGGGGGGATTTCAAATGTGCCGACCGATTTCGGCATCAAGGTGACAACCCAAAAGTTTAAAGCAGTACTCGTGCCTAGGTTAAAGCTAAATTGGCTGTTTTGGCTTTTGCCTAAGATATCAAAATCGCGTTCTAAAGGTGTTAGGTCTGGGCCATTTCCAGTGTCTGAAAAATCAGCGCGTAAGGTCAGTTGGACGACTTCGTTTTCAGTTGCGACGTTTTTATTAAGGGAAGCGGTAACGCTGGTAGCATGAAGAGAGCTTGATAATGTAATAAAAAGCAGAGTCGTCATTAGTGAGAAAAACAAGCGACTTGACTTGTTTTGCGATATTAATGAAAGGAAGTATTGCTTTATTACCATGGGTTTTGCCCATCCTCTTGCGAAAATCGATTTTCATTGCGTTTTTCTTGGTGTAAATACCAAAGCTTGCGTTGCAGTAATAATCCTGGGTCGTCTTGGATTTGTCTTAGCCACTGGTTCAGCGCTTGTGTTTTTTCCCTATCTAGTTGAGAGTCGAGCTGAGCGTTTTCAGCCTGTTTCTGTTCTTGCTCGTCTGATTTTTCATCTTGCTTATTATCCTCAGGTGTTTTGTTTTTGTCTTGTTTTTCGTTCTTTTTATTATCTTTTTTTGAATCAGACGGATCTTTTGAGTCATTTTTATCCTTTGAATCACTTTTATTATCTGCATCAGACTGCTTGGGTTGTTTGTCTTGGCTCTTCTCTTTGTCTTTCTGCTTAGATTTTTCCTGTTCTTTTTTTTGTCGGTCTTTCTTTTGTTGTTCTTGTTGCTGCTTTTTTAAGTAATCAAGATTGTCTTTGGCGGCTTTTAGCGAAGGATCTTGTTCCAATGCTTTTTCATAGGCTTGAATAGCCTTTTCGGTATCGCCTGATAATGCCAATGCATTGCCTAAATTATAATTTTCTGCCGCGTTTCTGTTTAGGCTGTCTAGCTGCTGAACCGTTTCAGTGTAATTTTCTAAGGCGTAAGACGATGCCGCTTTCCATTTTGGCTGCTGAAAGTATTGATCTGCCGCTTGCCAATTGCCTTGATCGACAGCTTGTTGGCCTTTTTGATCTGGGGTCATAAACCAATCAAGAGGTGAGGCTTGAAGCTTCTCTGAAGGTAAATAAAACACGCTAATCAGCAGCATAAATAGCATACCTTTGCGAAACTGAAATGCCAGCCAGACTAGAAAAGGCAAAGCAAGCCATTGGCCTTGTTCTATCCAGTGTATGCTTTTATTTTGTGCTTTTTGAGTTTGCTGATCATCCGGTGCGGTATTAGTGATTTGTGCAAGTTCTTGAGGGCTTAAACGTCCTTGATGAAATGTGCCGCCAAGGGATGTGGTCAACACTTTTAAGTCTTTGATCGGTGTGATCGGCGAGACATTCCTGCCATTTTTTTTCAAAATTTGACCGTCAGGCAGTTTAATTAATGATGTATTGGTTGTGCCAATAGCCACTAAATCTAACTGTATGTTTTTGTCTTTAAATAACGCAGGAATGGCCGTTTTATCCTGTTCGCTAAGGTCATCGGTTAACACAATAAGATGAATCGGTGAGGCGTCATCTTTATTGAGAGACAGCGCAGTTTCAATGCCACTGGTTAAGTTGCTGCCATACATTGGCATAATGATCGGATCTAATGCGAGCAAGAAGTGAGTGATGGTTTCTCTGTCTTGGCTGAAAGGACTGATAATAAAGCCTTCACCCGCAAACGCGACTAACGCAATCTCGCCTTCTTTAGTTTGTGCCAGTATGTCGCGAATGGTTTGCTTTAACTGTGTTTGTCTATTGGGCTTGATGTCGGTCGCGTACAGTGACAACGATTGATCGACAACCAACACCGTTTTCTGGGTGTTTTCAAACATGGTGGTTGGTGCTTTCGTCCAGCTGATGCCAGCTAAGCCAATCCAACATAACGATATTGCCACTAAACCAAGCCATTTATTCACGTTACTGGAGGTATTTTGATAAACCAAATGCTGCATCAATCGTTGATCGACCACTTTATTGAGCGTGCTTTTGTTCGAGCTTTTTGCGGTGATGAAATACGTCAGTAGCAAGGTGATGGGCAGCAAAACAAGCCAGTAGGGGCGTTCAAAATGAATCAAGTCAAAAAGCATCATGCTTGATCTCCTTTGCGCGAGGTTCTTTTATGGAGAAAGCTTCTATGCCATGCAAGTTGCTTACTGGCGAGCAATGCCAAACCTAAAAATATAATCGAGCCCAAACCTAACCAATGGAACAAGCTGGTCAGTGGCCGTTGCCAAATATCTTCGGCAGGTGTCGGTTCTAACGCATCAAGTGTTTGGTAAATGGCTTGCAGATCTTCAGTACTTTTGGCACGGAAATATTCGCCACCTGTTTGTGCGGCAATATTTTTCAATAGTGTTTCATCTAGATCGCTAGAAGGGTTTATGGCTTTAGGGCCAAAGAAACTTTGAACAATCATGCTATCTGCGCCAATACCTATGGTGTGGATTTTTACATTCTGTGAAGCAGCAAAGGCGGCGGCTTGTTGAGGTTGCACTCGACCTGCGGTATTCGCGCCATCCGTCATCAGGATAAGTACTTTTTTATCCGAGGGTTTGTCTTCAAGTCGTTTTATTCCCAGCCCGATGGCATCGCCAATGGCGGTTTGTTCACCAGCAAAACCAATTTGAGCCTCTTGCACTAGCTGATTAATCGTTTTGGTGTCAAAGCTTAACGGTGCCTGCAGGTAGGCCTTTGAGCCAAACACGATAATGCCAATGCGATCACCGCGACGCTCTTGAATGAAGTCAGACAAAACAGATTTGGCGGCCTCTAGTCGGTTTGCCGGTTGGTCATTAAGTGCCATATCGCTGACTTGCATGCTGCCAGATAAGTCCAGAGCAATAAGCAAGACTCGTCCTGATGGCGTGACTTTTGTGGGTTCGCCTAACCAAACAGGTTGGCTTATAGCAAAGATCAGCAAAACCCAAGAAACCTGCAGGCAGGTGTAACGCAACGTCGGGCGTTTAGGGATCGCTTTGCCATCTTGGTGGTCGACTAACTGTTCGGTATTGCCCCACCAAATGCCGTCGCCTTTTGGCTTGGCTTTTGGCAGAAAATACATAATAAAGGGTACAGGCAAAAGAAGAAGGAACCAAGGCCAAGATAATTCAAGCATGGTGTTTCCTTATCCAATAACAGGTGTTTTTGATCATAGCGTTGCGTTGTTCTGTGGTTAGCTCAATCTGGCTGCGATAAGGCCCATCGATAAACTCGTTGCCGAGCGCAGAGAATTGTCGTTTTGCTGGCATGGTTTTGTCTAATGTTTCAAACAAGGTCTTGCTAGGAAAAGCGGCAGTCTCTGTTTTGCCTTCACTTATCAAGCAGCGACGTATCATTTCGTGGCAAAGTAAAATGCAGTCTTTATCAGTCACCTCGCTGGATTGCTTATTGATATTAGAAAGTGCCTCGCGTCGGTAGGTGCGCTTTTTGTGGCGTCGATACCATAAGAACAGCAAACCTATTATTGCTAAAATAATGGCCGCAACAATAAGCCATGTCCACCAAACGGGCGGCCACATAGGAACGGATTGCGGTAGCATGTAAGCTTTGTGTGGCAAGTCTATTGCTTGTGTTGCTGATTGTAGAGGCGCTTGTGCAGCAGGCATCAGTGTAGCGCTCCTTGAGAAAGTAGATAGCGAGCGATTTTTTCCGGCGATTCGGTGATATCAAATATTTGGTGGCGAATACCAAAAGAAGCCAGCTTTTTACGCATCAACGTATTTTGTGAGAGAAAATCGGCTTTCGCTTGTTGCATACTGTTTTTGCTGATGGTCACGGGTTTAATGCCGTTATTGTCGGCCATCTGATATTGGCCAGCAGGTAGATTAAAGACATTGCTATCGATGATTTGTATCCAGTGAACAGAATTGTGCTCGGCGAGCTTCATTAATGCGCTTTCTTCGTCTTGGTTCCAGCTCTGTTTGTCCGTCAGTATGATCACATCTTTATTGTGAGCTTTATTGGTCAGCAAGGTGTTGGCCCAAATGCTGGTCGTTTTGTGGCCATTGGCTCGATTTTCTATTTTAGAGGCGTCTTTTAAATAGTTTAGTAGCGTTGGCAGAGTGCCAGATTTATTGCTGGCGTGTTCTTGGTTGCCGTAGGTGATTCGATAAGACAGGGTGTCGCCTTGCTGTTTGGATCGCCAAGCAATAATGCCGGCAAGCTGAAGAAAACGCGTGGCAATAAAAGTATGACGAGTTCCAAAGTAAGCGCTGCTAGACAGATCCAACAATAACAGTCGCTGATGGTCATTTTCTTGCGCATAAAGTCGAGTATGCGCTTGGCCTGTTCGAGCTGTCACTCGCCAATCGATGTGGCGCAAATCGTCACTGGCTTGATAAGCTCGAAGTTCGAGCATTTCCATGCCGTGACCTTTTTGACGGGAACGACGCTCTCCTGAATGGGTTGCAAAACGAATGGCTTTTGGCGCTCTTCCTAAATGCTTGGCATAACTTGCCAAGAGAACAAAATGGGCGTCATCCAGCTCAGGAGATTCGGGTGATAATAATGGGCTCATTGTACTAATTGCCTTTTGCTGCGATTCCCTGAGTTACAGTGCAGGAACGTGACTAATTAATCGCTTCAATAGATCGTCAACAGATAATCCGGCGGCTTGTGCTTCAAACGTCGTAATGATGCGATGGCGCAGTACAGGTAAGGCAATCTGGCGCACATCATCAGGCGTTACGAAATCTCTACCGTTTATCAGCGCATTGGCACGAGCACAACGATCAAGAGCCAAGGTGCCGCGAGGGCTGGCGCCAAATTCAATAAGATTGGTTCCTTTGCCCGCTTCGCCCAAATAAAGCTCTGGTTGGCGGGTAGCCATCACGAGTTGCACTATGTATTGCTCGACACTTTCAGACATATATAAAGACAGCGCTTTATGCTGAATTTCAAGAATATCATGGGGCTTGCAAACGGGTTGAGGCTTGCTCGACGAGGTTTTGTGTAGGTCTTGTTGGCGTACTAATCTGAGAACATCTAATTCGCTGGCAGCGCTTGGGTAGCCGAGGTTTATTTTCATCATAAAGCGATCAAGCTGCGCTTCAGGCAAAGGGTAAGTGCCTTCTTGCTCGATGGGGTTTTGTGTCGCAATCACAAAAAATAAAGACGAAAGGGCGTAGCTGTGATTACCAACGGTGACTTGTCTTTCGCCCATGGCTTCAAGTAATGCAGATTGTACTTTGGCTGGCGCTCGGTTGATCTCGTCGGCTAGCACGATGTCGTTCATGATAGGGCCGGGGATAAAGCTGAATTTGCCGGTTTCTTGCTGATAAATATCGGATCCCGTCACGTCACCCGGTAACAAATCAGGCGTAAATTGAATGCGTTGGAAGCGGCTGTCGATGGCGCTAGCCAGAGCTTTTGCGGCGGTGGTTTTTGCTATACCCGGTGGACCTTCTAGAAGTACATGGCCATTAGCGATTAAAGCGACAAGTAATTCATGGGTTAAATCTGGTTGGCCAACAACGGCGTGGTTTAAGTGATCTTTTAATTGCTCAATTACAGTTACCATCGAACCTAGGTTCCTTATACTTTTGTCAATAAAAGTGTCAACGCAAGATGAAAACCTTGCAAAACGACGGTGCCCACCAATACTTTGTTAAAAAACAGACTTAAAGTGCTCATCTATAACCAATAAGCTTGGCTTTAGCGTCTGTTTTTGTCTCGACTTGGCTTCGCTCGTGACTTCGTGCAAAGGTCTCCATATAATAGCCTTCATCTTATCGGATTCAAATCTTTACGCACAGGGTGATCTCTGTAAGGGTAACGTAAGCACAGGACGAAAAAATGGCAAAAATTGTATTAAATGTGGCTTTGCCCGCATCTAAATATGAAGCTATGTATTCAGGAGCGGCGAAAAACCTAGTCGCAAGCAGTCTAGATGGACGTAAAGTTCAGTTGCCTTTGTCGGCTTTTCAGCGTTTTGTGACTCATCAAGGGATTTACGGTTTTTTTGAAGTAGAATTTGATGACATGAATAAGCTAGTTGCTGTCACTAAAATTAGATAGCCTAAAGTTAAATAGCGTTAAACCCGATAATACGAATTAGAAGATCATATAAATTAGATCGCACAGATCAGCTAAGGCATTCACCTGATCTTAACCGCCTAGGAGCCCTAACAATGTACCAACTTGCTCGCTCGTTACTTTTTAAATTGGACCCAGAAGTGTCCCATGAATTGTCATTGGATCTTCTTGCAGCAAGCAGTCGATTGGGTTTGAACAAATTTCTAGGTGGATTGCCATCGACTAAACCGGTTGATGTGATGGGATTACGTTTTCCCAATGCTGTAGGTTTAGCGGCTGGCTTAGATAAAAATGCCGATGCGTTTGAAGCCTTGGGTGCATTAGGGTTTGGTTTTGTTGAAGTGGGAACCGTGACACCGAAAGGGCAGGCCGGAAATCCTAAGCCGCGTTTGTTCCGTTTGCCAGAGCATGAAGCCATTATTAACCGCATGGGCTTTAATAACAAAGGTGTGGATCATTTGGTTTCGCGGATTAAATCCCACCGTTATCCTGGTGTGTTAGGTGTTAATATTGGCAAAAATTTAACCACTTCGGTGGAAGACGCCGCAGCGGATTATTTGGCCTGTTTAGAATCAGTTATTCCTTACGCAGATTACATTACAGCAAACATCAGTTCACCAAATACACCGGGACTTCGTAGTTTACAATTTGGTGAAAGCTTGGCTCAGTTAATTGCGCCATTGGTTGCGGCACGTGATCGTTATGAAGCAGAGAACGGTAAGCGTGTGCCATTGGCGGTGAAAATAGCGCCAGATATGACAGATGACGAAATCAAAATGGTCGCCGATACTCTGGTTGAGCAGGGTGTTGATGGTATTATTGCCACCAATACCACCTTGTCTCGTGATGCGGTTTTAGGTCATCAATTTGAAAAAGAAGCGGGCGGTTTGAGTGGCATGCCTGTTCGTGATGCGTCGACTCATGTGGTGAAAGTATTGGCTGAGCATTTGAAAGATACTTTACCAATTATTGGTGTTGGTGGCATTTCAAGTGGCGCCGATGCAGTAGAGAAACTGCAAGCGGGTGCGCGTTTAGTACAGATATATTCGGGCTTTATTTATCACGGCCCTGAGTTAATTAAGGAAGCTATAGCTAGCACTGATGCTTATTACCGAGAGCTTGATCTCGGCATCTAAAGATCGAATTGAAAACAAGGCGCAGCGTATTTTGTGCCTTGTTTAAAAAAGAGGGCGGGACACAATCCCGCCCTCTTTATGCGTTTCGAAACATTCATTGAAATTTAAAAAAGTATTTTATAAATGAGCACGATATTACAGACAACTGATTCAGCAAGTCAGGTTTACGCATTAGAAATAACCTGTCCTCTTGGGTTAGAGAATGTCTTAGAAAAAGAGCTGCATGGTGAAGGCCTAACGCAAACTCGATTGGGTGAGGCGCAGGTTAAGCTAACCACAGACTTAGAAGGTATGTACAAAGCGTGCCTTTGGTCTCGCGTTGCAACTCGCGTTATGTTGCCGATTGCCAATTTCAAAATGGAATCAGCCGACGACTTATACGATGGCATAAAAGCGATTCAGTGGTCCGATCACATGAACGCAACCAACACCATCGCGATTGATTGCCACGGCACCAATCACCATATTCGTAACACACAATTTGGTGCGGTTCGTGCCAAAGATGCGATTGCCGACTATTTTGTCGCCTTGTCTGGCGAACGTCCTAACGTTGAAAAAGAACAACCAGAAGTCCGCATTGCTTTGCGTATTAAGCGTGAAGTAGTAACAGTCAGTATCGATTTATCTGGCGAAAGTATGCATCGCCGTGGTTACCGTCAACAAGGCGGCATGGCACCTCTTAAAGAAAACTTAGCCGCCGGTCTTTTGCTGCGCGCCGGTTGGGGAACAGATTGCGGTTTGACGCAATTAATCGATCCTATGTGTGGTTCTGGTACCTTTCTTGTTGAAGCCGCGATGATGTCTTTGGACATCGCACCGGGTTTGCGTCGTCCATATTGGGGGTTTAAAGGCTGGAAACAGCACGATCACCGTATGTGGCAGCAGCTAATGGATTTTGCTAAGAACCGTAAAAAAGATCCTGCAACCTTAGGTATTCGTTTCCAAGGTACGGATAGAGAGCAAAAAGCCATTGCAGCCGCGCGAGAAAACATCAAGCGTGCTGGATTAACGGACGTCATTGATGTGACCATGTCGTCGTTCCAAGAACACGAATTCGATATCAACCCTGATGCTCCGGGTCTATTAATTACCAACCCACCTTACGGTGAGCGTATTGGTGATGAGATGGCCTTGATTGCCTTGTATCGTCAGTTAGGCGAATGGGTTGTAACTCATGTGCGCGGTTGGCAGTTTATGATGCTAACCAGTAACGATCATTTGGCGCGTCAAATTCCAGCTAGACCAGAGAAAAGCACACGAGTGATAAACGGTGGCATCGAATGTCGCGCGTATCAGTTCCCATTGTTGGCTGGCAGCATAAAAGAAGACGTAGTCGCGCAATCGGTCATGACGCCGGGAGCACAAATGTTTGCTAACCGTCTGCAAAAGAATGCGAAGAAACTGAAAAAATGGGTCGAGAAAAATAAGATTCAGTGCTACCGCGTTTATGACGCCGATATGCCAGAATACTCTGTTGCCATTGATGTCTATGGCGATTGGGCGCACGTGCAAGAATACCAAGCGCCAAAAAGTGTCGATCCAGAAAAGGCCAAGCAACGTTTGTTTGAGGTCATGTCTGCGATTCCGACCGCGTTGAATATTTCAGAGTCCAATGTGATCTTGAAAAAACGCCAAAGACAGACTGGCAAAGAGCAATACGAAAAAATAGATCAAACGAAACACGAAATGATCGTCGAAGAATATGGCTGTGATTTCATTGTTAATCTAAAAGATTACTTAGACACGGGTTTGTTCCTTGACCACAGACCTGTGCGTAAATTGATTCAAGACAAAGCCGATGGCGTACGTTTCTTAAACTTGTTTTGTTACACCGCAACCGCGTCGATTCATGCTGGACAAGGTGGTGCGCGCAGTTCATTGAGTGTCGATATGTCGAACACTTACACCGAATGGGCACGTCGTAATATCGAATTGAATGAATTTTCAGATCGCTACCATCAGGTAGAACGTGCTGACTGTATTGAATGGCTAAAACAAAGCCGCGATAAGTTTGACTTGATCTTCATGGACCCGCCGACGTTTTCGAACTCGAAAAAAATGGCAGACATTCTAGATATTCAGCGCGATCATGGTGAACTTGTACGTTTGGCAATGGCAAGACTGGCGAGAGGCGGGGAGCTTATTTTCTCTAATAACTATCGTCGTTTTGTATTGGACGAAGCATTAGAGCAAGAATACGATGTGAAAAACATCACTCGCGAAACGCTCGACCCAGATTTTGATCGTAACGACAAAATTCACCAGTGCTACATTATTAAGAACAAGTAATTAAGCATAAGTAGTTAAGAATAAGTAAGTGAATTCAGTATAATTCGCCGACGTTTTTAAGGCTAAACACGTTGTTTAGCCTTTGCGATTTTTAAAAGTTTTTAAGGTTTGTAAGTTTTATTATGAGAAAGAAAACATTTCGACTTGTGATTAGTTGTCCCGATAGAGTGGGGATTGTAGCGGCGGTGAGTCAGTTTTTAAACGAGCGTCAAGGCTCGATTATCGAAGCCAGCCACCACACAGATTTAGAGCAAAAATGGTTCTTCATGCGTCATGACATCGACGCGGAAAGTTTGTCTATTGACGTAGAAACCTTCCGCAAAGAATTCGCGCCTATTGCCGAAGAATTCAACATGCGTTGGTACGTAAAAGACAGCGAAGATCGTCCTAAAGTTGTCCTATTGGCCACCAAAGAATCCCATTGCCTAAACGACATCATGCATCGCTGGCACACAGGCGAACTGAACTGTGAAATCGTCGGCGTGATTGCCAACCATGAAGACCTGCGTTCTATGGTCGAATGGTACAAGATTCCATACTTCTGCATTCCCGTGCCAAAAGAAAACAAAATGCCAGCCTTCCAAGAAATTGAAGCTTGCATTGATTCTACACAAGCCGATACCATTGTATTAGCGCGCTACATGCAGATCTTCCCTGAATACTTGTGTGAGAAATACCGCCATAAAGTCATCAACATACACCACAGCTTCTTACCGTCTTTCATTGGTGCGAAACCGTATCACCAAGCGGCGGTTCGTGGCGTGAAACTGATTGGCGCGACCTGTCACTACGTCACAGCCGATTTAGACGCAGGCCCGATTATCGAACAAGACGTGATTCGTGTTCGCCACAGCCATGCTGCAGAAGACATGGTTCGTCTAGGCAAAGACATCGAAAAACTCGTACTTTCACGCGGACTACGTTACCACTTGGAAGATCGTGTTCTAGTGCATGGTAATAAAACCGTCGTGTTTGCTGAATAAAGTAATCACTGCAAGGATTGTGAAAAGGGAAGGCTTCATGCCTTCCCTTTTTTTGGGCTTTTTGAGACCGTTAAGCGACAGCTCAGCCCTTGGCAGGACGAAAAGGTTTCTTTTTTTATCTTTTTGTAATGTTAGAGGCAGAAAATTACTGTTCTTGAAAAAAGTGTCTATAGTCTATAGTTAACATGAACGATAAATGATCAACTGATTTACATTTAAGAGACGGCAGGCAATGTGAGGTGAACAATGAAACTCAAGTTAACGCCAACTCAAAACTTATGTGTTGGGTATCTAGAATCTGGTTTTAAATTAATCCAATTGGGTGAGCAATTTTACTTTATCAAAGGCGAACGACGTCAAAAGGTATTGCCAAAAACCTTAGACGCACTAGTGAACCGAGGCGCACTTGCTCACACCGAGCAGGGCGACTATATGCTGAGTGACGAATTTGTCGAACACCGCAAACGCATGCGCGAAATGAACGAGCCAAAACAGACTCGTCATTGACAACCAATTTATGTCTACCTTGGCCCCATTTTGTCTACTCAGGTAAATGGGGCCTTTTTTATACGACAACCTTTTTTCTTTATTCCCTCCCCTTATTTGTTATTACCTTGCTCCAAGTTATATGGCGTTTCTTTTCGAAACTAAACGCCTACCTCATCGAAACGCCACATAACTTTCCGCGATCCTCAATTGTAGGTCTGCATGAGGGAGGTACGACCGTAATCAGGCGTTTTATTGAATTTGCGCTGGCAGCTCATTAGAAAGTCTTTTAGTATCAACAGATAACCAAATTAAATTAGACACATTTGGAGGTATAAAATGTCAACGATTGTCAGTAAGGAAGAAGCACATAAGCTGATTGATCAACTCCCCGCCAATGCAACATGGGATGACCTGATGCATGAAATATATGTTCGAGAAGCGATTGAAAAAGGGCTCGAAGATAGCAAGGCTGGAAGAACAAAGGGGGTTGCTGACATTAGAAAAAAATATGGATTGCCTGAATGAAGGTTCAATGGACCGAAACAGAAAAACACTATTTTTTCATCCTAACTCGTCTCACACCAACATTCCCCGTAGGCCTGCATAAGGGAGGTACGACCGTAATCAGGCGTTAGAAACTCGCCGTTACAACATACCTCATCGAAGCACTAAACAACTTTCTGCACCATCAAATGTAGGTCGCGCATTTATGCCGACAACGTAACTATTGTCTTCCAAGGGCTAGGTTGGATTATTGCTTTGCCGCGACTTGCCGCGATCTTAACGCTAAAAATCACACAATATTTTTATGGTTTTCGTTTTTAGCTTCTTGTATTCTGTAAAGAAATAGTCAGGGAAGACGAGTAGACAATTCATATCAAATAAACACTTTTTTCCCCCTTCAATAACTTTGCATGTTTGTACTGGCAGCGACTCAGAAAGTCTTTTAGTATCAATAGGTCAAAATTCCGCAGCCAAAATAACAGGCAGTGAATAAATGTCTAAACACGAATGCTCGACTTTTCAATTGATTGGGCTGTGGGGGGAATAAAAAAGGCCATAAAATCAGTGTTTTATAGGAGGTTGTATGGAAATTGAAAACAGTGTAGATGCGCATGCGCACTATTAAAATATTATAAATATTAGAGGGTACATTGGAGTGAGTGGGGCGACTGCAAAGCAGCGGTAATTCTCAATTACCAATCAACATCGCAAAGTAGTCGTTCAGTAGGTTCAATTCCTACCGTAGTAAAGCAAGTTATAAAAACATCAGCCAAATTGAAAATGGAGGTGCGTATGGAATGTAAATACAAACTAAAGTCTAAATGGGTAGTTGCTGTGGTCGCTTCACTATTGCTGGGTTTGTTTGGCGTAGACTCCACTCAGCCCAATGTATCTTTATAACAAAGCCAAGCAACATCAGTCGCTGCGCTCCTTGGGCAGCCTTACGTTTGTGCTTTTTGTGCATGATTTCGCCATTGTTGCACAAAAATCACAACTACAAGTCTGCCGTTATTGGCAGTGATAGCAAATAAAATTGGAATACAAGGTAGGCTCATAAAATGTCCGCAAATAGATTCTCAATTGATGGTAGCCGCATCGACTCGCTATCGGAATTCTTGCGGGCTGAAACCGACAATTGCTTTAGAGATATTCTCTATTATCCACAAGAGTTCATGAAGTCAGAAAATAAGCCACTCGTTTTCAGAGATAAAAAATTCAATAGTGTTTCATTTAAAGACACTGTGCTAAAAAACATAAGATTCATTGGTTGTGAGTTTCAAAATTGTCTTCTAATAGGCTCAACGGTGGTAGATTGCGAATTCATTGATTGTACATTCTCTGATACAAACACTTCGAAAATGAAAATTTCTAATTGCTTAATTGATCCTCTATCTTTCGAAAATAATTTTGATCTTAATGATGATGCTAATATAGCAATCGATCTATATCACTCGCTATATAGAAATTCATCAGAAACACACCAGCCTAAATATGCACTGATAAGTCTTTACAGGATGAAAAAGGCAGAAAGTAAGTATTTGGACTGAAAATTTAGGCATAATCGTATAAATTCAAAACAATACTACAAAGAGAAAATTACACATCTAGCTCATGATTTTGCATCAGGATATGGTTTGAAGCTGTTTAATGTTGCTCGTTTATTGCTTTTTGTCATTGGGGTATTCTCTGTTCTCAACTATCTTCTCTCATCCTTTATCTTTACCAAAGATGCTGGAGTCAATACATTCTTAGATTCCATTTATTTTACCTGTGTAACGATTACTACTCTAGGCTACGGCGACATGACTCCTGACACACAATTTGGGCGTATTTTTGTTATCTTTCAGACGTTAGCTGGTTTTGGCGTGATTTCGTTATTCCTTGCCGGTGTAGCAAGTAGAGCCTTGAGGTCTAATTGACATGTACTCTATTGCAAAGTTTGGCTCAAGCACAATGAAGGAAAATGATATATACAGTGATTCAGACCTTCTTGTTGTATGTCCAGCGAATTATAGAAAAAAACTGTATAAAAAATATACTGATCAAGGGTTTAGTGTGACCCTTCTGAGTCAGTCGCAGCTTGAGTATATGCAAAAAAAGAACTCTCTTTTTATACAGCACTTAAAACGAGATGCAAAAATAATTGCTGATGACAATAGTAAGCTTCGAGGTTTCTTGGATGGTTGCGCTTTTACCCCTCCAGATGAGGCCGAAATTTCACGGTGTGAAAATACTATTCAATATATCGCCTCGTTACCAAATACGTTAAGTACAAGTGCTTGGAAGGCAGATTTTTTGTACTGTATCTCTAGGGATTATTTAGTGAAAAAACTTGCTAGGGAAAACATTCTATCGTTTGGATTCAAGGATATTTGTAGTAATTCAGCAGATATGTTCAATATTAGACAAAATGAACTTCATAAACTTTCGATGCTTAGAAAGGCCAAAGCTGCATACCGAAACACTTTTTCCTGTGATTTTGACATAGGTGAAATTAATTATAAATGGCTTGTATCTCTGGGTAATGCATTTGGTATTAATATTGAAACAGATAAATACATGGGGTTCGATTTTGTTGTGGGGAGATCATTTAATTCAACCTACGAGAAGCTTAGGACTCTTGAGCTTTTATATTTAGTCGCTCGATCTATAGGGTATTTTCACCCTGATCATAAATTAGTTACTAATTTTATCTGTAATCCAAATTTGTACGGATCATCTAGAAAATGCAGCGACGATACTATTAGTAAATATATGCTAGATATTCACTCCGGTATTGCTAACAAGGTCATGCACTGGACAGCTTCTCCATTGCGCTTCGCTTCACTTCAAAGCTTCCAGTGATGGCAGCGTTAGTCTTGCATAAACATTACTTTTTAGAAGCCTATCTTATCAAGGCGTTCACTTTTAAATATCACGTCGCAAATGCTTACCGAGGCTGGTCCCGTCAGATTACGCCTCGTTCCCGTCTCATCTGACTTGCATAATCGGTTGGGCGAATGTTTGCCTGATCACACTCAATCATTGAGATTTAGAGGGAATAATGAGCGGTAACATTAAACAATTATTCAAGGGCTATTTGTTACAGTTGGAGACGATTGTTAATAAAGTACCGACCGAGTTGTTCTCTGAGTCTTTAATGGATGATATGTTTTCTCTTGAAATGAACGCAAAAATTGCAGCCAATTTTGTGTTAAGGGGGTATTGCCCGCTATTGGGGGAAGAGGCTGTTTCGTTAATGTCTGATGAGGTTGGGAAAACTACTGTCGTTCGCCAAATCATCGACACGAGAGCGTTATTAGACACGCTTCCTGAAATTCATAACCTTGATGATAGTAAAGTCATAACGGATAAGGCTGGCTTTTCAGAGATAGAGTTGTGCCAGTCAGATTTTATTCATCAATACATAGTGCCTAATTACTTCTTTCATATGGGGATGGTTTACGCTATCGCTAAAAGTAAGGGTGTAGCGGTGAGTAAAGGCGATTTTGATGGTCTTCATTCTTACCCTGCTGATTTTAGTTTTGTAAGCAGTTAAGTAGAAAGCATTCGTATTATTTCTGCACGTAAAGCAGGCAAACAAGAACGTAAGGTATATGAGGATTATCGCTATGCGTGATCATTATGATTTTAAAAACCCCTACGCTAAAAAGCTTAAGAAGCAGGTTACGATAAGGCTTGACGAAGATACTGTTGAGTATTTTAAGGCGTTGGCGGATGACAAGGGCATTCCTTATCAAAGCTTAATCAATTTGTATTTAAGGGATTGTGCGCAGTCACACCGCGTTTTGAAGATGGAGTGGCAATAAAGCATTTTTATACATCCTAAAAAAAAGAGTCTGAAGCATCATTAATTTCAGACGCCTCAGACTCCAATCATCTCTCTTCTAATCTTTCCCAATTACTGCATTGGCAGTGTTGCAGTGTGTTAGGGTATTTTTGAGCATGCTTATATTTCTATCGACAGGTGATGCGCATCACGCTACACTTTCTTTATGATTAAATCTTTCAAACACAAGGGCCTTAAGAAATACTTTCAAACAGGTAGTGTTGCAGGTATTCAAGCAAAGCATGAGCGTAAATTACGCATGCAGCTTGCGGCAATTGATACTGCTGAAGAGGTAGAGGATATCAATTTGCCTGGTTTTAATTTGCATCCGTTAAAAGGGAATCGCGATGGGGTTTGGTCTATTACTGTAAATGGTAATTGGCGCATTACGTTTGAGTTTATCGATGGTAATGCCTACATTCTCAACTATGAGGACTATCACTAATGACTATGCATAATCCGCCACATCCAGGGGAATTTATTTACGAGGTGTATCTGGAACCTGCTGGTTTAAGTTGTCGTTACCTTGCTAAGCAGTTGGATGTAGCTTCATCCACTTTGAATCGAATTCTTAAAGGTCAAAGCGCTATTTCTCCAGAAATGGCTCTTCGTTTATCTAAAGCCATTGGCAGAACGCCAGAGAGTTGGTTGGCGATGCAAGATAACTATGATCTTTGGCATGCTAGACAAAAGATCAATTTGGCTAATGTCCAATCAGTAGATTTCGCAGTGGCATAAAGTCTCCATTGTCCCAAGAACCGGAGTCTGTCGCGTCTTAGTTCAAACGCCCCAGACTCCAATCTCTTCATTTCTAACTCTTCCCAATCACTGCACTGACTTTGGTGTCTGTGTGAAAATGTAGCTCACGGCTTGTGCCAGTTGTGGGCTGACGCGTCCGCTACGTAGTAGTGTCCAAAGAGGTTGTTTGGCTTCCGGGTGTTGGCTTAGTTCGGCGGCAATTTGTTTGAAGGCGATGTAGCCATCTTCTCGGTGCGCCAGTTTTTCCATGATGATGCGCAGTAGCTGTGGGTTTTGACCTAACCAATGTGGGCATTTTGCGGCGAGTGCGGCGATAGGATGAAGGTCGTCGTCTTTGCATTCGGTCAGACTGCCAAGTAAACCAAACAGCGGTAATAATAGCGTGTCGTTTAAGTCGGCTCTTGATAAGGCGCGTAGATAGCTTGCTTGCATGAGAGCATCTTGCTCAGTTTGCAGTTTTTCAATCAAGGTATCTTGCAGTTGGCTAGATAGAGTCTCGTGCTCAAGAGCATGGCATAAGGCGCTAACAACAGGCTTGGCGGCTTGTTGAATGGCTTTTTGTATCAGAACTTGGTATTTGTCTTCGTCAACTCTGGCGGCCAGTTCTGCAATGCCTTGCAGTCCGAGTGTTTGCCAGCTGTCGTCTTGTTCTGTTAGGTCTGACGATAGGTGATTAACAACGTCGTCGAAGTAATGTGACGGTGTTTTATGTAGGTTTTTGCCTAGAATGGCATGCAGGCTTGCCATTCGTTCTTGGTCTGGTTTGAAGGCATAGGGGCTGTCTTCTAGGGCTTCTGATAAGCCTGCTTCTTCGCCTTTATGCAATATTTTATCGACGATGCTCTTGATGAAGTGATCGCGGGTGCCAAGGTTTAGGCAGCCAGCTTCGTCTAGCGGTAATTTAATAAACCAAATTACGCCTTGATCAATGATGTCTGCTTTTTTGGATTTTTTGCCTTGTTGGCTTCCCATGTTTAATAAGCAGGCCAGCCAAGCGTGCTGGCGAAATGGGAAAGGGTAGGCTTGTTGTTTGCGGTCGAATTGTACCGCTTGTTGTGGTGTGACTTGGGTGATGTTGCGACCTAGGTCGTAGTAGCTGACGTCACAACCGACCATATCAAATAAGTCAGACAGAGATTCGATTTTGTTCATGATAAAGTTTTGGCTCTTGTTGTCGCTTTTATTGCCGCTCTTGTTGTCTGTGAAAGCGCAATTATGCGTGTAAATAAAAATACGCTATATTACCGTTTTTCAAAGGAGAAAGCAGGTTGAAAACAGCCTTTTCTGACCATCACGTGTTAGCCGATTTATTGATGGACTTGCAAATGGCAATGCAAGATTGCGATGTTTGGGAATGTGAAACGCCAAGCGACGAGGCGTTACTGAGTTTGGAGCCTTTTTGTATTGATACGATGCGATTCGAGCAATGGTTGCGTTTTGTGATGATAGAGCGTTTTAAAACCATGTTGGCAACAGGGAGTGATTTGCCTGTACGCTGTCATATATCGCCAATGGCTGAGGAAGCTTTTAAAGATAAGCCGAATGTAAAAGTTCATCATATCGTTACTTGTTTAAATCGGATAGATCAACATTTAAGTGGTACTTTGTGATATCTAACCAGCTGTATCATCCATTGGTCAAGGATCTTGCTTGGTTGGTGGAAGGGCATTATATCGAGCGTGATTTTGATCTTCAGCCTTATTGGGTTACGGATGTAAAGGAGCGTTTGTTAAGGCTGGATCAGGCACCAGAGCCTTTAATGACGGCAATGGCGGCTTGTAAATCTCACTTTCTTGGTAGTTATTTCGAGACGTTATTTTCGTTTGCAATAGAGTATTTGTCGCAATTAACAATACGCTTAGAGCATTTTCAGATTGAAAGCGAAGGGAAAACACTGGGCGAAGTGGATATGTTGGTGGAAACACCAGACGGTGAGCTTCATCAATTTGAAATAGCGATTAAATTTTATTTAGAAAGACCGGATCTTTTTCCTCACGATTGGATTGGGCCAAACAAGAACGACAGTTTATTAAAGAAGGTCACGAGAGCCAGAGAGCATCAATTACATATCTTGCAAACCGAAGCAGGTTTGTCTGCGATTGAGCCTTTTGCTAAAGGACGTCAGCCGATTTCCAATCTACTAGTATTTGGGCGATTGTATTCTGCTTTGAATAGTCAGGAAGAGGTTAGTGTGTGGCTTGCCCAGACTCATCGCGGTGGTTGGATTCGTGTGTCTAATATTGATTTACTCATGCCGTTTTTTTCGGGTTTTTTAATCTTACAAAAGCCTCATTGGTTGTCTGCACCCAACATAAATGATAATTTCCCTTTCAATTCTCTGCAATCTGCCTACAATCTTGTAGGCGATTTCCTACTTGATGATCGTCCTCGACATGTGTTTCTTAGGTCGGCTCTTTATAAAACAGACCAAATGCATAGAAATGTATTTATTGTGCCTGATTCATGGTGAAAGATTCGACAGAATCTAATCCCAAAACGTATAAACTGTATTTTATTTATTAGTAGTATTTAAAACAAATGACCGATTTATCTACATTGCTGCATCGTAAGATGCCATTAGCTGCTTGGATTATAGATATAGAGAAATCAAGCGTGCCATGGTGTAATGAAGCGGCAGAAGTTCTATTAATGGACTCTTTGAGTGAGATTAAATCGGGTCAACGTGTTATTGGGTCCGATTTGAAAAATCGCCTGACTTTGTATTTAGAAGAGCTCGAGGTAGGAAAAACACTTCCCTTCAAATGGCCGTTCGTTTCAAAAGATGGCACACATTATAATGTATGCGGATCTGTTATTTCTTTAGATGGTGCGCGTAAAGGGTTGTCGGTCGAGGCGCATCCAGTCTTGTCACCTCCTGTTTCAGTAGAAAATTCTCATTCCAATCTTCTTTCGCATTTTACAACTTTATCTTTCGCAGTTTTTAAACAGAATGGCGTTTATCTAGAAGCTAGCGAGCGCTTTACTGAGCAGTTTGGTGGCATTGCGCACGTACGAGATTTGTTTGCTGTAGCGGGCGCTGCTAACAGCTTTATTCGTCGTTTGGCTGAGCGGGAAAGTTTGTCTCAAGAGATAAGGCTGTCGACAAAAAATGGGGTTCGTTGGCACAAGATTGAAGTGTCGCATCAGCCAGCAACCAATGTAGTTTATTTGTTAACCCACGATATTCAAGAAGAAAGAGATCACGAAGTCGCGCTTTATCGACTTAATAATTATGACAACTTAACTCACCTGCCGAATAGAAACTTGCTGTATCAACAGTTAGAAAGTGCGCTGGTGAATGCGCGTAAGCGTCATCGTCAATTTGGTCTTTTGTATTTAGATTTAGATGGTTTCAAGGTTATCAATGATAACTTTGGTCACCGAGTGGGTGATGAGCTTATTCAGCGAGTCGCAGAACGTATACAAGGTAGTATTCCATCGGGTGCTTGTCTGTATCGGTTGGGTGGTGATGAGTTTGTGGTGGTATTGGAAAATACCAATGCCATTGAAGAACTAGAAAGTATTGCCGAAAGTATTATGCATAATGCGAGTAATACTTATCCTGTGGCAAAAATGGAAATGATGATTACCGCGAGTATTGGTATTGCAAGCTATCCTCAGCATGCTGAGGATGTCGATAATTTACTCAAAAATGCCGATGCGGCCATGTATCGAGCCAAGTCTATGGGGCACAATATGTATTGTGTTTATGAAGATCACATGGCCGATAATATCAATGCGCATCTTACATTGGGCGGTGGCTTGCGAAAGGCGATAGAAGAAGAGCAATTTATCCTTCATTATCAGCCGAAAATTCGTCTTCCAGATGAAGTCGTTGTCGGCGCAGAAGCTTTGATTCGATGGGTTCATCCAGAACTTGGGATGATCAGTCCTGATCAATTTATTCCTTTAGCAGAAGAGAGCGGTTTGATTCTTCCGCTTGGTGAATGGGTGATTCGCAGAGCTTGTCGTCAGTTGCAAGAATGGCGTGAAGCCGGTTTGGATCCCATTAAGCTGTCGGTAAATTTATCTAGTCGCCAATTTATGCAAGCTGATCTAGTCGATATGGTGCAGCGAGCGCTGGAAGAGACAGGTGTTGATCCTGAATATTTCGAGCTTGAATTAACTGAAAGCATGCTGATGGCGGACGCCCAACAATCTATTGAGAAGTTGCACAGCTTCCGTAAGCTGGGTCTAACTTTGTCTATTGATGATTTCGGTACTGGATATTCATCGCTTGCTTACCTGAAAAAATTCCCAATCCAAACGCTAAAAATTGACCGCTCTTTTATCCAAGATTTGGGACAAGGCTGTGATAATGATGCCATTGTAAAAGCCACCATTGCCATGGCGAATGGCTTGAATTTAAAAGTCATTGCGGAAGGTGTAGAAGAGCGATCACAAGTGGATGCGTTAATTGGTTATGATTGCCAAGAAGTGCAAGGCTATTTGTTTTCCAAGCCGTTATCCAGTGATGACTTTCTTATTTATTTGAAAGCTCGCAGTTTAGAGGCCGTTTGCTAAACGTTAAAATGAATCATTGAAATAAGAAAGCGTTATTGCTTTAGATTTTCTGATATTCTGCTGGTAGCTAATAGGTTATTCTCCTTGTTCAAGCGCCAATTAATAAACTATGGGTACACTGTGTCGACGCTCGAAAACCTTTCCTGTCCAATAGATTCTGCACTGTTAACGCGTGATGAACGAGTATTAAAGTGCGAACATGGACACACTTATGATGTAGCCAAAACGGGTTACGTTAATCTTCTTCCTGTACAAAACAAACGTTCTAAAGATCCTGGCGATAGCAAAGAAATGGTTGCCGCAAGGCAAGCCTTCTTGAATCAGCAATACTACTTTCCCATTGTAAATGCCATGCTATCTTCTTGGCCAAAAGATCAATTAGTCAAAGGAGTTCGAATTCTCGATGCTGGCTGTGGTGAAGGTTATTATCTCAGCGAAATTGGCAAGGCTTTGAGTGATCAAGGTGTCAATGCTGAACGTACTGGCCTCGATATTTCAAAGTGGGCGATTTTAGCGGCAAGTAAGCGTGACAAAGCGGTGAGTTGGATAGTGGGAAGTAATGCGAGCTTACCTGCGCCAGATGAACGCTATGATGCGGTCTTGTGTCTATTTGGTTTTCCAGTGTTTAAAGAGTTTTCCCGGGTACTCAGTGACGATGGCTTGATGTTGCTGGTCGAGTCTGGCCCAAACCATCTAATCGAATTACGCAAAATACTTTATCCGTCGATTCATGAATACAAACAAACCTTTTCTGAGGGTGCTGCGGATTTTGAGTTGGTTTTGGAACAAACAGAAACCTTTGCTTTTACCCTAGATTCTCAAATTCAAATTCAACAATTACTAAGTATGACGCCTCATATTCATAAGGCATCTTACGAAGGTCGAGAAGCCATAAAGCAGCTCGATTCTATTATCCTCACTGCGGACATTAAGCTTCGCTGGTATCGGAAGAACATTAAGGAAGTGAATCATGTCTAGCCATTTAGATGATCTTTTTAATAAAAACAGAGAGTGGGCCGCTAAGGTTACCGCCGAAGATCCAGATTTTTTTTCTACACTATCCAAGCAGCAGCAGCCTGAATACCTCTGGATTGGTTGTGCTGACAGTCGTGTTCCGGCTAATCAGATTGTAGATTTATTGCCGGGTGAAGTGTTTGTTCATCGTAATATTGCCAATGTTGTCGTTCACACAGATTTAAATTGTTTGTCGGTTATTCAATTTGCTGTCGATGTGCTGAAAGTAAAACACATCATGGTGGTTGGGCATTATGGCTGCGGTGGCATCAAAGCAGCCATGGGAACCGAGGAACACGGCATGATCGACAACTGGTTGCGTCACATTAAAGACGTGTACCGTTTACATCGAGACGAATTAGACGCGATAGAAGACGAACATGCGCGTTTTGATCGTATGTGCGAGCTTAACGTGGTTGAGCAGGTTGCCAACGTTTGTCAGAGTAGCATTGTACAAAATGCATGGAGAAGTGGGCAGGAGTTACATGTTCATGGCTGGTGTTATAGCATTGATAATGGTCATATTACCGACTTGAAACGAACGGTATCCAGTGCTGAAGAATCGCTTGAGCAAATGAACAACATGTAAAAACTAAGTTAGCGGATACATCGCGAACTTTCTTTAAAAGCAAAAAACGAGCCTCGCGCTCGTTTTTTATTTTTTACTCATTAAGTCAAACAGACTATTTAATTAGCCGAATACATAACGCGTAACTTGTCGATAAGTATCTTCTGGCGCAAGTAAAATTGGCGGGAAGTGAGACTGGTTAATCGCATCCGGCCAATGTTGCGCTTCAAGGGCGAGACCGGCGTAAGCCGTTAATGCACCTTGGTTGATATTTGATTCGGCGTCGAGTTGAATATGACGGCCGTCGTAAACTTGCAGCCCAGGCTCCGTGGTTTGATAATTTAGCGTGAGTCCGGTGATTGGGCCTTTTAGTGTCGCAACGGTTTGTACTGGACGATTACTAGCAAGAGAAAGACAGAAATTAGTGTCTAGCCCCGGATAGTCGTCACGACCAATGGTGCGAAGCTGATGAAAATCAAACGCGCCGCCAGCAGTAGGAGTGACTTCTCCCGTTGGAATAAGCTCTGCATCGACAGGTAAATAATGATCGGCTTTAATGCTTAACTGATGATCTAAAATGGAGCCTTTGCCATCAAGGTTAACGTAGCTGTGTCCGGCAAAATTACAAATAGTCAGTTGATCAGTGGTAGCGGAAATTTCCATTTCTAATGTGCTATCAAGCAAACGATAAAATACATCAACAACCATATTGCCTGGGTAACCCATTTCACCGTCAGCGAGCGTAGTTTGCAGCTGAACCATGTCATCATTTTGTTCGATGATCGACCAAATTTTGCTGCCTGTTCCATCAGGTCCGCCATGCAAATGGTGAGCTTCTGGCAGGGTCGGTGGCAATTGATAGGTTTTACCACCAATTACCGCATGGCCTTTATTGGTTCGGTTCGCAACTCTGCCGACGACCGCACCAAAGTATTTTGCACCTTGAAGGTAATCAGTCAGCTTTGGCGAGCCCAACACTAAAGAATGCTCATAGCCATTTAGATAAACGGATTGAATACTAGCGCCCAGTGTCAAAATAGACACTTTGAGTTGAGCGTTTTGTAATGTGACACATTGAACTTGGTTTAAATCTGGAGTGAGATTCACGGAAGTATCCTTTTCAAATAAACGGGAGCCGAAGCTCCCGAAAGTATAGAAATATAGATAGATTAGATGTTTTCTAATAAGTCGTTAACTCGATATTGCGCTGTTTTTAAGGCATCGTCTATCGATTTGTTCCCACTGATGGCAGAACTCAATTCTTCACCAATGATGTCTTGAATGGCAAATTGACGTAACACTGCCGAAGGCAAGGCTTGTCCTGTTTTAGCTATTTTTGCAATATCACTACGATGCGGTAAGGATTTGAACTTGTCGCTGGCGATGACTTTTTTGACTGTTGGCAAGTGGCCAGTACGAGACCATTCGTAATTATTGTCGTAGAGGAATTTAAACAGTTTGCCAATAGCGGCCATTTTTTCATCGCTACGATCACCACGAGGTACAACCCAACCGTGTCCATCGGCGTAAGTGGCGTCTTTTTGTTTAAAAAACTGAGGCACTGGGAAAACACTGTATCCATTTGATAATGGGTTATTGGCTTGTTTTGATTGCGCATCATAAGAGCCAATTAACCAGGTTCCGTTAACCGCAATACCACCATCACCATTGGAAAAGGCGGATACCGCAGCAGGGTAATCTAAGTTATTTGTGCTTAGGCCTTTGTCTATAATATCTTTCATCAAGGTCAGTGAGGCTTTGGCGTCTTTACCACTTAGATCTATATGACTTGGATCATCAAAGAATTTGCTGTTCTGTTGCATCATTAACGTATAAAAAATACGTGCATAAGCTGCGGTCTCGTTGGCTGATATTTGAACTAGGTAAGGTTTTCCTGTGGCATCTTTAAACTGCTTGCCTTGCGAAAAAAGCTCATCACGATTAGTGGGTAAAATGGGGTTGCCATCCGCTTTCATTAAATCTGCTTTTTTCATTAAGTTGTTATTAACGTGAAATAGCATGGTCCAGTTATCGAATGGCAAGGCATAGACTTTGCCTTCTTTTGTTACACTGGAAATAGCCGCGTCTGTAAAATCTGTTGGCTTAATATTCTGGTCTTTTAAAAGCTTATCTAGTGGCACTAGAAGACCACGAGATTGATAATCTGACATGGCAGAGTAGTGCATAGAAACCACGTCAGGTGCGGATCGTGACGCTAGTTGAGCATTAAGCTGGTCGTATCCAGGCCATTCGACAGTGGTGACTTTCACATCAATATCTGGATTATCAGCTTCGAATTTATTAACTAACGCGGTGATGATGCCACATTCCCCCACAGCGGAAGACACATCGGTGACCTTACCGTATTCGGCTTCACAAGCACCAAAGAAACGTTGTAGTTCAATAGTGGTTGCGCTGGCCATAGGTGATAATGCCAAAAGGCCTACGGCTGTGGTTCCGAGAAGTAATTTTTTCATTATTTTTCTCCCAGTTAATTTTTTATTGTTGTTTTATCAGTATTACTTTGTACGCTTTTAATATTGTGATGAATGCTATTTCACGGCGCCTCCTGATACCGCGGTCACTATGTGACGCTGAAAGAATATGTACACAAGCACAACGGGTAACGAGGCAAAGATTGCTTGAGCGCCTAAGAAGCCCAACCCTTCAGATTGTGCAAAGTTTGTTTGGGACGATGCGATACCAATAGTGAGTGTATACATGTCTGATTTGGTGGCGGAGATGAGCGGCCACCAATAATCGTTCCAAGCTTGCAAGAAAGTGAAAATGCCCAAGGTCGCTTGCGCCGGTAGCGTCAGCGGTAGCAGTACTTTCCAGAAGATACGGAAAGTTGATGTATTATCCAGCATGGCGGCTTCATCAATCTCTTTGGGAATGGCTCGAAAGAATTGCGTCATTAGAAAAACGCCAAACGCCGAAGATAAGTTAGGCAATATCAAACCTATGTGTGTGTTATGTAGGTCAAACCAGTTGAACATTTGGTGACGCGCAATAATTACCGCTTGTTCTGGTACCGCTAAACCAAACAACACAATGATGAATAGCGTTTTGCGGAATGGGAATTCCAGTCTTGCAAAGGCGTAACCTGCTAGAGAAGAAAGCAGTAACACGCCGACGGTTTGACCGACTGCCACTATCATAGAATTCATAAACCAACCAAACACGCTGGAGGATTCTAAAATGTTGGCGTAATTCATCAAGGTATAGGGAAATGAAAAGACAGCTTCTGTGCCTTTGAGCAATTCCGCGTTGTCTTTCAGGGATAACCCTATGATCCATGCTACCGGCGCCATCATGATGACACCAAGTACAGCCGCTATCCAAAACAAGCGACGGTTCGAGGTTAAATGATCAGGCGAATAGTTGAATGCTTTCATGCGTCTACCTCCTCTTTACGAGTGCTGACCCAATATTGCAGCATGGCGGCACACAGAATGATTAAGAACAGAATTTGCGACGCAGCCGCGCCCATTCCCACATCCCAACGTAAGAAGCCAACTTCGTATATGTACATGACGATTGGTCGAGAGGAGCCTGCTGGGCCACCGTTAGTCATCAATTGTGCCTGACCAAACAATTGGAACTGCATGACCACTTGGATAATGGCAACCAACATAATGGTGGACTTAATAGATGGCAGAGTGATGCGCGTGAGCACCCGCCAGCGGGAAGCGTTATCTAATGCTGCGGCTTCATACAGATCTTTTGGAATCTGTTGTAAGGCGGCCAAAAAGAGCATCATGGGCAAACCAATGCACCACCAAACGGTTGCGACACCAACCGAAAATAGCGACCAACCTGTGGTTGAAAGAAAGCCAATCGGTTGCCAGCCGAAAAACTCAAAAATCAACGACATCAAACCGTCATTGGGAATGAAGACGATTCGCCAAATGAGCGTCACTATGGTGACGGACAAAATGGAAGAGGCAAAAAACAAACCTCGCAAGAAAGACGAACCTTTACTGGTTTTATTCAAAGCCAAGGCCAGAAACAACCCAAGAATAACCAAGGTTGGAACGGACACGCCGACAAAAATCAGTGTGTTTTTTACCGCTTGACCAAAAATGGGATCGCTTAATACTCGTGCATAGTTTTTTAAGCCGATAAAGCGCTCGCCACCAAACAGATCTACTTTATTGAGCGACAGCCAGATCCCCCAGCCAAGCGGAAATACCAACAAGGTTAAAAAAACACTGAGATACGGGACAACAAATAGACCATTCGTCCAACGGGGACGACGATAACTTTCTGCCATCTTACACCTCCATTTGACTGTGATAAGCAAGGCCATCACCGTCAAAAATATGCGCCGCCTGAGGCGAAATTGATACGCGTACCGTATCGCCTGCTTTTACTTTTGAACGACCGGAATCTTCGGCGATCAGATCTGTGCCGTCGATTAAAGTGCCATAAAGCAGCGTACGATCACCAAGCCGTTCGACCACTTTTATAGTCAGATCAAGGCCATCTTCAGCAGCGGAAACCACCGCAGTATCTTCCGCGCGAATGCCGATAACCGCATTTGTGGCGTTGAACTCTGGTGGAAGGACAATCGCAGTAACGACTTTGCCAGCACCGCTGACTTCGACCGTCACACCATCAGGCGTATTTTCAATACTATTAATCGGCAACATAGACATTGGCGGAGAACCAACAAACTCCGCGACAAAACGACTCGCCGGATATTGGTAAATCTCCATTGGTGTGCCGATCTGCTCGATCTTTTGCTTGTGCATGATGACAATGCGGTCAGCAAGCGTCATGGCTTCTACTTGATCGTGAGTTACAAAGATCATGGTCGAACCAAGACGCTGGTGGAGTTGTGCCAGTTCCAATCGCGTTCTGCCGCGTAACGCTGCGTCTAAATTGGATAGCGGCTCATCAAACAGGAAGGCTTTAGGTTCTTTGACAATGGCGCGACCTATCGCGACGCGCTGACGCTGGCCGCCAGAAAGTCGTCCCGGTTTACGATCCAGTAAATGATCTATTTCGAGAATTTTTGCCGCATCATTAACACGACGATCAATTTCGTCTTGTGCGACTTTGACGTTTTCTAGACCAAACGCCATGTTTTGGCGAGTCGTCATGTGAGGGTAGAGCGCATAGGATTGAAATACCATGGCGACGCCGCGTTGACCTGGAGGCAAGGTATCAATGCGTTTTTCGCCAATATCGATAGAACCTTCTGTAATGGATTCCAGCCCCGCAATCATGCGTAATAAGGTGGATTTACCACAGCCGGAAGGGCCAAGGAATACAACAAATTCACCGTCTTCAATGTGTAAGTTGATGTCGTCTAATACGGTAACGCTGTCATATCGCTTTGTTATATTTTTTATAGAGATAGATGCGGACATGGTTTCCCCTCTCAGCAAGTTTTAAACGGAAAATCTTGGGGTATTACACCCCAAGTCGAATCATGCGATAGCTCATAGGAGCAATGCTTGCCGTTAATTGTTGCTGTTTGACTGTTGTGCCTTGGCCGTCTTTTGGTGCCACTTGCTCTGCATCTGGGCCGTTTTTTGCGTCAAGCGCATGGCCGGCCATGACTTTATCCATAATGACTTTCTGATGTGAAAATCCTTGTAGGGATAGGTCTAATTCAATGTTTTCGTCTGGGTGACGGTTAACAATAAAGAGGGTTAGCGCGCCATCTTTATTGGATTCCACCGCAGAAATATCCAGATAGGAAACATCACTGGCGAACTCGGTATCATAGCCTTGGCATTGCACGGCAAGATTGAGTGCTGTGCCACGGCCGTATTGGGAAGCATATAAATATGGATAATAAGTCGACTGGCGCCAAGCTGGGCCGTCTTTGACTGTCATGATAGGTGCAATAACGTTGACCAATTGCGCCAAACAACCAATTTTGACCACATCACTGTGGCGAATAAAGGTGTTCAGAATACAGCCAACTTGCAGTGTATCGGCAAAGTCGTAAATGTCTTCTAATAAAGCAGGAGCATGTGGCCAACCGTCATTGCCACCGAGGATTTTTTTGTCTTGTTCGTTAGAGTGATACCAGACGTTCCATTCATCGAAGGAAATATACACATCGTGTTTGGAGCGTTTTTTGGCTTTAGTGGCTTTAATAACCGCCGCGATAGTGTCGATATAGTTATCAAGCAAGCTGGCTTTGGCTAAGTAATTGGCAGTGTTCTTTTCGTGGTTGTCGAAATACATGTGCAGTGAAATGTAGTCGACTGTGTCGTAGGTGTAATCGAGAACTGTGCTTTCCCATTCAGGGTAAGTGGGCATTTTAGGTGAAGAAGAACCACATACGACTAACTCGATATTTTTATCAAATGCACGCATAGCTTTGGCGGTTTCAAAGGCTACTCGACCATATTCAGCGGCGGTTTTTTGTCCGATTTGCCAAGGGCCGTCCATTTCATTGCCAAGACACCAAAGCTTAACGTCCCAAGGTTTTTCACGGCCGTTTTGCTTGCGAAGATCAGACCAATAAGAACCGCCCGGATGGTTCACGTATTCAAGAAAAGCGCGTGCTTCGTCTAAGCCCCGTGAGCCAAGGTTCACCGCTAGCATCATTTCAGTGCCGGCTTGTTCTGCCCATTCAGCGAATTCATGAATACCAATTTCGTTACTTTCTGATGTGTGCCAAGCAAGATCGAGGCGAGTAGGGCGATCCTCTTTTGGCCCAATGCCATCTTCCCAGTTGTAAGCAGAAACGAAGTTGCCACCAGGGTAGCGAGTAACAGGCACATCAATGTCTTTAATTAATTCGATGACATCTTGGCGGAAACCATGTTTATCAGCGGTTGCATGACCGGGTTCATAAATGCCGCTATAAACAGCACGCCCTAAGTGCTCGATGAAAGAGCCATAAAGGCGAGGATCTATCTTGGCAATAACATAGTCTTTGTGTGCGGTCACATTGGCGCGCATGGAAGTCTCCTTTTTTATTTTTGTATTTTTTAAGAACTGATTAAATATCTGTATTTATGTTTTTTATCCGATTAATGGATATTAAAAGCATGCTTGACCTGAGGTCAATCAATAAGACGTATATTTTTTGTGCAAATAAATACCAAAATTGGTATGAGTAAGTGGAGTTTGTAACGAAAAAAGAAAGAGGTAAGTATTTGGAGAGTTACTAAGGTAGTGAGATTTATAGATTTTTTTAAGTGTTATTTGCTATAGCAGGTTTACTGATATCCATATCAGAAAATAAGATGCTGTGTATGAGGTTAAGATTGAAGGCGTAATACTATGTCTTGGTCGTAATTACCAAATTGCTTGCCAAAAATATTAATGCCGCCAGGATGTTCAGCATCATCGGGAACCGAGATTCGTACCCGAATGGATCTATGATCTTCTAGTGCAAGATCTTTCAAAGAGACATCAGAAACCCGTACACCATCGACGAACGTTCCGTCATTAGTGACACGGAAGCTTTTTAAATGGCCATACTGACTACCAGCAAGCTTCCACCAATCTGGTGTGTACTTGCCTTGGTGATCGCCATAATCGCCAGGAGCCGTCCAGATTGCGGCGGTTCTACCATTAATTGAGATATGGATGTCAGAAGGCCAGTTTTCAGACGTGCCAGGCACTTCAGAGGATAGTTCCATGACCAGCTCTAGTTCTTTTACTGTCTGACCTGCAATGCGGGCATTATTGGGGAATTGATATTCTATATAACCTTTAGTGAACCATAACAAGCTGGCGCGCATACGATCAGGAGAAAGGTAAGTGTCTGGGCTGTCAAGGAAGCCGACAATGCCAGATTCCGAACATAAACCACAAGGTGCCATCACATCAAATTCAGAATACAGGCCAACAGGCATGGATACTTCAATGACATTATTTTGATTTTGCTTGGTGTTGCTGAAAGATAGGACGATTTCTTCGTGTGTCGCACGGCATATTTTTTGGTTGCCTTTGCGACCTTTTTGACTTTCGGTGGTAATTAAACCAGTACTTTCGAGAGAATTAATATGACTGGAGGTCGATGATTGCGGTAGTTCAAGAAGGTCGGCAATGTCATTGACATTCATTGGCCCTTTTTCATGTAGCAAGGACAAAATTGCCAATCGAGCGGGCGCGGCTAGGCTTTTTAAAACATCCGCACCATCTTCGGGGGTTAGCAATAAGAACTTTTTGCTCATCGTCATCTCCAGCTGAAGATGTCTTTATATCGAGATTTATGATTCTTATCAAGTTTTAGTTATTGATTAATTGTTATAAAAAGTACGCAATGACCGCTTTTATAAGAGTATAAAACGGTCATTAAAGTGAAGTCTGGGTCTAGGCCAGCGGCCCACCGATAATAGTGGTGCGCAATCCTGCGATGATATTTTCGCCTGTTTCGTGTCTTAGCTCATCATACCAGGCTTGAGTTTCTTGCATGTCTTTACCATGAGTAACATCGCAACGTTTACGAGCTTTTAGTACAAGATCTTTAACGCGAAAACGGCGCTCTTCTTCGTACTGCTTCAAAGCGGCTAGCACACCAGAAACCGTTTTGCCTTTCTCTTTGAATTGATCCGCGAAACACTGACCAAGAACAACGGCGTCTTCGAGTGCAGAGCAACCGCCTTGGCCAATGTCTGGGGTTGTGCTGTGAGCCGCATCGCCAAGTAGGGCGATATTGCCTTTTACCAAGGTATCGAATGGCTCGATGTCATGAATTTCGATACGGTTTGTGGTTTCTGGATTAATGGCGGTAATCAGTTTTTGGACAGGTTCAGCCCAACCTTTAAAGTACCTCGTTAGATCGGCAACGACTGTGCTTCTGTCTTCCGCTAGGCCTTTTGGTAATGGCACATCAAAGAAGAAGTAAAAGCGACCATTGGCAATTGGCATAATAGAAACGCGTTTGCCTTCGCCAACAAAGGTTGTCCATTGATCGCCAGGGGCAATGCTTTCATCAATTTCTACCAAGCCATTCCAGTTTACATAATCGGCGTAGCGACGTTCTGTTTGATAACCTATCACGTCAGCGCGTACGACAGAATGAGTGCCATCGGCTGCAATCATAAAATCACCTATCGCGCTGGTGCCATCGGTAAAATAAGCGGTGACGCCAGTGTCACTTTGCTCGACTTTTTCAATGCGCTTGCCAAACTGGACTTTATCGCGCCCCCACCAATCGATCATTTGGCTTTGTAAGTCTGCGCGCGATACAGGACAAGGGCGTTCGCCAACGGCATCAACTAATGGTGCAAGACTGAATTGCGTCATCACGGAGCCAGTTATACCGTCGTGATAGGCCATGTTGTGCATCGGGCCGCCGAGTTTGTCCATAATGCTGCCCATGCCTAAATGGTTCATGCATTTTACGCCGTTAGACCAAATAGAAAGCGCCGCACCGACTGGTTTGATTTCTTTTACCGCTTCAAAAATATCGCATTCGATGCCTTGCTGTTTTAATGCAGCCGCTGCCGACATGCCACCGATACCGCCGCCAATAATAAGTGCTTTCATCTCATTCCCCTTTAATCTTTCGCTCGTTTTCGAGTTGTCTTAGCGAACGTTTAATCTCTTGTTAAAGGAGTAAATGGCAATAAATATGCCATGAAACAAATGGACCTATGTTTTTATATGTGAAACCTTTGTTTTAGAGGGATGCGTAATCTATGGTGTTAGATCAAAGAAGAAAACGGCTTGTTTTCTTCTTTGACCGATAGGACAGAAAATGACTTATCTTGGTGCGGGCTGGGTGAATTTTGCTTCATTCTGGCTCGTTGAGACTTGAGTGGAAGCCTAATTAATTAAGACTAGCTGCCACGATAAGTGCTGTAAGAATAAGGCGAGACAAGCAGTGGAATGTGATAATGGGCGTTTTCATCATTGATACCGAAACGAATGACGACCGTGTTTAAGAAACTAGGAGCGGTAGGTTTGTTATTGTCTGAGTCTTCGAGAGAGTCAGCGAAGTACTCGTCAATGGCAAACTCCAGTTCGTACACGCCCACAGAGAAGCTATCAGCCTGCAGCAAGGGCTGATCACAGCGACCATCGCTATTGGACACAGTGCTATGAATAAGCTGTCGTTGACCTTTTGTAGAATGTTGATAAAGGTGTATTTTTACGCCAGCCGCCGCCACGCCTTTTGTCGTATCTAAAATGTGAGTGGTTAAGTATCCCATTGTTTTACCTCAATCTAATGTGAAAGCTTGCCTGATTTTTGCAGATAAGCGTCTTTATAAGTGAAATAGTTCTGAAAATATTGTTTCATAAGGATCAATATTTGTGCCATGTGTTTCTGTAATGCGATTTATTGTTATTTATAGAGCTCTTTTTTTTATAATTTTTTAGAGCCATCAGAATTTGGAGTCCTATTATGCACGACCCGTTAGCTGTAATTAGTCAAATGGAAAAAGCGGATTTTATCGCTTTATTTAGCAGTATTTATGAGCATTCGACTTGGGTTGCAGAAGAATTATGGCGACAAAAAGTCGAGCATCCAAGTGAGTATTTCGACAGCATAGATAAAATCAAAGCCACCATGGCAGGCATCGTAGAACAAAGTACAGACGAACAAAAACTCATACTGCTACGCGCTCACCCAGATCTAGCAGGCAAAGCGGCTTTAGCAGGCGAGCTGACTCATGCGTCAACCTCAGAACAATCAGCAGCAGGATTAGATCAATGCTCTGAAGAAGAGCTAGCTCATTTTCTACAGCTGAACGATACCTATCGGGAGAAGTTTGGTTTTCCCTTCATCATGGCCGTAAAAGGCGCTACCAAGGAGCAGATACTTGCAGGATTTGAATCTAGAACGCCCAATGACTGGCAAACTGAGTTTGACCGAGCCATGAGCGAAGTGCATAAAATTGCAAGTTTTAGATTAGCGGACCTCTAAAATCGTTCTGAGTTGTTAATATAGAAAACGTCATCGGTTTGTATTAATCGATGGCGGTTTGTTGTTTATCTTTCTATTTTTTCTTTGGATAAACAATAAATTTAAACAACAGAGAAGCTGATTTTTTTTCCTAGTGCCTCTAAGGCAGAGACTAACGTATCGATTTTTGTATTATGGCCAAGGTTGATAATACGTTGCATTTCTTGCTTCTTTTTACCAATACGTTTTGCCAGTTCTGCTTGTGATACATGCTCTTCAAGCATGGTATTCAGCAACAGGACTTTGCTCCAAATACTAAGCGGTACACTGACAGATTCGCCTTTTACTTTAGATGGTAAGGGAACTGAGCGCTCATCTTCAAAATAGAACTCAAAAGCTGTAACCAAAGCGTCTGCTGCTTCGGCTAATGCTTCTTCGTAGGTGTCTGCACAGGTTAGCGCCTCAGGGATATCTGGAAAGCTGACGCTGTAGCCATTTCCGTCTTTTTCAATAATGACTGGGTATTTCATATTCTTCTCCAGCTGTTGGAAAGAGTACCTTTAAGATTGGTTTCAATCGTCTATTCCTAGTTGTTTGAGAATTGCTTTTCTTGTGCCTTCGGCTATTTCTTTACTTGGATGTCTTGGCATAACAGATCGCTTACCTTTGTAATAAAGTTTTAAATGGTTGGTACCTTGTTTGACCTCTACGCCCATTTTTTCCAAATATCGTCTGAATTCACTTTGTTTCATCTTGCCTCCGTGCTGATGAACTGAATATAGAGTAATCAAAAATGTTTACTAAGTAAAATGTAAAGTAAGCTTTTTTGTTTACTAATTGATGTCTTAAAGGTTAATTTTCTATTGAGTGAGGCATAAAAAAACGCCATCGTTTTGTAATAATCGATGGCGGTTTTCTTTGCGTAGTATGAAAGATTATTTATCTACAAAATTAGCCTGAATACGTTGAGTCAGAAAATCCGCTGCGCTGATAGGTTGATACCGTTTAGCCGGACCTTGAATAATCTGTGTTTTATTGGCTTGGCAGAAAAAGGCGATGGAATGACGGCTGCCGCAGTATTCGTCGATTCGTGGCTGCCGAACTCTATGCAGGTTGGATTTCAGTTGGTCGTCGCTCCAACGCATGAGCATATCGCCGATATTGCAGGTAATGACACCACCAAGGGGCGGGATGCTGGTCCAGCGTTGCGTTTCTGCTTCGGCACCGGGGCAAACTTGTAAACCACCGTGGCCTTCGTGTTGAAATAAAAGAGTTAAACAATCGAAATCCGTATGGGCGCCAGCACGCCACATATTACCTTGTTCGGTGACGCCTTCAGTTGCGTAGTAGTGCAACAAACGTAAGGTGCTTTGGTAGTCAGGTTGGCTCGAGTCGTGGGCTTTGCTAAAGAAGTCTCGATCAAAGCCTAGTTTGTCAGCAAAGCAAGACAATACCTTCATGCCCACTTCCCAGCATTGTTTTTCAAAACGCAGCGTATTGGCTTGAAAGTTTGGCAACTCTTCTTCAGTCGGCCACAAATTATCCATGTGGTATTGAGTGATTTGATAGGATTCTTTTTGGTCTTTTGTGCCAGTGGAAGGGCGGATCTGGCTGCGACTTTCCCAACCCGCATTGACGCTTTTTGGTCGAGGGTATTTTCCTTTAATGCTTTCTGGAAGATTAAAGAAACGTTCGGATTCGCTGAATGCGGCTTTGATTTCTTTGGGATCAATGCCGTGGTTACTTAATTGAAAAAAACCAATTTCGGTCGCGGCGAGCCAAAGTTGCTCACGGATTTCTTCGCGACGATTCTCAAAATCGCTCATATCAATGATGCGAATTTCTCGGTCGTTGGTGTCTTCACCGGCACCGCCAAAAGTGGTTTCACGTTGCAGTTCTTCAAGTGAATATGAATTAGTCATGGTTTTCTCCCATTCTCCTAGGTTAAAAATAACTAGACACTTTTGCCTAGTGGAAAATGGAGCAATGACCTGGCGCATAAAGGTTATGCGCCTGACAGCTTCTACTCCTGTTTATTTACTTTTTACATTCCGATTTTAATCTTATCTCGAAAATTATCATTGCCGTGTATGAACTTTTTCACCTTGAACCCATACTTCTTGGATGTTTTCCGGTCGAGCGAGGTACATTATTTTTTGGAATGTATCGTTTAAGTCTTCATTTGCGTCAAAAATAGGCAGCTTGGCTGACGATAATGTTGAATCGATAATTTGAACATCCCATGTGAAATTTTCCTCTAAACGACCGATGGGTAAGCTTAAGCTTTTGCCGCCGCCTGCTGTGGCAAAGTAGAAAGCTTCATTGATGGTTATTCTTGAAGATGGCAGCCCTCGTTGATCCGCTGGGATATTCGGGTTAACGCCGTCTTCTAGCATTCTTGATGACATAACCGACTGCCTTGCGTTATCGAAAAGGCTTGGTGAAAAACCACCGGATAGGTCTGAGCCTAATCCCACATCAACGCCTTGTGAATGAATGTGCACGATGGGAATAACACTGTTGGCAAAATAGGCATTCGAAATCGGACAATGTCCAACGGCTGTGCCAGTTTTGGAAAACAAATGAACGTCATCTGTGTCTAGAAAATTACAATGGGCCATTACGGATTTGTCGCTTAATAAGCCAAAGTCATTTAACGCAAAGGCATCATTCTTGTTAAATCTTTCCTGTACATGGCTGTGAGCCCAATCACTTTCACTGCAATGGGATTGAATGTGTGTGTCGTACTTAGCAGCCAGTTCGCCTAATCCCTTCAAAGCCGCATCGGTACAGCTTGGAATAAAACGCGGGGTGACAACTGGATAAACGCCTTGCTTAGTGGACTTTGCGAGCTCTTTCACCGCGACAATAAATGCTTCTGTTTCTGCAAGGGCCGTTTTTGTATCGGCGTCACGATAAAAAGATGGATTTTGTTCTGGGTCATCCATAACCACTTTACCGACTAAACCTCGCTGTCCTTTTTGGGCGCAGATTTCAGCAAGCAATAAGCTGGCGTCTTTATGAATGGTGGCAAAATACAGAGCGGTCGTCGTGCCGTTTGCCAGTAATGTGCGGACTACATCTTCATAGACTTCTTTGGCGAAATCTAAATCGGAAAACTTGGATTCAATTGGGAATGTATAAGTGTTCAACCAGTCGTAAAGTGGCAAATCTAATGCTGTTCCAGACTGAGCCCATTGCGGCGCATGAACATGAAGATCAACAAAGCCGGGCAGTAGATATTGGCCTTTTTTTAATTGATGAAAATACGGTTTATCCTGATGGCTATCTAGAACCGTTTGATAGTCAGTGTCTTCCGGTGAAATGACTTTTTCAATCATTCCATTTTCGTTAATACAAAAAAGGTGTTCTTTTAAAACAAGAATGTCTTTTGAGTTTTTACTAGTAAAAGCCGTTCCTTTGAACACTAGTGAATAATTTGTCATTAGGTTTTCTCTATACGCATTTTTCTAAAAAATCTTTACCAAACGCCTTCATGCAATTTGGCTGCCTCTTCTTCAAGGCAAGGCCCAATCACTTCCACTTTTCGTTGTCCCGATTCAAATACGGTACGACAAGGCAAAGCCAAGGTTGGGTTTTCTGGGTGATTCCCAGTGATCTGTTTCAAGCTGTCTTCGCTCAATCCATACACAAGGCGTCCTAATCCTGCCCAATAAGCAGAGCCTGCACACATAGCGCAAGGCTCGGCGGAAACATACATGGTGCATTTTGCCATAAAATCTGGGCGATAGGCTTTGCTGGCGCGCGTCATTAACTTGCGCTCTGCATGACCTGTCATATCGAAATCAGGCAAGTAGCCGTTTACTTGCGTCATCAGTACATTGTCTTCATCGTCGACTAAGATCGCCGCAAAAGGGTGGATGCCTTGTTGTTTGGCTTCATCCGCTAGGGCAAAGCTTTGGCGTAAAAATTCGGTGTCTTTAGTATTTAACTTCATACTTGTCTCTGTTATTAAGATTTTTAACGCAGTATTTAAGAGCGCAATAATCGTAAGTTATTTCTTTTTAGCTATTTTTTCTTAGACTATTTCTTTTTAGGAAGGCTCCACGGAAACCACCACGCCTGAATCCACTGGATCGATTTAAACAGTAACAAACTGATAACCGACAAGAAAATCAGCCCTGCAAAGGCTTGGGGGATTTTAAAGAAAGAGGTGGAGAACTGAATAAAATAGCCCAATCCTTCTTCTGCTGCGACGAACTCCGCCACCACGGCACCGATAATCGCCAAGGTAATAGACACTCGAAGGCCACTGAAAATGTGTGGAATCGCATAAGGAATGCGAATCTGCCAAGTTTCACGATAACGCGGAGCACGCAAAGATTGGCTGAGCTCGATCATTTCTGGCGGTGTTTCCAACATGCCCGTTGTGGTTGATACAACAAGAGGAAAGAAGGTGATCAAGCAAGTGATCAGCACGCGAGAGGGATCGTCTGTTCCAAGCAATACAATGATCAAAGGCGCAACTGCCACCACAGGTGTCGATTGAATCACGATCAAAGCAGGATAAAGCACACGGTTCATCAATTCAGAGCGCATCATGCCAATCGACAGCGGAATCGCAATCACGATAGATAAGGCAAAGCCCATCAAAGCCACTCGTAAGGTCGCCCAAAGATGCGTTAACCAGCGAGAAAACTCCACATCAAAAAAGGCCATAAAAATAGCGGATGGAGAAGGCAGAATATAGTTTGGCACATTGCCGAAACGACAGATTAATTCCCATAACAGCACAAGGCCGATAAAGAACAAGCCAGGCGCGAAACGGTTTGCCTGCTGTGTAAGCCAAGATTTAGGCTGGTACGTTGGGTTCATAAATATAGCCTCTAATTAAATCGGTTAGCTCAGCAAAACGAGGGGAATTAATGGTTTTTGACGAACGCGGACGCGGTAAATCCACCTCGATCAAATCCAGAACCGTGCCGGGGCGTTTGCTCATCACCAAAATGCGATCAGACAACAACACGGCTTCACTAATGGAGTGGGTGATAAATAACACGGTTTTTGGATTCTTCTTCCAAATATCCAGTAGATCAAAACCGATTTGCTCACGGGTCAACGCATCTAATGCCGAGAAAGGTTCGTCCATCAATAGAATGTCTGGGTTGAGCAACAATGCGCGAATAATGCCCACACGTTGTTGCATGCCACCAGACAACTCGTCTGGCATCTTGTCAGCAAACTGGGTTAGCCCCGCCATTTCCAGTAACTCGTTTGCGCGTTTTTCATCGCTGGGGGAATAACTGCCGTATTTGTGTTTTAGCGGGAATAACACGTTTTTACGAACGGTTAACCAAGGCAATAAATTGGCCTTTTGAAAAACGATGCCCACGTCATCACGAGGTTCGGTGACTGGCAGATTGAATACCGACACTTCACCATGAGACGGAATTAACAACCCCGCCACCATGCGCAACAGCGTTGATTTACCGCAACCAGAAGGGCCAACCACTGCCACGAATTCGTGACGGTGAATGTCGAGATTAATACCTTGCACTACCATTGGCGTTTCTGGACGTGGGTCATATTTATGACCCACGTTTTTCATGCTGACGTAGGCCGCTTTAGCGTTGTTTTCAACAGAGCTTTTGTCTTCCATTTGGCTTTTATCTTCCATACCGTTACTCCGGTTTAAAGCTGCTGTTTACTGCGGTTTTTGGATCGATAGCATCAACAGTTAAACCGCTTGCTTCCGCCACGTATTCCCAGGTTTTTTGAATGCGTTCGTCGGTGAAATTACCAAAGCCATCTTTTGTGGTGACATCGTTGTACACCAAATTGTGAATGCTCTTAATTTGTGCAGAAACAATGCTGGCATCCACTTCTGGCACCATTTTGTGTAGGTCGGCACCGGCTTGATCTGGGTTGGCATAAGTAAACTCAATGGATTTCGCAAAAGCCTTTATGAAGCGTTTTGCCACATCTGGACGTTCTTCTAAAAAGCGTTCAGACGCTAAAACAGAGGAACTATAAAGTGACAAACCAGAATTTGACCAAGGCATTTCGATCAGTTCTTTGCCTGCGCCTTTTGCTTGCGCGTCATAAAGTGCCGTGTTGGTCACCCAAGCAATAATGGCGTCTGTACTGCCGGTAATCATCATTGGTGCCAGCGCACCCGGATCGGATTTTACTAATTTAATATCGCTTTCGCTCAAACCGTTTTGTTTCAATACCAAAGGTAAGAACGCATTAGATGAGGTGAAAGGAGAGGTCGCGACTTTTTTGCCTTTCAAATCTTTAATGGATTTAATACCACTGCTTTTCAGCACAAAGAAAGCGTGAGGAGCTTGCGTGAAGTAAGGATAAACCGCCATAACAGGGACATTGTCCTGCGCTTTCGCTGCCATCAAAGCGCCAATATCAGAACTGCCAATATCAGACTGGCCTGTTGCCATCTTCGTCAACGCATCGGTAGAACCGCGACCGCTGGCGATTTTGACTTCTAAATCTTCGTCAGCAAAGAAACCTTGTTGAATACCCACATAGACAGGCGCTTTATCGCCACCTGGTAACCAATCTAATTGAAATGTCACCTGATCTGCCGCCATGACAGACGTGCTTGAGATGAGACTGGCTAAAAGAGTCAATCGAATTGCTGTTTTCTTTGCCGCTTTCATAAACATGCTCCATACAATTAATAAGGACTAAAGACCCACTTGTTTCATGTTTTTAGTATTTAGCAACATTTGTTCCATGTTTGTGTGGAACTGGAAATATTTCTTTAAGTGTTTGAATTTAATATTAAAAAGTAAAGTAGAAGACTTTGGGTGATAAGACAGAAAAGGATTTGAATAGAGAAGATGAAACAAAATGGTGCGTTAAAAGTAGTGTAGGATGTAACAGTAGGTGAGGGACTAAAGGTCGTTTGCTTGGAAATAGAGAATAGATATCAAATCGAGTTTTATGAAATTTTGTGGATCAGCAGCGATGCCATTTCTTTTTTTCGTTTACTATAAAGCACGCTCGCCATGTAGCAAACCACTATGACATTTAACAAAAATACGCAGATAGTCAAAATGTGTGGATGAAAAATAATTTCATAGATTTCAAATGGTAAATAGATGGCTCCCGATACCAAGGCAAACCATTCAGTCCAAACAAACGCTTTCCATAAGCCATACGCTTCAACGAACCGAATCAGTGAATAAGCGAGAGCGCCAATAGCAATAAGGCTGATATTACTGTCTGTAATGGAACTCGCTGCATGGATGAAAATACTTGGAAAATGGCTGGCAGGGTTTAAATGTGCGTGATTGACGATGGATTCAGCCATTTTTTGTAAGTTTTGCCCAGCTAATACATGGATTCCTAACCCCACCACAAGAGACATTAACCCTTTCAGCGCTTCTATGACTGCGACGGCTTTCAGCCCATTTTTTGATGATGTCATCTCGACCTCTTAATAAGCCAAATAGTTTGTGTATAGCATGTCTTTAGAAGCAAAAATACATCGCTTCTATACGGTAAGCTTTTGTGATCTGAGTTTTAGTGTTGATACTAAAGCGCATGCTTAGTTATACCAGTATAAAGCCAATAGATTGTTGAAAAATAAATAATATTTTCGGTAAATTGAAAGGTGTCCTTTGGTCTCTCTCCCCTAGCCACTGAGAGGGAATAGCTTATTCTATGTATTGGAACTATTTATTAACTGCCCTATGGTTGGGCTTTGAGACCATTCCCAGTGATTTGGCAATTTAAGCTGTTTGCTTTCAATCGCATTCATTGCTTGGATTTCATCTGAGGCTCTACTTATTACTGCAATCTCATCTAAAAATAACATTTCTGTTGCGTCCGGTATTTCTACTAATGAGCCATTAAGAATTCCCCAGCCTATGTCCCAAGGCAGCAGCTCAATTTTTCTTAATGCAAATAAGTCACGGATTACATTGGCTTTGATGAAAGAAAGCCCTGTCAGCCCTTGGATGCCAAAATTCGCTGGATTCTCTTTACCACTACGACAAAGTTCCCACGCTTCACCGGCGAACAAAAATTTATCGTTTGGTACATTGCATGTGTCGAAGTCAATTTCTAAGTATTCCAAATGTATTGCATCAAGCTGAGCATCGACTTTAATCCAACTTGCGGTTTCTTTGTTCCAATATTCACAAACCCAATGATCTTCGAAGTGGTCGGGAGTCAAATAAGTAGCAAACCCACATCTTAGTCTTGCTGGAATTTCTTTAGCCCTGAGGATAGAGCAAACCAACAATGAAAAATCTCGGCAGATACTGATGACCTTTTGGGGTGGAGTTCTTGATGGCTCTAAAATGCTTTTGCTCTTTGAAGTTGCTAGATCAAGAACATCAGCAATTGTCCTCAACTGCATTTCTTGGTGTTTTACGGATTCAGAAACAGAATATTGATATTTATCTAGCCAATAGGCATGTATTAAAAGGTTTTGCGCCAAGGCACAAATTTTATCAAGCTGATTTGGGCAGTTAAGAAGAAGGTCTTTGTAATGTTTTAGATCAGTAAATTCACTACTGCTACGATAATAATCCATTTTTAAGAATTCCATTTATAGCATCTGTTGAATTTGTATAATGTACCAGCTTCATAAAGTTATCCTTTATCTTATGACCATTTTTTTACATTCTATGAATTACACAAGTTGTATCAACCAGCCCGAGAAGCGAGTTTTTTATACACCGCGTCTTTGTCTCGTTTGCCAATTGCCAGTACATAGATGACGATTTCATTATCAATGACTTCATAAGCTAGGCGGTAGCCTGAGGTTCTTAGTTTTATTTTATAGACAGAATCATAGCCGCGCAGCTTTGAGGCAGGAACATGCGGGTTGTCTAGTCGCTCTGCTAGCTTCTTTTTAAACTGTGTTTGAATGTTTGGTGCTAATTTCCGCCATTCTTTTAGAGCAGCAGGAAGAAATTTTAACTTATAAGTCATCTAAACTCACTTCGATGGCTTTGGATAAATCAGTACGGCGAGCCTCAACCAATTTTGCTAGTTCAATATCATCGGCCATCTCCATTAAAAGCTCATAGGCCTCAGCAGGAACGAGGTAAGCCGCTGGCTTATTGTGGTTTAAAATGGCGATAGCAGAACCACCAGATTCGTTAAGTAAAGCCGTTGGGTTTTTCTTTAATTCAGAAATACTGGCTGTGTAATTGGCTAAGACTTGTCTCATAGGAACCTCAATTAAGTACTAAATTTAAGTCTTATTTTAGACCTAAATTTTTAACAGTGCTATATCTTTATCGCCCTGGTTTTATATTTGATGCTCACCTTGGAGTGCAGACTAAGATGGCTCAATCATCATAAAGTGTGTGTCGGGTTGTGCCACTGGGCAGTGATCAACACCTTTTGGCATCACATACATTTCACCTGCATCAAGGACAACGTCGTTTGATGATTTGAGTTTTAATGTGAGTTGGCCTTTAAAAACGACGATGACTTTTTCGTCGTCTTCATGCTTATGCCAACCCAATTCTCCTGTTCCTTTTAGAATTCGAATCGACTGTCCATTACATTGTGCAATGACTTTTGGTGCCCATTCTTCTGATAGCAGCGTAAATTGTTCTGTAATATTAAGTTTATTCATCATGTCCACCTTGGGTTACTTGCTTAAATTTAGTTAATGATAATAAAACTCATTTGCAAATATTTCTAGGGTGGTAAACCTTTTTTGAGCGTTCAATATATGTTTCGGTTGGATATAGTGTGTTTAGCGTTGCAAAATTGATTGTTCAGGGGACATTATTAGTTTTTAATTAAAACTTTGTACGATTGGTCAGGTTTTTGCATTTCAACTAGTATTATAGAAACCCATTCAATAAGGAGAGCGCTTTGAAATTTATACTAAACGATGAGCTCATCGAAGATAACACGCTCCCTAGCGACTTTACCGCTTTGCGTTACCTAAGAGAGAAGCGTGGATTAACGGGGACAAAAGAAGGCTGTGCATCAGGCGATTGTGGTGCATGTACGCTTCTTGTTGGTGCATTGGAAGACGGTAAGCTGACGTATTCGACTTTGAATGCGTGCATTACGCCGATGCAGTCTTTGACTGGAAAGCATGTTGTCTCGGTTGAGTATTTATCGAAGACAGGCGAATTGCACCCAGCGCAGCAAGCCATGGTGGAATCTCATGGTTCTCAGTGCGGTTTTTGTACGCCAGGTTTTGTGTTGTCATTGGCGGGGCTTTATGAAAATAAACAGAGCAGCGAACAACCAATTGATCGTGAAGCGGTGTGCGATGCGATCTCTGGTAACTTATGTCGTTGCACGGGCTATCGCCCGATCATTGATGCGGGATTGTCCATGGTTAAAGAGTACATGACTAGAAAAGAAATGGTTAAAGAGTCCGACGAAACACCTTATGTCGAGCTGATGAGTAAAAACGACAGTATCAAAACTCAGCTTGAAGGTTTACAAACAGAACCACATGACAGCAGCAACTATTTACAACCAACCGATTTAGATCAACTCGCGCACGCATTGAAATCCAATCCAGAGGCCGTTTTGATCGCTGGTGGCACAGACTTGATGCTAGAGAACACTCAACGCTATCGTGATTTTGACACCTTGATCGATGTATCTCGCGTGGCCGAGCTAAAACATTTACACATTGGTGAAACATCCTTGACCATCGGCGCCTCGGTGACTTACAGCGAGTTGGAAGATTTCAGCAAGACGCTTTATCCGCAGATGAATGCTTTGCTAAGTCGCATTGCCTCTAGACAAATTCGTAACCGCGGCACGATTGGCGGCAACGTCGCGAACGCCTCACCAATTGCCGATTTACCGCCTTTACTATTGGCGTTTGATGCAGACATTCAATTGCTGAAAAACGACGGCAGCACAAGAGTGGTGAATATCGCGGATTTTTACCAAGGCTACAAACAAACGCAATTAGCGAAAGATGAGATGATCGCCTCGTTTGACGTATCTCTCGATAAGCTCGCGCAATTCCATCGTTTTTATAAAGTCTCGAAACGCATGGAAGACGATATTTCCAGTGTCATGTTGGCGGTTCGTTTTGAAGAGAAAAATGGAACGTTAACTGACGTGCGTTTGGCATTTGGTGGCATGGCAGCCACGCCGATTCGCGGATTAAAAGCCGAAGCCGTGTTGACAGGTAAACTGATCAATGATGAGCAAGCGTTAAACCAATCCATCGAAGCATTGCGCAGTGAATTAACGCCAATGAGTGACATGCGAGCCAGCTCAAATTATCGATTGGATATGGCCTGTAACCTGATCCGCAAAACGTGGCTGGAACTGAACGGCACCGATGTGGTGACTTTCTCTGGTCATGCTGTCAGGGACTCAATTTTATCGACTGGTTCGGAGGCAAGCAATCATGCGTAAACTTCCACAAGATTTTACTTTAGGCGCAAAAAACGCTGCTAATAATAGACTGTTGCCCGTTCATGAATCGGCTATTAAACACGTGACAGGCCAAGCAGTTTACATCGACGATATGCCTGAATGGCCAAATGAATTGCATGTGGCGACGGGATTATCGACCGAAGCTTATGCAGATATTGTGTCGATCAATTTGGATAAAGTTCGTGCTTATCCAGGCGTGGTGGATGTAATCGTTCAGGCAGATATTCCCGGCGAAATTGATGTGTCGCCTGTTTTGAGTGGTGACTTGCTGCTGGCTGGCGATTTTGTACATTTCATTGGCCAATCTATTTTTGCTGTCGCGGCTACCAGTTTACGTGCTGCGAAACAAGCGGTTGCGCTGGCGGAGATTGAATACAAACCGCGAGAAGCGACCTTGCATCCTCGCCAATCGTTAGAGCGCCAAGAATTTGTTTTACCGACTCACACCATTAGCTGTGGCGATGCTAAAGGCTCACTAGAAACCGCGCCTAATAAGCTTAAATCCGATATGTACATCAAAGGTCAAGAGCATTTTTATTTGGAAGGGCAGATCAGTGTTGCCGTTCCTAATGAAGATGGCGGCGTTCAAGTGTTCGCTTCGTCTCAGCATCCTGCGGAAGTGCAAAAGCTGGTGGCGCGCGTGCTTGGTTTACCAGTGGCACAGGTTCTTGTCGAAGTGCGACGCATGGGCGGAGGCTTTGGCGGCAAAGAATCGCAAGCGGCGGTGCTGGGCTGTATGGCGGCAGTGCTTGCCGTACGTAATCGCTGTCCGGTGAAATATCGCATGCCGCGTCAAGATGACATGGTGCAAACCGGTAAACGTCATGATTTCTGGAATAGCTACCAAGTGGGCTTTTCTGATGCGGGGGAGATCCTCGCGGCAGAATACGATATGGTCGGAAAATGTGGTTGTACCGCTGATTTGTCGGACGGCGTGGTCGACCGCGCCATGTTCCACGCAGACAATGCTTACTTCCTGCCGAATGCTCGTATCAGCGGTTATCGCGGTAAAACCCACACGGTTTCCAATACCGCATTTCGTGGTTTTGGTGGGCCAAAAGGCGTGATCTTAGCGGAAAACGTCATTGAGGAAATCGCCTGCGCGGTTGGCAAAGATGCCTTAGATATTCGCAAACTAAATTGTTATCAAACGGGTAAAGACACTACGCCGTATGGGCAAAAAGTCGATGACGATGTGTTGCTGACATTGATTGAAGAGCTGGAAACCAGCTCAGATTATCGAGCTCGTCGTGAAGCGATTAACGCCTTCAACAAGCAGAACCCGTTCTTGAAAAAAGGCCTTGCATTAACGCCGGTGAAATTTGGTATTTCCTTTACCTCGAAACACCTAAACCAAGGTGGCGCCTTGCTGCATATTTACACCGACGGCAGTGTGCATGTTAGCCACGGCGGAACGGAAATGGGGCAGGGGCTTTATACTAAGGTAGCGCAGATCGTTGCCAAAGCCTTTGGTATTGATTACCAACGTGTCAATGTTGGTTCTACTCGTACCGATAAAGTGCCAAACGCGTCACCAACCGCGGCATCAGCGGGAACCGATTTGAACGGCATGGCGGCACTAGACGCAGCAATGACGATCAAAGGTCGTTTGCAAGAATTCGCCATGGAGCATTTCGGTATCGCTACCGACGCCTTTGCCATTGAAGACGATCAAGTGATTCTAGGCAGCGACACAATGAGCTTTCCTGAATTCATCAAACTGGCGTACATGAACCGCGTGTCTTTGTCGTCTACTGGGTTTTATAAAACACCAAAAATCGGTTACGACCGCAAAGCGGCCAAAGGCCGACCATTTTTGTACTTTGCCAATGGCGCCGCAGTGGCGGAAGTGATCGTCGATACTTTTACCGGCGAATACAAGGTCACGCAGGTTGATATCTTGCACGATGTAGGAGACTCGATTAACGCGGACATCGACATCGGCCAAATCGAAGGCGCGTTTGTACAGGGCATGGGTTGGCTCACTTCAGAAGAATTAAGCTGGGATGAAAAAGGCCGCATCACCACCAACAGCCCTGCGAATTATAAAATTCCAACCTCGGCGGATATTCCAGAAAAATTCACCGTCAAACTGTTTGATCGCGCTAACAGCGAAGAATCGGTTTATCGCTCAAAAGCCGTGGGTGAACCTCCATTGATGTTAGGGATTTCAGTATGGTGTGCGTTAAAAGACGCCTGTGCTTCGGTTGCGGATCATACATTCTCGCCACCATTGGCCGTGCCAGCCACGCCAGAAGCGGTGTATTACGCCATGCAAGCGGCGCAAAATCATAAAGCTGGAGTCAAGGTAGAAGTAGATAAGGAAGCCAGCCTATGATGTCTTCCATGAGTTGGGTTCATGCTTTACAGGAAGTTGAAAAAGCAGGGCAAGCTTGGGTGATCGCCACTGTGATTGGCACCCAAGGTTCTGCGCCTAGGGAATCATCCAGCAAGGTGATCATTACCGAGGAACACAGCTTCGACACCATCGGCGGCGGACAGCTGGAATACGCTGTCTGCCAAAAAGCCCGAGCCATGTTGCAAGATGCATCTTCGCCTTCTCATGTGTTGGAAAACTTTCCGCTCGCCGCCAAAACCAACCAATGTTGCGGCGGTACGGTTAGCGTGTTGCTGGAATATTTCCCAGAACCTGCGACGAAAATCACCATCTTTGGAATGGGGCACGTGGCAACCACCTTGGTCAATGTATTGGGGAATATGCAGGCGAAAATCTCTTGGGTCGACAGCCGTGAGAATCTCGCTCAAGACCAGAATCTCAAAGGCTTACCGAGTAACGTCACACCGTTTCTGTATGAATCTATGTTGGAACACATAGACCACATGAGTCATAACGAAATCGCCTTGGTCATGACCCACGATCACTCGTTGGATTACCAACTAGTGGAAGCTTTGCTAGATCGAAAAGACTGCCGATTCATCGGCTTAATCGGCTCGAAAACCAAAGCCCTGCGCTTCAAAAAACGCCTCGTCAGCGCTTCCTTTAGCCAAGCGGAAATCGACTCGGTTCACTGCCCGGTGGGACTAAACGAAATCGCAGGCAAGAAACCCTTCGAAATCGCCATCTCCATCGCCGGGCAAATCATACAAATCACCCAAACAAAAACACCAACGAAAAAGGTCAGTGGGCTTACCTGGAAAGAAATCAACAACGCTTTAAGTAGTACAGTCGCAGAGACTTGAAGAAATGACATTCCTCCCTCGCTGTATTTTTAAAGAAAAGTACCGCCTACCTCGGAGGAATGTCATTTTTCAATTCTAGCTTGTTTAGCGGCGGTTAAAGTCTTTTGACCTCGCTCTTGGCGTTAGCCTTGCTCCGCATCAACCTTGTAAGTTGTTGATTTAAATTTTTTTGTAGGTCGCGGCTTTAGCCCGACAACGTAATTATTCCCTCCCCTTATGTCTTCCAAGGGAAGGGCGAGGGAGGGGTTATTACTTTGGTGCTTTAACGTTATAGCGCTACAATGTTATGACTTCATAACAATAGTTGAGGGATAAAATGAGTAATTTATCAAAGCGTTCAACCGTTTTCTTTGAACCAGATACCCTCAAAGCGTTAAAAATGCGAGCGGCATCATCAGATGTTTCAATTTCAGAACTAATTGATGAAGCGATCCGTTTGCTTATGAGAGAAGATCAAGAAGACCTAGCTGCCATATCTGAACGTTCAAGTGAGCAAGAAATATCTTATGAAGACTTTCAAAGTGAATTAGAAATTATTGGCAAAATATAAAATCTTTATCGAGAGTGCTTCAATAACCCAAAGGGAGACTGTAACTAATTTTGTGTAACTACCTATCACAACATATTCTATAGAGAATTAAGGATAGGTAGATGCAAATGAACCAAAAAGAACTGGAAGCCTTCGCAAAAGAAGCCGCCAAAGGCATTAAAACGCCTGAGGATCTTAACGAATTTAGCCAAATGCTGAAGAAGATTACCGTTGAGGCGGCCTTGAATGCAGAGATGGATGAGCATCTGGGTTACGAGAGACATCAAAAATCCTCGTCAACCAACAGTCGTAATGGTAAGAACAGTAAGCGTATTAAGACGGAAGATGGTGAGTTTGAACTGGATACGCCTCGTGACCGCGAAGGTTCTTTTGAACCAAAGCTGGTCAAAAAGCACCAATCCCGCTTTACTTCCATGGACGATAAAATCCTATGGCTCTACGCGCAAGGTATGAGCACCCGAGACATCGTCAATGCCTTCGATGAATGGTACGGTGCTGAGATATCTCCGACACTGGTATCACGTGTTACCAACGCGGTGATCGAGCAAGTAACTGAATGGCAAGCACGCCCCTTGGATGCCATCTATCCCATTGTGTATCTTGATTGTATTGTGTTGAAAATCCGCCAAGATAAGCGTGTTATCAATAAATCGATTTTCTTGGCACTCGGTATCAACACCGACGGTCATAAAGAACTCATGGGCATGTGGATTGCTGAGAACGAAGGGGCTAAGTTCTGGCTAAACGTCCTCACTGAGCTTCAGCAGCGTGGTGTAGAAGATATTCTCATCGCTTGTGTTGATGGTCTAAAAGGCTTCCCAGAAGCCATCAATGCCGTTTTCCCACAAACCAGCATTCAACTGTGTATCGTGCATATGGTACGCAACTCATTGAAGTATGTATCATGGAAAGACTACAAAGCGGTGACGGCGGACTTAAAGCAAGTTTACCGCTCTGCAACGGAAGAAGAAGCCTTGTTGGAGTTAGATCGTTTCGCAGGCGTCTGGGACGATCAATACCCGCAAATCACCAAATCGTGGCGCAATCACTGGCATAATCTTAATACACTGTTTAGTTACCCTGACGATATCCGCAAAGCGATCTACACAACGAACGCTATTGAATCACTGAACAGTGTCATCCGTAGAGCCATTAAAAAACGTAAAGTCTTCCCAAGCGACGATTCTGCGAGGAAAATGGTTTATCTTGCCATTAGAGAGGCCAGTAAAAAATGGACAATGCCCATTCAAAACTGGCGCCAAGCGATGAGTCGATTTATTATTGAGTTCGAGGAGCGACTCGAAAAGCACCTTAACTAAATGGTAGTTACACAGAATCTGTTACAGGGTCCCCAAAGGGTAGAACCCCTTTTCCTGTAACCTACTATCGGAAACAACAAGCCTTCATTGAAAAGGGCTTTGACCCTGATCTCCGTTGGAGACGCGAGCAAACCAAACATCACCGCTCGACGTTACTGTTTTAGATTGCCGTTTGACCTCGCTCTTGGTGTTCGCCTTGCTCCGCATCAATCATCAAAATACCTTGCATCCCAACTCACCTTGTAGGGCATATAAGCGAAGCGGATTTTTATATATTTTAAAAGTGCCGCGAAAGCGAAGCTTTCTTTTGTTTATCTTGGCGATGTCTCTGGGAGTAAAGTGACAGAGCGGCTTCGCATCATACTGCCATGGGACAATGGCAGTTAGCGTTAGCACTTAGTGAGATCAGCGTATAAAAACAGATCAGGTCAAAAGGCCTGAGGGAATCGCTTGCCTCACAAGTCAAATCACGCTACAAAAGGGTTTATTATGAACCAACATAGCGGCGATCAAAGACGATCTGAAGCGGCATAGACTAAACAGACTTTGGTATTAAGCGAGTTATTTTACAGGGATGTCCCACCATGAAAAAAGCAAATCCCCTATATAGACAACGCAACCGTTCAACAGTGGGTTATAGCCGCAGCTACGCTGCCGTATAACCCTTAATTGTTATCTATATAAGGAAAACATGTGACAGAAGAAGTTACTCAAGCATTGACAGTATCTACGTGGTTGGACCCAAAGTTCACGGGAAGTCGTGCTGGAAAAAGGTTTCGCCGCAAAAGTATTGGTAATAAGGCGATTCAAGCCATTGCTTTAACACCATCTCATCAGACAAATTATGCAAGTGCTGCAAATACAGCAATCCCGCCATAAGACGCGTTGGCAACGCGGCCGCACCAACGCTTGAAAAATGGGTACTAAGCGTTGAGTCCAATTGCTTCCAATCAATGATCTTAGCCAGTCGAACTAAAGGATGATTGGGGTTAATGATGTCTACGAGCTGAGGTTGGAACAAATCTTTTTGTGGGACGATCTTTGTCTGACGAGGTTTCATAAAACTCAACCATTCTGCGACTTTTTAGTTCTAAAGGTGTATTTTTCGTAAGATTTAGGTATTAACTAACTTATAAAAACACATTAGATTCAATAGGTTGAGAGTTTTTCAGGGGCGACTAATTATTGTACTATTCAAATAATAGTAAAAAGTCAGTGTCGTTCCTAATTCTCGTTTTTATAAGTTGTTAAATATCAAGTTAGTTTTTCTACCTGGTTTTTTAAAATTAACTGAAAAAAACCATAAGAATTTAGGTTCTTTTCTTCTGTTTCAATTCGCATTTTATTTACATCATTATGAAGATATGCATTAATAAAATTTTCAAAAATTGAAAAATGACTACGAAGTAAATTAATTCGTAAAGCCTTAATATTAGCGTTTGAGTGTGCATTGATTTCACAGTCGCCTATGCCAAATAGTTTGATTGTCTCTAAAGCTTTCTCATAAAAATATCCTGTGTCATGTTTAGGTGTTAACTCTAATACTTTTCTACTGTTTGGTAATCGCCTAGTAACTACTTTAAATAAATTGAATATATCATCACTTATAGGGTTAGCAATGAGTGGTTGTTCTGTTGCTAATTGAGCAAAATTAGTTGCTCTAGCTGCGTGAGCTCCAAATAGTGGGAATTCTGATTTTTTATAAATATTATTACATTCTGAGCACATCAAAATATAATTCATATGCTGAAACTCCAAAAATGGATAATGCATTTTCGGACGGTAGTGATCAACGGTAGGTATAATTTGTACTGGAGGCTTTCCAGATTTGTTACTCGGTCTAGTTAATAGGTGGTCAATTAAAGTACATTCACAAATTGGGCATTTGTTTTTAGTAACCGCAAGGTGAACCCCTTGAAATTTTGACCACTTCTTTGGTGTAGAGCTATTGAAGTTTTGAAGAGCTAGGGGGTAATCACTATGTTCATATAAAGAACGCATATCAATCATCGAATGAAACTCCAAATTCACTTAAAAAATTTGCCATTTCCTGCTCTGAAGCAGATTCATACTCTTCATAACTAATATTTTTGTTCTTTTTAAGAAATTTTAAAAACGCAAAATATTTTTTATTATAAATAATATCTCCAGCCAAACTATTTTCTAAGATTTTACTAAGGTTAGCCAGTTGCTCTTGTTCTTTAGTGTCTAATTCACTCTCGCGCATTTTAAAATCACTAAAAAGTTGGATGTCATTTTGCATTTGAGTTCCGACCAAAGATGGCAACTGGAAGTGATCTAACAAAATAGAGGATATATCTAAGTATTTAGTTCCGTTTGCTCTTTTCTGAACTTCTTCATTGTTTGCTTCGATAATGCCAATTTCATCATTATCTCTATTTAATAAAATAAGAGGGTTGTGCGTCGCAATGATGATTTGCGCGTTAGCGTTTAATTTTTTAATATGATCAATAAATGTAGCCTGCCATTCAACATGCAAGGACGTTTCCGGCTCATCCATTAATAAAATAAACGATTTATTTTTTTGTAAAATTACTGTTAGAAAAATAATCAAAAGTTGCTTTTCACCCGATGATAAGTTAGTTACTTTAATGCGGAGAGGATTATTTTCATTTTTTAGTTCAATAAGTAATGGAAAATCTTCATCATCAATAATTATGGATTTTTGTGTGCCTGAGAAGTACCCATCAATAATTGATTTGAATTCAATTAATGGCTTATTTATTTTTTCTGTTGCTTCTTTTATTTGAAAACTCAATTCTTGTAAACGAGAAAAATCATCTGTAGTTGCTGTTGCCAGATTACTTATCCCCCAGGGCAAACGCATGAACGCTTTTTGATCAGTTGATGCAGCATTTGCATTCAATCCGTGTTTGATTAATGATCGTGCCTTTTCGAAGCCGATGACCTTATTAGAACGTATGATGCAGCTAAATGACCCACGCCAACAAGCAAAATGTACCCATGATTTAGGGGAAGTCGTCTTTATGACGACCTGTGCAATACTTTGTGGTGCGGATGATTGGAAGTCTATTCAGCTCTTTGCTGATACTCGAAAGGACTGGTTTAAACAGTATCTTCGATTACCTGGTGGCATTCCATCGCATGATACCTTTAACCGTTTATTTTCTTTGTTGGATCCGGCCTGTTATCGAGAAATGTTTTGTGGCTGGGTTCAAGATATGTTGATGGATACCCCATTATCGGGTGTCGTCGCGATTGATGGAAAGACGGTGCGGGCGTCGCGCTCGAACAAGCACCAAGCAATTCACATGGTGAACGCTTGGGCCTCGCAGGCAGGCGTGTCTCTTGGTCAATACAAAGTTGATAAAAAATCCAATGAAATCACAGCTATTCCTAAGCTACTAGACCAACTAACTATCAAAGGTTGTTTGGTCACAATGGATGCCATGGGGTGCCAGAAAGACATTGTCTCCAAGGTCATTGAAAGAGAGTCCGATTATTTGGTTACCGTAAAAAGTAACCAGAAAACGTTACATAAAGAGTTGGTTACCTACTTCGACCATTACTGGGCAAACCATATACAAGACACGCTAAGTGATCAATTTTTTGAGCAACAAAACGAAACCCATGGTCGCAAGGAGCATCGTCGATGCTGGGTCACGATGGATTTATCTTCCCTGTCTATTGCAGCAGAATGGCAAGCTAAAACCGTCGCCGCGATACAATCAGATCGAGTTTCTAATGAAAAAGGCCGAAGCCATATTCGTTATTTTATTTCCAGTAAAGCGATGACGGCGGAAGAAGTGCTAAAGGCTACTCGTGAGCATTGGGGGGTCGAAAATCAGCTTCATTGGGTGTTGGATGTCTCTTTTGGGGAAGATCAGTGCCGAGCTAGACAGGGTTATGCTGCAGAAAACCTAGCCACCACCCGACAAATCGCTTTAAATTTATTAAAGCAGGAAACAAGTTTGAAACTGGGTATCAAAAACAAGCGCAAAGCCTGCGGCTGGGATGATAAGTATCTGTTTAAAGTGATGGGACTGGTTAAATAATATTCATGCGTTTGCCCTGACTTATCCCCTCATCGCGTAGCTTAATTTTTTCCCCTACAGTTTTATTAATCGATTGCAATAAACTTCGTTGAAAGCCTTCGAGTTCACCTGTTAACTTCAAAAGCTGACTATCTAGGTCAACAACATCGTTGTTATGTCTGTCTAGTTTAATATCGAATGTATTTACCATGACAGCATTTATTTTTGATGGTGATTTGCTTTGTGATATTTTCGATATTTGAGTTTCATTATTATCGAAAGTTTTTAAGATAGTTAGCTCAACATATGGAGATTCAAAAGACTCTAATATCTCTTCATCATTATTAATACAAGCGTAAATAAGCTTTAATAACGTTGATTTCCACAACCATTTTTACCAATTAACACACTTACATCATTGCCTAGAGACCATTCAATATTTTTATAGCCGAATATTTTTTTTATAGATACATGAGTGATTTCGGTTTTTATCGCAGTCTTAAGTTCAAGTGCACCTGATTTTAATAATAGGTCTTTTATATCTTTTTTAAATGATATAAATGCGTCTTCTCTATTTTTACTTGGTAAAAACTTTCTTACTATTTGATTAAAAATAAAATCTTTGCGTTCTCTATGGGAGCCTGTACCGTTTTTTTCATAGGCTTGTTGCCATAAGTGTTCTTTTTCAACAATAAAATTTCTATAAATATAGTGAATTAATTTTTGTGAGATATTTTGTTTTATTTTATTTTGACTATCAAATACTTCTGATGTTAGCTCGTCTCTTTTAAGAAAAGAGTTAAGCTCGTGCATCAAAAAAATTAGGATCCAGCTAATTGGTTTTAAGTGACGATACTCTATATCTGCGTTGTGGAGACGTTTAGAAAGAGCCTTGACTACAGACCAGTGCTCGCCTTCTATTCTATTAGTAATCGTGGATACTAAGGTCTCGCTATTGTATTTAGAAAATAGTAAATCAAAATCGTATTCTAAAGGGATTGAATTTTTTCTTTACTACTATTAATATTAGTTAATAACCGTTGTATCGATTTTTTAGACTCCTCGTTAATTGTTTTATCATCAAGTGCATTTAATTTGAATGTGTCTTTGTTTTCTTCTTTAAAATCTATGTCATCTTGTTTTAACGCATTTCTAAGATTATTTAAATTACGTCTAAAATATGCATTTTGGTCCGTTTGCTCAAGTTTGTCTGTTTTGGAAAATACTAATTTAAACTTTTCTTGATAACCATTTAAAAATATACCTTCAATTGCTCCATGCCCTCCAGCAGCAAAGGGGTCATTTGCATCATCTATTAGTACAATGCTGTTACAATAGTTAAAATAATTATAATGACGAGCAGATAACGTATCTCTTTTTTCACCTAAAGAGTGCCCAATCCCTTCTCCATCAATTAATAGAAATTCGAGGCTAGGATCAAGCCAATCTACTAATAAATCACCTTCAATTCGTATATATTCAGCCAAAATGGATATCGAGCCAAAGTCATGGCTTAGAAGCTTTTTAGTTTTCAGTATAAATTCATCTTTATTATCTATATTTTCGATTACTAATGTTTCGTTGGAAAATGGAGTATGAGTGTTTTTGCAAGCTATTTTGAAATTTTCTTCTATTTCAGCAAGAATTTCGGCAACAATTTTATCGATTTCACTTTTAATAAATGAGTTTGATAACAGTGTTTCATCATTAATGTCTTTAGCTTGGATAGGAGGTAATACATTAGTGATGATATCGTTTGCAATTTTTGAAAAAGTATCACTGCTGACCATTTGGTTAAGTTTGAATCGGTCATCTGGTGATTGCTCTAATTCAAAAATTATATCTTCGATAACACTATTGTCTTGTTTGGCTTTTAATATAGCCCCTTGTATTAATTCCTCTATTGCAAAAAGAACATCGTTTTTGTTTTTTAAAATAATAGTCGTTTTATAAGGAATGTTTTTTTGAATTACATATTCGGTAGGTGCAATTGTAGTTCGCCTTTGACTAGTGACAGGGAAGCCATGCTTTTTTGAACCAATGATATGTTGAACTAGAGATGTTTTGCCTGCACCCGTACAGCCAATAAGGTATATTTTCTTTACATCTGGAGGTGTACCTAAAATCTCTTGTATTTCTTTGAAATTTCTCATGATTTTCAACTTTATTTTTCTATAATTAAATAATTTTACACTGCCAAAGCGAACTTTTCATCACTAATTTTTTCTTGGTAAGGGTTTTCTCATATTTTGAGTTCAGTACCGACTAACTCATCGTGTAATGTTAGCTTAAGAACATTAACTTCCGTTGTCATCTTCGTCTTCTAGGAGTCCTTTCCATGGGGAGTTGATTAATGGTTGTTCTTTGGTTGCATAAGCTGATTGTGTTTGCGATGAAGTGATACGAGCATCATTATTTTCAAGCAGTGTTAAAACCGCTGTGAGTTTTTCTCTTGGGATTAATAGAACTTCACTGTTCAGGCCTTGATCAATCAGTTTAAGCGTGTCGAGTCGAGGGTTGCCTTTTGTTTCAAGCCGTTGGTATTGCTGTCTAGACCTTAACCCTTGGCCGGTTATGACGAAGTTAGTGTTTAGGTTAAAATCACAACCCTGCAACAAGGGCACTCATCAAGCGCCCTTGCTCCCGCCTCAAAAAAATTACTTCCAAACCGGTTTTCTCACTTCTTGATCCACGTCGGCGGCGGTTAGGCCGATGTCTTTCAGTTGGGCGTCGTCTAGGCGGCTCAATCTACTTCTTGTTCGTCAGTCAGTTATTGGCGATTTGTGCTAGGCGTTGTTTGCATGTGCTTTTTTAGGAGAAAAGGTTTGATGGATAAGGCTTGTCAATTAGGTGAAGTCGAAGTAAAAAGACACATAGAGCAAATTAAAGATTGCGTAACTAGTAAATGGCAGTAATACGTGCAAAACCACATTGTAAGCGAACAGGGAAGCCAGATAATGAAAAGAGTAAATCCCATATATAGCCTTGCCTAAGCCACCGTATAACCTTTAATTGTTAAGTGATGGTCAATTTTTGCAGATCCCAAATAATGTAAATGGAGAAAAAATGCAGTTTGCTAAGGCGTTTCAATACAAGAAGTGGGCAAATAATGAGTTGCTTGATCTAGGAGAAAAGCAGTTTTCAAAACTTCTAGAAAGTGATGGGACTTTTTTTATCAGGATCTTAAATCATACAGCGGTCGTTGATAGTCTCTTTATCAGCCGGATTTTAGGAGAGCCTGAAAAATACAGTGGCGCTAATACACAGGAAACTCCGGCGTTATCGGAGTTACGCGAAGTCATGAATCAAAATGATTCTTGGCTGGTTCATTATGCTGAATCAGCCTCTGAGAAAGAACTAAAAAGGGTTATTTCATTTACATTTGTTGATGGCGATACTGGGCAATTGTCGGTCGAAGAAATACTGATCCATTTACTAACGCATGGTAGTAATCATCGAGGCATGGCATCTAGAACGCTGGCTGTAAATAGTTTAGAGCGTCCAAAAGATACGTTTACGCGATATCTGCATCAAGCAGAACCTTCAAGAAGAGTAGGAATTAGCTTATAACTGGCTATGTTTATATTCCCTCGATATTTTTCATCAATTCAAATAAATAAAGAGAGCCGAAATGACAGAGAATATGACAGGAAAGACGGTGGTAATTACTGGGGCAAGTTCGGGAATCGGTGCTATAGCAGCACGTCAGCTTGCTCGACAAGGAGCTAGAGTCGTGCCCGTTGGGCGTTCCCAGAATGAGACCTTTGCGTTGGCTAGGGAACTTGGCGTGGAAGCGTTCGTTGCGGATTATGCGCGACTTGATGACGTCAAGGCTCTGGCTAATCAACTGCTAGATACCTTTCCTAAAATAGATGTGCTGGCTCACAATGCTGGCACGATGATGGGCAAGCGAACCATTACCGAGGATGGCCACGAATATACGTTGCAAGTTAACTATCTTGCCCCGTTTCTTTTGCAGCATCTCTTGCATGATCGGTTATCCACCAGTAAGGCTCATGTCGTTGTCACCAGCAGTCTAGCTCACTGGTTTGGCGGGATACATCTTGATGACTTGAATTTTGATAAGCGCCGGTATTCAACGCAAGCAGCCTATGCAGATTCAAAGTTGGCCGATCTATTATTCGCACGTGAAATTGCTAGTCAATCGCCGCAAACAGGCATCACCGCCGCCGCATTCCATCCCGGTGTGGTGGCAACTCGTGTTGGGCGAGATGCGGCAGGAGTGCTTTCTGTCTCATACAACACTTCTATGGGCCGTGCCTTTATGTTTAACCAAGAGAAAGGTGGGGGCAATCTGGTGGCAATGCTCAGCCATGAAAACCAGAATGGCATCAACGGTCAATATTTCAGTGCGAGTCTTATTTCTAACCGTTTAATTTCCAATGCGCGATCTTCCAAACAAGCCCGAGACATTGAGCTCGGTCAGAATCTTTGGCAACGAACCGAGAGTATTCTTGGGCTCTAACAGGCGTACTCTATTCAAAATTTAAGTAAAAAAACACAACCTTGAAACAAGGGCTCCCATGATAAAGCGCCCTTGCTCCCGCCTCAAAAAAATTACTTCCAAACCGGTTTTCTCACTTCGTGATCCACATCCGCAGCAGTTAGACCGAGGTCTTTTAGTTGAGCGTCATTTAGTTGGCTGAGTCGGTTTCTCGTGCGCCAGTTATGAGCGATTTTTTTGAAGATCGCTTTCCATGGCTTTTCTTTCAGATTATCTAATGTGTCTTTGCAGCATTGGCTTATGTCTATTTGGCAGCTTTTGATGTTGTTCATTTCTTCTGGAGTGCAAGTTTTCATGGCGCTATCCTTTTTTCTGTTAATAGTTTGTTTGCTTTATGGTCAAATAATCGGCTTTTAATTGCGGTGCGACAAACGAGAAAAAGTGTTTTATAGTTAAGAAAATCTTACTTATAAAAGGTATTTTTCCATGTCTTCTAGTCGAACTTTGCCGCCGTTGAAATCTTTGCAAGCGTTTCGTTATGCGGCGCAGACGTTGAGTTTTAAAAAGGCGGCGGAGTCTCTTTTTGTGACGCAGGCGGCGGTGAGCCAGCAGATTAAGACCTTGGAGCAGGCGTTGAGTGTTGAGTTGTTTGAACGACACACTCGCCAAGTGGTTCTGACATCGGAAGGGCAGTATTTATTTGAATACGTTGAAAAGGCGTTTGGTTTATTAGAAGAAGGCGTGAAGGGAATTACGGAAGATCCGAACCCCAATACCTTGGTGATTAGTTCGGTGCCGTCGTTTTCAAGCCGTTGGTTGGTGTCGCGTTTGGGTGGGTTTCAAACGCAGGAGCCGGAGATTAACCTTCGTTTGAGTCCGAGTATTGAGTTGTCGACGTTTGCGGACAGTGATTTGGATTTGTGTATTCGCTTGGGTCGAGGTGAATACGCAGGGCTAAAGTCGCAATTATTATTTCAAGAGCATTTAGTATTGGTGTGTCATCCTTCGATGATTGATATACAGCAGCCGATCAAAGAGCAGTTAATTACTATTCCTATTATTACCGATACTGGGCCAGATGTTGCGCATGTGTGGCCTGTGTTGCAGCGGTTCTTGGATCTTTACGACATGCCGATGAAGTCGAATTTGCATCTGGCGGATTCGACTTCTTTGGTGGAGGCATTGTTGTCTCGACAAGGTTTGGCGATGATGCGTTATGGTTTGGTGTATGAGCAGATTGAGAAAGGTCAGCTTATTTGTCCGCTGCCTATTTATATGAAGTCCCAATATGACTTTTATCTTGTTGCGCCTGCGCCGCATTTTAAGTACCAGAAAGTAATGACGTTCAGACACTGGATTGAAAACGAGGTAAAGGTGATTGATTCCTCCTGGCAGGCGTATTTGAAGAATAATCCAGAGATGAAAGAAGTCGAGTTTTAGCGACTTCTGTTATCACGAGTTTACCCCACGATGTGATTAAATGTTTTAGCCGGAGTTAACGGAACGAACATGCGGGTTTTGTGGTAATATTTTCGACGATTTTATTTTTCATCAACAATGATTGTTAGGATTTTTATGGCTAATTCAAAAAAGGATAAGGAAGGCTACATTGATGAGGATTATATTTTAAATAAGCTAGAAAGGACTCATGATCAGGATGTGACTTTAACGCCTGATTTTGTTTTAAAGGAGAAGGCAAGGATTACGTTGATTGTTGCTGGTGTTTTTTTGGCGGTTTTTTATCTCTTTAACTCTCTTTGGGGTTTTTTCAATCTCCCAGTTCAGCTTGTGTTGCTAATTGGTGCGCCTCTATTGTCTTTTGCGGCAACGGTTTATTTGACTTTTTATGGTCGCTCTACGTTTCTTTCAAAACTGTCTGGTGTCGTGTGTTTGGCCTCTTTTGTGGTGAACCTTTCTGCGCTTGTCACTTTGTTTACTGTGATGCCTTCATCGCTTCCGCTTTTGGTTTGGGCTCTATTCAGTGTCTTCCTATATTTCATGTGTCACTCACGTATTTTTCTTGTGTCTGGGTTGGTATTTACCGGGCTCCTTTTTACTTTTTTAAGTAACATAGAATATATCTATAACTGGTAAAGCCGTTCAGGGGAAAGGAATGAAAAAATATATATTTTATGGACTGTGCATTATTCTAGGTGCGAATGCGTTATTTTTAGCACAAGTTTATTTTAATAAACAGAAAGTAACGTCATCTATTACTCTGACCGAGCGTGAACTTTATGTTTATAGTGTCGATAAAGGCGAGCTTGCGATTAATATAAATCGAAGAGAAAATTATGATTCAAGTGTGGCAACGAGTCGAAATGCTATTTTTCTAAATGCAAGTAAAGCAGATGACTTAGGTTTTTTAAAATGGAATGATAAATCTTCGCGCGAGTTGTTCTGGGCTGTTGAGTTTGATGGTGATGTTTTTGAAAATGAAGTGGAACACCAGAAAGAAATACACAAACCAATATCCTCAAAAAGGGTTTCGATTTCAAATCTTGAGGAACATCTGAGATTAATTAGTAGCAAGCGCGCTCCTGAAGATTTAGATAGAGCCTTGCATCTTTTAAATGCAGATAGTCATTTATTTGTTCTTGATCTTTCTGAAAGCTATAAAGAACTGGCTAATAAATATAAAGATAGAAAGAATATTTTTATCGCCAAAGGATTAACGAGAATATTGAGGGTTATGCGATATAAAGTGGATAACCACCTTGAATATCGTATGAATAATGAAAGATTGGCTATTCGAAATATTAAAATTTCGCCAGAGCTGATGGCGAAAGTAGCCGATTTATCGCCTTGGCAAAAAGGCATGGCGCCACGTTACACAGTAGATGTGAAATGGGGAGCAAACTTTGAGCCTTGGGTAACAGACATCAAGAGGATTGATAAGTAACCCTTTTGATGTCTGAGTTGTAAAACATATTCATTTCCTTAGGTTCTCAATAGCGCCTTTGGGAATGTTTGGTGTTATGTCATTGCCATATAAAGTCCGTCTATTTCCTCTCTAAGTCTTCTTTGTACGTTTTTATTTTCTCTTTATGGCTGTATTTTTCTTCGACTTAGCGTCCTTAATCATGCTCTGTGATTCCTAATCAATGTAAGACTGACGTGTTTTTTGGATGGGCGATTTTTTACAAACCAACAAGCCAAACCAACTTTGTCTACAAATATTTAGATTCGATTGCAGCATCAAGTTGGTGCAGCCAAATTTTATCAGCCTTTTATTGATTATTTTTTAATGCTTCCAAAGCTAATTTCTTAGCTCATTTTTTAACAGTATTTTGCTGAGTTTATTCATAAAAACTTATGAAATCAGTGCGCTTTTATTCAGATTTTAGATTGATTTTTCCATGCGTCTTTTTGGTGCTTAATTGTGAGGTTTGGCGTCATATTGATGCATGAAAATTATTATGCAATCGATTGCATAAAACCCTTGAATTACCCATAAAAACATTACTAATATAAATGTATTCACACGAAAGAATTGATTTATAAGGTTACATTCATGGTTGATTTTAATATTGGAAATATAAAGTTCGGTGTAGATCTTGTGACTTTTTCGCACCCCGATTATTGGGGGGTAAAAACAGATGATGAGGTTGGTGTTAAGGCAAAAAATCAGCCAAATCAATTTTGGTCAAAGATGCTAGACGATGTCGCGGCAACGGGCGTGACAGGCATCGAATTGACCTTTCCTCCTTTTGATTGGCGCGGTGCAACGGAGGCTTTTGGCAGTGTCGATTTGTTTAAGCAAGAGCTTGATAAAAGAGGACTAATCCTGTCGAGTGCCTTCTTCTCGCATTTTGAACGACATCCTAATATTTCAGATCCAATTATTCGTGCAACCTTACTGGATGAAGCGACGCATTATGCAGAGTTTTTAAACGAGTGCGATGCTGATGTGTTGGTCGTTGGTTGCCCGTTACGTCGATCATTGGGGCAATCACCAGTTGAAGCATTTGATTTTGATAAAGCCAAAGAAATTGCAGATTTTATTAATGAATTAGGCATAGCGACGTATAAGCAAGGTGTGCGTTTGGCGCTGCACTCTGAAGTCAGTACTGTTTTTGCTATGCCCAGAGATATTCAGCTTCTTATGATGCTGACGGATCCTTACTACGTGCATATGTGTCCAGACAGCGCTCATTTGCTGCTCGCTGGTGGAAGACCTGCCGATGTTATTGCTCAGCATAAAGAACGCATTGCCATCTCTCATTGGAAAGACGCGAAAGGGCTTTTTCCTACCGATGAAGTCATAGACAGTTCTATTCATCACAAGCATCGACCTTATTTTTGTGAATTTGGTAAAGGCGAGGTGGCGTTTAAAGCGTGGGCTTCTGTGCTGCTTAGTAAGCAAGAAAATAGTTGGAATATTTTAGAGTTGGATGCCAGCGAAAACCCAGTAGAAAGCATTGTTCATGCTTTAAAAGAGGTTGCTGGTGTTATTAAGCGTTTAGATTAAAAAGAACCACAAAAGGAGCACATCATGAAAGTAAAGACAATTGTGAAGCTGGTGAGTTTGAGTGCGATGATTTCTTCTGTCCCTGCCGTGATGGCAGAGGACAGTAAAATTGAAATGATGACCTCTTGGACATCGGGTGGCGAAGCGGCGGCATTGAATGTTTATCGCAGTGAATTTGAAAAAAGTGGCGGAGAGTGGGTAGATTCCTCTATTGCTGGATTTGGCGCGGCGGACGCGGCGTTTTTAAATCGAGTCATTGCTGGAAAGCCACCATCAGGAAAGAGCACTCCCATTGGTGCCGCGGCAGACGAATATGTTGCGCAAGGTATTTTGGCGGATCTTGGTTCTGTAGCACATAAAGAAGATTGGAAGTCTGTATTGCCTGCCAGTATTTACGATCTCATTACTTATGATGGCGAAACCTATTTAGCACCAACTGGTGCGCATGGTGAAAGTTGGATGTTTTACTCTAAGTCAGCTTTTGCAAAAGCTGGGATTGATGGGGATTTTGCTTCTTGGGAAGACCTTTTTGCGGCATTGGATAAGCTAAAGGCCGCGAACATTATTCCGATTGCGTGGGGTGGGCAAGGTTGGCAAGAAGGCATCGTGTTCAACATGATTTTATTGTCTCAAGTTGGGCAGGAAAATTACCTTGCGATTTACCGTGATAAAAAACAAAACGCTAAGCTTGAAAAAGGTGTAAAGGATGCATTGAGTATTTATCGTAAATTGAGTTATTACGATGATGAAGGCTCACCGGGTCGTAATTGGAATGATGCGACCGCCATGGTGATTGGTGGCAAAGCGGGTATTCAGTTTATGGGCGATTATGCCAAAGGCGAGTTTGATCAAGCGGGTTCTAAGCTTGGCGTTGATTACGGTTGTTCGTTAGTCCCTGAGTCAAAATCTATGGTGTACATTGCGGATTCTATTGCTTTTCCGAAGATGGAGTCTGGTAGTTTAACAGCTGGGCAAGCCAAGATTGCAAGCATCATTATGAATCCTGAAAGCCAAATTGAGTTCTCCCTCAAGAAAGGCTCCATTCCTGTTCGTCTTGATGTCGATACTTCTCGATTGGATGAATGTTCTAAACAGGGATTGAGTCTGATGAACGAAAACAAGATTGTGCCAGATTACGCGTTGCTGATTACGCCAGAGCAGAAAGGCAATGTGGCTGACTTTACCGATAATTTTTGGGTGAATAACAGTATTAGTGTGAAAGACGGCGTTAAGACATTTTTTTCGGTTCTTAAATATTAATCTTTCTTGAGGAGCTCGTTGAGCTCCTTTCTTTTGGAGTCATTAATGCTTAGAAATAAACTGTCTGTCTCGGCATTTCTTTCGTTAACGCCTACATGGATAGTGGTGTTAGTTATTTATCTGGGCACCTTGGTGTGGTCGGTTAATCTGTCTTTTACTAATTCTCGATTTATGCCATCGGATAAATACATCGGTTTTTATCAGTATGAAAAATTATTTCATACTGCTCGTTGGCTTGTTTCGATTGAAAATCTCATTGTCTTCGGCGTGCTTTATATCGGTGGCTGTTTGTGCCTTGGCTTTATATTAGCGGCCTCCCTTGATCGAAAAGTTCGCTTTGAAAATACCTTTCGTACCATTTTTCTTTATCCGTACGCCATGTCGTTTGTCGTCACTGGCGTTGTGTGGCAATGGATACTCAACCCGACGTTAGGGGTTCAGTCTGTTGTGCGGTCTTGGGGTTGGGAAACGTTTGAATTCAATTGGATTGTCGATCCCAATATGGCGATTTATACCGTTGTATTTGCTGCTGTTTGGCAAGGCGCTGGGTTGGTGATGGTGATCTTGCTTGCCAGTATGAAAGGCATCAATGAAGACCAATGGAAAGCGGCTCGAATCGAAGGTATTCCGGTTTACCGCATGTATTTATCGATCATTTTGCCTCAGCTGACACCGGCGATTTCTGCCGCTTCGATGATTCTTGGCATGGCGGTGATCAAGACCTACGACTTAGTGGTGGCACTTACTTCTGGCGGTCCGGGTTATGCGACCGAAGTGCCGGCGAAATTTATTATGGATAATTTATTCGAACGCCAAAATATTGGGCTCGCTGCGGCTGGCGCAACGGTTTTGCTGGTCAGTGTTCTGGCTGTCATTGTCCCTATTAAATACGCGTTTTATTTAAAAGCTAAGTTATCTGGCAGTAAGGGGAAAGTGCATGCGTAATGCAAAATTCATCACGCCGGGGCGAGTGGGGTTGTATGCATTCTTATTCATCTCAGCGGTTTTTTTCACTTTGCCTTTGTACACCATGATTGTGACATCGCTAAAAAGCATGGATGAGATTCGTTCGGGTGGAATCTTTAATTTACCTATGGACATAACGTTCGATGCATGGAAAACCGCGTGGAGCGGAGCCTGTATGGGAACTCAGTGTAATGGTGTGCAAGAAGGATTTTTTAATTCGATAAAAATCACCGTGCCCGCTGTGCTGATTTCCGTGGTGATTGGCTCTGTAAATGGTTATGCCTTGTCGCTTTGGAATCCGAAAGGTGGAAAGCTGTTGTTTGGCATTTTGATGGCTGGCGGACTGATTCCTATGCAGATCTTTCTTTATCCATTGGTTCGATTGTTTGCCGCGGGTGAATTATACGACACGTTATTTGGTGCGGTTCTGGTTCACGTGATTTTTGGTTTGCCACTGGTGACTCTGTTATTTCGCAGTTATTTCATGTCTGTGCCTGTTGAGTTGTGTAAAGCCGCACGCGTTGATGGTGCTGGGTTTTGGCGAATCTTTTTTGAAATCATGTTGCCTATGGCGGTTCCAATGGTGGTCGTGGCGTCGATTCTTCAATTCACCGGTATCTGGAACGATTTCCTACTTGGGCTTGTGTTTGCAGGCCACGACAATCTGCCAATGACGGTTCAATTAAACAATATTGTTAACACGACGATGGGTGAGAAAGCTTACAACGTCAATATGGCGGCGACGATTCTCACCGCGCTTGTTCCTCTGCTGGTTTATTTTATCTCTGGGCGGTGGTTTGTCAGAGGCGTAACAGCTGGCGCAGTTAAAGGGTAATTTTATGAATAAGAATATTGCAGTATCTATTAAAGATCTAAAAATAGATTACGGTAAAAATACCGTGATCAAGGATCTGAATATCGACATTAAAAAAGGCGAATTTTTGGTTCTTCTAGGGCCATCTGGTTGTGGTAAATCCACCTTGCTAAGTTCAATCGCGGGATTGCAAGAAAACGCTGATGGACGAGTCTGGATTTCTGGCAAAGATGTGACATGGTCGGAACCGAAAGATCGTGGCATCGGCATGGTATTTCAGTCGTATGCGCTGTATCCAACCATGACAGTGAAGAAGAATTTATCGTTTGGTTTGCGTGTTGCTGGTTTGGCAAAAAACCTTATCGAAGAACGAGTCAGTCGCACGTCTACTATTCTCAAACTGGATGAGTTACTTGACCGCAAACCCTCTGAGCTTTCTGGCGGTCAGCGTCAGCGAGTTGCCATTGGCCGAGCGCTAGTGCGCGATGTGGATGTTTTTCTGTTTGACGAACCGTTATCAAATTTGGATGCCAAGTTGCGAAATGAGTTGCGTATTGAGTTAAAAAAGCTGCACCTAAGTTTAGGCAATACGATGATTTATGTGACTCATGATCAGATTGAAGCCATGACGTTGGCAGATCGAATTGCCATTATGCGCGGCGGAAAAATCCAACAATTAGCCAGTCCTCATGAAATTTATTCTAAGCCGAAGAATTTATTTGTGGCTGGATTTATTGGCTCACCTGCAATGAACTTCATCCAAGGGGATATTCATTTTGCAGGCGAACAATGGGTCTTTAAAAATAGCGCATTAACTCTTCCTCTTGCAGAGTATGAATTTTCAACGATCTATCCAGAGCCTCAGCATGTGACCTTGGGGATGCGCCCCGAGCATTTGTTTCTTGCGGAAAAGGAGGCCGATATTCGAGGCACTGTCACATTGGTTGAGCCGATGGGCGCGGAAACCGTGGTTTGGTTTGACTGGAATGGTGCGAATTATGCGTTCCGTTTTATGGGCGATACGCAATTCCGCCCAGGGGATGACATTGCTTTGAATATTGATGTAGCAAAAGCCTTGTTGTTTGGTGCTGACGAAGAGCGTTTATAGGCTGTGATGAAAATGAGAGATGATATGACGAATTCAGAATACGATGCGATTGTTATCGGTGGCGGAGCGACAGGAACCTTTGCGGTTGATGAGTTAACGCAAAAAGGCTTAAAAGTCCTATTACTAGAGGCCGGGCCAGCGGTAAAAGAAGCCGATTTTAAAGCGCCGAGTAATCCCAAGAAGCGACCTGATATCAACATAATGGAGCGAGCAATTGCGACGATAAAAGGTCAGCCTATTCAGTCACGAGCGGCGTTTTTCTCCAATCAATTTAGCCATCTGTATGTGAAAGATTCCGAGCATCCATACACGACGCCCAAAGACGCGCCTTATTTATACATAAGGGGAAAGCAGCTGGGCGGGCGTTTGCATACGTTTGGTCGAGTGCTGCTGCGATGGACAGACGATGATTTCAAAATACATTCAAAGCATGGCATCGGTGTAGATTGGCCTTTGTCTTACGCTGAGTTGGCACCTTTTTATTCAGAAGTAGAGCAAAAGGTGGGGTTGTTAGGCACGCAAGATAATGTTGCCCAGTTGCCTGATGGCGAATACGCCGCGCCGTCTGAATTTACTCAGGCCGAGAAAGAATTTAAAGCTTGCCTCGAAGTTGTATCGCCCACTCGCCATGTTGTGCCTTGGCGTTATATGTTGCCCCAGCGAGAAGAGGTCGCCAACCCTCTGAAAGCGGCCAAAGCAACGGGGTTACTTGAGGTGAAAACCAACGCCATTGTTCGCAAGGTAATCATGAATGAAGCGGGCGACCGAGCGGTTGGTGTCGAGGTGATTGATCGAGTGAGCAAAGCGGTTTCTACGCTGAATGCTAAGCTCATTGTGCTTAGTGCCTCGCCGGTAGAAAGTATTCGTTTGCTGTTGAATTCCAAGCACACTCGCCATCCGAATGGTTTGGGAAATGACTATGGCAACCTTGGCAAATACTTTATGGATCAAGTGCCTTGTATTGCCATGGGCAGTTTCGCTAAGAGCAAAGGCTCTGGCTTGAATGAACTTGAGCCAATTGACGATTTTTATGGGCACTCTGGCGGTATTTTTATCCCACGCTTTGATAAACACGATGAATTGTACGGCGACTATAATTTTCAAGGTACTGTCGGTCGAAATGATGTGGCATCGAATTTGCCATCTCGTTTGTCGTTCTTTGGTTTTGGTCGAATGTTACCCGATGCCAATAACGCGGTTTCGCTCGATAAAAAGTTAGATCAATGGGGTGTTCCTATTCCTCATATTCGTTGTGTCATGGGAGAAGCGGATAAGCAATTGCTGCAGCGTCAGGAAAAAGCCGTCGTTGAATGTGTTGAATCTGTGGGCGGTGAGTTGGAATTTGTTGGTTCTCCGTTGGGTTTAACGGAAAAAGGCAAAGGCGCTTATCCCAATGAGTCTTCTATATCGCGTTTATTGTTTCGCAAATTGTTTAAAAAAATTATGCTTATGGGCGCGGCGATTCATGAAACTGGTGGCGTTCGCATGGGAGAAGAACCAACGACCTCTGTACTGAACCCTTATAATCAAGTGTGGAATGTGCCAAATGTCTTGGTTACCGATGCGTCTTGTTTTCCCGGAAGCGGCATCGCTGGTACGACATTAACGGGCATGGCGATCACGGTTCGGGCTTGTCGTCATGCGGCGGATTTAATTAGGCGCGATGAGCTTTAAGTATAGCGAGACCTTTGTTCGTGGCCTTTCTTTATGACTGGACGCAAAGGTCTCTATTATAAAAATATAAGTTGGAATGTTATGCAGAAAAACCGAGATGTCACCATGGCGGAAGTAGCAAAGCTTTCTGGGATTTCCACCTCTACAGTGAGTAGGGCGTTGGCTAATCCCGAAAAGGTGAATAAAAAAACCCTTGCTATAGTGCAGGAAGCCGCTAGAAGCCTTGGTTATACGCCGAATATGACAGCGCGAAATTTTCGTAAAGGCAAAACAACCACCATTCTAATTGTTCTTCCTGAGTATTTGCAGGCGGGTATTTCTCAGGTCATTTTGCAGCTTTTGGAGAATATCAACCGTTGCTTGGTTCAGCAGGGCTATAACTTAATGATTGCGAACATAGGCAGCGCTGAACTATCTCATAAACATATTTTGGATTTGGCTTTTGGTGGAGCGATTCGAGGCGCGATTATGCTTTCTCCAATCATTCCTAAAGAAGGTGGGCGATCTTTGTTGCAAACTGGCTTTCCTGTTGTTTCCGCTATATTTGATTTGAGTGAGCAAGGCATTCCCAGTGTGGTGACCGATGAGCGCGACATTATGAAACAAGTGACGCTTGACTTTGCACAGCGCGGATACCGAACGTTTTTCTTTGTCAGTGGCCCAGATGGCAGTTATCAGGAGTTAGAACGATACGCGGGCGTTCAGCAAGGCATAGAAGCGGCTGGCTTAAGTGCAGATTTGTTGGTCAAACTTGGTGGCGACTTTGGTTATCATGAAGGTTTTTTGACGGGTGAATCAGCGGCCGAGCTGTTTTTGACATTGGATGTAGAAAAACCCTTAGTCTTGTTATCGGGTGATGATATGTCTTTGAGCTTTATGAGTACCCTTCAACGCGCCGGAAAATCCATACCAGATGATGTATCCGTTGTTTCGTTCGATAATTCTCCTGCCTGTGAGTGGTTGCGCCCAGCGTTATCTAGCATTGCTTTTCCGTACATTGAGATCGCGGAAAATGTGGTGGCCAGTCTCTTGGATCTGTTGGAAGATAAATCGACGTCTGTCCCTGCACGAATTATGTTGGACAATACATTTCATGAGCGAGAAAGCTCAAAATAAGAGGTGCATTGCAAGGACTTAGTTTATTAAATAGACAAGTCCTTTTTGTTTTTCCTTCCGTTTTTCATCAAATAATCAATTGATCATGACTTCCATCATTGCTCAATTACGTTTTTTTAATCGCGATAAAATCTTATAAATCAGCGTGATAGTTCTTATTTTTTGCATATTTTTCGATGTTTTTATTCTGCGGCACAGTCATTGCTTTAATTCACTTGACCATATTTGTTGGCTAACACAATAAAAATAAAAGGAAACAATTGTATGTCAAATAATAAGTTGATTAATCAATCTATCTCGCGTCGTCATTTTATTAAAGGCGCAAGCACCATTGCTGGGGGAAGTATTGTTTCTCTTGGTTTGATGGGCGCCCAGTCTGTTTTTGCCAATCCAGATAATATTATTCGTATTGGTTATGTTGTTCCTCGATCTGGCCCGCTTGGTGTGTTTGGGCAAGGTGATGAGTTTTTGCTTGCGCAGATTAATAAACAATTTGCCAATGGATTGAATATTGAAGGCAAGCAATATGCGGTCGAGATTTTGGTTGGAGATACGCAGTCGAGTTCGATCCGCGCCAGTCAGGTGGCGAAGGATCTGATTAACGGCAATAACGTGGATTTGATGTTGACGTCTTCAACACCCGAAACGGTGAACCCAGTGGCTGATGCTTGTGAGGCGGCGGGTGTGCCTTGTTTGTCGACTACAGCGCCATGGGAAAGTTTCTATTTTGGCCGAGGCGCGAAACCGGGTGAGCCTTCGCCGTTTAAATGGACGTATCATTTTTGTTTTGGTGTGGCCGATTTTGCCAAGTTGTATATCGATCAATGGAGCAAGGTCGAAACCAATAAGCGTGTCGGTGTCTTGTTGCCAAATGATGCGGATGGTAATGCCATTCGCGGTTTGCTGTTACCGAGTTTGGAAAAAGCCGGTTTTACGGTTATCGATGCGGGTCCTTATGAAAACGGCACCAGTGATTTTTCTCAACAAATAAATTTGTTTAAAAAAGAGAAATGCGAAATTTTTAATACCTTTCCTTTTCCACCTGATTTTCCTGTTTTTTGGCGTCAAGCTGCACAGAAAGGCTACGCCCAACAGGTGAAAATCGCTCAGCTAGCCAAAGCGGGTTTATTCCCTGCAGAGCTCGAATCGTTAGGACGCTTGGGTTACGGCCTTCATGCTGCCGCCTATTGGCACAAAGATTTTCCATTCTTTTCTAAATCCACTGGCTTGTCTTGTTCTGAAATCGCTGCTGGTTTTGAAAGCGCCTCTGGTAAACAGTGGAATCAGCAAGTGGGCGCGAATGCGGCCTTGTTTGACGCGGCGTTAGAATCGCTTATTTCATCGAAAACGCCGAAAGACAAAGTGGCGTTAGCGATGGCAATTTCCCAATTAAATACGGAAACGGCCGTTGGCATGGTCGACTTTACATCTGGTCCAGTGCCGAACTGTGCGACGACGGGTTTGGTTGGTGTGCAGTGGGTGAAAGCTAAATCCGGTCCATGGGAGTTTGACCTTCCTATTGTGTCGAATGCGGATCATCCGTTTGTACAGCTTACCGGCAAGATGACTCCTTATAAAATTGGGGGTTAAGTATGACGATTCTTTCGACGCCGGTGATAACCGGAATCGGGATTGATAAGCACTACGGTGCTTTTCAAGTCCTGCATGGAGTGGATTTTTCGGCCAACAAGGGCGAAGCCGTCGGTATTGTCGGACCCAATGGCGCGGGTAAAACCACGCTGTTTGGTGTGCTGGCTGGAGCGACTGCGCCTTCGGCTGGTTCGGTGATTTATCAAGGTGAAGACATTACAACTATCAATGCTGCTCAGCGTTGCCATGCTGGCATTGCTCGAACGCATCAGGTGCCGAGGCCATTTTTAGGCATGACAGTATTTGAGAACTTGCTGACGGCTGCGAACAATGGCGCGGGTCTGTCTGGTGATGACGCCGAAAAGTACGCGGTACAAGCGTTGCAACAAACTGGGATTGCTCACTTGGCAAATCGGCCGACGGCAGCGCTGGGTTTATTAGACAGAAAACGTTTGGAGTTGGCGCGTGCTTTAGCAACGGCGCCTAAGGTGTTGTTGTTGGATGAAATCGGCGGTGGTTTGACCGAGGGCGAGTTGCATCAATTGGTTGCGCTGATTAGCGAATTAAAAGCAGAAGGCCTTACGATTATTTGGATCGAGCATATTTTGCACGCTTTACTGAAAGTGATTGATCGCTTGGTTTGTATGAGTGAAGGCCGAGTGATTGCAGAGGGCGCGCCCAGTGACGTGATGAATGATCCAGACGTAATGAAAGCCTACCTTGGTTCAGAATTGGAGGAGGCAGTATGAGTGCTTTGGTTGTCGATCAGTTAGTGGCGAAGCATGGTTTGCTGACGGCGGTGAGAGGTGTGTCGTTTTCTGTTGAGCAAGGCGAGGTTTTAACTGTGGTCGGTGCGAATGGCGCAGGAAAAACCACGTTATTTCGTACGTTAAGCGGCGTTCATTCGGTTGATTCTGGTTCAATTTTGCTTAATAGCGAAGAGGTTTCTGAGCTGCCTGCGTATCGGCGGGTGAATAAAGGTTTGGCCATGGTGCCAGAAGGCCGTCGTTTGTTTGTCGATATGACAGTGCGAGAAAACTTACAGATCGCTGGTGAACATGGACGTTCTGGTTCGTGGTCGTTGGATAAGGTGGTGGCGGCTTTGCCTGCTTTAGAGCCGATTCTAAATAAAGTCTCGGGCGGTTTGTCTGGCGGTCAGCGTCAGGCGGTAGCGATTGGTCGAGCGCTTATGTGTAATCCGTCGGTGTTGTTGTTAGATGAAGTGTCGCTTGGTTTATCTCCGATTGCGGTAGAAGGCTTGTATCAGTCTTTAGAGCAGCTGAAGAAAGGCAAGGAAACCACCATGATTATTGTCGAGCAAGACTTGAATAGAGCCATTCGATTCTCTGATCATTTGTTGTGTTTATTAGAAGGCAAGGTGGCGCTATCTGGGCGTTCAGATGAGCTGTCGCACGCCGATATTACTAAGGCGTATTTTGGCTTGGAAGAGGAGGTGATGAATGCTTGATTCTCTGATTCAAGGTCTTTTGTTAGGTGGTTATTACGCCATGTTAGCCGCGGGGTTGTCCTTGATGTTTGGCGTGGCGAAGTTTATTAATTTGGCCCACGGCGATTTGGCGATTCTTGGCGCTTATTTGGTGTTGTTTGGCGTTGATAACTTAGGACTTTCTCCTTGGTTGGCGGTATTGCTGTCTTTGCCTGTGATGGCGTTGGTCGGTTGGCTTTTGCAGGCATTTCTTTTTACACGGACGCAAGCGGCGGGTTTTTTATTGCCTCTGTTGGTGACCTTTGGGCTAGGCGCGGTATTGCAAAATGGCTTGTTTGGTGTGTTTGGTTCCGATACGCGCTCTCTGGCAAATTACATTGGCGATTTGTCTTGGGACAGTTGGCAAATCACCGATGAGTTAAGTGTCGGAAAGTTACCTGTGATGACTTTTGCTATCGCTATTTTAGTCTTGTCTGGCTTGCAGTTAATGCTCAGCTTTACACGCCTTGGAAGAGCGATTCGAGCGACGGCAAGCGATCCAGAGGCGGCAGAATTAAGCGGTATTAATTCCCATGCTGTGCATCGTTCTGTGGCGGCGATTGCCATGGTGTTAACGGCATTGGCAGGTTCGTTATTGGCCATGCGTGCTCAGATAACGCCATACGATGGCCCGATGCAGTTAATCTTTGCGTTTGAGGCGGTGGTCATCGGCGGTATCGGCTCGCTGTGGGGAACCTTGGTTGGCGGTATTGTGTTGGGGGTTTCTCAGAGTTTGGGCGCTACGCTGATTTCCTCTCAATGGTTTCAACTGACCGGGCATTTGGTATTTCTTGGCGTTTTGAGTTTGCGTTTCTATGGCACCATTGCTCACCAGCGAGGTGGTTGGTGGATGTTGATTAAACAACTTGCCGGGCCGATGACTCGTTGCTCATCACAAGGTTCTATTAAAGCAAAAGCCACTAAAACAAGAACAAAAAATGGGTGATCTAATATGAAGCAATTTTCAAAAGTGAATCCAACTAGTTTTACAACAGAACGTTGGTATCAAGTAGGGCGACCAGCTTTGTTGATTGGTGTGCTTTTGTTGGTGGTGTTAGCGACGGTGCCATTTTGGAGCAGTGGTTTGGTGGTCGATAAGCTGACCACTTTGTTTGTCTATATTTTGCTGGCGGTGATGTGGAATCTGTTGGCGGGTTACGCCGGATTGGTGTCCGTTGGTCAGCAAGCGTTCTTTGGTTTGGGGGCTTATTTTGCGTTGCGTCTGGTGGAAATGGGCATGTCGCCTTATCCGGCTTTTTTTGTCGGTGCATTGGGTTGTGCTGTCATCGCGCTTTTTATCTCGGTGTTTGCTCTGAGGTTTAAAGACGGTGAATTTGCCATAGCCATGTGGGTGACAGCGGAAGTGATTCGTATATTGGTAATGTTTGATCCTATTGTGCAAGGTGAAACGGGCACGTCTTTGTTGGCAATGAATCAATATGAACCAGAATTTCGCCGCAATAGTAATTTCTGGTTTGGCTTAGTTGCCATGGCCGGCATGTTAGGTTTGGTGTTGTGGTTAATCAACAGCCGTATTGGTGCTGCGGCGCAAGCCATTCGTGACGATGAAGAAGCCGCTAATTCGGTGGGCATTCGGGTGATGCGAGTGAAACAGGTCATTTTTGTGGTGGCGGCGTTTGGTTGTGCCTTGGCGGGCGCCATTTGGTTAGCCAGCGCAGTGACCTTTCAACCACGAACCTATTTTGGTGTGCAATGGACGGTTTTCATGCTGTTCATGGTATTGGTCGGCGGGCTGAAAACCTTTGAAGGTCCTATCATTGGTGCGATTGCGTTCTTTTTGTTGCAGGAATTCTTAGGTGATTATGGTGTTTGGTATTTGGCTGGGTTGGGTGCGGTGGCGATTCTTTTTGCTTTGTATGTGCCAAATGGTATTTGGGGAGAATTAGAGCAGCGCCGCGGTTTACGTTTTTTACCGACTGGGGTGAGATTGACTTTGTTTAAGAAAGAATAAGATGAGGCGTTTTTAGCGTAAAAAAAAGACCGCTCAAAGGGGATTTGAGCGGTCTTTTCGTTTCTTGGTTAAGGGTTTGGCTGAATGTTATTTCAGGCTATTTTACTTTTAGCAAAGACAAGATGGCGGTGAGTTTTTCCACTGCTTGTGAGCTGTTTTTGTTGCTGTTTTCCAGTTCGCTCACGATGTCTTTAAGTTGTAGTGATGAATCATTAATACCAATTAAGTTGCGGTTGATGTCTTCTGCTACGTTGGATTGTTCGCTGGCGGCAGACGCGACTTGGATTGTATTGTCTGAGATACCAGAAACTCGTTGGTTAACAATGCCCAGCTTGTCGGCGCTTTCAATAGACGATGCCACGGTTTGGCTGGCATTTTCTTGGCTGTCTTTGATTAAGGCCACGGCGGATTGAACATCGCCCTGTAAGCCTTTGATCAATGCGTCCACTTCTTCGGTCGATTCTTGAGTTCTGGCGGCCAGGCTGCGTACTTCGTCGGCAACGACGGCGAATCCTCGACCTTGCTCACCGGCTCGGGCGGCTTCTATAGCGGCGTTCAAGGCAAGTAAGTTGGTTTGCTCGGCAATGGCTCGAATGGTATCCAAAATGCCGTAAATAGAGTCACTACGCTGGGATACTTGACCCACTTGCTCGCCAGCTTTGTTCAGTTGTGTCGCTAAGTTTTCCACCATGGTTTTGTTGGCTTGAACCAATTCGAAGGATTCACTTAGGTATTTGCTGATTTCTGTTGCCGCATGACCGTTCTCACGAGCTAGGCTGGCGACATCGGTCGCAGAGCTCGACATTTCAGTAACTGCCGTAACAACGGAGTGAATTTGTTCTGATTGTTTTACTGTGGATTGATTGGCAATGGCGGTCGCTTTGACGAAGTCATCGTTCGCGCTGGCAACGACATCACGTTGCTGAATCAACTGAGTAATCATCGACTGGAGTTTGCTTGTGAACTGGTTGAAGCCGTTTGCCAACAGGATCAGCTCTAGATGTTTTTGTGGTTCTAGACGTTGCGTCAAATCGCCATCTTCAGAGGCGAGCGCTTCCATTCGTAGGGCAATGCAAAGTGGTCGTTATCATGCTGAGATAGTGAATGTTTCAGCTACGAGTTTAAAAAAACAAGACAATCATCTTGAGTTCGAGGTGCTTGGCGGAGCTTTCATGTATGACATGATAAGCTTGAGCCGCTAGATTATAAAACAACACAAAGGTGCCAAAGCTCCTTTGTGTTGTTTGGTACTCCATTTCTTAGGGGATCCATCGTTTTATCAATTACTATCATTGAGATGGTTGGCAATACAGCAGTATTTCTCGATCGGTTTTGTCTCTTTCATCACATGACCCGTTTGAATGCTTAGTGTGATCATGAGGAATCAGCCAAAAGCTAATCATCATAACGTCGTAAAAAAGTGATTCACTTTTTTTTCATGCTTTTATGTGACAATCTGACTTTAATTGGAACCGCTTTTTGCACCATGTTTTGCCACCATTGAGACAAATATGAAATTACTGTTAGTAGAAGACCATAAAGATATTGCGGGTGTGATCTTTGATTATTTTGAAATCAAAAACTATGTATTAGATTATGCAAACAATGGTTTGCAAGGCTATGAATTAGCAAAAACAGAACATTATGATGCCATTATCTTGGATGTGATGTTGCCGAAAATGGACGGACTAACGGTATGTAAATCATTGCGAGAAGTGGGGGTTGATACGCCGATCCTAATGCTGACAGCTCGTGATACCAAAGACGATATATTGATGGGTTTTGCTCATTTTGCTGATGATTATTTGGTGAAGCCTTTTGATTTAGATATTCTCGATTCTCGGCTTCAGGCTTTGGTTAGACGAAGAAAAGGCAGTGTTGCAGTCCGCACTCTTAGTTTTGGAAATATGTCATTGGATATGAGTACCCGCGTCTTGCAGCGAGAAGGCAGTCGATATTCTTTAAACCCTTCGCAATATACTATTTTAAAATGTCTCATGCAGAAGGCCCCAGATGTTGTATCTAAAGATGAAATCTGTGATGCCTTGTGGGGGGATGAAGAGCCGGACAGTAAAGTCCTAAGAAGTCATATTTATCAGTTGCGTACCTTGATAGATCGGCCATTTGAGCATGCTTATCTAAGAACGGTGTCAAAGGTAGGTTATCGTCTCGTTGCTGAAGGTGATGAATGAAGCAGATAAAAACCGCCAAGCAGCTTACCTTTACCTATTTTTCTATCATGGCATTCGCCATTATTGCGTTTTATTTTTCCATGTTTGCTTCCATGACTGAAAACATAGAAAAAATTTATGCTGAAAATCGCATGCAGCAAGATAAGGAAACGGCGCTTTCTTTGTTAGTAGGTACACAGTTGACTCATGTCTCTGTGCCACCGTTTTCTGAGGTGTATGTTGGTAAAGACAATTTACCGATTGGTGTCGTTCTTGCTAAAAATCTTGTTGATGATAAGGCTTATTTGCTCGATAAAGCGTCAGATACAACTCATGAAATGTATTCGATGCGCTCGAAAATTATGTTAAATGGAGAGCTGAAAGATTTGTATGTGATTCATTACGATAATATTTTTGAAATTTCCGAAGATGAAATGTTTGAAACACAAAGTACCCCGTTGATCTTGTCATTGTTGTTATTAATTGTCAGTTTGTGGGTCGTAATGCGAATCTCAGATCGCCTAACCAAACCACTTGCTCAACTTTCCAGAAGCCTTGGAGAGCGAAGCCCCGGCAATTTATCTGCCATTGAATTCCCAGAAGGGGCTGCAACGAGAGAAATTCGTCAGTTAGTGGATCGCTTAAATAGCTATCAGGGTAAAATTCATGAACTGATCGAGAGAGAGCGAGCATTTAATCGTTATGCGAGTCATGAGCTGCGTACGCCTTTGATGGTGATGAAGGGGGCAACGAATTTACTCGGCAAGTCTGATTCAAAAGTATTTGTTGAGCGTCAGCGGGTACGCTTAGTTCAAGCTTGCCAAGAAATGGAAGATTACATTACTACTTTGTTATCACTGACACGGGATGAAGACTTGACTGCAATTCATTTTCGTGTCGTGCATGACAGTGAGTATGAAAATATCCTGCAAACTCATACTGGTTATCTCTCTGGAGAATCTGTTTCGGTGGAGATTGTGAAAAATGGTCAAATAAATACCAAACTGCCTATTCCTACTTTTCATATCTTGGTGGGGAATTTACTCAAGAATGCCTTGGCCTGTACCGAAGATGGTCATGTAAATATCGTCATATCAGAAAATGAGTTAATGATTGTCGACACAGGGTGTGGTTTGAGTGGCAAACCAGGTGGTAAAAGTTATGGTTTAGGTTTGATGATAGTGCGTGATATATGTTCCAAATATCACTGTTTGTTTTCACTTGAAGATAATGATGATTCAGCAGGGTGCACTGCTAAGGTCATTTTTCCAAGCGTATGATGAAGGGCCCCAAAGAATTATTGGTTTATTTATTTTTTATAAATGAAGTTATTGGAAAAATATATTGAAAAAATAGATAGATTGAAACTGATATCAGCATAAAATAATCAAGTTTATAGATGTTATGATGTCTCTAACTTAGACACAATTTTCTTGATGGAGAATTATATGAGCTCATCAATTTTAAAACGAATTCCTTTGCAAATGTTCTGGCCGACTTTTGATCCTTTTTTGTTTTGTGCTTTTCATAACGATACTTACCCAAAAGCAAACGTTTCTATGGGGCCTGATGCACCGTTAAATAACCGTCCGTTAGGGCAGGATTTTGGCGGTATCGATGGTTGGCGTATGTATCACGGTAAAAGTATTCCTGGGTTTCCTGCTCACCCACATCGTGGTTTTGAGACAGTGACCGTTGTCAATAAAGGCTTTGTGGATCATGCCGATTCCATTGGCGCCGCTGGCCGTTATGGAGAAGGCGATACTCAATGGATGACTGCTGGTTCAGGCGTTCAGCATTCTGAAATGTTTCCTTTGCTGAATGAAGAGGGTGAGAATCCATTAGAGCTTTTTCAGATTTGGTTGAATTTGCCAAGCAAAAACAAAATGGTGCCACCGCATTTCGCCATGTTGTGGAATGAAGATACACCAGTGGTGAAAGTGGCAGACAGTAAAGGTTTGGAAACCCAAGTTAAGGTGGTGGCTGGTGCGTTTCAAAATGTCGATCCTTCGCCTTGTCCACCAAATTCTTGGGCGGCAGATAGCAAAAACGATGTTGCTATTTGGTTGATCGATTTGCCAGAAAACGGCGAATGGACACTGCCTGCGGCAGCGGCTAATTTGAACCGTACTTTGTACTTTTTTGAAGGTGAAAAGGTCACGTTAGACGATACGAAAGCGTCTATTAATGAAGCCTTTGTCTTAAAAAGTGACGCGTCTTTAGTGTTGCGAAATCAGGGCAAAAAAGCCAGATTCCTGTTGTTGCAAGGTCGTCCAATTGGCGAGCATGTTGAACAGCATGGTCCGTTTGTTATGAACACTCGTGCTGAGTTGCAGCAAGCCTTTGCTGATTATCAACGTACGCAGTTTGGCGGTTGGCCTTGGCCGCGTCATGATCAAGTACATGACAAATCCAAAGGGCGCTTTGCGGAGCATGGAAACGAAAAAGCTTAAAAGAGTTTCCTGAAATTTAGTTAATCTATTTAGTATTTCATTAAAAAAACCGTCGTATTGCGTTGATCGCAAACGGCGGTTTTTTTTGTTACTGAACTGCAAAAGCTTAAAATAGCTTGTTTGGCTGGTCAGCTGTTGATGTTTTTTATACGATAAAGTGACACAAATCTTGTATATAAAAGTAGTGCATGATGGCATTCTAAATACTGATATTTAAAAGTAATAAAATAGTGTTGCCATTGTTTAATATAAATGAACCGAAAGGACAAAAAATGAAAATACTTGCATTTGGTGCGAGCTCTAGCAAACAGTCTATTAACAAAGCCTTGGCCGGCTACACGGCAAACCTTGTAGAAGGTGCGGAAGTGACTCTTCTAGATCTTAATGATTTCGAAATGCCGCTTTTCAGTGAAGACTTTGAGAAAGAATCAGGAGTTCCTGCTCAAGCGCAAGCTTTTGTGGATGCCATTGCTCAAACAGATGTCATCATTGCTTCGTTCGCTGAACACAACGGTACGTACTCTTCGGCCTATAAAAATATTTTCGATTGGGCATCTCGAATTGAAAAAGCGGTTTATCAAGATAAGCCAATTGTTGTGCTTTCAACGTCGCCAGGCCCTGGTGGTGCGAGCAGTGTGTTGGCTCAAACCGTTAACAGCATGCCGTTTTTCAAGGGAAACGTTGTTGGTAGCCTGAGTGTGCCTAACTTTTATGGTGTGATGAAAGACGGTGAGATGGTTGACGAGTCTGTTAAGCAGGCTCTGTCAGATATTGTTGTTAAATTTTAATTTTTTAAAGTTCTAAGCTTTAAGTAATAAGGAAGCCAGATGAAGCAATTTCGTATTTGTGATTGGTTAGGAATCGATTATCCAATTATTCAGGCGCCAATGGCTGGCGTTCAAGACAGCGCTTTAGCTATTGCTGTGTCGAAATCGGGTGGTTTGGGCTCTTTGCCTTGCGCTATGTTGAGCGTAGAAGATATTGCTCGTCAGGTTTCTTTAATTAAAGAGGCTACGACTAAACCCTATAATCTGAATTTTTTCTGTCATAAGACAGCAGAATACGATGAGAAAAAACATCAGCAATGGCGAGCTTTATTGAAACCATACTTTGACGAGTTTTCTAGTCAATATGATGAGACTGTAAGAGCAGCTTCTCGAATGCCTTTTAGTCATGATGTTGCCGATGCGATAGAAGCTTTTGCACCGCCTGTTATTAGTTTTCACTTTGGCTTACCTGAGCCGGGCTTGCTGGCTCGAATTAAACGCTGGGGAACTAAGGTGTTGTCTTCGGCGACGACCTTGGAAGAGGCTATTTGGCTAGAAGAGAATGGCGCTGATGGTATTATTGCTCAGGGACTTGAAGCGGGTGGTCATCGAGGAATGTTTCTATCGAAAGACGTTTCTACCCAAGCCGGCTTGTTTTCGTTGTTGCCACAAATCGTTAGTCGAGTCAGTATTCCAGTGATTGCTGCTGGCGGAGTTTGTGATAGCCGTAGCATTGGCGGCGCATTGTTTCTCGGGGCTGATGCAGTACAAATAGGGACTTCGTATTTATTGTGTGATGAAGCGAAAACCTCAGATCTACATCGTACGGCTTTGAAAAGTGAAAGAGTCCATCATACTGCTTTAACCAATGTGTTTACGGGACGACCAGCAAGAGGAATCGCTAATCGAGTTATGAAAGATCTTGGTTATATGAATAGTAATGTTCCAGAGTTTCCTCATGCCTCAATGGAAATGGCGCAGTTGAAAGCTCTGGCAGAGAAGCGTGGCTCGGATGACTTTTCCTCTTTGTGGAGTGGGCAGAATGTGTCAGGTTGCCAAGAAATATCCGCTTTTGAATTAACCAAGCAATTTGCCAAGGCTTGTTGAATTGTTTTCTAGGTATTCCCATATAGAATCCAAGTTATAAGTTTTATTCCTTTTACAAATACCTATCTTAACCGCATGCTAGCGCCTTTAAATCGCAAGATAAGGTGTTGGCATGTGGATCTTTATTACTCTGTTTGCAGCAGGTTGTCAGTCGGTTCGAACGGCGTATCAAAATACTTTGGCTCGTGAAGCGGGCTTTTTACATGCCACTATGTCGCGTTCTTTGTATGGGTTGCCATTAGTCAGTCTATATCTGGTTATTTGTTGGCAATTATTTGGCTGGGTTTCGGTTGATCAAAACCTCACTTTTTTTGTCGCTGCCAGTATTTGTGCTATTGCTCAGATTATGGCGACGTATTTTATGTTGCGAACCTTTCAGTCTGGTAGTTTTGCCATTGGAACCTTGTTAGCGAAAACGGAAGCCGTTCTCGCCGCGCTCATTGGATTGCCTTTGCTTCATTATACGTTGACCCTTGGGTCATGGATCGGTATTTTTATAGGTGTGTTGGGCGCGGTTGTGATGAGTGTCAAATGGCAGAATATTAGGCAAGTTCATAGAGATGTTTCTCTATTGCTTGGGCTTGCGAGTGGCTTGTGTTTCGCTGTTACTTCTGTGTCTGCCTCGATTGCCAGTCATTCTTTATCCGGTTCCATCATTACTAGCGCGGGTGTCACGCTTTGGTATGTTTTGGCTTTGCAGTCTATTATTTTGTGTAGCATTCAGGTTTATAAGAGCAAAGATATTCTGGCTCCGTTTAAACATGAGTTCGCGTTAAGTTGCAAAGTAGGTGTGTTGAGCTCTTTGGGCTCAATCGGTTGGTTTACGGGGTTTGCTTTGGTTAATCCTGCCTTGGTAAAAACGCTAGGGCAAATCGAAATAATCGGAACCTTGTATTATTCAAAAGTACGTTTTGCTGAAAAAATGACGAAACAGCAGTGGATTGGTGGCGCTATGATTATGATTAGCGTTATTTTAGTGGTGACATCGACGATAAGGTGAGGGAAGCATGGAATCGAATAAGATCAATTATGTGGAATTGCCAGCACGTGATTTGGCGTTAAATAAAGCCTTTTTTAGTCAAGTATTTGGTTGGGGTTTTAAAGATTATGGTCCGGAATATTCAGCCTTTGAAAATGCAGGATTAGATGGCGGTTTCTTTCAGGCGAACTTTTGTTCAAGACCACAAAATGGCGCGGCGCTGATTATTTTATACAGTAGTGAACTCGAAGTGGTGTTTGAAAAAGTGCAGGTGGCTGGCGGGACGATAGAGCAAGTGATTTTTGATTTCCCCGGCGGTCGTCGTTTTCACTTTCTTGATCCATGCGGTAATGAATGGGCGGTATGGAGTGAACCTAGCGAGTAAAAAAATGGCCTTTGCACTGTGTCGTGTGAAGGCCATTTATATGTATGTCGAGTATTATTGATGAGTAAACTCACCACAATAATTCGTGTTCCACTTTTCTAAAATGCTGTAATAACTTTCGCCTGTGGCAATCAGCCAATGGAGTTTGCAGAAGGCGGCTTCTAAGGTCATGTCTCTTCCACTTAATACATTCATCGAAGATAATATAGATCCCGCTGCATACGCGCCCTGAGAGACTCCACCGTGCAGGCATTGTGTCACATTCACGGTGTTTTTCTTGCGCAACATGGCTTCCGTTAAGAAGGATAAAAACGCAGGATTTTGATCAGGCACATTACCCGCGCCATAGGTTAACAGGACAATCGCTTTGCAATTATCATCGTCCAGTAGGCTTTGGTACACCGCAACGGGCTGACTTGGATGCAAAGTAATGACACCAACGGCACCCGCTTTAAAACACACAATGCTGTTTTCAAGTGAGGTTGTTAGGGGGTCTTCGTCGCTGTTAATCATACGATTTGGATAAAGCTGCATACCAATCGCCAGTTCACCAAGCAAATCATCATTTGGGGTGTGAAAAGCTTCAAACCGACCACTGCTGATTTTTTGAATACGATTGCCGCGCATGAGTTTGCCATCAAACACTAGACTCACGTCGGCTATTCGATGAGAAATTGCCAGCGATAGTGCAGCCTGCAGATTCGAAGTGGCATCACTGCGATTCATTCCTAGCGGAATTTGAGAGCCAGTCAGGATGATGTTTTTAGCGCAAGCACCGAGCATGAAAGACAAGGCGGAAGCGGTATACGCCATGGTGTCCGTACCGTGGAGAATGACAAAACCATCGTAATCTTGCCAATGGGTTGCAAGAATAGACAACAATTTTGTCCAGTGTTTTGGCGTGATATTGGCGCTGTCAATTAAGGGTGAAATTTCCAGTACTTCAAAAGAGGGAAGCGTGTTTATGCTCATCCCTAATGCCATTTCTATGCGTTCTTGCAAACCAGAAGCAGGGGCTAGGCCTTGCTCTGTTTGAACCATGCCTATGGTGCCGCCTGTATATAAGACGAGGACTTGAGCGCTCATATTACCACCTTGCTGGGAGACAACATGGATTGTGGGCTTAGCAAAATATTCACCTGTTCTTCTGTGAGTAGGTTTTCCTCAATGACCAGAGCCTTGACGGTATTGCCAGTATGCAGCGCGGTGTTAGCAATGCGGGAGGCATTGGCGTAACCAATATGCGGAACCAGAGCGGTAATAATGCCGATACTATTTTCTACGTGGCCTGCGCAGACTGCTTCATTGGCGGTGATGCCGCGTATGCAGCGAGTTTCTAACATCTGACAAGCCTCTTTAAGCATTTTTAACGAATTCAGTACGTTATAAATGATCATGGGTTCCATGGCGTTCAACTGTAATTGGCCAGCTTCTGCAGCTAATGTTACTGCAAGATCTGAGGCAATGACCTGATACGCGGTTTGGTTCATTGCTTCCGGAATCACTGGGTTTACCTTGCCCGGCATAATGGAAGAGCCTGGTTGCATGGGCGGTAAGTTAATCTCACCTAAGCCTGTGCGAGGGCCGCTTGAGAGTAGGCGCAAATCATTGCTCATCTTGCTGAGTTTGATAGCAAGGCGTTTCAATATGCCGGAGAAAAACACAAACGCGCCCATGTCAGAGGTGGCTTCTACTAGGTTGCTGGCAGGTACCAGTGGCTTAGTCGAAATGGTGGCTAATTTTTCTACAACCAGTTTGGCGTAACCTTCAGGAGTATTGATGCCAGTACCGATTGCGGTGCCGCCAAGGTTAACTTCGCATAGCAGTGCACAAGCTTCACTGATGCGATCAATGTCTTCGCCAAGGGTAACGGCGAAAGCGTCGAATTCTTGGCCTAATGTCATGGGTACAGCATCTTGAAGTTGTGTGCGGCCCATTTTTACAATGTGTGCAAATTCACGCGCTTTGGCTTCTAGCGCTTCTTTCAATGAGGCAAGGCTTGGAACAAAGTTATCTGCTGCAAACTGAATGCCCAAGCAGGCGGCTGTTGGGTAAGCGTCGTTGGTGGATTGTGAGCGGTTTACATCGTCATTTGGGTGTAGGAATTTGTATTCGCCTTTTTCATGACCTAATTTCATTAGGGCAATGTTGGCAATTACTTCGTTGGCGTTCATGTTGGTTGAAGTGCCAGCGCCACCTTGAATAACATCGACAATGAATTGATCGTGATATTGACCTTGGATTAAATCTTGGCAGGCATAGACAATGGCATCGGCTTTTTCGGTTGTTAGTAGTTTCATTTCTTGGTTGGTTCGAGCGGCAGCGGCTTTTACCATGGCCAGCGCTTTGATTAGCTCAGGGAAGTGTGAAATCGGAACGCCAGTGATGGAAAAGTTCTGAGCTGCACGCAACGTTTGTATGCCGTATAACGCATCAGCGGGAACGTCCATATTGCCAAGTAAATCGTATTCAGAGCGAGTGTTCATCTTGTGTTTCCTGGCACCTCACCGGATCACGGTGAGGTGTAATCTAAGTAAGGTTATGGGTGTTTTTTCTCGTTAGTTGGCCAAGACTCTTGGTCTAGATCCAAATCGGCGAAACGGTTTGCTTCAAACGTTGGCGTTTTGTTGCCTTGCTTACGTTGATCGTCAAAGTCTTTCATGACGCGTTTAGCTATTTTGAATAGCAGGGCAAGAGCAAATAAGTTAACCAAAGCTAATAAGCCCATGCTCAAATCCGCAAAAGCAAATACAGTACCTAAATCAAGAATCGCTCCAGTGCAGCAAAGACAAATGATGATGACGCGGAAGGTATTCATATAGAAGCCATGATTGTCCGATTTGGTTAAATAGCTGACGCTGTTTTCACCTAGGTAGTAGTTGTACAAAATCGTACTAAAACCAAATAGTAATAGAGCAATACTGACGAACATGCGGCCATAATCGCCCATATGAGTTGCTAAAGAGGCTTGAGTTAAGGCGACGCCTTGAATAGTGTCGGTGCTGCTTGGGTCATAAGCGCTACCAAGAAGAATGATCAAAGCGGTACAAGTACACAGTACGATGGTGTCGATAAATACTGAAAAGGCTTGCACAATACCTTGGTTGGCAGGGTGTGGAATGTACGCTACCGCTGCAACGTTTGGTGCACTACCAAGACCCGCTTCGTTAGAGAATAAACCACGTTTTACACCCATCAAGATCGCGGCACCAATACCACCACCAAACGCAGGCTCCAAGCCAAACGCGCTTTTTACTATCATGATCAAGGTGTCTGGAATCGCGCTTAGGTTCATCGCAAGCACGATAAGAGCGATTAACAAATAGCCGCCAGCCATAACAGGAACGAGAACTTCTGCTACTTGCGCAATACGTTTCACACCGCCGAAAATAATTAGACCGACAATGAATGCCATACCGATGCCGCTGTAGTAAGGCTGGATGCCAAATGCATCTTCTAATGATGTGGCAACAGAATAAGATTGCAACGTAGTGAAGGCGATGCCAAATGTTGCTAATAGCAAGATGGAATACAGGACTGATAGCCACTTCCAGTTTTTACCAAGACCACGTTCAATATAAAACGCTGGACCGCCGCGGAAGGTGCCGTCTTTTTCTGCTGCTTTATAAGTTTGTGCCAGCATACATTCTACAAAACTGGTAGCCATGCCCATTAGACCAACAATCCACATCCAGAAAATAGCACCTGGGCCGCCAATGGTAATGGCAACCGCAACTCCGGCAATGTTACCGCCGCCAACACGACCTGCTACAGATAAGATTAAGGCTTGGAATGAGCTTAAATGTTTTCCATCTGCTTCATGGTGTTTGGCAGTAAGAATGCCGAACATATTGCCAAAATAGCGGAATTGTACAAAACGGGTTGCAACGGTAAACCAGATGCCAATGCCGATTAATACAGCGATAAGAACCTTGCTCCAAAGCAAGTCGGTGATAAGGGATAACATGGGGGGGGAACTCCTAATTTTTTAGATTTATTATTTAGTTTTATTGGGGTGTACCAATGAAGCTCATTGGAACGAAAAAATGCTAAGAAAGGGAGTTCGTAAAAAGGTGCTTTGTGATGCTAATTGGTGCTATAAGAGTATCAACTAGCATCACTTTTAAAGTGTTTTTGTGAGGTGGATTTATTACACTGCTAGCGTTGAATGTTGGCTTATTGGGTGAGGTGGGCTGTGGCTCGGGATTTTGCGGATAACTTGCAGTTGTTATGTAGTTACTACAAATCGGTAGCAGATGTTTGTCGTCGATTAAATATTAATCGCGCGCAATTCAATCGCTATCTGAACGGGACGACGGCACCGAGCAATAGTACCCAGCGACGTATAGGTGAGTTTTTTGGTGTTGAGCCAGCTGAAATGGCGTTACCGCATGGGCAATTTGTTGCGTTGGTGCAGGCGCGTCCAATTCGTCAGAGTGAAGATGCGAAAAGCCTTACGCCCGAACAACAGGAATTTAATAAGTTAAATCAATCTGGAAGGCATGGTTTAGCCAAGTATTGTGGCTATTACTTTGAATATTATCTTTCTATGGCATGCCCGGGAAAGATTTTACGCACCTTGGTGCACGTAGAGTCTCAAGGTGATAAAACTTACTATCAGCGTACTGAACGCTTGAACCCACGTAATTTAAAGAAGTCTTTTCATGGCGTTTATAATGGCGTGGTGCAGTTATTGTCGGATAGATTATTTTTGATCGACTATGAAAGCCAAACTCATGTGGAGATGACGCAGACGATTCTTTATCCTTCTTTTCAAAACCGCGTCGAGCGATTGACTGGATTGCGTTTAGGAGTGTCTGGGAGTGGTGAAAGAGCGCCATGTTGTGCGCGAGTTGTCTATGAATATTTGGGTTCGAATATTAATGAAAAGCGTGCTGTTGCCCAGTGCGGATTATATGAAGTGGACAGTGATCAGATAGATGCAGATATTTGCCAGTCAATCAAAAATGATATGAAAGAGGGAGACTGGCACTTTAGAGCGCGATTTTAAGCGTCTTTTACTTCGCTTGTCTCAGTTGCTTCTGTATCAACGTCTGAGTTTAGGTTGGCAGCCGCTTCGGCTTCCATTTTTGCGCGCTCAGCTTTAGAAATGTATTTAGGCTTCGCCTTTTTAGGGTTCACCTTTAAATTAGCTTGTTTCATACGCTTGTCGTATATGTCTTTAATTTTTTTGCGGCGATTCATATTTTGTTCCTAAAATGACGCATTTGTCTGATTTAATAGCCCAAGAATGACATTCAAGGAACGAAAAAAAAGCCCTGATCAACGATCAGGGCTTTTTATGTTGGTACCAGTAGGCGGACTCGAACCGCCACACCCGAAGGCAACGGATTTTGAATCCGTCGTGTCTACCAATTCCACCACACTGGCCTTGAAAAAGGTGAGGGGTATTCTAGGGTATTTAGAATATAAGTCAACGGCTGTAAGGTTTATTTTTTATCTTTTTAACAACTAGTGGCTTAGAAGTACCTTTTTGAGTGGATTTTCGCTAGAATGCCGGGTCGTTTTTTCTAGGTAGCTTCCTTTTCATGCTCGTTTCCGATTATCACTTTGATTTACCCGACTCGTTGATCGCTAATTACCCTATGCCAGATAGAACCGCTAGTCGGTTGTTGCATCTTGATGGCCCTAGTGGTGATGTGGTTCATCGTCAATTTCCCGATGTGTTGGATTTGGTCCAGCCGGGTGACTTGATGGTGTTCAACAACACTCGAGTGATTCCTGCCCGCGTATTTGGGCAAAAGGAATCTGGTGGAAAAGTTGAGATTCTGGTTGAGCGGGTCATCAATACGAATGAAGCGTTGGCCCATGTTCGTGCCAGTAAGTCGCCAAAAGAAAACAGCAAACTGATTTTAGGGCAAGATAAAGGTGAGCAGATTGAAGCGACTATGATAGGTCGTTCAGGTGCGTTGTTTCACCTTGTTTTTAATGAGCCTGTGTTGGATGTGTTGACGCGCGCTGGGCATATGCCGCTACCGCCTTATATTGAGCGTCCTGATGAAGACAGTGATCAAGAGCGTTATCAAACGGTTTATAATCAAAAGCCCGGTGCGGTTGCGGCACCGACTGCAGGTTTGCATTTTGATGATGCTTTGCTTGAAAAACTAAAGGCAAAAGGTGTGGAAGTTGCATTTGTTACTTTGCACGTTGGTGCTGGAACGTTTCAGCCTATGAAGGTCGAAAATGTAAAAGATCACATTATGCACGCCGAATATGTAGAAGTTGAGCCGAGTGTGGTTGAGCAAGTTAAAGCTACTAAGGCCCGTGGCGGACGAGTTATCGCTGTCGGTACGACCAGTGTTCGCAGTCTTGAGTCGGCAAGCCAAAGTGGTGAAATTGCTCCAATGCAAGGTGACACCAGTATTTTTATTTACCCAGGTTATGAATTTAAAACAGTGGATGCTTTGGTGACGAACTTTCATTTACCAGAGTCGACGCTGATTATGCTGATTAGTGCTTTTGCGGGTTATGACCATGTGATGACCGCTTATAAAAAAGCCGTCGAGCAAAAGTACCGATTTTTTAGTTATGGTGATGCCATGTTTATTACACGAAATGCGCAGGCGAAAGGCCCGCAAGGTGAGGAATAAGACGTATGTCTGATAAGCGTCCAGAATGTTTTATGGATTTTGAACTTCACACCACGTCAGGAAAAGCACGTCGTGCGACCTTGACGTTCCCACGTGGAAAGGTTGAAACGCCAGCTTTTATGCCTGTTGGTACCTACGGTACAGTGAAAGGTGTGTTGACCAAAGATATCGAAGAAATTGGTGCCGATATCATTTTGGGGAACACTTTCCATCTTTGGTTGCGTCCTGGAACAGATGTGGTGAAAGCGCATGGCGATTTGCACGATTTCACTCAATGGAAAAAGCCGATCTTAACGGACTCTGGCGGTTTTCAAGTGTTTTCTCTAGGAGAAATGCGCAAAATCACCGAAGAGGGAGTTAGCTTTCGTTCGCCAATTAATGGCTCGAAAGTGTTTTTAAGCCCTGAAATCTCCATGCAAGTTCAGCGCGACCTCGGTTCTGATATTGTGATGATTTTTGACGAGTGTACGCCTTATCCAGCGACGCCAGAAGTGGCGGCCAAGTCTATGCGTATGAGTTTGCGTTGGGCGCAGCGCTCGAAGGATGAGCACGGTGACAGTCCATCTGCGTTATTTGGTATCATTCAAGGCAGTATGTACGAAAACCTCCGTGATGAGTCTCTAGAAGGTTTGGTTGATATTGGCTTTGATGGTTATGCGATTGGCGGATTGTCAGTGGGTGAACCTAAAGACGAAATGATGAAGGTGTTAGATTACACCACACCAAAAATGCCTGAAGATAAGCCACGCTATTTGATGGGGGTTGGTAAACCAGAAGATTTGGTGGAAGGCGTTCGTCGTGGTGTTGATATGTTCGATTGTGTTATGCCAACGCGTAATGCTCGTAACGGTCACTTGTTTACATCAGATGGTGTTGTTCGTATTCGTAACGCTCAATATCGTCATGATGTTGGCCCGTTAGACAAAGAATGTGATTGTTACACTTGTAAAAACTTTTCTCGGTCTTATCTACATCATTTGGATAAGTGTCAAGAAATGGTAGGGGCGCAATTAAATACGATTCATAACCTACGATATTACCAAACGCTCATGGCGGGATTGCGTAAGGCGCTCGATGAAGGTAGATTTGACGCCTTTGTTGATGAGTTTTATGCAAAGCGAGGCCTAGAAACGCCAGCTTTGAGTGAATAATAAACAAAATTATGCAGATTCCTTTACAAAAGGGTTCGCAACAGTTTCATAAACCATTGGAGAGTTAACCCCATGATCGCATTGATCTCACCAGCTTACGCTGAAGGCGGCGCAGCAGCAGATACAGGTATTTTTAACCTAGTGCTTCTTGCAGGCTTCGTTGTCATTTTTTACTTCCTTATGTGGCGCCCACAAGCAAAACGTGCAAAAGAGCATAAAAACTTGATTGCATCTCTAGCGAAAGGTACTGAGGTAGTAACTGGCGGTGGTGTACTAGGTAAAGTGTCTAAAGTAGACGATAACTATGTAGTACTAGAAGTATCTGAAGGCGTTGAAATGAAATTTCAAAAATCTTCAGTTGCGGCTGTTTTGCCTAAGGGAACGTTAAAGTCAATTTAACCTTCTTTGAAAAGCGCCTACCTAGGCGCTTTTCTTCTTTATCGATCCATTTAATTTTTTAGGTGTAAAGGAATTTTCATGCTTAACAAGTATCCCTTGTGGAAGTATTTGCTAATTCTTCTTGTTTTGGCTTTGGGGCTACTGTATGCCTTCCCAAACCTTTATCCGGATGATCCAGCGCTACAACTATCTACCCAAAAAGCGACTGCTGTTGTTGATGAGCAGGCTTTGCAAAAAGCGAAAAGTGCGCTTTCAAAAGCGAATATAGATTTAAAAGAAGCAGAGCTTACCTCTGCTGGCGGTACCTTACGTTTTAATAACGGTGAGGACCAACTTGCTGCTAAGCCGGTTGTGGCGGCAGCACTGGGTGATGATTATGTAACTGCGCTTAACCTTGTTCCTACGACGCCGGAATGGTTGTCTTCGTTAGGTGCAGGCCCTGCCAAATTGGGTCTTGATTTACGCGGTGGTGTGCATTTCTTGTTGGAAGTGGATACGCCTGCGGCGTTAAAGCAAAAGCTTGAAGTTAGCTCAAGTGAAATGAAGGCGGCATTGCGAAAAGATCGAGTGCGTTATCGCAGTGTTGATATTGAAGATGGTGTGCTTTCGATTCGCTTCTTGCAGCAATCTGATTTGGCATCTGCAGAAGTTTTGTTGAAAAAAGATTTCTCTGAATATCGCTATGCGACTCGTGAAGAGGGTACAGATTTCTTCTTGGATGTTAGCTTTACCGAAGCGGCTAAGAAAGAGATCGAAGCTTACGCGCTACAGCAAAACTTAACCACATTGCGAAATCGTGTAAACGAACTGGGTGTGGCTGAGCCTTTGGTTCAGCGCCAAGGTAGTAATCGTATTGTTGTGGAGTTGCCAGGTGTGCAGGACACGGCGGCGGCGAAACGTATTATCGGTGCAACCGCTAACCTTGAGTTCCATTTGGAAGCAGGGCTGGATGATAAGGGTGCAGATATTGAAACCTTGTCTTTCCGTGATGGCAGTGGTCGTACAGCTCGCTTAGAACGCGATCTTATTATTACGGGTGATAGTGTTTCTGATGCTAGCTCTTCTTTTGACGAAAATGGTCGCCCGCAGGTAAACATTAATTTGGACGCCAAAGGCGGCAAGCAGATGAGTAAAGTGACTCGCTCTGCTGTTGGCCGTAATATGGCCGTGGTGTTTATTGAGCATAAATCTCGCAGTCGTTTTGTTGAAAAAGACGGCAAGATGGAAGAAGTGCGCAGAAGTTATAGTGAAAAAGGCATTATTTCTTTAGCAACGATTCAAACGACGCTAGGGAATTCATTCCGTATTACCGGTCTAGACAGTCCTCGTGAATCATCTGAATTAGCTCTGTTGCTTCGTGCAGGTGCCTTAGCTGCGCCAATTTACTTTGTTGAAGAGCGTACTATTGGCCCTAGCTTGGGTGCAGAAAATATCAAGTTGGGCGTGAGTTCTGCGCAAATTGGTTTGCTGGTTGTTATGTTGTTTATGTTGGTTTACTACAAGGTATTTGGTGTTTTTGCCAATATCTCATTGGCGCTGAACATTATACTTTTGATGGCGTGTATGTCTTTGCTTTCAGCAACGCTTACCTTGCCCGGTATTGCCGGTATCGTTCTGACGATGGGTATGGCGGTGGATGCCAACGTGCTGATTTTCTCACGGATAAAAGAAGAATTAGCAAGTGGTGTGCCTAATCAACAAGCCATTCACTCTGGTTTTAACCGCGCATTTACCACTATTTTTGATGCCAACATCACCACGCTATTGGTGGCGGTGATTTTGTTCGCAGTAGGGACTGGACCTGTTAAGGGTTTTGCGGTGACTCTGTCACTGGGTATTCTTACTTCTATGTTTACGGCAATCGTTGTAACTCGTGCACAGGTTAACCTTGTGTATGGCGGTCGTAAAAACAAGAAACTGTATATTTAGGAGAGTGCCATGAAAGTGACAAATATTCCGTTTATGGCAATGCGTAAAATCGTAGCTGTCTTTTCGCTAACGCTGATATTGATCTCTCTTGTCTCTTTGGCAACAAAGGGCCTGCAGTTTGGTTTGGATTTTACTGGTGGTACCTTGATTGAGGTGGCTTATGAAGAAGCGCCACAGTTAGATGATGTACGTACGTTGCTAGGTGAAAATGGCTATTCTGACGTCGTTGTGCAGAACTTTGGTTCGCCAACTGACGTTGTGGTTCGTATGGCCAATTCCTATACAGCGACCCTTGGTGATGAAGTGTTAGCTACGCTTCAAAATCAAGGTGAGACTGCGGTGTCGCTGCAGCGTTCTGAGTTTGTGGGTGCGCAAGTGGGTGAAGAGTTACGTGAGCAAGGTGGCTTGGGTATGTTGCTTGCCTTGGCTATCGTGATGATTTACGTAGCGGTGCGTTTCCAGTTTAAATTCTCTGTTGCGTCGGTAGCTGCGTTGGTCCATGACGTCATTATCACGTTAGGGTTCTTTTCTATTTTTGAAGTAGAATTTGATCTGACAGTACTGGCGGCTTTGCTTGCGGTGGTCGGTTACTCCCTGAACGATACGATCGTGGTGTGTGACCGGATTCGTGAGAATTTCCGAATTATGCGTGATACGACACCGTATGATTTAGTTAATGAGTCTATTAACCAAACCCTTGGTCGTACATTGATTACATCATTAACGACCTTGTTTGTATTGGTTGTATTGTTCGTTGCTGGCGGCGAGGCTATTCATAACTTCTCTATGGCTTTGTTGGTAGGGATTGTGATTGGTACTTATTCTTCTATCTTCGTGGCGGCAAATTTACTGCTGGCCATGAATGTCACGAGAGAAGATTTAATTCCAGCACCAAAAGAAGAGTTAGAAGACGATTTGCCCTAAATAGGTTTTTCTCTTTTTGCTAATAAAAAGCCTGCTTCGTGCAGGCTTTTTATTGAGTGCTTGTTAATTTAATTGGCAATTATTTGTCGGCAATTTTGCCGAAATGCATGCCCATTTTTGTTGGGGTTTCAGCTTGTATAGATTCTTCCCAATTAACGGCGTCTTTACCAAAAAGAACGATGGCGGTTGATCCCAGTTTGAATCGACCCATTTCTTCGCCTTTCTTAATTTCAATATCATTGAGTTCTTTGTAGTCCCAAGTAACGACATTTTTATTGAATGGTGTGACTTGTCCTGCCCACACTGTTTCTATACTGGCAACAATCATAGCACCTACCAATATGACAGCCATTGGACCAGCTTCTGTGTCGAATAGGCAAACGGTACGCTCGTTACGGGCAAAGACGTTAGGAATTTGCTCAGCCGTTACCTTGTTGACTGAGAAAAGCCTTCCAGGGATGTGGATCATTTTTGTTAGCTTGCCAGTCAATGGCATATGAACGCGATGGTAGTCTTTTGGGGATAAATAAACAGTAGCAAAAGAGCCGCCAAGAAATTGATTAGATAGAGAGGCGTCGCCACCTAAAAGTGTTGTTAGGCTGTAGTGGTGGCCTTTTGCTTGAAATAGGGTGCCGTGCTCTATGTTACCTAGCTGGCTTACTGCGCCGTCAGCAGGGCAGGCAATGCCATTGTTTTCATCGCATACTGGACGAAGTTCTGGGCGAATAGCGCGGGTAAAAAAGTCGTTAAAGTTACGGTAAGAAAGAGGGTCGCTGTTGATTGCCTCAGACATATCTACTTGGTACTTTTTAACAAATTGGCTAATAAAGGTATTTTTCACCCAGCTATTTTCGCATTCTGCTATTTTGCCAATAGCGCGAGATAATGTTTTTTGCGGGGTAATGTGTTGTGCAAAGGCAAAAAGTTGATCTTTAGTCACGTTATTTATCCTGATATTTGTGAATTTATAGTGTGCTGTGGCTGATTAAAGACACGATCTGTTTTAGGTTTTTATAATCACTTTCGTTAAATTCTGTGCGAGTTTCTAGCCAAAATATGACGGTTTCATTTTTTGATGTTTGTGTAGAGGCCAAAATAAGGTGGCTGTTTTTATCAATTATTTGGTCTGATGTATGTGGAAGTTCTTCTAGTAAATTATCAAGCTTTTGACCAAATAGATGAATAGCTGAGCGTTTACCGGATAGTTTCTTAAATACGCTTGACGGAGCGTTCCACTGAATGGCTTTTATGATTTCTATGTTGTAGCCGAATTGATACATAGGGGATGTTTTGTTATTTACATGCTTAAAAATGATGCTGTGTTGTGTGTTTGGTATAGCTTGCTTAATGGTTTTTAGAGCAAACCCAGTTTTTTGTTTTGTGTCGTAATCATTGTTTTTGCTGAGTGCTTTTTTAAGGGCTGCAATAGGTGACAATGTGGCTTTTGGCTTTGAAAGTTTTTTACTCGTATATAAGTCAGGATCAAGTAGTTGTTGCGCAAGTGGTATTTTTCCGCCTGTGTTGTACAGTTTTGCGGCTTCTGTGCTGGCCAAATGAGCTGTTTGGATTATTTCACTGACTCGACGATGCATTACTGTCGCTACAACGCGATAGAAAAAAGGTAGATTTTTAGAGTCCCAGCGCATTAGGCTTGCTTCGTGAGCGACCTTGTTTGCGCAATATGAAAAAATAAGTGGATTGTTTACTAAAATGGTCAGTCTTTTGTCTTCTGTGAAGCTTGGTAGCTCGTCTGGGTGGTGTGCCAGGTGCGCCAATGCCTGCAGTTCTTTTGCGTTTGGTATGTGCTTGGTTAAAAAAGATTCGATGACTTTTTTGGGGGTGTTCCAATGTGTGCATAAGTGAACAGTAAGTTCATCTATATGACACCCTAAAATGTTTAGTTCTGCTTGGCTGGATTTTTCGCCTTGCTGTATTTTTTGATTGACAGCTAGCATCGTTGGATAGGCGTAGAACCACAATAGCCATCTTGCGGCATCTCGAAACAAGGTGATCCAGAAAATATCGTCTTCATGGCTGGTTAGCTTTTCTATTGCCCAGTGTCTGGCTATTGTTGCCGCTTCGAAGCTGGTCTGTAGTTCGCTTAAAAATGCAACCAAATGAGGTGGTTTTTGTTTGTTTTTGGTTTCGTAAGCGACAAAATGTGGAAACAATTTTGCAATGCCGTTCATGCCTACCATGGCGGCAGCGTGAAAAGGCGTTTTTATTTCGTTGTTCTTATTCGGCACGATGCGATTGGCTTCGTTAAGAATGGCGAAAGCTAATAATGGATCTGAGGCTATATTTGCTTGCATGCCATCAAGAGTGTCTTCTGTTCTTTTGATTTGAGTCTTTAGGCGCGCTAAATTAACTGATCTAACAGGGAATTTTTTATTTTTAAGAAAATGTAGCCATTCATTTAGGCCAGAAGGTGACTTGTCTTTCATAGCTGGTTACATTAGTGGCTCGGTTGTTGTTGAGTTTTCAAATGTTTTTATATTTTTGATCTCATTAATCATACTGTATATTGAGATGAGAGCATACTTTGTCGGTATTAAGGAAGAGAATATGTTTGCATTAGCTGGCTTGCTAGTGGTTATTGTTAGTGTTGTGTCAGGGTATTTGGCTTCTCATGGAAATCTGTTGGCATTGTGGCAACCGTTCGAAGTGCTTATTATCTGCGGTGCGGCACTCGGTGCGTTCATGATGGCGAACCCGTTTGTCGTGCAGAAAAAAGTGTTAACCATGTTGCCTCAGGTGTTTTCGGGTAGTCGACACAATAAAAAGTTTTATCTCCAGCTTTTAGGGTTGATGTACAGTCTTTTTCAAAAAAGCAGACAAGATGGCTTTTTGTCCATTGAAGAGGATATTGAATCGCCGTTTACCAGTGAATTATTTAATCGTTTTCCTGATGTGGTTCGTGATCATGAGGTGGTTAACTTTTTAACTGACAATTATCGAATCTTCACCTTAACCGGTCTACCGGCCTATGAAATCGAAGCTATAATGGATAACGAAATCGAACAAATTCAAGAAGAACTTGTTGAACCGAGTCATGCGCTAACTCGTGTTGCAGAAGGTTTGCCAGGCTTTGGTATTGTTGCCGCTGTGTTAGGGATTGTTATTACTATGGGTTCTATAGGTGGGCCGCTAGAAGAAATTGGCGCCCATGTTGCCGCTGCTTTGGTTGGGACGTTCTTAGGTATCTTTTTTGGTTATGGCTTTGTTGGTCCTGCAGCGTCGCATTTAGAGAGTTTAGGTACTCATGAATTAAAAGCATATCTGTGTGTTAAAGCCTGTCTAAACTCTATTGTTTCTGGTTATGCACCTCCTGTTGCGGTGGAAACTGGCCGTAAATTGCTTCCTCCCGATATGCGTCCGAGCTTTATTGAGTTGTCAAATGAACTTAAGCAGTATCGTTAGAATGGCCATATGCCAAGGTAAGGAGAATATTGGATGGCTTTAGGTTCTAACGGGTTAGTAATTCGCCGAGTTAAAAAAATTAAGAAAGGCGGTCATCATGGTGGTGCTTGGAAGATAGCGTTGGCTGATTTTGCTTTGGCAATGATGGCGTTTTTTTTGGTTTTATGGATTATGAGCGTGGCTTCTCCAGAGGAGTTAAAAAGTATAGAAGGGTATTTTCAGGATCCTATGGGGCCTTCTACTGCTGGCTATAGTGCCAATCCTATTGATTTGGGGGGGAGCCCTGCGAAAAGCACCGAAAGAAAGTTGGATTTACAGTTACCCGAGTCTGGTAGTGTTGATGTTGAATCTAAGGATAAGTTGATTGCGAAAGGTCCTGGTTCCACTGAGTCTAAGAGCATTAATGAAACTGTTCGTAAAGAGATGGAGAAAATGAACATTGTGCTTTCTCGTCAACCGAACTTACGAATCGAAATTACACCGCTCGGTGTTCGTATAACTTTGTTAGATGACCCAGATAAGCCGATGTTTGAACGCGGAAGTGCTCGAATGATGCCGGATATTGAAAATACTTTACTGACTATGGCGCCGATTTTTAATAAGGTGACGAATCCTATTGTCATTACGGGCCACACTGATTCTTCTAAGTTTAGTGGCGCGGGTGCGATTGATAATTGGGATTTATCTGCCTTGAGAGCCAATGCTGCGCGTCGCATATTAGAAGAGGGTGGGGTAGAGAATAAGCGCATTGCTCAGGTGATAGGTTTGTCTGACACTATTCCTTACAATCGATTTGATACCGATGGCGCAAAAAATAGGCGCATTAGTATTACGTTATTAACTGATGACGCCTATAAAAAATTGCTGGATCAGAATCGACGTAATTTTGGTAACCCTGGCCAGCAATCTGATGTGAAACTAACGCCTGAAACAGTTTTTTAGAAGGCTTGGTTCTCACGTATTGAGTGTTTAATTCTTAAGAAGCTTTGGAAGCGATGTTCTGTTATCTCACCTTTTTCTAAAGCTTCTAGGATTGCGCATCCTGGTTCTTTTTCGTGGGCGCAATCGCGGAATCGACAGTAGCCGATGTGTGGTCGAAATTCGATAAATCCGTTCAATAACTCGTCTTCTGAAATATGCCACAAACCAAATTCCCGAATCCCAGGAGAATCAATAAGATCACCGCCTTTCGGCATATGGAATAGTCGTGCTGTGGTGGTGGTATGTACACCCTTTTTGCGTTTCTGTGACAGTTCGCCAACGCTAATGTCTATATCAGGAAGTAAGGTGCCAATAAGGGATGATTTACCTACGCCTGATTGCCCAACAAAAACGCTTGTTTTGTCCTGTAAGAAGTCATAAAGCGATTCCATTCCGGCTTGATTTTTGATGGAGGTTCTGATGATTTTGTAATTCAAATCTTCATAGGTTTTAAGTAGCTTGTCTAAATCTGCTTTGTTGCTGTCATCGATTAAGTCGCATTTGTTGAGCAATATAACAGGCGGTATACCGACAGTTTCTGCGGCAACCAAGTAACGATCTATTAGGTTTGCATGTGCGACGGGCTCGGCAGCAATAACAACGATAATGTGATCTATATTGGCGGCAACGGGTTTTATTCTGCCGTGCATATCTGGGCGAGATAGAGACGTATGTCTTGGCGTGGTCGCAACAACAACGCCGCCTTCATTTTGTTTTGGACGCCAGACAACTTTGTCGCCAGTTACAAGCTGACCTAGATTAGCGCGCAAATTACAGCGTGTGGAAGTGCCAATAAAAGGTTCTTGAGTGCCTTCCACTTCAACTTGTGTGCCGAAGTGAGAAATAATAATGCCTTCAGTCTCAGGTCCGAGATCTGATGATTGTAGGTGCTCTTCGGCGACATCTCCCCGTTTTTGAGTGCGTTCAACGCGCTCTTTGTGAATTCTTTCGATTCGCCACGTTTGTTGTTTAGTAAGTTTTCGCTTCGACATTAGATTCGTCTGGTCATAAAGTAAGGCGCATAGAGTATAATGCTTGGCATTGATAATAAAGGACTTGGAAGGTTATGAGCTTAAATGAAGAGAATTTAGTCTGGATCGATCTTGAAATGACAGGATTGGACCCAGAAACCGATACAATTATTGAGATTGCTACGGTAGTAACAGATAAACATTTGAATGTGTTGGCTAAAGGGCCGAGCCTTGCTATTCATCAAGACAAAACGGTGATGGATGCCATGGATGAGTGGTGTACTCAGCATCATGGTGATTCTGGACTAACGGCAAGAGTATTGTCTTCAACCATTAGTATGGCGCAAGCAGAAGAAGAGACGATCAAGTTCTTGGCTCAGTATGTTCCTGCTGGCAAGTCGCCTATTTGTGGTAACAGCGTTGGGCAAGATCGTCGCTTTTTGTATCGTTATATGCCTAAGCTGGAAGTGTTTTTTCATTACCGTTATTTGGATGTTAGTACCGTTAAAGAGCTGGCAAAGCGTTGGAAGCCTGAAGCGTTAGAAGGTTTTTCTAAATCGGGTTCGCATCTGGCAATGGATGATATTTTAGAGTCTATTGGTGAGTTGAAGCATTATCGTAAAACTATGTTTGGTTTGGATGATATGGCTTAAGTGGTTTTATGTTGATCTCTTGTTATGAATTGGCGGGCTTTTACCTGTTTTGCCCGCCAATTGATTTGTTCCTTCCTTTATTCTTTCCCTTTTTGTTAATTCAGTCCTGCTATTCCGTCCCATATTAATTTAATTCCTGTCAGGAAAAGAAAGCTGTACATGACTTTGAAAAAGAGTGCGGTAGATATTCTGTAATGTAGCCATGCGCCAAGCTGCACTCCTAAAAAAGCCACCGGTGTGAAGCAAAGCGACAGAAGTATATTTGAGCTATTAAGTTGCCCAAGCATCCCATATGGAATGAGTTTTACATAGTTGATTGCGGTGAAAATAACGGCGGCTGTTGCTACGTACTGCGTCTTATCTAGATTTGCTCTTAGTAAATAAACGCTCATTGGTGGTCCGCCGGCGTGGGCAATAAAACTCGTAAAGCCGCCAAGTGCGCACCAGAGTTTTCCTGCAAGAGTGCTAAGCGGTTTTTGTAGTGTTGTTCTGCTCTTTTTTGGCCATGAGTTTAGGGTGAAGCCTACCGCAATTGCCCCTACTATTATTTTTAACCATTCTGCCGAAAACCATGATGCAGTGAGTCCACCAATAGTAACGCCGACTATGGCGGCTGGAATGCATTTGATGAGTTGCTCTGTGTTCCATTTTTTCCAGAATTTTTGCACGGTAAATATGTCCATAATGCACAGAATGGGGAGCATGATAGCAGCTGCAAGCATTGGAGATGTTTGTAGTGAAATAAGCGGAACAGCGAGAATGCCAAATGCACCAGAAAAACCGCCTTTAGATATGCCTGTAATGAAAACGGCAAGGGCAATGAGTGAAATGAAAAGCCAGTCCATAGGAATCCTTTGCTGTGTGATTGTTATTGTGGGTGGGGAAGTTTGTTTATTATGAGTTATTGATGCTTGTTTCAAAAGGCTTCTGTATTAGAATTGTCAGAAATAAAATGACCGTGTGGTTGATGTTTGCTCTATTTTGAGTGGAAAAAGGATTGATAGGTAATGCAAATAGAAAAAGATGTTTATGGTGAAGAGGCGATGGAAGATCTCGGCGAGATTTTTTCATCGGTGCTGAAGTCAGGTGCAGTGGTGTACTTAGAGGGCGATCTTGGAATGGGTAAAACGACTCTAGTCAGAGGTGTTTTACGTGGTTTGGGATATGAAGGACCAGTAAAAAGTCCAACCTATACTATTGTTGAACCTTATGATTTGTCGGGTTTTGAGGTGTTCCATTTTGATTTATATCGAGTTGCGGATGCTGAAGAGCTTGAGTTTATGGGGATTCGCGATTATTTCACTGATGGAAGTTTATGTTTAATTGAGTGGGCTGAAATGGGCCGAGGTGTTTTGCCTGAAGCGGATTTAGTTGTTTCGCTGAGCCTAATTCGACAGGGTCGTCATATGTCTTTAGAAGCGAATACAGAAAAAGGGAATGCGGCCATAAATGTTTTGCGAGGCTCTATAACTTCTTGATGTATAGAAGACTTTACTATAAGTAAGATTGAGATCCATTTAATCAGCAGTTATAGTGTGTCAGATATACTAGCTAGCTGTCTGATATGCATACTAAATTTCGTAATTATCTATTTATATTTGTTAACTTAATCCTGTCTTTGGCGACCTGTAGTGTTTTAGCTGCAGAGGTTCGAGATATTCGTGTTGCTCAGCAAGAGGGCGTGACGCGTTTGGTATTTGAGCTTTCTGAAGCTGCAGAGCATCGAATTTTCCCTCTTTCAAATCCTGATCGCATTGTTTTAGATATTAGTGGTGTTGATCTTAATACCTCTGTTGTTAACGGATTGTCGGCGCTAACTTCTGATGTGCTGATGCGTGTGCGTTATGCTCGCCGAGACTCTGGAGTCCGTTTTGTGCTTGATTTAGGGCAAGCAGCGAAGGCAAAAAGTACTGTCTTAGCAGCAAATGGCACTTATGGCCCTAGAATATTGGTTGAGCTTGAGTATGGCGTAAGAAAACCTGCGACCATTGTGAAGAGCTTGGCGAATCTATCGAAAGAGAAGCGCGATATTGTGATTGCAATTGACCCAGGCCATGGTGGAAAAGACCCCGGTGCCTTGGGTCAATACAATGTGCGAGAAAAAGATGTTGTGCTTTCTATTGGTAAAGAGTTAGCAAAACGAATTAATGCTGTAGATGGTTTTAAGGCGGTTTTGACACGATCAACGGATACGTTTCTTCAGCTTCGAGAGCGTTCTCGAGTGGCTCGTGATGCCAATGCGGATTTGATGATTTCCATTCATGCTGACGCGTTTACCAAGTCAAGTGCTCGAGGGGCCTCTGTTTGGGCGTTGTCATTAAGTGGTAAAAGCTCCGAAATGGGGCGTTGGTTGGCGCAGCAAGAAAACTCTGCAGATTTGGTTGGTGGGATTTCATTAGATGATAAAGACCAGCTGCTCGCTGAGGTTCTATTGGATATGTCGATGAACTCTACTATTCAAATGAGTCTTAATATAGGTAAGAGTGTCTTGGGGGAAATGAAGGGAGTTGCTGTTTTGCATAAAGACAGCGTTCAGCAGGCAGGCTTTGTGGTGCTGAAATCGCCAGATATTCCTTCTATATTGATTGAGACGGGGTTTGTTTCGAATAAAACCGAAGCCAAGAATTTGTCGAGCAGAACTTATCGTGTGAAATTGGCGGATTCTATTTCAAAGGGTGTGATTGAGTATTTTACCAAAAATGCCCCAGATGGCACCTTGGTTGCTTGGAAGCAGAAAAAGCATTCTGATTACGTCTATACGGTGAGTAAAGGTGATACCTTGTCCGAAATTGCTCGTCGTAATCAAGTGTCTTTGCCTGATTTGCGACAAGCCAATAATTTAAGCAATGATGTTATTTGGATTGGTCAGAAGCTTGTCATCCCTGCTGGTTAAAGTCATATTTAAGTCTCTTTTGTTTTTTGCAATAGAGACTGTTTTCACATTAAAGGTCGTTCATGCAAAGAATTAATCTTCTATCTCCACGTTTAGCCAACCAAATTGCCGCGGGAGAGGTGGTTGAGCGACCTGCGTCCGTTGTTAAAGAGTTGCTTGAAAATAGCCTTGATGCGGGTGCTTCTCAGCTTGATATTGATGTAGAGCAGGGCGGCGTAAGGCGCATCAAAATTCGTGATAACGGCACTGGCATCATGAAAGACGATTTGTCTTTGGCTTTAAGTCGTCACGCAACGAGCAAAATTATTACACTGGATGATCTAGAGGCAGTGAGTACGCTGGGATTTCGTGGTGAGGCGTTGGCAAGTATTAGCTCTGTTTCAAGAATGCATCTTACTTCTCAGGCTAAAAATGAGGTCGAAGCTTGGCGGGTTGAAGCCGAGGGCAAGGATATGGCGACGGCTATTCGGCCTGCCTCTCATCCGCAGGGCACAACCATTGAAGTGCGAGATTTATTTTTTAATACGCCGGCTCGCCGAAAATTCCTTCGTACTGAAAAAACAGAATTTGTTCACTTGGAAGAAGTGGTAAAGCGTCTGGCGCTGAGTCGTTATGAAACTGGCTTTCGTCTCAGTCATAACGGCAAGCAGGTTTATGATCTTCGTCCTGTCACCGATCAGCTCCATGCCGAGCATAGATTGGCGACTCTATTGGGCAAAAAATTTATCGAAAACTCTCTAACACTAGACGTTGAAGCGGCTGGATTGCGTCTGTGGGGGTGGATTGGTTTGCCGACGTTTTCTCGTTCTCAGGCGGATTTGCAGTATTTCTTTGTGAATGGCCGAGTCGTTAAAGACAAATTGGTTGCTCACGCTGTGCGTCAGGCCTATCGTGATGTTTTGTATAATGGCCGCCATCCTACCTTTGTATTGTATCTAGAGTTAGATCCGTCGACAGTTGATGTGAATGTTCACCCTACGAAGCACGAGGTGCGTTTCCGGGATGGTCGCTTAGTACATGATTTCTTATTTAGTCGAATTCATAAAGCGATTGCCGATGTGAGGCCTGAATCTGATGCAGCGCCTACGGGTATGAATGATTCCGCTAATAATGAGTCTGCTGCTTATGGAGCGAACATTACGGAACAATCCGCTTTGCCGTTGTCTAATCGTTCTGCGTCTTCTTCGATGGACTGGATGCGTTCTACTTCGAATTCGTTGGGAGCATCAGAGGTTCGGGGCCAGCTTGATGGCATGAGTCGTCTGTCTGGTTATGCACAAGAGTATGCCTCTAAAACTGAGGAGGTTGATCCTGAGACGGGTGAAGTAAGAGAGATTTCACCTCCTAGCTCTGTAGGGCAAGGTGAAAGTCCATTTTTTAGGCAGGAGGGCGATTATCAGGCTGTGCCACCATTAGGTTTTGCGGTGGCACAGTTGCATGGCGTGTACATTCTTTCTGAAAGTGAGCAAGGGCTTATTTTGGTTGATATGCATGCGGCTCATGAACGAATTGTTTATGAGCGTATGAAAACAGCCTTTTATCAAAAGAACATATCATCTCAGCCATTATTGGTGCCAATTAATATTGCTGTTTCGCAAAGTGAAGCGGATCTTGTTGAAGATAGTGGTGAGGTTTTCGAGGCTTTTGGTTTTAGAGTAGAAAGAACGGGGCTAGAAAGCGCGATGGTTCGCGAAGTTCCCGTTATACTCATTCGAGGTGATGTGGAAGGTCTTGTGCGTGATGTGATTAGTGATCTGTCTGCAAATGGTGTGTCAGATCTTATGGAGTCGCGAGCGAATGAGTTGATGGCGTCAATGGCTTGTCATGGCGCTGTTCGTGCAAATCGTAAGCTTACTGTGGCTGAGATGAACAGCCTTCTTCGTGATATGGAAGTGACTGAGCGCAGTGGGCAATGTAATCATGGTCGACCGACTTGGGCGCATTTAAGTATGTCCGATTTAGATAAACTCTTTTTGAGAGGACGTTGATATGACAAAGCCGCATGTTGTTTGTTTGATGGGGCCGACGGCTTCAGGAAAAACTGGGTTAGCTGTTGAGTTGGCTGAGTATCACGATTTTGAAATTATCAGTGTTGATTCCGCTCTTGTTTATAAGGGGATGGATATTGGTACGGCAAAACCTGACGCAGAGTTGCTAGCTAGAGCGCCTCACCGGTTGATTGATATTATTGATCCGATCGAGTCTTACTCGGCGGCTGATTTTGTGTTGGATGCGGTTGAACAGTCGCAAGAGATTCTTGCAAAAGGTAAAACGCCGCTTTTAGTCGGCGGCACCATGATGTATTTCAATGCTTTGCAAAAAGGTTTGGCGGAAATGCCGCAAGCTGATGCGGAGCTTAGAGCGTTAATTGAAGTTGAGGCGGCTGAAAAAGGTTGGGTTGCCTTGCATAAAGAGTTACAAACCTTCGATCCTGAGGCTGCGTCTCGTATTCACCCAAATGATCCCCAGCGTTTGCAGCGCGCTATTGAAGTGTATCGATTGACGGGCAAAACCATGACTCAGTTCTGGGCGCAGCAAGAAACGGTCTCTTTGCCATTTGAAATGATTAATATGGCGGTGATGCCTAAAGAGCGGAGTGTGTTGCATGAGCGAATCGAACGGCGCTTTTATGCCATGATGGATCAAGGTTTTTTAGCTGAAGTGGAAGGGTTTTATCGTCGTGGTGATTTGACGATTGATATGCCCTCCATGCGTTGTGTCGGTTATCGGCAGCTGTGGCAATATTTAGACGGCGTTGATTTGCTAGATGATGCTATCTTTAAGGGAGTGGTTGCCTCTCGTCAATTAGCAAAAAGGCAACTTACTTGGTTGAGAGGATGGGAGGATTTAATGATTTTTGATAGTTTGTCGAAAGATCTTGTGTCCGAAGCCTTGAATTACATAGAAAGCAGGATTATATAGGGGGAAATAGATAAAAATTTGGTGTAGTATCTACAGTATTGTTTTATCAATAATTAATTTAATATTTTTTGCTTGTTTAAGGAGATTACAATGTCAAAAGGGCAATCATTACAAGACCCTTATCTAAATATTCTACGTAAAGAAAGAGTGCCAGTATCCATCTTTCTTGTAAATGGAATTAAGCTTCAAGGTCAAATCGAATCATTCGATCAGTTTGTGATTCTATTAAAAAATACTGTTAGTCAAATGGTTTACAAACATGCCATTTCTACAGTTGTGCCTTCCCGTACAATTCGCATCCCGTCTCCTGATCAGCCGGAAGATGACGCTGAATAGTTTGTCTGTAATTAGACAAGCAGAGGAATACTAGATTGTTTTTTGAACGTCCAGATAGTGGTGAAATAGCTGTATTGGTCCATATAGATTTTCACGATCAAAGTGAATCTTATGGTCCAGAAGAGTTTGTTGAGCTTGCTATTTCGGCTGGTGCGGACCCTGTTGCTGTAGTTTCAGGGACTCGCCAGCGTCCAGATGCTAGATATTTTATTGGTACTGGCAAGCTAGCAGAAATTAAAGATATTGTTGATCGAGAAGAGGCGCAAGTTGTGCTTTTCGATCATGCATTGTCTCCCTCCCAAGAGCGTAACCTAGAAAGTGTTTTACAATGTCGTGTACTTGATCGTACAGGGCTTATACTTGATATTTTTGCTCAACGTGCACGTACTCATGAAGGTAAGTTGCAGGTAGAGTTGGCTCAATTACAGCATATGTCGACTCGTCTTATTCGTGGTTGGACGCATTTAGAACGCCAAAAAGGCGGGATAGGTATGCGTGGGCCTGGTGAGACACAGCTTGAGACTGACCGTCGATTACTTCGAGAGCGCATCAAGGCCATTCAGAAAAGATTGGCCAAAGTGGGTTCTCAGCGTGACCAGAACCGTCGATCTCGCGATCGATCTTCTGTACCAACGGTGTCATTGGTTGGCTACACTAACGCTGGTAAATCTACTCTTTTTAATCGTGCTACCGGTGCAGAGGTTTATGCTGCGGATCAGCTGTTTGCAACACTCGATCCAACGTTGAGGCGTCTAGATATAGAGCAGATTGGTTCCATAGTGTTGGTCGATACGGTTGGTTTTATTCGTCAATTGCCTCACCGATTGATTAAAGCGTTTCAGGCAACATTAAAAGAGTCGTCTGAGGCGGATTTATTGCTACATGTAGTTGATGCTGCTGATATTTCTCGTGATGAAAATATGAAGCATGTTGACTCTGTGTTGGAAGAAATTGGTGCTAATGAAGTGCCAGCTTTGACTATATTCAACAAAATTGATGCGTTGCCAACAGCTGAGCCTAGAATTGATAGGGATGCTAACGGGAACCCTTTTCGAGTTTGGTTGTCTGCTCGTGATGGTCAAGGCATTGATTTGCTTAAGCAGGCTATTGCTGAGTTGTTGGCAGAAGATGTTTTTAATGAAACGCTTTATTTGTCCAGTAAGTATGGGCGTTTAAGGGCTATGTTGTTCGAGCATGGCGCCGTAAAGGCAGAGCGTTTTGATGAAGTAGGTCGTTTTGTTCTTGACGTCAAGTTGCCTAAAAAAGATTATTTGCAGATTTTGGCTCGCGCTGGCATGTCTGAGGATCAGATCGAGGCCGCGTAAGTTATACAGGATTATCATTAAAATAAAGTGGAGATGTAGTATGGCCTGGAATGAACCGGGTAATAACGACAATGACCCATGGAATCCAGATAAAAACCGTAATAATGGTGCTGGGCGCCCAGATGGAGATCGTGAGAAAGAGACTAACAATGACCCATGGGGTCGTAAGCCTGGAGGGAAGGATCAAGGTCCTCCAGACTTGGATGAAGCTTTTCAGAAGTTAATGGGGATGCTGGGTGTTAAAAAAACTCGCAAATCCGGTGGTTCTAATGGTGGTGATTCCGGTATGTCTGGCAAATTTGGCGGTGGTTTGGTTGCCATTGTTCTAATTGCTTTGCTTGCTTTATGGGCAGCTACGGGTGTTTATCAGGTGGATCAGCAAGAGCGAGGTGTTGTGCTTCGTTTGGGTAAATATCATTCTACAGTGATGCCTGGTCTTCATTGGAATCCGCCAATGATTGATTCTGTGAGTAAGGTGAATGTGACTAAAGTTCGTTCTCATGATCACAAAGCGCTAATGTTGACAGTTGATGATGCTATTGTAGAAGTGGGTGTTTCTGTTCAATATTCTGTACAGAATCCAAAAGATTTCTTGCTAAATGTGCGCAACCCTGAGGAGTCACTTGCTCAGGTAACTGAGAGTGCGCTTCGTCATGTGGTCGGTAGTTCTGAAATGGATCAGATCTTAACGGAAGGTCGTGAATTGTTGGCGACAGAAGTGAAGGCGCGTATTCAGGATTACAGTAATGCTTATGGTACTGGCTTGTTAATTTCGAAAGTTAACGTTGAAAATACTCAGGCGCCAACTCAGGTGCAAGAGGCATTTGATGATGTTATTAAAGCGAAAGAGGATGAGTTACGAGTACGTAATGAAGCTGAGTCTTATGCAAACGGTATTATTCCTGAAGCCCGTGGTCGAGCTCAACGTATCAGGGAGGAGGCTGAGGCTTATCGATCTGAGATAGTGGCTCGTGCTAGTGGTCAGGCTGATCGTTTTGATCGATTGTATCGTGAGTATACTAAAGCGCCAGATGTTACTCGCCGTCGTTTGTATATCGAGACGATGGAGTCTGTATACAAAGACGTGAATAAGGTTGTTGTTGATACTAAAGGTGGAAATAACATGATGTATTTACCTTTGGATCAGCTAATGAAGCAGCGTGCTCAGGCAGATTTGTCTAAAGGGTCAGGGTCTGCGAATTCGGCTAACATTGGGGCGTTAACAGATCAAGTTCTTGATGAAATACGTAAGCGCCAAAGTGCAACTATTCGTAGAGAGGGCAGAAACTAATGAAAGGCTTTTCTTTTTCAGTTTTATTTGTTGTTCTTCTCGGTGTGTTGATTGCTTCCCAAACGCTTTTTGTTGTCAATGAAACGGAGCGTGCGGTAGTGCTTAAGTTTGGTGAAATTGTTCAGGATGATGTTCAGCCTGGTATTCACTTTAAGCTTCCGATTATGAATGAAGTGAAGACATTTGATGCTCGAATTTTAACAATGGATTCTCGTCCTCAGCGTTATTTGACGTTGGAGAAGAAAGCGGTTGTTGTTGATTCTTATGTTAAATGGAAAATCGACTCTGTTGCTAAATTTTATCAAGCAACATCTGGTGATGAGTTTGTCGCGAATCGCGTATTGTCTTCTCGTGTAGATACTGGACTTCGAAATAAGTTTGGTGAGCGAACTATGCACGAAGTGGTTTCTGGAGAGCGTGATCAGTTGATGACTGAGTTGCGTGATGACTTGAATAAAGTTGCTCAGAATGAATTGGGTATTTCTATTGTAGATATTCGGGTTAAGCGAATTGATTTACCGCCAGATGTGAGTGAATCTGTCTATCAGCGCATGAGAACTGAGCGTGAGCGTGAAGCTCGTGAGCATAGATCGAAAGGCTTGGAGTTGGCTGAAGGTATTCGAGCTGACGCAGATCGTCAACAAGTGGTATTGGAAGCTGAAGCGCAACGTGATGCTGAGATGATTCGTGGTGATGGCGATGCTAAAGCGGCCGCTATTTATTCTAAAGTCTACAAGCAAGATCCTGAGTTTTACGAGTTTTACCGTAGTCTTCAGGCGTACCGTGAAAGCTTTAATGGTAAGAATGATTTGTTTGTGCTTGAGCCTGATAGCGAATTCTTTAAGTATCTGAATAGCTCTACTAGTCCTAGTGCTAAATAGAGTAGATATTCATCAATAATCGTGCATGAAGCCTATTTGTTAAAATGGGAAACATGATACTATTACACAAACCGGGCCAAGCCCGGTTTTTTAATGGTCAAAATAAAGAGAATCTATGCAGGAATTGTTGCAGTCGCTGCTGGTTGGCGTCAGCCTTTTATTGATCGCCGAAGGGGTTTTGCCGTTTCTCGCGCCAAATATTTGGAGAGAAATCATGGTGAAAGCTATCGCGAGCTCGGATTGGAATTTGCGTATTCTGGGCGCGGTTAGTATGTTTCTTGGATTAATACTTCTTTTGCTGACTCGAAGCTAAGAGGATAATTTCATGTCATTAGCAGATCGCTGGTTGCTTCCTGAGGGCGTTGATGAAGCGTTGCCTGAACAGGCCGCAAAGATCGAGCACCTTAGAAGAACTCTGCTTAATCTCCACGAGAGTTGGGGATATCAATTAGTAATACCTCCTCTTTTAGAGTATCTGGATTCCCTTCTTACGGGTGCAGGCTCAGATCTAGAAATTGAAACATTTAAAGTGATTGACCAGTTATCGGGTCGTCTTTTAGGTATTCGTGCCGATTTTACATCCCAAGTTGCTCGAATTGATGCTCATTGTCTTAAAGATGATGGTGTGCAGCGTTTGAGTTATTGCGGCAGTGTGCTAAGAACAATGCCTGCAGGCTTAGATGGTACTCGTAGTCCTATTCAGTTAGGGGCTGAAATTTATGGTCATGGCTGTGTGGAAAGTGATATTGAGGTTTTGTCCTTGATGTTGCAAACCTTATCTGCAGCTGGTTTGTCCAATCTTGTTCTTGATCTTGGGCATGTTGATGTAGTGAGTGGTGTGCTTGCTGCTTGTAATCTTAATGCAGATCAAGAAAGTAAGTTAATTGAACTTTATAAAGCGAAAGACTTGCCTGAGCTTGACCGATATGTTGAAGAGCTTAGCTGTTTGCAAGATGTTCAAAAACAGTGGCTAGTTGGTTTGCCGCGTTTGTGTGGTGGTAAAGAAGTATTGGTACATGCGACAGATTTGCTTGGCAGTATCAATGAGTCAATTCGTGATGCTATTGTCTTATTGCAAAAGGTGAGTGATTCCATTTGTCAGCGCTTCCCTAAGGTCGGGCTACATTTCGATCTGAGTGATTTAGTTTCTTATAGTTATCATACTGGTGTTGTGTTTGCAGCTTATGTTCCCGGTCATGGTAATGCTATTGCTCGTGGTGGACGTTATAACAATATCGGGCAAGTGTTTGGTCGGTCTCGTCCGGCTACAGGTTTTAGTACGGATGTGAAAGCCCTGGTTGCTTTGGCTGATATCGTGGTCAATAAGCCAAAAACTGTTCTGTCGCCAATTTGCTCAAGTGATGGGCTTTGGCAGAAAGCGAATTCCCTGCGCGCTGAGGGATATCGAGTGGTAGAGGTTCTGGATGATTTCTACACAGGAGATGCTGATTTTAAGCTGGAATTTGTTGATGAAGCTTGGCAGTTGATGCCGATTCATAGCTAGACTTTTCTTTAAGAACTATCTAAATGAGACCTGAAATTATGGGTAAAAATGTTGTTATTCTAGGCACTCAATGGGGCGATGAAGGTAAAGGTAAGGTTGTAGACCTACTTACTGAAGATGTTGCTGCAGTTGTACGTTTTCAAGGTGGTCATAATGCAGGCCACACTTTGGTTATTGATGGCAAGAAGACAGTCTTGCATTTGATACCTTCTGGCATTTTGCGAGAAGGTGTTCAGTGTATTATCGGTAATGGTGTTGTGTTGTCTCCTGCGGCGTTGAAAACTGAAGTGCTTGAATTGCTTGAGCAAGGTGTTCCGGCAGTTGATCGCTTAAAAATTAGTGCTGCTTGCCCATTGATTCTTCCTTATCATATTGCTATTGATCAGGCTCGTGAGCTTGCTAAAGGTGAGAAGAAAATTGGTACAACTGGCCGTGGTATTGGGCCGGCCTATGAAGATAAAGTGGCTCGACGTGCAATTCGCGTTGGTGATTTGTTAGATTCTGAGCGCTTCGCGTCTAAGCTTAAAGAGGTGCTTGAGTATTACAACTTTGTTTTAACTCAGTATCACAAAGTTGAGCCTATCTCTTTTGATGAGGTTTATGCTGCTGGTTTAGAAATGGCAGAATTCCTACGTCCTATGGTGGCTGATACCATTACTTTGTTGCATGACTTGCGTAAAGCGGGTGCGAACATTATGTTTGAAGGTGCTCAGGGTTCATTGTTGGATGTTGATCATGGCACTTATCCTTATGTGACGTCTTCAAATACAACGGCGGGTGGTGCTCCGGCGGGTACTGGTTTCGGTCCTTTGTACCTGGATTACGTACTTGGTATTACGAAGGCTTATACCACTCGAGTGGGTTCTGGCCCTTTCCCAACGGAGCTTTTTGACGAAGACGGCGAGCGTTTGGGTCGTCGTGGTCATGAGTTCGGTGCAACGACTGGTCGCTCGCGCCGTTGTGGTTGGTTTGATTCGGTGGCGTTGCGTCATGCGGTTCAAATTAACTCTGTTTCTGGCATTTGTTTGACTAAGTTGGATGTGCTTGACGGCTCTTCTGTCATTAAAGTTTGTGTTTCGTACGCAGATGAAAGTGGCAATCCTGTCGCGGGATCTTTGGTTGACAGCGAAGGCTATGAGAAGGCTAAGCCGGTTTATGTTGAATTGCCTGGTTGGGCTGAATCTACCGTGGGTGCGGAAAGTTTTGATGCATTACCAAAAAATGCTCAGGATTATATTCGCTTCCTAGAGGATCAGGTTGGTGTGCCGGTTGATATTATTTCAACTGGTCCAGATCGAAATGAAACCATTGTGATTCGTGATCCTTTTAAGCAATAAGCCTGTATTGCTGAATGTATCTCTAGGAAAAGCCTCTTAGTGCGGCTTTTTTTGTTTTTATAGGTAGCTAAGTTCATCATATTAGTATTCTTTGTAAATAGAGTGAAAAGAGGGGGAGGAGTTTGTCTGGCGCTAGGGTAATATTTACAATTGAATTTAAGGCGGTGTAACTGCCTGCTAAATAATGAAAAAAATGAGAGGTAATATTTATGGTTAAGTTATTGCTTGCTGATGATGATGCTCGTTTATCGGATTTAATTAAAGAGTACTTTGATGGCGAAGGCTATGAAGTGGCACATGCTTGGAATGGTCGTGAAGCATTAGAGCTTATGGCAGCAGATATGCCTGATATTATTATTCTCGATGTAATGATGCCTGAATTAGATGGTTTTGAAACATTAAAGCAGATTCGTAATAAAAGCTCTGTGCCTGTAATTATGTTAACCGCAAAAGGTGATGATATAGATCGTATCCTTGGCTTGGAGATGGGGGCAGATGATTATCTATCTAAACCTTTTAATCCGCGTGAGTTATTAGCTCGAATTAAAGCGATTTTGCGTAGAGCTAGTCAAGAGCGTGAGGATGATCCTACTGCTGATATTGATCTTTCTGGTGTTTTGTTGCGCCGTAAGGATCGTACGGTTTACCTAGAAGGTGAGTTGGTTGAGCTGACGACATCTGAATATACTTTGTTAGAGTGTATGTTGATGGCACCAGGTCAGGTATTAACAAAACAAGAGCTATCGGAGAAAGCTCTTGGTCGTAAATTGACTATGTATGATAGAAGTTTGGATATGCATATTAGTAATTTACGTAAAAAAATTGGTAATTTAGAAAATGGCGATCCTCGAATTAAAACCGTTCGTGGTGTAGGTTATATTTTTGTATCAAATGAGCAAGGCGCTTAGTTTTCTATGAAAAATACTTTTCTGCGTGTGTTTCTGGTGGTGTTACTGTCCAATATTGTCGTCGTTAGTATTGGTTTAGGGATGGTGCAGTTTATCCAGAAGCGTAACCAGGTATCTGCTGATTTGCTGGGTGATGTTGGTGTTCAGTTGGTGGCTGGGTATGAAAAGTTTGGTATTACCTCTCTGCAGGAGGAAACTAAAAAAGCAGAAAAGCGGCTGTCCGGTACTATTTATCTGTATCAAGAAAATGGGCGTCCGCTTCTTAAGCCTTTACCGCGTAATTTTAAAGAACAAAATGCGCCTAATGTAACTACAAAGCCAGCTGCGGACTTTCTGCATAGTCAGTTTATTCAGGTTATTGGTGGCAATAACGTTCAGTATTTGCTGATTTTTAAGCCTAATCCTGAAATCAATTCTCTTGCTCCGGAAGCGGTTGTGGGCTTTTCTTTGTTAGGGTTGTTTGTTTCAAGCGGGGTGTTGGCTTATTGGTTGTTGGGCCCATTACTTAAATTACAGAGGGTGGCTCGTTCTTTTGGTCAAGGTGATATGACCGCTAGGGTTGAAAATAAGCTGGCTAGAAGAAGTGATGCGGTTGGTAAGTTGGCGCGAGAGTTTAATGAGATGGCTGTCAGGATTGACACATTGCTTTCATCGAAAGAGCGGCTTATGCGTGATGTTTCCCATGAGTTAAGGACGCCGCTGGCAAGAATTGAAGTTGCGTTGACCATAGCGGAGGATAAGTACGCTATGGAGGCTCAGAAAGGGTATTTACACCGCATTCGTACTGAGCTTCATGAGCTTGATGAGTTAATTGGTCAGGTTCTTACCTTGAGTAGATTAGAGGCGGCCTCGCTAGTAAAAGAGGAGATGGATCTTCAGGAGTGGTTAAGTGAAATTGTTGCGGATGTTAGCTTTGAAAGTCAGTTGAAGGGAATATCTGTTTCTAAGATTGGTCGTGTACCAAAAATGATATTGGGCGATCCCCTTCAGTTACGTCATGCTATTGAGAATGTGCTCCGAAATGCTTGTTTTTATGCTGGTTGTAATGGCGTTATTGAAGTCGAGACACAAGAAAAAGCCGGGACGGCTTTTATCTATGTGCGTGATAATGGTCCTGGCGTTTCTGACGATAAGCTAGAGAAAATTTTTCACGCTTTTTATCGCTCGTCCGAAGCGAGGGAGGCGAATAGTGGTGGATTTGGAGTAGGTCTTACAATTTCTCAGCGTATTATTCGAGCTCATAAGGGGCATATTACAGCTAGGAATCGAGAGGAAGGTGGTCTGGAGGTTTGTTTTCAGTTGCCTATTGTTTGATTTTGAGTTTTTTGTATTTTAAGAAGAACTTCTGTTTTTGATAAAACGCTTGTTATTGTCTCTATAGATAAGTAGTATGCCCCTCGCAAGTTGGCTAGGCAGTCGCCGCTCAATGTATTGAGGGGAGGAAAGTCCGGGCTTCGCAGGGTAAAGTGCCAGGTAACGCCTGGGGGGCGTGAGCCTACGGAAAGTGCAGCAGAAAATACACCGCCTAAGCAGTTTACTGCCGGTAAGGTTGAAATGGTGCGGTAAGAGCGCACCGCGCGACTGGCAACAGTTCGTGGCAAGGTAAACCCCACTTGAAGCAAGACCAAATAGGAACTCTTTGGCGTGACCCGCGCTGAGTTCGGGTAGGTTGCTAAAGACGTGCAGTGATGTACGTATTAGATGAATGACTGTCCACGACAGAACCCGGCTTATCGGCCAACTTGCGATTCCCCCATCCCAATATTTGATTTCCTTTTTTGTTTTAAACGTGCCATTTTTAGTGGTGCTTTCTGCTTTATTGCATTTCTATATCTATTTAATTTTTCTGTTTCTCATTCGTGCTCACTTCTGTGAATGGCTTTCTTTTGTCTAAAAAGTGTCGTTTTTAGTTTTCTTTTCTGTTTTAGCCTCTCTATTTCTCTGTTTTTTTGCCTCTTTACAAAATCATTGCATCTATTTTTGTCTATTTGGTTGGTTTTTTTTTACTCTTTTTCATAAATAGTGTTAAATTGTGGGATAAAGTGTCGATAAGTGGGATATGGCAATGTTTCGTGGGATTCATCAGGTGAGTGTAGATGTGAAGGGGCGAATGTCGCTTCCGGCACGCTTACGCGATGATCTTGCTCAATATGACGAAGATGGTGTGGTTGTAACCATTGATCCTGTTTCTCGATGCCTGCTGCTTTATCCCTTGTCTGAGTGGGAAATAATTCAGCAAAAACTAGATAAGTTGCCAACGTTTCAGCCACAGGCTCGGCGCTTACAGCGTCTTTTGGTTGGCCATGCGACTGATTTGGAAGTGGATAAAGCGGGTCGGATTTTATTACCTGCACCACTACGTGAATTTGCTCGGTTAGATAAAAAATTAACGATTCTTGGTCAAGGTAAAAAGCTAGAAATCTGGAGCCAAGAAGAGTGGGAAGCGCAGCGCGAAGATTATTTGTCCCAAGATGCTCTTGAGGACTTACAAACTGAAACCATGATGGATATTTCTTTATGACAAAGACGATGGCAGAACACATAAGCGTCATGCTTAATGAGTCCGTCGATATGCTAGTAACCGATACTAATGGCCTGTATGTCGATGGGACGTTTGGCCGCGGTGGGCATACTCGTTTGGTTTTGGATCGATTGGATAAGGGGCGCTTACTGGGGTTCGATAAAGACCCTGTAGCGATTGGTCATGGCAAGTTGTTAGAGCAAGAGGATGCACGTTTTTCTATCGTGCAAGATAGCCTTGCCAACATGGCTGAACATATTGCGGATGTGTTTGGTGTTGATAGGGTCGATGGCGTGATGATGGATTTGGGTGTGTCTTCTCCTCAGATTGATGACGCCGAACGCGGTTTTAGTTTTATGAATGACGGTCCGCTTGATATGCGGATGAATCCTGATAAGGGTATAAGTGCTGCCCAGTGGATTGCCACTGTTAGCGAAAAAGATATGGCAGATGTCATGTATCAATACGGCGAAGAAAGATTCTCTCGTCGTATCGCTAAAGCTATTTGTGAATATCGCTCCCATACGCCAATCCTAACCACGCTTCAGCTTTCAAAAGTTATTGCGGAAGCGAATCCTGCTTGGGAGAAGGGCAAAAACCCAGCTACTCGGGCGTTCCAAGGTATTCGAATTTATATCAATAATGAATTAGGTGATCTAGAGGTTGGCCTTGATGCTGCTGCGCAAGCTCTGAAGGTTGGTGGTCGATTAGCGGTCATTAGTTTTCATTCTCTTGAAGACCGTATCGTTAAACGCTTTATGAAATTGCAAGCGAAAGGGCCTGATCTGCCAAGGCATTTGCCAATTCGAAACGCACATCTTGATATTAAGTTTAAGACTGTCGGTAAGGCGATTAAGCCATCTCAATCTGAAGTGAGTGAGAATGTGCGATCTCGCAGTGCTGTTCTGCGCGTTTTGGAGCGGGTCAGTGATTAAGGCTCGTTTTACGCCATTAGTATTTGCTATTGGTGTTGTGGTTTTGGCGATTGTTTCAATCGCTGTTGTTATTCAGGTTTACGATTTTAGAAAAGACTTCTCTTACCTTCAGACGTTGAAGCAAGACGAAGTGGATTATGAGGTGAAGTGGGGCCAGTTGCTTCTTGAGCAGAGTGCACTAACCCAGCCTAGTCGCTTAGAGCAGGCGGCCATTAAAGATTTAAACATGCATGCACCCTCTCAGGATGAACTGATAATAGTGAAGCCATGAATATTGATAATAGTGTTCACATCCCAGGAAAATGGCGCTTTAGATTTGTCTATGGCGTCGCTTTGCTATTGTTTCTTGTTGCTGGCGGTCGACTATTTTATTTGACCGTAGTTGATAAGGCATTTTTACAAAACCAAGGCGAGATCCGAGCTGTACGCACGGAAGCTATTCCAGCGACCCGAGGTATGATCTTGGATCGTCGTGGTGAGCCTTTGGCTGTTAGTACACCAACTTGGACGATAATTGCCAATCCGAAGGCGTTATGGAAAATTCCTCGCGACCCTTCTTTAAAAATTGGTCCAGAAGAAGAGATTAAGCGTCTAGCAGAGGTGATGGGTGTTGGTCGGGCTTGGTTACAAGAAAAATTTGAAGCCAACAAAACTCGCTCTTTTATGTATCTTCGGCGTCAAATTCCACCTCATGAAGCAGATGCCATTATGGCGGCTAATGTTGTTGGGGTGAGTAAAACCAAAGAATACAAGCGTTTCTATCCTGCTGGTGAAGTGGCGTCACATGTTGTTGGCTTTACCAATATCGATGATAAAGGCCAAGAGGGTATTGAGCTTGCTTATGATCAAGCTTTGGAAGGTCAGCCTGGACGTAGAAGTTATGTGAAGGATCTTTCTGGCAATATCATTCGTGGTGTTGGTGTGGAGGAGGCGGAGCATCCCGGTGAAAATATTGAATTAAGTATTGATCTTAGGTTGCAATATTTGGCTTATCGAGAGCTTAAAGCAGCCGTAACTGAGCATCGCGCGACTTCTGCGTCAGCAGTGATTTTAGACGTTAAAACTGGTGAGATTTTGGCGATGGTAAATCAGCCATCTTACAACCCGAATGACCGTTCTAAACTTGAATATGAAGAGTTGCGTAATCGTGCGGTAATCGATTTGTTTGAGCCAGGCTCTACCATGAAGCCGTTCACCATTTCAGCAGCGCTAATGTCAGGCCAATATACGACAGAAACAACGATTGATACTTCTCCTGGTTATTTGCGTTTTGGGCGTTTTACTATTCGTGATGCGGCTAATTACGGTGTGATCGATTTTGAAAAGCTGCTAATTAAGTCGAGTAACGTAGGGGCGTCGAAAATTGCTTTGTCGCTTCCTCAGGATGCTGTTTGGAATATGGATTATGAATTAGGTATAGGCTCGCCAGTTGGTATTGGTTTTCCTGGTGAGGCTTCCGGCGTGCTTCCTTCTCACCCTAAATGGCATCCATCAGAGATTGCTACTTTGTCGTATGGTTATGGCTTATCGGTGTCTACTTTGCAGCTTGCTCAAGCTTATATGACGTTGGCGAATGGTGGTTATCGAGTTCCGGTTACTATCTTCAAGCAAGATGCGCCAGCTGATGGTAAGCAGGTGATTCCACCCAAAGTGGCTCATGATGTTGTGAAAATGATGGAGTCTGTTGTGCAGCGTAGCTCAGGTAAGGCAGCACAAATTCCAGGTTATCGTGTCGCAGGTAAAACGGGTACGGTTCATAAGGTGGGTTCTAAAGGTTACGAATACGACCAATATATTGCTTTGTTTGCAGGGGTGGCGCCGGCGTCAAACCCTAGATTAGCAATGGTGGTAATGATCAATGACCCGAAAGGTCGTGAGTACTATGGTGGTGAGGTTGCGGCACCGGTGTTTTCGCGTGTGATGGAGGGGGCGTTAACGACTTTGAATATATATCCTGACTTGCCGGAAGGGCTCAGAGAAGTTCGTTTAGAACCTAAAAAGGTTCCTTATCAAGTTGTACAAGGTGGTTAGATGGGGCAATTAACGCATACTCAACTACTTAATTTAGCGGGTTACTCTTTAGAGGGTAATCCGCATTCTGCTTTATATAGCCATCTAGAAACGGATAGTCGTAAAGTTGATCGGGATTGTGTATTTTTTGCTTTGCCGGGCGTGGCTTCAAATGGTTGGGATTATTTGGATAAGGTTGTCGCATTGGGTTGTAAAGTGGCTGTTGTCCCTTCTCGGTTGAGTTTGGAGCGCGGTGACATTGAACTCATTTTTGTTGATGATCCTGCTAAACTGTTGGTTGCTTGTCTGCATGGTTTTTTTGGTCGTATGCCACAGCGGATGGTTGCAGTCACAGGAACCAATGGTAAATCTTCTATCTGTTTCTACATTGCTCAACTGGCCAAATATATCGGTTTTTCTAGTGGCTTAGTTGGGACTTTCGGGGTTGGACCCTTAGATCATTTGTCTGAGGCTAAGCAAACAACACCGGATATTCTCTCGTTACATTCAACCTTGATGGGCATGGCTGAAGTAGGTGTAGACTTTGTTGCTTTTGAGGCGTCGTCTCACGCTTTAGATCAAGGACGCGTTGAAGGGGTTCCTTTTCAAACTGCTGTTTTTTCAAACTTATCTCGGGACCATCTTGATTACCATGGTGATATGAATGCGTATGCTTTGGCTAAGCAGCGTTTATTTACCTTTGATAGCTTATCGCATTCTGTATTTTGTCTTGATGATAGCTACGCTGGTTTTATGGCGGAAGGTGCGGTTGGTTCTAATTGTCATTATTACAGTGAGCAAGACCCGCAGGCTGATTTTTATGTGAAACAGCTAGCTCTTGAGCCGACAGGGTGTCGATTTATTCTATGTCATCCTGAAGGTGAAGTGCCTGTGTTTTTGCCTTTGTTGGGGCGTTTTAATGTGCAAAATGCTTTGGCAGCATTGGCGAGTCTTTGGTATGGAGTAGATGATAAATCGACTTTAATAAATGGACTATCTACTTTATGTGGCGCGCCTGGTCGTATGGATAAAGTTCAGATGCCAAATGCGCCTCTTGTTGTTGTTGATTTTGCACACACTTCAGGTGCCTTGGAGGTCGCTTTGCAGGCATTGAAAGAGCACACGTCTGGTCGGTTAATCTGTGTATTTGGTTGTGGCGGCGATAGAGATCGAGGTAAGCGTCCTTTGATGATGGCGGCGGCAATGCAAAATGCTGATTATGTATGGTTAACGTCAGATAACCCTCGTACAGAGTCGATAGAGCAAATATTTTCCGATGTTTTGGCGCAAACAAGCGAAGATGAGCCGTTTAGCTTTGAACCTGATCGTCGAGTGGCTATTTGTCAGGCTATATTGTCTGCTAGCCCCAATGATGTGGTGCTTATTGCCGGTAAAGGGCATGAAACTTATCAGGACATTCAAGGAGTTAAGCATCATTTTAATGACAAAGAAGAAGCGCTGAAAGCGTTGGGGGCTTATGTTAATTAACCTTAGCCTTTCAGATATTGCTCAAGTTTGTTGCGGTCAACTTATTGGCGAAGATTGTGCATTAAGCGCTGTTGTTACTGATACGAGAAAAATAACCTCAGGCTGTGTCTTTGTTGCCTTGAAGGGTGAGCGATTTGATGGGCACGACTATATTTATCAGGCTATTCAGAATGGCGCTATTGCTGTTGTGTCTGATCGCATTCTTGATGGTATTAATTATGTCAAAGTGGCTGATACAACATCGGCTTATGGTTCGATTGCCCGTTTGATTCGAGACGCTTTTAAAGGGCCAGTTGTCTGTATTACTGGCAGCAATGGTAAAACAACCGTAAAAGATTGGTTGGCGCAGTCCCTCACTGGTAAAAATGTGTTAAAAACACGCGCCAATTTGAACAATCAAATCGGTGTGCCGCAAACACTCCTTGAGTTAGATGCTGGTCACGATCTGGCTGTTATCGAGGCGGGCACCAGTTTTACTGGTGAAATTCCACTACTGGCGAACATTGCGTTTCCAGACATAGTGATATTAACGAACGCCAGCGGAAGTCATTTTGAAGGGCTGGGTGGTCTTGAAAGTATTGCCAAAGAAAAAGGTGCTTTGATTTCTGGTTCTTCACCTAATGCTAGTGTCATTCTCAATGCTGATGACATGTACTTTGATTATTGGTGTGGTTTGGCTGGAGATCGTAAGGTTTATTCCTTTGGTTTTGCTGAATCTGCAGACCTTTATGCGTCTGATATTGAGCTGGGTGCTGAGTCTAGTTCAGCCGTATTTCATTTCGATGGCGACTCATTACCGGTTGTTGTTGCAGGTGCTGGTAAACATCAAATTGCAAATGGTATGGCCGTTGTTTTAGCAATGTTAATCATGGGGATTGATTTTAAGCAAGCGACTGGTAAATTAGCCGCCCCAGTATTGGTTTCGGGGCGATTAGAGCGCCTTAAAGCAAAAAATGGCGCTCTATTAATCAATGATTGTTACAATGCCAGCCCAAAATCTGTTGAGGCGGCTATCGATGTGCTTGCTATGCAGCCAGTTGAAGAAACTTGGTTGATTTTAGGCGCTTTGGGGGAGCTTGGTGCTCAGCGAGATGAGATTCATCACGGCTTAGGGATGTACGCTAAAGAAAAAGGTATTTCGTATTTGATTTGCGTCGGTCCCGTAGCGGGTATTGCCGGTGCTGCTTTTAGGAGTAAAGGTGGTAACGCTATTTTTTGTAATACTCATAATGAAGCGGCGACAGTAGTTCGTCCGCTAGATAAAAAACACGCTATTTTAGTGAAAGGTTCTCGTTCCGCTAAAATGGAAAATGTCATTGAAGCATTAATTAATTAGGATATTCCTTACCAATGTTACTTCTGTTAACGGCTTATTTGAGTAAATACCATACGTTTTTTACGGTATTTAACTACTTGTCTCTGCGTGCCATCTTAGGTGTTCTCACTGCGTTGGCTATTTCTTTATTGATTGGCAACAAGGTTATTGTATTGTTGCAACGCTTGCAAATTGGTCAGGCCGTTCGTAGTGATGGGCCTCAGACCCATTTAGCAAAAGCGGGAACGCCAACCATGGGTGGTGCGCTTATTATTTTTTCGATTTCTGTTAGTACCCTTTTGTGGGGGGATTTGCGTAACCAATATGTTTGGGTTGTTTTATTGGTTATGTTGGCGTTTGGTGTTGTTGGTTGGGTTGATGATTATCGTAAAGTGGTTGAGAAAAATCCACGTGGTCTTCCTGGTCGATGGAAATATTTTTGGCAGAGTATATTCGGTTTGGCGGCTGCATTTTATTTGTATTATACCGCCAGTACGCCTGCTGAAACAGCTTTGATTGTGCCTCTCTTTAAAGATGTAGCGATTCCTTTAGGTATGTTTTTTATTGTGCTGACGTATTTTGTTATTGTCGGCACAAGTAATGCGGTGAATTTAACGGATGGCTTGGATGGGTTAGCGATTCTGCCAACTGTGTTGGTGGGTGGGGCGCTTGGTGTGTTTGCTTATCTAACGGGTAATATTCGATTTGCGGATTATCTGCTTATTCCTTATGTGCATGGCTCAGGGGAGTTACTGGTATTTTGTGCTGCGCTTGCGGGAGCCGGTTTAGGGTTCTTATGGTTTAACACCTATCCTGCACAAATTTTCATGGGCGATGTAGGATCTTTGGCTTTGGGGGCGGCGTTGGGAACCATTGCCGTTATCGTTCGCCAAGAATTGGTGCTGTTTATTATGGGCGGTGTTTTTGTAATGGAGACGGTGTCGGTGATTTTGCAGGTTGCTTCTTATAAGTTAACCAAGCGAAGAATATTTAGAATGGCGCCGATTCATCATCATTTTGAATTAAAAGGTTGGGCTGAGCCTAAAGTGATTGTGCGCTTTTGGATTATCACTGTATGTCTTGTATTAGTAGGTCTTGCCACCTTAAAAGTACGTTAGGAGTTTTGCATGTCGTTGATCGGGTCAGATCGGGTAAGAGCCGTTGTCGGCTTGGGTGCGACAGGCTTGTCTTGCGTGCGCTTTTTAGCGAGCAAGGGAATTGAATTTTATGTGGTGGATTCTCGTGAGAATCCACCTGGATTGGAGCAGGCGAAAGAGTTTTGCCCAGCAGAGCGAATTTTTACTGGCAACTTAGAAGTGCTTGAAACTCTCGGGGTGACTGAGCTCTTCGTTAGTCCGGGTATTGCGTTGCGCACACCTGTTTTGGCTCGCTTAGCTGAGCGTGGCGTGGCCATGCGTGGTGACATCGATTTGTTTTGTGATTATGTCGATGCGCCTTTTGTTGCTATTACTGGATCTAATGCCAAAAGTACCGTTACCACGTTAGTGGCTTTGTTGCTGCAAGCGAGTGGAAAAAATGCAAAAGCTGGCGGTAATTTGGGCTTGCCAGCTTTAGATTTATTATCTCCTAATACCGATTTTTATGTGCTTGAGTTATCTAGCTTTCAGCTTGAAACAACGCACGCACTACAAGCCGATTTGGCTTGTCTTCTCAATGTCTCCGAAGATCATATGGATCGTTATAAAGATCTTTATGAATATCAACGCGCTAAGCAAAAGGTTTATCGAGGTTGCAAAGCGGCTGTCTGTAACAAGCAAGATATCTTAACAGCGCCATTGTTGGCTGAAGGTGTGCCGGTTCGTGCCTTTACAACAAAAAGTCCTGATTTGAAAGAATATGGCATGCTTGAAGACGGTGATGGGGCTTGGTTGTGTAAGGGGGTTGAACGTCTTTACCATACTTCCGATATCGCGTTAAAGGGAACTCATAATCATGCCAATGTTCTGGCTGCCTTGGCAATGTTAGAGTTGCTTGGTGTGGCGGTTATGTCTGAGTCTATTGCTAAAGTATTGAGCGAGTTTGGTGGTTTGCCTCATCGTTGTGAAACGGTTCGTGTGCGTAATGAGGTAACTTACATTAATGACTCAAAAGGCACGAATGTGGGGGCAACTTTAGCTGCGCTTCAAGGGTTAGGCTCTTCTGCGACTAAGAATATTTTGCTTATTGCTGGTGGTGAAGGAAAGGGTGCGGATTTTAGAGCGCTTGCGAACTCCGTAAATGATTTTGTACGCACTACATATTTGTTTGGCAAAGACGCTGAACGAATTGCTGAAGTGTTACCCGCTGATGCTGAAGTAAAGCGTTTTGAAACCTTGGATCAAATTGTAGCTAGCATTGGACAAGATGCTAAAGAAGGAGAGGTTGTTTTGTTCTCGCCTGCTTGCGCTAGTCTAGATATGTATAAGAATTATGAAGTACGCGGTGAGCACTTTGCTCGATTGGTTAATGAATTATGAAATGGTTGAAGGTATTTGACCGAGTTTCTATTCGTGAGTTTGCTCAGGTTGATGCGGTTTTCATTGCTTCTGTAGTGGCCATTCTTGCACTTGGAATGGTTATGGTCTCAAGTGCTTCTATTTCTATATCTGAAAATATTCACGGTCATCCTTACTTTTTTATGGTGCGACAAGCTCTATATCTAATTATCGGTTTGATTTCAGGTTGGGTTCTATTGTCATTACCGACAAGTCAGTTGCATAAATGGGGTATTTTGATGATGGGATTATCTCTCATCTTGCTCATTCTTGTGTTGATGCCAGGTATAGGTAAAAGTGTAAATGGCAGTCGCCGTTGGATTAACTTAGTGGTCTTTAACCTTCAGGCATCAGAAGTCGCTAAAGTTTGTATGGTGGTTTATGTCTCCGGTTATTTGGTGCGAAGGGCTGACCGCGTTAGAGAGGGTTGGGTTGGTTTCGTGCTCCCGCTATGCCTTTGTAGTATTTTTCTTTTGTTTTTGCTTTTTGAACCGGATTTCGGTGCATCAGTCGTGTTGCTGGGTACCGTGATGGTATTGCTTTTTTTGGGTGGCGCACCTCTGTATCAGTTTTTGCTATTGATGGTTGGTGCGGTTTCAATGTTGGGTGTTGTTGCTATTTCCGAAAGTTATCGTTTAAAACGTTTGATGAACTTTATAGACCCTTGGGCTGATCCTTTTAATGAAGGTTATCAGCTTAGTCAGGCTTTAATTGCTTACGGGCGTGGTGAGTGGTTTGGTTTGGGGTTGGGAAATAGTGTTCAAAAATTATCTTATTTGCCAGAAGCACACACAGATTTTGTGTTTTCTATATGGGTTGAAGAGACCGGAATGTTTGGCGGTTTGCTGCTGATATGCTTGTTTGCGCTCATGGTTGCTCGTGCCTTTAAAATTGGTCGTCAAGCCATGACGTTATCTCGACCGTTTGCCGGTTATATGTGTTTTGGTTTTTCAATTCTGATTCTGGCTCAAGTCATTATCAATATAGGCGTGAATACCGGTTTTTTGCCAACCAAGGGGCTTACTTTGCCATTGATTAGTTATGGCGGTAGTAGCCTGATAATTACCTTGGGGAGCTTGTTTGTTGTGGCGCGTGTCGATATCGAGAATAGACGAGCTGAGATGAGTGGTGACTCTGGTGGGTCGGCGAAAATGAAAGAGAGTGAAAAATGAGCGATGTTAAAAGAGTCGTTATAATGGCTGGCGGAACAGGTGGTCATATTTATCCAGCATTAGCTTGTGCTCAAAGTTTTAAAGATAAAGGTGTTGAGGTTCAATGGCTTGGCTCTAAAGGAGGGATGGAAGAAACCCTTGTGCCTAAACATGATATTGCATTGCATTCTTTATCTATCAAAGGTGTAAGAGGTAAAGGTGTATTGGGTCTCTTAGTGGCCCCTTTTAGAATCTTGCATGCTATTGGTCAAGCTGTGGCGGTTTTACAAAAAATTAAACCTGATGTCGTCCTGGGTATGGGGGGGTTTGTTGCTGGCCCTGGTGGCGTAGCGGCTAAGCTTTTAGGTATTCCGTTAGTAGTGCATGAGCAAAATGCCATTGCGGGAACAACGAACAAACTACTCTCTAAAGTCGCGAACTTAACGTTACAGGCTTTCGATGGTGCGTTTCCTAATGCAGTTAGCGTAGGTAATCCTATTCGAAGTGATATCTTGAAACAGCGTGTTCGGATATCAAGAAGTGGTGTTGCAAGACCGCTGCGTTTGCTTGTTGTCGGTGGGAGCTTGGGGGCAAAAGCAATTAATGATGTTATGCCTAAAGTTCTAACGAAATGGTCTTTTTCTCAGCGTTTAGATGTTTGGCATCAAACTGGTATTCGCAACTATGACGAAGTATTGGCACTTTATAGAGAGGCTGGCGTAGATGCTCGTGTTGAGGCATACCTAGATAATATGGATCAAGCATATTACTGGGCTGATATTGTGTTGTGTCGAGCTGGCGCTATGACAGTGAGTGAGTTGGCTGTCGCTGGCTTGCCTTCTATTTTGGTGCCTTATCCACATGCGATAGATGATCATCAGACAGCCAATGCGCAATATTTAGAAAAAATTGGGGCTGCTTACTTGTTGCCACAACCACAGTTAAGTTGTGAAAGAATCATTTCTTTGCTTTCTGAGTTTATCGAGGGTGAAGAGGCATTATTGAAAATGGGGGAGCAGGCTAAATTGGTTGCTCATCCCAATGCAACACAAGATGTTGTTGCACATTGTTTAAGGTTAATAAAATCATGATTGATATTAAAGCTCAGTACGATATTCCTACGATGCGTCGTATTCAAAATATCCACTTTATTGGTATTGGTGGTGTTGGTATGTGTGGCATCGCTGAAGTGTTACATAACCAAGGTTACCAAGTCTCAGGGTCTGATTTAAAAGCGTCATCGACCACTGAGCGTTTGGAAGAATTGGGTATCAAGATTTATCTAGGGCATTTAGAAGAAAACGTTTATGACGCTCATGTCATTGTTGTATCTACGGCTGTAAATGATCAAAACCCAGAAATCATCTGGGGCAAAGAAAACAGGGTGCCAATTGTTCGTAGGGCGGAAATGCTAGCTGAGTTGATGCGTTATCGCCATGGTATTGCTGTTGCGGGTACTCATGGTAAAACGACGACCACAAGCTTGATGGCTTCTATATTGGCGGCCACTGGTGAGGCGCCAACTTTTGTAATTGGTGGGCGTTTAACCAGCGCCGGAGCAAATGCACAGTTGGGCAGCAGTGCTTATCTTGTGGCTGAGGCGGATGAAAGTGATGCGTCTTTTCTGCATTTACAGCCACAAACTGTGATAGTAACCAATATCGATGAAGACCATATGGATACTTATGGTGGTGACTTTGAAAAGGTTAAACATACCTTCATAGAGTTTGTGCATAACCTACCGTTTTATGGTTTGGCTGTTTTGTGCGTAGATGATGAAAATGTTCGTGAAATTCTGCCTTCCTTGAGTCGTCCAGTTTTAACTTATGGCATTGATCAAGAAGCGGACTTTTATGCGACAGATATCGTACAGACTGGTCGCTATTGTGAGTTTTTGGCGCATCGTCCTGAGGGAGAGCCACTGAAAATTCGCTTGCCTATGCCGGGTCGTCACAACGTTCTCAATGCGCTTGCAACGATTGCTGTTGCCACTGATTTAGGTGTTGAGGCAACGGCTATTCAGGCGGGTCTAATGGGGTTTGAAGGTGTGGGGCGTCGTTTCCAAGAGCAAAAACCACTGGAGCTTCCTAATGGTTCAAGTGTGATGTTTGTTGATGATTATGGTCATCACCCAAGTGAGGTGTTGGCAACGATTAAGGCGATTCGTGCCGGTTGGCCTGAAAAGCGCTTAGTGATGGTGTATCAGCCGCATCGCTATACCCGAACTCGTGATCTGTACGAAGATTTTGTCAGGGTTCTCTCTCAGGTAGATGTTTTACTTTTGTTGGATGTTTACTCGGCTGGTGAAACGCCTATCAATGGTGCGGATAGTCGTTCTTTGTGTGGCAGTATTCGTCAGCGCGGTAATGTTGATCCTATCCATGTTGGGAGTGAAGCGGATCTGCGTTCTATTTTGAGTAATGTCTTACGTGAAGGGGATTTGCTGATTACGCAAGGTGCTGGCGACATCGGTATGGTTTCGAAGAATTTATCAGTGAGCGGTATTTAATATGTCAAAAGCACTTAAAGAGTCAGTTATCGCTGTGATTTATGGTGGTCGTTCTGCAGAGCGTGAGGTGTCAATGCAAAGCGGGCCTTTGGTTGCCGAAGGATTGCGCTCAAAAGGTTTTCAGGTGGTTGAATTGGATCTTTACGGCCCTGATGCTGCATTTGATCCTATTGTGCAGTTGCAGTCTATTGAATTTGATCTTGCCTTCATTGCGCTGCATGGTGGAGAAGGGGAAGATGGTCGAGTTCAGGCTTTGCTAGAAATGTTTGGTAAGCCGTATACAGGTAGTTCGCCTTTGTCTTGTGGTTTGGCGATGGATAAAGTCTTAACCAAGTGTTTTTGGCATGGTATTGGAATTCCTACTCCCGCTTATTTGTCCTTTGTTGATCATGCGGATGCGGATGTGATTGAGGAGCAAATGTCTTATCCAATGATCGTTAAGCCTTCTAGGGAAGGTTCTACTATCGGGATTAACAAGGCTATGAATAGAGCAGAACTTGATGATGCTCTTCTGAAGGCGCTTGAATATGATTCGGATATTTTGGTTGAAGAATTTGTCGATGGTCCTGAATTTACCATTACGGTAATCGATGACGTAGCGTATCCGCCAATAGGCTTAAAGCCTGCTCCGGATCATAAATTGTATGATTATGAGGCGAAGTACATTGCGGATGACACAGAATATCTGTTGCCTTGTGGTTTAAGCGAGGATGATGAAAATGAGCTGCAAATGTTGGCGCTTGATGCTTATCGCTCGTTGGGTTGTTCAGGTTGGGGGCGTGTCGATGTAATGCGAGATCAGGCTGGTGTGTTTTGGGTGTTAGAAGTTAACACCGCGCCAGGTATGACGTCTCATAGTTTGGTGCCTATGGCGGCTAAATATGTCGGAATTGATTATGCTTCATTGGTAGAAAAAATTGCGCAAAATGCTTGGGATAAAGTAGGGCGTAATTAACTTATGAGGATAGCGGCACTGATTGGGGCGGTCTTGTTGATATTGTTGGCCACTTTTCAGGGGGATGATTCGCCTGAAACCTGGTTTGCTATTCAGAAGATCGAGATTAAAGGTGATCTAAAATATGCAACTGAAGAAGAGTTGCAATCGGATTACTCTTCTTTGCTTGGTGAAAGCCTCCTAAGTGTCTCTTTGTCTGATGCTTTAGCTACGGTTTTGTCATCAGAGTGGGTGGCAAGTGCAGAGATTCGTAAAGTTTGGCCAAATACCTTGCAGGTGGTTGTTCACGAGCATATGCCTCTTGCATACTGGGGGGATGGGCAATTGATATCCACCTCGGCGGTAGTTATTACGCCGCCTAAGGTGCCAGATTTGCCGCTTACTAGGTTGTATGGACCTGAGGACTCAAGTGATGTTGTGCTTGAGCAATTTGGCTTGATTAGTCAGGTGTTAGCCTCAACGTCTTTACGTGTCGCAACTCTTACTTTAGAGCCAAGAGGGGCGTGGAGTATCATTTTTACCAATGGGGTAGCGGTGAAGCTGGGTAGAGAAGAGATTTTAGAAAGATTGCAGCGCTTTATAGCGGTGTATAAAGGTGATTTATCGGGTAGAATAGACCAGATAACGTCAGTCGACGCTCGCTATCCTCATGGGGTGGCCGTTGGTTGGAAAAAAAATAAGTGATATTGGCCTGTTTGTTGCTTTTTTAAACAACAAAGGCGGTTTTTTCGAAACAACACGCAATGCCGGGAAGGTGAAATGATAGTCGGTTTGGATGTAGGCACATCGAAAGTTATCTGTTTGGTTGGCGAAGTTCTAGCTGATGGTAGTTTGGAAATTGTCGGTATTGGCTCTCATAGTTCAAAAGGCATGAAACGCGGTGTTGTAATCAACATTGAGTCAACAGTTCAATCTATTCAACGTGCAGTTGAAGAGGCTGAGTTGATGGCGGGATGTAACATACATTCTGTTTACGTCAGTGTTGCTGGTAGCCATATTCGTAGTTTGAATTCTCATGGCATTGTTGCCGTTAAAAACGGTGAAGTACAACAAGAAGATATAGATCGAGTTATTGATGCGGCACAAGCTGTGCCAATTTCCTCTGATCAGCGTGTGCTTCATATTTTGCCTCAGGAGTATCACATCGACTCTCAGGAGGGAATTAAAGATCCTCTTGGTATGTCTGGTGTTCGACTAGAGGCAAATGTGCATTTGATTTCTGGTGCTGTTAACGCAGTGATGAACGTTGAGAAGTGTATTAAGCGATGCGGCTTGGGTGTGGATGGTGTCATCTTATCTCAGCTTGCCTCTAGTGAATCTTCACTTAGTGAAGATGAAAAAGATTTAGGTGTTTGCTTGATTGATATCGGAGCAGGAACATCTGATATTGCTGTTTGGATTGATGGTGCTTTGCATCATACAGCGGTGGTTCCAGTGGCTGGTGATCAGGTTACAAATGATATTTCAATGGCTTTACGCACGCCAACTCAGCATGCGGAAGAAATTAAAGTGAAATATGCATGTGCCATGTCTTCTATGGCATCGGCAGATCAGGTTCTTCAAGTGCCAAGTGTTGGTGATCGTCAGCCAAGATCAATCACTCGTCATGCTTTGACAGAGGTTGTTGAGGCCAGATATGAAGAAATTTATAATTTAATTCTGGATGAATTAAGGCGTAGTGGTTATGCGGAGCGTATCCCTGCAGGTATTGTAATTACTGGTGGTACGTCGCTTATGGAAGGTGCGGCGGAGTTGGCTGAGAAGGTATTTCAGATGCCAGTTCGATTATCCTTACCAGATTGTACTAAAGGAATGTCTGACATTGTCGATAACCCTATATATTCAACAAGTGTTGGATTATTGGCTTATGGTAGTAAAGAGGCTGAAGTAACCGAGATCTCGAAGCGGATGATGTCCAAGACGCAAACTAAACGAGAAGCATCAGTTCTGGCTCCTAAAAAAGAAATCGGGCCATCCTTCAGTGCAGCGAAGGCATGGCAGAAATTAAAACACTGGTTTCAGAGTTATATTTAGTCAGAATTGATTGTGAATTTATTGAGGAGCGATAAGCCCATGAATGTCTTTGATTTAGCCGAAGATAATTTATCAGATAATGCTGTTATTAAAGTGATTGGTGTAGGCGGTGGTGGTGGCAATGCTGTGCGTCATATGCTTGAAAACCGATTGGAAGGTGTTGAGTTTATTTGTGCCAACACCGACTCTAAAGCGCTGATAGGTTTTGAGACCGGAGTGTCTTTGCAGTTAGGTTCAACCATTACTAAAGGGTTGGGTGCTGGAGCAAATCCAGAAGTGGGTAGGGATTCGGCCTTAGAAGATCAAGAAAAAATCACTCAGTTGTTAACGGGTGCAGACATGGTATTCATCACCGCTGGCATGGGCGGTGGAACGGGTACAGGTGCTGCGCCAGTTATTGCCAAGGTGGCGCGTGAACTGGGTATTTTAACGGTGGCGGTTGTTACTAAACCTTTTCCTTTTGAAGGTCGTCGTCGTGCAAGAGTTGCTGAAGAGGGCGTTAGAGAGTTGCGTGAAAATGTCGATTCTTTGATTACCGTTCCAAATGAGCGTCTTTTGCCAGTTTTAGGTAAGAATATCTCATTACTGAAGGCGTTTGGCGAAGCAAATAATGTTTTGTTTAATGCGGTTCAGGGTATTACAGATTTGATTATGAGACCTGGTTTAATCAACGTCGATTTTGCAGATGTAAGAACGGTTATGTCTGAAATGGGTATGGCGATGATGGGTACTGGGTCTGCATCTGGCGAGGATAGAGCTAGGGTGGCTGCTGAGGCTGCAATACACAATCCATTGCTTGAAGACATTAATCTTAGAGGTGCGCGCGGTGTACTTGTAAACATTACAGCAAACGAAGAAGTTGGTTTGTCTGAGTTTACCGAGGTTGGTGGAATTATTGAAGAATATGCATCGGAAGATGCTACTGTCGTGATTGGTTGTGCAATTGATCCTAGTGTAGGGGATGAAATGCGAGTCACGGTGGTTGCAACTGGTTTAGAGGGTCGCTCTGCAGTTGAAATGAAGTCTGCTGTTGGTGAATCTGTTGTCTCTCAACCGGTTATGGCAAAGGTAGAGCAAGTTGTTGAAAGTGATAACACTAAAATGACTGTTGCTCAATCTGCGCCTAAGCCTGCACATCATGTGAAGGCTGAAGTGGTAGAGAAAAGCTTGGATGAAAAAAAGGAGTCTGTCGACTCTGCTTCTATTTCAAGTGGCGATAAATTATCGTATTTGGACATTCCGGCATTTTTGCGTCGTCAAGCTGATTAGTTTTAGTAAAAACGATGTGATATCAAGATGTTGGATTGTATAAAAAATGTGTTATTGATACTATTTGTAAAGAATAGTATCCAGTCATAAAAATGTAGGAATATAATGGTACGCCAACACACACTTAAAAACATTATTCGAGCAACTGGAGTTGGATTACACTCTGGCGAGAAGGTGTATTTGACACTGAAACCTGCGCCAGTGAATACAGGTATTGTATTTGTTCGTACAGACTTGGATCCGGTTGTAGAGATTCATGGTGATGCGCGAGCAGTCGGATCAACAAATTTTGCTACGGCTTTATGTCAGGGTGATGTGAAGGTTAGTACTGTAGAGCATTTGTTGTCTGCAATGGCTGGTTTGGGTGTTGATAACGCTTATGTAGAAGTAAGTGCTAGTGAAATTCCTCTTATGGATGGAAGTGCTAGTCCTTTTGTTTTTCTTCTGCAGTCGGCTGGTTTGGAAGCTCAGAATGCACCGAAAAGATTTATTCGAGTTAAGAAACCTATTAGAGTGGATGAGGGTGATAAGTTTGCCTCTCTTGAGCCTCATTCAGGTTTTCGCTTGTCTTTCACGATTGACTTTCAACATCCTGCTATTGGCGAAGATGTTCAAAGTACATCATTTGATTTCTCAACGACCACTTTCGTAAAAGAAATTAGTCGTGCGAGAACATTTGGTTTCATGAAAGATCTTGAATACTTTAAAAACAACAACCTTGCTCGTGGTGCAAACATGGAAAATGCCATCGTGCTTGATGACTACCGTGTGCTAAACGATGAAGGCTTGCGCTATCGAGACGAATTGGTGCGCCATAAAGTATTGGATGCGATTGGTGATCTATATCTTCTTGGTCATAGCTTGATTGGTGAATATAAAGCTTACAAGTCTGGACATGCATTGAATAACAAGCTATTGCTTGCCTTGCTAGAACATCAAGATGCTTGGGAATATGTTGTTTTCGAAGACGAAGCACAAACGACGCCAATTTCTTATGTAGAGCCTGCTTTCGTCAGTGCTTAGTAAGTGATTAATTCTTGATCGAAATATAAAAAACCAGACTATATGTCTGGTTTTTTTGTATTTAGGTCCTTGATATTTCATGTTTTGTCACACATTACCATGATAGACTGTCTCAATTACTAATTGGCTACGATGAGTTCAAGATGTTAGGAACTGTAATTAAAAAAATTGTCGGCACAAAGAATGACCGAGAAGTTAAACGATATAGAAAAGTCGTTTCACAGATAAACCAACTTGAAGAATCTTTCCGCAAATTGTCAGATGATGACTTGTCTGGAAAAACTGGCGAGTTTCGTGATCGTCTTGCAAAAGGTGAGTCGCTAGACTCTATTTTACCTGAGGCTTTTGCTGTCGTGCGTGAAGGTAGTAGCCGTGTTATGGGGATGCGTCATTTTGATGTGCAGCTCATTGGTGGCATGGTTCTAAATGAAGGTAAAATTGCCGAAATGCGTACTGGTGAAGGTAAAACGCTCGTTGCGACGCTCGCTGTTTACTTAAATGCTTTGTCCTCTAAAGGTATTCATGTTGTTACGGTGAACGATTATCTGGCTAAGCGTGACGCTAACTGGATGAGACCTCTTTATGAGTTTTTGGACATGAGTGTCGGTGTAGTTTTTTCTGGTCAAGATAGGGATGAGAAAAAAGCGGCATACTTGTGTGATATTACTTATGGTACTAATAACGAATTTGGTTTTGATTATCTTCGCGACAATATGGTGTTCCGTCTGGAAGATCGTGTTCAGCGAGATTTGAATTTCTCTGTAGTGGATGAAGTAGATTCCATTTTGATAGATGAGGCTCGAACGCCTCTAATTATCTCCGGCGCGGTTGAAGATAGCTCTGAGCAATATCGAAAAATTAATCAACTTGCTCCATTGTTGGTTAAGCAAGAGGATGTTGAGGATGAAGAGCCAACTGGTCATTACATTTTCGATGAATCGCAGCGTAGTATTGAACTAACGGAAGAAGGTCATTCTTTCGTTGAAAGTTGGTTAGTAGAGCAGGAGTTGTTAGGTGAGGGTGAAAGCCTGTATGCTGCTGGCAACCTTTCTTTACTACACCATGTTCATGCTTGTTTGAAAGCCCATGTCATTTTTAAGAAGAACGTTGATTACGTTATTCAGGGTGATCAAATTGTTATTGTCGATGAGCATACTGGTCGAACTATGGCTGGCCGTCGCTGGTCTGAGGGTATTCATCAGGCTGTAGAAGCTAAAGAGGGTGTGACTATTCAAGCTGAAAGTCAGACTTTAGCATCAACCACTTTCCAAAATTATTTCCGTTTGTACGAAAAATTGTCAGGTATGACAGGTACTGCTGATACTGAAGCCTTTGAGTTTCAGCAGATTTACGGCTTATCCGTGATTGTTATCCCTACAAACCGTCAGGTTCAGCGTAAAGACTTCAATGATTTGATTTATATGTCTACTGAAGACAAATTCGAAGCCATTGTGTTGGATATTGAAGAGATTGTTAAGCAGGGTCGTCCTGTGTTGGTTGGTACGGCGTCTATTGAATATTCTGAGCTGTTATCAAATTATCTGCTTAAGAAAGATGTTAAGCACAATGTTCTTAATGCTAAGCAGCATGAGCGTGAAGCTGAAATTGTTGCTGATGCTGGTCGACCAGGTGCGGTAACAATTGCTACCAACATGGCGGGTCGTGGTACAGACATTGTGTTGGGTGGCAACTTACAAGTTGAGCTGGCTCAACTTGGTGAAAATGCTAGCCAAGAGAGTATTGATGCGCTTAAGGCTGATTGGAAGTCTCGTAATGAGTCAGTTTTGGCCGCAGGTGGTTTGCATATTATCGGTACTGAACGTCATGAGTCTCGTCGTATTGATAACCAGTTGCGTGGTCGTGCTGGTCGTCAAGGTGATGTTGGTTCCTCGCGCTTTTATTTGTCATTAGAAGATAATTTAATGCGTATCTTCATGTCTGACCGCATTAAGAAAATGATGTTGGCGCTTGGCATGGAGAAAGGTGAGGCTATTGAACATAAGATGGTCTCAAATGCGATTGAAAAGGCCCAGCGTAAAGTTGAAGGTCGTAACTTTGATATTCGTAAGCAATTGCTTGAATACGATGACGTGGCTAATGATCAGCGCCAGGTAATCTATCGTCAGCGTTTCGATATGATGGTGTCTGAAGATCTTTCTGAAGCTATTTCTGCGATGCGAGAAGAAGTTGTTACCGGTTTGATCGATGAATTTATTCCACCTCAAAGTATCTTCGATATGTGGGATCTTGAAGGGTTGGAAGAGAAGGCTCGTAATGAGTTTGGTCTAGAGCTTCCTGTTGCCAAATGGGTAGAAGAAGATAAAAAACTATACGAAGAGCCTTTGCGTCAGAAAATATTGGATGCTTTTGTTAATGACTACCAGGCTAAAGAGCAAATTGCTGGTGAACAGCCTTTTAGGTCTTTTGAGAAACAAGTGCTGCTACAAGTGCTTGATACTTTGTGGAAAGAGCATCTCCAGACTATGGATATGCTTAGACAGGGTATTCATTTGCGTGGTTATGCGCAAAAGAATCCTAAGCAGGAATATAAGCGAGAGTCGTTTGAGTTATTTCAGGGTTTGTTAGAGCAAATCAAATATGAAGTGATTCAAATTATTACTCGTGTGAAAGTTCAGTCTGCCGAAGAGGCCGAGAAAATAGAAGAGGCCCGTAGAAAGCAAGAAGAGAAAACAACCGTTAACATGATTCATGACTCACTGAACTCGTTGGCTGGAGAGTCTTCTGATTCTGCTGATGCTCAAGAGTACCCTAAAGTAGGTCGGAATGAGCCTTGTCCGTGTGGCTCAGGTAAAAAATACAAACAGTGTCACGGTAGTCTTATTTAACTGGAGAAAGTTTCAATGGCTGTAGGGTTACATGATTTTCCTCTTATTCCAGAAATAAAAGGAATTAGAATTGGTGTTGCGGAAGCTGGAATTAAAAAGCCCAACAAAAAAGATGTTGTGATTTTTGAATTATGTGAAGGCGCATCTGTTGCTGGTGTTTTTACTCAAAATGCTTTTTGTGCAGCGCCTGTGCGTATTTGTCAAAAGCATTTAGGCTTGGCCGGTAGTCGTTATCTGTTAATCAATACGGGTAACGCTAATGCTGGTACGGGAAAATCTGGCCTTGATACTGCTCTAAAGACTTGTGAGGCTTTGGCTGATGAGACGGGTGTGAGTGTCGAATCTATTTTGCCTTTCTCTACAGGTGTTATTGGTGAGCCGTTGCCGGTGGCGAAAATTGTTGCCGCTATTCCTAAAGCGCTTGAAAACTTATCAGGTGATAACTGGAAGTCAGCTGGTGTTGGTATTATGACTACCGATACTTTGCCAAAAGGCTCTATTCGCACTTTTGAGTTTGATGGGCAGACGTATTCGATTGCTGGTATTTCCAAAGGTGCAGGTATGATTCGCCCAAACATGGCTACTATGTTGGGTTATGTTTGCAGTGATATAGCAATGGATGTGGATGTTCTTCAGTCTATATTGAAAGATGTCGTTAATAAGAGTTTTAACCGCATTACTATCGATAGTGATACATCGACAAACGATTCTTGTATTGCTGTGGCAACTGGTATGGCTGGCAATGCTAAGGTGACTTCTATCGATGAGCCTCTAGCTCAAGCTTTTATTGTTGCTTTTACTGAAGTTATGCAAGAGCTTGCTCATGCCATTGTTCGTGATGGTGAAGGTGCGACTAAGTTTGTTACCGTAGAAGTAGTTGGTGCCGCTATTGAATCTGATGCGACGAAAGTGGCTTTCGAGATTGCTCACTCTCCTTTGGTTAAAACGGCGTTATTTGCTTCTGACCCTAATTGGGGGCGAATTTTAGCGGTTGTTGGTCGTGCAGGTGTTGAGGGTTTAGATGTGGACCGTGTGCAACTTCATATTAATGGTTTTGAAGTTGCTCGTGATGGTGGTCGTTCTCCTGATTATCTTGAAGAGCACGGAAAGCAGGCTATGGCGCCACAAGAGATTCATATTGTGCTTGATTTAGGAATGGGTGCTGAGTCTGATATTGTTTGGACAACAGATTTCTCTCATGAATACGTCACTATTAATGCTGAGTATCGTACCTAATGTTGGTTAGAGTGGCTGTTGGTATTGTTCTTTGTGACGATGCTGTCTTCATTGCTTTGCGTAACTCAAGCCAACATCAGGGTGGCTTGTGGGAGTTTCCAGGTGGGAAATGTGAGTCTTCTGAATCGGCCCAAGCAGCCTTGGCAAGAGAACTTAAAGAAGAGATTGGAATTACTGTGATAGAGAGCTCTTTTTTTAAAAAAATTACCCATGATTATGGTGATAAGCAGGTTGAGCTCCATTTCTATAAGGTGACAGCCTTTGATGGTGAGCCAGAAGGGAGTGAGGGGCAGAAAGTGAGTTGGGTGGCTATTAATGAATTATCCGCTTATCAATTTCCGGAAGCCAATCAGCAAATCGTATCTGAACTGATGTCGGCAGCCTGATTTGAGATCGTCAATGCTTAGTTAAAAAAAAGAGCTTCAATTGAAGCTCTTTTTTTGTTTGAAAATCATGCGATCTATTAAAGGTTCGGGGTTAATTTAGTATTTTTGCCAGTAGTTTTTTTACCACACTTGGCTCAAAAGGCTTGCCGCAAATTGCATCGACACCTTCTTGTGCGATGTTTGATAGCTGGCTGTCTTCTGAATTCGAACTTACCATCAATATTGGGATATGAGCTAGTGATGGGTCTCTTCTAACGGCATCAGTTAACACTTTTCCGTCCATTTCAGGCATATTGTAATCGGTAACAATAAGATCAAATTCCATTTCATTAAGAAGGGTGATTGCCTCTTTGCCGTTTTCTGCAAATTGTATGTCTTCAATTCCCATTGTGTTTAGTGTTTTGCTGACGTGTTTTCTGGCCATTCGGCTGTCATCTGTAACTAATACTCGTAGTGTTCTTGGATCAAATAGTTCGAGGTCTATTTCTTCTTCAACAATTAGGTCTAGTGTGGCGTGAATGGCGCGAGTTAGGTCTTTTTGGTTAAATGGTTTTGGAAGGATAGCGAGTACGCCTGATTGTCTTAAATGTTCTAGATGGTCTCTGTTTCTTTCGCTGGAGATTAGCATGAAGCATTGGCTTTCTGTGTCCTTATTGGTTCTGATTTTATCAATAAGATCGTTTGCGGAACCGTCTGGAAGGTACATTGAAGATATAACAAGATCGGGTGGAAAAGCGGACAGTGATTTTATGGTTTCTTCGATGTCATTGGCATATTCTATTTGTTTAATGCCGGCATCTTGTAAGGCTTTAGTGATGATCTTTTTTTGCATATCTGATGGTTCGACTAGTAGAAAAGAAAGATCGCTTATTGCTGCATAAGTACTCATATTGTAAAGCCGCCTATATTTTAATGTTTATGCTACTTTTTACCGAGAATATTTTAAGGTTAATGATTGCATGTAGTTAATTCCATTATGCTAAATAGGTTAACATGTTTTATCTAGTTTATTTGAATGGTTGGAGTGTGAATGTCAACGGCGAGTGCGTGTCATATTTTAGTTAAGACTAAAGCTGAGGCAGAGTCTTTAAGGTTGAAGCTTGATAAAGGTGCTGACTTTCACAAATTGGCCAAGCAATTTTCTACTTGCCCTTCTGGGAAAAAAGGTGGAGATCTTGGTGAGTTTCGTAAGGGAGATATGGTTTCTGCTTTTGATAAGGCTGTTTTTAGTGGTCCTTTATATAAGATACAGGGGCCGATTAAAACGCAATTTGGATTCCATCTTATAAAAGTGTTGTACCGTTCTTAAATTTATTTAAGGGGAATATTTATGGGTAATATTATTCAGCTTGATGATTCTTATTTTGTCGCGCCTCAATTAGTTGAGGTGGATTTGGTATCGCTCAAGTCCCAAGGTTTTGAGCGAATTATTAATAATCGCCCAGAAGCTGAATCTGACGATCAACCTTCTGGCGATAGTATTCGTATTGCTGCTGAAGCACTGGGTATGGAATATATGAGCAACCCGATAGATTTGTCTAAATTATCTCAAGAGCAAGTTGATTTTCAAAGAGATATCTTGCTTGAAGATAAGAAGACGTTGGCTTTTTGTAGAACAGGAACTCGATCTTCTGTGTTGTGGGTTTTGTTAGAGAATGGCAAGGGTGGAGACTCTGGGCGTTTGATGTCTTATGTTTCTGGTAAAGGATTTGATCTCTCTCGTTGTTCTGAAGCAATGGCACCTTTATTAAAAGTATAGGAGCTGCTGGTTTCTTACATAAAAGTAGTATTGGTAAATTATGGTTAGTCGTCCTTCGTTAGAAACAGCTACAGCATCAGATCCTGATCGATTTGTTGAGCCACTTGAGCTTGGTAAGCGCGTGAAGGAAATTCGTTTGGCAAAAGGCTGGACGCTTGAAGAGGTGGGGAAAAGGACTGGAATTGCTCGCTCTACGTTATCAAAAATTGAGAATGATCAGGTTTCACCAAGCTTCACTATTGTGCAAAAGTTAATTAAAGGTTTGGAGATGGACTTGCCGCAGCTTTTTGTTGAGGCGAGTGAGCATTCTATTGCTGGGCGTCGAGATATTACCCGTAAAGGAAAAGGGGAGCCCCACCCAACAGCAACTTATGAACATGAGTTGTTAAATTATTCTATTAGTCGCAAGAAAATGGTGCCTTTTAAAACAACGGTAAGGGCTCGGTCATTTGCAGACTTTAAAGAGTGGGTTCGTCATGACGGCGAAGAGTTTTTGTTGGTTTTGCAAGGTAAAATTAATTTTTTCTCTGAGCTCTATGAACCAATTGAATTAAAAGAAGGTGATAGTGTGTATTATGATGCCACTATGGGGCACGCGGTGGTTTCTTTATCCGTAAAAGATGCAGAAATACTTTGGGTTGTTGCTCGTTAATGTATGTTAAAAAATAATGAAAGAATAAGGTTGTAGAAAATTATGTCACAGTGGAACTTAACAAGTTGGAGAGAAAAAACGGCGCTGCAGCAGCCTGTTTACCCAAATGCAGAGCATTTGGCTCAAGTTGAAAGCACGTTAGAGAAAATGCCTCCTCTTGTTTTTGCCGGCGAAGCTCGTCAACTAAAAAAAGCCTTAGCGCAAGTGGCCAATAGGCAATCGTTTTTGCTTCAGGGCGGTGATTGCGCTGAAAGTTTTGCTGAGTTTCATGCCAATAATATTCGCGATACGTTCAAGGTTATGTTGCAGATGGCTGTTGTGCTTACTTATGCTGGTAAGTGTCCTGTAGTAAAGGTTGGGCGGATGGCTGGGCAGTTTGCTAAGCCTAGATCAGCGGGAACTGAAGTGATCGGCGGTGTTGAGTTGCCAAGTTACCGTGGCGATATTATTAATGGCATCGACTTTACTGAGCAGGCGAGGGTTCCAGATCCTGAGCGTTTGGTGCAGGTTTACAATCAAAGTGCATCGACAATGAATTTACTCAGGGCTTTTGCTCAAGGTGGCTTTGCAGATTTGCATCAGGTGCATCAATGGAATTTGGACTTTTTGAATACTAGTCCGGCAGGTAGTCGTTTCCAGGGTGTGGCTGATAAGATTGATGATGCCTTGCAATTTATGGAAGCGTGCGGCATTGGTCCTGGTTTGGCTCAATTGAAAGAGACAGACTTTTATACTTCTCATGAGGCGTTGTTGTTGCCTTATGAGCAGGCTTTAACTCGTAAAGATAGCTTGACTGGTGAGTGGTACGATTGTTCTGCGCACATGTTGTGGATTGGAGATCGTACTCGTCAATTAGATGGTGCGCATGTTGAATTTTTGCGTGGTGTGCAAAACCCAATTGGTGTGAAGGCTGGTCCGACAATGGATCCTGAAGACTTGCTGAGATTGTGTGATGTTCTGAATCCAAACAATGAAGCTGGCCGCTTAAATATTATCGTGCGTATGGGTGCGGATAAAGTTGAAGAAGGTATGCCTAAGCTAATTCAAGCCATTCAGCGCGAGGGTAAACAAGTTGTATGGAGTAGTGATCCGATGCACGGCAATACGGTTAAGGCATCTACAGGTTATAAGACTCGCCGTGTGGATGATGTATTGAGAGAGGTTCAGCAGTTCTTTCAGGTTCATAATGCTGAAGGGAGCTACGCAGGTGGTGTTCACTTTGAGATGACAGGTCAGAATGTTACTGAGTGTGTTGGTGGGGCCTTTGAGGTGACTGAGGCGGATTTAGCTGATAGATATCATACTCATTGTGACCCGCGTTTGAATGCTGATCAATCTTTAGAGTTAGCGTTTATGATTTCAGAGACGCTTAAGAAGGCACGATCTTAATATTTGGTTTGTTTGGCTAAATAGATAATTTTTAGAGAATAAAAAAGCTCAGTTAAGAATTTAACTGAGCTTTTTTTACGTCTAATTTTTGAGCTTAGCTTTTTCGGCGACGAAACGCAGATGTGGCAGATTTGGACGTCACATCAATTTTTGCCATGATAAGAGCCATTTCTTCAGCTTCTGCTTGCTGCTGTGATTTTAGTTTTTCTTCGCGTTCTTTTTTCGATGCTTTCTCAGCTTCGCTTAGCATCTTCTGAATGCTTGCCTTGCTCTTCGTGCGAGTTGGCGCTTTTTTCTTTTCTGCGGCTGCTGTAGCGAGCGGTGCGCCTATTCTTTCTTCACCGATGAGTTCTCCAAAGAATGATTTTGCTGTTGGGGTTGGCTCAATCGTTTTTTTTGGTAGTTCAACGGTTTTTTTTGCAGCTACTTTTCTTGTTTTTTTAGGTTGTTCTGCGGTTGATACGCCATTTGCATCAAACAAGGCTTTTTTGCCAAGGCTAAGGTTCGTGGCTTTTTCTGCTGTTTGAGCAATTTTATAGCCGCGTAAACTTTCGCCGTTATAAATAGAGATATAGTCTGTTTCTAGCTCGTAAAGCTCTTCTTTGTCGCTTGTTTCAAATAGTTCTTCAACTGTAAAAGCGTCAACGCCATTCTCCCTAATGTCGTTGTATAAAGGAAAGTCCAAACCTTCGCTCGTTGCTTCTACGTATTGTTCGAAACGTTGAAAGCCACTATTGAAAGACGTTCCAATGTAGTGTTTGCCGGAGATGTTATTTGTGATTTTAAAAACGACCAAAATCGCTGCCTCTTACGTAATATCTTTTTAATAGCACATAAACCCCATTCACCTGAGGTGACCCAAAGGTGAATGGGGTTTATAAGAAATAGGGTTAGTGTTTTACGACGATGTTAAGACCGTCACGAACGTTCAAGTGAACGTTTTCAACTCGATTGTCTTGCGCGATAAGGCGGTTGACTTGGTTGACAGCGATATCGCTGTTTTCTTTCGGGTCTAGAACTCTTCCTTGCCATAGGGAGTTATCAATAATGATAAGGCCACCAGATCTAACCAGCGGAAGTACTGCTTCGTAGTAATTTAGGTAGTTACGTTTATCAGCATCAATAAAGACAAAGTCAAATTCCCCTTCAAGGGATTCGATCGTATCGAGAGCGGGGCCAAAAATCGCTTTGATTTTTTTGCCGTACTCACTGCGGTCGAAAAAAGATTGAGCAAATTGAATTGCTCTAGGGTTGGTTTCACAGCATATAAGCTCACCATCTTTGGGCATGCCTTCTGCAATAGACAGTGCTGAATAGCCAGTAAACATGCCAATTTCTAACGCACGTTTTGGTTGTGCTATTTTTGCCAGAAGCTTCAGAGTGCGGCCGATGGTTTTTCCTGATAACTTATTTGGGTAGCCCATGTCTGAGTAGGTTTTTTCAACCAGCTCAATTAATAGGTCAGGTTCTGCTTGAGTGGTTTCAATGCAGTAGTCGTCAAGATTATTGAGATCCATATTGCCTTTTGATAAATGAAGTCTATGTGAAACAGAAACTAATTTTACTCTGCACGCAGAGAATGTCTATGGCTTAATGGTAGAAAAAGGGCTTGATTTTTGTCGATGGCCGCTACATGCAGAAAAAAGGCTTATTTAAATTAGATTCGCATGAATAATCGAAAAATGATAGTTTATGCGCTGAAATTTACATGTGCTCTTTGGTATGGAGCACCACTGACTCCGATAGGGGAATAAAATGCCTGTAATTACTTTGCCTGATGGCAGCCAACGTTCTTTCTCAACCCCAGTAACTGTAATGCAAGTCGCCGAGGATATTGGTCCTGGTTTGGCTAAAGCCACAGTTGCGGGTCGCATAGATGGTCAACTTGTTGATGCGTGCGAACTTATTTCAGACGACGCTAAATTGAGCATCATTACGGGGAAAGACCCTGAAGGTGTAGAGATTATTCGTCACTCGTTTGCTCACCTTGTTGGTCATGCGGTTAAGCAGTTATACCCGACGGCAGAAATGGCAATCGGTCCTGTTATTGATGAAGGTTTTTATTACGACATCGCTTACGAGCGTCCTTTTACGCCAGATGACCTTGCTGCTATAGAAAAACGTATCGCAGAATTGGTTAAGACGGATTGCGATGTTATTAAGAAGATGACACCGATAGCGGAAGCTCGTCAGCAATTTGTCGACCGTGGCGAAAGCTATAAAGTGGCATTGATTGATGATATGGATGAGTCAACAAAAGAAGTTGGTTTGTATCATCACGAAGAATATATGGATATGTGTCGTGGTCCACATGTACCAAATACTCGAGTCTTGCGTCATTTCAAATTGATGAAGTTGGCTGGTGCGTACTGGCGTGGTGATTCTAATAACGAAATGTTGCAGCGTATTTATGGTACGGCTTGGAATGACAAAAAAGAATTAAAAGCTTATCTGACACGAATCGAAGAAGCTGAAAAGCGTGATCATCGTAAGTTGGGTAAGAAATTAGACCTTTTCCATGTGCAGGAAGAGGCACCTGGTATGGTGTTCTGGCACCCTAAAGGCTGGAGATTGTATCAGGCTGTTGAGCAATATATGCGTCAGAAACAGCTTGATAACAATTATCAAGAAGTGAAAACGCCTCAGATCGTTGATCGCGTGCTTTGGGAGAAATCAGGGCATTGGGGTAAATATCATGAGAATATGTTCACTACACATTCTGAAAATCGTGATTACGCCGTTAAGCCGATGAATTGCCCATGCCACATACAGGTTTATAATCAGGGTCTTAAAAGCTACCGTGATTTGCCATTCCGTATGGCTGAGTTTGGTTCTTGTCACCGTAATGAGCCATCAGGTGCATTACATGGCATTATGCGTGTACGTAACTTCGTTCAGGATGATGGTCATATCTTTGTGACCGAAGGGCAAATTCAGTCGGAAGTGTCTGAGTTTATCGATCTACTTCATGAGGTGTATGCGGATTTTGGCTTCGATAACATTGTTTATCGTTTGTCGACACGCCCAGAGCAGCGCGTAGGATCTGATGAAGTTTGGGATAAAGCTGAGAAAGCCTTATCTGATGCGTTAGATTCTGCTGGTCTTGATTGGGAAGAATTGCCAGGTGAAGGGGCTTTTTATGGTCCTAAAATTGAGTTTTCACTGAAAGATGCCATTGGTCGAGTGTGGCAGTGTGGTACTATTCAGGTTGATTTCTCAATGCCAACTCGCTTGGGAGCGCAATATGTATCGGAAGATGGCTCTCGTCAAACACCGGTTATGTTGCATCGTGCGATTGTTGGATCACTTGAGCGTTTCATTGGTATTTTGATCGAAGATACAGAAGGTGCCTTTCCGGTCTGGCTTGCACCTGAACAAGTTGTTATCATGAACATTACTGATCGCCAAGCAGACTATTGTTCTGATTTGGAAAAAAGATTGAATTCAAATGGCTTTAGAGCAAAACTTGACTTGAGAAACGAGAAGATCGGGTTTAAAATCCGCGAGCATACTCTACAACGAGTGCCATACATGATCGTCGTCGGTGATAAAGAAGTTGAGCAACAGCAGGTTGCTGTTCGAACTCGTACCGGTGATGACCTTGGAGTGATGAGTATTTCCGATTTTGAAGACTTGCTTCAAAAAGAAGTTGCTCGCCGTAGCCGTAAACAAGAAATGGAGATAGTACTATAAAAGGTAATATGAATCGTGGGCGTGCCGCTAGTAAGCAGCGTCCTCTAATCAACGAAAACATTCGAGCTACCGAAGTGCGTTTGATCGCTGCTGATGGTGAACAAGTTGGCGTTGTCTCTCTAGAAGAGGCACTAAAAGCAGCTCAAGAGGCTACTTTAGACTTAGTGCAAATAGCTGATTCAGATCCGATTGTTTGCAAAATCATGGACTACGGTAAGCATATTTTTGAAGCAAAAAAAGCGAAAGCTGCTCAAAAGAAAAATGCTAAGCAGATCCAGGTAAAAGAAATGAAATTCCGTCCAGGGACGGAGGAAGGGGATTATCAGGTAAAACTCCGCAACCTGATACGTTTCCTTGAAGGCGGGGATAAGGCCAAAGTATCACTACGATACCGCGGTCGTGAAATGGCCCATCAGGAGCTTGGCATGCAGCTTATGAATCGAGTCGCAGCAGACTTAGAGGAATATGGTGCAGTTGAACAAGCCGCGAAAATGGAAGGTCGTCAATTGACGATGGTGCTAGGCCCCAAAAAGAAGAAGTAATTTTAAATAACTTGGCTTTAAGGGTTTTGGCTCTTAAAGACTGATTTATTAAGAAATTACACTAACATTAACGAATGCGAGAGTGGTTTTATCATGTCCAAAATTAAGTCACACAGTGGCGCAGCTAAGCGCTTCAAACGTACCGCGAATGGTTTTAAGCATAAGCAGTCTCATACTAGTCATATTTTGACTAAGAAATCGACTAAGCGTAAGCGTCATCTTCGTTCTATGAACCAGATTGCGCAAAGCGACAAAGCGTTAATTGTACGCATGTTGCCATACATCTAAGTCTAGATTTTTTTAGTTCATTAATTTATTAGTATAAGGTTTATATTATGCCTCGCGTAAAACGTGGTGTTCAGGCTCGTCGCCGTCACAAGAAGATTTTAAAGCAAGCTAAAGGTTACTACGGTGCACGTAGCCGTGTATTTCGTTTAGCAAAACAAGCTGTTATCAAAGCTGGTCAATACCAATACCGTGACCGTCGTCAGCGTAAACGTCAATTCCGCGCATTGTGGATTGCTCGTATTAACGCTGCTGCACGTATCAATGGTTTATCTTACAGCCGTTTCATTGCTGGTTTGAAAAAAGCTGCAATTGAAATTGACCGTAAGGTTTTGGCTGACCTAGCTGTGTACGAGAAAGAAGTTTTTGCTGCTATCGTTGAAAAAGCGAAAGTAAGCTTGGCTTAATTTCTGACGTAGCCTTAGGGTGATTCAATCTTGAAGGATTTCATCTCAATAGAAAGAATCACTCAATGCAGTCTTTGATAGGGGAAGAGCCAATGGTTCTTCCCCTATTTTATTTTTTGGAGTGTGTAAATGGAGAACCTAAAGCAGATTCTTGCTGATGCGCTAAGCGCAGTAGCTGCGTCTGAGAGTGAGTCCGCACTGGATGATGTACGTGTGCATTATTTGGGTAAGAAGGGCGCTCTGACTGCTTTGTTGAAACAGCTTGGTAATGTTTCTGCAGAGGATCGACCAAAATTTGGTCAAATGGTTAATGAAGCAAAAGACCAAGTTCAGGAAAAAATTACTGAGCGCAAAGCATCACTTGCTAAAGCAGCATTAGATGCCAAGCTTGCAACAGAGACGATCGATATCTCCTTGTCTGGTAAGGGTCAAGAGGTGGGTGGTCTGCATCCTGTGACTCGTACTATGGAGCGTATTGAAACCTTTTTTCGTGGAATTGGCTTTGATGTGGCTGCAGGGCCAGAAATTGAAGACGATTATCACAACTTTGAAGCTCTGAACATTCCTGCGCATCACCCAGCGCGTGCAATGCAAGATACCTTCTACTTTAATCCAACAACCGTACTAAGAACGCATACATCTCCAGTTCAAGTGCGCACAATGGAAACGACTCAGCCGCCAATTCGAATTATTTGTCCTGGTCGTGTTTATCGTTGTGATTCTGATCAAACTCATACGCCTATGTTTCATCAGGTTGAAGGTTTGTTAATTGACGAAAATATTTCCTTTGCCGACCTAAAGGGTATTTTGCAGCAGTTTTTAAACGTCTTCTTTGAGGATGATTTAAAAGTGCGCTTCCGTCCTAGTTATTTCCCATTTACTGAGCCTTCCATTGAAGTGGATATCATGCGTACTAACAGTAAGGGTGAAGAGTCTTGGTTGGAAGTGTTGGGTTGTGGCATGGTTCACCCGAAAGTACTTGAAATGTCAGGAATTGATTCCGAAAAATACACAGGTTTCGCTTTTGGTATGGGCGTAGAGCGTTTTGCTATGCTGCGCTATAAAGTAGACGACCTTCGTATGTTCTTCGAGAACGATTTGCGCTTCCTTAAACAGTTCAAGTAACCAGTCTACCTAGGATGTTTTTATGAAAATTAGTGAGAATTGGCTAAGAGAATGGGTCAATCCAGACGTCAGTAGCGATGATTTGGTTGCTCAAATAACGTTAGCTGGCCTTGAAGTGGATGAAGTTTTACCTGTTGCCTCTGAGTTTTCAGGTGTAGTAGTAGGTGAAATTATCGGTGCAGAGCCTCATCCGAACGCTGATAAATTGCAAATTTGTCAGGTGTATGATGGCGTAGAGACCTTTCAGGTGGTTTGTGGTGCGCCAAATGCGCGTCCAGGCATCAAGATCCCGTTTGCTAAAATTGGCGCAGTGTTAGGTGCCGATTTTAAAATTAAAAAAGCCAAGCTTCGCCAAGTAGAGTCTTTTGGTATGTTGTGCTCTGCCTCTGAATTGGGGTTGAGTGATGATCATGACGGTATTATGGAATTGCCTGCTGTTGCTAAAGCGGGCGAAGATTTTCGTGCTTTTTTAGGGCTTGATGATCAGATTATTGATGTTGACCTAACGCCTAACCGTAGTGACTGTTTGAGTATTGCTGGTTTAGCGCGTGAAGTGGGTGTGTTGAATAAAGTTGATGTGACGCCTGTTAACGTCATTCCGGCTGAAATTGCTATTGATGATGCTTTCCCAGTGCGAGTGGAGGCGGCGGATGCTTGTCCTCGTTATTTAGGTCGTATTGTGCGCGGTGTTGATGTTAAGGCTAAGGCTCCTTTATGGATGGTTGAAAAGCTCCGTCGCAGTGGCATTCGCTCAATTGATCCAATCGTAGATATTACTAATTATGTGATGCTTGAATTGGGGCAGCCGATGCATGCCTTTGACTTGGCGAATTTGTCAGGTTCGATTGTTGTGCGAATGGCCAAGAAAGATGAAAAAATCGTCTTACTTGATGGTCAGGAAGTGATACTTCGTGATGATACCTTGGTTATCGCTGATGAAAAGTCACCACTGGCTATTGCTGGGGTAATGGGTGGCGAAGGGTCTGGAGTTAACGAAGCAACTAAAGATATTTTCCTTGAAAGTGCTTTTTTTGCTCCATTGGCTTTAGCTGGTAAGGCGCGCTCTTATGGGTTGCACACAGACTCTTCACACCGCTTTGAACGTGGTGTTGATGCAACTCTTCAGGAGCGAGCTTTAGAGCGAGCGACTGGGTTAGTTGTTGAAATTGCTGGCGGTCAAGTTGGTCCTATTACTCATGCTGTGAGTGAGACGTCTTTGCCTGAAGCGGCGGTTGTTACTTTGCGCCGTAAAAAGCTTGATCAATATTTGGCAATGTCTATCGATAAAGACCTTGTGACAGATATTTTGACTCGTCTTGGTCTCGTTATGATTGAAGTGACAGATGAGGCTTGGACGACACAAGCGCCATCGCATCGTTTTGATATCGCAATAGAAGCGGATTTGATCGAAGAGGTTGCTCGTATCTACGGTTATGACAACCTTCCGTCTTCAATGCCTCAAGCGGCAGTGAATTTTACACCTCTGTCTGAAACAAAAACGCAGATTCAAGTGATGCGCTCTATTTTAGTATCGCAGGGTTATCAAGAGGCAGTAACTTATAGCTTTATTGATCCTGTATTAAGTAAGCAATTTTTACCTAATATTGAGCCTGTGCCTTTGGCCAACCCAATATCAGCAGATATGGGGGTCATGCGTCCAAGTTTGGTGCCGGGTTTGGTTAAAGCGTATCTTTACAACCAGAATCGTCAGCAGTCGCGTGTTCGTTTGTTTGAAACGGGTCGTCGTTTTATTGGTTCTGTTGAGGCTTTGGCTGAATTGGATCAGCAGCAGCAAGTGGCAGGCTTAATTGCTGGTACTCGTCACTCTGAAGCTTGGTATCACGGTAGCGAAAAGGTTGATTTTTATGACCTGAAAGCGCACGTTGAGGCTTTGTTCGCTTTAAATGACGGCGGCAAGCCAACTTACGAGCGTTCTAGTTGTGAATTTTTACATCCAGGCCGTTCTGCTGATATCTTTTTAGGCGGTCAGTTTGTAGGTTTGATGGGGGAGTTGCATCCACAATTGTCTAAGACATTGGGTGCGAATCAGCCTATCTATGTATTTGATATTGCTCTAAACGCAGTATTGAATGCCACTTTACCTGAGTATGAGGCGGTCTCTCGTTTCCCTGAGGTTCGTCGTGATCTAGCTCTACTGGTTGATCGTTCTGTGCCTGTCAGTGAATTGGAGAGGGTGATCTCCTCAATGGCTGGTGATGCACTTAAAAATGTCTTGGTTTTTGATGTTTATCAGGGCCAAGGTATTGATGAAACGAAAAAAAGTGTCGCTTTGGGCTTGACGTGGCAGCATCCTTCACACACTCTTAGTGATGAAGAAGTGAACAACTCAGTCGAACAAACTGTTGCAGCCTTGTCTGAGCAGTTGGGAGCCGTTGTAAGGGGGTAGATTTATGGGATCGTTGACAAAAGCGGACCTTGCTGAAAATTTAGTGGATTCAATTGGTCTAAGTAAAAAAGACGCCAAAGATCTTGTGGAAGGTTTTTTTGACGTGGTGCGTAGTTCACTAATAGAAAGACAGCAAGTGAAGTTGTCGGGCTTTGGTAATTTTGAAGTGCGCGAAAAGAGTCAGCGCCCTGGTCGAAATCCTAAGACGGGAGAAGAAATACCAATTACTGCGCGTACCGTTGTTACATTTAGACCTGGGCAGAAGCTCAAGTCTAAAGTAGAAGACTATATGCAAGAGTAGCTTTACATGTTTCTAAAAAAGCCATCCACTAGGATGGCTTTTTTGTATCGGGTGTTCTTTATGTCTATTTATATGATGTTTAGCCATATAGCATGTCTTTCTGCTGCGTAAGGCTAATATGAAAAGTAGAATCATATTTAGATCAATGTTTAAGCGAACAACTCCTAAAATTCTAGCGGTATGATTAAATTGAAAAAAAACTTATAAAAGTCTTCCCTTTTCAATTCGTTATAGTAATATACGCACCCGCTGACAGGGACAGAGTTTAACTCTTTAGCTGTTGGTTTCGGGGCGTAGCGCAGCCTGGTAGCGCACTAGCATGGGGTGCTAGTGGTCGCAGGTTCAAATCCTGCCGTCCCGACCAAAATTTGAGAAATGCCGCTATAGCTCAGTTGGTAGAGCATCTGACTTGTAATCAGAGGGTCCCGAGTTCGACTCTTGGTGGCGGCACCATAATTTGGTCGAAGTTTCTTTCTTTAGAAATAAAGAATAGAAATAAAAAAAGATTTTGCTTTTATTAAAGCCGCTATAGCTCAGTTGGTAGAGCATCTGACTTGTAATCAGAGGGTCCCGAGTTCGACTCTTGGTGGCGGCACCACTTCTTAGGAAGTCTTTTAAAAGTGAACTGCGTCATGTAATGCCGCTATAGCTCAGTTGGTAGAGCATCTGACTTGTAATCAGAGGGTCCCGAGTTCGACTCTTGGTGGCGGCACCATTTACTTAATAAAGTAAGTTGAAATAAAAACGTTAAACAATGATTGGGTGTGTAGCTCAGTTGGGAGAGCGTCGCCCTTACAAGGCGAATGTCGGGAGTTCGAACCTCTCCACACCCACCACTAACTAGACAGTGGGCTTTTTACTTAAGTAAAAGCAAAAGTACTAGACCATGTTGGAGTGGTAGTTCAGTTGGTTAGAATACCTGCCTGTCACGCAGGGGGTCGCGGGTTCGAGTCCCGTCCATTCCGCCATCTTTCGAGAAGATGTAAAACTACGAGTCGGGTGTGTAGCTCAGTTGGGAGAGCGTCGCCCTTACAAGGCGAATGTCGGGAGTTCGAACCTCTCCACACCCACCACTTACTAAGCAGTGGTACTTATGATTAATAGGTAAAGAGCTAGATTGTGTTGGAGTGGTAGTTCAGTTGGTTAGAATACCTGCCTGTCACGCAGGGGGTCGCGGGTTCGAGTCCCGTCCATTCCGCCATCTTTCGAGAAGATGTAAAACTACGAGTCGGGTGTGTAGCTCAGTTGGGAGAGCGTCGCCCTTACAAGGCGAATGTCGGGAGTTCGAACCTCTCCACACCCACCACTTACTAAGCAGTGGTACTTATGATTAATAGGTAAAGAGCTAGATTGTGTTGGAGTGGTAGTTCAGTTGGTTAGAATACCTGCCTGTCACGCAGGGGGTCGCGGGTTCGAGTCCCGTCCATTCCGCCATCTTTCGAGAAGATGTAAAACTACGAGTCGGGTGTGTAGCTCAGTTGGGAGAGCGTCGCCCTTACAAGGCGAATGTCGGGAGTTCGAACCTCTCCACACCCACCACTTACTAAGCAGTGGTACTTATGATTAATAGGTAAAGAGCTAGATTGTGTTGGAGTGGTAGTTCAGTTGGTTAGAATACCTGCCTGTCACGCAGGGGGTCGCGGGTTCGAGTCCCGTCCATTCCGCCATTACTTACACGTTAAGTTTGGCAAAGAATTATCGATAGTTTAATCGCTATCTGAAAGCGGGTGTGTAGCTCAGTTGGGAGAGCGTCGCCCTTACAAGGCGAATGTCGGGAGTTCGAACCTCTCCACACCCACCACTTACTAAGCAGTGGTACTTATGATTAATAGGTAAAGAGCTAGATTGTGTTGGAGTGGTAGTTCAGTTGGTTAGAATACCTGCCTGTCACGCAGGGGGTCGCGGGTTCGAGTCCCGTCCATTCCGCCATTTTCTAAGTTTCAATATTTAAATATATTAACTCAGGAAAAAGCAAGCCCACATAGTGGGTGTGTAGCTCAGTTGGGAGAGCGTCGCCCTTACAAGGCGAATGTCGGGAGTTCGAACCTCTCCACACCCACCATCTATCTGCGTAACATATACTCATTTTAAACATCTCTTCTTTAAGATCCTCTTTTCTTTCCTACACAAAGATTTATCTATTGGTCTGTCTTTTCACTATTAAATCTCTCTTCGTCTATTTTTCCATGTAAATTTTTCCATTTCTTATCACTATTTTCCTTTTTAGCCTTCTATTGTGTAAATATTGTATTGCGTAAGAAATACTTACTGGTAATATCAGGCCATGTGCTTCTATACTTGAAGTGTATAATTGATTTACCGATAAAATAAAATTTCCAATAAAAATAACAATGGAGCTTATTTATGACTACCTCCTCAAGATTCTTGTTTAGAGCAAGTCTTGTTGCAGCCTCTGTGGCGGCAGCAACATCAGCCTACTCAGCAGGTTTTGCTTTAAATGATCACAGCGCGACAGCCTCAGGTAAAGCCTTAGGTGGTGTGGCGGCTTCTAATGAAGATATTTCTGCCAGCTTCTGGAATCCTGCGCTGTTTGCTAATGCCAAAGAGACGACAGTTTATGTATCAGGTGCCTATGTCATGCCAAGTATGGACGTTACTGTTGAATCCGCTAACAGTGCAGATGTGAATGGTGCTGCAGCGGGAGGTACTGCACCGCTGGGTACTAAGTCAACAAATGATTCAGTTAATAAGACACTTGTGCCGTCAGTTTACTTTGCTAAACCTCTGAATGAAAAAACTGTTGCAGGGATTTCATTAAATGTTCCTTTTGGATTGTCTGGTGATTATGGTCAAGATTGGGCAGGACGGTTTCATGCAACAGAAACTGGTATTCAAGATATTGCCTTGAGCTTTGCTTTAGCTCACAAATTAAATAATTGGGTCACTCTTGGGGCTAGCGTACAAATACATAAAGCCGAAGTTATTCTTGAGTCAGCTGTTGGTACTCCTATTTCTCAAGCTGGAGGAGAAGGGATTGGTCGCATTGAAGCAGATGATACAAGCTATGGTTATAGCTTAGGTGTTGCATTAGAGCCGAAAAAAGGAACTCGTATAGGGGTTGGTTACCGAAGTAAAGTCGACTTCGATTTCAAAGGTGATGTTAAATATACCGGAGTATCTGCTGGACTGGCCAAAAATGGAAAGTTATCGAATGCAGATGTAACCGATTCAATTACTTTCCCATCTCTTTTAAGTTTTGGTTATGAACAAGATTTATCCCCTAAGTTGATGTTAGGTGTTAGTGCTATAAAAACTGGATGGGGGGTAATGGATGGTATCAATATAAAATTTGAAAACCCTAGTACTCAAAAAAACTCTGTTTTAACATTCGGCTTTGAAGATCAGTGGATGTATTCAGCAGGTTTGACCTACGCTTATTCAGATAAGTTGACCTTGCGTACTGGTGTGGCGATGGACAATTCTCCTGTGACTGATAAATACCGTTCAGCTCGTACACCGGATGGGGATCGTAAGTGGATTTCCGTTGGTGGTACTTATGACTTTAACGACATGACGTCTGCAAACTTTGCATTTACTCATATCATGATTGATGATGTATCTGTAAATCGCTCAGGGCTAACGGAAGATGCTGCTCGTGGAACGCTAAAAGCAGATTATAGTTCGTCTGCTAATGTTGTGTCAGTTGGTGTGAATATGGCGTTCTAACTCTAAGCTAGAGTGTTTGATTTTTACGCTTAAAAAAACCAGAGTTCAAATTGAGCTCTGGTTTTTTTGTATCTAGATTTGGGTGATCTTTTTATTTTAATATGAATATTTAATAGACCATACGTAACTCTTTTGCTTTGGCGTTATTTTTTTCTGTCCAGTCTGACATAGGTGAGGGCTTAGCAAAATAATAACCTTGTAATGTCTTACAGCCTAGAGCTGTTAAAAGAGTTGCTTGTTCTTTGGTTTCGATGCCTTCGGCGATCACTTTCATGCCAAGGGATTCTGCTAGCTGTATAGTGGACTTCACTATATCTACATGGCGTTGGTCAGCCGGTAGAGGAGAAACAAATCGACGATCAATTTTTAGTATGTTGGCAGGGATATCTACAAGCTGCCCTAGAGAAGCCTGGCCTGTGCCAAAGTCATCAATAGCAATTGAGTAGCCATATTGCGATAGGCTTCTTAAACGCTTGTGTATAAGTGGATGAGTCATTACAGGGCTGGTCTCTGTAATCTCAAGTTCTAGCATATTCCCTAACCACGGATTGTCGGCGATCAATGTCATTAATAAGGCAAAGAATGAGTCGTTCATTAATTCTTGCCCCGCTAAATTGAAGGCTATTGGAGTCCGGATGTGTTCTTTATGCCATTCGCTTAGGGTGGAGACTAGTTTTAGAACTAGATTCTCGGCAAGAAGAGGAAGTAATCCTAGTTTCTCTGTGATTTTAATGAAGGTTGTAGGCGGGATAAACTTTCCATCACATTGCCATCTGGCAAGTGCTTCAAATGAACAAATTTGTCCGTTGGGTGATACTTGCGGTTGCAGCCATAGAGCTACTTTTTTATTTTTTATCGCCGTGCTGAGTTTTATGCCAAGTTTGTGTTCTTCAATGAGCTTTTGCTCAAGACTATTATTGTAGTATGAAAAGCGATCTGTACTGGTCGAGTATTCCAATGCCATTTCACAGTGTTCTAATAGTTCTTCTGCTGTTTTACCATCTGTGTGGTAATAAGCGATGCCAACGTGATAATCCATATTTAATCGATTGCCATCAATCATTATTTGGCTAGGTAGCACAGAATGAATGAGGGCGGATAGATTTTTTTGGATTAAATAAGCTTGTCCTAGTGGTACAAAACAGGAAAATTTTACGCCGCGTAAACGACCAATAATAGCTTGTTCAGACAGTTTTTTTTGCAGTGTTTTTGAAAAATTGAGAATAACTTTGTTAGCGCTGTCTTTACCATACTGTTTATTGAGCAGTTTGAACTGGCTAAGACGGATAATGAACATGGCGCCAGTTAAATGACTGTCTTGCTCATTAATGCGTTGATTTACTTGGCGACAGAAGTGTCTATGGTTTGGTAGTAATGTGAGTAAATCAAAATGTGCTAAGCGACTGTTGGTTTGTTGTGTATCTTCGAGTTCTTGCTGTATTGCTTTTAGCTGAGTGGTGTTTTGCAAGTGAAGAACATAATAGCCATGTTTGGTTAGCGATGCCCTGCGTATTTCAATGTGTATGTTTGTTCTTTGCTTTAGTGTGCATTCGGCTATGTTTGATTGCCAGAAAAAGCGGCCTGTCTCACCGAGAGGAGAAAGCCAATCGGTAATAGTAGAGTCAGATATGTGTTTTTGAGGCGAATCGGTTAGTAGTTCGCGAACCAACTGATTGGCTTTGAGAATTTTACCTCGTTGATCACAAAGCAGTGTGGGTGTTCCGGTATTCTCGAAAAACTCTTCATACATCGCGTAATTATCATTCAGTTTTTGATAAAGCAGTCTCATGTGAGAGGCATTATTCTCAAGAGTTTGGATGATTCTTGAGACGGCGAGAGGTAAACCGATGTTGAGTGATGCAAATGTTAACATTTGGAAATAGAAAGATGATGCGGCGTCTAATTGGTCGTTAACCAACCCGTCGCTAGTCATCAGGTAAAAAGGATAAACATTAACAATCATTGTAACTAAAGAGGCTTTGAAACTAAAAAGTAGTCTAACGATAAGTGGTAGCGAGTATAGAGATACTAACGCGTATTTTTCAGCATGATATTCCTCGCTAAGCGTCAGCAGTAGAAAGCTTGTAGTGATAAGGGTGATAAGAAATAAAATCGCTGCAAGCTTTGTATATTTCTTACTGAAGTAAAGTAGGCTTCCGAGAAGGCATAGATACGCGCTATTGATGCCTAAAAAAGGTAGATCTTTATAGGTGATGAGATAATGTATTTCTGAAACCGCAAAAATGCAGGTTGTTAGCACAAGTAAAATTCGTAAGGCGCTTTGTTGAAATGCTTTGTCGCCTCCCTCTATTAAGGGATCTGAACCGACTAAAAAATAATTTTTAAGAAAATCAATAAACATTAATAAACTTCATAATGCGAAAAAAATAAGCCGCAGTTATTTGCGGCTTTCAATAGACAGTACCTAAAAACTTAGAATTTGACTACGCTAGTTTATAATTTTAATTAAAAATCATGTGTTAATTTGTCGTAAATGATTATCCCAATGTAAGTTTGTGTGTTTTTTAAGCGCTTTGCTGACGTTTTGTACAGGATTGCTTTTTAGTTGAGAGCCTGTGCCGCTTGTGAGTAAGAATTCATAGGTGTTGTCTGTCGCAACAAGACCACACACATCTCGGCAGTTTTCTACCCCTAAAAAGGTTTTGGAGCCTACATGCCAATAAGCCACTAAGCCGCCTCTAGGCGTGCTGATAGCAAGTATTTCACCTGAGTTATCGAAACAAACACTGCCGCAGTACTGTTTAAAGCGAATTCTTACTTCTTCCGGAATAGGTAGATATTCTAATTCTGCTTGATCAATACGAGATAGCGCAACCAGTGGAACTTGATCCCAGATTTCACCTTGATATTGAAAGCCTAAAGCAACCGTTCCTTGTTGGTTTACATCAAGGTGACGGATGCTCAATTGGTGTAATTCATCGCTATTGGAAGATTGATTTAGGATGCTGCCATCTTCTAGGTTGAGATAAGTAACGTTTGGCTGCATGGTATCGAGATTTAAAATTGTCCGATCTTCATTGGGGTGAGTCATCAGTCCGCCGTTGGCAATCACTAATACATTCTCATTTAAAAGTACCGACTCATGAGGGCCAATGCCGTTACTGCTAAAAGATTGAAGCACCTGACCGCTTGGCCATTTTCGTACAAATATTTTGCCTTGTCCGGATGGATAATGGTTTTCTTGAGTGATTAAACGGTTGCCATCAGTGGTAAATAGGGCATGCCCATAAAAATGATGGTCTTTACTAGGCTCGATTCTGTTTATTCTTTGATGAGTCGATACATCAAAGAAGTCTATAAAAAAGCCAGGTCTTCTGGCGACAATACCAACAATGCTTTGACTAGGATGCACAACCGGAGCATGGGCTCTATCTAAAAGTAGAATATTCCATACGATGTCGCCTTTCTCATCGAATAGGCCAAAAAAATGCTCTTGTTTATTCAAAGAATACGCTGAGGCGTAAAGTTTCTTACCCGCTTCCTGTTGGGTTAATGTCGCCCATGATGGCGCGGTCATTGCCGCGCCACACAAAGTGCTACTCATCGTAAGGAAAGACCGTCTTGAAAGCATCGGTAATTAGTCTCCGTCCCTGCTATTAAAACCAATTTGGAAGCCTAATTGAGTCACCATGCTGGCAAGATAAGATTGACTATTAGATATGGATTTCACTAAAGGTTTTGCCAGAGCAACACGCTCTTCTTGTGTGTGGTTTGCATGGAAAAAATCACTTGGTAATTGAAGGGCTAATTTAATGTTCTGCGTAAGTTGCTCTTCAAATTGCTCAGCAAGTGCAGGGTTTGTCTGTTTAGCAATTTCATACAAAGAGGGTGATCCCGCGTGATAAATTTCACGATACGATTGCAAGTTCTTTTGTATGGCTCTTAGGGAAAGGTCGCTTCGATAAAACTCGGCAAGTTTTAGATTTTCACGGCTATTATAACCGATAGGGGTTTCGAGCTTAGCGTCTTTAACTGCCGACATATGCTCGATCCATTGTTGTAAAAATAATTCTAGCGCGACTTTTTCCGGATCAAAACTGGTGCCTTCTTCGTCAAATACCCAATCTTGTGCTTTTCCGTTTTGCCATTGCTTGGCAACAGCATCAGCACTTTCTAGATGATGTGCTGTAACTTTTTCAAGTAAACGGCAATGCTCGGCGGATTGTGTTGGCTCAAAATCAGGGTGATAAAGCAAACTTTCTATTGCTGTTAAACCACGTACCGCAATACTCGCAGACGTCCAGAACTTCGGCGCTTCCATAACCGCTGGGTCGCCTTGTGCGAGTGCTCTTAGTTGACGTTGGGTTACGCCTTTTTTGTCTGGCCAATACTCAAAAGCGTAATAACGCATAAAGTAAGTCACAGGGCCAAAGTTTAACCACTGAACTTGTTGCCAATCTAAAGCATTTGCTTGAAAAGCGTCTTGCGCGTCATGCAGCGTTTCTTTAGAAGGTGAGGCACAGAGAGCATCTGTGCGCTGTTGCAATGTCTTTGATGATTCTGAATAAGTGTCATAGCCTTGCTTAACCACGTTGGTAACAATGCCATTTAATGGACCTTCCCATTGACCAGCGAAAACTAGCAGAGGGGTGGATGCGCTAATGGCTAAAGCAATTAGCTTTGGAAAATGTTTCATTACAGCGACTCCAAAAAGTAGATGAGTTTTTTACGTTGTTCTTTATTTAAATTCTTATAATGTCCTTGGCTACGCTCGGCTTCTCCACCATGCCAAAGAATAGCTTCTTCAATGGTTTGAGCACGGCCATCATGTAAGAAACCAACGCGGCCTGAGACTTTTTTAGATAACCCCATTCCCCATAAAGGCGCCGTTCGCCATTCACTCGGTATCGCAGAGAAACTAGGAAATCCGCCTGCGAGTTCCGGTCCCATATCATGCAGCAACATGTCGGTAAAAGGATAAAAAGTACGATTGTTTAGTACTGCGAATTTTGATTTTTCACCTGTGTTCATTTTAGGAATATGACAGCTTGCACAACCTAATTGATCAAAAAGGTTTTTACCCTCTAAAAAAAGCGGATCAGAAATATTACGCATAGCTGGCGGCGATGATAAGGAAACGAACAAGTCTACTAATCTTGATTGTTGTTGATCAACTTCTAAGTCGCCTAAATGTGGACTATTACCATTGGGGCTTGCTAGACAATCTTGTTGAAGTTCAGTGCAGTCGCCGGAGGGGGCCGTTTTTAGCGGTGTGGATAAGCCTAAATCTGTATTAAAAGCCGTTTGATTTTGTATGCTGACGCTTGGTGCCGCGGCTTTATAGCCGAATCGACCAATGATAGATTTATTACTGTCTACCCAGCTCACTTTGCCGCTAATGCCATCGTTATTTTTATCATCTGGGTCTGCATTAGCAATAATGTTTTCATCTGGAATGTTATCCAATAATCCCATGCCGACTAATGCTGGAGATACCAGCATGGTAAAGCCTGTGCTGTCTTCTAAATCACCATAGTTAAGCTGGCTCCAATGCAGATTGGGTTTTCTTAACTCCACTGTGGTTCCATCGTTTAATGTTTCGGTATGAGTATGATAAGTAAGGTAATAATCACCTTCAGGCAAAATGCCTGGTGAGCTTTGTCCTTGAAATTGATGTCCATAAGTTCGGTCGCCAATATGTGGGTAAATGGTGTCCGCAGGCAAATTGTAATTTGGGTAGCTTTTTCCTAAACGAATTAATGTAGAAGGAACAGTTGTACCACTCTCATTGGCAATAGGTGCATGGCCGCGACCGTTTTGTAGATGACAACTGTTGCAGGAGCGAGTATTGAAAAGTGGTCCTAAGCCATCACTTGCCGTAGTAGAAGACGGCGCTGGCACCCAAAATTTTTGGAAGACACTTTCTCCAATGTGAAAGTCGAGTTTATCTTTGGGGCTAATGCCTATTAATGGTCTTGAATAGTCACTTGCAAATGCATAACTCGGAAAACAAAAAAAGCCGGTGCATAATGCACCAGCCATAAGCATAGAAAACGATCTTGAATTTTCTGTCATATATCGATAAATACCATTAACTGACTAAATGACACATCCTTCCTTGTATCCCATTTATGTAATTATTAGTTGGGTAATAATAATGCTAGAAAGTAGAGTGATTTACTCAAATACTGCACTCGGGTTATCTAAGCTATCAGAGCCCTCTAAGGCAATGCCTTCAAGGTTTAGTTCATGAATTACATCTTCTGTAGTGCGAGTCTCTGTTACCAAGGAATCAACAAAATCCTGAACCAGTTGGTTGCCTTTGGTATTGTTCATCGCGATCAGAACGTCAAAGGTTTGGCCTTTTTGAGCAGCATCAACCATGGCTTGTGCTGCTGCTTCTGTTGAGTTTAGGTTCTGCTTCATTTCATTGTCTAATTGAGGGTTTTGCTTAGCGACAAGATCAGACAAGGAAGCGCCTTTCACCCAGCTGCCATCAACACGTTTGTACTCACCCAAATAAGCATTTTTGATGCCTTTGGCATCATAATAATGTGACCAATGTGTATTATCAGAGAAGCAGTCATGCTCTTCTTCTGGATCGTGTAGCATCAAACCAAGTTTGGTTCTTTCACCACCCAATTCACCGTATGCCAAACTGCCCATACCGGTAAGAATAGTTGAAAGGCCTTGCTCTGGAGATTGCTCTAGCAAAGCAACGCGAGCAGCGCCGCCTTGTTTCCAATTATTCGCCATTTCCTCTAAATCAGAAATCAGCAAATCGGTAGCCGCTACTAAATAATCACGACGACGATCACAATTACCATTGGTGCAATTATTTAGATCAAAATCTGTAGCAGGGCGTTCGCCAGCACCTGGGTTTGTTCCATGTAAATCTTGACCCCAAAGCAAAAATTCAATGGCGTGGTAACCACTAGCCACGTTTGCTTCGACGCCATCGGCTTCTTGAAGGCTTCCAGCAATTAACTCTGGAGTAATGTCTGTTGTATCAACTTTCAAGCCGCCAATCATCAAGCTTTTGGAAGCGATAACATTGGCAGTATAAAGAGCGTTTAGATCAGACTCAGAGCCATAGCTATCTGTTGCAACATAGTCGATCAAGCCTTCGTCTAATGGCCAAGCGTTTACTTTGCCTTCCCATTCATCAACGATAGGGTTACCAAAACGGTAGACTTCACTTTGTTGGTAAGGTACGCGAGCTGAAATCCAAGCAGTGCGCGCGGCCTTCAAGTTTGCTTCAGTAGGGTTAGCCAAGAAAGTATCAATAGAGGAGCGCAGTACTTTTGCAGTGGTTAAAGAATCGCCATAAACGGCTTCTGCAATATCAGCATAATGAACGACAACAGAATTTGCAGTGATTGCAGAAGATTCTTGTTTTACGTTAGCTGGTCCGCAAGCTGTAAGCATCGCACCTGTAACGCAAATTGCGATGGGGGTTAATAATCGTTTCATGTCCTAAGCTCCAGTATTATTTTGTGCAAACATTATTTTGTACAAACATAGTATTAGAAATGAAAACGATTATCAATGAGTCTTTTTACACATTTTTTACATGAATAGTACGGAGGGGTTAATTCCCGCACTGATATTGAAAGGTATTACCCGCAGTATTGTGAAGATCGTACTCACAAGCCTTGTCTCTTAATAGGTTTTGGCCTTCCCAAGACACACTCATACTAATAGGTGATTTATTCTTATAGCTAGGAATGAATCGATACGCCGCAACCACATCAATACTGCTGTTTGCTCCTAACTGGACGGATTGGCCAATTAGTCGCTGACGAGTTTCAGTATTGTATAAGGTGTAATCCGTAGTGTATTCCTGATCACCGTTTTCGTGAGAGAAGTTTAACCAAATCTTGCGATAGGTTTGTGGCTCAGACGTCGGATTAGTGAAGCGTAATTTGGTATAGATAATTTGAGAACGGGATAGGCTTGTTTGTGCATTTTGGCTGACTTTGACATACGAAGAGTTTGCTTTCTGCCAAGGCATATTTGTACCAAATGATGCGTCAACAATCTGAATGCTTTCTTTTGCAAAATATGTTTCTGCAAATTGAACTAGATCCTTTGCTGGCGCGTACAAAGCTAAGGCAATGACGCCAAAAAGTGCAACTTTATGAATAGTATGAGTAGAGCTTAATAGCTTGATCATATCCGCATCCTTAAAATATCTTTACTGTTTGTTTATACAGTACTGTATATCTGAACAGTATATTTGTACAGAGTCTTTTTGAAAAATAGTTTGCATTTTTCAAAAAAATTTATTCATTTTGATCTATGTAAGGTTTTTTAAAAATTTAAAAAATAATGTTTGATTTTATTTAGTCAATTGAATTTTAAGGAAATTTTCATGATTCCCACAACCTTCTTAACGGTTTCTGTGGACAAGATTTGGCAATTCTTTTTTTTCTTTTATTTAATACAAAACACAGCCGATTCGATGGCAATAAATGTCCCAGACACTATAATGCAGCCACAAATAAGCGAAGAGGTCGGTTGTGGATAAAGTTGATGTGATCGTAATTGGTGCCGGGGCGTCTGGTTTAATGTGTGCGGCAACAGCGGGCTACCGAGGTAAAAAAGTGGTGGTATTAGATCACGCCAATAAAGCTGGCAAAAAGATTCTTATGTCTGGTGGAGGCCGTTGTAACTTTACTAACATGGACGCCGCTCCTAAACATTTTTTATCTGACAACCCACACTTTTGTATTTCTGCGCTACGCCGCTTTTCATCGCAAGACTTTGTTGACCTAGTGGATCGTCATGGTCTGGATTATGTCGAGAAAACCCCAGGACAATTATTCTGTGAGCACTCTGCAAAAGACCTGCTTGATATATTGCTGACAGAGCTTGAATGGTCGGGCGCAGAATTAAAGTTAAACACAAAAATTCATCATATTGATTTTCAAGACGGACAGACCGTTATTAAAACGAATCAAGGGAACTTTGCGTGCGAATCTCTTGTGGTAGCCACGGGTGGTTTGTCGATTCCCACCATGGGGGCGACAGGTTTCGGTTACGACATAGCCAAACAAGTTGGGCATGATATTTTACCCACTCGTGCCAGTTTGGTACCTATTACCGTACAACCCGATAGAAAAGCACAACTTGCTGAATTGTCAGGTATTGCTTGCGAAATAGCCGCAACGGCAAGTGGTATGACTTTCCAAGAGCCGATGCTGTTTACTCATCGTGGTGTTAGCGGACCCTCTATTTTGCAAATCACCAACTTCTGGCAATCAGGCGAAACACTTAACATTAATCTCGCCCCGACTTTATCGCTAGACGACTTACTCGCTGTGCGTCAAAGCACCCCGAAAAAAAGCTATGAAAGCTTCTTATCAAACTTATTACCAAAACGCTTGGTTGAACTAATCAAAATAGAATTCCCTTGGTTAACCGAACGCAGCGCGCAAACTTCCAACGAACAGATCGACAACTTGTTTCATTATCTTGCGAACTTTGACATTGCCCCTAATGGCACCGAAGGCTATCGCACTGCAGAAGTTACTCTAGGCGGTGTGAACACCAACGAAGTGTCTTCGAAAACATTCGAATCACAAAAACAAAAAGGGCTCTACTTTATAGGTGAAGTGCTCGACGTGACAGGTTGGCTCGGTGGCTATAACTTCCAATGGGCATGGGCGAGCGGGTTTTGTGCAGGACAGTATGTTTAAAAAAAGGGCCGACATTTCACTGTTGGCCCTTTTTTGCTTTTTTGCTTATTTACTTATATCCATTAAGCTGTCTTGATTTGTGGCTTGCTTTGGCTTTTAACAAACAAGATACAACCAGCTAATACGAGTAACGGTAGTACAGGGTCATAGATGCTGCCTAGGCTGCCGAACATTAGGTTCAAGATCATGATAAGTGATCCACCAATAGCCCACGCTATCGTTGTTGGAACTGTCCAGATTACCAATTGCTTTTTCACTTCGGTAACGCCCATCAAACGGTTAACAATGTGGAATAGGCTGTCATTAAAGTAACCAGCGAACAAACTACCCATAGTTGCGGCAGAGGCTGCAAACAGCATGTTAACACCTTGCATTTCTGCTAGTACTGGCGCTGAGATAGAGGCTGCAGTGATCATTGAAACCGTACCGCTCCCTTGGATGATTCTAACTAAGGTTGCAATAATGAATGGAATCATGATTGGTGAGATAGATAGAGCAACAATTTGGTTAGCAATTTCTGCACCTGCGCCAGATTCACGCAATACGCTGCCTAATGCTCCACCTGCACCTGTTACCAATAGAATAATGCCACAAGTTGATATGCCTTCTTCTAGTTTGCGGGTTGTTGTCTCTTTATCCAAATAAGGCGTTAGCGTATACACAGCAAGTAATGTACTGATTGAAAGCGCGATAATAGGATTACCAAGGAAGTTAAAAGCAACACCAAAAATGCTAGTAGATAAGCCTTCCATACCAAATTGTTTTTCAGCAAGGCTCATAAGCGACTTAATTAAAATTAAGACAATTGGAACCACAATCGGCATGATTGATTTAATAAGCGAAGGTAATTCTTTAGACTCTTTGGAAGCCATGTAGTCATCATGGATTTTCTTAAGATCATCATCAGCTGCTAACGTTGGGGAAACCGCAAATTCAGGGAAATGCTTTTCCAACCAGCGAGCATACAAAACAATACCGTATACACAAGGAATGGCGATTAAGAGGCCAAAACCAAGCATAGAGGCCAAGTCGACATTAAAGATACTTGCTACGCCCAATGGGCCAGGTGTCGGTGGAATACAGTGATGGGCAACAACCAACCCACCAGCAAGCGCTACTGTTAAGGTTAAGATAGAGCGATTGGATTTTTTTGCTAAGGATTTAGCAATCGGGTACAAAATTATCAGTGCGCTGTCCACAAAAACAGGAATACTGACGATGTAGCCTGTAATGGCTAAAGCCATTTCCTCTTTTTTCTTCCCTAGCCATTTGATGAAGTGATAGGCAATCGATTCGCCGGCACCAGAGGTTTCCAAAATTGCTCCCATCATGACGCCCAAACCGATAACAATACCGATACCGCCTAATGTTCCACCAAATCCTTTGCTTATGGCAGACATGGTTTCATCAACACTCAACCCACCGATTAAACCGGCAATGCATGCTGCAATTAGCATGGCAATTAACACATGAACTCTCGTTCTTAATACTAAAAATATTAAAACGAATACAGCTATTATTAAGCCGATTACAGATATAGGTAGCATGGTTTTATTTCCTTTATTTTTATTAGAGGTTGTTTTTTATTTTACTGATTCTACATATTCACTGAATATCGAATTGAAGTTTTTGTCTTTTATAAAACCTAGAGATAATTCTTTTTCGTTATTAATAGATTTTGGCCAGCTTGAAACGATTTTTTCGATCTTTGAGTCTTTTTCATAAGAAATAAAATCAAGATAAGATTCGTCATGTTCGCTGGAAAGGCACTCAATCATTTCTTTTGGAGATGTTTGTAAGCCCGGTAGATTAATGGTTCTAAATCCATCTAAACGATCTGTATTGATCTGGCTGGCATGAACAATATTTTTAATGACAGTGTTTGGGCTGGATACCCACAGCGGTAGATTTAGATCGACTGGACAGTTAGTTTTCTCATGCTTTAGTGGTTCGCGAATGATGCCACTAACAAAAGAAGATGCTGCTTTATTTGGTGCTCCTGGGCGTATGCAAATGGTAGGTAAGCGCACAGATACAGCATCAACAAAGCCTTTTCGCGCATAGTCATTCACTAATAATTCACAGATGGCTTTTTGAGTGCCATAAGATGAACTAGCTTGCATCGCTGTCATGTAATCGATTTTTTCTGGTAGTTGTCCGCCGAATACAGCAAGAGAACTTGAAAAAACAAATCGAATATTTGTGTTGGCTTCGCGGCAACGATCCAATAAAAGTTGAGTCGCTTTTAAATTAACCAACATACCAAGTTCAAAATCTTCTTCCGCATGGCTTGATACGATTGCCGCAAGATGAAAAACATGAGTTGTTTCTTTATTAATGATCTTTTTAACTTCTTCTGCAACGGTAATATCAGCAATAATAGATTGGATTCTGTTACTTGTTATCAAACCTGGATTTAATGAAACTCTATCAACAATTTTAATACTGTTTATTGTAGGGAAGTTTTCCAATAAATTTTTTAATAGTTCAGTGCCTAAAAAACCAGCTCCGCCAGTAATGACAATATTCATATTTTTATCCTTATACTTTTTATTTTGACTTTTTTATAAATAAGGTTTGACCCAAGCTAAGCCACTTTCTGTGGTGTTTTTTGGATTGTATTCACAGCCAATCCAGCCCTTATATCCAGACTCGTCCAATATGTTGAATAAATGCGGATAGTTGATTTCGCCTTCAGATGGTTCATGTCTTTTAGGGACAGAAGCAATTTGAATATGACCGGTGACATCAGCAAGATCTTGAATTAGGTGGGTTAGATCACCATCCATAATTTGAGCGTGATAGATGTCGAGCTGTAGTTTGACGTTTGGTCGATCTACTTGTCTTATTAGCTCAGCAGCTTCTCTTTGATGAGCAATAAAATAGTTAGGAACATCACGGTTATTCAGTGGCTCAATCATGAGCTCGATACCGTGCGTAGCAAATTCGTCTGCGGCAAAGCGAATGTTATTTATGAATGTGTTGATATGTTCTTCACGGGTGAAGTTTTGATCAACAATGCCAGACATAGCATGTACTTTTTTGCAGTTAAGCGCTTTTGCGTAGGTTAAAGCGGTTTCTACACTTTGTTGGAATTCTTTTTCACGGCCTGGAATCGCTGCAAAGCCTCGTTCACCTGCATCCCAGTTGCCAGGAGGCATGTTAAACAAAGCCTGTTCAAATCCATATTGCTCTAATTTAGACGCTAAGACATCAGCGTCAAAAGCATAAGGAAATAGATATTCAACGGCTTTAAAGCCCGCATTATGTGCTCGTTCAAAGCGTTCTAAGAACGGCACATCGGTAAATAACATGGTTAGATTTGCTGCAAATTTAGCCATTATTTGCCTCTCCCTTTTAGATCAGTTACTTCGTCATCGGTTAAATAACGAGTAGGTTTGTTTGCTAATAAAAAGAACAATTTAGCGGTTTCTTCTAGCTCTTCTGCATTATCAACAGCATCTAAAAAATCGCTACCAGTGATGATTGGCCCATGATTAGCTAACAAAAACGCTCGATATTTGCCCGCCAGTTTTGCAAGGTCTTCAGCAATATGTGGGGAGCCTGGGCGATAGTAAGGGACAACCGGAAGCTCACCGACTCGCATCACGTAGTAAGGCGTAAATGCTTTGATGGCGTTGCTAGGATCCAGATTTTCTAGACAAGAAAGCGCCGTCAAATAAGTAGAGTGCAAATGCACGATAGCGTTGCAGTTTGGATCTTTCTCATAAATGGCTAGATGAAAAGCCACTTCTTTTGAAGGTCGTTTACCAGATAGGTGGTTACCGTTTTTATCAACGACAGACAGGTCTTCTGCAACTAAGCGACCAAAAGACGAACCTGTCGGTGTTGCTAAGAAATGACCATTAGGTAGTTTCAACGATAAATTACCGGCACCACCTGTTGCGTAGCCACGGTCAAACATAGAGCGAGCTAAGTCGACCATCTGTTGTCTCAATTCAGCTTCATTCATTAAAAGTACCCCTGAGCCGTGGTGAAAAAGTTCTCGTCGCCAAAATTGCCAGATTTTAGCGCCAGCGATAAATCTTGATTGATCGCTTTTACCCAAGGCACGCCAGGGGCAATTTGAGGACCGATGTGAAAGCTATCGACTTTTAGGCTTTGAGTTACAACGCCTGACGTCTCGCCACCTGCAACGATAAAATTACGTATGCCGGAATCTTGCAGCTTGATAGCCAACATACTAAAGAGAGTTTCAACGGCTTGGCTGGACGCCTCAGCGCCATATTGCTGCTGAATCGTTTTGAGCTTTTCAGCATCCGCCGTGGCGTAAACGATAGGGGCCAATGATTGGTTAGCATGGCTGACAACCCAATCAAACACATCGTTGACGTAGTTTTCATTGCTCATGCACTGCTCAATATCAAGGACAAAGAAAGGCGCTTTGGCTTTATAAAGCTCAACTTGCTTGTTGGTCATGACAGAGCATGAGCCTGAAAATATAACAGTTGGTGCGTTAGCTGGGTGACCTGCTTGTTTTGCTTGGGTTTGGTCTTGTAAGTGTTCTCCCCAGTTTTTTGCAATACCTGCTGCTAACCCTGAACCGCCAGTTACTAATTTCAATGAGCTAACTGCTTTGCCAATCTCATTAAGGTGTTCCGCTGTAAAAGCATCGACAACGGCGTAACGTTTTCCTTGTGCTTTTAGCTCAGCAAATTCACCAATAATGGCGTCTGCGCCTTGCTCAATACTTTGATAATTAATCAGTCCCGTTTTGCCTTTAGATTGCGCGTCCATCAAATCCATAAGATTAGAATTAGTCATTGGAGTGACTGGGTGGTTACGCATACCTGATTCACTGAGCAACTGACCAAGCACAAAAAGATGGCCGTTAAAAACAGTGCGTCCGTTAACTGGCAGGGCAGGGCAGACAATAGTAAAGTCTTCGCCTAAGACATCCAGAAGCGCATCCGTTACTGGACCGATGTTGCCTTTAGCCGTGCTATCAAAGGTTGAACAGTACTTAAAATAAAATTGTTTGCAGCCCTGTGCTTGAAGCCATTTCAGAGCCGCAACAGATTGTTCAATCGCTTGTTCGGTCGGGCATGAGCGCGACTTTAAACTAACGACGACAGCGTCTGCATTTATCTCCGTATTTGCTGAAGGGATGCCGTTCACTTGAATAGTACGCATGCCATTTTCAACAAGAAAACCTGCAATATCGGTAGCACCAGTAAAGTCGTCGGCAATAACACCTAATAACATATTACTTCTCCACGCCTGGTAAATTGATTCCATCAAAGATCTTGATAACCGCACTGTCATCTTCTTGGCCGAAACCTGCGTTACTAGCAGAAAGGAACATATTTAAAGCAGTGCTAGATAAAGGAAGAGGGAACTTAAGTTCTTTGGCGGTATCTGCAACAAGGTTTAAGTCTTTAACAAAAATATCCACCATAGATTTAGGTGAATAGTCGCCATCGACAACATGTTTCATGCGGTTTTCAAACATCCAAGAGTTGCCAGCAGCATTTGTGACAACGTCATACATAAGATCAAGCGGGATGTTTGCACGAGCAGCAAGCGCCATCGCTTCTGCACCAGCAGCAATATGTACACCAGCGAGCAGTTGATGGATGATTTTAACCGTCGCACCAAGGCCAATCTCTTCGCCAATGTTGTAGACTTTAGCTGCTGTCGCATCTAGGACAGGTTGTAGTTTCTCGAAGGCTTCTACTGATCCGGATGCCATGACAGTCATGTCACCTGTTGCCGCTTTCGCTGCACCGCCAGACACGGGCGCATCGAGCATCAATAATTGGTATTGAGATAGTTTTTGGTGGATGGCTTTAGCATCTTCTGCGGAAATAGTTGCGGATACCATGACGGCAGTTTTTGGTTTTAGTGCGGCGGCTAAGCCGCTGTCAAAAAGTACAGCGTTTACTTGTTTTGCGTTTACAACAAGCACTAAGACAGCGTCTAGTTGCTCGGTAAAATCTAAAGCACTGCTAGAAACTGCTTTAGCTCCTGCTAGGCTTAGTTCTTCCAAGGCTTTAGGGTTTAAGTCAAAACCATAGACGTCCAATCCTGCGTTAATACAAGACTTGGCTGCGCCCATGCCCATTGAGCCTAGTCCGATCACACCGACGGATTTCGCTTTATTTGTCATACAATACCTACTGAATTATTGTTAGTTTATGTTCAGATTTGTGATTTTATAATTGATGAGAATGATTAAAACGCTTTATTTCACATATTTCAACAATATTTAACACTCAATCTGAAAGGTTTTTGTGTTTTTTGCCTATGCGCTGTGTTGTTACTGTGATTGAGGGCGAGAAAACTAGTGCTTTCATGCAATGTATAGATACTTTTTCACATAAATTCACATGGCGGTTTTTTTTTGTTAAGCTGCAGTGGAAGTAATTTTGCGAATTGAACGGCGGAAAGATGATTCCAGTAGAGCGGCAAAGAAAGATCCTGACATTATTAAAGAATCAAGAAGTAGTGAGTATTTCAGAGCTGGTTGATTTATTTAATGTGTCTCATATGACTATTCGCCGAGACATTGAAAAACTTGAGGCTATTGGCAAAGTTAGTTCAGTTTCTGGAGGCGTGCAGCTAGCAAGAAATATTCATATTGAGCTCTCGCATGATATTAAAATCACACAGTTTGCCACTGAGAAAGAGCAAATTGGCAAGTTGGCTTCGAGTATCATTTCTCCAAATATGACGATATATCTTGATGCAGGAACCACAACGTTAGAAATTGCTCACCAAATAACGCAAAGAAATGATCTGCTCATTATCACTAACGACTTTGCTATATCGGCTTTCCTAATGGCGAATTCTGCTAACGATATTTACCATACAGGCGGAAAAGTCGACCGACAGAATCAGTCTACCGTTGGATCAAAAGTGGCCGATTTTTTATTAAGCATGAACATTGATATCGCCTTTATCTCGACTTCGTCTTGGAATTTGAAAGGGCTATCTACACCAAATGAAGATAAAGTCATTGTTAAGCATGCTATTGCCAAATCATCGAAAGCTGTCTGTCTGGTTTCCGACACCTCTAAATATGGGAAAATTGCCGCCTTTCATGCATTGGATATGGAGCGAATTGATACCATTATCACCGACTCAGGATTACCAGAAAGCGCGTTTAATGAATTGAGAGATAAAGGTATGGATATTTTAACAGCGTGATTTGTTGGTTATCGATCTTTAATCACAAAGAGATAAGAAGAGGGAAGAAATACTTACATTTGCATGCGCACATTACCTTTCCTCTCATCTTTAAACAGCCACTATTTTATAACTTTATAGACCGCAGCAATGTCTTCCTCTGCAAAGCCTGCTTTGATAGCTTGTTTAAACGCTTCGTTGGCAATCGCTGCGGTTGGCAAAGGTTGTTCAAGTTGATCACCCAGTGCGACGGCCAAACGCATATCTTTTTGCATGTGTTTAAGCGGAAAGCTGGTGGTGTAGTTTTCATTTAATAGCATCGCGCCTTTGCCTTTAAACATCGGGTTCGACATGGCGCCAGCATCGACGATATCTAAAATCTGCTGACCGTCTAAACCGGCTTTTTGTCCCAAAGATATACCTTCACTGAAAATACTCAGCATACCGCCCATCATCATGTTAACGACTAGCTTCATGTTGGCACCTTGGCCGACTTCGCCAAGGTAGGGTGACATCTTACCCATTACATCAAATGCTGGTTTTGCATCTTCGTAAAGGGATGGATCGCCCGCAGCGAGAATGATTAAAGTGCCGTCTTCCGCAGGCTTTTTCGTACCAGAAACTGGTGCTTCTAAAAAGCGTCCGCCAGCTTGAGTAATTAAATCGGCAATGGCTTTTGAGGTTGTGTCGTCAACCGTCGACATATCAACATAACCGCGACCTGAACCAATTCCTGCTACAACACCATCCGGACCTTGGCAAAGCGCTAACGCCGCTTCAGGGTCCGACACCATGGCAAAGGTGATATCACAGTTAGCAGTCACGTCTTTTGGTGTTGAACCTTGGCGAGCGCCCAATGCCACCAACTCCGCACATTTTGCTGAATTGCGATTCCATACCGTCACATCAAATCCAGCCTTAACCAAATTTGCTGCCATCGCCTTACCCATGATGCCTAAACCTAAAAAACCAATACTAGCCATACAGCTCTCTCTTATTTGGTGTTATTTCCGACAGTGTAACAAATTGAAAAAGCCATAATGTATTAAAATTAGGGATTAAAGCCCATAGGCGTAAAGGTACTTACTTTAAGGCAATAATCTTGTGATAACAAAGCCAGTAAACAAGGCGATGCTCACTGAAAATAACGAGCCAAGCATGACGTATTCGGTGAACTTCCTATCGTGAGCTTCACGTAAATCCCCCATGCGAAAGATGGATTTCGCCGCTAGCACAAAACCAACTGCGGTGTATTGGCCGTTTAGTATAAAGGTCAGCACTAAAACACGTTCAAGGTAGCCCAAATACTGGCCTGCATTCGGTAAGGATTGCGCTTTCTTGTTTTGTGAGTCGGACACATCGGCTTCCAAATCCGCCGACCATTTAGATAAAATCTCACCGATGATAATAGACGCCGGTTTGAGCATCATCACATACGCCAGAGTGACGAGGAGAGCCGCGCTGTAATCTAGTTCATTACCGAGTGTAATGAGCTGTTGGAAGGCGTTGTTGAAAAGATAAAACCATAAGAGCACAAGGCTAGATACATGGAGCAACTGGTCGATGAGAAACCATTTAAACCCTCGGCCTACTTTGATTTTGGCGTAATCGATTACACCGTGAATGAAGCCGAACAGCAAGCCGATAAAGAGTGAAGCAGATACACTCATTGTGCTCGCCCAAGCAAGAATCGCCATCACAATCGCCCCATGAACAAGGGCGTGATAATACAAAAAGTGAGAGCGACCTTGACGTGTGTTTTTGTCTTTCACCCATGAGTTTGGCTGTAAAAAGAAATCGCCAATCACATGTCCGAGTAGCAACATAAGCAACACAGGCAAACCATCGAGCTGAAACATCACGACATACTCCTTATTAACGTGGTTTCTAATGCATCCAAGGTGTCTAGTATCAAACTGGCATTTGCCCGTTGCAAGCGTGAGGCTAACGAACGGCGATGAATCCCTGTTTGGGCCGACAGCGCATCTTGAGTTAATTCAGGGTAGAGCAGGCGAGGGAACAACACCTCAGCCTGTTTTTCACTGAGTCCTGTAATAATAGAATCTAAGTGGCGAACCAATAAATCATGAATCAATAAATCTTTGTTGAGATTCACATCGACTGTTTCAGGTAAAGACATCTTAAGGCGTTCTTCGTCCATGCCTTTTAAGGCTCTACCAGACAGTTGAAACGCTTCGCCTTTGGCGGTTTTTCGAAGCTGAGTTTCGATTTGCTGGTACTTGCCAATACCAACAGACACCCGAGCATCCGCGCCTTTTACACACTTCATCAGCGTGAGTCTTAGCAGCACTGCACAGCGTAGAGCGTCTTTCGGGTTGGGCACGAACACCTGAAACTCATCGCCACGGAACACATCGCCCTGAGCATGGAATTCATCTTGAAAAATGACAATGGTTTGTTCTATCTGCTGCAAGCAGGCTTGATGCTCTGCATCGGACAACGCACTGGAATTGACAATGTCTCCGGTGACAACACCGCCTGTATTCATATCATTAGCAACATTTTTGCCTGTTTCAGTACTATTGAGAGACGCCATCGAATTATCCTCCTTCACCACAAGCTCAACCTAACGGCTTTCATATAAGGTATCAAAGCATAATTTATTGACCAAAGCTAGTTTGGTCAATAAATACTGACCAATTATTGTTTGGTCAGTATTTATTTCAACCGACTAAGAGCGGTTCGTGTCGGTTTGCAAGTGTCTTAATCTGCTTTTGCTGCTTAAAGCCGTGCTAGCGGGTAACTGGGTGATGCTGACAATATCGATTTAGACAAGGTACGTTTATTTGGCCTCTCTTTTTTTGCGTTCCGACAGCCAGATCCCCGCCAATACCATGGCAAGGGCGATAGCATGGTAAACATGGAATGTTTCGTGCAGCAGTAGCACGGCTAAAATGGGCGCGAAAATCGGCACAAAATTAATAAACACCCCCGCTCTGGCGGGGCCTATTAACTCTACACCGCGCATAAAAAACACCTGAGAGATTAGCGAGGGAAAGAAGGAAATATACAGCACAATCAGCCAGCCTTTCGGGGTTGGCCAGTAAGCCGCTCCCGTGGCTATTTCATAGGCCAGAGCGGGCAGCGCTGTGATGGCACCAATACAGGACAAAACAGTAAAGAACACCATGGCGGAGACGTTTGGTTTACTTCGTAGGGCCAAGGTGTAGATGGCATAGCAAACACAGGCTATCAATATATAGCCGTCTCCCGGATTAATGGACAGTTCTAGCAACTTAGTCAAATGGCCTTGGGTGGCCACTAGAGTCACCCCCAGTAGAGTGAGAATAATGCCAATGGCCTGCAAAAGACGGACTTTTTCCCGATACAGCGACATGGCTCCAAGCAGGACCAGTACTGGCACACTGCCTTGGATGATGCCGATATTAATGGCGGTGGTCTGATAAGCGGCAATATAAAACAGGGAGTTAAAACAGGTGAAGCCCAGAGTCGCCATCAGCACCATTTTTAGCAAGTGGGGACGCAGCAGGTGCCATTCCTGACGTACCTGGCGGCCATAAAAGAACAGCATCACACTACTCACAATCAACCAGCGTAGAGACACCACGGATAAGGGTGAGACCTGAGCTATCGCTAAACGGCCGGCAATGGTATTCCCACCCCAAAACAGAGTACATAAAATCAGTAACGCATAAGCATTGGAGTGAATACGGGTAGTAAAGAAGCTTAACAAAGCGGCCATTATCTCATCCTTAGGAGCGGTGCGGATTGCAAATTATTTTTGCTGACCAGCATACCCATGCTGGCTTAGTGAAGAAAGCGGAAACTGATAAATTAAAGTGCTCAACGCGCCAATAGCACCCAGACAAAGTACAGTTGTTATCAACGTTGAGTCTTCCATGCTGCTTTATTAGGCCCAGCTATCAGACAGTGCTTCTGCTTGCTCTAGTACCAAGCGGATAGCTTCATCTGATTTATCTGGCGGATACTTAAAGCGACGTAATAATCGACGAACAAGGTTACGCATACGAGCACGTACACTCTCACGTTTTGACCAATCAACGGTTGCAGATTTACGTAGCTGGTGGGTTAGTTCAATCGCTAACTTGCGTAAGTTGTCGTCGCCTAATTCTCTTACAGAAGCTTCATTGGCAACCAAGGCACGATAGAAGGCAATTTCATCAGCGGTGAGATTCATTTCCTTCATCATCTCAGCATCAGCTTGCATTTCTTTCGCCCATTGAATCAGCTCTTCAATGACCTGCGCAGTTTCAATGCTGCGGTTATGGTATTTCTGTAGCGTTGCCATGATACGGTCGGAGTATTTTTTCTCTTGTACCTTATCTGTTTTCATTCGAGCTTTGACTTCATCGCGAAGAAGTTTCTCTAGTAATTCAACGGCGAGGTTCTTCTCTTTCATGTGCTTCATATCTTCTAAGAACTCGTCGGATAGCAAACCAATATTGGGTTTATCTAAACCAACCGTTGTGAAAATATCATCCACTCCATCTGCAATGATGGCGTTATTTAAAATTTGACGAAGGGCAGAATTACGCAGTTCATCACTACGTTTCTGATCAACATTTGAATGCTTTAAAAATGCTGTCTTGATGGCGCCATAAAAGGCTATTTCATTTTTATAAGGTTCGATTTCATCAAGGGTATTACATAAAGAGTAGGCTTTATTTAGTTGGACCATCGCGTCAAGGAATCGGCGTTTGCCGTCACGTACTTCTTTGCCTTCGCGATTGGTGTGGCTCAAGCCTGATATATGGTTTACCGCACCTGGCAGAAGCTGTAATGGCTTCGTTTCATAAGTATCAAGGTATGAAAATACAGAGCCGTTATCAGATGGCGTTGCAAACATGCCACGGATAATATCAATACGCTCTTCTAGGTAGGCAAAAGCCTCCGCCGTATCAAGGGTTGGCTGACCTTTGCCTTGGCTATTGGTATAGGTTTTAAGTGCATCTTTAAGATCGTTGGCGATGCCGAGGTAGTCCACCACCAAACCACCCGGTTTGTCTTTGAATACACGGTTTACCCGCGCAATGGCCTGCATCAGATTATGGCTTTTCATCGGTTTATCGATGTACATGGTATGACAGCAGGGTGCATCGAAACCGGTGAGCCACATATCGCGAACAATGACGAGCTTTAGCTCATCGTCTGTGTCTTTAAAACGTTTCTCAAATAGCTTCTTGGTTTTCTTATCGTAGATGTGCAATTGCATCTTTTGACGATCCGATGCCGAGCCTGTCATGACGATTTTAATGGCGCCCTTGTTTGGATCATCATCGTGCCACTCAGGCTTAATAGCAATAATTGCATCGTATAAATCGACACAGATCTCACGGCTCATGCCAACAATCATCGCTTTACCGGGGAAGGTTTCGCAGCGAGTGGTGAAGTGCTCAACGAGATCTTTTGCTACTGCGTCAATGCGTGGCTGAGCACCGACCAGTTTTTCTAAAGCAGACCATTGAGATTTAATTTTCTCACGGCTGGCGGTTTCTTCCTCCTCGCCGATTTCATCTTCTACTTCATCGTTGAGTGCTTCGATTTTGTCTTGATTGATATCTAACTTGGCAAGGCGGGATTCATAATAAATCGGAACCGTCGCGCCGTCGTCTACCGCATCTTGAATATCGTAGATGGAAACATAGTCGCCAAAGACACTACGAGTATCCTTGTCATCTTTATCAATAGGTGTGCCTGTGAAGCCGATAAATGAAGCGAAGGGCAGAGCATCGCGCATGTACTTGGAATAACCGTAAACATAGCGTTTACCAATTACTTCACCATGCTCATCTTTTACATCGACTAAGCGCGCTTTGTTGCCGTATTGGCTGCGGTGGGCTTCGTCTGAAATAACAATAATGTTTGAGCGTTGAGAGAGTTTTGGGTGCTCTGTTTCTTTTTCTAATAATGAAAACTTCTGCACGGTAGTAAAGATGATGCCACCGGATTGACGATTAAGTAGTAACTCTCGTAATTCGTCGCGACCATCGGCTTGCTGCGGAATTTGCTTTAATGTTTCGCTCGCCATGGAAAACGTGTTGAACAGCTGGCTATCTAAATCATTACGATCCGTCACGACCACAATCGTTGGGTTATTAAGCTCTGGCTGCTGAAGCAATTTGCTGGCGTAGCACACCATAGAGATGCTTTTACCACTTCCTTGGGTATGCCAAACAACACCCGCTTTACGGCTACCAGGCTTTACTTTTTCAAGGTAAGTAGCGCGACGCTCACTAAGACCTGTTTGGCTGTCTGCTGCAATGATGGTTGCTTGCACTGCGGCACGTACCGCGTGGAATTGATGGTAGCCGGCAATCTTTTTAATGACTTTGTCGCCATCGTTTTCAAACAAGATAAAGTAACGTAAATAATCCAACAAAAGCTCAGGTTTGAAGAAACCTCGTACCAAGGTTTCTAATTGAAACTCTAATAACGGCTTGTCGTCTTCGTTATTGATGGCTTTCCAAGGCAAGTAGCGCTCTTGATTAGCGGTAAGAGAACCGACACGGGCCACCCAACCATCGCTCACTACCAAGGCTTCGTTAAATACAAACAAGTCAGAGATTTCATCTTTATAGGTTTGTAGCTGGTTATAAGCATTCCAAATATCAGTTTGTTCATTGGCGGGGTTTTTAAGTTCGATTACCGCCATTGGCAGGCCGTTAATAAATACAACAATATCGGGGCGTCGGTTGCCCTTTTTACCTGTGATAGTGAACTGATTAATCACTAAGAATTCGTTTTTATCCGGATCATTGAAGTCGATCAAGCGCACATGGGTATGCTTTGTGATCTGCTTGCCGTCTTGCTCAATGGAATATTCAAGAGGTACACCTTCGATCAAATACTTATGGAAGATGCGGTTGTTTTTGATCAGAATGGGCGTTTCAGGTGTCGCGACTCTTTTAGCTACTTCAAGTAAGCTGTCATAAGGCACAAATGGATTCAGTTTTACCAGTCGATCAATTAAACGCTGGCGCAAAGTGACTTGCTGATAGTCTTCTCGTTCAGGAGGAGCACCATCGGGCGCGATATCATAGCCATTTACATATTGGTAGTTAAGCTCTTTAAACCAATCAAGGCACAGCTGTTCTAATTGATCTTCGGTAATTGCCACTAAACTGATTCCTATGTTTTTGGTTTCAATAACTCGCAAAGCTGAGTAAATGCTGTACAGCTAATGAGCACCTGCTGTAACTTTTTCATTTCTTCATTGTATCGCTGAATTTGAGTATCGATTGAATTGCATGACTCAAATAGTTCAACTAAATTGGCAGAAATAACTAAAGGATGCCAATGATTAAACTCTACTCGTTGACTCCTGTCGTGTACTGTCCAAAGGCTTCTTAACTCAGTGCTCGATTGAAGCTCATTGATAAGTTGTTTATAAATGGGAGAGGTTTTAGAGATCGAGTGATGAGCTTTACCAAATGAGAGAATCAGTGACGCTATTGGGCCATTATCTAGCAAGTCGTCAACCATGTGGTCCCAGCCATCAAGTAAGAAACCGGAAAAAACGCCGGGGCGCCAAGTAAATTTATCATTTTCTACAGGTTGGGAAATATAAAAGCCAACGCGACCTTCTTTTTTACGAACACTATTCTGCTTTTTAAAGTCTAAATAGCCTTCTAAAGGCCATGTTTCGTTTATTGATTGCAAACAAATATTGTGTAATTGCTCATCTATTTTTTTGGCTGCTTTGTAATAATTTAATGAAAGTGGATCAATAGGTGTGATGTTAAGTAAACCATTTCCATCGAGTAATGAAATAAACTCATTACGAAGCCATTGTAGTTTATCCGACTCTACGGGCAGTTTGCGAAGGCAGTCAGCGACATCATACCAGCATAATGCGACGTCGGGGTTTTGTCTGTGTTGCATTAAGCGCGCGGTTATTAGAACGAGTGCGTAATTTGGGTAATGCTGTTCGGCGTGCTGACGGTAATTGTGAAGCTGCTGATCATGTAATTCAGACCAAACTTTATGCTCAAAAACCAGAGCCCAATCATTAGTATGATCTTGCCACACCATATCAGGGAAGTTGCCGTTGAAATTCATCTGAGTCGAAATATCAAATTCGTCTGATGCTTTGTAGAATGCGAGATCTTGTTTTTTGCTCTTTGTTTTAACTAGCTCTAAAATAGCCGCTTGAGCATTCATGTCATTTCGTAAAAGCCAAGCAAACGCTTCTGTTATGAAGTTTTCAATAGGGGAAGTTTTGTCGCTAGCGGCGTATTTGCTAACGTTCAACAGTAAGCTTTCGTACATTTATAAGTCCCTTTAATAATTAGCTCTATCGGTTCCAAGCTCGGTCGGTGATTTTCCCAGTAAGGTTATAAATCCCGACTTGCTCAATGTAGTAATGAAAGTCGCGGTTTTCAGTCACGATTCGGTTGGCGGATTGCCAGTCTACATTGCTTCTTTCTCTCGCGGGGATCAATATCTGGCTATCATATAGCGATTCAGTATTCAGTATTAGTAAGCCGATACCATGCAGACTAGAAAGCATTTGTAGCTCGGCTTCCACATCACTATTCAGCCCCGTAGCCACAAGATAGCCGTAGTTAGCCCAACTAGAATTAGACACTGCTTGGAAGAAATACTTGCGCACATTGCTTTTGGTTAGGTGCTTTTTTACCTCAAAAGACCACAGGCGCACCGAGCTATGATGACCGCTTCGAACACAGCTACGCACGGCCTCATCCCAGCCTTGATCAAGGGGCTCTAGAGCAACGATATCTTGGTGTAACCAGTGGTTGCCGCCGCTGCCATGAGTGTTTTTTGATTTGCGTTCATCGATACGTTGGCAATACAGTCCAAGGTCCGTACTGAGGTACTCAATCAGCATGGGGTATAAATCGTGCTCACTTAAACTTTTTGAGGTGAGAGGCGTATCCACACTCTGTTCTTCAGGCTCTTCGGTTATTTCATCGGCCTCTGCAACAGAAGGGTCTGCATCCCAATAGTAGATCCGTGGACGAGGCTTATCTCGCGTTGCTACATTGGCGCAGGCTTTTTGGGCTGCAACCGTGCGTTCACCACCGATTTCTGCCGCTAACTGAGCAATCAGCTTTTCTTCCGTGTTGTATCTTGGGTTTGTCTGCTTTTCTGCAATTTCGACGGGGTAACGTTCAATAAAAGCTTTGGCTAACTCCCGAGCGGTAAACTTTTGCTCAGGGTTGGCTTGCAACGTTTCTATGATCATTTCTATTCGAGTGGTCATGGTAATAGCTCCGCCAAATCTTGGGCTTGATCTAATGAAAGTTCGCCAGAAAGTAGTTTGGGTAGTAGAGTGTCGCGAAGATTGGACAATGTCTGATTTTGCTTATGATAATCAAATATTTTTTCCATTAATGGAGCCACTACCTCATTAAACCTCCCCAGAAGCTCATCTGATGGAAGAATTACTGGAATTGTCCTTAAGCTCTTAAGAGTCAGATATTGTTGAGTTGTACCAGCCATTCTAACTTCTAAGTAATTCTTCATTTTAAAACTTTGCAAATGCCAGTAGAACAACCATACCAATTCTGATCTTTGAGATGTTTTAAATAAACCAACATTTTTAATAGCAAATTCAACAGGATTATCGTAGACAATTACCACTTCGCCAACGGTCCCTATCATCGTTAATAGAATGTCGAATGTTTCTACTTTACTCCTCTGATTTACTTTCTCGAAGTCGGTTTGACTAATTAGGTAAGCTGAAGATATATCAATTTTTCCTTTAGTAATGTGCTTTGATGTAACTAAGTAGTAGCCTTTATCTGATTTTTGGGGAGAATCGTGTGTCCCGTCTTTTACTTCAAATAGGCTTTCCGTGCTCTGTATGTTCCATCCCTCCGGTATCATCCCTAATTCACTCTCAACTAGCTTATCTGGAAAAAGTGCAGCTATGGTTTCGTCCATTCCAGCTGGCTGCTCGCCGCGCATTTTCGCTTTCACGGGATCAAAATCGACAAACCACGATTTGAATATAGCTTGCGCCATGGATTCTAGGGTTTGGTTGGTTTTGCTATTAACGATGAGTTTCTTAGACAAACAAGTCCAGATTTTAGTAATTTGTTCGACTTCTCTCTCAGAAGGAACAAGAACAGGTAGGCTGGATAGTATAGAAGTATTTAAGTTTGGCATCGTTGCGCCAACAGCATGCCTTACGATCCATTCTCTAACTTTGGGATGGCATAAATAGGCATGTAAAAACTCTGATGTAACTCTTTGATCATTTACTCTAACTCGAAGGCTGCCAGTACCACAAAGCCATCCATTTTCTTTTTCTGTAATCAAAGAGCATTTTTCAACATCTCCTCTTCGACTATATACGATATCCCCAACAGCTACAGTGTATTTCGATAAGCGTTGAATATCCGAAGGCTTAACTCTTGCTATATCTGAATCATCAACACCATCTATTGTTATATTTTTAGGCATAATAGATGGAATTCCATCGTCAACATAGTCAGCAGCATGTAGCTGACTACCAAATGGACCCGTTTGTATGCTGCCACCATCTTTCTGGGTAAGAATACCGAGAGTTGTTGATTCCCAACCTTTGGGAATTGAGCCGAATAGTTCATTAAAGCTCATAACCCAACCCCGCTAGGTTCTTTTTGATCTCTGCTTCTAACTTAGCAGACTCGGCAAATTGATCACTGAGTTTTGTGGTGAGTATTGCCATTTTGTCTTCGAAGGAAATGCCGTCATCTATTTCATCCACTGCGCCTACGTAGCGCCCTGGGGTGAGGACGTAGTCGTGTTTTTGAATATCGGCTAATGAAGCGGACTTACAAAAGCCTGCTTGGTCATTGTATTTGTTGTCATTAACGGCTGCGGTCGTTTTCCAAGCATGGAAAGTATCAGCGACTTTACGAATGTCGTCCCATGTGAAGTCGCGTAGTACGCGGTCTTTCATATAGCCAAGGTTACGAGCATCGATAAACAGCACTTCTTCGGAACGGTCGCGAAGTTGACGGCCTGCTTTGTCGGTGCGTATGCCTTTATTTTTCGTCAAGAACCAAATGCAGGCGGGGATTTGCGTGTTAGTAAACAACAGGCCTGGGAGCGCCACCATGCATTCTACAAGGTCGTTGTCGATCAGGGCTTTACGGATATCGCCTTCGTTATTGGTGCTGGAACTCATTGAACCATTGGCAAGTAATAACGCTTGGGAGCCATCTGGCGCAAGGTGATGCAGCATGTGTTGTAGCCAAGCGAAGTTGGCGTTACCTGCTGGTGGTGTGCCGTATTTCCAACGAGGGTCGTTGTCGTCTACCCCTGTGTTCCACTCTTTCATATTAAAAGGCGGATTGGCCATGATGAAATCGGCACGCAGATCTGGGTGTTGATCATTGGTGTAGGTGCTGGCGGGCTCTTTGCCGAAGTCGTAATCCAAGCCGCGAATTGCCATGTTCATCGCCGCCAGTTGCCATGTGGTGTAGTTGTATTCTTGCCCGTAGATGGAGATTTTTTGCTTTTGCGTCAGTGGGTCAATGTTTTGCGTGCCAGCATAACGCTCGATAAACTTCTCGGATTGAACAAAAAATCCGCCTGACCCCATGGCTGGATCGTAGACGCGGCCTTCGAAGGGTTCGATCATTTCTACTATCAAAGTAACAATGGACGCAGGCGTGTAGAACTGACCGCCTTTTTTCCCTTCCGCCAAAGCGAATTGCCCAAGGAAGTATTCGTAAATATGCCCTAGAATGTCTTTGCTATTGAGCGAGTTATGATTAAACGGAATGGTGGCGATTAAGTTGATCAGCTCGTTTAACTTGGCTTGGTCTATTTGCAACTGGGAATAGTGTTTGTTCAATACGCCTTTCAGCTTTTGGTTGTCTCGTTCAATGCCTTCTAAGGCGTTGTCGATTAAATGCCCAACGGAAGTGATTTTTTTCGTTTTCCCTTCGATGGTTAACGTGGTGCCACCAATGGCAAGTGGTGCGTTGCTTTGCAGGAATGTCCAACGAGATTCAGTTGGCAGCCAAAAGACATTTTTCTCTAGGTAGTAATCCCGTTGTTCGAGTTCGACGGCTATTTCTTCGGCGAGTTCTTCTTCACTCAAGCCTTCAGGGTCTAAGTAGTATTCGTGCTCTGGGTTGGCGAGGTCTTTTTTGATGTCGTCTTGGCGAAGAGTGAACGCATCAGATACATATTTAATAAAAATAAGCCCGAGAACAGCGTGTTTATATTGTGAGGCATCAAGGGACGCTCGCAGTTTATCGGCCGCGCTCCAAAGTTTGGTTTCTAGGTCTTTTAAGAATTGTTGTTCGGTTTGGTTCATCTTGGTCTCATTACTTCGTTAGGCCAATGCGTTTTTTGTATTTACGCGATGGGAGAGTGTGTTGAAAGCGTAATCTATGTAGGCTTTGAACTGGCTCATTTTTATGGTTCGTATTGTAACGTAACATGGAGAAAAGGGGTCACCCTTAAAAAATTTTGCTTAAAAATAATTGTACTCGTTACTTACTGCATCGAGTGTGTTTAAGGTTTTTGCTCTCTTTTGTAAATGGTGCTTTTTGAGATTCTTAGTAATTCCCCCACACGAAGAACTGTACTGCATAGTCGCCAAAGTCGATGAGTTAATGTCTATCTGCGACCAGCGGGAAGTCCGGCTCAGCAAACCACGCAACTGAACCTTGCTGATGCTCTAGTCGAGCAAGCTTTGCAGTGTTTTGATGGCAGTATGAGGACAAAAAAGAGTTCAGATCTCTTTTTTGTATTAACTAAGGAAAGAATGAATATTACTGGATATAGTTACCATTATGGTAAATAATGCGTTAAATATTAGCGCTTATGAGGGACTTCCGCCTGCAGAAGTTGGCAATGGAAGATCTCGAATAAGAAGTGGTCCTCTTTATGGGGTTGCCGATGTTATTGCGCTTCTAGCTCAGGGTGACAATAAAACTAATTTGTGGACTCGCAAGTGTATACAAGATGTTGAGCGATTGGCCTTTGATGTTGCCGATGTGCGTGAGCTGTTGAAGCAAGCATTAACCAAAGGCGAATACATCAATTCTGAATGGTGCGTACAAAAGCCAACAGGTCCTTGGGCAGCGTGTGATAGTTACCGCTTGTTACGTGACGAGTGGAACGACAACGCCTATAAGCATCTGCGCTACGAATATTATGTGAAATTTGCGATTGCTAAGACAGGGAAGTTATTGCTACTTGTCTCTTGTCATTTATCGCAGTAGGGGAGTGTTATGAAACAAAGAATGTGTCCGATTTGTGAAGCTGGGCAATTACATACTCATACTGAATGGATTGATGTTGAGCATTTAGGTCAACAAGGCCGTATTGAAAGTCATTATTCAGAATGTGACGCTTGTGGTAGCGAGCAAGCTGGTGCAACCGAAGCGCGTTTTAATAAGCGTGCCATGGTGGCTTTTAAAAAACAGGTGCAAGGTTTATTAACGGGTAAGCAGGTACGAAACCTTCGCAAGGCTTGGTGCTTGAGCCAAGACGAAGCGGCAAAAGTCTTTGGTGGTGGTCCCGTTGCTTTTTCTAAATATGAAGCCGACGATGTCATGCAATCCGACGCAATGGATAATTTGTTACGAATGGCCGATGAAGTGCCTACCGTATTGGATAAGTTAATGGCTAATGCAGGTGTTCATAGTAAGCAGGCTGTCCAGTGGGACAATGTCACCGTTGTTAACCTTGAGAATTATAGGGCTAAAGCAAAAGCCGTGGTGATTACCTCCCATTCCACTGGATATGAGGCGCGTTATGGCAACTAAAATCAGTAAGAAATTACAGCAAGCCATCGAGAGCCTCAAGATTCAGGACGTTTACTTAAAATCGACACAAGCACAATGCGAAGACGACTTTGATCCTAAATCAACCGATTTAGATGAGCTGCTTGTTCAGCAAATGCATACGGTACGAAAAAGTGAAGTGCTTAAAGTAAATGATGCTGAGTTGCTAGTGAGGATTTATATTCGTCTAGGAACTCGCTGGTTGTCTCCAAGCGAGAGTGAAGAGCCTAATATTAAAGCTTTTATTGAGGCGGACTATATCGCTGAATATCAAATGGCAGAGTTATTAGAGCAAGACGTTATCGATGAGTTTGCACTGCAAAATGCCAGTTTTCATATTTGGCCATATTGGCGTGAATATTTAAGTTCGCAGTGTGAGCGTTTGCGTTTACCTCGTGTCGTGTTACCAACCGTACAGTTTAGTAAATAAGCATATTGAGTAGCGAATAAACGTATTAAAGCCAGTCATTATTTGATTGGCTTTTGTTTATAAGAGAAGCCAATAAAAAAGAGAAGCCTTTCGACTTCTCTTTTTTTATTTCTGACACTGGTTAGCACAGTATTAGAATTTAATCAGTACTTTGACGATATGTTTGGCTTGTGCGAAGTATTGGTAGGCTTGGGGCGCTTGGTCAAAGTCAAAGGTTTTGGCGATCAGGGCTTTGCGGTCATTGGTGGCTAGGGCGTTGATGTAATCAACAAACATGGCGCGGCTGCCGTTGGCGATGCCTTTGATGGCAACGTTTTTCAGGATAAACATGGTGTAGTTGGGGATCGGGGAGTTGCTTCCAGGAGCCACGCCGATGACCACGATTTGTCCATTGACCGCTGCGGCATTAATGGAGTGACCAAGTGTGTCCTGTCCGCCTGTTTCTAGAATGATGTCTGCCCCGTGGTTGTTGGTTTGCTTCATCAGTTCCGCGACGTTGAGTCCGGCAGACGCCATGACGGCGGCGTCTTCATCGCTAATGTTTAAACCAAAAAAAACCAGCCATTTATCATGACTGGTTTTTAGTATGTTCTATTTACTAAGTGCTTAGTTTCTGTTGTTTAGTGCGGTGTTGGCATTTTTGTCCACGCTGTAGATTGTCCAGCGTTCGTTGGCAAACTGCTCTTTTGCAAAGACTTCAGCAACCACTCGGCGGTTTAGTTTTCTACCCGCTTCTGTTTCGTTATCGGCGATAGGGCGGGTTTCGCCATAGCCAATGCCTTTAACGCGATCGGCTTGGATTCTAAAGCTGTCTACCAGTACATCTGCAATCGCGGTTGCTCTGCGTTGGGACAGGTCGCGGTTTAATTCAGCTGATCCAACACTATCGGTATGGCCTTCGATAACGACGTTGCTTGTTGGATGCTCTTGTAAAAACTTAGCGAGATCCTTTAGTTCTGTATAAAAGCGCGGCTTAATTTCGGCTTTGCCACTATCAAACAGAACGTTCAGTTCTACGGTTAGCAGTTTGGTTGTTTTGTTTGGGCAGCCGTAGTTGTCTACCGCTGCTCCTTCCGACGTATCTGGACAAAGGTCACGTGCATCAATAACGCCATCTCTATCTGTATCAGCCAGACGAGACTGTACATTGGAAGCGTATAGGCTTTCGGCAGCAGCGAGCTGTCCGTAAACCAATAATGTTCCTGTGAGTGCGATGGTTTTAATGAGTGCTTTCATGACTCTATTACTACCTTTAGGTTTTACGATTCTGTTAGCTTAAGAAATACTTGCCTAGATGACTATCGGATTTTTGTAGCGTTGTTTAGTTTATTACGAGTTTTGTAAACTTATGTAACTACCAGCTTCCTGTATTTTCCATTGAGGCCCAAGGTTCAGCACTTTCAAGGGAGCCATCTTTCTGTAAAAGTTCGATTGAAATGCCATTTGGGTCTTTAACGAAAGCCATGTGGCCGTCGCGTGGTGGTCGTAAAATGGTAACGCCCATAGATTGCAGTTTTTCACACACTTGGTAAATGTTTTCGACTTCAAAGGCTAGATGGCCGAATTGGTCGCCGCCAGTGTAGGCGCGATCGCTCCAGTTATGTGTCAGTTCAACTTCTGGTGCGCCTTGTTCTGTGGCGTAGTAGATAAGTGAAAATTGACCTTTTTCACTGTCCATGCGTCTGGTTTGGATAAGACCTAGGCCTTCGGTGTAAAACTGATGACTTTCTTCTGGCTTATCTGTTCTGATCATAGCGTGCAGATATCGAATAGACATAATTGCTTCCTCCATTCAGTTTGATTTTGTTGGAGGCATTATTGCAGCATCAGCTTGGCATTTCAAAGCGATAGATAGAAGACTCTTTTTTAATTGGAGTGGAAAGCCTTGCTATTCTTCCCAGACCCAACGAAGAGGGTCGCCGAAGTCATCATAAATGATTTTCTTCTTAGGGCGTTTTTTGGCTGGTGCTATCGGTGCGGATTTACTGTGTTTTCGTTGTTGAATAGCGGCCACAACGTGATTTAATGGCGTGCGATCTTGTTTTGGCTCGTTAAAGCCTAGGTGGCTCGTGTTATACTTGCCATCAACTAAACCGGATTCACCCATGTCGACTTGCTGGATCGTTCCGTTTTTCTTGATAAATTGATCTACCAGAGACTCAAGCTCTTTTCGTGTGTCTCTTTTGGTGGTTTTGGGTTTTATCATAACGTTTTGGTTTGGGAAGATCCTTCATAAAGCGATGGGTTAAAAATTGATCGTAATCATCCATATTAAACGTAAGAGGTAGCTGGTGTCTATTAGCAACTTAATTGTGCACGAGATTCAAAAGCATGAAGGCGAGCGTAAAGCGATACTGATTGCACGTCCAAATGAGAACCCAGTTGATGGGCAAGCCGAGGCGTTGTCTGCTCAGGTGACGAATCTATTTAATCGTTCTGGTATGAATACTGGACGTTTTGTTAACCCTCAGGGAAGTGAGGAGGGTGCGCAATTACCCGCTTTGCTGTTTAAGCATTTTAAGAACGATACCTTTGTAGACTTTGCTGGATTTACCAAAGATTGTGCGGCGGAGTATCTGAAGTATTTGGAGCCTGTTGAAGAAGCCGAAGGCGGTTTGTTGTGGTTTAACCATTACGAACTTCACGATACGCATTTTTTGTACATTGTGATGTTGAAACGCAAAAAAGGCATTGGCCTTGGTGCGGATCTTAGTTTGTCGCAAATTGAGCAGATTGAGATGGAAAAGCTTCATATGTCGTTGCGTATCAATTTGACAGCATGGCAAGCGGGCGATGAAGGTCGTTATATTTCCTTCCGTTTTGGTCGAGCACCTAAATTTGAGAGTGAATATTTCACTCAGTTTATTGGTTGTGATGAACCTAAAGTGGCGGCAAAAGAAACACGCAAGCTGGTGGATTTGACATCGGCGTTTTGTCAGTCAGAAGGTTTTCCATCTAAGCAGGCGAATGAATTCAAAAAAGTGGTGTCTGAGCATTGTCAAGCGAAAGCGCAAGACCGCGAGCCTTTGGCAATTAAAGAGATTGCTTCTCAGGTTGAATCTCGATTCTCTGTTGAGCAGGCGAATAAGTTTTTAGAAATTGCTGACTCAGATAGCTTCAAGATGGAAAAAGAAATTTTTGTCGAAAAAGCCGCGCTGAAAAAACTGACGCGTTTGTCTGGCAGCTCTCGTGCTTTGACAATTAGTTTTGATAGCGAGTTGTTGGCCGAGTCGATTGTGTTTGATGCAGACTCTGGCACCCTTACTATCAAAGATTTGCCAAAGAGTCTGCTGAAACAATTGCAAGCTATGTCTAACTAATTTGTTATACAAACTTAGTTCGATTGAATGGATGTTAGAGGGTTTGTTAAAGACCTAGCAAGCCTTCTAGCTCTTTCATGGTTTTAAAGCATTCTGTCGCGCCTGCGGCAGTTTGCATTTTCTCATCAAGTGTTTCGCTAAAGGCAAGCACTCGCATGCCAGCTGCTCGTCCTGCGGTAATTCCTGCAATAGAATCTTCAATCACTAAACAATCTTTTGGATCGACATTCAGTGCTTTGGCAGCTTTTAAGTAAAGGTCTGGGGCTGGTTTGCCATTTTCTACATCTTCAACGCAAAAACGGGTAGAAAATCGTTCAGACAATTTAATCTTGTCTAGTTTGAAGTTCATTTCTTTGCGACGAGCATTGGTTGCCATGGCGATTGGAGTGGTGATCTTATTAAGTAATTCGCGTACGCCTTTAATAGGTTCTAGATCCGCTTCGATGATGGTGTGAAAGCGCTGTCTATAATCTTCATCAAAGTTTGTTGGCAATGCTTTGCCAAGTAACTTTTCGGCATTTATGAGGTTTTCTTTGTTGGTGAATCCGGTGAATTTTGCGTGCAATGTCTCTTCGTCGAGTTCAAGACCGCATTCACTTAGCATGGATTTTAAAATGGTATTGGATATGTTTTCTGTGTCGACAATAACACCATCGCAATCAAAGATTATTGCTTTGTAAGAGTAAGTCATAAAAGAAGATGTTTCGTTGTGAATGAATACTGATGATAACGAATTTTGAGGAGGTTAAGGAAGGGAGGGGGTTTTATTATTTTTCTTCCCTTAAAAAGATCTGTTTACGATACACTAACACCCAATTATTATGGGCTTGTTCTTGTGAAGCTTAGTTGCTTGCTTGACCAAGTTGCTGAGGACGAGCGCTTACTTTTTTGATTGCTTTAATAGCGTTCTTGAAAAAAGTAACAACCGCTTTAACACGACGAGCACGTCTTTGACGGCGAGCGTGGTCTTCAACTGTAGTGTCTGCGTAGCCCCATTTTGCTAAAAGTGCTTCGTATTGTTGTTGAGAGTCCATGGTATTCTCCTGATTTGTTAATTGAGAAAATGTTGTTTTATTACAACAATGATAATATTAGTTAAGCTTGACTGATTGGACAAACGATCCTTTTTCACTTGTTAGGTTAGTTTTTTTCATCTTTTTTTGATTTATTGAAGTGCACGTGCACCAAAGGAATTTTTTTGTACCAATCGTTAGAGTTGTTTTCAAAGAGTTGGATTTTTAAACGTGACGATCCAAAAGTTGAGCCTGAAGACTTGCAAGAAATTCGCTTGTTAAGCGAGCTGCGCGCCGGTCAGATTTGGCGAGATTACATTAGTGATGAGCAAATACATCCAGATCACTTTTCGGATCGAGATTGGTTGAAGAAAATCAGCTCGCAAGCTCCAGATGGTAAGCTTCAATGGGAAAAAGCATGGGATAGCGATCAGGCATCATTACCTGAGGGGATTTTGATGCATTTTTCAGCTTGGGGTGACGATACGACGGTGTTTTTTTGCTGTCACAATGAATTGGTGTTTGAACTTCCTTGGGGTGTTTTTAAACGCACTTGGAAAGCATTCTTGTTCTTGGATAATGGGCCTGTTTTGGTGGGTAAAAAGAAAAAACAAGCCGCACAGTTTCACTCTAATGGCTGGGGCAATTTGTTGTTTAGAGAGTCTTGATCAGCGAAGTGATTGTATTCCGTTGTTTTGATTGATTTTTGTTTTTGGTAACTCTCTTTCAAAAATGCTCATTATTGCCACGTTTTCGACTGATCAGGCAGTGCTCATTGAAGGCTTGGTAATAGTTAAGTAGTCGTTGGCTATGTTCACTATGTCCTAGAGTATCGAGCAGCATAGCGGTCACTTCAGCGGTGGCGAACTGCATTTGATGGCTTGAGTGTCTAACAAGAAAAGAGCGTTGGGCTTCGCTGTTAATTTCAAAGTGAGGGATATCTTTAAGCCACTCACTTTGATGGAACATTTTACTTGCCTGTTTCCATGTCCCATCCAAGATAATAAAGGTGTGTTTTTCATTGCCTTTATTGCTTGGTGGGGCTGTCATTCTTAGTTGTCTATTCTGTGCCTGCGCGGTTTCTGTGTTTGGGAACAATATCGTGCAGTTCTCCTGCCTGCTTTTTATATGATCCAACAAGGACTGGTGTGGCTCGGTTCTGCTCCACATATAGGCTTGAGTGTCATCTGGAAATAAATCTGCAATGAGCCTGCCGCTGTTGGTAGGTTTGTGAATCTCATCTCGATGAAAAAGCAGAATAAACTCTATAGGAGAGGTTTGGTTCTTTCTTAAATGACAAAAACAGGCAAATTCTGCCATCAGACAGTGAGGACAGCGAATGGCATTGGAGCCTCTTGCGATGAAAGGTCTCATTGATTCTGTTTTACATTGTTCGCGTAATATATCGACACAATGTTTGTTTGGCGAAACTTTCATGAGGTGAATGCTCTGTTTTTGACGGCGCCATTATCGACTTTTTGTTTGAAATGTCTAGGGAGGCTGAATGCTATGTTGATGTTGCGTAATGCTTTAGCCCTATTAAAGCGAGAGCGAAAATGCAGGTTAAATGTTTTAAATTGTTAACAATTAGCCCTCTTTTTTATAGGTTTTGTGGGAAACTTTACACAAAATATGCAAATACAAAGGAATGCGTTGAAACGGGCTTATTGCTTCTGTTCGTTGTCATCAAGTCACGATATGGTGTGAGATATTATTTTTTCGCTATGAGTTGTCTATGAGTCGTTATATCTCTCCGGTTTTATACATTCTTCTCATGTTAGTAGGCTGTGTTGCATTTATATCTATTGCCGGTGTTCGAGTTGGGATTCTTGAGCCAATAACTGGTTTTTCCATGCTTCGTAAAAGCGTATTTGCTTCTTTGTTTTTATCCTTGCTTGCTGCTGTGTCTATTGGTCTTTGCCGTAAAGAAAAAAATATAGCCTGTCAGAGATTTTTCTTTTTAGTGTTAATTGTGTCGCTGATGTATAGCATTATGTGGATTGGGTTTTATTTACAGCGCTCAGACTTGCCTGACATAAATGATATTACCACTGACACTGATGTCCCGCCTGCGTTTCTAAATGTTAACTTCATCCGAAAATCTAAAGAAAATGATCTGCGTTATAACAGTGAATGGGCGCCTATTCAGCGTGAATACTATCCAGATGTTCAGCCTTTATTTTCTTCAAAAAGCAAAGCTCGCGTTTTCTCTACGATATCTGAACTTGTTGAGGAGCGTGGTTGGGATGTAGTGGCTATGTATTCTGGAGCAGGTATTGTTGAAGCGACGGCTCGAACGCCTGTTTTTGGTTTCCGAGACGACGTTATTATTCGTATTACACAGGTTGATCCTAATAACATTCGTGTTGATATGCGTTCATGCTCAAGGGTTGGTTCTGGTGACTATGGCGTGAATGCAGAGCGAATTGTATCCTTTATGGTCGATCTTTCTGAGTCTTTAACTCGATCCTCAATGCCTAGTCTAAATTCTATGCGTTAATGTTTTATGTATTAAATTACACTCGTTTTCGAAAATTAGACACGCTAGACTCTCCAGATATCTTACTTAGGAGAATGTTCAGGTGAGTCTTCGTCAGCAACAAAAAGCCAATACTCGATCCAAAATCAAAACCATTGCTAAGCAAGCGTTTTTAGCGCAAGGCATTGAAGCAACCAGTACCCGTTATTTAAGCGATAAAGCCGGTATTGCTGTTGGGACTTTATTCGTTCATTTCCCTGATAAATTATCCCTTGTTAAAGATATTTTCTTTGATGAAATGGATGTGGCGCTTCGTGCTGCAGTTGCCTCTCAAAAAGCCAGCGCTTCTCCAATCGATTACCTTCTGCAGATGGCGCAAGTCCTATTTGATTTTTACGATGAATATGCCGAATTTACTCGACAAGTATTATTAGACAGCTTGGCCAAAGGTGGCTTTCATACCAATCAAATGGCAGTGATTTTAGAAGGTATTATTAAGCGTTTTAAACAAGTGGGTGTGGACGATAAAACGGCCAGTGTTTTTGCCGAAAATATGATTGCCAACTATTGGTTTGTTTTGCTGACAGGCGTGCCAAAAGGTGTTTTAGGGCAGGTTGCGATAGATAATTTGAAGCGTATGAATCTACCGTTTGAGATGTCTTATCGTAATGCACTCAAAAACAAGGGTTAATTGGTTTAGCCAAGTTCGTTGGCTTTACGATACGGCCCTTGATAGTCGAATAAGCGTTCCGTGACTTGCCAATGTTGTTTTTGCTTCTTGGCGATGACGAAATCGGGCGAGGGAAGATAAGGTAAAAAACGTTCCACTTCTTCAACCTTATCAAATTGTATAGATTGGCTGCCGTTGGCAATTCTGCGCGCAAATAAATCGTTAAACGCTTGTCGCGATTTCTTGAAGTTAAAGCGAAATGTCTCTGATAACGTCAGGCCGTCTTCATCGTGATAGGTGATCTTGATGCTTTTTTCTTTGATGTTTAATTCCGGTGTAATAGCCGAGCAGCGCAATACCTTGTTGTTTTTTAGGTTGAGCGCACTTCTGAGTAAATCATCTGGATCAATGAGTTTTTCGGCGCAATGCTGGCATTGTCGTGCTGCGATATCATTTTCTTCATTGCAATAAGGGCAGCGTTTAAAGCGGAAGCGATACGTGCATTGCTGTTCTTCACCCTGTTCATTTTCTACTAGGCCATGACAGCGGCGTCCAAAATGCTCAAGGATGTTGCCTTCAACGTCTTTTCTTCCCCAAAATGTATTGGCGAACTCACACACAGGGCAGTGGATTTGAACCGCGACAGAATCTTGGGTTGGGCGTTTCTCGCCAATTTCTGGCTGAAAAATATTGTAGCCATTGTTGGTGTAATCCAAGACTAGACAGTCTCTTTTGCCAGGGCTTAAGCGCAAACCACGACCAACGATTTGTTGGAATAAACTGATCGATTGCGTTGGGCGCAATATAGCGATCACGTCCACATGTGGCGCGTCAAACCCTGTGGTTAATACCGAGACGTTAACAAGGTATTTAATCTCTTTGGCTTTAAAGGCCGCGATCAATGAATCCCTTTGTTTGAGTCTGGTTTTGCCCGTTATTAATGCTGTTTTGTCTGCTGGCAAGTAACTGGTGATTTCTTTTGCATGGTCGATGGTGGCTGCAAAAATCATCACCCCTTGGCGGTCTTGGCTAAGTTGTAATATTTGCTCAGTGACGGCTTTGGTGACTCGTGGGTGTTTATGAATAAGCTCGTTTAATGCTATGTCGTCGGTGTTTTGCTCGCCGTCCAAGCTTTCGGTCAGTAGACTGAAATCGTAATGGGCAATGGCCGCATCGTAATGAATTGGCGGTGTCAAATAACCTTTTTTCACCATGTGCTGCAGAGGTAATTCAAAAATACATTTCTTGAATAACGAGTTTGTGCAGGCTCTTGTATAGCCATGATAATGGTTTTGGAAAATCCATCCGCTGCCTAAACGATAGGGCGTGGCGGTTAAGCCGAGAATTTTTACTTTTGGGTTAAGTGCTCGGAAGTGCTCGATGGTTTTGTTGTATTGGCCGCTTTCTTCCATGCCGACGCGATGACATTCGTCAATGATGATTAAGCTTGCGGGGTCGTTAAAATCATCAAGATTTGCCGCGATAGATTGAATGCTGGCAAAGGTGGTTTTCTCTGTGCTGGTTTTTTGGCTTAATCCTGCAGAGTAAATGCCTGACGATGAGCCAGTTGCTAGGAACTTGGCGTGGTTTTGTTCTACTAATTCTTTAACATGCGCCAGACAGATGACACGACCTTTGGCGAGCCGGCTTAATTCTGCAATCACTAAGCTTTTGCCAGCGCCAGTGGGCAGCACAATAACGGCTGGGTCATCGCTGTTACGAAAGTGTTCCAAAGACGCCTCAACGGCTTGAATTTGATAATCTCGTAATTGAAAGGTTTGGGTCATCTTATTAAATCTATGTGGCGAAATCTTGATGTGTTGTCTGTTGGGCTACAGTATCATAGCTGCTGTAGTTATTTTGCCTTTTTACAAGTGATCTTTTATAAGTGACGAACCTATCTATGTCTACTGAAGTCCTGCCTGCTAAACGTTTGTATGTCGAAAATTCCATCCCTGCTTTCAGCCGGAAAGAGCCATTTGCTAATTTATTAATGGATTTACAGACAAAAGGTTGGAGTGTTCAGGACGACTTTTTTTCAGCGGATTTCACTCAAGCCTTGATGGATGAAGCAGAAAGTATACAAAACGCCTTTATGTTGCAAGCTGGCGTTGGTCGTAAACAAGATCATCAAATCGTATTAGACGCTCGTCGTGATTACATTCAGTGGATTGATCCAGACAAGCCAATTCGCATCGATTTCTTGAAGATGATGACTGACTTGCGTGTTGCGTTGAACCGACGCTTGTTCCTCGGTTTATTTGATTATGAGGCGCATTTTGCTCGTTACGAAAAAGGTGCGTTTTACGAAAAACACATTGATGCTTTCAAGGGTGAAAGTAATCGCATTTTGTCTACTGTCTTGTATTTAAATGAAGATTGGCAAGATGGTGACGGTGGCGAGTTGGTTATTTATGATGAAAATAACCCTTCTATGGAGATAGGGCGTTTTTTTCCGAAAAAAGGGCGTTTGGCGGTATTTCTGAGTGAGTGCTTTTACCATGAAGTGGTTGTCGCGAAACGAACTCGACACAGTATCGCAGGCTGGTTCCGTGTTAATAACACCACGGGTTCTAAACTTGATCCGGACCAATAATTCTCTATAATACGCGCCTTGTTTAATTGCTCTGGTTTTACGTTCCAGATCGCATAGGAGAATGTTATGTCTAAAGTCGTAGTATGTGCCCTTTATAAATTTGTCGAACTGCCTCATTTTGAGTCCCTTCGTGAGCCCCTTCAAAAAACCTTAGAAGACAACGCTATTCGTGGCACCTTGTTGCTTGCAAGCGAAGGTATTAACGGTACGGTTGCCGGCACTCGTGAAGGTATCGATACCATGTTGGCTTGGTTAGACCTGCAACCCGGTTTGGATAAGATTGTCTCTAAAGAGTCTTATGACGAAGACATGCCTTTCTACCGCACGAAAGTGAAGCTTAAAAAAGAAATCGTCACCATGGGTGTGGAAGGTATTGATCCTAAACGCGTGGTGGGCACTTATGTTAAACCAAGCGAATGGAATGCGTTGATCTCTGATCCTGATGTGGTTTTGGTTGATACGCGTAACGATTACGAAGTACAAATCGGTACGTTCAAAAACGCCGTAAACCCAAAAACCGATACTTTTCGTGAGTTCCCAGCTTACGTAAAAGAAAACATGGACCCTGCGAAACACAAAAAAGTTGCCATGTTCTGCACTGGCGGCATTCGTTGTGAAAAATCTACTGCTTACATGCTAGAGCAAGGCTTCGAAGAGGTGTATCACCTTGAAGGCGGAATCTTGAAGTACTTGGAAGAAGTGCCAAAAGAAGAAACCCTTTGGGAAGGTGAGTGTTTTGTGTTTGATAATCGTGTTTCTGTAAATCACGATCTACAAAAAGGCGAATACGACCAATGCCATGCTTGTCGTATGCCGATTACTGAAGAAGAAAAGCAAAGCGAACATTACATTCAAGGCGTGAGCTGTGTGCATTGCGTTGATAAATTCACCGATGAACAGCGCCAGCGTTTTATCGAACGTGAGCGACAAGTTCAGCTTGCTCGTTCTCGTGGTGAAGAACACATCGGCGCAGAAGTACTGGATGCGGTTGAAAAACATCGTGTCGAAAAAGCACTAGAAAAAGAACGTCAGCGTAAGGTGCGTGAAGCCAAGGCGAACTAGCAAGAAGGATTTTGTTCGATCTATTACTTAGATTTTCAGGTGATAGATTGGACAAAATCTGTTCTAAATTTAAGCTGTTGATCTTTATAGCGAAGTTTTTTGTTATTTCTCCTAATTACCTGTCGTCCTGTACACTAAGAGTGGTTTCGAAATTGCTCATACTGCCGTACAATAAAAAATCGCTTTTTATCAGCCAGTATCCATCATGAGTTATCAAGTTTTAGCACGTAAATGGCGCCCGCAGACTTTCCTTGAAATGGCTGGGCAAGACCATGTACTTCAAGCGTTGGTGAATGCCTTACGCCAACAGCGTTTACATCACGCCTATCTGTTTACCGGAACACGCGGTGTTGGTAAAACCACGATCGCGCGTATTTTTGCTAAATGCTTGAACTGTGAAACCAATGGCATTTCGCCTGAGCCTTGCGGAACTTGTGATAGTTGCCGAGAAATCGCTGAAGGTCGTTTTGTTGACTTGATCGAAGTGGATGCGGCATCTCGTACCAAAGTAGAAGATACCCGCGAATTATTAGAAAACGTGCAATATGCGCCAACTCGCGGCCGTTTTAAAGTCTACCTGATAGACGAAGTGCACATGTTGTCGACTCATTCTTTCAATGCGTTATTAAAAACCCTTGAAGAGCCACCAGCCCACGTCAAATTTTTGCTCGCAACGACCGATCCCCAGAAACTTCCTGTGACCATTTTGTCTCGTTGTTTGCAGTTCAATCTCAAAAATATGTCGCCGCAGCGGGTGGTGGATTATTTGCAAACCGTGCTCACCACTGAAGAAGTCAATTTTGATCAGCCTGCGCTGTGGCAAATTGGCCAAGCAGCAAACGGCAGTATGCGTGATGCGCTAAGTCTCACGGATCAGGCGATTGCTTTTGGCAATGGTACGATTTCGGAATCTGGCGTAACGGCGATGTTGGGCTTGGTGAATCAAGCGCAAGTATTGGATTTGTTGGAAAGCGTGGCGTCTAAAAACGCTGCGCAAGTGTTGAATCGGATAGAGCAACTTGCTGATTATCAGCCCGATTTTACGGCGATTTGTGGCAGCTTGTTGGATGTGTTGCATCGTGTGGCGATAGAGCAACAAGTCTCGGGCGCATTAATGGATCAGCTTGGTGATTTGGCGCGTATTCAAGCAATTGCTGCCAGTGTGAGTTCTGAAGAAATACAAATCATGTATCAGAGCTTGTTAATTGGCCGTCGTGATTTGCATTTAGCGCATTCTGCTCGTGCGGGTTTTGAAATGCTGATGTTAAGGCTGATTGCTTTTCGTCCAGCACCGCCAATGGTGGTTAGTCATAATGCGCCGCCTGTGATGAATGCTCAAACAGACACTGCGCCAGTAGCATCGCCTGAAACAATGTACCAAACGGCAGAGCCTGATTATCCGTCTCAGCCGATGACAGAAAAAAAAACAGTAGCAGCTGAATCAGAAGAGCCCGTAGTCACTAACCCTGCAGAGAAAATGCTTGAGCAAGAGCCTGTAAGTGCGCCTGTTCAGTCAACAGCTCCTGCTGAACATCCGCCTTGGGAAGAGGCGCCGGAACCGGAACCTGTCGTAGCGGAAGATGCTTTGGTTCAAAATGATGTTGTGCAAAATGATGTAGGTGAAGGTGTCACTGTTGAAAGCGAAAGCGTTCAGGATGAGGCGCTTCGAGATCATGTTGAAGACGATGTTCAATCCATCACGTCAGAGAGTGTTGATGATTTTGAGGCTACTGAAGCGGAAAATCATGAGTTGGTAGAATCGGTTGATGCCGTGCAGCAAGAGCCAAAAATGCCAACTGAGACAGTTAAGCCGGAACATGAACCAAAACCTTTTGTGGTTACCGAAGATGCATTCGCAGAAGACTCGATAGATGAAAGTGACGATGATGAGGATGACGAAGAAGCGGAAGAGCGAGCAATCGCTGATGTCGCCGATCCATTTAATCCCGCTGCAGACTTAGTTGACGCGTTAGCGGCGGAACCTATTGAATCGTCAATCGTCGAAGAAGAGAATAAAGAACCAGACACGCGACTTTCAAAAGTACCGGATACGATAGCTCAACCTGCATTAGGTATGCCATTGCCGGAGATGAGTCATTTTAATGAGCTCACCATGAAGCTTTGGTGGCTGGTGGCGCCGCGTTTACCTTTGACAGGTTTAGTGCAAAATATTTTAATGAATTCTAGCTTGGTGGATGCAAGTGACCAAGGTGTTCGCCTTGAAGTACCATTAGAATACGGGCATATGTTGAACCAAGTACGTTACGAACAAATACAAGGTGCACTGAGTGATTTCTTCGGGATGACGGTGCCTTTGATTATAGATACAGTGGAAGACACCACAGGTGTGACCGCAGAAGAATTTGCCGCTAGTAAGCGAGCAGAAGCCTTACAAGTGGCAATTACACATTTGAATTCACATCCAGTTGTGCAAGCTTTGTCGGCAACGATGGGCGCACAATTGGTTTACGATACGGTTAAAGTTAAAGCTTAAATTGGAGAGCAAAAGTTATGTTTAAAGGTGGTATGGGTAACATGATGCGCCAGGCGCAGCAGATGCAAGAAAACATGCAGAAAGCGCAGGAAGAAATTGCCAATATGGAAGTAGAAGGCCAAGCTGGTGCGGGTCTGGTCAAAATCCTAATGACAGGCCGTCATGATGTGAAGCGCGTTTCTATCGATGATTCTTTGTTTGGTGACGACAAAGAAATGCTGGAAGACTTGATCGCAGCGGCGGTGAATGATGCGGTGCGTAATATCGAAGTGACTCAAAAAGAAAAAATGGCCTCAGCAACGGCGGGTATGTCTTTGCCACCTGGCTTCAAGATGCCTTTCTAGGAGCGAGCTTTGTTTAGTCCCTTAATTAAAGAACTGATTGAATCATTACGTTGTTTGCCGGGTGTTGGGCCAAGATCGGCGCAAAAGATGGCATTGTATTTATTAGAACGTGATCATCAAGGGGCAGATAGACTGGCAAATGCATTGCGCGAAGCGCTCGACAAAGTCGGGCGTTGTTCGAGTTGCCGTACTTTGACCGAAGAGGATGAGTGTGGAATTTGCACAGACCCAGAGCGCGATGCAAAGCATTTGTGTATTGTAGAAACGCCAGCAGACGTGATCGCCATTGAATCGGCGGGCAGTTTTTCTGGGCGTTATTTTGTTTTGCTAGGGCACTTGTCTCCTATTGATGGTATTGGTCCGGAAGAATTGGGCTTAGATCGTTTAGAAGCTTTGGTCCAGCATAATGAAGTGGAAGAAGCGATTATTGCTACTAACTCAACAGTAGAAGGCGAGGCGACTTGTCATTATATTGCTGAAAAATTAAAAACATTGAACATCAATGTCAGTCGTATTGCTCATGGCGTTCCTATGGGTGGTGAGCTGGAATACGTTGATGGAAACACTCTGGCTTTAGCGCTAGAGGGACGGAAGAAGCTCTAGTATGAATGATCAAGATGATGCTCTGAATATTGTGTGGGTTGCGGACAACGAATCGCTGGCAAGCTGGTGTGATTATTGGGCAGATTTGCCGGTCATTGCGGTCGACACAGAATTCATTCGCCGCACAACCTATTTTCCAATTACGGGGCTTATTCAAATTAGTGAAGGCGAGAAAGCCGTACTGATTGATCCGTTGAGCATCGATGAATGGGAACCGCTTCGTAACCTGATGGTAAACCCTTCTGTGATGAAAGTGTTCCATGCCTGCTCAGAGGACTTGGATGTCTTTGATCGTTTATTAGGTGTTTTGCCTGCGCCGTTTTACGATACTCAAATTGGTGAAGCCTATGCCAGCGCCCAATGGTCGCTAAGCTATGTGAAGCTGATTCATGAGTATTTGCAAATTGAAGTCGCGAAAGACGAAACCCGCTCAGACTGGGTTCAACGCCCTTTAACGGATGCTCAAAAGCGTTATGCAGCGCTTGATGTGGTGTATTTGGCCAAAGTTTATCCAATGCAGATTGCTCGTTTAAAGGCGAAAAACATGCTTGAATGGGTGATGGAAGATTGTGATTCTTTGAAATGGCAATACCAGATGAACTCTGATCCAGAGCAAAACTGGGATGGTATTAAAACCGCATGGCGTTTGACGCCAGCGGGTTTAACTTTATTGCGTTTGCTGTTTATTTGGCGCGATGAGCAAGCTCGTAAAGAAGACGTTCCGAAAGGGCAGATCTTAAAAGATCGTACCCTCTGGTCATTGGCGAAAACCTTGCCAACACATCATAAAGCAATTTCTGAGGCAGAAGAGTTAACGGGCCGTCAGCATCGTTTGTACGGTGAGGTGATTTTACAGAATGTTGCCTTGGTAAATGAGTTGTCGCCTGATGAATATCAGTTGCCGTTGGAAATTCCATTGCCATCTCAGGCGGGTGATTTAACGAAAGCAATCAAAGCGTTTGTGCGTGAAAAAGCAGATGCGTTAAAAATCGCACCAGAAGCCATGATGAAGCGTAAATTGCTCGATCCTTTGGTTCGTCATTTGTACGATGGTACTGAAGTAGATTGGAAGAATCCGGCATTAAACGGCTGGCGACGCGATGCCATCGTCAATCCTGTCTTAGAGAAATTTAAAAAGTCCTAAAATGGCGCAATATCGCCAAAGGTAAAATATGAAACAGCATTTAATCGTAGAAGTATTCCGCTCCAGCAAGCATGATGGAATGTACTTGTATGTGGAAAAAAGCAAAGGACTGAAGGACATTCCTGAAGAGCTTATGACTCGGTTTGGCAAAGGCATCAGTGCGATGACTATGCTATTAACCAATGAGAGTAAGTTAGCTCGAGCGACACCAGAAAACGTTACTAAAGGCATTCGTGAAAAAGGCTTTTATTTGCAATTACCGCCAGTGAAGGAAGAGTATTTGTTGGACTTATATAAAACGCCGACGCAAGCGGTTTATTAATTACTTGGATTCAAAGAATGATTGCAAAGCGTTACGAGCCTTTTTGGAAAACCACGCCGCTGGAGAAAATGTCTTCTGTTGAATGGGAGTCTATTTGTGACGGATGTGGCAAATGTTGCCTGCAAAAATTACAAGACGATGAAACCGAAGAGGTTTTTTATACTAATTTATCTTGCCATCAGCTCAATGTGGCTTCATGCCAATGTAAGGTGTATGACACTCGACAAGATAAAGTATCGACTTGTATTACGCTAACACCGGATCAGATTGATGAGTTTCACTGGTTACCTGATACCTGTAGTTATCGTGTACTGTATGAAACCAAAGACTTGCCGAATTGGCACCCTTTGGTGGTTGGTAGTGATAAAGAAATGCTTCGCCAAGGGCTAACCGTTCGCCATTATGCGGTGAATGAAAATACCGTTGATGAAGAAGAGTGGGAAACCCATGTTATTAAATGGGTGCATGGTATGCCGGAACCGTATGATGTAATTTGAGATCTCGGCTTAGTTACGGCAAATGGTCGCTAAATTCAGCAAAGTAAAGTAGTTCAAGGAGTTCGCAAACGTGAAGTGGTTGAAAATAAATACTGTGTTGTTAGTGGCTGTTTTATCCTTTTGGATGCCGTTGAGTAAAGCGGACACTCAGTTCCGTGTCATTGTTGATGCCTCTGGCAGTATGTTGATCAGTGATCCTGATAAGCTTACATCTGAGGCGTTGCGTCTTATTTCTAATCTTGCGCCTGAAGAAAAAGCCACACTAGGGATTTGGTTGTTTGGCGAGGAGCCTAGAGTGCTCTTACCTGAAGCCATCGTTAATAAAGCCAATAAAACTAAACTGGCGAGCTATGTAGATAGTTATGTGACGCAAGATGTCAAAACCGATTTAGAAGCCATTATCAAGCTTTTGTTGGAAACACCCGACTCGGGAAACCTAAAGCCTGGCTTTAATCGTCATTGGATTTTAGTTACTGATGGCATGGTAGACATCAGTTTGGAAGAGGCGGTGAACAAAGCTTCTCGTGATCGTATTCTTAATCAATTAACGTCTAAGTTAGAAGAGCGTGGTATTCATCTTCATACTATTTCTATGACGGGTTACACCGACAAAGCGTTACTTGAATCCTTGTCATTGCGCACTGATGCAACACACACTGAAGTCGCTATTCCTGAAGACTTATTGGACACATTTGACCGTATTTTCTCCCAAGCTTCACCCTCGGATGAATTACCATTCGATGGTAATCGTTTTACAGTGGACGATGCGATCCAAGAGCTTACTCTTGTTGTTTTCCACGAAAACGGTATACAGCCTCATATTGTCAAACCTGATGGAACACTGTTGTCTTTGGTGAGTAATAAAAATGTGTCGGTATCTACGTCAGATCATTACACCCTAATCACCATTCGTGCTCCATCTTCTGGTGAATGGCAAGTTAATAATGTCGATATTGATCGAAGTAGTATTCGCGTGATCACTGATTTAAGCGCCCAAGCAACGCCGGTTGCTCCCGTGATATTTCAGAATGAACCCATTTATTCCACTGTCGCTTTGTTTCAAAAAGACAAAGTGATAAAAGATGACAAAATATTGAGTTTATTGAACGTCAAGCAGACGTTAGTGCGTTTAAGTGGTGAGCAAAAAGAGACGATTTATTCTCATAAAATGGACAGAACGAACGGGCAGTTTAAGCAACACTTAGAAGGCATTACAGAAGCAGGTAACTATGAATTAGTTAGTCTAGTGGACGGAAAAACCTTCTCTCGACAATTGAGTCAATTTTTTACCGTTTATCCTGCTATCAATTTTGAAGGTGCGAATCCTAGCGGTAATTTGATTGCATTTTCAGCTAAACCAGTGAATTTGAAACTGAACATGCTGCGTTCTAATGTAAAACTTGAATTTACCTACAATAATGGCACCACAGAAATGGAAGATATGCCGCTTGTTGGGCAGGGTTATTGGGAAAAAATAATCCCAGTTTCAGCAAACGATAACGTAAAAGTTCGTGCGCAACTAATTGGCTTCACTCAAACAGGATTGCGTTTCGAATATTGGACGCCAGTTTGGCACTTTAATAGACAAGGAAATGACGCACCAACAGTTGGGCTAGGTGATGTCGCTCCAATGGGTAAGCTACTGATTCCAGTTGCCACATCCAACAAAGATGTGATGCCAATGTTGGTTCCGCCTTCTGTTTCAGTAGTCAATGAGGCAGATGAAAATTCAGACTCTCAGACTGAGGTTGCCGGAGAGACAAAAGAAGAATCGACGACGGATATGGTTTTAGATAAAGCTAATAGTCTGTCGACAACTGAATGGATTATGTACGCAGTATTAAACTTAGGTGGTATTGCGGTTATTGTTGGCGGTATATTTTTGTATCGTCGTATGAAGAAAAATCAATCCCTTAGAAGAGACGATCTAGACGATGTGTGAGTTATTAGGCATGAGCGCAAATGTGCCAACGGATATATGTTTTAGTTTTTCAGGATTGCGCGCTCGTGGCGGGCGCACTGGTCCTCATAAAGATGGCTGGGGAATGGCTATGTATCGTGATGGTGATGTGTGGGCGATTCATGACCCAAGGCCGAGTGCTGATTCGGACATGGCGGAAGTCATCAGTAACACATCGCTAAAATGCGACATTGTGATCAGTCATATTCGGCAAGCAAACGTTGGCGCTGTAAGTCTATTAAACACACACCCGTTTAATCGATTGTTGTGGGGAAAGACTTGGACTTACGCTCATAATGGTCAGTTAGAGTCGTCTGAATCTTTGCCAATAGAGCATTATCACCCATTAGGTAGTACGGACTCTGAGCGAGCATTTTGCTGGATCGTTGAACAACTCCAAGCACGTTTTTGTGATCAAGAGCCAACCCTCGCAGAAGTATCTGAGGCGCTATCAGCCTTAGCTTTGCAGCTCAAAACCATGGGAGTATTCAACATGATGCTCTCTGATGGCGTGCGTTTATATTGCTTTTGTACCACCAAATTACACTGGATCACCCGACGAGCACCGTTTAAAAAAGCCACCTTATCGGACGAAGACGTTATTATTGATTTCAAAGAAGTCACCACAGACAAAGATGTCGTCACCGTCATCGCCACACAACCATTAACCCACGACGAAACGTGGCAGCAAATGGAAGAAGGCGAATTGTGTGTATTTAAAGGTGGCGAAGTGGTTTGTCAGATTAAAGCGAACTAAAGTCTATTCCTCTTGAAGAAAGGGGAAGGTGGAAGGTGGGGGGCTACCCTTTGATGAGCTGATTTTTAGTATTAAAGCATTCACTGAAACACCTTCTAGTAATCCTAAATAACTCGCGTTATATTCGTTACTTAAAGGAATAAAACGTAAATAAATTTTCTTCTGAAATAATTTTTTTTATTTTTCTCAAAGTGCTTGAGCTCTCGTCCTACGGTAGGGCGGGTACTTTCTATTATGTGAAATGCTGTTTTTATTAGTTGAAACTGCTGGATTGATGATAATGTTCATTATTCAATAAATAAAATAGAAAAGCCAATTATTTTATATTCCTTAATTACTATAAAAAATTAAATTTATATGCCCTAATGAAGTGTCTAATGCCTAGAAAAATAAATCAAAAAATGGTTAAACTAAATTTTGTTTTTTTACCATTTCTTATTGTACTCATATTTGTTGTAGTCACTCTTACTACACTCAGGTGGGTTTTGGATGTCAAGTTAGGGGTCGTTGTAGTAAATAAATTTACTTTAGATTTTCATATTCCTGCGATTGTTACTGTGATATCGGTTCTTGTTTTTATGAGAAAACGTTTAAAGGTTCTTGATTTTAAAAAATGTTATTTGTCTGGGGGCTATATGATGTTTTTTATGATGATTGCCATATTATTTCCAGCCTGCTTTTCACAAAAAATCGTTTCATCTGCACCTTATGATTTAATAGAGTTCAATAAGGTCGACTCGATAAGCTCGGTTGACAGACAAAAATTTTTTAGGTTTAGCCAATACATAGTTGAACCTAAAAAAGCCGTTTATGGCATAGATTACAAAGTAAGCAGTAACCGTAATAATGACTTGACGATGGGTTTATACATTGCAGTACCATTTCAGTCCAAGGTAAATGCTTGGTACGGGCTTAGTTTTTATAAAAAAATTAGTAACCATTTAAACGATAAAGAAAAAAAATCTGAGCGCGATATTTTTATTCACGAAATAGAAAAGAAGTATTCAAAGCATGATTTTTACAATAAAACGTATTTTGAATTATTACCAGCGTCTAATGAACGAGATGGGTTAAAATCGATCATTAACCAAGCAAATCCTGATAGGAAGGGTCTTCCTGTTTATATATTGCGTCCTCATGAAAATGAATTTAATAACAAGGATAGCGGTACAATTAAAGATTTATTTTGGTCTACAGTAATGTCTATTTTGATAATTTACCTACTTCTCATCAAGCCTAAAGTTAGTTTTCAATATTTATCGAAAATTCGATCTAAAAATAGCCAAGTAAGTTGACCTAAAAAATCTGTAATGCAGGCCTGTCTTTTTGACTAGGAAATACTAGCGAGCTTTTGAGGGAAAACTTGCCATCAAATGAACATATTATATGAATCAAAACGGGTATTAATTATTTTAGAAATTAGACCTGCTTGTGAAAGTTGCGATAAAGACTTCGCACCAGATTCTATTGAAGCTTCTTTGCTGAAAGAGTAAATAGCAAATTTAGTATTGAAGAGTTTAAATTTTTTCAGGAAAAGCTGAACCATAAATCCAGTGACTAATAAATTCATGTGATAAGCGGTTTAAACAGATAAAAGAAAGGTTTTATAGCCAATCATTTTTCTCTCGCTTCGATTACTGTTATTCTAGCGCCATTATTGGTGTAACAGAGTAGAACGAATGATTAATGATAATGATGTAATTGAAACCTTGGATGAGCTTGAGACGTTTTTACGTTTGGTTGAGGTGGGTGGTTTAGGTCTGAACAATGTATCTGGTGTGGCGTTGGCGACGAACAATTCCAATGGTCGTCCATTTGTGGCAGTGCTCGACGATAATCAGCAGTTGGTGTTAGGGCGTTATGTGACCACCGATGTGTTTGAAAATGGTAAGGACATGGTTCGCTACGGTACGAAAAAACCGCATTAATTAGATATTCTTTCTGAGACTATTTAAGACAAAAAATCCCCGCTCAGATGCAAAGCTTGAGCGGGGATTTTTGTTTTCTAGCCGGATGGTCTTGTCTTATTGAACAAGTTCGTTATCAGTGAATTCACCTTCAAACAAAGCGGTAGATAAGTAACGCTCGCCGGAATCTGGTAATACGACGACGATTTTTTTGTCTTTAAATTCGTCTAGTTTGCTTAAGCGTTCTGCCGCAACGACAGCGGCGCCGCAAGAAATACCACACAAGATGCCTTCTTCACGCATTAGGCGTTTTGCCATAGCAATGGCGTCTTCGTTAGACACTTGCTCAACGCGATCCACGATGGAAAGGTCTAGGTTCTTCGGAATGAAACCTGCACCGATGCCTTGAATTTTATGTGGTGATGGAGTCGGATCTTCACCGTTCAGCGTTTGCGTAATAACCGGTGAGCTTGTTGGTTCAACCGCGACACTGATAATGGCTTTGCCTTGGGTGTTTTTAATGTAGCGACTCACGCCAGTGATAGTGCCACCTGTACCAACGCCAGCGACGAAGACGTCAATTTCACCATTGGTGTCTTGCCAGATTTCTGGACCAGTGGTTTTTTCATGGATTTCTGGGTTGGCTGGGTTTTCGAATTGTTGCAGCAATACGAAGTTTTCGTCTTGGGCAATTTCTTCGGCTTTGGCAATGGCGCCTTTCATGCCTTTTGCAGGTTCAGTAAGAATGATAGTTGCACCAAGGGCTTTCATGACTTGGCGACGTTCTACACTCATGCTGGACGGCATGGTGATAGTAATCGGATAGCCACGAGATGCCGCAACGAAACACAAGGCGATACCTGTGTTACCGCTTGAGGCTTCAACGATGGATTTACCTTTGCTCAGAATGCCTTTCTTTTCTGCATCCCACACCATGTTGGCGCCGATGCGGCATTTTACTGAGAAAGCTGGATTACGAGATTCGAGTTTTGCCCAAATATTTCCATTCCCGATACGGTTTAAGCGTACAAGTGGCGTGTTGCCAATGGTAAGAGAGTTATCTTCAAATACTTGATGAGACATACCATTTCCTTTTTGTTGTTGACCTGTCGTTAGTTGGTCTTTAGAAAGTAATAGCAACATCGTATTAGATGCGCCGCGAATGTTGTTCACTATAACCCTTAGGTTGGGATTGATGTTAGAATTTACAACTATATAGATAGAGGTTTTCGTACAACCACTTAGCTTCACTTGAAGCACTGTGCCAAGGCTTCTAATACAAACGGCGCTTTATTTATTGCCATTATTTTTTCCTGCGCCAAGTAAAAGGATACAAGTTTACCTATCATGCCGACAAATGCCGTAATGACGCGCGATCGTCATCTAATTGATCAAAAACAAGCGCAGCTTACCAAGCGTCAAAAGGACGGTTTACCTTTTGATCGTATGCAATCTGAAGTGAATGCGCTTATTGAAAAATCTGAGACTCTGTACCAAGCTCGTTTGTCTCGTATGCCAAAAATTACCTACGATGAAAGCTTGCCGGTTGCGGCTCGTGCTGATGAAATTATCAAGGCGATCCAAGAAAACCAAGTCATCATTATTGCGGGTGAAACGGGCTCTGGTAAAACCACGCAATTGCCTAAGATGTGTTTGCAAGCGGGTCGCGGTATTGCAGGCTTGATTGGTCATACGCAACCAAGACGAATTGCGGCGCGCAGCGTGGCAGAGCGTATCAGTGATGAGCTGCAAGTTAACCTTGGCGAGCAAGTGGGTTTTCAGGTTCGTTTCAGTGATGAAAGTAACGAAGAAACGCTAATCAAGCTGATGACCGACGGTATTTTGCTGGCCGAAATCCAACAAGACAAACGCCTTTATAAATACGACACCATCATCATCGATGAGGCTCATGAACGCAGTCTGAACATCGATTTCTTGCTTGGGTATTTAAAGCAAGTCTTGGCGGCTCGACCAGATCTAAAAGTGATTGTCACCTCGGCGACCATCGACGTTGAGCGTTTTTCTGAGCATTTTGAAAACGCACCTATCATCGAAGTATCAGGTCGAACGTATCCGGTTGAAGTGCGTTATCAGCCGTTGTTGAGCAAGTCTGACTCGGAAGAGCTGGATGAAGATCAAAGTATGGAGCAAGGCGTTTTGGATGCGGTAGAGCTGCTGATCGCCGAAGAGCGACAATCTGGTTATCGCGGCGCGGGTGACATTTTGGTGTTCTTGCCGGGTGAACGAGAAATTCGTGAAACCGCCGAGATTCTTCGTCGTGCCGAATTGCGCAGCACCGAGGTCTTGCCGCTTTATGCTCGATTGAGCGCCAGCGAACAACAACGTATTTTTAAATCCCATTCTGGTCGTCGTATTGTGTTGTCGACCAACGTGGCAGAAACCTCGTTAACGGTACCGGGGATTCGTTACGTGATTGATCCGGGCTTGGCGAGAATTAGTCGCTACAGCGTGCGTTCCAAAGTTCAACAGTTGCCGATTGAAAAAATCAGCCAAGCCAGCGCCAATCAGCGAGCAGGGCGATGTGGTCGTGTGGCGGACGGTATTTGTATTCGTTTGTATGACGAGGACGACTTTAACAATCGTGCTGAATTTACCGATCCAGAAATTTTCCGTACCAACTTGGCGTCGGTTATTTTGCAGATGGCCAATTTAAAACTGGGCGCCGTTGAAAAGTTTCCCTTCGTTGAAATGCCAGAAAAACGCATGATCAACGATGGTTATCGTGCCTTGACGGAACTTGGCGCTTTAAATAAAGAGCGACTGACGCCGATTGGACGTCAGCTGGCTAAGTTGCCAATTGATCCTAAATTAGGGCGAATTCTAATTGCCGCCGAGCAGCACAGTGTGCTCAAAGAAGTGGCGATTATTGTCAGTGCCTTGTCCATTCCTGATCCACGTGAACGGCCGCAGGATAAGAAAACTCAATCCGACCAAGCTCACGCGGTCGATAAAGACGAAGATTCAGATTTCGCTGTGTTTTTGAACTTGTGGGAACGTTTTGAAGAACAACGCCAAGCCTTGTCGCAGAATCAGTTGCGCCAATATTGCCGTAAGCAATTTTTGAACTTCATGCGCATGCGTGAATGGCGTGATATTCATCGACAAATCATGATTGCTTGTAAGCAGCTTGGCTTTAAAGAAGTGCAACACGAAGAGCGTCATTATGAGGCGATTCACCGTTCTTTGTTAGCCGGTATGTTTACGCAAGTCGCCAATAAGATGGAAGACAGCAAAGACATGCTTGGCTGTCGTTCCCGCAAGTTGTCGATCTTCCCCGGTTCTATGTTATTTAAAAAGCCACCTCAGTGGATTATGGCTGCGGAGCTGGTTGAAACCAGCAAACTCTACGCTCGTGTCACCGCGCGAATTGATCCTGCTTGGATAGAAGAATACGCCGCGCCTTTTGTGAAGCGTCAATACTTTGATCCGCATTTTGAGCGTAACCAAGGCCGCATCATGGCTCATGAGCAAGTCTCGCTTTATGGTTTGGTGATTGTGGCGAAACGCAGTATTGATTATGGCCATGTAAACCCTGAAGAAGCTCGTGAGATTTTTATTCGCTCTGGGCTGGTAGAAGGCGAGCTTCGTACTAAACAGGCGTTCTATCGTAAAAATAAAGCCTTGATGGAATCGTTAGAAACCCAAGAAGCCAAGTTGCGCAAGCGCGACATTTTGGTCGACGACGAAACGGTCTTTGCCTTCTATAATTCACGATTACCTGATCATGTGCGGAACTTAAAAAGCTTAGAGCATTTCGTTAAAACATCGCCCGATGCTTTATTGATGACTCGTGAGGATTTGATCAATCAAGATGTCAGTGTCGATGATTTTGCCTTCCCAGATTCCTTTGGATTAAATGGGGTGGCTTTACCGATTGATTATAAATTCGATCCCGGTCAAGAAGCCGACGGAGCAACCTTAAAAGTGCCTGTTGGCTTGTTACGTCAGCTGAGCTTAGAGGATTTAGGTTGGGCGGTGCCCGGTTTTATCAAAGAGCGTTGCGAAGCCTTGTTGCGTGCTTTGCCTAAGGCGTTGCGTCGTCGATTTGTGCCGATTCCACAGTTTGTTGATCGTGTTTATCCAAACTTATCGAAAGACAAAGGTGATTTATTAGAGCAGCTTAGTTTGCAAATTAAACGCGAAACGCTGATAGATATTCCGCTTAATGAGTGGAATGCCGAGAAACTTGATTCACACTTAACCTTGAACTTAGAAGTCGTGGACGAGCGCGGCAAGGTGCTTGGTGTAGGTAAAAACCTAGCACAGCTTCAAACTCAGTTTAGCGACTTGGTTGAAGAAAGCTTTGCGAAATTTGGTACCAAGCAGCATGAGCAAGAGGGTTTAACCTCTTGGCCAGAGCAGGGCATTCCTGAACGTCAAGAAATCAAGCAAGCGGGTATCAAGGTCACCGCTTTTCCGGCTTTAGTGGCGCAAGGCGATCATGTTTCATTGAAGATGTTTGATGACCAAAATACCGCGCTTGAAACTCATCGAAAAGGCGTGATCACCTTGCTTAAGCTAACCTTGAGCAAAGAAATGCGTTACTTGCAGAAGAATCTGCCGCACTTAAAAGAATCCATGCTGATTTTCTCTCCATTGGGTCAGAAAGAAACCTTGTTAGATGATTTGCTTAATGCGGTTTTAGACAAGGTTTTCTTGGATGGGCGTGCTTTGCCGCGAACGAAAGCAGAATTTGAAAGCTGTGTTATCGAGCATAAGCCACAATTAGTGAGCGTGGCGAACGATATGGCTGGACAACTTTATCGCGTATTATCGTCTTATCAAGGTGTGGCGAAAAGAATGAAAGGCAGTATTCCATTGCCTTGGACACGAATTTACGGTGATATTAAAATCCAATTAGAGCAGCTGATTTATCCGGGTTTTATTGGTAATACGCCACTGTTTTGGTTGGGGCAGTTGCCGCGTTATTTCAAAGGGATTGAAGTTCGATTAGAGCGTTTTCAAAATCATTTGAACAAAGAAAACCAATATGTGTCTGAGTTAGAAGGTCTTTGGCAAACTTACATGAGACAGAAAAAAGCCCATGACGAGAAAGCGTTGTATGATCCAGAATTGATCAAATATCGCTGGATGCTAGAAGAATACCGTATTTCTTTGTTTGCACAGTCGGTTGGCACGTTAGAGCCCATTTCAGAGAAGCGCTTGTCTAAACAATGGCAAGAAGTTAAAAAATTGGTTTGATTTTATAGCTAGGATTTTATTTTTTAGTCAGATGCTGTGTGTGAAGTAGTCTTATAAGTTAAGGATAGTGAAAATGTTTAAAGTAATGGGCACTTTTCTATTTGGCTCTATGTTATTGCTTGTGCAATCTTGTGCACAGGTGCCAGTAGAAACAAAAGAAGATCCATGGGAAGGTTTTAACCGTTCTATGTTTATCTTTAATGATGCTGTTGATGGGGCTGTTTTAAAACCTGTTGCCCAAGGATATAAGGCGATTACGCCGAATCCTGTACAAAAAGGTGTGAGTAACTTTTTCTCTAACCTTGGTGAGATCGGCAATATAGCCAATAATTTATTACAGGGTAAATGGGACGAAACAGCATCATCGACCTTTCGTTTTCTCATTAATAGTACAGCGGGTTGGTTTGGTATTTTTGATGTGGCCAGTGAAATGGGGCTAAAACAATACGATGAAGACTTTGGTCAAACCTTAGGGTATTGGGGCGTTTCATCTGGTCCTTATTTAGTTTTGCCATTCTTTGGTCCTTCTACAGTTCGTGACGGTTCCGGTTTAGTGGTTGATTACACGTACCTTGATGACAAAGAAATACTCGATCCGAATAGTGATGAAAGGCTCGGGCTGTTGGGATTAGATGTTATCGAAACGCGCGCCAGATTGCTCAGTGCTGAATCCTTGATCATAGGCGACAAATACAGCTTTATTAGAGATGTCTATCTGCAGAGTCGAGCTTACGAAGTATACGATGGCAATCCGCCACAGAAAAAGAAAGATGCCGAGGAAGTCAATCCAGCGGATGACAGTTGGGGGGATGAAGCCGCGAGTGATAGTTGGGGCGATGAGGCTACGAGTGATAGCTGGGGCGATGAAGAGGGCACTGCTTTGCCTGAAGATAATGTATCAGTTGATAGTAGCTGGTCTGAGTAATTTATTTGATGGTAGTGAATGAAAAAACAATTATCGACTTCTCATTGGTTCAAAGAAGACTCTTTTAGTAACTCATTATTAAGAGCTTTTTTACTCGTTATTGGCGTCTCTTGTTTGTTGTTGGTGGCGCTCAATATTTATGTGATGCAGTATTCTTTTGCCTTGCTTGAGTTTACTCTTTTAACTTTAACAGTCGGTGTCTGGTTTTGCCCTAAAGATTGGCGTTACTATCAATTGGCTACCTTTATTTATGTGGCTTTTATTTTCGGTTGTATCTTAGCTGGTATTGCTTTTTCTCCCTTATATTCTGGTAGGCAAGTCTGGGTATTTGTTTTCCCCATGAGTTCCTATCTTCTACTTGGTAAACGCGCAGGTTTTTGGTTTAGTAGTATTAGTTATTGCTTAGTCAGTATTATTCTCTTCGCGCGTTTTTATGAAGACTTTGGGTCTGATCTTGTTCGTATTTTTGTCAACATGACGTTTACCTATGTTTTTGTTTGGGGTTTAACATACGGTGCGGAATTAACTCATAGAAAGATGCTGCACACCTTAAAGAAAATAGCGACCACAGATCCTTTAACAGGATTAGCCAATCGACGTGGTGTTGCAACGAAATATCAAAATGAGCTTTCAAAAGCTGAAAAAAGTGGCGATGGATTGGCGTTTATTTTGATCGATTTAGATCATTTTAAAAAAGTAAATGACACCTTTGGCCATGAAGTAGGTGATGCAGTTTTAGTCGATTTTGCTAACCATTTAAGAGCTCATTTTGATGATAATGAGCATCTGTTTCGTATCGGAGGGGAGGAGTTTTGTGTGTTTATGCCAGCAGCACAGAGCAAAGATTGGGCTGAAACGTTTTGCCAATTTATTGATAACAATATTTTTCAGTTTGAAGGGCAGAGCATTCATTACACCGTGAGTATCGGCATATCGACCAGTAATAAAGAAGGTCGCGATTTTACACATTTGTATGCAATTGCCGACCAGCGTTTATATAAAGCAAAAAGTCTTGGTCGGAATTGTGTGGTCTTAACAGATTAAGGAGCATCGTAAATGCTCCTTAGCTGGCTTTCTTTAGGCTGCTATCGATAGCTAATGTGATTTTCAATAGTTTCCCTGAGTCCGTACCAATATAAAGTACGCCAGTTGAATCCTGAGCAATCGAGCGAAGGCGTTCATCTAAATGCTGAAGATAACGTGTTTCTGTTGTCTCGCCATTCTTGTCAATTTTGATTTTATTCAAATGTCTTAATGCCAGCGCAGTGGATAAAAAATCACCGCTCCAGTTCGAGAACAACATACCTTTGTAACGTATCAGGCTGCTTGGCGCGATAGAAGGAATAAACACTTTAGCAGGGTTGTTTATGCCATCTTTTGTGTTTCCTTCACCAACGCTGATTGGCCCCCAATATTCTTTGCCATAAGACACAATTGGCCAGCCATAATTTGCGCCGGGGCGAATCAGGTTTATTTCGTCACCACCTCGCGGGCCATGTTCATTCGACCAAAGTGTGTGAGTATCTGTGTCGTAAAATAGACCTTGAGGATTACGATGACCATAGCTCCAGATCTCATTGCGTATGTTTGCATGAGTGACAAAAGGGTTGTCCGCTGGAACGTGTCCATCTAAATTTAACCGAATTACGCTACCGGCATGGTTTGTTAAATCTTGAGCATTTTCACGAACGCCACGATCACCAACCGAGAAAAATACATGTTCTTGGTCGTCAAACGCAATGCGTCCGCCATAGTGTTTGGTTTCGCTGGTTGCTGAGTCTGTAACCAACAAATCGTGCCATTCGGTGAGTTTATTACCTGCCAGTTTTGCTCTGGCTAGCGTGGTTTTTGAACCGTCATCGGTTGGTTTTGAATAAGTGAAATATAACCAGCCTTGCTCTTTGAATTGAGGGGATTTTGCCACATCCAGCAAACCACCTTGGCCTCGGCTATCCACTTTGGGCAAACCCTTTAGGTCTTGCTTTTCACCAGTAATCAAATTGACTTTGTAAGCTGATCCTTTTTTGATTGTGACAATAGCTTCTTGATCATTTATTACGGCAATACCCCAAGGTATGCCATCAAATTGAGTGATTTGATTAACGTTCAGTGAATCGTCACCGATGACATCCGAGGCGCTAGCATTTAGCGCCATAAGGCTAGCTAATAATATAATCCAAGTTTTCATAGGGCGACCTCTTCTCGCTAATTTCAGTGCAGTATATAGAAAATAGACACAAGAAGAGGGCTTTGGAAGGGATTTCCTTAACTATTGCCGATTGCTTACCTAGTTGGATGAAGTATTCAGATCAGAGCTAATTAAGGCTTTAAGGAGTGATATTTGTTGGGATCGTGCAAAAAGTAGCTATCTCAACTCACTATTTAAAGTAACGTTCATTTTTAGCAACATGTCGAGTAACAACCGCATTAGCGGCAACAATCGCGTTATGACCAATCTCAATACCGGGAAGGATTTTTGCACCACCGCCGATCCAGACGTTATTGCCAATGGTAATAGGCTTGGCAAAACATTCGCCAGAGGCTCTTGCTTGGGCATCTCTTGGGTGATCGACCGTATAAAGGTGAACGCCAGGGCCGATTAACACATCATCACCAATATGAATTTTAGCGCTGTCTAAAAAGATGCATTGGAAATTAATAAAGACTCGTTCGCCAATATGAATTTGCGAACCATAATCACACTGAAAGCCCGGCTCAATCACCACGCTGCCAAACTTTGCAAACAAACGCGTAACGTGACGAAGATTGCCCTTGCTTGGGTGGGCATTGAATTTGGCACAGGCAAGGCGAGCGGCTTCGCGTCGTAATCTAAGATCAAGATCGATCCCATTAAATAGTTCACCTTGCACCATTTTTTCAAATTCCGTTGTCTCGTTCATCTTTTGTTCTTCTTGTTAAAAGTAAAAAACGCGACCTAGGCCGCGTTTTTAGTGTTCATAATACTAGCAAATGCCGTCGTTATGATTAAAGCATAGACGCCAAAGTAACTTCTAGTTTAGCCTGATCCGCTGCGAAGTTACGAATGCCTTCAGACAGTTTTTCAGTGGCCATTGCATCTTCGTTCATTGCCCAACGGAATGCTGTTTCTGTGATGGCAGCAGGAGCCGGTTTTACATCTGTCGTTGGTACCAATTTACGCTCAAGTCTGCCTTCGTCTTTTTTCAACTCTTCAAGCAGGTTAGGGCTGATGGTCAAACGGTCACAACCAGCAAGTTGTTCGATTTCGCCGATATTACGGAAGCTCGCGCCCATCACAACGGTTTTGTAACCGTGTTGTTTGTAGTAGTTGTAGATTTCAGTCACAGAAACCACGCCAGGATCAGTCTCAGCAGTGTATTCTTGGCCAGTCGATTTTTTGTACCAATCAAGGATACGACCAACGAATGGAGAGATCAGGTAAACGCCCGCTTCAGCACAGGCTTGCGCTTGAGCGAAAGAGAACAACAACGTCAGGTTACAGTTGATGCCTTCTTTTTCTAGCTCTTCTGCGGCTTTAATGCCTTCCCAAGTAGACGCAGCTTTGATAAGAACGCGGTCACGAGACACGCCAGCTTCTTCATAAAGTGCAATCAGTTTACGCGCTTTCGCTAGCGTTGCTTCTTTATCAAAAGACAAACGCGCATCTACTTCAGTAGAAATACGGCCTGGAACATATTTTAGGATTTCAGTACCAACAATAACGGCAAGCTTGTCACCAGCGTCTAAAATTTGCTGGTCTTTATCGTTGCTTTGCGTTTTTGCCCAAGCAATCGCTTGATCAAGGAAAGGGGCGTACTCTGGAATTTGTGCAGCTTTAAGCATCAAAGATGGGTTAGTTGTCGCATCTTGTGGTAAAAAGTCTTTGATTGCCGTGATATCACCGGTGTCGGCCACAATGGTCGTGAACTCTTTTAATTGAGATAACTTATTGCTCATTGCTCTTATCCTTTGCGTTGATGATTTTTGACCAATTCAATGGCCTCTAATAATACATTTACCTGTGCGTCAGCTTTGTGACCATTTTCAGACAAGTAGCGACGGAACTGTTTGCCGCCGGCTTCGCCCTGAAAAATACCCAAAATGTGTCGGGTTAGGTGCATCAAGCGTTCGCCTTCTTTCAGCTTGCGTTCAACATAAGGAACGAAAGCTTCTAGTGCCTCGTAGCGATCATTAACCAAAGCTTGACCGCCAAATAATACTTCGTCGACTTGGCTTAAAATCCATGGATTATGGTATGCCTCACGGCCAACCATAACGCCATCTACGTGCGCTAACTGTTCTTTGCATTCATCTAATGTTTTTATGCCACCGTTTAGAATGATTTCAAGGTCAGGGAAATCTTTCTTCAACTGATGCACATAGTGGTATTTCAACGGTGGTACTTCGCGATTCTCTTTTGGACTCAAGCCTTCCAAAATTGCATTACGAGCGTGGACAATAAAGGTCGTCACGCCAGTGGTGGCGACATCGCCAACAAAATCTCGTACCACGCTGTAATCTTCTTGGTCGTCTAAACCAATGCGGTGTTTGATCGTCACCGGAATATCGCAGTTATCCTGCATAGCGCGCATGGCCTCTTTTACCTTATCAGGGTAAGCCATTAAGCAAGCGCCAATTAAACTGTTTTGTACTCTATCGCTTGGGCAACCGACATTAAGGTTAACTTCATCAAAGCCAGCTTGCTGCGCCATTTTTGCGCATTTACCTAACGCAACCGCATCAGATCCACCTAACTGCAAGGCAATAGGGTGTTCGCAACCATCGTAACGTAAGAATCTTTCAGGATGATTGCCTTGCAGCAACGCGCCCGTCGTCACCATCTCGGTATAAAGCAGCGTATTTTTCGTCAATTTTCTAGCGAATACTCGGTAATCGCTGGTCGTCCAATCCATCATGGGTGCAATGGAAAATCGACGATCAAGCTCAGCGCTTGAATTTACTGGGTTAGACCCATTATCTAGTGACATTCTTCTACTATCGAATTAATTCAAAAAAGCGTCGCGACATAAGAGAGCAACTCCCTGCGACTGATGCACAACATTATGTCATAAAATTACAAGATATCTAAGAGTCTGAGGGAAACATTGAGGTTTAAAAGGCGAAAGTGAAAACAAACTTGTCGCGGCCATCAACCAACAAGCCAAGGCAAAACGTGTCTTCTTGATGACGTGATTACTACACGACTCCCGAAAAGGCGAAACCGCCTTAGCAGAATGGCGGCGCTTTTGCTTCTTTGTATTTTCCTAGGTTAGCCATGTTTCTATTTAGTAATGTCATCACGGCCAATAAGATTCAGGTTCTACTCTTTGTTTTTCTGCCGCAATGCGTTTATAAATTTCCTCGCGATGTACCGTCACATCTTTGGGTGCTGTTACACCGATTCGGACTTGTCCGCCTTTTATGCCTAAAACGGTTATTTGAATGTTATCGCCGATATTGATGGTTTCATTAGAGCGTCGAGTCAGAATTAGCACGTTATATATCCTTACATAGTTTATTTTTACAAATATAAAGTTTAGTAAAATATACTAAATTTTGTCAATAAAAATATACTGTGATTGAAATAGACAAAAACATAAATACTGGAGACGTGAAATTAAGCGGGCTGACTGCCCGCTAAAAGAGATATTTGGCTTCTACAACGACGCCAATAATTTGGCATTCATTATTAAATTCAGTGGGGCGATAATCTGGATTTAATGGTTTTAAATACGTTTGTCTGGCATCAATCACCAGTTTTTTGAAAGTGATGTCACGGGTATTGTTGAATTTTGCTACGACAAAACAATCGTTCTTAGCAGGAAGTTGTGGATCTACTAAAATCAAATGGCCTTCACCAATACTTGGGCCATTTGGAGAGATCATGCTGTCACCAACCACTTCTAGCCAAAATGCTTGCTGGCTTACAGTAGATGGGCCATGTTCCCATAGTGTGTCTTTCTCTAAAGACGAATAATTACTGTCTTTATCCCATGTTAAAGCCATTTCATGGCTAATAACGGGTATCGGTTTAGTGGTTGGTTGAGTGCTTTCGTGTGAGAGGCTCAACGCATGTGTATTTCTTGGTGTAGCGGTGATTCCTGAAAATAACCAGTTTGCATCACAATGTAGCGCCTTTGTGAGAGATACAATGTACTTTCCGCCAGGCGAAGAAATACCGTTGAGCCATTGACTGACAGACCCTTTAGTCGCACCCGTCATTCTCGCTATGTCGACGGCTTTTAGATTTTGCTCCGTCATTTTTTGTCTGATTCTATCTGAAATATCCATGTTAAGAATGCTAAACTATCTTGAGTTTATTTTTATTTACTTGTAGTGTTTATAAAAGTGAACTTTTGGTGGTTTTTCGTAAGGATTGGTTATGTATAAGGAAAAAGTGATTAAACACTTTGGGAGTCAGCGGCGTTTAGCGCAGTCATTAAACATTACTCGAAGCTCTGTTTCTCAATGGGGGTCAGTGATTCCAGAGAAGCAAGCTCTGAGAATAGAAAAGCTAACTCGTGGCGTATTGAAATACGATGCCAAGCTTTATTCGCGTTAAGCCTAGTCAATCACTGGAAAAGGTACTTTTTTGTGTTGTCAGGAAAGAAGACTGTGAGCGAGCTGCTTTTGGGCATTCAGGCTGATCCAAATATATTACGTACAGCTAAAGCCTTATCAAGATTAAGTAGCGAATACTCATCGACTATTCGTGAGTTTTACCGTGCCGGTTTACAAGAGACACCAAACTGCCGACAGCTTGTTACTACCTTGGAGCTAATAGACAACGCCATGAAGGATATAGGCACACTGAAAACGGTATCTCACATCCTTGACGCCCTCACGGCGGATATCAAATTTCACCATCTTAACTTTGATGTACAGCTTGCCATGCGCGTCCGTGAACAGTCTGTAAAACAGAAGAGCGATGCTAAATAACGAAGAAAGTGGTTTAACGCCTTAGTTGGTAGCGTAGACAAGACCCTCTTGGCTAAGCGGGCGCTTTCGTCTGGGTAAATATGGCCGACTTGCTGGCGGCAGGCGAAATAGGCGCGGCCGCAGGCGACATGGCAGGGGGCTTGGGTGGCGCAGCCGCTGGCGGCTTAGCCGGAGCCGCCATTGGTTCCGTTGTGCCCATTATCGGCACCGCCATTGGGGGAATCGTCGGCTCTATTGCTGGCGGCATGGGCGGCGGCTCTTTAGGAGAATGGTTAGGCGGCAAAATTGGAGGATGGTTTGAAGACGACAAAACCGACCAACCCGCACCCGAAGCCATCGCAAAGCAAAGCCAACAGCTACAAAACAACAACAAAAGCATCACCTTTGCGCCAACCATCCACCTAACACCCACAGGCAACCCAAGTTACGACCAACAAGTCAGTGACCAAGTGATAGAACGACTCAAAGCCGAATTTGCACAGGGAATGATGGGGAACATGGACGTCGCCGCAAGGGCCGATGGGAGCTTGACGGATAAGATAAGTTCATAATCGTGAGAATTGTAATTGGTTTGTAAGGTTTTTCTGGTGTATAAATAAAAGTCTACTAGGATCAATCAATAAGAATTCATGGCATCGAAATAAAGTTTTTTTGATAAATATGTAAATGTGCATGTGCACAAAAAAATATTTAGTTCACTTAATAGCAATTCATCATGGAGAATCGCAATGACTGAAAAATCGCAAGTAAGCGCTACCGACACAATTAAGAAACCCGATCAAACACAACCAGACTGGTACTTGCAACAGTTAGTCGATATGATAAATGGTAAAGAATATGAGCTTCCCATCACCTTATTCGTAAATGGTCTTATTGTTTCTGGTCAACTTACAAGTGGGCACAATTATTTCGAAGGGCTTGGGGAGCAACTAACGGAATTTTTTGGAGGCCCCTCTGACGATACTTCCAAAGCAGTCGCGCTCTTGACAGCACCCGCTGATATGTACACAAATGATGACGAAGATGAAGAAAAACCGTTGCCTCAATATATTCATTTAAATAAAGCAAGAGTTTTTACACCTGGACAACAACCAATTCCGTCTGAGGGTTCTTGGTGGCGTGGGCGCTTATCGAGTGTTGATGGTTTTCATTTTGGTTCTCTGTCAGCCCTAAAAGAACTGTAACAAGCCTCTAATGGTTTGGGTCAGATGGAGCTGATCTGTTTTTCATCTGATCCAAAGTTGTGAAGTGTTTTGAGGAAAATTCTTTTGGCTAGTGAGGCTAATGGACTATTTTGCATAGGGCTAACCTACTGATTTTATGTATATTATATAAATAGATGTTGACAAGGTTGTCAAATAGTTGAATATAGTCAGCATAACAGCTAAAATTCGTTTAAATTCAATTAATAGCAAAAAGTCAATCTTTGTTTTCTGCACTATCCCTTTATTTATACCTAAAGTGAGTAGTTAAGCTAAACGTAGATTTTGAATATTTGTAGCTTAGGGACTATGCTTTGACAATTGGCGTGTACAGTAAAGGGAAATTTGTTTCTGATTCGCAGATAACAGAAACAGGACCGAATAAAGAAATTATAAGAAAAATCCTAGATCCTGGCTTTACTAAAATTCAGAAAGGCATAAAGGTTAGAAAGAAAGGGAAGCCACCTATAAAAAAAACGGTACAATTTTCTGGGTCAGTTAAAGCCTACAGTTTTTTGTTAGAGGGTTTGATACACGACAGAAACCCTTTAAAGTACGAAGATAAAATTTTGACCCTTTGTCGTGGTGATGAGACTACACCGCCAATATCTTTTCAGTTCGTTTATCGTATTGATAAAGAAAAATATAGCTGGTCCTTTCTCGTAGACAAGACATTTAAAATTTATGAGACTGGTCTAATACCTGTTGATTGGAATCATATAGGAATGATTGGATCTGGTGGTGGAGCTATCTCAGTTCAAAATTCGCTTAGAGAAATCCTCAAAAAAGACGTTAACTCTAGAGGAATTGATGACTTATATTCCCTAGCTGAGATAGCGATAGGTCAAGATGATTATTGTGGAGGTAATATTATGAAGTGTGATGATATAAAGGAATTTTCAGCGGTGTATGGCGAGTCTCAGCTTAAAGCAGTAAATGATTTGTTAGGTAATGTAGCCGTTGGATGTGTAGCGGAAGCTCATATCAATACAGAATCAGCGATTCGTATTCTTCAGGATCAAGGTGTCGAGCTTAAAGTATATGAATCTCGGTTTAAACAAGCTCAAGCTCAAATCTAGGGCTTATTAATCACATTAAAACCCGCTAATGCGGGTTTTTTTACGTCTGGAAATCTTGTAATTTAAAAAATCTTGATCTAACATTCTCCTTGCACTGGCAAAATCCAGTGCCGGGATTAGTACCCCGTTTACACAGAGGCCTAAAACACGCAGAGCGTGTTTTTTTGTGGCCGAGATTTGCCTGTTATGGTGGGTCTTTGTTGGGCTAGCTTCGGCTAGGCCGTTCCTGTGGCGGTAGTACTAACCTGATTTAGATCCACCACCTTACTGAGATTAGTACCTCACGAGGTGGTTAACTTCATACACAGGAGGCCAAACATGGCTATGGACATTATCTCAAGCATTGACGCACCCGTTGTACAAATCACCAATAACCAAATCACCACGACTTCAACTGATCTCGCCAAATTCTTTGGCAAGCATCACAGAAACGTTTTACGCAAAATAGAAAGCCTTGAATGCAGTGCGGAATTTAGCGCGCTCAATTTTGAGCTGGCTGAATACAAAGATGAACAAGACAAGACTCGCCCTATGTATCGCATCACCCGCGACGGCTTCGTCTTCTTGGCCATGGGCTTCACCGGCACCAAAGCCGCCCAGTTCAAAGAAGCCTACATCAACGCCTTCAACCAGATGGAAAAACAGCTCCACGAGCAAAAACAACTTCCCGCCACCTCGGCCGACACTGCCGTACTGGAAACCGAGAAGTACAAATTGATCAACAACATCGTTACCTCTATGAAACTGGAAAGCAACCCCGTCGTCCTCCCCGCCAGCGACTTAAACGACATGGTACAAGCCATCCGCATGTACCAACAGCAAATCGCCCAACTACGCACACCAGACTGGGTAAACGACAACGTCGACCACATCAAAGAATACGCCAACCGCACCTTCCTAGACGAGTAAGCGACAAGCAACTAAAGCCCACGAAAGTGGGCTTTAGTTGTTGTTTTTATTGGGGTAAGGGAATAAGTTAAGTTAGGGGTAGATGTTGTTTAGCATCTATTGATAAACGTGACTGTTTAAGCGGACTGGGTATACAAAATGTTAGAAAAATTTGTAGGAAAAAATGTAAAAGTTGTGATGCGTGGATCTGATGGTGATTCTGTAAGTAGTTTTACAGTTCAAAGTGTTGAAGGAACATTGATATTTGTTGAGGGGACCCTGTAACAGATTCTGTGTAACTACCATTTAGTTAAGGTGCTTTTCGAGTCGCTCCTCGAACTCAATAATAAATCGACTCATCGCTTGGCGCCAGTTTTGAATGGGCATTGTCCATTTTTTACTGGCCTCTCTAATGGCAAGATAAACCATTTTCCTCGCAGAATCGTCGCTTGGGAAGACTTTACGTTTTTTAATGGCTCTACGGATGACACTGTTCAGTGATTCAATAGCGTTCGTTGTGTAGATCGCTTTGCGGATATCGTCAGGGTAACTAAACAGTGTATTAAGATTATGCCAGTGATTGCGCCACGATTTGGTGATTTGCGGGTATTGATCGTCCCAGACGCCTGCGAAACGATCTAACTCCAACAAGGCTTCTTCTTCCGTTGCAGAGCGGTAAACTTGCTTTAAGTCCGCCGTCACCGCTTTGTAGTCTTTCCATGATACATACTTCAATGAGTTGCGTACCATATGCACGATACACAGTTGAATGCTGGTTTGTGGGAAAACGGCATTGATGGCTTCTGGGAAGCCTTTTAGACCATCAACACAAGCGATGAGAATATCTTCTACACCACGCTGCTGAAGCTCAGTGAGGACGTTTAGCCAGAACTTAGCCCCTTCGTTCTCAGCAATCCACATGCCCATGAGTTCTTTATGACCGTCGGTGTTGATACCGAGTGCCAAGAAAATCGATTTATTGATAACACGCTTATCTTGGCGGATTTTCAACACAATACAATCAAGATACACAATGGGATAGATGGCATCCAAGGGGCGTGCTTGCCATTCAGTTACTTGCTCGATCACCGCGTTGGTAACACGTGATACCAGTGTCGGAGATATCTCAGCACCGTACCATTCATCGAAGGCATTGACGATGTCTCGGGTGCTCATACCTTGCGCGTAGAGCCATAGGATTTTATCGTCCATGGAAGTAAAGCGGGATTGGTGCTTTTTGACCAGCTTTGGTTCAAAAGAACCTTCGCGGTCACGAGGCGTATCCAGTTCAAACTCACCATCTTCCGTCTTAATACGCTTACTGTTCTTACCATTACGACTGTTGGTTGACGAGGATTTTTGATGTCTCTCGTAACCCAGATGCTCATCCATCTCTGCATTCAAGGCCGCCTCAACGGTAATCTTCTTCAGCATTTGGCTAAATTCGTTAAGATCCTCAGGCGTTTTAATGCCTTTGGCGGCTTCTTTTGCGAAGGCTTCCAGTTCTTTTTGGTTCATTTGCATCTACCTATCCTTAATTCTCTATAGAATATGTTGTGATAGGTAGTTACACAAAATTAGTTACAGTCTCGTTGAGGGTCCAGCGGGAGTTCTTAAGGCAATTAATACTGCTTCATCAAATTTCGTTGAGATTTCTACCAAATAAGTAGATTTTTTGGGGCTAGATATACTTTTATCAGCCCCAAACAATTCAACGAGCAAAAACAACTTCCCGCCACCTCAGCCGACACAGCCGTACTGGAAACCGAGAGCTATTCCCTTCAAGGAAAGTAACTGATCAACAACATCGTTACCTCCATGAAACTGGAAAGCAACCCCGTCGTCGTCCCCGCCAGCGACCTAAATGATATGGTACAAGCCATACGAATGTACCAACAGCAAATCGCCCAACTACGCACACCCGACTGGGTAAACGACAACATCACCCGCGTCAAAGATTTCGCCCAACGCAACTTTGTAGACTTCTAAGCGGTAAGCAACTAAAGCCTGCGAAAGTGGGCTTTAGTTGTTTTTAGGCTGGTAGGAAACGAGAAAGTCTTTTAGTATCAGTTAATAGAAATTTTCAGCGCAGACATAACGCGCTGTGGATAAATGAAATAACGCGCATACTCGTTTTTCCAGTTTTCACTTTTGTGAATAGCTTTATAAAACTTTTGCTATTCAATTGGTTATAAGGTTTTTTTGGGCAGTTTTGAAATTGTCTAAACGAGCATCCGCATTATTAAAATGTTACATTTCTAAATGGGGAATTATGTACTTATCTAAAGATAGAATTATAGATTCGATTAGTGAGCAGTTAATCAATTTATCAAAATTTGTGCTTATCAAAAACCAGATGGGCTTTACTGATATTAATAGTGGTGCCGAAGATTTCTTTTGTAATCTTTTAAATATGATTTATGGTCTTCAGTTGAGAAACATGAATGATTTGAAAAGCAATTACCCAGCTATTGATTTAGGAGATAAGCAAAGTCGAGTTTGCTTTCAAGTGACCTCTGAAAACACAAAAAATAAAGTTGAAAGAACTATTAAAAAGTTTGTAGACAATCAGCTTGATCGCGATTATGACTGGTTGGTTTTTCTTATTATTTCGGACAAAAACAAACCTAAAATTGAAAAAAAAGAAAACTTTGGGGTTGATGTAGTAGATGTAAAAGGTCTTATTTCTCAAATAAGTGGGATACAAGATATTAATTTAATAGAGAAAATCAATCAATACTTGGCTCAGAACTTGAGAACAAGCGCCCCAGTTACCAACAGCATACTTCCCACAAACATAACTCAAGCACATCTAGGGTTGAAGTACGAGAGCTTCATTGGTTCTTTTAATTTGAATCCACTTAATGAGTCTGACAACGAATATAAAAATCTACTAATCAATGCACTCGATGCTTTACAAAATATTTTTATGGGTCTGTCTCAGCCAGAAAGAGAGTATATATATTTTGTGATTTCAAATGGAAGGCTCCCTGAACGTGGAAGTGGCTTTTATAACGATACGTTATTAATACCAAGCTCGAAACTTGATCTTCATTTGTCAAAAAATACCGCCTTTGAGATTTATAAGTCGCTTAGTTTAAGCAATCTAGTTAACTACATAGCTGATTATCAGCCACATTCAGATTCTCCTTATATTCCATCTATCGAGGTGATCTTCTACGGGGAGTGTGAGACTAATTTATTTGTAAACATTAAGGATTTCTCAAAAAATAATGATTCATTACTTCGAGAAATAATTATTAGCGGAAATTTCTCTCTTTTATGCTAGCTCTGAGCTGACGAAATGTAACAAGGCAATTAAACGGAACTAAAACAGTTGGCTAAGTTTTGCTTTGCTACACTACACATTTTAGCCAACAATTTTAGTCCGCTTATTGCGGCGTTATATTCTAAAGAGAGTCCGGACTCTGACTAAAAACACCCCTTAACCCCAAACCAAACCCCCAAGCCCATCCCTGATGGGCTTTTTCGTTTCTGTCTTTCCATTTTAATTTAAGGAGTAATCATGCGTCAGATGATGTCGCTCGGTGGTTTTGTGTTTTCGCTGTAAGCGCCCTTAAATCAGCATTATTATCGTTTGTTTTGTGTCGTCGTAAATGATCCCTTAATGACCATTCATCGGTGTAAATGGATACTTGAGGTTGCATCAAGTATCAAAAAAGTTTAAGTTAAATAACAGACAGAGGGCGAACGGATTTGCCTACACCTCCAGGATGGAGGCTCTGTCTGTTTTCAGGAGGATTCAGGCTGCAAGGATGCAGCGGTAAGACCTTTCTTTTTTCTCTTCTTTATTTTGGTTGTTTCTGGTTTTCCATTTCGTTTTTTTACTGCATCCGTTTGCCGGATGGTTCTGCGTCTTTACAGCGCCGTTTTAACCTGCCAAGGCAGTAATGCTTCCAGTTTCTCAACCGTGTCGGCGCTAGCGATGTGTTGCAGAATATGCAAAATATACGCGTAAGGTTCTAGCCCGTTGGCTTTGGCCGTTTCAACGAGACTATACCAAGTCGCACTGGCATGAGCACCTTGTGAAGTGTCGGCGAATAACCAGTTCTTGCGTCCAATCGCGAAGGGGCGGATGGCGTTCTCAGCGAGAACATTACTAATGTGCAATTGCCCATCCTCACAGTACCCTGTCAGGTAGTCCGATTGGTTCAGGGTGTATTGGATGGCTTTATAAGTCAGTCCGTCTTTTAGAACGGTACCGACATTCTTGTTTAGCCATTCTTTAAAGGCGTTGAGAATAGGACGACTCTGTTCTTGACGTGCAGTTGTTTTTTCTTCGACACTCAGCCCTTTGATTTTCGTTTCAATAGCATAGAGCTTGCTGATACATCCTAAGGCCACGTCAGCTTTGGCTGGGACCGCGTTTTTACTTTTTGTCTTCGTTTTACCCGCCTTACTGGCTTCGACGAACTTTCTCCTAGCATGATCCCAACAGCCAATGCGCGTTAGGTTGTTTTCCCTACACACGGCGTTGTAACCCCCATAGCCGTCGGCTTGCAGCACGCCATTGAACCCATCGAGCAGGCGCACGGGCACTTTACCGCCACGAGACGGATCGTATTCAAAATGAATCACTGGTTTGTCCGGTGGGCCACCGCGAATGACCCACATCCATTTATCAGATTGGGCGGTTTTACCGTCTTCTTTAAGGACTTGGATGCGTGTTTCGTCACCTTGCAGGTAATTTGCCTCCAATTGCACTTCCCACAGTAAGTTCAGCAGCGGTTTAATAGGCTCATTGAGTCGGATCAGGTAATTCGCCATGTTGGTGCGATCCAGATGCGCCCCGTAGCGTTCGATCTGTTTTTCCAGGCGATACAAGGGCAAGCCATCGGCATACTTCCCCGCGATAATATAGGCTAATGAAGAAACGCTGACAGCACACTTGCCTAATGGATGAAGGGGACGTTCGGCTGAGCGGATCCGTTCCTGTTCATTCTCCTCTTGTTTGAAGACCGCCTTTTCCTGCCAGTATTCGAGGACCCTGACCTTGGCGGGAACGATATCCAACTCTTCTTTGACCTTACTGAAAAAAGTGGACGTGGCACCGACTTTTTCGTCTTCAGACAATCGCAGTTCTACCCGTACTCTAGGAAGCTTATCGGAGAAACCACGTTGGCGCTTGCGAGGTCGAAGCGTTTCTGGAAGCACCCCTTCAGGCAGTTGTTCAATGAGCGCGTCCATCGCCGCTTCGAGCTCTGCTTCATCAAACAGATCGATCTGATAAACAGATTTCTCGCTGCTGGCGGCAAACTTTTGTGCTTTGGCTAAGCGCAGTAATTCTTCTAACAGCTCGATTCGTTGCTTTCTTTCATCCAACAATTTTTCCTGATGGCGAATGACTTGATGATGGTCATCAAGAAGCTGGTCTTTCTGCGTCAGCAATTCGACCAGCTGAGTGTGGCTCAGGCCTTCATAGGAAATGGGGGTTGGGAATGGAGACGGCACTTTTTTCATGCCCAGCATTATAGCAAAACATAATTGAAAAGTGCTTATAAAACAGACTCATAATACAACTTTTTATGTCCTTTCATCCGCGATAAATCATAGCCATCCAGCAACCAATTGATCTGTTGTCCCGTCAATGACATGATCGCCTCGTCACCCTTCGACCAGCGGAACTTTTCCTCCGCTAAGGCTTTGTAATAGAGAACAAAACCGTTGTCTTCCCAGAATACGCATTTGATCTTGTTATAGCGTCGGTTGGTGAACGCGTACAATGCGCCATCGAAGGGATTGCGTCCCAGCTCTTGTTCGACAATCGCCGCCAACCCTAAAGCCGCTTTACGAAAATCCACCGGCTGGCGATAAAGATAGATCTCAGGCATCTCAACCGATGGGCGAAAATAGCGTGTCATGACGCCCATTCCAGCAACTGACGAACCAAGGCCAAATTGCCAGAATCAATGCCACGGATTTGTATCCCGCTAGGTAAAGATACCGATAAGCTGGATGGAGACTCTAGGATCGAGGGGGCTACTTTAACAAAACCAGACGCCTTGCCTTGTGACGTTGGGTTGGATTGTTTCTGGCACTTCTGCCGCCAATACATAAACTGCGAATAATTGAGATCCTGTTGTTTGCAAAACTGAGCGCCAGACAAGCCGGACTCGCCAGCGACTTTTACCTGTTCAAGCCAAAACTCAGAACGTGATTGAGAATCGGAAGGTTGATTCATAATAAACTCCTGCTAGTAAAAAAATAAACAGGCGTTAGGTTCTGAGATTATTCAATGGTCGGCAAGAATGCTGATTTAAGGGCGCTTACTTTTCGCTGAGCGAAGGCACGCCATACGAGGGTTTGCAGCGCACTAGCGACGGCGGTTGGGTCGCGGTGGCGCGATACGGTCAAAAGCCGATGAGCCAAAACACGGGCCAACAGTTGGAAAACATCACGGTCACAGGCACGTGGTTTCAAGGCGATGGCATGGCGAATCTCAACGCTTTACGCGCCTTACAAAACCAGCGAGCGCCCTTGGTGCTGGCCGATGGCTACGGCAACAATTTAGGCCAATGGACCATCAAACGCTTGCAAGAGAAGCAAGACAAGATCATCGACGACGGCACCGCCTTCGTCCTCGCGTTCACCCTAGAGCTAGAAGAGTACGCCAATGACAACCATTCGTAGCCGCGACGGCGACACCATTTCCAACATTCTGTGGATCGCCCTAAAACGCAACGACGACCAAGCGGAAGAAGCCTTGTTCGAACAAAACCCCGGCTTAGAAGCCTACGGGCCAGTGCTTCCCGCTGGCGTTGTTATTGACATCCCCACCGTGCCAAACAAAGCAGCCGAGACGGTAACCAACATATGGGACTAGACAATCCATCCAACTATTTGCCAAGAGTGCGCGTGAGCGGAGCAGGCGAGCGCATCATCAATAACCGCCTGACCTCGTGGGAGCGCATCGACGCCGCAGGTACCCAAAGCGACCAGCTCACCTTGCACATCGACACCACAGGGCAAACAGGCTTGCCGAAAGAGGGCGCGGTGCTTACGTGGCTAGAAGGCTACGGCGACAACCTCATCGACAAAGGCCAGTTCAAAATCACCCGCATCGTACCGAAGCTGTTTCCGCCCAGCGTCACCATCGTGGCCACCGCCGCGCCGTTTCAGGTAGAAGACAAGACCGGCTTTAAAGAGCGCCGCACACGCACCTTCGAAAACGTCAGCCTTGCCGACCTGTTCCGCCAAGTCGTCACGCCCCACGGATTCAGCCCACGGGTGGCCAAAGAGTTTGAAAGCGTCCTCCTCGAGCACATGGACCAAACCGACGAAACCGACAGCGCTTTCTTAACCCGCATCGCACGGGAACGGGACGCCATCGCCAAACCCGTCAACGAGCTTTACGTCCTCGCCAAACGGGGCCAAGTGAAGACCATCACAGGGCAAGCCATCCCGCCCGTGGTCGTCGGTGTACCCAGCCAGAATACACCGAGCGAGCTAGGGCAATTCATCAACTGCCAACTCGACCGACCCAGCCGCAGCGCCATCACCGGCGTCAAAGCCAACTGGACTAACAACAACACAGGGGAAGAACACACCGTACACGTCGGCACCGCACCGTATAAGAAACTACGCCAAAGCTACGACAACCCAACCACCGCCCAACAAGCCTGCCAAGACGACCTCATCAAAAGCCAACGCCAAGGCACCAGCGTCACCCTCGACTTACCAGGCAACCCCAAACTCGTCGCAGAAGGCATCCTCACCCTAAACGACACCTTCCCACCCGAAATGAAAGGCAACTGGTCCATCGACAAAGTCACCGCACGAGGCGACAGCAAAGCAGGGTACAGGTGTACCGTGGTGGCGAGTGAGGTTGTTTAAATGGTGCCATTTTGGCAACACATTGACATTGGTGTGAGTGTGGTGTCATAATGGCACCAAGCAGTACTTTTTCTGCTTTTCTTAAACTAACTAGGAGAAACGAAATGAAAAATCTAAATGTGAAAGCAGTAACTTAACAATTAATGGAGTTAATACGAAACAGAGAAAAATACAAAAATTTTGACCGAATTATAAGTAGGTCAAGGAGAAAGCGATGACTATATCTCATGTGCAAGAAAATGTGCGGCTCGTTGCTAGAGCGCCAAAAGATGTTCAAGAGATCATTACTAATGCGGCGGAGTTATCCGGTGCCTCAATGTCTCAGTTTATGATTGATGCAGCCTTAGATAAGGCAAAAGAAGTGGTAGAACGAAGTAGGCTGCTAATGTTGTCTATGGAAGGGGCTAACCGATTTTTTGAAGCATTAGACAATCCGCCAAAAATTCAACATCTAGATGACGCTTATCGAGCGCTAGAGGGTTATGAAAATGGCACTGTCACCTTTGAAAGAAAGCCACAATCGAAAACGCTTTGATTGTGGCAATGAGCGAATTAACAAATTTCTAAAAGAGTCTGCGAACAGTGCAGCAAAGCGAAATCTATCTAGAACGTTTGTTCTAGAAGGGAGTGATGAAACAGACATTGCGGGCTTCTACTCGCTCAGTAATATTGAGGTCAAAGTTCCTGTTCCTCATAAATTGTATAAGAAATACCCCAACCCATTACCCGGCGTGACATTAGCCAGAATGGGCGTGGATGAAGGTTACCAAAGGCAGGGCATCGCCAAAATCATGGTAATCGATGCAATGCGGCGAACCTTGCTGATAAACGAGAACATGGGTGTTGTTGGATTATTTGTAGACGCCAAAGATGATGATCTCGTTACATTTTATCAGAATCGCGGCTTCATCTTCCTTCAGAAGGAAGAACACACCTCCAAACTTTGGATGCCGATCGACTCCATTGTGCAATTCTTCAAAGATCGAAAATAATCATGAAGGCAGCAATCCATTGAGGGTTGCTGCCTTCATTATTTCTTGTCAAAAGCTGCCCTAAACGGCACCTTCCCACCCGAAATGAAAGGCAACTGGTCCATCGACAAAATCACCGCACGAGGCGACAGCAAAGCAGGGTATCGGTGTAGTGTTGTTGCGAGTGAGGTGGTGTGAATTTGGAGAGATTAAAAATTGCGCGCTTTATCTAAAAAAAATAGCGTCAATGCTCTTTTTTCTGGTTAAAAATAAAAAATGCTTTTAGAATCAGTCATAAGGATATTTGGTGTAAGATTAAAAATGGATTGATTTTTCATCTTACACCAAATAGCTAATTATTTTATAATGGATTTTTTGGGGTGTTTAATATGCAGTCATATTTTGATGAGGAAACTAAATCCCCTCTTTATCTTTGGTTTGGTGAGCATTTTGATATTATTGATAATAAGAAGGTTCATCTAAAAAATATACCATTGTTAAAAAACAATGAAACTGGAAAAGTATATTATCCGGATAAAACTAAACAAGTTATTGCGCATTACCTAAGTGAAGCGAAAAAATATAAAAAATCTGGTATTGATCTTTTTCCTAAAGAGTTGGGAAGCAAGAGGTATCCATACTCAGAGAGTTTTAAATTTAAATATTCTTCAATTGATTACGAGTTCATTCCCGGACTAGAACGTCCATGGAATGAAGGTTTTTTAACGCCAGTATATTTTAAGACAAGTGTGTTGAATAAGTACTCTCAGAATCCAGAGTATGAGCTAGATTTATTTTCGTCAACGTATGGGACTATTTCTTATAAGAGCGAGTGGAGTATTTCATTTGGTGTTAATAAAAACAAGCTTATAATTATGTGGCTTGGTGATATCGATGCTCTGCCAGAAGAAGAAAAGTACTATTTACGTTCTGAAAACACAGAATCAGTGCACTGTATCCATTCTGAGTTTTACAATGCTCAGATTGAAGTTGAGTGGACAGAACCAAGTATTGAAAGTCGAGTATTCGAACTGAGAAGTAAACTCTCTGCCTCAACTAATGATGCTCATGGTAAACCTCTTTATATGCTTGATGGCGAAGTGTCTGATGTGATTTCGAATCTAGACAAGCCGGTGTTTTGGGAAGATAAAAATGTTTCACCTGTTATAGAGTCCTTAAACCGAATATTTGTTGAATCAATAAACTCAAATGCGATTAAGTCTGTCCTAAAAGAAAAAAACCTGAACTTGATGTTAAAAATAAAAAAGGACTAAAAATATTCTCAGTTTATCTAGAACATATTCTAAATAAACAAAATTTCGAGCAATTAATGTGCCCATTTTTTGTACTTTATGACTTTAGAATATTAGTTTGTCACCTTCGTTCAAACGAATCGAGAGATGAGCTTTTAGCAAGAATTAATGAAAGGTTAGGGCTGCTAAAAGATAATCAATCTTATGAAAATATATACAATGCACTTTTTGTTGAAATGGAAAAGTCATATAATGAGATTGTAATGTGAATCTATTATAATTTTCTGAATTCGGAGTCATATGAAAAATATATTAGTTTTTCATCTGACCCCGAATTTATAAAGTAACTTTGATTCAGTTACTTACAGCGTCATTAGAACTTTTTTGAATCGTCTAAACGCGTATGTTCATTCTTAATTGTTATAAGTAAGTGATAAGGTTGCGAGATGAGTTTTACTGATGAAAAAATAAAAGTTCTTAAAAATCTTCTTTTTCAATACGATTTTTCAAAAGGTTTTACTAGTTACTACCCCGAAACCAAGATTACAGATGGAATGAGTGAAATAAAAGTCAATATTGGCATCGGTGGCTCTTCTTTACTTTCAAAAACAAGACTAAACGCAGAGGGACATTTAGCTCTATTTTCAATAGTTTTTGATTTTTTTGATGTTGTTGTGGATAAGAAGCTAGGAAAGAGTGATCTTTCTTTTTCCCAGAAAAACAGGTGTTTTCTTAAATTTAGCACAGGTGACACGATTGTAGATTTTATAGAAAAGAAGTCATTTGAAAGGGCTATAGAAATTAGGAATAAAATTGTACACAACAACCTAACTGTTAATGAAAATAAAGAATTAGTATTGCCAAATGGTAAAATTTATCCTGTATCATTATTTCCTGAAATTAACCGTTTACTTTTTAATGTGGCTATATATTGTTTAGATTCTAAACTTTATAGTTTGTATGATAAAAGTGCAGCGTTATCTTTATTCAAAAAAGTATTTAGTGATGAAAAAATCGTACACCTCTTGTGTGGGGACGTTGTCTCTAATATGAGTGTTTTATGTCGTTGTAAAGAGAATTATTGTGAGCAAAAAATACCAAAAGATAAGCCGCTATATGAGATTTTATCAAGAAAAATACAAGTAATGACGACTGACGAAAGTCTTATTTTCAAAGATGGTTTGTATCATGGTTATACATTTCTATTTGATTTAAATGGAGTAGAAGTTGTCTTACCAGCGGAACTGATAGATATCCATCGAGAGCGAACGTTAGAGGAGTTTTCAGAATGGACAAAGTAGTTTATTTATAACAAGGTGTTAACGCTTCCCACCGGAAATGAAAGGCAACTGGTCCATCGACAAAGTCACCGCAAGAGGAGACAGCAAAGCAGGGTACAGGTGTACGGTTGTTGCGAGTGAAGTGGTTTGAGTTTAATTTAACTCTGACCCTAATTATTCACAACGACTTCCGTAAAATGCTCACCAAAGTCACGATCGAAACCGCCCTCAATGTCGAGATGGATGATCATCTTGGTTACGATCGACATGAAAAAAACCATGCACCCAACAGTCGTAATGGGTTTACCTCCAAAACACTCAAGACCGAAGATGGCAGCTTTGTCGTCGACACGCCCCGCGACCGTAGTTTTGAACCCAAGTTAGTCCGCAAACACCAAACGCGCTTTGCGTCCATGGACGATAAAATCCTGAGGTTGTTGAGTGTTTTTTGGCAGCCTAAAACACAACTGGATATTTAAAGTACATCAGTCCACACGTCAGCATATGAGAAAAGATGCCGCAGTTTACATGAGGTATTACAACCTCGAAAGACTGCATTCGGCGAACAACGATATGTCACTGGTTGACTATGAAAATTCTCTAATAAAAGTGTCCAGTTTAGGTTGACCAGAACAGGTTTATTACAATGCTATTTTCCGAGTGCACACGTTAGCATCGAAACGGCATACCAGGTTCTACGAAGATTTATATTTAAAGACAGGCATTGAAGTCTTCTATGGAATCTGTCAAGTTGGTACGATAAGTCTTAAAGCCTTGGCTTGATTTAATAGGGTGAATCTGTGAGCTAGTTAAGTATGCATAGTATGGAACCGTTACCGTATCTAAAAGAGATAAAACTTAAAAAAAATCTGATTGAATCATTCGATCACTATCCTTTTTCAATAGCTGCTATTAAAGGGCTCCGTAGTATTGAATTTGGTAAAGATGTAACCATTTTCGTTGGTGAAAATGGTAGTGGTAAATCTACTCTTCTTGAAGCGATCGCTGTCGGCTTAGGGTTCAATGCTGAAGGTGGCTCCAAAAACTTTAGTTTTGGTACTAGGAAAACACATTCAGAATTACATAGTTATCTACGATTTTCAAGATCATTTAAGCGATACAATGATGGCTTTTTCCTGCGGGCAGAGAGTTTTTACAACGTAGCAACGCATATGGATGAACTTGATGAAGAAGTATATGATTTTGGGTACTTGCCACCGCCTCCCGAGATTAAAAACCGCTATGGTGGAAATTCTTTGCATAACCAGTCTCATGGGGAATCGTTTATTTCGTTATTATTTGAACGTTTTAGTGGGAATGGGCTATATATACTCGACGAACCTGAGTCAGCGCTTTCTCCTGCAAAACAATTAAGTGTATTGAGTCGAATGCGTCAGTTAGTTAATAACCAATCTCAATTTATTATGGCTACCCATTCCCCGATTCTCATGGCATATCCTGATGCTAAAATTTACCAAATAGATCAGTCAGGTATATATCCAATTCAATTTGAGGATACCGATCATTACCAAATTACGAAGGCATTTCTGAACAATCCTGAGCCTATGTTAAAAGAGCTATTTTTTAATGAATAGATTCACTGCTACTCCATAGATCGAAAGTTGAAAGGGTCGATAAATCGAATAGTTGGTAAAATTCAATCACGATAAAAGAGTCTTTAATCAGAAAAAATCCTGTAATTAATTCTGTGTAACTGAAAGGGTTTACAAATAGCCCACCAAGCGCTCTTCAAATTTGAGTTTGGGGTCAGATGAAAAACTATACTGTTTTTCATCTGACCCAAACCTCGATACCGATAATTTCAGTTTCTGTGGCCTACGAACCAAACATTAGTCCGTTTATTTTGAATGGTCGATTACACTGCGTTACACGAAGCGTTAAAAAAACGAGGGAGGGCAGGTAGGGAATAGATTATTGGATGTATCTCCATTGACCCCCGGCCAATCTTGATCTAGTATTTCTCTTGCACTGGCAAAATCCAGTGCCGGGAATCTCACCCCGTTTGTTACCGTAGCGGCCTAAAACACGCACCGCGTGTTTTTTTGTGGCCGGAGTCCGCCTGTTATGGTGGGTCTTTGTTGGGCCAGCTTCGGCTGGGTCGTTCCTACGGGCGGCAGTGAGATCCTGATTTAGATCCACCACCTTTGAGAATCTCACCTCAAAGTGTGGTCAAACTTTTGACCGTAGGAGGCCATAGATGGCTATGCAACTTATTACACTTCATACTCGCTCTATCAACGAGCAAACCCTCGATACCGTTAACGCTCGTGATCTTCACACCTTTCTTGAACTAGGCCGCGATTTCAATACTTGGATTAATGCTCGTATTAAACGTTATGGCTTTGAATTTGGCGTAGATTACACTTTTATTTCCCAGTCCCCCAAACGGGGGAGCGGGAATCGTGGCGCAACGAAAGAGTATTTCATCACCCTAGACATGGCAAAAGAACTGGCCATGGTCGAACGCAACGAAAAGGGCAAACAAGCCCGCCGCTACTTCATCGACTGCGAAAAACAGCTCCACGAGCAAAAACACCTTCCCGCCACCACGCCCAACACGGCAACCCTAGAAACCAGCTTCCAAGAAACAGAAAAGTACCAACTCCTCAACGACATGATTAAATCCCTGAAACTGGAAAGCAATCCCGTCGTCATCCCCTCTAAAGAACTCGTCGACCTAATCCAAGCCGTCCGCATGTACCAAGCCCAAATCGCCCAGCTCCGCACACCAGACTGGGTAAACGACAACATCACCCGCGTCAAAGACCTCGCCCAACGCAACTTCACAGACTTCTAAACGACAGGTTATTCCAATCAGTAAAAGCAAAGCCCACCGATGTGGGCTTTTTACATACCTTAGTGTTTAGAAATTAGTTTTTAGTTAGTTGAAACCAACTGAAAGCATTAGCATCCATGAGGACTCATCTCGTTTTTGATATTCAACTTGAGTGTAGCTTGCGGGGAGCGAGCTTCCTTCAGTGATGCCATATGCAAGTTCTTGTGTGCGATGCCAGACTTTTCCTATGCCAATATTAACGGATTTAAATGTATTGTCTTTAGTCGTTCCTTCTCGTCTTAACACCATCATAGCTCCTACACCGAACGCATCAAATACGTTAGAGTCTTCGCCAGCGACTCTTACACCTATATACATCCCTGGATGAGTCCAGTCCGAACCTAAAGCATCCCAAACATAGTTAGTAGTTAACCAGAGGCTTGTATTGGCACTGTATGAGTCGGTGACTACTACAATTTGGTCTGTTCCAGTTCCATGTAATACGGCATCTTTTATGTACGGGGTATTGTAGGATTCATACCCAATGCCAACGGAAAAATTAAAACCACCAATCTGAATATTGTTGATAGCTTCTTCCGTTTTTTTAGCCTCAGCAGCAGATTCAGCCGCCTCATTAGCTTTAATTTGAGCTTTCTCTAAAGTTTCATTTGCTTTCTCTAAAATAGCATTTGCTTTATCTTCAGGAGTTTCAGCAAAGCTAGTTATTACTGAGCAGCACAAGGCGGGGATTAAGAAGCGCGTTATCGTTTGCAGCATAAGAACATCCTTTTTAAGAAGTGGAGTACTCATAAGGCTTTATACTGCAAAGCCAACATTCAAAATAAAATGTAAACCATGTGTAAAGAATGATCAAATAATTTATTCGGTGACTATTCGTCGCAAACTAATGCTTCCTTTAGTACATCTTGAAGTTGCTCTAAACGCTCTGCTACGACATGCTGGCTTGGCTCTGGTATTGCTGAGATATCAGCAAGGGAAATGCATTCTAGGTCGGTGAGAAGTTGCTGTAGTTGTTCCATATTACAAGAGTTCGGGGTCAGATGAAAAATAGCACTGAATCTTCATTGACCACAAATAACTACGTCAAAGCTACGACAACCCAACCACCGCCCAACAAGACTGCCAAGACGACCTCATTAAAAGCCAACGCTAAGGTTCCAGCGTCACCCTAGACACAATTATTGGCTATATGGGCAACCTCAACTCGTCGCAGAAGGTATCCTCACCCTAAACGACACCTTCCCATCCGAAATTAAAGGCAACTGCTCCATCGACAAAACTTACTTCTTCGAAATATGATATTTGCTACCAATCTAATTTTTTATCAGCAGCCTCTACATTTTGGTTGTACATTATTTCAATCATTTGATAAGTACACATATCAACTCTGCCACAATAGTCATGAATAGCTCTATCAAGGATGTCGCGGTTCTTAGCTTTGGTTAGCCTTTTAAAAGCATCAAGATTTTCTTTCTCCATTAACCTAAGCATCACTTGCTGGCACATATCGACTGTACCGCAGTAGTCATGTTTAACTCTATTTGTGATGTAGGTAATAACTTCTTTTTTTTGTGCCTCAGACCCATCAAAATTCAAAGGGTGAACGAATTGCGCGTTTGCTAGAGAGGAAAATAATATGGTTGTTATTAGTAATATGAATTTCATTTTGCAAATCCTTCTGTAAGCATTCAGTGAACCTGAATAATCTTTGTTATATCCATTATGTCAGAAAACTGTAAGGTTGATGGTTTTAGTTTTCACATTTAGCCCCCCAAATCCCATCCACAAATTCAGGATGATCAATAAACGGATTTCGATTCCCCTGTAGCTCTTGCACTCGGTCGTTGCGGCGTTTTTCAAAGGCAGTAACGGCGAATGTATCGTTCCACGCTACGAGTGTACAAAGGTCGCCGATGCTGGGTTGGCCGCTTTGTTTGTCGTTGCCTTTGGTGATGATTAAGTCGGGCATGTTTTCTGGTGAAGCGTTGTCGCCAGTTTCGTATCGAGCCGCCATGTAAAAGACCATGCGGGCGATTTGGCCTTTGGCGCGGTCGGTTGGTTCGAAAGATTGTTTGCGTTTATCTAGGTAGGCGCCAGACAATACTTTGCTGCCGTCGGCCAGCTCATCGTATACCGGTTCGCCACCCATGCCGTAACCATAGTTACTGTGCGCACCGTTTAAATTACGATCAGCAGGGCGAAGGTGGTGCAGATCGGTGTAGCCGTCTTGGCTTTGTTTGGCAAAGCCGCGGGATTTTGGCCAAACGTGCTCTCTGTCCCACGCATCGTCTTTGCTTTTGCCTCGGTTTGCTTGGCTGATGTTTCTCACGTCATCTAGGTAAAGCATTTGTACTAGGCCGCACTTAGGTTTGTCATCTGGGCAGGCTGAATCGGTATAAACCAGTGCTTCCCACACGTCGATATTCTTGCCGTCGTACCAATCGGTATTCCCGCTTTGTGTGTATTTAAGTGGCTTTTGGCCATCGATGATGCTGTGCAGTTTTGCTTTAAGCGCATCGCCTGTTAACCCTTCTGTACCATCGTAATAACCCGCCGACGCATACGCTGAACACAACATAAGAAACACAAACAGACTGCGCCACATAATTAGCTCTCAAGATAAATAATGCAGCGGATTGTAGGGAAGTGCAGGGCGTTTAGATTCTGGGGATTTGAAAGGATTTGTTAGCAAGTGTGTGTTCTGCGTAAAGCATGATCTTAATCATATTAAATGGGCTTTTTCTTCTATCTTCGGTGCTGAATTTTTAAACGTTCGTTACCGCACAGAATCTCGTCTTCTTATCGTTATAGAGTGATCTATCGAGTTTGTTTGAAAGTCATCTGATTTTCGACGCTGAACATGGAGATTGATATGTATCACGAATATTGGAACGGCTGGGGTTGGGTATTGTGGATTGGTTTTTGGTTCTTGCTGATTTCTAGTTTTGGGCATTGGGGTTACAGCTATCGCTCGAATCGTCGTTACTTTGGGCTAGCCAATAAAACAGCGCTGGATATATTGAACGAGCGTTATGCTCGCGGTGATATCGAACAAGCCGAGTTTTCTCGTATCAAGAAAGAAATCGCCAGCAAATAAGAGGGAGCATCTCACTGTGCCAAAAATGACGATGCAAAGCGCAGCACTAGCGCCGGATCAACTGAGCTTAATAGACAGTTACTGGCGAGCGAGTAATTACTTGTCGGTTGGGCAAATTTATCTTCACGATAACCCGCTATTGGCGCGGCCTTTGGTGCTTGCCGATATCAAACGTATTTTGCTGGGTCACTGGGGCACGACGCCCGGTCAGAATTTTATCTACGTGCATTTGAATCGCATTATTAAGCAATACGATTTGAGCATGATTTACCTCTCAGGCCCCGGTCACGGTGGGCCTGCGGTAGTGGCTAATACCTATCTGGAAGGCAGTTACAGTGAGATTTATCCTGACATAAGCCAAGACACAATCGGCCTACAAAAACTGTTTAAACAGTTTTCTTTTCCCGGTGGCATTCCTAGCCATGCGTCGCCCGAATGTCCCGGTTCCATCCATGAAGGTGGAGAATTGGGTTATTCATTGAGTCACGCCTTTGGTGCTGTATTTGATAATCCAGATTTAATTGCAGCCTGTGTGGTGGGCGATGGCGAAGCCGAAACTGGGCCGCTGGCAACCGCTTGGCATTCCAACAAGTTTCTGAATCCTGTTAGCGATGGCGTGGTGTTACCAATTTTGCATTTGAATGGCTACAAGATTGCGAACCCTACGGTTTTGGCGCGCATCAGTCACCAAGAACTAGAGCAGTTATTTTGTGGTTACGGTTGGACGCCTATTTTTGTTGAAGGCAGCGATCCTGAATTGATGCATCAGATGATGGCGACGGCGCTCGACAAAGCCATTCGAGAAATCAAAGCGATTAAATTAAATGCCCAAGACAATAGTGTATTTGAACGTCCACGTTGGCCGATGATTATTTTCAAATCTCCAAAAGGTTGGACTGGCCCCAAGATAGTTGATGGCGTGCAGATAGAAGGCACTTTTCATGCTCATCAGGTTCCCATTTCTAATCCAGAGTCGAAACCGGAACATTTGCCATTAATAGAAGAATGGTTGCGCAGTTATCGTCCTCAAGAATTATTCGATAGCCTTGGCCGCTTGTTACCAGAGCTAGCTGAACTGGCTCCACAAGGTGAGCGCCGCATGGGCGCGAACCCTCATGCCAACGGCGGTTTGCTACTGAAACCCTTACAAATGCCAGATTTTCGTGACTACGCTTGCGAGGTGCCAAAACACGGTGTGCGCGGCGTTGGTGACACTCATGTGCTCGGGCCGTTTGTGCGTGATGTAGTCATGCTTAATCAAGACAATTTTCGAGTATTTGGTCCAGATGAAACCATTTCTAATGGGCTTGAGGCGGTATTCGAAACCACCAATCGACAATGGGAAGCGACCACAAATATTAATGACGAATACCTGGCGCCCACTGGTCGAGTGATGGAAATGCTCAGCGAACACCAGTGTCAGGGCTGGCTAGAAGGCTATTTACTCACGGGCCGACATGGCTTATTTAATTGCTACGAAGCCTTTATTCACATCGTAGATTCTATGTTTAACCAGCACGCGAAATGGCTAAAAGTTACCGCTGGTTTGTCTTGGCGACCTAAGATCGCTTCGTTAAATTATCTCTTGGCTTCTCATGTTTGGCGTCAGGACCACAATGGCTTTACTCACCAAGATCCGGGCTTTATCGATCACGTGGTGAATAAAAAAGCCGACATAGTGCGAGTCTATTTGCCACCCGATGCCAACTGTTTGCTTTCAGTGATGGATCATTGTTTGTGCAGCAAGCATTACGTCAATGTGGTTGTTGCCGGGAAGCATCCAGCGCCGCAATGGTTAGACATGGACGCCGCGGTCAAACATTGTGCGGCAGGTATTGGCATTTGGCAGTGGGCGAGCAACGACACAGGTTTAAATCAACATGACCAAACGGACGTGGTGATGGCCTGTTGTGGCGATGTTCCAACGCTGGAAACCTTAGCCGCGGTGTCTATTTTGCGAGAGCATTTGCCTGCGCTGAATATTCGTGTGGTGAACGTGGTGGACTTAATGAAACTTCAGCCACAAACCGAGCATCCACATGGTTTGAATGATGCCGAGTTCGACTTACTGTTTACTGAAAATAAGCCGGTTATTTTTGCCTTTCATGCTTATCCATCGCTGATTCACAAATTAACCTATCGTCGCACCAATCATCGCAATATCCATGTTCGCGGTTACAAAGAAGAAGGCACGATCACTACGGCCTTTGACATGACCGTATTGAATGACATGGATCGTTTTCACCTCGTAATGGACGTGATTGACCGACTACCGCAAACCGGCGTGAAAGGCGACGAGTTAAAACGCATGTTGAGCGAAAAACTGATAGAGCATCGTCAGTACATCAATGAATACGGTGTCGATATGCCGGAAATTCGCGATTGGAAATGGAGTAATAAGGATGAATGATTCGAGCTCATCAAGCCAGGCAATCGGCTCTACAAGTCACTTAATAGAAACCGCTAAGCGCTTGATGGCCGATGATAAAGGCCTGCTCGCGATGGACGAAAGTGTAGCGACATGCAATCGCCGCTTTGCCAAATTGGGTATCGCGCAAAGCTTAGACATGCGACGGGCTTACCGAGAATTAATAGTCACCACGCCTAGATTAAGCGATAGCGTCAGCGGCGTTATTTTGTTCGACGAAACCATTCACCAACACACTCAGGATGGTACGCCGTTCATAAATGTACTGATGGATGCCGGCATTATTCCCGGCATCAAGGTCGATGCTGGCGCTGTCGATATGGCGGGGCATCCGGGCGAAAAAGTCACCGAAGGCTTAGACGGTTTGCGCGAACGGCTGGAGGCTTATGCCCTGATGGGCGCGCGCTTCGCAAAATGGCGGGCGGTATTCAGCATTGATGTCGACGCTATTCAAACAAGGGTGATCGATAGAGTAACGCCATCTAAAGCCTGTATTGAAGCCAATGCTCATGCCCTCGCACGTTATGCGGCTTTGTGCCAAGAAGCTGGGATGGTGCCGATTGTCGAGCCTGAAGTGATGATGAATGGCAGCCATACCTTGCAACAATGTGCGCAAGTGACAGAAGCGGTCTTACATGCGGTTTTCCAACACTTAAATGAGCAAGGCGTTTTGCTAGAAGGCTTGTTGTTAAAACCCAGCATGGTGTTGCCCGGATTATGTTGTGCAGTACAGGAAAGTGTCGAAACCGTCGCTGATATGACAGTACATTGCTTGTTGCGAACTGTTCCTGCGGCGGTGCCAGGCATTGCTTTTTTATCCGGCGGACAAACGCCAGAACTGGCCTCGGCGCGTTTAAATGCCATGAATAACCGATACAAATCTCGCTTGCCTTGGGCGCTGACGTTTTCATTCTCTCGGGCGATTGAGCTGCCCGCGTTAGAAGTTTGGCTTGGGCAAGATGACAATGTTGAAGCGGCTCAAAAAGTCTTACTTCAAGGTGCGGCCAACGATAAAGCAGCGCGCCGCGGCGAATATTCCGTTGCGGCCAACTAATGGTGAATAGTAGAGCAATAGACGAGATTGTTTTTCTGCTGGATGTTGATAACACCTTGCTCGACAACGACCGCATTTTAGTGGAGTTGAGGGCGTTTTTAATTCGTGAAATTGGCGTGGAAAACAGCGTTCGTTATTGGGTGATATTCGAAACATTACGCAAAGAGCGTGGTTATGCGGATTATCTAGGCGCGCTGCAACAGTATCGCCTTGAACATCTTGATGATGCTCGCGGGCTCTTAATCGCTGAGTTCTTTCTTGATTATCCCTTTGTGGATCGACTCTACCCTAATGTATTGACACTCATTAAACATCTGCAAATCCTAGGTAAAACCGTCATTTTGACTGATGGTGAAGCCGTCCTGCAGCCGAGAAAAATCAAGCGTTCAGGGTTATGGGAGGCAGTGGATGGTCAGGTGCTGATTTATATCCATAAAGAAACCATGCTCGATGCGGTTGAGCAGCATTATCCAGCCCAGCGTTATGTGATGGTGGACGATAAATTACGTATTTTGACCGCCATGAAACGCGTTTTGGGAAGCCGGCTTACTACGGTTTTTCCAAAGCAAGGTCATTACGCCCACGATCCAGAAAAGACACATCCTTATCCAGCGGCCGATGTCACCATTGAACACATCGGCGAGCTGATTCATCACGATTTTTGCATTGGTCTTGACACTGTGAAAGCGCGTTCTGCGCCATCGGAGGCACTATGACTTTTATTAAAGACAGCGATCCATTTGAAGGCAGTAATCCTTTTGAAGGAATGGATACAACTAAGCAATTGCATATGCTCGGTCAAAGTATCTGGCTCGATAATATTACTCGCGAGCTGCTAAACAGCGGCACGCTGCAGCATTATATTGATCATCTGAATGTGACGGGGCTGACCTCGAATCCGACTATTTTTGATAAAGCGATCAAAGATGGTGATAACTATAACCAAGCCATCGCTGAAAAAGCCGCAAACGGTTTATCAGGTGAAGCGTTGTTTTTCGAACTGGCGCTAGAAGATTTAACCCGTGCGGCGGATTTGTTACGCCCCATCTTTGACAATACTGATGGTATGGATGGTTGGGTCTCGTTAGAAGTCTCGCCATTGTTGGTGAACAATACCGCTGGCACGGTTGCCGCTGCTGTGGATCTGCATAAACGTGCTCAGCGTCCAAATTTGTTTATCAAAATTCCCGGTACTCCAGCAGGCTTAGCGGCCATTGAAGAAACGATTTTTGCGGGTGTTCCCGTTAACGTGACCTTGCTGTTTTCTAGCGAGCAATATCTCGCCGCGGCTGAGGCTTATATGCGCGGTATCGAACGACGAATTGCAAAAGGACTTGATCCGAAAGTCGGCTCAGTCGCTTCGTTGTTTATCAGTCGTTGGGATGTTGCCGTCAATGACAGAGTGTCTTCTGACTTACGCAATCATCTTGGTATTGCCATCGCGCAACAAGCTTACAAAGACTATTGCGAACTACTGGCCGCGCCACATTGGCAATCGCTAAAGGCGGCTGGCGCCAACGCACAACGCTTGCTTTGGGCCAGCACGGGCAGCAAAGATCCAACGATTTCTGACTCTTATTACGTCTCAGCGCTTGCTGCGCCACACACCATTAATACGATTCCAGAAAAGACATTACTAAGCTTCTCTAAAGATGGCGCTTTGTCTAGCGTGATGTCGATTGATGGTGTTGATGCTGAAAGCAAGCTGTTGGAATTCGCCATAGAAGGCATTGATGTTGGCGCATTGGCTGATCAGCTCCAACAAGAGGGCGCAGACGCTTTTACTCAGTCTTGGAACGATTTATTGGCGGTGATTGAGCAGAAAAGTCAGCAAGTAAAAAACAGTACGTCAAAAAATAGCAAACCAGAAAACGACGAAGCGCCTTTTTAACGATTTTTTAGGAGTCAGCCAAAGTGAAACAGTTAATGCTCGACCAGCTTGCTATCAATACGCTGCGTACTCTGTCTATCGATGCCGTACAAAAAGCCAAATCGGGGCATCCCGGCACGCCAATGGATGCCGCGCCAACGGCGTATTGCTTGTGGCAGCGTTTTCTCCGTTTTGATCCAAAAGATCCTGAATGGCTGAATAGAGATCGCTTTGTGTTGTCATCCGGTCACGCCTGCGCTTTGTTGTATAGTTTATTGCACCTGACTGGTGTGAAAGCAAAGGGGGCGAGTTATCCAGCAGGCGAGCGCTTAGCGGTCACCATGGAAGATCTCAAACAGTTCCGCCAACTTGGCAGTCGTTGTACTGGTCATCCTGAACACGGCTGGACCAGCGGCGTGGAAACCACCACATGGCCGCTTGGGCAAGGCTTGGCGACCAGTGTCGGTATGTCTATCGCAGAACGCTGGCAGGCGGCGACCTATAATCGTCCTGATTATGCTTTGTTTGATCATAACGTTTATGCCTTGTGTGGCGATGGCGACATGATGGAAGGCATTAGCAGCGAAGCGGCTTCTTTGGCCGGGCATTTGAAATTATCGAATTTGTGTTGGATCTACGACGCCAATCACATCAGCATCGAAGGTTCCATTGATATCACTTTTAGTGAAGACGTGGGCGCGCGTTTCAAGGCTTACGGTTGGAATGTGGTGCGGGTGAGCGACGCCAATGATTTAACGCAACTAAGCACGGCGTATCAGGCGTTTCTTGATACAGAAGAGTGTCCGACTCTGATCATGGTGCAGAGTCATATTGGTTATGGCGCACCCCATAAACAAGATACCGCAAAAGCCCATGGCGAACCGCTTGGGACAGAAGAAGTGCGTCTTGCCAAAGAATTTTATGGTACCGACCCAGAATCCCAATTCGATGTAGCTGCCGGAGTGGTCGACCATTTCGCGGCGAATTTTGGTCAACGTGGTGAAAAAGCTCATGCTGAATGGCAAAAAACCTTTGCTGCCTATCATTATCAATATCCCGAATTAGCTGGGCAAATCACTCAGATGCAGCAAACGCATCTTCCTCAAGCTTGGGATTTTGGCTTGCCTACCTTCACGGCGGACGGTAAAGACATCTCGACACGTGAATCCTCAGGGCTGGTTCTTAATACCATTGCTCAACGAGTGCCTTGGTTGCTGGGTGGCTCGGCAGATTTGTCGCCTTCTACCAAGACGGAATTGTCTTTTGAATCCAATGGTAGCATGAGACAAATTGGAGAATTGAAGGCCGGAAAACCAACCAGTTCTGACTATTTTCAAGCGGACAATTACGCTGGACGAAACTTCCATTTTGGTGTGCGTGAACATGCCATGTGCGCCATCGGCAACGGTCTTGCCTTGTCTAAATTACGGCCTTATGTGGCGAGTTTTTTTGTCTTTACCGATTACTGTCGAGCGGCGCTTCGGCTCAGCGCAATGATGGAGTTGCCGCTAATTTCGATCTGGACACATGACTCGATCAGCATGGGCGAAGACGGCCCGACGCATCAACCCGTGGAACACCTTGCTGCCATGCGCGCCATGCCGGGAATCATGGTGATACGGCCAGCGGATGCGAATGAAGTGGTCGAAGCGTGGCGCGTTATTATGGCCAGTAATCATACGCCAGCGTGTCTGGTGTTAACTCGCCAAGCGGTGCCAACGCTGGATCGCTCTAAGTATGGCAGCGCCAGTGGTTTGGCTTTTGGCGCTTATATTGTTGCCGATGCGAAAGATGGCAAACCAGACGTCTTGTTATTGGCAACCGGCAGTGAAGTGTCGCTCTGTGTGGCGGCGTACGAACAATTAAAAATCGAAGGCATCAAAGCGCGCGTGGTCAGCATGCCATCGTGGGAATTGTTCGAAAGCCAGTTGCAGGATTATCGGGATCAAGTGTTGCCACCAGCGGTTCTCGCCCGTGTCGCCGTGGAAGAGGCGTCGACTTTTGGTTGGGAACGTTACACAGGTTGTGCAGGGGCAATCATTGGCATGCAATCCTTTGGCTTGTCGGCACCGCGAAAAGTGGTAGAACAGCATTTTGGTTTTGAGCCTGCTCATATTATCAAGGCCGCCAAAGCACAAATCGCCCGTCATGTTGGCTCATCGAGTCATCATAAAAGCAGGTTAACGTCTCTAAAGAGTTTGGAATAGATCATGACCAGCGCAAGCGATTCTAAAAAGACCAGCGAGCCGCTAATCGTTACGTCAGGCGTTACCTCAACGGTCACCTCAAAGATCTTTCTGATTACCACTCAAATTCCGCTCTTATAGACTATGCTTAAAGCCAGAACAGAACGGAGATAATCATCATGGCAAAGAATAAGGTTCAGTTTCAAAAAGGTCTTTCAATTCATGCTTTTATGTCGAAATTTGGTACTGAAGAGCAGTGCCGTAAACGACTGTTCGATATGCGATGGCCTGCTGGTTACCGCTGTGAATATTGTGGGTGTGATCAATATTGTGAGTTAACAGCAAGGCAACTCTATCAATGCAATCGCTGCCATCATCAAGGTTCACTAACATCTGGCACGTTATTTTCCTCCTCAAAATTGCCTCTTAAAGTCTGGTTTTTAGCCATTTATCTTATGACTCAAGAGAAAAATGGTATTTCTGCATTAGAGTTGTCTCGCCAGCTTGGTATTTCTTACAACGCCGCTTGGCGTATGAAGCATAAATTGATGCAAACCATGAAAGAGCGGGATGATGAAACGCCTCTAAAGGGTTGTATTCAGCTTGATGATGTTTACTGGGGCGGAGTTAGACGAGGAATACGAGGGCGTGGAGCAAAAGGAAAGCGTCCTTTTGTTGCCGCCGTCTCGATGAATGAAGAAGGGCACCCTATTGCTATGCGTTTTAGTGTTGTTACCGGGTTTAAAACAGAAGAATTAACCTGTTGGGCTAAAGAGCACCTTACTCCTCAATCGCTTGTTATTTCAGACGGTTTGGCCTGTTTTAAGGGGGTAGAAAGCGCCGATGTGTATCATCAAACCATCGTGACAGGAGGTGGATTTGAAAGTGTTGAGTTACCTTATTTTCAATGGGTAAACACAATGATTAGCAATGTAAAAAATGCGATGCACGGTACTTATCATGCGATCAACCTTAAGCATTTACCGCGTTATCTGGGCGAGTTTTGTTTTAAGTTCAATAGACGTTTTAATCTTGAAAACATGCTTGAGCAACTTATTTCCTCAAGCATCAGAACAGCACCAATGCCTGAACGGTTGCTAAAGTTAGCGGAGGTTCGATGGTAATCAAAAAGATCTTTGGTTTCACGCGTAACCACATTGGCCTTATTTTGCTGAGTATCGCTATTTTGGCCTTGGCGATAACGGTAGGGGTGCGTTTTATGTTGGGGCCAAGAGTCTTGTTAGAAACCGTGGTCCAGCGAGACTTTGTGCAAACTGTGGTTGCCAGTGGGCGAGTGGAAGCACCTCATCGAGTGGACATCGGCGTACAAATTACTGGCACAGTGCACGCCGTGCCAGTCGACGAAGGACAAAAAGTTGAGATCGATACGCCATTGATCGAATTGGAATCTAGTGAACTGCATGCGGTGGTTAGTCAGGCCGAGGCAGCTGTGAAATTGGCAACAGCACAGCTGCGTCAATTGCATGAAGTGCAAGCACCGATGGCAGAACAAGCCGTACGCGAAGGCAAGGCCAATCAAGTGGCCGCCTTGCAAAATTTGGCGCGTAGTAAAACCTTATTGAAAAAAAATCTGATTAGCCAAGCGAGTCTAGATGAAGCGGTACGTGCCGAGCAGGTGACTCGTAGCAAAGTTAGCAGTTTGCAATTGCAAATGATCAGCCTGCAAGCGAATGGTAGCCAATTCGCATTAGCCGAAGCGAGTGTTGCACAAGCTCAGGCAGGGCTTGAATTCGCTCAGGCAAAGTTGGCCTATACCATTTTAAAAGCGCCCATGGCTGGTGTGTTGATTACGCGCAATGTGGAGCTTGGCGACGTGGTGCAACCGGGCAAAATTTTGATGCAGCTTTCACCATCTGGTGAAACCGAAATGGTGGTGCAAATTGAAGAGAAAAACCTGCATTTGCTCAGGTTAAATCAATCTGCTTTGGCCTCGGCTGATGCTTATCCCGAACAGCTTTTTAGCGCCCAACTGGTGTACATCAACCCAGGAATAGACGCTGATCGAGGCTCGGTAGAAGTAAAGCTGCGCGTGGCTGAAGCACCTGATTATTTGCGCCAAGACATGACGGTCTCTGTGGATATTGAAGTGGCAAATCGCCGCGATGCTGTACTGGTTCCTAGTGATGCACTGCATGATGTCAATTCCGCCGCGCCTTGGGTGTTAAAGCTGGATGGCAATCAAGTTCATCGACAAGCCGTCACCCTTGGTTTACGCAGTGATGGCATGAGTGAAGTGCTAACAGGATTAAATGCTGGAGATCAAGTGGTGCCGATTGGTTCCGTTGCCATTTCCAATGGCGACCGTATTCGTCCACTGCAGCAAGCTGACTCGCTATGAGCGAGAAAGCATTAGAAACGAGCGAGCTAAAAAACTTACCCAGTTGGCAACCGTTTGAATGGATTGTTGCATTGCGTTTTTTAGGGGAAGGGCGCATTCAAACGGCGTTTATCATCAGCGGTGTCGCCTTGGGCGTGGCGGTGATTGTCTTTATGTCCGCCTTATTGCTTGGCTTGCAATCTAACATTACGACTCGTGTATTGACTGGACAAGCGCATATTCAGCTGTTGCCTCCCAAAGAGATAGTGCGGCCGCTACGTAGCAATGTGGATTCTGTAGAAGGCGCTATCATGCAAGCGCCGCCACAACGCACCAAAAGTATCGATCAGTGGCAAAGTATCGCGGTGCAAATTTCCAACATGGCCGATGTGACAGTGGTATCTCCCGCGGCGACGGGGTCGGCTTTTGTGGTGCGAGGCGATACCAGCCGCGCCATTTCTATAAACGGCGTGAAGCCAGATTTGTATTTTCAGATTATTGTCATGGCCGACAAAATTGTCAGCGGCACAATGAACCTGACCGGTTCAGACATTTTAATAGGCAGTGAATTAGCGAGTGATTTAGGGTTAAGCCTAGGCGACAAGCTGCGCGTAACTTCGGCAACTGGCGGTGACAACACCTTGACCATTTCGGGTATTTTTGATTTTGGTAATAAAGGCGCCAACTCACGCAGCACCTTTGTCGCCTTGCGAACAGCGCAAAGCTTATTGGGATTAGTGGGCGGTGTTTCTGTGTTGGATGTCAATGTGAAAGACATTTGTGCCGCCGAGATTATTGCCCAGCGCATTGAAGCCTCAACCGGAGTGCAAGCCGATAGTTGGATAAAAAACAACGCCCAGCTGTTCACTGCGATAGGCGCACAGCAAAGCTCAAATACCGTGATTCGTCTGTTTGTCGCGCTCTCGGTTGCCTTGGGTATTGCCAGTGTTTTGGTGGTTTCTGTGGTACAAAAATCACGAGAAATTGGCATTTTACGAGCGATGGGGATTACGCGCGGACAAATCTTGCGTATCTTTTTGCTGCAAGGCGGCTTGTTAGGTTTTGGTGGTGCGGTTATTGGTTCTTTATTGGGGGGAGGCGGATTATTAATTTGGCAACAAATGCTGCGTAACCCAGATGGTACGCCGCTTTTTCCTTTGGATTTGGAGCCGCCGTTGTTTATTAGTGCCTTATTACTGGCGACCTTAACGGGGTTGATTTCCGCCTTCGTTCCGGCCTTACGTGCCGCACGACTTGATCCAGTGGTGGCTATCCGTGGCTGAAAAAGTCAACAACAAAGACCTAGTGCTGCAAATGCAGGGTGTTCGCAAGTCGTTTAACGCAGGCTTACCGAATGAAGTGGAAATACTGCATGGTATTGATTTAACCCTAACACGCGGAGAATTTTGCGCCGTGGTTGGCCCGTCAGGTTCGGGCAAAAGTACCTTGCTGAATATTGTCGGGTTATTGGATCGACCAACCGAAGGTTCACTATCCATTTGTGATGAAGAAACTACTCACATGGATGATCACGCGCTGACTCGTATGCGCGGCCACAACATTGGCTTTGTGTTTCAATTCCATAATTTATTGGGTGCGTTTAGCGCCATTGAAAACGTCATGATGCCCTTACTGGGCGAGGCCGAATTTCCCAATCAAGCAATGACAGAGCGCGCCGCCATGTTGCTCGAAAGTGTTGGCTTAACGCCTTGGCGCGATCAACCGGCTTATCAGTTATCCGGTGGACAGCAACAACGCGTCGCTTTAGCGCGAGCACTCGCCATGAATCCCGCCTTACTACTCGCCGATGAACCCACCGGCAACCTCGACACCAAAAGCGCCGATGCGGTATTTGAACTACTGCGTAAAGTCAGCCGAGAACAAGGCATGACGGTGTTGTTTGTCACCCACGACCCGAATTTGGCGGCGCGCTGCGATAAGACCATTAAAGTGGTGGATGGCAAAGTAGTAGGTGACTAAAAGTGTTTAATGCCAAGCGAGTTAGTTAAAAATGACGTGTTAAAGAAGCGTCTTTGTTCGCTAGTGCACAGAGCCAACCGCTTGCTTCGAATAAACTTGTTACTGCCATTTCAGCGATTAGATCCTGCTATCAGATCTCTTTTATAAGATCGAAAGTATCAGATTCTAAATATAAGGTTTTTGCAGTATATGAAATCTACCACCAGGTCTCAAAATATCGGCACTGTGATTTCGATTCGCGGTAGTGTCGTGGATATCCGCTTTGACAATATATCGTCAGACAATCAACTGCCTCCGATTCGTACTTTATTACGCACTGGCAAAGACAACAGCATTGCCATTGAAGTGTTTTCCCAATTGGATGATCAGCGGGTACGCGGTATTGCGTTAACACCGACGCAAGGTCTCGCCCGAGGTATGCAAGTTGAAGATACTGGCGAGCCGCTACAAACACCCGTAGGCAAGGGGATTTTGTCGCGCATGTTTGATGTGTTCGGCAATGCCATTGACAAAAAAGACGCGCTGATCGACGTCGAATGGCGCTCGGTTCATAATGAACCACCATCGTTAGCACGACGTTCCACCAAAACCGAAGTATTCGAAACCGGCATCAAGGTGATTGATGTCTTAATGCCGCTAGAACGAGGTGGCAAAGCGGGCTTGTTCGGCGGCGCGGGCGTGGGCAAAACGGTCTTGCTGACCGAAATGATTCATAACATGGTCGGCCAACATGCTGGCGTAAGTATCTTTTGCGGTATCGGAGAGCGTTGCCGAGAAGGCGAAGAGCTTTATCGCGAGATGAAAGAAGCAGGTGTGCTGGACAACATGGTGATGATGTTTGGGCAAATGAACGAGCCACCGGGTGCGCGTTTTCGCGTCGGTCATGCCGCCTTGACCATGGCGGAATATTTTCGTGATGACGAACATCGTGATGTCTTGTTGCTGGTGGACAATATCTTTCGCTTTATTCAGGCGGGCATGGAAGTGTCTGGCTTAATGGGGCAAATGCCAGCGCGTTTGGGTTATCAACCAACCATGGGCACCGAGTTGTCTCAACTTGAAGAGCGCATTGCCAATACGGGCAGCGGCGCGATAACCTCGATTCAGGCGGTGTATGTGCCTGCCGATGATTTTACTGATCCTGCTGCCGTACATACTTTTTCTCACCTTTCTGCTTCCATCGTTTTATCCCGTAAACGCGCTAGCGAAGGGCTTTATCCCGCTATTGATCCTTTGCAGTCCAGTTCCAAAATGGCGACGCCGAGCATTATTGGCAAACGCCACTACGATCTCGCGCAAGAGATTCGTCGCACCTTGGCGCAATACAGCGAATTGAAAGACATTATCGCCATGCTCGGCATGGAGCAGCTCTCGCCCGAAGATCGCAAGGTTGTCGGACGTGCTCGCCGCTTAGAGCGGTTTCTTACTCAGCCATTTTTTACCACCGAACAATTCACTGGCATGTCTGACAAATTGGTCAGTCTTGATGATGCCTTAGATGGCTGCGAACGGATTTTGCGGGATGAGTTTGAAGACTATCCGGAAAGCGCACTTTACATGATTGGTGCGATTGACGAAGCCCATGAAAAAAGCAAACAAGCCTCAGAAGATAAACCAAAAACCGAGGAGGACGAGGATGCCACAAGCCTGCATGACGCTTAAGGTTTTATTGCCTCATAAAGTATTTAGCGAAGAACAAAAAGTGCTGCGAATCGTCGCGACCACACCGCAAGGAGCGTTTGGCATTTTACCGAATCGATTGGATTGTGTGGCGTCTTTGTCCGCAGGTATTTTAGTGGTGGAAGTGGCAGGCGAGGAAGAAGCCTACATTGCCGTAGATGAAGGCGTATTAGTGAAAGCCGGAGCGGATGTGCGGATTTCTGTGCGTAACGCCATGAATGGCATGGGATTAGAAGATTTACGCCACGCCCTAGAAGATGAGTTTATTCAGCTTGATGAGCAAGAACAAAAACTGCGTTCGGCATTGACCAAGATGGAAAGCGGTTTTGTTCAGCGTTTAGTGGCCTTTAAGCAGGATGCCAGTTTGTCATGAAAAACGATAAGGAAGACAAAAGCGCGCCCAAAACGGGCCGCAATCTAAACCGCTCTCTAAATCACAAATCGAAAAACAACTACAGCAAGCAAGTTGGCTCGGTCGCGGCGCGTAAGCTAAAAGCACAGCGACACGTGACCAAAACTGTCTGGTCTGGCTTGGGGATGATGGGGTTGGTCGGCTGGTCGATTGCGATTCCGACTGTGCTTGGTGCCGCACTGGGCATTTGGTTGGATGGTGCGTATCCCAGCGACCGTTCGTGGACGCTGGCCTTGCTAGTCGTTGGCCTGTGTTTAGGCTGCTTCAATGCGTGGCACTGGGTGCAAAAAGAAGACAAAGACATTCACCAACCGGAGGACAGCGACGATGTTAATTGATTTTGGTGACAACTTTTGGGGTGGCCTTGCCTATGCCATCTTGGTTGGCGTGCTATTAGGGATTTTTTATTTTGCAGGATTGTGGTGGACAGTGCGCCGATTGGGTTCCAGTCGCGTAGTCGCGCCGCTGTTTTTGTTCAGTATGTTGTTTCGCATCAGTGTTGTGATGGTGAGTTTTTATGTGTTTCTGGGTAATGACTGGCAGAAATTATTGTTAGCTTTACTTGGCTTTATGGTTTTGCGTTTGTTCGCGACGCGGCTGATTCGTTTGAAAGACAACCCTGTCATTATCAATCCGATTCACAGGCTTAAAGAAAAACATTCTCATACAGAAGAGCGTTTATGAACCTGACTCCAGATCTCATTGTGTATTGGCAAATGGGCTTTTTAAAGCTTAATGCCACCATAGTCTTTACTTGGTTGGTGATGTTAGTGCTGGTGGTTGGGTCGATTCTGATCACTCGAAACCTGTCTAACAATGTACAGCGTTCACGCTGGCAAAATGCGCTAGAAGTGGTGGTAATCACCATTAACAAGCAAATCGAAGAAGTAGGTTTAAGCCAGCCGCAAAAATACATCGGTTTTCTGGGAACCTTATTTTTGTTTATCGCTGTGTCTGCACTTTGCACCATTATTCCGGGTTTTGAACCACCGACAGGTTCGCTTTCCACCACGGCGGCGCTGGCATTGTGTGTGTTAATCGCTGTGCCGGTGTTTGGTATTCATGAGCAAGGCTTCGGCTCGTATCTGTCTTCCTATACCAAGCCAACCATCATTATGCTGCCGTTTAATATTATCAGCGAAGTGTCGCGAACCCTGGCGTTGGCGGTGCGATTGTTCGGCAATATGATGAGCGGTGCGATGATCATCGCGATTTTGCTGACTATTACGCCGTTCTTATTTCCCATTGTGATGACCTTGCTCGGTTTGTTAACCAGCATTGTGCAGGCTTACATCTTTTTCATTCTCGCCACCGTGTACATCGCCGCGGCGACTCGCTCCTCCAAAACACAAACGCAGAAAAAAGCAGTTCAACAACCAAAAACTCAAAAAACAAACGAATCAAAACTATGAATATTTACGGAGTAACTATGGACAGCATGACAATGATTGCAATGGTTTCGATTATTACCGCAGGGCTAACAATTGCCATCGGCGTAATCGGGCCATCATTAGGGGAAGGTAAAGCGGTAGCGACGGCGTTAACGTCATTGGCTCAACAACCGGATGCTTCGGCGACGATTACGCGAACCTTGTTTGTAGGTTTGGCGATGATCGAGTCGACGGCAATTTATTGTTTTGTCGTATCGATGATTTTGCTATTCGCCAATCCTTTTTGGAATTACGGCATTGCTCAAGCAGCAGGTCAATAAATCATGCTGATCGATTGGTTTACCGTCATTGCGCAACTGATCAATTTTCTGGTCCTCGTTTGGTTGCTTAAGCATTTCTTGTATCGTCCTATTTTGAACACGATTGACGCTCGTGAAAAACGCATTGCCGATGAACTGGCCGACGCCGATAGCAAAAGAGCCGAGGCGGAAAAACAGCGTGAAGCGTTCCAACAAAAGAACACGGAATTCGATCAACAACGTACGGCGCAGATGAACAAAATTGGCGAGGAAGCGAAAGCCGAGCGGACGCGATTGCTTGAAGAAGTGCGACAAGAGTCCGACGCGCTGCGCAGTAAGCTTGAGTTAGCGCTTAAAAACGAACAACTGAGCTTGAAAGATTCCCTAAGTCAGCGAGCACGAGAAGAAGTGTTTGCCATTGTTCGTAAAGCGCTTAGTGATCTGGCTGACACCAGTTTGGAAGCCAGTATGGCCGACGTTTTTGTGAAGCGTTTAGACGCATTAGCGGACGCTGAAAAGGCCAGTTTGCAAGCGACTTTTCAAGATTCGACTGAAGCATTAATCGTGCACACGGCATTTGACTTGCCTAAAAAACAAATCACCCAGATTACCAAGGCGTTACATGGCTTATTGGGCGATGGTGTGGCGATTGAATTTGCCACGGATGCTAATTTGATCAGCGGAATTGAGATCAATTCTCATGGCCAGAAAATTGGCTGGAGCATTGCCGATTACCTGACCACGCTGACCAAGCGAGTCAATGACGTGATGCTTTCTCATAATGCCGTTCAAGATCAAAGCCCTGAGCTTGAAAAAAGCCAAGAGCAGGCTTCATGATGTCGATGTTTGACGCGTTATTTGCTGATTTAAAACAGGCTCGGGAATCGTTCGAACCCGCTTTGTCACCACGAGAAATCGGCAAGATTACCAGTGTCGCCACGGGGATTGCCAAAGTATCTGGTTTGCCCAATGTTGGTTACGACGAGTTATTGCTTTTTCCCGGTGATATTTATGGCATCGCGTTTAATGTCGATGAAGACGAAATTGGCGTGGTGTTGCTTGGCGAATATTGGCATCTGCAAGCCGGTGATGAGGTCGAACGACTTGGTCACGTGGTCGATGTGCCGGTTGGCGATAACTTGATTGGTCGCATTATCAATCCAATCGGTAAACCTTTGGATGGCAAGGGCAATTTGGGAACTACCGAGCGTTTACCCATCGAACGACCTTCGCCAGCCATTATGGATCGATCTGGCGTGAGTGTGCCGTTGCAAACGGGCATTAAAGTGATTGATGCCTTGATACCAGTCGGGCGTGGGCAGCGAGAATTGATTCTTGGCGACCGACAAACCGGCAAGACGGCCATTGCCATGGACACGATTCTCAATCAGCGCGGCAAAAACGTTTTGTGTGTCTATTGTGCTATTGGCCAACGCGCGTCTGGTGTTGCCAAAGTTATTGCCACGTTGCGCGAACAAGGCGCGATGGAATATACGGTTGTGGTAGTGACAGAAGGCAACGAGCCACCGGGCTTGGCCTATGTTGCGCCTTATGCCGCGACCAGCATCGCGGAATATTTTATGGAGCAAGGTCGTGATGTACTGATTGTCTACGATGATTTGACGCATCACGCTCGCGCTTATCGTGAACTGTCTTTGTTGTTGCGTCGTCCACCAGGGCGAGAAGCCTTTCCCGGCGACATTTTTTATATTCATTCACGCTTGTTAGAAAGAGCGACCCATCTGAGCGAGGAACTCGGCGGCGGTTCATTGACGGCGTTGCCGATTATCGAAACCGAAGCGCAGGATATTTCGGCGTACATTCCGACCAATCTTATCTCCATTACCGATGGGCAAATTTACCTTTCGCCGGCCTTATTTGAACTGGGCATTTTACCCGCGGTTGATGTGGGGAAATCTGTGTCTCGTGTGGGTGGTAAAGCACAAAGAGCCGCGTATCGAGGTGTCACTGTGGATCTTAAATTGGCTTATGCGCAATTTGAGGAATTGGAAACCTTCGCGCGTTTTGGCGCGAGATTAGACGACGATACGTTGAAAATCATTGAACATGGTCGACGCATTCGAGCCTGCTTGAAACAGCCTGAATTTGCGCCCGTGTCCATGGCAGAACAAATCGCCGTGTTAGTCGCTTTGACCGCAGATTTGTTTGATGACATTGAGTTAGACAATATGCCCGCCGCAGAGCAAGCTGTTCGGGATGCTGCCGCGAATATCACCGATGATATTGTTGAGCGTTTAGAAAGTACCGATAAATTAAGCAAAGAAGATAAAGCCGTGATTTTAGAACTTGCACGCCAAGCGCTTGAAACCTTCAACACCGACACAGATTCAGGTGAGCCAAGATGACAGACAGTATCGCCAGTTTGCGTCACAAAATTACCAGCGCCCAAGACTTAGAATCTGTAGTGCGCAGTATGAAAACCATCGCGTCGTCGAGTATTGGGCAATACGAAAAAGCCGTGCATTCGCTCGATGATTATTATCAAAATGTGCAATTGGGATTGTCGGCGTGTTTGTCGCAAAGTACCCAATTAGAACAGCCTGCGGTAATCGTTAATCGATCTCAGAAAGACGCACCCGCCATCGGCGTGATTGTGTTTGGCTCGGATCAAGGCTTAGTCGGCCAATTCAATGAAGTTATGGTCGAGTTTGTGGTCGATTCTTTGGCAAAATTATCGGGCAATAAAATGCTCTGGGCCGTAGGCGAGCGGGTTGAGTCTCGCTTGATAGAGACAGATTTAAAGACCGAAGCAAGCTTTGAGTTACCCCATTCGATCAATACCATTACGGCATTAGTCGGCGAGATTTTAATCGAGCTGGAAGCAAAACGAGATCAAGGACTGATTGACCAAGTATTTTTGTTTCATCATAAGCCCGAAGCCAATTCGATTTCTCGTCCCGTGAGTCAGCAGCTTTTGCCTTTGGATGAAGCTTGGCAGCGAGAGCTTGTTGCTATTGATTGGCCAAGCAATAACCTTGTGGAAGTCATGCCAGATCAAGATCAAACACGTCGTGCATTTGTGCGTGAATATCTGTTTGTTAGCCTTTTTAGAGCCTGCGCGGAATCGCTTGCCAGTGAGAACGCCAGCCGACTTGCTGCCATGCAGAGAGCCGAAAAGAACATCGATGAGATACAAGAAAACCTCAATAAAACTTATCATCGTCTGCGTCAAAGTGACATCGATGAAGAATTATCCGATGTGTTATCTGGATTTAATGCGTTAAATTAGAATTTAGATCAAGATTTCAGTGAGTAAATCGTAGGTTGCGCTTTAATAAAGAGTAGTGTGTTCGCTAGCGCACAGAACTTTGAGTAATTAATCGATAGAAATGTCTTGAGATCATTGCACGATTACTGTGCTTGCCAATACTTTGTTAAAAATAGACTCAAAATGCTCATTTATAACCAATAAACTCTGCTTTTTCGTCTATTTTTGCCTCGTCTTGGCTTCGCTCGCGACTTCGTGAAACGGTCTCATTCTATCGCTTTTGTTGCGACCTGATTTTCACTTGAAAAATACTTAAGAATTATCCTATGCATGATGCAATCGATACGACTTTTTCGCCGTTACAGAATCATTTATTAGCCGCGCTTCCTGAGGAAGTGCAAACGCGAATATTTCCTTTTCTTGAGTTGGAAAAACTGGAATTAGGGCAGGTGATGTACGAAGCGGGCGACAAATTGGCTTATGTACACTTTCCTGTCGATGCCATTGTGTCTTTGCTTTACGTGATGGAAAGTGGCGCGTCTGCCGAAATTTCTGTGGTGGGCAATGAAGGTTTGGTGGGCGTCGCCTTATTTATGGGTGGCGAAAGTACGTCTAGCCGAGCGGTAGTGCAAAGCGCGGGACATGCTTATCGTTTAAAGGGCGGCATGTTAACGGAAGAATTTAATCGGCACGGCAAGCTGCTAGAGCTGATGCTGCGTTATACGCAATCCTTGATCACCCAAATGGCGCAAACCGCTGTCTGTAATCGCCATCATTCTATTGACCAACAATTGTGTCGCTGGTTGTTATTATCACTTGATCGTTTGCCCGATAACCATCTCACCATGACCCAAGAATTGATTGCTAATATGTTGGGTGTGCGTCGAGAAGGCGTCACCGAAGCCGCAGGAAAACTACAAAAGCTTGGGGTGATCGATTATCACCGAGGTCATATCACCGTGCTAGACAGATCGAAACTCGAAGAATTGAGTTGCGAATGTTACGCCGTGGTGAAGACAGAAACGGATCGTTTGTTGCCCTATGTGGTACTAAAAAAGTAAGCCTTATTCACTCATCAAAAATGGTGTTTTAACGTGATGACATCATTCATTGACGAGCTTCTGTCAGCCGATTGTTTGTTTGCTGGTTTCAGCGCCGCGTAGGCTTCAGTAATTTCTTTGAACAAGGGTTCGCAATTTGCCTGCTCAGAAATATCTGGATGGTATTTGTGGGCAAGCTTGCGGTAAGACTCCCTAATTTCTTTCGCCGATGCGGTGAGTTCAACTTCTAATGTTTCGTAATAATCATTGAATGGCATGGTCAGTTTCCTATCTATTTAGAAAGATGAACTCAAATATTTATTAAGTCGTTGCGAAATCAATAACTACTCGTGATGGAACATCACCATTTTCCAGATGCTTAAAGACATCGTTAATGGCAGGTAATGGCTGTAGCTCTATGTCGGCTTTTACTTTGCCTTCGGCGGCAAAGGCTAATGCTTCGGTCATATCTTGGCGTGTACCCACAAACGAGCCATGAATGGTGAAATCTGTTTGTTTATTCAACGTTTTTCAAAGTCTATTCCTATTAATTCACCTCGTCAGTGCGTTTGCGAACAGAGTCTATTATTAAGTGTTTTTATATTTATTTTTTTATTTGAGTTTTTTCTGGCTTATTTATTTATTTCTTTGTGTGTTGGCGTACATACAAGGTCTAAATAAGCCCTGTAGATTGACTAAGTTGTATTTAATTTAAAAAAGAGATTTTTTTAAATTAAAAGGGTGTAGATAGAGAAAGATATTTCATTGTTTTTATTTCAATGCCCTTTTTACTCATTTGAGCATATTTAAGGGATTTAAAAGGACACAAGGCATGAGTCAAATTATGCATAAATCGTCTATCTTACTGCGCCGTCATGTGCTGAAAGGCTCATCGTTGGTGGCTATGGTCGTTTTGCTGGCAGCTTGCTCGCATGACCCACAGCCCCAAATGTACAGCGCTTTACAGGCCGCAGAAACTGCCATTGCTGATGCTGACCGAAATGGTGTGAACGGTTATCCCTCACCTGAATTGGTAGAAGCACGAAATAAGCTGCAGCAAGCTCGTGTCGCGCTTGAAAAGGAAGAAATGCCTTTGGCTATGTTCTTAGCACAAGAATCAGAAGTCGATGCTGAATTGGCATCCGCTAAATCAACCTTGATCAAAGAGCAGCAGGTCAATGCTGAAATTGAAAAAGGTATTGACGCACTGAAACAAGAAATGGATCGCAATGTAGGAGCGGGCTCATGAGTGTATTAAATATTCGGTTTTATCAAGTGGCCAGTATGGCTACTTTGCTTGTACTTGCGGGTTGTGCAGGCCCTGCAGCGAAGCCAGAAGGCGTAGATACGGTTCGGGCTAAGTTGACGCACTTGCAGATGAATTCTCAGTTAATTCAGTCTGCACCGTTAGAGTTTAATGAGGCCGAACTGGCGGTTAAGGCGGCTGAAGAGCCAAGAACGGACAAAATGTTAGGTCGTCATTTAATGTTGGTTGCTGATCGCAAAGTGGATATCGCTGAAACGCGAGCAAGAAGCCGCATATTGGTTGGAGAGCGTGAGCAGCTAAGTCAACAACGTAACGAGGCTAAATTAGCGGCAAGAAATCGTGATGTTGCCATGGCGCGTGGTGATGCAATGAAGTCTAAAGCGGATGCGGAAAAGCTGCGCATGCAAGCCGATGCAGAGCGCAATCGCAGCCAAGAATATCAGCGCCAGCTTGGCGTACTCAATGCAAAAGCGACCAATCGCGGCATGATCATGACGCTAGGAGATTTATCCTTCGCGACCGGTAAAGCTCAGTTACAACCGAGTGTGTTGGTTGATCTCGACAAGTTGGTTGTCTTCCTCAATAAGTATGAAAATCGCAGCATCGTAATAGAGGGTAACACCGACAGCGTTGGCAGCGAGGCGCTTAATCTGAAATTGTCCCAACACAGAGCGACAGCAGTCAGAGATTATTTAGTCGGTAAAGGTATTAATTCTGGTCGTTTAACCGTTGTAGCGAATGGCGAGGGGAATCCATTAGATACTAACGATTCGAAGCTTGGTCGTCAGCATAATCGTCGAGTAGATATTGTCATTTCGAATACCGAAATGTCTAGACCAAAAGCGATATTGAATGATTTAGCGATTAATTCTGTCGAGTTTCCAGCTTAAATCATAAAAGAAAGTAAAGAGTGAGGCTTTTAAAAATAAGTCATTAGAAAATAGTTTAAAAATGATTTTTTTAAAGTAATTGCCTTGATGGTGCTTATTATCAAGGTGATTATTTTTATTTAATAAAAACATGATCTCGATCATATTTTTGAATGTTGTATTTGCGATTTTCATTTTGAAAATCGCCTGTTTTTCACAGGGTATTAATAATGGCATTTAAATTTCCAACCGCTTATACCATTCTGTTTTTGCTAATCGCTTTGGTAGCAGTAGGTACTTGGGTGGTGCCCGCTGGTCAATACGAACGCGTTGAAAATGTAGCGCTAGGCAAAGAAGTGCCTGTGCCGGGTACCTATCAGCAAGTGGATTCTAACCCACAAGGTGTGGTGGAAGTTTTCCTTGCGCCGATTGCCGGTTTTTATAATCCAGACAGTTACGAAGCCGCCGCCATTGATGTGGCTTTGTTCGTATTAATTATTGGCGGATTTTTAGGTGTTGTCACCAAAACCGGTGCGATTGATACGGGCATTTCCCGCGCAATGGTGAAGCTGAAAGGTCATGAAAAATGGATGATTCCGATTCTGATGGCGCTGTTTGCGATTGGTGGTAGCACTTATGGTATGGCGGAAGAATCGCTGGCGTTTTACGCCTTGTTGATTCCGGTGATGATAGCTGCCGGTTACGACTCGGTCGTGGTGGTGGGCATTATTTTGTTGGGCGCGGGCATCGGAACGCTTGGTTCCACCATTAATCCGTTTGCTACGGTGATCGCCGCTAATGCGGCTGATATTCCATTCACGCAAGGTATGTTTTTACGTTTCTTTATCTTGTTAACTGGCTGGTCGGCCTGCGTGGTGTATGTGATGCGCTACGCGGCAAAAATCAAACAAAACCCAGAACTGTCTATCGTTTCCGATCATAAAGCGGACATCGAAGCGCAATTTGGTCAAAAAGCCAATGCTGATGGGCAGACCATGCTGACGCTGAATCAGAAGTTGGTCTTGGTGATTTTCGCCTTAACCTTTGCGGTGATGATTTGGGGTGTATCAAGCCAAGGCTGGTGGATGGCAAAAATGGGCGCGCTCTTTATTGCTTCGTCTGTGTTGATTGGTTTTGTCACTTGGATGGGCGAAAAAACCTTCACCGAAGTCTTTATTAATGGCGCGCGAGATCTATTGGGTGTCGCCATCATCATTGGTATTGCTCGTGGCATTGTGGTCATCATGGACGCAGGTCACATGACAGATACCATCTTGCATTTGGGCGAAGAAAGCCTAAGCGGTTTGTCGAATGTGCTGTTTATCAATGTGATGTTTGGCATTGAAGTATTGATGTCGTTCTTTGTTCCTTCCTCGTCTGGTTTGGCGGTATTAACCATGCCAATCATGGCACCACTGGCGGATTTCTCTGGTGTGGGTCGGGAATTAGTCGTGACGGCGTATCAGTCTGCTAATGGCTTGGTGAATTTGTTTAATCCTACTTTTGCCGTGGTGATGGGCGGGCTTGCTATCGCCAAAGTACCTTACGAAAGATGGCTGCGCTTCATTTGGCCTCTGCTGTTGATTCTTTGCCTCATCATTATGGGCTCTCTCAGCGTTATCGCCTTAATCGGCTAAGCGGTTAATCAAGTAAGTAATTCAGTTCTCGATATCTCTTATCAACAGGATTTTCTCACTTTAAGGAAAAGCTATGATCGAATTTGGTGTTCACTCCGAAGTCGGCAAACTGCGTAAAGTCATCGTTTGCCGTCCAGGTCTTGCTCATTCTCGTCTCACTCCCAGTAATGCCGCAGAGTTGTTGTATGACGATGTGTTATGGGTTCAACAAGCACGTACCGACCACATGGACTTTTGCATGAAAATGGAAAGTCGTGGCATTAAAGTGTTGGAGTTTGGTCAATTATTAGAAGAAACCGTGCGCGATAAAGGCGCTCGAAATTGGATTCTTGATCGCCGTATTAACGAAAATCAAGTGGGCGTTGGCATGCTAAATGAGCTGCGTAGCTGGCTTGATGATATGTCGGCTGAGCAACTAGCTATTTATCTGATTGGCGGGATTTCCGTTCACGAATTGCCTTTTAAGCCTCATGGCATGTTTGGTAATTATCTCGGTGGTGATGGTTTTGTTATTCCTCCACTGCCTAATACTCAGTTTCCGCGTGATAACAGCAGTTGGATCTATAACGGCGTCACAGTCAATCCAATGTTTTGGCCAGCACGTCGACCAGAAACCTTGTTGGTCACGGCGGTGTATCGTTTTCATCCTGAATTTGCGCCAGCCTTTAACAATGGTGATTTCAAAATCTGGTGGGGCGATCCAGATCTGGATCATGGCCCAGCCACTGCAGAAGGCGGCGATGTCATGGCGTGGGGCAATGGCTCTGTGTTAATCGGTATGGGCGAACGTACTTCACCCCAAGCTGTTGGACAAATTGCTAAACGATTGTTTGAGCAGGGCGCAGCAACCCGCGTGATTGCCTGCCAAATGCCGCGTTCTCGATCTGCTATGCACCTTGATACTGTGTTCAGTCATTGTGATCGGGATGTTGTCACCGCCTTTACCGATGTTTGTGATGAGATCCAATGTTATACCTTGCGACCCGGTGATCACGCTGGGCAAATTGATTTCCGTAAAGAGAAGAAACATCTGTTTCAACTCGCAGCGGACTGCTTAGGCATCAAAAAACTCAACGTCGTGCAAACCGGTGGCGACCATTATCAGAAAGAGCGTGAGCAATGGGACGATGGCAACAACGTAATCGCCCTAGAGCCCGGTGTTGTTGTCGCTTATGACAGAAATACCTACACCAATACCTTACTTCGCAAAGCGGGCGTGGAAGTCATTACCGTGAGTGGGGCAGAGCTAGGCCGAGGTCGTGGCGGCGGTCATTGTATGACGTGTCCAATATGGCGTGATTCTGTTTCTTATTAATATATCTGATTACCACTCAAATTCCGCTCTTATAGACTATGCTTAAAGCCAGAACAGAACGGAGATAATCATCATGGCAAAGAATAAGGTTCAGTTTCAAAAAGGTCTTTCAATTCATGCTTTTATGTCGAAATTTGGTACTGAAGAGCAGTGCCGTAAACGACTGTTCGATATGCGATGGCCTGCTGGTTACCGCTGTGAATATTGTGGGTGTGATCAATATTGTGAGTTAACAGCAAGGCAACTCTATCAATGCAATCGCTGCCATCATCAAGGTTCACTAACATCTGGCACGTTATTTTCCTCCTCAAAATTGCCTCTTAAAGTCTGGTTTTTAGCCATTTATCTTATGACTCAAGAGAAAAATGGTATTTCTGCATTAGAGTTGTCTCGCCAGCTTGGTATTTCTTACAACGCCGCTTGGCGTATGAAGCATAAATTGATGCAAGCCATGAAAGAGCGGGATGATGAAACGCCTCTAAAGGGTTGTATTCAGCTTGATGATGTTTACTGGGGCGGAGTTAGACGAGGAATACGAGGGCGTGGAGCAAAAGGAAAGCGTCCTTTTGTTGCCGCCGTCTCGATGAATGAAGAAGGGCACCCTATTGCTATGCGTTTTAGTGTTGTTACCGGGTTTAAAACAGAAGAATTAACCTGTTGGGCTAAAGAGCACCTTACTCCTCAATCGCTTGTTATTTCAGACGGTTTGGCCTGTTTTAAGGGGGTAGAAAGCGCCGATGTGTATCATCAAACCATCGTGACAGGAGGTGGATTTGAAAGTGTTGAGTTACCTTATTTTCAATGGGTAAACACAATGATTAGCAATGTAAAAAATGCGATGCACGGTACTTATCATGCGATCAACCTTAAGCATTTACCGCGTTATCTGGGCGAGTTTTGTTTTAAGTTCAATAGACGTTTTAATCTTGAAAACATGCTTGAGCAACTTATTTCCTCAAGCATCAGAACAGCACCAATGCCTGAACGGTTGCTAAAGTTAGCGGAGGTTCGATGGTAATCAAATTAATATATGACTACTGCGCTCGTTAATACATCGTTAAAAGTAGACTCGAAATGCTCATTTATACTTATAAACTCCGCTTTCTCGTCTACTTTTGCCTTGTCTTAACTTCGCTCGCTACGTCATTGGGTTATCAGTTTAATTAAAAGGGTTATGACCCTTTTTTGAGCTGTTCGACGTGTGAGCGGTTGTGACCATTTTTTGATCAATAAGATATAAGGTGTAAATGTTTTGTTTAATTTACGAAATAAGAGTTTTTTAAAATTGTTGGATTTTAGCCAGCGAGATGTGAGTTTTTTGTTGGATTTGTCCCGCGATTTAAAGCGTGCGAAATACTCAGGCATGGAAAAACAAGGCTTGAAGGGCAAGAACATCTGTCTGATTTTTGAGAAATCCTCAACTCGTACTTTGTGTGCTTTTGAAGTGGCGTCGTTTGATCAAGGTGCTCAGATCACTTATTTGGGCCCTTCTGGTTCGCAAATCGGTAAGAAAGAATCCATGAAAGACACCGCTCGCGTGCTAGGTCGTATGTTTGATGCGATTGAATACCGTGGCTTTGGTCAGGAAGTCGTGGAAGAGTTAGCGAAATACGCTGGCGTGCCAGTTTATAACGGGTTGACCGACGAATTTCATCCAACACAAATGTTGGCGGATTTGCTCACCATGCGCGAACACAGCGGCAAACCTTTGAATAAAATCAGCTATGCTTTTGTCGGCGATGCCCATTCCAATATGGGACATTCATTGATGATTGCAGGCTGTTTAATGGGCATGGATGTGCGTATTGCTGCGCCTAAATCTTTATGGCCAAGCGACGAATTCTTAAAACCTGCCCGCGAATTAGAAAAACGTTATGGTGCGACACTGACCATTACAGAAGATGTAAACGCCGCCGTGAAAGACTGTGATTTTATTCATACGGATGTGTGGGTTTCCATGGGCGAGCCGGATTCCGTCTGGGAAGAGCGCATTAAATTGCTCACGCCTTACCGCGTAAATAGTGACTTGATGAAGGCGACGGGCAACAGCAACACTAAATTTATGCATTGCTTACCGGCTTTTCATAATCGCGATACCGACGTGGGGGAAGAGATCTTCCAAAAATTCGGTATTGAAGAAATGGAAGTATCCGACGAGGTGTTTGAATCGGAAGCGGGCATTCAGTTCGAGCAAGCGGAGAATCGCTTACATACGATTAAAGCGATGCTTGTCGCCACTTTGGGTCATTAACGTTCACGCCTAATTAAAAGGACTGGAATATGAGAATAGTAGTGGCTTTGGGTGGTAACGCCTTGTTGAAACGTGGCGAGCCGTTAACGGCGCAAGCCCAGCGCGAGAATATTAAAATCGCGGCGCAAGCTTTGGCAAAAATTGCCATCAATAATGAGTTAATTATTACTCACGGAAATGGCCCGCAAGTCGGCTTGTTGGCATTACAAGGCAACGCCTATAAGCCGGATGAGCTTTATCCGCTGGATGTTCTCGGTGCCGAAACTGAGGGTATGATCGGTTACATGATAGAACAAGAAATGGGCAATCTCGTTCCCGCAGAACGACCATTGGCGACGCTTTTAACCATGATAGAAGTCGATCCAAAAGACCCAGCGTTTAACAATCCTACCAAGTTTATTGGCCCCGTTTACGAAGAAGCGGAAGCCAATAAACTCGCCAAAGACAATAACTGGACGATTAAACCAGATGGCAAAAAATGGCGTCGAGTCGTGGCTTCACCTTTGCCAAAACGTATTTTTGAAATTCGCCCGATTCGTTGGTTATTAGAAAAAAACACCATCGTTATCGCCAGTGGCGGTGGCGGGATTCCTACCATGTATGACGCGGATCATCATCTAAAAGGCGTCGAAGCCGTCATAGATAAAGACTTATCCAGTGAACTGCTCGCGCGGGAACTGGATGCCGATTTATACATCATGGCGACCGATGTTCAGGCGGTGTATCTGGACTGGGCAATGCCACAACAGCGCGGCATTAAAAGCATTAATCCTGCTGATCTCGCCAACTATGACTTCGCCACTGGTTCCATGGGGCCAAAAGTTAACGCCGCAAGGCAGTTTGCCGAGAAGATAGGCAAAGTTGCTGCCATTGGGTCGTTAGAAGAACTAGAGCAAATCGTTAAAGGCACAGCAGGGACACGAGTAAGCAAGCTGGTTGGAGCCATGGAAAGTTATTAGCAATTTATCGTAAAAACAGTAATTAAATGTTTTTTTAAAAAGGGATCAGACAATGAACATGAAAGAAGCTTATCAAAAAAAACTCCAAGCACAATTAGACGAGTGGAGCGCAGAAATCGATTTGCTCAAAGCAAAAGCCCGCAGTTCAGAAGCTGACGTGCAAATTGAGTACTCGAAACAAATCGAGGAGCTGCAATCGATGCGAGAATCGGCCAGCCGAAAAATTACTGAATTGAAAGAAGCCAACGACGATGCATGGGAGGATCTAAAAGCAGGTATGGATAGTGCGTGGAACTCGCTCAGCAAAGCGGTTAAGTCGGCTCGCTCTAAATTTAAATAAATGAGCGGCAAGAGGAATACCGATGTTTGTTTTGTGGTCGAATGTCAGAGCAAAGTTTGTCTGACATTCGAGTGTTGATAAATATTGAGTCTTAGTTTTTACTAACTCGCCAAATTGTATTACCCACATCATCCGCTACTAATAAAGCGCCGGTTTTATCGATGGTTACGCCAACCGGTCTACCATAGGCATCGCCATCTTCACTAAGAAAACCAGTCACGACATCGATTGGATTAGCGGAAGGTTGTCCATTAGCAAAGGGAACGAAAACAACCTTATAGCCGCTCGGTGGGCGACGATTCCATGAACCATGTTCGCCAATAAACATGCCATTGCTAAACATTGAGGGTAGGCTAGTTCCGATAGACGAGGTTAAGCCGAGTGGCGCCACGTGAGAGCCTAATGCGTAATCTGGCGCAATGGCGGTCGCGACAAGATCAGGACGTTGCGGTTGAATTCGGGTATCAATATGTTGCCCGTAATAGCTGTAGGGCCAGCCATAAAATCCGCCATCGATTACCGAGGTTAAATAATCTGGCACTAGGTCATTACCCAGTTCGTCGCGCTCGTTGACTACCGTCCACAATTTCCCTGTTGTAGGCTCCCACGCCATTCCATTCGGGTTACGCAAACCGCTGGCAAAGACCCTAGAGTCGCCAGTGTTTATATCCACTTGCCAAATCGCCGCGCGCTTTGCTTCCGCTTCCATGCCGTTTTCGCCGACATTACTGTTAGAACCAACGCTGACATAAAGCTGAGTACCATCAGCACTGGCGATAATGTTTTTCGTCCAATGATGGTTGATAGAGCCCGCTGGCAAATCTATTAGCTTGTTTCCAGGTGTTGTAATTTGCTTATCGCCCGTATGATATGGAAAACCTAAAATGGCATCTGAATTAGCGACATATAAAGTATTACCCACTAAAGCGATACCAAAAGGGGAGTTAAGATTTTGCAAAAATACAGTTTGAATATCAGCAACACCATCGCCAGTGCTGTCGCGCAGTAATGTGATGCGATTAGCGCTTGGTACAGCCGCTCCAACGCGCTTCATGACCAATCCCATCACCCAACCTTTCAATCCTTTGTTGCCATCTGGTTTGGCCGGAGCGTTCGATTCGGCAACAAGCACATCGCCATTTGGTAAAACATACAACCAACGAGGGTGGTCTAGCCCTTTAGCAAACGCTTTTATCTGTGTGCCTTCAACAGTAACTGGCGTTTTATCGGCAGGCCATCCTATCGCCGGCGCAATTTTTAACGTCGGTATCAAGTCGTGCTCTGGTTCAGGTAAGGTTGGGTTTGCACCTACGCCAAAATTTTCTGGGTGGGGGGATTTTTCAGCACAGCCACTAATCGACAAAATCCCGATAGCAAGCATTGCATAAGCAGCAAATCTATTATTTATGGGTAAAAGGTTTTTCATTATTTTTTTCCTGACGAAAATGGTATGCAGGGATGGCAAACTGCAAGGGTTACGAGCGAGCCAAAGAATAAGATCAAATATACCTTTTTGCACTGGGCTCAATGTATAAATTTGAAATCATACTTCAGTGCGGACGCTCTAACGAGCAATACGCTTCGTCTGCTTCGCTTTCTATTTGGATCGTAGCATGTTCTATCGAGAACTCATCGTGTAGATGATGTTGGATTTGATGCAGGAAACCTTCCGGTGTGCTGCCTTTCACCACCAAATGCACGGTTAAGGCCACTTCTGTGGTGCTTAATGGCCAAACGTGTAGATCATGAATACGGGCGACGTCTGGCAAGTTTTCTAGGTACTTTCTTAGTGCCGACATGTCAATTTTGTCTGGTACAGCATCCAGCGTGTAGTTCATGGAGTCTTTTAGCAGATTCCATGTGCCTATGAAAATCACCGTGACAATCAGTAGACTGATAACAGGATCGACCCACAACCAGCCTTTCCACCAAATGAGTGCGCCAGCAATCACCACACCTAAGGACACCGCCGCGTCGGCCGCCATGTGCAAGAATGCGCCTTTGATGTTTAAGTCGTGCTGATGATCTCCCATAAATAAAAGCGCAGTCGCTGTATTTATCACCACACCAACGGCAGCCACTACCATCATGGTAATACTCGCAACGGGCGCAGGTTCAGAGAAGCGCGCTATCGCTTCCCAAGCAATAATCCCCAATGCCGCCAATAGCATGGCAGCACTGATCAAAGACGCCACCACAGTCACTTTACGAAGACCATAAGTACGTTTTTCGGTCGCGGCTTTTTTGGCCAACACACTTGCGCCCCAAGCGAGCACTAAACTCAGCACGTCGCTTAAGTTATGCCCGGCATCGGCAATCAGCGCGAGTGAATCGGCCGCAAAACCATAAATAAACTCGACCGTTGTAAAAAAGACATTGAGAACAATGCCAATGGCAAACGCACGATTGTAATTACTAACATGATGACTGTGATCGTGGCTCATAGATCCTCTTACTTAAAACAAATAAAACAGAATTCCTTTTCTAACCTACAGGATCGCGAGACTTGAGGGAATTGTTTGCTTATAACAGGTAACATCGTTGTTGTACTTGCCATCGACATCATGAAAATGATCCAAACCATCCGAAACTACCAACAACAAAACGCCAGACTGCAAACCAACTCCGCATGGGTCGACCAAACCATCGAACGCGTCAAAAACGCCAAGTGTCGGGACTTCGGAGAAGGTTAAGTATTAATAGCTAGCCAACAGTATTGTTGGCTAGCTATTGAATTGTTTTTCGAAGATTAAATAGCTTCTTGTACTCAACACTTGCGTCTTCAAGGTCCTTATGTTGATTATTAGAGGTAGCGCTTTGATCTATTTGAATTTTAAGGTCATGCGGTGATGGTAAGGTGGTTCTATCAATTTCTATTTTTGTGTGAAAGCAAATAACATTTAGCTGTGAAGTAATTAATTCATTCACGACTTCATATATTTCTTCTGACAGCTCATCCTGATGGTCAAATCGCTTTATCTCCTTATAAAGAAGCCAGAAATTCTTAGGTCTATCATCTGAATTTAATCTTTTAAAACCTCCCGAAGGTTTAAGAGCAAGTTTTAGTAAAAATTTAAACGTTGTCGCTCTTGCTTGTTTTAGCTCATTTATCGCTTGATCTGCTTCTTGCTTGACTTCCTTTAGTTTCACGATGTTTCCAGCAATAGAAAACTCTTGCACTTGATCTATGCATGAGACCAGTAGAGATATAACTGCAAAGGCACTTATGAGGCTGACAAATTCAGCGCCTGACAATTTTCCGGTATCCAGAAGTATTAACCCTTTGCATACTGTTCCACTAAATAGAATTAAGCCGCAGATAATGAATAGAAGTTTCTTGTATTTCGTTAGTTGAGTGAGCATGGTGTTTTCCGTGGATAAATAGTTGATCTCGCTACTTTACCCTAACGTTCGCCATTCCTGAAATCCCGCCTTATTTCTGGTCGAAAAATCGAAGCTCCACCCGGCACAGTGCATTAATGTACATAAGCATCTTAAGAAATCAGTGTTTCAAGGCTTTTAACATGTGTGTCTTATTAAATTGAATATAAACAAATGTAAGTTTATGTTATTTTTCTTTTTTTAATTATTGTGAAAATTTGATAAAAGGAATAATCAATGCATAAAGTCATGTTGAAAATAGTTACCGCTTCTTTGCTGGTAGTTGGGTTGGTTGGTTGTGGTACTGTTTATATTGATTCTAGCCCGATGATTAAGACAACGGATCAGCTATATCTTGATAATGTTTCGCTTACGCTAACCGAGTCCGTAAAGCCAGACATTGAGTATTACACGCAAGAAGAAATGCAAAAAATCTTCGAAGATATTCTTGTAGAACGTTTAAAAGAAGACAATTTATTCACTTTGGATAGCACCCAGAACTCGTTGAGTGTTGAAATAACATACCGTAGACAATTCGGTGGTGACGCTACGCCGTTTCCTTCTGACTCTCTTCGTGATCCTAGCTTTAGCTATAAAATCATCGTTAAAGATGGAAGTAAGGTTTTAACTGAAGAAGCGAAAGGCGGTTTGAATTATCTTGGAAATATGATGATGAAATTGCAGATCGCCAGTTTCTCATTGAGAGATAAATCAGATGAAGATGCGTTTATTGAAGGGGTAGCAACAATGATCGCAGAAGATATTGAAGACTTAGAAAAACCGTAGAGACCTTGTAAAAACTTACCAAATCTTTCCACCAAAAAGGCGATCATAAGGTCGTCTTTTTGATTCAAAAACATTTGTGGCTAGATGAAATAACTTACTTTTTCCCCTCTCAGATTCTGCCTCCTTTCTGGTCGCAAAATCGGAAATCCGTTCTCTTACAAAAAATTCACTTGGTCATTCGCGCTGCTTAAAACTATACTGTATATCCATACAGTATTTTGGTGTTGATCATGCGTGTTACTTATCTTGGTGTGTCTGAGTCGGCGGCGTTTATCGCGGCCAATAGTGTGCGAATCCCACTTTATGTGGATTCGGTATCGGCGGGTTTTCCTTCGCCTGCTCAGGACTTTGTTGAAAAATCTTTAGACTTAAATGAGTTCTGCGTGGCGCATCCGAACGCGACGTTTTATGTGCGTGCGCAAGGGGATTCGATGATCGATGTTGGCATTTATTCGGGTGATGTGTTGGTAGTAGATCGTTCGTTAACCGCACGTCATGGGGATATCGTCATTGCCTGCATTCATGGGGAAATGACGGTGAAGACGTTGGAGCTGAAGCCCAATGTGTTGCTTCGTCCGAAGAATAAAGCCTATAAGGCGATCCAGATTACGGAAGAGTCTGAATTGGAGATCTTCGGCGTGGTCACGGGCGTGGTTCGTAAGTACGAGCGCGGTTGATGAAGACGGTCTTTGCCTTGGTCGATTGCAATAACTTTTACGCCAGTTGCGAGAAGCTATTTAGACCAGATTTAAAACACACGCCTGTAGCGGTGTTGTCGAATAACGATGGCTGTATTGTGGCGCGTTCCAAAGAGGTCAAGGCGCTGGGCATTAAAATGGGCGTGCCGATGTTTCAGGTTCAGGGCGAGATAAGAAAGCACGGTATTGTTTGCTTTTCCTCGAATTATGCTTTGTATGCGGATATGTCGAATCGAGTGATGACCATCTTAGAAGAGGAAGCGCCACGGCTGGAAGTGTATTCCATTGATGAAGCTTTCATGGATTTAACCGGTGTGGATCATGTGACGGATTTGCTGGCATTTGGTAAACGAGTAAAAGCCAAGGTCGATCAATGGACGGGCATTACGGTAGGCGTGGGCATCGCGCCAACCAAGACGTTGGCGAAGTTGGCCAATCATGCCGCGAAGAAATACCCAGCCACCGGTTTGGTGGTAGATTTGATGGACCCAGACAGACAAAAGCGTTTATTGGCAATTGTTGATGTAAGTGAAGTGTGGGGTGTTGGCCGTCGCACCACGGCCAAGCTAAAGGCTAGGGGAATTCAAACCGCGTTGGATCTGGCGAATGCTGATCCTAAATCGATTCGGAGTGAGTTTTCTGTGGTGCTGGAGCGAACCATTCGAGAGTTGAATGGCGTGTCGTGTTTGGATCTGGAGTTGGTCAGGCCAACTAAACAGCAGATCATTTGTAGTCGGTCCTTTGGTCATAAAATCACAGATAAGCGTGAACTACGAGAAGCCATCGCCAAATACACAACCCGCGCTGCCGAGAAACTACGTGGGGAAAAACGTCTTTGCCGCGTGGTGAGTGTGTTCATTCGTACCAGTCCATTTACTCCAAACGAACCGCAATATTCGAAGACGCTGTCTGCAGAACTCCCCAACCCAACCGACGACACGAGAGATTTATTAGAAGTGGCCGACGTGTTATTTAATCGACTCTGGCGTGAAGGCTTTCGCTATATGAAAGCTGGCGTGATGCTGGCAGATTTCTACGAGCACGGCAACTTCCAACAAGATTTACTCCGAGCAGATAATACGAAAATCAACTCAAAAGCCCTAATGAACGTCGTGGATCAAATCAACCACAGCGGCCTTGGCAACGTCTTCTTCGCCTCGCAAGGCGTGTCGCCTCAATGGGCCATGAAACGAGAACACCTGTCGCCAGCCTACACGACCAATTGGGAAGAACTGCCAAAGGTTTGGTGAGAAAACAATAATTGCTATTGTTGATGAAAGCATTGAACTTTGGACTTCTCAGAGTGAGTTAGAAGTGCTTCAATTTTTTGAGCATGACGTCTTCCATAAATAAGTGGTTGATCTCGTTACTTTTAACCTAGCGTTCTCCATTTCTGAAATCTCGCCTTATTTCTGGTTATAAAATTAGAAGCCATTCTAATCTGCAGGGATAAATGAAATAACTGAATAAATCGTTAATTTTTCAGTTATTTCATTTATGTTTTGTGTCGCTGTGGTTTAAAATTAGTGACACAATTTGCAGTATTATCGAATGCCTCTAGAATCAAGGTGATTGGTAAAAATTATAACCCTCTAATATGTTTGATAGTTCATAGCTTTGGCTTGATTCAATAATGCTAAGAGGAAGGAGTTATGAATGATTAAGACCCCTTTAAATGTTGAACCGGATGTTAGTGCAATAATGAAAGCACAAAAGTATCTAACACAGCACCAAGCGGATCTAGATAAGTTAAAAATCGATGTACTTTTAAAAAATGGCCAAAAAGCTGAATTTGAAGTGCCAAAACTGACCCTTGATATTCTGGTTCAAGCGTTAGGTCAATTGGCTAAAAAAGGGAACAGTGACAACTTTGAAGTGCAACAGATTGATCCAAATAAAATGGTTAGTCCGGCTATTGCAGCTAAATACCTTGGAATGTCACGACCAAAAGTAACCGGTTATATTTTGGCTGGACAAATTCCATCGATGAAAGTTGGCACTCATCATCGAGTTAAAATGGCGGATGTGATGGTATTCAAAGATAAGCTTTTTGGCGCGAAGGAGTCGCGTGATGAACCCTTTAGTTTAATTGCTAACTTTGAACAAGAGTCAGATTCTATGTAAGGGAGCATTATGGACGATAAAGTTTTGCTGGATGCAAATACCCTATATTCACAACCATTGAGGATGATGCTGCTGAACTTAATATTTTGCCAGATGAAATTGTTAGCATTCGTGAGAAGTTTAATATGTCTCGAGGGGTATTTGCCCGTTTACTCCATACATCCTCACGTACATTAGAAAATTGGGAACAAGGACGAAGTGCTCCCAATGGGCAAGCTGTGACACTTTTAAAGCTGGTGCAACGTCATCCAGAAACCTTGTCGCATATCGCTGAGTTATAGCCAAACATTCTCAATTAAACCTTGGTCCCCAAGGCAATGTTTCCAGCAAGCATTGCCTTTTCTTTTTTTGGGAGTGCGTTTTAAGAAAGGGCGAGGGTGAGGCGTGAGAATATGTCATAATAGCCCAATCGAAGAGGAGGTTGGATGATGGATTCACAGGCGCTGACGATAGAATTAGATGATGAGCAGTTTGAGGCGGTTTTGGGTGACAATTTGTTGTCGTCGTTGCTGTCTCAAGGTGCGGATGTTCGTTACGGTTGTCGCGCTGGGGCTTGCGGTGCGTGTCGTCTTTATGATGCAAGTAATTGTGAGTCGATTCTTTCCTGCCAAACAACGGTTGCTTCGGCGATGTCTTTAACTCGGCAAACGCCGGCTGAGTCTTCTTCTTTTTCCGTTCTAAGTCATGTATCCCTTAATGAAGCTTCTATTGAACTAACTCTGTTAGGGCCAAGTGACGAATCCTTCGGTGATCGCGTTTTTGTGTCTTTCCCCTTTGAAAAATTATCTGATGAGCAAGCTCATTTCTACGAATGTATGGCATTGAATCTTGCCGGAGCGCCTTTAAAAGTCGTACTGCAAAAAAAGTATCTTTCCGATGAGGATTGGCTGCGAGCCTTGGCGCTGGCGTCTGATGATAAGCTGGATGTTCAGTTATCGACTGGGATGCGCAAAGGGCGGCTGTTGTTCGAGATGGATATTGCTGATGTGTCTGTTGTAGTGATTACCTCTCCTGATAACGCCATATTTGAATCGTATTGGCGTGAAGCTTTGTTAGATTACACGCCAACTTTTCTCGGACATTTCACTCTGTTTGCGAATAATGACCTGACGCTTAGTTTGGCGGATGATGCGCTTATTGCTTTTCTTCAAGAGGCGCTGGCGAATTCTGGAAACACTCCTCTACAACTAATTTATCACGGTCAAAACGTGTCTGCGAAGGACTGGAGTTTATTACTGCGTCCTTTGCGGATTCATATGAATCAGCTGCATTTTGTTCGGTAACTTGGCCTTTTTATTTTTATGCATATTTTGATATTCAACGGATTTTATAAATGAAAATTCTACACACCTCTGACTGGCATCTTGGTCAGCATTTCATGGGGAAATCCCGCCGCGATGAGCACAAAGCCTTTATCGATTGGCTATTGGCGCTGGTGGATAAAGAATCTATCGACGCGATGATTATTGCTGGCGATGTGTTTGATACTGGTTCGCCGCCAAGCTATGCGCGCGAAATGTACCATCAGTTGGTACTGGACATGAAGGTACTCCAATGCCAGTTGGTGATTGTCGCGGGCAATCACGATTCGGTGAGTATGCTAAATGAATCCAAGAGCTTGCTGACTTATCTCGATACGCAAGTGTCTAGCCAGGCGAATCTTGAAGACATCGACTCTCATGTTATTCCTCTTAAAGACAAAAAAGGCGAGGTTGCTGCTTGGGTTTGTGCTGTGCCATATTTGCGTCCAAAAGACGTGATGCAAAGCGTCGCTGGACAGTCAGAACAAGATAAGAAGCTCAGTTTACTGCAGATGATCGGCGATTTTTACCAGCGAGTTTATAACGCGGCTTGTGAGAAAAATAAAGCCTTGAAAACATCTGTGCCGATTATTGGTACCGGGCATTTGACTGCGGTGGGCGGGCAAGTGAGTGAGTCGGTGCGTGATCTTTATGTGGGCACCTTAGAAGCCTTGCCGACGTCTGTATTTCCTGCGTTTGATTACCTTGCCCTTGGGCATATTCATCGTGCTCAGCCGATTAGCAAAAGCGGTCGATTCCGTTACAGCGGTTCGCCGATTCCATTGAGCTTTGACGAGTTGGGACGTGACAAAACCGTGGTGATATTCGATACCACTTTGCTAGGTGAAGATACCTTTGTTGAAGATTTATTTGCTGAGCCGACCGATCCGGTTCAATTGGTGACGATACCTAATTTTCAGTCCATGGCGAGTTTGAAAGGCAATTTAAAAACGGTGATTAAACAGATCTCGGCGTTGGAATTGGCGGAGGATAAAATCCTTTGGTTGGAAGTGACGGTGATTGCTGATGAGTATTTGAGTGATGTGCATAAGCGATTGTTAGAAGTGATTGACGGCAAACCGATTGAATTGCTTCGTGTTATGCGAAGAAGTGCGGTAGAGAAAAAGAACGAAGGCTGTGAAGCACGTAAAACCTTGTCGGAATTAACTGTTGGTGATGTGTTTGAGCAGAGTCTTAAATCGAATTTAGAGCTAGATGCAGAAGAGAGCAAAACCCTGACTGAGTTGTTTCATACCTGCTTGCTGGAACTGGAAGAGCGTCAACAAGAAGGCGAGGAGAAGCAATTATGAAAATTTGCAAACTGCGCCTAAAGAATTTGAACTCCCTGAAAGGCGAATGGGAAATTGATTTTACCAAAGCACCGTTTGATGATGCTGGCGTATTTGCCATTGTTGGGCCAACGGGCGCGGGTAAGTCGACCTTGTTGGATGCGATCTGTTTGGCTTTGTACCATGAAACACCGCGTCTGAAAGTCTCACCGAGTCAGAACGATGTGATGACGCGCCATACGTCTGAATGTTTGGCGGAAGTGGAATTTGAGATTAAGGGCAAAGGTTATCGGGCTTTCTGGGGGCAACGTCGTGCCCGAGGTCAAAGCGATGGCAAGTTGCAGCCGATGACCTGTGAGCTGTGTGAACGCGACGGCACCATTATCACTACTAAGATTGACGAAAAAATCGATAAGATTGCCGAAATTACTGGTTTGGATTTTTCGCGTTTCACCAAATCTATGTTACTTGCACAAGGTGGGTTTTCGGCCTTCTTGAATGCTTCTGCTAATGATCGTGCTGAACTGTTAGAAGAACTAACAGGCACGGAGATTTACGGTGATGTGTCTAAGTGGGTGTTTGATAAGCATAAGCAAGAAAAGCAATCTATTGCAGCGCTTGAAAGCTTCAATGAGCAGACTCAATTACTAACTGACGACGTTTTTGCTGAACTAAAGCAAACCGAATTGAGTTTTGAAGCCAACGAGAAAGCCAATGCACAGGCGCTAAAAGCACATCAAAATGTACTTGAATGGCGCCGCACTGAACAAAAGCTGCAGGAGCAAGTTGCTCAGTATCAGCAACAAGTAGAAGAAGCGAATCAGGCGCTTGCTGATTTTGCGCCTCAACAGCAGCAGCTTGAGCAGGCGCTGACCGCGCAAGTTTTACAGCCGGATTTTGAAAAGCAGCAAGGTTTAAAATCTCGCTTGGATCAGAATCAAGCAGATATTGCTCAATACACTGAAACGCAACAGGCACAGCTTAAGCAAAGTCAGGTTCTCACTGAATCGGTTGAACAGGCTAAAACGAAATTAGCGAATGCTCGTGCTGAATTGGACGCGCTGAACAATAAGATTAATGATGAAATTCAGCCTATCTTGTCTCGTCAAGAAAGTGTGAAGGCGCAACATCAAGATGTTTCTGTTCGGTTAAAACAAGCGGCAGAAAAAGTTGAAAATCAGCAGTCGCAATTAAACGCGGTGACGGTAAAGCAAGCCGACATTGATAAAGCTTGTGAAGAAAGTAAAGCGATATTGAGTCGCTGGACGTCCCCGGAGAAAATCGAAAATCAGCTGGCCAGTTGGCAGCATCAAGCACAAGGCATGTCGGCGAATGCTCAAGCGATTAGCGAGCTAGAAAGTAATATCGCCTCTAATACAAAATCCTATGATGTCGCTCGTTCTTCACATGAGGTGAATCAAGCCAAGTTAGAGCAAGGTCAAGCGGTCATGCTTGAGCGTCAACAAACCTTGCAGAACACCCTTGATACTTTTATGCAGTTGTCGTCGCACCGTGATTATGCTGATTGGCAGAAAGCTTATCATCAGAATGAACGTGCTCAGTATAATGCGCAATCCCTCTGGAAGCAGTTCAATCAGTATCGAGAGCAACAAATTCAGTTAGCAGATTTAGATGCGAACCTGAATACGATGGCGACGAGTATCCATCAGCAGCAAAGTCAGTTGGAGCAGCAAAGACAAACGTACAAAGATAAGTTTCACCATCAGAAGTCGGTAGAAAAATTAGCCGAAGCTGAGCGTCATATTATCGCACTCACGCAGTTGCGTAATGAGCTGGGCGAACATGATGCTTGTCCGCTGTGTGGTTCGGCGGAGCATGATTTCGCTAACGCTTTGTACCAAGCGGATTCTGGTAGCCAGGAAGAATTTGCTCGTTTAGGCAAAGAGTTGGATAGTCTTAAAGGACAAGGCATGCAGTTGGCGGCGGATTTAGAATCCCTGCAGCGAGAGTTAACCTCTGGTCAAACTCGACGTCAGCAATTAATTGAAGGTTTGCTCGCCACAGAAAATGAGTTGAAAGAATGGCTAGCACCACTAGCTCACTATGTGAATAGCCAAGATGCCAGCTTTAATCTGTTTGATAAAGAACAAGTGTCGAGTCTGGTTCAGCGTATTGATCAAGACTGGCGTGCCTTGCAAGAAATCGCTCCTAAGCTAGAAGCGCTTCAACAATCTCGTTTGGCATTAGAAGCAGAATTACAGAGCTTGAATGCTCAGCAGCAAGCGACGCAACAGCAAGTTTCACAAGATCAGAATCAGTGTCAGTTGTTGTTGCAAGCGTTAGAAACGCATCAGCAGAATTTAACAACTAGAAAAGGCGAGCAAGAGCAAACTGTTGGACATTTACGGAACGAAATGCAGCAAGCAGGCGTTCCTGAAAGCTACTTTGGTCTGCCTTTGACCGAGGCTTTGGCGCAGTTGCAAGAAGCAATGACACAATGGCGAAACAGTAAAATCGGCTACGATGCTTTGTTGCAACAGCGTGAGCAGCTTGTTTACGAAACGAAAAATTTAGAAAGCTCGTTAAAAGAAAGTCAGCAATTACATGATGACACTCGTGAGAAAGTCTCTGAGTTTGATGAGAGCTTAAAAGCCATCGAAAAGCAGTTGTATGAGTTGTTAGGCGACAAGAGTATTAGCGGGCTTCGCCAAGATATGCAATCGCAGGTTGATGATGCTCATCAGACGCTAGAAAAAATTGAAGCTGAGCGGCAGCAAGTCGCTCAGGCGCTGGCGTCTAGTAATGCGACATTGGAAGCTCTTAATAAAACTCATGTTTCGTTAACGGCAGAGCATGAGCTTGCCTTGTCTCATTGGCACAAGTGCTTGACTGAAAAAGGTTTCGAAGATGAAAAGGCTTGGTTGAAGGCGAGTTTATCAGTAGATGAAATAAGCCAACGGCAAGCGATTTCGAAGCAACTGCTGGAAGCTGTTTCTCGGTTGCAGACATTGTTTAATCAATCAGAAGATTCTTTGCTTAAACATAATGAAAGGCGTTTAGAATTTTCGTCATTTGGCGATTCTTCTCTTGAGCAGCTGGATGAAAAATATGCTCAGCTTGATGCTGAACGCCAAGCTTTACATCGTCAATGGGGCGTAATTACTCAACAGATCCAAGAGGAAGTTCAACGTAGGGATCAGGTAGCCAAATCCAAAGAGGCATTGGAGGGTCGTCGGGAAGCGTTTGTTCATCTTGAGCGCTTGAATCATTTGATCGGTTCAGCCGATGGGGCTAAGTTCCGCCGTTTTGCGCAAAGTTTGACGCTGGATCATTTGGTGTATTTGGCCAATCAGCATTTGGATATCTTGCATCGTCGCTATCAATTAATGCGTAACGAAGACGCTTTGTCATTGCTTGTGGTAGATACTTGGCAAGCTAACGCCTCGCGAGATACTAAGACTTTATCGGGTGGCGAATCTTTCCTAGTAAGTTTGGCCTTGGCCTTGGCATTGTCTGATTTAGTGTCTCATAAAACCAGTATTGATTCGTTATTCTTGGATGAAGGCTTCGGCACTTTGGATAGCGAGACGTTGGAGTCAGCCTTAGATGCCTTGGATAATTTGCATTCATCTGGCAAAACTATCGGTATTATTAGCCATATTAACGCTCTGAAAGAACGCATTCCTGTACAGATAAAACTGACTAAACAAAGTGGTTTGGGAGTGAGTCGTCTTTCAGCTGAATTTGCCGTGCATTCGACAGAAGAGTGAAGTATTCGTCCGTATATTTACTGACTGTTATTGGTGCAAAAGTTTTCCCCAGATTTATGGGAACAAGTATGTAAGTAAGTTGTAAAATATTAATTAAATCAAATGCTTAATCTTACGTTCATTATTGCTCATTTTGCGTTATTCTTAGCACTACAAGAGAGCAATATGAGCATTTACGTGAATGTAAAGACATTGTAGTGGTGTCTTTCTTTAATCATCCAGCTTGATAGAATAGATTTTTAACGCTGATGATGAAAGTTCAGTGCGGCTTTTAGTATTTAGAGCCATTTAAGTTATTAAAAAAGGACAGTTTGCATGACAGACTCAGGCTTCCGACTTAAAGGAAGTGTCGTTACGACGGTTTTATTAGAAATTCAAACCTTTTCATTAGATGACATTGTGTTTCATTTAAAAGAGAAGATTGATCAGGTTCCGCATTTTTTTAATCAAGCGCCGATCATCATTGATATTTCGAAAATGAAACGTGGTATTAGATTAGAGGAATTTGAAGAGCTGATTCAATCAGTCAGTGCGCTTGGTCTTGGTGTCATTGGCTGGCGTTGTGACCCGGATGCATTGCCTGTTTGGAAGGCGTCGGTAACTATTCCTCTGTTACCCGCTAGTAAAGCAAGACCAATCAATATATCTCCTGCTGTTAAGGAAGAGACTAGTCCAGATGTGGTGGTCAAGACCGTGGTTGAAGAGCGCTTAGTGCCTCAAGCAACTAAGGTGATCACAAAGCCAATTCGGTCTGGTCAGCAAGTATATGCTGAAGGCGATTTGATTATTCTTAATCAGGTGAGTGCTGGTGCTGAAGTGCTTGCAGATGGAAATATCCATGTTTACGGGGCTTTGCGTGGCCGTGCATTGGCCGGTGTAAAAGGCGATGTGGATGCGCGAATTTTTTGTAAAAGCATGGAGGCTGAATTGGTTTCTATTGCTGGTAATTTTATGTTGAGTGATGCGCTGCAAAATATCGTTTGGAAAGACAGCGCTCAAGTGTTATTAGTTGACGATAGCTTAGAAATCGTACCGCTTTAAGGTTCATTATTCATTTTACTGTTTAGATAAACTCGTTTGAGGTTATCGGGGGATATAGCATTGGCAAAAATTATAGTAGTCACCTCAGGCAAGGGTGGTGTCGGAAAGACAACATCCAGTGCTGCTATTGGGACTGGTATTGCGTTAAAAGGTCATAAAACGGTCATTATCGATTTCGATGTAGGCTTACGTAATCTAGACTTGATTATGGGTTGTGAGCGTCGCGTGGTTTACGACTTTGTAAACGTTATTAATAAAGAGGCGACTTTGTCTCAGGCGTTGATCAAAGATAAGCGCACGAAAGAGTTGTTTATTTTGCCGGCGTCTCAGACACGTGACAAAGACGCTTTGACTATAGAGGGTGTTCAGTGGGTTCTTGAGGAGCTTGCTAAAGAGTTTGAATACATTATTTGTGATTCGCCTGCTGGTATCGAAAAAGGCGCTCAGATGGCGCTGTATTTCGCCGATGCAGCCATTGTTGTAACGAACCCAGAAGTGTCATCTGTACGTGACTCGGATCGTATTCTGGGTATTTTGCAAAGTAAGTCTAAACGAGCGGAAGAGGGTAAAGAGCCAATAGAAGAGCACCTTCTTTTAACTCGTTATCATCCTGGACGTGTTGCGTTGGGTGAGATGTTAAGTGTTTCTGATGTTGAGGATATTTTAGCGATTCCATTGCTTGGTGTGATTCCTGAATCTGAAGCGGTATTGAAGGCTTCGAACCAAGGTACGCCCGTTATTTTGGATACGGAATCAGAAGCTGGTCTTGCCTATATGGATGCTGTTGACCGTTTAATGGGTGAGGAGCGTCCTTTGCGTTTCTTGGAAGTCCAGAAAAAAGGTTTCATTAAACGTTTGTTAGGGGGTTAGAGTGGGAATTTTTGACTATTTTAAAAGCAAAAGCGCACCTAGCTCAGCTTCTGTTGCTAAGGATCGCTTGCAGATAATTGTTGCTCATGAGCGTAGTAAACGTCATCAGCCAGATTATCTGCCACAGATGCAGCAAGAAATTATTGATGTGATTCGTAAATATGTAAACATCGGTAGTGAAGATGTGCAGATTCAGCTTGATAATACTGATGATTGCTCTGTGTTGGAGTTGAATGTAACTTTACCAGAGCAGAACTAGATTTTTATCTAGCGTCACACGCAGAAATAAAAAAACGCCAAACAAGATGATTGATTTAGATCTTGTTTGGCGTTTTTTTATGTTTTCAATTTATTGAAAGTGATTATCATTGTGTTGTTTGATTTTAAATAGGTATTATCACAAACATTCTCTTTAAACGTTAAGGTAAAATTGCATGTTGCGTCTATCTTTTGGTGTAATTGTTATCTCTTTGCTCGTTTCTGCTTGCAGTGAGCCGAAGCAAGTTGCTTCGCAAGCCAAGCCTACAAACTTATCTCCTGAGCTTCCTATTGCCATGACAGACCCAAAAGCAATGCTGGGTGCGCAGTTATTTTTCGATACCAATTTATCGAAAGAGCGAAATCAGTCTTGTGGAACATGCCACGACATTGCAAATGGATTTGTAGATAAAAGGCAGGATGCGTTATCTGGTGCGGTTTCATTGGGGAGTGACAGATTATCAATGGGCGGGCGCAATACGCCCACGGCCAGCTATGCGGCCTTTGCTCCAGCTTTTCACCGCATGTCTAATGGTGAGTATCGTGGTGGTCAGTTTTTAGATGGTCGTGCTTCGGGCTTGGCGCAGCAGGCAGAAGGACCATTCTTGAATCCTTTGGAAATGGCGTTACCGGACGGCGCCGCTGTTGTTAGTCGAGTTAGAGAAAATGCGCGTTATGAGACTTTGTTTAATTCAATTTATGGACAAGGTGTTTTAAATGATCCGACTAAGGGATATGCCGCGATTACCGATTCCATTGCAACGTTCGAAAAAACAGCTATGTTCATGCCATTTGACTCTAGATATGATCGAGCTTTGCGTGGCGAGATAAAGCTGACCCCTCAAGAGGAGCTTGGTAAAACGTTGTTTTTCTCTCAGCAATTTACTAACTGTAATGCTTGCCATCAGCTGAATGCCTCACCGCTTAATTCTCAGGAAACCTTTAGTAATTACGAATATCGTAATATTGGTGTGCCGGCAAACCCTGATTTAATGGCTCATAATGGCAATAAAAAAGACCTTGGGTTATTAGATAATCCGTCCATAGATGACCCTAAACAATCGGGTAAATTTAAAGTGCCTTCTTTGCGCAATGTCGCTGTAACAGGGCCTTATATGCATAACGGTGTTTTTAAAGATCTTCGAACTGTGGTGCTTTTCTACGACAAATACAATAATCCAAGGCGCATTTTAAATCCTGAAACGGGCAAGCCTTGGGAAGCGCCAGAAGTGGCAGAAAATATCGACTTGATGAACTTGCAAAAAGCCCCCGCTTTGCCTGATCAAAGGGTGGACGCCATTGTTGCTTTTTTGAAGACATTAACGGACCAACGGTATGAGTCATTGCTTGATAAATAGAGCTATTTTGTCCCCGTATTTTCTTTAGGAACTTAAGTTATCTCCTTATTGTTTTCATTGATAAAACTGGCTAGTAGGTAAAAAATTTATTACATTGACCCTTTGGTTATTTTATTTCGCATCTTGTATGTGTCGCTTGAATTTAAAGGGTAAATATAATGAAATATGTTCCACTTGGCCGAACTGGCTTAGAAGTTTCTCGCGTATGTTTGGGTACCATGACTTGGGGGACTCAAAATAATCAAGCAGATGCTGATGTTCAAATTGAATATGCTTTAGCAAATGGTGTGAATTTCATTGATACCGCTGAAATGTATTCTATTCCGCCAAATGCTGAGTCTTACGGTAAAACAGAGACCATTATTGGTGATTGGCTTTCTCGCAACCCGTCTCGTCGTAAAGAGTTTATCCTTGCTACTAAGATTGCTGGCCCTGGAATGAAATACGTTCGTGACGGCAGTAACATTTCTGGAAAAACCGTTATTGAAGCGGTGGATGCTTCTCTAAAGCGCTTACAGACAGATTATATTGATCTTTATCAGCTTCATTGGCCAAATCGTTCTACACCGCATTTCGCAAAGCATTTCCCTGGTGTGATTAGTTTTACCGATGTTGACCGCGATGAGCAGTCAGCTCAAATTTTAGATATCCTTCAAGGATTAGATGCTTGTATTAAAGCAGGTAAAATTCGTCACTTTGGTTTGTCTGATGATACGACTTGGGGAATTAACGAGTTCATTCGTCTTAGTGATAAGCATGGTTTACCGCGTGTTGCTTCTATTCAAAATGAATTTAACCTTTTGCATACAAAAGATTGGCCTTATTTGGTTGAGAATTGCGTGCATGAGGATGTGGCGTACTTGCCTTGGTCGCCTTTGGCGGCGGGGGCTTTAACAGGGAAATACCTTGGAGGTGCTCGTCCTGAAGGAAGTCGCTGGACTTACTCTCAGCGTAATGGCATTTTCCGTGATACGCCTTTGGTTGAAAAAGCTGTTGCTGCTTATATGGAAGTTGCCAAGAAGTATGGCTTTACACCGGCTCAGCTTGCGTTAGCGTGGTGTGATCAAGTGGACGGTGTTAGTTCAACTATCATTGGTGCAACGTCTCTTGAACAGCTAAAAGAAGATATGGCTGCATTTGATATGACACTGTCTGAAGAGGCATTGAAAGATGTTATGGCGGTCTTCAAGGAGTATCCAGTACCGTTTTAATGGGCAGCTCATTAGCTCTGATATGAACTGAATTTAAAAAGCGCTTCGGCGCTTTTTTTATGTCTGTAAAATTAGAGTTAGGGAAGGTGGGTGTTTAGTCGTCCCTGAATAATGGCGTTTCAGGCTAGAAGCGCCATGCTATTTTTAGATCCTTCCTGTTGAAAAATTATTTTCAACCATAATCGTCTTAAAAATGGCCCAAAATATGGGGCGCAATAAAGCCACTTCAGTAGCTTACGTAAGTTCTGGCCACAGGCACTTAAAATCACGTTGATCGCATCGCCTAGTACACCTTTTAAGAAGCATCGTCTGAGTTTTCCATCCGATTTGAGATGCCCTATGATGGGCTCTACGCTATTTCTTCTTCCCATCCATGGCTTCTCTTTCTTGGGTACACCTCGTTTTTGACCTGCAACCAAGACTTTAATATCTTCCACGCCCGACCCTTTATATCCTCGGTCAACAAAACAGGTTTCCGGTTTTTTTCCTGTCAGGGTTTCAACTTGCTGAAGTTGATCTTTCAACGTATGTCCATCATACGGATTACCAGGATAGCTTCTGGCTCCCACAATGAAGGACTCTTTTGCTGTTACGGCTATGCTCGCTTTTACGCCAAACTCATAGCGTTTATGCGCTTTGCCTTTGGATATGCAGTCCACATTAGGTTCATGCAAGCTATACAGTTTGTTTTTGCTCTGGCGAGTTTGTTTTAGTAATCGATAGGCTTGGTTAAGTGTGTCTTCCTGTTTTTGGGTGAGCGTTAACCCTTGTTGTTTTACTTGCCGATCAATATCTCGCATGACTCGCCCTAAAAAGCCTTTCACTTGCTTAATCGCTTTTCTCATTCGTTTGTATTGTTTGGCGTGACCATAGCGTCCAATTTTTGGCATTAGCTCATGACAGGCTTTGTCGTAGGTTTGTCTTAACGTGATGTTTTGTTCTTTGGCGACCTGAGTCAGCTGCTGTCGAGCCTTGTTGTAGAGCTTGGCATCGGTTGGGAAGGTGATGTTTTTTTCTTGTACCGTGGTGTCTATCACGACTCGTTTTAGGCTCGCTGGTTTGATGACTTTTAGCTTTAGTCCTGCCTGTATCGTCTGGGTAAGCAGCCATTCACAACCTTCTTCTCCTAACCGTTTTCGCCATTTAACAAGACTGGTTGGATGGCACGGGAAGTCGTGCTGGAAAAAGGTTTCGCCGCAAAAGTATTGGTAATAAGGCGATTCAAGCCATTGCTCTAACACCATCTCATCAGACAAATTATGCAAGTGCTGCAAATACAGCAATCCCGCCATAAGACGCGTTGGCAACGCGGCCGCACCAACGCTTGAAAAATGGGTACTAAGCGTTGAGTCCAATTGCTTCCAATCAATGATCTTAGCCAGTCGTACTAAAGGATGATTGGGGTTAATGATGTCAACGAGCTGAGGTTGGAATAAATCCTTTTGCGGTATGGTCTTTGTCTGACGAGGTTTCATAAAACTCACCCATTCTGCAACTTTTTAGGTCTAAAAGCGTATTTATCATAAGATTTAGGTATTAACTATCTTATAAAAATACATTAGATTCAATAGGTTGAGAGTTTTTCAGGGTCGACTGTTTAGTTTGCTTTGCCTTGGCCAATAAAAAACCCGATACACATTGTGTATCGGGTTTTTTTAGAGATTAGAAAAAACTAGTAATTAGTTCTTTTCTCTTTCTTTTTTGTCTTTAACAGCAGCGATAACAGTTTCAGCTACGTTAGAAGGACATGGTAGGTAGTGAGAGAACTCCATAGAGAACTGACCACGACCAGAAGTCATTGTACGTAGAGTACTGATGTAACCAAACATTTCAGATAGAGGAACGTCTGCTTTGATGCGAACACCAGTCAAACCTTTCTCTTGGTCTTTGATCATGCCGCGACGACGGTTCAAGTCACCGATAACATCACCAACGTGGTCATCTGGAGTGAACACGTCAACTTTCATGATTGGCTCGATCAATTGTGGACCAGCTTTTGGAATTGACTGACGGAAAGCGCCTTTAGCAGCGATTTCGAAGGCAATTGCAGATGAGTCAACTGCATGGAATCCACCGTCGAACAATTCAACTTCAATGTCTAGTACAGGGAAGCCTGCTAGAACACCTTGGTCCATCATAGACTTGAAGCCTTTTTCTACAGCTGGGAAGAACTCTTTTGGTACGTTACCGCCAACAACTGAAGAAGAGAATTTGAAGCCAGAACCCACTTCACCTGGTTTGATGCGGTAGTCGATTTTACCGAACTGACCAGAACCACCAGATTGTTTCTTGTGCGTGTAAGTATCTTCAACGCCTTTCGTGATAGTTTCACGGTAAGCTACTTGTGGCTGACCAACAATTAGATCAACGCCGTAAGTACGTTTCAAGATATCTACTTTGATATCTAGGTGAAGTTCGCCCATGCCTTTAAGGATGGTTTCACCAGAATCGATGTCAGTTTCAACGCGGAATGTTGGGTCTTCTGCAACCATTTTACCGATAGCGATACCCATTTTCTCGTTACCACCTTTATCTTTAGGTGTAACAGAGATAGAGATAACTGGCTCAGGGAAAACCATTGCTTCAAGAGTACAAGGGTGCTTAGGATCACATAGAGTGTGACCAGTTTGTACGTTTTTCATGCCAACGATAGCGATGATGTCACCAGCTTGTGCTGTGCTGATTTCTTTACGGTCATCAGCTTGCATTTCTACCATGCGGCCTACACGTTCAGTTTTACCTGTGAAGCTGTTAAGGATAGTGTCGCCTTTGTTTAGTACGCCTGAATAGATACGTACGAAAGTAAGGGCGCCGAAACGGTCGTCCATGATTTTGAATGCAAGAGCTTTAAGAGGTTCGCTAGCATCAACAATTGCTTTTTCGCCATTTGGATTACCTTCTTCATCAGTAAGATCTTGAGGATCTACTTCAGTTGGGCTTGGTAGGTAATCAACAACAGCGTCAAGAAGAAGTTGCATGCCTTTGTTTTTGAAGGCAGAACCACAGTAAGTAGGGAAGAACGCAAGATCACGAGTACCTTTACGGATACAACGTTTTAGATCTTCCATAGAAGGCTCTTCGCCGTCCATGTAAGCCATCATAACGTCATCGTCTTGCTCAACAGCAGTTTCTAGAAGCTTTTCACGGTATTCTTCAACTTGATCAACCATGTCAGCAGGAACGTCTTCGATGCTGTAGTTTTCAGGCAGGCCAGTGTCATCCCATACGTAAGCTTTACGAGTAAGAAGATCTACAACACCAGAGAACTCATCTTCAGTTCCGATTGGTAGAACCATGATTAGTGGGACAGCACCTAGCACTTTTTGTACTTGCTCTGTTACACGATAAAAGCTCGCACCTAGACGGTCTAGCTTGTTTACGAAGATCAAACGTGCAACTTCAGATTCGTTGGCATAGCGCCAGTTCGTTTCTGATTGTGGTTCTACACCGCCAGAACCACAGAATACACCGATACCACCATCAAGAACTTTCAAAGAACGGTATACTTCTACTGTGAAGTCAACGTGTCCAGGTGTGTCGATAACGTTAAAGCGGTGATCTTTCCAGAAACAACTAACAGCCGCAGACTGAATGGTAATACCGCGTTCAGCTTCTTGTTCCATGAAGTCAGTAGTAGATTCACCCTCATGTACTTCACCGATTTTGTGGATCATACCGGTAAGTTTAAGAATACGTTCTGTAGTCGTAGTTTTGCCCGCGTCAACGTGAGCAAAAATACCGATGTTTCTGTATTTTGATAAGTCAGCCATTACATTACTCTAAATAAGTGAGGACGAAATTTGCGCGTTAGTATACAAGACTTTTTGTATTTGTAGTCAGGTATTTCGCGCTATTCTATTATATTTTATGCACTTAAAGAAAGAGGCAAGATAAAAGCATTTTATAAATGTGGCAGAAGTTGTTTTATTGGAGATAAAAAACAGCCGAATTGCTCTAGTCTCGTCGCAATTTATCCGAAATGGCAATGGGGTTTGGGAAGTTTAAAATGACAATGTAAGTGGATAGAGCAAAGCTAAGAATGGCAGTGGCTTGTATGACATGAGAGGCTTCTGTGCCTATTAGACCTATATTGGCGGCGAGATAGGCAATTAATAACGAAAACTCACTTACTTGTCCTAGGCGAAAGCCAACCTCCCAAGATGTACTTGCATCTTCTTTTATCCCTTTCAGTAAATAGCGGAAAACTACAGGTTTGATAAGCATTGAGCTGATGGCCAGAAGTAAAGCGGGTATAATCACGATGCCAAGTAGATCGAGATTAAAGCTTGCGCCAATAGAAAAGAAAAACAGAATTAAGAAAAAGTCTCGCAATGGTTTGAGGTGAGTGGCTATGTATTGTAAAATTGGGCTAGTTGCAAGAGCGACGCCTGCGATAAAAGCACCCATTTCAGCGGAAAGTCCTGCGGTCTCGGCAAGAACAGCCATAGATAAACACCAGCCAATAGACACTAGGAATATATATTCATGAAAACGGTCAAATCGAGTGATTAGTTTTAGCAGGATGTATTTTACGAAAATAAAGGCGCCAGCCACCAACAGTGGCAAACCTATCAGCGGTTTTAGGTATTGCATTACGCCATTGTCTTCGGTGCCAGAAATACTGTAAAGAACAAGTAGTACTGCTATTGCGATCATATCTTGTAGTAGTAATAAGCCAACTACAAGTTCGCCTGTGTGTTTATGGTGTAACACAGTGGTCGGAAGTAGCTTTATACAAACAATTGTACTGGAAAACATCATGGCGATGCCGATGATTAAGCTTTCAACACTGCTGTAGCCACAAAGTATGGCTACAGCATATCCCAGGGCTGCAAAAACGGCAGAACTGAGTAGGGCAATCCATGAGGCTTTTTTGAGCATGTTTATTAAATGACTTGGCTGCATGTCTAGGCCAAGTAAGAAGAGCAAGAAGATGATGCCAATATGGCTCATCTCATCCATTAGTTTGGGCTCATTAATAAGAGATAATGCGGAGGGGCCAAATAATACGCCAAGGGCAATGTAGGCGATAATCATAGGCTGCCTAGTGTATAAGGCGATGGAAGCAACGACGGCAGCTCCTGCAAATATTAAAAAGAAGGAGTGTACTATCGATGCTTCCATTTACTGGAGACTGTAACTAATTTTGTGTAACTACCTATCACAACATATTCTATAGAGAATTAAGGATAGGTAGATGCAAATGAACCAAAAAGAACTGGAAGCCTTCGCAAAAGAAGCCGCCAAAGGCATTAAAACGCCTGAGGATCTTAACGAATTTAGCCAAATGCTGAAGAAGATTACCGTTGAGGCGGCCTTGAATGCAGAGATGGATGAGCATCTGGGTTACGAGAGACATCAAAAATCCTCGTCAACCAACAGTCGTAATGGTAAGAACAGTAAGCGTATTAAGACGGAAGATGGTGAGTTTGAACTGGATACGCCTCGTGACCGCGAAGGTTCTTTTGAACCAAAGCTGGTCAAAAAGCACCAATCCCGCTTTACTTCCATGGACGATAAAATCCTATGGCTCTACGCGCAAGGTATGAGCACCCGAGACATCGTCAATGCCTTCGATGAATGGTACGGTGCTGAGATATCTCCGACACTGGTATCACGTGTTACCAACGCGGTGATCGAGCAAGTAACTGAATGGCAAGCACGCCCCTTGGATGCCATCTATCCCATTGTGTATCTTGATTGTATTGTGTTGAAAATCCGCCAAGATAAGCGTGTTATCAATAAATCGATTTTCTTGGCACTCGGTATCAACACCGACGGTCATAAAGAACTCATGGGCATGTGGATTGCTGAGAACGAAGGGGCTAAGTTCTGGCTAAACGTCCTCACTGAGCTTCAGCAGCGTGGTGTAGAAGATATTCTCATCGCTTGTGTTGATGGTCTAAAAGGCTTCCCAGAAGCCATCAATGCCGTTTTCCCACAAACCAGCATTCAACTGTGTATCGTGCATATGGTACGCAACTCATTGAAGTATGTATCATGGAAAGACTACAAAGCGGTGACGGCGGACTTAAAGCAAGTTTACCGCTCTGCAACGGAAGAAGAAGCCTTGTTGGAGTTAGATCGTTTCGCAGGCGTCTGGGACGATCAATACCCGCAAACCACCAAATCGTGGCGCAATCACTGGCATAATCTTAATACACTGTTTAGTTACCCTGACGATATCCGCAAAGCGATCTACACAACGAACGCTATTGAATCACTGAACAGTGTCATCCGTAGAGCCATTAAAAAACGTAAAGTCTTCCCAAGCGACGATTCTGCGAGGAAAATGGTTTATCTTGCCATTAGAGAGGCCAGTAAAAAATGGACAATGCCCATTCAAAACTGGCGCCAAGCGATGAGTCGATTTATTATTGAGTTCGAGGAGCGACTCGAAAAGCACCTTAACTAAATGGTAGTTACACAGAATCTGTTACAGGGTCCTTTTCGTTTTTACAGATTTAAGGTTTTAGCTTCAAAATATCTGTTCTTGACGCCTCACTCTTAAATTTTGAACTCTTAAACCTTAGGGATGCCTGTGATGTAACCAACAGCAGCACCGTAACGGTCTTTGTAGTTAGCGCGGATGTATGGATCTAATGTATCTTTTACTTTCGCGTGTAGTTTGTCATCCCAATCGCCAGCGTGTTGGATGTTACTCATGATGTAAGTCCAGCCGTTGATTTCATCTACTGCATGTAAGCCGGTTGATTCTGCGCCAGCAGGACAAGACATGATGCGTGATAACTCGCCGCTGTCTACGTTATAAGCCCAAAGGAAGTTGTTTACGTGGTTACCACTGTCTTCACCGATAAACAAAGTACGAAGTTTTTCAGAGAACTTGATGTTATCTGGGTTCGCAATGCGATCCGCGTGAGCCGTGTTACCAAGTGCATCAGGTGTTGCTAGGTCTTCGCCAATTAAGTTAGCAGGCGCATGCATATGAATAGATACCCACTCACTGTCAATTGCTTGCCCATTATGGTCTTTTTGACCACCTGTTAATTTATGCTCATAAACCGCACCCGCTTTAGGGCCTTCAACATGAATGTCGTTGCTGCCGTCTGTCATAGTTTTGTAGATGTAAGACATTGCAGAATAGGCTTTTTTGTCTTTAATGTTGACAGTAGTGCCTTCCATTTTTGTGAAGCCCAACGATCCGCCAACGAGTGCTGCATAACGATGAGTTTCTAGGAAAGCGGCTTCTTTCTCCATACCTGGTTTTAGTTTTACCCAGTTAGATTTACCGCCATAGCCAATTTTAGTGAAGCTAGAATCTTTAGGGTCTTTAGTATGAACTTCCATGATGTCTGTCGATTTAATGCCAGCATCTACCAAACGTTGAATTTCATCACTATTGGCTTCGCCTAATTTGATCCAAGAGATGTCGCCTGCACCTGGGCCTTTACTAGAAGTTTGAGTCCATTTAGCCACGTAAAGCTTACCAGAAGAAAGGTCGCGAGCTTTATCAGCAATGAACATGAACAAACCGCTGTTTGTCGCATCGTCACCCATGATAACGGTGCGCTCATCAGGCATAACCTGTACAAGTTCGTGAGAAATACGACCCATGCAGTAATGTTTCTTGATAGAACCCGTTCCGTCTTTGTTAACTGTTACTTCAGGCAGGTGACCATAATTGTATGGTTTGCCTTTGTTTTCATCACCAAATAGGTTTTTAGAATAGGCTTTGAATTGTTTGTCATCTGCTTTAGAAGCGTCTGGCTCATATTCTTCACTAGAAAGATGAGTTCCCCAAGGAGATAGGCTGGCACCACAAGTGATCCATAAACCACCAACGTTTGAAGTATCAACGTTGTGATATTTAACCAGTTTCAATTCACCAGTTTCAGGGTTTTGGTCTAGCGTCAAAATAGCAATAGGAGAAGGCAGTTTGCCGTACATGTTTTCGCCAGCACCATCGCGAGTTGCATATTCAAATTGAACGACTGCAAATACATGATTGCCGTAAACACCAGCAACTTTCGCGTCTTTAACCGTTAATAAGCTAGAGCCATCTGGACAGTCTGAGAAAAACTGACGATTGCCAGCACTAGGATCAAGAATTGGCTTGTTGTTGATATCGAAATAACCACCAGCAATTACTGTGTTGCCATTACCGTCAGCCACTTTGTCACCAGTCATGAAGAATGGTTGGTAGTCAAGTTTTACCATGCGGCTTGTGCCATCTTCGAACTTCAACTGCATCGCTGAGTTAATAAGATTGGTTGACATGGCTGCAGGATTGCTTAGTGATGGTGCGGCCATAGGAACAAAGCTAATAGAAGAAAGAGGGGCATCCGTCATTCCTGCAAAAGCAGTAGAGCTAAATACACCACCTGCAAGTGGTAATAATGGTGCACCAGCCATAAAGCCGAGCATTCGACGGCGATTTGAGTCGACAGAATTAGTCATGATTTTTTCCTTGATTCCTACAGGTCGCAACCTGAACTACGTGTGTAAAAAGAAAGCGAGAGAACCACTGAAATGTGGCTCTTGAAAATGATTAAATCAGCGTTTCATGAAGCTTGTGTGACAGATTGATGTTTTTATTCTTGTATTCGAAAATAAAGCTTATTAATGAGAATGCTTTTCATTTCAATGAGTTAAGCTCAGAGTAAATTCTCAGTTTGGCTTTTAAATCGAGCTTTCTTGCTGTTTGTCATTCGTAGCAATGGCATTGGTTTTATGCATTTCATGAATTCAATTGTCATGAATTGATGGAATAGGATATGTTCATGATCAAACGTGGGAGTAAATTAAATCATGAATATATCCATTTTAACTTTCGATGGCTTTAATGAGCTGGACTCATTTATAGCGCTTGGTATTTTGAACAGAGTGAAAAAATAAAGGCTGGAAGGTATCTATTGCCAGTCCAACGAAACAGGTTAAGTCGATGAATGGTGTTGTAATTGAAAGGCAGGCTTCACTTGAAAGCTTATCTTCTGCTGATGCTGTCATCATAGGAAGTGGGATAAAAACAAGAGAAGTGGTAGCTGATGCATTTATTATGGGTCAATTACAACTTGACCCAAGTCGTCAAATTATTGGCGCTCAATGTTCTGGTGCTTTAGTTTTAGCCAAGCTGGGATCATTAAATGGCGTGCCAGCTTGTACCGATTTAACAACACTGCCATAGGTAAAAGACGCAGGAGTGCAAGTTCTTAACCAAGCTTTTTTTGCAAAGGGAAATGTGGCTACGGCTGGTGGCTGCTTGGCTTCACATTATCTTGCAGCGTGGGTTATTGCTCGGTTAGATAGCATTGAAGAGGCAAAAAACGCTATCGACTATGTTGCCCCTGTTGGCGAAAATGAAGACTACGTGAGTCGTGCTATGCAAAATATAGCGCCGTATTTGTAGTCTGATATAAAGACTAGTGTCAGGTAATTGATCTCAAAAGCATCTGTCGTGTTCAAGCAACGTCTCACTCTACTCGATATTTTTAGAATTTCCCCTGCATGATTATTATAAAGGTTTTACTTATAAGGCTTTTTTAATATGCATATTCTACTAAAGTCTAAATGGGGTTGTTTTTATAACCTAAAGGCATGTTATAGTTCAAAAAATGCTGAAGCCTGACAACAGAGATGGGAAATTATGACAGAGGCAAGACTTACTCACTTAAAACAGCTAGAAGCCGAAAGTATTCATATTATACGTGAGGTAGCAGCTGAATTTGATAACCCAGTAATGCTTTATTCGATTGGTAAAGACTCAGCTGTAATGCTGCATCTTGCCATGAAAGCGTTCTATCCTGGCAAGCCACCGTTTCCACTAATGCACGTGGATACCGGTTGGAAATTTAAAGAAATGATCACCTTCCGTGATGAGTTGGTTGCCAAACTTGGCTTGGAGCTTATTGTTCATCAAAACCAAGAAGGCATTGATCAAGGTATTGGGCCTTTTACTCATGGTAGTTCAAAACATACTGATGTGATGAAAACTCAAGGTCTTAAGCAAGCTCTAGATAAATATGGCTTTGATGCAGCTTTTGGTGGTGCGCGTCGTGATGAAGAGAAATCTCGAGCGAAAGAGCGAGTTTATTCTTTCCGTGATAAACAGCATCGCTGGGATCCAAAAAATCAGCGCCCAGAGTTGTGGAACATCTACAATGGCAAAGTAAACAAAGGCGAGAGCATCCGTGTTTTCCCATTGTCTAACTGGACTGAACTGGATATTTGGCAATACATTTATTTGGAAAGCATTCCAATTGTGCCTCTTTATTTTTCTGCTAAACGCCCAGTGGTTGAACGTGATGGTACTTTGATCATGGTTGATGATGAGCGTATGCCATTAAATGGTGAAGTGCCTGAGATGAAGTCTGTTCGTTTTCGTACGCTTGGCTGTTATCCACTAACGGGAGCAGTTGAATCTGAAGCAGCATCCTTACCTGAAATTATTCAGGAAATGTTGCTGACAAAAAGTTCAGAGCGCCAAGGGCGAATGATTGACCATGATTCATCTGGGTCAATGGAAGAGAAGAAGAAACAAGGCTATTTCTAAGTTTGGAGTAAAGAAAGAATGTCTCACCAGTCAGAATTGATCAGCCAAGACATACTTGGTTATTTGAAACAACATGAAGAAAAAGACTTATTGCGCCTTCTTACTTGTGGCAACGTCGACGACGGAAAAAGCACATTAATTGGTCGTTTACTTCATGATTCAAAATTAATTTATGAAGATCACCTAGACGCCGTTAAGCGCGACAGTAAGAAGTCTGGCACGCAAGGTGAAGAAGTAGACCTAGCCTTGTTGGTTGATGGTCTACAAGCAGAACGAGAGCAGGGCATCACTATTGATGTGGCTTATCGCTATTTTTCTACTGAAAAACGTAAGTTTATCATTGCTGACACACCTGGCCATGAACAGTACACTCGTAATATGGCAACTGGGGCATCCACATGCGACCTTGCTATTATTTTGATTGATGCTCGATACGGGGTGCAAACGCAAACCCGTCGACATAGCTACATTGCTTCATTATTGGGCATTAAACACGTAGTTGTCGCGATTAATAAAATGGATTTGGTTGAGTTCTCTGAAGATAAGTTTAATCAGATAAAAAATGATTATCTTAAATTTGTCGATCAACTTGGCGATCGCAAGCCCGAAGATATTCATTTTGTACCAATGTCAGCACTACGTGGTGATAACGTCGTCAATGCTTCTGAAAGTACACCTTGGTATCAAGGTGGACCATTGATGTCGATTTTGGAAACCGTACAAATTAACCGTGATGTGAAACGCGATTCTTTCCGCTTCCCGGTGCAGTATGTTAACCGTCCTAACTTAGACTTCCGCGGTTTCTCAGGAACCATCGCCGCCGGCGCTGTAAAACCGGGCGATAAAGTTGTAGCTTTACCTTCAGGTAAAACGTCTACCGTTGAACGGATTGTGACATTTGATGGTGATTTAGACACAGCGAAAGCAGGGCAAGCTGTCACTATTACACTTGAAGACGAGATTGATATCAGTCGCGGCGATATGCTTTCACATATCGGTCAAGAGCCTCTGATTGCGACAACACTACGATCTTCTATTGTATGGATGGCTGATCATCCATTGGTTCCTGGTAAGTTGTATGACTTTAAACTAGGAACACAAACGGTTCCTGGTAAAGTTCATCACTTCAATCATCGTGTTGACGTCAATACGTTTGAGGTCAGTAAGATAGAGGCATTGGAGTTAAACGGTATCGGTGATGCGGTTATTCAATTCGATGCACCGGTTGCATTTGATGAATATACGGACAGTCGTTTTACTGGCGCTTTGATTATTATTGACCGCTTAACTAACGTAACCGTTGGTGCGGGAATGGTTGAAGAAGCGGTTGCTGAGCTTGATCAAGATACAGTGGTTAGCGCAGAAGATCGTGCGGCACGGCTTGGCCAAAAGCCTGCGGTTATTGCATTAGCTAATAACGTATTGGCACAAAGCGACGCGCTTGAGCGTTTATTATTGCGCCAAGGTGTTGTTGCATTAGTGAAGGCTGATGCGACCGCACAAGAAGCGGCATTGATTCGTCAAACTGGTGTGGCTTTCTTAGTGGCTGATGCTGCGATAGCGGATTCTCAAATTATAGAGTCATCGCTAGATGAAGTGGTCGACTTGATTGTAGAAAGTGTTCAGTTATAACGTGTTTAGATATTAAAAAGCCAGCTCAGTGAGCTGGCTTTTTTGTTCTTCTATAAAGTATTTTTTTACGCCATGGTTTCTGTATCTATTCGCTTAACTTCTTTGTGTTGATCTTCATTGCTGCCTAATTTCCAGTAGCTAGAAATATAGAAATTCTCTTTTTCAATCTTTACGTCCTTTTTGAAAAAGGAACGCAATGTTTACATACTGCTAAATTCACAAGCTACCCAAACTGAAACGCTGCCCTCAAGCCAATTCATTGACTGGATTTGATCCAACAGTAGGTTGGTATTTTCACCTGGATGAGGGGTTACAACCCATTTTAGCTCAATGCCAGCAGGGTGCTTTAAGGGCTGAATGTCTTCTTCAGAAATCACTTCAAGTATTGCATAGCCTCTTGCGTTCATAGGTAGTTTTTCAAGATTGACACTGATAGCAGGCAGTGCCGTCATGTCTCCCACGAATAATTGCCAATCAGTAGACTCTTCAATAAGTTTTTTGGGACCGGGTCCACCAACCAAAATAATGTCGTTGGGTTGGGTTTGTTTTGCCCATGTTGATGCTGGGCCACCATCCTCATGAAGTACGAAATCAATGTCTATTTCATCGGTACGTTGGTTTCGAACGGTATAAGTTCTTACTAAGGGTTTCTGATCACCTCTTGGAAAAATAAGCTTTACATAGCCGCTTTCTTGGTCTTTTGGGATGGTTTTTATATTCTCGCCGCCTAGTGTCACTCTTAGCATATTTGTCGTTATATGCGATTTTCTAATAACCGTTAATTCTCGCGGTTGTGATCTGCTCATTACAGGCTCCTTAATCTTGTAAATTGTATGATGGAGATTGGTCAAGGTTGCTTACCATTATTTCCGAAATACGTATGAAATCCTCTATTTGTTGATCTGTTAGGTTTTGCGTCATGCTCTCGGCAGCCGCTTTATCTAACATGGTAATTTTGGCCAGTAATTTTGAGCCACTGTTAGTAAGGCTTAATAGTTGGCTTCGGTGGTTATTTGGGCTACGAACTTTTTCAACGTAGCCTGAGCTAACCAACTCCTTTAACACTCGAGTAATTTGGGATTTATCGAGCGAAAGTTTATCTGCAATATCTTTTGCGTTGCAGTTTTCAATGTTATTAATGCATTTAAGAGAGCGAATATGGCTAACAGGAATGGAAATGCCTGACATTACAGCCGCTTCGCGTAATTGATGACGATAGTGGTGCATTAGCTGATGAAGTGATTCGCCAATACTGTCTTTCATTTAACCTTCCTGATGTTAACTTTCATATGAGAACGGTTATCAATCTAATATTATGAGTTGATAATGTCAACTTAGGTGTTAAGTGAATTGCAAAAATCTCAATCCTTGTCATTTTAAAGAAGGGTGGGTCGAAGGCATGTAAATGGTTTTTCTTATTGAGGCGAATCATTACAATGCGAGGATTAGAAACAAATAGATTGAGAAGTAATGGATAAATACGATGTACAAAAAGCCATTGCCAATGCTTTGCTAAGTCGTTACGAAACGGCTAAATGGGCAGCCAAACAGGCGCATGAGGCAGCGACAAACGAAGAAAGTGTGGCAGAAAATAAGTACGATACTTTTGGTCTTGAGGCATCCTATTTAGCTCATGGGCAATCACAGCGAGTGTTGGAGTGTGAAAAAGACTGGCTAGTGTTTGATAAGCAACAGCCTGTTTTATTTGATGACGAGGATGTTATCGATTTGTGGTGTCTGGTTACATTGACGGAGCTTCAAGCTTCCTCTGCTGCTAATAAGTATTTTTTCATTTCTCCTTGTGCAGGTGGACTTACTGTCGAAATAAGTGAGAAGGCGCTATATCTTGTAACGTCATCTAGTCCAGTTGGAAAGGCGTTGCTTGGTAAATACGTTGGTGATGAGCTTGAATTGCTTCAGAATGGCAAGCAAACGGCTTATGAAATAACCACTATTGAATAAAGCGAGCGTTGTAGAGGACAAATTTGGCTCAAGCTCTAGAGAGTCAGTCTCTGTTCGCATATAATGCTTTGCCTTAAAATATTCTGTTCTTCTATTCGATGTATAAAATCCAGTTCACATTACTGATCGGATAGAAAACGTTCTAAGAAAAAATCACTCTCTTACTGAGAAAGTAATAGGAAAGAAATTATGCGCAGCCATTATTGCGGCGAGTTAAATGCTTCTAACATTTCACAAGAAATTACCCTATGCGGTTGGGTTCATCGTCGTCGTGACCACGGTGGTGTTATTTTCTTAGACGTTCGTGATCGCGAAGGGATTACTCAAGTAGTTTTCGATCCAGATCGTGCCGAAAGTTTTGCCCTTGCAGACAGTGTTCGCAATGAATTTGTTGTAAAGCTTAAAGGTTTAGTTCGTGCTCGTCCTGAAGGCACAGTTAACCCAAATATGAATACTGGTGAAATCGAAGTGTTGGGGACAGAGCTAGAAATCCTTAATGCTGCAAAAACACCGCCATTTCAGCTAGATGAGCACCAATCAGTAGGCGAAGACGTTCGTTTGAAAAATCGTTTCATCGATTTGCGCCGCCCTGAAATTCAGCAAAAAATGCGTTTTCGTTCAAAAGTGACGTCTGTATTGCGTCGCTACCTAGACAGTAATGGCTTCCTAGATATCGAAACGCCTATTTTGACTCGTGCAACACCTGAAGGCGCGCGTGACTATTTGGTTCCTAGCCGAACACAGCAAGGCAGTTTTTTTGCATTGCCTCAGTCTCCGCAGCTTTTCAAGCAATTGCTTATGGTGTCTGGTTTTGATCGTTATTACCAAATCGCTAAATGTTTCCGTGATGAAGATTTGCGCGCTGATCGTCAGCCAGAATTCACTCAAGTGGACATCGAAACATCGTTTATGAGCGAACAAGATATCATGGCGATGACAGAGGATATGATTGTTAGCTTGTTTAAAGAACTAATGAATGTTGATTTGGGTGCTTTCCCACGCATGCCTTACTCTGAAGCAATGGAAACATACGGTAGCGATAAGCCAGATCTTCGTATTCCATTGACCATAGTGTCAGTATCTGACTTGATGGCCAATGTAGACTTTAAAGTGTTCTCTGGTCCAGCTACTGACCCGAAAGGTCGTGTTGCAGCGCTTAAAGTGCCAGGCGGTAATGCGTTAACTCGTAAGCAAATTGATGACTACACTAAATTTGTTTCTATCTATGGCGCGAAAGGCTTGGCTTACATCAAGGTAAACGATAAGTCCAACCTTGAAGAAGGCCTGCAATCTCCAATTGTTAAGTTCTTACCTGTTGAAGTACGTGCTACTTTGCTTGAACGTCTCGAAGCAGAAAATGGTGATTTGATATTCTTTGGTGCCGATTCTGCCAAAGTAGTTAATGAAGCGCTTGGTGCGTTACGCTGTAAGCTGGGTGAAGATTTGAATCTTTATACTTGCAAATGGGCGCCATTGTGGGTTGTAGATTTCCCAATGTTTGAAGAAACAAGTGATGGCGGTATTACGGCTATTCACCACCCATTCACTGCGCCTTCATGTTCACCTGAAGATCTAAAAGCCAGTCCATTGACGGCACTTTCTCAGGCTTATGACATGGTGTTGAATGGTACTGAGCTTGGTGGTGGTTCTATCCGTATTCACCAATCTTCTATGCAGGAAACAGTGTTTGAATTGCTGAATATCAGCAAAGAAGAGCAAGAAGAAAAATTTGGTTTCTTGTTAGATGCGCTGAAATTTGGTGCGCCACCACACGGCGGTTTGGCCTTTGGTTTAGATCGACTAGTGATGCTAATGACGGGTTCAAGCTCTATTCGTGATGTTATTGCCTTCCCTAAAACGCAAAGCGCAACGTGTCTATTGACTCAGGCGCCAGGTGAAGTAAGCGAGAAGCAACTAAAAGAATTGAATATTCGCGTCAGAAAACCGGTCGTTGAATCATAGAAATAACTCTTAAACTTATTCTAAAACAGTAAGTTATGTTAAGAGATTGAAAGAAAAACGTAAAAGGCCACTTATTAGTAGTGGCCTTTTTTGTGTTTTGGCATTGCATACTTTGTAAAGGGCTGTTGAAATATACAGTAATTATATAAGGCACAAAAAAATTATGCCCACGACCAGAATTTTAGCCATTGACCCAGGCTCACGAATAACGGGCTTTGGTATTGTTGATGTGATAAACGGTAAATCTGTATATGTTAACAGTGGTTGCATTCGATTACCGGATGAGGCGTTATCAGTTAGGCTTAAATATATTTTTCAAAATGTTTCCGCTCTCTTGGAAGAATACAGGCCGAACGAATTTGCTATAGAAGAAGTTTTTCTGGCTAAGAATGCGAATTCGGCGTTAAAACTTGGTCAAGCAAGAGGTGCAGCAATTGTAGCTGCATCTCTTCAAGAATTAGAAGTGCACGAATATGCTGCTCGCCGAGTTAAGCAATCTGTTGTCGGCAACGGGAATGCGGATAAAGCTCAAGTTCAAATGATGGTTCAGCTTTTATTAAATCTAACTACCAAACCTCAAGCTGATGCGGCTGATGCTTTAGCCATTGCTTTGTGTCATGCTAATACGAGAACTTCTGGAGGCTTGGAATATGGCGTCGGGAAGCGAGCAGGGCGCACATCTAAGCGTTGGACTGAACAAGATGTAAGGAAAACGTTGTGATCGGACGAATCGTCGGCACTTTGATAGAAAAAACACCGCCAGAACTAATGGTAGATGTTAATGGCGTCGGATACGAAGTTAGCGCTTCCATGACGACTATTTACGATTTGCCTCAAGTCGGAGGGCAGGTGACATTATTTACTCACCTGTTGGTCAAAGAAGATTCACATACGCTTTATGGCTTTATTGATAAAAACGAACGTGCTTTATTTCGAGTTCTTATAAAAGTAAATGGTATTGGTCCAAAAATGGCGTTGGCAATTTTATCCAGCATGTCATCAGAAGAACTGATTGCCAATGTTCAAGAGTCGGATGTTACAGCGCTTACTCGCATTCCCGGTGTTGGTAAGAAAACAGCTGAACGACTTATTATTGAATTAAGGGATAAACTTGGCCAGGCTGCGAAAACTGACTTGTTTTCTGCACCTGCTGTATTACGTCAGGTTCAAGCAGACCCAAGGCAAGAAGCCGAAGCGGCACTTATTTCTCTTGGCTACAAACCACAGGAAGCCGCGAAAGCAATTGCTGGTGTTCCAATGGACGCTGCTAATAGTGAAGATGTCATCAAGGCTGCTTTGAAAGGGATGCTAAGGAAATAAAACATGATTGAGCAAGATCGTATTATTTCAGCAGAACTTAAAGGAAACGATAGACAGGTAGATCGAGCGATACGTCCGCAAGCGCTTGCTGAATATATTGGTCAGCCTGTTGTCCGAGAGCAGATGGAGATTTTTATTGAAGCTGCTAGGCAGCGCTCGGAGCCTCTTGATCATACGCTAATATTCGGCCCTCCAGGCTTGGGTAAAACAACGCTAGCTCACATTATTGGTAATGAAATGGGGGCTGAAGTAAGAACGACATCAGGACCCGTTTTGGAAAGAGCTGGAGATTTAGCGGCACTGCTGACAAATTTGAATGAAGGTGACATTCTATTTATTGATGAAATACATAGATTAAGCCCTGCGATAGAAGAAGTGCTCTATCCAGCAATGGAAGATTACCAGTTGGACATAATGATTGGTGAAGGCCCTGCAGCAAGATCAATTAAAATTGAACTCCCACCGTTTACACTTGTCGGAGCAACTACGCGAGCGGGCCTGCTGACGTCACCACTGCGGGACCGTTTTGGTATTGTTCAGCGCTTAGAGTTTTATGATGTTGAATCATTGACAACCATTGTCGCTCGTTCGGCTGGAAAAATGGGAATGGAACTAGATCACTCGGGTTGCTTTGAAGTGGCGAGAAGGTCAAGAGGGACTCCGCGGATTGCAAATCGCTTACTGCGTCGAGTTAGAGATGTTGCACAAGTGAGCGGAGAGGTGCTTGTGGGGCAAAAGGTTGCTCAAAGGGCATTGGATATGTTAAGTGTAGATAGTCAAGGCTTTGACCATTTAGATAGACGTATGTTATTGACTATGATAGAAAAGTTTGACGGAAGACCAGTTGGTCTAGATAGCGTTTCTGCCGCCTTAGGTGAAGACAAAGATACTATTGAAGACGTCATAGAGCCGTTTTTAATTCAGCAAGGTTTTATAATTAGGACACCAAGAGGTCGTCAGGTTACAAAACGTGCTTATGAACATTTTAATTACCAACTACCTTCAGATTTTAAATAGAGGTTAATAATGTCAATTTGGGGACTTATCGCCAGTGCTAGTTTTGTGGTTCAGCTTGTAATGTTGATTCTGCTGGCCGCTTCTGTATTTTCATGGATTGTAATATTTCAAAGAATTCGTGTTTTAAAAGAAGCGAGAAAAGTGCGTACCGCTTTTGAAGAAAGTTTTTGGTCTGGGATAGACTTGAGCCAGCTATATCGTAAGCTCACACAAGAAGGTCGTAAAGTAGAAGGTATGGAAAATATCTTTACTTCTGGCATTAAAGAATTTACTCGTTTAAGACAAAGTCACAATGTTGATCCAGAAGCCATCATGGAAGGAGTTCAACGGGCAATGCGTGTGGCGCTTTATCGAGAAGAAGAAAAGCTTGATCAGCATCTACCATTTTTGGCAACCGTTGGCTCAACCAGTCCTTATATTGGTTTATTTGGTACTGTATGGGGGATTATGCACTCTTTTATCGGATTAGCAGAGGTGCAACAAGCAACATTAGCAACCGTTGCTCCAGGTATTGCTGAAGCGCTTATAGCAACCGCTATTGGCTTAGCTGCGGCGATTCCTGCCGTTATTGCCTATAATCGCTTCTCTTCTACTGCGGAATCTCTTGGTTCTAGCTATGAAAATTTTGCAGATGAATTTACCAGTATTTTGCATCGTAAGGTACATGTAAGAGAGGGAGGCGCTGCATAGTGGCTCGCTCAAGAAGAAGAAACAAACGTCGTCCAATGGCTGAAATCAATGTCGTTCCATACATTGATGTCATGTTAGTTTTACTTGTTATCTTTATGATTACAGCGCCGATGCTTACGCAAGGTGTTGATGTAGAACTACCAAACGCCAACGCCGCACCAATACAAGACACTGAAAATGATGTCATGATTGCTTCGGTAGATGCTAAGGGTAAATACTATTTGGATGTCGGTGGTAAGCAAGAACCCATAGTTTTATCTCAATTACAGGATAGAGTGAGAAAAGTATTGAGCCAGAACCCAAAGATGTCAGTATTAGTAAGAGGGGATAAAAATGTCTCTTACGGAGATGTTATTGGCCTTATGGTTACACTACAAGGTGCCGGTGTTCCAAATGTAGGGTTAGTGACTGAGCCGGATAAAAATTAATGAAATGGTTACGTAGTGACAATTATAGTATTCCAACATTGCTGGCCATAGGTTTGCACGTAGGTATTGTTATAGCAGGGTTAGTTGTTATCGATTTTAGTGATAATGAAGTCCCAAAACCCAAAAGACCGCCTATTGTTAATGCTACTGTCGTTGATATCTCTCAAACCACAATAGGTAAAAGGGAGTCTGATGAAAAGGCAGCCAAACAACAAGCTGCAGCATTAGCAGAAAAAAAGAAAAAAGAAGCTGAGCAAAATAGAATTAAAGAGGCTCAACGTAAGGCGTTAGAAGAAAAACAAAAGCAACTTGCCCAAGCCAAACAGGCGAAAGAAAAAGCAGAAAAACAAAGACAGGAAGCGGAAAGAAAGAAAAAAGCAGCTGAGCAAAAACGTGCAACACAAGAAGCAGAAAGTAAGCGTTTGGCCCAAGAGCAAGCAGAGAAAAAACGCTTAGCTGAAGAGGCTAATGAAAAGCAGCGTCAAGAGCTTGCCCATAAGGCAGAGGCTGACCGATTGGCAGAAGAAGAGCGCAAACGTCAAGAAGAAGCCGTCAAATTGGCAGAGAAGAAGAAAGTTGAAGAGGCCGCCGCCAAGGCTGCAGCAGAAGAGGCGAAGCAGCGAGCCGCAGATGAAGCACAAATGGTCCAGTCTATTAGTGGCTTAATAAATGACAGGGTTACTGCTGCTTGGATTCGCCCGCCAAGTGCACGAAATAATATGAAAGCTCAATTACGAATTTATTTTCTTCCTAATGGTGAAGTAAGAGATGTTCAAGTTACTAAAGGTAGTGGCGATGCTTTATTTGACCAAAGAGCAGTTGATGCTGTTTATAAGGTAAGAAGAATAGAAGAATTATCGAAAGTGGATTCGTATGTTTTTGAACGAAATTTTCGTCAGGTAGATTTAATTTTTAACCCACAAGATTTGAGAAACTAATGATGTTTAAAAAATGGTTGAGTGTAGTATTTACTTGTTTAATATTCGTGAGTTCAGCTAGAGCTCAATTAGTTATTGAAATAACGAGTGGCGCAGACCAGTTATTACCTATTGCTGTTGTGCCTTTTGGCTATGAAGGTATGGATGCACTGCCTGAAGATGTTGCTCAGATTGTAGAGGCAGATTTGGCGCGTAGTGGTTTGTTTCAACCAATACCTCGCTCTAATATGCTAAGCATGCCATCAAAAGAATCTGATGTGTTTTATAGAGATTGGCGTCTTCTTAAAAGTGACTATGTTGTTATTGGTACTGTTAAAAAGCTACCTAATAATCAATACAGAATAGGCTTTGAACTATTAAATGTTTTAAGTCAAAAAACAGTGCAAAAACACAGCTCTATTGATGTTAGCTCAAGAAACTTTCGTGATGCTGCGCATTATATTAGTGATAAAGTTTACGAGTTATTGACTGGAACTAGAGGGGCATTTAGTACCAGAATATTGTATGTTACTGCTGAGGGCGATAAAAAATCGCCATTATTTAAATTGCAGGTTGCCGATGCTGACGGGCATCGTCCACAAGTTGTTGTTGAATCAAAAGAGCCTATACTATCTCCTTCATGGAGTATGGATGGTCGAAAAATTGCTTACGTTATGTTTAGAAACCGACGTCCGAATATTTTTATTCAGGAATTAGCAACAGGTAACCGTCAGCAAATTGCACAATTCAGAGGTCTGAATGGTGCGCCAGCATGGTCACCGGATGGAAAGAAACTAGCGTTAGTATTATCTAAAGATAATAATCCTGAGATTTATACTTTAGACATCGCGACACAAAAACTGGAGCGAATGACAAACCATTATGCAATTGATACTGAACCAAGCTGGGAACCAGATGGTAAAGGAATTGTATTCACATCTGATCGAGGCGGTAATCCGCAGATATATCGATTAGATGTAAATAGTAAGCGTGTAGAGAGGGTTACCTTTGAAGGAGATCTGAATACCAGAGCAAGAATGACGCCAGATGGTCGTTATCTTGTGACCGTTCAAAAGAACGATGGTAATTATCATATTGCACTTCAGGATATGAAAACAGGTCGAGTTCAAGTTCTCACAGAGACTTATTTAGACGAATCGCCAAGCATTGCGCCAAATGGTATCATGGTGATGTATGCCACAACCTATCAAGGAAAGGGTATCTTAGCCGTAGTATCCGTTGATGGTCTTGTAAAATATAGGTTACCATCAGCAGACGGAGATGTACGAGAACCATCTTGGTCCCCGTATTTCAAATAAAGACATTGAGGAGTGAATAATGAGTGTAACAAAACTAGGTAAGTTTGCTGTAATTGGTTTGTCTGCAGCTTGGATTGCAGGTTGTAGCACAACGGCAACAGATACTGATTCTTCAACTGTTGCTGAAGATGCCAATTCAACTGAGCAAACAAATGGAGCAGTAGAAAACACTGACCAAGCATTTGGTGCAGGTCAAGATGATACAATGACAACTGTTATTGTAGATGAGAATACAGCCGCTAAAGACAACGGCATGGATTCTTTGGCTGGTGTTGAGACTGTGTTTTACTTTGATTTTGATAAATCAATTGTACGTCCAGAATCTCGTGAAGCTCTAGCTAAGCATGCTGAATATTTAGTATCGCACCCTGATGCTCGTGTTGTTCTAGAAGGTCATGCTGATGAGCGTGGTACTCGCGAATACAACATGGCTCTAGGTGAGCGTCGAGCTAAAGCCATTAGCCGTTATTTGACCATTCAGGGTGTTGCTGCTTCACAAATTGAAACAGTTAGCTTTGGTGAAGAAGTTCCTGTTGCCTTCGGTCATGATAGCAATGCTTGGCAGTTAAATCGTCGAGTTGAAGTTCGTTACGAATAATGATCTCTAAAGAATTAAAAATTCGCTCTTTTGCAATGGTGCTGTGTTTCACAGCACCATTTGCATTAGCTGAGGCTCCACAAGCGAGCGGTGGCCTTTCACCAAGTGCTGCTGCCGACCTGCTTTTTCAATTGGAAACACTGCAACAGGAGGTTCAAAGCCTTCGTGGACAATTAGAAGATCAGGGTCATGAATTAAAGCTGATGAAAGAGAGTCAGAGAGATCGTTATATTGATCTTGATAAGCGAATATCCATACTAATGTCTGCATCTGCAAATGAACCGAAGTACTCTTCAGCTCCTGTGCAAAATGTAGAGCAACCCGCTAACACTCAAGTGACGGCCGTAAAAGTCCCCGCCCCAACTAATTCATTAGTTTCTTCGCCCTTAGTGCCCGTTAATTTACCTCCACCAACGGCACAATCTCAGCAAGCCTATAATGATGCTTATAATCTAATTCCTCAGAGAAATTTTGATGAGGCAGAAATTGCATTAACAAAGTTTGTAAAAGATTACCCAAACAACACGTTAACTGGTAATGGCTATTACTGGTTAGGAGAAGTTAAGTTGGTTCAAGGAAAATCTCAAGAAGCAATAGATGCATTTTCTACTGTGATTAAGAGCTTTCCAGGGCATAGCAAAGAGCAAGACTCATTGTATAAGTTAGGTACTGTGACCGATCAACTAGGTGATACAGCAAAGGCTAAGTCTTATTTACAGGATGTGATTAGACGGTTTCCCGATAGTAAAGCAGCTAAACTAGCAGCAGGATATTTAAGCAAAATTAAATAACTTGCAATCCTCAGCGGGCTCTGTAATATACGCAACCCGTTGGGTCGTTAGCTCAGTTGGTAGAGCAGTTGACTTTTAATCAATTGGTCACTGGTTCGAATCCAGTACGACCCACCAACATTTTTTATTCCTTTTGTGATTTTTGGGTCGTTAGCTCAGTTGGTAGAGCAGTTGACTTTTAATCAATTGGTCACTGGTTCGAATCCAGTACGACCCACCAAAAACACTCATTCCGCTCCCAGTTTCTTAAGGGGTAATGATATGTCCGAACTTTTCAATAAAGCAGCACTTCGCGATACTGTCCAAAAGCATTTGTCTGAAGCTGAAAAAAGCCTTGAAATTAAATCTGTGGATGACGATCAGATTCGTGCCGAGATCAAATCCTTACTTAAGCAAAAGAATGCTGTTTTGGTTGCTCATTATTATACTGAAGATGCCATTCAGGAGCTTGCAGAAGAGACTGGCGGAATTATAGCTGACTCCTTAGAGATGGCGCGCTTTGGTGCAAACCATGACGCTAAGACACTTATTGTTGCGGGTGTTAGGTTTATGGGTGAAACCGCAAAAATACTGAGCCCTGAAAAAACAATTTTAATGCCAACACTTGAAGCAACTTGCTCGTTAGATATTGGCTGTCCAATTGAAGAGTTTTCTGCTTTTTGCGATCAGTATCCTGATCGCAAAGTAGTTGTATACGCAAATACATCTGCAGCAGTAAAAGCGCGCGCCGATTGGGTTGTAACTTCTAGTATTGCTTTAGATGTTGTTAATCACCTTGTCGAGCAGGGCGAAAAAATTATTTGGGCACCAGATCAACATCTAGGTGGTTATATTCAGCGAGAAACTGGCGCTGATATGATCCTTTGGGATGGAGCGTGCATTGTTCACGAAGAGTTCAAGGCAAAAGGCATTTTAGATTTAAAAGCCATCTATCCTGATGCCGCCGTACTGGTTCATCCAGAATCGCCTGAAGCAGTAGTTGAGGTGGCTGACGTGGTAGGCTCAACGTCGCAATTGCTAAATGCATCAAAAAATATGTTAAACGATACCTTTATTGTCGCTACTGACAGAGGGATTTTTTACAAAATGAAGCAAGCATCGCCAAATAAGCGATTCGTAGAGGCTCCTACGGCAGGTTCAGGCGCAAATTGTCGTAGTTGTGCTCATTGTCCTTGGATGGCGTTAAATAGCTTGGAAATGCTTCGTAATTCGCTCAGAGATAATTCTGGCGAGATTCATGTATCAGAAGAAACTAGAATTAAGGCTCTAGTTCCTTTACAGAGAATGCTTGATTTTCAAGTAAAATAATTTGGCCCCAATTTAGGGGCGGCTAATTGTTTAGCGTTCCTAAATATTTCATTTCCAAATCAGAAAATGCCAACTGTAGGCGATCACATTCAAGACTCTTTTTGTTATATGTCGCTCTGAGTGTTTGGTAATCTTTACTTGATACTACATCTACTAATTTCTTTTTCAGCTCTGTTGTCACCAGAACCAATTGCCTATTTTTTTCTCTTTGTTCAATAAGGGTTTTTGACTGACTTATTGAGCCATGAACATCATTCTGAACAAGTGCTTCTACTTTTTGTTTCAATTCATTGTTGGTGTTTTCTGCTGTTTTCAATTCTTGAGCCAACAAAGTGACGCAGGTTTCTGACTCATGAAGCAACCGTTCCAGCATCTTGGCATCTTTATCTTGCTCAATAAGACTGTCTGATGACATATTTTCAAGTGCACTATTCAGACCATCACGCAATGAAACTAGAGCTTCTTTTTTATTAGCGCTTAAGGCTTGAAGATTGCCAATAGCCGTTTCATTACTTTGACTTAGCTGCCTTTCTAACTCCGCAAGTTTTGCATCCTTTGCGTTAATGTCTTGACGTAATGAGGTAATAGATAAGTTTGATGCTTCAAGTTCTGTCTCTAATTGCAATATCAGAGATTGGGACTCTTTAGACATGCGCTCCATTTTGGTGATTGCAACTTTCTGTGCCTCAATAGCGGCATGTGAGTTATTGTTTTTGTAGGCCTTATCAATTTCATTTTTAAGCTGCTCTATCACCATTTTTTGCCGATCAGAAAGATTACTTAAGCTAGATATTTGTTTAAAAGAAGCGTTGCGTATAGCTGTATCTTGTTTTTGGGCTGTCGGGACTTGCAAGCTGAACTTAGAAGAAACATCTGGGTGTTCAAATTGCCTTTGCTCTAAATTTTTAATTTTTTTCCGTAAGTCTTCAATTTCAATTTGTAGGCGTTGTTGTTCTGACTTTTTTGTTTCTAATTGCTTAATGCGCTTTGTTGCTCGGTCAATATTTTTTCGTAAATCTTCATTTAACAAGGCTTGATTTTTTGATAGAGATTCTTTTGTAATTAGTATTTCTGTTGCCTGATAAAATTCATCTTCCATTTCTTTTAAATTGTGATGTAACTCATTAACATTGGTTGTTTGTAGTTTTGGGGCGGATAGCGCGTACAGTAAGCTAGATAAAAAGCGATTCAATATTGGCTTAGGCTTTTCACTTACTTGATTTAGTAAAATGGCTCTTTCGGCCTTCAGTGTTGTCCCCCAAATTTTTAATCTATTAATTTCATGTTGATCTAGCTTCTCTGAGATGATGGAGTTCGCTGCAAAATTAATCTGCAAATCCAAGTAATGAGCTAAACCTTTATAAACTTTAGAATTATCTATTTCGTAAGTGCTATCTGAAGTTTCCATAGAGGGTTTTGTGCTAGCTTGATTGTCTAGTTTTTTCTTGGTCAGAGAATGAGAAAGCCACAGAAAAAGACTGTTGACCAATAATAAAAAAGTACTTAATTCAAGCAATGTCCAGATTAACCACTTTGACATAAAAACTCCTAGACCCCAGCGCGATGTATGTGATATTCATTATCATTAAACTGTAGAAACTCATCTTTTTAACTTACAGTTTCTTTTATGTTAGTGGAATAAAATATTTTATGAGTAAAGAATTTATAACATTCATGCGTAATCGTGTATCCCAGCCTGCGCTTAACTTACCAGCGCCAACCGAGAGTGAATGGGAGTCTATTCTTAGTGCTGCAAGTCGAGCTGCAGACCATGGGAACCTTAAACCTTGGCGTTTTTGTATTTTTGAAGGAGAAGGGCGAGCAAAGCTGGGAGAGATTTATTGGCATCACGCTTTGTCTGAAGTTGACACGATGCCAGAGAGTAAAAAAGAGGCTTTTATTAAAAAGGCCTATCGAGCTCCAGCTGTTTTATTGGTTTATGCCAAAATCCAAGATCACCCTACAGTGCCTCCCATAGAGCAGGTTATGGCGGCTTCCGCTGCAGCACAGCAAGTTTTATTGGGATTAAATGCATTGGGTTATGGTGGAATGTGGCGAAGCGGTCCAGCCTGCTTTACTCAAAAAACCAAAGAGCTGTTATCGCTGCAAGACAATGATCAAATTGTTGGTCTTATCTATGCTGGTACGCCAAAAGAAAAACCAGAGAATATTCCAGGGGTTGATCTTAGTAATCATCTTGAATGGGTAAGAGGTTAATTTTTAAGGTTAATTTTATAAAAATTAGTTGCAATCTTTTTTCTGCATCACTAAAATACGCGCACAAATTACGCATGACGTAAAAAAGTTTTGGTGAGCTGTCCGAGTGGCCGAAGGAGCACGCCTGGAAAGCGTGTATGTCGAAAGGCATCAAGAGTTCGAATCTCTTGCTCACCGCCATTATTTGAAAAAAGACATCTTATGATGTCTTTTTTTTCGTCTTTAATTTAGTGAATTCGTTTTCTTATTCCCATGTGGCATCTTGTTCAGAAAGTGTGAAGTGTATGTCTTTGCCGTCCGAACACATTTGCACAACTTCAGATGGCGAGCCATCTTTATTCAGTGTTACCAAGCTAACACCTGAGGCATTAAGAAGGCGTTCACCATGCGCTGCTGTTTCAGGTTTATGGGGCATAACTTTCATACTTCGTCGTCGAGTAAACCAATTGAGTGGTGAGCGCGGCGAATAAAGCCATCGATTTAGGCGATCAAATATATCTAACAACTTCCTCGGGAACTCATTTTTAATTCCGCTACTGGTTATTTGCCATAGGTCAGATTCTCGCTTATTCCCACGTAGTTGAATGTCGTAAACGAAAGAGTAGTGAACATCTCCTGAAAGTATGACGAAGTTCTTTGGTGTCTGGTTATGCCTAAACATATTCATTAGGGCATAGGCCGAGCCGGGGTGCGCCATCCAGTTTTCAGCATCTACCATCAGTGGCTTTCCAGCCCAAGTAAATATCCGCTGAATGCTTTCTATTAGTTTAACTCCGAAAATGGGCGCGGGGGATACAAGCACAACTGCTTCTAGACCCTTCAGTTGCTGTTGGAGGTCTGTTAATGCCTCCCAGTCCATGAGTCCTGAAGGTTTTTCCAGTGATTTCTCAGAGCGCCAACGATGAGTGCGAGTGTCTAGTACTACAAGAGGGGGTGATGTCTGCCAAGTGTAGTTCCATTTCGAGAAGCGAAAGAGCTGATGTAATAATTCATCATGATTCTTATCCCCGGGATTATTAAGCACGTTTTGGACTTCGTTAATCAGTCCGGTCGAAAAATATTCAGGCGTATTTCCCCATCCTTGGCACATTAGATAGCCGAGTAAGGCGTTGCCAATGATACGAGATGAAAAGGGATGGTTATAGGCCGTTTCTTCCCAAGCCGCGGTAAGGTTCCAATCGTCTGTAATATCATGATCATCGAAGATCATCGCCACAGGAAGGTGCGCAAGTGCACGACGAACTTTAGGCAAACCTTTGGCAAATTCTTCTATTATAGGGGTTTGCTTTGAAAATATGGCTTTATGTTCATCGGATAATCCCGATGGTTGAGATATGACTCCATTCTCAAATATTAGCTCCCAGCCTTTAGGTGACCAAACAAGGGCATACATGGCGAGGACTTCCGCCAATGAAATTAAATGATTTTGGGCGGTGTCGGTTGTGAACACAGGTTTTCGTACGCCACCAAAAAATTGATCTATCATGCCACGGTTAAGCTTATTTTCTGGTAGAAGTGTTTCTCGTGCATAATAGTAAGCGGTTTCTTTATGCAGTTTATGGGCGCTATCAATCTCTACACAGGGGAGTTTTTCGTCAGGCATGCCAAGGTGAGGGATTAGCTGATGAATAGCCCATAGCATTGGCGCAGCGACGTCATCGGCATAGATTTGATCTCCACTCATCATCAAGACGCTGGGCCAATCGTTGGGAGCGGTCTTTTGCAAGAGCTCGTCAACCCGTAACAATCCATCTTTGCTTGGGTGATGCGGCTTGCGGCAAGAACCATGCAATATGTTAGTTATCATGGGCTGAATGATGAAAAATGGGAATGGCTGATTAGGATAAACAAGATCCTCGGCCCAGTGAGTCCAATCAAGATCATTAAGCCGAAGATCATAATGAATAGCTTGGGCCGTTGGTAAAGCCTTGCTTAGCTTAATATCAAGAAGCTGGATGAAAAGGTTATCACCAGCTTTTAGCTGTGTATGGTATTCAGCTATTTGAGTGGTGTTTAGCGTTGATAAAATATTGCCATTTTGGAGTAACGTCAGATCTATCGTAACAGGCTCTGTGGTCATCAACCAAAACGTTAGTCTATCCGCTGTCATCCTCCGTAATAGCGGTCCAGCTAATACCTGCATAATTTCCTCATAATAACTAGTTGAATACTGCTAAACAGTATTCAACAAGTTGTTGATTTAGGATGCAACCAAATGGTCAATAATAGGTTTGCCTTCCTTACTGGTTGATGTAACCGTCATTTTTGCACTTAATATTACTTGGTCATTGTCAGAGCGATGTACTTGCTGAATAAAATTAAGCTTGAGCTGAGATATTCGCTCGATACTTGTTTGAATGTAGAAGGCATCGCTACTCTGCAAGGATCGTTTATATTCCAGCTCAGCTTTTATTAAGACAAGATGTATTCCTTGCTTGGTAATTTCAGCGAAGTCCAGACCTCTGGATTTGATGAATTGATGTCTAGCATGCTCTAAATAGTTCTGATAAACCGCATTATTAACAATTCCCTGCATATCACACTCGTAATCGCGAACCTCAAAATAAATGCGATCTTTGTGATCCAAGTTATCCATCATAGTGTTACCTTAAACATAGTTGTTTATTCGTGATGAGCAATTCGATTTTTACCCGATCGCTTTGCGTACAGTAAGTAATGTTGTGAGCGCTGAACTAATTCACTAGGGCTCTCATCCCCAAACAAAGTAGCAACGCCTATGGAGACTGTCACTTGCCGTAGCAATACCTTGGTATTTTTATAACGAATTTTTTGGATTGACACTTCATTGCAAATAGATTCGGCCAACTGAGATGCGACACTCAGCTCAGTTTCGCTTACTAGAATCGCGAAACGACCACCATCCAGACGCGCAATAAAACCGTTTTCTGGAAGCAAGCTTAGCAATAGTTTTGCTATGTATCGAATAAGAGAGGTGCCTGCTTTAGTGCCGTACTCTTGGTTAATTTCACCTAGATTATCGATATCAATTAGTAATAAAGTTAAATCATCTTCGGCGTAAGGAACTAAGGTAAATAACGACCGTTCAAAACCTTTTTCATTAGCCAATAAGGTCATTGGGTCAAGTTCGGTGTTTTTCTTTACATCTAATAGCTCAGAGCGAAGCGTTGCTATTTCCTCTTGAGCTGAAAGTAGGGCATCACTAAATACTTCAACGGCTTGGTTGGCTTTAAAGGCGCCTTGCTCAAGAAGAAGAGCAAGTCGTTCAACTTGGCCTATTTCTTTGGCATTTTTAAGCGCCATTTTTGTACTTCGCAGTGTGTCGCTGAATTTTTCCAATTCGCCGGATATTTTGGTTGTGTTTGTTTCTAAATTTGTAGTGAGGTCTTTTAATACAAAACCTTGGCGGTGGGCATTCTGAAACTCTTCTGGCAATAAAAATTCATTAAATAGCTCTTGAGAAACGAAAGCGGGTAAGCCACCAAATCGACGTAAGGTACGATCTACGACTTGATTAAGTTGCGGATTTCTATTGGAAGCATATTCATACCATATCCCATAATTATAGGGAGTAGGTGGTATTTCCAGCTTCACCATAAGCGGTATCGCTGATCGCATTAGTTGATTAGCTTGCTTAACATTATGTTGGAACATCGGAACCTCTGCTGCCACTACTACTCACAACCAGGACGTCCCATTTCGTTGGTAGTGATTTATATTTCATAAATGAGCTCGAAAGCTCGGTAACATTACGGCTTCGATCTTATAACGTCATTGTCACGTCTTCTTACTCTTGAAAACAAGAATATAATAATTCTAAAAAATGTTAATAGCCATTAACCACCCGTAAATTTACTAGAAAAGCCTTCTTTATCAAGTAGCTCTTTGACCTTTTGTCGGTTATCGCCTTGCACTTCAATCTGGCCATCTTTCACTGCGCCACCGGTACCACACTGAGTTTTTAGCTTTTTACCCAAAGTTTTTAAGGCGTCTTCCGTAAGTGGAAGTCCGGTAATGACAGTAACCCCTTTACCTTTACGGCCTTTAGTTTCTAAGGCTATGAGAACTTTTCCATTTCCAATAATACTTTCTTTTTTGCACGCACAGTCAGCAGTTGAACGCTCGCAATTTGGACAAAGTCTACCTTGATCTGTTGAATACACTAAGTTTCGATTCTTCATGGATTTTGACAACCTCTACCATCCGTTGAAATACAGTATTTTAGCATTTCAATAAAAGTGAATCAGATAAAAATTGTATTATTCGACATTTAGCTAAAATCTGCACTAAGCTAATTCTAATACCAGTTTAAAAATGCGTGTTGAAAATGAAAAATATACTAAAAATCAGACAAGCCACCGAAGCAGACCTTAGAAGTATCTTGCTTTTTGAGTTCCGTAACAGAGGTTGGTTTTCCCAGTTTTTACCAAATCAAGTGTTATGCCAGCAAACCGAAATATACTTTAAGCGCCTTCTTAGAAGTGAATGGAAGCATCTACAGTATCTAGTTTATTTACCAAACGATGTGTTGATAGGGCGATTTAATGGGCAAATGTTAGATCACAAATCCGTAGAAGTGTCTTATCGTATTGCCAAAAATTTCACCAATCAAGGCATTGCAAAGCACGTGTTGAAACACATACTGATTGTTTGGGCAAGTGTTGGTATAACAGAGGTGTATGCACAAGTAGCAGATCACAATAAAGCTTCAATAAACGTCCTTATTTCTTGTGGCTTTGAAGTGAATGAAATTCAGAAAAATGCGATAAATTTAGATCCGAAAATCCATGATTGCTGGATTTTTCGCTGGTCAGTAACGGAAGAGTCGCATTACAAAATAGCTAAGTTCGATAACATTCAAGTTTGTTAAGGGTATTGGTGATTTTGTCACTAATATCGGCTTTCAAGGTAATGACTTGTTCGGTTATAGGGTGAGTAAATTCAAGACTTGAAGCATGTAACATTAGTCGAAAATCTTCCTTCCAGATCTCTTTGACAACTTTATTTATATGACGGCAACCATAACAAGAATCACCAACAAGCGGATTTAAATGATGCTTGAAATGTCGGCGAATTTGATGTTTTCGACCCTGTTTGGGAGTGACTTCTAGCCAACTTAAACGCATGCTGTCATAGCGACTCACAGGGATAGGAAGTAGATATTGACTTAGCCGAGTGAAACTTGTTTCAGCCTCTCTTTCAGTGCCTTCGATTTTAAAACGAGATCGACCTTTTTGCTCATTCAACTTTGCTAAAGGGTAGTCAATAACCCCCGTTTCATCGCAATAACCTCGCACTAAACAATGATAAATTTTTTGTGTTTTAGATTCAGCAAACTGAGCGGAAAGACGTCTTGCTACTTCTGGACTAAATGCCATAACCAATACACCGGAAGTTCCTCGGTCAAGCCGATGAACAGGGAAGACCCATTTCCCAGTTTGATCTCTTAACCTTTGAACGACCGCATCTTCTTCGTCTTTGGCCAAATTCGTGCGATGTACCAGCAAGCCAGCCGGTTTGTTGACGGCAACCAAGTGTTCGTCTTGAAATAAAATCTCTAACGTCATTCTGGCTTATCTATAAAAGAGGTTATTTTTTCCATCGCCATGTCGACCAAGGTTTGCATGGCTTCATCACTGGCCCAAGCAATATGTGGCGTCAGTAAAAAGTTTGGCTCTTTGGCAAGCCTTTGAAGCGGATGATCTAATGGCATAGGCTCTTGTGTTGAAACATCAAAAGCCGCACCAGCGATGGTGTTGTTTTCAAAAGCTCGTAACAGCGCATGCTCATCAACAATGCCACCACGGCTGATATTTAGTAATAAGCAGCTTGGTTTCATTAGTGCAAATTCAGCATCGCTGATTAGATCTTTTGTTTCTGGTGTTAATGGGCAATTGATACTGATGACATCCGCGATCTTTAAGGCTTCTTCAAAATCGATATAGCCAGCCCTCGTGCTCTCAGAGCCTTTTCGGTCAGCAAAAACCACCTTCATTCCAAAAGCGAGTGCAATGGCTGCGACTCTTTTGCCTAAAGTTCCGCCACCTATGATAGCCATCGTTGAGCCAGCCAAATCTTTAATCGGGTAATCAAGAAAACAAAAATACTCGGAAGAAGCCCAGCGCCCAGTTTTTACCGCGTCTAAATAAGACGACAAGTTTCTTCTGAGTGCTAATAGCATGGCAAAGGTATGTTCAGGCACACTAATCGTAGAATAATCAGCGACATTCTGAACGGTAATGTTTTTTTCTTTGCAAGCATCTAGGTCTACATTATTCATGCCTGTAGCCATCACTTGGATCAGCTTTAAATTTGCAGCGCCCTTGATAGCGTCAGCATCTACAATGGACTTATTCGTCAGTACAATTGAGGCATCTTTTATGCGTTCGGCTACCTGTTCAAGAGACGAGTTTTCGTATTCAACAACGTCTTGGATTTGTGTTGGTAGTTGAATATTAATTTGCTCTGGAAATGAACCTCTGTCTAGAAAAACCGCCTTCATCTGACTTTCCTTATTTTTTTACTGAGTGTTATCTAATAGTGGTAGTAAATATGGGAGTATATTTTGCAGTACGATAGGTTGGCCCGCTTTGTTTGGATGCAAGCCATCGTTTTGCATGAGTTCTTTGTTTAGCGCAACATTTTCCAGCATAAAGGGCAGGTAAGCGATATTGTATTTAGTAGCAATATCCTTATACAAATCAAAGAACATTTGTGTATAGCGCTTGCCATAGTTTTGTGGAATTTGGTTGCCAATCAATAAGACGGTCGAATTGACTTCGTGAGCTTGCTCAACCATTTTTTCTAAATTCAATGTGGTCTGATTGAGAGGGTAACCACGTAAAGCATCATTAGCACCAAGTTCTAATACGACCCAATTGGGCTTGTGGGTGGCTAAAAGATCATTGAAGCGAGACAAACCACCTTGTGTTGTTTCGCCGCTAACACTGGCATTTACAACCTTTATTTCTGGATGCGATTGAGAAAGTTGATTTTCGAGTAAACTAACCCAGCCATCTTGTTGTCTTAAGTTATATGCCGCGCTGAGGCTGTCTCCCATAACAAGTAAAGTAGAGGCCGACGCAAACGAACTAATAAATAGCAGTGTGATTATTGTACATAGTTGCCTTAATTGCTTTTTTAAAAACATACCAAACCTTTTTAGAGTGAATCACCATGGCTAAAAACACCGCGATTAAAGTATCTAATTTAACTCATACAGTCACATCGAATACAGGGAATTTAACCATATTGAAAGGAATCAATATGGAAATCAAGGAAAGTGAATCCGTTGCTATTGTCGGTTCATCTGGTTCAGGCAAGTCCACACTATTAGGTTTGCTCGCTGGTTTAGATGTCAATACATCCGGTGATATTTTTATTTATGATCAAGAGTTTTCTAGCCAATCAGAAGAACAAAGGGCGCTCGTTCGTGGTCAATATGTGGGGTTTGTCTTTCAATCTTTTCATCTTTTGCCGAGTTTGCAAGCTATTGAAAACGTCATGTTACCGGCCGAGCTAAAAGGCGATAAAGAGGCACGAAAAAAGGCTGAGGCGTTACTTGAGAAAGTCGGCTTGTCACATCGTTTGACCCATTACCCAAACCAACTTTCTGGTGGTGAGCAACAACGCGTAGCCATTGCTCGTGCCTTTGCTTCAAATCCTAAAATACTCTTCGCCGATGAGCCAACCGGTAATCTGGATGAAGAAAATGGTAAATTGATTATTAAATTGCTATTCGATCTTAATCAATCCCAAGGCACGACATTGGTAATGGTGACTCATGATAATGAACTTGCCAAAATGTGCGAACGTCAATTGATCATGTCTGCAGGTCAGCTAACGGAAAAATCCTTATGAGTTTTGCTTTTCGCTTAATGTTTCGAGACATTCGTAGTGGTGACCTAATCACACTTTTGTTGGCTTTGGTCATCTCAGTGAGCACAGTTACCTCAATTGGTTTGTTCATTGATCGTTTGCAATTGTCCTTCGAGCAAGAGTCCGCCAATCTATTGGCCGCTGATCGCTTAATTCGTTCAGATGACGTTATCCCTGAAGAATGGGAGACCAAAGCCAATGAGCTTTCTTTGCAAACCGCGCAAAGAACCTCTTTCACCACCATGATGTTTGCAGGTGATTCACTTCAGCTTTCTCAATTAAGTGCGGTTACCGATAGTTATCCATTAAAAGGCGCTTACCTTGTCGACGATGTTTTATTTGGCACAGGTAAAAGTTCGACAGATACGCCGAAGCAAGGCGAAGTTTGGGTGTCGTCACGTTTGGCTAGCTTGCTTAAAATTAACCTTGGTGATCAGGTTGAAGTAGGCGATGCCTCGCTTAAAGTAAGCAAATATTTAGTTCGAGATCCTGGTTCCAGTACTTCTGCGTTTGCCATTTCACCTCGTGCCGTGATGAATATGGCGGATCTTGCAGCGACCAATGTCATTATCCCCGGTAGCCGAGTACGTTACTCTCTTTTACTTGCAGGAAGTAAAAGCTCGCTTGAGAATTATGAGAATTGGGTAACGCCACAGTTAACCGAAGGCCAGCGCTGGCAAACTCCAACTCAGCGAGGAGAGCGTATCGGCGATACCATTGGTCGTGCGGAATCCTTTTTATTATTAGCTGGTACTTTAGCCGTTGTCATGTCAGGTGTCGCCATGGCGTTAGCTTCGGCTCGATTTGTAAAACGTCACTTGATGCAAGTTGCCATTTTAAAAACTATTGGTGCAACACCGAAGTTATTAGGTCGATTATTCTTCCTGCAGCTGTTCATATTATTTGCTGTTGGTGCTGTGATAGGTTTGGGCATCGGTTGGGTTTTGCAGGAAATAATCGCCTCTTTGCTGTCTGGGCTGATGTCGACCACTTTGCCAGAGCCATCTATTAGTCGTTTATGGTTAGGTGCGGCGACAGGCTTAATATCCATGGTGGTTTTTTGCCTCCCCTTGATGTCACGCCTTATCAAAATTTCACCATTATCCGTTCTACAATCTAACGCCAAAATTGAACTCAATGGCGTTGCGATTTACGTCATCGGTTTTATTGGTATGTTTGGTTTGATGTGCTTGTATACCAATGGCTTCCTACTTTCAAGTATTATGACGGCTGCCATTTTGGGGATTGCGCTGTTTGTCGCCGCCGTTGGTTGGGTTGCGTTTAAATTAGGCCGCTCATTAACATCCGGTGCAACCAGTGGTTGGCAAATAGGTCTTGCTTCTTTATACAGAAGATTGATTCCAAACCTGTTTCAACTTTTGGTCTTCACTTTAATTATTATGCTGACTCTGATCTTGATTGGCGTGAAATCAAGTTTGATTGCTGACTGGCAACAACAACTTCCAGAGGATGCCCCAAATCATTATTTATTCAATGTACAAGCAAACCAAATTGATCCGATTAATGAACAGACGACTCTATTAGGTCTCAAAAAATCCGATTGGTATCCAATGGTGCGTGGTCGTGTTACTGCAGTGAATGACACTACGATTCAGTCCCTTTATCCTGAGGAAAGAGGTGAACCAGAGCTCTATGAGCGAGAATTAAACCTCACTTGGTCAGACGCGCTTGGAAAGGGCAACGAACTTGTCGAAGGCGATTTTTCAGCTGAAGGCTTATCAGTCGAACAGAAGGCCGCTAATGAAGCTAATTTAAAAATAGGCGATGAGCTGACCATTAATATTGGTGGCACCATTGTTACCTTGCCTATTACTTCTGTTCGTACCGTTGACTGGGGCTCAATGCAGCCTAATTTTTATCTGATTTTACCGAAGAGTGCGTTAGAAGATTATCCGGCCAACTTTGTGAGTAGTTTGTTTGTTAGTGATACTGACGCGCAGTCTTTTTATCGATCCATGGCAAAATTCCCTACGGTGTCTATTTTGAATGTAGGCGATATCTTGAAACAAATTCAAACCATAATAGGGCAATTGTCCCAAGCGATTCAGTTGGTGTTGTTTTGTATTCTGAGTGCCGGCGCTTTGGTGTTGTTGGCCAGTGTACGCTCGACATTAGAAGAGCGTTTAGAGGAAGGCGCTTTATTGCGAGTATTAGGAGCACGAGGTGCGTTAGTGCGACAGGCTTTGTTAGTTGAATTTGGTGCCCTTGGATTCTTTGCCGGTCTTATTGCCGCCATAGGTGCAGAAACCTGCTTATTGGGTTTACAGGTTTTTGTATTCAATGCTGAGGCGAGCTTTCACCCACTGTTATGGCTGTTAGGACCAACTATTGGTGTTGTCGTCATTTCAACCATTGGTATATTTGCCAGTAGGACTGTGCTAAAAGTGCCGCCCATGCTTTTACTGCGTGGGTTATAATTAAAAATGTATCATAAGCGTTTTTGATTGATGTACTTTTAAAAATACTAGGCTGTTTAGATGTTTGTAGAAAAAACTGGCTATATTGTGAGCCGTCACACACGAGATGCTAGCGGCCACATTGAAATGAGCCTTTTTATAAAGACACCGGAAGGAACCGTAAAAGTCCTTCCGGATAGGCAGCTTAGTGTATTTTTTACTGATGCCCCGCTTGATTGTCTTCCTGCTGATATCACAGGCGTGCAATGTTCTGAATCCGTCTTGAAGTCATTCAATAACGAGCCAGTTGTGTTCGTTCAAAGTAACAGCCTGACACTCCACCAGCAAATGATTAACTTGGTAAAGCGTAATGGCTTCTCTGTGTTTGAAGAAGATATTAAGGCTCACAATCGATATTTGATGGAACGTAATATTCGCGGCGCTGTACGTTTTATTGGTGTGCCCGATTCAAGTCATCAGACTTTCCGCCAAGCCAGAGTCATTGCTGGTGATTGGCAGCCGGATTGGAATGTTTGGTCACTTGATATCGAAACCTCTGTTTCAAGCAACACCTTGCTTTCCATAGGTATTACGTCACGAGATCAACGAGTCGCTTTTATCGTGACGAATCAAGAAACCACCTCTCCAATTATTCGTCGTTTCAGTGATGAAAAAAGCTTATTACTGGCGTTTATTCGTTATGTAAAAAAACATTCCCCAGACATTTTTATTGGTTGGAATCTAATTGGCTTTGATTTGCAATTTATTGATCAGCGCTGTCAGATTCTAGGGATTCGTCCAGCATTTGGAGTAAACGGCGAGAGTTGGAATATTCGTTCATCCGATAACCAAGGCAAATATTTTGCCAGCATTCCCGGACGCGTAGCGTTAGACGGCATCACTTTATTGAAAGTGGGCGGTTATCATTTTGAGTCCTACAGTCTAAACAATGTCAGCAACGAGATCCTTGATGATGGCAAGCTATTACACGGCAGCGAACGCTGGCAAGAAATAGAAAGACTGCACAGGGAAGATTTAGACGCTTTTATTGCCTACAATCTTCAAGACTGCGATCTTGTAATGCGCATCTTTGAAAAGCTCAAGCTCATCGAGTTACAGCAAACGCGTGTCGACTTAACTGGGATTCCGTTCGAGCAAACTGGCGGTTCAGTTGCGGCTTTTGAAAACCTGTATTTACCTCGATTGCATACTGCCGGTTGGGTGGCACCCGCTTGGAGTGACGATGACTTTGTCGCCAGTCCCGGTGGTTTCGTTATGTCATCCATTCCAGGGTTATATCAAAATGTCTTAGTATTCGATTTCAAAAGCTTGTATCCGAGTATTATTCGTACCTTTTACGTGGATCCTTTAGCTCGTATCAGTGCTCAACACTCGGGCAACTCCTCCATTCAAGATAAAACATCAGTGCCTCAGCTTGTTCCGGGTTTTTTGGGAGCGCATTTTGATCGCCAGCAAGCTATTTTGCCATCATTAGTCGGTGAGCTTGCTCAAGCGCGAGAAGAGGCGAAAAGAGTTGGTAATGGAATTTTAAGCTACGCCATTAAAATCATTATGAATTCATTTTATGGCGTCTTGGGGTCAAACGTTTGTCGCTTTTATCACGCAGAATTGGCAAGTTCTATCACCATGCGTGGTCATGAATTGTTAGGCAGAACCCAGGCTTGGATGGAAGAACGGGGCGCTCGAGTGATATACGGCGATACCGATTCTCTTTTTGTAACACTTAACAGTGATCTAGACGATCCTCAAAAACAAGGTGAGCAGCTGCGTGACGATATCAATGTATGTTTATCAAACTGGTGTAAGGAATACGCACAACTTGACTCCCACTTAGAGCTAGAATTCGAAAGGGTTTACGAGCGTTTCTTTATGCCGACCATACGTGGTCAAGAGGAAGGTAGTAAAAAACGCTACGCAGGAAAATCAAAGGGAGAACTTGTCTTTAAAGGTTTGGAAGCCGCCCGAACTGATTGGACGCCTTTGGCAAGGCAATTTCAGCGTACCTTGTTTGAAAAAGTCTTTAATGATGAAAATCCCATTGTTTATATTCAACAGACCATCGAGAAATTGAGAGCGGGTGGCTATGACAACCAGTTAGTCTACAGCAAACAATTGAGTCGCCCTTTGTCTTCTTACACCAAAAACAAGCCGCCCCACGTCAGAGCGGCAGCAATGATTGATCAAAAAAGAGCAGAGCAGGGACTTCCCTTAGAATACAACAAAGGGAGAAAGCGCGTTTATTACCTTTATCAACGTTCTGGCGTGGTGCCTTATGAAAGCGAAGAGGATTTGATCGATTTGGATTACGAGCATTACATCGAAAAACAGATTGAGCCTATTGCCGATAGCATCCTGCCGTTTTTCAAAACTGATATGGCAAGTTTGCTCTCGCAACAAATCTCTTTACTGTAGATTTTGATCGAATAAAAGCTAGGTTTGGATTTCAAATAGGGTTTGTGTATTGCTGGTGGTTATTCTTGTCAGTTCTTCCATGGAGATGCCTTTTAGTCGGGCAACTTCTTGAGCAACCCAAGGCAAATATTTGGGGTGGTTCTTTTTCGGACGTGGTCGAATATTTCTCGGCAATAGATAAGGTGCGTCGGTTTCAAGAAGCAATTTATTCAACGGAATATGAGGTACGGAGGCTTGCAAGTCAGCTCCTCGAAGCTCATCACATACCCAACCAGTAATGCCAATAAATAATCCCAGCTCTAGATAGTTATCTAACTCCAATCGGCTTCCCGTAAAGCAATGAATGACAGACTTTCGTGCCAAATCTGGGTGCTGTTTAAGTATGTCTATCATCTCTGTATGAGCATCTCTTTCATGGAGATACAAGGGAAGTTGATGCTCTGTTGCCAATTCGATTTGCTCGTGAAAGGCATAAAATTGCTCATCCGGTGTCGAGTAGTTACGGTTAAAATCAAGCCCGGTCTCACCAATGGCAACAGGTCTTGAATCTTTAATAAGTGCAGACAGCCGAGTTTTACTCTCTGTATTCCAAGTTTTTGCTTGGTGAGGATGGCAGCCTAATGTATTCCATAGCGCCGAAAAGTGCTTACTCAAGGTCTGAATTTGCTTACTCTCTTCTAAATCAGATGCAATACAGATCATGCCTTCCACACCCATTTCTTGCATGTCTGCGAGTGTTTTATCTAAATCATCTAGAAAAAAACGGTGATTAATATTGACGCCGATATCTATCATAAGGTCCCCATTTCTCGGGCTTCTTTTAAGCTTTCTGTATATAGATCTTTCAGTGATTGTTTTGATATGCCTTTGCTTGCAAGCATGTCGAAAGGAATTTTCTCCCATCGCCCTGCTTCATATTCAACCACTATTTTTAACACGCCCCCCAAATTACCCTTATATTCTAATAAAGCAGACTTAATATTTTCTTCAAGCGGCAGGTCTTTTAAAAGTGTCGCCAGTCCGTCATCAAGAAAGCTTGGTAAGTACGAAAAAAGCCCTACTAAAAAAGCACCATCTAACTTTGGAAACAAGGTAGAGGAAAGGCTTTGGCAAAAGCAGGCACGGGAAACCGCCATGGGGAACAAACAATCAGGCTTTCCTGGTACGCTACCTAACATAACAAGTCCGACCCATTTAATCAGATCTCTAATGCCAATGATCTCGACTGCGCGTTGTGCGTTGGATACATTAAATTGACTGCGGTAGATTGAGGTATGTGTGAGTTTGATAATTCGATAAGTGAGTGTTGGATCGCGCTCAATGTAATCAGCTAGTATGCGAGGAGAAGATTCCTTGTTACTTAGTGCAATTAATAAATCCACTAAAATTCCTTTATACGCCAAGATACGCTTCCCTTTGACTGGCATGGTTTTATGGATTGCATTGCCGCTAAATTGAGCTTCGGGGAGACTTTCTTGAAGCTGATAAAATTGCTCAGCCTTTTCTACTTTATTTATCCAGATATTTTTTGGTGAAACGGAAGGGTGCTTAACTCTTTCAATTACCTCATCCATTGATAGGCAATCTAAAGGAAAAAGCACATAAGAAAAAATAGTAAATAAGTCCTTTAAAAACATCTCTGGCATAGGGTTTATAATACCGAGCTGATAGCCTTGAAGGCGAAGTTCAGATAATGTATCAAAATGCATTTCTGACAACTCAGTTGCATTTAAAAAAATAACCATGTGGACGTTAGTTTGCAGAGGAAGTGCGGAAAGTTCATCTAAACTTGTTTGAAAATATATAGTTTTTTGTTGCGTTATTTCGGTAAGATTGACATCGACAAACAGGGAACTTAAAAAACAAGCATCTTGTCCTTGTTCGACGCTACTTGGATGCAATATGTAATAAGCGATTGTTTCTGATAATTGATTTACAACAGCTTTACGGCAAAAAAGTATATCAGTGTCCTTCATTAATAGTCCTTTTGAGAAGCGTTAACACAAAAAAATACAGTATCATTTAGCCTAATAGAATATCATGGTTATAATGGATTAAAGCCTTAATTTAAAAATGTTTGGAGTAAATATATGGCAAGCATGTTAGACGCTGTTGACCAAAGAACCAAGTTGGTGGGTGAGAACCGCTTGGAACTTCTAATGTTCCGTCTTGGCGGAATGCAAATGTTTGCAATAAACGTTTTTAAAGTTCAAGAAGTGGTTATGTTACCTAAATTGAACTTAATGCCTCATAGACACCCATCTGTGGCTGGTGTGACTCACTTTCGTGGTAGAACCGTTCCGGTGATCGATTTGTCTGAATCTATCGGAATGAGACCAATTGACCGTACGCAGCCATGTAATTTAATCGTGACAGAATACAACAACACCGTACAAGGTTTTATGGTTGGTGAAGTAGATCGCATTATTAACATGAATTGGAATGAAATCTTACCACCGCCAGATGGTACAGGTCGTCAACATTATCTAACAGCAATCACTCGAGTAAATGATCGCATTGTTGAAATTATTGATGTTGAAAAAGTCTTGGCTGAAATTTCACCTTACGATAGCACTGTCAGTGATCACATTATTGATAAAGACCTTATGACGCTAGCTAAAGGTCTCGAAGTTTTAGTCGTTGATGACTCTTCTGTCGGTTTGGCTCAATGTCGGTCAACATTAGATTTCATGGGTATAACCGTTCATGAAGCCACTGATGGCAAACGAGGTCTTGAAAAGTTAAAACGCTGGGCTGATGCAGGGGAGATTGTCCCAGAAAAACTGTTGATGATGATTACAGACGCTGAAATGCCTGAAATGGATGGTTATCGCTTAACACGCGAAGTTCGTGAAGACCCTAGACTTAAAGATCTATATATTGTTTTACACACTTCTCTTAGTGGTAGTTTTAACAAAGCTATGGTGCAAAAAGTTGGCTGTGATGATTTCTTATCGAAATTTCAACCAGACAAACTTGCAACTCTTATTCAAGAAAGAATTCGTAGCGTTGTTACTCAAGAGTGATGAAAAAAATTACTGATTATTAATGCCTTAATACCGTATACAAAAAAGCAGACCTAAGTCTGCTTTTTTGTTGTCTTTCTCCATGGCTAGGAAAGGTGTTTTATCTTATGCCAAGCATTGAAATGTTTTTCTTGCTGCTCTTTATCGGTGCGGCAACAGGTTCAGTCGCATCCGTTACAAAAATAGCACCTGCGCTTATCGCCATTCCTGCCTTATACTTTTTTTTACCTGTGTTCAATTTGTCTTTTCAAAGCCTTATGCTTCCTGTGATTGCAACTTGCATTATCGCATTTATCCCAGCGCATCTACATGCGTGGATAACATCGATGAAAAAAGGGGAAGTTGACTCGCAACAGCTCATCAATTTCGCTCCAGGTGTGGCGATGGGCGGCGTGATCGGTGCGCAACTCTTGTCTCTAAGTAGTTTGCTTATATTTAAAATGGCTTTCTCATTAATAGCGCTTATCTCGGTTGTAAACATTGTCTTTCGACCACAGTTAGACAAAATGCAGGCCGTTCAAATCGGGAAATCATGGTGTTTACCTATAGGTTTGATTGTTGGCGTATTGTCTCTTCTATCTGGGAATGATGGTCGAGTGCTAGGTAATTTGCTATGCACTCTGAAAAAAATAGAGAAGACACAACATCAAGGAACATCGGATGGCTTTGTCGTTTTTGCTTCCATTGCAGCCATGATTGGTTTTATTTACCCTGCGCAAACATTTGATCATTTGGGTCTTTCCGGTTTTGCTGGAGCTGTGCATTTGCCTTTTATGATTATCTTGTCATGCAGTCATTGGTTCTTTTATTGGCTGTGTCGTAGCAAAGGGAATGAGTTAGATAAAAATGTCTTATCTATCAGCTTTGTCGTATTTATTGTTTGTTCCTTAATTCGCCTTTGGATTTCATGAAATATAGTTATGCGAGGCTCTAAGTTATATCATCTAGTTCAAAATGAAGCTGACACAAACCTTTCATTCAGATACGAAATAAAACAATACCGAGCTTAAATTAGCTTGGTATTTTCATGATTGTCCCCACTTTATTGGCTTATAATAAATTAAGAATTCAAACCCAAAAGGTATAACATGAAAAGCACGAGTAATTATGGCGTATTGATGATGAACTTGGGGACACCAGATGCTCCGCAGACACCGGAGGTCCGCCGTTACCTTAGAGAATTTCTTTCTGATTCTCGTGTTGTGGATCTAAACCCATTAATTTGGAAGCCTATTCTTAATCTCATCATCCTAACGTTACGCCCACCCAAAGTGGCTAAAATTTACCAGCAAGTTTGGATGGATGAAGGTTCTCCACTTTTGGTATTAAGTGAACGATTAAAAGAAAGCCTCAAAAAAGCCTTGTCAGATAAAATGGGACAAACTGTTCCTGTTGAACTGGCAATGACTTATGGCAACCCAAGTGTCGAGACTGCGGCAAATAAATTAAGAGAGCAGGGTGTCAAAAATATCCTTGTTATTCCTATGTACCCACAATTTTCAGCCACGACAACCGCCGCTGCATATGACAGATTGATGAAGTCACTAAAGAATTGCCCTCATTGGCCGTCCTTGCAGCTTCTTCACGACTATGCAGATCATCCTATGTATATTAAAGCACTGGCTAATTCAGTACGCGCTCAATGGGATAAGCAGGGTGAAAGACGCCATCTGGTTTTGTCTTACCATGGCATCCCAAAGCGTTATGTAACAAATGGTGACCCTTACGCTCGTCGATGTGAAACAACCAGTCGTTTAGTTGCAGAAGATTTGGAATTGGGCGACCACGAATGGACACACGTTTATCAATCTAGGTTTGGGCGTGAAGAATGGCTAAAGCCGTATGCTGATGCCACCTTGAAAGCGATGCCTTCAATGGGAATAAAAAAGATCAATATTATTAGTCCAGCTTTTTCAATTGATTGTATTGAAACGCTTGAGGAGGTCACTCTAGAACTAGGCGATGAGTTCAAAAATAATGGTGGTTTGGCATTTGACTACATTCCCGCGCTAAATGACACACCAGATCAAGTTGAGCTATATATCAACTTGATTGAAAAAAATACCAAGCAATGGGCTTAAGATGACGTTAAAGAGTTCCCAGATTCAAACCATCGCTTTTGATGCCGACGATACGCTCTGGCGTAATGAAGATATTTTCATTCATGCCCAAGACGAGTTTATTAACCTGCTTTTGTCTTATCATGATGAGGCTTATATACGTTCTCATCTAGGTGAAGTACAGATTAATAACTTAGAGCATTTTGGTTATGGCATAAAAGGCTTCACCCTGTCGATGATCGAAACCGCTATTGAGTTAACGGAAGGTCGCATCTCCGGCAGCGAAATCCATGAAATTATACAGTTAGCAAAATGCATGTTGGCTTCGCCAGTGGAGCTTTTACCAAATATTGAACAGGTATTGTCGCAATTAAAAGGACAATTCCGTTTATTGGTCATCACCAAAGGCGATTTGCTTGATCAAGAAAGTAAACTGGCACGATCAGGTGTGGCAGATTATTTTGATGCCATTGAGATAGTTAGCGATAAAGCCGCTGAAGCCTATCAACAAATACTGCAGCGCCATAAATTTTCTGCTGAGAATTTTTTAATGGTAGGAAATTCTTTGAAGTCAGATATTTTGCCGGTATTGGATATTGGAGCACAAGCACTTCATATTCCTTACCACAGCACTTGGGATCATGAAAAAGTAACAGACGAAACACTATTACGTTACCCGCAACTTACTACGTTAAACGATATTTCTGAACTTCTTGATTGGTTAAATCTTTCGCCCCTTGAAAACAAAAAGGCAGTATGATGAAACGTATTAAAGCGATTTTTTGTTCACTCATTTTTATATCTACATTGGCTCAGGCCGAAGAAAGCACACTGGATAAAGCAAAGAATGAGGCTCAGATATTATGGGAAAAAACCAAAGTAACGACGGCTGAAATAGCGGAAAGCACATCAGAAAAAGCATCAGAGCTTGGCAAGAAGGCCTCCGAACTGGGTAGCAAAGCATCAGAAAAAACCAAAGAAACGGGTGCTGTAGTCTGGGATAAAATGAAAGAGGCTGGAAATGCAACCGCAGAAGGTGCGAAAAAAGGCGCCTCCAAAATCAGAAGTCTAGTAGGCCAAGAAGAATGCAAAGAAGACAGTGCACTTTGCTATAAAAACAAAGAGTAACGCCTGTGCATGAAAAAGACAGTAAATCGCCAACGTCCCCTTCTAGTAACTGGGAACAAGAGTTCTTGGAGCAAGATGATGATGCCCATATTAAATCCGCTAAAGTTCGCTATCGTTGTCCAAAATGCGAAAGTTTATTGATTTTAAAAAATGGCGCTAATGGCGAGTTCTGGGGCTGTGAATCTTATCCTGTCTGCAATTACACAGCGAACAATGAGAATGGCAAGCCAGTTAGAGCAAAACGATATCTTTGTCCGGCTTGTCAATCCCCGCTAAGAAGAAAGACGTTCAAAGATAATACTTTTTGGGGCTGCTCCAACTATCCAGAATGCAAGGTAACGGTGGAAGATGATAACGGTGTTCCTTCAAGTACAAAAAAATACCCTTGCCGCGCTTGTGGGCATTATCTAGTCAGAAAAAAAAGTAAAAATGGCTATTTCTGGGGATGCATTACTTACCCAGCCTGCACAAACACTTTAAATGATGAAAAAGGCTTGCCCGTGCTAAAAAAGAAACGCTGAGACGGTAGGCTCAGCTAAGCAATCAAAAACGCTCCGCTATATCCAATAATGCTTCGTCTATATTGCAATATTGAAACTTAAAACCTTGTTTTTCTAATCTCTGAGGAACAATCTTTGCTCCCTCTGTTAATAAAGTGGCCATTTCTCCAAAAATAAGACTCAGTGGCCATCTAGGTGTTGGCAAAATAGCAGGGCGCTTTAATGACGCAGCGTAAGATTGCGCAAAACGTTTTTGTTCAATTGATTGCGGAGCAACTAGGTTGTAAGTACCGCTATAATCCTCATCAGAAGCAGCATCCGTAATAGCTCTTACTACATCATCAATATGCACCCAGGAAAACCATTGCTTACCGCCCGCAATTGGGCCACCTAAGCCGCATAAAAATGGTAGGCGCATCTTTGCTAAAGCCCCACCATCCCCCAAAACAACGCCCAAACGAAATATAGCTACTCGAGTGTCATCGCTCACAAAAGCATTTGCAGCGTTTTCCCAGGCGGCACAAAGATCATGAGAGAATCCAGATTTTGGTGGCGTGTTCTCATAAAAAACTTCATTTCTCGCCACACCGTAATAACCAACAGCAGACATAGAAATAACTGACTTAGGAGCAAACTTTAAGCCTTTTCTAATATTGTCGGTCAAGGATACTCGACTTTCGTATAGCGCTTTTTTGCGATTATCAGTCCACCGCTGGCCGGCAATATTTTCGCCCGCAAGATTGATAAAAACATCCATTTTTTCGTCTAAAGATTCTAACGATACTAATGTTAACTGAGTCACTCTGGAATCTAGGCGATTGTCTATTTGCCGCACAAGAGCATAAATCTGATGATTTCCTTCAAGAAGTACTTCGAGCAAATTTTGACCAATAAAGCCTGTCGCTCCCGATAATAGAATCTTCATTTCATAGTGCTCCATGTATTGCGATTATCATTGTATTACGTATAAAAAATGAAATAGGATCAATAACTTCCTAAATCTAACTCATAATCTACTTTTTGCCTGATTTGATCAGAAGATTTTTAAGGTTTTTTACTCTGCACCTTCTTTTTCTCAAATAGGATGGCTAAAATGAGGGATCGAGAAACATTAGGTATCAAAATGCTACGCAAAGAATACGATCACATCATACTTCTTGCACATGGAAGCCCTGATCCCCTTTGGAAACAGCCCTTCGAATCGCTTTATCATCAAGTGTCAGAAACTTACGGAGAAGGTAATGTGAGCTTAGCTTATATGGAGCTTACGTCACCTTCTTTAGAAGACGTTGTTGCTATTCTAGACGCAGAGGTTCGCCATGTTGCCGTATTGCCTTTATTTTTAGCCGTTGGACGTCATTTAAGACAAGATGTGCCTGCGCAAATAGAGTCATTACAAAGAGAAGACCTACGTATAGAGTTGCTGCCTCCAATTGGAGATGATGCGTTAGTAAAACAGGCCATGCAAACGGTCGTTGCCAATCATTTAGGTAAGGTTTAAACATGCCATTAGTTTTCGTTATTTCATGGAGCCGGATGAATGCTATTTAGACACTTACCTGATGAAATATTTCAGGCATTAAGCGGCTCTAATAGGGCATTAATTGAAGCGGTATTGAACGATCTTGCCGATGTTTTTTATGATCACGCAGAAGATCCAATAAAAGATAAATCGACCATCATTGAATCGATAGAAGATACGCTGCATAAATTAGACACGCTTGCCTGGCACGACGATCAAAAAGAACCTTTTGATTCACCGAAAACCATTCATGATTATGCGCTAAGAATCTATCATCGCTTAGTCAATACAGGTTGGTTGGTAGAAGAGCAGGAGCTCTATCGTGTCAGTGTGTTGATGACACCGCAAATATCCATGCTACTTCGCTCCTTGGTCGAAATCAGCCGACATGGTAAACGCAACTATGGCGCAACCGTTTTAAGTATTCTTAGTAATTTAGAATCTGTAGCGAAACATCCCAAAGAGCGAGGCGTAACATTACGCCAATCAGCAGAAGCTTCTAGAGATTTCTCAGCACATCTAAACCAGATCTTGCTTGGTATTCGCAGTTTGCAAAGAGAGCTTTTTGCAAGCCGGGATCCTAAAGCGATTGTCGCAGGTTTCTTTGATTTATTTGTTGAAGGCATATTAATTGCCGATTACAAGACGATCAAAACCAGTAACAATCCATTTCGATTTAGGCGCCAAATTCTTGAGTTAACTCAAGAGTTTCTGAGCAATCCAGAAACCATGGGGCTCGTTGCTCAATGTTATGTTGACCAGCAACTGATCACCATGGCTGAAGCACAAGCCATGGTCGAAAAAGATTGTCGCGACATTATCCAAACCTTCAGCAATATCGAACAGCGTTTAGAACGTATCGATGAATATCGTTATCGTTTAGAAAAACGAGCGGCGGACACGGCGCGCTATATGGACAGCTCACGGCCTGGCATGGCAAATAAAGTAGCAGGCATCATTACAGATGTGGCGAAATACGACAAGCTGCCGATCTTAAAAGAAGTTATTGGTTCTCGTTTTGTTGGTATGGCGTCTGCCGCACAACCAACCAAACGTCGTGAGCCACCACCACCAAGAGTCATGACGCCTTCAGAAGTTTCTGCAGATGCCATAAAAATGCGTGATCAGCAGCGTCGTTTCCATGAAGCTCGACAAGTTACGATTCCGAAGATGCAAAATTATTTAGATACACAAATCGCTGCCGGTGAAAGTAAGCACATTCTGGATTTCACCATCGAATCTGTAGAAGATTTTGTTTGTTTTGACCATTTACGTTACGTCGGATCTCTTGGCGTGAGCGCAAAGAAAATAGAAGATTTATTTGAAGTACAGTTTACCAATGAGTATTTGGATGTGCATGACTTCGTTGAATGTCGCGAATTTACTGTAGTGCGTAGGAGCAAAGCGTAATGCTTAGAGAATTAAAAAAAGTCGTTGAAGAGTCCGGCAAAGACGCTCAAGAATTCCAACAGACAGCAAACTTTGTTATTGCGAATCAATTTGCCAGCGCCTACAAACATGGCCAACGTAAGCATTATTTGTTGTTAGAGTCTTATCAGGATTACTTCGATAACCTGTTCGATGCACTCGGTATGAAACTCTACATTAACGAGAATGAGCGTCTAGCTGGTGTTTTACCTATCCAGAAAGAAGCCTTTGTCCGCTTGAAAACTGACGAGACACTATTTTTATTGGTTCTACGTCAAATTTACGAAGAGAAAATAGAGAATTTTGAAGTCGATAACGGCTTTGTCGCAACCAATACTCACACTATTTTAGATAGATTTGTGCAGCTGGTTAAGCGTGAGATTCCAAATGAAACTCGCTTCAAAGACATCTTAGCTTTGTTTAGCCGTCATGGGATTGTCATTCGTGGTAAATCCTATGAAGAGGACAGCAAGAATCAAATGATCAACATTACTCCGGTAGTCAGATTGATCGTAACCGAAGCGTATCTAAGACAGTTAGAATCTTTCAATGGCGCCGATCCAGATGAAGACGAAGTTGCCGACTCAGATGTTGAAACAGAAACAACGCAAGAAACCAATCAAGACTAGGGCCAAAATATGAAAAAGTTAAATCGAATCGTATTAGTAAATTGGTACCTACTTGGTGCAGAAGAAATTAATATTCGTGGTAATACTGCGATTATCGGACCAACAGGTTCTGGTAAATCGTCTTTACTTGATGCAATTCAAACTGTATTAACAGGTGCTAGCAAACGTCACCTTAATTACAACGCCAGTGCAAACGATGGTAAAGCCAGTGGTCGAAGCATTCGTTCTTATATTTTAGGTATGATAGATTCAGGTCAAGCCAATGCAAAAGCCTTCGGAACACAACCAAGACAAGATGCCACAAGTTACCTAGCATTGGTTTTTGAAGACAGCATAACAGGTCAAGAATCGACTGTCGGTTTGGCATTAAGCGCATCCTTAGCGTCTCCAGAAGAAGATGTACTTGGTCGTTTTGTACTTTCAAATTTTGGCGCCAGAAAGTCAGATTTTATCGACGCAATGGAAGGCAAGAGCTACAAAGCCAAGCCTTGGATTGAAGTTCGTGAAACAATGAAGAAAGTTTGTCTAGATCCTTACATTAAATCAGGCAGTGCGTCAGCGACTCAATACATCAACCGCTATCTTGAAGAGCTCAGCCCAAGCCCAGATCATTTGATCACATTGGACAGTTTCCTTAAAAACTTCAAAAACGCGTTAAAGTTTGTACCCATTGCCTCACCAACACGGTTTGTGCAAGATTTTGTTTTGGCAGAAGCGCCATTACAAGTTGGCGCTTACCAAAAATCTCTAAATGAATATCGTCACTTAGAAGCCAAAACTCTTGAGGTTTCCAAACGTATTGATGATCTAAAACTTATTCAGCAAGACTGTGAGAAAAAGCATCAGCAAGAACAAAGTGCAATCAACTATCAATGGATAGCAACCGAAGCACGCTTTGATGAACTGGGTAGCAAGCAAGACGACATTCAAGATCAATACGAGCTACAAAAAGAGCGTGAAGAAGAGATTGAAGAAGAGTTGGCGACCCAAGGCAGTCTATTAAAACAACTGCAAGGACAACTATTGCGCTTCGAACAACATTATGAACATTCTGATGTTGGTTTGAAACTACAGCAGTTAGAGCAGAATAAAAAGTTGCTCACTCTGCAAGGTCAACAAGATCAAAAAGCCATCTTGCAAGTCCGCCAATTAACCTTGTTGTTATCAGCGCTTAATTCATTTGAAGATTTGCTCTCAAAAGAAACCATTGCCTTGGTGAAAGAGTTCTCAGCTTTCAATGGCTTGATTACAGAAGAAGGGCGGGTAGAAGGCAACTTAAAACCGTTAACACAAAAATTAATTGCTCTAAATGAAATTTTAGACAAAGAAAAATCTCAGGTTTTTGGTCAGCGCTCAGAACTCAATCGTACCATTCTGAATTTAAAAGACGAGTGTAAGCAATTAGAATCGGATGTTTCTTCCTTGAAAGGTGGCGTAAGCCCACTTTCTCAAAATACAAAACGCCTGATTGCTTTGTTAAAAGACGCCAATATTACCGCAACACCATTGAGCCATTTAGCCGAAGTGACCGACAGAAAGTGGCAAGATGCCATTGAGGGTTATCTTGGCGCTCAGCGCGAAGCGTTAATTGTTGAGCCTGAAGACGCCGAAGAGTCTATTCGAATTTTTCGTGCCCATCGACGTCAACTAATGGGATGTCGCGTCATTGATACGACACAAACTCGACTTTGGTTGAATCGTGGCGACAACAATTCCGCATTGCGTTTTATTCGTTGTAACAATGATCATGCTCAAGCTTATCTAAATCGTCGTTTGGGTGGCATCAAGCCAGTAGACACGGAACGTGAATTGCTTCGAGAAGACAGCGCAATGACAGCTGACGGCATGTTAAAACTGGCCGGTACTATTTCTACAATTCGCTTTGTTCCGCACATGATGGTTGGTATCAATACCGAAGGTATGCGTGAGTCTCGTGAGAAACAACTCGCCAGTCTAAGCGGTGAGCTAATGAACTTCTTGAAAGCAGATCAACGTCTTGAGCAGGCTGATTCTTTGCTTGGCCGCGTGATGGCAAATAACCAATTTGATGCAGAAAGTATTGGTAACGCCAGTCACACAGTTACTCGTTTAACTCAAGAATTAGAGTCTGTTGAAGCTGAAATTTCGCAACTACAAAAGCATGACGATACTGAGCTACAAGAGCGCATTGAAGAGCTTAAATCGCGTATCGCAAACGTTGAACTGGATCAGAAAAAACTAGATCGCGAACGTCAGCAAATTGCTGAGCAGTTTGGCGCATTAAATACACAAAAGAGCCAGCTAAGCTCTGCATTATCTGCTCTTGATGAAGAGCGTAATCGTCTCACATCGAATTCAAAATACGATGCTGAATTTGCTAGCGAGCGTTACGCTTTATTAGAAGGCAGCATGGTAAATGGCGCGGCCATTTATAAAGAAGCCATTAGCCGAGCAGACAAAGCCAGCGAAAAAGCACGCAGCTTTGACCAAAAAGTTCGTAAGGAAGTAGCCGATCATTACGGTAAATACCATCATGCAAATTTAGACAACGATGTTCAACTGGATTATTTAGAATCTAAGTTTGAAGAGTTCGAGCATTATGTTTCTTATCAAATCGATATTTTGAGTGAAACGGAGTTGGCGAAATACGCTAAGCGTGCAGAATTGGCTCGTAAAGAAGCTGAAGAAACTTTCCGATCAGATTATGTTTCGAAACTGAAAGATTCTCTTGATCAAGTGGCGCACATTATTCGAGAGCTTAACCACAGTTTGAAGCGTCGTCCATTTAACCAAGAAATCTATCAATTCCGCTATTATCCAAATGGTGATATGAAAGACATTCTAGATCTTGTTGAGCGTTTTAGTGCGCAAGATCAAGCCAATGTGGGCGGGTTATTTGATCCACATTTAAGTGATGATCCTGATCATGTTCGAGCCATTGCATCTATTCAAGAGCTAATATCGGACGATGAGAAACAGCAAGACCTTGCCGACTATCGTAAATTCTATAATTTCGAAGTAGACATCCTAGATGCCGAAGGCAATAAGAAAACCACTTTAAGCCAGCGCATTCAGACCGGTTCAGGTGGTGAGCACCAAATTCCATTTTACTTGGCGATTGCAGCCGCTTTGTCAACGACCTATCGCTTACACGAAACAATGGAAGGTGAGATTGTTGGTGGTTTCTCTCTCGCTATGTTCGATGAAGCCTTCAATAAGATTGACATGGTAAAAACATCTACTTGTATGGGGTTTATGAAAGACATCGGCTTGCAGGTGATCGCAGCTGCACCAGATGATAAGCGTGCTGTTATGGCTGCTAATATGGATACTATTATCAGCGTGTGGCGCGAAGGTGGTGCAGTATCTATTGACGTAGCTTACCCAAAAGAAAAGGGCCAAGTTTTACTAAATGGGCAGGCTGACAGCCTAGCAACGCCAGCGTAACAGAGAATATTATGATCGTACAAAATCAGATAGACCAACGCATTAATGAAAAACTAGATGTTCATCATATGACCCTCGAAAACGAGAGTCATATGCATAATGTACCAGCAGGAAGCGAGTCTCACTTTAAACTGGTTCTAGTGAGCGATGCCTTTGAAGGTAAGAGACTGGTTCAACGACATCAGCTTGTTTATGGCGTATTACAGGATGAGATGACAAAAATTCACGCTCTTGCCATGCACCTGTACTCAATTAAAGAATGGAGCGAGCGTAATGCGCTTGCTCCTTCATCGCCAAAATGTCACGGAGGCGAGCAGGGCAAATAACCCTAACTCGATCAGCTAATGAGTATTTCAATCACAGTTAATGATGCAAAAGATATCGCAACAATCACCATTATTGGAAGTTTTGATTTTTCTCTGTTTAATGATTTTCGTGCGGCTTACTCAGATCTCACAAAACATTATAAAACCTATGTTGTTGATATGAGCATGGTTGAGTACTTAGACAGCGCAGCTTTGGGTATGTTGTTAAGCATGAGAAACGCTATCGCGTCGGAAAGTAATATTCAGCTCTCAGGAGCAAATGATTTTATTAAAAATATTCTCATGATCTCTCGTTTTGATAAACGCTTTGACATTCAATAAAGGCTAACAAATGAAATTATTATGCGTAGACAGTGAACCAGTTTACCGCGAGATTATTTCGTTATGCGCAGAGAAAGAAGGTGTTACAGTAAAAAGCGTGGCAAGTTATGAGGAGGCTATTCTTGCCTTCGAAAGCTATGCTCCCGATATAGTTACTCTTGATGTAATCGTGAAGGGTGGGAGCGGTTATGATCTGGTCCAAAAACTAAAATTCTTATCAGGCAGTCGTTTTGTTCCGATGATTTTTCTTGCTTCTCATACTGCTGATTCAGTTATGGATAAGTGTTTTAAGGCTGGTGCCGATGACTTTATCCCAAAGCCATTTAATGAGGTGCTTTTCAATATTCGACTTAAAACGCATATGCGTCATGTTGAACTTATGAAAGAAATGTACCGTAAAAACAAAGCACTAACCTTCTATCAAACAATGATAGAGCGAGAGCACGAAATGGCTCACCAGGTTCTTGATCATATCCAAACTCGCAGCGAAAAAAACTCTGAACAAGTAGCTATTACTAGGTTATCAGCTGCTAGTTTTAATGGTGACCTAGCTTTGGTCAAAACCCGCTCCGATGGTGCTCGTCTTGTCTTTGTAGGGGATTTCACAGGCCATGGCTTGCCTGCCTCTATTGGGGCGTTACCTGTCATGCAAACATTCTTTGATGCCGTGGACGATTTGATCTGCGTAAATGAACTAGCAATTCGGATCAATCGAATCCTTTTTAGTATATTGCCCGATTACATGTTTTGTGCTGGTTACTTAATGCTTATGAAGCAAGGTGGTGAAATTACTTACTGGGGCGGCGGAATGCCAAATGCGTTTATTAGGCGCTCTAATGGTTCAGTGGATTATTTGCAATCCAACCACATGCCACTGGGAATTCTTTCAGTTAATGAATTTGAAGCCGATTTACAAAGCAATAAATTAAACGCTGGAGATACTTTGATTATTGTATCCGATGGGGTTTTGGAACTTAAAAATTGTCTGGATGAGATGCTTGGGGGCGATCAAGCTAAAGCTCTCATTTCGAGAATTTATGCCGAAAGCAGCTTAATAGCAGCACAACAAAATATAGAGAGAGAATTGGCTGAGTATCAAGGAGAATCAGAGCAACTTGATGATATTACTCTTGTGGCACTAAGAAGTACCTGCTTGCAATAAAAAGGTCACAAGCAGGGCGATTTAGATTAAGACTTTTTGCCGCCTTTTTTCTTGTTGTTATTGCCTTTCGTTTTAGGTTGCGCCTTTGGAAATGGGCGTTTTTCAGGCTCTGTACGAAGCACTAGGAACAAATCAGTAACGACTTCTGGTATTTGAGCAATACACGAATTAGTGAGTTTTTCGCTTTCACGAATTTGAACCACTTCCTCATCATCAAACAAATCAGATGCCACCATAATTGGCAGTAAAAGCTCAGCAACAACTTCTTCTTTTTCAGACTCGAACCAGTGGCTTTCTGTCATGAAGACGCCTTCCATAAAGCCGGTCGCCCATTCCTGTAATTCGCTTAGTTCTTCAGGAGAGGAGCCCATTTCAAGCTCACAAGGCACCATAAAGCCATCTTCCGATTCTAGTTCTTTTTGAATATCAACAAAAAGACGCGATAGATACTGAAGGATTTGTTTTTCTTGTTTCTCATTTTCGAATTGTGGTGTGTCTTCAAAAATAATCGGCAGCCATGTATCTTCGGCTGTCAGAACCGGGCAAATAGACAATGCCGTCAAAAAGCCATGCGCCATAACAAAGTTCTGACATTCCTCATGAACTTGATCCGACTCCAAAAAACTTTCTAACGTCTCTAACTCAAGATCATCAAGAGGTTGGTGTGCCATGCAAATGTTTCCTTAATACAAATTAAGTCACTGATTCTAGCGAAAAGAAGGTGAAAAATCGATGCACAAAGTGCGGCGTTAAGGGATAATTCACAAATGAATTTAAAGAAGCACACACTTTCACGTTTAGGCTACTCTGAATATCGTCCTTTGCAAGAACAGGCGATCGATGCCTTATACGCAGGACAAGACGTTTTACTCGCTGCGCCAACTGGCGGCGGGAAATCTTTAGCTTACCAAGCCGCTGGACTGATGCGGAATGGCGTTGCCGTCATCGTCAGCCCTTTACTGTCTCTTATGTCCCAACAAGTAGCAGAATTAAATAGAAAAGGTATTCGAGCCAAGTTTCTGAATTCTACGTTGAACCCTGGCGAACAAGATGATCTTGTTTGGGCCTTACGACATCAGCATATTGATCTGTTGTATTTATCGCCAGAAAAGCTTGTTCAGCCATCGGTTATAGGATTTCTACATAGCTTTGATATTTCGTTGTTTGCCATTGATGAAGCCCATTGTATTTCTCAGTGGGGAAGTTTTTTTAGACCGGAATACAGCCAGCTTGGCCAGCTTAAAAATTCGTTTCCTGATGTTCCTATTATTGCTCTTACAGGAACAGTCGATCAAAAAACTATGCTGACGATTCAAGAGTCATTACAACTTGAAAATTGCTTGGTATTACGCAACAGTTTTGATCGAACTAATATCAAGATTCAAATAGCGCAAAAAAGAAAAGCCAAACAGCAAATCTTGTACTTTCTACACCATGAAGTGCCCGGCGAAACAGGGATTATTTATTGCCGATCTCGGAAAAAAACCGAAGAGCTTGCAAATTGGTTAAGCGGACTTGGACTGCCAAGCATGAGTTATCACGCAGCCATGTCAGAAGAAGATAAGCAAAAGCATCATAAGATTTTTTCTGCGCAACAAGGCGCAATTATGGTGGCAACCACTGCTTATGGCATGGGGATTGATATTGCTCATGTAAGATTTGTTGTTCATTTAGATTTACCAAGCAGCCCAGAGTCCTATTTTCAGGAAGTAGGACGAGCTGGACGTGATGGAAAGCCCGCAAAGGCCCTATTGCTATATGGTTTGCAAGATATGCTGCAAGCACAACAGTTGGCGGCATTACAGCCTTTGGCTGCAGAAAGAGAAATACAACATTTAGGCAGTTTATTTCGAATTTTAGAAGGGCGAGGTTGCAGACGACAAAATTTACTATCACATTTTGATGAGAGCATTCCAGCTTGTCAGCATTGTGATCGCTGCCTTTCTAACAAATCTGAACAAAACATGACGACAGCCAGTCAGAAGCTTTTATCCTTGATTTATCATACCAAAGGGCTGCAACCTTTTTCATTGCTTATCCAAATTTTACTTGGGAAAAAAACCAAGCCTGTCAGTTCAATCAATGCTGAATTTCTACCATTATTTGGCAAAGGCAAAGAACTAAGTGAGGTGCAATGGAAATCTGTCATCAGGCACTTAATTGCATATGAGTACATAACACTTGGCGCATTTAGTGTATTTACCGTACATATAAACGAAAAGTCGCGGAGCGTGCTACAGGGGAAAACTCAAATTATTATTCCCACTGAGCATTATTACCCGGCTCTCCAAGAAGAGCACCTTGCAATAGACAGTATAAATTGGCATAAAATATTGGCTTGGAAATACAGTCACGGTCAGATCAACTTAAGCGACACTCAACTTAGGTTAATTTGTTTGCATAAACCGAACTCTGTGGCGTCAATAAGTCGTTTAACTGGATTATCAAAAGAAAAAGTGGAAGGTTTTGCTGAAACACTCATCAAAATCCTCCATGAGGTGGATTCACAAGAGGCCGTTGCATTATGTCCTTAAGCTCTCGACAGACAAGCTTAATTGACGAAGAAGATGTGTTGAGCATCGTTATTCAGAAGACCAATGAGTGTTTTGATAAAGCCGATGTTTTCTTTGGCAATAGGTTTAAGCGCTCAGCTTGTAACTTAAAGCAAAGAGGCCGAGCTGCCGGTACAGCTCATTTGCATAAAAATGAATTGCGATTTAATCAATTTATGTATCAACAAAATCCTGTCGAATTCTTAGATACTGTTGTGCCGCACGAAGTCGCTCACATTATTGTTTTTCAAATTTATGGTAATACGGTAAAGCCCCATGGAAAAGAATGGCAAGCAGTTATGTTAAAAGTGTATGGTATTCGCCCCAGCCGAACGCATACATTTGATGTCCCTCCGCAAAAGCAAGCCTACGAATACCATTGCTCCTGTCAAAAGCACCAATTTACTAAACAACGCCACACCAGGGTCCAGAAAGGTGTTGAGTATATCTGCAAAAAGTGTCGCACAACATTACAATTTATAAACAAAACTAAGTGACTACCTTTAAAAATACATAGAAAGTGAATTTTTACCTACTTTTGTCTTATATTGTCCATTTTTAATGCGATAGTTGCCTCCTTATAGTAGTATAGGCGCGTTTTGTTTATAGCGTATTTATGATGGATTTATCTACTCGACCTAAAGAAAAATTAGAGCTGAATAAGCTCCAAAAACGCCTTCGCAGATTAACTGGCCAAGCTATTGCTGACTTCAATATGATTGAAGAGGGTGATAAGGTTATGGTGTGTTTATCTGGAGGAAAAGACTCTTACACTATGTTGGAGATTTTGCGAAATCTGCAAGCTAGCGCACCTATTAGCTTCAGTATCATTGCAGTAAATCTTGATCAGAAGCAACCCGGTTTTCCAGAGCATATTTTACCTGCTTATCTGGAAGAGCTAGGAGTGGATTTTCATATATTAGAACGTGATACTTACAGTATTGTAAAAGAGATCGTGCCAGAAGGAAAAACCACATGTGGCTTATGCTCTCGTTTGCGCCGAGGTTCTTTGTACGGTTTCGCAGAAGAAATTGGGGCAACTAAAATTGCGCTTGGCCACCATAGAGATGACATTCTTGAGACATTGTTCTTAAATATGTTTTTTGGTGGTAAATTAAAATCTATGCCGCCAAAGTTATTAAGCGATGATGGAAAGCATATCGTTATTCGCCCTCTAGCTTACTGTAAGGAAGAGGATATTGAAGCCTTCGCTAAAATGAAGGAATATCCAATTATTCCTTGTAACCTTTGTGGTTCACAAGAGAATCTACAGCGGCAGGTTGTAAAGGATATGTTGCAGAAGTGGGAAAAAGAATTTCCAGGAAGAACAGAGACAATGTTCTCTGCTATACAAAATGTAGTACCATCTCACTTAGCAGACACAAACTTATTCGACTTTAAAGGGTTGAAGCAGTCGCCAGCGGCTTTTGACCGATTAAATATTATTTCATTATAGGATAATAGAAATGAACTTTACTCATAAAACCCTATTACTAGCCGTCGGTATTTTAGGATCGTCAATCGTTAATGCTTCAACTGCTGATGTAGCATTAACCAATGAGACCGTGAAAGGTGGCCTGAATTTCAATATGGGAACTTTTGGAATAGGTGCAGGAATGTCCTATGATAAAGACAAAAGTGTCACTACCGCACATATAGGTTTGGGCGTTGAAGATTCAGATACCAGCGGTCCATTGCAGGTTGGTCTTGGAGTGCGATTGTACGGTGTAGATGCTGACCTAAAAGATAACGATGATGTATCTGTTGCTCTTGCTTTAGGTGGCTGGTATCGCTACACACTTCCTCAAGCAAACCGTCTAAGTATCTTTGGTTCTTTATATTACGCACCTCAGGTTTTGTCTTTCACTAACCTTGATCACATGTATGTCTACGAGCTTCGTGCAGAGTACATGACTATGCGAAATGCACGAGCCTTTATTAGTTATGGCAAAACAGAGATTATTTATGACAACGATACTCGCAAAGAAGCAAATAATGGCTTTGCTATTGGTGCAACTGTAGATTTCTAATCTGCAAAGTGTAGCAATTTGATAAATAAAAAAGGTGGCTTGAAAGCCACCTTTTTTATTTATATAACGATATTATTCACCATCATAAGCGCATAGGCTAAAAACGGGAATGTCATTATCTCTCAGCTTCTGGCTTCCACCTAGATCAGGCAGATCTATAATAGCTGCCACTTCTTTGATGTTAGCGCCTTGATTGGTCAATAGTTTAATTGCTGCCAATAGAGTGCCGCCAGTAGCGATCAAGTCATCAAATAACAATACCTCATCACCCGCCTTAACTGCGCCTTCTTGAATCTCTAGCTCGGCTTCACCATATTCCAATGCGTATTTCTGTGAAATCGTTTTACCTGGAAGCTTACCTTTTTTACGAACCAAGATAAGTGGCTTTTGTAGTTCATAAGCCAAAACAGCGGCAATCAAAAAGCCACGAGCATCGATGCATGCTATGTGAGTAATATCACTAGCTATGTAGCGATGCACATAAGCATCCACAACCATTCTCATTCCTTTAGGGTCACTAAAAATGGGGGTGATATCTCTAAAGCTAATGCCTTGCTTAGGCCAGTCTTCTATTGTTTGTATCAGTGATTTAACGTAAAAATCGTCGTAAAGCATTCCAGTAGAGCCTCATTTTATTAATTAAATGCGCGCGATTTTACCACAGTCACTGGCAACCCCAACGAGTTTTTGTATTTCAGGGAAGTCAATTATCTCTATTTCTTTACCATCAACATGTATTAATTCATTTTTTTGAAAACGAGTAATAACTCGACTAACCGTTTCAACCGCCAGACCAAGGTAATTACCAATTTCACCGCGAGACATGGATAGACGGAATGAGCTCGCTGAATAGCCACGTTTTTTGAATCGATTAGATAGATTCAATAGGAAAGAAGCGACTTTTTCATCCGCATTCTTTTTCCCCAACAAAACCATCATCTGTTGGTCGTCGGATATTTTTCGACTCATCACCTTAAATATTTGATGCTTCAAAGAAGGAATCTGTGAAGATAACTCTTCAAGATGGCTAAAAGGAATCTCGCACACTGTTGTGGTTTCCAACGCCTTTGCAGAAACAGGGTAGACGTTTGAATCAATGCCGCTCAAACCAACTAGTTCACTTGGGCAATAAAACCCCGTGATTTGCTCTTCACCAACTGAAGTGATGTTAAACGTTTTTAAAGTGCCGGAGCGAACAGCGTAAACGGAATCAAACGCATCACCTTGTCGAAATAAAAATTCGCCTTTTTTAAGTGGCTTTTTTCGCTCAATAATTTGATCTAGTCGATTGATATCTTCATCTGCCAATGCAATTGGAAGGCAAAGAGCACTTAAGCTACAGTTTTGACACTGCGAAGTAAGCGTACTATTGAATCGTGACTGTGTGTGTGTCATTGACATTTGAATCTCCCTGATCTCGATCTATATAACTTTTGAGTATTTTATGGCGCTATTAAGATATTTATCAAAAACCATACAAATACAGCGAATTAGTAATCTACCGCGTTCTGTCACTTTAATAGTGGTCTGCATTCCACTACGATTAATATCCAACATATCATCTTCCACCATGGGTGTTAGATTTTGTACCTCTTCAGCAAAATATTCAAAGAAGCGAATATTGTATTTTTGCTCAATGCTAGCAGCGTTCAACTCAAATTGTGAAGTTAACGTCATTATAACTTGATGTCGAATTCTATCATCTAGATCGCTAATATATCCTTTAGCGATTGCCAGTTGACCTTTCTCAATACTACTCCTATAAATTGATAAGTCTGTATGGTTCTGAATATAAACACCATTTAAATCACTGATAGCAGAAACTCCAAAAGCGACTAAATCGGTACCAGCATGCGTCGTATAGCCCTGAAAGTTACGCTGTAGCTTGCCTTGTTTTTGCGCTATTGCCAGACTATCTGTCGGCTTCGCAAAATGGTCCATGCCGATATATTCATAACCAGCAGAGATCAAATGCTCGATGCTCATTTTTAACAAGTCAAGCTTCATGCTTGATAATGGTAGACTTTCATCTGAAATGCGCTTTTGCGCTCTAAACCGATCCGGTAGATGAGCATAATTAAAAAGCGATATTCGCTCTGGCGATAATTCAACCACTTGATCTAGTGTCTTTTTAAAACCTTCAATTGATTGATAAGGTAGACCATAAATCAGATCGAAATTAATGGATTTAATGCCTAGTGCTCGAGCATCTACAACTAGATCCGCTACCATCTGGATAGGCTGAACCCGGTGAATAGCTTCTTGTACCTTGATGTCAAAGTCTTGCACACCAATGCTAATTCGATTAATTCCTTTTTCAGTTAACAATTTCAGCTTAGATCGACTAATTTCTCTAGGATCTATTTCGATACTATAATCTTGTGTTCCGTCGTTAATTAAATTGAAATGTTGTTGAATATTGTCAAACAGCACATCAATTAATTCTTCTGTTAAAAAAGTAGGTGTGCCGCCACCGAAATGCAACTGAGTTACCTCTCTAGTGTGATCGAGCATGAGGCTGCGTAATCTCATTTCCTCACCTAGCAACTCAACGTATTCAGCACCTTTTTCATACTTCTTAGTCACAATTTTATTGCAAGCGCAGTAATAGCAAAGATGAGCACAAAACGGAATATGAAAATATAGACTAAGAGGTGCTTCGGAAGGCATTAACATCTTATCGATAAGCGCAATTTTACTAATACTTGAGTCGAATTGTGGTGCCGTTGGGTAAGATGTGTAGCGAGGCCCAGATAGGTCGTACTTAGCAATAAGTGAAGAATCCCAAATCATGATGTGTTCCTATTAAAATTTCTAATAGGAGTTTACACTTTAGTGAAAAGCCATTTGCTGACCCAGATCAAGGATTTCCATACTGTAGATAAAACCTTTTCCTGCATTGTCGGCAATAATACCTCTAGCAAGGTTTTAACCGTCTTCCTATTCTGATCTAATAACATTTCTGACTCTTATGGACATGAATCCTCTTCCTTTTTATCTCGCTCACGGTGCTGGCGCAGGTCACAGCAGCACTTTTTTAACACTGCTTTGCAATGCTATATCCGAGCAACGACAACAGGTTGTCATACCAGTAACTTTTTCATACATGCAAGAACAAGAACGTACCGGAAAGAAAAGGCCGCCACCGAGGTTTACCACTCTTGTTCCTGAGTATGCCGAGTGCATTGCGAATGAAAAAAACTGTATTGTCGCAGGAAAATCCATGGGTGGGAGAGTCGCTACACAACTCTCGGATCTTCCTATGGTGAAGGCTATCGTCTGCTATGGTTTTCCTTTCTATCCGGCAGGAAAGCCTGAAAAACACCGTCTTGCTTTTCTTGATGAATTAAAATCGCCATGCCTTATTATTCAAGGGACTAGGGATCAACTTGGTTCCTATGAGTGGGTAAGTCAGCAATCCTTACCAGAGAATGTAGACATTATTTGGGTAGAAGGTGCAGATCATGACTTTAAAGCCTTAAAAAAATACAATACCAGTATCGAAGATACGATTTTAGAAATAGCAGCCTACACCAAAAATTGGCTAGAAAAGAATATCGAAACCGAAGCTTAACTTATTGAGAGAAATATTATGGAACACCAAGCGCTGCTTGATGCAACAAATTTACTTTGCCCCGAACCCGTTATGATGCTTCATGTAGAGATGCGAAAACTTTTGGCAAAAGATGTACTAAAGGTTATTGCAACTGATCCATCAACGACAAGAGATATCCCTAAATTCTGCCAATTTCTTGGTCACAACCTTATTAAGCGTGAGCAAGAAGGGGATATTTATTATTATTGGATCGAAAAGAAAGAAGCCTAGTTTGAGCATTAAAACCCCAAATTATATATAATTTGGGGTTTTAATGGGTTGATAAAATTAATTTTGGCTAACTTAAGCCACTTTTAGCTTTTTAGATTGATCTTTTTGACCAAGAACAGCGCTTTGGTAAGTCTGCGAAAAGCTAGAAAATGCAACGTCAATATCTAACCGTAGCTGGCGAGCAACATCATTAGACGAGATTAAGCCACGTATTGCTTTCGTGCCTTCATCAATAACAAGCAAATGTTGTAGTTTATTATTTCGTTGGCTAAACAAGAGTGACTCGATATCTGAATGTTTAAGGGATGTGTAAGATAGGGCAAGCAATGCTTCTTTCGCCCTCATCAAGTCAGCAACCATCAACTCTGAGCGTTGAAAGCCATTAGCCACTTGTTTGATAAACACATCTTCAGATAAATCTTCAAGACTAATAACGCCAACAAAGTGATTGTCAGTATCTACTACGATTTTCATGCGTACATGTTCTTTTCTCATCAACTGAACTAATTCATCAGCACGAGTATTAGATTCAATCACTCGTGGACCCGCGGTCTGGAAATCAGTAAAAACGGATAAAGCAGGAGAATAAAGATTTATGTTTTCTGTAGTGGCCGGCCAAGTAAGAGCGTTAACGTCTTTTGTAGATACGTAAGTTAATGTTTTCATGATAAATCCCCAGCGTAATAATAAAAAATATAGACAGATATTGGGTGAGTTATATCAATGAAACAGGCGGGGCTCTTGGGTTGATGTTACCACTGATTTTAGTAATAACGGGTAAGCGGTAATGTAGAAAAGGTGTAGGAGTTAAAGTAGAAACTTGGGTGCGAAACCGAATAAATATGACACAACCGCTGTCTGAACCATTGCCTTGATCTGGGACAACGACTTCGTCACATTTTTGCTCTACATTAGGTTCCAGCCAACGAAATTGATTTGCCTCTTGAGCATTGGCGCGCTGAGATATCGTCAATAAAGACGACACTATTACGGCAATGATCATTAGCAATTGAATTTTCATGGCAACACCTAGTCCTTGTTCTATCTAATAAATATAGGCTTGCTCCTGCTTAAATCCCAGTCTTTTTTACAAAATGCCGCATTTTTTCACGATCAAACACTTTGACTAACAATTGTGATGCAAATAAGGGAGCTCAATCCAAAGCACAGGTAATAGCTTATTTCATGACCTTTTTAATGAAGTGAGTGTCAGACACACATCGACAAAAAAAGAGCATTGCTGTTTAACAACAATGCTCTTTATAAATTCAGCTCTTTGTTTTGTAAGCAGTTTATGCTGGAAGCATAATCGTTGCTTCGCCTGTTACAACCACTTTTCCGTCACATTCACACACTGTTTTTAGCGTCGCTCGGCGACGGCGTTCGTTAATATCTGTAACCGTTACTGTGGTAACCACTTCTTGTCCAACAAAAACCGGAGAGCGGAATTTCAATGTTTGTTCTAAATAAATACAGCCAGGTCCTGGTAATTGAGTGCCAATGGCTGCAGAAATAAAGCCAGCGGTCAGCATGCCATGAGCAATTGGCTTACCAAAAGAAGTTGTTGCTGCGTAATCTGCATCTAAATGAACAGGGTTTGTATCGCCCGTAACGTCAGCAAAAGCCTGCACATCTGCTTGTGTTACCACCTTGCGATATTCGACACTTTGATCAATTGAAAGCTGCTCTAAAGTATAACCAGTCGTCATTACCAATCCTTATTTTGTCATTTTCGGTTATGGTACACTTTCGCCTGATTATTCTTAAGAGGTATCTATGGTTAAATTGGTGATTTTTGATTGGGACGGTACCTTGTTCGATTCCATTGACACTATATGTCACAGCATGTTGCAGGCTGGCCACTTGGCAAACGCACCAAAAAGAGTAAAAGACGATATAAAAAACATCATTGGTTTGTCCCTTGATAAAGCGGTTGATACGGTTTGGCCAGAGCTATCTTTAAATGAACAAAATGCAATCATCGAACACTACAAAACTATTTATGTAGCAGCTGATCAAACGCCACCATTAGCTTATCCCGGCGTTATTGATGTACTAAACAAACTACAAGTCACAGGCATGCAAATGGCAGTGGCGACAGGCAAAAGTCGCCGAGGGCTTGAAAGAGTATTGTCTCTAACTAATACAAGAGATTACTTTGTTGCATCCCGCTGTGCCGACGAAGCATTATCAAAACCACATCCACTAATGCTAGAGCAAATATTGACGGAGCTAAATATTTTACCTGAGCACGCCATTATGATTGGCGATACAGAATATGATCTAATCATGGCAACTAATGCAGGAATGAAAAGCATTGGAGTAACGTACGGTGCGCATCAAGAAGAGCGATTAAGAGCTTGCCAACCGCACGCGCTAATAAACGATTTTAATCAATTATCAAACATTTTAGGGTTATAGAAAATGAGCTGGACAGAAGACGAAGATCGCAAGCAGTCACTTAATGAAGAAACCTCAAGCGAGCATGTGAAGGCTGAGAAAAAAACTGAAATAGAGGTCACTGATCCAAATAAAGAGATTTGGTCATTACTAGAGAAAACACTCAGTGATAATCTTATTGAGAAGCGTCGTTCTAGACGTTGGAGAATATTTTTCCGTTTCACCACGCTAGCCATTTTCTTGGCAGTGATTGGTGGTTGGTTTGCAAAATCCAACTTTCAAGACGTCAGTATAGAAGGTGACGTCGTTGCCATGATTCCAATGCGTGGCGTTATCGGTGCCGATAACGAGATTGAATCTTCTGAGTTTGTTGGCTTGCTTGATGCCGCTTACCAAAACTCTCGTCTCAAAGGTGTGGTCATTGAAATGAACAGCCCAGGCGGAAGCCCAGTTCACTCTGGCATTATTTACGACGCTATTCGCTCCAAAGAGCAAAACTATCCAGACATTCCGGTTCTAGTGGTTGTTGAAGACATGGCCGCTTCAGGTGGCTACTACATAGCTTCCGCCGCAGATGAAATCTACGCTGATAAAGCCAGCTTAGTTGGTTCAATTGGTGTTATTTCTTCCGGTTTTGATGCTTCCAATTTGCTCGAAAAAATTGGTGTAGAACGACGCACTTTCACGGCAGGTCGTAACAAAGCATTTCTTGATCCATTTGCTCCAATGACCGAAGAAGCAAAAGTGAAATGGCAAGCAGTATTAGATGAAACTCACCAACAGTTTATCAATGCTGTAAAAGAAGGTCGTGGTGATAGACTCGTTATTACGGATGATGTCTTCTCAGGCATGGTGTTTACCGGTTCACAAGCCATCAAGATTGGCCTGATCGATGGATTGGCGAGCGTCAACGAAATATTAGATGCGCGTTTCCCTGATGCTGAGCCTGTAGTTTTTGAACCAAAGCAGGATTCATGGAAAGAGCTGGCCAAAGAGTTTGGTGTTGAAATGGCAACACGAGTTATCAACACTACCAGCATTCAATAAATATCTGCTCAAAACCTCTAAGCTCCTACGGGAGCTTTTTTATTGTCTAAAATATATCAATGAACAAAATAAAAGCGGCAAGCAGATTCGTCGTGATGTTTTATAGTTAAGATATATTTGATAATATAAATCCATTATTTATCTTATTTAGATCTTTAACGATTATTAGGATGTGAACGATGGCTCGCAAAGCAAACATAGCAAGAGAGGAAATTAACCAAGCCTGCTGGGAGTTAATCGAAAAAAACAGCTTTCCAAATATTCCTCGCTTAACTGAGTATTTTCTGCAAAAGGACGGTCGGCGCTGCTCAAACACTACCTTCCTAAATGCGATCACCGACTGGGAAGAAGCCTACAAAGAACAGCAACAACATGAGTTAAGCGAACTCAATGATGTATTGCTTCCTGTCTTTAAACGTTTCTCAAGAGAAGTAACTCAAAATCTCGGAAAATTGCTCGATGAGAAATCATCCGAAATTGAGCAACACCAAATACTCAAGCAAGAGGCGACACAAAGCGGCTATCTGTCTTTATCCTCGGCTTTGGTTGAATTGCAAAAAGCACACGATTTATTAACGGCAGAGCACAAGAAAGTAAGTGACGAAGCTGAGACGTGTAAACAGCAATTTGCCTTTAGTGAACAAAGATACCAAGAAGTGATCGCTCAAAACGCAGTACTGGCACGCCAGATTAAAGAAGAACAGAAAGAAAACGCCGAACTCAGAATTAACCTTGCCCAAAAAGAAGTGGACCTAGCCAAACAAGACAATCAACTTTCACAATTAGCACAAGAAAATCAAAAACTTGCCACCACTCTGCAAGAAATCCAAAACACCAAAGTAAAAGAAGAGGCTGACCAGTGGCAAATGGTGGCGAATAAATTCGACGAACTCACCAACTCAATGAAAACCATGCAACGCAAAGATAGAGGCTCGAAACAATAACCGTTATAATGCGTCACTCGCTATATCCGCGCATTCATAATTAAGAAGAGAAGATGAGCTACAAACAATCAGCCGTTCGAGATTTAACCACCATCAAAGACTTTATCCGTTGGACATTCAGCCGCTTTAAACAGGCAGACTTGTTTTACGGTCATGGCACAGACAACCCATGGGATGAAGCCGTTCATCTTGTTATGGGCGCGTTAAAACTTCCGCTCGACTTTGATCGTGATATGTTGGATTGCGCGCTGTCATACAATGAAAAGAAACACATTCTAAAACTAGTACAAACTCGCATTACCAAACGTGAGCCGCTTCCATACCTTTTAGGCGAAGCTTGGTTTATGGGATTGCCGTTTAAAGTCACCAAAGATACATTAATTCCGCGCTCTCCGATTATTTCTCTATTAGAAAGCGAATTTGCACCTTGGCTTAAAACCTATCCGTTGAATATTTTAGATATGTGTACCGGATCTGGCTGTCTAGGCATTGCTGCCGCATTAGTGTTTGAAGACGCAGAAGTCGATATTTCAGATATTAGTGGCGCGGCACTCTTAGTTGCCAATGAAAATATTCTGCGCCATCAAGTGGAAGACCGAGTTCATGCGATTCATTCGGATATGTTTAAAGGCTTAGTAGGCAAACAATATGACCTGATTATTTGTAATCCGCCTTATGTGGATGCCGAAGACTTTGAAAACGCTCCAGCAGAATTTCATAATGAACCTGAATTAGCCTTAACATCCGGTGAAGATGGCCTTAATTTCACCCACGAATTTTTAGCCCAAGTCGCGCATTATCTGCAAGATGACGGTATATTAATATACGAAGTAGGAAATACCGAAACAGCTTTACAAGCCGCTTACCCTAACATTCCTTTTATGTGGGTTGAATTAGAGCAGGGTGGTAATGGTGTTTTTATCCTAACTAAAGAACAACTTAGCGAACTATTACAAGAGCAGAAATAAACTATGTCTGGTAATACATTTGGAACTCTTTTTAAAGTCACCACGTTTGGTGAAAGTCATGGTCTTGCGCTTGGCGCCATTGTGGATGGTTGCCCACCAGGCATTGAAATTTGTGAAGCTGATTTACAGCGTGATTTAGATCTGCGTAAACCTGGTACATCGAAGCATACAACACAACGTCGTGAAGCTGACGAAGTCAAAATCATGTCGGGTGTTTTTGAAGGCAAAACCACGGGCACACCGATTGGTTTAATAATCGAAAACACCGATCAGCGCTCAAAAGATTACGGCAATATCGCGGAGACTTTCCGTCCTGCCCATGCTGATTATACTTATGACCAAAAATACGGCTTCCGCGATTATCGTGGTGGCGGTCGTTCATCCGCTCGTGAAACAGCAATGCGCGTGGCTGCTGGTGCTATTGCTAAGAAATACTTGAAGCAACAATTTGGCATCGAAATACAAGGTTTCTTGTCTCAACTTGGTCCAATCAAATTGGAAGTCAAAGATTTAAGTCGAGTCTACAAAAACAGTTTTTTTAGCCCTGATCCAGATGCAATCCCACAGCTTGAAGAATACATGACGGCATTGCGCCGTGAAGGCGATTCAGTGGGCGCGAAGATTACCGTTATTGCAAAGAACCTAATGCCGGGTTTAGGCGAGCCAGTATTTGACCGTCTAGATGCCGATATTGCCAAAGCGATTATGAGTATTAACGCAGTAAAAGGCGTAGAAATTGGTGATGGCTTTGATGTTGTTGAGCAAAAAGGCAGTGAGCATCGTGACGAAATGACGCCTGAAGGCTTTTTAAGCAATCACGCTGGCGGCGTGTTAGGTGGCATTTCATCTGGGCAGGACATTGTTGTTCATATGGCACTAAAACCTACATCCAGTATTACAATCCCAGGTAAAAGTATCGATCGTGCCGGCAATCCAATAGAAGTTATCACCAAAGGTCGTCATGATCCTTGTGTTGGTATTCGCGCTACGCCTATTGCTGAAGCTATGTTGGCCTTGACCATTATGGATCATTTGCTAAGGCACAGAGCGCAAAATGCCGATGTGGCCTGCCCAACACCAATCATTAAAGGGCAAGCGTAGGCTTACAATAGTCTAAATCTCAAGCCGCTATTAACAACATAGCGGCTTTTTTGTTTTTACTTTTTAACTATTGAGGCAAAAAATGACAATCAAACAAGGCTCTACTGTTATTCGAGTTTGTGTTGGCTCAACCAACCCCGTCAAAGTAAATGCCGCAAGACAGGCTTTTTCACAGGTATTTCCTAATCACACCATTCATTGTGAAGAAATGCATGCGCCGTCTGGTGTTGCCGATCAACCGATGACAGAAGCAGATACTCGCCTTGGTGCGCAAAACCGCGCCAAATATTGCTCAGAACATAACGACAGCAACGATATGGACTTTTTTGTTGCTATGGAAGGTGGTGTCGATGAATTCGAGGAGGGTGCAGCGACCTTTGCTTATGTTGCTGTTTTAAATAGTGATGGTGAACTAATGACTGGACGCTCGGCGAATTTACCTTTACCTAATAAGGTTTATCAGCGCTTACAAGCGAATGAAGAACTAGGGATAGTCATGGATGAGCTGTTTAATACCGATAACATCCGGCAAAAGGGCGGCGCTATCGGCTTATTTACAAACCATGCCGCTACCAGAGAAAGTGTCTATACCCAAGCACTGCTACTTGCACTAGCGCCCGTTCTTCATCCCGAACATTTTAAATAATCAAATTATATATAAGTAGAAACAATGAAATACCAATGGATGCTTTTTGATGCTGACGAAACACTTTTTCATTTTGACAATTTCGCAGGTCTAAAACACATGTTTGCCAAACATGGTGTCAGTTTTGAAAAAGCAGAATACGATGAGTACCAATTAGTCAATAAACAGCTTTGGGTGGAATATCAAAATAACCAAATTAGCGCTGAACAACTACAAACACGCCGTTTCAAATTATGGAGCGATAGACTGGCCATCAGCGCCAAAGAGCTTAATAAACAGTTTTTAGACTCCATGGCTGAAATTTGTAAAACATTACCTGGCGCTACAGAGCTCGTAACGCATTTGCATGAAAACAAAATAAACATGGGCATCATTACCAATGGATTTGCGCAGCTACAGCATATCCGTTTAGAGCGAACTGGATTTCTGCCATATTTCTCGCCGGTTGTTATTTCCGAGCTTGTTGGTGTTGCCAAACCTCATCCAAAAATCTTCGAACATGCTTTAGAACAAATGGGTTCGCCAAATAAAAATCACGTGCTGATGGTCGGTGACACACTGGAGTCTGACGTTCTTGGCGGCATTAATTTTGGCATAGATACTTGCTGGCTCAATCAACACAACAAAACATATCCGCAAGAGATTACGCCAACGTATCAAATTCAATCACTGACAGAGTTGTTGGCTTGGTTGAAATCTCAATAAGATAAACAATCAAAGTTTGTGACAATTAGAGTACTCGATATAGACTTGCTATTTCCGATAAATGTTATTATCGGAAATAGCGTATATTATGAAATAAGCCGTTCATTACGGCTTATTTCATTGTCAAATATGTATGATCTAACAAGGTATCTTTTCTAAGTCTTCGTCACGTTGATCATTCAACTCTGTACTGCGCGTTATTTCTACAATGATTTTTGAATTAAGCGGCCTTTTCTTCTTGCTCGTTGATTTCTTGCGTGTTGATGGCTTTGCGACGATTCAACCAAACCATAACAAGTGCAAGGAAAGACAACACTGCTGCCGCGGTTGGAATCCAATCAAAGCTGAAACCAATACTAATGACCAATCCACCCAGAGCCGCCCCTAAAGCATTTCCTAAGTTAAATGCACCAATATTTATAGAAGATGCTAAGCCTGGTGCTTGATCTGCGATTTTCATTACCTGCATTTGTAATGGCGGTCCGCTGCCAAAGATAACAACGCCCCATAACAAAGTTGTTAAGCCAGCCCCAATTAGCGACGTTGCGGTAAAACGAAACATCAACAAAACAAGCACCTGTAATCCTAAAAAAACAAACAAGGCAAGATCTGGCGATTTATCGGTCACTTTGCCACTGATGTAATTTCCTAGCGTAAAACCAATGCCGACAAGCATTAGCATGGTTGCAATGGCATTATCCGAAGCTTGTGCCAATGTCTGCATGATCGGTGCAATATAGGTATAAAGCGTAAACATTGAACCTGCACACATCACCGTAGTCGCAAAAGCTCGCAGCGCAGCAGGCTGCATGATGGCTTTAAGCTCTGTTTTCACATTAGGCTTTTCAGCTCGTGGCATAACGGGCAAGCTGCGGCTAATACCGAAGAAAGCGACAACACCTAATATTGCAGTCACTGCAAATGAAAGGCGCCAATCAAAATTTTGCCCTAACCAAGTAGTAATCGGAACACCAACAATATTGGCAATGGTTAAACCCAAAAAGATCGACGCTACCGCAGAACCCTTTTTATGAAAAGGCGCTAGATTCATGGCAACAACGGCACCAATGCCGAAAAAAGCACCATGTGACAGACTGGTGATAATTCGTGATAGCAAGAAGGTCTCGTAGTTCACAGAAATAGCAGAAAGTATGTTACCAACGACGAAAACCACCATTAACGCTAGCAAAGAGGTTTTATGGCTATAGCGCGTTAAATATAAGGTGATTAATGGCGCACCTATCATGACACCGACAGCATAAGCACTAATCAATAAACCCGCTGCTGGAATGGATGCATTCACGCCATCTGCAATAACCGGTAACAAGCCCATAGGCATGAACTCAGTTGTCCCTATTCCGAAAGTCCCAAGGGCAATGGCAAAAATACCCCATTGATAAGCCTGCATAAAAGCTCCGATATTTGATTCAAGATTAATGAACAGAATTGACTATTTAAGATTGAAAAGAAAATAAGCCAAGAGCGTGCACCCTTGGCTTATTGATCAACACAAATATTTTACAACACTTGCTGAACTATTACTTATCGAAAGATGTCTTTAGCTTATTATCGCTGTGCTTTTTAGTCTGTTTCTGGTGACTTGGCCACCAAAACCAATAGACAACAAACATGATTAAAAACACACCTAGCGCATTAATGAGTATGCTCATTTACCCTCCTCGGTACTTTCTAGATTAGAGCGAGAAATACGAAACAATCTAAGTCGATTAGCATTAGTGACAACCGTTACAGATGAGAGGGCCATTGCCGCGCCAGCAATAACTGGACTCAACAGCCATCCAGTAAACGGAAATAAAATCCCCGCAGCGATAGGAATACTTAAACTGTTATAGACGAATGCACCCCACAGATTTTGCTTGATATTCCTTAACGTAGCGGTGCTTATCTGAATAACATCTGCGACGCCGTTTAAGTCATTATGTATCAAGGTGATATCAGCGCTTTCCATAGCAACGTCGGTTCCGGCTCCCATTGCAAAACCCACATCCGCCTGAGCTAATGCTGGCGCATCATTAATACCATCACCAATCATTCCAACTACTTCACCTTGAGCCTGAAGCTTCTTAACCCAATTCAGTTTATCGTTTGGCATTAGTTGCGCATGATAATCTTCAATACCAACCATGTTTGCAACTGAAGCAGCCGTTTCTGGATTGTCGCCAGTCAGCATGACAACTTTGAGGCCTTGTTGTTTGAAGTTCGAAATAGCCGATTTAACGCCTTGTTTAATAGGATCTTCAATATAGAAAACAGCCATTAACGCAGCTTCATCTGAGAGATAGACACGAGTTGCAGCATTGTGTTGCTTATCATAAGTATTTAAATCCAGAGAAATGCCCTTTTCTTTCATCAAGCGCTCATTACCAAGGTAATAGGCTTTTCCTTCAATGCTGCCTTTCACACCTAAACCAACCAGTGACTTAAACTCATCCAGAGCAACACTTTCTTTTTCTGCTGCATCCGTCTGACAATGCTCCAATAAAGCATCCGCCAAAGGATGATTGGCTCGTGCTTCTAGAGCTGAAACGACTTGTGCCACAAAGCCTTTATGAGCTTGCTCACTTAATGTTTCATTAACGACCTTCGGTTTACCTTCTGTAATAGTGCCCGTCTTATCCAACACAACAACGGTCAATTCACTCGCTCTTTGTAAAGCGTCACCATTTCGAATAAGGCCGCCATATTCCGCCGCTTTACCAATCCCTATCATGGTAGATATTGGCGTAGCCAACCCTAAGGCACATGGACAAGCAATAATCAGTACCGAAATTGTGGTTACCAGCATGTAGGAAAAGACAGAGTCATTACCCATACCAAATACAGAAAGGTTAAACCAAGCAAGTGCCGTTAAAATAGCAATAATAATCACGCTAGGCACAAAGATAGAAGACACTTTGTCGGCTAACACGCTAATCGGTGGTTTCGAATTCTGCGCCTTACCAACCATGGTGATAATCTGCGCGAGTAATGTATCCGAACCAATGCGAGTCGCTTTGAAAAGCAAGCTACCTTGTCCGTTTACCGTTCCGGCAGATAACAAACTGCCTGCGCTTTTTTCTATTGGTGCAGCCTCGCCTGTCAACATAGATTCATTAACTGTTGAAAGACCTTCTAACACTTCTCCATCAACAGGAATCTTATCACCTGACCGAACCCGCAAAATGTCATTCACCCTGATATCTGCCACACTAACGCGAGATTCCATGTCGCCATCCACTCGCGTTGCCATTTTAGGTCGTAAATCCAAAAGCCGATGCAGGGCTTGGCTAGTTTTACGACGCGCTCTAAGCTCTAATGCTTGTCCAAGATTAATTAAGCCAATAATCATCACGGCCGCTTCAAAGTAAAGATGGCGGGCGCTATCTGGCAACCAACTGATTGGAACCAGAACTACTAACATGGAATATAACCAAGCGCTTGCTGTGCCTAAGGCGATTAATAAATCCATATTAGCCTGATGACTGGTAAAGGCTTTCCAAGCGCCACGAAAATAATGTTTACCTGCACTCACCATAATTAATAATGTGGCAACGCCAACGGCAAACCAGACGAATCTATCACTGAGCGAGCTCACTATCATATTTCCGCCAAGTAGACCATACAGCATTAAGGGAATCCCTAACCCCAAACCCAGCGCTGACGACTTACATTTATGATGATATTCGGCTAGCTCTCTTTCGCCTCTTTCTTCTTCGCTTTTTTCTGCATCAAGAATGAGACTTGCTTGATAACCTGAATCCTCTACTGCTTTGATTAATGCGTCCGAAGAACCTTTGCTGACGACTTGTGCAGTATGATTGGCGAAATTAACATCTGCAGAGATGACATCCTCAGAATTCGACAGTGCCTTTTGTACCGTATTAACGCAACCTGCACAGGTCATTCCACCAATAGAAAATTGGTAGCTGAAAGAACTATCTACTTTGTCTGTACTGATCTGCTCTTTGCTTACTGTATTTGCTTGGTCGGCTTCTTGCCTGGTATCTGGATGAGCGGGCTCACTATTATCAAATAAACCTAATGATTGGTATCCGGCTTTCTGGACACTAGCTTCAATAGCAGCTAAGTCCAAATCCGATGTAACCACTAATTTATGCTCTTTCGGTATACCTTCGATAATAGCTTCTGGACTTTTTTCTTGGATAAGTTTGCGAACTTTGGATACACAACCTTGGCAAGACATACCAGTGATGTTTAACGTTAGCCTTATCTTTTGATCTGCTGATTTTGATTCTGGATACGTCAATTCTACCCTCCTCTTATATCGCTATTGATACCCTATTTAGTCTCTTCCCAATCTTCGATCAAACAACAGATTGAATGGCCATCAGGAGCTCCATTTGGCATGCTCTCCCAAGCGGCTAATGCATTTTCCATCTTGATTAAATGCGCCTGTAGTTGAGCTATCTTCAATCTGGTTTCCGGGACTTTCTTTTGCAATAAGTCTCGAACCATAGGGCAAGGCGAATCACCACTGTCTGATTGATGAAAAATCTCTTCAATTTGTTTTAAGCTAAAACCTAAGTCGCTGGCTTGGCGAATGAAATTCAATCGCTGCAATGCGACATGGTCGTATAATTGATAACCATTGTTAGGATCACGTTCTGCGCGGATCAGCCCAAGCCTAGTGTAGTGTCGAACAGTCTCAGCCGTTACATTGGCTTTTTTGGCAAGTTCACTCACTCGCATAGAAACTCCTTTGAATTATCTAAACCGTAACCATAGTGTAAAACCTGTGTGTTGCACATAGGTCAAGCTTTACTGCAAGAAGGACTGAATAAGAATTTGAAGCAAAAAAAACCGAGCTTGTCACCGCTCGGTTTCTAAGTTGCTTGTGCTGACTAGAAATTAATGCAGCTTCAACTTTGGCTTGACGACCTTACCAATTTTTTGTGCGGCCATAATGACAGTCGCTTTAAACCAGCCATGTATCGCGATGAGATGAAGTCTGTATAGGGAAACATAAACGAAACGAGCAATACGCCCTTCTATGAACATTGAACCACCCATAAGATTCCCCATAAGGTTGCCCACTGTACTGTAACGGCTCAAATTCACTAAGGAGCCATAATCTTTATAAGTGTATTCTTTTAACGGCTCACTCAAGAAAGACGCTTTGATGTTATCAAACACTAACGAAGCCATTTGGTGGGCGGATTGTGCTCTCGGCGGAACAAAGGAACCATCTGCTTGTTTACAAGCACAACAATCACCAATTACGTAAATATTTTCAAAATTCGTCGTTTGCAAAGTGCCTTTAACTAATATTTGGTTATTGCGTGTGGTTTCAAAACCTTCAATTTTCGCCACAAAATCTGGTGCTTTTACACCTGCAGCCCAAATCATTAGATCGGCCTCAATATTTTTCTCATCCGCTGTTTGAAAACCACCATCATAAGCACGAACAACCCTTGTACTTTGACTGACGGTAACACCTAAACGGATCAGCTCTTTCGTGGCTAAGGAAGCAATTCGATCTGGTAAAGCGGCCAAAATACGCGGGCCTGCTTCGATAAGCTGAATGTTAACTCGCTTACCAGACATTTCTGGCATGCCATAAGCCTTCAACATATCAGCAACATGAAACAGCTCAGCAGACAATTCAACGCCCGTTGCGCCACCACCCACAATAGCTAGCTTCAACTTGGCATCCGTTCCTTCTTGATGAACTCGTAAGAACTGATTCAACAGAGCCTGCTGGAAACGCTCTGCTTGTTTATGAGAATCTAGAAAGTAACAATGTTCTAATACGCCAGGAGTCCCAAAATCGTTGCTTACACTACCCACCGCCATAACCAGAATGTCATAAGAAATAGTACGTTCCGGTAAAACGATATGACCCATATCATCAGAAAGGGAGTCAAGCGTCAGCGTACGCGCTTCAGGATCAACACCCATCAAGGTGCCTAATTGAAACTGATAATGGTGTTTGGCGGCATGGGCTCGGTAGTTAACGCCATCATTATTGATATCCAGAGACCCAGTGGCCACTTCGTGCAACAGAGGTTTCCAAATATGAGTCTGACTTCTATCGATCAGCACAATCTCTGCTTGGCGCTTTTTACCAAAGCTATGTCCTAACTTAGTAACCAACTCCAAACCACCGGCGCCACCGCCAACAACCACGATTTTTTTCATACAAAATCACCTATAAACATTGAATAATCTGGAAAATATTCATCAAACACTTTCCAGATTCCTCGACAAAAGCCTTTATTTGATCCTTTGGGCTAATAACTTATCTAGCGTATTAGCAAAAGCCATTCTATCTTGTTGACTGAATACTGCAGGACCGCCTGTTTGGATACCAGAGGAGCGCATCTGCTCCATGAAGTCTCGCATACCTAGACGCTGTTTAATATTTTCTTTTGTATAGAGTTCGCCACGTGGGTTAATGGCCAAAGCGCCTTTTTCAATCACATCAGAAGCCAAAGGAATATCAGCAGTGACCACCAAGTCTTCAGTATCGATATGATCAACAATGTAATTATCCGCGACATCAAAACCAGAACTTACCACACGGCGTTCAATCCATTTTGATGGTGGAATAGAGATAGCTTGGTTAGCCACTAAAATACAGGGGATTTCGAGACGTTCGGCAGCGCGAAAAAGAATGGTTTTAATAACATTTGGACAGGCGTCAGCATCGACCCACAAGCGCATAGGATTCCCCTTTTTTGTAGGGCACCATTATTGATCAGTCGAAAATTGAAATCCAGTAGTGAATAAGAACAAACGGAGCACATATAAGTGATCCGTTTGCTCCAACACTTTGTGGTGCTACATATTTGGGTAGTTTGGCCCACCAGAACCTTCTGGCGTTACCCATGTGATATTTTGTGCAGGGTCTTTGATGTCACAGGTTTTACAATGAATGCAGTTTTGTGAATTTATCTGGAAAATGGATTCATTATTGGACTCAACTACTTCATAAACACCAGCCGGACAATACCGTTGAGCGGGCTCATTGTATTTTGGTAGATTACTTTTTATTGGAATCGCCGCATCTTTTAATTTCAGATGACACGGCTGATTCTCTTCATGGTTAGTATTCGACAAAAATACGGAAGACAGTTTGTCAAAGCTCAATAAACCGTCTGGTTTTTTATATTCTGGCGCTACGTGTTTTTCAGCCAACTCCATGCAAGCATAGTCTGGTGTCATATCATTAAAAGTGAATGGCAAGCCACCTAAGAAAACATTCTGATCTAACCAGTTATAAGCGCCACCCCAGAAAGTACCCAGTTTATGCATTACTGGCACAAAGTTACGTGCTTGCTGTAATTCCTTTCCTAACCAAGAATCACGCATAGCATCATTAAATTGAACCAAGTCTGCTGTAGGAGCCTCAGATTGCAACGCATCATAAATACTTTCTGCCGCTAACATCCCGCTCTTCATTGCTGTGTGAGTGCCTTTGATTTTGGCGGGGTTTAACGTACCGGCATCACAGCCAATCACTAACCCACCAGGGAAACTCATTTTAGGCAACGACGCCCAGCCACCTTTGGCAATGGCTCTAGCGCCATAAGAAACCCGTTTTGCGCCCTTTAAATGTTCAGAGATAACAGGATGATGCTTATACTTTTGGAATTCCTCATAAGGGCTTAAGTATGGATTTTTATAGTTCAAATCGACAATTAGACCAACCACCACCTGATTGTTTTCTAAATGATATAAAAAGCCGCCACCGCCCGCTTCGTTACCTAACGGCCAACCAGCTGTATGAATGACTGTACCCGGTTTACTTTGAGACTCAGGAACATCCCATAACTCTTTTATACCTAGGCCGTAATGTTGAGGCGCTTTGTCTTTATCCAACTCAAAACGAGCAAGAAGTTCTTTACCTAAATGGCCGCGACAACCTTCAGAAAAAATGGTGTATTTAGCCTTGAGTAACATGCCCGGCATAAAACCATCTTTTTCAGAGCCATCAGCCGCTAGCCCCATATCACCGGTAATCACACCTTCCACATTGCCTTTATCATCATAAGCAATGTTGGCAGCAGAAAAGCCTGGGAAAACTTCTACGCCTAACGATTCTGCTTGATCTGCAAGCCAGCGACAAAGGTTGCCAAGGCTAATGATGTAGTTACCATCGTTGTGGAGGGTTTTTGGAACCATCCAATTGCTAAACTTTTTAGACGTTGTTTCCGAACCTAACCAATACAGTTCGTCGACATTTACTTTGGTGTTAAGAGGCGCGCCCATTTCTTGCCATTCTGGGAAAAGCTCAGTTAAAGCAGATGGTTCGACAACGGCACCAGATAGTATGTGGGCACCAATTTCAGAGCCTTTTTCAACCAAACAAACGCTGATTTCTTTTTCTTCAGCCTGCGCTTTTTGCATAATACGGCAAGAAGCAGATAACCCAGCAGGTCCACCACCGACGATTAAAACATCAAATTCCATTACTTCTCTATCTGACATATTATGTCTCCCTATACGGATACATTTTTATTATTTAGGGCATTCTTTATAGTCATAAAATACTTTTTATCGATTGAAAGCATTTTCGTTTATTTTGTCAACAGTTGTTGATCCAAACATTATTGAATGAACATGACCCAAAGCGCGTGGCAAAACATGATCACAATAAAATGCGACAGAATGCTCCCAAGAATTTTTCTGCGATTCATCCAATTTTTCATCATCCTGTGCGGCGTGTAATGCTCTTACTTGCAACCACGCGCCAATCAAATATCCCATTAGCATCATATAAGAATACGCTAAGCCTGTACCTAAGACAGGATTCTTTTCCATCGCGGCCAAACAGGTTGCTGTTGCTTGTTTAGCCTGCTCAAGTATAGATTTTACTTTATCAGCTTGGATACAAACGTTAGCTTGCTGCCAAGAATGAAGCTCAGTTTCTATATCTGCCAACAGCAAGGTCATTGACTGGCCTTTATCGGCATACAATTTACGGCCTATTAAATCAATTGCTTGTATACCGTTCGTGCCTTCATAAATCGGTAGAATTCGGGCATCGCGAGCATGTTGAGCAACGCCTGTTTCTTCAATAAAGCCCATGCCTCCATGTACCTGAATCGCCAAGGATGTGATTTCTTGAGCTTGCTCAGTGATCCAACCCTTTACAATTGGTGTATACAGAGCGGTTCGAGCGATGGCATGTTTTTGATCTTCTCCTGATGCAAAATGAGACATATCATTTTCAACCGCCGCCACATAAATAAGCGAGCGCATGGCATCGATTTGTGACTTCATTGTCATCAGCATACGAAGCACATCAGGATGCTTAATAATCGCAGCACGACCTGTTCGCTCGGCATTCATTCCTTGTTTACGCTCTTGTGCATAGGCTAATGCTTGCTGGTACGCTCGTTCTGAAATCGCCAGACCTTGTAAACCAACACCTTGTCTCGCATTGTTCATCATGGTGAACATGGCTTTAATGCCTTCATTTTCTTGACCCACAAGGTAACCAACAGCGCCTTCTTTATCACCAAAGCTCATCACACATGTTGGTGAAGCATGAATCCCCATTTTGTGTTCAACAGAAACCACCTGAACATCATTACGATGAGCGGGCTCACCTTGATCATCTAAAAGGAATTTTGGAACGATAAACAATGAAATACCTTTCACACCATCAGGCGCATTTGGTAGACGAGCTAATACCAAATGAATGATGTTGTCACTCATTTGGTGATCACCCCACGTGATAAATATTTTTTGTCCTTTGATACGAAATACATCGCCATCAGGTATGGCTTTACAGGCAATGGCAGCGAGATCAGAACCTGCTGCAGGCTCGGTAAGGTTCATTGTGCCGGCCCATTCGCCAGCCAACATTTTAGGAAGGTATAAATTCTTTAACTCAGGGCTAGCATGTAAGCTAATCGCCTCGATTGCTCCTAGACTCAACAAAGGGCACAAAGAGAAAGCTAGGTTAGCCGCTTGAACACCTTCGTTGACAGCTGTAGCGACATAAGAAGGAAGACCTTGGCCGCCGTATTCGGGATCGCCAGATAAACCGATCCAGCCTCCTTCTGAATAAGCCTTAAAGGCCTCTTTAAAGCCTTTTGCTTCGATTACCTCACCATTTTCTACCCGAGAGCCTTCTTTGTCTCCACTGGCATTGATGGGCGCGATCACTTGCTCAGCTAATTTACCCGCTTCCCCAAGAATCGCTTCTAATAGATCATTATCTACCGCGTCTTCTAAATAAGGTGTAAGGCGCTCAGTTTTAGCAACTGAACGTAAGCTGAATAGAATGTCATTGATTGGATACAGGTATTCGCTCATTTTTTATTCTCCGGTTAGTTATCCGAGCGGATTTATACCTATAGAATGGAAAAATAAAGCAAATCTCTCAATAACAATTCAGGCCTATATTTCTGACAAATACATTCACAGCATTAAATAAAAAGCGCTAAAGGTATAATTTATAGGCGTTTCATTGCTTTACCAAACTTTAAGTATTCCTCACTTTTTCGATATTCACCGGGTGTCATCCCAGTCCATTTCTTAAATGAACGGAAAAAAGCACTCGGTTCATCAAATCCCATTAAGGCTGCGATATCGTTGATGCTTAACTGAGGGGCGTTCATATAGGTAATTGCCGCTTCTTTACGGCAGTCATCTTTGATGTTTTGGTAGGAGGTTTTTTCATCATTTAGGCGTCGGCGTAGCGTCGATACACTCATATTAAGAGCACTCGCCACTTCATCTGCACTCGGCATTTCTCGTGAGAAATCCTTCCCTAGCATGGCCATGACTTGTGATTTTAAGCTGTTGTCGTTTTCTACCATTACCAATAATTGATAAGGCGCGGTTTTTAAAAAACCTCTCAAGCTGTCTTCTGTTTGAACAATTGGCATATCAAGGTAACTGGCAGGAAATACTAAAGCGTTAGCGTGTTGGTTAAACCGCACTTCAGATTGGAACAGTGTCTTGTAATATTCAACATCGTCTGGTCGCTCACTGGTGAAGTAAGCTGCCTTCAAATTTAATCGACGACCAATTAACCAACAAATAAAATGATGCCACATAGAAAGGGTTGTTCTTAGCTGTTCTTTTGACTCCGGTACAACCAGTTCGCTGATATTTTCTACTGAAGAATCCAAAGGTGCAAAGGTCACCATGGCGAATCGACCTTTTTTAATCAACACAGGTTTAACCCTTGGACCTCGGCAAATCTCATAAAAATCACTGCAACGGTACAATGCATGTGCAAGACTTCGTGCGTGTATGATACACAGACACATCATTCTGAAAGTACCATTTGGCACTTTGCCACCGCTCAGCATCCCAAAAGACTCATCTTGCATGAGCCACATTATTTTCTGATAAAGCATGCCGTAACGATAAGCAGGAAATGAGTCGCTCTGCTCTATTTCATCTTGTGTTAGTTCTAAGCTGTCTAACACTGATTGACGGTCTAACCCTTGACCTTCAACCGCTTTTAAAAGATAGCGAACACTCGACATCGGAACAGAAGCTTTCACACTTATCACCTTATTTAACAAATGATTTAAGTCAAAATTTTTATTGTATGGCGTTTTTTTAACATAAAAAAAGGCCGCATCTGCAGCCTTTTTTATTTTACATTTATTTGCTTATTTTTTTGCTTTTACTTTTACGTGCTTACTTTTGCTCAGTAAAGGCAGACAACAATTCGTCTAATGACAGATCTTCACTATCCGTATCGATGTTGTTAGCATTTACCAATGCTTCCGCTTGCTCTGCTTTTTCATCAACAGGTTTTACGAAAACAAAACGACGAGGACGTACAGGTGCAGCACCCGCTTCTTGTTCTGGAAGCAATCCTAGTCGTTCAAGTTTTTTGTGCGCTTGTTCTTTGCGTTCCTTGGATTTCTTTGTCACAAAACGACGAGTTGGTGAAGATTTACGAGCTTTATTTTGCTCTTTCATCATCTCTTTTGAACCAGTTTTTCCAAGTTTGCCACGCATACTGCGCGATTTTTTAACACGAGCCATAATATCCTCTCTTTATCGCGCGCATTGTAGCAGTGAATTCACGCTAGGTCATCCAGCAGTATTAGCAATCCTTAAAAGAACTATGACCTAAATTTCTTTGTTCACCTATTGCGCCAAGCAATTCTTTGACTTTAGAAGAATCGCCAGACTGCAAAGCACCTTCTAGATCTTTAAGCACGACAATCATTCCATCAACAACTTTTTGGTATTCAGCCGTTTGGGACTTTAACTCTGCACCTTTTAGATCATCGTGGATAAACTTATGAGTCGTTTCGTTGCGCGATTTTTCAAAATAGCCAATAAGAGAATCTACATGCTTTGCTGCAGATTGATTGTCTCCAGATTTCACATCGGAAGACATGGCGCGCATTTCATCTTTGATATTTTGCATATATCCGTGTAGCTCTGTGTCGCATGAACCATGTGCAAACACGGCAGAAGAACAAGTTATAGAAATAATTGCTGCAGATAGAAGACCTTTTTTCATAAAAACATACCTTCATAGATTAAGAATATGATTAAAATACCATGCTTTTTGAAAAAAACACCTAGTAAATGTAATCAACTCGCTTAAAGCCATTATTATCATACGTGACACTGCTGCGATCTGACGGTATCGTATAAGCATTTATTCTTACAGGCGAATGCCCTAAAAAAACAATGATGGGACTCAATATCTTTAAATTAAATCAGGTGATTTGCCTGCTTATGGGCTTGAGTATTTCTAGCCTAATATTTGCAGAATGTGGGGATTTTGATGCCAAGATGGCTGCAGATAAAAGCGCACAAAATCTGACAGGAGGAAAAACTTTTAAAAGAGCGTTGATACTAAAAAGGCATTTACCAAGTAAGCGTAAAGAAGTTGCTAGCTATATTTACGTTAAAGAAAGCAATCTTTGACCCTGTAACAGATTCTGTGTAACTACCATTTAGTTAAGGTGCTTTTCGAGTCGCTCCTCGAACTCAATAATAAATCGACTCATCGCTTGGCGCCAGTTTTGAATGGGCATTGTCCATTTTTTACTGGCCTCTCTAATGGCAAGATAAACCATTTTCCTCGCAGAATCGTCGCTTGGGAAGACTTTACGTTTTTTAATGGCTCTACGGATGACACTGTTCAGTGATTCAATAGCGTTCGTTGTGTAGATCGCTTTGCGGATATCGTCAGGGTAACTAAACAGTGTATTAAGATTATGCCAGTGATTGCGCCACGATTTGGTGATTTGCGGGTATTGATCGTCCCAGACGCCTGCGAAACGATCTAACTCCAACAAGGCTTCTTCTTCCGTTGCAGAGCGGTAAACTTGCTTTAAGTCCGCCGTCACCGCTTTGTAGTCTTTCCATGATACATACTTCAATGAGTTGCGTACCATATGCACGATACACAGTTGAATGCTGGTTTGTGGGAAAACGGCATTGATGGCTTCTGGGAAGCCTTTTAGACCATCAACACAAGCGATGAGAATATCTTCTACACCACGCTGCTGAAGCTCAGTGAGGACGTTTAGCCAGAACTTAGCCCCTTCGTTCTCAGCAATCCACATGCCCATGAGTTCTTTATGACCGTCGGTGTTGATACCGAGTGCCAAGAAAATCGATTTATTGATAACACGCTTATCTTGGCGGATTTTCAACACAATACAATCAAGATACACAATGGGATAGATGGCATCCAAGGGGCGTGCTTGCCATTCAGTTACTTGCTCGATCACCGCGTTGGTAACACGTGATACCAGTGTCGGAGATATCTCAGCACCGTACCATTCATCGAAGGCATTGACGATGTCTCGGGTGCTCATACCTTGCGCGTAGAGCCATAGGATTTTATCGTCCATGGAAGTAAAGCGGGATTGGTGCTTTTTGACCAGCTTTGGTTCAAAAGAACCTTCGCGGTCACGAGGCGTATCCAGTTCAAACTCACCATCTTCCGTCTTAATACGCTTACTGTTCTTACCATTACGACTGTTGGTTGACGAGGATTTTTGATGTCTCTCGTAACCCAGATGCTCATCCATCTCTGCATTCAAGGCCGCCTCAACGGTAATCTTCTTCAGCATTTGGCTAAATTCGTTAAGATCCTCAGGCGTTTTAATGCCTTTGGCGGCTTCTTTTGCGAAGGCTTCCAGTTCTTTTTGGTTCATTTGCATCTACCTATCCTTAATTCTCTATAGAATATGTTGTGATAGGTAGTTACACAAAATTAGTTACAGTCTCACGAAAAGGGTAACCATCTGGTTGCCCTTTTCTTTATCTATTATCTGTACTCAAACCAGATAAATTTCTACTCGCTCTTTACCTTTACCGACGTTCTTTCTTTTTAACCTAATGCTTCCAAGCTCTCTCGTGCTTTTAACATGCGTTCCACCACAAGGAACTTGCGCGAAGTTATCAATACAGAATAGACTTACCGATTTTTTCCGCCTTAACGACATCATAACCACCGATGCTACCGATATCACTTTCTTGACCGCCAGACTCAGCATAAAAAATGGTTTTAGCTAGCTGAATCTGATTGCCATCAATATGAGTAATAATTGTCGTCAATTCAGTCTGATAGGGATCGATCCAAAATTGCTTTACCGTCACAATATTACTCCTTGCTTAATTGATACAATCAACTATTTTACGCATCATAATAAATACACGTTAAGACAACAACAAAACGGCGATTGAAAAACAGACAAACATCGTACCTGTAATGGCATCCGCCCACTTCATATGTCGTACAAAGAAATCAGACACATAGCCACATAACTTGCTGTAGGTTAAATGTACAAGAAAAGTACAAAGCAATAAAATCAGCGTCAGAGTTGCAGTCTGTGAAACCACACTACTCTCCTGATGAATAAAAGCAGGAAGCAGAGCCGTGAAAAACACCAAGGTTTTTGGATTAAAAATAGACAAAACAACACCGGTTACGAATGTCATTTTTTTCTCTGGCCTTTGCGACTTCACCTCTTCTTGTTTACTGTTAAATAAAGGCCACAAAATACGAACTCCCAAATAGCCGATATACAAACCGCCAACGTACTTGATGACAGCAAAAGCTAAGGTCGAATGTAAAACTAACGCACTTAGGCCCGTTACAGTTGCCACCGCTACAACCCCCATGCCAAATACAATACCTAACATTAAAGGCAATGTTCGCCTGACCCCAAAGAACAAAGCAGAATTCAATACAGCAAGAGTTCCTGGTCCCGGCGTACCGGCCGCAATTAAACAAGTTACTATGTAATACAAAAAAGTATCGTTTCCAACATCAAACATAAACACTCCTTAAAACAGGCATCTATTATCGTCTTGGAAAAATTTGCTTATAGGATAAAATTGCGCTTTTATGATCAACGCATCAACATTAGCAATACACAGTTACGCAATTTATAGGGAATTCAATGGCAAGATCACAAGGCTCGCACTATTTTAACTTGGATTGTTACAACGGAATAGAATGCGTTCATGCTGACTTTAAAGATCAGCATTTTGCAAAACATATACACGAAGGTTACGCCATTGGCGTCATTGAACATGGCGCACAGAGCTTTTTTAGTGAAGGAGAAAACCACACTTCCGGGACTGGCAGTTTAGTGATTGTTAATGCGGATTCGGTTCATACTGGCCATTCTGCTTCAGAGAATGGCTGGGGTTATCGAGCCATGTATCCCACGCCAGAATTGTTCGATGAGCTTTTAAGTGATTTAACGCAGAAATCGAAAAGTGCACCCTATTTTCATCATCCCATTATTCACGATCAAAAACTGATCAAGCAATTTCATCAAATTTTTTTACTCTCCACCAACATGCCATCAAAGCTGATGATGGAAACATTGGTTTATAATTTTTTCGTACAATTGACTCTCAATTCGACGCTAAACAGTCCAGTCAATCAACACAAGAAAGCAACACAGGCATTAAACTATATAAAAGACTATATTCATGCCTACGCCAACCAAGAAATCAGCCTAGAAAAACTCTCTCAAATCAGCCGTATCAGCAAATACCACCTAATTCGACAATTTCAATCTTCATTTGGTATCACGCCACATCAGTATCAAATTCAGGCCAGAATATTAAGAGCCAAAACTTTACTTAAGTCCGGGCAAGACCCCGTTCAAGTAGCATTAGAAAGCGGGTTCTGTGATCAAAGCCATATGAATAGATGCTTTAAAAAATCCTTAGGCACGACCACCTATCAGTACCAAAAAAGAATTAACGAGCATTTTTTCACACGCTAAATAGAAACCATCAATATCCATACTCATACTCATACTCATACTCATACTCATGCTCATGCTCATGCTCATGCTCATGCTCATGCTCATGCTCATAAGTATCAGATCCTTCGGCAACAAACTTGCACATTCTCTTCTCATTTTTACACTGCGTTTAAATGTTGTTTTCCTTATCATACATCCGCGTAACCGTTTTCATACAAAATAAGAATAAAGTAAGATCAAAAAGATATCCCCCCCACGATATAAATCTATAGCAGGTAGACTCAAGGAAGCATCTTAATGAAAAAATTTTTAGAAAATAGGCAAATAGGAACCAAGCTAGGTCTTGGTTTTGGCACGGTGTTGATACTTCTTCTTATTGTCGGTGCAGCGGGCACATCAGGCGTCTATTCACTTTTAGACCGTGCAAAAAAAGTTAAATTAGCAAACAATCTGGATGACACTGTCGTAGATATTCAAATCGCCAGAAAAGACTTATTTGACTCAGGAACAGACGAGCATAAAGCTACAATACTGAATCTACTTAAACAACTAGACTCAATTTTACAAGATGGGCAAAGCTTGTATACAGGTAAAGATGCTATTGCTCTTGTAAAAAATACAAAAGAGGACCTTGATAGCTATAAAAAAACACTAATAGAACTCACTGAGACACAAAAAAAATGGACGGCCATTGATGTAAAAGCAGATGGTTTTCGAAACAATATCTTCGAACAATACGATATCATCATTGCGAAGCTTCGGCAGAATAGTGATAGAGAAACCTTATCCCAAGCACTCGATGTTTCTAGAAAAATGTATGCATTCATCTTTACTATTAATGAATACATCAATAGCAAACAAAATATTCCATTGGATTTAGTGCTCAAAGATTTTCAAAACATCATTGATTCCACCAAAGCGTTACAACTTCCTAGTGATCTTCAAACCAACCAGCAGAAAGTTTTGTCTTTATTAGACCAATACGCTGAACTTGGTAAAAGCAACCCTGTTATCAATTCTGCACTCACCGAAAAAAGGCAAGAGTTAATGATGTTGTCATCTAATATGAATGACAACATTGATGCACTCACCGTTCAACAAGAAAAGAAAAGCGTAGAAGACAGCCAACAAGTCATTACGGTTTTGCTCTCAGTCACTGCTATTGCTATTTTCCTTGGTATTTTCTTTGCCATGCTAATCAGGAACGTTATCGTCAAGCCTACGCATGAAGTGATGAACGCGGTTAAAAAGATTGCTGAAGGTGACTTAACACAAACATTAAAAACTGATCGTAAAGATGAACTCGGCTTACTGTACAACACAATCGGAGAAATGAGCGTTACACTGAACAAACTTATTTCCGAAGTCGTTTCTGGTGTTCTAAATCTAAGTTCAACCAGCGAACAACTAGAAGCCATTTCAAAGCAAGGTCAAAAGATGATGCTGTCCCAAAAAGATGAGACAGATCAAGTGGCCACAGCTATTAATGAAATGTTATCAACAGTCGCAGAGGTTGCTCGCAATACAGAGATAGCATCTGAAGCCACAACAGAAACCGAAAAAATGGTATCACAAGGTAATCAGATCGTTACAAATACCGTTTCATCCACAGAGTCTTTAGCAAAAAATCTAGGCATTACGAGCGAAGCCATGGCTCACCTTAAAGAACGTACTGACAATGTCGGTAATGTCCTTGAAGTTATCAAATCCGTTGCTGAACAAACCAATCTCCTCGCCCTAAACGCCGCGATCGAAGCGGCACGAGCTGGCGAAGCCGGCCGTGGATTTGCTGTTGTCGCCGATGAAGTACGTGGTCTTGCAAGCAGAACACAAAGTTCGGCAAAGGAAATTGAAGACTTAATCATCGAACTACAAAGTGGCGCTCAAGAGTCCTTAGACAATATGCTGAAAAGCCGTGATTCATCTAACGACAACGCCACAAAAGCCAAAGAGGTTTTGGACCTGTTTTCTAAAATCAGTGAGAAAATGAGCAGCATCCAAGATATGGGAATACAGATTGCAACCGCGTCGGAAGAGCAGTCTCAAGTTTCTGAAGAAATTAATAAAAATGTCGAAAACGTTCGTCAACTAGCCGACAAAACAGCGGATGACTCGATGGAATCTGTAAAAGCAGTCAGTAACTTAAGAACATTAAGCCATCAACTCAAATCATTGACAGATCGCTTTAAAATTTAGCCATCACATCACTTAGCACCAGAAATCAAATAAAAAAGAGCCAGCTATTTCTATCAGAAATAGCTGGCTCTTTCACATATAAACCTTTGATTAACGTTTACCAGTAACCCAATACCTTCCACCAAAGCCCGCCAACAATTCCCCACACTGTTAAGTTCACGATACTCATAATAAAGCCCATGATCCACCAATCTTCCATGGATACATAACCAGATCCGAAGATGATTGGCGATGTCCCAGTAGCGTAATGAGTCAATGACATCATTAAAGAAGAAGCGCCTGCGAGCAACAAACCAAGATACAAAGGTGGTGCACCTAACGCTAAACCGGCAGCATAAAAAGCCGCAAACATGGCGGTAATATGCGCTGTCGTGCTTGCAAAGAAATAATGTACATAAAAATAAATGGCTACCAAAATAACAACGGAAATAGCCCAATCAAATCCCAAATGCTCAATATTGCTTTCCACCACAGTTGAAAACCATTGCACTAAACCAAGCTTGTTTAAAAAAGTGGCCATCATCACCAAAGCAGAAAACCAAACAACCGTGTCCCATGCAGATTTTTCTTTAAGTACATCATCCCAACTTAAAACGCCTGTCACTAATAAAACAGACAAACCTAAAAAAGCCACTGCCGTTGTATTCACTGCGAAGCCCGCACCGAATAACATCGCCGGAATACCAGCCCAAAGAATCAATAAAAGAGCAAACACCGCCACCATGACTTTCTCACCATAAGACATAGGCCCCATTTCGGCGAGTTTAGACTTCGCGTAAATCCTTGCATCTGGCGTGCTTTTTATCTCAGGAGAGTAGATTGCATAAATAACCAGAGGCACAAGCGCAATACACACCAAGCCAGGCAAAAGTGCTGCTAATGCCCATGTTCCCCAAGTAATACTAATATTAGCACCAGTGGCATCAGAGATTAATTTAACAATTAAGGGGTTGGGTGCTGTTGCTGTAATGAACATGGCCGAGGTAATCGGATTGATATGGTAATTAACCAAGGCAAGGTAATGACCAATCTTTCGAGAAGTCCCCTCCTCGGGTGAAGAACCAAAACTAGTGGCAATGGATTTCATAATCGGATGAATTATACCGCCACCCCGTGCGGTATTACTTGGCGTTACCGGTGCGATAACCAATTCTGAAATAGCCAAGGCGTAGCCGATACCAATGGTTTTTTTACCAAACAAGGAAATAAAGTAGTAACCGATACGATTCCCAAGCCCTGTTTTTGCTAAACCACGCGAAATAACAATTGCAATACCGATCAACCAAATCAGAGAATTCGAAAAACCACTTAGTGCATCTTTAATCGCACCAGCAGGCGTATCGCTTGTCACGCCAGTTAGCGCCACTAAAGTAATCGCCAAAATCGCGAGTGCGCCAATTGGCATCGCCTTCCCTATAATGGCGACCACAGTACCAACAAATAAAGCCAGCAAATGCCAAGCATTAGCAGATACACCATCAGGCACAGGCACAACAAACCAGATTAACAGCGTGATAAAAATAGAAATGAGTCCCGGAATTGTCCGGATATCAGAGGCTTTCATGAAAAATCCTTTCATTTTAGAAAAAGTTTCCCTATTAAAAACAAGGGAATCACCCTGACATGTTAGGGCATTTAGCATTAGGAAAAGGTGATACACATCACAGAAGCAAGATTCACTAAAAATAAGCTAAAAAAAAGACCTGCCTCAGCAAGTCTTTTTATTTAATGATTCAAAAACGACAAAAAGTTAAGAAAAAATCCCTGTCAATTTCTCGTTCATTAGAGTTTGCCATTCTTTATCTAGCGGCGCCTCAAACAACATGCGCTCACCATTTAACATAATGTCTAATTTCGTCGCGTGCAGACATAAGCGTTTAAAGCCAAGGGCTTTTGTTTCTTTTAAAGATTCAGCCGGCGAATACTTTTCATCGCCCACAATCGGATAACCCGCATGCAGTGTATGAACTCGAATCTGATGGGTACGCCCTGTTACCGGTTCACATTCAACCAAACTATAACCTTCAAACTGTCGAACCAACTTAAATCGAGTCAAACTCTCTTTTCCGTCAGTATGCACTCTGACAATACGCTCACCAGATTGCAGCTCATTTTTTAATAAAGGCGCGTTCACTTGCAATTTTCTTTTAGGCCAGCTTCCATAAACCAAAGCAAGGTAAGTTTTTTGTACGCCTTCTTTTTCACGTAAAGCCGTATGCAATTCCTTTAGAACGGCGCGTTTCTTCGCGATCATGATCAAGCCAGAAGTATCACGGTCAAGTCGATGAACAAGCTCAATAAATTTCTCTAATGGTCGCATTTGGCGAATCACCTCAACCAAACCAAAACTCAAACCACTGCCGCCATGCACAGCCAAGCCCGACGGCTTGTTAACAACAATCAACCCTTTGTCTTCATAGACAATGCGAGATTCTATCTCGCTTTTCAAACGATCTGACAAAACAGGCTTATCTGATTCTGGTGCAATCACAATCGGCGCAATACGCACAACATCTTCATTTTGAAGGCGGTAATCAGGTTTAGTTCGCTTCTTATTAACGCGTATTTCCCCCTTCCTAAGTAAGTTGTAAATCTTGCCTTTCGGAACACCCTTTAAAAAGGTAACCAAAAAATTATCGATTCGCTGACCCGTATTATTGTCGTCAATCGTGACGTAACGAACCGCGGGACGCTCTGCTGATTTTAGTTCTGAGTCCGACATAAGCTAAGATTGGTTTCCTTTATAATTGAAGCACTTAGTTTTTACTGTTATATTCACATTCGCAAAGGGTAAGAGGCAACAAAACACCTCGAAGATAAGATGCAAGAATTGAATGACAATTGCCGAAGCGACACTTTGGCCCCCTATCTTACCTCTGTAACAGTTAATCTTAAATAATAAACCGCATGATTCGGAAAAATCCGCTTCAGTGGAAGGAACTCTCATTAAAATTGCTAGGCCACGCGTTCGCGTTGTTTCGTAAAAGCAAAGAAACGAGACCGGTTAAAGAGACTATTTAGTATTGATCACGGCAGCGACCGCACAAAAGCGTTTAAGATAAAATAAACGAATCGCGTACTCCTCTCGCCAGAGAACACTGAATGACTTGCTCTAATTCTGAGTCAGATTTATTAATGGTTACCCTATCACTGTTGTGACTCTTTCGTATCAGCTAACAGAGTTCACACATATAATGATTAGAATGCTTATCAATGCAACTCAACAAGAAGAGTTGCGCGTCGCCCTAGTAGACGGTCAACGTCTATATGATCTAGACATCGAATCCGGTTCACGCGAACAGAAGAAGTCAAATATATATAAAGGTCGCATCACTCGCATTGAGCCGAGTCTAGAAGCTGCTTTTGTTGACTTCGGCGCAGATCGCCACGGATTCCTACCTTTAAAAGAAATCTCCAAAACCTACTTTTCCAAAAAATCGAACCACGACGGCCGAATTAACATCAAAGATGTGTTAAGCGAAGGTCAAGAAGTGATCGTTCAAGTGGACAAAGAAGAACGTGGTAACAAAGGCGCAGCACTAACGACCTTCGTTAGCTTAGCGGGCCGTTATTTGGTTCTGATGCCAAACAACCCTCGCGCTGGTGGTATTTCTCGCCGCATCGACGGTGATGACAGATCGCACCTTAAAGAAGCCATGTCAGGTTTGAATACACCAGAAAATGGTGGTCTTATTGTTCGTACCGCTGGTGTTGGTCGCTCAACTGAAGAATTACAGTGGGATTTGGATTACCTTGATACTCTATGGTCATCCATTACCAAAGCCGCGTCTGAAAAACCTGCTCCTTTCTTAATCTATCAAGAAAGCAACATCGTCATCCGCGCCATTCGCGATTACTTACGTGAAGACATTGGCGAAGTACTGATTGATGAGAAAAGCGCCTACCAAGACGCGATCAACTTCGTCATGCAAGTAATGCCGCACTTTAAGTCGCGCATTAAAATGTATACCGACTCAACTCCTCTGTTTAACCGTTTCCAGATCGAAACTCAGATCGAAACGGCTTTCCAGCGTGAAGTTCGCCTACCTTCTGGCGGCTCTATCGTTATTGATCCTACAGAAGCATTAGTTTCTATCGATATCAACTCAGCCCGCGCCACAAAAGGCGGAGACATCGAAGAAACAGCACTGCAAACCAACGTAGAAGCGGCAGATGAAATTGCTCGTCAGCTACGTCTTCGCGACATTGGTGGCTTGGTTGTAATCGACTTCATCGATATGACACCCGTGCGTAACCAAAAAGAAGTTGAAACCCGCATGAAGAACGCACTAGAAGCGGATCGTGCTCGTGTTCAACTCGGTCGTATTTCTCGCTTCGGCTTGTTAGAAATGTCACGTCAGCGTTTACGCCCCTCTCTTGGTGAAACCAGTGGCATCGTATGTCCTCGCTGTAATGGCCAAGGATTCATCCGTGACGTCGAATCTCTAGCACTTTCTGTACTTCGCTTAATCGAAGAAGAATGCTCCAAAGAGCGCACCGCTCAAATCCGTGCTGTTTTACCAGTATCTGTTGCCACCTTCTTGCTAAACGAGAAACGTACCAACATTGCTAAAATTGAAAAACGCAATAACGTTCATATCATCCTTGTGCCAAATCCTCATATGGAAACACCGCACTTTGAAGTAGAGCGCATTCGCGATGACAGCACTGTTGTGATGCAAAACGAAAACAGCTACTCCTTGGTAGAAACGCCAGAGCAACCACCTTACGAGCCTCGCAAAGCGAATGAAAACGTTCGTCCACAAGCTGCCGTAACAAGTATTGCTCCTAAAGCTCCAGCGCCTGAGCACACTGCACCATCAGCCGCGACACCAAAAGCAGCTAAAAGCACAAGCACACAAGCTAAACCAAGCCTGCTTAAACGTATCATGACAGCCTTGTTTGGCGAACCCCAAAGCAAGCCAAAATCAAAAACGGTGAGTAAAACCAGTCCAGTTGCAACACCAGCGCCAAAAGATCGCGATACGTCAAGCAAGCCTAATGGCAATCGTGTAAACAGAAACAAACGTAACGTTAAGCATCAAAATGCAGATCGTGACGACAACAATACAGCTGAAAAGAATCGCTCAACCCGCCAATCGCGCCGAGAGCAAGCTGAAGCTGGCACGAAAGGCAGTAACAATAACCGCCGCAACAACCGTAGTAATAAGCAAGAAACTCAAGAGCCAAGAGTGGAAAAGCAAGAAGCGGCTGTAAAAGCAGCGCCACGCCAACCTCAGAAAGAAGTTCCTGAAGTTAAAGAGCGTAAACGTGATCGTAATGACAACCGTCGTCGCAATGGCAAATTAAAAGACGAAGCATTAGAAGCAACAAAACTACAAGAGCAAGAAGATGCAGCTCTAGTAGAAGCGGCTCAAAATACTGAAGTCGAAAGCAACGAAAACGGTGATGAACCTCAACGCCGTTCACGTCGCTCACGTCGTTCACGTCGCCCACAAAAAGAAGAAAACAACGCACAGCAAGAAAATGTTGAATCTACAACCGATGAAACACAATCTACTGACGTTGCAGCAGCTCAAACGGAAGAAGCAAAATCAACCACTTCCGAAGTTAAGCATGCAGAAACAGAAGTTGAATCAAAATCAGAAGAAAGCGCGACAACAGAATCAGCCTCTGAGGATAAAGTTGAGACTATAGAAACAGAGAAAACTGAAGCTATTGAAGCTGAAGAAGTACCATCTATTGATACCCAGCAAGCAACAGAAGAAGCTAAAGACGAAACCCCTAAAGCCAAACCTGCAAAACCTAAGATGTCAGTAAAAGCTCAAATGCGTAAAATTGAGCAAGAGACACCTGAGACTGCATCTGAGGCAACAGAGCCAGCTAAGACTGAGCAAAAAACAGTTACGACACCAGAAGCAAATCAAGTAGAGCAACCTGAAGCAGACGCTGCAATCAAATCAGGCGAAGCTCAACCTGAAACAACTACGGTTGCGCCAACAGAAGAGGCAAGTGTAACGGATGAAACAAAAGCCGAAGCACAGGAAGTCAAGACAGTTGAAGTAGAAGCTAAACAGGAAGCGACTCCGCCAGCTGAAACCACAGTAAAAACAGCAGAAGTGGATTCAGCAACCGAAGAGACAACAGAAGAGAAACCAGAGAACACTGGCCGCTCAACTCGAACTCCTCGTCGTGGACGCGGCAAACCAGCAACTAAACAAGCAAACACAGAAGCCAAAGCTCCAGTAGAATTACCAGCTGCTATTTTGGCTCAGCAAGAAAAGCTTCGTTTAGAGCAAGAAGAAAAACGCAACGCTACCTCTTCACGCCGACGCGCATCAGTAGGTCGTGTAAAAAATGACCCTAGGATTGCGCGAGAAGAAGAAAATGGCTCTGAATCAACTTCAGAAGCCAATGTAGAATAAACACTACAACCTCTCTAAGAAAATACAAAGAGCCCGCATAACGCGGGCTCTTTTGCAAACAAAGCATTATGGAATATTTCAAAGGATTGATTTGAACATAAATAACGGACAGGTAAATATACAATGATAATTGATTTCTCTCGCTTTAAAGACTGGACTCTAGTGGGCGATTTATTTGGCGGGGCAACCACCGCTATTGTTTCACTACCTCTAGCATTGGCATTTGGCGTTGCATCAGGCGCTGGAGCAGAAGCAGGACTCTGGGGTGCCATACTCGTTGGCCTTTTTGCTGCAGTATTTGGCGGTTCAACCAGCCTCATTTCAGAGCCAACTGGACCAATGACTGTCATCATGACAGCTGTACTCACAAGCATGATGGCTAGCAGCCCAGAAGGCGGTGTGGCTATGGCCTTTACCGTGGTGATGATCGCAGGCCTATTTCAAATTACACTAGGTTATCTCAAACTAGGCAAATACATCACACTAATGCCGTACAGCGTTATATCAGGCTTTATGTCTGGCATTGGTATTATATTGATTATCTTGCAAATCGCCCCATTTCTAGGACACCCATCTCCATCCGGCGGCGTAATGGGAACATTAAGCGCACTACCAAACCTTATAATGAATTTGAAGTTTTCAGAATTATTTTTAGGGCTGTTAACGTTAGGTGTCCTTTTTTATCTTCCTAAACACTGGCGTCGCTACGTCCCTCCTCAACTTGTTGCCTTAGTCGCAATAACACTTGTTTCTGTTGTGCTATTTAGCGACTCGGATGTTCGTCGCATTGGCGTTATTCCATCTGGTTTGCCATCCATTCACTGGCCTACTTTTGAACGTTCTGTATTTATAGAGATGATCATCAATGGTTTGGTGCTTGGCACCCTAGGCTGCATTGACACTTTATTAACTGCTGTTATTGCTGACAGTCTAACGCGTAAAGAGCATGATTCGAATCGAGAGCTTATCGGCCAAGGCACAGCCAATTTCTTCTCTGGGCTACTCGGCGGCCTTCCTGGCGCCGGTGCAACTATGGGAACTGTGGTTAATATACAGTCTGGTGGCAAATCACCACTTGCAGGTATTACCAGAGCCTTAATTCTACTATTGGTTGTACTTGGAGCATCCGAACTAATCAGCCCAATTCCAATGGCTGTGCTTGCTGGTATCGCTCTGTATGTAGGGATCAACATTCTCGACTGGAGTTTTTTGAAACGCGCTCACAAAATCGCCCTATCGCCAACTATCATTATGTATGGCGTTATGGCGTTAACTGTATCTGTTGATCTTATGGTTGCGGTGGGAATCGGCGTTTTCATTGCCAATATCATGACCATAGAGAAACTCAGCCGACTACAATCAGGAAATGTAAAAGCGATAAGCGATGCTGATGATGACATCCCACTATCTGAAGATGAAAAAGCATTACTAGATCAAGCAGACGGAAAAGTACTGCTTTTCTACTTGTCCGGCCCAATGATCTTTGGTGCAAGTAAGGCCATTGCAAAACACCACAATCGAATACATAACTACAAGGCCGTAGTATTGGATCTAAGTGCAGTCCCTATGATGGACCTAACGATAGGCCTTGCATTAGAGAACGCCATCAAAGACGCGATAGAAGCAGACTGCGCCGTTTTTATCTTTAGCCCCAACGGACAAACCACCGAACGACTTGAAAAACTGGGCGTATTAAGCCGATTACCGCACAATGCATTCTGCGACTCTCGGAAATCCGCCTTAATTCAGGCCGTTGCCAGCTTAACAAACACATAACGTATGTCGCTTAACTAGATTTATATTAAACCAAAAGCAATAGACCAAAAAAAGCCGCTTATATAAGCGGCTTTTTTATTTACTTAGCTATTAATCAATAGTGGCTCATTAAAGAGATAAGCGACGAACATCACTTAACAATGAGTTCAAGAAGGTCATAAATCGACCAGCATCACCACCGTTCACAGCTCTGTGATCATAAGACAAACACAATGGCAACATTGTGCGAGGCTCAAACTCTTTACCATTCCATCGTGGCTCAATGTCTGCTTTAGAAACACCAAGAATACCCACTTCAGGACAGTTAACGATAGGAGTAAATCCTGTACCGCCAATTGCACCCAAACTAGAAATAGTAAAACAACCACCCTGCATGTCAGCAGGCTTAAGCTGCTTATCAAGCGCTTTCTTAATCAATTCGCTCGCTTCTTTTGCGATTTGAATAACTGATTTCTTATCAGCATCACGCAAAACAGGAACAACCAACCCAGCAGGAGAGTCCACAGCGATACCAATGTGTACGTATTGCTTCTGAACGTAGCTTTCGCCATCGGCCATTAGCGATACATTGAAGCTAGGATTCGCCACCATAGCTTGTGCAACCGCTTTAATCAGGAATGGAAGAGGCGTCAATTTAACACCTTGTTTCTCCATTTCCCCTTTTAAGCCTTTACGGAACTCTTCAAGATCAGAGATATCAGCCTTGTCAAACTGAGTAACTTGAGGCACAACAAGCGAGTTGCGAACCATGTTCTGTGCAGTTAGACGCTGAATCTTACTCATTTTAACAACTTCAATATCACCGAACTTGCTAAAGTCTTGATCAGGCACAGTCGGTAAACCAGAACCTGTTGCAACACCCGCTGGAACTGATGAAGCTTTTTGTACAGCCGCTTTAACGTAGGCATGTAAATCTTCTTTCGTAATACGACCACGAGGACCAGTCGGACGAACAAGAGATAGATCAACACCTAACTCACGAGCAAGCATACGCACTGCTGGACCCGCATGAACCTTCTTCGAAGGTTCAGTCAAGACAGCAGATTGATCCGCTGCAGGGGCCGCCGCTTTTGCACCATTCGCTTTAGGCGCTTCAGCAGACGCAGGAGCCGATTTTTCAGCAACAGGTTCAGGCGCCGCAGCTTCAGAACCACCTTCCACTTCAAGCTCAAGGACAAGATATCCTTCAGAAACCTTGTCACCAACCTTAATAGAAACAGATTTTACCGTTCCAGATTTAGGGGCAGGGATTTCCATAGAAGCTTTGTCAGTTTCAAGAACGATTATAGAATCGCCCTCTTTAACTTTATCTCCAGCTTCTACAGCAACCTCGATAACTTCAACGCCTTCAGCACCACCAATATCAGGCACCTTAACAGACTCAACACCACCAGATGTAGGTGCTGAAGCAGCAGGAGCTGATGGTTTTGGTACTTCCGCTTTCTCTTCTGAAGCCGCCGGCTCGGATGACTCAGTTGTTAACATAAGGATGTCAGCACCTTCAGAAACCGTGTCACCGACTTTGATCGAAATTTTATCGATCTTGCCTGTAAATGGCGAAGGTATATCCATAGATGCCTTATCAGTTTCCAAAACGATCAAAGAGTCACCTTCTTCAACCATATCGCCTTCAGCAACACAAACTTCAATAACTTCTACATCAGTTGCACCACCAATATCAGGCACAGACACTTTTTCTTCACTAGAAGATGATGAAGCCGGAGCCGTCTGCTCAGCAGGTTTTTCTGATGCCGCCTCTTCGATTGGTGCTTCAGAAGCAGATTCTTCTGCGCCTTCAATCTCAATAACAAGAAGCTCATCACCTTCAGAAACTTTATCGCCTTCTTTCACAGAAATGCTTTTTACTTTACCAGCCATAGAAGATGGAACATCCATGGAAGCTTTATCTGTTTCTAAAACAATAATAGATTGGTCCACTTCAATAGTGTCACCAACCGCAATACTGATCTCGATAATTTCGACATCAGTCGCACCACCAATATCCGGTACTCGAATGATTTCAGTACTCACAGAAATCTCCTTTGTCTTATAGACGCATCAAACTTAAAAACTTATCTAGCTTAGGCATAAACATACACTAAGCCAGATACCTAGCTTGTCAGGTAATTAGCAAGTTACAGGATTTGGCTTCTCAGGATCTAAACCAAACTTAGCAATCGCCCCACTAACTACAGATGCATCAATCACACCGTCTTTTGCCAGTGCATTCAAGGCAGAAACTACTACCCAATAGCGGTTAACTTCAAAGAAGTGACGCAATTGAGCACGAGTATCACTGCGACCAAAACCATCTGTACCAAGTACGTTGTATATACCTTTTACGAATGGACGAATTTGATCAGCGAACAATTTAATATGGTCGGTAGATGCAATCACTGGGCCATTGCCATTCAAGCAAGATTCAACATGAGATACGCGGGCTTCAGACTCAGGGTGAAGCATATTCCAACGACTCACATCAAGACCTTCACGACGTAATTCATTGAAAGACGTTACACTCCATATATCAGAGTTAACGCCGAAATCATTAAAGAGGATCTCTGCAGCCGCTTCCACTTCACGAAGAATAACGCCAGAACCAAGTAATTGAACTTGTTTCTTATTCGTTTTCTTAGCATGAGATTTAAGCTTGTACATGCCTTTAATAATGCCTTCTTCAACACCTTCAGGCATATCTTCGTGCGTGTAGTTTTCATTCATTACTGTTAGGTAATAGAAAACACTTTCTTTCTCTTTATACATACGACGCAAGCCATCTTGCATGATAACTGCAACTTCGTATGAATAAGTAGGATCGTAAGACACGCAGTTAGGAATAAGACCAGCCTGAATATGGGAATGACCATCTTCGTGCTGTAAACCTTCACCGTTTAGTGTAGTACGACCTGCTGTAGCACCGATCAAGAAACCACGAGCTTGCGAATCACCTGCTGCCCAAGCCAAGTCACCAATACGTTGGAAACCAAACATTGAGTAGTATATGTAAACAGGAATCATTGGAAGAGCACTGTTTGCATAAGACGTAGCTAGTGCCAACCATGCAGAGAATGCACCTGGCTCATTAATCCCTTCTTGAAGGATTTGGCCATCAGCAGACTCTTTGTAATACATAATCTGAGTATGGTCATGAGGCGTATAACGCTGACCTTCAGATGAGTATATGCCTAGCTGACGGAACATACCTTCCATACCAAAGGTACGAGCTTCATCGGCAACGATTGGAACAACGCGCTTACCAATTGCTTTATCTTTAACCATAACGTTTAGTGCACGCACAAACGCCATAGTAGTAGAAATTTCACGCCCATTTGTTCCCGCGATCTGAGACTTGAATGCTTCCAAAGAAGGCACTTCAAGCGCTTCGCAATCATGATTACGAATAGGGAAAGCACCATGCAACTCTTTACGACGCGAGCGCATATATTGCATTTCAGGACTGTCTTCAGCCGGCTTGTAATACGGTAAGTCTTTTAGCTCTTCATCGCTAATAGGGATGCCGAATTTATCGCGGAACTGAGCAAGGGATTCTTCATCCAACTTCTTCGTTTGGTGCGCAGTGTTTTGCGCTTCAGCCGCTTTAAACATGCCGTAACCTTTAACGGTTTGCGCCAAGATAACGGTCGGCTGACCTTTATGAGAAGTTGCTTCGGAATACGCTGCGTAAACTTTGTAAGGATCATGGCCGCCGCGATTAAGATTCATGATCTCATCGTCAGTCATATCTTTAACCATTTCTAGCAATTCTGGATATTTGCCGAAGAAATGTTCACGAGTATAAGCACCACCATTTGCTTTGTAGTTCTGAAGCTCACCATCGCAAACTTCATTCATACGTTTAACAAGCAAACCGTTGTGATCTTTCGCGAAAAGAGGATCCCAATGACGACCCCATAGACACTTAATGACATTCCAGCCAGCGCCACGGAATACACCTTCAAGTTCCTGAACAATTTTGCTGTTACCACGTACAGGGCCATCAAGACGCTGAAGGTTACAGTTGATCACGAAAATAAGGTTGTCTAGGTTTTCACGTCCCGCAAGCGCGATTGCACCTAAAGATTCTGGTTCATCACACTCACCATCACCAAGGAACGCCCATACTTTACGGTCACCTTGATCAATCAGACCACGGCTGTGTTGGTACTTCATTACGTGTGCTTGATAAATAGCCTGTAAAGGCCCCAATCCCATAGACACAGTTGGGAACTGCCAATAATCTGGCATCAACCAAGGATGTGGGTAAGAAGAGATACCTTTGCCATCTACTTCGCGACGGAAGTTATCAAGCTGCTCGTCTGTCAGACGCCCTTCAATGTATGAACGCGCGTAGATACCTGGAGAAATATGGCCTTGAAAAAAGACCATATCCGCTTGCTGTTTACCGTCATTACCACGGAAAAAGTGGTTAAAACCGATATCATAAAGCGTTGCCGCAGAAGAGAAGCTGGTAATGTGGCCACCAAGTGTTGAATCAACACGGTTTGCTTTCATTACCATAGCCAATGCGTTCCAACGAATTATAGAGCGTATACGACGCTCCATAAATACATCACCCGGCAACGGCTTCTCATCTTCAGGAGCGATTGTGTTTCGGTATGCTGTCGTGATAGACGACGGTAAAGACGAACCAGCTTTTGAAGCTTCATTCGTCAAACGATTTAAAATATATTGCGCGCGATCAGGACCTTCTTCGCGAAGGACAGACTCAAGCGCATCGACCCACTCTTTTGTTTCAATTGGATCGATGTCTTCGAGAATATGCTGCTCAGTCATCGTGTTAATAACTCCCGCTATTAGAACAGATACTAACCTACCAAGGACATTATGTGTATTTAAGCCTTGGAGGCTACTTAAACGAACCGTCGGAACTCACATGAATAGCCATTAAGTTCCAGCCGACCTAGGATAAAACGACGCCCTACTAAATTACGTTTTAAAGCGTCGTTTTATCCGTTCCAATGGTAATTATTATTGTTTTAGTTTTATTTCCATTGCATCGACCACCAATAAATCTGGTCGGTTCGCTTCCAATTTGGGTTTGGTTCATCAAACCCAACATTAAATTTCTACATGCAAATAGCCTTACTAAATACATGTAAAAAATCAAAGCTGTTTACTTAGAAGTGCATAGATAGCGCACTTCTAATGCTTTTGCACCCGAAAAATTTTACGTTAAACAAGGTTTTCTTTAACGTCAGATGCATCTAATTCGGGCGTTAGATTAACACCTAATCAAGAGATCGCCTAGCCACCCACATCAAGATTGAAGCACCAAAGGCACTTTTGAAGCTTTTAAATACCCTCAATTCCCCTAGAAAAACAACAAAAAGACCATGTCAGACTGCGAAAACACAAGACAATCACATCAAAATTCACAGTAAATATAAGGTACATAAACACCATAAATCTTAGGTTTTTATTAGCCAAACCAGAGGAGAAACAATGTATAAGCCAGAACACCACAACAAAACCGATATTATTCATCAAGTTATTAGTTGGATTCAGCTCCCATCAATACCCGCAATAAAAGACAAGCTGATACCCGAAGCTTAAAAAAAGCGACATACCAAGAATGAAGAGCATACAAAAATCTTCTATGTTAAGAGATTCCACAATCACTCTTTTTGTACGGAAAGGCTTGGCAAATCAATGAATACAAAAAAATCAACACTGACGCCTTGCCAATATCAGGCTACAATGCTTATTTATTTATTTGGCATAATTAGGATAGTACATGACTCTTTTGAACGCTCTATTAACTGAGCACATTCAATCGCAAGTTGCTTTTGCATTAGAAGAAGACATAGGTTCAGGGGATATAACCGCTCAGCTCATCCCTAATGATCAAAAAATTACCGCAAAGGTGATCAGTCGAGAACCAGCTGTCCTGTGTGGTCAAGCTTGGGTGAACGAAGTTTTTTCTCAGTTAGGAAGTAAAGCAACCCTCACTTGGCATAATAAAGAAGGTGACTTATTACAGCCCAACAAGCCCTTTCTGACAATTAAAGGCCACGCAAGAACCATTTTAACAGGTGAACGCACCGCTTTAAATTTCTTACAAACACTGTCTTATACAGCCACTGTGACTCGCCAATACAGTGACATAGTATCTAGTACCCAACTAACCATCTTAGATACACGAAAAACCTTACCAGGCATGCGCCAAGCACAGAAGTATGCGGTAACTGTTGGCGGTGGAAAAAATCACCGAATGGGGTTGTATGATGCATTTTTGATAAAAGAAAATCACATCATGGCTGCTGGCTCGATTGCTAATGCCGTCAATATGGCGAAAAAAATCGCACCGGGTAAAACCATTGAAGTGGAAACAGAAAATTTAGAAGAAGTTGCTATGGCCGTTGCTGCTGGCGCCGACATCATCATGCTGGATAATTTTTCCTATGATGATATGAACAAAGCGGTTTTAGACTTTAAAGGCCAAGTAAAATTTGAAGCATCAGGAAACATGGAAAAAGATCGCCTATTAAAGGTAGCAGAAACAGGCGTTGATTTTGTTTCTATTGGCGCCTTAACGAAACATATCCAAGCAATAGACCTGTCTTTGCGCGTATCTCAGGAATAACTATGAAAGATAGTATTTTAGTCATCAACTGCGGAAGCTCTTCTTTAAAGTTTGCGGTACTAGCTAATGCTGGACAAGACACTTTGGTTGAAGGTATCGCCGACAGACTCGGCGCAAATGGAAGTAGTATTACTTTTAAGTTCGAAGGACAAAAAAACGTTATAGAACTAGAAGATGGCAGCCACAAAAATGCCGTCTCTCATATCAAAAATTGGCTAAGCCGTCACCCCAACATAGAATCTTCTCTTGCTGGAATTGGTCATCGTGTTGTGCACGGCGGTGAAACCTTCAGTAAGTCTGTATTAATTAATCAAGACGTTATTGATGGCATTAATGAATGCGCACAGTTCGCGCCGCTACATAACCCAGCTCATGCTAAGGGGATTGAGGTTGCTTTTGAACTTTTTCCTGGGTTACCTCAAGTGGCTGTTTTTGATACTGCGTTTCATCAAACTCTGGCTCCTGAACAATACCTGTACCCTATTCCAATGCACTTTTATAGAGAGCATCATTTTCGCAAGTATGGCTTCCATGGCACCAGCTATCGCTATATTAGCCAACGTCTAGAAGAAATTGCATCAGGCAGTGATCAACAGGGTGTACTTGTTGCTCACCTTGGTAATGGTGCCAGTACCTGTGCGATTAACAAAGGTCAGTCTTCTGATACCAGTATGGGTATCACGCCGCTAGAAGGTCTGATGATGGGAACTCGCTCTGGTAGTTTAGACCCAAGCCTGCTGTCTTTTATTAGCAAAGCAGAAAACATATCCGCTGACGAAGCGCTTGATATTTTAAACAAAAAAAGTGGCCTGCTTGGTGTATCTGAAATTTCTAACGACTGTCGAACACTAGAAGAAGCAATGGAATCTGGTGATCAAAGAGCCAAACTGGCGTTAGATATGTTTGCAGCACGCACTGCAAAACATCTAGCCAGTGTGGCAACTACTTTAGAAAGTATTGATCATTTGGTTTTTACTGGTGGTATCGGTGAAAATTCGAGCTATTTGCGTCAAGTCATTTGCAATCATTTGAAAGCGCTGAATATCAGTATAGACTCGACATTAAATGAGAACGCTCCTCGTGGTGAATCACTAAACATTAGTTCAAAAAACAGCAACACTAATGTTTGGATTATACCCACCAACGAAGAGCTAATGATTGCACTAGATACCATCAGCTTAATTCAGCACTGATCGACACAATGCTAACCATAATGGACTAATTTAGGATTCATCAGATATGTCAATAAATGTACTCATGACCGTTCCTACAGGCCCAGGCGTCGGCCTAACATCAGTCTCTGTAGGTCTTGTCCGCGCACTTGAACAGCAAGGTTTAAAAGCCAGCTTTTTCAAACCAATTGCCCAGCCTCAGCCTGGAGACAAAGGGCCTGACAAGTCGACGGCAATGGTTGCTCAGGGTTCAACCCTTACTCCAGCAGAGCCTATTCCACTGCATGAAGCGGAACGTTATTTGTATAACGACAATATCGACGAACTCATGGAAGAAATTGTAGGGCGTTTCCAAGCTAGCGTAGAACCAGACTCAACCGTGATTGTAGAAGGTCTTGCTCAAATCGCAGGACACCCGTACGCCACGCGGCTTAACAAAGCTATCGCTAGAACACTTGATGCAGGATTGGTACTGGTCACAGCACCTAACAATATGCGAGTCAATGAGTTTGAACACCATGTCGAAATTGCCGCAGGCTCTTATGGCGGCATTAAGGTCAATGATGTGATCGGCTGTATTTTAAACAAAACCACACCTGGATCATTGGGCGTGAAGTCCTACGGTGACTTGTTTGCTCAAAGAGGCATTTTCAAGCGCAACTTTAGTCTGCTCGGTCAAATACCGAAAGCGGACGAGCTAACCTACCCTCGCGTTAAAGATGTGGCGGATTTTCTTGGCGCTCGCATTATCAATGCCGGTGAAATCGAATCTCGTCGAGTGCAATCTTATACGCTTTGCGCACGCGGCGTTGAAAATATGCTTGAAGCTTTGCGTCCAGGCGTGTTGGTTTTCACTCCTGGTGATCGTACTGACATCATCATGGCGACAGCCATTGCAGCACTTAATGATATCAAAATTGCAGCATTAGTCGTTACTGGTGGATATCAGCCAAGTGAAGCACTTATGGCGCTCTGCGGTAAAGCTATGGCGAAAGGATTGCCTATTCTTTCCGTTGAATCGAACAGCTGGGAAACGGTCATTAACATGCAGTCTTTCAACCAAGAAATTCCGCTTGACGATAAAGAGCGAGTCCTGATGGTGAAAGAGCATATCGCTCGCTGTATCGATCATGACTGGATCAATTCTTTTGCCTTGAACCAAGAGGAGAGAAAACTGTCTCCTCCTGCGTTCCGATTCCGCCTGATTGAACTTGCTCGCTCATTAAACAAGCGTATCATTCTTCCTGAAGGTGAAGAGATTCGTACCATTCAGGCGGCGTCTATTTGTGCTGAACGCGGCATCGCTCGCTGTACATTATTAGGCAGCGAAACAGAAATCCTTCGTATTGCTCAAAACAATGGTATTGAATTAAGTCATGGTGTTGAAATACTCGATCCAAACAGCATTCGTGAACGCTACGTGGCTCCAATGGTTGAGTTAAGAAAAAGTCGAGGACTGACTGACATTGTTGCCCGTGAACAGCTCGAAGACAATGTGGTATTAGGCACAATGATGCTGCAAGTTGGTGATGTAGATGGGCTGGTTTCTGGTGCTGTACACACTACAGCAAACACCATTCGCCCAGCTCTTCAATTGATCAAAACATCAGCAAACGCTAGTCTTGTCTCATCGGTTTTCTTCATGTGTTTACCGGATCAGGTTTTGGTCTATGGTGATTGCGCTATAAATCCAGACCCTAGCGCTGAACAGCTTGCAGAAATTGCGATTCAAAGTGCTGACTCTGCAGCGGCGTTTGGCATTACCCCTAAAGTGGCTATGATCAGTTACAGTACCGGTGGTTCTGGCACAGGCAACGACGTCGATAAAGTTCGAGAAGCAACAGCGATAGCGCAACAACTTCGTCCTGATCTATTGATTGATGGACCTCTGCAATACGACGCTGCCATTATGGAAAAAGTAGCCAAGCAAAAAGCGCCAAACAGCAAGGTAGCAGGTAAAGCGACTGTCTTTATTTTCCCAGACTTAAATACAGGCAACACCACCTACAAAGCTGTGCAGAGAAGCGCCGATGTGGTTAGTATCGGACCTATGCTACAAGGTATTCGTAAACCGGTTAATGACTTATCTCGTGGTGCGTTGGTCGACGATATTGTTTACACCATTGCGATTACAGCCATTCAAGCTGGAAAGCTCAAAGGCGAGTAAAAAATATCAGCTAATTCACTTTCTAACTCGCCTTCACATTTCAATAAGTGAAGGCGAGTTGATAATGAAAGATGAGAGTTTTCTCAACTGAATTTGATTAGAAAGTAGACATATTACACAATGCGACCTAATATCTATTAACAATTGTTAACAATTGTTAACAAACATTAAGTTGGTGATCAATATGTCTGGTAGCCTTCCTCATTCTATAGCGCTTTCAAATCATACTTTAACGAGTGCAGCCACTCCCGGCTATACGACATATGATTTACGCTCTGATGAAGATACTAATATGGCCGCGCTTAATGCTCGAAACGCCAAAGCATCAAGTGATCTTGTTGTCACCATTTCAGAGCAAGGCCAAGCATTATCCCAAAAAAATAAAAAGACACCTGAAGAAATCGAAGCAAGAAAAAAACAAGATCTATTACAGAAAATACTTGATGAAGAGTTCATCGAAGACGATTTAGAACCCATTGCCCACACATCAATCAAAGAAAGCAAAACAGACAGTTATCAAGAAAAATTACCAACAGGAGACTTTCTTGATCAAATTGTTTAAGCTATAAAAACTCAATAAATTGAGCTTGTCGGCAGGATGCCAATTATTACAAAATCTTCAAGGAGTGAAGAATGTTACTTTCTCGTCTCACCACACGAGGTTTTACGCTATTAGAGTTAATGGTTGTTATTGCTATTATTTCTATCATAGCAAGCCTTTCAGCCCCTACATTTACTCGTCAAATTGCCAAAGCAAAACTAATAGAGGCACAAAACCTCGCTACCCAACATCAATCATTGGTTGAAGAATTTATTCTTCTTCATGGCTCCTTTCCAAGTGAAGCAGAGTTCAATCTCATAAAACAAACCCTAGCAGATGATTCCATCGCTAAAGCTATTTCTGTCGATAGCCAAAACAAAAGCATGGGCAACATCCTAATCACACTAAACGACAGTACGGGCATTACGGAAAACCAATATCTAAAATACTCTCGTGATGCCAGCCGGAACTGGCAATGCCTCTCCGACTTGGATAATAATATCCTTCCACTACAATGTGAAAGCGTAGCAGGTGAAAATCAATGACCCTAGAAGAAATCATCTCCAATGCTGTTGGCAATCATGCAACCGACGTTCACATAGAGCATTCAACTTTTGGCGTACAAATATATCAACGTAGCTACGGATTACTTCAAAAAGTCACTGAATTAGCTCAGGGTAATAACTTAATAAATCGTATAAAAATGCGCGCCAATCTAGATTTATCAGAAACAAGGCGAACTCAAGAAGGCCAATTTCTCTTTGAAGAAAGAAATAGAAGCACCTTCATTCGAGTCAGTATTATTGCCACCGTTAAGGGCGAAAAAATTGCCCTGCGCCTACTTCCTGAAAAGAACCGCTTAGCGTTAGACGCTATTGGCATACAGCCTCCTCTACTTGCGACATTAAGCTCGATACTGAATCAACCCAGCGGCTTAATTTTAGTTTGTGGTGCGACTGGAGCAGGCAAAAGCACTACGCTTTATTCATGCCTTGATGTACTAAACAACGGACAAAAGACGATTTTCACGATAGAAGACCCTGTCGAGTACGAAATTCCCGGCTTGTTTCAATGTGAACCTAATTCAGCCATTAGCTTAGATTCAGCGGCACTTTTAAAATCATTTTTACGACAAGATCCTGATGTCATTATGGTAGGAGAAGTCCGTGATGCCGTAACAGCCAATCTTGCCGTCAATGCAGCACTGACAGGACATCTTGTACTGGCAACATTACACACAAACTCAGCGCTTGACGCCATGCACCGCTGCCATGGCTGGCAAGTAGACTTTTTTTCTTTGGTTAGCTCATTAAAACTCATTATCCATCAATCTATGTTCTATAAAACAGCTTCCCAGCAACCCGCTTTTAATGGTTTACGCCCCTTGTGGGATGAGTCTTTGCCAAGAGATTACGACACGCTTATTTCATCCCCGTCCCTATGGGAAGCCTTTCCATTTCAGAGCTACGAGGTGACAAATGCCCTGGTATAAAATCAAACATCTCAATGGCACGATTGATTATCGACACGAGTTATCTGAAAGCAAAGTGGTATTTGATTATATAAACCGAGGATACTGGCAAATATCAATCTCTGAATGGAGACCTAAGAAATTAGATTACAAATCACTGCAAACCTTTTATGAAGAAATACAAAGCGCCTTACACTCTGGGCTACAACTCAACCAAGCCGTTTCTCATTTCGCGCTATCGTCAACCCACCCGACCATAGCCAATACCAGCAAGGCAATATTAAGCGAATTAGAAAACGGCACGCTTTTTAACGAAGCCTTAAGCAAGCTAACTCAAGCATCCGTTACGCCATATTGCCAACTCCTGAATTCGCAGGGTTCAAGAGAGGACTGCGAAAAAAGCCTAAGTATGTCCATCACCCAACTAAAATCCCTACTTGATTGGTCTCAGCGCTTATTAAAAGCCATCATCTATCCCTTTAGCATTATTCAGATTGCCCTAATCATTCTTATAACGAATCGAACACTGCAACAAAAATCCGAAGATCATTACTTTTTTGATCTAATGAGTGATTTGATCGTTTATATATTCTGTAGCGTCATCCAATTAATAATCATACGAAGCCTTTATCAAGGTCAGGCTTGCTATTGGCTTGAAAAATATAGTGGCAACTTTCGGTTAACTAAACTGTTTTCATTATTAAGCACAACAAGAAAAACAGGCATTACCTTGCAACACGCTCTAAAAAATATGCCCGAATACTTCCAACACCCGCCAATTAAAGAAGAGATTTATCACGTGTTTTACACTCTTCGACTTGGCAAAAACTATGCAACAAGCTTTCCTGCTCATTGGTTTCCTCGTGAATCAGCCATTGCTCTTCATTCTGCAGAACAGGATGGAGACATAGAGAGAGCACTTATTCTTGCGGCAAAAGAACACGAAAAGCGTTGGCAAAAAAACATATCCCTACTTGAAAAGCTGATCCCTGCTGCTTGCCTCTTAATTGCAGGGGGATTTGTCGCTTCAGCATTAGTCACTTTATACGCACCGCTTATCGAGATGTCATAAATGAATCTGATCACAATAAACTGTTTCTTGTATGCATTTATCGTCTTGAGCATTGGCAGTTATGCAGCCGCATTTACAGCTAGATGGCCGATCAAAAATATCTATTTATGGGAAAAAGAGGCTCATTTGTTACTTTCACTGCCTTTTAGCAAATCACCACCAGATAAAATAGGCAAAAAGCGCTCTCACTGCTTTCAATGCAATCATCCTCTTGCGTGGCAAGACCTTATTCCTCTGCTTAGTTATTTAATGCTCAAAGGAAGCTGCCGTTATTGTAAAACAGCTATTTCTTATCGTTATCCTGCTATCGAACTCCTTCATCTTGCTTGCTGCCTACCTTTGCTCTGGATATTCAGTGGTGACATCTATCAACTTACACTACACACCCTTCTCGTAAGCGCTTTGATAACAGCTGCTGCGATTGATCTAGAGCATCAATTAATACCAGATGAATGCAGTACAATAGCACTAGCTTGCGCGCTATTAATTAATCTACCTACCAACATGCTAGAAACCAGTGTCCTCGGCATGACCATCGGTTACGGGCTTATCTATATACTACGGTGGATCTATTTAACATTCAGAGGTCAGGAAGGTATTGGATTAGGCGATGCCAAAGTTATTGCAGCTATTGGTGCTTGGTTAGGACTTTCAGGTTTAACTCCCTTGTTACTTTGTGCAAGTTTAAGCGGAATCCTATACACTGTATTGATGAATAGAAATGGTTCTAAGTACATGGCATTTGGCCCATTTTTAATATTCTCAGCCATGTTGGTATTTTATTTCTAGCCTATGACAATCCATACTCCTACGATAATCGGTCTTGCTGGTGGCATAGGCTCCGGCAAAAGCACTATTACAAAATATTTCAATGAACTAGGCATCCAAAGTGTGGATGCCGACGATGTTGCTAGACTTGTTGTTGAACCCGGTTCAGATTGTTTAAATGAAATCCATCAGCGTTATGGTGATGATATATTGTTAAGCAATGGTTCCTTGAATCGCAGATTTCTTCGCGACATTATTTTCGATAATCCCGAAGAAAAAATCTGGCTCGAAGCATTAACACACCCGGCAATTCGACAAGAGATCACTGCACAGCTAAGTGCCATCACATCCCAATACGCACTGCTTGTTCATCCTCTATTATTTGAAACAAAACAAGATGCAATATGCAAATGGGTAATAGCAATTGATGTAACTGCTGATATCCAACTTCAGCGAGTCATGAACAGAGATCAAATAAGTAAAGAAAGTGCCGAAAAAATCCTGGCAGCACAATTAAGCAACAGCGAACGCATTGATAGAGCTGACCTCGTCTTGGAAAACTCTGGTAATATTGCTGAAATGAATGCTAAAGTCTTAAAATTGCACCAAAAAATTTTAGAATCGCTATACATTTAGAGCCCAATAATTTTAGAGTCACAATCATGTTAAATAGCAATACCGCAACCTTAGTTGCCTGCCCTACCTGCCAAAAGAAATCGCCTTGGTCTAAAGAAAATCCAGACCGACCTTTTTGCAGCCCAAGATGCAAGCTGATTGACTTAGGAGCATGGGCAAGTGAATCCTATTCTATTCCACAGCAAACCTCTGAAGAGGATGAATTTTTTTCAGAAGATCTCGTTATTGATCCGAATAAATCCTTTTTATAATTGCTAGATACGGAATGTAATTATTTATGGCACAACAAGACTTCTCAAAGAAAAAAGCACTACTCATAGAGGATATGGCTGAAGCACGAATCATGCAGCGAAAAATGCTAACTGACTTCGGGTTCACATCCATTGAAATCGCTATGAAGGCCGAAACCGCCATTGAACTTCTGAGAAACAAATCCTTTGATGTCATTTTGTCCGATTACAATCTAGGCAACGGCAAAGATGGCCAGCAGCTATTGGAAGAAATCAGGCACTCTAAACTCATTCCAAATACTGCAACTTATCTGATGGTTACAGCAGAAACATCCATTGAAATGGTAATGGGAGCTATTGAATATCAACCAGACGGCTACATTACTAAACCTTTTTCTCAAGCTGTTTTACAAAGACGCCTCAGTAAACTTTTAGAAACAAAAGAAAGGTTATACGAAGTAAACATCGCCCTTGATGTAAACAATTTTGAAGAGGCAATAGCTGCCACCAAAAGGGTCATGAAAAAACACCCCTCTTTGTTAGGTAAATGCGAGAGAATAATTGGTGAGAGCCTATTAGAAATAAAAGAATACAAAAAAGCCTTATCGTTATTCAACAAGACTCTCAAGAGTAGAAAAATGCCTTGGGCATTATTTGGTAAAGCAAAATCCTATTTTTTAATGGGAGACCTTGAAAAAGCAGAACAAAACTTCCGACAACTAATGCTTGATAACCGATTTTTCGTTAGTGCCTATGACTGGCTTGCTAAAATTCAAGTCGTACAAGGAAAACCGGAAGAAGCCCAAGCTACATTGATAGAAGCCGTAGGAAGATCCCCTAAAAACATCTTACGCCAAATGGAGTTGGGTAATATTAGCTTATCCATAAACGATAATTTAACCGCTGAAATGTCTTTTCGCAGAGCAGTATTCTTAGCTAAATATTCCTGTTACAACACAGCCGATGTGTATTTAAAACATTTAGAGTCTCTCGCAAAAATTTCTGAAAGTGGCCCTCTATTACCGAGACAAAAAGATAACTTCGATAGCACGCTTAAAAAAGTACACGAATCTTTCTTCGAAGACTCAGACAATAAAGCAAAAGCCTATAGCTACGAAATAGACATTTATTTAGCAAATAATGATAAATCAACAGCCCAGCAAATTTTTGAAGCTTGGCTGAGTGAAGTAAAATCCGGTAGCGCAACGGCACCAACCAAACAACAAAGCTCTGCCTACACAAAATCTTTTGGAAGTTAAAGATGAAAAAAATCGATATCAGCACTATCTTGGCCAGTGCAATCCATGAAAGTAAAAATCAGGTAGGAACACTACTTTATCAATTACAAGGCCTTAAAGATTCAATGAGTAAAAACGACTTGAATCAAAAAAAAATAATCTCGATTGAAGAGTCTCTAAAAAAAATCAACGACGAATGGGTTGAATACTTATACCTTTATAAACTTGCCTCTGATGGCTACGATTTGCATGTCGACACCTTTCTACTTGATGAGTTTTTAGATGATCAAGTCTTTGCCTTACAACCATCAGCTATTGCTAAAAATTTAGAGCTTGAATACACATGTGACTCTACATTAACAGGCGTTTTCGATGAGCGACTCATGACAGCCGTGGTGAGCACTGCCGTTTATAACGCGTTTCGTTTTGCACAATCAAAAATTATTATCAGTGCAAAAAAGGAAAATGGCTTTCTTATTATTTCGATAGAGGACAATGGTAAAGGCTTCAATCCAATTGACGACGAACAAGCTGATGAGTTTCTAGAGGGAAATACGGGGTTAGGTTTGTACTTTGCAGAATTGTCCGCCACAGCGCATATTACGAATGACGTTCAAGGATTCATCAAAAAAGAATCTTCAGCTACCCTTGGTGGCGCATGTCTAACTGTATATCTACCTCAACCTATTGATGAAGGCTTTTAATTACCTTCATCACATATTCAATTTTTTCAAATACTTAGTTAACAAGATCCCTGCATTTTCTATGTGCTGCCTCAAAAAAATGAGCGCAGCCTTTTTATTTTTTGATTCAATCAATGACAACAGCTCTTCATGCTGATCCTGACTTTTGACCTTATATCCCAATGGACCATACTGAAAACCGAGGTAACGCACAGCCTGCTTATTAAGCCCTTCTACTACCCGTTGTAACGTTGGCCTCTCAGCTGATCTATACAGAGCTTGATGGAATAGCCAATTAAGTTCACCCTTATAGACTAAGGTTAAATTCTCTTTATTCAATTCCTCTAAGAAGTGCCTCGCCTCTATAAGATCATCTTTATTGATGTGATCAAACACCATACCAAACAACAAGCACTCTAACTCCGATCGCATCAAATACAGGTCTTCCGCTTCCTTCCAGTTTAAATCGGGAATCATCACACCTGCTTTGCCATTCGGAACAAGCCAACCCTCGGCTTTCAGTGATAACAACGCATCCCTAATAGGAATTCTACTAACAGAATACCGGTTCGAAAGAGTCGCTTGCCGAAGAGGAACACCTCTTGGCAGCAAGTTTTTCAAGATATCCTCTTTAATACTTTGGCTAATATCCATTTAAAGAACCTTTTTATTTGAGCTTAATATTGGATATCAGTAAACAAATAACACCGAATAAAATCCCCCAAAAAGCCGACGCGATACCGCCAAATGTCACTCCCGAGACAGTCACTAAAAAAGTAATCAATGCAGCTTCTCGGTTAGAGTCATCCGCCATCGCATTTTTTAAATTCATGCCGATAGTACCCAGCAAAGCAATTCCCGCTAATGCAGCAATCATGGTTGCAGGAAAAACTGAAAACAAAGCCACCACAGAAGTACCCGCCAAACCAGCAAGCCAATAAAACACACCAGCTGATAATCCGGCAATATAACGGCGTTTAGGGTCTTTGTGACATTCATCTCCAGAGCAAATAGCCGCAGTAATCGCCGCTAAGTTGAAGGCAAAGCCGCCCAATGGCGCTAAAACAATTGAAGCAAACCCAGTCCAGCTAATTAGTGGAGAAACAGGCGTTTGATAACCACTGCTACGCATCACGGCAACACCGGGAATATTCTGTGATGTCATCGTCACAATATATAAGGGAATGCCAATGCCAATTAACGCTCCGATATTCCATTCAGGCCAAACCCATACCAGAGAGCCAAGAGTAAAAGGAATAGTGGACATAAGCTGCCCTTCGGATCTCGCAAGGACAAACACAACACCAGCCACTAATACAAACAGCACCGCATAGCGAGGGACTAGGCGTTTACTCACCAAATAAGTAATCAACATAATCCCTACTAGGAAAACATCACTTATCATGGAGTCAAATATAGAAAGGCCAAACTTGAAAAGTACACCAGCTAACATGGCACAAGCCAGAGGCAAAGGAACCAAACGCATGACCTTATCAAATAGACCTGAAACACCGGTTAGTAGAGAGAGTATGCCAGCAAAAACGAATACACCAATTGCTTCAGCATAACTGATCGTTCCTAAGCTCGTCGCTAGCAATGCAGCGCCAGGTGTTGACCAAGCCGTAATAACAGGTGATCGATACCATAAAGACAGAAAAAAGCAGGTTGCCCCCATACCAAAACCCAGCGCCATAATCCAAGATACAATGGCATTAGAATCGGCTCCAGCGGCTTGAGCCGCCTGAAATACAATGGCAACGGAGCTTGCAAACCCAATCAGCACTGCCACAAAACCTGCGACAAGTGCACTCAAACTAACATCTTTTAATATTCTGAGCACAACCCTACTACCTGTATGGCTTAAAAGGAGTACTTACTATATTTCATAGAAACCATTTTTGTATACATTTTTTATTCATGTACCAACATATAACCAACCAAGCCAAGCACAAATCCCATTACCGCGCCCATCGGCGGCATCCAGTGTTTCTCTAAAGTAACCTGCGGTGCAATGTCTTGAAACACCGCATACAAAATACCACCCGATGCAAACAACATAATTCCAGACACAATAGCCGGCCACTCGGCAAGCCAAACATGCGCAATAACGCCTGCTATCGGCCCACATAATGCCAGCAACACAAAACAAAAAATGATAGTAAAAGCACTGTAGTGGGATGAAGATTTTAATTCTCGAAAAGCATTAAAACCTTCTGGAAGATTTTGCATAGCAATAAGTGCCGCAAGCAATACGCCATTGATAGTACCCAAAGTGAATGCCGCTCCCAATGCTAAAGACTCAGGAATGAAATCGGCTAACATAGCCACCAGCTGGCTCATAGAGGTTTCTTGTTTAGATAACCAAATATCAAGCCACATAAAGCCCGTACCACCTAATAGAAACAACAGCGCGGCAGACCAAGGAACAAAGTGCTGAACACCTTCAGGCACCAGAACCAAAGCAATAGCGGATAACAGAGCACCACCACCAAACGCAGTAATACCATGCATCAACTCAGTTTCTAACCATTCTGGTTTTATACGTTCAAAATTGGCAATCATTGCTCCCAATGGCATTGCTAAACCAGCGGCTAAGGTTAAAAAGATAACGCTATACAAAGGTGCCATTTAACCGATACTCCATAAAATATATCTTTATTATCCTTGGAGACTAGGTAACTTGTCACGACTAAAAAATAAGGCGCCGTTCAGGCGCCTTATTCACATGTATTAAATGATACTTATTAGAAGCTACTGTCCAATGTAGGCATTGAGGAAAGCCTTAGTGCGCTCTTCCTTTGGCTGAGTAAAGATGGCTTCTGGCTCGCCCTCTTCCACTATGGCGCCTTTATCGAAAAAACATACTCGATCACTTATCTCACGAGCAAAATACATTTCATGTGTCACCAGCAGCATTGTAAAGCTTTCTTCTTTTACAAGATTACGAATAACGTCTAGTACTTCGTCAACCAACTCTGGATCTAAAGCCGAGGTAATCTCGTCTAGCAATAAAATAGATGGCTTCATTGCAAGTGCTCGAGCAATGCCTACTCGCTGCTTTTGGCCACCAGATAGGTCATTTGGATAACTATCTGCTTTATCTGCTAAGCCAACTAATTGCAGTAACTTTTCCGCAAACTCTTCTGCTTCAGCACGTGGCACACCTTTTACTCGCATTGGTGCTTCTGTGATGTTGCGCTTCACCGTCATATGAGGAAACAAATTAAAATGCTGAAAAACCATACCAAGATGATTTCGCATTTTATGTAGATGTTTATTATTCGCTGGAACATATTGTCCCTGCCAAGGCATATGCCAAAGCGATTCCCCAGCTACGTTGATGTAACCGCCATCGATACCTTCTAATGTCATCAAAATGCGCAATAAGGTACTTTTGCCTGAACCACTTGGTCCGATGATGGAAACAATCTCGTTTTCTTCCACTTTGAAGTTAAAATCACTAAAAATGACCGTCTCACCAAAGCACTTTTTCACATTTTTGAATTCAATAATTGGCGTACTCATTTCAAACTAAATCCTTCTTTTGGAAAGCGTCTCTCAACCTGATGTATCCCGTAGGCTGCTAAAAGACTAAACACGAGATACAAAATCCCAACTAAGGTAAAGGGTTCTAGATAGCGAAAATTCTCGGAGCCAATAATCTTTGCCATCTGCAACATTTCCAACAAAGTAATGGCAGAAAGCTGAGGTGTTTCTTTAAACATCGCAATGATGTAATTACCTGTCGCAGGGATCATTGGACGAATAGCCTGAGGAAGCACAATGTCTTTGTAAGTATCAATTAATGTTAAATTCAGCGCTCTGGCTGCTTCCCATTGACCTTTTTCAATGCCATCGATACCACTACGAAACACTTCAGATAAATAAGCACCATAGTGAAGCCCTAAAGCAAATACACCAGTAGCCAACGGTGACATACTGATTCCAAATTCTGGCATCACATAATACAGAAAGAAAATCTGTACTAACAAAGGCGTACTACGAATAAACTCAACAATCCAGTAAGTAGATACGCGCAGCGTTCGACTATTACTACGACGCAGTAAGGCAAACACCAACCCCATCACTATCGCAAAAATACTACCCAGCAAGGTCGCCAATAAGGTCACTTTTGCTGCGGACAAAATCATCGGGAGTACTTCCCAAGTGAACGCCCAGTCCCAATGAAATCCATTCATGAATGAAGCCCTCCACGACCCAAGCCTTTACTAAGGTGTGTTTCTAAACGTCTAATAAAGAAGACTAAAAATTGAGCCATCACAAAATAAAATAACAACACAACACCAAATATCTCACCAACCTGTAAGGTTGTGTCTGCTAGCATTTTGGCTTTAAAAGTCAAATCACCAATAGTAATAAGAGATACCAGCGAGGTTGCCTTGACTAACTCGATGGCTAAATTACCAAAAGGTGGAATCATATTAACTAATGCTTGCGGCATGATAATTCGCCACAATCGCTGAGAGGACGTGAAGTTTAATGCGATAGACGCCTCATATTGACCTTTCGGAACAGATTGAATTGCGCCACGTACAACTTCCGTACCATAAGCACCAATATTAAGACCCAACGCTGCGACAGCCGCGGTCATTGCATCTATGGTTATCCCAAAGAATGGCAAAACAAAATAAATCCAATACAGCTGAATCAGAGCCGACGTTCCGCGGAAGAACTCTATGTAGATAATGGCAATTTGTTTGAAGGGTGCAGGAGCGTACAGGCGAATCAATCCAAAACTGAAGGCCATTAACACGGCGAGAGGTAATGCCATTGCCACAATTTCTATTGTGACAATGGCCCCCTGGAGTAATACGGAGACAATTTCTCCAAATTCCATGAGTCTAATTCCCCAGTGTTATTTACACAGTTTCGCAGCAGTCATGCCACCTGGAGAAGTATGCTTACCAAAACCGTAAGGCTCTACCATTGCTATATGCTCTTTCGTATCAATGAAACCTTTCAATTCTGTATTAAAGGCATCACGCAAAGCCGTATCAGCTGGACGGAAGCCAAAGCCACCGTAACCTTTAACAGACTTACCTTTGATCATCAGAGGGGTAAAAGGCTGCGCTAATTCAACACGATTATCTTTTTGAGCCAAAGACGCCATCGTCAAGCTTGTACCCGCTAGTGCATCAATACGACCCGATTTAAGAGCGGCAACACCGGATGGATAATCTGGAAGAGTGACGATTTTGCTTAAATCAATACCAAAATCACGAGCATAACCGTATTCCACAGAACCAGACATCACACCTAACTTCACAGCTTTAGCATCAATATTATCGTAACCATTCAGCTCTTTTGGATTACCATTTTGAACCAAAAAGCCTTCACCAATACTGTATGTTGGATTCGAGAACAAAATTTGCTTACAACGTTTTGGCGTAATGTACATACCCGCTGCAATCACATCAAAACGTCCTGCACGCAAACCAGGAATCAAAGAACCAAACTCAGTGACAACCACTTTCACATTGTCTACGCCTAAATCGTTTAGAACTTTAACCGCAATACTTGGTGCTTCACCAGCAGGCTCGCCATCTGGCGTGGTATAGCCATACGGCACTTCGTTAGCGACACCTATAGTCACTGTACCCTCATCTTTTATCTTATCTAATGTCGTTGCAGCTACAGATACTGAGAAAAGAGCAACAGCAAAACTCATTAGAGATATAAGATATTTTCTGAGTATTTTTTTCATAATAAACCTCATGTTCCTTAGAAAAATGGAGAAGAAATAGCAATAAGTCCATTTACACTAAATAAAACGAACCAAATGATCAAGAACTATTTAGATCTGTAATCATTAGTTCACTTACAATATTACCTCAATCTAGCCACCCACCACAGAATACAAAGCAAAGATTTAAAAGAGAATTAAATGACGAAAAATGACAATAACTAAAAATTGAAAGACAAAATATAGGTAAAAAAATACCAGACAATGTCTGGTATGTACTTCATCGAGCGGATGTAGAATCTATGTTGACCCAAGCATCCCAGCCTTGCCATTCTTCCTGAATTTCTGTTTCAATTTTGGAGTCAGCCTTCTGAACCCCAACCACCTTATAGGACCCTGTAACAGATTCTGTGTAACTACCATTTAGTTAAGGTGCTTTTCGAGTCGCTCCTCGAACTCAATAATAAATCGACTCATCGCTTGGCGCCAGTTTTGAATGGGCATTGTCCATTTTTTACTGGCCTCTCTAATGGCAAGATAAACCATTTTCCTCGCAGAATCGTCGCTTGGGAAGACTTTACGTTTTTTAATGGCTCTACGGATGACACTGTTCAGTGATTCAATAGCGTTCGTTGTGTAGATCGCTTTGCGGATATCGTCAGGGTAACTAAACAGTGTATTAAGATTATGCCAGTGATTGCGCCACGATTTGGTGGTTTGCGGGTATTGATCGTCCCAGACGCCTGCGAAACGATCTAACTCCAACAAGGCTTCTTCTTCCGTTGCAGAGCGGTAAACTTGCTTTAAGTCCGCCGTCACCGCTTTGTAGTCTTTCCATGATACATACTTCAATGAGTTGCGTACCATATGCACGATACACAGTTGAATGCTGGTTTGTGGGAAAACGGCATTGATGGCTTCTGGGAAGCCTTTTAGACCATCAACACAAGCGATGAGAATATCTTCTACACCACGCTGCTGAAGCTCAGTGAGGACGTTTAGCCAGAACTTAGCCCCTTCGTTCTCAGCAATCCACATGCCCATGAGTTCTTTATGACCGTCGGTGTTGATACCGAGTGCCAAGAAAATCGATTTATTGATAACACGCTTATCTTGGCGGATTTTCAACACAATACAATCAAGATACACAATGGGATAGATGGCATCCAAGGGGCGTGCTTGCCATTCAGTTACTTGCTCGATCACCGCGTTGGTAACACGTGATACCAGTGTCGGAGATATCTCAGCACCGTACCATTCATCGAAGGCATTGACGATGTCTCGGGTGCTCATACCTTGCGCGTAGAGCCATAGGATTTTATCGTCCATGGAAGTAAAGCGGGATTGGTGCTTTTTGACCAGCTTTGGTTCAAAAGAACCTTCGCGGTCACGAGGCGTATCCAGTTCAAACTCACCATCTTCCGTCTTAATACGCTTACTGTTCTTACCATTACGACTGTTGGTTGACGAGGATTTTTGATGTCTCTCGTAACCCAGATGCTCATCCATCTCTGCATTCAAGGCCGCCTCAACGGTAATCTTCTTCAGCATTTGGCTAAATTCGTTAAGATCCTCAGGCGTTTTAATGCCTTTGGCGGCTTCTTTTGCGAAGGCTTCCAGTTCTTTTTGGTTCATTTGCATCTACCTATCCTTAATTCTCTATAGAATATGTTGTGATAGGTAGTTACACAAAATTAGTTACAGTCTCCCTTATAGATAGTATCAATAAGTCGTTTCATGATATTTGCCTCTGTTTAAGTTGATACAGAAAGCATAATCACTCGAAGGACATTTATAAAATCGCCATTAGCTAACGACGTAATATCTAAAAGCTATTCCTAGAAAGAAGTACTTATTTTACAGCCAATATGGAAAGCTTAACCTGAACAGTTAAGCCGTGAGGAAGCGAATCCTCAAAAGAAAGTGCGCCTTGATATTTGTCGACAATATTTTTGACTATAGATAACCCGAGACCGGCACCTTCCACTTCGCCAGACCGAAAAAATCGCTCACTAAGTCTTTGTTTTTCCTCTTTGCTGACACCTTTGCCGACATCTATTACTTTTAATTCAACTTGATTTTCAGACTGAGCCCAAACCACTCGTATAACCGTGCCTTGAGGTGAAAATTTAATGGCATTACTAATTAAATTTTGCAGCAATATCTCAATATGATTAGGCTCAACATGACAACACCAAGGCAAGCAATCATCAACATCTAGACTAATTTCAACATTTCTTTTCCAAGCCAAAGGCAGGATTTCGGCAATAATTGATCGAGTCACCGCGAGCACATCGACCTTATCTTTTACAATCTGATTTTGATGCTCAAGACGAGCCAAAGCTAATAACTGAGACACAATTCGAGTCGACCGATCAACACCCATGGTTAATTGCTTTAAAGATTGATTACGTTCTTGATCATCTTCTGCCAAGGCAGCATTCTCTGCATGCACTTTGAGGATACTTAAAGGTGTTCTTAGCTCGTGGGCAGCATCGGCAATCCAACGTTTTTCCCTAGCCATCAGCACATCAATTTCAGCTAATAGTCCGTTTAATGCTTTCTTAACTGGACTCAGCTCCTCAGGAACATAAGACAATTTCACTGGTTCTAATTTTGTTGGTGAAATTTTCCTAATTTGTTTAGCCAGTTGTTGAAGTGGCTCAAGCCCAAACCCTACAGCAGCCCAAACCAAAAAAGCCAATATTGGCCAAGCTAATAACTCAGGAAAAAGCGTCTGGAAAACAATTTGATTCGAGATTTCACTGCGAACATCAGATCGCTCCGCGACAACAATGTTAATATCACCACTTAATTGTTTAAGCGTAAAAGTACGCCAATGGTAGTGATCGCCAATCGCATAGCCGTAACCAAATCCGTCTTCCTCTTGTTGAGTTAACTTTAGAGAATCTGATGCGATTCTTAATTCGCCATCAATCCAAATCTGATAAAAGATTTTGCTTTCGTATTTATGGCCTAATGAAGAATCAGTTGGCGCGTCATTGATTAAAAGAGATGAAATCGCATGAAGATCGGTATCAAACTTCTCTATATTTTTAGACAAAGTAAGCAGTAATCTAGCTTGTTGCGCTAAACGAGCATCGAATAACTCTTCCACTTCGTGGTTTGCAAAAAGTAGTCCGATCATCATAATCACCATGCTCGTTATCATGAAAAGACACATAACGAAAAAGAGTGTTCTACGACGAATGGAACTCAGGAGCTTTGCATTAGCCCACTTCTTGATCGACCACATAACCAATGCCTCGAATGGTACGAATTAACTCTGGAAACAGCTTTTTACGAAGATGATGAATATGCACTTCTAATGCGTTACTTTCCACGTCATCGCCCCATCCGTACATCAATTGCTGCAATACATCTCGAGTAAAAACATAACCCGGCTGACTAACAAGTTCGTGCAGCAAAGAGTATTCCCTTCGTGTTAGATTGACGTCTTTATCTTGGTAGGTCACTTTATGACTCGCTGGAAACAACACAAGCCCTTTATAGTGAATCTCACTGATTGTACGACCATAACTGCGACGCAGCAAAGCTCGTGCTCGTGCCTTCAACTCAATCACATCAAAGGGTTTCACCAAATAATCATCCGCCCCAAGGTCCAAGCCAGTGACTCTGTCTTCCAAGGCATCTCTGGCGGTAAGAATCAATACAGGGACGCCATTACTGTTAGCACGTAATTGCTTCAGAACAGCCAAACCATCTAGCCTTGGCAAGCCTAAATCCAGCACCACCAAATCAAATACTTCATTAGCCAATGCCTCCAATGCATGAATGCCATCATGAAGCAAATCAACCGTGTAACCTTCGCGTTTTAAAGCCGTAACAAGCCCATCCGCTAACGAAAGATCATCTTCGACTACTAGTATTCGCAAATCTCTTCTTCTTTCATAAATTTGCCAAAGTTGATTGCAACTTGTTTGTAAACTGTTCCAAATTCAATTCACCTTTGCCAGCGTTAATCAAATCACCATTAGAGGAAAAGAATAACAGAGACGGCGGCCCGAATACGCCATTGATCTTGATCCGTACCAATTTAAAGGAATTTAATTTGATACCTCTTCTCTATCTCCAAGCAAACAGCTTTTAGTTCTTGGTCTACTGTCACATCAAATACCACTTTTCTATACTTGGCAGGAAAAACCAAATAGTACAAAAGTACAGTGACATTGTGTCTTTTGTGAATAAATTCGTTCATGTACTCAGTTTAGTGATTTACGCCACAAGCGGCGAGGAATTAAACCCGAATCCACCTGTTTCATTAACGGTTAATGGAGAAGAGAAATGGCTTTAATGAAAGAAGACACACTTTATGGGACGGTACCGTTTAAATTCGTGGGGACACCTCAGGGACGGCACCTCATTCTCATAGAGGTTTACTCGCCCATTGTTATTTTCTGACTTTTCTTAAGGCGAAAAAAAGCCCTGACAGCATCAGCAATCAGGGCTTCCTTAAATAAATCTTGATAACGACCTACTCTCACATGGGATCTCCCACACTACCATCGGCGATGGCGCTTTTCACTTCTGAGTTCGGGATGGGATCAGGTGGTTCAACGCCTCTGTGATCATCAAGAAAACTGGTTTGTTTTATTAGCAATCGTCTAATAAAACCAAATTTTCAAGTGCCTAAATACTTATTAGGCCTTCTTAATATAAAGCTTGACGACGACCTACTCTCACATGACTCTTTAATTCAGCCAAGCCCACACTACCATCGGCGATGGTTAGCTCCTGCGGCAAATAAAATACACTTCTGAGAACGTCTGTGACGTTTATCAGGTGGTTCAACGCCTCTATTATCGTCAAGCAATAAATAAATCTTGATAACGACCTACTCTCACATGGGATCTCCCACACTACCATCGGCGATGGCGCTTTTCACTTCTGAGTTCGGGATGGGATCAGGTGGTTCAACGCCTCTATGATCATCAAGAAAACTGGTTTGTCTTACTAGAAACTCTCTAATAAAACCAAATTCTCAAGTGCCTGATAATACTATCAGGGCTTTCTTAACGTAAAGCTTAACGACGACCTATGCTTATCCCCTTGCGGGACTCTCACATGACTCTTTAATTCAAGCAAGCCCACACTACCATCAGCGATGGTGAGCGCCTGCGGCAAATAAAAGCCACTTCTGAGAAGTGTCCGTGACGTTTATCAGGTGGTTCAACGCCTCTATGATCGTCAAGCAATTCTGTTGCGTTTGTTCTGAGGTGCACTGTGTTGTGCGCTGACTTTTTATCGTTAGCTTGTCTCAAAACACGCGAATACGTGCTTGGATCTTTAACAATTCTGTTTTGAAATAACGTGTATCAAGTATTAAACCGGATCGTATTATGTGTCTTTTTAACGTTTTCGTTAAAACCACTTTGGTGTTATATGGTCAAGCCTCACGAGCAATTAGTATTGGTTAGCTCAATGCCTCACAGCACTTACACACCCAACCTATCAACGTCCTAGTCTCGAACGGCTCTTTAGGGAACTTAAGTTCCAGTGAGATCTTATCTTAAGGGAGGCTTCCCGCTTAGATGCTTTCAGCGGTTATCCCGTCCGAACATAGCTACCCGGCAATGCCACTGGCGTGACAACCGGAACACCAGAGGTTCGTCCACTCCGGTCCTCTCGTACTAGGAGCAGCTCCTCTCAAATCTCAAACGTCCACGGCAGATAGGGACCGAACTGTCTCACGACGTTCTAAACCCAGCTCGCGTACCACTTTAAATGGCGAACAGCCATACCCTTGGGACCGGCTTCAGCCCCAGGATGTGATGAGCCGACATCGAGGTGCCAAACACCGCCGTCGATGTGAACTCTTGGGCGGTATCAGCCTGTTATCCCCGGAGTACCTTTTATCCGTTGAGCGATGGCCCTTCCATACAGAACCACCGGATCACTAAGACCTACTTTCGTACCTGCTCGACGTGTCTGTCTCGCAGTTAAGCGTGCTTTTGCCTTTACACTCTATGCATGATTTCCGACCATGCTGAGCACACCTTCGTGCTCCTCCGTTACTCTTTGGGAGGAGACCGCCCCAGTCAAACTACCCACCACACAGTGTCCTCGATCCCGATTAGGGACCTGAGTTAGAACCTCAAACATACCAGGGTGGTATTTCAAGAGTGGCTCCACGCAAACTAGCGTCTGCGCTTCAAAGCCTCCCACCTATCCTACACAAGTAGGTTCAAAGTTCACTGTGAAGCTATAGTAAAGGTTCACGGGGTCTTTCCGTCTAGCCGCGGATACACAGCATCTTCACTGCGATTTCAATTTCACTGAGTCTCGGGTGGAGACAGTGTGGCCATCGTTACGCCATTCGTGCAGGTCGGAACTTACCCGACAAGGAATTTCGCTACCTTAGGACCGTTATAGTTACGGCCGCCGTTTACTTGGGCTTCGATCAAGAGCTTCGCTTGCGCTAACCCCATCAATTAACCTTCAAGCACCGGGCAGGCGTCACACCCTATACGTCCACTTTCGTGTTTGCAGAGTGCTGTGTTTTTAATAAACAGTCGCAGCCACCTGGTATCTTCGACCGACTAGTGCTTACGGAGCAAGTCCTTCACACCGGCCGGCGTACCTTCTCCCGAAGTTACGGTACCATTTTGCCTAGTTCCTTCACCCGAGTTCTCTCAAGCGCCTTGGTATTCTCTACCTGACCACCTGTGTCGGTTTGGGGTACGGTCAATGTATATCTGAAGCTTAGAAGTTTTTCCTGGAAGCATGGCATCAACCACTTCGCCCAAAAGAGGGTTCGTCATCAGTTCTCGGCATTCTCTCTTAAAGAGTGACCCGGATTTGCCTAAGTCACTTGCCTACCGCCTTAAACACAGACAACCATCGCTGTGCTGGCCTAGCCTTCTCCGTCTCTCCATCGCAATATACATCGGTACAGGAATATTAACCTGTTTCCCATCGACTACGCATTTCTGCCTCGCCTTAGGGGCCGACTCACCCTGCCCTGATTAACATGGGACAGGAAACCTTGGTCTTCCGGCGGGGGAGTTTTTCACTTCCCTTATCGTTACTCATGTCAACATTCGCACTTCTGATACCTCCAGCCTGCCTTACAGCTTGACCTTCAACGGCTTACAGAACGCTCCTCTACCATGCCTAATAAATTAAGCATCCGTAGCTTCGGTGTACAGTTTGAGCCCCGTTATATCTTCCGCGCAGGCCGACTCGACTAGTGAGCTATTACGCTTTCTTTAAAGGATGGCTGCTTCTAAGCCAACCTCCTAGCTGTCTAAGCCTTCCCACATCGTTTCCCACTTAACTGGTACTTTGGGACCTTAGCTGACGGTCTGGGTTGTTTCCCTTTCCACGACGGACGTTAGCACCCGCCGTGTGTCTCCCGTAATTGCACTCATTGGTATTCGGAGTTTGCATGGGGTTGGTAAGTCGGGATGACCCCCTAGCCCAAACAGTGCTCTACCCCCAATGGTGAGATACGAGGCGCTACCTAAATAGCTTTCGAGGAGAACCAGCTATCTCCGAGCTTGATTAGCCTTTCACTCCTATCCACAAGTCATCCCCAGCCTTTTCAACGGATGTGGGTTCGGTCCTCCAGTTGATGTTACTCAACCTTCAACCTGCTCATGGATAGATCGCCCGGTTTCGGGTCTATTCCCAGCAACTAAACGCCCTATTAAGACTCGGTTTCCCTACGGCTCCACTACATGCTTAACCTTGCTACTGAAAATAAGTCGTTGACCCATTATACAAAAGGTACGCAGTCACGGAACAAGTCCGCTCCCACTGCTTGTACGTACACGGTTTCAGGATCTATTTCACTCCCCTCACAGGGGTTCTTTTCGCCTTTCCCTCACGGTACTGGTTCACTATCGGTCAGTCAGGAGTATTTAGCCTTGGAGGATGGTCCCCCCATATTCAGACAGGATAACACGTGTCCCGTCCTACTCGTTTTCATGATTAGGGTGTTTTCGTATACGGGGCTATCACCCTCTATCGCGGCACTTTCCAGAGCCTTCTACTAACACCAAAACCACTTAAGGGCTAATCCCCTTTCGCTCGCCGCTACTTAGGGAATCTCGGTTGATTTCTTTTCCTCCGGGTACTTAGATGTTTCAGTTCCCCGGGTTCGCCTCCACACAGCTATGTATTCACTGTGGGATACTCTACAAGTAGAGTGGGTTTCCCCATTCGGACATGTTCGGATCAAAGTCTGTTTATCGACTCCCCGAACCTTTTCGCAGATTACCACGTCCTTCATCGCCTCTGACTGCCAAGGCATCCACCGTGCACGCTTGGTCACTTGACCATATAACCCAAAATAGTTTCCTATTCAAAGTCACATACCAAAGAGCTTTTGTGTCTCTTTGGATTTACGATAATAGAAGTCACTAGGTTAAAGTGAGCTTCCACCGGTTTAACGCTTGATTCATCGTTATTTCAAAATTCGAATTGTTAAAGAGCAAGTTTAAACATTACGTTTAAAACTGAAAAAAGCTTTTATTTAAGCTTCCCTCAAATCGTGGAGGCGTATTATAGAGATAACTACAATAAGGTCAACACAATTATTCTATTTATTTAAAACTTTTCATATTTAGCTCTAAGGCTAAAAAGTAGAAAGTTAAAAACAAAAAAACCGCTTAAAAGCGGCTTTTTAAGCTCTCTTTATAAAGAGATACATCAGATAATTTGTGTGAACGCTCACCAGAGGTTTCTATCGTTTAAGGAGGTGATCCAGCCCCAGGTTCCCCTAGGGCTACCTTGTTACGACTTCACCCCAGTCATTGACCACTCCGTGGTAACCGCCATCCCCGAAGGGTTAAGCTAGCTACTTCTGGAGCAATCAACTCCCATGGTGTGACGGGCGGTGTGTACAAGGCCCGGGAACGTATTCACCGTGGCATTCTGATCCACGATTACTAGCGATTCCGACTTCATGGAGTCGAGTTGCAGACTCCAATCCGGACTACGACGTACTTTCTGGGATTCGCTCACTATCGCTAGCTCGCAGCCCTCTGTATACGCCATTGTAGCACGTGTGTAGCCCTACTCGTAAGGGCCATGATGACTTGACGTCGTCCCCACCTTCCTCCGGTTTGTCACCGGCAGTCTCCTTAAAGTTCCCACCCGAAGTGCTGGCAAATAAGGATAAGGGTTGCGCTCGTTACGGGACTTAACCCAACATTTCACAACACGAGCTGACGACAGCCATGCAGCACCTGTCTCAGTGTTCCCGAAGGCACTCCAAAATCTCTTCTGGATTCACTGGATGTCAAGAGTAGGTAAGGTTCTTCGCGTTGCGTCGAATTAAACCACATGCTCCACCGCTTGTGCGGGCCCCCGTCAATTCATTTGAGTTTTAACCTTGCGGCCGTACTCCCCAGGCGGTCTACTTATTGCGTTAGCTGCGCCACTAAGTCATTACAACCCAACGGCTAGTAGACATCGTTTACGGCGTGGACTACCAGGGTATCTAATCCTGTTTGCTCCCCACGCTTTCGCACCTCAGTGTCAGTATTAGTCCAGGGTGTCGCCTTCGCCACTGATGTTCCTTCCTATATCTACGCATTTCACCGCTACACAGGAAATTCCACACCCCTCTACCATACTCTAGCCTGCCAGTATCGGGTGCCATTCCAAGGTTGAGCCCTGGGATTTCACATCCGACTTAACAAACCACCTACGCGCGCTTTACGCCCAGTAATTCCGATTAACGCTTGCACCCTCTGTATTACCGCGGCTGCTGGCACAGAGTTAGCCGGTGCTTCTTCTGGGGCTAACGTCAAGATAACTAGGTATTAACTAGCTACCCTTCCTCACCCCTGAAAGTGCTTTACAACCCTAAGGCCTTCTTCACACACGCGGCATGGCTGGATCAGGCTTGCGCCCATTGTCCAATATTCCCCACTGCTGCCTCCCGTAGGAGTCTGGGCCGTGTCTCAGTCCCAGTGTGACTGGCCATCCTCTCAGACCAGTTAAAGATCGTCGCCTTGGTAGGCATTTACCCTACCAACTAGCTAATCTTACGCAGGCTCATCTAATAGCGGAAGGCTCCGAAGAGTCCCCTCCTTTCCCCCTTAGGGCGTATGCGGTATTAGCATGCGTTTCCACATGTTGTCCCCCTCTACTAGGCAGATTCCTACGCGTTACTCACCCGTCCGCCGCTCGTCAGCAGGAGCAAGCTCCCCTGTTACCGCTCGACTTGCATGTGTTAAGCCTGCCGCCAGCGTTCAATCTGAGCCATGATCAAACTCTTCAGTTTAATTTTTAAACTCATACTTAAAAGTAAAAGTTTGCCTGCTCAAAATCTATTACACTAACAATAACTTAATCATTTCATCACCCCGAAAGATAACAAAACAACATAAAGCGAATTGACGTGTTAGACGTTTCGCAAGACTTCAATTTTTTTGATCATCTCGAATCAGTTAAAAACCAATCCGGACAATCTTCTGAAGCCTCCAGCGAGCGCCCACACAAATTATCTGATTATCTATTTTAAAGAGCTTGCCACACATGCTGTGCGGCTGAGGTCGTGTATAATACAGACTATTTTTATCCATGCAACCGTTTTTCAAACAAAAAAGTCACTACACCGTTAAATGCAGTGACTTTTTTTAAAAACAGATAAAGATCAACTATTTGATTTCGAGCGTTTGCGCTTCAATTTTAGCTTTCCACTCGGCAGGCCCTGTAATGTGAACTGACGTACCTAGCGTATCAACAGCAACTGTTACCGGCATATCAACAACATCAAATTCGTAGATAGCCTCCATCCCCAATTCTGGAAAGGCAACAACATCTGCTTTTTTAATTGCTTTAGAAACTAAATAAGCCGCACCACCTACCGCCATTAAGTAGACAGCACCAAATTCCTTGATGGCCTCAATGGCAACAGGACCACGCTCGGATTTACCAATCATGCCAAGCAGACCCGTTTTATCTAGAATTGTACGAGTAAACTTATCCATTCGAGTGGCAGTGGTTGGGCCAGCAGGTCCTACCGCTTCATCTCTCACAGGATCAACAGGCCCAACGTAATAAATAAAGCGACCTTTAAGATCAACAGGAAGCTCTTCGCCGTTAGCCATCATCTCAACCATTTTCTTATGAGCCGCATCACGACCAGTCAACATTTTGCCGCTTAACAAAACCGTTTCGCCAGGCTGCCATTCTTTAACCTGTTCAGGTGTAATGGTATTCAAATCCACTCGACGAACACTCTCTCCCACTTCCCAAGTAATTTGCGGCCAATCATCTAACGAAGGCGGTACCAAATCAGCAGGGCCTGAACCATCAAGTACAAAGTGGGCATGACGAGTCGCGGCACAGTTAGGAATCATAGCAACAGGCAAAGACGCCACATGCGTTGGGTAATCCATGATTTTCACATCAAGAACCGTTGTTAAACCACCAAGACCTTGCGCACCAACACCTAAATTATTAACCGCATCAAAAATAGCCAAGCGAAGCTCTTCAACACGATTCTGCGGCCCACGAGCCTTCAGTTCATGAATATCAATTGGCTCCATCAAAGACTCTTTCGCCATAACCATGGCCTTTTCAGCTGTTCCACCAATCCCTATACCAAGCATTCCAGGAGGACACCAGCCCGCACCCATGGTAGGAACTGTTTTCTTAACCCACTCCACAATATCGTCAGAAGGATTAAGCATCGCTAACTTAGATTTGTTCTCGGAGCCACCGCCTTTAGCAGCAACATGAATTTCAACCGTATCACCAGGCACAACCTCCATATGAATTACGGCAGGCGTATTATCTTTGGTATTTTTACGAGCGCCAGCAGGATCAGCAAGAATAGAAGCACGCAATACATTATCTGGTTGAAGATAAGCACGACGCACACCCTCGTTGATCATATCAGTAACACTTCTCGTGCTTTGCCATTGAACGTTCATACCAATTTTGACAAAAACGGTAACAATACCCGTATCCTGACAAATTGGACGCTTACCTTCGGCACACATACGTGAATTAATAAGAATTTGTGCCATCGCATCTTTCGCAGCTTTACTTTCTTCTCGTTCGTACGCTTCATGTACTGCTTTTACAAAATCCAGAGGGTGGTAATAAGAGATAAACTGCAATGCGTCTGCAACGCTATCAATCAGATCATCTTCTTTAATAATGCTCATGCTTCTCTCCTGCTGAGTATTACGATTGAATCGAAAACGAAATGGTAAAAGATGCAGCCCTGCAAAGAAAGCATTAAGGTGGATTTTAAAGAAATATACCCCTCATCAATGAAATGAATGAGGGGTATAAAATAGGAAAAGATTAGTACTTTCTGCGAAACCAGTTTAGCTTAACGGCTCGCTTTATGCTCTTTATCAGGCTTTGGCTTTTGCACTGAGTGCTGAATATACTCTTCTAAAATTTGAGTCGTAAACTTTTCTCGCTCTGGCAAAGATGAGATACGCTCAGCCTCCCAGTTAATCAAACGAATAAAAACAGAATATTTTTTGATGAAACCATAACCAATATCTCTAACTCCAATATCATTAGCTTCCATCAAGTAAATCACTTGCTCTAGATTTTTTTGAGTTTCAAACTGACCACCTTCACTCGCCGCAATAAGCAAACGCTGAACATGTTGAATTGGATTTTCAGAGGCACGCGACTCTTTTTTAGCCAGACTAGAAGTTAGGAACTTATCCAACATCTCTTCAGTATGAGCTTCTCTTTCATGCACATCTGAAATAAGAGCAGATTCGCGCTCCAACAAACGAATAAACAAACTCTTATTTTTGATATCGGAGAATTCTAAATCTTTAAGAGAAAGGCCATTCTCAGACATAATATCAATAACTTTTTCATAAGATGCGATAGCATCTTCGCCAACTGATACAGCAAGAACAAGGTGCCTACGCAGCTCGTGCATAATCTTAGCCGCTCGGTAGTCTTCTTTTCTCTGCAAATGCTGCTTAAAAGACTCTTTATTCTTTGCCAGCGCATGACTAACGGCGTCATATCCCTGAACAGCCTCCTGCTCATCCCTTAAACGAGCCATACGAATTTTGGTACAGCTCTCTTCCCAAGCCTCGTAGGATTTCGCTCTTGCCTGAAACGCTCGCTCAATAGCCTCTTCAAAACTTTGTTCAATTCGAGCTCGCTCAGCACGCTCCTGCAGTTCACCCTGCTCATGTTCATAACGCTTCTGTTTTTGCAGCTGTAAATTCTCTTGCGCCAATAAAAGCTGCTTATCTAGATCCTCTATTTCAGTCTGAACTTTGACCTCATCAAAATCTGCAAGCTTTTCATATACTTTAGACCAGTAGCCATCATCTACAAATGGCACACTTGGATCACTGGTTGCATATTGAGTTTTTAATGTTTCTGTAAATTCATTGCCATTTGGGCGAAAGGCTTTTGTCGCATTAATAACATTATCGCTGGATGTATATACCGCAGAACTATCTTGTCCATTTTCATTAACAACAGACTCTGCTGTCATATTAGTATCTTCCAATACATTTTCCGCTGCCATGTAATCTTCACCAATGCTATCGCCATCTAATTCAAAATTTACCTCAACACCTTCATCTTGAGCATCAATATCGCAAATAACTTGATCCTTATCGTCGACAGATTCATTTTCGTCATTTACATTTTTACCATCAGGCAAGATTGAATCACTAAATGACAGCTCAGCATCATAAAAACCAGAAAGGTCCATATCATCAAGAATAGTTCGAGCAGATTCATATGCTCGACTAGGATCATTATCTTTTTCACTGAAACGACGCTGATAGACAGACCCTTCAGAAGAGGGTTTTACAACCGCTTCTTTTTGATATCGAGGAGCTGCGCCCCCCCAACTTACACGGTAAAGCATAGAGCGATCACACAATTGCAAAATCGGCAACTCTCTTTGAGCGACCTGATACCGCCTAATCAATGATTCAGCATGACGCAACGCCATTACAGACTCACTTGAATTAGAGGAAGTTGCTAAATTCAATAATTTAACAACCTTCTGTATGGCCTTCTTCCTTTTGCTAATGCTCATAAAACATGCTTTCCAAATTGGCTAATTTTCACTCAGTATAGAATACAAAATTAAAGCTTTTTCTCAATAGTAAAGTTCATCCCCATCACTAGGTAACGTTAAATCATCACTCAGTAATGAATGAACCTTTTGCAAAATTTCAGCCAAGTCTTCTTTTGAGTAAGGAATAGCCTCGAATTTTCCCCACACAGGACCAGGCCAGCAGGGATCTGTCTTATAACGAACAATATGGTGTATGTGCAATTGAGGCACTTGGTTGCCAATAGCGGCAATATTCAACTTGGTTGCGGAAAAAGCATCGTGAAGAGTTTCCGCCAAAAGGCAACTTTCTGCCATCAGTTGCTGACGATCTTCTTCTACAAGCTGATATATTTCGGTGATGTCATTTCGCTGTGGCACAAGTATAAACCAAGGAAACTGAGCATCATTTATAAGACGTAATTGACACAATGAAAAGTGCCCAACAAGAATAGAATCACGACCTAACACTGGATTTAACTCAAACATCTTTACATCTTCCTATTTACAAAAAAGGCTTTCATAAGCACTATAGCACCCTATTTTTAAAAACTCTTAGAGACTTGGAGCCCGCATGACTGATATGCAATGTGCCGTGGATGCACAAGCAAAATTAGCCGAATGTCCTCGTTGGGACGAACGTACTCAAACGCTCTATTTTGTCGATATCGATTCTTTCATACTATACGCTTACGACACAAAATCAAAAAACCTGACGAGTCGCGAATTCGATGAAGAAATCGGTTGTTTTTCATTAGCAGAAAACGGCGGCTTCATTGCCGCCTTTCGTTCTGGAGTCTATACATTCGAACAACTTGATGCTGACTTAAAACCTTATTGGCTTGCCACTTACGATCAAAAAACAACACGATTTAATGATGGTCGCTGTGATGCAAAAGGTCGCTTCTTAGCAGGCACTATGTACTCACCAAAAGATGCTTTCAAGGGTGCCTTACATCAATTCAGCGGTGGTCAAGAGAATCTGATTGATCAAGCTGCTTGGACATCTAATGGCTTAGCATTCTCTCCTGATAACACCATTATGTATTATTCAGATACCCCAAATCATGTGGTTTATCAGTTCGATTATGACTTAGAAAGCGGTGCGGCAACCAATAAACGCGTTTTCATTCAATTTCCACACGGTAACGGCCGCCCCGATGGTGCTGCGGTTGATAGCGAAGGAAATTACTGGTCTGCTCTTTATCAAGGACAGCGCGTTGTAAAAATCAGCCCTCAGGGTGATATTCTAGAAGAACATCCAGTTCCTGCAACCTACCCAACCATGGTTGCCTTTGGTGGACCAGAAATGAAAACCCTCTTTGTGAGCACTTGCCGTGGCGCACAAACAGATGAAGAGCTAAAGCGATTCCCCCAAGCAGGCGGAATCTTTGCCCTTGAAACGAATGTAAAAGGCCAAATTGAGCCGCGATTCGCAGGCTAAGGCTTTTTTTTGTAATTTGATATTTTTTGCAATTTAACTTTAATCACTCAACTTTAAAGTACCAATATTATTATGCGCGCAAGCAACTATTTATTCTCTACCCTACGTGATGCACCAACTGACGCCGTCGTCACCAGCCACCAGCTAATGGTTCGAGCTGGTATGATTCGCCAAATTTCAAAAGGCTTATACACTTGGCTACCAACAGGCCTTAAAGTTTTCCGCAAAGTCGAAAGCATTGTCCGAGATGAAATGGAAAAAGCAGGCTCTCTTGAAGTCATGATGCCAGGCGTTCAACCTGCGGAATTATGGCAAGAAACAGGACGCTGGCAGAAATACGGCCCTGAATTGCTTCGCCTGCAAGACCGTCACGGTCGCGAGTATTGCCTCGGCCCAACCCATGAAGAAGTCATCACAGAACTTGCGCGTAACGAATTGACGAGCTACAAACAGCTACCAATGAATTTCTTTCAAATTCAAACTAAATTCCGTGATGAAGTTCGCCCTCGATTTGGCGTAATGCGTTCACGCGAATTTTGCATGAAAGACGCTTACTCATTTCACGTTGGCGCAGAATCATTGCAAGAAACCTATGACGTCATGCATCAAGCTTACTGCAATGTATTTGATCGTATCGGCCTTGATTACCGCCCAGTTCGCGCAGACACCGGCAGCATCGGCGGCGCTTACTCACATGAATTTCACGTATTGGCTGACTCTGGTGAAGATGATATAGCTTTCAGCGATTCATCTGATTTTGCGGCAAACATCGAGCTCGCCGAAGCCGTTTGCCTAAAAGAAAAAGCCGACGCACCAACACAAGACATTGCAGAAGTATTTACTCCTGACTGCAAAACAATTCAAAAAGTTGCTGAGTTTTTGAAATTAGATGTCACCAGCACAGTAAAAACCATGCTTGTCAAAGCCATTGACGCAAATGATCAACCAACAATCGTAGCACTTGTGTTACGTGGCGATCACAACATCAACGAAATCAAAGTGGAAAAACTATCTGGCGTCGTTTCTCCATTTGAATTCGCCGATGAAGCCGACATCATCGCAAAAATTGGTTGTGCACCTGGCTCTATCGGGCCAAAAGGGCTAGCAGAAAAAGGCGTTCGCGTTATTGCCGATCGCTCAGCGGCCGTCATGTCTGACTTTTGCGCCGGCGCAAACAAAGATGACTATCACTTCACTGGCCTCAACTGGGAACGTGACTGTGCTGCATTTGAAATTGCTGATATCCGCAATGTTGTTGAAGGAGACCCCTCTCCAGACGGACAAGGCACCATCGTTATCAAGCGTGGTATCGAAGTGGGTCATATTTTCCAACTTGGCCAACAATATGCGGAAGCTCTTAAAGCCACCGTTTTAGATGAAAACGGTAAGGCACAAGTCATGCACATGGGCTGTTATGGCATTGGTGTTTCTCGTATCGTCGCGGCAGCCATCGAACAAAACTTCGATGAAAAAGGTATTTTGTGGCCAGAAAGCATCGCGCCATTCGATATTGCTATTGTTGCGATGAACTATGACAAGTCAGAAGCGGTTCGTACCGAATGTGATCGCCTATACGACGAACTTAAAGCAAAAGGTTTAGACGTTTTGTTAGATGATCGCAAAGAACGCCCAGGCGTTAAATTCGCTGATTGCGAGTTGCTAGGTATTCCGCATCGCTTGGTTGTAGGTGATAAAGGCCTAGAAAAAGGCACATTAGAATACAAATACCGCAAAGCTGGCGAGAACGAAGACATCGCCATTGCCGACGCAATCGATTTTATTTTAAGCAAAAAATAAAACCTTCAAGCCTAACGGAAGCAATCACTTCCGTTAGGCTTTTCTATATTTATAGAGACCTCCAATCGTAAAAAGGGGCAAACATGACCACCATTTACCATAACCCTCGTTGCTCAAAATCTCGTCAAACCCTACAACTTCTAGAAGACAACAATATACAAGCTGAGATTCGTCTGTATCTGCAAGATACGCCAAGCATCGAAGAAATCCAGACATTACTTACACAGCTAGATATAACACCACTAGAACTCATGCGCACCAAAGAAGCCATCTATAAAGAACTTGGCTTAAGCAAAGACTCTACCGACGAAGAACACCTACAAGCCATGCAAGCAAACCCAAGCTTAATAGAACGCCCTATTGTCATCCACAACGACAAAGCAAAAATTGGCCGCCCACCGGAAGATGTCTTAGCTTTATTTGAATAATTGAGAGCAATTAAATAGGAACTATTGAATGACCCAGTCACCTTACGTGTTGGTTTTGTTTTACAGCCGTCATGGCTCTGTCTCGGAAATGGCAAAGTACATTGCCCGCGGCATCAACAAAACTAACGGCATGGAAGCAAAAATACGCCAAGTACCAGAAGTGTCAAACACAACAAAAGTCGCCTCGCCCGCCTTACCGGACGATGGCGCGCCTTATTGCACTTTGGAAGAATTAGCTGACTGCTCAGGTCTTGCCATTGGGTCGCCTTCTTATTTCGGCAGTATGGCGGCACCTCTAAAGCATTTCATCGATCAAACATCCACTCTCTGGCTGACCGGCCAACTGATCGACAAACCCGCGTGCGGTTTCACCAGTGCGAGCACAATGCATGGCGGCCAAGAACAATGCATTTTTAGCATGATGACTCCGTTGATACATCACGGCATGGTCTGGCTTGGATTACCGTATAAAAACAAAGAACTCATCAGCACTCAAGCTGGCGGGACGCCTTATGGCGCAAGCCATCTAGCAAATAGCACACATGAGACAGCCTTGACTGATGATGAAAAAGCACTCTGCGAAGCGCAAGGCAAACGCATTGCCGAAATGGCCATCAAACTAAAAAAATAAATTTTCTAGGCAGTTTCAAACAGACCATATGAAACGAAAAAGCCGCAGCATAAAATTTTTATGTTGCGGCTTTTTCTATTCTATTGATTTCTATCTTTCTAATTTATGCCGAGCAGCAAAGATTAATGTCTTGGTAACTCAATTCCTTTAAATAGCGCTTCAACATCTTGCCTGTTACCAGCCTCCATTGCTGCCATCACAATCTCTTTTGTCAGATGAGGTGCAAAAGATTCGATAAATTTATACATGTAGCCACGAATAAAGGTATTACTGCGAATGCCTATTTTTGTACAGCTATCAGCAAAAAGATGCGACGCATCCAGAGCAACTAAATCAGCATCCTGCATTTCGTCATGCGCCATTGAAGCGACAATCCCCACACCAAGCCCTAGACGAACATAAGTTTTAATTACATCAGAATCTGCAGCTGTAAACACAACGTTAGGTTGCAACTCAGCCTCTTGAAACGCTTGATCCAACTGGGACCGGCCTGTAAAACCAAAAACATAGGTGACAATAGGATATTCAGCCAAAGCCTGCAAAGTCAGTTTAGTCACTTTTGCCAAAGGATGGTCTTTTGGCACAACTACGGAACGGTTCCAAGTATAGCAAGGCAACATAACCAAATTACCAAACAACTCCAGTGCTTCTGTTGCAATCGCAAAATCAACCAACCCATCATTGGCCATTTCAGCAATTTGCATTGGTGTTCCTTGATGCATGTGCAAACTTACTTCAGGGTAACCTTCAATGAATTGATTAATCACTTTAGGCAAAGCATATCGAGCCTGAGTGTGAGTTGTTGCGATATCAAGCGACCCTTTACGCTCATCACTAAACTCTTTGGCAACACGCTTAATATTTTGCGTCTGACTAAGCACTTCACCCGCTAAAGCAATAATTTTTTCGCCAGCAGGTGTCACATGCGTTAAATGCTTTCCACTACGCGCAAAGACCTCTACACCAAGCTCATCTTCCAAAAGACGAATCTGTTTACTAACGCCCGGCTGTGACGTATACAAACTTTGCGCCGTGGCCGAAACGTTCAAGTCATGACGTGCCACTTCCCATATGTATCTAAGCTGCTGTAATTTCATCGTCGGCCTTATTCGAAAAAGAGTTAAAAACATAATAAAATATTACTTTATAGAATAGTAAAAAACCTCTAGTGTTGCCAGCTTAAATAACTTCAATGTGGCTTACTAATGGATTTTCTTTGGTATATTTCTGCCGGTGCGGCAGTTGGTTTGGCTGTTGGCATCACAGGCGTTGGTGGCGGCTCACTTATGACACCACTTTTATTAATGTTTGGCTTCCCTCCTCACATCGCCATTGGCACAGATCTTATGTATGCTGGCATTGCTAAAAGTACCGGCGTTGTCATGCATGCTAAACGTGGCAATGTTAATTGGAAGATCGTTTTTGCCATGGCAGCAGGAAGCATACCAGCGTCCCTTATAACGGTATGGGCGCTATCACGTTTTGAAAAACCTGACCACTATCAAGAGGTTTTGACTGGAACTTTGGGCATGATGCTCGTTCTCACAGCCGTGGTTATATTATTCAGAGCGAAGTTAACCAAAGCACTGAGCTTTGACATATCAGAAGACCAAAGCACCAAAGTCATCTTTGTTTGCGGGTTTATTTTAGGCATACTCGTCACCCTCACTTCGGTAGGTGCTGGCGCCCTAGGAACCGCCATCATGATGATATTATTTCCAGTCATGAGAGCAAAAAACATTGTAGGTACGGATCTGGCTCATGCCGTCCCGCTTACGCTCGTTGCTGGCACAGGGCACATTTTCTTAGGCAACGTTGACTATTCGCTACTAGCCGCCCTTTTAATCGGATCCATTCCAACCATATACGTTGGCACTCGTATCGCTAGCCATGTACCCAATCATGTTTTACAGCCTGTTTTAGCAACCGCTCTGCTCTCTTTTGGCGTGAAGTATCTTTTCTTCTAAAAAGTTAAAAAATGATAACCTAGCGGTTCATTCAGAGATAAAAACACGATATTGTAAGCGGCTATAACTAAAAGCAAAAAAAGCAGGAAACCCCGCAATGAGTAACAAACGTCTTGAAGACTTAAATATTGCCTCCTTTACCCCTCTGGTAACGCCGAGCCAATTAAAGAAAGAGCTGCCGGTTAGCGAAAGCGTTAGCAGCCATGTAGCAGAATCCCGCGACATCATCAAAAACATCATGGATGGCAAAGACCACCGCCTAGCTATCGTTATTGGGCCATGCTCTATTCATGATCCAAAAGCCGCACTAGATTATGCTGCACGCTTAAAAGCGCTAGCCGAAAAACTGGATGACACGTTATATATCATCATGCGCGCTTATTTTGAAAAGCCACGCACAACCGTTGGCTGGAAAGGTTTAATTAACGATCCAAATCTGGATGGAACCTTTGATATCAATAAAGGCATCCGCATTGGTCGCAAGCTGCTTATTGATTTATCTGAGCTTGGTCTTCCGCTTGCTACTGAAGCGTTGGATCCTATTTCTCCACAGTACATTCAAGACCTTATTAGTTGGTCTGCTATCGGCGCGCGCACAACAGAGTCGCAAACTCACCGCGAAATGGCATCTGGTTTATCCGGCCCAGTTGGCTTTAAAAATGGTACAGATGGTGGCTTAACCGTTGCTATTAATGCAATGCAATCTGTCTCGCACCCTCATTCTTTCTTAGGCATTAATGAAGAAGGCCAAGTTACCGTTGTAAATACCAAGGGGAACGATTATGGTCACGTTGTTCTTCGCGGTGGTGGCGGCAAACCTAACTATGAAGCACAATTTGTTGCGGAAGCGGAACAAGAGCTAGTAAAAGCCAACCTTAAAGTGAATATCATGGTCGACACATCCCATGAAAACTCCAGTAAAAAACCAGAACGCCAAGTAACCGTTGCAGAAGACTCGACTCAGCAAATCCTTGATGGCAACCAATCCATTATGGGCCTAATGATCGAAAGCAACATCGGCTGGGGCAACCAAAAGGTACCGGCTAATTTAAGCGATCTAGAGTACGGCGTTTCCATTACCGATGCCTGCATTGACTGGGAAACGACAGAAAAAGCGCTTACAGAAATGGCTAATGCACTACGTGACGTACTGCCAAAACGTCAACGCGGATAAGCTATACCGACAGGGAGCGTGACAAAAAAAGGGGAATCGCAATTTAGTGATTCCCCTTTTTTATTAACGACTTTAGCAATATAAACCTACATGAAAGCGTTGTCTGTCACAGTATGATCCGTTGAATCTTTCACTGCAGTAAGACCCGGAACTTTTTCCATCAAGGTTTTCTCAACACCCTCTTTTAGCGTCAAATCAACTGCACTACAACCTTGGCAGCCGCCGCCGAATTTTAATACAGCAACTTGGCCATCAAGCACTTCAAGCAAGCTTACTTCGCCACCATGAGCCGCTAAGCCTGGATTGATATCAGAATAAAGTACGTAATTAATTTGATCTTCAATTGGACTATCTGCCGTAACTTTCGGCATTTTTGCATTAGGCGCCTTAATTGTTAACTGACCACCCATTTTCTCGGTAGCGTAATCAACAAACGCCTCATCCAAGAAGTTGACAGAATTCTTTTCAATATACACTTTTAGCTTTGGCAGATTCAAAATTTCGTCCGTCTCATTTACCTCATCTGGACGACAATAAGCAAGACAGGTTTCAGCATAAGGCGTGCCCGGTTGCTGGATAAAAATTCGCACAGCAATACCTTCTACTCCTTGTTTTTCCAGCAAAGAAGAAAGATATTCTTGGGCACCATCGGTAATTGTAATATTCATAATAACCCTTTCAAAATCTATATAACGATCAATAAGCGTTATATTACAGGAGATGAAGAGCAAAGCCAAAGACCTAGTAAAAAAGTAGGGTATTTTTCCTCTTTCTATTTTTACCTTTTTCTAATAACAAGATTCCGAATAAGCCTTATTATGAAAACCACTAAAGATATAGATAAATATTCATTTTTAGAATAAAGGATATTTGCTAACATGAGTCAACTTACACTTATTAACCACGGTTCATTTCACTATGTATCAATACGACGCCATTGACCAACAGCTTGTTGAAGAGCGTGTAGCACAATTCCGCGACCAAACACGCCGCTATTTAAATCAAGAATTGAGCGAGCAAGAATTTCTACCATTACGCCTTCAAAACGGCCTTTATGTACAACGCTACGCACCAATGTTGCGTATTGCTATTCCATACGGAATGCTTTCTAGCGCGCAATTACGTAAATTGGCTGATATTAGCTGTCGCTATGACAGATCATACGGGCATTTTAGTACTCGCCAGAACTTACAATTAAATTGGCCCAAAATAGAAGATGTTCCAGACATTTTGGCTGAACTGGCTGAAGTACAGATGCATGCAACTCAAACAAGTGGTAACTGTATTCGTAACACAACGACAGACCAATACGCTGGCGTCATCTCAGATGAAATTGTTGATCCGCGCCCTTATTGCGAATTGATTCGTCAGTGGTCTACCTTCCACCCTGAGTTTGCATTCCTACCGCGTAAATTCAAAATTGCGGTAAACGCTACTGAGTCTGCTGATCGCGCCGCCGTTCAAGTTCATGACATTGGCCTGCAAATCCGGAAAAATGACGCTGGTGAGATTGGCTTTAAGGTTATGGTTGGTGGCGGTCTAGGCAGAACACCAATGGTTGGCGTAACCATTAGTGAATTTATTCCACGTGTAGACTTACTCACTTATTTAGATGCCATTATTCGTGTCTACAACCAGCAGGGTCGTCGCGACAACAAGTATAAAGCCCGCATCAAAATACTCGTCAAAGCACTGGGCATCGAAGAATTCCGCAGCCGAGTTGAAGCCGAATGGCAACACCTAAGAGGCAAAGAAAGCACAGTTCCAATGAGTGAATTTGAACGCCTTCAAGGTTTCTTTAGCGAGCCTAATTACGACGTTTTAGAAAACAACCCTGCAAACTTAACCAGTAAGCTCTCTGAAAGTGCGGGCTTTGCTCGTTGGTTTGAACGCAACACGTTCGAGCACAAAAAAGCGGGCTACCGCATTGTAACGCTAACACTTAAAAAAGCCGGTCAAGCACCTGGCGACGCTACTGCTGAACAAATGCACAAAGCTGCAGACCTTGCAGATCAATTCAGTTTTGGCGAACTACGCGTAAGCCATGAGCAAAATCTCGTGCTTGCTGATGTTTGCCAAGAACAGCTCGTTGATCTTTGGGAAGCAGCAAAAGAAGCTGGCTTCGCCACCCCCACTCTTGGCTTGTTGACGGATATGATCTGCTGCCCTGGCGGAGACTTTTGTGCATTAGCAAACGCAAAATCCATTCCGATTGCTGAACAAATCCAAGAAACATTTAATGACCTTGACTACCTTTATGACCTTGGCAATATTGATTTGAATATTTCAGGCTGCATGAATGCCTGTGGTCATCACCATGTTGGTAACATCGGCATTCTAGGTGTCGACAAGAAAGGTGAAGAGTTCTATCAAATTTCCATCGGTGGGGCTTCTGGCCATGATGCAAGCATTGGTAAGATACTTGGCCCTTCATTTGCTCAAGAAGAAATCAGCTGCGTCATTCAAAAGCTGATGAACGTTTATGTTGATAATCGTACAGAAGAAGAACGTTTCATCGACACTTACCGCCGCGTTGGCATCACACCATTTAAAGAGGCCGCTTATGCCAAAGCTAATTAAGAACGGCGAGATAATCGACAACACTTACCACTGGCACCAAGACGTTGAGCAAGAAGTGACGTCAAACAGCATCGTTGCTGCGCAGAAATGGCTATCTGAAAAAGACACTATGGGTAATATAGCTGGGATTTGGTTAGAAGCAGGAGATGGAATCGAATTCCTCAAAGACCTAGACCTAAGCAAATTCGATGTGATTGGCATTCATTTCCCAGCGTTCACTGATGGAAGAGGTTTTAGCTATGCTCGCCTTTTAAGAGAGAGATTAAATTACCAAGGTGAAATTCGAGCCCTTGGCAGCTTCATTCCAGATCAATTGGGCTACCTTTTACGAGTTGGATTTAACAGCTTTCAGTTCAACGAAGAAGTCGATTTAGAAAAAGCTCTGGCCTTGCATAAGCCCTTCTCAATCGCTTATCAAGGCGATGTTTCAGACCCTAGACCTCTATTCTTGCGTCGCTAGACAGAATTTTTTCAATAAACTAACAAGAAAAGGCCATTACGATGGCCTTTTCTATTGCGTATTGGACGCCTCATCATTATCGTACTAAACAGATAAAGTGATTGATTGTTAAAGGAACTAAACGTGTCTAAAAAACGCATTACCAGCCTAATTATTGGCGCATTACTCTCTGCCACTGCGCATTCTGCGACAGTATACATTTCCGACATTCAATTTGTCGCTATCCGTGAAGGACTAGATAACAGCACACGAGCAGTAGAAAGAGGCTTAAAAAGCGGGACGCCATTAGAAGTTCTAGAACAAAATGATGGCTATACAAAAGTTCGCACTCCTAGTGGAAATGAAGGATGGGTTGCCGATTATTTTCTAAGTGAAGATATGGTAACAAGAGATGAGTTAGAAACACTACAAACTCAACTCAATAAAAACATGGAAAGCAGAGCTGAAGTTGCCAACGCACTAAAAGTTAGCCAGCAAAAAATTCAAGAACTAAATAACACAAACTCTGCACTTCAAGATGAAAATGAGTCACTAAAACAACAACTGCAAGACGCTGCTGAATTATCCGATAAGGCGCAAGCTATTGTTTCTCAAAACGAAGATGTAAGCTACCAAATAGCAACCCTAAAACAGCAGGCGAATATTGCAATAGCGCATGCCGAAAAGCTTCAAGACACAACAGAACAGAAATGGTTTATGATTGGAGGAGCCACTTTGTTCGGCGGCTTACTACTAGGGATACTATTGCCTATGCTACGACGCAAAAAAAGCAGCACAGGGTCCTGGTCTTAAGCTAAATCATTTTAGCTTCGCAGAGGTTTTTTAGCTTATAAAAAAGGACAGTAAATGACCCTGTAACAGATTCTGTGTAACTACCATTTAGTTAAGGTGCTTTTCGAGTCGCTCCTCGAACTCAATAATAAATCGACTCATCGCTTGGCGCCAGTTTTGAATGGGCATTGTCCATTTTTTACTGGCCTCTCTAATGGCAAGATAAACCATTTTCCTCGCAGAATCGTCGCTTGGGAAGACTTTACGTTTTTTAATGGCTCTACGGATGACACTGTTCAGTGATTCAATAGCGTTCGTTGTGTAGATCGCTTTGCGGATATCGTCAGGGTAACTAAACAGTGTATTAAGATTATGCCAGTGATTGCGCCACGATTTGGTGATTTGCGGGTATTGATCGTCCCAGACGCCTGCGAAACGATCTAACTCCAACAAGGCTTCTTCTTCCGTTGCAGAGCGGTAAACTTGCTTTAAGTCCGCCGTCACCGCTTTGTAGTCTTTCCATGATACATACTTCAATGAGTTGCGTACCATATGCACGATACACAGTTGAATGCTGGTTTGTGGGAAAACGGCATTGATGGCTTCTGGGAAGCCTTTTAGACCATCAACACAAGCGATGAGAATATCTTCTACACCACGCTGCTGAAGCTCAGTGAGGACGTTTAGCCAGAACTTAGCCCCTTCGTTCTCAGCAATCCACATGCCCATGAGTTCTTTATGACCGTCGGTGTTGATACCGAGTGCCAAGAAAATCGATTTATTGATAACACGCTTATCTTGGCGGATTTTCAACACAATACAATCAAGATACACAATGGGATAGATGGCATCCAAGGGGCGTGCTTGCCATTCAGTTACTTGCTCGATCACCGCGTTGGTAACACGTGATACCAGTGTCGGAGATATCTCAGCACCGTACCATTCATCGAAGGCATTGACGATGTCTCGGGTGCTCATACCTTGCGCGTAGAGCCATAGGATTTTATCGTCCATGGAAGTAAAGCGGGATTGGTGCTTTTTGACCAGCTTTGGTTCAAAAGAACCTTCGCGGTCACGAGGCGTATCCAGTTCAAACTCACCATCTTCCGTCTTAATACGCTTACTGTTCTTACCATTACGACTGTTGGTTGACGAGGATTTTTGATGTCTCTCGTAACCCAGATGCTCATCCATCTCTGCATTCAAGGCCGCCTCAACGGTAATCTTCTTCAGCATTTGGCTAAATTCGTTAAGATCCTCAGGCGTTTTAATGCCTTTGGCGGCTTCTTTTGCGAAGGCTTCCAGTTCTTTTTGGTTCATTTGCATCTACCTATCCTTAATTCTCTATAGAATATGTTGTGATAGGTAGTTACACAAAATTAGTTACAGTCTCCAATCTTTATTACACCATTTTTTTTCTGATCAACGACAGCTGTAGCGCACAATTTATAAAAAGAACCAATGGCAAACATTAATCTGCCATTGGTTCTCTACGCTTATCCATTAGTAGTGCTTATTTGTCAGTTTTCTTCGGTTTCTTATTTTTTTCAGATTTTTTATCTTTCTCTGTGATTGCCGAGCCTTCAGAGTCATCTGTGTCAGATTCTTCGTCTTCCTCTTCTTCACCAAGCTTAGATATTTCTTCTAGTCGTTCGATTACTCGAGCAGATACCGTACCTTCTGGGTATTCGCCCTCTTCATCCGCAACGCCAGGTTCAATACCCGTCAATAAATGTAAGGCTTCGTCGGCGGTAGAAATAGCATAAACATGGAATAATCCGGCTTTAACCGCGTCAACAATTTCATCGCTTAACATCAAATTAATGGCATTAGACTTAGGAATGATCACCCCTTGCGTGCCAGTTAACCCACGCGCATTACAGACATTAAAGAAGCCTTCTATCTTTTCATTCACGCCACCAATGGCCTGAATCTCACCGTACTGGTTTAAAGACCCCGTAATGGCAAGATCCTGACGCAAAGGCACTTGTATCAACGCTGATAGCAAACAACACAATTCAGCTGTAGAAGCACTGTCACCATCGATATAACCGTAGCTCTGCTCCATTGCGATGGAAGCTGAAATGTCTAATGGGAAACGCTGAGCGTATTTATTGCCAAGATAACCAGATAGGATCAATACACCTTTAGAGTGAATGTTTTGGCCTAGGTTTGATTCTCGCTCGATATCAATAATGCCCTTGCCACCCGGATAAACCGTTGTGGAAATACGAGCAGGTGCACCAAAGCTGCTGTCACCAATCTGCATAACGGTTAGACCGTTGATTTTACCTACCGCATAACCGTCACTTTCAAGCAACACTGTACCTTCGATGATCTCTTCAATGATCTTTTCGCTAACACGGCCAGTACGATGTTTTTTCGCTTTTAAAGCCCGTGCGATATGGTCAGCCGTAATTTCACTGTCTTTCGCCATTTGACGGACAAAATCGGCTTCGCCTAACAATTCAAACACATCACCTATTTTTGCTGCCATTTCACGTTGATGCTCAGCCAAACGACTGCTGTATTCGATCAAAGCGGCAACACCATCACGAGTCACGTTGGCGTATTCTTCTTTATCCACTCGATCCTTCATCAGGCGAGCAAATGACAACTCAGCATCCTTAGAGCGTTTTAGGGTGTCATCAAAATCGACTAATACTCGGAACATTTCTTGGAAGTCAGGGTCTGCATCTTGCAGCAAGTAATAAATATCACGAGCACCAATCAGCACAACTTTGACCTGCAGAGGTAAGTCCTGCGGCGATAAGGTCATGGTATTCATCAAGCCCATATCTGCATATGGATGCTCAATTTTGATAGTCTTACTCTTTAGTGCGCGCTTAAGTGCTTCCCATAAATAATGGTCTGTTAGTAGCTTTTCGGCATCTAAAATTAAGTAACCACCGTTAGCTGCATGCAAACTACCAGAGCGGATCAAACGGTAACTTGTTACCAACATACCTTGGTCGCTACTGTGCTCAACCTGACCAAATAAATTACGGTAAGTAGGATGCGGCTCATACACCACTGGCTGCCCACTATTTGTTTCGTGGGTAATGGCGATATTCGGTAAATACAGTTCTTCATAAAACTGACGTCGACCAACTTCATCACGATTTTCAGACGCCTTATCGTCAGCCATTTGATCAATAATGGTTTTATCTAAGTCGTCTCTCAACGCTTTTAGATGCGCACTAATATCCGCATCGTCTTTGTATTTATCAAACAAGCCTGACATTAAGGGATCTAACGCTTCTTTGACGGTATCTAAATTTAGCTGGCGAATTTGCTCATAGGTTGCTCGCTTCCATTGCGGCAAGCCCAACAACTCTTCATTAAGCAAACCTTCCAGTGTCGAAACACCTTCTTGGAAGGTATCACGCTCATCATCGGTTAAAGCGGCAAACTCGTTTTCTTCTAATGCTTTGCCATCCTTCATTGGCGCAAAGCTCACAGAAGATGCATCACGGAACATGGCAACACCAATTTTGCCGGATACACGCTCTACTTTGTTTATTGCAGCTTCATACTGATCGTTAAAGGCACGATCAATGACACTTTTTTGTTGCTGATACGTTGGGTTTTCAAAAGCTGCGGGGAAGGTAGCCATTAAGCCATCAATTAACGCTCGGATTTCTTTTTCGAATTCGGATGCTTGTCCCGGAGAGAACTCAAGTGCTTTCGGGCGATGACTTTCAGTAAAATTATTAATATAAGCCCATTCATTAGGCGCTGGACGGCGTTTTGCTTCACTCTTTAAGTAACTCAATACATAAGAAGAACGACCTGTGCCGGAATCCCCCATGGCAAAAATATTATAGCCTGGACGTTGCATTGCCACACCAAACTGAATGGCTTCAACCGCGCGCTCTTGGCCAAGAATACCGCTAAGAGGTTCAATATCCTTTAATGTTTTGAAAGTCAGGTGATCCGCAGGAACTTTGGCTGAAAGAGCTTGATACGGTAGAGAAGTAACCATGTTGGACATCAATGGATTTCCTTAAGTCTAACAAGCTATTGAGAAAATAGGCTTGCGAAAGAAGAAGGCTCTTCTTTCAAATATTTTAAATAAATACAATATGTTGAGACTAACACTCTGATTTCACTTCGACTATATCGAAGCCGAAATATCATTGCCTTATTAGCAAACAAACACCAGTTGCCCAACTTTTTGTTACTCAATGAAACATAATCTTTTTGAAACATTCTAAAGCTGAAGTTGATGCTGCGGATTGGCTTTCGCAAAAACTCGGTGGAAATTAGCCGCTGTCGCTTCCAACAGGGCCTCGTAACGAATGCCTTTTAAATCTGCCACATATTGAGCGACTTCAGACACATACTGAGGTTCATTTTTTTTACCACGATAAGGAACTGGCGCCAAATACGGTGAATCTGTTTCAACAATCAGTGACTCTAATGGCAACTTGCGCACCGTTTCTTTCAGGTCCTGTGCGGTTTTAAAGGTCACAATGCCAGAAATAGAAATGAGATAGTTTTCATCTAATGCGGCTTTTGCCATCTCGTAGTCTTCAGTAAAGCAATGTAGCACACCGGCGCAATCACGATTGCCATATTGTTTAATCAAAGACAAGGTATCTTCTTTAGCGTTTCTGGTATGAACAATCACGGGTAAGCCAAGACTACCCGATGCTTTAAGATGATGCATAAAGCTAACCTTCTGCGCTTCATGAGCCTCTGCTGATGCTTCATAAAAATAATCTAAGCCAGTTTCACCGATTGCAATCACTTTTGGATCAGCGGCGTACTGACGGATTAAGTTCTCGTCGGTAACAAGACCCTCACTCTGTAAAGGATGAACACCACAACTTGCATAAACGCCATCGCGCTTTGTAAATCCTAACACGGTATCCATTTTGTTAAGATCGACAGAAATAGTAAGTAGTTGTCTAACGCCCTTGCGGTACGCAGCATCGATGACTGAATTTATATCATTGTTATGTGGAGCCAGATCAAGCATATCAAGATGGCAATGGGTATCAATTAACATAGTTGGTTTACCACTGATTCAATTCGTGTGTGAGTTGCATAATGGGGTTTAAATTTGTTTTTTGAAGGTCTGACTTCAGTTTTTGCAACGATTGATAACGTAGCATGAGAGTTTGAATGCCTAGGCGAGCAATCAGCGTGTCATAAATAGACTGCAAAGCACCGTCTATAGGCGCACCAGTTGAATGGCAAATACATTGATGCAGAATGGCTGCTAAGCCGTTGCAGTAATCTTCAATATTATTACTATCGAGCCCTTTTAATACGGCACTAACTGGTGTCGCCCCTCGTAACATAGCCGTCAATTGATCGGGCAAAGCCGCATACAATTGCGTCTTATTTTGCTGTTGAATAGCCAATAATCGAAACGGCTGAGTAGTTAACCAAAATAATGAAGCCAAGGCTTCACCATCTGGCTGTTGCATCAACCAAGACTTTACTTCTGCCATACTGGGCGTCGGCACATTAACCAATAAACAACGACTTCGAATAGTTGGTAACAGGCTAGTGGACTGAGAACTTGTTAGCACAAAAAAAGTGCGATCAGCAGGTTCTTCAAGGGCTTTTAGAACAGCATTGGCTGCATTAATATTCATTGCCTGAGCATGGGTAATTAATACGACTTTGTTTTGGCCAACTTGAGGCTTCTGACTAATTTGACGAACCAATAAGCGGACTTGATCAACTTTGATCGTAGCGGCTTCGCCATCTAATATACGATAATCAGGATGCGTATCAGCGCTCATTAGCTGACAAGAATGACAGGCCCCGCACGCGGCAGCCTGATCTCTTTCGCACATTAAATCTTTTACCATTTCATGGGCAAGCTCTTCTTGCCCTACGCCATCGGCACCGGTAATCAATAAAGCGTGTGAGAGACTCTTAGTTTGTTTCAGCACCTGTACTTGACGTAAACAAGGAATCAACCAATCAGCTATATTAGTCATTTAACAGTCACCAGCCCAAGCTTTACGAAGTCGTGATAGCTCATTTTCAATCTGACTCTTGACTGATTCTAAAGACTGGCTAGCATCCACTACTTTCACTCTTTCAGGGTCCGCTTCAGCTCGCTCAAGAAAGCCATCACGAACTTTTTGATGAAACGCCAATGACTCTTTATCTAAACGATCTTGGTGTTGACGCTGAACCACTCGTTCTTGCCCCAATTCAACGGGGACATCTAATACTAAAGTAGCATCAGGCTTATTATCTCCTACAACCCAGTTCGCTAATTGGTCGAGCATTGCAATATCGCCGCCACGAGCTTTACCCTGGTAAACATAACTTGAATCCAAAAAACGGTCGCTGATCACCCATGTACCTTTATTCAAAGCAGGTTGAATTTTTTCAGCTAAATGCTGCGCTCTTGCCGCAAAAACGAGCAATAGCTCAGTGACATCGTTCACCGCTTCGTCTCGCGGAGTCAAAATAAGCTGACGGATCTCTTCAGCAAGTGGCGTACCGCCGGGCTCACGCGTCATTATGTAAGGAATGTTATGATCTTCTAACCACTGTTGAATGAAATGAATTGCAGTGGTCTTGCCGCTGCCTTCTCCACCCTCAAGCGAAATAAATTTGCCTCTCATACAATCTTCCTCTATTTCGCAATGACTGGAGTCGAACGATAGTCTTCTCGACGTTTAAACTGATACTTTCTAACGGCTTGGTTATGCTCTTTTAGCGTATTCGAAAAAGCATGAGTTCCATCGCCCTTGGCAACAAAATACAAGGCGTTTGTTTGCTCGGGGTTTAATGCCGCCACAATGGCTTCACGACCGACATTGGCTATTGGTGTTGGCGGCAAACCATAAAACCTGTAGGTATTATAAGGTGATGAGTCTTGTAGCCCTTTGCGCGTCAAATTACCTTTAAATAAATCACCAAGGCCGTAGATAACCGTAGGATCTGTTTGTAGGCGCATGCCCTTTTCCAATCGACTAATAAACACTTGAGAAATCAATGGTCGCTCATAAGGCACCCCCGTTTCTTTCTCAATAATAGACGCCATAATTAACGCTTCATAAGGTGATTTATAAGGTAAATTCTTTGCTTTGTTTTTCCATAAATCATCCAAGGTTTGCGCCATCAACTCGTGAGCGTGTTGCAATATACTGACGTCTGTGTCGCCTTCATGGTAGCGATAAGTATTGGCAAAAAACTGACCTTCAGGGTGCGGCACGTCGAGCCCCACTTTTTTTACAATTTCTTCATTTGTTGCATCAAGCAAGGTCATAGTGATGTTGCCACGCGCTTGCATGGCCAAAAGAAAATCACGAGTTGTTTTTCCTTCCAGTAAAGTAATGGAATAAAAAATAGACTGGCCAGAATCAAACAGCGCCATGATATCCAATAAATTCATTTCAGGTTTAATCGCATATTTGCCGACCTTAGGTACCCACTCTGAATGTAACTTGGCAACCACACGAGTTAAATATGGATTGGCAATCAAACCTTTTTCAGTTAGTTCGTTGCCTAGACTATAAGCCGTATCACCCGATTTAACTTCAAACTCTTCTTTGGAGGTGATTTCGACAGGGACTGTAATAGAATGATAAAGATAGCCCGCCAATATAGCCGACAAAGTAATGGATAAAAAAACAACGCGATAAAACCACTTAATGAACGCCATGCATATCCTTAGCTTGCATTAAAATTTGTAACCTTCGAGTATATATCCCAATTGGAAAAGATACTCCACTAACACCAATGACAGGCACTATACCCATAAGGCTATTGGTAATAAACACTTCATCTGCCGCCATCAGATCGGCAAGCAGAAATCGACCGACTTGAATTGTGTAATCGTATTGATGTTCGATAATGGCTTTCCGATAAGTACCTTGCACACCCGATTGCTCAAGCGAAGGAGTATAAAGAACGCCTTGCTTGCACCAGAATAAATTGCTTTGGATGCATTCAACCAATTCACTGTTTCCATTCAACATAATGGCCTCAAAATCAGGCGACGATACAAATTGCTTAGCAATCACATTCTCAAGCCGGTTTAAGTGCTTTATCCCTGACAGAAAACGATTTGCACTGACTGGAACAGGTGAAACGGAAAGTGAAACACCTTTCTCTCGATGAACTTGGTAATTTGGTGCGGGTAGGATACCGATAATAATGGAATGAATACAGTTCTCAGGCGCTAAATACCCTCTTCCACCCTCTCCTCGACTGACAATAATCTTTACGACAGACTCTTGATGGATTAATGGCAAAACATCGGAATGCAAAAAATTATGCAAAGAAGATTTTTGCGCTAAAGAAAAAGGCATAGCAAGTTTAGAGAGCCCGCGATAAAGACGAGATAGGTGATCGTTGATTTGCAAGAAACATTGAGGAAAAACACGAATAGTTTCGAATACACCATCGCCGTAAGACAAACCACGATCAGCAACGGAAACCGAATTGTCTAATCTGTAATTGACGAACCAGGTCATGGCTAAAAACTCAAAAATTAAGGTTAGCTATGATAGCGCAGAAAAGGATGGCGTCCCATAGGGGGTTCGAACCCCTGTTACCGCCGTGAAAGGGCGGTGTCCTAGGCCTCTAGACGAATGGGACGTATAAAAACTTTCTTCTTCAAAGAAAGTGGAGCGGGAAACGAGGTTCGAACTCGCGACCCCAACCTTGGCAAGGTTGTGCTCTACCACTGAGCTATTCCCGCATTTCTATTGCTATACACTACTTAGCAATAATTTTTTACCTTAATAAAGGTAAAAGTGGCGTCCCGTAGGGGGTTCGAACCCCTGTTACCGCCGTGAAAGGGCGGTGTCCTAGGCCTCTAGACGAACGGGACATAAACTTTTATTACACTTACAATTTCACTTTTAAAACGGCACTTTTTACTTCACAAAGTATAAAAGTGGCGTCCCGTAGGGGGTTCGAACCCCTGTTACCGCCGTGAAAGGGCGGTGTCCTAGGCCTCTAGACGAACGGGACACAATTTAGCTTTTGTAGTGCTATAACTATTTTCTTCTATAATAGAAGAATGGAGCGGGAAACGAGGCTCGAACTCGCGACCCCAACCTTGGCAAGGTTGTGCTCTACCACTGAGCTATTCCCGCATTTTAACTGCCCTACTCTTTATTCGCATAAAGCAGTGAGCAATCTATTGATGATCCGCCTTGGCCAATCATTACAATTCGTGGCGTCCCGTAGGGGGTTCGAACCCCTGTTACCGCCGTGAAAGGGCGGTGTCCTAGGCCTCTAGACGAACGGGACACAATTTAGCTTTTGTAGTGCTATAACTATTTTCTTCTATAATAGAAGAATGGAGCGGGAAACGAGGCTCGAACTCGCGACCCCAACCTTGGCAAGGTTGTGCTCTACCACTGAGCTATTCCCGCATTTCAACTGCCCTACTCTTTATTCGCATAAAGCAGTGAGCAATCTATTGATGATCCGCCTTAGCCAATCATTACAATCCGTGGCGTCCCGTAGGGGGTTCGAACCCCTGTTACCGCCGTGAAAGGGCGGTGTCCTAGGCCTCTAGACGAACGGGACACAATTTAGCTTTTGTAGTGCTATAACTATTTTCTTCTATAATAGAAGAATGGAGCGGGAAACGAGGCTCGAACTCGCGACCCCAACCTTGGCAAGGTTGTGCTCTACCACTGAGCTATTCCCGCATTTCAACTGCCCTACTCTTTATTCGCATAAAGCAGTGAGCAATCTATTGATGATCCGCCTTAGCCAATCATTACAATCCGTGGCGTCCCGTAGGGGGTTCGAACCCCTGTTACCGCCGTGAAAGGGCGGTGTCCTAGGCCTCTAGACGAACGGGACAACGTTTTAATCTTGCTGTGTGAGCGGGTGCGTATATTACTGTTACCAATCTTAAAATCAACAGTTTTTTTCATTAATTTAAGCCACTTAGATAAAAAGTCGCTTTAGAAATCAATCTGATCGGAGCTATTATGCTAAACAAACAACTATTTCTAACCCTGTCTCTTACGACGCTTTTACTAGCAGGCTGCTCTACAACGCACTATATAAGCATCACCCCACAAGAAGACGTTAAGACAGCAACGCTTTCTAACGAAAGAGTTATCGACGTTACCACCAGCACAAAACTAACTAATGCAGTCGGTTCTATTAAAACAGGTATTAATGAGCGAGCAGACATTTTCACAACAAATGATGTAAAACAAAGCGTTAAAGACAGCGTGTTGAGCGGTTTGCGTAAGATGGGCTTTACTCCAGATCAAGGCTTAATGCCGGCATCGGATCTACAAATTGAAATATCCAAGATGAGTTACACAACTAAAGTAGAAACATTAAAGACAGTTGCCACCCTAGAATTTGAATTGAAAGTTACTCTGGCAGCCAAAGGACAAACTTATAAAGCCAACTACGGATCTCAAAAAGTTAGAGAATACGGCACCATGCCATACCAACAAGCCGTTCAAGACGACATGAACGTACTGGCCAGCCAAACAGTTAATCGCCTATTGAGCGATCCCAACATCATCACTCTACTTAAATAAAATTAGTCAAAGAAAAATAACAAGGCCTAACTATCAGTTAGACCTTTTTATTGTGATTCATCACCATCGCGTCAATTTAGAGCATCTAAGCTATTTTTTACCCATATCAATCCCTTCACCTTGAATGCGCCCACGTAAGGAGTAAAGTTAGTATTTTCTCCGCCCAGCTTCAGTAAGGATAAAGTGGTGCAAATTCGAAAATCCAATAAACTCGCCAATATATGTTATGAAATCCGTGGACCAGTCCTAAAAGAAGCTGTTCGCATGGAAGAAGAAGGACAACGCATACTTAAACTCAATATAGGCAATCCTGCGCCATTTGGCTTTGAAGCACCTGACGAAATATTAGTTGATGTAATTCGTAACTTACCTACTTCTCAAGGTTACTGTGAATCCAAAGGTCTTTTTTCGGCCCGAAAAGCGGTAATGCAGAAATATCAAGCCATGGGCATCAAATCTGCCGATGTAAATTACGTATGGATGGGGAACGGCGTCAGTGAACTTATCGTAATGGCCATGCAAGGACTATTAAACGATGGCGACGAAATATTAATACCAGCTCCCGACTACCCTCTTTGGACTGCCGCCGCAACGTTAGCTGGCGGCTACGTGAAACACTATTTGTGTGACGAGGGTTCAGGCTGGCAGCCAGATATAAACGATATCCGCTCAAAAATTTCCAATAAAACAAAAGCCATTGTCATTATCAACCCAAACAACCCAACGGGTGCGGTTTATGAAAAAGGCATCCTTGAATCTATTGTTAACCTTGCAGAAGAACACAATCTACTGATTTTTTCAGATGAAATATACGACAAAATCCTCTATGACGAGGCTCAGCACATACCCACCGCCACACTGACCGAAGGTCGCGCGCCCTGCATTACCTTTGGCGGACTGTCAAAAGTGTATCGCACAGCAGGTTTCCGCTCAGGCTGGATGCTCATCACTGGAGATCGAAGCGGTATTAGTGATTATATAGAGGGACTAGACATCCTTAGCTCTATGCGATTGTGTGCCAATGTGCCAGCACAACACGCCGTACAAACGGCATTAGGAGGATACCAAAGTATAAATGAGCTAATCGTCCCTGGTGGGCGCTTCTACGAGCAACGCAAAATAGCATGGGAGGCGCTAGATTCGATCCCAGGCGTTCATTGCCACAAACCAGAGGGCGCATTGTACTTATTCCCTAGACTCGATCCTAAAATGTACAAAATCAAAAATGACATGGACCTTGTTCTACAATTCTTACGAGAAGAAAAAGTACTCATCGTTCAAGGCACAGGATTCAACTGGCCAACACCCGATCACGTCCGTTTTGTGTTTCTTCCTCACGTCGAAGAGCTAACACCTGCCATGGATAGATTTGCTGCCTTTCTTGGTCGATTAAGAAAGCGCTAATACTCCCTTGAAATAATTCAATAAAGCCCTACTATGCTCCTTAACAGTTTCTTAAGGAGCATAGCGATGCGTATTATTCTGTTTTTACTGACAAACTTAGCTGTCATGGTGGTAGCAGGTATTGTATTAAGCCTTTTAGGTGTTAACGGTTACATGACCAGTAATGGCCTAGATTTTACTTCGCTGCTTATTTTCTGTGGTGTGTTTGGTTTTACTGGCAGCCTAATCTCATTGCTGTTATCAAAATGGATGGCAAAACGTGGATCTGGCGCGGTAGTTATCGAACAACCACGTAACCATAAAGAAGTCTGGTTACTAGACACGGTAAAAGAGCTTTCGCAAAAAGCAGGCATTAAAATGCCTGAAGTAGCTATTTTCCCAGCTCACGAAGCGAATGCATTCGCAACAGGCTGGAACAAAAATGACGCACTGGTTGCTGTATCCAGCGGCATGTTGGATCGATTTTCTCCTGATGAAATCAAAGCCGTTCTAGGTCACGAAATCGGACACGTTGCCAATGGCGACATGATTACATTGTCTCTGATTCAAGGCGTGGTAAACACATTCGTTATGTTTTTTGCTCGTATCGCGGCTTATGCTGTCGATCAATTCCTCCGTAAAGACGATAACGAGGGCTCCGTTGGCTGGGGTTATTACATAGCGACATTCGTATTTGAAATTGTCTTTGGTATTTTGGCATCCATGATTGTTATGTGGTTCTCTCGTTTCCGTGAGTTCAGAGCAGATGAAGCTGGCGCTCGATTAGCTGGGAAAGGTGCAATGATTGCCGCCCTTGCTCGATTACAGCAAGAACATGAAGAGAGCCGCATGCCAGATTCCATGCTTGCGTTCGGTATTCGTCGCGGAAAAACACCAACGATGGGCGAACTTTTTTCAAGCCACCCACCAATCGAAGATCGCATCAAAGCCCTTCAAGCCCTTTAAATATCTAAAATAGTAATGATAAAAAAACGCCAGCTTATGCTGGCGTTTTTTTTATCATTGAAATAACAAGGTTTCATTTTATCTTGTTACGCTGAGCCTCCAAAATAAATGCAATCAATGGAATCCCCGTCTCCTTTGCCAAATCAACAAAGCGGATACCATAAACATAGAAGTACTCAACACCCATACGAGTTAAAAAATCATTATCAACTAAGGTTGCCTGAACCTGCTCAAGCATCTGAATCTCTTGAGATCTGATTTCACAATCCAATTTAAGGATATGATTATAAGACCCTATCTTCACATTACAGACCAAACGCATGGTTTGATTAACTGTGCCAAAATCTTCCTTAGAAATTAATTTAGCACCACCAAGACTCAAATCGATAATAATTGCTGAAGAGGACTCCGCTATTGTTGTCGCTAAACCATTTGGCTCTATATTTGATATTAGACGAGTTTCCACTCGAACAGCCTGACGAACCTCAGACGTCTCTACATAATCCGGATAAGCAATATGAAGATGAGCCGCGGGTTCCAAATAACTTTTTGCAATCTTACTTGAGAATGCGCAAACATGAGTACTCAGCATCAAACGAATATTGACAATCTGATTTTCCCTTACCAATATATTTTTACCATTTATTTTGGGACAAGAAACAATCAAAGAGCTTCCCTGAATACTTCCAAGGACCTTTACCATGTAACGCCCTGGAGGAGAAATAAACTCTATCTGAACATTCGTCCCTAATGGTACATCAAGGTCTCCTAGATCGACCTGCATTACTCCAGCCATGCACTTACCTTAGTCATTATTTTTTTCTACAGAAAAACCAGCAGCATTCATAAGATCACACGCATCGTCACTATTAGCACGAACTAAACAAGTATTTAATTCATCCCTTTCTACATAATGTTTTCGCAGCCAATCAAAAATATTTTTTTCTTTATTTTCTCGGTATTTATAGCGCAACCTAACATCGTCTCTTGACACATCATAGATCGCCTGCACACTTCGAGCCAGCATTTCTTCTTGAGGTATTTCCGCACTCATATCAATAGACGAAAACCAACCTGCGCTAATGGCGTCATTCTTACTCACAACATTAGAACTTAACCCAAGATTTTCACACAAAGCTTGATACACCATCCATGTGCCTTTTTCACGACCCTGCTTGCTGTAACCTGCAATATGCGGAGTGGCAATATCAACAATAGAAACCAGCTCTTGATTAATAGAAGGTTCACCATCCCAAACATCTAATACTAAATGAATATCTCCATTTAACTGTTTATGTCGTTCAAGTAATGCGGCTTCATCAATAACACCGCCTCGACCAGCAGAAATAATAGCAGTGCCTACAGATAATTGAGCAAGCTCTTTACTTCCTATCATTCCTTTTGTCGAATATTGACCTGAATGCGTTAAAGGCGCATGCAGAGAAATAACATTGCACGAAAGAATTTCATCTAAAGAAACGAAATTAACTGAACTGTCGCTCTTTTCTTTAAAAGGGTCATAGACACACACCTGACAGCCCATGTTGGCAAAACGGTCATATACTGTTTTGCCAACATTGCCATACCCAATGACACCGATTTTTTTACTTAGCCAGCTAAACTTTTTCGTCATATAAAGATGACTTAAGCCACTAAATACATAATCCGCGACCGCTTCTGCATTACAGCCGGGCGCACTACTAAAAGGGATATTCGATTTTGCAAGATAATCCAAATCAATGTGGTCAACACCTATTGTGGCACTACCAACAAAACGAACAGCACTACCTTCAAGCAGTTCTTTAGTGACTTTTGTCACCGAACGCACTAGAAGAACATCTGCGTCCTTTACTTGTTCATGAGATAGTGTTCGACCATTTACCAATTCAACTTCACCCAAATGCGAAAACAAGGCTTTCGCATTTGGCATATTTTCATCTGCAATAATTTTCATACTGTCGCTTTAAAAACTCATTTAATACTTGGCCGGGAAGTCGCTGTGCCAACAAATACTTCGAAAAGACCTCAGCCCTTTTAGGTAAGCCATAAACAATATACTTACCGACCTGAGACATTACAGCCCGTTCAAAATGTTTCGCGTCGTAATCTGGAATAGACAAATTATCCACACTGACACGAAAAGATAACCCAGCTGCCCAATATAAAATACACTCGACTGCCTGAGGTTTCACCTCAACTTTCTCAAACTCTTTCTGTGTTTGTAGGTTACGCGAATCTGATTCATACCAATAACCATAATCCTCTAGTAATCGCCTTTCATGTCCAGCGATACACCAATGACTCACTTCGTGCAGAGCGCTTGAAGGGTAATCAAAACGAAAATATATAGCAGCCGAATCGTTTGATTTAGCAGGCAGATAAAGAGGCTCATCTGCCCCACCGATAAGACGGGTGTTAAAACTTGAAAGGAAACAGGCGCTAAAGGCCTCCACAAGTTGCGTTGCACTTGCCAACCGCAGACTCCAAAAGTAAAGAATTATCACATAAGAAACAAAAATGCGCCACGCAAAGAATTAGGCCTCGCATAGCGCATTTATTTAAAATGCGAATTGAGCTTAACTAAGTGCTCTCAAATTCAACGGTTCATTCACTAAATAGTACATTCGCTAATTAGCCGCGGAAATAGCGAGAAGGCACAAATGGCATCGCTGCTTGCTTTAGAGGAATACTTTTCCCTCTGACACTAGCAAACAACGGCTCGTTAGAGTCAAGAGCTTGAGTCGATACATAAGCCATGACAATAGGTTGAGCAAGACTTGGCGAAAAGCCACCACTGGTGACCGTGCCTTTTACTTCTCCTGAAGCATCCACTATTTCGACACCTTCACGAACTGGCGCACGACCTTCAACCAAGAAGCCAACACGTTTTCTCGCTGGTTTATCCGTAAATTGCGGCAATATGATATCGGCCCCTGGAAAACCACCAGCACGCTGACCATCTAAACGACGTACTTTTTGTATCGCCCAATTTAGAGAGGCTTCAATTGGCGTTGTTGTGGTATCAATATCATGCCCGTACAAACACAAGCCAGCCTCAAGACGCAAAGAGTCACGAGCACCAAGGCCGATCCACTCTACTTCGTCAAAAGCCAACAAAGCATTAGCGAAGGCTTCAGCCTGCTCATTTGGCACAGAAACCTCATAACCATCTTCTCCGGTGTAACCAGAGCAGCTAACCCACAGTTCAATACCTTGCCATGTAAATTTTAGGCTTTGCATAAACGTCATAGTAGAAGCATCAGGTACCATACGAGCAAACACTTCACGGGCTTTTGGTCCTTGAATAGCAAGTAATGATCGATCTTCAATAACCTCAACATCACAATCAATCAAAGACGCTTTCAAATAAGCAAAGTCTTGCTCTTTGCAGCCAGCATTAACCACCATGAAGACATCATCACCCCAATTGGCAAACATCAAATCATCTGTAATGCCGCCTTTCTCGGTCGTAAACATACCGTAGCGCTGTGTATTTTCAGCCAACCCAAGCACATCAACAGGCAAAATAGATTCAAGCGCCGCTTTTACATTATTGCCTCGCAGCATCACCTGCCCCATGTGTGACACATCAAACAAGCCCGCATTTTCTCGAGCCCATAAATGTTCTTTCATTACACCCAACGGATATTGTACCGGCATTTCATAGCCAGCGAATTCAACCATTCTAGCGCCAGAAGCGATATGTAGATCACACAGAGCAGTACGTTTCATAACGAAAACCTTAATTAAAATTGTGAGAGTGTCTGTTTCCAATTGGAAACAGAGTATCTAAAAGCAACTTGTTTTGACAAGCACAAAGCGACATTTATTCCGTAATACCTATAATCAAAACCAACTAATATCAATAAAAAACCTAAATGATCGGTCAACTTTAATAATAAACAAACTTGGAAATTGACTCTCCTTTGCTGTTTCCAATTGGAAACTTTTTGATTATGATAAGCGAAATTGACGCAAACCGAACAATGACTGGCGCTCCTAGAAAGATGATCTTTTTTCATCATTTTAGACTACCTTAGTGTTATTATATGCAAGACTCATTGTCTTATGGGCATACACGTTTTATTAAAGAGGAATTTCCCCATGGCCAACACCGAAGCCTTTTTCAGCCAAACTCTCGCTGAACGAGATCCTGAGATTTTTGCAACAATTGTTGAAGAACAAGAACGCCAAGAAACGGGCATTGAATTGATCGCATCTGAAAACATCACTTCAAAAGCGGTTCTAGAAGCTCAAGGTTCTGTTCTAACCAACAAATACGCAGAAGGTTACCCAAATCGTCGTTACTACGGTGGCTGTGAAGCGGTTGATGTTACTGAACAACTCGCTATTGATCGCGCTAAGCAATTGTTCAGTTGTGAGTTCGCCAATGTACAACCTCACTCTGGCGCCCAAGCAAATGGCGCAGTGATGCTTGCCCTACTTCAACCAGGCGACACAATCCTAGGCATGTCTTTGGATGCTGGCGGTCACTTAACTCACGGCGCGCCACCAGCTCAGTCTGGCAAATGGTTCAACGCAATTCAATACCAAGTAAACCCTGACACACTATTGATCGATTACGATGCAATCGAAGCGCAAGCGTTAGAATGCAAGCCAAAAATGATAATCGCTGGCGGCTCTGCTATTCCTCGTGTTATTGATTTCAAACGCTTCCGTGAAATTGCAGACAAAGTCGGCGCTTACCTATTCGTAGACATGGCTCACATCGCCGGTCTTGTTGCGACAGGCGCTCATCCATCTCCACTTCCACACGCGCATGTTGTTACCACAACAACGCACAAAACACTTCGTGGACCACGTGGCGGCATGATTCTTTCCAACGATCTTGATCTTGGCAAGAAAATCAACTCTGCGGTATTCCCAGGTTACCAAGGCGGCCCATTAATGCACGTTATTGCTGGTAAAGCAGTGGCATTCGGTGAAGCGCTTAAACCTGAATTCAAAGTTTACATCGACCGAGTCGTTGCTAATGCTAAAGCTTTGGCTGCTGTTTTGATCGAGCGTGGTTGCGATATTGTTACAGGTGGAACAGATACTCACCTTATGCTAGTTGACCTTCGTCCTAAAGGTTTGAAAGGTAACATGGTTGATAAAGCACTAGAGCGCGCCGGTATTACTTGTAACAAAAACGGCATTCCATTCGATACTGAAAAACCAATGATCACCTCTGGTATCCGTGTAGGAACACCAGCAGCAACATCTCGCGGTTTTGGTATTGAAGAGTTCGAGAAAGTGGGTCATCTAATCAGTGATGTACTTGATGGTTTGGTTGATATGCCAGAAGGCAATCCTGAAGTTGAAGCTCGCGTGCTTGCAGAAGTAAAAGAGCTTTGTAAACGCTTTCCACTTTACCGCTAAAATCACATACCCAAGGCTTAACCTCCTTGGGTATTTTTTTAAAGAGGCATAAATACTATGAGCACTATTCCAGACAACCTAAAATACGCAGACTCTCACGAGTGGGTTTTAGACAACGGTGACGGCACAGTCACTGTTGGCATTACCGATCATGCACAAGATCTACTAGGCGATGTTGTTTACATTGAACTACCAGAAGTAGGCACAGAAGTAACTGCGACTGAGCAGTTCTCCCTAGTAGAATCTGTAAAAGCAGCTTCTGACATTTATGCTCCTATTAATGGCGAAGTGATTGAAGTTAATGACGCACTAAACGATGCGCCAGAGCTAATCAACGAAGCGCCATATGAAGGCGCTTGGATTGCTAAAATAAAGCTAAGCAATCCAGCTGACCTTGACAAACTACTTGATGCTGCAGGCTATTCAGCCACTATCGAATAGTCTCTCAACTATAGGCTCTCCCTCTATTCTGTATCGAGAGCCTAATCCCCCAGATTTTATTTTAATAGGTGATTGAACCATGACCTCGTGCATCCGCGATTTGTTAAATAACGATGAATTTATTGCTCGCCACATCGGCCCTGACGAATCAGAACAAGCCAAAATGCTAGCAACAATCGGCATAAACAGCCTTCCAGAACTAATCGAAAAAACGGTTCCAGAAGCCATTCGTCAAGCAAATCTAGACCTTTCAGCCAACCCTGTTAGCGAAAGCGAAGCACTTGTGCAGTTAAAAGCGATTGCCAGCCATAATAAAGTGGCACACTCCTTTATCGGTATGGGTTACCACGACACGCATGTTCCATCCCCTATTTTGCGCAACTTATTAGAAAACCCAGGTTGGTATACAGCTTACACACCTTACCAACCAGAGATTTCTCAAGGTCGTTTGGAAGCACTATTAAACTTCCAACAAGTCATCATCGACCTAACTGGCATGGAAATTTCTAACGCTTCTTTGTTAGATGAAGCCACGGCTGCAGCCGAAGCCATGACACTCATGAAGCGCTCAAACCGCAAGAAGAGCGACAAGTTATTCGTTGCGAGCCACTGCTTGCCACAAACCATTGACGTTGTGAAAACGCGTGCCGAGCTACTAGACATTGAAGTCATTGTTGATGACATCGCAAACTTTGCAAAACATGATGTATTTGGCGCCATCTTCCAATACCCAGGCATTGACGGCACGGTTACGGATTTGACACCTGTCATCGCACAAGCACACGAACAAGGCGCTCTTGTGAGTATCGCTGTAGACCTGCTTTCTCTTGTACTATTGAAATCGCCCGGCGAAATGGGCGCTGACATTGTATTCGGTTCTGCGCAACGCTTTGGTGTACCAATGGGCTTTGGCGGTCCTCACGCTGCCTTCCTAGCAACGAAAGACGCATTTAAACGTTCTATGCCAGGTCGTGTTATCGGCGTATCTAAAGATAGTCATGGCAAACCAGCACTTCGCATGGCGATGCAAACCCGCGAGCAACATATTCGCCGCGAAAAAGCCACATCAAACATTTGTACCGCTCAAGCCTTGCTTGCCATGATGGCTGGCTTCTATGCGGTTTATCACGGCCCTGCCGGTCTTAAGAAAATCGCCAACCGCATTGCGGCATTAACGAATTGCTTTGCTAACGCCATTCAAAAGCAAGGCTTCACAACGAACGCAAGCTACTTCGATACCCTTATTGTTAATACTGGCGAGCAAACAGACAACATCATGGCAAAAGGCGCCGCGAAGTTAATGAACTTCTATAAAGTGTCTGAAGGCCAAGTATCTGTCGCGTTAAACGAAACCATCACACCAAACGACCTGATCGATTTGGCGGAATGCTTCGGTGCAGAACTATCAATAGAAGACATTACTGACTCTGAGACTGCATACGGCTTTGACGCTTCGATGCTACGTCAAGATGCCATCCTGACTCACCCAGTATTTAACAGCCATCACAGCGAAACTGAATTGATGCGCTACATGCACCAATTAGAAGTGAAAGACATCGCACTAAACCAAAGCATGATTCCGCTTGGCTCTTGTACGATGAAACTAAATGCGGCATCTGAAATGATTCCTGTTACTTGGGCAGAGTTCGGTCGAATCCACCCGTTTGCACCAAGCAATCAAGTTGCTGGCTATCATGCATTACTGCAAGAACTTGTCGAGATGCTATCTAAAGCAACAGGCTACGATACAGTGTCTTTGCAACCCAACTCTGGTGCACAAGGTGAATATGCCGGCCTTATCGCTATCGACAAATATCATAAATCTCGTGGCGATCATGAACGCGATGTATGTTTGATTCCAAGCTCTGCTCATGGCACAAACCCAGCCTCTGCTGCTCTTGCCGGCATGAAAGTTGTGATTGTTAAATGTGACGAAAACGGTAACATTGATTTGGTCGATCTTGCTGAAAAAGCAGAGAAACATGCCGCGCAACTTAGCTGCATCATGGCGACTTACCCATCTACTCACGGTGTATTTGAAGAGCACATTCGCGAAGTATGTGACATCGTTCACAAGTTTGGCGGCCAGGTCTACATTGATGGTGCGAACCTAAACGCACTTGTCGGCGTTGCGCCTCCAGGCACGTTTGGCGGTGACGTTTCTCACCTTAACCTACACAAAACATTCTGTATTCCACATGGTGGCGGCGGCCCTGGCATGGGTCCGATTGGCGTAAAATCTCACCTTGCGCCTTTCCTACCGGGTCACGCGGTTGCGCCTGTTATGGGCATGCTAGAGCAACACGGCGCGGTATCTGCAGCACCGTACGGTAGCGCAAGTATCCTTGTAATTACTTGGATGTACATCAAAATGATGGGCGACAAAGGCTTGCGTGATGCAACCTTCAACGCCATTTTGAATGCTAACTACATCGCTAAACGCTTAGGCGAGCATTACCCAGTTCTTTACACTGGCAAAAACGGCACTGTGGCACACGAATGTATTATCGACATTCGCCCACTAAAAGCAGAATCAGGCATTAGTGAAGAAGACATCGCTAAGCGCTTGATGGACTTTGGTTTCCACGCACCAACCATGTCCTTCCCTGTTGCTGGCACGTTAATGATCGAACCAACGGAATCTGAAAACCTTGAAGAGCTAGATCGCTTCTGCGATTCCATGATTCAGATTCGCAAAGAGATCAGCAAAGTACAGGCAGGCGAATGGCCACTAGAAGACAACCCGCTAGTTAATGCACCACACACAGCCGATAGTCTTTTAGATATGGAATGGAATCATGCTTATTCACGTAAAGAAGGTGCCTACCCATTAAACTGGATCAAAGTGCGTAAATACTGGCCACCTGTTGGCCGTATCGACAACGTTTACGGTGACCGTAACCTATTCTGCGAATGCCCACCAATAGACAGCTACGAAGACTAATCTTCGTAGCAATCAAAAAGCATTAGAAACAAAAAAGGCGAATCAGCAATGATTCGCTTTTTTGGCTCTGTATAAAGCAATAAGGGGGGAACTCCAATATCAATGATAAATATCATCTTTTTATGATTATATTTATCATATAAATTCATTTTTATTCACTCACGATCACGACCACCCCAGTGTGCAAGCAACGCATCACGAAACACCATTAATTTGGCAGATCGATGTCGGGCGGATGGATAAAGAAGCGTCAAAGGAGTCGATGATCTAGCATATCCATTTAAAACAGTCGTCAGCAAACCGCGTTTCAAATAATCCTCTACAAAGAAAGTCATCAATTGTGCCATGCCAATACCCAGTAAAGCGGCCTCAACTAAAGGGTCTCCATGATCAACAACTAATCTTCCTCTAATGGGAAAGTCAGCATCCTTCTCATTCTTCCGAAATGCCCAAGGAACTAATTGCCCAGTAGCTGAATTTCTAACTTGCATGCAATTATGTGCAGTCAATTCCTCTAACGCCTTTGGGGAACCATAAGATTCAAGATATTTTGGTGATGCAACCGTCACCCAATCAGCCGCCTTAAGAGGCCGTGCAATCACTCGACTATCCTGAATATTTCCGCTACGAATAACAGCATCAAACCCTTCTCCGACCAGATCAACCACTCGATCAGTTAATACCAACTCTATGGTGAGCTGTGGGTACTCATCCAATAATTTAGCAACAATCGGCATAACAACAACTCGTCCGAATGCTGATGGCGCACTAATCTTCAAACTACCTTTAGGTTCAAGTCCATGCTCTAGTAACTCTTGATGCGCCTCTTCAAGGCCGCCAACTAATGGCTTAACACGTTTTAAAAATAACTCGCCATCTACCGTCAATTTCAAATTACGTGTATTACGGTGCAACAGGCGTAGACCTAACTGGGACTCCAACCGATTGACCGCTCTAGAGATACCAGATTGAGTTACATCTAATTGTTGAGCGGCAACCGTAAAACTCAGATTTTCTGCCACTTTAATAAATTGCCTTACGGCATTGAGATCATATTCCATGATTTTATTCATTACTCAAATGATTTAATTGCATTTATTAAACTTAAATCATCAAAGATAATCTCACAACTTAAAACTTTGTTGGAGAGAGAAATGCGAACACCACTACCGATTAGTGTTTATATGCTGAGTTTTGGCATTTTCATTATGATCAGTTGCGAACTACAAGTATTAGGGATGATGGAACAATTATCAGCAGCGTTGACGATCAGCATCGCTCAGGCAGGATATTTGGTCTCTATTTTTGCTGTCAGCATGGCTATTGGTGGCCCCATATTGGCGATCTTAGTTTCTAGACTAGCCGTTAAAAAAGCCTTAATGATGCTCTACATCATCTTTATCTTGGGTGAACTGCTAGGCGGTTTTTCGAATACTTTTGGCCAACTAGTCATCGCCCGATCTATAACAGGCATGGTTTCAGGTGCGTTTTTTGGTATTGCTATTGGCTTATCAGCTCGACTCGTCAACTCAGATAGCAAACTCAACGCCATATCAACGGTATTAGCAGGTATTATGCTTGGCACCATCATAGGCTTGCCGTTGGCTAAAGTAGTGTCTGAATACAGCAACTGGCAAAGCAGTTTTTTTCTTGTTGTTGGTCTGGCAAGTATCAGCGCTTTATTGACATACCTGACCCTACCCGATCTTTCGCCCGAACCACCACAATCTCTTAGAAAAGAATTAGGTGCTGTCTTTGATACTCGGCTTTGGTGGGTGTTTTTTACCAGTTTCTGCATTATTGGTGCCGTATACGCTCCGTTTAGCTATATCGTCCCTATTCTCAATCAAACATCAGGGATATCTCAAAACACTATTACATTAATTCTCTTTGCGTACGGTGGCATTATGCTCATCGGGAACAATTTGGTTGCTAAAATGGCAGCTAAAAATGCAAAAAGAACGCTAATAATGGGGATCAGTTTTCTCATTACCAATCTATGCATATTTGCCCTTTTTCATGATGATCATTGGTTAGCAATAAGCTGCACTTTACTACTCGGGTTATGCGGTGTCAGTTTAAACCCTGCCATGGTCAGTCGATTAATGGAATTACCTCAAGGTGGTCGTGCATTTATCAACACGCTCCATGCATCAATGATAACTTTAGGCATCATGTTTGGCAGTTTTACTGCTGGAATAGCGTTATCGTTCGGCTACCCACTAACTATGACCATTTGGATAGGTGCTGCTATTGCTCTTGTCGGCCTGTTAATTCTAAAAATCAGTCCAGCCTTAACAATTTCAAGTAGTTAGAACGTCATTTAATAAATCCCAAGTAACCCTTTTAGTATAAATTCACGTGCAGAAAGCTCTCATTTCAAATTTTTATCGAGGGCGACCCATTTTTTAACTTACAATAGACTAACTATATTGTGAGCAGATAACATGCACAGACGCTATTTAAAGAAAGTACTAGAGTGGTTACTTGGCAACAAAGACAAGCCGTTTGAATACACACACCATGCAGTATTACTCGTCGGTACGGTTCTGTTTTTTTACGCTGCGGTTGTAAACTATCATCTTGGTTTGGCAAATACATTTACCGTAATCGCTCTTTTGGCACTGTCATTTCTGATATTTATCGTTTGGTATTTATCTCGCTGGCGAAACCAATTCAAGCTCATGAGCGTCATTTTTATTGCCTTGATCATCCTAGTTGCCATTCCTGTCAATTGGATGGGGAATGGAGGGTCAAATGGACCAACATTTTTTGTTGCTTTAGGGCTGCTTATTTACATTTCGGGCTCATTTAAAAACATAGGATTATACCGTCGACTTGGTCAGCTTTTCTGCCTGTTGGTCCCTATTCCATTAATTATGCTAGAAAATGCGCATCCTGAACTTGTTTTTCATTACGCCACCGACTCACTAAAACAGATTGATCTAACCATTACCTTCATTATTATTGGTGTATTTTTGATCATTATGATGGAAAGCCTGTCCACTCGATTCAAGCTAGAAAGAGAAAAAGCCAAGCAGCTCTCAGAAAAACTTAAAGCCCTTTCAGAACAAGATTCACTCACAGGTTTGTATAATCGCAGAAAGTTAGATGAACAATATACGAGTTGGAAACAGCAAGGTCGCTTATTTAGCTTGGCCTTGCTAGACATTGACCATTTTAAAAACCTAAATGATCAATGGGGACACAACTATGGAGATAAGGTTCTGCAATCCTTTGCTGAACTACTTATGGATGTCGCCAAACAAAATAATGGCTTAGCCATACGGTTTGGTGGGGAAGAGTTTATCCTTTTCCTGCCTTTATCATTGGATGAGACGTATCAAGCTATTACTAAAACAGCACAATCCCTTAGCGAAAAAGCATTTCAACATGGCTCAGTAACCTTTAGTGCTGGCATTGCTGAAAATAGAACCAAGAGATCACAAGACGAGCTATTAAAATGTGCTGATAATTTAATGTATCAAGCGAAGAACAACGGCAGGAACTGTATTTTTAAGTAGAGAATCAGGCTCGCATTAATGTTCGACCAAGCAGACCAAAATAATTATGAAAGGCTTGGTTTATACGGTGCCGCTGTTCACCTTGTGGATAAAGGCCCATTTTAGCTTCTTCTGAATGACGACTGCCTTTAACTAAAAAAGTACTGGTAGGTTTGGTATCTTCAACGAAGGCTTCGAACGCTCTCGCTGTCATCTCTTCTGGCTTGTCATAATAGACTATTTTTAGTTTTTGATCAGCAAGACGGGATGCCTTAAACATATTGCTCGGTTCATCGCCTTGCTCATTTAACATGATAACCCGAAAGCACTCAGCTAATAATAAGCTCAGCGGATGAGGTTCTTTATTGCGAGACAATTGAATTGGGGAATTATTTAACCAGCTTGTAGAAGCAAAATGAGAAGGCGATACATGCTGAAACATTTTTTCGCCCATATAATGGTCAAAAGCATGAAACCATTCGTGTGCTAGACTTCCTGCGCCCGCATTTTTCGCTAATGACAATTGTCGTGTTGCAGGAACATAATGAGCTGCCACTCCTGGGCGACCACCCTTACCGTATTGAAGACCAAGTGTACCTCGTAAAGATATCAGCAGTTCTGGCCCTTGTAATACAGACATTAGATCTTCTAGCGCTCGATAAAAATTAACTGCTGCGCGATCTCTTTCTTCTGGTGTAACCCAACGGCCCATCTCAATGCCACGGAAATCAAATTGCCGACGTATAATGACAAAATTAACTAGACCTTGGTTAAAAGACATTTAGACTCGCTAATTAACGGTTAAACATAAAAAAATATAGTCGTGGTGAGTCAGGTTTCTTTCAACCTGACGGGGTTACTAGTTTCGTTGGGAAAACAAAAAAGGCCGATAAATCGGCCTCTTCTAATACTATCAGAACAAATTTATTGAGAATTAAGTTGCTGTTCTAGCATAAGCTGATTTATTTGCTTACGTAGACGGATGATTTCACCACTCACTTGAGTTCTAAAAGCATCGCTTGAGTTAATGGCATCTTGATGTTTAGCCAATGTATCTTGAATCTTCGCTACATCAGTTGAACCTGTATCTGCGGCACGTTTTTCTATTGTGGCTACTTTTTTCTGCAGCGCCGATAAGTCCTGTAAAATCTGATCAAGACTCAAGGCTTGAGCTTCATTCTGCCCAGCTTGTGCAAGGATTTGCTTTTCAGATGATTGCAATCGTTTTGCCTGATCATCTTGCTTTATCGCAACAGCTTTTACAGTTTCATCCATGGAAGCTACTGTTGGAATAAGTTTATTGTAGCCGGCTTCAACCTCATTAAAAGCTTCAGCTTGTACCGCAATGCGCTTAGATTGAGTTGAAACGGTATCGCGCAGTGAGGAAAGTTTTTTCTGCAGTTCGTCAATCGCAGTATCGTTACTTGCTATCGACTTTCTATTGGTGTCATAAGCAACACCCCAGAGTTTACGAATTTCACTGTCGTGATTTTTCAACGTTTCTTCTACGGTTTCGCCCTGTTTATTAGCTGAAACATCAGCAGCAAGAAGTTGATGATCTAAATTTTGTATCTCACTTTTTGCGCCATAAAGTTCGTTACGCAGCTGCATATTTTGCTGCCACAACCAATACCCTGCCCCTGCAGAAGCCATTAATATGAGTATCAATAAAATATAAATACCCGCTAAACTGGGCTTCTTATGGACAATAGTAGGTGCATGAGCTGGTTTTGCAGGAGTGGGATTAGTATGACCTTTTTGTGCTGTCGCACCTTGTGGCCTTCTATCGCTGACTTCATCTTGATCCAGAGTCAGGCTTGGGATCTCAACATCATCGTCTCTACGCATGGAAAATCTTATATAGTCGCTATTAATAGAAATTATGGAAATTCTTTAGTGAACAAGCCTAAAGAATATTATCTTCTGCTGTTCAGTGCTAGTATATAACCACCATTAACTGCTTGATAACAAGCATTTTTCGTTAATTAAAAGCAAGGAGAATTGAAATGGCTTTTGAATTACCCGCTCTTCCTTATGCTAAAGACGCACTAGAGCCTCATATGTCTGTTGAGACGCTTGAATACCATCACGGCAAGCATCACAACACTTATGTTGTTAAATTAAACGGCTTAGTTCCTGGTTCTGAATACGAAAATAAAACGCTTGAAGAGATCATTGTATCTGCTCCAGCGGGCCCTGTTTTCAACAATGCAGCTCAAATCTGGAACCACACTTTCTTCTGGAACAGCTTAAGCCCTAATGGCGGCGGCGAGCCAACTGGTGCTCTAGCAGATGCAATCAATGCAAAATGGGGTTCTTTCGCAGAGTTCCAAGCAGTATTTGATGACAAAGCTGTCAACAACTTCGGCTCTAGCTGGACTTGGTTAGTTAAAAACGCTGACGGCTCTCTAGAAATCGTAAACACAAGTAATGCTGCAACGCCAATGACAAACGGTCAAACAGCTATCATTACTGTGGATCTTTGGGAACACGCTTACTACATTGATTACCGCAATGTTCGTCCTGACTACCTAAAAGGTTTTTGGGCGCTAGCTAACTGGGAATTCGCAGCAGCGAACTTCGCAGCTTAAATCTATATTTCTATCAATTAGAAAGTAGAGTTAGACCAGTCAAAAAAACGCGGCTATTGCCGCGTTTTTTTTGCTTAAGATTCCTCTGTTTTCATTTCATCCAGTACAAACAGCTTTGCTTGGATAAATTCGGAGTGAGGCATAAATAGCAACTCACTGATCCTTCTTATGCGATGATCTTCATAAGAGTCGATGTCACCATCAGCTAATGCAACACGCCATAAACCTTTCAATAGCAGCATTTTTTGCTCTAGCGTTGCGCCTTCATTAATGACCTTAGTAAATTGATAAAGGTCGTTTGCTTGATCTACACCAGAACGAGCGTCGTCATAAAGAATATCAATATCTTCCCCCAAATCGCTCACTTCACGAAGAAAACGCTTCACTTGTCGTTCTTCTTGCTCATCAATTTTATGGTCAGCTAACATCACTTCCATAAGCAGAGCTGCCACAGCTTTCTGATAAGATATTTGCTCACCTTGCTCTACAGGAAGACTGAAAAGACTTTTTAAAGCTTTTAACATTTTTTCTCCAAAGTACACTCTCGTAGAGCTTCAATTAGTATATTAGGAAACTGTCTATAATCTAGGTATGGACACCAAATATACGGAAGGCAGACAAAGGCAGTATGCACCTCGCCGATTTCTTGCGCAGAATCTGCGATAGGTAATTCATCTCTAAACATATTGCCAACAATAAAAACAACGCCTTTATAGTCACAAAGCTGGTCTAAAGAAAACGCAACGCCTACTTTAGATAACAGCTCTGCATCGCGAAAGGCTTTCCACGAGTCATAAGCAGGTGCGGCTAATTTTGCCATGATCGTAAAAATTTTACGCCAGTGATTTCCATTTAGTTCAATTAAGAGAGAAACATTAGGTTTTTTTAAAAAGCACACATCAACAGAATCTGGTAGAACAGGTCTATTTGGTAAAAGAAAAACATACTCAGCTTCGTCAGCACAAGCCCCTAGCCATAACTCATTCATCTAGTACTCCTTAATCGTACAAGAATACAGCGAGTGCTTTTTAATATCTGCTAATCAATAGGAAAAAACTGTGTAAACAGCCTTCACATCAAGTCTCTAAATAACTTTATTTACGAGTAGATCAACAAAGCCAAAAATAACAGATTGTTTACAACATTATATTAGACTTATCTTATTAATATAAATTAGAATAAGCTTATATAAACTAAAGGATTCCAATCATGGATACAATTTTTAACCCACTCGTAGGTGGTGTACTGATAGGTCTAACGGCAACAATTTATCTTCTTAGCATCGGAAAAGTGATTGGTATCAGCGGGATATTATCTCAGCTATTGTTTAGCAAGGAGCGTTTTCTGCCCTTTCTATTCATTGCTGAACATAATCCGCACCGCTTCAACTGCTGCGCTAGTCGCTTAAGGTCTTACCGCCGGATAAGTAACAGCCATAAGTAGGACGGGAAAAGGTAAAGACGTTTACTTATTTAATCGGTTTATGTTTTGCATAATTAAGGAGCCTCTAGCCCATGACGACTATTGACGTTAATTCTTTCTACACACCTGAGCGTTTTGCCCGTTTTAAAGCGTTTGCTGAAACCAAAGACACCCCTTTTGTTGTTATCGATACAGCCATCATTGACGAGGCTTACACAGAGCTAACCAAAGGCTTTCCTGTTGCTGATATTTTTTACGCTATCAAAGCTAATCCAGCCCCAGAGATTCTGACTCTACTTCGTGACCGTGGCTCAAACTTTGATGTAGCATCACGTTATGAGTTGGACAAACTGCTTGCGATTGGTGGTATTTCACCTGATCAAGTGAGTTACGGTAACACTATCAAGAAAGCAAAAGACGTTCGTTACTTTTATGAAAAAGGCGTGCGCATGTTTGCGACAGACTCGGAAGCAGATTTGCGCAATATTGCGAAAGCCGCTCCAGGCTCACGCGTTTATGTTCGTATCTTGACAGAAGGCACAGTAACAGCTGACTGGCCACTGTCTCGTAAATTCGGCTGCCGTCCAGATATGGCGATGGACTTACTTGTGCTTGCAAAAGAACTTGGTTTGATTCCTTACGGTATCTCTTTCCACGTTGGCTCCCAGCAGCGTGATATCGGTGCATGGGACGCGGCAATTGCTAGCGTTAAAGTAATCTTTGAACGTCTTAAAGAAGAAGATGGCATTGTTTTAGAAATGATTAATATGGGTGGTGGATTCCCCGCAAACTATATTGCTCGTACTAATGACCTTGCTACTTATGCGGAAGAAATCACACGTTTCTTAGAAGAAGACTTTGGTACTGATTTACCACGCATTATTCTAGAACCAGGTCGTTCTTTGATCTCTAACGCAGGTGTGCTTGTGAGCGAAGTTGTTTTGATTTCTCGTAAATCACACACAGCACTAAATCGTTGGGTATTCACTGACGTTGGTAAATTCTCTGGCCTTATTGAAACACTAGATGAATCGATCAAGTATCCGATTTATGTTGAAAAAGGTGGCGAGTTAGAAGAAGTTATTATCGCAGGTCCAACCTGTGACAGCGCTGACATTATGTATGAAAACTACAAATATGGCTTACCACTGAATTTGGCAATTGGTGACCGTATGTACTGGCTATCCACTGGCGCCTACACAACGACTTACAGTGCAGTAGAGTTTAACGGCTTCCCGCCTTTGGCTTCATACTACTTGTAAGTACGACTTGTAAGTATTTTTTGTAAGCAATTTGCCTAAATAGCAAGAAAACGAAAGCCTCAGAAAATGAATTTCTGAGGCTTTTTTATTGGAATGATTTACCTGTTAAGTAATAATACAGCCTAATTTCATTCAAAGCACAAAAGGGAATTTTCATGTCGTACACCCTAAGTGAACTCACGATCTATCCAATTAAATCCATCCAAGGTATCTCTTTATTATCAAGCCAAGTCGAGAATGCTGGGCTTTGTGAAGATAGACGCTACATGCTGGTCAAACCGGATGGTGAGTTTATTACTGGTCGTAAGCACCCAAACTTAACATTAGTAACGGCCAAGCAACTTGAAAATAGTTCGTGGAAGCTTTCTCATCCTGATGTTGTTAGTGATCTTATTATCGATCCGTTAACTTTTTCCAGTCATTATATGCAAACCATTGTTTGGGACAATCCAATCAGCTCGCAGCTCACTCAAGAAGACGCTAACACCTGGTTTAGTGAGGTCGCAGGCGAAGCCGTAAAACTCGTGTATTTCGGTGAAAAGTCGAAACGCTTTACCAGTCGTAAACCTGAAGTACCTGTTGCTTTTGCCGATGGCTACCCTTTTTTATTGACGACAGAAGCTTCACTAGATGAGCTAAATAAAACTTGTCCTGAAGATATTCAAATGGCGCAATTTCGCCCTAACTTGGTAATAACAGGCAATAACCCATTTGAAGAAGATAGCTGGAAACGCATTCGTATAGGTGAAGTGGAATTTGAAAATGTTAAGCCTTGTGATCGCTGCATTTTCACAACATTAGACCCAAGCACTGCACAGCGAAGTAAAAAAGGTGAACCACTTAAAACGCTTGCAAAGTTTCGTTTACTTGGTAAAGAAAGCATTACTTTTGGTATAAATATGATCACGCTAAATACAGGGGTTATCAATATTAACGATAAAGTTGAGGTGCTTGAATATAAAGAACCTGAAGTATATGTAGACCGTCGAAAACGCTAAAAGAATTCGTTTTAAAAAAACCATAAAAAAGAAGGCACTCGGCCTTCTTTTTTTATAACAAAAATATGATTTCTTGGTTTAGGCTTCTATTTTAGCCAAGTACTCATCGTATGTACCATGGAAATCGACAATACCTTCACTGGTTACTTCTACAATGCGAGTTGCCAAAGACGATACAAATTCACGGTCATGACTGACGAAAATCAAAGTGCCTGGATAGTTCTCAAGGGCCAAGTTCAAAGACTCAATCGATTCCATGTCCATATGGTTAGTTGGCTCATCCATAACGAGAACATTAGGTTTTTGTAGCATCAACTTACCGAACAGCATACGACCTTGCTCACCTCCAGAAAGAACTTTAACGGATTTCTTGATATCGTTTTGAGAGAACAAAAGACGACCTAACGTGCCACGAATTACTTGCTCATCGTCGCCTTCTTGCCCCCACTGTCCCATCCACTCAATCAGATCGACGTCTTTTTCGAATTCATGATGATGATCCTGGGCGTAGTAACCAATGTTGGCATTTTCGGACCACTTCACGTCACCTTTGGTTAAGTCTGTGTCACCAACCAAACATTTTAACAAGGTTGTTTTACCGATACCGTTTGGCCCGATAACCGCAATACGCTCGCCAACCTCAACCATCATGTTCAGGCCGCTGAATAATTCTTCATCATATGATTTGGCAACGTTTTCAATTTGAACCGCCATACGATGTAATTTTTTCTCTTGCTCGAAGCGAATAAATGGATTCTGGCGACTAGAAGGTTTCACTTCTTCTAGTTGAATCTTATCAATCTGTTTAGCACGAGAAGTCGCTTGTTTTGATTTAGATGCGTTGGCAGAGAAACGGCTTACAAACGATTTTAATTCATTGATTTGAGCTTTTTTCTTCGCGTTGTCTGACAATAAACGTTCGCGGGCTTGAGTCGCCGCTGTCATGTACTCATCGTAGTTACCAGAGAACAAACGCAATTCGCCGTAATCCAAATCCGCCATGTTAGTACAAACAGAGTTCAAGAAGTGACGGTCATGGGAAATAATGATCATGGTGCAATTACGCTCGACCAAGACACCTTCCAACCAACGGATAGTATTGATATCCAAGTTGTTTGTTGGCTCGTCCAGCAACAAAATTTCTGGATCAGAGAACAAGGCTTGAGCCAACAAGACTCGTAGCTTTAAACCCGGAGCCACTTCGCTCATCAAACCATAATGCTGCTCGGTAGGAATACCAACACCTAGCAATAATTCTCCGGCACGTGCATCAGCAGTGTAACCATCCATTTCAGCAAATTCAGCTTCTAGATCGCCGGCACGCAAGCCATCCGCTTCTGTCATTTCAGGGTTAGCGTAGATAGCATCTTTTTCAGACTTTATCGCCCAAAGCTCTGTGTGGCCCATGATAACGGTATCAATAACAGAATATTCTTCGTAAGCGAATTGATCCTGTTTCAATTTACCAAGACGCTCATTAGGATCTTTGGAAACATTACCGGAGCTTGGCTCCAAATCGCCACCTAGAATTTTCATGAAAGTGGATTTACCACATCCATTCGCGCCGATAAGACCGTAGCGCTTTCCTTCTCCGAATTTGACAGATACGTTTTCAAAAAGAGGTTTTGCACCAAATTGCATGGTGATGTTGGCCGTCGTTAACAAAGTATTCTTCCGTTTATCATGAGGTAAATAATGGTGCTCTAGTAGACTAAATCGTCAGAGCAAAGCTGATGGGCGCATTATCGCACAGATTGACTCGACTCTTTAAGGCCGAAAGCAGTTATTGCCAAAAAAAAGCCGAATTTACTGTTACAGATAGAGTCAAAAAATATAAATTGAATACAAAACGACACTACTGTTTTGCCCTAAATAGACCTAAAACTAATATATGCCTCTCGGCTATTCAGAAATGAACTTTTTGGCCGATGATATTAAAAGAACTCACATAGACGGAGAGAGAAATGAAAACCGTCCTAGCAAAAGAATCACAATACAACATTTCGCCAGCACATTTGAAAGAAGGTTCTATTTTTGGTGCTTTATCCGAACCTTCTATCCAGTTTCTATTGAATGAAGGTGTTTTACATAAGGTCACCAAAGGTGATGAGATTTTTTCTTATGGCAGTAAAGGTGGCAGTTTCCACACAGTATTGCATGGCAAGTTAGATTTTTATAAGCAACATGGTGAGAAGAAGCTACGAACCAGAACGATTTGTTTCGGAGAAGCGATTGGCTTTGTCTCAATGATTGCATTGCATGAGCGAGTTGGTAGCCTTTGTGCAATAGAAGACAGTCTTTTACTCGAAATATCCAGTCAGTTATTTAGTGACTTTCACGACCAATATCCATTCGATTTTGGTATTTTACTGATGAACCTATCCCGAGATATGGCAAGAACCATTCGAGTATTAAGTAATGCTTTGGTTGAGAACGATGTGGTAGTAAAAAGAAATTAAGTAAAGATAGACTGGTACTCAAGGTGCCAGCCTACCTCAGGAGATTACTTTATTGCAGCAACAACGGATATTTCAACTAACAGCTCCGGTCTTGCCAATCGAGCTTCTACGCATGCTCTCGCTGGGGCGTGGCCTTCGGGAATCCACTTATCCCAAACAGCATTCATCGTTACAAAATCTTTCATATCACGAAGATAAATAGTAGCAGAAAGAATATAGGATTTATCGGTACCAGCTTGCTCTAATAATACATCTACTTTATCAAGCATGGTTCGTGTTTGTTCAGTAATGTCCGAGTTCGCATCAGCACCAACTTGGCCGCAAAGATATACCGTTTCATTATGCTTAACGATACGACTCATGCGTTGACCAACTTCCATGCGCTCAATGGTTGCCATAAAAACCTCTATTAAATTGAGAGTTAAAAAATCATAACTTAATTATTAGAATGTGTTCTATAAAACTCTTGATAAATAACTAGCCGACTAATATAAAACGACAAAGCATTAAAACTCCAGCCCTTTTTGCGCTTTAATGCCTCGCTTGAATGCATGTTTTACTTCTTTTATCTCACTAACCGTATCAGCCAACTCAACCAGAGCGTCAGAAGCACCGCGACCAGTCACCACAAGATGCTGATTCTCAGGACGATTCATCAAAGCCTTAAGCACAGTATCTTCAAGTAAATACTCATAATGCAACAAGTAGGTTAACTCATCGAGTACCACCAAATCGATACTTGGATCAGACAGCATAGCGGCGGCTTTCTCCCATGCTTGCTCAGAAGAGGCGATATCTGAATCACGATTTTGTGTTTCCCAGGTGAAGCCTGCTGGCATGATTTCCCATTGCACGTTTTTTTGCTGCTTAAAGAAATCGATTTCGCCCGTGTTCCACTCACCTTTCAAGAACTGGACCACCCCAACCTTCATACCATGACCTAAAGCACGGGCGACCATACCCAAGGCCGAACTCGATTTACCTTTGCCATTACCAGTCAAAAGAACAAATGTACCTTTGTCTTCTTGGGCTTTGGCAATACGTTTATCAACATGTGATTTGATCGCTTGCATGCGTTTTTTATGCTTATCTGGATCTTTAATGGTTTTTGACATGTAAATATCCTTTAGAAATAGAAAAACCTAATCTGCGCTGACTAGCCTCGCAGATTAGGTTTGCTCAACAAAAGAGACGATGAATAAAGTTAAATACGATCATCTTCAGGGTCATAACCAAGATTTGGTGCTAACCAGCGTTCAGCTTCATCTTTGCTCATTCCTTTACGCTCTGCATAGCTATCCACTTGATCTGGGCCGATTTTACCGACGCCAAAGTATGTCGCATCTGGATGAGCGAAATACCAACCACTTACCGCCGCCGTTGGTAACATGGCAAAGCTCTCAGTGATCTCCATATCAATTTTTTCTTTTACATCCAACAAGGCCCAAAGCTTGGCTTTTTCTGTGTGATCAGGGCAAGCCGGATAACCTGGTGCGGGGCGAATACCTTGGTATTTTTCTTTGATCAATTGCTCATTGGTTAGCGCTTCAGCTTCTGCATAACCCCAGAATTCTTTACGCACTTTTTCGTGTAAATACTCTGCCGTCGCTTCGGCTAAGCGGTCTGCAACCGCTTTGATCATAATAGAGTTGTAATCATCATGATCTGCTTCATATTTCGCCACAAGAGGATCAATACCAAAACCCGCAGCACAGGCAAAAGCACCAATATAATCCGCTACGCCACTTTCTTTTGGCGCCACAAAATCCGCCAAGCTGTGGTTATATTTACCCGGAGCCGTTAACTCATTCTGAATTCGAAGGAAAGACAAACGTTCGACGACTTCGCTACGAGATTCATCTGCATAAATTTCAATATCGTCATGATTTGCTTGGTTAGCAGGGAATAAACCAACCACTGCGCGAGCTTGCAAGCACTTAGTAGCGATTACTTCATCTAACATCTTCAATGCATCTTCGAAGACACGTTTTGCCTCGACACCGAGTACTTCATCGGTAAGAATCCGCGGATAAGCGCCAGCTAATTCCCATGTCTGGAAGAATGGCGTCCAATCTATGTAATCTTTAACCTGATTAAGATCGATATCGTTTTCCGTTAATACTGTGATGCCAAGCTTTTTAGGCTGAACTACGTTACTACCTTCAAACACAATTGGAGCTTTATTCTGGCGAGCTTTATCCAAAGAGACTCGACGGCCTGCTTTGGCACGATCCTTATAGCGAATTCGGGTTTTCTCGTAATCGGCTTTAATTTCATCGACAAACTTCTGGTAACGCTCTTTGTCTTTGCTTAATAAAGCACTTGCCACGCCCACACTTCGCGATGCGTTGGTGACATGAACCACTTGATTGCGTTTGTAGTTCTGTTCGATTTTTACCGCCGTATGCGCTTTCGATGTTGTCGCACCACCTATCATCACCGGCAAATCAAAACCCTGGCGTTCCATTTCTTTTGCTACATGGACCATTTCATCAAGGGATGGCGTGATCAAGCCAGACAAGCCAATCATGTCTGCACCAACTTCTTTTGCGGTGCGCAAGATTTTTTCAGCAGGCACCATGACACCAAGATCGATAACTTCAAAATTGTTACATTGCAGCACAACACCAACGATGTTCTTACCGATATCGTGTACATCGCCCTTCACCGTCGCCATAACGATCTTGCCATTGCTAGACGACGCGGTATCCATGTTAAGGCGTTTTTCTTCTTCGATAAAAGGCATTAGGTAGGCAACGGCTTTTTTCATCACTCGTGCTGATTTAACCACTTGAGGCAAGAACATTTTACCGGAACCAAACAAGTCACCGACTATGCTCATCCCATCCATCAATGGCCCTTCAATGACCTCTAAAGGGCGAGCAAAGGCTTGACGCGCTTCTTCCGTATCGTCATCAATAAATTCAGTGATGCCTTTAACCAGTGCATGACTAAGGCGTTCAGACACAGGTAAACTACGCCATTCTTGAGTTTCTTTTTCTGCTACTTCGCCTGTTCCAGCAAACTCACCAGCCATAGCTAACAAGTTGTCTGTTGCATCTGGCGTACGGTTAAGTACTGCGTCTTCTACGGCATTACGCAATTTGGTTGGGATATCTTCATACAAGGCAAGCTGCCCTGCGTTGACGATACCCATCGTCATGCCTTGTTTGATCGCGTGATATAAGAACACCGCGTGAATCGCCTCACGAACAGGGTTATTACCACGGAATGAGAAAGACACGTTTGAAACGCCGCCAGACACCTTGGCATAAGGTAATTCACGAGTGATATCACCTGTTGCTTCGATAAAGTCCAAGGCGTAACGGTTGTGTTCTTCAATACCTGTCGCGATAGCAAAGATATTCGGGTCGAAAATAATGTCTTCGGGTGGAAAGCCTACTTCATCGACCAAGATGTGATAAGAGCGGCGGCAGATCTCTATTTTACGCGCCCGCGTATCCGCTTGGCCAGCTTCATCAAATGCCATAACGATAACCGCCGCACCGTATTTCATCAATTTGCGAGCTTGATCACGAAACTTATCTTCGCCCTCTTTCATACTAATAGAGTTAACGACACCTTTGCCCTGAACCCATTTCAAACCCGCTTCTAAGATTTCCCATTTAGAAGAGTCCAACATGATCGGCACTCGAGAAATATCAGGTTCAGACGCGATGAGCTTAAGAAAGCGCTCCATTGCAGCTTGCGAATCCAGCATGCCTTCATCCATGTTAATGTCGATTATCTGCGCACCGTTTTCCACTTGCTGACGAGCCACATCCAAAGCAGTATCAAAATCACCTTCTTTGATAAGACGCTTAAACATGGCCGAGCCAGTTACGTTGGTTCTTTCACCGACGTTCACAAACAAGCTATTGCCATCGATATTAAATGGCTCAAGACCAGACAAACGACAGGCTTTTTCGATTACAGGAATAACACGAGGTGTAGCGTCTGCAAAGGCAGTCGCGAAAGTCTTAATGTGCTCTGGTGCCGTACCACAGCAACCGCCGATGATATTCAGAAAACCAGAGTCTACCCAACCTTGAATCTCTTCAAGCATCTCTTCTGGCGATTCGTCGTATTCACCAAAAGCATTCGGTAATCCAGCATTTGGGTGAGCAGATACATGCGTATCAGCAATACGAGAAAGCTCTTCCACATATTGACGCAGCTCTTTTGGACCCAAAGCACAATTCAAGCCAACAGAAATAGGCTTGGCGTGAGAAATAGAGTTCCAGAAAGCTTCCGTGGTTTGTCCAGATAAAGTACGACCAGACGCATCAGTAATAGTCCCAGAAATCATGATTGGGTAACGAACACCATTTTTCTCGAAATAATCTAATACCGCGTAAATAGCAGCTTTTGCGTTCAATGTATCGAAGATGGTTTCGATTAACAGAATATCCACGCCACCTTTGATCAAACCATCAACGGCAGTTGTATAAGCGGAAACGAGCTCATCAAAATGTATGTTGCGAAAACCGGGATCGTTTACATCAGGAGAAATAGTACAAGTACGACTAGTCGGGCCAACCGCACCAGCAACAAAGCGTGGTTTGTTGGGATTTTGTTTAGTGAATTCATCAGCGGCTTCACGAGCTAAACGAGCCGATTCGAAGTTGAGTTCGTAACTAAGATCTTCCATGTGATAATCCAACATGGAAATATAATTGGCGTTGAAAGTGTTGGTTTCAATAATGTCTGCGCCAGCTGCAAGATAACTGGAATAAATGTCTTTGATGATCTTTGGTTGAGTCAAAGAAAGCAGGTCATTGTTGCCTTTTAAGTCACTATTCCAATCAGCAAAACGCTCGCCGCGATAATCTTGTTCTTCTAATTTGTATCCCTGAATCATGGTGCCCATGGCGCCATCTAAAATCAATACGCTTTCAGCTAGTCGTTTCTCAATAATAGAATACGAATCGGACTTTACCACTCTCACCACCTCAAAAAAGAATATGCGAACGTACTATACCGAAAAGTGCGGCTTTGCGCGTTGAAAAATAGTAATGAGGAGTTGAATGATCCGAGGAAAAAAATGCGAAGCCAACAAATCAAGTCAGCTTCGTTATTTTTTGGATGAAGCGGTGATTTTAAGAGTTTAATTCTTGATTGTTTTTTGATTTGTTAATACGGCCAATAAGAAAACCACCCAACAAGCCAAGTAAAATTGCGATACCCCAATATCCATATTTTTCAAACAAGTTAGTATTGATCAAAGATAAGGTTTCATTTCCTCGGTAAACTTGTCGCTGAATGGTTTGATCTTGAAAGGCAATTTGCTGGTTCACAAATAAATTCAATTGCGCTTCCGGCTTTTCGTTTAAACCCGCTACACGCCAGCGCCATTGCAAGCGACCATTCTGAACGACAGCACTAGCGATGCGATCACTGATCATCTGTATGTCACTGTCGGTCACCAGTTCTGCCAAATAGGTTTGTCCAGATAGCGAAGGTTGAACATCAGCTGAAACTAAAATTTCGAAATTGTTATGCAAAGCGATTTCATTGGGTAATTGCCACTGCACATTCTGTAATGCTGAGCTCATTTGTGACTGCAAGGCTTCTATTGCTGCAGTGACTGAAATACCGCTATTTTCATTTACTTCTAAAGCTTGTTGAGTACTGGCGAGACGTGCCGATAATGCATTAAGTTCAGTTTGGCTGGCAGCTAACTGCTCTCCAGTAGCATTTAGTTGAGCCGTTAGCGCGGCATTTTTTTGCTGAGCTTGAGCTAATTTATTATCAAGGTCTTTCCAACGAGCTTCATAATCAGCACCTTCATCAAGTGCTGATTCTAATTTTAGGATGTCACTTTTATATTCATCGATAAGGGCTTTTTGCTCCGCCACTTTACTTTGAAGGTCGGCAAGCTCAATACGCATTTGCGCATTTTCACGCTCGTAATCCGAATCATTAGAGGAAGCGGGCTGAATAATTGGAACAACTGGCTGTGGCACTGAATCAGTCCCTACTGATTTCTCAGCATTTAAAGAGCGAATTTTGTCCCATAACACTTGATGTTGTGCTCTCGCGTCAGATAAAGCGCCACCTAACATGAGGTTCTCTTTTTTAAGCGATGTAAGACGTTTTTGATTGGCTTGATTATCAGCTTCTAGATTGGCGTATTTTTTTTGTAATTGGGTATTTTCGCTAAGTAAATCAAGATAACTTTGTTTAAAACCATCTTGTGTCGTTGGCATGTTCTCTAAGCTAGAAACCTGCTGCTTTAATGAAGTGTTTTCATTTTCTAGCTGACTAATGCGGCGCGTTAATAAATCATTATCCAGTTTTAATGCTGAATAACGTGATTCTAACAATTCGCGTAACTTCTTTTGTTCTTCTAATTCAGCTAAAGATTTTGCGTTTGACGATGATTTCTGCAAATTAGCAATGATGATGTCTTTTTCATCAAGAGATTTGTTTAAGGAAGCAAGTTGTCTTTTATTATCGGCAAGTTGTTTTTGAAGAGAATCAATAAGAGAGGTTTTTAACGCGACTTCTTTCTCCAAACCGATTTCTTTTTCGCTAACGACAGCCTTTGGGGTTGGCGTTTGAGATGCTGATTCGGTAGAACTGGCAGTTGGCTCAATCACAGAGTCAGTCTGCTGACGTGAGGATGTAGTACAACCAGACATCATCAAGCCCAAGGCAATAGGAATCAAAATCGTCTTACGTGCTTTCATTTTTCGCTCCTTAATAAACTCAAGGTCGACAATAGGTTACCTCTCTTATGCCAGAATTAAGTATGGAATGCAAAGAAGTAGTAAAGGCAACGTTATAAACCATATCAAATAAATCACAAAAAAGCCCCTGAGGATAAATCCACAGGGGCTTTAAATCTCTTAAATCGCGTAATTAATTATTACGCAAGGCTTTTAGAAATCACTTCATATACGTCTTTAGACAAATCCTCTGCCAAAATACGCTCAAGTTCTGCTTTCATTTTTACGCTTAACTCAGGCTGCATTTTTTTCCAGCGAGTTAATGGTGTGCAAAGTCTCGAAGCAATTTGCGGATTACGCTTGTTTAATAAAATAATCTGATCCGCTAAGAAACGATAACCGCTGCCATCTGCGTTATGGAAACCAGCAACACTTTGACCAAAACCACCCAAAACAGAGCGAACTTTATTTGGATTTTTCAGATCAAAAGCTGGATGTTCCATAAGCCCTTTCACTGTCTCCAACGCCGTTTCTTGTTCTTGGCTGGCGCTTAACATTAGCCATTTGTTTACCACCAATGGTTCCGTTTTCCACTGCTCATAGAAAGCTGCCAATAATTCTGTAGCTTTATCGTGCTGAGCATTCACAACGATAGAAAGTGCAGCAAACTGGTCTGTCATGTTGTTGGCAGATTGGAATTGCTCAAGAACTCCATGATGAGCAAGCTCATTGTTTGTTTCAACCCAATAAGATAAGGCGATATTTTTCAATGTACGATGAGCGATATCTTCAGCGGTTGCTTGGTATTCACCTTGGATTTTATGATCACGATACACTCGTTCAAAATCCGCTGACAAAGTACTCGCCAATTGAGCTTTTAAGTACTGGCGCGCTTGTTTAATGGCGGCTGGATAAATGGGGTTTGCTAACTCAGACAAATACGCTTGACTCGGCAAAGCCAAAATCAAGGCAACCATGGCAGGGTCTAGTGTTTTATCATTTAACAAGGTTTTAAAACCATGGACTAACTGAGAGTCAATCGATAATTCTTTCCCTTCAATTACCTGATTGATTAACACTGTAAGCTCATTAACCGCCAATTGTTGCGATGCACTCCAACGGTTAAAACCGTCAGAATCGGCAGACAACAATAATAAGAGATCTTTTGAAGAATAGTCGTAACGCAATTTCACAGGTGCCGAAAAACCACGTAACAGAGAAGGAACAGGTTTCGCAGTCAAACCGCTAAACTCAAATTCTTGCTCACTGGATTTCAGATGCAACACATGATCTTCTGCAACAATGCCATTTACTTCAGCAGACAAGGCTGCGCCCTGCTCATCAAGCAAACCAACACGTACAGGAATATGCAGTGGCAATTTTGTTGGCTGACCTGGAGTGGCTGGCGTGTCTTGTTTCATCGTTAAACGATAAATTCCTGTTGCTTCGTCAAAGCTGTCTGTCACTGTGACAATTGGAGTGCCCGCTTGAGAGTACCAGCGCTTGAATTGAGAAAGATCAACACCAGAAGCATCTTGCATCGCGGCAACAAAGTCATCACAGGTAACCGCTTGACCATCATGACGATCAAAATACAAATCAGAGCCTGCTCGGAATTTTTTAGCACCTAACAAGGTGTGAATCATGCGGACAATTTCAGCGCCTTTTTCATAGACAGTTAATGTGTAGAAGTTTGAAATTTCAATAAATGAAGCCGGACGAACGGGATGCGCCATTGGGCCTGCATCTTCTGCGAACTGCGCTGTTTTCAAGAATGAAACGTCTTCTACGCGTTTTACGGTTTCTGAATGCATATCAGCAGAAAAAGACTGATCACGGAAAACGGTAAAACCTTCTTTTAAGCTTAACTGGAACCAATCACGGCAAGTCACGCGATTACCAGACCAATTATGAAAATATTCGTGAGCAACAATGGCTTCTACACGCAAATAAGTATCGTCAGTTGTTGTTTCTGGGCTGGCTAACAAACAAGAGGAATTGAAAATATTCAGCCCTTTGTTTTCCATGGCGCCCATATTAAAGTCATCAACGGCAACGATCATAAAAATATCCAGATCGTATTCGCGTCCAAAGGTTTCTTCATCCCAACGCATAGAACGTTTTAGTGCTTCCATTGCGTAATCAACTTTGTCGATGTTGTGCGACTCAGTGAAAATCTGCAGTTTAATATCGCGCTTACTTTGTGTGGTAAACACATCATTTTTGACTGCAAGGTCACCCGCAACCAAGGCAAAAAGATAAGCCGGTTTTGGGAAAGGGTCGTGCCATACAACAAACGTTTTACCTTCGTCAGTTTTGCCACGCTCCACTTCATTACCATTAGACAGCATAACTGGATAGCGAGCTTCGTCAGCAATAATGGTTGTAGTAAACACCGACATTACATCAGGACGATCTAGGTAATAAGTGATGTGACGAAAACCTTCGGCTTCACACTGAGTGCAAAACATAGAAGACGAGCGATACAAGCCTTCTAAGCGTGTGTTGTTTTGTGGCTCAATTAAGGTTTCACAGGTCAGGACAAACTCATCCGCAGTCGCCGTAATAATGAGTTTATCTTCGCTTACTCGGTATTCTTCTGGAGGTAATGAATAATCATCCATTGCCACACCGATCAATTTAACATCTTCGCCACCGTCTAGAATTAAAGGGGCTGTGGATTTGCCAAATGCAGGGTTACGGCGCATATGAAGACGAGAAGTAACAACCGTGGTGGCTTCGTCTAAATCAAATGTAAGTTCTGTTTTATCAATGAGAAAAGGAGGAACTTTATAGTCTTTTAAATAAATCGCTGAAGGTTGACTCTCTTTCATTTGTTCTTATCTCCTAGAATGTCAATGTCGCTTGATAGCCGGTGTATTTACGAATATTTATCACGCCAGTATCTAGCATCCAATATTGGCCTTTAATACCCATCAAAGTACCTTCGATAAGCGGCGTTTTTTCGGCGTTAAGGCTGGTGATTTTGGTTGGGTATTCTAAAACTGGGTAGGTAAATTCATGGGTTTCATTTTCATCGGATAAGTCGGTGATGGACTGCAACCCAAACTCATGTTGCAAGGAATCCAAACCTTCATAAAGTCGATCAATTAAACGCTCTTGCTCTTGCTCAAGATCCATCTCAATTGACGATCCTTTTAACATATTACGCCAATTGGTTTTATCTGCTACTTGGGTTTTAAATAAGGTTTCGACTAAGCCAGACATTCTGCGGTTTTGAACACGAAACAATGCCCGTGCCTGCGTGGCACCTTGATCAATCCAACGTGTGGGTAATTGGTCTCCGCGGGTAATGCCAACCTTCAAAGCCGATGAGTTAGCCAAATAAACATAATGACTTTGCATGCAGTACTGCTCAGCCCATTCAGGCTCTCGGCAAGTTCCTAAGTGGAAATGGCACTTTTCTGGGCTCATGATGCAAGTATCGCAGGCGGCTAACTTTCGAAAGCAATTAAAGCAAAAACCTTGGCTAAACGATTTTTTGGTCACCTTGCCGCAATTTACACAATGAATCGTTCCATCAAGATGCAAAGAGACTTTTTTACCTAACAAATCATTAACCAGTACATGATTACTTCCTAGGTTAAGGTGATAATACACTTGACCATCACGAACCTCGGTCGACATTTTTTTAAGATTACCCTGCAACATCAAGCTTGTCCCTCAGGACCATCGCCAACCCATTTAATGGTGTCTTGTTCTTTAGCAGGGTCTTTTTTACCGACGTTTTTATGACCTGTGGTGTCGATGTAACCAACACGATCTTTTTCTTCTTTATTGCTGTAGTCGTAAGTAATGACAGCTTGAAGACATAATTCCGTTTGTTCGGGTGTCAATCTCACACCATTGGGCCATTTACCAAGCTCAACGGCCTGTTTCAGTTTGACATAAACCTCAGGCGACATAGTATCGATCATTTCTTTAAAATTCATTTTTTTGCATCTCCCTGCATTCAAGCAGGCTGTTATTAAAGTCTGTAAATTAAAAAGTAAATCTAAAGTAAAATATAGGCTGAGTTTAACTAGCTCTGGCGGTGTTTGGTCGCAATCCAGTAAATAACACCAAGTGCTAACCCTGAAAGCAAACCAATGCTATGAGCCGTGTTAGCAATACTGCCAAGCCCCAACATTTCAGGAAAAAGCGTATAACCTATGCCCAACCAAATAACAAAAAACACCATCAATTGCTGGCTAATAATGATTGGCCAACGCTTGTTTAAAATAGGTAAAAGCCAAGCAAAACCAATTAATCCGTACACCACACCAGATAAACCACCAAATAAGGGGTAGCCACTTATCTGATACTGTAAAACATTACTTAATACAGCAATGATGACAACACCAATACTCCAAACGACCGACCCTATAATACGCTCTAATTTCCCACCGATTTCCCAGATCCATAAGGTGTTGAAGATGATGTGGAGCACACTAAAATGCAGCAATGTTGGCGTGAAAAAACGCCAATATTCACCTTTAGAAAAGACTTCAGCCAAATCATAAAAGTAAATATGGCCATTTTTTATATCGAATGGGCTGATAGAGAAATAACTGACGCTTTTGATGTCTGCGCCCAGTTGAGTAATCACCGCTACTAGTAATGTTAACAATAATAAGATTGTCGTAACTGGCGACAGTTTAAGCAGAGAAAGTATTCCGCCTCTAGAGCTTTTTCTAACTACAGAGGCTGGTTGGGCTTGCTGCAGCAAAGTCGGATCGTCTTTCCAAATAGTCATAAGCTGTTCAACTGCTGGCAATTGACTTGGATCCAATACCCACAACTCATTACAACCATCTTTGAAAATAATTTGATGTGCCACCTTATGATGCCACAAGGCTTCGGTTAACCCTTTAGGGTCTTCTGTTTTTTTGAACTGGTAAACAAAATACATGGAACCCCTAAAGAGGATATATTTATGAAATAATAAAAACTCAACCAGAACCCAATATTAAGGGCGATAACTGGATTGCCAACCTAGCTTGTCACGACACACGTTATAAAAATCATGATTTTTAGGATGTATCAATCGAATACCACCTGCTTTTTTAGTGATATGAATTTCATCCCCTGGTGCCGCTGTAATATTAAGCTGACCATCACAACTCACACTTGGATAAGTAAGGTTAGATTCACATACTACAATGCGAATTCTTGCATTTGCATCAATCACGATTGGTCGATTACTTAGCGTATGCGGATGCATTGGTACCAACACTAAAACATCTAATTTAGGTAGCATGATTGGACCGCCAGCAGATAGCGCGTAAGCGGTCGAGCCCGTCGGTGTAGCCACAATAAGGCCGTCTGATTTTTGGTTCATCACAAACTGATCGTCGATAAAAAGATCAAAACGAATCATTCGCGCAGATTTACCAGGATGGAGAACCAAATCATTTAACGCGATGCCTTCGCCGCTAGGACGATTCTGGCGCTTGATTTTTGCTTCAATCATAAAACGCTTTTCTTCATGATATTCACCACGAAAGATAGGATCTAATTCTTCTTGAAGGTTGTGCGGAGAGATATCCGTTAAAAAACCCAACGTGCCTCGGTTGATGCCCAATACAGGAATGTCGTAATTACATATTGCTCTAGCAGCACCAAGGAAACTACCGTCACCTCCGACTACCATGACCATATCGCAATGATCACCTAACTCTTTTAATGCCGATGATGCGACTTTCACACCTGGCATCATGGTCGCCAATTGATCTTCAAGAACTGGCGCAATGTCTTTTTCTTGAAGATACTCCATCAGTTTCTTAACCGTATCAAGAATCTGAGGTTTATCTAACCGAGCAATAATACCAACACGTCTAAAAAGACTCATGTGTCATTCTCTTCCCGTCTATCGATGTAAACAAATCAATCCACTAACGCATTTAAAACGGTTTTTATTATTAATGTGGATTTTACATAAGTTGGGCAACTTTAACATGAAGACGCCAACTATCGCCATCTCGTTAAGAACACGCAAAAGGATTAGTATGATTTGAATACCCTCGCCAGCCTTGCAAACCACCAGTATGGATAAATAATGTACGACGATAAGGCCAGGAACCTTCTTTCATCGCTTTAAAAACGGCAAACATGCTTTTGCTGGTATAAATAGGATCAAGTGGATGATTCGGGTTTACATCAGCAAACTCTCTCATAAAGGCGTTTAATGCGGGACTTTGTTTGGCAAAACCACCTTCGTGACAATCGGAATGAAAGAATAATTTCACACCGAGCTCTGCGCTCAATATTGATTCTGCTGTTAGCTGATTCGCTAAATCTAAAATCAATCCTCTTTGAGCGGGCTCACCTTTTAATGCGCTGAACACATGTAAATCAGGCGCATGGATATTAGAAAGCAACCCCGCTGCGGTTGTCCCCGTTCCAGACGAGACAACCCAAGCATCGTATTTATCATCCATTGCACTGATGTCATTCGCCCAATCATGACAGCCCTTTGCACCAAGTGCCCCGCCACCGCCTTCTGGGATCCAGTAGACACTGCCGTAGCGCTGGTTTATTTTGCCTACTATTTCTGACTCTATTCCACGTCGATAATCGGATCTTGTCGAAGGCCATAACTCAACACCATCGTCCGCCATATCTCTAAGAGTTGGAGTCAATTGAGACTGCAATTCCCCACGAACAATAGCAACAGCTTTAAAAGGCAAATGTCTAAGTGTTGCTCCAAAAGCATGAAGATGATTTGAAAACGGCCCGCCAAAAGTCGCAATAACAGAGGCGTTTTGTTGTTCTGCGGCCTTGAGGTGATGACGCAACTTATGCCACTTATTTCCCGGCGCATTCGGGTACTCGAGATCACCACGGTAAATATCTAACGTATATTGATGATTGGATGACTGTTGGAAAGCTGTTGACAAAATGATTGGCTGAATGAAGGACACAAATAAACCCAATTACAAAAAATGTATATGCCTTTCATAGTAACATGAGTTTTTAGAGTGTTATCACACACTTTTTTCAACTCAGAAAAATCACTCTCACAGGCGTTTCTTTGATAAAATCTGCGCACTCATCATTTGTGGAGATGAAACATGATTCCAAAACTTTCTGAAGTCTCGCCGATTCAGGCCAAATACCTTTCTTTCATCGAACGCCTGAAAGCTTCAGGATTCTCAGGAGATACTAATCCTGATTACGCCAACCGTGTGGTTCTGTCGACCGACAACTCAATTTACCAAGTATTGCCTCAGGGAGTTATCTTCCCTAAGAACACCCAAGACATTCAGTTGTTGGTGCAGTTATCCAACCAAGAAGAATTTAACGATGTTGTGTTAAGCCCTAGAGGTGGCGGCACTGGCACCAATGGCCAGTCGTTAACCGATGGTTTGGTGGTGGATCTATCCAAGCACATGAATCGAATTTTGGAAATTAACGCCGAGGAAGGCTGGGCTCGCGTTGAAGCTGGCGTAGTAAAAGATCAGCTTAATAAAGCAATCAAGCCTCATGGTTTATTCTTTGCGCCAGAGTTATCAACCAGTAACCGAGCCACCATTGGTGGCATGATCAATACCGACGCCAGCGGACAAGGTTCGGTGATGTATGGAAAAACGCGCGACCACGTTCTTTCCCTCAAAACCGTATTGTTAGATGGGCACCTACTCGAATCAGCGCCTATTGACGATGAGACACTCGCCAACATTCAAAGCGGCAGCGATTATTCTGCCCACGCTCATCGTGTTGTCGATAACATTCAGAAAAACAAAGCTCAAGAAATCAAAGACACTTTCCCTGAGCTCAACCGCTGCTTAACTGGCTATGACTTGGCTCACATTCGCACTGACGATGGTCAATTCAATATGAACTCGGTGCTTTGCGGATCAGAAGGCACGTTAGGTTTTATTGTCGAAGCCAAAGTGAATCTTCTGGCTATTCCAACCTATGCCGCTTTAGTGAATATTCGATATGACAGCTTTGAAGGCTCCCTTCGTCATGCTCGCGAACTACTGGCAGCCAAGCCAACCTCTATCGAAACTGTCGACTCAAAAGTTCTAGGTCTTGCTAAAGGCGATATCATTTGGAATTCCGTTGCTGAGTTTTTTCCAGAAAATGCTGGCGAAAATATCCAAGGGATTAACCTCGTCGAATACACCGGCAATGATGAACAAGAAGTCGCCGATAAAATTAAAATCCTCACCGATAAACTCGATGTCTTAGCCAAACAAGGTGACAGTAGCGCGTTGGGCTACACCATCGCCATGGGACATGACAGCGTTAACAAGCTTTGGGCGATGCGCAAGAAATCTGTTGGTTTATTAGGCAACGCTAAGGGTGAAAGGCGCCCTATTCCATTCGTTGAAGACACCGCGGTGCCGCCTGAAAACCTTGCCGATTTTATTATGGAATTTCGTGAAGTATTAGATAGCTACAAGGTTCAATATGGCATGTTCGGCCATGTGGATGCAGGCGTTCTGCATGTTCGCCCTGCGCTTGATCTTAAAGATGAATCCCAGGAACCGATGATCCGCGAGATCACCGACAAAGTGGTTGCGCTCACGCAGAAATACAATGGCTTACTCTGGGGTGAACATGGCAAAGGCGTTCGCTCCGAATATTCGCCTGCCTTTTTCGGCGAGCTTTACCCGAGCGTTCAACAAGTAAAAGGCGCGTTTGACCCAAGAAACCAATTAAATCCGGGTAAAATCGCCACGCCGTTTGAACTCGGTGCGGATTTATTGAAGATAGATGCGGTCCCGTTACGTGGACAATTTGACCGTCAGATTCCGCTTCAAAACCGCGATCAATTTCAAGAAGGCATGTACTGTAACGGCAACGGTGCTTGCTACAATTTCGATCCAAATGACGCCATGTGCCCTTCTTGGAAAGGCACACGAGATCGTCGTCACTCGCCCAAAGGTCGTGCTTCTTTAATGCGTGAATGGCTACGCGGCATGAGCCAGCAAGGTGTCGACACAGTTAAAGCAAGCAAAGACGCAAAAGACAGCAATGTCTTTTTCAACTTCTTGCCAAGATTAAAAAACACCCTAGCAAAACGCCGTGGTGAATACGATTTTTCAAATGAAGTTCATGAATCCATGATGGGCTGCTTGGCGTGTAAATCCTGTGTCGGCCAATGTCCAATTAAAGTTGACGTGCCAGAGTTTAGAGCAAAATTTTTGGAGCTTTACTACGGCCGTTATCTGCGACCCGCCAAGGATTATCTTATCGGTTCGTTGGAATTTATGATGCCAACCATGGCGATATTCCCGCAGCCATACAATTGGTTGGTGAGCCGCAGCTGGGTGAATCACTTCAGTAGCAAATACATAGGTTTGGCCGACAATCCTAAACTGAGCAAGCTCAATCTAAAAAAAGAAATGTCTCGTCGTGGTATTCGTTTGGCAACACCCTTAGCAATTGAAGCCTTAAGTCCAAAAGATAGATCTCGTGCTGTTATTGTGGTCCAAGATGCTTTCACCAGTTATTTTGAAACCGAGTTAGTATTAGACACCATGGAAACCTTGAGTCGTCTTGGCTTCCAAGCATATCTGGCACCTTACATGCCAAATGGCAAACCTTTGCATGTACATGGCTTCATGAAAGCCTTTAATCGCACTGCTCGTAAAAACTTAGACATGCTGCAAAGCTTGGCTTTCTATGGTTTGCCATTCATTGGCATTGATCCTTCGATGACGCTGACTTATCGTTCGGAATACACCAAAGCCTTTAGCGACACTCGACAAATACCAAACATCCAGTTGATGCAAGAATGGTTAATGAAGAAAAGCGCACACCTTATTAAGCAGCCTTTAATGTGTGATAACTCGACTTACCATCTAATGACCCACTGCACAGAAAAAACCAATGCGGCAGCTTCTATCCAAGACTGGCAAAAAGTCTACAGCATTCTAGGGCTGGAACTAAAAGTCGAAAACGTCGGTTGTTGTGGCATGGCTGGAACTTACGGTCATGAAACGGCCAACAAAGAAACCTCGAAAACCATTTATGACTTGTCATGGAAAGAAAAAGTAACCAATCCTGGATTGCTCGGAAAGCTGGTGGCAACTGGCTACTCTTGTCGTAGCCAAGCAAAGCGCTTTGATGATGTTGCTATTCCTCACCCAATACAAGCTATTTTGAAGCATTTACGAGAAGCAAAAATCGAGTGATTTAAAACGTTTGCTACCAATAAGGCTCGGCAGTTCGAGTCTTATTTATTTTTATTGAAGGAACATTATGTTACTATATGACAGCGCAGATGAACTTGGTCCAATTCGCATTTTTGATGATGGCCAATACCGCATCCTGTCTTTTGCCGAAGGTGATGAGCAAAGTCGGATTCGTCTTTCGACTCCACATATTTTACAGCACGAATACACCCAAGCCATGATGCTGCCTTTGTTGTTTTGTGAGCCAAAACGAGTGTGCATCTTAGGTCTTGGTGGTGGCACTTTACTTAACGCGCTCCACCATACGATTCCTGCTATTCATATCACCGCTGTAGAACTATGCCAAGAAGTCATGGACGCGGCTGAGATGTATTTCAAATTACCCAGAGGCAAGCGCATCAACTTAGAAGTTGCCAATGGCATTGATTACATGGCAGAAGGCTTGCCGAAGAAAGTCGATTTGCTGATGACGGATCTTTATAACACTGAAGGAATGGACCGTGCGGTTCTCCAGACAAGCTTCATTGAAAACTGTGCCAAAAATATAAAAGAAGATGGTTGGTTAGCTTTAAACTGCTGGATTGATCAGAAAAATAACCACGACCTCACGGCCGTGATTAAAAAATACTTCAACGATGTCCGAGCCTTAGACACAGGAACCGGAAACTGGGTCATCATCGCGGGAAAAAGAATGAACAACAATAATGCCAAAGAGCTTAAAGCCGCCGCGCAAAAACTCAACGACAAAACGGGCTTTCAATTAACAAAATGGCTGTCTAGATTGTCGGAAATTTAATACGCCTGTTTTTAACTGCAAAGAAATAAAAGCATTCGCCCCTACATAAACAATTACAATTTTCGGCTCCGTCATTGTGTTTTCGGAGCCGAAAATCAAAAGGCAATAAATTTTAAATAGACTCTTGTTGTAATTGCTTTTTCTTACCTTTCTTCCGTCGCCAAACCAAACCTAGAAGAAGCAAAGCTATGCCAGCTAAGGAACCAGCAAAAGCGATCTTACGTCGCCAAGCTAAGCCTAGAAGAAGCAGCCCCATACCCGCCACACTGCTGCTTAAGAAACCAGCAAATCCTATGTTGAGTAAGCTTTCCTTAACCGCAGGATTTCGAGCGTTATCATCAGTAGAATTAATACCAGCCTGCGCTAGCACTGGAATGGTATCTAAAGGAACGGACAACTCATCAGAGCGGTTCGAATCGATGTTTATTGGCTTAATCGCTTCAATGGATTCTATCGAAGGTGATGAGATCGCCACTGGTAATGCTGCGACTGAAGCAAGGCCCTGCTGTGTAGGATTCGTTTTTCCAACAGTGTTCGTTGATATCGGTAGCGCCTTATTTACGGTAGGTTCAATGATGCTTATCGAAGCATCTTCAATAGGGCTTTCAGAGATCGCAAAAACAGGAATTTCTACACTGGTTTGGACATCTGAAACAACAGAATTATTTGGAATAACTGGCGTATCCACAAAGACAATAGTATTCACTACCGAGTTTTTAGGACTATTCGTAACACTGAAATCCGCCGCGCCATTATCGCCAATAAAGGGACTGCCGTCGTAAGACTTCACACCCAGATTGCTAGCAGAACTAACAACTATATCCTTAGTGTTGGTGTCTAAATCCTTGGGGGCTGTGTCTATGTTCTTGGGGAATGTATCTAGATTGTCAGGACTTACATCAGCAGAAACAATTTCTAGCTCACCTGTTTGGTAAGTAATCGCGTAGTTTTTCGAGGTCACGCCAGACGCATTGATGACATAGTCGCCCGCGTCTTTGGCACCTTGAGAGGAGCCTTGGTAAGCCAAATTAGTCAGGCTGACAGCTGAACTGTCATCGCCCGTGACAAAACCTGCGTAAGACACGCCATTCCCACCGGAATAAGCCACCCCATCGTAAGTTTTGCTGTCGTCATTGGCACGAATGGTTAAGTCCGCTTGATCGACCTTTAATTCACCAGCTTGATAGGTAATCGCGTAGTTTTTCGAAGTCACGCCAGACGCATTGATGACATAGTCGCCAGCGTCTTTGGCACCTTGAGAGGAACCTTGGTACGTCAAACCTGTCAGGTTAACGGCTGAGCTGTCCTCACCAGTGACAAAACCCGCGTAAGACACGCCATTCCCACCGGAATAAGCCACGCCATCGTAGGTTTTGCTGTCGTCCTTGGCTGTAATCGTTAAGTCAGCTTTATCAATGGTTAAAGAGCCAGACTTTATCGCTATATCGTATCCCTGCTGTGAAGAATACCAGTCACCATTCATGCTGATATTTGAGTCACTGTAAGTGCCCACATCAGCATTCTTCGCTGTATATCCAAATTCCGTTGTCTTTTCTTTTATAAGCGCTGTATCAACATCAGAATGACTGTATTTCAAATCGCCTAATCCACTAAAGCTGGTATTACCATCATAAGTTTTGCTGACATCGCCGCCACTAATGGTCAATTGCGTCATAAAACTGCGCAATAAGGGCGCGGTATAACCATCGTAAATGCGCCAAATTGCGCCTGTTCCAGCCTGATTATCTATATCCCAGTCAGCGAAAGTCGAGATATCCATCATCTGGGCTGTTGTCAATCCATTGCTATTATCGCTACCAGCAGAACTGTTTTGTCCCGTGACCTCTTTATTCCAAAAAGAGTTCGAGATAGTACCGCTCATATAGTTACCGACTAATCCACCGACTCCTCCAAAATCACTATTGCTTATTGATCCGGACGCGTAAGAATGCTTGATTTCCCCACCCGCACTTATCCCAACCAAACCGCCCGTATGATTTGGCTCTGCGGTGCCCGCAAATACGACAAATTCATCTATATACGTCCTGGCAGTAGCATTGGAATAGCTGTTTTCAATTATTAAATCACTAATCCCTACTAAGCCACCTACAGCAGCACGTCCCTCTACAATCCCTGAAGAATAAGACCCTGTAATTGTGCTGTCGTACCCTTGACCAACTAAGCCACCTACAAAAGATCGTCGACCTTCTGCAGAGACTTTTCCTGCGAAATAACTACTCTCAATGATACCGCCTTCAAGTAGACCGATTAACCCACCTGTATCGGACATAATAGCCCGTGCCCTAACCTCTCCAGTGTTATAGACATTGCTGATGGTTCCACTACTTCCTCCTGCTAAACCACCCACCTCATATGAGTCATAGCCCCCGATAATAAGGCCATCTTCAAGACCGAGGTTACGAACCGTACCTTGCGTACCGATGTAGCCAAACAACCCAACATTTTCTCTGACAGACTCATTAATCGTCAAACCAGAGACAAGATGATCCCCACCGTTTAACGTTCCAATAAAATGGTTATTCTTGTCTCCTAGCGGCACAAAGCCAGACTGAGACCAGATGCTCCCAGCGCTTGGTTCTTTTGTATTGGCGGCATCTACATCATGAATCAGTTTATAATTGCCATTAAGGTTCGTGCCAATTAACGCCAGTTGATGGAGATTGGAAATAGTCACAACGCCATCGGCGTTAGGAGTCGGGGCTTCTGAGCGTAAAATGGGGCGCATGTCGCCACTTTGATACCAAACGTTATCAAAATCCCAACCCGTATAATTTGCCTGATTACGAGCTTCCATCGAGCTTAAACCTATAAGTCCGGAATCGTCGCCAATTGCGACACCAAGAGTTTGCTGTGTTGTATCTATATCCCAAAAGGAGTTTATAATTTTTTTGGTACCGCTTATTTCTCCTATTAGCCCTCCAACCCGAGAGCCAATTCCAACGACATGACCAGACGCATAACTATTACTTATGGAAGTCTCTATTAAACGACCAGCTAACCCTCCAACTGCACCATCACCCCCACTTACATTGCCTGTAGCATAAGCATTGTTTATTTTTGCTTGTCCAGTAGTGATCCCAATCAAACCGCCAACCAAATTCGTACCAGCAACGTCACCCAATGCGTGGACATCAGTAAGTGTTGTGCCCGTCGCATACGCTATTAAGCCCCCTGAAATAGCACCTATCGAAGTCACTTTGGCATCCGTGTAAACATTGTCAAGCACACTAAAATCATCCATACCCAATAGGCCCGCAACTGTATTTTGTGCCTTTACAGCCCCCGTAAAATAGACATTATTTATGCTAGTAGATCTGGCGTATCCAGCAAGCCCTCCAACTTGCTGCTTACCCGTTACGCTACTATCTACAACGCCAAGATTACGAATGGTTGCGAAGTTAATATTGCCAAACAACCCCACCATATCTGTATTGGGGCGATTAATATAAAGATTAGATATTTCTTGGTGATCACCATCCAACGTGCCGGAAAAGTTGGTTATTGGCGCAAAACCCGCACCATTATTCCAATTAAGTGTATCAGTCGCATCAATATCTCTACCCAAGGCATACACTCCCCTCAGGTTGGTTGCCATTGCTTGCAGGTTGTCTAATGTATTGACCAACATGTAGGCAGTGCCCGTAGTGCCCGCGCCCATATTTCCCGCATAGCTAATGGCTGAATTATAATCATCTGGGTTGTAATAAATCGAAACGCCACCTGATGCTGTCGCTTGCGCACCTGCACCAAAAGCGACAACGCCAGCTCCTATGCCTGAATTATCCGCTCGTAAGATGATGTTTGAGTCTGTACCGCCAGTAAGATTGGCATTGACGTTAATATCGCGATACGCTGACAAGGTAAGTGTGGAGCCACTGTTCCAAGTCACGTTATTGGCCACGGTGATGTCGCCAGCTTGCGCGCCCTCTGAATCAGATGCACCTGTGGTAATCATGACGTTGGCGCTGTTTAAGGCATTTTGTAAGGTGGTGACGTTAATAACACTGTCGTCGCCAGTGGCAGCAAAGCCGGAGGCATTTTGATCCGCCCCATTGGAAATGGTGATATTGTAAGGGTCAAGTAAAAGCGTACCAAAACCGCCTTCGCCCTCAAGGTTTGCCTTACCATGGTAAGACAAGGTCGCTTTACCTGACACTTCCGCATCGCCGCCCTTACCCGTTTTACCAGCACCACGAGCGCTAATTAAGCCGTCAAACGTGGTCAATTTATCAGACCAAATAATGACCTCGCCCCCATCGCCTTGTTGCGTGGCATCAGCACGAATCACGCTATTTTCATCAATGTGGTTAGTGTCGGCACGCTGCGTGTCACCTTTGCCTTGGTAATCACCGCCAATCTTGATATGACCACCACCTGCGGCACTGGAAGCGTCCACAGTAGCGTCTTTCAGGTTAATGGTTTTACCTGTTACCGTGATATCGCCACCTTGGCCATCATCAGACGTGGCGATGATTTGTGCCGATATATCGACCTGCCCGCCGTCACCGCCACCAATGACAATCGCGCCGTTCTCACCAGAAATACTTTTTGCCTCGACAACCCCAGATAAATTGATGGCGTGACGCGCCGCTTCCCTTGCAGATGCCGCCGAAATCAACACCATGCCGCCATCAGCAGAAATTGTGCCCTGCTGTTCAATTAAAGCGCCGTTGCCCTCAGCCCCGTGCTCAGTCGGCATTGCAATTTGCAAAAAGCCATCCCCAGAGAAATCCAAGGTAGCTTGTTCACCCGACCCTAAACCGACCTTGCCCAGAGGGGCAGCGATCAGACCATTATTTTTGATAGTACCGCCGATGAGAGCCGCGAAACCGCCACGGCCTACAGTGATAACACCCTCATTACGAATCGCGGCCGAAGCGCCATCCCCTAAGAAGCGAAAATTATCCGTCAAAAAGTCTTGGTCGGTCATATCCAATGTGGACCCCACAAACCCACCGCCGACATTAATCGTTCCGCTAGGGGTAATGGCGATACCATTGGGGTTAATAAGAAAGACTTGTCCATTGGCATTAATCGAACCAGCGATAGTCGAAGTCATTGATCCTGTCACACGGTTCAAAATAGCCGACGAACTATTAGGCTGTAGGAAATTAACGGTGGCGTCTTTGCCGACAGAAAAACTGTCCCAATTAACAATGGCTTTGTCTGAATGTTGCGTCACTGTCGTAACATTTTCAGATGAGCCAATGGAAACATTCCCCGCCGCCACAGAAGCGGATGCTGGCAAATGGTCATTTGCAAAAACTGGTTGCATTGTAAAGGTAAAAATTAGAAATTTAGCAATAGAGTTACTAACTCCAATAGGCAACATTTCATTTCGATTTGATGGCATTTATATCTCCAAGCAACAGCTTTGTTGAACGCGTAATTCTTACAATTGACTTTCGCTTCTTATTGAATCCACTAAGTAGCACCTATGGGCCAATGGTTGTTTTAGTGTTTTGCGCTTAGTGCCTTCATGGCTTGATTAAAGCCAACCCAAGAAATTGGAATGCCTTGCATTATTCCACCGGCATCCATAAACCGAATTTGACCTTTTATTTCAGTATCAGTAGCTGCACTCAATTTTTCATTAAATTTAGCTACTGCAATACAACCAGCGGGCAAACAACGCACAAGATTTAAGTCAAGCCCAGCTTTCTCTTCAGCATCGGCTTTTCCGTCAGCAGAAACATGCACACGCCCTGGAATGCTCACATTGATAGGTAAAACTGCCGTGACAGTAAACTCTTTAGAATCCGTAACTAGGCCAATTGCTAATTGCATTAATGGTCGAGATTGACCTTGCATCTGAGCCGATTGAACAATTTCACAATTACTCTGTGATTTCTTTGTCTCAGTAGGCATCCGAACACAATGCAAAACCCAGTTTCCGTAGGTTGCCGTGGTGCTAAGTGGCTCATCTGTTATTGTTTTGCTGGTTACGTGAAGATTCTGATTGGGGACGGTTTTCTGAGCGTAGCCATTCAATGAAAGGTTCTGATTCGTGACAGTCGCTGCTTTCACAAACATAGAAATAAGCGCAAAACCTGTAATTGTTAATGCTTTGCTAAATAAAATGGTGTTGTTAAATTTTTTCTTCATAGTTTTATTCACTATTTTCAAATAAAGTTTATAAACCTCAAAATTCACATTTCAAGGTTATAGGTCATTGATTTAAAAGGTAATTAGAAACGTGCATACCAGCGAAAATTAAATCGCCCATCTGTAGGGCCGTCGCTTCGATTTCCATGGGCGTACTCTAAAGCTAATGAGCTATTGAAAGCTGAATCAGCCTTGGAGTCCCCTATCCTTAGTCCTATGCCGAATGCTTTTGCATTGGTGTATTTGTCTTCTGCAGCGGTGGGTTTTTCGATTGATGCAGCACCCGCTGCGCCATAAACATAAGGAACGATGTTAGAAGCAAGGCCAGGGAGAGAAAGCGTTTCAGGCAACAATAGAGGCAAACTTAATTCACCACGTACCACGGCTCCCGAATCCCCCATCAAGACTCCACCTTCAAATGCGGAAATCCAGTCAAAGCCACCTAGAGAGAATTCTTCTGAAGAGATCAAAGTGTCACCCATTGATGTTTGGGCCTTACCTGATAAGGACAGTTGCAAACGGGTATTTTTAAAACCTTGTTGATAGTTAGCACTAATCGCCAATTTTTTAAATTCAGGTTCAGCGCCATCCCGAGACATTTTTAAAGCACTTGTTGGGCTGCGTGCACCAATACCATCGACGCCAAAAGACGCAGTTATTTCTCCCGATAGAAATCCGTTCGAATGCGTATACATATCAACATTTTGCGTAAGGCGAAGAATGCTCACCTTGTCTTGCTTCCAGTTTTCTCGGACTCCCTGAAGATCGAGACTTAATTTTTCATCAATAAGGTCTAGACCTAGTACTGAGCTAGTATTTAGATTACGACTACGAACCCAGTGATACCCCAGCTTCGTTGAAAAACGCTGATAATCATCAGGCACGGTATATCCGACATCGGTGGTTGGATGAGTTTGGCTACTTACAACTTCCGCATTCATCCAAGCACCATCTATTGAGAGTGGTAAATTAAAGCCTGCAACAATTTGCCTGTTGCGAGGGGCGCCACTAAAAACACTATTTTCTGTCCCAAAGTAACCACCTAGCTGAAAGTAACCCGCCTCACCTAAACCAAGCGTATTATTAAAATTAGCACCTACACTGGCTCCATAATTCCCAACACCATCGCTAAGGCTATTATTAACTGAAGCTGTTAATGACACGGGATCGTATCGACCATCAACAATGATCATAGTCGCGCCCGGTTTATCTCCGGCTTTGAGTGTTGATCTCAATGAAACGCCCGGTATATCACCAGCTAGCAGCAAGCGTCGTTCGAGTTCACGTTTCAATAAAATCATCTTACCGACCAGCGGTTGTAAAACGGCTTCAATGCGCTGTTTTGTCACACCGTAAAAGGCTGAAGCATCAATACTTTCAACAAAACCATTTGTCACAACCAGCCGAAGAGGAAGACCATCCTTGATTGTTTGAGGGGGAAGTGAGACGCGTGCTAAAACGTAGCCAGCCTGAACATAAGCCGACTCTAGTTTTTGGGCCGCTTCAAAAAGCTCAACGCCAGAAATTTGCTTGTTTTTGATCCCAGCTTCGATTTTATCTGTTTGTTCCTCAACCCCTTTTAGCTGTCCTTCGATAACTAACCCAGATGGTGTGACCTTCAAATTTTCCGCACCTTTAGGAACAGAAAGTGTCGACAAAGCGGGGAACTCGAACCCGCCTGGGACTTGACGTATGACATCCGGGGCATAACTTGGTTGAGTTAGTTGCCCTGCCGTTTCAGAAAAAGCAAATGACGACATAAAACCAAGCACTCCAGACAAAGCAAGAGCGGGAGCGAAATGACAATATTTATTAGGCTTCATTACTAAAAATCTCATCTTTAACTATTAATACAAGTCATCAATCTAATTTTATGACTGTGTGGTCGATTCTTTTATTCTTCTTTTTTTCCAGCTTATGGTTAGCCAACGGAGTATCCAAATCAGAGCTAGCCCTGAACTTACAGAACCGTAAGAAGTGAGTTTTTCGGCACCACCAACAGGTTCAGCATTTAAGCTTTTAACTATTTCACCTGTGTGCAGAGCATCAGTATTTAAAGGTAATTTCTTTGAAAAAACCTTATCTGCACTATTGTGTTCAGTCAGACCATCAGCCTTTATATCTGCACCTACTGATGCGACATTCTTTTGCTGGTCGGTTGCCCACACTGGTGAGACCAAAAATATAAAGATGACCATAAAAAAAACTGTTTTTATTAGCCTAATGTCCGGTCTAAAACCTCTAAACCATAAAAATTTCATTACCCTCTCCATAGAAAAAAATACATAACTTGGATACCCGCCTTGTAATAGGCAGGCACACCAAAAGACCCAAGGGGAATAAAAAACATAGAAAAGAATGTGGATGATTTAAGCAGGTAACACTAAAAAGCAGATGATATAAACAAGATGTCAATAATGTATTCGTGTAACAGAGCAATACACCGTTAACCAATTAGTAGAGATAACAAATACTCCACATTCATAAAGTTTAGTATCCGTCCCAGGTTTTCACCTCAAGAAACAAACACTAAACACATCATGGATAATCAAAAACTTTCTCCTTGCTTACATGTAAAAAGACCATCCATGATCTAACATTAATCTTTATCAGTCTTTTTCCTTAAAAAGACCGATACTTGAATTGAATCAAGCCACCTCAACTACACCCCTGAAAGTGATGCTCAAAATTCTTGCATTACCTTTCAACAAGCCAGTTACTTCCAAAAAATTACAAAAAAACACCTAAAATCTATTGTAGAAAAATAAATTAAAACTTCTTTTTTTTACACCAATACAAATTATCGGTAAAACTTCATTTAAATCCGTTAGTTAGGAATTATTTAGGGGGCGGGAATTTAGCACAAAAAAACAACACTAACTATTACAAAAGTTACTTAAAATTACCTAAATCGTCTTAATGCTTACAATATTCATTTTTTTTGCTAATTTAAAACTTCATTTGTCGTAAAATTACAAGCTTTAATTGAGTTAACCTGTCAGCATACCGATTACTCACTTTGAGAGAAAAAGACGCCAGAAAACAACACAATCTCTTGTCTGTGGACATAAAAGAAAGGCGATTAAATAAGAAAATATGAGGCACTGATGGCGGGAAAAGTCTAATAATTAAAGAATTAACTTTCTTGTAAATTCCTTGCTAAAGAAAGGCACGTAAAACATAGTCGCAGAACTTGAAACAAAAAAAATGCCGCTTGTTTTTATAAAAAACAAGCGGCATTTTTCACTACACATATTTTGTAAGTAGAGTCGAGTACTAGCCACCAAGTACACTATCTACTAAGGATTTCGCCTCGCTTTCAAGCTCCGCAAGATGTGCTTCTGAAACAAAACTCTCTAAATAGATCTTATAGACGTTTTCAGTGCCGGACGGCCTAGCGGCAAACCAACCATTTTCAGTAGACACTTTCAAACCACCAATAGCAGCGTCATTGCCGGGAGCGTGTGTTAATACCGAAGTAATGGCTTCACCAGCTAATTCGGTTTGCATTACATCTTTGGCGTCCAAAGCTCCTAGCAAAGCTTTTTGGGCTGATGATGCAGCAACATCAATACGTTTATAGAAAGGTTTACCATATTTAGCCACTTGCGCTTCATAAAGCGTTTGCGGATCTTTGCCTGTTACTGCTAAGATCTCAGCGGCAAGCAGCGCCATGATGAATCCATCTTTATCGGTCGTCCAAACGCTTGCATCTTTACGAAGGAAGGACGCTCCAGCGCTCTCTTCTCCACCAAATGCCATAGTGCCTTCGTATAAACCTTCTACATACCATTTGAAGCCAACGGGCACTTCGCAAAGCTTACGGCCAAGTCCAGCTACTACGCGATCAATCATGCCACTGGAAACTAGCGTTTTGCCAAATTGAATATCTTGCGGCCATTGTTTGCGATGTTGTGATAAATACTCAATTGCCACCGCTAAATATGCATTTGGATTCATCAATCCAAAGCCTGCACACACAATACCGTGTCGGTCGTAATCTGGATCATTACCTACCGCGATATCGAAGTCATCTTTCAGCTTTAACAGTCCTTGCATGGAATAAGGCGAAGAACAATCCATACGAATACGGCCGTCTTTATCTCTTGGTACAAAGCGGAAAGTCGGATCCACTTCTTTATTCACGACGGTAATATCTAAACCATATTTTTTCGCTATCGGCTCCCAGTATTGAATGCCTGAGCCACCCATTGGATCCACACCAATACGAATTTTCTTATCCGCAATGGCTTTCATATCGATGACATTTTCAAGGTCATTAACGTAATGATTGATGTAGTCAAAAGGTTCAATTAAGCCGCTGGCTTCTACTTCTTCGAGAGAAAAACGTTTTACGCCTTGAAGGTTATTTTCTAGTAGAGCATTTGCTCTTTTCGCCACCCAATCCGTTATGTCTTTGTCTGCTGGACCGCCTTTACTTGAATTGTATTTGATACCGCCATCTTCTGGTGGATTATGGGAAGGCGTAATGACAATACCATCGCTGGTGTCTGATTGTGTTTTGTTGTGGGTTAATACGGCATGGGAAATAACTGGTGTTGGTGTGTAACCGCCATTCAATTGTACACGCACCCGTACGCCATTAGCTGTGAGCACGCTCATTGTAGTTTGAAAAGCCGCTTCAGATAAGGCATGCGTATCTTTGCCCAAGTACAACGGACCAAATATATTTTGTGATTGGCGGTATTCAGCAATAGCTTGAACAATGGCTAAGATATGATTTTCATTAAAACCGGTTAATAAGGCACTGCCACGATGTCCGGATGTACCGAAACTGACACGTTCATCTGGATGTGTTGTAACACAAGGCTTTTTTAAGTAATAAGCCGACATAAGTTCTGGTAGGTTCACAAGTAATTCGTGAGAAGCAAGCTGCCCTGCTTGAGGATGAATTGCCATATTTTAATCGCCCTATTAAGTCATTGAAACCGATGCAATTAGTCTCCCTTATAATCACATCGGTTTCAATGACTTAACTTGGCTATTACTTAACTTAGACAATTTATTTCGCTTTGAAAAGAATAAGCAATTAGATGCTTAGGTTAGCGTTTACGAAGGATCAAACTGCCTATTGAGTAGCCCGCACCAAAGGAACAAATCACGCCAATATCATCCGTTTTTAAGTCTTCATGATATTTAGCAAAAGCAATAATAGACCCAGCCGAAGCCGTATTAGCGTATTCATCAAGTACCACTGGCGCCTCTTCAAGCGTGGCGTCTCGGCCGAGCAGTCGCTTGCTAATCAACAAGTTCATATTGATATTGGCTTGGTGCAGCCACCAGCGTTTTAGTTCTGACACTTGAATACCTTGGCTCTTCAAATGGCCTTCAATATGGTCCGCCGCCATGGGGCAAACTTCTTTAAAAACTTTTCGACCGTTCTGATGAAATAGCATATCTGCTGAATAAGGATCTTCATCGGTAACCCGGGTCGTATAACCAAAGTTAGAACGAATATTATTTGAATACGAGGTAATGCATTTACTACTTAGCACATCAAACGAATGCGCTGACTGACAGGTTTCACTGCTCTCAACCACCACAGCGGTTGCTACATCGCCAAAGATAAAGTGTGAATCTCGATCCATATAATTAACTTGTGGAGATGTCAGTTCAGGGTTAATCACCAACACACCTTTTGACGAACCCGCTTTTATTGCATCAACGGCGCGCTGCAGACCAAAAGTAGCGGCCGAGCAGGCAACCAGCATATCAAAACCAAAACCCTCGATCTTTAAGGCTGCTTGTACTTCAATCGCAATCGCTGGATATGAGCGTTGCGTATAAGCACAGGACACAATTACCATATCTATGTCGCTGGTTTTTTTATTCGCTGCATTTAGCGCTTTTTGTGCTGCAGCGATAGCCATTTCAGCTTGATGGGAAACTTGCTCATCGCTTCGCACTTCAAGTATTGGACGCATGCGATTGATGTCTAATGCGCCTTCTTTTGAGTAAATATAGCGGCTTTTTATACCGGATGCTTTTTCGATGAATGCTGCGCTAGAAAGAGGTTTCGCTACTATTTCTCCTTTCTCAATCGCATCAGAGTTTTTGGCATTAAATTGTTCAGCCCAAGCGTTATAACTGTCTACCAGTTCTTCATTACTAATACTGTGCGCGGGAGTCCAAAGACCAACACCGCTAATGACGACAGAAGAATTCATGGCGTTATCCTTTTTCTTATTATTCAAAAAGTTTTCATTTATCTTTATGCATCTATTTGTCTAAAGAGTATAGATGGGATTGTGGAATAGATTGCTTAGACAGTCCACAATTAGTAATAACAAATGCACTGTATTATTCAAAAAACTTATATCGTCAGGTGGCACAATTCTCTGTGCCACGCCATACTTCATAAAAGCGAGTGATTGTTTTAATAGAAGAAAGCTGTATTTTGTGAGATACATTGACTGCTTGAACAGATTCAGACTAGGCGAGCCTTTATGACAAATAACAATGCATTAATCTTATCTGGTGGCGGTGCTCGTGCGGCTTATCAGGTGGGTGTTTTATCTGCAATGGGAAAGATGCGACCTAAACATACGCCTCTTCCCTTCCCCATATTATGTGGCACATCAGCTGGTGCATTGAATGCCACCATGCTCGCGTCCCATGCAGATAATTTCTCCAAAGCTGTTTCATCTTTGGCTTTTGTTTGGCGCCATTTAACACCAGACCAAATATACACAGTTGGCCGCTGGCCGGTTGCCAGTTCACTGACAAAAACTCTGCTCTCGCTTTTTCATCTGCATAATCATGATGAGTCCATTGCATTGATGGACAACACGCCTTTAAAACAACTGCTTACAAATCATTTGGATTTTTCAAGAATAAACACTGCGATTGATAAGCATCAACTGAAAGCTTTGGCTATTACCGCGATGAGTTACAGCACCGGGGAATCCACCACTTTTTTTCAAGGAACGCCTGATCTACAGGCATGGCAAGGAAATCGACGAAAAGGTGTGGCGGCAAATTTAGGTGTGGATCATCTGTTAGCATCTAGCGCTATTCCGACTATATTTCCAGCCCATAAAATCCATAATCACTATTATGGCGATGGCGCCATAAGACAAAAATCAGCCATTTATCCGGCTCTTAAACTAGGTGCGGATAAGCTATTTATTATTGGTGTGAGCGGCAACCGAAGCGCTAAAAAATGGGCGACGCAAGAAAAAGATGTTGATACTAGTGCACCAAGCATGGCGCAAATTCTTGGCCAGTTATTAAATAGTGCGTTCATCGACAATCTTGAGGATGATATCTATCAACTTGAAATTATGAACAGTCTTATTCGCGACCTTCCAAAAGACAAACAAGCCAACCATCAAAACCTTCCGACGGAGACGCTGATTATTTCTCCATCTGAAGAGCTGAATGAGATAGCACATCATTACATTGCCACTTTACCTAAAAACATTAGAATTCTGTTAAAAGCAGCAGGAGGTTCAACAAGGGAAAAAATCAGTTCTGCGGCGAGCTACTTACTCTTTACGCCGCAGTATTGTCGAGCATTAATGGAGTTGGGTTATCAAGATGCCATGTGGGAAAAGGATCGAATTATCGCTTTCCTTGAAAATAGCAATTAACCATTAAATTAAAACATGCCTACGGTCTTTGATTATGCCTGACGATATAACCCATGACGTAAGGCGCTGCATATTTTGCAATCCAAGAGAGCTGCAAAGTTCGATGCTGCCTTGATTTAGAGTGCTATCTTGATTTTTAGAAAGGATATCAAGCAACGGATTCATTTCATTAGGATAAGATTCTGTAAGACGGCGAATTAGCTGAGCAGTCACGCCTTCGCTTGGTTCTATGATCTCACACTCGTTACCTAAGGCTTTCTCAAATAAATGCTTCACCAAAGGGTAATGAGTACAAGCCAGAACTAATGTATCAATGTTTTGAGCAAGCATTTCTAGGCTTAATTGGTCAATCGTTTGCTTAACTTTGTCTTCTGTTTCTGGCCAGGCATCAATATCAAAAGCTAGTGTTGAACTGGACATGATAGAGACATGACTGTCCGCTTTCCAAAGATCAATCAATTGGTTTAGACGTGGGCTTTCTGAGGTCACAGGCGTTGCAAGTACTGCGACTCTGCGTTTTTTACTGAGTCGAAAAGCAGGCTTTACCGCAGGTTCAACACCAATAATAGGCAACGAAGTACTAGCTCGCAATGCATCAATGGCTGCGACAGTTGCCGTGTTACAAGCGACGACAATCGCACCAACTTTTTCATTTTCAAAAAATCGTCCGACCTTAACCAATCTATCTTGTAATTGAACAATGCTTTTACTGCCATATGGCGCAAAAGCATCGTCTGCTAAATACACCAAATCAAGATAAGGATGTTTTTGGTGTATGGCATTAAGGATAGTTAATCCCCCGGCTCCAGAATCCATCACGCCAACTTTCAACGTTGTGCCTCCATATCAAGAGGCAATCGAACGGGCTCTCGCTCTAATTGAACGCCATACCTTTCAAATACCGATTGCTTTATTTGAGCTTCCAGCTCTAGCAAAGCAGCGGCGTTAGTCTCTGAATGATTCACTAACACCAAAGCCTGTTTTTCATAGACTCCCACGCCCTTATATTGCTTACCTTTCCAGCCAGCTTGGTCAATTAACCATCCAGCAGCCAATTTGAAACCATCCTCAAACGGAAATGATACTAGGTTTGGAAAACGATCTTTTAACTCATCATGCTGAGCCTGACTAACAATCGGATTTTTAAAGAAACTACCTGAATTTGCCAGTACTGCAGGATCAGGTAGTTTTTCACTTCTAACGCGACATACAGTATTAAACACAGCTTGAAGGTTTGGCTTTCCTTCAATTCGTTCAGACAATCCGCCATAGCTTAATAAAAGCTCAGATTGTTTTTTCAATGACAATTCAACCGAGGTGATGAGTAACAAGTCTTTCCATTGAGCTTTGAAATAACTATCGCGATAGGCAAAGCCACAGTCTCTGCCATTTATCCAGTAAACATCACCCGTGTTTCTGTTGATGACTTGAACACGAGCCAAGACATCTTTTATTTCAACACCATATGCGCCAATATTTTGTACTGGTGCTGCGCCTATTGTTCCAGGAATTAAAGCGAGGTTTTCAATCCCGTACCACCTTTGAGCGACGGCGTATTCGACTACCTTATGCCAGTTTTCACCGGCAGCCACTGTCACGCTTACCAGATTGCCCGTGTGCTCTCTTGCATTAATACCAGTTAGTCGATTGATAATAACAAGACCAGATACATCGGCCGAGATAAGCAAGTTACTGCCACCTCCAATAATGGTGACTGTTTGGTGAAAATGCTTTGCCCAAGCCAGTAAGGCTTTTAATGATTCCAAAGTGTCTGCTATTGCAAAATATTCAGCAGAGTAATCAAAGCGAAAGGTGTTGTATGTGGCCAGAGAAACATTTTCTTGAATGGAGTTTTCAATGCGCTGCGCAAAAGCATCTTCGGTATTGAATCGCATTTTCATTGTCTGATTTAATCTTCTTGATGGGAATTAAGATGGTGCACAAATGCGTCGGAGATATTTGTAAGGTGCTTTCTCATCTCAGTAAAGCCTTCGTCGCCGCCATAATAAGGATCCACTACTTCTCCAAACGCAGCATGGTCATAAAACTCACCAAACATAACTAATGTCGCTTTGCTATTTTTAGGTTGAATTTTCTTAAGGTTAGACAGATTCTCTCTGTCCATCGCAAGAATCCAATCAAATTCATTAAAGTCGGCTTTAGTGACTTGGCGAGCTTGTTGATGACTGATGTCGATGCCAACCTGATGAAGCGCATTAATGGATCGTGAATCCGGTGGATTACCGATGTGATAAGCCGCCGTTCCCGCGGAATCAAGCTCTAAAAATACACCATGTTTACAGGCAATACTTTCTAAAATCCCTTGAGCTGCTGGTGATCGACAAATATTGCCCAAGCACACCGTAAGCACTTTATAAGATCTCATTTTGCCGAACCAGAATCTAAACGCTCATCGGCAGTTAACGTGCGTGCTTCTGTTTCCAATAAAACAGGAATGCCGTCACGAACGGGATACGCCATTCCACCTACTTTGCTAATCAATTCGGTTCCGTCTTTACTCAAAGTAAGAGAAGCTTTAGTAACAGGACAAACAAGGATATCAAGTAAAGTTTTATTCATGGGAATGATCCATTTTAATAAGGTTAAGTTTTGCTAAAAAAGCTTGCTGAAAGCTTGTTGGTAAATCCAAAGATACGGGTAAATACCAAACATTTGAATTCGATAAATCAAGAGATTGGCATTTTACTGCATCTTTCTCTGTCATCACTACTGCGCCATTTGAAGGCACGTCGTTTGCTTCAAATGAATGATGATCGGTAAACCATTGATGAGTGATGTTTTTCTTTTGTAATCCTAAACGCTCTAGCGTTGCCATAAAACGCTCAGGATTACCGATTCCTGCCATAATATGCCAGTTTGAATTACCTGCAAATGCCTCATGACAATCTAGACTCTTGGTTCCATCCAGTGACACTAATTTAGTGGGCACTAATGGTGCTAGTGTAATTGGTAGTTTTAAAGTTTCTAGGGACTTGGTCATATTCTCAGCAACGCTAACTATAAAATCGACTTCAGCGAGGCGCTCAACAGGTTCTCGCAAAGGACCGATGGGAAGCAAATGTCCGTTCCCGACGCAGCGTGTTGCATCCAGCATCGCAATTTCAATGTCTCTATTGAGTTGATAATGTTGCATGCCATCATCACTCACTACGATATTAACGTCTGTTGTACTGAGCAGAAACTTTACTGCTTCATCCCTTTTCGGAAAAACCACCATAGGACAAGCAGCCCGCCGCGCCAGCATCACAGGTTCATCGCCTACGTCTTTTGACAGGCTATCGGGATAAACACGAGTCGGCCTTTCAATTTTTGCACCATGTCCGCGAGACACGATACCAGGGCGATAGCCATTTTCAGCTAAAAGCCTACAAAGAGCGACAACCATTGGCGATTTTCCAGTGCCACCAACGCTAATATTACCGACAACAATCACAGGAACTGATGCTTTGTATGACAACTCAGGATGAGCTAAAAACTTGGCTCTTTTATTCAGAACCATATTTTTTATCAGAGGTTGAAGCGGGAAAAATATATTCGTCCAACCACAACGACCATACCAAGAACGTGTAAAGAATGACTCTACACTCACTGGGCGGGCTCTTTCTGTGCAGTGTGAGCCAGTTTTGTAATACCTAGACTTGCGGCCGCATCGTAGACTCTTAGCACCATGTCATAAGAGGCTTTTGCGTCTGCGGTAATAATGAGTGGTCGAGTGTAATCCCCTTCGCTCACTTCCTTTAAACCCTGAATCAAGGTACCAACTTTCTCATTAATAAGCGTCTGACCATTAATGACATATTGGCCATCTGCAGTAATCACCAATTCTACGTTCTTAGAACGATCTGAACTTGGCGCGTTTGACGTGGCGGTTGGCAAATCAATAGTTAATTCGGTGCTCTGATTGAATGTCGTACTGACCATAAAGAAAATAAGCAATAAAAAGACGACGTCAATCAGAGGCGTTATATTGATTTGAACGTCATCTATTTTCTGACGACGAAATTTCACTGTGCGACTCCTAGCTTGTCTCGATCACCATGTAATGAATCAATTAACTTTGTAGATTGTTGTTCCATGGTGACAACTAGTTCGTCGATTCTACGGCTAAAAAAACGGTGAAAAATTAACGCCGGAATAGCAACCCCCAAACCCGCAGCCGTTGTTAGTAAGGCTTCAGAAATCCCGCCAGCCAATAAAGCCGTATTACCTGCGCCACTTTCCATCAACACTGAGAAGACTTTAATCATACCAACAACAGTGCCCAGCAAGCCGAGCAATGGTGAAATTGCAGCAATCGTACCAAGGGTATTCATAAAGCGTTCTAATTCATGAATGACATGGCTCGCCGCTTCTTGAATACTTTCTTTCATGGCGCCGCGACCATGCTTTGAATTTAACAGTCCTGCAGCAAAAATAGACGCTAGACCCGTTTTAGCCTGCATTGAGCGAATATACTCAATGGTCATTCTGTCATCACGTAATCTTGCCATCACATCAGATAAAAGTCCCTTTGGCGCAACACCTGCTCTGCGAAGCGTCCAAAAACGCTCAATAATAATAGCCAGCGTAAGGATGGAACACGCCATTAACGGCCACATGAAAAAACCACCAGTTTGAATAAAGGCTAACACTTCGCTCTCCAATTTAAGTTTGCAGGTAATTTAACACACTCTCTAACTTTTCTACACGTTTGCAAGTGTCAGATTTTAAGAGAAAAAATGAATATATACAGGAAGAGTGACGCAATGAAATGCGGTTGTTTTGAAAATGAAAACCCAACGATTCGTCTATTGAAATCACAAGCCAATCTACATTGAGTGCATTCAGCATTTTCAGAGTTTGTTCTGGTGCCTCTTTTTTTAGCATTACCCACTCAATACCATGATCTAGAAGCATTTGTGGAGACAGGTCTTTTATCGCGCTGGGTGATAAAATGTAAGCGTTACGGCTATTCGCTTTCAAATAAGAACCGATCATTAATCGTGATAAATCAGTGCCAGCCCAAGAATCGGCTAACAAAATTTCATTTCGATTAGACAGAATCAATTTATTTTCTTTATTGGTCAGTGTTATGTCTGCATTTGGATCATTAAAAAACATGGAAGAAAATAAAATACACCAAATACTAAGCGCACTGACGATGCCTCGTTTTAATGGACTCTGATAGACCCAGAACCCAATCAATAACAACATTATTAATCGCGGAACACTCGATACAAATTGCTCAAAAAATAACAAAGGCAATTCAAAAACGATCCATTCGATTGAAGTCATCACATAATAAAGAAGGCTATCTAATAATTCGTAGCTATATGTCGATCCCATCACAAATGCCTCCAAGCTAGAAATCATTGCCCATGGGAACCATAAAAAGGCCGCGAATGGGATCAACAGAATATTCATTACAATAGAGGCGCTCGAAATGGCCTCCTGCCAGCCGAGTATTAATACCATTGAGGCTGTGCTGAGCATGAGTTGCACCGTAACCAATCGTGACAGTTTGGTTGATGTTTGACAGTAGCCAATTAACAAATACACCATACTAAAAGACAACCACAGCCCAGGACTGAGGACAGATCTAGGATTCAGCAAAAGCACCAGCCACAAAGCAAAAGTAATAATGCCGTAAGGTGAGATTTTCAGCGCCAACATACGACTAAATAAATAAACACTGAGCATAATAGATGCTCTTACAACAGGCTCACCCCAGTTTGTCACATAGGAATAAGCCAGTAACAAGGGCATCACAACGATGGCATCGCAATGCCAACGAGTGAGACCTGAAAGCATGACGTTGTTCGGTAACAATCGCCAAACAACCCGGCTTATCAAACATCCAATTGCGAACATAAAACCGGTATGCAGGCCGGAAACGACAAAAAGGTGAGCTAATCCTAGTGAACGAATTATCCACGTATCTCGTTCATTCCATAAATCATCTTGTCCTAGCAATAATGCTTTGGAAAAGCGCCACGAATTAAACTCCCCAAACATGGCATCAAGTTTAAAAAGTAGCTGATCACGCAAAGAAAATTGAATCAAGTCTATGTGAGTAAGGTCCTGGTCTGAGAATTGAATAGTGAGCTGAGCTGCTTGCTTTTTTACATAGAGCTGTTTTTGCCACCAAGGCCCGTTTTTATCTGGTAGCAGAATACGGGCTACTTCGCCTCGGAACGATGAAGTCGATTGGGCTTCGTGAATTGAAGCCGTGCTAGTCACATAGAGTGAGAAGTTATCTTGAGTTTGTCTTTGCCCTGCTTCCGAAAAATACACAATACTGACGGGTTGCGTTTCGGCAAAAATCCAATCATTTGAGAGCTGACCTTGCTCTAGAACAACATTCCGTTTAATAAAATCAACATAAACCACATTATCTATCTGTAATGGTAAAGAGGATGTCGGTAGAAACTCGCTAGAGATGACTGAAATAAAGGAGAGAAATGTCAAAAACAAAACTATTAAACGCTTTGACCATATTAAGTAGAGACACACAAGAATGATATGAGTAGAATACACCCACAAATAATCGCTCGGCACCAGTATGGCGCCCATCAATATGGACAAACTACTTAGTAACATAAGACCTCCTTGTCTTAGATTGCTAAATTATTTTTTACCTGACTATGCCGAAGAATTATCTTAAAAAATTCATACCAAATCCAGAAAAGTTAAGACAAAGCAAAGCTTTAGGTCTTTTAGGTTCTCAGATTTACGAAGCTAATTTATGGCACCTAAATCGTAGATCGGTTGCCAGAGCTTTCTTTAATGGCTTATTTTGGGCATTTATACCAATGCCCTTTCAAATGCTTGCATCGGCGCTATTCGCAATCCCATTGCGGGCAAATATCCCTCTATCTATTGCGCTTGTATGGATAACCAACCCCCTTACTATGCCCTTTGTATTTTACTTCAACTACAAAGTGGGCATGTTAATTCTCGGTTATCAGGATGAGAAAGATTTCCAACTTTCAGTCGAATGGATTTGGGATAAAATGGAACATATTTGGTTGCCACTTTATACTGGATCCATTGTATCTGGCCTAATCGTGGGTGCAATTAGTTATGCAACTATCACTATTTTGTGGCGTCTACATGTTATAAAACGCTGGAAAGAACGCAAGCTAAGAAATAGCAAATAACCCATTACTGTACAAACAAAAAAACCAAGACTCAAATGAGTCTTGGTTTTTTTGTAATCGAGTTTTTTCTATTAACTAAATATTCGCCTGTTTTAACGGGTGCAAAGCACCTTGAGATAAGCGATAAGCGGAATCCATCCAGTTCAACATCTTCTCGTCATGAGTAACGACAAGAAACGCCATATCATAAGTGGTTTTAAGCGTGTTAATCAGATACTGAATTTCTAGAGATGTCGTTTCATCTAGATTACCGGTTGGCTCATCCATCAATACACAAGCAGGTCGATTAGCCAACGCACGAGCAATAGCTACACGCTGACGCTCTCCACCAGATAATTGCGAAGGCTTATGATTCAAACGATCCTTCAGACCAACTTGAGCCAAAAGCTCTTCGCCACGCTGTTTGGCTTCTTTTTTACCCAAGCCTGCAATCCACATGGGCATCAATACATTTTCTAACGCAGTAAACTCAGGCAACAAATGATGAAACTGGTACACAAAGCCCATTTCTTTGTTGCGCATCTTAGCTCGCTTCGAATCCTTCATGCTCGACCAAGAAACACCTGCCAAACTCACATCACCGGTTGTAGCTAAATCCAGACCAGCCAAAAGATTCAGTAATGTTGTTTTACCCGAGCCCGATGAGCCAACAATAGCGCAAGCCTCTCCTTTATTTAGCGTCAGATCAATAGATTGAAAAACCTCAATGACTTGCTTACCGTCTTGATATTGCTTAGACAGTTCACGACATTCTAAAACGACACTTTTACTCATAACGTAACGCCTCCGCTGGCTCTACTTTCGAAGCGCGCCAGGCTGGGTAAATAGTAGCGGCCACAGTCATAACAAAGGCAGATATAACAATTAACTTCACATCAGACCACTGAAGTTCTGAAGGCAAATAGTTGATGAAGTAAACGTCTGCACTTAAAAACTGGACATTTAATAGCGTCTGCAAAGCGGCAATAATCTCACTCACATTGAGCGCCAAAGTGACACCGAGTACTACACCAATAAGTGTTCCGAGCATGCCAATAAACATACCTTGTACAACAAAGATCCACATAACCTGACTTGACGTTAAACCCATTGTTCTCAGAATTGCGATGTCATTTCGCTTATCTGTCACCACCATCACTAAGGTAGAAACAATATTAAAAGCAGCGACAGCAACGATTAGCAGTAACAACAAGCCAATCATGGTTTTTTCCATTTTTATCGCTTGGAAAAGACTACCGTGAGTACGAGTCCAATCACTCACTCTATTTTGCCCCGGCACTGCACGAGCGATATCCCAAATACGTGACGGCGCGACAAATAAGTTATCGAATGAAATTCGCAGTGCTTCCACGTCATCAGCTTTGTAACGCTTTAACTTAGCGGCATCTTTGATATTGATGTAAGCAAGACTGCTGTCGAGTTCGGCTCCGACTTCAAAAGTTCCCACTACAGTAAATCGTTTGAGAACAGGTGAGACTCCTGCAATAGACACATTCGCTTTTGGCAATATCGCCGTTACTTTATCGCCGATATCGACTCTTAACATCTTGGCTAACTGAGCCCCTAAAACGATACCAAAACTAGTGTCATTGAGAGCCTCTAAAGAACCAGACGCTATATTGTCGCCAATGATTGAGACCTTTTTCTCCATGTCTGGATTGATGCCATTTAAAATAGCGCCATGAACACTTTCACCAGATTGAAACATAACTTGCGCTTGGATATGTGGAGCAACGCCAACAACATCAGGCATTTTAGCAACAAGCTTTGCAGTATCACGCCAATCATTGAGCACTGGATCTCCCCACAAAGTTGCATGAGGAACCATACCTAAAATCCGTTGACGTAATTCCCGATCAAAGCCATTCATTACAGACAGCACGGTAATAAGAACCATCACACCAAGAGCAAGACCGGCAATAGAAGAAAAGCTAATAAAGGAAATGAAGTGATTGGAGCGTTTTGCTCGGGCATAACGCAAACCGATAGCAAAGGGGAGGAAGTTAATCAATGTATGTCCTTGTATGACAAGCTTGCGTGGTAAAAATAGAGGAGCAAAGCTCCTCTATTTATGGACTAAGTTACCAATCCGCTTATGCGTCGAAATCGATACCTATACGACGACCTACATCTTCGTAAGCTTCGATCACGCCACCCAAGCCTTGGCGGAAACGATCTTTATCTAATTTCTCTTTGGTTTTGGCATCCCATAAACGGCAGCCATCAGGAGAAAACTCATCACCTAATAAAACCTCGCCTTTATATAGGCCAAATTCCAATTTGTAATCAACTAGAATCATGCCCCCTTCTGCAAAAATCGCTTTTAATACATCATTCACCTTGAATGTAAGTTCTTTTGCCTTAGCCAAGTCAGCTGTTTTCGCCCAACCAAATGATTCAACATGCGATTCGTTGATCATTGGATCACCTAACGTATCGTTCTTTAAAAATAATTCGAACGTTGGAGGTGTAAGAGTAATACCCTCTTCTACACCTAGACGACGACAAAGGCTACCAGCAGCAACATTTCGAACGACACACTCAACAGGAATCATATCTAGGCATTTAACAAGCGATTCTGTATCGCTCAAAAGCTTTTCAAAATGAGTAGGAATACCAGCTTCCTGTAGTTTTGTCATGATGAAAGCGTTGAACTTATTGTTCACCATACCTTTACGATCAAGCTGCTCAATCCTTTTGCCATCAAATGCAGAAGTATCGTCTCGGAACACTAGAACCATTTTGTCAGGGTCATCTGTACGGAATACAGATTTTGCCTTACCTGCATACAGCTCTTGTCGTTTTTCCATTGGAGGGTCTCCAGTTTTCTTTTATGAGGGGTTAATCTTATTTAATTTACAAAGCGCTGGGCTAAATGAAACGAAACCACTTCAGGTGAATCCACAGAGGAAACATCAATAACTAAAAAGTCACCTGCCTTTTGATGACTAATTTTGTAAGGGTATTCGCGTTCTTCCCAACTAACATCGTCTAAATTTTTTCGTACTGATTTGATTGACTTTAAGGTTTCGCCATCCGTAAATGGGATGTTAAAATCAACAATATCACCAACGCGTGCAACATCTTCCGGTGGAACAGGCGCTAACATTTGATTTTTGCCAGGTATTAAGTAAATACCTGCAGCGCTTAATTTCGCTTCAATATCGGCAGACGAAACATCTTCACCTAGATGAATTGCGAAAAGACCGTGATGATCTACCCAGATAGGGAAAGACGCAGTATCACCTCGGTTAGAAAGATAAGCAGATGACTGATTTAATTGACGCCCCATTGTTCCCCATAAACGCACAGCAACAGAGTAAGCGTCATCATTTTGGGCAGGGCTCATCCAATTACCTAGCTCAACATCCTGTTGCTCATCTCTAAATTGAATTGAAACTAAGGTTTTTCCTTGTTCTTTCTCATCGAATTGGAAAGAAAAGGCAGTTTCTACTGGGTGCATCCGTGTAATGCTACTCCATAATGATGCCCACCACCCTTGTGGATGAAAATCAAATGGCACACTGATTATTTGATCGTCAGTCTGTGATGCAATCGACGTCCCTGCTCCATGAAGCGCAGTAAGGAAATCAGTCACAATACGTTTTGATTGCGTCATATTTGCAGGAACAGTGAACTCAATCGCATCGCCTTGTTCTTCAATGCCAATGGTAACCATTGGATAATATACAAACGGTGCTCTTGCTGTTGTGTAAGTTGTTGTTCCTTCTAAATTAGCAATTGCCTTTTCATTTGGAATAACCAAAACATCAGTTGAAGGAGCAGAACCTGCAGGCATTTCTAATGTAGAAGTGACAGGTTCCTCTTTTTGATAATCACCTGAGTGGTCGGTAAAAAACATACTGCAACCAGATAACATAAGAGTTAACGAGCTTGCGCCCACTAACTTCAAGGTAGGCTTATTCATACTAATAAAACTCCAGCTTCTATCATGGCTTGTCGAACAGCCGAATGATACTGCTCAGAAAGAGGGGTTAGTGGCAATCGAATCCCTTCTTCACATAGCCCTAGTTGGCTACATGCCCATTTTACAGGGATAGGATTAGATTCTAAAAATAAATTCTTATGCAGTGAAGAAATGGTTGTATCTATGGAGTGAGCCTGATCTGCGTGGCCCGCTATCGCAAACTCAGCTGCTTGAGCAACCGCTTTTGGAGCAACATTTGCAGTAACAGAAATATTACCTTTACCACCCAAAAGCATCAAAGCAACCGCCGTTGGATCGTCACCAGAGTAAACGGCAAATCCCTCAGGCAAGGCTTTAATCAGCGCTTCACCACGTTCAAGATTACCTGTAGCGTCTTTTATACCGACAATGTTCTTAATAGAAGAAAGACGCACAACGGTGTCATTTTGCATATCGCATGCGGTTCTACCCGGCACGTTGTATAGAATTTGAGGGATATCGACGGCATCGGCTATCGCTTTGAAATGCTGATACAAACCTTCTTGAGTTGGTTTATTGTAATAAGGCGTAACAAGTAGACAAGCATCTGCACCAGCCTCTTTCGCGCTCCGAGTTAGATCAATGGCTTCATGAGTTGCATTGGCACCCGTGCCAGCGATAACAGGAACACGACCATTAACCGTACTAACAACCTGACGAATGACATTGGCATGTTCTACTGGCGTCAAAGTGGAAGATTCACCGGTGGTTCCTACGGCAACGATGCCGTGAGTACCCTCGTTAATATGAAACTCTATTAGATCATCTAATTTTTTAGTATCTACAGCGCCATCTGGTGACATAGGTGTAATAAGCGCAACTAAACTACCTGTGATCATTTCGAGTCTCCGATAAAATTATAAGCGCGCCTATAGTACCGTCCAGACTCAGGTTTAACAATAATTGACAGACGTAAAGCCGGAGTAAATTAACAAGAAACGCCATTCGGGGGGATTTTTCACTTATGTCTTGTTAAGCTAATACTTGTTAAGCTAATACTTGTTAAGCTAATGCTAATTGCAGACAAACTATTTTTCTTTCAATATTTCGTTGAACAGTAGAGTAACCTTATGACAATCGAAATCGGACAAATTGCACCAGACTTTAGCGCCAAAGATCAGAATGGCGACACCATTACACTTAGCCAATTCAAAGGTAAAAAAGTCGTCTTGTATTTTTATCCTAGGGACTCCACTCCTGGATGCACTGCCCAAGCTTGCGACTTGCGAGACAACTACCAAACGCTACTAGATCAAGGTTTCATTGTTCTTGGGATTAGTACTGATACCGAGAAGAAACACCAAAACTTTATTGCTAAATATGACTTGCCCTTTCCATTGATCGCAGACACAGAGAAAGAAGTTCATGAGCTATATGGTACTTGGCAACTGAAGAAATTCATGGGTCGGGAATCAATGGGCACGGTAAGAACGACCTTTATCATTGATGAAAACGGCGTTATTTCAGACATTATAAGTAAGGTCAAAACCAAAGCCCACGCTGAGCAAATCTTGAAGTAAACAGGACAAAAATGGCGCGATAATTTTCGCGCCATTTTTTCATTTAGCGACATAAATTCAAATACCACAGCGAATATACTCAGTCGCTTCTTTATCTTCCACTGGCTTAAATTCATTACTGGGTTGCCAGCAACCTAAGCTAATCTCCGACACCGCAAATCCCGACTTCCCTAATGGCAAGAACCATTAAGCGCGATAACTTCATTGTATTTCTTGCTTGGGAGCCTCACCCAATGAACGTGAACTTCGACTTAAAATACTTAACCGGAGGTGATAAATACTTTGGTCCTGATTATGGTGGCGCGACGATTAGAACACTAACTCGCAAAGGCTACGCAAACAAATGCCCTAATGAGGCTAAATTATTAAGTAATCTTGAGTTTGGTTTAACGATGGAGAATGAAATAATTGGTTCAAGTGAAAAACCAGAGCAAGCTGGATTAAAGCCCATCCAGAAGTTCTAGATAAATGACTAGAAGGCGTAACAACTTACGACGGAAAACCTACAATAACTGCCGTAAAAAAAAACAACTTAACGTAATGTAAATATCGCTAAAGATTGAAAAATTAAAAAGCCGCATAATTTGTAAATTATGCGGCTTTTATTTTAAAGCTAAGTAAAAACTACTGGCGCGTTAAACGATCATTCCCCAACACTAGTGGCGCGGTTGAGCGATATGGGTTGATATCCAATCCTCCACGTCTGACATAGCGAGCATAGACAGTTAAACTCTCTGGCTTACACTGGCGCATAATGTCAATAAAAATCCGCTCAACGCATTGCTCATGAAAGTCAGTATGCTCACGGAATGAAATAACATACTTCAACAAGCTTTCGTGGTGAATCTTAGGGCCTTTATAATCAATAAAAACCGACCCCCAATCTGGTTGATAGGTCACAGGGCAATTTGATTTTAAAAGATGGCTCACCAATCGCTCCTCAACCTCCCCCATTGATTCATCTGTCTCTAACAAACCAGCATTTGGGTGATATTCCGATACATCAACATCCAATTCATCAATGCAATAATCAGGCGTTAATACAACCAACGATGCCATTGAATCAACATCGCGAATAATAACCGTTACCTCTGCTCCAGCAGCACTCGAAAGATCTTTCTCAAGTATGGCTTGGACTTCTTCAGCTGAGTCATAGCGCATTTGATTCAATGAATTCAAATACAACTTAAAGGATTTGGATTCAATAATATTTGGCGAATCACAAGGCAATCGAAATTCAGCCAAAGCAACAATCGGCTTTCCTTTCAAATTTAACCATGACAACTCATAAGCATTCCAAACATCTTCACCAAAAAACGGCAGACGTTCAGACTCAATAGCCATTTCAGTCCATTTATCGACTCTTGCAATGGGGTAAAGCAACCCTGCATCGTATTCAGAAACATACTCTGTTTGCTGACCTAAGGGTAAAAAGCCCATATAACACTACCTCAACTTCTAATACCTTTGCCCTGATTGAGCAAACGTAGACCGAATCCAAACAACACCACAATAAACACGCAGACAATAACAAGAGCCCAATATACGTTGATATCAGAAACACCCAAAATGCCGTAACGAAACGCATTAACCATATAAAGAACTGGATTTAATAGCGAAACGGATTGCCAGAAATCAGGCAGCAAATCGATAGAATAAAAAACACCACCTAAATAAGTGAGCGGCGTTAAAATAAAAGTCGGGACGATGGACACATCATCAAAACTTCTCGCATAAATAGCGTTAACAAAACCGCCTAGAGAAAACATAATTGCCGTCAAACACACCACAAGAATCGTTAGGAATAAACTTTCTAATGCCAAGTGAGTAAAAAACAGCGACAACAGAGTAACAATCAAGCCAACACACAAACCGCGTGCCACACCGCCAAGCGTATAGCCCATTAGAATCACCCAGTTTGGCGTAGGTGAAACCAGTAACTCTTGCACACTATGCTGAAACTTCGCAGAAAAGAACGACGAAGACACATTTGAATACGAGTTTGTGATGACAGACATCATGATCAAACCTGGCACAATGTATTGCATATAGCTGAAGCCGCCCATCTCCCCAATTCGATCACCGATTAGATTGCCGAAAATAGCAAAATACAATGTCATCGTGATTGCTGGTGGTAATAATGTTTGCGGCCAAATACGAGTAAATCGACGAATCTCTCTTACCAAAATCGTATAAAATGCGACCCAAATTTCCGAATTTTTCATCTATCTAGCCTTTAATTAATTTAACGAAGAGCTCTTCGAGTCGATTAGACTTATTACGCATGCTCACTACGTTGACTGAGATTGCATCGAGCGCCTTGAAGATGGCATTAATAGACTGTCCTTTAATCACTTCAACTTCTATCGTAGTTGCGTCTTTACTAATCAACACACTAAACTCAGGCAAATCCCAATTATCAGGTAAACTAGCATCTAAATCCAAAATGAAGGTTTCTTGATTAAGTGTTTTCAACAAAGCCTTCACACTGGTGTTTTCAACAATCTCACCAGCATTAATAATGGCGATATTGCGGCATAGCTGCTCTGCTTCTTCCAGATAATGCGTAGTTAAAATAATGGTCGTACCCTGCTCATTGAGTTTTTTAATGAACTCCCACATAGAACGACGAAGTTCAATATCAACCCCTGCGGTTGGCTCATCTAAAATAAGCACTTCAGGCTCATGGATCAGCGCCCTTGCTATCATCAAACGGCGCTTCATACCACCAGATAACATTCGGGATTGATCGTTTCTTTTGTCCCAAAGGTCCAGCTGTTTTAGGTACTTCTCCGCACGCTCTTCCGCTAAAGAACGGCTAATACCATAAAAACCAGCCTGAGTTACCACAACATTAAAAACGGTCTCAAAAACATTAAAGTTAAATTCTTGAGGCACAACACCTAAATATTTTTTAGCCTTAGCAAAGTCCTTATCAATATCGGTACCAAAAATGGAAACATTGCCCGATGTTTTATTCACCAACGAGCATAAAATACCAATTGTTGTAGACTTGCCAGCTCCATTTGGGCCGAGTAACGCGAAGAAATCTCCTTTTTCAACTTTTAAATCGATACCTTTTAGCGCTTCAAAGCCGCTATCATAGCGCTTTTTAAGGTCACTAATTTCGATTGCATATGTCATAATTGAAGTTCTCGTACGGCAGTAGCCGACTAAATAGTTACTTACTTGAATAGGGTTTTACGTGGAATCACGCACACAATACATACTTGACGCTTTTGCTGATTTGCGTCAGCGCATCACAGAACACGCACCTTTTGATCAGCCAGACTTGGCAGAAGAAGAATTAGACTTCTTAGAAAAGTGGGACGACCTGATGAAAAACATTCAGGAAAACACCCATGATTATACTTTTGATGCTCAAGAAGTATTATCACGCTTCATACGATGCTACGCAAATCTGGTCCCTCTCATAAAGAGAGAGCTATTATGGTTTGTCGGTGGAGAATGCCTGCACTTTCTAGGTGATGAGGAAATTGCTCTTTATCAGCAGCTGGAAGATCATTTATATGAGCTAGACAGCCAAAATAAAAGCTATGATATATCAAAAGAAATTAGTGCATTACGCGGCACACCAACTCAAATCCATTAATAAAGTTAGCTATTGTGGGCGGATTATAATCCGCCCACCTAGGGAAGGTGCGAACAAGTCCTCTTGCCTCAGCATGTGGATAAAAGCCTGTTATTCGAGGCGAGTACCGAATGTAAATAGTGGTTCTATTTTCGAGGTGCTCAACAAAGAATAACAGGCTTTTAGACCATGCCCTATGGGTCTTTCAGAGAAAACGCCATATGTCGTTGCGACTCTTTGAAAGGTACCTACATTCCTTCAGAGTCGTGCCTTATCTGACGATTTCTCTGAAAGACTGAGGCTTAGTAGACTTATTCGCACCTTCCCTAGTATTTAAGATATTTTCTTAAACACTAGCGTTCCATTCGTCCCACCAAAACCAAACGAGTTATTTAAAACAACGTCTATTTTGCGTTTTTGCGGCGTTCCAGGAACATAATTCAAATCACAACCTTCACCCGGCTCATCTAAGTTGATGGTCGGCGGTGCAACTTGATCTCGAATAGCAAGTATCGAAAATATTGACTCAACCGCTCCAGAAGCACCAAGTAAATGCCCAATCATCGACTTAGTCGAACTCATAGCAACATCCGATGCATCTTCACCCATAAGAGCTTTTACAGCCTGCGTCTCTGCCAGATCACCTGCAGGTGTCGATGTTCCATGAGCATTAATGTAATCAATATCTAAAGGCGTAAGATGCGCATCTTTTAAAGCCGCTCTCATCGCTGACGCTGCGCCTTCGCCAGTCTCTGGTGGTGCTGTCATGTGATATGCATCATCGCTCATACCAAAACCAGAAAGCTCTGCGTAAATTTTTGCACCACGCGCGACGGCATGTTCGTATTCTTCTAATACCAAAATACCAGCGCCATCACCCATAACAAAACCATCACGATCTTTATCCCATGGACGGCTTGCTGTTTTATAATCATCATTGCGAGTAGACAAAGCTCTAGCCGCACCAAAGCCACCAATACCTAATGGCGTAATAGCCATCTCAGCACCACCTGCAATCATGACATCAGCATCGCCATAGGCAATCATACGTCCAGCCATACCAATATTATGAGTACCAGTCGTGCATGCAGTAACAATAGAGATATTAGGACCTTTGAAACCAAAACGAATCGCAACATGACCTGAAATCATATTAATAATCGCGCCTGGAACAAAAAAAGGAGAAATACGTTTTGGGCCTGACTCATTCAATAGCTCTAGGTTTTTTTCAATCATTGGCAAGCCACCAATTCCTGAACCTATCGCACAACCAACACGAGTTAAATCTGCTGTATCGGCATTAAGATTGGCATCATCCAAAGCTTGCACTGCTGCGGCGATACCATATTGAATGAAAAGATCCATTTTGCGAGCTTCTTTGACGCTCATATACTGAGTCGCATCAAAACCATTTACTTGCGCTGCAAAACGGGTGGAAAACTGGCTAGCGTCAAAAGAAGTGATCTCCGATACACCGCTTTTGCCTTCCAAGATATTATCCCACGTATCTTTCACATTATTGCCAAGGGGTGTCACCATTCCCATTCCTGTGACTACAACCCGACGACGAGACATAAGATTTCTCCAGCAATTCGCCCTCAATTCTTTAAGAGCTATTAATAAGAAAAGCCGCTGTAACGAATACAAGCGGCTTTTCGGAAAACTCAGTTCACCAATATCTTACAAGTTAGCGTTGATATAGTCGTTCGCTGCTTGTACGGTAGTGATTTTTTCAGCTTCTTCATCAGGAATTTCAGTATCAAATTCCTCTTCAAGAGCCATCACTAGCTCAACTGTATCTAGGGAATCTGCACCTAGGTCATCAACAAAAGATGCTGAAGCAACAACATCTTCTTCTTTAACGCCTAGTTGTTCACAAACGATTTTCTTAACGCGTTCTTCAATGCTACTCATTAGAAGTTCCTACTCTACTCATTAACAGCTCAGTGTGAGCATATTATAAAAATTCGATCACCAAAAAGGGTGTGATTCTCGACATGAACCGGAGACGTATTTTCGTTGAATTAAATATAAAATTCAACTCAAATTACGACATATACATACCGCCATTGACATGCAATGTCTCACCGGTAATGTAAGCAGCGCCATTTGACGCTAAAAATGCGACAGCTGCCGCAATTTCTTCTGGTTGACCAAGACGTGATGAAGGCACTTTTTCAACCAATTTGGCCTTATGTTCTTCAGGCAACACCTTAGTCATATCCGTTTCAATGAATCCTGGAGCCACACAATTTACTGTGATGCCACGAGACGCAATCTCTGCTGCCAAAGAACGACTAAAACCTTCTAGCCCAGCTTTTGCTGCAGAGTAATTCGTTTGTCCGCCATTGCCCATTGAGCCAACAACAGAACTAATACTAATAACACGACCGAATTTTGCTTTAGTCATGCCACGTAAGCAAGCTTTTGTCACACGAAAAACAGAAGTCAAGTTAGTGTTGATCACTTGATCCCACTCATCTTCCTTCATTCGCATCATCAAATTATCACGAGTAATGCCGGCATTGTTTACAAGAACCGTTGGCGCACCAAATTCTGCAGTAATTTCTTTAATTACCGCATCAACCGATTCACTTGACGAAACATCAAGTACCCAGCCTTTACCATTTGCACCCAAATACTCAGTAATACTTTGTGCTCCAGACTCACTGGTTGCCGTACCAATTACGGTCGCGCCCTGCTCGACTAAAGCAACAGCAATTGCTTTACCAATGCCGCGAGTAGCTCCAGTAACTAGAGCGATTTTCCCTTCAAGACTCATGCTTGTCTCCAACAATCAATTTCAAAAAATGTATTTCGGACTGTTTAATTAAATAAATTTACGCAGACAAAGCCGCTTCAAATCCAGCCAAATCACCCAAAGAGAAAGTATCCAAACCTTTGACAATTCGCTTATTAAGGCCACTTAACACTTTACCTGGGCCACATTCCACTGTCGAAGTGACACCTAATTCAGAAAGCAACACAACTGATTGAGTCCACAATACTGGTTCACTTAATTGAGAAACCAAATTTTCCTTAATCACCAAAGGATCTGAAACAGCTTGAGCTGTAACGTTCTGCACCAAGATACAAGAAGGTGAATTGAACGCAATAGTCTCAAGTTTTTCAGCCAATTTAGCACCAGCAGGAAGCATCAGTTCGCAATGAGAGGGCACGCTCACTGGTAGCGGTAAAGCACGCTTAGCGCCTGCTTCTTTTGCATTAACCATTGCCGCTTCAACAGCATCAACATGACCTGCAATAACCACTTGGCCTGGCGAATTAAAATTAACCGCACTAACGACACCCGCAGCTGCAGCACACGCAGCTACAACTTTGTCATCGTCAAGTCCGATAATCGCTGCCATTGCACCTTCCCCCGCAGGAACCGCTTGCTGCATATATTCACCACGCAACTTCACAAGCTCTACCGCGTCAGCAAAAGCAATTACACCAGCACATACTAAAGCAGAATACTCACCAAGACTATGACCTGCAACATAAGCTGGCTTTTCGCCACCTTGCTGCCCCCAAAGACGCCACAAAGCTACACTAGCAGTCAATAACGCGGGCTGTGTTTTGTCTGTTTGACTAAGTCTCTCAGCATCATTTTGCACTAGATCCCATAAATCATAACCAAGAACAGCTGATGCTTCGGCGAAAGTTTGCTCAATTATATCGTGTTTTTCCGCCAAATCTGCCAACATCCCCAACTGCTGAGAACCCTGACCTGGAAAAACAAATGCTAATTTTGTGCTCATTTAATCTCCTAGCTATAAAGCCTAACTACAAAGACGCGCTTCTATCGCAGAATATAAATCTGCTCGCGCAATATCAATCCCATACTCAATCGCACCGATCATAGCAGACAAGTCTGAACAACCATGGCCTTTTACCAAATTGCCACGCACGCCAACTAAACAAGCACCGTGCCTACGCTCAGTTTGGTAAAAAGTCTCAAACAAGGATGATGCACCGCCCACCCCTTTAAATTTACTCATCATAAAAGACAACAGCCCTTCCGATGCTTTTAGCACAGCATTTCCCACCATACCATCACACACGATGACGTTTTTATCACCATCAAACAACTCAGTTCCTTCTGCGTAACCAAAATAATCGGGCCACTTCTTATTAGCTAAAAGTCGATCTGTCTCACGAATAACCGCACTTCCTTTCGAATTTTCAACACCAACATTTAACAGCCCAACTCTTGGCGGCTCATCACTCAGCGCTTCAATATAAGCGGCACCTAGTTCAGCAAAGCCAACCAACATTGACGGCGGACAATGAACATTAGCACCTAGATCTACCAAACAGCGTAAAGGATTAGAGTATAGCTCTCTAATCAACGCAGGATATAACTTAGGTCGTAACACACCTAATATGTGGCGCGCCAATGCAACCATAGCGCCAGTATTACCCAAGGTTACAACTACGTCTGATGACTGCTGAGCCAATGCATTTAAAGACTGGTAAAGCGTGCTATTTCGACGACGAAATAAAGATAAAACTATCTCTTCATCTCCATCAATAACATCAGAGCAAGCAATCAGAGATAAACGTTCATGAGGCGCAGGAAGTTCCAGACCGGAATAAGAGGAATAATAAATAGTGATAACGACGTATTTATGGCGAGAAAGAATCTCCACTGCTCCGTCAAAAGCAATGCGGGGACCTAAGTCCCCGCCCATAGCGTCTAAAGCTACCCTGATCATGGGTATCTTAGTTACTCACCTTTAGGGGTGATAACTTGACGACCACGGTAAAAACCATCTGCAGAAATGTGGTGACGACGGTGAAGTTCACCAGTTGTCTTTTCTACAGAAAGAGTTGGACCAGTCAAAGCATCGTGTGAACGGCGCTGGCCGCGACGTGAACGAGTTACTTTACTTTTTTGTACTGCCATTTTTGGAGCTCCTAACTTTACTTGGCCTTTAATTGGGCCAATATACTAAATGGATTCGGTTTTTCGTCATCCGGTGCGTCATCGGTAGACGAGGCATACTTTACAGCTGTTGGGTTGCAACCACTCTCTTCGTGATAGGCAACAATTGGTAAAGCAAGTATAATTTCTTGCTCAATCATATCTGCCAAAATTACTTCACCATCGGTCATGACAACAGGATCGTAATTGTTCGGTAAATTCTTAGCATGATCTTCGTCATAAACGAATGCCAGCGACAAATCTAACGCTAGATCATATGAAACAGCCCCCATGCAACGCTGACAAACAACTTGCACTTGAGCCGTTAATGAACCAGTAGCAATATAGCGCCTATCCTCATCAACTCTAAAGTCTAGATGAATAAAAGCATTACCCTCATCAGAGGCTAATATAGCACAAAGCTCCTTAAATTCATTAAGGGGCACGTACCCTTCGAACGCTTGCTCATAGCCAGCGTATTTACGAGGGTCAAAATATTTAGGTAATGTATCATTCAACATGGCGGGGGATAATATTGCTAAGGGCCCTTTTTGTCAAAGTCTAACTGGCCTTAAAGCGCTTTTTTTCACTTTTTTAAGTCATATTGGCTAAAAAAAAGTAAAATCCCCTTTCATCCCAATAAAATGATTAAAAAACAATGCAAAAAAAACTCATACTCGGCTCATCTTCACCTTATCGAAAAGCACTCTTAGAGCGTCTAAGAATTCCTTTTGAATGCCATTCACCGAACATTGATGAAAGCCCATTCAGCCTCGAATCAGCTGTCGATTTAGTCAAACGCCTTAGTATTGCAAAAGCGCATGCCGTACATTTGGAACGACAACAGAGTAAACAAGGTTCAGCTGATATAATTATAGCGTCTGATCAGGTTGCAGTATTAAACAATCAGATTTTAGGAAAACCCCATACAGAAGAAAATGCCATAAACCAACTTTCTAGCTTTAGTGGTCAAAAGGTGAGTTTTCTAACCGGCCTTTGTGTCTTTAGTCAACAAGACCAATCTTATCAGTATATATTAAGCGAATATCATGTTCATTTTAGGGACCTAACGACAAAAGAAATCGCTAATTACGTTTCACTTGAGCAACCACTTGATTGCGCTGGCAGCTTCAAATGCGAAGGATTGGGCATTTGTCTTTTTGAAAAAATGGAAGGAGATGATCCTAATAGCCTAATTGGTTTACCGCTCATCTCTCTGTCTCGCTTATTAAGAGAACTAGAAGTAAACCCTTTAGACTAAAGATAAAAATCAATAGCCTTTCGGGAAAGAAAAATAACTAGCCGAAGGCAATTCAAGACCATCAATCGCTTTTAAAGCCGTTTTATAGCCAAACTCAACCAACTCTTTAGCTCGCCAGAACTCATAGAACCCAGAGATATCCTTAGGTATTGATATAAGTAAATCCGGTGGATATCCAGCCAATTTATATTGAGTAAGAGATTCCTGCATCGTCTCAAACATCATATTGATAGTCTGCAATCGCCCCCAGCTTTCTGGTGAATATTTAACCTTCTCATCAGCCCCATCTTTGTTTTTCCCAAAAAAACCTTTAGTGCTAAGCCACCAAGCAGGCCCTTCGGAATCACTCTCTGAAACGTTTTTTACAACTCGCTCAGCGGGACTAAGATCAACTGCAACAATATAATCCGCACCAGCGGGCACAGAAGGAATGATAGGCAAAGGATTCAACACCCCACCATCAACATACATTTGCCCATTAAGCGTAACAGGTAACACCAGAGACGGTATAGCAGCGGATGCACGCATGGCACTTATCAAATCACCACGCTGAAACCAAAATTCTTTTTGATTTAATAAATCGACTGCAACAGAGGTGTAGGCTATTGGCAAAGACTCAATAGTAGGTGTCCCTATCATGTCTTGAATTTTTTCAAAAAAACGATCACCTTTTACATAGCCACCATTCAATATAGACATATCCAATAAACGAAGGACATTCATACGGTCTAAAGATTCTGCCCATTCACGATACTCAGATAATTTTCCCGCCGCATAAACACCGCCGACTATTGCCCCAATAGAGCAACCAGAGATACTGACAATGTCATATCCACGCTCTTCGAAAGCCTGGATAACACCTATGTGTGCATTACCACGCGCCGCGCCACTCCCCAAAACCAGAGCAACCGTTTTTTTCGTATTCACGACTACCGCCTATGGACGAACATAAACAAAAGAGATGCGATTAATGCCAAGAGATTCTCGACCTAGATCAGCCAAATTAATAAATCTAACCTTATCCTTAAGCTGATCACCCAAACCTGCCAATGCCATTGATATAAGTCGATCACCCGACTCAATAGCGCTTAAACTCCCTGTTTTTTGACTTGTAACGAAACCAACCACATTTTGACCAGCGGGCAAATCATTAACAAAACGACGTATTCTAGGAATATCCTGAACATCCATCTGCGCCACAATTTCAAACTCTGTTTCATTCGCCTCAGCTGATTTCACTTCATCTAAGCGAACCATGACATCGCCCGCACCACGGCGGTTAAGATACAAAATTTGATAAATATCTTGCTTATTCTTAACCACCAGTAAAAATTGACTTTGATCAGAACCATACAAAAGGTAATCACCAAAAAAATTATTCGCCCAAGCATTGCTACTACCGCAACTGCGACTATCGCACTCAAACAAAATACTACGACCATCACTCAACATCTGCGAGCGATAATGATCATAAACATCCGATAAAAGTGCATTGCGATTGATTTTATATAGTGATGAAAAATAATCACCTTTTAAGCGAATAACCGTTTCAGGCTCCCATCCGCTGCCAGCACGTCGGATTTTGCTCAAAGGAATTTCAACAAATTGTTCTGCTTGAGAATTACTTTTAACCAACTGCGCATCACGATAAGGTTCAATCCCTAAAACCCCAGCAAAAGAAACACCACTGAAAGCAGCCAATAGATATAACACGCCTCGAAACTTAACCATATAACCTTCCTATCATCCCAACTAAGGATGGGCTAACGCATTAGTTTTGATCAATAAAACGCTGAACTTCAGTTGCCACTGCGAAACAAGTATCTGGCTCTAAATGAAAATGGTGATTACCTTCAAGCCATTTCAATTTTATCCATGGGAATTGTGCCGCGCGCTTTTCAACTAACTGATGATCATTCTGATAAATCCCCTCTTTTGCAACCAAAGCCAAAGTTGGGCATTTTATTTCTTGAATAAAGGCTTCAACGCTTTCTTCATCCATACGAAATGGCGAAGGAAAGGTTAACTCACCATCATGACGCCACGTCCAAATTCCATCATCATTCTGCTTAGCACCACGCTCAACCAGCATTTTCGATGCAGATTTGGATAATTGAGTAAAACCATCCATTCGAGCCAATATCATGTCTTCTTTGGTCTTATAACTTGTGTCCCTACCCAAGCGATATTTGGCCATTTTATTAATAGCTCGCTGCAGCGTAACCACACGATCAGCCGGCGCTCCACTTAATGGCCCCATATTATCTAGCACAATCAGACCACGAACTTTATCTGGGGCAATCGCAGCGACCAACATAGCAACAGCACCGCCCATACTATGCCCAATCAACCAAACGCTTTGTTTGGACTGGTTTAAAATAGACACCACATCCAAAACATAATCCCATAAATGGTAAAAACTTCCCGTTGGGCGATGTAAAGACAAACCATGCCCTGCAAGATCTAGTGCGACATGGGAAAAATCAGAGAGATGAGGAGATAGATTAGAAAAACTTGCTGCATTATCAAGCCAACCATGCAGCGACAACACCTTAAATGCCGAGGTGTTTTTAGGCAGCCATTGCAACGCCGCTATCTCGGTATGCGCGAGCTTGTAAACAATTTCATTTCCCATATATGCTTTTTAACCAACCCATGAAATTCAATTAAATAATTTATGATGGTGAAACACACCAACGAAATTGACAACATGCCCCAGCAAAAAGTTCACCTTCAACTGCTGCAATCGTAGCCGTTGTCATAGCAAAGCTCACGGGCAAAGGCTCATCAACTAAAAAGTCCACCAACTGATGAGCGAAAGGTTGATGAGTCACTAATAAAACAGAGTCATAAGACTGCTCATTTAACCAAAGCGCCACATCCATCTCACGACCATCCGGCGTAATTAAGGGACAATCTTTAACCTCGACGGACACATCAAGATCGGCTAAAAATGTTTTTGCGGTTTGTTGAGCCCGAATATAAGGACTGACAAAAACCACATCAAACACCTCACCTTTGTTTCGAAAAGCCCGAGCAGTTGTCTTCACCTCTGCCACCCCAAGCTCAGTTAGCTCACGACGCTCATCTTTGTCATAACCATATGGCTGAGCATTGCCGTGACGCAAGACATAAAGGCGTTTAAGCTTCTTCATCCGCATTCACCTGAGGCCATGGTTGAAATGGAAAAGGCTTCTCTTCTGACTCGAAAGACAAAAATGAAAAAATTTGCCCAATAAAAGCCGTTACACCCTTTAACCAAGAAGACAAAGTCACTGGCTCATACTTTGAGCCTAGCTTTACTAAGCTTACTAAGATAAGTAAAACACCAAATACAGTAACTGCAATATTTAGAACAACCCAATACAGCAGCATAAAAATCACACGAAACCAAAAACCTTGATCAGCATAACCTGGATTAGACATTTTTATTCTCCTCATTTGTCGCAAATTCGACATCCCACTTCTGCTCACCTGTCATCATTGACCCAATCAATGATTCCAGCTTAGCGCCTTCAAACAATAATTTAGACAAACCTTCCGCTAGAGGCATATACAATCCATGTTTATGGGCTTCATCAACAACCATCTTTAAGGTATTAACGCCTTCCGCAACCTCACCTATTCCACCAATCGCTTCATCTAAATTATGTCCAGAACCAATCGCAAAACCAACACGATAATTTCGACTCAAAGGCGAAGTGCAAGTTGCGATTAAATCCCCCATTCCCGCCAAACCAAGAAATGTCATCGGGTTGGCGCCAAAATGCACAGCAAACCGACTCATCTCAGCCAAACTTCGTGTCATGATCATCGACATGGTGTTTTCGCCAACATTTAGCGCTTTAGCAAGACCACATACAATCGCATAAATGTTTTTTAGTGCGCCGGCCAGTTCAACACCGGTACTGTCAATATTTTCATACACTCGAAAAGTAGGTGATTTCAACAGCTCAATAACTCGCTGGCGCACTTTGTCATCAGCACTGGCAATGACCGATCCAGTCATCTGTCCTGCCGCAATTTCTTTTGCCAAATTTGGGCCACTTAGCACGCCAATTTTTTGCGTCACAGGGTTTCGACGCAAAACATCACTCATAAGTTCAAATCGGTTTGGATTAAAACCTTTGGTGGTGCTAATTAAAATTTTATCCGCCGTCAATAATGGCTCAATGCGTTGCACAACCTGCTCGAACGATTTAGATGGAATGGAGACAAAAATCGTATCACTATCGCGTATTGCTTGCTCTAAATTGCTCGTCGCTAATAACTCTCGGTGCAACGGCGCATTAGGTAAATAACGGCTATTCAAGCCAGTCAAATTAATCTCTTCAACTTGCTCTTCATTACGCATCCATTGGCTAACTTGATGGCCATTTTTGGCCATAATATTCGCCAAGGCTGTACCAAAACTACCACCACCTAATACACATACAGAATGCTTCATAATGACTGTTTCTCTTTAAAAATATCGTCTAACTATATAAATTGAACAACTCTAAGACGAACAACTAACCTCTAACGATTTGCCCCAATCAGGCGCTCTTTGCGCAAGAACGTCTGACTCTGGATGCTCATCAAAAGGATGAGTGAGCACGTTCAATAAGCGTCGAAAAGGTAAATAATCTCCGCGCTCTGCCGATTGAATCGCATCATGAGCCAAATAGTTTCTTAGTATAAATTTGGGATTTACAGCCAACATAGAAACACTAATATCAGCCCATGTTAAATCACTTTTCATTCGCGCAAACTCATAGCGTTCAAGCCAATTTGACAGTTTTTCTCTATCAACAACCTCATCGAGCAAAAGCGAAAAATCACCTTGCTCAAAATGACTCAATAAACGGAAAAACACCGTGTAGTCCATTTTCTCTGCTGCTAATATTGCAAATAGCTCAGGCAATAACTCGTGTACATCTTCTATAAAACTTAAGCCCGTTTTACTCATCATCAGCGCATCATAGTGAGTCTGTAACTCTGGCTCGTAGCACTGCAAGATAGCAATAAGCCGATCTCGTTCAAGATGCTTTGAAAAACATCGCATCAAGCAATTGAGATTCCACAAACCAACACCAGGTTGCCGAGAAAAAGCATACCGCCCTTCATGGTCAGAATGATTGCAAATCCAATCTGGCTCATAATCCTCCATAAAACCATAAGGACCATAATCGATCGTTTCCCCAGTGAAAGAAAAATTATCTGTGTTCATTACGCCATGTTGAAAACCAATCGATTGCCATTTAGCAATCATTCTGGCAGTACGTTTGACCACTTTGATCAACATACTTTCTAGAGGTGATTCCGACTCTAAACATTCTGGGTAATAATGTTTAAGGCAGTATTCGATCAGTTGATCCAGCTCTGCTTGTTTACCTTGATAGAAAAAGTATTCGAAGTGACCGAAGCGAATATGACCTTGTGCCACTCTGAGCAGCATAGCACCAGCCTCTGGCGTTTCTCGATAAACCGCCTCTCGGCTATCATAGAGCGCTAAAGCACGTGAAGAAGGGACTGACAGAGCCGCCATAACCTCACTCGCCAAATACTCACGAATACAAGAACGCAAAACAGCACGGCCATCGCCACGACGAGAATAAGGCGTCGGCCCAGCACCTTTCATATGCAAATCATACAAAAGATCATCTTGACCACGAACTTCGCCCAATAACACACCACGACCATCACCCAATTGAGGTGAAAAACCTCCAAACTGGTGGCCTGCGTAGACCATGCTAAGACTAGAAGACAAAGCCTTTTCGCCACTTAAGACTTGTTTGGTTTCAGTAGATTTAATATCAATAGACAGAAAAGTAGCGAGCGATTGGTTAAATTCAACCAACCGCTGCTCTAGAAGTGGTTGGATAAGGGTTTTCGAAGAAAACGCCTCACCCAAACTTGCAAAATGGTGTTCTAAATTCATCTTATCTCACTTAAAAATTAAGCGATCTTTATAGAGATGTATCGACCATGTACTCACAGCGAATACTCTCACCGACGACTCTTTCGATTTCAGGAATCATGAAAGCATCATCTTCACTGGCAAAGCTTACTGATTTACCCGTTTCACCGCCTCGACCAGTACGGCCGATACGATGCACATAATCCTCAGGGCCTTCTGGCAACGAATAATTGACAACTAACTCTACGTTATCAACGTGAATACCACGCCCAGCAACATCTGTTGCCACAAGCACTTGAATGATACCTTCTTTGAAGTTCGCCAAGGTTTTTACACGTTTATCTTGCGCAACTTCGCCAGATAATATCGCACAATTAATATTGGCTTTGCGTAAACGCTCATAAAGATCGCGTGTTTCGTCACGACGGTTAGCGAAAATAATAGTCCGTTGACCGCCATTTTTTTCGATCAACTGCTGCAATACAGGCCATTTTTGGTCCGCTTCGACAGTATAAATAACCTGATCAATATTTTGATTTGTTGCTTCTTTTGGAACAACAGACACTTCTTTCGGGAAATAAGTCCATTGCTGCGCCAATGCCTGAATATCTTTCGGGAAAGTCGCACTAAACAACATAGTTTGTCGTGTTTCTTTGTGTGGTGTCATACGAATAATGCTTTTTACATCAGGGATAAAGCCCATAGACAGCATGCGGTCAGCTTCATCTAGCACCAAGCACTCTACTTTACCCAATTGCACTTTACGACTGCGGGCAAAATCCAACAAACGGCCAGGCGTAGCGACTAAAATATCAACATTTTCAGTTTCTAATGCGATCTTTTGTTTTTCATAGCTCAAACCACCAACCAAAGTCACGACATTCAAATGACAATTCCACGTAAGTTTGACCGCTTCATCGGCAATCTGTATCGCCAATTCACGAGTCGGTGCGATAATCAGGCCACGTGCAAAATTATTCGCTCTTTTTTCTTCAAGCGGGTAATCAAGAAAATCACTGATCATTGCGATTAAAAAAGCAGCCGTTTTACCGGTCCCTGTTTGAGCTTGACCAATAATGTCATAACCCAACAAAGTCATTGGCAAGGTTTCAGCTTGGATTTCACTGCAATATTCAAACCCCATTTCTGCAATAGACTTAATGACGCGATCAGGAAGATTTAAATCATGGAAGCGCATCTTGCCTTCAACTTCAGCAACCGGAAAATCTTCTATGGACCAAATTTTAGAGTTTGCATTCCCTGCTGATGTTGTTTCACTACTTGTTTGTGCATTAGCTTGAACGCTTGCAGGGCTATCATCATTATTTCTTGGTCGCTTATTTGGGCGACGAGTACGTTTTGGTTTTGCTGTTGTTTCTGATCGTGCTTCTTGAGTTTGGTTTTCCATATTGGAATCTTTACGCTTCTATTGTGTTTTGAGGTTAATAATCTGTGCAAGGAGTGTACCTAATTGGTAAAGCTTTATCACCCCTTGCTTACGCTTTGTTGAACCTAGGGAAGGTACTTATAGGGCGGCAAACTGTTAATCAATTGCGATCCATATCGTTTGGTACGCAAGCGCTTGTCTAAAATGTGTATTTCACCTGAGTCTTTTTCACTTCTTAAGAGTCTTCCAGTTGCCTGCACTAAACGCAAAGAAGCATCCGGGATTGTTATTTCCATAAAGGGATTACCACCACGTTTTTGAATCCATTCCGCCAGCGTGGCTTCGACAGGATCATCTGGAACAGCAAAAGGAATCTTGGCTATGTACACACAGGTTAAATAATCACCTGGCAAATCCACCCCTTCTGCAAAACTGGCTAAACCAAGTAACAAACTGCCTTTCCCTTCATCAATACGAGATTTATGTGAATCCAAAATAACGCGTTTAGATTGCTCGCCCTGCATTAAGAGTATTTCTTGCAAACCAGCAGACACAGACTGAGCCACTTCTTCCATCTGACGGCGAGACGAAAACAACACCAAACTGCCCTTTTCCGTATTCACATGCTTATCTAAATAGGTAACAATTTCTGCGGTATGTTGCTCTACTCTATTAGGTTCATTCTCCATATCTGGAACCACTAAAAGACCACTTTCTTGAAAATTAAACGGACTAATCACTCGTAGGTATTCACTCTCGCGTGGCACGCCAGATCGCATATTAAAACGATGAAATTGATTAAGCGCGGTTAACGTTGCGGACGTTACTACCGCGCCGAAGCATTTATCCCACAACTGCTGCCTTAATGTGTTCGCAGCAAGAATCGGAGAACCACCGAGTTCAATATCTTGTTCCATGCCTTGACCAGATAAAACCAACCAACGTGCATTAGGCGGAAAGTTCTGATCGTCAACCGTAGAATATAAACGCCAAAGCCCAATGCATTGCTCTAAACGACCAAGAATGACACCCAAAATAGGCTGCCAAGTTTCTGCTGTTTCCGGTGTTACACCCATCCCTTCATTTTGCTTCGTCTTTTTACATTCGTCTTGGATACTTTCAATGTTGTTGAATAATTTTTGATAAGACGTTTGTAAACTGTAAGCCAGCTGGCGCAACTCATCTGGAATTTGACCAAACTCAAAGCGGTGCTGATTATTTTCTTGATCTAAACCCAATCCCTGAATATAAGGCGCTAAACCTTGCTGGGCATATTGGATAAAGTTCACGATACTTTGTATTTGCTGAGGGATTTTTAGTAATAGCTGTCCAGTCAGACTAACATCGTCAGTTAGCTCTTGCTTTAAGTTGACTAGATTTTTTTCTAGCTGACGCAACCAAGCAATACTTTGCTGCAAGCGAACTTCATGACGAAAGTGCCCTATCGCTTTATCAGGAAGATGATGACCCTCATCAAAAACATAGATGGTTTCTTTTGGAGGAGTAAGAATCGCGCCACCACCCAATGACAAATCCGCCAATACCAAATCGTGATTGGCAACAATCACATCAGCCACTTCGATTTCAGCACGCGCTTTAAAAAACGGGCAGGCGGAATAATTCGCACAATTACGGTTGGTGCATTGCTGATGATCTGTGGTTAAGCGTCGCCAGTCTTGATCTCGAACGATGCCCGCCCAGTTATCTTTATCGCCATCCCAGTCGCCTTTTTGCAAAGCGGCATCCATTTCTTGATAAAGGACAGTGTTCACATCATCAGAATGCAAGTGCTGCTCAAACAGGCCCGCAAACATATCATCCATAGCTTGTTCTTCTGAGCTAAGAAAGCCCTCAAGATTATTCAAGCACAAATAACGCCCCCGCCCTTTAGCAAGAGTGTACTTAAAAGTAAGATCGGTATGCTCGAGCAAGTCAGGCAATTCTTTATGTAGGATTTGTTCCTGAAGCGCGACCGTTGCCGTAGAGATAATTAATTTGAGGCCACGGGCTTTCGCAATAGGAATCGCCGCAAGGCAATAAGACAAGGTCTTACCTGTGCCTGTTCCGGCCTCAATCACGGCAACATGCTTTTCTTCAAGGCGTTCGCCTTCCGAGCCTTGTTTAATGTTACCCAAGGTTCGAGCGATTGCACCAATCATCTGGCGCTGTCCAGCCCTTGGTTTATGGGACTTCGCATCCAAAGATGCTCGGTATGCAAGTTGAATCTGTTTTTTTAGTTCGTCTGAAAGCATTTATATCATTGAGTATAGTTAGGAATGCTGTATATAATAACAGTAACTGTATAAACAACCAGATAACCTATGATTAAATTAACCAAAAGACAATCTGACGTACTAGAAACCATTCGCGAATTTATTGGTGAAACAGGTTTTCCACCGACCAGAGCAGAAATAGCACGCCGGCTTGGGTTTAAATCTCCTAACGCCGCCGAAGAGCATCTCAAAGCCCTATGTAAAAAAGGCGCAATAGAAATGCTGTCCGGCGCATCAAGGGGAATACGCTTAGTTGATCGTGCATCAAATGACGATCCTGCAGACGACCTTGGCTTACCTGTCATCGGCAAAGTCGCTGCAGGTTACCCTATTTTGGCTCAGGAGAACATTGCTTCTCATGTGAACATCCCAGCCAATATGTTTTCACCACAAGCCGATTACTTCTTGTCTGTCTCTGGGACCAGTATGAAAGACATCGGAATCATGGAGGGTGATTTATTAGCGGTTCATAAAACCACTACTGTGCGCAACGGCCAAATTGTCGTTGCTCGCATTGGTGATGAAGTAACGGTTAAACGCTTCGAACAAAAAGGCAGCATCGTTCGACTTATTCCAGAAAACGAAGAGTTCAATGACATCATTGTCGACCTTGAAAGCGAAGAGTTTGCCATTGAAGGCTTATCTGTTGGTGTAATTCGCCAAGGGCTTTAAGTAACCGCTGCCACATAAAACAAACACTATTCCAATAAAAAAGCGAAGCTTGTGCTTCGCTTTTTTATTTCAGCCTATGCTGAACTCCATCGGTATCATCATAGCTGATTTAGTGCAGAATCTTAGGACGAAACTCCTCATCATCAAGATACTCCGAGTCATCGTCAAAAAACGAATCATCCGAATAAACAAAATCAATGCCCGCATGAAACATGCATTTTGCTAATTCAAAATAACGATCCTTTAAATAAGATCGAGTGTCGTCTGAAATCTGCAGTGTCGCTAATGGAACGGTTTCCTCACCACCCTCACTGGCTGGACGCAGGACGATATCGCCGTTATCTAGCTCAACAATTTCTAGGTAGGATTCTTTCATATTCAATACTCTGATGACTCTTCTCTAAAACGTAATACCAATTCAACCAACTTGGCCAAATAAAAACTTACAGACGCTCCTGCGTCACTTCCACGACCAATTAGGTTATCACTTTGAACAACTGATGACATAGAGGCGCGACACTCAAACTGAACTAAATAGGCCTGGTTCAATTGAAAACACCAAGAATCAGAGCGAGACAGTAAATCTGCCAACTCAGCTAAAACTGGAACGACGACTTGCTTGCTTTCTGACTCAGCTAATAATTTAGTAACATCAAGCGTCCCCGTTAAAGAGTAAGCTGATGCCACCTCTTTCAACAGCCCATTAAGCGCGCTTCTTAACTGGAAAATAGCCGAGCTTTCCAGCCCGACTTTTAACCATGCTTCGTCACTATCTTGACTCTGCTTAATGAAGCGTCTTGCCGTATCCAGCTTTTGATTGGTTAGGCTAGCTAAACTAGCGCCACTCATTTCTTCTTACCTTCCTCAATCACCCATTTAGAGCCAACATAAAATGCCTTCCAGCCAGTTGGTTTGCCCTCTTCTTCCGTCATGACATATTGCTCTTTCGTCTTACGGCTATAGCGGATGATTGCAGGACGACCTTCAGAATCTTTTTTAGGCGCTTTTGCAAAAAAGTGATATTTAGGGTCTATTTGATCCATATATGGCAGTAACTCTTCAACCAAAGGTGCACGAGTTTCACGCTTACGCGGAAATTGGCTAGCTGCCAAGAATAAACCAGTTGCACCATCACGAAGAACATAGTGATCTTCTACTTTTTGGCAAGCAAGATCAGGCATTGGTACGGGGTCCATTTTTGGTGGTGCCGCTTCGCCGCTCTTCAATAACTTACGAGTGTTTTTACACTCGTCGTTAGTGCAACCAAAGTACTTACCAAAACGACCAGTTTTAAGCTGCATTTCTGATCCACACTTATCACATTCAAGCGTAGGACCATCGTAACCTTTGATTTTGAAAACACCAGTTTCTACTTCGTAACCCGAACAAGCAGGATTATTACCACAAACATGCAGTTTGCGATGCTCATCCATTAAATAACTGTCCATGGCAGATCCGCAGATCTTACAACGATGCTTATTGATAAGCGCTTTAGATTCGCCCTCTTCGTCGTCTACCGCAATCGCTTCGTCACCACGTGTTAGGTTAATGGTTGCTTTACAACGCTCTTTTGGAGGCAAGGCATAACCAGAACAAGACATAAACACACCGGTGCTGGCGGTACGAATCTGCATTGGACGAGAACAAGTTGGACATTCGATATCTGTCGGGGTTGGCTCATTCAGCATCATACCGCCATCAGGCGATTCTGCTTTCGCTAGCACCGAACTAAAATCTTTATAAAACGCATTAAGCGTTTTAATCCAATCTTTATTACCTTGAGCAATATCGTCTAGCTGCTCTTCCATTTGTGCCGTAAAGCTAAAATTCATCAAAGAATTAAAGCTATCAACCAAACGCTCAGTCACGATATCACCCATTTTCTCTGCATAGAAACGACGATTTTCAACACGCACATAACCACGATCTTGAATCGTAGAGATGATAGATGCGTAAGTTGATGGACGACCAATTCCACGTCTCTCAAGCTCTTTAACCAAACTTGCTTCGCTAAAGCGCGCAACAGGTTTGGTAAAGTGTTGCTCAGGCAATAACTCTTTAAGATCCAAATATTCACCCTGACCTACGTCAGGCAAAATATTATCTTCACCTTTTTTAGCAACTGTCTGCATGGCACGAGTGTAACCATCGAAACGTAAAATACGACCTTTGGCTTTAAACTCGTATTCACCTGTAGTGACAGTGATAGTCGTAGACGTGTATTCCGCTGGCGTCATTTGACACGCCATAAATTGACTGCGGATCAAGTCGTACAAGCGATGCGCGTCTTTTTCCATGCCAAGCAAATCATCAACACGCACAGTCACATCGGAAGGTCGAATGGCTTCGTGCGCTTCTTGAGCACCTTCTTTACTGCTATATCGAATAGGATCAGCTGGTAAATAAGCCTCACCAAAGTTGGAAAGAATATAACCTCTCAACGCCTCTACCGCATCAACACTTAAATTGGTCGAGTCAGTACGCATATACGTTATGTAACCGCCTTCATACAAGCGCTGCGCTAACATCATGGTCTTCTTAACGCCGTAGCCTAAACGCGTACTTGCCGCTTGCTGTAACGTAGAAGTAATGAACGGCGCAGATGGTTTGCTGCTTGTTGGCTTGTCTTCTCGACTACTAACCAAGTATTTCGCATCATTTAAACGAGCAACATGCTCATCAGATTGCGCTTTGTTAACAGGTCGATATTCTTTGTCTTGGTATTTTGCAGCCTCGAATTTAATAACTTCTTTCGATGGCGTCGCAAGCATTGCATCCAATTCCCAGAACTCATCAGGAATAAACGCACGAATCTCTTTTTCGCGCTCGACAATTAATCGCACAGCAACCGATTGAACTCGTCCCGCTGACAAGCCTCTAGCTACTTTTGACCAAAGCAAAGGTGACACCATAAAGCCAACTACTCGATCTAAGAAACGACGAGCTTGTTGAGCGTTAACGCGATCCATGTCTAATTCAGATGGCGTTTCAAATGCCGCTTTGATGGCTTTTTTAGTGATTTCGTTAAATACCACGCGCTTATAGCGAGTATCGTCACCGCCAATGGCTTCACGAAGATGCCAAGCGATTGCCTCTCCCTCTCTATCCAAATCGGTTGCGAGATAGATGGTGTCAGCATTTTTCGCCAAACGCTTTAGTTCATCGACAACTTTTTCTTTGCCTGGCAGAATTTCATAGTGAGCTTTCCAGTTACTTTCTGGATCAACCCCCATTCTAGAAATTAACTGTTTACGCGCTTTGCTACTTTTATACTCAAGTTTTTCTTCCGGACTCATTTTACGTGTCAAAGCAGCTTGCTTCGCACGCTCTTGAGGCGTAGAGGTGGCAGTTGTACCTGAAGGCAGGTCACGTATGTGCCCGACACTCGATTTGACGATAAAGTCGTTGCCCAGATATTTATTGATGGTTTTCGCCTTTGCCGGCGATTCCACGATAACCAGTGATTTTCCCATTGAACTGTGTAAGCCTTTTAATAAAGTAGGTCTGCAAATCCACGTTGCACGAAGTTTAATCTCTAGGGGCGCTGATATTAAGCAAACACCTTTTATATGACAAGCGATCCCTGTATTGTTTCACACATTAAATCTTGCTGAACTTAGTATTTCTTATTTAACATACTGAATTCGTTGCTTAAGGACAATCATGGCTACCCTTCAAATATTAACCATTGCTTTTTTGATCATCATTGTACTTTTGTCAGTGGTCATTGGATCACGCGCCCATCAAAAAGAAAAAGAAATTACTGAACGACGCGTAAAGCAATTGCAATTATCAAATAGAGCGGATCGTGTTGAACAACACATTCGCGGTTTAAAAGATATTAATACCGATACTATTGCCACCGATGTGCTTTACGATTTCTATCTAGACACACTTCGAGAGCTTCTGCAATATTCCGATGATCCTGAAAAGATTGAAGTACGCATAGCAACCGCTGAAGAAGGCAGAAACAACGACCCTATTCCATTCAACCCAGAACCCGAACCTTTTAGCTTCCAAGAAAAAAGTAACTACAAAGAGCGCCTTACAAAATTAGCCAAAATGTTGCTTTATTTACGTCGTAAAGGCCGTATAAGCAACTCTCATTATCAAGCTTGTTATGAATATCTACGTTGGCTTAATTTATGGATTCAATTAAATCGCCAAATGGTTCAAGCAAATAAAAACTTTGACAGCGGAGACATGCGCGTTGCACAAACGCTTTATAGTGTAATTTTGTCGCATATTAAATCAGATTCAATAGAGCGCCCAGAAAAAAATACATTAAAAACCTTTGTTACCGATAGGATGAAAGAAATCCTGTCACCGACTATTGCAGCTATGCAAGAAAGTGAAAATCCCGAAGATGCCTTAAGCGCACTTCTTCAAAATTTAGAGCTACCTAAAAACTCTTAACGGCTAATTCTCATTTTACCGAGCGTCACGCTATGCAGTGACGCTTTTTAACTCTACTAATGAGTTTATAAGTCTCGCCAATTCCTCCAAAACCGCCTCGTCACCAGATTCATCCCAATACAATGACACACTCTCTGGCGCGATTTTTATTCCTACCAACAACGATCTATGCTTTTCCAATATTTTTTTAGCCTCTGACGTTAATGCAAATAATTCACTAGACCACCACCCATCAGGCAAGGCATTATATTTCCACACTTCATAAGGTAGCAGCCAAATACAATCAGGCAAGGAAGTTACAGGCTTTAGTCGATAAAAAGAATAGGCAATCGTTTTTTTCCTATTCATTGATTTATCCCACTTGTCAGGGAGGTCAATTGATGTAAGCTGAACAGTAAGACCAAGTTTTCGAGCATGCATACGTAAAGCCATGCGTTGACGCTCTTTTTTTGGAGGCATAATCCATAACGCTGACCCCATTAAAGAAAGTGTAATAAAAATAACAATAAGAGCGGTCATATTTTAATGTCTCTCTAGTTTTAAACTAAAATAAATTAATCGAGCCAAATTTGGAGGTGTTCTATGATGTATAGCAGAATTCTACTTGCTGTTGACCTAACCGATGAAAGTATAAAGGTAGCTAACAAAGCCGTTGCGCTCTGCAAAGCAACGGGTGCGGAACTTACCATACTTCATGTCATTGAATCACTCAATTACGCCTATGGTGGTGATGTACCCATCGATATCACAGATATCCAAGCACAATTACAAGAAACAGCCAAAGAACGTATCGCCATTCTTGAGGCTCAATTAGACGTTCCCGTTCAAGAAAGCTGCATATCTCAAGGCGGAATAGAAAGCGAAATACACCGCATTGCTGAAGAAAAACGCGTTGACCTGATTGTTGTAGGAAGTCACGGCCGTCATGGCCTAGCTCTGTTACTCGGCTCTACAGCTAATGGCGTTCTTCACGGCGCCCCATGCGACGTATTAGCCGTTAAAGTGATAAAAGACAAAGACTAACTAGCGCTAGCGTTATTTAGTTACTTAATAAAAAAGGCGATGATCCCATCGCCTTTTTTATTATTTTAAACTTACCACTTCAACTTCTGGTCCAAGTCGTGCCTTCTCGGCTATCGAGAAGCTCAATTCCTTGGCTAGCCAGTTCATCGCGAATTTCATCGCTGCGAGCAAAGTTTTTATCTTTACGAGCTTGCGTTCTTTCGTCAATCAAGACCTGTATTGCAGCTTCATCCAACCCTTCAGATACAGTGCTGTTTTGCAAAAAATACTCTGGATCTTGAAACAACAAGCCAAGCAATTCTGCCAAAGAGCGTAACTCTGCGGCCAACACTAACGCTTTATCCGCATCTTCTGTTTTCGCTTTATTGAGCTCACGAACCAGCTCAAACAAAACAGAAACAGCAACCGCTGTGTTGAAGTCATCTTTCATGGCCTCTTCAAAACGCTCAGTGAAGATTGTAGGCTCAAATGACTCAGCAACCGGTTGTTGGCGCAATGCAGTGTAAAGACGCTCTAAAGCAACTTTTGCCTCTAGCAAACTTTGATCTGAGTAATCAATCGCACTGCGATATTGGCTTGAAACCATCAGGTAACGAACCACCTCAGGATTAAACTTAGCCAACACATCACGTACCGTGAAAAAGTTCCCCAAAGACTTGGACATTTTTTCGTTGTTAACTCGAACCGCACCACAGTGCATCCAATAGTTTACATAGTCCTTGCCTGTCGCCGCTTCTGACTGAGCAATTTCGTTTTCATGATGCGGAAACTTAAGATCAGGCCCGCCACCATGAATATCAAAATGACTACCAAGACAATTAGTCGACATAGCAGAACATTCAATGTGCCAACCAGGGCGACCATCACCCCAAGGAGAAGGCCAAGACACTTCGCCAGCTTTTGCTTGTTTCCACAAAACAAAATCCGCCGGATGCTCTTTGGCTACTTCAACATCAATACGCGCGCCAGCCAACATATCTTCAAGCTTACGGTTGTTTAATTTACCGTAATCTTTAAACTTAGTTGCTCGGTAGTAAACATCACCAGAAGTTCCCTGATAAGCAAACCCCTTATCGATAAGGGTTTGCACCATATCGATTATTTCTTGCATGAATTCAGTAGCTTTTGGCTCACGATCCGGCATTTTGTTACCAAGACGCAATTCATCTTCACGCTGCGCAGCGATCATACGCTCAGTTAAAGACTGCGTTGACTCGTTATTTTCTTCTGCACGCTTAATGATCTTGTCGTCAACATCGGTAATATTGCGAACATAAGTCAGCTCATAGCCAAGATGGCGAATAAAACGCGAAATAATATCAAAGGAAATCATCGCACGAGCATGACCAATGTGGCAGAAGTCGTATACCGTGTTGCCACAGACATACATGCCCACTTTACCTTCTTCAATTGGTTTGAAAATTTCTTTCTTCCCACTAAGGGTGTTGTAAACCTTCAACATGTACTTAATTTCCTTTTGCTTCAATTTTCGCCCAAGAATCACGTAACGTCACAGTGCGGTTAAACACCACACCTTCTTCTTTCAAGTCGCGACAAAAATACCCTTCTCGCTCAAACTGAAAACCTTGACCTTTTTCAGACACCAACAAAGAAGGTTCTGCCTTCGCATTTGTTAATACTGTCAAAGACTCAGGGTTAATAAAGTCCAAGAAGGTTTTGTCTTCGTAATTGGCATCAGGTGCTTCATTGACGAACAAACGATCATAAAGATTCACTGTCGCGTCTACCGCATGTTTTGCACTCACCCAATGAATCACACCTTTTGGTTTATAATCTTCTGGATTCACACCAAGCGTTTTTTCATCATAGCGACATAGTAGCTCGACGACTTCGCCCGCTTCGTTTTTAATCGCTTCATCGCAAGTAATCACGTAACCACCACGAAGACGAACAGCACCATCAAGCGTTAAACGTTTCCATTTACGAGGAGGCACTTCAGCAAAATCAGCAGCGTCTATATATAAATCTTTGCTGAACTGCACTTCACGCGTGCCCGCTTCTTCGTTTTTAGGATGATTACTCACTGTGAAGATTTCTTCTTTGTCAGCTGGGTAGTTAGTCAAAGTTACCTTAATAGGATTAAGAACAACCATGGCGCGATTAGCGCTCGCATCCAAATCTTCACGAATGGCGTGTTCTAACATGCCAACATCAACAACACTGTCAGACTTGGTCACACCAATGCGCTCACAGAAGTTACGGATGGACAAAGATGTATAACCGCGACGACGCAAGCCAGAGATAGTTGGCATACGTGGATCATCCCAGCCATGAACATGTTTTTCATCCACTAACTGTTTCAATTTACGCTTACTTGTCACTGTGTAGTTTAAGTTCAAGCGAGCAAATTCGATTTGCTGCGGATGAGCTGTTTTTAGTGTATCCAATACCCAATCGTACAAAGGACGATGATCTTGAAATTCCAACGTACACACTGAATGCGTAATATTTTCCAAAGCATCAGACAAGCAATGAGTGAAGTCATACATTGGATAGACACACCATTTGTCACCTGTTTGGTGATGATGTACATGACGCACCCGATAAATGATCGGATCACGCATATTGATGTTTGGGCTCGCCATATCGATTTTGGCACGCAAAACCACTTCGCCATCTTTGTACTTACCGTTTTTCATGTCCATAAAAATGGTCATATTTTCTTCAACGGTGCGATCGCGGAATGGGCTGTTTTTACCTGGCTCTTTTAAGGTGCCACGGTATTCGCGCATTTGTTCAGCGTTTAGCTCACAGACATAAGCTTTGCCTGCCTGAATAAGCTGCACGGCAAAATCAAACAACTGATCAAAATAGTCTGAAGCAAACTTAGGTTCGCCCTTCCATTCAAAACCAAGCCATTCAACATCACGCTTAATAGATTCAATGTATTCAACACTTTCCTTCTCTGGGTTAGTGTCATCGAAACGTAGATTACATTGACCGTTGTAACGCTGCGCTAAGCCAAAATTAAGGCAAATAGATTTAGCATGACCAATGTGTAAGTAGCCATTTGGTTCAGGTGGAAAGCGAGTAAGAACCTTACCGCCATGCTTGCCTGATTCGTTATCTTTATCAATGATTTGGGTAATGAAATTACCTGGTTTAGACGTTTCTGACATGTTTGATGTAAGTCCCGATAAGTGTTGGTCTAACAATATTGTTACTTTGATCGGCAAGTATATAGTATTTAGGTTTGCATGGGATATTGAGCAGAAAATCTTTTCAGTGTTTTTCCCTTTTTTATAATGAAAATCCGTATTTCGCCACGAAAAAAACCAAAACGCCCACTAGAATAGTTAGCAATTGCTGCTGACGCCAAATACCGACGATAAAAGCCGCTAACGCGCCCAATAACCATGGATTTGATAACGAAAAATCCATATACTGATTCGGCATCAAAATCATCGGCGTGATGATGGCCGTTAAGACTGCAACAGGCACAAACTTCAACGCTTTTTCAATAAAAGCAGGCATGACAACTTTATCTGCTCGTGCAAACAAAACAAACCGCACTCCAAAGGTCACGATAAACATACCCAGAATAATCAGAACTCCTTGCCACAATGTCATTTGCTTACCTCTTGAACGCCTTCGTCCGAATTTGAAATCGTTTTCGCGGAAGTATCTGCAAAATATCCCACCGCAACACCTATCACTGCAGAGACCAGCAGGCCTAAATTATTTGGTAAATTAGATAGAATAATCGAAGACACACCAGCACTTAACAAGCACATCCAAAAGGCTTTATGTTTCAGATATGGCGTAATGATGCCTATGAAAGTGGCAACCATAGCGAACTCCAACCCCCATTCGCTCATACCGGGAATAAGTTCACCAGACAATACACCTAAAATGGTGGTCACATTCCACATCACATAAAAGGAAAGAAACGAACCGAGGTAGACTTTATGGCCATTTTTTTCATTTGCTGATCCCACCTCATACATTGGGCGAACCGCTGCATAGGTTTCATCAATCAAGCCAAAGCCCATAATAACTCGAATCGGCATAGGCAAATGTTTTATGAATTTCACCAAATCAGCGGCGTATAAAAGATGGCGAAGATTGACAATAAAAGTGGTCGAAACAATTACCCAGATGGGTGCATGTAATGCGATCAAGCCAAGCGCGACAAATTGAGCAGAGCCAGCAAACACAAAGGCCGACATAGCAACAGCAAACCAAGGACTCAATCCATAACTGGATGCTAACGAACCAAACAGCAAACCAAATGGTATACCACCAATAATCATAGGAATGGAGGCTACAGCACCTCGCCGCATATCTTGTATTGTATTCATAAAGGATCTCAATTCGTTTTCAATATTAATGATTTTTCCATATAGACATCCGCTCTTGCGTACAAGGAAGGGATCGGAAATGGTTTCTCAACAAAACCGTTTTTATCATAAAGATGCCGTGCTACGTCTAAACAAGATGCCGTTTCTAGTGATAATGTTGAAAAACCACCTTGAGTAGCAAAATCAATCGTCGTGGACAGCAAACGTTGAGCAATCCCTTTACCTTGAGCATGCTCATCAACAGATAATTTAAACACCTCCCCTCTTTTGTCACTTGAAGTACCGCCACCCACAGGAGCAAACGCAATGGTTCCGACAACAGAGTCTAACGCTTGCTTTTTACGCACCGCCACCCAGACAGCACCGCCTTGCTGAATGATCTCTTGTTGCGGGTTTCGCAATATATTTCGGTCTTTCTCGGCGATCTGCTCTGGAAAATAACGTTCAAGCCAAGCCATATTAAGCTCATAAAACGCTTTTTCGTGCTGCGTTTCTAGCAAGACAATTTCAATAGGCTCTAAGCGGTCCAACACCTTATCCGCTAAGCTTCCATTTAAAACCCGCGATTCTAAGATAGACAAACTAGCCATAAAATTTTCACTAGAAAAAGCAGTCATTTTTTCAAGGATGATTTCCATTTCCTGTAACACTGGCTCTACACGTTGCATAGCGCTTAGGCCAAACTCAGAAAGACACAAGGAAGATCTTCGCTGATCTTGCTCATCGACTGTTTTCTCTAACAAGTTTTCTTTGATCATCTTGGTGGTTTGCTTACTTACCGCTGGATGACTTAGGCGCAAGCGATCGGCAATTTCCATCACTGATAAACTCCCCGTTTTCTGCAACAGCCTAAGAATTGGGAAATAGGTTGCCGAGATAGGTATGTCGCATTGGGAATAGATTTCTTGCACTTGAATAAACAAATGATCACTTAACCGCTTTAGTCGACTGCCAAGTGTCAGTACTCCGAACTGTTCCATGAAGTTTCCAACAAATAAAATTTTTACAATAAAGTAAGGCTACCCAAAAATAGGTAACCAGTTACGTATATAAAAATATCGCAAAATTCCAGCCGTTACAAGCTCTGTTTCCTCTGAGATTTCTATTTTGATTGTTTGCCTGTCTGCTATACTCCGCGCTTTATCAACTCTCGCCTTGTTACTGTTTTTTTGCAGTAACAAATTAGGCTTATTTTTGAGGAACCAAATGATGTCTGAAAAAGCCGTCGTTGTGTATTCGGGAGGAATGGATTCATTTACCGTTCTGAATACAGCAATTCAAAACGGACTGGATGTTTATGCTTTATCTTTTAACTACGGACAAAAGCACAGCAAAGAATTAGAAGTCGCCACACAGGTATGCCGTGAATTAGGCATTTCCCATAAAGTTGTCGATATCACCGCAATTAATAGCTTAATGGCGAACTCATCGCTAACCGGCGATACAGAAATCCCAGAAGGCCATTATGAAGACGACAATATGAAGTCTACCGTTGTTCCTAATCGCAACATGGTTTTGCTTTCTATGGCGATTGCTTATGCGGTATCACTAGAAGCTGGCAAAGTCTATTACGGTGCTCATTCTGGCGATCATCATATTTACCCAGATTGCCGTCCAGAATTTGTGGGAGCCATGAACGCGGTATCAAAAATTGCCAATTACCAGTCTGTCGAAATCGTCACGCCGTTTCTACATTCTTCAAAAGGTGAGATCTTAAAAGCTGGATTGGATATGAACCTTAACTATGCCAATACATGGACTTGTTACAATGGTCGCGAAAAATCTTGTGGTAAATGTGGCGCTTGCTACGAACGTTTAGAAGCGTTTGCAGAACAAGGCCAAACAGATCCACTGGATTACGAAGCTTAAACAAGAAGTTAGACAAAGAATTATTCCTGATTTTAGTGTGTTTGTTTTAGTGCCGATTGGCTTTTGTTCCACAAATCCCCAATTTGGCGATTAAATTATCAACTAAAGTTATAACCCTTACCTCGAACTGTTTTTCGAGACACTGCTTGTCAGTATGTAATTGGTGTAACAAAATGTACTCTATTAAAGAAGCCTTTTATTCATTACAAGGCGAAGGTGCCCACGCTGGACGCCCTGCTCTATTTTGTCGTTTTACCGGCTGCAACTTATGGTCTGGTCTTGAAAAAACTCGCGCCAAGTCCGAATGCCAGTTCTGTGACACCGATTTTATCGGCACAGACGGGCAACATGGCGGAAAATTTAAAACAGCTGAACAATTACGCTCCCATATCGACGCACTTTGGCCTGAAAACCAAGGTCATAAATACGTTGTGTTTACTGGCGGTGAACCGGCTCTTCAGTTGGATGATGACCTCATATCTCAAATGAAGCTACATGGCTACACCATCGCCATTGAAACAAATGGCACCATGACCTTACCTCAAGGAATTGATTGGATCTGCGTTAGCCCAAAAACCGCTAAACCTTTGCTTGTAAACAAAGGCGACGAACTCAAGCTGGTTTATCCGCAATCACACCTCTCGCCCGAGTTATTTGAAAATCTAGATTTTCAACATTTTTACCTGCAACCTATGGATCAAAGTCACTTAATAGCGGATCAAATTCCACTCATTGACACCCAACAAGCCACTTTACAGTATTGTTTATCGCATCCAAGGTGGCGTCTTAGCTTACAAACACATAAAATGCTCAACATTGATTAAGCATTAATAACGATTTACCTAACAAAGGAATATTCAATGATCATTTTACATACAAACCACGGTGATATTCACGTTGAACTAGATTACGAAAAAGCACCAAAGTCAGCGAAGAACTTCGAAGACTATGTCACTTCAGGTTTTTATGATGGCGTAATTTTCCACCGTGTAATCAATGGTTTCATGGTTCAAGGCGGTGGTTTCGAGCCAGGTATGACTCAAAAAGAATCTCGTACTGCAATTGAAAACGAAGCAGATAACGGTCTTAAAAATGAAATTGGCACATTAGCGATGGCTCGCACCATGGACCCACATTCTGCTTCTGCACAGTTTTTCATTAACGTTGCTGATAACAGCTTCCTAAACCACCGCAGCAAAACGCCAGATGGTTGGGGTTACGCAGTATTTGGTAAAGTTACTGCAGGTATGGACGTAGTAAACAAAATCAAAGAAGTGAAAACAACAATGAAGTCTGGACACCAAGATGTTCCTGCAGAAGACGTTATCATTGAAAGCGCTGAATTAGTTAAAAGCGAAGACTAATGATCCGTTATTTCATTTCAGATCTGCACTTAAGCGACAAACGCCCGGATCTTATCCGAGCGTTTGTACAAATGAGCAAAGCGCTTATTGCACGAGATGAGAAAGCAGAACTTTATATTTTAGGTGACTTCTATGAAGCTTGGATCGGTGACGATTATAAGGCAGATTGGAATACTCAAATAGAAAACGCCTTGGCAGATATCTCTCAGTCAGGAATTGCTCTGTATTTTTTACATGGTAACCGCGATTTCTTAATTGGCAGTGATTGGGTTAACCGTGTTGGCGCTACACTTATTCAAGAACAGACTAAACTCCCCCTTGAAGACTGTGCTGTGCTATTAACACATGGTGACGAATACTGCCTTGAAGATACTGAGTATCAAGCTTTCAGAAAAACGGTTCGTTCTAGCGCATGGCAGAAACATATTCTCGCAATGCCGCTCGAGCAACGGATAGCACTGGCTGCTCAACTTCGCAACGACAGCAAATCTATGGCGTCAGAAAAATCTATGGCGATTATAGATGTCACAAAGTCAGCTGTAGAAGAATCTTTAACTAAACACCACTGTAAAACCTTGATACATGGACACACACATCGACCTGAAGCTCATAAAGACAATCAGTATCTACGGTGTGTACTCGGTGACTGGGATGACTCTATTTGGCTCGCCACTATTGAAGACAATTTTTACACTCAATATAAGGCATCAGTAGAAAATTTCTCGCATCAGGGATTTGCTGGACTAGAAGCAGTTCATAAAGAAGCACTTTATTAGAATATCGCAATAGTTGTTTAGCAAAGTTACCACACAAAAATGCCAGCATACGCTGGCATTTTTTATCGATATTTAACGATTTAAAAGCTCACGCACCCAAACCGTCTCTTCTGAATTGCGAGATCGACTGAACTCAATATTTCGATTATGTAACAGCGCCACAGCACGAAAAAAAGCGTTATTAACAATCACTGGACTCAATTGGATACCATAAGCTTGCCACCAATGTTGCTGCACCTTACAAGTAAGCAATTGGTATAAAAAATCCAATTCCAAAGACCCTTTATACATGACATCTAAGTCAACCACAGGGTCTACTTTTGCAATTTCTAATGCAAGCCAATAAGTAACATCAGGCAAGGTTTCGCTCTTATGTATGCCCATTATATTCTCCAGAAGCTCTGACAATACTATGAGTGTAGCACCCTGCTTAAAAGTCACCATTAAGATACACAAGTAGATTGTGGCGTTTTGTAACTCACGTCAGACTTGGTGGACCACTGTGCATACGAAACTCTGTATCAGGCTCTGTAATAAGTTTTTCTTCTAAATCGCGAAAAAAAGCCACGCGATCATCAATCGGTTCGTTTGAATACTCTTTTGCAAGCTCTAGGTAGTCTTCGAAGTGTCTTGCTTCAGATTTTAGCAATGATATATAAAACTTCGACAACTCTTCATCCAAGTGCGGAGCTAAAGCTGCAAAACGCTCACAAGAACGCGCCTCAACAAAAGCACCGATAATCATAGTATCAACCAGACGCGCAGGTTCATGGGTTCGAATGTGTTTGCGAAGGCCATCCGCATAGCGTGAAGCCGACAAATGATCATAGGCAACGTCGCGTTTTCGCATGATTTTATGAACTTGTTCGAAGTGCAATAATTCTTCACGAGCCAAACGAGACATTTTATGAAGTAAATTATCGCGATCAACATAGCGATACATTAAACTCATGGCTGTGGAAGCGGCTTTTTTTTCACAGTGAGCATGATCATTTAATAGCAGAGTTTGATTCTCGAGAGCCCAATTTACCCATGTTGCAGGAGATTCACAGGGAAGAAATTCAACAAGCTCTGGATACGCTGATAACATTACTCTACCTTTTTATGTTAAAAAACGTGATTATACCCTGTATTAAGCACTTAGGCAGCAACGTCTTGATTTGGATATCAAATTCGTAATGAATGATTTTTATGACCCTACAAAACTAAAAATTGGCCAACATGTTGGCGTCGAGCTCGATCCGTATGTTTTAAACTACCCTATGGATAGCCATAAAACCACTTGGGTTGCAGATCAAGGTGGACGCCCTTTCGTCTTACGCTTCTTCCAATCGAACAAAGGCAAGGTCGAAGATTTCTTACAAAATGCTAGAAAATATGCCAGCGTCAAACACCCCGCAATCACACCAAACTACCCACCCTTTTATTCTAATTTGTGGGTATTTTCATGTTCTGCGGTTTGTGGCGGCGAGAATCTCTATAGCTTTTTAGGCAAATACCCTGACGGAGCGCCTCTTAATGTCGTCATAAGCTTATTCGACAACATAGCCAAAGCATTAGATCAAGTTCATCGCAATGGTCTTTTTCATGGCCATTTGGATTTGAGCTCCATTCATGTCGTTAATGGCTTAGGCTTGATGACAGGGTTTGGTTCTCATAACTGGATGAAGCGAATTGAAGACAGTGAAATGGATGCCCGCTTCTTCCCGCCAGAGTATTTAAAAAAGGAGCAACAACGCAGCTCAACCTCAGACAGTTTCGCTTTTATGCGGCTTTTGATGGCAGCGTTATTGGGCGAATCTATTCTTGATAAAGATTTTGCCACTGGCCTACCAGATACTCACCCTAATTTAAGCGACGCCACATGGAGCCGTTTACTGAAATGGAGCCGCGAAAGTGAGCGTCATAGACCTAAATCGTTAGCGGAAGTGATACGAATTATTCGCGCCAATCTTTATAAACCAGAGGTCAGTGACAGCTCAGCAACAAAACGAGCTGTTAAGCGCTATGCCCGCACGCTATCACCTGTCACTATTGGTGCAGCCGCTTTTGTTGCCACAGGCCTTGTCGCTGCTATTATTTTATGGCCAGAAGCAACACCTCCCAAAAAAATGGCTGCACCCAAAATAATTCAGCCTGAAATTGAAGAAAAAACACCATTCGAAGCCCTGCCCCAGGTATTGGAAGAACCACTTATTTCAGGCGGAACCGCACCTAAAATAGAAAAGATTCCACCCGCGACTTTTATTATGGGCGATCAAGGTCATATGGGTGACGACAATGAGAAACCCGCTCATGAAGTCGATATTCCTAATGGTTTTTACATCAGTAAATATGAAGTTACCTTTGACCAATATGACAAATTCGCCAAAGCAACGAATAGAGAGCTTCCTCCAGACAATGGCTGGGGACGAGGGCTACACCCAGTCATTAATGTTAGTTGGTACGATGCCAAAGCCTATACTGCGTGGATATCTAGTGAAACAAACGCAGAGTACAGATTGCCTACAGAGATTGAATGGGAGTATTCCGCCAGAGCCGATTCAAGTACTGCCTTCTGGTATGGCGATAATGTTAAACAAGGCTATAGCGTCTGTGACAGCTGTGGTAGCAAATGGGACGGTGTATCGTCGGCGCCAGTTGGCAGCCAAGCAAGTAATCCACTAGGCTTATTTGACATGCACGGTAACGTCGCAGAATGGGTAGAAGACTGCTATCACGACACCTATGACGGAGCGCCTACTAAAAATCAGGTCTGGTTAGCAAATCAGTGTGATAACAGAGTGCTTCGAGGTGGTTCTTGGTTTGATATTCCAAGAGTTGGTCGCAGCTCTACTCGATATAGAGCTCAGCCCGATTTAAAAGCCAGCAATTGGGGATTTAGAGTAGTGAGGATTATTCAGCAAGCTGATGATTTAGCTAAATCAGAATAATTCCGCTAAATGTCACCTATTCGAAATTGTTATGGTGCATAGTAAGTTTTAAGCCATTTTTTTCTATAAAATAAGTGCATCAAAAAATGATAAAAATATCGTTTAAATTGATTTTACTTATATCTAATCGACTTTTTAGGCTCTGTTGTTTGAAAGTCGACAATAAAAACTAGGGGATTCAGTATGATATTGAACTCACTGAATCCCCTCTTGATACAATAAACGATCTGTATAGAGACCGCTAATCAAGGAATGAAACAATCAGTTTAGCTATGCTTTCTTGAAGCAAATATAGCCAACCTAGATTCCATTATTAGCACATAACGTTATCGTAAATTATAATTCAGAGGTGCAAATGAGCTTATATTTAGACTACTTACAAGAAATAGAGAATCGTAAAGGCCAAGGATTGCATCCTAAACCAATTGATGACGGCGATTTATTATCTGAAATCATCGCTCAAATCAAAGATGCAGGGCATGAACACCGCAAAGAATCTCTAAACTTTTTTATCTACAACACCTTGCCGGGCACAACAAGCGCTGCGGGCGTTAAAGCAAAATTTTTGAAAGAAATCATCCTAGGCAAAAATAGTGTAAAAGAAATTTCACCTGAGTTTGCTCTAGAATTACTTTCTCATATGAAAGGCGGCCCATCAGTTGAAGTATTAATTGACCTTGCATTATCAGATGATTCTGCGATTGCGGCGCCTGCTGCTGACGTTTTAAAAACTCAAGTATTTCTATACGAAGCAGATATGGAACGCCTAGAATCAGCCTACAAAGCTGGCAACACCATTGCTAAAGACATTCTAGAGAGCTACGCCAAAGCAGAGTTTTTCACTAAGCTTCCTGACATCAGCGAAAAAATTGAAGTGGTAACTTACATTGCCGCTGAAGGCGATATCTCAACAGATTTACTATCTCCGGGCAACCAAGCTCACTCTCGCTCTGACCGTGAACTTCACGGCAAGTGCATGATCACACCTGAAGCTCAACAAGAAATCAAAGCATTACAAATCAAACACCCAACAGCGAAAGTTATGCTTATCGCTGAAAAAGGCACGATGGGCGTTGGTTCTTCGCGTATGTCTGGTGTCAATAATGTTGCGCTTTGGGCAGGTCAACAAGCAAGCCCATACATTCCATTCGTGAACTTTGCTCCAGTTGTTGCTGGCACAAACGGCATCTCCCCTATCTTCATGACGACTGTGGGTGTTACTGGCGGTATTGGCCTAGACCTGAAAAACTGGGTTAAGAAACTAGATGCCAATGGTAAACCAGTCCTTGACGCTAACGGTGACACCGTTCTTGAACAAGCCTACTCAGTAGAAACTGGCACCGTTTTAACCATTAACACCAAAGAAAAGAAACTTTACAACGGTGATAAAGAATTGGTTGATGTTTCTTCCGCTTTCACTCCTCAACAAGTTGAGTTTATGAAAGCTGGCAGCTCATACGCTGTAGTCTTTGGTAAAAAGCTGCAAACCTTTGCCGCTGAAACTTTGGGCATCCCAACACCAACTGTTTACGCTCCAGCACAAGAAATTTCAAACGATGATCAAGGCCTAACGGCTGTTGAGAAAATTTTCAACAAAAACGCAGTGGGTGTGAAATCTAAAAAAGCACTTCACGCTGGCTCTGATGTTCGCGTTAAAGTAAACATCGTCGGTTCACAAGATACGACTGGTTTGATGACGGCTCAAGAATTGGAGTCTATGGCGGCCACTGTTATTTCTCCAAGTGTTGACGGTGCCTACCAATCTGGCTGTCACACAGCGTCTGTTTGGGATTCAAAAGCACAAGCTAACATTCCAAAGCTAATGTCTTTCATGAACAAATTTGGATTAATCACAGGTCGTGATCCAAAAGGCGTTTACCCTCCAATGACAGACGTTATTCATAAAGTATTGAATGACATTACCGTTGATGACTCTGCGATCATCATTGGTGGTGACTCTCATACTCGTATGTCTAAAGGCGTTGCTTTTGGTGCCGATTCTGGAACCGTTGCGTTGGCTCTTGCTACAGGCGAAGCAACTATGCCAATCCCTGAATCTGTCAAAGTAACCTTTAAAGGCGAAATGAAAAGCTACATGGATTTCCGTGACGTTGTACATGCGACACAAGCCCAAATGCTTAAACAGTTTGGCGGCGAGAACGTATTCCAAGGTCGTGTCATCGAAGTGCACATAGGCACACTGATGGCTGACCAAGCGTTCACCTTTACTGACTGGACGGCAGAGATGAAAGCGAAAGCTTCCATCTGTATTTCTCAAGACAAGACTCTTATCCAATCCCTTGAGTTAGCAAAAAAACGCATTCAGATCATGATTGATAAAGGCATGGAAAATGAAGCACAAACTCTACATGGCTTAATCGCTCTTGCTGACAAGCGCATTGCAGGCATCACTTCTGGCGAGCAACCAGCGCTAGTACCTGATAACAATGCTAAGTACTACGCTGACGTAGTCGTTGACCTTGACGAAATCGTTGAACCAATGATTGCCGATCCAGATGTAAACAATGATGACGTATCTAAGCGTTACACTCACGATGTGATTCGCCAAGTTTCTTTCTACAAAGATAAGCCTGTTGATCTTGGTTTTGTTGGTTCTTGTATGGTTCACAAAGGTGACATGCAGATCATCGCTCAAATGCTTCGCAACCTTGAAAAACAAAATGGCAGCGTATCATTCAAAGTGCCTCTAGTTGTTGCGCCACCTACGTACAACATTGTTGATGAGTTAAAAGCTGAAGGTGACTGGGATATTCTGAAGAAATATGCTGGCTTCGAATTTGATGATGCTAAACCAAAAGGCGAAGCACGCACGAAATACGAAAACATCATGTACTTAGAACGCCCTGGATGTAACTTGTGCATGGGTAACCAAGAGAAGGCAGAACCTGGCGATACGGTTATTGCTACCTCTACTCGATTGTTCCAAGGTCGTGTTGTAGCAGATTCGAAAGAGAAAAAAGGTGAGTCTTTGCTTGGCTCCACTCCAGTCGTTGTACTTTCTACAATATTGGGTCGCTTCCCAACATTGGAAGAATACAAAGCGGCTGTTGCTGGCATTACACTTACGGACTTCGCTCCACCACTAGATGCCATGACAATGGCGCCAGTAGAGTTTATTCCTGTAAACAACATCTAAGCTCTACAGTAAGATCATATTGTTAATATGATTCAATGCTGATGTTAATCTACAAAAAGTCATATAGGCATACTTGTAGGTTACATCGGCATTTTTTATGGCACATAATTACATTCACGATACTGAAATATTTAAAGCCTACAACTGACAAAAACAAAAAAGCCCCGCTATAAGCGAGGCTTTATCTTTATTCTAAGAGGATGGTTAACTAAATAACTTCACGCTCTACAAGCTCATCAAATTCAGCTTGTAACTGACGCTCCACAGGGCTTTCTACATCCTTAGCGTTAATATGGTGCTGTCGACCAGCATGCTTCGCTTTGTGTTTAATTAACTGTTTCTCCAACTTGCCAACTAACAGGTCAAGGGCAGGTTTGAGTTGTTTGTCCGTTTGTACCATTGCAAAAAGATCATGACCAGGAATATGAACACTGGCTTCTACTATTAATTCATGAGTCCCATGCTTCTCTGTATTTAAGGTCACATTAATGGTGGTTATCTGATTGTTGATACGCGCCAAGTGATCCAATTTTTCTTTTACTACTTCTTGAACTTCTTCACCAGATTGGACGTGGTGACCGCTAATATTCAATGTATACATAGAGAATTTCCTTCTGTTTTGGTCAGGTTTTTTATTAACTTAAGTCTTGCTCCTCCTCTGTTGCCCTTATCTATAATCTAAGGATGGTATGACCGAATTTCAATGCCTATATTGTAAATACTTGTTCAAGATCATGAACGAATCAACTATTTACAAAAACGCAAAGAACCCTCTTAAAAAACTTTATATATCAATATCATAAGTCTAAAAATCTAGCAAACATTTCAAGTCTACATTACATAAAAATATGTGTTTATTATCCCTATAACTAGCATTAGCATCATCATAACAAGCTTATTTTGTGCCTAAACTGGCTCCGCATCTCGTATCAAACGACTGCTATACAGCCGATAAAGAATGGCGAGGAAAACACATAATCCAGCTGGTACAGATAAAGCATAGAAACTAAACTGATGAAATAGCCAAGCCCCTATTGAGCCACCACAAATAAAACCTGTCACTATGATAATAAACAAAAACGCCCTGCGCTTATCCAGAGGCTTTCCCTGTAACGCGCCTCCTAGCATTATGCCTAAATCAGTAAAAATACCTGTCAAATGCGTTGTTCGCACCACTGCGCCACTGTAGGTCGTTGCAAGAGCATTCTGAAGACCACAAGCAGCTGACGCAAAATAATGTCCCGATGTATGATTATTTAAGAGAAAATACATGGCAACTAATAAAAAACCAGCCTCAATAATTAATAGAACATCATACAATCGGCCTAGTTTTAACGAGGTTCCCGTCAGCACAAAACCAGAAAGTCCAGAACCAAATAAAAAGCTTAGCAGTATTCCGATAAGATGCAAAAGTGTCTCTGGAACTGGATTCAACAAAGCACTACCAATGAGTGTAGCAGTCCCCGACAAATGCGACACAGCCTGATGCTGAAAACCTAACAAAGCAACAGCGTTAACACTTCCTGCAATCAAAGCAAGCAAAAATGCACCATACTCAACCCACTTAGGCAGTCTTGATAACACACACCCTCCTAAAGCCCATATCATGGCCACGTAACCCTAAAACTAACGCATATAACAATACACTTATAGATAGCGTCATGCGCCCAACAACCAAATAAGTAAGCAAAAAAAAGCGCCAGTCACAAATAACTGGCGCTTTAATTGAAAGCTAAAAGAAGTATTTAATCATTTAGTAAAATACGCAGCATGCGACGCAATGGCTCTGCCGCACCCCACAATAGCTGATCACCAACAGAGAAAGCACTTATATACTCAGGCCCCATATTTAACTTACGAATACGACCAACAGGAATATTCAATGTTCCAGTTGCCGCGGTCGGAGTCAAACGCTCCATTGTCGCTTGCTTATCATTAGGAACCACACTCACCCAATCGTTATGCTCAGCAAGCATGCTTTCGATATCTGCAACAGGGATATCTTTGTTCAATTTGATTGTGTATGCCTGACTATGACAACGCATTGCACCGATACGAACACACAGGCCATCAACTGGAATTGGCTTACCATCGATGCCTAGAATTTTGTTCGCTTCAGCTTGCGCTTTCCACTCTTCACGGCTCTGACCGTTATCAAGCTGGCTATCGATGTAAGGAATCAAAGAACCCGCTAATGGCACACCAAACTGATCGGTAGGTAATGCACCAGAACGCATTGTTTCAGCAACCTTACGATCAATTTCTAGAATCGCACTAGCTGGATCAGCAAGCTCACTAGCAACAGAGCCCTGCAACATACCCATTTGGTTGATCAATTCACGCATGTGGCGTGCACCACCACCAGAAGCCGCTTGGTAGGTCATAGAGGTCATCCATTCAATATGACCTTTCTCAAACAACCCACCCAGCGCCAATAGCATCAAGCTAACAGTACAGTTACCACCAACAAACGTTTTGACGCCATTAGTTAAACCTTGCTTGATAACATTTAAGTTAACTGGATCAAGCACGATTATCGCGTCTTTATCCATACGCAACGAAGACGCGGCATCAATCCAGTAACCTTTCCAACCAGCATTACGCAACTGTGGGTAGATAGCCTTGGTGTAATCCCCGCCTTGACAGGTAATAATAATATCCATCTTTTTCAATGATTCGATGTCACTTGCATCTTGAAGCAATGGAATATCTTTACCAATTTCTGGACCTTTCTGCCCCGTTTGAGATGTAGTGAAAAAAACTGGATCAATATGATCAAAGTCTTTTTCTTCCATCATTCGTTGCATCAACACGGAACCGACCATTCCGCGCCATCCGACTAAACCTACAGTTTGTTTTGACATGGTTAACGTTACCTTTTTTTGTGGGGCCACTCATACCAAGAGCAGTATCCCTAATGAATGCCCAATATCATTATGATATTAAGCTTTTAGTGCTGCGCTGTTAATGCTTTAAGTACAGCATCGCCCATTGCTTGCGTACTAACAGTTTCGCATCCTTTTGATGCAATATCTGACGTTCTTAGACCTAGATCTAGAACCTTACTTACTGCCGCTTCAATAGCATCCGCCGCGTCTTTTGCGTCTAAAGAATAACGCAACATCATAGCAACTGACAAAATTGTTGCCAATGGATTAGCAATTCCTTTGCCTGCAATATCTGGCGCAGAACCGTGACATGGCTCATACATACCGCGACCTTCAGCATTGAGAGAAGCAGAAGGTAGCATACCAATAGAACCTGTCAACATGGCAGCAGCATCAGAAAGGATATCACCAAACATATTGCCAGTAACCATTACATCAAACTGTTTTGGTGCACGAACAAGCTGCATCGCAGCATTATCTACTAGCATATGAGTCAATTCGACGTCAGGATACTCTTTCGCTACTTCTTCCATGACTTCTTTCCAAAGCACCGTAACTTCTAGTACGTTAGACTTGTCGATTGAGCAAACACGTTTACCACGTTGGCGAGCCGCTTCAAAAGCAGAACGTCCAATTCGACGAATCTCTGATTCGCTATAAACATAAGTGTTAAAACCTTCTCGCTCACCATTTTCTAACGTGCGAATACCACGAGGTTGACCGAAATAAATACCGCCCGTTAATTCACGAACAATAAGAATATCCAAACCAGCAACGATTTCTGGTTTCAAGCTAGACGCATCTGCTAACTGCGGATACAAAATTGCAGGACGAAGATTCGAAAACAGCTCAAGGTTAGAGCGTAAGCCTAGTAAGCCTTTTTCAGGACGAACTGACATTTCTAACTTATCCCACTTAGGGCCACCCACCGCACCAAGCAAAATAGCGTCAGCTGCTTTCGCTTTTGCTAATGTCGATTCTGGCAACGGTGAACCCGTCTCATCATAAGCAGAACCACCAACCAAGGCACTCTCATGCTGAATATTCAATGAGAACTGTTCGTTCACCGCATCTAACACACGAACCGCTTGCGCAACGATTTCTGGACCAATACCGTCACCCGGCAATACCAATACATTTTTAGTCATTTTAAACCCTTAAAAGCTAAATCTTTTGTTTACTGACCGCGTGACAAGAAAAGCCATGGCGCATCATTCATGCGTTTTTCTTCGTAACGACGGATTGCAGAATCTTGCTGCAGCGTTAAACCGATATCATCCAAACCATTCAACAAACAATGTTTACGGAAATTATCGACATTAAACTTGAATGTCGCACCAGAAGGCGAGGTTACCGTTTGGTTTTCAAGGTCAACAATCACTTGAGCGCCTTCACGCAATGCCACTTCCGCAAACAATTGATCCACTTCTTCGGCTTGCAAAACGATAGGCAGCAAACCATTTTTGAAACAGTTATTGTAAAAAATATCCGCAAAGCTTGGCGCAATGATCGAACGGAAACCGTAATCATCTAATGCCCAAGGTGCGTGTTCACGACTAGAGCCACAACCAAAATTTTGACGAGCCAATAATACACTCGCACCTTTGTAACGATCTTGGTTTAACACAAAGTCCTTACGAATAGGACGGCCATCGCATTCTTGGTCAGGCTGACCTTCGTCTTCATAACGAAGCTCATCAAATAAATTTTTACCAAAGCCAGTACGCTTGATGGATTTCAAGAACTGCTTTGGAATGATCATATCAGTATCAACGTTTGCCAAATCCAAAGGAGCGGCTAAACCTGTATGTTTAGTAAAAGGACGCATACTCTTCTCCTAGTGTTTCACAAACTCATTAACATCAACAAAGTGGCCGGCAATCGCCGCGGCAGCAGCCATCGCAGGGCTAACCAAATGCGTACGACCACCAAAACCTTGGCGACCTTCGAAGTTACGGTTCGAGGTAGACGCACAATGTTCGCCAGCACCAAGTTTGTCAGCGTTCATCGCCAAACACATAGAACAACCTGGCTCACGCCATTCTAATCCGGCCGCTTCAAAAATTTCATGCAAGCCTTCTTTTTCAGCTTGTGCTTTTACCAAGCCAGAGCCTGGAACAACAATCGCCTGCTTAAGCGTCGATGCGACTTTACGGCCTTTAACAACTTGCGCCGCGATTCGTAAATCTTCAATGCGTGAGTTAGTACAAGAGCCGATAAAAACTCGATCAAGAATCACATCAGCCAACATGGTTTTGCCTTCTAGGCCCATGTATTTCCAAGCACGTGCATAACCTTCTTTCTTGACGGGATCTTTCTGATCTTCAGGACGAGGAATTGGCTCATCGATGGCGATAACCATTTCTGGAGACGTTCCCCAGGTTACTTGCGGCTTGATATCTTCTGCTTTGATTACTACAACTTCATCAAATTGTGCGTCTTTATCAGACACAAGGTCTTTCCAGGCTTCTACCGCCATATCCCAATGCTCGCCTTTTGGCGCATAAGGGCGACCTTTGACGTATTCAATAGTCGTATCATCTACTGCAATCAAACCAACACGTGCGCCCGCTTCAATGGCCATGTTACAGACGGTCATACGACCTTCCATCGACAATGATTGAATACCCGTTCCGCCAAACTCAATAGCGTAGCCCGTACCACCAGCCGTACCAATTGCACCAATAATTGCCAATACAACGTCTTTCGCAGAAACCCAAGGTGACAATTCACCATCAACACGAACTAACATGTTACGGCTTTTCTTTTGCACTAGACACTGAGTTGCTAATACGTGTTCTACTTCAGACGTACCGATACCATGCGCCAAAGCACCAAAGGCACCATGAGTCGATGTATGAGAATCACCACAAACAACCGTCATGCCTGGAAGCGTTGCACCTTGCTCTGGCCCAACAACGTGCACGATTCCTTGGCGAATGTCTTTCATATTGAATTCAGTAATACCAAATTCGTTACAGTTATCATCCAAAGTCGTTACTTGGATCTTAGAAACAGGATCTTCAATACCATCTACGCCAGAAATACGCTCTTTCTTGGTCGTTGGTACGTTATGGTCTGGCGTTGCCAGGCTTGAAGAAACGCGCCAAGGCTTACGCCCAGCCAATCGAAGCCCTTCAAAAGCTTGTGGTGATGTCACTTCATGAAGCAACTGTAAATCGATATAAATCAATGCACTACCGTCATCTCGTTGCTGAACAAGGTGGCTATTCCACAACTTGTCATAAAGGGTTTTACCTGACATAAGTTCTCTCCTCAGAAATCTATTGCGCTATCCTAAAACTTTGGCTTAAATTACTCAAATTCATATTTTTCATGTTTTGGATAATTTTTTGGAATGATAGACATTGCAGCGTTACTTACTTTTATAAAAGTTGCCGAAACCAGCTCTTTTTCAGCTGCTGGCGATCAACTTTTCGTTACACAACCCGCGATTAGTAAGCGTGTCGCCTCCCTTGAAAAGGGCCTTGGCGTAAAGCTTTTTGACCGAATTGGGCGCCAAGTGCAATTAACCGAAGCCGGTATTCGTCTATTACCCAAAGCACGAAAAATGGCAGAAGACCTGCAAGACATAAAACGCAGCATGACATTACAGATGCAAGACGTGAGCGGTGAATTGCGTATATCCACCAGCCATCACGTCGGCTTGCATCGTTTACCTAAATCGTTAAAACGATTTCAAGAGGATTTTCCAAGCGCGCAATTGGAAATTGAATTTGCGCAATCTGAAGAAGCCTACCAAGATGTTCTGAAAGGACGAGCAGAACTTGGGATCATTACGTTATCCAACAAAGAAAATCCGCTCATTGAGTCTCTGCCTATTTGGTCTGACCCACTCACTTGCGTCGTCAGTAAAGATCACCCGCTAGCATTTTCTAAAAATTTGAGCCTAATTGAATTAGCGCAACATGCCTGTGTCTTACCTAATAAAAACACCTTCACTCGACAAATAGCAGAACAAGCTTTTGGCAAACAAGGGCTAAAACCCCAAGTACGAATGAACACGAATAATTTAGAAACATTGGCAATGCTGGTGAACATTGGCTGGGGCTGGTCACTACTTCCTTCGACGCTAGTAGACGAAAAACTCGTCGTACTTAACTTGCCAGATTTGAACGTAGAAAGAAAACTGGGGGTTATTCATCACAAACAAAGAACGCTAAGTCGTGCCGCCATCGCTTTTATTGAATTACTTAAAACCGATGGCACAAGTTTATAGAAGATTTAGGAAATGACTCTTAAGAAAAATCAACGGCTAAGAAAACCAACGACGCTGACTAACAAGAAGAGTCGTTAGCGCTAGAGCACTCACACAAGCTGCCAATGTAAAAACCCAAGCTCCGCCCATCCACTCCCAAAGATAGCCAGTAATCACCATGCCCAATCCACCGCCTAAACCGATAGCAAACGCACTGTACATCGCTTGACCTTGACCAGCAAAACGTTCTGGAAAAAGGCGTCTAATCTGCTCAATGGACACCATATGAAACAGAGCAAACGTAATGCAATGAAACAGCTGGGTAAGAATCAGCACCCATGCAATAGAGGCAAACCAGCCTACTAATAACCAACGAATAATGCCGCAAACAAAACAAAGCGTAATAATATGAACGACATCAAAACGCTTGATTGTATTACCAAAGAATAAAAACAAGAAAATTTCTATAACGACGCCCAATGCCATCAATAAACCAATCTGCTCACCACTGTAGCCAAAGTTTGACAAGTGGACGGCAAAAAACACATTAAAAGGTGCATGTGACATAAATGCTAAAAATGCTAAACCAAAAAAAAGCAGCGATTCAGGATTTTTTACTAACGCAAAAAAAGAAGTCGTCGCCTTTTGCTGATTAACCTCATAAGCCTGCTCTTTGAGGAAAAAGGAGGTCACGACAGCCAGCGCCATAAACACGCACATAGTTGGAATAACAACAACAATCCCAAATTGACTTATTAAAAAGCCAGCTCCTGTTACCGCAAACACATAACCAATCGACCCACCCGCTCTTAAACGTGTATAAGGGACATCCAATTGGCGAATACTTCTCACCGCCAACGAATCTGTCATCGGTATCAAGGCTGAATAAAATAGCGCCATGGTGCAAGTCAGTAACCATAATGTTTCAAATTGATCACTCCAATTAAACGGGATGACCGCAATAAAGCAGCCCAAAATACCTAATTGAAGTATGCGTTTTGGCAAGCCGATTTTCGCCGTCAACCAGCCCCAAAAGTGTGGAACCAAAATACCTGATAGCGTAAATGTCGACATCAAACGCCCAATCTCAGAAGCCGTTAAGCCTATCGATTTATAATACAAAGAAATGTAAGGCATCATGACGCCAACAACGGCGCAGAAGAAAAAATAAAAGAAAAACAAAGGCCAAGCCACAGGGCGAGCTTTTTCAGAAAACATCATGTCTCCAAAGACGTAACTAGGGTTATTATCAATTAAGACAATAAAATTTTATGCATAAATTGTAATGTTTGAGTATGCTGGAAATAATGATAAAAAGCACGACAGATAATGACACGTATTCTCTACAATTCTAATCTAATACGGCACTGTCTATTTATTAAAACCTTAAAAACACATTCCCTATTTACAGCGAGAAAGATTATGACAGCAAATCAAGAATGGTGGCGTGGTGCCGTAATTTATCAGGTTTATCCTCGCAGTTTTTTCGACTCAAACAACGATGGTATTGGCGACCTTCCCGGAGTCACGGCGAAGATGAGTTATATTGCCTCATTGGGTGTTGATGCGATTTGGCTTTCTCCGTTTTTCACCTCACCAATGAAAGACTTTGGCTACGATGTGTCTGATTATTGTGACGTAGACCCTATTTTTGGAACACTGGCCGATTTCGATGAACTGATTGCGTCTGCGCATCATCATGGCCTTAAGGTGATGATTGACCAAGTACTCAATCATAGCTCAGATCAACACCCTTGGTTTGTTGAATCTCGCAGCAGTCACGACAACGATAAAGCCGATTGGTATGTTTGGGCTGATGCCAACCCAGATGGCACCGTGCCAAATAATTGGTTATCAGTTTTTGGTGGCCCAGCTTGGCATTGGGACAGTCGTCGCAGACAATATTATCTGCATAATTTCTTAGACAGTCAGCCAGACTTAAACTTCCACAACCCTGTCGTTGTCGATGCGTTACTTGAAACGGTAGAGTTTTGGTTAAAACGCGGTGTAGACGGATTCCGTTTAGATACCGCGAATTATTATTACCATGATATAGAGCTCAGAAATAATCCTCCCAAAGAAGAAGTTGTTGAAGGCAGCATTGGTGTTCGACTCGACAATCCATACGCTTATCAACTGCACCTATACGACAAATCCAGACCCGAAAACATTGCCTTTTTACAACGTTTACGCCATTTGCTCGATCAATACCCAGACACCACCACAGTAGGCGAAGTCGGCTGTGATTTTGCACTAGAAACCATGGCGGCTTATACCCGAGGTAAAGACAAATTGCACATGTGCTATTCGTTCGATCTGTTAACACATGATTCCTCTATGACTCACATTCGCAATACCATGGAAACGATAGAAGCAGGCTTAGGTGACGGCTGGCCATGTTGGTCAATCGGCAATCACGATGTAGAACGGGTAGTTACTCGCTGGGGAAAAAATCATGATCCAATCGCCAAAAGCAAAATCTACATGGCGATGCTTTTAACCTTGCGCGGTAGTGTTTGTTTATATCAAGGTGAGGAACTTGGACTACCAGAAGCTGAGCTGACATTTGATCAACTTGTTGATCCGTTTGGCATTGCGTTCTGGCCAGAATTCAAAGGAAGAGACGGCTGCAGAACCCCTATTCCGTGGAAAAATGAAACATTGGGAGGATTCACCCATTCAGCGCAACCTTGGTTACCGATTGCAGAAGACCAAAGACCATTAGCGGTTAGCGAACAGGAAGGCAACCGTCATTCTGTCTTGCATGCTTATCGTGACTTTCTTCATGTAAGACGCAGCCATCCAGAATTACGCCTTGGTGACATCAAATTTATTTACAACGATGAAACAACGCTAACATTCCTTCGTAGCTATAATGGCAAGCGACTTTATGTGGCAATCAATACCGCTAACCAAGACATCATCTTACCAGTCGAACTCAAGCTATCAGCATTGACCATGCCAGAGGCAATACACAGTGGGTACATAGACGGCAATACCGTTGTCCTTCCGCCGTTTAGCATTTTACTCGCAGCCGTTCTAGCCTAATTGATCGTCCCTTTTAAAACTGATTTTTATTACCTATACCTAAGAAAAGGCCCGCTCTTAAATTTAAGAGCGGGCCTTTTAGTTTGTTAGCTTTAAAAAAAGACTAAGAGGTTAATTGTTCCTGACTTGGCCAGGCATTAATAATGGCTTTTACTAACGTTGCCAATGGAATCGCAAAAAATATTCCCCAGAACCCCCATATGCCACCGAAGAACAAAACCGCAACAATAATTGCCAGCGGATGCAAATTCACCGCTTCGGAGAACAACAACGGTACAAGCACGTTACCATCCGACGCTTGGACAATTAAATAGGCAACGACCACATAGATGAACTCGCTCTGTGTACCATATTGATAGAAAGCCACCAAGACAACAGGAATAGTGACAGCAGCCGCGCCAATATAAGGAATCAAAACAGACAATCCAACAAGCAAAGCCAACAATTCTGCATACTTCAACCCAAATATCAGAAAGACAATATAGGTCACCACGCCAACCACAAACATCTCAATGAACTTGCCACGAATATAGTTGGCAATCTGGTCATTCATTTCATGCGCAATATTGCGCATCATTCTTCGCTCTTTAGGCAACCATGAGGTCAAATATTCCAAAATCTTTTCCTGATCCTTCAATAGAAAGAACATTACCAGTGGCACTAAGACCACATAAATCACCACAGAAAATAAAGAAGGGATACTGGATAAAGAAAAAGACACCAGCCATTGCCCCAAATTAGCTGATTCATTTGCCAAGGAATTAACCAGCTCATCAACAGCACCCTGACTAACCAAATCACTGTGCCCTTCCGCAAAATGAAGAACTTCATCCCGAATAACGGTAAACATTCTTGGCGCATCTTGAACAAGCTTAACGGCCTGACGCCAAATAATAGGCACCATCACACCAATAAAAACACTACAGGCGGTTATAAAAGTAAAAAATACAATAAAAACAGAAGGTAAATGTCCGAGTCGAAGTCGTTGCAGCCTATCAACCAAACCCTGTAATAAAAAAGCTAAGACAATCGCGATCAAAATTGGCGCTAAAATCCCGCCCCAAAAGGCTAAAACACATAAAGTAGCAATCATTAACAAAAGAAAGACAACAACTTCTTCATTAGAAAAATATCGTTTAATCAGAGTATCAACAATTTTAAACATATCGAGTCCGTTTCAGCTTTTTTGAATCACAAAGGTATACACATCATTGTCTTCACATGTTGACAATAAAGAGAACCCGACGAGTGCAACATATTGAGGAATATCTTTTAACGAACCTGCATCACATGTCGTCACACATAAGCACTCTCCAACCGCCATCTTACTTAACGCCATTTTTGCCTTTAACAATGGCATTGGGCAACGATCTTCTCTTGCATCCAAGATTACGTCATACTGATTATCTAGATTGATCGTCATTTCACAATTTACTCAATGAATACATTAGCCATATTATGAGACTATTTTCAAACGTTACAACAGGCTTAACCATCTTAGCTATTGTTTTTACAAGTACTTTATCCAGTACTAGTTTTGCCGCCATTCCTGATTTGGAAGCGAACAAAGACGAAAGGGCCTTGTCAAATCCATCCTACATACTAGGACAATATTGGTTTCGCAAACTTAATGGTAGCCGAGCATTAATCGATTTTCCTCCGGCCTACGATTACTTAAAAGATGCTCTATCGCAAATTCTTCCACAAACAAATCTTTACAACACCACCGTCGAAATGACGCTGTTGAACAGCTCCCAGAGCAATGCGTTTGTCATTCCGGGTAATCACCTTTTCATTTATTCAGACATTATGGAAATGATTACCAGCGAAGACATGCTATTTGGCTTATTGGCGCACGAAGTCGCTCACTTAGACCTTCGTCATTACGAACGCCAAAACAAGCATTCTGGTGAAGAGTTACAAAAAACATTAGTGATGCTAGGAGCCGGTATTGCTGCGGCCTTAGCTGGCGCGGGTTCTGATGCAACCACCGCCCTTTGGTTGGGCGGCATAGCGAATCAAGCCGAAAACACCCTAACCTACAGCCGTAACCAAGAACAAGAAGCCGATAGACGCGGTCGCGAATATCTTTTAAACGCGGGGTTAGCGCCAGATGGTATGACAAAACTGTTTCAAGCTTTCTTTAAGCAGGCATTAGGAAGACCAAAGCTGGAGTTTTTATCAACTCACCCTTCGCCTAATTCTAGATTATCAGACTCTTTTAGCACCGATACCAAAGAAACGATATTAAGCAACAAGGCAGCAACTGACTTTGAATTCTTTAGAGCAAGCCTATTGGCTTATAGGGCGGGAATAGAAGACAAACCACTCTCTTATTTGGATCAGAAAATTCAAAACAATGACGCGAAGAATTTTGCCAAAGGCCTTTTTTCCTACCTTATTCAGTCGCCTGATCGAGCCCTCAACTTTTTAAGTAAATTAGAGAAGCACAATCAATTTACTGATTATCTGCAAGCGCTAAGCTATGCGGCATCAGATCAAGCAGATAAAGGCTTAAATATAATCGATATGCGATTAGAACTTGAACCGAAAAACATTCTCTTTTCAATGTTGCATGCGCAGCTAACTCAATCAAAACCCATTACTACAACGTCAAAGTATCTTTATGAAAAACGTTTAATATGGCGAGCCAACATTCAATACTATCAATCTAAAAACAACATACCAATGGCGTTAAATTATCGAGCTCAACTTGATTTCAGCCAAGGAAAAGATAAAACAGCACGATATCTGATTAAACGTGCGGAAAACGATGCTCAAAATAGTGATAGAAATACCATTAAAAATACAGCGGAAAAATTTGAAATAATAAATGAAGCAGAAAAACAGGAAGATCTAGAAGAAGATAAATTAAAATAGAATAAACCATATTTTAAAGAAATAAAAAAACCAAACTGAAAGTTTGGTTTTTTTATCATCAAAGTCTTTTATTATAAAAGAGAAATTTATTCTGCAGATTGAACGTGCAAAGCATTAAATTGCGCTTGTAGTTCAGCATGTTTCTCATTGTAAAGCGCTACTTTTTGATCAAAGGTATAAGCACCGTTTAAATTTACGCTTGTATCAACATCTGCACCCATATTTTCTAGGGTAACACCAAGTGCTTCAACACTGCCTCTAGCACTTTGTAAACGCTCGGTACCAGTTTCAGCAAAAGCAGAAGTTGTCATCACAGCTGCAGCCAATAGTGCTAAAGAAGTTTTAGTAAAAGTGTTCATAATTCTAGCCTCACATGTAAAATATTGTCATTCTGATTTTTAAAAAATATTATTCAGCCGTTTGTGCACGTAGCTCATTAAACTGTTTCTGTAGTTCATCATGTTTTGCAGAATAAACCGCTGCTTTTTGTTCAAAAGTATAAGCACCATTTAAATTAACACTGGTATCTACGTTAGCACCCATATTTTCTAGGGTAACACCAAGCGCTTCAACACTGCCTCGTGCACTTTGAACTTTTTCAGAGCCAGTTTCAGCAAAAGCAGAAGTTGTCATTACTGCAGCGGTTAATAAAGCCAAAGTTGTTTTAGTAAAAGCTTTCATATTTATCTCCTCGAGAGAGTTGCTGTTAATATTTAAATCGTTTCGTGTTTCGATGTATTTATAATAGTCCTTTAATAAAAATTAAAAAGCCCAGAACATCACCTTCCATCGTTGTTCCAAATACGAACCAATAAACGTCACATTGCATAAAGATCACAAAAACAGGCAGAAATCAAAATGAATAAGGCAGAAAATTCATTAAATAAGGAACAACAAGACAAAAAATGGCAATCAACTAAGAGCCATGTACTGCATGAACACAATTCGATAGGGATAGATCGAAAAATTTGTTAATATGGATCATCTGTTTGGATATAAAAGATTATGACGCCGCTTGCTTTAATAGATAATTTAGAACATTTACCGAATCCGTTTACTCAATTTGAGAGCATTGCCTCTCACTTAGAGCACACGACACCTCATATCAATGACCCTGAGTACCGTCGAGATCTGCAACTCGCTTTATGCTTCATTTATAGCTACAACGGCTCTCAGGCAACATTTAACTCTTATCGTCGAGAAGTTGAGCGGTTACTGCTTTGGTCATGGCACATCGCCTTGTGCCCTACGACACAATTGCGACGTGACCAGATAGAAGAATTTATACATTTTTGTATAACGCCTCCAGAAAGTTGGATCGGTATTAAAAATGTCGCTCGCTTTAAACTACACATGGGACAAAGAACGGCGAACAAAGATTGGCGACCATTTGTCGCGCATGTTAGTAAACTGGAATTTAAAAATGGCGACATTCCAAAAACAAAACTGCATTCATTATCTCAATCAGCCATTAGGGCAACATTTTCAATCCTATCGTCTTATTATGGTTTTCTCATGCAAGAGGACGCTACACAACAAAACCCTGTGGCATTGATTAGACAAAAAAGTAAATTTGTAAAAAAAGAAGTCACTCGCAAACAAGTTAGACGTATTTCTAATTTGCAATGGGATTATGTAATCGAAACCGCCGAGATGTTGGCTGAAGAAGATCCAGCACATCACGAACGCACCCTCTTTATTATGAATGCCCTACTCGGCATGTATTTACGAATTTCTGAATTAGTTGCCGATGAGCGCTCCGCACCGGTTATGGGAGACTTCATAAAAGACGCCGACGGGCATTGGTGGTTTAAAGTGCTTTCGAAGGGTAACAAGGAACGACTTGTTGCGGTATCTGATGACATGTTAAATGCTCTTAAACGCTATCGACAATTTAGAGATTTACCATTACTACCAACCATTGCTGAAAACACTCCTCTCGTTCCTAAGAATCGCGGGCAAGGTGCGATGACTAGCTCAAGACAAGTCCGTAACATTGTGCAACTCTGTTTTGATAAAGCTTATGAGCGCATGTGTGAAGACGGTATGAGGGCAGATGCTGAAGACCTACGCGTCGCAACCGTCCACTGGTTAAGACACACGGGTATATCTGAAGACGTAAAAACAAGACCTAAAGAACACGTTAGAGAAGATGCAGGTCATGCCAGCATGGCGACAACAGATAAATACATTGATACCGAATATCGAGAACGTCATGCGAGTGGTCGAAAGAAAACTCTCCGCCCCCACTAATTACAAGTTTTAATAACAATCTGCGCAACTAACTCTTTATTGAGAGTTGCGCTATTTTGACCAACGTTCTAGGCTTTTTTCGTCATTAGTATTCGCTTCTACCCAATGACTTTCTGTCCCTTGAGATTCTTTCTTCCAAAACGCTGCTCGGCTTTTCAAATAATCCATAATAAAATCACACGCTTGAAAAGCTTCAGATCGATGAGAGGCACTGACACCAACAAATACAATTTGATCGTCTACCGATAAACGACCCACACGATGCACAACACACACATCCAACAAAGACCAACGAGCATTGGCTTCATCAACAATGACTTGTAAGTTCCGCTCCGTCATACCAGGATAATGCTCAAGCTCAAAGCTGCAGGTTTCTTTGGGTAAGTCTGAAAACTGACGCACTAAACCAACAAACATGGCAACAGCACCCGTTTGATTGGCTTTCAATAAGCTTTTATATAAAGCATCAACGTGAAAGTCTTCTTCTTGTACAAGAATCATTTAGCCTCCGGTGACTGGTGGGAAAAAAGCCACCTCATTTACTGATTCAGGCACAATATCTGTATCTCTAGCAAATTCAAAGTCGATGGAGGATTGAATACCTTTTTCAAGCAGCCACTGTCCGTTGTCTAATTCATTCGCCAATTGATGTTTTAATTCACTAATACTAATGGGCAATACTAATTCTGCGTCATATTCACTCTGACCAATACTTTCTTTAAGTGATGCAAAAAAAACCACTTTCACCTTAGCCATTCCCTTTACTCCAATCGCCACTTTTACCGCCCTTTTTCTCCAACAAAGACACATGTTGAATCACTATGCCCTTATCAACCGCTTTGCACATATCGTAAAGCGTCAATGCAGCAATACTAGCCCCCGTTAGCGCTTCCATTTCCACGCCTGTTTTCCCGGATAAAGAGCAGGTACATAACACTTCCAGCTCACAATTACTGATGACGTTAATGTCTACCGTAACCTTAGTTAACATCAAAGGATGACACAAAGGAATCAAATCAGACGTTTTCTTAGCCGCCTGAATTCCTGCAATGCGAGCGGTTGCCAAAACATCACCTTTTGGCAAGCCACCTTCGATGACTTTCGTTAACGTAGATGCTTGCATTGTGATAATTGCCTGAGCGGTCGCCGTGCGCTTAGTGATGTCCTTCTCTGAAACATCAACCATATGTGCATGGCCTTGATTATCCAGATGAGTAAGTTTATTGCCCATAAAAATCCTAAACAGTGTACATAGATTAAAAATGTCGCCTATATTTTAAGAAAGCCAATAGAAATGCAAGTAAAGTCTTAGAGAAGCTGCAGTTACATACTTATAATACCGTTCATCGACGGATCGTATTAATCATCATATTTTCAGTTAGGAACAGCAGGAATGGTAGTAAAGTGTTTAATTCTTTTTCTTCTTATCGCGACGCCGCTATGGGCTGAAAATACAATCATTCCAGATGAAAGTGATTCTAGGATCAACGCGCCACTTCCAACTTTCAAAGAAACACAGCCTATCTCAGCCGAAGATGTGCTATCAACAGGCCAATTTCAACAAGGTCTTTATGAAGAGTCGCAAGGCTTCTCTCAAAGCGCTTACTGGCACAAATTAAGTTTTCCTAAAATAGCGACACCCAACACAGAAAAAACAATTTACCTTGGCTTAAACTACTACGTCATCGAGCATCTTGATTTCTATTTATTTCATGGAAATCAACTTCAAGCACAATGGAAAAGAGGCGCATTAGAAAACTGGCAAGGTGATACGAAACACTACGACGGCATTTGGATGCCAATATCGCTCTCAGATCAGCAAGATACGACACTACTCATCCGTAAGCAGGGAGACAGCCCTCTATTAACACCCTTTATGCTATTTGATGATGCAACGGCTGAGGCAAAAAAAGAGGAAAAACTGATTTTCTGGACCTTTATCATCAGCAGCTTATCAATCCTGTTTGCCCATAACATTTTTGTTTTTATCTTACTCAGACAGCTGGGCTTCATTTACTACCTTGGCTTAAACATTGTTATATTTATTGCTCTATCTGTTGTCACCGGATTTGATCGGTGGATTTTTTCAGAAGAGATTTGCCAGTGGATTATTAGAAACCTATTTACCATATTCGGCATAGGCGCTTGGATACTATTCCGCTTTAGCCTGCACTTTTTAAAAGAAGTTCAAATCCCCTCACCCCAATCATTGATTAGAAAATACGGCGACCTCATTTTTATCGCTTTCTTACTATCAACCCAATTGTTTTCAGTGAAAACTGGCGCGATCCTTTTTGCTTTGGTTGAAGTATTCATGTTCGTGGCCTGTACATATTGGGGAATCAAAGCTTACCAAAAAGGCTTTCTTGCCGTTCGTTTCTATTTATTTTCTTGGCTGTTTTTAATCGCTGGCAGCATTCTAAATACATTAATTTTTTGGAAAGTATTACCAATCAACCTGATAACAGAGTCAATTCTACCTGTCTCAAGCCTTTTGCAACTATTAGGATTCTCTTTTGCGCTAGCAGATAAAGCAAAACAGATTGAAAGAACTCGCAAACAACATGCTCTAACAGATTTACCAACTGGCCTACCAAATAGGACATACTATTTTGATAAATTACCAAAACTGCTATCCAAGATGGAACAACATCCATCTCAATTTGCCCTTATTCTAGTGGACATTAGTAACTACCAAACATTAAGTGAAGCATTTGGCCCTGCCAAAGTGGATTCAGCCATGTCGGAAGCCATTCGAAACATTCATAAAAAAGTCATAAACATGAAGGGAGTTTTATCTTTTCCTTGGTTTGCCAACGACACTCAAAAGCTCGTGAGAGTAACGGCCAAAAATTTAGTCATGATTAGCACAATACCAGATCAACTTCATGAGCAAATTAAAGAAATTCAAGAAATTTTAGACGATCCTACCCTAGTCGATACAGTGAACTTTAGGCACCAATATAAAATAGGTAGCGCACTTTACCCATCTCAAGGTACTGATCTAGATAAGCTTTATCAAAACGCGCTTATCGCCAATAACTCTGTCACCTATTCATCTGGAAATTGGGCTCCATTTACCGAAAATTTAAACAGCAATCATGCACATCAACTTGGCTTAATCACACGTTTAGCAGACGATATTCAACATGAAAAACTCTACTTTCACATTCAACCGCAAATCAATTTAGTCGATCACAGCATTATAGGAGGTGAAATCCTTGTTCGTTGGCACAATGAACATTTAGGGCAAGTTTCACCCGCTGAATTTATCCCACTTGCAGAGCAAACAGGGCTTATCTACAAACTTACAGATATGCTGCTTGAAAAAGTATTTCATTGGGCTTCTGAACACCCTAAAGCCTTGATGACACAACGTCTTTCAGTCAACATATCCGCACTTGATTTGCTTCAAGAAGATTTTGCCAAACAAATAATGGAGAAGCTTCACACTCACCAGTTAACCGCACATAAGTTCACCATAGAAATCACAGAAACCAGTATTTTTCAAAACAACGACATAGTTCACAACAACGTCAAACAGCTGCATCATGCCGGATTTAAGCTTGCTCTAGACGATTTTGGCGTCGGTTATAGTTCTATGCAAAACCTCGTCGCATTAGAAACTGATGAATTAAAAATCGATCAATTCTTTGTAATGAACTTACTAAATGATCCGCAAAGCCAGACCTTATGTCACAACATGATAAACCTCTGCAAAGCACTGAATATCATAAGTGTTGCAGAAGGAATTGAATCCGAAGAAATATTACAACTGTTACAACAATGGCGTTGCCAAGTTGGGCAGGGTTACCACCTATACAGACCGATGTCACCGACTGACTACCTAGAACTTTTAGATAGAAAGGTTCCGCCTTTGTCAGCGCCAATAAATCGTGCATAATGCGTTAGGTATTAATTCACTAACTCCATTCACTATAAAAACACGGTTAATAGCTAACATCGCATGAGCCTAATAGACGATTATCAACTGCTGGAAATTCCAACTACCGCCAGCGAGCAGGAAGCAAAAACCGCGTTTAGGCGATTGGCAAGGCGCTATCATCCTGACAAAAACCCAGACAAAGATACAACGGAACTGTTTCAACGCCTTCAAGCCGCTTACGAAAATGTCACCAATGCCATTCGCCAAGGTGCACAAGTCAACGATTGGAAACCATTTACCTTTACCAAAGAAAACACACAAAGTTCCGGCGCCAAAAACCGCTATACTAATTTCTCGACTGCCACTGACAAAGAGCAAGAAGCCTTTGTCAAAGAAAGACAACGCGCCTACGAAGAGATGAAGCGCAACAACGCACACCATGAAAAAACCCGCAATGATGCCATCAAAGCTGCTCGAAATACTCTCAATGAAAAGCGCGTTAAAGCGCTCTACGAAGAAGCCTTTAAAGCATCAAAAAACTTCACTTCACAAGGCTACAGTTACACCGAGAACCAAAGCAACGAAGCTCCAGACATACCGCCTTATCAATCCTTTGTGGACGATGATGAAGAATACACACATTCCACGCAGTCGTTCTACAACGAGCCAGTTAGCCAACCGATTAGATTAGATGCCGCAAAAGCCGCTTTTCGCGCTGCAACCTACATCGCTTGCTTTGCCGCTGGTATTTACAGCACACTGTATTGGCAATCTTCCAAACAAGAAGCCACCTCCGAACAAAAAGCAGCCACTTATATCAGTGGCTTATATCCGCAGTTTCGTGTCGGGACAAGCTACACTTTAGCCGATACAACGCTGTATGCAGAGCCAGATGTCTCCAGTGCAATCTTGCAAACCATCCCGACACAATCGGACCTGCAAAGCATTAAATCACAAGGCAACTGGCTGACTGTCCGCTATAACGGTGTGAACGGGTGGGTACAGGCAAAAAACATTGGCTTTGGTAGCGTTCAGCATGCTATTCAGACTGGCTGCTTTGGACAACCCGGCGCAGCACCTCAGCATGGCGAGTTAATTGGTGTGGCGGACGGAAGCAGCCGCTTACGAATTCTCAATCAATTACCTGAGCACAGCATGCTCACCTTTGAGTCATATGACGGACTAGCCCCCTTTTCCATCTATTTGTATGGAAAACAAGCTTACGCGGCCAATTTCATCCCGAGGGGCAACTACCGGTTGGTGTTAGAGACAGGTTCCCTGTATCATCATGCCTGCAATCAATTCCTCTTTAATGACACAACCAAAGTCATCTTAGACAATGTCGATTTTGCCAGCACCGAGCAATCGCTCACGCTAAAGCCATAATCACTCTTACTGACAAACAACCCTGAGTACCTCAAGACCCATGCTAAGTAACATCCGAATCGTACTGATCAACACTTTTCATCCTGGTAACGTCGGTGCCATTGCCCGAGCCATGAAGAATATGGGACTAACCAACCTTTATCTGGTTGATCCAAATGACTACCCATCAGAAGAAGCCACCAGCCGCGCAGCAGGTGCTGTTGATCTACTTGAAAATGCCACTATCGTTCCTACCTTGGAAGAAGCCATCGCAGACTGCAGTCTTGTCATTGGCACAAGCGCGCGTCATCGCACTTTTCAACTCCCTATTATGAATGCCCGTGAATGCGCCGAAAGTGTTATTCCAGAAGCGGTTGATCATAATGTTGCCATCGTTTTTGGCCGTGAAACAACAGGCTTATTAAACGATGAGATCGCTCAATGCCATCGCCAAGTCTATATCGACGCCAACGATGAATATCCAGTATTGAATATTTCACAAGCGGTACAAATCGTCGCTTACGAAATTTGGATGGCAAACCAGAATAAAGAAAAATACAAAAAAGAAACGCCAGAATACCCACACAAGAAAGACATGGATCTTTTCTATGAACATTTAGAAGAGACGCTTTATGGTATCAACTTCATCATCCGTAGCCATCCAGGTAAGGTTTTAGACAAGCTGCATAGATTCTTCAATCGCTCTCGTCCTGAGAAGCAAGAATTAGGGATTTTACGTGGTGTTTTAGCCGCAGTTCAACGCGAAGCTGGACTGACAGAAGCAAACAATCATCCCGAGAAAAAAGCCAAAGAAGCCTTGAAAGAATCAGCTAAAAAAGATTAAACAGAAATCTTTAATTCTTGGTAACGTCCTAAAACAAAAAATGCAGCCATCGGCTGCATTTTTTGATTACTAAAAATAACTCATTACAATTTAAATTTTTGTACCTGCTCACGCAAAGACTCAGCCAACACTTTAAGGTTATGCGCTTGCTCCAAACCTTGATCCATTTCTTCTTGTAGTTCAGAAGACACATCACGTATCGCTTGAGTATTACGACCTATCTCACCAATCACGCTAGTTTGTTCTTCAGCGGCCGTCGCAATTTGCGCGGTCATATTATTGATGTGATCAATAGCCTCAGCAATTTCAACAAAACTACCGCCAGATTTTTTCGTATCATCAACACTTGTGCTGGCCAAACTATGACAGAGCTCCATCACTTTCACCGCTTTCGATGTGGTGGTTTGCAGCATGGTAATCATGCCTGTGATTTCTTCTGTCGATGAATGAGTACGCTGAGATAACACGCGAACCTCATCAGCAACCACAGCAAAACCTCGTCCTTGCTCACCCGCACGAGCGGCTTCAATCGCAGCATTCAACGCCAATAAGTTGGTTTGCTCGGCAATACCACTGATCGTCGACACAATCGTATTAATCTTATCACCTTGCTCACTCAACTCTGCAATAACTTGGCTTGCCAAAGTCACTTCTTTCGCTAGCTGATTAATAGAAGACAAACTGGTGTTTGCTAAACTTTGACCTGAGCTACTGATTTTTACTGTCTCGTTAGCTCGGTGTGCCGTTTGCTCTGCATTTGTTGCTATCTCTTGTGTCGCTGTTGTCATTTCTTCGACCGAGGCCGCAACGGACACCATTTCATTTTGTTGTACATTCAGGCGCTTTGTACTTTGCTCAACCGAGGAAGCACTTGCTTTAGATTGATCAGAAAGTACATTACTCAGTTCATCAATTCTTTTAATAATGTCTCTCAGCTTAAAGACGAAGTTATTAAAATTAGACGCTAGTTTACCAACCTCATCACGACTTCTGGTTTCAATTTTTACCGTCAAATCACCATGTCCCTGAGCAATATCCTCAAGCGCATTTGATACTCTTAATAAATCTGCTAATAAGAAGCGAATTAAAATACTTAGAACGATAATGGATAAAATAATCAAAACAACCACGGTAACAAGCTGATAAATAACTAAGCTCTGAATAGGTGCCATTAACACTTGTTTATTTCCAAGAGATACCAAAGACCAATCTGTACCAATTATTTTTACTGACGACATTAAATAATCGACATTTTTGACCTTTACGTCAGCTAAATTACCTAGAGCAATATTTGATTTAATTTGTTCTAAATTAATATTCGATTCTAATTCAGACAACGGCGTATTATTGAAACTATCATCGGGGTAAGAAATAATATTGCCAGAGTCGGAGACAATAAAAGCAAAACCATTACCTTGTACTTTTAGCGTGGCGACAACATCATTTACACCATCTAAGGATAGGTTTGCAGAAGCAACCCCAGCAAACTTACCATCCACTGTTACTTGATTGATTAGTGATACCGCTAATTTCTTAGAACTGGATGTTAGGTAAGGTTCACTAATCGCAGGACCTGAGGATTCAAGCGCTGTTTTGTACCAATCCCTTACTCTTGGGTCGTAACCTTCTTTTGTATTCTTACCATTTGTACGATAAGTATCACCCTCTTTAGTCGCATAAAGAACACTCAAGAAGTCACCAGCGGTTTGCGACTGAACCAAAGACTGTACAATCACTTCATCATTATTTGGATAAGTTTCAACAGCCTCCTTCAAGGAAAGGACAATCTGGTGTTTGCCTTCTAACCAACGAGTAATTCGACCTGCGCTGCTTTCTCCGTAACGATTCATCGCGCTTTCTAAATCGTTCAATACCTGGGATTTCATAGAAATCGTTGAAATAGCCGCTAATATACAGGCGGCAAAAACCAAAGTTGCGCAACTTGCTAATATAAGCTTCCGGTGTAATGACATTTGCAGCCTCTGTTATTTTTAAATGTGAGTACCTTGGAAACAAGCTAACTGATAATTAGCCTATTTAATTTCAGTATATCCAAAATCTTTTAAATGACATCAAAAATGCAAAATAAAAGCAAATGCTTAACACAACTTAACACAACTTAACATAATTAAATTTTAAGAAAATAAAAGTAACAATCAGATTTAAATAAATTAAAAAAACGGATATTTATTAAGTTTACAAAGACAATATAACCCATAAAAAAACGCAGCTCATGGCTGCGTTTTTTATGGAACTAAATCAACTAGAAATAATTACTTTTCTGCACGACCTGCAAACTTACGCTCTTCTACGTTAACCTTGATTCGGTCACCAGTAGAAATGTGTTCAGGTACTTGAATAATCGCACCAGTAGACAATTTAGCTGGTTTGTTACGAGAGGTAGCAGAAGCGCCCTTAATAGAAGGATCGGTTTCGACAACTTCTAACTCAACGTTAGTAGGCAATTCGATAACAACAGGCACGTCGTTAACCAAAACAACCTGAATACCCACAGTCTCTTCGTTAACAAAAAGAATCTCTTCTTCAACAGCACTCTTGTTCAAGCTGTAAGGCGTGTAGTCTTCGTTATCCATGAAAACATACTCATCGCCATCGGAATAAGAAAACATCGCTTGACGACGAACAAGATCAGCAAGGTCGATCATATCGGAATCTTTGAATGTCTCATCCAATTTACGGCCAGTTACCACGTCATACATACGCATACGATAAAGACTACCGCCAGCACGGCCCTGTGGTACAGAACGCTCAATGTCTTTTACTATGTAGGTTTTATTGTCATAGCTGATAGCAATATTCTTTTTGATCTCACTAGCCTTAGGCATTTTCTCTCATCCTAAAATAACATGTTATAAAATCGATAATGGGACTTTTATTCGTGCGTGATGCTAATCGACTTCTTGCTAGACTGCCATAGCCAAACAACAGATTTTCACCATAAAACTGCACTATTTAGATTTTCTCAGATGACTTTAATACTGATCGTATTTCTTCGCACTGCCTTTCACTTTTTCAGCAGGATAACGCTCTGTATTTTTCGCAATTTTGTCTTTTGCTGCTGTAAACAAATCGACGTTCAGTTTATCGGCCAGACGAACCGTAAAAAGCAACACATCCGCTAGCTCATCTTGCACCGCCGACATCTGCTCACTATCCAAATCATAAGATTGCTCTTCTGTCAGCCAGCGAAAGCAATCCAACAGTTCAGCCATCTCGCCCGCCAAGGCCATCGACAAGTTTTTAGGAGAATGGAATTGCTCCCATTCTCTGTCTTGGGCAAATTGACGCATGGCGAGTTTTAATAGCTCTAACGAGTCGTTATTGACAGCCGACATAAATCAATCATTTGCCTTCATATGAGCACTCATGATCACTTGATGAATTGGATACAAAACATCCGCACCCAGAATTTTGGCACGCTCTGGAGACCAACCAACCACATCATCTGGCAAGTTGTTATTATCTTTAAAGGGCATTTCTAGGGTAAAAGACAAACACTTATAGGTTTCTCCTACCCATTTGGTTGCTACTGTTAGATTCGCTTCGCCAAATTGATCTGGGGTATAGCCGATCTCAGTCTGAAAATCTGGGCTGACCGCGGTAAAAACATCTTTAAACAAGGTCTCCATCGCTTCCATACGAGCATCAAACGACGGCACGCCTTGGCAACCATCCACAAAGTTAACTGGCAAGGCTTCGTCACCATGAATGTCTAAGAATAGATCCACGCCTGTTTCAGCCATTTTCTTTTGTACTGCCAACACTTCTGGACTGAATTCTGCGGTTGGATTTTTCCATTCGCGGTTCAGGTTGACGCCTTTGGAATTCACCCGCAAATTACCGTGCACTGCGCCATCTGGATTCATATTCGGCACAATATAAAAACGACATTGCTTTAAAAGCGAGCGAGCAATCGGGTGAGATTCATCAAACAAACGTTCAAGCAAGCCTTCGATAAACCATTCCGCCATGGTTTCACCGGGATGCTGGCGAGCAATGATCCAAATATTTTTCGCAAGGCCTTGGGTTTTGCTAATCTCCAACAACGTAATATCACGACCTTCGGCTGTTTCACCCAAATGATCGGTAATACAATCTTCATTGCTGGCTGCCCAAGCAATCATATCTAAATGACGCTCGTAGCTGTAAGGTGCAAAGTACGCGTAATAGACGCTGTCTTGCTCTGGCTGATGCGTAATCACCAATTTGCCGTCTACGTATTCCGTTGGGACGCGGAACCAATACTCGCGGTCGTAAGAAGCAACGGCTTGGTAATCGACCCAACCATCTGGGTAAGCGGCATCGCTGGCGTTCTCAAAATGGATGACACATTGTTCGCCCATTCCGCCTTGTAAACGAAAATAAAACCACTGCAAAAATTTAGAGTTTGTATCATTAGGGATCTTTACTCTAATATTGTCCGGCTCCGAAGCATTAATAACGGAGATGTTACCGCCATCAAACGCACTACTGATCTTGATTCGGCTGGTCATTTATTCTTCCTTAACAATCAAACATTGGTTCTAAATTATGGCAAGTTTACCTATATTCATGACGGCTGTCGCCAATTCTTCCGACGAGCCAGCCTTTCCATTACTTTTCACCTGGTCTACTCACGAAGCGCAAGTCAAAGAAGTGCTGGTGATTCCCGACGACGAATGGTTAGAAAACCATCGTATCGAGCCTAACGCACACGACCTTGATGAACAACAGTTGTACGAATTTGGCTTTGAAGCCAGTGATATTTTAGCGGAATGGATCAATGAATTTGATACTGACGTGATTTACGCGCTTGAGCCAGAATCCCTTAGTCTTTTAGTTGAAGCCACTTACGAGATAAAAGGATTAGAGCCAAGTTTTGAAGTACAAAGTATTCACTCATGGTTTCAAGAACGTGACGTTGACCTAGACGACGCCGTAGCAGAACAAGGCCAAACAACGCCATTGCACCTATTACCACCAGATGAACTAGTCATTCTGCTTCTACAAATCGCCGTAGAACATGGACTAATCGACCCAAACGACATTCCGGCTATAGAAGATTAGACTTACTAGATTAGAAATGAAGCAAATATGTGATCAAGGTCGGCGAATAACCCACCTTGATCGCAACGCTTAAAGTACTGTCTTTTAAAGTGCTGCCAATGTATGAGTAAACAAACTACGCACACCGTTCACGAGCATCTGCACCGACATCATCAATAGCAACATGCCCATCAAACGCTCTAGCGCTGCCAAGCCTTTCTCTCTCAATATTCGATTCAACAAAGGCGCCATCGCCAGAATAATCACAGAAATTGCCCATGCCGCACCAACAGAGATCAGCAAGTCTTGCTGATCATTTGGGTAACTCTTAACCATCACTAATAATGTCGCCAGAGTGGATGGCCCAGCCAACATGGGAATAGAAATTGGCACGATAAAAGGCTCCATCACGGGACCAGCTTCTTTCGTATAAGGCGAAGGAAAAATCATCTTCAACGCAATCACGAACAACACCACGCCACCAGCAATCGAAATGGATTCCGTTTCTAAATGCAACAATGCCAAAAACTCCGCACCGAAGAACAAGAAACACACCAGAATAACCAGACCGATCAAACCATCGCGCACCACGATTTGATATTGACGCTTCTGCGGCACCCCCTTCATCACCGACAACAAAATAGGAATATTGCCGAACGGATCGATAACGAACAAAAATAATAAGGTGGCAGATAAAATAGAAAACTCAGCGTTCATTAGATACTCGCGTCAGTATATTACGGGAAAATTCGGGCGCGTAGTTTAACGTATTACAACTGATGGTGATAGCTGAAGGCACCTGTTTTACCAGTCACTAAAACCGTCTTTCCATCACGAAATTAGTCAACTCTTGACCACGCACTAATATCCTCTGCTCATTCACAACCGAAAACCCAAAATACTCAAAGAAAGGTCTAGCAGTAATACTCACATGAGAATAAAGACGAGCAACACCTCGTTCATCTGCTAAGGATAATACATGATTCATCAACGCCCTTCCCACGCCCTGTCCCTGATATTCGTGATGGCAAAAGAAATGATCAATCAAACCATCTGGCTGTAAATCACAATAACCAACAACCACACCATCCAACTCAGCAACAAAAGGTTGTAGATCCATCATTTTCTTTTGCCAAACAGTCATATCAAAAGACCCTGGTGCCCAGGCTTCGACCTGAACTTGAGAGTAATCCCGAGCATTAACAATGCGAATCGTATTGAAAAATAAATGCCAAAGAAGATCTGCATCGTTTGCTTGGTATGGACGGATTTTGATCATGACATTTTCCTATTCATTTTCCATATACTTATCTAGAGCGGCTTATGAAAGAACACACGGTTAAAGCCATCTTCTTGCTTACGAGCAATCTCGACGTACCCCAGTTTCGGATACATGGCTAAATTCTCTGTCATCGCTTCATTCGTATAGAGTTGAACCGACTGGTAACCATCGCTTATGGCAATATTCTCAACATACTTAATTAACGCCTTACCAATGCCTCGGCCACTTAACTCTGGCAACACAGCAATATTTTCCAAATGAACATGCGTATCGCCTGAGTAAAATACAACATAACCTGCAAATTGCGAGTCAAACATAGATATGCATACATGACCATCATTGATCAATTTTGCAAAGTCCGCATGCATCGGCGCAGGCTCCCGCCCTATTCGCACAACGTACTTTTCATAAGCCAGTTTGGCACAAAATTGAATGTCTGCTAAATCAGCTTGCGAAGCTAATCGAATGTCGATTGGAAGCATGTAGATTCTACCTCACTCTTTATGTTTGGTATGGGTGCTGGAATGTAGGACCAGAACAAGATATTTAGCAACCAATTATACTGGCAATAGGATTCATAAAAAAGAGTACTTTATAAATAACCCCTCTTCGGCACTACCAAGGGCATTCAATTGGCTTACTATTATTAGAAGAGTCAAGCAGGCATAATGCTGTTTTTCTATAGTTCAAAGATAAGGAACATCATGAAACATATCGTAGCTTCTCTAGCAAGTTTCGTTCTAATCGCCTGCTCACCCACAAATTCAGACGTAAAATTCACGCCCGACAAAGGTGACGAACGTCAATACCAGATTTTAAACAGAACCAAAATAACTGTAGATTCAGGTAACTCGAATCAAACCAATACGATCACAGTCCATCAATTGCAAACCTATAAAGTAACCCAAGTAACGCCAGAAAATCATTTTATAGTTGATGTTGATTACATGCGGCTTGATAACGATAAAAGCCAGGGATTCAGCAGCACTCAATCTGCAGATAAAAATCCCAGAATGCATGCCATCTTTTCAAAAGGGTTTGAATTCACAGCTGACTTAACCAAAGGAACAGTATCGAATTTTACAGCGATCAACAAAGAAGCCTGGCAAGATATCCTTAAGGATCGCGGACCAGAAGTTGAGCAAGAAATGAAGAAAATGTTTAACTCGTCAGTATTTCTAACCGCCATTCCGGCCAAAGTTGGCGCCAAAATATCCTTACCATCCTATCAAGGCAAAACCGATGCATCACTTACGGTACTTAATGTATCCGAGAAATACTTACTTGCAGAAATAGTAAGCCAACAACCAGAAACAAAAAATAGCGAACAAGCACCTGTAAAATTTTATGGTCGAATTTTAATAGAGAGAGAACATGGCTGGTTATCACAGCTCGCCTTAGTTATTAATGCCCCATTTGAACGTTACGGTTATCAAGGCATAGCTAGAAGCAGCATCATTATGTTGCCTAAAAATCGGCAATTAGGCGATATAACCAAACAGTTTGACTATGACAGAGAGTCTCCTGCTTTCGAATACACCAAACAAGATGGCCCTTCAATTGAGGAGATCAACAAACCATTAACGCAGGAACAAATATTCAAATCTGACACAGGCTACTTTAGAAGAAAAGATGATATTTTAGATATGGTTTATCAACACAACTTTCCCTACGCTCCTGAAGGTAAGTTCTCATTAACCAACATTGTTGCTAAAAATAAAGCGGGTCAAACCATTCCCATTAGTCTTAACCCTTTAGGGGGGGTCAGTTACAGTGGTGATGGCGTTACTTTTCAATCTTTACAACAATACTTGTTGACGGGTTGGGACTTCCCCGCCGAAAGACTAAAAAACGTCACTGAATTTAACGCTAAAGCACATTATAAATCCGGACAAATAGTTCCCTTTACCTTGCAGCTAAATCCAACCAAAGCAGTCAACTTTGAATATAAAGACTTAAAAGTAGAACTGTCACCAGTGCCTAATCAGCCATTGACTTACTTAGTCAGATCAATGGGTGAAACTAACTGGCTAACGTTTCGTATTGATGGTGCCGAAGGGGCCATGATGAAATTTAGCTTAACCGATATAAACGTGCCAAAATGGATAGCGCTTGGTGAAAAAGATATGTTATCTCGCGCCTCTTCCATGCAGTACAAAACCATCATGCAACTGACCTTTAAAAAACGCCCACCAAGCCTAACCTTCTATATAAACGCGATTTCTGACAAAAATGACTTTAGTAAAAACGTTCGTTTTATACCTTTAGAGCAGTATGAAAAAATAAAAAACGCCAACTAACCAATAAAAAGGCCTTGTAATTACATTACAAGGCCTTTTTATTTTCAAACTATTTCAAAACTAAAAAGCAGCTTTAAAAATAGCGACGACATCGTCATGAGTTGGCTGAATCGGATTCGTAAAACCACAAGCATCTTTCATTGCATTACTTGCCAATACAGCAAAGTCTTCTTCTTTCGCTCCCAGCTCTTTTAAACCAGCAGGAATATTCACACTTTGGGATAATGTTACGATCGCTTGGATAGCGGCATCCGCACCTTCTTTATCACTCAAAGCTTGCACTTCTACACCCAATGCTTTAGCAACATCTTTTAAGCGTGGCGCAGCAACTTGGCTGTTATAACGCTCAACATGCGGTAATAAAACGGCGTTACAAACACCGTGTGGCAAGTCATAAAAACCACCTAATTGGTGAGCCATAGCGTGAACATAACCTAAAGAAGCGTTATTAAATGCCATACCAGCTAAAAATTGTGCATAAGCCATTTGCTCGCGAGCCTTCATATCTGTGCCGTTATGAACCGCTTGGTGCAAATTATCGCGAATAATTTCAATTGCTTTAATAGCGCATGCATCAGTAATCGGATCAGCTGCGGTAGAAACGTATGCTTCAATAGCGTGGGTCAAAGCGTCCATTCCCGTTGCTGCAGTCAAACCTGCTGGCATGCCAGCCATTAACCTTGGATCATTAACAGAAAGTATCGGCGTAACATTTTGATCGACAATGGCCATTTTGATATGACGCTCTTGATCAGTGATAATACAAAAACGCGTCATCTCAGAAGCCGTACCGGCAGTGGTGTTGATGCCAATCAAAGGTAATTGTGGCTTTTTAGAAACATCCACACCCTCATAATCGCTAATATGACCACCATTTGTTGCCACTAACGCAATCCCTTTTGCGCAATCATGGGCAGAACCGCCACCTAGGGAAATAACACAATCACACTGATGAGTATGCAAAACCTCTAATCCAGCATTAACGTTTGCCACTGTTGGATTAGGTTGTACACCATCATAAACCAAACTCTGTATGCCCTGATCTTGCAACAAAGCTTTCACCTCAGCGGTGACACCCAATTTGGTCATACCAGGATCAGTCACAATCAAAGCCTGCTTAAAGCCCAAGGTTTCAATTTGTTTAATAGCATCATCAAGGGCATGTTCGCCCATAATATTTACGGCTGAAATATAAAATGTACTACTCATGACTTTCACCTCTATCCGTGCACTTAACACATAATTAATCGATGAATTCATTGTGAGCTCACTCGCCAAAAATTGATTTGATCTGTGACAAGAACAGAAGAAAAAATAACCAAAGTAAAAAATCCTCCAAAGCTCCTACGAGTCAGTCTAATGTTTGATACGTTTCAACCTATATATCCATATAATTAGAACTAGCATTACAAGTCGAATTATCCACAATATGAAACATCATATTTTGTATTAGAAAATTGCAAAAAACTCCTATTAAAACACTGTTCACGTCTGATCTTACGTCTTATTCTCACACTTTAATTTTGATGAATTTATCTAATCAAAAGAGTGAAAATACGTCGTTTGTTGGCGAGATAACCAACTTCTATGATCTGCCCATCAACAACCTAGAAGAGGATAAACCATGAAAAAATCCACCAAAATAATCATCATAAAACAAGCGATGATCAGAAAATTTAAAACAGCATTTTCTGCCTTCATGATGAAAGAAACCTTACAAGACTTGCCAACGTTAACAGTCAACGGCGTTAAAAGAATTAACTGGAGTGGCTGCGATTTATAAAACATCACCTCTTTTATTGATTGATGGAAAATTGGCCTAATGCCACTCACACTGTTTGACCGTCAAGTCATGGACTTTTTCTGACAACATTCTTTTGAATGAGGCTTGTGCTGACTATCAGTATTTGAAAGTTTGATCACCACCCCAAACCGAGGTTCTTGAAAACCGATAACGAAGCCTGTTTCAATTCAAAATTAATCCGCTTTGGGTTGTGGTTTTTGGGCATCAAAAAACAAACCACAGAGAAGCATTGCCCTTGGCAAAACGGAAGAATCGAGCGATTCTTTGGCACATTGAAACACCACCTACGACAATTACCCAGTTCATTTAAAAGCGAGGAAAAACTGCCTTATCTGCTACAAAATTTCCAGTGGTGGTATAACAATGTTCGACTGCATCAGAACCTAGATTATCAAACACCAGAATCGGCTTATCAGAATGCCTTGTTATCCATCAACCTGAAACCGGACAAGGCAAAAAAGAAAAAATAGCGAATGACTAAAAACCTAACTATCCCTTAAAAATAGGTGTCCACACGTTTGGAGAAGCAGCCACTTAATTTGAGCGGAAAACAGATTAATTATTAACCAATAATTATTTTCGATCTGATTTTTTTTGAAAATAATCGAAGGAAATGAATAAAAAAACAGACGTTTTCAGGAGAGTTTTTCTGAAAACGGCTGATTTTTAAACAATAAATGTCTATGGACAGTGTGGACAGGACAACAGTGTGGACAGGACAACAGTGTGGACAGGACAACAGTGTGGACAGGACAACAGTGTGGACAGGACAACAGTGTGGACAGGACAGTAGTGTGACTTCTTCATCGCAGTTTCCCTTGCTCTGATCGCTCACTCTACTCATTCATAAGAAATATTATTAATGACCGATCCTATCGGTAAATTATTAATTTGTTTAGCAATATTAGCCATGGCTCGAAAGTGTTTATTTGACTCCATTATTATTAAATTATTTATAGACATAGAACCACCTAATGAAATTTCAACTTTAAAAGCAAAGTGTTCATTATAATCAGGTTTACCAAGCATTTTTATAGCTGATAGATGAAAATCGTAGTTAAGGGTTGCATTGGGATCTTCCAAAATCATTTCGAAAAACTCCTCTTGAGTAGCCTCAATAGATTCCAGCTCTCCTGTTTCACTCCAAAATATAGCTACATTCCCATCTAAAAGTGTTCCATAAGCTGTTCCAAACACATCTATCGCAAATAGACTAAAATTTGGTTTTAATGAGCCATACAAATCGCCCCATTCCTGCTCCCAATTATAGCTAGAATGGTCATAAAACCGAATTGCCCCCGAATATGCTGATTTGCCATCAAATTCAGGTAAGTTAAATTTATCCACCATTATCTTTTTCCAGTTCAACTTTATTATAAACAGTCCCCAAGGGATCATTTTTTACCTGATTAAACACCTTTGGTCCTGACGACCTATTAGGTCCGATCTTTAACCATTGGCCATTACTCTTAGCACAATCAGCACCACCAACACAAAGTTCAACTATATGATCTGCATCAACTCCGTCACTTGGAGGAGAGCCTTTTTCTTCAGTTAACCTCTTTCTAAATCCTGATCCTCTTACTGTTTTAGGATCCGTTCTTACCAATTCACCTGCATCAGCCGCTTTTTGCCACACGTCAAAGACATTTGCTTTTTCTTTAGGAACAATAATAACCTTATCAGAAATAGAAGTATTATTAGCTTTCGTAGTAGCATCACTTCCAGCTGACGTTGCATTCCCATCTGCACCCTTAGCATTTCGCATGCCCTTCTTGGTCGCTAAAGCTACTACGGCCATGGTAACAGCCTGCGTTTGTTCTTTCGACCATCCGTATTGGGCCGCTAACTCATCAACAGCGGCTCCTGCAGCAAGTTCTCCAGCAAGGGTTTTGTCTTTAAGGTTTATATCACGAAATACGTTAAGAATATCATCTTCTGTTGTGCCTGTAGAAAATGCATCATACTTACCGCTTTGAAGATCTGTGATTGCTAGTCCTTGCTGTTTTGTCTCAGCTAAACAGGCATCACTAGTAGCACCGCCTGCTGCGCAGTTAGCCACCATATTTTGTACATTTTGATCACTAATCTCTTCGTATTTTTCACGAGTCTCTTGCTGACAATCACTGTCGCCCTCACAACCAATAAGTTCATTGACCAATGCACCCATTTCGAGGGTGGTAAGGTAGTTATTCTCCACGGCATTCTGACCAGCTTGCCCTGCAGCGATGGCGTTGTTGACGTTACCTGTGGTGGTGCCCACTGTGGTCGACGCGGCGCCCATGATTGAGGTAATCGTTTGTTTTTGGTTGGCGCTCAGTTTTTCAGGATCGCTTGTGCCATACAACCATTTAGCCACAGCTGGAGCGGCGGCTTCGGAGCCGGCGGCGGCGATGCCTGCGGTGGTGGCGTCATTGCCACCTGCGGAGGCGACAGCAGCGGCCAATATGCCGTGCGCTAAGACGTGGGCGGTTTCTTGCCCTGCGCTCAGTTGGCCGTTTTCATTGTCGGCGGCAAGGCCTTTGAAGTATTGGCCAATTTGGTTGGCCACGGCAGGCGAAGCCGCCGCTGCCACTTGCCCTGCAAGGCTGTCGGTTGGAACGCTGAGTCCGGCGCTGATGGTGTTCGCCAGTAAGCTGTAGTTGTCCAGCGTGGCGGTTTGTTGGTCGTACTCTGTTTGGTTAATCCTGCCGTTTTTGAGTTGGGCGTTGAGTTCGTCTTTTTGTTTGTTTATAGAGTTGGTTATTGCGCCTTTAACCTCTTGCACATTTTTACTAAAGGCTTGGGTGACTTCACGTTGGTTGTTGATCTCCTGTTCAACGTCAGCTTGGTTGAAGGTATTTTTCAGCACACCGCTGTTATCCTGTGCGGTGTCGGTGCTGGTTGTCGTTTTGATGTCGGCTAGAGTTTGACTAACACTTTGTCCGGTCAACGCCTGCTGTTTATCTGCATCCGTGATGGCTAGGTTCGCAGTGTTGATACCACTTTGAGTGGTGCTTTGTCGGCTGTCGCCCGCAGAGCCCTGCCCCATAGAGTTGGAAAAACCAAATCCACTATCACCATGGCTATCGGTATTGGAACTGATACCCACGTCAACGCCCATGCTAGAACCACTGTATACCGCGTGATTCGCTAGGTCTTTTTGGGTCAAGGTGCCAGTGCTAAAGGCATTGTTGCCGGAGGCTTCCGCCTTGTCAGTAGAGGTGATCAAGCCGCCAACGAGGTTGGTATTGCCAGCCACATTGATCTGATAGCCTTGGTCACCCGCAGTAATACTGCTTTGTTGAGTAACACTGGCGTAGTCTGAATCCGTTTCTGATTGGTTATAGCTCACCGACACAGAGTCGCTATTTGCGCTTCCCCCTAGGTTAATGCCTTTACCTTGGCTTTCACTGTGGCTGGTTGAGGTAGCTTGCTGACTAACTACGTCTAAGTTATTGGTGTTGATGACCACTTCATTACCAGACAAGTTACCGCCTTGAATGCTTAGCTGATCACTGTTGCTCTTTAACGTGCCAGCACTTAGGCTGCTGTTGCTGTATTGAGTACTTTGACTGTTACTGTTGCTTTCACTGGTATTGACGCCGACGGACCCTGAAACACCACCGCCAAGGCTGGCTGTCACACTGGCACTCGCGCCTTTTGTTTGGCTGCTTGTGGTTTCTGCATAGGTATTCTTGCCCGCTAAGATATCAATGTTCTTCGCATTGGCTTCCAGTGTGCCTTGCGCCGAAATGGCAGAACCTTCAACGGTGAGGTTGTTTTGACCATTCAGCGACGCATTATTGCCGACATTGATCGTTGAACCATTCCAGTTACTTTGCGTGGCGGTCGTCGTGTTGGTCGTTACCTGTGTACTCACGCCCGCGGTTGCCGTGAAACCTGCGGTTGCAGAACTCAGTGTGGCTGTGACACCTGCGTTAACAACCGCTAAGCTCGCCAGCTTTTCACTCTTCTTAGCGGAATCCAGTTTGTTTTCGTAGAAGTCCAAATCACTCTCAGGCAGTTTGCCTTCGGCGACTTTTTGCTTGGCTTCGTCGTACGCAGCTTTGGCATCACTAACGGCATCTTTGGCTTGGTCTAACGCCCTGACGGCAAGGTAGGTGTCGGCATAGGCATTTTTCACCCCAACAGAAATCGTGTTGGTTTTGGTGATGCTGTCGTGGGTGGTTTCTGTGGTGGCTTCTCGACCACCGACTAGGATGTTTTCGCCTGTGATGCTGGCGTTGTTTTGTACATTGATGTCACTGGCTAAGACCGCAACCTTGTTGGTAGCCTTGATCTTAAGGTTGCCAGCATGGATGTCACTGCCCGCCCAGGTGTTCGCGGTGGTCGTGGTTCGCTCTGTTTGGTCGGTCTCGGTGAGACTAGCAATTGTCGCTTCGCCTTTTTCAGAGGAGAATGACGCGCCTTTGCCTGAAACCGTTTCGTCTGTGTGGGAAGTGGTGACAACAGTTTGTTCATGCGCCGCATCAATGGTGACGTTATTGGCTTGAAGGCTAGCGGTATCCGCAACCGACACCTTCGCACCGATTAACGCGAGGTTGTTTTGTGCCTGAATAGCGAGATTGTTCGCGGCGAGCGTTGAGGTTTGCTGTTTAACCAGTCTTGGGGTCAGATCAAGAAACTAGAGATACAATGGCTAATGATGGCACTGAGTATTTAAAGAACATACATCACGGTACCACGCCAACAGGTTAGTTTTTGATCTGACCCCAAACTCCTGGCTCTTGGCATGACAAAACCTCTCTTCCATGAGAAAAAACAATACTAGTTAAATACACAGCATACTTTTAAGCCGTCAAGTTTGTGTGGGTGTCCTGTTAAATTTCTGTTAAATTCTCTGAGAACGACTGGATTTAAAGCAGGAAGTGTATATGGACAGTGTGGACAGGACAGTTTTCAAGAAAATTTTTCTGAAAACAGCTGAAATTTAAGCAGGAGATGTCTATGGACAGTGTGGACAGGACAACTGGCTAGAAACCTAACTATCCCCTAAAAATAGGTGTCCACACGTTTGGAGAAGCAGCCACATAATTTGAGCGGAAAACAGATTAATTATTAACCAACAACTATTTTCGAACTGTTTTTTTCTGAAAATAATCGTAAGAAATGAATAAACAAACAGCCGTTTTCAAGAAAATTTTTCTGAAAACGACTGGATTTTAGGCAGAAAATGTCTATGGACAGTGCGGCCTTGACGGCACCGGAGCGCCCATATATGCCCTGTTAAATTATTATGTATTAGTTCATATCCAAAACAAATTCAGGTGGGATTCTCTGCAACTCTGACATGTCTTTTTCATCTAAACTTACAATGAACTTTCTGATTAAATATGGCATCATTTTATAAAAAAGATGGTATGCATCACCTTCCATTCTAAGTTTCACATCCTCTAAGATCGGTTTTAATTCATCCCACATAACAAAAGTAATATCTTCAATTCTTTCAGCACCTTTTTTAGGAGCTAAATTTTTTCTAACAATAACCACCATATCTACTGGTGGTATTATAATCGGAATCCCGTCTTCCCATACACATGCAGTTAATACCTTACCGTCCTTTCGAAAATACATAATACTAGGAATAAATACATCATTAGAAATATTATCTTGGAGCTGATTTTTATTTTTATTCCATAACCAAACGTTTTCAACTTTTTCTGATAGCAACGTAGGGATTTCTTTATTACTTAAAAAAGAAGACTCACAAACTAAACTATTTCCACGTAACCACGCATTAATAAACTTATCTGATTGGTAGTCACCAACGCCCATACCATTCATTTGAGGATCATTGATCATAAGATTATGAGTGCCTACTAGTTCCTTTAATTCAACATTTGCTTCTTTGGAGAAATATGATGGTTTTAAATAACCAATATTAAAAGCTATTGGGTAATGTCCATCTTCATCATGTTGCAAACTCTGTTGATATTCAAAGTAAAAATTGGCACCTGTTATTTTGTTTACATACCTAGCTTGTAAACTATTCGGTTCTATAAAAATCTCATAATTTTCTCGATGCTTAAAGTAAATTTTGAACTGTTCAGCGGATAATTCACCACTTTTAGGCTTTAAAAACAAATCGTAACTCATAATCCCCCCTTACAATAAAACTTAAAAAAACCTAAAAATAGACACTACCCACCATGCCGAGACCATAATGGTTCACCAACCACAGCCTCATATTCTTCGTTCGATAATTTATTCCACTTTGTGCTTTCCACCATATCAGCAATGATAACTTTCACTGATTGGTACTTATCGAATTTATCATAAAACATTATGGCATCCTCTGATACATTCTTAAAAGCTTTGAAATATCGGGCTAAAGCAGCAGACAGTGTAACATCACCTAAATTTAAAGTTGTATTCTTGGGTAGATTTCTAGTCAAACTCACTTTCATCACGGCACCACGCCAACAGGTTAGTTTTTGATCTGACCCCAAACTCAGCTTTTGATGACCATCAAATTTAACAACTGAAGCACCATTTGGATTAGGGTTATCGTAACGTAATGCTGGAACTTGACGCTGCTGAGTAGCTACATCACTAAAAGCACCTGCAGTGCCTGATTCAAAATCACGTGCGTTTTGTATCGCAGGATTTCTTGGTTTCCCTAAATTTTCACCGACAAAAGTTAGTCCTCTATTCGGGTTGTTTGGAACTATTTATTAAAAAGCATTCTCCTCAACTCATTCTGAACTTCTGCTTCTTCACCTGCTGCTGCTTTAAAGCACTCATCCTGTACATCAAATCTAAGTACGCTTCCTAAATCGGATACATTTTCTATAGCGAGATTATCTACACCTAAATCCTTCAAAAGAGCCTTGCTCATCCACATAGTTGAACCAACACATTCAATGTACCCTTTTTTCAGCTCCCATCGCCCAGGATTCCTAGAAACATCAATTACTTCACTTTCAAGAGGAAATGGCAATCCATTACTCTTTTTTGGTAGACTCGAATGATCTCGCCCTTCGGACTCATAGTAAACAATGTCTTCCATATTTTGCCAACGGTCATATTCTCCATCATATAATCTACCCTGAACAAAAGCGGGATCTTTTACCATTTGAGAAACCCATTTTTCTGTAGACTCTTTAGTAGCAGCCAGATTTTTTATATCTAATCTAGAAAAATCCAGATCAGCAATATATGAAAACTCAACACTACCCCCATTAAGCTCAATAAAGAAGCTATCGGCCTTACTCTTGAGAAGAGTCTTAGAAACATCGGCAAAACCTAGTTCTTTGCCATTTAATCCATCAACCACCTTTTTATCTAGATATTCTGGTTCAACTTCTTTCGTAAGCTTCTTCCATAACTTATAAGCTTCAGCGAAAGCTTTACCTTTAAGAACAATTTCGATTTGTACCATGATAATTATTTACCAAATTCTTTAATGATTACTGAAATATTTCGCTGCTTACCATACTCGATTAAATGCTTCGCATCATTAAAACCACCTGGCTGAACCCTAACATCCAATATTTTAGTTGCCGGAACGTCGGAAACAGTTATGGAAGTTTTTTGTAGGTGATCGATATGGGACCTCATATCGTACTCCCAAGATGTACCACGAGTATTAACTGTTTTGAGACTAACAACATTGTTTCCTTGTTGAAAATCAATCGAAGGGGAGTTATTAGATTTAAATGGTTCGCCAGTTTTTGGGTTAATGAAATTATCGGAACGAGCCCAATCTTTATAATCAGTTTCTGTAAGGTATGACTCTATTTGTCTACCACGAACCTTCGGATCTAGATCCCATACTTCTTTGCCTAACTTGTTTGGAACAACACTCCCAGCCTGCGCTGTAACTGTATTTACTTTGGATGTCGCAGTCGCTGCATCCTCTACAATATTTTTGGCTTTACTCAAGCCAGAAATAGCCGCATTTAAACTAAACGCACCCGCTATAATATCAACATTATCAAGAGCAGGCGCGACATACTCAGTATCTATATTACTTGATACATTAAACATTAAATTACGAGTATGGTCTTGTTCAACAGCAAGTTCTTTATTTGCTATAAAACCGCCATCTTCTTTAGCTTGCTTATCATAGCTACGATAAGCCAAGCCTGCTTTGCCCATTTCATTATTACAATCATTGTTTGCAGAACCGGAGCAAGCCGCGACGTAATCTGTCTCACGCTTTTTATCAAGGTTATTAAATTGATCAATTTGTGCGCTGAGCTCATCCATTCTGGCTTGGGTACATATGCCGACACAGTGTTGTAATTCGTCTTTCAATTCCAGTTGCTTAGATTTTTTCTGATAGCTTAAATAGTTATTCTCCACCGCATTCTGTCCCGCTTGTCCTGCGGCGATGGCGTTGTTTACGTTGCCCGTGGTGGCGCCCACTGTGGTCGACGCGGCGCCCATGATTGAGGTAATCGTTTGTTTTTGGTTGGCGTTCAGTTTTTCAGGATCGCTTGTGCCATACAACCATTTAGCCACAGCTGGAGCGGCGGCTTCGGAGCCTGCGGCGGCGATGCCTGCGGTCGTGGCGTCGTTACCACCTGCGGAGGCAACGGCAGCGGCCAGTATGCCGTGGGCAAGGTCATGGGCAACTTCTTGTCCTCCAGTTAGTTGGCCATCTTGGTTGTCAGCCGCAAGACCTTTGAAGTATTGACCAATGCCATAGGCCAGTGTTGGCGATGCCGCGGCAGCCAGTTGTCCGGTAAGACTGTCGGTTGGAGCGGTTATCGCTGCGCTAATGCCCTTCACTAATAACGATTTTGTATTTAAATCATCAAGCTGTGCGCTGTATGCTTGGTACTCTTCTTTACTAATAGAAGGATCGTTTAATTGCTCTTCTAACGCTTGCTTTTGAGCGTCTAGCTTGCCAACCAGTGAACCTGAAAGCTGTTGCACATTTTTGCTAAAGGCGTTATGGCCCGATGCTTCCGAATACGCTGTTTTTTTGAACTGAATTTTTCAGCTATTATCAGCGCATCGACCAACCCAAAGAGGAAAATCCATTAAATAAAATTGCAACAAAGGCCATGCTACAAAAAGCCAGAAAAATGCAAACTCACCAAAGCTATCAACCCAGGATAAACCTCTATTAGTAACAGTCATTTTTTAGTACTCTGGACTTCCCAATTATTATGTTGTTTCTATTCCCTCATGCTAAAAAACAAGCTCATTTTACTGTGTATTCTTATTGTTATGCCTTTCCAATTGGCGTTTGCTGCACCAGACTTTGCGTCTATTAAAGCCCAAGCTAAGTTATCGGATGACACCTATCTTGAAGCGAACACACTCGAGCAACGCCTGCAAGAGCAAGGTCAAACACTAGTTCATCAATCGTTAATTCCAGCGTCTCAGGTGAGTTACTTTTTAAGCAGTGCGGATGGCGTTCAGACACTTGCCATTAGAGGCACGGCAAATTTAGAAAATGCCATGTTGGATTTGGACTTAGAGTTAAAGCCAGATACTGTACTTGATATCAAATTGCACCAAGGCTTTGGTTCTGGTGCGAAAGCGGTTTACGAGGACATCAAACCTTTCCTTAGCAAAGATCAGCCAATTCACTTAACAGGCCACAGTTTGGGTGGTGCGATTGCGGTGATACTGGCCATGTATTTGCAGAAAGAGGGTTATTCGGTAGAACAAGTGATTACCTTTGGCCAACCGAAAGTCACCAATGTGACTGGTGCAAAAAAGTTCGATAACTTACCTCTAATCAGAGTGGTTACGCCAAACGATATCGTTCCTTTGGTTCCGCCACTCAGCCCAATGCAAATCAGAGACTTAGATATTTTTTGGCACATGGGTGAAGAAGTAATTTTATTAGGCAACAAAAAGTTTACCCAAACCAATGGCATAAAAAGCATGCTAAGAGCGACTAAATTCACTACATCGATTCCGAGTGAAAAAAATCTGCAAGCCCATCAAATGGCCACTTATCTCAAGATGATTGATCAGCTACAAACATCAGCAAAAGAAATTCCCTATAAAACAGACATTAATTTCTTTGGCTTCTCTTTGGACTAAAACCCTTTCAGCTTAACTTCGAACTCGAAGCGGAACGCAATTTTCAAAACAACACGTTCCGCTTTTCGTAACATTTAAATTGAGATTCCCTGTTTAAAAACTAATAAGAAGCGTTATCATTAGCGTCGCTTATTCGCCTGCCTATGCATCCGCTTCATTTTGCTGCCTTTATAATCAAAGTAACGAGTGATGTTGTGGTAGATATATTAATTAAAGGAATCCGTTATGTTGCCTAATCGCCCCTCTTTTAAAAAACTTTTACTTTGTGCTTGTGTCACCTCTTCTTTCAGTGCTTTCGCGGGTGAAATCACTATTACAACTAAATTCGGTGATGTCCACGTTAATGACAATGTGAAACGCGTGGTAACTCTGTCAGAAGACGCGTTAGACAACACCATTGCGCTTGGTATTAAACCTTTAGGCGCGGTCGCAACTCGTGGTGGTGATACCGTTTCAGAATATCTTGAAGATCGCGCTAAAGGCGTGAGTATCGTTGGCACATCACGCCAAAGTAATCTAGAAGCTATTGCCTCAAAACGCCCTGACTTAATTCTGACTTCGGCAACCTTGTCAAAAGAGCAATACGACATTCTGTCAAAAATAGCTCCGACCGTTGCGCCAGCATCACCAGGCATCGTTCCGGGAAGTTGGATGACTATTTCACGCTCATACGCCAAAGCGCTGAATAAAAGTGAAGAGATGGAAGCTATTCTTAACCAAGTTAGAAGCCGTCAACATGAATTAAAAACAAGGGTTACTGCTAAATTACCAGAAGGAAAACGCACTTCGACGATTGCACGTTGGATGCCACAAGGCCCTATTGTTATGTCGGCAAGCTTGTTTGCGAATGATGTTATTTCCGCTACTGGCTTTGATGTTTCTGATGCAGGTCTTGTTAAGGATAATCGCCCTCATAGCAGTCCTCTTAGCTTAGAAAATCTGACAAAAATTGATAGTGACTGGTTATTCCTTGCAACATTAAATACAGAAGGCAAAGATGCGCTAGAAGCCGCAAGAAAATCCCCTGCATTTTCCCGTCTAAATGTGGTTAAACAAGATCACGTGATAACAGTAAATGGCCAGCTATGGTCGAGCTCTGCAGGACCATTAGCAGCCCAAGCCATTCTTGATGATATCGAAAATACATTAAAAACTAAGATGCAATAAGTTCAATGATTAGTTGGTTTAGTTTGCCGGCTGCTCAACGGCCTTTGTTTGCTGTATTTGTGTCAGCGCTTATTTTGCTGACGCTTTGCTGTATTTTCAGCTTATTGTTGGGAGCCGGAGGTCTGTCTCCTACCGCATCTTTTCAAACCTTATTAGGCAACGGCTCAGCCGACGCAGAATTTACCGTATTTCATTTACGCGCAACCAGAACCGTCATTGGCCTGTTTATTGGTTTAATGCTGGGCATTGCTGGCGCACTGATGCAATCTGTAGCCCGTAACCCGCTAGCAGAACCGGGATTACTGGGCGTCAGCGCTGGCAGCTCTCTTGCCGTTGCGATCACTTTGGTGCTCGGGGCCAGTACGGCAACATTAACGGTTGGTGTTGCCCAGTTTGGTGCTTTGCTAGGCTGTTTATGTGTACTTGGCGTTGCTCGCATGCAAGGACAACAAAACGACCCAATTCGATTAGTGCTTGCTGGCGCGGCGCTTTCAAGCCTGTTACTCGCTGTGACGTCTTTGTTACTGCTATTTGATCAACGAGCCGCTGACGAAATTCGCTTTTGGGTAACAGGGAGCGTCGCTGGTCGGGATACCAATACGCTTTTATCCGTTTTGCCATCCATGCTAGTAGCAGGACTTTGCGTTCTTTACGCTGCCAAACCACTAGCCTCTTTGGCGCTTGGTGAACGGGTTGCTATTGGACTTGGTCACAAGCCAAAACGAATTCGTGGCGTGGTTATTTTTGCGGTCGCCTTACTGGTTGGCGGCGCTACCGCCATTGCAGGACCTGTGGCCTTTATCGGTTTGGTTGTTCCCTTTACTGCACGTGCTTTGGTTGGGCCAGATATTCGTCGCACTTTATGGCTATGTTTACCGCTTGGCCCCATTATTGTTATTACCGCCGATGTTATTTCTCGCCTTGTTGCCCAGCCAGCAGAAATGCCTTTAGGCGTTCTAACGGCAGTTGTTGGCGCTCCAGTACTATTATTAATTGTTCGGTCTCGTAGGCTCCCCACACTATGAATAATCAAAGCCTTGTCATATCAGACTCAAAGCAAGAAATCCCCACACCGCAAGGTTATCGGCTTTTTTCCATCGGAGAACATGCTCATTTACTTATCGAGCAACAAGCTGTCATCCGTAATACATGGCTATTAATTGCGTTATTTTGCGCCAGTGTAGTTACTCTTGGTTCCGGCACCATGCCGATATCACCAACAGAAGTAATTGCCGTGTTATTTGGACATGGCGACGCCATGAGCCAATTTATCGTGCAAGATTTACGCTTACCGCGACTATTGGCTGGGTTATTTACTGGTGCGGCTTTTAGTTTGGCTGGTTGTCTGATGCAAACCATGGCCCGCAACAGACTCGCTACGCCCGGAATCATAGGAATAGATAATGCCGCCATGGCATTTGCTGTGTCTTCCATAGTTGGTACTGGGATTTCATTAGCCCCATCGGCGATGGCATTAGCTGGTGCTGCCACAGCAACGGCTTTAGCATTTGGCCTAGCTGGCGGCAGTGGTACTCGTGGGTATCGCTTCATTGTTGCGGGTATTGGCATTGGTGCGATTGCTGGTGCCGTGACGCAGTTGCTATTAAGCCAAGTCAGTATCGATGTAGCAAACAGCGCCTACCCTTGGACCGTTGGTAGTTTAAGCGCTCGCGAGCCACTTATGGTCAACTTGCTAGGCGCTAGTCTTGTCATTTGCCTTATTGCTTGTCTGTTTTTTTCTACGCAATTTGCTCTTATGCCTTTTTCTGATCAAGTGATCACAGGCCTTGGTGCGAACATCAAACACATCAGAATCATCGCCCTTACCCTTTGTATTATCTTGACCGGACTGGCTGTTGCCGTGGCAGGCCCTGTCGGCTTAGTTGCCTTGGTTGGCCCCGAGATTGCCCGCGTTCTTGCTAGATATCGTGGAATCCCATTAGTCAGCTCAGCATTAACCGGTGCTTTAGTGATGATTCTAGCGGACCTTTTTGGCCGCACTGTTTTATCTCCAATTGAATTGCCTGTTGGCATCGTTACTGCCGTAATAGGTGGGCCTTATTTAATTTGGATACTCGTTCGACGCTCTTCAAGGAATTCATTATGACGGTGACGTCTCTTCACAATGATAAAATTTCAGATCTCTCTTTCCAGTCACGTCTTGGTGCCAGCAAACTGACCCTTAAACACGGCAAAGTCAGCATTATTGAAAACCTAGACGTTTCGCTTCCCGAGGGAAAAGTAACGGCCATTGTTGGGCCAAATGGCTGTGGCAAATCAACACTATTAAATGGTTTGTCTCGTGTTCACTCGCCCGCTTTTGGAATTGTACTGTTAGACGGTAAAGACATTCATTCTCTGCCTTCCAAAGAAGTCGCAAGACGGCTTGCATTATTACCACAAGACACGCTAGCGCCAGACGGCATCACCATCGAAGAATTAATTCGTTTTGGCCGCCATCCACACCAAAGTTTGTTAAAACAATGGGCGATGGATGACCAGCAAGCGATTGACTACGCTTTAGATGCCGCGGATTTACAAGGACTGAAAGATCGACTACTAGACACGCTATCTGGCGGACAACGCCAACGTGCTTGGATCGCCATGTCAATTGCCCAAGAAACGCCTTTGCTATTGTTGGATGAGCCTACGTCTGCACTGGATTTAGGGCACCAAATTGAAGTATTTGAATTGATACAAAACCTTTCAAGACAAGGCAAAACCCTCGCCATGGTCGTTCATGACTTACCAAGCGCTTGCCGCTATTCTGATCATATTATTGCAATGAAAAAAGGTGAGATCATCACCCAAGGTAGCCCAAAAGACGTGATGACCAAAGAGCTTGTGCGCGAGCTATATGGCGTTGAATGCGACCTAATTCCAGATCCGATGACTGGCAGCCCTATTCTTATTAATATGAAACGAGTAAGAAGCTAACAAAGCAAGGATACAAACAGACCTGAAAATCAGATCTGTTTGCTACGAAGCTACAAGCGCAATCCAATCGGTAAACTCTCCCCGACTAACGCATTAAGCTCGTCGCTGTTAATCTCAATTTGGCTTTCCAAACGCTCAAGCCATTGGGCTGGGCATTTATCTTTTTTAAGTTTATTGGCCACTTTCTTGCGCAAAGCGATAAGCTTGTCTGATTCGCCGACACTGACTTGGCTCATTAGAACGGCTGCTAGCCCTGCTTGCTTACGCTTCTTCCAATCTTCTTTAAGAGTAACTTCTAGGATCGGAAGCAGTTTGTCTTCAGCAATTCTTTGCTCTTGCTTGCCAGATAATAGATGACGAGAGGCAATTCGCCCTATTGTCCACCAAGCCGTGTCCGGCTCAGAAGTCTTTTGCAAACGTTTCAATAACCAATCAATCGTGGTGACTTTGTCTTCATTCGACAAACTCTCCAACGCACCAACCAAACGAATTAAATCGTCGCTGGATTTAGTGGTCAGAGCTTTCATTTTGTCTCGTGAACGCTGTCCTGTTGGTGAATAATATTGGCTAAATTGTTTAAACAAATATGTCTGCTGTTCCGCAGATAAACCACCCGCAATACGACGATACAAGGTCCAATATTGCCCCCAAACTGGCGCCGTATCGAACTGAGCACCGGCTTTAGTGGCATTTACCACTTGCTGAACACGAGCCAAATCATCCGCCGCACCGAAACCTGGGCGCAAACAATAGCCCATCAGCTGCAACCATTGACGCTCATGTTGAGCGCTTTTGGTTCTACCCGATTTAAGACTTAAAAGCTTATCAACCAAACGTCGTGAAGTAGCAAGATTCCAATTATCTCGATTGCCAAGCAACTGATCCAAATCTTGCTTAAGGGATTTCACCAAGTCCGGATTTTGCTTTTGCCCTGCGCTAGAAAAACACTTCGCCAAATGCTCTTCCGCTTGACCCATATTCGCATGCAACAAGCCGCTTTCATCTGCTTGCTCTGACTCTTGTGATGAACTGCCATGAGTTGAAAAATCCAAACGCCATTGGTCTTTCTGATTGTTGGCGTTTAACAGCACTTGCAATACGCCGACTTCGGTCATTTGTACTGACAAGGTTACCGCCGTTTCTTGGGAATCGTTGGAACCGTCTAGCTCTGTCATCAAGGTAGAAATATAGTTCAATCCATCTTGATCACGTACCTTGCCAACCACACATTCAAAATGATCATCGGAGCGATACAAAGGAAACTGTACTTGCTGACCAAGAGTGACAAAGAACTCTTGGTCTAAACGAATAACTTCGCCTTTTAAAGTACCTTTTGGCAAGATGCCGACGAATTGATCCTCGCCAACTTTCAGATACAAACTGTGCGCCACACCACTTTCAATGCGCGTACTTTCGCCCGCTAAGGCGTTTAAATACATGGCCGCACCTTTGGCAACCGCATCATTAGGTTCGTCCGCGGTACAAGCAAGAATAGGCTCAGCAGACCAAGCATTAAGTTGTTCGAACAAACGTGATTTCAAAACTGGACTATTAAACAGACCACCGTTAAACAACACAGCATCAGGCATAGGCGAGCCTGTTGCGGCTTCAATAGCTGCTTTATGCTGTTGTAAAAACGCCGCTAGATGGCGAGTAAAAGCGGGATCAGACTCATAAGGCAAGCCCAAGGTGTGCATGGCATAATCGCTCTTTTGCACCTTTTCATCCTGATTAACCAAAGGAAAAAAACCGCTGCGTATTTGTTCCAGCAAGGCTTCTCTCGACACATCAAATTTTTGCGAGCCACCGATTAAACGACTACCACCACCAAGCACGGTAATACTTAGGGATTCCGGTGCGTCTTCGCCTAACAAGGTTTCTTTGGCTTGACGAGTTTGCTGGACTAAAGCCGCTAAGCGCGTGGCTGACAGCGCTGAAATTTGTTTAGGATCTAACTGAAACGCCAAGGCTTGATCAAGGTTATCGCCACCAAGCAACAGATGCTCACCCACGGCAATACGTTTAAGAGAAACGCTCTTCGCCATGGCTGATGTAGGCTGAATAGCAACCAGACTAAAGTCACTGGTACCACCGCCAATATCGACCACCAAGAGCATTTTTTTATCGGCCAATGTGGCAAGTTTTTCATCATTACTGATGTAGTGATAGCAAGCCGCTTGCGGCTCTTCTAGAAGATATAAATCGTTTAGACCTGCTTGTTTAGCCGCTTCCAAGGTTAATGCTCGCGCTTCTTCATCAAACGATGCTGGCAAGGTTAACGCGATGGTTTGAGATTCTAACGGTGCATCAGCAAAGCGATGATTCCAGCTCTGCTTAATGTGTAATAAGAGAATCTTACTCGCCTCAAGTGGGCTGAGCTTTTTAGGAAACTCACTCGCCCAAGGCAAGATCGCCGAGCGACGATCAACTTGACGATGGCTCAACCAGCTTTTCGCACTTTGTACCAACTGCCCAGCGCGACGCTGGCCCAACGCTAATGCCCCAACGCCAACGATTCGTTCTTTATCATGATGACGCCAAGGTAAAACTGGGTCAATTTTTCCAATTTCATCCGACGCCAAGACATAAATGGCACTCGGCAAATGCGTAAATTCCAGCACTGAACCATCTGCCATCACCTGTGGAATGGGCAGCAAAGTCGGCGTATTTGAAGTCGAATGCTCCGATATTGGAATGTAAGAGACGACACAGTTGGTCGTCCCTAAATCAATCCCAACTCGATAAGCAGAATGAAAAGCTGGCTGTGTCATGGTTACGCTTCCCTAACTTGAAACTCAATGGTCCAACTTAGGTCAGATTGGGTATCATGTGCTTGCAATAGCAACAATCCCAACTCGGTAACACGAGCGGTTAAATATATTCGCACCATGTCACCCGCTTGATAATGACCTGCATCCAAACGAACCGACAAAGGGTTCAATTCATCGAGTTGAGCAACCGAAAAAGACGCAATAACTTTACCTACAGATTGCGCTTCGCTGTTTTTTGATTGGAAAAAACGGAAGGTCACGCTTTCGCCAACGATAAGCGAAAACTCATTCGGCAGCATTTGCTCTTCAGAGCCTTCCTCCAAACCAAAAGGTGCAACACAAATAGCATCGACAGGAGGCGCCATGCCAGGAATCGCTGGCATTGGGCTAGCGACACCAATGTAATAATTGGCCGCTAAACCACTTTTAACTTTAACACCGCCTTCCGCTTGCACTTGAGCATAGTAAGTCGCGCCTTTGGCAACCGCATGATCCAAATGCGATGGCGTCAGCATGGTTAATTCTCTGCCGTTCAACGAATCAGACAACATAGCGGCTAAGCGAGTTTCTAGGGTGCTACGAATCACATTGGCGTTAAACACACCGCCATTTAACAAAATCTTCGTAGGCGTCACATCATGTTGAGCTAAGAACTCACTAATGTGGCGGGTAATCGCTGGATCACCTTCGTAATCCAAATTGATCGCACTAAAACCACTGCGTGCTGATTTTTGAGCTTGCTCACCTAACTTTGCTTGTGGGAAGAAACCATCAATCAAAAGCTGCTGCACATCCTTTTGCGTCAAGGTCGCTTTAATGCTGTTATTAAACAAACTACGGCCGCGACTTGGAACGACAACGCTCACCTCCTCTAGATCAACATTGGATAGCAAACGCTCTTTTGCTTCTCGGCACGCCTGCGTTAAACCGCTAATTTGCCAAGGCTCAAGGTTGGTGCCATTTTGTGCTAATTGAGCCGCCAAATGATAGGTCAGCGTCAAATCCATGTTATCGCCACCAAGCAAGATATGACGACCCACCGCCACCCGTTCTAAACCAAGGGCGCCCTCTTTTTCGACGGCTTGGATTAACGACAAATCCGTCGTGCCGCCACCAACGTCGATCACTAAAATATGTTCATTAACGTCTAGGCTATCAGCCCAGTTTTGCTGATCGCTCAACCATGCGTAAAACGCCGCTAATGGCTCTTCGATTAAACGCGCACGTAAGCCAACTTTTTCCGCTGCTTGCTCGGTGATAGCGCGAGCTGCGGGATCAAATGAGGCAGGCACTGTGATGACTACGGTTTGCTCAGCAATCGGCGCATTCGGAAATTGGTTTGTCCACGCACTGACTAAATGCGCTAGCAAGGTTTCCGCAACTTGCGCTGGAGACACTTTTTCCACTTCATCCAGCGCATCCACCGGCAAAACCGCTTCATCAGCACTGACGCGAGAATGGCACAACCAGCTCTTAGCGCTTTGCACCAATCGACCAGAAGATTTTGCGCCCAATTCACGAGCCAGCTGACCCACAATCGAAGGCGCTTTGCCCCAAGGCAATTGCAGATCGCTTTCTAAGAATTCGGTATTGTGGGGAAAATACACAAACGAGGGTAACAAAGGACGAGCATCAACTTGGCCTGCCGCAATAAACTGCGGAATGGCCAATTGTTGAATACTCCCTACTTGATTCGTTTCTGCTTCAGCTTGATTAGATGGCGAATAATAGACAGCCGAATGCGTGGTACCTAAATCGATACCGATGAAATATTGACTCATGAGTTATACCTCGATTTCAGCTGGCGCTAGAATATTCAGGCTTTCAGTATTGGTTACTTTTGGCAGACGCGTTTCTGTCACTTTCCAACCGGGATGAATCAGCGTGCCAGAATATGGGCCATCGCCTTCCACTCGACCTTCTAGCTTGATCTGTTTTGCATCGTAACCAGATGGTACTTCTACACGGCTATTTTCCGTGGCGGTGTTCACTACGGCGCTAGACACCACATCAATAGTAAAGTGTTGTTTTAATACTTTCGCACAACCCGCGTGGATTTGGCGAGAGGCTGCACCCACGTCGGCATCGCTGTAATCATCGATGCTTTCTTGGATGAAGTCGATAAAGCGGGCTTCTTGTTGCAACAGTTGCAGTAACTGATGTGCACCGTCAGCGTTAACTGTGTCCAACACTGGCGCAGCGACTTCGATTTCACGAATCACTTCAACTTCTTCTGTGATAACTTTCGGTTCAACTTCAAAGGCAAATTGCTCGCCTTGACCAACAGTTTGGCAGCGAGCGGCGTAATCGCCGCTCGCCATGTATTTAAAAAACTGACCAAATGCGCCAAAAAAGCGCGGTACAAATGAAACTGGTTTTACTTTATTCGTCATAATTTACCCGTTTTGCGCAGTTTATCCGTTTTGCATCTCTTCAAGCTCTAACCAACGCTCCATGGTTGTTTCAAGCTCTTCTTCTTTATGCGCTAGCTTTGCCAAGGTTTTTTGAACTTTATCCGCATCACCAGCATAAAATTCTGGTGCGCTGGTTGTTACATGTAAAGCCGCAATTTCTTCTTCCAACTTCGCAATGGTCGCTGGCATATCATCAAATTCACGCTGAATTTTGTAGCTTAATTTGGCCTTCGGTTTGGCTTGCACAGTAGATTTCTGGCTAACCTCTTCCGCTTTTTTCGCTTCTGCTTTGGCTTTTTCTTTTTTGCTTGGCGCGTCGTCAGTTTGAGAAGTAGATTCCGTTGGGAATTTACCACCTTGACGAATCCAATCTTGATAGCCGCCCACGTATTCTTTCACTCGACCTTCGCCTTCAAAAGCAATCACGCTGGTCACGACGTTATCGAGGAAAGCACGGTCATGACTTACCAATAACAAGGTGCCATCGTAGTTCATTAGTAGCTCTTCAAGCAGTTCCAATGTTTCTACATCGAGGTCGTTGGTTGGCTCATCCATGATCAAAAGGTTGGCTGGGCGAGTAAACAATTTCGCCAGTAATACACGATTTCGCTCACCACCAGACAAAGCTTTTACTGGAGTACGAGCACGCTCAGGTGGGAAAAGAAAATCGCCAAGATAGCCAATAACGTGTTTGTTCTGACCATTGATTTCGATAACGTCTTTGCCTTCGCCAACGTTTTCAGCAACGGTTTGTTCTGGGTCAAGTTGTTCACGTAGCTGATCGAAATACGCAACATTCAGCTTCGTACCTTGACGAACAGAACCTGTCTCTGGCTCCAGATCTCCCAAAAGAATTTTAAGGAAGGTACTTTTACCACAACCATTTGGACCAATCAGACCAATTCGGTCGCCGCGATTCACTACAAAATCCATTGGTTGCAGGATCACCTTGTCTTCAAAAGAGTGACCGACTTGTGTAAATTCCGCCACCAGCTTGCCAGACTTATCTTTGGTCTCAATCGCCATTTTAGCATTGCCTTGGCGATTAATACGTTCAGAACGTTCTTCACGTAAGGCTTTCAAAGCACGAACTCGGCCTTCATTACGGGTACGACGGGCTTTAATGCCCTGACGAATCCACACTTCCTCTTCAGCCAAACGTTTGTCGAACAAGGCGTTTGCGCGCTCCTCTTCTTCAAGCATTTTTTCTTTGAAGGCAAGGAAAGCGGTAATGTTACCGCTAAAGGAAATCAAATTACCGCGATCTAATTCGATGATGCGGTTGGCCAATTTTTCTAAGAAACGACGGTCATGGGTAATAAACAAGATCAAACCACGGAATTGCTGAAGCTGTTGTTCCATCCATTCGATGGTTGGAACGTCCAAATGGTTAGTCGGCTCATCTAGTAACAAGACATCTGGGTTGGAAATTAGCGCTTGCGCCAAAATAACACGACGACGCCAACCACCAGAAAGCTCGGACATCAATTTGTCAGCTGGCAAAGCCAAACGCTGAATCATGTGATTTACGCGTTGTTCTAGATCCCAACCTTGTATTCGATCTAATTCGGTCTGAATGTCACCTAATTCATTTGAATGGTCATTCTCGAAATCTTCTAATAGCTTAAAGTAACGCGACATTAGTGAATGCGCTTCACCAGCACCTTCACTTACGACCTCACGAACGGTTTTCTCATTCGCATCCGGCAGTTCTTGTGGTAACTGTCCAATGGTCATGCCACCTTCTAGACGAACCATGCCTTCATCGGCAACTTGCTCACCTGAAATAACTTTTAACAGTGTCGACTTACCCGCACCATTACGACCGATTATTGCAACACGTTCTCCAGCTTCTGCTGAAAAACTGATTTTTGACAGCAGTGGATTATGCCCAAAAGCAACACTGATCTGTTCTAACGACAATAGACTCATATCTATCCATATAAAGTAAAAATTTTGTGGCGGTATAGTATCATCCTTCTAAGCGAAGGTTCAGCAAATAGACGTGACTAGACATCAAAAAAGAAACGAATTTTTCTCTACAAGAAACATTTTCAGCAACTTTGGTCACAAAATAGCGATTTTATCTTGCTATTGTGTGCACAATCTTTAATCAAAAACACTTTCTCCCTTATTATATTACGAATATACTAACCCCAACATAACGATAATTTTTATATTTCTCGGAGTCTCGAATGGAGCTTAAAAGCAAGGTAGGGCCAATTACAGCTGTGGTCGTTGCCATCGCAACCGTAACCTGGATGTTTGCAGGAGGTAATGGCGTTACGGTTAGCCCAACAGGCAAAAAAACCAATGAGAATACCGTTTCCTCACAAACAACGGAAAGCAAACTAGCTTATCCAGTACAAGCCAAAACCTTAATTACTAAAACCATTGAAATGCACTTACCATTAAGTGGAAAGACCTTAGCGGATGAAACCCTGCAGCTTGTAAATAGTTACCCCGGACGTATTACAAAACTACCAATAGAAAAAGGCCGTTTTGTTAAAAAAGGCAGTTCCATTCTACAAATAGACACTCGGACACTAAAAGCACAAATAGAACAAGCAGGCTTATTGGTTAAACAAAAGCAGCTTGAACTCGATGGTATCAGAAAATTGAATGCCGGCAATTTGACATCAAAAGTCAATCTAGCCCAAGCAGAAACGGATCTTGCTTCAGCGAAAGCAGCCGAAAAAGCATTACAAGTTGATTTAGAAAATGCGAACTTAACCGCTCCCTTCTCTGGTATTTTGAACACATTAGATGTTCAAGAAGGGCAAGTATTAGCGGCTGGCGCTGTTGTTGGCAATTTGGTTTCTGTGAATCCAATAAAAGTGAATGTAAATATTCCGCAGAATAAAATTCAGCTCATCAAACTTGGCACCCAAGGTAATATTAAGCTCGAATCTGGCTATGAGGCAGAAGGCTTTGTTTCTTATATCAGCACAACCGCTAACGAATCCAGCCGAACTATTAGTGTCGAAATGCAGGTAGATAATCCAGATAATGCCATCCCTGCTGGGTTAACGGCTGCTGTTGACTTTGTGTTAGATAAACAAAGAGCTCACGCTTTTTCTCCAGCACTTCTCACCTTAGATGACTCAGGCAGAACCGCTATAAAAACCATCAGCATAGACAACACTGTCGTTGTATCACCGGTTGACATTATCAAATCAGAACGCGATCAAGTTTGGGTGCTCGGCCTTCCCGATAATGTGAACATTATTACCGTCGGACAAGGTTTTGTGTCTGCAGGCGATAAAGTTGAAGCTCACTACCAAAACTAAGGAGGCTCAATATGCAAACATTGATTGAGGCGGCCTTAGCTCGCTCTCGTACCGTAATGATGTTTTTCGTACTCATACTGATAATGGGGACGGTTTCTTATATCGAAATCGCCAAAGAAAGCGACCCTGACATCACTATTCCGATGGCTTATGTTTCTGTTTCACTGAAAGGTATCTCGCCAGAAGATGCAGACAGTTTATTAGTTCATCCTCTAGAAAAAGAGCTTAAAGGGCTAGAAGGTTTAAAAGAACTTAAATCGACCGCCTCTGAAGGTCATGCCTCTATCATGCTGGAATTTGAGTCTGGCGTAGATATTGATCAGGCTATTAGTGATGCCAAAGATAAAGTAGACCGAGCAAAGAGTGAATTACCTGACGATGCCGACGAACCCACCGTCACAGAAATTAACCTCTCGACCTTCCCTGTTTTGCGAGTCAATTTATCAGGCAATGTCAGTTTCGCTACTCTTAGTCGCACGGCAAAAAACCTACAGGATTCTATTGAAGCAGTTGATGGTGTTTTAGAAGCAAAAATAAGTGGCGACCGAGATCAACAAGCGCAGATCATCATTCGTCCTGAACAGTTAGAGTCGTACAATCTTTCTTTGGTCGATGTTGCTAACTTTGTCTCTGGCAACAATCGATTGGTTGCAGCAGGTAATTTAGATACAGGCGCTGGGCGTTTTTCATTGAAAGTTCCAGGGCTGCTCAAAACCAAAGAAGACATTCTTAATCTCCCAATTAAAGCCGATGGCGATCAAGTTGTTTTATTAGGTGATATCGCAACAGGCGAACTAACCTTCGAAGACCCAACGAGTTACGCACGTGTAGAAGGCAAGCGCAGCATTACACTTGCCGTTTCCAAACGTGTCGGCGTGAATATTATCAACACCATTGAAGCCGTTAAAGCCGTTGTGAAAAGCGAGAGTGAACAATGGCCAGATGGCATCGAATACAACCTAACTGGCGACAAATCAACCGACATTGAAACCTCTCTAAACGACCTATTCAATAACGTTTTAGCGGCAACCTTGTTGGTAATGATAGTCATCGTCTGGGCTCTTGGAGTACGAAGTGCTTTCTTAGTCGGCTTAGCTATTCCCGGAGCCTTCCTGTCAGGGATTTTAATTCTCGATTTGCAAGGCTACACCATCAACATGGTGGTGCTATTCGCTTTGATACTCAGTGTCGGCATGCTGGTAGACGGAGCGATCGTTGTGACTGAATATGCCGATCGAAAATTAGCGGAAGGCGCGTCGAAGCGGCAAGCTTACAGTGAAGCCGCAAAACGCATGGCGTGGCCAATTACCGCCTCTACCGCTACGACGTTAGCGGTTTTCATGCCCTTGTTATTTTGGCCCGACATAGTCGGAGAATTCATGCAATTCATGCCTATTACCATCATAGCCACACTGGCTTCATCTTTGGTGATGGCATTAATTGTATTGCCAACCATCGGCTCTATTATTGGCAAAAAAGGCGCCTACACAGACAAAACCATGCGCGCGCTGCGCATCACAGAAACTGGCGATCTCAGCGAACTTACTGGTCCTACAGGTTTCTATGGACGAGTACTAACTCGTTTAGTCGAGTACCCTGTTTGGGTTTTACTGTTCACAATAATTCTACTTTTCAGCATTTTTGCTAGTTATGGCAAATTCGGCAAAGGTGTTGAGTTTTTTCCTGATATTGAACCAGAGTCGGCGAATCTAGATATACGCGCCCGTGGAGACCTATCTCTGGAAGAAAAAGACGCATTAGTAAGACAAGTAGAGCAACAGATCATCGGCACACCTGCACTAAAAAGCGTTGTGGCAACCACTTATGCAACACCCGGCAATAATGCAGCACCAGACAGTATTGGTTCGATAAGTATGGAATTTATTGACTGGTACAAACGCGACTCCGCTGGCGTCATTTTGGATCAAATAAGAGAAAGAACCAAACAAATCCCTGGCATTGAGATCAGTGCCGAAAAAGAGCAAGGCGGCCCACAATCAGGCGCCGACATCCAGCTACAACTTAGCTCAAACTACTCTGAAGCACTAAATATTGCCGCTGATGAAATCAGCAAACAACTTTTATTGCGAGACGAAATTATAACCGTGAGCGATGACAGATCTCTTGCAGGTATTGAATGGCGTATCGATATTAATCGCGAAGAAGCCAGCCGATACGGCGTCGACGTAAACAGTCTTGGCAATGTAATAAAACTGGTCACTACTGGGATAACATTGAGCGACTTTTTACCAGATGGTGCGGATGACAAAATTGATATCGTTTTACGCTATCCCGTCAATCAACGCAGCCTAGATCAATTGGATCAACTACAGATTTCAACGAATCAAGGCAGTATTCCAGCCAGCAATTTTATTCATCGCTACGCAGCACCAAAGCAAGGTGTGATAAACAGAACCGATGGCAAGAAAACCATTAAAATTGATGCTGACGTTAAAGATGGATTAGTGGTTGATGAAGTCATCAAAGCCATTAAAGTGAAACTGGACGCTGCTGGTATAGACAAATCCGTTAGTTATGAATTTAGAGGTAATACAGAAGACCAACAAAAATCCATGGTCTTTTTGATCAAGGCCTTCGGTGTCGCTTTCTTTATCATGGCGATCATTCTGGTGACTCAGTTTAATAACTTCTTCCAGTGTCTATTGATTTTAAGTGCTGTAATATTTTCGACCATGGGCGTATTCATTGGCCTAATGGTAAAAGGGCAGCCATTTGGCATTGTAATGAGCGGGGTTGGCGTTATCGCCTTGGCTGGCATTGTTGTAAACAATAATATCGTTCTAATCGACACCTTCAATGGCTTACGTAAACAAGGCATGATGGTGCGTGAAGCTGCGATCAGAACAGGCGTTCAGCGTCTAAGACCGGTTATGCTAACCACCATTACGACCATTCTTGGCTTGGTGCCGATGGTGTTTCAATTTAATATTGATCTGATTCACCAATCCTTCAGTATCGGTGCTCCATCGGCTCAGTGGTGGACACAATTATCCACTGCCATTGCTGGTGGCCTCACCTTTGCAACGCCATTAACACTTATTCTAACGCCTTGTTTATTGGTTTTAGGCTATCGCCGTAAAGAACGAAAGCAGCGAGCAGAACTCGAAGAAACAACAGAGCAAATAGCTGCAGAATAAGAAAGTCTATCTAAAACAAAGCTAAACTAATCAAAAAAAACCACAGAGGTAACATTTGCTTCTGTGGTTTTTTAACCCTTTAATTTCTTTTTACAAACCGCCATTACTAACACACCTACTCCGCATAGACACGAGACAAACCAAATTGGCATATCCTATTTGGGAGATGTATCAAACAATATAATTGATACATTAAAAGGCTAACTAAAAAAATAATCACAAAGGAAACGAGGAACATAAAATGAAAAAATTCACCAGAATAACTAAAGTCGCAGTCGCAATGTTATTAACTTGTTCGGCGATCTCTGTTGTAGCAGCAGAAGTTGTCAGACCTGAACTTGGATCATGGCCCCCAAAAATCACCGTGCCAACCAATAAGTTAGTATTAGAAGGGATTGTCGATTTAGATAAATACGTTGAAATTGGTAAGTCTGACAAAGGCTACCGAGGCATTGCTCCCATTACTGGCGGTGAATTTCATGGTAAAAACGGATTTAAAGCAACCGTTCGTGCAGGAGGTGCTGATTGGCAATTAGAGCGCCATGATGGTGTATGGGAACTGTTTGCGCTTTATTCCATTACCACAGATGACGGAACAAACATTGTTGTCGACAATCGCGGTATAGCCATGGATCCAGCTGGTGGTGGAACACCAGTGCAAGATTGGTACATTGCTACCAATCCAACTTTCCAAGCCCCGATTGGTAAATACGATTGGCTAAATAAAAGCCAATTTGTAGGAACGGTTGATGCAGCACCCGACGAAAGCTACGTTATCGTCCGCGTCTACGAAGTCCTGACTAAATAGTAATAAAGCCAGCGCAGATGAAATGTGCGCTGGCTTTATTTAGCAAATACTAGAGATGAAAGTGCTGTAAAAAACTACAGAGCGGCTAGCGCCTGCTCAATATCAGCAATGATATCGTCAATGTCTTCTAACCCAACAGATACACGAATTAAACCTTCCGTAATGCCCGCTTTGGCTTTTTCATCGTCTGTTAATCGACCATGAGTCGTAGTAGCTGGATGAGTAACCAAGGTCTTGGTATCTCCCAAGTTACCAGTAATAGACATCAATTTCGTGGCATTAATAACAGCCCAAGCAGCCTTGCGACCACCTTCCACTTCAAACGACAACAAACCACCAAAGTCTTTTTGCTGCTGTTTTGCCAGTTCATGATATTTATGGCTTGGTAATCCACCGTAATTTACTTTAAGCACTTTAGAATGCGTTTCTAAAAATGTCGCCAGCTTCATGGCATTAGCCGAATGCGCCGTCATACGTAAAGACAAAGTCTCAAGGCCATTCAATAACACCCAGGCATTAAATGGGCTCATGCATGGACCAGCACTGCGCATAAAGGCAGTGAAAACATCGACGATGTCTTGGCTGGCAATTAAAGCCCCACCCAAACAACGACCTTGACCATCAATAAACTTAGTCGCTGACTGCATAACAATGTCAGCGCCTTGCGTCAAAGGATTCTGCAACGCTGGCGTAGCCAAAACGGTATCGACACACAGCAGAGCTCCTTTAGCGTGAGCCAATGCTGCCACACGAGCGACATCAACCACTTCATAAAGTGGATTAGACGGCGTTTCGAAATAACAAAAACGCGTATTTTCGTTAATCGCCTCTTCCCAAGCAGCGTAATCTGTCGCATCGACATAAAGTACTTCGACACCAAACTTGGTTGTATAAGTATTAAAGAATTTAACTGTAGAACCAAAGATATTGCGTGAACAAACAACACGATCACCAGCACTTAACAAACTGTATGCCAGCGTCATTAACGCCGCCATACCAGAACTTGTCGCGATAGCCGCTTCACCTTTCTCTAAGGTTGCTAAGCGCTTTTCGAACAACTCAACCGTTGGATTGGTAAAACGAGAATAAACATTGCCTTCCTCTTCGCCAGAAAACTTTCCTGCCGCCTCTTCTGCACTGCCATACGCAAAGCTCGAGGTCATAAAAATGGCTTCGCTGTTTTCTTGCTCTTGCGTTTGACGAATACCTGCACGAATCGCATTCGTTGCGTCTTTATAATCAGCCATTACTTCACTCCAAGCCATTCTTCAAAAAATCATTTCCCAAAAACAACTAAGCCAGGCGTGACCTGGCTTAGTTTTATCCGTCACGAGATAAATGCAAATATTACATAGGGTGCATCATATCGCTAGCTTCTTGGTCTTCAATCGCCGCTTTATTTAAATCATTACGCGCGCCTTCAATGCCTGCTAAGTAAGCCGCATCAATATTGCCTGTAATGTACTTTGCATCAAACACAGACGTATCGAATTCACGCACATCTGAATGCTTTTCATCGATACATGCATCGATCAAATCTTGCAAATCTTGGAAGATCAATTTATCCGCACCAATTAACTCGCAGATTTCATCGACATTACGACCATGCGCAATAAGCTCTTTTGCCGCCGGCATGTCAATTCCATAAACATTCGGGTAACGAACTTCTGGCGCAGCGGATGCGATGTATACTTTCTTTGCGCCCGCTTCTCTTGCCATTTCGATAATTTCTTTACTCGTCGTACCACGAACAATGGAGTCATCAACAAGTAATACCGTTTTATCTTTAAACTCAAAAGGCACAGGGTTTAGTTTCTGACGTACAGATTTTTTACGCACAGCCTGACCCGGCATGATAAATGTACGGCCGATATAACGGTTTTTGACCAAACCTTCACGGAACGGAATATTTAATGCTTGTGCAATTTGCAATGCCGCTGTTCGGCTGGTATCTGGAATTGGGATAACCACATCTATATCGTGATCTTTCCATTCCCGCTGGATTTTTGCTGCAAGACGATCACCCATGTTGATACGTGCTTTGTATACAGAGATGCTGTCAATAACCGTATCTGGACGAGCAAAGTACACATATTCAAACAAACAAGGACGCGCTACTTTTTTCGGTGTGCATTGACGCACATGAACGTTATGGTTTAGGTCAAAAAAGATGGCTTCGCCTGGCTTAATATCGCGCTCTATTTTGAAACCGGCCGCATCAAGCGCCACACTTTCAGAAGCGACCATATATTCAACGCCCCCATCTGTTTGACGAGAACCATAAATCAATGGACGGATACCATCTGGATCACGGAAAGCCAAAATTCCATAACCAGTGATCAAGGTAACCACCGCATAACCACCTTCAATACGCTTATAAACGCGTTCAAGCGCATTAAAGATATCTTCAGGTGTTGGCACAAACTTACCTTCTTGATGAAGTTCGTGAGCCAATACGTTCACCAACACTTCCGAGTCAGAAGTTGTATTGATATGACGTAGGTCAGACTCAAAGACTTCTTGTTTCAGTTTAGCGGTATTCGTTAAGTTACCATTGTGTGCAAGTGAAATGCCGTAGGGAGAGTTAACATAGAAAGGCTGAGCTTCTGCTGAACTAGAAGTTCCTGCCGTTGGATAACGGACATGTCCGATACCTATGTTACCGTGTAGTTTTTTCATATGACGAGTGCGAAATACTTCACTCACCGGACCATTGTCTTTGCGTAAACATAATCGCCCGTTATGGCTTGTCACCATACCCGCAGCATCTTGCCCACGATGCTGAAGAAGGGTTAACGCATCAAAAATTGCTTGGTTAACCACAGACGTGCCTACGACACCAACGATACCACACATGTTCTAGATCCTCGTGTTGGGGAATTGCGACAAACGTCGCAAAGGTTCTTTATCTATTTGGCTGCTACATTGAGCAACTAATTTCCAAGGGCGCGGTCAATGAGAGTCGAATCCATAAGATTCGAGCTCTTGCCTAACATATCACGCGTCCAGTCATTCAACTGACCCAATTGAGGGATCAATTGAGAAGTTTTCCAAAACTCGGTTTTTTCTATCGCTGGACTCAAGCTTAATAATGAAACAAAAGCCACCACAATCAAGCTGCCACGAGCAAAGCCGAATAGCATGCCTAATACTCTATCAGTACTAGATAAGCCAGTTACTTGAATCAGAGAACCCAGCAAAAAACTAACCAGCGCTCCGACCACTAACGTTGCTATAAATAGAGAAACGAAAGAAACGATATAGCGAATTTGGTCATTTTGGACCTGATCAAGAAGCAATGCTTGCATTTGATCAGAAAACTTAACGGATACCACAAAAGCAATCACCCAAGTTAGCAGTGATAACACCTCTTTAACGAAGCCCCTTTTCAAACTCAAAAGAGTAGAAAGAATCACGACTGCAATAATCAACCAATCAATTGTCGACATTGAACTTACTTGCTCCATTGATACCTCTAAAATTCGCCGCGAAGTTTAACAGATGCCTGATATTTTCCAAATACCGAGACATCAAACCTCGAACTAATTCACTGAATATTTAACAACAATTCCATTTAAGCTAAATTTTTTCTTAATCTCATCACGCATTTTTTCAGAGGTTTCTCGTTTAAACTCAGGACCAACATACACTTTATAAAGCGAATTGGTCGTCAAACTATAGGCATCGTAATTTGCCTTTTTAAGCCTCTCGACCAAGCGAATAGCATTTTCTTTGCTTTTAAAGGTCGCAATCTGTAGCACCCAACGGTCAGCAACTGGCACTGATGCCGCTTTTTCAACAGATTCTTTGACGATAGGCTTTACTTCTGATTTAACTTCAGGTTTAGCAGAAACAGTAGATTCTGTTTTACTAATGCTTGAAACATCCTTCGCAGATTGAGGAATAGGAATCAAACGAATATCTTCTACTGCCTTATCATCTCCAATTGACTGTGTAACAGGTAAACTATCAACTGGCTGAACCGGAGCGATTTCAACAGCTGGAAACGCAGGAGGTGTAGTGACTTGAACTTGAACATCCAGTTCTGTTGGACGTTCACCATCTAAAATCAAAGGCAATATTATTGCCGCCGATAACACCATAATACCGGCACCAATAAGTCTGTATGTAATGGTTCTATCTATCATAAATCACTCTTTTGATTGATTAAGCGCCAAAAAATCCGAGACAGTGACAAAGGAACCGAAAACAACCACTGAACGCTGCTCCTCTTGAGCTTTCGCTAAGGCAGCACCAAAAGCATCATTAACAGACTGAAAAGCATTTGTGCTTGAAACGAGACCTGGCGAGCTATTTAAAATATGCTTAACAAGCTCATCGGCCTTTGCTCCCCTTGGTCCAGCTAAATCACTGCAAAACCAAGCAGAAAAGCTACCTGCAAGATTCGTCATGACACTCGCAATGTCTTTGTCTTTCAACATACCACAAACTGCAATTGGCTTATGTGGTAAACGGCTTATACGATGAGCCAGCTCAATAGCCGCTTCAGGATTATGTGCAACATCAATATAAACATCTGGAGACGTTGCCACTTGCTGAAAACGGCCCATTAGTTGCGCACGGCTGAATAAAGCAACCAGATTTGCATGTGTAGGAGAAAGGCCCATATACACTAACACAGCAATAACAGTCGCCGCGTTTTGTAGAGGTAAAGATGGAACAGGCAAGTTTTCAAACTGAACATCATTCCCAGACCATGACCAGGAATTTTGATCTAACTCAAAATGAAAATCATGACCTTTTTGACGTAAATGCGCCCCCACCTCTAATGCTGTGCTCGCAATGGTAGCAGGAGGATTAACAACACCACTAATGAAAAGCTTATCTTTTCTCGCAATACCAGATTTTTCTCGAGCAATAATATCTAAGTTATCACCTAGCCAATCAATGTGATCTAAAGAAATAGAGGTAACAACAGCGACGTCGGTATCAATCATATTCACCGAATCCAACCGACCGCCCAATCCGACCTCAAGCACCCAATAATCCAACTCCGATTGATCAAATATCCACAAAGCGGCAAGCGTACTGAATTCGAAATACGTTAACTTTATATCTTCTCGCGCCGCTTCAACGACTTCGAAAGCACGACAAATAAGATCATCCTTGCAAGGAGAGTCGTTCAATGCGATACGTTCGTTAAAAGCAAGAAAATGAGGAGAGGTATAGGTACCAACAGAATAGTTTTGCGAACACAAATACTGGGTCAACATGGCACAGGTTGAGCCTTTACCATTTGTTCCTGCTACTGTGATCACTTTGTACTTAGGTCTAGATAAATTCAGACGAGCTAAAACCGTATTCCCTCTTTCTAGACCTAACTCTATTTCAGAAGGATGCTGACTCTCAATATATGAGAGCCAGCTATCTAATGACGTGTGCGTCATTTAATTAAGCAACCTTATTTTCAGTGAGCAAGGACAGAATATTGAAAAGGCGATTACGCATTTCATCACGTTTGATAATCATATCTAACGCGCCTTTATCCAACAAAAACTCACTACGCTGGAAGCCTTCCGGCAATTTTTCACGAACAGTTTGCTCAATAACACGTGGGCCAGCAAAACCGATCAAAGCATTTGGCTCAGCAACGTTCAAGTCACCCAACATCGCCAAAGAAGCTGAGACGCCACCGAAAACTGGATCAGTCATAACAGAAATATAAGGAATACCTTCTTGCTTCATGCGCTCCAAACCAGCGCTGGTTTTTGCCATTTGCATCAAAGAAATAAGCGCTTCTTGCATACGAGCGCCACCACTAGCAGAAAAACACACAAGAGGAATACGCTTTTCTAAGCAAACATTAACTGCCTGAATAAAACGCTCACCTACAATTGCGCCCATAGAACCGCCCAAAAAGCTAAATTCAAACGCTACCGCAACAACAGGCATACCATTCAAAACACCCTGCATTGCAACCAAGGCGTCTTTTTCACCGGTTGCTTTTTGAGCGTCTGCAAGACGATCTTTATAACGTTTTGAGTCTTTGAATTTTAATTTATCTTCAGGCTCAAGGTGAGCACCGATTTCGTGGCGACCTTCTTTGTCCAAGAAAATATCCAAACGACGACGAGCACCAACACGAAGGTGATGGTTACATTTTGGACAAACGTCTAAGTTTTTTTCTAATTCTGGACGGTATAGAACATTTTCACATTTTGGACACTTCTTCCAGAGGCCTTCAGGCACTGAACCTGTACTACGCTTTGATTCACTGCGCACAATGGAAGGGACAAATTTATCTAACCAGCTACTCATTTACTTCTCCATATTTCTCGTTTGCTGCCGCTTAGGCGTCCATTTCATTACGCATGGGAGACAAAATAACTCCTAAAGCGTCAGCTATATATTCTTTTTGACGATCTTTATTTTCAGCAATTGCGTTCACCAATACACTACAAACAATAACACCATCAGCACATTTGCTCACTGCCGCTGCGGTGTTTGCATCTCGTATACCAAAACCAACGCCAATTGGTAAAGCGGTGATTGCACGCAATGAATCCACATGTTTCTTAACACTATCGACATCCAGTTCTGCAGAACCAGTAACACCTTTTACAGAAACGTAGTACACATAGCCTGATGCTAAATCACAAATTTTCTTTGCACGATCCGGTGTTGTCGTAGGTGAAAGCAAGTAAATAAGATCTAAATCGTTCTCTCGGAAGCATTCTACTACATCTACTGCCTCTTCAGGAGTCAGATCAACTAATAAAATGCCATCCACACCTGCTTCTTTTGCGGCATTTGAAAAAACTTGATACCCAAAGAACTCAATTGGGTTCAAATAGCCCATCAAAACAACAGGCGTTTGCTTATTGCCTTGTCTAAATTCTGTAATAATCTGCAGTACTTTCTTGACACTGGTACCTGCAGCTAAGCTGCGTTCACAGGCCAATTGAATAACAGGACCATCTGCCATAGGATCTGAAAAAGGCATACCAATTTCAATAATATCCGCCCCAGCATCAACCAGAGCATTCATCAAGGTCACTGTATAATCTGGACTAGGATCGCCTGCGGTAATATACGGAATGAGCGCCTTTTTACCAGATTTTTTTAAATTCTCAAAACATTGTTTAATGCGACTCATACTTCAATCCCATCCAATTCTGCAACGGTAAGAATATCTTTATCGCCACGACCAGAAAGATTGATTACAACAATCTTATCCTTTTCCATAGTCGCCGCTAATTTCATACCGTAAGCAACAGCATGACTTGACTCAAGCGCAGGCATTATTCCTTCCAATCGGGTTAAATCACGGAAACCATCCATTGCTTCATCATCATTAATAGCCACGTAGTTAGCACGCCCAATATCTTTTAACCAAGCATGTTCAGGCCCAACACCCGGATAATCCAAACCTGCCGAAATAGAATGCGTACCAATAATTTGACCATCATCGTCAGCCATAACATAAGTACGATTACCGTGAAGCACACCAGGACGTCCAGCACTTAATGGAGCCGCATGACGGCCAGTTTCAATACCATCACCGCCAGCCTCAACACCATACATTGCAACCCCTTCATCTTTTATAAAGGGATGGAACATGCCAATTGCATTTGACCCACCACCAACACACGCCACTAAAGCATCGGGCAAACGCCCTTCTTGAGCCAGACACTGCGCCTTAGTTTCGCGTCCGATAACAGATTGAAAATCTCGAACTAATTTAGGATAAGGATGAGGGCCTGCAGCAGTCCCGATAATATAAAAAGTATCGTCTACATTTCCGACCCAATAACGCATCGCTTCATTTAGAGCATCTTTTAATGTCTTAGTACCCGACTCAACGGAAATCACTTCAGCACCTAAGAGCTTCATACGATAAACATTAAGTGATTGGCGACGAATATCCTCCGCCCCCATAAAGACCTTACACTTCAACCCCAATCGAGCAGCAACTGTCGCAGAAGCAACGCCATGTTGGCCAGCTCCTGTTTCTGCAATAATGTTTGGCTTGCCCATGTGCTTAGCAAGCAGAGCCTGTCCAATGGTATTATTTATTTTATGAGCGCCAGTGTGATTCAAATCCTCACGTTTCAGATATATCTTCGCACCACCTGCTTTTTTCGTTAACCGCTCAGCAAAATATAGCGGCGATGGACGACCAACGTAATGTGCCAAATCATAATCAAAGGCGGCTTGGAAATCGCTGTCTTTAGACAAACGTTCATACATTTCAGCCAAGTCTTCCAAAGCTGACATCAGAGTCTCAGAAACAAAAATGCCGCCATAAGGACCAAAGCGACCATGAGAGTCTGGTAAATCTAGATTAATATCTTTGCTATCCACATTTTGCTCCATTAATAAACTCTTGAACCTTAGGCTCACTCTTAATGCCTTTTGATAACTCTACACCACCACTAACATCTACAGCGTAAGGCTTGACTTGTTTTATCGCTTGCTCGACATTACTTGGAGTTAGACCACCCGCTAGCACAATCGGTTTAGACAAACTATCTGGTATTAAAGACCAGTCAAACACTTCACCCGTTCCACCGGGAACGCCGGCTTTATATGCATCCAGCAACATAGCATCAGCACTTGGATATTGATCTACTAGAGCGGCAACATTCTCTCCTTGCTGTATCCTTAAAGCCTTCATATAAGGACGCTGATAAAAAACACACTCAGACTCCGACTCCTCGCCGTGAAACTGAATCATCCAGCGAGAACTTCCTTGTATAACAGAACCAATGAGACACGCCTCAGCATCTACAAATAAAGCGACAGGAGTTACAAAGGGTGGCAACTTAGACACGATAGAATTAGCCACTGCTGGCGTAACATATCTTGGGCTTTTTTCGTAAAAAACAAACCCCAAGGCATCCGCGCCATGTCGACACGCCATAAGCGCGTCTTCTAAATTTGTGATTCCGCAGATTTTAACTCGGCAATTCATAACTAGGCTCGTCTACATAAGGTAAAAAATGAGGACCTAAAGGTCGTTTAGGCACATTAAAGACATCAGGATATTGAGCATCAACAAAATACAATCCTGTTGGCGGCGCCGTAATTCCACCCTTAGTACGATCCTTAGCCTCTAAAGTTTGCTTTGCCCAAGACACAGGTTTCTCACCCGCGCCAATAGACATCAAGACACCCGCGAAATTTCGGATCATATGATGCAAAAAAGCGTTAGCTCTAACATCCAAGACAATGTATTGCCCCAACTGCTGTACATCAAAGTTTAGAATCGTACGGATAGGCGTATTGGCTTGACAGCCAATCGCACGAAAAGAAGAGAAATCATGAGTGCCCAAAAATACTTTTGCAGCTTCTTTCATAGCCTCAACATCAAGTGTTTTATAGGTCCAAGTCACACCCTTAGCCAATATAGCAGGGCAAAATGCAGACGAATAAATAACATATCGATAACGACGACTTAGCGCACTAAAGCGCGCATGAAAGTCATCGGTGACATTACGAGCAGCAACCACTGTAATATCCGTTGGCAGATAAGTATTAACACCTATCGTCCATGCTCGTTCATTACGCTCCACCTTTGTCTCAAAATGAACTACTTGAGCACTCGCATGGACGCCTGAATCGGTTCGCCCTGCACAAACCACCTTAACAGGGTGATTTGCAATAACAGCCAATGCTTTTTCTAAATTTTCCTGAACACTTGGAACACCAAATTTTTGCGCTTGCCAACCTTTATACTCAGAACCATTATATTCAACAACTAATACTACTTTTTTAGCCACTTGGGAACATTCGCTCCATCATATTCTGTGCTTCAGCTATTTGCTGCTCATTACCTGATTCAAGAACATCATCCAAAATAACTCGAGCACCCTCTTCATCACCCATATCCATATAAGCTCTTGCCAAATCTAGCTTGGTGGCAACTTCATCACCACTAGCGTCAAAGAAATCAAACTCTTCTTCTTCGTCACTACCTTCTTCATCTTCTGCCGCTTCTGCTTCCCCAAATGAAGGCACTTCAAGCTCGTCTTCTTGTTGAGCTTCTGCTAACGTTTCTTCTATTGAGTTAGCCAAGGAATCATTTGGAGCGCCATTAAAAATAGACGACTCATCGACATCATCTTGATCCGCATCATTTAACAAACTAGAAACAAAAGACTCTTCTTCGCTTTCAACTTCATCATCAACATCGGCATCAGATTCAACTGAATCTGGTGTCATGGTAGGAATATCTTCTTCAACAAATTCCTCCAATTCATCAAGGTCGTCTTCATCCAAATCCAAAACAGGATCTGGTAAATCCCCTGATTCATCAAAAGACGCGAACATGTCATCTTCATCGTCTTCTAAAGCATTTTCAAATTCAACTTCAGGCTCTTCCTCTAAATCTTCAGATACTATCTGTTCACCAAAAGCATCAAACTCGTCAAGGTCGTCGTCTTCTTCTTTTTGCATGCCGAAATCAAAAGCAAACGGATCTTCCTCATCTATATCATCTGACTCGTCTTTCTCCTCTGCAGCACCATCCATTGTATACTCAGCAGCCGCTACAGCGGCTACGGGTGCCGCTACCGCCACAGGAGAAATATCAAATTCATCCTTTTTTAATGATTCTTGCTCCTCTTGTTTTTTCCCGGCTCTACGCATAACTAAACCGATCAAGAAGCCAAGCAATAGCAATACAACAGCACCGATTGATACAACAATTGGGTTGCCAAATATCTTATTAACAAGAGAGTCTGCTTCAGCCTGTTCTTTTTCTCTACGTATCTGATCAGCCTCTAAAAGTTGATCAACAGTGTTTTTTTGCTCCTGAAGTGCTTGTTGAGCACTAGCAAATTGCTGCTGAAGATCAGCCATTTGCTTATCTTTTAAACTAATCAGTTTTTCTAATGTTTCTAGCTGTTTATTCAAATCATCTAATTGATTTGATAGCTCACCTTTTTCGCGCTGCTCTTTGTCTAGCATTTCCTGTGATGCAGACAATTCACCCTGCAAAGCGTTTAATGCTGCATTTTTATCATTACCCGCATTTGAACTGGCTGCGTTTTCGGGCAATAGGCTTTGTCCAGACGCCAAAGTTAACTTATCACCACCAGTAACAGGTGAATTCGCCGCACCTTTAGCTTTCGCCTGAGTATTCAATTGAGCCTGTTCTACAGCACCACTACCTTTGGTACCCTTTAGAGCCATCCAAGCCTCGTGTTGACGCTGGAACTCTTCTTTTGAAATAGATTTATTAAAAAGAGCAATTTGATCCTGCGTAGGCAAACGCAAGATAGAGCCTTCTTTCAAAAGATTAATATTATCTGAATAGAATGCATCTTTATTGAGGGCTTGAATCGCCATCATTGTTTGATAGATAGTTAGTTGATTTGTTGGGCGATTTTGACCAGCGATAGACCAAAGAGTGTTTCCTTTTACGACATTCATCTGACCTTTCGCGGTCATTTTTTCCGCAGCAATGGTCGCTTGACGGAAAACAGATTGATTGGATGTTGCCGAAACAGATTTAATCGGAGTGGACTGAACCGCTTCTTTTTTAGATTTATTAACCAGTGCAGATTGATTTAATGGCGTCTGATATTCACGAACAAGCTGACCACTCGGCCAGCGGGCAGCTAATACAAAATGCAGTTCGTCTACTCGCAAGGGTTGATCAGATGATACAGCTACAAAAAGATTGCCATTTTCACGAGCAACATCAAATTTCAACTGAGAAAGGACTCTTGTCGGCGCAAAGCCCGCTTGACGAAATTCACTTTCACTGCCCAAACGAATCAATATATCGTCATTCGTCAAAGACCCAACATCAGAAAGTTCAATTTTTCCACGATAGGGCTCGCCCAAATTTGATTGAGAGGTCAACTCACCCAGTTCCAATGCGTAACTGTTAGACACATATAATGCGGCTGACACAGCAATACTAACGAGGGTTTTTCTGAGCATAAGCTTCCCTTTATTTACAAATTATGGACATAAATATCTTAACAAGTATCTTACACAGGTGAGCATTTATCAATAGCTTTAGAATCAATGGTTTGCACTTAACGCAAGAGAAAGATAAAAAACACAAAAGCAATGCATTTTTTACACTTAATGACTCAAAAAAACCAACTCAATCCTCACACTTCTCAGGACAAGTCAACTTATCAGCGCCATAAGAAAAACTTATCATTTTTGATAAAAACACCTTAAATTAATATCTAATCCCTTTCCTAGAGCAAACCCATCCAACTAAATCCATTCTACTAACTACAATAAAGTAACAGATAAGGTAGGTCTAAAGACACATACGCTATTCGACATAAGATTAAATATCTCAACAATAAAAAAGCCCCGCTAAACAGCGAGGCTTTCTATTTAAGCTAAGTAGCTTAGGGGTGATTTACATCATTCCGCCCATGCCACCCATTCCGCCCATGCCACCCATATCAGGCATGCCAGCGTCTTCTTTCGGCAAATCAGCAATCATTGCTTCAGTCGTGATCATAAGGCCCGCTACAGAAGCCGCTGCTTGAAGCGCAGAGCGAGTTACTTTAGCTGGATCTAGGATACCCATTTCCAACATATCACCGTATTCACCAGTCGCTGCGTTGTAACCAAAGTTACCTTCGCCTTTTTTCACTTTATCTACAACAACAGAGGCTTCAGCACCTGCGTTGATTACGATTTGACGCATTGGCGCTTCCATCGCACGTAGAGCAAGAGTGATGCCCACGCTTTGATCTTCGTTATCACCTTTAAGATCAACAATTTTAGTAAGTGCACGAACCAGAGCAACACCACCGCCAGCAACAACACCTTCTTCAACCGCTGCACGAGTTGCATGAAGAGCATCATCTACACGCGCTTTCTTCTCTTTCATTGCCAATTCAGTTGCAGCGCCGATTTTGATGACAGCTACGCCGCCAGCCAATTTAGCCACACGCTCTTGAAGTTTTTCTTTGTCGTAGTCAGAAGAAGAATTGGCAATTTCAGCACGAATTTGCTCAACACGGCTGGTGATATTTGCTGCATTACCAGCACCATCAACAATCGTTGTGCTTTCTTTTGTCAAGGTAACGCGTTTTGCTGTACCTAGCTGCTCAAGCGTCGCTGTTTCTAGACTCAAGCCTACTTCTTCAGAAATAACGGTGGCACCAGAAAGAACGGCGATATCTTCAAGCATTGCTTTACGACGATCACCAAAGCCTGGCGCTTTAGCAGCGGCAACTTTTACGATGCCGCGCATAGTGTTCACAACCAACGTTGCCAAGGCTTCGCCTTCAACATCTTCGGCAATAATCAACAATGGACGAGATGCTTTTGCAACGCCTTCCAATACTGGTAGCAAATCACGGATGTTAGAGATTTTCTTGTCGACAAGAAGAATGAATGGGTTCTCAAGTTCCGCACTCATAGTTTCTTGATTATTGATGAAGTAAGGAGATAAGTAGCCACGATCAAACTGCATACCTTCAACCACAGCTAGCTCATCTTCAAAACCTGAACCTTCTTCAACTGTGATAACACCTTCTTTACCAACACGCTCCATTGCTTCTGCAATAATTTTACCGACAGAAGAATCAGAGTTAGCAGAAATAGTACCAACTTGCTCAATAGCGCGAGTATCAGTACATGGCGTAGATTGCGCAGCGATCTCTTTTACAACCGCAGCAGCAGCTTGATCAATACCACGCTTCAGATCCATTGGGTTGCGACCCGCAGCAACGGCTTTAAGACCTTCAGCAACAATCGCTTGCGCAAGAACGGTTGCTGTTGTTGTACCGTCACCAGCAACATCATTGGCTTGAGAAGCAACTTCTTTCACCATTTGTGCACCCATGTTTTCGAACTTGTTTTCAAGTTCAATTTCTTTCGCTACTGTCACGCCATCTTTAGTAACAAGCGGCGCACCGAAAGATTTTTCAATAATAACGTTACGGCCTTTTGGCCCCAATGTTACTTTCACTGCATCTGCAAGAACGTTCACACCCTTCAGCATTTGCTGACGAGCGCTATCTCCAAATTTAACTTCTTTAGCTGCCATTTTCTTATACCTTAACTGTTGTAAATGCTATGAATCGTAATAGAGCTGAGAGGAGACTTAGGCTTCAACAATGCCGTAAATTTCGTCTTCCTTCATGATAAGTAGCTCATCACCTTCGATTTTAACGGTTTGACCGGAGTATTGGCCAAACAACACAGTATCACCAACTTTAACGGCTAAAGCTTGCACATCGCCATTTGATTGAATACGGCCAGTGCCAACAGCCAAAACCTCACCTTGAGTAGGCTTTTCTTTAGCAGATCCGGGCAGGACGATACCAGATGCAGTTGTTGTTTCTTCTTCTTTACGTCGAACAACGACACGATCGTGCAAAGGACGAATATTCATTGATCAATCTCTCCAATTAAAAACGATACCAGGACTCCCCTGGCTGGATAACCCTACCGATACATAGTAGGAATCTTTAACAAGGTTCTATATACGGCTATACAAGCCAATTTCAACCCTGAAAATGAATTATTTTTTATCTAATAAGTCATTGTCATCTTTAGGTTCTTTCGAGTACTCGCCGTCAATAGTTTCACCCTGAGACTGAGCACCATAAGATCCATTTGGAGCCCATTTAGACCCCTTTTTCACCATAGATGCAACGAAATTCACCAAAAGCCCTGCTGCAAATAATTTACGTAGTGGTGGAACCAATAATAAACCACCAATAATATCTGTCACAAAGCCAGGCATTAACAAACATAAACCTGCGAAAATTAACATAACACCTTCAGCAACTTCGGAAGCAGGCAATTCACCACGACGCATTTTCTCCTGTGCCTTAAGTGACGTTTCTAAGCCTTGCTTACGAATTAAAGTCACGCCTAAAATAGCAGTCAAGAAAACCAAACCAACCGTTGCTAGCGCACCAATTTGACTACCAACTTTTATTAATACTGATAGCTCAATAACGGGAATGAGTATGAAAAGCAAAAGTGCAAATCTCATATTTACCTTCTTTGTTTTAAATGTAGTTATTTATTTAAGGGCTAAATGTGACGAATCAACCGATAGATAGATTTAAATCTCAAGTGTTTCATATTTTAAGTGAAATCCCCAAGGGCGAATGCATTGCTTATGGAGAACTTGCAAAACTAGCGGGCTTTCCAGGTTATGCGAGACAAGTTGGCAGTTTAATGAAAAATCTACCTAAAGACACCAAACTACCGTGGCATAGAGTAATAAATGCTCAGCGCCGCATTAGTTTCGCTGAAAACACAGACGGCTATTTAAGACAAAAAGAAAAGTTAGAAAATGAAGGTTGGGTCATTGTGGGTAACAAATTAACCATAAATGAGAACTCAATAAAGAAATAAAAAAGCCACTGCTTTATAACAAACAATGGCTCCACAAATGAGAGTTAATCTCTGAAATTGGTAAATTGAACAGGCTGCGCCAAATCAGCACCGCGCAACAATGCCATTACTTGCTGAAGGTCATCGCGCTTTTTACCCGTAACGCGAAGTTGATCGCCTTGAATCTGTGCTTGAACTTTCGCTTTGCTATCTTTGATCATTTTCACGATCTTTTTTGCTTCGTCTGTTTCAAGACCTTCTTTCATTTTCACGGCTTGAGAAGCGCGCATATTCCCTTTGATAACATCTTCTTTTTCTAAACTTTTTAAATCAATACCACGACTAACCAATTTTTGGTTTAAAATATCAGACATCTGACGAAGTTGAGGTTCTGCTTCAGCTTCCATGACGACACTTTTTTTATCTTTAATTTCATAGTGCGCTTTTACGCCTTTAAAGTCGTAACGTGTTGTAATTTCTCTGTTTGCCTGATCGACGGCGTTAGTGACTTCGTGCCAATCTAGCTCAGATACTACGTCAAATGATGGCATTTTCTGCTCCTTTGCATTTCCAATAATGTATTTTAGGGCGATAATAACAGGGATTGAAATAAAACACCTAATGGAAACCTATTATGAAGAACACGCCTTGGTTAGTCATCGGTGCTGGCGCTATCGGCCTTTTTTGGGCCTGTAAGCTAGAAAAACTCGGCAATAAAGTCCATCTAGTGTATCGCTCGGAGAGTCCAGGTAAGAAAATCACCCTAGAATCTCTTACTGACGAAGAAGGGCAACAGCAAGTCAGTGTCTCTACGCATAAAATCAAAAGTTTCAAAGCAGAAGAATTAACCGCTCAATACGATAAAGTGCTGTTATGCACAAAATCATTTGATCTAAAACATGCCTTCTCTCAAATTGCGAACCAGGTAACTGATGATGCAGATATTGCTTGCCTGTGCAATGGCATTGGAGCCCAGGAAGATCTTCAAAGTATTTTATTAGACACTCAAACTCTCTGGGCTGGAACAACCAGTGAAGGTGTTTTGAAAATAGAAGCAAATCACATTAAACACACTGGCTTAGGCGATTTCTATTTTGGTCAATGGCATGTCACTTCTCCCGCCAAAGAATTCCCCATTGAAAACATGACGGTAACGAATATTCACCAAAGAATGATTGAAAAGCTTGCCGTCAACGCAGTCATTAACCCTATAACGGCCATTTTCAACATTCATAACGGTGACATTCTAAACGATGAATTTAAGCCCTTAATCGACGCAACACTCTCTGAATTATCAAGTGTGTTTACCCATCCAAAATTCAGCTATTCTCAAGAAAGCCAACACCTTACTCAAGAAAACTTAAAGAACCGAGTTCATACTATTGCCCAGCTGACTCGTTTAAACCGCTCCTCAATGCACGAAGACATTCGATTACAACGCCAAACCGAAAACAGTTTCATTTCAGGTTTTTTACTTGATAACAGCCCCATTGAACTGCCAGTACAGCGATTACTTTTCGATGGCGTTGCTCATTCAGAACAACGTGAAGAGGTGAAAAAGAAACTGCTAAGCCTTCATTAGAAAAAACACAGCGAAGGCCACATTCTTATGGCTTTCGCTGTTATTGGAATTGGGAGAGGTTCATCCCGCAGAAAACAATATGTTACTCGGCAATCCCTTAGTATCCACTCATTATTTATTGCGAATCAACACTAATCATAAAATCAAAATACATACGTTCAAAAAACGCTATCAGTCGTTAAGAGCAATAGACCACTTTATTTCGACCCGTATTTTTCGCTTCATACAAAGATTCGTCTGCGCGCTTTAATACTGCAGCTTTATCTTCTAATTTACCTGTATACATAGCCACACCAATACTGGCTGTAATCGGTATTTCAACCCCTTCATATAATACTGGACGTTCAGCAACGATAAAGCGATATCGTTCAAATATAGCCAACACTTCGCTCTCCTGTATGTTAGGCAAAACAATACCGAATTCTTCACCTCCCAAACGGCCTATGACATCGCCCTCTCTTAAGATGCCTTTAATACGATTTACCACTTCAACCAATACAGCATCGCCCGCATCATGACCGAAGGTGTCATTGACCGTTTTGAATTTATCAAGATCAAACATGGCGCATGCCATAGGCACGCCATAACGACGCGTAAACGACATCTCTCTGTCTAGCATCAATTCAAAAGATCGGCGATTGGCGACACCCGTTAAATGATCCGTTGACGCCAACTCTTCAAGAACAAGATTAGATTCAACAAGTCGGCGTCTCATATCGGCAATACGTTGCATAGCCAACATCTTTGCCGACAAGACTTTTTGACTAATGGGCTTGATAAGATAATCATCACCGCCCGCTAATATACCATCCTCAACATCATCGTCTTCGGCACTTGCGCTGAGAAATATGACAGGCAACCATTCTTGTTTTTGTTGTTCTTGTATTTTACGAATCGACCTAACCGCATCGAAACCATTCATATAAGGCATTTGAACATCCATCAAAATAAGATCCAAATCTTGCGAATGCTCTAAAAATTGATCTATTGCTTCCTGCCCGTTACTGGCTTCAATAGATCTGTAACCTAGCTTTGATAAATGCAGCTTAAGTAACAAACGATCCGTGTTGGTATCATCAACAATTAATACTTTCATCGGCATTACAGCATACCCTGCAAGGTATTTTTCACACCCTGATACATTGCTAGAATTTCTCGCAGTTTGGCATTTAACTCCGGCACATCACCCTGACGACTTTCTTGTTCAAGTTGTGCTGCCATTGAAGACATTGTCATTGCACCGACATTTTGACTTACTGATTTTAAGCTATGAGCAAGCCGAGAAATAGATTCACAATCCACCTCACTTCCCTCGTTAAGCATTTGCTCAAATGAAGCCGTGATACTATCTCCGTCAGCAAAAAAAGCCTCTATCAATAATACAAAGTCATCTCCCAGCAATGCTTTTAAATCATTCAATACAGATTCATCAATCACAATATCTGATTGAATATCAAATACAGAACCCGCGGATAATTGATGCTTATCTGAAGCGTCATTCTGTGATGGTTTGTTATTTGGCAACCACTCATCCAACATACTAATAAACTCCTTCTGCTTAAAAGGTTTTGGCACTAAGCCATCACCACCAGCACGAAATACTTCCGACCGTGTTTCCAACATAATATCAGCGGTCAACGCAATGATAGGGACACGCTCATTAAGCCTACTTTTTTCAGCTTGTCTAATACGACGCATTGCTGATAATCCATCCAAAACAGGCATATGTAAGTCCATAAAAATTAGGTCTGGCTGATAAGTCGCCCACATTTCTATGCCAATTTCACCATTTTCAGCACCAATAACATCAAAACCCATTCTAGCAAGAATGCCTTGTGCCACTGCCATATTGGCTTTCATATCTTCTACAACCAAAATCAGGCCTTTTTTCTCGCCGCCATCATGGCTCACCTCAGCGTCTTCGGCCTCACTTATTTCTAAATAAGGAAGCTGATGGCCCAACAAACTCGAAGACAGCGCAGCCACAAGACCTTTCTTTAAAGCCAAGGCACTCATGGGTTTGACAATGCACATATTAACGCCAGCAGCAGATAATTCATTTTGAGATAAAAGCCCTGCCGAAGACGTCATTAAAATAATAGGTTGATACAGAGATCCACTACTTTCTCGAATAAGCTTTGCTAACATCAAACCATCTAATTCTGGCATTAGATAATCTGAAACAATAATCTGATATGGCTCACCTTTATCTATCGACTGCTGAATGCGTGACAAAGCATCGACAGGACTTATTTCCGTATCGGCATAAATATCACAAGATCTCAGCTGGTTTTTTAGTATGGTTAAATTTGTTTCATTATCATCTATGACTAAGGTTTTTTTACCAAGCAGCAAACACTCATCGGCGACTGTTTCGAGATGCGACATAGCATGGCTCTCTGGCAATGCAAATGTCACAGTAAAAGTAGAGCCAACATTTAACTTACTCGATAGAGATATCGAGCCATTCATCAAACTAATCAACTGCTTCGTAATAGCAAGCCCTAAGCCCGTTCCGCCAAACTTACGTGTCGTTGAACTATCCGCCTGCACAAAGGCATTAAACAAATATGGCTGAACCTTGTCGTCTATGCCGACTCCAGTGTCAGTAACACTCATAGTGATAGACACTATTCCTTGTTGGTCGACCATACCTTTTAGCGAAACTAATACGTGACCAACGCTAGTGAATTTGATCGCATTACTGATCAAATTGGTCAATATTTGTTTAATTCGAAAAACATCACCCACTAGAAACCTAGGACACGATTCATCATATTCCACTAATAAATCAATGTGTTTATCGTCCGCTTTCACCATCAACAAACGAACAACGTCATAAATCGCTTTCTCTAAATTGAAATCTACACGCTCAATAGAAAGATGTCCGGCTTCTATTTTAGAAAAATCCAGTAAATCATTAATCAAGCTTAACAGCCCTTCACCAGATTCTTTTAGCACATCTAACTGAGTGGTTTGTTCTGGGTTCAGTTTGGTACCTGAAAGCAATTCAGCCATACCTAACACACCATTCAAAGGCGTTCTAATTTCATGACTCATTGTGGCAAGGAAGTCACTTTTTGCCTTGCTGGCCGCAATCGCTTGATCGCTTGCTTCCCGTAAAAGCACTTCTGTTTCTTTTCTAGCAGTAATATCCATATTTACACCGATCAGGTGTGATGCTGAGCCTTTTTTATCAAATATTATGGCTGCGTTAGATTTCAAATAACGTATTTGCCCATCTTTACGTTTAATCCTAAAATCAAAATCTAACTCTTCTGAAATATGCGACGCATCTTCTTTCGATGTAAAAAACGCACCACTCTTTTCTAGGCTAGAAAATACTTCTACCAGTCTATTTTTATCTTCTGTATAAACACAATCATCCCAGACCTGAAGAGGCGATATACGCTCATCTTCAGCAAAACCATAGAGCCGATACATCCAATCGTCCCACTGTAAAGTTTCGTCCTGCAGATCAAACTCCCAAACACCAATTCCAGCCGCGTCCGCAGCGATAGACAATCTCAAATTGGTATCTATCATTTCCTGTTCAGCTTCTAGGCGCTCTGTTACATCACGAATATGGGCGATATAACCACCGAGACTACCATCCGCATTTCGAATCTTGCTACCAATCGTTTCCGTATGAAAAACGTTGCCCTGTTTGTTTTTGTAGCTAACACGATAGCGATTTAAAACATCTTTCATATCTGAATTATAAGCTTGCCCCCTCCTTATAAACTCACTTTCTTCAGCATAGAGTACTTGAGTTGTTTTTCCTTCTAAGTCATCAAGGCTATAACCAAATAGATCTGTAAATGCCGGGTTCAGCATCTTGATTTCACGGTTTGCTCCAACATGAATAATCGCTTCTGGCGCATTATCAAAAAGTGACTCAAAAAGTATTTTTTGCTCACGCAGCTCATTATCATAATGAACTTGTAAAGATCTATCATGGAAAAGAGTCATCTCATTACCAACCCACTGGGCAAGCAATTTCATCACTTCATAATCATCTTCACTAAAAGGCTGATTTTTAGGGTGTGGACTGGAAAAATTAAGTGTGCCCCAGCGTTTACGTGCGACATTAATAACAATGCCGATATAGGCTTCTAAGCCAAAGTTCTGATAACAGGGATGCTCTTTAATATCGCTGATGGCAGTATGAAAATAAGAAGTTGGTAAATCACTGCCAAGAGTATGCACACAATAGGTGTTACCTAACTCAAACTTAGCACCGGGAAGCACTTCCCCATTTGGCGTATGGCTGTATTCCACTTTATAAATGTCGCCATCAATTGAGCTGATAAGCCCAATAGGCAAGGAAAACTGATCCGCTCCAACTTTTAGAATCTTTTGCATTTTTTCATCTAATGACAAATCTGAATTGGCCGTTACTTCATGCAATTTTTTTAACGTCTGCAATGTACGTGTTTGCGCAGTCGCCCCATCACCAATTGACGTAAGTTTTCCATCTATATACGACAGTGAAGATAACTGCGTTTGAGATGAGGCCATTAACGTTGAAAACAAACCTACTAAAGAATCAATATGCTCTGTCAGCAGTTCTTCATTGATCAAACAAGGAGTATTACTTAAAAAAAACAACCGCGCGCCATTAATGGTTAAAGGCTCAATAATGCAACTAGCAAGGACAGGCAAATCTGAAAACAACGCGTGGTTAGGCGAGGTAATTTTAAAATCAAGATATCGAGAGGAAGGAAGAGTCTGTAAATAAGAAAGCAGAGGTAAAAGCTCTTTTTGCTGAAGACCGCCTATTTTACCAGAAAAAATGATCGTGCCATCTTTAAAAAGCAAACCAGCACAAGGCATTCCTAAAAGAGACCTGGCTACTTTTAAAGCAGCCTCTAATTGAACCATTCACATCCCCTTGACTAGCGAGTCTTTAAAAAGACTATTAGAAAATTTTATAAAGTATTTTTCCTCTTTATAAAACATAACAGAAAACGAGAAATCTGCTAGCCAAATAAGCAAGATGGTTATGGAAGTAATTTATCGATCAACACACAATCCTTCGTGTCATTGCGGCTTGCTTTAACCTTGTCCAAGATTTTTTGTGCTACGTCTTTTTGTCGTTGTGCAACGTATTTAGATTCAACTGTCTTCTGAACGTTACCTAAGTAAGCGTTTAGCTTAGGCGTACAATAATCATCAAATGCCAAGGCACTAGTGGAAGTAAAGGATGCAGCCGCGCTAAGCAAAGCAACAGAAAGTGAAGATTTGAACGACATAATTTTTCCTAAAGGAGCAATATAATTAAGAAAAATTAGACCATAGACGAAGGTAAAGTGAAACCATAAGCTGAGTTCAAGACACTCATTTACATGTTTAAATCATGAAGCGGTTATATAAAAACACCTTGATACGAACATTGAGAAAAAGAGCTAACTAGCTCCCATCTCAATGCCGCAGCAAGATAATCGTCTTTATATTGAAATAACCTGATGGCACGTTTTCTTAACTAACGCCGCATCATGACTGACCAACAATACAGCGCAACCCGCTTCACTGGCCAATTTAACCAACAAGACAGTCACCTCTTTGGCAGTGATTGGATCAAGCCGAGAAGTAGGCTCATCAGCGAACAAAAACACAGGATCCAACAGTAAGGCTCGTAATATAGCAAAACGCTGTAATTCACCACCAGAAACCGCTAGGCAATTGCGTTCAAGAATCCCTTGCGGCAAGCTCAAACGCGCCATTAACGGTGCAATACGAGCTTTATCGATACCGTGCAACAGCACCAAATCTTCCAACAACTGACCGAGCGACACACTAGACGAAAACGCCGACGGTGGATCTTGATACAGTTTCAGCCATTGGTGAGGCTTGGCTATCTGGTTCGAACGAACAATACTGCCAGCAGAAACCGGTAGAAGATTCAGTAATGCATCCCCAAGCGACGATTTACCGCAGCCACTGTCGCCGACAATACCAACCACTTCACCTTGCTTAATAGTAAAAGACAGCCCATCAAACAAAACTCGTCCACCTCGTTCTAACGCTAGCTTGTCAGCAACAAGAATACACTCAGCGCTGTCTTGCCTAGATGTCGGTGCCATGTCAGACCAAGCACTAGGCTCGGCGGCAATCAACTCTCGCGTGTAATCGTCTGTTGGATAATCAAGCACTTGAGTCGCCTCACCTTGCTCAACCAATCGCCCTTCTTTCATCACCAATAGCAAACCACCCAACTGACGAGCAACCGCTACGTCGTGCGTAATCGTCAGTAAGCTGCCCAAATTCGAACGAGCCTGCAGCAACTCTACAATGCCGTCCCGACGCGATACATCCAGCCCTTTGGTTGGTTCATCCGCCAAGATAACATGCGCGCCACCCGCTGTAGCGGCGGTAATAGCAAGACGTTGTGCCATACCGCCAGACAGCTCGTCAGGTCGTTTATGTCCGCTGCCTGCCAAGCCAACTTGACGTAAATCATCTTCAGCACTGGAAAGAGACTCTTGCGCACTCTTCTCTCGTACGAATTGATACACCTCTTTTACCTGATCAACCCCCTTCATTAAAGGATCTAGAGAATGCCAAGGCTCCTGTGGCAACATGACCAACTCTCGGCCCCACAAAGCCTGACGATCTTCAATCGTCATAACTTTGCCAAACACTTCCACGTCACCAGACATACTTAAATCGTCTGATAATAATCCCATAATCGCTTGTGCCAACAAGCTCTTACCAGAACCGGTCTGACCCAATATTGTGAGTGGCTCACCTTGTTTTAATTCCAAAGAAATAGGCTCTAACAGACACGTCTCACCCACATAAACCGCTACATTGGTCAATTTCAGCAATACACTCATGCTCGTTTCCCTGCCAATAAATGAAATGCAAACACCATCAAGGCAATGACCACCAGAGGCTGAGCCATCAACCATGGTGCGTCGCTGTAATACGGGAACAACTCAACTGTCATTAAGCCAAGCTCCGCCAGCGGCGGCTGAATGCCCACAGAAACAAAGCCTAACGACGCCATGGTTAAAACTGCATTCGCGCCGCCAAAGGCCGCCAGTGTAAAAACCGAGGGCGAAATAGCAGGCCAAATATGACGCTTAAACTGATACCAGCGGCCAAATCCCATCATTTCAGAAGATTGCCTTGCTGGGCTTTGAATCACGCCTTGAGTAATCGCTCGTACGACACGAAAATACTCCACCCATTGCACCAAAGAAATTGCCAAATACAGCATCAAAAAAGAACCTGGTACGATAGCCGCAAATAACAGCACCACCACCAAACCGGGTAAGGCGAGTAAAATATTCACCACAATACCTAAGGCCGCATCGATCTTTTTTCCGCCCCAAACGGCCCACACGCCAAAGGCGGTTCCCAACAAAGACGACGTCAGCATACACAAGAGACTTAACGAAAAAGACAAGCCCACCGCATGCGCCATACGCGTCAGCATACTTCGACCAAAATGATCTGTACCAAGCCAATGGGCCGCAGAAGGCGGTTCCATAATGGCATTTAAATCTTGCTGCGAAATGCTATAAGGCGAAAACACAATACCCAACAACGAGAACGTCAACAATGCCAATAAAATAAACAGGCCAACCCATTGAGATTTATTTAACTTCATTGTGTTTTCGCCCCTCTTGGATCAATCCACAAGCAGATAACATCCACCAAGGTATTCAGCAACACGAACAGAATGCCCATCACCAAGGCAGAACCTTGGATCACAGGAATATCACGAGCAAAAATTGAATGGGCCAAACCATGGCCAATTCCCGGCCACGAAAACAACGATTCGATCATCACAATCCCTTCGATCATACTGACTAATTGGATACCGAAAAATGCCACTACTGGCACCGCAATATTACGCACACCATGCTGTCGAAACGTCTGCCACGCAGATAACCCCTTCACTCTGGAAAACTGGTAAAACGCAGCCTGAAAAGTTCGCTTAGCCGAGTCTCTTACCACTCGATTAGATACCGCCGCCAAACTTAACGCCAAAGTAATAGCAGGCAACACCAAATGCGCAGGCGTACCAAAACCCGCAACCGGAAACCAATTCCAATGCAAGGCAAAAAGCAAAATAAATAACACGCCCAAGACAAACACCGGCATAGCACGGATCACACTGGACAACCCCATCAAAGCAGAATCTAAAGGATTACCACGCCATGCACTTAACAACCCCAACGGCACCGCGATCAAAACCGACAGTAGCAGTCCAACAAGGGCCAACAAAAAGGAATGGCCTAACATGTGTTCAACCGTATCTATCACAGGCAAGCCGCTCACCAAGGAATTGCCTAACTTCAATTGCAGAAGGTCCGCTAACCAATGCCAATAAGCCGTTAAAGCCCCTTGATCTAAGTTCAACTCCTCACGCACCAAAGCAGCAGCCTGAGAATCAACGTTGTCCTGACCGTAGCGACTGGCAGCAATTCGATAGGCCATATCTCCAGGCAGAGAACGCATCAAGATAAAAGTTAAGGTGCCTACACCCCAAACCACTGTCATCAATTGAAGCGCTCTTTTTAAAAGCATTGTCTTCATTATTTTATGAACTCCATGTCATTCAAAAAGTAGCTACGTTCAAAAGGATCAAAATGAAAACCTTTCACACGCTTATTAACAGAGGTTTGTTGAACATAAGAAGACACTGGGATCATTGGGCGTTCATCGAAGATGCTTTGAGCGCTACGTTGCGCAATTTTTTTGTATGTCACAGGATCAGATGTTTCTTCCAGAGTCATCAAATCCGCGCTTAATTTTTCATTATTCCAATTCATCGCCCCCCAATCGCCGCCGCCATTGGAACCAAAATCAGACAACATGACACCTAACGGATCAGCGATAAAACCATAGTTACGTGCAATCAACGCCACTTCTAACGAACCATCTTGATGACCCATTGGAATAGCACTGGAATTGGTCACTTGGACCTTAGTGTCGATACCAATGGCTTGCCATTGCGCTTGAATCGCCGTCGCCACCGTAGTTAGTTCTGGTCTATCTGCATAAGTAATAATGGTCAGATGAAACTGTTCACCGTCTCTTTCAAGCATGCCTTCGGAATTTTTCTTCCACCCCAAAGAGGCTAACAGAGATTCAGGCGTCCCCGCTTCGGCTTCTGCTTTACTGGTCACATTATTTAAGTGCCAATTAGACATAGAAGCTGGCAAGATTTGATCCGCTTCTGAGCCTGGAATACGTAAAATCCCTTTCGCAATACCTTGTCGATTAATCGCTAAGCTCAAAGCTTTGCGCGCTTTGACATCCTTCATAAAGGGATGGCCACTGTTTAGCTTCAATACGATAGTTCTTGGGATAGGGTTAGAATGAACTTCCAAGCTAGGCAAACGCTTTAAGGAAGGCAAACTGGCAGGATCCAAACCAAACACAATATCGGCTTGACCACTTCGCGCCTGCAAAACACGGCTTTCCGTACGGTGACCCGTTAAGTAACTTGCGTAAGGAATACTGGCTTTCTTACCCCAGTAATCATCAAACTTCTCTACCACTAACTTATGCGGAGGTGAAAACTGATACAGCTGGTAAGGGCCCGTTGCCGACAACGCAAGCACATCGCCGTCTTTGCCGTAAGCATCTGGAGACAAAATGCCATTGGCGTAGTTCGCCAACACCGCACCTAATAATGTGTAAGGATGAGACAGGGTAATTTTTACTTTGTTATTTCCTTCGGCACGAATGCTATCAATTGGGGCATTCTTTAACGCGCCATGTTTAGATTGTGCAATGGTCAAGCTGTTAACCACCGCATCGGCACTCATTAAGCTGCCATCATGAAAATGTACGTCATCACGCAAATCAAATGTCCAAGTTTTAGCATCCTCACTCACTTGCCAGCTTTTAGCCAAGGCAGGAAGCAGTAAACCGTTTTCATCCACATCAACCAAGGTTTCTAACACCTGCATACGACTATAGACAAAACCATTTTTTGATGGATCTAAGCTTGTAAATTCAAAAGCAGCACTGATGGACAAGGTATTGGATTGCGTTGGTTGCGCCACCGCCACATTAGAAGAAACCACAATAGACAGAAGCAATAACTGCGTCACCAAACGCAGAGGCTGAAAAAAGGTTTTCATAAAAATTAGATCCTTAATTTTTAAACAATGAGGATATTCACGACAATGCGACATCCATGAGATAAGAAATACTACTGCGAACAGTTTTGTTATGATACAACATTTTTATATTTTCAAACAAGCCCCAACCTTCCTATAAATAAGCACTTACGCGGACTTTTCTGACGTGAGTAAAGGCACAATCATGAGATTTAGAACATGAGATTTAGAACATGAGATTTAAAAAAAGTGTATTAAGCCAATCGGCCTTACAACGAATCGTATTGACCAGTTTTTTAGTTCTCGCCCTTTGGATGCTTATTATTTGGGCGGTGGCCTTACCATGAGCACATTAATTCTGGACGACGTGTGTATTTCATATGGCAGAGTACATGCCGTTTGCCATTTGACTGGGCAATTTGCAGCAGGCAGCTTAACGGCAATTGCTGGCGCGAATGGAGCAGGAAAATCCACTTTGGTGAAAGCCATCATGGGAGAACTTTCCCTCACCAATAGCCACATCAACCGAGGAAAACTAACACCACAAGATATTGCCTATCTTCCTCAAACCGCCGAAATAGACTGCCACTTTCCCTTAAACCTTGAAGACTTGGTGAGCTTAGGATCATGGCGAAAAAATGGTGCGTTTCGAGGCTTATCAAACGCTTGTTTAGAAGAGGCAAAAGACGCCTTGCAGCAAGTGGGCTTGGCTGGCATGGAAAAGCGTCAAATAGGTTCTCTTTCCTCTGGGCAATTTCAGCGAGCCTTGTTCGCACGACTGCTCTTACAAGACGCCCGAGTGGTGATTTTAGATGAGCCATTCAACGCAGTGGACGAGCAAACAACCCACGATCTACTCGCTTTAATTCTTCAGTGGAACAAAGAGGGTCGTACCGTTCTCGCCATTCTTCATGACTTAGAACAAATCGAACAACACTTTCCAAATACCTTATTGCTGGCTCGCGAAGCCGTTTATTGGGGCGACACTCGACAAGCGCTGTCAGTACAAAACAAACAACGGGCAAAAAGCTTAATTCATTACTGGGATAACCCGCAGAGCCAACCCCCTACTCCACTTAAGGAATCCGCATGATCCTTTACGAACTCGCCATTGCACCTTTCCAGGATTATGGCTTTATGCGACGTGCTCTGATTGCATCGGTTGCACTGGGTCTAAGCTCTGGTCCGATTGGCGTATTACTTATGCTGCGCCGCATGAGCCTAATTGGTGATGCTATGAGCCACGCCGTGCTTCCTGGCGCCGCCATTGGTTTTATGATTGCAGGCACGCTTTCTTTACCCATCATGGGCTTAGGTGCATTGATTGCTGGACTCACCGTGGCGATATTGTCTGGCATCGTCAGTCGCAACACTAATCTAAAAGAAGACGCTTCTTTCGCCAGTTTTTACCTTGCGTCCTTGGCATTAGGCGTTTTACTGATTTCCATTAAAGGCTCGAACATTGACTTATTGCATGTACTGTTTGGTTCTATTTTAGCCATTGACGCTGAAGCGCTATATCTCATCGGTGGCATCGCCAGCTTCTCATTAATTCTGCTTACCTTGATTTATCGTCCCTTGGTTGTCGAATGCTTTGATCCACGATTTTTACGTTCCGTCGGCGGCAAGGGCGTTCTCTACCACGGAATTTTCCTGCTGATGGTGGTACTGAACTTAGTCGCGGGATTTCAAACCCTCGGCACGTTAATGGCAGTCGGCATGATGATGCTGCCAGCGGTTATCTCTCAACTGTGGGCAAAAACCTTACCGAAAATGATCGCCATTGCCACTTTATCAGCAACTTTATCGGGCTATTTAGGCTTGATCATTTCCTTCCAACTTAATTTTGCTTCTGGACCTACCATCATACTGACGGCAACAAGCCTTTATGTCTTGTCCTTGCTGTTCGCCCCTGCTGGTATCTTCTATAAGCATTTGCGTAGAAAAACACACTCAACCCCAATGGAGATTCAACAATGAATAAAATACCTTTCGCGTTAACGCTACTTTCCACTTTAACGCTGGGCACAACCCTTGCTCATGCGTCACCGGAAAAACCTGTTCCTGTGGTTGCCAGCTTTAGTATTCTTGCCGATGTAGTAAAACAAGTGGGCGGTGATTTGGTTGATGTGACGAGTCTAATTCCAGCCAATGGTGATCCTCATGAGTTCTCACCTTCTCCGAAAGATGCAAAAGCCATCAAAAACGCTTCTGCAACTTTTATTAGCGGCGAAGGCTTAGAATCTTGGTTTACTAAAATGGTCAAAGCGTCAGGTTCTAACAAACCAGCGACGGTTGTATCGGAAGGAATCAACACGCACACCTTCGTAGAAGACGGGGAAGAAGTGACCGATCCACACGTATGGAACAGTATTCCTAACGTAATTATATGGGTAAACAATATCGAGAAAACGCTAGAAAACATTGACCCAGAATACGCGTCAACTTATCAAGACAATGCTCAAAAATACACTCAGCAACTAACCCAATTAAACAAGAAAATCCACGCTGAAATTGACACCATTCCGGTTAGTAAACGCCAAGTATTAACCAGCCATGATGCCTTTGGTTATTATGCAAAAGAATACAAGGTGAAATTCCTAGCGCCGCTTGGTTTGTCGACTGAAACAGAAGCAACCGCCGCGGATGTCGCCAGCCTTATCGACCAAATCAAACAAGAGCAGATCAAAACCTACTTCATTGAAAATTCAAATGATGCACGTCTAGTTAAACAAATTGCGAATGCAACAGGCGCAAAACCAGGCGGCGAGCTATATCCAGAATCTCTTTCTGAAACAAATGGCCCTGCTTCCTCTTACTTGAAATTGATGAATTACAACACTCACCAAATTGTTTCTGCTCTGACTAAGTAAGCAGAATAGCTAAGCAATAAATAAGTCCAGCAACAAAAAAGCCAGTCAACTTTCTGAAGTAACCTCAAAAAGTTGAACTGGCTTTTCGCTGCATTAAGACAAATTAAAGCTTATTTAAAAACGCGTTTTCTCACACCTTCTAAACGTTTCAAAATCGCATCAAGACGCTCAGGTTTTACCATGAACTCTTGGAAACCTTTCATGCCTTCCTGCGCCATGCTTGGATCCGTATCACGGTCATAGAATTGCGCCGTTCCAGAAGCCTCGTTTAACATTGCCACCCCTTTATTCAAAAAGAAGTCATCAGGCGCACTTGCTTTCTTATGAGGTGGAATTTGCAACAAAGCCGCGTTAACCAAAGTTTGGTTATCTGGACGAGCCATAAATTCTAGGAATTTACGCGCATCTACTTTGTTCGCTGCTTTCGAAGGAATATGAACGGTGTCCATTGGTGCGTCTTCCGCCATGCCTACTTTGTTGTTTATTTGTGGAAATTGGAAGAAACCCATTTTACCGTCTAGCTCTTTCGGGAAATTCGGCACGATAAAGTTACCAATCAAATACATCGCCGCTTTACCGTTATACATAAACGGCTGAGCTTCTTGCCATGAATAAGACGCATGATTTTCTAGGAAATAGCCTTTATCAACCAACTCTTTCCAATGTTCGAAAGTTTTACGAACGCGAGGATCAGTGTAAGGAATTTTGCCATCCATCAAATCGATGTGGAAATCCAAACCGTTAGTTCTCATGTTCAAATAATCAAACCAGCCAGCGGCAGTCCAAAGGTATTTGGTACCAATGGCAATCGGTGCAATATCATTAGCTTTTAGCTTCGCGTTTACCGCTAAGAATTCATCCCACGTTTTTGGCTCAGACAATCCTAATTTATCAAAGATGTCTTTGCGGTAATAAATCCCCCACTGATAATAAGTATAAGGTACGCCCCATTGTTTACCTTTAATCGTCATCGCTGAAGCGGCAGATGGCATATTGGCTTTGAGGTCTTGTTTTTTCCAGATGTCACTCACGTCTTCGAACAAGCCGCGATCAACAAAGGCTTTCATACGGTTACCCGCGTACCAGAAAACGATATCAGGAGGTGTCGTCGACAACCAATTTCGAATGGCGGTTTTATAACCTTCTTTGTCGTATAAGTTGTACTTCACTGTCACGTCAGGGTTTTCTTTCTCAAACTTCTGTACGATTTCAGTAAACGCTTTTTTCGGCGCAGGATCGGCTTGATCGGAGTTGATCACCAAAGTACCCGCGTTGGCGATAGAGACAGCACCGAGCGTCATTGCCCCTACCAATAAGGATTGTAATTTCTTCATGTAAATAAGCCCTCTTTTTCTTTTTATTAAATGGAACCAAGTTTCAGTATTGATCAATAAGTACAAAAAATCAACAAACGAAACTAAGTTCCGGTTTATTTATTTCAAATTTTATTTAGTTCTTTTTCCAGATTGCCACACCAGCGGCTTCTAGCGTTTTACTACCTAAAATCAACTCCGCGTTATCAGGCTCAAACACCACCGCTTGCGAAGCATAATTAAAGACAAATATCACATTGCCACGCTCACGAATTCGTACGCCTTCTGGCAGGTAACGAGTCTGTAGCACTGCAATATCAGCTAATTTGGCCAAGCTTGCTTTTAACAAACTACTGTCTAAGCAAGAGCCAAGGTAAAAATGTCGATCAGCGCCCATCAAGACAGGATTTCCGCCATTGTCACGTAACAAACAAGGCAACTCTGTTTTGATCTGCTCATGCCAATGCTTCAATTTACCTGCGCCCCAACGACCAGCAACAGCTGGCTGAGTATGCTCAGGCAAAGCATCAACGCGCTCTACTGTTAAAGGCAACAAGCTAGCCAATGGACCCGGCGCAAGATTTTCTGGAATCTGATAACTGTCGGTTTTACTGCCAGTTCTTGGCCCGGCAAGCAACACACCTTTGTAAGCATTCAGTCTTTCTTGCAGTTGCGGAGTAATATGCGCCTGCGCTGGAAGCACCAGTAGCTCATACATATCCAAAGACCCATCACTTGGAATGATATCCACGGAAAGGCCTATTTCACGCATGGCTTCATACACGCGATAACACCAGAATAAATAGCGGTAAGCGCGTGATTGAGGTTGAATGTCTAAGGACCAGCAAGCGTCATAATCAAACATCAAAGCCACTTTCCCTGCACTAGGCAAAGACATTAATTCTTCTGCATCCAACCCAAGTGAATCGGCTAAGACTTTTACTTCATTGGCAACCTGAGACGCTTCTTTTGCAGCTTCTGCTTCTTCTGCATCAGGGCGTAACAAACCAGCGTGCATTTGCTCTTGACCAAATGGCGCCTGTCGCCAGCGGAAATACGACACCAATTCCGCGCCATGGGAAAACGCTTCCCAGGTCCATAAACGCACAGCGCCATCGGCAGGCGTAGGATTATGAGGTGCCCAGTTTACCGGCCCCGGCTGTTGCTCCATGATCCACAAACGACCTTTGCCACAGCCACGGTATAAATCGTGATGAAAAGCGCCAAAATCAGGATGGCCAACGCGTAAATACTGATGTTTTTCTTCTGCGGTATAAATCGCTTCTTGATCCAAAAAGCCCAGCGGATAAGTATCCCAACTCGCCACATCCAGATCTTGACCCACTTTATGGTGATCAAATGCGGTAAAGAATCCCATGTAGTTATGAACCAAATCACGTCCAGCAGAATGCTCACGTAAAATATCCACTTGCAGTTTGTTAAAAGCCACCACTTGGTCTGAACAGCAACGTTGAAAGTCCAAACGATGGGAAGGGTTCGCTTCGGTTACCGTTAAATTTGGCAATTCCACTTCATCGAAAGAGCGATAATCCATGCTCCAAAACACGTTGCCCCAGGCTTTATTCAAGGCTTCAACTGTGGTGTATTTCTCTTCTAACCAAATACGAAACGCGGACAAATCCGCTTCGGCATAACTTAAAATTGTATTGTGGCAACCGTACTCATTGTCGGTCTGCCAAGAAGCCACCGCAGGATGTTGACCATAGCGTTCCGCCATTAAGGTAACGATACGACGACATTCTTCACGGTACTCGAGGCTGGCAAAAGTATAATGACGGCGTGAACCAAAATTACGCACACGGCCATGCTCGTCTTTAGCAAGCATAGAAGGATAACGATCCACCAACCACTTCGGAGGCGTTGCGGTTGGCGTACCCAAAATCACTTTCAAGCCATGAGAATGCAAAATATCCAGCGATTCATCTAACCATTCCCAATGCAATTCCCCCGGAGTCGGTTCAATTGTGCTCCAACTAAATTCTCCAATTCGTACGTATTCAATACCAATACGTTGCATATGTTGAGCGTCTTCAAGCCATCTTGTTTTTGGCCAATGCTCTGGGTAATAACACACACCTAACTTCATATTTTATGCTCCAGCAAACGGCTGACTTGGCGCACCAGCGACATCAAGATCCAATGCCGTTTTCAAATCAATAGCGATAACATGTCCAGACAAGGGCTTGTCTGCCAATTCTTCGTCAGTGGTATCCACACTGGCAGAAGTAATAAACAAGGTTTTCCCATCAACGCCGCCAAACACACAACATGTTGGTTTCGCAAACGGCAATTCAATGGTTTGCAATACTTCGCCTTCTGGGTTGTAACGCACAATACGTGACCCATTCCAATTGGCGTTCCAAATACAACCCTCTAAATCAATACAAGATCCATCCGCACCAATGCCCTCTTTTACTTCAAAAAATGGCTTTTGGCTGCGCACGTCATAAAATTCAGGATAAGGAAAAGCGTGAACCTTGCGGGTCATGGAGTCGCCAAAATAAAAGCGGCCGCGAGATTCATCCCATGCCAAGGTATTAGAAATTCCCACGTTTTCTAGCATTAAGGTTCTTTTACCTTCAGCAGTGACTTTCCATAAACGGCCCGATGAAACATTTTCTGCATCGTCCATGGTTCCGACCCAAAGATTGCCCTTCGGATCACACTTAGCGTCATTACTGCGGTTACCCGGTATATCTGTGTCTAACTCACACAAATATTCCAGTTCGCCCGTGGCTCGATCTAAATACGCCACACCGTCGGCCATAGTGACCAACAAACGCGCACTTTGTGTGGTGAATACCGCGGATACTTTTTTCGGTAAGGTCCAATGCTGATAGTCATTGGAAGCTTGATGCCAGCGCCACACCTGACAAGCGGGAATATCAACCCAATACAAAGCTTGCTCTGATTGGCTCCAAAATGGCCCTTCGGCTAATTGGTGGCGTTGAGTACTAATCTGCTGCATTATTTTTATTCTCCGAAGTGAAGTTCTTTGCTTGATGCATTGCGATAACTCACCACACCAAGCAAGAGACTTGATCATTATTTATATGCTTTCCACGCCGCCATGAATGCCTCTGCATTAGTTTTGGTCGTTTCGACGGATTGGCCTTTTTTGTACAAACCAGAGCCTAAACCAAAACCACGCGCGCCAACATCAAGATAATCGGCCACGTTATTTGGTGTCACGCCGCCCACAGGACACAACCATGCTTCAGCAGGAATAACAGCACCCAAGGCTTTTACTACATTGATAGAAGGCAAGGCTTCGGCTGGAAACAGTTTCACCGCGTCGGCACCGGCATGCAAGGCAGCAAACGCTTCGCTAGCGGTAAAAAATCCCGGCATAGTGTAAAGCCCAGCGACTTTTGCGGCTTTAATTAGCTCCACATCGGTATGTGGACAAACCATTAATTTTGCGCCTGTATCCACTAACTCGGTCAACTGAGCCATAGTCAAAACCGTACCAGCACCAATTAACGCTTGCTCGCCGTAGGCTTCTTGTAGCATGCGGATACTCGTAAACGCATCAGGCGAATTCAATGGTACTTCGATCATACGGAAACCCGCTTCAATCAACACCCGAGTATGCTCCATCACTTCATCTGATTTAATTCCACGAAGAATGGCAACCATTGGAAATTCTTGCATCAATGCATCAAAAGAATGTTTCATGTAATTACGCTCCTTTTGCCGGATTCATTTCCGACCAAGCCTGACGATTCGCCAAGCGTTTTAAGCCACGAATGCTTGCTTCGTTAGCCGCTAAAAATTCGCAAGTAAGATTCCGAGACGACAAAGCAAGCGCATAACGCTCACTCAGCGCCTCACTGCCAATCATCACAACGGGGCTGGTCTGCGCTTCTAACGCCACCATAGTTAAAGCTTCTAACGTGTCATTCACGTCATGACCAATCACCACACCAGAAAGATAATCTCGCACTTCGTCGGCAGCCAATTCACCACACACAAAACGACTACGAGCACTGAATAAATGATGCAAAATCCCGCCCGTCTGCTGACTAGCCAACACACCTTTTTTGAACGCTTCTTCGTTAAGCTGATCCGATTTAGGCAAGCCTTTTACCAAACTGGATTCATCATTTAAACGCGCAAATAACTCTCCTGTAATAGAAGTCGAAAATTGCATGACCTTGCCTTCTGTAACTTTTACCCATTTACAATGGGTTCCCGGCAAGCAAAATACCGGTGATTCATCACCACGGCCTTGTTCTTCCAACCAATCAAGCGCGCCCAGTAATTGCGTTTCTTCACCACGCATGACATCAAGCAAGCCTGCGACCCCCGTACCTCGTAAGCCAGGTACAATTGCCACCTTGTTTGGCAACGACGTCGTCAGCCAAAAAAGATGCTCAGACAAATCATCTAATTTAATCGGACATTGCTGGTAAGGCACTTCTTGCCAACCACCGCGACTGCCCACCATGCCCGCCATGTAAATGGGTAGATCCGGCGTAAGCCAATCTCCCAACAAATCAGACAAGACACTTTCAAATTCAGCCGAACCGAGTTTTAACATGCCTCGATCACTGTCGCGCTGTGCTTGAATATGACCATCCTGATTCATCAAAAAGGCACGTAAATTGGTGGTTCCCCAATCAACGGCAATAAAGCTCGCTTGGTCACCAGCAGGTTGTGAAACAGGATTTAATGAGGTCATTACAAGCGCCCTCCATCCACAACCAAGCTTTGTCCAGAAATCATGCGGCTATCATCAGCGCCTAAAAACAACACCAAATCCGCCACATCTTCAGGTTCGATTTTTTCTTTCAGCGCTTGCTGTGTCATTAATTCGGCTTCAGCTTCTGGCGTAAGCCATAAACGCTTTTGTTTTTCCGTCATCACCCAGCCGGGCAATACCGTATTAACACGAATTTTCTGACCGCCAAGCTCACGAGCCAAGCCTTTGGTTAAGCCTGAAATGCCCGCTTTTGCCGTTACATAACCCGGATATCCAGCCAGTCCCAACATCCAAGAGTTGGAACTCATATTAATAATACTACCGCCACCGGCTTCCGCCATGGCAGGCGCGACGGTTTGAGCGGCAAAGAAATGATGTTTTAAATTGACCGAGATACATTTATCAAATGCGTCTGACGTCATGTCTTGTAGCGTATGACGATGATCGTTGGCTGCGTTGTTTACCAGAATACGAATCGCACCCCATTCGGCCATACGCTCAGTAATCACTTTTTGAAGCGTGTCTATTTCAGTCAAATCAACCAAATTAAAATGCGCTTTCAAGCCTTGATCGTTTAGCTCTTTTGCAAGGTTATCACCTGCTGCTTGATCAATATCGAAAAAGCTCACCAAGCAACCTTGCTGAGCTAACGCTCGAACCAAGGCTTCACCAATACCAGACGCGCCCCCGCTCACAAGAGCGTGACGTCCAGCCAAACTAGGAAAAATCGTTTTGTTTTTATTATTTGTCATTAATGAGACTCCCTGCTCACTTTCGACCCACTGTTGCCAACAAGGAAATCCAAGTCAGCACCTTGATCGGCTTGCATTACATGGTCGATATACAACTTGGCATAACCGCGATGATAATCACTTTCTTCAGGTTGCCATGCAGCTTTACGAGTTGCCATTTCTTCATCAGAAATATGCAAATGCAAGCCACGGCCTTCCACATCAAGGGTGATTTCGTCGCCATTTTTCACCAAGGCTAATGGTCCACCAACTGTGGATTCCGGTGCAACATGCAGCACCACTGTACCAAACGCCGTGCCGCTCATACGCGCATCACTGATGCGAACCATGTCGGTAATGCCTTGTTCTAACAACTTACTTGGCAACGCCATGTTGCCCACTTCTGGCATACCCGGATAACCTTTTGGACCACAGCCTTTCAGCACCAAAATCGAATCTTTGTCGACGTCTAGCTCTGGCGTATCGATACGAGCTTTGTAATCTTCGATGTTTTCAAACACCACAGCTTTGCCTGTGTGCTGCAACAAAGCAGGCGTTGCCGCGCTCGGCTTAATAATCGCACCCTGCGGCGACAAGTTACCGCGTAACACAGCAATGCCCGCTTTCGCACGCAAAGGTTTATCAATAGGACGTATAACCTCTTCATTGAAACACTCAGCGCCTTCGGTAATCTCACCCAAGCTTGCACCACAAACCGTATTGGCAGTCATATCAAAGAGATGACTCAAACGCTGAATTAACGCTGGGAAACCGCCCGCGTAATGGAAGTCTTCCATCAAGAATCGACCGGAAGGCATCAAGTCGACAAGACAAGGAATTTCCGCACCAATGCGGTCCCAATCCTCTAGGGTCAAATCCACACCCACTCGACCCGCAATTGCCAATAAATGCACGACCGCATTGGTTGATCCACCAATGGCGGCATTGGCACGAATGGCATTTTCAAAAGCTGTCTTGGTCAAAATATCAGACGGTTTTAGATCTTCTTTCACCATCTCAACAATACGAGCGCCCGTCATATGAGCCAACGCCTGACGTCGAGCATCGACCGCTGGCAAGGTGCCGTTTTCTGGTAAAGACATACCCAAAGCTTCCACCAAACAAGACATGGTCGATGCTGTGCCCATGGTCATACAAGTTCCACGGGAACGAGACATACCAGACTCTGCACGCATAAAAGCATCAAGGCTCATTTTACCGCCGCGTACCGCTTCACTAAATTTCCAAACGTCTGTACCTGAACCTATATCTTTACCGCGATATTTACCGTTTAGCATTGGACCAGATGACACAACAATCGTCGGTAAATCCACCGAACACGCGCCCATCAATTGGGCTGGCGTGGTTTTGTCACAACCGCCCAATAACACAACACCGTCCATTCCGTAAGCACGCATGGATTCTTCTACATCCATGCTCATCAAATTACGAAATAACATGGCCGTCGGCTTCATTTGGGTTTCACCCAACGACATCACTGGAAACTCTAGTGGCACACCACCCGCTTCCCAAACGCCGCGTTTTACGTATTCGGCTAATTCACGAAGATGCGAATTACAAGGAGTTAATTCGCTCCATGAGTTACAAATACCAATAATTGGTCGGCCATCAAAGCTGTGATCTGGCAAACCTTGGTTTTTCATCCAGCTACGGTGAATAAAGCCGTCTTTGTCTAATTTGCCGTACCATTGCTGACTGCGTAATGGTTTTTTATCTTTGTTATTGTTGTCACTCATTCAATATTTCTCCGTTTCAGGTACGGCTTTAATTGCTATCAACACTAGAGATTCAGGGTCAAAAATAGGCAATGTCAGCCCAATTTGACTCAAGCTCGCACCGTTTAATATAAGGTCTTTTTTCCACCACACAGGTAAGGCTTTCATAAGATGTCCAGGCAATGGGCTGTGTTCCAGAACGTTTATTTGATAGAGCTGATCTGGCAATAAGTTTGGTAAACGAATCGGCAAGGTTTGAGCTTGCTTGGGCATTGCTAATTGACTGTAAATCGCCAACCCTTGCATTTGGTCTTGGCTCAATGCCCATTGGGTTTGCGCTCGTCCATCGGCACTTGGCAAGCGCCAGTTATTACCTTCATGCAAAACGCTTCGATACTGTTTGTAATGAGAAAGCCAATTAGCAATGGTGGCTTTCTGCTCTGCATTGGCGTCCAACAAGTTCCATTCAATACCTAAATGCCCAAGCATGGCGGTTCCCGCGCGGAACGCCACATCATGAATACGGCTCGTGGTATGGCTTTTATCTGGGCCAATGTGAGAACCCATCACTTCAGGCGGCAAGAAATAGCTAAAACCACGCTGAATAGCTTGTCGCTCTAAAGCATCGTTACAATCAGATGCCCAAAAACGCTTAGTAAAATTCAAGATACCGAAGTCCACGCGCGCACCGCCAGAAGAACAGCTTTCGATCTCCATAGCTGGAAATACTTGATTGAGCTCGCTCAATAATCGGTACAAAGCGTCTACTTGGGCGTGGGCTTGTGGCGCAATATCACCACTTGGCTGAGTGTAATCTCGGTTCATATCCCATTTCACATAATCAATAGGATATTCGGTAAACAGAGCAAACAAACGCTCGCGGATGTATTGGTAAGCTTCTGGCTTAGCCAAGTTCAACACTAACTGATTGCGCGCCAAAGCAGGCTCGTACTGGGGTAATTGCAATGCCCAATCAGGGTGAGCGCGAAATAAATCAGAATCTGGGTTGACCATTTCAGGCTCAAACCACAAACCAAACTCCATGGCTAAATCGTCTTTCACATAACGGATTAATGGCATTAAACCATCAGGGTATTTGCTTTCATCAACGAACCAGTCACCCAGCGCGGCTTTATCATTATCACGACCCCGGAACCAACCATCATCGAGGATATAACGTTCAACGCCCACTTCCGCAGCCGCTTTCGCCAGCGCTTTCAGCTTGGTCATATCGTGATCAAAGTAAAAGGCTTCCCAAGTATTCAGATGCACAGGACGAGGCTTAGTGAGTTTCAAGCGGTGACGAGCCTCTTTATGGAATTGCTGGCTCATGGCATTTAAACCAGCAGCGCTGTGTGCGGCTAATAATTCTGGCGTCGTAACAGACTCACCCTTAGGCAGAACAATCTCACCCGGCAAATACAAGACTTCAGCTTGTAAGTAACGATGACCTTCCGCGGTGTAATCCGCTTTTAATCTGTGATTTCCGCTCCACGCCAAATGCGCGCCGACCAGCTCGCCTTGTTGCTCGCCAAAGCCTTGTTCGCCAACAATCACCGCTGGAAAGTTTGCCTGAGAATTACGGCCATTACGGTTTTCTTGCAACCAGGTCGCTTGCCAATCGCTACGCTCTTGCTGAAACTCCTGGCACCAGCGGCCATAGAATCCCATTCGTTCAGTAAACTGACTGGCAACAGGCAAAGTACAAGCTAAGCGTTGTACGCTGACGTCAAACTCGCCTTGGTTGGTCAATGTTAATTGCTGACGTAAAACACCAGACGGCAACAAGCCAATATCCAGCACAACCGACAACTGAGCGACCTTGTCTTCTAAATGAATCACAAAGCCATTTTTCTGCTCATCCACAGCGACCAAAGACCAGCACGCCGCCCATGTAGGGCGATCTTCTGCACTGGCTTCGACCGCTGGCGTTTGCAACCATCCTCGACCCGCTTCAGGAATCAAGGACATCGGCGTGGGGTTATCCATCATGCCTTGCGGTATTGCCGCTTGTTGCGACAAATACACACTGGCTAAATCTGTCGTTTTGGGTAAAGCATCGCCAAAATACAACAATTCTGGTGCGCCTTGTGTCGGGCAAGCAATTACCAAAGTCTTGCTTTGATCTTTTGAGTCTTGTCGATAAAAAGACACATTTTTCACTTCAGACATGATCTATTACCCTTTTGTAGCACCCAAGGTTAAACCCGCAATAAAGTGACGCTGCATGGCGAAAAACAAAATAACCGGAGGCAAAGCCGCAACAATAGAACCGGCGGCAATCAACTGCCAAGACGCCATCCACTGACCTTTCAACGCACTGATGCCCGCAGTAATTGGACGTACTTCATCACTCTGAACTAATACCAACGCCCAGAAGTAATCGTTCCAAATAAAGGTAAAAATCAGCACCGACAAGGCCGCTAAAGCAGGACGAACCAAAGGTAAAACCACATGCCAGAAAATTTGCCATTCGCTGACGCCTTCCACACGAGCGGCCTCAATCAGTTCATCTGGCAAACCGACAATAAAGTTACGCATAAACAAGGTACAAAAGCCGGTTTGAAAAGCGATATGGAACAGAATCAAGCCCGACGCCGTGTCGTACAATCCCATGCTGATGGTCAAATCACGCACTGGAATCATCAGAATTTGAAAAGGTACAAAGTTACCCGCAATAAAAGCAGCAAACAGCGCGATGTTGCCACGAAATTTAAACTTCGCCAGTGCATAACCCGCCAAAGTAGACAAGGCCACTGCACCAAAAACCGCAGGTAAAGTGATAATTAATGAGTTGATCAAATAACGCAACATCGGTGTTTCGGTAAACACAGTGGTGTAGTTTTCGAACAACATCCATTCAGAAGGAATGCCCCAATAATTCCCCGCGTTAATATCTGCACTCGAACGTGCTGACGTTAGCATGACCGCCACGAGCGGTAACAGCCAAAGTGCAAGAGAGATCCAAACGGCAACGCGATAGCTTACGTTAAAAGGTAATGATCTTTTTTCTATAGGAGTTGGAAACATTAGGCTTTCTCACTCTTCAGCATACGCCACAAGAAATAGGCGATGTAAATATCCATAATCAAGAACAACACAGTCGCAATCGCAGCACCGTAACCGGCGCGGTAGTTAAAGATCGACTGTTCGTACATGAAGTAAGCAAGGACACTGGATGAGCCGAATGGACCACCGCTGGTCATGGTTGCGACAAGGTCGAAGCTTCGTAACGCGCCAATCACAGTGACCACCACAGCAATAAAAGTCGCAGGTCGTAACTGAGGCAAAATGACGTGGCGCAGCATTTTCCAACCATGAGCACCATCTAAACGTGCCGCTTCAATTTGATCTGGATTAAGATTATTTAAACCTGTGAGATACAAGATCATGCAATAAGCAATTTGTGGCCAAAGTCCTGCCACGATAATGCCGAAGGTTACCCAGTTTTCATCAGACAAGATCGCAATCGGTTCCATACCGAACAAGCCAATGGCCTTATTAAACAAGCCAAAAGACGGATCGTAGAACCAAGAGAAAACCAAGCCAACAACCACTTGCGAGATAACAAAAGGAAAGAAAAACATAGACTTAACTAAACGTATGCCCATGATTTTTTGATTTAGAAACAACGCAATGCCCAAACCAATTGGCGGCGCCAACATGAAGAAGACCATCCAATACAGGTTGTTTTTTAACGCTACCCAGAACTGATAATCATCAAAGAGTTCATAGTAATTACTTAAGCCTACGAAAGTCTTCTCACCGATTCCGTCCCACTCATAAAAGCTCAACCAGATACTCTGGAGAATAGGAAAGATAACGTAGACCACAAACAAAATGACTGCTGGCGCTAAGAATAAAACCGGCATCCATTGCTGTTGCTTGCTATGCAACTTCTGCATGGCGCACATACCTCTTATTTTTATAGTTTATATAATTGTCCCACTTGCTACCTGAATTCAACTTCGGATAACTCGCCTAATAAAATAATGGAATAAAGTTCCATTTTTTGCAATACTCAATTTAGAACATTTTTTCAGGCCTCTTTTTTGAGGCTAAATTAACCTTAGAAAATTATAAAAATAGAGATTAAGGAAACCTAACCATGACTGAGCAAGAAACTAAGAGCGGAGGCTCATCGTTAGACAAAGCACTTAGCCTATTGCAAGAAGTTTGCATGACGCCAGTGCCACTACGCTTTGCCGAATTGGTTGAGAAAACAGACCTACCAAAAGCAACAGCGCATCGGACTCTGACGTCGCTGACAGAGAAAGGCTTGGTTCGCTTTGATGAAGTTAGTCAGCTTTATCATCCTGGTTATGGGCTACTGGAATTGGCTCATCAAGCCTGGTCAAAAATTGATGTGCGTGACATAGCCGCGGATCAAATGAAACATTTGTGGGACGAAACCGGTGAAACTATTCACCTTGCGGTACTCGATCGTGGCGATGTTATCTACATCGACAAGCTAGAAAGCCAAAAAAGCTTGCGTTTATTTTCGGCCGTTGGCAAAAAAGGCCCAGCCTATTGCACTGGTGTCGGTAAAGCCATGATGGCGTTTCTCAGTGAAGATCAATTAGCCGCCGCCATCAAAGAACAAAGCTTTATCAAGCACACTGACACCACGCTGATTAACGAAGCAATGTTAAGAAATGATCTTATCAAGATTCGTGAAAGCAAGATTTCCTTGGATTTAGAAGAACACGAAGAAGGCATTCAATGTGCCGCATCGGTGATTTTAAACCACAGAAACGAACCCATTGCCGCGCTGAGTATTACTGCACCTAAATTTCGTGTAGACGAGGCGCGCTTCCAACACTTTCAAACATTGGTCAAAGACGCCTGTAAGAAAGTATCCACCCGAATGGGGGCTATGGCCTCTAACTAGCATAGGAAAGTCCATTATGGCGACGATAAAACTAACAAACGTCATCAAACGGTTTCATGATATTGAGACAATTCATGGCGTCAATTTAGATCTGCAAGACGGTGAGTTTGTGGTCTTTGTAGGCCCATCTGGTTGTGGTAAATCCACCCTACTGCGCTTAATTGCAGGACTAGAAGACATTACCGATGGCATGCTGGAAATCAATGGTACCAACATGAATAACGTGGCGCCCGCAGACCGTGGCGTTGCTATGGTTTTCCAATCCTATGCCTTGTATCCGCACATGACAGTGGAAGAAAACATGAGCTTTGGTTTGCGTATGAACGGCGTGGCGCCAGAGAAAATCAAGGCGCAAGTCAGCAACGCCGCCAACATTCTGCAACTGAATGAACTGCTGGATCGTAAACCTAAACAATTATCTGGTGGCCAACGTCAACGTGTTGCTATTGGCCGTGCGATTGTTCGCCAACCAGAAGTCTTCCTATTTGACGAACCGCTTTCCAACCTAGACGCCGAACTTCGTGTCGACATGCGCATTCAGATCGCACAGCTGCACAACAAGCTAAAAGCCACTATGGTCTACGTGACACATGATCAGGTTGAAGCCATGACCTTGGCCGATAAAATCGTTGTATTACGCGCTGGTAACGTAGAGCAAGTCGGCTCTCCGCTAGAGCCATACCACAATCCAGCCAACGAATTTGTGGCGGGCTTTATTGGTTCACCACGGATGAACTTTTTAGAAGGCAAAGTGGTGGGTATCGACAATAAAGATGTGGCTGTGATTGATATCGCCAATCAGCGTATCGAGATGGAAGTTGATGGCACCAAGATCTCTGTCAACGAAACCGTCAAGCTCGGCATCCGCCCTGAGCATATCAAAGAAAACACCGAAGACGCCGATCTTACTATTGATCTAGATATTGACGTGGCAGAGCATTTAGGTGGTCTTACTTATCTTTACGGCCAATTTGAAGGCAGCAAACTTACCATTGAAGTCAGCGGTTCAAACCTAACGCGCAATGGCGAGAAAGTCACAGTAGGCATCAAAAAAGAAGATTGCTACTTATTTAACCGCGATGGCGAAGCCTTAGTGGATCGTCCAGTGCCTGCTCGCTAAAAAAAAGCGCCCAATAAAAGCCGTTAACAAAAGGCGCAGCAAAAACAAAATAGCCCTCAAAGCGAGGGCTATTTTCGTATTCAAACAGCACGATTGCTGTTCGCTACTTCTGCAAAATAATGAATCAAACTATCTAAAAACACTCGCACCGCTGGTGTCATGCTTTTTCGATTTGAATAAACCGCTTGTACAATGCTGACTTTTGTCGTCCAGTCCGGTAGCACATGCACTAAACTCCCTTTCACCAAATCTTCACTGGCAACAATCTCTGGAATAAGACCCACACCAACACCTTGCACGGCGGATTTTAACTGCAACAAACGATTCAAACACACCAACCTTGGATGATGCTGAACCGAGCATACAGCTCCGTCGGGGCCGAGCAATTCCCATTGATGCAAAGTGCTTTCTTGTTTACCAAACATCTCGGTCAAAGTAGGCATTTTAGAAAGCTGACTCGGATGTGTTGGCATACCAAATTCGCCAATAAATTGCGGACTTGCCACTAAAATCATCTTACTGGTGGCCAGCTTTTTCGCCACCATACCCGCTTCGTCTGCCAAGGCTCCACGAGTTCGTAACGCAATATCGACACGCTCTTCTAGGATCTGTACATCACGATCCGTGGCGTCCAAATGGACCGAAACCTTAGGAAATTTCTTCATAAACTCGGGCAAGAAAATCGAGAAATGATGCTGCGCCAACAGAACAGGACAACTCACGCGCACCACGCCAGAAGGAACCGACTGCAATAATGCCACCGACTCATAAGCCGACTGACCTTCCGCGACCATGTTTACGGCACCTTCGTATAATTGCAGCCCAGCATCCGTCAGGGAAAACTGGCGACTATTACGATGAATCAATTGAATGCCTAAGCGTTCTTCCAGCTGAGCCACTCGGCGACTTAATAAAGATTTAGTAATACCCGAAACACGCTCGGCGGCAGTATAACCGCCATTCTCAGCAGTCAGATAAAAGTAATAGATGTCATTAAAATCCATAAATCGATCAATGGCCTTAGCAAGAAAACAAAAAGAAACCTCAGTTTAGGCTTTTTTGACGAGCCATCACAATCGCTCCCACTATTCCGACAACCAAAAGCAGAGAAAAATAATCGATGCCAGACAACAACACCGCGTTTTGTTGGACTTGTTGAACGATCCACGCCATTCCGGCTTTATTGGCGACGTCCGTACTGACCTGAGGCCCATAAGCACTAACAATCTGTTGAAGCGTTGAAACAAACACCGGATCATGACTTGCCACATGTTGATTCAACACACTGTAGTGAACCGTGCTTCGCCATTGCAGCCCAATACTGGCTAAAGAAATCCCCAACGCCATACTTAATTGCGACAACATATTCTTCACTTGCTGAGCATGAGAAAACACCGTCTCATCATGTTGCAACTCGTTAAACGCTTTCGCAGCCACCGTCCCCTGCACCGCCACGGTAAAAAACATAAAGACACACAAAGCAGGAACAATATAAGTTTGCACACTGGTATTAGGCGACAACCTTGTCATCAAAAAGCCATACAAAGCCAATAAAAGAAAGCCAAACACGTAGAATTTTTTACCATGGGGCTTTTTCGGAAAAACCAACATCACCAAGGTTAACGCGACAACGGAAAAAGCTTGGCCGAGAGCATACCAATTGCCAATTGTGCCCCAACCTAAACCAAGCCCTTTTGATAAAATTTGTGGAATCAAATAACCATTGGACCCCATGATCAAATAACACACAAAAAACAACAACACACCTTTTCGATACAACGGACTGCCGAAGATCGACTTCATCGACAGCAGCGGATTATTATCATGATGGCGAACCATGCTACGTAGACAATAATACAAACTGCTCAAGCCCAACAATAAGAAGACACATACCAACAAGGTGTTACTGAAAAAAGCGTAATTGCCATGTTGAAAACCGTATAAGAGTAAAAACGAGCCAGCGGCTAGCGCCATTAAAAAATACGGATGGCTTTGACTGCGGGTTTCACTTTTAGGTGGCACGCCAGGCAAACAAAAAGACGCTGTAATAGCTGCCAATAAAGCCACCAGCAACAACACAATAAACAGCCCATGCCACGAGCTGGCTAAAAATAAATGTGCCGCCAAAAATGGCGCTAACGACATACCTATGGTTAAACCGTAGGCGTAAGCTTTAATGCCGGTTAACCGCAACGGGCTTGGCGGAAATAAGTTAATAATTAACCGAGCGCCCGTCATAAAAGACGCGCCGCAAAATCCCATAATCACATACGCCGTTAAGAAGCCATCAAAGCTAGAACAGTTGTAACCCACAAGACAACCAATACAGAAGACCAATATTGAGCCAAGCATGTAGTATTTCCAGCCCAATCGCTCAACCAGCCAACGCTGCTTGGAAATCGTCACCACCGCCACACACGCGTAAGCCGCTGTAACCAAACTGTATTCCTGAGGCGAAACCCCAAGCTCACCCATTAATGGCACAGCAGCAAACACCACCATTCCAGTCTGCAAAAAGTTCAGCAACATAAGCAAAAATATCGTCGCCAACATCAACCATTCATGGGAAGGCGCTGGAACATACTTATGACGGCTAATTCGGCTAATCATTTGCTACATACTTTCTTTGATGATTTTCTGGATAATCACATCGACTTTGTCATCGTTATGATCAAAAACCGCTGTTCGCCATGGCGCTTGCGTACCTGAAAGCGGTGTTAAGGTTGGTTTACCGGCGTTATGAGTATCGACTTCCACACTCATAGAAAGTCCGGGACGCAAAGGATGTTCCGCCAGAGCAAGAGGATCTAACACAATCCGTACAGGCACTCTTTGCACTACTTTGATCCAATTCCCTGTGGCATTCGACGCAGGCAATAAAGAAAACGCGCTGCCGGTTCCCGGCTCGATGCCTTTGACTGTGCCTTGATAAGTGACACTTGAGCCATACACATCGGATGTTAATATCGCGGTTTGTCCAGCACGCAGATTACCAAGCTGTGTTTCTTTAAAATTCGCCGTGACCCAAACATTTTTTAAGGGAATGACCGACATCAAGGTTGTTCCCGCTGAAACATGCTGCCCTACTTGAACACTGCGTTGTGCAATATAGCCGTCGGCTGGAGATAAAATCTTAGTGCGATTCAGCGTAAGCCACGCGGCTTTTAACGCTGACATGGCTTTTAGAACATCGGGATGAGTCAACACTGTGGTGTTATCGACCTTAGTTTTGCTGGCTTCGTAAGATTTCTGCGCCACATTGAAAGATGCTTTAGCACTGGTTAAGGTGCTTTCGTAATGGCTCAAATCTTCATTTGAAATCAGATTATTCTTCTTTAAATTCACTCGACGTTTGAAGTCTTTCTGAGCTTTCTCAAGAGCAATTTTTGCCAAATCGACACTGGCTTTTTGTTGATCTAATGACGCGAAATCATTTCGAACAGAGCGAATAGTACTGGCAAGATTGGCTTCGGCTTGTTCTAGCGCCAGTTCCGCATTCACTGGACTAACCTGCACCAACACATCCGCTTCCTGTACCGAACTGGTATTATCAGCCATGATATCAGTCACGGTTCCTGACACCTGAGACATCACATTAATCACATTACCAGACACATAGGCATCTTCTGTTTTTTCATAGAACTGTCCTATATTTGTCCACCATATATAAACTCCGAGACAAGCAAGAATGACGCTTATGCTCAAAATAACAACGGTGTTTTTCTTCTTTTGGAAATGTGGATCTAACTCTGACATATCGTTGCCTTTTTACTCTTAAACATTATCAAGTGAAGTGTTGAAGTGCGTTAGAATAAGGCGATAAAACGACAAGAACAATAATGAAATATAGGACTTATCATCCTAAAAATAAGACAACGGCAACTCGTCAAGTTTTCCTTATTTCTTACCTTAAAAAGGATCAAAAGCGTAATTATTTGCACTGAAAAGCGGTTGCAAATATAAATTTTTGTTATTTTACAGAAAAGATTTTTTTGAAAATTTCACAAGCAACAAGGCCTCTTTAGAAACAAAGCCTAGCAATAGATCGACAAAGAAGGGAAAAGCGCAAAAGGAAGAAAACGGCGCAAGCGAAGAAAAACATGTCTTAAGTAACTTACGCCATTATGATTTAGACAAACTCTTCTAAAAAATTGGCCAAATAACCATAAGCGCGCTGGGCCGTAAGCGGATTATATTGGCTACCATGCTCTGGATTATTCGCACTCGGCAACATAAACGAATGCATGGTATTGCTAAAATCAACAAACTGGAAATCCATCCCTAAACCTGTCCAATAACGTTTAGCTTCTTGAGCATCCTCTTCAGTGACCAATGGATCTTGATGTCCGTTAAGCACTAGAATTTTCGCTTTAGTATTGGCTTTTTCTTCCGACTGGGCGCGGAAAAAACTCATCAATCCATGGAGACTGACCGCCCCGGCACTGTCTGCAAGATGCAACCCTGCTTCCAAAGCCAAACGACCACCAAGACAAAAACCGACATGGACAATAGTTTTGCCATGAATGGCATCACAAGCAGATTGTGTCAGATCATTCAACAACTCATGTAAAGGCTCAGCTTCTGCAACCAAAGCGCCCATTTTGGCACGTTTTTGATCCATCTCGACGGGATTGTTGTCTATACCGTATAAATCAACTGCAGTCGCAGAAAAACCCATTGATACAACTTTATCGGCAATGCCTTTTTCAAAATCACTCAACCCGGAAAATGTTGGCCAAATAATTACCTGAATGTGGCTCTTACTCGAACTCAGCCCATCAACTTGATAATGCATACGCTTGATATCTTGTTTAAATAACGATTCAAATGTCTGGCTCACTGGCAACCTCTTAAAATTCACATAGAAAACTAGTTTGTTCATTCAGTGTAACCAGCAAAATGGAATGAAATCAATCTGCCATCTTACAGATTCCTTGCTTGGTCTCATTCCAACATATAAATCCTCTCTTAAATTAGCAGGCTTCAAGTGCCAACAGGTCACTTATTCGTTGTCTTTTTCTAATAAGACGATATTGCCCTTCATCAATCAAAACTTCAGGTGCCAGTGGTCGACTGTTGTAATTTGAAGACATAGAAGCACCGTATGCACTAGTGTCATTAAACACCAACAAATCACCAACCTTAGGATTGTCTAATATTTGATGACAAATCACGCCACTGGCATCTTGCGTGAAAACATCACCAGACTCGCACAAAGGCCCAGCCACCGCGTATTCAAGCGCATTAGACGATGGGTTTGTTAGTAGCTGACTTGCTGCCTGATGAAGCACTTCTATTTTGTGATAACTGCCATACATGCTGGGTCGTAAAAGATCATTAAAGCCTGCATCTACCAAAACAAAACGATGCTGCGCTGTCGACTTCAAACAATGGATTTCAGACAGCAAAACACCCGCGTTTGCGACTAAAAATCGCCCCGGCTCTACTTCTAGTTTAATAACATGGCCTAAATGATTTTCTATCTCTTTGCGTGCTCCATCCCATAATCGGAAAAAACTATGGGTATCTAATTCTGCATCATTTTCTGTATAAGGCGCAGGAAGCCCGCCTCCGGTAGAAATAGCCCGAATATCCACATTAGCGAATTTCACAGCCTCAACCATGGCTTGGCAAGCCTGAGACAAGTGCTGTAAATCTGAACCCGAGCCGATGTGCATGTGAATCCCAATTAAATCCAAGCCATATTGGTTAACTAGAGTAATGGCCTGCGGCAAATCTTCTAACGAAATACAATGCTTACTATTTGGCCCACCGGTATTGGTTTTTTCACTATGCCCATGGCCAAAGCCTGGATTCACTCGAATCCAAACAGGATGATGAGGCGCCGCTGTTGCGATTCGATGCAACATATCGATCGAGCCAACATTGACAGGAATATGGTGCTGAACAACCAATTCAACCGTTTCCTGATCAATTATATCTGCGGTAAAAACAATGCTTTCAGGATTGTCGCTATTGCTGTAACCCGCGGCCAAACTTCTTTCAATTTCTCCAGCAGAAACAGCATCGACCATCACACCTTCTTTTCGCATCAAGCGTAAAATATGGGTATTCGAACAAGCTTTTTGCGCATAACGAATAACATCAAATCCACCCAATAGTTGGATTTTATTGCGAATGGCCGCCGCATCGTACACCCAAATAGGCGTACCGAAGTGCTGTGTTATTTCACTTAAAGTACTGGAATTAAAAATCGTCATTTAGTCTTGCTCCTATAAATTGATCGAATCAATTTTTTAGTTATTGAAAGTGAATCAATCATAGCGCTTAGACAAAAATACAAATAATATCAATATATTCAACTTCTATTCATTTCTGATATAACTTATGAAACTAACATTCCGACAAATTGAAATATTCAATGCTTTGATGACTGCGGAAAGCGTCACCAGCGCCGCAGACATGCTGCACACCTCACAACCGACCATTAGCCGAGAGTTAGCAAGACTTGAGCAAGTATTGGGGTTCAGCTTATTTGAACGAGTCCGAGGCCGACTCAAGCCCAGCAACGCGGCTTACACACTTTTTGAAGAAGTAAAACGTTCGTATATCGGCTTAGAAAGGATTTGGTCAACCGTTGAAGATTTACGCACCGATCAGGTCGGAAGACTTTCAATACTCACATTGCCAGCTTTTTCCCAATCACTGTTGCCGGGAGCTTGTCTAAAGTTTTTAGACAACAACCCAAATGTCGGCATCTCTATCGCTGTGCAAGAACCGCCCTTTTTAGAACAAAGCTTAACGTACCAACAATATGATCTGGGTTTGACCGAAAACAATTACTCACCTTCAGGCACCACACTTAAACCTTTGTTAAGCATCGATGAAGTCTGTATTTTGCCAAATAATCATCCATTATTAGCAAAAGACATCATTGATCTTCGTGATTTCGAAGGCCAATCTTTTGTTAACTTATCCCCCACTGATCCCTATCGCATAAAATTGGATGAAGAGCTTTATCGGCTTGAAATTAATCGTAAAACAGTGATAGAAACACCCACAGCGGCGTCGGTATGCCAACTGGTCAGCAAAGGCGCAGGAATTGCCATCATCAATCCGCTAACCGCCTTGGACTTCATTGGCCATGGCTTACACATTCGACAATTGAGTGTTTCTTATCCTTTTACAATTAATATCCTTTTACCTCTGCACCGCCCCTTTAACCCTCACTTAGACGACTTCATTACAGCACTGGAAGCAGAGGCAAAGGAAATAAAAGCGCAGATCAACCAATACTCAAACTATTCTAGGTAAACATGCCGTTGAAATGAAATAAGCATAAAAATGAAAAAAGGACACGGTATAAAATACCGCGTCCTTTTAAAATTGCTTTCATCATAATACCAACCTTCAATTGCGCTAAAAGGTCAGTGTTATTAGCAAAGTGCTTTTATTTAGCCGCTTTCTTGGCCTCAGAGATCCAGCCATCAAAAGTCGCTTGGTTAGCACTGATCCAATTATCAGCATGGATAGCAATATCACGCTGGGAATCTTCACCATCAGCAATCAGCATATTCTCAGCACTCACTGCGTTAATCGGTAGCTTCATGATTTCGAATAATTTTTTAGCGGCTGGATTCGCTTCAGCAAATGCTTTATTTGCAACAATTCGTTCACTGTTGATGTCAAAACCGTAGTTTTTGCCATTCGGTAACGCCGTGTCAGTATTGTTTGGGTTCGAAGAATAAGGCACTTCTAGCCATACAACGTCACGACCTGGAACCAGCTTGCCTGAAACCCAGTATGGCGTCCAAGTGTAATAAAAAATCGACTCACCTTCATTGAAACGCGCAATGGTGTCAGAAATAATCGCAGCGTATTGGCCTTGATTATGAGTAATCTTGTCACGTAAACCGAACGCATCTAGTTGATGTTCAATAACACCTTCACAACCCCAACCTGCCTGACAGCCAGTCAAGTCTGCTTTACCATCGCCATTCGTATCAAATAAAGCAGCAATTTCTGGTTTTTTGAAATCAGCGATATTGGTAATATTGTATTTATCAGCGGTTTTTTTATCAATTAGGTAACCTTGTGCAGCGCCTTCAATATAGAAACCAGAACGATAAAATTTGTCGTCACCACCGGCATTTTTATACATAGTGTTATGAAGTGGGTACCAGTTCACCGCAAGATACTGCGCATCACCATTAGCAACAGACGTATAACCGGCACTGTAATCCACTTCTTTAATCGGCTGTACATCGTAGCCTAATTTTTCTAGCGCTTTATTAACAACAACCGTCTGAAACGTTTCTTCTGCGATTGTGCTTTGTACTGCTGTGACTTTTATACCTTCGCCAGGCAAGTGCCCATCGGCTAAGACAGCACCACTAAATACAGCGGCAAGTGAGGTTAGTGCAATTACCTTTTTCATTGGAACATCTCCTTTGAATGAGTTTTTGTAACCGTTTTGATTTTCATTTTTTAAGCGCAAGCAATAAGCCAATTGGTCCGGTTTCATACCAATGACGAGTACCACGCTGACGAGCATCTTGACCAAGAGACTGCGTCATGCGATCCAAGATAACAGCTAGGATAACAATGCCTATGCCGCCAATAGTTGCGAGGCCAATGTCTAACCGACCAATGCCTCGCAACACCATCAAACCTAGTCCACCGACCGAGATCATCGATGCAATAACCACCATAGACAGACCCAACATTAAGGTTTGGTTAACACCTGCCATAATTGTCGGCATGGCAAGTGGCAATTGAACTTTGAACAACATCTGTTTTTTATCCGCGCCAAACGAATTGGCCGCTTCAATTAAGTCGCTGGGCACTTGTCGAATTCCGAGGTTCGTTAAACGAATAACAGGCGCAACAGCAAAAATAATGGTTACGATGACACCCGGCACATTACCAATACCGAAGAGCATGACGATTGGAACCAGATACACGAAGGCAGGTGTCGTTTGCATAATATCCAAAATCGGGCGAATCACTTTCGCAGCGCGATCACTACGCGCCATAGCAATACCAGTCGGAATACCCAGAACAATACAAAACAATACCGACGTTATGACCAACGCCAAGGTCGTCATAGACTCTTGCCATGCGCCGATAGCACCAAGCACAAACAAACCGATGACAGAACCGATTGCCAAACGTCGTCCAGATAATTGCCAAGCAATCAAACCAAACAACACAATAACGAGAAGCGGGGGTGCGGCATTAAATGTGTTATCAATCGCCGTCAAAGTAGCGTCTACAGGGGCTTTGACTGCGGTAAAGAATGGACGAAAGTTCGTCACCACCCAATCAACACCTGTTTCGATCCATTGATCAAGCGGGATCCAGACCTCTTGAAAAGGATGAAGTAGACTAAAATCAGTCTGCTCAACGGGCGTGCTACTGGCCGACATAGCGGCAGCATCCGAAGCTTGCGTCGACGCAGCCCCACCCCAAGGATTACTGGCTGCGGCTGCCGATTCTGCTACGCCCGCCTCGTCTGACGGGGTTGCCCAAGGATTTGAATCAGTACTCATACAGAAGCCTCCCTATCCAGTGTTTCTAATAAACGCGCTTTACTGATCACTCCAACATACTTCTGCTGATCATCAATAACGGGGACAGCACATGGAGAATGAGCAACGATTGAAATGATATCTCTAATAGAGGTGTCAGCAGAAATCGCTTGAATCTCATCGATAACGGCTTCGGTAAGCGTTTGTTTATTCTTAATCACATCGTGCAATGAGCTCGTAGACACAACACCTAAAAAGCGATTACTTTTGTCGACTACATAACCAAAGTCTCGTTCATGCTCATTTAACAACTGCAAACCACTGCGTAAGCCTTCGCTCGAATCTTTCTTAATAAGCGTAAGTCTAGATTTAGAGGCAATATCTCTGGCACAAAAAACGTTACTAACATCAACGCCTTTGAAAAAGGAACGAACATAATCGTTTGCTGGATTATGCAAAATATCGTCTGGCGTCCCGACCTGCACAACCTCACCGCCTTGCATGATGGCAATTCGATCACCTATACGCATGGCTTCATCAAGGTCATGCGAAATAAACACTACGGTACGTTGATGTTCAGACTGCAAGCGTACTAATTCATCCTGCATTTCCGTGCGGATAAGAGGATCAAGGGCAGAAAACGCCTCATCCATCAGAAGAATATCGGGATTATTGGTTAATGCCCTAGCAAGACCAACACGCTGCTGCATACCACCAGACAATTCGTCGGGATAACTGTTTACGTGTGATTCTAAACCGACTTGAGCCAGCGCATGTCGCGCTTTTTCATGCCGTTCTTTCACATCAACACCAGACAGCTCTAAACCAAACGCCGTATTATCCAGCACATTCATATGTGGCATTAGTGCAAAGGACTGAAAGACCATACTAATTTTAGTACGACGAATCTCGCGTAATTCTTTCTCATCGACTTTGGTAATATCGTGGCCATCAATTAGCACTTGGCCTTGGGTGGGTTCAATAAGGCGATTTAACAAACGAACAAGAGTAGATTTGCCTGACCCAGAGAGCCCCATCACAACAAAAATCTCGCCCTCTTCAATGGACAAACTGGCATTTTTCACACCAACAGTCTGGCCCGTTTTTTTAAAAATCTCGTCTTTGTCTATGCCATTGTCTAGCATCTTCAATGCTTTCTTCGGATGCTCTCCAAAAATTTTGTATAGGTTTTTAACTTCGAGTTTTGTAACCATAGTGGCTCTCTGTTGTTAAACACGATGCGTAAATCGTTGCCTAAGAACGACTTAACGCTTATTTAGCATAGAGAGAAAAAAAATTACTTACAAGTCTAAATGTTTACGTTTTGCTTAATATTCAAAAAAGTGATCAATGCCAGCACCAACGGCACTTGCTATTTTGTTAGACTCTGAGGGCATTTAGAATCGTCCGATTAATGTTTCATATACTTTTACTGCGCCCCCTAAATTTCTTTTTAAACGACCTCATTTCAAAGCTAAAAACGGAAGCAAACGTCACAAAAGCCAAGCTTAGCTATTAACAGCCCATTCTATTCAAGTTTTCGTATTTATAAGACTCTTTATTTATGAATGATTAGTGTATTTTCTGATACACTTTTTAGACTCATTATTCACAATTAAATGCACATATTGATAGGCATTAAGGAAAGTACATGACGAACGTGGCTTTAAGTGATCTCATCGGCAAACAAGTACTCGGCGTAGCCGGCACTTATAGCTCCCAAGATACAGAAATGGACGTTTATGTTTGTGGTGTAAACATTCTGAACGACACATCATTACAGCTCATTTTCCCAAATGGACATCAACTAAAACCTAACCAAAAAGTCACCATACATTTAGACAATCGTACTGGCGTATCTGAATATGACGCTGAGCTCAAAGTATACCGTTCATCGTTTAAAGGCATGGTCGGTTCCACAACTCAAAATCAAGCCATAGTGAACGCTGTAGAATATGAAGTATATTATGGTCTTAGTGTTGTAAAATCGTTCCGAGCTGACGGTTACGAACATCCGATAGACAATCGCCCTGCCACCGATTTACCGCATAGCCCACTGACCATTGCACCACAAATAGACGACAGCGAAAACGACAACAAGATTGGCGTATTAATGACCTATGCCAAGCAACAACCACACTCAACCGTAATGGCATTTTTATCTTCGGTCGATGATGACATTTTCTTTATCACCTTCCCCAGCACCTTTAAAGCAAAGATGTTAAGCCGAAGTAACCAGTGTTACTTTGCCATCGACAGTCGCGCTAGTTTTACGTTTGAAGAAGCCATTGAGTGGAATTACAGCATCATCAAAAGTGATGTCTACGAAATCCCCAAGAGCAGCCCTGTTTTTGTTCAAATACAAGAACTCTTCATTCAGAAAAACCCTTGGGAAATGGGCTTTTTTAGCCACCCAGAAGTCATCATGTACCACCTAAAAGCCACAAAAGTTGTTTGTCCAAAACAAAAGGGTTAACTTGACAAAATCGCCAACTCACAGACGACTTAAAGTAAACATTTGGAGAAGAACATATTATCAGGAAGCTGTTTATGTAACGGAATTCAATACGAAATAAAGGGTGAACTGGGTGACATCATGCAGTGTCATTGTCAAAAATGTCGTAAAGCCAACGGATCTACTTTTGCCGCCAACGCAGCCATCCCGACAACCGCATTTACTCTTTTAACAGGCAAAGAGCTACTGGCTGAATACGATGTTTTCCGAGTATTCTGCAAGCAATGCGCCTCGCCTTTTTATAGACGACGCCCAAACATGCCAGAACTGCTTCGCCTTCGTATCGGCACACTTGATACAAAAATAGAAGGCAAACCGTCTTCACATATCTTTGTTGGTTCAAAAGCCGAATGGTATGAAATTTGCGATGATATCCCGCAATACGAAGAACGCCCTGTTGTTTAAGTACTCAGTGTGACATCAAAAAAAGGCAAGTCGATACAGACTTGCCTTTTTTATTAGTCAGAAAATTTAACTACCGACTCTATTTATTATAAATATGAAATATTCAACCTATGCGTCCCACCATCCAGAGATACTCGCACTATGTTGTTGGTGATTTGAATATCCATGCCATCCACCTCGGCGCTCATGCCTTTATCTAATAATAAAGAGTCTTCAGTTTCCAAGGAATCAGCGCGATCAGCCGATTGCTCGACGGTTATAAAGTACTCGGTTTGGTCAACTTTTACGGTGGCTTCAAATCCAGGCCAATCTGACGGAATACAGGGCTGAATCGTCAGTTCTTTACCTTCTCGATGAATACCAAGTATGCCTTCCATGCCAGCTCGATACATCCAACCTGCAGAGCCTGTGTACCAAGTCCAACCGCCCCGTCCTGTGTGAGGCGCAACCGAATATACATCCGCCGCGACCACATAAGGTTCGACTTTGTAACGCTCAACCTCTTCGGCATTCTGTGCGTGATTGATCGGGTTGAGCAAATTAAACAAGTCGCTGGCTTTATTGCCATCCCCCAATTTGGCATAGGCCAAAATCGCCCACATGGCAGCATGGCTGTATTGACCGCCGTTTTCCCGTAAGCCCGGTGGATAGCCTTTGATATAACCCGGATCATGGCTGGTTTTATCAAATGGCGGCGTAAACAATAACGCCAGTTTTGACTCGGGTTGAATCAGGTATTGCTCGACCGATTCCATGGCTTTCGCGGCGCGTTCTGGTTCGCCCGCTTCAGACAATACCGCCCAAGATTGCACGATAGAATCAATTTGGCATTCGTCGTTATCTTTAGACCCTAACCAACTGCCGTCGTCGAAGTTTGCCCGACGATACCAGTCGCCATCCCAGGCTTTTTCTTCAATGACTTCTCGTACTTTACTGGCATGCGTCACCCAGTTTTGTACTCGCTCGTCTTCATTACGAATTTGCGCCATAGGCGAGAATAAATTAATAGTACGAATCAGCAACCAACCTAACCAAACACTTTCCCCTTGGCCACCTTCCCCGACACGGTTCATGCCATCGTTCCAATCGCCTGTGCCCATTAATGGCAGGCCATTTTCGCCCGTCAGTTCAAGACATTGATCCAAACCGCGAGCACAATGCTCAAACAAGGTTGCAGACTCGTCCGATTCCGTAGGATGAAAATACGCGTCATGCTGATCCGCCGCCAATAATGGTCCTTCGATAAAGGCGATTTTTTCGTCCAAAATAGACACATCACCCGAGGTTTCAATGTAGGTCGCCGTGGCATACGCCAGCCAGACTCTATCGTCGGAAATATGCGTACGCACACCCTGCCCGGTATGAGGCAACCACCAATGCTGTACATCGCCCTCGACAAACTGACGACTCGCCGCACGCAAAATATGCGCTCTGGTCATATCGGGTCGGCGGAATGTCATCGACATACCATCTTGTAATTGATCTCGAAAACCATACGCGCCGCTGGCTTGATAAAACGCTGAGCGCGCCCACATGCGACACGCCACCGTCTGATAAAGCAGCCAACCATTGAGCATGATATCCATCGCTCGATCTGGCGTTTTCACCTGAACTGCGCCTAACAAGGTATCCCAATGCTGTGTCACGTCAGCCAGCACTTGATCCAAATCCGCATGGCGATATTTCTCGATCAAATCGCGGGCTTTGCCGACCGAAGCACATTGCCCCAGCAAGATCACCACTTCCACCGATTCATCCGGTTCAAGCTCAACGATAGATTGTTGTGCAGTACAAGGATCCTGACCCGCGCCAATGCTGCCAGACAAAGACGAATCCCTGAGCAAAGCCGCTGGTGCATTCATGCGACCATTGCGTCCCAGAAACTCGGTGCGATCTGTCGTCCAGGTCGATTGCATCCCGCCCATATCGGCAAAAGCCACACGCCCCGGAAATGCCACATTCCAACGATTACAAACGAATAAGGCGTTTGAGCCAGCCGAATCCAAATCCGTGGTAATAAATGGCGCAGACGTTCCACGAGCCGTGCCTAACACCCATTCAGCGTAAGACGTAACAGAAAATCGACGACGTCGTCCCGTTTGGTTATGCAGGGTTAAGCGTGAAACTTTAATCGGATCTGCCAAAGGCACGTATTGCAATAATGTCAGCGCCAAACCATCCGCTTGATGTTCAAAACAGCTATAACCACGACCATGATGAGCAACAAACGCGCTTGGATTAGCTTTGTTGTTCGCTTGATTCGCAGAACGAAGCGGCTGAGCCGTGGCGCCAAACAATTCCAAAGTGTCTTCATCGCGCACGTAAATTGCTTCACCAGACGGATTAGAAACCGGATCATTACACCAAGGCGTTAACTGGTTCTCGCGGCTGTTTTCAGCCCACGTATAACCACTGCCTTCGGCCGATACATGAAAGCCAAAACTCGCGTTGGCAATGACATTGATCCAAGGCGCAGGCGTCGAGGCGCCGTTTTCAAGAATCACTGTATATTCTCGGCCATCCAAGCCAAAACCGCCCAAGCCATTGAAGAACTCTAGCCCTTGTTTCAGGGCTGCTAACTTATCGCTGGCGGTTGAATTCTTCGCTTTGAATAGAATGACATTGTCACCTGTCGATTCATTCTTAGAGCGAATCTTCGGCGGCCAAGTCGACGCTGACTGCAAACGATGAATATGTTTACTAATAGATCCTCGACGAGCAATAAGCACCACCCGAGCAACCGATTTCAGCAAATCACGAACCGGCTCATCCACCAAGTCTGCACGCAAAACATACACAGCGCCTTGCACATGATCACCGTTAGACTTATCGATCAGTCGAGGCCGTGATTGGCTACTTCGTACTGCGGTTTCAATGGCAATTTGCAAGTCTTGTAAATAAGAACACGCGTGTTCGTTGATGATCACCAGATCCACGGCCAGACGCTTCATGCGCCAGTATTCATGGGCGCGCAATAATTGCTTCACTTGATCAATGTCTTCGACGTCATCAATGCGCAACAGCACAATGGGCAAATCACCACTAATCGAATGCGGCCAAAGCACAGACTGACCCGCCATGCCGCGATGAATGGAGTCGGCTGAAACACGAAAACGCGGATCGGCGTAAATAATCGGCGCAGCAAGTCGTTGGAAATCGTCCGCCTCAGTTGGGCTAATATCCAAATGACGCAATTGCACTTGCGCCTGCGTCCACGCCAAGGTTTTCGCTCGATCATAGGCACTGCGGTCATGATGTCGATCAATAAGATCCATTAATTCTTCACGAGAAGACGCCACGACTGTCCAAAACGCCACTTTCGATACACTGCCTGCTGGCACATGAACGGCATAGCGCAACGAGAAAATAGGATCTAACACGGTACCGACTGAATTGTTCAGATCGACACTTTCAACCGCCGAATCGTCAAAATCAAACGCCGCCGCGGTGGCAATGGAATTACCTCGTCCAATAAACAAGGCGCGGTTGGTTTCATATTGAGGATCGGCCGTCACTTCCCCTTCTACAATGGCAAAATGCGCCGCCCAAATTGAAGGTTCCTGCGCAGCACGTTTACGGCGAGTCGCGATTAGCGCATTGTATTCAGGGACATATTCCGTTTGCACAAACATCTTGGCAAAGGCCGGATGAGCATTGTCTGTGGCTGGCGTCGTTAATACCAATTCAAGATAGGACGTCAGTTCAATGTCATGCGCCGTGCGACCATTGTTACTCAAGGAGATACGACGCACTTCACCATCGTCTTCACCGGATACCAACACATCCATCGTCGTGGTTAAATCGCCAGCATGACGCACAAACTCCGCATGGTCTTCTTCAAACACACCGGCTGGATAATGACCTTCGTCTTGTAAAGGCTGAGCGGAACTCGACCAAAGCTGACCGGTGTTTTTATCACGTAAGAAAATAAAACTACCGTAATGATCGCATGTGGTATCTTCCTGCCAACGGGTCACCGCTATGTCGCGCCAACGACTGTAGCCTGCGCCAGTGGCGGTCAACATCACCACATAGCGTCCGTTTGATAATAAATGCGTAATGGGCGAACCTGCGGCTGTTGGGCTTAGTCGTCGCACTATTGGCGCAATCACCGTCAAAGAAGACGCGTAGGTTTTCACCTCTTCTGCCCGGGGATGACTAATACAAACATCTCTTGGCATACGTTCTTGCAATAAGAGTTCGCAGGCCTGAATCATAGGTTCTTGATGAAAACGTTGTCTAAACACGCCGTCCAGCAAGGTATTGGCAATAGCCACAATGGTCATGCCCTGATGATGCGCCATGAAACTGCGCACAATGGCGACATGGCTTTCAACAGGTAAACGCGTCGGCGTAAAGTCCAGCGCCTCATAAAAGCCATAACGTCCACAAGCGCCCATATTGTTTAAGCGATCATAATTATCAACCGCTGCCTGAGGATCAATCATAGTGGCAAGCCCCGTGGCATAAGGCGCGATGACTCTATTTTCCGCCAAGCCACGTTTTAGACCGAGTCCCGGTACACCAAAGTTGGAATATTGATAAGTAAACTCGATGTCACGGGCATTATAAGAAGATTCCGACACGCCCCAAGGAATGCCAAGCTGTTTGCCGTATTCCTGCTGACACCCAACAATCAGCCGATTGGTCTGTTCAAGTAAACTGCCTGTTGGCGCTCGCATGATCAGCGACGGCATCAAATATTCGAACATAGAACCTGACCAAGAAATCAGCGCCGAGCCATTGCCCATGGGCGTTGCTGCACGACCAAGACGGAACCAGTGTTTCGTCGCCACATCGCCTTTGGCAATAGCAAACAAACTTGCCAATCTGGCTTCCGAAGCCAATAAATCGTAACAACTTGGATCGAGGCTGTTTTCGGCAAGAGAATAACCAATCGACAAAAGTTTGCGCTCAGGATCAATGAGAAATGCAAAGTCCATATCTAGTGCCATATTTCGTGCTGTGCTCGCCAGAGCATTTAATCTAGCCAGCAAAGAATCGGGAGAATTGCGCTGCTCAAGCGTATCGCGCTGCTGTTCAACCATCACTTTATTGGCGGCTTCAATCCAATAAATGAAATCAGCATGGCGCCCTTGTGCAATCTCTTCGCCCGAACCCAATGGTCGCTCACGAGCCAATTTCGCGGCTTTATCGGTCAATCGAATTAAAATCGGCGTTAACGCCTCGATAGTCTGTCGGCTGTTTAATCGACTATCCATATCATCCAAGGTTGCCAACAATGGATGTTCGCTGTCCGTTGCAGTAACACTCAAATCTGGACTAACAGAATGAATTGCTTGTTTTGATTCAGCCACTAAGGATTGTCTAGCCAACGCAATGTTGTCCATAAAACCCGAGCGCACCGTGGAGTTTAGCTTAGCGGTTAAAGTGTCTTGAGATAGCTCTTGAGATTGTCCATGAGAAACTCCAACTGCAGATTCTTCGCGCCATTGCTCGCAACTGTTTGCCAGCGCAATCAAATGCCCCGCAAGATTGCCGCTGTCCACCGAAGAAATGTATTCCGGCAACAAGGTATGCAAGCTTTGCGTGCCGTACCAATTGAAAAAATGGCCGTTGTGCTTTGGCAGTTTTTCCAGCGTAACAAAGGTCGTTTCGAGTCGCTCAATTGTTTCAATTAACCCCGCCCAACCAAAATCTCGCGCCGCCACTGAAGACAACAAATACAAACCAATGTTAGTCGGCGAAGTTCGATGCGCTACCACAGGCTCTGGGTCTTCTTGGAAATTATCCGGTGGTAAAAAGTTATCTTCTTCTGTCACAAAGGTTTCAAAATAACGCCAGGTTTTGCGTGCAGTAAGGCGTAAAGTGACCGCGCCGACATCAAGTGCATCAGGTCGCAAAACTTCCGGTGATCGACTAACAAACACGGCGACCAAAGGCGCAAGACACCAAAGCAAAGCAAACGGCAACACCAGCAGCCACACTGCCGGATTCACCACGATGACAAACAAGCAAACCGCTAAGGCAAGCAAGGTGCCACAGGCCATGTTTTGATAAAAACCCACCACCTTGAGTCGTGGGCTCGCGTTACTCTGCGCCGCGGTTGCCCATTCCAAACAACGTCGATGGGTCACACCCAAACGCAACAAGGTGCGTGTGATCGCATCCAATGAGCGCCAGCTTTGGTCAGGCAGAAAGGCGATAGACAAAAAAGTCTGACTTAAAGCAAGACGTAAATCCCCTAGCCAAAGTCGAAAATGGTTGCTGGTATCCACGCCAGAACGGCGAGGAATCATCGAAAAAACACAGGGCAACAAAGGCGGAATCGCCATGACGGCCAATAATACAGCGGTAAAAAATAACGCCGACGACGGAAACAACAACCAACTTAACGCCAAGGCTAACAAGGTTGTTGGCGCCACCAGCGAACGCCTTAAATTATCGAGTAGCTTCCAACGTCCCAAGCTAGAAATACCTTGTTCCGATGGCTTACTAACAATCCAAGGCAACAGTTGCCAATCGCCCCGCATCCAACGATGCTGACGTTTCGCAGCGGCATCGTATCGAGCAGGAAATTCTTCCACCACTTCCACATCTGATACCAAACCGGCGCGCGCAAAAATGCCTTCGAATAAATCGTGGCTCAGCATGGTGTTATTCGGCACACGATCCGCCAGCGCGGCTTCGAACATATCGACATCGTAAATTCCTTTGCCAGTAAAAGAGCCTTCACCGAAAAGATCTTGATACACATCGGAAATCGCCGCGGCATAAGGGTCCATACCGCCGGGAGCTGAAAATATACGCTGGAACAAAGAGCCTTCCGTGCCCACCGACAAAGACGGCGTGACGCGAGGTTGAAGAATGGCGTAGCCCGCGACAACTCGCTGTTTGACTTTGTCCAAGCGTGGACGATTCAACGGATGCGCCATTTTACCGATTAATCGCAGCGCCGCTTCTCGTGGCAAACGCGTGTCGGCATCAAGCGTAATTACGTAGCGAACATCACTCGGCACACTGGGCGCTTTGCCCTGAATGGCCATAAACGTGGTGTCCGTCGCGCCGCGTAATAATCGGTTCAGCTCATGCAACTTGCCGCGTTTACGCTCCCAACCCATCCACACATTTTCGCTCGGGTTAAACAGTCGACGACGATGCAACAAGATAAAACGCGGACCGGATGGACCTTCTTCGTAACGCTGGTTTAACCGCTCAATTTCCAACGCCGCCCGTTCTAACAATAAGGCGTCGCTTTCTAATTCTTCCAAATCGGCATCTTTGTCGTCAGTTAACAAAGCAAAACTCACATCACCGTCGATACCGCTCAGATAATGCACTTCCAAGCGTTCAATTTGCTCTAGTAAATCCGCTTCTGAGGTGAGCAAAGTCGGCACGGCGATTAAGGTTCGTAACGAGGTCGGCACGCCCGCTTTTAGTTCAAGTCCCGGCAACATCACCGCGCCAAAGCGCCAGGTCACTAAACGATTAACGATGGCAAACGCCACTTCTGTGGCGGGAATAAAAGCCACTACTGCCCATAGCAACCAAGATTGCGCAGGAAACGCCATGAATCCCGCGAAAAAAATACTCATGGCAAGAAAAGCCAAGGCAACAATGGCAATGGTGCCGCTGTAACCCGTGACGCCTAGGCGCACATGAAAACGCCGGACTCTTAATCGCATGGTGGGTTTATAGGCGATGGATTTTTCGAAAGCCAATCGGCCCTGTTCAATCAAATAATAACCTGGGTCACCAAGACGACTTTTTTCTACCTTGGCTTCTTCAGAAAGCGCTTGTGTCGACTCATCATTCTTTGATTCCGCATTCTTAGATTCAAAAGACTTTACGCTGTCTTTCGCCATTTCTACGGCGCGCTGGGCAATATCTATCTCCGAATAATCACAACCTCGCGCCAGTTCTTCAACGGCGCTGCGGTACAAATTGCGTGTTGGGAAATCCATTTGGGCAAACAAGTTGTATCGATAGAACTCTTGATCGACGAGACTGACTTTCTCAAACAATTCCGACCAATCAATGTCGGAAATCAACCGCATGCTAGTGATCACATTTCGAATAGTGACGTTCGATGCGCCTTGGCGTTGCTGGGCATGTTGCACCACTTCTTCAACCGACAGACCTTGCTGTTGTAGGCGCTGTTCTAGCCAGTCCAGCGCGGGTGTGGTTTTCGGATCTTGGTCTCGTAATCGCTTCGCCAATTGCGCAGCAAACACTTCTGATAGCGGTTCCGGTGAACGGGAGGCAATGTCTTCTTGTAACGCCGAATGGGCACAGCCTGCCACCAAAAGCCGTTCGGTAAAATGATCGGCGTCGTGGCGAGCTTCACGTCCGACAGTAATTTGATCGGCTAAACGTCGCAGGTTTTCAATTAATACAATGCGCAGCGTAATCGCCACCGCCCACAATTCGCCAATGGTGAGCGGCTGAACTGTTTGATAAGCATGAATAAAACGTACGAGGATATCAGGATCTATATGGCTATCGGTGTGCGCTACAAACGCCCAGGTTAAGCCAAATACCCGCGGATAACCGGCAAAAGGACCATCAGCTAGCTTAGGTAATTGTCGATAATAACTGTCCGGCAAATCATCTCGAATCTCGCGAATTTGTTCTTCTACTAAATGATAATTATCGAGCAGCCATTCCGCGGCGGGAACCACATTTCTGCCACGTTCTAACTCAGCAGCACTTTCACAATAGGATGCCAAAAGCGCCGTAGCGTTTTCATCCAAACGTGTTTGCAAAGGCAGCACAGAAGGCTCGGAACCAAATACTTGCTGAGCCAAAGCCAAACTTTCTGCGTGTTCTTCAAGCCGTTCTAAACCAAACAATTCCTCTCGAACAGGAATCGTGCTGTCCCAAAGCGAGTGAGAAAATCGTCGTCCAAGTAGAGAAGAAAAAGTGTTTAACATAATCGCCTTAAAATCATCTGATGAATGGCGCAATCAAGCGTCTTTTCATCTTAATAAAACAAGCGATCTAGCGTCTGTACGCCAGCGAACTGACACCATAAGGCAGGAAGGTTAGTTTAATAGGAAGACAAATCCGTCATACAAGACAAAAGGACAATCAATTATGTTACGCAGCATGCACGATTTAGAGAGATACACCATTGCAGCCACCGATGGCAATATAGGCGAAGTGACGGATTTCTTGTTTGATGACGAGGAATGGGTTGTGCGTTATTTCGTCGTTGAAACCGGCTCTTGGCTATCAAGCCGTAAGGTCTTGATCTCTCCTATCGGGATAGAAAAAGCCAACTGGCGAGAAAAGGTTTTCCCCGTATCTATCACTAAAGAACAAGTGAAGAACAGCCCTAAAGTCGATACAGACCAACCGGTTTCCCGCCAACACGAGATCGATCATTTAGGCTACTACGGCTATCCGTATTATTGGGGCGGCACCGGCTTCTGGGGCGGCGGCATGTATCCGTATTCCTTATATCCGGGCTTTGGCCATTACCCAGATACCAAACAAGAATCAGACAGTGCAACGCTTGCTCATGAAAAAGCCAAACGCGAACTACATCAAAACGATGATCCAAACTTACGCAGTTGCAAAGCCATCATCGGCTATCATATTCATGCCATCGACGGTGATATTGGTCATGTTTCTGGGCTATTAATTGAAGACAATACCATGGCGGTTCGCTACTTCATGGTCGACACTACCAATTGGTTTGGTGGTCACAAGGTGCTTATCTCGCCAGAGTGGATAGAAGACATGGATTGGACCGATAATTCAGTCACCATCAACTTAACTCGTCATCAGATAAAAGAAGCGCCCGAGTACCACACCAGCAAAGATCTAAACCGAGAGCACGAGCTAGCGGTTTTCGATCACTATGGATTGACTGGCTACTGGGCGAGAGGCGAAAAAGCCAATTTAGTTAAGAAGGATTAATAGCTAATAACTAAGCTTTTAAGAACAACTAAAAATGGACTGCACCTCGCAGTCCATTTCATCACGACAATTATTCCAAGCAATACTAAAGCAATAGCACATATATAAAGTCTGCGTTTTTATCTCGCTCAACCCTTTAACGAAAACACACAAAATTGTTACATTGAGTAGCCATTATTTGCTCGTAGACAGACTTTAACTATGGTTAATTAGTACGCGCAGAAAAACAAGAAAACACGCACAAATGATAAAAAAGAGAGGTTTCAACGAAATGTCAATGGAATTACTAAGTGTCGTAATCTACGCTCTGCTCATCTTTATAATGGTGCTTTTACAGTCAACTTATATGGCCAAAACAGCTGGTTTAGTGTTTAGCTTTGGCAACAGAGAAAAAGCGCAACCCAGCAAAAAACCTTTGGGAAATCGTATCGATAGAACGCTAGAAAATTTGAAGGAAGGCGGCATCATGTATTTGCCACTGGCAGTTTTAGCTGTCACTACTGATACATCTAACCCGTGGACGTATTATGCAGCGCTGGCCACAATCATCTCACGAGTTCTGTATGTACCAATCTATATTTTCGGTGTGCGGATTGTCCGGTCTCTCGTCTTTGCTCCTAGTTTAATTGCCATCCCAGTTATGGCTTACGGTATTATTTCCGACCTTGCTGGTGCCATCTAACTATCTAAATTGTTAACAATATTGATACTTTAAAAACAATTAAAAATGGACTGCACCTCGCAGTCCATTTTTTAAACCGCAACGTCAAAAGCAATCCCAACCAGTGCTGTCGTCGCCATGGCTAACGCGCCCCAAAAGCCGACCCGCACTATGCCAGTAAGCATTTTTGCACCACTCAAATACGATGAAATCGCCCCTAAAATAGCGAGAAACACCAAAGACAACACAGCGGTAACGACGGATAAATTGGCATCATCATGATAAAAATACGCCGTCATCAAGGGCAATGCCGCACCCAAGGTAAAACTCAATGCTGAAGAAAAAGCTGCCGTTATAGGTTGCGCAGCTGATAGGTCAGAAATCCCGATTTCATCTCGAGAATGCGCCGCAAGTGCATCGTGCGCCATCAGTTGTCGTGCCACAGTGACGGACAGTTCTGGCTCCACACCTCGCTGCTGATAGATATCCGCCAACTCGATCACCTCTTCCTCGTAATTCTGCTCAAGTGACTTTTTTTCATCCTGCAAATCAGACTTTTCCGTATCGGCCTGAGAACTCACCGACACATATTCCCCCGCCGCCATAGAAATAGCGCCAGCGACTAAACCTGCCGTACCGGCGACCATAATCGCCGTGTGTCCAGAATTGGCCGACGCCACACCAATAATCAAACTTGCCGTAGAAACAATACCGTCATTCGCCCCTAAAACAGCGGCTCTTAACCAACCGACTCGATGTTGGCGATGATGTTCCAGATGAGACCCTGTGGCTTGATTAGACCCAGTAACTTGATTAGACCCAGTAACTTGATTAGACATTGAAACGTTATTCCTCTGTGAAGAGATTGAAGTAAAAAACAAAATGAAACGCTTAACGATTACTTCCCAACCACCCCTTACGTTTGAAGAAAAACAACATACTGAGGGTCAACAAGATAAAAAATACCCAAAGCGCTGGATACGCCCAGTGTTTACTCAGCTCAGGCATATACTCAAAGTTCATCCCGTAAATACTAGAAATAAAGGTCAATGGAATAAATACCGAAGACATAATGGTCAGTACCTTCATAATCTCATTCATACGATTGGACACCGCCGACATATAAAGATCTGTCAAACTGCTGACCATCTCGCGATAAGATTCAATAATCTCAACAATCTGAATAGTGTGTTCGTACACATCTCGTAAATAAGGCTTAGTAGCCTCCCCCATGCGACCGTCTTCTTCGCGATAAAGATGATCTATCACTTCACGCATTGGCCATACAATTCTTCGCAATAATGACAATTCACGTTTTACCGCATGGATACGATGTAAAATGGCCGGAGTGGGTTTTTCTAACGTCATTATTTCAAGTTCTTCGAGGATATCGCCATATTCTTCCAACACCGGAAAACAATGATCGACCATGGCATCCAACAAAGCATAAAGCAGATAGCCTGTGCCATTTTTGCGGATACGCGCATTTTCTTTCAGCAATCGCTCACGAATCGGCTGCCATACGTCGCCTGGCTTTTCTTGAAAAGTAATGAGCACCTTGTCATACAGAAACAAACTCACCTGCTCGACGTCCAACACACTACTTGCGTTAGGATTAACCGATGATTCTTGTTTATTAAGTTGCAACATTCGCAAAACAACAAACAAATGATCATCAAAAAACTCAACCCGAGGGCGTTGCGGAATATGCATAACATCTTCCGCCGTTAGCGTATGAAATCCAAAATGCTGGCGAAACTGATTGATTACATAAGGATGCGGGCGACTGACATTTAGCCAACGTGTTGTCACCCAATCTGGAATTGGATTAGCAAAATACTCGGCAAGATCAGTTACATAGCCAGTTTCATACTGAGTCGCCGAATAATCGATGTAACTGATGATAACCGTGCCAGCTTCCGGTGGTTCGGACACATCCGCCAGATGTTCAATTCCGGGCATTTCACCTGGAGTTACTTGCCGATAAGGCATATTTTGCCAAGCATCAGAACACAATGAAGGTGCATTATCATTATTTTCATTAATGGTTTTATCTACTGAGACATCGGTTTCTTGCGTCATTCTTTACCCTTATCATTGAATAAGTAGAATAGGACGAATGACAAAATCCATCGGTGCGCTGACGAACAAAACACAAAGAGAGATTTTCATTCTAGAGAAGGTGCGAATAAGTCTAATAAGCCTCAGTCTTTCAGAGAAATCGCCAAATAAGGCGCGGCTCTGAAGGAATGTAGGTACCTTTCAAAGAGTCGCAACGACATGTGGCCTGTTACTTCTAATAGTAAGCCCTGAAAGACCCGTATGCCTACATGGATGTAGGTAAGCAGGAGCAATTGCCGAGGGCATGGTCTAAAAACATGTATTCTTTGTTGAACACCTCGAAAATAGAACCACTATTCACATTCGGTACTCGCCTCGAATAATAGGCTTTTATCCACATGCTGAGGCAAGAGGACTTGTTCGTAACTTCCCTAGCCACCGCACGCAAGACAAGTGATCGCCCCTTTTGACTAGCCTTACTAAACGAATCAATTCAAGCCAGAACTCAGGAGTAACTAGCAACAACTATTTAGAATCAATTTTATACGCCACAAAACACAATAAATTAATTTTTTTGTTAAGATTTTTTAGATAATTTATAAAATAACTGCCACAGAAAAATAGGCACATATAAAAATAACGTAAACCATAAAAATACAGGAAAAAATAAATTCATTATTAGTAAATCGTAGTCTATAGGACAGTTATCAGGGTCCAGATTAACTAAGCCAATACAATAATCTCCTGCATGATTGTTTATACCAAACACAATCACAACAAAAACAGCAAAAAGCAAAGATACAATTAGAGGTATAAAATAGCGTTTATGGATCATCTCTCACCTTTCCGAAATATAATCATCATGCACTTTGTACGCAAAGCACAGACTTTTTTGAAATATGCAGGAAACTGCGAACAAGCCTGTCAGTTTACCAATAAACTCTTTAGTTTTAGATTAGCGACTTAAAATCACAGATTTTGGGCATATTTGGTGTTCCTTAGTTTTCAACAGCCGATTACGCTAAGCTGATTGCGCCCTACAAAAAACTACTGCTCTAATTAATGTCAGTACGTCACGACGAAGTCGGGGCGAATAAAGGTCGAAAATATAAAGTACTTGAATAAAACTTAAGCTCCGCGTCGGCCTAAAGGCGCGACCCACCATAGAAAATGAAAGCTAAATCCCGCATCAACCTAAACGTTCGACCTACAAAAGTCGATATATACAGGCCTAACGCTATCTATTCATCTTGGTTTGGATTCGCGCTGACGCGTTGAGCCTGCGAAACAGGCGCAAGCGAAGAAAATACCAAGGTGATATATAATATGCTGACAAAAAAACTGTCTGGCAATAGGTTCGGCCTACATGGCGGATTACGGTCGTTCGTTCCTCCCTCATCGCGCCCTACGATTAGCCACGGTGAAGTCAGTTCGACGCGACGAGTCTTATTAACGAGAACAAGAGTGACATTCACCTGACGTAGGCGGTAGTTTCGAAGGGAATGTCACTCGGTTTGAGTTATGTGCGTAAGCCCGCAGAGTTAAGCCTTTGGAACGGATTCCAATAACGCGACAAGTAGTCGCCAAAAATCCCCAACGGAGTCAATCTCCATACGTTCTGTCGGTGAATGGGCGCCGCGGATGTTAGGGCCGAATGACACCATTTCCATGCCTGGGTATTTCGCGCCGATGATGCCGCATTCTAGTCCGGCGTGAATCACTTTCACATTGGCTTCGTGGCCCATGACGTCGGTGTGGACGGTTAGGAAATGTTTGAGCAAACCGGCATTTGGATCTGGGCACCAGCCTGGGTAGCCGTTTTCTAACTTCACGTCCGTTTGGATTAAAGAGAACGCCGATTTTGCCACGTAAGCAAGGTGTTCAACGGCAGAATCGACAAGAGAACGCACTAATAAACAAGCATTAAAGGCTTTCTTGCCATCTGCTGTGTTACGGAGGTTGATCACGCCGAAGTTACAGGAAGTTTCTGTCACGCCTTCCAAGTCCGCACTCATGCGATGAACACCATGAGGCGCGCAGTACATGGCGTTTAACAAGGCGTCTTTGGCGTTTGCTTCTAGTTCTGAATCCAGTTCAGCGGTTTCTAATGTCACTGCCAAATTCGTTTCCGTGGCGCTAAATTCTGCCTTGGTGGCTTTTTCGAATGCTTCAATAAAAGCAAATAGCTTGGCTTGGTCTTTGTCACTTACGTTAATCGTTGCTACCGCGTCTCGAGAAATAGCATTACGCAGTGTTCCACCAGTAAACGAGCTTAAACCAAAGTCACAACGCTCTTTGAGAAGATTTAACAAGCGCACAATAAGCACGTTCGCACTGGCGCGGCCTTTGTGAATATCCAAGCCTGAATGTCCGCCACGTAAACCAGAGACAGTAATTTTGAAGGCCTTTTTATCACTGTCGGCAGCAATAGCGAAATACTGCTTTTCAATGTTGATGTCCATGCCACCAGCACAGCCGATGTAAACATCACCGCGGTCTTCCGAATCCAAATTCAGTAGGATTTTGCCTTTAAGAATGCCCTCTTCAAGCTGCAATGCACCTCGTAAGCTGGTTTCTTCTTCAATAGTAAACAAGGCTTCGATTGGTCCGTGCGCTAAATCAGTCGATTCCAATATCGCCATGGCTGCAGCAACACCAATGCCGTTATCAGCGCCAAGCGTGGTACCTGTTGCATGAACCCAGCCGTCGATTACTTGCGTAATGATAGGATCTTTAGTGAAGTCATGATCAATGTCGGCATTCTTCTGCGCAACCATATCCAAATGACCTTGCAAGACGACGGCTTCTCTGTCTTCCATGCCTTTGCTTGCGGCTTTGCGAATAAGCAGGTTTCCAACTGGATCCACATAGGTTTCATGACCTAACTCGGTCGCCCATTGAATCAATTGTTCTCTTAATGCGGCTTCGTGGTATGACGGGCGCGGTGTATTACATAATGTTTGGAAATGGCGCCAAATTGCGGTTGGTTGTAACGTCGTTAGTACTTCGTTCATCTTGGTCTCGTGTATTTTTTAATGGCATATTGCGAATGCGTGCAACACTAAAGAAGAGCACCAATTGAGGCAATCGAAATTAAGACTACATCGATAGAGAAAACGTATATTCGAATCATAGAAAGGTTTTTATAAAACGCTGTTTTAATTTTTTATGGCAGATATTTAGGATCTCCTTTAAGATGAGAGAAAGAATAAAAACATGGATAAACACGATGCAAAACATGCTGAATTACTTAACTCTCTACGCCGACACGATTCTTAAACACTATCGCGATCCTTATCACGGTACGCCACTTTTTTTTGATGGCTGCAACACTTTTAATCATAAGCCAGTAATATGGAAAAATACCGACGGCACCGAATGGGAACCATCCAATATTGCCAGCCAACAAAATTTGTTCCGCTTTTTTTGTGGCTTAAGTGCGTTAACCAATCAACCAAAATACAAACAAGCCGCGCAAGATGCGATCCAATGGCATTTTGACCATGCCGATTCAAGTGGCCTTATTCGTTGGGGCGGACACTCTTTTCTTGATTTGAAAACACTAAATACCGTTGGGCCAGAAAATAAAAACATGGTGCACGAACTCAAGCACCATTGCCCGTTTTATGAACTCATGTATGAAACTAACCCGATCGCCACCAGCCGAATGATCAAAGCGATTTGGAATTGCCATGTGACAAACTGGGACAATATGGAAATGTCCCGCCACGGCAGCTACGGATTAACATTTGACGAAGCGACTTTTTGGAACAAACCACAAAAAAAACACCTAGAACCGCTTCGCGAAATGAAAGGTTTGTCTTTTGTGAATATTGGCAACGATCTCGTGTTCAGTGCTGGCATGCTCTACAAGTTAAACGGCGATAAAAATGCACTCTCTTGGGCGGAGTTCTTAATGAGCCAATACGTCAACAGTCGTCATCCAGACACTAAGCTTGGCTGCTACCAATACAATCGCCCATTAAAAACAGGCGACGCGCCGAAAGACGAAAACAATCCGCAGTACACTTTCTCCTTTTGGGGTGACAGAGCGCAGCGACAATTTGGCCCAGAATACGGCGATGTGGCGAAAGAAGCTTGGGTATTGTTCAAAATGGATGAAGAAGCCCTCAACGGGCCAGAAGGTATTTATGGAGACTGCGGCCTAGCGCAAACTCTGCTCGCTAGAGAGCTTGGCGAGAATGGCAAACAGTTATTGGATTGGACGACAGAAGGTCTAGAAGCCTGGGCGCATTATGCCTACGATGCTAAGACAAATGAAATCAAACCCATGTTTGCCGATGGCAAAGACTTAACAGGACAGCAGATTCCTCGTTACGGCTACTATGGCAAAAAAGGCGTAGAGATTATTCGCCGCCCTGTTCCTCCTCATGTTTTCCTTGCCTACGTTACTAATTGGACAGAAAATATTTCAGTTGGAAACCAGAGCAATGTCATCTGGACTAGCGTTTGCGCCATGGCAAAGCATTTTGATCTTGGCAACTGGGAAAGCGACGAACCAAACGTCAATTTGGAAACCCAGGCAGACGAGCCTCTTTTCTTGTTCGCCGCCCTAGAAATGTATCAAGCAACTAAAAACGCGGGCTATTTGGCACTTGCTGAAAAGCTGGGGGAAAATATCTTTCGACGCAGTGCCAATCGAGGCATGTTCACCTCAAACAGTGAGCACGTTCATTGCCGCTTCGATGATATCGAGCCGCTCGCCCTACTCAGCCTCATTGCAGCTAAACAAGATCAACGTGAATGGGTGCCGATTTACCGCAGCCGAGGCGGCTATATTCACGGGGATATGATGATGCCTGATGGCAGTATCAAAAATACCATGGATGTAAAATCGATTTATCCAGAACAACGAAAATAGACAAAACCCAGTAAAAAGGTGCCATTCTGGCACCTTTTTTCGTTAACACTCAGATATTCTGTCTTCCAAAACGGATTAAGCCAACATGGCTTCAATATCATGTTTAAGTTGACCAATCAGCTCCTTCACCGAAGGCTGGCCTTCAGTGAAATCAAACGCTTTATCATTCAATGCGCAGACAGTACCAACCGCTTCGCCATGTTCAATAATAGGTACGCCATAATACACGCCAAGGCCAAAACGCACTAAATCTTCGTTATTCATCCACTCCTTGTCGAGTTTAGCATCCGCAACCAACAACGCTTCTTTCGTATCTACAACGCGCTCACAATAAAGCTCATGACAACCTTCTTGATTACTCTTACCGCCTGCATCATCAACCGAATAAATAGGTTGTTCATTGGCCGCGAATACAACCATATGAGTTGGCGTAGATTCCATAACTAATAAAGAATGTAATCCAGAATGTTTAGCGATATCGTCTAAACGTTGGGCGATTTCATTTTGTTTTGTGGCAATTTTTTTTAATGACATTGGGGTTCCTTATTTTTATAAAAAGCAGCTTTAAAGTATTCATTTAAAATTTCTAAACAGCCTTTATCATTTACGGCGGCTTCGTTTTAGCTTCTTTCACGACTTAACAAAAAGGACTTAAACACAATCTACGCTTATCGTTATCTGTTGACATTGATAGTAATCATAAAGTTCGTTTTAAAGCCCATTTATTTCTCAATAAGCGCTTCAAATAAAGAACCTTAAAAAGACTCCTACTTATTCGTAGGAAATAAAAAAGACGCCCCGATAAAACTTAACGAGGCGTCTTTTTTGATTCATTAACCGGGCTAAAACTTATAGCTGAGCTTATTTTTTCTTCAAAGACGCCGCAGAGAAAGTAACAAATTCTTCAGCGCTGGTTGGGTGAACACCCACCGTGTCATCAAAGTCTGCTTTGGTTGCACCGGCTTTAATCGCAATGCCTAAACCTTGGATAATCTGACCAGAGTAATCGCCCACCATGTGTGCACCAATGACTTTGTCGTCGGCATTGTTCACCAATAACTTCATCAAGGAGCGGGATGTGCCGCCGCTTAAGGTGTGTTTCATTGGACGAAAATCCGTTTGATAAACACGGAAATCAAGACCTCGTTTTTCAGCTTCTTGCTCGGTCAAACCGACAGTGCCGATCGCTGGCTGGCTGAAAACGGCGGTTGGAATATTGTCGTAATCAAAATTCACTTCTTTGCCGTCAAACCAATAAGCGATCAGCGCCATGGCTTCTTTAATAGCAACAGGCGTTAGCTGAATACGATCTGTCACATCACCCAGCGCAAAAACACTTTTCGCAGACGTGGTAAAATTCTTATCAATAATCACCGCACCATTTTTGCCTGTTTCAACACGAGCGTTTTCTAATTCTAAAGAAGCAACGTTTGGCACGCGACCCGTTGCATAAAGAATCAAGCCAAATTCTTCTGAATGACCATCTTTAAAATGCACCGTGCGTGCGCCTTTTGGATTCGCAGCATCAGCCAGCTCAATGCTGTCAACATCAGTATTCAAACGTACATCAATGCCAGACTTTTTGTATTCTTCACTGGCGAAATCACGAACATCTTGATCAAAGCCACGAAGTAGTTGATCACCACGATAAGCAAGACTCGTTTCAACACCTAAACCATTTAAAATCCCCGCGAACTCAACGGCAATATAACCGCCGCCAACAACAAGGGCTTTTTTAGGCAGCTCCTCCAAGAAAAACATTTCATTAGAGCTAACAACGAGGTCGCTGCCTTTAAATTCAGGAATAAAAGGCTTCGCACCAACAGCAATCAAAATTCGCTCAGCGGTATAGGTTTTGCCATCCACCATTACGGTGTGCGCATCAACAAAGCTTGCGTAACCCGTGATAAGTTCAACGCCCGCATTACCAAGCATATTCCCATAAATACCATTTAAACGCTGAATCTCATTGGTTTTATTGTCGCGTAAAACAGACCAATTAAATTCAACACCTTGATGAGACCAACCAAAGCCTGCAGCTTCGTCAAAGCCATGACCATATTCAGAGCCATAAACAAATAATTTCTTAGGTACGCAACCAATGTTAACGCAAGTTCCACCTAATGCGCTGCCTTCGGCAACAGCAACTTTATAACCTTTAGATGCCGCAACCCGGCTAGCACGAACGCCACCTGAACCAGCGCCAATAACAAATAAATCGTACTGATAAGACATTCTTAGTCTCCAAATTATGCATGTTTTTATATGACATCAGTTTAACAGCCTGATCTCGATAGCAGAAGTGCCGGAAGCTTAACAGCGCAGCGAAACCTTTATTACTTTAGTAAATGTGAAAATTTCTAAGAAAATAAGAACTTATCGTTAAGTTTTCGGCTCAGTTTTTTCTTCATCACCGGTAAAAGACCAACGAAAACTGGGCTAATAGTAGCTAAAAGCAATCAACAACAGGGTCAGTGGCCATGCACCAAAAAAGACAGCCGAATTGGCATAAGTCGGCATATCTTGCGATAACACCACGACTATCAATCCCTTTATTCCATAAGCGATAATCCATGCCAAAGAGACTTCTTGCCAAACACGGTTATATTTTTTCGTGCCATAAATGGGAGATTGCTTTAAAGAAGGCAGTGCATTTTCAGCTTGTGTGCGAACAACAGGACGGCCGATTAATGAATAAAAACAAAAAACAACGATGACAGTAATTGACCCGCCAACCGACAAAAATACACTTTCCTGGGTAATCCCAAAGAAGGTGTAACCATTGAGATATAAGAAATGAGCGCTTCCTGAGATAAGAATCAACGCAATAATAGACAAGGATTTAGGTTGTTTTGAAAAAATTTCTAAAAGGCCTGAATAGCACGCGGTTGCCAACAAGGCGGGCCCGGCTCCAAAATACCAAAACGCGACATTGTAGAGGAGGATGGGAATAATAATAGTAAGCCTTGCTTCTGGTGACAAAAGGTAACTCATTACTCCGATTGATTTCTTATCCGCTACAGTCATGCCATACCCACTCGTTGTAAGCTAAAAAAATATAATACTTTGCTTCATTGAATGCTTAAAACAAAATTTGCTTCTGACTTGAAAATTGCTTGAAAATGTCACAATTCATGCTTTAGAGACTTTATTAATAACGATTAAGATAAAAGATAAATCTAACTACAGCAATGAATGCGTAAATCCCTTTATGCCGCCAACGCAACTGGGTATCATTAAGAAAATTCGCTATGGAATCCTTCACATGAAATTTGTCTCTTTTAATATCAATGGTTTACGTGCTCGACCACATCAAATCGAAGCATTAGTTGAAAAGCACGCGCCAGATGTCATCGGCTTACAAGAAATTAAGGTTCACGACGACGCTTTCCCGCACGAGATCCCTAAGTCTGTTGGTTATCACGCTTATTATTACGGACAAAAATCACACTACGGCGTTGCTATTTTTAGCAAGCAAGAAGCCACCAAAATTGAATATGGTTTTCCAGGTGATGAAGAAGATTCTCAGCGCCGAATGATTATTGCCACATTTGATACGCCACAAGGCCCAGTAAAAGTGCTGAACGGTTATTTCCCTCAAGGCGAAAGCCGTGACCATGAAACTAAGTTTCCAGCAAAACGAAAGTTTTACGCAGACTTAATGGAATATCTTGCTGCTCATTCTCCTGATGAAAAAATCATTGTAATGGGCGACATTAATATTTCTCCAACCGATTTAGACATCGGCATTGGTGAAATAAATGCAAAACGTTGGTTGAAAACCGGCAAATGCAGCTTCTTGCCTGAAGAGAGAGAATGGTTTGCAACGTTGGCGAATTGGGGATTAACAGACACTTACCGTCAACTAAACCCAACCAAGAATGATCGCTTTAGTTGGTTTGACTATCGCTCGAAAGGTTTTGATGACACGCCAAAGCGCGGCTTAAGAATTGACGTTATTATGGCGTCAAATGGACTAACGCCCTTTCTAGAAGATTCTGATGTGGATTACGATTTACGTGCGCTAGAAAAGCCTTCAGACCATGCTCCAATTTGGACCAGCTTCAATCTAGACAAATAGAAGCGATTAAGGCGGTCATTGTGCAAATATCATACAAAACCATATAATGACCGTCTTACTTGATGAGAACCACTATTCAACACCTCTAGTCCCAGTCTTATCCACAGACAATGTGGATGGTTTTATTTTTAACATAAAGCTCAGCCTGTAATTTGCCGTATAGAAACGAGAAAAGATCATGAGAAACGAAACATTAACAATGGAAGATATGCTGCAACAATCAGCACAAGCGGCTGTATTTTTAAAAGCACTGAGCAACGAAAACCGTTTGATGATTTTATGTCACATATTGGATCAAGAATTGTCTGTGACAGCATTAAACGAAAAGCTTCCGTTAAGCCAATCCGCCCTTTCTCAACATTTAGCTGTGTTACAAAAAGATGGACTGGTTAACACTCGACGTGAATCCCAAACTATTTTTTACAGCATTGGCGACTCTCGTGTAAAAGAATTAATCAAAACGCTTCACGGCCTATTTTGCCCTGCGCTATAAAAACAAAAAATTTACAAATAAAACTCTTTCAGTAAATCCGCTAGTAAGGCTGACTGCTCCAAAGGCAACATATGCCCACACCCATTGACAGTTTGAACATCAAATTGTTCTGAGTTTTCAAAAACGAGCCTAATGCTTGCTGAGTACTTTCCCAAAGACGCTGATCACACATAGTGCCAGGCAAACAATAAAAACCTTTTTGCAAAGCCGTTTTCTCACTAAGTTAATAACAAATAGTTAATAGCCTGGTTCTCGAAGTCTAAGGAAACTAGCAAACCTTGGGACACCACGCTCAGTAAAACCATGATACTTATAAATAACAGACTCACCGATTCTAGGAGGAGAACCACGCTCTTCGTCAGAAAAACCGGTTCCGATTTTAAAACGAATACCGGATGGCATCTCCACGAGAATAGACCCCATCATGCCATCATACTTGCCTGAGCCATTAAGGATGTCGACCACTTTGGCATCCGCTTCCATATGAGGTTTTAGTTTAAGTAAATTGTCTGATCGACCGTTTGCAAAACGTGCGAGCCTACGATGCAGCATCAAGCCTTCAGCGCCGTTTTTCACATAAGAATCCAGCATATCATTAAGTTCTGCATTATTTTTTAAAGAGAACTGTTCAACAGGTCGAACGTGAGGTATATCGAGAATAGTCAGCATGCGAGTATAACGTTTGTATCTTTCTTCAAACGTCATGTTTCTTTCTCTGTCTGGTGCGTCAAAAACCATGTAATAGAGTTTACGCCACTCGCTATCAACAGGCGTTTGTTTGCTAACCGTTGACAGGATAAAAGAGAAGTCATTATGCGTAGACCAGAGCTCACCATCAAGCCAAACACGCGGCAGCTTATCGGTAAACCAAGCTGGTGCATTAATGGGATTTCCCTGACGGGTTAACAGCTCATCTCCGGTCCAAATTGCTCGAATCCCGTCGTATTTTTCACTGACTAGATAATCCTCTACATGAGTAGAGTCAGAAAAGACTGTCGCTTGTTGCACATCTGGTTGGGCAAATAGAAACTGAGGCACAAGCAATAAGGCTAATGCAAAATATACTGATTGAAACATCATTCACTCCTTTGATATAAAAAATGCTATTCCATAGCACACACTAAAGCTAAAGGATTTTATTTAAAGAATCAAATCCCACTTAAGGTTAAGCTTAACCTCTGCTTTAATCCATAAAAAAAAGCCCACATTTGTCACCAAACATGGGCTCAGATTTTATTTCGTTAGAACTGAACTATTTGCTAAGTTGAACGATCAATTTATTCATACGACTAACAAATGTCGCTGGATCTTCAAGTTGACCACCTTCCGACAAGGTCGCTTGTTCAAACAACAACCACGCCATATCTGCAAAGCGCTCTTCATCTGTTTCAGAATCCATCTTAGCAACGATTGGATGATCTGGATTCACTTCCAATGTCGGCTTGGATTCAGGAAGCTTCTGGCCAGCCTGCTCAAGCAAACGGCGCATCTGCAGACCCATATCGTATTCACCAACCACCAAGCACGCAGGAGAGTTGGTCAAACGGTCAGTTGCGTTAACACCCGCAACTTTCTCATTTAACACGGTTTTCATACGATCAAGAAGTGGCTTCATTTGCTCAGCCTTTTCTTCTTTCTCTTTTTTCTCTTCTTCGTTTTCTTGGTCAGCCAAGTCGAGCTTGCCTTTGGTGACGTCTTGGAAAGATTTACCTTCAAACTCTTGTAGAGAAGACATCATCCATTCGTCGATACGATCACTCAACAACAAGACTTCAAAACCTTTCTTACGCAAGATTTCTAAATGCGGGCTGTTTTTCGCTGTATTGTGACTCTCGGCATAGATGTAATAAATCTTATCTTGGCCTTCAGTCATACGCTCAATGTAGTCAGCCAACGAAACGGTTTGTGTCGCCGCATCAGTATGAGTAGAACTAAAGCGCAACAAGCCAGCGATTTTGTCTTTGTTACCCATGTCATCGGCAGGACCTTCTTTGATGACATTACCGAACTCATCCCAGAATTTTTGGTAATCTTCTGGCTCGTTTTTCGCCATCTTGCCTAGCATATCCAACACACGTTTCGTCAATGCTGAACGCATAGAATCAACCGCATGGTCGTTTTGCAAAATTTCACGAGACACGTTCAAAGACAAATCATTAGAATCCACGACACCTTTTACGAAACGCATGTAAGGCGGTAGGAAAGCTTCTGCTTCATCCATAATAAATACGCGTTGAACATATAATTTCAGGCCGCGTTGCATATCACGATTCCAAAGATCGTACGGTGCTTTAGAAGGAATATACAGCAAGCTTGAGTATTCCAGCTTGCCTTCAACCTTGTTGTGAGACCACTTCAAAGGCTCTTGGTAATCATGAGAAATGTGCTTATAGAACTCTTGGTATTCTTCGTCCGTGACTTCATTACGCGGACGAGTCCAAAGTGCTTTTGCGGAGTTAACTGCTTCATATTCTGGCGCTTTGATTTCATCAACAGGTTTAAGGTTACCCTCTTCGTCCATTTCTGGATAAACCGATTTTTCCATTTCCACAGGAATAGAAATATGGTCAGAGTATTTAGTAACCAAGTGACGTAGACGATGATTATCAGCAAAATCTTTTTCGTCTGCTTTAAGATGAAGCGTGATACGCGTACCGCGAGTTTCTTTATCGATGTTCTCGATAGTGAATTCACCAGAACCATCAGATACCCAACGTACCGCTTGATCAGCAGCAACACCTGCACGGCGAGTTTCAACAGTCACTTTATCAGCAACGATGAAAGCCGAATAAAAACCCACACCAAATTGACCAATTAGCTGGCTGTCTTTTTTCTGATCGCCGCTCAGTTGCTCTAGAAAAGAAGAAGTACCGGATTTTGCAATGGTACCAAGGTTGGTAATCGCTTCTTCACGGGACATACCAACGCCGTTATCGTCAATAACAACCGTATTCGTCTCTTTATCAAATTCGATACGGACACGTAGGTTTGGATCTTCTGCGAGAAGGTCTGCGTTAGCGACAGACTCAAAACGAAGCTTATCTACCGCATCGGATGCGTTCGAAATAAGCTCTCGTAGAAAGATCTCTTTGTTGGAGTACAAAGAGTGGATCATCAAATGAAGTAGTTGTTTAACTTCCGTTTGAAACCCTAACGTTTCTTTTTGAGTATCAGTTGCCATGTTATAGCTTTCTCCTATTTGAATGAACCTTCGGACAAAAACCAAAGGCGTATTTCGTTTCACTTGTGCCTCATAGATAAAGCCTCTTGAAGCAATTTCAAGAGGCTGACCAACTAAAAAAAGTAAAAAGTCACAATAAGTTTATGGATATAAACACGTTAGGGGCATTTAGGAAGGGACAAAGAAGATACCTGATCACTTTGCGATCAGGCTTTAGGTGTTTTTTCGAACCAAGGTTAGGCCATCACCAATAGGAATTAATGACAGTTCAACCGCCATATCATCATGAATGGTTTTATTCAACTCACGAACAATCTTAGTGTCTTTATCAGTAAAATCCTCATCTGCAACATTGCCCCACCAAAGCGTGTTATCGATCAACAAACAACCACCAGGACGAAGCAGCTGTTTTGCTAATTGGTAATAAGCCAATAGATTTTGCTTATCCGCATCGATGAAAATAAAGTCAAAGGTTTCTCGCTCAGCCTCTAGAAAAGATTCCATCATTGGCAAGGCTTTATCGCAATAAGTCGTAACACGATCCATCACGCCAGCTTGCTCTAAATAGCGCGTCGCTATATCAAGCCACATCTGTTTTTTCTCGATAGCAACTAATGTTGCTTCTTTTGGCATCGCCATCGCCATCGACAAGGTGCTGTAACCAGTAAACACGCCAATCTCGAGAATTTTTTTCGGCGCCTGTAGCTTAACTAACAAGGCTAACAACTGCCCTACTTCCGGCGACAGCTGCATACGCGCCATATGATACTGAGCAGTTTCACGACGCAAGGCTCTTAATAGATCATCTTCACGAACCGAGACATCAATCAAATACTGATAAAGCCTGTCATCAACATTAACGGTACGATTAACAGGCTTATCATCTTCAGGTAAAGGTTTTGGGAAATTAGGAAGCATGGGATTTCATCACGAGTCCACGGCTCAAAGTTTTGAATGTTTTAGAACGGAATTCACGGCGATAAAGTACCGCCACAACCATCACACTGGCCGCCATACAAAAATATGGACCAAGGAACCAACCACAGAACGCCATCGCAAAATAGAAAGCGCGCAAGCCATAGTTAAATTGGTTCGCCGCTAGACTGCAAATTTGCGCCATATGCATGGCATACAATTCACGTTCACTGTCTTCGATACCACGCTCTGTCGCTAATGGCGCACTGCCAACCAATACAGAGCAAAAATTATATTGCCTAACAGACCAAGTGAAGGTGAAAAATGCATAAGAAAAAATCGCCACTAACACGATAATTTTCAGTTCCCACTCTTGCTGACTCATCGGCGCTAAAAGATAAAAATCCGATAAAATGCCAATCGCTTTTTCTGAGTAATTAAACGCCGTAAAAAGACCCGCAATAATCAACAAACTACTCGAAGCAAAAAATAGACTACTTCTTTCTAGATTTGCCATCACAGAAGCATCCGCGATACGGTTGTCTCGTCTAAGTAATCGTGACATCCATGCCAATCTAAATTGGTGCAATACACTCACCAAACAAGAACGACGTTTAGAATTATACTGAGCATAAAAAGCATATCCCCACCAGCACGCAAAAAAGACTAAAAATGTCGAAATATCAAGGGGGTTTAATAGTAATGACACTGAATGCTTTTCCATAATTTAACTCTGCTGAAGGAACAGTTTAGGGTAACAATATTAGACCACTTTTCACTTTACATGTCCCAACTTCCGCTTAGAAAATCCAGTAAATCATTCTAGAAAAATAAATCTAAATACTTCATCAAAAAACGCTTGCATCAATAGAAAATATCGGTAAGATCACGCCCGTCAACACGACATGCGGATGTGGTGGAATTGGTAGACACGCTGGATTTAGGTTCCAGTGCTTCACGGCGTGAGAGTTCGAGTCTCTCCATCCGCACCATCTTATTTCTTTTCTTTGTATAAAATCCTCAAATCAAATTATAAGCCTGCCTCCTTACCTTTCAAATTATTTATTTAAAAAACACCAAAGCACAACAAAAAGCCAAACCCATTTCTGAATTCGGCTTTGTTGAGTTTCAACTACTTACTATTAAGTAAAATACTTTATTTTAACTTCCAAGATACTTGCTTGCCAGCGAAGAAAGGCACAATTGGCTCTCCGTTCGGCAAAGTAATACTGTTAGGCACTTCCCAAGATTCGCGAACCAAGGTCACTTTTTCTGTGTTGCGCGGCAAACCATAGAAATCGGCACCATAAAAGCTCGCAAAGCCTTCTAGCTTATCAAGCGCGCCTAACTCATCAAACACTTGTGCGTACAGCTCAAGCGCAGACCAAGCACTGTAACAGCCCGCACAACCACAATCTGACTCTTTGCGGTGTTTAGCATGTGGCGCCGAATCCGTTCCCAAGAAAAACTTAGGTGATCCAGATTTAACCACTTCACGCAAAGCTTGCTGATGAGTACTGCGCTTAAGCACTGGCAAACAATAATTATGCGGACGAACACCACCATCTAGCATGTCATTTCTATTCAATAACAAATGTTGAGGAGTAATTGTCGCTGCGACACCACCACGGGCCGCCAAGACAAAATCAACGGCATCTTTCGTGGTGATGTGCTCAAACACAACCTTTAGGTTTGGCACTCGATCAACGATATTTACCATATGCTGATCAATGAATTCTTTTTCTCGATCAAAAATATCAATGTGCTTTTGCGTCACTTCACCATGAATCAGCAACAACATGTCGTTGTCTGCCAAAGCCTCAAATACTGGATACAAAGACTCCAAGGAATTTACACCAGAATCAGAGTTGGTTGTCGCACCAGCAGGATACATTTTGACCGCTAACACACCGGCTTTTTTCGCATCTTGAATATCTTGAACGCTGGTTTTGTCCGTTAGATAAATAGTCATAACAGGCATAAAAGTGCTGCCATCAGGGCGAGCCGCTAAAATTCGCTCTTTATAGCTCAAGGCTAACTCAGCAGTCGTAACGGGTGGCACCAAGTTTGGCATCACCACAGCACGCTCAAAACAACGCGCCGTCGCAGGAACCGTTTCAAGCAACATATCTTGGTCACGAAAGTGTAAGTGCCAATCATCTGGCTTAATAATAGTAATTTCGTTCATTAGCGGCCTTTTTAGATAACGTATGAGATGGTAAGAAGAAATAACACCTAAATTTTAACAGAAGTGGTTAGTCGACAATAGCCAACATTTTGACATAAAAAAAACCGAATCTATAAATAGATTCGGTTTTTTTAAAGCTACAACAAGTAAAACATATTAAGCGTTTTTACGTGGTGCTCTTGGACGACGTTCACCGCTGCGATTTGCATCGCGGTCACGACCGCCACCGCTTGGACGACGACGCTCACCACCATTAGATGGACGACGATCACCGCCACCAGCTGGACGCTTACGAGTAGAAGGTGCTGCTGCACGCTTATTCAACTCATCAGCATTATCTAGCTTAGCAATATCAGTACGCTGTCCACAGATGCGTGTTTTACCTAACTTACCTAGCGCATCAGCACTTAGGTTAGAAGGCAAATCCACTGTAGCGAAATCTTCATAGATTTCGATATGACCAATATAACGGCTTTCAATATCCGCTTCGTTAGCAATTGCGCCAACGATGTTGCCAGGTTTAACGCCATCACTGTAGCCAACTTGGACAACATAACGCGTCATAGACGTATCAGGATCATCCTTTAATGGCATAGCTTCTGCGGTAACTGGACGAACCTTACGTTCACGTGGCGCACGATCTCCGCGATCTCCGCGCTCACCACGAGAGCTGTCACGATCTTCACGACGCTCTCTGCGCTCTTGACGAACTTCCATTTCAGATAACAATAATGGTGTTTTACCTTGAGCCATATGAGCCAAAGCAGCCGCCATTTTCAATGGATCAACTTCGTTTTCTTTCTGGTAGCTTTGAACAAGCTCTAAGAAGAAATCAAGATTTTCATTATCCATCGTATCGGAAATGCTTTGCTTGAAGCGATTAACACGGTGCGCATTAATATCTGAAGCTGTAGGCAATGTCATACTTTCGATTGGCTGACGAGTGGCACGCTCAATCGCTTGCAACATACGACGCTCGCGATGAGCAACAAACAAGATTGCTGTACCAAGACGACCTGCACGGCCAGTACGACCAATACGGTGAACATAAGATTCAGTATCGTATGGAATATCGTAGTTAACAACGTGACTCACGCGCTCTACATCCAAACCACGAGCTACAACGTCAGTCGCAACTAGAATGTCGATTTGACCCTTCTTAATACGATCAACAGTACGCTCACGCAAATTCTGGCTAATGTCACCATTCAAGGCTTCACAAGCGTGGCCACGAGCCGTTAGCTTTTCAGCCAATTCAACAGTTGCCGCTTTTGTACGAACAAAGATAATCATGCCATCATGTTCATTCATTTCAAGAATACGAGTCAAAGCGTCTAGCTTATGCAGACCGCTTACTGGCCAGTATTTTTGAGTAATCGTCATCGCCGTAGACGTTTTGGTAACGATCTTCACTTCTTTAGGATTGTTCAAGTGACGGTTAGCCACCTGACGAATCACAGCAGGCATAGTCGCAGAAAACAAAGCGATTTGACGAGTTGGTGGTGTTTGCTCAAGAATCCACTCGACATCATCGATGAATCCCATGCGTAACATCTCATCCGCTTCATCAAGAACTAAGGCTTTAAGGCCATCTAGTTTCAATGTTTTACGACGAATGTGATCCATAACACGACCAGGTGTACCAACAACAACTTGAACACCACGCTTTAGCTGGCGAAGTTGTGTGTCGTATGACATGCCGCCGTAAATTGGCAAAACATGAAAATCTGGAAGGTTACGAGCGTAACTTTGAAATGCTTCAGAAACCTGAATAGCAAGTTCACGGGTTGGAGCCAAAACAAGTAATTGTGTCGTTTTATCTGTAACATCAATGCGAGACAGTAACGGAAGCGCGAACGCTGCTGTCTTACCAGTACCCGTCTGCGCTTGCCCCAAAAGGTCTCGACCTTCTAATAGATATGGAATACTTTGCGCTTGGATAGCAGATGGTTGCTCGTAACCTAGGTCAGCAACCGCTTTAAGAACAGGGGCGATTAGGCCCAACGAATCAAATGTAGGCTGAGTATCAGCATCAGACATGTAAATTAGTACCTTTTTTTGATGAGGATAAGGCCTGCAATCATTTACATGCCTTAATGAAATTCTCTAGAAATTCTCGGAGGAAAAACTGATGGCGAAGTATATACAATAAAAGAGAAATAAGCTAGGCAATGTTATAAATAAGATTAGCCGTACTACATCACACTTTTATTCGGGCTTCGTATCATCATCTACCTTTGAATCGATCATCACCGCCAGCCAATGCATTCTTGGGTTTGCTTCAAAGGCCAACTTCATGATGATGGTTAATGGAATCGAAAGCAGCATCCCAACTGGACCAAAAACCCATCCCCATAGAAGTAAAGACAGAAAAACCACCAGAGTAGAAAGTCCCAATCCGCGCCCCATGTAACGAGGTTCAATTACATTACCAACGATTAAATTCACCATTAAAAACGCACCAGCAACCAAACCCGCCGATAAACTACCAAGCTGAACAAAAGCGAGCAAAACAGCTGGAACCGCAGCAATAATAGACCCAATATTAGGTACGAAATTTAAAAGAAACGCACACACGCCCCACAAAATTGGAAAATCCACACCTAACACCCACATCAGAAAAGTAATTAGCACGCCAGTTAACATACTCACTAAGGTCTTTATCACTAAGTATCGGTTGACGGATTTGATAAAAGATTCAAATTTATCCATTGATTTAGACGCATCATGAAACGCCAAAGATAGCTTTTTGGGTAATTCAACGGCTTCAAATAGAATAAAAATAACAATCATCACCACCAAGATAAGATTAGTAAGGGCACTGCCAAGCCCTCTCAAAGCATTTGCCACCATCTGCATCAACGCAGAAGGATCTATATAGCCTTTCACTTGATCATAAGACACACGTAAACCGAAGCCATTAATCACCTGAATTAGGCCAGACATTTCTTCCGCAAAACGCTTTTTGTAATTTGGCAGCTGGTTAGAAAAATTATCCAAAGAAGCACCAACAAGTACGGCAATAGAACTAATTCCAACCAATATAACCAGCACAACCAATAAAATAGACAGCCAAGTTGGCACATTACGACGACGCAGGCTAGACATAGCAGGAGCGCAAATAATGGCAATAAAGACTGACAACATAAAAGGCACTATTATTTGAGAAGCCGCCTTTAATGCAGCAATTATGATGACAAAGGCTGCAAAACCGACTAGCCAATAAATGCCTTTATGCTGTTCATTCATATATATTCCTTATAAAGGTATCGGGTAAATACTTTGGGCGTAATCCGCCAAGTCTTGCAACATAACTTGTTTCGCTGCAGGCAAATCGGGTGTTTGAGCTATCTGATTCAATCGCTCAAAATACTGCTCCATATAAATAGAGCCGCCACCGTCTTTTTCAAGCAAGCGAACCTGTCTATATTCTTCCCATTCGAATTGTTGTTGCTCACTCAATTGATCAGGGTAATTTCGACCAATATAACGCATTAACATTTCAGGTAAGCGGCGATCATCAAATGACATCGCCAACTCGGACAACTGATCAGCCGGCGTGGTGCGAATTTTCTCCATCCTTACTTTATCTTCACGAGAGAAAAAACCACCAGAGTAAAGCATGACATCGGGATCTTTATGAATTGGTCGATCCTCTTGCATAAAGACGTCACTAAGCTTGGCAGCCAAACCAGCATGCCCTTTTATGATGGCAAGATTATGACGACACACAGCCCCATCCAGTTCAAGCCGCTTAACCACGTCAGCATCTTTCAAAAAAGTGGCTGGCGCAACAGCCGGAGATTTATTGTAATGAATCACTTTTAGAGGCAATCTATCTAGATCTCCCAGCTCATCTTGGCGAGTAAAAACGCGATGCCGAATTTCGTCCACACTTAAATCAATTAAAAGCTGAGCATCTGCCATCAGATCAAAAACAATTACACCATTTTTGTTCGTTGGATGTGGCGCAATCGGCACGACAAAAGCCGCGTAGTTTTTTGCCTGTCCAAACATGCCAGAGATATGTAAAAAGGGTTTTAGTCGAGCCACATCAATAAACTGCTGCAATTCGTGCTTTTGACGCATTTTGAAATAGTAAGCAAACAATTTTGGTTGCTTACTACGAATTAACTTAGCAATCTCAATGGTTCCATAAACATCAGATAAGGCATCATGCGCTTGCTCATGAGCAATACCATTGGCTTTCGTAAGCGCTTCCAGCTTCATCGACACTTGACCGTCTTCATTCTTCGGCCAGACAATTCCTTCTGGGCGCATTGCATATGTCATACGCACTAAATCAATTATGTCCCAACGAGAACAGTTGTTCTGCCACTCTCTCGCATAAGGGTCAATAAAGTTACGATAAAAGCCGTAACGAACCACTTCGTCATCAAAGCGGATGGTATTGTATCCCAGAGCACAAGTGCCAGGCTGCGAAAGTTCTGCTTCTACTGCTTGCATAAATTCTGCTTCACACAAGCCTTCTCGATTCGCATCTTGAGGACTAATTCCAGTCAGCAGGCAGGCTTCCGGTTGCGGTAGAACGTCTTCCGCTAGACGGCAGTAAAACATGATGGGCTCGCCAATGGGGTTAAAATCAAGATCAGTTCTAATCCCAGCAAACTGCATGGGGCGATCTCGCGCTGGGTCCGTTCCGGTTGTCTCAAAATCAAACCAAAAAAATGATGTAGGGCCCGATGAAGTCACAAATAATTCCTGTAAGCCGTTAAATAAAAAGGTATTATACGCATCTTGGTGTGTATTTGGCGATGAGAGGAGTATATCTATGCCAGTCCCAGTAATTTGTCCATGCGGAACAGGAAGCCCATATGAGATGTGTTGTGGTATGTACCATAACAATCCAGGCACCGCCCCTACAGCTGAAACACTAATGCGTTCACGTTATACCGCTTTTGCTATTGGTGATTTTGAATACATTACCGCCACACAAAAACTAAAAGACGAACCAGATCAAAACACCGCAGATATCCAAGACAGTAACGAACACACTAAGTGGATAAAGCTAGAAATCAACGCCACAGAAGATGGTTTAGAAAAAGATAAAACAGGCGTTGTTGCCTTCTCTGCACACTTCAAAGAAGGTAAACACATAGGCCGCCTAAGCGAACGCTCTATTTTTAAGAAAGTAAAAGGCCAATGGTTTTATATCTCTGGCGAGCACGATGTCCAAAAAAATACACCATTAATTAATTCTGAAGCCATGAATATAGGCAGAAATGATCCATGCCTATGCGGATCAGGAAAAAAATACAAAAAATGCTGCGCTATGGCTTAACTTAATAACTTAGTCAACTGCGTCCCATTTTTCTTTTATGCTTCTTAACTCATCTTCAATAGATAAAAATGTACGCACCAACTCTGGATCGAAGTGCGTATTTGCTGCTTGATGGATATGCTCTAACGACTCTTCGATTGTCCAACTCTTCTTATAAGGACGCACCATAGTGAGTGCATCGAATACGTCAGCCAAGGCGACAATACGAGCCGACTGTGGAATTTCTTCCCCCGCTAATCCTGAAGGATAGCCCGTACCATCCCATCTTTCATGATGACCTAATGCCACTTCGGCCGCTAATTTAAATAATGGCGCTTCGCCTCTTATTAAGATTTCATGCCCAATAACGGTATGCTGGCGCATTATTACCCACTCATCATCCGTTAACTTATTAGGCGATTTCAAAATACTGTGAGGAATACCTACTTTACCGGTATCATGCATAGGCGCAGCAAGCTTTAACAATTCGACCTGTGACTCTTCCCACCCTATCGATCTAGCTAAAGCGGCACAATAATCCGCCATTCGCCACATATGCACGCCAGTATCGGTATCATTAAGCTGACTCACTGCTCCGAGCATACCTATCGCAGACTCCAATGCATCATCGAGCTCTCTCGTTCTATCATCAATGATTCGCTTATTACGCAAATTATCCTCAGCTAATTTTAAATGAGTCGACACTCTAGCCAACGTTGTCAAAGGCGTAATAGGTTTAGTAATAAAATCCACGCAGCCAACATCAAAGCCTTGCTGTTCATGTAGAGGGTCTGTAACTGCAGTTAAAAAAATTACAGGAATATCTGCCGTTTTTGGATTAGATTTCAATCGTTCACACACCTCAAAACCATTCATATCAGGCATCATAATATCCAATAATATGAGATCGGGAAGAGATCGATTTACAATATCTAAGGCTAATTGCCCACACTTCGCAACTTGAACATGGTATTGCTCGGATAAAATATCTTTAAGCAAGTCAATGTTTCTAGGTACATCATCAACGATGAGTACACGCTTGGTTTTTAAAGCCATTTGTTGTGTTATTTTCTTTAATTCTTCCAACTCACTCTCTTTGATCAGGCTCATTAAATAAGACCTCGCTTAAATGCCCTAACTTTCATCATTGCATCCTGATAATCATAAGAAGCAATATCTTCTACTGCTGATTTTAAAATATCTATATCGCAAAAATTATACCTTTTCTCAATTATTTTTTTGATTAATGCTTCGCTATCAGAATCTCCATCCTCCAACAATACCTCTAGCTCCTCAAGCTTAGACTTTAAATAGATGATATTTTTATCACCTAAAGAAGTAGAGCTAACTCTTGTTTTTTTAACTAAAGAGGTGAAACTATATTCAACTATCCAATGCTGAACCTTCTCAATCAAAAGATATGGATCTAATGGTTTAAATAAAACGTCATCAATTCCCAACCTTAAAACACTCTCTTTTTTTAAATTTAAATTATCTGCAGTTAGAAAAATAATTGGTGGTTTATTATAGCGCAAGTCAGCCGTTATTTTCTCACTTGCTTCATAACCATCCATTATGGGCATCCTAATATCCATCAGAATTAAATCATAAGAATGAGATAGTGACATCTCATAGGCCTCTTTGCCATTTTCAACCCAATCAACGGATGCTCCTATTTTTTCAATTATAGCTTTAACGATACTAGCGTTAATTTTATTATCTTCAGCCAACAATATAGATTTACCTTTAAAAAAAGCCTCATTATCTTTAACTTTTTCGTTCGAAACCTTATTGTTAACAACATCACATCTAGAATTTAATATTGCTATTATATTATGTAAACTAGTGGGCGTAACAAGTCCTAACTCTAGGTAATCCGATGCATTTGAGCTTTTTCCATTTAAAATTAGAATCTTATTATCAAAGCCTTTTAGTTGTTTCAAAAAACCACCATTCTCAGTCAAAAAATGATGGCTCGCAATGATCGAACAACTCTTTTTCGGGAGGTCCGCTAGTTTTAGCTTGGAAATATGACTAGCCCCTAGCGCTAAAAATAAAGAAACTATTTCAACATCTTCTTCAAATATCGTTACATTTTCTATATGCGCTGAAGTCAATTTCAAATCTGGGTGATAAGGAAGTTTAATCTTAAAAATACAGCCCTCACCCAACGCACTTTCATAAGAAATATGACCACCAAGTAAATTCACTAGTTTTTGTGTAATACTTAACCCCAAGCCAGTGCCTCCATATAACCTTGTTGTACTACTATCTGCTTCAGGGCAAACGCATGAACGCTTTTTGATCAGTTGATGCAGCATTTGCATTCAATCCGTGTTTGATTAATGATCGTGCCTTTTCGAAGCCGATGACCTTATTAGAACGTATGATGCAGCTAAATGACCCACGCCAACAAGCAAAATGTACCCATGATTTAGGGGAAGTCGTCTTTATGACGACCTGTGCAATACTTTGTGGTGCGGATGATTGGAAGTCTATTCAGCTCTTTGCTGATACTCGAAAGGACTGGTTTAAACAGTATCTTCGATTACCTGGTGGCATTCCATCGCATGATACCTTTAACCGTTTATTTTCTTTGTTGGATCCGGCCTGTTATCGAGAAATGTTTTGTGGCTGGGTTCAAGATATGTTGATGGATACCCCATTATCGGGTGTCGTCGCGATTGATGGAAAGACGGTGCGGGCGTCGCGCTCGAACAAGCACCAAGCAATTCACATGGTGAACGCTTGGGCCTCGCAGGCAGGCGTGTCTCTTGGTCAATACAAAGTTGATAAAAAATCCAATGAAATCACAGCTATTCCTAAGCTACTAGACCAACTAACTATCAAAGGTTGTTTGGTCACAATGGATGCCATGGGGTGCCAGAAAGACATTGTCTCCAAGGTCATTGTAAGAGAGTCCGATTATTTGGTTACCGTAAAAAGTAACCAGAAAACGTTACATAAAGAGTTGGTTACCTACTTCGACCATTACTGGGCAAACCATATACAAGACACGCTAAGTGATCAATTTTTTGAGCAACAAAACGAAACCCATGGTCGCAAGGAGCATCGTCGATGCTGGGTCACGATGGATTTATCTTCCCTGTCTATTGCAGCAGAATGGCAAGCTAAAACCGTCGCCGCGATACAATCAGATCGAGTTTCTAATGAAAAAGGCCGAAGCCATATTCGTTATTTTATTTCCAGTAAAGCGATGACGGCGGAAGAAGTGCTAAAGGCTACTCGTGAGCATTGGGGGGTCGAAAATCAGCTTCATTGGGTGTTGGATGTCTCTTTTGGGGAAGATCAGTGCCGAGCTAGACAGGGTTATGCTGCAGAAAACCTAGCCACCACCCGACAAATCGCTTTAAATTTATTAAAGCAGGAAACAAGTTTGAAACTGGGTATCAAAAACAAGCGCAAAGCCTGCGGCTGGGATGATAAGTATCTGTTTAAAGTGATGGGACTGGTTAAATAATATTCATGCGTTTGCCCTGCTATCTGCTTGTTTAAACACATCAAACACATCTACACCGTCTGGTATACCAACACCTGTGTCCTGTACATCAATTAAAATCTCTTCTGTATTTAATTGATAGACCTTAACTTTGACCGAACCAGAATCCGTAAATTTAATAGCGTTGCCGACAACATTCACTAAAATTTGCTGTAGCCTAGTTCTATCGCCGATCAAACCATCATTTATTGAAAAGTCACGAACAATCATAAATTCTAGATTTTTAGATTTCGCTTGCCCTTCGCTTATCTGATAAACATACTCAAGTGCATCATCTAAGCTAAATAAGCTATTTTCTAAATCGATTTTACCTGATTCAATTTTTGAGTAATCAAGAACGCTATTAATAATTAAAAGCAAACTATCAGAAGATTGCTGAATTTTAACCACTTTTTCACGATGTTCATCATCTAAATCTGCATCTAACAGCAAATAACTAAACCCGACGATGGCATTCATTGGCGTACGAATTTCATGGCTCATGGTTGCTAGAAAATCGGATTTAACTTTTAAAGCTTGCTCTGCGGAAAAGACAGCAACCTCAAGATCGCCAGCTAATTTTTGTGATTTTTCAAAAGATTTTTTAGTAACTTTTAACTGTTTGAACAGCATTATTATAATAAAAAACATGGTGATGGTTAATAAGGCGATTAGTGAACCTAAATAGAGAAACAAGCCTAAAGTATCACTCCTCTGCTTCACCTTGTCTCTAGATCTAGATGCAAGCGTTGCCAATACAACATCTTCTGTTTTTTTCAGCAGGTAATTACTCTTATTTAATAATAGGCTAACATCAATGAATGGTTTATCCGTAAAAAGAAGACGATCAATCTCAACCATTTCATCCTTAAGTACTGTCATCATTTCAGCAGAATTATCCAATCGATCAAACAGAACTCTTAACTGCCCTTTTTCCAAAACATTAACTCGGCTATAAAGAATATCAAACCGTGTTCGCGCCTCATCAAGACGCTCCTTAGTTAAATCATCTTCTAACAATTTTAGAGAGTTTCTAAGCTTTAGCGTTTCTCTATCGAGTTGATAAGCAGCCCACAACGCATCTTCTTCCACTGCTGACATCATCATTTTTTGACGATCAACCAATTCAGCAAAAATCAGCATTGCCGCTCCCATAAAAATAAGAGCAGTTATCACCAATACAATAAAAGGTGATGGCTTCTTCTTAGCAAATAATCTTGCAATGGAAGACAGGCGAAATCGCATAGTAGATTTACTCAACGTCTATCGACTTTATTTGCCATACGGAACGATTGTGAATAACCTCATTATTTAAACTAGGGTCATCACTAAAAGGATAAAGCAGGAAGATGGGACCTTTATCCCTTACACTCATCACCTTACCATTCATCTCCATCGCGAGAATCACATCGTAATCATCACCATCTTTCTTCGGCACTATCGCACTATAATCATTCAACGCCGTCATAGATAAGGTATCTGTTTGAGCACCGACCGCCGACATAATAGAACGCAATAAAGGACCACGATAAAGATCAACCCCTTCACTCCAAGGTGTTACCGTATGTTGATTTATCACCTCTAGGCTCATCAACATATCGCGGTCAAATTCAGCGGTTTTTTCGTGAGTATTGGTATTTGTAATATTTCCAGTAACTGTTAGGATGACAGGCCCTGTTGGTTTAGATAAAGCTTGCGCCTGTAAACCAATACCAGCGAACACGCCAAAAAACATGATTCCCGCGACGAAATACGGCTTCATTCAAAACACCTCAAGATGGATAATATCGCTGCAGTATAGAGAAAAATTCAGCCACATTCGTTAGTCACTTACGAAACGAAACGCTTTCTACACCAAGGAAAACAAAGGCCGAACAATAGATACAAAAAAAGCTGCAAATGCAGCTTTTTTATCTAATAAAAACCTGAAATTTAACAAGTATTTAAGCGACTGGCTGACCTTGCGATGCAATCCAAATACGAAACCAATCATCATCACTAAGCGAAGTAGACATAGCCTCTATCGCAGCAGCTAAACGAGCAATTTTGCCAGACCCCATAACAGGACAAATGCCAGACGGATGACGCAATAGCCATGCAACGACTATTTGATCGGCTGTACAATTTTTTTCCTGTGCTAAATCACTCAATACAGCTTGAACTCGTTTTGCTTTTTCACTCGTTCCGGAAAACAACTCACCACCCGCAAAAGGCGACCAAGCCATTGGTGTAACCGCATGCTGCTGAACATGATCCAATGTACCATCTTCAAAGTGTTGCAACGCCAATGGTGATAATTCCACCTGATTAATAATCAAAGGGGCATCAAGGCGAGACTGTAACAAATCAAATTGGCGAGTGGTAAAATTGGATACGCCAAAATGCTTAACCTTGCCAAGCGTAAACAACAAATCAAACGCCTGAGCGACTTCGTCCGCATCCATCAAAGGACTTGGACGATGTAATAACAAGGTATCGATATATTCACATTGTAGATTCGCCAAAGAGCGATCAACACTCGCCAATATATGCTCAGCACGATAATCGTAACGGTGAACCTGAATCTCTGGACGATTGTCAGACGGCAACACGATGCCACACTTAGTAACAATCTCCATCTTGTCTCGCAACGCTGGCTTAAGTTTTAACGCCTCACCAAACAATGCCTCACACTGATAACCACCATAAATATCCGCATGATCAAACGTCGTCACACCTAAATCTAAACATGACTCAATAAAGCCTAGTGTTTCTGAAGAAGTCATATTCCATTCTTCTAGCCGCCAAAAACCTTGTGCGATACGCGACCCTTCAAAACCAAGGGGATGATACTGATATCTCATGGAGATTTTCCTTACTATCATTATTGTATTACCAATCATTCTAAAGTGAGTTGAAGGCAAAAAACAGCAAACTCAGTGAATCTGCATAACTGACAGGAAACATCATCAAAGGTATACTATGCCGCATTCAAGACTGACCTCTAGCGAAAGAGCGACGCGACCACCTACAACGGACAAACTATAACGAGTAAATTGTGGGCAATATCGAACACTTATAATTTACACGCAGCGATACACGACTAAACACAAGAACCAAACAATAAACACAACACCACTGTGATGGACTTAATAATGAATTCAATTACGCTAGGCCCTCTTTCCAAAGCCAATGGAGAGATCCAAATTCCGGGTTCCAAAAGCCTTTCAAACCGTATTCTACTGTTGGCGACCTTGGCAAAAGGCACCACACGAATTACCAATTTGCTAGACAGTGACGACATTCGTCGCATGCTAGAAAGTCTAACCAAATTAGGTGTGAACTATTCTCTAGAAGATAACGGCACAACCTGCGTACTAGAAGGACTTGCCGGCCCAATCCAGGCAGATTTTGGAGACCTATTCCTTGGCAACGCCGGTACTGCAATGCGTCCTTTGGCTGCAGCACTTTGCCTAGGTAAAGGAGAATTTCATTTACATGGTGAACCGCGCATGCACGAACGCCCCATTGGCGATCTAGTTGATGCTTTGCTGGCATTGGGTGTCGACATCGCGTACGAAGGTGAGAAAAATTACCCACCTTTACGCATTAAGGCGAATGGTTTATCTGGCGGCGAAGTGTCTATTAAAGGCAACATTTCAAGCCAATTCCTAACCGCTATCTTGATGAGCGCCCCATTAGCAAAAGGCGATTTAACCATCAAAGTCGATGGTGAACTGGTTTCCAAGCCATACATCGATATTACCTTGCATGCTATGAAGCAATTTGGTGTCGAAGTGGAAAACCAGAACTATCAAGCATTCGTGGTAAAAGGTCAGCAAACTTACCAAAGCCCCGGTGAAATAATGGTAGAAGGCGACGCCTCTTCTGCGTCTTACTTCCTAGCCGCTGCGGCGATTGCTGGCGGAAAAATCAAAGTCCACGGCGTAGGCACAGACAGCGTACAAGGTGACGTGAAATTCGCTGATGTATTAGCGCAAATGGGTGCGAAAATCACTTATGGCCCGACTTGGATAGAAGCGGAACGCAACGAACTGAATGGCACTGATATGGACATGAATCACATCCCTGATGCAGCCATGACCATAGCAACCACAGCGCTATTCGCGAAAGGCCCAACCACCATTCGCAACATCTACAACTGGCGCGTGAAAGAAACTGATCGTTTATACGCCATGGCAACGGAACTGAAAAAACTCGGTGCCGACGTTATTGAAGGCGAAGACTTTATTACCGTCACACCTGTTGAGAACTTAAAACATGCGGCCATCGATACTTACAATGATCACCGCATTGCCATGTGCTTCTCTCTGGTTGCCTTCTCCGATACACCAGTCACCATCAATGATCCGGGTTGTACATCAAAAACCTTCCCGACGTATTTTGAGCTTTTTAACACCATAGCCAGCTAACAGTCGCTTTAGATAATACGCAAAAGGCCAAATTCCTCTAAAGAATTTGGCCTTTTTTAATTTAGCTATTTTTATAAGTACAAAACGTACATAAAAAAACCCCAGCATGTTACTGCTGGGGCAAGGCTCTCAATATAAAGGGAAATGTATCAATGAAATATTAAGACTTAGGTTGTGCTGGCGTTTCAAGTTTTTCGATCTGTTGCGGAGTTAACAATGCATACAAACCAGCTCGGTTTTTTGCAAAGGCAATCGTTAGGTCTTCCGTTAACTCACCGCTTTCCTCTGCAAGATCATCCACTTTGTTCATATAATCCTTTGAACTAGGTGACAAATTACTTAACTCCACTTGCGTGTTGTGCAATTTGTCTTGAATCTGGCGAATCGCTTTGCCATCTTTTTCAAACAAATCAGAGACTTTTGTTTGTGTTTTTTCATCTAAGCCAAGCTGCTGTGCAATACGGCTTGCAAGTTGCTCATGACTTGGCACTGCATTAATTGGAGCTTCTTGGGTGGCTTGGCCTTTAACAACATCACCTTGAGGTGATTTTGTTTCTGCATAAGCGCTCACCGCTACACCGGTTATAATCGCGGCACTCAAACCGATAACGCCCATCATTCCTGCTTTTTTACGATTAAACATAGTTGGCTCCTTAAGCTCTGTTTCCTGTTTGGATGAAATCTATTATGTCCATTTATTTGTCAAACAGTGTCAAAGAGAGTGAATCGAGATGCACAACTTGTCATGAGAGCGTAAGGGGAAATGCGCATTCACGAGATTTCCCTATTAACCAAGTAAGCCAGAACATATTCTTAGGAGTGGTGTTGAATCCCTTGACGCTTGCTCCTTTTTTTAACTATGTGAAAGCGCAGGATCCCAATCTTTCCAAACCACTTCACGCCCCTGCTCTCGAATCATCGCCATGATGTCAGACACAGGTCGCTCGTCGCTGATCTCAAATTGTTCAAGAGCCTCTTGGGCATCGTTCGCATAGCCTCCCGGTTGGGTTTTGGATTCCGCACTCATCGTAGTAAAGCCCATACGCACAGCATGATGACGAAACTCTGGTGACTCACGAGTAGATAGACTCATCTCTAAGTCCCGATCAAACAAACGCCAAGCAGCAATAAGCTGAACCAACTGTCGATCCGAAATCACCGATTTTGGCACTATGCCTCCTTCACAAGGGCGAATTCGCGGAAATGCCACGCTAAAGCGGCTTCGCCAATAGCGCTTTTGCAAGTGTCGCAGATGATGCGCCATCATCACCGAATCCGTGCGCCAATCTTCTAAACCAAGTAACACGCCCAAACCAACCTTATGAATGCCTGCTTGCCCAATACGGTCCGGTGCGTCGAGGCGATAATTAAAGTTGGATTTGTTGCCTCGTAAATGATGCTCAAGGTAAGTCTTGCGACGATAGGTTTCTTGATAGACCAGAACACCATCCAAGCCGATACCTTGCAGTTTCTCATATTCATCAGCATCTAATGGTTGCACTTCCATAGAAAGCTGACTGAAATGCGGCTTAATCAAGGGAATCATGCGTTCAAAGTACGGCATGGAAACTTTATTGGTTTCACCTGTCACCAAGAGAATATGGTCAAAGCCTTTGCTCTTAATCGCTGCAACTTCTTTTCCCACCTGAGTTTCATTCAAGGTAAGACGCTTAATGGAATTATTCATGGAAAAACCACAATAAGTACATTCGTTCGCGCAAGTGTTAGATAAGTACAAGGGCGCAAATAAACTCAACGTATTGCCAAAACGCTGCAAGGTAAGTCGTTCGCTTTTTGCGACCATTTCCAACAAATAAGGCTCTGCTGCTGGGGAAATCAAAGCGGCGAAATCGTCCACATCAAGTTTGCTTTTATTTAAGGCTCGCTGAACATCTTGCTCGTTTTTCTCTTGATGAATTTGCATAATCTCTTGCCAATCGACATTTTCCACAAAATGGCTAAATTGCCCTTCAATAGCAGGACTTTGTTCTAACAAGCGAATTTTATGACTAGCTCCATCTTTCATGACAAGGCTCCAAGGAAATCCGTCAAAGGACTCGTAGCTTGCGCTTGTACGCGTCTTTCTCCCAAACCGGACTCATACGCCATTCGTCCGGCTTCCACCGCTAGTCGAAAGGCTTTTCCCATGTTTGCAGGCTTTCTCGCCACAGCCATGGCGGTATTCACCAGTACCGCATCTGCGCCGATTTCCATCGCTAATGCAGCATCCGACGGCGCACCAATGCCCGCATCAATAATCACAGGGACAGTGCTTTGCTCAATGATGATTTCTAGAAACGGTCGACTTGCCAACCCCATATTAGAACCAATAGGCGAACCAAGCGGCATCACACACTGACAACCCACTTCTTCTAACCGTTTACAAAGTACAGGATCTGCATGGACATAAGGCATGACCACAAAGCCTTTTTTAATCAGCTCTTCGGCAGCCAATAAAGTTTCCATACCATCTGGCATCAGGTAACGCGGATCGGGGTGGATTTCTAACTTCACCCAATTGGTTTGCAATGCTTCTCTGGCAAGTTCGGCGGCAAAGACCGCTTCTTTCGCGGTACGAGCACCAGAGGTATTGGGCAGCAGTTTTATGGCTTGCTGCTGTAAAGGCTGAAGAATATTGTCCGTCTGGTTTTTTAAATCCATACGACGCAACGATAACGTAACCAGCTCGCTTTCACTGGCCGTTAAAGAATCCATCATGGCGTCGGCACTGGCATACTTTCCCGTACCGGTGAAAAGTCGAGAATGGAATTCGTGTCCTGCGATAAATAAAGACGACATATTAGCCTCCTGCAATAGATTCAAAAATAAACACCTGACTCTGCTCATTCAGCTCGGTACTAGACCACAAACTTTTTGGCACCACCTGCTGATTAATCGCAATAGCAATACCTTGTTCGCTCTTGTCTAATTGAATGAGTAAGTCTTGGAGAGTTTTCCCTGCAAATTCATGAGGCGCATCGTTCAGCATAATTTTCATTGCTCTCCCCCTTTATTTCTTTGAGTGTTCGAGTGCTTTTCAAACAAGCAAATAAGTGATCGTGTCGCGGCTTCTGGATCAGCCGCTTTGGTAATCGCGGTAACCAAAGCAACACTATCAACCCCTGTTTGAGCTACAGCAGGCAAACGCTCGGCATTGATGCCGCCAATCGCTACCGTGGGAAACACGTCTTTTAATAACGTCGCGTAATGGGCAAGTCGAGTTAAGCCTTGCGGCTGGGATGGCATGTCTTTCGTCTGTGTTGGAAAAATATGACCAAAAGCGATATAGCTAGGTTGAATAAATTGAGCCCGAGCAATTTCATAGTAACCATGGGTACTGATGCCGAGTCGCAAACCTGCCGCTTGGATTTTTTCTAAATCCGCCACGTCTAAATCTTCTTGACCGAGATGAACACCATAAGCACCAAAAACGATGGCCTGCTGCCAATAGTCATTGATAAAGACTTGAGCGTCGTATTCTTTTCCTAAGGCAATCGCCTGTTGAATTTTATGTTCTAGATCAGCATCGTCAGGGTCTTTGATGCGCAACTGGGCGATCTTCACTCCTTGTTTGAGCACTAAATCCAGCCAAGCAATAGAATCCACTACGGGATACAAGCCCATTTTATCGAGATTCATCTTGGCAAAAGGTTGGTTAATCGACATGATCGGTTTGTTTGGCGCAACAATCGTCGGCAGGTTTTCAATCTGCAACGGCCAACCGGGGCGACCGAGTGGCCCGGCCCCTTCACCAATTTGTACACCGCTTTTTAATGCGCCAGTTATATAGGCTTTTGCCATGGTCATGGCATCCAAGAGATCGTAACCATGGGCGATAAAGCTAGCCAGCGCTGTCGACAAGGTACAACCCGTGCCGCGGGTATTATGGACAGTGAGTTTTTCGCACGCGAAACCAACAACAGAATTTTGCTCCAGCAACCAATCAATAGATGCCTCTACGTCACTGCAATGACCTCCTTTAAGAAGCCAACAGCTATCAGAAGCCTCAAAGTAAGCTGACATATCCTTTTGCAGACGCTCAATAGCCAGCTCACCAGACAATCCAGTTAGAGCCGTAAATTCCATTAAGTTTGGTGTTATCACATCCACATACGGCAAGATATGATCCAGCAAACTAGCACCCGCATCAGTTTGTTGGAGTTGATTGCCTGACTCACTGCTCGCCGCCATAACAGGATCAAGGACGACCAATACATTCGGAAAATCCGCTTTGATACGCTTTAGCCAAGTCGCGCACGCTTTTACTATCTCGATGGATGGCAACAAGCTAACTTTGATGGCATCTGGCGACACATCATCGAGCAAGGTTTGCCATTGCTGATCAAACATAGCCAAAGAAACAGGTTCAACAGAGCGCACCTCTTTAGAGTTTTGCGCAGTGATGCAAGTAACGATGGTTTGCACGTGACAGTTTAAATCCTGTCCAGTACGCAAATCCGCTTGAAGTCCAGCGTGGGCGGACGAATCCGACCCACCCACGCACCAGACAACAGGAGGTTTTATAGACATAAATCCTCCTTTCACTTACAGCGACTTTTCTTTTGATTTATAGGTGGTTTGCTTGTCTGTGGTCAATTTATCTGTGGTTAACTTATCCGTGGTCAACTTATCTGTAGTTAAGTAGACATCACTGCCTAGCTCACGGAATTGCTCGGACATTTTTTGCATACCCGTTTCCGCTTCACTCACATTCATTGAGTTCGCTTCTAAAGCACTCGTATCGATTTTTTGCGCGTCCTCTAGACCTTTCGCGTAGTCACGGACCTCTTGAGTGATTTTCATTGAACAGAATTTCGGCCCACACATGGAACAGAAATGCGCCACCTTGCCAGAGGCCTGCGGCAATGTTTCATCATGGTAAGAGCGAGCGGTTTCAGGGTCTAACGACAGGTTAAACTGATCCTCCCAACGGAACTCAAAACGCGCTTTAGATAAAGCATTGTCACGAATTTGCGCGCCAGGGTGGCCTTTGGCCAAATCCGCCGCATGGGCTGCAATTTTGTAGGTAATCAAACCTTCTTTAACGTCTTCTTTATTAGGCAAGCCAAGATGCTCTTTTGGTGTCACGTAACACAACATGGCACAGCCATACCAACCTATTTGTGCCGCACCAATGCCAGAAGTAATGTGATCGTAACCTGGCGCGATGTCTTGAGTGAGTGGCCCTAAGGTGTAAAACGGTGCCTCATGACAATGCTTCAGCTGCTCGGTCATGTTCTCTTCAATCAGCTGCATTGGCACGTGTCCAGGGCCTTCAATCATTACCTGTACATCGTATTCCCAAGCAATCTTGGTTAGTTCGCCTAAGGTGCGAAGTTCTGACATTTGCGCTTCGTCATTGGCGTCCATAATGGATCCTGGACGCAAACCATCACCAAGCGACAAAGCCACATCATATTCCGCACATAACTCACAAATATCGCGGAAACGTTCGTACAAGAAGCTTTCTTTGTGATGCGCCAAACACCATTTCGCCATGATAGAACCACCACGAGAAACAATCCCAGTAAGACGTTTCGCCGTCATGGGCACATAACGCAGTAATACGCCCGCATGAATAGTAAAGTAATCCACGCCCTGCTCCGCTTGCTCAATCAAGGTGTCGCGGAACACGTCCCAATTTAGGTTTTCCGCCACACCATCGACTTTTTCTAACGCTTGATAAATCGGTACCGTACCGATTGGCACAGGCGAGTTGCGCAAGATCCATTCGCGTGTTTCGTGAATGTTTTTACCGGTCGATAAATCCATTACCGTGTCTGCACCCCAACGGGTTGACCACACCAATTTTTCTACTTCTTCTTCAATGGAAGATGTGACCGCTGAGTTACCGATATTGGCGTTTACTTTCACTAAGAAGTTACGACCGATGATCATCGGTTCAGATTCAGGGTGATTGATGTTGTTGGGAATGATGGCACGACCTCTTGCCACTTCATCGCGCACGAACTCTGGCGTAATACGTGTTTGTAAGTTAGCGCCAAAGCTTTGCCCTGGATGCTGTTTCAATAACAATTCGCTCTTAATCGCATCAATATTTTGGTTTTCACGCAGTGCGATGTATTCCATTTCTGGTGTGATAATACCTTGGCGAGCGTAATGCATTTGCGTCACACATTTGCCTTGGCGAGCTTTGCGCACTTTAGGTAGCTCTTTAAAGCGCAAGTCATCTAGTGCAGAGTTTTCTAGACGTGACTGAGCAAATTCTGATGACACACTTGGCAATATTTCTGTGTCATCACGCTTTTCAATCCAAGGCGCACGCATTGGCGCTAAACCGCGATACACATCAATGTTTTCTTCTGGGTCTGCATAGGGGCCAGAGCAATCGTAAATATAAATCGCTTCATTGGGTTCGAAAGTCAGGTTGTCAGGATCGGAACCAATAGGCGTATCCGTTAAATTGATTTTACGCATAGGAACGCGAATGGAATCGTCGGTGCCAGTTAAATAAATGCGTTCAGACGCAGGAAAAGGCTTGGCTTGCAATGACTCGATAAAAGACTTCGCTGCTTGGCGAGACTCTTCGCGAGACTGTTTTTTAGATGGGGTTGTTAATTGTGTTGCTAGTTCGTTATTCGTCGACATGAGCACTTCCCTTATTATTAAAATGGAGAATTGCTTGTCTGGGTGCTGTTTTACAGGTAAACACACTACTGGCGTTAATTGCAAAACGTGAACCCTGAATTTTATTAGAAAGGATGCTTTAAAAGAGATGACCGCATCGATTCCATAAAAATCAGGAGTTCATTCGATGCAGAAAAGAAAAATTGAGACTTTCTTGTTTCCTACGCGGGTTTTAACCCGATCAGGTTCTGCGGATCCCGCATTTAATTATGCGATCTCAGCCAAATGGCACTCCGACAAGTAGGGCTGAGTATACTTAGTCTTATCGGAATGTAAACACCCATGTTTTCTATGGGTGTTTACCAAAGACAACAGGCAAAAGTCTATTCGCCTTGCATTTCCAACGCCATTTTATAAAGGTAATTTTTCTTCTCGCCCGTTAACTTAGCTGCCATCGCTGCCGCTTGTTTAACCGGTAAATCTTCTAATAAAATGGTCAAAATACGCTTTGCTTCTAATTCTGCTTCGTTACCGCTTTCTTGCGTAAAACTCAACATAACAACGAATTCACCACGTAACTGGTTGGCATCTGCATCGAACTTGGCAAGGATTTCAGATGCGGTACCCGATAAGAATGTCTCGAATGTTTTCGTTACTTCGCGAGCCAATACAAGCTGAGCATCTTCACCATAAACTTTTTGCACATCCGCAATCGAATCATAAACACGATGCGTGGATTCGTAAAAAACCACAGTACCCGTTTGCTTTTTCCAAGATTCAAATAAGTCACAACGCCCTTTGGATTTAGCAGGTACAAAACCCGCAAAAAAGAACTGATCTGTTGGCAATCCTGATGCGCATAAAGCAGCAATCAAAGCACAAGCACCTGGAATCGGTAGGACTTTATGGCCTTTTTCACGTAATGCATGCACCACATGATAACCTGGATCTGAAATTAACGGCGTGCCCGCATCAGACACTAGAGCGACATTTTTACCTTCGTCTAACAAGCTCGCCACGTAGTCGGCTTTGTCTTTTTCATTGTGGTCATGAATGGAAAATAGCTTCGCTTCAATAGCAAAATGATTAAGTAAACGTCTTGTGTGTCGGGTGTCTTCCGCCGCGATATAGTCTACATCTCGTAAAGTTTGTTCGGCTCTTTTACTGAAATCGTCTAGATTACCAATTGGGGTAGCAACTATGTACAGCGACCCTCTCGCATCATCAGAACTATGTGGTACCATGTTGCCTCTTTTATTTGTCATTTTATAAGCTTATGAGCCTAATTAATTACCGCATCATATCATTAACTCTTTGCACTTTTCTGCTGAGTGCCTGTAATTCCATGAATTTAAATATGGAACAGCCACAAAATAGAGCTCAAGCAATCAATAACGGTTCTCAAGAAAGAACTTTGCCACCAAGCATCTATCATCCAAAGAAAACGACTGATGTTTCCAAAGCGCTGGCCGATTCCTACATATCTGCAAAAAATCTTTATCAACAAGGTGAATACCAACAAACCATTGATATTTTAGAAGATAAGCTTTTAACAACGCCCTCTTCTATTCAGTTCGAAGCCTATTTATTAGCCGCTTTGTCTGCGTCTTACTTAGATAATTCAATTGATTCTATGCATTATCTAGAACAGGCAGATCAACTTATTGCTGCCCGTCATCCAGACAATCAAAACAAACTTAAAGAGACGAAAGCATCTATCCTTGAATACTTTGGCAATTGGCTAGAAGTCGTCGATCTTCGCATGGATTTAACCTACAACCTCCCTCTGAATCAAGGCGAAGAGAATCAAGCAAAACTGTGGATGGCAATCCAAAACCTGACACAGAATGAAGTTGACGAATTATTTCAGCAACAAAAGCCTTTGCTTAACGGCTGGCTGACAATCAGCAGCATCCTAAGAAACCAAACTTTATCCATCGAACAGCAACTTAAAATGTTCAAAAATTGGCAAGCTGAAAACCCAAATCATCCAGCAGCGCTCTCACCACCACAAGATTTTGAGATAATGGCTTCCGTTGAACAGATGGCACCGAAGAAAATCGTTCTGATGTTACCAATGAGCGGAAAACTAGCCCGCGCATCTCAAGCTATTGTTGATGGATTCTTTGCCTCTTTCTATAAACAAAAAGAAGCTAGACCAGAAATTAATGTAGTCAACATAGACGATTACGCGACCATCAATGAAGCCATTGCCGCGGCTAATGAAAAACAACCTGATGTTATTATTGGCCCCTTGCAAAAAAATAACGTTGCCCAAGTAAGCCGCTTAGATTTACCTTATCCGGTTATCGCGCTAAATCAGCTTGATATCAACCAGCACCCTAAAAACCTCTATCATTTTTCCTTAAGCGCTGAAGATGAAATACACGAACTGATCGCTTTTGCTAAACAAGAAGGCGCGACGAAAGCCGCCATTCTTAGCACTCAAGATACATGGGCTTTAAAGCAAAGCGATGAATTCCGTGCCGAAGCGGTCAAAGAAAATGTAACCATCATCTCAAATCAGTCTTACGCGAACACACCGAAAGGCAGACAAGACGCCATTCAGAAATTATTACTGATCAATGAAAGCTATGCTCGCAAAAGATCCATTGAGAAATGGATAGGAACAAGCGTAGACAGCATCGCCAGGTCTCGTGAGGATTTAGATTACGTTTATTACATTGGCAAGCTCAATGATGCTAAACAGATCAGACCGCTTTTAGATTTCTACTTCGCCGACAAGACTCCTATGTTGGCCAGCAGCACTCTAAACGACAGCGCACCAGAAAGATCAACAAAACCAGAAGACATCGAACGCATTCTTTTCACCGAAGTACCTGCTCTTACACCAAACAATAATTCACTTGACGTTTTGCCTAAAAATCAAAATTCAAATATTTTACGCAGACTGCAAGCACTGGGAGCAGATTCGTATTTATTAGCAAATAAATATCAGCTATTCACATTACTTCCTAGCACTAAGATATCTGCAAATACTGGCATTATCACAATGGATGAGAATGGCATATTTCATAAAAGACCTGAGATCATGACTTACCGAAAAGGAAATTTGGTATATGCGACTAACCACCAATTTTTTGAACAGAAGGAAAACGCCGAAAAATAACGGCGAGAAAGCAGAACAAGCTGCCGAAGCTTTTCTACTAAAACAAGGTCTTCGATTTGTAGAAAGAAACTTTTTCTGCCGTATTGGTGAAATCGATTTAATTTTTTTAGATCAAAATACCTATGTCTTTATAGAGGTTCGTTTCCGAGCAAACAGTGCTCATGGCAGTGCCGCTGAAAGCCTCGGGCAATCAAAGCTAAAAAAAGTACGCAACAGCGCGGCTTTATGGCTACAAAAGAATAATAAAGTAAATAATGCAAGTCGCTTCGATGCGATACTATTTGACGAAAAAATAGACTCTCAACATTTAACTTGGCTTAAAGCAGTATTTTAACCACTATGGATTTTCAAGAAGCAATCTACACACAATTTGCCCAGAGTTTTGAAGCACAACAACAAGCTCTGGAAAGTTTACCGCCTTACATTGAACATGCTGCAAAAGTCATTTTTTCAAGCATTGCTTCTGGTGGGAAAGTTATTTGCATAGGCAATAGCACAGGCTCTCATTTGTCCCAGTACTTTAGCACTCTGATGTTGGACAGAATGGACAGAGAGCGTCCCGGCTTACCCGCCATCAATTTGAGCGGTGAAGGCTCTGCGCTACTAGCCATTACCCATAATGATAGTTACCACGACGTCTTTTCCAAGCAAATTACCGCGCTTGGCAATCAAGGCGACATATTGTTTGTCATTGCAAACAGAGGTAACACCTCACCAATAATCCAAGCTATCCAAGCTGCTCATGAGCGCAAAATGAGCATAGTTGCGCTCACCAGCCCAGAAGCTAAGAACGTCTCGTCACTCACCTCACAGGACGATACAGAGATAAAGATCAACCTTCTTGGTACTGCCAGAGTCCATGAATGCCAACTCAGCGTCATTCATATTTTAGTGGATTTACTTGAACGCCAACTGTTTGGCTATGAAGACTAAGCAGATCCAATAAAAACATCGATCATCGAACACAAAAAAGCCGCTTTAGTTTAGAGCGGCTTTTTTTGTTTTTTTCAACAGAGATTTCAAGATTTAATCGCTGCCATTTATTTGACAACTTTTAACTGGAAACCTTTTTTAGGCTCTGGTGTTGTTGGTGGCGTCGGTTCATCTAGAAATTCCTCGGGCGGAAAAACAAAACCATCACCATTTTCTTTCGCGTATAAAGCTAACGTAGCTCGAATCGGCACATAAACCTGCATAGGCTTACCGCTAAAACGCGCCTCAAACGAAACAGCCTCTTTGTCCATGATCAAATGACGTACAGCAGACATACCAATGTTTAGCACTATCTGACCATCTTTAACGAATTCGGTAGGTACCACGACATCTTTCTGCTCAGCATCCACCAATAGATAAGGCGTCATATCATTATCTGCAACCCAAGAATAAGCTGCATTCAATAAATAAGATCTTTTCGGTAACATGTTATCTCCTACCCAATAAATATTTTGTAAAAAAAAGGAGCCATAAGCTCCTCTTTTACTACTTAACCAAACCGAGATAAAGCCTCAGTTTAGTCTAAACGCATTTCTTGCTCTGCTTCAGAAAGGCTTTCTTGGAAAGACTCACGAGCAAAAACCAGATCCATATATTTGTATAATGCTCTTGCCTGATCTTTAGGAATCTCTACACCTAGTATAGGTAAACGCCACAAGATTGGAGCCAAACAACAATCTACGATAGTAAACTCATCACTCATGAAGTAAGGTTTTTCTTCAAAAATCGGAGTAACGTTCAATAACCCTTCACGCAATTCTTTTTGTGCTTTAGCAACAGCTTCTTTGTCTTTACTAGTAAGAATCAAGTCAACCAGCTTCGCCCAATCACGCTGAATACGATACATAAACAAACGACTTTCAGCACGAGCAACAGGATAAACTGGCAGCAACGGTGGATGTGGAAAACGCTCATCCAAATATTCCATCATGACATTTGGCTCATAAAGAACCAAGTCGCGATCGACTAAAGCTGGTAATTCATTGTATGGATTAACATCCGCCAACTCGTCTGGCTTGTTAAACGGGTCTACATCTATGATGTCCACTGTGACGGCTTTCTCAGCCAGTACAATACGAACTCGATGGCTGTAATGATCCTCTCCATCAGAGAAGAACGTCATTGAGGAGCGCTTTGCAATAACACCCATGTCTAACCCCTATATTGAAAACATCTACGTCCCCTTCAAAGGAGGGAACAAACTATATTATGATGACGAAGTAACAAAATTATTACACGATATCGCCAACACAGAAAATCTTTCATGGAATATTTACTTACGTACCTTTTATAAAACAAGGCTTTAACTTAATACTATGCAGAGACACATTTCAAACCTAGACATCAAGCAACACGCAGCAAACTAAAAACAAACTTATGAACCATGAATTTCAAAGCCCAGCTATTCTAACATTATTTTCAAACAATTTTTCTTAGAAAAATCATTTTGTTGCAAGAATACTACAACTGACTTTATTTCAAGCAAAAAAAACGCTTGGCGAAAACACCAAGCGTTTTGATAATAATTCCAAAGCGAAAATTAACGCTTAGAGAACTGAGGACGACGACGTGCTTTGCGTAGACCAACTTTCTTACGTTCAACTTCACGAGAGTCGCGTGTAACGAATCCTGCAGAACGTAGAGTACGACGTAGAGTCTCGTCATATTGCATCAATGCGCGCGTGATACCGTGACGGATCGCACCAGCTTGACCAGAGATACCACCACCTTTAACAGTGATGTAAACGTCAAATTTTTCAGTAGCACCAACAAGTTCAAGAGGTTGACGAACAACCATCTGAGCCGTTTCACGACCGAAGTACTGAGAAAGAGTACGGTTGTTGATAACTAGGTTACCAGAACCCGCTTTAAGGAACACACGAGCGGTAGACGTTTTACGACGACCTGTACCGTAGTATTGAGTAGCTGACATAATGATCTTCCGTATTAAATGTTAAGGGCTTGAGGCTGTTGAGCAGCATGTGGATGCTCAGTACCAGCGTACACTTTCATTTTCTTGTGCATTGCACGGCCCAAAGGACCTTTTGGCAACATACCTTTTACGGCGATTTCAAGAACACGCTCAGGAGCGTGATCAATCAACTTCTCGAAATTCATAGAACGCAAGCCGCCTGGATAACCAGTATGGCGGTAATATTGTTTAGCAGCTGCTTTGTTACCTGTAACGTGAATTTTCTCAGCGTTAACAACAACGATGTAATCGCCAGTATCAACGTGCGGAGTGTATTCAGCTTTATGCTTGCCACGTAGACGACGAGCAATTTCAGTAGCCAAGCGGCCTAGAGTTTTGCCTTCAGCATCAACCACGAACCAGTCGCGGCGAACTTCAGCAGGTTTAGCTGTAAAAGTTTTCATCAAAAAACCCTTTCAATACGCGTGTTCAATGACACGCTATACCTATTATTATTGGTTGGCCAAATACTAGATATTTGATCAACGTACACTTACCTTTAAAAAGGCGAGCGAAGTATACACCAACCCAATGAAATATAAAAGTCGAAATACACTTAAGGACGGTGCTCTAAAGACAAATACTCTTCAGATTGCATTTCTAATAATCGGCTCACTGTACGATCGTATTCAAAGGCCAATCGCGTACCAGTATAAATATCTGGAATAGCCACTTCAGCAGAGAAAATCATCTTAACATGACGATCATAAAACTCATCTACCAAATTAATGAAACGCCTTGCCAAATCATCCCGCGATGCATCCATCTGCGGTAAATTAGAAACAATCACCGTACTATAAAGGCGCGCCAACTCAATGTAGTCAACCTGACTTCTCGGACCATCGCACAACGCCTTAATATCAAACCAAGCAAGATCTTCACAGCTTCGCAACAAAGGAATGTTTCGACCTTCAATTTCTGCAGCACCACCCTCAACGATATGAGAGGCATCAGAAATCAAACTCATGAAACGCTCATTCAAAGCCTCATCGGCTTCCTTACTTAACGGGAAATGATAAAGCTTAGCTTGTTTCAAGGTGCGCAATCGATAATCTATGCCACCATCTACATTCATCACTTTAGTGTGCTTTTTCACTAGATCGATAGCAGGTAAAAAACGCGCACGCTGTAAACCATTTTTATACAATCCGTCTGGCTCTATATTAGAAGTTGCCACCAAGGTTGTTCCATTTTCAAATAGCACCTCAAGTAAACCAGCCAAAATCATAGCATCAGTAATGTCAGTGACAAAAAATTCATCAAAACACAATATCTGCGCTTTTGAGGCAATTTCTTTTCCAACTATCTCCAGTGGATTTTTCACATCATGAAGCTTGCGTAACTCCTGATGAACCATCTGCATAAAGCGATGAAAATGTAGGCGCATTTTCTTTTCTGTAGGTAGGCAATCGAAGAAAGTATCCATTAAATAGGTTTTACCTCGACCAACACCTCCCCAAAAATACACCCCCTGCTCAACAGACAGCGTTTTCTTTTTTAAAAAGCGCCCCAGAAGGCCACCTGAAGGTTTATCGGCTTGATTAGCGACCAATCGGTCAAATAAATCTTGAAGTGCTTCTACCGCTTCCTCTTGAGCTGGATCATAATTAAAGTCTAATCTGGTCAAATCTTGCTTGTAACGTGTAATGGGTGTCATCGCCGCTCTTTCGTTCAATTAGTAAATTATGCGCATTCTAACAAATTGCGACTTAAACAACACCTATCAAGCTGTTATCGTAGAGGTGGTTTCGCTATAATGGATTATCTGTTTTTTGGAGAAAGTCATGAACTTAGAAGAATTCAATATTATTATCTTTATCACCGGCATCATTATTGGCTGTGTCGCTACACTTGCTCTTAAAAGCTACAGCGCGAAAAACAACAGCAAGAAAACTGATTCAAGTTCAAACATCATCACCATGAAGTCTTTACAACAAGAGCTAGACAACAAGCAAGTCATAATCGATAACTTCTTCACCGACAGCAACGAGCACCTAATGTCAGTCGAAAAACGCCTGACCGAACTAAGAAACACTCTTGCCGATAACGCAAGCCAATTAAGTAATGTAAAAATTGAACGAAGTATTACCGAGACAAACAACTCTGACACTGTTGAAGCAGAATCTTTCGAACCGCCAAGAGATTACGCGTTAAAAAAAGACAAAGAGCCAGGTATGCTTAGTGAGAAATTTGGTTTTAATGATAAAAATATCGACATTGAACCCAAGCGCACTATTTAATAAGAAAAACACACCAATAAAAAAACGGGCTTTTAAAAAGCCCGTTTTTTTATCTATTAAGATTAAGCACCTTCACTATGCAGGGTTTTCTATATCAACAAAAACCGCATCCAAACCACACTCATTCGTCAAATACGCGGCCACAGATCTTGCTCCAAAACGCTCAGTCGCATGGTGCCCTGCTGCAACAAAGTGAATCCCCATTTCTCGCGCAATATGAATTGTCTGCTCAGAAACTTCACCCGTGATAAATACATCTGCACCAGCCGCTACAGCTTGCTCTATGTAGCTCTGAGCACCACCAGTACACAGCGCTACACGCTGTATTGTTTGATCATTAACACGCTCAAACAATACATTACGATCAACGGCCGTCTCGATCATTCTTCGAAACACATCAGCCGAAACTGGCTCAATTAACTCACCAACGATACCGATAGACTCTTCAATAGCAACACCAACCTGCAAGCCAGAGCGATTTATAAGTCCTATCGCATTAGCCAACCCGGCATTATTTCCCAGCGCTGGATGCGCATCTAACGGCAAATGGTAGCCATACAAATTGATGTCATTCTTAATCAAAGCAGCTATGCGTCGATATTTCATACCCATAATTCGTGGATCTTCATTTTTCCAAAAATAACCATGATGAACGAAGATTGCGTCTGCTTTATAATCAATAGCAGCATTAATCAGCGCCTGACTTGCAGTTACACCTGTAACCACGCGGTTAATCTCTTTTTTCCCTTCCACCTGCAAACCATTGGGCGCATAATCTTGGAAGCGACTTGGACTGAATGTCTTATTAAGCAATAACTCAAATTCACTGCGTAGCAAAACAACTCCTTAAACTTTATGAATCAAAAAACCTACTGGATACCCATCATTATCGCTATTCTCGCTGGTACTTGTATAGGTCTAGCGGTACTACTTATCCAAGAGAAGCAAAAAATTGCCGACTCCAGCTATTCAACATCTGTAAAAATAGCCACGCCTTCTGTTGTTAACATCTACACGCAAGTCATGCAACAAAAAGGCCTAAACGACTCAAGCACAGCAAAACACAGCATCAACCTAGGCTCTGGTGTCATAGCAACAAAGGATGGTTTCATCCTCACTAACCATCACGTCATTCAAAACGCCCAAAGTATTGTTATCGCCCTTCATGACGATAGACGTGTTGAAGCAAAGCTCATTGGCTCAGACCCATCAACCGACCTAGCCGTTTTAAAAATTGACCTACCCAACCTTCCCAACATAAAAATGGGCAATAGTGACAACATATCCGTGGGCGACAAAATCCTCGCCATAGGCAACCCGTTTGGAATAGGACAAACAGTCACAGCCGGCATTATTAGCGCCAAAGGCCGAAACAGCATTGGACTTAACACCTACGAGAACTTCCTACAAACCGACGCAGCTATAAACCCAGGCAATTCAGGTGGCGCATTAGTCAATCTAAAAGGCGAACTTATCGGCATTAGCTCGGCCATTTATTCAAGCACTGGAGGCTCTCAAGGTATCGGCTTTGCAACTCCAATTGATGACGCTCTTGACGTAATGACTGACATCATAAAACATGGGGAAGTTGTAAGAGGATATCTAGGAATGGACGCTCAAAAGATTACAAAAACTCTGGCCAAAAACCTACTATTACCGTCAGAGCACGGGCTCTTGGTAAGCGACATAACAAAAGAAAGCCCAGCCGATAAAGCCGGTATAGAAGTTGGCGACATAATACTTAAAATTAACAACACGCCGAGCGAAGACCCATTTAAGATAAGACACCTAATAGCCTCACTAAAACCTGGAACTCACATCTCATTGGTAGGTATTCGTGGGCAGCAATCCTATCAGACAAATATCATGCTAGAAAAACAACCCACGATGCAACGTATTACTTATTAACACAAAAAAGCTACTGCTGGAGTTCAACCTGCTCTTTCAGCTTTTGCAAACTACGCTCAAAATTACTACCCGCAATATCATTGGCAAACATAGCAAGATAGGGACTCAACAAGCCAGCACTAAGACTACCTTCTATCGTCCATTTAACCAAAGTTCCATCTTTGCTTTCTTGCAAGACAATTTGATTATGGACTAGATTTACTTTCGGCTTGAGGCGCACATCAAAACGCACAACACCTTCAGTCGATTCAATCACCGATAAAACGCCTTGATCGGCGGTTTTATCGTAAAACAAGGCAACAGAGTTCCCCTCACCCAAAACACCTTCAAATGAAGCCACTTTACCATCTTGGACAAACATCCAATTCGGTAAGCGATCACCCTGAAGCATATCTTGGTAAACCGCATCGCGAGGAGCATGAATAAAAACACTACGCTCCACCCGATAATCTGCTGGCATAAAGAACCCAACAACAACCAGAAGTAGGATAACTAACGCTGAAATGCGCGTTACCTTTCGCAGCTTATAAAGAGCAGCCGGATGCGGTGAATTACTCGCCATTAAGAATCCTTCAGAATACGATATTCCGCCGACATAGCATGCGCTTCTAACGACTCACCACGAGCCAAAGGAGAAGCAATTTTTGCCAATTCACTGGCCCCTTCAGGCGAACAGTAAATCAACGAACTACGCTTTTGGAAGTCATAAACCCCCAAAGGAGATGAAAACCTTGCCGTACCAGACGTTGGCAAAACATGGTTAGGTCCTGCACAATAATCACCCAATGCCTCTGGTGTATGACGCCCCATGAAAATCGCACCAGCATGACGAATTTTTTCCGCCCATTTTTCTGGCTCATCTATCGACAACTCAAGGTGCTCAGCAGCAACGATGTTCGCAATATCCATGGCTTCATCCATATTTTCAACATGGATAAAGGCACCACGACCTTCTAGGGAAGCTTTAATAATATCTTTGCGACTTTGCGTTTCAATCAAACGCTCCATAGAAGCTTTTACATCTTTTATAAAAGCCAAATCAGGAGAGATCAGAATAGATTGAGCATCCTCATCGTGTTCTGCTTGCGAGAATAAATCCATCGCAATCCAATCAGGGTCAGTTTTACCATCACACACAACAAGTATTTCAGAAGGTCCGGCGATCATATCGATACCGACGACACCAAACACCATCTTCTTAGCAGTGGCCACGTAGATGTTACCAGGGCCAACTATCTTATCGACTTTTGGAATAGTTTGAGTGCCATATGCCAACGCAGCAACAGCCTGCGCACCACCAATGGTGAATACACGATCTACACCCGCAATATACGCCGCCGCCAAAACGATATCGTTAACCAAACCATCAGGTGTTGGCACCACCATGATAATTTCGCCAACACCCGCCACTTTTGCAGGCATTACATTCATTAATACCGATGAAGGGTAAGCCGCTTTACCGCCTGGCACATAAACACCAACACGATCTAAAGGCGTCACTTTCTGACCAAGCACGGTACCGTTATCTTCCTGATACTGCCAAGACGGCTGTTTTTGACGCTCGTGGTAATCATGAACACGCTTTGCAGCCGCTTCCAAGCTAGCAACCAGTTCTGCGCTGACTCGACCTTTCGCAAGAGCCAACTCTTCACGCGAAATCTCAAGTTCAGAAGAAGAAGTAACTTGACGGCGATCAAAGCGATTAGTGAACTCAATCACCGCTTCATCACCTTTAACGCGAACTTGCTCAACAATATCGGCAACTGCTTTTTGCACGCCGGCATCAGACACTGAGTCCCACGCAAGTAAAGACTCTAGCTCAGAGCGAAAACCATCAGAGTTAGAAGAGAATTCTCGAATATTAAGGTTCAATTATTTACCCTCGTTATCGTCAACCGCACGTCTTATCATTTCTAAGATAGGCTCAATTTCAGAGTACTTGGTTTTATAAGCCGCTTTATTGACCACCAAACGCGTACTGATCGGCGCAATTAACTCACGAGCCTCAAGACCATTTGCCTTTAGCGTATTGCCAGTGTCCACGATATCTACAATAAGATCTGCTAAGCCCATAATAGGTGCCAATTCCATCGCACCATATAGTTTAATGACATCAGCCTGAATGCCCTGCTCAGCAAAATACGCTTTTGCCGTTTTTATAAACTTAGAAGCAACCTTTAAGCGTCTATTTGGCAAAGGCTGACCCACAACGCCTGCCGTCATCAAACGGCATTTCGCTATTTTAAGGTCTAGCAGCTCGTAAAGGTTTTTTGTCGATGCTTCCATCAACACATCTTTACCAGCCACACCAAAGTCTGCCACACCGTGATCAACATAAGTTGGGACGTCAGTCGCACGCAAAATAACCAACTTAATATGTTCATGATTGGTATCGAATATTAACTTGCGGCTTTTACTAATATCTTCAACTGGAACAATATTCGCTTTTTCTAAAAGCGGTAAAGTTTCACCAAGAATGCGCCCTTTCGACAGCGCAATCGTTAATGTTTTACTCATATTAATTTAAGACCCGTGAAATTTTCGCACCCAATGAACCGAATTTTTCTTCAATACACTCATAACCACGGTCAATATGGTAGATGCGATCAATCTTTGTATCACCGTCTGCGACTAAAGCAGAAAGCACTAAACTAGCAGAAGCACGCAAATCGGTTGCCATTACTGGCGCACCTTTCAAACGCTCACAACCGCGGACGATTGCCGTGTTGCCGTTTACCTCAATATCAGCCCCCATGCGTAACATTTCGTCTACGTGCATGAAGCGATTTTCAAAGATATTTTCGATGACTCGTCCAACGCCGTTTGCAATGGAGTTCAAAGCAACAAACTGAGCCTGCATGTCAGTTGGAAACGCAGGATAAGGCGCAGTACTGATATTGACAGCATTTGGACGGCGACCTTCCATATCCACTTCAATCCAATCATCACCACAAGTCACTTTCGCTCCAGCCTCTTCCAATTTAGAAAGCACAGCCTCAAGTGATTTAACATTAGTATCGATAACACGCACTTTGCCACCTGTAATCGCAGCCGCAACTAAGAAAGTACCTGTTTCAATACGATCTGGCATGACGGGATAGCTTGTGCCATGCAACGCTTCAACGCCATCAATGATAATAGTGTCCGTACCATGACCTGTAATTTTAGCGCCCATTGCAATTAGACACTCAGCTAAATCAACTACTTCGGGTTCACGAGCCGCGTTTTCTAAAATGGTTTGACCATCAGCCAGCGTAGCCGCCATTAGTAAGTTTTCAGTACCAGTAACGGTCACTTTATCAAAGAAGATACGCGCACCCTTGAGGCGACCATCAACACTGGCAACGATATCACCACTTTCTACAGAGATTGTTGCACCCATTGCTTCCAAACCACGCAAATGCAAATCAACAGGCCGGCTACCAATGGCGCAACCACCTGGAAGTGATACAACCGCTTTACCAAAATGACTCACTAAAGGACCAAGTACCAAAATAGAAGCACGCATGGTTTTAACGAGATCATAAGGCGCTTCGCAGTTATTAAGCGTTGAAACATCTAGCTGAACGCTCATTTTTTCGTCAACAACAACACCACAACCCATAGAGCCAAGCAGCTCAAGCATAGTAGTAATATCATGTAAATGAGGAAGGTTTTTAATCGTGATCAATTCTTTTGTTAACAAGGTTGCCGCTAAAATTGGCAACGCGGCATTTTTCGCACCTGAAGCGCGAACAACACCATTAAGCCGAGTACCACCGGTAATCAGAAGCTTATCCATATTTTTAATCTCTTATAATAGCTTTTATAGCTTGCTTATTTGTTCTGGCGTGTAAGTTTTCATTGTAACGGCGTGAATGGCGCCACTGGAAATAGCTTCTTGAAGATGTGAATACACAAGCTGCTGCCTCTTAACTGTCGACAGACCCTCAAATTCGCTTGTCACTACAACTACTTGAAAATTACAACCTTCTCCTTCGGCAACCACTTCACAGTTGCGGATAGAGGATTCTAAAAGTGCTTTAACTTCACCTGCGTTCACAGTCGCTCCAATAGATAAAATATGCTTGATTCCTCCTATTCTACATGAGTACAGCCAACTACTTAACACCTCTAAGCCTAACTCTGAATAAAAAACCACTTGTTTTCTAAGATTTTAATCAAGACTGACAATACTCACAGCCCAAAAAGCAAAAAATCCGAATCCACTTAATGGATTCAGATTCTATGTGGCGCAAACCAGCAGTGCTTAAATTAAGATTTCTTAGCTAAAGACTCTTTCCAAGCCGAGATGGCGAGCTCAATATCATTTCTATTTTGCTCCATCATGACGCCAAACTGCTTACGAAAGGTTAAGCCAAAATTGATATTATTAATCACCACATTACTCAGCATCCAATTACCAGTTTTAGACTCTTCCATGTAAAAGCTGATATTTAACATACCGCCGGACTCCATTTGGAAGTCGACATCGACTTTTGTCTCTTTTCCTCGTCCTTGCGGCCCAAGAGGTAAAACATTAATTCGATCAGCATCAAGCTCAAGCAAAGACGCTCCATACGTTTTTAACAAAGTATCCTTAGTCACACTTGCAAAACGAATACGCTGCTCCGGCGATGCCCTGCGGTAATACTTCCCCATGACCTTCTTAGAAAAATCATCAAAATCAACCACATTCGTTAGAATAGTATTAACACGTTCTTCTAATAAGGCAGGATTTTTAGATAACACCGCTTTATCTGCAACAATATCCGTACGAAAGGCATCTACTACTTTAATAACAGTATCCCTTGCACCATCAACATTTGACCAAGTTAAACTTGAACCAAACAAGGCAAACACAAAAAACACACCAGATAAAATCTTAGACATACTACTTCTCCGTATCACCGGATTTAAACAAAAACTGACTAATCAAAGTTTCCAAAACTAGAGCCGACTGAGTATCAAAAATTTCACTACCATTTTTGAGCATTTCATCATCAGCCCCGATAGAAATACCTAAGTATTTTTCGCCCAGCAACCCACTCGTCAAAATAGCAATAGAGCTATCAGTAGGAATATTATTAACATCCGAATCAATGTTCATCGTCACTAATGCCATATACAATTCTTTATCGAATGTAATGGATTCAACACTACCAACAGTCACGCCAGCGATAGAAACCTTAGCTCGACTTGTCAATCCTGCAATATCGTCAAATCTTGCAACAACTTGATACGTATCTTTCTTAGCAGAAAAGGCAAGACCACTAACCTGAACGGCCAAATAAACCAGAGCAACAACACCCAATACTATAAAACACCCTACCAACAACTCTGAACGTTTACTTCTCATTCTAAAAATCCCCAAACATAGCGGCGGTTAATACAAAATCTAAAGCCAAAATAGCTAACGAACCAAGAACCACTGTACGAGTGGTCGCTTTACCAATTCCCTCAGAGGTAGGAACACATTCATACCCTTGATAAACGGCTATCCAAGTAACAACCACTGAAAAACATAACGCCTTGATAAGACCATTCAAAATATCAGTGTCAAAATACACAGACTGCTGCATTGATGACCAAAACGCACCATCATAAACACCCAACCATTGAACTGAGACAAGATGCCCACCAAGAATACCAGATGCAGAAAAGATCAAACTCAAGATCGGCAAACAAATCACGCCAGCAATAAAGCGAGGCGCAATCACGCGTCTCAAAGGATCAACCCCCATCATTTCAAAACTGGAGAGTTGCTCAGTTGCTTTCATCAAACCAATTTCAGCCGTTAAAGACGAACCTGCACGCCCAGCAAAAAGCAGCGCAGTTACCACAGGAGAAAGCTCCCTCAATAAAGAAAGCGCCAACAACTGACCAACCGCTTCTTCAGAGCCAAACTTCGCCAAAATGCTATAACCTTGAAGTGACAAAACCATGCCAATAAAAGCACCAGAAACAACAATAATAACGAGAGATAAAACCCCAACAGAATAAAGCTGCTTTACCAACAAATTAATAGATTCTTTAAACCGAACCGGCACTCTAAAAATACTTTGCACCAAGAAAATCCCAGCACGACCAACAGCCTCAAGCCAATCCAATAGCGACGCCCCTAATAACCCAATACTTTTCATGAAGTCACCCTATCAGAGATATTTTCTTCTGGATAATGGAAAGGAACTGGACCATCTGGCTCGCCGTTTAAAAACTGCTTCACTTCAGGGTCATCAGAAGCCCGAATTTCATCAGCAGAACCTTCAGCGATAACTCGCCCGCCAGCCAAAATACAGACATGATCGGCAATAGAAAGAGACTCTTCAACATCATGAGAAACAAGAACAGACGTCATATTTGCAGAGTCATTTAGCTGACGTATTAACTTCACCAGAACACCTTTCGAAATAGGATCTTGCCCAGTAAACGGCTCGTCATACATTACAAGCTCAGGATCTAGAGCAATCGCTCGAGCCAATGCAACTCGCCTCGCCATCCCTCCAGATAACTCAGACGGCATCAAATCAGCAGCGCCGCGCAAACCGACGCTATAAAGCTTTTTCGCAACGATATTCGCTATCGTCTTAGCATCTAGTTTAGTGTGCTCTTCCATGGGAAAAGCAATATTCTCAGCAACAGACATATCGCTAAACAAAGCACCACTCTGAAAAAGCATGCCCATTTTCCTACGCACTTTATAAAGCTCAGAACGAGATAACGCGTGAACATTTTGCCCATCAACCAAAATAGTGCCCGAATCAGGAGCGAGTTGCGCAGCGATCAAACGCAGCAACGTTGTTTTACCAGTTCCACTTGGCCCCATTACTGCTGTTATTTTGCCTCGTGGAATAGTGAGAGAAACGTGCTCGTAAATTGCACGGTCTCCCCTAAAAAAACTAACATCTTGGACTGTTATATAAGCATCTACCACTGACACACCTTTTTAATCCCTATAGAATATCGACCGATACTACCATCGCCCCTAGATAAATAAAATCACAGAGCAGCCAAATCTACCTTGTTTATAAGATCAAGCCTTGAATTTCAACGTCAAACCTCATTAAATGGTAGCCCCTGTATCTATGAGTAATATCAATACCATGCTGTTGTTTTCCATCGCCCTGGTCGTAGGGCTTGTTTTACTGGTTATAAGCTCCGACAAATTTATCGAGCACGCCGCTCTTGTAGCAGAAAAACTAAACGTAAACCCAATGATAATAGGGATTACGCTAGTAGCCTTTGGCACATCGGCACCAGAAATGGTCGTTTCTGCAATCGCGGCTCTCGACAATGCGCCCGAAATTGCCGTTGGTAACGTTCTTGGCTCTAATATTGCCAATATCGCTCTTGTTTTTGGTATTACTCTTCTATTCTCCGCTATTCCAATTGCATCTGGACTCTCGACCAAAGAAGTTCCTCTTGTATTAGCCATCACTCTTCTAGCAGGCTTTTTACTAATTGATCAAACACTTAGTGTATGGGATGGAGTCATACTCGTCGCGGCTTTCATTGCTGTCCTGATCATACTATTAAAAGGCAGCAAGGATTTAGAAAGCGACTTAAAAGAAGGCCTTCCTGAAGACGATGGAACCTCTGCCAGTAAATCTTTCATCATTGCAATCATCGGACTTGCTGTATTAATAGGCAGTTCCAAACTTCTTGTGTGGGGTGCAATAGGCATTGCAACGGCACTGGGAGTCAGCGAACTAGTAATAGGCCTTACTATTGTCGCTGTCGGCACCAGCCTACCCGAACTAGCCGCTTCCGTAAGCAGCGTAAGAAAAGGCCATCACGACATCGCAATTGGCAATATTTTAGGATCAAACATCTTCAACTTGGCCACTGTATTGCCCTTACCAGCCCTTATTGCACCGGGATTAGTGGATGAAAGTGTTATAAATCGAGATTTCCCTTGGGTGCTAGGCTTAACGGCCGCACTTGCGCTTGCTATTTTCATCTTCAGAAAAACCAAAGGTAACAGCATACCTAGATGGGTAGGTATCCCTCTCATAGCGTCTTATGGTGTTTATTTGTTTATTATTAGTACAAATGGTTCAGTGTGATGTCTTTATTTGAAAAATTCACAAAACCAAAAAACCTAATAATTACTGGAGTAGCTTTAATATTAGCGGCCTCTCTAGGCTGGTATGGGGTAATGCCAAAACCAAACCTTGTTGAAACAGACTCATTAAGTAGCTCACCAGACTATTTCATCACCAAAGTGAAAGTAAAAGAATTCGACATAGATGGCACCCTTATAGAAACTTTAGATGCCGAAAAGACGCTACATTACATCACAAAATCGAGAACACTATTAGAAAAGCCCTACATTGAACGCCAATCTAAATCAGGACATTGGAGTGCAAAAGCAGATAAAGGGGTTATTGAAGACGGAAGTAATGATATTCTATTAACCGTAGACGCCGAGGCAACTAAAAGATACCTTCAATCAGAAGACATCAAGCTAAGCGCTGACAGCATTCATTATTTAGACAAAGACCAGTCATTAACCAGCTATGGGAATCCAATACTTGTCTCCTCTCAAGGAGAAACTTCCGCTGACAAAATTACAACCTTCATAAATTCAGAAGAAGTCGTGATGACAGGATCTGTACGAGGAAAATATGAAACAATTCATTAACTTCAGTGTATTGGTTACATCAGCTATGTTTGCTCATTATAGCTATGCACTCCCTGATGACATAAATAAGCCACTAGAAGTCCAAGCTGATGAAGCACAGTTCGATCAAAATTCTGGCGAGGCCATCTATAAAGGTAACGTCTTTGTTAAACAAGGATCCATTGAAATCCACGCCGAATATCTAAAAATATCGACTGATGCCAACACTCGAAAATTCAGCAGTTTAGAAGCAACAGGCACACCTGCAAAATTCAGTCAACAAATAGACTGGAGCGGCAACATTGTGATCAGTAAAGGAAACGAAATCCATTACTCAACAAGCGAATCGAAATTGGAAATTTTTGGCAAAGGCTTCTTAAGTCGAATGCAAAATTCCATCACTGCAGATTACATTCTATATATGATCCAAGATGGAACCTTCAGTGCAGAGAAAAAAGATTCAGGGCGGGTAACCATGACATTGCAACCGCAAGCACCAGAATCCAAACCAGCGCCTGAGGCCAAAAAATAAATGGCTATTTTAGAAGCAAAACACTTAGCAAAAAGCTATAAGAAACGCCAAGTCGTAAAAGATGTGTCTATTTCAGTTGAGTCTGGCCAGGCTGTTGGCTTATTAGGCCCAAATGGTGCAGGTAAAACCACTTGTTTTTATATGATAGTGGGAATGGTTGCGAACGATGCTGGCGGTATATTTATTGATGGGCAAGACATCACAAATGATGTCATGCATACCCGAGCCCAAAAAGGCATTGGCTACCTTCCACAAGAAGCCTCTATTTTTCGTAAAATGTCAGTTGAAGATAATATCTTAGCCATTTTAGAAACCCGAAAAAAACTAACAAAAGCAATGCAATTAGAAAGACTTGAAGAACTCTTAGAAGAATTTCATATCACCCATATTCGTACTAACCTTGGCATGGCGTTATCAGGCGGAGAAAGACGTAGAGTAGAAATCGCAAGAGCGGTTGCGATGAACCCTAAATTCATCCTACTTGATGAGCCCTTTGCCGGCGTAGATCCAATTTCGGTCGGAGACATAAAACACATTATTAAACACCTCCAAGAAAGTGGAATAGGTGTTCTAATTACCGATCACAATGTTAGAGAAACATTAGACATCTGTGATAAAGCTTACATTGTTGGCAATGGCTACATCATCGCATCTGGAGATGCAAATACAGTCATCAACAATGAACAAGTAAAAAAGGTCTATTTAGGCGACGACTTCCGCCTGTAACCCCTTATCATTGCAGTAGAAAGGGAGTAGTATGCATAACTCGTTCCAATTCATTCAAATAGAAGAAAGAGTTGCTCCATGAAGCAGTCTTTACAATTAAAGCTCGGCCAACAACTGACCATGACACCACAGCTGCAACAAGCCATTCGCTTGCTTCAGCTTTCTACGTTGGATTTAAAGCAAGAAATACATGAGTTCCTTGAATCTAATCCACTACTTGAGCTTGACGACGACGAACAAACACATAGTGACATCCCCGCTAGCATAGAATCAAAAAGTGCGACAGACACAAACATCGATAATAGCGAAGAAGCACGTGTAGAATCAGAGTGGACAGAAAGCATTCCTGAAGAGCTATCAATAGACAGTAACTGGGATGACACTTACCAAAGCTCAGCGGCCGCAGTTAGTGACCATAATAGTTATGAAGGTGATGGCGACTTTGAAAGCCGCAACGCACCGGCAGAAAGCATCCAAGATCACCTTATCTGGCAGCTAAACTTAACCCACATGTCGGATCGAGATATTGAAATCGCTTACGCTATCATTGAATGCGTTCAACCTGATGGCTACCTAAGCATTTCTCCCGATGACATTTGGGAATCCCTTGGCACTGAACTAGAAGATTTAGACATAGAAGAAGTCATCGCTGTGCAACACAGATTGCAACACTTTGATCCTGTTGGCGTATGCTCAATTGATCTACGCGACTGCCTTCTTGTGCAACTAGAAGCATTCCAGAGCCACCCGCTATACAAGAGCACCTACAATCTCATTGATCATTATCTGCCTCTATTAGGCAATCGAGACTTTACTCAGTTAAGCCGTAAAACAAAATTAAAGGACGAAGCATTAAAAGAAGTCGTCAATTTGATTCAACAGCTCAATCCACGCCCAGGCTCAGTAATTGATGCCGACGATACAGATTACGTTATTCCTGATGTCACCGTGAAAAAGCGTCATGATGTATGGCAAGTTGAATTAAACAATGACGCTTTACCGCCCATTAAAATAAATGAAACCTACTCTGCAATGGCGAGCACCGCGGCAACAGCCGAAGACGCAACTTACATAAAGACCTCTCTCCAAGAAGCTAAATGGTTTATGAAGAGCTTGCAAAGCCGCAACGAAACGCTATTGAAAGTCGCTAGCTGCATTGTAAGTCGACAAATCGATTTCTTCGAACTAGGTGAAGAAGCTATGAAACCCATGGTTCTTCACGATGTTGCCGAAGAAGTCGGCATGCATGAATCAACCATTTCTAGGGTAACAACACAGAAATACATGCACACACCAAAAGGTATTTTTGAGCTGAAATATTTTTTCTCAAGCCATGTAAATACTGCCTCTGGTGGAGAATGTTCTTCTACAGCAATACGAGCTATGATTAAAAAGCTTGTATCTGATGAGCCAGCAAAAAAACCGTTAAGTGATAACAAACTAGCTGCTATTTTAGCAGACCAAGGCATACAGGTTGCTCGACGTACTGTAGCCAAATATCGAGAGGCGATGAACATCCCTCCTTCCAATGAACGAAAACGACTGATCTAACGGAAAACATTTTATCATGTCATTGAAATCATTATTAAAAGCGGAACTCGTTCTCGCAAAACAAGATATCGTCAGTAAAAAACGTGTGCTCGAAAGCATTGCCGAAGTCGCGTCCAACCGACTTCATTGTGACAACGAAGCGGTATATGACGCATTACTCGGTAGAGAGAAGCTAGGCAGTACAGGCATAGGCAATGGCATCGCCATACCACATTGTCGCCTAGAATCCGCAAATCATACCGCTATTGTTATTATGTCACTACAACACCCTATTGGTTTCGATTCTATCGATAAAAGAGCAGTCGACTTAATATTTGCATTAATTGTTCCGCCTCACGAGTGCGACCAACACCTTGCGACACTAGCTCAAATAGCAGAACTAGCTCAATCCCCCGAATCATTGGATAAATTGCGCGCTGCACAAACGAATGAAGAATTATTCAATATATTTGACTCACTAATATAGGAAAAAAGCATGCAGGAAGAGTCCATCACAATCATAAATAAACTTGGCTTGCATGCTCGCGCTGCAGGCAAACTAGTTGAAACCACCTCTCGCTTCTCTTGCGATATTACCATTGAAAAAGATGGGCGTAATGTTGACGGAAAAAGCATTATGGCCATGATGATGCTTGCAGCAGGAAAAGGCACAGAAATTCGCGTTAAAACCAATGGTGAAGACGAGAGCGATGCGATTAAGGCGGTTATAGAATTAATCAATAACCGTTTTGGTGAAGACGAGTAAGGGCCTTATGTCAGAGCAAAACACCCTTAATCATCTACAAACGGTCACCGAATCGCTCGAATCTGGTACCACAATGCAAATCCGTTATCTACTTAACGGCGCTTTGCCTGCTCAAGATGTTGCTCGACTATTAGAATCGTCCCCTCCCAAAGAACGTAAACTTCTTTGGGAATTAATTGAAGCCAAAAATGAAGGTGAAGTACTTCAATACCTAAGCGAAGATATTGGCGTACAATTCATGAAAAACATGGATACAGAGCGACTTATCGCCGTATCCGAACATTTTGAAAGCGATGACCTTGCTGATTTACTTCAACACCTACCAGAAAAGATCGTAAAAGAAGTTCTTGCGTCAATGTCCACGCAAGATAGAGCAAGAGTTGAAGCACTACTAAGCTACTCGGAAGATTCTGCCGGCGGCTTGATGAACACGGACACCATCACCATACGTCCGAATATTACTATTGATCTGGTTTTTCGCTATTTACGCAGACACTCAACACTACCAGATATGACAGACAGCCTACTCGTTGTCAGCCGCTCAGATCGCCTTTTAGGCACACTGCCACTCACCAAATTACTAGTATCCGATATTAGCGCCACCGTACGCGATATTATGGAAACAGAATTCACTGTCATTGATGCAGACACTCCAGCTAACGAAGTAGCCCAACTTTTTGAAAAGATGGATTTGGTGTCTGCTCCTGTTATCGACAGCAAAACAAAAAAACTACTTGGCCGAATCACCATCGATGACGTTGTCGATGTTATCCGTGATGAAGCCGAACACTCCATGCTAAGCATGGCCGGCCTTGATGATGACGAAGATACCTTTTCACCCATCATGAAAACCACCAAACGACGCGCTGTGTGGCTTGGCATAAACCTAATAACGGCCTTTACCGCATCTTATGTCATAGGCTTATTCCAAGATACATTAGACCAAGTTGTCGCGTTAGCCATACTCATGCCAATCGTAGCAAGCATGGGTGGCATCGCTGGCTCACAAGTACTCACACTGGTCATTCGCGGTATTGCACTAAATCAAATAGGCTCGACAAATACTCGCTGGCTGCTAAACAGAGAACTCATTGTTGGGTTAATCAATGGCCTTCTTTGGGCAACCGTTATAGCCATCCTTACCGCACTTTGGTTTGACAACATCAAGATTGCCTATATCATTGCGGGCGCTATTATAATAAACCTGCTATTTGCAGCAGCCACTGGTACACTTCTGCCGATTTTACTGAAAAAAATTGGCATCGACCCTGCCCTAGCAGGCAGTGTAATTTTGACTACCGTGACTGATGTGGTTGGATTTCTATCCTTCCTAGGTCTCGCTACTATTTTTCTAATATAGGTTCCCATGACAGACTTTGATCAATTTGAAAACGACGACGAAATCCCTAAGAGCAAAACCCAGATCAAGCGTGAAATGGAAGCCCTGCAAGATCTTGGAAAAAAACTATTAGGCCTAAGCAAAAATCAGCTTAAAAAAGTGGAAATGTCTGACACACTACGCGAGGCATTCGTTGAAGCTGGCCGCATCAAACAACATGAAGCCATGAGAAGACACTTGCAATACATCGGCAAGGTGATGCGTACAGAGGACCATGAAGCTATAGCACATCGTGTTGCGCTTTTCGATTCAACCTCTGCCGCTTACAACAAGCTATTTCATCAGCTTGAAGTAAAACGCGACATGCTAATTGGTGAAAACAGCAAAGAAGTATTATCTGAATATATAGAGGAAAACCCTCAGGTTGAAGACATTCAGTTACTTAGACAGCTGATTCGTCAATCCCAGAAAGAAGTATCTCAAGAAGGAAACACCACAAACCGCAAAAAGCTTTTCCGCTTCTTACGCGAGGCAGAAGAAAAGCGTCTCGGCTTAAAAGAATAACGTTAAACAAGACGACATTTATCCATCTAAAAAACCTAGCTAAACATGTAAGCTAGGTTTTTTATGTAATTCTACGATGTGAAAAACAAGGCATTTTTTGTCGACAATCATTTAAAGCAGACTTTGTGATAGTAAGAACAAAATACCCGGGATCTTCTTGCAAATTAGCCAAATGCTCTCCAGTGGGAGCATACAAAACACTGTGGCCATAGGTTTGTCTAGTTTCGTTATGCCAACCACACTGACCAATTCCCAGCACATAACATTGATTTTCAATAGCACGCGCAGACAAAAGAACGTCCCAATGAGCTTTTCCTGTAACATAAGTAAACGCTGCCGGCACCAGCAACACTTCAGCACCCAATCTAGTTAGCTCACGGTAGAGCTCTGGAAAACGTAAGTCATAACAAATACTTAAACCAACTTTAAAACCATCCACATCAATAACTTTTAAAGCCAACTCACCCGGCTCAATAACGTCAGACTCTTTATAGGATGCCGCCTTATCATTAACAGTTACATCAAACAGATGAATTTTGTCATAACGTTCAATAAAAGTACCATCCGGCCCAACCGCCCAACATGTTTGCCTAACACGACCATTAGCAACCACATCACCACTTGGTCTCAACAATGACGGATGAGAACCAACAACAAGATAAATAGAGTACTTCATAGCCAAATTAGATATTTCATTTAACAAAAACACTTGATCATTTGATTCAGCCAACCTTCTCATGCCTTTGCCATTAAACAAAAACACATTCTCAGGCAACACCACTAACTTGGCGCCGTCACTTACAGCCAACCCAACAAGCTCTTTAACTTGAGCTAGATTTTCACGCCAATTCTTAGTACTCGTTAACTGAATCGCAGCAACACACAAAGAATTCATCAATCTTTTTTCTCTAATGGCTTATAACGAATCGGGGTCATAACAGGGTCATTAAAAGAACCTTGCACTTTATATTGAACACTGGTGACTTTTGAAAGTTGATCACCAATTAATTTATCGGTGATGTATAGCAAGCCAGCCAATTGAGGAGTCCCCCAAAGCAAACCGGCCAAAGGAAGCGTTCCGGACAACTGAAAAGTAGCCGTTAGCTTTTCATTCAAAGTTTCATTTACAATGTCGGCTTCTCCAGCCACGACAAGCTCTGCAGAAGGGGCATTGATAGTAATTGGCGAAGTGGTAGTTAAAATCCCTTGGCTCAATGAAAGCCGCCCATTAAATTCATCGTATGTCAATCCAGGCTCATACACATCAGAAAAATCTAGTAACAAACGTCGATTCAACGCACCAATATTAAAGATTCCCAATGCTTTTAAGAATGCAGGTAATTCATCTACTTTATTAAAATTGCCATCTTCAGCAGAGAAATCAATATGTCCAGACACTGACTGCCTATCAAAATAAAAGGGATGTCCTTTCCAACCCAATCCAACATCAATATTGTATTTTTTTGAGGAGACGATCGCTTCATTGGAAAATTTATGTGTTAGTTCTGCTAAGTTTTCGCCACTTGCAGCGAGGGATAGATCCACTCTGGAGTTATTGCCTTGATCCAACCAAGATAAACTTCCTTTAAAATTTCCTGTTTTTAGTTTTGTCGATATAGGATCAATTTTAACAAGATTCCCTTGTCGAGAAATAGCTAATCCCCAATCACCATAGGGACTACCATTGAGATAAAGCTGATCAACAGACAATGTCATATTCGGGATCTGCTTGGCTGAAATAGGCGACTCCTTTGCACCCGAATCAGTTTTCGCTGAGTCATCTTCTTTTGATGTATTCCAGCTAAGAAAGCCAAAGTGCAAATCCGGCTTACCGGATGTATTCAGCAATGAAAAATTCATCTCATCGGAGCTGACATAAAGTGATTTATCAGCTGCAACATTGTAAGAAACCTTAAAATTATGCCAAACGTTATCTGGATTAACAGTCACTTCATCTACTATCAAGTCAACGCGACTCAGCCATTCTGGTAACTTAGGCACTTCCAAGGTATAAGAAGTGCCCTCTGAAGAGTCAGACAATTTAGAAAATGCAGATTGCCAGTCCGGAACATTTATACGATCAAAATCACCAGCCAACACCAAACATTTGGGAATTTGACCACTAAATGGCGAGGATTTATTGCCATTCAAAATCAACTCCCCTCCCATAAATTGATTATTTTGAAGCAACAATCTCGCTTGTGAAAAAGAGGCATAATCAGCATCAATGACAATGTCTTTTTCATGCTGCATCATCTTAATGCGTAACAATTTCGTTTCATCGGCAGCTTTACCAACAGGACTCGGTAAATCGATACCGACCCCCTGCAAGTCACTTTCTATAACCACATTCACCTGGCCTTCCTGCGACTTATTAACCGACAAGGTTCCTGTGTAAGCCGTACTGCCAGATAATGTTTTGACCATTACCGCAGGCAATTTATTCCATTGCGCGACTTGCTTAACACCAACATTACCAGAAAGCTCACCCATAACTGCAAGTCCACCATCTGGCGTTGCAGCAGAAGACAGAACTAAGTGAGAAGCCCCCCCTAAAGTCTGAGCATTAAACTCAGAATCAGTAATGCCATTATCTGAACTGTAATTCAAGCGCCCATCTTTAACATCAAGCGCGAGCTCAATATCATTCATAATAAGGTTGTTATCTTTAAACTCTATCCCTAATTTAAGCCTTGGCTCAGCCCCTTTTGCAAAAGGGATAGACACAGCAAAGTCGGATTTTATGTCACCGTCCAGTTGCCAATTCGCAAAGGGTTTAAGTACAGAGTCCGCTAAAGGCGTTGATCTCAGCGTTGCTAAAATGAGTGGAGCACGATTACTAACATCGCCTTTTAGATTTAACCAATCAGCAGAACCATTTGAAATAGGAACCGTTAGTAATAAATTACCGACAGGCAAATCGAGTAAGCTACCCGATTTAACCTGAACAGAAACACCCGCCTCGTCAAACTCAAAAAAACCATTAACCTTAGTTGCTGTCGGCCAGTTTTCATCAAACGTCACATCCGCATCACTTACTGCAAGCTGCACACGAACATGCGGTTCAGCGCCATCAGATAATTCACTTTGCACCAACACATCGACACTGTCTACTTTACCAGTGTCCGCAAAAGCACCCTTTAGCCAAGACATAAGATCAGCACTAAGCGCTTTTGGAGGAAGATAAGTTAAACGATCAGCTACTGATAAATTACGTCCGTGCAGATCCAATGCAATCCAATCTGGCTCGGTACCTCGAACTTCTAACCGAAATCCGCCATTTACGTCAGCACCGTTACGCTGCACAGCGAGATCTCGACCCTCAACTAAAAAAACATCTTGCTGCTGTTGCCAACTAACATACCCTGACAACAACTCTGTACGCCAAGAATCATCATAAATAGTGTCAAAAGCTATCTCGCTGTCTGTTCCACGAAAATCGACATAACCGCTTTCGTTAGACAGACTAAACACAGCATTAATGTTGCTTGCCTGAGGAACACCTTTATAACCGTTGATAGAAGCGGCTTGTAAATTACTTAAAAACTGAAAGGACAACTCATCGTTTTCACGCCATAAACTAACGAAACCGTTCTTAGCCATTCCGTTGGGCTCAAGGCCATTCAAGATTGCTGAGGCATTCGTTTCTGCAGGTAAAAAATGAGAAGCAATTTGATGAGCCAAACCTAGGTCTGCACGATTAAAACGTACGTTAGAGCGACCGGTTACCGACGACCAATCAAATGATAAATCGGTTGTCGGGTAGTTTAAGCCACCTTTATCTTTGATAAGCATATTGTGAACATCCATTCGTACATTTGGATGCTTTTGAGAATATCGAAGCTTGATAGAGGAAGAGACTTCATACTGCTGGCCGTCGTCAAATGAGACATTTAAGCGTGTTGATTCCGTTCTTACCTCTAACTCCTTGCCAACTAATGCATCCAACCAGATATCTCCACCCAGTTCGACAGAAGACAGAGAATACGGATTTTCAGGCAACATTTCGTTTAAAGGAATAGAAAATAGTGGCGCTTTAATTGATGCCTTAACTCGATAATTACCCAGCAAACCGCGAGTTTCATCGATGCGAGCATTTATTTCAAATGGTGATTGATAATCATCCAAATAAAGCTCTGATGTTAATAACGATTCAAATGACTTTTGAAAGATGTAAACGTGAGGGATACGTACAGAATGCTGACCAAATTGAGCGCTATCAATCTTTAATTCAGCACCAAAAATAGAAAAATTTCTTTGTGCTGACAGGTAATCCAAAACACGTTCAACCCCTACTTCATTGCCGACATCGCGCGAAGGTGTCGCGCCTTTTAACCGCCACTGACCATCATTTTCTTGTAACGCAACCGTAGGACGCACAAATCGAATATAGGTAAACTTCGGACTCAAAGTAAGAAGTGACTTAACCGCATCCAAGCGCACTCGCATTTCACTAACAGTGATCGCTGTCTGCCCATTTGCCAACAAATGAAAACCACTAATAGAAACTGTTGGATCAACACCTTCAAGGCGACCACCAATTTCCTCTAATGTAACAGGGTATCCCATGATTTGCTGAAGATTGTGCTCTATTTGAGGACGATAATGATCCAGATAAGGAAGCAGCTGGCCAACACTGACGGCAAAAATAGCAAGCAATGCCGAGAAAGCAATCGCCCCCCAGAAAGAGAAAAGGATCAGTTTACGCAACAACCAACGCATCTTAAGACCTTTTTTTGTTAACGCAAAACAACATCATATTGATCTTGTGTATACACAGAGTCCACTTGAAAACGAATCGTTTTACCGATAAAAGCCTCTAACTCAGCAACAGCGGCACTTTCCTCATCAAGAAATCTTTCCACTACAGTACTTGCAGCCAATACAGTATAAGTTTGTGAGTTATAAGCACGATCTGCTCTTAAAATTTCACGGAACACTTCATAGCAAACTGTTTCAGGTGTTTTGACCAAACCACTGCCACGACAAGATCGACAAGGCTCACACAACGTTTGACCAAGACTTTCGCGAGTTCTTTTCCTCGTCATTTCAACCAAACCAAGCTCTGAAACACCAGTAATTTTAGTCTTTGCATGATCCGCGTCTAATATTTTCTCGAGCATCCGTAACACTTGACGCTTATGCTCTTCATCTTCCATATCGATAAAGTCGATGATAATAATGCCACCAAGGTTTCTTAATCTAAGTTGTCGACCTATAGCCGTCGCAGCTTCAAGATTAGTTTTATAGATAGTCTCTTCAAGATTGCGACTTCCCACAAAAGCACCAGTATTCACATCTATAGTAGTCATCGACTCAGTTTGCTCTACCAACAAGTAACCACCAGACTTTAACTGCACCTTACGATCTAACGCCTTGTGAATTTCATCTTCAACACTATATAAATCAAAGATTGGACGCTCACCTGGATAATACTCAATGCGATCTCTCAATTCAGGTATAAAATCTTCGGCAAATGCACGAAGCTTTGCGTAGTTTTCTTTCGAATCTATGCGGATTTTTTCTGTAGTTAACCCAACTAAGTCGCGCATAGTACGCAAATGCAAAGGAAGATCTTCGTAAATAATAGAAGGCGCTTTAGCATTTTGCATGCGGCGTTTAACAGACTGCCATAATCGTGTCAGAAATTTAATGTCAGCAAGAATCTTTTCTTCACCAGCGCGCTCCGCAGCAGTTCGTAATATATAACCGCTGTTTTCATCAGCGTCTGTTAATGCTTCCGACACCAATGACTTTAGACGTTCACGCTCCGATTCATCTTCTATTCTTTGGCTCACACCGACATGGGCTTGATCTGGCATATAAACCAAATAGCGCGAAGGAATAGAAAGATGGGTTGTTAAACGCGCGCCCTTAGAACTAATAGGATCCTTAGTTACCTGAACGACTAACGATTGCCCTTCACGCAAATAATCACCAATTTGATCACTTGGGTTAACAGCATCACGACTTACAACTTCCGATACATGAATAAATGCCGCTCTTTCAAGACCAATATCAACAAAAGCCGCTTGCATACCAGGAAGAACACGAACCACCTTACCTTGATAAATATTGCCGACAATCCCTTTACGACTTGAGCGCTCAATGTAGACTTCTTGTAATACACCGTTTTCAACTAGAGCAACACGAATCTCCATAGGAGTAACATTAATGAGTACATCTTCACTCATGAGACATTTCCTCTAGCGAATGAATTCCAAACTGGGCCAATAATTGCGCTGTTTCATAAAGCGGCAGCCCAACGACTGCAGAGTAAGATCCTGAAATAGAGCGAACAAACACAGACCCCAGCCCTTGAATAGCATAAGAACCCGCTTTATCCTGGGGCTCATTGGTTTTCCAATATTGATCTATTTCAACATCTGAAATTTCACGAAAAAGCACATCACTGATAACACATTGAGTTGCGACATGCTCATGTTTTAGATTGCAAAGGCATAATGAGGTAATAACTTGATGGGAACGGCCAGAAAGCAGCCTTAACATAGATCTGGAATCTTCAAGAGAAGCGGGTTTACCTAGGATATAGCCATCAACCACGACACTTGTGTCTGAGGACAAAAAAATGGTGGAGGCATTAAAACCAAATTGTTGTTGATATTTCAATGAAGCCGCTTTCGCTTTTTCAACTGCCATACGAACAACATAGTCTTCAGCCTTTTCCTGATGATTTGGAGTTTCATCTATATCGGCAGGCAGTATCTCAAATTCTTTCACCAAGAGACTAAGTAGCTCTTTTCTTCTTGGCGAAGCTGAAGCCAAAACAAGCATAAACTTTCCCTAAAAACGGCCTAACGGATAGCATAAATGCGCCGCACGCTACGCAAAATAATAAATGACCAAGGCCACAACAGCCCAGTAATAACCGCAGGCATAAAGATCATTAAGGTTGGTTCTGCATGACCAAGATAGTGATCGATCCAAAAATCAACCAACTGATTAATACTTACCAGCAAACAGATAAAAAAACCTTGCTGCCAACGATGGTACATTCGCAAACGCTTATAAAACACAGCGCATGTATACGCAATAATGACATACGTTAACGAGTGTTGACCTATTATGCCACCCTGTAACAAATCCACCATCAAGCCCAAAAACCAAGCTAAGCCGACTCCGACACGGAATGGCAAAGCAATAACCCAATACAAAATAACCAACAAAGCCCATTCTGGGCGAAACCAAACAAGCTCTTCAGGAAAAGGAACCGCCTCAAGCATTAAAGCAGTTAACAGAGTGATACAAAAAACAAAAATCGGTTTCATTCTCGCCCAGCCTTCGGCTTTTCAATGAGCATGACATGACGACTACGCCCCAACTGAGCTAAAGGAACGACGTCAACATCTGCATAAGCCTTACCTTGCGTATACTTAACGCTTCTGACTACACCCACAGGATAACCACTAGGAAAACGCTTATCCAACCCAGAAGTCGTTAGAATATCGCCTTTTTTAATATCGACAGATCGAGGAACACTCATTAGCTCTAAACTTTTTAAGCTTCCTGTCCCTCTCAAAATCCCTCGAAACCCTGTTCTAGTTAGTTGCACCGGAATAAAATGGCTCGCATCGGCAATTAGTAATACTCGACTACTGTAGGCTGCAGTTTCTACTACCTGCCCCAAAACACCAGTCGCATCCAATACGGGTTGACCAACATAAGCACCAGATGAAAAGCCTTTGTCTATCATTAGCTTATGACTGTAGGCATTCTGATCGAAACCTATAACTTCCGCCATGACAATCTTTTCGTCGACGCGTTGGGAAGCATCCAACAACTCGCGCAAACGAACGTTTTCTGCTTGGAGGGAATCGAGACGTTGCTGACGGCTACGCAGTAACAATATTTCTGACTGTAGAGATTGATTCTCTCTTACCAACCCTTCCCTACTTGCAAGATGCTCACCGGCCCAATTTAACATTTTCTGAGGGGTATTCACCACCACCTGAATAGGCGCCACAAGCAAGGTCAAATAAGGCCTTACTTGTGAGAACACAGAGTAACGAACATCTGCAATGATCATCGCCATAGACAAAATAACCAACACAATAAAACGAGTGCTGGAAACTTTACCGCTATACTGAAGCGAGTTTTTAATGGTGCGCTCCTAACTTTTACTCATTGTCCGCAGTAAAAAGCTCTGATGCGTGCTTATCCATTAACTCTAAGGCCATACCGCCGCCACGAGCAACACAAGTTAGTGGGTCATCAGCAATAATAACGGGCAAGCCAGTCTCTTCACTGATTAAACGGTCGATTTCACGCAATAAAGCGCCACCGCCAGTTAAGACCAAACCAGTTTCACCAATATCTGCCGCCAATTCTGGTGGAGACTGCTCAAGAACACCTTTAATAGCCTGAACAATTTGCGCCAAAGGTTCTTGTAGTGCTTCTAGGATTTCAGTACTGCTCAAAACGAACGAGCGTGGAATACCTTCTGCTAAGTTACGACCACGAACATCGATCTGTAACTCTTCACCAGTGTGGTAAGCCATACCGATTTCAGTCTTGATTCGTTCTGCAGTTGCATCACCAATCAAACTGCCATATTGACGACGAACATAAGTTGTAATGGCTTCATCAAAGCGATCACCACCAACTCGAATGGATTCAGATGTCACGATACCGTTCAAGGAAATGATAGCGATTTCAGTCGTGCCGCCACCGATATCAATCACCATAGAACCAGATGCTTCCGCAACAGGAAGACCCGCACCAATCGCAGCAGCCATTGGTTCTTCAATAATATAAACTTCACGAGCACCAGCCCCTAAAGCAGACTCTTTAATAGCTCGACGCTCAACCTGAGTTGACTTGCAAGGTACACAAACCAAAACACGTGGGCTCGGCTTCAAAAAACTATTTTCGTGAACTTTGGAAATAAAGTACTGCAACATTTTTTCTGTGACATGAAAATCAGCGATAACGCCATCTTTCATTGGGCGAATAGCCGTAATATTACCTGGAGTACGGCCTAACATACGCTTCGCATCGGTACCAACTGATGCTACTGTTTTTTGATTTCCATTGTGACGAATGGCGACAACTGATGGCTCATCAAGCACAATCCCACGGCCACGAACGTAAATAAGGGTATTTGCCGTTCCTAAGTCAATGGACAAATCGCTTGAAAACATTCCCCTGATTTTCTTAAACATGAATTCCTACACCCTGATAATACGATACGAACAGCGTCAAAATGTAACAATCACGAGGCCATTGGGCAAGTTGATTCCGCGTAAAACTGAAAAAAGTTCCCATGTATTTCATTGTTTACTAAAATTTTTTTAATAAATAATAAATAAGCCCTCTTTTTAGCCCTCTTCGCTTTATAGCAATACAACTAAGGGATACAATGGCGGGCATTTACGATAATCAAAATATCAGGTGGAACATGTCCATAGACAAACAAGACGTGCAAAAAATTGCGCACTTGGCGCGCCTCGCTCTCACTGAGGCTGATGCCGATCAATACCAACAATCACTTTCTAGCGTTTTATCACTTGTTGAACAAATGCAATCTGTCAATACCGATGGCGTTGAACCATTATCCAACCCGCTTGAAATGACTCAAAGATTGAGAGAAGACATAGTCACCGAAGAAAATCGCCGTGACGCCTTCCTAGCGAACGCACCGCAGACCGAAGCCGGCCTTTTCCTAGTACCGAAAGTGATCGATTAAGAGAGACAAGCATGTTCGAACAAAGCATCTCGACATTAGCACAGAAATTGCGCAACAAAGACATCTCCAGTGTTGAGCTAACCCGACTTTTTTTAGCGCGTATAGCCAAACTTGACCCACAACTAAACAGCTTCATTACCGTTAGCGAACAACGCGCTTTAGAACAAGCAGCGGCAGCTGACGCACTCCTTCAAAGCGGAAAAGGCACTAGCTTGACAGGCATCCCCGTTGCCCATAAAGATCTATTCTGCACAGAAGGCACATTAACCACTTGTGGCTCTAAGATGCTAAATAACTTTATTCCACCTTATGAATCCACTGTCACCAGCCGCATTCAACAAGCTGGCGCAGTCATGTTGGGTAAAACCAACATGGACGAATTCGCCATGGGCTCTTCTAACGAAAACAGTTTTTACGGCGCCGTGAAAAACCCTTGGAACTTAGACATGGTTCCTGGCGGATCCTCCGGCGGCTCTGCTGCTGCCGTTGCCGCTGGACTAGCCGTTGCCGCAACAGGCACAGATACAGGCGGCTCCATTCGCCAGCCAGCGTCTTTCTGCGGTATCACAGGCCTTAAACCAACTTATGGTCGTGTATCTCGTTTCGGCATGATTGCCTACGCATCCAGCCTTGATCAAGGTGGCCCAATGGCGAAAAGCGCAGAAGATTGTGCGCACTTGATGCAAGCCATGGCTGGCTTCGACGAAAAAGATTCTACGTCAGCAGAAACACCAACTGAAGACTATTTAGCAAACCTAAACGCACCATTAACGGGTTTAAAAATTGGCCTACCAAAAGAATACTTCGGCGACGGTCTAAACTCACAAGTCGCAGACGTTATTATGGCTGCCGTGAAAGAGTTTGAAAAACTAGGTGCTACAGTAAAAGAGATTTCACTGCCAAACCTACAACTTAGCATTCCATCTTATTATGTCATCGCTCCATCTGAAGCCTCTTCAAATCTATCACGCTTTGACGGCGTTCGTTTCGGCCACCGCTGTAACGATCCAAAAGACTTACTTGATATGTATACGCGCTCTCGTGCTGAAGGTTTTGGCACTGAAGTACAGAAACGCATCATGGTTGGTACTTATGCCCTCTCTGAAGGCTACTACGATGCTTACTATTTGAAAGCGCAAAAGATTCGTCGCCTTATTAAAGAAGACTTCGTTAAAGCCCTTGAAGACGTTGACGTCATCATGGGTCCTGTTGCACCAACCACGGCATTTGGTCTTGGCAGCAAAACCAGCGATCCAGTCGCCATGTATCTAGAAGACATTTATACGCTATCCGTTAACCTTGCAGGCATCCCGGCCATGTCTATCCCAGCAGGCTTTGCGGACGGCATGCCTGTCGGACTTCAAGTGATGGGCAACTATTTTGCCGAAGCCAAGCTATTAAACGTAGCGCATCAGTACCAACAACACACTGATTGGCACTTACAAACACCAACTATGGCAAAAGGAGCATAAGCATGAATTGGGAAGTGGTTATTGGCCTTGAGATTCATACTCAGCTCTCTACCAAATCAAAGTTATTTTCTGGCGCGGCGGTTGGCTTTGGTGCAGAACCAAACACACAAACCACGCTTGTCGATTTAGGCATGCCTGGCGCATTACCTGTTTTCAACAAAGAAGCTTTGCGCATGGCCGTTATGTTTGGCCACGCAATAAACGCTGAAATTGGTATGACATCGGTTTTTGCCCGCAAAAACTACTTTTACCCAGATCTTCCAAAAGGCTACCAAACCAGCCAAATGGATCATCCTATTGTTGGTAAAGGTTACCTTGACGTCATGTTAGAAGACGGCACGACTTCTCGCGTTGGCATCACTCGCGCCCACCTTGAAGAAGACGCCGGTAAATCTTTGCATGAAGATTTCCAAGGCATGACAGGTATAGATTTAAACCGCTCTAGCACACCTTTGTTAGAAATCGTATCTGAGCCAGATATTCGCTCTGCAAAAGAAGCCGTAGCTTACGTTAAGATGATTCACTCTATTGTGACTTACCTTGGCATTTGCGATGGCAACATGGCTGAAGGCTCGATGCGTTGTGATATTAACTTGTCACTGCGCCCTAAAGGCCAAAAAGAATACGGTACACGCACCGAAATCAAAAACGTCAACTCGTTCCGCTTCATAGAAAAAGCCATTTACACCGAGATTGAACGCCAAGCAGACATCTTGGAAGACGGTGGTCGCATCATTCAGGAAACTCGCCTGTATGACCCAGAGAAGAACGAAACGCGCAGCATGCGCTCTAAAGAAGATGCCAACGATTATCGCTACTTCCCATGTCCTGACCTGCTTCCTATCGTGTTAACACAAGAATACGTTGACGGCATCAAGGCAACTTTGCCAGAACTGCCAAGCCAAAAAGCAGCACGTTTCCAAAGCGAGCACGCCCTAAGTGAATACGACGCAAACGTTCTTTCATCCTCTCGCGCTACGGCTGATTTCTTTGAAAATGCCAACAATGTTGTGAAGGATCCAAAGCTAACCGCAAACTGGGTCATGGGTGAACTAAGCAAGCTTCTTAACCAAGAACAGCTAGACATCGCAAACTCTCCCGTTAGCGCTCAGGCATTTGGCGAACTACTGGTTCGAATCAAAGACAACACCATCAATGGCAAAACAGCGAAAGATGTTTTCCAAGCGATGTGGGATGGCGAAGGTTCAGCAGACGCAATCATCGAGGCAAAAGGCCTAAAACAAGTGACGGATACAGGCGCTATTGAAGCCATGATCCAAACTATTTTAGACGCCAATGCCGCTCAAGTTGAGCAATACCGCGCTGCCGACGAAGATAAGCAGAAGAAAATGATCGGCTTCTTTGTTGGTCAGGTGATGAAAGCGTCGCAAGGCAAAGCCAACCCAGGCTTGGTTAACCCGATTCTTGCCAAAATGCTGAAGGGTTAAAATTTGCTAACAGCAAATTTCAAACCCAAATAACCCAGTGAGTTGCAATGTGTTTATGGTTTTGCTGAACTTGCATGAAGAGATCAAAAAAAGCCGCTAAGTCTTCCTTAGCGGCTTTTTTTATCAATCAACTAAAACTAGATTTTAGAGATTTTTTCTTTGGTAAGAAGAATTTTCTTCTCTTTATAAAGCGCACCCAAAGCCTTTTTATAGGTTGCTTTACTTACCTTAAATACAGCATAAATGGCTTCTGGTGATGCCTTGTCCGTCAATGGCGATTCACCACCATGAGCATCTAAGTAATCCAGAATATCATCCAATATATTGCGTACTTTCTTGTAACCAACTTCTTGCAAGCTCAAATCGATCTTGCCGTCTTCACGCATCTGCTTGATAAAACCAACCGTTTTTTCGCCTTTACGAAGCTGCCTAAACGCGTCTTCAAAAAACAAAACACCCCAAAAACGATTATCGATAACACACTTAAAGCCAATATTGGTTTTATCACCAATAATGATAGAGACTTTATCGCCAACACGATAAGGCGCTTCTTCGCGATTCAGCAAAGCATCTACTTTAGTGGTCGCAACAATTCGATTCGTCGCTTGATCTAAGTAGATGAAAAGCAAATGCGTCTCACCTTCCTCGACACGGTTTTTTTGCTGACTAAAAGGCACCAGTAAATCTTTAGGTAACCCCCAATCAAAAAACGCCCCAACTTGGTTTACCGCTATTGCCGTTAACGCGGCGAATTCGCCAACTTGAGCCTTAGGAAATTCAGTCGTTGAAATCAATTTATCATCTGAATCCAAATAAACGAACACCTCTACTTCATCGTCTACCGTTACGCCTTTTGGTACGTAACGCTTAGGAAGCAAAATTTCGCCTAATTGGTCGGCGTCTAAATACACACCAAAATCTTTTTCTTTAACGACTCTTAATGTATTTAAGCGCCCAATTTGTGTAGCCATGAGTTCTCCGGCAAGCAATTTTTTCGCACTATACGCACTTCATATGTCTGCGCATATAGATATTTTAAAATTTTAATTTAGTCGTTATTCGCTTCCATACAACCAGCAAATATAGTATCTAGCTTAGACTTCCCAAGCTCTTCCATTTTTTCAATATTTTGATTCGGTATCTCAGTCGTATCGCCATAGAACTCAATCGCCTTATCGACACTGGCTTCTCTTAAAAGGTGCAACATTGGATAAGGCGAACGATTGGTATAATTGGATACATCATCTGGTTCTGTGCCCGAAAAACAATAATCAGGATGAAAGGTAGCTAATTGATAAACACCTTCACAACCTTGATCAAACATTAGATTTTCAGCCGTTTCTACAAAATCTAAATAACGATGAAAATCTTTAAATAAGGTTGGAAAAATCAGTAACGTTGTTTCTGTTTCTGGATGCTCATCCAGCCACTGAACTTCCGCTATTAACTCTTCTAGTGCCACATCCACTTTCTTTGATCGCAACACCACGCAACGTACGCTGTCTCGCTCCACTTCTCGCTTAGCAAAAGGGCAAACATTTAACGCCACAATAAACTCTTTTACCCATGCCATTGATTGGGTGGTGACTAATTCATCTGATAGGAGCATAACGTGTCTTCTTATAAATATTTGTCGGTATTTTAGAACAAAGCGTACAAAGGGTCTAACTTATCAAGCCATCACCTGAGGTTTAGATTTCGAATCCTCAGAAAACAAGGTATCATGATTATTAATACAGTCCATTATAGTGGTCATACGCCCAAATTCATTATGATTTTCATAGTTAATTTATGACATTAATAGTTGGTCGTACCACTTATCCCGCTACAGAGAGTTTACATGTCATTTGCTGAATTAGATTTGGATTTCACCATAGAACAAGCCATTAGTGATCTTGGCTTTGAAACCCCGACAGAAATCCAAGAACAAGCGATACCAATAGCCTTAGAAGGCTCTGATCTACTTGCAACCGCCCCAACTGGTACAGGCAAAACCATCGCCTTTTGTGCGCCAGCCATTCAGCATATTCTTGACCGTGACGAGCAATCCACCACAGCACCGAAAGTATTGATTTTGGCACCAAGCCGCGAGTTAGCACGCCAAATTTTCAATGTGGTAGAACAACTAACACAACACACACGAATTCAGTCTCATCTCATTATAGGTGGCACACCTTATGGCATGCAGCAGCAACAACTTAGCGAGCCATGCGACATTCTGGTTGCGACGCCAGGTCGTTTGGTTGAGTTAGACGAGAAGCAATGGCTTGATCTAACGGATGTGTCTTATTTCGTTATCGACGAAGCAGACCGCATGCTAGACATGGGCTTTGTAGGCGCCATCAACCACATTGCCAAAGAACTACCAAAAGAACACCAAACCTTGATGTTCTCTGCCACGCTAGAAGGCGAAAAAATGGGGCGCTTTGCCAGCGCCCTACTCAATAGCGAGACACAACAAATTCGCCTTGGCGAATCATCGCGTACAGTACCAAACCAAATTCGCCAAATCGCCTACCGTGTAGACAGCGAAGAACATAAAGAAGCGGTACTGAAACATCTATTAACACAAGAACGCGTCCAACAAGCGGTATTGTTTGTTTCCAACCGCGAGCACGTTGACGTATGGGTTCAACGCATCCGTAAAATGGGCTTGATGTGTGATGGTTTGCACGGCGAAATGAAACAAGGCGACCGCAGCGAACACATGAAGCAGATGAAACGTGGCCGTTTGCAAGTATTGGTTGCAACCGATGTCGCATCACGCGGCATCGATCTTCCAGAAATCAACACTGTAATCAACCTTCGTCTTCCGCGTAAAGCTGACTCTTACATCCACCGCGCTGGACGTGCTTCACGTGAAGGTGAGCCGGGCGATTGCATTTCATTGATCGATATTAACGATTTGCCGATGATTGAAAAGATTCAACGCTTCATGCAAGCCAACATTAAATTTGGCCGCATTGAAGGACTTGAAGCAAAAACAAAAGCTCGCTCACCAAGCAGCAAGAAGAAAAAGAAAAAACCAGCGCCTAGTAAAAAATAAGGCTGGCTTCTAAAGTCTATTAAAACAACAAAGGCGCTGATTAAGCGCCTTTGTTGTTTCTATCTTTATATATCTAAAATACAAAACGACCGCATTATCTCAGTCAAACTTCAAAGTATGCTGTTTACGCTTAGCCTTGGTTTCTAAATACGAACGATTATGCTGATTAACATGCACTTTGGTCGGAACCAATTCCGCAACATCAATGCCATGCTCTATTAGCTGCTGCGCTTTATCAGGATTATTGGTTAACAAACGAACTTTGGAAACCCCAAGCGCCTGTAGCATTTCTGCTGCAATACCGAAATCGCGACCATCGTCTGGTAAATGCAACATTTCATTGGCTTGATAAGTATCATAACCTTGATCTTGCAAAGCGTAGGCTTCTAGTTTTGCGTACAAACCAATACCACGACCTTCTTGACGCAAATAAAGGATGTAACCACCTTCTTCATTAATGCGATCAATCGCTTCATCAAGCTGTTCGCCACAATCACAACGACCGGAACCAAACACATCACCGGTCAAACATTCAGAATGTAGACGGACCAATGGAATGCCATTGCCATCTTTTGCTTTTGTACCTTCGAAAAATATCCCTATATGTTCTTTGCCAGAATCATCACCGTTGAAGGAAATAAATTCGGCCATCACGTCGCCCGCCCTCACGGGAATCATCACTCGACGCTTAATTGTCAAATCACTCATACTACTTCTCTACTAGGGACTTTTTTTTACTGTAACAAGTATAACGCCCATTAATTTGGTCAAAAGCTAAAATATCAATGCTAAATAAGGAAATCCCCCTCTAAATCAAATGATCTAGGGGCAAAGAAGTGCTTTCTTTAACACTGCGTAACAAAAAGCTTGATTGAACACCAGTCACGCCAGGTATGCGTGTTAGCTTCCCTAATAAAAAATCATGGTATTTTTCCATGTCTTCCACCACGACTTCTAATAGATAATCACAGTTTTGCCCTGTCACTAAATTGCAATTTCTTACTTCTGGGAAAACATCCACCTGATCCTCAAAAACACTGAATCGGTCTGGGGTATGTCGATCCATACTAATCTGTAAAAACGCCGTCAGCTTCAACCCGAGACTCGATTTCTTTAAGATAGTCACTTTACGGTCTATTACCCCAATCTCCTCCAGCACCTTCACCCGACGTAAACAAGGCGACGCCGAAAGCCCAACTCGATCCGCCAACTCTTGATTTGTTAAGCTAGAATCTTGCTGTAACTCTCGCAATATATTCAAATCGATTTTATCAAACCCCATATACGCAACCTCAAATTGCTAAATTTATCAATTATTACGCAATATAATGCCATACAAATTGAATTTTTCATAAAAAACGCAATCTTTTACTCATATTTTTTGGGTACACTATACAAATTGAAAAACAAAGAAACACCAAGAAAAAAGCGCCTACTCAAGACGCACTAATAACAACGAGGTTTACCGACCTCCTATTAATAAGGACAAGATCATGTCGTCTTTTGACCATAAAAAGTACACGCCATTCAAGCCAGTCGCTATTGCCAACCGTACGTGGCCTGACAAAGAAATCACTAAAGCCCCAATCTGGTCTAGTGTTGACCTGCGTGATGGCAACCAAGCTTTGGTTGAACCTATGACTGTGGAACAAAAGAAGCAATTTTTTGCCCTGTTAGTAGACGTTGGATTCAAAGAAATCGAAGTCGGCTTCCCTGCTGCTTCGCAATTAGATTTTGACTTCGTTCGTTGGTTGATCGAAGAAGATCAAGTGCCAGACGATGTATACATTCAAGTATTGACTCAAGCACGTCCAGAATTGATAGAGCGCACTTATGAATCACTAAAAGGTGCCAAAAAAGCCATCGTTCACGTTTACAACTCAACGTCTACAACACAACGTGAGCAAGTATTCCGTATGGACATGGAAGGCATCAAACAAATCGCGGTCAATGGCGCTAAATGCGTAAAAGAACACGCTGCGAAGCACCCAGAAACAGAGTGGGTATTCCAATACTCTCCAGAAAGCTTTACTGGCACAGAAATCGACTACGCCATTGAAGTTGTCGATGCTGTTACTGATGTTTGGCAACCGACCCCAGACAACAAAATTATTATCAACTTGCCTGCAACCGTCGAAGTGTCGACTCCTAACCGTTATGCAGACCAAATTGAATACTTCTGCCGCAATGTTAAGCAGCGCGACAGCATGATTGTAAGCTTACACACGCACAACGACCGTGGTTGTGGTGTAGCAGCAGCAGAATTAGGCGTTATGGCTGGCGCAGACCGTATCGAAGGCACATTGCTAGGCAACGGCGAGCGTACAGGCAACATGGACGTCGTCACTATGGCGATGAATATATACAGCCAAGGTATTGATCCAGAGTTGGCGTTGGGCGATATGGACCGCATCATAAGTGTGGTTCAAGCTTGCACCTTATTACAAGTTCACCCGCGTCACCCATACGCAGGCGAATTGGTGTTCACCGCCTTCTCTGGCTCTCATCAAGATGCCATTAAAAAATGCCTAGCTAACCAAACCGACGACAAACCTTGGGATGTGGCTTATTTGCCAATCGACCCTCGCGATGTAGGACGCAGCTATCAAGAAGTGATTCGTGTAAACAGCCAATCCGGTAAAGGCGGCGTCGCTTATACTCTTGAGCAAGAATACGGTTTGGCTTTGCCACGCTGGTTACAAGTAGAATTCAGCCCAATCGTTCAACAGTTTGCCGAAAAAGATGGCGGTGTTGTAGACGCTGAATCGATGAAAAACTTGTTCGAAAGCAGCTTCATGACAGGCACGACACCATACAAATTGGGCAAATACGACCTTGCAAAAGACGATGTTGATACCGTTCATGCCGAACTTATTAGCAACAACTCTGGAATCAAGATTAGCGGTGACGGCAATGGCGCGTTGTCTGCTTTTAGCGAAGCGTTAGGCAAACACTTCAATATGCGTGTCGATATCATCCAGTATCAAGAACACGCCTTGACAGTAGGCAGCGATTCACAAGCCATCGCCTATGTGCAAGCGAATATCGACGGTGATCGTTTCAATGGTGTCGCTATTGATAACGACATAGTGTCTGCATCAATCCAGGCTCTATTGGCAACAGTGAACCAAAAAATCACTGAAAACAAAAACTCTGCAGTTGCGTAATTAACAACCTGTAGCAAGCCAGTAAAAAACAAAAAAGCCGAAAATCGATGAGATTTTCGGCTTTTTAATTAGCCAACTACTGTTTCCCTCAAAATGAAAAATACAAAACTCATTTAAATCTAACACCAGCTCAAAAATATTGGTTTTATCACGCTTGTTTTTTACACCGAACTCGTTGTGCAATTTATTGTCTTAGTCTACAGCGATAAGGCATGACATAATTTATGCTAATAACGTCCATCATAGTGACAGGAGAACAAGTCTTATGAGTAAACCATATAACAAGCTGACACCTGTAGAAGCCAGTATAATCCTTGATAAAGGCACAGAACGCCCATTTACTGGCGAATACACCGATACAATGGAAGGTGGTCTTTATGTTTGTCGCCAATGCGAAGCGCCGCTTTACACTTCAGAACACAAATTCATCTCTCATTGCGGCTGGCCAAGCTTTGATGACGAAATCCCCAATGCCGTCAAGCGCGTACCAGATGCCGATGGCCGTCGTGTAGAAATAGTCTGCGCAAACTGCGAAGGCCATCTAGGCCATGTGTTTGAAGGGGAAAGACTGACTGAAAACAACATCCGCCACTGCGTTAACTCCATCTCAATGAAGTTCGTAAGCCAAGGCTGATTGATTTTTTAAAAGGGTTAACATGCAAATCGAAAGTATTGCCTGTTAACCCTTTTCTATTTTTATACCTTTTAAAACGTCACTTTAAGCAAATCTACAAACGCATCTTTGGCACGATGCCGTCCGACACTTTTATTCCAGACAAAATAGTTCTGAATGGAAGTTAACTGACTAAACGAGTAACCATGAACACCGCCAATATTTTTAAATTGCTCATAAACGCCCTTCGGCACAAGTGACACACCCGCGCCAGCACTGACACAACCAAGAATCGTTCCGTAACTCGCGATACTAACAATAGGAACAGACACATCGTGTTCACCCAGCCAATTCTGCAATGCCTTTCTATATGGACACCCTTCTGGCCACATAAAAACATCCTTCCCAATTAAATCCCTTGGATGCTTTATTTCTCCGTAGGTCGAGGAAGCAATCAAAACCAGATCTTCTTTATATACTTCAACACTATTCAATAACGGATGGTCACTTTGAACGGCGATAATTGCCCCATCAAGTTTATGGTTGATGACGTCATTGAGTAATTGCGTCCATGTTCCTGTACTAAATTGCATTTGCACGGCGGGATACAGTTGATGATATTTAGATAATAACTTAGGAAGCCGCCCCGTCGCCGATGACTCAATAGCGCCAATTTTCAACTCCCCCGATGGCAAAGCGTCCGGCTCAATGGCTCTTTTAGCCTCTTGGCATAAAGACAAAATTCTATTCGTATAGTCCAGAAAGACAACACCCGCAGGACTAATGATCAGCCCTCGGCCTTTTCTTATAAACAGCTTCTCACCAAGCTCCTCTTCTAAGAGCTTAATTCTGGTGGTCACGTTGGAAGGGACACAATGTAACTGCTCAGCCGCACGAGCAATACTGCCCATGTCAGCGACCATTTTAAACATTTTCAATTGAGAAAATTCCATCCATTACTCACTTTAAAAGAACAATAACATCAATATAAGTTACTTTTTTAAAGCTATCTACTGAATTAATGTCATTACCAACTCCTGCATAACAACCGAGAAAAGGTAAGCCATTGTCATATAGCAACCACCAAACACTAATCATTTTAGATAAAAATGTATGAGCACCGACATAATTGCCCTTGGTTTTTTCGCCTTTTGTGGCGGATTAATAGATTCAGCTGTCGGCGGTGGCGGACTCGTTCTACTTCCCGCACTTTTACACACACTACCCGAATTCAGCCTAGCCACAGTCTTTGGAACCAATAAAGTTGCCGTGTGGGCAGGCACCTTGTCTTCTATTTTCACTTACCTAAAGCGCATTAAAATCGTCTGGAAACTGATGATTCCAACCACAATATCTGCCTTTTCATTTGCCTTCCTTGGCGCCATGTCGGTCTCTTATATTCCAAAAGACGTAATGACCTATCTAGTCTTTTTTCTCTTAATAATCATGGCCATATACACTTTCACAAAAAAAAGCCTAGGACAAACCCACGCCAATATTCAATGCAGCAACAAAGAAATTTTAAGAGGTATTATATTCGGCGGATTAATTGGTTTTTACGATGGCGTATTTGGCCCAGGAAGTGGAAGCTTCTTGCTGTTTCTCTTTGTTAGAGGATTTGGATTCGATTTCCTCAACGCCTCAGCCTCCGCAAAACTAGTCAACATAGGCACATTCAGCGCAGCATTACTGTTTTTCATTCCCTCAGGTAACGTCTTATGGGAAATTGGCGGCATGGTCGCCGTCTGCAATATCGCAGGCGCCATTACAGGTTCATTCTTGGCTTTACGCTACGGAAGTGGCTTTATACGAATCTTCTTCTTAATCCTTCTCGTCTTTCTAATAGGAAGAATGGGATCGACTATATTTGGGCAGCTGTAATGCCACAAGCAATATCATTGATGAACCAGCGCCCTTAACTTGATCGTCCATTGACCTAAATTGTTGCCGCAGCACCACCGCGACCCAACCGCCGTCGCTAGTGCGCTGCAAACCCTCGTATGGCGTGCCTTCGCTCAGCGAAAACACAAAACCACCGAGCGACATCATCTAAAGCATGATTACTCTTTAGATAAAAATGGAAAGACAGAAACGAAAAAGCCCATCAGAAGGATGGGCTTGGGGTATTTGGTTTTTTGGGAATTAAGGGCTAATTTTCATCTGCAGCCCAAACTCCAAACTTAACGCCCAGCACAGTGGTGAGTTAAACTGGCGGTTTTTGTGCGGCCTTTTGCACAAAAAGTGACAATTTGACGAGTCCGTTGCTGCTGCTTGTTATGTGTGTTTTTAAAGGTTCTCATGACGCCATTTAACTATATCAACAAGGTCATTTAGCTTGTCTGCAATGAATTTCCGAAAATCGCCTAATGTAGATTCTGAAAGCTCACCATCGGCAGCAATTTCCACTACTTCAAAATTCGACTTAGAATCGAATGCATAGCAATACTCACCTTGATCTGTCGCAAAAATACACATGCCCATTAGATGGTTTCTTTCTTTTGGGAAGACCTCATTCCATTCAAGAGGTTGCTCTTCAATGTAGAAAGAACTGTCTAGCTCCCCATAGCCAAAAGCTCTTAGGAACTGCAGATAGCTTTCTAGAAAGTTTGCCTCCCTATACTTTTTCGGAAAGCTATTTACATCAACGGCATGACCAAATTCACCATCGTGATATTCGGACGATGTAATGAACTCAATCTGTTTCTTAAGGTCTTCGATATTCATGTCGAAATACTATCTAAGTTTCCTAAGCTATACGAACACATAACGCTCACATAAACCGCGCGAGCTTGCGAGAGTCGGGTGACTATAAGGAGCAAATTTAATGTGCTTGTTATACATTTTTGAATGAGACAATTGAAGCCTGTACTAGTAGTTTTTCGAGCCTCCCATCTTCTAAATATTTTTTCCAAGAGCCTGTTACCCACCTTTCGCTACGCACAATGAATGTAACTGCACATTGAATCTGCTCAAAGTTTGCATTGTCTAATTCTGCTATCACATCTGGAAGTTTATATTTCCTATAGTCAGAAAATATTAGACTTGATTCCCCCAGTGCTTTCATTAACTGATAAATAGAGTCAGGATAAAAGGGATGATGTTCTGTCCATTCAATTTTAGAAACTTCTGATTTCGCATTTTTATATAATTTTAATAATTCATCCATGCTTAAAACAGACTCCACTTTAGTATCAATAACAATTAAGGGTTATACGGCAGCGTAGCTGCGGCTATAACCCACTGTTGAACGGCTGCGTTGTCTATATAGGGGATTTGCTTTTTTCATGATGGGACATCCCTGTTAAATAACTCGCTTAATACCAACGTCTGTTTGGACTATGCCGCTTCAGATCGTCTTTGATCGCCGTTATATTGGTTCTTCATTTGCTCTTTTGTAGCGCGATTTGACCAAAGAGGCAAGCGATTCCCTCAGGCCTTATGACCTGATCTGTTTTTATACTCTGATCTCTCCGTGTGCTAACGCTAACTGCCATTGTCCCATGGCAGTATGATGCGAAGCCGCTCTGTCACTTTACTCCCAGAGACATCGCCAAGATATATCACAGCACGCCCGCCACAAGCAGGGCATGAGCAACTTGATTTAGCTGCCTTTTCACTGCCGTCCTTGGTTCGCGGTTCGTACATGTCTAACTGCTTATCTACCCGCCTCTTCACCTTGGCTCTTATTGCATTAGACAAATAGCCATAATGCCTGATTCTCATAAATCCTTTGGGTAATACATGGAGTAAGAAACGCCTTACCAGTTCTTGTGGCGTGAGTGTTAAAACCGACGGTTTATCAGAGCGATAGTCTCGATATTGAAGGCTGATTTTGTCGTTGTCCCACTCTTGGAAACGATTGTTAGATAAGGCAATACGGTGGCTATAGCGTGCTAAATACGTCACCAAGGTCGAGCGATATTCAAGCGCTGATTTGCAATAGACCACCCAAGGCTTTTGCATCAAAACATTCAGCAGCTGACTCACCTCCGTCTTGGATAACGCAGGCAATAACCCTTCGCTAAAAGCGGCTCTTAGTTGACTGACCATGGCACCTCTAAAACGATTTGATAACAGCTTTACTGGAAGAAAATAGTGTTTCCTCAGACTATGCCAGCCTTGATCTCTATACACGCCAGAAGGAACCAAGGCATGAAGGTGAACATGTCGCACCAATGTTTGGCCCCATGTATGCAAGACTGCTGTCATACCTGCCCGTCCTTTGTGTTTTCGTTGACTTAACTCATTCAGCGCTCGCCAGGCAGCATGAAACAAGGCGTCATAAATGACTCGATCGTGTTTGGCTATCCAAGCGTTTAGCTCATGAGGCAGCGTAAAAACCAAGTGAAAATATGGTACTGGCAAACATCGTTCTTCCTGTCTCAATAGCCATTGTTCGCTTGCCTTCTTTTGGCACTGGGGGCAATGCCTATCTCGACAACTATGATGCCAAAACCAATGGTGACCACAGCCATGACATTGATATTTACCTGTGCCCATGCGCTCGGTTCGACAGTCTTCTATATGATGTAGAACCTGCCATTGTCTCGCATTGGCCTGTATCTGTTGTTGCTCGTGACAATAATGAATCACGCTCGCTAGGCTTATCCCATTCATGACGGCCACCAGTCGGATGGCAATAGATCTTCACTCTCCCGTCTCTTTAAATCCATCATCGCGACCCATTGCAGATAACGAAACGTGGTTTGTATCTGCTTATGGCCTAATAAGGCTTGCAGCCGTGGTAACGGCATTCCAGCTAACAGTTGATGACAAGCAAACGCATGGCGCAGGCTATGAAAACGAATGCATTTTTGAATCCCTGCTCGTTTCGCGGCTTCTTTCGTTTCTAATCGAAGGTATTTACTATGCAGAGGGCGGTGCTTATCCAATCCATAAATCACCACATCGCAAGGTTCATATCGTTGCCAATAGGCACCTAACACTTGTTGTAAGCTTTGTGGAAACAGAACATAGCGATCTTGCTGCCCCTTACCTTGCCTTACTTTGATGCAGTGATGGGTAAGATCTAAATCATTGACTCGCAGCTCATTAACCTCACTGATTCTCATCCCTGTCGTATAAGCCAACACCATGGCGACATACACTTTTGGATGCTGACAGCATCTGATCATCGCTTGCACTTCATCTGGATAGAGCAAGTCTGGAATTTTCTGAGATTTATTAGGGTGAGGAAGTGATACCGATGGCATCATTTTGTTCGCGACTTTTCGGTATAGAAAGTTCAGAGCATGTAACGCTTGACGGCAACTTGACCAGCTCCATCCTCGTTCTCTAATTAGATACAACAAATATTGCTGGATATCGTTTTGATTGAGTTGATCTGGAGGTACTCGAAAATACCTCGCCACTTCCGTTAATTGATATAAATAAGCTCTTTGCGTAGACACAGAAAAACCTTCTAGGGTCATCCTGTCTATAACTTGCTGGCGTAATAGGGTCATAACTAATCCTCCATTGTTGATTGGAAGATTAAGTTTGGTTCTAAATGAGGGAATTGGGGAAACTGAGAAAAGACCCGCGAAGCGGCTTAGTTCAACAGTTTAATAATACGCATGCACGTTTAAGTTTCATTGATACTAAAAGACTTTCTCGTTTCCTACCAGTCCAAACAACAACTAAAGCCCACTTTCGCAGGCTTTAGTTGCTTGTCGCTTAGAAGTCGACAAAGTTGCGTTGGGCGAAGTCTTTGACGCGGGTGATGTTGTCGTTTACCCAGTCTGACTTACCTGAATTAGAAAGCTGAATTAAAAAGCCAGTTGTCCGATTTGCTGTTGCTTTTTTGCTAGGAAAGTACGGCCGGCTTGGATTAGGTCGATGAGTTCTTTTGATGGAACGACGACGGGGGGCATTTCCCATGTTACAAAACTAATGAAATCAACAACTCTGACACATTGAAATCCAGAAACGAAAAAGCCCATCGGAAGGATAGGCCTGAATTCGATATATGCTTATAAAAGGAGATTTTTCTATTAAATATTGCTAACCAGTATAGAAATATCGCCCTTCATTTAAAAACGATATAGCTATTATTTTGGATAAACTTTCTTAATAAACTGATTAGTCGCTGAAGAATAATGATTATTTTGATGTTTCAAAATACATTCATTCTCTAGCGATTCATTCTCATTTTCACAATCAGAAATCAATTTATCTTCATTGTATAAAAGATAATACGATTCCATATTATCAACGGCTCGCTCAGCATGACCATTACATATAGTAGCAAGGTCTTTGTCACTGTATTTTTGAATCATTTTTGGTGATTCACTACAAGCTACTTCAATTTCACCTTGATATACAGACATATCAACCTTTTGTTGCTTAGTCAGACTATGCCCTGCGCAACCAACTAAAAATGCGACACCAACAACTAAAGCAAAAGATCTAGCTATCCTTTTCATTTTCATTTCCTATTATTTAATAAAAAATCATTATATCAATTAAATAGAAGCCACAATATACTAACCTCGTATTTCATTAGGCTTTCTCCATTAAAATGTAAACAAAGTTGTGTTAGAGAAGTCTTTGACGCGGGTGATGTTGTCGTTTACCCAGTCTGATTACCTGAATTAAAGAGCTAGTTGGACGATTTTGTATAGTATATGACACGGCTTGGATTAGGTCGATGAGTTCTTTTGATGAAAAATGAGCAGAGCAACCACCAAAACCCTTGATTTGACTAGGTTTGAAAGGTAGCCACCCTGTTAAAATTTGTTTACTTATCCATTCTCTCTTTCAAGTTATTGATAATCGTTTTACTAATTAAATCTATTTCTTTTGGTTCATCTTCTTGATCCCATTCATACGCTAACCGCTGAGTAACTACGGCGAATTGAGTGAAATAGTCATATTTAGTCGTATAATTAGACACTCCGAATGATAATAATTCACTATCTCCAGAATACACTTTCACATTATGAGATACATAAGGCTGAATCAATGCTTTCCCGTTATGGGTATAATTTCGAGTGTAATCAAGTGTGATATAAAGCTCAGCGACATCTTCACGTGAAGATGCGGAGTAAATATTTTGTTCTTTTAGGTATTTAACAAAATCGTCTTCAAAGTTTTTTGCAAACTCTTCTTGAGACGCGAATGTCGTATCACCTGGAATTTCATTACCATTAAATGTCAGATTTACGGTCACTTCTTTCAGATGGAATGCTGAAATCTCAGCAGATGCAGGAATTTTTTTCATTTGACCTGCACATCCGGCAAGTAGAACAAAAAAACTTAAAAACAAAATTTTCAAATACATATGTCAATCCTTAATTTTAATATTGAAGGTCTAAAAAACTAGCTATTTATAGCTGTAAAAGCCTATTAAATCAATTAATTAAGACCTTAATTTTGAAATACACTACATTTTCTGACAGCAACCAATACACTATCGTATTTTTTAATAATTCATTTTTAATCAGAGTCAAATTAAGACCAAATATGCCCTTAACAACCCAGTACTTTATTTATACTTTTTTGAAATTTATATTTTTTCTACGTACTTACTGCTTATCCAAGCATTTAGTTTTTGATTGCTAAAATCATATGAAATAGGTGAAGGGCACACATCACTAATTTTTATTGCTTGATCAGGTATTTCTACATATAGCCACGTTCTTTCTTTATAATCATCGCCTTTGGACTCGCCTATTACTTTGACTACTTTCCCTTTAATTAATTGGGCTATTACATTTGTATTTTCAAAACAAGTAAAATCAGCACTGTGATAATCTAAGTCTGCTGAAAATCTAGCATTGTAATTCTCAGCATTGATTTTTACTTCATAGGGATCTTTAAATAGTTCACTTGGGGTTAAGGTTAAATATTTAACCTCATCACTGTAAGATTTATAATCATAAGAGACATAGTTATTTTCTATTATTACATTATCTTTGCTAAAGCTAAAAGATCGATATGAAGGAAAAGGACTTTCACCACAACAATGACGAGTTAAAGAGTTAACAATTAATTTCGAAGTTTCACCTTTTATTGAATCTGAATATTCAAATTCTATATACCCAAACTCATCTATTACTTTTTTATATAACCCATTGTCATTTAAATAAATTTTTAAACACATAGGTTCACCACATATATAGCTAAACAAATAATCTTCGTCATTATCATTGTCTAAATCCACTACCTTAATAGTCAGATCAGACAACCTATTACCATCTTCATTTATCGTTTTAATAACTTTTTCAATAGGATTCGTAATCACCTCTTGAGCAAAACAATAAGATATAAATACCCCTAAAACAATACTGACGACTGAATGTCTAATTTTCATAGTTTACCCTTTTTATGTTTAGTAATATCTTCTATCAAGTTAGTTGAGTTAAAAAGAAAGCAGCCTCCTTATTAGGGATACATTCTATTCAATTGATTACTCTTTTCTGAAATAGCATGTTTCTTGTCATTGTCCTAACACCCGCTTTTATATGAGATAATTAACCCAAATAAATTACATTAGATTAAGACCAGACTTACAGAAAGACCAAAAAATTAACCTTTTAAAAATCGAGCTCGCTCCCACCTCCACATAAACCAATCTATTTAAACTTATTTAATAAAAAATAAAAACACAACAACAGCTCAATCTGAGAACACTCCTTCGATAAATCGTCGTTTTTCTGTGTTCCCCATGATGAATTGGCTTAACTATAAAAAAACACTTTAATTTTCAATAGAATACACACCTCATATTTTCGATCTAGCATTTTTTAGCATTCGCAAAGAAATTCTCTCTGCTTTGTAGCATTTTGGTACAAAACGCCCTTCTGCAATGTAATGATTAATCACGTTAAAGGAATGGAAAAATCCAACACCTAGAAGACAATATGGAGCAATTACAGCAACTTCTTGCCAATCTAAAATACATTGCAGAAATACCAGAAGCCAATCTGGCACATTATTGCTGTGTGTTTATATGAACTTCAAGATGAATTAAAAGCCTTCTTAGACAAAAATGCAGTTAGCCACACTTAACAGCGTTTTTTCCTATTAAACGTAGAAAAAGCGATTTAAAAATTCGATAAAATTAATGTCTGACGATAATGGCAGACATTAATTGGGAGTCGAATAGATGATTTTTCTAATAACGGGTTAGCTATCATTCTACTGGTTGCTCTATGGGTAATATTCCATTCAGGAGTTCTACCAGCGTACAGCTAGAATCGGTAAACTAACTAAAGCCCACTTAGTGGGCTTTAGTTGCTTGTCACTTAGAAGTCTACAAAGCTGCGTTGGGCGAAATTTTTGACGCGGGTGATGTTGTCGTTTACCAGTCTGACTTACCTGAATTAGAGAGTTGAATTAGAAAGTTGAATTAAAAAACTAGCTGGGCGATTTGGATTTGTTTATTTTTTTAGGAAAAGTGCGGACGGCTTGGATTAGGTCGATGAGTTCTTTTGATGGAACGACGACGGGGTCGCTTTGTATCTGCATGGATTTAACAATGTTGTTGAGCAGTTGCTTTCCTTGGAGGGAATAGCTGTCTTTTTCCGCTAGTGCAAGGTTGTCTGTGGTTGTTTTTGCTCATGGAGCTTTTTGAGGTCAGATGAAAGCTAGGTGCTATTTTTCATCTACTCCAAATTCACGTGATTTCATTGTTTTTATTAGATATTTCACCATTTTCAATATTTATGAAAAATATATCATTGTTGAAGTCCGTTACTTTTATATAGTCACCTTTCACTTCAAAGGCTTCAGTAAAAACATCAGGCCCAGACGTGCTCCATATTTCCTTACCATGTTCGCTAAAGCAACTAACATTAAGCTCGCCCCATGTTATTAAGTACGATTTTTCTTGTATCCAATAAACACCAAAGCAAATTGCAAAATCAACTTTTTTACACCACTTAAGCTCAAGCGACGGAAGAGTTAAAGAGAATACGGCATCTCCCGCCGCAACGTACAAAGTATCACTAGTATGTGCCACAGAATCTTTGTTTATACCTGTAGCACCTCCGACTCCTAATATAATGGCCGATGAATGCTGAGAGTCGATATCACCAACTGTTATCCCATGGGCTGAAATATGCTGATACTTTTCACTACGGCAATACTCATTATTATAAGAGCGTGCGTTATCTGTGGAATTACGAGTATAAGTAGGTTCATCCCTTACTGATATTTCGTAATTTTGAAATACTACTTTCATACATTCCTTACACGTAACAGTTTAATAGTGCGCATGCACGTACCCTCTTCTCTTTATTAGAAAAGGCAGTGCACTCATACTAAAACGCTTACCCCAATAAAAACAACAACTAAAGCCCACTTAAGCAGGCTTTAGTTACTTGCGGCTTAGAAGTCTACACAATTGCGTTGAGCGAAGTCTTTGACGCGGGTGATGTTGTCGTTTACCAAGTCTGACTTAACTTAATTAGAACGCTGAATTAGAGAGTTGAATTAGAAAGCTGAATTAAAAAGCCAATTGGGCGATTTGGGTTTGCTTTTTTGATAGGAAAGTGCGGACGGCTTGGATTAGGTCGATGAGTTCTTTTGATGGAACGACGAAGGGGTCGCTTTGTATCTGCATGATTTTGACGATGTTGTTGAGCTGCTGCTTTCCTTGGAGGGAATAGCGATCCGCTAGCGCTAGGTTATCTGTGGTTGATTTTGCTCGTGGAGCTGCTTGGAGTAAATGAAGGTTTTTCATCTGACTGCCAACTTAGGATACGACCCAGCCGAAGCTGGCCCAACAAAGACCCACCATAACTGGCGGACTCCGGCCACAAAAAAACACGCGGTGCGTGTTTTAGGCCGCTACGGTAACAAACGGGGTGAGATTCCCGACACTTGATTTTGCCGATGCAAGGAGAATGTTAGATCAAGATTGGGCGGGGGTCAATGGAGAAAAAATAGTGAACTGTTTGAGAGGATGGGAAGAGTAACGCCCATAGCAGGCGCATTTATGTATGTGATTGTTTTTATGCCAGCGTAGGACCCTGTAACAGATTCTGTGTAACTACCATTTAGTTAAGGTGCTTTTCGAGTCGCTCCTCGAACTCAATAATAAATCGACTCATCGCTTGGCGCCAGTTTTGAATGGGCATTGTCCATTTTTTACTGGCCTCTCTAATGGCAAGATAAACCATTTTCCTCGCAGAATCGTCGCTTGGGAAGACTTTACGTTTTTTAATGGCTCTACGGATGACACTGTTCAGTGATTCAATAGCGTTCGTTGTGTAGATCGCTTTGCGGATATCGTCAGGGTAACTAAACAGTGTATTAAGATTATGCCAGTGATTGCGCCACGATTTGGTGATTTGCGGGTATTGATCGTCCCAGACGCCTGCGAAACGATCTAACTCCAACAAGGCTTCTTCTTCCGTTGCAGAGCGGTAAACTTGCTTTAAGTCCGCCGTCACCGCTTTGTAGTCTTTCCATGATACATACTTCAATGAGTTGCGTACCATATGCACGATACACAGTTGAATGCTGGTTTGTGGGAAAACGGCATTGATGGCTTCTGGGAAGCCTTTTAGACCATCAACACAAGCGATGAGAATATCTTCTACACCACGCTGCTGAAGCTCAGTGAGGACGTTTAGCCAGAACTTAGCCCCTTCGTTCTCAGCAATCCACATGCCCATGAGTTCTTTATGACCGTCGGTGTTGATACCGAGTGCCAAGAAAATCGATTTATTGATAACACGCTTATCTTGGCGGATTTTCAACACAATACAATCAAGATACACAATGGGATAGATGGCATCCAAGGGGCGTGCTTGCCATTCAGTTACTTGCTCGATCACCGCGTTGGTAACACGTGATACCAGTGTCGGAGATATCTCAGCACCGTACCATTCATCGAAGGCATTGACGATGTCTCGGGTGCTCATACCTTGCGCGTAGAGCCATAGGATTTTATCGTCCATGGAAGTAAAGCGGGATTGGTGCTTTTTGACCAGCTTTGGTTCAAAAGAACCTTCGCGGTCACGAGGCGTATCCAGTTCAAACTCACCATCTTCCGTCTTAATACGCTTACTGTTCTTACCATTACGACTGTTGGTTGACGAGGATTTTTGATGTCTCTCGTAACCCAGATGCTCATCCATCTCTGCATTCAAGGCCGCCTCAACGGTAATCTTCTTCAGCATTTGGCTAAATTCGTTAAGATCCTCAGGCGTTTTAATGCCTTTGGCGGCTTCTTTTGCGAAGGCTTCCAGTTCTTTTTGGTTCATTTGCATCTACCTATCCTTAATTCTCTATAGAATATGTTGTGATAGGTAGTTACACAAAATTAGTTACAGTCTCCAGCGTAGCGACCGGCATAAAAACGAGCGCCGGAATAAATGTCGACCTGACTATGTTTGTTATGGCTTGTGCTCATTTAACGTTCTCAGAATTAATACGCTAAGCTCTGCATAATTTGTTGCTACACGTGAACCTATTTCGTGATTTTCAGAGGAAATTCCTGCTCCATGTAATGCCTTGCTTTTTAATTCGCACAGCTCGCTGAATTGCTTTGCTTCCTCAGTATCTAATATTTGAAACTTTCGTAAGTATTTGAGAATATTTTGATCTGACCTTATCAGCTTTTCATCAAGTTTTGGGCTATGCCTTAGAACTGCCAATTTCCCTGCCTTCCTTATATGGAAAAAGGCATTCCAAATTGATCTGCTTGGGTCGCTCTCAGCAAAATACAGTAATTCCCTATAAACATCCCTTAAGTATGACTCAGTTTCACTTACCGGCCTGATACTATCATCGTTGCCAACTTGCTGGAGTTTTTCAATTTCGTCTCGCTTCTCGAAAGCGAGTTCCATTATCCTCTCTTCTGAAAGTTCAACCACACTATCTTTATGCGATAACTTTGTAATCCTCCCAAGTAGTTTTGCGAACTCACTTCGCAATGAGAAGAAAACAATCAATATGACGATTGGCCACACTAAATTATCAATTAGTTTTACTACGGCATCCAACCAGTTCATTGATTACTCTCTCTTGAGCCATAACATTTTAATAGTGCGCATCCGCGTTTAAACAATCCCAAGACCTTCCCAAAAACCTTACAAATCATTGAATAATAAAAATTATATAAAGCTATTCACAGAAATTGAAACTGGAAAAACGAGCATGCGCGTTTACACATTTATCCACAGCGCGTTATTTCTGGTGCGGATATTCTTATCCATTGATACTAAAAGACTTTGTCGTTTCCTACCAGCACAAAGCGCGCACAATCGGATTATTTAAAATGTCTAACGCGCAAAAATGAGATCACTTCAAAAATTAACTGTATATGCATACATTAATCCCCACAAAATCAAACAACTTCACTAACCACAACACTACACCGATACCCTGCTTTGCTGTCGCCTCGGGCGGTGACTTTGTCGATGGACAAGTTGCCTTTCATTTCGGGTGGGAAGGTGCCGTTTAGGGTGAGGATACCTTCTGCGACGAGTTTTGGTTGCCCTTACCTAGTAAATAAGTGCGTCTAGTGTGACGCTGGAGCCTTGGCGTTGGCTTTTGATGAGGTCGTCTTGGCAGGCTTGTTGGGCGGTGGTTGGGTTGTCGTAGCTTTGGCGTAGTTTCTTATACGGTGCGGTGCCGACTTGTACGGTGTGTTCTTCCCCTGTGTTGTTGTTTGTCCAGTTGGCTTTGGGCTGAAATATTGGCAGGTGCGGGTTGGTCGGTTTTACCGTGGTGAAATTAAATATCAGTCGCAAAGACGGACAAGTTCGAGTCGGTGTGACAGCACCAAAAAAACGTAATGGCAAATCGTGAGGAGATTTATAAAGGCATTAAAGAATGAAATAAAAATGATTTAAAAAAGGGAGAGTTTAGAACTTTGGGGAGATTAAGGTGGCATCTCTACCAGCCGCACCTCGGCACACAAGTCCACCGCTGTGGCTGCTTCCTTCCGGACCTGACCAGATTAACGGTTTATCGTTGCGAGGGGACCAGCAGAGACACCATAAAGGAGGCTTGTTGACCTTGGGGCGCAATTATACGCAGCAAAATCGAAATATCAACCGCCTTTCTTATGTATTTTCAAATACTTATGAATTGGCGCTTATCACTGCCCTTTTCAACTTCTTCTCTGCTCTTTTGCTTCTTAGTATCAAGCTATAACGCCGCTTCTATTTACGGTAAGATACGCGCCATTCAGAATCATAGGAGTAGCGAGTTGAAGCTATTTGTAAAGAACCTAACCCACGTGGATTTTTCCTATTTTGATGCCAAGCGTGGTTTGTTGGGTGAAAGCTGGAAAACAGACATTGTTCTGACCGGCAAGTTAAACGATGAAAGCATGATTTGTGATTTCAGTATCGTCAAAAAGCAAATCAAGAAATGGCTCGATGACAACATTGATCACATGCTGGCGATTCCTGCCAAACACAGCGGATCAACACTTACGCCATTGGCTGATGATCGCGTTTCTTTTCACTTCGATCATAGTCATGTAAACAATAAAGAAGCCACTGACGACAAACGCGTATTTCAGTGCGATGCGCCGACTCAAGCGATTTGCGTATTGCCAATGACAGAAGTCACACCAGAAGCCGTCGCTAAATGGGTTGAGTCGCAAATCCTGAATCTGCTGCCTGCGGAATTAGAGGCCGTTAGCGTGCGTTTTTCACCAGAGCAAATTACTGGCGCGCAATACCAATACAGCCATGGCTTGAAAAAACACGCAGGCAATTGCCAGCGGATTGCTCATGGCCATCGTTCTACAGTTGAAATATATGCTGATGGCGCACGTAATGCCGCCATGGAACACGATTGGGCAAAGCGTTGGGAAGATATCTATTTAGGCACTCAAGAAGATTTGATTAACCAAGTCACAGAAAACGGTGTGGACTATCACTACTTTAGCTATATCAGCCAACAAGGTTTGTTTGAGCTAAAAATAGACAGCAATCAAGTTTACATGTTGGATTGCGATACAACGGTTGAATCGCTTTCCGCCCATATTGCTGACGTATTGGCAGAAGAGAATCCAGGTACGCATATTGAAGCCCACGGCTTTGAAGGCATCGGCAAAGGCGCAATTTCAGAAAAAATAAAGGCAAGAACATGAGCTTAAAAGAATACGAAAATCTCGCCAAAGGCGAAAAGCTATCCCTAGACACAGTATTAGCGAATTTGAAAACAGACGAGCATGGCTTGGTCGCAGCAATCGCACAGCAACATGATACTGGCGAAGTTTTGATGCTGGCATACATGAACGAGAAATCCATTCGTGAAACCCTAGAAACAGGTCACGTATGTTATTGGTCTCGTTCACGCCAAACCTACTGGCGCAAAGGCGAAAGCTCTGGGCATCGCCAAACCTTGGTCTCTATGTCATTTGATTGTGATGGCGACGCCATTCTTGTCAAAGTGGATCAACAAGGCCCTGCTTGTCATACAAATCGACGCGATTGCTTCTTTTTTACCGTTGAAGGTAATGACGTGGTTATTAGCTCCGCACCATTGAAGAGCAAATAAGATAAAAATAACGCACAATAATGAAGCATTTTGGTAAAAACCACTATGCTTCTCCCTCCTTTTCGAGTTACCTTAGGTCTTGTTAGCTTTTCTTGCACACTTCATGAAAATTGTGCAGTTCAAGCTGAGCAATTAAAAAACAATAAAATTTAGACATCTCAAAAAAGTAACCTTTTCGCCATAATTCAATCTTAAAAAACGCTAAATCAAACGCAATAACCACTTAAAGCGCTTCACTCGAACCAAGGGAACGCAATTGGCATAGGTATTGCTGAAATGAGATATCGACCAACATTCTTAACTCATAAGGTTTACTATGTTAAACATGTCCGTACGCACCAAAATACTCTCTCTTATTGCACTCTTTTCGTTAGTCATTGTTGGCATGAGCGTTAGCTCCGCACTCACTAGTAAATCCGTGTCTTCAGAATTACAAAGTCTTTCCTCCCAAAGTCTTCAACTGGTTAAAAATTTAGAAAAAAGCCGTCAGCTTTTATTACAGCAATCCGTTGAGTTTGAGCGTGGTTACTTCCAAGTCTCTATTGCCAAAACCATTGTTGGTTACGGTACAGAACAAATTGAAGAGTCGGCTGATAAATTCAAAACCTACACGGGAGAGCTGGTTACTAGCATAGAAAATGTCAAAAGCATTCTAGCCAACATGCCAAAACATGACGGGTTAGAAAGCCTACTAGAACAGATCAAAGCCCTAGAAAAGCAACAAGCCATCTTCTTAGAAGCCAGTACAGAGACTTACAGCTGGTGGGTAAAACTCAACACCATGAAGGCGAATAAATTTCGACGCACTGCTGATGAAAGCTTAACCACAGTAAACCAGCAAATGGAGGCGATTATTGTCTCTATCAATGAATACAGTAGCGCCGTTGCCGAAAACCAAAATCAAAAGTTAGATCAAACCATTTACACCAGTGGCGTTTTAGCGGTGGTATTAATTGCGATAGGTCTGGTTTTCAGTATTTTTATTGTAAACGGCATTTGTCGACCGTTAATTAAAGCAGTACGCCGTGCCGAAGACATTGCCTCAGGAAATTTGAATCAGAGCACAATCTCCGGCACACGCAAAGACGAAATCGGCATGCTGGAAACCGCAATGGATAAGCTGGTAACACAACTGAGCAGTATTTTGCACGATGTGGCAGAATCCAGTTCGATGCTGACCAATGCCGCCAATGATCTAAACCGCATTACCGATGAATCTTCCGAGATGGTTGACCGTCAGCAAGAAGAGACCAACTTCATTTCTCAGGCAATACAAGAAATACAAGGGACTGCCGTTCATGTGTCTGAATCCACCACAGATGCAAGCCAAGCAGCCCACGATGCCGAGAACGCAGCAAACGAAGGCACAGCCATCGTTACGAAAACAATCCTCAGCATTCAGGAGCTAGCATCTGAGATTTCCAGTTCTGCGGATACCATTAATGAACTGCAATCTAACACCAAAGAAATCAGCAATATCCTTAACGTTATCCTAGGGATTGCCGAACAAACCAACCTACTCGCCCTAAACGCCGCGATTGAAGCCGCGCGAGCCGGTGAACAAGGTCGCGGCTTTGCCGTGGTGGCCGATGAAGTGCGTCATCTTGCACTGAACACACAAAACGCCACACAAGAAATCGAGAAAATGATCGCTCTCTTACAAAGCGGCACCAGCTCGGCCGTGAAAGCCATGACGTCTAGCCATCAGCGCTCTACCGATGCGGTGAATCAAGTGAAACACGAAGAAGAATCGCTGCGCCACATCAACCAATCTGTGTCTAAGATTCGCGATATGAACGATAGAATTTCAGCAACCGCCGAAGAACAAGCCTCAGTAACCGCTGAAGTAAGCCGCAACGTTGAAAACATTACCGAGATTGCTTCACGTACCACGAAATCGATTCATTCGATCAGCAACTCAGCTGGACAGCTAGCTTCATTAGCCACACAATTGTCGACAAAAATCAGCTATTTCAAAGTATAGAGCTACAGCAGTATACTGTTTAGATTAAGATTTCAGGGGAAGTCACTCACTTCCCCTTTTCATTCCTAGGAGAAAATCATGTGTCGTTGGATGGCGTATCAAGGTGATGCGGTTTACCTTGAGTCATTACTCTTTAAACAAGAGCATTCTTTAATTCATCAAAGCTTAAGCGCCAGAAAATCGGAAGTCACAGTGAACGCTGATGGCTTTGGTCTTGGTTGGTACGATGAACGTGAAGAGCCAGGCCTTTACCATGAAGTGTTGCCTGCATGGAGTGATAGCAATTTAAAAAGCTTAGCGCGACACATCAAAAGTGGCTTGTTTTTCGCACACGTTCGCTCTTCTACTGGCACAGAAACCAACCGCTCAAATTGCCACCCATTCAGTTACAAGAACTGGTTATTCATGCACAACGGGCAAATTGGCGGCTATGAGTCTTTGCGCTGGCAGTTGGATCGCTTGATTCCAGAGCATCTTTATAGCCATCGTCATGGCGCGACAGACTCTGAAGTTATTTTCTTATTGATGATCGCCAACGGTTTAGAAACTAATCCAGAAAAAGCCATTGAAGAAACTCTGGCGCAAATTATGGATATGATGAAACAGAAGAATATAAAAGACCCGCTGCGCTTCACGGCGGTTTTTTCAGACGGGGAAGAAATCACCGCGATACGCTTTTCCAGTGATGAACTGGCGCCAAGTTTGTATTGCAAGCAATTTGAAAAGCACATCGTGATTGGCTCGGAACCACTCGATCACTGCAGCGACAGCTGGACTCAAGTGCCTGCGGGACATATTGCCAAAATAAAAGGCCAAAACTACCAAATCCAACCTTTGTCTGAACTGTTAAAAATGACCGCCTAGCGGTCATTTTAATAATTAATTTATCTTCGAGACCTTTGCATTCATATTATTGCCTCTTTGTATTCCTACTTCCTTTGACCAACATCATGCTGCTTAAACATTTGACTGTTACCCTTATGAGGTAATTTATTCAATTGTATTGATTCAATTTAAAGGAGCTAACATGATCAACTACCAGCTAAGCAATAAAAAAGCCATGGTAACAGGCGGCGCATCAGGGATTGGTTTAGCCTGTGTCGAGTTATTAGCATATTCATGTGCCGATGTCGCTATTTGGGATCTACACGAAGAAACATTAGAAAAAGCCAAGCAATCTATCAGCAAATACGATGTGAAATGCATCACCATCAAAGTCGATGTCAGCGATCCAGAATCTGTCAAAGCTGCTATGGATGAAACGGTTAAGCAACTTGGCAGTCTAGACATCGCGGTCAACAACGCAGGCATTGGTGGCCCAGCTTGCAAATCTGGCGATTACACCACAGAAGATTGGTTAAAAGTGATTGATGTGAACTTCAACGGTGTTTTTTATTGCCAGCGCGAAGCCATTGTTGCCATGCGTAAAAATGGTTCTGGCAGCATTATCAACATGGCATCCATCCTTGGCCAAGTAGCTTTCCCAGGCTCACCGGCTTACGTCAGCGCAAAACATGGCGTGGTTGGCATGTCCAAAGCCGCTGCGGTTGAGCACGCAGAGGACAACATTCGTGTAAACGCTGTCGGACCTGGCTTTATTCATACGCCTTTGGTCGATGAACATTTAGATGCAGAGACACTAGACATGCTCGCTGAAAAACACGCAATGAAACGCCTTGGTAAACCAGAAGAAGTTGCTCACCTTGTGGCTTGGTTAGCCAGCGATGCGGCGTCTTTTGTTACTGCATCCTATTATCCTGTAGACGGTGGTTACCTCGCACAGTAAATCTACCTAGATAGCTTGTTACTAAGCGATAAAACAAAAAAACCTCATCTTGGATCAAGGTGAGGTTTTTTATTGCGATACTATTTATGCGTCCTTCTTTTATGCGCTCTCTTTTTCTCGATAAGCGTAAGTCGCATCAAAACGTGACTGAATCCAGTCACCGCTTAAAATAGCGTCGTATTTCGCAGGGCTTTCTGTGGTCGCGCAGCTGGGAACGCACTCAACATTGGTTTCGTAGTCTGGCTCCACAAAGAATGGGAACGAGTACCGATGCACATCTGGCAAAGATGCACGCACACGGTGTGCAGTTGAGACGTATTCGTCGTTGGTCCAACGCTGCATTAAGTCACCGATATTCACCACTAAGGCATTGTCGATTGGCGTCGCATCGACCCATTCGCCTTTGCGGTTCTTCACTTGTAAGCCACCTATTTGATCTTGCAGTAGCAAGGTGACACAACCGTAATCCGTATGCGCACCGGCACCATTGTCATGATCGTTGGCTGGACGCGGCGGATAATGAATCATGCGCAACACGGTCACGTGATCTTTAAAGCCACGCACAAAGAAATCGTCTTCCAAAGACAGCGCTTGCGCCATAGCAGTCAGTAGTTTTTGTGCTACTTGAAAAGCCTCTACATAGTATTCTTGCAGTACTTCAACTGTTGCTGGATCACTTGGATTTTGATTAGGGCCGTAAGCCGTCGGATATTTAATCGCCAAAGGGTGGTCTGTAGGAAAGTCCAACGCCATATCAAAGGTTTCTTTCCAATCCGCATGACCAATTTCGTCGAGCTGCTCTTCGCCAATATTGCCGTAACCGCGATGATTAATGCTGTTTTTAATGTCGATGGCGTTTTTCACATCTTGCGGCTGATTAAAAAATCGCTTGGCTTCGCGCATTAGCGCTGCCATCAATTCTTTCGGAATGCCTGTATTGGTAAGGTAGAAGAAACCAATCTCACGGCACGCCTTATCTAAGGCTTTAATTTCAGTCTGACGGACAGACTCGCTCTCGTGAATCAGTTTAGAGAAATCAATCAATGGAATGGACATTACGCGTTCCTTAGGCTCTGGAAGACAGTTTAATAAGTTGTGTGTGCTTGGGATTAAAGCGTTTTAGACCCACTTCGCCAAAATCCACAAAAATCATTTGTTTGGCGTCTTGCTCTTGTCGTACGACAACACCTTGACCGAACTGATCGTGGCGAACTTTGTCGCCGGGCTGCAAAAGGCTCTTTCCTTCAACGCGATGACGAAAGGTCAGCGACGGAGAAGGATCAACCGCATTTAAATAGCGCTGAAACACCGAACCTTTCTCCGTATCAATTGGCGTGCCAACATTTTCGACATACCAAGCTTCGCAAATACGACTCACCGCATACGGTTGTGCTTCAAACACAAAACGCGATAAGGACAAGCTCTTTAGTGCCGCTCGGGGAATATCACCCTGCTTCATACGTTTGTGCTCATCAGCACTTGGGGATTCGAGCAGAACTAATTTCTGTTTTGCCCGCGTTATGGCCACATAAAACAAACGTCGCTCCGACGCCATATCACTGGCGGCTTGTTTATCAATGACGCTTAAGTCTTCATCGTAATAAGGGAAGCGCCCTTCTTGTAAGCCTGACAATAATACCTGGTCGAACTCCAAGCCTTTCGACTTGTGAATCGTCATCAAATGCACGCCATGCACATCGTCCGTTTGTTTTTCATTCAAGGTGGCGAGTTGTTCTAAAATCGATTTGGCATCGCCGCCAACACCATGCACATACGCCATAAAGGCATCACAGGTAGCGATTTTCTCTTGAGTCTGGATATCTTTGCTGCTGGTGCTTTCGAAGTAGCGATAAATGCCTAACTTCTCCAATGTATGCGCCAAGCCTTGCGCCGGATCGGTGCGATAAATACCAAGGCTGCGCAACCAGTCAGCACGCTCGTAGAGTTTTTTGGCGCGCCAACCATCTGTCGCGTCAGCAACGGATTCGATAATCTGTGGCAGCAAATGCGGTGATTGTTTGGCTTGTTGGATCAAGGTTTTACGTTGTGCCAGCGAACCGCCAAGGCTCGGAATCATTAGCAAGTATTCGATATCCTCGGGATGAAAAAACGTGCTGGTATTTTCCAAGCCACCAGCAATCACCGCAAGATACGCCATTAGCATGCGAATCTGACGATTTTCTAATAGCGGCGAATCACCATGCAATTGATACGGCACGCCTTTGTGCATCAAGGCTAATTGCACTGGAACCATGTCACTGTACAAGCGCACCAGCACCGCGGTATCGCTCAATGCACGACCTTCTTCCACCCAAGATTTCAGCTCGCCCAACAAGGCTTTGCCTGTCTTCGGTGCGCGGGCAAAAGACACTCGCGTGCGTTCACCGGCACCAATTACCAAGGCATCAGGATCGTTTTCACTGATCAAGCTCGACGCCATTAAACCGACGGCATGGCCAAAACGAAAACTGGTACTTAACGGATACGTGACCACATTGGCAAAGTCTTGATCAAACTGACTCGCCATAATCTCTGGACTAGCACCGCGCCATTCATAAATACACTGTTGCACATCGCCCACAATCATCCATTGGCAAGGCGCAGGATAAAGCAATTTTAATAGCTCGTATTGGCAAGGATTGATGTCTTGAAATTCGTCGATTAATAAGTAGCGGAAATCTGGCACTAGGCCACGTACTCTCACGCGTTCCTCATTCTCTAATTGACTGAGCAATTCATAAGGGTCGCTGAGCAAATCGGCAAAAAAGCGGATGTTATTACGTTTGCGTAGCTTCTCTAACTCATCGTATAACGCTGGGAAAAACTTACGCTCGCTGGACCAGCCCAAAGCTTCAAAAACGATCTGCGCGGGTTGGTCAGAAGCTTTCACTTGATCGACAAATAACAGCACGTCTTCCAGCCAATCTTTCTCGTCCAAAATAGCGATTTTCTCACCATTGCGAACCAGACGCTGCAAGGCCTCGCGTAACATCTTTACCAAGCTAAAATCGTCGGTAATGAGCTTGGCAGCAGACAACCAACCTTGCTGTTCCAAACGACGACAGAACTTCATCCCAAAGGCATGAAAGGTCATCACACTGGGGGAACGCAAATGCCCAGCAGTCATGAGTCGCTTGCTCAAACGCTCGGAGAATTCTTCCTGCGCGCTTTTGTTAAACATAAACACGCCAATGTGAGACGGATCCACACCCTGAGCCAATAAATGCTCGATACGAGAAATTAACGTGGTGGTTTTACCCGCGCCAGCCACGGCAATGACTTTCGCTGGCGACGTGAGATCATGATTTACAACAAGCTTTTGCTCATCGGTTAACGAGGTGGTCACCTCAGTATTGGGCTGTACTTGTGTCAAAATAATCTTGCCTAGTCTTTATACGATTGGATCTTCAATTGCTAATTTTCGACTTTTTACTCTTTAAGCTTTCTAATCTTCAAACAGCTTGCCAATTTCACGAAACGCCAGATGTTCTCTGCCAGCGATCTTGGCGATGGATTCACCACACACCACCAAACGACGCTGCACTCGGGCGAAAAATACGCCATTGGTTCGCGCCACCAAAGGATAACTAGAGGTTTCTACATCATCGTCCATCAGGTTTACCACTTCGCCAATCACCTCGCCCACTTCCACTTCTTCGCCAATGGCTTTGTGGTAACAGACAATACCAGCACACGGCGCTTTTACTAAATCCATGGCATCCAGTGGATAATATTCAACGTCGCTGTCATCAATCGCGGGTGACTTACCAGCAATCACTTCTCGCAACACAAGATAATCGAACAAGGCTTGTGCATCTTGCTCGGCAAACTCGTTGGATATGTCGTTTTCGCCACGCAATTCTACCGTTAAAGAGCGGCTTCCCCAAGGAATCAAATGGGCATAATGGGCTTTTAAATCACGCCACACGCTGACATTGGTTTCATCAAACGAGGCCGCACCCGTTTCTAATTCAGACAAACCCACTTTTGCACCCAATAGCGCCAATAATGGCTTAAAGTGACTTTCAAATTCTTGTGCCACATAGGCGTGCATACTGGCTTCCCCGGAACAATGCAGATCGATAATTTCATCTGCATCCATAGACAAAGCCAACAAGGTTTTCTTCATGCCTTGCAGTTCGGTGGTTTCTGGCAACAACACCAATTCGTCGTGAATCGCTTGACGAACAATGTCTATATTGCTTTCTATATCACCCGTTATATCGCCCTTGATGCGCTTTTCAACTTTCGCGCCCAGCTGCGGCCAATTACGATTAAAATTACCGCCACCGTCCGAAAAAGCAAAACGCCCAGGAATATAACCGTGGAAGTTCTGCGCCAAACCAATCGGGTTCGCCACAGGCACGATGACAATCTCACCTTGAATCAATCCGGCTTCGTCCGCTTTCTTCAGCTTTCTCAGCAAGGTGTTAAGCACCAAAAACCCCGGCCATTCATCCGCATGTAATCCCGCCTGAAAATACACTTTAGGACGCGCACCCGCCTCACCAAAGTGATGGGCTTTTAACACACGCTGAGTGCCCGGTGTCGCGCTCGGTAATACATGAGAGTAGATTTGATAAGACATAACACCTCGAAAAAAGCTGTAAAACATTCGCCCAATTTGAGCCTGCAACATGGTACGCTAAAACCAATTTTTAATAAAAAACAATTCCTTAAATAAAGGACTGTAAGAAACAAGGATCTATTTACGTCTAAGCTTTCGTAAAGATTAAAACAACTAAAAAACATCAGGAGAAAGGAATGAAAAAATCGTTTGTTGCTGCTTCCATCGCGGCCACCCTAGCCTTATCAAGTTTTTCAGCGGTCGCCAATGCAGCGCCACAAAACTGGCAAGACACCTTACAACAAGCCAAGGGCCAAACCGTGTATTTCAATGCTTGGGGTGGTGCCGACAACATTAACGATTACATTCAGTGGGCCGCCGATCGTATAAAAGACGAGTACGATGTCACCTTAAAACAAGTGAAACTGACCGATACTTCTGATGCGGTCAATCGCGTATTAGCTGAAAAAGCAGCAGGCAAAAACAGCAATGGTTCAATCGATCTAATCTGGCTAAATGGCGAAAACTTTCGCGCCATGAAAGACAACAATCTGCTGTTCGGCCCGTTCAGCCAATCACTACCAAACTACATAACTTACGTGGACGAAAACGCTCGTCAAAGTTTAACCCAAGATTTCGGCACGCCTGTTGATGGCATGGAATCGCCTTGGGGCATGGCGCAAGTCATCTTTATGTATGACACCGCAACCTTGAGTAATCCACCCAAATCCATTGCCGACTTACTCACTTACGCCAAAGCGCATCCAGGACGAATCACTTACCCTGAGCCACCGCAGTTCCTTGGTTCGACCTTTTTGAAACAAGCCTTGTATGAATTAACACCTTACCGCAAAGCCCTTTCGCAGCCAGCTGACAGTGTGGATTTCGAAAAAATCACTGCGCCTTTGTGGGCGTATCTCGATCAACTGCACCAAGTCGCATGGCGCAACGGCCAAACGTTCCCATCCAGTTCTGAAGAAATGGTGCGTCTGCTTGATGACCAAGAGATCGACATTGCTTTGAGCTTTGATATTTCCTCTGCATCAGTACAAATCGATAAAGGCAACCTGCCCGATACGGTTCGTTCTTATGTCTTCACTGGCGGCACCATTGGTAACACCCACTTTCTAGCCATTCCTTATAACAGTGGCGCGAAAGCTGGAGCGCAAGTCGTGGCAAACTTTATGTTGTCGCCAGAAGCACAAATCAAAAAACAAACGCCGACTATTTGGGGCGACTTAAGTGTTTTATCTTACGCAAAATTGCCTGCGTCTGAACAAGCCAAATTTGACGCTCTGCCTCGTGGTATCGCAACATTAAGCATTGAAGAGTTAGGCCAAACGTTACCCGAGCCACACAGTAGTTGGGTGGGAGCGCTGGAAGCGGAGTGGCGTAAGCGTTACGCACAATAATTAGCTAAATAAGAAGCAAGATGCCGATAAAACACGCTAAATGGATCACGGGGATTATCACCCTGTTGCTGATCTTTCCTATTGTCATTGGCTTGGTCGGCACCTTGCTTCCTGCGTTTGCGTATTTTCCGCCTCTTGGTGAATACAATCTTTCTTTCACCCCTTGGTATAATCTATTTGCTCAAGGGGAATTTTACGCCAGCTTAAAACTCACGCTAATTACCGGTATCGCTGCACCTCTGCTCGCTCTTTGGTTCGCCCTGTCGCTGTTGGCTTGGGGTTATCAGCGTCCGTTTTTCCAAAAAATCGAAGCACTTTTATCACCGATTTTGGCGATTCCCCATGCAGCCATTGCCATTGGCCTGTTGTTTCTATTGAGCCCATCCGGTTGGTTAGTTCGCTTGTTCAGCCCATGGCTAACAGGATTTGATCGACCGCCTAACTGGATTACCGTACAAGATCCTTATGGCGTTTCGTTGATTCTCGCCCTTGTGGTCAAAGAAATGCCCTACCTGTTGTTTGTTATGCTCGCCACCATGAAGAGCATCAAGGCACGAGAAAGCCTACAAGTCGGTCAAGCCCTCGGTTACAGCCGTTTTACCTTGTGGCGAAAAGTGTTAATTCCTCAGTTATATCCAATCATTCGTTTGCCTATTTTCATCGTCATTGCTTTTAGTTTGACGGTGGTGGATTTAGCCTTGGTGATTGGCCCCAACACACCGTCAACACTGGCGGTAACTTTATTACGCTGGTTTAATGACCCCGATTTATCCATGCGTTTAATGGCAAGCGCTGGCGCAATTTCCCTTATGTTGGTAATTGTTGTTGTCTTAGCAGGCTGGGAAGTGGCGCATTTGTTGTTTAGCAAGCTAACCCGAGCAGAGCGCAGCAATGGCAAGCGTTTTGGATTAACCGACAGCTTACTCCGATTGGGTGTTGTTTTGGGCCTACTCGCCTTATTGAATGCCTTTGTGGCTCTGGCTTTGCTGCCGATTTGGTCACTTACTCGACGCTGGCGGTTTCCCGATGCGTTACCAAGCCAATGGACTTGGGACAATATCGACCGCGCCACACCGCTGTTGATTGAGCTCACTTCGAACACACTGACCATTGCATTAATTGCCACACTGTTAGCCTGCGTCATCAGTCTTGTTATGTTGGAAACCAAACGTCGTTCTCACTCCACCGACTATGGTAAACAGCACGTATTCGATTGGCTGATTTACGTGCCGATTCTTTTGCCGCAAATCGGCTTTTTATTTGGTTTGCATGTGTTGCTGATTTATCTGAACCTCAATGGCGACTTGTGCGCCATTATTGCCCTGCATTTGATGTATGTTTTGCCTTATGTTTACTTAACGCTGAAAGGCCCCTATTTGGCATACGAAGAGGAATACTTACTACAAGCCAATCGACTCAATCATCGCCCTTGGCGCAATTATGTCTTAGTTAAAATAGCCATGCTAAAACCAGCGATATTCACCGCTTTTGCCATTGGTTTTTCCGTCAGTATCGCCCAATATTTACCAACTCTTATCGCGGGTGAAGGCCGTTACAGCACTTTAACAACCGAAGCCGTTGCCCAAGCTGCATCGGGCGACAGAAAACAAGTGGGCAGCATGGCGATGTTGCAAGCCTTCTTTCCCATCATGGTATTTTGGCTCGCACAATTTATCCCACAACGCTGGACTCGGTGGCGATTGGTGTTAAAAAATTTGTTTAGCAGAAGGAATAAATCGTGCTCAGTGTAAATGCGTTTTCTTTGTCTTTGGGCGATAAGACACTTATTAAAGATTTGAGCTTCGAAATCGCCGATGGTCAGGTTTTGTCCATCATGGGGCCAAGCGGCATTGGCAAATCCAGCCTACTGCATTTTTTAAGCGGATCTTTATCACCGAATTTAACTACCACTGGCGAAGCCTTTTTAAACGACGAAGCTTTGCACACAAAATCCATGCAAGATCGAAAAGTCGGCTTATTACAACAAATGCCCTTGCTGTTCCCACACATGAGCATCATAGAAAATCTGCTCTTTGCTATCCCTGCCGACATCAACAAAGCAGAACGCATCACCATGGCACAACACGCCTTGGAAAAACTCGGCATTCCCGACAAAGCCAACGCCCTACCGAAAGAACTTTCCGGCGGCCAACAAGCCCGTGTTGCCCTGCTCCGCACCTTGCTTTCCAAACCAGATTACCTACTACTCGACGAACCCTTCAGCAAACTCGACCCAGCTCTAAGACGCGACGTAAGAGCCTTTGTACTAAACGAGATACGCCAAGCGAACATACCCGCGCTGCTTGTCACACACGATCCTGAGGATGCAAAAGCCATGGAAGGAGAATGTTTGGAATTGGGGAACTAGCAATCCTCTAAAAGAATAAAAAGAATCTAACCCAACAGACACTTTTTGCGATATTGACTGGGCGTTTGGGCAAACAATCCTTTAAAAGCATGGATGTAGGCGGAGTCAGATTGATAACCTAACTCCAAGGCGATGTTCTGAATAGATAGGTTCTTTTCAAGTAACTGTAGTGATAAAACCAATCTGATGTTTTGTCGCCACATGGCGAACGATTGATTAAATTCTTTTGCACAAAGCCTCGACAAGGTTCGTGGTGATGCGCCGACTTTTACCGCCCATTCGCTAAGGGTTAAGGCCAAGTCTGGCTGTTGATTCAATTCTACGAAGATCGCCATCAACCTTCTGTCATTTGGAATGAGCAAAGGAACTTCATAACTCTCTGCTATGGCAATTTGATCTCGCAATACGTTCAGCAAGTTCGTCGTCATTTGCTCTGAATAATCCTCTACTCCTTGTTCAACCAACAATACAATCAGCTCTTTTAAAAATGCTGTTACCAAACAGGACTTTGCATTATTTCCATAATTGACAGTGCTTTTTGGGTTTAAATACACCGCTAAAAATTGCGTTTTCGTTACCGATACTGACTTATGAATGGTATTGGCAGGAATAAAGAGCAGCCCGTTATGGGGAACGATAATACTCTTACCCTCAATAGTAGATTGCAGCAGACCAGAAATAGGAAATAACACTTGGTGCCATGAATGCGTGTGTAATTCCTCTACGCCATTCGCGGGCAGATTAATTATTTTCGAAACGACTTGATGATGAGAAAAATGTTGAATGAGTTCGTTTGCATTCATGGTTGGCAACTTATCAATGTTTTATGTCATATAGGATAAATTAAGCCATCGAAATTTGAAATAGCATATGCCTTCACCCAGTAAGTTATCAGCAGGTAAGGTTTATGAGTATTGAAGTATGGTTAGTGTATTTTGGGACAGTGTTGGCGTTCATGTTTCCACCGGGGGCAAGCCATATTCTTATGCTGTCTAACAGTATTGGTAGTGGTTTCAGAAAATCCATCGCGACCGCTTGCGGGGATCTTACGGCTAATTTCTTGCAAATGACGGCAGCCTCTATTGGTTTAGCCGCGAGCCTTCAGTCCTCTCAGCAGGTTTTCGAAGTGATTAAATGGACAGGCGTTGCCTATCTTGTTTATTCAGGTTTGAAGTTATTTTTCTCGAATCAATCAAGTCTCAAGGCATCCCAACCTAGGACCATTCGATCTTTATATTGGCAGGGTTTTATCACCTCGGCATCCAACCCTAAAGCCATTATTTTTTTTGCGGCGCTCTTCCCTCAGTTTATCTCTTTGTCAGAGCCTTTGCTGCCGCAGTTTATCGTCTTGAGCATCACCTATCTTATTGTTGATGGTTTATTCTTGTGTTTCTATGGCAGATCCGCGGCCTTTTTTGCAAAGAAATTTCAATCTAGTATCGGGCAATATTTTAATAAAATCTCTGGCTCCCTTCTGATTGCAGCCGCCGTCATTCTTGGCTTTAAGAATGTTGATTAGCAAACGATCTATTCAGTGACCGTTAAAACCTTGTTTAGAGCCCTTTTTGATAAGGATTATCACGACACATATGCTATATTTTCCAAAGCACTTATGATTGATGAATTAGCACCAGAGTGGAAATATATCCTCTCGAAAAAGGTAAAAAACAGATAGACTGTTAGCTAATACTAAAATCAACCGGATGATTGATAATGAGCAAAGTGATAGAAACGGAACTGCCTCTAAATAGTCTTCTTGCTGATCGTATCCAGCAATCCGATTTCGTCGATTGCTATTCTGTTCAATCAAACCTATCACCTCGCCAAGCAGCAAACGTCGTTACTGACTTCCCCGGTTGGGCGCGTTTATTAGTAAGCATTCGAAATTCTGTTGTTTCTAAATTTGGCTTATCAAGCGATGGGCCAGAAGCCTCAGATAAGGTTGGCTTTTTCCCTGTTGAATCAGAGAATGATCAGGAGTTGATCGCTGGATTTGACGATAAACACTTGGACTTTAGGGTGTCTGTTATATCTCAAGATGGGCAAGTATTTTTATCGACTTGGGTACATCCGCACAATATCGGCGGAAAGATCTACCTTAAAACGATTCTTCCCTTTCATGTTTTAATTGTTCGGAATGCGTTGGCTCGCGTTCGGACGGTAAGTTTGTTTACTAATGACTAAAATCTCTTATACAAAAGAATAAACAATTTCAGAAGGATCGACGCACTTGTACCAGTTATATTATTACCCGTTAAACGCCAGTATGGCTCCTCATTTCATACTTGAAGCCTTACAAGTTGATTTCGAGTTGACCCTTGTCGATAGAAATAGCAAAGCCCAAAAGTCTCCTAGTTATTTAGCACTAAACCCCGCTGGGCGCATTCCTACCTTAATAGATGATGGCTTCGCCATTTTTGAAAGTGCAGCAATCTGCATACACTTAGCTGAATCACACCCAACATCTAATTTGATGCCGCCAATAGGCGATAAAAACAGGGCATTATTTTTTCAATGGCTGATGTATTTAACCAACACCTTACAAGCAGAGCTGATGATCTATTGCTACCCAGAGAAATACACAACAGAGATTAATAGCGTCAGCGGCATTCTCGCCGCTCAAGACACAAGAATCACTGAAATACTAACGCTGCTTGACCATGAATTGGAAAGCAAAAGCTTCCTGGTAGGAGAAACAATCAGTGTCTGTGATTACTTTCTTTTTATGCTGGCCGTGTGGGCAGACGAACTAAAAAAACCACCTCTATCCTTCAAGAATCTTTCTCGATATCTACGCCAATTGGCTCAACATAAAGCGATCATTACAGTCTGTCAAAAAGAAGGCCTAAACCTTGCTGACTATTACTAAAGAAGGAAGCCAACATGCCTGAACTCAAAGCAGAAAGAGCCATCGCAGAAACATTCCTCAAGGAAATGCTGAGAGCCGATGACACAGGTAACTATGCGTTATTTGTGAAGCATTACGAAGAGGAGGATCTGATCAACTTTTCTCCTGAGCGTTTTGAGCAAAACATCAGCAAGCCAAAAATGGCAAGAACATGAGTTACGAATATTTTGGGGCATTAAAAGGCTATCACGACGGTAAACGTGACGCCTGCTATCTCATGCAGCAGCAAAATGAATAGAATCATTAGATTAATTGAAAAAGACAATATTCGTGTGAAAGCGCTTGAATGCGTTGCTTATCTTGACTTACCTGAGTGTTATATTGCAGCAGGATTTATCAGAAACTTAGTGTGGGATTCGTTACATAACAAACAAATACCAACGTCGTTAAATGATGTTGACGTGATTTATTATGAAGTCAACGAAAGCAACGAGACCGCGCATCTAGAATATGAATCTCGCTTGTCAGCCTTGATGCCCGAGCTAAATTGGCAAGTTCGCAACCAAGCCAAAATGCATTTAAGAAATGGCGATAAACCCTATCTAAACTTGATCGATGCAATGAGCTATTGGCCTGAAAAAGAAACGGCTGTCGCGATTCGCCAACTCGAAAATAAAGACTATGAATGCGTATCAGCCTTCGGCTTTGATTCACTATTTGACTTAAAGCTAAGTCACAACCCAAAACGCACAAAAGCCATATTTGAACATCGTCTTTCATCAAAAAAGTGGCTATATCATTGGCCTAAGATAATTATTACTTATTAGCCTCTTAATCTCCGAAAAGGAGGCCGAATCTGAATATTTGAAATAATATTTCCATATTTATTCAGACTTAGCCTCATTAATTTTAAACTACTAATTTAATCGTTCCCTCTACTTATTTACCAAAATAACTCACCCTTTCCTTTTATAAAGCTGCAAAACAATAAAGAAATAAACTACAGCACTAATAGTTAGATATGTAATATTTTAAAATTAAAACACTTACATAACTAATCATTAGAGATGACATTTATTTTAAAACTTAAAATTAGATCTAAACGCTTATTTTTAGGGCGTTGACGCGCATTTTTGGAGCAAATATACACGTCTATTTTATTGATTGAAATGTGAATTTTCAGCTTTTTATGAATTTTTTACATATTTCTCTATGTGTTTGTTTTGAGCGCTTTTTTTGATGGTTTGATGTTTTATTAACTGCCATTTATGCTTTTTCTTGACGTACTTTTAATTTAGCCTACTTGCAACCCCACAAATATTTAATTACTACTGTATGAAGTTTTTCAAATTACACAGAGTTTTAAGGGAGGCGTTATGCAGAATTTATGGCAAGAAAATATTCTCTTCGCTGAAAACTTGCGCAAGCAGTTGCACGCTCATCCCGAGCTCAGCTGGCAAGAAAAAAACACCGCGTCGTTGGTCAGAAGCCAACTCGATGCCTTGGATATTCCATGGCGTGCTTGTGCCGATACAGGAACGGTCGCGTGGTTGAACAAAGACGCCAAAGGGCCAGCGATTGCTTTACGTGGTGATATGGATGCCTTGCCAATTGACGAGCAAACAGGCAAGGAATGGCAATCGGTGAACCAAGGCTGCATGCACGCTTGCGGTCACGATGGTCACACGGCAACTTTGTTAGCAACGGCACGCTGGTTAAAACAGTTTGAAGCAGAACTCCCTCAGCCTGTGGTGTTGATATTCCAACCTGCAGAAGAAGGTTTTCATGGCGCCCGTGAAATGATCAAAGATGGCGCATTGGAAAACGTCAGTGCAATTTATGGTTGGCACAACTGGCCAGCTCTGCCTTACGGCACGATTGCTTGTCCTGACAATATTGTCATGTGTGGCAATGGAACTTTCAGTATCGAGTTCAAAGGTCGTGGCGGTCACGCCAGTCAACCAGAATTATGTGCCGATCCTTTGTTAGCGGCCAGTGCGGTGAATGTGGCTTTGCAGCAAATCGTCAGTCGACGCATTGCACCGCAAGCCACAGCCGTAATCAGCGTAACGCAAATGAACGGCGGAACCGCGCCAACGGTGATTCCAGAAACAGCGACGCTAAGCGGCAGCATTCGTGTTCCTGACGAAGCGACTCGGCAGCTAATCAACCAACATATTACCGATGTCGCCACGCAAACTGCGGCGGCTTATGGCGTGGAATGCGTTGTACAACACGACATGCGCTATCAAGCGACCATCAATCATAAAGACCAAGCCACAAACGCTCGCGAGGTTTGGCAATCGCTTTATGGCGAACAAACACTAAATCACGGACAAGCCCTGCCAATCATGGCGTCGGAAGATTTTAGCTACTATTTGCAAGCGATTCCCGGTGCGTTTGCCTTGATAGGCAGTGACGATGGCGAAGGTCACAACGTGGCTTGTCACAGTCCGCATTACGATTTCAATGATCGATTGATTGCCGATGTCTGTCGTTGGTTTTGCCAACTCGCAGGCCTTACCGATCAATCACTACCAAAGCACTCAATACCAAAGCAATAAAACCCAAAAACACAAGCCAAAGGTCATAGAAATAAGACCTTTTGAGGAGACGTTATGACTATTTTCGAACAACGAGAATCCAACATTCGAGCGTACGCTCGCACGTACCCAACGGTTTTTGTTACGGCAAAAAACTCACGTCAGATCGATGAAAACGGTAAGGAATACATTGATTTCTTTGCTGGCGCTGGGGTGCTTAACTTTGGTCATAACAACCCACACATGAAAGAAGCGATGATCGATTACATGCAAAAAGATGGTGTCCTTCACAGTTTGGATATGCAAACTCAAGCCAAAGCCAAGTTTATGCAGAAATTTACCGATGTCATTCTTGTTCCTAGAAACATGCCTCATCGCATGCAATTCATGGGGCCAACTGGCACCAACGCGGTAGAAGCAGCGATGAAGCTAGCGCGTAACGCTACTGGACGACACAACATTGTCGCCTTTAGCCAAGGCTTTCACGGCATGACATTGGGCGCTTTGGCAGCAACGGCCAACGAATATTTTCGTCAAGCTTCCGGCGTGCCTTTATTACATGTTAGCCATGAATTATTCGATCAAGAGCACGATAAAGAATCCTCCCTTGCGGCTTTAGATGCGTTGGCGAGCCAATATCGTGATGCTTCTAGCGGCATTAAGCCACCAGCAGCTTTCATGGTGGAAACGATACAAGCAGAAGGCGGTGTTAACGTGGCCAGCAAAGCGTGGATGCAGAAGCTGGAAAAACTCGCCAAAGAGTTTGGCTCCGTGTTGATCGTCGATGATATCCAAGTGGGCTGCGGACGTACTGGATCCTATTTCAGCTTTGATGACATGGGCATCAATCCAGACATTATCACCCTAGCTAAAGGCATTGGTGGCGCAGGCACACCAATGGCGATGAATCTGGTTCACCCTGATTTGGATAAACACTGGTCGCCAGGCGAACACACTGGCACCTTCCGTGGACAAAACTTATCTTTCGTCGCTGGCGAAGTCGCCTTGAGCTACTTTGAAGACGATAAATTGATGTCGGAAGTCATGGAGAAAGTAAAAACAGTTCGCAATGCGTTAGAACCCCTAGTAAGCGAAAACAGCGCAAAAGAATTGCGTGGCAAAGGTCTGATTCTTGGTTTGGACATGGGCAGCGGCGAAATAGCAGCGAAAGTCGTGCAACGTTGCTTCCATAACGGCCTGATGCTGGGCGCTTGCGGTAGCGGTGGTCGTGTATTGAAGGTCATTCCACCATTAACCATTCCTGACGCAGATCTAATCGAAGGTTTGGATATTTTAAAAGATGCCGTACGTTTTGTAATGGAGGAAGCCGCATGATTGAACGCGATGATATGACATTTACTTTCGCTGAGTATCAGCGTCGATTGGGTGAATTGCGCGCTCGTATTGCCGAGCGCCGCTTGGATGCGATTGTCATCACCGATCCAGAAAACATTACCTATTTAACCGATTACCAAACGACGGGTTATTCCTTCTTTCAGGCGCTGGTCATTCCGCTCGAAAAAGAGCCCTTCATGATCACTCGAGCACTGGAAGAATCCAACATATTTGCGCGCACTTGGGTGGAGTTAACCAGACCTTACCCTGATACGGGCGACGCCATCCAGATGCTGGTGGATGCCTTACGAGAGTTTGGTTTATCAGACAAGCGTATTGGTTATGAACGCAATAGCTACTTCTTCCCTGCTTATCAGCAGGATTGCATTCATACCACGTTGAAAAATGCCAAATTGATGGATTGCTTCGGTATCGTCGAAGAAGGCAGGATCTGCAAATCTCAAGAAGAAATCATGGTAATGCGCCGTGCGGCACTCGCTACAGAAGCGGGTATGAAAGCCGGTATTGAAATCTGTCGCCCAGGCATTACGGAAAATGAAATTGGTGCTGAAATCGCCGCTGCTATGTTTCGTGAAGGTGGAGAAACACCAGCCGTGATGCCGTACGTTACATCTGGGCCACGAACCATGATTGGTCACGCCAGCTTTGAAGGCCGTACTGTTCTGCCCGGTGAGCATGTCTTTCTTGAAGTAGGCGGTTGTTATCGCCGTTATCACACCGCCATGATGCGCACCGTAGTGCTTGGCGAATTATCCGATGCCATGTATCAATCCCAGGAAATTATGAAGCGCGCGCTCAATGAAATCCATCGAGTGGTTCAGCCTGGAATGACAGTGTCGGACGTGGACAACATGGTGCGCAATATCATTATGGACAACCAAGTGGGCGCCAGTTTGATCACTCGCTCTGGTTATTCCATTGGTATCGCCTTCCCGCCAAGCTGGGATGAAGGTTATATCATCAGCTTGAAACAAGGTAATTCTGCGGTGTTAAAACCGGGCATGACCTTCCACATGATTCCATGGATGTGGGGCATTGAAGGCGATAAAACCTGCGGTATTTCAGACACTATCGAGATCACCGAAGACGGTTGTCGCTCTTTCTTTAGCATGGATCGAGACTTCACAGTGAAATCCGGCGTAGCAGTGCCTCAGGAAAGAAGAGCCATCGACCTGTCCAGCAGCGCACCTATTAAAGAGTCCAGCACCTTGCCTGTTAAAGAGGAAGCTAAGAAAACCAAATCGAACACCAAGCAAGCCGAAAAAGCGGCCAGCTAATTGGAGGTGACCATGTTAACAGCAGCCAAAATAGAAACCGCAACGCTTGATAGCATTAACCCGACGACTGGGCAAGCTTTACCTTCTTGTGAAGCCTTGACGCTAGACGAAGCTCGCTCTGCCATCGATAAGGTGGCAGGCGGTTTTGCCGAATGGAAAGCCACAAGTTACCCAAAACGAGCAGCTATCCTCAAAGCCGTTGCCGCTTCGATGCGAGAAAACAAGCACGAACTGGCCGATTCAATGGCGCTGGAAATGGGCAAGCCGATTAAAGAAGGTGTTGCCGAAGTCGAGAAAAGCGCTTGGTGCGCAGAATATTACGCTGACAATGGCGAAGCGTTTCTCACACCTGAAACCTTAGAATCAGACGCGAGCCACAGTTATGTACAATTCCCTCCTCTCGGCACAGTTCTGGGCATCTTGCCTTGGAACGCGCCAGTTTGGTTGGCATTGCGTTTTCTGGCTCCAGCCTTAATGGCCGGCAATACTTGCGTGTTAAAAGCCGACCCAAATGTGCCTGCCACGGCAAATAAATTGATTGAATGCTTTTATCAAGCTGGCGTACCAGAAAACGTGGTCGCTAACTTAGCAGTAACAAACGCGGTGGCGAGTAAAATGATCGATCATCCAAAGGTAAAAGCCGTGTCTTTTACAGGTTCTAGCAAGGCGGGACAATTCGTTGCCTCGCAAGCCGCAGCGGGATTAAAACCTGCCGTATTAGAACTGGGTGGTTCCGATCCTTGCATTCTAATGGCCGATGCGGATTTGGAAAAAGCCCTCGATATTATTACCCTCTCGCGTATGGTCAACGCAGGGCAATCATGCATCTCAGTGAAGCGTTTGTTTGTTGAAAAATCGATTTACAACGAAGTCTGTGACGCGCTGCGAGAACGCTTTAGCAAACTCAAATGTGGCGACCCAAGAGACGAAAGTAATAATCTAGGGCCATTGGCGAGAGAAGACTTACGAGATCAACTGCATCGCCAAGTATCAGAAAGCATCGACGCCGGCGCTCGCTGTTTAACAGGCGGAGACTTACCCTCTCGTTCGGGGTTCTTTTACCCACCGACTTTATTGGTCGACGTAAAACCCGGCATGACCGTATTTGAAGAAGAAACCTTTGGCCCTGTGCTCAGCGTGACGCCGATTGATACTATTGATCAAGCGCTGGAGTTGGCAAACGACACTGAATACGGCTTAGGCGCCAGCATTTGGACCAGTAACCAAGTGGCCATAGATCGAGCCATTGAGACACTGGAGTCAGGACAAATTGCCGTCAATGGCATCGTAAAAAGTGACCCAAGATTGCCATCAGGCGGGATTGGTAAATCCGGTTATGGTCGTGAACTTGGCCCGCAAGGCATACGCGAATTTGTTAACGTACAACAGATTTGGATTGCTTAAACGTTTACTTCGTAATTCCTCCAAGAGCCTCAACCGAGGCTCTTTTTACACCCCAAACAAAATCACGCCTTATCTTTACTGAAAAACTTAAAATTGATTCACTCACCTCTTTATGATTTCTGTTGCATCTGCTCTAATTAAGGAAACAATATGCAAACAAATAAAAGAAGCATCCCGGTAAATTCACTTTTTTTATACAAAAAAAGTAATAATATCGAGAAGTTAATACCATAGACTCTATTTTAAAAAATTGGCATATAGTTTAATAAAGTGTCTTTAAAGGTTCATAAAGAATTCATATTCTAGCTAGCTATTTATTTATTTTTGGAGTTCAAATTGCGTGATGTCGATTTAGTAAAATGGTACGCCTCTGCTCCTTGGAAAATATTCTTACTCATTGCCATTTCCGTCGTTGCCTTTAGTGGATTGTTTAATCACGACGTTTGGACGCCCGATGAGCCCCGCGTGGCAGCCATTATTAAAAACATGTACCTCTCTGGTAATTTCATCATACCTAAATTTGCAGACATTCCGTTTGTCGAAAAACCACCGTTATTTTTTATCTATGCCGTATCATTAATGCATCTTACCGGCTTGGATGCTGTGATGGCAGGACGCTTAGGGCTTGCATTACTGTGCTTGGCATCTTTGGCGGTTACCTTTCGTCTCGCTTACCTACTCAAGAATCAAGAGTACGCTTGGATAAGTCTTGGGATTTTGGCAACAATGGAAGGCTTTATCGTTAATTTCCATTGGCTGCGTGTTGATGCCGCACTGATATTCACCTCTATTGCTGCTATTTGGGCATTTGCAGAAGCGTATCTTGGCTTAAAAATGCGCTATTTGTTGTTGGCTGGCGCGTTAACGGGTTTAGCTTTTTTGAGCAAGGGACCTATTGCAATTGCAATATGTATTGCGCCAGCTTGGTTAGCACTTTTTTTGCGTTATGTTTATTTAAGAAAGCATGACGAAACCTACCGACTCTACACTTGGAAGCCCTTGATAGGGTTTCATTTTGTTGCGTTCGTCGCGATGTGTTTGGTCATTGCGGCTTGGGTTTATCCATTTTATAAGCAGGCTTCACCTGAACTTTGGCATGCTTGGTTCTGGGAAAACCAAGTTGGACGCATGACTGGCGCGTCAACAAATACTTTGGGACATAATCATAAAGGCGAACCGTTTTTTTATATCAATGGCATTTTAGAATACGGTTTTCCTTGGATGCTATTTTTGGTTATCGGCTTAGTTGTATCGGCGAAAAAGCTAGTAACACAATCAAGTGTAACTTGGGTCGAGGCTTTTCTGTTTTTCTGGCTTGTGTTCGCCGTTGTTATTTTGTCTTATTCGATCACAAAGCGTTCTATGTACCTTGCTCCGTTGACGCCTTTGTTTGCGTTATTAGCCGCGGATATCGTGATGAAAGCACGTGGACGCTGGGTAAATTGGTATCGACGCCTTTGCCTAGTTGTAATGATTTTACTCTTGGCGGCTTTTGCTGCGACGCCTTTGTGGGTGAAGTATTTATCAAGCGACAAAATCCCTACAGCGCTAATGGACTGGCTTAGCACATGGCAGATGACCGCACTTGGGGTCGTATTGGCCATTGCTTTGATGATAAAAGTGGAAATGACCCGCTGGCCTAATTGGACAAAATTGACTCTCATCTCCAGTTTGTTTTTTAGTGCTAACTTTTACCATCTCTTTGTCGGCATAGACATTGCCAAAGATATGAAACAAGACCTAGGTGCGCTAGTTGAGAAAATCCCTCAGGAAAAACAAGCACGTACAGCCGGCATTCGTTTCACAGAAACCATGTCTTCGATCTTTTATCTATATGAAGATTGGCCTGTTCCATTGGTTGATAAAGATCGTGCACAACGAATTTTAGAAGGGAAAGACAGCGATTATGATTACCTGCTTATTGACCGAAATAACACAACGCAAGAACCGCTCAGCTATATTGGTTTGTCTTCAGACATACCTTATGAAGTTTTAGCCATCGGCCATCCTCGTAGCGATAAGGTTAAAGATGCTGTGTTATGGCTAAAGGGAAGTTCTAATTAATACAGTCCTCTTTCAGTATGAGAAAGGGACATTGATATCTTTCTTTTGCTATTATGTTTAAAACTCATCAAAGAGCCTCACTTCAACTTGAGGCTCTTTTTGTATGTGAACAACCCATAAAAAGTAGCAAGAGTAATGGACATGGAACCGCTGCCATATTTGAAAACCATCGAACTTAAAAGAGATTTAATCGACTCTTTTGAGGTTTACCCTTTCTCTATCCCTGCGGTCAAGGAACTCGATTTTATTGAATTCGATAAAGCTGTGACTATTTTTGTTGGGGAAAACGGCAGTGGCAAATCCACCTTACTCGAAGCTATTGCAGTCAGTCTGGGCTTCAACGCAGAAGGCGGCACCAAAAACTTTAACTTCGGTACACGCAGTACTCATTCGGATCTACATAGCTACCTTCGCCTTTCGAAATCCTTTAAACGCTACCGAGACGGCTTTTTTCTTCGAGCGGAAAGCTTCTATAACGTTGCTACCAATATTGACGAACTGGATGAAGCCACTTTTGAATTTGTCTCGCCACCTCCTATAAAAGATGGCTATGGTGGAAAATCGCTACATCAGCAATCTCATGGTGAATCTTTTCTCGCTCTTATGTTGAAACGTTTCGGCGGAAATGGGCTTTATCTCCTTGACGAGCCAGAAGCCGCACTCTCTCCAACAAGACAACTCGCCGTATTGAGTCGAAAGCATCAACTGATAAACAATCAATCTCAATTCATTATCGCGACGCATTCACCCATTCTTATGGCGTATCCAGGAGCGAAAATTTACCAGATCGATACAACAGGCATTTACCCAATAAAATACGAAGACACCGAACATTACGAAGTGACCAAAGCCTTCTTAAATAACCCTGAGCCAATGTTGAGAGAACTGTTTTCATAGGAAGGAGACAGCATGGCTTTGCATGTAAATATATTTGACCATGTTATCGAAAAGTTGATTAAGTGAACGGCATTAAACCAAATAGCCCCTTATTGCCTATGAACAACGAGCAATAAGGGGCTATGGAAGTGCCAGACAAAAAAGTCTTTTTGGAATGTTACAGTGTTGCGGTAAATACTTTAGAGAAACTGGTTTTTTCTTGAATATCGATATTAAGACGAAGTCTGCGAGAAATATCACTGGCAGAGAAAATACCGCGGATTTTGTGATTTTCGCGATCAAGAACAAGACAGTGACGTTCACCATTATTTTTAAGCGCGCGAATCACATCAGAAATAGTAGCTGTGGAAATATCCTGCCAATCCAATGCTTTTAGATTCTTTTTAGCCGTCATGAGTTCAGCAACAATGATTTCAGCTCGCTCTAAACCTTCAGATACTTTTTGAACGATTTTTCGCTCAATAATATCGTCAGAGCTAACAACACCAATAAAATGCTTATTTTCGTCAATGACAAATTTTAAGCGTACATGCTCTTTTTGCATAAGTTCTTTGACATTTAAGACTGATGATGTGGATTCAACGACCAGAGGTTTGTTGTTTTGAAAATCAGTAAAAAAAAGTAATGCAGGAGAGTCTATTGTAAGGTCGTAGTTTTCTTCAGGCCAAGCCAATTCATCTATTTCTGTAGTAGGGTAAAAATCAAGTGTTTTCATAAAGGCACTCCGTAGCGCTGTCTTGTCGTAAATCTAATATGGAAGGTGTCTATCCATAAGCATATCTAATCATTTTGCATAGAGTAATAGATTGCTACTAAAAATAACAATTTCAAGTCTGGGAAACAACGCCATAAAAGGTTCTGTGTCATTTTTTAGCTGGCGCAAAAACACTTTAATAATCAATCCTGATAGATAAAAGCATTCGAACTCCGATGTCAGCCAGTGCTAAAGTATCCACCAATGTAAATCACTACTCCAAGATGACGAGGAAATATGAACACAGTCAGTCAACAGTACAAAATGAAAGGAATGCTCATCACTGATCAAGAACTTGAGGTTCCGTTGGATTGGCGTTCATTTAACAAGATCGCTAACAAGAGCCTTAATAAGACCCCTGACAACAACCCAACTATTACGCTGTTTGCTCGTGAAGTAGTGGATATTAATCGCGTTGATGAAGAGTTGCCTTTGTTGTTATTTTTGCAAGGTGGCCCTGGCGGCAAATCCCCTCGCCCAATGGCAGGTTCGCCGTCTTGGATGCAAGAAGCGTTAAAAACGCACCGCGTTATTTTAATCGATCAGCGTGGCACTGGCCGTAGCAGCCGGATCGATACTAACTTAATCAGTAAGTTGTCTGCCGAAGAAGGCCGAGATTACCTACTTAAATTCCGTGCCGACAGCATAGTGGCCGACTGCGAACACTTACGCAAAACCGTGTATGGCGGCCGTTTATTCGAAACATTGGGACAAAGCTACGGCGGCTTTATTACGCTGGCGTACTTATCCCAAGCACCAGAAGGTCTGGCGGCTTGTTATGTAACCGGTGGATTGGCTGGGCTTGAAGAATCAGCTCAAGAGGTTTATCAGTTAACTTATCAGCGCGTAATCGAGAAAAACCAAGACTATTATGCTCGCTACCCAGAAGACGCCAAGACCATGGCGAAGATTGCACAATGCCTAACAAACGAGAAAGTGCTTTTGCCTGATGGCGACCAACTTACTTTAGAACGATTCCAAAGCATCGGCATTCTGTTGGGAATGGGTCCGGGGATTGATCAGGTACATTGGTTAGTGGATGAAGCCTTTGCTGGCAGTGACAAAACTCGGCTTAGCGATGTGTTTTTAGAGCAAGTCATGAACATATCCAGCTATCACGAAGGTCCACTTTTTGCAGCGATTCATGAAAGCATTTATGGCCGACCTAATGAAAGCACTAGCTGGGCCGCACAACAGCTGCGAGATCAGTTTAGTGAATTTGACGCGTCACACTCGCCTTTGATGTTAACGGGCGAAATGATCTATCCATGGATGTTTGAACAAATTACTTCGTTACGTCCTTTTGCTGATGCTGCAAATTCCCTAGCGGATTACCAAGACTATAAGCTGCTTTACGATCTGGAGAAGCTCGCACAAAACAAAGTGCCTGTGGTCGCGGCGGTGTATCACAACGACATGTACGTACCCCGTGAGCTGTCTCTAAAAACGGCGAGCCAAGTTGCCAACACGCAAGTTTGGATCACCAATAGCTACGAACACGACGGTGTTCGTCAGTCGCCAGAAGTGTTCTGCAAATTACATGAATTATTGTTAGACCAAGGCGGTCCTTTAAAAAACTCAAAATAAGACAATCACAATGTTATGCAATTTTTCCGCATTGTTTGGGCGACAAACCGCTAAGATCGTTACATCTAACATAAATTGATAAGGAATTTTTATGAGTCATCCATTGAACCTAACCGTTAAAAATATCCAAGGCGAAAACGTAGATCTATCTACCTACCAAGGCAAAACCGTTTTGGTGGTTAACGTTGCGTCTAAATGTGGGCTAACACCACAATACGAAGGCCTTGAAGCCTTGTACAAAAAATACCACGAGCAAGGTTTAGAAATACTTGGTTTCCCTGCGAATGATTTTGCAGGTCAAGAGCCAGGCAGCGATGAAGAAATTCAACAGTTTTGCAGCCTTACCTACGACGTTACTTTCCCAATGTTCAGCAAGATTGTTGTTACTGGTGAAGACAAGCATCCTTTATACAAAGCTTTGATTGAAGCTGCTCCGGTTACACCAAATCGCGACGCCATGGTAACTATGTTGGCTGGTCATAAAATCGAAGCGACAAAAGCACCAGAAGTGGTTTGGAACTTTGAGAAGTTTTTGATCACCAAAGATGGCAAGGTTGAGCGTTTCTCACCAGATGTGACGCCTAAAGATGACGCGCTTGTTGCGGTTATTGAAGCCGATCTATAAGTATTTCAGACTAAACAGATCTATAAACAAAACGAGTCACTATTTTCATAGTGACTCGTTTTTTTGTTTTTTATAAGCTTTTATCTATGAGTTTCTAAGCAACCTAAGCGATTTCATCCGGCTCCACTTTTGGCTATTCAGCTTTTTATAAATCCACAAACAACCAATATCAAACCCAAAATAAAACACACTGATACCACTTGGTGGATTACTACTGGTAATGAAAGGAATCGTCGAGAACCATGTGTCCGGCCAAACCCAACATTGGTAATAAGTCCCCAGCAACTCTAAATACACCACCATGAAAAACATAATGAGAAAGAACAGCTCATTGCCCGGCTTCTTTCTTAAAAAATACACCACGCCCAGCATACAAAGAAAGCCAAATCTATCTTGGTCAAACAGCAGCCAAAGGCTTGAATAAGCAATCATTCCCCAATACAAAATCGAAATGACACGCGTCTTATTACGCTGGATAATTTTTTCTTTTTGGATATAAAACACAGCGGCATAAATAAGACTGTGACCAAGAGGCACATAAATAGGGACATTCTCAAGCCGATATTCGTACATTCCCAACAAGATAGAAAAAACCACTTCCCCGAGAAGCGCCAGTGCAACACCATACAACATCAATTTTTTGATTTTCGTCGTAACGCGAGAATACACCCACGCAAAACTAAACAGCACCAAGCCGTTGGTTATCCATTGATTGTATTGAACTTGCTCCGCCAATGACTGGCTATCAAGCAACAAGCCGAGCCATAGCACGAGGAAAACGGGAAGGTAGATGGATTTATATTGGAGTTTTGAAATCATTTTCGAATGATAAGGAAACTTGACGAATGACACCATAAAAAAATAATAAAAGCAAAGTAAAACACGCCACGTGAACGTGTTTTACTTTGTTTGTATATGGTAGTTTATTTTTTTACTTAACGAACTGCTCCGCCCAAAACGCCACTGGCGAAGCAATTAGAATCGTCAAGGCCACTCGTTGATACCAAACAATCAGCATTTGCTTAATGTTCAACGGAATCTCGGTCGACAAAATACAAGGGATCGATGCTGAGAAAAAAAGTATCGATGAGATAGACACTACACCAACCACAAACTTAACGACAAATACGCTTTTCGCTGCAATCAAAGCAGGCAAAAACATCTCCGCCAAACCTGTCGCCGACGCGGTAGCAACCATCATTGGATCAGGCAATTGTGCGATCCATGCGAATGGGTAAAACAGGTAACCGATCCATTCAAACACTGGTGTGTATTTCGCCAATAACAAACCACACAAACCCACCGACATAATAGAAGGCAAAATACTCATTGCCATTAACATACCTTCTTTGATGTTTTGCAGAATATTACGAGCAAGTGAGTTTGCGTTATTCGCAACTTCAAGCCCTTCCAATGCGGCTTGTTTGAAACGAGAATGCTGGAATTTTTCTACCTCACGACTTTCTGCCGTATCGTCCATTTTACTAAGCGGAAAAATGCGTACCGTGATGGCCGTAACTACAAAAGTGATCAACAAGGTTGCCCAGAAAAAAACATTCCAAACCTCCATCAAACCCAATGTTTTCGCCACGATCACCATAAAAGTAGCCGATATAGTAGAAAAGCCGGTGGCAATAATGGCCGCTTCTTTCGCGGAATATTGACCAGACTTATAAACTCGGTTGGTAATCAACAAACCAATAGAATAACTGCCCACAAACGAGGCAACCGCATCAATCGCAGACTTACCCGGCGTCTTAAACAACGGCTTCATAATGGGTTGTAAAAGCACACCTGCAAACTCAAGCAAACCGTAACCGATCAGAAAAGCTAAAAACACCGCACCAATCGGTACAATCAAACCGACAGGCACAACCAACTTACTGAACAAGAAAGGCAACATGTCTTTTTCAAACAAGAAAGCAGGCCCAACGGAGAAAAATGCCATCATGGCAGTAATGACACCCAACACTTTAAAAATAGACAACACGGTTTGAGTTTTACTTGTACGCCAGTTACCAGAAATGAATGGATACGCGCCACCAGCCAAGACAACCAAGATAGCGTAAACCTCAGCCATTTGACCGAAATCGTTTCTAAGCCACGACACAATATGATCGAGCGGAATGGTTTCTTTTCCGCCGACACTGATCGGAACGAAAAAAACAAAAATACCAATGCAGCTGTAAGCAATGAGTTTAAGAAGAGACAGCGGAGACACGGCTCCTGACTTGGAATCTGTAGCATTCATATGAGAACTTCCTATGAGAAGGTTATTAATCATAAGACGAAAAGCAACATACATACCAACATGTATATACATATAAAAAATGACGTTATTTAGCTCTTTTTCTTAGGATTAAAGTGACTTTATTTTTATTTTTTAACGCTAACATAGCGAATATTGCACAAAAAAAGCGCAACATAAAGAATTTTGCGCCATTTTGAATCAGGGCAATCTAAAATAGACAGACTTGTTTACAGAGTAAGGATGTTTGAATAAGGGAGAGAAAAGAAAGGTTGTCTATACATAATAAAGACTAACGGCCGTATTGCTCAATCAGTTCATCATACTTTGCCAGTAAGTTTTCGACTTGATACTGACTCACATTTGGTGCTTTAACGCCATTCATAACAGCAAACTGAATTAAGTCTGCTGCGTTTTTTGCTTCTTGCTGAATGTTGTTTAGATCACTTTGGTAAAGGTATTGTTTTCCGTTCTGGTGTTGGCCGAACAGCTCTGGGTAAACCTGTCGATCTGGCAACACTGGCACGCAGCCAAGCGCTACAGCTTCTAGTACCGAAAGGCCTTGAAATTCGTGTAAAGCAGTAGACAGTACTATGTCTGACGAAGCGAGAAAGCGTAGGTAATCCACTCGACTCGGGGCAAAACCAAACTGTCTAATTCGATGAGCGAACTGAATTTGAATTTGCTCAAATTCTTTTGGAGTGGAACGGAATTGCTCACCAAGAATGGCGATTTCGTAGTCCAGTTGACGACGCTCTAACTCTTCTAAAATAGCCAATAGCCGATCTGGACCTTTGTCGAATTCCCAACGAGCCGACCAAACTAATTTGATCTGTTCTGGTTTTTTTATGTTCCTGCCCTCTTCTTTTGGTATCAACTCCTCCTTAGAAGCAGGCATATCCAAAGGTACTGGAAGAACTTGAGCTTTTGCTTCGGTGTCATTTAACCAATCTGGTGAGACATAATCAGGCAGTTTTTTTAATAAGGCTCGAGCGCCAGCAAAGAAAGAGGCTTTGTTAAATTCACTGTTAAAAATACACTGGTTCGCGGCCAAGGCGCTGTACAAAGTCACCATCTGCATTTCAATCAAGCCTTGTTGTTTATCGCTGGCAGGATAGGCAAATTGGTTTTCATGAAAATACAGCAACCAAGGCAGGTTTTGCAGATCTGGGCAAAAGGCTTTCAGACCCACACAGTCCGTCATCGAGGTGGCAATGACCAAGTCATAAGGCTTTTCCAGTATTGGTTTGAATTTTGGGTCAAAGGCAAAGCTCATGGCGTTTCCGCGAATACGCCATGCGAAATGTCGAGCAGGTAAAGACAAATATTCCCAATCGTGCTGACCTAAACCATTCATCAAGGTGTTTGCCCAGGCTTTATGGCTGCTGGCTTCGTAAGCACTGATCAATAAAATTCGCACGGATTCTTTCTACTCATTGGTTAAATTTGGCTTTTGTCGCTATTTGCGAGCTTTTGTGTCTATTTGGTAGCTTTGCGGCTGGCTCATCGCGGTTGGGTCGAATATCATGTAAGAAAATTACGAATCGCTTTAAGGAAAACCATGATCATTCAACGTCACGATCAAGATATTAACACGCCAACTGGCACTATGCGCTGCACCGTTTATCGCCCTCAGGCTGCGGGTCGCTTTCCTTGTATCTTCTTCTATTCTGAAATTTTTCAACAAACCGCACCAATTGCTCGTTCTGCTGCCATTATGGCGGGTCATGGTTTTGTGGTTATTGTGCCAGAAGTATTTCATGAACTTAACCCAATCGGCACAGTGTTAGGCTATGACGATGAAGGAAAAGACAAAGGCAATGCTGACAAATTCACCAAAACGCTAGAAGCCCACGACAGTGACACGGTTGCTATGTTGGAGTACTTCGAGCAACAAGATTATTGTACAGGTCAATTTGGCACTATGGGCGTGTGTTTGGGCGGCCATTTGGCTTACCGTGCGGCGCTAAATCCTCGAATCCAAGCGTCTTTCTGCTTATACGCGACAGACATTCATTCGAATACCATTCCTTGCGACGAAGGCAATGATTCTTTTACTCGCACAAAAGACATTCAAGGGGAATTGACGATGGTGTGGGGCAAACAAGATCCGCACGTATCAACGGAAGGACGGCAGAAGATTTATCAGCAATTAATCGATACTGACCGCCTATTCACTTGGCATGAATTCAACGGCCAGCATGCTTTCATGCGCGACGAAGGCGATCGTTACGATCCAGCACTTGCTCTTGAATGCTACAACAAAGCCGTTGCCTTGTTTCAGCGCACCTTACATAAAGCTTAATAATCCAACATTTATAATCACATCAAGAAACGAGGTGAGCTTATTGCTCGCCTCGCCACATTGGTGTCATGGCGCATTCACCTAGCTCACCAGAGATCCACATTTCGCTATCTTGAATAGTAACGTTTAGCTGCATAGAACGAGTACAAATCTTCGCTAATGCTTCAACCTGAGCTTCTGGAAAGCGCAATACTCGCATGTTATCAAAACGGCTGTTCTTGCCTTTGTTTTGTTCCCACCAAATATCAGACTTGTCGTTGTAATTCACGACGATCACTTGTTGAGCGCGACCACAGGCTTTGCGTAAACGCTTCTCGTCCGGCTGCCCTAGCTCTACCCAAAGCAAAATTTCGTCTGAATAACTCTTCTGCCAAAGATCGGGCTCATCTTCAGTACTAATGCCTTTACTGAAACTTAATTGCTCGCCGCCTTCTTTTTCATCAGCCAATAGAGCGAACGCCGCCAAACGCACCATCATGCGCTCTTCGGTTTCAGAAGGATGTAATGCCAATGTCAATTCATAACTTTGGTAATGGTTTCGATCCATATCAGATACTTGAACCGATGCTTTATAAATTGTTGCTTTCGTTGCCATGAGGTCACTTACTACATTTGTTAACTACAAGAAGAACAAGAAAATCGCGACGAATTGTACAGCAAAAAACATTCACAATACTGAGGTAAACGAATTGTTTTTTACTTTGGGACATGTATTTGTAGGCTTTAAAAAAATAAAAGTTATTTCAATATAAGTGATTGACATAAGTCACGAAAAAAGGCTCAATTGAGGAGCTCAAACGAGCAAATTTTACACAATGCATAACGCAATCAATAAAACCCAAAGTAAAGGAGAAGCAAAATGACTACCTATACGCTAAATCATTCTACTTCTTCCAAAGCGACTCGCTGCAATAATCGAGTACGCAAAACTTTGTCCACGCGTTCAATGCCTGTGTAATACACCATTGACCGCGGAATTTACGCGGTCGCCTCTGTAAGAAATTACCCCGTAAGTTCCGCCAAAACACACTATTAAATGTTAATTTTGGAGAAAACTTATGAGCATCATCGCCCTATTCAACGCTGCTAAAGAATATTTCGAAGCTCGTCGCACCAATCAAGCTTTTCGTCAGCTTGATGACCATTACTTAAAAGATATTGGCTTCTACCGCGACAACGGTCACATTCGTCCACTAGCTGGTAACAAAGATTTAGAAAGTGATCTAAAAGAGAAAGCCCAAATACCACCGGGAGAACAACCGAGTGACGGGTGACCAGATCGTCACCTTAGATGGCTCTGAGGTGACGGTAAAACTCTAGGCCGGATGGCCACGACGCCTTTCATTATTAGGTAATGAAAGGCGTTTTTTATTGGCTCAGATAAAAAAGTAAAATTGAGACGATTAACCACGCTCTAACTGGCGAACCACGCTGGTAACGACACCAAATACTTCTAAGCTTGATGTATCTTTTCCAATAACAGGCGTTACTGTCGCGGCATAGGCTTTATTCTTGGGACGAAGCAAAACATCAGGCTTTAATTCCAGCGTCATCACTGCCATTTTCCCATGCTCAAAAGCAATCACAATATCTCCATGACGTGCCGTTAATGATCGATCCACCACCAGCACATCACCAGTCTGAATATCTTCCTTTATCATTGGCTCGCCTTGAGCGCGAACAAAAAAAGTCGCTGTAGGATTAGGAATACACATGGCATTCAAATCCACAGATTTGCCTTCAGGCTGCTTTCGGAGATCAGAAAGCTTTGCAGACTCAGTATAAAGTGGAATTCGAACACTGTTTGCTGCGATGAAGACAGCAGACTCGGAAGTACCAAGATAAGAAACGCGCATAAAAAAACATCCAAACTGTATATTCATACAGTATGTTTTAAAGGACGTTAATAACCTAGCAAAATATAATAACTTTACAAAACAACCTATGCAGTCGAATGAGATATGTGTTTTTTAAGACGCTCCTCTCGCTCTCCCTCCGCTAAATGAATGCAAGTACTACAATATTCTCCACCAGACAAAGTGTAGTAACGACAGCAACCTCCTCTTACACGAAACCAATCATTTAAATACAGGCCAGTAGGACTGGATGCTGCATCCACCGAATACTCTTTAAAATGCCATTTTGGATTAGCGAGCACTCCTCCTGTTTCATTAATAATGGCGAATGCTCTATCCATCGCGTTGCGAACCAAGCCCAACTTCTTACCTGAATTTAGGTAAGAAGCAGCTAAAGCATCGGTGACCAAACGCCACAGAGCCCCTTTTGCCATCCCCGTCTGCTGTCGGATTTCATTAACAAAGGGCGTTAAACAAATGATAAAATTCTGACCAACGCTATTAGCATCTTGCTGATTCAATACGAAAGTCAGCTCTGGCAGCTGCCAACCATAACTTGCATATTGATACGTCCGCCCTTTATCAACAACGCTCATTAGGTTCTCTTTTATCGTTAGGATGCCCCAAATATTTTCCAAATTCAGTAAATTAAGATCTAACCAACTAACGATTTCAGCCAAAGACCAACTTAAAGAAGAAATTAAATATGTACCTTGAGTACGCACATCCATATTTGGTTGAACGTTTGTTTGATGAGAGAGCTGACGAAATATTTCATTCGGACTAGAAAACTCTTTCAATGGTCGAAATTGTTGTTCCTGACCAATAGACAAACCAATCAGCTTAAAAGCCTCAGTGGACTCTAAAAGATCTAATGATTTTATACGCGCCATTGTCGAGGTTGAGCTCATCTTACTTACTCACTCTTAATTAATATTATTTGGCTAAAGAAACGGTGGTGGCAATGTCGCCATCAATGGCCAATTCAATCAAGGGGACGATTTGCTCAATCGCAATAGGAAGACTGATCAAAGAACTATAAGAAAGAGCACCATTTCCTAAGGACCCTGATGGCAGCATAATTTCACGCCCCTCTTTAAAGGCTCGCATATAGGGACGCAAAGCTAATGCCTCTATTTGTTTCTTACCTTCGCCAGTGACATACCAAAAGAGAACATCAGCATCAATCAAGCCCAACTGCTCTTCTGATAAGGTTACATGAAATTCACCTTTTTTAGTCAATTCGGTCACTGCAGGAGAAAGCGTTAACCCCATCTTAGAAATCAGGTTTACCGTCATGTCATCACCAGAATAAACGCCTACACTACCATTCCAGTAGGTTGCCATTGCAAAGGTTTTACCAGACCAATCAGGATGATTTTTTTTAACCGCCGCCATTTGAGTTTCTATTTTTACAATAAGGGCTTCCGCTTGTATTTCTTTATTTAATACTTCGGCAAGTAAACGTGCGCGCCTATCCCAGGGCATCGTAAAATCACCTTCACCTTTTAGGGTCGCTATTACTGGAGCTATCTTACTAAGTTGTTGATAATCCTGACGACTAATACCTGATCGTGATGCCATAATGACATCAGGATTGGTTGCTGCAATCTGCTCATAGTTTATTTCCCCCTGGATCACTTCTGGCACCGATGTTAATAATGCTCGAGCCCAAGGCCAAATCCCGTCTTGATAATCACCAAACCAATATCGTGTGGTTAATGGTTGATAACCCAAAGCCAATATATTGTCTGCTCCAGCCCAATCTAAACTCGCCACTCGTTTAGGCTGATCCAGAATAGTTGAGGATCCATATTTGTGCTCAATAACCAAGGGATATTTCGTTTCTTCAGCATAGGCTGTAGCCGACAGCGAACCGACATACAATACAGTGCAAAACGCTAAGATCATGTTACTAGTTATCATTTATCACCCTTAAAACAACATCAAAAATCAGTACGAACCTTTTATCCTAGTGCGCAATAGCAGCATCACAAAAAAAGGAACGCCAATAATCGCGGTAACTAAACCAATTGGAATTTGCGTAGGCGCAAACAAATTTCTTCCCAACATATCTGCCAATGTCACAATAAATGCCCCAACGACAGCGCTGATTAACAAATTCATTCCCACACCGCCACGCGCTACACGACGAGCGACATGAGGCGCAATTAACCCAACAAAACCAAGCGGGCCAACCGCTGCGGTTGCTAGTGCGGCAAAACCAACGGCAAGACTAATAAAAAAAACACGTAAAAAACGAGTTGATACACCCAACCCAACCGCAGTGGATTCCCCCATTTGTAATGTAGCCAAAGAACGACTAAGCATTAAAGTGAGAGGAAGTAAGATAACAAAAGCCAATGACAACATTCGCACCTGTTCCCAATTAGCCAAATTCATACTTCCGCTAAGCCAAGTCATTGCCGACATAGCACGATCAATCTGACCATAAGTCATAAAGGCTGATGTAACAGAACTGATAAAAGCGGCAATACCAACACCAATCAAAATAAATCGAATTGAGCTACCACCTCTTTGCCCCCAACTCAGAGACTGAATTAAACTGGCCACTAATATCGCCCCAAAAAATGCCGCCCAAGGGCGCCAAATAGAAGCCTCTTCAGGTAACAGAATACTAATCACAACAACGGCCAGCCCTGCACCCTGAGAAATACCAATTAATGACGGATCAGCCAAACTATTACGAGTCACGCATTGCAGTAAGGCGCCAGATAACGCCAACATAGAACCAATAAAAACAGCCACTAATATACGAGGGATACGAAACTCCCATACCACCATCGCCATTTGGTCGGACATCGATGGCGACATAACTATCTTCCACACATTTGAAAGCGCCATGTCATATGAGCCTATAGAGAGACTAAAAGCCATTAGAACAGACGTCGCGAACAACAATGCGACAAAGACAAACAAAGCATTTAGCGAGAGCTGCAAAGACAGCCGCTCATTTAATAACCTAATCGATAAGTTATTAGGTTTAGAAACATTTCCCTTCGTCATATCAACGAGCTCTCTCTCTCACCAAATAAACAAACAATGGCGCCCCAAAAATGGCCGTCACAATACCAGTGGAAATTTCTTCAGGACTCAATACCAGTCGAGCGATAATGTCTACCAGTAACAAATAACAAGCTCCCACCAATGCTGAATAAGGAACAACCCAGCGATAATCAACGCCAACAAACAGCCTAACCACATGAGGAACAACCAAACCAACAAAGCCAAGTGGTCCAACCAACGCAACAGAGCAAGCAGTTAAAACAACGACACAAATCAACACCTGAACTTTAAGCCAACCAGTAGCCAAACCTAGACCACGGGCAACATCCTCCCCCATGGCTAATAGCGTTACCCGACTAGACAAATAAAGCGCAAACATAAGCGCTACGAGTAGCAAAGGCGCAGTCACTTTGAGTTCGTTAATGCGATGACCTGACAAAGAGCCAGATAACCAAACACGCAACTGTTCAAAGGTTTCTTGATTTAAAATAAGAACCACTGCCACAATGGCTGTAAGAAAAGCGGTTACAGCAGAACCCGCCAGAATTAAATTCAACGAATTTAGCCCACCAGGTGCCAACTGAGCGATAAGCCAAACAATCAAAGCCGCCACTAAAGCACCAACTGCTGCCACCCAAGGCAACCAAAAAATATCTGTAACATGAAGTGTATCAATAGCGATAACCACGGCAAAAGAGGCGCCAGCCATCAAACCTAAAAGACTTGGTTCAGCTAAAGGGTTACGACTTACCCCCTGCATCAAAGCCCCAGCCACGCCTAAACTTGCGCCTACTAAAGTGGCAATCAATGCTCGCGGCATTCGCAAATCTCGCACGATGACATGATTCATCGTCGAACCTTGGTAATTGAATAAAGCATCGAAAACACTTTCTAGCGGCAAAGACTTTGCCCCAACAGAAATATGCCAAGCAAAAATAAAAATAAGCGCTGTAAATACCGAAGCCAAAATAATCAAATGACGAACTATTAAATTTGCTGAGCGACTACTCTGAGAAAAAATAGATTGAGCCTGATGTGTCATATTGCAGCCAATTTAGAAAGTCGGGATACTGTTTGGGCAGGTAATGCAGGGACACAAATCAAACGATGGGAATGTGGATCGCGAATAACATGAGCATCTAAATCAAAAACAGCTTTTAAGTTCTCGCTATTAAATACGGCTTCCGGCGTCCCCCTTTGCAAAATTACACCATCACGCATCATGACCAAATAGTCAGCATAGGCGGCAGCCAAGTTCAATTCATGCAACACTATAATTAAGGTTCGATTATTATCGTGAGCCAAGCGAGCCAATAAATTCATTAAATCGACCTGAATTTTCAGGTCTAAAAACGTGGTGGGTTCATCCAGCAAAATCAAATCTGTTTCTTGCGCGAGCACCATAGCCACCCAACATCGCTGCCGTTGCCCACCTGATAATTCATCAACAGGACGGTCAGAAAATTCATTTACTTGTGCAATGTTCATTGCATCTGTGACAGCTCGCTCATCGGCAGAAGACCATTGTCGTAACAAACTCTGATGAGGAAAACGCCCCTGAGCAACCACTTCTCGAACAGTCATGCCTTCTGGTGCAATAGGCCCCTGAGGCAACAATCCTAGTTTTTGCGCCACATCGCGAGTTCGACTTTTATGGATGTCTTTACCGTCAAGCAACACAAAGCCTTCATTAGGATTAAGAATACGAGCAAACGTTTTAAGCAATGTCGATTTACCACAGCCATTTGGCCCAACCAGAATGGTTAATTGACCATCTGGCACATAAAAATCGATATTTCTAAGAACAGTGGTGTCGTCGTAGCCAACCTTTAGCTGCTTGGCTATCAACCTATTTGCTTTTGGCTGAATATTAACCGCGTCATTCATTAACTTAACCCTAGATCGTTTAAATCAATTATGATTTTAATAGTAGCAATGAAAACCATTAACAACAATTCGATAAAATACTTACTATTGTCTGCAGGAAAAAAACCGTAGAGCAAGCTATGTGATCTGCCGGCTATACGGTTTATTTTGATTAATTGAACGATTGATTCCTCAGTATTTCCAAGTAACCGTTCCCATTACATTACGACCTGGACCATAGTACGACTGTCCGTTTTGGACACTTTCACGATATTTCACGTCACCGACATTATTCAAATTAAGCGCAAGGGTAAGATTATCTGTCGGTTTATAACTCGCAAATAAGTCTACTAAGGTGTAATCGTCTTGAACCTCTTTGCCGCTGTAGTAGATCTCATTCTGCCAATTAACTCCTCCACCAACTCGAAGCGTTTCAAATGTAGGTACTTTATAAGCTGCGGCTAATTTGAATTGTTTTGTCGGAATATAGGTACGTGTATCCTTACCGTCCTTATCTTTGATACTTAGGTCGGTGTATCCCATACTTAAATTTAGGCCATCAAATACTTCGCCAGACAGTTCAGCCTCAAACCCTTCACTTTTTATATCAATACCACGGTATAAATTAGTATTTGATGCTGTATCATAAGATGCGTACTCCCCTAGATTATTGAGTTCCGCCTCAAATCTAGCCAGCGCCAATACAGCTGCTCCATCGTATAATTCTTGCTTGATACCAACTTCTCGACTATTACCTTTTGCAGACCCTAGAGGTTGTAGATCAGAATTCACCCAGACTTGAGGATTGAATACCTTACTGTAACTGGCATAAAGCATTGTCCCTAAAGTAACTTCATAGGTCGCACCAATATAAGGAACAGTTTCTGTTTCCGATGTGTCTTGTCGGACACCATAATTAACACCATCTTGATCAAGATTTATTGCTCTTGCTCCCAGAAGTACTGAGAAATCATCGGTCGCGTTTAATCGCGTAGAAATGTAATAGGAATCTTGTTTTTTATTGATATTGGTTGAGTCTGTTGCTGAATTATAAGTATCAAATACTGGACGAGATGTACCATTCATCCAATCCCCTCCAATCGGAGTATTTCGCATAGCAGAGGCGTAAACAGAATGCCCTGTTAGCTTAATATCAGATAAGTTAATACCAGCAACTAACTCATTATCCTGTCCCCAAGCAGAAAAAGTACCGTTGACATAAAGATCTAAAATATCCTCTCTTGCCTTGGCTTCATAATATGCGGCTGTTGCTTTTAAGCCACTTTCTGTGGACGGATCCGGATTGCCACTCAGATAAAGTAGCTCCCATTCGGTATTTTCAACATTATGGCTATAGTTAAACTTCGCCTGCCAGTTATCGGACAAATCATGCTCGAACTCAAAAAATGTACGCGTTTTTTTGACATCCATATAAGCCCAATCTGGTGCAGTACTGGTAGATCTATCGTAATTGGTTAACGTATTATCTGAGTAAAAAAGAGGCAACGCACCGTATAGCACGCCATCATTTTTACTATTATTTATACTAACACCAACACTCATGCGAGAGCGGTCAGTGAGTTCAGCACTTAAAATGCCATATATAGAAGATAAATCTTTAGAGTAACGATCAAGGTAAGAGTCACCTTCTTGCTTTGTCACAACAAGACGTCCTTTCACCTTATCGCCAGCAATCGGTCCAGACACGTCCGCTTCAACTCTTTTTTGATTCCAACTGCCTAATCCAGCAGAAACAGAAGCTTGTTTGTCATCTGTAGGACGTTTGAGTACATAGTTTATTGTTGCTGAAGGATTTGCTAAGCCGGTTATTAAACCGTTGGCCCCTTTAACAACCTCAACCTTTTCATACATGGCTGTATTGTCATTGCCACGATTAAGGCCAAAAGCAAATGGCACACCAATACCATCTTGTTGAAAATTAACAATATCAAAACCACGAGCCGTATAGTAAACACGATCCGTTTCAGTTTTCTCAACCGTTACTCCAGGTACATATTTCAGCACCGAATTCACCTCATTTAAATCGAAGTCCTGCATCTGGTCTTGAGAAATAACAGACACTGTTTGAGGCGTTTCATAAACAGATAAATTAAGTTTGGTTGCGGATTTTGTTTCTTCTGGTTCACCATATACCGAAATAATTTGAAGCAAATTTACACTATTTTGTTCAACTGACACAGGATCCGTTACCTGCTCACTGGATTCAGCTTTTGCCATCATACTGACGGATGCAGCAATGGCAGTTAACACAAAAATTCTGCTTGTATGGACTTTCACTCACCTTCTCCTTGAAACACTTTTCAACATCTAATTAATAGAAATCAATAACGAAGGTAGCTTTTTACATTATTTACAAATGATAATCAATATCATTTTTATTTGTAAATTAACCTTTTCCCTCTAGACATTCGCTGAAAGACTGTTTTAGCATAATAAAAATTGATAATGATTATCATTTATATTATGGTTAAAAGCTTACATTAGGGAGATTCAGCACTATGAAAATGCATCTAGAAAACTCACGTAAAAGCGACATTTATGACTACATTGCAATTGGGCTGGGGCCGTTTAATTTAGGTTTTGCCTGCATGGCAGCACCTCTAGAAAATTTGAAAGGACGTATATTTGAGCAATCGTCTGGGTTCAATTGGCACCCAGGAATGCTAATTGAAGGTGCGACTCTGCAGAACCCATTCCTTGGTGACTTGGTCTCCATGGCTGATCCAACAAACCCTTTAAGCTATTTAAACTACTGTAAGCAACAGGGCAGACTCTACCAACTTTATATTAGAGAAAACTTCTACTTAGGACGTGCAGAGTTCAATCAATACTGCCGTTGGGCCATTCAACAACTAGATAATATCGATTTTAAACACAAGGTAATGGATATTAGCTATGATAAAAACCAAAGCTGCTACCTAGTTTCAGGCATTAAAACACTACCGGATGGAAGCACTCACCTATTTAGCGCTCGAGCTAAAAAAATCATTATCGGTGTAGGCAGCCGTCCACAATTCCCTAAGACGATCGCAGATAAAGCCCAAACCCTAGCTCATCAGCCAAACTCAACACTAATACATTCTGGGCAGTACTTACAAAATAAATCTCGGCTACAAAGCTGCAAAGAAATAACCGTTATTGGTAGTGGGCAAAGCGGGGCTGAAATTTTCTACGACTTGCTAACCTCTAGTGAAGAGCACAACTACAAATTAAACTGGGTCACAAGACCTGCACGTTACTTCCAAATGGAAACCGCAAAACTCACTTTAGAAATTCTGACACCTGATTACGCTGAATACTTCTTTGGTTTAGATAATGAGATTAAAGAACAAATTCTCGAAGACCATAAAAGTCTATACAAAGGCATTAACCAAAAATTAATCAATGAAATTTACGATGCTCTAGATGAAAACCATCGCTACCAGCATTGCCAAGCTCAACTACTGCCCTGCCTTGAGATACTAAATATCCATTTTGATCAGGACACAAAAAAGTACCACTTACACTTCAAACACACTCAAACGCATGTCGAATATCTTCATAAAACAGATGCCGTCATCTTCGCCACAGGCTATCAACCAGTTTTACCTCAATTTATTGAAAGTATTCGAAATCGTTTGCAGTGGCATGAAGACGGCAGCTATCTACCAAACAATAACTGGTCTGTTGATAAGAATGGTAATGAGGTATTCATACAAAATGCTGGTTTAAAAGGACACGGCATTACCAACCCTGATTTAGGCATGGCTTGTTATAGAAATAGCCGTATCATTCACGCGATGACAGGGATAGATCACTACCCAACCGAACCAACCACCAGCTTCCAACAATATAAGCCAAATGATGACAGTGGTTTCGAAAAAATTGAGATATCAAAAGCAGAGCAGTTCACAACGAGCCCGCAACAAAACAGTACCGCAAAGCACGAAGAGCTGGTATGAGCTTACGAACCTCAATACTGATCATGACGGCTTTCGGTGTGATAAGTGACGCTATTCTAATCGCTTTCTATCCTCAGTTTTTTCAACTCAGATACAACATAGAAAGCCCCATTCATGCAGGCAACTACATCGCAGCTATTTCTATTGCTGTGATGTGTGCCCTGCCTGTTTGGGCAAAAGTAGCAACGATAATTGAAACAATGCCGATGCTACTTTTCACTCAACTCACAGCGGGGGTACTGGGAATAGCCAGTGCCTTTGCACCGTCACTGTTAAGTTTTTGGATCATAAGCTTGCTGATGTACATGACAAAAGCCAGTTACTTGCTCATGTTTCCCTATTTAATGCGGTTAGAAAAACAGGAGTATCATGCGCATCTTGTAGGGCTACTTTCATTCATTGTGCACATCACTGCAATTTTTGCAGCCACCATTGGTGGCTTCAGCCTGCAGCGCTTTGGTCCTCAATTTTGCGTGATATTGATGGCCATCGGTGATTTTATACAAATGGCCATTTGCTTCTATTTAATAAAAGCAAACAAGATTGCTCAGACCATTCATGCCTCGACAGAACATGATTCAAATGAGCCAACCAACAAGGAGATTCATAACAAGGATCAAAAAATCATAGCGTCAAATACCTCACAACTACCGAGCAAAAAGCGCCCACGATCCTTATGGATCTCACTACTAAAACTCAGCCTTGTCATGCTGACATTTGATTTTAGCGCCTATTTAATCAGACCTTTTTTCTCAACCTATTGGGAAGAGACAACAGGCATTTTAAATCGTGGGTTAACAGGGGCTATCTTTGCGATTCCAGCTCTCGCCGCTCTCGTAGGTGTGTTTGTAAATCGACTAGCCAGTCAAGGAAAGTTACCAGCATTAGATAACACTCTACTTAATATCGCATTGGGTGCAGTAGGTCTTGGTTTGCAATCTTTACCCAGCATTGAAGCCATTATCTTTGGACGTTTTCTCTTTGGCTGGGGAATGTTTCAAATGATCGTCAAACTGGAAGTCAAACTATTCAAAATCAGTTCGCCGGAATATTACGCCCGAGACTTTAGTGTGGCCAATTTCTTCCAGAATTTAGGGGTTTTATTATCTTCATTTAGTGCGGGTTATATCGTCAATTTTATTGGCATCCAGCAGACCTTCGTCATTGCCGCTCTCGGTTTTTTATTAACTGCCATCATCGACAGAATATTCTTTAGCACCGTCCAAGCCCAAGAAAAAGGAGATTCAACAAATGCCGTATGAAGAAAAGAAAAAAACAATACATTCAAACGATCTCTATTTTGTTCCCTTAGACCTAGATAAACATATAGCGCTTATTCAACCTTGGTTCCAGATGGATTACGCCAAGTTTTGGGGTATGCAAAATATGACCATCGCCCAAACGAGACAGTACTATCTCGATCATATTGAAAATAAAGGCCTACAAGTTTTCATTGGTTTTTATGGCAATCAAGCAAGTATCGTCTTAGAAGTCTATGACCCAAATCTTGACGAAATTAAAGACCTCTACCCAGTTCAAGCTGGCGATATTGGTATGCATTTCTTTGCGGCACCATGCCGCACCCAAATTAGTGGTTTTACACTGACATGGATGCAAAAAGTGATGAACTTCTTATTCGAGGAGCTTAAAGCCACACGAATAGTCGTAGAGCCAGATATACACAACGATAAGATTCATACACTAAACCTAGAAGTTGGCTTCACATATTCAAATGCCATAAATATGACAACCAAAACGGCCATGTTAGCATTTTGCTACCCTGAAAACTTTTATGCCAGCTTAGCCAATACCCAGTCCAACCGCATAGGCCTCACCCTCCATTTTAAACAAGCAAAATCACTCATCAATCACTGCAAGGAGCAGATAAGTATGACAAATCAACCTCAGATAAAAGCACAGGAAAACACCAAAGAAGCCGTCATCAATGTGGCTGAGCACCTCAAGCCTCATGTTTGGCAGAAAGTAAATCGACACCTTGTTTGCAAGGCGATAGCAGAATTCAGCCATGAACAACTTTTTTCCCCCATTGCCGAGACAGAGGAGGACACTCTGGGTTGGGCGAATTATCGATTAACAACAGACAATGCCAACAAATATTATACTTTTAGAGCAAAGCGCATGGCACTGCGCCACTGGAGAATAGACAAAGCGAGCCTGAACTGCGTTGAAAACCAGCAAAACACACCATTAGATGCACTAGAATGTATTATTGATTTCAAACAAACACTGGCCATACCAGAAGACAAACTGCCGATTTACCTAGATGAAATAAGCAGCACACTTTACGGTGCCGCGTATAAAGAAACCAATGCCATTTTTGATAGTTCTGCACTGGCTGATGCGGACTACCAACAAATTGAAGCAGCCATGACGGAAGGTCATCCAGGCTTTGTTGCAAACAATGGACGCCTAGGGTTTAACGCCTTTGATTATCAGAAATACGCCCCAGAAACGGGACAAGCATTCAAAATTGTCTGGATTGCCGTCAGAAAAGAAAAAGCCGTCTATGGCTGCATTCCTGATCTGGAATATAACGAGCTTGTTGAAAAGGACCTAGGTGACAGCAAAGTTGATGAATTCAAAAAGCGCCTTGCCGAATTAAACCTAGCGCATTCAGATTATATTTTCATGCCAGTCCACCCTTGGCAGTGGTACAACAAAATCAATATCGTGTTTGCGTCAGACATTGCCAATCAGAATATCGTAGTACTTGGAGAAAGCGACGACCTTTATAAACCTCAACAATCCATTAGAACCTACTTCAATGTCACTGATACCAATAAACATTATGTCAAAACTTCCCTATCCATTTTAAACATGGGATTCATGCGTGGGCTTTCCCCTTATTACATGGAAGGCACACCAAAAATAAATGCTTACCTCAATGACATCATCAGCAATGACCCTGTATTAAAAAGCTATGGCTTTAGCATACTCCAAGAAATAGCCGCGGTTGGTTATCGCAATAGTTATTTTGAAACCGCTTGTTCAAAAGACAGTCCCTCTAAAAAGATGCTGTCTGCTTTATGGCGAGAAAGTCCAATGCAGCGACTACAAGCAGACGAGCGACTTATGAGCATGACGGCACTGTTACATGTCGACACAAACAACCAATCGCTGCTGGTTGAGCTAATTAAAAAATCTAATATGAGTGCATCCGATTGGATCGATCAATACTTAACTGCATTTTTACAGCCCTTATTACATTGTTTTTATGCCTACGACCTTGTGTTCATGCCTCATGGCGAAAATCTAATATTGATACTAGAAAACTATGTGCCTACCAAAGTCATCATGAAAGACATCGCTGAAGAAAGTGCCATCCTAAACAAAGACGCAAAGGTACCAGAGAACATTGCTCGACTGGCAGTAGAAATGCCCGAAGAGTACAAAATCTTGGGTATTTTTATTGACGTATTTGATGGTTACTTCCGTCATATGAGCCACATCCTCGAAGAAAGCAACGCCATGATAGAAGATGAGTTCTGGCGATTAGTTGCTAACGCCGCGATTCAATATCAAAAAAATCACCCTCAATTTAAGGCTAAATTTGAATCACGCGACATATTCGCGAAAGACTTTTTACACTCATGTCTAAACAGATTACAGCTAAAAAACAATCTGCAAATGGTCAATATGGCAGATCCTGCCTCTAGCCTAATTATGGTTGAGCCATTGCCTAACCCGATTGCCCCTTTCGCACCACACAAAACAGTGCAGTCTGTAGCGATGGAAACAATCGACTAAACAATCACCAAACAAACCTTAGCCATACTCCCTATTAGGTGTATGGCTAATTTTTTCAGAATACTAACAGCTCGGATGTACTAGTATGCGCATGCCATTTCCTATCATTATTTTTGATTTTCAATCAGTATCACAACCCTCTTACACGACAAGCATTGAGCCATTAATTGAATCCTTAAAAAATGCAGGAGCGGAAGTTCAAATAATAAGCAGCGACACAAATTTACCTTTCTTTTTCAAACAATGTACCCGAGCTGCCGCGATTCTTTTGCTGTTAGGGGATAAAGAAATAAAGTCAACTGAGAGCGAGCAAACATCAAACGCTTTAAAACAACTCATACAAGGCATAAGAAATAACCACTGCTTAGCACCCATCTTTTTAAAGAGTGACAATCAAACCAGTCGACATGTCCCAAAAGAAATACTGAATGACGTACATGGCTTTATCCATCATTTAGAAGACACCTTAAACTTTGCCACTCGTAACATTATTCGAGAAGCTCAAGCGTATCTAGATCAACTGTCACCGCCATTCTTTAGAGTACTCACAAAATACACAAAAGCGAGCTCAGCCTCTTGGCACTGCCCTGGACATTCAGGTGGTGCGGCGTTCTTGAAAAGCCCATCAGGACAGGTTTTCCATGATTTCTTTGGCGAGAACATGCTACGAGCCGATGTCTGCAATGCTGTTGATGAGCTTGGACAGTTACTCGAACACACAGGCCCCATCGCTGAAAGCGAACGCCTTGCTGCCAAAACCTATCAATCCGATCATCTATACTTCGTAACAAATGGCACATCTTCCTCGAACAAAATAGTCTGGCATTCTCTTATCGCACCTAATGATATTGTTGTCGTAGATCGCAACAGCCATAAGTCCATCATTCATGCCATCATAATGACAGGCGCCATCCCCATATTCCTAACCCCTACTCGCAATCATTTAGGCATCATAGGCCCGATTCCTAAAAAAGAGTTTTCATGGAAAAGTATTCAAAGCAAAATCCGTCACCATCCTTTGATAAACAACCCAGATAAAGTACCGCGTTTATTTAGCTTAACCCAATCTACATACGATGGAGTTCTATACAATACCAACGAAATCAAAGCCAACTTAGATGGCTATTTCGATGCAATGCATTTTGACGAAGCATGGGCTGCTCATACCAGCTTCCACGAATTTTATGAAGGGTTCGTCGCTATTTCAGATAGAACCCGATGTGAGAAATCACTGCTTTTTTCAACCCAATCTACCCATAAAATGTTGACAGGACTTTCTCAGGCGTCTCAGATTTTGGTACAAGATTCAGAACAATACACTCTTGATAACCACCGCTTTAATGAGGCTTATTTGATGCACACATCAACAAGCCCTAACTACCCTATTATTGCCTCATGCGATGTCACCGCTGCAATGATGGCACAACCTAATGGCAAATTATTAATTGAAGAAGCCATAGCAGAAGCAATAGATTTTCGCAGTACTATGCGTCACATTGGGGAAAAGCATCATGACAATTGGTGGTTTAAAGTATGGGAGCCAAACAATAGCGACGACTTAGAGATTCCCTGTGCCAACACATGGAAATTGCATCCAACCGATGATTGGCACGGTTTTGAGGGGATACAGCCAGATTTCAACCTACTCGACCCACTAAAAATCACCATCATTACGCCGGGGTTAAATTTAAATGGCGAATTTTCTGAGCAAGGTATGCCTGCCAGTATTGCTGCAAAATACCTAGCTGAACACGGCGTGATTGTCGAGAAAGTCAGCTTATATTCATTCTTACTTCTATTCACGATCGGCGTTACAAAGGGCAGATGGAATACGCTCATCACAGTACTTCAACGCTTAAAACAATCCTTTGATGGCAACATAGCATTAACGAAAGTTATGCCTCAATTTGTTGAACAATACCCACAATACAAATCCTTGGGACTAAAAGATCTAAGTCAAAAAATACATAGCGAATACAAAGAACATGATTACGCACGCATGACGACTGAAATCTACAACACCCCCGTCGTCACAGCGATAAAACCAACCGATGCTTATAATCAACTCATAAGTAAAAATGTTGAACGCATAACGGTAGATCAACTAGAAGACAAAATAACTACTATGCTCATTACTCCGTATCCACCAGGTATTCCGGTACTGATACCTGGTGAGCGCTTCAACAAAACGATGGTCGATTACCTGAAATTTGTTCGGCATTTTAATAAGCACCTGCCTGGTTTCGAAACACATATTCATGGATTGGTCGAACAAAAGACAGACGGAAAATATGAGTGTTATGTAGACTGCAGCGTAGAACAAGATAATGTGTAGCAATGAATCAACATCGCTTTAAAAAAGATAGAGCCATCCATCCCTGGGCGGCTCTATCCAATTCAAAGTGAACCACCTTCAATGTGCATCTATCCTAAATAATTTTTCTCATTCCTCATGATCTTTAAGTAAATCACTTTCGCTGACCTGCCCTTCCGTCGCCAACGAGATACGCCGTATGTATTTTGCAGGTGAGCGCTTATGGATGTGCAACCAATTCCAGACATGAGCCTGTTTAACGCCTAAAATTTGCGCGAGTGCAGTTTGACTCCCTACAATTTCGACTGCTTTTGCAATGGCTGACATATAACCTCCTTAACAACCTTTACTGTATTTGTTGACAGTTTTTATTGTTTGTCAAATACAGATAAAGTTGTAATTATTCGCTTATGACTATTGCAGAACGCGTTAAACAAAAAAGAACCGACCTAAAACTGACTCAAGCGGAGTTAGCGAAACGTGTTGGCATTTCACAACAGTCGCTGCAAAAAATCGAAGATGGCAGAACACAGAATCCACGCAAACTACTCAATTTAGCCAAAGCATTACATTGCGATGCGGAATGGCTACTACTGGGAACAGCGAGTGAAGTAAGAGAAAATATTTCTAACTACAGCAATGACAACAGCCCTTCACAATCCTTAGAAACAAATCTAAGGCCTATAATTACAATACCGCAAGCTGCTCAATGGCCGAATATTACTGAATTAGATAAAGGCAAATTTGACTGGCTAGAAACACCAAATTCTACTTCGAAATCAGCATTTTGGCTCAATGTTGTGGGAGACTGCATGATGTCGCCTTCTGGTATAAGCGTTCCTGAAGGTTATCTCATTCTTGTGGAGCCAAGCTTGACAGCAAAAAGCGGCGATTTGATTATTGCTAAAATTACAGACAGCAAAGAAGTGACATTTAAAAAATTGGTCATAGACACAGGGAGAACTTATCTAACACCACTTAATCCGAACTATAGGCCGATTGAAGTTCCAAATGATCTAACCATCATAGGCATTGTCACCCAAGCCCGGATATTATTTTAGGCTATTAACAACGTTCCTTCTTCATACTAACGTAACACTTGGCTTATTAAATAATAAAAAAACCTTAAGCTGTTGACATTTTAACAATATAAACTGTATTTTAAGACTGTCGAAAACAACCAAAGGATAGGAATCATGCTAGTCATTACTCGACGCTCAGGCGAAACCATTAATATCGGCGACGATACGGAAGTCACGGTATTAGGAATACAAGGTACTCAAGTTCGCATCGGCATTACAGCCCCGAAAAAAATAAGCGTTCATCGAGAAGAGATCTATAAGCGTATCCAAGCTGAAAAATTGCAGGAAGCCAATGACAAGCAAATCCAAAAAGTCCAACCCGCTTAATCATTTTTGATATGTGTTTTGAGCACTAAAACCTACATTCTAAATGTGGAATTAAAGCGCCTTACAAGAATACTCTTAAAAGAGCCCCAATTACTGAAAATCATTATTGGGGCTTTCGGCTCTACTAATTACACCAGCAAAGTTTTTATGTGTTCTATTATCTTTTCAAGTTAGCCAATTCGATTAGATACAAGGGAAGGTGCGACTTTCAGAGCTTACTATTAAAACAAGATTCTTTGAAAAGTACCTACATTCCTTCTGAGTCGCGCCTTATTTGGCGTTTCCCCTTAAAGACTGAGGCTTAGTAGACTTATTCGCACCTTCCCTAGCTATCCGACAGCACTCTGTTCTTACCACTACGCTTTGCTTGTTGAACCAGCTGATCCGCCCTTCGAATTAACATTTCAAATTGATCCGTCAGTTGAGACGTTACTCCTACACTGCATGTGATAGAAATCTTTGCTTCCGTGAATTCCTTCGACTTTAAATCTGCTAGAAAGTGATGCAATTTAACAAGCAAATCTTGACCATTTGTTTCCGACAGGATACAGAACTGCTTCCCACTGAAACGGCAAACCAATTCATAAGGAAACGCCATTTGAAGTTCGTGACCAATCAACTCTAATAAATGATCGCCAATAATATGGCCGTAGATGTCATTAATGTATTTAAAACCATCTAAATCCAACATCACCAAACTCATAGTATTCGAATGGCGAATAAAGGTCTTTTCACCTTCTTCGAATAAATAACGTCTATTTTTAAGTTTGGTAAGAGGATCAACACACGACAATTCTCGAATGGCTTCCAACATTTCTTGGGCTTCTAAACTATGAATGACTCGGCAATGGAATTCTTCATGATAAAAAGGTTTCTTAAGAAAGTCGTTCGCTCCCGCCTTGATGAATTTGGCAGAAAGTGCATTATCACCTTCCGCAGATAAGCCAATGATAACTAAGTTTTGGAATCGCGAATTATGCCTTAGCATGCGAACCAAATCATAACCATTTACTAAAGGCATATTATGATCGGTAATCAACATCCTAATGCTGGCATCTTCTTCCAACTTAGCAAGTGCAGCTTGTCCGTTTTCTGCTTCAATAACATTAAAGCAGTATTGCTCAAGCAAAATACGGATGAATAGTCGGCTGGTTGAAGAATCTTCTGCTACTAAGACTTTCACTCCCTGATTTTTACTTAACCGTTCAATCACTTTAATCACGTGATTAAAAGAATATCGGCTGTCTTTAGTGATGTAATCTAATACACCTTTATTCAACAGCTTCAACCGTAAATTATCATCAAAGTTAGCAGTCAAAACCACGCAAGGAATTTTATGGGACAATATCAGATCAACAATTTCACCATTTTCTGCATCTGGTAAATTAAGGTCAACAATGGCAGCAAAGAAGGTTTCCTTACCTCCTTTCAACCGATCTTCAGCTTCTCTATAACAAGCACATAAAACCGGTGTGAAAGTTGAATTTTGAGAGATTAAATGGTCAAGCACCTTAAGTACAACAGGGCTATCTTCAACCACTAAAATTTTTCTCACTACATTCATTAACAAAATCCTATCTTTAAAAGTAGTTCATTACTTTTTCGAACATATTTTTTTGATTATCCCCTATGACCCACGATTACGATACTCTAAAATAGCGGCTCAAAGTGTTGTTTTGTAAATTTAAGAGCAAGGCTAGCAGCACTTAAGGCAGGCTCTCTTCTCTCATTCCATGCAAGGTTATTTATTATGCAATGTCGGTCAGGTTGTGGCGCATGCTGCACATCGCCTTCCATAACGTCTCCAATCCCAGGAATGCCGAACGGAAAAGCGGCTGGTGAGCCTTGCATTCAGCTTTTGGATGACTATAGATGCGCCATATTTAATGACCCATCACGACCAAAAGTATGTGCTGATTTTAAAGCCGCAGAATATGCTTGTGGCAGCAACAGAGCAGAAGCCATTAGCATTTTGTCACTATTAGAAAACAACACTAGCCCCACGCACACCGATTCATTAAAAAGGAAATACCAATGACATCAGCGAAACAACTCCTTCCACTGATTTGTATCAGCTTGTTATTAGGCGCCTGTGCAACATCTAGCTCAAATAAGCAATTTGTTGTCGTGCCACCAAGCGAATCACAAATGGAAGGCAGTGTAAAAGACCAGGTGTCGTTAACATTAAACGCCTTTACCCCAGTCGCAGGTCAGGCGCTACCTAACAATAGCGTGTTAGAAGCCTATAAAGCCCGCGGCTACGACCCTATGTGGATAAAAGGCAAAAAAATAAATCTGTCTATCTACAAACTCGTCGATATTCTTGAGCAATCTTATACTCATGGCCTCAATCCTATCCATTATCACACTAATATCATAAAAGAGTACTTGGCGCTAAAAAGCCCAACGCCCCAACAATTAGCAGAAATGGATGTAATCACCACCATCGCTTTGACCAGTTATGCTCATGATTTAAGTAATGGTCGCTATGAACCCTTATTAATTGATCCCAATTGGCAACTAGACGCTCCCAATAACAACTGGAAAGACTTGCTGTATCTAGACTCAGCAACTGACATGGTAAACTCTTTACCTTTACTTGCTCCTCGCAGCCCACAATACCAAGTATTACAAAAATGGTTGGTGTACTACCAAGATCTAGCGGCGAAAGAAAAAGATATTTTTGTTAACGCTGGCGTTCCTTTATCTGCAGGCGATGAAGGCCCACGAGTCGCTCAGTTAAGAGCAAGACTAGTTCAACTTGGCGACATTCGCTTTTCAACTCGCAAAGTAAACGAAGAACAGTTTGACCTGCCATTAAAAGAAGCCCTTATTCGCTTCCAACAACGCCACCACATCACCGCTGATGGCGCTGCAGGCTCTAAAACCATTGAAATGCTCAATGTGCCACTAAAGACACGCGCAAAACAAATTGCCTATAATCTAGAAAGATGGCGCTGGCTACCAAGTGAATTAGAAGCCAATCGTATTTGGGTTGATCTAACAAATTACACGGTAGACATGTATCTAAACGGCGAGCACACCTCAATGAAAGCCGTCATTGGCAAACCAGACAGAAAAACGCCTGTATTCAAAGGCTTGATGACGTATATGGTAACAAATCCGACATGGCGCGTTCCACACCGCATTTCTAGAGAAAACCTACTACCGAAACTGCAAGCTGACCCCAACTATCTGGTTAAACATGGCTACAAAGTGTATTCGAGCTGGAGCATTGGCGCGAAAGAGCTGGATTCCACTAAAATTAATTGGAAAGCCATTAGCGAAGACAAGCTAGCTTTTCGTTTCGAGCAAGAACCAGATGAAGGCAACGCACTTGGCCAATACAAGTTCATGTTCCCAAATAAAAACGAAATCTATTTGCACGACACTCCGGCAAAACATCTATTTCGCGAAGAAGACAGAGCATTTAGTTCCGGCTGCGTTCGCCTAGAAAACCCTGTTGAATTTGCAAGAGAGATCACTAAAGGCAGCAAACAATTTATTGAGATGAGCGATTCTCTCAAGAAAGGCAGTAATACCGTTATCACTCTACCAACATACATTCCAGTTTACTTGGTCTATTTCACAGTAGTACCGAATGCTAATGGTATGCTGGAATTCCGCAACGACATTTATGAACGAGATGCTCTTATGGAAGAAGCGATGGGATACTCCCCCATCAGAGCTAGAGACTCTATCTAATTATTTTAGGCTCTTATATTGAAAGCCTAAAATAATTCAAAAACAAAAAGCCCGATAATCGATGTTTATCGGGCTTTTTAGTAAATCAAGAATTGGCAAGTCTAAAAATTATTTAACCATGACACAAACTGTCACTTCTTCTCGATCATGATAAAGATGCTTTACTTGATACTGATAACTTACGCCCGCTTTTCTCAGCAAGTCTTCTATGGTTTGCAGACATAAAGTCACTTCTTGATAACGTTTTTTCATGGGTAATTTAAGGTTGAAAATAGCCCTTCTTGTCCAACCACTCGCCAGCCATTTAGCCATCAATTCTGCGACCTTGATTGGACGCTCAACCATATCGCAAACCAACCAATCTACCGTGTAAGGCGGCTCATACTTGAAGCCATCCGCCTTCTCATGCTCGACCAAGCCTGTAGACATCAATTCTTTTTGCATTGGACCATTATCAATAGCAATAACATGGATGCCTTTTTTAACAAATTGATACGTCCAACCACCTGGTGCGGCACCAAGATCAACAGCCGTCATACCTTCGGTTAAATCTTCTTCACGCCTACGCTCTGGAACAAATTGCAGAAAAGCCTCTTCCAATTTAAGCGTTGAACGACTTGGACCTGCGGCTGGAAAACGCAAACGACGAATTCCCATAGGAAATTCACTACGACAGGCCGCATAAGACACGCCCAAATACGCTGCTTCACCATCCAACATAAAAACATGATGTCGAACACCTACTGCCTTATTACGCAATACGCCGGATTTTTTCCAACCTTCTCGCAAAGGTTTTTCCAGTTTTTTTATTAAACCAGATAACGCTTTGGCGTCATTAGTGTCAGCCGTTTCAATCCAAATTTCTTCTGCTAATGGCAACTCACGAGCCGCCTCAAGTAAGGATTCAACCCGGCCACCTTGCTCTAATTCAATCACGTCATTCACCGCGATAATCTGGCGAGCAAAAATCAAACGATTAAAATTCAACTGCTGGATCAATGCTTCACCAGCATCGGCCTGATCAAAGTTATACACAATGTAACCCGCATCAGGAACGACCTTGGCGTAGCCATAAAAACCTTTGCTACTAGCCACTTCTGACAGTTCCGCCGCACAATCTTTTTCAAAGCCTTGACGACAGTAAACCAAAACATTTTTCATTCAAATTCCTTCTCAGTCAGATATAGCAACTGCTGAGTCATATTAATTACTTTTTAGAGGGCCATTTTAATACAGATTCATCAAATTGAGTCGCCACAAAATCAGACAACTCGGACGAAAAATGTTCCCCATATGCAGGAAAGCTGAGATAACTCTTCACCTCACCTTGCCAATTAAACCGCAAAGAGTAAGCATGCAAATACCCTCTATCAGCTTCTTCTCCACTGTACCTAATGTCTCCTAAAATAGGCGACCCTAAACTCTTTAATGTAACTCGAATTTGGTGAGTTTTACCGGTTAAAGGCCTCACAATAAACACTCTAAACCTTTGAAAAGAAATAGAAAAAAACTGCGTAATGGCTAAATTTTCTTTATCTTGGGTAAGTTTCCACTGACCTCTTCGACTTGGCACCATCCCGCCAACAATGGTTCCTTGCTTCTTTTTAGGCTTTTTAGCCGACAAAGCCAAATAGCGCTTTTCCATCTCATGGTTTTCAAACATTTTTCCAAATTCTGCAGCGGCTGATGCATGACAAGCCACTATCAGCAAACCCGATGTCATTTTATCCAAACGATGAACAGGATAAAAAGTTTGCTCTGGATAAGAAGCAGTTAAGGATTGCATTACCCCTAATTCTTCAGACTCAGCATGAAAGCTCATACCAGCAGGCTTTTCAACAATCCAATAGTCAACTGAACGAAATAGTATCTGGAGCAAATGAGCCTCACCACGAAAAATAAAGGAAAATTGGATTAGCCAACAAGTTTATCCACAGAGAAAGTGGACAACTCATATGTCAATACGGAGAAGTAAATATATTTAATTTTGATAGTCAGATTGCACAGAAACGCGGTTTCGGCCATTTCGTTTAGCGACATACAAACCTTTGTCTGCTTGAGCTAAAATTTCCTCATAACGCGTAACACTTGAAGCAATACAGGCAACACCAATACTAACGGTAACTGGAATAACAATACCATGCTCCGTCTCTATCAGCATATTTTCTACTGCCTGCCTCATACTTTCCATTATCATTTCTGCTTGCTTTAATGAAGTACTAGGCATAATGACAATAAATTCCTCACCACCATAACGACCTATTTCATCTTGGGGGCGTATTACAGATGCCATCATGGCGGACACCTTAGCCAAAACCAAATCTCCAGCCTCGTGTCCAAATGTATCGTTAATTTTTTTAAAGTGATCTAAATCGACAATCGCAAACACACAAGAGTCGCGATTAATGACGGAATCAGCAAAAATATTCACGGCATCTGCCAGTACTTTTCTCCGGTTTGAAAGCCCCGTTAATTCATCCATTTCAGCCAAAGTTCTCAAATGACGGTTCACCGATTTTAATCGATTCATCACAAGATTAATGACCATGGCAAAATTAAACGAAAGCGCGAGGAATACAAAAATAACGACCACACCTTGATCAAACGAAGTTAAATAAAGTCCTCTCGTGTCTAAAAGTTCACATAGCAGAAATAATGCAATAGAAGCGCACACCATCCAAAATTTAACAAAACGCTGATCCGCCCGAAACACTACAAATGAGTAAGCGATGACATTAACAAAAAGCCAATGAAAACCACTGTTAGTGCCAAAGTAAAACAAACTAAGAATGGAAACCTGTGAAATTTTTAGAACAGGCATTAGAAGTTGAGCACGAGAGAAATGGCCAATAAAGTTGCAACGCAAACCAACTAAACCTATTAGCAAGCCAATCAAGGAAAAAATAGCGACCGAGGATATCTCACGTAAAGAAAACACTACAACCATGAGTAAAGAACTCAAACAGAACATCATGTAAGAAAAATTCACTACATGTTTCTGATTTAAGTCATTTTCAAACTCTTCCTCAAAACCAATATTCAACCACTTATCAATGATTCTTTTTATCGATGAAAACACAATATCCCGCACTTATTTGTCTGCATTAAAAATAATCAAGCTTGAATCGCTACATCTTCCATAAAACATGGCTTCTAAAATGCTGAGGCTAAACGAAATATTCTACAGAATATCAACTTCATTTCCTAGAAATTCGAGCATCGAACACAAAGTTCATACTATGAATGTCCGATGAATGTCCGATGGAAAGATTATCCTTAGAAAACAATCATCGATTAAAGACAAAAAGCTTAAATTTTCGTATTCTACGCTCCGTCTTCGAGGTACTCCTTTGGCACGAATATTGATAAGTATAATGTAATAATTTAGCAGTTAACTAAAAAAATTAACTAATCGGTCAGATAAATCCAAGATGGATTGATTTTTGCACCAAAAAAGAACACAACAAGGTCGATATTAGTGCACGAATGCCTTGTGATAAAAACAGTAAGCATGAACACGTAATTGATAAATAACGTGCGTTCTTTCGTCCATTTTTATAAATAAGGTGCCGGAACATTGAAAAAACACAATTTGGTATCACGCCTTGAGCTTGCCAACATTACCAAACAATACCCAGGCTGCCTTGCCAACGACAACATAAGCATTACTTTGATGCCAGGTGAAATTCACGCTTTGTTAGGAGAAAACGGCGCTGGAAAAAGCACCTTGGTAAAAACCATTTATGGTGTCGTAGCTCCTGATAAAGGCGATATCATCTGGGACGGCAAAGAAGTCAGTATCAAATCCCCATCGATTGCTCGTGATTTAGGCATTGGCATGGTCTTTCAGCACTTCTCTCTATTTGAAACGCTGACCGTTAGCCAGAATATTGAACTGTGTTTAAGTAAAATCCAATTACATAAAATTGGGGATTTAGCCGCAAGAATTACTCAGCTTTCCGAAGAATATGGTTTAAACGTTAACCCAAGCCGATATGTCCACTCACTTTCCATTGGTGAAAGACAGCGCGTTGAAATTATGCGCTGTCTTGTTCAGTCGGTGAAACTACTTATATTGGACGAACCCACTTCGGTACTCACCCCGCAAGAAGTTTCTGGATTATTTGGCGTCTTGCGTACACTCTCCGAAGAAGGCTGCAGCATTTTATTTATCAGTCATAAACTCCATGAAGTGACGGAGATCTGCCACAAAGCAACCATTTTGCGCGGCGGGAAAGTGGTCGACACTTGTGTTCCAAACGAGGAAACGCCAGCTTCTATAGCCAAAATGATGGTTGGAGATCTTGCTGAGCAAGATGCAGGCTACGCAAAAAAAGAAGGCACAGAACGCGCGTTTAATATTGCAGATTTATCTCTTCCAGCTAAGCAACCTTTTGGAACATCACTTAAGAACATTAATTTCGAATTAAAGTCTGGTGAAATTCTAGGCATTGCTGGTGTTGCAGGTAATGGTCAAGACGAATTGATGGCGATTATCAGTGGTGAAGATGAGCGTAATGTAAAAAACAGTCTGTCACTCGACAATTTAGACATTGGTCATTTACATGCAGGAGAACGTCGTAAGTTGGGCATGGCCTATGTGCCTGAAGAGCGCCTAGGCCGCGGCGCGGTACCCGACATGAGTTTGACCGAAAATACGCTGCTAACTCACAGCGATGGATTTGTTAAAAATGGCCTTGTCGAATGGCAAAATATCAAAGAATACACCGCTGCCCTCATCGCTAAATATAAAGTCAAATGCCATGGTGAATTTTCAGAAGCCAAAAGCTTAAGTGGTGGCAACTTACAAAAATTTATTATGGGACGAGAGATAGGACAAAATCCCAAAGTGCTTATCTGTGCTCACCCAACCTGGGGCGTAGACGTTGGCGCTGCTCTTGCCATTCATCAGGCACTATTGGAGCTTCGTGATCAAGGTGCCGCTATTCTGCTTGTCTCTGAAGACATAGACGAACTGTTTTTGCTAGCAGACCGCATGGCCGCAGTTTGCAATGGCCACTTATCGCCTGTGGTCAGAACAGAAACGACTAATATAGACCAAATAGGACAATGGATGGCGGGGACTTTCATCAATAACACGTCGGCTCACACTCAAGAACAAGAGGCTAAGGCATGATCCGTATTCAAGCTCGTACCGAGCCAAGTTCATTAATGAAAGTAGCCTCTCCGTTACTTGCTATCACCTTAACGTTAATTTTCGGCTGCATTCTTTTTTCAGCCATAGGGAAGTCACCCTCTCAAGCCTTGCATGTGTTACTGATTGCGCCATTGGCAGACAGTTACAACATTGGTGAAATGTTCGTCAAAATGGGGCCGCTTCTGCTTTGTGCCGTTGGTTTATCTTTATGTTATCGGGCCAACATGTGGAATATCGGTGCAGAAGGACAGCTACTTGCCGGCGCATTAGGCGGTTCTGCGATGGCGCTTTATTTTATCGACTCAGAATCCGCGTTCGCCCTTCCCATCACTTTATTAGCAGGCATAGTTTCTGGCATGATCTGGTCGGCTATTCCGACCTTTTTAAAGTTACGTTTTAACTCGAACTTAATTTTAACCACTATTATGTTTAACTACATCGCGCTGTATCTGCTTATTTGGGCCGTGCACGGACCTTTGCGAGATCCTGAAGGCTTTGGCTTCCCCGAGTCTGCGATGTTTGCAGACTCGACGTTATTACCAACTTTATTTGAGAGCAGCCGAATTCATCTTGGAATTGTTTTCGCAATTATCTCTGCTTTTATTGCTTGGTTTATTTTGAGCAAATCCCATCTCGGCTTTCAAATTCGCGTTTTCGGTGCCGACGAACCAGCAGCAAGATACGCCGGTTTCAGCAGTAAAAAACTCAGCTGGTTTGTCATGCTATTTGCTGGCGCTTTAGCTGGGCTAGCAGGAGTCAGTGAAACCACAGGACCGATAGGACAATTAGTTCCCAATGTGTCACCAGGCTATGGTTACTCGGCCATTATCGTGGCTTATCTGGGCAGATTACACCCTCTTGGCGCTATCCTAGCGGCAGTTTTTATGGCGGTACTTTATATGGGCGGAGACTTAGCTCAAATTGAAATGGGCATTCCTGTTGCTGTGGTCAGTATGTTCCAAGGCGTTCTATTGTTCTTTCTTTTGGCCTGCGATTTTTTCATTAACAACCGTCTCGCCTTTTCTAACCAAGCGACAAACTAGGAGATTATTTTGGACTCAGATCTAATCGTACAAATATTGTTTGCCGCTGTTAAAACCGGCACCCCTCTGCTTTTCATAGCCTTAGGCGAAGTGATTTGCGAAAAATCAGGCGTGTTAAACCTAGGCCAAGAAGGCATGATGCTGATGGGAGCTGTGGTTGGTTTTTTAGCTGCTTACGGCACAGGCAGTGCGGGTTTAGGCGTTCTGGCCGCTATGATAATGGGTGGCTTAATGAGCTTGATTTTCGCGGTTCTCGTCCTTCACCTTGGCGCAAACCAAGTGGCAACGGGGCTTGCCTTAACCATTTTTGGCACTGGTTTGAGCGCCTTTATTGGTTCAGGTGTGGTTGGACAGACAATTCAAGGCTTCCAACCTATCACTCTTCCTTTGTTGTCTGATATTCCTTTTATTGGCAAAATTTTGTTTAGTCATGACATCTTAGTGTATTCGTCTTTTGTAATGACATTTGCACTCATGTTTGTGGTCAATAAAACCCGCATCGGTCTCACCCTTAAAGCCGTTGGAGAAAACCCACATGCCGCCAACGCCATTGGCATAAAAGTACTCAGAGTGCGCTATCTAGCCGTTATGTTTGGTGGTGTAATGGCTGGCATTTCTGGCGCTTACATGTCCTTGGTTTACACGCCAATGTGGGTAGAAAATATGACAGCTGGACGAGGCTGGATCGCCCTTGCCTTGGTTGTTTTTGCTTCATGGCGCGTTGGACGAATCATGCTTGGCGCTTATTTATTCGGATTGGCCAGTATTATGCATTTGGTTCTTCAAGGTTTGGGCTGGTCTATTTCACCAAACTTACTCGCCATGTTGCCTTACGTGGCAACGGTTGTCGTGATGGTGATTATCAGCGCAGACAAGTTTAAAGAGAAATTATTGGCCCCTAGATCATTAGGAAAACCATTCGACCCAAGGCAAATGGCCTGATCTAAAGCATTTTTTATAACATTAAATAAAACGCCCTTTATCGGGCACAAAAGGAGCAAGCAATGAAACTGAAAAGTTTATTAGTAAGTCTAGGGCTTTTAGCCGGAGCAAGTTTTGCTCAAGCAGAAGAACCATTGAAAGTGGGTTTTGTCTATGTTGGACCAGTGGGCGATTTAGGCTGGAGCTACGAGCATGACATGGGCCGTAAAGGTCTAGAAGAGTATTTCGGCGATAAAGTCAAAACAACTTACGTTGAGAACGTACCTGAGGGCGCGGATGCTGAGCGAGTTATTACACAATTGGCAAAAGCAGGAAATGACCTAATATTCACAACGTCTTTTGGCTTTATGAACCCAACAGTGAAAGTGGCGAAGCGTTTCCCTAACGTGACATTTGAACATGCAACAGGCTACAAACTGTCTAAAAACTTAGGCACTTATGTTCTTCGTACTTATGAAGGTCGTTACATTTCTGGCGTTACTGCTGGCATGATGACAAAAACCAACACCATTGGTTACATCGGCTCTTTCCCAATCCCTGAAGTTATCCGTGACATCAACGCCGCTTACATGGGCGCCAAAAGCGTTAACCCTGACGTAAAAATGAAGATTGTTTGGGCCAATACTTGGTACGATCCAGGTAAAGAAACCGATGCTGAAAACGCGCTAATGGACCAAGGCGTAGACGTCATGCTACAGCACACAGACAGCCCTGCTCCACTTATTGCTGCTGAAAAACGTGGCTTGCGCGCAATTGGTCAAGCGTCCGACCAAAGCAAGTTTGCTCCTAACGCACACATCTTTTCTGTTCGTGATAATTGGACACCTTACTACATCAAAGAAGTACAGGCGGTTATGGATGGCACTTGGAAATCTCAAGATTTCTGGGGTGGATTTCACGATGACATGCTAACGCTAGCTTCAATTAACCCAAACCTTCCTAAAGATGTTCGCTCTAAAATTGATGCCACCTTAGCATCAATCAAGTCCGGCGAATTCAAACCCTTCACCGGCCCGATCAAAGATAACAAAGGCAATATCGCGGTTCCTGCTAACCATTCGTTAACAGACCAAGAGCTTGCTCAAGTTAATTGGTATGTTGAAGGTATTACTGACGAAATTCCTCGCTAAATCAGCGTTTACTATAGTTTGAACTTTTTATATACGGCCAGCCCTGCTGGCTGTATATTCTCCTGTTTTTTTAGCAACCATCCTAAAACACTGCCAGCCATTCTTTTTCATCTTCGCTATTATCGCTATATTTAAGAATCCAAGGCATAGCAACAAAAAGGTAAATCTATGGAAACATTAATCGAACTATCAAAGAAAATGCCCAAGACGGAACTTCACTTACATATTGAAGGCACCTTTGAGCCAGAGCAGATGTTTGCCATAGCGCAACGTAATCAGGTTGAGTTGAAATACAGTACGGTAGACGCTTTGAAAGCGGCCTATCAATTCACCAATCTACAAGATTTTCTAGACCTTTATTATCAAGGCATGTCAGTACTTCTTCATGAAGCCGATTTTTATGACCTCACCATGGCGTATTTAGAAAAAGTTCACAGTGAAAACGTCGTTCATGTAGAGATTTTCTTTGATCCTCAAGGTCACTTATCGCGCGGCGTTAGCTTCGACGTTCAAATCAAAGGTATCTATGACGCCCTTCAAGACGCAGAGAAAAAATGGGGCATGACCTCCAAACTCATTATGTCTTTCCTAAGGCACCTAAGCGAAGAAAGCGCGTTTGAAACTCTTGAATTGGCCAAGCCTCATCTAAAATGGATTGACGGTATTGGACTAGACAGCTCAGAAGTGGGACATCCACCAGAAAAATTCTTACGTGTCTTTGAAGAATGCAAAAATCTAGGGCTAAAAATAACCGCTCACGCAGGCGAAGAAGGACCACCAGATTACGTTTGGCAAGCCATAGACCAAATCGGTGTCGACAGAATTGATCACGGCAATAGAGCGCTTGAAGACGACAAGCTTATTGAAGCAATCAAGCAACGCGGTCTGACACTAACGGTTTGCCCGCTTTCTAATTTAAAACTTTGTGTCGTTAATGACATGAAAGATCATCCAATAAAAAACATGTTGGCGCTCGGCCTAAATGCGACGGTTAATTCTGATGACCCTGCCTATTTTGGTGGTTACATGAATGACAACTACCTATCGTTAATAGCGAATACTGGCATCAGCAAAGAAGAGCTATTTCAACTCGCTAAAAACGGCATCATCGGTAGTTGGATGGAAGATCATCACAAAGAACAGCATTTAAAAGAGCTTAATGCTCTTTTCGCATAAGGCTTTTTATTAGACTTCTATAACACATGGATAAATTGAGTGATTGAGTTGATCACTCTTTTTAGTCAATGTGTTAAGATGCGCTTTTTTACCAACCCGAGTCAAATTCATGTCAAATACAATCCTTCTTGATGATACTTTCTACCGCTTACCTAGCAGCGAGCGTTATGACCATGTCTTGAACCTTGTAAAAAAAGGCGCCTCTATTTGGACACTTGCTGACGCTGAAGGCTGTTTGATCATAGATCTTGGTAGCGACAAAGTATTACCCATTTGGCCAGCTGAAACCTTAGCAGCAGCTTGGGGCGAAAAAGATTATCAAGGATTCAATAGCCTAGAAATTAACGCAGCAGATTGGGCCGAAAAGTGGCTACCAGGCATGCAAGGCGATGGTTTCTCTGTTGGTGTTGCACCTAATCTTGCTGGTGAATGCATTGTTTCTTCAGCAGAAGAACATGCTGCAGATCTTAAAAGCTAATCGTCATTGCTGATCGCAAAATAAGACAAACGCAGTGCACTTTCAATTAAAAAGCCCTCAATTAAAAAGTCATCAAAATAAACGCACACTGTTCGCCGTGTGCGTTTGTCTTTTTGCCGTTTTTCTTATTTATTTTGGCCCACTGTTCTCTCAAGTAAGCAATGCGCTTTCAGCCCAGCCGACCACGATGCAAATGTCGATGGGAAGCATGGATATGGAAGCTATGGCGATGACAGGGCACGACCATGCAAAAATGCTTTCCGAGCAAGCGAACCGTAAGCAAAAAAAGGCAAGCTCAGCTCATATTAGCCACCACGGACATCACGCCCACGGCGAAAGCGCCAATCTATTAGAAGCCTGCGGTTATTGCTCCCTGCTCTTCCATTTAAATTGGATTGACACCAAAAGCTTTGAACTTATTCCACTAACACAAAGTCGTTACCCAAACATAGTCACGACAACGATTTCGCACAAATATCTTGTGCTCTTCACCTCCGTTCTGCCCAGAGCGCCACCCGTCATTTTCGTTTAACTTAAACAAATACATACGACACAACCTATTCTGACTCTCCATTGATCAGATATTTTTGTGCGCGTCTTTCATGATGATAGAAAAGTGAGATTGTCACTCAGAGGCGTTGTTTTGCCCTTTTCTATAAGACGAGAAATTACTATGTCGACAAAATCTAATTACAAGGCATCTGAATCTTCTTCAAATGCCTTGCTACTGTTAATAACACGACTGCATTTTTACATTGGTCTTTTCATTGGCCCTTTTATCTTTGTGGCGGCTCTCACAGGAACACTCTATGTGATCACGCCACAAATTGAAAACACCATCTACAAAGATGTTCTAACAACGCAAAGCATGGGCGAGAATCAGCCTCTCTCTCAACAAATTGCAGCAGCAAAATCACAGTTAACAAGTGATTTAACCTTATTCGCTGTTCGCCCAGCGCCAGAGCAAGGCGATACCACACGCGTTATGTTCTTAGATTCAAGCGCAGGACACTCTGGCGCTAGAGCAATATTCGTTGACCCAGTCACACTTGAGGTTAAAGGCAACTTACCTGTTTACGGGACAAGCGGTGTATTGCCACTTAGAACGACAATAGACTTTATGCACCGCCAATTGCTCTTGGGAGAATTCGGACGCTATTACAGTGAGCTTGCAGCTTCATGGCTTTGGATCGCCGCACTGGGTGGGCTTTTCCTCTGGTATAAAGGCGGCAAGAAAAACAAAGCCGAATTTGCCAGCCGAACAGACCATCTTCGAAAGCGCCGCCGCCATTATCAGGTTGGCCTTTGCCTTTTTGTGGGTCTGGTCTTTGTTTCTATTACAGGGTTAACTTGGTCAAAATGGGCTGGCAACAACATCAGCACCGTCCGTAATGGCATTGGCTGGGTAACACCATCGGTAAACCAAGATCTTAATCCCAGCTCCCATGACGCTATGATGTCTGACGAGCATGCAGATCATCTTAATCATTCAAGTCACCATAATATGGCCGCGAAAAAGCCACCTGCAGAAAAATTTGAAAATATCGACCTATTGTTTGATGGTGTCCTTAAAGTGGCAAGGGACGCAGGCATTGATGCAAATAAACTGGAAATTAGACCATCAAGAACCACAAACAAAGCATGGCGAGTGAGTGAAATTGATCGTTCTTGGCCCACTCAGGTAGACAGCGTTGCCGTTGATGCAAGCACCATGACCGTCACTAGCCGTGCAGACTTTGCGACGTTTCCAATTGTAGCTAAGCTAATCCGTTGGGGAATTGATGCACATATGGGGGTTTTGTTCGGTGTTGTAAACCAAATAATACTAACCGCATTTGGCTTATCTCTATGCTTCATGATTATTTGGGGTTACAGAATGTGGTGGATTCGTCGACCACAAGCAGGATCGACGTCCAAGCCTTTACTTCAGGCATGGACTAAACTGTCTACTCTTCAAAAAATTATCACGACACTAATCACCATTGCATTGGCTTTCAGCTTGCCGGTTATGGGTGTTAGCTTATTCGTCTTTTTGTTAATTGATATCTATCGATGGAAGCGTCAATAACGCTATTACTGACAACCCAATATTCATCGAGCCAGCCATAGGTTCGATGAATATTTTCAACCACAGCCTAACCCTTCTTTTCCTAAGTACCTAATTTTGGCTTTTTCTGGCCTCTTGGCTTGTTATCAGTAAAATACATGCTCTATTTCATCACCATCAGAATATGTATTTTATGGACACAAAGTCACTCGCAACACTTACAAAACAGTTTTTACTCAAGCTAGGCCAACTTCCGCAAGGCGCCCAGCGACTTTTTCATGGGCGAGGACGCTGCTTTGAGGGTTTAGAACAAATCACTGTCGACTGGCTAGATGGACAAGTTCTTGTATCACTTTTCAAAGAACCAACATCAGACGAATTAGATAAATTAAATAAAGAAATTATTAATTGGACGAATAAACCTGAATGGAGCGCTAGCAAAGCACAATCTGTATTACTTCAGCATAGAAGCCGAGAGCGCAGCCCAACAGAATGCCTCTGGGGAGATTATCAAGAACAACAAATCGTTAACGAAGAAGGTCTACTTTTTCAACTCGATCTAGGCAAAAATCAAAATTCAGGCCTTTTCCTAGATATGAGATACGGGCGACGCTGGGTGAAAGAAAATAGCCAGAACAAACGAGTGCTCAACCTATTCGCTTATACCTGTGGTTTTTCGGTAGCCGCCATAACGGGCGGTGCAGATTTTGTGGTTAACTTAGACATGGCAAAAGCTGTTCTGAACCGAGGCAGAGAAAATCACCGCCTTAACCAACATGATTTAAACTGTGTTAAATTTTTTGCTCATGATATTTTCAAATCTTGGGGAAAAATCAAAAAGTATGGTGAATATGATCTTATCATCATCGACCCGCCGACATTCCAGCGTGGCAGTTTTGCCTTAACAAAAGACTATCAAAAAATATTACGCCGCTTACCTGAGCTATTAACCGAAAACGGCCAAGTTCTCGCCTGCGTCAATGACCCAAGCATTCCTGCGCAATTTTTAATTGATGGTATGCGTGAAGAAGCACCCAATCTAGAATTTCAATATCGACTTGATAATCCACCAGAATTTTTGGATATCGACATAGAAAGCGGTTTAAAAGCGCTTATTTTTCAAAAAAACACCTGACGAAGACGCTAACTAATTAAGGAAGTCAAAATGTCTAAAACAACCGTTACATTCGAATACGAGAAAGAAACCAAAAACAGCGTACGTTATCAAGAAGTGCCAGAGGAAGGAAAAGCCCCAATTATGGGAACGCTGTATGTGCAGAAATGGTACGCTGGAAGTAGCAAGACTCTTGAAATCACCATAGAGAAAAAAGACTAAAAGTCTCAAAAAGTTTTCCTCATCTAACGTTTCCAGCTTATCACTTCAATAATAAGCTGGAAACGCGCATCTCTTACTGAATTTACGCAACCTAAAACCCTCAATATAAGAACCTCACCGCCCTCAGACCCAGTTTTATTTTGTTTTTCACCACTCATACTATATATTTGCCAACTTAAATTTATCCATGAGATCTAAGATGCCGCAAAACAATAATGTGTGGAGACGTATTCGTTCACCACTCAAACCTTACCTATATTTCTTTGCTCTTACCCTATTCTGTTTAACGCTAAGTCGACTCTTTCTAATGACTTGGCAAGCAGCGCGAATAGATAGCACCGATGATTGGATGACCTTATTAGGCTTTGGCTTGCGTATTGATATCGCATCCATTTGTTTTATTGTTGGCATACCTGCCGTGATCAGCTTATTCATCTCTGGGATACCTTATATTAACCGTGTCTGGGACGCCCTTACGCGTATCTGGTTAACTGGTGCATTTGTGATGGTCATTTTCATGGAAGCGTCCACTCCCGCTTTTATTGACGAATACAGCTTAAGGCCCAATCGACTGTTTGTAGAGTATTTACTCTACCCTAAAGAAGTTTTTTCTATGCTGATCGAGGGCCACAAACTCACTTTGCTTTTGACCTTCTTGATAACCATAAGCACTGTGATTTTGGCCTATAAATTTTTCCGCAAACAAAGCATAGCAAATAAACCGCAGCCAAAATGGTTCGAACGACCAGTATTGATGGCTATTGTTTTAGTCCTTGCCTTCCTTGGTGCTCGCTCAAGCCTACAACATAGAGCGATCAACCCGAGCTACACAGCTTTCACCAACGATCCTTTAGTGAACGGCTTAACGCTCAACTCAACCTACTCGTTATTATATGCTGTTAGTGAAATGGCAGATGAAGTTAGCTCATTAGAGCTCTATCCAAACATGGAGCAAGGCAAGGTCATTACTGAAATCCATAAGGCAATGAGATTAGATAAAGATCAATTCACGTCAACTGACTATCCAACCTTACATAAACAAATAGCAACACAGCATTTTGATCGCCCTAAAAACCTTGTCATTATTTTAGAAGAAAGTTTAGGAGCACAGTTTGTAGGCAGTTTAGGAGGGCTTCCTCTTACACCTGAGTACGATAAACTAGTACCTGAGGGTTGGTCCTTTAATAAACTGTATGCAACGGGAACGCGCTCTGTACGAGGTATCGAAGCTGTCGTTACCGGGTTTGTTCCTACGCCAGCACGCAGCACGGTAAAATTACCTAATTCACAAACCGATTTTTTCACCCTAGCAAAGCTACTGGGACAATACGGTTATAATAGTAACTTTATTTATGGTGGCGGTGCTCATTTTGACAACATGAAATCCTTTTTCTTAGGCAATGGATTTGATTCCATTATTGAAGAAAAAGACTTTGTTAATCCAGAATTTGTAGGTTCTTGGGGCGTTAGTGATGAAGACCTTTTCAGTAAAGCAAACCAAGATTTTGTCGAAAGATCTAAAACTGACCAACCTTTTTTCAGTCTAGTATTTAGCTCATCTAACCACGATCCCTACGAGTTTCCTGATAATAAAATTGAGCTCTATAACACGCCCAAAAACACGCGTGAAAATGCGGTTAAATATGCAGATCACGCTGTCGGTCATTTTTTCGAACTGGCAAAAAAAGAAGATTATTGGAAAAATACAGTATTCTTAGTCGTTGCCGATCACGATGCTCGAACTAGACGTTCTGAATTAGTCCCTATTCCAAACTTTCACATTCCTGCTCTTATCTTAGGTGAAGGGATTAAATCAAAACAAGATAACAGAATCGTCAGCCAAATTGATTTAGCACCAACTCTTTTGTCACTAATTGGCGTTGATTCAAGCCACCCAATGATTGGACAGGATATGACCAAAGCGCCTGATAATTATATCGGACGAGCAATTATGCAGTTTAATCAAAACCAAGCTTATATGACGGGAAATCAGGTGGTGATATTACAACCAAACAAACCGGCAAAAACTTTTCTTTATGAAAACACCTCATTACTACCAAGCAATAAAGTCGGAATCGAGATAATAAATCAAGCAATCGCACATCCTTTACTAGGAACATGGCTTTATAGCAAGAAAAAATACGACATACCCAAAGTCGAGTATTAAAATACTCCCAAAGACATCAAAATGCCGAGCCTATTGCTCGGCATTTTTGTTACCACACAGGTTCATTTACAACATTAAATACCTGTAGCGCCCTTTTGGTACGTCAATATCTGACCTTTAAAAGGCAGCGTCAAATAGCTAGTACGATCAGGTTTTCGTTGATGATGGGTGTAACCTAGCAAAACCATTTTTTTACTGAAAGGAGCATGATGACCTCGTCCTGGGTCCACCAGCACAACCAAGCAGTTTTCCGCCGCATGCTTTTCAATAAAAGCGGATAATAAATCGACATGAAAGCGTTCATACAAAACATCACTGCCGATAATGCAGTCGTATTTACCCAGATCAGTATCCACATCCTGCCAGCTCGCTCTAATAAAGGGGATTGGCGGATCACCATTCAATAGAGCATTTACTTTCAGGAAATTTCCAACCTCTGGGTGATAGTCCGTTGCGGTAATATTGGCAAGCCTATGATTTAGCACCAAGCTAGCCAGCCCTATCCCACAACCCACTTCCAGTATTCTTAAACCTTCAATTTTATGTTCAAACATAAGATGCGCAAGCACTTCACCAGAGGGCCAAATCACACCAAATAAAGGCCATACCGCGGACGAAATACCTAAATTCAAGGCAACATCGTTATCGTCTGAAAACTCTTGATTATCACGCAGTGTACGCACATGAATATCGGTCTTATCAAACTCAAGAGTTTGATAACGAACACGAAAACGAGACATAACCGTCCTAGAGGTACACGAAAATAGCAAACGCTATTAAACTGAAGCACCATACTAGCGCCATTAAGCGCTAAAAATACATCATTACTTAATATTACAAATGGATCTCATTGTTTTTTCATGGTAAATTCGCCCCACTACGGTGCACTTTTCATGCGCAATTTACCTTTCTTCACAGTAACATTCCGCAGATTAATGGCGACTATCCCCAAAACCGCCGCACTCTAGTATCAATACAACAACTAAAAAAGCTCATAGAGCTAATCTTATCGAGGACTATCTATGCAAGAATTCATTGATTTCTTAAACGGAGTCATTTGGAGCCCTGCCCTAATTTATCTATGCCTAGGCGCTGGCTTGTTCTATTCAATATTGACGCGTTTTGCTCAAGTTCGTCATTTCAAAGAAATGTGTTCACTTTTGTTCAACTCTAATGATTCAGACAAAGGCATTTCTTCTTTCCAAGCACTTGCTGTGTCTCTATCAGGTCGCGTTGGTACAGGTAACATTGCAGGTGTTGCTGCTGCCATTGGTTTTGGTGGCCCTGGTGCCATTTTTTGGATGTGGGTCGTTGCTTTCTTAGGCGCAAGCACGGCTTATGCAGAATCGACTTTAGGCCAGCTTTATAAAGTAAGCGAAGGCGGTCAATACCGCGGTGGCCCAGCGTATTATTTCGAGCGCTGCCTTGGCTGGCGTTGGTTAGGTGTATTGTTTGCTTTGTCTTCTATTCTTGCTTGTGGTGTTTTCTTACCAGGCATTCAAGCAAACTCTGTTGGTAATGCTGTAACGCAAATCTTCGGTGAAGGTGTCGTTGTATCAAGTTCATTCGGCGACGTAGGCTCAACTAAATTAGTCGCTTTGGCTGTTATCTTGGTTGTCTTGGCATTCATAATCTTTGGTGGCATCAAACGCATCGCCAACTTCACTCAGATTATCGTGCCATTTATGGCGCTTGGTTACATTGTGATGGCGTTGATCGTTGTTTTCCTCAACCTTGATAAAGTGCCAGGTATTTTTGGCATGATCTTCTCTGATGCCTTCACTGCACAAGCAGGTTTTGGTGCGGCAATTGGTTGGGGTGTAAAACGCGGTGTTTACTCTAACGAAGCCGGTCAAGGTACTGGACCTCATGCAGCTGCGGCAGCAGAAGTTCAACACCCAGCACAACAAGGTCTTGTTCAAGCCTTCTCTGTTTACGTTGATACACTATTCATCTGTACCGCTACTGCTCTGATGATTTTGATCACCCAGCAATACAATGTACAAGGCACTCTGCCTGACGGTCAATTCATCGTACAAAACGTTGACCCTTCTACAATTATTGCGTCTCCTGCCTTCACTCAAATGGCATTAGCAAGCGTATTTGGTAGCTCAGGTCCTGTCTTTGTAGGCATTGCATTGTTCTTCTTCGCATTCACCACTATTTTGGCGTATTACTACATCGCTGAAACGAACGTTGCTTACCTACGTCGTGCGCTGAACATCAACGTATCATTAACCTTCGTAAAACTGCTTATCATGTTCATGGTGGCTTACGGTACGGTTAACACGGCAGGTTACATCTGGAACCTAGGTGATGTTGGTGTAGGCTTAATGGCTTGGTTAAACATTATTGGTATTCTGACTATTTTCTTTATGGCAAGACCTACAATGAAAGCCCTAAAAGATTATGAAGACCAAAAGGCGTCTGGTGTAACTGAATACACCTTTAACCCGAAAGCCCTTGGCATCAAAGGTGCTGAGTTCTGGGAAAAACGTTACGACAAGCAACAATCTGAAAAAGCAGCTGACAAATAGTTAAACGCTATACAGTAAAAACATTAATATAAAAAGGGTCACTTTTAGGTGACCCTTTTTCGTTCTACACTGCTGTACACTTCATAGACGACAATCACTAAGGTTTGATATAAGCAAACCCTTCTGATTGCTTCTGAATCAATTCTAATACACCAACAGGAACAACCTTTAAATATTCAGGTATAGATTCGACAGAGATATTCGATCCACTTAATGAATTCTGGCACACAGTAAATTCAACACCCTGCAAGGTTAATTGCTTAATAATATCCACATGACTCGGCTGTACTTTTCTATCAAAAAGATGATTATTAAAAGTATGTTGATCAAAGATGATCACAGCCTTTGCGTTAACCAACACCGTAATTCTACAAGCAGTCACATCCACCACCTTTACAAGATTTCGAACATTCGCGAGAAGCAACGGCCACTTTTCGACTTCATCGATATGAAAAACCACTTTCACTGATTGCATGACATCCTCATTAAACGACACTATTGTGATTAGGTATTAGCTAACGTAAAGCAACCCCAGCAAACCCAAAAGCCAGATAAAATCAACATCATCTGGCTATCTCTTATAAATTCAAACTTACGACAGAAAACAATCCCGCCACCAACGCATAAGCTCCCAGCGGAATAATAGTACGTTTAATAATAAACCCTTCTTTATTACTCACCCCCAGAATCGTCGATACTGCAATAATATTATTAATGCACACCATATTGCCCATCGCCGCACCAGCAGATTGCAACGCCAATATTAAGCTAACGGGTAACCCGACTTTCTCCGCGATGCTTAATTGAATACCACCAAAGGTTAAGTTGGACACTGTTGCCGACCCAGAAAAGAAAGACCCAAGCGCTCCAAGAAGCGCCGCCGCATAGCCCCAACTATCACCGAGTACCCCAGCAAACGCCTGAGCCAATAACAACATCGGAGCTTGGTTTCCGCCTTGCATCATCAAGTTGACCATAATCAACGCACCAATCAGAGACAACATTGGCAGACGTAATCGCTCCGCCGTGCTCCGAAATGACCTTGCCACTTGCTCACCAGACATTCGAAACAAAGGAATACAAAGCAAAGCGACAATTAAAAAAGGAACCAATGCGGGAACGTATAAACTTTTGTATTGCCAACTCACCCCCGTGCCAAGAATATTACTCAAACTCAGCACCAGCGACTGGCTGACAGCAAATTCCGACGACCCTATCGACCAAGTAAAGAAAGCAGACACATCATTTAGCAAGGCTTTGATACCCAATTGAGGGATGCGCGTTACAATCAGAATCACAATCAACAAGATGAAAGGCAAAAAAACCTTTATCACTTCGCTTGCTTTCATCGTTTTATTTGGTACAACTTCGTTTTTGTCGTGACAAAGCCCAACACCTTTCTTAGCCAGAAAAACACTGATTGCCAAACCAACGGCACCGCCAATTAACGAAGGGAATTCATAATTCCACTGAGCAAACAAAACATAAGGCAACGTACAAGAAAGGATACTGAATAAAACAAACAAAGCATTTTGCCGAATATCACGCCACTCAACCACAAAAGACAAAGCAATAAAAGGAACAAGCAAGGCAGCAAAACTATTTAATAACGCCGTTGACTTAGCAACCTCCATAAGCTGAATCTCTGACAACCCAAGTCCGGATAAACCAAACCAGATAGGAGAACCCACCGCCCCAAAAGACACCGGAACAGTATTCATTGCTAAAGTAAAAATCGCCACCGGAATAGCCGGAAAACCCAAACCAACCAATATTGGCGCAGCAATTGCTGCTGGCGTACCAAACCCAGACGCTCCTTCAATCATAAATGCAAAAGCCCAACCAATAATCATCAATTGAGCCACTTTGTTAGAACTGATGCTTTTTAGCCAGCGACTTAACACCGCTTCAGCATCCGAAAAGAACATCACACGATTTAATAAAATGGCACCAGCAACAATAGAGATAGGAGTCAGAACCGACAAAGCGCCAGCAATAACATTAGCAATTAACAAAACGAAATCGGCTTGAAAAAACACCAATTGAATAAACGCAACCAAGGCAGCCACAACAGGTAAAGCAATATGAGAAGGCACAGCATTACGCTTTATCATCGCCCAAATTAATAATAAAATCGGTAATGCTGACAAAACGGTATTCATGCTTATCCCTGCTTAATAGTTGTTATCATGCTTGCCTATAAAAATATAGTAAAAAAATGAGATTTTTCTTCTTTATTTTAGATCATCACAAAGATTTTTTTATTGATACAAATCAGTTTTAAGAAAAACATCAATTAAAAACCGCCCTCCTCTTTAAGTAAAAAATGGCGCCTTAATAATTTAAGTCGCCATGAGAATCATTCAAAAGTTTTTTAAATAGATAGTCAAAAATCTTAATAAAAATTAATTAACATTTAACAACATCATCTTCATGTTTATGAGTCCATTTACCTCTTGGCTTATCTAAGTACTGAAAATACTCATTTGTAAATGCTCCTTGAATGCAAACATAGCCTCTACGTAGGCTATGAACTTCTTGCCCATCCAATATTTCGTTCAACACTGCTGGCCCTGTGGTATTATAGACCCCTTTCTTTTTCAATCCCTTGTATCCATTAATATTAAAGACTATTTTATTTATAACACTTTTATAGTGAGTATTTTTAGCAGTTGTTGCTAAGAAAAAATTTGTAAATTCAGCATCATTCTTTTTGTACTTAATATAAAGAGCATCGTATTTCTCTTTTAAAATCAGGCTAATCGGCCATACCAGTGTGGCATCTATATCCATATAAACACCGCCATTATTATACAAGTTTACCATCCGCCATAGGTCTGCTTGAGCAGCGCCATCGTTCAGCTTTAGATAAGCATAATAAGCATAATAAGCATCAGATGAAGCATACTCTTTCATATATAACTCACGACTTTCTGTACTCACATAACGATAGTCATAATCTAAAGACATTAAGCGATTAAAAAGATAGTTCACATAAATAGGCAAAGTACATCGACTTGAATAATTTGTCTGCCAGATCACTTTAGGAATAGCTGAAGCATTTTTGCTTTTCAGTTTGGCTTTAGAAAACTCAGGTATTGTGAAGCGAAGATCATGCATTAAAAAATGAAAAGGATATGATACTACTTTGACTAGATTACCCACTAACCGGATAAATCGGTTCGAAACCATTCTCAAAAGAGTGTTCATCAGATAGACCTCTAGAATGCAAAACAAGTGGCTCGCATTGAATACCACTGTGAAATCACACACTATCGCAGTGAGGTTACAAATAAATGTCAACGTATTAGCATTTCTAAACACAGGAAGTAAAAAGCTCCCCAACACCATCACCACCTGCAGTTGATCAACGTAACGCTTTTACCAAAAAACTAAGGAGTATCTCTTTGAGTGGGGGCTTGAGTGATATTTAAAGGATCAACCTGCAACTTATGATCCAATGCCGCCTAAGTCCACCAAATGCTTCAACAACATCCACCGAAGAAAGTTGTAACGAAATCCACACGATAGCAAATCTTTGAAAGAAATGGCGTGGTACTGGTAAATCACCAACTAAAGCTCTATTGTTTATATACACTATGGAAATCATTGTAATAGGGGATTATATGTCCAAGAAGCACCTATCTTTTCCCCATATACCCAAGTATTAAACAAAAGAGAACTAACGACATGCAACAGAAGGACTTTCGAAAACTAGGCTGCGCAGAATGTTCAACTGGGTGTGACTTAGGATTCGACTTCACTATGGCGTTTCAGCCTATTATTAATAGCCAAACCAAAACCGTCTTCGCACAAGAAGCCCTTGTTCGTGGTTTGAATAAAGAAAGTGCCTTTCAGGTTTTTCAAAACGTCAATAACACCAATCTCTACCGTTTTGACCAAAGTTGTCGAGTAAAGGCCATCAAACTTGCCGCCGAACTGGAAGTACACAAACACAGTTTTCTCAGCATTAATTTTTTACCCAATGCTGTTTACAAACCAGAACTTTGCATTCGCACTACATTAAACGCAGCTGAAGAGTATCAATTTCCAAAAGAAAAGATCATTTTCGAATTCACAGAAAACGAACAAATCGTTGATAGCAAACATTTAGAATCCATCATTCAACACTACCAAGAACAAGGTTTTCTAACCGCCACAGACGACTTTGGCTCAGGATTCAATGGTTTGAACCAACTTGCTGATCTCAATACAGACCTCACCAAAATAGACATGGCACTTATCAAGAACATCGACCAAGATAAAAAACGCCAAATTATCGTACAGAACTTGGTGAACTTATTTAATGAACTTAACATGCTAATTATAGCGGAAGGTGTCGAAACCAAAGCCGAATACCATGCCCTACAAGACATAGGAATTCATCTGTTTCAAGGTTACTATTTCGCCCGCCCAAGCTTTGAATCTCTTCCTGATATCAACTGGGATTAAATTACTAAAAAAACAAATACGATGTACTTTGCCATTAGCTTCACGCCGTATTCGATTTAACATTTAGACTCTAAACGCCAAGGCTCTATAAACTATTGCTCGTTTTCATGATCTAACCGAACTAAGTTTAAGCCAACCTTATTCCCAAGCTTCAAAAATTTAGAATGAGTACGAGAATCACAGATAAAGCCCGTATATTCATCAGAACCTTGATCCCACAACACAAACTCATAACCTCTGGTCTTTAACCACACATCATAGGTAACCAACGCTTGCCAAACGCTCTCATACTCATGGGATGAATTAAGCACGAAAGTATCCTTTATGCCATAGTGTTTTATTTGCGAATTCGCCTGTGGCTCAACTTCATCAACATCATGCCAATCAATACTCACGTTCACCCAATAATTTTTTTCTTTTAGATCGTGTAGAGAGTCCTCAAGTGCTTCACTGATCTCATTCTTCTCCCCCCACATAATCTTATGGATTTCATGGGAGCGAATATCCTTTGGCAATCCAGAAAGAAGCAAAGAAAGAAAACGCTTTCTTACATATATTTGGTAGACCATGTAGCCCAGAATATAAGGACTACAGATTATAATGATAATCCAAACAACTGTATTTTTAATAAATTTCACATACACTCCATGTAACATTAACGATTTAATCCATTTTATACAGTTTTCTGCTGGCACAAAACAGCAATCTAAACACTTATTGATAAACAACTTTAAATCGCTCTAGCACCAGCAGCATATCTTCTGCTGCTTCAATATCTAACTCCTCGCATTCGGCAGAGAAAAACGCCCAATGCGCTTCTCGCCACCAAGCCAAGGTTTTATCGCCCTCGCCTTCTGCAGTAGCAAACTCTTCGCTAACATCACAATATCGGCATTCTGTGACGGAAGTTATTTCTATGATACACACAGGCTTGCCGTCCCAGTCAGTCACAACTTGCAAGTGACCAACCTCAGGTATGACTTCACCTTCATGTCTATACCAATATTTCATACTGCACGAGGCTTGCTTTTCACCTCGCACAATTAAATCAGCGCAAACATTGGCATTGAACTCGTCGGAACAATAATAATCTGCACTAAAAGACGTGTATTTTTCGGCAACCTCTAGAGGTAAAGAATGGAGAAAGCTATCCAAATACGCTTTGCTTCTTTTTTCCATGAAGTCTTCAACCTCCCTTTTCATCCCACCACACCCTACAAAATGAGCATTTACTTCAGTCTTGTTAGGCCAACTAACACACACACAATACCACCAACCATGCCAACCCAAGCTTCTACTGGTGTCTCACCACTTAGTGCACGAGTTACTTGAGAAGTAGCTGCATCATATATGTTGTAGCCCCATACCGCTAAAGCAGCACCAGCGATAACTAAAATGATACCAATAATTTTATTATTCATACTTACTCCAAAGAATTCTACATTCAGCTAATAAAGCTTGATAGTGACACATATCCGAGCACAAACTGAAAACATTTATCTTTAGCTCTTAAATGATAAGCACTTTACCGATAGAATGACGCTCAATGACATTTCTCCTATTCATTTAGTTATCAGAACAAGCGAGCGTCCTACATGAAAATACTGATAAACCTCATCCGTAACCTACTTGGCTACATCATCATAGCTGTTGACCTTATTACTCGCGGATCTAAGAAAAAACGCGCACCAGAACAGCAAAAAGAGGTTAACCAAGAACTCAAAAGCCTATCTCTTTATCAATTCGCCGCCTGCCCGTTTTGTACTAAAACACGAAGAGCTATGTATAAATTAAATCTACCAATTGAAAAGCGTAATGCACCAGAAGGTTCAAAACATCGCGCTGAATTGCTAGAAGGTGGCGGCCAAGTGAAAGTGCCTTGTTTACGTATTGAAAAAGATGGCAAAGTTGAGTGGATGTACGAATCCTCAGAGATCATCAACTATCTAGAAAAACGCTTTGCATAAACCTATTTTATAAAGCAAATCGAAAACGACTCGAAGTCCAAAAAAATGGCTTCTGTTTCCAGAAGCCATTTTTATAAGCGGAGTATCATTCAAAAGCCCAACCTCATCATTTTTTACAATTCTGTATCAGTTTTTTTACTTTATTGGAACTGTCTTCAGTTTCTGGTGTATAAACGATTAAACTTAACTCAGGTCTACTGGAAACATTAAACGAAGAGTACGCGAGAGAGATTTTGCCAACATCTGGTTTATTTAGACACTTCACACCTTCATTAGAACTACTAATTTCTTGTGCTATCCAAAGCTTTTTAAACACCTCACTATGTTCAGACAATTCGGTCACTAATTGCTCTGTATGCTCTGTTCCACCTAACCTAGCAATGTCCGCGCGAAAAGCACTAACGATTAAATTAGCGGTATCAATCCAATCAGGATTGTGTGCTCTCACTTCATTCTTTAAAAAGAATAAGCGCATAATATTACGATTTTCTGGGGCCAATAATGCGTAATCGGTGAGAACTACAGCCGCAGCGTCGTTCCAAGCAAGTACATCCCACGATAAGTTACGAATAATCGCAGGATTTGGACTCAAAGCATCAAGGATAGATTGTAATCGTGGCGTTATAACATCAGATAATTGATAATCCGTCTTAGGCAAATGCCCTAACGTCGTGAGATAAAGATATTCTTTTTCCGCATTAGTCAGCAATAACGCTTTTGCGATACGTGATAGCACTTCTTCTGACGGAGCTCCACCACGCCCCTGCTCTAACCAAGTATACCAAGTCACGCTAATGTGGGCACGCTGAGCCACTTCTTCACGTCGTAACCCTGGGGTACGCCGGCGCACACTATCGAAGCCCAATGAAATAGGATCAATGCTTTGACGTTTTTTCTTTAGAAATATAGCAAGGTGCTGCTCTGTCGTATTTTTCACAATTATCCTATTAGTTGCTATACCACGATAAGGTCACTACTTTAATAAAGCTCAGCACTTCATACAATGACTTTTTTGACCAACATAAAGTAGAGCAAACTATGAAACGTATATTTGTTACTGGCGCAACAGGATTTCTTGGGCAAGCGATCGTAAAAAATCTTCTAGACAATCATTACGATATTGTGGGACTAGCACGCAATGAAAGCAGTGCTGCAATATTAGAGAGTCTTGGCGCGACCGCACACATAGGATCATTGCAAGGTATCGATTCGATTTTAGCAGGTATAAAAGATGTCGATGCGGTGATCCATACCGCCTTCAATCATGATTTCGCTACCTACAAACAAAACTGCGAAGATGATCGACACATTATCCTAGCCATGGGGAAAGCACTGAATAACACATCACGGCCACTCATTGTCACATCAGGGGCTTGGGCTATAGAGTCTCATTCTGAGCAGTTCCCACGCGCAGCGTCAGACGAAGCCGCTTTAGCCTGTCATAAAAACGGGACAAATTGCATGATTGTTGGTTTATCTCAAGTTCACGACACTCATAAATTTGGCTTAATTAGTCCAATGCTAGAGATTGCGCAAAGTAAACAAGTCTCTGCCTACATTGAAAACACAAATAATAAATGGGCCGCTGTTCACTTATCAGATGCCGCTAACTTATATCGTCTAGTGTTAGAAAACGGACAAAGCGGTCATAAATACATTGCGGCGGGCGAAGAAAACATACCATTTAAGAGCATTATGCAAACCATTGGTGATCGACTTAATATTCCTACTCACGCCATAACCAAAGAAGAAGCTCGAGACCATTTCGGACACTATGCGCATTTTGCAGAGCTATCGCTTAATGCATCCGGCGAAGAAAGTAAAAAGAAACTAGGTTGGGAGCCTAAAGGTGCCTCTCTTCTGAACGACATTTCCAACGCGGTTTTGTCTTAACCTTGATTAGGATTAAAGGTGTAGAACCCAAAAGGTCAGGGTTTTACACCTTTACATTTTACTCGTCAGAAGCGCTCACGTACTTTCGCCAATTATGTTGTTCTTTAAAGCCCAGCACATCGCGAATTTTACGGTTAGAGAACAAGGCGTCATACGCCCAAATATTTCGGATAAATGTCACATAAGGAAAAAGTATTCATCAACTGAAAACCAGCATCTTAACCGAAATTCCGACACTTACGACGATCATGGTGAACTTTATAAGCTGCTTGCCTTTGGATAAAACTAACCTCGCTCCAATTTGCCCACCAACGACCTGCCCAATAAACATGAGTAAACCAACATCCCAGATGATGGCTCCGTCATAAACAAAGTACAATAAAGCTGCCAAATTACTGCAAAAATTCAGCAGCTTAGTTTGTGCTGTTGCCTTCACCAAATTAAATCCCAAGAAAAAAACTAAGGATATTGCAAAAAAAGAGCCTGTACCTGGGCCGAAAAAACCATCATAAAATCCGATAGCGGTTGCAATAACAAAGGTATAAGCATGAGGTGATATTTTATTATCTTGATTTACTTCGCCTAAATTGGGGGCAAAAAGAAAATATAACGCAAAACAAATCAATAAAAATGGCACTACAGAGGATAGGAAATCACTTTTAATCATTGTTAGAACCATTCCTCCGAGAAATGATCCTATGAATGTTGTCAGCATCATCCATTTCATCTCTTTGATTTTAATGTCTCCTGTTTTAATAAAGTGCAAAGACGCTGACAGCGTTCCTCCTACACCACCTAACTTATTGGTTGCAATGGCGGATACAGCAGGGATCCCACACATTAACATTGCAGGAATCGTAATAAGTCCACCACCACCGGCTAATGCATCGATGCACCCAGCTACGATAGCTGCCATAAACAGAAATAACAGTATCTCATTAGTAAGCTCCATGATTCATTTCCTTATGTATAATCGGATGTACTTTGAAAGCTTACCAGCGTCTGCTGGTATCAAAGCAAAAGTGGATTTGAGGGATACTAAATCTCGACATAAAATCAGTTTCTGCAAGATTGTTTCTAGTTCATGAGCCATTGTTACCTTTCTCCTTCTGTTTATATACCAACAAAAATTAAGGTAACGAGTAATTCAACTCCAAAATATATACAGTTATGCACATTCTGTTGTATAACAGAACTAAATCGCTGAAATATATGAAGTTATGAATAGAAAACCAATTTACAGGATCATTGCGGATAATATCATCGACTCAATACAGAAGGGGGAGATTTCCCCAGATACAAAGCTTCCTTCCGTACGAAAATTAGCCAAAGAATATGGAATCAGCAACCTTACAGCACTAAATGCAATGCGCTTTCTCGAAAATGAAAGCGTTGTTTATGCTGTACCCAAAAAGGGATACTTTGTTAAACCTACTTCTCAGAAAAAAAATCGAGTTTCAAGCTTGAAGATAAAGAAAGCGAAAAAGAACAATTGTACTCGCTGCTTTCCTCTGGAAACGACTCAGGACTGGCGTTATCAAATGGGCATATTGATCTTTATCCTACTCAGAAAATTAGTAAGATCATGCGCAAACAAATATATCGTAACCCAGACTTACTCGGCGGAAATATCTCGGGACATGGCTATGAATTACTAATAGATGAGATCATAAGGCGATCAATTGAATATGGTTGTTCATTCTCAAGAAACGAGATATGCATCACCAATGGTGGACTTGAATCCTTGTCACTGGCTTTAAGAGCAACCACTTCACCGGGAGACACCGTTTTAGTCCAATCACCAACATACTTCTACACCCTAAAGTTTGTTTCTGAACTGGGCCTGAACTGTGTCAGCGTAAAAACATTTGATGACATCGAATATGAACTAGAAAACCATTCCATTAAAGTTATTGTATACAACGCAAATTTTAACAATCCAGATGGCGTGTTACTTGATGAGAATCAAAAAATTCAACTAGTCAAACTGTCCAAGAAGCATCGTTTTACTATCATTGAAGATGACGTATATGGCGATATTTATTTTACCAATAGCCGACCCAGACCCCTACGTGCGTATTCATCTGATGTCATCCTCTGTAATAGCTTTACAAAATCGATCGCCCCAGGACTCAGAATTGGCTGGATAGCTGGCTCCAAGAGCTCAGTGCTCATCAAGGAACTCAAACAAACCACATCTAAATATACCGCTGAATACCCACAAGCAACTATCGCAGAATTCTTGCGCTCTGGTGGATATGACCTCCACATGCGTAAACTAAGAGCCACATTAGCGTCATTTCGAGATAAAGTGCGTCACGCAATACTGGACAGCTTCCCAGAAGGAACTATCGTTTCTAACCCCCAAGGCGGATTTGTTTTATGGGTTAGCCTACCTGAGCACTTACCCAATAAAGAGAACAAACTACAGGCAGCACTCAGACTTGGAAATTACTTCATTCCCGGCTATTTCTTTTCTTCTAATGAAGAATACGACAATTACCTAAGATTCAATTTTGGCTTCGGATTAAACGAAAATTCGTCAAGGGTGATAAGAACCTTAGGTGAAATTTTTTGTCGGTAAACAGCAAACACTAGTCACGAGGTAATTCAACATAATTCCGCCAATTATGTTGTTCTTTAAAGCCCAGCACATCGCGGATTTTACGGTTAGAGAACAAGGCTTCATGCTCGCCCATTTCTCGGGTAAATGGCACACCTGGAAAAAATCGTTCGGCTAATGCTTTTGTCGGAATAATCGCGCCATTATCATCGTTGCCAGCATTGAACACTTGGAAACCTAAGCCATCTTTTTGCAAACATAAATCCACAATCTGCCCTAGGTCTCGGGCATCGATATAACAAAAAGCGTTTCTGCGGCGCACTTCAGGGTGTTTAAAATAATTTGGAAACAGCTCAGCATATTCATGAGGTTCGATAACATTACCAATGCGTAGCGCGTAAATATCAATTCCTGAACGACGCTGAAAACTGCGTGCTGTTTTTTCATTCACCACTTTAGATAATCCGTAGCTGTCCATCGGATCAACGTCATAATCTTCTTCTAATGGCAGCGAATGTGGATTGGTTTGACCATCAGAAAAACAAATACCATAAGTGGTCTCTGACGATGCAATAATCACTTTCTTAATACCAAGCTTCACAGCCGCTTCAATAACGTTGTAAGTGCCCATGGTATTAACACGAAAGGTTTCATTATCTGGATTGATCAGGATTCTTGGCACAGCGGCAAAATGCACCACTGCATCAAACTTAGGCACTCCAGTGCCGGGTTCTAAATCATCAAAACCAGCATACGAACTCATAGCGTTGAACATCTGACCAGAATCGGTAATGTCAGCAATAAGATTATCGACCTTAGGATGATCCAGTGGTTTCAAGTCTATATTAAGCACTCGATATCCCTGATCCAGAAGATAAGCAACCGCATACTTTCCTGCTTTTCCCGAGCCACCTGTAAATAATATTCGCTTTGCTGTCATAACCTAACCTCAATGAGTTTTAATTATTATTGAAAGACTCTACTTCATTCTTAGATAAATAACGCCATTGCCCGACATCAAGATCAAGGCAAACCTCGCCTATTTGCTCTCGATGCAAACCAACCACACGATTACCAACCGCTGCGAACATGCGTTTAACCTGATGAAACTTGCCTTCGGTGATGGTTAACAGTACTTCTTTTGGAGTGATGATGTCTAATTTGGCAGGGCGCGTTAAACCCATCTCGCCTTGTAGCTGTAGGCCTTTCTTGAACTGATCGATAAGATCTTGGCGGTGCTCGGCTGGAATGGCTTGAGACAATTGAACTCGATAGATTTTGCGGCAATCATTACTTGGTAGAGTAATATTAAATGACCAACGCCCATCATCGGTAATCAGTACTAGGCCTGTTGTATCCGCATCCAAACGCCCTGCAATATGCAGCTCAGAGACTTTATCAACCTCTAGATAATTAAACAGAGACGGATACACTTCATCGATATTTGAACACACCGTGCCCGCAGGCTTATTCATCAAAATGTAGCGAAAATCACGAGCTTTTAACTTATCACCATTCAGTAATACCCTATTGTTTTCATGCACCTGAGTCGCTTCGCTTGTCGCAACCTCACCATTTACGAAAACTTCACCAGAATGGATACATTGGATTGCTTCCTTTCTGGTTAGCTCAGTGCTTTTGCAAACAAATTTATCAAGGCGCATAACAGGCAACATTAGATGGTGAAAGAGCCAGACATTATCCTTTCTGATTGACTTTTATCAACCACGCTTTCATAAAAACACAAAACATAATCTGCATTAAACGCACAAATTAAATGCATTAAACCTAGTTGTCTTGCATTAAGTGCACTGCGATACTTTGTCTGTCGGAGCGATTCGCTTCATTCTGTCTTAAATAGGTACGCCAATGAATGCAAACTATGCAGATGAAATTTTAGCGCTGTTAGCCATTGCGAAGCATCGATCTTTCACTTTGGCTGGCCAGTCGCTAGAACGCCACCCATCGATTATCTCTAAGCGCATTGCGGCAATGGAAGCACGATTAGGTATTCGTTTGGTAGAGCGATCTACACGACAACTAAAATTAACAGCCACGGGCCAAGAATTGGCGGAAGAGCTTAGCAAGGCTTTTGAGCATATCAATCAAGCAGAAACAAAAGCGTCGTCAAATTCTGGTTTAGTACAAGGTCGACTTAAAGTCGCCGTGCCAGCCGAAATGGGAAGACGGTGTATCGCACCGTTCATTCCAGAATTTTTATTACTGTATCCAGATATTATTTTGACGATCAATTACAGTAATCGCTTTATTGACCTGATTGAAGAAGGATATGATGCAGCAATACGCATTGGCAGCCTAAATGATAGTCAGCTCGTCGCTAAAAAATTAGCGCCAAACAGACGAATCCTATGTGCAAGCCCTGCGTATCTAAAGTCAAAAGGACAACCTGAACACCCTACTCAACTCGCCAAACATAACTGCTTACAATTCACGGGTTTCAAGAGCTTTCCCGAGTGAAAACTAGTGAAAGACAAGCAAGTGGAATCCATCGTAGTCAAAGGCAACCTTACGTCTAACGACACAGAATCCCTTCTCGCTGCTACAAAAGCCGGCGTCGGTATTTTAGCCGCTGGGGAATGGTTATTTAAAGAAGACCTTGCCAATGGTGCTTTGCAACATATCTTACCCGACTGGACTTTAAATACAGAAGAAGGCATCTATTTTGTTCGCCCTTCCATTCAATACGCCTCGGCGGCTTCCGAAGCCTTCAAACACTGGATAAGCCAAAAGTTAAGCCCTTAACAGTCAATTTTTGGCTCTAACCTCTCTATTATCTCCCTCTTATTAAACAGGAGTTCACCATGTTTAAAGGCATTGTGCTGTCTGTCTTATCATCTAGCTTATTTGCAAGCTTGTACTTTTATTCAATACTTCTTAAGCCATTAACAGGCACTGAGGTATTTGGCTGGCGTATGCTGATGATCTTTCCTTTTGTTGGATTATTCATGTGGTTAAGCCGAGACATAGGATTAATAAACAAGATCATTCATCAAGTACGTCATCGCCCCTTGCTGCTATTAGGATTATTACTAAGCGCTTTTTTAATCGGTTTGCAACAATGGCTATTCTTATGGGCACCATTAAACGGTCGTGGGCTACCAGTTGCAACTGGCTACTTTTTACTGCCATTAACCATGTTATTAGTAGGCCGTTTTTTATACAAAGAACCACTGTGTTTGTTGCAAAAGTGCGCCGCATTTTTTGCAGGGTTGGGCGTCGCTCATGAGATCTACATAGGAAGTGGTTTTTCTTGGGAAACGGCTACAGTCGCACTCGGCTTCCCATGCTATTTTGTCTTACGTCGAACACTTAACACCAACCATCTTGGTGGTTTCTTTATTGACTTACTCTTTATCTTTCCCGTTGCGGGAGCCATTGCTCTTATTCACATTACACAGCAAAATGCATCATTATCAGTCAACATGTTCGCACTTTTAGCTGGCCTAGCGGCCATCAGTGCCATCTCGTTTATCTTTTATATCCTCGCCAGCAAGATACTGCCACTGACGTTATTCGGTCTACTTGGAAATGTAGAACCCGTCTTGCTGTTTATCGTCGCAATACTGCTCGGTGAAAGTATTGCAAATGACAAATGGCTTACCTACGGACCAATATGGGTTTCTGTCATCTTGCTCACGTTACACGGTCTCTTGACACTTATTCGCAAAAGAACACGTATTTATGATGTCGAAACGAATGTGATGTTTGGCAATACATTGAAGAAAGAGCCAACAAACCTAAGCACAGGCCGCGATGACTGCTCTTAAAAATCTTCGCGACCTTTCAGCTCAGCAAAATCACTCATAATCCATTTTTGATAGCCAGCTTGTGACTTTAAACCTTCGTACCAATCTGCAACATGTCGAGGAAGCGGCACATCTAATCCTTGAGAAATGAGTCGATAAATAATGGAACCCGCACAAATGTCTGCCAGTGTCATCAATGCACCCGCGACGTATTTGGAATCAGCGAGCGCGGTATCTAATGTTGCTAGGCACGTCATGCATTTTTGTAGGGCCTCATTCACTTCAGGCATGTTTCGTTTACTAGCTGGCATTCGATAATAGCCCCAGAACATCGCCATAAAAGCAGGCTGAAAAAGCACATGAGACCAATCCATCCAACGTTCATATAACGAACGCTGATAGGCATCATCTGAATACCATTTGCCAGTACCGTAACTTGCCGCGAGGTAACGTAAAATCGTGTGCGATTCCCAAATAACTTTGTCGCCATCGATTAGCACAGGTACTTTTTTCATCGGGTTCAATCTAGCAAAATCATCAGATTCAAGTCCGCCAAAACGCCCGCCTAACTCAATATGCTCGTAGGGAACACCGAGTTCTTCCAGAAACCAAAGTACTTTTTGAACATTAAATGACGTCGTTCTGCCGTAGATTTTCACTAAAGGATCCTTTCACGTAATAAGTCGGTGACAACTAGCTTGAAAAACACCGTAATCATGCTTGAAAAATTTATAAGATCAACTTTACCAGCATTTATCCAAATCCCTTGCGTACAACATGATGGCTTGTTGGTAGGCTTTAATTGACTCATCATTTGTCGTCGATACCAACAATTCAAGCAATAATGCGATTGCTTCTTTATGACGACCAAGATTATACAAACACATGGCATAAAAAGGTTTGGCTTCAATCGCATTGGGGTATTCAAAAAGCGTTACGTCAAAGTAGTGAAGAGCCTCCTGGTAAGAACCAATGCATCTATACGAACTCGCTAGACCAAACAGCGCATCGAAACGCTCTTCTTTTGATAACAAACCTGACAAGGCTGATTCATAGTGAACAATGGCCTCTTGCTCCTTGCCTTCGTTGTCATAAGACCAAGCAATATGTAGATGAGCCTTTGCGCTCCAATCATCGCCCGATAACAAGGTATTAAGCAGCCTTCTAGATTTCTCATATTGACCAGACTGACGCAGCGCTATCGCTTCTTTTAAAACGGATTCCATGAACTATCCTACCTTGTCAATATTCATTTATCGTTTATGACTCAAGCAAACATAACCCCCAAAGAGGCTAAATAGGCAACGCTAGGATACAGCCAGTTACGTGGACGGCGACGAAGATAACCTCAGCGACTTGGTTGTCGTCAGCGAGTTTTATTTTGCCAATACCGAGCGTTGGGAATATATCTTAACCACTTTGTATAGATAATCCCGTATTCTTAATCTTGCTCTAACTCGAAAGGCGAACAAGGTGTACCTTGATGGTACTTAAGTTGCCAACAAGTATCGGTAAAAGTCCAAATGGAGAAACGCTTAGCGTAGTCACTCACTGCACCAGAATCGCTTACCAATGCTGACTCGTATTTTAGTAGTTGAACAGATGGCTCTAGTTAGATGTATTCGTAACCTTGCGCGTGAATGAATGAAATTTGAAATTAGTCTTTACTATAAGTCCACTTTAATAGATTCAAAAATCTTTATATACATGGACTTGTTTTCGTTATAGTCCTTACGATTAGTGACCACGGCAATGCTAACAAAAGCGTTTCTCACCTGAGTTGCTGCTGCGACATAATAGGTATGCCCTGCCTCACTCTGGCATGTACTTTCATATTCGCGCAAGACGCCGCATTTAATTGGAGAGACGTCACTTTGAGGGATATATAAGTCTTGTAATGAACTGAAACGATACTCGGCAGACTCTTCGAAATGTCCGTCGTTTTTGCTGAACGCATTGGCAGTAATAGAAACGCTACCATCTAAGCTAGAGATCGAAAGCAAGTCAGAGTCAGTTTTTTGCTGCCAGCCGACAGGTGCCATCACACCAAACGCACCACTTGGCGACGGATAATACTTCATATCTCCCCCAATACTTGCCATTGACGACCTGCCAATTAGCCTCAAAATCATGGCTTTGATTTTATCCATTCTGATTCACTCATAAGATCTATTGAAATCCCACTGTTTGCAAAAATAACAACAGGACCCCAAGTTAAAAACACTGTTTTCTTAAGATGGATATCTCATTAATGACAGGAACACTTTTCGGATGAATCGGGCCGGTTTCATTGATTCATGAAGAGACCATCTTTTAAATTAGACAAATATCAATGAGTCCGACCCTATTCATTCTATTATACCTTTTTCTCACCGAAGCCCATACTCAGCAATTATCGATGGGCGACTAGATAATAATCGCTCCAAATGGCTTTCCGCCCACATTTCTATTCTTAAACCACTATCAGATTGATTATGTTTTTCGATTGAAGCTACCGCATCAGAAGTAAATCTTCCTGAAGTAGCGATTACGTGAATATCAACTTTAGGTGGCTCCCAAAGCTTCATTTGCTCTTTAAGTTCTGCTATGTCGGATACAGAAACGCTCTTTGATAACCAGTGCTTGCACTGAATAATTGTTCGATGCCGAAAAACACCACCAAGAGGGTCATGATGAACTCTTAGTACAGATAAATCTCTTCCTCTATCAGGGGCGTTGGTTTTCATCAGCCATTCAGGATTTTCATAACCTTTTTCAGAAGAAATAAGAGCAAATATTATTCGCTCAAAATCATCTGGAGAGAGATTTTCCCAATTAAGCCTTGTAACAATGGGGCCTGAAGGCTTGCTGGACACTAAGCTACCAAGATCATCTACTTCTACGGGGATCGGCTCTTTTTCGCCATACAGGGATTTTCTAATACCACTTTTTACACTCGGCCAGTCATGCTTAATAATATCTTGAAGATCGCCAAGTAATCCGAAATGTAAGTGTCTTTGTAGATCTGTCCATCTACTTGGACGAGGTTCACTACCTAATAAGGTATCAATTTCAGCTATATGAGACTTTAAATCATCAAAACTGGGGCGTGTAACGGCCTCATTTATTTCAGATTCACTTTCTAGTTCAATTGCAAGATCTCTCAAATCTTGATCTATGCTATCAATAACCGATTGCAGTGTATCTCGCACAAGCTCACGTCTCTTGCGATCAAACCTATACCTATATTGGCGAATTAACTTGACTGGTTCGTAAATCTGACTTTCAACTGAAACGTGACATTCGATCTCGCCAACTTCCATTGCATCAAGCCTGTTCTGTCCTATCTCGTTCAAGTCCATCAAGTAGATTTCTGGTTTCCACCCATCTATTTTTGGAAGAGAGGCCAAAATATTTTCGAAATTTCTACAATTATTTTCATAACTGGTATCTTCTAAAAACGCTACTCCATTGGGAATTACTGATTCCATTTCCAACCAAAGCTTTTCTAGCTTTACCAAGTTTGCTTCTGCTGCTTCAAAAACTCTTAGCGCAGCATTTAGTGGGCTCTCTGTCATAAACTTACTCTGCTCTCAAATGAGATATAACGCCTCATTAAGAGGCAAAAATCAGTTGGTTAAAATTAGCGACGCAGGAGCAAAACCAACTGATTTTCACCCTGTTTTAATGACTTGTTAGCTGTCATTAGTAATACGTGCAATTCCGTTATTTATAGTAGGTATTGCATGGACAATTGAGTCTAAAAACTGTGGGATAGAAGTTGCGATATTTGAAGCCATTTCCATTGCCACATCTGGGGCGTAAAATGCTCCTGATGCAAAATTACCAAGTAACCCTATTGTCAATATTAGCCAATCTTTTCTTCCCAAATGATCCAAGGACTCTTTAACATAAGTTACGTGTTCGGCTAGGTCGTTCTTTATTTCTTGAGTTAAATTAGAATTATTATTTAAACGTTCTTCAAATATATCAAGCTTTTTCCTTATCATTTCCTTCTCTCTTTCTGGAAAAGGAGTGTTATCCATTCCTTTTACATAATTAAGATTTGGAGATATAGGGATATTTTTAACTTTCACTTCTACTGATAAATCATCAACACGTGTTAGCTTGATTTCCTTTACACCGTAACTTGGCACATTTATCAAAAATGGCTGATTGATTTTTAATTCTTCTTCAATATGAATATTAGGACTAGCACTGATAGATAGCATTGTTAATTTAGAAGAGCTACTAGAATATATTCTCGCTATATCTAGGCCATGCACTTCAAATTCAACAACTTCGTCTTTTAATGTTTCTTTTATAATCTGGTTCATATGTTCTCTATTTACTCATAATTGCTAACACTGTATTAAGCGTTAGCATTAATTGGTAGCTATTTTTGCGTTTTTTTTGCAAAAATGGTGAACGGTTTATTGTCCATTTTGAATACTTTTTATATGTAACCCTATAGCACTAACGTTGATAACATTTTAGCAATCTGCGAATACCGAGCATCAACAAAATCTTTATTTGAAAAGGCATCCTTTTTATGATTATACATTGTCAAGTTTTGGATCCACGTCAATTTATCACCAAAGCGCTCAACAACGTGAGCGCACGTTATTCCTCGAGTCCGAGTAGCGCAGAAAATAATATTACAATGTTTTTCAATTACATCGAGGTGTTCTTGGACTTGAGTTCCGCAATCTCCTTGAGTAGAGACACCAACATATTTTCCATTAGCAAAACATACAAAGCGATGGTCATTATTATCGATATTATCGTCTAATATGATTTCGTCAGAACTTACTCGCAGAATTTCGATCAACTCATTTAAAGTTGATGTTTTTCCTGAGTTTGATGTTCCATAAAGAACAAACACTCTTTCCAGTTCCATTTTCCCTCCTTGTACATAACGCCATTGTTAGGAATTACTGATACACCCACTTTAATGTATTCAAAAAAACTAGTACATCAATAAGTTCGATTGCTTTTCAAACACAAAAAATAAATTCAACGCCACTTTTCACGAGTTGCCATCAAAAAAAACAGAAAAGACAGTAAGTAAATCCGCTCTTAGCCAGTTTAAAACGAAAAGAAACGACTAGCATGTCGTTGCTAGCTTGGTAGAGGAATGTATTAAATAAAAGTATTATGCAAGCAGTTTAGCACTTTGCTGACGGGGCTTTCGTCGATGATTTGTTTCACAGTAATAAGCAATAGATTGTTCAACACCCACGATATTACCTGTTCTTGCTCCAAACTCTGTGGCGATACACAGCCAATTTTCTGAGGATATATTGAGTCGTTGAAGAATCGGCAATAGTGAAGCATCTATTGAACCTCGTTTGCCTTCTCGGATAATTCGCCCTGTCATATCAAGGAGTTCAAGGTAGTCTGATAAGTAAAAGGGTAACCATCAGGCATGCCTTTTCTCGGATTGCCTACAAAAAGGATAGAGTAATTTCGGTTGTTTTTGATATCTTGCAGCGGCTACTCGCTTTTTTACACTGCTGAATTCGGAGGTTTCTGGGGCTTTACTCATTTCTGCTCTCAGTGGATTAAGATCAACATAAGCCATACAAGCAGCCAGTGCGGACTCATCAAGTAACGCTTGAGACTTGAATCTACCTTCCCACTAATTTTGTAAAAATTTGAACCGCTTTAGCGTGCCCGAAGGGTGAGCGAGTGAAACGAGGCGATAGTATCAGCCTGTGCACTTGTCTTCAACATTTGCCTGTAGAGCAATTGGCTCATTAAGCTCCTTCATGAACCAACTAATGTCCATAAGGCGGTTTCTATAAGCTTCAGCAGACGCTTCTACCAAAGCCATTGCATAGCCAGGCAATGATTCCCCTCTTACATATTGTTGAGTAAACAAGGTACCTTTATGTAGCTTGTGCCATCTTTTTAGAACGTCTAATGTAGACCATGTTGCCACTTTCTTTGCATTAATGTGCAAAACCACATGAAGATGATTACTCATTACCGCATAAGCACAAATATCAATAGCAAAGACATTGGCTAGGAACAGCATGCGGTTTTCGATCCAACCACGACGGTGCTCGAAACTTTCGCCAGAGATTGGATCTTCACCACATAAAAACGCCCTACGGACACAACGAGAAATGCAATGATAGTAAAGCGTATCTTGTAGACTAATTTGCTGACTTATGGCTCTTGGTACGACAAAACCTCTCTTCCATGAGAAACAAAATATACAGCGTATTTATTAGCCGTCAATTTTGTGTGGGTGTCCTATTTAAATCACTCGTGATCTCAATGAAAATAAAAATAATTTCAAGCCCTACATTAAATTATTTTTATAAATTTCAATAGGCCTCAATAACTATATCAGCTCTTTTTTTCTTAGATATAGCATTAGATTTTTCTATGATATCTTTTTTTATAAAATCTATTTTCTCAAAATTCTCACCATCAATATAAAAAATATCACTTCCTTCCATACGACTAAAATTAAATATAGATACAATCTCGCTCACCAAATTCCTGACTTTTCCTAAAAAAAGCACTATATCGCGATCGTAAAAGTCGTCTATAGATTTACATTTACTCTGCTTACCAAGCTTACCTTTACTAATAATCTCAGTTATTTCTTTCAAACCTTTAACCATTTCACTATAGCTACCTTCACAATACATTCTGTGTTTTATAGCAGAACGATCTATAACTCTAAGAATTATTTTTAAACAATTTAAATCATCGTAAGGGTGAACTCTTGAAAAATCTGTATGCTGCTTCACTGAATCAATAACATTTTGTACAGAATCTTCATCATTTTTATCCATTAATTTAGATACTATGGTCGAGGATTTTACAAGTACACAGTAACTAGGAATATTTTTCAATATTGAGTTTTTTAAAAAACCATAGATGTACAACTTCTTATATTTTTTATCTAACCCTTGACTTTCAAAGACTTTAATTGTGTTCCTAACTTTGGCTGCATCAGCATTCGTGGTTACTTGCACTGCAATTTCTAAATTATCATCAGCCAGATCGATTGCAGGGTAATTACACTTTATCTGATTTTTATTTTGTAGATCATATCCATACGTTTCTTTGAAAATAGAAATAGATAAAGATTCCAACAACCTAGTCATATCGCTGAACCCAGATTCTTGGCTATTTTTTACATATAACTCTAGTAATGAAATGTCATGATTAAGATTGTTTATAGCTTCTTTTAACATATGTTCATCCTGAAAAATAAATCTTTTATAGTGTACATTTAGACAAATTAAAAAACCTTTAAACATTATTAAAAACGCACCTAAATAATAAAAGCCTTTTGAAGATTCCAAAAAATTTAAAGCTAAAAAAATCTGCGCATTTTAATTTTCATCCAAAGCAAGTTATTTTTTAACTGTAAACTCCTATTCATTAATACTAAAACGATTTTTCACTTTCCACCAGTAAAAAAGAACATTTATAAAGTATTACGAGTAGATCAACTCAAAACTAAAAAACCACATCTCTATCCCTAATAAAGTGGTTTTCGTTTGTCTTTGCTTTTACTGACTTGCTATTTCAATGACGCTAAATACGCTCGCCATCCTTTTAGGTGCGTAATGTCTTGTGCGCCTTCGATGCCGTATGACTCGTAGATAAAGCCTGCCACTTGGCTGCCGTCGGCGAGTTTTATTTTGCCAATACCAAGTGGCGCGGGGATGCCTGCGACGAAGCTGCCGAAGTGTGCGGTCGGTACAGACCAGACTTCCACTTCGATTGCAGCGCCCTTGTCTTGATCTAGGATCAATCCTGGACGAAGCGGTGACCCACCAGCCAGTGCGTAAATACGATAACTCGGTGCTTTGGTAATTTTGGCTTTTAGGGTGGCGCGCCACTCATAGAAAGCGAAGCGCACTATAAAAAAGCACTTCCAAAGCGTTTTTAATGGATGCGTTTTAATTCATCACATAAGTCGCCCTCTAAAACAATAAAGCTAATTGCAACTTTCAAACAACGAATGGCTGCTTTTACGCTATACTGCACCATCTTTTCTTTTCGATACACCTTACGACAATCTGTCAGAGCACCTTATGCCATTTGCAAAACTAGGATTATCCAGTCCTCTTGTTCAAGCTATTACTGAATTGGGTTACAAAACCCCTACGCCAGTCCAGAAACAAGCGATTCCCATCATCCTTTCGGGTAAAGACTTAATCGCCACAGCGCAAACAGGAACAGGCAAAACGGCGGCCTTTGTTCTGCCTTTACTAGAACGCTTCACGAAAGCAGGAACATTACGCGGCAAACGCATTCGCGTGCTTATTCTTGTGCCGACACGTGAGTTAGCCGTTCAGGTTGAAGCCAGTGTTGCTCAATACGCGAAACACACCAAATTAACCTCTATGGCAGTGTATGGCGGCGTGGATACTGAAGCTCAAAAAGAACGTTTAATTGAAGGCGTTGATATTTTAGTTGCCACTCCAGGCAGATTGCTCGATTTAGCTCATCAGCGTGCGCTGCATTTTGATGAACTGAAAGTCATGGTATTGGACGAGGCCGATAGAATGGTCGACATGGGTTTTGTTGGTGATATCAACAAAATCATGGAACGTCTACCAGAAAACCGTCAGAACCTATTATTCTCAGCAACCATGACCGACGATGTTCGCGCTCTGGCGTTTGATTTTTCAGACAGCAAGATGACCGATCTAGCGGCTGAAATTTCTATTTCTCCAAACGTTCGTGCTGCTGCCAATATCAAACAATGGTTAATCACGGTTGATAAAGACACCAAGTCTGCCTTGTTGAGCCATTTGATTAACGAGCAAAAATGGGACCAAGCCCTTATCTTTATCGAGAAAAAACACGGTGCTGCTAAGCTAGTCGATCAACTAGCAAAGCGTGGCATAATCGCCGATTGTATTCATGGTGATAGAAGCCAAGCCATGCGTGAAAAGATTTTGGCGCAATTTAAATCTGGCGAACTAAAATACCTTGTCGCTACAGGCGTTGCTGCACGTGGTTTGGATATCGGCGAATTAAGCCGCGTGGTCAATTATGACTTGCCGTTCAAACCAGAAGAATACATCCACCGCATTGGCCGAACTGGTCGTGCTGGTGCTTCTGGTGAAGCGATTTCGTTTGTTGCCATGGGCGACTTTAAAAATCTTTGCGCTATTGAGAGTCGACTAAAACACATCATCGATCGCAAAGAAATTGCCGGCTTTCCGGTCAGAAAAGTTGTGCCAGTCTCTATCTTGAATTACGTTCGCAAAGCGAACCGTTAAAAATCGCGCCCTGCTATAGTTTTTAGAAAGTACTTTTTAAAATGGATGTTCTAGGTAGAAAAACCTTCTGCCTAGAACAACAGTCTGTTCTTTATGCTAACCTCAACTATTTAAGTATAAAATGAGCACTAGCACATACAAAAGTTTACAAAGATAGAGGCTATGCTGTATATCTAAGCAATGAATTATGATGTTGGTAAAAAACTAAAACGATGAAAGATAATATAACGGTATCCATTTCTTCAGTTGATGGAACAAAGCACTTTAGTTTTGGAAAACGATCACGTCATACATTTAAATTTTTTAGCTACATAATTTTTCTTGCGATTTTACTCACCGCTGCCACCATTTACTATTTAGTTAATGATGCAGAATATTCAAAGCTAAAATTGCTCGAGTTAGAGAATAAATCCTCTTCTTTGACCAAAGAAATTACCTCGCTTACCGCACTAAAACTAAGCTTGGAACAAGATTTATCAGAACGAGAAGAACGAACGCAAGCGGTTTCTGACCGGTTAAACGATTTAGAAAAAGTTCTCGGCATGGATGATCAAAACAGTGTCAAACTTGAATCACGTTTAGACACAGCAGCGATGAACTCATCATTACGAGTGGCTATGCTGACGCAGATCCCAAGTGGACCGCCAGTAAAGAATGCAAGAACCTCTTCTGGTTATGGTGAAAGGGTACACCCTGTTCTTGGTATAACGAAATTTCATCGCGGCCAAGACTTTGCAGTCAATACAGGAACGCCAATTTATGCACCAGCGGATGGCACAGTAGAAGTAACGAGACCCAGTAAAAAAGGCTCTGGTAACTTTTTACGATTATTACATGGATACGGATTTTCAAGTTCTTATTCACATTTAAGTAAGTTTGCAGTTAATAAAGGTGATTTCATTAAAAAAGGCGATTTGATCGGTTATTCAGGTAACAGCGGATTAACCTCAGGACCGCATCTGCATTATGAAATACGATTCATTGGACGAGCACTCGATCCCAAGCCCTTCATAGTTTGGGATGTTGATAACTTTGATACAATTTTTGAAAGTGTAAGAGGTATAAGATGGGAATCTTTGGTGGACAAAATAGAACTAAGAGTCAGTCAGCAGCTACAACTCTCATCGCAGAAGGCTGCACAATTAACGGGCACATAAAAGTTGCTAACCATCTACAAATAGATGGTCATGTCGAAGGCCAGATCGAAGCAAAAAATCAAATTAAAATTAGTACATCAGGCAATGTGATGGGAGAAATCACCACAGAGCGTCTGATCGTTAATGGCAATTTTGAAGGCATTTGTCACGCTACTTATCTTGAAATTTTAAGTTGTGGTCGAGTCAGTGGTACCGTTTACAGTGACAATCTAAGCATTGAACCTGGCGGAAAATTCATGGGGATAACAAATCCATCCGACAAGGTTGATGAAAAACAAGACATTCACGAACGCCTTAGCAGTCTTGATGACCTAGATAAACTTGACCATAAAGAAGATAAAGTTGTTTTAATTAATAATGACAAAAACGCTTAGTCTCAAATCACTTTTTTAGCTAAGTGTTAACTAGGCGAAAAAGCCTTTAATAACTCGGCATTGGTCGGGAATTCTTGTAACAGCTCAACTAACTTCTGAGCACAGTCAACCGGCTTAAGATGTGTAAGCGAGCGACGCAAAGCACGTACTTTCTCAAGATCTTTTCCATCAATAAGCAATTCTTCACGGCGCGTACTGCTTTTTGCAATATCAATAGCAGGAAAAATTCGATGGCTCGCCGCTTCTCGTGACAATACAATTTCCATATTGCCTGTACCTTTGAACTCTTCAAAGATCACCTGATCCATCTTACTACCAGTATCCACAAGAATAGTCGCGAGAATCGTCAATGATCCTCCGTTCTCTATCTTTCTCGCTGCACCAAATAGCTTACGAGGGATTTCTAACGCTCTTGTATCAAGTCCGCCAGACATGGTTCGACCGCTACTCTTTATATCCGCATTATGGACACGTGAGAGCCTTGTCAGAGAGTCAATCAATATCATTACATCATGACCTTCTCCTGCTTGCGTACGTGCGATATCAAGCAAGTCGTCAGCCACCTTAACATGCTGGGCATAGCTTGAATCAGAAGACGACGCATGTACCTCTGCCGATACGTTACGCTTAAAGTCCGTCACTTCTTCTGGACGCTCATCAATCAGCAACGCATACAGCTTTATCTCAGGGTAAGCCGCGCCGACTGCCTGGCAAATATGTTTTAACGTTGTCGTTTTACCCGATCCCGGTGGCGCAACAATCAAACCACGCTGCCCCATACCGATTGGCGTAATCAAATCCATGGCTCGCATCGAAAGATGCTTAGAACCAGACTCAAGACGAATACAGGGTGAAGGATGAACCGCAACGCCATTTAAAAAACGTTTTTGTGGATCATTCGGATATAAATCCTCGGCCACTTCATCGACAGGGTTCACGTCTGCAGATCGTTTACCTTTCAAACTTAATATTTTTCTCGTCATAATGTGGTCTTATAGTCTTGGATAATTAAAAAAAACAAAGCTTAATTTTTGAACAACTCAGTTATTACTCAATATCTTTTCTTTTTAAAGCTCGGCCTCTCGGCTCATCGCCTTCATAAAGCACAATATCAGAATGCAAGAATTCGGCCGCCTCCGCGGAACCTTCCACTTTAATCGCACTGCGTTCTAACATTTCCGCTTCAAACTTGGTCAGCACACTTGATCGAATACCCGCTTCGCGCCACTGGGATTTTGACCAACAGCCTTTGGATATTTCCCGAGCCAATGCCAGCGCATCCAACAAAGCCTGATTCGCGCCCTGTCCTTTGAATGGACTCATCGGATGAGCCGCATCGCCAATCAGCGTCACTTTATCGCCTCTTTCAAGCAATTCTGAGGTAAGCAGCTCTCGATCATAAACAGGATAACCAGACACTTGTGCTGCTTGAGTTGTCGCTAAAATCTGTGGAATAGGATCGTGCCATTGCGTTCTGCGACACGCTTCTTCTTTTAGAGCCTGAGCACCTTGAGCACTCAATGCTTTTGCATCGTCTTCAGCCATAGGGAAACTCAGTTGCCACATCACAGAATCGACATCATAAGGCATAATATAAATACGTTCATTACCATTGGCTGTTTGAAATACCGTCGCTGAATCTAACAAATGGTTCTCAAAACCATCTAGATCAGCCAAGGGACAGATACCCAAAATGACAATGCAACCAAGGTAGCGCAGCGGCGTCGTTTCCTCACCAATCAACAAACGGCGCACCACACTACGAATACCATCTGCACCGACCACCAAATCCGCCTTGGTATGTTTTAACTCACCATCAACCAAAAAGCTGAGATCAACGTCATCGCCCTCTTTGAAATCGACCAGTTGATGTCCCCATTTTATAGCGTCATGGCCACCTAACTGCTCAAGCAAGGCAGAACGCAAAGACTGACGAGCAATGTGAATGTTGGTTCGCTTAGGGGAAGTTATTGCATCGGACTGCAGCCATTTTCTCATGCCCCATTCACCGACGACTTTGCCTTCCGTGGTATGAACCACGTGTCGCGTTGAAACCACGCCTTTTTCTAAGGAGAAAATGCCAAGGCCTTCAATTGCCTTGCTCGCTTGCTGCAGAGTCAAACCATAACCTTGCGAGCGAGCATCAAAGCCATGATCGCGTTCATACAAGGTAAAAGGAATACCTCGATGCAGGCAAGCAACTGCCAAAGCAACGCCACCAATACCGCCACCTATAATCGCAACATGAGGATATTTTTCAGTATCTGGATCAGGGAAACTAGCAGAGGCAACCAAGCCCGAGCCGGCACAATTCGAACAGGACTCAAGATGCCCTTTAGGCCGAACCGGAGCAGGCCCTTCGCCTTTCAATCTTTCAAATTCGCTCAACTCTTTTAAATAGAGCAAACGCACTTTTTTGCGTAACCTACGGCTTCTTTTACCGCGCCCCTGACATTCTGGACAAACGGCCCAGCAAGCCTTCTCATCTTCCAATTTATTTACTTCTTCTTAATGTGTGATTACTCCTTGAAAAAGAGCATAGTAACCAATTCAAGGAATGCTGGGACGAATAGTACAGTTGTAATGATGGTTTTTACTATTATCGTCACAATTTAATGCGAAAAAATTAAGATTCTTTTCTAATGCGCCCGGCTCACACACCGATTTTCAGACTTGAAGCAGCCGAGTATCAGAGCCATGTGGTCGTTTAAGTAAAAAAGTGCTGCTACACTCTTAACCAACATAACACTTATCTGCTCATCTAATTTTAGAGGTTTTTTTCAAAATATCTGTCAAACAATCAAAGGGGAAAAAAATGAACAACAGTTTCGACACCCAACAACAGATCACCGTTAATGGCGAGCAATTTCATATTCATTCCTTAGAAGGGCTTGGCGACCAAGCCAAACAACTGCCGTTTTCATTAAAAATATTACTCGAAAATCTACTTCGTAATGAAGATGGCGTAAATATCAAAGAGCAAGACATACAAGCCCTGTTAGATTGGGATCCTCAAGCCAAACCCGCCTCGGAAGTGGCTTTTACCCCTGCTCGTGTTGTCATGCAGGATTTTACCGGTGTCCCTGCCATTGTCGATTTAGCCGCCATGCGCGATGCCATGGAGAAGCTAGGTGGCGATCCCGCAAAAATAAACCCTCTGTCACCTGCCGAACTGGTTATTGACCACTCTGTACAAGTCGATGGTTATGGTAATGCGGCTGCGTTTAATTTAAATAGCAAACTGGAATACGAACGAAACCAAGAACGCTACGAATTTTTGCGCTGGGGCCAAACAGCATTTGATAACCTAAAAGTTGTGCCACCAGCGACCGGTATTGTGCACCAAGTAAACTTAGAATATTTAGCTCGCGTGGTGTTTAACGAAGATCGTAATGGTCAAAAGTTTGCCTACCCAGACACGCTAGTGGGAACAGACTCACACACTACGATGATTAACGGTTTAGGCGTACTAGGTTGGGGCGTCGGCGGCATTGAAGCCGAAGCCGCCATGCTCGGCCAACCGATTAGCTTACTGATCCCACAGGTTGTCGGAGTGAAACTAAGTGGTCGACTACCAGAAGGTACCACAGCGACCGATCTCGTTCTTACTGTTACCGAAATGCTGCGTAACTACGGCGTCGTTGGTAAATTTGTCGAATTTTACGGAGATGGCCTTGCCGACTTACCACTTGCCGACTTACCACTTGCCGACAGAGCCACCATTGCCAATATGGCACCAGAATACGGTGCAACATGCGGCATCTTCCCCATTGATGATGAAACGGTTAACTATCTTCGTTTAACCAATCGCGACGAAACCCAGCTTAACCTCATTGAAGACTATGCAAAGCATCAAGGCCTATGGCGCAACGATGGTGATGAAGCCAACTATACAGATAAACTTGAACTTAAATTAAATGATGTTGTACCCAGTCTTGCGGGTCCTAAACGTCCACAAGACAGAATCGCCCTTGATAAAGCGGGTGATATTATTCGAGATCATCTAAAAGGCTTTCAAGACGAACGAATGGCTCGTGAAAATAAGAGCAATGAAGAACAAGCTCGCATAGAAAGTGAAGGCCCAATCATTCATCCAAATGAGTCAGTTGATGAGGCGCCAGTGAAAGGCGTTGCCCTCGTTAAATTTAAAGGCCAAGAATTTGAATTAAACGATGGAGCCTGTGTTATCGCCGCCATTACTAGCTGCACAAACACCTCAAACCCAAGTGTTATTTTAGCGGCAGGTTTAGTCGCTCAAAAAGCCAAACAAATGGGTATTAATGTAAAACCTTGGGTGAAAACCTCGTTAGCACCGGGTTCTAAAGTCGTGACCGACTACTTAGAAAAAGCAGGATTAATGGATGACCTAGAAAGCCTCGGCTTTAACCTCGTCGGCTATGGTTGCACCACTTGCATTGGCAACTCTGGCCCATTAGCGAGTGAAATATCCGACGCCATACAAAATCACAAACTCATCGTTAGCTCTATTTTATCCGGCAACCGAAACTTTGAAGGACGTATTCACCAAGAGGTAAAAATGAACTTTTTGGCCTCGCCTCCGCTTGTTGTCGCCTACGCCATTGCAGGTCGTACCGATATCGATGTGTACAAAGAACCGCTAACGCAAGACGCAAATGGCAAAGATATTTACCTGAAAGACATATGGCCAAGCGTTAAAGAAGTCAGCGATCTAGTTAAAAATACCGTTACCAAAGACATGTTCGCCAAAAGCTACGCCAACGTATACGAAGGCGACAGCCATTGGCAGCAAATTCAAATACCGGATGGCAAACTGTACGACCGGAACGACGCGTCAACCTACATTAAAAAAGCCACTTTTTTTGACGGCATGAGCATCGATCCTCCGGGCATTCCAACCATCAAAGGCGCGCGTTGTTTAGCCAAACTGGGAGATTCAGTCACCACCGACCATATTTCTCCAGCTGGTGCGATTAAAGCGGATTCGCCCGCTGGTTTATACCTGCAAGAACATGGCGTAGAAAAAGCGCAGTTTAATTCTTATGGTTCTCGCCGAGGTAATCACGAAGTGATGGTGCGCGGAACCTTTGCCAACGTAAGACTTAAAAACTTGCTTGCACCGGGTACCGAAGGCGGCATTACCCGCACTCAACCTGACAATAACTTAGCCAGTATTTACGATGCGGCAGTGGCGTATCAAAAACACAATACGCCACTTATTGTCTTAGCGGGTAAAGAATACGGCACGGGGTCATCGCGGGATTGGGCGGCTAAAGGCTCATTGTTACTCGGGGTAAAAGCTGTAATCGCAGAAAGTTATGAGCGCATCCACCGCTCTAACCTGATTGGCATGGGGGTTTTACCACTGCAATTTAAACAAGGTGAAAGCTATGAATCGCTCGGACTAACAGGACAAGAGCAATTTGATATTTCAGGTTTGGTAGACAAAGCGGATGATGTCACCGTTGTAGCAACCAATAGCGAAGGTAATCAAATTACATTCAGTGCAGATATTCGAATTGATACACCAAAAGAATGGGATTACTACAAGCATGGCGGTATTTTGCAGTACGTACTGCGAGATATGCTTGGCTAATCATCAAGCTTCTACGCAGTGATAAATACATCAACCTAGCTCACCAATGAGCTAGGCTGTCTTACTCATTTCCCCTATCAAAGCCTGTATAATCATACTTTTCCACGAACCTTAATAACTCTTTAAACAAACAATATTTTGTATTATTGGTATAAAATGCCTTGATTAGTTAGTCTCCCCTAAAAAAACTCTCAACCTATTTAATTTGTTTTTATAAAATAGTTAATACTCAAATCTTGCTATAAATACGCCATAAGACCCAAAAAGTTGCAGAACAGGTGAATTTTATGAAGCCTCGCCAGACAGAGTCCATACCGCAAAAGAATTTTTTTCAGCCTAAGCTCGTAGACATCATTAACCCCAATAATCCTTTAGTTCGACTGGCTAAGATCATTGATTGGAATCGGTTGGATAACGAGTTGGGCACGCATTTCGCAACGGTCGGTGCCGCTGCGTTCCCCACTCGCTTAATGGTAGGGTTGCTGTATTTGCAGCGCTTGCATAATTTGTCTGACGAAATGGTCTTAGAGCAATGGCTTGAATCGCCTTATTACCAATACTTTTGCGGTGAAACCTTTTTCCAGCACGACTTTCCGTGCCATCCAACCAGTCTGGTTAAATGGCGAAAACGGTTAGGAGAAGAAGGCTGCGAATGGCTCCTTACCCAGACGATACAGGCAGGACTAAAACTAAAAGTCATCAAATCAGCGAGCTTAAAGCGCGTCGTGGTAGACACCACGGTACAATAAAAAACATCGCCTTCCCTACAGATGCCAAGCTCTACAACAAGACTCGACAGCAGCTCACTCAGGTAGCCAAAGAACAAAACATCACGTTAAGACAAACCTATGACAAAGCCTGCCGTAAGTTAATGGCAAAAATTGGACGCTATGGTCACGCCAAACAATATAAACGGATGAAAAAAGCGATTAAGCAAGTGAAGGCTTTTAAGGCGAGTCCTGCGAGATCTTGATCGGAAACTAAGACGACAAGGATTAATGCTCACTGAAAAGCAAGAAGACACACTCAACCAAGCCTATCAATTACTAAAACAAACTCGCCAGAGCAAAAACAAACTGTATAGCTTGCATGAACCCAATGTGGACTGCACCTCCAAAGGCAAAGCGCATAAACGCATAAACGCATAAACGCATAAACGCTACGAATTTGGCGTGAAAGCCAGTGTCGCTGTTACCGCGAAAGAATCCGTTATCGTGGTAGCAAGAAGCTATCCAGGTAATCCTTATGATGGCCATACGTTACAAGATCAACTTCAACAAGTAGAAACCTTGACAGGAAAAAAATCGGAAACCTGTTTTGTTGACCGAGGGTATAAAGGGTCAGGCGTAGAAGATATTAAGGTGTTGATTGCAGGTCAAAAACGCGGTGTCCCAAAGAAAGAGAGGAAGTGGATGGGGAGGCAAAACAGTGTAGAACCCATCATCGGGCATCTCAAATACAATGGGAAACTCAAACGATGCTCCTTAAAAGACGTACTAGGTGATGCGATTAACGTGATTTTAAGCGCCTGTGGCCAGAATCTACGCAAGCTGTGTCCCATATTTAGGGCCATTTTTTAAGGAGATTATGGCTGAAGATAATTTTTCTACTGGAAAGCCCTAAAAATAACATGGCGTCTCTTGTCTAAAACGCCATTATTCAGGGACAACTAAATAAGCGTATGTCACTTATTGTTGATATCTAGGAACGAATTACAGAGTCCACCCTAATGTTGACAATTTAAGCTACAATGTTTAACATTGATTGCATTACCTTCAACAGTTAGGTATTATAAATTTACACCATTTTTCAATACATGAAGAATACTTAAAATCTTACGCACTGGGATACTGACATATGTTTCAACTTCAGTAAAGGTTATGATTCTATATTCTCTTATATTAATAATTTACATTATCTAATTCTGCATTACATGTAAAAACTTAATAATTTTATCTCTATAAAAATTATTTTTATGAATCTAAAATAGATTACGTCTTGTCTTTTAGTTAAAAAATCAAAAGAGGTTGTGTGAGAAATGGTATTTTTAAATTTTTTTATTGGTTTTTTTGCCTTGTTTTTATCTCCACAAATCTATCTTCGATACAAATTCCCTTTAATAAAAAATTCAATAGTTTCTTCATTTTCCCTTATATTTTCATTTACCGCTATATGGTTTCTAACTTTATTAAGCACTGCCTTTAAAATTAGTGATTTGTTTTTTCAGATATTATCTTATTTTATTTTTATATGCTCAATATATTTTTCATTAAAGAGTTACAATAAAATTGAAACGATACATTTTACTCCATGGGTCTGGCTTCTGGCTTTGACTTTATCAAGCCCTCTTTGGTTTTACATTGGTGATGTCTTTACTTCATGGGATGCTGTAGCTTCATGGAATAGATGGGGAATAGAGCTTGCAAATAACAATTATCACCCAGAAGGAACGGCATACCCAATCTTAGTTTCTTCCATGTTTAGTATGCTGTACAAGTTACAGGGAACAACTGACATTTGGTGGACGGTAAAACTCTCATTGTATGTTCTTCCAGTAGTATCTTTTCTAATTCCGATATTTTTATATATAGAAACAAGAAATAAAACCTTTTTGATTAGCGTTTTTTGTTTGTATTCTTACGCAATAAATGCTCACTCTATTAGTGGGTATACTGATATCCCTGTTATGCTGTTTGGATTCTTAAGCCTAATTTTATTATACGCAGCCGACTTGTATAAAGAAAAAACTGAATTTTATTTTTATATATCTTCTGCGCTACTGTTCGCAGGATTATGTAGCATAGTAAAGCAAGCAGGACTAGCTTTTCTTTTATTTAATTTTGTTTTTTTATTTTTCAACAGAAAATGCTTGAAAAGAAGTTCCATATTCATAATATTCTTGCTCTCCATGTCGTATTTTACATCATTCCTGATATGGTATTTTATCTATAATAATAACCCTATCTCCAACCTCTCGCACTTGAGAGAGTTAAGTTCCTCGACTAGTGATAGGGGGGCAGGCTTTTGGGATTACCCAAATTATTTTAGTGGAATAATCACCTTATTAATGATTATAATTTCTTTTTATTTATATCGTTATGATAGCTTAAGACGCTTTGCATCAATTAGTTTTTTAAGTGGTTTATTTTTTATAATTGGGCTTCTCATATGGTGGAGCTTTTTCTCTTATGACGGAAGAAATTCTGCATGGGTTAAAAGTTTTTTGATTCTTTCATTCTCCATCAATTTAGCTTTTTTTTTAGATAACCACTCCACCCTCTCTGTTTTACGTATGAAGCTTATCTTTTTTAATTTTAAAGAGAGGCAACACTTATACCACCTTCTTCAAAAAATAAATTTTTTACCGCTACTTTATTTTTTTACTTTTTTTATTATATCTGCTTCTTTTTTTCTTCTAGACAATGAGTTTTTAGAGAAAGTACAGAGAGATGGTCAATCTAAAATTGGTAACATGGATGTAGGAAAAAAAATTCGTGATTTAGTTGTAGGGAAGGCTAATTGTGTTAAAATCATATCAATAGATATCCCTTTAACCTATAATTATTACACTAGATCTTTTAGAGAACGCTTTATATATGGGCAGTACAGTAAAGACACACTAATACATAGCTGTAAAGATGGTAGATATTTTGTATTTGGACAATGGGAAGTCGACGGTAAAGACTGGGCTAATATTTTAGAAGCCGAACGACTTGGCTTTATTAAAGAAATTGGAAAAAGAACAGATTTAATCTACTTTGCCCCCCTTTCTTCAGAGGAAAAGAATTAATGAAAAATAGTTACGCCTTTATAATACCAGCTTATAATCCAGATGAAAATCTCTTAAAAGTAGTAAAAAATCTTCAGCTCAGCTCAAGTTGTGAAATTATTATAATTAATGATGGCAGTCATAAAAACTCAGATCCTATTTTTGATTCTTTATTAAATTCATTTGAAAATATAAAAATAGTAAATCATGAAGTTAATCTAGGGAAAGGCGCAGCTATCAAGACAGCATTTAGTTATATATTAAAAATTTTTCAACACATAAAAGGTGTGGTTACATTAGATAGTGATGGGCAACATAGTAGCCATGATTGCATGCGTGTTCTGAAGGAGTTAGAAAGTAACCCTTTTTCTTTTGTATTGGGGTGTAGAAAATTTGACAGTAATATACCGATCAAAAGCTATATAGGTAACAATATATCAAATTTAGTTTACACGTTGGTCTTAGGCAGAAAATTTAAAGATACTCAGACAGGACTTAGAGGCTTGTCAAAGGAGCTTATGGCTTTGTCTCTAGATATAGAATCAAATGGATTTGAGTTTGAAACCGAGCAATTAGTAAAATTTTCTAATTCTAAACATGAAATAGAAATAATTGAAATTGATATAGAAACTATTTACATAGAAAATAATAAATCAACATCTTTTAGACCTTTGCTAGATTCCCTTCGAATTTATTTTGTTCTACTTCGTTATGGAGCGTCTTCACTTATAACTGCATTAGTAGATTTTATAATATTCTCTATTTCGTTATCGATGGGGAGTACCATTTTAAATGCTAATTTAATATCTAGAACAGCATCGATTTTTGTCCAGTTTTGCCTCTTGAATAAAATGGTTTTTTTAACCAAAGCAAAAGTTTTTACTTTTCTATTATTCGTTCTATATGTATATTCTATGGGGATTCTTTCATCTTGGCTGCAAGTCGAACTCTCAAACTATGTCGATAGTTCACAACTTATTTCAAAGTTGGTTGTGGAGTTTTTTTTATTCTTTATAAATTTTACCTTCCTAAAATATTTCTTATTTTATCGAAAAGATATTTGATTAGAGAAGCAGCGTTTTTCAAGGTAGTTGTCGCCTAAAATAATTAGTTGTCCCTGAATAATGGCGCTTCAGGCAAGAGACGCCATTATTTAGGGACGACTAGCTAGAACTAGATATCTTAGGTCTATTATTCTAACTACCTTCTAGGGGATATTTGTGAGTAAATGCCCACAGTATTACTACACAGGAATTTTATGAATAAAGCCCACATGCACCAGACTCATTAGCTTGATAAGTGGTTTAATGATGAGTTGGGCACTCCCCACAACAAACAACCAAGTTCCACTTTCAACCAGCGAATCATTTAAAAAAAAGAAACTGCCTATTAAAAACCAAACAGCAATCAAAAGATCATTAAGTGCACCAAGCGCTTCATATCGACGCTGAATAACGATGTGCCTACTACCAATATCTATGTCTAATTCTCGGCCATTTACCTTAATCAGTCGACCCTGAAAAACTCTCAACCTATTGAATCTAATGTATTTTTATAAGATAGTTAATACCTAAATCTTATGATAAATACGCTTTTAGACCTAAAAAGTTGCAGAATGGGTGAGTTTTATGAAACCTCGTCAGACAAAGACCATACCGCAAAAGGATTTATTCCAACCTCAGCTCGTTGACATCATTAACCCCAATCATCCTTTAGTACGACTGGCTAAGATCATTGATTGGAAGCAATTGGACTCAACGCTTAGTACCCATTTTTCAAGCGTTGGTGCGGCCGCGTTGCCAACGCGTCTTATGGCGGGATTGCTGTATTTGCAGCACTTGCATAATTTGTCTGATGAGATGGTGTTAGAGCAATGGCTTGAATCGCCTTATTACCAATACTTTTGCGGCGAAACCTTTTTCCAGCACGACTTCCCGTGCCATCCAACCAGTCTTGTTAAATGGCGAAAACGGTTAGGAGAAGAAGGTTGTGAATGGCTGCTTACCCAGACGATACAGGCAGGACTAAAGCTAAAAGTCATCAAACCAGCGAGCCTAAAACGAGTCGTGATAGACACCACGGTACAAGAAAAAAACATCACCTTCCCAACCGATGCCAAGCTCTACAACAAGGCTCGACAGCAGCTGACTCAGGTCGCCAAAGAACAAAACATCACGTTAAGACAAACCTACGACAAAGCCTGTCATGAGCTAATGCCAAAAATTGGACGCTATGGTCACGCCAAACAATACAAACGAATGAGAAAAGCGATTAAGCAAGTGAAAGGCTTTTTAGGGCGAGTCATGCGAGATATTGATCGGCAAGTAAAACAACAAGGGTTAACGCTCACCCAAAAACAGGAAGACACACTTAACCAAGCCTATCGATTACTAAAACAAACTCGCCAGAGCAAAAACAAACTGTATAGCTTGCATGAACCTAATGTGGACTGCATATCCAAAGGCAAAGCGCATAAACGCTATGAGTTTGGCGTAAAAGCGAGCATAGCCGTAACAGCAAAAGAGTCCTTCATTGTGGGAGCCAGAAGCTATCCTGGTAATCCGTATGATGGACATACGTTGAAAGATCAACTTCAGCAAGTTGAAACCCTGACAGGAAAAAAACCGGAAACCTGTTTTGTTGACCGAGGATATAAAGGGTCGGGCGTGGAAGATATTAAAGTCTTGGTTGCAGGTCAAAAACGAGGTGTACCCAAGAAAGAGAAGCCATGGATGGGAAGAAGAAATAGCGTAGAGCCCATCATAGGGCATCTCAAATCGGATGGAAAACTCAGACGATGCTTCTTAAAAGGTGTACTAGGCGATGCGATCAACGTGATTTTAAGTGCCTGTGGCCAGAACTTACGTAAGCTACTGAAGTGGCTTTATTGCGCCCCATATTTTGGGCCATTTTTAAGACGATTATGGTTGAAAATAATTTTTCAACAGGAAGGATCTAAAAATAGCATGGCGCTTCTAGCCTGAAACGCCATTATTCAGGGACGACTAATCACTCTTACTCCCATTAATATTTAAAGACTGTTCTAGTAAAACCGTAACCAACCCATTTGTATTTGACAAGCATCCTACCAGACTAAGCACCTAAATACGCTTTTAAACCTTATTCCAAGGCTTTTTTAGGTTTTCTCAGTAAAGCGCATTGTTATTTCATATCCATTGACACAAGAGCCATCCCATTTTAAAAAAAGGCTTACGGCAAAATAGCAGCAAGCCTATTTCATTACTCCCCACTATTTTAAAGCTAAAATATAAAACAAGCAGGCCATTATAGAACTTACAAATCGAATATGATTCCATCTAGTCCAATGGGTTAAGTAATACTGCCATATTTCAGGCTGTTGCTTTAATGCACAGATTTTTAACCTATTATTTAGTGGGACATTAAAAACAATTGTAGTAACGTAAGCGCCCTTAAATCAGCATTATTATCGTTTGTTTTGTGTCGTCGTAAATGATCCCTTAATGACCATTCATCGGTGTAAATGGATACTTGAGGTTGCATCAAGTATCAAAAAAGTTTAAGTTAAATAACAGACAGAGGGCGAACGGATTTGCCTACACCTCCAGGATGGAGGCTCTGTCTGTTTTCAGGAGGATTCAGGCTGCAAGGATGCAGCGGTAAGACCTTTCTTTTTTCTCTTCTTTATTTTGGTTGTTTCTGGTTTTCCATTTCGTTTTTTTACTGCATCCGTTTGCCGGATGGTTCTGCGTCTTTACAGCGCCGTTTTAACCTGCCAAGGCAGTAATGCTTCCAGTTTCTCAACCGTGTCGGCGCTAGCGATGTGTTGCAGAATATGCAAAATATACGCGTAAGGTTCTAGCCCGTTGGCTTTGGCCGTTTCAACGAGACTATACCAAGTCGCACTGGCATGAGCACCTTGTGAAGTGTCGGCGAATAACCAGTTCTTGCGTCCAATCGCGAAGGGGCGGATGGCGTTCTCAGCGAGAACATTACTAATGTGCAATTGCCCATCCTCACAGTACCCTGTCAGGTAGTCCGATTGGTTCAGGGTGTATTGGATGGCTTTATAAGTCAGTCCGTCTTTTAGAACGGTACCGACATTCTTGTTTAGCCATTCTTTAAAGGCGTTGAGAATAGGACGACTCTGTTCTTGACGTGCAGTTGTTTTTTCTTCGACACTCAGCCCTTTGATTTTCGTTTCAATAGCATAGAGCTTGCTGATACATCCTAAGGCCACGTCAGCTTTGGCTGGGACCGCGTTTTTACTTTTTGTCTTCGTTTTACCCGCCTTACTGGCTTCGACGAACTTTCTCCTAGCATGATCCCAACAGCCAATGCGCGTTAGGTTGTTTTCCCTACACACGGCGTTGTAACCCCCATAGCCGTCGGCTTGCAGCACGCCATTGAACCCATCGAGCAGGCGCACGGGCACTTTACCGCCACGAGACGGATCGTATTCAAAATGAATCACTGGTTTGTCCGGTGGGCCACCGCGAATGACCCACATCCATTTATCAGATTGGGCGGTTTTACCGTCTTCTTTAAGGACTTGGATGCGTGTTTCGTCACCTTGCAGGTAATTTGCCTCCAATTGCACTTCCCACAGTAAGTTCAGCAGCGGTTTAATAGGCTCATTGAGTCGGATCAGGTAATTCGCCATGTTGGTGCGATCCAGATGCGCCCCGTAGCGTTCGATCTGTTTTTCCAGGCGATACAAGGGCAAGCCATCGGCATACTTCCCCGCGATAATATAGGCTAATGAAGAAACGCTGACAGCACACTTGCCTAATGGATGAAGGGGACGTTCGGCTGAGCGGATCCGTTCCTGTTCATTCTCCTCTTGTTTGAAGACCGCCTTTTCCTGCCAGTATTCGAGGACCCTGACCTTGGCGGGAACGATATCCAACTCTTCTTTGACCTTACTGAAAAAAGTGGACGTGGCACCGACTTTTTCGTCTTCAGACAATCGCAGTTCTACCCGTACTCTAGGAAGCTTATCGGAGAAACCACGTTGGCGCTTGCGAGGTCGAAGCGTTTCTGGAAGCACCCCTTCAGGCAGTTGTTCAATGAGCGCGTCCATCGCCGCTTCGAGCTCTGCTTCATCAAACAGATCGATCTGATAAACAGATTTCTCGCTGCTGGCGGCAAACTTTTGTGCTTTGGCTAAGCGCAGTAATTCTTCTAACAGCTCGATTCGTTGCTTTCTTTCATCCAACAATTTTTCCTGATGGCGAATGACTTGATGATGGTCATCAAGAAGCTGGTCTTTCTGCGTTAGCAATTCGACCAGCTGAGTGTGGCTCAGGCCTTCATAGGAGATGGGGGTTTGGGATGGAAACGGCACTTTTTTCATGTCCAGCATTATAGCAAAACATAATTGAAAAGTGCTTATAAAACAGACTCATAATACAACTTTTTATGTCCTTTCATCCGCGATAAATCATAGCCATCCAGCAACCAATTGATCTGTTGTCCCGTCAATGACATGATCGCCTCGTCACCCTTCGGCCAGCGGAACTTTTCCTCCGCTAAGGCTTTGTAATAGAGAACAAAACCGTTGTCTTCCCAGAATACGCATTTGATCTTGTTATAGCGTCGGTTGGTGAACGCGTACAATGCGCCATCGAAGGGATTGCGTCCCAGCTCTTGTTCGACAATCGCCGCCAACCCTAAAGCCGCTTTACGAAAATCCACCGGCTGGCGATAAAGATAGATCTCAGGCATCTCAACCGATGGGCGAAAATAGCGTGTCATGACGCCCATTCCAGCAACTGACGAACCAAGGCCAAATTGCCAGAATCAATGCCACGGATTTGTATCCCGCTAGGTAAAGATACCGATAAGCTGGATGGAGACTCTAGGATCGAGGGGGCTACTTTAACAAAACCAGACGCCTTGCCTTGTGACGTTGGGTTGGATTGTTTCTGGCACTTCTGCCGCCAATACATAAACTGCGAATAATTGAGATCCTGTTGTTTGCAAAACTGAGCGCCAGACAAGCCGGACTCGCCAGCGACTTTTACCTGTTCAAGCCAAAACTCAGAACGGGATTGAGAATCGGAAGGTTGATTCATAATAAACTCCTGCTAGTAAAAAAATAAACAGGCGTTAGGTTCTGAGATTATTCAATGGTCGGCAAGAATGCTGATTTAAGGGCGCTTACGTAGTAACCAGCATTCCCAGTAAATAAATGGCACTGGCCATGTTTACCCATTTTGATTCGACCACGGATTCATTAACAAAAAAGATCAATAGCAAAGCCAATAAACAAGACCCAAAAAATAACGGCATAAAAGCAGATTTCAATATCACTTTATTGATACCGTTCATACTAGCTATGCCTGAACTATCCGGCAGTGTTTTTAGAGCGGACATTACAAATGCAGAAAAGGCAAAATAAACACCAGCCATCAATCCAGTACTCATAACAGCGGCCAACAGAGCCAGTTCAACTATTAAATTAACCATTAGACACCCTACACTATCGCTTCATTAATCCATTGAGTTCCAAGCTCCAGTATTTTTAGCTTTAACAGCGTACTCTTGAAAAGAAGTTGGCAGACGTCCTAATACCGCTTCAACACCATTAGTAACATGACTGTTGCGGCCATCCAATACGACCGTGAATAACTCCTTCATCAACCATAAAACCTCTTGTGGCATATTTTTCTGCCTTAATACTTGCAAAAATTGGTCTACAGAAATAGAAGTGAAATTAATCACTTTTCCAGTCACCTGAGATAGGATTTCGACACAATCACGAAAGGTTAATAATTCCGGACCTGTTACTTCAAAAATTTGATTTTTTAAATGTGGCTTTGTCAAACAAGCAACAGCAACCTCGGCTATATCATCTACATCTACAAATGGCTCTAGAACATCGCCAGCCGGTAAAGCGACATGACCATTCAGAATACCCTCAATCAGAAATCCCTCACTAAAGTTCTGAGCAAACCAACTGGCACGCACCACATTCCAGCTAAGCCCACTATTAATCAATAACTGCTCTGCACTCTGCGCCCCTTCTTCACCACGGCCAGATAAAAGCACAATATGACTTATACGAGCCAGCTTAGCTTGGCGTATAAATTCTGCGATAGCCTGCTGAGCATCGGGAACAGCTAAATCAGGCTGAAAGCAAACATAAGCGGATTGACAACCTTGCATGACTTCTAACCAGCCAGCAGGATTTTGCCAATCAAAACTTGGCACTGAAGAAAGTGAAACAGCACGGGTCACGTACCCCGCTTCTGTTATTAATGTATTAACTCTACGACCAGTTTTACCGTTCTTACCAACAATTAAGCATGTATGTAAATTCATCGGGACACTCCTATATCAAATTGAATTTTCACTTGTACTCCCATTTACACAGCCAGTATGATGGTAAATTAATAGACACTTAATGATGATTTATCTTTATTTTTTGATTATTCATCTATTTTTTATAAAGTCATATTTTCTAACGAGACATAAAAAATGGACATGACACGGCAATTTCCAGTAACCAATGACCCGCTTGGGGAAACTTTGCACCAACTTCGACTCCACGGCAGCCTTTACTGCCGCTCAGAGTTAAGCGGTGACTGGTCAATTGAAATGCCTAAACTGCCGGGAAAAATGATGTTTCATATCATCACTGCAGGCCAATGTTGGCTTCAATTAGAAAATCAATCACCAAAACTATTAAAACAAGGGGCGCTCGTATTAGTTACGCAAGGACAGGGCCATATCATTAGTAGTGATCTAGAGCAAACTCCAATCCCGCTTTTTAACACTGGAATTCAGCAAATAAGTGAGCGATATGAAGTACTTAAAATTATTGGGGAAGGAGAAAAAACGGAACTTACTTGCGGCGTTATGGGCTTTGATCAAATTGTCGGACAACAACTCATTCAACAACTGCCATCCATACTCTTACTCGACCAACTTGAGAAAACGAGCCAAACCTGGCTAAACAGTACGCTAGAATTTATCTCAGCTGAAGCTAGACAATTGAAACCAGGTGGAGAAACAATCATCACCAATTTAGCTGATATTTTGATCATTCAGCTAATTAGACACTGGATGGAACAGTCTCCAAAAGCCAGTCAGGGCTGGTTGGGCGCACTAAAAGACAAGCGTGTTGGTATTGCTTTACATGCCATTCACCAACAACCAGGAAAAAATTGGACCGTCGATTCTCTAGCACGAGAATGCAACATGTCACGCTCCGGTTTTTCAGCTCGCTTCTCTCTCTTAGTGGGTTGCAGTGTCAAAAGTTACTTAACCAAATGGCGTATGAACCTCGCCTATCAGCGACTAAAACACAACAACGTACCATTAATAGAACTAGCAGAAGAGTTAGGTTATAACTCAGAGGCCGCCTTCTCTCGTGCATTTAAACGAGTAAAAGGCTTTTCACCAACACAACACAACACAACACCATAACCACTCACTAGCAAAATTGTACTAACGGCTACCTAAATTTGGTCAATTTTTTTTACCATGTTAACACTCACCGTTTCATAGCCCATTTCGGCGTAAAGGTTCTGCGCAGCATTATTTTGAGCAAATACATGTAGGCCGATATTAACGATATTATTCGCCGCTGCAAAATCCTCAATTTCCTTTAAAGCAAGTTTTGCATAGCCCTGTCGACGATGTTCTGCCTTAATTTCTAAATCGTAAATAAATACCGTACTGGTGGTATCACTATTCTCTAATGACAGCCATATCATCCCAACGGTCTCGTTCACCTCAGGCACTTTCATTTCGAAAAAATAATTGTTATCTGTGTCTATTCCACGGGGTAGTAATCTCTCTGTATCACGCCTAGCCCGAGTTAATGATCCTTTTTTCTGCCAGCGGCCAGATGCCACATTCTCTCGTGCATACAGCACGATCAGCTCTTCAATATAAGAGGCAAAAAAGGGGTTTGACATAGACACCAAGAACGACATAACGACTCCATTTTATGTAAGGCAGAGAAAATCCTGCTCTGATGGCTTTAGTATTCATAAATTCTTTAATAAAAAAACGTTTGTACGTCATGAATAGCGCATTATTAAAAAATATCGGCTATTACCATCATACGTGTATCACTACGCAGTATTGCAATGCTGTTCAAAATCCACATACAAGTCTTGCAAACTAATACTGGCAAAATCATTCAATAAAATAGATTCAATTTTGGTCAACGACTGACCAAGTGCATTATTGACCGAAGCCTCTACCGCACAGGTTGGCGATGTATGGTCGAAACCAATAGCAAACAACTGCGGGGCTCCTAACGACAGGTAAATATCCAACAATGTTATCTCTTTGCCATTACGTGTCAGCCGCCAACCTCCGCCATGTCCCTTCTCGGATGTAACCAAACCCGCCTTTCTCAACCCTGCCAGAGTTCGCCTGACAACCACAGAATTAGTGTCAAGCATGACTCCTATTTGCTCTGAAGTTAGTACTCCTTCATGTTTAATCATATGAAGCAATACATGCAGCACCCTAGATAATCGACTATCCGTTCTCATAGAAACCTGTTATTTCAACTGTATTAAAGCATTGTAACTTTTAAAATTACGTTTTGACAATAACAAGGAAACACACTAATATTTTACCGTAACTATTAAAGTTACTTGATATATCCAATTATCTTTATTGATCAACAAGAGGACATTTATATGACGAATCTTATGCCTTATTTGGCACCTTTTTGGACTTGCCTAGTCATTGCAATTGCCAGTAGCTGTGTATCGATTACGATTACACAAACAGAGCTATTTGCCTCCATGCGTACATGGATAACACAAAAAAACATCCTCTTAGAACATTTATTCCATTGCTTTTATTGCTTGTCGCATTGGATCGTCTTTGTACTTATTGCCCTATATCAGCCGATTTTAATTAATGGCTCCCATGTTTTGATAAATTTAACGGTGACCGCCTTCGTTACCATCGGCTTGGCAACATTGATTAGTGGGTTAGTTTTTAATGTATTTTTAAAAGCCATGACAAAAGCAAAGCTAGAACGTGAGTTGAATGCTTAATTCGTTTTCGCGGTGACCTTATTTTTAACCACTGCTTTGCATCATTATTTTTTAGATTAAGAGACTTTATATGACAACGAATGACAACCATACCAATGTAGATCGACTATTTGATCCACTAACGTTTACAAGAGGCCCTGTACTCAAAAATAGATTTTCCCTTGCGCCACTTACCAACACACAAAGTCATGAAGATGGAAGTGCTTCCGAACAAGATAGGATATTCCTAGAAAAAAGAGCGGCCGGCGGGTTTGCTTTAGTGACAAGTTGTGCCGCGCATGTCGATATAAATGGCATCGGATTCTCTGGGCAGCTAGGGTGTTTCGATGATCAGCATATTGCAGGCCTAACCGATATTGCACAAGATATCAAAAAATCAGGCGCTCTTTCGAGCTTGCAAATACACCATGCAGGGAACAGAGCCTTAGATACCGTCACAGATAAAGTTGGCCCATCATTGGATTCCGAATCCAATACCCGAGCCATGAGTGAAGATGACATCCTAGTTGTAATTAACCAATTTGCCGCCGCTGCGTTTCGAGCTGAAAAAGCGGGTTTTGATGGTGTTCAAATTCATGCTGGACACGGTTACCTGATTGCACAATTCATGTCTCCAACCATCAATAAAAGACAAGATAAATGGGGTGGATCTTTTGAAAATAGAATGAGAATGCTCGTGCTTATTATTGAGAAAATTCGCACCACCTGCCGTAAAGACTTTCAAATAGGCGTAAGAATATCACCAGAACGCTTTGGTTTAGAGTTAAGTGAGATGATCTCTTTGGTTAAGCTTCTTGAGCAAGGTACCAAAGTCGATTACATCGACTTATCGCTGTGGGATGTCAACAAAGAACCTGAGCAAGCTGAATTTAAAGGGAAAAAACTCATCTCTTATTTTACGAGCATTAACCGAGAATTTTTAAAAATTGGCGTCGCTGGCGCAATCATGTCAGCTCAAACTGCAGCTCAATGTTTAGAACAAGGCGCAGACTTTGTCAGCATTGGCAAAGCAGGCATTCTAGCTCATGATTTTCCATTAAAAGTGAAGGCCAATGCCGACTATATATCACCAAGCTTACCCGTATCGAAAGCGGATTTAGAAGCGCAATGGATAGGTCGAAACTTTATAAACTACTTGACTGGCTTTAAAGGCCTTATGAAACAAGATGCTAAATAAATAACGCCTTTTATTATGCGCACTTTTTATGTAGTACAAATTTGTCTATTACAAAAAGTGCGTGACTTCAATAAGCTAAAAACGCGTATTCGCCATGTGGTCGCACTCTCCACCTCAAAATAAGCACCAGAAGACAACTTTATCGAATTGCTTAAAACCGTATTCGCAAGCGTCAACTCCCACCTAGTGACCTTTGACAACCCGTTTCAAGGCGGCCAATCGACCAACTCGGTTTATATTTGTGTGAAGGAGTAATTACCGCATTTGTAGTTGATTTGGAACGCACCTGATATTATTACGACAAATAAATCATGTTAAGTTTTGTCGGCATTTGCAACAAAGTCATCGTAATATTTACGTGCTTCTTTTTCTGGCCCTAAAGCAACATCGATGAGCATTCGAAGACTCCAAACTGGGCCAGGTATAACTTCCTCTAAATCTAGATCTTCGGGATATGCTTCTGGATCTATTGCCATTTCTAAGTTTTCAAACCACCAAATCTCGATTTTCCTTAAAAGACTTACCATATCATCGAAGACTTCAGTGACATCGAAATCTACACCTGATGAAGCAAATTCAAGCATCTCGTGTGTTAAGGTATTACGGCACTTTTTTATCTTCTCAAATGTTTTTAAGTCTTTATCATCAATGGCTTCCATATTTTCTAACCATTTCAGTGATGCGTAAAGAGGACTTCTACTTAATGAAAGAACTTTCTCTTTATATTCAGGACTGATAGTCATACCATTTTCATCAAATCCATCAGTAAAAAATCCTTTTATTTTTTCGGTAATACTGTTTTTTAGCATTTCAAAAGCCATAGAAAATATTGAAGCGGTAATAATATTTGTTTTAAGCGTCTCGGGATGAAGAGCTCGCTCCCATGATGCTTTAACTTTTTCGTCCATTCTCTCGACCTCAATAAGTAACTATGGATATTTCTCTTTCTTCAAGTAATACTAAAAGAAAGTCAGGATTGCATGTCGATTTTATTTCCAAAATCTCAAAGTCACGATCTTGGCTATCTTTCACATCGAGTTTTAAAAATTAAAACTTGTCACCTAATTTTTAAAATTTAAATCGCCTGAAAAATACACGACTTTGGTAAAGCTACATTGAAGTCAAAAGTCCTATCAAACACTCTGCTTACTCTGCAAAGCCTTCAAAAACTCTGGAGCCAAATCTGCACCATTCGGCCAAACAATGGTTTCTAACTCTGGATCGACAGTGACGTTCTGGAATTCAGCTAAATCTTTAAGTGGTTCGAACATTGAGCCTTTGAGCTCATTGGCCAAATCCACTTCTCCGGAGGTTCCATCATCAAAAGCAATCCACAACTTATAACCTGATAAATATTTCGCGGACTTTATATGCAACATCGTTTACTCCAATGGGGCAATGTCATTTAGAGGTTCACCCGCTTTCGCGCGAGACCAATTCTCTTCTAGTTCTGCTTGATGTATTGCAATCCACTCTTGAACAAAAGCAGATGCACGTTTCGGCAGGTTTCCTTCAAGTATTCTTCCATCAAGTGCGAATAACGCTTCATACCCTGAATACTTCGCATGGAAGTGTGGTGGATTATGATCATTAAAATACATAGCAATCAATATACCGTAAAAACGACTAATAATTGGCATTCCTTTGCCCTCCGTAATAATTGTTTTCTAATCTTATTACACCTTTCCGAGACAGACCAAACTATTGACCCAGAAGCCTTCACAAAAAACTCCCAACAAATTCAATAACGCGCTCAGAAAATTTCGTAATTGAAGCAATCGCCTAAACAAACAATGATTCGTAGGGATAAAAAATAACAATAGTATGGAGTTCCGATATGAGCGAATTTTTCAAAACTGTGCCCGTTGTCAAATACGAAGGCGCGGATTCAAGCAACCCTTTTGCTTTCAAACATTACGATGCAAACAAGATGCTGATGGGCAAAACCATGGCAGAGCATTTACGCGTGGCGGTGTGTTATTGGCACTCGTTCTGTTGGCAAGGTAGCGATGTCTTTGGCGCGAATACCTTTGAACGCCCTTGGTCTAAAGCCACATCTGAAATGGAAGCAGCAAAGCTAAAAACCAACGCGGCATTTGAGTTCTTCACTAAATTGGGTGTTCCCTTTTACAGTTTTCACGATGTAGATGTCAGCCCAGAAGGCCGTTCAATCAAAGAATACATTAATAACTTTGCGCAAATGGTCGACGTTCTACAAGCCAAGCAAGAAGCCACTGGCATCAAGCTATTGTGGGGAACGGCGAATGCCTTTTCCAACCCAAGATATATGTCTGGCGCAGCGTCCAACCCGAACCCTGAAATCTTCGCTTATGCTGCGACTCAGGTGTTTCATGCGATGAACGCTACCAAAACCCTTAAAGGCGAGAACTATGTTCTATGGGGCGGCCGTGAAGGCTACGAAACTCTCTTGAATACCGATCTAAAACGCGAACGCGCTCAGCTTGGTCGTTTCATGCAAATGGTGGTTGAGCACAAACACAAAATCGGTTTTGAAGGCACTTTGTTGATCGAGCCAAAACCAGCGGAACCTACTAAGCATCAGTACGATTACGATACTGCGACGGTATATGGCTTCTTAAAAGAGTTTGGCCTTGAAAAAGAGATCAAGGTCAACATCGAAGCCAACCACGCGACCTTGGCGGGTCACAGCTTCCATCATGAAATCGCCACGGCTTGTTCCTTGGGCATTCTTGGTTCCGTCGACGCCAACCAAGGCGACGCGCAACTCGGCTGGGATACAGACCAATTCCCAACCAGTGTAGAAGAGTACACGCTTGTTACTTATGAGATTCTAAAGTCTGGCGGTTTCAAAACGGGCGGTTACATGTTCGACACCAAGTTACGTCGTCAGTCGATGGATCTGGAGGATTTATTCCACGGTCACATTGGCGCAATGGATACCTTGGCGTTGTCATTAGAACGTGCGGTTAAAATGATCGAAGATGAAAAATTGGCGAACATTGTTGATCAACGTTATGCGAAATGGAACGACTCTTTGGGTGCAGACATTTTAGCTGGCAAGCATACTTTGCAAGACCTTGCGGCATATGCTGAGAAAAATAACATCGATCCTAAACCAGTTTCTGGTCGCCAAGAAATGCTAGAAAACATGGTGAATGGCTACATCTTTAAATAAGAGTTCAAATAAGCCGTTAGATAAAAGTTAAACAGCTTAAAACTAAAAAACACAGGCCAACGAAAGCTGACCTGTGTTTTTTTACTACTTCGTTTTACGAAAAATATTAAGAAAAAATCACACCTTTCTTCAATAAAAAGCAGCCGTAACCTCGGCCTTCGCCAGTCACAACAAAAGCGTAGGCTTGTTTAGCCGCTTCGTAAAAAGCAAAGCGCTCTAACGAGCCCATTTCAGCGTTATCACTGTCAGCGGTTTTTAGTACAGCAGCGAACTCTTGCTGTACTTCTGGCATCACAGATTTGTCTTCGCCAACCACTTGCATACGCGTCACTGGTTGATCAACGAAAGTATCTAATGGCAATACCGATAAAATCGCCTTGGCAGCTTGAATGACATTCACGCCATCTAAGCGAATAACGGGTTTTCCAGCCGCCATAGAAGCCGCAGGAAAATTACGATCAACCAGTACAATGTCATCACCGTGTCCCATTGTGCGTAGCACGTTCAGTAATTCACCACTTAGCAAAGGATCTATATTTTTTAGCATTTCGCCCTCCCGTACTGTCTCATAAACACTTTAGTGTTGATTTTCTTTATTAAGCCGCGATGACACTCGATATTCCCCTGGCGTCATACTTAAGTTTTTGCGTGACACTGTGTACATGTATTGCACCGATGGATAACCACAGGTTCGGGCTATTTCATCGAACGGTAAATCTGTAGAAGTGATCAATTCACAGGCTCGATAAAATTTGGTCATGTGCAGTTGTTCGTGCATTGAGCAGCCAATTTCGTCGATAAAGCGGGTTTCTAGGTTAGTTCTTGATATTCCGATATAATCCACTACTTGCGCAACTTTCACTCCTCGACAGGCATTGTGACGAATAAAATGCATGGCTTGAATGACATAAGGATCGTTCAAAGCACGATAATCAGACGACTGTCTTTCGGTAATGCCAATTGGATCTACCACTACCAGTGAGTCTTCAACTGAATAACCTAATAGCATGCGATGCAGCATTTTTGCCGCTTCATAACCCATTTGCTTGCTGCCCTGCTCAACAGAAGACAAGGCGGTTCGGTTTAAGTACCTCGCCATGCTTTCGTTATCGATCCCAACAATGGCAACCTGTTCCGGCACGAGGATATTCAAATGATCACAGACTTGTAATAAATGACGTGCGCGGGAATCCGTGACGGCAATAATGCCAATGGGTTTAGGAAGATCAGTCAACCATGTTTCTAGCTAGTGTTGAGCAGTTTCCCAGATTTCAGCCGATGTGCAGAAACCTTGATGAACATGAGGTTCAAATCCGTCAGAGCGAACTTGCTCCACAAACGCATGCTCTCGCTCACTGGCCCAACGGCTGTAAACCGTACTTGGTAAGCCATAAAAAGCAAACTGAGGCAGCCCTTTGCGTTTCAAATGCTGAAACGCACAACGCACTAATGCCGCGTTATCCGTCGCCACATAAGGCAAACGAGGGTAATCTTTTTTATGATGATAAGAACCACCAACTGCCACGGTTGGAATACTGGTATCTTTTAAGATTTCTTCGACTTCTGGATTATCAAAATCGGCAATAATGCCGTCCCCTTTCCAATGCTTTAGCGCATCAAGGCGAGAGCGGAAATCATCTTCAAAGTAAACGTCCCAGTCACATTGCGCGGCTTGTAAATATTCGCCAATCCCCTCAATGACTTGTCGGTCGTAAACCTTATTAGCATTGAACACTAGATTAAGTCGATAGCGTTTCTCAAACATACAAAAGCGTCTCTAATTTTTATTATTTTTATCGGCTCAATCTTAACCTTAGAAGGCAAAATAGTACTAGGAAATGATAAAAATTAGCTGCGGTGGTTTCATGAGTCATTCCTTGTTATTTTTATTAAGTGAACGATCTCCTGATGGAGTGAGACGAATGTAAATCGATGGTTTGCTAAGCGGTATTATCTTTTTTTGTTTGTATGTAGCGTTTTTTATAAAACACCTTACTAAGAATCAAATAGAGAAAACAAAAAGGCTTTAGAGCTCAGGCGTATAAGCAAAAACCGTATTCCGTCCAGCCTGTTTGGCTTGATATAAACTGATATCAGAAAACCTAATCGCGTCATTAAAATCGACTTCAGGTGAGGTTTCACACAACCCAACACTTAGAGTAATAGAAATACTAATAGTGTTATGTTCGAACGGTGTTTTTTCTACGCGCTCACGAATCGATTCCAACAATTCGATAGCGTCTGCCTCACGAGTATCGGGAAGCAAAAGTAGAAACTCCTCACCTCCCCAACGTGCTAACGAGTCTTGTGAACGGATACAATCACTCAGGACTTTACTCGTATGTTTGAGTACCATATCTCCCACTTCATGACCAAATTCATCATTGATAACTTTAAATCTATCAATATCCAAAGTGGCAATCGTTGAAACATGATGAGTAAGTTTTATTTGCTGGTACTCTTTATTAAGTATTTTTTGGATTCCTCGACGATTAGGTAAGAGTGTCAAATAATCAAACTGAGCTTGGTGCTCATACTTCTCTTTCATAAACTTCAGACGCATAAATGAGTAATGACGCGCTGCTTCATAAAATCCAGAAAGTGCAACAATCGTTAAAAACACATAAATCAAACGTGTTTTAAATTCATACGAATATGTCGTTGCCAAAAACAGGTCATTTGGATAAAAAAGCATAAGCGACGCAATAACACTAAATGTAGCATTGGCGATAATGCCTTGCTTCAAACCTAAAAAAGCAAATGTTACTGAAGGAATAATATATATCCATAAAGGCCCGCTATTTTTTATTCCTCCGGCATAAATCAAATAAAAACCTAAAATATATAGAGCAATGATAGCCATACAGCGGGAAAAATTATGGTAATGACTGTAAAGAGAGGATTTTAAAATATAAAAGGTCAGCAGCAGCAAACCACTTACTAAAAATAGGCTAATCGCTAAACTATAAAGCTGGATAAAAAGACTGTTTATTGCTGTAAAAAAGGTAATAAGAGAGCCTATAAAACTAAAAAAACCGGCTAAAAAACTTTGCTGGTAGGCTTCTTCTATATTCAGATTTTTATCAATACTATATCTATAATAACGAATCAATTTTCTAAAAAAAAACGACATGCCTTAGCCTTTTCCTTGCTTAATGGTAGTAACACAGTAAACACCATGAACCAACAACACGACATCTTATAAATCATGGAAGATATCCATAAAAAATAAATCGAATAAGTCCGATTGTCTATACAATACTGATACTCTAAAAATATCTAATAATCAAATATTTAGTATAAAAAATCAGCTAACACCTGCTAGAAATCAAATAAAATACCCATTCATAAAAAGAGCATCCTGAGACATGGAATAGATAACACGACCTATTGCTGATTGCTTATAGATGCATCATTATTTAGCCCTAGCTGAGTATTGCTTTACATCACTCGCGTTTCGCAAAGACACCTAAAGGGCAAGGACAGTTCACACCTAATGAATCTACTCAAAAAATACACAGGCTGGTTTGTACTTGGCACATTAGTTTTTTACCTGTTGTCAGTTGCTCATTTCATCCCTTTACTCTTACCGACTCTACTGGCGTGGGGCGCGAATATCGCCATGTGGAACACTCTATCGAGAAGCGCAAGGCGCCAGATATCTTGGCTAATGGCAATTGGCATAGGGGCTTTGCTTTTTGCAGGATCACAAGGCACTTGGATGACTTGGCAACAAATTTTCGCGGTTAACCTGCCAATGTTAGCTATGTTTGTGGCGGTGTCTTTTTTAGATCTAACCAGCTCGACAGACGAAAAACGCCCCTTGCCAAAAGGTCTTAGTGCTATTTTTAATACCTCTGTAGGCGTGCAAGTTTTAGGCGCTGTGATTAACCTTTCGGTCATTATGGTGTTTGCGGACCGCATGAAAGGCGCAATCAAACTAACGCCTGTTCAGCAATTCATTTTGACCCGTAACTTTTCCGCTGCTGCTTGGTGGTCGCCCTTCTTCGTGGCAACAGGTGTGGCGATCATTTATGCGCCGGGAATGCAGTGGCAAAAAACCCTTATCCCCGGTGTTTTCATGGCTATAATCGCTATTATTTTCTCAACTATAGACGCTTACCGAAAAACAAAAGGCGCATTTTCTGGCTATCCGATTCGTAAGGAAAGCCTTTTCATTCCTATGTTTCTAGCATCCTGCGTCATACTGTTTCATTTTATCTGGCCAACAATCAGCATTTTGGTTCTTATTTGTCTTTTAGCTCCAACAGCCACGCTTTTGCTGATGCGCACAAACTCCAGACGAAAAAGCTTGTTCCATTTTGTAAACCACAAGCTGGCACAAATCGGCAGTCAATTTGCACTATTCCTAGCCGCTGGTATTTTCTCAAATGGCATTAGCGCGGTTATCTTGAGTTATCCGCAGCTCTTTAATTTAAAAAGCTTTACGTTTAGCCCGCTGCTTTTTTCCTTCGTCCTCGCTGCTATGATTACCGTTGGTTTAATCGGCATTCACCCAGTGGTGAGTATCGCCATTGTCAGCCCGATGTTATTGCCACTCAATCCCGATCCGACACAACTTGGCTTTTTGTTTTTAAGTGCTTGGGCTATCTCTGCCGGCAGTAGCGGATTAACAGGATTGGGACTATTAATGACCAGCCGCTATCAAATCCCCACCAAAACCATTGTTACTAATAGCGCGCACTATGCTGTTTTCATGTGGTTACTTTGCTCGCTTGTGAATGGGATTTTCTTGTAAATAAGATCATATTTACAATCCGATAACGGGCTTGCATACGCCTTCTATTAGTATGTTGACGGACAAAAAAAGAGAATGGGTTGAATTCTAAGTACTCCATCCGCATGGTAAGAAGCAAGACGCTAAACCTTTAGTTTAACGAAAGAGGAAGCATGAAAATGGAAGCTGACAATACTCACAAGCACAATCAAAGCATCGCCAACTTTGTCGCGATTAAAACCGCCATTGCCAATAATGAAGAAGCACGACTCAAAGAGTTACTTGCAGATCAAGCCATACCAGAACTTGAAAAAAGCTATCTCATCGACTTTGCCGAACTTAGCAATGATCCTGCAATCTTGAAAATAATCAAAGACATTCCAGTAGAGAAATAAGCGTTAACAAGTCGAATGGGGGCTATTCGGTCATCAGTCGTGGGCCGGTGCCTTTTTCGCCCAGCTCATCGTATGGGTTGAGAAGTCGGCACCTTTCAAGGGACAGACAACCACAGCCAATGCAATCGGCCATCATATTTTTCAGCTCGGTTAATTGAGTAATCTTTCTATCAAGCTCGCTTTGCCACCGAGAACCCAACGCCTCCCAATCTTCTAGAGTGACTCGGGTGCGATTTGGCAATCCTTCAAGCTCCAATAAAATGTCTTCCAAAGAAAATCCTGTCCGCTGAGCGACCTGAATAATAGAAACAACCCGAATGACATGCTTTGGATACTGCCTATGGTTAGATGTATTTCTTTGGCTCTTGATTAACCCTTTCCTTTCATAGAAATGCAAAGCCGACACCGATACGCCCGTCCTTTCACTTAACACGCCCACAGAAATCCACTCAGGAATAAGTTTTTTTTGCATTTTATGCTTGACCTCAACTTAAGTTAAGGTGTCAGAATAGCTATAAATCCAAGCTAGCTCAAGCCCAGTACTTAATAAACAGCTGAGAAAGCACTTGAGAAAATACCATCTACATTCAGAAAGAGAGCCTTAATGAAAACTAATCGATTAGAATCCAGAGCACTTTGCCTGCTGCTGATTTCCACACTGACTGTCATGTCCAATGCCACTATTGCTCCGGCGTTACCTGGTTTAGCGAATGAATTCTCAGGAACACCCTCAGCCGATTTTTGGGTAAAAATGCTATTACCAATCCCAGCTTTGTTTGTGGTGATTTTTGCGCCGATCTTAGGCTGGACAGCGGATAAGTTTGGTCGCCGAAATCAAATAATCATTGCGACTACCGTCTTTGCCATCGCCGGTGCTGCTGGTGCACAGCTGCAAGACTTAGAAGCCATTATTATCAGCCGAGCCATTCTGGGCATATGTGTCGCTGGACTTATGACCGCCGTAACGGCGTTAATAACCGATTATTATTCTGGTCCGAAAAGAAGCCAATTTATGGGACTGCAACAAGCTTTCTCTAATATTGGCGGTATTCTTTTTATCGTTACAGCGGGCTATTTAGCAGGCATCAGCGCTCGACTGCCTTTTTATATCTACGCCATTGCTATTCTATTGCTTCCGCTCATATTCCTTTCTATTCGTGACAGCAAGCAAACCAATCAGCCAAGCGATAACCAACAAGTCGATACTAATACCAACTGGAAACTACCGCTCATTGGCTGTTCTATTCTCGTTTTTTGCCACTTAGTCGTGTTTTATATCCTACCAACACAAATTCCATTTTTTATGGCAGATATTGGTATCACTGATCCAAGTAAATCAGGCTTTGCAATCGGAATGGGGACATTGATCGCCGCGATAACCGGCGTATTCTTTGGCAAGTTGGTCGCCAAAATCCAAAGCTATGGCGTCGCACTCATCGGCTTTATTGCCATGAGTATTGGCATGCTCGTGCTATCACAAGCCACATCGTTCAGCTTGGTGATTCTCGGTTGCGGCCTCATGGGCGCTTGCATGGGATTGGTGATGCCAAATTTCATGGTAAAAGGCATGGAACTTGTGCCAAGCCACAAACGCGGACTCGCATCTGGCGTACTGACCAGCAGCATCTTCATTGGGCAATTTGTTTCACCTTTTGTCACCTCAGCTCTTATCGCCAAATTGGGATACAGCGATTTTTACTTATTAGCAGGGGCTTTTACTTTGGTTCTGGCCATTGCAGGCGCAGCCACTCTGAAAAAACAATCTACTCTCACGACAAACGTCAATAAAGGAAACTAAAATGAAAGTACTGGCCTTCGGCACAAGCAACAGCAAAAACTCTATCAACAAGAAACTGGCTTTTTATGCTGCCCAGCAAATCAACAACGCAGACGTGTCGCTAATCGACATTCATGATTTTGAAATGCCCATTTACAGCGAGGACAGAGAAAAAGAGTCAGGCATTCCACAATTAGCGCACGACTTTTATAACGCCATTGGTTCGGCCGATAGCATCGTTATGTCATTCGCTGAATACAACGGTTCTTATACTTCGGCCTATAAAAACCTGTTTGATTGGACATCCCGAATAGACATGAAAGTATTTCAAAACAAACCCGTTCTCATGCTGTCCACTTCACCCGGCCCAAGTGGAGCACAAAGCGTTTTAGCCGCCGCACAAGCTTCAGCGCCCTACTTCGCTGCCAGCGTAATCGGCGCGATCTCGTTACCGAGCTTCTATGATAACTTTGGTGCAGAGAAAGGTACTGTCATCAATGAAACATTCAATCAGAACCTACTCGAGGCAATCAGTAAGCTTTAATCTTATTTAGCTTAATCAGAGTATATTTTCTCTGTTATTTGGACCACACAAAAACAAAAACGCTACGCATATTCAGTTAATTTAAAACATGCGTGGCGTTTGATGTTTAAGATAGATACTCATCCTCAGAAAACCTGACTGCTCTCTTTAAGCCTCTGAATGATGATTCAGAGGCTTTGATAAGATTGCCACCTATTCACTGCAACTAAGACTAACGTTTCTGTAGGCGAACGCTGTTCGGGACAACATTTTCTCGTAGTATCAAGTGCTCAAGGCGTGTTTTTTCTGAGTCATCCAAAATCCCCATGGTGAGTTCGTTAAACTTCTGAACCAGCTCATCGTCTGTTAAAGGATCTTCCGGATCCCCTTTACGGGTTTTCTGATGAAAGGAAAGTTCCTCGCCATTGGTAAGTTTGATAATGACGCGAGCTGAGCGAACGCCGGGATAAAGCTTGCTAAGCTCCTCGTCTCTATGAACAGAAACACGCTTGGCAAACTCTCGAATATCTTGTCGAGCCAAGGTTTCGTCATTAAAGGCTTCTAAGCGGACTTTTCCGGTCAAGCAATGGGCAGCGATACAGTATTGCAGACTAAAACGCGCTTGTTGTGCGTCTTGCGGGTTGGTTCTATCACACATTTTTTTCGTGGCATCGTAACCATAAACATCAATAGATTCGATGTCTTGATATCCAATATTGTGTGTTTTTAATAAGTTACCCACGCCATCTATTGCAGGGAAAATATGTCCGCAACAACCATGGTTTTTAATCGTCATACGAGTTATTGGTGTCCACTCATAGGAGCCAGCAAACGCTTTTTCCCAATTAACTGTGGCATCGGTTGTCGCATTCGCCCAACCAAACGGGCCACTTAAGCTGTCTATTGATGCCTTAACGCCAGCCAAGGCTGAATTACCAGCCAAAATGCCAGCCTGAGCAGCATGACCGGCATGAAGCGCTTTTGCTCCGCCCTCTCCTTGCAGGTTAGCCTGATGTCCGCCTGCAAAACTACTGGCAATACCAATGGCGTGCATCACTTGCTCCTGCGTGCCTTTTGCTAACAGCACACACGCCACGGCGGCGCCAATGGTGCCAACCGTTGACGTGGTATGCCAATACTTATAATGGGCAGGCTGAATAGCAAGAGACAAGCGGCAACCTACCTCGTAAGCACCAATAATAGCGCGATGTAAAACATCCAAAGACACATTGTTATGCTGGGCAATGGCTAAGGCAGCCGAAATGGTTGGGCTGCCGGGATGGTAACCGCCATCTTTAAAAATATCATCGAATTCAACAGTATGACTGGCGACACCATTCATAAAAGCAGAATAGCTAATCGATCTTGGCTCGCCATCAACATAAGAAAAGGCGTTTCCACTTGCTGATTCAATAAAGTGTTTGAGCTCTGTTGATGGAGAACAGACCGTGCCCGGCAAAGTGGTTGCGTACCAATCTAATATCGCTCTGCGAGTAGCCCAAGAAACGTCTTCAGAAAGTGGACATGTCAACCAATGGACAGCCAAATTAGATAATTGAATAATTGGATTTTCCACGAATACTCCAAAAAAATAGACATGTGAAATGTTTAGAGACCTTTGTACTAAGTCACAAAGATATAGGAAAAATTAATGCCTGCCTCATAATCATGAAGCAGGCATTAATAGCAGTAAGAATTACTGTGGTATCGAGAGGAAGTTACGCAACCTTATTTAATTACGCCAGCACGTTTCAAGTTGTATTCGGCAAGATCCGAAATACGCTTAGCCGCCGCTGTATATTCATCAGGTCCTAACCAAGAATCAATGACACCTGAGTTACGTGCGTATTCTTGGTAATCTTTATCTAGCATCGCTTTATGGAACGCATCAGAGATTTGTTCTTGGATGTCTTTTGGAATACCTTTTGGCCCAAATACACCACGTAATTGCACCCAGCTATTGTCGACTTTATAATCTTGATCAGAGAAGGTTTGAATATTGTCATAGCCATCTAGCTTAGTCATACCATGAACGCCCAAGCCTTTAATACGACCAGCATCAAAGAATGATTTAGCACCACCCAAACTAGACATACCTACATCAATATGACCACCTAGCAAGGCTGCGATGATATCTGGAGTCGAGTTAAACGCTACCCAGTTTAAATCAATACCTGCGGCTTGAGCGTACATGCTCATACTTATAAACTGTGTAGAACCGATTGGTCCAAAACCACCAACGTTAATAGTACGTTTTTTCGCAGCACCTTCGAGTTCTTTCAAATTGTTGATATCAGAATCGGCACGCACAAACATTAAGTTTTGATCTTCTTGAGTTGTGGCAATCCAAGAGAAATCATCTAAAGCAAATGTCCCTTTTAAGTTATCAACCATACCGGTAAAAGCCGTTAAGGTATTAATGCCTAATGTTTGCCCATCTGGTTTCGCTGAACGAACACGTGACATTTGAGCAGCGCCACCGCCACCAGGAGAGTTAACAACAATGATATTTTGCTTAATTTGAGGCTCTAAGGCTTTTGCTAGAGTTCGAATAAAGATATCGGATGAACCGCCTGCTTTAGTGTGCATATAAATGGTAACTGGCCCTGTCGGCCATTTATCTGCTGCTAATGCGCTAACGCTTATTACTGCAGCACACATTGTGACGGTAATTTTTTTGGTTAGTGATTTAAGATTGTTCGTTTTCAAGATCATAATCTTTCCTTCTTTCTTTCTTTTTATTAGGGATATGAAGAACAATGGAACTATCTCACTATAGTATGGTCTATAAAACTGAATATATGTAATGGCCGTCCTAACATTTTAGCATTGCTTAGATTTACTATTCGTTATTCACAATGGAGAGCTATTTCTCCATAGACTCCCTCATCCATTTAAGAAAAGTTAACAGTGTGTCGCTGGGCGCCACTTTATTCGACCAAATCAAATAGTAACTCTCTCCTGTTGTATGCGATTCAGGAAAAGGCGAAACCAGCTTACCCTTTGCTAGCATGCCTTCCACGAAAACTTTCACCGCTAACGCTACACCCATTCCCATCGCAGCCGCTTCATAAGCAGAGGAAGAATTATCAAAACGAATGCCTTTATGACTGTCTACTTTTACGTCACGAGACTTTAGCCAACCTTCCCAATCATGGTTTCGTGCCATTGAGTGTAATAAGGTGACGTTTTGTAAATCTTGTGGTGTCTGCAATGGATTGTTCGCTAAAAACTCTGGCGTACAAACAGGAATCAATTCAATATCTACTAATTTTTCTGCATGCAGTTCAGGCCATTTCCCATAACCAGACCGAATCGCAGCATCGATATTTTGTGTTTCGAAATCGACAGGAGCAAGAGAAGAAGATAAACGCACTTCTGTGGCCTCAAAACGCTTATGAAAGTCTGCCAATCTTGGGATCAACCAACGTTGCGAAAAAGTGGTATAAGATTGAATCGATAAAACATCTCGACGCCCTCTTCGAGATACTTTTCTTGCGGCATCAGCGATATCTTGAAAAGCACTGCTAATTCCCTCATACAACTCCTTTCCCTCATCCGTTAATTCAATTCCACGGTGCAAACGCTTAAATAACGCAACGCCAAAATAATCTTCTAGCACCTTAACCTGTCGACTCACCGCCACTTGCGATACATTTAAATCTTCGGCCGCTGCGGTAAGACTGAGTAACCTTGCGGCAGATTCAAATGCCTTAAGAGGATTTAGAGGAGGGAGAGGATACTTCATAATAGGTACCTTAAAGCCTGAGTAGAGAACAGAATATAACAATATTAGCTGCCATCATTAGCTATAACATTTTGTTAGTCAATAGAATTATTGTAAGGCTAACAGGCAAGCACTAAAAAACTTTTTACTCTAGAATAAATTTACTACAACCAACGCCTCACTCTACAGAGATCGACTATGTTTCATACCACAATAATAAAACCAAGATTTTCTGAAACAGATAAACTAGGACATATAAGTAATACGGTTTTTCCTGTTTGGATGGCGGAATCACGCTCTGACTTCTGCCGCTCTGCTCTTCAAATAACACAACCTTGGGTGGTTGCTAATATTTCTATCGATTTTAAAAATGAAGTACTTCATGGTGATGATGTTGTCGTCAAAACTTGCGTAGAACGCATCGGCGGTAAGTCAGTGACTTTTTACCAGGAAATGTTTCAATATGAAAAACGTTGTGTCGTCGGACGTACAACCGTTGTATGCATAGACAAAGCGACAAAGCAATCTTGTTCGTTAAACAACAGCGACAAGGAAAAACTCCAACCCTATCTAGTCATGTAAACCTATTAGTTGTGTAAACCTATTTTAGAAAGGAACACTTAGACTAAAAAAGCCAGCCCAAAGGGCTGGCAAACTTAGTTCTAACCACGACTGAGCAGCGTGGTTATTACACTCGTTCTATAATCAGAGCAATACCTTGACCAACACCAACACACATACTGATCAATGCATAACGTCCAGATGTCTTTTCTAGCTGATTAATAGCTGTCGTTACTAAGCGAGCGCCTGATGCGCCCAGTGGATGCCCGATGGCAATCGCACCACCATTTGGGTTCACTCGAGCGTCATCGTCTTTTAAACCAAGCTGACGTGTTACGCCAAGTGCTTGTGCGGCAAACGCTTCATTCAGCTCAATCACATCCATTTGCTCAAGAGTAAGATTGGTTTGCGTCAATACTTTCTTAATGGCTGGAACGGGTCCCATGCCCATCACTCTTGGCGGTACACCCGCGACAGACATGCCAACTACTTTAGCTCTTGGCGTAAGATTGTAGTCTTTCACCGCTTGCTCATTCGCCATCAACAAAGCACAAGCACCGTCATTAATACCGGATGCATTGCCCGCCGTAACTGAGCCATCAGACTTAGTCACACTGCGCAATTTCGTTAACGCTTCTAACGTCGTCTGTGGACGAGGATGTTCATCTTTAGCAACGGTCACATTTTCTTTTTTAGGGACAGAAATAGTGACAGGAAACACTTCATTTTCGAAGAAGTTTGCTTCACTAGCCGCAGCCCAGCGCTGCTGACTACGCAATGCAAAAGCATCTTGATCTTCTCTGGAAACAACTTCTTCTTCGGCAACGTTTTCTGCTGTCTGCGGCAATGCATCCACACCATAAAGTGCTTCCATTGCTGGATTCACTAAACGCCAGCCAATGGTCGTATCTTCTAGAGCTTGGCCTCTATCGAATGGTGTCATGGCCTTTTTCATCACATAAGGTGAACGACTCATACTTTCGACACCACCAGCGATAATCAAACTTGCTTCGCCAAGGCGCAAAGTACGAGCCGCGGAACCTACCGCATCAAGTCCTGAACCACATAGACGATTTACCGTTAAGCCCGGAACAGTCTCCGGCAAACCAGCTAAAAGGCCAGACATACGGGCGACATTGCGATTGTCTTCACCCGCTTGGTTAGCACAACCGTAAACAACATCATCGACTTTCGACCAATCGACCGAAGGATTGCGTTTCATTAATTCTTTGATCGGTAAAGCACCAAGATCATCAGTACGAATAGACGACAAACCGCCCATAAAACGACCAAACGGAGTACGTATCGCATCACAAATGTAAGCTTCTGACATATTTCTCACCATTAATTTTGTTGTTATTTCTTTAGTGTCTGTAACTTGCCCGCTTGGTGTCCCTTACCATTTACGTCAGCAAGATGAGCCATTAACGCTGCCAACTCATCGGTAGGCATGTGACGAGCAATAAAGACTGGGCCGCCTTTCCAGCGAGGGAAGCCGTAACCATTAGTCAAAGCAATATCAATCTCTTCTGGGGTTTCGCACACTTGCTCTTCAAGAAGCAATAAAGATTCGTTGATCAAGCTGCCAATCACACGCTGCTGAATTTCTTCATCTGTAAACGCTTTAGCAACGATGCCTTTTTCTCGACGATAAGCAGTTAGCAGCTCTGCAATAAAAGTATCGGATTCTGGTTTACCATTGTCGCCATATTGATAATAACCACTGCCCGTTTTGCGGCCCAAGCGCCCGGCTTCACAGATTCGGTCTGGAATTTCAACATAGCGAGACAAATGACGCGTGTCTTTCGTCTGTTCGCGCATGCGCCAAGCAATGTCCAAGCCAGACATATCAGCCACTTTAAACACGCCCATGGCAAAACCATAAGATTCTATTGCTTGATCTATTTGCTCTGGGCTAGCGCCCTCTTCCATTAGGAACTCGCACTGGCGTCGGTAAGCCGCATACAAACGGTTACCCACAAAGCCCCATGCATTTTTTGTCGTAATGGCTTTTTTGCCAAGCTTTTTCGCAAAAACCATCGCTTTATTAAAGGTTTCTTGACTGGTTGAAGCGATTTTCACCACTTCCAATAACGACATGATATGAGCTGGACTGAAGAAATGCAGACCCAAAACCCGTTCGGGATGTTGAATATCAGCAAAAATCTCATCCACATCAAGGTATGACGTATTTGTTGCCAACAAAGCATCAGCACGAACGATATTTGCTAAATTACTAAACAAGGATTTTTTCGCGTCTAAACTTTCAATAATCGCTTCAACGGCAAGATCCACATCTTTAAGAAGATTCAGATCCGACGAAGTATGAAGTTTATTCAAACACTGAGCTTTTTTATCTTCTGTTAGTTTGCCGCGCTTAACCGCACCATCCAACTCAGACAAAATTCTTGCTTTGCCTGCTTCAAGCGCTTGCTCATTGATCTCAACCAGAAAGACTTCATAGCCAGACATAAGCGCATTCAAACAAATACCGCTGCCCATTGTGCCAGCGCCGATGACACCAACTCGTTCAATGGGCGAGTCTGTTGCTGTTTTTTTGCCTAAGCCATTTTCGACGAAAAACAAATAACGCAAAGCCTGAGCTGGCAGGCTACCACGAAGCTTTAAGAAAGTTTCACGTTCCAACGCCACACCATCAGCAAAACTCAAGCTGGATGTTTTGGCTAGTAAATTTGCCGCGGCGTGAGCCGATGGCAAGCCTCTTGAACGTTTTAGTAAGCCTTTTGATTGAGTTGCAAAGTCATCATGGTCGTAACCAGGAATATTGCGCTCACTAAGGCGTTGCTTAGACACAGGTGTCTCTAAAGCAGAAAGAAGCTGAATCACCTCATCGATCGAATCCTGGCTGATAAGTGTGTGAATAAGACCACGGTTTAGGGCCTCTTCTGCACTAATTGGCTTACCTGAAACAACCATATCCAAAGCGTGTAACATACCAATAGCACGAGGCAAGCGTTGCGTGCCACCTGCGCCCGGCACTATGCCAACAGACACTTCGGGAAGCCCCAATTTCGCCCCTTTAACGGCGATTCGATAGTCACTTGCCAATGCCAATTCAAGGCCACCGCCAAGGGTAAAACCCTTGACGATAGCAACAACTGGTAACGGAAACTGTTCAATAGCCTGAGTCACTTGAGGCAAGGTTGGCTCAGTCGGCTCGTTTTCCAATTCATTCAAATCGGCGCCAGCCATCAAGCAACGGCCTTCACCTTGCAGAATGACCCCATCAACAGCGTCAACATTGACTTGTGCCAAACGCGCCAAAATGCCTTTTCGCACAGCATCCGTACTGGCGTTGACGGGTGGATTATTAATGGTCACCACGGCAAAATTTTGAACTATTTGCAGTGATACAGGATACTGATCGATAAGTTGCGTCATAGCCCCTCCTTATTTGTTCTCTTCAAGAACAATAACTGCGTCTGCTGCGACAACACCTGATCCCGCTTTCAACACAAACAATGGGTTGATTTCAGCCGTCACAAGTCGATCACCTAAGCTGGCAATAAAGTTGGAGAAGTTTACGATCACTTCTGCAAGCGCTTTCGTATCTCGCAATGCGGCACCACGATAACCATCTAGAAGTGGCCACGAAGTAAGATCTCGCATCATACTTTCTGCTTGTTTCAGGCTTAGCCCTTTGCCTTTTTCTAGCAAACGAATCGTCGTATCTTTATACAATTCAGCCGCAACACCACCAGCACCCAATAAAATTGAAACACCAAGTGCGTCTCGGTTTGCGCCGAGAATCAACTCGTAGCCACCAGATACCATTTCTTCAATCAGGAATGTTTCAGGCTCATTGCCAGTATGTTTAGCAACCGCTTGCTTCATTGCAGTTAGCGCATTGGCGATGGTCGTTTCATCTTGGAACAAAGCTACGCCGCCGATATCACTCTTGTGCATTAGATTGGCATCAAGCACTTTTAAAACAACAGGTGCTTTCAATGCTTTCACGGCTGCCAAGGCATCGGCTTCATTTTTAACCACTCGGCTCTTCGGTACACTAATACCTGCGCTGCTAAAAAGTGCTTTTGCCTGAACTTCGTCAAAACTACTGTCACTAAAAGCAGGGGCCGCAGAAACCACTGCTGCCGCTTTATCGTCTAATGCCGCCAATGCTTCTGGACGAACACGATACAAAGCTTCCAATCCCGCACTGCAACTTTCAGGAGAAGTAAAACTTGGAATCCCGGCTTTATTAAGACGCTGCAAAGTATCAGGTGCATTTGGACTAACATAAGTAATAACAGGTTTATCGCTGCAAGGTAGGCAATCCTGAATCGCACTTACCACAAGATCTGGCATCGCCAAACCGGAAGAACCAATAATCACCACCAATGCATCGTAGCTTTTACTTTCTAACAAGATAGTAATGGCTTTACGCAGCAAGTCTGGCTGTAGGCCCGCCAAGGTTACGTCAATTGGGTTACGGTCAAGAACGGTTGGCGTATCGCCTTGAATAGCACGCAAGCGCTCAGCGGTATCTTCATCAGGTACAGGCGTTTCAAAATCCACCATACCCAAGGCATCTGATACCAATGTACCGGCACCACCAGTCGAAGTAAGAATAGCCACTCGACGGCCATGCATAATGCGGTCATTGGTTAAAGCTGCTGGGATATCAATCAGCTCGTCAAATGTATTAGCACGAATCACACCTAGTTGTTTAAAGAAGGCGTCATAAACGTTGTCTTCACCGGCAAGCGCACCAGTATGAGAACTCGCAGCACGAGCACCCGCTTCAGAACGGCCAATTTTAAAAGCAACAATAGGTTTACCAGCACGGCTCGCCTTTAATGCTGCTTCGCGGAAACGATCTGGATTACGAATGGTTTCAAGGTATAAAGCGATGACTTTAGTATGTTCATCGTCTACCAAGTATTCCACAAAGTCAGACACTTCTAGGTCCACTTCGTTACTGGTTGATACCAAAGAAGATAAACCAATGCCTTTGCCTGCGGCACGAGACAATAAAGCCCCTAATACACCACCACTTTGAGAAACAACGGCAATGTTACCCACTGGCAAATCAGCCACTTCTAGTGCCCCACTGGCAGACAGAGGAATTTTGTTCGTTAGGTTAATAAGACCAATCGTGTTTGGCCCAAGAATGCGCATATCACCAGCAGCATCAAGCAACTCTTGTTGCATATTCAGGCCATCGTCACCAGCTTCGGCAAAACCACTCGCCAAAACAACCGCGGCTTTACAACCTAGCTTGCTTAAAGAGCGAACGGCATCAATGCTTCTTTTCGCGCCCAACAATACCAAAGCAACATCCGGTGCCGCTGGAATATCATCAATGGATTGGTAACATTTCAGCCCTTGAATTTCAGTGGCTTTTGGATTCACTGGGTAAATGTCCCCTGTAAAGCCATGTTTTAGTAAATAAGAAACTGGGCGACCAGAGGTTTTACTTGGATCAGCAGAAGCACCAATTACCGCGACACTTTTTGGGTTTAACAAGGCGTCCATATGCATTATTTATCTCCTGCTGCGCGATCAAGAAAAGCTTGAACAGACTGACGATGCTCAAAAGAGGTATAACAAATACCTTGAGCTTTACTACCTTCAGCGAACACTTGGTGCTCCGACATCTCGTAGCTTTTATTCAGAATGGATTTAGTTAACGCAATAGCCGTTCTTGAACCACTGCTCATTTCTTCGGTCATTTCAATTGCCTTATCAAGCAGCTCATCAGATTCACAAATTCGATCTGCAATACCTAATTCCAAAGCTTCTGTCTGCGCCACTTTACGGCCACTGAAAATCAAATCTTTGGCTTTACTTAAACCAACGCGACGCGGTAGGAAGTATAAACCGCCGCCATCAGGAACAAGACCACGGGCGATATAAGCCCATGTAAAACTGGCGTAAGGTGCAGCAACAATAAAGTCACAAGACAAAGCAAAGTCAGCACCAAGCCCCGCTGCCGCGCCGTTTACCGCGGCAACAGTAGGAATAGGTAAATTAAGCAGTAAGCTGGCAGCATAATGAACGCCTTGCTGACGATCCCAACCATTAAAACCTACCGTCGATAAATCTGCTTCCATTCTAACTTTCATGCCCGCAATGTCACCGCCAGCACAAAAACCTTTACCTTCACCTGTTACCACTAAGGCTTTGATATTTTTATCTGAACGGATATTAAGAAGATGCTGCACAAGCTCCGCGCGCATCGCATCGCTCATGGCGTTGCGTTTTTCTGGACGGTTGAGTGTAAGTATTGCAATGTTATTCTTGGTTTCAAACTTAACCAGAGGTGACTGACTCATAAATAGCCTCGTTTATTTTAAAATTATTTATTTTTGAGGAAGGCCAGAACAAAGTCTGACCAAAGAACCATTCAATTGTTGATTGAAACACGCACAAGTCGCAATTGAGCATCCATTAACACAAACCTAACTAAATGTTAGTCAAAAAAAGTATTCGAAATGACTCTTTAAAATAAAAACAAATCCTCCTAAGATCCCTCCCAACAAAAGCTGTGGCCTAACCTAATAAATAGTTAGTTTTGTCCTTTAACCTCTTGAGTCATAGTAATTGAGTACTTATGGCAAGAACTAGGGAAGGTGCGAACAAGTCCTCTTGCCTCAGCATGTAGATAAAAGCCTGTTATTCGAGGCGAGTGCCGAATGTGAATAGTGGTTCTATTTTCGAGGTGCTCAACAAAGAATACAGGCTTTTAGACCATGCCCTGCGGGTCTTTCAGAGAAAACGCCACATGTCGTTGCGACTCTTTGAAAGGTACCTACATTCCTTCAGAGTCGCGCCTTATTTGACGATTTCTCTGAAAGACTGAGGCTTAGTAGACTTATTCGCACCTTCCCTAGAACAACGGAATGACCCTAATTCCATAGCCATTTGAAAAACAATAATAATTCGATTGTCTGTTACCCAAGTCGCCTTTTCAGATTACATGCTGAATAGACAAAGATGGGTTAGGAGATAAAGAGGACTAAAATGAAAAAAATAAATGACACACACACCTCAGACCATCAATTTAGGCTGCCTTTCAGTGTATTAGAGGTCATTATCAGTGTCGCTGTACTGATTATTGGCATCTTTTATCTAATTGAAACATTACCTTTAGCATCTATGGCATCTGGCTCTCAAGTGGGACCTGGAGGCTTTCCTTTAGGAATTGCCATCATCACGGTAACACTTACCTCTCTGCTGCTTATAAGCAGTGTGATTAAGCTTATAAAACAAACTGATTCACATCATGTGACTTTCCACCGTTTTATCTATGTGCTGATTAGTACTGGCATCATTGTATTAATCGGTGGCAATTTAGAATCACTCGGGGCATTTTTCGGCACATGGATAATGGCCACAGGCATCATGTTTTGCTGCGGAGAAAGAGGTCTACGACTGTTTATTCTCCCACCTTGCATTGGCGCAGCTATTTACGTCATTTTTGTCATCGCCCTTGGCGTTTACTTTCCATAGGATGTAATCATGTTTGATAATTTAGTAATGGGGTTTCATGCGTTTGCTGATCCCTATGTTTTTCTAGGGCTATTAGTCGGTGCATTTTTAGGTTATCTAATTGGTGCTATTCCAGGCTTAGGACCAACTTTAGGTGTCTCACTTCTTATTCCGTTCACCTACAGCGTAGACCCTCTTGTCGCTGTGGTAACACTCGTATCACTTTACGCAGCAGCGGAATACGGCGGCGCAATCTCCGCCATACTAATTAACTCTCCTGGTACAGCGGCAGCGGTTGCTACCTCCTGGGATGGTTACCCTCTTACTCAAAAAGGGAAAGCTGGGGTTGCTCTTAATATTTCCATTATCTCGTCTGGTATTGGTATTTTAGTAAGCACCATTTTGCTTTTCTTCACAGCAGTGCCATTGTCTGAGTTTGCCTTAAACTTTGGTCCCGAGGCTTACTTCTCTCTTGCATTAATGGGACTGAGTTTAGTATCTATTTTTGCTTCAGGTTCGCTTTTAAAAGGCGGCATTGCGATGATGATAGGTTTAGGCTTAGCAACCATTGGCTTAGATGCACAAACTGGCGTGCCACGCTTTGCTTTTAATCCTGAATTCTTTGAAGGCTTACCTTTAGTACCTGCTTTACTAGGTCTATTCGCCTTGTCTGAAGTGTTGTTCATGATTGAACAATCCCGTCAGGCACCGCATAAGAGCAGCACCATGAGTGGAATTTTTGTTGTGCCATTCAGCGTCTACTACAAGTTAAGATATACTTTGTTGCGCAGCTCTCTTATTGGCTACATCATCGGTATCATTCCTGGTGCAGGTGCTTCTATTGCTTCATTCTTATCTTATGGTGTCGCAAAGCGCGTATCAAAAACACCTGACGAATTTGGCAAAGGCAGTGTAGAAGGTATTTCAGCGTCTGAGTCAGCGAATAATGCTGCCGTTTCTGGTGCGCTTGCCCCTCTGCTTGCTTTAGGTATCCCCGGCTCACCAACCACAGCGATTATTATTGGCGCCTTGATGATTCATGGCATTCAACCAGGGCCATTATTGTTCACAATGAACCCTGAAGTGCCATTCACCATCTTTGCTTCACTATGGATTAGTGTGCCAATCATGATACTAATCGGTCTTCTCGGGGCAAAATATTGGGCAAAAGTCGCAGATGTACCGCGTTCCATTCTAGCGGCTATCGTGACTTGCATTTGTTTAATGGGCGCTTATTCTTCCGAAAACTCCATGTTCCCTGTCTATATTACGATTGCGTTCGGCTTGCTTGGTTATATTTTCCGCAAAGCGGATATTCCACTAGCACCTATCGTATTGGCATTGGTATTGGGTGAAATGCTTGAAACGAACTTCCGTCGTGCTGTGGTTATCTCTGGTGGAGACTATTGGGTCTTCTTCCAAAAACCACTGTCACTAATCTTACTTTCTGTGGCTATTATTTCTTTCCTAATACCTTTTGTTAAATGGATTAGAAGCAAAATTTAACCCTTTAATTCAGGTCATCTTCTACCAAAGATGACCTGAATTTTTCCTTCTTGTGCCCTTTCCGTCTCATCCAATCTATTATTTTTCTTTCCCTAAATCTCACACTGATTTAAATCCACAACAAAAATCTACCAAACCTTTTTTAAAAAGATTCGGTTGATCATTGCGAAATACTTGAAATGATAGGAAATTAACAGATTGGAGTTAATCCATGAGCGCGTAAAATAGACGAACTTGATACAGAACAAATTTCATCTGCGAGCGAATTTAAAGAGATTGAAGTTTGAGAATGCGGAACAGCAACCAGTGTGAGCCATGTGTCATTGCGTGCTAAATCGGTCAGCTTGTCAATAATCTTGATTCCCTGCACATCTAACAATTCGGCTTTTTGCTGAAAACCAATATCAACAAGCCCTTCAGCCACAGCAGCTCCAACCGAACGATCCGAGAACTCCACCACCTTATCTACTGAACCACCTTTCCGTAGAAGCTTAGGCAGCAATTCATCACGAAAAAAACGTCCACTACCAGCCGTGGAAATACCAATGGAAGAAGCCTTTAACAAGGCCTGCCATAAATTCTCATCCGATGATAAATCTGGCAATTGAGATGCTTGAGAAACGCAAAAAGCAACTGTAGAGGCAAAAATTGGAACAGCCACCCCCTTCAAGTGACCTGCTACAATTGCCTTGTGCGCCAAAGCCATAGGGAGAATAACAAAGTCAGCAGAATAATCTTGCTCGATTCGACTGGTGATACTGGTAGACGATACGCCCGTAGCCGGCCCATACTCGAACACGTACTGTCCTTCCATTCTCTTGGCAAATTCATCTAACGCAGAAGAGAATGCCGCTGGCGCTAAAATACGCGCCGGGCTATTCATCACAACATTCGCTCAAGTAAGGCAACAACAGCATCTGGATCATCAATCATAGGATCATGGCCGCAATTTTCCATTACCAGCGTTTCCCAAGTTGGATCTTTTTGGCAACGCTCAAGTGCCGCATCAAAACGTGGCTGCGGAAACAACGGAGCACGAACATAAAGTTTTTTCGCGACTCTTTCACGTGCACCAGTCAGCTCAAGTACTTGAAAAGACACACCTATTGGTTGTTGTGTAATTTTAGAATCAACCCATTTGGCATCTTCTGGAGACTGAATTTTAAGCGCGGCTGAGGTTGGACCTGGACGGGAAACATCGCCTCGTTGGTGAGCCTCTTCAAAGGCCACCATCTGCTGTTCGTTCAGAAAGTCCATACCGCGTTGACCATTATCAGGAAGAAATGCATCCAAATAGACAATAGCAGACACACGACCCTCAAGTTTTTCAATTGCACCACTCACCACCCAGCCAGAGTAAGAATGACCCACAAGAACTACGTCCGTTAAACCTTCCCACTTCACCACGTTGACTACATCGTCTATGTGAGTTTGTAGGCTGATATCAGCACTCATTAAATGTGAACGCTCGCCTAACCCCGTCAATGTAGGTGTAAAAACCCGGTGACCCTTAGCGTGTAACTGGTCTCTAACCCTTTTCCACATCCATCCACCATGACCTGCACCATGAACCAAAACAAAATCACGCCCATTATTTGCACTTACCATTTCAACTCCTTGTTGTTTTTATATTGGTGCCAACCTTAATTAAAAAGGTTCACACTGAGAGCGACGGCATTCAAGTAAACCTATAAACACCGTCAAGGTTGATAAATCAGTTTAAAATGATGATTTGCAGGTAACAACAAATGATAGAGTGGCTAACCCATCAATTTGTTTGCCTGAACCCAACAATTGATCAGGTCATAAAGCAAAGAAAGATTGTTACTCTTGAAGAAGTTTTTTTAAGACAGTCAACAATTAGGATAATCATATGACGACACTTATTACGGTTCCCGGCATCATGTCAGACTCACGCACATGGGCTCCTGTCGCCGACGCCCTTAAAAGCTATGTGGAGCATGTTCATACGGCAGAAACAACCATAGACGACACGCTTGAAGCGATGGCTGCCCGAGCACTAAGTGACACTCAAGGTGACTTAATCGTTATCGCTCATTCCATGGGCGGTCGTGTTGCAATGGAAATGGGCAAACAAGCACCAGAACGAATTAAAGCCATGGTGCTGTCCAGCACAGGGGCTGAAGGTCCTGGCGCAAATGAAAAAGCTCACCGTGAAACTCGTATTGCCGAAGCCAATGCAGACATGAAAGCTTACGCACGTAATTGGGCACCAAAAGTATTGTCTAGCGACAACGCAAAAAATGAAGAACTGATTGCCAGTGTACGAGCCATGGTGGAAGACTGTTCGGCTGAGGCTCACGAACGCCAAAACCTTGCACTACTTCATCGTCCAGATGCGACCCAATACATCGGCAAATTTTCATTTCCTGTGCTTTTAATCACCGGCGCAGAAGATCACCTTTCTACTGAAGCCGTTCACAGTGCTATTGCCGCACAAATCCCAGGTGCTAAATCCTTGGTATTGGCTAATTCAGGTCATCTACTTCCATTTGAGCAACCTGTCGTTGTTTCTCAAACAATCCAAGAGTGGCTAAAAGAAAAAGCAGTTATATAAAATACATAGGCGAACCTTTACGCTAACAAAAAAATACCGCGTCTATCGCGGTATTTTTTTGTTATAAAAAGCCAGCGCCACAAATATGGCGCTGGCTTTTTGTGTTACGCGATCACTTACACTCGCAATTCTTCTACTTTATCGAAAAGCGAAGCACGGGCTGGATCAAAACCAATACGGATTAAGTCATTACTGGCAACAGGAACCTGTCCCTCAACACGGAAGCGAATCGGAGTTCCATCCAATGAAGACCAAACCAGTGTTTCAGATCCCATTGGCTCAACCAATTCGGCACGAACTTCAAAACTAACAGGAGACGCATCAGCTGCTTCACCAATAACGATATGTTCTGGTCGAATCCCAAACCAAACCTCACCGCTAAAGCCAGAGCGCGCAAACTCATATTCCGCCAGTGAAATGGACTTCCCTGCGATGGTAACCGAAGGGCTGGCGGTATTCTCCAACTTAGTATCAAAAAAATTCATCGAAGGCGAACCGATAAAGTCCGCGACGTATTTGTTAGCTGGCTTATTGTATATCACGCTTGGTGTATCCAATTGCATCACCACACCACCTTTCATAATGGCGATCCTATCGGCTAAAGTCATTGCTTCAACCTGATCGTGTGTCACATAAATCATTGTGTTCTGCAGCGTCTGATGAAGACGCTTAATCTCAACACGCAAATCAGCACGTAATTTTGCATCAAGATTTGAAAGCGGCTCATCGAATAGAAACACATCAACATCACGAACCAAAGCACGACCAATCGCTACACGTTGGCGCTGACCACCAGAAAGTGCAGCAGGTTTACGTTTTAACAAAGGCTCTAACTGCAGAACTTCCGCCGCTCTTGCCACACGTTTTTTGATTTCGTCCTTTGGCATTTTGGCATTTTTCAGACCAAAGGTAAGATTCCCTTCAACGGTCATTTGTGGATAAAGGGCATACGACTGAAACACCATACCGATACCACGATCTGAAGGTTCTGCCCATGTCACATTGTGACCATTAATATGAATGCTGCCTTCTGTTGGCTCTAAAAGACCAGCAATACAATTTAGTAAAGTCGACTTACCACAACCCGACGACCCGAGAAGTACAAGAAATTCGCCTTGGCCGATGTCTAAATTAAGTTCACGTAACACAGACACATTGCCGAAATCTAACTTAAGATTCTGAATAGATACACTTGGTTGCATAATGTTATCCTTTCACCGCGCCAGCAGCGATGCCGCGCACAAATAGCTTACCAGAGAGAAAATAGATAGTGAGCGGAACAATGCCTGACAAAAGTGTTGCTGCCATGTTTACATTGTACTCTTTCACACCTGTCACAGAGTTAACGATGTTATTGAGTTGGACTGTCATTGGGTAATTGTCCGGTCTAGTAAAGATCACCCCAAAAAGGAAGTCATTCCAAATTGCCGTTGTTTGAAGAATCACCGCCACAACAAAAATAGGCATGGACATGGGCGCCATGATTTTAAAGAAAATCGTCCAAAATTTTGCGCCATCAACACGAGCCGCTTTAAACAGTTCTTCTGGAACAGAAGAAAAATAGTTGCGAAATAACAATGTTAAAATAGGCATACCAAAAATAGTATGGACAAGAATCAAGCCACCAAGCTCACCGTAAAGACCCACTTCACGCAATAAAACTACGATTGGATAAATCATCACTTGATAAGGAATGAACGCACCAATCACCAAAATAGTGAAGAATACGTTTGCACCTTTAAAACGCCACATAGAAAGGGCATAACCATTAACAGACGCCACAGCAATCGAAAGCAGAACAGACGGCACAGTGATCATGACCGAGTTCCAAAAGCCACGAGACATCCCTTCACAGTTCAAGCCCGTACACACCGTTGACCAAGCTTTCACCCAAGGCTCGAACGTAATGTCCATCGGCGGTGCAAAAATGCTGCCCATTTGAATTTCTGGCAAGCCTTTTAATGACGTCATCAACATCACGTAAACCGGCAACAAATAATAAATAGCAAGCACAACTAATACGCTATAAATCATAATGTTACGATTAGAAAATATCGGGCGAGGTTTCGCGCCTGAAGCATGTGCTGGACTTGGGCGTTGCATATTTTTCGTTGCATCAACCATTTTTCTTTCCTCCAAATTCAAGGTAGGCCCAAGGGATAATGACAAAAACGACCGCGACGAGCATCATGGTTGATGCAGCGAAACCTTGTGCAAGGTTTTGCGATACAAACATAGCGTCAAAGACAAATTTTGCGGGCACTTCAGAAGCCAAGCCTGGACCACCACCCGTTTGGGCAATAACCAAGTCATACAATTTAATAATGGCAGAGGTAACAAGAACCAATGTTGTGACAAAAACTGGGCGCATCATCGGAATAACGACTACAAGATAGGTTTTCCAAGCTGGAATACCATCAACCTTTGTCGCTTTCCAAATATCTTCGTCAATACCACGAAGTCCAGCCAGCATGAGACACATTACCAACCCGCTGGTATGCCACAAACCAGCAATCAGAACGCCATACAACACCGTATTCGGATTATATAAAGGGTCAAAAGTGAAATTTTCAAAGCCTAAACCGCGTACCGCATTCTGTATTCCATACTCAGGGTTCAGAATCCATTGCCAAACCAAACCGGTCACAATGAAACTTAGAGCGTAGGGGTAAAGAAAAATGGTACGAAAACCATCTTCGAATCGAATCTTTTGATCAATCAAGGCAGCAAGTAAAAAGCCAATAACTAACGCAAGAATCAACATAAGAATCCCGTAAACCGCTAGGTTTTCGATAGATATTATCCACCGACGAGATTCCCAAAGTCGTTCATATTGCGCGAGGCCAACCCACTTACTAGAAGGCAAAAGACGCGAATTAGTAAAAGAATATACAACTGTCCAGACAGAGCATCCTAAAAAAATCACAAGCGCAGTGAGCACCATCGGAATGGCTGCTATTTTTGCGCTAAGATTCTTAAATAACCCTGACGGTTTTCCGCTTTGCAGCATTGGAAACCCTCCAAATTAAATAGTGAGAATAAGCGCGAACACCATACAAAGCCTTCGCGCTTCAGGACCTAGTCAGCCGAGCTAATAATGCTGGCAAACTCTTTTTGAGCTTGTTCTGGGGTAAAACTAGGATCTGCAAAGAATTCGACCATCAAGTCGGTAACCCGACCCACAGTGTCTGGAGAAACCATAGTATTAATAGATTCGACAATATGGCCTTGTTTGAGGATTTCTATGCCTTTTTTCATGCAAGGAGTAGCGTCAGATAAATCGACATCTCGGCGTATAGGGAGTGCGCCTTTAGCCTTAGTAAATGCGGCTTGTGTTTCTGGATTAACAATGACGCTCGCGAGAGCATTTTGTGCCTTAATCGTTTCAGCATCATCGACTTTAGGGAAGTAGAATGCATCGCCAGCAGCGGTAATATACTCATTCACACCAAGACCCGCGACACAGGTAAAATCATCGCCTGCTTTTAAGCCGGCTTGAGTAAATTCACCTTGCACCCAATCGCCCATAATTTGACCACCAGCACGACCATCAATAACAAGACGTGTGGCTTCGTTCCAAGCTTGCACATTGGAACCTTTCATCAAATCACGTGCTTCGTCAGCCGCTTTAAACACTTTAGCAACGTCTTTACCAGCAGCATAGTCGGCATCAAGCTTGCCATACACACGCTCAAACAACTCAGGCCCACCAATGGAAACCATCAGCACATTGAACATAAGTTGCTTCTGCCAAGACTGCTGGCCTTGAGCCAAAGGAATGATGCCTTTCTCACGCAGCTTAGGTGCAGAGGCGACAAACTCACTCCAGTTTTGTGGAATAGCAAGACCGTTATCGGTATAAACCGAATTATTCAGCCAAAGCCATTGTTGAGAATGAATATTGGAGGGCACACAATACAACTTACCTTCGAAAGTACAGCTTTCTAACAAAGACTGAGGATAGATTTTCGTTTTCCATCCTTCTGCATCTGCGACCTCAGTAATGTCGCGCATTAAGCCCGCTTCAATAAGTTCTCGCATCGCCTGACTATGTGTAAATTGCGTAGCACCCATTGGGTCACCACCAATAATACGACTAGTAATAAGCGGACGTGCAATACCACCAGCTCCGGCGATGGCACCGTCTGTCCATGTATTACCTGTTTTTTTATAGGCATCTGCAATGACGCGAATGGCTGCTGCTTCTGATCCAGAGGTCCACCAATGAGTAACCTCTAAATTCGCAGCAGAAGAGAATTGGGAAAATGCGGCCGTCAACAACCCTAGTGAAATTGCTTTTGAAACGTTCATTATAATCCTTAATTATTATTTTTCGGTAATGATGTGGCTCTCTATATCTAAGCTAATCAGCGTCAATATTTATTCCTGAGAACCTCACTAACTTTTCGTTTTCAATGAAGATCACCAATCATACTAACGAGGTGCAAAAACTTTGCTAGCAACCAAAAATCAGTCTAGATCAAACATTTTGTAATACTAAGCATCTATTTTTCCACAGTACCTTCATAATCCCTTCGTAATACGTGCACAAGAGCTAAAAACTTAACCATTGTTAGCACAATAAAACGGCAGTCCTGTCTATATATCAAAACGATATGTCTTTATGCGTATTGAGAATCGCCAACGAATCAAAAGATTACCAACATAAAATGTTTGTCTAGACCTAACTTATAGGTTGCCCATAAGTGGATTTGTTACGTTATCCTCACAATAAATAAGAATTCTGACGAGCCCTAACAATATGAATAAAAACAGCCTTCCGTTAACAGATACGCAACTTAGCTCTGCTCCCTTTTATCTTGATACAGCTGCAATAAAATGGGTAAAAGAGAGTTTCAACCAGCTTGAAATAGATGAAAAGATCGCTCAAATCATTCTTCCGATGTGTCGTGATTTATCCGAGGAAGGCATTAGTGCCATGATGGCTTTACGGACTGGCGGCGTGCACCGCTTTCCTAGCTATAGCGAAGAAGAGTTACGTCGTTCAGCGCAGCAACTTATAGAACACAGTCCTATTCCACCACTGTTAACAGCTGATATAGAAATGTCTGAAAAAGCCAGTATCAAAGTCGGCACTTCTTTCCCAAATCAGATGACAGTTGCGGCAACAGGAGACCCACAAAGTGCTTATAGAATGGGCGCCATAGCAGCTCGTGAAGCTCGATATATGGGCTTTGGAATCAGCTGGACGCCAGTGGCTGATCTTGCATTAAACTTTCGTTCTAACGCAGTTAACACTAGAAGTTTTTCTGACAACATTGAAATGACTAATGCCTTCGTGTCTGCTTATATAGATGGCATGCACGACAATAACCTCGTGGCTTGTGTTAAACATTTCCCTGGTGATGGGTTAGATGAACGCGACCAACACTACGTCACCACTCACAACACCATGTCTATGAAAGATTGGCGCGCTAGCTTTGGAAAAATCTACAACACAACCATCTCTAAAGATGTCCGCATTATCATGGCGGGTCACGTCACCCTACCTGATTATTACTCTGAATTAGGAGAAGCCACGCTTAGCAAAGCTCATATTCCAGCCTCATTAAATGGCGATCTTCTTCATAACTTGCTCCGCAAAGAACTTGGCTACAATGGCGTTGTCGTTTCAGATGCGACGGGGATGGCTGGTTTTACCTCTTGTGGTGATAGAAAAGACATTGTGCCGCTTTGCATAGAAAACGGTTGTGACATTTTGCTATTCCCCCGTGATATCAAAGAAGACATGGGATTTCTAAAAGCAGGACTTGCCAACGGAACCTTATCTGAAGACCGTTTAAATGCCGCCGTACTCAGAATATTGGCATTAAAAGCGTCGATGGGATTGCACTTAAAAGAACCTGCCGTACCAGATACTAGCCGACGTAATGAACTTTTAGGTACAGAAGAGCATAGAGAATGGACAACAGAGGTCGCACAAGGCGCTGTTACCTTGGTTAAAGACACTCAAAACCTGCTGCCTATTTCTCCAAAAACGCATAAACGAATTTTACTCGCAGAGAGTCGTAACAGACGTAGCCCTTCTGCGTCCATGCCGGATTTAGAAATTCCCGCCATGCTTGAAGCGCTTGGATTCGAAATTACACGAGTGACACTAGGAGAACCTTTCGACACCACAAATCAAGACATTGGCCTTTATCTCATGGCGGAAGAGGGTTTATCTGGCAAAGAGGTTCTTGGGCCACAATGGGAACGAATGCACGGCGCATTTCCTTTAACCATGCAAAGAATGTGGCAACACATACCGACACTTTATGTATCTCTTGGCTCACCGTTTCTCACTTTCCATATGCCGGATTGCCCCACTTATATAAACGCTTACAGCGCCGTACTGCCGATGCAAAAGGCCGTGGTTGATGCGTTAACAGGTGTCATTCCTTTTCGGGGTGTCAGTCCAGTGGACGTGAGCTGCCAACTGCCTTTCTTCAAAACCTGTTAGAAAAAAATGAATTAGTCACCAATTAAAACGGCCGATTTGTTATTAGGTAAAACTGCCGCTGCCTAATAATAAATCGGCAGAAAGTTGAGGCGAAATGAAAATGATGGCGTTCCAAAGCTCTTTTAAGACTTTTATCAAGCCAAAAATCAGGTCCCCTAACCTTTGGTAACCCAAGCCATTACTTATGGTCAGTAGCTCCATCTCTTACCTTCTGCGACTCTTTCTATGGGGAACACACCCTTCTCTTCCAACAAAAATAAACAATAAGGGAGATCATCGAATGATGGTTCATAAGATATTTAAAAATACCGGTAAATTTCTAAGTATTGCGACTATTGCGCTCTCCGCTACCGTTGCGACAAGCTCAGCTTACGCAGAAAGTGATTGGCCCACGGGTCCTGTAAAAATGATTATGCACACCAAAGCAGGCGGTTCTGCTGATGTGTTTATTCGCACTCTGGCGAAAAGCCTAGAACCACAAATTGGGCAAGAAATTATTGTCATCAACTCCCCGGGCGGCGGTGGTGCCAGCCAAATGGGACGAATTCGTCCAGCAGATCCAGATGGCCTGACTCTGGGTATCAACACTCTTACTCACTTCACTGGCATGCTAACCAATCTAAAAGGCACCTTTGCTTTAGATGATTTTTCATGGATCGCTTCCACTCAGGAAGACGCTATCATTTTCTTTGTTAAAGAAAATTCTGACATCAAGAACATTGATGATTTGATTACTAAAGCACGCAGCAATAATGGCAGCATCAGCATAGGTGGTTTTGGCCCAATTGGGTCCATGCAAAATATTGGCATGTCTATGTTGGCAAAATCAGCTGGTGTCGATCTTAAATGGGTCGGTTTCAATGCCACACCAGATATTATCTCTGCGTTATTGGGAGGACATGTAGATGTCGGTATTTCAAACTTGGGCGCCCTAAAATCATTTTTTGATGCCGACCGAATCAAAGGCTTAGGCGTGCTTGGCGAAAAACGTTTATCCAGCTTACCTGACGTAGCGACCATTACCGAACAAGGATATGACGTTGATAATAGTTGGTTGCAGGTTCGAGGCGTCTTTGGTCCCGCTAACATTCCGATGGAAACACAGCAAAAAATCGCCGATGCCTTCCATAAAGCCATGCAATCAGATTACTACCAACAATACGCTCGCGCGGCTGGCGTAGAAGATTCATTAATGGGACCCGAAGCTTACACCGCCTTTGTAAAAAATATCTCAAAGGTTGCGAAAGTTCAGCTAGAAGAAGCTGGTGTCTTAAAATAAATGCTACAGGTTAGCTGGATCGCTCACCATCCTTAAACACCGAAAACACAGACAAGGATGTCTTTGGACAATAACAACATCAGGCTTATCTGAGACCTGATTACTAAGAGGTCAACATCCCCATGCCAAAAGCATTTGATAAAATCCGCGTAATAGACACAACCCATGTTCTTGCTGGTCCGTTTGCCAGCTATCAGCTTGCTGTTCTTGGCGCTGAAGTCATTAAAGTAGAATCGCCTGATGATCCAGACCAAGCTCGCCTACAAGGCTCAGACAGAGCATTAAACGATATCGGCATGGGGACGGCATTTATGTCACAAGCGTCCAATAAAAAAACGCTTGCTCTGGACCTAAAAACCGAAGCCGGAAAAGAAGCCATGAAGCGCCTTATTAGTACCGCCGATGTCTTTGTTGAAAACTATCGTCCAGGTGCCTTTGAAGCCCTTGGTTTAGGCTATGAAGAAATGTCTAAACTAAATCCAAAACTCATTTACTGCTCTATTTCAGCGTTTGGATCCACAGGGCCACGCCGTGAGCTAACCGCTTATGACAATATCATTCAAGGTTTTTCCGGCATGATGGCAATGACAGGCCATGGCGACGGCAGACCACTAAAAAGCGGCGCACCAGTCGTAGACTATGCCACTGGCACCACCGCCGCTTTTGCTATTTCAACTGCTCTTTTTCAAAGAGAAAGAGAGGGTGGCAAAGGCCAATTTATCGACGTATCCATGCTGGATGTCGCCATGGTTCTCTACAGTTCTCACATAACCAGCTATATGTGGAATGGCAAACACCCTGAGGCAAAGGGCAACGTCTATCCTTTCGCTACTATTGGTTGTTATGAAGCATCGGACGTTCCTATGATGATTGCAGCATCGAACTTGGCTCAACAAAAAGCCTTATGGACCGCGCTCGAACGTGAAGACATGATCAAAACCAACAATAACCAGCGCTTAGACGGCCATGCCGAAGAAGCCGCCGTGTTAGCCAGTATTATCAAAACGCAAACGGCCGATTACTGGGAAGCATTTCTAAATGAAAGACGTATTCCTGCTGCTCGTATTCGCCGTATGGAAGAAGTCATGGCCGATCCGCAAATCGCCGCTCGTAATGCAATACAAACACTGAATGATCCAGACAGCCAAGTAAATGGCTTAAAGGTGCCAGTGTCTGCGTTTAATTTATCCAGCAGCCCAGCACAAGTGAACAAAGCCCCTCAGCCAGTCGGAGCGCAAAGCGCAGAACTACTCAAAGAGCTTGGCTACTCCGAACAAGACATCGCCAAGATGCGAGAACAAGGCGCCACAAACTAGGTATCTAGCGAAATACCATCGTATTTTTCCAAAGGGCGAACTCATTCCAGATAATTCGCCCTTTTTACCGTATAAAATACATTCAAGATAAGCATAAATTTTATCGTGACGAGGAACTTAACTCAGCGCTAGAATTCCGTTTGACAGTACTTTTTCTTTTCCATCAAAGGCCACAACAATGATCTACACAGTGGAATGCTCATTCAATGATCCAGCTAAAGAAGCAGAATGGAATAAGTTTTATAGTAACGACAAACTGCCCGCACTTATTTCTGTCAACGGTTTCTTCACCTCTCAACGCTTCATTGCATTAACCAAAGACTGCCCGCGTTATCTCGCCATACACAGCATAGACGAAGCAGACGTACTAACCAGTCAACATTACAAACAAGCTGGCGGCGGTAACTTTGCTAAATGGCAAGAACACATCACAGATTGGCACCGCAATATTTACGATATGCCCAAACGAGCACAAGCCGTGAATGACGATGAATACTTACTTTGTAGCGAAGAATCGCCGCAAGCTTTGCTAGACCTTGGGTTGGAACCCACTAGGTTAAACGCCATTGCATTAGATAAACATCCTGCAAAGCGTTGGTTGGCGGTAGCTAGCCATCTCTCATTAGATGAAATCAAAGCTGGCTCAGCAAAAATCCATATCTACCAAGCCATGGGAAAACAACTTAAAAGTTTTTAATAGCTTTTAAGAGCGCTGCAATAACTGATTAATAAAGAAAGTAGACTTTTCCCTTAACATCTTCGCTTGGCCATTTAGTGATTCTACCGATTGGCTCATCTGTAACGCTTCATCGTTGACGCTTTGCGCTTGATGATAAATTTCACTAGATGACTGTTGAGCATCCTCTGCTTGATGAACCAAGGCGTTAAGCCTTTCCCGAATGTCATGGGTTGACGTTCGTTGAAGCTGAACACTGTCGGCTACTTCTTGGGAGATATTATTAATCTGATTAATAATCACTGACGTGCTTTCTAATCCTTTAATGGTTTGTTCTATGGTGGTTCGCACCAATTCAATTTGATCCGAAATACTGTCAGTGGCTTGGGAGGTTTGCGAAGCAAGGTTTTTCACCTCCGATGCGACCACCGCAAAGCCTCGCCCAGCTTCGCCTGCTCGGGCCGCTTCAATCGCTGCGTTCAAGGCCAAGAGATTGGTTTGATCCGCGATGGATTTTATTAACCCGATGACTTCGCCAATATTCACCGCCGCAGACGACATTTTCTGAATCAGAGCATCCGAACGCTGCGCCTCTTCAACACCACTTAAAGAAGCATCCGTTGCTTGAGAAATCTTTTCGGAGATCACTTTTGACCCTTCCCATAACTCTCCCACAGAGGTCGAAAGCGTTTGCATATTTTGCGCAGAAGCGTCGGTTATTTCCGAGGTTCGTTGTGCTTCTTTTAGTGTCGTTTGAATCGCTGTTACCAAATGCCCAGACGACGTATTAAGGCTTACTGCCGAATCATTAATATCATTAGCAACACTTTCTACATCGTCTTTAAATTGATTGGTAAAGCCTTCTAACAGCTCTTTATTTTCCAAAATTGAAATCGTGTATGCCGTCTTTCCGACCACACTCAAGGTCACAATAGCAGAGGTGGTAAAGTTGCCCCCATCGGCTTTTTTATAGGTTAAACCACCACGCCAATATTGATACTTTTTTAGCTGGACTTTACCTTCATCCATCATCTCATCACGGGTTCTGCCACCTGGCTGAACCTCATTTAAAATCGTATTAAGGTGCTTCCCTTTTAACTGAGACAGGGATTTATAGCCCAGCGCCTTCAACATGGCGCTGTTCACAAAAGCCAAGCCTTTGTTTCGGCCTGAACCCAAGCAATTAATAAAAGCGGGAGACGATAAATTTTCAATCACTTTATGCCCAAGAGCTTGCTGACCAATGAATTGACTAAATAAAGTCGTTATTTTCATCTCTAACATCCTTTCATAATTCGGTGGCGTTCAAACAGACTATTGTTGTCCTTTGACGATGCAAGCAGAATGCCATACAAGCTCAAAGCGATATCATTAAGACTATTTTTTGCGGTAAAAACAGCATCGATCCCCATCTGTTCTAACGTATGTTTGTCTGACGCAGGAATCACGCCACCTATGAAAATAGGGCAATCAGTACGGATTTTTTGAGTAAGTTGTGTAACAAAAGGAATATGCGCTCCCGATAAAATCGATAAGCCAATGCCATCGTATTGATACATCCCATCTTGCTGGATAATGTCGTCAAGGCTAGAAAAAATCGGTAAGTAATCCACTTCGATACCAAGGTCTCGAAGTAAAGAAACAATCACTTTCGCACCTCGGTCGTGGCCGTCCAAGCCTACCTTAGCGACCAATAAGCGCAGTGGCCGACCTAACTGGCTAGACAATGCTTGATAACGCTTCACTGTATCCGCCTCAAGATGGGCATTAAATGGCGCCGATTCTATGTGTTCCGGTTTCAGATAACGCGAGTGTTCATCCGTCAGCGCCTTGATGCATTCCCCAACCGTGGCTCTGGCTCGGATCGCCTCAATGGTAAAAGGCATAAGGTTTTGCTGATTCCTTGCCGCCACTCGCAACGCCTGTAAAGCACGCTTAACAGCGGCATCGTCTCGTTTTAATTTTAACTGGGCGAGCTTTTTTGATTGTTGCAACAGCGTTTTATCCGAGGCGATTACGCGCTCATTTTGAGGGCTCGATGACACACTTTGATAGCAGTTTTTACCCACGATTTTTTTGTTTAGTGCTTCTTCATCCATGGCAGTTTGTAACGCTTGCTGATGAATAAAAGCCGTTAATTGACCCGAGGCTACCAGCGCTAACACTCCTCCCTCGGCCTCTATATTGCTTTGCATGGTTTGCACATACTCGATCATAGTTTGGGTCGCGCTTTCCATCATGTAAGAGCCGCCCCACGGATCCACCACGTCGCCGATGCCGGTTTCATGTTGTAGAATAAGCTGTGTTTCCAACGCTACTTTGCTGGCCTGATCCGAAGGCAAAGAAATCGCTTCATCATAAGAGTTGGTATGCAGAGATTGCGTACCACCGAACCCCCCCGCCATGGCTTCGATTGTCGTACGCACAATGTTATTAAGGGGTGAACCCTCCGTCAGTGACACACCCGAGGTTTGGCAATGCATTTTCAGGCGCTTGGCACTCTCGGAACGAATGCCAAATTCGTCTAATAATTCACTCCATAAAAAACGCGCGGCTCTTAGCTTTGCCACTTCTTTATAGAAACTCATGCCAAGACCAAAGAAAAAACTTAAGCGTTTAGCGACGAATTCTAGGTCGATGCCTTGCTGTTGAAAATGAGTTAAATACGCTCGTGCATTGGCCATGGTTAGGGCAAGCTCAAGTTCTGGGGATGCTCCCGCTTCTTGGAAGTGATAACCCGAAATCGACATACTATTAAAGCGTGGCATGTGTGCAGAACAATAGGCCACCACATCGGACACCACACCCATGGAAAACGCTGGTGAATGAATATAGGTATTGCGGGCAATGTACTCTTTGAGAATATCGTTTTGAATCGTGCCGCTCAGCTTATCAGGCGCGACGCCCTGCTCTTCGGCAGCCACAATAAAACACGCCATAATGGGCAATACAGCGCCATTCATCGTCATGGACACACTGACATTGCCAAGATCAATGCCATCAAACAACACCGCCATATCTTCAACAGAATCAATGGCAACGCCCGTTCGCCCCACATCGGCGGCCGCCAGATCATGGTCTGAGTCAAAGCCTAAATGCGTGGGCAAATCAAACGCCACCGATAAACCCGTTTGCCCTTGCGACAAGGCGCGCTTAAAAAACGCATTGGTTTCCAGTGCTCCTTCAAAACCAGCGTATTGACGAATCGTCCAAGGCTTTTGCTGATACATTTTTTCATATGGGCCACGCACAAAAGGCGCCGTTCCATGGGCATCACGCCAAGAGTCAGCCGTTTCTGGCACCATCGAATACACGCCTTCGATCTTGGCTAAAGAAGGCGCTTTCATGATTCGCCCCCTACATCTGTTGAATTTTTTAAACCAGCTTGCTTCTCTTGAAATCGGACAAGTGAATGATCCAGATAGCGTTTTCGAGTGATGACATTGGCAATAAGAGCGTGATCCGATTGACGATAAAGGCGCCCGCAATGGCTCAGCAATGATGAGTCTTGATCAGCAGATGGCATGACGTACAGGTCAGCTTCTAATCCATCGTCTAGATTGATATTGCCATAGTAGCAAATAGTACGTTCAACGGTTTGCCACAAGGCCATACTGTTTCGCTCAGAAGTGTGATTGAGCGCTTGTAAATCTGATTGAAAAAAGCGTTCAGCGCGATCTATCACGGCTTGAAATTGCGCGAAATATAAGAAATCCGCCCCATTAAAATCCGCATAAGGACAAGGCTGATACAAAAAAGGCCGCTCACTGACAGACAGTGCCACATCGGACAAGGTTCGCCCTACTTTGTGTTGTGCCATCATTTGGCTTGCCGCCTCGCAAGCGAACCAATCACCCTTCGCCATTTCACCACGAGCAACACTTTGGTTATTACCAAGTTCGGATCGGCTGACAAAGCTGGATAACAATGCCACTTGAGCGATAGGCTGCCTAGCCATCCCAACGCTATCCATATCGCCTTCTTCGAGATAAAGATCATGACAGCTATATGAACGAGATGGTGAGACACGCGTCAGCTGCGTCTCTATCCATAATCGGCTGTTTTCAGTCACTTGGTGCAATGCCGCGTAACTGATTTTCACCACAAGAAACGCGGCGTACATATGTCGACCTTGTTGATCGACAAAGTTTGGAGTAGGTAAATCAAGGCGTTTTGCTAACGCAAGCCAATGTTGATGACCGCATTCCTTGAGTAGCCAGTTTTCACTCAAACCGCCCAAGGCTAACTGTGGCATTCCAATAAAATAGTCTTGCGAGACAGAAACGTAATCCATTGATTTTTCTGCCATATTAAGACGCCTCAGACAAAGATTCAGTCGATTCTTTTTCTTCTACAGCCTGACGAATCACATTGCTAAGATACGCCGCATCAGCCGCCACGCCAGAGAATCGACCGGATCCCCAAGTGTACAACCAAGGCAAACCAATAAAATACACGCCTTTTTCATTCGCCACACCACGACGGTGAACCGGCGCGCCCATACCGTTGAAAACAGGTAAATCCAGCCACGAAAAGTCAGGCGTAAAACCAATACACCAAATGATGCTGGTAATGCCAGACGCGGCTAAATCCAAGTTTTCACGTTCTTCTTTTGGCTCCCACACTGGCTGATAAGGCGGTTCAACGGGGGCATCAATACCATTTTTTTCGATATAAGCATCGATGCGCGCATTGATGTTTTTGTAAGTATCGTCAGCGGCGTCTAAATTCGCGGCTAAGTTGGGTTTGAAAATAAATTGGCCATCTTGGTAATTTTCCATCAAACCAAACAGCTCCATGCCTTCCAAGGCAAATTTACGCAGATCAATTTCTCGACCGCCGTCGCGCCCTGTCACATAGTGGTTGGTGTTATCACGAACCCCTTCACGCAATGGATGTTCATCCACAGACTTTTGGTAATAGCCCATGTCATCCAGCCATTCCACCACATCTTTACCGCGATATAGGCGAGCAACACGCGGTGCATTGCCAGTCGCCAGAAAGACTTTTTTACCATCAATATGCAGATCTTCGGCGATTTGCGCACCGGATTGACCCGACCCCACCACCAGCACTGCACCATCAGGCAATTGCTGTGAGTTTTTATATTGATTAGAGTGAATCTGAAGTACGCTTTCTGGAATGCGCTCAGCCATACGAGGAATAATCGGCTTCAAGTAGCCACCAGAGGCAATCACCACTTGGTCGCCCGTAAATTCCCCTTTTGTGGTAACTACATGGAATTGACCGTTATCCAGTTTGCTAACTTTTTCAACGCTCACGCCTTCTAAAATTGGCGGTTTAACTTTGGCCGCGAAACGATCCAGATAACCAATGATCTCTTCTCGCTTCATAAAGCCTTTTGGATCATTTCCATCATAAGGATGGTTTGGCAGTTCACATTGCCAATTAGGTGTCACCAAGGTGAAGGAATCCCAGCGTTGGGTTTTCCAGCTGTGCATCATGGTGTTTTTTTCAAAAATCAGATGGTCAATATCTTGCTCTTGCAAGCAAGCACTCATGGACAAACCGGCTTGACCACCGCCGACAATTAATACGGAATAATGAGTTGGTTGGCTGTTTTGTGCAGTAGGCATAATGGTTTCCTCTAATCGATAAATCGTGTGACTTTCACAGATGCATTAGGTGTTGTTTCATAACTGGCGCAGCGTGTCTTGATGACACCGAGCTGATCCATGGCACTAGAACAGGCATAGCCGAAACGCTCACGAACACGATTGCTCGCCGCGTTAAGTGCCGTTTCACTGGTCGCCAAAAATTCGTTTAAGGGATACTCTTTTCCCGCACTAAAGTGATCTTTAATGACACTGGATGGGTAATAACAGGCTTCGGTTTTACCATCAGGCCAAACCACTTCAAATTGCACTACAGGCATAACATCCTCTCTTTTTCGCGCGAATCTTGCTTATCTTGTCGAAAGCCTAAAAAGGCCGCTTGTTCAAAGTCCCAAAAGGTGACGTTTTGACCTTCGTCTATCACCTCAATGGAAGGTCGTTCTGTCACATGTCCCATCGCGGCGGCATGAATGTCTCGGCTTTGAAAAAGCGCCACCACATCATCCACCTTGTCGACTGGACAAGTCATGACAAAACCAAAACTTGGGAAAGCGCACAGCCAATCTGACCAACTCACTTGATCGGGTTTTGGGATCTGCTGCAAAAACACATCCGCACCTTTTTGCGAGCAATCCATAAACATGGCTAAGGTGCCCAACAGCCCTGCTTGGCTGATGTCTTTACAGCCTGTCAGCCAGCCTTTTTCAGCCAATAACGGCAGCAACTCTAGGTCGCCTCGCAACCGTTCAGCGGGGGCGTTCGTCGTGGCATTCCAATTAAGATACGGCAGACGAAACGCGCCTCGCTGATCCATGGCAACCACAATGGCGTCGCCAGTATTGGCATCGAAACTGGTTAACACTTCATTGGCATGACCCAAAATTGAAACAGCTAACTGTGTGGTCTTGCTGTTATGGCTGGTATGACCACCGACAACAGGCACGCCATAAGTCGAAGAAGCCGCTTTCATACCGGCAAAAATTTGCGCACTGACGTCGTCCTGTGCACTCCACAAAGCATTTACCACGGCTTTTGCTCGACCGCCCATGGCGGCAATATCACTGAGGTTGACCATGACGCCACACCAACCTGCAAACCAAGGATCCTGTGCGACAAAATCGGGCAGAAAACCTTCTATCGCAAACAAGTCATAGCCGTTGGCGTTTTTCAGCACCGCAGTATCATCGCCATTTGAAAAACCCGACTGATTACGTTTTTCAAATGAAGATATAACCGGCGCTAACGCCACTTTTGATGCCACTCCGGGGTAATGGCGAACGGTCTCAATGAGTTGTTGAAGCATAGGACACCTCCCCAACACCATGCGCGAAATCGGATTTGATCAGATTGGGTTCCAAACCCAACAAATATGGGCTGATTTCTGTGTCTTTCACCGGACGACCAGAAACCCAAAAGCCTAAAGATGGCTGGCTCAATGGTGGATAATGCTCAAGATCGGCCTGCATTTTGGCGTGCTTCATGCCATGAATATCTTGATACCCTGTCGTTGCCCAATGCAGCCGCTTAAACAGCACTTCGTTCTGCTCTTGCACCGTGGCTAAAAAGGTATGACAACCTAAGGTATTGGCGCTGGACACGGCGAGGCGAATCAAACTCGCGCCCAATACGCCTTGGCGACGAAAGGTCTTTTTCACCGCCAAACGAGAGCCCCACCATAAACCGGGTTCTGGTTGGTGAATTCGCACTGTGCCGACCACTTCTTCTGGCATCCCTAAGATGGACGTGGTGACAATTAATGGCTGCGCGATCAGATCAATGTCGTCTCTATCATGTTCTTGGAACAAGCCTTGCTCTTCGCAGAACACTTCACGGCGAATGCGATTGGCTTGCTCAATTTCCCATGCATTCGTCGCCCATTTCACTTGAAATACACGACCTTGTTTAGACAGTGACATCGGCAGCTTCCTTTTCAAATCGAGACAGAGACGAGCAAGCACCACAGCGTGCGCAACCAGCTTTCACTTTGTCGGAAGTCATATGGAGATTCACCAATTCTTGCGCCAAAGGACGCAATACCGCCTCCATAAAAGACGCCGTTGGCGCAGGACGATCTTCTAACGGGGTACCAGAAATCGGCACAAAAGGCACCACGAAGGGATAAACGCCCATGGCAACCAGCTTGCGACAGGTGTCGATAATGGTTTCTTCTGTGTCACCAAGGCCTGCCAGAATATAAGTGCTCACTTGGCCTCGCCCAAACACCGCTACGGCGTCTTCAAAGGCTTGAAAATACTCATCCAAAGACACTTCCGATTTGCCCGGTGTAATAGTGTTGCGTAGCTCAGGGGTAATCACTTCTAAATGCATGCCTAACGAGTCAATGCCCGCGTCTTTCATGCGTTGATACCAAATCGGGTCTTTTGGTGGCTCACATTGACCTTGAATCGGCACATCCACCACCGCTTTGATGCCCTTGGCGCTTTCGCACATGACTTTCGCCCCGCGATCCGCGCCAGCGGGCGTGCCTGTGGTCATGACAATGTGCTTAATGCCATCCAATTCCACCGCGGCTTTTGCCACTTCCGCTAATTGTTCCGGTGTTTTATGAGCAATGGTGCGCCCTGCTCGTAGCGATTGCCCGATGGAGCAAAACTGACACGCTTTACGACGGCTTTCGTAACGAATACAGGTTTGTAATACCGTGGTAGCAAGCACATCGGTGCTGTGCAAGGTGGCGATGTGTGAATAGGGAATGCCATCTGCGGTGGTTAATTTGTAAAATTCAGGGTCTTTAGCAAAAGTCACATCCGCCAGTGGAATACTGTTCGATAACAATTGAGAGACTGGCTTATTTTGTGCCGTATCGTCTGTATTATGAATACCTTCATCTGACATCTCTTCATTCGAAAGCGTAAACGGCGATGCCCATGCGGTTTGGGTATAAATCGGCACCATTAACGTGGTGCCATCCACTGTGATCGCTTGATGATCGGATGGACCCGCGCCACCACGGCGACTCACGTGCTCCTGATCCAACGAGGTCAGACGCAAGCCTTTGGTTTGTAACTCAGTTAGGAATTGAGATGCTTTCATTTTGAGTTGTGTCGTCATGTGACTCTCCTCCATTGAATGATTCAGGTAACACTGAGGTACGAAAAGTGTCTGGCTCAGACTCGGGTAAGCCTGCAACGTATTGGGATACTTGAGCATTCATTTGTAAGCTCAAAAGCTCAGGGCGTGCGTAATGTCCAACGGAATCCATCATGCGTTTGCGCTTATCGATCAAACGGAAATCCAAATCCGCGTAGATAAAACCTTCGCCTTCAGTCATCGATGGAACAAGGTGTTTGCCCTCTGGCGAAATGATCGCGGTATTGCAGCCATTTCTTAGGGCTTTTTGCATGGCTGGATCGGGCGTGATGCTTTGAATTTGAGCCTCGGTGAGCCAGCCGGTGGAATTAATCACGAAACAACCCGACTCTAAAGCATGATGACGAATAGTGACGTCCATTTGCTCGCCAAAGATCGGCCCCACTAACGACCCAGGAAATTGCGCGCAATGAATTTGCTCGTGTTGCGCCATTAATGAATAACGAGCCAATGGGTTGTAATGCTCCCAACACGCCAACGCGCCAATTCACCCTACTGCAGAATCAACCACTTTTAGACCCGAGGCATCACCTTGCCCCCAAATCATGCGCTCATGATAAGTCGGTGTGATTTTGCGACGCTTCAGAATCAGCTCGCCGGTTTTATCGAACACCAATTGGGTGTTGTATAAGCTGCCGTTATCGCGCTCATTCACGCCGACCACGACGACCATTTGACGCTCTTTGGCTTTGTGACCAATAGCTTCTGTCGTGGCACTCGGCACAACAACGGCTTCTTGGTACAAACGAAGATGCTCAGGGCCTTGACTAACAGGTGGCAGCACAAACGAAAAATAAGGGTAATAAGGCATGAAGGTTTCAGGAAAAACGATGAGCTCTACACCGCTCTCAGCCGCTTCATCAATCATATTCAGTACTTCGCGCAGCGTACCGGCCAAACTCTCCAAATCAGGAGAGATCTGGACGGCCGCGGCGCGAACGATTGGGTAATCACTCATCGCCGCGGCTCCTATTACATTGTCCAGGTATCAATGATCAACGCATTATCACGACGATGTAGAAGTTTAAGATCCAATACATCCAATGGATTAATCGGTCTGATTCCTTCGATCAAAGAACGTTCGCCGTGGCCATAAAGCGCTTGTAGGGCAAAACGACACGCGTAAACTTTCCCGCCTTCTGCCATGAATTTTTTCAACTGATTGTTGAAGTTCATGTGGCCTGGGAACGCTTCATCACCCAAAGTAGGAAAACCACGTTGTACCCCCAAATTCACCCCAGGGCCGTAAAGTAGAATACTGGTTTCGTAGCCTTTACGAAGAAGACGAGTGGCTTGCAGCATGTTCACAAAGCCAATGGAACCTTCAAAGGCAACCGTGTGAAAAGTCACTAAGGCTTTTTCTCCGGCTTCTGCTTTCACGTCTTCAAAGACTTTTTCTTCGTAATCAACTAGGAAATCACCATCTTTGTTCAGTGTGTGTGTTACTTCTGGCATGTTTTATCTCCGATCAAGTTGTTGTGTAAGAAACCGATGTGTTCAATTTCAACTTGAGTATTGCAACCGGAGTGCCAATGATCGTATGAAAAAAAGCAATCAATATGCGATAAAGCAAAACATGATTGAAAAAATTCACGAGAAATTTTTTAAAAAATAGATAAAACAGGTTTTAACCAAGATCTAGCCTAACTTCTTCTTCGCACTATAAAGTTTCATTATGTTTAGACAATCACCAATTGAGTGCAAAAAAAAGCCATAAACAACAATCAATTCATAAAAAAGCGAAGCACTCGTAGAGGCACTTATAGAGGCCTTTGCAAAAAAGATGGCTTTTAAAAGAAGTCATAAAGACTTGGAAAGGAGAATTAGAAAGACCTGAAAAGAAAAAAAGGCAGATTCACAGAACCCACCTCTCAATGAACATTGTTGATTAGACTATTTCTGAAACACAACGCCGGACTTTGGGCGCTCGTCCACCGTAAGTTCAAAAATGTCTGGACGCGAATAATGACCACATACATCCAAGTCATAACGAGCTTTAGGAATATCCGCAAGATCAATCGACGCGCTAAGTAAACCTTCTCTATCTTGCAATGGTCCAGCAAGCACATTGCCCATAGGATCGACAATAATACTGCCTCCACGGATCAAACGGCGTTGATTATCCCAATGAGGAATATCAATACCAAGTACTTCTGGCGAAGGCTGAATCTGACACGCGCTCACCACAAAGCAGCGGCCTTCGTGACCAATATGACGCATGGTGCTTTGCCAAATATCCCGCTCATCCACCGTTGGCGCACACCAAATATCCACGCCTTTGGCATACATGGCGGCACGTAATAACGGCATATGGTTTTCCCAACAGATAGCGCCGCCCAATCGCCCTGCTTGGCTTTCTACCACAGGTAAGGTCGAACCATCACCCAGCCCCCAAATAAGACGCTCCGTTCCGGTGGGCATGAGTTTACGATGTTTCGCTTCAAGGCCATTCTCTGGGGTAAAGTACAAAGACGTACAGTAGAGCGTGCTACCACTGCGTTCAATCACACCAATAACAATCGCCGCTTTGGTTCTTACTGATAACTCAGCCAAAGCATCGGTTTCCTCACCTGGGACCGTCACAGCGTTATCGAAATAAGCGGCAAATGTCTCGCGGCCTTCATCGATTCGATAACCTAGGTAAGTACCAAAGGTTTCTCCTTTAGGATAACCACCCAGCAAGGCTTCCGGCATCACCACCAGCTTGGATTGAGAGGCAATGATTTGCTCTTCAAAAGATAAGATATGCTCTAAAGTGCGAGCTTTGCCCTCAGGATGAGAGCCAATTTGTAATGCACAGACGATAAACGCTGACATAAATACTACCTCGTTAACGATGTTTTCTTGATGAAAGTATTGGTCACAAAACCTCTATTCAGAGTAAAGTCTTTTGATAAACTCCAACATCCCAATCCATGACTAAGCATTATGAATGACATCAATATTTCATCGACTGACATGAATTTGTTAAAAGTATTTGAAGCCCTGTACATAGAAGGCAGCGCCAGTCGGGCAGCGCAGACTCTTGGCCTCACTCAATCAACGGTGAGTGCCTCTTTGCGTCGACTGAGAACACTTTATAACGATCGTTTGTTTGTAAGAGAAGGCAAGGGATTAGCTCCAACGACCACAGCACATCAGCTAAAACCACTGATTTTTGATGCTCTCGATAAAATTCGTGAAACCCTACAATTGGTTAATCACAACACCACCAACTATCAAAACCGTACCATAGTAATCGGCTTATCCGATGATTTTGAAATTGCGCTAGCCGGTAAATTGATTGAAAAATTAGCCTTAGATGCGCCGCATTTACGTCCTATTTTTCGCCAAGCCTATAGCGTCATTGTGCCGGACTTATTACAAGACAACGTTATTGATGTTGCCATCACTTCTGGCACAGGAAATAGCCGCTTTATTCGCCGCCAATTATTGGGAAAAAGCCATTACAGTTGCATTATTAACCGTCGTTACACCCAAAAACTTCCATTACTGACCTTAGAAGAATTCATTAGCTTTGATCATGTTTTGGTGTCGTCCGCGGGTTATGTAGGCATTGTCGATAATGCCCTAGCAAGAAATCATTTGAAGCGTCATATCATTGCTTCAACCACACATTTCGCTGCTTTACCCTTTTTTTTGCAACAAGAAAATCGTATCGCAACTATTCCAGCCCACGCTGCAAACGCCCTAGCACAACTAGACGATCTTACAGTTCTGCCATGTCCTCTTGAGCTAGAAAGTTACCCCGTTGAAGCGGCTTGGCGAGCAAAAGACGACCAAAGTCCGCTCATTCAAACAGTTGTGGCTTCGATCAAAACTGTGCTTGAAAGCATTTTGTCTTAACAAAGAAAGTAGTAACTACTTGCGACATTTATAAAATTGATTGCATAATAAAATACAATCAATTTATCTAACTGAAAGAGCCAACTATGTCGACATCACTTCTGGCCACTTGGAAAAAAGAACTCGATAACAAAGGCAAATATCCTGCCTACAAACGTATTGCCGAACTGATAAACGAAAACATCGAGTCAGGGAAACTGCAACCGCAAGATAAGCTGCCGCCGATGCGTGATCTTGCGGAAGCCTTAGGGATTAATTACTCAACCGCTTCTCGTGCCTATAGCGAAGCGAAAAAGCGTGGACTCATCGACACCACCACAGGCGCGGGCAGTTTTATTAAAGGCAAAGTACCCGCGGTAAAACCGAGTCTAGCGCCCTATGAAATGACCATGAATTTGGTGATCGAACCATCGATTCCAACGCTATTAGAAGAGCTAAAAGACGGTGCGTTAAGTAGCATTGCCTCGGCAGACTTATTAAGCAGTATTCGCTACCAAGATTTTGGCGGTAGCCCAGAAACCAAACAATGCTTTTTAGGATTAATAAAACGACGCGTGATGAATGCCACCTTAGATAGAGTGGTTTCTTGCCCCGGCATCCACAGTGGCTTGGTCGCTTTGGTCACTCAGTTATGCAGTAATCAGCAAATTATCTGTGTCGATAGCCTTACTTATCCGGGCATTAAAACCATTGCCGCTCAACTTGGCAAAACCCTATTTTCCCTGGAAAGAGACAGTGACGGCCCATTGGTGAATGCCTTCGAAGACGCTTGCAAAACCCACGATGTCGCCGCGCTGTACATCAACCCAACCATGCAAAATCCAACCTCAGCCAGTATTTCAAAAAGTCGTCGAGAAGCGTTAGCAGACGTCGCATTGCTCTTTAGTATTCCAATAATCGAAGACGATGCCTATGGTTTAATCAGCCATGATTCGGCTCCCACCTTTGCGACGCTTGCACCAGAATTAACTTATTACATCAATGGCTTATCTAAGTGCTTTGGCCCCGGAATGCGCACCGGTTTTATATTGTGCCCAACGCATCGTAAAGCCGAATACACAGCCGGCGCATTACGCTCCTTGAATGTGATGGAAAATCCGATTATGCATACCATTGTCTGTCGCTGGATAAACGAAGGGACGTTAGATCACATGATCCAAGCGATTAAAAGAGAAGCCAATGCGCGGCAAGTAATGATCAAAGAAACGTTAAAAATACACAGTGTGTCGATGGAAGAAAACGCCTTTCATTTTTGGATAAAACTGCCTAAACACCTAGGTTGGAATCCATCAGATTTGGCTACAAAGCTTCGTTCATTAGGGGTTAATGCGGTTTCTAGCGCGGCATTTGCCACGGACAACAATCCGCCACAAGCATTAAGAATTTGCTTTGGTGGTCCATCTTCAAGACAACATTGCCAAGAACAAATGACTATTTTATCTGAACTACTCAACCAGCCTGCGCACCTAGCCAGAGTCATGTATTAAAAAGGGAGCGCGTAGAGCGCCCCCTTTTTAAGATCTAAAGGCATTTATTTGAAACAGAACGTTATTTAGATTCCATTCCAGCCAAAGTCATACCAAAGCGTATAATCGTCGCGACCACTAAAAGTGAGCCAACGCCAAGCGCCCAAAAAATTAGTAACCATTTAAATTGATGAAGACTTTTTTTCATCGTATTTTCCTCCAAACTAACTTCAGAAAAGGCTGGCTCGCTTTAAACACCAGCCCTTTTGTTATCTACTTTCTAGTGATAACCGTCGGTATCTACCACTTTCCCACGAAACACTCGATAAGACCAAAAGGTATAAATCAAGATGACAGGCACAATAAACACCACGCCAACTAAGGTAAATTTAAGGCTAGATGTTGGTGCTGCGGCCTGATAAATCGTAATACTCGGTGGAATAATGTTTGGCCAAAGGCTGACACATAAACCCAAATAACCCAGAAACAACATACATAAAGCGCAAATGAAAGCGCGATATTCTTCTTTGGAATGCGCCGCCCCCATCAGCAAAAGAGCAAATGTAGCTGTGAAAATCGGCAAAGGTGCCAAATACATAATGTTCGACAAGTTAAACCATAAGTCACGCACGCTTTCGTTAATCATTGGCGTATAAATACTGATAATAAACATACAAGCTGCGAGCAACAGAGTTAATGGCTTAATAAGTGCGCGCATTTTTTTCTGCAAGCCGTGCTCAGTTTTAATGACCAACCAGGTTACACCGAGCAATCCATAAGCAAACAACAAACTAAAACCGGTGAACAGGCTAAATGGGCTCAACCAATCCAATCCACCACCAGCGAACTCGCCATTTTCTACTTGAAAACCAAGGATTACAGCGCCCATTGCCACACCCTGAGCAAAGGTGGCCATTAAGGAACCAACAAAGAATAACTTGTCCCACATTGGGCGATGAGACTCCGTGGCTTTAAAACGAAACTCAAAGGCAACACCGCGTAAAATCAAACCAAATAGCATTAGTAAAATCGGCCCATACAAGGCAGACAAAATCACCGAATACGCCATAGGAAACGCGGCCAATAAGCCTGCGCCACCCAATACAAGCCAAGTTTCGTTGCCATCCCAAACGGGCGCAACCGAGTTCACCATAATATCTCGTTCATGTTTGTCTTTAATAAAAGGAAACAGCAAGCCAATCCCTAAATCAAAGCCATCTAAGAACACATACATCATCAAGCCAAAGCCGATGACAAAGGCCCAAATAGTCGGTAAATCAAAATGCATGACACTGTCTCCTAAATTTCTACGCCATCAGCGGCGGATAGCGGACGGGCTGGGCGTTTATTCAAATGCTCATCGTCTTCAAGTGAATAATCGTCTGCTGGGCCTTTGGTAATCAGCGCCAACATGTAACGCACGCCTACACCAAAAACACAGAGATACACCAACACAAAAATCAGCAACGACAAACTCATGGCAGTAACGCTATTGGGCGAGCCGGCATCCACTGTACGTTGCAAACCATAAACCACCCAAGGCTGACGGCCTGTTTCTGTGACAAACCAGCCTGTAAGCATGGCAATTAGACCGGATGGCCCCATGGCAACACAGAAGCGCAGAAACCATTTTTTCTCGTAGATTTTGCCTTTTTTACGCAGCATCAATGCCGTAACGGCCAGCACAATCATCAAGATGCCAAGCGCCACCATAATGCGAAAACTAAAGAAGACCACTGGTACATAAGGACGATCTTCCGGTGCGACAGAAGTCAGCGGTGGAATATCCCCATCCAAAGAGTGAGTCAAAATCAAACTGGCAAGATTCGGAATCTCAATCGCAAAATCATTTCTTTCCTTTTCCATATTCGGCCAACCAAACAAAACCAACGGAACGCCTTCACCTTTTTCGGTTTGATGCCAATGTCCTTCCATGGCTGCGACTTTAATTGGCTGATGCTCTAAAGTATTTAAGCCATGTTGATCACCGACCATCACTTGCAATGGTGCCGAAATAAGCAGCATCCACATTGCCATGGACAACATTTTTTTCGCGACTGTTACATGAGAGCCTTTCAGCAAATGCCAGGCGCCGGAAGCACCGACCAACAATGCGGTTGCCAAGAAAGCAGCCAAGCCCATGTGCACTAAACGATAAGGAAAAGAAGGGTTAAAAATGATCTCGAACCAATCGACAGGTACAACGCGACCATCAACGATGTCGTAACCTTGAGGAGTTTGCATCCAACTGTTAGACGCCAAAATCCAAGTCATCGAGATCAAGGTTCCAATAGCAACCAAAATAGTGGAAGCAAAATGTAGCTTTTCGCCGACTTTTTTCCAGCCAAACAACATAACACCCAAAAAGCCAGCTTCAAGGAAGAAAGCGGTCATCACTTCATAACTCAGTAGTGGACCGGTAATCGCCCCTGCGAAGTTAGAAAACTGGCTCCAGTTGGTGCCAAATTGATACGCCATGACAATGCCGGAAACAACGCCCATGGCGAAGTTAACCGCGAATATTTTCATCCAAAATCGGCATAAGGTCATGTAAATCGGCTTTCTGGTGTACAACCACAAGCCTTCTAATACCGCCAAATAACTGGCAAGACCAATCGTAATAGCGGGAAAAATAATATGGAACGAGACGGTGAACGCGAATTGTACTCGCGCCAAATCAATAGCATTTAAATCAATCATTGTGCCCTGCCTACCCTCTACACTGTCAGAAAGCAAAAAATAATTACTTTGTTGAGTGTAAGGCTTAAAAAAATACAGAACAGGCACAATAAATTAATTTAGAATAGGCACAGATTCATTATTAAAGGTGCGATCATGAGTCAGTTTAAATACCTAGAACTGGAACACTTGTTACGCAAAGACATAAAAGCCAATCACTTTTTACCTAGCGGAAAGCTGCCTTCTGTCCGAGAAATGTGCCAGAGCTTGGGCTTTTCTAAAGCCACGGTGTTACATGCCTTGCATCGACTCGAAGCAGAAGGACTGATCTTTTCTAAACCAAAATCAGGTTACTTTGTAAAAGCAGCGACACCAAATGACCGACTCTCGCCAAAGCGCATTAATCCACCCGCCGCTCCCAGAGACGTAACCGTTCCAGCCATCTTAAAAGACATCATGACGCGCAGTGCCGCCTTTGATATTTTGCCAACGGCTGGCGCTACCAATGATGCGAATCACCTCATCACTTTAAACCGACACTTAAACAAAGCGCTTCGCTCCAGACCCACTCAAAAAGCCCTTTACTACAACGACTCAAGCGGCGATATGCGTTTAAAAGACGCCATTGTGACTCACTATCGCTATCGTGGTTTGAACCAAGATCCATCACAAGTTTGCATTACCGGTGGTTGCCAACACGCCTTATTCATTTCTCTCATGGCGACGTGCTCACCCGGCGATACTGTGGCCGTGGAATCTCCCGCGTTTTATGGCGTGTTGCAAATCATGGAACAACTCAAACTGAAAATCATCGAGGTCGCTGCTGACCCTGAAGAGGGTTTGAGCGTTGAAGATTTGACCGAAAAAATATCAGAGTGGCCAATCAAAGCCTGCATTGTGTCCCCAAATTACGCCACGCCTACCGGGGCATTTATGCCAGAAAAAGCCCGCCGAGCGCTCATCAATCTAGCGGTCGAAAAAGATTTTTGCATCATAGAGGACGATATTTATGGGGATTTGGCTTTTCCGCCTTTTACTGCAGAACCATTGAAAAAATTCGATCCTAACGGACAAGTTATTCTGTGCAGCTCTTTCTCGAAAAGTTTATCGCGAGACTTAAGAATTGGTTGGGTGTTTGGAGGCAAATGGCACGACAAGATTACTCAATTGAAACTGGTTACTCAGCTGTCCTCTAGTGAATCCATTCAGCAAGGGCTGGCGACATTTTTAGAAGAAGGTCATTACCGTCGCTACCTTGCTCAACAGGTCAATACGCTAAAGCAACAACAAAGGGAGCTGATGACTTTATTAGATGCCCATTGGAGTGACAACATTCGCTATACCCACGCCCAAGGCGGCATTTCTATGTGGGTAGAATTAGACGAATCCATCAATACACAACGCAGTTATAACAAAGTATTAGAGCAAGGCGTGATCATGACACCCGGCTCACTTTTCTCGGCATCGGGTCAATATAAAAACTTTTTACGTTTAAGTTATATCCACCCGTTAACCGAACAAAGGCAAGCCGCTGTCAAAAAGCTGTTTAGCGTACTACTTGAATAGGCTTTTAACACGTTAAGTCTAGCGACGAACCCGTTTATAAAGCGGGTTCGGTTGCGATACACTGCCACTATAAGTGACAGACAAGCCTTTGATGCCTTTCGCCGCATCATGGGGATCTTTGCCTTCTTTAATAGCAAAACTGTCGAAACCACATTGGCGCATTAGGCTCAGTTGATCTCTTAGTACATCACCAAAGGCACGTAAATCACCTTGATAATTTAACCGCTTACGCAGTAAATACGCCGTCGAGTAGCCACGTCCATCTTTGAAATCAGCAAAGAAAACACAGATAAACGATAACTTATCGATATCGCCTTTTAATTCCATTGGATCATCATCAACATCAATCCAAACAGCCGTTGGCGCGTTGTCACCTCGCTCAACTCGCGCTAACCAAGCCCTCATCGGTAAGATTTGATGGGGCTCAAGTGAGTCACAATCCTCTTCTAAAATAATCCAATCATCGGCTTTGCTGATCGTCATATCATTAGACTGAATATGGATAATATTCTTCATACTAAACTCCTACCGACTCATAAGCAGCCAACTTGAATGGTTCCAAACCTATGCGTAAAAAGGTTTCATGAAACGTTTCGCTGTCATCTCGATTCGCTAGATACGCATTGGTAATGTTTTTAACCACTCTTGGCAGCGCATCTTCACTCACCGCAGGGCCAATCACTTTGCCGATTTGACTGTCTTTGCCTTGAGCTCCGCCAATGGTAATTTGGTAATAATCTTCGCCTGATTTATTCAGCCCTAGAATACCGATATTGCCAATATGATGATGAGCACAAGCATTAATACAACCAGATAAGTTAATACTGATATCACCGACTTCTAGCTGCTCTTCAATGCTGTAAACCTCAGCCACTTTTTTAGCAACAGGAAAAGAATGTGCCGTCGCCAAATTGCAATAACTCGCCCCAGGACAAACAATCATATCGCTCACTAAACCCACATTAGGTAAAGCCAAACCCACTTCACATAAACTTGACCAGACACTAAAAAGATACTTTTTCGGGATATCCGGAAGCACTATATTTTGTTCGTGAGCAATGCGAATCACGCCAAATCCATAAAGATCAGCAAGATCGGCTATACGCTGCATTTGCTCAGCATTTAAGTCTCCCGGCGTGTTGGTTGGGAACTTGGTAGAAATCGCCACCGACGCATAACCGCTGACTTTATGAGGTTTCACGCTGCGTGATACCCACGAAGCAAACTCGTCGTTACTTGCTATATGATTGCCGTATTTAAGATCAGTATCATCTAAGGTTTTGTAGAGTGGCGCCAAGAACTGAGAAGCTACACGGCTTAATTCATCATCGGTAAGCGTAGAAAAGCCCTCACGGATTTGCAGCCATTCGGCTTCTACTTCTTCACGAAAAGCGTCTACACCTAATGAATTCACAAGAATTTTAATACGTGCTTTGTATTTATTGTCGCGTCGCCCATAACGGTTAAAGACGCGAAGAACCGCTTCAATATATGACAATACTTCCGACCAATGTAGATCATCTTTCACGGCTTTATTCAAGAAAGGCGTACGACCTAATCCACCGCCAACCATAACCTGAAAACGCAATATTTCTTCTTCGTCACGATACAAATACAAACCAATATCGTGCATACGCACCGCCGCTCGGTCTTCTTTGCTGGAGCTAACTGCAATTTTGAATTTACGAGGCAAGAACAAAAACTCAGGGTTTACCGTCGCCCATTGACGAATAATCTCGGCAAAAATACGCGGGTCATATTCTTCATCGGGAGCAACGCCCGCATAAGCTTCGGTAGTGACATTGCGTACACAATTACCCGATGTCTGAATAGCATGCATATCAATGGACGCCAAATGCGCCAAAATATCTGGCGTGTCAGCTAACTCAATCCAGTTGAACTGAATATTTTGACGAGTGGTAAAATGCCCATAACCACGATCAAATTCATTGGCAATGACCGCCAAACCACGCATTTGATCACTGGATAACGCACCATATGGAATAGCGACCCGCATCATATAAGCGTGTTTTTGCAAATACAGCCCGTTTTGCAAACGCAACGGTAAAAACTCGTCTTCCGTTAATTCGTCATTCATCCGACGCGCTACTTGATCGCGAAACTCTTCTACCCGCTCGTTAACCAAGGCTCTATCGTATTCATCGTATCGATACATTTTTGTCATTCTCCCCTAAACCCGAAATATGCAGAGAAAATATCAACAAGACAGTGTCTCTAATAGGACAAGAAAAAAGAAAAATGATAGGCACAGATTAAGATAAACAAAAAACACAATGACAAATCTAGGGAGAGAACGACAACTAAGTCGAAGGAAACTATAAACTTTTTAAGGATAATTTCGGAAGGATTTTTTTGAACTTTATCGAATCGATTATGGGAACACTTTCTTTAGCTTAAAAGTGAATTTTCCAATTTTGAAATGTTGTTTGAAAATGATTGCGGGGGTACTTGCTTGAGCTTAAAAGTGGTTGCGGGAGCAGGATTCGAACCTACGACCTTCGGGTTATGAGCCCGACGAGCTACCAGACTGCTCCATCCCGCGACAAGTTAAACTATATACATAGCTTACTTTTTAATGACTTACTTGAATATGGTTGCGGGAGCTGGATTCGAACCAACGACCTTCGGGTTATGAGCCCGACGAGCTACCAGACTGCTCCATCCCGCGACAAGTTAAACTATAATACATAGCTTACTTTTTAATGACTTACTTGAAATATGGTTGCGGGAGCCACTTTTCTTAATTAAAAAGTGAACCAACGACCTTTTTTAATATGGTTGCGGGAGCCGGATTCGAACCAACGACCTTCGGGTTATGAGCCCGACGAGCTACCAGACTGCTCCATCCCGCGACAAATTAATTCTTTCAAGAATCACTAACAATTTCGTTTGATTAGTTTTGTTGGAGCCCTTTTCTTATTTAAAAAGTGAACCAACGACCATTACATAAAGTTTTGTGGGAGCCCTTTTCTTAATTAAAAAGTGAACCAACGATTTTATTAAAATGGTTGCGGGAGCCGGATTCGAACCAACGACCTTCGGGTTATGAGCCCGACGAGCTACCAGACTGCTCCATCCCGCGACAAATCATCGTTAGCAACAAACACTCTGTAATGCTTGTTGGTTAAGCCATTTCGCTCAACCCTTGCCAACGAGGTGCGTATTATAGGTAGATTGACGTAGGAGTCAAGCCTACTTGGGAATATATCTACGAATAGTTGAAATAAAACATTTCTCCCTCATTATCTGTCTTTATAAGCACATCAACCTTTTATTAGATCTAAGAGAACCTTAATTACTTGTATCCTCCGCTACAGCAAGGTAAAAGGTAGCCATCCGATATTTTCGACCAACAGGTTAGGAGACAAACATGCCCAGTAATATTGAAGCCATTTTGAAAAAATCAGCGATTCCAAATGAAGCCGATGCCCTTCCAGGCAGAAGTACACCTCTAAAAATCTCAGGCATACACGCAGTCAACAAAGAACCGTTTATCCGCACTAAAAACCCTAACGAAGCCGAAATCATTCTTGGAATGGGATGCTTTTGGGGCGCCGAGCGCAAGCTGTGGAATACTCCCGGTGTTATCGTCACGTCTGTTGGCTATGCTGGCGGCTTTACGCCCAACCCAACCTATGAAGAAGTTTGCTCAGGGCAAACAGGCCACAGTGAAGTCGTACAGGTAATTTTTGATACCTCTATTATCTCGCTAGAAGGCGTGCTTAAGGTTTTCTGGGAAAACCATGACCCAACCCAAGGCATGCGCCAAGGCAACGACATAGGCAGCCAATATCGCTCTGTTATCTATACAACCAATGATAAAGATATGGCAATCGTGGAAGCCAGCAAAGCAGCGTTTCAAAAAGAACTACTCGGCGCAGGCCACGGCATGATCACCACCGAGATTGAACCACTCGATACCTACTACTTTGCTGAAGAATATCACCAGCAATATCTTCACAAAAACCCGAACGGTTACTGCGGACTAGCTGGAACCGGCGTGAGCTGCCCTATCGGCTTAGCCGTGTAGAGTTTTTAAGTAATTGGGATAATCACTTTCTAAACTGAACAAGCTACAGAAACGAAAAGGCCGAATCGCAAAACGATTCGGCCTTTTTAGTGATATCTATGTCAGAGCAAGATTAGCCATCAATATTGATGTTGTACTCTTGGTCGTTGTAGATGACTTTGATGGAGTCTGCGGTTGTAACACCATCAACGCCATTTGAATCGAAGTTAGATTTCTCTCCAAAAGTAGCGACATCATGCCCATTTATTTTCACATGGCCATCCTGTGCACTAACATGAGCGGTTAAGAAGTCTGCAATAGCATCCGTTTCTGCACCTTTGCCTGGATCACCATCTAGGCCAGTTAACAAGTCGGTTAAATCTAAAGCGTCATCCTTAGCATTAAAGTCTGTAATCAAATCATTATGCTCTAAACTCCAACCATAAGCTTGGCCGTGATCTTGGAGAATAAAGGTGTCTTTTCCTTCCCCACCCGTTAAGGTGTCGACATCCCAATCCTCGGTGCCGATCATCCCTCCAAGTAACGTATCGTTACCAGCACCGCCATTTAGTGTGTCAGCACCATCCCCACCGATAAGAACATCATCACCGCCTTCACCAAATAGCTTGTCCTTGCTTGACCAATTGTCTGATCCATTGCCTCTTATATCGTTGGCTTGGCTGTCACCATGAGCCTCCCCATCCCATGACTGAACCCTATCAGTGTCGTGAATATGGGCAATTTTATCAGCTAGAGATTCGGTATCTCCAATATAAGTCGCACGATCATCAATATTGGCGGCAGTATGACTTGTTGGATAATCATCACTTCCTATTGGTGAATAATGGCTACCATCTTTGGATAGAGACACATCCAAAGCGTATTCACCGCCCTTATCCCAATAAATAATTTGGATATTATGATTACCATCACCACTTACGGTAAAAGTCTCCGTTCTTTCCTGAATTGTTTGATTCCAATCATAATGGGCAACGACCTTGCCATCGATGGAAATTTCATACCCATCATCTGCATTCACTTTAATGTAATAAGTCCCAGCAGCTAGAGCAACATAACCAGAAAGCCTTAGCACTGACCCATCTGAATTCGTGGAAGGATGTGAACTAAGAGAGCCGCTATCATCTCCAAGGAAAGACTCAAGGTTATTACCTTTCCCTAAATCTCCCGATCCATGATTATAAGACAACTCTTTCGATGTAAAAGTGGCATCTGCTTTACCAGATTCAATTACATCCTTAGCATCACTTAAACCATTAATATACTTATAACCACCATTATTCGCGTAAGCGTCAGTAGCAAAGAACTCACCATACAAGCCGCCCAAGCTAGAGCTGTCCACATGAACAGTTTCTGAAACAGCAGTAGAAACAGACTCTCCATCTTTCGATGTAACTGAAACACTGACATCAAAAGCTGGTGTGCCATATTCAACACGTAGCTGAACACCGGTAACCTGTGATTCGGTTAGATTGTAACTACCATCTGGGTTTTCAGTAAGCGAATTTCCATTCGCATCAACTAACGTAACGCCGTCAGGTAAGTCAGAGACAACATAAGATAATACCTCACTACCATCGACATCCTGCTCCACACCATTAATAGTGAATGGATACAACAACGCCTCATGACTAGAGCTTAATGTTGCTTTTATATCAGACACGTCAACCACTTCAGTATTTGCGGTACTTGCGACAACAAAGTCAACTGACACCTTACCCTGACTATCTAAAGTAACTTGATAAGAATTCGTTTGAGTGGACTGATGGCCTTCACCATTATTGGAGTAATTATAATTAAAGCTCTGTAGTGTCTCACCATTTGCTTTAATAGAATAAGTGTCTGGAGTGTATACATTATCCCAACTACCAGACACATCAGTTTTAAACGACAAAATGATCGTTTTGCCAGCATTTTCGATCCCAAAGTCAAACTCTCGTGTCTCGGTGTCTTGAACTGCAGGGCCATTAATGTAGCCCGTTCCGATATTACCTAACTGGGAAATAGAGGATGCACTACGAGTAATAGACGAATCTTCATAAGTACCAGCACCAACACTGACACTTAAAGTAGGAGTATCCGCTACAGGAGTAACAGTCAGAGCTAATGTGCCACTTGCACCTGTATTCGTCTGATATTGTATTTCCGGTACAGAACCAGACCAATCCTTCACAGGAGTAAATACATAAGACCCATCGGCATTGACAACCAAACTACCAACACCGACTATCACCAATGTCCCGCCAGCATTAACAGTATTATTTCCAACAGAGAACGAAGAAACTGTTAGTGCAGTACCATCAAGATCAACATCGTTGGCCAATACGCCTTCTGCAGCAGACGCGCTAATTACCTGGTCTTCTACATCAGCATTAGAGTCATTCACAGCTAACGTATCTTTATTAGCGACGGTAATATTAAGAGTATTTTCCGACACATCACCATCTCCATCCACCACTTTGTAAGTGTATGTGAGGACCTTAGACTCCGCTGCTCCTAACGAATTAACAAGGCTTGCACTTGGCGTGAATGTATAAGTTCCGTCACTTTTAAGAACAAGGGTTCCATTAGCATCTTCCACCGTATCTTTAACAATATGATCTAAACCATCCGCACCTGCATCAACGGTTACTGATCCATTTAATGATTGATTAGCCTCTGGGACATTAATTACTTCAACGTGAGCTTGCAGAGAACGAGTACTACTTTCACCTTCAGGAGTAGAAATCACTGTCGGATTTGCACCACTAAAGCCATCTAAGACAACTTTATAAGTCACACCATTCACAGTAATTTCGGTAGATGGCAACTTACCTAAGGTAACAATATCGTCTCCACCGTCGTTGTTATTGGTGGTCTCATTGTGCGTAATAGGCACATCAAACTCTATCGTTTGACTTGTTCCATCAATAGTCAAACTAAAAGTAACCTTCATAGTTGTTGACTTCAACGTCCCATAGTCAGACCACATAGTACTGTTATTATGAACAAATTCACCGATAGAGAATTTACCATCCATAGAGACAGTAGATTGAGTCGTTGGATCATTTAGACTATAAGCACTAGGTCCACCATTGCTAGAATCCCAATCATCCCAAGTTAGTTTGTCTTTATAAGCGTCGGCATCATTGTCTTCAGTTTGAGTATTTTGGTAGTGAGCGCTAGTAAATTTTGAATTAACAAAACCATTCGCAAATGACCCAACCGTAAAGCTATCTGCGGCTGCAGGACCATTAGTGATAAATAAAGTATCAGAGGTTGTTACTGAATTTGGCACGTCATCTTGAATATCAACATTCACAGTAAATGTACGGCCATCAGCAAGGGTTACGGTCACACTATCTTGATCTGAATGAGAGTCACTATGATCACGAACAGGCGCTTGATACACATATTGGCCGTTATCATTCAGCGTAATTGTTCCACCAAAATCGGTCGTTACCTGATTAGTTCCAGCAGGGAAAGAGAAGCCAACAGGAAGATCCGTCAATACATGAGATTCACCTTCAATAAGTGAGTAAGTAACCGATGCTGAAAGATCGACTGAGTGACTAGAAACTCCAACACTTTCTACAGTATTGCCAACATCATCCCTTGAGGTAACAACCACCTGAAACTCCGAATCAGCAGCCAAATCACTGCCTGCAACATCAACAGCCCAACCACCACTTCCATCAACTGTCGCGGTATATTCCTTACCGTTAATCGTCATCTTGACCACATCACCAACAGAAATATCACCACCAGTTGCGGTACCAGAAACAGTCACTGTTTGACCTAACTCAATACCATCAATTTTGTCATCTGAAGTAATTGGATTTATTGTCACAGTACCCGCTTCAGCAGAAAGATTCATAATCGCGCTAGCTGAACCATTTTCTGAAGTATTACCAAATTGATCTGTTAAGGTAGCGGTAACCTTAATCGTCTCACCATCACCAGGATTTGCAAAAGCAGCATAGGCAAAGCCACTAGAAAGCATACTAGAACTAACAACGATATTAGACGTAGTGGAACCATCTGTAACCGAAATGGTATCACCCTCAACAGTACCCGATGGCAACTTGATTTTTACATCAATATCACCATCAAGTTCACGGCTGCTGATAATCCCATCAGGTCGCGACCCAGTCATTATACCTTCATAGTCTTCTGTAATAGTCACTCTAGGCGCGCTACCAGTATCACCCGCTAGCGTATCAACAGTATGAGTCGAAGAGCCTGTACTCGTAACATTGTTACCAACAGCATCCGTAGATTCTACCTTCACATCAAATGCAGTATCCGCTGCCAAATCAGAACCAGCAACATCTACCGACCAAGTGCCATCAGAACCAACTTTAGTAGTATATTCATGACCATTAATTGTCATAGTCACAACATCGTTTTCGCTAATATCGCCGCCAGTAGCTTTACCGGAAATAGATACCGTACTAGCGGCTTCACTCGCATTGATCACGTCATCGGACGTTATTGGGTCAATTGTTACCATACCCGCTGTAGCAAAAAGGTCGACTGAATAATTAAGACCACCACCCGTTTCGACAGCAATAACATTACCAGCATCATCTTCAAATTCTGCTTTTACTTGCAATTTATGATCAGAATCTCCTGCTAAATCAGCACCGTTAACTTCCAACGAGAAGCCTCCCTCACTCTGAATGTCTCCAGCATTAACCATATATTCATGACCATTGATAGTAACCACAATATTCTTAGCATTAGTGTCATTATCAACAATAAAGGTACCAGTTAAAGTGACCGTTCCCTGTGACTCAAGAGCATTGACAACATCATCCTCTGTAACATCATCAAAATACAAAGCCGCAGTGATAGTCGTATCTAAAGTCGCGGTATTAGTAACATTGCCTTCATTACCCGCTGCATCAACAACAGACATGGAAACAGTTAATGAACCATCAACCAAACCAGCTAAATCAAGCCCTTCAACAGACACATTACCTTCACTATCTACTGATATAGCAGAGACAGGAACAGATAATGTATTAGCTGGATTCGCGCTATCCGTAATCACAATACCAACTACGGAAGCTCCTGACTCAACCTTACCAGTCAAATCCGTAGAACCACTTTCAGCTTTGTTTAAATAGATATCACCATTAGTCTCAAATGAAATTGTATTAACACCATCTCCATCTTCTGGCGCAGTGGTGTCCGCCGCCATCGTCAACGCGCCTGAAGCACCCTTGTTGCCCGCAACGTCTGTGTAGCTTTCATTGGTCACCGCCACGCTCGGCGTGTCTGTGCCACTTTGCGTGAACGTCGCTGTCCAGGTGTCTCCATCCACTTGCGTTAGGCCGCTTAACGTACCGCCTGCCACGCTGATGTCATCGACACTGAACCCTTCTACCGTTTCACTGAACTGGAACGTAATCGTCGTCGCTTCACCCGCTGACAGATTGCTGTCTGCAGCCGTGATCGTCACGGTTGGACCAGTGGTGTCCGCCGCCATCGTCAACGCGCCTGAAGCACCCTTGTTGCCCGCAACGTCTGTGTAGCTTTCATTGGTCACCGCCACGCTCGGCGTGTCTGTGCCACTTTGCGTGAACGTCGCTGTCCAGGTGTCTCCATCCACTTGCGTTAGGCCGCTTAACGTACCGCCTGCCACGCTGATGTCATCGACACTGAACCCTTCTACCGTTTCACTGAACTGGAACGTAATCGTCGTCGCTTCACCCGCTGACAGATTGCTGTCTGCAGCCGTGATCGTCACGGTTGGACCAGTGGTGTCCGCCGCCATCGTCAACGCGCCTGAAGCACCCTTGTTGCCCGCAACGTCTGTGTAGCTTTCATTGGTCACCGCCACGCTCGGCGTGTCTGTGCCACTTTGCGTGAACGTCGCTGTCCAGGTGTCTCCATCCACTTGCGTTAGGCCGCTTAACGTACCGCCTGCCACGCTGATGTCATCGACACTGAACCCTTCTACCGTTTCACTGAACTGGAACGTAATCGTCGTCGCTTCACCCGCTGACAGATTGCTGTCTGCAGCCGTGATCGTCACGGTTGGACCAGTGGTGTCAACTTGGTAATTTGAGTTAGCCGTCACAACAAGAGTGTTGCCGGCATTGTCAGTCAAAGTGATTGTTGCATCTATACGTCTATCTGGATCTTGAGCAAGATCACTACCAGCAACATCTATGCTAAAGGTGCGATTAGTAACCGTACCAGCATATTCTTTACCATTTACGGTAAGCGTAACTACATCACCATTTTTTACATCACCAGAAACAATCCCAGTAATTGTTACAGTTTCTTCAGCTTCAGCTGCAGAAACAATATCGTCCGATGTAACATCTGATATGGACATCCGCCCCTGAATAACAACATCAACCGCATGTGTCGATGAACCTATGCTCTCAACTGTATTTCCAGAACTATTACTGGATGTTACAACAGCATCAAATGCGGTATCTGCCGCTAAATCTGGACCAGCAACACCAACAGACCAAGTGCCAGTTGAGCTAACTGTGGTTGTATAGGTTGTTCCATTAATGACCAAGACGACTTGATCACCTTGAGTAATGTCTCCGCCTACTGCAGAACCAGATACGGTTATTGTACTTGCAGCTTCAGTAGCATTAACCACATCATCGGAGGTTATAGAGTTTACCGTCACAGTCCCTGCAATAGCTGGATCCTTAGTAACTGTAGTCTCGGAAACAGTAGCTCTTGCTGAACTATTAGAAGGTGTTATGAACGAGGCTTGCTGAACTCGGCTAGCATTGTTTATATCTGTATCATTACCAAACGTCGGTAATGCGTTGAATGAATCAGCTCCAAAGGTAGGCTGAGCACTGTTATCATTTCTATCAATATCAACATCGACGCGCTGTTGTTCTAGTTGAGCTTCACCCGCAGCAGGTGCATCTTGAACTAAGGTTGGATCATCACCAGCGAGAATTGCATTTTGTAGTGCTTCAGTATCAGTAGAAGAATCAGCAACAAGGTCAGCATTATCACCAGTGTTGTAGATTTCGTCCGTCATTTCGACAACAGACTCTCTACCGATTTCGACTTCCGTTCCATCAACAAAGGAAATCACTACACTGCCATTGGGGCCAGTCAGGACAGTCTCGCCAAAGAAAATCGGGTCGCCGATTTTCACCACACGCTCTTGGCCATCAATGGATTGGATCGTCACTGAACCTGATAACTTAGTGATAAAGCCTATCGCGTTGCCTAGTGTTGCAAATGGTACTTGACTGTCGCTCATGATAATTACCTTAAAAGTGAAACCTGATAAACGGGAATAGTCCTAAATTACTCTTAAGATAAGGCAGAAAAGACAAGGTAGCTATTGTACCTTGGTACAGTCAGTCCACTTTTTTAACGTTTTTCGTCCTTTTTTAATTCTTTTTTGCCTTCCGCCTTTAATACTGCAGATCTTCTGCCCTGTTGTCATTGCCATGCATAAGTCAACTCTTTATAATTTCCGCACTTTCGGGCACAGATCTTAAGCACTTAAGAATCAAACGCTGCGCGATGTCTCTTTCTGAGTCTCTCGACTCACTCAATGCTCAATGCGCCTTTGAGGAATGTTTTGCACAGTCCTTGTCATGGCACAATATTCAGAACATATTTTTATAAAACGGCTAACAAGATAAAAAGCCTATAAAGCAAACCGTCAATAAGAATTAGCGTCTGCTTAATTTACTCTTATTTATTCAGAAGGTAATACATGATCGATACGATAAAACGAGACTGGTTCTCAAACATTAAAAGCGACACACTCGCTGGCACTGTGGTTGCCCTTGCTTTGATTCCTGAAGCCATTGCCTTTTCCATCATTGCAGGCGTCGACCCTAAAGTAGGCTTATATGCCTCTTTTTGTATTGCTGTTGTAATCTCATTCCTAGGCGGTCGTCCCGGCATGATTTCTGCCGCAACAGGCGCCATGGCTTTGCTGGTCACTGATTTAGTAGCGCAACATGGATTGCAGTACTTACTTGCTGCCAGCTTACTGACTGGCATTTTTCAAATTATCGCGGGGTATTTAAAACTCGGCTTATTAATGCGATTTGTGTCCAAGTCGGTGGTCACAGGCTTTGTGAACGCTTTAGCCATTTCAATTTTCGTGGCACAATTACCTGAACTGACTAATGTAACCTGGCACGTTTATGCAATGACAGCCGTAGGTCTTGGCATCATCTACTTATTCCCATTACTTCCTGCCATTGGCAAATCCATTCCATCACCAATGGTGTGTATTGTTTTACTAACGGTCTTTTGTACAACCTATGGCTTAGACATACGTACTGTTTCTGATATGGGTGAGTTACCCAATTCACTACCCATTTTCCTATGGCCTGACATTCCATTAAATTTAGAAACTTTGATGATCATCTTGCCTTACTCTCTCAGCCTTACAGCAGTAGGTTTAATGGAATCTATGATGACCGCGACTATTATCGATGAATTTACTGATACAAGTAGTGATAAAAACCGCGAATGTAAAGGTCAAGGTATTGCCAACATTACTTCTAGTTTACTTGGAGGAATGGCTGGTTGCGCCATGATTGGTCAATCAGTTATTAACGTCAAATCAGGTGGACGAGGTCGCCTTTCTACTTTTCTTGCTGGCTTTTTACTGTTGATTATGGTGGTTTTCTTGGATGATCTCATCGGACAAATCCCAATGGCTGCTTTGGTAGCGGTAATGATCATGGTGTCAATTGGTACATTCTCCTGGGAATCCGTTATCAACCTGAAAAAACACCCACTCTCTACTAATATTGTGATGTTAGCGACTGTCATTACTGTATTAGCAACTCACGACCTTTCAAAAGGTGTCTTAGTCGGCGTCCTGATCGCAGCAATGTTTTTTGCGCATAAAATTAGTCGATTCATGGTTGTGAAAAAAGAGCAAGATGAGCAAAATGGAATTCGGACTTATAAAGTCATTGGTCAAGTATTTTTTGCATCGACAACTAAATTTATTGCATCTTTTGATTTTAAAGAAGCAGTGGAAAGCGTTACGATTGATTTAACCGATGCGCATTTTTGGGATATCACAGCCGTGTCAGCTTTGGACAAGGTGGTTATCAAATTCCGACGTGAAGGTGCCGAGGTTGAACTGGTCGGTATGAACGAAGCCAGTGCTACGATTGTCGATAAATTTGGGGTGCATAATAGCCCTGAAGAAGTCGAAAAAGTAATGGGCGGTCATTAAGTCCACCCTTCGAAAAAGAAAAAGGAGTGCAACATGACTAATATAATTGCCTGTATTGATGGATCTTCTCTATCTGAGTGCGTCACCACAGCATCCGTGTGGGCGGCCAAGCAAATGGGCTCGCCACTAACCTTGATGCACTCCTTAGAAAAAGAAGCCTCGAGAACCGATGAAGATCTTTCTGGCTCAATCGGCTTAGGCAGTCGAGAACACTTGCTAGAAGAGCTTGTCGCCTTGGATGCAAAGCGTGCCAAATTGGCCTTAGAGCATGGCAAACTGGCACTCGAAAATGCCAAAGATTTTGCGCATAAAGCTGGTGCTAAGCAAATCGAGCTATTGCAAAGACACGGCGACCTAGTCGACAACCTCCTCGACCTTGAGGAAGAAACTCGCCTTATCGTCGTAGGTCGTTGCGGCAGCGGCCATACGCAAAGCGCCCACACCATTGGCTCTCACATTGAACGCGTCGCTCGAACACTGCATCGTCCAATTTTAATCAGTGTTGGACAGTTTAAAATACCCACCAACTTTATGATTGCTTACGATGGTCGAGAAGCCGCAGACAATGCCATCGAACGTATTGCACAAAGCCCACTATTACTTGGCCTGCCTTGCCATCTGGTTATGGCTGGCGAAGCAACATCAGAAAAACGTGCCAAGCTCGAAGAGGCACATCGAATTCTTGAAGAAGAAGGCTTCGACGTCACAGCATCCATCATTCCGGGTAAGATCTATCCAGTACTGACTCAATACCGTGAAGAAAATGGCATCGAACTCATGGCAATGGGAGCGTATGCTCACTCTAAAGTTCGTCAATTCTTCGTTGGCAGCAACACCAGCAAGATGATAATCGAGAGTGATATTCCACTTCTGATTCTGCGTTAAAGCATTCAATTTCTATCAAACAATACTCATCAAGCAATATCCATCAAGGGCGACTTCTTCGGAACTCGCCCTTTTTATTGCCTTCGACTTTTCTATTTTCAGCCCAAACCATAGATGAACTTTTTGTTAAATGTTTAACAATTAGAATATATGGTTTTGCATATATACGTTTTTCCATATACACTTCGATCAACATTAACTGATGTGTTTTTTACAATGAAGCCCGATAATTTCTACAAAGCGCTCGCCGATGACACCAGATTGCGAAGCCTATTACTCATTACTCAATATCAAGAACTGTGCGTTTGCGAACTCACCGAAGCACTAAATGAAACGCAACCTAAAATATCTCGCCACCTTGCTCAGCTACGAAAAAATGGTGTTCTGAGTGATCGAAGACAAGGACAATGGGTGTTTTATCAATTACACCCTGAACTGCCTAATTGGGCGAAGAGTGTCTTACAAACCACATTAGACAACCAAATTTTGTGGCTAAAAGACAACATAAATCAGCTCGAAACCATGGGCGGCAGGCCAAAACGTACTGGAACTTGCTGCTAAACATCCAATTTTCATCATGCATTTGAGACAACACAATGACTATTAAAGTAGGAATAAACGGCTTTGGCCGTATGGGACGACTTTCTTTTCGCGCAGCTTTTGACTGGGACGATGTGGAGTTTGTGCAAATCAACGATCTAAAAGGCGATGCAGCCACACTTGCTCACTTGGTTAACTTCGACTCGGTTCATGGTCTCTGGCACAACGAGGCAAGCAGCGAAAGCAACAATATCATTGTGAATGGCAAAACCATTACTTGTACACAAAATCGTACGATTGCAGAAACGGACTGGTCGCAGTGCGACGTGGTGATTGAAGCAACTGGCGCAATGAAAACCAAAGCCGCGCTGCAAGCTTATTTGAATCAAGGCGTGAAGCGTGTTGTCGTTACCGCCCCAGTCAAAGAAGATGGCGTTCTGAATATCGTCATGGGCGTTAACGATGACGACTACGATCCAAGCTTACATCCTATTGTCACCGCAGCGTCTTGCACCACCAATTCACTCGCCCCAGTGGTTAAAGTATTGCAAGATGCTATAGGCATAAAGCATGGCTCTATGACAACAATTCATAGCATCACCAACACACAAACCATCATTGACGCGCCGCACAAAGATTTACGTCGAGCTCGTTCTTGTGGCAGCAGTTTGATTCCAACCACCACAGGCTCAGCCACCGCCATTACGCATATCTTTCCAGCACTAAAAGGCAAACTAAACGGCCATGCTGTGCGCGTGCCTTTGACCAACGCGTCTTTAACCGATTGCGTGTTTGAAATGAAACGCCCGACGTCAGAAGAAGAAATCAATCAACTACTCAAAACCGCCAGCGAAGGCGAATTAAAAAACATCCTTGGCTACGAAGTTCGCCCATTAGTATCGATTGATTACCGTACCGATCCACGCTCTTGCATCATCGATGCACTCAGCACCATGGTGATTAATGGGACACAAGTAAAACTCTACGTTTGGTACGACAATGAATGGGGCTACGCAAATCGTACAGCCGAATTGGTGCGCAAAGTCGGTACGCTAGATAAAGCGATCTAATACAAACAACAGAGCAAAGCGAAAATAACCCATGCTGTCACAATTACCAAAAAGCGTTCGTCAGTACCTTATCGTCACCGGCAATTACTGGAGCTTCACTCTGACCGACGGCGCGTTGCGCATGTTGGTCGTGTTGTATTTTTATCAGCTGGGTTATGGCGCACTGGACATCGCTTTGCTCTTCTTGTTTTACGAATTCTTTGGCGTCATTACCAACTTATTTGGTGGCTGGCTTGGTGCGAAATGGGGACTCAACCGCACCATGAACATTGGCCTCGCCATGCAAGTTGTCGCCTTGTCTATGCTGTTATTACCCGCCAGTTTTCTCACCATTCCTTTGGTCATGGCGGCACAAGCTTTATCCGGCATCGCCAAAGATCTCAACAAGATGAGCGCCAAAAGCGCCATCAAAACCCTAGTACCCAAAAACGCCAGCGGCACTTTATACAAATGGGTCGCTCTACTAACCGGCTCGAAAAATGCCCTCAAAGGCGTGGGTTTTTTTCTCGGTGGTTTTCTACTCAGCACTATTGGTTTTCATAATGCCATCTTAGCCATGGCGATTGCCCTTGCTATCGTTTGGCTTGCCAGTTTGTATCTACTTCGAGAAGATTTAGGCAAGGCGAAGAACAAACCGAAGTTCTCACAAATGTTTTCCAAGAGCGCTGAAATCAATATTCTGTCTGCCGCTCGCCTCTTTCTGTTCGGCGCTCGGGATGTATGGTTTGTGATTGCTGTTCCGGTGTATTTATCCAGCCAGTTTGACTGGGATCACTGGCGCGTCGGCAGCTTCCTCGCCTTGTGGGTCATCGGCTACGGCATAGTCCAAAGCCTTGCACCACACATCACAGGAAAAACCAAACAACAAACACCAACCGGCACACAAGCCAGATTCTGGGCCATATTACTAACAGCCATTCCTGCGGCCATCGCGATTGGCTTAGAAAGCGCCGATCAGGCGTTATGGATACTGTTGAGTGGGCTTATCGTGTTCGGTGTGGTGTTTGCTATCAACTCTTCGCTACACAGCTACTTAATCGTTCACTATGCCAGTGAAGATGGCGTGTCATTAGATGTGGGCTTTTACTACATGGCCAATGCCATGGGACGGCTCATTGGCACGATTTTGTCAGGCTGGATTTACCAAGACTTTGGATTAATTGCCTGCCTTTGGGTGTCTTGCGGGTTTCTTGTTCTCACCAGTGTTATTTCGTTTTGGTTGCCGCAGAAAATCACCAGTGCAGAAAGCACCAATTAACCTCTTTTCAACCAATAGCCCGGATTTTTACTGTTATGCATGATGGCAACCATATAAAGGTTATCTGAATGCACTTGATAAATGACAGAGAAAGGAAAACGAGATAATAAAAATCTATGATGATTTGCACCGAACTTGGGCCAAGTTCGAGGAAGCGCCAGAATTGTTTTGAATGCAGATTCAAGCTCTTTAATAAAATCATCACCAAGCCCTTTGGCTTGAAGTTGATACCAATCATAGGAGGATTTAATTTCCTGACTGACATCAGGGTGAAAGGTTAAATTCAACATATTATTTTATAACTTGAGCCTTAATCTCCTCCCAATGTACTGCCTTTACATCACCAGATAACAAAGCATTGCTGCGATCTTCTGCTAATGCCAACCAAGCCGACTCGACATCATTACTTGGCTCACCTTCAAGAGAAGACAAAAGACAATGAGCTGCCAAAGCTTTTTCACTAGGCGTTAATAGCTCCATATTATCCAGTACGGTTTTTAATGCGTCAGACATATGCATCACTCCTATCCACGTTACAAGCAAGTCTATCACTGAATGCTGGCTTTTGCCTCCCACCCAAAGCCATAAAAAAACACCAAGCATGTTCGGCGCTACAACCGACACACTTGGCGTTTCTTTTATCAGGATCTAAAGCCGTTTACTTAGTGCTAATCGCTTTGATGTGCAATTTGCCTACTTCGGCCTCAGTCACTTCTACTTTCGTTCCAGCTTCAATGGGCTCTTCACTTACCAAAGACCATTCAATACCAGAATAGTGGTACTTAGGAGACTGAGTTGGCGTTACAGCTTCTTTCAAAAAGAACTGATGATCGGTAAATTCGCTTTTAGTTTTTTTGGTGCTCACCTTAGATTGCATGCGTTTAAGCGGCTTCCACAATACTAACGTGGCCAATATGGTCATCACGCCAGTGCTTAAAGAAGCGCTCAACAAACTATTCGGCAATACCCCAACATAAACTAAAGCACCGGTCGCCATCGCAGCCAAGCCAACAAAGAACAGCACAAAGGTAGAAAAACCTAGTACCGCCACTTCGATGACCAATAGAATCAAACCAACAATAAACAAGCTTTGGGCCAGATTATTGGCAATGATATCCATACCTAGCTCCCTTTCGTCATTTTCTGAATAATCGTCATCGCTTGAGCAACCACAGCAGACGCTTCAGTTGCGCCATCTGGCAACAAGACAACAGACGATTCTTTGGCAATCGCGCGCTTAGCTTCGATTGCCTTGCTTGCAAGATCAAGCTGAATGGCTTTTTGACCTTCTTCGGTCGCCGCAGCTTCACCAACCTGACGAAGGGCTTCTGCTTGTGCGGATGCAACAGCAACGATAGCTTTCGCCTCACCTTCTGCGCGCAATACTTGCTCTTCTTTATCTGCTTCTGCCGCCAAAACCACAGACGCTTTTTGACCTTCGGCACGGTTAATCGCAGCTTGACGATCCCCTTCCGATTCCAAAATCTGCGCACGCTTAACACGCTCTGCTTTCATTTGTGCTTCCATTGCTTCCATCACAGATTGGGGTGGAACAATGTCTTTTATTTCATAACGCAACACCTGAATACCCCAAGGACCTGCTGCATCATTGATCGACGCCACAATATTGGTGTTGAGCACATCACGCTCTTCAAATGTTTTATCCAATTCCATTTTACCTAACTCAGAACGCATAGTAGTTTGCGCTAACTGAGTCACCGCGAAGACATAATTCTCCACACCATAAGTTGCTTTATAAGGATCTAATACACGGAAATACAATACGCCATCGACACGCAAAGAAATATTATCCTTGGTGATAGCGCTTTGCTCAGGCACATCAACGGCCTGCTCTTTTAACGTGCGATCGGCAGAAATACGATCAATAAAAGGAAAGATGAAATTCAACCCGGCCTCTTTTGTGGATTGGTACTTACCGAAACGCTCAATAACGTATGCCTGATTTTGTGGCACAAACTTGATCGAGGTTTTTAGCAGCACAACCACCAGTACAAGCACCAGAGTCTGAACGCTCAATATATAGCTAAGTAACTCTTCCATAACAATGAATCCTTAAATTTTCAAAACACAACAGACTTATATTCTTAACACGATGTTATGAATCACCACGCACAAAAATACAAGCAGAACGACTATTTTTATTGCTACCATAGTAAGCACTGTTAAGGTGCAAAAGTCACCAATAAAACCAGATTAATTGAAGAAGCAATGAGATCTTTACACGATGTCGAGCACTGAATCCTTTCACTACCAACACATTGAAGAACTACCCGGCGTGGTTATTAGTGAAGCAAGACTCACAGAGTTTCATTTTCAGCCACACTACCATTTGGATTACCATATAGGGCTTGTTACTCAAGGCTCTCAACACCAGAAAGTTCAACATAAAACTCTGGACTTAGTTCCTAAGCAAATTTGCCTGATGCCACCTAGCGAAGTTCACGATGGTTCAGGGCGAGATAATACAACACGCCACTTAAAAACCTTTCGCATTCCAGCAGAATTAATACAAGCCGCGCTGCTCGACAGCCAAGCTCGAGACACCAACCTACAGCTTGCCCCGTCGATAATCGATCAGCCCGCACACAACCGTTCGTTTTTACAACTTGCTCAAGCTTTTGATCCAAGCCAATACGCCAGCCAACTCCACAAAGATACGTTATGGGCGAACGCGCTTTCAAACTTACTGTTTGCGGCAGAGAAAAAACCACTGATCCAAGAAAACGCAGGTCTAACGAATCAACAAATACAAAGTGTTCGAGATTACTGCGAAGCCAACTTATCCAGCAAAATCTCTTTGAATAACCTAGCAGAATTATGCGGACTAACGCGCTTTCAATTTATTCGACGTTTCCAAAAGCAAACCGGACTCGCGCCACATGCATGGCTAATGCGCTTAAGACTAGAACGAGCTTGCGCACAATTAGCCAAAACCAATGCCATGATCACCGACATCGCTGCCGATGTCGGTTTTTATGACCAAAGCCACTTTAATCGGGCCTTCAAACAAGCCTTCGGGGTTGCGCCATCTGGTTATCGCTCTTAGCAAAATTATTGCCCAACAAACGCCTTCGCTGACGCAATAAACGCCTCAACCCCTTCTTTTGGTGTTCTAAAAGACGTCACCAATCGAATCACACCTTCTTCCCAACGACCACCGTAAAAACCAAAACCTTCAGTTTGCAGGTGGTCAATCATTGGCAAGGGCAAGGTACAAAACAACATATTCGCCTGAGCTGGTGTATTAATTTTTACACCCGGAACGGTTTTCAAACCATCTTGTAACAGCGCCATCATAGCGTTGGCATGAGTCGCATTGGTACGCCACAAATCATCCGTTAAGTAAGCAATCATCTGAGAAGACAGCAAACGCATTTTGGAATGCAAATGACCACCACGTTTGCGACGATAACCCAACTCTTTCGCTACCTTTTCGCTAGAAATCCCTTTGTCTTCCAAAGCTTGTTTGAACACAACAATGGCTTCTGCCGCCATCACACCATTTTTCGTTGCACCAAAAGACAAAATATCGATACCTGCTTTCCACGTCATTTCCGCGGGTGTACAACCCAAAGCAAGCAAAGCATTGGCAAAACGCGCCCCATCCATATGAACAGGTAAATTAACCGATTTCGCCACGCTCGTAATGGCGCGTATTTCTTCTAACGAATACACACTGCCCACTTCGGTGACTTGTGACAAACTGATCGCCGAAGGCTGGCAAGAATGCACATCACCGATTTTTTGATTGACCAATTTTTGCAGCTGAACGGGATCCATCTTGGCATCCACACCACCGATACCAACAAAACGCGCGCCATTGGTATAAAACTCCGGCGCGGTACACTCATCATTCAGCAAATGGCTTTCAGAGTGACACAACACACTACCCCATGGCGGCGTTAGCGCACTGATGCTTAATACATTCGCTGCCGTGCCAGTAGAGACCAAAAAGACATCCACATCGCACTCGAAAAGCTCCGACAACATACCCGTGACTTGCGCCGTGCCATCATCATTACCGTACGGCATGGCATCGCCTTGCGCGGCTTCCAACATGGCTTTAAATACGGAATCTGACGCACCGACAATATTGTCACTAGTAAACGCAACCTTCATTGAATACTCCTTAAATCAATTTATTTCATTTCAATGAGTAACATCATGCCAGCCTTTAAAAACCAGCGCTTGGATTTTTGTGCAGAAGGTAACAATAAGAAAGATGTATCTTCTTCTACCATGTCGAAAAGAAGATACAAGGAAGATGTGAGCCAAGTGAAATTGTGAAAAATGAGCTTATTGTGCCTTTAGCACCACTGTCGCTTGCAAGCGACTTTGCCCAAAACGCGACATTTTTTCAAACTCATCACGGGCTATCGGCACATATTGGCAATCCAACGGACTTGGTGGATCGTCAGGCAACTTTTTATCGTCGTCTAAGTCTGGATCATGCACAAGAATGCAATGTTCGTCGTAGCCGGACATCACCACCCAATGGGGGGATTTTTTTCCGTCCATGCGAAAGGTGCTGATCAAGATAATCGCCAAAGCGCCCTCATCAAAGGCTTCGATCAATTGTTCTAACGGCATCGCTGTATAGTGCAAGGGAACATCGGCTTCCTCGCATTGTTGAGCAAAGCTTTCATGCACGCGCGTGATAACATTTTTCTTCAGCTCGTTTCGCACACTGTCGACAAACAATGGGCCTTCTTCGCTCAACCAAACATCCGCAGACAAGCCACGTTTCTTCGCCGCCAAAGCCAAGCCCATCGGATGACAACCGCCATGACCAGACGTCATAAAAATCGTCGTCGCTTCACGCCAAATTTCTAACTCATCGTTAGGCGTCGCTTGATAATCTGGATGCATAGACGACAACACCATTTGCAGCGACGCAGGGCCGCACGTGAATGGCGTGCCTTGTGCTAACCAAGGAATCGCGCGCGTGGTTTGTTCATCACCCGCATGACGCAAACGTTTCTGCATACGAATCGCATCGGTTTGATCTTCGTAATAAGCATCATAATGACCAAATTCCTTGTAACCCATTTTTTGATATAACGCGATGGCATTGTGATTCACATCACTGACTTCCAAACGCAGCAACATCTTGCCTTTTTTAAGGGCTTTTTTCTCACAGGCTTGGATCAACAATTTTCCAATACCAAGGCCACGCGCTTCAGGCGAAACCGCAAGCGAATACAAACGCGCCAAGTGAGTACCTTGGCGAAGGTGTAGCAAAGCATAACCCAGCAGCTCACCGTCTTCCTTCATTGCGACAAATAAAGCCGAGCCAGAACTCGTAATGGCATGACGAAAGCTACGACGACTCAAACGGTCACCAGTAAAAGCTTTGCCTTCCAAAACGAGCAAGGCTTTTAAATCGTCTACACTGGCTAAACGGATATCAATATTTGCAGAAGGACTGGTGACCGGGCTTGTGATCATTACATCGCCTCTAAAGGGCAAAAGGTCGCTAGGATCGTCGAACCGTCATCTTTTTAATCCCTACAAAAGAGAGTGAAAAAGCCACAATTTAACGATGAAAATTTTCGCGCATTCTAGGGCGAAACTTACCTAAAAGATAGTCTATTTTTTCATCAAAAAAACATTTTATTTTTTCATGCAAAAAACTTATTCACGATGTCACGAGCGAAGTTAAGACGAGGCAAAAATAGACGAGAAAACGGAGTTTATGTTTTATAAATGAGCATTTTCGAGTCTATTTTTAACAAAGTATTAGCAAGCGCAGTAGTCGCGAAAAGTTTTTTTTAGACTATTGTTAAATTTGTAAAACAAGCGCACTATCCGCACAAATTGAGGGTACTTTTTAACCTCCTTTTTAAAGCAACTTTTACAAACTCATAGTGTTTTTTAAGCAAAAGGAAAAGCATACCCAATGTCACAGACTTACATTGTTGTTGATCAGGCCAAAGATTGGTCCGCGTTTTTACCGAGTGATCGAGTGATCACTTTTACTCAATACCTAAACTTGGCCGCGACAAAAAGCCAAGGACGCACACGAATCATCAACCTATGTAAAAGCAGCAAATATCTGTCTGATGGATATTACTGCTCGCTGTTGGCAGAAAGCCGTGGTCATCACGTTATGCCTTCCGTGCGCGTGCTTAATGACCTAAGCAAAAAAGACCTTTATGAGTTAGAGATCTCTCAATGGTTACCATTGCTGGCAAAAAAACTCGCTAAACCAGAAGCACCGATGGAAATGAAATTCCACTGCGTATTCGGCAAAACGATTCATCCAGAAATGAAGGAATTCGCACGCAAACTCTTCGAAAGTTTTCCTAGCCCTGTATTGGAAGTAACTTTGAAATTCCGCAAAGAATGGCAAGTCACCGCCCTCTTCTCTACCTCACAAAGTAAACTGAACGACGTAGAAGAGACCCTATTCGCCGAATCTTTGGAAGCTTTTAGCAACAAGGTATGGAGCAAAGGCCGTATTCAACGTGCCGCGAAATTCGATATGGCAATTTTGGTTAACCCAGAAGAAGCCATGCCGCCAAGTGACGACCAAGCGATTAAAAAGTTTATCCAAGCGGGTAAACAACTTGGCATACACGTTGACACCATTGGTCCAAAAGACATTATGCGTCTGCCAGAATACGATGGCTTGTTTATTCGTGAAACCACCAACATCGACCACCACACCTACCGCTTTGCCAAAAAAGCCGAAGGCTTGGGATTAGTTGTTATGGACGACCCACAATCCATCATGCGCTGTACCAATAAAGTGTACTTAGCAGATTTGTTCAACACTCACAAAGTACCTTGCCCAAAAACACGCATCGTGCACAAGGGTGAAGACAACGTAGAAGACGCATTGGAAGCCGTGATCAGCTACCCAATGGTGGTAAAAATTCCAGACGGCGCGTTTTCTAAAGGCGTGATCAAGGCAGAAAACCGCGAAGCTTTGACCGAAAGTTTGAATACTTTGTTTAAAAAATCGTCTTTGCTATTGGTGCAAGAATACCTTTACACCGAATTCGACTGGCGTATCGGCGTCCTGAACAACAAACCGATCTTTGCTTGTCGCTACTACATGGTGAAAAACCACTGGCAGATTTACCAACATACAGGTAGCAAAAGCCAAAGCGGTGGATTTGATACGTTACCAACTTTCGAAGTGCCACGACGCGTGCTACAAGCCGCCATCGCTGCTACCAAACCGATTGGTGAAGGTTTATACGGTGTCGACGTTAAAGAAATCAGCGGCCGTGGTTACGTTATCGAAGTTAACGACAACCCAAGTATCGACCGCGGCGTAGAAGACAAATACCTAGGCGATGAACTCTACATGCACATCATGTCGGAGTTCTTGCGTCGCATGCAGGTGAAACGAGGCGATATTCACGCTTGATAAGCAAGTACTCTAGATATGCGAAAGGCGACTGATGAGTCGCCTTTTTTGTTTAGTACCTTCCCCTTTTTTCAAGGGGACAAAAGCTTTTTTCCCTCCCCTTATGTCTTCCAAGGGGAGGGCTAGGGAGGGGTTATTATCTTATTTGAGTACCATTCAAACACTTTGTATACATGACCTTTATTACGCCCTGCTGGGCGTGTAACTTTTGCCCAGATCCGCAAAAGTAACCAAAAAGTCTCTTTAAGATCTTTAATGCCTGATTTTCTTCATAAGTACATTATTGCTGCCTACGCTCGTTATACCGTAAGGCATAGATTGTTTTTGATGTGACTAGAAAGGATATTTTTAACTGACCCTGAAACTCCATAAAGTCGCGCAATCAGGATTGCGTCGAACTGATTTCTTAGGGGGTTCAGGGATGGAAAGACAAAGACCGCAGTCTACTGAAAGGTACGACCACTTTCTGGAATTAATAACGGCCGATAAAGCGAAGCTTTCATTCTCGCGTAAGTCGCGCCTTTAGGCCGACAAGGGACTTAATTTCAATTACAGCACTTTGTATTCATGACTTTTGACAAATAACACCTGTCACTTTAAAAGCACAAACATTGCAAAAACAGCCACTGAAATAACAAGCATACAAAGCGCTCTTAATAAAAAGCGTTTAAAAGTGTTTTGCGTGTATTTCAGGAAAAACTTGTCCACCAAAAAGAATCCTAAAGCACTCAAGATGCCAGATGGCGCACCAAAATAGACAGCAATAACCGGCCAACCGGTATACCAATAGGCAATCGTCATTCCTAGAATAATGGCAACGACTAACCAAGCTAGGTGTTGAGCACTGATAGACAAGGTGACTTTCAAAATATTACTCTTTCTAGGAATTTATTTATAAATATTGAAACCAAGAACAAGGTACCACTTATCTAGGGCAATATAACGATTCTTTTTAGTTGCCCGTAAAAAACCTAATATTGGGCGATCTCTGGCACAACTCAATCAAACAAGCAATGTGGTTATAGCAGTGAGAATGAAAGAGCGCCACCAGCCAGAGCTAACAAGTGATAACCCCAAACAAAGCGAGCAAGTGGCTCATGTCGAAATAATTTGCCCTCAACGTATTTTTCTACTTTAGACACTCCCAAAATTAGAAGAGCGCCAAATCCTAGAAAGAATATAAAAGGGACTATCTCACCTTCGATGTTGAAACAAGAAAGTATGGCGATAGGGGCGGAAAATCCGAATGGTAGCCATACAAAAAACGATAGCGGACATTTTGCCCAATAGGGTTGGATAAAATACACGCGCGCTATTTTGCGTTTTAATTCATAACATCGCGTTGATCTTTCTTCATGCTGTACTTCAGCCAAGTTAGCATTGCGTAGTCTTCTCTTTTGACGATGCTTTCTATTTTTTCGAGTAGAAGTGTTCGAGTCTTTCCCTGACATTTTCCTGATCTCTCCTCTCAGTAATTTGGTTACAAACAATAATTATAAACAGCATTTTTAAGGTATTGCACAATATGCATATTCTCCAATGAACTATTATTAGAAAGATATTAGGAAATCAATTCATAACCAACCATTGCATTACGCGACAATTTGTCGCAAGCTAAAGAACGTAAATCCTCCATAAAATTAAGGTGTAGAATATGGCTACCAGCGTAAGATTAGACGATACCTTTGTCGCTAACGCCAAAGTTTATGCAGAGGCTGAGCACCGCTCATTGCCAAAGCAAATAGAATATTGGGCAAAGATAGGTCAAATCATGATAGACAACCCAGATTTATCCTATGAATTTGTCCGTGAGTCTCTATTAGCAACAGAAGAAGTAAACCAAGGATTGGTGAAACCTTATGTCAGAAGAACAAAACGAACTTAAAGTTTACGAATCAAAGCGGTTTGAGAAGGCATTAAGTAAGCTCTCTGAAGTGCATCTGAAACTAGTAGAGAATGAAATAGATAAAATCGTCGCTCATCCAGAGATTGGAGAGCAAAAGAAAGGTGATCTTGCCCATCTAAGAGTTCATAAATTTAAACTGGAAAAACAGCAAGTTTTACTTGGTTATTCATGGATTGAACAACGACTTGATATCTACTTGTTACAATTTGGATCACACGAAAATTTCTATCAAAAAGTAAAAAACCAACGTAAAGCAGATTTGAAGAAAATGAAACCAGCATAAGGCTTTCATTTTCTTCCTACATAACCTCACCCAGCCAAAAACTCATCCACTGCTGCCAATGCTTGTGTACCGTAGATAACTGCTGGACCGCCACCCATCATGAGTGCAACGTTGATGGTTTCGATCAGTTCTTCTCGAGTCGCACCAGCGCGAAGTGCGGCTTTGGCGTGGGAAGCAATACAACCGTCACAGCGTGAAGCAATGCCGATACTTAGCGCCATCATTTCTTTTATCTTGACGGCCAAAACACCCTCTTCCATGGCGGCTTTGTGCATAGCCATGAATCCATCTAGTATTTCGGGAGAGGACTTACGGTACTCACGGGCAAAGGCATTCTGGTCTTTGTTGATTTCTTTATAGCTTTTCATGGTTCACCTTAATTAGACTTAATATTAGATAAACCTAATTTAAAGTGAAATATAAATAGAAGATAGCATAGGTTAATAAAAGACTGACCTACCGCAAGATAAAAAGCACCGACTCTATAGCGATTAAGCCGTCCATTCTCGATTTTGTAATACCACTCGATAACCGTCCACGTCTTCAAAGGTTTTGCCGACGTCGTCCCAGTAATCATTGTAGGATGGCACATGAACAAAGCCTGCTGTTTGCATTTGTTCACAGCATTCTTCCCATATTTGCGCATCGGTAAAATAGAAGATGAGCAGGTTATCTTGCGTCGGCGCTTTACCGACGGTTGTGCCTTTATGATGGGTAAATTCTAAGTGGTAGTTATGCTGTTCATGACCGACGATAGAACCATCGAAGCCATTATGACCTTCGAAGCTACCAAGCTGCTTAAAGCCTAGGCCATTAACATACATATCTGTGATTTTAGCTAGGTTGTCAGTTGGTCTTGCGACACGCATTTTTGCTGTCTTCGGGATCATAAAATGCTCCATATTCTTGGTTGGTTTAAAGTTTAGCGCCAAGAAATTCAGGAGAAATCCAATTCACCACGCAACACGCCTTCCTTGACTAGCCAATGAGCCTACTACAAGACTTTTATGAAAATCCATAATCGTCACGCTATATTCAATATACCAATCAATTCGCCGATTAAAACCAGCTTTGTATTTTTTTCTTATCAGGAATCGAACCGTAATGCACAACAACTTCGTCAATCACTACCGCTGGCGTGCTCATGACACCATAACCCATGATGACTTCAGCACTGGTTTCTTTCACTATGTTCACCGGAACTTCATTTTCAGCGGCGATAGTTTTAATGAGTTCGGCCGTTTTCACACACTTACTGCATCCGCTACCTAATACTTTGACTTGTTTCACTTGATTGTTCCTTTTTTAATTAACAAAGTTCAAAATCCACCCGACTAGGGTGAAGGAAAACAGCAACATAACCAAAATGATGGCGAGCAATTTCCACGTCATCACCTGCTTAAGTAGGATAAATTCTGGAAAACTGGCCGCAACGGTACTCATACAAAATGCCATGGTGGTGCCGATTGGCAGACCTTTGGTGATTAAGCTTTCCATAATCGGGATCACGCCAGTGGCGTTTGAATAAAGTGGAATACCAAGCAACACAGCCAAAGGCACAGACCACCATTGGCCGTCGCCAAGGTTACCTTCTAGCCAAGATACAGGTACATAACCATGCAACGCGGCACCAAGACCAACACCGATGAAAACCCACTTCCACACGCGTGAGAAAATATCCCACAACTCATTCTTAGCAAAGTCGTGTCGTTCGCGAAAAGACAGGGTTGGTTTTGTACTCACTTCATTGGCATTTATCGTTGCTGGCGTTGCCGATTGATAGGCTTTTAAAGCAAAGGGCTGTAGCATTTTTTCGGCTCGAATGAGGTCAAGAAACACGCCGCCCAAGATACCAACGGCCATGCCAACCAAAACGTACATCAAGGTAATTTGCCAACCAACCAAACTCAGTAGTAACAAGACAGCGACTTCGTTAATCAGCGGCGAGGTCAGTAAAAACGACATGGTAATGCCGACAGGAATGCCCGCCGAGGTAAAACCAAGAAACACCGGAATGCTTGAACAGGAGCAAAATGGCGTGATGGCACCGAAGACAGATCCGGTTAAATAGCCAATAAAACGATTTTTCTTAGCAAGATAATCGCGCACTCTTTCAATATTGAGCGAGGCGCGTAACAGCGCAATAAAGTAGATCATGATGACCAAGAGGAAAAATATCTTGGTGGTGTCTTCAATGAAGAAATGAACCGCATCACCGAGCTTCGAATTCGGTGACAAGCCAAATAATATGAAGGTGAGCCAATCTGCTAAATCAGTAAAAATAGCCAGCATCGTATTTCTCTTATATGACGTTACCTTGTTGTGAATTCACAAAGGTTACCTTTCACCCTACTCCGATGCTTGGGACAAGACTATGAATGCTTTGCTATTAGCTGACCGAGATCAAATAAAAAAAACGACCCTGAGGTCGCTTTCGGATGGATGATTTTAATAATTCACTTTCTTGAGACGATTTACTTGTTTACTTGTAAAGCATCTCCCCACGCATCGGCGCGAGCACTTTAAGCACTTGGTTCTGCTGCGGATAGGTTAAGCCTGCTTTTTTCATAGCGTTAACCAATAAATCGACGGTGGTGTTGAAGTCGGTTTCATTGATGTTTTGACCTTGGTGCACTTTCAGCATGGTGTCGCCAGTGTAAGTACATGGACCGCCGGTGTTCACACAAAGATGCTCGATGAACTTTTCACGAAATCGCGTGATATTGGTTTTTTCGAAGTACTGATAGATGTCTTTATTAAAACTAATTTCGTCAATGAAGTTATCGGCAATGGCTTCGACAGTTGGCTTTCCACCAATTCCGTCATATAGACTTTGCGGTGCTTTACTTGGCGCCGCGCAGGCGACCAAAAATACACTAAGTGCAATGAATGATGCTTTTACTAGGTTTACCATAAGTACCCCGTCATGGATAAATAAATGCCTGTTTGATCTTTCTTAGTAGCAACCGTACCTAGGTCAACATAAGCCGCGGTAAAGTTAACGTTTTTGTTCGGCATATAACTGACAAAGACATCTTTCCAATCATCTTCTTCTACGCTGGATAGATTGCTTGGTTTCTGACGATATTCCATACCTACCACCCAGTTAGGCGATAGCAGCAAACCAACGCTGCCTTCCATCATTACTTGGTAATCCTTGTTGTCTGGTCCGCCGTAGCCTAACAAGCCCATTTCATTGGCTTTGGTGGCGCGAGCGGTGACGTTCCAAACTAGGTTATAACCCGCAACCGCACCCAAATGCACTTTAGTCGCAGCAACATAAAAATCTGTACCAGTGTCGTCTTTTGCGCCAAGATACGAAGCTACGAAGTCACTGTCTAATTGCTTATGCTGCAAACCAACACTGACTTGAGGATAAGCGGAATACACAGCATCTCCATATAAACGCACTTTTAAGCCAAAGATATCTTGTTTTATTTCACCAACACTTAGCGCTTTCACTAAATCAACTGGTAAATCAAACGTCTGTTGGGCATAACTTAGCTCGACTCTGTCGTAGAAGCTGGTCGCCGCACCGATGGAAGACAAACGGTAATCGCTGACATTTACGTCGGTGATAAAAAACGACGCGGCTGTTTCATCACGGCTATCGTAGCCAGCCAAAGTCGCCCATGGAACAAGGCCACCGCCGCCGCTACCTTCGACTTGAGAAAGTCCGGCCGTCGCCAGGATTTTGCCATCGGCTGCCATACTAGTGGAAGCCCATAAGGCAAGGCTGCCGACAGCCATTAATTTCAACGTATTTTTATTCATTACATTCCTGCCGTGCTTTTAATCTGGATCAATTTGACCATTTCTTTTTACCAAATCCTTTATTCATACTACTGTGATCCATCGTATCAATAGGAGGTAAAAGCTCTAGCGAGACAGCCTGCTCTGTATTACTCGTAATTTTGATGTTCTTTACAGCATTAACACCTTCAATAAATCGTTCACTCCACAAAGATACTGAATCACCGCTTTTAGCAGGAATGCGCACTTTACCGTCTTTGTCTGTTTTCAGGGCAAAGGCATTATCAGCAACGATAATGTAGCCAATCATGTCGTCATGTATGTTACATCCGAGCACCACAAGGCCTGGCTTATCAAACAAGATCGGGGCAATTTCAGTACCTTTATAGAGCTTAATTTCAAAGGTTTTTGGCTGAGAAAAGCTATATACGTGATGACGAATATCATCACTGTTAGGAAAGCTAACATACTGACCTTTTTGCACGACCAACACTCGCGGTACAAAAGATTCATCAATTTGATCCATCACAGCAACCGCACTTGGCGTGCTTACCGCTTTGTTGGATACAACAACAACCGCATCAGAGACAGGAAGGTTATCCTGATCCAAAATGGTCAGCGTCATTTCAGCCCATGCACTTGGCAGGGAAAATAAAAACACTAAAGCAAAAAAATGACGCATATTATTTCCTTTTAATTAATTGGCTTTTGATCTGGCCGCTTACTTTTAAATATAATTACAGCAAATTAAAGATAGATCATTATACTTTCTGTAACACACAGTAAAAATTAGAGCATAAGCGGTCATAAGGAATGAAAACCATGCGAGATCTCATAGAAGTTATTTCCTATAAAGACACGGCAAATAGCCATTCGCATGCCCATACTCAAATCGTACTGCCGCTTTCTGGCCACCTAATTTTAGACGTAGAAAACCGCCAGCAAGCGGTGAAATTTGGACAGGCTTGCATGATTTCTTCCAGTCAAAATCACACACACTTGGCAAGACAAGACAATCACTGCTTGGTGCTCAACTCGCTTCCTGTCTGGGACAGTCAGATCGAAAGCAAAAATAATTTTATTGAACTAAACGCACAAGCCAAGGCGTATTTACCCTTTCTATCTAGCTTAATTGGTGAATCTCATAACCCACTTAAAACTCAACAGGCTTTAAATTTACTGGAACATTTATTGCCTATTCCACAAGCCAAGATACTGCAAGCCGACACGCGTTTAGCCAAAGCCAAACAGCGGCTGGATCATAATTTCCAAGAGCCTTGGAGCTTATCTGAGCTTGCTAGTGACGTACATTTAAGCCCCAGCCAGTTAACCGTCTTGTTCAAGCGTTATCTCGGCATGACACCGAAACAATACTTGCAACAACGGCGCCTAACCGAGGTAAAAATGTGGTTAACATCAAGCAATAAAAGCTTGGATTTTATCGCCCATAAAGTAGGAATAAGCGACGCCAGTGCCCTTGTCCGATTATTCACAAAACACTATCGGGTTACGCCAGGTTCCTATCGCGCTAATCCTCTTCACTAATCTCCAACGCCATTTCCCAGTTACGAATAAAGCGCTTTTGTTTGGCATAATCTCTGCCAACCAATAATTGCTGATCTAGTTCAATCACGCCCGTAGGTCCCGGCGCGTTGACCACATAAGGATCGTTTGGATTATTGATATCAGGTCGAATCGGAAATAATAAGCCTTGTGTTTGCATCATCTTTTGCGCCTGATCAGACAGCAAAAAATCTAAGAAAATGCCAGCGTCTTCTATGTTTGGCGCACCTTTAGGGATCAAGGCGGCACGCATTAACATGAGCGTATAATCTTTCGGCAGGATCATTTTCAATCTATCGTCATCTTGGGCTCTTTGAGAGGCGTAAGAGCCTAACAAGTTATAACCCAATACCAATTTACCTGATGCGACATCGTCAATAATATCGTGCGTACAACAATAGGTTTGCACATCATGACTACCAAACGCCTCTAACAAGCGGCCCCATGTAACATCCGCTTGGCGTGCATCTTGGCTTGCTAATAAGTAACCAACTCCACTTTTTCGAATGTCGTAGGTGCCAATACGCTTGGTCATTGCCTTTTCATTCTGGCGAATAGTTTGCAATAAAGACTGTCGATCTTCTGGTAAATCTCCAGGAAATTGCTTTTTATTCACCAGCATAACAATCGGTTCAAGCGAAAACGCAAACAACTGATTTCGCCATTTGAAGTTACTAGGCAAGCGCTCGGTAAAACTCGACTGATACGTTTGAGCATAACCATCGTTCACTAATTTAAGGTGCAAATCCATGGCGCTGCTTATAACCAAACTAGCCTCTGGCTTTTTTTGTTCCTTGATAGTGAGATAATACAGTTCAAGCGTATTCACATCGCGATAGGCAACACGAACATCAGGATGTAGCTCTACAAATTTTTTCAAAATAGGCTCAAACGAGGCCAAATCCATGGCTGAGTTAATGATTAACATACGTTGCGCATTTTCATTGCCAAACCAGACTGGCTCAGCCGCCCACAATCTTGTTGCATTAAAAGTGACAAGAACTAGCCAGAAGAAAACCCGTTTCATACCGTATCCTCAAATCTAAGCTTGGCAAAATCCACTTGAAAAGTCGTGCCTTTCGGCTCGGTATCCAATATTTGAATTCTTGCCGCATGATGATCGACAATGTCTTTTACCATCGCCAAACCAACGCCACTTCCAGCAATATCATAGCGACCTCGATAAAAACGCTCGAACACGCGCTCTTTTTCTATGTCAGGAATGCCATCACCATAATCAATCACCTTGATACGATAGAAGCGTTCAAACTCTTCTACTTGCACAATGACTTCTGTGGCGTGAGCAACATCTGCTCGACTATACCGTACCGCGTTTTCGATGAGGTTTTGCATCATTTGCTGAATCGAAAAGGCATCCCCTAAAATCATGGTTTCTTTCAGCTCACAATCTAGAGAAAGCTGAATCCCTTGATGAAGTGCTGTGACAGCCTGCTCCCGACAAGATGCAGTAATCGGCGCCAACAAATCTATAGGTTCTAATCTGTGAGTTTGCAAACGATGAGAAACAACCGCCTGATTAAGTAACAAGGTGACGGTTTGGCTCAGGGTGTCGCATTGTTTAACAATATTTTCCAAGGCCTGATGCTGCCTTTCTGGCGAATTACCTACAGAAGAAATATCACGAGCATTTTCTGCCAGCGCCCTTAGACTCGCCAATGGCGTACGTAACTGATGAGCCGCATCCGCTGTATAGTTTTCCAGCTGCTCAAGGTTGGTTTGTAAACGCGCCATAAAATGGTTAATGGCCACTTTTAAATGATGCGTTTCCTTCGGTGTATTGATATCAATTGGTGTGAGGTCACCCATGGCACGCTCTTCCAAGGCTCGCTCAATTCGATGCAGAGGTCTTAAGACAAGATGACTACCAATGATGATTAGAGTGATAGCAACCAAAGCAATAAGCACCACCACTTCGACGGCTTTTTGGGTCACCGCGGAGGCCATTTGCTCTCTTGATAATCGAGTCTGACCTAAAATAATACGAACGGTTTGCGCAGTTTCTGGGTCGGTAATATGCCGCTGGACCCAAGCAAAGCGCACCATTTCACCAGAATATTCTTGGTTGTAAAATTGTATTTTGTCTAAAACAGGAGGTTGTGGTGGCTGGCTATCTAGATCTTGATAACCAGTAATAAAGCCTTGCTCCAAGCTCTCGACTTTATAAAAAACACGATCTTCTTCCGCTTGCGCCAAGGTGGCAAAGGCAGACCATGGAATGTCGATGCTAACTTCATTACGCATCAAGCCAACGTTTTCGTCCATTTGCAGTAAAGCACTACGCAATAAACGGTCGTAGGATAAATCAGCGAGCTTCTGGCTATAATCAAAAATCAGATTAATCGCTAAGCTCGCGATGATACCGATAACCAAAACACCCGCGAGAATAAAGCGAAAGCGCAACGAGGGCGCGTTATCTAAGGCCTTCTTTTCCTCGTCTTCACTAAGGGTTCGATGGTTTGGCGATTTCTGCCACATAACCAATTCCTCTTAGGGTACTAATCACCAAATCCCCCTCACCCATTTTCTTCCTTAAACGCCCTACATAGAGTTCAATCGCGTTAGGACCCGGCGTTTCATTGAAATTAAATAAATGGTCGGTAATTTCGTCTTTGCTTAACACACGGCCCAAATGACCAAGGAATATTTCCAGCAGGCGAAACTCTCGGTTGGTGATTGCCGTTAGCTCTCCGTCAATAAAGACCTGACGACTGTCTCGGTTCACCACTATGTTGCCGTGTTCAGTAACATTAGCAGCGTAACCCTGCTTGCGACGCAGTAAAGCTCTACAACGAGCTTCTAGCTCACCAAAATCGAATGGTTTAGTAAGATAATCATCCGCTCCGGCATCGAGCAAGCGTATACGATCTTCTATCTGATCCCGCGCGGTTAAGATTAATACTGGCGTATCATCATCTCGCTGACGCAGCTTTTGCAGCAATTGCAATCCAGATAAGCCAGGTAAATTAAGGTCGAGCAGTATCAAATCGACAGGCTGATACTTCAATAACTCGTCAGCTCGCTTACCATCTCCAATTAAATCAACGCCATGTCCTAGGCTTGTTAATCGCTCACAGATCGCTTGCCCTAAGACCTGAGTATCCTCTACCACCAGAATTCGCATAACCTTTAGCCATCATGTTTTTTATTTTTCGATCTAAAAACAAGAAAAATCGAGCAACCTAAGTTGCTCGATTTTTTTGTCACAATGCCTCTAGTATTACAGGGCTTACACGTCTTTAACAGCGTCTTTTGATTTCTTCATTTTAGCGCGAACAATCGGACCTACTACCATAGGTAGAACCAAACCTAGTATCGCAACCGTCCAAAGACCAATACTTAATCCACTGTTGAAAAGCACACTCCAATCACCATCAGATAGTACCAATGCATGACGAAGACTTTTCTCCATTTCTGGCCCAAGCAACATACCCAAAATGATCGGTACTAGTGGGATATCAATCTTACGGAAGATATAACCCAATACACCAAAGCCAATCATGAAGTACAAATCAAGTGCACTGTGGCTGACAGAATAAATACCCACAGATGCAATCAAAGTAACAATCGGCATTAAATATTTAGGTGGAATGCTCAGCAGTTTAACGAAGATGCCTACCATTGGAATGTTTAATAGTAGCAACACAAGGTTACCCACAAACATTGCCGCAATAACACCCCAAACTAGATCCGCATTTTGCTGGAACAACATTGGACCAGGAGAGATGTTCAAAGAAATCAACATCGCTAATAGCACTGCTGTCGTACCACTACCAGGAACACCCAGCGTTAACATTGGTACAAGCGCACCAGATGCCGCACCGTTGTTACCCGCTTCAGGAGCAGCAACACCGCGAGGGTCGCCTTTACCAAATTCGCCTTTATCCGAGACGCGTTTTTCCAAGGTGTAACTGATAAAGCTACCCAAAGATGCGCCTGCACCCGGCAATACACCCGCAACAAAACCAAGTACCGCACCACGGAAAGAAGCAGGTAACACCTTGATAATGTCTTTTGCAGATAATTTAAGTTTGTTAATAGCAACTTGTTTTAGTCCGTCACCTGCATGACGCTCTAAGAAGAACAACAACTCACTGATCGCAAACAAACCAACGATCGCGATAATAAAATCAACACCTTCGAACAATTCAAGCGTGTTAAACGTAAAACGCTGAACCCCCGTTGAAATATCGATACCAACCGTAGCGATCATTAGACCAATAGCTGCTGCCATCAAGGTTTTAAATTGATTTTTACCTGTAATACCACCCAAAGTTGCAAAGGCTAAAGCAAACAAAGCAAAGTATTCAGAAGGACCAAATCTCAAGGCAAATTTCGCTAAGATTGGCGCTAGAATAACCAGACCAATTGTCGCAATGAAACTACCAATAAAAGAGGCAATCGCAGAAATCGCTAATGCTTCCGCCGCCTTGCCTTTTAATGCCATTGGATAACCATCTAAACAGGTCATCATGGCTGGCTCGTCACCTGGAATATTCAACAGAATTGACGAAATACGACCACCGTACATGGCACCCGCATAAACAGAGGTTAGCAAGATAAGAGATGATGTTGGCGATAAACCTAAGCTGAACGCCAACGGAATCAAAATAGCCACACCATTTGCAGGACCAAGACCCGGCAATGCGCCAATCAAGGTACCTAAAATGGCACCAATAACCGCAAACATAATACTTTCAGGCGTTAACGCAACCGCAAAGCCTTGCATTAATAAGCTCATAGTATCCATATTAAAACTCCAATAGACCTAGAGGCAGTGCTAATTCAAGCACATTATTGAAAAGGAAAAAGATAACTACAGAACTTGTCACACCCGTGATAAGACTCTTAGCAATGCTTGCTCCCATACGCCAACTTAAAAAAGTCACAACCAATGCAGCTGCAGGCATAAACCCAATTGGTTCAATTGCCCACGCAAAAGCAAGCATAGAAAGAACCACAACACTAAGTTCAATCAACATGGCAACGGGCGCCCATTTCTCGTCTTGGTCAGGACGAACAATCATATAAATTGAACTAATACCTAAAATGATGGCTAGCATGATAGGAAAAGTTTCAGGACCGACACTTTCTTGTCCGCCAAAAGGAATGGGGAATTGCGTTGCTTCCCAGCCGTAACCTACGGCAAGAATAAGCATTAGCATGCCAAACACACGATCATTAATACGCATGTCTCTGCTCCATGTTAATAAATCAAAGGATGAAAAATAGTCGAAAACAGGAGAGGGCTATTTGTAATAACAAACGCCCCTCCAAATAGCGGTCTGAGGTTATTTAATTAGACCGATGTCTTGCGATAAGATTTTGATGTCTAGAGTTTGGTTTTTTACGAATTGAGTAAAGTCAGCACCAGACTTGTGGAATGGCATCAAACCATTTTTAGTCATGACGTCTTTCCATTCTTGAGTTTGGTATAACTCATCAATGGTTTTTACCCACCAATCGTAAGAGTCTGCACTTGCGTTACCTGGTACGTAAAATCCACGCCAGTTTGGTGCAACGGAATCAATACCTTGCTCCATTGCTGTTGGGATAGAATCAAATGGTGCTGGTAAACGTTCTTCAGAAAGAACCGCTAGCACACGTAAATCACCAGAATCCATGAAGCCTTTTACTTCAGAAATATCACCAGTGAACGCATCAATGTGACCACCAACAACCTGAACCAGAGCTTCAGAACCACCGCTAAACGCTAGGTAGCGAATTTTCGGAAGTTTTTCTACGTTCGCTTTTTGTGCCGTCATCAGAACTTTTAAATGATCCCAACCACCAGAAGCACTACCACCTGCGAATTTTACTGCGCCTGGATCTTTTTTAAGTGCATCAAGAATTTGAGTTAAAGAAGTGTATTTTGAATCTTTACCTACAGCGATAATGCCGTAGTCAGCGCCTAATGTACCAACCCACTTAACTTGGTCAGCATTCATGCCTGGGAATTGGCCTTGAGCTAGGCGAGTTGTTGTTGCAGTACTAGCCGCAACAATAAGGTTTTCATCTGTATCACGTTTACTAATCGTATGCGCAAAAGCTACACCGCCACCAGCACCCGTCATGTTAACTGTCTGAACGTTACCTTTGAAGTAACCTTGGTCTACTAATACTTTACCAACGCTACGGCAAGTAAAGTCCCATCCACCACCTGGGTTAGCTGGAGCAATACATTCACCACTGCGAGCTGGTTCGAAGGCGTAAGCCTGTCCAGCCATAGTTAGCGCTACTGCACCTGAAATTAGAACAGACTTCAAAGAAATGGTATTAAGCATGGTTATCTCCTGCTTGTTATTTTTTTTGTTGTTAGCTAATCAAGCTCTTAAAATTTGTATTTCAATTAACTTGAGTAGACAAACCTTACCTCTCAAACCTGTCACCACCCTGTCATAGATCAATATTTCTTACTTAATTGCCATAAAAAGCGCATTTTTGACAAGACAAATCACGCATTTCTGACAATGTTATTCCCCCTTAATCAAGATAACATCTTACGTAATCAGACTAGATCAGGATTCAGGAAACAACAAGATGACAGCACATTCACCACAAGCCACCCTCATTGGCAGCATCGCTATTTTACTTTGGAGTACCCTTGCACTGTTTACCACGCAAGCCAATTTAGTACCGCCATTACTCTTGCTCACACTCACCTTTGGAGTAGCCAGCCTATTATTTTTTATCGTTTATTTAGTGAAAGGCGAACTAAAGTCGTCTTGGGAAAAAACCCCCAAAAGCGCCATCATCATGGGTGGACTAGGTTTTTACTTTTATCACTTTTGCTATTTTTATGCCTTCCAACATGCCCCCCCCGTCGAAGCGGGGTTAATCGCCTACCTTTGGCCTTTGCTCATTGTATTAATGGCAGGCATGACAAAAGGCAATTATCTATCGTGGACACATTTGGTGGGCGCAGTGATTGCGTTTATCGGTACCGGCATAATGCTGCAATCAAAAGGGCAAGTATTAGAAGTGGAAAGTAACACCGCCTACCATTGGACAGGCTACGCAGCGGCTTTTGCTTGCGCATTCATTTGGTCGAGCTATTCCGTAGCGAATCGACGCTTTCAAAGCGTTCCGTCTAGTGCTGTGCTTTGGTATTGTCTAATCACCACACTTCTAGCGGGCGTTTCACACCTAGTGATCGAAGCGCAAAGCTCGGCATCTTCGACAGACTTTCCAGCAAGCACCTGGATCGCCATTTTAGGGCTAGGCTTTGGCCCAGTAGGCATCGCTTTTTTCTGTTGGGACTTTGGCGTAAAAAAAGGCAACTTGTCGCTGCTTGGGGTACTGTCTTATACCGCACCCGCACTATCGACAGCGTGGCTAGGACTGTTTACCGATGCACAACTTAGCACAGGGCAAATCATTGCTTGCTTACTCATTACCGCAGGCGCCCTGTTCGCCAGCTTAATGCCGAGCAAAAAAATGCCTTCTACTTATGAAGCAGAAGGCATTTAATTCATACAAGCAATTATTAGACAACGAGGCGCTTTAGTAAAAGCGCCTCGCTTATTTATACTTATTAAGCCACTTGATAAAGCGTACGAGGCACACTTTGCAAGTAGGCTTCCATTTCAGCCATGCCGTTTGGTTGATCGACTTTCACACCCAAGTCGCGCATGGTGCTGCCAAAGGCATGTAGAGTACGGAACAAGTTATGTTCGCGGCATTGCTCGCCCATTTGGCCAATGCGTACGATTGGCTGACCAAATGATCCAGCGATCTCAACTCGGTACATTTCCGAAATATGTCGACAGATCTGCCCCGCTGTTAAACCTTCTGGAATGTTAATACCAACCACTGAGTTCAAACGCGAAGCCGGTGGAATAAACAACTCTAAGCCCATTCCTTCAATACCCGATTGCAACGCTTTAGAACAACGCAAATGACGAGCAAAACGATTTTCTAACGTCTCATCACATACCAGCTTCAATGCTTCATGTAACGCCATGATGCCAGAAACAGGCGCTGTATAATGATAGCCATCATTGTGCCAAAAGTTCTCTGCCAGCTGAGCATCAAAACACCATTGGGCGGTAGGCTTGGTGCGGCTTTTAACTGCGGCCCAAGCTTCATTGGAAAACACCAAAAGCGATACACCCGGAATAGATGACAAGCCTTTTTGACCACCCGTGATCACCACGTCAACTTGCCAAGCATCCATTTTCAGCGGCATAGTACTTAACGTACAAACCGCATCCACAACCACCAAACAACCATAAGATTTAGCGATCTTGGTGATTTCTTCTAAAGAGTGGTTAAACACGGTATTCGACGTTTCGCCTTGTACCAGCGTTAACACTTTTGGACGCGTTTCTTCGATGGCTTTACGAACACGCTCTGGATCTGCTGCTTCATGAACACCAACGTGCAACTCATGAACATCGGCGCCAATACGCATCGCCATTTCCGCCATACGATGACTAAAGAAGCCATTGTTAATACATAAAATACGCTCACCCGGTTGCAACAAATTGGCTACCGCCATTTCCATCGCGGCTGACGCTGGCCCTGCTACGCCAAGTACCCATTTAGACTCTGTTTGAAACACATAACGCGCCATTGTTTTTACTTGTCCAATAACCTGCGCCATCACACTACCAAGGTGGTTAATCACCACAGAATTGGCCTTGGCGACACGCTCAGGAATAGGAACAGGGCCCGCGCCCATCATTAGCAAAGGTTCGTGAGGAAGGATTTCGTCTAAAGATTTCACCTGGGGACGAGGAATCCCCATTGGCGATGAAGCAGTCATTTTATGCAGCCCTATGTTAGTTAAAATTAAGAAGCGGTTAAAATTAAAAAAAATGGTCAATATTGAAAAAACATCTCTAGAGTAAAAAGCAGTTATTTACATTTTCACAGTAGAAAATATCGTGATTTTCGTTTTAACAAAATAATATTTGGCAATAGTACAATATCCCTGCGAATAATAAGAGACAGCAAACTGAAAAGAGTGTAATAAACTGGCTGCTTTCACTTTCGCCTTACATCTGACTGGTTTCCATTTCAACAAGCAGTATTTTTTACTCTGCGAAATACCTATTAACTGTGCGATAATGCGCGAAATTCCCTATTCAGGATCTCGTTATGATTACTTGTGGTATCGAAATTAAAGGCAGCGAAGTGATTCTTTGCCTTCTGTCTAAGCAAGACGGACTATTCCAAATCGCAGATTGTCGCCAAACTCGACACACACTTAGCAACCCAAACGACAGCGAAAGCGTTCGTAAATTTCAGTTCATGCTGAAAAAACTCTTTGAAGATTACAAAGTGAAAAGAGCCGTTATTCGTGAACGCCCTACAAAAGGCAAATTCGCTGGCGGCGCGGTAGGCTTTAAAATTGAAGCGGCGATCCAATTGATCGATACGGTTGAAGTCGACTTGTTCAGTGGCGCAAAAGTAAAAGACATCCTTCAGCACAACCCAATGCCGATTCCCTTCAAAGCCACAGGCTTACGTGCATTCCAAGAAGGCGCCTTCACCGTGGCGTATGCCGCGCTTTCTGAATACATTCCTGAAGCGTAAGTAGTAAGATTTCGCAATAAAAAAACGGACTCCATTGAATGGAGTCCGTTTTTTTATGCTCTTTATTGGATACAAACGACGGAAATGATAAATAACACCGACTATTTTCTCGATGGCTCGCGCCTTTCATATCTGGGTAAATCTATGTCTAACTCTTCCCAGTTGCCTTTTGAGGTGATGAAGTTATGAGAGATTGGACGTTCAACGATATCACTGTCGATTACCCCTAAACGGATTCTTAACTTGTCCGGCTTTGCTGAGTTTGAACTATAGATTGGCACACCGCATGACGAACAAAAGTATTTCCGCTTACCCTCACTACTTTCGTAATACGTAAGAGTGCCTTTTGCGTCGTTAAGCTTGAGATCTGACTTGTTCACATAACCATTTGTTGCAAACGCACTGCCACTCGCTTTTCGACACAGTGAGCAGTGACAATAAATAGGATCAGTAATTCCACCATGAAGCTCAAACTGGATAGAGCCACACAAACAACTGCCTTTGTACATTTCGCCTCCGAGGGAAGAAATAGATATTTTCTTAACGCTTGTTGGTTGAGGAAAGGTCACGTAATTTATAATTTAGAGTCTTTTGGGGTCAGGTGAAAATTAAGACTATTTTTCATCTGCCCCCAATTATTCCAGCGGAACACCGAAGGTGTGTAGCGATGTTTGACAAACTTGTTAGATTTGCTTGGGATTCTATTCAAAATCAAAGGCATCTGAGCCATGACCGCTTTCAATTATTTTTAAACCGTTAAAACTTGCACCAGCTCCGTGCTCATCTTCCCAAGAGCAGCCAAACTCTATACCAAATCTAGGTTCAGCATCAGTTCCACTTCCTTTAACATGCACTGCTACGATGCCGCAGAGCTTCTTTAGATCTTTAGAAGATGATATTTCAGGAACAACTTCATCTGGGTCTTCATCAATGAGGCTTTCAATAACTAAGTCACGCATTTCCCAAAATTGCTCTACGAAGGACTCTAATGAAAGATCAAGTAATTCCTCTCCATACTCTTCTATCCAATTTACAATGCTGAGAAATACTTGTGTATCCAAGTCTCTGTCACAACAGAAATGCACTTCTCCGTCTGAAGCTTCAGGACTTGAAACGGCCCCATAAGCACCATTTCTAATTTGAAGACCTGCGAATCCCTCCACTTTCTTAGAAGTGTACTTGAAATATTCATCCACGATTGTCTCAGGATATTTTGGTGGATTTACGCTATACATTTGTTCCTCTGAGAAAATCTAACGCTAAGCTCAATGGAGCACCCACTGAACTTTCAACAAATTCATCACCTTATACCAAAAACTGCGGACCGTAATGCTTCCATTGCAGCGCCTTGTTAAACAGTAATTAAACTCGAATGGGCAGCTATTACTTCCCAGTGATTACCTTCTGTATTTTGCCAAACTCGGGTGAACCTAAATGTTCCATTCGTTGGATTACCATCATAGTTACCATTGATTGTTACCTTGGCAAATACAACTGCTGTATCCTGTTGCAATTTTATCTGCTGGTCTTCGACTGCAATATTAGATATATGCAACAAACCTGATTTATGTGCTTCTAAATCATCTTTTTTGCCAAGGATTTGACCTAAATGATTCGTAAAAATTAGATTGGAAGACAATAGCTTGTCTAAGCTAACGGTGTCAGACTCAAGCATTGCTTTACACAATAATTCTTCAGCTTCCAGAATTTGAACTTCTCTATTATTTTCCACCGTAGCTCCTTTTTACTGTTTAACGCCGCAATCACGCGCTTGTCGCGTGCATTACCTTGTTAATTTTGATTGCCATAGGCTGATAAACGAGACCAGCCGACTCACTTGCTTCACCTTTGCACTCGAACCCGTACTTTTCATACGCGGATACTGAAGACAGGGACGCACTAACTGTAATAGTTTCAACCTTCGCATAATTTATGGCTGATGAAAGCAGTTTCCTCCCAATACCTTCTTTCTGACGGTCAGGACTTATAAAAAGCATTGCAACATGACGGCCTTCCTTAAGTTCGATGACGCCCTCAATTTGTCCATTGTCTTCTGCGACTAGCATCAAGTTGTCGCCCTTCATTCTTTCAAGAAAGGAATCACTCGCAGCAATTTTCGAAAAGGTTGCAACCCCTTCCTCTGACAATGTATATGCAACTGATTGCAAAAACGAAGCCATGCAAGTTGCGCTTACGGCTTCAAGATCTTTCTCTTCCATTTTCCTGACAATCACCAATATCCTCCTAGAAATTAACGCCGCTATAAAAGGCGCGCGTTAGCGCGTCCAGTGGAGGCCGTTTTTTTGGCCGGAACGATTTTTGATAGCCTTGTTATGTTTTTGATTGAAGGCGCATACCATTGCCTTGTTTAAAATTACCTTCATGTATTAACCCAGTTTCATCTGGAAAGCCATATTGAGCAGCCTCGTTAGCTAGCACTGTTTCTAACTCTGCTAGTTCAACAGGGTTGGAAGGCATTTTTATCCAGATGTGACCGATATTGAATGCACTTTCTTTATCTAGACGATAGCAGCACTCAAAGGGCGCCAAAGCTTCAATTAGGTTGGTGCGGCCACCCATTGTAGAGTTAAGAGCTGAGTTTGCTAAGGCAACTTCAAAAGTTATAGCAAACGCAAAATTCGAATACTCGATTTCATCAGCATCATCTTCCGCTTCTTCGTACTCTACTAAGTATTGACCTTCTCCTAGAAAAGACGAATCAATTTGGCTGATGCGTTCCAGTGCTCTAGGATGAACTGTAGAGTAAGTAATATCTGAAACACCGCCAACAAGTGTGATTGATACAATCACAGCCTTAGTCAATGATTTAAGCCATTCTAGAAATGACTTTTTATTCTTAAATTGTTTCTTGCTCATAGTTTGTAAACATAACGCCTTTAGCAGCGGTGAGCGTAGCGGGTCCAGCCCACGGGACTTTTCCGTGGGCGATGCTGGCTAAACTTGTTATGAGTCTTAGCTCCAGACAGAGATTTGTACATTGTACTCTTGGTTTGGTGCTGGATAGTTTTTCATTTCAAGCTGGCAGTTGGGATAAATCTTGCCTAACTCTTCCAATAAAAATGGGGCGGCAGCTTCAAGAACATTTGCAATTTCATCGTGCTCGCACCAAGAGTAATGGATTACTTTTCCAAAATCGCCTTCTGCGCGAAATTCATTTTCTTCAATTTCTTTTCTTACATACTCTTCAACAGTCATAGCTGATTCCCTTTTCTTTGGACTCATAACAGTTTAATAGTGCGCATGCGCGTTTACACATTTCAGAAACTTTCTTTGTATCACTATAAATCACTGACTCTAAAGCCATTAATAGAAATATCAACAAAAGTTAAAACTGGAAAAGCGAGCGTGCGTGTTATTTCATTTATCCACAGCGCGTTATTTCTGCTCTGTAAATCCTTATTCATTGATACTAAAAGACTTTCTAACCAGCCACCAGTAAAAACACGCATTTTTTTGATTATTTTTCAGACAAAACACGCCAAAAATTGGCAACCCAAAAAATAAACTGTATATTTGTACAGTTCTTATCAATTATCCACAAGGAATGTGCGATGTCTTCCAGCCCTTTTCTCAATTTTATCCGCCATGAACTACGTCTTCGTGGCTATAGCTTAAAAACAGAAAAATCATATCTATATTGGATCAAATATTTTATTCGATTCCATAAGCTACAGCATCCTCAAAACATGGGCGCGGAAGAAGTAAGAACGTTTTTATCGTTTTTGGCGGTTGAGAAAAATGTTGCAATTAATACACAAAAATCGGCCCTCAATGCCCTCGCCTTTTTATATAACAAATTGCTAAATCAACCATTGGGTGATTTAGGGTTCCAGCATGCTAAACAAGGACGGCGTTTGCCTATTGTTTTAGCTGCCAATGAAATTCAAAACATACTAGGCTGTATGAATGAACGAGACCACTTAATATTTTCGTTGCTGTATGGTTCTGGCCTTAGAATTAGCGAATGCTTACGCATTCGAATTCAAGATATTAATTTGGATCAGGGCAGTTTGGCGGTACGATGCAGCAAAGGCAATAAAGATAGAACCACGATTCTTAGCCGTAAATTAGCTGAATCTTTAAACAAACAAAAATCCTATGCTCAAAAAATCCAACAAGACGACAATACAAAGGGATACGGCCCTTCTTTGCCCTTCGCGCTGTCTAGAAAGTATCCAAACGCATTTCGTCAATTAAGCTGGATGTTTTTATTTCCCTCTACATCAATCAGCCCGCATCCTTTGACTGGCGAATTATGCCGGCATCATTTACATGATTCAGTACCTCGTAAAGCATTAAAAACAGCAGTTCATGAAGCAGGAATTAATGAAAAAAGAGTAAATTGTCACACCTTCCGCCATTCTTTTGCGACTCACTTATTGATGGCCGGACGAGATATAAGAACTGTTCAAGAGCTGCTAGGACATAATGATGTATCCACAACACAAATTTATACCCATGTTATAGGTCAACATTTTGCTGGAACAAATAGCCCTCTCGATCAGATCTTGTAAAACATAAGAGAATTATTACGTTGTCGGCCTAAAGTTGTGAGGTGCCACCTTGTTAGGAGGGAATAAATACAGTGTCGGGCTAAAGCCGCGATCTACCCTATATATTGGACAAAACAACGACCAATTTTCAATCAAAAAACCTGTCGATTATGGCGCATTAGGACATAAACGCACCAAAACTAGGCGTTTTTAGAGGTTCGTTTTCTTGCAAGAATAACGAGTAGTACGCCACCTAGGACGCTTAGCGTTGCGATAACGAGGTGTAAGGTGATGGATTCATTGGCAAAAACTAAACCTCCTATTGTGGCAATGATAGGAACCAGTAGCTGTAACACAGCAGCCATGGAAGCACTAAGATAAGGCAAGACAGCGTACCAGATGGCGTAGCCAAGACCAGACATAATAGCGCCAGAAGTGACCGCTAGAATAATGCCTTCAAGTTGTGCGTTCTGTGGTTCATCGCTGTAAAAATAAATAACCACTAGTGAAATCAGTAGCATGGGAATGGTTCTGACGAAGTTAGACGTTGTGGCAAACAAAGGCTTAGCCGAGATTTTGCCTCGCCATGTGTACAAGCCCCATGCCACGCCTGCTAACGTCATTAAGACGAAGCCCAATAAAGAAGGTGACGATAAAGTCGGAAGCACTAAATAAACAAAGCCAGCGAAGGCTATCGCCAGTCCCAGCCATTCCAACCAAACCAGCTTCTGCCCTGCCCACACGGCGAATAAGATCAAGGTCAGTTGCACGGCACCAAAGAGTATTAAAGCGCCTATTCCTGTTTCTAATGTGACGTAGGCATAAGAAAAGCCCAAGGCATAAACAAACAGCGCAAGCGCCGATAACCAACTACCTTCTAACCAGGCGGCTTTTAAATCAATCTGTTGCTGCTTTAAAGACTGGAATACACATAGTAAAACCAAGGTCACAGCGCCACTGAGCAAGCACCACGTGGTAAATTGAGCTGGATCAATAAGACCATCGCTAAGCGCCAGACGACACAAAACAGAGTTCGCCGCGAATGCCAACAAAGCAAGAATCACAAAGACACATAAACGTAGCAAACTTGTCATCAATTTGTTCAACAGCCTAGCTAATCTTAGGACTGTCCTCATAAGGAAAACGCCACTTTTACGCACTGGCACCAGATTTGCAAGTCTCATACTAACGTCCACCAGCGGTATTTTGATGGGCCCAAAAAGGAATCGACATGACAACACTTTTAATTTTTACAGATTTGGATGGCACATTACTCGATCATCATACCTACAGTTTCAAACCTGCGCAGGCGACATTACAGTCGCTGAAGACTTTTTCTATCCCTTGCGTCATCAACACCAGCAAGACATTTGTGGAGCTTATGTCTCTTAGACAGGAGCTCAATCATCAAGATGCTTTCATCGTGGAAAATGGCTCTGCCGTTTATATTCCTAAGCACTTGCGCCTTTTTGTCGACGAAACGCTCGAAGATTGTGGAGATTATTGGCGCAAGTCATTTGGCCCGAAACGAGACGAGCTAATCGAACTCACCAATGACAAACAAGAGCAATACACATTTAAACGCTTCAGTGAGATGACTTGGCAAGAACTGGTTTCAATCACTGGCTTAAGTGAAGAAAACGCCAGACAAGCCATGCAACGAGAATTTACCGAACCGATGCTTTGGACAGATTCCAACCTTGCTCTTAATGCATTGCGTGACGACCTTGCGCCATTTGGCGTGCAAATTCAAAAAGGCGGCCGTTTCGCTCACCTAATGGGCGAGCACTGCGACAAAGCAAACGCTATGTTATGGCTCAAGACGCTGTATGAACAGCAAAGTGATGAAGACGTTACCACCATGGCATTAGGCGATGGCGAAAACGATGTAGGCATGTTGAGCAAAGCCGACATTCCAGTAGTAATTCGCTCTCCTGTCCACGCGCCACCAGAAATCCCCAACCGTTGCGACGCTTGGCTAACCGATGCGTATGGTCCAGAAGGTTGGGCTCAGGCGGTTAATTTGCAACTCACTAAGCAGGGTATTTTGTAATCAACGGACAGAACAATAAACAAACCATTATTACGACTTTAGGAGAATTATCATGGGCGACTTTCATCAAAACGGTAACATCACCACACTACATAATTTGGCACACCGCCCGTTAGAAGAAATGGAAAAAGAACTGTGTGAGTTTGCTAAAACGCGCCCAATGTCTCTTATCCTGCCTTGCCTGTATTCCGAGTTGGAAACAGATGCCATGCCGAATATCCTTAAGCATTTGCAGCAAGTGCCCTACTTGTCTGAAATTGTTATTGGCTTAAACAGAGCAACAGAAGACCAATACCGACACGCATTAGAGTTTTTCAGCGTATTACCGCAAAACGTCAAAGTACTTTGGAACGATGGCCCTCGCCTACGAGAAATCGACAGCGTGTTAAAGGGCGAGCATCTTTCGCCATCCGATCCAGGCAAAGGCCGAAATGTGTGGTTCTGCATGGGTTACAACCTAGCCGCTGGCAAAGCCGAATCCATCGCCATGCACGATTGCGATATCGTCACTTATGACAGAGAACTTCTGGCACGCCTTATTTATCCGGTTGCTAACCCCAACTTTAACTACGAATTCTGTAAGGGTTATTACGCTCGTGCAGCCAACGGAAAAATGAATGGTCGTGTCAGCCGTTTATTGGTCACGCCTTTATTGTGTTCGCTCAAAAAAGTCTTTGGGCATCTAGATTATTTGGATTACCTAGACAGCTATCGTTATCCATTAGCAGGCGAGTTTTCTTTCCGTCGCGATGTGATGACCGATTTGCGTATCCCGAGCGATTGGGGATTGGAGATTGGCGTACTGAGTGAAATGTACCGTAATTACTCGACCAACCGTTTATGTCAGGTGGATATCGCCGACATTTACGATCACAAACACCAAGACTTGTCTGCGGATAATGACGATGGCGGCTTATCTAAAATGTCCATCGACATTACCAAAGCGATTTTCAGAAAATTGGCAACAAACGGCACTATTTTCAACCAAGAAACTTTTCGCACCATAAAAGCCACCTACTATCGTGTTGCGCTAGACTTCATTGAAACTTACCGCAACGATGCGGAAATCAATGGTCTAAAATTAGACGTTCATACGGAAGAACAAACGGTCGAATTGTTCGCCAGCAACATCATGAAAGCTGGCAATCAATATTTAGACAACCCAATGGAAACGCCTTTCATACCTAGTTGGAACCGTGTCGTAAGTGCTTTCCCTGGCGTGATGAATCAGCTTGCTCAAGCTGTCGAATTGGATATGAAAGAATTCGGACCCCAAAAATAGCAGTCAAAAAAAGAACTGGCCTTAAAAGCAATCTTTTTGCTAAGTTGAATGTTACTAGGTTGCTTTTCAATCACTAAAAAGACAGGTAGATAAACATGGAAAACGCCCCTTTGTCGCATCTAGAACAGCGCTTAATCGCTCATTTGCAAGTCATTTACCCAAGCTTGGACAATAAGGATTTGGCAGCAAAGTGTTTAACCACGTTTAATCTAGACCCGTCAACGGAGTCTCCTCGTCCTCATAGAAATCTATGGGATCAATCTGACATTATGCTGATTACTTATGCAGACACCTTGCGCAGAAAAGAAGAAGCGCCGTTGGAAACACTGCACAAGTTTGTTAAAAGCAAATTGTCCGATTGTATTTCCGCTATTCACTTGCTGCCGTTTTTTCCTTACAGCTCAGACGATGGTTTTAGTGTGATGGATTACACTACTGTTAATCCATCTTGCGGACGTTGGGCTGACGTGGTGAACCTGTCGAAAGATTTTAAAGTCATGGGCGACTTGGTGATTAACCATTGCTCAAGCCGAAGCATGTGGTTCGAAAATTATAAAGCTGGCGTTGAACCGGGTGCGAGTTTCTTTTATGAAGCCGATCCTAATGCTGATTTAAGTGCTGTGGTTCGCCCTAGAACATCGCCATTATTACGTGAAATACAAACCAAAAATGGCGAAAAACACGTTTGGTGTACTTTTAGTCACGATCAAATCGATTTGAATTTTGAAAACCCAGTCGTTCTATTAGAGTTCCTACGCATTATTCGCTTGTACCTTGAAAAAGGCATTCGCTGGTTTCGCTTAGATGATGTGGCGTTTCTATGGAAAACCCCCGGCACCTCTTGCATTAACTTGCCACAAACCCATGAAGTCATCCGTTTGTTAAGATTAATGATTGAGCACTACGCACCAGAATCAGTGATTATCACTGAAACCAATATCCCCAATCAGGAGAACTTAACCTACTTCGGGAATGCCAACGAGGCGCATTTAATTTATAACTTCTCTTTGCCGCCTTTGCTTATCAACAGCTTGGTAACCGGAAACAGCAGTCACTTAAAACAGTGGTTAATGAGCATGACACCTGCTCAGCAAGGCACAACCTATCTTAACTTTATCGCGTCCCATGACGGCATTGGATTGCGCCCGACGGAAGGCTTACTGTCTGAATGGGAACTGGAAACATTGATCAATACTATGAAACGCTTTGGCGGCAAAATCAGCTCACGCACTACGCCGCAAGGCGAAGCCAAGCCTTATGAAATCAACATCAGCCTTTGGAATGCCTTATCAGGATCCGCGCTGCACGGACCGGACAAATGGCAGTTTGCTCGTTTCCTTTGCGCTGCTGGCGTGATGATGGCGCTAGAGGGCGTACCTGCCTTTTATATCCATAGCTTGTTTGGTACAGAAAACGATTTAGAGCGTGTGGACAATACCGGTCAATTTCGCTCAATAAACCGCCATATATGGGATATGGAAGATTTAGATCATGTTTTGAATACGCCAACTCATCATCAAAAAGTCTTCCAAAGTTTCACCAAACTAACACAAATCCGTCGTGCTCAACCCGCCTTTCACCCAAATGCTACTCAGTATGTGTTACACATGGGTGAAAACCTATTTGCCTTCTGGCGTCAAAGTTTAGACAGACGCCAAAGTCTATTTGCGGTGTACAACATGACGGATCAACCGCAGAGCTTTAACTTATCCGAGCTAAATTTAATCGCCACAGACGATTGGACAGACTTAGTTTCCGAACAAGTTTATGAAGATCACTTGGGCAAGGTCACCTTAATGCCGTATCAATTTGTTTGGCTGGCCAATAAGAAGGGGAAGATTAAAGGCAGCTAAAACTTGTTTCATGTTTAGCAACGCATCGTGCCGCCGATTTCTGTAATATCTGAGAGCAAAAGTGAGACAATGATAACCATTATCAAAAAAGATAATATCTAATTTTCACTTCAAACTCTCAGGTATTTGTGAACATGATGAACCTACGAAAAATAATCGCCATTGGCGCATTAGCCGCCATTAGCCAACTTTCTGCAGCAGAAACCCAATTACCAACCACTGCCATTTATGACCTCGGCAGCTTAGATACCATGACAGCCCTTGGTCTTGAAAACCATGTGGTGGGAGTGCCAAAGCAAGGCTTACCAGACTATTTACAGCAATTTAACGATGCTCGTTATACAGACGTTGGTGGGCTAAAAACACCAGACTTAGCCGCTCTCAAAGCAGTTCATCCTGATCTTATTATCATCACTGGTCGCCAAGCCGGAAAAAGAGATGAGCTTGCCGCCATCAGCGCTGTAAAACAAGCTGGGATTTCTGGTGATGATTATTGGCATGGCTTGAGTGAAAATGTCATCTCTATTGCAACGATCTATAACGCGCAAGACGCATCTAAAAAAGCACTGTCTGACTTAGAAGCCGACATAGAAGCCACCAAAAAACATATCAATCATAACGCAACCGTATTGGTTGTTACCCACAACAATGGCTCGTTAGGCTTGCGTGAAGACGCCATCAGCAGCCAGCTTTTAGGGTTAAAAACAGCACAAATCCCAGCCCATGTTGAATCACATAAACGCGGCACCCGTACGTTCACGCCGCTTACTATTAAGGACATCGCTGAAACCAACCCAACAACCTTGTTTATCGTTGACCGAAGTGCCGCGATTGGCGACACCAAAAACGCTCTAAACTTGACCAAGTTAAAAGCAGAATTGGCAGCACAAGGTGCTGGCACCATCAAAGTCGCTTATTTATCACCTAAGCTTTGGTACTTATCTGGCAATGGTTTACAAAGTGTACGTATGCAAGTAAAAGAAATCGCCGACGCTCTTTAATTCAATAAGCGCTTTAAAAATCACAAAAAATCCCTCGTCGATGTCTATCAGCGAGGGATTATTGGTCAATTCTAATATTGGTCGATTTTAGTGATTTACTGTTTTGGAAAAAACGTTAATCACTACGACTCCAATCACAATCAAAGACATTCCAATACAAGCCGCCAAATCCAGCTTTTCATTGTTGAATAGATAGCCAAACACCGAAATCAAAACAATACCTAAGCCAGCCCAAATTGCGTAAGTCACGCCTGTCGGCATAGAACGCATCACAATCGACAAAAGATAAAACGACATAGCGTAACCAACCACCAGCCCAATACTTGGGCCCAATTTAGTGAAGGAATCTGACGCTTTTAACGCTGTGGTCGCAATGACTTCAGCCAATATGGCGAGAAACAAAATAAAATACGTCATAAGCCCTTCTCCACATTAAACATTCAATAATAAATACTAGCTGGTGGATTTCTCTTGCTGAATACCGTCAAGTTCAACGTCATCAAGCACAGCATCTTCTAAGTCAATGTCTTCTGCCAAGAATCCTCCGGTTTGATGCGCCCAAAGTGAGGCATAAATACCCGCGTGTTGGATCAACTCTTCATGACTGCCCTGCTCAACAATGTTGCCTTTATCCAATACAATCAAACGATCCATTGCCGCAATGGTCGACAAGCGGTGAGCAATCGCGATAACGGTTTTGCCTTGCATCAGTTTGTATAAGCTCTCTTGAATCGCCGCTTCGACTTCAGAATCCAATGCCGACGTTGCTTCATCTAGAATCAATAAAGGCGCATCTTTTAACAAGACTCGCGCAATGGCAATACGCTGACGCTGACCACCGGAAAGCTTGATACCGCGTTCACCAACCATGGCATCGTAACCGGCATTACCAAACGGATCGGTTAAATCTTGAATAAAGTCATGGGCTTCGGCCTGTTTTGCAGCTGCAATCATTTCTTCTTCCGTTGCATCAGGACGACCATAAAGCAAGTTTTCACGGACTGTTCTATGCAGCAAAGAGGTATCCTGAGTCACCATACCAATTTGACCACGTAGTGAATCTTGCTGAACGCTGCTAATGTCTTGTCCATCAATGCGAATTTGACCCGATTCAATATCATGAAAACGCATCAGTAGATTCACAATCGTTGACTTACCAGCACCAGAGCGACCCACAAGGCCGACTTTTTCACCCGCTTTGATCGACAACACAAGGTTTTCAATCACCTTACTGTCTTGCTTTCCATAATGGAAATTCACTGCATCGTATTCAATAAGACCATGAGGAACCGTAAGCGCTGGCGCATTTGGTTTGTCCTCTATTTCGATAGGTCGAGACAGTGTTTTCATGCCATCGTTTACCATACCGATGTTTTCAAATAACGCGCTGATTTCCCACATAATCCACTGGGACATACCGTTAAGTCTAAGCGCCAAACTCACCGCAATCGCGATAGCGCCGACACTAATAATACTGCCCGTCCACAACCAAATAGACAAAGCCGCTACCGAAAACGCCAACACATAGTTACAAGTTTGCACACCGACACTTAGCATAGTGACCAAGCGCATTTGCTTATAAACAGTCTGCAAGAAACCATCCATGCCATCTTTTGCATAATCCGCTTCACGCTGATGATGAGAGAAAAGCTTCACAGTTGAAATATTACTGTAGCTGTCGACAACTCGCCCAGTCATAGTCGAGCGCGCATCAGCTTGATCTGCTGAGACCTTTTTCAGCTTAGGAACAAAGTACATTTGCAGCAAAACATAACAAACCAACCAACCTAACATTGGAATCATCAAGCGATAATCTGCTTTGGCAATCAGCACCACCATAGAGATAAAATACACACCGATGTACACCAATACATCAAGCAGTTTCATCACAGTCTCACGTACTGCCAGTGAAGTTTGCATCACCTTGGTGGAAATGCGCCCAGCAAACTCATCCTGAAAAAAAGACATGCTTTGACGTAAAATATAATGATGGGACAACCAACGGATACGCATTGGGTAATTCCCTAAAAGCGTCTGATGAATAATCGCCGAATGCACAAAAGTTACCAATGGCATAACCACAACAATCATCAAAGACATCCACATTAAATGTGCGCCTTCTTCAGCAAAAAAGGTGTCTGGATCTTTATTGATTAACCAATCCACCAACTGCCCCATAAAGCTAAACAAAGTCACCTCTAATATGGCAATAGCGGCGGTCAAAAGAGACATTAACAACAGCGGAAGCTCTACTCCTCTGGAGTAGTAACGACAAAACGCAAACAAGGTTTTTGGAGCTTGTACAGCTTCTATATCAGGATACGCAGGCACCCATTTTTCAAAAAAACGTAACATAATTTACCTTCATTAAACCTTTTAACAGCGACACCACTGGAAAAACAAAATAGAACAACAATGGGTGCAAGACAGGACAAAAACAAAGTGTCTTTGCCGTATAGAAATGGATTTGAAATTGAACCACGTTCCCAATTTGAAAACCAGAAAATATGGCCCTTTCAAATTGCGGTTTATAAGGTTTTACTTAGTGTTTGCACAATTAAACTAAAAGACTCGGTGTAAACCGATTATAATTCATCGGGCCTTTTTAGGTGTATTACTTCTGCCCAATAAAAACCGATTCATTCAACCATTAAGCTGATATATGAAACTCACATTTCCCATTGTTTTAGTTCTCGGTCTTTTGTCTGGGCTTACGCCGTTGGCGATTGATGCCTACCTTCCCAGTATTCCCACCATTTCAAAAAGCCTAAATACTGATATTGGTCTTATCCAGATGACCTTGAGTATTTATTTGCTGGTTTTCGCTTTCATGCAAATTCTCTTTGGCCCAATTTCAGATGCAGTGGGACGACGTAAAGTTGTCGTCGGTGGATTAACGGTTTTTGCTATTGGTAGTTTTATTTGTGCATTAACGCAAAGCTACGAACTCCTACTTGCCGGTCGAGCTATTCAAGCCTTAGGCGGGGCGGCCGTTGCCGTGTGTGTGCCAGCCTTGGTCAAAGATAGTATGTCCATTAACCAATTCGCCAAAGCCATGTCGATGATTATGCTGGTAATGGCATTGGCACCTTTGGCTGCCCCCATTATCGGTGGTGCGATTCTTACTATTCTAAATTGGCACTACATTTTTGTTTTATTAGGCATTTTAGCCATTCTCTCTATTGTGCTTTTTTTACGCACTATTCCTGAAACCTTGCCCGAGGAAAAACGTACTCCCTTTTCCTTTGGCAACGCCACTCGAAACTATATTATTTTGCTCAAAAATCGTTCGGTAATGGGATACATTGCGGCATCGGCTTTTTATTTTGGCGGCATGATGAGCTTTATTACCGGTTGCTCGTTTGTGTATATTGAAATTTATGACGTGGATCCAGCAAACTTTGGTTTTCTACTGGGTTTAAATGTCATAACTATGATGTTTGCCTCGACCATTAATGGCCGCTATGTTGAAAAGCTAGGCACAGAAATATTAACCAAATATGCTATTTATATCCCTCTCGTGGCATCTGGCCTAATGATTATCCTCAGCTTTTTTAATCATCCACCAATGTGGCTTATTATTATGTCTAGTATGTTGTTTATTGGACCGATGGGGGTTTTAGGCAGCGGATTTATGGCGGGCGCACTGAAGTATGCCGGCAATCATAATGGCAGCGTAACAGCACTGGCTGGAACGTCCCGCTTTGCGTTTGGTGCTCTTGGGGGCGCAGTAATTAGTGTGCTCCACAATGGCACCTTCGTACCAATGCTTGGCACAATTGCCGCGTGTGGCATTATTGCTTTCACATTTTTGAAAGTTACCGTTCGTTATGCGAAACCTGTCAGCGAACAGTAATCTTAATCCGTAATTTTAAAAACTTTATAACAAACCAATAAAATGGAGCCACAATGTTAAGTACTCAAACGCTCATAGAAAAAATCAAAAGCACACCTGAGCAAGTACAATTCAAAGAAGTCATTGATGTGATTGAGCGTGAATACGAATTCACGCCAGCTGCGTTTTCTAACGGCAAACAGGCTAATGGCATTAATGAAAACAATGGCTCTTGTAAGATTTTTTCTTTCGGGTCTATTCACCAACTAACTGAAGCTGAAACCCTGAATTTATTTGGTGATTTTTACCGTGTCGATGTTTTAGAAAAACCTGAGGCAACAGACCACCAAAACATTCGCCAATTCATCGAAAATGGCTGGAGCGGGATCACTTTCACCGCTACAGCATTGGTTCAAAAAGCTTAATTAGAGAACAAACCTAATAAGAGCAAAAACTTACGCTCGAAGCTTCGCTAAAGGGTCGTTATGCACTCGCACAACGCCCCTTTATCATTTTACCTAGCTCATCAATTAAACATCCGAAAGAGTTGAAATTCCCTCTCATAAAATGCGATAGTGCGTAACCCTGAATGAAAGAGGTGGTTATGGAGTTAGTGGCATTTGATCTAGATGGAACCCTTCTGAATCGGCATCAACGCCTTTCTGAATACACGCTCGAAACCCTAGAACGCCTAAAATCCGCGGGCATTTTTTACACGGTTGCGACAGGCCGCACGCATTTTACAGCTATGCCTTGCATCGAAGGCCATGCTTTTCCAAATTGGCAAATCTTCAAAAATGGCGTCGAATGGTGGGAACCTCAACAAAATCTTTACCGTCATCGCAACCTTCTGTCTCAAAGCCATATTTCAGAGTTGCTAACCTCGTTTGAAGAAAACCAAGTCACGCCTTTTATTTTCTGCCTTGAAGACGATGGTTCACACCGAGTTTACCATTCGCCATTGTCAGGCCATTTGAGCGATCACATCGCCAATGAGCTGGGTAATCATAAAAATATGAGCCTTCACCCAATAGCCGAGCTATCTCATAGCGCAAGAATCACCAACATCAGCGCCATGGGTCGACCTGAGTTTATTGAAAGGATTGTCCTAGATAGTCAAAAACACAGCCACTTAACGGCCTACTCAGGCGGCGGCATTTATAACCCTGACGCGTTCTGGTTGGATATCCATCACAGCAACGTGTGTAAAGGTTCTGCCTTGATGGAACTTAAAGCAGAAGTGGGTGCCGAAAGGTTAGTTGTTTTTGGTGATGGGGATAACGATCTTTCTATGTTCTCGGCATCAGACGAAGCCTTTGCAACCGATAACGCATTGCTTCATGTGAAAGATGCTGCGACGGATGTGATTGGTCATCATGATGAAGATGGTGTAGCAAGATACCTAAGAAAAAGGTACAACTTGTAATCTTCAATTCAAGGGTTGATTTACAAATTTTCCCCTCCATTTACTTAAAGACAACATAAATGCCTTTACCCAACGATCATTTTGAACCATGATTGTTAAAAGAATAATTAGTTTGGAGAAATGCCATGTTTGAATTTTTGTTATTCGTCGCTGCCTGCGCAGCAATTGCTTTCTTGGTAGCCAATATCCAGAAACACACAGCACAACCGAAAACAAAGCTACAACCAATTAAAATTGAGCGCGAAGAAGCACGTCGTCCCGTACCACGTCATAGACGCCCATACTAAATAACCTTTTCTCCATTCTAGGTAAACGCCAGACTGAAACCTTTTCAATCTGGCGTTTATGTATTTATCCCATACTCTTTCAGCTTATTCGCTATCGCGCTGTGGCTCATACTTACGGCTTTCGCAAGCTTTCTTGTACTAGGAAAGCTTGGGTAAAGTCGCTTCAATAGTTCAGCCTCCCATTGCTTCACTGTTACTTCTAACGAATCATTAATCAACGCCATATTTGCCAAGCTCTGGTTTTCTGGTAACTCAATATCCTCTGCTTGCCACTCTTTCTCTTTAACCGTTAGCAAAGTTTGTAGACAAATATTTTGTAATTCTTTCAAATTACCGGGCCATGAATACAAGGCAAACTTGGTATATACACTTTTAGAAATAGCAGGCACAGACAAGCGATAACGCTCAGCCTGTTCCAATACAATTTGCTGCACCAAGCCCGCCAAATCTTCTTTTCGCTCTCTTAAAGTTGGCATAGAGAGCACTAAAGTCGCTAAGGTGAAATACAAGTTTTTGTTTAAGTTCTTACTGTTCGCAAGATCAGCGGTACGTAAAGAGGACAAACTCACCAAGCGCACATTAGTATCAAGACTCGTGCTGGCGCCTGTTTGTCGAGTTAGCCAACTCATCAAGCCCATTTGCACTCGCTCATCAAGATACTCAATATCGTCAATCACAAACCAGCCTGACAGTTTATCTAACTCCGTAATGTCTTCTTTCACCATTTCTCTGGCATGGCGAATGACCAACTGGGCGTCTTTATCACCTTGAAGATTTTTCCAGTATTGAAAGAGTGCATCAATTAATCCTCGTTTGCCGGTTCCAACCTCACCTCGCACCAGCAAAGGCATAGTTACTTCTGTAAAGGCTTTCGCCTGAATCAAGGTTCTTTTCATCGCGTCACTTTGGATGACAGCTGATTGAAAATAGGTGTCTAAATGATTTTCCGCATCAGGCGCTTGTTTTAGCCTCGCCGTTTGTCGATCTAAACGCGTTTGAGACTTCAGATAAATCACGGTGCCGGCAGGAATTTTGACCCCGCTATCATCGCTCACAAAAAATGGCTTCATTTCTAACAACAAAGTTTTGCTGCGAATACGAATACGCTTACTCATACTATCGCGTGGATTTGCCCATGCCTCTTTAGAAAAAGAAATGCCCTTGATGAATTGCTGTACTGGTTTATGCAAAAGATTCACGATGGGAACGTTCAAATCTTCCGCTGCTAGCTCAGTTACCATGGTGATATGACCTTTTAGGTCGACAGAAATCACACCATCTGGCAAGGCTTCTAATAGGGTATAAAGGGCGTTGTGCTCTCTTTCAGATGGCGTAAACATCACGGTTTTGACATCTTCCACACTGTCTAACCGACGAATATCCGCCAATAGCTGCTGCAGTTTTGAAAAAGGAATATCGGAAAAGCCACAGTAAATACAACGTCGTTTGGTATCCACTTCCACTAAGCGCATATCGATACCATGAGGAATAAATAGATCAAGAGCTTCTCGCACCATACCGATTCGATCTTCACATTGTATTTCTAATCTCATGGCTATTCTCTTGTTTTAGATGATTATAAAGCGGTTTTGGAACTCAATAGCAACAGATTTTGCTGCGGTGCAAAGCTTCCATAAAGTGGTAATACAGCCGCCCCTAACACGCCAGCGGTATGACTGGTTTGAGCAATGCGAATTGCGGGCAACGGCAACATACTGTGCGACGTTAACGTATTTTCGATACAAGCAATTAACGCGGTTAACACGGGTGGCGGCAAACGACCACCAATCAGAATGGCCTCTGGATCATATAAGGCAACAACCGACGCCAAAGCTGGCGCTACTTCAAACGCGACTTCCCTCGCCCATTGTTCAATAAGTGTCGCGTATTGATCGGCTAACCACATTTCATCCGAAGTCGGCCACAGAACTTGTTTATCAGCAAAAAACCGACGCAAAGACGATAATGACAAAGCTTCAAGAATCCATTTACCATGCTTGCCCGTTGCCGTAGGAATTAAACCAAAGCTACCGGCTTTTCCGTGCGCTCCAAAATAACACTCACCGTTGGCCACAAAACTGCCGCCACAAGCAGTACTGACAAAGAGGTAAAAGAAGTCCCGTTGTGGTGCAACCGATGCCAGCAACAACTCGCTGGTCGCCGCGGCAACAGCGTCGTTCTCGCAAAAGCATGGCACGCCCGTTAAGTCCGCCAACCAAGTTTCAAACGCATCCGATTGCCAATAAGCCAAAGCAGCTTTTAAATTTTCCAAATCTGTTCTTTGATCCGAATCCGTCACCAAGGTTTCTAACCAAGAATCCATATAATCTGGTCTTGCCAAACCAATCCCTTGAATCTTGCTCCAATCAGCACCAAGAGTGGCTTTTACTTCTTCAATTAACTCTTTCGCAATGGCTTTTGCTAGATTTTCAGTGGGAAAAGACACCATTCGTTCTAACAGCAAAACACATTCGCCACTAAAATCTAGCAAGGCCGCGCTGATATGATCGCGATCGACATTAATGCCTAAGCCATAAGCACCTTTTTTGTTGATACTAAGTTTTATTGAAGGCTGACCACGACGGCCTTTTACTTTGCCATCGATTTGCAATAACTGACGCTCTAACAAAGACGAGGTAATCACGGAAATTGTCTGTGCACTCAATCCGGTTTGCTCGGCGATCTTTACTCGGGAGATTTCCGGATGCTGCCGAACCAAATGTAAAATAATACGTTCATTATAAATGCGGCTTTGTTCTGAGGTACTACCTGATGATTTCATATAATCCTATTCTCATATTGAGCCAGTAAACTAATTATTGCCATTTAATAAATCTAGTTGATTTAATAACACAACTCATTAAGATGAGAAATCAGTATTACAAAAATAACAAGCTCGCATTATACAGCAGAGCCAAAACAAAGGACGAAGTCATGCCTTCTTTTCCAGAGTTTACATCTAGCACTTTTTTGAAAGAACATATCCAATCAACAATGAATTTCTATCACCCAAGCTGCATTGACCCAGCAGGTGGTTTTTTTCAATTTTTCAAAGACAATGGCGACATTTACGATACTGATACGCGCCATTTAGTCAGCAGTACACGATTTATTTTTAATTACGCAAAAGCGTATCAAGCAGAAGGCAAAGCCGACTATTTAGACGCAACACGTCACGGCTTACACTATTTGAGAAATCGTCATCGCCGAGAAAATGGTGGTTATGTTTGGCTGCTAAGCAAGGAGCAAAACCTTGATGAAACCAACCATTGTTACGGCTTCGCCTTTGTCATGCTCGCTTATGCAACCGCCTATAAAGCCGGTGTAGAAGAAGCAAAACCATGGATTCAAGAAACCTTTGATGTCATGGAGAAACATTTTTGGGACGCTGAGTTTGGTTTATACAAGGACGAAATATCCAGCGACTGGCAAGATGTTTCGCCTTATCGTGGACAAAATGCCAACATGCACAGCTGCGAAGCACTGCTTGCTGCTTACGACGCCACACAAGAGCCTAAATATCTTGAGCGCGCCACATTGCTAGCCAATAACATTTGTTTGCGCCAAGCGGCGCTTGCTGGCGGGGAAATTTGGGAACATTACACAATTGATTGGCAAATTGATTGGGACTACAACAAAGCCGATCCAAAACATTTGTTTCGCCCTTGGGGATTCCAACCAGGCCACCAAACCGAATGGGCCAAACTGCTACTCTTGATCAACCAACGTTCGTCTCTAGACTGGTTAGTTCCCACCGCTAAAAAGCTTTTTGATTCAGCCTGGGAAAAATCCTGGGATGAAACCAACGGCGGCCTTTGTTATGGTTACGATCCTGAGGGAAATATTTGCGACGGCGACAAATATTTTTGGGTTCAAGCCGAATCCTTTGCGGCCGCTGCGATGTTAGCCCTCGCCACCAAAGAAGAGCATTATTGGGACAAATACCAGCAACTTTGGCAATACAGCTGGTCACATATGATCGACCATCAATACGGCGCTTGGTTTAGAATTCTAACTCAAGACAATAAGGCTTTCGATGACTGCAAGAGCCCAGCAGGCAAAACCGACTATCACACCATGGGCGCTTGCTATGAAGTCATTGAACAACTCGCCAAGCAATCTTAATAACCTTATTGCGTAATCTCTCTACTGAGTGGGGGCTAACATTCTATTCATTGCTAAAATGGAGTATGATGCAGCCCCTACGATTAGTGGACACGGGCCTCTTCCCTTATGCAGTTAGACAAAATAGATCTTAACTTACTTCGTTATTTAGACTCCTTACTTCGGGAGCAAAATGTCACTCACGCCGCCAACCAGCTAGGTATCACACAACCAGCGATGAGTAACGGGTTAAGACGTTTAAGAGATCTATTTCATGACCCACTATTAGTCAGAACCAGCGATGGCATGATGCCAACTGCTCTGGCAATTCAACTGCAACCACGTGTTCAAAGCATCTTACAATCAGTTGATGAAGTTCTGCACCTAGGACAAAGCTTTGAAGCGGAATCCAGCTCGCGCGTTTTTCGCATTATGGCCAGCGACTACGCAGAAGCAACCCTAATTCCACCACTGATGAAAAAGCTCCAAGCCGAAGCGCCAAATGTCATTTTAGATGTCATGAATCCAAGTGATGTGAGCTTTCACGATGTTGAAAAAGGCAAAGTCGATTTGGTCATCAACCGTTTCGATGTATTACCACAATCCTTCCACCAGAAATCGGTTTGGGTTGACGATGAGCAGGTAAATGCCTTTGCTCTGCCGGGTTATAAAGTGGGTGTTTATACTGGCTTGTTGAAAGTGGCGGACAATCAATCCCAGTTAGCGGCGGTGGTCGGTCATGAGTTAGCCCATGTGATTGCGCGACACGGTAATGAACGTGTTTCGACTCAGTTGGCGACGAGCCAAGCTTTGGCATTGGGTTATCAATTAAGTGGTGAGGAATCACCAGAGAAAGTCGCGATTTTCCAAGCATTGGGGCTTGGTGCTCAAATCGGGATTATTTTACCTTTTAGCCGTACTCATGAATCGGAGGCAGATTTACTCGGCCAAGAATACATGGCAAAAGCAGGATTTGACCCAAGAGAAAGTGTGCAGCTATGGCGAAATATGAGCGCCAATGGCGGTAGTAAAACACCGGAATTATTGTCAACCCATCCAGCCAACTCAACTCGAATTGAAGGCTTACAAAATGCCATGCCACCTAACCTCGCCACTTACGAGACATTGGTTGCTCAAAACAGACAAGCTCAGTGTTATTAGTTATTCAATCAACCATTCCCCAAAGCGCAGATTAAAACATTATTAGCCATTTAGTTTGCGCTTTATTCTTTTCATGATGGCTTTTAAGCCGAATTTATTACAAAAATATTACTGCGCAACCCAAATACCTATAATAAACATTTCCATCTAAAAATTTAAAACACCTTTTCTAAAATATAAGAGTCAATTAAATGTCTTATCCCGACATTTAAAGCGTTTGTGGTCTTTTTGTTAACATTTAGACACATTGTTTTAACATCAATATGCTATTATTTTGCACAATTTTGGGGGTCACTGGCCTTTTTCGGATTTAATTTACATTAGCGCGTTATTAACGAATAGGCTGCCATTCTCGTCGCTTCACATGGCGGTTTAGCGAAATATCATCAGGCTCGATGTTAGTAATTTGTATAAGTATGAGGGAAAAATGACGCTTATCAATCAGCAAAAAATGATGACATCATTGTTAGGGATAATGCTGATATTAACGGCAAGTGTTGCACAAGCAAAAACACTACTGACAGATTATTTCAGAGACACTTGGTCCACTCAAGAAGGTCTACCTCACAACAGCATCAACGCCATTGCGCAAACTTCGGATGGCTATTTATGGTTCGCCACCTGGGAAGGCGTGGCACGTTACAATGGTCGCGAATTTCGTTTTTACGAACGTTCTAAACAAACTGGCATTCTAGATTCTGGAACACGCGCACTGGTCTCTGATGATCAAAATGGTTTATGGGTTGCTGGCGTAAGAGGCAGCATCACTTATCGCCAAAATACGGACTGGAAACCACAGTTGCCAGCGCAAAGTATGGTGAATCATTTACTCATAGATAAAGCTGGTAATACTTGGATTGCTGTTGAAGGTTTAGGCGTATATTTGCGTCCTAAAACTGAAACAAATAACACCGAGAAAAAAGAGCAATGGGTTCTACCTAATATCAGTACATCTCGATTATTAGAAGACAGTCAAGGACGAATTTGGGCAGCAACGAATAACGGCTTATATGAAGTTAATGGCCAAGATAAACAAGAAGTACTCGCTCAATATAACTTACTCAATCTACATGTTTATACTCTGATTGAAACCCATGATAAACAACTTGTGATAGCGACAAACAGAGGTGCCTACCTCCTAGAAAAAGACAAAGCTCTATTGCTACATCCAAATTTGGCGGGGGAAGCGATCACTTCGTTAATGGAAGACGACGAAAACAATCTATGGTTAGGCACAACCAAAAAAGGCCTTTTTCGGCTGAGTAATAACCAGCTAGAGCGTTTTGATACTCAATCTGGCTTACCAAATAATCGTGTTCTGTCGATTTTACAAGATCTAGAAGGCAGCATTTGGGTTGGCACTAATGGCGGCCTGATGCGACTGCGAAAAGCGCCATTTACCACTTGGACAAATAAGCGAATGTTAGTGGGCAATTATGTGCGCAGCGTCATCGACCTTGATGACGGCTCAGTGTTGGTCGGTTCCAGTGAAGGACTAAGCCTTATTCGTAATAATATTGCCAGTGCCGCGCAAAACAATAATTATCCCGTTTCAGTTCTCAGTTTTGCTAAACGTCGCGAAGGTGGCATTTGGGTCGGTACCTATCTTAATGGTTTAATGCTCTGGCAAGATGGGCAATTATCGTCTCAGCTTACTCATAATAATGGCTTACCAAGTGATGAAGTAAGAGCCATTTTAGAAGACAGTCAGGGAAATTTATGGGTCGGCACAACCAATGGATTGGTTCGAAAAGATCCTACCGGACACCAGCAAATATTCACCCGTGAATACGGCCTACCTGACAATTATATTTTGGCGTTGGCTGAAGATGACCAAGGCCAGATCTGGGTTGGAACTGGCCTTGGCGTTGCCAAAATAAGCGCCAGTGGCATTGAGATTATCCCTATCCACAGCCAAGAAGAGGCAGAATACGCATTTGGTTTTTGGGTGGAGCCTGGCTTTGTTTGGATTGCATCTGACCGAGGCTTGATTCGTTATAAACAACAAGACGGCACCTTAGGCTTAATTGGCCGACGAACTGGCTTGCCTATCGATAAACTTTTTCAAGTCGTTTACGACAACGTTAATGGCCTTTGGCTCACCAGTAACCGCGGCATTTGGCGCATTGATTACCACGTCGCTCATGCTGTGGTAGAAGGTCGTCAAAGCCAAATAGCGTTCGAGCATTTTTCAGAAAGCGATGGCATGGCAAGTGCGCAGGCAAATGGCGGCTCAAACCCAGCCGCTATTGCGATGCCCGATGGTAAATTATGGTTCGCGACCGCTAAAGGGGTCACCATGATAAACAGCTCGACCATTTCTCAAAAAAACACTGCCCGTTTGCCTCTCGCAATTGAATCCATCTCAGCCGACGGGAACGATTTGTCACCCAATAAAAACAATGTCTTACCAGCGGGTACAAACCGAATCGTGTTTCATTACGCTGGTTTAGGCTACGTGATGTCTTCGCGAATAGAGTATCGAACTTACCTCATTGGCTTTGAAAAGGATTGGGCATTACGGGGCAAAAACACCATCGCAGAATACACAAATCTTGCCCCTGGTCTTTACCAATTTCTGGTCAGCGCTCGCTACCCTTACAGCGATTGGCAAAATGCGAATCAAGTTTATACTTTCACTATTTTGCCTCACTTCTGGCAGCGCTTAGAGGTGCAAATCAGCTTAGCATTCTTAGTGTTAGTCATTTTAGCGGGCGGGTTACGTTGGCGCTTACAACGCCTAAGAAAAAGTGAGTTACGCCTAAAGGCGCTCGTTGAAAAACAAACCTACGCCTTGCGTCGACAATCGGAAGATTTTCAACGCCAAGCTAACGAAGATCAACTAACTGGACTACCAAATCGTCGCGCCTTTGATCGTTGGCTGAGCGAAAAATTCATTCAGGCCAAGCAACAAGAATCGTCATTGGTGTTGATCATTATGGACATAGATCACTTCAAAAAAATCAATGACCATTACTCTCACCTTATTGGAGACACCGCAATAAAAGCCCTAGCGACTCAGCTTCAACAGCTTGCGGGCGATCAGGTTCATGCGGCTCGTTGGGGCGGTGAAGAATTCACCTTAGTGGTAGAAAACTTAATTGTTGAAGATACCGCCGCGTATTGCGAAAATATCCGCCATTGCATTGAAGACTTCGACTACAGCGATATTGCTGACGACTTCAAAATGACCGTCAGCATGGGCGTGGCCTTTGCCCATCAAGTTGAAAACTATCCTGATTTACTCCGACTCGCCGACCAAGCTTTATATCGAGCCAAGGAGCAAGGCCGTAACCGAGTTGAAATTTGGCAGGAATAAGATTTAGTCGATAAAAAACAAAAGCCGAGACAACACTTCCACTGCCATCTCGGCTATTACGAATACCAATCCTCGATACTGTTGAAACGAAGGGTGTCACCCTCCATTAAAACCCCGTAAAATGCCGTTCTTTAGTACGTGTGTGCTGTTAAGTGAAATGATATCAATCAAAGAGACTATAGAATGAACAAACAAACTCAAGTAATCGCAACGCACAATGGAAACTTTCATGCAGACGACGTATTTGCTGTAGCCGCACTTAAAAGCATTTTTCCGTCTGTAGAATTAATTCGTACACGTGACTTAGAAATCATAGCCAAAGCCGACATTGTGGTCGACGTAGGCGGCATTTACGACGCAGACAAAGGTCGTTTTGATCATCACCAAAAAGGCGGCGCCGGCGCACGAGAAAACGGCATCCCGTTTTCATCATTTGGGTTGATTTGGCAAAAGTACGGCCTAGAAATATGTGCAGGCGATCAAGAAGTCGCTAACTCACTGGATAAAAATTTAGTATCTACCATCGACGCCATCGATTGCGGACACGTAGAAGGTGTACAAACAGGCATTAGTCTGAGCCAAACCATCTCAATGTTTAATCCTACATGGCAAGAAGAAGGCGATTTTGATGCCTGTTTCGATGAAGCGGTTGCCTTTGCATCTCGCATATTAACTCGATTCATCGCCGCAGCAAGCGGTGGCGTGAACGCAAAAACCATCGTCGCCAACGCAATCGAAAAAGCCGAAGATCCAAGAGTCATCGTGTTAGAACAATACACACCATGGAAAACCACCGTGCTTAAGTTGTCGCAAGATGCCTTGTTTATGGTTTATCCGTCCCAAACAGGAGAGTGGCGCATACAAACCGTGCCAGTCGAACTAGGCTCGTTTGAAGACCGTAAAAAACTACCCGCTCCATGGGCAGGATTGTCTGATAAAGAACTACAAGACGTCACCGGTTTAGACGATGCCATGTTCTGTCATAACGGCTTATTTATCGCAGGCTGTGCGTCATTTGAAAATACCATGAAAATGGCTGAAATGGCGCTGGCATATTAAGCCATTCACGCCATACAGGGGTTGGAATTTCGCAGCCAGCCCCCAGCTCCTAAGTTATACATTCATTACCACACGGGAGTACAAATATGAGTCGTCATTTTGAACAAGCCGAGGGCTTGTGTGAAGAAAAAGACCCTGCAACGAACGGGGTTGTATTCAACCAAACCATGTTGCGCATTGCCGATCCTGTGCGCACACTCGATTTTTATACCCGAGTGATGGGTATGACGCTATTAAAGAAACTCGATTTTCCCGACATGAAATTCAGTTTGTATTTTCTGACTCACGGTGAAGATTTCTCTGATATCAGTCACGATGATTCAGAACGAACGGCGCAAACCTTTGGTCGCCCTGCCATGTTAGAACTGACCCATAACTGGGACGATACCCCAGACAATACGCAATATCATAATGGTAACAGTGATCCTCGTGGTTTTGGTCACATAGGTTTTCATGTGCCCGATCTAGAAGGCGCGTGTCAGCGTTTTGAAGCCTTAGGTGTGCCATTCCAGAAAAAACTAAGCGATGGCAAAATGAATAACATTGCCTTTATTAAAGATCCAGACGGTTATTGGATTGAAATTTTCAATGCTAGCCGTATGGCAAGTTAAACGACATTAAGCAAAAGGTCCCTTTGCAACATGACAAAGGGGCCTTTTTCTACTGTGTCATTTCGCCAAGAATGTACTAAGACACAACGTCGAAACCGCGTTTTTACAAAGTGTTATATGCCGTATTGCTAGCCCTTGTTTGCACCGCCTTTATTTGATCTTTCATTTCTCTTCTGTTTCTTACGGTTATTTTTCTCAGTTACAATTTTGATAGCTTCGTCTTTGGTTAAATGGGGATGCTTAGCAATCAGCTCTTCCACTTTTGTATCAAATGCGGTCATTTATAAATCTCATGTATTGAAGTATGAATCAGGCCAGTATTTTAGCTCAGGAAGAGTTTAGAAGATAACAATTCTTAGCAGCGACTGATGTGTGTTTTTTGAATCTAAGCAAACAATAAGCCGTGTATACAACCCGAGATTGCCGCTTGGTCATGAAAGCATTAGGCTTAGGCAAGATAAACCGTCTTTATGTATCAAGGTAAAAAATGAATATTGTCTTTCTCGGAACGTCGGCAGGCGTTCCCACCAAAACTCGTAATGTAACCGGCCTCGCGGTACGCGAAGAAAGAGGCAATGGCTGGTACCTTGTTGATTGTGGTGAGGGAACGCAACATCAGATACTTCATACCAATTTATCGATCAATGCCTTACAAGCCATCTTCATCACTCACATTCATGGCGATCATTGTTATGGCTTGCCAGGCATATTGGCAAGCGCCGCCATGAATGGCCGCAAGGCGCCATTGAAAATTATGGCACCAAGTGGTGTAAGAGAATGGGTGGAAGCGACTCAGCAACATACACAATTGTATCTACCCTATGAAATTGAGTTTGTCTGTACTGATGACCTGCCATCTGTCGAGTTCAGGAAGATTCGTGTGGAAACGGTCGCCCTATCTCACCGAGTCCCTTCTTATGCCTACTGTTTTACCGAAAAAGACATCAACCCGCGCTTGGATGTGGAAAAACTGGAACGGCACAACATCCCCAGAGGCCCACATTGGGGGCAGTTACAAAAGGGGCAAGATGTTGAACTAAACGGCAAACTAATCCATTGTGAAGACTATTTACTATACGATAAAAACCCGCAAAAAATCATTGTAGCAGGCGACAATGACCAGCCAGAACTCTTGTCTCAAATAAGCCATGGAGCCAGTGCACTGGTTCATGAAGCCACGTACACCAAAGACATCGTTGAGAAGTCTGGGAACAGCTACGGCCACAGTTACGCCGAGCTTGTGGCGACCTTTGCCGAGCAAGCTAACATCCCCAACTTAGTGTTAACACACTTTAGCCCTCGCTACCAAGCCAACCCGAATCTATCCCCTTCCATCGCCGACATTTATCAAGAAGCCAAAGCCCATTATTCGGGCAATCTGTTTCTCGCCAACGACCTTGACGAATATCAGTTGAACAAAAGCAATAAATTAAAAAAGCTTTAAAGAGGATTTATAGACTTGGGCTTTAAGTGCCCAAACGAAAGGCATCAACCGCGGAATTTAGGGCCAGGTGAAAAGGGCTATTTTTTATCTGGATCTAATATTCGTCCCTTATCCGTCCTTTGTTAGTCCCTGCTTGAAACGTTAACTATGTCTGTTAGTTTAACTGTTTGATAAACTTAATTTTACTACTGGCAATACAACCATTATCTTCGTAACCTGATATTTGATAACCACTGGAAATTAGCAACTGTAACATCGCTTGGTACTGATTCATCGATTTTACACTAATGGCACTATAGCCATGATTAAGAGCCCATAATTCTTGCTGCTCTCGTAACTTAGTGGCAACACCTTGTTTTCTATAATTTGGATCAACTCCGCCAAGCCAGCTATAAAACTCAGCATTAGAAACCTCATAACCAATTTTGTATGCTATTGGCTTTTTATTATGACTTGCGATGAGAATTAAGTGCACTTTACCTGTTAATTTAGCCATTAATTTATTTGCTGTTGTTCTACCATCAAATTCAGGTATTTGAGTATCAACCTCTAAAACGTCATCTATCGTTCCCAAGTGGAAATCAAACTTCATACACATTTACCTTTTGAATGTAGAGTCAGATAAAAAACGCTCTAATATCTTAATTTTTCATCTGACCCTAAATACTCTCTGACCCTGATTGCCCGTAATTGACCGTATCATTATCTACAAACTGTTAGTCTTTTTCGTATTGCATATCGATCTGAACACCAAGCAACTTAGATTCCGGAGAATCGTCTTTTAACTCTAGCGTTACCGTGCCAAGTATCTCCTCAAATTCCTCTTCTTCAAGAACATCTTTTAAAGATGTCAATTGATCTTCGTTAATAGTCGCTATATATTGTTTTCCATATTCTTTAGTTAATTTGTGGGCAAGCTTTAACAATATAGCCCTTTGTCTAGGATCAATATCACTAAACATCCTACTATCATGGAAAACACTTTGAAAATAATGAACTCTGGAATTAATTAAGTTATTCAAGTCATAGCAAAAGATTTTAACTTCGTTAATTCCATCAGAAGCGTCATTTTGAATTTTCGCACTTATTTTAAATCGTTCTTGGTTATTACCCTCGTTATTTTTAATTGAAATACCAGCAGGTACTTCAGGATAAAACTCATTTGCAAGGTCGCTAAATCCTAGATAGACCGAATGCTCTTGCTCTTTATAAGCTTCCAAATACTCGATTGTAGTTACTTCTTGGCTTGATAATTCCTTTTGCGCCTCTGCCATTTCCTTTTTAGAATGGGACGAAATATTCTTGTAGTCTTGCAGCTTTGAAAGCTTACTCTTTAGTTCAGTTAATTGGGCATTGATTGCAGCAAAAAAGTCTAACGCTCGACTTTTTGCCAGCAACTTCATTTTCTGATCAAAAGCTATCTGCAGTTCATTCTTGCTTTTTTCTTCTTCCAAACGTGTAGCAGATAACGTCTTAAGCTCTTTAGCTAATCGTTCACTTCGTTTAATATGAATACTTTTATGGAATGCAGTGACATTTTCGAGCGTTTGTAGCGTGCCTTCTTTAAATAGCTCAGTAATTTCACCATAAAGATCATAAACTTTCTCTAAGTCCATATCCTGATATAAGCTCATACTGTGCTTAATATTTTTGATACTAGTGTTTAAGTAATAAAGCCTGTTTTTTATTTGTGACAGTGTTTCAGCCATACCATCCGCTTCCGCTTGGATCGACGCGTAGTTTGCTGCCACGTTATAGTTTTTAATATCAGATTCTAGTTTCTTTACATCTTGTGTTAATCGAGAAATCTCAAATTCAACATCCAAATCGCCAGCATAGTATTCCCTTATTACTGGGTCATTTTTGAACGACTTTTCGAACTTTTCTAAATCTTGGTAACGCTTCCGCGTGTTTCGTTTTTGATAGGCATAAGCAAGGTCTAATTCAAGTAAGAAGGCATTATTTACCAAGGATGAAAATGGCTGCTCTTTCGCAGTTGTGAGGCTTGATACATAACTTCCCCGGCCTGTACGATAAAAACGTGAAAGAACAGTCCTAAAAGTAAGATATGGAGAGTTTTCAGGTATATCTACAAGCATCCGCTCCATTTCAGCATTGAAAGCAGTTTGCCCTAACTCTTTATCATTTAGATAAATCTTATTCTGATTTTTTGCAGCACGGTTTGCGGTAAACCTTTTATCACCAATATTGAAGCTAAGAGTAAACTCCCATCCCGACAAATACTGTTCAAATGCTGGGATTTTGTTGGAACCAAGGCAAAAATTTACGATCTGGAGTAACAATGACTTCCCAACACCATTGTATGTATTATTTTTATCAGTTGATGTGCTTTTCCCAATAATTAGGGTTAAACCCTTGGGGTTAAAATGAACTGTGTTAAAAGATGGCTTATTCGCTTCTAGAGAAATTAATTGCATTTGACTATTTTTCCTTGTTCATTCAACTCAATCGCTCCACATGCATATAAAAAATCTAACGCTAAAATGATGTGTTCAAAATCATGACTAATGAGCAAATTGAGATTCTTCAACTTGTCATAGATTTGTTCAGGGGTCTGTGGACGAGACAATAAATTTAGAATATTTGCGCCCAATCCCAAAAGTGACTCAGACAATCGTATGTGCTTTTGTGGACTAAGCATTTTCAATCACCTTCGGGTCATAACCTTCAGGTGGCTCCTCAAAGATGTCACATGCCTCAAAAAAGAAAGCCATAACAGCGATTACATTTCTTTCGTAATCACGCCTCTGCATATTAGACAAGTTTGCAGGCAACATTTCATCAACCATGTTTTTAAACACTATATCGGACTCAGGCAAACCTGTAGCTATCGCAGCTCCCGCATTGTCAGTATTTAAGTGGTGTTGATACATTTCGTTCAACGAGTCTCTAGACTGCTGGCGGGAAAACTTACTATTGCTCCGAAAATAGTCATCAACATAGCCTACTTGATATGCCCCGACATTAAGGTGCATCGCAGTACTTTTACCCAGTTTATTAAAGTGTATCTTATTATAAAAATCAGGTCGTTCATTAGTTTGAGAGTCAGAAAAACCACTGTAGTTCTTAGATACATAACCTACAATTTCTGCAACGATTGAATTATCGATAAACCCGATATCTTCTGGCTTTGGATAATAACCACATATTGAAGCAATATTGTCCTCTGGCAACTCCATGAAGATGTCTTCTAAATCAGAAGAAAGAAACACATCACAAACCTCCAGACTATACTTATTCTTAACGTTATTTAGTGTTGTATAAATTTCTGGGTAGGCACCATGATATTTATCGTTGAACACAAAGTAGAAGTGTCTAATATCATACTTATGCTCATTCCTCCAATACGCAATTAGTCCGTCTAAATCTTCTTCGATTTTTGAAGTAGCGGAAGTGGGATTGCCAGTCGGAGATTGAGGAGAATAAACTTGAAAATATTTTCCCTCTAATGGGATGAATCCATCATTTTTTCTATCACCAATGCGTCCTTGTGGTTTTACTTTTTTAAAGCCTTTATTTGATGCACGCATCACATCGCAAAACAAATCTTCGAATGCATTTCCATTTGACTCATGTATACGCAATTTAAAGGCTTTACGTACATCTAATTTTTGTTGAATATTCATTGACGAATTCCTTTCACTGCATCCCCGATTTTTTTATAGCCTTGATTAGTTTAGGGCTCTCAGCTTTAAAAAATTAACTATAAATATTCACTGACTGAAGGCACTACACTTCCATTAGAAATTAACGCTAGCCAGCATGCGCGGCTTTGTTATGAAGGTAAAGCCGCAACGAAAAAAGCGTCGCGGTGCCTAGCCTGTTACATTCACAACGCTCGACCAAGCAACTGATTGGCTACATGTGTTGCATGATTATCTGTCATACCTGAGACCATATCAGTTATACGTAGGTAACATTCATGATAACTCATACTATCCGTAAATTTGTTTACACCCATTAAATCCATAACTCTTTGGGATTTAAATGATACCTGGCCTCTCTTGACTTCATTAGCTGCACAAACAAAGGCTGACAGTATTCTATCTAAAGTTTCATATGACCCAAGCTCAAGTTCAATCTTCCTTCTGTGCAGGAATATATTACTGTTAGTTATTCTTTTAGCTTCGTCTATTCCTCGTTTTTCAATCCCTTCCATTCTAGAAATTAGATCACCACTAAAATTCCCAGACATTATATCTTCGTAATTTGACTTGAAAATATTCGTTACTTTTTTAATTAGATTATCTATCGCTTTTGACCGTATTGTTGAAACTCGGCGGCGAGAGCTAAATTCATCGCCAATGTCCGAATAGTAATCATTTTCAATACCAGCTAAGTTATTAAAAATAATCGAAACGTCTTCAAATTTAAGTATGTTTAGTTCCAAGGCATCTTCAATATCTAAAATCTTATAACAAATGTCATCAGCCGCTTCCATCAAGTATGACAGTGGGTGGCGCAAGTACTGCTGATTATTTGAACATTCAAGGCCTAATTCTCTCATTAAATCTTGAACAATCGTCTTTTCTGACTGAAAGAAATTGAATTTCCCTTTGCTCTCAGCTAGCGCATTATCAGAAAACCAAGGATATTTAATAAGCGTACCTAGTGTTGCAAACGTGAGCCTCAAGCCACCATTCCCATAGTTGTTCTCTATATTAGTTACGACTCTTAGTCCCTGTGCATTGCCCTCAAATATTTCAAAGTCATTCCTTTCACATTTTGATTGCAATGCTAACTTATCTCCATTTTCTTTGAACCAATGCCGTATAGCAAACTCTCCTGCATGACCAAATGGTGGATTTCCAATGTCATGAGCTAAGCAGGCTGCTTGTACAATCGCGCCTATTTCTTGAGCTTGGATGCCCTGAGGCAGTTTAGAGGTTTCTTCAAGAAAAGAACCTACATTGTGCCCAAGACTCCTTCCGACACTACCAACTTCGATTGAGTGCGTTAAACGAGTATGAATATGGTCATTGTTTGAAAGGGGGTGTACCTGAGTTTTTCGTCCCAATCTTCTGAACGCTGAAGAAAATACAATTCGATCATAATCTTTATGAAATTCACTTCGAATATCACATTCATTTGACGCATTTGATTTGTTCAATCTTCTTTTTGATAGGAGCTTTTCCCAATCCATAAAACCTCTTCCTTAATAATGTACCAATTAAGGGTTATAAAGCTGCATAAATGCAGCTTTCACCCACTGTTGAAAGGCAGCGTTGTCTATATAGGGAATTTGCTTTTTTCATAGAGGGACTTCCCTGTTATATAACTCGCTAAATACCAACGTATGTCTGGACTATGCCGCTTCAGATCTAAACGAAACGATGTCTATCCCAGAACTTTCAAGTCACGGTCTTATCTATCTTGCCATCACTCTTTTTTACTCAGCAAAACGTGGTGTATCACTCTTTTAAATTTAGATCGTTTGAGCCTGATGTTTTTGATTTCGTATCAATATCAGCCAAGCAATCCATACCAATTAATCCATTACGATAAACTGACAATACTATGAAAATCCCAGTTAAACCATAAGACTTTTGGGGGATTTCACTAACAAGATAAACGCCAGAGGGATGTATCCCCGCCTTCGCGGGGATGACGATGTTTATTCGCGGGGGGGTGACGGTTTATGGCGATGTTTGGTTTGCCTAATGATTGATGAGGTTGGAGGCTCTGAACCCCATCTTCCGTCTTCCCCTTGAAGAAAGGGGAAGAGACTTGGCAGCTGTGTTGAATGAGTTATGCGTTTACGAACAACGGCAGATCACGCTTCGCTCATCGTGCCCTACGCTTTGGTAATTTATGAGCTAAACAGGCTCGGAGCTATGTAACCCCATCCTAGCCCCCCCTTGGTAAGGGGAGAGAACTTGGCAGTAGTATTGAGCGGGTTATGCGTGTACGAACAATGGCAGATCACGCTTCGCTCATCGCGTCCTACGTTTCGGGGTGTTTATGTGCAGTAGCGAGGAGCAAGGCGAAAGCCTAGAGCGAGGTCAAACGATAGTGTCGAGCGGTGGAGTTTGCTTTTTTCCAAGCCAAATCACTAAAGTCTGCCCTACTTTCAAGGCTTGCTAACTACAAGTACCGCCCTTCTAGATGCTTTCTAAAGTGCACGGCATTTAGCGTTTCACCTGTCGCCCTCTTCACTAGTTCATCTGTGGTATGAAGCGAGGCTTGTGACCAAATGTTGTCGCTTAGCCATTGGAAAATTGGGCTTAGGTCGCCACTTTGGATGGCCATATCGAAATCAAAGCCGAAGTCGACGTTTTGTATCATGGTGGCTTTGTATTGAGCAGCGTACATGGCACCAAGTGTGTAGGAAGGAAAATATCCAAATGCGCCATCTGTCCAATGGATGTCTTGCATGCAGCCGTTTTTGTAGTTGTCTTTGGTGGAGATGCCAAGGGAGGCTTTCATTTTCTTGTCCCAAAGTGCTGGCACGTCTGTGTGTTCTATCACTCCGTTGATCAAGTCACGTTCGATCTCGTAACGCATGATCACGTGAGCGGGATACGTGAGTTCATCGGCGTCGACACGAATAAAGCCTTTTTCCACTTGGGTGTAGATTTTGTAGAGGTTGTCTTCGGCAAACACGGGGTCATTGTGTGCGTTAAAAGCGTCGGCTGACAGTCGTGACAAGTGAGAGATAAACGGCTTGCTACGGCCCATTTGCATCTCGAAAAAGAGCGACTGAGATTCATCAATCCCCATAGAACGCGGTTCACCCACTGGCAAGCCCGCAAAGGCTTTTGGTAAACCTTGTTCATAGCGCGCGTGTCCTGTTTCGTGCACTATGCCCATTAACGCTTGCACGAAATCATTCTCATCATAACGAGTGGTAATGCGTACATCGGTTGGTACACCGCCACAAAAAGGATGCACACTCTGGTCTAAGCGACCGTGATCAAAGTCAAATTTCAGCAGCTTCATCACTTCTAAACCAAGGGCTTTTTGGGTTGCGGTTGAAAAAGTGCCAGATGGCAAAATGATGGATTCAGAGCGCTGCTTTTCCAATACGTTTTCAATCAGTTCTGGCAACCAGGTTTTCACATCAGTAAATAAGGCATTCAGCGACGCCGTTGTGGTGCCCGGCTCGTATTTGTCGAGCATGGCGTCATAAGGCGTAAGACCTAATGCAGCGCCACGAATTTTCGCTTCTTCGCGAGACAAAGCGACGACTTCTTTCCAGTTCTTCTCAAAGCCAGTCCAGTCGTTTGCTTGGCGCTGCGAGCGCCACGCATGTTCACATTTTGAACCTGCGATAGATTGCGCTTTTACCAAGTCTTCTGGAACAATGGTCGCTTGCTGCCATTGGCGTTTCATTTCACGAAGGCTGGCTTTTTGTTCAGTGGCTTTTTGTTCTGTGTTGAAGGATTCTTGCTCAGCGTTACCAAACCACTCTTCTAGCTGAGGTTGCGTCGATAAACGGTGAATGTGAACCGATAACTCAGCCATGGCATTTGAACGGGCTTCGCTACCGCCAGATGGCATATTCACCGCAGCATCCCAACTAAGCATGGCTTGAGCATGATTAAAGTGACTGAGTGTTTGGTAATGTGACGTTAACTTGTCATAGTTGGACATTGTCGTTTTTATCCTATGTAAGAGTTGTTCTGCTTGTCAGATTGATATAAATGAGTGATAGCAGGATAGAATTGTCATCAGTTATATTTAGTCTAAATCGTTTTATACTTCTTAGACATGAAATATTGCTAGGTGACGACAATGAAACTAAATGATTTAACTGCGAGCGAAAAAGTAACGTTAGCTCAGCAGCTTTGGGACTCTGTCGCAAGTGATCAAGATGCCATAACGCTCACTACAGCCCAAAAAAATGAATTAGACAATAGACTGGCACAATTTGAATCAGATCAAAATGTCGGCTCAGATTGGAAAACGATAAAATCTAAAATATTAGGTTCATCATGCGATTAGAGACCTTTGCACGGAGTCGCGAGCAAAGCCAAGACGAGGCAAAAACAGGCGAACAAGCGGATACCTACATGGATGTAGGCGGTAAGGCGACGCAGGACGCCAAAGCCATACTCATTGGGTTATAAATGAGCATTTTGAGTCTATTTTTAACACTGTATTGACGCGCACAGCAGTAGTACAATGGTCTCTATTAAAGTATGGATATAACCAGAGGTCGAGGATGACCTGAAAGAAGCTTACTCATACTTCGAACACTGTAGGGCACTGAGTTTATGCTGTGTATTGAAGATACGTTGTTAAAAATTTTAACCCATCCAAAATATAGTCATCTAAAATAAAGTCATTCAGATGAGTGCCATTTCTTTTTTGCCTTGTAATAAGCACTCTCATCGGCAAAGCCCAATTTATCAATTATCTGTTTTGTGGGTAAGTGAGCATTCTCAATAGCAAGTTGTTGTCGGGCTGTGTTGAGTATGTTGGTAAAATGGGTGCCTTCATTTTTCAGCTTACGGCTTAAGGTGGATCGGCTCATACAAAGTTCATTGGCGGTAACAGCTTGCGAGCTGAAACAAATCAAATTCTGCTTTAGTAACGTCCGAACAACATCACTTATTGGCTGCTCAGATGCGTTTGACTCGATCAGTTTTTTCACTCTTGCCTGTAATATTTTTTTCAAATAAGGCTGGTTGCTTTTTAAACTGATGCTCAACACGGATTGTGGTAGAACAAGTTGATTATCAGGCATTCCATATTTTATTGAACATTGAAGCTGTTTTTGTATTGCTTGTGCGTATTCTGGTGCTGCAAAGGTAAATTGAGCAGACAACAAAGGCAGTGATTGATCCGTGTAATAACAGGCCCAGCGATAAAGCGAGATCATGCTTCGCTCAATGGCACATCTAGGATAAATAAAGTCGGACAAGAAACTAAATGTTAATGAGACCTGATTGTTGGCTTGCTTAACTTGCCATGTATCTGCAGGATTAACCAAGGAGGAACTGTTTAAATAAACCTCCAGTACTTCTTGTAAATTGATACAATTTTGCATGAGGTGGTTGATTATACCACTGGCTTTATGCGAAACAGTCGCACCAATATCCACACCTATAGAAGAATGTGGGTTGCGTTTGTCCGCCATGTGCCACAAAGACACCAACCAGACTTCTGGATATTGACGTTCAATCAGCTGACTCAAATCTTGCTGCTCTATGAGAGCCTGCACCTGAACAAACAAATTAGCATCAACGGACTGAATATCCCTCTCGCTAACGATACCGCGTTGATATAACTCGCGAGCAAGATCCACTACGGCCATAGCAGATACCGATCGATTAGAGCCCAGCATTTCTCGTCTTCCTTTTTAGAGTGGGTTTGTAAACAATTGCAACAAATGGCCACAATCATGCGACATTTTGCCATTCTAGTTAATACTAAATCATCAATACTTAAGGCTTAAAACATAATTGAAGGAATACTTATGCTGCGCATATATTTTTTGATCTTGAGCTTAATTCTAGTCTCCGCCTGTTCAACACAAAAGCCTAGCCAAGTGATTGGTAGTTTCCCCGAAAAAAAACCGCCAATGTTGCTATTTTATGAAGGCAATCCCTTGCCCAGAGAGCAAACTTCTATGCTTGTCACGGCACACTATGGAGATCAAACAGACCTTTATATTACCGCTGTAGACGACATTCGCAAAGAGAGCAAAGGCCTAATAGGTGGAGCTCTTGCCGCCATTGTTTTACCCGGTACTCATGATGTTTCTTTACAATTTTACGATCGAGGCCGTATGACCATACCACTAAAACTAGAAGATTTAACGGTGCAAGCCAATATAGGATATTTGATAAACTTTAACGCAAACTTCCCTCCTAATTATGACAAAAACCCCTATGGTTCAAATGATGCCGTTAAGATTCAAATTACCGTCAGTAATCTAGACACTGACGAAGTGGTGCATGACGTCACCTTTAATGGATGGGGGCAAAAAACCGTCTCAGCTGAATAAACTCAAGCTATTTGTCTTATCTCGTTTCTATAATGAATACGAGCCAAGCTATCTATTCCCCTGTTTCTCGTGGGAATAGATAGCAAACTTTAAACACCTACAAACCAAAAAAGATCAACAAACCAGAAATGATCAATAAATCACTCCCACCATTTAAATTTCAACAAAAAAAGCATCGTCAACAACAGTAAAGATGCATCAGACTTTTGAATACTGGACATTGGCTAAAAAACTGGCCTTTCAGAGGCGACCTATCTAGAGTCTTAAATTATCTCTCTTACACCACGAACTAAAACTCACTCTATCAAGGTACCAAGATGAAAGACCTGCTCCCAGATCTATGCGACTTATACCCAGAACAACTGCAATTTGCAGACGCTATTTTTACCTCCTACGGTAAACGTAGTCATTTCTATGGCGAAGTGGTCACCGTATCCTGCTTTGAAGACAACAGCCGAGTACGAGAACTTGTCGGAGAAAATGGCAAAGGAAAAGTCATGGTCGTAGATGGTGGCGGCAGCAAACGACGTGCTCTTCTTGGCGATATGCTGGCCGAGAAAGCCGTCAATAATGGTTGGGAAGGCTTTGTGATAAATGGCGCGATTCGTGATGTGGCCGCCCAATCACAACTCAATATTGGCATTCACGCTTTATGCGCACACCCAATGCCAACGGAAAAACGCGGTTTAGGCGACTTAGGTAAAACGGTTACTTTTGCCGGCATCACGATTGCTCAAGGTGATTATATTTATTGCGACTTAAACGGTATTGCCGTAGCTAAGCAACCGCTAGCCCTTCCCTAAGGGCAAATCACTAACAAGCAATAAACGCAGATCATTTAATGTAACAACACATTTAACTCATCAATCGCCGCAGCCCACTCTGAATCATTATGCCATTCTTGTTTGAGAAAGGTTTGTTGCGATTCACTGAAAAAATCCGCCTCGGTAATCTTAGTTGATGAAGATAAGCCACCATGTTTTGCAACAAATGCATCTACGTCTTGTTGTCTTTCTCCAATGCCTAATTGAGCAAATAGCCCTAATACGGTATGTGCAGATGTATCCATTTTATGTCTCCTTTGATTAATAAAAAAACGCCCTATTCACCTATATCTCAGTAAATAGAGCGGGTGATAATCATTTCTGCATTAAGTATAGGATACATACCTTCAAGTATTTTATCGACTTACCTTATTAATCCGCGTACTTAATAAGTGCTCAGTTAAAAGTCTTATGACATGTTTCGGTTCCACATTAGATGAACTCTATTGCCGCCTGAAACACTTTGCCTCTAAGCAATAATCTAAGCAAATGTGATCTGAATATGGCGACATATTTCACAGACTGATCAAGAAAGTCATCAGTGTCAAATGAAAAATCATTCTATTTTTCAGCTGAACCCAAACTGCATTCCTTTCAAGGCTTAACCGCTATATAAACATCGACACTGTTTTCACTGGTATAACATTCAAAGTCAACAGTGTAAGCACGACGATGAACGCAATCATCACTGCTAAAATAACGCCAGATCTCTTGCCACACATCGATCACTACTTGCGGCATTTCTCCTTCGCCCGAGAATACTAAATAGTCTCCAGCAGGCAGAACGACGTGTTCTAGCTCTGTGTTTGACTCCACCATGTCTGGCTCAGCGCCCACTAAAACACTGAAATCACCGGTGTAGTCAGATTCATATTGATAATACGCGCCATATAAACAGGCCCCCTTTTCATAACTCACTGTGGCTTGCTGTGCAAAGGTTTGATGTAAAACGCCTATCTTAGCGGTCTCTTGATTCATCTCACTGGCGTTATTGGTACGCACACTTAAACCAGCTACGCGTTTTTCTTCTAGGGTTATTTGCTTCATATTTTATCTCCAGAAATCTATATGTTTAGGAATAGATTCACTATATCGACATCTATGACACTTTATGTCACATTAAAATTATGAGTAGAGCCAATGCCACAAAACATTTAGATAGATTAGAACAATTAACCGCCATTCTAAAATCAGAAGAAGCCCTTACAAGCAAAATTATCGCAGCAGAACTGAATATTAGTGAACGCACCCTCTTTCGTGATATTGGCATTTTGCGAGAACGAGGGTTGCCAATTGAAGCGAACAAAGGCCGTGGCGGTGGTATCAAGCTTCATCGTAATTGGGGCGTTGGACGGCTATCGTTAGAAAGCCAAGAAATGATCGATTTGCTAATCAGCCTTGCCATTGCAGAAAGCATGGGACCGACCTTGTTTATGGGGAATATTAATACAGTTCGTCATAAGCTTATGGCGTCTTTTTCACCAAAGCAAAAAGAAAAGATCCACCAGCTACGTCAGCGAATCCATATTGGCGAACAAGTATCACCAGACGTTTTGCAGTCTTTCACTACCAAAAAACACCAAACTCAAGCCACGATTGAAACCCTACATCGCGCTTTTCTGTTCAATAAGCGTATCGCTATTGTCTACCAAGATTTTCATGACCAAGAAACTCAGCGCGACATTGAAGCCCATTATTTGTATCTTGGTTTTCCGGTTTGGTATCTCTTAGCGTGGGACCATCTTAGAAACGACGTACGTATTTTTCGTTATGACCGCATCAAGAAAGCAGACATTTTGCCGCAAGAATTCACGGTAAGACCATTAAAAGATTTCAACGCCATCCTCACCAAGCAAAATGTCAGTACACTTTAATCTTTCACTTTTACGGCATTTGCCCCATGGCGCTGAAAGAAGTCATTAACATCATCTAGTATCGGCGCTTTGCTTTTCAAAAACCAAACAAGGCTAGACACCATGTCGGCATGCCCAACGCCTTGGTAAACTTTGCTTTCAACTGCGCCCTGCTCAATATTAATTTTCGCAATCAATTTATCCATATTACTTTTGCCAACAATGGTATCGTCAGCGCCCCAAAGCAGTAACATTGGCGGCTCTTTGCCATCAATAAACGTCGTTACCTGCATATTTGGGTAGTTTTCTGGTGGGCCAAACATATCCTTATAATCTTCTTCATAAGGCACAAAATCATACGGGCCAGATAAGCCTGCAAAGGCGTTTATAATGGATGGCGTTAAGCCTTCGGCTTGCAAGTAATGTTTATCCGCCGTCACCATGGCGCCAATATGAGCGCCAATATGAGCGCCTGCTGAGTGTCCAGCAATAAACAAGCGCTCAGGGTCGCCTTGGTATTGGGCAATATTACGATAGATCCAAGCAATCGCTTTGGCACCATCCTCAACAAAGGTCGGAAATTTTACCTGTGGATATTTGCTGTAATCGGCAATGACCGTGATATAACCCTGTTTTGCAAAGGCTTCCCCCACGAAAGGGCACATATCTTTTGAACCATCTTTCCAGCTGCCGCCGTAAAAGAAGACAACAACCGGAAGTGATTGACCAGAAGAGTGAGGCGGAACATAAATATCTAGCTTTTGCCAAGGCTCAGCGCCATAAATAATGTTTTTTGTCGTTTCGGTATCACTGAAAGTATTGGGTAAATTGGCAACGCCTAACCCAACCTTAGTACAGGCAACGAGTAATAAAGAACTCAGCGCCACACACACTTTTGCTATCCTCAAAATTGACCTCTTGAATGTCTAAAAATTGATCCATCAAGAAGTCATACGCAGTAGATAGCAAAATAGACCAATGTTTATTCTAAGAAGGCTAAAAACGCTTACAAGTGATGAGTTCACACTTAAATTCAGGGACTACTAAAATTAATAATCCAATACACATTAATACTCATTTCTGCACCCGGCTCAACTCTTAGAAGAAACACTAACCTAATTTTTCACCTATTTAAACTAATCAAGACCAACCATCTCATAGAGATTATATATCACCCCTAAAACCGCTATAACTAAAAGAAATAAAGACGACAAGATCTCCATCCCCTTATTATGCTTATTCGGAAGCCACCGTTTCACAATCAGAATATAAAGAGAGAGCACCGTAATATCAAAAATCATCCAAACAATAGAAAGAGTAAAAATACTTGTACTAAAATCATTTGTAATGGCAATGAATTGGGGAAACAGCGAAACGAAAAACAGAATATCTTTAGGGTTCGATATACCTGTTATGAAGCCTTGAAGCATTCCACTCTTACTTGAACCCGCATTTTTTTCGTCATTTTTAGCTACAGTGGATATGGTTTGTAAGCTTTGAATAGCCATATAACCAATAAAGCATGAGCCTATAATCCCCAATACTCGCAGATAAAAAATATCTAATGACACCACTCCAATTAACATCAGAGCTGCAAAAAAAATCAACACAAATGAGGCTAAGTTCGTCCCTACCACAGTAGCAAAGGCTCTTCGGTATCCAAAACGAATTGCCGTACCCGTAACAAGAGCAACAACCGGACCGGGTGTTAGAAGCAATATTAGAATTGCAAATATGTATGCCATTAATAGTGCTAAGTTCATAAAGTGATTCCGTATCAATATTCAAAAGCCAACTTAAGAGCAACGTCAGCCCATTATCCAAATTAAAAATGCTGTTGAAAAACGGAAAAAAATAAAGCTTAATGTGAATTAAACTCAATATAGATTGATACTTATGTCACTACCACCTCTATATGCACTTCGCGCCTTCGAAGCCGCGGCTCGATATGGCTCATTTACTAGGGCTGCGGACCACCTAAATCTAACAACGGGAGCCATTAGCAAGCACATTCGCACGCTAGAAGTATGGTTTGGATGTGAACTATTTAAACGGAAAGGCCCTAAAGTTGAAGTAACAAGTGCTGGTAGCTCACTCGCTGGGCAGATTAGTGAAGGATTCAATTATCTAGAAAGAGCGTGCTCAGAATTTCGCAGTAGCCATAATGAAATTCGACTAAAAGCACCTTCTACTATTACGATGCGCTGGTTGCTAGATAACTTACATACCTTTCATGAAGATAATTCAACACATAAGATCGAAACCACCAGCGTTTGGATGGATATTGATACTGTTAATTTTAGTAAAGAACCCTACGACTGTGCGATTCTTTTAGGGAATGGGGTGTTTGGTCAGGACACAGAATGCGCACTGCTTTTTCTAGAATGGCTAATACCAATATGCGCTCCAAACATGAAAGAGATTGCTCACAACAACCTAGAGAACTGCTCTCTGATTCACCCATCACCAGATAAGAGAGATTGGAGACGATGGCTCAAAGGCACTCAAAAACACCCCGATTTACATCTTGCACAAGGCAAAATATTTGACACCTTAGAACAAGGCAATATGGCTGCTATGTGTGGACATGGTGTTTCAATAGGAGACTTACTGTTAAGCGCTGATACGATTAATAATGGATTATTAGCAACACCGTTTAATGAAGCTATCGCAACCGGAGATGGCTACTATTTAGTTTGGCCAAAAGGAACAACTAAGAAAAAGCTGATCGATCAATTATTTATTTACCTAAAGCAGCGAACACCAAATACCCCTTCTGGCGACATTGTTTTTCTTATATAACAAACCATCCTAAGCAACATGCCACACTAAAGAACAATTTTTAACACTGAATTTTAAACAAAAAAGCCGCTCCCCGGAGCAGCTTTTTACTTGCTCTAATCTGCTGCTAGATAAGCAGACTACCCACCAAACACGACGGTACGTTTACCGTTCAAGAACACACGTTTTTCCACGTGGCATTTCACGGCGTTAAACAAGGTGACACGTTCGATGTCTTGGCCCTTGGCGATTAGGTCTTCCGCATAGTGGGCGTGGTTCACCACTTGAATGCCTTGGGAAATAATCGGGCCTTCGTCGAGGTCGTTGTTCACATAATGTGCCGTCGCACCGACCATTTTCACGCCTTTTTCCCATGCTTGATGATAAGGTCGAGCGCCTTTAAATCCTGGTAATAAAGAGTGATGAATATTAATCGCGCGACCATCTAGGTATTCACACATGCTTGGAGAAAGCACTTGCATGTAACGCGCTAGCACGACTAATTCGGTATCGTATTGCTCAATCAGTTCTCGCACTTGCGCTTCTTGTTCTAACTTGGTGTCGGCGGTGATTGGCAAGTGGTAATACGGAATACCGTGCCATTTCGCTAGGTCTTCTAAATCAGGGTGATTGGAGATAATGACCGTGACGTCGATGTTCAATTGCCCAGTACGAAAGCGATACAACAAGTCATTCAAACAATGGTCGTATTTCGACACCATGATCGCCACTTTTGGCTTGTGATTTGGTGCAGTTAACGACCAATCCATATCAAACTCTGCGGCACGTTCGGCAAATTCTGTTTTAAAAACGTCGGCATTGAAATCGGCATCTTGTGGCAAAAATTCTATGCGGATAAAAAAACGACCAGATTCTCGGTCATCAAAGGAGTGAATTTCATCAACATAGTTACCGGCTTGCGCCATGTATCGAGTCACTACGTCGACCGTTCCGATGATGCTTGGGCAGCTAGCGGTAAAAATCCAAGGCGCGGTTTTTGATTTCATAAAATAGTCTCTTATTGTCTTAAGCTTTTTACGTCACGAAAAAGGCCGACCACCCAAAAAGTGGCCAACCAAAACCGTGAAATAACACAAGTGAGTACGTGAGAAGTAATTAGGCCTTTACGACCAAACCGTATTCTCGACTGGCGTCTTGAATCCATAACCAGAGATAATCTGCGAAGCTACGACGTACCACCAATTCAAATTTGTCATCTGCTAGACGACAAATGGTCGCACCACTTTTAGCAAATACCGTAGACACGACTTTACCGACTGGGAACTCGCTTGCGTGCAAATCCACCGGCGTAGACTTTTTCAGCATCTCGACCACATTACTGCCAGACACTTCAAAGATAGTGGTGCCACCGCTGATGTTCACTAATGAGTAATGCCCCATCAGCTTGTCATGAAAGCTACTTTCTATTTCGAATGCCTTATCACCTTCAACAATAATCAGCCATTCATCAGGCGATACCCAACGTACAGAGACCTTTCCTATCGTAGATTCGTCTTTGCTGACAGACGTTAGCGGCTGCATTGGCAACGCCACACCCAATAAGGATTTGATTACTTTTTGCTGCTCTGCAGATGGCAGGCAACGCAAGGTTAATAATCCCATCTGCTTGCGTTCATGAAAATGCACACCACCTTCCTGCGGGCCGTGTTCTGCAATACTGGCGAGATCCGCATGATGCAAAGGGCTTTCACCCATTTCGCTTAATTCTGCTGATAAAGGCACTTGGTTCATCAACAATTTGTCAGTTGCTTCTAACTCAACAGCTTCTACTTTGACATCAGACATTTTGACGTTCCCCTTTTGGATCTAAGAATACTGGGCTACAAATTTCCGCTTCGATAACACGACCATCCGCCAATGGGTAAAAGACTTTTTCACCCATTTTTTCCAGTCCGCCTTTAACAAAGCCCATTGCCACAGAACGCTTCAAGTTCGCACTCCAATAGCTAGACGTTACATGCCCAACCATCGGCATTGGAATCGGAGCTTTCGGATCTAATACGCCTTGTGCGCCTTCTGGCAAGACAACATTTGGATCAATGGTTTTCAAACCCACCAGCTGCTTACGATCTGCTCGAACGCAATCTTCGCGCTGCATCCCGCGCTTACCGATAAAGCTAAATGGTTTTTGCATAGAAACAGCCCAAGACATACCCAAGTCAAACGGATGCACAGAACCATCAGTATCTTGACCCGCAATAATGAAGCCTTTCTCAGCTCGCAATATGTGCATGGTTTCCGTGCCATATGGCGTTAAGTCAAATTCAGCACCTTTTTCAAACAACTCTTTCCATACATGCAAACCATAGTTAGCTTGTACGTTGATCTCAAAAGATAGCTCACCAGTAAAGGAAATACGGAACACGCGGGCTGGTACGCCAGCCACCGTCATAGTCTTCCAATCCATAAAGGCCATATTGTCTTTTGAAACATCGTAATCAGTGAGTTTTTCTAACAATTTACGGCTATTTGGGCCAGAAATTGTCATAGTTGACCAATGATCCGTCACACTATTGAAATACACTTCCAATTCAGGCCATTCGGTTTGGTGATAAATTTCTAACCAAGACAGAACGCGCGCAGCACCGCCAGACGTGGTCGTCATTAAGAAATGATTCTCCGCTAAGCATGACGTTACACCGTCATCAAATACCATGCCGTCTTCACCACACATCAAACCATAACGACACTTGCCTACTGCTAGTTTCGCCCATGCATTGGAGTAAACACGACCTAAGAATTCACGGGCGTCTTTGCCTTGAATATCGATCTTACCCAATGTAGACGCATCCAAAATTCCCACCGAGTTACGCGTCGCTAGACATTCGCGGTCCAATGATTCTTGCATGGTTTCATTGCCTTGCGGGTAATACCAAGCGCGTTTCCATTGACCGACATCTTCAAATTTCGCGCCACGTTCCACATGCCAAGCATGCATCGCTGTATAACGTTTTGGGTCAAACAATTCACCACAATCACGTCCAGCAATCGCGCCAAACGTCACCGGCGTGTAGTTCGGACGAAAAATTGTCGTGCCGGTTTCAGGGATGGTTTGCTTAAGCATTTTCGCCGCAATTGCCATGCCGTTAATGTTACCTAGCTTGCCTTGGTCAGTACCAAAGCCCATCGCGGTATAACGCTTAACATGTTCAATAGATTCAAAGCCTTCACGACACGCCAACTCTATCCCTGCTGCAGTTACATCGTTTTGATAATCGACAAACTGCTTAGGCGCTTTTGATGTAGGTTTAGTGTGTGGAATATGGAACAAAGCCATGGCTTTGCCCTCTTCGATCACATCCGCTTCTGGCAAGGCAACATCAGGCTTATCTAAGCCTAAATGAGCCAAAGCATCACAAGCCGCACTCAAGCCTTCTTCTAACACTTGTACTGTGCTGAACACACCATTAATCGCACCAGCGGTGAGTTGTTTCTGAACCGTTGCCCCCGGCGTAAAACCAACAATGTCGTCGTTCCAAACAGGACGAGCGCCCGTATGACAAGACAAGTGAATAACCGGACTCCAGCCACCAGATGTGGCAACGGTATCCGCCGCCATTTTCACAACGGAACCAACAATCGCATCGCCAATTTCATTTAATGGCGCAATGGAAACATCGGTGACACGTTTGCTGCCATGGGCTTCAATCACACCAGAGCTAACTAGAATGCTAATACCGCGTTCGCGGGCTGCTTCCACAAAAGTACCTTGTGGATTCTTACGAGAATCAACAATCGCCACCACGTTGCGTCCCGCATCGTGCCAATCCAGCGCAGTTCGATAAGCATTGTCATTGGATGTCATCAAGACTAAATCTTTGCCTGGCGCGACGCCGTAGCGATTGATATAAGTCGACACCGCATTGGCGACCATGCAACCCGGTAAATCGTTATTGCCATAAACCAAAGGACGCTCATGAGCGCCCGTTGCCAAGATCACCCATTTGGCACGCACACGGTGCAAGCGCTGAGCGATTTGACCATTAGGCGCGCGATCCGCAAATTGATCCGTACAATGTTGTTGAATAGTTAAGAAGTTATGATCGTGGTAGCCGTTTACCTGAGAGTTTGGCAACATTAAGACATCGTCAAAGCCTGACAATTCTTTCACGACTTCAGCGATCCATTCGGCTGCTGGTTTGCCATTCAGCGTTTCTGTGCTGCTTAGCAAACTTCCGCCAAACTCGTTTTGCTCGTCGGCAATAATCACTCGTGCGCCAGCGCGTGCTGCGGTTAGAGCCGCCATTAGACCCGCTGGGCCTGCGCCAACAATCATAACGTCGCAATGTTGATTCATCTTGTCGTAGATGTCTGGGTCATTTTCTTTTGGTGCGCGACCAAGACCGGCGGCTTTACGAATATAAGATTCGTAGGTTTCCCACATGGATTTTGGGTACATGAAAGTTTTGTAATAAAAGCCCGGCGGCATCATTTTCCCACCGATCTTGCCAACCCAGCTCATCAAATCTGTATCGACATTCGGCCAACCGTTTGTCGTACTGGCAACCAAACCATTATAAAGAGACTGCTGAGTGGCACGCACGTTTGGAATTTGTGTTGCTTCAGTCGAGCCAATTTGCATGATGGCGTTTGGCTCTTCCGCACCCGCTGCGACAATACCGCGCGGACGACTGTATTTAAAACTGCGACCAACAATATCAACACCGTTCGCCAACAAAGCTGACGCTAAGGTATCGCCTTCGAAGCCTTTATATTGTTTGCCGTTATAGGTAAAAGTCAGCGGTTTGGAGCGATCAATTCGTCCACCATCTTGGAGACGATTAGACTGCTTACTCAAATCTTGTGTCATTGTATCGCTCCTCTATTTCGCTTCGTTGGCCACAACAGATGGCTTTTCGCCAACCTTGTAGACTTCTAGAATTTCGTAAGTGTGGGTATTACGAGTAATGTTGAAATACTTACGACAACCCGCTCCATGAACCCAAAGCTCATGATGTATTCCGCGTGGATTGGCACGAAAATACATGAATTCGCCCCACTCTTTATCGGTGCAAGCATCTGGGTCTAATGGACGCGGAATATGCGCCTGACCAGACGCATGAAACTCTTCTTCCTCGCGGTATTCACAACAATGCGGGCAATAAATATGAAACATGGTACTTCTCTCCTTATTCGGTCTTAGCCCGCTTAATGTGCTACGCCAGCTGCGCCGTGTTCATCCACCAGCGCGCCGTTATGGAAACGAAACATAGAAAAAGGTTTCGCCAATGGGTGCATTTCACCCTTCGCCAAAGACGCGGCAAATACATGGCCTGAGCCTGGTGTCGCTTTAAAACCGCCTGTTCCCCAACCACAGTTGAAGTACAAGTTTTTCACTGGCGTTTCACTGATAATCGGACACGCATCTGGACACGTATCAACGATACCGCCCCACTGACGGTTCATGCGCACACGGCTAAACACTGGGAACATTTCTACAATCGCCTGAATCGTATGCTCGATAGTGGAATAAGAACCACGCTGGCCATAGCCGTTGTAGCCATCAATACCCGCACCAATAACCAAATCGCCTTTGTCAGATTGCGATGCGTAACCATGTACTTGGTTAGACATAACAACCGTATCCAGAATCGGCTTGATCGGTTCAGACACCAAGGCTTGTAACGGATGAGACTCTAATGGCAGCTCAAAGCCTCCCATCTTCGCTAAGACGCTAGAGTTACCTGCCACCACACAACCCACTCGATCTGCTCGTATATCGCCATAACGTGCAGTACGTACGCCGACGACAGTGCCATCTTCGATGATTAAGTCTTCCACTTCGGTTTGCTGAATCAGATCCACACCACGAGTATCGGCACCACGGGCAAAGCCCCACGCAACGGCATCGTGACGAGCAACACCAGCACGAGGCTGCCATGACGCCCCCATCACTGGGTAGCGTGCACGGTCGGAACAATCCAACACTGGGACAATTTCTTTCACTTGCTGAGCGTCTAAGACTTCGCCATCAATGCCATTTAAACGGTTGGCATTCACGCGGCGCTCAATGTCGCGCATGTCTTGTAAGGTGTGACCAAGGTTCAAACAGCCACGCTGGGAAAACATCACGTTGTAATTCAAATCCTGCGACAGACCTTCCCACAGTTTCATCGAATGTTCGTAAAGATGAGCGGCCTCATCCCACAAGTAATTGGAACGGACAATCGTGGTATTTCGAGCCGTGTTACCACCACCCAAAAAACCTTTTTCAATTACCGCGACATTGGTGACACCAAATTCTTTCGCCAAGTAGTAGGCCGTCGCCAAACCATGACCACCACCGCCGACAATGATCACATCGTATTTCTTTTTCGGGGTTGGATTACGCCACACCCGCTGCCAATTCTCGTGATGGCTAAAACTGTGCTTTAACAACCCAAAGCCGGAATAATGCTGCATCAGATCAGCTCCTTAGATAAATAATCGTTTCAACGATCATCGTGACATGGTTAAAAAAGGTTGCAGCGTCTTAGTCAGCTAAGATGTCCGCCAAGACGCCATAGACTAAGCGTTCACCGTGATAATAGAGATAAAGATTTCTACCCTAATGCTTGGAAGCGTCCAGCGAATGACAATTTACGACAGAGGAGATGACGGCTTTGGATATGGCTATTAGAAATTTTCATCCCTTCTTATTTAGTTAAGGTATGTACCGTCTTACAATAGGTCATCTCTTGCACTGCAACTTGATTGCATCAACACTGCTTTATCAAGTATTTTTAGTACACAGAAAGAAAATTTGTTGGAAGATTTTTATAGAAATAAGAATAATGACTCATTAAGGATTGAGATGAAAAAAAATAAAATAGCAGTAATAAATACAGAGATGTTGCCTCCAATCTGCTACTTCACAACGTCATTTAACCGAGTATTATTCTGTTTTATTACCTATATTTTCAAACATTTTGCTTTTATCTTAGGCGTTTATATTTTCACCGTAATTTTGGTAAATATTCCATGGATTAATATTAACTCAATCTACATTATATTGGTGAGTTTTTCGCCAATATTACTCCCCTGTGCGTTACTAGTAGGCTATGTAGGTATGGGGCTGATATTACTCGCCCTATTTGCTAAAGACCCCAGAACACGTATTGGTTGTGCAGTCATTATCGAAACTATATTTATCGTCCCATGGCTCTTAATTACGTTATTAGACACCCGTTTATTCTTGATTCTGGGGGATTTTTTTGCGTTTTCACTCCTAATTGGCAATATTCTGCTAATGACTTGGCTTGGTATGCGCTATAAAAAGGACCTTTATAAAGAGACTTGGGTACATAAAGCACATTTTTGCCCGCACCTTCTGACGATAATGCTTATTTTCACTGGGTTTGAATCGTCTCAAGGGTTCTCTTATACCCAAATCAATCAAGAGCATTTTACAACCCACAACTTTCAGCTAGTCGTACCAAAAGATAAAAATGGCCATCCTAGGGGAAAACCTTACTATGTATGCGATGTATTACTTGACTACAATGGCTACACTCATACTTTCCGAAGTATGAAAATACCTAACGGACTAAAACCATCCATTCAATATCTAGAACTACGACAGGCGTTTTTCCAACATTTCAACTTGCGCTGAAGGTCTGTTTTCTGTGTCTCCTTTACCTCAGCGGATAATTTAATTACTCGATAGTTAAAAACAATATGCACAAAACCAAATAAGACAGGGAGTGTTAAAAGGCTAAAAAGCATAACAGCGTATACACGATTACCCTTTGAGAGCAGTATTTCAACGTGTTCTAACCACATAAATACTGTGAATACGAAAGCTGACACAATACCTAAAATAAGAAAAAGTATCCGTATTGACGGCCTTAATTTCATATCAAATGTTACTGCTGATAATCCCCAAAAACCTAGTAAACCAAGTTTCATTATGAGAATGAAAGTTACTAGCTGGAATAATTCCGCATATCTAGCAGACAATAGATAATCAACGAAGCTAGGAAGTGTGCCAATAAGCATTGCTCCGCAACTCACAGCAAAGACGAATGCTGGAAGCCAAGCAAAGATAAATGTCAGAATTATTAAGCACTTTGATGGCTTTTCAGTCATAGAACATCCCGACTACGATACAAGGCCGCATGCTCAAGGCCATACTCGCCTGCTAGTTCTTGCATAACCTCAACACCTTGTAGCATTTCGGGTAGTTTGCCATAGGCTAAGACGTTAATCTCGTCACCGGATTCCAAGCAAATAACAGGAAGACTAACCTTACGATAACCATCTACAGCGGTGATTCTTTCCAGTACATCCATTTCTGCTAAGACATCATCTGACACTTCAAACACCTGCCCTTTCACAGGACACCCTTCGCCTGACTGTAAAACCAGCCAAGGTGAAAATCGTTCGCCAACTAGGTATAGCGGATAACGTTGTTTGGTTTCAAAATCCCCTCGAAAACGAATGCCTTTATTCGTTTTAAAATTCGGAAAGCCTTCTTTTAGCGTCCCAAAGACAAAAATCTTGTGCACCCAATATTCTCCTATAAAAAGACAGTGCTCGATGTGAAATTATTTAGAATATACTCCAAGGTTTCCATTCATTTTAACCCGCAATTTGCCCTATCAACCAATTACAAAAAGCTGCAATTCTTGGATCTTGATTCGGCTCACCCAATGTTAATAAAGCGTAGTCATATCCTGTGGGCTGAACACCTAATGGCGCAATTAGGCGCTGCATTGTTAAGTCATCAGAAACTAAGGGAATAGAACCAATTGCGATACCAAGCTGATCTTGAGCAGCCTGCAAGGTGTAAAAGAAGTGATCAAAGTGCTGCTCACTCTTTGGAGCGATTTTTTCCATGCCATCAGCGTTTTGCCAGTCATCCCATGCATTGGGTCGAGTTCGGCTATGTAACCAATTGGCTCCGCTTAAATCTTGGTTAATATGTTTTTCCCAGTAGTCTTCTGTGCATACAGGACCAGCCAGTTCAGAACAGAGTGTGGTTATTTGATAATCCTCGTGGACACCAAAATCCATGCGGCGAATGGCAATGTCACAATTCTCTGACAATAAATCAATCGGGCCACCCGCCATCCGTAGGTCTATATTCAATTCTGGACACAATTCCCGAAAAGTCCCCAAACGTGGCATTAACCAACGCATCGCTAAACTGGGTTCGCACGACACAGTAAGAAATGGCGATGAGCTATCATGACGATGGATTTCTTCCACTGTATGACTCAGTTCATCTAACGTTTCAGATGTGGTTTTTAACAATCTTTGCCCAGCTGACGTGAGATATACTCGTCGATTGCGCCGAACAAATAACTGTACACCAATACGGTCTTCTATTTGTGCAACCGCTCGACTAATCGCACCGTGAGTTAAATGAAGCTCTTGCGCCGCTCGTGAAAAACTCTGGTGCCTTGCCGCTGCTTCAAAAGCCGTTAAGGCTCCCAATGGGGGAAGTCGTCTTTTTATGTGATTATTACTCACAATATTCACCATTAATTATCGATTTTATTTACTTCAGCTTCTACTCATAATCTTATTATTCACAGATAAGAGTATCTTACCATGTTAAATATCGATCAATTTGAATTGTATTCTGTTGCTATTATCACGTTATTGGCTGTCATGAGTCCGGGGCCAGACTTTGCGATGGTGTCGAAGGTCTCGTTACTAAAAGGACGACGAGATGGCATTTTGTGCTCTATCGGGATAAGCGCCGCCATCAGTGTGCATTTGGCTTATACGCTCTTGGGACTGGGAGTTGTGTTTGCAAACAATATTTGGGTTCTGAATACCTTACGCTATCTCGGCGCCATGTACCTTATTTGGCTGGGCATTTCCGCCTTATGGCCGGATATCAAGAGAATCGTTTTTAGAACACGACCTAGCCAGACACAAGAGCCATTAAAAGATCAAAGCTCACCTCAAAACAAAGTAACAAACAGCGGCTCAGCTTTTTGGTCTGGTTTTGCCTGTAACGCACTTAACCCGAAAACCATGCTGTTTATCGTGTCTTTGTTTAGCCAAGTCATTTCAACAGATACCTCTTTACTGATGGAGCTTGGCTATGGTGTTTATATTGCTTTAGCACATTTTGTTTGGTTTGCACTTGTTGCATGCTTGCTCACGTCTGCAAGAATTCAACAGAAAGTATTGGTCTTCAAAATATGGATCGAACGCATTACCGGCTTACTGATGACATCACTCGGGGTGCGGTTATTAATGAGCTGACTATTAATAGCAAATAGATAAAAAAACGCCCTGAGTCTTACACAAGAATCAGGGCGCTTAGAGACAATATTTAAGCGCTTTGTGGGACTTTTACTGGATCAGCTCGCAAACCAAACGTGACAATAATGGCTGCTGCCAGAAGAATCAAAGCGGCGATTGTAAAGACGCCAAGCGCACCACTAGCATCAAAAACGAGCCCGCCTGCTGCTGCACCGGTAGCAATACCAACCTGAATAGCTGCAACCAGAAGCCCACCACCACTTTCGGCTTCATCAGGAACGCTGCGCGTAATCCAAGTCGACCAAGCAACTGGCACACCACCAAACGCCATCCCCCAGATAGCCACCAATACTGCCGTTGGTGTAACAGCGCCCTGAATACCGACCATACCGATTCCAACCAAACCAATGATCAGCGGCATAAGCGTAAGGGTTAGGCGCAGTGATCGCGCAATCAAGGCTCCAGCTATATAAGTACCAATGAAATTAGCAACACCAAAACCCAATAAAATACCCGAAATACCCGCAGTTGTGACGCCTGTCACGTTCTCAAGGAATGGCCGAACATAGGTAAATAAGGCAAAGTGACCTGTAAAAATAAGCACCAGCATTAGCAGGCCGAATTTCATTCGAGGGCGATTTATCACCGCGATCAGGGTACCTAATGTAGCTCGACCACGCGGTTGCATTTTCGGCAAAGTGACAAACTGGACAGCAAGAACCAGAACACCAAGCAAGGCGACAAGCAAGAAAACATTACGCCAGCCGATAATACCACCAAGGTAACTGCCAAGCGGAGCAGCAAAAATAGTCGCCGCCGAAACGCCACTAAATAAAATAGCCAACGCACGCGGAATGTCTTTATCAGGTACCAACCGCATAACAATGGCAGCAGCCATGGTCCAAAAACCACCAAGAGCAATACCAAGTAGAACGCGCCCAATTAGCAGTAAGAAGAAGTTCGGTGCAAGCGCAACCAAAACATTCGAAATAATTAACAGTACTGAAAACCCCAGCAAGACATAACGGCGATCCATTCTGCGGGTCACAGTAGCCGTCAGAAGACTGGCAAACACGGCAAGAATAGCGGTAGCCGAAACCGCTTGACCCGCCATGCCTTCGGTAATGGAAAGATCTGAAGCCATTGGTGTAAGAAGGCTAGCAGGCAAAAATTCTGCCGTAACCAACCCAAAAACACCTAACGTCATGGCTATTACTGCTCCCCAAGCAGGTACGTCTTGTGCCAGCGGCGGAGACACATTTACTGTATTCGTCATAGAAAGTCCTCTTGAAATGAATATTTGCATATTGCGTACAGAATAATATGGACAACCCAGACGATATATACCAATATATCTTAAATTCATACCATTTCGTCCGGAGAGCTATGCAACCGTCCTCGACAATCAAGATCACCAATGAAGCCCGACACGATATGATGAACGAACTTTTGTCCGGCGTACGCCTTAAAGGTCTAGAGTACAGGCGGGTCGAAATTTCCACACCATTTGGCTTGCGATTCGGCGAAGGGGTGGATAAAAGACTGGCGTACTTTCATTTCATCGGACAAGGATCAGCATTTCTACGCACTCGAAGTGGAACAATCCAGCAACTTGCCTGTGGAGATGCGGTACTGATACCTTGCGCTGGCGTCCATGACCTTTATAGCGAAAACGGTGCGCCCTTGATCAGCATTGATGCTTTTGACAAAGTGCCATTATGTGATGCCACCTCAGAAATCAGCGCTTGTGATACAGAAAAATGTCGATCCAATGACAACTTTATTTTCAGTTGCGCCATGGAATTTGACTTGGGCTGGCTTCATCCCTTGGCGCACTTGAAGCCAGAAGTTATGCATATTGAAACAGTGCCTGATCATGACCCTCAAATCCCCGCCATCCTTGATGTTATGACCAAAGAATTAAAGGCTAAACGACCAGGGTATGCGGTAATCTTGACACGACTTGCCGATGTAGTGGCCGCGGCCATTTTACGTCGTTGGGTAGAGACCGGATGCAACGTGTGCGGCTGGGTTGAAGCCATGCGCGACCCAAAACTGGCACAGGTATTATCTGCACTGCATCGTGACCCAGGACGACACTGGTCCGTGGCGGATATGGCCTCCGAAATGGGAACATCACGATCTGTCTTTGCAGAACGCTTTACCGAATTAACCCATTCCACACCACAGCAATATCTGGGCAATCTGCGCATGCGGCTAGCAAGCCAATGGATCAGCCAAGACAACCTGCCACTTGACGATATCGCAGATCGCCTTGGCTATAGTTCAACGGCGTCTTTTAGTCGAGCTTTCAAACGCATGACGGGGATATCACCCGGGGCAGTAAGAGGCGGCCTTCTTCCAGAACTTTGAAGGCCACAAGAAAAATATCCAATTAAAACAAAGCCGAGAAACAAGCCAAAATGCACATTAATGTGGATGACAAACGCTTCGATAGAGTTGCTTATAAACGACTGCTAGAATGGCTGAATTTACTATTCATAAGGCTTAAATAACATGTCTACTTCGATAAAATCTGGTTTTCAAACCACCAAGTTATTGGGTTTTAGCACCCTTCTGATGACGACTTTTTTAGTGGGTTGCAGTGAACCCCCAAAACTTGAAACCGTTGAAGGTTATGCCCAAGGCACCACGTATCAAATCAGCTTTTGGTCAGAAGATGCGGTGCCAATCACTGAGGTACAAACAGCGTTTAACGATACGCTTGCCCAAATAGACAAAGAACTTTCTACCTATCGTCCAGATTCCTTCATTTCCGAATTTAACCGTAGCCCTTCTGTGGCTTGGCAACCGGTCTCTCAGGATTTTGTAGAGCTTGTTCAAATCGCCCAAGATATACACGCAAAATCAGAAGGTTGTTATGATCCGACTATTGGGCCTTTGTTCGATTTATGGGGCTTTAAAACTGACAAACTTCACGTACCAACACCAGAAGAATTAACCGCCCTAAAATCTGAGCTTGGAATCAATAAGATCGAGGTAGACGAAGAGAATTTACGTGTTCGTAAAACTCGCCCTTTTTTACAGCTTGATTTCTCCTCTATGGGCGAAGGCTACACCATTGGCAAGTTAAGTCATGTACTGGAATCCAAAGGCTACAATAATTACATGGTGCAATTTGGTGGCGATATGAAGATCAAAGGACACAAGCCAAATGGCGACAAATGGCGAGTCGCCATTCAAAGTCCAGTCCCTTCTACTGAAGGCGGCCCAAAAGTCTATAAAGTCATTACCATTGAAAATGAAGATGGCGTTACGCTTGATACCTCAGGCACTTATAACCGCCACTTCGACGATAACGGCGTGGAATATTCTCACATCATCAACCCAAGCACTGGTAAGCCTATCACTCACGACCTTGTCTCAGCGTCGGTATTTGGAACCGACGGAAGAGTCAGCGACGCATGGGCAACGACTATGTTGTGCCTTGGTCCAGTGGAAGGCGCAAAAATCGCCAAAGAGGAAAACCTAGAAGTATTCTTCATCGAAAGGAAAAACGACAAACTGGTTAACTCTAGCAGCGCAGCCTTGCTTAAAACAAACAGTGTGAAATTTGACTAATAAGTCATTTGGCTGAAATAAAAAACGAGTAACAGTGCTGTTACTCGTTTTTTATTAAAAACGAGCCCATAGCGATATACGTCACAAACTTGTCTTTCTCGCCTTCGCATTCTAATATTGTTTTATCTTATCACTTGCAGAGGAGCATAACGCGCCGTGAACAACTAAGCCTTTTTTTCATAGATATTTTATATGTTGAATTAAGGTGAGGAAGTCGTCGACTTCCCTGTGAGCGTGTTATGTTGGTTGTTTCTGATCTATCTTTTATATTGCCTAATGGCGATGCCCTCTTCTCCCATTTGTCTTTTTCGTGTGCTGGCGGTATCTCCGCAATCATAGGTCGTAACGGTGTGGGTAAATCGACTCTCTTAGAATGTATTGCCCAGCAGCAGCTAGGCGTTGCTATCTCGGGCACATACAGTCTCTTTCGCCAATCCTCCAGTGATAATAACTCTGACAAGTTACGAGTTATCGATGCTTTGCGCTTAGGGAATTATTACGATGCGCTCAGACGCGTAGAGCATGGCGAGCCTCTAGACACAGATGTTGATTTACTTGAGCAGCACTGGGATGTGGTCGAACGCGCCCAAGCATGGCTAATGGAAGCCAATCTACCACTGGAATTAGAGCTGCCTATGCAGTCACTGAGTGGTGGCCAACGCACCAAGGTACAGCTGATTGGTCTGCTGCAACAATCACCCGATGTATTGCTATTGGATGAGCCAAGTAACCACCTAGATAAACAAAGCACCCAGTGGTTAATTCGGCAACTAAAAGAAACGCCTAGCACGGTTCTGTTAGTCAGCCATGATGTCTCCCTACTAAACAGCATAAAAAAATTCTTGGTGCTGGATGAAACAGGCATCCACCCCTTTCATATGGATTTTATCAACCTTCGCACTCAACTTGAAAAGCACCACCACGACAGCATAAAAGCCATCAGCCAAGTTAAAGCTCAACTCAAAAAAGAACAACGTGAGCAACAAGCTCGTGAACAAAAAGCTCAACAGCGCCTGCGCCAAGGTGAAGCAGAGCGAGCCTCTGGCAACCAATCGAAATTGCTTCTAGATCGTAGGAAGAACAAAGCCCAAGCAAAACGTGGTGCGCAAGCTAGAATGGCGGAACAACGCAGTCTTGCTTTGAAAAAAGATCTCCAGCAACAGCAAGGCCAGCAAATAAAAACGTCGACGCTCAATTTGCATCTGTCTAGCCAAAATAAAGGCCAACGTCGGGTACTTGACCTCATTGATGCGGTACTACCCTTTGGAGATAAAACCCCATTAAGCATCTTCTTAGATCGTGGAGAACGCTTACGCATAGATGGCCCTAACGGTAGTGGCAAATCTACTTTAATTCAATGTGTTCAAGGTCTGCAAACTTTGAAATCTGGCGAGCTCTCTCGTCATGTCGATACCTTATATCTTGACCAGCATTTGAGCCTACTGGATCAATTCACTTCACCTTTTGCACTCTTAAAAGACCGAGCCACGCATCTTGATGACAGTACAATTCGAACTTTCCTTGGCAGTATAGGATTACGCGGCGATCATGCTTTCTTACCTTGTTCAGCTCTAAGCGGCGGCGAGCGTATGAAAGTCGCGTTACTACTGATCAGCCAAATACCCAGCGAAGGAATATTGATTCTCGACGAAACAGACAACCACCTAGATCTCGATAGCCAAGACCAACTCGCGGCAACCCTAGACAATTATCAAGGTGCGCTGATCTTCGTAACACATCAGGATAAATGGATCAGAGCAGATAAAATCGTAGCACTCAAAAACAAAAAGACCGAGTAGCGCCTGCTACTCGGTCTTTTATCGCCTGTTTAAATCACTACTTAATGACTAAAACTTTATAGCTTAAAGCGATTCGTTAAACCACTGAGGTTCTCTGCAAGTCGGGCAAGATCCAAACTCGCCGCACTAGATTGATTCGCTCCAGCAACTGTTTCATTCGCAATATCACGAATAGTTAGCAAGTTTTTATCTACTTCGCGTGCAACAAGTGCTTGCTCTTCGGCTGAACTTGCAATGGCAATGTTTTGCTCATTAATACGAGAAACAGACTCTCCAATAGATTTAAGCGCTTCCCCAGATAAATTCGCTATATCCAATGTGGCGTTGGCTTTTTCATGGCTGCGCTGCATTGAACTTACAGTAAGATCCGTTCCGCTTTGCACAGATTGAATCATTGCTTCAATATCTTTTGTCGACTCTTGAGTACGATGTGCCAATGCACGTACTTCATCTGCGACCACAGCAAAACCTCGCCCCGTTTCACCCGCTCGAGCCGCTTCAATTGCTGCGTTTAGTGCCAACAAGTTCGTTTGATCTGCGATACCACGGATTACATCTAACACTGAACCAATGCTGCTCACCTGTCCTGCTAGATCATTAACACCCTGAGTGGTAGTCTTCAACTCAGTCAATAGAGACTGAATAGTTTTTATGGTTTGTTGAACCTGATCACGACCTAATTCAGCTCGATCATCTGCTAAATCAGAGTCTTTAGATGTAGCCACCGCATTACGTGCAACATCTTCAACGGCTGACGTCATTTCAGTAACGGCGGAAACAGCTAACTCTAATTGTTCGTTTTGCTGATGCATGTCTTGAGTCGATTTTTCCGTAACAACACTTAGTTCTTCTGATGTGGAAGCAAGTTGAGTCGCAGCATCTTGAATTTCATTTATCGTCGTAGAAAGCTGCTCAACGGTTTTATTAAAGTGACCAGCCAAAATACCCAACTCATTGCGGGAAACATTTTCTAAACGAAAACTCAAATCACCACCGGACAAACGCGTCATGGCATTTTGAATATAGCCGACCTGCTGAGTTAATGTTCGTATGATGTAAAAAGCAACAATACAGATCATTACGACAATGACAGCCGAAATTATACTAAGAATAGAAACAGACTTTTGATAAACTATGTCACCATTCTCACTTGCTAATTGAGCACCCTTCTCATTTACTTCAGCAAGCTCTAATAGTACATCTGAATACTCAGTATATTTTTTAAGTGACTCAGTGAGAAAAATAGTTCGCGCTTCATCATCTTCTTCTTGCCTTGATAGGGTAATCACTTTATTTTCAATATTCAGATAATCATTATAGCTCGCTTCAAATTTTTTTAATAACTTTGCTTCGTCCTCACTAGACACTAAGGCTTTATATGCTCTGATTGTCTGTTCAATTTTTACTTTTCCATCTTCAATAACTTTTTCTATCCTAGCTTTCTCTTCTGTCTTCTCATAAAAAATATGAACGGCTTCGGCATTACGTAAATCTGCAGTCTGAGTGTTAATACTTTCAACCAGCTTAATCGATGGAAGCCAATTATTTGAAATAACAGTAGATTGATTATTAATAACACTCATATTAATAAAAGAAAATATTATTATAATAATTAGACCTAAAACCACCAACCCATAACTAAAAAAAGCAATATACTTAATTTGATATTTTTCATAAATTCAATCGCCCACCATTACAGTTATTTATATTGTCATATAAAAATTATAATAATAAATATAAAACAAAAACATAATGCTCTTAATTAAGATATGAATATATAGACAATTACAAATAAATACTAAATAAGAATTTACGGAAAAATACTAAATATAAAACTACAAAAAACTACAACCTTAAAAATCATCACAGTGAATTCTCCGAAAATACCAAATACTAGGACAGATACTTTAAAAGCACCAAAACCCTGACTCTGTAAGCGATATAAATGCTATTTAGTAAATTGAATTTAGGATATTGACCATAAAAATTAGATAATAAAAATGGCACCCCATGAGGCATGTTTTCTCTTGGATTACCAATAAAAGGCAATAATCGCTTTGGCTGCCTTTGCACTTTGGCTGAGTCCACATGTTTTTTTTGAGACTGGTAAAATCGGCTTCCTCTGGCGTATCACTTATCTTGGCTCGTAAAGGGTTAAGGTCCAGAGGTGGATGGCTTAGGAAAAAGAAAAATGCCTCCTGTCCTATATCAGCACAAAAGGCATTTTTGTATTCAAGCTTGGTAACTCTCTAAATTTAGTAATTCGCTAGCTTACAGCGTACTTTTAAGGCCCAACTCTAAACCACGAACTTCAGCCAAGCCTTTCATGCGGCCTAGTTTCGAGTAACCCGGTTTGGAGTTTTTATCTAGGTCATTCAGGATTTGATGGCCGTGGTCTGGTCGCATTGGGATCAGGCTTGGAGCGTTGTTATCATTACGCTTTTTCTCTTCTACAAGAAGCGCGCGAACCACACCGACCATATCGACATCACCGCCAAGATGGGACGCCTCATGGAAGCTGCCTGCCACTTCTTCACGTTTAGTAGAGCGTAAATGCGTGAAGAAGATGTTAGAACCAAAGCGTTGCACCATGTCGACCAAGTCGTTGTCTGCGCGAACACCATAAGAACCAGTACAAAGAGTAATACCGTTTACTGGGCTTGGTACCGCACCTAGCAACCATTCGATATCGTCTTTGACAGAGACAACGCGTGGTAAACCAAGAATTGGGCGTGGTGGATCATCTGGGTGAATCGCTAGACGCAAGCCGCCTTGCTCAGCCGCTGGCACAATCTCTTCTAGGAAAAGCTTCAGGTGCTCACGAAGTTTGTCTTTGTCGATGCCAGCGTATTCGTCTAATTTTTCGCGGAATTGTTCTATGGTGTAGCTTTCTTCGGACCCAGGAAGACCTGCGATGATGTTCGCAACCAAGCGGTCTTTGTCTTCTGATTTTAGGTTCTCTAAGAAGACTTTTGCTTGGGCTTTTTCGTCATCGCTGTAATCAGATTCTGCGCCTTTACGTTCTAATATATACAATTCAAACGCAGCAAAAGCCGTTTGGTCAAAACGCAACGCACGAGAGCCATCTGGCAACTCATAATCCAAATCTGTACGCGTCCAATCTAATACCGGCATGAAGTTGTAGCACACCGTATCTATGCCACATTCCGCCAAGTTAAGCAGGGTTTGCTTGTAGTTTTGAATGTACTCTTGGTAATTACCAGTGCGCTTTTTAATATCTTCGTGTACTGGCACACTTTCTACCACAGACCAACGCAGTGAATGCGATTCGATCATGGCTTTGCGTGCTTTAATTGCCTCTACTGGCCACACTTCACCATTAGGAATCTCATGTAAAGCCGTGACGACACCCGTTGCACCTGTTTGACGAATATCCGTCAAAGTTGTTTCATCATTTGGTCCAAACCAACGCCAAGTATGTTCCATTTTATCCTCCGAAATTCGCAGTGTTGTTATTTAAAAGTCTGTTATTGAATGACAAACATTCTGCAACACCGCTTGAAATAATTGTTTGATAAGCGCTCAGCACAGCGTGAGAAAATGCCTCGCTTTGGCTGAGTTTTGTAGAAAAAATATCGTTCAGCTTTAAGGCTTCACAGACCAAGCTTTCAGAGTCAGAACAACGGTCATGAAGTTCTCTTAACGTCTGCGCCATTGGGTCATCAACCTTGTGTTGATTGCCTTCAAGATCTTCACCGCGCACATAAAATAGCCATGCCGCTACACCTAACGCTGTCGCATTTAGGTCGCCCTGTTTTGCATCGTTCGCCAAACGTTCTTCCGCACCATTTAACCAGCGCTGAGGAATTTTCTGAGAGCCATCCATCGCAATTTGCGACAATTGATGCTGCAAACTGTCGTTTGCAAAACGACTAACTAAACTTTCGATATAGGTTTGAACTTGTACTTCTCGTGGCAAATCCAAGGTCGGTGCGGCTTCAAGACTCATATAGTGACGAATCAAGTTGGCGAATTTTTCATCCGCCACCGCTTGCGCCACTGTCTGGTGTTTAGCCGCTAAGCCAACATACGCCAACAATGAATGACTGCCGTTTAGTAAGCGCAGCTTCATAGTTTCAAATGGATGAACATCTTCCACCATTTGCACGCCGTCGTGCTCCCAATCTGGTCGACCTTGCGGGAAGTTATCTTCCACAACCCATTGGCTAAAGGCTTCACACATCACAGCATTTTGATCGTGACAATTAAGCTCCTTTTGCAATCGCTCGCGGGAATCATCCGACATTGCTGGCACAATTCTGTCCACCATGGAACTTGGAAATGCCACGGTGTCTTCAATCCATTGAACAAACTCTACTGAACGATGCGCTGCCAACTCACATACCGCTCGACGCGTTAAACTGCCGTTATTCGGCATATTGTCACAAGACAAGATAGTAAACGGCGGTAGACCCAAGTCTTTTCTGCGGTACAAGGCTTCAACAAGAATCCCTGGCGCGGTTTTAGGCGCCGTAGGATTTTCAATATCGTGCTGGATACTTGGATCATCTTGGCGCAATGTCTTATCAACCGGTGCTAGGTAGTAGCCTTTTTCAGTAACGGTTAAAGTCACGATCTTGGTCTTTGGTGACACAAGCTTGGTAAACAAAGGCTCTTTGTCAGCGCCAGCAAATAGAGCATCACGAATCGCGTTGATCTCACGCAGTTCGACGTTCTGACTGTCTTGGTATTCGGCAATATGATAGCGGCAACCATTGCTTTTTAACTCGTCGACAAGTTGCGTGTTTGAACGAATGTTTACCGCGCATATCCCCCAATTGCCACCTTGATGGCGATTAAGGTTTTTTTCGATATAAACAGCTTGATGCGCCCGATGAAAAGCGCCCAATCCAATATGAACAATGCCAACATCCACCTTTTCTGGTGCGTATAAGGTATTTGTTGTTTTTATGCTAATCATGATGATTCCTTATATTTTTAGAGACCAGTACCTTAAAAACCAAAGTACTTCTTGGCATTTTCCGAACAAATCCCTTTTACCATCTCGCCTAATAACGCCATGTCTGCTGGCGCCTCACCTCGTTCAACCCAACCACCAATCATCTCGCACAACAAACGGCGGAAATATTCATGACGGGTGTAAGATAGGAAGCTACGGGAGTCCGTTAACATGCCGACAAATTGGCTTAACAAGCCCATTTGCGCCACGCTAGTAAGCTGGCGCTGCATGCCGTCTAGTTGGTCGTTAAACCACCAACCAGAGCCGAATTGCACCTTGCCTGCTACGCCGCCGCCTTGGAAGTTACCCGCCATGGTTGCCAACATTTCGTTATGCATTGGGTTTAAGCAGTAAAGGATGGTTTTCGGTAGCTCGTCACTTTGATCCAAGGCATTCAAGAAACCCGACAAAGGTTCCGCAAAGGCACGATCATCCATGGAGTCAAAACCAGAATCACCACCAATCAGTTTGAACATTCTGGAAGAGTTATTACGGCGCGCACCAATGTGCAGCTGCATCACCCAGCCTTTTTTAGCGTATTGCTTGCCTAACCACACTTGAACGGCGCTGGAAAATTGCGCTATTTCAAGTTCGGTCAGCGGTTGCTCATTAATACGTTTCGATAAAATAGCGTCTAATTCTGCTTCGCTAGGCTCGTTAGCAAAACGCATGATTTCAATGCCGTGGTCGGCACTGCGGCAGCCATGAGCATCGAATACTTCAAGACGTTGCGCTAAGGCATCAATCAAATCACTAAAACGTTCGATGTTTTTATCCGCCGCTTTACCGAGTTTATTTAAGTAATCTTTGAAGCCAACATGATCGACTTTAAAAGCACGATCAGGGCGCCAACTTGGCGTAACATCAATGTCGAAGCTGCTGTCATTGGCAGTAAACTTATGATGTTCGAGGCTATCAGCAGGATCGTCTGTAGTGCCGACCATTTTCACGTTCATTTGCTGCATGATGCCACGTGCGGAAAACTCAGGTTGCTGCAACATTTCATTACATTGATCCCAAATAGCGTCGGCTGTTTTCGGAGAAAACAATACATCCGTAATACCAAAAGGACGACGCAATTCTAAATGCGTCCAATGGTAAATTGGGTTACCAATACACTGAGGCACGGTTTTAGACCATGCTTGGTATTTATCTTTGAAACTCGCATCACCCGTAATCAAACGCTCTTCAATACCTGCGGCACGCATAGCGCGCCACTTGTAATGATCACCTTCCAGCCAGATCTCACCAAGGTCGGTAAAACGACGATTCTCGGCGATTTCTTGAGGGCTTAAATGGCAATGGTAGTCATAAATTGGCTGATCAGCCGCGTACTCATGGTACAAGCGCTTCGCCGTTTCCGTTGTTAGTAAAAAATCTTCTGTCATAAAGTTTTTCATGTCATTTCCTCGGCTTATATAAGGCTGCTAAGAGCGACAGTTTGAGAGCGCTCTATTTGCTTACCATTGACATAGAAAGGACGTTGCTCGCTTGCTGGCAAGACAAAGCTCATCTCTTTGTAAGCTGGCTGCCATTCACCTTCTCGTGAAATATTCAGATCAATTCTTTCAAGGTCGCATTTCAACGTCATGTTTAGTTGTAGGTAGTGACCGTCTAAATAGCCAGTAGAAAGTCCATCGTCATCAAACACGGACAAGTCACGTTGCCCTGCTCCTTTGAATGGGAAAACAAGCAACTGACGTTGGGTATCTTTTTGTGCGTCGACATGAGCAATGCGATTACTAGTAGGAATCACGCTACCAGCACGAGCAAGCAAAGGGATCTCTTCTAGCGCGGCTGGCAGGATGATGTCTTGTCCACCGGCATACCAAGTCTTACGATGGAAGTCATACCAGCCATCGCCATTGTCAGGCAAATACACAGGGCGAGTTCGTTGGCCTTGCTCTACGACAGACGCCACCAATAGGTCTTTACCTAGCAAGAAGTCATCGCTTTCTTCATAGGTACGAGCATCGGCCTCGTGGTCTAAGAAGGTTGCACGCAGCATAGGCTCATGATGTTTATGCGCTTGCCAAAGTAGGTTGTACAAATACGGCATCAAACGGTAACGAAGCGTCATGGCTTCACGAATGATAGGCGTCACTTCTGGGTACATCCAAGGCTCGTTAACCGTTTTATCATCGTTCCAAGAGTGAATGGTAAAACGCGGATGCATGACACCGTTTTGAACCCAACGCACAAACAATTCCGGATCTGGACGATCACCCGAGAAGCCACCCACGTCGTGACCCATGTTGTACAAACCAGAAAGGTTCATACCAACGCCCATGAGTGTGTTGTAACGCAAAGTTTGCCAGTTAGTACGGTTGTCACCACTCCATGTTTGCACATAGCGCTGCATGCCTGGACAACCAGAACGGGAGATCAAATACGGGCGCAAGCTTGGTGCAAATTCCGTTTGCGCTTCAAAAGACGCACGCATCATTAGCAATGGCTGCAATGGGCGAATCAGCTTGATTGGCGTCTGCTTACCAAAGCCTACGCATCGAGCATTACTGTCCCAGACTTCGTATTCGTTGTTGTCATTCCAAGTAGAGTCAATGCCCTTTTCAAGCAATTGCTCAGTGACATTCTTTTTCCACCATTGAATAGTGTTTGGATTAGTAAAATCCAAATGTGAGCCAGAATCATCCCAAAACTGAGATGACTCAGGTGCATCATATTCAGAGTCTTGAATAAATAAATTCTGCGACGCCACTTCTTCGAATCGTGGATGATCTTGCAACAAACAAGGCTTGATGTTCGCCGCTAATTTAAGGCCAGCCTGATGAAAGTCTGCGCTCAATTTAAGTGGATTTGGCACCTTACTGGTGTTCCAGTTAAAGACATAACGCTTATTACCAATCGAGGTATAACCAGAAGAAAGCTGGAAAGAGTCGCAAGGCATGCTGTGATTGTCGCAGTGCTTAATAAAGTCACCAAGCTGCTCTTGAGCATTCTCGGCATCCGTATAAAGCATAGTAGAACCGCTGTAACCAAGACTCCATTTCGGCCCAAAAATAGTACGACCGGTTAAGTTCACATAGGTTTTAGTCACATCAACGACTTTTTCACCGTACATGAAGTAAAAATCCAGATCGCCTTCATCTGCATGGTAACTACGATAATAGCCATGGTAGTTATCTAGCTCATTGCCCAAATCAAACCAACTGGTTGACAAGTTATCGTAAAAAATACCGAAACTCGCTTGTTCGGTTTTGGTGATGTAAAAAGGAATATGCTTGTAAAGCGGATCGGTATTTTTGGCGTCGTAACCCATGGCATCAATATTACGCATTTGGTAACGCGAGCCATGACGATTAAGGTCACCAGTTTTTTCCCCCAAACCATAATATTTTTCAGACAAATCACGCGCCATATAATGGTGAATATCGTTGCTTTGCACACCCAACATATAAGCGCCGCTGTGACGGTCTGCAGCAAGGTAATGCCAGTTACCAGCAGCGTCGGCGTATTCCCAGGTTAATTTTAACGGCGTCGATAAGGTGACACGAAGCGATGCTGAAGCAATGCTTAGCTGGTCACCTCGTTCAGACACGTTAAACTCTGGACAAGTAAAGCCTTCCGTACTCATACGGTCACGACCTTCCCAACCCATTTCACTGCCATTAGGACTGTCATTAGGGGAAATGCACCAGCTATTTTCGAGTTGTAGCTTACCGTTCTTTTTCAGTAAAACACGAATCACGTTGGATTCTAGAACGAAAAAATGCAGCACGTGACGATCATCACACTGAACGTCTACGCGATTGTCTTCAACTCCTAGAAGCTTCCAATTAATAATCGGCTTCATAAATACATATCTCCAAATATCGTTAAAATTCGCACGCTTCTAAACTAGTACCCGAGTAAAAGAGACGGTAAAAACAAGGTAATTTCTGGAATGAAGGTCACCGCCAACAAAGCCAGCAACAGCAGGCCAAAGATAGGTAACAATGGCTTAATGACTTGGTCAATTTTCACTCCGCTCACAGAACAACCAACAAATAAGGCGCTGCCAACTGGCGGTGTACAAATACCGATACATAAGTTGAAGGTAATAATGATGCCGAAGTGAACTGGATCGATACCAAGTTCCAATGCAATCGGTAGGAAAATAGGTGTGAAGATTAGCAACGCTGGCGTCATATCCATAAAGATACCGACAACAAGCAGAATTAAGTTAATAATCAATAAGATGATAATTGGATTATCAGACAAGGCGAGTAACGCATCACTCACAGCATAAGGAATATCAGCATTCGCCATTGCCCATGCCATGGACATAGACGCACCAATCAACAACATGATCATGGAAGCCGTCATGATGGAGCCAAGAATGATACTAGGCATGTCCTTAAGTGATACTTCCCGGTAAATAAGAGCAAGAAAGAACGAATAGACAACCGCAATGGCCGACGCTTCCGTTGCAGTAAAAATACCACCAATGATGCCGCCCATAATAACAACGATCAGCCCCAAACTCGGTAAGGCTCTAAAGGTTATTTGCCCCGCTTCTCCCAAAGATACTTTGTCAGAGACTGGGTAATTTTTCTTCTTCGCCACCACGGCGACGGCCACCATTACACAGGCCCCCATTAATAAACCTGGTAAATAACCTCCGAGGAATAACGCGCTAATAGAGGTGCCACCCGAAATCAAAGAGTAAACAATTAATGCATTGCTAGGTGGAATCAATAAACCAGCAGGACTTGACGTAATGTTAACGGCCGTTGAAAAAACCGGATCGTAGCCGCTCTTTTTCTGCAATGGCGCCATGGTACCGCCAACTGCAGCCGCTGCTGCCACGGCTGAACCAGAAATAGAACCAAAAAGCATATTAGCGATGACATTCACATGGCCCAATGAACCCGGTAAACGACCTGCTAACAACTTAGAAAACTCAATTAACCTTAATGCCAATCCGCCCCGATTCATTATATTCCCAGCTAGAATAAAAAACGGAATCGCCAGCAAGGTAAAGCTGTCCATGCCTGAGGCAAGTTTTTGTGAGACAACAGAAAGGGAGGCATCAAAAGGCAGCGACACCATGATAGACAAAAGTGAAGCGACAGCAATAGAGAAGGAAATTGGTACACCAAGTACCAACATAGTGAAAAAACTACCAAAGAGAACGAGTGCAACTAACCATTCCACGTTTTTATCCTTATTATCAGAATCTTTTTAAACCGCCAAAAAGGTTACAAAAAGGCGGCATTTTTAAACATGTAAATCATTTTAGTCTTGGGTCGGCGCAAACAAATCCCGCAACAAATACAAAATCATGCAACCGCCACTAATAGGAATCGCAGCGTAAACCCAGCCCATTTGCAGCCCTAATACAGGAGAAAGTTGACCAACATTAAGTGTTTTTAGGACCAAAGAGCCGCCACCAAACACCATAATGACTACAGCAAAGAACAAACCGATAAGCGTAATGACTAACTGCAATGTGGCCTTCTTTTTCCCTTCCAACATCAGCAACATAAAGTCCATTGCCAAATGTTTTTTCTGCCCTAATGTGAACGCAACCCCCAATAAACCGACCCAAATAAATAAGAATCGAGCCATTTCATCGGTTGATGTACTCGGTGCACCAAGAACATAACGAGAGAACACTTGCCAAACCACGCACGCAACGAGCGCCACCATTAAAGTGACACAAATAGTAGATAAGATGCGGTCTACCACATGAATGAATTTCGTCATTTACTTCCCCTTGAAGAGACTAAAAGCTCAAAATAGCGTCTATTAACCGGCGACATATTGAACCAAACATTAGTTTTGGTCAACTAACTAGATTAGATTGGTTGACCAAAATCAACCTGCGTGTAATTATGCCAACTCGACACGGCACACTTTGATAATCTAAAGCATTATAAAAATATCAAAACGGAGATTTACAAAATGTTAAATATGAAAAAAGCTAAGCTACATTTTGCCTCAGCATTGTTACTGGGTGGTTTAATGGGTGCTTCATCAATGAGTTTTGCTGAAACACTAAAGCTTAGCCATAATGGCGACACCAAATCACCAGTTCATAAAGCACTTAAATTCTTTGCTGACGAAGTCAAAGAAAAATCCGACGGCGAAATCAAGGTTCGCATCTATCCAAATGGCCAATTAGGTACTCAGCGCGAATCCTTAGAATTGCTTCAAAGCGGTGCTTTGGACATGGCCAAATCTAACGCCAGTGAGCTTGAGTCATTCGATCCTGCTTATGGTGCTTTCAACATTCCTTATATCTTTAGAGACCGCGAGCATTTTTATCGCGCACTAGCGAGTGAAGATGTTGGACAGAAAATTCTAAGTTCTTCTGCAAAATACGGCTTTGTGGGCGTGGCGTATTTTGATGCCGGTTCACGTAATTTTTACACATCTAAGCCAGTTCACTCTCCTGCCGATCTGAAAGGCATGAAGATTCGCGTTCAGCCAAGCCCAAGTGCGATCAAAATGATGGAATTAATGGGGGCTTCTCCTACGCCACTTCCATTTGGTGAGTTGTATACCGCTCTTCAACAACGTGTTGTTGATGGCGCAGAAAATAACATTGGCGCTGTAACGACTTATCGCCATGGTGAAGTAGCAAAATACTACACTCGTGATGGTCACGCGATGATTCCAGACGTATTAGTAATTAGCACCAAAACTTGGGAAAAACTATCCGATAAGAACAAAGCTTTAATTTTAGCTGCGGGCAAAGACGCCACAGCTTATATGAAAAAGATTTGGGGTGAATACACCGAGCAAGAATTGCAAAAAGCAACGAAAATGGGCGTTGAAATCATTGATGTTGATAAAGACCCCTTCATTAAAGCGGTTGAGCCAATGTTTCAAGAAGCAGAGCAAAACCCTGTTATCGCTCCTTATGTAGAAGCAATAAAAGCACTCGACAAATAAACTGAATCAAGCGACTCTTATTGGTATATTAGTAATATATACCGATAAGAGGTCTTTGCTTATAGTCATCCCTCTTCTGTAAATACCTCACCTTTAATTTTTCACCCATTGGCTAAACAAAGTAGAAAGCTATGATAAACACACTCGTAAAACCAAAGCGTCTATATCAGGAGGTTGGGCTTAAACTTTACGAAGAACTTCGGCAGGGAAAATATCAAGTTGGCGACCGTCTTCCACCAGAGCGTGATATCGCAGAGCAGCTAGGTGTTAGCAGAACCTTGCTTCGCGAAGCCTTGATTATGCTTGAATTGATGGAAATCGTTGAAGTGCGAAAAGGCAGTGGCATTTATCTACTCAAACAACCAACTAACATCAAATCATCCGATAGATTTGAAGACTCCCTAGACAAAGACGACGTCGGTCCTTTTGAAATGATGCAAGCAAGGCAATTGCTTGAAAGCCACGTAGCAGAATTTGCAGCGACTCAAGCCACCAAAAAAGACATTCTCAATATGCGCGACGCGCTAGAGCTAGAAAAGCAAAACATTGATGCGGCTGACCAAAACCATGCGGCCGACAAACTGTTTCATTTGGCTATTGCCGACGCGACTCAAAACAGCGTCTTAGTCGATCTCGTTGAAAACCTATGGGAACGACGTGAAAACAGTCCCATGTGGAAACAGTTGCATTCTCACATTACAGATCAAACCTATCGAAAAAAATGGCTGTTCGATCACGAAAAGATTTTATTAGCTATCCAGCAAAAAAAACCAGATGCGGCACGCATGGCAATGTGGCGACACTTAGAAAATGTGAAAGACACTCTTATGTTATTGTCTGAACATCAAGACCCTAATTTTGACGGTTATTTGTTCAGCACCAACCCTGTACAAATTCAGGAAAATTAACACAGCCCTCTTCTGATAAAGATTGATTTTATGGATAGCCATTAAAATACAATCACACACCTTTATTTTTTAGCCGTTCCCATAATCAAATTGTGCTGAGGGAGCGGAAAAAGATAACGTTCAAACAATCCCTGTAATAAAGAACCAGATACCATTCTTAACAAATCTTATTGCATCCTTATTTGCCGCTTTGTGTTAACTAACCTACGCTATAAGATATTCTTATATAAGGAATTTAAAGATGAATAGCAATGCCACCTGTAAAAATACGCACTATGAATAACCAGCCTGCGGATGACATCTTTTTTCAGCAACTCGTTACTTGTCTCCCTATGGGAGCAATGGTCGTTAATACCAAGGCAGAAGTCCTGTTTGCCAATGATACCTTGGCTGAAATATTAGGCTATAAAACAGAAGAGCTTATTGGCTTAGATGTTGATTTGCTTTTACCTCAGCAGTTTCGTGCTAATCATAAATCGCTCATGAAAGGCTTTTTTAGCCAGCCACGTAAACGCCAATTTGGCGTTGAACAGGCTCTTCGAGCTTGTCGAAAAGATGGTAAACACATTCCTATTGAAATTGGCTTGAATCCTATTCAACAGGATGGCGAAACCTTTGTTTTGGCCACCTTAATTGATTTAACTTCTAGACTACGCGCCAACAACATGTTCCAGCGTTCGATACAAGACGCTCCTCACGGCGTTCTCGTGGTCGACTCAGACGGTATAATTAAATTAAGCAACGATGCGCTCTGTCAATCTTTCGGCTATTCCTCTGATGAGCTATTAAATCAAAAGATGAATATGCTTTTACCCCAGCGATATCGACATCATCATGATCATTTACGTCAAACCTTTCATCAAGACCCCACGCCAAGAATGATGGGAGTGGGCCGTGATCTTACGGCTCTGCATAAAGATGGTCGAGAGTTTCCGGTCGAAATAGGTCTTAGCCCATTTGAAGATGAAGAAGGAAGCAGCATGGTGCTGATCTCCCTCTTGGATATTACTCATCGAAAACGCATGGAACTGGAGCTTCGTGAAACCAATACTAATTTAGAAGAGTTTACTTACGTCGCTTCCCATGATTTGCGCTCTCCACTTCGCGGCATCGCCGATTTATTAGAATGGATTCAAGAAGACTTAGGTCCTGATACGCTCCCAGATGTCACTCGAAACCTTGGTCGTATTGATATTAGAATTCAGCGCATGGAGCAATTAATTGATAATTTATTAACCTATGCAAGAGCGGGAAAATCAGAATCCAACACCCAAGAAATAAATGCAAACACACTTCTAGACAATATAGCTGAGCTCATTGTTATACCTGAAGGGTTTACTATCACAAGAGACATCCAACTAGAAAATTTCACCTCCGTTTGGACTCCCCTCGAAACCGTTATACGCAATCTCATCAGCAATGCAATTAAACACCATGACCAAGAGCTTGGGTCGATAACCATTGCCTGTAAAGCTGAAAATAACTTTTGTCATTTTACTATTTGCGATGACGGCCCAGGCATTCCGGAGTCAGCGTTCACACGAATTTTTCGTTTATTCCAAACCGTCACTTCCAGTGAGCAAAGCGGCACAGGGATTGGCTTGTCTGTGAGTCGCCGCTTAGTCGAAACCTACGGTGGACGCATTAGCGTTGAAACAAATAAACATCAACGAGGTGTTACTTTCCATGTTTGGTGGCCTCGTTTTTTAAGGAAAGATAACCATGATTAAAAACTTAAGTGTGCTTGTCGTTGAAGATGACGATGTAGCTGCAGAATCCATTACCCGTAGCCTGAATAAATTCGCACCCGATATCAATCTGGTTTTTGCAGACCATGGTAAAGAAGCAATAGAAATACTCGAAAATAATCACGCGACGATAACACTAAAACCTCCTTTTCTCGTGTTATTAGATTTAAACATGCCAGTCATGAATGGCTTCGAGTTTTTAGAATATATCCGTAACAATGACACTCTAAAAGATACGGTTATCTTTATCCTCACAACATCGAATGATGACAGCGATAGATCACGAGCTTACGCGAATAACGTTGCTGGCTATATGGTCAAATCCGCTGTTGGACCACAGTTTGCGAAGCTATCAAGTCTTTTAGTCGCCTATAAAAATGCCGTTGAGCTGAGCGAATAAGCTGAATGAATGAGCTTGGAGACATCATGGAAGTATTAGAAAACACTAAAAGTAACGCTTTAAAACTTCTTATCGTTGATGACGATGATGTCGATCGCGAGCGCTTACGTCGAATGTTGTCCAAATCAGACATCGAGACCAATATTTCCGAAGCGTCATCTGTTGAAGATTCCATGCTACATCTAAACAGTGGCGAGTATGACTGTGTCATCGTCGACTATCGTTTAGGCCTAAACTCTGGGCTCACTCTACTAAATAACATACGCACAACAATGGATAGCCATTGTGCCGTGATCATGGTGACTGGTTTAGGTGATGAAGAAGTTGCTGCCGAAGCTATGCGATTAGGTGCAAGTGATTATCTAGTCAAAAACCAGTTACAAAGCCCGCAATTAATACGCGCCATTATCAGCTCAGTACATCGCGCTGAAATGGAGAAAAAACTCCATGATATGGCGCATTATGACAGCTTAACAGGTTTAGCCAGCCGACCGTTATTGCTTGAACACCTCCAAGTGAGCATTGCGAATGAAGAATCCGCCGCTGTTGCTTTTCTGGACTTAGATAATTTCAAGCCAGTGAATGACAATTACGGTCATGATACTGGCGACTACGTTTTGGTCACCATTGCCAACCGTCTAAAACAAATTACTCGTAAAAATGATGTTTTAGCACGCATTGGTGGCGATGAATTTGTACTGTTATTGCACGATGTGGAAAGCCAAGAAGAATGCTCAAAATTCCTCAATCGACTTATAGAGTTAGTCAATACGCCTATTGAGTTAGCAGCATTCGATTGCCATGTGCAGGTTTCTGCTAGTATCGGTGTTGCTTTGGTTTCCAATGATAAATTAGATGCCGACACTATCTTACGGCGAGCAGACCAAACCATGTACCAAGCGAAAAACATGGGGCGCAACAACATCATTTTCTTTGACCCTGAAGAGGAAAGACGTTTATACGCTCGTCGAGCCATGCTGCAGGCAGCGGAACGGGGCATCGCGCTCAATGAGTTCGAGTTGCATTTTCAGCCACAGGTCGACATGGTTAAGCAACGATTGATCGGCGTAGAAGCCCTGATTCGCTGGAATCATCCTACTCTGGGATTTCTATATCCAGGTGATTTTACCGAAGTGCTAGAGCACCCAACCACAGGGATTTTAATCGGTGAATGGGTCCTGAAAGAAGCCTTACGCCAGCACACTATATGGCATCAAAAAGACTTAGTCGTCAGTGTTAATATTGCTCCTGCCCACTTACTCAGCAAAGACTTTGTGCAACGACTCAATGATTTACTTAACAGCATGCCTGACTTCAACCCTAAACTACTGGAAATTGAAATATTAGAAACTGTATCAATTTCCGATATTCAACATGCTGTGGATGTGGTGCAAGCCTGTTGCAAGCTTGGTGTTCAGGTTGCACTTGATGATTTTGGTACAGGATACTCTTCTCTAAACTACTTGAAAAAACTGCCTTTAAATACATTAAAAATTGATAAAAGTTTTATTCAAAATGTTTTATCCAATAAGGAAGACAGCGCCATTGTTATATGTGTTGTGGCTCTTAGTAAGGCATTCAAATACAAGCTCATTGCAGAAGGTATTGAGTCATTAGAACACCAGCAAGCGCTGATCAAGCTGGGCTGTCACTTTGGACAAGGTTACTTTATTGCCAGACCTATGCAACCACATAAGATGACCTCTTGGATTGAGTCATACAACAACCACACTCTACATTAATTTCTAGAAACACTTTTTCTCTTCTAAATGACTCGACAAAACTAGGCGAAAAATGTCCTTTATCAGGACTTTTTTAGCCTAGTTTAGCTATTTCATTATCGTCTTGAGTCCCCCATTTTTAACAACAAAATAGAAGAAATCACTCTCTATTGTGCAAAACCTTTATAAAAATCACATTACAAAAGTTTCAAAACTACTTTTTAGTTTCATTAAATGAAAAGTAACTTCCGCTTAGAACGAAGGTTGGTAGACTGCGGCGAATAATCAAAACAAGCAGAAAAAAAGAGAGTTTATAATGATCATTAATGATGTCATGACGGCGCGAGATCAACGCACCAGTAAAATCATATTAGCCATTGCCGCTACCACTATTTTATTAGCCACTTTCGCGGGCAAAATGCCAAGCGGCATGATTGGCGCTTTAGGCATTATGGTTATTGTTGGCTTTATCCTTAATTATATTGGAGATAGAACACCAATTATCAACCAATTTTTTGGTGGTGGTGCCATCGTGGTTATCTTTGGTTCAGCTTACCTATTTCACAGCGGCCTATTCCCTTCCAGCGCTGAAAGCAATGTCACAACATTCATGAAAAGTGGCGGCTTCTTATCTTTTTATGTTGCCAGTTTAGTGACCGGCTCTATATTCGGCATGGACACTCAGACACTGAAAAAAGCCGCCTTAAAATATATCCCAGTGATTCTTGGCTCCGCTTTCTTTGCGTGCATTTTTACCGGTTTAGTCGGTATGTTGGTTAGTAAAAGTTTCTACGATTCCGTTATGCTAATTGCTCTACCTATTATGGGTGGCGGCATGGGCGCAGGCGCTGTACCACTTGTTGAGATTATGTCTGGAAAAACTGGCATGAGTGCGGAATCCTTAATGTCTCAAATGGTTCCAGCACTGGCAATTGGTAATGCGATTGCTATTGTTATGGCCGGTTTGCTACATAAGCTTGGTCAAATCGCACCAAGCCTTACTGGCAACGGACAGCTAATTCGTGGTCAAAAATCAGTTGAGGAAGAAGATCAAAAAACGTCACCACTGAATGTAACGACATTAGGCGTTGGCGCTCTACTTGCGGTTAGTATGTATTTCCTTGGTACTTTGCTGTCTAACTACATCAGCATGCACACTTATGCACTAATGATCCTATCTATCGCGATCATCAAAGTATCTGGCATCATGCCAAAAGCATTAGAACAAGCAGCATTCTCTTGGTATAAGTTTGTGGTTGGCAACTTAACGCCTGCTTTGCTAGTTGGTATCGGTGTGGCTTATACAGATCTAAACCAAATCCTAGATGCATTGTCTCCTATGTACTTCTTGCTTGTATTAATTACAGTACTTGGCGCAGTGTTTGGCGCTGGCTTAATTGGCTGGTTGATGGGCTTCTACCCTATCGAAGCCGCTATCACTGGCGGTCTTTGCATGGCAAACATGGGTGGTACGGGCGACGTAGCGGTTCTTGCGGCAAGTAAACGTATGGAACTAATGCCTTTCGCGCAAATCTCTTCTCGAATTGGCGGCGCTTTCATGCTGATTCTTGCGACACTTGTTGTTCAAGCAATCGCCTAACTCAAACAATAAATTATCGTACGGTCAATTATCAAACAAAAGGGAAAAGTCCATTATGGCTTTTCCCTTTTGTTTAGCACTTCCTCGGTATACTGTATAATCGCGACTCTTATTTCTCATTAGTAATGACGCGCAAATGACACTCAAGTCCTACCTCGCTTTAATCACGATTTCGACAATTACCATTATTGTTGTCGCTGTCGCGTTAGTATTTGGCTACTCATTACAAAACGCTTATTTAGAAGGCATTAGCAAGCGTGGATTAGAGTTAGCTCGTGTTGTCGCCCATGACGAAAAAGTCATAAAATCAGTACAAGCAAGTAATAGCGGACAATCGACTTCTCTCGAACAGCATATCGAAAACCTTCGCAGCCAAACTGACGCATCTTATATTGTCGTTGTCGACAAGCAATCCATACGCCTTAGCCACCCTACCGAGTCACTCGTCGGCAAAGCCTTTATAGGTGATGATATTTATCCGACTTTACAACAAGGTATTGATTTAACTAATGTCGCCAGCGGCTCTTTAGGAGAAGCGATTCGAAACTTCACGCCAATACAAGACGATACTGGAATTATTGGCGCAGTCAGCGTGGGATATTTATCGCAAACAACCAGCAACCTTATCTATCAGCATCTTAGAGAAGCGGGATTATTAGTCGCTTTCGTTTATTTACTTGGCGTCGTTATTGCCATTATCTTAATTGCCAAATTAAAACGAACCTTTTTATATCTCGAACCTGAAGAGATTGTACAAAGATTCAAAGAGCATGAATTAATTTTAGACAGTATTCGTGATGGTATTGTGGCTATCGACCATGAACAAAACATCACCGCCATTAATAGTATGGCGATTGAATGGCTAACGATGAACGTACTCAGTACATCTCAGGTAGTAAACAAACCGTTGAGCGAACAATCACAAAGCCTTTCCCATTTTGCACTAGAAGCCAAAGGGCAAATAACACAAAACCGGTTTAATTTAGGCAAGCTAGAATTCATTGCAACTTTGTACCCGATAAAAGGTAAAAAGGGTGAAATAGGTTACGTTATTGTATTTTTCCCCGATCATGGGGAAAAATCGTTGGAACAAGAACTCACGGCGACGAAAAACTATGCCGACTTATTACGCGCCAAAACCCACGAATACTCTAATCACTTAAACGTGCTATCAGGCATGTTACAGGCTGAACGCTATGAGGATGCCATCGAGTTTCTTCAGCAAGAAAGTGACGGCGATCAAGTCGTACTAAGACGTATTATTAAAACTATTGAAAACAGCTCTGTTGCAGGGCTGATTTTTGCTAAGCACAATAAAGCCAAAGACCTAAAAGTCGATACGCTGATTGAAAGCGATTGCCAGCTTGGTCGGTACCCTTCCAAAACCAACGAGGCACTGGTCACATTAGTCGGAAATTTATTCGACAATGCCTTACTCGCCGCTTGGTCCAACAGATTACTTATACCGCCTTTTGTTAAGTTGTATATTAGTGACAGAAATGCTCACATCATGATTCAAATCGAAGACAGTGGTGCTGGTGTGGATGAAAAACTAGAAAGCCGAATATTAGACTTTGGCGTCAGCAGCAAACACAACACAGAACAACATGGTATCGGGCTCTATTTGGTCAAAAAAGTCGTTGATCAATACCATGGTAGCCTTGATTGGGAACGCAGTGAGTTTAATACCACTGTTTTTAGTATTTACTTAGATAAACGAGCGCTAACAAGATGAATCGCATTCCGGTCATGATAGTGGAAGATGATCTACGTGCTAGCTACGTATTAGAAAGCACCATCAACCAACACACAGATTTTTATGTTGTCGCCGCCTGCGAAAGCTTATTAGAAGCAGAGCTAAAAGCAGAGGCATTTGCCCCCGAGCTCATTATGGTGGACATTTCGCTACCCGATGGCAGCGGCATTGATCTGATAAAATTATTAAAAGGCAAAGGCGTGAAAGCCGCCTTCATTATGACCACCGCCGAACGAGAAACCTCCACTATTGAAAAGGCCATCCAGCTTGGTGTAATGGACTATCTTGTAAAACCCATTCGAATGTCCCGAGTCTTACAAGCGCTTGACGATTATATGGACTTTAGAAAACGCCTCACCAAAAACGATAAAATTGATCAGCAAGACATAGACGCTCTATTTAGAAAAAGCACAACACTAGATGGCAGCAGAAAAACACCAAAAGGCATTGATGAAAACACCTTGGACAAACTCACTCAGTACCTTAATACCATGGATGACACTCCATTTACCGCTGAAGAGATAGGCGAAGCCATCAATCTTAGCCGCATTACCGCCAGACGCTACCTTGAATATTTAGAAGCCCAAGGCCAAGTCAGCATGACGCTAGACTATAAAACGGGTGGCAGGCCAAAGCAACGATATACCAAAACGGTTTAATCAAAGATGATTCCACTAACGCATTGTCTCAGGCAACTTTTTCGACGCAAAACGCCCCCAAAAAAAGTCGTCTTTATTGGTATAGATTACCTGTGTTTTTCCTTGTCAAAATCCCTGCTCGACAACAATAAATATGCGCAACAACCTATCGAGATTTCTGCGTTTATTGATGATGAACCTTGGAATAATCGCACTCAGGTTAATGGTGCTACTGTATTTTCACCCAGTGAAATAATCGCCCTCGTTCGAAAGCACAACGTCGACTTGATAATACAAATTAAAGGAGAATCTATCAGCATTGCTGACAATATTTGGGAGGGGTCTTAAAAACAAACGCAAAGCTTGTCACCTTACAACAAAACCAAGACCTGACAACAATGCAAAAAACTATTTACCAAGCATGTCTAAAAGATAATTTTGAACGCAAAACTAAAGAATCCATCCCTTAGTTTAAGAGTCAAATCGCTTATAAATCCACCTACTCTTTTAGTTGAATTACTTAATAAGCCGGAGCAGAAGCAACTCGCTCGTTAGACATATTCATTGCCGTTTTAAGAGACTGAGTTGATGACATCGCCATTATGTTTAATTGATCCGTATAAGCGTCTTTTGGCAGTTTAATATCGCTACGCTGGGCCATAACAGCTTTAAACTTCTCAATATCTATTGAGTCTGGGCCATTTTTAATCGAATTCAGTTCATCCTCAGTTAAGCTTGCCAAACCACCACCCGGTAAATAAATAGCGCCGGTAATGAAATCCACACCAAACGCGACAACACCAGGAACAAAGAAGAACAATAAACCAATAGCATCTAACGCTGCCACACCCACATCGATTTGGCCATTGGTTTGGCCACGACGCTCCGGATAAAGCAAAGTACCGCATGCCGTCACCTGAGTAATAAGTAGCGCAGCTGCAATGCCTCGCGCTAAATGAGTAAAGCTTAGATTTTTCTTTAAACCCGTCATACTTATTCCTTATTAGTGATTGATGTGGATACCACTCTATATCGAAACACTTACAAGTCACAGGGCTAACCACCTTTATTCCACAATGCTTTCGCACTAAAGAGACGTAAATTGATAATTAAGCTTGTCGATAACATAGCTGCTGGTTGGAACGGTACTGGGAGCTGCAGGTGAAGGCGTATTATGAGCATCTAATGCCTAAGTTCTTTGAGCAAATGCCTTTAAAAAGCCTAGTTTATCGCTGCAATAAAATTCAATACACTGCTGACAAACACAAACACCGCCTTTTTGTTGTGATGGAATAAGCGCCAGCATATCTTCAGGCACTACGACACTAAAACACCAACAAGTCTGGCTCTCATCAAGCGCACAACCATTATCAGTCAAACAAAAAGGACACAGCATTCTCTCACCCATTTATGTATCAATAGCGCAAAAAAAATCCCTGCCGAAGCAGGGATTTTATGATCAGTCACACTTTAAAATACTCGCTTACCAGCCAGTGATTTCTTTAAGTGCAGCACCGATGTCCGCTAAAGAGCGAACAGTTTTAACACCAGCGTCTTGTAGAGCTGCGAATTTCTCATCAGCTGTACCTTTACCGCCAGAGATGATCGCGCCAGCATGACCCATACGCTTACCAGCAGGTGCAGTAACACCAGCAATGTAAGAAACAACAGGTTTAGTCACGTTTGCTTTGATGTAAGCAGCCGCTTCTTCTTCAGCAGTACCACCAATTTCACCGATCATAACGATCGCTTCTGTTTGCGGATCGTTTTGGAACATTTCCAATACGTCGATGAAGTTAGTACCTGGGATTGGGTCACCACCGATACCTACGCAAGTAGATTGACCGAAGCCAGCATCAGTAGTTTGCTTAACTGCTTCATAAGTCAAGGTACCAGAACGAGATACGATACCTACTTTACCTGGCATATGAATGTGACCAGGCATGATACCGATCTTACATTCACCAGGAGTGATAACACCTGGACAGTTAGGACCGATTAGACGTACGCCTAGCTCGTCACATTTAACTTTACAGTCAAGCATGTCAAGAGTTGGAACGCCTTCAGTGATACAAACGATTAGTTTGATACCAGAGTTAGCCGCTTCAAGAATAGAATCCTTGCAGAAAGGAGCTGGAACGTAGATAACAGAAGCTTCCGCACCTGTTTGTTCAACCGCTTCTTTAACTGTGTTGAAAACGGGTAGACCTAGGTGAGTTTGACCACCTTTACCAGGAGTAACACCGCCAACCATTTTCGTTCCGTAAGCAATCGCTTGCTCTGAGTGGAACGTACCTTGTCCGCCAGTGAAACCCTGACAGATTACTTTAGTATCTTTATTAATTAAAACAGACATTATTATTTGCCCTCCGCAGCTTTAACAACTTGTTCAGCCGCGTCTTTTAGACTTGTTGCAGCGATGATGTCTAGACCAGAGTTCGCTAGAACTTCACGGCCTTTCTCTGCGTTAGTACCTTCAAGACGAACAACAACAGGCACGTTAACACCTACTTGTTCAACAGCACCGATAATACCTTCAGCGATCATATCGCAACGAACGATACCACCGAAGATGTTAACCAATACGGCTTTAACATTGCTGTCAGAAAGGATGATTTTGAATGCTTCAGCAACACGTTCTTTAGTTGCACCACCACCTACGTCTAGGAAGTTAGCAGGTTTGCCGCCGTGCAGGTTAACGATATCCATAGTACCCATTGCTAGGCCGGCACCGTTTACCATGCAGCCAACGTTACCGTCTAGAGCTACGTAGTTAAGTTCCCATTTAGCTGCATGTGCTTCACGCTCATCTTCTTGAGATGGATCGTGGAACTCTTGCATTTTCTTTTGACGGTAAACAGCGTTGCTGTCGATACCGATCTTGCCATCTAGACAATGAAGGTTACCTTCATCAGTAATAACAAGAGGGTTGATTTCAAGAAGTGCGAAATCGTAGTCGTGGAACATTTGCGACAAACCAAGGAAAACTTTAGTGAACTGCTTGATTTGAGTTGGGTTAAGACCCAATTTAAATGCTAATTCACGAGCTTGGTAAGGCTGAGCACCCACTAAAGGATCAATGATCGCTTTGTGAATAAGTTCTGGAGTTTCTTCCGCAACTTTCTCAATCTCAACACCGCCTTCTGTAGATGCCATGAAAACAACACGACGAGTAGAACGGTCAACAACTGCACCTAGGTACAATTCGTTTGCAATGTCAGTGCATGATTCAACAAGAATTTTAGCAACAGGCTGGCCATTCGCATCTGTTTGATAAGTAACTAGGTTTTTACCCAACCAATTTTGTGTAAAAGCTGCAACTTCTTCATAAGAATCAACAAGCTTTACACCGCCCGCTTTACCGCGACCACCAGCGTGAACCTGAGCTTTAACAACCCACTTATCACCACCAATTTTTTTCGCTGCTTCAACTGCCGCTTCAGGCGTGTCTACTGCGTACCCTGTAGATACTGGCAGGCCGTATTCAGCAAAAAGCTGTTTAGCCTGATATTCATGTAAGTTCATTTGATTCTTCCGCTCATCTGAATGATTGACATAAGCTCTGTCCGTTAAGACAGAAATTGCCGGCTCGAAGCCGGCAAATCTAATTTATTAACGCTTTTTACGGTTTGCGATATGGATCGCGTGGTTATCTACCGCTAGCGCTGCTTCATGAACTGCTTCACTTACTGTTGGGTGAGCAAAGACAGTCAAAGCAATATCTTCTGCTGTAGAACCGAATTCCATTGCAATAACCGCTTGCGCGATCAAATCAGCCGCATGACCACCAATAATATGGCAACCTAAAATACGGTCAGTTTCTTCACAAGCAATCATCTTAACGAAACCATCAGTGTCATTAGCCGCCATAGCACGGCCAGACGCTGCAAATGGGAATTTACCCACTTTATACTTTACACCTTCTGCCTTTAGCTCTTGCTCATTTTTACCAACCCAAGCGAGTTCTGGGTGAGTATAAATAACAGACGGAATGCAGTCATAATTCATTTGTGCTTTATGGCCAGCGATAATATCAGCAACCATCACACCTTCTTCTGACGCTTTGTGAGCCAACATAGGACCACGAACGATATCACCAATTGCGTATACGCCTGGAACAGAAGTACGGCACTGCTCGTCTACAAAGACAAAACCACGCTCATCCAGTTTCACACCAGAGTCTTCAGAGAAACAACCTTGAGTAAATGGCTTACGACCAACAGCAACAATTAACTTATCAAATGTTTGCTTCTGCTCTTCACCTTTCGCATCAAGGTAAGTGACTTCAACTTCTTCACCATTAATTTGGCTACCAGTAACACGAGCGCCAAGACGAATATCCAGATCTTGTTTCTTGAAGATTTTAGCCGCTTCTTTAGCAAGGTCTTGGTCACAAAGGCTTAGGAAAGAGTCTTGTGCTTCAAGCACAACAACTTCAGAACCTAGACGGGCCCAGACAGAACCAAGCTCTAGACCGATAACGCCAGCACCGATAACGCCAAGACGTTTTGGTACTGCGCGGAAATCAAGAGCACCTTCGTTATCAACTATGATATCGCCAGTACGAGGAGCCGGTGGAATGTTAACTGGCACAGAACCCGTCGCTAGAATAACGTTTTCAGTTTCAATAACAGTCACAGTGCCGTCATGCGCAGTAAATTCTACTTTTTTGTTCGCTAGAACTTTACCAAAACCTTCAAAGCTGGTTACGCCATTTGCTTTGAAAAGACCAGTGATACCACTTGTCAATTGATCTACGATTTTGTCTTTACGATCAACCATAGTATCAACATTCATAGCGACATCTTTCATACTAATACCATGTATGCCAAAAGCGTCTTTTGCATCATGGTATTTTTGTGAAGAATCTAACAGTGCTTTAGAAGGAATACAGCCAACGTTCAAACAAGTTCCGCCAAGGCGAGGCTTGCTATCTTTGTCTAACCATTTTTCGATACAGGCTGTTTTCAAACCTAACTGAGCAGCTCGGATAGCAGCGACATAACCGCCAGGGCCGCCACCAATTACAACAACATCAAATTTATCAGACATAAGAGGTCCCATTTTTCAGTCAAGCTGAGCAGCACATACAGTGCCCCTCAGCATTCAATTCATACAAAATAGTTGGTACGAATACTTAGATTTCAAGTAAAAGACGTGCTGGGTCTTCAAGCAAGTCTTTGATCGTTACCAAGAATTGTACGGCTTCTTTGCCGTCAATCATACGGTGATCATAAGACAAGGCCAAATACATCATTGGCTGAATCACAACTTGACCATTAACAGCCATTGGGCGTTCTTGGATTTTATGCATACCCAAGATACCCGTTTGCGGTGGATTAATGATTGGTGTAGATAGCAAAGAACCGAAAGTACCACCATTAGTAATAGTGAAAGTACCACCTTGCATGTCATCCATACCTAGTTTGCCATCTCGGCCACGAAGTGCGAAGTCCATGATTGCTGACTCGATATCCGCAAGTCCCATCGCCTCAGTATTACGAAGAACTGGAACCATCAAACCACGATCAGTAGAAACAGCAACACCGATATCTTGGTAACCATGGTAAACCATGTCATTGCCATCAATAGATGCGTTTACAGCAGGGAAACGCTTAAGAGCTTCAGTCGCCGCTTTCACGAAGAAAGACATGAAACCAAGCTTAGTACCGTTATGAGCCTTGATAAACTCATCTTTGTACTTTTTACGAAGTTCCATGATTGGACCCATGTTCACTTCGTTGTAAGTCGTCAATAGAGCGGCTGTTTGCTGAGCTTCAACCAAACGCTTAGCAATCGTCGCGCGAAGACGCGTCATAGGAACACGTTTTTCGATGCGACCTTCAGCGCCTAGTGCAGCCATTGGTGCAGCGGCAGCTTTAGGAGCTGGTGCAGAAGTGGCTTTTGCAGGAGCGGCAGCAGGAGAAGATGATTTTGCTTTAACAGCAGCGTCAACATCTTCTTTAGTAATACGACCGCCTTTGCCTGTGCCCTTAACTTGAGCAACAGTTAGACCAGCTTCAGAAAGTGCTTTGCGAGCAGCAGGACCGGCAACACCGTCTTCCTCTGCGTCAGAAGCAGAAGTAGACGCTGCTGGAGCAGATGCCGCTTCAGAGCCAGATGCTCCTACCAAGAAGTTAGCAAGAACTTCATCGCTAAGAACAGTATCGCCTTCGTTTTTCAAGATTTCGCCGATCACGCCATCAGCAGGCGCCACAACTTCTAGAACAACTTTATCGGTTTCGATATCAACAATATGATCATCACGTGTACAAGCTTCGCCTGGTTGTTTGTACCAAGTAGCAACCGTACCATCAGCAACAGATTCAGGGAAAGTTGGCGCTTTAATTTGAACGGTTTCTTTTGAAGAAGAAGCAGCTGCAGGGGCTGCTGCTTTTTCAGCTGGAGCTGGAGCAGCAGAAGCGGCTGCACCAGATTCAAAAATAGCCAAAACCTCATCGCTCAATACGATGTCGCCTTCCGCTTTTAAAATTTCTTTTAGCACACCATCTGCAGGTGCAACGACTTCTAAGACAACTTTATCTGTCTCGATATCTACAATGTGCTCATCACGTGCACAGGCTTCGCCTGGCTGTTTGTACCAAGTAGCAACGGTGCCGTCTGCTACAGATTCTGGAAAAGTAGGTGCTTTAATTTCAATGCTCATTTTATACCCTTATCTCTCTGACAGGCTATGGTACTAACCAACTAATGCGTCGTTGACCAGCGCTTCTTGTTCTTCAACATGGATAGACATGTAACCAGCCGCTGGTGCAGCAGACGAAATTCGACCTGCAAAGCGGATTTTCAACTCTGGATACAATTTTTCCAATACTCGATTCATACGGTGACGATTGGCATGCCAAGCACCTTGGTTTTTCGGCTCTTCTTGACACCAAACCAAACTCTCAACATTTTTGTACTGTTCTAACTCAGACTCAAGGTCAGCGTATGGGAACGGATACAATTGCTCCAAACGAATCACAGCAACATCATCTTTTTGTAGCTCTTCACGACGATTAATCAAGTCGAAATAAACCTTACCGCTACATAGGACAATACGTTTCACTTTATCCGCAGTAACTGTTTCAGATGATTCTGGTAGGACCGTTTTAAAGCTTCCTTCCGCCAAGTCTTCTAGTGTCGAAATCGCTTGTTTATGACGCAACAAACTCTTAGGAGACATGATGATAAGCGGACGACGCATTGGACGAATCGCTTGACGACGAATGATATGGAAAATTTGTGACGGTGTAGTCGGCACACAAACCTGAATATTATATTCAGCACAAAGCTGCAAGAAGCGCTCTAGTCGTGCTGATGAATGCTCAGGACCTTGACCTTCATAACCGTGTGGCAACAACATAGTCAAACCACATAAGCGACCCCATTTGTGCTCGCCACTGGTGATAAATTGGTCAATAACAACCTGTGCACCGTTGGCAAAGTCACCAAACTGCGCCTCCCAAATAACCAAACCTTTCGGTGAAGTACTTGCGTAACCATATTCAAAGGCCAATACCGCTTCTTCTGAAAGGTAAGAGTCATAAAGATCTAGTGTAGGCTGATCTTCAGACAAATGTTTCAGTGGAATATAAGTACTACCATCTTTTTGACTATGAATGACCGCATGACGATGCGAGAAAGTACCGCGACCAGAATCCTGACCCGTAATACGAATCGGATAACCCTGCTCAAGCAAAGTTGCAAACGCCAATGTTTCTGCGTAACCCCAGTTTAGAGGCAAAGCACCTGCTGTCATTTTGTCACGATCTTGATAAATCTTTTGAACTTGACGCTGAACAACCACACCATCAGGAATACTCGTTAATTTCTTAGCGACTTCCTGTAATTTAGCCAATGGATATGTCGTATCACCTGCATCAGTCCATTCAACACCAAGATAAGGCTTCCAATCGACAAATGAGCCAGTTTGGGATTCAAGAACAAGGCTTTTCGCAACATGGCGAGCATTGTCTAAATCCTCACGGTTCTCACTGACCATTTGGTCTGATTTTTCTTGCGTAACAACAGACTCTGCAACCAAACGCTCTGAGTAAAGAGTACGAGTCGTTTTTAAGTTATTAATAACGCTGTACATCAATGGCTGAGTACCAGAAGGCTCATCCGTTTCGTTATGACCACGACGACGGTAACAAACCATGTCAATCACAACATCACGGCCGAATTCATAACGGTAGTCTAATGCCAGCTGAGTAACAAACAATACCGCTTCTGGATCATCACCATTAACATGGAAGATAGGCGCTTGAATGATTTTAGCAACATCTGTCGCATATTCAGTAGAACGCGAGTCTTCTTGACGGTTGGTAGTAAAGCCAACTTGGTTGTTGATAACGATATGAACCGTACCACCAGTGCGATAAGCGCGAGCTTGGGACATCTGAAATGTCTCCATAACCACACCTTGACCAGCAAAAGCAGCATCACCATGAATCGAGATAGGAACAACGGTTTTACCTGTTGTGTCTTTACGACGATCTTGGCGAGCTCGAACAGACCCTTCAACTACAGGAGAAACGATTTCTAAGTGAGACGGGTTGAAAGAAAGGGCAATATGAACTTCGCCACCCGCCGTCATCACATTAGAAGAGAAACCTTGGTGATATTTAACGTCACCTGAAGTGTTAACTAGTTTTTTACCTTCAAACTCATCAAATAAGTCTTTCGGGTTTTTGCCTAGCGTATTAACCAATACGTTTAAACGGCCACGGTGAGCCATACCGATCACAACTTCTTTCGCACCAAGTGCGCCAGAACGTTGAATCAATTCATTCACCATAGGTATCAAACTCTCGCCACCCTCAAGACCAAAACGTTTAGCACCTGGGTAACGGCTAGCAAGATATTTCTCTAAGCCTTCTGCCGCAGTCAAACGCTCAAGTAGGTTTTCGCGAGTTTCTTGTGAATATTCTGGATGAGATCGAACTGATTCTACACGCTGTTGAAGCCACGCTTTTTCCTGCGTATCAACAATGTGCATAAATTCATAACCTATGCTTCCGCAATAAGTTTTTTCAAGCTCAGATACAATCTCACTTAATTTCAAAGAGTCTTTATTAAAGAACAAAGAACCTACATTGAATTTTGTATCTAAATCAGCACCTGTTAATTGATGGTAACCAATATCTAGGTCGGCAACTTTTTCTCGTTTTTGCAATCCAAGCGGATCAAGTGTCGCATGTTGATGCCCGCGTACGCGATAGGCATTAATCAGCTGTAACACATTAATTTGTTTCTGCTCATGTTGAGAACTAGCCACTTGGCCTGTAGAAACAGGCATAGAGCGAAACTTATTCTTACCAATCTGCAAAAACTGCTCTTGAATCACCGAATGAGGAAGATCAGTTGATTGCGCTTCACTTACGCGAGGCAATTGATCAAAACATTTACGCCATTCTTCCGATACTGAGTTCGGATCGACGAGGTAGCTTTCAAACAACCCTTCAACATATTCCAAGTTTCCACCTGAAAAATGAGAGGTGCTCCACAGCAACTCCATTAAACTTTCGTGCATTCTCGATCACCCTTATGTTCGAGCCAGCTACCGGGGTCCCGGTATCAATCTATGATTAAGATTGATCATTTTATCAGGCCCGTAAGGCTATTAAAGCCTCGATTTTTTGTTTATTTCCAGCTACTTTTCGCCCTTTTACGTTCAATACTAAACCACTAAAAGAATTTCAATTAGCTAAACAAAATTCTTTGAATCCATAATCACTGAGTTAGTGGTTTTTCTTAGTGCATCCTTGCTCGTAAAGATCGAATTTTAAATTCTTTTTGTTACATTCTCTACATTAGAATATGCAAAAACGGCGGCATTGAATCAATATTCAAGCCGCCTACTTTCGGTAGTCACATCAAAACTTCATTATGGACCACACGGAGCATTATTAAGTCGCTCTCTGCAAAAGCATAGTACGAATATTACCAATGGCCTTAGTAGGATTTAATCCCTTAGGACAAACGTTCACACAGTTCATGATACCGTGACAACGGAAAACGCTAAATGGATCATCTAGATCACTAAGACGTTCTTGGGTTGCTGTATCACGACTATCCGCCAAGAAACGATAGGCCTGCAACAAACCTGATGGCCCAACAAACTTATCTGGATTCCACCAGAAAGATGGGCAAGCTGTTGAACAGCAAGCACATAAGATACATTCGTAAAGACCGTCAAGCTTTTCACGCTCTTCAGGGCTTTGCAAGCGCTCAATTGCTGGCGAAGGCGCATCATTGATCAAAAATGGGCGAATTTTCTCATATTGCTTATAGAATTGCCCCATATCTACAACAAGATCACGAACCACAGGCAAACCAGGAAGTGGACGTAATACCAACTTACCTTTTTTAACCGCTTCAGAAACAGGCGTAATACAAGCCAAGCCATTCTTACCTGACATATTCATACCGTCAGACCCACAAACACCTTCACGGCATGAGCGACGGTAGGAGATACTAGGATCTTGAGCCTTCAACAAGTTTAAAACATCAAGCACCATTAGGTCTTTACCTTCTGGCAACTCAATTTCGTAATCCTGCATATAAGGAGCGTCGTCCTTCTCAGGATTGTAGCGATAAATACTAACTAACATTGACACAACTCCTTAGTATGAACGAATTTTAGGTGGGAAAGCTTCCATAGTTTTTGGCGCAAAATTCACATCACGCTTAGTCACTTTCTTATCAGCTGGGTGGAACAAAGAATGTTTCAACCAGTTTTCATCGTCACGTTCAGTAAAGTCATTACGAGCATGCGCACCACGACTTTCCTTACGAAATTCAGCAGGGATAGCAGTAGCCTCAGCAACTTCCAACAAGTTCTCAAGTTCAAGCGCTTCAATACGAGCCGTGTTAAATGCTTGACTCTTATCTTCAAGATACAAATTTTCAACACGAGTACGAATATCTTTAAGTTGAGCCAAACCTTTTTGCATTGCTTCACCATCACGGAATACACCGAAGTAAAGCTGCATTACACGTTGAAGATCTGCACGAACAGCAGCGACACTTTCACCACCTGTTGAGTTATTCAAGCGATTCAGACGAACCAATGCTTTCTCAACATCAGTATCTGCAGCATCTAATGACTCAAAACCTTCATCTAAAGATTTTTTAACCTGAATACCAACAGCACGCCCAAATACAACCAAATCAAGCAACGAGTTACCACCAAGGCGGTTTGCACCGTGTACAGATACACATGCAGCCTCACCACAAGCGTAAAGACCATCAATAATGGTATCTTCACCGGCTTCGTTAATTTTAATGGCTTGACCACCAATATTCGTTGGAATACCACCCATCATGTAGTGACAAGTAGGGATAACTGGAATTGGCTCTTTAACTGGATCAACGTGAGCAAAAGTACGAGAAAGCTCAAGGATACCAGGAAGACGTTTATTCAACGTTTCTTCACCTAGATGATCCAATTTAAGCAATACGTGATCGCCATCAGGACCGCAACCACGACCTTCCAAAATTTCAAGAACCATTGAGCGAGCAACCACATCACGACCAGCAAGGTCTTTCGCGTTAGGAGCATAACGCTCCATGAAGCGTTCACCGTCTTTATTAATTAGGTAACCACCTTCACCACGACAACCTTCCGTTACAAGCGTACCCGCACCGTAGATACCCGTTGGGTGAAATTGCCACATTTCCATATCTTGCATAGGGAAGCCTGCACGTAATGCCATACCCACACCGTCACCTGTATTAATGTGAGCATTGGTAGTAGATTGGTAAATACGACCTGCACCGCCAGTCGCGATAACCGTTGCCTTAGCCTTGAGGTAAACGGTTTCACCATCTTCGATACAGATTGCAATAACACCGACAACCGCACCTTCACTATTCTTCACAAGATCAGTTGCATACCATTCGTTCAAGAATGTCGTGCCGCCTTTAAGGTTACCCTGATAAAGCGTATGAAGAAGAGCATGACCTGTACGGTCAGCGGCCGCACAAGTACGAGCAGCCTGACCACCTTTACCAAAGTCTTTAGACTGACCGCCGAATGGGCGCTGGTAAATACGACCTTGCTCTGTACGAGAAAATGGAAGCCCCATGTGTTCAAGTTCAAAAACTGCCTGAGGACCAACAGAACACATGTATTCAATTGCATCTTGGTCACCTATGTAATCTGACCCCTTTACGGTGTCATACATGTGCCAGCGCCAATCATCATTTGGATCATCACTCGCAATAGCACAAGTAATACCGCCTTGAGCAGATACTGTGTGCGAACGAGTCGGAAAAACTTTTGTAACACATGCGGTATTCAAACCAGATTCAGTTAACTGAAGCGCTGCACGCATACCTGCGCCACCACCACCGATAACAATGGCATCAAAAGAAATAGTACGAATATTTGCCATTACTTATAGCCCCCAAAGAACCTGAACACCCCATACGATGTAAATAAACATTACAAGACCGCATAGAGATTGAAAAAAGAAACGAGCACCAGTTGCTTTGATATAGTCAGTAGAAATGGACCACAAACCAATCCAAGAGTGCATACCAATAGACAAAAGCACCATCAAGCTGAAAATGCGCATCCATGTCGCTTCAAACAAAGCACTCCACTGGTCATATGTAAGATCAGGATTAAGCAGCAAATAACCGATAATGAAAACTGTGTATAAAGACAATACAACAGCTGAAACTCGCTGCATCATCCAGTCATAAAGGCCTGAGCGACCAAAGCTTGTGATTTGAGTTACCATATCCATACTCCTGCTAACACAATAAGAACAGCAGCAATCGCAATGTTTGCGATAGCAGCACTACGTCCGCTTTCTAGCTCTTCAAAATACCCCATATCCATAAACAAGTGTTTAACACCTGCTACGAAGTGGTACATCAGTGCAGAAACAACTCCCCAAATAACAAACTTCACAAGAAAGTTAGTTTGTAGAGCATTAACCACCTGATCAAAACCTTCTTGAGATTCTAAGGAAAGATCGAACGCATAAAACAAGAAAGCCAATCCTACAAAAAGGATGATTCCTGTTACACGGTGAAGAATAGACACGATTGCTGTGACGGGCATCGATATCGTTGTAATATCAAGGTTGACTGGTCTTTTTTTATTCACGACTTTTTACACCATTTTATCGATTGAATGGTCAATCACGACCCAATGTCTATACGTGACGTCATATACTTTTTAAAAAGTAACGCTGTCATGTCATAGGCCTGCTTTGAAAATCGCATCGATTTGCCAACAAATGTTTAAAAGCGACTTTCTTTTATACATAAGCATCAGCAAATCAATGAAATCGTCTGAGGCGCAATTATAGACCAGCCAAAAATACTAAGACAAATAGACTGAACAAGAGGTTTTCAATGATCACCATTCAGCAAATGAATGTAACCATAAGCTGAAACAATAATGGTATAAAATTACATGAATTATCACTGTAAAAAATAACAAAAAAACCTTATATTTCAAACAGATAACCAAATAAATTCATTATCTTGACTTTATACTATATTATGTTTTTGTCAGATAATTACAAGATTACGCACCACAATGTAAATAGAGTGCAAATGAACAAGATTGACTTTTATAGTCTAGAGACAGTATTTTTTCCGCACCTTCTGGGCTAGATAGAGTCAAATAATAACTTAATAGTCCCGAATCAGAATACGAAGGAGACCATAAATGGCTGATAAAAAAGCGACACTCAAAGTGGACGGAATCGATAAAACCATCGAACTTCCAGTTCTTTCAGGTACTTTAGGTACAGACGTTATCGACGTTCGAGGCCTAGGTGCTAACGGTGTATTCACCTATGACCCAGGCTTTATGTCTACTGGCTCTTGTGAATCCTCTATTACTTTTATAGATGGCGACGCTGGAATCCTTTTGCATCGTGGCTACCCAATTGCCCAACTTGCAGAACACTCAGATTACTTGGAAACGTGCTATCTACTACTTTACGGGGAGCTTCCTGATAAAGAGCAAAAAGTAGAATTTGAAAAAACGGTTGGCAAACACACCATGGTGAACCAATCAATGCACAAATTCATTGAAGGCTTTAGAAATGACGCTCACCCTATGGCCATTATGTGCGGCCTAGTGGGTGCATTGTCAGCTTTCTATCAAGATCACATGGATATCACTAATCCTAAGCATCGTGAAATAGCGGCTTTTCGCCTAATTTCTAAAATGCCTACACTGGCATCCATCTGTTACAAGTACTCTAAAGATCAGCCAGTCATGTATCCACGTAACGACCTATCTTATGCTGAAAACTTCTTGTACATGATGTTTGCAACCCCTTGTGAAGACTATGTAGTCAACCCTGTTTTTGCCAAAGCAATGGATAAAATTTTCATCCTCCATGCTGATCACGAACAAAACGCTTCTACATCGACTGTACGTTTGGCCGGCTCTTCTGGTGCAAACCCATTTGCTTGTATTGCTGCGGGTATTGCAACGCTTTGGGGGCCTGCTCATGGTGGCGCAAACGAAGCAGTACTGACTATGCTTGAAGAGATTGGTGACGTTGAAAATATCGACGAATACATCGCAAAAGCAAAAGATAAAAACGACCCATTCAGACTGATGGGCTTCGGTCATCGCGTCTATAAAAACTTTGATCCTCGCGCAAAAGTTATGCGCGAAACTTGCGATCAAGTATTGGCTGAATTGGGACAATCCAATGATCCATTGCTAAAAATCGCAAAACGCCTTGAACAGATTGCCCTAGAAGATCCTTATTTTGTAGAGCGTAAACTTTACCCTAATGTGGACTTCTATTCCGGCATCATCATGAAGGCAATCGGCATCCCGACCAGTATGTTCACTGTAATTTTTGCTATGTCTCGTACCATTGGTTGGATTTCTCATTGGAACGAAATGATCAGCGGGCCATATAAAATTGGCCGTCCTCGCCAATTGTATGTCGGTCAACCTGAACGCGATTACCCTACTGAAAAATAATTCCTTAGGTTGATACAAAAAAACCGCGCTATATTTATATAACGCGGTTTTTTTATGGACCGATTTTTGATAACGCTCAGCGCTACTCTTCGTCATCCTCAACGATTTCAGTCACAGTTGAATTGCCACACTTTACACAATCCCCTTCTATCCACACCCTATCTTTGCTCTCAAACTCTTTAGGATTGGTCATACCTAAATCCACTTCCGTACAGTGATTACACCAAGTTTGTGCTAAAAAATCATCTTGCTCTTCCACTGGACGAGCAAAAAAATCTCGCTCTACAACTGTTTCATCCAATAGATCTGTCATTTAATTCACTCCACTATATTGGTAGGATACAACTCGGTTTGCGTCAGGGTCTAAAGCGTTTAACGGCGCACTAATTAACAAACGACTTAACGATATGCTGTTAAATAGCTTTTGCTTATCGCCGTCGATTTCAATCGAAAACTCTACTTTTTCACCGCTAACCCGAACCAATGTCACATCACGAACCACGCCAATACTTTCGAAATAAGCCTGAACCTTACTCATAATGCTGTAGTTTGTTACACCCACTACTTGTACATTCAATTTGCTAGCAGAAACACTATTGCGCACCGAAGCATAGCGAGAAGAAAATACTTTTGCCAAATCAGCGCTTGCCTGATCAATTAAGTCATTAAGCGTTTCGCCACGTAAAACAAATCTCTCTGTTTCACCATTTTTTAATAGTACCAATAAGTTACCACCAATTTGCCCCGCATAATTACTGATTCTCAACGCGGCAACGGAATCAGTCTGATAACGCTTACTAGCATTCAAAATACTGTCTTCAAAGAATCCCCAGACATCAGACGCTGCGAGACTCCTTTTATCAACATCATCAAGCAAAGGCGCGTAAATAGGCACACCAATTTTACTTGCCGATTGCGCTAATTTGTTTAATGCCTCAGATGGTTCTTTTGAACCCGACAAATCTCTAACGCCCTTATTTTCATTTACCAACCAAACCAAAACAGAGGGTCGATTATCCCCCCAAACTGGCAAGTTATTCTGCGATAAAAAACCATCAATGGATTCTTGATAGAAAGTGACTTTAACTTGCTTACCCGGAACCAACCCATCATCAGAAGGCAACAACTCACTGAGCGATGCAACAGAATGCTGTGCTACCCAAGTTGATGCTTTCTTTTTAGCTTGCTCTAACAAATCACCAGTGATGGCGTTTTTATCACCAGATACCTTTATCAGCACATCTTCAGCAGCCAAACCAAATGCCTCATTTAACATTTGTGCCTCTGATTGTGTTACTGGCAAATTAATTTCAGCACTATAAAGCCCCTGAATTGGAACTGCATTGACCGACGAAATACAAAAAACACTAATAAGTAATAAAAATATACGAGAATTCATAACCCTTCCTTCGTTTATTTGCCTATTCTACTGTCTTAATTGCAAAGAACCATAGCCCTAATGCGCCACTATGCTAAAATGCCTTTTTTTCCTCGTACCATGATAAGGCATAGGCAATGACCAAGTCGGATAAACCATCCATTAGTTATAAAGACGCAGGCGTTGATATCAACGCTGGCAATCAACTTGTTGAACGTATTAAAGGCGTAAGCAAAAAAACTCGTCGCCCTGAAGTAATGGGTGGTCTGGGTGGATTTGGTGCTTTGACACGTCTTCCAACAAAATACAAAAAACCTATTCTTGTTTCTGGCACTGATGGTGTTGGTACTAAGCTTCGTTTAGCAATGGACCTTAACCAACATGACACCATTGGTATCGACCTAGTCGCCATGTGTGTTAACGATCTAGTAGTAGCAGGCGCTGAGCCACTATTATTCCTAGATTATTACGCAACTGGCAAGCTGGATATTGATGTGGCTGCAAACGTTGTAACTGGCATTGGTGAAGGCTGTCTACAAGCAGGTTGTGCGCTTGTTGGTGGTGAAACTGCCGAAATGCCTGGCATGTACCACGACGGCGATTACGATCTAGCTGGCTTTTGTGTTGGCGTGGTTGAAGAAGAAAACATTATTGACGGCAGCAAAGTTAAAGCTGGCGACAAATTGATTGCACTAGGTTCATCTGGCCCGCATTCAAACGGCTACTCACTTATTCGCAAAATCCTTGAAGTAAGCAAAGCGGATCTTAATCAAGATATCGACGGCATTGCTTTAAAAAATGCGTTAATGGAACCAACCCGTATTTACGTCAAATCCATTCTTAAGCTAATGGAATCCATTTCTGTGAATGCTTTAGCGCACATTACTGGCGGCGGTTTACTTGAAAATATTCCTCGTGTTCTTCCTGAAGATGCAGCAGCTCGTATCGATGCAACAAGCTGGAAACGCCCAGCGGTGTTTGATTGGTTACAAGAACAAGGAAATGTTGAGCAAGAAGAGATGTACCGTGTTTTAAACTGCGGTGTCGGTATGGTACTTTCTATTGATGCGGACAAAGCAGACGAAGCACTTGCCATTCTAAAAGCAGAAGGTGAAAACGCTTGGATCATTGGTGACATTTGCCCTCGTAACAGCGGAAAAGAGGTTTTAATCTCTGATCTAGAGACGCAGGCATGAGTTTTCCGATCGTTGTCTTAATTTCTGGCAGCGGCAGTAACTTGCAAGCTTTGATTGATCAAAGCTTGCAAGGACAACTTGATGTCAAAATCTGCGCCGTAATCAGTAATAAAGCAGATGCTTATGGGTTAGAACGCGCCAAGTTAGCAGATATACCAACTCATACACTAGATCATAAGTTGTTTAATAGCAGAGAAGCGTTTGACGCTGAATTGCAAACAATCATTGATCAGTATGAACCAAAGCTGGTTGTTCTCGCAGGCTTCATGCGTATTTTAACTGAAACCTTTGCGAAACATTATGAAGGTAGAATGCTAAACATTCACCCTTCTTTGCTGCCTAAGTACAAAGGGCTAAATACGCATCAACGAGCCATCGATGCGGCAGAAAAAGAACATGGTGTATCAGTGCATTTTGTTAGCCCTGAATTGGACGCTGGCTCAGTTATTCTTCAAGCAAGCACCGAAATAGCAGAAGAAGATACAGCGGAGTCTTTAGCCAAAAAAGTTCACTCTCTAGAACATATTATTTACCCACTAGCAGTAAAATGGTTTAGTGAAGAAAGATTAACATTCCAAGAAGGAATAGCTTTGTTTGACAAGAAAGCCTTACCAGAAAGCGGCATTCTGTATAATCAAGCTCTATCATAAAGTAGGAGAAAGTATGAGAACTCGTAAAATCCAGATGTATTTAATGGTCATGTTAATGAGTCTTCCCATACTTTCTCTTTATTCGACGAAAGTAAGCGCTACATCACAGCAAGACAGTTTTTTGAAACCTTATTCAGCGGTTTACAGTACCGTTTGGAAGAAAGGCATCAGCCTAAAAGTTGAAGGTAAGCAAACTCTAACCAAACAGTCCGATAACCTATGGAAGTTTGTCTTCTCTGCCGACAGTTTAATTGCCTCCCTTGATGAATCCTCAACATTCCACGTCAAAGATCATCAAATCATTCCGTCTAAATACGAATATAGAAGCTCAGCGTTAGGTAACAAAAGAAGCGCGACATTAACCTTCGACTGGGAAAATAATCTCGTCCGCAACGACGTTAAAGACAAGCCTTGGAATCTTTCAATTCCCGTAAATACACTTGATAAGTTATCCATTCAACTCCAAGTCAGAGAAGATTTAAAGCAAGGAAAAAGTACCTTTGACTATCAAATTGCCGATGGAGGATACCTTAAAAACTGGCAGTTTAAACGCGATAAAATGGAAACTATTGATACCAAACTCGGCCGGGTTTCAGCCATTAAGGTTATTCGAACCGATAACCTAGAAGACGGCAAAAAAACCTCTTTTTGGTTTGCGCCAAAATTTGACTACCTTTTAGTCAAACTGGAACACAAAGAAGACGGTGAATCCTACCATTTAGACATAGATTCAGTAGAACCTCGCTAAACAACCTATAACTCCTGAATTAAGCCAACTGTTCAAGTGTATTTACATTAAGCAGTTCCAACTCTCCATCCCAATCTACGGACTGACAGCCAAACTTCTCATAAAATGCCATAACGCTAAAACGGTAATCACTTCCTAAAAAGAGCTTAAGTGAAGCGAAGGCTTCCGAAACTGGTAAAATGGCATGTAAAGGATGAGTCCCAAACGCATCACTTAAATAATAGATTTTCTCTGGTGACAACAAGCTGCTTTCTTTCAGTTTTGCAAAAGCCGCGCTACTAATGCGAGGCGTATCGCATGGCGAGACCAATAAATGTGAGGTTTTCGCAAAAGCTAAGCAAGTCAATAAACCAGACAAAGGCCCTTTTCCTTGATAAGCCTGCTCATCAGCAATTACGTCATAACCAAACTCTGCATAAGCTGCAAAATTTCGATTGGCATTAATAAACACCCTATCAGCCACCTGTTGCAAAGCTCGCCCTACCGACAAGGCCATTGGTTCCCCTTGAAACAACAGCAAACCTTTGTCCTGACGCGACATTCGCTCTGCTTTTCCACCCGCCAACACCGCCGCTGATAAAGATATAAACGCCATGCTATTTTCTCTTTCTACAAAACTGAATCAAAATACCATTTATCTCGTCTGGCCCAAATATCATCCGCCAAAACAAGACACTCTTCATGGGACGCCACACCATAGATAAGTCCTGCCACCGACGCAATGGTTTGTCGCACCGCTTGTTCACCAAATTGATCAAGCTGATCACCGCGCCAATGATCCGTCAATCGTGACAAGTCCAAATTGTCTTTTAAGCGTTTATGTTCTTTCTCAGCCTTTGGCCAATCTGACCAAGTCGCCATGCCATTTTGCCATTTACCCAAAGTCACATCTCGCTCAGGATTTATTTCCGCTTCACCATTACCGCCACGAAAGACCAACACAGACGTGTCACCCAACTGCTGACAAGCAGAAAGATGCAGCTGATCATAGCCACGATGAAATACACCATGAACACTATGATCGGCAAAGAATGGATTCATCACACGTACCACGGTATTCACCGGCGAACGCAAGCCCAACACATATTTAAGATCCATCATGCCACCTAAAAGTTCGTCGATTGATGTCAGAGACATATAAGCGAACTGTTTTTCATTAAGTTCTTGTTTCAGCTGATCTCTAGTATGGCAAACAACCAACCCCAATTGATTAATGGTGTGCTCCACATACATTCGATTTCCCCCCTGAAATGTATGTCCATGCATAACAATCTTCACGCCCGTATTGGCTAACGCGAGCGCAGCTAATAAAAACCAAGGCAATTCATTGCGTTTGCCAGCGTAAGCAGGCCAATCCAAATCGACTTTAATTCCTAAAGTTTCTTTGTTTGATAAGTGCTGTCTAGCCGCTTTAGTAAAACCAACCGTTTCTTCTACCGTCTCTTCACGTATTCGAATCAGCATCCAAAAAGCACCGGATTGTTCTGGCGCCACCTTACCTGACAACATCAAACTCATGGCATGCTCAGCTTCTTCCGCCGTCAAACTGCGTGCGCCTTTCTTTCCACGACCTAAGATTTTTACATATTGAGTGAAGTCATTACCCGTTCTGACTGCTGTACTAACTGCTGCGCTAATAGTCGCTCTGTCATTCATACTGATAACTCCGCCACAGTGGGAATAAATCGTTTTAATTCAGGAAGACAAGAGCCGCAGTTGGTGCCGCATTTTAGCTCGGCACCCAACGCATCAACAGAACAAACACCTGACGCAATCGCTTTTTCTATTTGCTTGCTGCCAACTTGATAACAAGAACAAATAATCTCACCTTTATCTTCAATGTTTGCTGGAGTGCTCACCAAAATAGCCAAACGATCTTGTATTGATAACAACGTATCTATCGCCAACTTAGAGATTAACCAATCAGCCATGATGGATTCAGGTTGCGGATGCATATACACAAGCAAGGTCAGTGTTTGATCAACCAACTTTGCCAATCGAATTTGCCCCGTCACTGGATTCAAATACTCCAACCACTCACCCCTTTCAGCCAAACCTTTACCCTGCTCTATATCTATTGCCTTCAAAGACGCTGGTGTTTGCCCTTTGGGCCAAACCACTTCGTAGTGATAGCCTTGCTCGGAAGGCACTTGGCACCAATATAGACAGTCAGATAATACAAGTGGTGCAGCCGAAACAATCACCCCATAACAAATATCTGTGACTGCTTCGAGCTGTACCTGGGCATGTTTCGACTCTGGCTGACCTGATAAGGGATCAACTACTTGCGGGATAAGATTCGATACCACAGACGCATTGGCAAATTGTTGAGTCCAATGAATAGGCGCAAATACATTGGCAAAGGCAACCGCTCGACTCAGTTTAGCTTTTAATAATACTTCTCCATACGGCGAAGTAAGACGTACCAAAGCTTTATCCTTGATATCAAACTGTTTCGCATCTTTGGGATGAATTTCCACATAAGGTTGTGCGGTATGCTTAGCCAAAGACGCTGCATCGCCCGTTCTTGTCATGGTGTGCCATTGATCGCGCACTCGCCCAGTATTTAAGGTAAAAGGCCATTCTTGTGAAGCTTGGTGCTTCGGCAAACTTGGCTTGATAGCAACAAATCGCGCTCGAGCATCTGGCGTGAAAAAACGCCCATCTTCGAACATGCGCTTGGTGCCTTCTGGTCGACCTTTTGGTACAGGCCATTGCACTGGCGTAAGAGCGTCATAATCTGCCTTGGTTATTTGACTAAAATGACCGATATCGAAATCACGTTTGCCATTGTTTTCAAACGCCGACAAAGCCGCATGTTCAGCAAAAATCTCATGAACATTTTGATAAGAAAACGCCGATTGAAAACCCAGATTTTTTGCGACTTCACAGATTGCCCACCAATCATGCTTGGCTTGCCCAGGTGCTGGTAATAAACCTCGCTGACGCGAAATACGTCGTTCTGAATTCGTTACCGTACCGTCTTTTTCACTCCAACCTGTGGCGGGAAATAAAACATCCGCCATAACGGTTGTATCCGTATGAGCCTTGCAATCACTAACAATCACTAACTCGCATTTTTCCAGCGCACGCCTGACTTGAGCGGTATCTGGTAAGCTCACCATAGGATTAGTCGACATAATCCAAACCACTTTGACCTTACCTTCCTCCATGGCCTGAAATAAGTCGACGGCTTTTAAACCGTCCTTTGTGGCCATATTCGGCGCTTGCCAAAAACGCTGCACCAAATCCTGTGCACCCGGTGTCGCAAAATCCATATGAGCGGCTAATTGATTGGCCAAACCGCCGACTTCTCGCCCACCCATGGCATTCGGCTGGCCCGTAATAGAAAAAGGTCCTGCTCCTTCTTTGCCAATACGCCCCGTGGCCAAATGACAATTAATAATCGCATTGCATTTATCAACACCTGACGAAGACTGATTCACCCCCTGAGAATAAAATGTGATTGTCTTTGCTGTGTCGCGCCACCAGCAGGCTAAACTTGTTAAATCTTGCTCACTAACAGCACAAAAATCAGCTGTAAAAGAGAGGCTCGGTGTCGATTCATTCGCTTGCGCTAAAGCAGCCTCAAATCCATTGGTGTGGTTCGCAATAAAGTCATCATCCAAAATGCCAGATTGAACAGAATCACTTAATAAAAAGGAAAAAATCGCCGCGTCGCTTCCTGGCTTAATCGCCAAATGCAAATCCGCAATATCGCAAGTCGCTGTTTCTCTTGGGTCAATCACCACCACTTTCATGTTAGGCCGTTGTTTTTTCGCGGCGGCAATGCGTTGATATAAAATGGGATGCGTCCAGGCTGCGTTTGACCCAACCATAATCAATAAATCACAGAGCTCTAGATCTTCATAATTACAAGGCACAGTGTCTGAGCCAAAAGCACACTTATAACCGACAACAGCAGACGCCATACACAGACGAGAATTGGTATCCACGTTGGCTGTGCCGATAAAACCTTTGGCCAGTTTATTTGCCACGTAATAATCTTCAGTGAGAATCTGACCAGAAAGATAAAAAGCGAAAGCATCGGGCCCATGATCTTTAATCACTTGAGCAATTTTCTCGCTCACTGTTTTAATAGCCGATTCCCAAGCAACAGGATGACCATCAACTATAGGTGTTATTAAGCGATCATCCGATTGAATGGTTTGCGCAAGACTGCTACCTTTCACACATAAACGACCAAAATTAGCCGGATGCTCCAAGTCACCAGACACAGGTGGAACGGCTTCACTTGCCGAATGTGGAAGAGTCAAATTTACGCCACACCCAACACCGCAATATGGACAGGTCGTTTTTACACTGGTTGCTGTCTTCATTGTTGTCGTCATGGACCTTCCTCGCGCTTTTAACTTTTTTAAAAACAAAAAAGGCCCAATCACTTTTCTAAAAAAGTGATTGGGCCTCGTTGCCTTTTGTAATACCTGTATGCTTTATGTGTAAGCCATCGTCGGTTTACGGTGCATCAGTAATCTATACAAAGCAATTAGTAAGCCAACTCTGAAAACACTTATAAAATAGATCATGCCTTGCTCCCTCTGGGTTGGCCGTTAAGTTATCCAGAAAGTGCTACCTACCAATCACCCAACAAAGCGCCTAAACAGTGCAGTCGTGCAATACTATGCACCGTTTTAATTAACGGCAATAAACACTTCACCGCCTTCAAGTTTTGCCAGCCAATGAGGTACACTAATATCTTCCTCAAGGCATTGACCCGACGCCAATACAAAATGCTGTTTGTACAAAGGGCTGGCCACCACCCATTGTTCTTGCAGGTGAGCAACCAAACCTCTGGACAAGACATTGGCCTTGCCAATGGGATCCCAATTTCCAATGGCAAATACTTTATTGTCTGACTCTGGGACGTAGAAAATCGCTACTTGCTCGCCATTTACCATAGCCGCCACACCAGCTCCTTCTATCAGATCTTCTTGTTTACAAATTAATTTCCATGGCATCGTCATCGTATTAGCCCACCTTCGCAATTAATTGCTGTTTTTCTGATTTGGTTGCTGGACGCATTTGATCGCGCTCTTCAACAAATACCACATTGCTATCACTTCCCTCATAGTTGACAAATTGACGGAAGGTTTTTAGCGCTTCTGGATCTTCCAGCGTGGTTTTCCACTCGCATTGGAAGGTATTTACAACGTGCTGCATACTGGTTTCAAGCTCACCACACAACCCTAACTTGTCGTTAATCACCACCTCTTTAAGATAATCTAAACCACCTTCTAAGCCGTCCATCCAGACGGAAGTGCGCTGCAATCGATCTGCCGTTTTGGTGTAAAACATCAATACGCGATCAATGTACTTCACCAAGGTTTCATCGTCTAAATCTTTGGCGAACAAATCACCATGACGTGGCTTCATGCCGCCATTACCACAAACGTATAAGTTCCAGCCGCCTTCCGTCGCGATCACACCAATGTCTTTGCTCTGAGCTTCTGCACATTCTCGTGTACAACCAGACACCGCAAATTTGATTTTATGAGGCGAACGCAAACCTTTGTAACGATTCTCTAGATCAATCGCCATCTTCATACTGTCATTCACGCCATAACGACACCAGGTGCTACCAACGCAGGATTTCACCGTGCGCAAAGACTTACCATAGGCTTGACCGGTTTCAAAACCCGCGGCGATTAACTTTCCCCAAATCTCAGGCAATTGCGGCAAAGTAGCACCGAATAAATCGATACGTTGGCCTCCAGTGACCTTGGTGTATAAGCCGTATTCTTTTGCCACTTCGCCCAATACGATTAATCTATCAGGGGTTATTTCACCACCGGGAATTCGTGGCACAATGGAGTAAGTCCCGTCTTTTTGCATGTTGGCAAGAAAACGATCGTTGGTGTCTTGCAAGCTGATGTGTTCTTTTTTCAACACGTAGTCGTTCCAAACACTGGCTAAAATAGAACCAACAGCGGGTTTACAAATTTCACAACCGTGACCTTTGCCATGTTGGTTTAACAATTCAGCAAAAGTTTTGATTCCACCGACTTTCACTAGGTTGTACAAATCTTGGCGCGTATAAGCAAAGTGCTCACAAATATCGGTGCTAACCTCAACACCCAAAGCTAACAATTCGTTGTCGACGACTTTTTTCAATAACGCTGCACAACCACCACAACCCGTTCCTGCTTTCGTGATGCTTTTCACATCACCAACAGACAAGGCGCCATTACAAACAGCGTCATTGATATCTTGTTTAGACACATTATGACAACTACAAATAGAAGCTGTCGCTGGCAAAGCATCCACACCTAAGCCAACTGGTGCATCGCCCATCGCAGGTAAGATAAGGGCTTGCGCTTGCTCCGGTAAATCAATGGCATTGAGGTAATATTGCAACAAGGTGTCGTAATAACTGTTATCACCAACCAAGACAGCACCTAATAGCTTTTTACCATCTTCAGAGACCACCATTTTTCGATAGCTCTGACTTATTTCATCTTGATAAACAAAAACTTTGCAGCCTTGCGACTGAGCATGCGCATCACCCACAGAGCCAACATCACAGCCCAAGAGTTTCAGTTTCGTACTCATGTCTGCGCCAGTGAAAGTCACACCCGCATCACCCATAAGATGCCCTGCGGCGGATTTCGCCATTGCGTAACCCGGTGCAACCAAGCCAAAAATACGATTATTCCACAACGCACACTCGCCTATTGCATAAATATCCTCATCACTGGTTTGGCAATGATTATTCACACTGATACCGCCACGTTCCCCAACCGTTAAACCCGACTGATGCGCTAAAGCATCCTGTGGTCGAATGCCCGCTGAGAATAAAATCAGATCCGTTTCAAGATAAGAGCCATCGGCAAAGTTCATACGATGGAAAGCGTTCTCACCATCAATAATCTCTTTCGTCGCTGTGTCGGTATATACCTTCACATCTAAACCTTCGATCATTCCTTTAAGAACGGAACCGCCCTTTTCGTCTAATTGAACCGGCATTAAACGCGGTGCGAATTCCACTACACTGGTTTCCAAGCCAAGATTTTTCAGCGCATTAGCGGCTTCCAACCCCAGTAAACCACCACCGACAACCGTGCCTCGTGTGACTTGTTTCGCACAAGCTCTGATGGCGTCTAAATCGTCAAGAGTACGATAAACAAAGGTGTTATCACGTTTATGCCCCGGAATGGGCGGAACAAAAGGATAAGAACCTGTTGCAAGAACAAGTTTCTCATAAGACAGAGAGTCACCATTTTGTAATAACAATTGCTTAGCAGCACGATCGATCTCGGTCACCAAGCTGTTAGTAAAATAGCGCACACCGTGTTCGTTATATAAAGAGCCATCGGTCATTGCCAAATCCACCGCGCCTTTGCCAGTAAAATACTCACTTAGATGTACGCGGTCATAGGCTAAATACGGCTCTTCACCAAAAACAGTAATATTAAATTCTTCATGACCACCTTGAGCGATCATTTGCTCAACAAAATGGTGACCGACCATGCCATTGCCAATGACAATGAGATGAGGTTTTGTGGTAAGAAAAGACACGGTTGACGTCATTATATTCCCCTTGCTGTAACCCTTGTTGATGTAGCATGCCTTACGGCTAGCAACGTCTAAAACGGCTTAATTCAGGCCACTTGAGGACAGCAATACGCTTCGCCAAATACCAGTAAATCAAGCAGTTCAGAGACATTGGTCTTATTTTGAATAAGCTGGAAATACCAGCTCCCATCGGCGACGTTGCCATATAGAATTGCGCCAACCAGTAAGCCATCGTTGACTACCAGTTTGCGGTAATGATTTGCGCTAACATCTTTGAAAAGGATGCAGCTGTCTTCTTCTGAGGGTTGAATCTTACCGACTGAAAAAAGGTTCACGCCTGACACTTTTAACTTGGTAGGTGTCGGCTCTATAAAAAACGCTGCCTCTTCGCCTACTAATACCTTCATCAAGACGTTAATTTGTGTCCAAATAGGGGCGACTAATCCGAAGGTCTGCTGTTCAAACTCACAACATTCACCTAATGCAAACACATCAGGGTGAGAAGTTTGCATTTGTTCATCGACTAAAATCGCTCGATTGGTTGCTAATCCTGCCGACTTAGCTAAAGCGATTTCAGGATAAATGCCAGCCGCCATAACAACCAAGTGAACCGCTAGCGGCTCGCCATTTTGGCAAATCACATGGGACACTCGACCGTCATCCGCTTGCAAAAAGGACTCAGGTGACTCGCCAAGGCGAAACTCAATGCCCATTTGCTCAAGTCTATTAAGCAAAAGCTCAGCTGATTCTTCGTCTAGCTGTCGATTTAACAACCAATTTGAACGATGAAAGACCACAACCTTATGACCGCGTTTCACCAAGCCCACTGCGGCTTCTAGACCCAACAATCCACCACCTATCACACAAACAGATCGTCGACCTTCTAATTGGGTCATGACATCCACATCTTCCCAAGTACGAAAACCCATTACATTAGAAGCCGATACACCTTTAATTGGTAATACGCTTGCCCGAGAACCAGTCGCTAGCACCAACTGGTCATAAGTAATGACTTGTCCGCTTGATAAAGTCAGGGTTTTTGCTTCTAAATCCAAACTTGTAACTGAATCATTTGAGAGGATCTGAACCCCGTCATCTTGCATTTTTTGCGTATCAACTAATGACATATCTGCGGGAGAAATATCGTTCGCTAATAAAGAAGACAGCATGATTCGGTTGTAGCCAACCTTAGACTCTTCTCCGATCAAAACGATCTGGTAAAGATGCCCATACACTTGTCGTAAATCATGCGCCAATTTACTGCCTGCCATGCCAGCACCAACAATGACGAGATGGCGTTTCTCCGATTGAGAGAGAAGACTAGGCATTAGCGACCTTGGCGTTAGCGGCCATTTTTTTACTTTTCACAGCGGGCTGAATTGGCTCTACTTTGCGCTGTTTTTCATACAAGAAGGTCAACACTTGGGTCCGATAATCCACGTACCTTGGGTCATTCGCTAAGGCCAGACGTTCACGAGGACGCTCAAGATCAACATGCAGAATTTCCCCTACTGTTGCTGCTGGGCCATTAGTCATCATCACAATACGATCCGACAACAACACAGCTTCGTCCACATCATGGGTGATCATAATCACTGTGTTGTTAAGGTCTTTTTGAATTTCCATCAAAGAGTCTTGAAGATGTGCACGAGTCAAGGCATCCAAGGCACCAAAAGGCTCATCCATCAATAACACGCTTGGTTCCATCGCCAAGGCTCTAGCAATACCGACACGCTGTTTCATACCGCCAGAGATTTCATCTGGGCGCTTATCAGCGGCATGGGTCATATGCACCAGCTCTAAGAAATGCATGATCCAGTCATGCATTTCTTTCTTTGATTTGGTTTTACGAAAAACCTGCTTTACCGCCAATTCAACATTTTGGTAAGAGGTTAACCAAGGCAGTAAAGAATGATTTTGAAAAACTACCGCACGCTCGGGACCTGGCCCTTTTACTTCTCGACCATCCAGTAAAATACCGCCTTCCGTTGCGTCGTATAAACCTGCCACTATGTTAAGAACCGTCGATTTACCGCAGCCAGAATGACCAATGAGAGAAACAAACTCACCTTTCTCAATTTTTAAACTGACGTTATCCAGTGCTTTAAACGGCCCTTTTGGCGTTGGAAACTCAATCGATATATGACTGATGTCTAAATGTGTTGCCATGTTTCTCTCCAATCCAATCTGGTTCTAATGAAAATCTACTTAGCGCAATACCTGAGTTTTATCCCAAGAAACAAAACGCTGGACGGTCAGCATGACTCTGTCTAACAAATAGCCGATGAAACCAATCATCAACACCGCCACCATGATTCGACCTAATGAATTCGAGCTACCATTCTGAAATTCATCCCAAACAAACTTTCCTAACCCTGGGTTTTGCGCCAACATTTCCGCCGCAATCAACACCATCCAAGCGATGCCCAATGACAAACGTAGACCGGTAAACATCAGAGGAATAGCTGACGGAATGACGATCTTCATGACATGTGTCACCCAACCAAGGCGCAATACTTTTGAGACATTAAGTAGGTCTTTTTCTACCGCGGCCACACCCACCGCTGTATTAACCAAGGTCGGCCACATGCAACACAAGGTGACAGTGAACATGGACGTTAAAAAGGATTTCGAAAACATTGGATCATCCGACACATAACTGGCACTCACCACCATAGTAACCAGAGGCAACCATGCTAGCGGCGAAACCGGTTTAAACACTTGAATAACCGGATTCAAGGCACTGTAAACAGAGCGATTTAGACCAATTAAAATCCCTAACGGAATGGCGATCAGGCTAGCCAAGCCAAAACCAGCCAATACGGTATAAAGACTGGTAAATATTTGATCGAAGAAAGTAGGCTTACCTGTGTAATCTCTTAACGTACCAGCATAGCTTGGATCTTTGGCTTGGCGCTCAGCAATGCGCTCTTCTTGACGCACATAAAATTTGTCTTCTTTTACACGCTCTCTCTGATGTTCTGCCACGAGACTATTCCATTGTTGATACACCACAACAGGCCCAGGAAATTCACCCAAAGAGGTATGCACTCGACTTGCTCCGGCTTGCCACAATAAGATGAAAGCTACGATTCCAAAGACAGGCAGTAAAACCCCCTTCAAAGAAAATGCACTGATCTTTTCCTTTAAAGAAGCCATAGTTATGTTTGATATCATCATCTTTTTCTCACTCAATTTAATGCTTAAAGCGACACACTATGCAGCCGCTTTATCTAGTTTGGTTTAGACCTGATCGTCGCCTTTTAGACCAATCTTAAATCGCTTCAGATAATCGTTTGGATGCTTACCGTCGTACATGACACCATCAATAAATTCACTTTGTGGCGGCTTAAAACCATCTTCTTTATCAAAATTAGGAAACTCATCTGCAGACATCACACCATCTTCAATCAGGGCGTTTGCGGCTTGCGCATAAATATCTGGGCGATAAACATCCTTCGCGGTTTTCATAAACCATTCATCGGATTTTGGCTCTGCGATTTGCCCCCAACGACGCATTTGCGTTAGGTACCAAATCGCATCGCTGTAATAGGGATAAGTTGCGTGGTGACGAAAGAAAACGTTGAAATCGGGTATTTCACGCTTATCACCTTTTTCATACTCAAATGTGCCAGTCATACTGTTAGCAATAACATCGTAATCGGCACCAACATATTGGCTACGAGAGAGTATTTTTACCGCTTCAGGACGATTAGCGTTGTTGTTTTCATCTAACCATTTCGCTGCGCGAATCATGGCTTTTACAACACGAATATGAGTATTGGGATATTCTTCCGCCCAGTCACTGCTGACACCAAAGACTTTCTCAGGGTTATTCTTCCAGATTTCATAATCTGTGATGACTGGTACTCCAATGCCTTTAAACACGGCTTGTTGATTCCAAGGTTCACCAACGCAATAGCCGGAAATCGTTCCCGCTTCCATGGTGGCTGGCATTTGTGGCGGCGGTGTCACAGACAACAAAGCATCGGCGTTAATTTGACCACTGGTGTCGCCTCGGGCTGGCGCGTAGTAACCAGGATGAATGCCACCAGCAGCAAGCCAATAACGCAGCTCGTAGTTATGTGTTGAAACAGGAAATACCATGCCCATTTTGAAGGGTTTACCTTGTGCTTTATAACCATCAATCACAGGTTTTAAAGCGCTGGCGCTGATTGGATGAACCGGCTTGCCATCTGGGCCATTGGGAATATTTTTCTTCATTTCATCCCAAACATCGTTTGAGACTGTAATGCCATTACCATTCAAATCCATACTAAAAGCCGTCACTATGTGGGCTTTCGTGCCGTATCCAATAGTTGCACCAAGTGGCTGACCCGCTAACATATGCGCGCCGTCTAACTGACCGTCAATTACTCGATCTAGTAGAACTTTCCAGTTTGCTTGCGCTTCTAAGGTGACGTACAAACCTTCGTCTTCGAAATAACCTTTCTCATAAGCAATGGCTAATGGCGCCATGTCGGTTAACTTGATAAAACCAAATTTAAGCTCTTCTTTTTCTGCATAGCCTAGCTCAGCATGAGCCGTTACAGACAAAAGTGCAGAGCCCAACAATATAGAAAGACTAACTTTTTGAGTGACATTAACGAATGTCGGCAGGGGAATTACCGTTTTCAAAAATCTTAGGTTCATAGTCACACTCCGCTTAAGGGGTTAAAAAGTACAAAAACAAAAAAGGCGCATGCGAATCACAAAAATGTGTTCGCAGGCGCCTTTGCCATTCAAAGAAAACCCTACATTGGATTATCAATAATGAGGGTGACAATTAACTATCGTTGCTAATTTCACCAATTTTTTAAAAAAATCTATGTTTTTTGTAAAGCACACAGTATGCCAACAAAACTAACCTAATGATTTAAAAGTTTTTTTACTAATCTCATTATCTAGATAAAAATAATTCAGCGCGTATAACAAATGTCTTCGCCCAATTATCAGGCAGGGCGCACTAAAATAAGACACACAAACACTTCGTACAAACTACTTAGCAAAACCGTTTAAAATACCATCTGGATGCAAGCGTATCTTTCCTGAAGCAACAGAGTCCAGCCAAGTTAACTCATCCTCAACAGACAAATGCCAATCCGTGCTTTCATTATCTTCAGGTAAACCTAATGCTTTGTTATAAAGATCCTGCCGATAAACCTGCGCCGCCACTTCATTCAACGATTTAATATCACCCAATTGCTGCCAGCGATGCATTTGCGCCATAATCCACAAAGCATAACTCGGCAAAGGTTTATTAATTTCGCGACCAGAAAAACGCTGATAAGCTTTCATTGGCCAATCAAACTGGCCTTTTGGCTTAATAGCACTGAAACCATAAACCAGCTGCTCTAAGGTGCAATTTAAATAATCTGGATGACTTAAGATACTCAACAACTCAGTTTGATTACTCGGCTCATCTACCCACAAACAGGCTTTTTCTAAGGCGCGAATAATGGATAAATACACGACTTGATTTTGTTCGGCCCATAAGGAATTCACGCCAAATACTTTTTCTGGCGTACTACCCCAAATTTCATAACCCGTAACCAACATATGCCCAATACCTTGCTCCACCGCAAGACTGTTCCATGGTTCGCCGACGCAATAACCATCGATATCACCCTGCCTTAAGCTATCAAGCATTTTTACAGGTGGAACCACGACTATTTGCACATCTTTATCGGAATCAATTCCAGCTCGGCTTAGCCAATCTCTTAGCTGATAGTTATGGGATGAGTAAGGGTAAACCATTGCAAAACGCAGCGGAGCAGCATCAACATCTCTATCATCTAGTAATTTCTTCAATGCCACACCAGTTCGAATATCTACGGAAGACTCGGCATAATGCTGTAGCTTTTCGTACAAAGCATTACCAATAGTAATGCCGTTACCATTATGACTGACGGTAAAGCTGGTTTGCATGGCCGTTTTAATGGTGCCAACCCCCAAACTGGCCGCAATCGGCATAGACGCCAACATATGAGCGCCATCAAGCAAATTGAAAGCCACTTTATCGCGAATACTTGCCCAAGATGCTTCTTTAGATAACACCACATCCACGCCTTCTTGAATAAAAAAGCCTTTTTCTTGGGCAATCACAAAAGGCGCACAATCGATCAATGGAATAAAACCAATACGAACAGGCTCGCTAGTTTGAATAACAGTGTTTTGCTGTATCAGGTTCATTTTGAACCTCCCATCAATTCCATCACTGATATGATATTTCGAGCAACATCAGTCATTCGTTGACTACGATCCATCGCTAGCTTCCGAAGCGCTTGATAGGCCGCGGGCTCATCACATTTTTGATGTTTCATTATCAAACCTTTTGCTTTATCTATCAGCTTACGATCTTCGAGCTGGCTTTTTACAGATTCTAATTCTGATCTTAACGCCTGAAACTCTCGGAACCGAGCAATGGCAACTTGCAGTAAAGCTTTCACGCTACCACTGTTAACACCATCAACCACATAGGCGCTGACACCCGCTCGAATAGCGGCTTCCACGTGTCTGGAATCATCTTCTTCGGCAAACATCACAATAGGACGAGGATTATCTTTGGTCAGTCGAGACATGTTTTCCAACATATCTCGATCTGGAGATTCGATATCAATAATGACCATATCTGGTTGAAATTCGTTTACTGCTTCCGTTAGATTCTTGGCATTTTCCAGTCGTCTAATAACGCGATAACCACTATCAATCATGGCTTGTTCTACAATGGCTGCTCGTGCGGGCTCATTATCAACAAGCATCACGGTTAATTCTTTTTCTGGGGGCGCAGGCATGGTGCATTCTCTTAAAAACGTGAAGTCATTCTCAGATAAAATGCAAGATATGCGCCATTTCGACACACTGTTTTTTAAGAGTTTAGTGACAAAAATGGCTCAAAACAGAGCCATTTAAGAATGATTAGCTAGAAAAGTGACTCTAGAATAATAGCTACAAACAGAATCAGTGCGAATGTCCAACATCTATGAGCTAGATTAACGCACGGCATATCTAGTCTGTGCAAGCAGTGCTAAAGCCAAACGGTCTTTGGTGTGAGTCTTTTTAAAAATAGACGTTAAATGAGCTTTTACAGTCCGCTCCGTAATATCCATTTCGAGTGCGATTTGCTTATTAGATAAGCCTTTTGCAACATGTTGAGCAACATTTAACTCACGCTCAGACAAGTCATCCAATTCATCGTTATGGATCTCTGCAGGTGCAGAAGATTGCATAATAAGCTGTTGAATAAAGGCTTTTCCGCCCCATATTTCGCCTGAGTCAACAACTGATAACACCAAAGAAAGTTGTTCTTTACCGATGTAAGGCGCACATTGCCCGCTCACTCCAACGGAAAATAATCGCAGTGCAGCGGCTTGGTTTGTTTGGTTAGGAAATACGATGACTTTTTGTTTTGGGAAAGCAGCACAAAGCGCAACCACTTCCTCCACCTGTTTAGAAAAAGATTTATCTTCTAAATAAATAAAGCAGTATTGGAAACCGGACTCAGTAGTTTCTAATGCTTGATACACCTCATCCAATGTTTCCACTCGAACTAATGAGGCACCCACACTGACTACTTGGTTCCAATGTTTCCATACGGCGTCATCAGCAATCCAACACAAAGTTTTCAAAATAAGTCTCGTCCTAATCAAGTGCGATGTACTATTCTAACCAGCAAATAATAATGAATTGTTAACATTTGTTACTACTCATTATGCTTGGAAAGATTTTTGTAATTACCGCTCACGAAGCGCATTTTGTTTTGCTTTTAAAATAGGTTTTAACAAGTAATCCAATAAGGTTTTCTTACCGGTAATAATATCTACTGTCGCCTGCATACCTGGAATGATTGGCAGTGGTGCCTGTTTAGTTCCTAAATAGTTTTTATCTGTTCTTACTCTAACTAGATAAAAGCTGTTTCCCTCTTCATCAAGAATGGTATCGGCACTGATATTTTCCACCACACCATGCAAACCACCAAAGATGGCAAAATCATAGGCTGACAGCTTCACCACTGCACTCAGATCAGGCTTAATAAAACCAATATTCTCAGGACGAACTTTTGCTTCAATCAACAAAGAGTCTTCTATCGGTACAATTTCAAGTAAGTTCATCCCTGGCTTAATGACACCGCCAACCGTATTAATTTGAATCTGCTTTACAATGCCTTTTACTGGTGAGCGAACTTGTGTTCTTGACACTTTATCTTCAAGGGAAACATTACTTTCACGCAACTGATCCAGCTTACTTTTTACACCGGTTAGATCTTCTTGAGCATCTGCTCGGAATTTTGCTTCGCCTTCATCTAATTTACTTTGCGCTTCTTTTAAGGCCGAGCGAGCACGAGGAATGGCTAACTGAGTTGCTTCCAAATCCCCCTGCAACTGATTCACTTGGCGCTCAAGCTGTAAAAGCTCAACCCTAGACACAGCACCTTGCTCAAATGCAGGTCGAGTCAAAGCTAGCTCTTCTTTCGAAAAAGCATAACTTTGTTTTAGATTGTCTAGCTTTGCCTGTAACTCAACGATTTCTTGTTTCTTTTGCTCTATTTGCTGCTGAAAGCCAACCTGATTAGTCCGTAAAGATTCCAATCGATTTTTGTACAAATCCAGTTCACGATTCACCACCAATGGGTAATCTTTCATAATTTCAGGGTCAAACTCGGGCTTAACACCATAAGATTCCGCCTGAAGGCGCGTTGCTCGAACTTTTAAATTAATAGACTCCGCTTGCTGCTCACGCAATGATGACAACGCCTCGGTATTTTCTATCGTCATCAACACTTGGCCGCTATCAACCACTTGACCTACTTTGGCATTAATCTCTTTTAAGATGCCGCCTTCAAGGTTTTGGATCTGTTGAACTTGGCTAGAAGGAATGACCTTCCCTTCACCAACGGTAACCTCATCTAGCTCTGTATAATTCGCCCACACCAAAGCAGCTGCAACGAAGATAAAAATTACCCATAGAATAATTCTGCCACCACGAGGTGTTTTCAACATCAAAGCAGCATTTCGGTCTGTTAGGTACTCTAAATCATGTTGTGAAATCGAATTTTTATTACTCATTATTAACTGACCTTCAACTTGCCTTGACGAAGCGCTTCATGCACTTGCGCTTTTGGACCATCAGCAATCAAGCGACCATTATCCATAACGATAATACGGTCAACCATGTCTAGCATAGAGGCCTTATGTGTAATCAGAATAAGGGTTTTGTCTTTCACCCCTTCTATTAAGCGGCGTTTCATTCGTGCTTCTGTGGTGTTGTCCATCGAAGCTGTCGGCTCATCCAAAATCAAAATAGGTGGATCAAAAAGTAGTGCCCTTGCGATAGCAATACTTTGTCGTTGGCCTCCAGATAACAAAGCACCACGTTCACCTACAATGCTGTCTAAACCACTCGGCTTACGATTGGCAAATTCAGACACACCAGACAAATCTGCCGCTCGAATAATGGCATCGTCTTCCATATAAGGAACACCCATTACGATGTTGTCTTTGATAGAGCCGTAGAATAAATTCACATCTTGCGATACTGAGCCAATGTTTCGACGCAAATCAGTTGGGTTTACTTGGCGCAGATCCACACCATCAATTCTTATTGCGCCGCTATCTGGCGTATAAAGCCCGGTCATTAATTTACCAAGGGTCGATTTACCTGAGCCAATTCGACCAATAATGGCGACTTTTTCGCCATGCTTAATATTAATATTTATAGCACTGACTGCGGCTTGTTCTTGATCAGGATAAGCGAAGTTAACCGCTTCAAATTGAAAATCACCTTTAAACACTGGGCGATGAACAAATTTAACGTCATCAGGATTTTCAACTGGCGAAGACATGATTTCGTTTAAAGAAGTAAACGCGGATTTTGCTTGGTTATAGCGCGTCGCTAAGCCAGCCACTTGCGCCATAGGGCCAAGCGCCCTTCCGGTCAACATAACAGATGCCACCAATGCGCCCATACTCATATTGCCTTCAGATATTTGATACACCCCAACAATAACAATAATAACGGTCGTTAGCTGCTGAGCCACCATTGCAAAAGAAGACGATGATTGTGACAGCTGACGAGTTTTCACTCCCCAATCAGCAATATTACCAACGGCATTTTCCCACTGTTTCTGCATCACGCCTTCGGCATTATTAAGCTTAACGCTTTCCGCGTTATACAAACTTTCAATCAAAACCGCATTTTTTTGTGATGCCGTTTTTTGCCCCTCTTCGATAGATCGACGTAATGGAATTTGAATGACGACGCTGTAAAGGATGATCAGCGCAATGGTGACAATGGGAATATAACCAACAGGACCGCCGATTAGCCAAATCACGCCAATAATCAAAAACATAAAAGGAATATCAACCAAGGTGGTGATAGACGCCGATGTGATGAAATCTCGAATACTTTCAAATTCTTGTAAGTTCTTAGCAAAAGCCCCAACAGACTTAGGTCTCGATGCCATGGTGATGTTATTTACTCTGGAAAAGATAGCCGCTGATATCAAGATATCGGATTTTTTACCAGCAATGTCGATGAAATAAGCTCGCAAGGTTCGTAATAAGAAATCGAATAAATATACAACAACTGCACCGATGGCCAACACCCAAAGCGTGTCAAAGGCGTTATTCGGCACAACCCGGTCATAAACGTTCATAACAAAAAGAGGGCTGGCGACCGCGAAAATATTAATCAATAAAGACGCAATAAATACGTCTCGATAAATTCGCCAAGAGCCCGAAATTGTCCCCCAGAACCAATGCCCTTTTTTGCCTTCTTTTTCGTCGCTTTTTTCAGAGCGTTTATCAAATTGATACAAAGGGCGAACAAAGAAACAATAGCCAGTACAAGACTCGGCAAGTTTATCGATAGAAAGCGTAATTTCCCCTTCACCCGACTCTGGTCGAAGGATTTTTGCAGTACCTTGCTTTTTATCCAATTCAAGCAAAATACAGGCTTGCTGATCTTTTAGCAGCAATACTGTAGGCATGACCATATCTGGGATTTTGGAAAGAGATCGCTTAACAAAGCGTGTACTAATACCAATACGCTTAGCTGCGCGCTGAAAAAGTTCTGGCGTCATGGCATTGTCGGTAATAGGTAAACCAGCAGCAATGCCATCAGAAGTATAAGGATTATAAAAATATTTACGAGACTGTAACTAATTTTGTGTAACTACCTATCACAACATATTCTATAGAGAATTAAGGATAGGTAGATGCAAATGAACCAAAAAGAACTGGAAGCCTTCGCAAAAGAAGCCGCCAAAGGCATTAAAACGCCTGAGGATCTTAACGAATTTAGCCAAATGCTGAAGAAGATTACCGTTGAGGCGGCCTTGAATGCAGAGATGGATGAGCATCTGGGTTACGAGAGACATCAAAAATCCTCGTCAACCAACAGTCGTAATGGTAAGAACAGTAAGCGTATTAAGACGGAAGATGGTGAGTTTGAACTGGATACGCCTCGTGACCGCGAAGGTTCTTTTGAACCAAAGCTGGTCAAAAAGCACCAATCCCGCTTTACTTCCATGGACGATAAAATCCTATGGCTCTACGCGCAAGGTATGAGCACCCGAGACATCGTCAATGCCTTCGATGAATGGTACGGTGCTGAGATATCTCCGACACTGGTATCACGTGTTACCAACGCGGTGATCGAGCAAGTAACTGAATGGCAAGCACGCCCCTTGGATGCCATCTATCCCATTGTGTATCTTGATTGTATTGTGTTGAAAATCCGCCAAGATAAGCGTGTTATCAATAAATCGATTTTCTTGGCACTCGGTATCAACACCGACGGTCATAAAGAACTCATGGGCATGTGGATTGCTGAGAACGAAGGGGCTAAGTTCTGGCTAAACGTCCTCACTGAGCTTCAGCAGCGTGGTGTAGAAGATATTCTCATCGCTTGTGTTGATGGTCTAAAAGGCTTCCCAGAAGCCATCAATGCCGTTTTCCCACAAACCAGCATTCAACTGTGTATCGTGCATATGGTACGCAACTCATTGAAGTATGTATCATGGAAAGACTACAAAGCGGTGACGGCGGACTTAAAGCAAGTTTACCGCTCTGCAACGGAAGAAGAAGCCTTGTTGGAGTTAGATCGTTTCGCAGGCGTCTGGGACGATCAATACCCGCAAATCACCAAATCGTGGCGCAATCACTGGCATAATCTTAATACACTGTTTAGTTACCCTGACGATATCCGCAAAGCGATCTACACAACGAACGCTATTGAATCACTGAACAGTGTCATCCGTAGAGCCATTAAAAAACGTAAAGTCTTCCCAAGCGACGATTCTGCGAGGAAAATGGTTTATCTTGCCATTAGAGAGGCCAGTAAAAAATGGACAATGCCCATTCAAAACTGGCGCCAAGCGATGAGTCGATTTATTATTGAGTTCGAGGAGCGACTCGAAAAGCACCTTAACTAAATGGTAGTTACACAGAATCTGTTACAGGGTCATATTTACTTAATAGCACTAAGCAATCTAACAGAGGGTTAGGATATTCTAACGAAGCACCTTGTGTATTCCACTGATCCGCATTCTCTTTAGAACTCTCTTCATTTTTTGCATCCGCCTCCCCCTCGTCTGATTCATTAGTGATTTCATTTTCTTCATACGAATCATTTTCTGAAGGTGACGAAGAGTTCTGTTCTGAACGACCAGAGTCAGACATACTCTATATTCTCCTAAAACTGCCGAAAATCTGTTTATTTACAAACAAATAACCTACTAATTATGGTCTAGAATAGTGTTTATTAAGTAATATGTGAAGCGAACTTACTGCCTTACTACAAATTGAAACACAGAAGGAAAACAACATGCTATACGCAAAAGTCAATGACAATGGTGTAATTATTGATGTCGCCACATCTCAATCAGATGAGTTCAAATTACTGGTTGCACCAAATGATCCGACGGTTGCTAGCATATTAGAAAAAAAGTTCACCACTGCCAGTACCAGCACCCAAGAAATATTGGAAAGTTCAGATGCTGAAATGATGAGGATACTTGAAGATCTTGTCGATTTATTGACAGAAAAAAGACTGATTCAATTTACCGAATTGCCATTAGCGGCACAGAAGAAATTGCTTGGTAGAAAATGGGTGCGTGGCGTACACAGTAACCATGACGAAGGCTTAATGACGGATAGCGGTATTGCCGAAGGCGACGACGAAGACGTGTTGATCTAAAAGGACGCGTTGATTTAACACTCCTCACTTTGCAAGCAAGATAAGTAGTCATAACACCTACATATCTTGCGCACGCCCAATCAGGAAGCCTTGACCACCAGAAACATCAAAACGCTTAAGCGCAATCAATTGTTTCTCGCTCTCCACACCTGTCGCAATCACTTCAATATTTAAGCTATTAAACATTTTACATAAGGTATGCATGAAGAAAGATTCAGACTCTTTACCCGCAGCCATTCGTGTATAAGAAGAATCCACTTTGACATAATCTGGCATTAACGTTTGCAGATATTGAAAAGCTGAAAATTGCTTGCCCACATTATCAATGCCAAATAAAACATGCTGCGTTTTCAACATCTGCGCCAACTCATTGGCTTGTGCTTCTTCAATCAAAACACTCTGTTCTGAGATTTCAAACATCAGCTTATTTTTTACATCTGCACTAAGATGGCTTAACGTTTTACTCAACCACTCAATAAAAGCTGGCTTGGCGTAAGAGGAAACGGACAAGTTGACAGTTAATGGTACTGTTAACTGCCTCGACTTAATGTGCTCTATCACTCGACTAATTATGACTTGGTCAATTTGACTTCCTAAATCAAACTGTTCAGCCAAGCCAATAAAATAACCAGCATGATATTCTTTACCTGCGTGCTCCAAGCCCATAAAGACTTCTTCATGAAGAACTACAGGCAACTCATCCAAGGTCGTAACTTTCTGCTTCTTGAGCTTAAAGGATCGATGATGGATAGCAGATTCTAATATGTCTTTCCAAGCCGTTCTGCTAATGGCCATATTTTGGCCCATATTCAGATCAAACACTTTGCTCGTATTGCTGCCTTCCCGTTTTGCCTCACGCAAAGCTGCATCCGCTTGGGACATGGCACTTGAACGCTCTACTGAGCCATCTATAGTCACCGCACCAACATTAGCCACAGCAACAGAATAACTAATGCTGGCCGTATTCAATTCCATTAGCTCAGTCAGAATTTCATCGACTACTTTAGTAAGCTGACTGTGATCAAAATTAGGAATAAGTAGAACAAAATCCGCCCCAGATAAACGGGCTAAAGTAGAAAAAGAAGACAGCGTCGACACTTTTTTGGTTAAAATATCAGCGGCAGATTGGATAAACATATCCGCCGATTCATAGCCACGCTCATTATTTAACTTACCCAAATCCGCTAAACTAATCAGAACCAAACCATCTACGCCACGCTCTCTTTCAGCAAAATGTGATTTCATTTGGCTCTCAAAAAAATGCCGGTTGCCTAATCCACTAACCGGATCTTTAAAGGCTTTGGCTTGCAGCCATTGAGCCGTTTCAACTTCAGAAGCGAATTCTTTTTCTAGTTTCTCAGCCATCCGGTTCATTGATAAAACAACAGACTTTAATTCTCGTGTTTTAGGCACAGCAATGGTTTTAATAAAACGACGCTGCTGAATCGATTCTGCCTGTTTTTCAAGTTCAGCCAAAGGACGGAATAAATAACGTAACGCAAAACTACCGATAATAAGAGTGATTGCACCAATCACAAAAAATGACACCAGCAAATCTCTTGAGGCCAGCCAAAGCTGATTGTAACCATAGCCAGCACTGCCCGTTATGTAGACTTGCCCAAGCTCACTCCAACCATTTGAAATGATGGCTTTGGCCACGGGTACCTTAAAGTCAATTAGATCAATAAACCAGGTCGGTACACCGTCTATTTTGGTCTCATTGGAGCGAGTGATATCCTTATCTGTATCATAAACATGAATGCGTACTTCAGAAAAATAACCACTGTCGAACACAGCGTTAATGCTACTCTCAACGGATGCATAATCTTCTAAGGCCATAAAATCAGATACCGACATACTCAAGGATGTTGCTGAGTCTTGGGTCGTCGATTCCAACTGACCGATCAAATAACCTTTCGTGGTATTAAAGTTTATGACCATCACCACGGCAAGCATCAATGAGAATATGGCAATAATCGTCATCATTAATTGGCGGAACAGTGTCATCCAAGCTCTCCTAATTTGTCATCGTATTGAAACGATTATTTAAATCTGTCCACAAGCTCAATCTTGATGAGCCACCTACCAACACACCGCGCCCTTTCTCTTTTGAAAGCCACAAATTCTCTGCGTTAAACGAATAAATAGGCAAGAGATCATTGCGCTTTGACGCGGGTTTTAATTCTTTATCAAGATTATCAAGCAAGACAGGGATGGAAGTTGGTTTATGATAATACGCCAAGACCATATGGTGTTGATTAAGCTTCAAGGCTTTTACATACACGAGCCTTAGCTTTTCATCTGGTACTCCAAGTTCTCTAAGTGTGAAATATTTAGCAATGGTAAAATCTTCACAGTCTCCAGCTTGCATACCTAAAAATTCAATAGGCGTTGCCCAGTAATCTTCCTTTCCCCATAAGGTCATGTCGTCGACAAAATCCATTTGGTTAAAGAAATTATTTACTTGGGTGAGTTGATCAACAATAGGTAAAGACCGAGAGTCATCGATCAATTTTCGCCAAGCTAGAATACGTTTTTCTGCATTTGCACCATAAACTGAGGCGGCTTGTTTCGCTAACTTTCGATATTTATCTGACACATCAGCATACAACCAAAAGTGTGGCACAAAGCACATAATAAGAAGCACACAAACAAGGCGTTTGGTGCTTCTGATATGTGAAATAAACGAATCGAATCGTTTTTTCACTATAAAGTTACTTGTCAGACTTTGACTTTGCATTAAAAGCAGCCAGCTGCTCTGCGGTGGCTTCTGGTTGATACTTGGCTTTCCAAGTGTCATAAGGTTCGCCATAGACGAACTCACGTGCCTCATCGTAATCCACTTTCACGCCTTGCTGCTCTGCCTCTGCCATATACCATTTACTTAAACAGTTACGACAAAACCCAGCTAGGTTCATCAGATCAATATTTTGCACAGACTTATTGTCATCAAGGTGCTTCAAAAGACGACGCAGCACCGCAGCTTCAATTTCAGTTTGTTTGCTCATAATAATTTCAAATCTCTCTGTTTTCTTGTTATTCGGTCGCGATTAATCAATGTGTCGGTGACTCAAAGGCTGCTTGCGCCACTGCCATTCTTGCGCGGCCATCATAAACTCTCGTAGTGGTTTCATATTTTCACCAGTCACTTGCTCTATCGCATAAGCACAGGCTTCTAGAGTAGATAATGATTCAACACTGGGTGACTTGCGAATACTGTATTGCCCTACTGGCGGCTGTGAAAAACACACTGCGTTAAAAGCATGTAGCAAGGGTTCGGTGAAATACAGTTTCTTCGCCTTCCGCCAAGTCGCATCAAGTAAAATCAAGCCTTCAATTTCAGCTGCTGAATCAGCCTCTAGCGATTCAATAGACACAGCCTCATCAGATGGAAACACCAAACGCCATTTAGCTGGGTCTATTTTTCTAAGTGTACTCATCAGCACATCTTGATTTTCTGTCGAAATACACTCCACCGACGACAAACCTAAAGACAATAATGACACGGTGTTCTTCGCGTGTTGTGCTTCTTTAGGATCTTGTAAAATCAAAATAGTTAATCGTGTAGAAAGCTCAGGTATCCACTGACAAATACACTGATCAGCTAAAAAGAGACAATCATCACAATGTGTTCTTTTTGCACTTTTCATAATCGAGCTTCTTACTTAACCACTTATTTCTCAAGCCAATTTTTCAAGATACGCTTTGACCACGTTATTCCAACCAAGATCCAGCGCTTCAACTGTCAAGGCATGGCCAATTGATACTTCTATGATTCGACCTTGCTCACACAAAGCCTGAACATTATTTAAATCCAAATCATGTCCAGCATTCACTTCCAAACCAGCATCTAACGCAGCTTGTGCAGCGAGCTGATAAGTCTCAAGAACCTCATCAAACCCCTCTTTGCCAAACGCATTGGCATAGGCTTCTGTATAAAGCTCTACACGGTCAGCACCTACCTCTTTTGCTAAGGCCATGTTTTCAGGCTCAGGGTCCATGAACAAAACAACTCGAATGCCTTTTGCTTTGAGTTTAGCAATCACTGGACGCAATGCATCTTGATCACGGGCAATATTCCAACCATGGTCAGATGTCAGCTGATTTGGATCATCAGGTACCAAAGTACATTGATCCGGCTCGACTTCCAAAACAACGTCCAAAAACTGCGCATCAGGAAAGCCTTCAACGTTTAATTCCGCACTTGGAAAACGTTTTAACAGCGCCTTCAAATCGTGGACATCTTGATAAGTCGCATGTCGCTGATCAGGTCTTGGATGAACGGTAATGCCAAACGCCCCCAGCTCCAGTGTACGCTCCGCCATATCAATCATATTTGGATAATCTCTTCCACGAGAATTTCGAAGTAAGCTAATTTTATTCAGGTTAACGCTTAAGTGTGTCATTCAACTTCTCTCGACAGGGTCATTTATTGGCATTATAGGACAAACACATAGCGTCCATCACTAAAATACCAAACAAGTTATCCGCTCAGTCATTATCTAGGGAAGGTGCGAACAAGTCCTCTTGTCTCAGCATGTGGATAAAAGCCTGTTATTCGAGGCGAGTAGCGAATGTGAATAGTGGTTCTATTTTCGAGGTGCTCAACAAAGAATACAGGCTTTTAGGACATGCCCTGCGGGTCTTTCAGAGAAAACGCCACATGTCGTTGCGACTCTTTGAAAGGTACCTACATTCCTTCAGAGTCGCGCCTTATTTGACGATTTCTCTGAAAGACTGAGGCTTAGTAGACTTATTCGCACCTTCCCTAGAGCAAGGCTTATGATAAACTGAGCGCCACAAAATAGGAGTCCAGGATGAAATACGAACTCTTTCAATCCATTTACGATCGAGCCGCCCTTCGACATGGTGGCGCAAAACACCTTGAGACTATACTTTCGGTGCCACTGAGCCCAGCACAACTTAGTCAACACAGTGACGATAGATGGCTGGCGGCGTTCTCTCAGAAAGTCTTTCAATCTGGCATTAACTGGCAAGTAGTTCGCAACAAATGGCCCGGTTTTGAAACCGTATTTTTCGGTTTTGATATCGAAAAAATGCTACTCATCCATGATGAAATGTGGGAAGAAAAAGCCAAAGACGTACGAATCATTCGTAACTTTGGCAAAGTAATGACGATTCGAGAAAATGCATTAATGATCAGTGAGTGTCAGGCAACTCATGGTTCATTCGCTAACTTTGTTGCCAAATGGCCAAATGACGACATTATTGGTTTATGGGCTTATTTAAAAAAACATGGCGCTCGTCTTGGTGGCAATACTGGTCCCTATACATTAAGAGCAATGGGCAAAGACACCTTCATGCTCACCAGAGATGTTGAAGGCTATTTACGTCAACACGAGATTATAACCACTGGAAGAAACACCCAGTCCGCATGGAAAGTGGCACAAGCAGCATTTAATCATTGGCACAAAGAAAGCGGTCGCTCTTATACAGAAATTAGCCAGTGCATTGCATTGAGCGTCAATTAAACACTTTAAACTTTATTATTCTTTAGGAGAACACATGGCAGATCTTCGTATCGACATTATTTCAGATGTCGTTTGCCCTTGGTGCTATTTAGGTTATTCACGCCTTAAACAAGCCATTGAACAATTAGGTGATGACTATAAAATCGACATTCGTTGGCAGCCCTTTGAACTACATCCTGATATGCCGTTAGAAGGCGCTGATCGAGAAACTTACCTCGGCGAGCGATTCGGCAGTCCAGAAAAACTCAATGAAGCCACACACGCGATTCAACAAGTGGGAATTGAAGCAGGTATCCAATTTAATTTCTCAGAAAAAGACCGCATCCCTAATACCAAACTTGCCCACCAATTTGTGCTTGCAGCCACTAAATCTGGATTAGCGACACCATTTGTCTTGGCTGCATTCCATGCTTATTTTACGGACGGAAAAGACATAGGATCAAAAAGTATCCTTGAAGAAGTAGCAGTGAGTATCGGTATGCAAAAAGCTGATATTGAATACGCATTAAGCACAGAAGCTAAAACGCTAACTGAGAAAAAACTACAGCATTTACGTGGTTTAGAGATTAATTCAGTGCCGACTTATGTCATCAACGACAAATATATGGTTCAAGGCGCTCATGATCCAGAATCCTTCCTAAAAGTGCTTAACGATATCGCTGAAAAAGAGTTGTAACTCCTATCACTCAATCCTGATAACGATAAGACTAAAACGGTCATTTGGTCTTATCGTTAACGCTTCGAAAAAGCTCTAAAAAAAACTATCAAACCATGAAAACAGATAAATTTTTATCTATTGATAATCATTCACATTAAAAATAGAATCTCACAATCAGAATATTGGTGAGAGTGATTTTCATTTATGTACGTTTGTATTTGTAACCGAGTATCAGACAAAGAAATCAAGGCGTCTATTCAAAAAGGTGCCACTACCATGCGCGAGCTATACAAAGAGCACAGTATTGGTAGCCAGTGCGGAAAATGCTGCCAGTGCGCAAAAAAGCTACTAAACAGTGAGTTAATCAAAATTGCTGAAACCCAAGTTCAAGTAGCTTAATTGCAGCATTGAATTACATTTGAGATTGCAGGTAATTTTCAATGCCAGAACTGGCAATCAGGTGTTGCTGAGTTTCAAGCCAGTCAATTTGCTCTTCTTGTTCTTCTAATATTTTTTCCAGCGTATCACGACTCATAAAGTCTTTTTTCTGTTCGCATAAATTGATAGCTGCTTTAAGAGCTGGCAAAGTATCTAATTCGAACTCTAAGTTAGCCGAAATCATCTCTTCACTATTTTCCCCAATACGCAGACGACCAAGGTCTTGCAGATTAGGCAGACCTTCTAAAAACAAAACTCGCTCAATCAAACGATCAGCATTTTTCATTTTTTGAATGGAAGTTTTATAGTCTGCTTTATCAAGTGCACTAAAGCCAAAGTCTTTAAACATACGCGCATGAAGAAAATATTGGTTAATACCGACCAACTCATTGGCCAATACTTTATTCAGGTTGGCAACTACGTCACGATCCCCTTTCATAAAATCTCTCCTTAGTTACCCATCTGTGACTGGTAATAGTTCTGCATGCCAATTTTATCCATTAGGCCAAGTTGTTTTTCCAACCAATAAACATGGTCTTCTTCTGTGTCAAACAACAACTTTTCAAGGGTCTCACGTGTTTGATAATCGCCTTCTGCTTCGCACACGGCAATTGCTTCACGAACACAACTCACGACTTCCAGTTCCAGTGTCAAATCGTTACTCATCATAGAATGAACATCAGAACCAATTAATAAATCGCGTCGTTTAGTCATACATGGAACACCTTCCAAGAATAAAATACGCTTGATAAGCCAATCAGAGTGCTGAGTCTCTTCTTCCATTTCATGATTAAGGCGTTCATACAATTTGCTCAAACCCCAATCTTCATACATACGTGAATGAATAAAATACTGGTCAATGGCCGCTAATTCATTCGCTAAAAGCGAGTTCAAGCTATCAATTACTTTTTTACTACCTTTCATATTCTTCTCCTCTTATTTCAAGTAAGTCCATTTCACATAGTGAATACAGCACAGAATACCTGATTCATAAAAAACTAAAGTCTAGAACATATTTCCAGACTTTAGTTTTAGTTTACTATTTTTTAAAACAAGTCTTGGCTTGGCGGCTCATCCGTTTTGGTTACCTTGCCTTCACCTACTTTCACCTCAAGACTATCGATACGCTGAAATCCTCTAGGTAGCTTCAAGCCTCTTCGACCGCGCTCACCTAGATACTCTTCTAGATCTTTTTCGGTAAAGGAGATAAACCGTTTTCCAGCATACGCCGTCAACAGATCATTTGGTTGAACGCAAGCCAAGGCTATGACTAACTCTTCTCTGTCGGCAGCACGAGCACTTGGAATGCTTAGCATCTTGTTGCCCTTGCCTTTCGCCATTTGCGGTAGAGAAGCCACATCAAACGCCAACATACGACCTTCATTAGAAATAGCAACAACACGTCCAGACGCTGGATCTTTTACTGGAACCGGCGGCATGACTTGCGCGCCTTTCGGTAATGACAATGTCGCTTTGCCTGCTTTATTTTTAGCATACAGCTCTTTTAGCTGTGCAACAAAGCCATAACCCGCGTCACTTGCAATCAAGTAATGTGCCTCTTCGTTATCCAGTACCGCAGAGACAATAGTCGCGTCTTTTTCTAGTGAAATACGCCCTGTAATAGGCTCACCTTGACCACGAGCAGATGGCAAAGTATGCGCTTTGATAGAATAAGTTCGTCCATTAGAAGCAAGCAGAACAAGCGTTTGGTTCGAACGACCTTTAGTGCTAACTAAGAACTCGTCGCCAGATTTGTAGCTCAAACCATTTACATCAATGTCATGGCCTTTTGCGGCACGAATCCAACCTTGTTTAGAGATAACGACCGTAATTGGATCATTCGACAATAGGTCTTCTTCGCTGAAAGCTTGCGCTTCTTTACGAGCAACAATCGGAGTACGGCGATCATCACCAAAATCATCAATTGCTTCTTGAATTTCTTCAGTGATGAGCTTTTTCAACTTACGATCAGAAGACAACAGTCCTTCTAATTGCTTGCGCTCTTTTTCCAACTCATCTTGCTCACCCTTGATACGCATTTCTTCAAGCTTAGCAAGGTGACGCAATTTTAACTCTAGAATCGATTCGGCTTGCGCATCACTCAACCCAAAGCGAGTCATCAACTCTACTTTTGGTTTTTCTTCTGTGCGAATAATCTCGATAACTTCGTCGATATTTAAATAGGCAATTAACAAACCTTCTAAAATATGTAAACGGTTATTCACTTTATCAAGACGGAATTGCAAACGACGACGAACCACATCAATGCGGAAGCGCAACCATTCAGACAAGAAATTCTTCAAAGGCTTAACTTGAGGCAAACCATCTAAACCAATCACATTCATGTTAACGCGATAAGACTTTTCAAGATCCGTGGTCGCAAAAAGATGCGTCATGACAGAGTCGATATCAACACGGTTTGATTTCGGTACAATCACCAATCGAGTTGGATTTTCATGATCAGATTCATCACGTAAATCCACCACCATTGGCAGTTTTTTCGCCTGCATTTGCGCGGCAATTTGCTCTAATATTTTGCTACCAGACACTTGATGAGGCAGTTCATTAACAACAATCTCACCTTCTTCAATCGTAAAACGAGCTCGGGCTTTAATCTGCCCTTTGCCAGTTTCATACAGTCGAACAATGTCACTTCTTGGCGTAATAATTTCGCCACCCGTTGGAAAATCTGGTCCTTGGACAAAGTTAAGCAGGTCGTCTAATTCGGCATTTGGGTTATTAAGCAGGTGAATACAAGCGCCACCGATTTCACGCAAGTTATGCGGTGGAATATCGGTTGCCATACCAACCGCAATACCAGTCGTACCATTAAGCAATAAGTTTGGCAGACGAGATGGCAAAACTGATGGTTCTTGTAAGGTACCATCAAAGTTAGGCGTCCAATCTACGGTGCCTTGGCTGACTTCTCTCAACAAGACATCAGCGTATTTGGACAAACGAGACTCGGTGTAACGCATAGCAGCAAATGATTTTGGATCATCTGGCGCCCCCCAGTTACCTTGTCCATCGACAAGCGGGTAACGATAAGAAAAAGGCTGGGCCATCAGCACCATGGCTTCATAACAAGCACTGTCTCCATGAGGATGGAATTTACCCAATACATCACCCACGGTACGAGCGGATTTTTTGTATTTTGCGCTGGCTTTCAGGCCTAATTCGCTCATCGCGTAAATGATACGGCGTTGAACCGGCTTTAAACCATCACCGATATGCGGCAAAGCTCGATCTAAAATAACGTACATGGAGTAATTCAAGTACGCTTTTTCTGTGTAGTCTTTTAATGAAAGGGTTTCATTCGACTCGAAATTTGACAACTCACTCAAGGAAACTTTCCTTCTATAATCGTTTGCATGGACAAATTATCGGCACATGCGGATTTCATAAACCAATATGGGCTCAACTATAAAGAAACATCCCAACTCACTGCAACACTCCCGGTAAGATTATCATGGAAAGGTCGCTATTCTCGTGTTTCAATACGTTCGATAATTAAAAAGGTGGCTGCTGGTGAACTTATCTGATCAAAATACATTCGATCCAATAAACTATGGCCTTGGGGAATCCAGCAAGCACTTTATCATCCACCAACAAGATGATCTTTTTGTTGCACATGAGCATCTGTTTCAAACAGACATCCCTGCCCGTTTTTATCACCACCAGACTGATACTTTTCTCTTTATCATTAAAGGGGAATTATACTTACAGCAAAACGCGCTACAAAATCTACAAAACAATGAACAAGAAACCGCGCTAAAACAACACCAAGGAATATGGCTAAAAGCCCACACAATCAACAGCATTACTTTATTGACACCTGCAGTGGAGCTTTGCTTAATACGGCTAAAACATACAGATCAAGCAGAGCTGAATAGCTCGTTTAAAAAGATCTCTTCTGGAACGGTGGAATCAATCTTAGGAAGAAGTCATATTAAGACATGGCCACTCTGGCAGGGAGAAGCAGGGCAAATTGCATTAAAGCTGTATCCGCCTCAATTCAAAGAAACACTTTATTATCAAAAAACGGCCACTCAATACCTTCTTCCGCTGAACGGTACTGCCTTTATTTCAAACGAGAAAAAAGCCCCTAAAGCCTGCCCTAGTTATGGCAAAATAATTGCTCACAAAGAGCCAAGAGCCATTTTAAATCCTAGCAGCGAAAGCATTACTGTGCTGTCAGTTATGACAACACAAAACACCAAGGGACGCATTTTACTTCTGACAAAACCACAGAACAAAACACTATAGCCAACATTAACGCAGTACTAAAGCAGTGAGAATATGATCTTCCCATTGCCCGTTGATTTTCAAGTAATCCCTTGCGACACCTTCTTTATCAAAACCTAGTTTTTTCAAAACCGCTGCACTGCGAGCATTTCTTGGCATATAGCTGGCCTGAATGCGGTCAATATGTTGCTCTTTATGAAGATAATCTATTCCTGCTTACAAAACTTCCTGCATAATCCCCTTACCTTGCTCACTTTCTCGCAAACTGTAACCAAGATTACAGGCCTGAAAGACTCCACGAATAATATTCGAGTAATTACTATAAGCGAGCATTCTGTCTTCATTAGGTGACAAAAAACAAAAGACAATGCCTTTATCTTCTAAAAAATCACGACGCATTTCTCGAACGCGTAATTGACAGGTTTCGAGTGAATAGTAACCATCACTTCTCAACGGCTCCCATTGAGCAAGAAAATTTTTTTCCTGATTTATATAATCGTGCAAGAGAGGCGCTTGAGCTTCATCTAATATTTTCAACACGCCGCGCTCGGTAACAATCCGTGGGAAACGTGAAGCATGCAAACCTTGGTTAGAGTACTTAAATGACATGTCCTTCACCACTTCGAACAATTTTAATGAATATTCTTCATACCAAAAATTTTCACCAATGGATAAGGTTCTACGCTGTATATCGTGACTTAACCAATCCTCTGCAGCGGCTTTTGTTTGCCAATAAGTCATCAGCAAATCCATTTCTCCCGATCCATATTCAGCACCAAGATATCCAGGTTGGTCTTGTGCTAGTTCAAGCATTTTTTCTGCCATGATGCGATAAGTTAAGTCATTCAACATAAGTTTACTAGACAACATAATCGCAAAATAAGGCAATTTATTTGGGGAACTAAATACGTTCATTGATTCTCTAAAATAAATGGATGGATCTTTTAGCTAGGCATAGAGGCAAAATTATACTCGCATCCATTTAAAATCTCAAGCTATAGTTAATACCTAGTTTTTGGACAGATCTATACTGATGAGGACACGCTTTTTATTAAGCCTTGCAACCTAAAGCTCATACTTCGCTTTACATTGCCGTCAGAGTGTTTCTAAAAAACACATACATTGCACTATTTTTATAAATTCGCTTTAGGCTTCTAAAAGCCAAGTGCAAATAGATCTTCCTTATTGATATTTCCCCCCTTTGTATCAATAAGGATAAGGAAAGCTTTGTGCCCGCTTTATGCGGGCACTTTTTTGCCTTCTATCGACTCTACTTATCCCAAGTAATGCCAGCACCAGAAGTAATCGCTCGATATTGATCAGGGCGACGATCACGAAACAAACCAAAAGAGCGACGAGCTTTGCGAATAGCATCTAAGTCATACTCAGAGTACAAAATGGTACTTTCATCACGACTTGCAACACACTTCATTGCGCCCATTTCATCTGTCATGAATGAAGAACCATAAAACTGAATAAAGCTATTTTCACCCTCTTCACGACCAACACGGTTTGCCGCAATAACAGGAACCATATTCGCCGCAGAATGCCCTTGCATAGTTCTTTGCCAATGATCTTTAGAATCCCATTCAGGATAAGGAGGCTCTGAACCAATTGCTGTCGGATAGAAAATTAGCTCTGCGCCTTTCAGCGCTAACTCACGCGCTAACTCTGGGAACCATTGATCCCAACAAATACCACAGCCAATTCGACCGAACTGAGTATCCCAAACCTTCACGCCAGTATTACCAGGTGTGAAATAGTATTTTTCTTGGTAACCAGGACCATCAGGAATATGTGTCTTGCGATACAAATCCATCACATCACCATTGGCATCAATCATCACTAATGAGTTATAAAAGACATTGCCATCACGCTCAAAAAAGCTAATTGGCAAAACCACACCTAACTCTTTAGCAAGCTTACTCATTGTCTGAATAGCCAAACAATCGTTTACTGGCTGCGCCCAATCAAAATACGCTGGCTTTTGATCGATACAAAAATATGGTCCCATAAACAATTCTTGTAAAAGAATAATATTGGCCTGATTTGCCGCCGCTTCTCTAACTTGTGCAACGGCATTGTCTAAATTCGCCTGAAAGTCTGTACTGACCGCCATTTGAACGCAGGCCACCTTTACATTACTCATACTCACTACCTCCAAAAAATAGGTTGCGCCATAAGCACAAAGCTCGGCTTATACTTGTGTCAGATACGTCGTGCCTTCTAGCACTTTTTTATAGGTTGCCATTAGTGATACTTGCTCTTCTTGGCTTAGCGGACTGGCTGCCACCTTGTCCTGATAACGCTTCATCAGCTCTTGCTCATTATAGCTAACAGACTTAAGTACATCCTGAACACTATCACCTTTCAATACGTGATCAATTCTGAAACCATCCTCTGTTAAATAAACGTCAACAGAGCAAGTATCGCCGAATAAATTATGTAAATCTCCTAAGGTTTCTTGATAAGCCCCAACCAAGAAAAACCCCATCAAATAGTCTTCACCTTTTGGTGGCGGTGGTGGCAATGGCAAAGAAGACTCAATACCTTGCCCATCAACATAGCTATACAAACAACCATCAGAGTCACAGGTAACGTCTTGGATCTTACCTCTAAAAGAAGGTGCTTGATCTAAGCCTTGTAAAGGCAGCACTGGGAACAATTGGTCGATCCCCCACGCATCAGGCATGGATTGAAACACAGATAAATTAACAAACAACTTCTCTGCCAAGCGCTCGTTTAGTTCATCAATAACCGCACGGTGTCCTCTGTTACGATTGTCCAAACGCGGCAACAAATTACGACAAGCGGAAAGGAAAAGGTTCTCTGCTTGCGCTCTTTGCGACAAATTAAGCTGACCGTGGTTATATAAAGTCAAACTGTCATTAAAGTCATCCAACAAATCATGATAAATCTCGACTAAAGAGCGACTTTCTTCTTCATTTTCGCCCTTTAAGCTTTGATAAGACGCCCAAAGTCGTTGCAACTCTAACTCGCTGCCTTCAGCTGGCTCTTCAATTGGCAAGTGCTCAGCACCATGAGAGAAAACATCCGCAATCATCATGGCATGATGAGCTGTTACGGCACGACCTGATTCAGAAATCAAATGAGGGTGAGGAAGTTCGTATTGCTCACACACATTATGGAAAGCAAACACCACATTGTTGGCATATTCACCGATACTGTAGTTCGCAGAAAAGTCATTCTGACAACGAGTACCTTCGTAATCGACACCCAAACCGCCGCCAACATCAACCCATTTAACCTTAACACCCATTTGGTGAAGTTCAGCGTAATAACGAGCACACTCTTTTAAGCTGTTTTGAATATCTCGAATACGCGTGATTTGTGAACCTAAATGGAAATGAATGAGCTCAAGACAATGCAACAAATCCAATTCACGCAAGCGATCAATAGCTCGTAGTAATTGCGATGTAGTCAAACCAAATTTAGATTTTTCACCACCGCTGTTGCCCCAATGCGTTGTGCAAGTAGATGCCAATCGAATACGAATACCAATACGAGGCTGAACCCCAATCTTGTCGGCTTCTTCTAGAATCCAATCAAGTTCGTGCATTTTTTCGACTACGATAAAGACTTGATGACCCATTTTTTCAGCCATCAAAGCAAGATGGATAAACTCACGGTCCTTATAGCCATTACAAACTATGATGCCATCGGCGTTTTTATGCATGGCCAAAACGGCCATAAGCTCAGGCTTACTGCCGGCCTCTAAGCCAACAGTGGCGGCATTATCTGGCTGACAGGCCGCGATTTCTTCAACAACACGACGTTGCTGATTGACCTTAATCGGATAAACAATGGCGTATTGTGCCTGATAATCGTAATGCTCTATTGCTTGCTGAAACGAGTTGGTAATTTTCTCGATTCGCGAATGCAAAATATTAGGAAAACGCACAAGACACGGATATGGGATGCCTTGCTGTTTAAGCGCCACAGAAAGTTCAGTCAAATCAATGCTATTTTCTCTATCGGGTAATGCAATAGCACGTCCTTTATCATTGATTGAAAAAAAGCCACTACTCCAATGACTTACATTATAAAGTTCCATCGAATCTTTGATTGACCAAGGCTTCATATCATCTCCAAAAGTCTAAATAGCTGTAAATTAGCAGCGTTTCTAATAAGGTAAGTCATAATGAAACACAGACATATCTTTTAGGTTTAGCAAAAATAAAAAAAGCGGGGCTAAGAAACATCTTAACTAAGCTTTATTCTAACGAACGAACAAATTAAGAAACGTGTTCGCCATGTGCCTGCTTATCCGCGTGATAAGACGAGCGAACCAAAGGTCCACACGCCGCATGCTTAAAGCCTAACTCTTTTGCCACTTCTTCATAACGTGCAAATTCTTCTGGCGGTACAAAACGCGCCATTGGAAAATGATGTTTAGACGGTTGTAAATATTGACCAATGGTCAACATATCAACGTTATGAGCTCGCAAGTCTTTTAGTACTTCAACAATTTCTTCAAACGTCTCGCCCATGCCAACCATCAAGCCAGATTTAGTCGGCACATCAGGGCAGCGATCTTTAAAATTTTTCAAAAGATCTAATGACCATTGATAATCTGATCCTGGCCTTACCTGACGATACAAACGTGGAATAGATTCTAAATTATGGTTAAAAACATCTGGTGGAGCGATTGAAAGCGTATCAATAGCAACTTCCATGCGACCACGGAAATCTGGCACTAATGTTTCAATTTCAATATTCGGGCTTTCTGCACGCGTTTCTCTAATGCAATCGACAAAATGTTGAGCACCACCATCACGAAGATCGTCACGATCTACAGAGGTAATAACCACATATTTCAATTTCATATCACGAATAGCAGCCGCCAATTCTTTTGGCTCATCAACACTAAGTGGATTAGGACGACCGTGTGCAACATCACAGAAAGGACAACGACGAGTGCAAATTTCCCCCATAATCATAAAGGTAGCAGTACCATTACTGAAACACTCACCTAGATTTGGACAATTAGCCTCCTCACAAACAGAAGCTAACTTGTGCTCACGCAAAGTCGCTTTGATTCGAGCAATTTCTGGTGACGCTGGCATACGAACACGAAGCCAATCAGGCTTACGCGGAATTTCGTCAGTAGGAACAATCTTAACGGGAATACGCGCCATTTTATCGGCTCCACGTAACTTTTCCCCTTGGACAACGCGTTTGCGTTCTGCTGTCATTCTATTTCCACCCTTGTTGGATAGCCGGATAACTGTATCCGAGTTGCTCAGCCAGCTGATTCGCCAACTGAACCTTTACATTCGATAAAGTAGCGCCCTGCTGAAGACGCTTCATATCAACCATTTGTAAGCCTTGATAGCCACATGGGTTAATACGGTTAAATGGGGCGAGATCCATATCAACATTCAAGGCAAGCCCATGAAACGAGCAACCTCTACGTACACGTAATCCCAGTGACGCAATTTTTTGCTCATTCACGTAAACACCTGGTGCATCTGGTTTTGGGTATGCTTCTATTGAGTTCAACGCAAGAGCGCCAACCACAGAATTTTCTAGCACATTCACCAAATCTCGAACACCTATTCCTAGACGCTTTAAATCAACCATGACGTAGGCAACCAATTGCCCCGGCCCATGATACGTGACCTGACCACCACGGTCGACCTGAATAACAGGAATATCACCTGGAGCCAAAAGATGCTCTTCTTTACCAGCTTGGCCTTGCGTAAACAAAGAGGGGTGCTCTAACAACCAAATCTCATCAGCATCGTCTTTTGAACGAACTTGAGTAAATTGCTTCATCCGCTCCCATGTTTCGGCATAGTCAACAACACCCAAATCACGGCAAATTAAATCAAGTTCCATTTACATGACCATCTTAACGGCTTCGATTGACATTAAGTCACGATGCAAAGCCGATAATTGATCTTCACTTTGAGCCACAATACGAAAACTAAAGCTAATAAAACGCCCTTTACTGGAACGATTTGTATTTTCTGCAGCGGTATTCATCTCTGGAGCATGAACAAGCAAACGCTCTGTAATTTCGGTATGAATACCATCCACATCAAGTGACACCACTTTAATAACGTAGTTCTCACAAGGAAACTCTATTTTTGGTGCATCAACCGCTTTTTCTGCCTGATCACCGTCTTTTGTAATTAGCGCCATTAATCTACCATTTGCCTACTAAGGCTTAAAACAAATTCATAAAGAAGAGTTTAATTTTATCAAACATTCGCTTGAAGAAACCACCTTCTTCTACAGCTTCTAACGCAACCACTGGGCGCTCTAATAAAACATTACCTTCAGAACCCACAACAATTTTACCTAATACATCACCTACAGCAATCGGCGCCATAATTTCTTTCTGCATATCAAGCGTTGCAGGAATAGACGCGCCCTGTTGACGAGGCATTGTCACCAAAACATCTTCGGAAAAACCTACTTTTACATTAGGCTGGCTACCACCCCAAACACGAGCATTATTCACCACTTGACCACGGTTGTATAGTTTACGAGTTTCATAATACCTAAAGCCATAATCCAATAGTTTTTGGGATTCAACTGCACGAGCTGTGTCAGATTTAGTCCCCATAACCACAGTAATCAAGCGAGTTCCATTACGAACAGCTGATGCTGCCAAACAAAATCCAGCAGCTTCAGTATGTCCAGTTTTCATACCATCGACTGTTTTATCGCGCCATAATAGCTTGTTGCGGTTAGGCTGGCGAATATTGTTGTAGGTAAAATCTTTCTCGGAGTACATGCTGTAGTTATCTGGAAATTGCAAAATAGTTGCACGGGCCAACTTCGCTATATCATGCGCACTGGAGTAATGATCTTCTGCCGGAAAACCCGTTGCATTCACAAAGTGCGAATTCTTCATTCCAAGAAGTTGAGCATGTTGATTCATCAAATCAGCAAAAGCAGATTCGCTGCCAGCAATATGCTCAGCAGCAGCAACACTTGCATCATTACCAGATTGAATAATGATACCGCGCATTAAGTCTTCTAACTTAACTTGTGTCCCTTCTCGAATAAACATACGAGAACCTTCCATTCTCCATGCCTTTTCGCTCACATTGACCATATCATCCAATGATAAATTTCCGCGAGCTAGCTCGTACTCAATAATATAAGCCGTCATCAATTTCGTTAGGCTTGCCGGAGGCAAGGCCTGATCAGCATTGTGCTCAACCAAAATGTCGCCAGTATATGCATCCATAAGAATGTAACTACTCGCTGACAATTGTGGTGGCGTTGGGATTAATGAAGGAGCAGCAAAGACAGAGCCACTGACAAAACAAAATATTAGGGATAAAGTAACTAGGAGTTTTTTCATACTCAAAAATATCGTCTTCTTAAAAAATGTTAACAAATGATACTAGAGCCCTCTACGAATCTCTAGCCCAAACAAACCGTACCTAAGGCACTAAAGCAACTCTAACTGGATTGCCAAAACCTTCTTGCTGCAATTTTTGCTGCCATACTTCCAGCTCACTAGCATCATTAAAAGGCCCGACTAAAACTTTAAACAAACCATCATCTTGTTTATTAATAACGACTTTAACACTCGTATCAAATGCCTCAAAAAGACGTTGCTTTAACTTATCAGCCGACTCTTCCGAGCCAAAAGCCCCCATTTGAAGGTGAGAGAAAACCAACTTAGACGGAGCACTTACAGTTTCAGCTAAAGGAACAGATGAAGCTTGAGCAGGCAAGGCCTCTGGCGGAGTTACTGGTTCTTTAACTACGGCCTTAGGTGGATTATAAGACTGCCCTTGTGAAGGTGTAATCGCTTCAATTCGCACCCTAGCTAAACCTTTTTTATGATAATCAAGACGAGCCGCAGCCGCATACGAAAGATCAATTAAACGATCACCGTGAAACGGCCCTCTATCATTAACCCTAACAATAACAGAACGCTGATTATCAAGGTTAGTTACTTTAAGGTAAGTCGGTAGCGGCAAAGATTTATGGGCAGCTGAAAAGCTATACATGTCATATGTTTCCCCATTTGAGGTTCTATGACCATGAAACTTCTTGCCGTACCAAGATGCGGTTCCCTCTGCGACATATCCTTGAGCAGAATCCATCACCCAATATTTTTTGCCCCACACCTCATAAGGGCTCTTATTACCACCACGGCTTTTTGCTTCCCATTTCGGAACAAGATCAGGAAGGTGGTCCACCTTGATATCACCAGTTGGAGCATGATCCTGTAAAATTGAGTAACGACCGCCACCTGATGCTTTTTCATAGTCCACATCATCTTTACCTAAAACGTGACGAGTACTCATACACCCATTCAATACCAGCAAACTGATGCTAGTAATAAATAGTATATTAATTACTTTCATGGGTTCCAATACTCTCCGCGAGTTCCAATACAGACATGGCATATCGCCGACTGGGGTTGTAATCCATAATGGTGAAAAAGTTGTCATACGCCAACCAATACGAAACCTCTTCAGGCCCTGTCCGCAAACCTATCAGCCCCGTCTTTTGGGAAATAAAAGACTGTGTAGGGAGTACATTTAATTCAGACCAATACGTCATATCTGCACTAGGTTCTCTACCATGATTAATGAAATCTGCTACTTTATCTGGGTCAGCTACATAGGCCATAACAAACCAAGGCTGTCTAGACTTCCAACCATGATGCTTAAGATAATTCGCTACGCTACCGATAGCATCGGCTTCAGAACCCCATAAATCAATATGACCATTTTTATCGTAGTCTATTGCCAATTTCTGATAGTTACTGGGCATAAACTGCCCCATCCCCATCGCACCACTGTATGACCCTTTTGTTTCGCCAATGTTCCAGCCCTCTTTACGAGCAAGCAATAAATAAGCTTCTAACTCACTTTGAAAGTATTCTTTTCGCCTTGGGTAATCAAAAGCCAATGTAGTTAATGAAGTGAAAACATCTTTTGCCCCTGTGATGCGCCCGTAATAAGTTTCAACTCCGATCAGTGCAACAATAACATTTGACTCAACACCAAACTCCCGCTCTGCTTTACTCAACCATTGAGCATTACGCTTTGCGAATTCTCGCCCAAGCTTTGCCCTTTCTTCAGTCACAAAACGAGTTTTATACTCATAATAAGGCGTAACAACTTCGGGTTGATTATCTGACTTTTCAATCACTTTGGGACGCACTTTAATATGAGAAAAAGCTAACTCTAAGCGCTTTCTATCATAAGCATGCTCTTTAACCAGCCTATTTATAAATACTTGAACTTCAGGATTTCCAGCATAAGAGTCCGCCTTATTTTTAGGCATATCTTCAAGAAGAGAATCACTGACTCCCGAATTCGAAGGTAACGAAGAATGATCCATACCACTACACGCAGTTAGACCAAGCGCTAGAAACAAAAATATAGCTTGCTTAATCATCATCTTGCTCTTTTATGTGTTTGTATTGACATTAAAATCCCAAATGTTGCCATGATAGTAATGATAGAAGTACCACCATAACTGACGAGTGGTAAGGGTACCCCAACCACAGGCAGAATGCCTGACACCATCCCAATATTTACAAACATGTACACAAAAAAAGTAAGCGTTAAACTCCCTGCCAACAGCCGCGCATAATTGTCCTCAGCATTTGCAGCGATATACAAACCACGAGCAATAACAAGCAAATAGGCTAAAATCAATATACCACAACCCAACATACCGAACTCTTCGGCAAGCACAGCGATAATAAAATCAGTATGGCTCTCCGGAAGAAAATCTAGCTGCGCCTGCGTCCCTTCTAAAAAGCCTTTGCCATAAAGACCACCAGAGCCGATAGCCGTTTTGGATTGAATAATATTCCAACCAGAACCCAGCGGATCACTCTCTGGATTCAAGAAAGTTAATACACGTTGGCGCTGATAATCATGCATAAACTGCCATAATGTATAACCTGCAATAGGTGCTAATGCGGCTGCACCTAATATATAACGCCATCCTAGCCCTGCAAGAAATAAGACAAAAATGCCAGACACAGCAACCAATAAAGATGTCCCTAGGTCCGGCTGCTTGGCGATCATTAATACAGGCAATACAATAAGACCAAGAACAACTAATATTTGTTTGAAATTTGGAGGAAGTTGTCTATCAGAGAAGTACCAAGCAATCATCATAGGCATGACAATTTTCATAATTTCAGAAGGCTGAAACCGCAATTCACCCGGCAAAGCTAACCAGCGTTGTGCACCCTTTGCCCCAACACCAAATAACAACACGCCAGCTAAAAGTATTGCGATAAAAATAAATAGTGCTGGTGAAGCTCGCCGCATATATTTGGGCGGCAGCTGAGCCAGAGCGACACAAATCAACAACCCAATCACTAATCGAAATATCTGCCGCTCAACCATAGCCACATTCTGCCCTGAGGCAGAATACAGAATAAAAAGACCACCACAAATCAGTAATAACAAAGACCCCATCAACAAGACATCAACGTGAACCAGCTTCCATAAGCGAGCATTGGTAAAAGACAGCGCTCTGCGATAAAAGCTCTCAGTCATTCTTATCACCCTTTAAATAGTCGTAACGTTCTGGATAATCATTGTGTAGATAAGCATCAAAAAGCGCTTTAGTTAGATCTGCAGGCTTAGAGCTACTACCACCGTTCTCAAAAATAGCGAAGACTGAGATTTTAGGATTCTTTGCCGGCGCAAAACCAATAAACAACGCGTGATCATGCAAACGCTTTTCAAGCTTATCTGAATCGTATTCTTCATCTTCCTGCAAGCTAAATACTTGGCCCGTACCTGTTTTCCCAGCAATATCATAATCCGTCCCTTGTAAACGCCTTGCCGTACCATGTGGGTCTGTTATGACTTTGCGCATCGCATCAATCATGCGATCCCAATTACGTTGATCTTTTAAAATAATGTCATGTTCATCACCAAGACCATCTTCAAACTCGGCAGGCTGGTCACCCACAAGCTGCGTCATGCGTGGATAAAAATAATGACCTTTACTTGCTAACGCAGAAGTAGCAGCAGCAATTTGTAATGGTGTTGCCACCATAAACCCCTGACCGATACCCACGTTCACAGAGTCACCTGGATACCAAGGCTCTTTGTACTTAGCCTTTTTCCACTCGTTAGAAGGCAGCAAACCGTGACTTTCACCATTCAAGTCCAGCAAGGTTGTTTGACCAAACCCAAAACGCGTCAAAAAATTATGGATAGGAGTAATGCCCATCTTATTTGCCAGTTGATAATAATAGGTATCAACTGACTCAATAATAGAGCGCTCTAAATTAATCCAGCCATGCCCTGTGCGTTTCCAGTCTCGATAGCGACGACCATCTGGATTTATTTGATAATAACCTTTGGCAAAATAACGTTCAGTCCATGACGAAAAGCCATACTCCAAACCGGCAAGCCCCATAAAAGGCTTAATGGTTGACGCTGGCGGATAGCCACCACGTAAAGCTCGGTTAAAAAGAGGGAGTTTTTTAGATTTACGTAGAGAGGCGTAGTCATTAACTGAAATACCCCGCACAAATAGATTAGGGTCATATCCAGGCTTAGAAACTAACGCGAGTATCCCACCTGTTGATGGATCTATGGCGACTACTGAGCCTGTGTAATCTCCTAGAAGATCATAGGCATATTGCTGGAGTCTAGCGTCTAAATAGAGATGAAGGTCTTTACCAGGTATTGGATTTTGTCGCTCAAGCTCAGACATAATCCGACCGCGAGCATTGACTTCTACTTTGCTGAGTCCGGCCTCACCAAATAATGTTTTTTCGTAGAAGCCCTCAACCCCTGTTTTACCTATAAACAGTGCCCCCTGATAAGCTAACTTGTCGACTGTTTCTAGATCTTTCGAAGTGATTCGCCCTACATAACCAATAGCATGAGCAAAAGCTTCACCGTAAGGATAATAACGCGTTAATTGCGCCTCCACTTGAACACCATCAAGCTTATAAAGATCAACAGAAACCTTAGCCCACTCTTCATCTGTTAATTGGGATTTTAAAGTAAGAGACTGATAAGGACGACGATACTCTTTTCGTCTTTCATCAAAATCTTCCCACTCATCATCACTAATATCGATAATACCGGAAAGCATTTGCTTTAACTTCGGAAAACTTTCTACCCGTTCAGGAATCACCGTTAAACTATGTATAGGACGATTGTCTGCCAACACCAATCCATTGCGGTCATAAATCAAACCTCTAGGGGGCGGTTCTGTAACCAACATAACGCGGTTGTCGTTCGCCTTGGTTTGATAAAGCTCATGCTCTATTACTTGAAGATAAAACAATCGGGCCATCAGTACGATAGCCATTAGCAAAACAAAAACAGCCGCAGCTAATACGCGCTGCCGCGTCAGTCGCTGCTCTTGACGATAATTACGGAAGTTTTGATGTCGACGGCTCAAAACATCACCTTATCTATGATACGGATGGTTATTCATGAGTGTCCAAGCGCGATAAATTTGCTCAGCCAAAATCACTCTCACCATGGGATGCGGCAATGTTAGTCGCGATAAAGACCAAGTCTGATCAGCGCGAGCTGTGCATCTAGGGTCAAGACCATCAGGCCCGCCCACTAACAAACTCACATTGTAGCCATCCATTCGCCACTGCTCTGTCTGGTCTGCCAACTGATCGGTAGACCATTCTTTACCAAGAACTTCCATTGCAATCACTTTATCTCCAGAAGGTATAGCCTCAAGCATACTATCCCCTTCCTTACGGATTGCCTTCGGTATATCGGTGTTTTTTCCACGAGACGACATAGGAATTTCAACAAGTTCTAACGCAAAATCTTTCGGCAAGCGCTTAGCATACTCATCGTAACCCTCAGCCACCCACTTTGGCATTTTATTGCCAACAGCAATTAAACGAACGCGCATTTACAAGAGCCTTACATTTTTTCTGGCTTAATATCCCATAATTTCTCAAGATCATAAAACGCTCGAGCTTCTTCAGTCATTACATGAACAACAACATCATGCAAATCCACCAACACCCAATCACTACCCATGCCACGACCTTCAGATCCTAATGGTTGAAGACCCTTACCTTTTAAATGTTCAAATACATTTTGACCCAAAGCATTAACATGGCGCTTTGAAGTACCGGTACAAATCACCATGTAATCCATCATGTCGGTATGACTTCCTACATTCAACACAGTGATCTTATCACCTTTCACATCTTCCAATGCTTCAACAGCAAAAGCCAAAATTTGATCTGCTGTGAGGTTAAGCTGACTCATATAATTACGTTACCCTATCGATATAATTGATGTTGTTCTATATATTTTTGGACTGGCTCTGGCAATAAATATGCAATCGACTCGTTTTTACGAGCTAACGATCTAATCATGCTAGAGGATATACCCAAAGGAGTAAGAGTCTCGAACCAGACCCGCCCTGAGGGCGCGCATTGTAACTCATGCGACGATGCGGCACGATAGTTTTCGCAAAAACCGTTCAATTCAGAAATCAAGTCAGGTTCCCAACCGGGACGAGACACCACCAACAAATGCGCATACTGGATTATCTGCTGCCAATTATGCCAAGTTGGAAGGGATAAAAAACTGTCCATTCCCAGCACCATAATTAGCGATTCATCAGGGCCAATTTCGTCACGAAGATCTCGCAACGTATCGATACTATAGCTTGGACCCTCTCTATCAATCTCACGAGAATCGACACTCAATCGGACATCACCAGAGACTGCAAGCCTAGCCATTTCAAGCCGCTGCTGGGGCAAAACGCTAGGACGATCTTTATGCACAGGCTGAAAACACGGTATTAACTTCAAAGCCGAGTAATGATAGCGATCCAAAATCTCAACTGCGGTTCTTAAGTGACCATTATGAACAGGATCAAATGTCCCCCCCATAATAGCAAGCCCTGAAACTTTAACGTTATCAATTGTCACGAGTATGACCGTCACCAAGAACCACATACTTCTGACTAGTCAAACCTAACAATCCGACAGGCCCACGAGCATGAATTTTATCAGTAGATATACCAATTTCAGCTCCAAAACCATATTCAAAGCCATCAGCAAAAGACGTCGAAGCATTCACCATAACTGATGATGAATCCACTTCCGTCATAAACGCCCGTGTCTTTGAATAATTCTGCGAAACAATCGCATCAGTGTGATGTGAACCATACTTGTTGATATGAGCTATCGCCTCATCCATACCAGACACAAGCTTAATTGATAACTTAGGCGCCAAATATTCTGTATACCAGTCTTCTTCTGATGCAGCTTCGATCACAGTGCAAATAGCACGAGCTTGATAACAACCTACTAGAGACACACCTTTTTCCTGTAATGCGGACACTAACTTAGGCAAAATATTCTCGGCAACCTCTGAATGCACCAACAATGATTCCATCGCATTACACACACCGTAACGACGTGTTTTTGCATTCATCGCAATAGCAAACGCTTTTTCTAGATCTGCTTCATCATCAATGTAAACATGACAATTACCATCTAGGTGTTTAATAACAGGCACTCGAGCGTCCTTACTAATACGCTCGATCAAGCCTTTACCACCACGCGGAACAATGACATCTACAAATTCAGGCATAGAAATCAACATTCCAACAGCCTCTCTATCAGTCGTATTAACAACCTGCACAGCATACTCAGGCAAGCCAGCAGCAACGATACCTGCAGTTACCGCTTCAGCAATCGCTTGGTTTGAATAAAACGCCTCAGAACCACCACGCAAAATAGTCGCATTACCTGACTTCAAACATAAACTTGCAGCGTCGATGGTCACATTTGGGCGGGACTCATAAATAATACCGATCACCCCAAGAGGAACACGCATCTGTCCACGTTGAATTCCAGATGGTAAATACACCATATCCGATATTTCACCAATAGGATCAGGCAAAGACGCCACCTGCTTTAAGCCTTCAATCATGCCATCAATGCGAGCATCATCAAGTAACAAGCGATCCAATAATGCAGAATCTAAACCTTTTACACGACCATTTTCCATGTCTTTCGCATTTTCTTCTATCAATCGAGGTCGAGCATTTTCCAAAGCGTCTGCCATAGCAAATAGAGCCATATTTTTTTGCTTTGTGGATGCTTTAGCAAGAAGACGAGAAGCCGCCCTAGCTTTCTGACCAATTTGATTCATATAAGATTCTAAAGACATTTTTAATCTCTAATAAAAGTAAAATAACAAACAGCAGATCACCAAATAAATCGCGATCTATTTCATCAAGACAGTATACTATCACAATATTTTTATTCATTTAGCGCAGATTTTCACGAAAGGATTACCCGTTGCCGCACTACAATTCTTTTACTCTCAACACCATTGGCATAGTGCACTCTTGTTACAAGGAAAAATTTGGTATACCAAGACAACCAGGACTAGTAACAGAAGCAACAGCTCGCTTAGAACTCATCCCTCCTTATAGCAGATTAGATATATTAGAAGGGCTAGATGGTTTTTCTCATATCTGGATCCAGTTTATCTTTCATGCCTGCATGACGGAAAACTGGAAAGCCAAAATACGTCCACCACGCCTTGGTGGAAAAGCAAAAATGGGCGTCTTTGCCACACGAGCCACGCACAGACCTAACCCTATAGGTTTATCCGTTGTGAAAATTGGGCGTATCTACCAAGAAGACAAAAAAACCTTCATTGATTTACATGGTGCCGATTTACTCGATGGCACCCCGGTACTCGATATAAAACCTTACTTACCCTATGCCGACAGCATTGCCGACGCAAAAGGCGGTTTTGCCCCAACACCAGCACAAATGCAAATGAAGCCCGTACTATTTTCTGACCTTGCAAAAGCACAATGTGAGAACTATCAAAATTTGCACAAAAGAGAAATAACGACTTTAATTAAACAAATTGTGGAGCAAGACCCTAGACCCTCTTATCTATCAGGACAAGTCGATAGAGAGCACGGCATCAAGCTTTGGGACATAAATATAAAATGGTGCGCAAGAAACGACCATTTTGAAATACTTTGTATTGAAGGCGAATAAGAGGGCAGGAGATGAATAAAAAACAGTTTTTAAATACTTATAAAAAAATCGACTCACTCAACCAAGAGAGAGCAGAAAATACTCAAAATCGGGCCATTTACCGTTCAGAACACGACGAACGCCTAATAAAAGACTTTCATTACGCCAAATTCCAAAAAAACCTCCATAACGCGCAGCAAAGTAATGCACTCAAAGAGCTACTAGAGAAAGATAATTGGAACGAAGAAGACACAGAAAAACTACTTAACTCACTGCGCTAAAAAACATACACCAAGTCTATACCCATGGTTATCCACATGTTCTGTGTATAGTTTTCCTGTCAATAAATTCAAAAAAATAAGCAAAAAAATAAGCAAAAAAATAAGCAAAAAAATAAGCAAAAAAAAAGCGGACCTGAGTCCGCTTTTTATAACAACCAGAAATCAAAACTTAGTTTTGGTTTTCTAGTTGTGCTTTGATCAAATCACCGATAGTGGTTGGACCAGTAGTTTCAGCTTGTTGCTTCTCAGAATGAGATTTCAACGCAGCTTTCTCTTCAGTTGCATCTTTTTGCTTGATAGAAAGAGTGATAGTACGAGCTTTACGATCAACATTAATAATCGCAGCTTCTACTTTGTCGCCTTCTTTCAATGCAGTTGTCGCATCTTCGATACGCTCACGGCTGATTTCAGATACTTTCAAAGTAGCCTCAACGCCTTCAGCAAGAACAACTACAGCACCTTTCGCATCAACTTCAGAGACAGTACCGTTAACGATAGTGCCTTTGTCATTTTCAGCAACGAAAGCTAGGAACGGATCTTCTTCTAGTTGCTTAACACCTAGAGAAATACGCTCACGCTCAGCATCGATAGACAATACAACTGTTTCTAGCATATCGCCTTTCTTGTATTGACGTACTGCATCTTCACCAGTTTCGTCCCAAGATAGGTCAGATAGGTGAACAAGACCGTCGATACCGCCGTCAAGACCAATGAACACACCAAAGTCAGTAATAGACTTGATTGCGCCAGAGATTTTGTCGCCTTTATTGAAAGAAGTTGCGAATTCTTCCCATGGGTTCATTGTGCATTGCTTGATACCCAAAGAAATACGACGACGCTCTTCATCAATGTCAAGAACCATAACTTCAACTTCATCACCAATCTGAACAACTTTAGATGGGTGAATGTTTTTGTTAGTCCAATCCATTTCAGAAACGTGTACTAGACCTTCTACGCCTTCTTCAAGTTCAGCGAAGCAACCGTAATCAGTCAAGTTAGTAACTTTAGCAGTTACTTTAGTGTTTTCTGGGTAACGAGCTTTGATAGCAACCCATGGATCTTCACCCAACTGCTTAAGACCTAGAGACACGCGGTTACGCTCGCGGTCAAATTTAAGAACTTTAACGTCGATTTCATCGCCAACAGCAATAATTTCGCTTGGGTGCTTAATGCGTTTCCAAGCCATGTCAGTGATGTGTAGAAGACCATCAACACCACCAAGATCAACGAAAGCACCGTAGTCAGTAAGGTTCTTAACGATACCTTTAACTTCTTGACCCTCTTCAAGAGAAGCAAGCAATGTTTCGCGTTCAGCGCTGTTAGTCGCTTCCATAACGGCACGACGAGAAACAACAACGTTGTTACGTTTTTGATCAAGCTTGATAAGTTTGAACTCTAGATCCACACCTTCCAAATGAGATGTATCGCGGATTGGGCGAACATCTACCAAAGAGCCTGGCAAGAAAGCACGGATATTTGCGATATCAACTGTGAAGCCACCTTTGACTTTACCGTTGATAACACCGTGAACAATGGCGTTTTCTTCGTAAGCTTTTTCAAGCACAGACCAAGTTTCTGCACGTTTAGCTTTTTCGCGAGACAATTTAGTCTCACCGAAACCATCTTCAACAGCATCAAGAGCAACTTTAACTTCATCACCGATGTTAATGTTGAACTCACCACTATCCGTTAGGAACTGAGAACGAGGAATTACGCCTTCAGATTTAAGACCTGCATGAACAGTTACCCACTCGCTGTCAATATCAACAACGATACCAGTAACAATTGAGCCTGGCGCCATTTCGACGGTTAATAGGCTTTCTTCAAACAGTTCTGCGAAGCTTTGAGTCATTGTATTTCCTATATAGTCGGCCTATATAAATAACTAGGCCATATCCACATTGCCAGCAAATGTGGGTCAATTTTTTTGGATGATGCGATAAAAGCTTGCTGGCACCTTTATCGACTTGAATAACATTTGATCTATTCTAGCACATTCTAGATGAAAAAAAGTAGACGCAAAAAAGAACAGATTATACAAGACCCGCTTTTGCTGTTTCAGCAAAAATCATCTCGACAACCTGTTCTATCGTCAAATCTGTACTATCTATAACTAAAGCGCCTGCTGCAGGCACAAGAGGAGCAATTGCTCTATTCGCATCACGCTCATCTCTTTCTTTAATCGTTTTAACAAGTTCGTCTAGATTAACAGCTTCACCTTTTTGCTGCAATTGCTGCAACCGACGCTGAGCTCGTTCTTCTGCCGAAGCGGTTAAAAATATTTTAATCTGCGCCGAAGGAAACACCACCGTCCCCATATCACGACCATCTGCCACCAAACCAGGCGCTTGTGAAAAAGCACGCTGACGTAGCAACAAACCCTCCCGAACCTCTGGAATAGCCGCTAATTTAGACGCACAATTACCAACTTCTTCCGTTCGAATCGCTTGAGTAACAATCTCGCCTTCTAGAATAATTTCAACTTTACCCTCTTCTGATTGCTGAAACTGTATATCTAAATGCTCAGCCAAGACTTTTAACGTCTCAACATCATCAGAAGACATACCGTGATGTGATACAGCAAGTGCAAGCAGTCGATATAAAGCACCACTATCAAGTATGTGCCATCCCAGCTTTTCTGCGATTAATTGACTTACAGTGCCTTTACCTGCACCACTTGGACCATCAATCGTAATAACTGGGCCTTGGTTGATCATAACTATTCCTCTTATAAAACTATTGCGCCACAGTGCAGTGAAAACCTAACTGCACAGCAACACTCTCCAACTCGTTAAATTCTTCTAATAATTTTTGGCAATCATTCACTTTTGTTACAGATTGGCTTCGCGCTCCTAATGCCAACATAGCAAGCGCCAATTTATCATCACCCGCACAATCCAACTCTCCGCCCATTGGAAGACCACCTTTAATAAGCAAATCGCCATTTTCATAAACACACGCAATCTTCATATGCTTAAGTGCATCCACCAACGCCAACACTCTATCTTCACAATAGTAAGGAAGAGAACCAACACCTTGGATAGAACTGTCACCCTTTGCATAAGCCGCAGCAACACACAACAAGGGCAATTCATCTCTAAACCGATAACTCTGCTCTGGGAATAAAGTGAACGAACTGAACTCGGCAAAACCAGCCTGAACCCGACCTTCATATAAGCCAAATTCACCCAATTCAGGAATAGACACTTCCGCCCCTATCGATTTTAAAAACGATAGGAATGTAAATGACACAAAATCTAAACCCGCATTTTCAATAAGCAACTCAGAACCTGGCAACAAGCTTGCCAATAACACCAACCAAGCCACTTCATATTCATCACCAGACAATACAATATCCGTACCAACTAAAGGCGCAGAAACAATCTTAAAGCCATCAGCACTACCCATGATAGTCACACCAAAATGACGCAACAACACTTCACAATGAGACAACTCTGTTGCCTCTGTTATGACAGATCCATTAGTAGGCGAATACAATGCAGCAAGAAACGCCGACATACGCAAACGCTCAGAACCACTCTTCAGGTTAATCGACACATTAGAAGGCGAATCTGGAACCAAGGTGACAGGCAAACAGTCCGCCACTTCAGATACCACTTCTCCACCCATTTTGCGCACCAAAGAAAACAAATCACTCATCGACTGATTGAGCAACTTATCTTCTGCAATAACAGACACATGAAACGATTGCCCAGCCAAAACAGGTAACAATAAATACAAACTGTCCCTAGATTGATGCACATTAATTGGTGCAATGGGTGCTTTTAAACCACGAAGACCAACCCCATGAATACGTAAGTGATCAGCGGATGCCTCTTCAATTACAACGCCCATATCGCGAAAAGCCTGCATAGTAATGCGCACATCACCAGTCAAATCGACGTTCTTTATTTCACTCACCCCTTCAGAAAGCGCGGCTATTGTAATCACTTTATGTGACAAAGATTTGTCACCTAATAAAGAAATATCACCTTTAATAGCAGAAGCAGGCAAAACAGAAACAGAAACGGGACGAACCTCTTTCGTAGAACCAATTGTACGCTGCTCTAACAATCGAAGAAAATGATCTCGCGCAGACTTAGCACGAGTAAAAACACCAAACATGCTGGCACCATCACCTTGCTCTATTGCGGCACGCATATCAGCAAGACGATCAGTGAAATGATCCAACGTAGCCAACGTAGCGTCTTTATTGGCCATAAAGACATCTCGCCACATCACAGGATCACTAGATGCAATACGAGTAAAGTCACGAAAACCACCAGCAGCAAACTTAAATATATCCTGACTACGCTCTCCGTTAGCAAGCGCATCAACCAAAGTATAAGCAAGCAAATGAGGCAAATGACTTGAAGACGCCAGCACGTGGTCATGATGATTGACATCCATACTCACCACATCCGCCCCAACAGCCCGCCAAAGGCGATGAAGGCGATCCAACAAAACAGGATTACTGTTTGGTAATGGCGTCACTATCGCCATGTGCTTTTCAAAAAGCAGAGAGTTAGATGCCAACACGCCACTCTTTTCAGCTCCAGCAATAGGATGCCCAGGGATGAAATTGGCCGGCACATAGCCGAAAACACGACGAACCGCCTCAACCACACTGCCTTTTGTCGAACCCACATCAGTAACCAACGTACACTCAGATAAGAAGGGCTTAAGATCTGTTAACACAGACTCCATTGCCCTTACCGGAGTAGCAAGAACAATAACATCCATTTTAGAGATAAAATCCGCTGTCATCTCAGCAGGATGGTCAATCACCCCCGTTGAGACTCCTAACGCCAACTCACCCTCTCGACGGTCAACAGCATACATGGTTGCCAAGCCGCGCTCTTTTAACGCTTTCGCAAATGAGCCACCTATCATGCCAAGACCGATGATCATTACATTGCCAAATTTCTTTTTTTCTTGAGACGACATATCAACAGACGCCGGAAAACCACTTTCACCAGTCAAAGCACAACACTCTTATAAAATTGCTAAAGCACAGCCACAGGATAGGAACCCAACACCTTCACTTCCGAAGCACGTTCACGTAACTCATCAATTACGGCACGACAATCTTCATCTAGATAATGGCCAACGAAATCAATATAAAATATATAACCCCAACGGCTCATTAAAGAAGGACGCGTTTCCAAGCGTGTCATATCAACACCATGCCGCTGGAAAGCCTCAAGCAATCGATACAAAGCACCAGGCTCATTTTTCGCACTAATCAATAAAGAGGTCTTATCTTTTCCGCTTGGCGGCACATCTTCATTACCAACGATTAAAAAGCGCGTGGTGTTATCGGGACGATCTTCAATATTAGAAGATACTTTCAACAAGCCATACAACTCACAAGCCACCTCACCTGCAATCGCAGCAACGGCACGACCGCTGCGACCCGCTTCAGCAGCAAGGCGAGCTGCCTCGGCGTTTGAACTCACAGCGACACGTTCTGTATGGGGCCAATAACGATCCAACCAAGCACGGCATTGTGCCAAAGACTGCTGATGAGAATAAATATGAGTGACATCGTCAGAGTTGATATTTGGACTCACCAATAGATGATGGTGAATACGCTCTTCAACCTCACCACATATTTTTAAACGCGAATCACGAAAACTGTCTAACGTATGATTAACAACACCTTCTGTCGAGTTCTCAACTGGCACAACACCATAATTAGCCGCACCAGACTCCACTTCACGAAACACCTCATCAATAGCCGCCATCGGCGCACTGATAATAGACTTACCAAAGTGCTTCAATGCCGCCTGCTGCGTGAAAGTCCCTTCTGGACCCAAGAACGCAATACGCATTGGTTTTTCAAGTGCGAGGCACGAAGACATAACCTGTCGAAAAATCTTCGCCATCTCTTCATTACCCAAAGGCCCTTCGTTACGTTCCATCACTCTGCGCAAAACTTGAGCCTCACGCTCAGGGCGATAAAAGACAACCGCTTCACCGCCCTGCTCAGCCAACTTAACTTCAGCCACTTTTTGTGCACAGCTTGCGCGCTCGTTAATCAGCATTTGTATTTGCGAGTCAATCGAGTCGATACGATCACGCAATAAAGGCAGCGTATCTGGCACTGCTTGTTTAGAATTTGACATGCTATTTATATCCGTAGAGGTTATTGTCTCTAAAAAGTATTATCCGTGACGTTTTTCGAAGTCATGCATAAAGCTGATTAAAGCCTGAATCCCTTCCATCGGCATTGCATTGTAAATACTCGCCCGCATACCACCAACCGAACGATGTCCAGCTAACGTACGCAGACCTGCCGCTTCAGATTCTTTAATAAACAAAGCATCCAACGAATTATCGGCCAAAATAAAAGGCACATTCATACGCGAACGATATTTAGGGTCAATAGGATTGGAATAAAAGCTACTCGCATCAATCGCAGCATAAAGCGCTTCAGCCTTTGCTATATTGAGCTTTTCAATGGCAGCAACACCACCTTGCTCTTCAAGCCACTCAAACACCAAATCAGCAAGATAAATAGCAAATGTTGGCGGTGTATTGATCATAGAATCATTCGCCGCTAACGTGGCAAAATTCCACACTGTTGGCAATACATCACTACTACGCTTTAGCAAGTCCTTACGAACGATACAAATACACACACCAGCAGGGCCAATATTTTTTTGTGCTCCAGCATAGATCATTCCATATTTACTCACGTCAATTTGGCGCGACAAGATATTGGAAGACATATCGGAAACAATAGGCAAAGAAGTCTGTGGCAAATCAAAAATTTCTAAACCACCAATAGTCTCATTCTCACAAAGATGCAAATACGCAGAATCAGGATCAATTTCAAGCTGAGAAAAATCCGGCACCGTGCGGTAACCTTGCTCTTTTGAAGATGCAACAACATTTACTTTCGCGTATTTTTTCGCTTCTGCAATCGCCTTTACAGACCAAGCACCGGTATCAACATAAGAAATCGCATCAAAGCCATTCGCCAAATTGGCTGGAATTTGAGCAAATAAAGTAGACGCACCACCTTGAACAAATAAAATTTCATAGTCATCGCTAATATTCATTAAACGCGATAAACGCGCCTTAGCGGATGCAAGGATAGACATAAACTCAGAACTACGGTGACTCATCTCCATGACAGAAACACCAGCACCATGCCAATCTAGCATTTCAGCCTGTGCTTTTTTCAAAACTGCTTCAGGAAGCGCTGCTGGACCAGAACAAAAATTATATACTCGGCTCATCCTGCTTATTTACCTCTAGTATTTTCAGGAACTACTTTAAAGAACGATCTACAACAAAAGCGACGCACCTAGGTGCGTCGCTTTATCTTCTATTCCGTATCGCTATCAAGGATATCAGGAGATTCGTCGCCATCACTCGGCGCTTGATCAACAACAGCATCACCTGCCTCATCGATCACAATATCTTCTTCATCATCTTCCACAACACGTTCGATGCCCACCAAATGCTCATCATTGGTCAAACGAATCAAGGTAACGCCTTGTGTATTTCGCCCTTGGCATGACACTTCTGTCACGCGAGTTCGAACCAAGGTACCTTGATCGGTAATCAAAATAATCTCATCCGTTTCATCAACCTGAGCCGCACCAACAACGGGGCCGTTACGCTCAGAGACTTGAATACCGATAACACCTTGACCACCACGACCATACACTGGGAAGTCTTCTACCAAAGTACGCTTGCCATAACCATTTTCACAAGCCATCAATACAGCAGAACCATCCTGAGGAACGATAAGCGAAACCACCTTAGCGTCTTCATTCAAGCGAATACCACGAACACCCGCCGCAGTACGACCCATTGCACGAACATCGGATTCTTTAAAGCGGATGGTTTTACCAGAAGATGAAACCAACATAATGTCGTTTTCACCATTGGTAACAGATACACCAACCAACTCATCCGTTTCATCTAAGCTAAGTGCAATCAAACCAGTCGAGCGAGGACGAGCAAAGTGTTGCATCGCTGTCTTCTTAACCGTTCCGTTTGCTGTCGCCATAAAGATGTAGCTGCTCGCCTCAACGATAGCGTCATCAGCAACTTCGTCATCCGCGTCCGAATCAGCCTCAACCGCTTCAACAACAGGTAAAGGCAACAAAGCAGAGATAGATTCGCCTTCTCTCAAAGGTAACAAGTTAACAATTGGACGGCCTTTGGCACCACGACTAGCGACTGGAATTTCGAACACACGCAACCAGTAAACCTTACCAAAATTACTAAATAACATAATGGTGTCATGACTACTGGTCACCAATAGGTGCTCGATATGATCTTCGTCTTTCATGCTCGCAGAAGATTTACCACGACCGCCACGGCGTTGCGCTTGATACTCAACCAATGGCTGAGATTTCGCATAACCTGTATTCGAAATCGTCACTACCATTGGCGCTTCATCAATCAAGTCAGCAATAGTCAAATCCTGACGAGACGTTAGGATTTCTGTACGACGAGCATCACCAAAAGTATCACGCACTTCTTCTAGCTCTTCACGAATCACTTCCATCAAACGATCTGGGTTAGATAGAATATTCAGCAACTCGCCAATCAGCTCGATCAGAGATTTATATTCGCCTAGTAATTTATCGTGCTCCAAACCTGTTAAGCGATGCAGGCGCAAATCCAAAATCGCTTGTGCTTGATCTGGCGACAAATGATATGCGCCATCAACAAAACCGTATCCCGCCTCAAGATCATCAGGGCGACAAGCATCAGCACCAGCACGCTCAAGCATGGCAACCACATTTCCTGGCTCCCAAGACTCGCTAACAATTTTCTCTTTTGCTTCTGCAGACGTTGGCGATGTACGAATTAGTTCAATCACGCGATCAATGTTCGCTAAAGAAACCGCCAAACCTTCAAGGATGTGACCACGTTCGCGCGCTTTACGAAGTTCGAAAATAGTACGACGCGTAACCACTTCACGGCGGTGCTTAACAAAGCATTCAAGAATTTGTTTGATATTAAGTAACTGAGGACGACCATCAACCAAGGCCACCATGTTAATACCAAATACTGACTGCAATTGTGTTTGCGTAAAGATGTTATTTACAACAACATCAGGGTTTTCACCGCGACGCAACTCAATAACGATACGCATACCGTCTTTGTCAGATTCATCACGAAGTTCACTGATGCCTTCCAGCTTTTTCTCTTTAACTAGCTCAGCGATTTTTTCAATCACCTTCGCCTTGTTTAACTGGTAAGGAATTTCAGTGAAAACGATGGATTGGCGATTGCCTTTTTCCATGTCTTCAAAATGGTGACGGGCGCGCATGTAAATACGACCACGACCTGTTTTATAAGCTTCAATAATACCAGCGCGACCATTAATAAATGCCCCTGTTGGGAAGTCTGGCCCTGGTATGTGATCGATAAGCTCATCAATAGTAATGTCAGCGTTATCAATAACCGCTAAACAACCATCGATAATCTCACCAAGATTATGTGGAGGAATATTAGTCGCCATACCTACCGCAATACCCGCCGAACCGTTTACTAACAGTCCAGGTACGCGCGCAGGCAATACTTCTGGCATAAATTCCGTACCGTCATAGTTAGGCACGAAATTGACGGTTTCTTTCTCTAAATCCATCAAAAGATGATGAGAAATTTTCGCCATCCGGATTTCGGTATAACGCATTGCCGCAGCACTGTCGCCATCGACAGAACCGAAGTTACCCTGACCATCGACCAAGGTGTAACGCATCGAGAAAGGCTGCGCCATACGAACAATCGTATCGTATACAGCAGAATCACCATGTGGGTGATATTTACCGATTACATCACCGACGATACGCGCCGATTTTTTGTACGGTTTATTCCAATCATTTTTAAGTTCATTCATCGCAAATAGAACGCGACGGTGAACAGGCTTTAACCCATCTCGCACATCAGGTAATGCTCGACCTACAATAACGCTCATTGCGTAATCTAGGTAAGATCCCTTAAGTTCATTTTCGATACTGACGGGAATAATTTCTTTGGCTAATTCACCCATAGATACAATCGATCCTTATGCCTCGGAGTCAAAAAGACTCCCTAATATCTTTTTATAAGCGCCGCATTGTAACATAAGGAAATAAATAACACCCCTTCAAGCAGCATGTTTTGTTGCTCTATATTGCAATTATAAAAACCGCCTTCCAAGCACCGCCCTGAAGACAGAGTAAGTTTGCTATTGGTCACCCTTGTGGTTGGCGCTATACTAGATGGACACTAGAAAAATTTCGTTTCAACCCCAATATTTTAAGTAAACTAAGAAGCATTACAAAATCTAGCCAGCAGTTCAGCACAACGAACAACGCTTTCACCATTCTTAGCGACATTGAAAAACGGAAACCAAAACATGACAAACACACAACAAAATAATGTAGATCTAAATGAAGTGGCGAAGTTTGAAGCACTAGCAAGTCGTTGGTGGGACACAGAAAACGAATTCAAACCTTTGCACGATATCAACCCTCTTCGCACCAATTATATTACTAAGCACGCAGAAGGTTTAGAAGGCAAAAAAGTGATCGATATCGGCTGTGGCGGCGGAATTCTATCGGAAGCCATGGCAAAACTAGGCGCGAACGTTAAAGGCATTGATATGGGCGAAGCGCCACTTGCCGTTGCAAAACTCCATAAAGAAGAATCTAAACTCGACATTGATTATGAAAAAATCACTGCAGAAGAAATAGCTCAACGTGAAGCTGGCCAATACGATGTTGTAACTTGTCTTGAAATGTTAGAGCACGTGCCAGACCCATCCTCTGTTATAAAAGCCTGCATGACGTTAGTAAAGCCAGGCGGCCATGTGTTTTTCTCTACGATCAACCGAAATCCAAAAGCGTATCTTTTTGCCATCATCGGTGCCGAATACATTCTAAAAATACTACCGAAAGGTACTCATGATTACGCTAAATTCATTCAACCTGCCGAGCTAAACAATTACGCAAGACTGGCAGGACTAGAAGTGACGCACATGACAGGAATGACCTACAATCCTCTTACCAAAGCGTACAAACTTAATGACAAAGATGTATCTGTCAATTACATGATGCACACTCAGAAACTCGAAGCCTAATATAGAGGCACAAGGAGGAGATATGTTTGATTATCAAGCCCCAAGCCAACTACTTAAAGACAAAGTAATCCTTGTCACGGGAGCAGGCGATGGCATAGGCAAAGCAGCTGCCATCACTTACGCAAAATATGGCGCAACCGTAATTCTTCTAGGCCGCACTATAAAAAAACTCGAAGCGGTTTACGATTACATCGAAAAACAAAAATGTCCGCAGGCCGCTATTGTGCCATTAAATCTAGATGGTGCTGCCGAACACGACTATATCGAGCTTGCCAATACAATAAAAAGCGAGTTTGGCCATCTTGACGGCATTCTTCACAACGCTAGCTTATTAGGTGAACGAACCCCCATAGCAACCTACGACCCGACGTTGTTTGAACAAGTCATGCGCGTCAATGTCACCAGCCAATTAATGCTAAATCAAGCCCTCCTACCTCTGATGCAAAAAACCGAAAATGCCTCCATCATTTTCACTTCTTCTGGCGTTGGAAGAAAAGCCAAGGCAAATTGGGGCGCTTACGCTATATCAAAATTCGCAACAGAAGCCATGATGCAATTATTATCGAGCGAGCTAGAAACCCTGTCTCCTAACATTCGTGCTAACGCAATCAACCCTGGCGCAACAAGAACTAACATGCGAGCAAACGCGTACCCAGAAGAAAATCCAAAGACACTCCCTACAGCAGAAGAGATTATGCCGATTTATCTTTATTTAATGGGCAAAGACAGCCTCACAGTAAACGGTAAATCACTGGATGCCCAATAAAGCGAATTGAACTAAAAAGCAATGGGCTTAAAACACGCCCATTGCATCGCACTACTTGCTTCAGTTAATCTGAAGACATGATCAACATCCGAAACAAAATCATTACTTATTGTTTTTTACTTACAGCACTTGCCTCTTTTTCGATACAAGCGGATGCCTCCTACCCCACCGAAAACAACACACCACCCGAATTAAGCAATCACATGAATCAAAACGACACGACATCTCGAGCAACACAACAAACTAGCAGCACAATAGAAGCAATCGGCGATCAAATCACTCCAATACTTAATAAAAGCCTTACAGATAAAAACGAATACCACTTCATAACACTGACTAACAATTTAAAAGTATTATTAGTCAGCGACCCACAAGCCGAACGTTTTGCCGCATCGCTATCCGTCAATGTTGGTAATTTCCAAGACCCAGACAACCAACAAGGCTTAGCGCATTTTTTAGAACACATGCTTTTTCTTGGTACTGAAAAATACCCGGAAGCCGGCAATTACCAATCTTACATAAATACTCATGGTGGCTCTAATAACGCCTACACAAGTACAGACACGACTAATTTTTACTTCGACATCAAACCTTCCGCATACGAAGGTGCACTAGACAGATTTTCACAATTTTTTACCACACCACTGTTTAGTGAATCTCTTACACAAAGAGAAAAGAATGCGGTCGATTCGGAATACAAAGCAAAACTAAAAGATGAAAGCAGAAGAAACAATCAAGCATTTAAAACACTACTTAATCCTGAACACCCATACAGCCATTTCACCGTTGGCAGCTTAGACACACTAAAAGACAGAGCAAATAACCCACTAAGAAAACAGCTACTTAAACTTTATAAAGAAAACTACTTTAGTGAGAACATGGCGCTAGTGATGGTAGCCAACCTACCCCACATTCAAATGGCTACACTTGCTCGCCAACACTTCTCTGATATCCCAAGCAAAAAACCACAACCACAAAAACAATACCCAACCCTTATCTCAAAAGACACACCACAACTACAGTTTGTCCGCTCACTCATCGATAACAGCACATTAAATTTCTACTACCAAATAGATGCCCAAGACCAAAACTACAAGACCCAACCTATACGCTATCTTTCTTATATCCTAGGCAATGAAAACAAAGGGTCACTGTATGCATCCCTTAAATCTGCAGGATTAATCAATGGCATTTCGGTAAGCACTAGCACTGACTATGGTGACAACGCGTTATTCACCGTCAGAATCGCTTTAACCGATGAGGGCTTGAAAAACATAGACATAGTCGCCAAACGTTTTTTTGCCACCATTAGCACCCTAAAATCTTCCCCGATCAACCCATTGTACCTACAAGAAGGGCTCAAACTTAGTCAGCTCATGTTTAATAACCAAAGCTATGTTGACCCCCAAAGCTTAGCCAGATCATTATCGGCAAGAATACTAAAAACACCGCCCGAAGATATTTTGAGCCGCTATCGCCTAGAATCTACCGCAAGTGAAAAACAAGTTCGCCACCTACTAAAACAACTCTCCCAAGAAAACCTTTTAGTACAATTAACATCGAACCACGATTTCCCCGTAAACTGGGCAGAACAGAAGCCAAACTGGCAAATTGAGCCTTGGTATCAGAGCCAATACAGCAACAACCATTTCAGCCAATTATTTTTGGACATCATCAATCTATCGGTAAAAAGCACACAAATCAGTCTCCCCGAAAAAAACACTTTCATCCCTGACTCTTTAGATTTAATTGATGAAAAAGAAACAACCCCCTCCATCATTTTTCAAAAAGAGGGTTTCACTTACTGGAGCAAACCCGATTCAAGCTTTGGCAAGCCCACCGCCATGAACTTTCTAGCAATACGTTTTGCTGATGCCGCAGACACACCCAAACACACTCTAATCAACAGGCTGTGGAGTCGTCTATTCAATGACAGCGTGAGTGACTTAACCTATGCGCCCTATGTGGCAGGACTAGGTTATGCCTTTTACCCTCATACGAACGGCGCAACATTACGAACCAGCGGCTATTCCGACAAACAGAGCGCCTATATCACCTGGTTAATCGATCAACTTTTCTTATTTCGCCCAACACCAGAGAAATTCGAACAAGCCAAAATACAGCTCGCAAAAGATCTAAGTAACCAAAAAAGCAGACAAGCCTACAGCAACGCCAATAGCGCATTGAGCATATTAATCACCAAAAATGGGTTCACTACAAAACAACTAGAAAGTACGCTAACAAATCTCACTTTAGAGGACTTTCAGGAATATACAAAAAAAGCTCGAGAGCATTTTGATATAGTTGGCTATAGCACGGGCAACCTAACTAAAGAACAGACAGAAAAGCTTTCAAACTCGATTTATCAACGCTTTAGTGATCGACTTACCCCCAGAGAGCCACTAGAAATTGAAACCAAGAACCTCACCACCCAAAAGAAATATAACTACCAGTTCGAATCAACGAGTGACGACAAAGTGGTTTTATACGCGCTAATAGACACCAGTGCGCAGGCAACACAAAAAGCCATTACAGAAAAAGCGTATTTCTCAATACTCAGAAAGCTCATCAGCAGTCCCTTTTATCAAGAGCTAAGAACCAATCAACAGCTCGGTTATATTGTTGGAGCACAAGACCTCAGCATACGAAATACACCAATATTAGGACTATTAGTACAATCCCCCAATAAAGACACCTTAACCATTATTAGCGCCATAGAAGACTTTTTAAAAGAACAAAGAAGTAGACTACCAAATATTTCGGAGAACGATTTTTCACAGGCCAAAAACACATTACTTAACGAACTAAAAGTGACACCTAAAAACCTTAGTGATAATGCACTAAGTGAATGGCATCAAATTGCCAAGATAGACCCAGATTTTCTAACCAGAGAAGAATGGATAAAAAGCGTAGAAAAAATTCAACGAGAGGATTTTATTGAGTTTATCAATCGTAAATTACAATCAACCGACACAACTAAAATAATTATTCATAACAAAGCGTTCCCAAAAGAGCTCACCGAGCAACAAGATTGGATAGAAACATCGCCTAACTCTCCTAACCTATAAAGCTAAACCACTGAAAACACGGCACAATAAAAAAACAACCATCAACCGCCAATCAGCTTTTCCAGTTTTTCTTTGTCGGTGGCTGGAGCACCTTTAGCTCCGCTTGCTGTAGGAGCAACGCCCTTACCGATTGGTGAAAAATCCCCCACATCAGGCTGCACCTTCTCAACTGCCGCATCATCTGTTTTTGCTTGATCACCAAAAATCCCAATTTCCGGCATCATGCGAAGACGTTTTGCTTCGATATCTTCTGGTATATTTCCAGTAAACAAAACCGTGAAAGGCGCCTCTTCCGTTCGCTTATTTACTTCATCATAAATGGCTTGTTCACGCTCAGCGATGGCATTCTCTTCCAGATACGACATACCTTTGCCGTCAGCCGTTATGACAATATTTGGCCCTAAAGTCGTTTTTGCTTTTTCTGCCGGAATAACAGCAACCTCCTCTTGTGAACTCACCACAACCTGATGTTGAGCATGAATCACCTGATTACCATAAATAATATCGACAGGCTGACGCTCTATTGTCTGAGCATTAGCAAACAATGACACCGCACTTAGCAACCCCAATGCAAATTTCATAAACACCCCAAAGACTAACTCCTTTCACTATAAGAGATAAAAAGACATAAAAAAAGGAGTTCAAGGCACGCTTGAACTCCTTTTTATCTCTTTAATAATATTTAAAGAGTAATCACATCAAAGTCTGCTTCCGGATCTGCTTCAGCCTCATAATCAACGCCATCTACACCGAAACCAAACAGCTTCAAAAATTCATCTTTGTAAAGTTGGTAATCCGTCTCTGCAAATAGGTTTGCATCATTCACCTGAGGCCAAAGTTCGCGACAAGCTTGCTGCACATCTTCACGTAATTCCCAATCATCCAAACGAAGACGATTTTTATCATCTGTCAATTCTGCTGGATTATGGTTATTGTACAAACGCTCAGAAAACATGCGATAGATCTGATCCATACAACCCTCATGAAGGCCTTTTTCACGCATTACTTTAAAGACCATCGCCAAGTACAATGGCATAACTGGAATAGCAGAAGATGCCTGAGTTACCACTGACTTCAACACAGCAACGTTCGCGCCACCGCCAATTTTAGCCAACTGAGCATCAATAGCTGCAGAAGCACGATCCAAATCTTCTTTCGCTTTACCTAGCGCGCCATGCCAATAGATCGGCCAGGTGATATCAGAACCAATATAAGAGTAAGCTACGGTGCGAACACCTTCCGCCAAAACACCTGCTTCTTGTAAAGCAGACATCCAAAGCTCCCAATCTTGACCGCCCATTACGGTTGTAGTCGCTTCAATCTCTTCTTCTGTAGCTGGCTCAATTTCTGCCTCGATAATCACATCTTTATTTGTATCAATAGCAGTTGAGCGGTAAGGCTGGCCAATAGGCTTAAGAACTGAACGAACAACCTCTCCAGTTTCTGGCATTTTACGGACAGGAGAAGCCAAAGAGTAAACCACCATATCCACTTGACCAAGATCTTGCTTAATCAAATCAATAACCGTGTCGCGTGCTTCATTTGAGAAAGCATCGCCATTAATACTTTTTGCGTACAAGCCTTCTTCTTTCGCAACTTTATCGAATGCCGCAGAGTTGTACCAACCCGCTGTACCGGTTTTCTTATCAGTACCTGGTTTTTCAAAGAAAACACCAATGGTTGCCGCACCAGAACCGAACGCTGCAGCAATACGAGAAGACAAGCCATAACCACTTGATGCACCGATCACGAGTACTTTCTTAGGACCATTTTCAATAGCCCCTTTGCTTTTAGTAAAAGCAATTTGCTCTCTTACATTTTGCTCACAACCTACTGGATGCGTTGTTGTACAAATAAATCCGCGAATCTTTGGTTTTATGATCATAATATCTTCTCAACGTCGTGTTTTGCTTACGCCTTGCATGACAAACCCTACAAATGAGGCAGGCAAGACAAATCTGTCCGCCATGATACAATAGCAGGACGAATATGTCCTGATTCTGCTAAAAATTCAGAACCAAAAAAATCATCGAAACCTTGAGAGAACACAGTGCACCTACTTGTCATCGGCTACGTCTGGCCAGAACCCAACTCCTCCGCCGCTGGCAGTAGAATGATGCAATTGCTCAACTGCTTTCACAAAGCGCAATGGCAACTGTCATTTGCCAGCCCTGCTCAACAAACCGAGCACATGACCGATCTATCCCTACTAGGCATAAAACCCGAACACATAGAACTCAACGATGCTTCTTTCGATACCTATATCACAAACAAAAAACCAGACATTGTGATATTTGATCGCTTTATGATGGAAGAACAATTTGGTTGGCGCGTTGAAAAATTTAGCCCCGATTCATTGCGAGTTCTCAACACCGAAGACCTTCACTCGCTAAGGCAAGCCAGACACAATGCGCTTAAACAGAATAGAGACTTTGTCATTGAAGACCTTTATAGCGACCATGGTATTCGTGAAGTCGCCGCCATTCATCGTTGCGACTTAACCTTGATGATTTCCGAAGTAGAAACCAAACTGCTGATCGATGAATTTCACGTTCCAGAAACTCATGTGCTTCATCTGCCATTCATGCTGCCGGAGCCACAAAACACTGATACACTACTCAGCTTTGAGCAGCGCCAACACTTTATTAGCATCGGTAATTTTCGTCACGCCCCAAACTGGGATGCCGTTCTGCAATTAAAAACAGAGATATGGCCCAAGATTCGCAAACGCTTACCTAAAGCTGAAATGCATATTTACGGCGCTTACCCGCCACCAAAAGCCACACAATTAAACAATGCAAAAGAAGGCTTTTTAGTAAAAGGTTGGGCCGAAGATGCTCAAAAAGTCATGCAACAAGCTCGACTTTGTTTAGCGCCATTACGTTTTGGCGCTGGCATTAAAGGAAAATTGGTGGAAGCCATGCAAATGGGGACCCCAAGCATTACCACGACGATTGGCGCTGAATCCATGCATGGCGATTTTCCATGGAATGGTGTCATCACAGATGATATAAACACCTTTGTCGATGCGGCGATCTCGCTCTATGAAGACAAACCCAGCTGGCAACTGATGCAGCAGAATGGCAATAGAATTTTACGAGCTCGCTATCAAGCAGAAGAATGGGAGCCCAAGTTAATCAATCGATTGAAACTGCAAATACAGCTGAGGGAGAACTTGAGAAAGAAACACTTCTTAGGATTAATGCTGCGACACCACAGCCTTAAAAGTACGCAATACATGTCGCAATGGATAGAACTTAAAAACAAGAATGAAGAAGACCAAGACTAACAACACGAAGCGACTAGCCAGATACAAAGCGGCTTTTAGCTTCTCGCTCACGAACCTTCTTCATAACCGCCTGCTGCGAAGCTTTATTCATACTTCCCCATTGGCTGATTTCCTTGCCCGTTCGATAACACGCGACGCAGATATCTTCTTCGTTAAGCAGACACACATTAACGCAAGGAGACTTTAACTGAGGTTTTGGTTTGGTCATTTTGAATCAACATATAAAGCAAAAGGCCTTGGCGAAAAGTTACGTCAAGGCCTCAAATTCTAATATTCAGCGTTATGATAAACGCGCTGAACATCATCCAAGTCATTCAATAGATCTAAAAAGCGGTCAAACTGCTCCACTTCTTCACCTTGAATTTCTGTCATGTTTTGAGCAACGAATTGAATTTCATCAACCTCAAATTCAATCTCGCCAAATGCATCTGTTAATGCCGTTTTTGCCTTGCTGTAATCGGTATGAGGCGCAAAAACAGTTACTTTACCGTCCTCTAGCTCAATATCTGTTACATCAACATCAGCCATCATCAAGGCTTCCAATACAACCTCTTCGTCAGTACCAGCAAAAACAAAAATAGCACTGTGGTCAAACATATGACTCACGCTGCCTTGGCTACCGATTTTACATTTTACTTTGTTAAAGCAAGTGCGCACGTCACCAAAAGTACGGTTTGGGTTATCAGACAAACAATCCACGATAACCATAGTATTGCCAGGACCAAAACCTTCGTAGCGAGCAGTATCAAAGTCTTCTCCACCACCACCTTTCGCCTTATCAATCGCTTTGTCGATAACGTGAGTTGGCACCTGATCTTTTTTAGCTCGGTCGATCAGAGAACGAAGTGCCAAATTACCATTAGGATCAATACCACCGGATTTTGCGCAAACATAAATCTCACGGCCGTACTTGCTGTAAACCTTGGCTTTTTGGTCAGACGTTTTTGCCATGGACTCTTTGCGGTTTTGAAAGGCTCTGCCCATTACATATTCCTATTCTATACAGTCTTAAAAATGAGATTCTAACGTGTCGCCCAAAAAGAAGGAACTGCTAGCCAAGCATAAATACAATAAAAAGCCAGCCTTATCAGCACAAAAATGCCATGAAGCAAAAAAACCTAGCCAATATTGACACACAGCAAGCAGTGTAAAGACAAACAAGTAACGGTGAGCTAAGCAAGTTGTCGAACAACTTTCGCAAGCACCTCAATCGCTTGATGAATCTGCGCTGGTGAAACACGAGCAAAACTCAGCCGTAGAAACGAATCATCGAGCGGACTTTTACACGGGAAAAATGGTGTTCCAGGAAGAACCAACACCTTATCTTTCAATGCTTCAGCCAGGACTAATTGGGAAGAAACGCCTTCAGGTAATTTCACCCAAAAGAACATACCACCAGCTGGAAGAGAAAATTCAATAAGGTCGCCCAGCTCTGCATTTAAAGCCTCAGCCATTACAGCCCGCTTTTCCTTATAAGCTTTTTGGAGCTGAATAACGTGATCCGGATATTGTCCAGACTTAAAAAATTGGGTAATCATACTCTGAGCTAGACGGTTGGTATGAAGATCAACAGCCTGTTTTACTTTAACCAAGTACGGAGAAAAAGCATCACAGGAAACGATATAGCCAGTACGCAACCCTGGCCACAAAACCTTAGAAAAACTCCCCATGTAAAGCCAAGGCGCTTGTTTTATCAAAGTTGAAATAGGCGTAAGGTCAACATTGTCATAACAAAGATCACAATAAGGATCATCTTCAATGAGCAATATGTTTTTCTCATCAAGCAAGGCCGCGATCTCGCGTCGACGCTGCAAGCTATAACAATGCCCTGCTGGATTCTGAAAATTAGGAATCAAATACACCGCTTTCGGATGGTGCTTTTCAATCGCATCGCGTAAAGCAGAAACAGACATACCCTCTGCATCAGACACAACATCTTGAACTTTTGCACCTTGTAATTTAAAAACCTGACAAGCAGCAAGATACGTTGGCTGCTCGGTTAAAATAGTCGAGTTTTCATCTAAAATTAAACGACTGACGATGTCCAAACCTTGCTGCGAGCCATTGGTTACCAGTACATTATTCGTAAATGTTTCGATGCCTCGATCTGCCACAATAGACACAATACATTCTCGCAAGTCTTTTTCACCTTCGCTTGGGCCATATTGTCGACTGTCTGTTAATTGTTCTAACCTAGGATAAGCAGGCATTAGAGTCTCATCTGGTAAGCCACCAGCCAAAGATAAAATATCCGGCTGTTGACTATAATGCAGCAGCTCACGAACCAAAGAGGCTTCCATGTTTCGTGAGTGAGAAGTCAATAAATGAGAGATATCCATACCAAGCGCCTCGACAGATTAAGAGTAGAGAAAACAGAGTCAGACATTTTAATGAAAGAGAAAAGATACAATTCTCGATTGATTGGAGGATACAGAAGGAAAATCTGTTTTTTTTACTGATCGAGATCCCCCGCCTCAGCTTGCAATAGATATTCGAACTGCCGATCTTTTTCTTGCCAAAGCGCATTCACCCATTGCTGAAAATACGCCCGATATTCTGCATCATTTTGATAGTCACCAAGCAATGCTCGTTCAATCGGCATCATTCTAATATGTACTTTTATCTTGGACACGTTCCCACAAAGATAGTCAAAAAAACTTGGGATTCCCTCAGGATAAACGATAGTTACATCAATTAACTGATGTAACTTGCCATCCATTGCATTTAGCGCAAAGGACAAACCGCCCGCTTTGGGCATCAGGAGATGTTTATACTGGCTAGATTGTTGACCGTGTTTTTTTGTTGTGAAGCGCGTCCCTTCTAGGAAATTCATAATCGACACAGGAAAGTACTGAAACTTTTCGCAGGCCTTTTTCGTCACCTCAATGTCTTTTCCTTTCAGCTCAGGTCGCTTCTTGAGCAACGCAGGACTGTAACGTTTCATAAAGGGAAACTCTAATGCCCACCAAGCCAAACCGATAAAAGGCACCCAAATAAGCTCGCGTTTTAAAAAGAACTTGATAAAAGGAATGCGTCTATTAAACAGGCGCTGCAGAACAAGGATATCTACCCAAGACTGATGATTAGCCGTGACCATGTACCATTCATTAAGCGCAAAATCATGCGAACCTGACACCTCAACGACTGATCGACCTAAACAACGCTGATTAAGATTATTTACCCCGATCCAAAATGTCGCTATGTTATCCAATACAACATTCAAAACGGCGCGCACCGATGTAAACGGTAAAACACTCTTAAACAAAGCCAACACCATGACGGGGACAAAACAAATCAAAATATTTAATACGATCAGAGTAAATGAAAGCAAACCTTTTAACACAGAATAAACAGGCATAAACCAACTTAAAAGTACAAATTTGACGCATAATACTAAAGGAAATCCTTGATTGGAAATCCTCATTATTTACACTCGGACTAAGTAGCCAGCTTTCCCCATAAAACTGTATAGTAAACAGTCGATTAGAATGACCGACGAAACAGCTCGATACCAAAGACATTGTGCTCCTGTATCGATGATTAACAATTCCCTGTGAATGATACATAAACAGGATACACAATAGGATTTCAAACTCCGCTATGGCAGTGACCAAAGGGTTAAAAATTCGACATAAACTTTTTGCAGTTTTTGTTCTAAGTAATATTTTACTCATTGTTTCTATGTGGCAGGTATTTCAATGGAGCTTTGATAGAGGATTTGTATCCTACGCGACGGAACGTGATCGTGACTTTTTAGAACAAATGGCAAACAGAACAGCCAATCTCTATATCTATTACGACGACTGGTATTTTTTAGTACAAGAAAGTCGAATGGAAGGCGAGTGGCATAAAGCAAAAATCGAAAACCTACGGGATTTGGTTCCACCACCCAGCACACCTAACCTAGATTTAATTTATCCATCGCAATACTACCGCCAACGCTTTTTATTATTTGATGGCCAACAAAACCCCATCATAGGCAAAACTCGCTTTGCCGACGCTGAAACTCATGCCGTAATTGTCAATAAAAAAATTGTTGGCTATGTTGGACTTCGCTCAATTAGAGAGCTTGTTCAGGATCAAACATTACGTTTTGTTCGCCAACAGGGCGAAGCGTTTCTACTCATCTCTGCATTTATGCTTGCGATAGCTGCACTTTTAACTTGGCCGCTGGCTCAATGGTTAAGTCGTCCAATTATTTCCATGCAAAGAGCAACCAAACGACTTGCTGCAGGTAAATATGACACACGCATATCAGTAAAAGGGACAGACGAATTATCTAGCCTTAGCTGCGACTTCAATAATTTAGCTTGCACCTTAGAACACACACGAGAAGCACGTAAACGCTGGGTGGCAGACACAGCTCATGAATTAAGAACCCCGGTGGCAATTCTTAGGGGAGAAATTGAAGCGATGCAGGATGGAATCATTAAAATGTCCCCTGAAAGCCTCTCCTCCTTGCATCAAGAAACGCTCCACATTGCGCGCCTAATTGATGACTTAAACCAATTGTCCATGCATGATATGGGTAATTTAAGTTATGAAATGGAGGATGTATCAATCAGCGACATTATTGAACAAACCGTTCAATCTATGACACTTCCATTTAATGAGGCAGGATTAGAATTAGGGTTTGAATATTCTCAGAAAAACCCTATTGTTATGAATGGTGATTCTGATAGATTACATCAGCTCTTTTCGAACCTGATGAATAATTCATTAAAATACACAAATGCACCAGGAAAGCTTACTGTAAAACTCTCAAAAAAGAACAAGAAAGCCATTATTCTTTTTGAAGACTCTGCTCCAGGCGTTAGTGACGAAGATAAAAACCGAATTTTCGAACAGTTCTTTCGTGTCGAAAACTCAAGAAATAGAGCAACTGGCGGGAGAGGTTTAGGTCTCGCTATTTGCGCAAGTATTGTGGATGGACATCAAGGCACAATCAGTGCTTATCACTCCCCAGATGGCGGCTTAGGAATAAAAGTAGAATTCCCTTTAAACAAATAGGAACGAAAAATATTATGAGCAAAGTACTGATTATTGAAGACGAACCAAAATTAGCAGAGCTAATGTCAGCTTATTTAGAGCAAGCTGGTTATGAACATCACCATCTTGACCGCGGAGACATCGCAGTCAATTACATTAAAAATAACCAAGTTGACATTGTTCTATTAGATCTAATGCTACCTGGCTTAGATGGCGTAGAAATCTGCAAACAAGTTCGTCAGTTTAGCGGTGTACCTATTATTATGGTGACGGCAAAAGCAGAAGAAATTGATCGTCTTATTGGTTTAGAAATGGGTGCTGATGATTACGTTTGTAAACCATTTAGCCCACGTGAAATTGTCGCACGCGTCAAAGCTAACTTGCGCCGTGTGGAATTAGACCAAGCCGAATCGCCAAGAACTGATGGCTTTGATTTGGATGTAGATCGTCTACGCGCAACCTATAAAGGTGATTTAATCGACTTAACAACTGTTGAGTTCCAACTGCTTCAATTACTTATCAAAGAACCGGGTCGAGTTTTCGGTCGTGATCTTATAATGAAGAGCATTTATGCGGATAGTCGTGTAGTAAGTGATCGCACTATTGATAGCCATATCAAAAAGCTTCGTAAAAAAATCTCTGCTGTGGCACCAGAATTAAATGTGATTCATTCAGTTTACGGCGCAGGCTATCGCTTCGAGAATAACGATCAATAAACTTTTCCTCTAAGGAATGGCGTTGAACAACTTTTTAGACGAACTGGTATTTTCTTTCTCGATCACCATGCCAATTTTTTTGATTTTGGTGCTAGGGATCATTTTATATCGAGTACGACTTATTAATGATAACTTCATTGATGTTGCTTCTAAACTGGTGTTTAACGTCACCCTTCCCGCCCTGCTTTTTATTAGCATATCCAAGACAGATCTCAGCAGCGATACAGACCTTTCTTTGGTTATTTATGCCATGGTTGCGGTCATAATAAGCTACATCGCACTAGAGTTTATAATGTCTATTTGGGTATCGGACAAAGCAGAACGAGCCGTTCTAGTTCAGGCTGCTTTTCGCTCAAATATGGGAATTATCGGCTTAGCGTATTGTGTAAATGCTTATGGTAATGAGGTATTTTCTGTTGCTTCTGCTTATTTAGGCGGAGTAACAATATTATTCAATGTATTATCGGTTATCGGTTTAAGCCGAGCCTTGGGCGGAGAGGCCAATATTAAAGGCATCGCAAAAGGCATAGCCAAAAACCCTCTAATCATTGCCATCGTCGCGGCATTTGCTACCTCACTATCGGGCCTAACGTTACCAACAACACTTTATAAAGCCGGTGATTACTTTGCACAAATGACGCTACCTTTGGCACTGTTATGCGCCGGAGCTTCATTAAGCTTTAAGTCGTTAAAAAATGGCATTTTAGGCGCCATCATGGCCTCTATTGGTAAACTGATATTCATCCCTTTCGCCATGACACTTGGTGGCTATTTACTAGGTTATAGAGGAATGGAACTCGGCGTCTTATTCCTCATGTCATCTGCTCCAACTACATCTGCCAGTTATATAATGGTTAGAGCCATGAATGGAAACTCTGCACTCGCCGCAAACATAATCGTTATAACCACTATCGCATCCTTGATTACAACCAGTATTGGCGTTACTTTGTTACGCAGTTTTAATTTAATCTAATCCGATTAATTAAATGTTTAAAACTGGCTGAACATAAAAGGCTCGCGAGACTCTCTTTGATTTCACAATTCCGTAAGCATCGTCTTTTCTTTCTTACCTTCGGATGTACTCTACTTACCCTGCTATTCTTTGGTGTAAACACCATTGCCTATCAAGCGCTCATTATTGACAAGCACTCTGAAGGACAAGATAAACTACTTGATTACGTTATCGAATTACGCAACGAATTAAAAAACTACCATATTCTTCCCTATGCTCTGGCTGATAACCCTACTCTGCTAGCCTTTATGAACACCCCTAAAGATCCAGCTTTAAGACAGCGACTGCAGCGACAATTAGAAGATTTGACCCATGTATCCAAAACACAAGATTGGTTCATTCTGTCAGCGCAAGGAGATCTTCTGGTATCCAGCGAACAATCCCCTAATTTCAATTTGGACGACTACTTTAGCAAAACAGACTTAAGCAATGTGCTAAAAGAACAACAAGGAGAATACATCCTCGTATCTGGCTATAACCCCAAACAATATCATTCAGCACACCTTGTATTGGCACCTGTTTATACTAAAACAGGACTAGCAGGTGCTGTCGCAGTGCGAATTAATGTTAGTGACTTGATTGAACGTTGGAATCTTCTCGACGATCTCGTCGTCATGACAGACCAAAATAGCCTCATCTTTTTAGCCAGTAAATTAAATCGCCTGTTAGTCAGTAATTGGTTAGATGACCATACAGATGTTCAATTTTTAAATAATACGCGTTCTAAAATTTACCATCTAAACAATGAAAACTACCTTTTACAGAATGTCACTTTAGATGACCTAAAATGGCAAATTCATTATTTATCAAATTTAAAAGGCATTCAGAAAAAAGCTCAAAATATCGCTTTTATTAGCCTAGGTTTTTTTGCTCTGATATTTCTTTTTTGGCTTTATCGTCGAGAACGCGCCCTAAAAATCGCGTCAAAATTAGAAAACGAAATACTCATTGCCAATAGTGCTCAGCGCCAGCGAGTCCTGATTGAAAATACTCACGTAGGACTTTTACAGCTAACAAAACGTGGAGAAATATCTTTTGTAAACCCTATGGGGCTGCGCTACTTTGGACAAAGAGCAGAACTTAACAGCCATTATTTATATGAATTCCTACCTGATTGCCCAGAGAACCAAATCGCATTAGCTTTTATCAAATCCCTACAAATACAAGAAGTCGCGGGAAGTACATTCGCAGAAAATTTATTAGAACAAGAAGTTGTCCTACAAAAAGAAAATGGTCAGGTTTTCCCAGCATTGCTCTCTGTGTCTTCTTTAAAATGGAGCGATTCACAGGGCTACTTAGTCACCTTACTCGACATAAGCAAACGTAAAAGAGCAGAATTAAATTTACTTGATGCAAATACTCGCCTTGAAGAACGTGTATTAGAACGAACAAAAGCATTAGAAGCGGCACAAAAAGAGCTATTAAGAGCAGAAAAACTCGCCGCCATAGGACAAATGTCGACGGCCATCGCTCATGAGCTGAACCAGCCACTAACAGGCATAAGAACATTAGCCTACTCCGCAGAACTTTTACTTAAGCGTCAAGATTCAGAACAAGCACTAAAAACTCTCATCGACCTAGAATCTCTCGTTGTAAGAATGCAAAAACTAACCAGCGAGCTAAAAGTACTTGCTTATAGACGACCTGAACAGCTTGCGTCAACCTCTATAAAAAGCTCAGTAGAACGGGCTATTGAAAGCCTTGGTGATGACGTCAATAACGTCCATTGGGAAATAGCATTCAACGATTTAGACGAAGTTATCGCCGAGCCTACTCGATTAGAAAGAATATTTTCCAATTTGATTAGTAATTCGGTTCAAGCCTGCGCAGAACTAAAAATCACTCCAAACATTAAAATTTCCCTAGAAACACACGATGAACAAATAACCATAAGTTATCAAGACAATGGGCCAGGCATTGAAAAAGCTCAGCTTACTCATATTTTTGAACCTTTCTTTACTACCAAACCCATCGGAAAAGGCTTAGGTTTAGGTCTTGCCATCAGCGCAAACCTAGCAAAAGATATGAATGGCGCTTTAAAAGCAAGCCATGATGATAACTCGACACTTGTATTCCGCTTAACACTGTTAAAGGCTTAATATGGAAAAGAGTAACACCAACCATCACATTGAAATCTGGCTACTCGATGACGACGACATCGTTCGCTCAACCACTGCCCAGTGGCTGCGCTTATCCAATTATGAGGTAAGAGAGTTTCAAGAAGCCCAAGAACTGATCGGGCAGTTTGACGTTGGATTAGCTTGCATTATCGTCAGCGATATCCGCATGACACCAATCGACGGCTTAACGTTAATGAGCGACTGCCTATCCAAAGAACCCGAGCTTCCATTTATTCTTATTACCGGACATGGCGACGTCGATACTGCCGTCAATGCTTTGCGTGATGGAGCTTTTGATTTTCTTGAAAAGCCCTTCGACCCAAATAGACTTCTACAAACCGTCGAAAAAGCCGTTCAGCTAAGAGCGGTTCAACTTCAACATGCTAATCAATCACAATACCTTGGTGATTTACACGGCTTAGAAGAAACCATTATTGGTAAAAATGAGCAAATTGTCCGTGTCAGGCAGCAAATACGCACCTTCGCCAGTATGGATACTCATGTCATTGTTTATGGAAAAACCGGTTGTGGTAAAGAATTAGTGGCCAAAGCGTTACACGACTGCAGCCCAAGAAGTACCCATCCCTTTGTTGCCATTAATTGCGCAGCCATCCCAGCAGACCTGTTTGAAAGCGAGCTATTCGGCCATGAAGCTGGCGCCTTCACCAGTGCCAACAAGCAAAGAATCGGTAAACTTGAGCATGCCAGTGGCGGCACTTTATTTCTCGATGAAATAGAAAGCATGCCACTAGCAATGCAAATAAAATTATTACGAGTCCTGCAAGAGAACCAACTCGAACGAGTCGGTAGCAACAATACAATAAAGATAGATCTCAGAGTCGTTGCCGCTGCCAAGAGTGACCTACAAACTCTCGAAAATTTCAGACAAGACTTATTCTTCCGGCTGAATGTATCACAAATACACCTCCCAGATTTGCGTAACCGAGGATCCGATGTCCCATTGCTTTTTGAACATTTTTGTCGCAACGCAGTAAAAGAGCGTGGGGGAGATTTTAGACAACTTAGTCCAATCGATCATGAAACATTGACCTTATATGGATGGCCTGGAAATGTTCGTGAACTTAGAAACGTCGCGCTACGCTATGCACTTGAACCCAATACAAGTGTGGCAAAAATATTGGCAGGTTACCAAGCTCAAGACGATATAGACACCATCACACCGCTGCCACTCAGCGTAAAGGTACAAGAATTTGAGCGCAGCCTAATTGAGGCCAGTATCCGACAGCAAAAAGGCAACATTCAACTGGTCTTAGAACAGCTTCAACTGCCACGAAGAACATTAAATCAGAAAATGCAGAAATATGGCCTCAATAGAACGGACTACTTAGATTAATCCTTCTTAACAATGCATCAGATAAAAATATCAAAAAAGTGATTCTCATATAAAAATTTTAATGAGAATCACTTGCATCAAGAAACAAAAAAGCCTCTAATGATAACCATTATCAAAATGAAGGCAACATACAATGCAACTAAATATGCGCGATGTGTATGACAATGCAGGAAATATCAAAGAAGCGTTAGCGGCATGGCTATCCGGCCATAAAAAACTGCTTGCCCTACTTCCAAATTTGCACTTACTTAATCAACACTTAAGTAGCAATGCAGATGTCTCATTTCATGAAGAAGCACAATCTGGACTGTATTTTTCTTTCTTAGGAACGGGACCAATAAACACAGCAAAAGATATACACTCTGTGCAAATTTCGTATCAACCGCAGAATATTAGCAGTCATATTGTAATGACTAAAGGCGATGAACATAGCCTACTACAAACTCGTATTAGCCCGGCCCACCTTGCCGCCGTACTCGGTGAAACTGAAGATCAAATAATCCAGCATTTTATGGCTATGGGTGAAAAACTGGGTAATAAAAACGCTGTTATTCAGCTTCCTATTACAGAAAGAACTCTCACCGTCATTGAGCCAATACTGGCACATAAAAGTCATTCAATAAGCCTCGCGGGGCACCTCTATTCAGCCATATTTACTCTGATCGAGCAGTTGCAAATGTTGAGCTATTTATCACAATGCGAAGAATGCCAGAGCAAACTTTTTCATGCACAGAACCTAATAGAAACACCTGAATACGACACTCTAAACATGAAACATCTAGCGCAACAAGTTGGGCTTAATACAGAAGCTCTCGCCATTGGCTTTAACCTTATTGTTGGACAATCCATTGAAAGCTACTGCACCCAAAGCCGGATCAAATTTGCGGCGGCCCAACTAAGACAAAACCCTACGGCAAAACCTCATATCGTCGCTCAAAGTGGATTTTCAGAAGATCAATTTGAAGCGGCATTTATTCAACACTTTGGTGTCAGCAGTCACCAATACGGACAAATTCACTAAATTATAGGAAGTTAAGGCATCACATGGCTCAATCAACCATCGCCCTTATTTACGGCACAGACACAAATAATACAGAAGAAGTTGGCCATAAAATTGCCAAACAATGGGAAGAACTTGGCGAACAAGTAGACATATTTAACATAAAAGACATCGAGCTTAGCCAACTTGAACAATATTCCATGCTTATTTTAGGCATTCCGACTTGGGACTTTGGTGGCATTCAATCAGACTGGGAAGATATCGGAGACAGTCTGGCTGAGCTCGCCCTTGAAGATACCGTCATCGCACTATATGGGCTGGGTGACCAATTTGGCTACGGCGATTATTTCGTCGACGCTGTAGGCTGGTTATATGAAAAATTATTACCAACTAACGCCACCTTTATTGGCCAATGGCCTACAGAAGGCTATGAATTTGAAGCCTCTAGAGCTTGTGTAGATAGCAAAGAGTTCTTTGTCGGCTTAGCGATTGATGAAGACCAACAGTTTGAACTCACTGATCAACGTATCGAGCAGTGGGTTATCCAACTTTACGCAGAAAGAGCAGTAGAAGCCGCCTAAATTATCGCCTGACTGGCCATTAGATTGAAGCTACGACTCAAATTTGGTTTACCCACACATTCGCTGCCCCGAATGCCCAAATTTAGCCTTTAATCAATGAGATAATTTTACGACTTGCTCTAAATAGCGTGAAGACCGTGGCTACCTCTCCTTTCTCTCCTGCTTGGAGGTAGCCACGTATTTCTTTCCAGAAACTATTTTTTTCTAGCCACCATTCGCTATGATGTATGATCGCTTTTTCACCTCAACAACCAATAGCTGGCATAAATGAACTTACAACTTTCCGACATCGTCATTTTGCTCATCCTCGCCACAGCAATTTATTCATGGTGGCAAAACACATCGATTAGAGAACAAGCATTAATACAAGCCAAACAGCACTGCGAATCACTTAACTTACAACTACTAGAAGACAGTGTGGCAGGCTCAGGATGGAAACCAGTTTGGCGGAATGGAGAGTTTAAAATCCAAAGAACCTATAAATTTGAATTTAGTTCCAGCGGCATAGCACGCTATTCAGGCAAGATAACTTATCTTGGAAACCAAAAAATTCAAGTCTGGTTAAGTCCTCATGATTTTTAGGAACACTCATTTTTAAGACACTAATCAAAATGTAAAATCGCCCACATCATCTGCAAATAAAAGCATATTTTTATGTCAATTAATTGCAAATAAGGTCATATTAGAAATAGAATACATGAGTAATTTTTTGTAAAGCGTTGATAGACATCAAAAACATATAAAGATAGAGTACATATTGTCCCCTATCATAATGTCTATCCGTATCGGTTAAACCTATAATAATAAGTGCAGGACATAATATGTTGGCAAATCTTAGTTTCCGTACCAAGCTACTCTCTCTACTTATTGCAGCCATTCTTGGGTTCATTGTTGTAACTGCCGTTGCTTTACAAGGATTGAATGTACAAGATACCTCCTCTTCAAAGTTTGATCGCCTAACCACTGTAGATAAAGACCTCGCCTCCCTCGTCATTACCTTAATGGAAGAATACGAGTCACTCTCTAGCATTGATAACAGCACCTATGAAGGCTTCGTTGAAACACTAAAAGTTAATCATGAAAGTTTCATGACAACACTTGAAAAAGACTTGAACCTTCTTCAAGACCCAGAAGCGAAGAAAAATATTGAGAGCATTACTGCTTCTTTAAAAGACTATAGTGACGCATTAATCCTATTGGTTACTCAGAAGCAAAAAGTAGGTTTTAATGGCTCTTCAGGTCTTAAAGGTGAAATTTCTCAACTAGGTGAAAAAGTAACAGAAGAAATTTCTTTCTTAAGTTTAGTAAAACAAGAATTTTTACCCGTTCGAGAAGCCAAAAAGAACTTTATCTTTGAACCCGTTCCAGCTAACAAAGCAGCCTTTATGGAACGTTATGATAAGTTCTATAAACGTGTTACTAACTTTGGTCTAGAAGAGCGCTTTGGAGAAGTAATCAATAAGTACTTTGCTGCTGTAGAAACTTTTGACAAAGAAAATCAGAAACTTATCGTTCTACAATCACAATTTACAGAACAAAAAACAATTTTTGGTCAAACGCGTTTGACAGCTGTCGAGTATATGCAAAAAGCAGTCTTAGAAGCACGTCAACAAGCGTCTGCTAGCTCAAAACAAGCCAGTATCAGTTTAATCATTGTTAGTATTGTTGTTGCAGTAATTGCCGCTCTTATGATGATGGGGATTGGCAGTAGCGTGAACAAAACCCTTAATCAAATCATCAAAGACCTAGGCAAAGTAAAAAGTGGCGACCTAACAGCTCGTTTGCATGTAAACAAAAAGCGTAATGATGAATTTGACTCTTTGTGTAGCTCTGTAAACGAAATGACGACAGCCCTAAGCTCGGTAATTGGTGAAGTTGTCGATACCACTCAAGGTGTTAACAACATGGTCACTGAGCTAAACACTTCCGTCACCAACATTGCACAGAGTAACCGCTCCGTAAGTGAGCAAACAAATTCTCTAGCAGCAGCGACAGAAGAAATTTCTACAACAATTTCGAGCATATCCAGCACCACTGAAGACCTAAGTAGCCAGTCTCAGCACACTTATGAATCTGCAAAAGTAGGCGCAGAAACCATTAAAAGTGCTCTATCAAACCTTTCTAGTACCATTAGCGTTGTGAACAAAACCAGTGAGCAACTAAATGAACTTGGTCAATTATCAAAAGATATCGACAACGTTATCGGCATGATCAATGACTTGGCGAATCAAACCAACCTTCTCGCACTAAACGCAGCCATTGAAGCAGCACGTGCAGGTGAGGCGGGTCGAGGCTTCTCAGTGGTTGCAGACGAAGTTCGCTCACTTGCTGAAAAAACAGTCGATGCGACGGCCAAAATTACTGATATCGTTAGTACAATTCAATCATCTACTCAAACAGCAATCGAAACCATGCACAGTGGTCAAGAAAGCTTGCACTCCATTGAAGAGTTCAGCGAAAAAGCAGAAGTGGCTATACGTGAAATTGAGCGAAACGCACAGACAAGTTCTGCGTCTTCTATTGATATGGCTCGCTCTATTCAAGAGGTTGCCAAAACTGCGGTGCACATGAGTGAAGAAATGGACAAAATTGCGCAGCAACTTCAACGCGACAATAGCTACATTAAAAGCATTGAAGGCAATACACGCGACATCCATAATCAAGTTAACAGCTTAGATAAAAAGACAAGTGTTTTTACTACGCGTTAATGTGACTAAGCAAACTACTGATATAAAAAAACCGGCTTAATAGTCGGTTTTTTTATTGAAAATTCCATTTACAACAAGTTGAACCAGACATTTTCTTATAATTATTTTTCATCGAGCACAAATACTATGCATTCTCTTGCCACTGTCGCCCTTGGCGCCTTCGCTATCATTTTCTTTTGCGCTGCGTTAATCATTGGCCTCATTATTGTTAAGAAATACAAAGCAGAACAGATACGACTCAATGAGCTAGCAAAGAAGCGCCCCGATACAGAAAACAAAAGCCGTTAATTACTTTAAGATTATGGGTAAATACGAACAATACCACTTTTACCTTCTATGTCTCCCAGAATCCAAACCTTCTCGAAAGCATGAGGAACTGGCATGATAATAAGATGCTCAAGCGCCTTAATATCCGCTTGGCTCCATGCTGGATGCGTATTTCGAATCACCAACCAGACTCTTGTTGAGTCATATTGCTTACCAGATTTATTTTCTAAAATCTTATTTAAGGACCTTAGCAACCTCTCGTCAGCAGGCTCTTCTTTCAGAGCACGCAAGACATTACGCGTAACTGAAGTGAGATCGCGCCCAAGAATTTCCATCGCCTCTTCTTCTGAACCGTAGAGATGCGCAATTTCTAAATCAAGCCGTTCGCCCTCAAGCATACAAGACACATCAGGACGAATCGGGTCATTATGCCAAATATGGCGAATATGCTTGCCCGTATTACGCTCATAACAACGCATAAAAAGTTTAGCCGCTTGATGCTCAAGCTCTATCTTCTCTTTCTCACTGTTATGCATAACACGCTCTCCAAACAACAGAAGTCACAATTACTTTTTTCACTATCTTATGAATTAAACAACAAAATCACAAAATTAAATGCTAGCCAAATACTTCCTTATTTTATGCACATATCTGTAAGCTGAGTTTTATAAAGCCTGAGTATAATACTCGACTATTATTAGGGGGCGGCGCTTGCTTATAACCCTTCAAACATCATATTTTCTTTGGATAACATATGGAAAATGCTCACAACAATACCTCTTCTTCCGGCATGGGGTCGAAGGAGTTCACACTTTTAGTTGCTCTATTAATGTCGATAACGGCAATTTCCATCGATGCTTTACTGCCAGCTCTTGGCGTTATTGGTAAGGAACTGGAAGCAATAACCGCAAACCAACCACAATTGCTCATTAGCATGCTGTTCTTAGGTTTGGCAATGGGGCAATTAATTTGTGGCCCACTTTCCGACGCCTTAGGTCGTCGTCCTATCCTATTTGGTGGCTTTGCGCTGTATTTGGTTGGTACTGTGGTCTGTTACCAAGCAGACAGTTTAGAAATGCTGATGTTGGGTCGTTTTATTCAAGGCTTAGGCGTTGCCGGGCCTTATATTTCCGCTATATCCCTGGTTCGTGATTTGTACCACGGCGCGCAAATGGCTCGCATCATGTCTTTGGTTATGATGATTTTCGTCTTGGTTCCAGCTATTGCCCCTACACTTGGTCAAGCGATTATGTTTGTCGATGACTGGCGCGGTATTTTTGAGATGTATCTTGTTTATGCTGTGTTATTGATTGTTTGGATTGGCTTTCGTTTAAAAGAAACCCTGCCAAAATCCAACCGCATCCCTTTTTCAAAAAAAGGCTTTTACGAAGGCTTTAAAGAAGTAGTAACAAATAGAATCACGGCGAGCTACACCATTTGTATGGGACTATTTTTCGGTAGCTTCATTGGCTATTTAAACTCTTCACAGCAAATATTTCAGGTGCAATTCAACACTGGCAACCTGTTCGCACTTTACTTCGGCTTATTAGCCTTAGTATTGGGTTTTTCTTCTTTGATTAACTCTCGCATCGTTGAAAAACATGGTGCGAAATACATCGCCTTCCGCGCCATCTGCGTTGTTGTGATTGCATCCATTGCTTTCTTTGCTTTACATGCTTTTGTAACGATCAGCTTATGGATGTTCTTAATCTATGCTGCCATTTTGTTCTTCTGCTTTGGTTTGTTATTCGGAAACGTTAACTCTCTTGCGATGGAACCAATGGGACACGTAGCTGGTATCGCCTCTGCCGTTATTGGTTCAGTGTCATCTATTATGTCGATGAGTATCGGCACTGTGATAGGTCAAATGTACAACAACACCTTGATGCCTATTTCGGGTGGCTTTGTCATTATGGGCTCACTCGCTATATGTATCATGTACTGGGCGGAAAAAGGACGCGTTGAAGAAGTGATTGAAGAAACAAGCGCCACGGCTTAATTCAAGCACCTAAGGACTTTTTAGAAAAGTGTTAAGCTCGTGTTAGAACGGCATTAAACAAGCCAAATAGTCACTACTATTTGGCTTGTTTTGTATTGATTGTACCTCTTAGCAATTCATCAAGCTGACTTTCCAGTTCAGTTTTGTCCATCATTGTTTGTTTCATTAATGCCGGCATCAAAAGCGCTTCTTTACTAACCGCTTTTAACGCAAAGAAATTCATCGGCGATACGGAAAACTCAGCAATCCAAACTAATAAAGTCGACTCCAACACGGCTTCAAATTCAGCAAACAAGGCAAAGGTAGACGGCAACATTTTATGTTGCTCGCCAAGCAAAATACGATACACAGCAAGACGTTCGACTTTATTAACCCAAGCCTCCCAAAGCAATATCCAACCTGAAATAAGCGAGAGATTTTTCTTCGTTTGTAAACGCATCAAGACCTTCTGCATCTCATCTTGCGCTTGTTCCGTTAACGAGGTTAACACCGTTTCCCACAACACCAACTTGGTCGGAAAATTACTATAAACAGTGGGTTTAGACACGCCAGCTGTCACAACGACTTGATCAATACTGGTACTTTGATAACCCTGTTGAGTGAACAAACCACACGCCGCCTCCACTATGTGGCCTTTTTTACTGGGTCTTCCTCTTGCCATAATTTCCTCTAAAATCATCAAAGAGCCAGATCCATCTAACTCTATATTGTTTGACTTATTCCTCTAATTTAAGGATCTCTTCTAATTCTTTATAGTCGTCCAGCTCCATTAGTAATCGAGCCTTTTCATTTTTTGCTATCTTTAACCAACTCTCACCCTCTAATGCACCAACCAGCGCATAAAGAAAATTCAGGCTAGGATTAACGCGACTTTCTTTTTTTAAACGAATAAAGGCTCGAACTGGCCCAAGTGACCTGAGCTCTTCTTCTGTCGTTATTCCAATATCAAAAAGCAAAGCTTCCGACTTTGGACCCAACCCTTTTAAATCCCTTAACTTAGCCAAGACCACAGCACCTTCACTATTTTCTAATGAGAACTTAACCATTCAGCTGTGGTAACGACTTGTAATTTCACCTCTGGAATGATCAGATTTTCCCATGTCCAATTATGATGTTCGACAATACATGTTGCCGACAAATGCCCCCTATCAGCAGTGGTATGAGCATCTGAAATCGCTGTCAGGTTAAAGCCTTTACTCAAGCAAGATCTTAGCGTCGTATCGACACAAAACTCTGTCGCTGCACCAGTGATAAGCACATTGTCTACTTTCAAGGAGGTCAAAATAGACGCTAAATCCGTTTTGTAAAAAGCATCACAAGCCGTCTTAGTGATTTTCATATCATCCGCTTGCACATCAAGCTCATCAATAATTTCCCAGCCTTGAGTCCCTTCAAGCAAACCATCTTCTGCTGTCCCATTATGCTGAACATGCAAAACCAGTCCGCCATTCTCCCGAATAAAACAAGCGAGAGAGTTGATATTACTAACGACGTTATCGGTATTTAATCTTGGGATTAAAAACACCGACTTTTGCATATCAATGACCAATAAAACATCCATCCATTTGCTCCAACATTAATATTTTTATACTAAGAAAATATTTATACCTTATCTCAAGTGAAGTATTTACCAGTAACTCGTTCATCATTTTTAAAATCAGATACATGTTGCACCATGTTTTCTTAAAAATTCACTCACTTGATGGGGTGTATATTTATTATCTACTAAAGATAACGGACACTTCCCATTAGAGTCTCTAAGATTTACATTAGCGCCATTTTCAACTAGAAGCGGGAGAATATTATAAAAACCTTTTTTAATAACTTGTGTTAATGGCGTATAACCCAATGGATCAATATTATTAACTTCATGTCCATTTTCTATAAGCAATCGGCTTATATCAATATATCCATGTATAATAGAATAAAACAACAAATCCGTCTCTTCAGGATAAAGAGAATATAGAACCTCATAATATTTGGAACCATTAACATCAGCGCCTTTCTCTATAAGCTTTTTTGCAATATCAAAATTATTAGCAAACACAGCATAAGACAGAGGAGTTAGATTATCTTTTATTCTAAAATTAACTTTTGCCCCCATATCAATCAGTCGTCTGGCTACATCATAATTCTGATGCGCTATCGCGTAAGACAATGAAGTTTCACCATTATTAGCCACCAAGTTTATATTGGCTCCTTTATTTAACAAAAGATCAACAACATCAAAAAAACCTTTTTTAATTGCATACATTAATGCAACTTCACCATATTTATCTTGCAGATCTAAGTTAACGCCATGCTTAATAAGGATTTTTGCTACATCTGGCTGATCATTTGTTAGAGCTAAATGTAATGTACTACTTCTACCGAGTTTTGCATGAACATCGCCCCCTTTTTCAATTAATAGTATAGCGAGCTCAGGATGATGAATTGGAATGTTAGGACCGTAGTATTTTAATGACTCAGCCATCTGGTACGAGTGCCCTAAAATAGCATGAATAAGATAATTTGCGTTTGTATCACTATCCGAACTAAGGTCAAATCCATACTTAAGAATAAGATACTCTATTTCAAATCTGTCATTTTTCATCGCCCAGTTTAATAAAGAATAATAGTAGTCATCAGTATAAAATTTAGCACTTAAGTCTGTACCAGCTTTGAGTAAAATTTCTGCTATTTCTATCTCTAGATTATATTCTTTGGTATACGATGGTACAGACCAAGAACGCTCTCTTTCCAAGAGAGTAAAAAAAAGATTAGACTCATTCTTTTTATGAAAGTTTACATCAGCACCTCTTGATATAAGTGCTAAAACGCTATCTTTAGCTAGTGACTCAACTGCAACTCGCAAAGAAAAGCTATTATCACTGCCGCTCACATCCACTTCAGCACCGTTGTCTATGAGCAAATTAATTAGTTCAACATCGTTATTTTCAGCGGCGAGTGATAAATAACTGTTCCCGGCTATATTACTTTCATTGATATCCGCTGTTGCTCCCATACTTAACAGGATACGGATTAATTCAGTATTACTCCTAACTAAAGCAAATTCGAGTGCAGTCCTTCCATATTTATTTTCTTTCTCTATATTCACACCAGATTTAATAAGCAGTTTAGCAATGTCTTTTTCTTTCTTCTTTATAGCGTACATAAGCACACTTAACTCGTCTCCTTGAGCTTCGGCATCGGATTTATACTGATCAAAAAAAACCGAAAACTCAGGATTCTTTTTATAAATATCTTGCTGTATCCTAATATCTTCAGCGTCGCTATTATGCTGAACTATTACAAAAAAGGCATAAAAAGCCGATATAATAGTTAATAAAATAAAAAAAGCCACAAACATTGAAGTTTTAAAGCGTTTACTATTCATAATATCCCTTTACTACAGAATGCTTAAATAAACTAACATTGTACAATAATTTAGACACTAATAGCATTGTGCATTAAAAAAACCATGCCAAGATCAACCTAAATGTAAAAAACCACAACACTTCAAAGCAGGCATTAGAAGCGGTAGGCACATCGCGTTGTGGAAACACTTGACGTACGATCAATATCACATTAAATTAACTAAACGGTATAGTTCATTTAATAGAGAGTAATAGCAATTTTAGGAGCAAGTCATGCAAAGCGAGAACGGTTTCTACGGGCAATACGGCGGTAGCTATATTCCTGAAATCCTTTATTCGAGCCAACAGCAAATTTTACATGCGTTCGAAGAAGCCAAAAACGACCCAGAATTTCTCGCTGAGCTAAATAAACAATGGCAGCAGTTTTCTGGCCGCCCAACACCGCTGACTTTTTGTGCAAATTTGACCGAACACTTTGGCGGCGCACAAATTTACCTGAAGCGTGAAGATTTAAACCACAGTGGCGCCCACAAGATGAATAACGTGATTGGCCAAGGCTTATTGGTTAAACGCATGGGTAAAAAGCGCGTCATTGCGGAAACGGGTGCCGGACAACACGGCATTGCCACCGCCCTTGTCGCAGCGCGTTTAGGCCTAGAATGTACTATTTATATGGGCGCAAAAGACATTGAACGTCAGTATCCAAATGTTTTCTGGATGAAACAGCTTGGTGCTACTGTTGTACCTGTTACCACTGGCGCACAAACATTACGCGATGCATTAGACGAAGCGCTACGTGACTGGTCTTCTAGCCACGAAGAAAGCCATTACCTAATTGGTACCTCTTGCGGCTGTGCGCCCTTCCCTGAAATGGTGGCCTATTTTCAATCTGTGATTGGCAACGAAGTTCGTGAGCAAAGTGTCGCGCAATTCGGTCAATTCCCGGATCACCTATACGCTTGTGTTGGCGGTGGTTCAAACGCTTGTGGTTTGTTCCTACCCTTCCTTGATGACAAAGAAGTGGAAATGGTCGGCGTAGAAGCGGGCGGCAAAGGTTTAGAGCTTGGCGAGCACTCTATTCGCTTATCTCATAACCTTGGCCAACCAGGTATTGCCCAAGGCTTTGCAACCATGTTCCTGCAAGATACCGCTGGGCAGTTGCAAGAAACCCACTCTATCGCTGCCGGTTTAGACTATGTTGGCGTTTCTCCGATCATTGCCCATTTGGCGGAAATTGGTCGCATCAAAATGACCTATGCCATGGACGATGACGTCATTGCTGCTTGTACGTTATTGCTGAAAAAAGAAGGCATTATCCCTGCGCTAGAATCGTCCCATGCATTAGCCGGTGCTTTTAAAGACGCGCCGAACTTACCGAAAGATACTAAGATTGTCATCAACTTGTCTGGTCGTGGCGACAAAGACATCTTTAACGTAGCAAAAGCGGTGCAAGATGAAACCTTCCCGCAGTTTCTAACCGACTACCTTGCTTCTTACCCAACTAACCACGCTGACCATAAGGAGCAAAACGCATGAGCCAATTAGCGACCTTTATTGAAGAAAAACGTCAACAAAAACCTATTTTGTCGATGACGCACGTGGTTTACGGCTACCCGAGTGTTGAGGAAAGCTTAAGCTGGATGGAAAGACTGATGAAGGAAGGCGTCGACTTCATCGAAGTGCAATTTCCTTTTTCTGACCCTGTCGCTGACGGCCCAAGTATTGTTGCGGCTTGCCATAAAGCATTAGAGCAAAAGTTAGACGTAGAAACCTGCTTGTCTCAACTAGGAAAGCTCGCGAAAAGCTTTCCTGACAGCCGCATCGTTCTAATGAGCTACTTAAACCCAATGTACCGCTTTGGCTTAGACAAGTTAGCCAAGCGAGCGGCAGAAGAGAACATTCTAGGATTGATCCTACCAGATCTGCCAATTGAACAATCGGCCACTTACCAAGCGGCTTGTAAAGCCAACGGTATCGATCCTGTTTGGTTAGTAACGCCAGTAACACCGCCAGAACGATTAGCCATGTTAGCAGGCCAAGCAAGCGGGTTCCTATACTGCGTCGCTCGTTCTGGTGTTACGGGTCATTCTGTCCATGAAGGCAAAGCCAAGCAGACATCACTTGATGAGTATTTGGCACAAATCAAACAGCACGCCAGCGCCCCCATGGGCGTGGGTTTTGGTTTACGTGAACGCGCTCAGATAGAGCAACTGATCGGCAAAGCTGACATTGCTATCCTTGGTTCTGCGCTTCTAGATGCGTACAACAAAGGTGGTCAAGAAGCCGGTATTAAACTGATCAAAGACTTGTTTCACTAAAAAGCCAATCAATAAATAGCACTTGAAAAGATCAAACCATGAATATATGATCCATATACACTTTATATATGGATCATATCTCATGGGTATTATTAAAATCTCCGACGAACTTCACGATGACATTCGCAAAAGCTGCCATGTCATGTCGCGCTCTATCAATGCGCAAGCCGAATTCTGGATCAAAATGGGACGCTTAGCCGAGCTTAATCCCAGCCTCACTTTTTCTGAATTGATCGCCAATGAACTGGCTAATGCCAATACTGAAACACCATTGAAAGCCGTCAAGTAACATGCAAGTTCACATCAAAACACCATCCGAAATCAACTTCATGCGCGAGTCTGGCAAGTTATTGGCAAGTGTATTCCACATGCTCGACGACTTTGTCAAAGAAGGTATTTCGACTTTAGAGATAAATAACCAAGTTGAACACTTCATTCGCGATACCTTGGATGCAAGACCGGCAAGCCTTGGGCAATATGGCTATGAGTTTTCCCTCAACTCCTCTATCAACGAGGTGGTTTGTCACGGTGTGCCAAATGACAGCCAAAAGCTCAAAGCAAAAGACATCATCAATCTAGACATTACTTTGGAAAAGAACGGCTTTATCGCCGATTCCAGCAAAATGTATGTCATGAGCGACGCCAACCCTATTGCCAAACGCTTAGTCAAAACCACCTATGAGGCGATGTGGGCTGGGATCAAGAAAGTAAAGCCTGGCGCAACTTTAGGCGATATTGGTGCAGCGGTTCAAACCCTAGCAGAAAGCAAGGGTTACTCAGTCGTAAAAGAGTATTGCGGCCATGGCATTGGCCGAGAAATGCACGAAGAACCACAAGTGCTGCATTACGGTAAAGCAGGAACAGGCATGACATTGGAAGAAGGCATGACCTTCACCATTGAACCCATGATCAACCAAGGCAAAGCCAAAACTAAGACGAAAAAAGACGGTTGGACCGTCGTAACTGCTGACAAGAAATTATCCGCCCAATGGGAACATACCATTCTAGTCACGCCAACAGGTTATGAAGTGCTAACACTTAGAAACGAAGAAACCGCTGCCTAGATGTTAATCTAATGTAGATTCCAACTCTGCTGGTGAATCGGATTGAACACCAGCAACATCTTCGTATTCTACCTGAGCTTTTATCATTAAAAGAATCCAGCGCTTTACATTCTTGTCGTACTCTTCTCGATCTTTTTTAGGTATCGATTGCGTAGTAGGAATCTCTGCCGTCATCGGGTTAACTGGTCGACCTCTTATGTGTAATTCATAATGCAAATGGGCGCCAGTTGTCCGGCCAGTATTTCCTGACAAGGCAATTACTTGACCACGCTTAACCTTCTGACCTTTTTTCACCAATATCTTGCTCAAATGTAAAAAGCGCGAGCCATAAGGACCGGTGTAATCAATCACAATGTATTTACCAGCGTATTTATGCGTCGCTATTCGAGTTACTACGCCATCACCTGTCGCCAACACCTCAGTTCCTGTGGGCGTTGCTAAATCGACACCATTATGTGGTGCAGGATGGCCTGTTATTGGGTGAAGTCGATTAGGATTAAAAGGCGAACTGATTCGATAATGCTTTCGTGTTGGCCAGCGTAATAAAGCTGGCGTTAAACTATTTCCATCCAAATCATAAAAACGACCATCTGAATGTAAAAAGGCACTGTATGTTTGACCTTTTACCGTAATTTCAAGCGCTTCTAATTGATCTTCACCTACTTTCACACCATCAATGCTGCCACTCTTAATGACAAAGTCAAAGGCATCATTAGCCCGAAGATCTTTGCGAAAATTCACTCGACCTTTCAGTACATCATTAATAATTAGAATATTTGTATCCGATAAGCCGGCCTTCTTAGCTGAAAGGTAAAAGTTTCCGACAATTTTGCTGTGCACCGCTTTTTGCGTATAAGTAATAGGTTTGATGTTTTCTTTGTAGCTAAAACCACCGCCATCATGCTGAACATAAGACACACTTTTACTGATATCAATTCGGCGAGTGATTTCAAGTAAATCACCGTTTTCGTCTAATTGAAAAGTGAATTTATCATTGGGAAGCAAAGGCTCAAGAACCAAGTATTCCTGATCGGCTTCCAATACAGAGTACAAGGCATCTCTTGATAACCCTAAGCGAGCAAAAATACGCGCCAAGGTGTCACCAGACTTTATAACGTATTCTATCGACGGAATAGAAGCGGTAACTTTCTCAACATTTTGTAGAGGATCTGTCGTAACCAACGAATCGTAATTGTTATCTTCATCCGTATTCGAACTGACTTGAGGAGAAGTAATGTTCTCTTTATTACTGACACCAATTGAGCTGGGTAACACATAGTCTTTAGGATTATTATCTGCTGGAGATACAAGAGACTGATAAACAAACAACAAAACAATAAAAACAACAAAAATAATGGATAACCAAGCTCGCGGGCCTGACAAAGCCCAACGCGAGAGGCGATTAATAAACTGCATAAATAAAAAACTCATTAAACAAAAAGTGGCTCACGGAGAACCCGACTATGCGCTAACATCTTGGTTACGCACGTTCTCGATATATGACAAAAACAGAACCACACTTTGTAGCATGTGCTTTTTCCTTGCCACTGCTGGAGTGCAAATAATCACAGTCCATACCCTTTAAGCCTATAGTTTTACAAAACCAATACAAAAAGGATATTTGAAGCTTAAATTTTCGGGGTAGAATACGGCATTTTAAGTGCTAAAGAAATACTTAAACCTTTGAAACCCTATCGTATATCGCTTCTTCGTTAAACAAACAATATTCATTCAGAATTCATGTCGTTTTCATGCTCTTTCTTAGCGCAAAAGCATTGGACGCTCTTCATCTCTCTCCGTACTATAAGCACATCTTATTTATTAACTGATCCAACTATCATGCAACATTCGCCTATTTCTTTTATCAGTCACCGACGCCAAGCATTTGGCCGCTGCAAAGAGTTACATAAAGATATTGCGCAGCCACAACTCGAACAAAGGCCATTAGAAGCGGCCGAGCTGGTTGAAGAAATGCCATTAGCCATTAGCATCAACGATATTTCTTACGCCGTTATGATGGTCACGCCAGTGCATTTAGAAGCCTTTGTGATCGGTTTTGCTCGCAGCGAGGGTATTATTGAACATATCAATGACATCCGAGACATTTCAGTACAGCTCACAAAAACGCAACCAGACATCGAAAGTGTCGCAATCAATTTAGAACTCAGCCCACGTCGATTTTCTCAATTCAAAAAAAGAAGACAAACACACCTTGGAGCGACTGGTTGTGGCTTATGTGGAATTGAATCCTTAACTCAAGCGATTCCAATACTGTCAACACTTCAGCCTAGCCAAGCGATACACGAAACAAGTTTAATCGCATTAAGGTCGTGCTTAGCCGAGTACCAAGAACTAGGGCACAAAACCGGTGCGGTTCATGCTGCCTTATTGATATCTCCAGAAGGCGAACCCATTTGTTGCATGGAAGACATAGGCCGACATAATGCCCTAGATAAGGTGATTGGCTATGCGCTACAACAGGATATAAACTTACATAATTACAGTGTTTTAATGTCGAGTCGATGCAGCACGGAACTGGTTCAAAAAGCCGTACGAGTAGGACTTTCTAGACTAATCCACCTAGCATCACCAAGTACGCTAGCAGTCAAACTCGCTCAACATTATGGACTCACATTAATTCATTTACCCAAGCAAGATGCACCACGAATATTCGCGTCTTCAGCACAGCCGAAAGGAACACACCATGAGTAAAAAAACTGACTTTTATATGCCATACAAAGGACCGGCTGGCGGCTGGGGCGCATTGCAGAGCACGACAAAACATTGGCTAAAAAGTGAAAACGCCGTCCGCAACATCAATACCTTATTAAAAACAAACCAACCACATGGCTTTGACTGTCCCGGTTGCGCTTGGGGTGAAAAACACGACCCAGCAAAGATTCGTTTCTGTGAAAACGGCGCTAAAGCCGTTAACTGGGAAGCAACCTCTCGCAAAGTCGACGCAGCTTTCATGGCGGAACACAGTGTGTCTTGGCTAAATACGCAAAGTGATTACTTTCTTGAATATCAAGGACGAATCACTGAACCTATGCGCTACAACAAAGAAACGGATCATTACGAAGCGATTTCATGGGAACAGGCTTATAAGCAAACCGCCGACACACTGAAAAGACAAACCGATGCTAACAGAGTTGCTTTTTATACTTCTGGACGAGCAAGCAACGAAGCCGCTTTTCTTTATCAGTTGTTTGCGCGTGCTTATGGCACCAATAACTTTCCAGATTGCTCAAACTTATGTCATGAAGCCAGCGGTTATGCCCTCACCAGCAGCATTGGTATCGGCAAAGGCACGGTGGAAATTGACGATTTTGAACGCGCAGATGCCGTTTTGGTTTTTGGTCAAAACCCGGGGACAAACCACCCTCGCATGCTAGAAACCTTGAAAGAAGTTGTGCAACGTGGCGCTCAGCTACTCACCTTTAATACTTTGCGCGAACGAGGTTTAGAACGTTTCCAAAATCCTCAAAACCCAGTAGAAATGCTTACCAATGGCTCCAAGCCTACCAACACTGGCTACTTCTGCCCTAAAATTGGTGGCGACATGGCCGTGGTGCGTGGCATGGTCAAAGTGCTCATCGACTTAGAAGAAGCCGCTCAACAACAAGGCCAAGCCGTTTTTGATCACGAGTTTATCAAAGAACACACACAAGGCTTAGACACTTACCTTGAGCAAGTTAAGCAAACCTCTTGGCAAGACATTATTGATCAATCAGGTTTAACAAAAGAAGAAATTACTCACGCCGCCAACGTGTATGCCGAAGCAAACAACACCATTCTCACGTGGGCAATGGGCATTACTCAACACCATCATTCAGTTGCCATGATCCATGAAATGGTCAATTTACTCGCGCTAAAAGGCAATATTGGCAGACCTGGCGCTGGCGCTTGTCCTGTTCGTGGTCACAGTAATGTGCAAGGTGACCGAACCATGGGCATTAATGAACGCCCTTCTCAAGCCTTCCTTGACGCCTTAGAAAAGCACTTCAACTTCACGCCACCACAAGAGCATGGTCTAGCCGTTGTGGACACAATTAGATCAATGCGTGATGGCAAAGTCGGTGTATTTATTGCGCTAGGTGGCAACTTCGCGGCATCGACACCCGACACAGAAGCCACCAAACACGCTCTACAGCAATGTGAACTGACGGTACAAATCAGCACAAAGCTAAACCGCTCTCACCTAACAACTGGGACAGAAGCCATCATCCTGCCTTGCCTTGGTCGCACCGATATCGACTATCAAGCCAAAGGTCAGCAGAAAGTCACAGTGGAAGATTCTTTTAGCATGATCCATGCCTCTGGCGGAGTGCTGGAGCCTTTAAGCTCAGAGCAAAGATCTGAGCCTGCCATTGTGGCTGGAATCGCCGAAGCAACGTTAGGCAAATTTCCATTAGACTGGATGGAAGCCGTCGGCGATTACGACATTATTCGTGAACATATTTCGGCCGTCGTACCAGGGTTCTCAGACTTCAATCAGCGCATTTTGCAAGACGGCGGCTTTTATCTTGGCAACAGTGCCAGAGAACGAAATTGGAAAACGCCAGCAGGCAAAGCCATTTGCCACACTCATGTATTACCTGAGTCTATTCTGCCGAAGCGCGCGCAAGATTTGCTGTCAGACAAAACACTCATTATGCAAACTCTGCGTTCTCACGATCAATACAACACCACTATTTATGGTATGAACGATCGATATCGTGGCATTAAAGGCGAACGTAAAGTGGTGTTTATCAACCCGGCGGATATACAACGTCTCGGCTTTGAAGAAGGCCAAAGCGTTACACTGCGCTCAATTTGGGATGATGGTGTAGAACGAAAAGTTAGCGGATTCAAGCTAGTCCCTTACAGTATTCCAGCAGGCAACATCGCAGCTTACTACCCAGAGACTAACCCATTAGTACCGCTAGACAGCCATGGGGAATTCAGTAATACACCAACCTCAAAAAGTATTGCGATAGAGCTAGAAGCCTACGAAGAAGAAAGTAACGGCATCTCGGTTGCTGCGGTTTAACCTTCTTTTTAAACAATACGCTCTTTATATGGTCATAAAAAAGGGGCAAATATCGATGAGATATTTGCCCCTTTTTTGCTTATTACTATCAATCAAAAGTACTACTGGTCGATCAAATACTTATTAATGACGCCACATAACCGGAAAGAAAAGCACCAGCACAGTAAAGTATTCCAAACGCCCCAGAATCATTGCAAAACTCATCAACCAAGTTCCGCTATCACTCAATGGCGAAAAGTTACTGCCCAGCTCGGCAAAGCCCGGACCAAGTACGTTTAAACAGGCCGCCGTTGCGCTCAACGATGCCATAAAACTCATACCTGTCATCATGAGTAAAATCGTAAAAAGCACAGTGATCATAGCGGCAAGACACATAAAGCCCATCACAGAATGACGCACATCGGCACTGATTGTGCGGCCTTGAAACTTCATTGCAAAGACACCATTTGGATGCACCAACCGCTTTAATTCCAAAGAAATAGACTTCAAAGAAATGATATTCCGAATAACCTTATTGCCACCCGCTGTCGATCCTGCACAGCCACCAATGTAGCCAACAAAAATCAACACTATTGAGGTCACCGCAGGCCAAGATCCAAAATCAGTTGCTGCATATCCTGTACTGGTAATAAACGAAATCACATGGAAAAACGACTGAGTAATCGACACCCAAAAGCCGTCTTCTGAATCCGTTTGGAAAAGAAACAAAGCCAGCAACAAGGCCACAAACGTAATGATTTTCAGAAAGCCTCGCGTCTCTTCGTCTTTCCAATAAAGCTTAATACTGCGAGCAATATAAATACGATAATGCAGCGCAAAATTGACCGCGCCCAGCACCATAAAAAGATTACAAATCCATAAAATTAACGGACTGTTAAAGTAGCCCATACTGGCGTCATGAGTTGAAAAGCCGCCAGTCGATACCGTGGTAAAGCTATGACCAATGGCATCAAACGCTGACATGCCAGCAAAGTAATAACTCAAAGCGCATAAAGCCGTGATGGACAAATACACCATCCATAAATAATGGGTTGTACTAGATACGCGAGGAGAAAGTTTATCGTCTTTGATCGGTCCCGGTGTTTCTGCTTTTAACAAGCGCATGCCACCGATGTTCAACATGGGAAGAATCGCCACCACAAAGATCACCACACCAAGACCGCCCATCCATTGCAAAAACTGGCGATACATTAAAAAGGTCGGCGGCATATCATCTAAACCAGACAACACAGTCGCGCCTGTCGTCGTCAAAGCACTAATGGATTCAAACACGCCATCGGTAAAGGAAATATCTGTCACCGATATAATAGGAATAGCACCCAACACACCGACAGCCAACCAAGTTAAACTGGCGAACAACATGGCTTCACGCGTATTTACGGAGGGTAACGGGTGTTTTTTAAACACCAATAAAAGAACCAAAGATATGCTAAAAGTAATCAAGGCTGGCGTCGCAAAAGCACGCCCAACATCGTCCTTAAAAAACATAAAGGACAACTCGCCGAATACGAACTGCACCACGCTCATCCATAAACACGGCATCGTCAGCAAACGCATAATCAATAATGGGCGAATCATGAGTCGTCACGACTCCTATAAATAATCTGCACGGTATAAAAACATCTTCGATAGAGGGAATATTTCAACAGAATTACAGGACCGAGGCACTCAATAAATTCTGACGCACACTATAAGTCAATCAAGCCAAATTCTAAACTTTTCATTTTTGCAAACAAACGCTTTTAAAAAAGACTATTTTGCAAACATTATGGACGAATTATGAAACCTGTGCTTTTATTAAACAAAACAATAATATTAAAAAGGAAACACTATGGAAAATATTCTACTAAATGATTTTCTTCATCTTACTGCGCTTACTATAACCGTCTGCTGCTTTTTAGTTATCAGCGGCAAGCGAGTCATTGAGCTTTGTTCCCAAACCAATTCAAGCAAATAAAAAAAACCGAGCCTAAGCTCGGTTAACGTCACCAAATTCTCAACAGACGGTCTAACTTAATGTTTGGCCGTCAAATTCCATTATGACAATGTAGCTCTAAAGTTTGCTTGTCATTTCAGGAAGCACATCAAAAAGATCGCCGACCAAACCATAATCTGCAACTTGGAAAATAGGCGCGTCTTCATCTTTGTTTACCGCTACAATTACTTTGGAATCTTTCATTCCAGCCAAATGCTGAATGGCGCCAGAAATACCAAACGCCATATACAAATCCGGCGCAACAATTTTACCGGTCTGACCAACTTGCAAATCATTTGAGACAAAACCTGCGTCAACCGCTGCACGAGATGCTCCAACCGCTGCACTTAGTTTATCGGCCAAGGCTTCAACCAGCGTAAAGCTCTCGCCACTGCCAACACCACGACCACCAGACACTATACGGCTGGCACTAGCAAGATCTGGTCGTGCCGACTCGGTAATGTCATCGGATTGCCACACTGACAAGATGTTATCTGCGACAAAGTCGACTGCCTCGATAACACAAGCTTGATCATTCTGTTGAGTACTTTTATCAAAAGAAGACGCTCGCACCGTGATGACTTTTTTATCATCCAACACGGTAACCGTGGCGATCGCATTGCCCGCATAGATTGGACGCTTAAATTGGTCTGCACTCAATACAGCGCAAATATCAGAAACCTGACCAACATCCAATAATGCCGCCACTCTTGGCATAAAGTCTTTTGACTCAGAATTAGATGGAGCGACAATATGCGAATAACTTGCCGATAAATGTTGGATTAAATCGCCCATTGGCTCGGCCAATGCGTACTCATAGGAATCAGCGTCCGCGCAAAGTACTTTGCTTACGCCAGACAAATTTGCCGCGGCATCAGCGACCGATTCAACGTTTTTGCCAGCCACCAACACATGAATGTCATTGCCAATGGCTTGAGCCGCCGTCAATGCAGATAAAGTAGAAGACGACAGTAGGTTTGAATTATGTTCTGCAATTAATAAAGTTGCCACTAGATCACCTTCGCTTCGTCTTTCAATTTACTGATCAAATCATCCACCGACGCCACTTTAATCCCCGCACTGCGAGTTGCCGGTGCTTCGACTTTATCTAATCGACTATGGGCTTTTGGCGTCACGTCTAGATCTGCCATAGACAACGCCTCTAGAGGCTTTCGCTTGGCTTTCATGATATCTGGCAATTTGGCGTAACGAGGCTCATTTAGACGCAAATCCGTCGTAACAATGGCTGGTAATGTAAGAGCAACAGTCCGAAGGCCGCCATCGATTTCACGAGTAACGAGGGCTTTATCACCGTCGACAACCAACTTAGAAGCAAAGGTTCCCTGTGGGCGTCTAGTCAACGCCGCCAACATTTGCCCCATTTGATTATTGTCTGAATCAATAGATTGCTTACCCAAAATGACTAAACCAGGTTGTTCTTTTTCAACCACAGCCGCAAAGGCCTTAGCTACATTAAGTGGTTCAACGTCGCCATCAGATTCAACCAAAATGGCACGGTCAGCACCTAACGCCATGGCGTTACGAAGCTGCTCTTGGCTTTGTGTTGTTCCAACACTCATCACGATAACTTCTGACGCAACACCGGCTTCTTTAAGGCGAACCGCTTCTTCAACAGCGATTTCACAAAATGGGTTCATCGCCATTTTGACATTGGTTAAATCTACATTGGTTTGATCAGCTTTTACTCGAACCTTGACGTTGTAATCAATGACTCGTTTAACACCCACTAAATTTTTCATTTTTCCCTGCCTTACTTTTTAACTATGGCTTAACATTTTGGCTCTGATGTCATCTGGGATGGATTTGGCTTTAAGAACACCTTCAGCATTATGGCAAGCCCAAACACGTTTTTCGGTGCATTCAACCGCTAAGTCACCACCGTTAAAAAGCTGATGGCGAATCCCAAAGCTGGCACGGTCGACATCCGTAATTTCACTTTTGATAATCACTTTATCGCCGTACTTTGAAGGTTTAAAAAACTGCGAGCGAGTATCGACCATTGGGAAGCCAACCCCCTTTAGTTCATCTCGTATATGTCGAAGCGAATAACCCATGGCTTCAAACATAGCTCCCGTCGACGCATCAAAGAATGCAAAATAACGCGGGTAAAACACAATATCGGCGGGGTCGCAATCGCCCCACTCGATTTGTAATTGGCGCTCATTCTTGAACATGAAAGCACCTTTTATAAGCTGATAACCAAATCAGAAACTGGCTCCTGATATAAGATCTCGATTTGATCTTCCCGATTTGCTTGAATAGCACGTTGATTCAAAGAACCTTTATCGGTAATTTCATGGGCATTAATATCTGGTGGCGTTGCCTGCAGCAAAATACGTTGCACAACAGTTGAACTGCCCGTGCTATTTTTTGAAAACTCGACAAGTTTTTGTTTAAAGGCTTCCTTAACCGCAGAATGAGCAACAACTTCTTCGTTAGTTTCAACCAAATCATGAGGCAATATTGCCTGACAATGTGCCCAATCTGGGAAAATCAACGCGGTGATATAACCACGGTTTGTGCCACACAACACCACATCTTGTACGAATGGCGCAAATGCACTGATAAATTTGGCTCGCAGTGTTCCAGCACTCACCCAAGTTCCGCTGTCCAATTTGAAATCTTCGGAAACACGACCATCAAAACGGAAACCACGCTGCGGCGCATTTTCATCAAGATATGCAAACGCATCGCCCAGACAGTAATAGCCTTCTTCATCAAAGGCTTTTGCCGTCAATTCAGGCTGACGCCAATAACCCGGCATCACAGTTTCTGCTTTAACTCGTGCTTCTAGCTTGCCTTCATTCGGAACCAACTTAATAGACACGCCCGGCGCAGGCACACCAATCACCCCAGAAGTAGATTCTTCTACCGAAGCGAACGTTGCCGATCGCGCGGTTTCAGTACAACCAAGCCCAGTTAGCATGGGGATTTTCTTGCCAGTATATTGAATCGCCAAGGCATCCAAATCATCCCAAATATGTTGCGCCAAGCCAGCCGCGGCAAAGAAAGTAAACTGCAAACGGGCAAAAAACTTCTCGGCCAAATCCTTATCGGCTTTCAAACTTTTCACCAACAATTCAAAGCCTTTGGGTACATTGAAATACACCGTTGGCGAAATCTCAGCCAAGTTTTTTAGGGTTTTATCGAAAAGCTTTTCCGTCGGTTTGCCATCATCAAGATACAAACTACCGCCGTTATACAAAGCAATACCGATATTATGATTGCCGCCAAAGGTATGATTCCAAGGAAGCCAATCCACCATAATTGGCGGCTGATCTTGTAAGAACTGCATAACTTGATGAATCATCACTTGGTTGGCACAAATCATCCGTTGAGTATTAATAACGCCTTTAGGCATACCTGTTGTACCAGACGTAAAAAGTACCTTGGCAATGGTATCGCCATTCACTTCGGCGTTTTTTGCATCGACAGCATCGGATTCTGGAAAGTCCCAAAAGGAATCAAACGAAAGCGTTGGATTGTTAATTTTTTGTGGTGTGATGTCGCCCTTAATCACAGCAACAGGCGTATTCTGATCTTTGCAAACCGCTTGAATTGCATTTTCGTAAGGAGCAAGTTTGTCCACCACAATTAAGCCTGGCGTCAAAACATCAAAGATGTGTTGCAGCTTTGAATAGTCAGTAGCAACCAAAGAGTAAGCCGGAGACACTGGCGCATGGGCAATCCCTACATACATGCCAGCCAAAGACAGCATTAAATGCTCTAGGCTATTGCCACAAAGAAAAACGATAGGACGTTCTACGGACACAGGCTGAGTCAATAACCAAGAGGCAATTTTACGCACTCTGATGACGGCCTGCGCGTAGGTGACTTTCTGCCACTCGCCTTGATCATCACGCTCTGCAACGAACAACTGATCCGGTGTTTTGTCGGCCCAGTATTCTAATCGATCAGTCCAGCAGCGAGCATATTCATTCAACGCTTTCTGGCTGTTGATGATTTGGACACCATCGTTGCGTTTTTCCACATCAATAGGATGTGCAACGACCTTAATTGGATGAAATTCACCGTTCATTTTTTGCTCCCACTCTCATCTTTTGCCCTTTACAAGGCACTTTGATTATTTTTATGGCTAGAGTTTTAGGGAAGTGGCTTATATTTGACCACTGCCGAATTGTTATTGTTTTCTCGACTTCAGACCTATCGGCCTAGTTCAACATTCATATTCGCTGAGCCCTTGCCCAGCATTTTCCACGACCTTCAATGCAGCAATCGCCGATGGCAATCGATAAGCGGCGTAAAACTTGGTCATGGCCGTAAGATTCTGCCAATACGACTCATCGGTACACGCTTGTGTTCGCTGATAAGCCAACACATTAAATAACTGCCAAGTGCAACATAGGATGCCCATCGCCTCTAAAAATGGCACCGACACACCATGCAGAGACACCGAATTCGCATCAAGTTTCAACAAATGCGTGGTTAATAAAGACGTTACCGTATCAACGGTTTTTATTGTTTCTTTCGCCGCTGCTTTGAATGCTTCGTCGGATTCAAAAGGACGAACCAGCTGGGTTATTTCTGCTAATAACTCAGTCAGCGCTTTGCCCTGATCGCCACGCACTTTTCGAAGTAATAAATCACGCGCTTGGATGCCAGTTGTACCTTCATAAATCGTGGTAATTCGAGCATCACGCATAATTTGAGCAACGCCAGTTTCTTCGACAAAACCCATGCCGCCAAATACCTGAATGACTTGACCAGCCATGACATTGGCACGCTCGGTCGCAAAAGCTTTAAAAATCGGTGTCAGTAAGGCGACTCTGTCTTTTTTCGATTGATTGTTTTTCGAGGAGTCATCAGCCGCTTCAGTTGCATCAATTTGCGCCGCAATCTGATACCCCAAGGCGCGTAGCGCAAAGGTTTCTGAACGCATGTCTAACAACATACGTTTCACATCAGCATGTTCAACAATGGCTACTTTTCCGCCTTGGCTATTCGTACCTTGAGTTCGTTCTTGGGCATATTCCAATGCCCGTTGGTAACCTAACTCGCCTAACGCCACGCCTTGCAAACCACAACTTAAGCGAGCTTCGTTCATCAAGACGAACATTGCCATTAAGCCTTGGTTCCGTTCCCCCACCAATTCACCAACACAGTCGTCTTGATCGCCATAACTAATAGAACAAGTTGGACTGCCGTGAAGTCCCATCTTGTGTTCAATGCCAGTGCAATGCACATCGTTGAATTCGCCCAACTCACCGTCGATAGACACTCGATATTTAGGCACGATAAATAACGAAATACCGCGACTGCCTGCTGGCGCACCTGGTGTTCTGGCCAAAACTAAATGGGCAATATTGCCGGTAAGATCATGATCACCATAGGTAATGTAGATCTTCTGGCCTTTGATTTTATAAGTGCCATCTTGTTGAGGAATGGCCTTGGTATTCAATGCGCCTAAATCAGAACCAGCATTCGGTTCTGTTAGCGCCATCGCCACAGTCCACTCGCCGCTAACAATCTTTGGCAAATAACGCTGTTGGATCGATTCACTGGCGAAGTTCAATAAAATCTCAGAACCGCCTTGCGCCAAGGCTTGGAACATCACAAAGGCCAAGTTTGCCGACAACCACATTTCATTGACAGGTTGAGCGATGTACTTTGGAAGACCTTGACCGCCGAACTTCTCTGGCAACGCCAAGCCAATCCAACCCGATTCAGCAAATTGCTGATAGGCGTCTTGCCAACCATCGGGTGTGATCACTTTCCCGTCTTGAAAGCGGCAGCCCTGAACATCGCCCACCGCATTCAATGGAGCAAGAACGCCAGTGGCAAACTTGGACGCTTCTTCCATCACCGCATTGGCGAGCTCTGGATCAAAACCATCCAATGATTCGAGAGCATCTAGACCTTGTTGCTGATAGGCTTGTGCCACCAGCAACTGCATGTCTTTATATGGCGCTTGATATGTCATCATCGGCTCCGTATTACTTCGCTGCCATACGAATGGCGCCGTCAAGACGAATCACTTCGCCATTAAGCATTTCATTTTCAATAATGTGCTGAGCCAATGCAGCGAATTCATCCGGTTCGCCAAGACGCGGTGGAAATGGCACAGAATCACCCAAAGACTTTTGCACTTCTTCTGGAAGCACATCCATCATTGGTGTTTTAAATAGACCCGGCGCAATAGTCATTACGCGAATGCCAAAGCGTGCTAGTTCACGGGCAATTGGCAAGGTCATGGCACAAACACCACCTTTAGAAGCGGCATAACCTGCTTGGCCAATCTGACCATCAAACGCCGCGACAGACGCCGTGTTAATAATCACGCCGCGCTCTAAATTGGCTTCTTGTTCGTTGTGCTGCATTTTGTCAGCCACCAAACGAATCATGTTAAAAGTACCAATTAAGTTAACCGATACCGCACGTTGAAATGACGCTAAACGATGTGGGCCTTCACGGCCAACAATACGTTCTGCACCTGGAATGCCAGCGCAGTTAACCAAACCGCTAATAGGACCAAACGCTTCTACGGCTTTATCTATCGCACTTTGTACGGATTCTTCGCTAACAATATCTGTCACACAGCCTTGTACGCGCTCACCTAAGTCAGATTTAACGCGTGCTAAACCGTCTTCATTAACATCAGCCAGAGTGACTTTTGCCCCTAGACCATGTAAACGACGCGCAACCGCTTCACCAATACCCGAAGCCGAACCTGTCACCACAAAATGTTTGTCTTGAATTTGCATCTAAATACTCCTGATCCTACTGTTATTTTTATTACCAAGGGCAGATTTAGTCAGTCTTTTCCTTGTTCTTTGATAAAAAGAATCTTGGCATTTGATTCACGCCGACGCGTTGAGCTTGCGAAACAGGCACAAGTGCTTTTTATTTTAAGCACTGAATACCAAGACTCATGGTATGCACTACCATAGGCAAAGCTCTTAGCTTTTTTTACGATTCAAAAAAGCATCAATACGTGCTTTAACTTCGTCGCTGGTTTGCGTAATACCGCAAATCAATGACTCGGTGTACAAACCTTCTTGCGATGACATATTGCTAATACGGCTCAGTCCTGTGGTCATGGCCCAGTTGGAGTATTTGGAGTTTTTGCCAATGCCTTCGGCGATTTCAAAGGCTTTCGCCAAGGCTTCACCGTTGCCAACCACATAATGAGCCAAACCAATGCGTAGGCCTTCTTCTGCCCTTACATCACGACCAGTCAGCATCATTTCTGTCATGCGGCTGGCACCAATCACATTGGCCACGTTTACAGACGCACCACCGCCAACGAAGATGCCATGCTTGCCTTCAGGTAAACGATAAAAGGTATTTTCTTCGGTAACACGAACATGAGCGCAAATACCCAATTCCAAGCCGCCACCAATAACCGCACCATGCATTGCTGCGACGACTGGAATACCGGATTCACGGATATGACCAAAAACGCGGTGCCACATTTGAGAGTGTTTTACGACTTGGAAAGGTTCACGTGCTTTGTGTTCTTGTAGATCAAGGCCAGAACAGAACTCTGGGCCATTTCCAGAAAGCACAATGACATTGACGTCATCGGATAAATTCAAAAAAGCGTGTTCAATTTCCAGACACAAATTATCGTTGATGGCATTTTTTTTCTCTGGGCGATTAAGCTGCAAATGCGCCACGCCATTTTCAACAGAGAAATTGATAAATTGATACGTTGTCATGAGGTTGCCTCTATTCTTATGTTTATGCGGCTTAGCCACGCAGAACAATCAGCGGCGACTAAATAGCTTTAAAAAATAATAGTTTTATAACTAAACAAATGTCAAACTAAACTATATTAAAAAGATAAAAAAATACCCTGCGCAACAACACAGGGTATGAACTACTTATCTATCAGATACTTTAATCACCACCGCCATGCCGGTATCGCCAGCAGCACAGCCGGTGAATAAGCCATAACCGCCACCATTGATAACTAACTCTTCAATGAGCTCAATAATGGCACGCATACCCGTTGGCCCTTGAGGATGACCCCAAATTAGCGAACAACCGTAGTTGTTCATGGTCATCACATCAATGTCCATGGCTTTCGCAAAGGCGACATCGTTAACCGCAAATGGGTTATGTGTTTTGATGGCTTTCACTTGTTTGATATCAATACCCGCTACAGCAAGCGCACGTTTAGCGGCTTCTATCGGTGCTGCAGGCATAAAAGCCAAATCGTCACGTGCTTGCCCAAAACCTAATATTTCTATTTTGATCTCAGGGCGAACGGTCAGTGAAGCCACTTCTTCTGAACGACAAAGAATCGCAGAGGCATTCCCATCGGCTGGGTGAGTTTGATTGCCAAATGTAATCACACCGCCTTCATGAATCGGTTTGAGCTTTTGCAAACCTTCAAGCGTTGTTGGGAAAACGCCCTCATCACCTGTAATCACGGTATCTTCTTTTTTGAAGTTGGCCGTTGGCACAGACAAAGGCAGCGTCATGTAACGCTTTTGAAAAGCTTGATCATCTATTAATGCGTCTTGGTACTGCTCGTAACGACGATAGGTCACACGATCTAGTTCTTCACGGGTGATATCAAAACGCTTAGCAACATTTTCGCCCGTTTGCATCATCGAATGACCACCAACACAATCGTTCATCATGTTGTAGGTGACTTGATCTTCTGAAGACCCAGCAGGGCCTTTTGCATTTGGATAATAAATATGCGGGCCGTTTGAGCATCGATCAGCTGTCATCAAGAGAGAGACATTCGCCATACCGCACACAATTTCCGACGCCGCCGCAAACAAACCACGCGCACTGGTCGCACAGACCTGATTAACCGCATGACCCGCTGTGTTCACAGCACCAATGTCATACAAAGGCCAAGGCGCACCGTTAAAAGATTGATACTGGTTAATGGTCATGCCCAGTACACCAGAATCGAATACCAACGGATCGATATTACGTTTCGCCAACTCCGCTTTTGCCACATGTGAAGCAAACTTCATCGAATGCAAATGCTGCAGCGAACCTTGCCACTTGGTAAACGGTGTACTCCAGTAAGCGCCATAAGGAATTTCTACATTCTTGATTGACATAAGGTGTCCTCGCTTATTTATTCTTGTTGTTTTTTTACTGACCAGCCGCTGCCATAATGTCGCCTAAACCGCCCCATTGCTCAGCAAAGATAGCTTCTGGCATGGTTTTAAGGTCGTCAGCAATAACAGGACGAAACGCCATGACACTCAAGACGTCTTTCTCTAAATCTAAGCCCGGTGCGATTTCTGTTAGCACCATACCTTCGGCTCGCAGCTCAATGACACAACGTTCGGTGATAAAAACCACGGGCTTCTTATTCTCACGAGCGACAGCACCACTAAAAGTAATATGATCGACCGCCTCAACAAACTTCTGCACCTTGCCTTCTTGTAAAACCGTCATCTTGCCGTTTTCAAAACCAAGTTTAGCGCCGTTTACTAACGTGCCACAGAACACGACTTTTTTAGCACTCTGGGAAATATTGATAAAACCACCCGGCCCAACCACTTTAGGGCCAAACTTACTGACGTTTAAATTGCCTTCTTTGTCGGCTTGCGCCAGTCCCAAGAAAGCGATATCCAAACCGCCACCGTCATAAAAATCAAACTGAGCTTCATGCTCAATAATCGCATCAGCATTCCACGCGGCGCCAAAATCACCGCCAGAGGCAGGAATACCGCCGTACGTGCCAAGCTCTGTTGTTAGGGTGAATAAATGGGAGACTTTTTCTTCTGCGGCAATTGCGGCGACACCATCCGGCATCCCGATACCAAGGTTCACCATGGCATTGGCTTGTAGCTCCATCGCAGCACGACGAGCAATCACTTTGCGATCACTGAACGGCATTGGCGGCAAAGCATTTAACGGCACACGAGAATTGCCCGCTAAACCTGGGTTGTAAGTCGTGGTAATGGTTTGTTTGTGATCTTCGGCCGGCGCGACAGTAATGTAGTCCACCAATACGCCTGGCACTTTGACTTCTTTTGGGTGAATAGAATGACGCTCGGCAATGTATTTCACTTGCGCAATCACAATACCGCCGCTGTTTTTTGCCGCTTGAGCCATAGGCAAAATTTCCGCCAGCATGGCTTCTTCTTCAACAGAAAGGTTGCCGTCTTCATCAGCCGTTGTGGCACGAATCACCACGACATTCAGTGGGAATTTTTTATAAAGCAACCATTCTTCATCTTCAATATCGATGCGTTTAACCAGATCTTCGGTGGTTAACGATGTGACTTTACCGCCACTTACCAAAGGATCGACATAGGTTCCCATACCGATTTTGGTAATCACACCTGGTTTATTTCCCGCAATTTGACGCCACATGGTGGTCAATACACCTTGCGGCAATAAATAAGCTTCGATGGCATTATCGGTAATCATCTGAGCCATTTTCGGCGCTTGCCCTGTATGACCAGAAATCAAACGCTTCACAAGGTTAGGATGTGCCATGTGTGACATACCCGCATCTTTACCATCGCCACAACCACAATCATGGATCAAGGTTAATTGCTGTGGATGTCCTGTTTCAATAAATCGTTGCTCAACTGCCTTAGCCACCGCTTCAGCAAAGAAAGACATACCAACGGTCGACCACGCGACACTGGCGCCATCAGGAATCAAATTGGCCGCTTGCGCTAGGGAAATAACCTTACTCATTTTTTCACCCTCACATCACTTTTATAGTTGTTTATTCGATTGGGAATTGACTATGTTGTACATCACAACTATTTTTTTACAAACATTTTTAAGTGTCGTTACTTTTTTTGAATACCTTGTTTAAAAAATCTATATGGAATTTTGTTGAAAGACACAACAATTTATGTGAAAACCAACTATGATTTAAATGACAGTAGTAAAAAGTGTTCATTCCGCATAGAAATAAACATGGACGCGAACAAAGAACGAGGAAAGAAAGGCGTTTTAGGTCTTTTAAAATACAAAAACACGCTCCTATAACAATAAAACCAAGGTGAATTGAATGAAAAAAATACACAAATCAGGCTTAGCCTTAATCGCAGCCTCAATGATGTCTATCAATGCGTTTGCAGCAGAGGCGGAATATCACCTCAAGCTACATCACTTTCTGCCACCAATGTCGATGGCTCACACACAATTCTTGGAACCTTGGGCTAAAAAAGTTGAAGCCGAATCGAATGGTCGTATCAAAATAGATGTTTTCCCAGCGATGCAACTGGGCGGCAAACCTCCACAATTATTTGACCAAGTCAGAAAAGGCATTGTCGATATGTCTTGGACCGTTGCTGGCTATACGCCGGGGCGATTCCCTAAAATGACGTCGTTTGAACTTCCTTTCATTCCAAGCACCGCCAAAGCCACCAGCATGGCATTGCAGGAATACGCAGAAACAGAAATGCAAGATGAGCTAAAAGACGTTCACTTAATTGCGGCTCATACTCATGCGCCCGGCTCCTTTCATTCAAGAGAAAAAGCCATAAAAACACTAGAAGACATAGAAGGTCTAAAAGTACGAGCGCCAAACAAAGTCATGTCCGATGCGTTTAAAACAGTCGGAACCAACACGATATTTTTACCGGTGACTGAAATGCCTAGTGCCTTATCAAAAGGCGTCATCGATGTTGCGGTATTGCCTTTCGAAGTGGTTTTACCGATGAAAATTTATGAATTGGCAAAACATCACACCGAATTCAAAGGCGCTGGGCTTTATACCAACACCTTTATTTTTTCGATGAACAAAGACCTTTATAACAACATGCCCGCCGACTTGCAGAAAGTAATCGACAATAACTCTGGTATCGCCTTAGCGGGTCATATTGGCGATCTATTCGACAACTATGAAGTGTTTGCCCGTAAATATGCGGTCGACGCAGGCAACAGTTTTGATTATATCGAAGGTGAAGAACATCAACGCTGGGAAGACGCCATGGCACCGGTCACAACGCAGTGGCTCAAAGACATGAATAAAGAAGGTTATGACGCCCAACGTCTGCTTGATAAAACAAAATCTCTAATCAAGAAATACCAAGATTCATAAAACATCATATTAATGGTCGAGATTCAGCGTTCTCTTTACGAGAACGCTTTTCAACAGAGACATTGCAGCCGATACAAAAAACAACAAATCTTTTGGCACTCACCAACAGCAAAAGGCACTGGCTAGAAAGCCGTTTAATATCACTAAAAAAGCGTCTTTTTAAACAAAAAACTGTTTTAGTTTTCAATATATTATGGCGTCTTACCTTTTTTGAATACCTTTAGTAAAAATTCGATAAGGCCAATTGTTGAAAAGCACAACAATTTATGTCACAAAGGAGATAATTCTTAAGCAGCAATGGAAAAGGAATGCCAAAATAAGAATACAAACACTTAATAACAAAAAAAATTAAGGTGATAAAAATGAAAAAATTAAAACTAAAAAGCTTAGCGTTAATCGCGGGCTCTATCCTATCCTTTAATGCCATGTCTGTAGAACCTGAATACACATTCAAGCTGCATCACATGCTTCCTCCTGTTTCGAATGCGCACACCAACTTCCTACAGCCTTGGGCCGATAAAGTTGAAGCCGAGTCTAATGGCCGTATTCACATTGATATTTACCCAGCGATGCAGCTTGGCGGAAAACCACCGCAGCTTTTTGACCAAACCCGCAAAGGTATTGTCGATATCACTTGGACTGTAGGTGGTTATACGCCAGGACGTTTCCCAAAAGCGACTGTATTTGAATTGCCTTTCATGCCATTAAACGCCCGTATAACTAGTATGGCGCTACAAGAATATGCAGAAAAAGAAATGCAAGACGAACTAAAAGACGTTCATCTGCTTGCCATGCATACTCACTTCCCCGGCTCGCTTCATTCTCGTGACAAAGACATCAAGTCAATTGAAGACTTACAAGGTTTGAAGGTGCGCGCGCCAAACAAAATGATGGCGGATGCCTTTGGTATTTTGGGTGCAAACACTGTCTTTATGCCAGTTCCAAGTATGCCAAGCGCGCTTTCAAAAGGGGTAATTGATGTTGCGACGCTTCCTTTTGAAGTAGTAAAACCGCTAAAAATTGACGAGTTAGCACCTCACCATACCGAGTTCAAAGGTGATCGCGGTCTGTACACTCAGTTCTTTATCTTCTCGATGAACAATGATGCTTATAACAAGCTGCCAGCAGACCTTAAAAAGGTGATGGACAATAACTCTGGCGTGAATCTAGCGGGCTTCATCGGTGATGCGTTTGATGCTTATGAAATCGGTGCTCGTGGTGATGCCGTAAAACGTGGTAACAGCTTTAGCACAATCGAAGGTGCCGAGTACGACCGCTGGAAAGAAAAGCTAGCGCCAATTACAGCTCAATGGCTTAAAGAAATGAATGATGAGGGTTATGACGGACAACGTCTATTAGACGAAGCCAAAGACCTTATCAAAAAGTATGAAAACTTTTAAGCCACACTGCACCTAGGGTGATTTAACATGATACGTTTTACTACCGACTTACAGCGCTCTGTCCTAGGGCGCATCTCGGACATATTTGCATTAACAGGTGGGTTTATCATGTTAGTGGTAGCGGCGGTAACCGTCGCTAGCATTATAGGTCGAACCACCATTGGCCAGTCTATTGAAGGTGATTACGAAATCACTGAAATGGGCTTAGCAATGGCGATATTTCTCTTTTTACCTGCCTGCTATATTCGCAAAGGCCACGTCATTGTGGATTTATTTACCGCGAATTGTAAACCGAGCACCTTGTATATCTTAAAGCTGATCGGTGACATCGTTTTCACCGTCATTTCTTTTACGTTTGCTTATCGAATGACTTTAAGCGGATTTGAAGCAAAGGAATATTTAGAGCAAAGCATGCTACTTGAACTTCCCACTTGGTGGACTTTTATTGTTGGCGTCATTGCAATGACGCTTTGCGGCTTATGCGGCCTGTATCGCTTGTTCGCCACGCTTCGTGGAGGTAATAATGACTAATATTGAATTGGCCTTTTTAATGATGGCTGTGCTGATGGTCTTCATGAGCATCCGCATTCCGATTGCGTTGTCCATGTTGGTCTGTGGTGCATTTGGTTACGCCATGATCGGCGGTTTCCCTGCTCTATTAGAATATTTAGGCACTGCGCCGGTTTCAAAGTTCTCCAGTTATGATTTGTCGGTTGTGCCTCTTTTCCTACTAATGGGAGAGCTGGCAACACGCTCTGGTATTACGGCAGAACTCTTTAGAACTTGTAATACTTGGATTGGTCGTCAACGGGGCGGCATCGCCATGGCCGCTATTGCGGGATGTGCGGCGTTTGGTGCCATTTGCGGATCGTCTTTAGCAACCGCTTCGACCATGGGTAAAGTCGCTCTCCCTGAGATGAAGCGCCTTAATTATTCTGGCAGCCTAGCCGCTGGTGCTTTGGCCGCTGGCGGAACACTGGGGATTTTGATTCCACCGTCCATGGTGTTGATCATCTTCGCCGTATTAACCGAGCAAAACATTTCTAAAATGTTTATAGCGGCGTTTATTCCGGGGTTCTTAGCGGCTGGTGGTTATATTCTCGCCATTGCTATTTATGTGCGTATATACCCTGAAGCAGGTCCACGCGGCGAAAAAACCACTTTGGCCCAAAAAATCAAATCCACCAAAGATGTTTGGCACATTACAGGGATTTTCTTAATCGTATTAGGTGGTATTTATTTAGGCATTTTCACACCGACTGAGGCCGCGTCTGTCGGGGTTATTTTGACTGCTATCTTAGCCTTTACTCATGGCAAAATGCGCTTTGATGGTTTGTTAGTTTGTTTGATGAAAACCGCTGTGTCTTCTGCGATGATCTTTTTTATCGTGTTAGGTGCAGATTTGTTCAGTGTCTTTATCGCCCTGTCTAGGTTGCCAGATTTAGGGGTTGAGCTGATCCAAAACTCTGGTTTATCTGCTTATACCATTTTGGTTCTGATGCTATTAACTTATTTGGTTATGGGTTGTTTTTTGGATAGTTTGGCGATGATTTTGCTGACGATTCCAATCTACTTCCCAATGGTAATGGCAATGGATTTTGGCATTCCGCAAGCAGACCTAGGTATTTGGTTTGGTATTCTTGCTCTGATTGTGGTGGAAGTTGGCTTAATCACACCTCCCGTCGGTATGAACGTCTTTATCATTAAATCGTTCGATGACAGCCTCAAGCTTAAAGAATGTTTCAAAGGCGTGATTCCATTCCTGATCTCTGACTTTGTTAGGGTGGCTTTATTGATACTTTTCCCAAGTATCACACTCGGATTGGTTCACCTAATAGGTTAATCAGAATAAACTCGTATGATGACAATAGAGAAAGCACTGGCTTCACGGCCTTTGCTCTCTCGATATAAAGCTAAACTGTTTACCATTACACCAAAACAGCGTTTTATATTACAATACCCGTTTATAGGATAAAAAACTGGAACATCCATGGCTGACGATACAAAAAAAACAGACCAACCAATAGACTTTGGAATACTCAATAGCTTAATTGGTTATCGCCTACGTCGCGCTCAAATGAACTTTTTTAGTAAATTTTCGGAAGTGTGTTCAGATTTAGGAATTAGCCCCGGCTTATTTGCCATTATTGCGATTGTGGAGCGAAACCCAGGGCTGACTCAAACAGCCGTCGCCCAAGCCCTTGGTAACGATAGATCGGCAATGGTTGCCGCGGTCGATAAACTGGAACAGATGGACATTCTTGAACGCCGACCGGCTAAAAATGATCGTCGATCCTATGCATTGTTTATGACAAAAACTGGTGAAAAATTCTTCTTAACGTTAACGGAACGAGTTATGGAGCACGAACAAATCATGGCTGCTCGTTTAGAAGGTGAAAATGAATTAGATTGGCTTTTGAAAACACTAGACACCTTATCCCAAGGATAATTGTCTTCTAGTGATAATCTAAAAGCTAACGGTTACAAGTAAAAAATAGCCCGATTGTCATGCGATAATCGGGCTATTTTTTTATACTTCATTCGCTGTATTAGGGGATTTTTGCAAAGATAATAGCAAGCTCTTCTTCTAACTCAACATGCCATTCAGTCACGTTAATGGCAGATAAGCACGCTTCTATTACTGCACTGTCCTCGGATGTTTTTAGTATCTCTTCAAAGGCAGACAATCGATTGGATAGTTTCAATAATCCCATTGTTAGTGCCGCGCCTTTCAGTGTATGAAGATGCTCACGTATTTTAACCTTATCTTTCTCGTCGGTGCCTTCTTTTATCTTTTCTAATAAATCGTTTGCCTCAAGAGTAAATCCCTCGACAACACTTTTATAAAGATCAACACTGCCACCGAACCGACTTAAGATAGATTCTATGTCTTCGTATTCATCAGACTCTGCCGCTGGTTCAATCAGCTCTGTTGCCGCGACTTCTTCTCGAATCGCAATCACAGAATCACTGTCATTGGCAGACTCAAGAACCGTGTATTTAAGGATACAGGCAACCATTTGATCGATGTCTAATGGTTTCCCAATGTGATCATTCATACCGGCGTTAAAACAAGCCTGACGATCTGTTTCCGATACATTGGCGGTCATGGCAATAATGGGAAGTTTGGCGAATCTAGCATCTTTACGAATTTGCTTGGTTGCTTCCAAACCATCCACGTCAGGCATTTGCATATCCATCAATATTACATCGAACATTTCTTCTTTCCGATTTAATACCATTGCGACGCCTTCTAACCCGCTTTCAGCCACAGTGACGTTCGCGCCTTCCACTGTCAATAATTCGGTTGCCACTTGTCGATTAAAGGCATTGTCTTCCACTAGCAGCAATGAGACTCCCGCTAAGCGCCCTTCTTCACGACCATTACTGAGTTCTATTGCTATGGGTGTTTTAACATCAGACAGGGATTGATAAACCGCTTCGGATAATTTGCTCAAGGTAACCGGCTTCAATAAATAACCAGAGACAGACTCAAGTTCGCTATCTAATTGAGTGCTCATCGTACTGGTTAATAAGATTATTTTCGGCTGATTGTTAGATGAAGTAATAACTGCGTTAATGCCCGCGATACTTTTTTGCCCGTTGAAATCGACTGTTTTAGAATCTAATAAAACAATATCATAAGCATTATCTTGATCGGCAGCTTCTTGAACTAATTGGATAGCATGTTCAAGTGACTCTGCCTTTTCACTCATCCATCCAAGACTGAATGCCATGCGGGCAAAAATAACTTGCGTCGCAACATTCGTATCGACAATTAGAATACGTAGGGATTCTCTCGATACTTGATGCGGTATTTTTTCAATGTGAATATCGGCAACAGGCAAGTCAATCGTAAAATAAAAGCGGCTTCCCTCACCTAACACGCTGTCTACATGCAACGATCCACCCATCAGCTCCACAAAACGGCGACAAATAACCAGCCCTAACCCTGAGCCACCGAAACGTCGAGCGGTAGAGGATTCAGCTTGTGAAAACACATCAAAAATAGAGTCTATTTGATCTTGAGCGATACCAATCCCCGTATCTTGCACGGAAACCATAAGGCGAGAGACGTCAGCATTGTCGTCAAGCCGTTTGATTTCGAGTATCACACTGCCTTCTAAAGTGAACTTCACGGCATTGCTCACCAAGTTGATCAATATTTGCAACAGGCGCAATTTATCGCCAATAAGATAAGCAGGAATGTCTTTATCAATATCAAAAATCAGCTCGACATCTTTTCCTAGAGAACTGCCAGACAGCACAGTAGACAATTCACACAATAATTCCTCGACCTCAAAGGGCGCCTTCTCTAACTCTAACTTTCCAGCATCAACTTTGGAAAAATCTAAAATATCATTAATCAAACTTAACAGTGATTTCGCGGATATTTGCGCTTTTGAAATGTAATCATCTTGTTGAATCGTCAGATCTGTACGTTTGGCCAAATGAAGCATGCCTAAGATGGCATTCATCGGCGTTCGGATTTCATGGCTCATGTTGGCAAGGAAACTCGATTTCGAAGCACTCGCAGCGATAGCTTCATCTTTGGCTTTTCGTAGCCAATCCTCTAGCTCACGCTCTTGAGTAATATCACGATTAATACCCGTCATTTTTGTCATTTTGCCTGTCGGGCTTTTTTGTAAAGACGCTCTGGCAAAAATGTAACGAATACTGTCATCAGGTAGAATAATTCGGAACACTAAATTGTATTCATTAATCCCTTCTACCGCCTCTTTTAACGCAGTTTCAGCCATAGCTCTATCATCAGGATGAACCCGGTTATACCAATCTAGGTATTTAATACCGTCTTTTTTAACAGATGCAGGCAGGTGATATATATCAAACATTTGATCACTCCACTCAAGAGAGTCGTCTTCTATATCCCAAGTCCAAATTCCCAGTTCGGCGACTTCTGCTGCTAATAACAACTGATCTCTGGTATACATCAGCTCATGATGGCTTTTCTTTTGTTCGGAAATATCCATTGCGATGCCAAGAAAACCAATGATCTCATGATTACTATTTTTCATTGGTGTGATCACCAAGGAGACAGGACGCGTGTTGCCTTGCTTATCAACATAAGTCCATTCTTGGCTATCGTAGTTATCACTAAGCACATTAAACGCTATTATTTTCGATGGATTTTCTATGTTTTTGCCAGTTTTCTCATATATTTCGAGACGTTTCTGTTCTAACTCGGATTCAAGATGAAAATGCGCAGGTTTAATTTTGCCAACCACTTCTTCTGCAGAATACCCCAACATTCTTTCAGAACCGTTGTTAAATAGCGTAATAACGCCATTCATATCAGTCGCAATAATAGAAACCTCTGATGATGCATTTAACACTTCACTCAAGAGTAAATTAAGCTCTCTAAGTTCGGCCGTTCGCTCCTTAACTTGACTCTCTAAATTCGCATTCAGCTCTCGAATTTTAGCCTCTGCTTTCTTACGCTCAGAAATATCATGCACACTCTGAGAGACACCGATAATGCCATTATCGTTATTAAATATTGGGGAGAATGTCAGAGAAACTGGAACTTCCGTCCCTGCTTTAGTCATTCGCCGAGTCTCTATAGAAATCGATTCTTTCTTCTCTTTGACGCTAGAAAATATCGCTTTATCTTCATTTTTAAGCGAACTTGGTACCAGTAAATCTAGAACTTTGCGTCCTATAACTTCTTCTTTGGCATAGCCAAAAATAGACTCAGCACTTTTATTCCAACTCAGAATCACACCATCTAGATTCTTGCTAATAATCCCATCAGCAGAGCTTTCTACGAGCGCCGTGATTCTAGACTGATAAGCCATCACTTCACGCTGACGAGCCATATTGATTCGAACACCTCCAACAACAACAGCGCTTAGCAAGCTAATCAAACAACCAACCACTAAAAATACAAAGGGGTCAGGAAGGTGTAAGTCGGCAATAAACGCAGGAGAAACATGCAATCGACTTTGCCAATGACGACCATAAACTAGTGAGGTCTCAACCTGCTCATAGCTGGCATTTTCTATTTCACCACTATTGTAAAAAAGAATTTGATCGTCTAAATCCGTAATATCAAAAAGCTCATAATAAAATTTATTCGGATCATAATTTAAACCCGCTAACACCTCTTCCATTAATAAAGGTGCATAACTCCAGCCAAAGCCTTTTTCTATGCGCTCTTGTTGAGTTGAAGGAGTGCTACCGCCACGATAAATCGGCATCAGAATTAAAAAAGATTGCTGGGGTTTTCCTGTTGCTTGTACCAAGGTAATTGGACCGGTTAGACGAACTTCCCCTTTATATAAAGAGGAGGCCGCGGCCTCGCGGCGATTTTTCTCTGAAGCAATATCCAACCCGACAGCCTGACGATTACGCTCTACCGGTTCAATATATTGAATAACATAATGCTCGTTGAAGTTAGGATTAAGCATTTTAATGGAGAAACTCGGCCAACCATCCTGGCGAGCCATGGAAGTAAACGTATCGACATCTGACTGAGGAACTCGACGAATAAAACCAAAACCACGAGCGCCTGCGAACTCATTATCAACATCTCTCGACCGACTATATTGTTCAAAAATATCCCGTGTTATCGTATTTTCACCCGCCGTTAACACTGCGCCGCGTGCACCACGAAGGCCATACTGATAAAGCTCTATCCTGCTAGCAACTTCTTGTTTCAGCATAACCGAAGTGTCATAAGCCGCCTGATTAATTCTCTCTTCGTTAGAATTTTGAACGTTATAAGCAATAACACACGTTATCAGCGTTCCTGTCAGCAACGTAATCATCACCCAGCGGTTATAGATATGTTCAGATGAGGTCCAATTCACATTTGCCTCCAGGCAAGATTATTCTTTATAAATGCCTTACTCGTGCTATTTAGCCGATCAAATTCATTATGAAGTGTAGATGAATTAATAACTTATAACTTAATAATGTGCGATAAAAACCAGCCGGGGTTACAATTTCTTACGCACTTTACATAAGGCAAATTTTTCTTTTTAACAGCAACCCCATTGCCTTAAATCAACATATTAATCATAAAAATCACATCAACAGCCTTTTATGAGCTATACACACGTTTTTAAGTTATAACTAACATATCCATCTCTAACAAAACGACAGGATCACGTTTTATGAAAGTTGCTGTTTTTTCCTGCAAACCTTATGACAAAAGAACCCTCGCCACCTTCGCGGATGCCACCGACTTATCCATGACTTACTTTGAAAGCCGCCTAAGCATGGAAACCATCAGCTTAGTAAAAGGTTTTGATGCGATCTCTTGTTTCGTCAACGATGATGTTAACGCTGAAGTGATTCAGCATTTAAAACAACAAGGCGTCAACACCATCGCCTTGCGCTGCGCAGGATTCAATAACGTCGATCTCGATGCCGCAAAAAAACAAGGCATCAAGGTATTTCACGTGCCAGATTACAGCCCAACCTCCGTGGCCGAACACGCTGTCGCACTGATCATGACGTTAAACCGCAAAACACACCGTGCTTATCACCGAGTTAAAGAAGGCAACTTTGCGTTAGAAGGGTTAATGGGATTTAACTTAGAGGGAAAAACCGTCGGCTGCATTGGTACAGGACGAATTGGCGCGGCGTTTTGTCGCATCATGAAAGGCTTCGGCTGCAAGGTTTTATGTTATGACTTATATCCGTCACAAGAACTTATCGATCAAGGCTGCCAATACATTCCACTCGATGAGATCTACCAAAGAAGCGACATCATCAGCCTACATTGTCCTTTGAATCCCTCGACTCATCACCTCATCAACAAAGACAGCCTAGCAAAAATGAAAGACGGCGTGATGATCATCAACACCAGCCGTGGCGCATTAGTTCACGCACAAGAAGCCATTGACGCACTTTACAGCGGTAAAATCGGCAATTTAGGTCTAGATGTCTACGAGCAAGAAAACAAAATCTTCTTCGAAGACATGTCATCACACATCATCCAAGACAGCGTTTTCCAGCTTATGCTCACCTTCCCTAACGTCGTCGTGACGGGTCACCAAGGCTACTTCACCATAGAAGCGCTTAACCACATCGCTGAAACCACCGTCGACAACTTACTGCACCATCAAAGTGACAGCAGTGGTGCAAGGCAATTGGCTTGAATACTCTCACTTAGACTAGATGCGCTTGTTTAGTATGGTAGATATCATCAGCTAAACAAGCGAAAGGATAGTATTTTTGTGGTGCGACCTTTAATATTAAGGGTCAGCATAAAAGTCCGTTGAGAGACCACAAAAACAATGTCAAAAACCGACGAAAAAAGACTGCTATTAAAAATAGCCACACTCTATTACCAAGATGGTTTAAAGCAAGCAGACATCGCCAAAACACTGCGACTCTCACAATCTCAAGTGTCTCGAGCAATTACTCGATGCCTCAAAGAAGGCATAGTAAAAATCAGTGTTATCCAACCGCCTTCTGTATTTATCGGACTAGAGTCTCAAATCCAACAGCGCTTTAATGTATCCAACGTGATCGTGGTTGACATCGAAGACAACCCGAGTGATGCACAAATCAAACGCGTGATAGGTTCTTCTGCTGCTCACTATTTGGATACCTCGTTAAGAGATGGCGACCTTATTGGCATATCTTCTTGGAGTGACACCATCCGTTCGATGGTTGACCATTTGCACTCAACAAAAGCCAACGCAAAAGGCGTCATTCAAGTATTAGGCGGTGTCGGTCACAACGGTAATATTCAGGCAACTATTTTGACGCAAAATATGGCTGATATTTTGTCCTGTGACGCATTCATGTTGCCAGCACAAAGCATTGAGCGATCCTTAGAAGAAAAAAACAAACTACTTAGCACGACAGAAGTGTCGGATGTGGTTGAAATGTTCAATAAAGTAAACCTTGCCATTGTCGGCATTGGTATGTTGGAACCATCAAACTTACTGCGCAATTCAGGCAACTATTACGATACGAAAGTGTTGAAAGAACTGGCTAGCAAAGGTGCCGTAGGCGACATTTGTCTACATTACTACGATAAAGATGGTAAGCCAGTTATCAAGTTAGAAGACGATCCCGTGATTGGGATGACATTAGAACAACTCGAAGCCTGTGAACTTGTGGTGGCACTGGCGGGAGGCTTGGACAAAGTCGAAGCCATAAAAGGGGCGTTATCGGGGAATTACATTGACGTGTTAATCACAGACAGAGTCACCGCCGAAGCGATTTTGAAAGATTAATCTAAGCGACATTTCTTAACAGCCAATGCCCACCCCTGATAACGATTTAAAAAGGAATAAAACAAAACCCCAGCAAAAAGCTGGGGATATCAGCTTACTTTCCTTCAGGTCTATCCACTAGACTTAGGGTCAAGTCGCCTAATTTGTGCACTTCAAAATTATTGGCTTTGTATTCGTCGTAATCAAATGCTTCCATCTCATCCACGGCAATTTTGTGATATTCATAAAAATCTGGCCACCATTCATGATCATCACCAAATTTTGTGCTCAAGAAGGCATCAACGGCTGCCTTACCCATTTCTGGCGCGACATACCAAGCTCCCAGAGACAACACGTTAACATCGTTACCAATTACACAACGACGAGCAGCAGGAACACTTTCTACTACGCCACAACGAACACCTGGACACTTAGCCGCGGCCAAATGAACGCCCATACCAGTACCACAGAAAATAATCGCACGTTCGAACTCTTTTTCAGTGATCTTCGAGCCTGCGCGTAAACCAATGCGATGAAACATTTCCACGTCTGGATCATCAGGGTCTTTCACACCAATATCTGTAACTTCCCAGCCTTTGCTTTCCAAGTACTTAACGATAACTTCTTTAAGCGGAAAACCAGCCCAATCAGCGGCGACTAAAATCTTTTTGTCTTTTATTAATTTCATTTTTATTCTCCAAAGGACACTCTAAAGTAATAACAAATTTAGGCGATTGCTTCTTGTTTTATTATTTTCATTTAATAAACCTCTGTGTTTTTATTTTTAAATTTTTAGAATCATTTTACTAATGTCTTAACCGATAAGTTAAGATGTCAATTTTTGAGAGCTAATAGCTGCTTTGTATTGCAATTTATTCTGCATTTGATCAATGATGACAGCGATAATAATCACAAGCCCTTTTATGACCATCTGCCAAAATTCACTGACGCCCATCATGACCAAACCATCAGCCAATATACCAATAACAAAAGCCCCTATTAGCGTTCCCATTATGGTTCCGCGGCCACCCGCCAGAGACGTACCACCCAATACAACGGCCGCGATAGCGTTCATTTCAAACGCCGTCCCTGTCGCAGGATGACTAGCAACCAACTGAGAAGTCACCACAATACCAGCAACAGCAGCACACAAACCGGCGATGGTATATACCCAAATTTTAACATTATTCACTTTGATGCCCGACAGTTCAGCAGCACGTTCATTATCACCAATCGCATACACATGACGGCCAAAAGGCAATTTTTTAGCAATATATGCGATGATGGCAGCCATAATAAACATCAACCAAATTGCGATTGGCAGACCAAGAAGATACCCAGCACCAATAGCATCAAATCCTGTATTACCCAATTCAGGATTACCCTGAAGCCCAGGGAAGGTTTCACCACCAGAAAGCAACATCGCCGCCCCGCGGATAATATACATAGTCCCTAAAGTACAAATAAATGGCGCGACTTTATATCGAGTAATAATCAGTCCATTCAATGCGCCTATTAGCCCACCAATAACAATCACAATGGGTACGACAACCCAAACGCTAGGAAAAATAGCAATACCTAATGGCTCGATAATTAAACCATTAGAAATAAGATAACCAGCAACCATTCCGCAAAAACCTAATGTTGCACCAATCGATAAATCGATCCCAGCCGTTATAATGACAAAAGTAATACCTAAGGCGAGAAAAGCATTAATCGAAATATGCTTAATCATAATAATTAAGCTAGTAGGTGCTAAAAAACCATCTACGGTTAAAGAGAAAAAACCTAATATGATAAACAACGCAATAAAAGTTCTCATCTTTAAAAGAAGTAACGCAATATTACTGGTGTCGTAAAAACTACTTTTATTATTATTCATTTTTAAAATCCTTGGGCACTGGCAAAAACCAAACTTGATTCGTCTGCTTCATCTCTCAATACATTTGCGGTTATTTTCCCGTTGGACATAACCAGTATGCGATCAGAAATCGCCATAATTTCTTTTAGATCCGAAGTGGAAAATAGAATACCGATGCCTTGCTCTGACAGCTTCACCATCATTTCAAACACATCACCCTTTGCGCCCACGTCAATGCCCCGCGTTGGTTCATCTAGTAAAAGCACAGTGGGTTCTGTTAGCAAAGAGCGGCCAATAACAACCTTTTGTTGATTGCCACCACTCAAAGCTTGTATCTCAACCATAGGAGATGACACCTTGATAGAAAGTTCACTAATGGCATGGCTAACTGATTTTCTTTCTTCTAGCTCATTAATCGCAAAACGTTTTAATCGCTTCCACAAACTGGACATAGACAAGTTATTTGAAACCGAACTAATAGGAAAAATACCAGACTGTTTTCGATCTTCAGGAACCAAACCAATCCCCATTTTTATTCGCTCTGAGGTCGATGTTTTTGCATTGATATTTTGATTGTTCAAAGAAAAAATGCCGGAGTAATCTGCTTTACCAACTAGGCACTCAAACAATTCAGTTCTTCCGGCTCCCATCAAGCCATAAATACCAACAATCTCCCCAGCTCTTAATGAAAATGAAACCTCATCAACCAAACGAGATTCAGCGTCATTAATCTGAGTAATGCCTTTTGCTTCTAGCACCACATCACCAAAAGTTCGACCGGGCTTTAAGAAGTTGCTCACAGGATCGCTACCCAACATTTCCCGTACAATCCACGCCACATCAATCTCGTTAACCAAAGCGGAAGACTGAAATTTACCGTCTCTCAAAATAGTGATGTATTGACCTATTTCCATCAGCTCTTCTAAGCGATGAGAAATATAGACAATCGACACGCCCTGACTGGTCAGATCATTAATGACATCAAATAAAATCTTCACTTCTTTTTTACTTAACGCAGAAGTAGGTTCATCTAATATCAAAATATCAACATTGGTAATCAGAGATTTGGCAATTTCGACTAACTGCTTTTGACCCACTTTTAAATTGCCCACCAATTCATTCGGATCAATGTCTTGTTTTAATCGTGCCATGACCTCTTTGGATATCTGATTTTGACTCTTGGTATCTATCGGCGACAGACCTGTTTGTTTTTCGCGCCCCAAGAAAAGATTTTCAGCAACAGAAAGGTTCTCAGACAAATTTAATTCTTGATGAACCATGCCAATACCATGCTGTGCAGCAAACCTAGGGCTAGTAATATTGATGGCCTCTCCTTTCAAATAGAGTTGCCCCTCTGAAGGCTGCTGAACACCAGAAATAATTTTCATCAAGGTCGACTTGCCAGCGCCATTTTCACCAATAATGACATTTACGGCGCCTTTATAGACCTTATAAGTCACCTGATCTAACGCTTTGGTACCAGGAAATATCATGGAAATATTTTCTGCTTTTAGGATGACATTCTCATCAGCGATTTCATCAAGTACCGACATTACAAAGCCCCCTCTTTAATCTCTAAAGGAACAGCATAAGTAATCTTATTGTTGTTAATCGTCACAGCAGCAAGCACATTGACTGTTTTTCCAGCCCAACTTGCATCAGGTTGAATAATTTGGCTGATAGACTTTTTATTTAAGGCTTTCGATAATTGAGCAAATTGAATTTGGTTTTTAAATTTATCAAAAGAGATAATAGAAGCAGAATCCCGAATGGAATTGCCTTTAATAATAGAGCCTATTTGTAGCTCAATGTCGTAATCACCACTTTTTATGATCAGAGATTTTTTAATAACTGACTCATCTAAACTGCTAACAACCCCCTGAAATCTTACAAAAGACACTAAACTGGTATCTTTTTTAATGCTTGATAACTCGACGGCATTATCTCGTGCATCTTTCTTAACTAAAGGCCAAAGCTTTTCAGATATTGCCTCCGGCGTCATGTTTTTGAGCAACCCAGCCTCGGCAGCAGACATGGGAATAATAGGTTTACCATTTTCATCTAAATCAACAACGTGACAACCCGCTAAACTAATAGTCATAGCGCTCAAAAATAATATTTTAAATACAGCATTTTTAAACATTTTCTACATCCTTTGGCACTTATAATTTCCAAACGAAGAGGAAATAAAGCCAAAACTTGGCTTTATTTCCGAGTGGTCATTACTTCAATGCAAAAGTATCTAATTGATTAGCATTAGACTCGTCGATTAGCACACAATCCATAAGCTGCTTCTCTTCTAAGCCTGTAGAACCTGTTTTAATGTATTTATCTGCTTGAACAACCGCCATTTGAGCTTGTTCCCAAGCTGGCTGCAATACAGTGGCTTTTATGTTCGCCCCCGCCAGAATAGAGTCACGAACGTAGTCGCTTCCATCAAAGCCAACAACAATAACATCACTGCGGCCAGCGGCTTTTAAAGCAGCTTCGGCACCCAATGCCATAGTATCGTTCCCTGAAATTACCCCTTTAATATCAGGATGTGCTTGTAGAATAGACTCCATACGAGTGAACGCTTCTGTTTGACTCCAGTTTGCCGTTTGCTGAGCCACCATTTTAAGGCCAGTGTAGTCATCAATCACATCATGATAACCCTGAGAGCGAACTCGGGCATTGGTGTCAGACTCACGACCCAATAATTCAACATAGGAGCCTTCCGCGCCCATTAGCTCAACAAATTTCTCAGCACCTAACTGCGCACCTTGATAATTGTTCGAAACAATCTGCGAAACAGCAACGCCCGTTTTATTGATTTCTCGGTCAATAAGAAACGCTGGCACACCAGCCGCTTTGGCTTTTTCAAGCGCGCCAATGGTGACGTCAGCTCCAGCATTATCAAGGATAATAGCTTTTGCTTTTCTTGCTATCGCCGTCGAAATTAACTGATCTTGCTTATTAGCGTCATCATCATGGGACACAACAAGCGTCGTATAACCTAACGCTTCCGCTTTGGCTTTAGCGCCCATCGCTTCAGATTTAAAGAACGGATTATCATGAGAAGGCGTGATGATAGCGATCAACCCACTTGCTGAGGCAACCCCAGAGAAGGCAACAGATAAACCAAACAAAGCAGAGATAAGGATTTTCTTATTCATATTATTACCCTTTTTGAATATTTATTCAAACTTAGTTATTTATGCAATTACAGTGTAATAAACACCTCAGTAGATGTCTACATCACCAATGAAATAAATTAAAATGAAGCATTCTTTGTTTAAAAAAAGACAAAGAGGAAAATAAAAAATTAATAAAATCAAATAGATATAACGGATCAGCCATTACATCAATGATTCATATTTAATGCTTTTCATCTAACAAAGTATTAAACCGACAATCTAGATTTCTTAACCGCCAATGCCCAACCCTGATAGCGATTTTGCCAGTAGTCATATTTGTCTTTTCTAGGCGTAAATAAATGACTGTGACTTTCTAATTGGGTGAGTTCTTCCTCGTTCTTCCACCAACCAATGGCCAACCCGGCAAGATATCCTGCTCCTACAGCAGAGACTTCCGCCACTTCCCCCCGACGAATAGTAACGCCTAACAAGTCCGCTTGAGCTTGCATCAACCAATCGTTGAGCGTCGGACCACCATCTACAGACAAATATTCAATCTTTTCTGGCAGCTCTTCCGCTATCAGATTAAACACATCCGCCACTTGAAAAAGCACTGATTCAAACGCAGCGCGAGCAATATCCGCTCGCTCAGTCGCACTTTTCAAGCCACAAAACACACCTGTCGCCTCCAAATCCCAATAAGGAGCGCCAAGCCCTGACAAAGCCGGCACAAAAAATACCGAATGATCGACATCAGCTTGCGCGGCCAACTGACACATCGTCTCCATATCTTCAACACCCAACATACGTCGAGCCCAATCGATTGCCGATCCCGTATGGGTAATATTGCCTTCTAAACCATAAAACAATGCCGAATCATCCCAAGCAATGGTCGTACTGATTTCATTCCGTATCTTAGGCAATGTCGGCATCGCCGCCATTACTGAACTGCCAGTCCCATAAGTTGCCTTAACCACTCCGGTTTGATAGCCGCCATGACCGTATAAAGCAGCGTGAGAATCGCCAATTTGCGACGCAATCGGAATACCTTGCAAAAGCACACCAAATTCATGGGTCAAACCCACCACATGGGAAGAAGGCACAACGACAGGCAAAGCCGCCGCTGCAATGCCTAAACGTTCTAAAATAGTCTCGTCCCAAACTTGCTTCTCAATATTATAAAGCTGTGTTCGAGAAGCATTAGACGCATCCGTCACAAACACATTATTGGCAGTCATATTCCAAACCATCCAAGAATTCATTGTGCCTATGCAAATTTCTCCTCTCTCAGCTCGGCCATGACCATCTGGGATCTGCTGAAGAGCCATAGACACTTTCGTAGCAGGAAACATAGGATCGAGGATCAAGCCAGTTGCCTGCTGAACATATTGACTAAAAACGTCGTCCTTTCGCAGTACTTCGCAAAGCGATTCAGAACGACGACATTGCCAGCTCATAACTTGAGTTAAAGGCTTCCCGCTACTTGTTTCCCAAAGCACAACAGATTCTCGCTGATTACTGATCGCCACCGCCTCAATAACCACCTCATCAGCAACAGAATTGACCGCCAAGGCGATAGAGGCTTTCATCTTTTCAATGATCTCAAAAGGATCTTGCTCAACCAGACCCGCTGACGGATGACTAATCGACAAAGCAACAGAACCTTTACCAATAACCTCTCCGCGCTTATTCAAAAGCAGCGACTTCACATTTGTCGTACCTTCATCTATCGCTAAAATTACATTACGCATTCGATGTCTCGCTTTGCACTATTTTTCACTAACCAATTGTTGGCAAACAGCAACAATACCCATGCTATCGATAGAAAGCATTTTACGAGTATAGGGACGATCTCCTGCGGCCGCATAAGCACCATCGCCGACACCAAGACGTACCAACTTAGCCACAATGCCCTGCTCTGCCATGGTTTCTGCAATCACACTGCCCAGCCCACCATTAATATTATGTTCTTCCACACTAATAATGTGTTTCGTCTCGCCAAGCATCTGACCCAAAGTACTTTTATTAAGAGGCCGAATAGATGACACATTAACCACTGAAACGTCTATTCCTTGCTCTTTCAATGCGTCCGATGCCGCGACAGCTTCGTGAACCACAGACCCTAGCGCACAGATAACCACGTCTTTACCGCTACGAAGTAAAGATGGCTCCCCTGCAATAAACCGATAATGTTCATCATGCAATTCTGGCAAAGCTTTGCCGTCCATACGAATATACACAGGGCCTTTTTCAGCAATGGCGTATTCAATGATTTGTTTGCATTCAATAGGACAACCCGGTGCAAAAATCTTAATATTGCCAAACCCACGCATGACGCTAATGTCATCAATAGAATGATGTGTACTGGCCAATGGCCCATAGCTTGCGCCAGAGTTAAGACCAAATAACTTCACATTGGTATTGTTGTAACAAACATCGACTTTGACTTGTTCATTAGACCGTGAAATTAAAAAAGGCGCGGCGTTACAAGTCACAGCGACCTTCCCCGCGAGCGCTAAACCTGCCGCGGTACCAACCATCGCTTGCTCTGCAATCCCCACATTCACCAGACGATCAGGAAACGCCTCCACAAAAGGTTTTATTTTGGCAGTGGAAGTTGAATCAGCAACAACAGGTACAAGATCTACGCCTTTGTTTACCGCTTCTATAAAGCACTGCACCATGATATTGGCAAAATGTTCACTGTTAGACATCGCTTAGCTCCTTCAATGCAAGTTCTACTTCTTCACCTTTTGGCACTCTATGATGCCATTCAGGACGGCCAGCAATAAAAGAAACTCCAGCGCCTTTCGTAGTATTGGCAATCACCACATTGGGTTTACCTTCAGCTTTAAGGCCTTCCAATGTCTCCACCACGGAAGCAACATTATTGCCATCACATTGAGTGACAGTAAAACCAAACGCCTGCCATTTTTTATCTAGCGGGTCGGTTTTCATAATAGATTCGGTTGAGCCTGCCAACTGCAGTTTATTTTTATCATTAATTACAATAAGGTTATCCAGCTTATAATGGGCAGCTACTAACGCGGCCTCCCAGTTACTGCCTTCGGCTAACTCACCATCTCCCGTTAATACATACACCTTTCTTGGGCTAGCATCACGTTTCGCCGCCAAAGCCAATCCAACAGCAACAGGCAAACCATGACCTAAAGCCCCCGTATTTAACTCCTCTCCTGGCGTTTTCTGACGCACAGGATGACCAGGCAAATGAGAGTCGTTATGTTGATACGTCGGCAGCCATGCTTCAGGAAAATAACCCGCCTCAGCCAAACAACAGTAATAACCACCGACAGCATGACCTTTGGATTGGATATAAATATCTCGCGTATCATCTGCCAACCGATCAGGAGCGCAATTCAATATACGAAAATACAACGCAGTGATAATTTCCACCTGCGAAAGATCCGCACCAGTATGACCACCTGCTGGACTATCAGCATTGAGCCTTATTATTTTTCTTCTAATCGCTCGAGACTTATTTTCAAGCTCTTCAATGCCAAGCTGGAAAGGATTCATACATCCTCCTAATGAATATTTTTTGGATTTATTTTCAGTTATGAATATTTATTCAATTTAGGTAAAAAAACTAGCCCGAATTAGCCTATACTTTTCCGCCTATTAGTAGGCAATCATCACAAAACGAATATTTATTCACAACCGGATCTTTATCCTGACCTTTTAATTTAGTCTTGTCAATACAGCTCACCTTAAAGCTAAAATCCTTTCTTGCTGATCAACAAACCGTCACACTCATCAGGTATAATTCTTATCCCTTTAAAAAATGCAAAAAGGAATGGCAGCGTATGAACCTCGATAAAACCACTCAAGAAAGACTGATCAGCATCGTCCGTATAGCAGGCCAAGAGATTGTCATGCCTAGCTTTCGCCAGTTAAGCGCCGCCGATGTAGAAACCAAAAGCAGCTTAACGGACCTTGTCACCATTGCCGACAAAGCCAGTGAGGCGTTTATTACCGATGAAATTCAGCAAGCGTTTCCTGATTGGGAGATCGTAGGTGAAGAAGCCGTAGCCGAAGATCCATCGACTACCGATAAAATTGGTACAGCAGACACCTGCGTCATCATCGATCCAATCGATGGTACTTGGAATTACGCTCATGGCTTATCAGATTTCGGCATCATACTCGCCGTAGTAGTGAAAGGCGTAACACGTTTTGGCTTGCTGTATGACCCAGTAAACGACGACTGGATTTACGCCAACCTAGGCGAAGGCGCGTTTTTCCAACGCACTGCAATGAATGAAAAAGGCAAGAATCAAACTCCAGTTCAAGCGCTACTTGCCTTGCACATCACTGCAGAACCAAATCTAGATAAACTCGCTGGCATCATGTCGGTTAACTCTTATACCGACGAGAAAAAACAAGACTTTGCTCTCAAAGCCTCTCGCTTTGTACGCATCAACAACTTGCCCTCTTGCCCAGCATATCGACAAATCGCCCAAGGTCACTTCAACTTCAGTCTGACTTACAAAATGCTGCCTTGGGATCACGCCGCTGGCGTACTAATTCACACCGAAGCTGGCGGTATCTGCCGAACACTCGACGGCCAAGAATACAGCCCAACCATGCTAGACGGCGAAATGCTCGCCGCCCAGTCAGAACAACAATGGCAAGAGCTGGCGGAGCATTTTAGGAAATAGGCCGAACAAAAAACCGCACTTTTACTCAACGTAATCTGTGGCATAATGCCAAAACATATAGAGCAAAGAGACGACAAGGTCATGACCGAAGAAAATCTACCATCAGAACGTTGGAAACAACGATTTCAAAATTATAAAAAAGCCTTGCTGCAACTAAACGAAGCCGTAGAAGCCTACGACGAAAAATCGCCAAACATCATAAAAGAAGGCGTGCTACAGAGATTCGAATTCACTCACGAACTGGCTTGGAAAGTTTTAAAAGACTACCTTGAATACGAAGGTCATCAAAACATCACAGAATCAAGAACCGCAACAAGACTGGCGTTTAACATTGGCCTAATTGAAGATGGTCAAACATGGATGGACATGATCGAAAGTCGTAACAAAACGGTACATGCCTACGATGCGAGTATTCTTGAAACAGAATTTTCAAAGGTACGAGAAAGTTATAACGCCTGCTTCATCCAACTCAAAGAAAAACTCTCCACCCTATGATCCTTTCCCAATTCGGTATTCCAACTAGCTTACTACAAAAAATGTCTGAGACTTTTTCAAAGTATCCCGACATTGAAAAAGTAACTCTGTTTGGCTCCCGCGCCACAGGGAATTTTCGAAACGGCTCAGATATAGACCTTTCTATTTCAACACCAAAAGCAGACATCATTGCCACACTTCGCATTGAACTCGACGATTTAAACAGCCCGTATTTGATAGACTTGGTGGATGAAAACAACCTCACCAACCAAGCCTTGTTGAAACAGATTCGAGAATCAGGGGTGGTTATCTACACCTCCTAACTTTCTACGTTTACCTAAAACGCTTATCAAAAGTTGAGTGCTTCATAATCTCATAAGCGCCTGTGCGTATACTTCCTTTCGCAACAACTAAGCGGTAACTACGATTTAATCTCAGACGATACATCCCTCTTCGGCAACGCAAAGCCTTCCATTTTCGCAGCCTGGTTTCATTGGCGATTAGGCGATGTATTTCTTTCCACGCTTTCTTCTGAATATGCTTAGGTATCACGTCATACTCTTTTACTTGAATAGTCATAAATTCCTCCTCAAACCATAACTGAAGGAATAAGCTGATATCGCTGCTTAAAACCAGATACGTTAAAAGGAACCTGACTAAGTGCTTGCTCGACACCCGCAGTCAAAATCGAATCACTGACGATATAACCGCCGCCCGCATCGGAATTTTGGTAAAAACGCCCTTCGGGATTGATCATAAGATAGGTGTGTGTCATGGCATCATTGTCTTCTTCAACAATGATGCTAGATAGCGCAGCATGTCGCTGAACATAAGCTTGATATTCAACCTGAGTGATCGTCAACTGATGATCATGCACAGGTAAAACGCGTAACAGCTTCCATTTATTTGGCTTAATTTCACCCATCAAATCCAGCAAACTATCATTGCAATTTACAGCATTCACCACTGTATTCAGCTTTAAAATCCCAGTGGGATTCAACGAACGATAACGGGCGCTCATCTGCACCAATTGTTCAGCATCAATCCAACGTTGCTTGCGATCAACACGACCAATGCCCTGAGCTAAAGTATGATCCGCCGTATCGTAACTAATCCCCAACACATCTAACGAGGGTGCCAGTTCATCCAAAATATCGTTAGTAAGATAATGCCCATTGGTAATCAAAGACGTTCGAAAACCTAACCGATTCGCAAACTTAACAGCATCAAGAAAACGCTGACCGAGCAACATAGGCTCGCCGCCAGCAAAATTAAGGCGCACGTTCTGATAACCCATTTCAGCTTGTAATGGATTAGGACGTAGGAAATAGTCTGCAAGATTTTGTAGAAGGGACTCCACTTGGCCTGACAAACGATGAAGCTCGTTTTTTGCTTCTAAGTCATCCCAAGTGGCATAACAGTAGCTGCACTGATAGTTACAGCTTTCTGTCATGTGGAAATTGATTACAAGGTCTGTGTTTGCGGTATGTGTTACTGAAATAAGTGCTGTCATGTTGAACCTCCGTTTGTTGTCAACGGAAACCAGATTCAACTTGTGCACTGCACAACATAGATTTTTTTAAATCTATTTCTCTTTTCTACAAAGCAAATTAAAGCTTGAGCATAAAGTCTAAAAGATCATCCACCTCTTCCGCTTCATGGATTTTCTTATCTATCTCAGCCTTCAGCTCGGCCACACCAGAAGCATTCGCATCCAATTGATAAATCAAGGCTTTCGCCTCTAGCCATTCACCATCTAAGTATTTCATTAGAATACTATCCATAGGTTCCAGCACAGCCGCTTGAGCCAACAAAACACGAAGCAACGAGCCGTTATTGCCAAGAGTTGCCTGAGGCAAGGTTTTAAACGGATTCGGCAAACGCGCCGCCCTGAGGTCAAAATCCCCTTCAAGGCAGGAAACAAAAGCCGTTGCCTCGCTACTTGAAAGCGCAATCCCCGCCAGCGAATGCTGACGAGTAAACATGGCTTTCACTATCTCGGCACATTGCTGGCGCTTCTTAGGCTCACTGAAAATCGCCTTCACTTCTTTTGAATCAGCAAAAACAGCGCTCAACAACATGGCATTGAACAAGGTATCAAGCTCTGTTTGAGGGATAAACTTGCTCTTCTTATGAACAATTAACTCTTCTTTAAAAGTCAAAAGGTCGTTGCGCAAAAAAGAATTTGCCTTGGTTCGTAACGAGGGAACCTCCCTCAGCAGTTCCGAACCAAATAACAGTTTCAGCGCTTCTGGAATGCTGTAGTAGTTAGGTTCCACAATAAGCTGCCTTCAAAATAGAACTGGATTTCTTATATTTGAGTTGCGATTCGGTTAGGTTTGAATGAGCAATTCTTTCGGCCAATTGATACCAAGAACTTGTATAGCTGCTACAGCCATGATTGTGCTCTAAGAATTGCATAGTAGCTCCAATACAGTAGCCAGCTTTAATACCTTCGTTTAAAGAAGTGCGTTGACCTGCTAAGAGCTCGGCTTTACCACGCTTATCGTAGATTTCAATGACCTCTCGACAAGCGCTAACAAGAAGTGAACCACTATTATTAATAGGAATATCACCGCGAGCAAACGCCTGACTGCTTAACACCAAAGACAAACAAACCAATACAACACGAGTATTTATATTCATTTTAAAACCAGTCATTCAAAAATCCTTTTATTGTTTATTATCAGTATTCATGGAATCAGCGCGTGTATTACCAGTGCTGTCTGTAAAAAAATCGGTTTTGTCTTCTGTAGAATCAGCGGATGCCGGCTCAGTCTCTTGAACTTTTTCTGAATCATGCTTTTTAGCGTCTTTCGGTATCCATCCTAATTTAGGCAACGGAGTCAAAGCATAAAGAGCCACGAGGTACACAACAAAAAAGACCAAATAGATATCATCTTTTTGAAAGTCACTAACGCCAAGCTGTTCTTTTTTTGAAATTAAAACGAGAATCAAGCAACTCACCGTGAGATAAAACGCAGCGGCACCAGCCGAGATAACGACATACCTTGTTACAATCTCACTAAAAGATTCACCTACTGACCCACTTCGAACAAAAAACCGACGCAAGACAACGATGAAGAGAAAAAAGCCCAACAGCTCAAGATTATCCAACTCATTCAAACTTAGGTTTCCATCGAACGGCAGATAAAACAGAAAGTACAAGCTCACAAACCAGAGAATTACAGTAACAAAGATTATAAAAAGTGACATAAAAAAAGAAACAGTATGCCCAACCATAAGATCTATTACGTTGAGTATTTTCTTAGTTATTAACCACATAAAAATTTCGTCCTTAAAATGTATTATTCGTTATTTTTGATTAAAATTTAGCAAAACACACCTGCCTGCTCCTCCCCCTGCTAAGGGGGAGCTGGGAGGGGGTTAACTCTTCTCTATCTTTTTACTTTTTCTTCCCAACCTTCTTTGCGGCCTTGGCGAGCGCTTCGCTTTCGGCACGGGCGGTGGCGATGCGTTTGAGCAGTTGGTCGGCGGGTTCGTCGGTTGGATCTTGTGGTACGATTTCGCCGCGGAAAGCTTTGGCTAAGATGGATTGGGTGAGTTTATCGACACGCTGTTGGGCTTTTTGCACTTGTTTTTCGATGGTGTCGGCAAAGGCAAAGTATTGATCCACAAGGCGGACGATTTCGGTTTGTTCTTCTATTAAAGGAAGATTAATCGGTATCTCTCTTACCTTATTTAAATTCAAGTTAGGCTGATTTCCACCTGCAGCAGCTTTCCGTGTTTCTTCATAATTTTCTAGCAGCCTGAGCTTTACAAAAGAGGTCAACGCTACCTCTTTTTTTACAGTTATTGCCGCGCAAGCTTGATTACACGTTGCATCAAAAGTCAATTCGGTTACTTGACCTCTAGTTTTGCCTTCACCATACATAGCTAAAAGCAAAGTGCCCTTTCCAAATAGCTTCAACTTGCAATTATCGACAGCAAATTGGGAGACATATTGTTCGGCCTTATAGCAAAACAAACTGCCAGTAGCACTACTCGTTAGCCAAGGCACACTTGGGCTATCCCAATAACTAGACTCAGTTCGCTTTGGTGTTTTACCTGTTGAAACAGATGCTACATCGCCAACACAAGACTCTTGCCATGAAGATATATGATTCCCCCTCCACTCCTCGGTCAATTTCCCACTGACTGCGGCGGCGAGGACGGATTGGCGGAAGCGTTTGAGGATGGCGGGGATGCCGTCGAGGCGGGCTTTAATGGTGTCCACCTGCGCCAAAACTTGATCCAGTTTTTCGACAATGCGTTTTTGCTCGGCTAGAGGAGCTAAACTAAGTTGGAGTGTCTTAAGCTTTGTGCCATTTACATTTGGCTGACCTATACCTTCTTGCTTTTCTATAATCTGTTTCCAGTATTTTGGAGAATGAAGAAACCAAGCAACGTATTTTGGTAATATATATGACGCAACTCTTAAACGGATCAAATAAGAAGCATATACGGAGTTTTCAATTGCATTTTCAATAAGAAAAGATTTACCAACCGTTGCACCAGTTCGAGCAACAACGATATCTTCATTCGCTAAAAGGGCTTTTTCAAACCTTGAATCATAATGACAGAAAGGAACTGTTTCCCAGTCAACCTTGTTATTCTGAATATCAGTTATACGAAGCATTCTCAGATCTCCTTGGTGTGGATCTGACTTTGCTGTAACGCCGTAACTTACATCTGATGTAATTCTATCAATTGTCGTCTCAACCCACCCTTTCGGCAATTCGCTCACGCTTGGCCTCCAAATAGCTCACTTTGGCCTTTTTTATTGCCTTGCTCTGGATTCCCTTCGACGGCTTTTTCTTCCAGTCCAAAAGCTTGTTCTAGCAGTTGCTTTTGCGCTTCGGCTTCGTCGTCGGCACCGAGGGCTTGCATGAGTTGGTAAAGTTCGCTCATGGCTTCGGTCAGTTCGGCCATGGCTTCGCCGGCTAAGATGTCTGGCTCGGGGAGGTTTTCGGAGTTGCTGGCTTCTAGGTCTTTTAGCCAAGCGATGTCTAGGCTGTCGCCTTTTTGCTCGCGAATATAGTCGCGGCTGAATTTGCGCCAGCGGGCGTTGTCTTGAACTTCTTCAACCGATAAACCATCAATTTCGCCCAGCTGTTGGTAGATTCCTTCTGTGCGTGGAGATTGGCCGTTGGCGTCTTCCCCATAGGCGGCGATAAAGCCATCAAAATGGGCGTTGGTTAACATGCGGCGTTTGCCAAAGGTTTGCATATTGGTTCGCATGTCATAGACCCAGGTTTCTTGGGTGCAATCCACGTCTTGATGAGGGTTGTCTGGGGTGCCTTTTTGGAAAAACAGCACGTTGGTTTTCACGCCTGCGGCGTAGAAGATGCCCGTCGGCAAACGCAAAATCGTGTGTAAGTTGCACTTGTTCATTAGGTCGCGGCGAATGTCTGTGCCCTTGCCACCTTCGAATAACACGTTATCGGGAATCACCACGGCGGCGCGGCCACCGGGTTCCAGCGTTTCGACAATGTGTTGCATAAAACACAATTGTTTGTTGCTGGTTGAGTACACAAAAGTACGAGTAATGTTGGTGCTAGAAGCACTGCCAAACGGCGGATTAGACAAGACCAAATTGGCTTTTTGCAATTGTTCGCCATCGGCGCTTAGAGTATTGCCAAGGTGTATCGCGCCGTGTTCGTCGTCGCCTTCTATGTCGTGCAATAGGCAGTTCATCAAGGCCAAACGGCGGGTTTCTGGTACGAGCTCCACGCCAATAAAAGCACGCTTGCTTTGGTATTCGGCATCGTCGTCGCTTAGATCGTTTAAGTCGTTGGTGTGGGCTTTGATGTATTTGTCGGCTTCGATCAAGAAACCGGCGGTGCCGGCGGCTGGATCTTGGATGATCTCGCGCGGTTGCGGCTTCATCAGCTCAACAATGGCGCTAATCAAGGGACGCGGCGTGAAATATTGCCCAGCGCCGGATTTGGTTTCGTTGGCGTTTTTCTGTAACAAGCCTTCGTACATGTCGCCAAAGTCGTCACGGCCTTTGCCGGTGCCGTCGGTATCGTACCAGTCCAGTTTGTCCATGTTGTTGATCAGTTCGGTCAATTGCGCTGGCTGAGTAATGGTGGTCGAGGCATTCAAAAAAATGGCTTGCACGATGGGATGATGCGCGCCATCCAGTTTGTTCAATAGGTCTTTGTAAAAGCTATGTTGCTCTAAACCGATTTTGCTTTTCAGGTCTTGCCAACGAAATCCTTCTGGCAGTAATTCGGTTTCTTGCCCTGTTTGCTCGCACATTTTCAGGAACAATAAAGACGCCAATTCGTTGACGTAGTTTTGGTAGGACACGCCACCGTCGCGTAGGTTGTCACACAGCTTCCAGAGTTTGGCGACCAGTTCGTTGTTGTTCATATAATGTCTCTTACCGATAGGAAAACCTGCCTAGGCAGGTTTTATAGGGTGTATTCGATTTGTATGCCATTGGGTCTATTCAATTAGCCCCATAAATGCGCTGTATGATACCGATCTAGGCAAGCTCATCCCAGATATACTCGCTAAATTTATGCAGTATTTCGTCTAGCTCACCATTTAGCGCTTCTTCTAATTTGCGTTTGCCGCCATCGCGTTTGTAATTGCCGATTTTGTAAACATCGTCGTCCAATACGACCTTGTCTTTTATCGAGCTGGCGAGGCGATCCAGCCATTTGATTTGCACTGGGTTCCAGTCATTCTCGTTCTTGATCTTCTCTAGGGCGTGATCGACACGTACACCAAACGGCAAGAGTGCGTTGCCGATGGCGGCGCGACGAATGTGACCCACTAATTTGGCGGCAATGTCTTGAGTCGTTTTGCGTTTCCACGCGGCTTGCAAGGCGGATTCGTCAAAGTAGTTCGCATCAAACCATTCTTGCAGTTCTACCAAGCCTTTGCGGGTTAAATCCCGTGGCCGATTCACCACGGCGTCTAACGCTGGCAGCTTGTTAACATTGCTGGCCACCATGTGGTCGAAGGCGTCTAGGAAATCGTCGGCATTGTTGTGCTGACCATACAAAATGTCTGTGCCGATCACTTCATCTGGCACATCGGAAAAAATAGGACGATCACGCAAGGCGTTTAGGCTGCGCTTTAGGTTTTCAATTTGTTCGACAAAGTTAGGCAGTTGCGCAAAATACTGGGCGGAAATTTTCGGACCGTCGGTTAAAGCCGTTTTGGCAAAGCCAGAAAAATCGCATCGGGCGACGTTTTTCAGGCGTTCGTCTAGGCGACTGACTTGCTGATCGATATCGCGATCACGATTGCGTTGGTAGTCGGCTTGGGTAATCACTCGTTGTAATTTGGATACCAGCTGTTCATGACTGTTTTGAGCAAAAGATTTTCCGTTGGACTCTGTAAGGTCGTAGGTCTTGTCGTCGCTGATTTCGGTGACGAGTGTTTGCAAGGTCACATCAGGGCGCACTACCACGGCTTTCATGGTGTCGTAGGGTTCTAGGCTGCTGTACAGATCGACAGCGTCGAAAATACGGAAGTTGCTCTTGCCGACTTCTGGGCAGAGCCGCGTGGCGCGGCCTTTCATTTGTTCGTAAAGGATGCGACTACGGACTTTGCGCAAGAACACCAAGTTACAAATACTGCGTACGTCTATGCCTGTGGTCAGTAGGTCTACTGTCACCACGATATTGGGACGATTTTCTTTATCAAACTTGGTGATCAGCTCCTGTACCTTGTCGGCATTTTTGTCGGCGTTACCGGTGATTTTCAAAATGGCATCGTACTGAAGCGAGCCAAGTTTGGCGATAAAAGCGGTTCTGAGTGCTTCTACCACCATGTCGGCGTGGTCGTTGTTGACACAAAATATTAGGGTTTTCTGCTGACTGGTTGGATCTAGGTATTTGGTCAGTTCTTCACAGATCACTTGGTTAAACGCCGGCAAAATGATCTGGCGGTTGAAATGATCGACGTCGAAGTTTTGCTCGTCTTCTAAGGTATCTAACTTTAATTCGCCAGAAACCTCTAAACGTTTCACCAGCTCCCCTTCGGCGATCACCACGCCTTGGGTATTGAGTTTGGTGTTTATCTTGATGGGTGGATCATAGTCATTGAGGTAGCCGTCTATCACCGCGGTGCGGTAGGAATAGTTGTAAATCGGGCGGCCAAATATTTCTGTGGTATGCAGGGCTGGCGTCGCCGTTAATGCCAGTTTGAAAGCGTCGAATTGGTCGATCACACGACGATAAGACGAAATAAATTCTTGCTGGTCGCGAAAGGCTTCTTCGCCTTCGGTTTGTTCTTTGTCGAGAATATAACCGCGGTGCGCTTCGTCTATGATGATGGCGTCGTACAATCCCACAGGGATGATTTCGTCACTTTGCAAGACGCGTTTAACAAGAGATTGCACAGTCGCAACGTGAATTTTGGTGCTGTCTTCAGGGAAGCGATCCGTCATGCCTTTGATATTAAAAATGCTGGTAAAGGTTTGCCCTTGAATGCGCATTTCATCAAAAGAATTGAGCGCTTGTTTGCCCAATGAACGACGATCCACCAAGAACAAAACGCGCTTGAAGCGCTGGGATTGGATCATGCGATACATGATGGCAATGGCGGTGCGGGTTTTTCCTGTGCCGGTCGCCATGGCAAGTAAAGCGCTGCGTTGGCCTGCCGTGACAGCACGTTCAACCGCACGTACGGCGTCTTCTTGATAGTAACGTAAGCCCAGCTCGCTCATGTCTGGATGCGTAGCAAACCAGTTGTTCAATTGGCCAATGTTTTGATCCAGCTTGCTAAGCAATTCTTCTGGCCTTAGCCATTGAGGCAAGGCGTCTGGCTGGTTGCTGTCGAGTCGTGTGTCTCGATACCAAATGCCGCTTTTACTTTTTACCGCGGCGCTGTAACCACGACCATTGGCAGAAAAGCAAAAAGGAATGTTAAAACCGTTCGCATTGTATTGGTTGGTTTTTAGCTCGCTGACCTGCGCCAACATCGCATCATCGTTAACGGCGCGTTGGGCTAATTCTTTTCGATACGCCAGTAAATCAAAGGTTTTGCTGTAACGAAACGCTTCGTTTAGTTTGCTGGCGACGTCGATGTTGTAACGCTTGGCTTCCACTACGCCAACTGGGGTTAATCCTGCAAACAAAACATAATCGGCAAAGCCTTTACCTGTGTTAGAAAGCTCCGTTCCATCGGTTCCCGTTGGCCATTCGGCAATCGCCATATTGCGACCAATTTCGGGACGCGTGCCATTGCTGTATTTGAGGTTTTGGGTATCGGCATCCCAACCAGCAAGGCGCAGCTGTTCGTCTATTAAATAGCGCGTCTCTGCTTCATCTAAGTTGAGCTTGTTTTGACTCACCTGAGTCTTGGCTTGGCTGTGGAAAGCGTTACGGTCTTGCTCGGTTAAGCTGGCTAATTCATCTTCTTTGGCTTTTAGCTGAGCTTCTAAGGCGGCAATGCGTGCTTCACTTTGCGCAAGGGTTTCGGTTTGCTTACTTTGGAAAACAGAGAGTCTACCTTGTAACTCAATTAGCTTGGCTTGCTGTGCTTCGATTTCCGCTTGGCTTTTGTGTTCGTTTTGCAGAGCCGCTTTTTCGGCTTGTTCAAGCGCTTGCTTTAACAAGGTCATTTCTTGCTGAAAAGCCTGTTGAATGGCTTGCTGATCTTGCTTACTGGGTAATTGAAATAATGGCGAGGGGAAATCTTTGTCTTGGCTAATCAGTCGGTAATACCAAACCGCCAAGCGAAACGCCAAACGCAGGCACATTTCTGCGTCGTTTAAGTCGTTATGGTATTTGTGAACCGCTTGGTTACCAATGCCGCGAAGCTTATGAAACACATCAAGAATGGTGTCATCTATTTTTGTTTTGCGTTGAATTTCTTCGAGCAGTTTAAACTGGGTTTCTTGCGGTTCAATATTCAGTAGCTTACCAAGATGATTCGCCACGTATTCGCCAAAAATTCGCAGCTTCACCAAAGTGGTATTTGGATCGTCTGGATAGTTTTTCTCGGCCGCTTGGGCAATGGAGAAAAGGAAATCATTGTGGCCTTTTAGAAAAGCAAAGTTAGATTGAGTTATTGTCATTGCGTTCTAAAGTCCCTTCTTCGCTTAATGTCATCATCTTGGATTGTCAGTTTACCCTGACAATCCAAGATGCGGAATCCTTTCATTGTTATTGGGTAAATTATTACCAAGGATGCTTAGCAAAATAGCTGTCTAGATAATCAATCAAGGCGCGAACATTGGGCGATAAATGCTTTCGAGACGAATAAAGCGCATAGATAATCAGGTCTTTGGGTTTCCATTCCGGTAAGACATGGCACAAGCTGCCATCGTTAATGTAGCGATTGGCTAAATAAGTGGGTTGCAGACAAACGCCCATTCCGTTCAAGGTGGCATGCAAAAGCGCTGTGGCTTCGTTAACACTTAAACGACAGTCTACGCTGATCGATTCAAACTGATCACCTTTAGAAAGATGCCAAATATGACGTTCAAAGTTTTTATAACCCAAGCAATCGTGGTTTATTAAGTCTTGCGGATGTTTGATCTCGCCTATGATTTGACGGGCTTTCTCAAGATAAACCGGAGACGCCACCAGCACAGATTCACAAACGGCAATGGGTTTACCTATTAAGGAAGGATCTGGGTTCGAGGCGATACGCAGGGCAAGATCGATACTTTTTTCGGTTAAATCTGCGGTGCTGTCTTCTAAATCAATATCAATATGAACTTTAGGATGCTTCGCCATGAAACCCTGAATCGCTGGCATGAGTTGAGAAAAACCAAACGACATGCTGGAGGTGATTCGCACCAAGCCAGACAATTCATCACTGCTATTTACCAAGGAAGTGATGTTATCGGCTTGCTCCAACCAAAGCTCGACGTCTTTTAAACAGGCTTCGCCAGCGCTGGTCAGCGATATTTTTCGTGTTGTGCGATGCAGTAAACGAATCTTTAACCAGTCTTCCATTGCTTCTATGTAACGCGTGACCATTGGGCGCGACATATTCAAACGATCTGCGGTGCGAGAGAAGCTTCGCGACTCAGCAACATCAATAAACACTTTGGCAGCAGTGACTCTATCCATATTGAACCTAGCTATTTGAACGATTTAAGAAACAATCATGCTCGTTTTTGTGTGTTTTTCCGAGCAAAATAATTCTTTATTCTTAGCAACATATAAAATCCAATTATCCAGAAAGGTAACCATCTATGACAAGAGTTCATTATTTCTACGACCCTATTTGTGGCTGGTGTTATGCCGCGGCGTCTCTCACTGCTGTATTAGCAGAAATGCCAGAGTTTGAAGTTGTTTATCATCCGGGCGGTATGATCCCTAAACGCGCGATTGATCCGTCTTTTAGGCAGCATATTTTACAAGCAGATAAGCAAATAGCCCAAATGACAAAAGTACATTTTGGCGACAACTATATTGCCCGTGTAAAAGGGCCTGAAGACTATGTGGTGGATTCTCTTGTAACCACCCAAGCCATTATTGTTGGGGAGGAAATGGGCCTCGATAATCATACGATGCTAGCCGCTTTACAAAACGCCCATTATCAAGAGGGCAAACACCTACATGAACTGGATGTGCTCGCAGAATTAGCGGTTTCATTAGGGTTAGACAAAACCATCTGGAACGAAAAAATGGCCAAGTCCGAAACCACCTTGAATCATAAACTCGCAGAAAGTCATCAGCTCATGGGGCAAATGCAAGTTAGCGGATACCCTACGTTTATTATCGAAAAAGACAATCGTTTAATGCGTCTGCCACACAGTAATTATTATGGCAAAGCAGAAGAATGGAAAAGCTATTTGGCCGGCTTGGTTTAAGCACTCGCATTAAAAATTCCCAGTAATAATGAATAAAGACCTTTGCGCAAAGGCACGAATGAAGCTGAGTCTACTTTAAACCAAGTATTGGTGACATGACTCCTATTACTCATTGCACTGTTCAGCTCTTTTAAAAAGCATGCTTTTCGAGTGCAATGAGTAAACAAGCAATCATAGCGATCTAAGCTTGGATCTATAAGACACTCCGAATATACCAACAAACAAATGTACGTTGGGGTTTTATTTGATAGCTTTAAGAAAGCATTTGGCTTGCAAGCGGCCGTATAATTTGAGAATCGCCAAAGTAGTTTTATAACGACTAATGACGACAAGGTTATTTAGTATGCAGACGAATTTGTTCCGCCACTTCCCGCAGCACAGGTAAGTATTCTTCTATCAAAGTTTGGTGACTTACTCGGGATGCATTAGTACTGAGATTAATCGCCCCAAGCAAGGATCCATCAAAAGTGAACGCTGGAACAGCCAACGAACGTAGGCCAAGATCTAGCTCCTGATCTACCACACAGAAATTCTGTTCAGCGACTTGTGCAAGCATCTGCTCAAAAACTGATTTATCGACAATGCTATGTTGAGTATAGGCTTCAAGAGACACATTTTTGAGCCAGCCTTTTTGTTTTTCAAGTGGCAACTTCGCAACCAACATACGACCCATAGAAGTATAAGCAGCAGGCAACCGTGTCCCTGCACTTAGGGTTATCGACATCAAACGATGAGCAGCAGGCGAACGAACTACATACATGATGTCTTGTTGATCCAGCACAGCGAGAGACGAAGATTCACCTAATCGCGCGGTAATATCATGCAGATAATGCTCAACCACATTAAGATGATCGTTACTGGCATTGTAGGCGTAACTGAGCGCTAAGACTTTTGGCGTTAACATGAACTGCCGCCCTTCCCGCTTAATGTATCCGAGCGCATGCAAAGTCAGCAAAAAACGTCGGGCTTTGGCTCTGTCCATGCCTGTTTGCTCGGCCACTTCAGACAGCGTCATTTCCTTATGCTTCGGATCAAATGCCATGATGACATCCAGTCCTGATGCCAATGCACCGACATAATCTCTATGATCTGGTGACAGCTTTTCCTCATTCATACCCAGTTTACTCATTGCCATTAATAACCCCGCCATTATTTATGATTCGTTACAGGCTCGCTAGAGGGAAGAGACTTTTCAGCGCATTTTTTATCTAAATCCAGTTAAAAAAAGACAAATACAAAATTTTGGCTTGACCATTAATCTTAGATTGATTTATCTTGTTCGCATTGCAAACTTAAATTCGTATAACGAACAGGATACATTATGACGAAGTTTATGACACTAAAAGACGCTGTCGCTACCTATGTAAAAGATGGTGACACTATTGCACTTGAAGGTTTTACCCACTTAATCCCCTTCGCCGCAGGGCACGAAATCATCCGTCAGAAACGACGCAATCTGTCCCTAATTCGTATGACACCCGATCTGATTTATGACCAATTAGTCGGCGCGGGCTGTGTTCGAAAATTAACTTTTTCTTGGGGCGGAAACCCTGGCGTTGGCTCGCTTCATCGTGTTCGTGATGCTATAGAAAATGATTACCCTTGCGCGCTAGAAACGGTTGAACACAGTCATGCAGCTATGGCGAATGCATATGAAGCTGGCGCTGCAGGTTTACCATTAGCGGTTTTTCGAGGCTATGTGGGCAGTGAGTTACCTCTCGTCAACAAAGAGATTGCCTCCATAATTTGCCCTTTTACTGGCGAACAGTTGGCAGCTATTCCAGCCATTAAACCTGACGTGGGCATTATTCATGCGCAAAAAGCAGACCGCGCAGGCAATGTGCTTATCGAAGGAATTATTGGTGTTCAAAAAGAAGTTGTTCTGTCAGCCAAACGCAGCATTGTCACGGTAGAAGAAATTGTCGATAACTTGGAAGTCACGCCAAACGCTTGCGTCTTACCAGCATGGACAATTGACGCTATTGCAGTTGCACCAGAAGGCGCGAAACCTTCTTATACGCTTGGCTATTACGACAGAGACAACAACTATTACAAACAATGGGACAACATCAGTCGCGACAGAGACAGCTTCAACCAATGGTTGGAATCCCATGTGTTTGGCCAAGGAGATGTTTAATATGACAACCCATAACGATACGACTCAATATACTTCTGCTGAAATGATGACCATCACTGCAGCACGCGCCTTAACCAATAACATGACCTGCTTTGTGGGAATTGGTTTGCCTAGCGAAGCCGCTAACGTAGCGCGCTTGACTCATGCTCCTGATGTTACCTTGATCTACGAATCTGGCACCTTGCAAACCAAACCCGATGTGCTGCCGTTGTCTATTGGTGATGGCGAACTGTGTGAATCGGCTCTCACCACCGTATCTGTACCAGAAATGTTCCGTTATTGGCTACAAGGTGGCCACATCGATGTGGGCTTTTTAGGGACAGCGCAGATCGACCGTTTTGCCAATTTGAATACCACGGTTATTGCGGCTAATCATCCTGAAGGCGGCAAAAATGGCGCTCACAGTTATGCAAATCCAAGAGTCCGTTTACCGGGTGGTGGTGGTGCTCCGGAAATTTCTACCAACGCCAAAGAAGTCTTTATTACCGTTAAACATTCAAAACGTACCTTTGTAAAAGACGTGGATTTTATCACTACGATTGGTTTTGGCCGTGATGGCAAAGGCCGCGATAATTTACCAAATATCGGTCGTGGCCCAGGCGTGGTTATTACGGATTTATGTATTTTAAAACCAGACCCAGCGACCAAAGAACTGATCGTTACTAGCTTGCATCCTGGCACAACAAAAGAAGACATCATTGAAGCCACAGGTTGGGAAATTAAATTCGCCGAGGCGCTTGAGACCACACCAGTACCAAGCGAAAAAGAACTGCACGTATTACGCGAATTAAAAGCACGAACTGAAAAAGCACACAGTGCTCAGGAGGCAATATGAGCTCTGTTTACATCTGTCACCCGAAACGCTCAGCCGTTGGCCGTTATGCAGGTTCCCTTGCGGCCGTGCGCCCAGACGACATGGACGTGATCGAATTGAATGAAGCCTTTGCGGTGCAAGGGTTAGCCTGTATACAAGAATTGGGACTTTCACCGGAAGATGAACGCATTAACCCAAATGGCGGCGCGATTGCCCTTGGACATCCATTAGGTATGTCAGGCGCTCGTCTATTACAATCCGCCGCTATGCAGTTAAAACGTACTGGTGGACGCTATGCTATTTGCACCATGTGTATTGGCGTCGGACAAGGCATTGCTATGCTAATTGAGCGGAGCTAATGGGAACTCTCGCTTCGTTGCTGCAAGTCGACAAGCTAGAAGTTATCAATCAGATTAGTCATGTTCCATCGGTGGAATCACCAGATCAACTCACCAGTCTGCTTAAAAACTTTATCTCTTAGTGATCTGCTCTCAGTGATCTATGCTTCGACTTAAGGGCGTTAGGATAACGCTCTTAAGTCGAACTTATATAAAACAAATCAAAGCTGCCAAGCAAAGGTTAACGTTCCGTAGCGGGTTTGTTCAGCAAATTTTTTATCTTGATCACTGCCGTTAATAGTAAAAGGGGAATTAACCGCAAAGGATAAAGCCGATTCGCCCCATGAGTACGTCAAGCCTGAGGTAAAGACATTGCTGTTATGGTTGTAATCAATAGATCGACTGTCACGGAAAGTATTGCCGTCCGTAAAAATTTGATTAAAAGTATGGCTTGCTTTTACTCCAGCATAAACAAACCAACCCTCCTCTACAGCTGTTGGGTTAGACATTCTGTTTTCCGTCAGCAAAACTGTCGCGTAAGAATTTTCTAAATTCCGTCCATAACGAAACATGAAACCAGTGCTGACAGAGCTTTTCAATGTCCCAACACTCATGTCTACGCCACTTAAAAAGTCCATATTATCTGATTCAGATGCCCAAGATCGCCAAATACGGCTTCGGGATAATTCGAAAACAATTTCTGTCTTTAACTGTGTATCCCAACCCATTGGCTCTTGAGCATCAATAATACGATGTACTGCTTTTTGTGTTTGCTCACCTAAAGCCAAAGGCCCAACAATGCCTAATGTCGTACTGACTCGGTCAGCATGATCGCCACTATTGGCGATAAAAGTATTGTTAAAACTTAATAAGCCAGAATAGGGAAAATCATTTTCAGGCGGATTTGGAATTTCAATATCATCAGCTGTATTTATCGTCTGACCAAAGCCATAAATATTAGCAGAGCTTTTTAATGAGCCTGACGGCATACTCCACATTAATGGCTTCACCCAAAAATCGGGGCTGTGATCAGATGTTTCGCTGTCACGAACGTCATACCATGAAACATAAAGCCCATTGGTATAGCCATTGTCTTCATTGACAAAAAAATCATTATCTAACGTTGCCGACACCCAATTCGCATCCGCAAAAACTGGCGTACCCACTAATAAAGACAGACTTAAAAAGTAATGTTTCATTGAAAGCGTGCTTTTCTTTTTAAACACACCTGCATTTATATGACGATTTACCGTTTGCAAACTTGCCATTTTTCACCTACATGAACGCTTGGAATTGAGCAAATTATAAAGAGGTCTTATGGTAAAAACTGGTGCAAAAAGCATTTATAACAATTAAACCCTTAAAGGAAACTTATGGGTTGAGTTAGCTCTAATTTGACCGTTTTGTGCAAATAAAACGAAGCCTAGCGTCAATAAATAGTCAGTTCGTAAAACTAAAAAAACCACTATCAGTCGTTCACTAATAGTGGCTTTGGTTAATGCTAAAGTATAAAAATGGCAGACAATCTTAGATCAGAAAGATATCTTAAAAAATCAAAAATCCTAGTGAAATAATCACTCCAGAACCGATCAATGCCATCAAGCAATAACCCATCACATCTTTTGCGCCAAGCCCTGCAATTGCCAGCGCTGGCAATGCCCAGAATGGCTGAATCATGTTAGTCCACGCATCACCCCAAGCAATTGCCATGGCGGTTTTCGCAGCATCAACACCCAGCGCAGCACCTGCTGGCATCATGATTGGTGCTTGTACCGCCCACTGGCCACCACCAGAAGGAACAAAGAAGTTAACAATACCAGCACTTAAAAAGGTGAATAAAGGGAAAGTGGTTTCATTAGAAATAGAAACAAACGCCTGTGAAATCACGCCAGCCAACGACGCACCTGAATCACCCGTTGCTGTCATCATACCCATGATCCCAGCATAGAATGGGAACTGTAGCAGAATACCAGAACAGTTACGTGCTCCTTGAGAAACCGAGTTCAACAAACTTTTTGGCGTTCCATGAAGCAAAACAGCTGAAAACAAGAAGGTAAAATTGACTATATTCAAGTTAAGAGCAAAACCGTTATTCACAAAATAGTAAATCACATAAGCAAAGCCCATCACACCAAGAAGCAAAGACAAAACCCGACTATTTTCAAGACGTTCTGCCGGACTCATATCCGCTTTATTTGGGGTCTCGACGACTTGCTCTTTTAATAATTCAGCGTTAATCGTAACCGTGTCTTGTGGTGCTGGATGCATCAAACGATTCAATAACGGAATAGTGACAAACATAACCGCTAAAATGGTTAAGTTCATGGTTGAGAAAATTGTCTCAGAGGTTGGAATAGGACCGGTCACCGCACCATTTGTCACCTTTGAAATATTCGCACCACCTGCAATAGACAAGGGAATAGAACCTGACAAACCGCCATGCCAGAACAAAAAGCCGCTGTAAGCAGAAGCAATCAATAACCGGTAATCGACACCTTTTACACGAGCAGCAATTTCTTTGGCAAAAATAGCACCGACCACTAAGCCAAACCCCCAGTTAACCCAACACCCCATCGCGCTGATCACAGTCACCAAGATAATCGCTTGTCCTGGTGTTTTCGCAACCCCTGCCAACATAGCTAATTTACGCTTAAACGCTGGCGCACTTGCCATGGCATGGCCAGTCACAACCACCATCGCCATCTGCATCGAAAAACTAAGTAAGTTCCAAAACCCACCAGCCCAAGCGTTTACCACTTGCATTGGTCCCTGCCCAGTACTCGGCATCACCAACAAAAACACGGCGAAAGTTAAAACGATGGCAAAAATAAAAGGGTCAGGAAGGTAACGCTGCAGCAAAGTAACGAAGAATTGGCTTACTTTTTGTAAACCCGTTTGTTTTTGTTCGAGAGTATTCATCAGTTTTATCCTGTTTTTTTATATTTTTTATTGGACGAAAAAGGCAAAAAACAGAAAGAGAGACTCACTAGGAGCCACCTTTCTGTATCACTTATTACGTTTATTAATTAGATTTTTTGTACCAATTTTATTAACGAGAAACCAATATAGCAACGCCCATTCCGCCACCAATGCACAAGGTCGCCAGTCCTTTTTTAAGGTCTTGGCGCTGCATTTCGTGGAGCAAGGTAACCAAGATTCGGCAACCAGAAGCACCAATCGGATGACCCAAGGCCACCGCGCCACCGTTCACGTTCACTTTACTAGCATCCAAACCAAGCTCTTTGTTGACACACAAAGCCTGTACAGCAAAGGCTTCGTTGGCTTCGATTAGATCCAAATCAGACACTTTCCAATTGGCTTTTTTGAGTACCTTTTGCGTCGCGGCAATAGGACCTGTTCCCATGATTTCAGGATCAACCCCCGCGCTGTTCGCGGCTTCAATAACCGCTAGAATCGGCAAGCCTAAGCGTTTCGCTTCCACATCGGATGTGACGATTACCATGGCAGCGCCATCGTTCAAAGTAGACGCATTACCTGCGGTGACAGTGCCCTCTTTGGCAAACGCTGCACGCAGCTTGCCAAGAGATTCCGCGGTCGTATCAGGACGAATTTGTTCATCCGCGTCGACAATAACGGGGTCGCCTTTACGCTGAGGAATTGAGATCGGCAGAATCTCTTCAACAAATCGACCAGCAGCCTGTGCTTGCGCCGCTTTTTGTTGAGAATTTGCTGCAAAGGCGTCTTGCTCTTGGCGACTAATATCCCAACGATTGGCGATATTTTCAGCCGTTTGTCCCATGTGATAATCGTTAAACGCATCCCATAAACCATCGGTCACCATGGAATCCAATAGTTCCCAGTTGCCCATTTTTTTACCGGAGCGACTATTTGGCAATACATGCGCCGCTTGGCTCATACTTTCTTGTCCACCTGCAACGACCATGCTTGCATCACCATTCAATACAGCTTGAGCTGCAAGTTGCACCGCTTTTAAGCCAGAACCACAGACTTTATTAATCGTCATAGCCGAGACATGCTTTGGTAAGCCAGCATGAATAGCGGTTTGACGTGCAGGGTTTTGACCGCAGCCAGCAGCCAGTACTTGGCCTAAAATCACTTCTTCAATGTGATCTTTCAAAATAGGTTGTTTGGCTAACATGCCAGACAAGAGTTGAGTGCCTAATTGCACCGCACTCAACGAAGATAAAGCGCCATTAAAAGCACCGATAGGTGTTCTTGCTGCAGCAACGATGACGGCTTTCATAAAAAGCTCCTGTAGTTGTTATTTGCGATTCGTCTGATGCTCTATTACTTATAGAGCCACAAACGTCATTTCCGGCACATGATCCGGCACAATAAGTTTACCTTGGGTTTTTTCAATAATTTCTTCCACTGAAACACCCGGAGCTCTTTCTTTCAAGACAAAAGCGCCATTCTCAATTTCGAGCCAAGCCAAGTCTGTCAGGACTTTTTTGATACAGCCTTTGCCAGTCAGAGGCAAAGAACAATTAGACAGCAGCTTTGATTCACCATTTTTAGAAGCATGCGTCATGGTGACAATAATATTCTCTGCGCCGGCGACCAAATCCATCGCGCCGCCCATGCCTTTAATCAACTTATTAGGAATCATCCACGAAGCGATATTGCCGCTCACATCCACTTCGAAGGCACCCAACACGGTCAAATCCACATGACCGCCACGGATCATGGCAAAAGATTCAGCGGAGGAAAATATCGACGCGCCCTTCACTGTGGTCACCGTTTGTTTACCGGCGTTGATCATGTCCGCATCAATGGTTTCTTCGGTAGGAAACTCGCCCATACCAAGCAAACCATTTTCTGATTGCAGCATGACATCCATATTTTTCGGCACGTAATTGGCGACTAAGGTAGGAATACCGATACCAAGGTTAACGTAAAAACCGTCTTGTAATTCTTGGGCGACACGTTGCGCCATTTGCTCTCTAGTAAGTGACATAAGAAACCTCTTTTTTTATTCTGTTATTTTATTCTGCTGTCTTAACGGTTCTTTTTTCGATGCGCTTTTCGAATGTACCGAGTACGACTCGATCCACATAAATACCGGGCGTATGGATGTGGGCAGGATCTAACTCACCAATCTCGACGATTTCTTCTACTTCTACGACGGTGATTTTGCCAGCGGTTGCGGCCAAAGGATTGAAGTTCTGTGCGGTGTGGCGATAAATGACATTGCCGTAACGGTCGGCTTTCCAACCTTTAACAATGGCGAAGTCGCCGACGATGGCTTCTTCCAACAGGTATTCACGGCCATTAAATTCTTTGGTTTCTTTGCCTTCTGCGACTGGCGTACCGACACCAGTGGCGGTGTAAAAAGCTGGAATACCCGCGCCACCAGCGCGCATTTTTTCCGCCAGCGTACCTTGTGGAGTAAGTTCTACTTCCAGTTCGCCATTCAATAATTGCTTTTCAAACAGGGCATTTTCGCCCACATACGACGACACCATTTTGCGAACTTGCTTGTCTTCGAGCAGAATGCCCAAGCCAAAACCATCCACACCGCAGTTATTCGACACTACGGTCAAACCTTTTGTGCCTTTGCGTTTGATTTCAGCAATCAGGTTTTCTGGAATACCGCACAGGCCAAAACCGCCTGCAAGTACCGTCATATCATCTTCTAGCCCGATCATGGCTTCTTCATAAGAAGCGACGACTTTGTCAAAACCGGCCATATTAATTCTCCTGTCTTATTATTTTTAGATAACTTTTAACTTCCAACCAGTTTGACCCAAGGCGATAAATTAATTAAATTTGTTTTTTCTATTTATTAATAAGTTTTTCAAAACAATAATCACAAAGAAGTATTCTTAAATGAACGTAAAACAAGTAAAAGCCTTCCTAGCTGTCGCTCAGTCCATGAGCTTTGCCAGTGCTGCCACGCAATTGCACTTGTCACAGCCTGCGTTGAGCCTGTCGATTAAAAGCCTAGAAGATAATTTAGGGGGGAAATTACTGACTCGCACGACACGCCATATTGCCTTAACACCGGAAGGTGAAGCCTTAATGCCAATCGCCAGACGGTTATTAGCGCAATGGGAAAACGCCGAAGACGAAATGAAGCAACGTTTTGCCTTACAAATGGGCAAAATCACTATCGCTTCCATGCCATCTTTTGCTGCTTCGTTGCTACCAAAAGCCATTCGTAATTACCATGCTTCGTACCCAAATATTCAGGTCGCCATCGACGATGTGTTATCCGATGTGGTAGTGGAAATGGTGCGTAACAACCAAGTGGAGCTGGGAATTTCCTTCGAGCCAAGCAACCTTGTTGATTTGTCTTTCCATCCACTTTATGAAGACAGGTTCATTGCGATCTTGCCAAAAGATCACCCACTGGAAGAACAAGACACGATTTGTTGGCGGGCGCTTTTAGAATACGATTTCATTACTTTACAACGCCCTTCCAGCGTTCGTACCATGATTGAAAGTGCACTCAATGAGGCAGGGATCGAACTTAACGTTGCTTTTGATGCTCACCAACTTGCCACTGTAGGACGCATGGTCAGCGAAGGCATGGGCGTTGCCGTTGTTCCAGCGCTTTGCCAGCAACAAGCCATAGAACAAGGCGCCATTTGCAGACCAGTAATTAATCCCGAAATTCGTCGACGAGTTGGCGTCATCTGCCAGCCTAGGTCCAACCTATCCATCGCCGCTGCCGCTATGCTGGATGTGTTGATGGATACTTATGCTTGATCGCAACTAGCTTGAGACACAATAACCTTGGATAAACTATTAGACTGCCTCACCATTACCAGCAAAATCATGCACCATAATGCGTTTTTGCTCGAACAATCAACACAACACAACGATCATTTTCAATTCGGTAAACAATACGATCTTGGAAACTAAGACGAACAGAATAATAGCCCTTTAAATCTCCCACCAGTGCCTTTCCGGTCTCCGGTGAGACCGCAATTTTATGCCGCAAAATATCTTTGAGTTTGCTCTTTAACTTTGGTGAGAGCTTGGCAACATCTTTTTGTGCCTGCTTAGTGAACTCAATCTGATAGCGTTCACCACTCACAAAGGCTCTCCAAACACCTCTTCAAAGCTCACTACCTCACCCGCATTTGCTTCAAGAACAGATTGATTAAACGTCTGCTTAAAATCAGGTTGCGACAAAAGATACAGTGTTTCCTGCAAACCTTCATAATCCTCAGCTGACATAATGACGGCATTGCCTGATTTATGCTGCACTTCAATAATGTCATGTTGCTGATTCGTTTGCTTAATAAGCTCAAAAAACGTTTTTCTTGCTTCTGTTGCCGTTATTGTAATCATCATTCACCCTCCAAAAACGTACCGAATAATGTACCACTTATTCTTGTTGGAGTAAATAACAAACCGTAGGGCTGCATGAGGGAGGCACGACCGTAATCTGCCAAAACAGCATTTACGATCCCAACAAAATTTCCTGTTTGACTGTGAAACTCATCTTTTGTTGGTCACCCACCCAGAAGTTTTTCCTAAGCCGCCTGTTCGGCGGTGAACATGGACGAAATGGTGTCACGATTATGCGTGGCTTTCTAAGCCGCTGGAAACCCAAGACACGATTTCTTGGCGAGCACTTTTAGAATACGATTTCATCACTTTACAACGCCCTTCCAGCGTTCGTACCATGATTGAAAGTGCACTCAATGAGGCAGGGATCGAACTTAACCTTGCTTTTGATGCTCACCAACTTGCCACTGTAGGACGCATGGTCAGCGAAGGCATGGGCGTGGCTGTTGTCCCAGCGCTGTGTCGACAACAAGCCATAGAACAAGGCGCCATTTGCAGACCAGTAATTAATCCCGAAATTCGTCGACGAGTTGGCGTCATCTGCCAGCCTAGGTCCAACCTATCCATCGCCGCTGCCGCTATGCTGGATGTGCTGATCAACACATATGCTTAGCTACCGCTTCCAGCATCAATTGTCTTAACCAGATAATGCCCAAATCGGCATTTTGGTATTTATGCCACTGCATACTTTCACGCAATGTGGGCAAGGCAACTGGTGTTGGAAATGATTTTAAGGCCATTCCTTGCGCAATGGACTTATCAATTAAGCGCTTCTGCAAAGTAGCGATTAAGTTAGTGCCAACGATCAAGTTAGGAATGCATGAGAAACTAAACGTCCGCACATCGACCCGTCGTGAAATACCTTGTGATTCGTAAGAATGAGTTTCAAAAGACGGATTAGAGTTCGGCGGCTGCATACAAACATGACCTGACGACACAAAGGTTTTCATCGTCATTTCTCCTTTTGCTAAATCGCTTTGATCCCAAACAACACAAGCAAATTCATCAGTGATCAAGGGTTCACTGAGATGAAAATCCGAACAAAAAATATCGGGCATGATAAGTAAATCCGCTTCGCCACGATCCAGCTCTTTCTTTGGATCACTCACCTGAGGTAAGAAATTCAATTTCACTGTGCAACCTTGCGCTTGTGCCATGTCAATCACATGAGGAATCAAGGTGTGCAGCATGTAATCTGACACACAGATACGAAATTCTCGATCAGATGTGGTTGGATCAAAGCCCGGTTTGAGCATGATGGAAGCGTCTATTTTTACCAAGATGTCACGAATTGGCTGTTCCAATTGCTCAGCAAGAGGGCTCAGCATCATTTTTCGCCCCGTTTGGATTAACAACTCATCATTAAAATAGCGACGTAATCGAGATAAAGAGCTACTCATGGCGGATTGACTGAGATGTAATTCTTCGGCCGCTAGACTCACATTCTGGTTACGAATCAGAGCATCCAACGCCACTAATAAATTCAGATCAAGTTTTCGAAAATGCATTATTTTTATTCTCTTTTTTCGTTTGAACAAGTTAGTCGTGTGTGAAACACCACACTCTTTTTTTTAATCTGCCTTGTTATTATCACAATGGTCAAATCGATACCATAGATAGTTAATAGAGATATTATTCATTTAAAGAATATAATTTTTTTCTCTACCATGATTTTTATCAAGTGTGATGACTTGCTTAACCATAGGTTTTATGTGCAGCCAAGCAAGCCAATTGAACCACAATAAAAATAATAATCTGGAGTTAATATGATGAATCTACTTTTCCCCCAGTGGCAAAAAAAACGCCAGCCGTTCTATGAAACACGTCAACAATCCAGGCCAATTTTTCGATTTCACTAACGCTGATTAATGCACCAGCAAGCTAAACGAAACCGCGCCACAAAACGCTACTGTCACAGTGAACATAAAGCATCAAGCTGAGCGCTATTGAGCTTAGGCAATGTGGGTACCTCGTTTAAAAAAAGCAAAAAATATAAAAATAAAAAAAGAGAAACGTATGAAAAAAACAGCTATCGCACTATGTATTTTATCGCCTATTACTTACGTAAACGCAGGTGTTATCGACTTTCTACAAGACAGTGATCATAAGTTTAAATTACAAAATACCTATGACGACACCAGAAGTGGTCGTTACGATAAAACAGGCAATTCGGACCTATTAAATTGGGCGCAGTCCGCTACTTATGACTTTGATTCAGTGTATGTGGATGATCATTATGGCTTTAATTTAAGCTTATTAGCGGTTGAACCGATTGAGACTGGTGACTCATTCTTCGCTAAGCAATATTTTAAGGTAAATGACAAAAGAAGTGCTGAAGGGTTTAATAAAGTCACCCAGGCTTTCCTAAAGCAAAAATTTACCACGGACAACAATACCAATATCAACTTGTATGAAGGTCTTCGAGTTTTGAAGAACTTCGGCGCAGTGACGCGTGATGGAGACATTACCGATAGCGCTTACTATGGCATAACGGCTGACATAGATTCCGCAAAATGGAATGTTAAAGCTGGTTATCTAACTGCTCATACACCACCGAATGATACAGATGTTGATGACCTAGTAACAAAAGACAAAAAAGAAATAGATTTCATCTATACAATAGCGGCTGAATACAAAAACGATGGTCAATCTTTTCAATACTATATTGGGGAAGGCCAAGACTATGTAAGAAGTCAGTTCTTTGGCTACAGCAAGCAACTAACGGCTAAAAAAGTCTCCGCCAAAGTCTTTCATGCTGAAGCGCTATCTAAATACAAAGCGCAATCTGATCGTAATCGCTTCTTTGATGACAACGCCTATATTGCAGAAATAAAGACTGATTTCTTTTTACCTTCCGGTGTTTTTTCTGTTGGCTACGCTTATGTCTCAGCAGACAGAAAGAACAGCTTAGGTCGATTTGAAAACAATCTTTCAGGCAATTCAAAAGGCAACGATGACACCATTACCAACGGCGTCAGTAAAGACTTTTACAACGACCAAGAAAGCGTTATAGCTCTGAATTATTTTCATCGATACAGCCAAGAAGTGAAGTTCGCCTTGCTTGCCCGCTATGGTTTTGGCTTTGAATATAAAGGACAAGATTTATACGAATATGAATTTGGCGGCGCGGTTTTCTATACACCTAACTCTGTTCCGGGGCTTGAACTTAGCCTAGTTGGCGGACCTAACTCCTCTTTTCGTCGAGACAGAGACAACACGCCTTTCTTAGACAGTAACGGCAAAACGAATAACTTTGATGGTTCAACTGTCATAGCCAAAGCAAGCTACGAATTCTAATCCCCTTTATATTGCATGATTAAAATGAGAATAATAATGGCTAAAAAAACAATAAAATCAGTGGAGCGTTTGCTGACTATAAGCAGCGCAATTGCCCTAATAGCAGGTTGCAGCACAAATCCTCAAAGCAATATCGCCGAGGAAGCTAACACCAAACAAGCGAACTTAGTGAGCAAAATAAAACCTGAGCTCACTATTGATGGCTTAACCTTTAAAGACCTAAATCAAAATGGTCGCCTCGACCCATATGAAGATTGGCGTTTACCGACGCCGCTTCGGGTCGACAATCTAGTCAACCAAATGACGTTACAAGAAAAAGCTGGCTTAATGCTGATTGACACTCTTAACAGCGGCTGTGAAGGCTTGCCACAAGACACGGCAGAGCATTACATCAAAAGCCAGAACATGCGTCGTTTTATTTTCCGTAACGTGGTCACTAACGACACTCGATGCGGACCTGATCGAGGTATTTTTGCAGGGTCTTCACTCACGCCTGCCGAATCCACTCACTATATGAACCACATCCAAGAAATGGCGGAGGACAGCCGTTTGGGCATTCCCGTTTTACAGAAATCCAATGCGCGAAACCATTTCGATAAAGACCCCAAAGTAGGAATTAACGAAGCGGCGGGGGCCTTTACCCAATTTCCGAAAGAGCCAGGTTTAGCTGCAGCCGTTTTGGGCGAAGAAGCCCTTCACCCAGGAAAAGGTATGGAGGTGATTAAAACCTTTTCAGAGGTCACCGGAAGCGAGTGGCGCTCCATTGGATTACGCGGCATGTATGGTTACATGGCGGACCTTGGCACTGAACCTCGCTGGCACCGTTTCCACGAAACCTTTACTGAAAATGCCGACCTAGATGCGAGCATCATGACGGGACTGGTAAAAGGCTTACAAGGTGGGCCAGTCAACCCAAATACCAATATTGCGTTAACGCTTAAGCATTTTCCCGGCGGCGGACCACAGGAAATGGGACTCGATCCGCACTATTCTTTTGGTAAAAACCAAGTCTACCCTGCGGGTCAATTTGAAGAACATCTAAAGCCTTTCCAAGCTGCGATTGATGCTGGTGTCTCTTCGATTATGCCTTACTATGGCGTCCCTATTGACGTTGTCCATAATGGCGTGAAGTACGAACAATTAGGCTCATCGTTCTCCAAACAAATCGTGACCGACTTATTGCGTGGCGAACTGGGCTTTAAAGGTTACGTGAATACTGACACCGGAATCGTCGATGCCAGAGCATGGGGACTGGAAGATAAAACGGTTCCAGAGCGAGTCGCACAATCTATCCAAGCTGGAGCGGATACTATTTCAGGCTTCCACGATGCAAAAACCATTACCGACTTGGTCGATCAAAAGCTACTGACAGAAGCACGTATCAATGAGTCCGCAAAACGTCTATTAGCGCCGATGTTTGACTTAGGGTTGTTTGAGAACCCTTATGTGAATGACGGTGCTGCTGAACGCATCATTGGCAATGAGAATCATCAGAAAAAAGCCATGGACATTATGCAAAAGTCCATTGTCTTGCTACAAAATAAGACCCAAGCGGACAAAACAAAAGTGCTACCGCTTAAACAAGGTGCTCACCTTTATGTCATGGGAATGTCACCAAAAGACATTGCACCCTACGGCTATCACATCGTAAATGGCGAACCAACGGACAAGAGTGGCAAGGCTTTACCAAGACCAAGTGCAACAGGCAGTGACTATGCATTAATACGAGTTGAAGTAAAAAACGCCAGCCCGCTGTTGCGTAGTTATCGCACAAGAGATGCCGCTACAGGCAATAACCCAAAACATATCAACCCATTGACGAATAAAACATGGGGGGCAGAAGATCCATGCAACATGTTCCCACAGGTCAACCGCTTGTGTGTTGATGATATGTTTGGACTAGGATTAATATTTGGCGGCGCCGTTCCATGGGAAGTAAACAACCTTTCTTTTACTAGCATGGCGGCTTCAGAGTCGTGGAAAATATCGCCTTCTCTAGAGGAAATTCAAGCAGTCATGAAAGAAGTGGGAGCTGAAAACACCATTCTTAACATCTACTTCCGTAATCCTTATGTACTTGATGAGGAAAGTGGCTTGAAAAACGCTGGTGCTATTTTGGCTGGTTTTGGGGTCAACAATAAAGCGCTCATGGACGTCATTTCTGGACGCTTTGCACCACAAGGAAAAATGCCTTTTGCCATTCCCAACAACCTAAAAGCTGTCATTGAAAATGCGCCAGACGCACCAGGATACGCAAAAGAAGACACCTTATTTGATTACAACTTTGGCTTAACTTACTAATCAACAAATAAACCTAATCAAGGTGTTTCACTAACAGGTTAGGCATAAAATGGCGCTTTTACTAAAGCGCCATTTTTCTTTCTTTCAACTATTCGAACACTCATTTTTCCTGATTTAAAAACACAAAAGTCAAGTTGATATCATCAACAGTTCATGTGGTTATTATCAACTTAAAGTGAAGCGTTATTTTCTCTATGATTGATTCGACTGCCATGTATTAAAGGCACAATAATAAAAAGAGGTAACCAATGAAACCATCCAAAACAAGACGCATTGTCGATTTGTCCGTCACGTTAGATAACAACCCATACACAGATCCACCACCACTTTCACCTAAAATAGACTACACAGATCACCAAGCAGGCTGGCCTGAAATGGCAGGCATGTTTCCCGGCTTGAACAAAGAAGACATGCCAGGAAACGAAGCTTGGGCTGTTGAAAAAATGGTCATGAGCGCGCATAACGGAACACACATGGATGCTCCTTGGCATTACGCGTCTACCACTGACGGCGGTAAACCAGCCTACGGTATTGATGAATTGCCATTAGATTGGTGCTTGCAGCCGGGCGTGAAACTGGACTTCCGCGATTTACCCGATGGGCACATCATTACGGCCGCAGAAGTAGAAGCCGAGTTAAAACGCATTAACCACGAACTTGAGCCTTTGGATATTGTCTTGGTTAATACTCGTGCTGGTAGCATTTATGGAGAACCCGGCTATTTAGAAGCTGGCGTTGGCATGGGACGAGAAGCCACCATGTATTTGTTGGAACGTGGGGTTCGAGTGGTTGGAACCGATGCGTGGAGTTGGGATGCACCATTCAAGTACACTCGAGAAAAATTCGCTGAATCAGGTGATGCTTCTATTATATGGGAAGGCCATAAAGCTGGCCGTGATATTGGTTACGGACAAATGGAAAAACTGTCCAACTTGGAAAGCCTACCAGCCGATGGTTTTATGGTGTCTTGCTTCCCGTATAAGATCAAAAATGGTTCCGCTGGCTTTATTCGTGCCGTTGCTATTTTTGATTAATTGAACTCTTTTTTTCTTAAAAGAAATGGCGATTTATGCAGATAAATCGCCATTTCTTTAGCTTGTCGTTACTTTGATTTTTTTGTTACTTTGGCTTCACTAGATTAGCCACCACTTTTTGTTCGATCACACCAAACGGCCCTTCACTGCCATCATCAAACATCGCTTCCATTCGAACCTTATCGCCAAATTTCATAAACTGAGTTTTGATTTCACCAAGATCGATTTTTTCAATGACTCGACGCTCAGCAATGCAAGCGGAGCCCGCATCTCGAGATCTATTGGAAACCGTTCCGGAACCCAAAATACAGCCAGCGGTTAATTTTCGGCTTCGAGCAGCATGCGTAATTAACTGAGGAAACGAAAAGTTCATTTCACTGCCATGAGGCTCGCCAAAACGCTGGCCATTCCATGTGACATGCAAAGACATATTAACTCGACCATTTTTCCATGCCTCACCCAATTCGTCTGGTGTCACGGCCACAGGTGCAAAACTGGAAGACGGCTTGGCCTGCAAAAAACCAAAGCCTGAATTCATTTCACGAGGGCCAAGAGCACGTAAACTCCAATCGTTAATCTGCACAATAAGACGAATGGCTTTGGCAGCTTCTTCAACAGAAGCCGACATAGGCACTTCCGTCATCACAACGCCAAACTCACCTTCAAAATCGATGCCATCAGATTCTTTTGGCATAGGAATATCGACGGTAGGACCTTGAAAATCATCACTGGCACCTTGATACATGACAGGAATGGTTTCTGCATCGACAATGGGATCAGTATTAAACGCTTCTTCCATCAACTTGCCGTGATTTAAAAAAGCAGACGCATCCAGCCACTGAGGACTTCTTGGCAATGGCGCACAACAAAGACTAGGGTCAAAATCAAACGTTCCTTGTAGTTTGCCAGCATTAAGCTGCTCGTATAAAGCCTGTAATTCAGGCTCATATTTATGCCAATTCTGTACCACTGATAATAAATTAGGCGCAATCGCGCTAGCATCCACTGCTTTGCTCAAATCTTTTGATACCACCACTAAATGACCATCTAATGTGCCATTAGGTAAGGTTGCGAACTTCATAAGATTACTCCTTAAACGAATACGTCTGTCTTTATCTTGAGTGTCTATAACGAAAGAAAGCAGCGCTCAGAAAAATCTTCATCACACTGCCCAAGGGGGAAGTTGATTAAAAACGGGCTTAAATCGGCTGGCTTAATGCCATCAATGATTGCCCCATAATTTTCGAGTGTTCTGCTTTGTCACCATCATTGATTTCGATGTCACACAAACGCGCTGAATTCTCAACGACCATTCGGCAGCGCTCCCAGCGACGCTCATGAAAGCGTTCAAATGCTACATCGAGAGAATCGTTTGCGGCTAATTCATCTGCCAACACGATGCCACTTTCAATACCAATACCGGCACCAGATGCAAGATGTGGCGTTGTCGCTGCGACAGTATCACCTATCAACACTAAACGACCTTTGTTCCAAGGCGTTTTAACTAACAAATTAGCAAGCGGACGATAATCAATATTCGCTTCCTCTTTTAAAGCATGCGGGATCAATGCTTTTACAATTGGATTAGGGAAGTTTTCCATCAAGCCTGCAAACACTTGAGGCCAAGTAGCTTTATCAATATGCTCTTTGGTTGGACGATCTTCAGTGATAAACATATACATATGGGTTTCAGATACAGGATTCACACCCAGTTTCAGATGGCTTCCCATCCACATAGTCACTCGATTAATCTCCTCTGGGCGAGGCATAATGGCACGCCAAACTCCCTGGCCTATGTATTCAGGCTCAGGCACTTCGGGGAAAAACTCTTTACGCAATTTAGAGTGAACGCCGTCGGCACCAACCACCAAATCATAGTCTTTCGTTGTGCCATCGGTGAAAGTGACAGTCGCGCAGGTTTCAGATTGTTTAATCTCAGTATAAGTACAACCCAAACGAACATTCACCCCTGAATCAATCGTTGCATTCGACATAATTCGCGCCAATGTTGGACGAAAAATACCGCCACTACCGCCAACCTTTGAACCCACAGGGCTTGGCGTGGGTAATTCCATAATTAAAGGGCCATGAGCCAAGTGAATTTCTACGCCATCAGTCACACAACCTTGCTCAACCACTTGCTCGTACAAACCAAGGCTTTCTAATGCCCGCATAGACGCGCCATTAATGGTGATGCCGGCACCTAGCTCACACCATTCAGGGTCAATCTCAACCAGATCCACATCAATGCCATTGCGGCGCATTTTAATGGCGGCCGCCATACCAGAGAAACCACCACCCACGACCAATACTTTATTTACAGCAGCCATTTAACTACTCCTTCTTATTTTTGTTATTGCTAATAATTAGCGAATATCCGTTAGTAAAATCGATACATTTCCCGCTTGATCAACAGAAACGGGAACCGGTTTTAATCTTTTACCAAGGCAAGGGCCTTGGACACACAAACCTGTCTTTGCCTCAAATAACGCACCATGAGCATGGCAACTAATAAAGGTTTGCTGAGAATTCATGTAAGCATCTTTTCGCCACGCCATTGCCGCACCATCCACATGAGGGCACGCATTGCGCCAGCCAAACAATTGCCCTTCTTGCTTGACGATAAATAACAAATCACTTCCCGATTCATCGTCTAAAAATCCTTTCGACGCCCCCTCTTCGATATCATCAATGTGACAAAGGTCTATGTTTTCATTCAGAGTTTTATTCGGTTCGGCCATCTTGTGTTATCCATCTTTAAATCAATAGAATCGATTAACCTACTCATGACACAGACTCGGCCTGAGCAGTCAAAGAACGAGTTCGGAAGACACAGATAAAACAAAATAGGGAAATCAGGCCAAAGACCAACGCCGCAATCCCAATACCGTGGTAACCAAATAATTTCACTATCGTGCCACCGAGAATCGGACCAACCGCAGCACCAATCATCAGCATCGCTGGCGTTGCAGCCATGGCACGGCCAGATGTATCTAAGCGAGCCAATAAACCAAACACAAAGGTATGGGTGAAAATCATCAAGGAAACAAAGCAGGACGCTGACACCGCATAGAAGATAAAACCACTGCTGTTCATCATGATGTTTGACAAGATAATTTGCAGAACAGGACCTGCAAACAAGACAAACTTAGTTGAAAAACGTTTTTGAAAAATACCCGCCAACGCCGCCGCAACAATATTAATCAGAGCAAGCGCCACCAAAACCAAGGTAATAGAATCGGTATCAAAACCTCGTTCATTACCGACTCGTTCCATAAAGCTAAAGGTCATGGCCTGAGTCACGGCCATTAAACTGATGCCTACGATACCGAACCAAACACTGGAAGGAATGGCTTTTTTGGCTTTCACGCTCTCATCCGCATCCAATACGACGGAAGGAAAAGCCAACGTACACACCACAGCGGCAATGGTCATAATGCTGCCAAAAATAAGAAACAAGGCTTCACCACCTGCCGCTTTGGTAATGTTTGGTGTTGCTCCCATAAACACAAACCCCAATATGCCTAAGGTAAAACCAGCAATCGCAAATAAGCGATGAGGGTTTTCACCACGAGCAAAAGTGCCATGAGCCATGCTCAGCGCGGCACTCGCACTTAAACCCGCGACAAGATGTAACAGCGCCAATTGAAAATATTCCGCGGTTTGAGACGCTGCAAAAAAACACACTCCAGAGATTAGAAAACCAACACTCGCCACTAACCGACGATTGACCTTTTTAAAGCGAGGGGCAATTAGCACACTGGCACACACTGCACCGAACAAAAACAAGGTCACTAAACCGCCAGCCTGCTGAGTATCAAAGTGATAAGACGCCACCAAAATACCAATCCATAAAGGCAAGGCAACCAGATCCAACATCCCAGCACAGTGGGAAACCATCAAAGCAATATTGCCCTTAACACCAAAACGTTGACTCATTTTACACCTCCAACGAAAGAGGCTGGTTCTCGTCGATCCGCTAGGAAGCAATTCCCTTTTACTAAAGAAATTATCAACATATTTTGTACCATCCACTTTGTTTATTTTTATATCGTGGGGGCAGCTTAAGCCGCTTTATTGGCAACATTTAAGGGCGCTAATTATCTTCTGCAAGCACCCTAAAATGTGCTGCTCTTATGTTATTCAAGAACGATTGGCTGTCACGACTCGAGACAGCCCAAGGCTCTATTCATAATCACCGTTTTCAGTCGTATCTTTGCCCGGAGACCATTTATTTCTGTGACGCATCAGGAAGGCTTGTGACGCATCGGCTCCCATTGGAGAAACGCGAGGCTCCCAATTTTTGTCGTGCAAATCCATGTCTGCATCCATTTCGATATGACAAGCAAAAGGACTATTGAAATACCAAAACCAGTTCGATCCTAAGACATGACGACCCGGTCCCCAAAAGGCTTGATAGCCTTTTTCGATAAAACGAGAACCGTTTTGCATTACCTCAGTTGGTCCACCAAAATGGAACGTGAAATGTTCGACACCTTGCATAAATGGTGGCGCACCAATTAGGAAATGAGTGTGATGATCTAGCGTTCCCGCTGGTTGTAGGAAAGGACCCACACCGTCAAATCGATCAGTACAACGAAAGCCCAAACGCTCCACATAAAACGCCTCGGCTTTCACTGGATCTGGCACAAAATACACAATGTGAGACAAGGTACGTGGACGAATCTGCTCCGCATCAACGTTTACTGCTCGGTGGTTAACAGGTCGCTGGAAAGGCGATCCCGGCACGTTGGAAATTTCCCCCGCAAGATTGATCGCTTTGCGTGTTGTTACTTGGAAACCAATCACAAAACCTGAGTCATCCGTGGATTCGATTGAACCATCCGCTAAGGTTTTAACTTCGCGGTCTTTGCTTAACTCTTCAGTAATCGCTTGAATTGTCGCGGCATCGGCAACGCCCATGACCGTTTTTCGCATCATGCAACCATTACCAATACTGGCTGGAAGACTGCTATCTGAAGCATGAGCCAAAACTACAGCTGTGCCATCTAACGCTTCAAAACGTCCGCCAGTTTCCGTCACATCCACTGGAAATAAACCGTAGTCAGTTAAAAACGTTGAACAAGCAGCAATGTCTTCAACACCAAAAACGATGGTTTCTAAACCTATTATTTTCATTATTATTCTCCTTAAAAAGGCTTAGGCCGTATGACCATGAAGTGTTTCCGCCACCCAATCGGCGATGTATGCACCAGCGTTGGCGGAATTATCAAAACTAGAATGCTGAACACCACCTTCACGATCAGTGAAAATTTTCAGCTCTCGGTTTGGGCTGTTAACCAATTGCTCATAAGTACGGTGTGCCCATTTCAATGGAATTTGTGAGTCTTTTTCCCCATGAGTTACAAGGAATGGCACCTTGATACGATCCAACACACCATCAAGGTGAACCTTCTCAGCGATCTCCATAAACTCATCCATGTCTTTTGCTCCCCAAACCCAGCGCACATGCTCCCAATAATGAGGAACAGGGAAGCTGCCTTCTTTTTCTAGACGACGTTTTTGTACATCTCGCCAGTCATGGTTCGCACCCCAAACCACACCACAAGCAAATCTTGGTTCGAATGCCACCGCACGAGGACAGTAATAACCCCCTAGCGACACGCCTTCCATACCAATTCGTTTCGCATCAATTTCTTCACGAGTTTCTAACCAATCCACAACTCGACTAGCCCAATGTTCGCTGTCATAACGAGCCGTCAAACCTTGTAAACGAATCGCCTCACCCGTGCCTGGTTGATCGACGATCAAAGACGACACACCACGTTGCGCCAACCAACGAGGCAATCCAACGCGGTATTTCATTTCTTTTGTGGAATCCAAACCATTCACTTGTACAAGTACTGGTGCTTTGCCTTGTACGCCTTCAGCTCGAACATACAAAGCAGAAAGGTGTTTGCCTTCATATGGAATCTCAACGCGCTCGCAATTTTCATTAGCCAATTTCAACCCAAGGTTAAACACCTCTTGAAAACGTTGATATAGCGCCTCACGGCCTTCTGAACCATGGCCTTGAAGACGTTCTGCTGTTGAGTAATAAGTTGCGGCGCGACCGTATTTATCCCCTGCAGAAATAAGACGACCACGTGCTTCGTCTTCTTTTGCTAGCTCACATAATTTGTCAGCCATGCGTTCCCAGCTCTCACGGAAAGCCTTAGAGCCAGCTGCATCTTTCGCTTTAGCCGCTTCTTGCAGCGGTGCACACATTTCTTCAATTTCACCAATCCGCGCGCCCATTTCTAACGCAAGATTAATAGAAAGATCCCATGGATAATTGCTAGGGAAATAACGAAACATAAGTTCTCCAAATTGTTCTATAAAAGCCAATTGGCTGAGGTTTATTGTTTAAATATTCTTTGTAAAAACTGATATCTAAGGACAAAAATTCACGAGGTCGTCATCAACGCTCGACGGCAATAAAAATAAAAGTCGCGCCCTTTACCTAAGTCAGGCAATCACAAATACTGGGGGAGAAGCCGTCTCGAGAAACCACAACGATCTGAATGGGGTTTGGGGAAGTCATGTCGATAGATGGCAATACATCGACATATTGATACTGGATGGAATGAAATACAGGCATTGGCTCTTCCTCATTTAGTTTATTTTTATCCTTGAGAACAGAAACAATGTAAATGAGTGCAACCTTTCAGAAAAACCCTTTAAACTAAATCAACCATTCGATACCATCGAATGATCAACTAAGACCTATTCACAAAGTTGCGAGCAAAACTCATGTTAATAAAGCCGCTCCTTAAAGGTCTCGAATAATAAAAATGACCAAATTTGAGGGATCTCTCGATGCGTTTTAAGAAACTGGACCTGAATTTATTAGTCGCGCTGGATACTCTTTTAATCGAGCAAAGCATCACTAAGGGAGCAGAAAAGCTCAATATGAGCCCATCTGCTCTCAGTAATTCTCTGTCACGATTACGAGAATATTTTCAGGATGATTTGTTAACGCAGATTGGACGTAAGATGGTCATTACACCATTGGGAGAAAACTTAAAGGTTCAAGTTCGCAATGCTTTGAACAATATTGAAAGCACAATCTTGGTTCAACCCAGCTTTAATGCCCAAACCACAGACCGTATTTTCAGCTTCTTTTGTTCGGACTACACACAAACCGTGCTTGTCCCTCACGCCTTAGAAATTGTCGGCAAAGAAAAAAGCAGCGCGCGTTTTCAGTTTTTAGCACAAGTCGATAATCCTCATGCTCAGCTTGAACAAGGCAAAGCCGACTTACTTATTATTCCCTCTGATTTTATGTCCACAGAACACCCGAGCGAAGTCCTTTATGAGGAAGAGTTTGTGTGTGTCGTTTGGGCTCATAGCCAGATTGCACAAGGTGAATTAACCACAGAAAAGTACGCAGAAGCAGGCCACGTTCTAATGCGCCCAGCGGGCATAAAAAAGGACTTCTTTGAGACGACTTTTGCGCAAAAATATGGCATCAAACGTCGCCTGATCGCGACAACTTTTAGCTTTACGTCTCTTCCTGCTTTGGTTATTGGATCAGAAAACATCGCCACCATTCACGCAAGACTGGCTAAAAAAATGGCCAAAGTCTGGCCACTAAAAATTCTGCCGCTGCCTTTTGCTATTCCACCAATGCAACAATGCATGCAATGGCACCAATACCGCAACAACGATGAAGGCTTAATTTGGCTAAGAAACACACTAAAACAAGCTGCGGTTGACATGGATGATGAATGATTTTTTATAAATAAATCCTCTTCATCAACTCAACTAAATAGAGCAACACCTCGCCTTTTAACTCAGAAACATTAGCCGTCTGAGATCGGCGATAGCATATGTACGAGTTGGCGTGATTTGCCAACCCAGATCCAACCTATCCATAACCGCTGCAGCTATGCTGGATGTATTGATGGATACTTATGCTTGATAATCGTAATAGAGCACAAAATGAGGAAAACTGAGAATCTGTTGCATTTGCGTCGTTTTCAACATGCTTTTCTGTCGTTCAAGGGACTATTCTTTTTATAGCTGGTGACAAAATAACCAGTCGTGCACACAACAAAAACAACAGCAAAAAAGGATGTCCATATGCATAATCACGCAAACCGAGGTGTTATTTATCAAGGTTGGTGATTTGGTGTCTGTACCTTTTAACATTGCCTGCGGTCGTTGCCGTAACTGTAAAGAAGGCAAAACCGGTATTTGTCTAAACGATGACACGCGCTGGTGGACAAATTGGTATTCCTGGTCTGTACGTCACAGAAGATCCAGGTGCCACTGACGATGCGGCAGAACAAGGCAGTTTGAGCATGCGTTTTGGTCTAGGTTGGGCGAAATCTCATTCGCTTCATACTGGCCAATGTCCAGTGATGAAATACCATCGAGCACCACAAGGCTATGCAGACTTTGATGGCGGCGCAGCGAAGAAATTCGTTATCGATCCACACAAAATGGTAAGTTGATAAAACTGAATTACTAAACTAAAAAAGGCCTTGTCCCGCTAACACATAAAAATGACGTTAACAGGGCAAGGTCTTTTTACTCATCTTACTTTTTTGATGGAAAATATTGTTTCTTAAAAGCAGATAATACTTTCGGAAGATGATCGGGTAAATCTTCGGCAATAAGCCCTGCTCCAATCTCATTGCCGACTTCACCATGCAGCCAAACCGCAGCCGCTGCGGCATAAAAAGGCTCAACACCTTGAGCAAGCAATCCAACGATAAAGCCTGCCAATACATCTCCTGATCCACCGGTTGCCAGATCCGCTGGCGCGTTTGAATTGACAATCGCCCGACCATCAGGAGACGCAATCACGGTATCTGCGCCTTTTAACACTACGACGGCGCCGCTTAATTTGGCAGCAAGTCGAGCACGCGTTAATTTGTCGTCAGGGTGGCTTTCACTGATGTCTGGACTGTTATTAATTTCAGGGCTTTTATTAATCTTAGGAAATAAACGCGCAAACTCGCCTTCGTGGGGCGTCATCACACAAGGTCCATGAATAGCGCCAAAAAGTACTTGCGGATCATTGACGAAGGCACTGAGAGCGTCGGCATCCAATACAGTCGCACGATTGCTAGCAAGTGCCGTCATAACAATTTTGCGTGTACGAATGCTTTCGAAGCCAGCCAAACCAGCCCCCGGCCCAACTGCAATGGCATTATGACGTGGGTCTAATAACAACTCTTCAAAGTCTTCTGTTTCTTGGCTCTGTTCTAACTTCGCCACCATCACACTAGTCATCGCAGTGGCATAGACAGCCCAAGCTTTAATCGGCACAGCTAAGGTGACCAAACCCGCGCCGATTCGCATAGCACCACGAGCCGTTAAACGACTCGCTCCTGTGATGTTTTCACCACCAAACACCAACGCATGGCCGCGATGAAACTTGTGTCCATCCAACTGTGGCCAAGGATAATCTCGGTACCAAAGCTCTGGACTGTTTTCCCATGTTTGAAGATTCAACTCGTCCAGCACAGTCACAGGAATGCCAATATCAGCAACGACAAGTTCACCGCATAAACTTCGTCCGGGAAACAATAAATGCCCTGGCTTTTTACGAAAAAAAGTCACGGTTAACTCTGCAGGGGCAACCTTGCCAAGCGCAGCGCCCGTTGTGCCATCAACACCACTAGGAACATCCACCGCACAAATTGGTATTTTACGCTCAATCATGGAATCAACCATGTTGCGAGCTTTGCCTTCTAAAGGGCAAGTCAAACCCGCTCCAAACATGGCGTCGATGACCAAATCGGTTTGCTCTAATAAATCGACCGAATACGCTTCAACTTCTCCTTGCCAAGCATGAAAAAAATGCGTAGCTTCAGGCGATAGTTTTTCAACAGAACCCCAAAAGGCCAAGCGCACAGGCCAACCAGCAGCTTTTAAAAGCTTGGCGACCACAAAACCATCACCGCCATTATTCCCAGGTCCACAAAGCACTAGTACCGAACATTTTGACCAACGATTAAGTACAGCATCGGCTACCGCTTTTCCAGCCGCCGCCATCAAATCTATCGCAGGCACACCTGCCACTACAGCGGCTTTGTCTGCTCTACCCATTTCATTTGCGGTTAAAAGACATCTGTCGCTTTTATTAGGCTTATGATTCATTTGCTTTCCTTATGAACCTGAAGAGAAAAGATTCTTTAAGCTATAACATCAAACGATAGCCAATACCCGCTTCTGTTATGAGATACCGAGGCGTCGTTGGATCATCGCCAATCTTTTGCCTAATATGGCTGACAATAATACGTAGATAATGCGTATCTTGTACATGACTTAACCCCCATATTTGCTCTAGTAGCTGCTTTTGGGTAATAACACATTGTCTATGCTGAGCAAGCTTTGCTAATACGGCATATTCTTTCGGCGTAAATTCAATAATTCGGCCTTCACAACAAACTAAACGACGAGCCAAATCTATTTGCAAGTAACCATCATCAAGCAATACTGGGGTGGCATCCGGCAATCTATCCCGCAGTTGTGCCCGTATTCTGGCCAGTAGCTCTTCAACACTGAAAGGTTTAGTAACATAATCTTGGGCGCCTAAATCCAATGCTTTTATTTTATCTGGATCGCCGCTGCGTACAGATAAAACAATCACAGGCACTTTAGAAAAACTGCGCAATTCCGCCAACAATTCAAGTCCGTCGCCATCGGGCAAACCCAAATCTAACACGACTAAATCAGGCTGTTGCCTTACTGTCGCGGCTAATCCAGAAGCAACTGAATCCGCCTCAGATACATCATAACCGACACTTTTTAAGGCAATCCGCAGCATCTTGCGAATTTGATTTTCATCATCAATAACTAAAATTTGCGCTGGCAATCGCCTATTCTCCTGTTTTTATTTCAGGTAAGGGTAATTCAATAATAAACCGTGAGCCACTGCCCACACGAGCCGCATCAGCTTTGACCGTACCACCATGGGCTCCTATCATGCCACGGCAAATAGCCAGTCCCATACCAGTATTATGGCGTTTACTATCACCATCCGCGACAACGTAAAACATATCAAACACTTTTTCACGAAAGTCTTTAGCAATACCGGGACCACTGTCTTCAATTTCAATACGACACACCTGCCCCTGTTGACTAACCAATACCTGTACTGGCTCTTCCAGTTTGGTATATTTAGCGGCATTTTCTAGAATATTAAAAATACCTTGCTCCAATAACGCTGCGTGAGCATAAAGCAATGGCGCATTAGGCTGTGACTGATAATCCACTTGAACGTCTGGAAAAAAGCGTTTCAATCTCTGTTTAGCACTGCCTATAATATCGTCAATAGACACCCAATCACGCTCCAACTTCAACGTACCGTGCCCCAATCGCGTCATATCCAATAGATTCTGAATGTAGCGATCTAGCCGTCTGCTTTCCTGAACAATGGTGTCTAAAAGCTCGCTTCGATCTTCACTGGATAGCTGGCTACCCAGCACTTGTAGACTTTCTGCAGAGCCCATCATCGCCGATAAAGGGGAACGTAAGTCATGCGATACAGAAGACAATAAAGCAGAGCGTAACTGCTCCATTTCAGCTTTTAACTTAGAGCTTTCTAATTCACGGTTAAGGTGAATGCGCTGCCAAACATTGATGGCTTGCTGACTAAGAATATCTAATAGATCGGTATCATCTTGCCTTAACACCTGTTGCTCGGAGGAAAACTTCAGTATTAACACGGCGATGGTTTGCTGATTGCACAACAAGGGGAATGCCGCCCAATTACTGGCGTTTAATGTATCACTAAAACGACCTGCTCTTTGCTGATGGCGGTGACACCAATCTATCATCGCTTGGTCCAATGTCTGTAATGTCTCTGTTAAAGGAGGGCTGATGGTTTTTTCATGCTGATCGAAAGACACCACATGAGCCGTACAATGCAACGCCTGACTCACTTGCATTGCCAGTATCTCCCACAGGGCACCAGTTTGATTTACAACAGTCAATTGCTGAGCAAAATCTCGCTGCAGTTCACTGTAACGATTCGCCTCTTTTAACAGTAAAAATTGCTGTCGAATTCGTGATGCCGCCGGACCACAGACTATACCTATGACCAACATGAATAAGAGCGTGGCGATATCATCATTTTTATTAACAAAAAAAGTATAGTACGGCTCGGTTAATAGAAAATTGAAACTGAGAAATGACAGCAAAGCGGTAAAAATAGCAGGCCGAGCCCCAAATTTGAGACCACATAACACGACAAACAACACATAAACCAATACCAAATTACCGCTTTGCAGCCATGGCGTTAGACCTTGAGCAAAAAGACTAGCAACAAGTGTAAACAGGAGACCATAAACATACCCTCTTTTTTGCCCAAAAGTTGTCGATGTGTATAAAGAGACTTTCGTCGCTTGCTCTCGTTCACCGACACGCCAAACGGAAACTTCCAAAGGCAGACCACTGTTTATCAGCTGCTGATATAAGGGCTGTCGCCAAGGCTGAAACCAACGTTTATTCCCCGCACCAACCAGCACTGTATTAATACGATGCTCAGTTAAATAAGGCAAAACCGTTTCTTTAGTCGAAGGACCACGAAGAATATCCGTCTGCGCCCCCAGCTCTCTAGCCAATGCAAAAGCCGATTGCAGTCGCTTCTGCTCTGCCTGATATTGAGCTTGCCCAGTATCGACCCAGACCACTAACCAGGGTGTTTGACGCTTTTCTGCCATACGTCGACCAGCACGAATCAGATACTCATGATCGCGCCGATTTGAAATCAATACCAAAACCTTATCTTTAATCAGATAGTCGCTACTTCGGTCTTTCGCCTCCTGCTCGATTTTTAGTTGCGTATCAACATGGCTCATCACCAGCTTCATTGCCATTTCGCGAAGCGCAGTTAGGGTTTCCAATTGGAAGAATTGCTGTACGGCCTGCTCAGCATAATCAGACAAATAGACTTTCCCCTGCGACAGTCGATCTAAAAGATGATTGGGAGCCAAATCCACAAAGACCAACTCTTGGGCATGATCTATAAACTGATCCGGCACCGTTTCTTTTACTCTTATCCCACTGACTTGCAGCACTAAATCATTAAGGCTTGCGATATGCTGGATATTAAGCGTGGTATAGACATCAATACCTGCTGCTAAAAGCTCCGCAATATCCTGATATCGCCTTTTATGTCGGCTGCCTGGTACATTAGTATGGGCAAGTTCATCGACCAATATGAGCTGCGGTTTTTCTGCCAGCGCAGCGTCTAGATCAAATTCTGTTAAACACTGACCATGATACTCCAGCTCACGACGAGGCAGTATACTCAGGCCTTGCAGCAAGGCTTCAGTTTCTGTTCGTCCATGAGTTTCAATCAGCCCCACCATTACAGAAACACCTTGCTGTACACGTTCCTTAGCCGCATTAAGCATGCCACAGGTTTTGCCTACACCGGGAGCCGCCCCTAAAAAAATTTTTAGTTGACCACCTTCTTTCTTCTGCAAACCTTTCAAAAGAGCATCGGCCTTTTGGCTGCGTGAATCAATCGCCATGGTTTTTCCCTCTCAAATGCGGTGATAAACCCATTTATCATTAGATAAAAAAAAACAGTGCCTGCTATCTAATCGAAAACAGGCACCTTTTGTTATTTATTAATACAGAAAATTATTGACGTGGATACTGCGTATCCAACGCCAGATTCAACAACAATACATTTACTCTGGGTTGTCCAAATATCCCCCATTGAGGCGCTTCTATATGCTGCAGCACCAATTGCTCAAGCTGTGACGGTGTGATGCCTCTTGCTATAGCGACTGTTTTCACCTGCAGTAAAGCCGCGGCTGGAGATATATGCGGGTCTACCCCAGAACCAGAACTGGCCAACAAATCAACCGGAAGCTGTGATGAACTCACCTTAAACTCCTGAGTTAGAGCTGCGCTGGTTTGAGCTACTCGATCTCGTAATTCTGGGTTAGATGGTGCCAGATTGCTACCACCCGTTGCCATTGGGTCATTATCTGCGCTGCTAGGACGACCATGGAAGTAATAAGCGGCACTAAATGGCTGAGACACTAATGCTGAGCCTATTTGCTTACCGTTTTGCGTTACCAAACTCCCAGTTGCTTGCTGAGGGAAAAGCATACCAGCAAAACTGGTCACCGCCGTGGCATAAAAACCGCCACACAGGATTAACATAATAATTGCCAGTCCCAAGGCAGGTCGCCATATAGGTGGTTGCGAAGCCTTACTACCATAGATACTTTTCATTGTATTCATGCTTAAAATACTCCGTTCAATAATACGTCAATCAACTTAATCGCCACAAAAGGCAGAGCGATCCCCCCCAAACCAAAAATCAGCATATTATTACGCAATAACTTCTCGGCACTGATGGCTTTTATTTTTACGCCTTTTAAAGCCAATGGAATAAGTGCAGGAATAATAAGCGCATTAAAAATCAACGCGGATAATACGGCTATTTTTGGGTCCGGCAGCTGCATCACATTCAACGCGGCGATGCTTGGCATGGCAGTCGCAAATACCGCAGGCACAATAACAAAGTATTTCGCCACATCATTAGCCAACGAAAAGGTCGTCAAAGCCCCTCGTGTAATCAGCATTTGCTTACCAACAGCCACCACGGATAGTAGCTTAGTCGGATCCGAATCTAGGTCCACCATGTTGCCAGCTTCTTTCGCCGCTTGTGTACCAGAGTTCATCGCTAAGCCGACATCAGCCTGAGCTAAGGCAGGAGCGTCATTGGTTCCATCACCTACCATCGCCACCAATCGTCCTTGAGCCTGCTCTTTGCGAATCAAGTCCAGTTTGTCTTCTGGCTTAGCTTCTGCAACAAAGTCATCAACACCTGCTACCGCAGCAATAGCCCCTGCCGTTATAGGGTTATCACCTGTTACCATTACAGTACGAACTCCTAACGCTCTTAGCTCAGCAAAACGCTCTGCGACACCGGGTTTAATCACATCGGAAAGTTGAATAACACCCAAAATACCTTTTTGGCTAGCGACAACCAAAGGTGTCGCACCCTGCTGAGCCACCTTAGTCACTAACGAATCCAAACCTGAAGGCACGCTTAACCCACGATCTTGTGCCCACCCTTTAACCGCATCGGATGCCCCTTTGACCCAAATATCGCCATTTGGCTTTGCTATCGCTGACAAGCGAGTTTGCGCACTGAACGGAGTAAACTCTTCATCACCAGCTAACTGCGGGATGTCCTGTTCCAATTCACTGGCTAAACGCACCACAGATTTCCCTTCAGGTGTTGGGTCTTGCAATGAACTCCATAAGGCTCCTGCAATTAATTCGTTTTCTGTCACCCCAGATACGGTTAAAAAAGCCGTTGCTTGACGATCACCAAACGTAATAGTGCCTGTTTTATCTAACAACAAGGTATCAATATCACCTGCCACCTCGACGGCCTTACCCGACTTTGCAATGACATTGGCCGCTAACGCTCTGTTCATCCCAGCAATACCAATCGCAGGTAATAGGCCCGCAATTGTGGTTGGAATCAAACAAACGACTAACGCTATGAGCATCAGCCAATCAAGCTCGATACCAACAAAGCTTGCCATTGCCGGTAACGTAGCGACGGCAATTAAAAACACTAAAGTTAAGGCTGCTAAAAGCACAGTTAAAGCGAGTTCGTTCGGTGTTTTTTGTCGGTTTGTGCCTTCTACTAGACTGATCATTTTATCTAAAAAACTATTACCGGCTTCCGCCGTAACCTGCACGGTAATAGTCCCACTTAGTACCTTAGTACCCGCAATAACACCTGAATGATCTGTACCAGCTTCGCGTAATACTGGGGCTGACTCGCCGGTCAACGCCGACTCATTAATGGTTGCCACTCCGATAACAATTTCACCATCAGCAGGAATTAACTCCCCAGCATTGACCAACACTTTGTCACCGGCTTTAAGCTGACTGGCCGAAATTGTCTGTTCATTGAGACCATCCAGTTTCAGAGCCTTTAAATCACGACGAGTGGCTTTTAAACTGCTTGCCTGATCTCGGCCACGCGCCTCCGCAATAGCCTCTGCAAAGTTTGCAAACCAAAGGGTAAAAAACAAAATCAAACTACTGGCCAGAGCAAAACCAAAGCTCTCCCCAGCCGATATCTGCTGCCCGGTCATCACAATGGCTAACAAAGTAGCTACCCAAACCACTAGCATAACTGGATTCTTTATCGCTAATTTAGGATGTAATTTGGCAAATGCTTGCCAACTAGCTTGTGTAAAGGTCGACGTATTATTCATTTTATTCACCTGCTTATTGACCTAAAACGGCCGCTGTTTGCTGCGACAATTCAAGAGCTTCGCCAATAGGACCAAGCACCATAGATGGAAGAAAAGAAAGAAAGTTAACAATGAGAATGACGGTTACCAAAGTCACTGCAAAAGTAGGATTAAAGAGTGGCAAGGTTCCTGCACTGGTTGGAACTAAACGCTTCTTCGCCAAAGAACCTGCAATTAATAACGGAATCACCAAAGGCAAATATCTACCTAAAATCAATACCACCACACAGGATATATTCCACCATGTCGTATCATCACCAAGCCCTTCAAAACCAGAACCGTTATTAGCAAAAGCCGACGTGTATTCGTAGAAAACCTGCGCAATACCATGTAGTCCAGGATTAGAGTTACCAGTCAACACAGGGAAGGCAACCGTAATTGCAGTGAATGTCAAAATCACCGCACTTGGTAAGACTAGCAAAACACCAAGCCAGCTTATTTCACGTTTCTCTAGCTTGCGGCCAAAAATCTCCGGTGTACGGCCAATCATCAGCCCAGCTATAAACACCGCCAGCCAGACATACACCAGAAAATTCACAAAGCCACAGCCGATTCCGCCCCAGATACCATTAATTAGCATGCCTGAACGAGTCACTAAGCCTGCGATTGGATTCAACGAATCGTGCATGGCATTAACTGAGCCATTAGAAGTTTGTGTGGTAAAAGTGGCCCAAAGTGCGGACAAATCTGTGCCAATGCGAACCTCTTTTCCCTCCATATTTCCCGCTTGTTGCGCTAAACCTGTAAATGCCACATTAGGTTGTTGCTCACTGTAAACTGCGGCAGCAATAAATACTAAGCTGAGCCCGCCCATGACCGACAATGACAAGAAAGTAAAACCACGGCGTCGTAATAACCCACCCGCCATAAACACCACTGCCATTGGTATTAGTACGATAGCAATTGTTTGAATGGCATTACTGACAGGTGTTGGGTTTTCTAACGGATTACTGCTGTTTGGCCCAAACCAACCGCCACCATTAGTACCAAGCTGCTTAATAGCAACCATTGATGCCACAGGCCCAAGAGGAATGGTTTGCTCAGTCAAATTTTGCCCCTGTTCTAATACAGGTACTGTTGGACTCGCTTGATAACTTGATGGCACGCCTTGGCTTGCTAACAATACGGCAACCACCGCGGCCAAAGGCAACATCAAGCGCAAAACGACTCTTACCGTATCCTGATAATAATTGCCTAAATCTCGTTCCTCACCTTCTTTCGCCTCCTTTACGTCACGGCCCCCCATCATGCCTCGTAAAATAGCCACACACACAGCCAGCGCCATAGCAGGCGTGACAAATTGCAATGTCACAATTAAAAAACCTTGACTTAAATAGCTAAGCTGGGCCTGCCCTGAATAGTGCTGCTGATTCGTATTCGTCAAAAAGGACACAGCTGTATGTAAAGCAAGATCCCAACTCAATGGCCCAATATTATTTGGATTGAGGGGGAGTAAATGCTGAAACTGCAACAAAAAATACGCCACTATGCCAAGCACGAGATTACTCAAAAGAAAAGCAGCACCATAGCTTTTCCAGTCCATTCCTTGCGTTGCTCGAATACCTAACAATTTGAATATGCCGTTCTCAAACGGCAGAAATACCTTATCACTCCAATGTGGCCCAGCAGAAAATATCCCAGTCATGTAATGACCAAGAGGCCACGCCAGCAATAAAGCCAATGAACAAATCAGTATTATTTCCATAAGTGATACCTCAGAACTTTTCAGGTGCCAACATGGCGACAATAAGTACAGCGCTTAAAACGCCAATAAGTAACAACAGTAACCAACCCATCTCCGCTATCCTCAATTAAAAACCAGACCATTAAAGTAAAAGCCTATGGCGTAAAATATCCAGATACATAAAAGTGGAAAGCATAATTTTTTCGTAAAATTTGCTTTAGAAGACTTGGCGTCACGTGGCTAAATAAAGTGCAATGACTTAATTAATGAAGAGGAAACATATCGAGTAAGGTTTGGCATCACGAAGCTTGCTAACGGGCTCGCCGTGTTTCTATCCAACTCGCCATGCGAATAAACAGTAAAAGTTCCGATGTATCTTTTGGGTAAGAGAGTTGTTTGACGAAATAGCCTCTGATCCAAGTGCAACTGAGCATCACTCCCAAAAGCATCAGCGAAGCCCATTAGGATTAAAATCTTTAACATATTTCAACAGCGACTGAAGTTAAGCTTTACTATATTGTATTGGCTGCCACAGGTATGATGACGCTTTCTAATGCATTTTAAATTATTCTACTTATTACCGGACACTTTTATGAACGACGAGATCAACTACGAAAACAACCCGCTCCATGGCTTGGGTTTACAAGAGCTACTCACCCAACTAGTTGATTACTATGGTTTTGAGATTCTCTACGCTTACCTGAACATCAACTGTTTCAAAACTAACCCGAGCATTGAATCCAGTGTGAAATTTCTCAAGAAAACTGACTGGGCAAGGGAAAAGGTGGAAATTTTCTATCTCTATAAATTTAAAAACCTGCCACGAGTGTCATCTGAGCAGTTTGATCTGCCACCTCGAAAACGCATTATTCCAGAAGGCCAAACGCCCCGAGAACCAGCAGAATTGAGTTTCGAAGATGCCGAACGCGTAAGAGAGAAGCAGGCACTAAAAGCGGCTGAGCATGGCAAGTCAAGAAGCTATCGGAATCGTAAATAAATATGGAAAACCAGCACTTTATAACAAAGTACTGGCTTAGTTTGAAAGCAATGAGTCGTTAAACAACTTACCTTTGCGGCATATCCGCCACACTGTAACCTAAACTCACCACAGCATCTTCAGGTATAGCAGGCATGGTGTTGTTCCAATCGAGCCATTGCTGTCTCATACTAACGAGTTTTTCGGGGTGTCGTTTCGCTAAATTAGCTCGCTCACGAGCATCATCCGTTATATTAAATAAATACTCATGCTCATCAACTTTTAAGTATTTCCAATCGTCTAGTCGTAGAGCTCGCTGCCCACGATGTTTCATACGCCAATATAAGGGTCGCTCAAAACGCTCTACCTCACCTTTCAGCACTGGCATAAGTGACACTCCATCAACAGGATAATTCGGATCAAATTGACCGTTACCTGCTTCAAGTAAAGTACGAGACCAATCCATCGTCATACAATGCTGCATGCTAACGCTGCCTTTTTTCACAACCCCAGGCCAACGTACCACCCAAGGTACGCGAATCCCGCCTTCAGTTAGGTCCATCTTGCCTCCTACCAAAGGCCAATTATCAGAAAAACGTTCACCGCCATTATCACTGGTAAACACAATTAACGTGTCATCCGCTATACCATGTTTCTCTAGGGTTTCCATGATACGTCCGATACCTTCATCCATGTGGTGGATCATTTTTCTGTAGGTATGGATGTTGCCACCTTCAAGGTGAAATAAAGTAGAAAGGTTATCCGCCAAATGCGCATCGTCTCGGGTTTCCCAAGGCCAGTGAGGTGCTGTGTAGTGAATACTTAAAAAGAATGGCTGCTCAGGACTTTCTTCTACTCTGCGATTAATGAAATCTAGAGAGTGCTCTGAGATGAGGTCTGTCAAATAGCCTATCTCTTTATGCTCTTCTTCATTAATCCACAAGTCATGATCTCCATGACCACTTTTATGAGAGAAATAATCAACGCCACCCGCCATAATACCAAAAAATTCATCATAGCCTGAAGATCGCGGTCCAAAATGGGGAGGATAACCAAGATGCCATTTCCCCATTAACCCAGTATAGTAACCCGCTTTTTTAAGCTGAGATGGCAAGGTAGGGATATGTGGGGGCAAACCTAACGTAGAACTACCTATACTCTTACTATTAATAGGTTCTTCCAAAGCACCACGCAGGCGATACTGATAAGCCATCGTCATCAAAGCAAAACGAGTGGGTGAACAAACAGGAGAGTTCGCATACCCCTCCAGAAATATCATGCCCTCTTCTGCCAGCTTATCTATATTCGGTGATACCTGACCAAACTGAGCCTCACGCCCTCCGTAGCAACCTAAATCTGCGTAACCAAGATCATCAGCGACAATGTATATAATATTAGTCATTATTTTGCTCCCTTAAAACGCTGCAATATTTTTAAATCATGTCTTAAATGCCAACCCCATAAAAAGATGGCTAATAAAATGCCGATCTGGTCCCATAAAAGACCAGGAGCAAATAATAGAATTGCCGCACTCAATCGCGCCGCTACCTCATAAAAGCGCAATTTGTGAGCATGAAATCCCGTCAAAGCTGTCGCCATCAGTAAAATTCCAACCGCTAACTTTACCAATAGCCATAACCAAGGAATTAACTCGAAATTAACGCCAGAGTCAGTGACAGTGAGCAATAAAGGGTTAAAAGCAAAGGTGAATGGAATGACAAAAATCATGATGCCGACTTTAGACGCCTGAACGGAAGTTCCAATTGGCCCCCCTTTCGCAATGCTAGCTGCCGCGAAAGCGGCAATAGCAACAGGAGGAGTAATAGCCGACCCTACAGCGATAAAAAATACAAACATATGCGCTGTAAGTGGTGCCAGACCAAGCTGCTCCATGGCTGGAATGGCGATCGTTGCAACTGTGACATAAGCAGGTAAGGTTGGCATTCCCATGCCAAGAACAATGCAGCAAAGCGCTGCAAGCAGTAATGAAACCAGCAAAGAATTAGACACAATACTAGACAGCAGCACACTAAACTTGACTGGAACACCTGTGGCAGAAAGAGCAGAAATTACAATACTCACCGCTGCAATGGCCATCAGCAAACCAGCAAAAGTTCTGCCACCAACAGAAAGGCTTTGTATCAATTTTACGGGCTTAGCTCTGATATCCGGATTTATAAAACTTAGCGGAAACAAACAAGCTAATGCAGCTATAGAAGCGCCTGATGGTGATAGTCCATACAACAACAAAGCCACAATAATAATGAGAGGGATAAAAATCAGTAAAAGATTTAAGTAGTCTTGCTTATTTGCCTTATCAACGCCTTCAAACTCATCATCGGCTTTAATATCTAGACGACGAGATTCAAAGACAATCATAGCGAATAAACTGGCGTAATAGGCAATGGATGGCACTAACACAGCAATAATAACGGTCATGTAGTTGACACCAACAAAGTCCGCCATAACCAAAGCTGCAGCCCCCATTATTGGTGGCATGATTTGCCCACCGGTAGAAGCAGAAGCTTCAACGGCTCCAGCGAAATTGGCAGAAAAACCGCGACGCTTGATCATGGGAATAGTGATCACCCCGGTTCCTACCACGTTACCTACTGCGCTACCAGAAACCGTCCCAAACAAGGCAGAAGACAACACCGCCGCATGAGCTGGACCACCCGCTGTTTTTCTCATCCAATGAAAAGCAATACGGATCATCGAGTCGCCCGCACCAACACCTTCTAATAATGCGCCAAGAATGATGAAGGGAAATACTGTTGTAATAACGATTGCAAAAGTACTGCCTAAAATACCGGTATCTAGGCTATACAGAAGGTTTTGTGCCAATGTTTCATTAACATCGTGACTAACGGTTTGTAGAGGCCCTGGCCAATATTGCCCGGTTGCCATGTATAAAATCCCGATAACGCCAAGTAAAGCGACCGGAACACCCCAAATGCGCCAACAAAAAAACAATGCGCCGGCTGATGCTAAGACCGCAATCCACATTTCGCTAGAACCGAATAAGAACATGCCATCATCTAACGCACTACTAATCTGGTAAAACGACCAGCAACACCACAACATGCCGAACATGAATGCCGTACTGATAGCCGCTACCAATATATTGGTTTTTCCAAGCAGATAGCTTTCCATCATCGAAAAAGCAATGGTGACAATACACAAGGCAAAAAAAGTGGCTCTAAAAAACACCAGAGGAAATGGCCCTATACGAAAATCACCAATAGCAGGCATCACATTCGCAAGGCCATATAAGCATATTATCAAACTCAATATGACAATGACTGCCGAAACAAGTCTCAGTAAAAGACGAGAAGAAAAAAGCATAAGAAGCTCCCTTAAACAAAGAGCAAGCTCTTTGTTTAATGAAAAATTGTATAAAAAGATTATCGAAGAACTATTACGACTGAGGAGGCAATAACTCTTCTGGAATAGCAATCCCTGCTTCTCGATAATAACGCACAGCCCCAGGATGAAGAGGTGCATTAACGCCGACAAAATAATCAGTCGTTAGTAGATCATTAAAAAGGGAATTTGATTTTGCCAAAGCCAAGCGCTGCTCGACAAACTGCTTTGTCAATGTATAGGCGATATCATCAGAGAGATCTTTTTTGACGGCCATCATCATAATGGTTTGCCAAGTTAATACTGATTCCGTGTTAACCTGACCAGGATAAGTATTCGCTGGAATTTCAGCTGGCTGCATCCCCAAACCTTTTGGTGGCATCATCTTTTCGCCAGGTATTCCAAGAAGGCGAATATCATTTGAAAGGCTCAGCTCCGCTAAGGACTGAGAACCTAAGCTAAACGTACCGACAAATACATCAAACTGCCCATCCTGATAGCTTTGGGCTGCTGCTCCCCAAGGCGCTTTGATCGCTTCACAATCTCCTTCGGCAAGTCCACCAGCCGCTGCTAAACTAATAATTTGCGAGTTAGCCGCACCAGCTGGTGGTCCGATATAAACTCGCTTACCTCTCGCATCAGCCCAGCTATGAATGCCTGAGTCAGCTCGAGTAATGGCATGATAATAGCTACCCGGTAACGTAAATAAGCCCCGTACATTTTCAGATAAAGACATCGCTTTATCCGCCATCCTTGCATAAGGGCCGACACCCTTTTGCATAGCAGTGAAGGCTAATGGAGGAATAACGGCCGAGTCTAAACTCCCCTGCCCAATTTTCAAAAGCGATTTAGTTAATGTCTGATTCAGAGATAATTGAATATCAACACCCTGTTTAGACCAGTAAGGTGCCATGGCTTGAGGAAACATACCAAGAAGACTGTTAGGCGTAGCCGATTCCATACCAATTTGCTCAGCTTGAGCAACTGAAGCCATGAAGGAGCTAGCGAATATGACACTAACAGCACACAATCCATTTTTAAGAAGTTTTCTAGGGTTATACATTTTATTGTTCTCCGGCTCGATATTATTTTTTTTGTCTAGCTATGAAAACAATCTACCCCCAATTTTAGTATCCGTAAAATGTCATTTTGAGATATTGATCAATCATTAATGAATACTAAAAAAATGAGTTATTCATTAATGATTGATTGGATATCTTATTTAGCATTACAAGATTAAAAGCTTCTGTTTTATCATTTGGAGAAATGGACGTCTGATATTCATCCAAAATACTTGCTAACTAAGGGCGTCGCCCTTCACTCGTAATGGAATCATCATGCTTCAAGCCATCTTGTCGGTCTTATTTCCTTTTTCTACTTGGATACGACAGCAAACGTCTGCAACAGTAAAAAAAGATCTCATAGCCGGCATAACTGGGGCGGTGTTAGTCCTACCTCAAGGCGTTGCATACGCTTATATTGCAGGATTACCTCCTGAAGTTGGACTCTATACAGCCATTGTTTCAGCATCCGTTGCAGCTCTCTTTGGTAGCTCGTTTCATATGATTTCAGGACCTACTGCAGCTTTATCTATTGTTGTCGCCTCTGTAGTGCAGCAAATAGGCTACTCATCCGTCGCAGAGCAAATGACAATCGTGGTGACTCTTTCGTTTTTAACAGGTCTGATACAGTTTTCTTTAGGCGCTCTTCGACTTGGAGCTTTGGTCAATTTTATTTCTCATACCGTAATTATTGGCTTTACAACTGGCGCAGCTATTCTAATTGCCACCAGCCAAATAAAACATTTTTTAGGTATCAAGCTGTCGTCAAACCTATCATTCGTCGATGAGATAAGTGCGCTAATCGAACACTGTAGCGAACTGAATATCTACGCATTAGTAATTGGAATCGTCACTTTAATAACCTCACTGGTCATCAAGCTTATTAATAAAAAACTCCCAAATTTATTAATAGGTATGGTTCTTGGCAGCATCATCAGCCTATTGCTGGATGGCCAGGTTCATGGGGTTGCAATGGTACAAAGTATGCCAGGAACACTGCCACAGCTATCCTTACCGGATCTCTCACCCTCAAGTTTGCATAGCTTGTTTTCAGGTGCTTTCGCTGTGGCATTACTTGGTTTAATTGAAGCCGTATCCATTGCTCGTGCCATTTCTATTCGATCAAAACAAATTATTGATGGCAACCAAGAGTTTATTGGACAAGGCATATCAAATTTAGCAGGCGGTTTTTTCTCTTGCTACCCTAGCTCTGGCTCCTTCACACGCTCTGGCGCCAATTATGATGCCGGAGCAGTTAGTCCTTTATCCGCTGTATATGCGGCCATTATTGTTGCTATCGTAATTGCTTTAATCCCTAAAGCTACCGCCTATCTACCCCTTCCTGCTATGGCAGGAAGCGTACTGTTAATTGCTTGGAATTTAATTAATAGAAAGGAAATTATAGAGACGATTAAACTCAGTCACGCAGAAGCCATCATTCTATCTGGCACTTTTCTTTCAACGCTGTTTATACAATTAGAGCTTGCTATCTATGTTGGCATTATTTTATCTATTGGCTTTTACCTTCGCCGTACATCAAGGCCAAAAATTATTGAAGTTGCCCCCATACAAGATGCCGAAAATAGAATTATTCGAAATATTCACCGGTATTCGCTGGAAGTCTGTCCACAAATAAAAATAATCCGTATAGATGGATCACTGTATTTTGGCTCTGTGGATTATGTACAGAAAGAAATACATAAACTTATTAAAGACAATACAAAGCATCTCATCATAGTTGCCAAAGGCATCAATTTTATGGATGCTTCAGGTGTCCATTTACTCGAGTCCGAAATAACACGAATTGAAAAGTTAGGTGGCTGTGTCAGGATTTGCTCCCTAAAAGGCACCGTCTTAGATGAGATTAGGTCCATGCCAGTATTCAAATCTTTTCTATCAGCTTATCTAACCAATAATACAAAAGACGCCATCACAGGGATTCTAGAACATATCAATAAAGAAAAGTGTCGTCATTGTAGTGCGCGTATTTTCAATGAATGTGCTAGCTTTCCAGCTGATCAAATAAAATAACAATTTTAAAAAAGTCTTTATAGGTCCCAACTAATGGAATCAAAACATCTTATTTATTTATCTGTCATTCTAGAAAAGGGCTCTATTACCGCTGCCTCAGAGCATTTAAACATTGCTCAACCGACTCTAACGAGAGCCATGGCAACCCTTGAAATGCAGGCTGGAGCTCAGTTATTTACAAGAAGTCGTTTTGGTGTTTCGAGTACTCCTATTGGCGAATCTTTGGCGAGAGAAGGTCGGGCTATTACCCGCAGGCTTAGCTCAGCAAAAGAACAAGTCTCTCGATATAAGTTAGGCATCAAACACAATTTACGTATCGCAACTGGCTCATTACTTGCGATGGAGATATTGCCTGTCATTATTGAAAGAATGTTGGCTGAACAACCAGATATTGCAATGACCGTTACTTGTCTTAACCCTTCAATCGCCTTAGAAGGTCTAATGGATGATCAATTCGATATTATTATTGCTCCGCAGCCTTCAGATAAAATCACTGAAAACCTCCATCGCGAACTCATCATCGAAGATAGAATTGGTATTTTTTGTGGAGAAAGTCACCCACTCGCAAACAAGAAAAACCTTCAGATTGAGGATTTTGCCGAACTTGATTGGCTTAGTTTAGGCATTGCCTCGTATTTCGAGAAACAAACAACTGAAATGTTTACATCCTATGGTATCCACAGCACAAGAACAAAAGTTGTCTTTAGAAATGATGCCATTATGATCATGAAAATGCTGTCTACTGGTCGACATCTCGCGGCTTTACCTCACTTCCCTGTCTCTGTGATTAAAGACGCCTACTCGGTGAAAGAAATCAATTTAGAAGATGTTATGCCTATCGAAAGAAATATATATATCATGTGTTCAGATTCCTTAAAAGAACAATTTGCCTATCAGTCTTTCAACAGAATCACCCATCAGGTTTTCTCAGAACTAACACTAAATCAAAAAAGCTCCCCTATTTAAGAGTCCGGACCCTAGCGCCCCTCGGATTTTATGACTTCTCTCATAAGAGGAATGATCCTATTTTAAAAAGTCATTTGTCGTCTTTGAAATTAAATATCAAAAACTTACCCCGCAATTAAAATGCAGAATAATTCAAAGCATTACAAGTATTCACTCTGTTTTACTCTTACTTCATAACGTCGATAGACTGAAAATCTTTGATGATACGGTCTTGAATCGCCTCTGTTCGTCCGGCAACAATCATGCCTTTACGAATGGTCAGCTTATAAGGACTTCCATCTAGTATTATTCTGGCAAGTATTTTTCCATTGCCGCCATCAGCTCTCGGTGTTGCAAGATAGCAAGACACTCTTTCTCATTAAGATGATCTAGCAAGCTTTGAATGTTGTCGCTGTTGATAATCTGCCATTCGGCACATATCCATGCGCGGCAAAATTCTTTGTTTGGTTCATCTTCTGGCATTTGAGCTAAATGCCAGTAAAACAAAGCCGAATCAGATGACAAACGTTTTAAAGAAGACAAAGCACCATCAAAATCTAGCTCGCTTTGTGCTTCATCATAGCGACTTTGCATGTTAATAATTGGGTGCGGACGCTTTTCTTCTGGTGCGCGCATAAGACCCAAATAATGAATCACATTGCCACGTTTAGCACCGCCACTGATCCAAGATAATGGAATAGACAAAATTAGACCAAAGCTAATCGGCAAAGACCAATAGAACAATTCGATACTTAAGAATAAAGCACCACCAGCAAGCCCAATACCCAACAAAGTATGGCTGCAGTGCGCTCGAGCTGCCACTTTCCATGACGTTGCACCGTCATCGCGAGACTGAGGTTTCCAACCACTGTCGCGGCCTTTAAAGACGTCATAAACAACTTGGAATTGAGACAACATCAGAATAGGTGCATACAAAGCCGATAACACTGTCTCTACCAAGGTACTTAAGGTCAGTAATATCGGACCGCCAAATTGCATACAACGACGAAAGTTCAACATTGCGGACAACCAACCATACACTTTAGGTGCTAGCACCAAGGCCATGGACAAGACGAACAAAGAACGCGCTTTTTCGAAATCAAACACCGGCCATGTTGGAAACAAGGATGGATTAGCAAAATACTCAGGACGAACAAAGTACGCCTGAACCGCCAAGGCAAAACCCACCACGATCAACATCAACCAGAAAACAGCACTCAGGTATGACATGATGCCAGACATCAAATGTAAGCGAGTCGCAAAGTGAAAACCTCTAGCAAACACAAAGGCTTTGTGCTGCAAGTTACCCTGACACCAACGACGATCACGTACAATCACATCCACCAGCGACGGTGGTGCTTCTTCATACGACGCTTTCAAATCCGTATCAAAACGTACACCCCAGCCGGCACGGCGCAATAATGCTGCTTCCATAAAGTCATGGCTCATCACATGGCCACCAAAAGGCGCCTTACCTTCTAAAACAGGCAAGCCACAAGCCTCGGCAAATGCCTTGGTGCGAATAATGGCGTTATGTCCCCAAAAGTTAGAAGAATAACCATGCCACGCCGCCAAACCAGAAGCATAAATAGGACCAAAACAATGGTTGGCAAACTGCTGAATGCGGCTATATAAAGTATTGGCGCGAATAATAGTTGGCAAGGTTTGAATCAAACCCAAACCAGGTTCTGCCGCCATACGACGAGTCAGAGAAATTAAGCACTCGGCGCCCATTAGACTGTCGGCATCCAACACAATCATGCATTCATAATCGCCGCCATAACCCGTCACCCATTCAGCAATATTACCGGCTTTACGCTCAGCATTGTTGTAACGACGACGGTAATAAATAGGACAAGCCGCCGCATCGTCATTTAGCAAAGGACGAAACGCTTGCTCCTCGGCAATCCATGCATCGGCTCGGTTGGTATCACTTAGAATGAAGAACGCAAATTTGCCCGGAGCTTGTTTCATCAGGTCTTCATGCATGGCTTGGATATTGGCGCGAATACGCAAAGGATCTTCATTGTAGACAGGCAACAAAATAGCCGTAACGCCTTCTACATCTTGTTCTTTGCGAGTATAAGAAAAAGGCCACAGCTGGAAAAGCAAGCCCAGTGTTGCTTGAGAGAATGCAAAGGAAATCCAAGTAAAGTTAATACAAAACAACACCAAGAATGCCCACTGCAAACCTGCAATCGCATTGGTATTTAGCACACTGTACATTTCAGTGGCGCCGTACCAAGACAGTCCAGCCGTCGTCACTAAAACAAACAAGCGCGAAAGAAGTGTCGTAATGACAAAACTTTGCAGCCTTTTCTTACGAGCTTGGGGCACTTCATCAACGGCATGACGAGGCATATCCAAAGGGGAAGTTTGCGGTAATGCTAATTTTGTAGAGCGATCCTTTAATAACATGTTTATTCCTTAATCCAACGATACAGCCAAGTCGGTGCAACGGCGGTATCTCCTTGTTTAAGTTGAACTCTTAACTCAGCCAAATCCGTATCTTGTGGATCAAAAGAAACGTAAACACGGACACCATTTTTATGGGGGTTTTTGACGGCTATCGCTTCGAGTATTTTTCCTTTACTAATGCTGGCATCAATTGTCAGATCATCGATGTTCACATCTGGCATTTTATTGAAATCGATCACCACTTCGGGGTTGGTCTTAAACAACTTCACACCTTTAGCGCTACGAACAACACGAGGATAATCCAAAGAAACAGGCGTATCGTTAGACCAGGTCATCAAATATTGATAGGTATACGATTCACCTTTTTTAAAGCCATCTTTAGGCTGCCAATACGCAACAATATTGTCGTTGGTCTCAGAATTCGATGGAATCTCTACTAGCTCAACATGCCCGGCTCCCCAATCATTCATAGGTTTAATCCAAGCAGAAGGACGAGTGTGATAGCTGGCCTCTAAATCCTGATAGTCTTCAAACTTACGATGACGTTGGATTAAGCCAAAGCCTTTTGGTGAGGTATCGCTAAAGGCACTTACTTGTAGAGAATTAGGATTATTCAAAGGGCGCCAAAGCATCTCGTTTTTACCGGTTAAAATTTGCAAACCATCAGAGTCATGAACAGCAGGACGGTAATCCGGCACATCGGAAGCATCAAGCGAGCTGTTATACATGAACATTGACGTGAGAGGAGCAATGCCCACATGTTTCAAATCTACTCGCGGAAACAAGGTTGCCTTTACATCTATGCGAGTTGGTTTTCCTGGATAAATGCCGAATCGATAAGCCCCAGTGACACTTTTGCTGTCTAATAAAGCATGAACCACAATGGCATCTTGGCTTGAAGATGGACGTTCAATCCAAAACTGTTTGAACATTGGGAACTCTTCACCTTTTGGTTGAGCAACATCGACTGCAAGGCCGCGGGCTGATAATCCATAAGACTGCCCCTTGGATACCGCTCGGAAATAACTCGCGCCTTGAAAGACAACAAACTCGTCATTCATATCAGCTTTATTAATTGGATAATGCAAACGTAAACCTGCATATTTACCAACCTGAGAAATCAACTTACTAATCTCTGCATTGGGCGTGGTAAAAGAGTCTGACGATACGCTCAAGGGGAAAGCTCGACCATTTTCAACCACGTCGATGGAAACCAAGTCTTTAAATATAAAACCCGGAGCAAATAGCTGGACGGAAAATTTGGTTGGCGTGTTCCCCCAAACTGCTTGGTTTTGCTGAAAGTTAATTTGTCGATATGTCGAATAATTCATATCCGTCAAGGCTTGTGGCGCTTTCTCAGCAGGCTTCATTGGAGATTGAGCCATCTCTTTCGCCAAATCGATAACCGTTTGATTTGAAAAAGCATACCCTTTTGACTCTTGCTCTAATTGAACGCTTTCAGCGACAGGAGCAGAATCTGCCTTAACATCAGATTCTTCCGCTTGTGCATGCCCTATTAAAGTGACTAATAGCGACGTTAATAAAGGCAGTTTTATGAGCCAAAATGAATTGGCGCGCATATGAGGTAAAAAAGTAAATAATTTCAAAAGAAGCTCTCTCGTTGCTTAATTGGATTTAACCAATCCTCAACATAAGGATGACGTCATAAATTTGACACTTATGATATAAGTAAACTCGCGATAGATTAAGGCAGTAAAGTCGGAGGAATTCATAAGAATTAAGGAGAGATTGTGTTTAAGGAAGTTGAATATTACCCATTATCATTAAGCCTATCGTCTCAACACTCTACAGACTGTAAATATACACTTACCTGACTGATATTGAACAACATTTTAAAGAAGCTTTCGAATTAAATAGAGACAAGGTCATGTTCACAAAACTCAAGAATTACTGGGAAAACAGACAAATTAAAGCAATGGGATTTACCGCCGAACAATGGGAATCTGCCATTGTCGATTGGCCCGTTATGAACCGTTACCAAGGCGCTGAACGTGACACACTTCGTGAGATGAGTTTTCATTTCCTTGCGCGTAAAGGCATCACTCCTGGCGCTGAATTTCAATTCACTGAAGCTATGTGCCTCAAACTCGCCACCATGGCGTGTGTGCCTATTCTGCACCTCGATTTAGACTGGTACGACCACTGCAAAACCATCATCTTGTACGAAGGCGATTTTATCACCAACCATCCTTATCAAAGCGAAGATGGCGTCGTACACGCTGAAGGTCGAGGGTTAAGCGGCGAAGCGTGGCAGAGAGGCCCCTTGATTCTATCGTGGGAATCCATTCTAGAAACGGGCGATCATGCCCGTCATGGCAAAGCCAGTAATGTGGTCATTCATGAGTTTGCACATAAACTAGACATGCTTCGTGATGGCGCAAATGGCGCACCGCCGATGCACCCTGATATGAAATCCGGAGAATGGCACGACATATTCACAGAAGCCTTCCAGCATTTACAAAATGACTGGCAACATCACAAGCACTTACCTCTGGATGAATATGCCCTAACCAATCCAGCTGAGTTCTTCGCGGTGTGCAGTGAAACCTTTTTTGAAGATCCTAAAATGATGAAAAAAGAAATGCCTGATGTTTACCGACTATTGTGTCAGTTTTATCGCCAAGATCCCGCTGGTTAAAAGCTCGCAAATCCAAGATAAATGAATAATCATACAGGCCGCGATAGAATCGTTGAAAATAGTATTTAAGGTAAAGGGATAAATTCATCTTCGTCGCCAACAACTTTTGGAAAAGTCCCAGCCTGCCAGTCTCGTTTAGCCTGCTCAACGCGTTCTTTACGACTGGAAATAAAATTCCACTCAATAAAACACTTACTTATTTTTTCACCACCGATCAGGGATATTCTCAAATCCGCTGTAGCATTAATAACCACGTTATCAGCAGCAGATAGAATAACCATGGCAAATTCAGGTATCACAGTGTCTTTTATCTTCAGGCTGCCTTTCACTACATAAATGGCACGCTCTTCAGTATTCGGTAAGGTTAAACTCTGCCCTGCTTGCATGTGCGCTTCTACATACAAGGTTTCAGCATAGTTTTTACTGGTGAAGTTACTCCATAAGCTGCGCCTATAAAGACTCTAATTGGTATACTCTCAACCGTTCCAGAAGGAATATTAGCCGTAGGGTAATGATAAAAAGCAGGCTCGATTTCTTCGTCTTCTTCAGGTAAGGCCAACCACAACTGCAACCGATTACACCATAGAGTGACTCTTGTTTAATCCCTCTTTTTATGCCTTCACGAAAATGACAGCAATGTCAACACCTTTTAAGACAGCCCAAACAAGCCAAACGACCCGAAAACACCAAGAAACCTTAAAACACTACCAAAAAACGGATAACAAAGGATAAGAAATGGATAAAGTAAGGATAAACAGACACAAAAAAAGGGCTTACGAATTAACGTAAGCCCTTGATTCTATTAACAAATTAGGCGGTAGGACTAAGCAGATTCGAACTGCTGACCTCATCCATGTCAAAGTCCATATATTGCACGCCTAACAATATGATTTAAAAGAAAATAATCACGTGAAATAAATGTTTTTCCTATCAATCCTAGCCTATACAAATCAATAACTTACAAGTTTTAAGGAACAGGTATTTTACTATTTTTAAAGGATTGTCGCATCAAAATCGTGGTGTTTTTTGTCACGGTTTGTTGATTTTTAATTTTCATCAATCCCAAACGTATTTGTGTCGTATTTGCTAATAGTCTAGGCCGATACAAAATTAACGGGATGAACATTGGCTAAATTTATATGTTGTTTGGCCTGCCAAAGATCGTAGGCATCTTGCATGGCCAACCAGCTTTCAGGTGTTCTGCCAAGGGCTTTAGATAGACGCAATGCCATTTCAGGCGAGACAGCACTCTGCCCTTTCAGGACACGACTTAACGTGGACGAGGCGACATCCAATTGCTTAGCCAAAAAGCGGCAACTCAAGCCCGCTGGCTCAAGATAAACGTCGTAAATAAATTCGCCTGGATGCGGTGGGTTGTGCATATTCATTAGTGATAATCCTCATAGTTGAGAATGTAAGCATTACCATCAACAAACTCGAAAGTAATACGCCAATTCCCGTTCACGGTAATAGACCAAATCCCATCTCGATTGCCTTTTAAAGGATGCAAATTAAAACCGGGTAAATTGATATCATCAATCTCTTGGGCGGTATCGATCGCAGCAAGTTGCATACGTATTTTACGCTGATGCTTTGCTTGAATACCGGAAACGCTTCCTGTTTCGAAGTATTTCTTAAGGCCTTTGTGTTTGAATGTTTTGATCATAAAAGAAGTGTAGCGTGGTGCGCATCAACAATCAATGCAAAGCCCACACTCGGTGGGCTTTTTGTTTTTGTTACTTATGCTTTGGCATTGGCCAGTCGTCTAGGAAGGTGCGGTTGGCGTATTCTTTGATGTGGTCGACGTTGTCGTTTACCCAGTCGGGTGTGCGTAGTTGGGCGATTTGCTGTTGGTACATGCGGATGGCTTGTACCATGTCGTTTAGGTCGCTGGCGGGGACGACGACGGGGTTGCTGGAGAGTTTCATGGAAGTGACGATGTTGTTGATCAGTTGATACTTTTCTGTTTCCAGTACGGCGGTGTCGGCTGAGGTGGCGGGAAGGTGTTTTTGCTCGTGGAGTTGTTTTTCGCAGTCGATGAAGTAGCGGCGGGCTTGTTTGCCCTTCTCGTTGCGTTCGACCATAGCCAGTTCTTTTGCCATGTCTAGGGTGATGAAATACTCTTTTGTCGCGCCACGATTCCCGTTACCCCATTTTGGGTCGCGGGAAATTATTGTGTAATCTACATCCATTTCAAAGCCATATTGCTTAATGCGAGCATTTAGCCAAGTGGCAAAGTGTCTGCCAATTCCAAGGAAAGAGTGAAGTTCACGAGCGTTTACGGTATCGAGGGTTTGCTCGTTGATAGAGCGAGTGTGAAGCGGAATTAGTTGCATAGCCATGTTTGGCCTCCTACGGTCAAAAAATTGACCACACTCTGAGGTGGTATTCTCAAAGGGTGGTGAGTCTAAATCAGGATACCACTGCCGCCCGTAGGAACGACCCAGCCGAAGCTGGCCCAACAAAGACCCACCATAACAGGCGGACTCCGGCCACAAAAAAACACGCGGTGCGTGTTTTGGGCCGCTACGGTAACAAACGGGGTGGTATTCCCGACACTGGATTTTGCCAGTGCAAGGACAATGTTAGATCAAGATGCGGGTGGGGTCAATGGAGAAAGCAAATAACAATAGGGCTAAAAAGCGTTTTTATGATTTTTAGGCTTTGTTATGGGCTCGAAAATTGATTCAAATTTCCACAATTTCTTTGTATTTATTAGCACCCTTTTCTATCGAATTGGACTGATACCAATCATTTCTTACTCTTCTTAGTCTTCTTAGTCATCTCATTTTTTTGTTTTTTATATGGATTTTTAGCTATATTAGTTAAATACTTATCTAAATCCCATCCATAATAAAGAACTTCAGTCTCTTTAACTGGTGTATTCAGAACCCAATCCTCTGGCATAGTGTAGTCACCGCCGAACATCGGTGAATCCTTCCATTCTTCTGATTCTTTAATTCTTTCAAACATCTCTTCTGGGGTCCACTTAAACTCGTTGGGAACCCAGTATTCACATAAAAATTTCGCATTATCAATAACATTACTTACATTTTCGCTACCCTCACCAATATCTGTTGTAGATGCTAACGCACCAACATCTTGGCATAACGAAACAAACGATGACGTATCCTTTAATCCATATGTATGGCTCGCAGCCATAAGACCTACTAAACCCTGTTCTTCTATATCACCCTTAGTCTTTTCCCATAAAAATGCACCTGTCCCCGTATCCTGATCCTTATCAGGCTGTGTTCTCGGTTTATTATGTTCCAATTCATCTTGTATTCTATACAAACGTGTATAGCATTCGCTTACGATTCCACTGTGTATTTCTTTGAGCTCTCCTTCCGATAACACTCCTGACAATCCCTTAGTAGCTTCATCTTTCGCTTTTTCTGAAATTGCTATTTTCAACTCATCTAAACTATATCCTTTTTTTATAATATCTTCCTTCAATGCATCCCGATTCTCTTTTGACAAACATTGAATAGGAGCTTTATTTTTAGATATTTTAACCCCCTCTCTGCCTGTATCAATCTTTTTCAATGAGCTAATATGCCGATTATCCACAAACTCAAAACCTTGCTTCCCATTACTTTTCTTCTGAGCAACAGAATTAGCAATCGCCCTACTTTTATTCTCTTTTGGTTTTTCTATTTGTTCATACATATCTCAAACCTTTGTAATTGGATTTTAATTATTGTTATAGGCTTTCTTCATTGCCTATAACATGCTGGGAAAGTCTTTAGAGGACTTTATTTAGACTATCTCTTTATCAACACTGGTCTTTTAACGCCCTTTTACGCTGTTAAAAGACCAGTCTTCACCAATCAGGCGCTGTTTTGTTCAATATAGTGCTGGTCAGTTCTATACCATTAACTTTTATAGTAGTGACGGGGCTTTGGGGCGGCTTGGTGTAACTGATGACTTTATATGTGTTTCTTAGGAAGAGTTGTAGTGTGGGTATAGAAAGCCCATCTGATTGGGTGGGCTTTGGCTGTACTACTTGAAACGTTACCGCTTAAACATCGGTGATGGTGTCGTATGGCCTTTTTGAGTTTGTCTATGCTGTCGTTGACCTAGTCTGCTTGCCTGAATGAAAGGGCTGAATTTGAAAAGTCCACATATTGCTAAAGTGGCATCACATTAACTCAAACAACCTCACTCCCGACAACAGTACACCTATACCCTGCTTTGCTGTCGCCTCGTGCGGTGACTTTGTCGATGGACCAGTTGCCTTTCATTTCCGGTGGGAAGGTGTCGTTTAGGGTAAGGATGCCTTCTGCGACGAGTTTGGGGTTGCCCGTATCTAGTCAATAAGTGCGTCTAGGGTGACACTGGAGCCTTGGCGTTGGCTTTTGATGAGGTCGTCTTGGCAGGCTTGTTGGGCGGTGGTTGGGTTGTCGTAGCTTTGGCGTAGTTTTTGGGGTCGATGAAGTTTAAGGGTTATTTTTCATCTGACCCCAAATTTTTTTTACCTTAACAATACCATCTAAAAACCATTGCGGAGCGTCAGATTCGTTTGCTTCAGAAAGCAACCTATGCCTGTATTCTCTTTCCAAAACTCTTCTATGGCGGAGAGCAAAGTCATAATCAAAGTCCTCTCTATTATGGCTTCTTTCATTCAAATAGTGACGATCCATTTCTAATCGCCGCATTATTTCCATCTCTCTAATTTTCATTTTATGGAGGTTAGCGTCATACCCTTGAAATATTTTATAAAGTCTACCTTTTTTTACTGGTTTACTAAGTGAATCTCGTCCAATAAATAATGAAAAACCTTCTTGACTAGATTCTTTGGTCAACTTCCAGATTTCATTATTGCTAAAATAAAAATCAAACCTTTCAAATTCCAAGCTACCAAAAAAACTGTACTTTTCGTCAAAGAGAGCATTTATAGCTTCAAGTATTACGGTTTTACCAAGTCCATTTTCTCCAATAACTATTGTTATTCCACTTTCAATGTTAAAAGGAATTTCATGATCAAAAACTCCAAACAAAGAACGTACCGTGACTTTTACTAATTTCAATTTAACACTCCATTTGAAAGATAGTTCTATCTTTGAATTTGCAGTTTACTAGTCCGCATCCACGTTTATTTATTTACCCAAAGCACGTAACTTCGATGTAATTAACTCTTATCCCTTGATACTAAAAGACTTTCATACTAACTACCAGTACAAAGCGCACAATTTTTAATCCCCCCAAACCTCAAACCACCTCACTCGCCACAACCGAACACCGATACCCCGCTTTGCTGTCGCCTCGTGCGGTGACTTTCTCGATGTATCAGCTGTAACTAGAGCTCCCGTACCTTCCCACCAAGTGCTGTGTTGGTAACATTTATGTAAGGCATCAACTCAGACTGCACCCACACCTTTGCTCCAGTACCAGTTAGTTTAAGGTTTATTTTTTGGCCACGACTAACATAAATCGTACCTTCAGTATTCGAACTAGTGACTTTACCTCCTGAAAAAGGAGCGTCATCAGGCCCTATTAATATTTTTACTTTTGCACCAGTACCAGAAACAAGCAATGTTGGAGCATTATTCATTTTTTCAGGTAAAGTTTCTGTATGAGTCTGGATCGATTCACTTGCTGGTATGAAGGACTGAGCTGGAGAGTTGACTATATTTACAGATGAATTTCCATTGTTCACTATGTTCGTAGTAACAATATTTGAATTAACGACGTTATTTGAACCACTTATTATATTTGACGTGGTGTTTATATTACTGGGGGAATTCACTGGAAATAACCAAGCGCCTAATCCAATAGCTGTACTAGCAAGTCCAAACAAAATTGTTGTGTTTTTGATCACTCTATTCTCCATGAGCTATTTCGCTTCTGTTATTCCTTGATACTAAACACTTTCCCACATTCTTCCAACAAAAATCCATCAAACCACTTCACTAGCCACAACCGAACACCGATACCCTACTTTGCTGTCGCCTCGTGCGGTGACTTTGTCGATGAACCAGTTGCCTTTCATTTCGGGTGGAAGGTGTAGCTTCTATTGACATTAACATGATCTTGATAGAGCTTGTTATATACGACTATCCAGCGATATTGAAATCATGAATTTATTATAGATAAGGATATATAAAAAATGCTAACTATTAAAAATGAGACTCCAAATTACAAAATCAAAGAAAAGGAGTTATGGAATGCATTCATTACAGAAATAGCAATAGTATTGTTCACAGCAACAATACCATTTATTTTATTGAAACATTTCAATTCTTTAGATGAAATGACCAATTTAATTTCAAATATTACAAACAACAAACTAATATTTGACTATGCAGTAATTATAAGCCTTATCATAATGACATTTTCAATATATTACTACTTCTCAAATAGAAAAACTATTGGTAAAAAACTCCATACAAAGAAAAGAAAAAATCCTTTTTATATAGCCCTCTTCGAAACTGCATACCTAACATTATCAATTGGTAGAGCATTATCTGGAGGAACCATTTATTTTATTATACATACAATAATCACATCGAATTTTATAGAAGCAATAACACTATTTATATTATTAATAATTAGCTTATTTTTAATAACCTCAACAGCTACTATTTCAATAGCTTTCAACCATCTAAGATATTCTATTTTTCGTATGGATTAGTAAAACCTCAAACAACCTCACTAGCCACAACACTACACCGATACCCTGCTTTGCTGTCGCCTCGGGCGGTGACTTTGTCGATGGACCAGTTGCCTTTCATTTCGGGTGGGAAGGTGTCGTTTAGGGTGAGGATGCCTTCTGCGACGAGTTTGGGGTTGCCTGGTAAGTCGAGTGTGACGCTGGAGCCTTGGCGTTGGCTTTTGATGAGGTCGTCTTGGCAGGCTTGTTGGGCGGTGGTTGGGTTGTCGTAGCTTTGGCGTAGTTTTTTGTACGGTGCGGTGCCGACTTGTACGGTTTGTTCTTCCCCTGTGTTGTTGTTTGTCCAGTTGGCTTTGACGCCGGTGATGGCGCTTCGGCTGGGTCGGTCGAGTTGGCAGTTGATGAATTGGCCTTCGCTCGGTTTGTTCTGGCTCGGTACGCCGACGACGACGGGCGGGATGGCTTGCCCTGTGATGGTGTTTACTTGGCCGCGTTTGGCGAGGACGTACAGGTCGTTGACGGGTTTGGCAATGGCGTCCCGTTCCCGTGCGATGCGGGTTAAAAAGGCGCTGTCGGTTTCATCGGTTTGGTCCATGTGCTCAAGGACGACGCTTTCAAATTCTTTGGCCACGCGTGGGCTGAATCCGTGGGGCGTGACGACTTGGCGGAACAGATCGGCAAGGCTGACGTTTTCGAAGGTGCGTGTGCGGCGCTCTTTAAAGCCGGTCTTGTCTTCTACCTGAAACGGCGCGGCGGTGGCCACGATGGTGACGCTGGGCGGAAACAGCTTCGGCACGATGCGGGTGATTTTGAACTGGTCTTTGTCGATCAGGTTGTCGCCGTAGCCTTCTTGCCACGTGAGCACCGCGCCCTCTTTCGGCAAGCCTGTTTGCCCTGTGGTGTCGATGTGCAAAGTGAGTTGGTCGCTTTGTGTACCTGCGGCGTCGATGCGCTCCCACGAGGTAAGGCGGTTATTAAGCACTCTATCTAGCTGATGGCTCTTTTCCCCTGCTCCGCTCACGCGGACACGTGGTAGATAGTTGGTTTGGTTGTTTAGTCCCATATGTTGGTTACCGTCTCGGCTGCTTTGTCTGGCAAGGTGGGGATCTCGATCATCACGCCAGCGGGAAGCACTGGCCCGTAGGCTTCTAAGCCGGGGTTTTGTTCGAACAAGGCTTCTTCCGCTTGGTCGTCGTTGCGTTTTAGGGCGATCCACAGAATGTTGGAAATGGTGTCGCCGTCGCGGCTACGGATGGTTGTCATTGGCGTACTCTTCTAGCTCTAGGGTGAAGGCGAGGACGAAGGCGGTGCCGTCGTCGATGATCTTGTCTTGCTTCTCTTGCAAGCGTTTGATCGTCCATTGGCCTAAGTTATTGCCGTAGCCATCGGCCAGCACCAAAGGCGCTCGCTGGTTTTGTAAGGCGCGTAAGGCGTTGAGATTCGCCATACCATCGCCTTGAAACCACGTGCCTGTGACCGTGATATTTTCCAACTGTTGGCCCGTGTTTTGGCTCATGGGCTTTTGACCGTAACGCGCCACCGCGACCCAACCGCCGTCACTAGTGCGCTGCAAACCCTCGTATGGCGTGCCTTCGCTCAGCGAAAACACAAAACCACCGAGCGACATCATCTGACGCATGATTACTCCTTAGATAAAAATGGAAGGACAGAAACGAAAAAGCCCATCAGGGATGGGCTTGGGGGTGTTTGGTTTGTGGGCTAAGAGGCTAAGTGTTTTTCATCAGATTTCAGCGTTTGGTTAAGTGGCTAAAATTAGTGAGGTACGAACTAAGATAAGCGTTTTTAGTCCGCACTTGATTACTTTGTTATGCTTATTCTTTAATAGACAAATCAGCATCATTTTTTATTGTTTCTATATATCCATTGATCAACTTATACACGACGTTGTATAGCCCTAAAACGTATTCAGGTTCTATTTTTAATTGTTTACCATTCAAAACTCCGCCATGATGAGTAAACAAATTCCTTTGTTCTAGAAGCTTCTCTGTGTGATCAGGCTTTAAGATCGGCATACGTAAATTAAAAAAAACGAACGATAGCCGACCGATCTGAACTGGGTCATGGAGTGTTACTTTTTTAAGGCGTTCCCTTAAAATATCTTCAGTACTATCAGCTTTCAACCTTAGATAATTTCGATCTTTTTCGGTGAGCTTATCTATATTAGTTATAGCCATTTTCATATAGCTTGATTTACTACAGCACACATCAAAAAAGTCATGAATAAAACTCTCATATGAAGAAACAACACCCACTAATAAAATGCCCCAAAAAAAATTATTATCTTGTTTTTTCCCGATATAAATTGCTTGGCGCAAAGAGCTCATATTTGAATTAAATGCATTTAGCTTATCTTCTAAATCCCAAAATACATCTAACCATTCAGCTGCGTCATCCATTTTTTGATTCAGCAGTTCTATTTCTTGCATGTCCTCTTCAAGCTCTTTATCAAAAGCTTCCCAATCAAAATCATCTTCTTCCATGTATCACCTATTGTTAGATTGAACACTTAAAAACATAACGCTTTGCTCACCGACAATTGGGGACAGATGAAAAACTAATCTATTTTTCATCTGTCCCCAAACCTATATTTATTTGCGTAACACTCGGTCAATTTCGATCAGTTTTTTACTATTGTTCTTAAGGCTATCATAAAGTTCATTTAAGAGCTCCTTCGCCTGTTCCGCAATTTCTTCTCTATCAGCGGATTTGTTTGATTTCGCTAAGCTATTGATTCTATTGGTAAGCATCCGCTTTTTTCCCATAAAACTGTAATCACTTACTTCCCAGTAAATTTCCCAGTAAGAATAATTAGGGTACTTTTCGGCCACCTCGGAAATTTTTACGCCTTGCGATACTAGACCATTCATCTCTTCAAGTTCTTTTTTGTCAATTGCCATACATCCTCCTTAATAAATAATTCGTCACTTAGGGTCACGAGTTGTTGAACCTTAAAAACGCTGAAAGCAATTAAACTTATCTTTTTATCCCATGAAAAACAACAACTAAAGTCCACTTTCGCAGGCTTTAGTTGCTTGTCGCTTAGAAGTCTACAAAGTTACGTTGGGCGTAGTCTTTGACGCGGGTGATGTTGTCGTTTACCCAGTCTGGTGTTTGCAGTCGTGCTATTTGTTGTTGGTACATGCGGACGGCTTGGATTAGGTCGATGAGTTCTTTTGATGGAACGACGACGGGGTCGCTTTGTATCTGCATGGATTTGACGATGTTGTTGAGCAGTTGGTACTTGTCCTTTTCCGCTAGCGCTAGGTTGTCTGTGGTAGCGGGAAGTTGTTTTTGCTCGTTGTGCTGTTTTTCCATTTGGTTGAAGGCGTTGATGTAGGCTTCTTTGAATTGGGCCGCTTTGGTGCCAGTGAAGCCCATGGCCAAGAAGACGAAGCCGTCGCGGGTGATGCGATACATAGGGCGAGTCTTGTCTTGTTCATCTTTGTATTCGGCCAACGCAAAATTGCGTTCGCTAAATTCTGCACTGCAACCAAGGTTTTCTACTCGACGTAATACGTCTGCATGACGTTTGCCAAAGCATTTGGCGAGGTCGGTCGAAGTCGTGGTGATTTGATTATTGATGATTTGTACAACGGGTGCGTCAATGCTTGAGATAATGTTCGTAGCCATGTTTGGCCTCCTGTGTATGAAGTTGACCACCTCGTGAGGTTCGAATCTCAGTAAGGTGGTGGATCTAAATCAGGTTCGAACTACCGCCACAGGAACGGCCAACCCGAAGGTTGCCCAACAAAGACCCACCATAACAGGCAAATCTCGGCCACAAAAAAACACGCTCTGCGTGTTTTAGGCCGCTGTGTAAAACGGGGTTCGAATCCCGGCACTGGATTTTGCCAGTGCAAGTGAAATACTAGATCAAGATTGGGGGCGGGTCAATGGGGTAAATCTCAAACGCCTAAATCAGGTGCGCCGTAGACGTCACCTGGATTTTTTTGTTACACCTTTATTTGCTACATTCTCAATTTTTGTTGTTATAGATGGAACTATTCGTTCACTCATACCACTTACAAAACCAATAAAGTAAAGAGTGATGCTCAAGTTTGTCATTGTTGATAATGTTGGAAGTATGAATCCTGAAGTTACAGCCATAGTAACAAAAAAGGAAGATAGCATCCCAGCAACAATCCGATATGCACTTTCTAGTTGGTGTACCGACTTTCCAGCATGGCAATCGAAATGTTCTTTACCTGTACGCATTATGATTGATAAAAGTGCTCCTAAAGCTCCGAACACCATAACAGTTGCGTACAAATGAAAACTTGAACCCCACACATTGGAAATTAAGTTACGAAAAGGCCACGCCACAATAGAGGTAGCCAGTACTACTGATGTTATAACTCCAGCAGTTGAAAGATACCATGTTCTAGATAGCTCTCTTCCTCGCTGAGTCAAATAAATTTCTGATTGCTCCAATATTTGGTTTGCAGAGTCGTACTCTGCTGCTAAGCCCCTCGCTAACGCCTCACCTAATAGTCTTTTGAAATCTAGTTGTATTTTATCTGCAAAATGCCCATTTGGCTTACACTCGAGTAATGCGACACCGTTGAGGATTTTTGCATGTTTATCAGAATCTTTTGGTCCATTTTTGTCGTATTCATCGGAAGTTATCCAGTCTATATCTAACTGGCTATCTATAAAAACAATGAAGTTTTTAGTGTCAATAATGAGATAACTTATTTCTAATTCACCCCATCTTTTTTTGTCGTAGTCAGTAGTCATGTGTTAAACAATCGCGAATGGATAAAAATCACGGCGACGCCCTGCATTCAGGACAGGTTTCTGCGGTGCATTTTGTCTGTAGGTTTCATCCCTTGCATGCTCAAATGCAGCATTGATGTCAAGCACTCCATAGCTTCGGCCACTAGGTCGAGAGAAAACTCCAGGAGTTTTCAATAACGCTTGAGTAAATACCCCTCCTTGGCCATTATCGCCAGCTGCCTGGTTTATTTCACAGGAGTAGGTAACTATTCTTCCTTCTGCAGTTGACATTATGGCATTGTCAAAAATAGCTCTGTAATCGATGTGACTCTCATTAAAGTTTTCCATTGCAAATTTATTCATTGCAGTAGAATATTCTTTCTTTACTTCAACAATTTTCCTACATACGTCAACTACAACTAAATGTCTTTTGTTTCTAGGGTTTACTTCACTTATTGCAATCGTATCATCTTCATTTAGATACATTACAGTATCATCTATGTTACCACCGACCCTATGTTCACCGTGACCTGAACAAGTAATAAATACATAATCTTTGTCTTCGGCTTGATCGATATGTGCCTTAACGAGATATGGGGAAGGATCAATCAAAATTGTAATTTCACTTTCCTTCCAGGCACCACCCTTGTTGGAAAGCAAGTGATTTTTAATATCTCTTACATCTACATTTACCCCAGGTAACTCTGGTTTGACACTAGGAGCACCAATTAAAATCGCTTTTCTTGTAATTGTCATATTTCCCTCATTATATCGGTTTGTGGAAGTGATCTTCCAAAATATTTAGCATAAAACCATACTAAAAATAAATTTAGACTATTTAGGCCTTGTTAAGCGATTTATACAAATCGAAGCTCACTGTGAATATTATCCAGCTCAACTATCTCGCACTCTCTTGATTCTTCAGCCACAATACCTCTATGCATCTTGAGATTGGTATATGAATACCATGTATCTGGTCTTTTTCTTCCTGAAGGGCGATCTCTATCAGTGATAAATAGAATTTTATCTTCTCCTGTTTGTCTTGGGGAAATGTCAATTAACTTGCCATCCTCTTTAATTACCGAATGAAATTCAGCTTCTATAAATTCGGCTTTTTTATCTTCCCAGATCATCCATCCATACACAACTTCACAGGCTGTTTTCTTAGCCTCATCTTCGCAATTGTTAAAACAGTATGTTGCCTTATATGTAGGGGACCTGTGTGTGTAATTTAAATATTTTGGCTGCCTGACGCCAAAACCAAGCTCTTTTATAAGTGCCTTAACATTTGCATTTATCTTTTTTGGAGTTTTAGGTTTAACTGCGATTCCCATATGCTTCCTTACATTTAACATTTTTAATTTGGGGTCAGATGAAAAGCTAACTTGTATTATTCATACATTAATCCTAAATCTCTTCCTCCTCCAACACCAGAAAAACCTTACAATTCAATGACAATTCTAAAACCTAAATCCGTCAAGCTCCCATCGGCCCTTGTTGCCACCTCCATGTTGCCCATCAAGCCTTGTGCCTATGGTTTCAAGGAGGAACGATTCGTTCCTCCTTGAAAATTTATTGCTGCACACACGGCTTAGAAGCATTTATGGGGGTCTGCATTTCACCGCCCCCCATTTACCGTGGTACAAGAGACTTAAGGGAGCCCTGTTTCAGGGCCCCCCTACCGCTGTAAAAGCGACTTAGCCATTAACTCGTTCGTTTGTCGGTCAAGCTCCCATCGGCTCTTGTGGCGACGTCCATGTTGCCGATCATGCCCTGTGCAAATTCGGCTTTGAGCCTTTCTATCACTTGGTCACTGACTTGCTGGTCGTAACTTGGGTTGCCTGTTGGTGTTAGGTGAATGGTTGGCGCGAAGGTCATGCTTTTGTTGTTGTTTTGTAGCTGTTGGCTTTGCTTTGCGATGGCGTCTGGTGCGGGTTGGTCGGTTTTGTCGTCCTCAAACCATCCGCCGATTTTGCCACCGATCCACTCCCCTAATGAACCGCCGCCCATGCCGCCTGCGATGGAGCCGACGATTCCCCCAATGGCGGTGCCGATAATGGGCACGACGGAACCAATGGCGGCACCGGCTAACCCGCCAGCGGCGGCGCCACCCAAGCCCCCTGCCATGTCGCCTGCGGTCGCGCCGATTTGGGTGCTGTTGCCTTGGGATATGGCGGAGGCAAGTCCTGCGCCTTGTAGAGCGATGTCTAGCGGTCTGAACAGTTTCCCTGCGCCTTTTAGTACGCCACCTGCCATGCCACCCATTGGCAACATGGAAGATAATCCGCCTGCGGCTCCGGCTAGGTCTGCCCCTGTCATGGCAAGGTCGCCTAAACCACCCGCACTCGCTGAGCCTGAGAACATGGACAAGGCCGCGCCGCTGCCGAGTAAGCCAGCCAGTCGACCGTATTTGCCAAGACGAAAGCGTCCGCTTAGTCGGGATGGTCTTGTGGCTCTAGCTCGGCTTGATAGGTTGTCTTCGTAGTCTCTTAGTCCTGCTAATCGGTTACGGCCTCTACTGCTTCCCCTTGTTCTTCCCCCTCTTCCCCTTGTTCTTCCCCCTCTTCCACTTCTCTCTCTTCCATAGCCACCGCCTGCGCCGAGTCCGTTTAGTTTGCGGTTGAGTCGGTCTAGGGAGCGGGATGCTCGGTTGGCGCTTTGTGTGGTTTGGTCGGTGGCGTTGGTGAGTTTGGTTTTGCCAAGGTTGAAGCGATCGCGCCCGTTGCCAAGGGTGAGTTTGGCAAGTTTGAAGGCGATTAATCCGGCTCTAAACGTCGCAAAAGCCGCCGCCGCGCCCATTAAACCGCTCGTCAGGTTTGGACTGGTTTCAGCGAGGTTACTCACCCAATCAACCGCGCTCATTAGAGGCGGCAAGACGGCATCGAGAGCAGGTAAAAGTCTCTCACCTAGCACGATGACCATGTGATCGAATTTAGAACGCAGCATGGCGAGTTTGTGGCTTCGTGTGGCGGCGCGGTTGGCGTATTCGTCGTTGACGCTGTTGGCTCGGTCGGCTTGGTTGGCGACTTTGGCAAAGGCGGAAACGAGGCCGTTTTTGTCGTCGTCCAGTGTGGTGACGAGTTTGGCGACCGCGCCTTTGACTTCTTCCCCAAAGAGTTGCGAAATCACCGCGCCTCGGTCTGTGGCGTTGACATTCTGCAAACCGCGCATGACTTCCACAAGGGTGCCTTGGGCGTCTTGCTGCATCAGTTCCGCGAGTTCTTCCGCGTTAAAGCCGATGCGCCCCATGGCGTTTTGCTGTGCGCTTGTGGCGGCGTAGCCTGCGGTGAGTCGTCCGGTGATGTTTTTCAGCGCGGTAGAGGCGACTTCGTCCGTGGCACCGCCTGCAATGAGGCTGGCAGACAGGGCGGCGGTTTGGTTGTAGCTGAGGCCTGCGCCCATGGCGGTGGAGCCTTGGCGCACCATGACGGCGGCAATGTCCTTTGCCTTGGCGTTCATGTTGTTGCTTAGGTAGTTGGTGGCGTCGGCTAGGTCTAGGGCGTTCTTCTGGGTTAAGCCCATGGCCGCGCGGAATGTCGCGAGGGTGGAACCGGCTTCTTCTGCGGATACGTCCCACGCGACGCTCATTTTGGTGGCGGATTGGGCGAATTGTAAGAGCTGGTCTTTTTCGATGCCCGATTGCCCTGCAGCGGTGACGATGTCGGCGATGCCTTCTTGCTGTACGCCAAGGCGGCCAGCGAGTTTCATCATTTGGGTGCGGTATTGGGCTTCTTCTTTTTTGTCGGAAAAGTCGACGACCTTTTTGACGTCGGCAAAGGTGCTTTCGTATTCGACGGCGCGTTTACCCGCCATGATGAGCGGCGCGGTTTTCACCGCTAGGCCGACGGCTTGCCCGACGAGTTCGCCTTTTTGGGCATTACGATCGGCAATGCGCCCTTTTAGGGTTTGGATCTTTTTGAGCTTGGCTTGCTGGCGGTCTAGGGCTTGGCTGGCTTTATCGGTTTGTCGGGCGAGTTTGAGTTCTTGGGCGCCGAGTGAGTTGACTTTTAAGCCTGCGGCGCTCATGTCTCGACGCAATCCGCCTAGTTCTTTGGCTTGGTGGCCGTAGGCGGTGGTGAGTTTGTTGCTGGCTTGTTCTGCGTTTTTGAGGGCGGCTTTTTCTTTTTTGTAGCTTTGTTCAGCGGCTTTTTTGGCTTTGGTGAGTTGCTTTACTTTTTGGCTGGCGTCGACCACTTGGCGAGACTGTGCGCCGTAGGCTTGGGCGGCGTCTAGTACGGCTTTTTCGGCTTTGGCGAGTTCGGCTGTGTGTTGCTTGACGATGGCTTTTGCGTTTTGCTCGCTTTGTTTTAGGCGGTTTGTCTCTTGGGTGGCCTGTGCCATGGCCTTGCGGGTGTCGTCTAGGCGGGTGGTTAGGGTTTTGAATCGGGCGACGGTTTTTTGTTGGTCGCCTAGCGTTTTTAGGCTGTCGTTGGTTTGTTCGACTTGTTGTTCTAGTTTGCCAGCGGTTTGTATGGCGTCGTTGAACGGTTTGCTGAATTTGTTGACAGCGGACAGGGCGATGGAGATCTTTTTATCGACCACGGCTTACCCCTTGTTTATACCCAGTTTGGCGGCGGCTAGGTGGTAGCGGCGCATGGCTTCGTCGATGCGCCAGTTTAGGATTTCGGATGGTGGAACGTGGTAAACCAGCGGGATGACGTCGGTTAGAACTTCGACGTCTTTGGGCGAAAGTAATCCGCCGGTCTTTCCAAAAAATCGATAAGGCGCTCCTGTAGCTGGTTCCAATCTGGAAGGCTGAGGCGTGCTAGTTCGTCTTTGGTGAAGCCGGAACAGCTTGAGCTAATAAAGATTGTGCGTTCCCATTCGTCTTCGTGGGTGTCCATTAGGTCGGTGCCAACGGGGATTGCGTACAGGCGTTTACCCATGGCGGCGAGTGCATCGGCCACGGGTTTGGTATTGAAGCCCGGCGCGGCGATGTGCGTTGGCACTTCTTGGCAATCGCTTAAGGCTTGGATGCCTGTTCGTTGGCCTGTCGCGGGATCGACTTTGCCTATTACCTTATTTGTTGTGTCTGCAGCGTCTGTGCCCTCTTCGACGATAACGACGTACACCGGCACGGAAACAATGCGGAGCAATTCGTAACAAGTACGGTAAAGCGTGCCGCGTTCGGTGCCTGCCATGTCTAGCTTGGCGACCGCGCCCATGTTGGCAATGCGGATTGGGCTGTTTTTCGGCCACAGTGGGTCGGCGTCTGGCGCGGTGCCGACTACGCCCAAAACAACACTGCCCAGCGGCCCCATTGGTGGCGGCGCGGAGTGGGTTTCGACACTCATGCCGTTGTGTACAAAGGATGCAATTTCTGGCATTACGCCTCTCCTTTTGGTTTAGCGGTGGTGGTCGCGAGGGCGACTTTGCCACTGAGGATTAGGAAATCCGCTTCGCACGGAAGCAGCTCGACCGTGTCGCCATTTTCGTGCCAATGCTTGTGATTTGGGCATTGGTAAGGCGAGAGTACGGTGTATTTTTGCCGAGGATTAGGCGGCTGTTTCGTGGTCATGGGCTTTCTCCAGACGTAAAAAAACCGCTAATGCGGCTGGGTGTTTGTTGAGTTTTTTAACTAGAAATTGTTATTCCGTTGGTAAGGGATAGCGCTCTTTTATCTCGGCGACTTTATCGCGCCATTTTTGCTCGGCTTCGGCTGTGCCATCGTATTGCCATTCCATGTAGAGCGGATCAGATTCGGTTTTGTATGCCGCTTCGCGCTGGGCGATGGTTGAGGCAAAGCGTTCTTCGAAAGTGGGTTCTGGAGTGCATGGAGGCGTTAAAGAAACATCAGAAGGTAATTCACCAAGCTCTTCAATTTCAAATGCGCCTGATCCATATTTTTTATACGCTATTTTTCCACGGTGATCTTCCAGTGATTGCCATTCCCCCTCGACCAAAAGAACGGCGTAACCCTCTTCCACATCTGGCGGACTTTCAAACGTACATTCATCTGGTAATGTAAAATTAAATTCTGCAACAAGTTGTTGTACGCCATTTTTGTCCCAAAACGGTTTGCCGATCTGGATGTCAAAAACCTTCCAGCCGCCGTCTTTAAATAATACCGTTTCTTTTTCAGGGTCATGATTGGGCGGTGTTTCGTGGATTGCCCAATCGGGAAAATCTTTCCCAGGAACACCTAACTTATATCGCCCACCGTTTTCATCGAAAAATTCAATATGAGAGTTGTCTTCAATCTCTTCCCACGTATCGTTTACCGAATCGTATTTTCCTGTTAGACCATCTTTGGAAGGGACGTATATATTGGTCGTGCAATCTGGGCCTAATGACGTCCCTTTTACTACTTGCTCTTGCCTGTTGCCTGTTGCCTAGCCAAAAACCGTCTTCTGAAAAACATGATACTTCTATCGAGGTAGTCTTTTTTTGAAAAGTATTCATTATGCTAATCTCACTATATAATTAAATTTACGGTTTTTGATTGTATTTTCCGTTGCGCCGAAACTGGCAATCGAAACGCTATGCGAATGAGAGCCAATTGATACACTATGAGAGTGAGTGCCTCCGTAAGATGTGTAGTTTGAGAACCCACTTGGGCCTGCATATTGTCCAGATGTAAACGTAACGTTACCCGCCCCAGTTATACTCCACGATGCAGGCATATTATGTTGGTGACGGTGATTCCCCGCCGACGATGTTGTTTTAGATCCCAAATCTACGCTAGAGACAGATGAACCAGCGTGACCATGATTTTTAACCGCATCGGCTTCATACGCCAGCGCAGATTCGCCATCTTTTGCGCCGACAATTGCTAGCCCGCGCATGTCGGGAATAATGCCATCAGGATAAGCAAGCGCCAATTTTGGATACAAAATCGTGTCAAACGACTGCCCCTTCATAACAGCCCAACCATCTGGGGCTAAGTCAGTTGGCCATGGAAGAGGCACCCCAATTGGACATATTTTTGCAGACAATTTTGTCCATAAATCACTTACCACATTATGAGGATCTTCTTCCTCCACATGCGCTTTAACGGCATTATCCAAGTCTGTCGGCGTAGCAAATTGAACAGAAGGGTCAATTTTAATTTGAATGGCATCCGCGTTTCCTGGGATAAATTTAAGGCGAATGGTGTAGCTTTTGCCCTGTCCTTCTTCTAGCAGAGGTTTGTAGTCACCTGCTTGGCGAGCATAGGCATATAGATAGCCATCGGTGGTTTTAACACCCGCTTCTTTTATAAAAAATCCGCCATCACTGGCAGGTATTTCGCCTCGCGCGATCCAAACGTTTGGGTCGTTTTCATCTTTTTCTATGGTAATGGCATATTCGCGAACTTGATGTATTAGGTCGGTTCTTTCGGCTGGTGAGGCGGAATCTGGCAAAACGCCATCGCCAACCACTAACACGGCTAAATCCACTTGGGTGTTATTAAATTTTGCATCACGCTCAAGACCAAAGCCTGTTTGCGTGATATAGGTTCTAAAGTCGCTCATTTCTTGCTGGCTCCGATGTGGAAATGATTCGTAGATGTTGGGCAATGCCTGTGTGGGTTAATGCATTTGCCTCACTACCTGCGGGAACAAATGGCGTTGATGTGATAGTGACACCAATCTCGGCGGCCACGGCAATGCGTGGCGAGGCAATCGATTCACGCGCAAGATCCATAACGTATGAATCTCGCTCTGACTTCATTTCGATGAGAAGTTGGTCTATGCGAGCGTTTATTTCTGGGGTTAATACACGATCAGAAGCATAAACCCAGATTTGAAAATAATAGGGGTCGAGTTCCGAAGGCTTTTTAAACCATGGCGTAACATCCGCTCCAAATCCCATTTGTTCGAGTGCTTTAACAAACCCCGCTCTTGTGCCGCTTAGTTGTCTGTTTCGCCATGCTTGTTCTGATCGATTTCTTTTGACTTGTTCGGTGTCGGTCGAATCCCATACAGGCACTTGTCGATCGATACCGAGTGTTGCGATCGCCTCTTTTCGCGTTTTCTGTGCATTTAGTAATTCAGGGTATGGATGATCAATCGAGTACAGAGCTTCGCTAAGAGCAAGTTCTAACGCGCGTTCTAATGGGCTGCGGTTGTCGGGTAAAACACTATAGGTTTTCAGTGTTGACGGTAATTTGGACTGACTCAATGTGAGGCGCCTCATTGTATTGGCAACGCAATGGCTGAGTGGGTTGCAGTATGTCGCCTCGATGGGCGCCAGTTGTTTTTAGGAGCACGCTGTACAACATAGACAGCTCGATACTACCGCCTAGTCTGTGTTGTTGTTCAGCGTATTCTTTTACGGCTTTTTCAGCGGCGGCTTTGACCATATCGGCATCGGGACCCGTTCGGATATACAGCACGGCTTCACAAGACCAAGGCTTTATCGTGGGCGCTTTGACTGTGAGTAAATCGGTCTCTTGGGCGATGTCGTCCCGCTGCATGTATTGCTGTGTTGCGGTAATCAATTCACTTGCTGGTATGCCATTATTTGCGTGGGACAATATGAAGCAATCCACTTCCCCAGGTGCAACGCGTCGTGCTTGAGCGTCTTTTGTTTGCCCTGCCATCTCGTGCGCTTCGAATTCGTATGTCACGACAACTTTGCTTTGAGTTGGGCTTTCGACCGTAACTTTGGGACGACCGCCAAGCGTCATGGCGTTAAATCGGTAACCCGATCGCGTGCCGGTTGTGGCCAATGCGTAAGCCGCTAGGTAGTAACGTGTCAGCAAAGCCTCGTTGCTTTCGACCGTTGGCGGCACTGGGGGAAACGCGTTCGGGTCGCCTTCGTCCAAGATTTGCCGCTCTACTCCCAATTGGCTGGCGATAAGATCGACCATTTTGTCGTCGGTCGCGTACATGCCGAACATCTGCAATGCTTGGGCGTTCATTTGTCTGAATTGGCTTTGCAGTATGACGGTAAACGCCTGAGTAAATTTGGTTAACAGCTCGGCTTCGTTTTCAAAGGTTTCTGTTACGCCTGCCACGTCATCGGGTGCGTTTTCTGACAAGTACGACAGCACGCTTTTTTTAACCGTTTTGAATAGATCATCGAAATTCGGGGTGGTGATAATCTCCGGTTTAGGCAGTGGATTTTGATGGGGAAACATCTAACGGCACCTCAAATTTAATAGTCTGTCCATTCCACTTACCTTCAAAATATAGGGCGAGTCCGTTGGTTAATCGCTTGGCGACACAGCGCGACGGCACAAAGTCCGTTAGGCCGTTGATTGGTTCGTAAAAGGCGGCAATAGCAGCGGCTTGAAGACGAATAAGCATGCTGTCTGTCATGTTCGCGCCCATGTATTGACGAACCTCACTGCCAAAGTTGGGGCGTTTGGCTCGGCCTACTTTGGGCGTGGTCATGACTTGGGTAATACGGCTCACGAGTTGATCAAAGCCTTCAATTCTTCGGCCTGTTTTGCGGTCGATGCCAATCATTTAGGTCACCTGTTCTTGTTGTTAAGTGACTTTATAAGTACCTGCTGAAGAGCCACCTTCTACTGGCACTTCTGCATTTTGAGTAATGTGGTTAACGATGCCTTCAGCAAACGCCAACCACCATTCATGCCCCGCGGCTTTGCTGGCCAGCGGTTCAAAGCCTTTGGCTTTCATCGCGGCTTCTATGTCTGTGGCGAGTTGTTCAGGATTTAATGCCATATTGAAAACCTTACTTCGCAGCAGTGACGGTGGATGAACAATCAGCGTGGGGTAACCCTGTGATCATGCATTTGTGAGCACCGGTTACCACGCCAACACCTTTATTGAGCTTGATCTTGCTGCCGTCTACGGTGACTTCACCACCCGCTTTTACTTTGGCGGTTTTATCGACATTAACGACCACATCGCCTTTCACCTCGACTTTAAGAAGGTGATTTTTAGCGTGATAGGAAACGACCGAACCGTCTGGATAACATCGGACAATCTCGTTTGGATCATTGCTTGGCGCGGGGAAGTTATCGCTAAACAATCCAATCAGCGCGACGGTTTGCGTGCCGTTATTGCCTGCACCGTAGTTAAGTAATGCCGCCTGTTCGCCCTCGGATGGACATCGATAATCTGAAGTCTCGCCAGCGGCGTAGGCAAACCAACGGATGAAAGGCGTTTTAAGTTGGCCGTGCTGGACCTTAATCAAGTTGCCAGATTCGTGAACGGCAATGACACGACCAAGGCGAATAATGCTTTGCAGGCGTCGCCTTAGGTCTTCGGTTTCTTCGCTTAAGTCTTCGATTCTATCGAGATACGGTTGCAACATATCCCGAACCATGGCTTCAATCAGTTGGCGCATTAGAGGTCCCTTTATCTAATTCAGGTTGCCAAGAGGATTCACCGAGGTAGAGCTTTTGTTCCCAATTCACTACCCACGAATCAAAACCGCCACGGGTGTCTTTGCGAAAATTGCCAGGGTACGCCTCAATGCTAAATGGCCTCTCTAACACGGAACCTTTTAGCCAAATGCCCTTTTCATAAACGAACTGGGACACAGCCACGGCAAACTCTTGGAGTTCCATTTGCAGGCTTGGCACTTCTCGCCCTAGCACGCAATGTATGGCAAATTGCGCCACGACGGGATAACGGCCATCGCCTACGTCTGGCGCTTTTGGCAGCTCTTCAATATTTAGAAGACAGGCTGGAGCAAGAGATTCTAGATTCTCGCTTGGGTCATAGCTGTCGATAGTGACTTTAGGAAAACGCACTTTCAGGGCATCGATGATGGCTTGGTGTACATCGCTTAAATTGATATTTGCTAGCACTCATTTCCCCTCGACGTTCATAGCGAAGTTGATTTCTTGCTTTAGGATTTGGCGAAAGCGCGCCTCGGCTCGCACGTGATAACGCTCTATGATGGGCTGAGCAATGTCATTAATGAGGAAGTTTTCTTCTACGATGGGAAGCTCTGTCCATTGCCCATCGGCGCGTTTCGAGCGTTTGCCGCCCTTGTCATGCTTGCGTTTGAATACACCGCTGTGACCGTTTTTCATAGTGGCGATAAAGGCGCCAATAAAGTGATGCTTGCCGACTCTGACGCCAACGTCCGTTTGCTTAGGCTTACCCAAGGCCGCTACTGATATGGGCGCTAAACCAAACCACACGTTGACCGTGCGCTTGCCGTTTTTGATGTAAAAGGTTTTGTAATACCGCGCAGCCAAAACACGCTGAGGCACCGACAAGGCCACACCTAGCTCTCGTTTGGTTTGGGTTTCTAACCAGCGCGCAACTTTTTTAAGCGTCCGTGTCACGGCTTTTTGCAGCTGACGAATAGACAGCTCTAATTGTTCTTCTAGCTCGGCAACGCCGTCCCCTAGGTCTATTTGTAGGTTCATGGATTAACGCCAGTTGTGGTCTTTTTTTTGCGTCACTTTTAAGGGAAGCACGATTTCATACTCGCCCTGTTGAAACGGCAAAATCAGATAGGATACGCCGTCTATTTCGAGGCGGTCGCCCTCTTCACAGGGGCAATGGTTGGGTGATACGCAAAAGGTCGCGGTGATCACATCAACATGCAGTTGCCCTGCGGTTTTTGATTTCGATGTGGTGTTCACATCGCTTTCAATGAATGAGAACGTCCCTGTTATGGTGCCTGTAGCACCGGTTTGCGATATCCATATCGCGTCTTGCCCAAACTCTTTATCAATGTCGCTTTTGAGTTCGTCTAAGACAGCACGATGACTGAGATTCATAAGCGCCTCATAGGTCAAAAGATAAGGAGTTGGGAAAGTTAACGCTCTGTTAGTTAGAGCTGTAGATTTCGGCTAACAAAGATGGATCACGAGCGATCGGCAAGTAAATCGCGCGGGAGCGGATTTCCAAACCTTCGTCATGCTTCATTGGCTCTGTGGTGATATGACACTCACGGGCTTTGGCTGAGCTGGCATGCAGCACATCCGCTGGCGCACGCAACATACCAAACAAGCCTTTCACACCCAGCGGATAAGAAGCACCTTTTTCAGCCACTTCATCGGCTTCGTCTGAAACAAACTTGATACCACAAATGTTGATTTCACTTGGATCATCAGCAAAGGCAACCACGCGTTTTGCGTGAATTTCTTCACTGTAAAACTTTTTGATACTCTCGTGATTCAGAATGCGCTCAATCATTTCCTGACCAATGCGACACTCGACGCCCTGCAAAGTAAGATGACCATGCTTTTTCGCATTGTCCACGGTGGCTTTGCGAAGCCCTTTCAACAAGGTTGGTACGTCAGTTCCCGCTGTGCCGAGTTTCAAATCCAGCTTGCGCTCTTGCACACCCAGCACATCAAACAAGTTTACCAGCACGGTGCCTTTCTTGTTTTTCACTTTGCCTTTCAATGCAGAATACGCCGTATAAGCGGCGGTATAGCGGTGATTGTCTTTGTGCTTGCTCATCTGACTTTTGACCAAAGACGCCAGCTCTTGCGCTTTGATCTTTTTATCACGTAATGAACCAATGCGTGACAAATCACTCGGAACAATTTGTGTTTCAAACGGATAACGAATCAGACGCACTGGCACTGCGTTTTCAGCATCGTGTTCGTCGATGTTTGGGTTTTGGCCAATTTCACCTGGCATCAAGACTTGAAGCTGTTTACCAGACTTCACGATCATTACATTACGGTGCTCAACATTTTCCACCGTGAACATGCTCAATACGGCAGCATCAATGTGAACGGACGCATTAAAACCCGTTGTTAACGCGCTCAGCGAGAACGCTTCGTGATCGAATAAATCTTCCATTACTGTGACCCTTTTTTGATAACGATAAATGCTTTTTCAAGCTGTTCTGTGATGGCCGCTTTAATCGGCTCCGTCACCCCGTCTGGCCATGCAATATAAAGCGTATTGAATACCGAGTGCGCCCAGTAAACCTTGCCGCCGCCAGCATGAATGCCGTAAGCATCACTGCCGTCGTAGCCTTCCGCTTCTATATCCAGCGCCTCACCGTCTTTAGTGACGATGGCCCATTCTGGCTGATCCTTAGCGGCATCAATTTGTTTGATGCACATCTCGCCACGCTCGTGGGACCAAAGGAGTATTAACGAGTCGGAGACCTTATTTTTAATCTCTTGCATTACGCTTCCTCAATCAGTTGCAGCATTTCGTAGCTCTCGTCTTTGTGAGACTCCAAACCGCTGGTTAATGAAATTTCTTCGTCCTTTTTCGCGGCAGCTTCTTTCAAGACTTTTGCCGCGGCTTCTTCACTGGCGTTGTCTTGAATAAGCTGACCCGCCATTTCTGGTACGCCTGCCGCTTTAGCAAGATGATTAATCTTCTGCGCCAGCTCGGTATGTGCGGTCGCTTGCGCAACGGTCGATTGCTGTAACGCAACGATTTGCGCTTTAAGGTCGCTGGTTTCCGCTTCGTGAGCGGCATTGATTTCAGCGACTATTCGCTTGTGTTTTGAATCTGTCATCATGGTATGAATCTATTCCTCTGTTTTGATGCCATCAATTAGGCCGTGGGCCAGTAAATCGCGAGCACCAAACATCTTGGCTTGCAGTGCTTGAACGTGAGCCGCGTCAACGTCTCGGTTTTGAGCCACCAATTGAAAAAAGGCATCCCCCAACTGGTTCACCATGGCTTGGTGGCGTTCTCGCTCGGCCTCACTCAATGCCAAATGCGGTGACCCATCGGCCTTTGCTTCGCCTGTGGTGAAGTAGGTAATGGTCTCTTTGTCGTTATGAACTTCACGGCGACCAAAGATCACCCCAATGGAACCGGCCATGCTGTGTGGACTGGCGTACAGCTCGGTACAAGCACAGGCCAAGGCGTAATTGGCAGAGTAAGAACCACCATTGATGAAGCCGATTACTGGCTTAATGGCACCGATTTCTTTAATCAAGTTAGCCAGATCAAAGCAGCCAGACGCTTCACCACCGGGGCCGTCGAATTCCACAAAGATCTTCTTCACCGCACTGTCTTGAGCAAGCACATTGAAGCTTTGCCGCAAGTCACGATAAGACAGGATTTCATTACAATTCGCGTCTAAGCCATTGAAGCGGTGCGAGGTGGGACCAAAGACAGACAAGTGACAAAAGGTGTCGACTCGTCCGCTTTTTTCGCCGCCTAAAAACAGGCTTGGGTTCTGGTAAAACTGTTTGAGTAACTCAAAGTTGGCTTGATGAGCGTCAATCGTCATCATCATCGGGGAGTTCGTCATCAACTGCAGAAGATGCCGCATTGTCTATTCCTCTCTCTTGTTTTGCTTCTTGGCTTCGCTGTACGCCGTCTAAATGTTGATCGAGAGTCTTGCCACGACCATTTGAGACTTCTTCTAAGGAAGTGATGTGATTTTGAACTTCCAGCACCAAGGCTTTGGCGGCTTTGAGTGGGTCAATTTCTTCCCATTCTGGCCAAATCCATGTGGGGTTGAGATAGGTATAAGGGTTCTCGAAATAGTTGAGCAAACTCTCAGACGTACCAAGATGGAACGCATCGATAAACCAGCCAATAACTCTGTTGAACCCAGGGCCTAAGACGATCTCTCGTAATTGCCCAATTAGCCGACGGTGGTTGATCATGCCCGCACGAATACTGGAGTAGTTAACTTGCGTTAAATCCCCCGTTAGCATTTCGTAAGTGTTGCCCAACAGCCCCGCAATCATTCGCAATACTTGGTTATTGTGCTCTTGATAGTTGCCTGCTATCTCAGTGGGGGATGCGGTTTTGATCTCTTTCACACCATTTAAGAAGGTGACACCACCCGCATGATGAACAAGGCGTTGCGGAGGTTTTTGATGAGCTGGACCACCTGCGGTTTGGCTGATTTCGGCGTCTTTTAAGGCAAAGACTTGTTGGCCAACTCGCTTCATCCGAGATTTAATCTCGACGGTTTGGTTGTCTTGATATTGCTTGGCGAAGTCGGCCCCTGGGGAAATCCAAGGCTGTGCTGTGCTTTGCGATACATGCACCACATCACGAAGGTGGATCACATCTTCAGCGGGTATCCAGTTCACCGAGTCTTCGTCAAAGTCTGGGTGATCTCGTGGCAGTTTATAGAAGGCGTATTTCTTAACCTTGCCGTTTTTGGCGTACATGATGCCGCCACGAACGTAACTCCCCGACCCCGTTTGCTCTAAGCCAATCGCCAAACTTAACGGACTAACAACCTGTATTTGCAAAGGTATACGGTGCAAGGTGCGACGACGCACAATGAACGCGCTGCCATCCAATAACATGGTGATAACGGCTAATGCCTGAACGCCTGCAAAGTTGGTGTTTTCGTAAAAGTCACAGTAAAGCGTCCATTCTTCAAAACTCTGAATGAACGACTCACTGAACAAATTAGGATCGAAAACAGGCTTTGCGCCGCCACCAATACAGCTTGCACGAAAGCGAGACGCCCACTCGCAACAAGGGGTTATTGCGAATAAGGTGATGACTGGCGGTGATTTCTTTTAAAAGAACGTTTTCGCTTTTCTCGTTATCATGCAGCTCAGCACCTTTGAATAAGGGCGATTTAGCAACACTGGAATAACTCAAAATATCACCTCGACATCGACACTTTGCATCAGCGGGACGGCTTGCAAATCGCTGATCATTTGGCGCTCTAAAGAACGCAATTCTAACAAGCTCACTTCTGTGTATTGCATGGAAGTTCGGCCACCTTGTGGCGTGGTGTATTCGACACGAACTTTGCGCTGACCTTTCACCAAATCGGTAATGGCTTGTTGGACGATTTTTAAGTTGTCATCAGTAGAATAGATCGTCATCAGTAGTCTCCATAATCTGACGTTTCGTAGTAATCGCCGTAGTCGGTTTCGATGCTTTCTTCGGTGAGCTTGTGCGCGCTTGGATCGATCAACCCAAGCGGTTCTTGTGGTGAAGCGTCTTTGATTTCAGGCCGTAAGAAGTCGTAAAGCCACAACACATAAACCAGTAAATCCCAAGGCTCGTTGCGCTTTTGATCCGGCTTTTTGTCCCACTTCACATTGCTACCACTGCCTTTCAATTCCTCGGCGGTCAGCATTTGGAAATAGACCAAATCGAATACATCGTTTACGGGAAAGTGAATGTAGTTCTTACCCGGCATTTCGTTATTCAATCGCTCTGCCGCGCGGTTTTTCAGTTGATGAACGTTAAGGCTGCGATACTCACATCGTGCTTCGGGGTGAACCTTGTAGGTGAGTGTGAATTCTGGCTTGAATTTGGTTTTTGAATTCCCTTCCCCACGAATGGCAAAGATCCAACCTTGATACGGCGCGCAAAATTCCAGCATGGCTTTCCACGCATGGCCGTTACAGTCCATGGCCGCCGCAAACACCCCAATGGTTCGCCCATCGGATAAGGTGAATTCGGTTTCTAATTCGCGGATGAGGTTTTGTTGGGTCGAGACATCTTCAGGGTCACCATGGATTTTGCCATAGTGAATTGCCCACATTTCGCCACGCTCACCGACTGCCCAAAAGTGATAATCGAAACGGTTCTTTTGGGTATCAATCGTCGCCAAAACACAGCGCACTTGCTCAGGCAAAGATTCCATGGGCGAGTAGTATTCTCGCCGCTTATACAACTCTTCAAAGTTGTTGAGCTTGTGCGCTCGTGAAGCGTCCGAGTACTCCACGCCCACCTTCGTATTCATGAAGGTTTGCATTTTGCGCGGGTCTTTTTTCGCCTTGTCGTATTCGGCGGCGATTGATGGCAACGAGGTGTTGGGGTTGTCGTTGTAGGCCGACCAAATGTGAAATCCAGCGTCTATTTTGCCCCGCTCGTTGGTGTCGCCCGGTTCGCCACATTCACAACATAACGCCGAGCCTGTTTCGTCCCATCGTTCTGGGGTTTGATGAACGCCACAGCATGTAAATTCTCGTGTGGCGCGCCATTCGCCCGCTTCCACCATGTTGAACTTATGGTGTTCTTCAATCTTGCCACTGCAATGTGTGCAAACGAAGTGGGCGTCTTTGTAGTGCTTGGGCGAGTATCGAAAGTTCTCTAACTTTAAGCGCTGTTTGAAACCACAATGGGGACAAGGCACATACAAATAACGCTGATCGGTTTGCAAAAACTCGCGGGTGATCTTACAAGTCCCCGCCTCTTTCGGTGTGGAGCCAAGCACAATTTTGCGTTGCCCTTCACTCTCGGTACGCGTAATACCCAAATCAATTGGGTCACCTTCTTTATCGACGTTATCCGGCCAGCCCGATATCTCGTCCATGAAAAGATATTTGATCGTCACCATGCGAAAGCTACTGGCAGACGTGGCCCAAACGATTGACAAGTCACCACCGAAAAAGCTTTTCTCAGTGGTAGTGTTTTTACCGTATAGCTTGGATATCACTGGCGCGCAGTGATTAAACACCTTACCTATCTCTTTCGTCGCGAACTTTTCCGCATCGCCTTGCGTGTTCTGTACAATCATGATGTTGCCAGGATCGTTAGATACCAGCCACGCCACAGACGTGTTTATAAATATGGCGTAACCAACACGAGCACTTTTAGAAAGAACGATTTTTTCAATGTAAGGCGATTCAAGCGCCAGCAACCACGCCTTTTGAAACGACTTAGGCGGGTATATCTGAGCATCGGAGTTATAGTTTTCCTTACTCCACGGTATTAACGGTATCTTCTTCGGCGGGGACGTAATGCTTAGAATATTTTTCGAGAATGTTCTCGATAAGCGACGGTAATTCATCATTTCCAAGCTCATTCAAACTGTCAAAAGCGCCCTCAACCACTTGCTCAATAGACTTCACCTCTCTAGGTGAAAGCTTTAAGCGTTTTTGTAACTGATTAGGTACGTCTAAAAGCTGCCTTCTAAACATAGAAAGTGGGCCATTTACCAACTCTAACAAGGCGTCATAAGGCACTAATTCACCGCTTTCACGGCCATTGTGTAGATGCAGTTTTATCGCCGCCTGCTTTTCCTTCTCTTTTTTCCAATCTTCAAGGGTTTTTGACTGTTTACTGTTTCTACTGCTTCCCCCCGTTTTCCGCCCATTATTTGCTCTCAACTGCCGAACAGTTTCTGACAGATAATCCACATAAGCATGCACTGATTTTTCAATGTCGATGTCTCCAGAGTCATCGCGAACAACGGTATAGCCGTCTTTTTCATGATTCCGAATCGTCTTAACATTCACATCCAAAGCAGCGGCAAGCTGTATTTTAGTCGTCATGAATATTCACCCTCTATTCACAAGAATGATGGTCAAATGGGAACGGGTAATAGAAGCCATATTTTAAAAAATTTCTGTGACCCCGCGAGTCTTAGACCCGCAGGAAAAGGCCCCTATGGCGAGTACCTTTTCTATATAAATCAGCAACTTAAAGACAACACAAAACATTAACCAAGCAGTCAGGAATGACGTAATAACAGCCATTTTTAAGCGTTTTTCACTCAAAATACACGCTGGCTGTTTTTGTCATTAAAATCGCAGTAAAAATAGACAGTCAAAAACAGGCCAAAATCACCCTAATTTTCACGGTTTCTAGGGGTCGTTTTACGTTGAATTTTTGCGTCTTGTTCTTTGACTCTTGGAAGGCCAACTTCTGGGTCGCCAAGCTGCTCTAAAATCGAGTCAACAGTGGCAATCAAAAGCTTATTTGAGTAGCGTTTTTCCAGCCAACGAAGGCCAATAGTGATAGCTCGACTTACAAACCGTTCAACAACGATTTCCCATTTGATTTTTAAGATGGTGGCTTTCAGTGCATCAAACGCCAAACTCATGATCAAGCCTGGCAAATTACCCGTTACCAAGCCAAGCAGGCCTTTTAAAATCGTACTCATACGTATTGCTCCTTATCGATTCCGTACAGCTCAAACGGAAAGTTATTGACGAACTCATGCACCGTTCCAGCGCCATGAATTGTGTTGTAATGATCTTTCCAATATTCGCCCAAAGCCTTGATATTATTGGCCTCAGGCAATGATTGAGGCTTACGCCAGTAATGAACACGACACATGGCCACGGCGTATTTGATGTTGCTCATCAGCTCCAATTCATCAGGCACACCACACACTTCATACACGCTATCGGCTTCACCACTTAGCAAGGCACGAAGATCATCCTGCAGTGAGGATTTGTACTTAATGAAATTGCGCCATAAGTCCGCATGCGTTGCTGGCTCCATTTGGATCAAGCCAAGTGCTGGACCTGTGCCAAGCTGCTTAAGGTGCGTGGCTCGTGACTCTTGCGTGATTGTTCCCATAACCAGTTGTTCTGCGGCTTCGCTGTACATTCCAAGGTTTGAAAGCGTTGGTAACACCACATACTCACGCAATTGTTCTAGGTTTAAACTCATTGCAAGCCTCGCTTGAATCGATTGATAAATAGTTTGATCGCTTCATCACCCATCAGCCCCGCAACACCTGACATAAAGCCTGTCATTGCTGGCGGCATGTTCATCGACGTACATAGAAAGAACGTCAACATGCCCAAGAAGCCGCCAGTAAAAACCGCGATAAGCATATGAATTAATGAGAATTTTTTAGAATTCTGTTGAAAGTCACGAAGATATTTCACAGCCCCACCTAGCACACCGACCATGACGAATGCCGCTGTTTGTAGGAGCTCATCCGGTAGGAATTTCATATGGTGCGTCCAGTCCAGAAACGAAAAAGCCCCGCAAAATGCGAGGCCCAGAAATGACAAAGCCCCGCACTTGGCGAGGCTTGATAAGTTGTGTTGCCGTTAGATACAAAACTAACAGCGTGGGGATAATTTAACGCCTAACTCATAGGCTTGCAAGCCTTGCGCGCGAAAAAACAAAATGTCGTTCTCTTCTTATGAAAGCGACATTTTGCGTATAAACCCTTATAGGCATTGGGCTAGAGCAAAGCGCCTAAACAACTCAATGGCGGCATGTTGGCGGCAAATCACAGGTGTTTTTTTGATGAATATGTTTTGTTCAGGCACAAAAAAACCACCCGAAGGTGGTATTTTTAATATTACACCCCAATTTAATTAAAGATAGAAGAAGCCATCGCAGAACCGAACACATGAGGCACATTTGGCCTTATCTCCAATGTCTCATCATTCATTTGCTTTCTAAATTCAGGCTCTACTGCACATCTAAAAACATCTAAACAAACCAATTTATATTCTGAATTTCTAGATGGCCCCCCCTGCACCGAAACACCTTGAAAATTACTGAATAGCTTATTTAAAAGTTTGTGACCCGGAGATTTATAGTATTCATCTGCAATTTCTCTTAGGTCATCGGTTTCTGGATCAGAATTAAAAAGTATTTGAAAACCTGAACTTGAAAGAAATTGAGCATGCCTATCGATGATGCTTAATATATCCATTGCAGCCAACCCCATAGCTACAGCACATTGATATAGTAATGCAACATCAATGCTTGCTTTACCATTTTCAATTTTACTCCATGCACTGGCAGTTTTATTAACTCGATCAGCTAACAACGCTTGGTGCATCTTCCTTTCAAGCCTAAGCTCCTTAAGTATAATCGCACTAATTGTATTAATTGATGTCACTCTTGGTTCTTCATTATTAAGCCCAAACATAACTGCTCCTGATTATCAAAGTCGATACAAAAAAGATATCACACTTCACCAAAAAGAATCAACAAATTATCAAAAAGAATTAACACTTTCCATTCTGGAAACAATTACCTTAAAAAAATAATAACCAAACCTTGGGCAGTTCATCCCATCTGGTCGTGTAGCCTGGCAATAGATGCTCACGCTGTTTTGAACTATGCGAATTAGCATCGTTTCCGATTTTTCGACCAGAAATGAGGCGGCATGCAAGACTGCTCTCCTTCGCCAACATGGAATTCATAACTGTTCAAAGGTATATTACTCGGCTTTACTCTTGATAAATTGGGACGAGGAATGCGGAGAAAGATAGACGAGGTAGCTAAGTGGAGACCGTTTACCGATGCAGACGGCCAAGTATACGATCTTAGCCACCTAGACGCCCATGAAGCGACTTACTCCGATACCAGAAACGGGAAAAAAGAAACCTATACTTTTGTGGTTTCCTACTCATTCCACTGCTTCGCAAAAGACTACCCTCATCAAACAGAAGCGGAAAAAGCGGATCTGATGTACCACACCCTAAAAGAAAGCAGGCCGTTTTGCTTTGTTCGATATGAATTATCAAAAAAGTATTTGAGACAAATTGTTGATGCCTTTGGAGACAAGAAAACCCGCATAGGACACGCAGGTTATGGAAGCTATGCCTCTGTCACCATCAACACAGAGGAAGAAGGGCAAATCATCTATTTCGTGCCCTTTAAGATGTATCGAGAGAAAAAGCTAATGAGGATACACATTACCAGTGCTTATCCTGAGAACGTGATGCCCAAGCTGGACAAGGTGAATTTTTTCAACATTGCGAAGAATCTTAGGTTAGGGAAGCCACTTCCCAAACCCCAGAAATAACAAAACCCGCCTAAAAGCGGGTTCCGTCGAGCATTGATTCAAATTTTGAGCCTATGCCCGATATTCAGAAAGCCTTTACCGGGTTGCCCTCGACCTTTTACGGTAGCCGGATGTGTGATGTGACTCACTCTGCTGCATCCATATGACGTCTCCGTCAATAAATTAATCTTAGCGCCCCTATAAACATATTGCAACAACTTAAGAATACTAACCTTCCCCAAAGTGTCGGCCTGTGGCGTTTTTGACTCGTTCGATGATTTGGTCGAGCTCCGGTTTTGTGACCAGAAATGAGGCGAAATCTGAAAGGGTCAAAGTGAGCTGTTTATCTAACCCAATTGCCCCAGATAATTAGGAGCGGCTAACTATTCATAAACATCAATTTACGCATACTTTTTTCCATCTTAGCACTATCGAATAGATCAACGTACCCTAATAAATCCAATACCATTGATACAAGAAATACGAGACAAGTTAAAAACGTAAGCATACGTAGATATGGATTTTCCAATGTAAGAGTTGCACCAGCCAAAACTATATCTTTTTTAAATACATATGAATAACAAATATTTGCCATATAAAAATACACTAAAATTGTCCCGATAATCGCCCCCCAACCTTCCATATCAGACAAGAAAATACATACAAATAACAACACACTCATTACGACTATAAATACTCTTTTAAAGTAAAGTGTTTTCATTTATATCTTCCTTCATATTTTTTTGATTATTATAAATTGAACCAAGGGGCTTTCACCCCTTGCCCTTCCCTGTTCTAACCTTCCCCAAAGTGTCGGCCTGTGGCGTTTTTGACGCGTTCGATGGTTTGGTCGACCCATGCGGGGTTGGTTTGGATTCTGGCGAGTTGTTGTTGGTAGTTTCGGATAGTTTGGATCATGGCCATGATGTCGGTGGCGGATACGACGGCGATGCTTTCTGTTATGCCTAAGGATTTGGCGATGTCGTTGATGAGTTTGAGCTTTTCGTCGTCTTGGATAGGCGCGGGTAAGCTTTGTTGGATGGGTTCTTGCGGTTGCTCTGGTTGGGCTTGGTCGAAGGCTGTAATCACTTCTAAACTAAATTTAGGACTGATCCACATGGCGTAAGCGTACACCAGTTCTTTGCAAACATATGTTCCCGGATTCGCGCCGCCGTTAATCACTTTATGAGCACTCCTCAGATCTGAGGAGTGGCTAATCTCATCAATAAGTCCGCGAGTGTTTTCAAGACGCATGAAGTTTGCTGGTTGATGCTTTTTACTAGCACCAGAAGCTTTATAAAGATCATTAAGGGAATACAGTCCGTCGAGTGTACGGATGTTTTTAGAGAAAATAGTGATATGTGCCATCAGTGGCCTCCTTTGGTTTGGATAAACCACCCAAACAAGGTTCCAATCTTAGTAAAGGTGGTGGGTCTAAATCAGGTTGGAACTACCGCCCAAAGGTACGGCCCAGCCGAAGCTGGCCTAACAAAGACCCACCATAACAGGCGAATCTCGGCCACAAAAAAACACGCGGTGCGTGTTTTAGGCCGCTTTGGTAAAAACGAGGTTCCAATCCCGACACTGGATTTTGCCAGTGCAGGGAAATAGTAGATCAGGAAGGGTGAGAGGTCAAGATGGAGTAATAACGTATTTAAAATATATATAAGTTAAGCTAGAATCATAATATGAAAAAAATAAAGGAGGTAGGATGCCAACAATCCATTCATTCCCATATAATAGTAGTCAAATACCGCTAGTAATAAATGATGGAAAAAAGTTAAATACAACAAAAAATATATATTCTATTATAACCGGTATTAACGGTGTTGGAAAAAGCCGTTTTTTAGAAAACATGCTTATAAGCAAGAAAATAAAATCAAAAAAAATAGCAATATCAACAAGTCCATTTTCTAGATTTTCAAATAAAGAATTTAAAAAATTAAGCAACAGCCACATAATAGCAGATAGCTCATCACTAAGTAACTCTATTATAAATGGGGTCTTATACAACTTTAAAAGCAATAATAGTGCGAGCAACATATTTCCTCTACTAAGAGAGTTGAATTTTTCTCCATACATAAAATTTAATATCAAGCTAAAATTCAGCCTTGACAAAGGTCCCTTAGAAAATCATAAAAACATTAGAATAGAAAAAAAACTATACGCCAATTTAAAGGAAAAAAACTATAATTATCTTAATGAGCTTTATGAGCTTTATGACCTTTATGATCCTGATAACCTTGATGACCTTGATGAACTCGATAAACTTGATGAACTTGAAAATTTTAAAAAATCAAAAGCTCTAAAAAAACTTCCTCCAAAAAAACTGAAAAACATTTTTCACAATGCAAAAAACTTAATAGACAACATAATAAAAGATTCCAATTGTGAAGTAATAATACATGAAGGCGGACAATCAATCACCGAATTAAATAGCCAAACAACACATCAAATAAACATAAATATTATAAACTCTTTAATAACACTAATAAATTATGATCTTATAGAGCTAAGCAATCTATATTTAAGAAAAAATAAAAAAAACTTTCTTTATAATGATGCCAGTTCTGGTGAAAAATGTTTTTTAGCCATGTTAATTGGTATTGGTTCATATATTGAAAATGACTCAATAATATTAATCGATGAGCCAGAAATAAGCCTTCATCCCGAATGGCAAGAATCTTTTATACCGATGTTAATAAAAACATTTTCACACTATGAAAAATGTCACTTTATCATTGCTACACATTCACCTCAAATAGTTTCAAACCTAGAAGAAAATAATTGCTATGTTATAAAACTAAGTACTCGAGAGATTATCTGTGGGAGGGACTTAAATCATAAATCAGCCGATTATCAACTTACTGAAGTATTTGGCTCGCCTGGCCATATGAATGAGTATTTATCAAGAATATGTTTTAATCTATTAGCAAAATTGAAGACACATAAAAAATTCGAGGAAGATGATAAAACCGAATTTGAACATTTAGTATTATTAAAAGAAAAAATAAATAATGATGATCCTATCCTAGACTTGATTTTAGTATTAGAGGAGGTAGTTCAACACTATGCCTCTAATAAATAATGAGTTTGCTTTTACAGACGAAGAACTAGCTTTAATAGAGTCAATTAAAAGCCTTGATGATTACGATTATAAAAAATGGGGCTGCGAGGCACTAACCCCTATACGAATAAGAATAAGAAACTTCTATAGAGAACAACAAAACTTTATTTGTGCATATTGTAAAAAAAACATATCAACAACATCAGCTCTTAATGCACAAGTAGAACATATTGTCCCAAAAGCACTTCATATTGGTTTTGTTTTTACACCAAAGAATTTATGTGTAATTTGTGCTGATTGCAATCATATAAAAAGCGGTAAGGAAGTCGCTAATGAAGAAGAGAATACAACCAACAATGAAAATATAAGAAGATACCCAACTACTGCAAACGCCTTTAAAATAGTACATCCTCATTTTGATGAATATGATGAACATATAAAAATTGTAGCCGATCATTTTTATGTTGAAAACAACGATTCTAACAAAGGCAGGTTTACAATATATTCATGCAAGTTAAATAGAAACTTTACTAAAAAATACAATAGAAACGAAGAATCTCTTGTTGATGATTCATTAAATACAAGCTTTAAAGTATTTAATGAGGTAGCTCCTGATGAAAAAAAGATAATCGTTAATTCATTATTACAATCTTTCCTCAATTAAACTCCCCCACTCTCCCAACACTTTGCGCACCTGTTCTCTCGAATGGGTGTGCATGTAGCGTTTGTCCAGTCCGTACCTGTTTTACCTAGCGCTTTACAAATCGATATTTAATTTATACTTACTAGCAAGCATTTCAGCCTGAACGAGTTTTGGATTACAACCCTCATTTCTTGATAGATTACTAACAAGATCACTTAATTCAAGATAGTTTTCTGAAGGCATTTTTGCCCCAGCTATCACTCGACTAATCATAGTCCGATCAATGCTATGAATTCCAGCACCTTTATCTATAGCAAGCACACGATATTCAGATTCATATTTCCAATCTAGCGACTTAACCAAAAACATTTTTTTCAAAACATCAATTTCTTTTGACCCAGCAATAATAACGGGCATTTCTTCTGAATATTCGACCTCCCAACCGATTAGCTTTTGGCAAACACTCTCTAAATGAGTTTCATATGGATCATGATGTTGAATAGTAAATTCAACAACAAACCCTCTATGATTATCTGCATAATGAGACCACATCAATATATTATCCGGCTTTTTTGATAGGCTAAATATACCGACACCATCAATAAGTCCACTATGAAATGTCCCATTTTCTAATGACTTTTTCATACCGAAAAGCATTTGATTTTTTTTCTGTATTAGAGCAGCAGGAGACAAGCCTAAATCTCGCCTAGCCCCGTTAAATATTTCTTTATTTGATCTAACATATTGCATTGACTCTTCAATATCATAAGTCGCTTTGCAGTCAAAAGGATCATTAAAATCAGAATGGTGACTAAACTTCATAGTACCGTCAGAGAGTATGCACTTTGAACCATCTGAAAACGGCAAATATTTATAAACTTTCAATAGATCAGATCCCAGATTAAAAACTATTTAATAGTGTATGAAAATCTTCAATTTACCCATTGATTTTAGTAACCTTTTTATCTAAATGCGAGTTTGAATTGATCCCCCCACTCCCCCAACGCTTTCCGCATCTGTTCTCTCGAATGGGTGTGCATGTAGCGTTTGTCCAGTCCGTCCCGTTCGTGGTTGAGTAGCATTTCCCCTATTACCCAGTCGATGCCCATGTCTTGCCAGCTGTCGCGGGCGAGTTTGCGTATGTCGTGGCTGGTAAATTTGATGCCCACGTCGTCGCTGAGGCTTTGATACCAACGCTCTATGGTGCGTGTGGTAATGGGTTTGATGCCTTTCACACTGAATATATAGGTCCCACGTTTGGGCAGGCTATTGATCAGGTCCATAGCGTGTTGGGTGATGGGCAAGCGGTGCTCGGTGCCGTTTTTGGTGTTCTCTGGCGGTAGGTACCATTCCAGTTGGGTGGGCGAAAAGTGTTTCCATTCAGCAAGGCTGGTTTCGCCTTCTCGTGTGGCGTGGAGCAGTTGGGTCATGAAGAAGACGCGCCGCGCGGTGGGTTGCTTGTTGATGGCGGCGAGTAAGGCGGGTAGATCGTGGGGTTTGAGTCGCCCTGGTTGGCTGTCGGGCTGGGAGGTGGTGAAGCTGCTGAGGGTGATGTTTTTGGTAGGGTTGCTGGCAATGAGACCGAGTTCGTAGGCGCGGGTGAAGGCGGTTTTCAGGGTGCCAAGCACGCCTTTTATAGTGGATAGCGCATAGTCGCTTTGCATGGGCATGTAGAGCTGTTTGTACAGTAAAGGCTTGTCGATGTCGTTGAGTCGCACTTGGTCGAGCTGGCTCAGTAGGTGGTTGCCTATGTAGCTGGACGCGGTGGAGACGTAATTCGACGAGTAGGTTTTGTCGGCGTCGATGTGCTGCATAAACCACAATAACACCTCGCCGCCCGTTTGAAACGCGGACACAGTGAGGCTGGCTTCCCTATCGGCCAAGGCATTGGCACGAATGGCGGGGAGTTCGGCAAACAGGGTTTTGGCGGTCACGGCTGGCCATTTGGCAAGCTTGGTGCGCTGGCGCTTTTTGCCTTTGTAGACGACATCGTAAAAGGTGCCACCCGTCCGCGCCGCGTTGATGTGAAATTCAACACGGCGCGCATCGTAGAGGTAACGCTTGTCGGTTTTCAGGGCGGCTTTGATGGTGGTGTCGGTTATCTTGGTGGTGCCCTTGGTCATGCAATGGCCCTTCGCTGTTCCTCTGTCAGTCGTGCGGCCAGTTCGGTTTGCAGCTTGAGCAAGAAGCGCTTGCGCCCTTTTGCCACGTGGTTGGTAAAGTTTTCTTCGCTTGGCGTGGCATGAGCGGGGCCAAGGCGTAGTTCGGCGGCGAAGGTGGGCAAGGTGGCGGCTATTCGGGCGTTGGTGAGGGGCTTGCCTTTGATTGTCTTGCGCCCTTCTGCCAGCACCGCAGCAAACAAGCAGAGCTTTTGCATGCGTGACAGGTCACAAAAGAGCCAATCGAAGCCTTTGTCTTTCACGGATAAGGCGCGTATTTGTTTGATCATCGCGGCGTTGCTGTCACCACCGCCGCCAAAGGTGGGCGTGATACCCAGTAGAGCGGATTCACAAATTCGCCCTGTGTTGCCAACCCCAGACCAACCCGCATCGGTTGAGCTGGATATGAGGTACGTCACTTGATCGTTCACGATCCGCCATCCTAGCGCGCCTAATGTGTTGGGTTTGTCTCGGTTTAGCCAGCGCATTGTTTATTGATTCCTATATAAAACGTGTTTGGGTGGTTTGATGTTTCGTTAAATATTCTGGTAAATTAGATTCTCAACTTATATTCAAGGAATGAGACTTATGAGAACCAAAGAGCAATACCAAAGCATAAAAAAAGTACACGAGATCCAAGGCAACCTTAACTTCATAATGGATGCCTATGGCGATCACATCGCTGAACGTGAGGGTTACAATACTCACGAGGGAATCCAAGCTATCCATTTCTACTTAATCCAGAAATATCATTGGACGCTCGCTACGGTTCGCCAACTTTCTTTTGAAGATCTCGAATTTTTATTGTGCGAAGAGAAAAAGGGCTGGACCCTCCCTAAAGGTCTAAGAAACCTCTGATGCCTTCGACTCCAAACTATTGAGTCTAGCTTTCTGTAGCTGTGTTTTGGTGTATTCCAGTTGCTGTTGGGTACTCCAAAGCTCAGCTTCAAGTTGAATACGATCTTTTACGCCAAAACATTTCCATAACCAGTTTTTAAACTTATCCATCATTAACTCCTCAGTGCTTCTCGTAGTTGGTTTACTTTTTCACGGCCAAACACTCGACGACGCAATAGCTCGCTTTCGCTGATTTTCTCGCCGTATTGCTTGGGTTGAATAACGTCTCGTTTGAATCGCTCGCCACGCATCCACGCCTTACACACGTCCTTGTAAACCTTGGCAAAGGCTCGTTGGCCTGCCCCTGTGTCGCGGCGGCGTAGCTTGGAGAATCCGACTCGTCGTCCTGCTTCGTAGACCGTGTCGTGACTGGGTTTCCAGTGCGCTAGGTCGTGAGCGTTGTTGGCGGCTTCGAAGTACGCCGCGTCGGTTGCTGGGAATTCATCAAACAAATCGTACATGGTTCGCTCCTAACCGATTAACCAATCGGTGTCGTGAATGTCTGTCAAACTGTCGTTAACTTGCTGCTTGGCCACGGTGGGCGGCATCGGTCGCTGTGCGGCAAACTTCATCGAATTACGCATCCACGTTCGCCACGCGGCTACCCAATCTTTCATCGTCGAACCTCTCGCTCGGTGGTGGTCAAGAAAATTACTCGTCTCGGTTCGCCAGTCGGTAGTAATTTGGTTTTCGGTTAACCAATCGAGCATGCGCTGATCGACAAGAAATTCATCCGGAACGCCAGAAGCGCGTTTTTGTTTTTTTGGATTTGGGCGGAACGACCAAAGAATTAGGATCATTCGAAGCTTGAACGTTTGATTTCGAATCGGACAAAATATCTTGTTCTGTAATCTCTGTAGTAATCTCTGTAGTAATCTCTGTAATAGTTTGCTGGTTTTCGGCAGGCAAGTTTGCCGAATTGTCACAAACCAGTTTGCCGAAATTCGGCAAACTGGTTTGACGCTTTTCAGCAGTCTTGTTTGTTGCAGTGATTTCGCTTAGCACTTCGGCTAACTTCTCGAAATTGACCCGATAAAAGGTGCGACAAGGCACCCCCTTTTTAACGATTTCAAGAATGCCTTTCCCTTTGAGTTTTTTACGGGCTCCGTCTTGCTCATGGCGTGAAAGCCCTGTTTCTTCCGTCCACTCTTGGATGGTTTTATAGAACCATTTTTCGGAGTTAGATGTACGGCGGGACCAATAAACGGCTTGGGACAGGAACAGAGCGCCCGAGGCACCAGCTCCCAGATCCATAAACACACGCTGGAAGGCAATAGGTCGATCCAGAAGTCTCTCCAGATTCATATCCACCCCATCGTTTCAAAGTAAAACTCAACATCATCCCTTGGAAACCGATCTGTAAAATCGGTATTTTCAATAAGCCAAATGAGTTGATAAACGCTAAAACTCTGTTCCCTACAAATGTCTTGCCACCTAACCCACAGCCTATATTCAGCTAAAGTTCTATCGCCCTTGCTGCCATTACACGAACGACAAGCAGCAATGAGATTTTCTATTAAATTATCTCCACCTTTATTTTTAGAAATAATGTGTCCTACAGAAACTTGCGAAAGCGTTAATGGGCATCCGCAATAACCGCATCTGTCATTTGTTTTTTTTAAAACCACTTCTTTTTTACTCATGGCTCACACCCCCTCATCAAGAAAGTTGCGTTTAGACAGCGACTTTAGGCGTTCTATGGTGCCGTCAACGCCTTGCGGATCTGGCATACGCGCCATTTGGGCTTGATAAAGTCGCACTGAACGAATGAGGTCGATCATTTCCATGCTCGGCACAACCACAGGAGCAGAGGTAAACCCCATAGACTGAATCATGGAATTAAGCAGAAGGTACTTTTCCGCATCGTCTACGGGCAGTAAGGCGGGAGTGTGGGCTTGTTGTTCGAGTTCGTTAAAACGCTGGATGTAGGCTTCTTTGAATTGAGCGGCACGTTTGCCGGTGAAGCCCATGGCCAAGAAAGTGAAACCGTCGCGGGTAATTTGGTAGCACGGCAATTTTCGACCTGTGCTGTCTTCATATTCACTGAGCTTAAAATTCAGCTGAGTGAATTTTTCTGAGCAATCTAAGTTTTGAATTTTTTGAATGACGTTCTTGTGATCACGGCCGAAAAATTCAGCAATATCACGAGAAGAGGTTACAGGGGTGCCGTCCACCAGACGGACGTGTGGCGTGAGATTAGACATAATTGTCTCCTTGTATAGCAGTTTTTCCGCCACACAAGAGGTACTAATCTCAATAGGGTGGCAGGGCGAACGGGTTAGTACTACCGCTACAAGGAAACGGCCAGCCCGAAAGCTGCCCGAACGCCCCACCATAAATGGTGTGCTCTGGCCACAAAAAAACACGCTTTTTAAAAGAGGCGTGTTCGTGACCTCTTGTAGTTTCGGTGTACTAATCCCGACACTAGATTTTGCCAGTGCAATAGAATTATGGCCCCGATGCGCGGTGTTTGTCAAATTCGGATGAAATGGTGTTTTGTGACCTGTCACAGTGATTAACATGCTCTACCCCTTTATCTGCTTCATGCTGTGTTGCAGTACCGATTCACGAAGCTGCATCAGCGCTTCGATGGCTTCGGTGATTTCTCGCTGGCATTGCTCTTGCTCACGCATGGTCAGCTTGCCGTCTTCCATGGATTTATGGATCATCGCCAACACATCGCCGTGCTCTTTGCCGGCTTTAAGCACCGATTCCAGAATACCCAGCGGCGCGGCTTGCTTAGCCTTGATGCTTAGCTCCATGCCCATAGCGCGGTAGATAGCGTGGTTGCCCGTAATCAACTGAAGCGCCACCGACTCACGCAAAGACATCTTGTGCGTTTCCGTTTGCGGGTTTGCCTTGTTGATCAAGACTTGATGCCCTACGCCCATCAGCGGCGCGATTTGCTTCGCGGACAGCTCTGAGTTATGCACCGTGTCGTAAATGGCTTGGTCGATGTGATCCATTGTTTTCTCCTGATAAATACAAACGTGTGCAAACCTTGAAGCCACGTTTTTAATGTTTTACATTCGGTATTCCATTACTCAGCAAGCAAGGAAAGCGCATGAATATTGTGATTCTCAAAGAAATCGGTGAGAGCCTTCACGTTAGTAAAAGGCTCCCAAACATTTCTGGCCCTGTGCCCCGCTTCTTAGAAGTTCTTAACCTTCCAGAAGAGCAACTAGACCTAAAGGCTCCAGATGGATTTATTGTTGTCTCTGTTACCTACGAAATTGAGAACAACGTATTAATCCCCACCGTCGACTGTCTTCCCTTCCTCGGTGAAGAATCCATTCCTGACCTAATTAGAAAATTCAGATGCTATATCGTGGAAAAAGCACCTGAGGAATACGAGGAGGATTAGCTCCCCTCCTCAGACAGGGGCGGCGTTTCTTTAGAGCCCCTGTCTTTATTAAAAAATTCAGGCGTGATAGTGAGGTTTGTTATGTCTTTCAGGACAGCCTCAACCATTTTTTCTGTTTGAAATATTTGATCTCTGACCTTCGTATCATTTAAGCCGGAGCGTTGAAGACTTAATCCTGCGGTGTTACAGGAATCTCTTAAATGATTCAAAGCTCGCACTACACTTACAGCGCTAGGGTTAATAATGACGCGGCGTATCTCTTGCTGTTCACTCATTGTTTTCTCCTGAAATAACTAAACGTGTTCTGGTTAAAAATCGTTCGCTAAGCTGATTTGGTATAAAGCGCTGAGTCGTACTTCAACGCGCCATTGGTCAGCTTTTCGATTCGGAGGGCTTGCTTCTCTGGGATCACATCGCCCCATTGAGAGACAGAGCTTTGTGAAATTTTCAAAAACTCAGCAATCTTTGTCCCGCTACCAAAGTGATCAATCAATCGTTGTTTGAGCATGTTTCGTCCAACTCGAAATTTAAGTTTTACTAAGTTTAATATCTTAGGAAAACTTAAGTCAAAATAACTTAAGATTACTTACATATATTTTTTTAGGATTCCTTAAATGAAAACATTAGGATTACGAATACGTGAAAAGCGTAATGAGCAGAACATCACTCAATTGCAGCTATCAAAATTAGTTGGGGTTTCTCACGTCACAGTCTCCCAATGGGAAAGCGACACAACCGCGCCAAATGGGGAAAATCTATATAAGCTTGCTCAGACACTAAAAACACAAGCCAACTGGTTGATATCAGGAATTGATTCTCAACATGAAAGTAATGTCATCGCTCCGCCTTTTCAGCAGAAGATGAAAAAGCTACCTGTTATAAGCCATGTACAAGCAGGTGCTTGGACAGAAGCTATAGATTACAGAGCTCTAGGTGACGAAATTCAATGGGAAGAAGCCCCATCTTCTGTAGAGGAAAATGCTTTTTGGCTTAAAGTCATTGGTGATAGTATGACTGCTCAGAGTGGTATTAGTGTTCCTGAAGGTAGTTTGATATTGGTAAATCCCAACATACCTGCCGAAAATGGAAGCCTAGTAGTTGCCAAGCTGGAGGGTACCGATGAAGTCACTTTCAAAAAACTAGTGATAGATGCTGGCCAAAAATATCTGAAGCCACTAAATCAAAGCTATAATCCCATTGCGATTAATGGCAACTGCAGAATTGTAGGTGTAGTTACCGAGTCAAAATATAAATTTTAAGAAAGTGCCTAATTCTTAGGCAACCTAAAAAATAGAAAAGGATTTCAATGAGTATAAAAACAATCCGCCCTCAGGTTTCTGATAACTCACAAACAAGCTTCTTGCCTATTGATATCATTGACTTTTTTCCGAACGACACAGGCTCCGCCGACATGATCGGAACAGGCATAGGCAATGATTATCGGGAATATGCTATCAAGCAAGGTATAGAGCATTTGGAATACATTCCCGCCGTTGAATTATTCTGCCATGAACTGTGCCGCTTACTTATAATCCCGACCCCACGCTATGAAATAGTTCGTCTTTTTGATGGTAAGTTAGCATTTGGAAGCCAATGGGACGGAGGCGCTCTCCCTCACTCTGCCGAACCTTACATACAAACATGGATACATAAAGAATTAGATGAGAGTTTTACCAACTTTAACACCATCGGTAAGATCTATGGGCTAGACTTATTTATCAACAACATTGATAGACATTGGAACAACTACTTATTAGTTAAAAATAGGACCACTATTTCGACACTTGCTTTTGACTTCGGAAGAGCTCTATTTAACATGCCAGATAATGGTTACGATGGCTTTGACGTATTTCGAGTTAACGAAAAGCTTTTTGCTAATACAGGGCTTGGACAGCTTAGGTTTTTTGAAAAGAATTTTCATGTTCACGAAGCTGCAGAACAGACATTAAATGAGATTTCTGCTATACATAAATCAAAAATCATACCAATCCTAGATAAAATCCCTTTAGAATGGCTCTCTGAGAACATACGTCAAGACTTTCTAACTTGGTGGGGATCAGACAAGTTTAAATCACGGATAGAAGAACTTAAATCAAGAGGTCTAGCGCCATGAACACCTTTCACTACAGCCTACTAAAATGCACAGCCGATTCGAAACGTCAGGAAACGGTTAACATTGGTATTATTGTATTCAAAGGAAAAGAGCTGGATATTCGCCTACTTGAGAACTCAACCAAACTCCAATGGTTTGTAAATGGCATAGTAGAAGATTGCCTTAGCGATATAACTGAAAGATATGAGTTTTTTACAAGCCATACCGAAACAGTGGAAGATAAACATAAAACCATAAAGTCATTTGGCGGCCCAATTACAATAGGCGGCCTAGGCTATTTCATGGCAAAGAGCGAAAAATCTTACAGCCAAAAAATAAATCAACTTATGATGATGCTAGTTGAGCCACCTAGAACACAACGTCAGACGCATCGCTCCATGCTTGCTACAAATATTAAAAAATGCTTTGCAGACAAGAATCTTCTTGGAAATAAACAAGACGATATACTGAAGCACAAAGTAGTCCCTAATTATACGTTGGATGAAGCCGCTGACATCAAGGCCGAGTTCATGCTTAAAAATGGCGTTTACCACTTAACAGAAACGGTTGATTTCAATACTCAGCAAAGTTTGCCAGAAAAGCGTAGGCAGACAACAGATAAGCTATGGACATACGCTCATGCGGAAAAAGTTTTAGACAACGATGTTAAACGTTATTTTGTTTACTCAGCCAACACAGTAAATGAAAGCCGAAATCAAGGGCTTATTGACTTAGTTGTTCGTGATGATGCAGAAATATACAACTGGGAATCACTAGACGACCAGAAAAAATACATTGATATCATCGAAAAATACGCACATATGAGCCACTAAAAACGCCTTTCGATGTAAAAAAAAACCACTTCTTGTGGTTTTTTTTATTATTAAATTTAAGTTTTCCTAAATTTTGCTTGACATAACATTTAAGTTTTACTAAGTTATAACTTAAGCAAACTTAAATAAGCAAACCAAAGGATAGGAATCATGTTAATTTTAACTAGACGCATCGGCGAAGCAATCTACATTGGCGACAACATCGCAGTGATCATTTCTGGCATCAAAGGCAATATGATCCGAATTCGCACCGCCAGCCCCGAACTTCTTGTCGTCACTCGCAAAGTGAACGAACCCATCAACATTGGTAAAGATATCAGCGTCACCCCCTTAAGTGTAAAAGGCATGCAAGTTCGATTAGGTATCAAGGCTCCAAAAGATGTCAGCATCCACCGTGAAGAGATCTACGAACGCATCCAAGCCGAAAAAGCCCAACAAGCAACGGCCAACGCGTAAGGCAAGGAGATCATCATGAACACAGAGTCAATAAGCTGGAAAAGCGACCAAATCGCAGGACACGACGCCAACAGCAACCCAATTACCGTTGCCGAATTGGTCGCAGCTATCGAAGGATACGAGCTGCTTGCCTGCATCGCATCAATGTCAGACAGCATGCGTGACAACCTAGCCCGTGCCGCTGGGGAAAACTACCGTGTTAAAAGCAAAAATGAACAGCTAGAACGCACGGTGAAAGAGCTAGAAAACCAGCTCAACACCTCTTTCTCACGTATCAGCGACTTACTGGCAGAACGTGCAGAAGTAGACAACAGCAAGCTACTAGAAACCCTAGCCAAATACGCCAACCCAAAACACTGGCGCAATCCATATAACCAACACGGCGAGCTAGACACGCAACAAAGAAGCGTCTTCGCCCATGGTTACCACGGCTTTGAACTCGCCATGTCAGTGCTGAAAGACAAACAACAAGCCGCTTAAGGAGAAGGATGATGAGCCAAATCAAGCCCAAGTGGCCTCGCAAACAGCGCCTAAGCGAATACGCGAAAAACAACTTCGTTGATCCGAAAGCAGAACGAGCAAACCTATGTCGCCAATGTCGTCAAGGTGAACTTCCTGCAACAAAAGAAGGCAATATCTGGTTTATATGGGTTCTACCCGATGGATCAGCCGCTTACGGCTATTCAGAAGACAAGCCAGTACAGCAACAAGCAAAAATAGATCGTCCTAAAACAGGCAACGCCATTGCTGATGCTATTCTTTCAAACTACGTAATGGACAAAGGAATTGAGTTGAGATGAGCCCTCGCAAGAACAAGTTATGCGCCAATCTTAAAGTCATCACTCGCCCAAATGGAAGCAAGTATTATTACTATAAGATGCCTGATGGCACGATGGAATCGCTAGGTCGAGACATCCCACAAAAGGCAGCGGAAGATGCCGCTATGGCGCTTAACATTGCTCTTAACAACCAAGAATCACTCATCAACCGTATATCAAAACGCGCTGAAGAGTTACGCAACTACAACCCACAAAACCCGCCCATGCCACAAGTGATAGACGAGTTCAAAGTGACCAATCTTGATGCCGCCCTAGAACAGGGTAAACAAGGCAAAGAAACCATTGCGAGCAAAAAGTATAAACTCGACGAGTACATGGACAACTGGGGCAAAATGCGAGTCCAAGATATCCGCACCTTTGACCTTGCCAACCTTGTCAAAACAAAAACACCCCACGCCCAGGCAAAGCACGTCCCGTTATTACGGGAGCTTTTTCGTTATGCCGTCACAACAGGTTATCGAGACGACAACCCAGCCAACGAACTAAAAGCCGCCATACCAGAACCAAGACAACGCGAACGACATACCTTAAGCGGTTATATGAAAGTCAGAGATGCGGCTCCAGATTGGTTAAAACGCGCCATGGACATTGCCATGTACAGCCTTCAACGTCGAGGCGACCTAGTCGAAATACAGTTTTTAAAAGACATCGACTTAGAAAAAAGAACCATTCGTATACTGCAACGAAAAACCCGACGATATAAACACCCTGTCTTTATCGATATCACCATGGGAGACGCCTTGTGGAACTCAGTACAAGATGCAATGGCCAGCAAAACCAAATGCCCCTACCTGATCCACTGTCGCCCAGCCCGAATGGACAAACGAGACATGACAGCGAAGCCACACCCTTTTTACATCTTGCCCGATTATCTAACGAAACAGTTTCGTAAATGGCGAGACATAAGCGGCGCGTATGATCACTTGGAACCAAAAGAGCGCCCCATGTTTCATGACATACGAGCACTTGGCATCATGCTCTACCACAAAGCCGGCTATCCAAAAGATTACATTATGGCACTAGCTGGGCATGCAAAAGAAAGCACAACAGACCACTACATAGAAGGGCATGAAAAACCTAAGCCCTTACAAGTTGCCGCTGAATTAGACATTAGCAACATAGCGATAGAAGACATAGATTGGCGGCATAACGAACTTCCGCCAGAACTGGCAAAATTAATCGACGAAGAGGGCTAAACAGCCCTCTTTTTTTTGGCCTGAACGAAAAAGTCAGCACAGAAAGCTTAGTCCGCACCCACTAAGAAGCCAAAAAACACCATGAAAAGCGCTTAAAAATAACTATCGTTTGGAAATTTTTCGGAAATTTTAAGGAAATTAAAAACAAAAAAAGGGCTTACGAATTAACGTAAGCCCTTGATTTTATTACTTTATTCGGTGGTAGGACTAAGCAGATTCGAACTGCTGACCTCATCCATGTCAAGGATGCGCTCTAACCAACTGAGCTATAGTCCTAAAAAGTGTTGGCTATTATACGCAGAGGTTTGCTTTTGACAAGCCCTCGTTGATATTTTTTGAAGCCTTTGTTTTAAAACCCTTATTCACTGACTGGAACAAGCAGTTCATGACCAATCACTTCATCAATTAAGCCATAAGGCACTTTGTATTTTTTGTCTTTAAATCGAACCAGTGCGTAGTCGTAGCACATTTCAATTACGGTGCAGTTGACTATTACACCGTTATCGATGACACGGATAATATTGTAATTTCTAAGAGTGATGGCCATTCAAGGCTCCTTTTTTCTTTGAATCCAAGAGTTACGATTCACCAACGTCTTTTAGTTTTCGTTGCAGCTGACGAATCTGATCTCGATAACCAGCAGCGAGCTCGAATTTAAGCTCTTCTGAGGCTAACATCATTTCTTTTTGCAGTTGGATCATGGCTTTACGAACTTGCGCCACATCTTCCATGCTTTCCACTTGATAATCTTTTGCAGTCTCAGCCACTTTCTTGGTTTTGTTACCGCGTTTGCCAGCACCGGGGTTGTACGCCCCTTCCATGATGTCTTCGACAGATTTAGTGATGCCGACGGGTGTAATGCCATGTTCTTCGTTATGGGCTTTTTGCTTTTCACGACGACGATCGGTTTCGCTGATCGCGCGCTCCATGGATCCTGTAATACGGTCGGCGTATAAAATGGCTTTACCATTAACGTTACGAGCAGCACGACCAATGGTTTGAATAAGCGACTTTTCTGAGCGCAAGAAGCCTTCTTTATCGGCATCAAGAATCGCCACAAGACTCACTTCTGGAATATCCAAACCTTCTCGCAGTAAGTTGATACCCACTAACACATCAAACTCACCTAGACGTAAATCACGAATGATCTCCACTCGTTCTACCGTGTCGATGTCAGAATGCAAATAACGTACTCGAACACCATGATCGCTCAGGTAGTCGCTTAAATCTTCCGCCATGCGCTTGGTTAAAGTGGTCACTAAAACGCGTTCGCCAATCGGCGTTCGTAGATTAATTTCAGACAACAAATCGTCCACCTGAGTCGCCACAGGTCGAACTTCTAATATAGGATCTATCAAGCCTGTCGGGCGTACAATTTGCTCTACCACCCAGTCTTGATGCTCTGCTTCGTATTTACCCGGTGTTGCCGAGACAAAGATAGTTTGCGGTTTAATCTGTTCCCATTCTTCAAATCGCATAGGACGATTATCAAGGGCAGAAGGCAAACGAAAGCCATACTCAACAAGGTTTTCTTTACGAGATCTGTCACCTTTGTACATGGCGCCAATCTGCGACACAGTAACGTGTGATTCGTCGATAACGAGTAACGCATTAGCTGGCAGGTAATCGAATAACGTTGGTGGTGGCGAACCTTCTTCACGACCAGATAAATAACGCGAGTAGTTTTCTATGCCGTTGCAATAACCCAGTTCTTGCATCATTTCTAAATCGTATCGCGTACGCTGATCAAGGCGTTGCATTTCCACCAATTTATTAAGCGATTTAAGCTGCTCAAGACGCTGATCCAATTCCATCTTAATACGTTCAATCGCCGCTTGTACGGTTTCTTTTGGCGTCACATAGTGAGTTTTCGGGTAGATGGTCACGCGGGGAACTTTACGAATGGTTTTATTGGTTAACGGGTCGATCATCGACAAGGTTTCGACTTCATCATCAAATAGCTCGATACGAATCGCAGTGTCTTCCGAATCCGCTGGGAAGACTTCAATAACATCACCACGCACACGGAAATTACCACGCTCTAATACCAAGTCGTTGCGGCTGTATTGCAGCTCAGCCAAGCGACGCAGCACATCACGCTGATCAATGCGATCACCACGATCAAGGTGCAACATCATTTTTAAATAAGATTGCGGATCGCCCAAACCATAAATCGCCGACACCGTCGCGACAATAATAACGTCTTCCCGCTCTAACAAGGCCTTAGTCGCCGACAGTCGCATTTGCTCTATGTGTTCGTTGACTGACGCGTCTTTCTCAATGAAGGTATCAGATGCAGCCACATAAGCTTCTGGCTGGTAATAATCGTAATAGGAAACAAAATATTCCACGGCGTTATTGGGAAAGAATTCTTTAAATTCGCCATAAAGCTGTGCCGCCAAGGTTTTGTTGTGCGCCATGACAATCGTTGGGCGCTTCACTTGCGAGATGACATTGGCAATGGTGTAGGTTTTACCTGAGCCAGTTACCCCAAGTAAGGTTTGGTGAGCCAAGCCCGCTTCGACACCACGAACAAGTTTTTCAATGGCTTTAGGCTGATCGCCTGCGGGTGAATAAGATGAAACAACCTGAAACTCGTGCGACACGGATATTTTCCCTTAGCTTTACAATCGACTCAATAGATTACCAAATTTTGCCAGAGACGTCTGGTATTTCAATCACTCATAGCAACTTGATACAGGGAAACCTCTTTCAGAAAAACTAACAATATTCGGCTTTACCAATACCGCCACCACATATAACATAATGAGATATTCTTATAACAAAACCACCATACAAACATTAGCAGTAGGGAATCTGGTTTGCGTTTTTATATTCCATGATTACAAATCATCCAATCGAAATATTGTTTAAGCGAGTTACATGACTAAATTGGAAAAATACTTTCCAGCGATGGCTTGGCTAAAAGGCTATTCACGAGAAGACATACAAACGGATGCAATGGCCAGCTTTATTGCAACCATCCTATTAATTCCACAAAGTATGGGCTACGCCTTGCTAGCAGGATTACCCGCTGTCGTTGGCCTATACGCTGGTATCATCCCCTCTATTTTATATTCTCTCTTTGGCACTAGCCGCACACTCGCCGTTGGCCCGGTTGCCATCACTTCTATGATGACCGCAACGATTGCCATGCCGTTCGCATTACCAGGCAGTGAAAATTATGCCGCCGTTGCCATGATGCTGGCGTTTTTATCCGGTGTATTTTTGATTCTAATGAGCCTATTAAAAATGGGCTTTTTGTCTAACTTACTCAGTCATCCGGTTATTTCTGGTTTTATCAGTGCTTCCGCAATTTTAATTGCTGTTGGTCAATTCAAGCACTTAATTGGTGTTCAAGCCCATGGCAATAATCTAATCGAGCTGGCGCAAAGCATGATGCAGAATATGAATGGCATCAACTTGCCAACGGTAACCCTAAGCGCCATTTCAATTGCTCTTTTAATCTTACTAAAACGCTATCTAACACCTATTCTCAGTAAACTAGGCTTAGCAGACAATACCGCTAAAATGCTTGGCAAAGCAGGTCCAGTCGTTGTCGTCGTTGTAACAACCAGTTGTGTTGCTCTATTTTCTCTAGATTCCCTTGGTATTAAAATTGTTGGCAATATCAACAACAGTTTACCCACGATACCTTTCGAGCAATTTACTCTTGATGCTATGGTTGATCTGTTACCGGGTGCTGTTCTAATAAGTATTGTGGGCTTTGTTGGATCAGTCTCTGTTGCTCAATCTTTTGCGGCTAAACGCAAGCAAGATATTAATCCAAACCAAGAATTGATCGGATTAGGATTGGCAAACTTAGGCGCAGCACTCAGTGCTTCTTTCCCAGTGACGGGTGGTTTTTCAAGATCGGTAGTCAATGTTAGTGCTGGCGCCCAAACGCCAATGACGGGGATTTTAACCGGACTACTGATGCTGGTAACCTTGCTGTTTTTCACACCGCTTTTTTATTACCTTCCAACAGCGGTACTAGCAAGCAGCATTACTATTTCTATTTTGCAGCTTATCGATTTTAAAGACTTCTTAAGACTGTATCGTTTCTCTAAACAAGAAGCTCTCGGCTCGTTAGCCACCTTCTTTGTCGTGCTATTTATTGGCATGGAGACTGGAATAATCGTTGGGGTTTCCTTGTCACTATTGTTCTTTCTTTGGCATACAAGCCATCCCCATATTGCTGTAGTGGGTCGTCTTCCAGGAACTGAACACTTTCGTAATGTGAAGCGTTTTGAAGTCGAAACCGACCCAGAAATAGTCACTATTCGAATTGATGAAAACCTCTTCTTTGCCAACACTAGAGTGCTGGAAGATTATGTATTAACTCTGGTCTCTAATCATAAAGATATCAAACATCTTATTCTCATGTGCAACGCAGTCAACATGATAGATGCCAGTGCATTAGACAGTTTAGAAACCATTGATGATAGATTGAAATCCGCTGGAGTCATGCTGCATTTTTCTGAAATAAAAGGCCCAGTAATGGATAAACTAACGGGGTCGAGCCTAATAGAAAATCTGAGCGGAGAAGTCTTTTTAACCCAACACAAAGCCATGAAAGCCTTAACAATAAAACAAGCGGATATATAATCCGCTTGTTTTTAGCCACCGTTCAGATTGATACGGCAAACCAGCATTGCTAATTTGCTGAGCTATTGTCAGTTGCTTTTACTTGAAGTAAATCCCGATTACGAGTCAAAAGCACATCGCCAATGCCCTTAACTTGAGACAATTGATCAATGGACTCAAAACCACCATTCGCTTCTCTATAAGCAATAATAGCTTCCGCTTTTTTAGCACCAACACCTGACATTACCGCAGCAAACTGAGCAGCCGTTGCGGTATTTATATCCAAAGGCGTAGCAGCAAAAAGTGAGAAAGGCATAAAAGCGAGGGAGATAACAAGAAGTGAGCGAGAAACACAAACACGAAAAATACGCTTGAAATTCGTCATAGAAAAATCCTTTTCAAATTCTTTTAAAAACAAAAGATGGCATCGTGCCAATAAAAAACCACTTACCGCATCAACAAGGTTGAAACAAATAAGTGGTTTTAGAGTAAAAGCTTTTTAATCAGACTTCAAGACCCAGGTCTGGCAATTTATGCCATCACACCTAAATCTGCATTCGCCTGAGTTAATACGGCAATAGGATCAGTCGCCTGCGTAATTGGACGCCCCATCACAAGGTAATGACTGCCCGCAGCCATGGCTTCAGCTGGTGTCATAATGCGTTTCTGATCACCTTGATCAGATCCAGCCGGGCGAATACCCGGCGTGACTAAAACAAAATCTTTGCCTAAATCAGCAGACAACATACTGGACTCTTGAGCAGAACAAACCACACCGTCCATACCAGAAGATTTAGCCAAGGCAGCAAGACACTTAACATGTTGCTCAGGTGTTGCGTCGATACCGATTTCCACAAGGTCGGTTTTATCCATACTGGTCAGGACCGTTACCGCGATCAATAGAGTTTTATTATCAGGCAGCTGCTGTAATGCATTGGCAGAGGCTTCCATCATTCGACGACCACCAGAGGCATGCACGTTCACCATCCAAACGCCCGCTTTTGCTGCTACGCTCACTGCATTAGCAACCGTATTTGGAATATCATGAAATTTAAGATCAAGAAAAATCTCAAAACCCAGCTTATGCAGTTCATCCAAAATCACAGGACCAGCGGTGGTAAATAACTCTTTGCCGACTTTCACTCGACACTGCTTAGGGTCAAGTCGTTTCGCCATCTCAATAGATTGCGCCATGGTTGGGTAATCTAGGGCAACCACTATAGGGGATTGGCAGCTCATTCAGTGTCCTCTTTCTTTGTATTTCTATCTATATGTAAGTATCGCAATGCTTAAGTGGCTTTATTCACCTTCCAAGCCATGGATCGGTTTCACCACACCCCAATTTTTACAACTTGGACACTGCCAATGTAATTGATGGCCTGGAAAGCCACATTGGCGGCATTGGTATTTGTGTTTTGCTTGAACCAACTGATCAATAAGTTCAAACAAAACCACTAAATGTTGTTGGTTATATCCTTGGGAATCGGCAAGTTGCAAACTAATCAACTCTTTAAAGCCTTTAATAGTCGGGTGCTTTCTTAATTGCTCGACCAAGAACATTTCTGCGTAGTCTTTATCGGTTTCCATGTAATGCTGAACAAGCGCCATAATTAACGCTGTAGTGGGCTTTTTCTGATTCTGCTCTTGCAAGAATTTAATGTAACCGCCACTGCCCCATACTTTTTGGTAACATTCTTTTAGTTTGGGGATAATAATCGAAATGAATTCTGGGTCTTGTTCCACTGCATGCTTTAATTCTTTGATCGCATCTCGGAAACGACCTTGACTATTTAAGACATCAGCAGCGCCGATGCTCGCACGAACACAGCTAGAATCAACATCTAAAGCTTCTTTATAATGTTGAAATGCCTGCTTCCATTGCTCTTTCTTTTGTAGCTCTTGCGCCATTTCACAGTGAAAATGTGCCAACCGCTTAATTTCTTTTTTAGTAGGTGTTTCTTTTATCAACTCGGAGCCAATTTGAATGGCTTTATCCCAGCTTTGTTCAAACTCATAAAGATCTACAAGCAAGGTAAGTATTTTTGGCTGAAATTCACTTTTTCGCGATGTGGACGCCATATTAAGTAAAAGACGCCCAGCTCTATCTAACAAGCCTGCCGACATAAAGTCACTGGCTAATTCCAATTGTACCATGCGCATTTCACGCTGTGATATTTCAGGACGAGCAAGTAGATTTTGATGAATGTTAATGGCTTTTTGTATTTCGCCTTTTTTACGAAACAAATTGCCTAATGTAAGGTGAATATCGAAAGTATCAGAATTAACTTCTAGGGAATCAACAAAGGCATCAATGGCCTCGGAATGCTGATCGTTAAGTAAATGGTTGAGACCGCGAAAGTAATCCGTCGGAATGTTTTTCTTAACCTGCTTATTTTTCTTAGTCGGATTTTTGCGCCCCATTGCCCAGCCAACGAAGAGCGCGACAAAAAGAACTAAAAATAAACCAACTTCGGTCAACTCAATTACTCCTTCCCAACAGAAAGCTCTTTAGCAATAGAGGCTTTACGCAAGGCATCCACTTCATCTCGTGCTTTTTCATATTTACGAGTCAGCACCCTAATCTGGCGTTCACTACGTAAATACGCTACAGAGCTCACCAAAAGAGCCACACAAGCCCCAACGGTAAAAGATAAAATGATGTAAAGGGCGACACTCAATTCGGGACCTTGCCAAAAAACAAGATCGAGAGAAATAAGTTGCGGATTACGGATGGCAAAAAACACACCCACGGCGAGAAAGAAAACAACGAGTACAGTGTAAGTAACTCTTTTCAGCCATTTAAGCATAAAACAACCTACCAAAAATAGAATGGCGTTATTATGCCGTGATAGCTCAAAGATTTCGAGGCATAAGACGTAAATTAGTTAAGTTCGTTGATCTCATTGTCTTCAGGTAAATTGACTAACTCTCTCAACTCTTTACCTGGTTTAAAATGAGGTACATATTTCGCGCTCAACTCAACAGACTCCCCAGTTTTAGGGTTTCGGCCTATTCTAGGTGCTCGATAATGCAGAGAAAAACTACCAAAGCCTCGTATCTCAATGCGCTCACCATTTGCCAAAGAGTCAGACATATGTTCAAGCATTGCCTTGATTGCTTGCTCAACATCTTTCACAGGTAAATGAGATTGCTGATCGATTAGCAGCTCTATCAGCTCAGATTTTGTCATTACTGTCCTCGCGACTATAATTTGATCACTGTGTAAGACTAGCTAAATTCAGAAAGAAAGCAATAAGTTAACACATTATAAGGCTATTTTTACTCATTTTATTCTGTTGGAATAGCGAATATTACGAATGGATGCGTTCCACAACTAGCATAGAAGCTGTCTAGCTTTTATAATATCGCCCATATTTAACACATTGGAAGAAACAATAATGAGCTACAACAAAATCCCTGCTGGCAAAGATGCACCAAACGACATCAACGTTATCATCGAAATTCCAGCACAAGCGAACCCAGTAAAATACGAAGTTGACCATGATATGGACGCGCTTGTTGTTGATCGCTTCATGACGGCGCCTATGTTTTACCCAGCAAACTACGGTTATGTGAACAACACATTGGCTGACGACGGAGACCCAGTTGACGTTCTAGTTATCACACCTTACCCAGTTGTTCCTGGCTCTGTTATTCGTTGCCGCCCTGTTGGCGTATTGAACATGTCTGACGAAGCAGGCATGGACGCTAAATTGGTTGCTGTTCCTCACGAGAAACTAAGCAAAGAATACGGTCATATCCAAGACGTGAACGACATTCCACAATTGCTACGCGATCAAATCGAACATTTCTTCGAAAACTACAAAACCCTTGAAAAAGGCAAGTGGGTAAAAGTAGAAGGTTGGGCGAACGCAGATGAAGCGAAAAAAGCCATCGTTGAAGGCATCGAAGCTTACAACGCTCAGTAATTCGTTTGTTCTAAACGCTTTATTGTAGACATAAAAAAACCGATCCTAGGATCGGTTTTTTTGTTTAAAGCCTATGGCCTCAGTCTTGAGAGTCTAAGAAACGCTCTGCATCCAATGCCGCCATACAACCAGTACCTGCTGATGTGATTGCTTGACGATAAATATGATCAGATACATCACCCGCAGCGAAAACACCTTCGATGCTTGTTTGAGTCGCGTTACCGTGCGTGCCAGATTGCACTTTCAAATAGCCATCTTTCATTTCAAGCTGACCTTGGAAAATATCGGTATTTGGCTTGTGGCCAATCGCAACAAACAAACCAGCAACCGCTAGTTCTTTTGTCTCGCCTGTTTGGCTATTTTTGATACGAACGCCAGTTACACCAGCGCTATCACCTAACACTTCGTCTAGCTCTGAATGCCATTCGATTTTCACATTGCCGTTTTTCGCTTTTTCCATCAACTTGTCCGCTAGAATTTTTTCAGAGCGAAATTTGTCACGACGGTGAATAACAGTAACGGTTTTAGCAATGTTAGAAAGGTAAAGCGCTTCTTCTACAGCGGTATTACCACCACCGATTACAGCCACATCTTGGTTACGGTAGAAGAAACCATCACAGGTTGCGCATGCAGACACGCCTTGACCCATGAATTTTGTTTCACTTTCAAGACCCAAATACTGAGCACTTGCACCAGTAGAAATAATCAAGGCATCACAAGTATAAACACCACTGTCGCCTTCCAAACGGAATGGACGGTTTTTCAAATCGACTTTGTTGACGTGATCAAAAATAATTTCTGTTTCAAAGCGTTCAGCGTGTTTACGCATACGCTCCATCAACTCTGGACCTTGAACACCTTGATCATCACCCGGCCAGTTATCAACCTCGGTGGTCGTAGTCAACTGCCCACCCATTTGCATACCTGTAATCATCACAGGATTAAGGTTCGCACGAGCCGCATAAACAGCCGCTGTATAACCCGCTGGGCCAGAACCTAAAATCATTAATTTAGCGTGTTTCACATCGCTCATGTTATTGCTCCTGTAAATGAATGCTTACCTGACACAAAAATGGCCAGCTAAAAATATTGTGGTGAATTCTAACGAAAATCCGCAGAAACTCTTAGAGAAAAATATTAATTACTAAAATAGGGACTATCTATCAGTTTTCAAGCGTCTCACTGTTTTCAATTGTACACGCCGAACATTCAGGATCTTGAGTTAATCGCATTTCGCGCCAGCTGCCTTCAAAACCGTCAAACAGCCTCAATACGCCATGTTTGACCTTTCCACAGCCACTTGCCAGCTTCAAAGCTTCGAGCGCCTGATAGACGCCTAACAAGCCAACCACTGGCGCTATGATGCCACTTTCATTGCAACTAAGCTGTTGGTCCGACAAAGACGGATACAAGCACTCGTAACAAGGTGTTGATTGCTGATGATATAAAAAGCTCACCAGTTGCCCTTCCCAACGAATCGCAGCCGCACTGACTAATGGTTTTTTCAATGACAGACAGGCACGATTGATGGCTTGTCGAGCGGTAAAGTTATCCGTGCAGTCCAGAATAACATCCGCTTGCTCTACGGCGCTTAACAAAGCACTGCCTGCTAATTTCTGTGTAATAGTCTCTACTTTGACACCTGGATTTTTAAGCGCAATTTGCTTCGCCGCTGCGTCAACCTTGTTTAAACCAAGCTGACTTTCATCATAAAGCACTTGGCGAGGTAAATTACTGCGTTCTAATTGATCGCCATCTGCCAAAATCAAATGACCCACTCCGGAAGTTGCCAAATAGGTGGCGGCAATGTTTCCCAATCCACCCAAGCCAATGACCAATACTTTCGCTTGGGAAAGATTAAGTTGCCCTTGAATATCAAAATTAGGCAATAATAACTGACGACTATAACGATCTAACTCCGATTCGTTCATTTTCACCTTACTTTCTTTCTGATCATCCTGCCCGACTGGTCAATTCTTTGCTAAACTCGCTTAATTCTCTTACCCACGAGCACCAATATGAAGTTTCCCGGTCAACGCAAACTTAAACATTATTTTCCTGTTTCCCAACCCAAGCCCGTTTTGCCGACATCGGAAGTTCGTCCCGATAAAGACACTTACATTGTTGGTTTGGATGAAACCATTGTCGACGTGGTCGCTAATGTGTCTGATCAATTTCTAGAAACATTTAACATCCAAAAAGGCTTATCAAATCTTGTCGACGCTGACACCGCTTCCGCTATTTACAGCGAATTAACCACACAAAACAGTATCTCGGATCATTTTGCCGGCGGAACCATTGGCAATACCATACACAACTATTCTGTATTAGCCGATGACAAATCCGTGTTACTTGGTGTCATGTCAGCCAACATCACGTTAGGGTCACCAGCTTACCATTATATCTGCCATACCAGCAGCAAAGTTGATATGAATCACTTACAAGGCGTACCCGGCGATATTGGCCGCGGCATCACCTTAATCACACCAGATGGCGAACGAACGTTCGCCATCGCTCCCGGTGACATGGACGAGCTCGATGTCGACCACATCCCTGAACATATCATCGCTGGCGGCGCAGCATTAGTCACTTGCGCTTACCCATTGCGCCATCAAGGCAAACCCATTAAACCAGCTATGTTAAAAGCCTTAGAATATGCACACAATCACCAAGTCCCCACTGTTTTGACATTAGGCACCAAGCACCTAGTAGAAGAAAACAGAGACGAATTGCTGGAAATCATTAAAAAATACGTCAACGTACTGGCAATGAATGAACTAGAAGCCGAAGCGTTAACAGGCTTATCAGATCCATTACAAGCCGCTAGCGCGATTCTAGAACATGTCGACATTGTGCTACTTACTGCTGGCCCTGAGGGCATGTATTTATGCGGCCATACGGAAGATGAACTAAGGCGTGAAACCACCCATCCAATAAAATCTGGGAGTTTAGCAGACTTCAATCGCTGGGAGTTTAGTCGCCCTATGTTGCGCGAAGCCTGCAAACAGCCGGTAAAAGTCTTTTCTCATATCGACCCGTACATGGGCGGGCCAGAAAAAATTCGCAACACCAATGGTGCTGGCGATGGCGCACTATCCGCCTTACTTCATGACATTTCCGCGAATCATTTTCACAAAGAAGCGATTCCAAATTCCAGTAAGCACTTGGCGCCATTTCTGGCCTATTCTTCTTTCGCTCAAATCTGTAAATATTCCAACCGCGTAAGCTATGAAATACTCGCTCAAAACGCGTCTCGCTTATCCAGAGGATTACCAGAAAGAGAAGACAGCTTAGAAGAAGCTTATTGGGAAAGATAAGCTTCAAGACCACACTCTAGAAACTACAATATTTAGACATAAAAAAACCATGCTCAACGGCATGGTTTTTTATGTTTGTTCTAAAAAGAATTGACTGACTTAGTTCATTGCTTCAATGCCAAGCGCTTCATTGCGTTCAAACATACGATTAAGCTCAAGCAAAATAACCAATTCTTCTTCTTTCTGATAAACGCCTTGAATGAATTTCAATGCTTCGTCGTTGCCAACGCTAGGGCTTTGCTCAATCTCACCTTGGTATAAATAGAATACTTCTTGAACAGCATCAACTAACAAGCCAACCTGCTCGCCATCGTGTTCGATAATAATAATTCGAGTATCATCGGTAATAGTGCACTCAGGCAAACTAAAACGAACTCGAGTATCGACTACCGTCACGACATTACCACGTAAATTAACAATGCCTAATACATAAGAAGGCGCACCTGGAACCGGAGCGATTTCACTATAACGTAGCACTTCTTTAATCTGCATGACGTTAATACCATAAGTCTCGTCAATCAGTTTAAAAGTTAGATACTGTAACAACTCGCCTTTATTCGATTCCGATAAGGCTTTCCCATTTTCTTTAATAGGCGCTAATTCAGACATGGCTCACATCCATATTCAGTTTAATAAGAGTAATGTAGAACTCATCACAAGCTTTGTCTAGTTTAAACAAATCATGATGAGTCTACGAGCAAAGTTAAGTAACAATTAGTTGTCTTGTTGTATCCCAACTATTGTCCAATTTCCATTTGCATCAGACATGTTCTTTTCCAAATGCCAAATTTCATTGGTATCGGAAGTCTGATCACCTTCTTTGATCCAGCCTGAAAACTGTAACGAAATAGAAGCAATTGAACCAATATACTCACCACGAACAAGCTCAGCCATCAAAGAGATAACTTCAGTACGAGGTTTGTTATCGCCATAAGTCGCGCGCTCTGCAACCAACATGTTGTAAAGCTCAGGGCTCACATAATCTAGAATTTCATCAAAATTATTGTCATCCCATGCTTTTTGCAAAGTGATGTAGTGATTTTTAGCTTCAGCAACAAACGCCTGCTCATTAAAGCCTGGTGGAAGCTTGATCTCTGGTTGTGCACCGAAGCCACTGATTCCAGCCATTGGTGAAGGTTGAGAACCGTCACGAGTTGAGTTAGGCATTTCGCGGAACATACCGTTTGCACCACTTGCTTGGGCCTGTGCTGCACGGCGTTTTGGCGCGATAAAGAACTTGTAAATCAAGAAACCTATCACAGCAAATAGCAAAATATCACCGAAAGAAATGCCATCAAACGCACCACTTCCCAGCAAGGCAGCAAAAAGTCCACCAGCCAACAAACCACCTAACAAACCACCGCCTAAACCACCCAAAAATCCAGGTTTTTTAGCGCCAGCTGCAGCGTTCGTCGTGTTGCTTGTATTAGCTGCAGTGCTTTTCGGTTTAGAAACAGAAAAGCTTTTGCCAAAACTTTTACCGCCACCAAACTTTTTAGCCTGAACATCCGCACTATAACCGCCAGCGCCGATTGCCAAAACAAACGCCATTAACATGGCAAATACTGTTGTTTTCACAAAACTCTCCTTTATTTAAAGTTGACCAAACCAACGGCATTGCGTAAGTCTGAAATCAGTCCACGTGCACGAGCACGAGCTTTTTCCGCGCCTGCTTGTAAAACTTCTTCTACATGAGCGGGATTGGCAATTAACTCTAGGTACTTTTCACGTGGTTCAGATAGTTGACCATTAACCAAAGCAAAAAGTTCCTTCTTCGCTTCCCCCCATGCAATACCTTCAGCATAATTCTGACGCATTTGAGCAGTTTGTTCTGGAGTTGCGAACGCTTTATAAATGTCAAACACGGTAGAATCTTCAGGATCTTTCACTTCACCTGGTTCTAACAAGTTTGTTTTGATCTTATTAATACCTTTTTGCAGTTTCTTTTCGGTATCAAATAATGGAATCGTATTGTTGTAACTCTTACTCATTTTACGGCCGTCTAAGCCTTTAAGGATCGAGCCTTCTTCACCAACAACGGCTTCAGGTAATACAAAATGCTCACCAAATAAATGATTAAAACGACCCGCAATGTCTCGCGCCATTTCAATATGCTGAATTTGGTCACGACCAACCGGCACTTTGTGCGCATTAAACGCCAAAATATCCGCAGCCATCAACACTGGATAGCAGAACAACCCCATGGTAATACCAAAATCTGGGTCTTGGCCGTTGGCAAGGTTTTCGTCTACAGCGCCTTTATAAGCGTGAGCGCGGTTCATCAAACCTTTTGCGGTTACGCAAGTAAGTAGCCAGTTCAATTCAGCAATTTCAGGAATATCAGACTGACGGTAAAAAGTTGCTTTATCAGTATCTAAGCCACACGCTAGCCAGGTCGCCGCGATTTCTAAACGAGACTGTTTCACGCGCTCTAGATCCTGACACTTGATCAACGCATGATAGTCCGCAAGGAAGAAGTAAGATTCCGTGTTTTCTTGACGGCTCGCTTCGATCGCAGGACGAATTGCCCCCACATAGTTGCCTAGGTGTGGAGTGCCTGTGGTGGTAACACCAGTTAAAACAATTTCTTTTGCCATTGTTGCTACTCTTTCCTACTTTACATAATGTCGAAATTTGAAATTTTATAGTGCTGAAATGCCGCTTACCCTAACATAAAAAAATCACATCAAGAATCACGCAACAAGATTATTTAGCCGAAGCTTTTATTCACTTTTTAAACCTTTTAGAGATAATGGAGCCGAATACGTAGATATCAATGCCAAAGCTCACCAATAAGGCCTGAATATCGCTGAATACGCGTGCTGGTCGCTGCCCGAATCAATCCGCTCGCCCCCCACAAAGTGAACACCTTCTTCGCCCGAGTAATACCAGTGTAAAGCAATTCTTTGGTTAACACTGGCGATGGCGTCATCGGCAACAACAAGGCAACTTGGTCAAACTCAGAGCCTTGGGATTTATGTACTGTCATCGCAAAGACCACTTCGAACTCACTCAAACGACTCGGTAACAAACCAGTAAAAGAACCATCTGGCTGCATAAACCATACACGAAGGCGCTGAAACTCATCGGGCATACAAAGGCCAATATCACCGTTAAACAAACCCAATGCCGCATCGTTTCTCGTCAGCATCACCGCTTTTCCCGGATACCAAACATGGGGATCTTTTACTCGTCCACGTTGATAGAAATACTGTTCCAGTTGAGCATTCACCTTCTCGACACCAAACTCACCTTGGCGAACCGCAGTCAAAATCTGATAGCGTGAAAACACTTCGTATAGCTTGGCAATATCTAGGTTCTCACGCACCGCTTCCCAGTAATCGTCATAACCTTTGGCCAATGTCGCAATATCCGCTTTGGTTTGCCCTTCTTCTGGCGCTCGCCATTCTACATCGGCGTAATTAGATTGAAGACAACGCAATACCGCTTGGCTGTCACCTGCGTTCATGGCTTTTGCCAAGTGCCCGATGCCACTATTCGCATCAAACCGATAACTGGTGCGCAATAACATCAGCGCTCGACTTATTGGCGGAGCCGACGGGTTACCAAATTGCGCAAGGTTTTCTCCAGTCAAATTGGCAAGCCGATCAGCCCACTCTGGTTGGAAATAGACATTATCAATGCCATAAGATAAATCCCCAAGCACACTGCCCGCCTCCACAGAAGCAAGCTGGTCTTTGTCGCCTAGCAAGATCAATCGTCCGTGAGGCGGCATGGCATCGATCAATTTTGCCATCATTGGCAAATCCACCATGGACACTTCATCCACCAGCAAGACATCCAGATGCAAAGGATTGTCTTTATTATGTTTAAAACGGCTGCGACCAAATTCGCTGCCTAATAAGCGATGCAAGGTACTGGCTTGTTCTGGAATGGCAAGTTTAACCTCGTCACTTAATGGCAAATCCGCTTTGGCTTTTGATATAGATTCTGTCAATCGCGCCGCCGCCTTACCTGTTGGCGCAGCAAGTTCAATGCGCAGCACTTTGCCTTCCGCCATTGACTGAGCCACCAGCAAAGCCAATAACCTAGTTACCGTTGTCGTTTTTCCCGTTCCGGGACCACCGCTGATTACAGAGAAAGGCAAGCTCGCCGCATTGGCGACAGCGACTTTTTGCCAATCCACCTGATCAGCTTTATTAGGAAAAAGTTGCGCTAATAAACCGGCATCCACAGTAAAAGGCGCAACAGAAAATTGCCCCTTGAGATAATTCAGCACCTGCTGTTCATATTGGAAATAACGATACAAATACAAACGCGTGCCCGCCAGCACCATAGGACGTTCAGTGACATTTTCTTCTAGCGACACCAAACGGCTCGCCTGCAAAGCATCACACCAAGCAGCAACACTTTTTACACCGCTGTTTCCTAACGCCGTTCGTAACTCATCTAATTCAATGCCTTCTGGCGGCATTTGCCAAATGGTCGCTAGATCAATACAAATATGACCTGCGCCAAGGTAAGCACTGCATAACGCCCCTGCAATATGAACCGCGAGATGTTCTTCTTTGGCATGTTGCGCCAGCTGCTCAATCCACTGACGATCAATCGCTCGTAAAACCCCTTTAGATTGCCAAGCAGACAAACTAAATGACGTCGTAGCAGATGGATTTTCTTCGCGCGCTTTTTCATCAAGAGAGTCGAGCAAACCTAGCTGATTAGAAAAGTCCATATTGCACCGCCTCGTTATTTTTTGGCTTATCGCTTTCACCGCTAAACAGTTTATCTAGCGCCGTTACATGCTCAAAACTTAAACGGCTTTGAAAAATACCGGTTTGTTGTTCTGGCTGCATGCCGCGCAAGAACAAATACACCACGCCACCCACATGTTTCTCGTAATCATAATTTGGCAAACGCTGCTTCAACAATCGATGCAAGGCCAAGGTATAAAGTTGATATTGTAAATCGTATCTGTGCTCGGCAATGGCATGAATCAGCTTATCTGGCTCGTAATCCGCAAAATCATCGCCCAAATAATTCGACTTATAATCCAGCACGTAATAACAACCTTGGTATTCGAACAACAAATCAATAAAGCCTTTTAACATGCCTTTTAACGGCCGATCCTGAATCATCGGCGCAACGCGTGACACTCCATCGTGTTCGCGAGAAATCCGATCTAGCTGCAAGGCATTCATGCCCGTCACCGGAATAAAAAACTCCATCTCTTTTCGGCAAGCCGACGGCGCCAAACTGCCCAGACTCATTCCCGGCATTAGCTGGGTATTAACGATATCTGGCAGCCACTCACTCAATACGTTTTGCCATTCATCAAAACCCTGACGTTCATAAAAATCAGCCATCAGTTTATGGTGGCTGGTTTTTAATAAATCCTTAAAGCTCGGATTGCTCGACACATCATGCAGCGCTTTGCCTTCTAATGTGTCGTGCAAAAATGTCCCCGGCTTGGCACCTTTTGGAAAAGTAAAACGATTCTGCTCAGGCTCTTTTTGTTGCGATTCCAATGCCTGATCTAACACCTCTACATCATCTAGCAAAGGATCGACAAAACGCGTCATTTCATCCAAGCCTGGCACGCTTTCATCGTGGTGTTCTTTGTCTTCTACCACCAGCGAGGAATAACTTCCCACCCACCAATCTCGCTCCACACGACCCGTAAAGTGCCGCGCATGAGGCTCAGTTAATTCTACCTGCGCCATTTTGAATCTGGGTAAGCTTTGTGGTTCATCAGGCAAATCCAATAACTGCATTTGACCAGCTTGATAACGTTCGCAAAGGCGTTCGATGCTTGGGCACAAGTCACCAGCTTCCAACGGTTCGCCTTCGCCAATCAAAGCACCAACACCACTAAGATGAACATCTGACACAGCACCACGGGTTTTATTGGCACTTTTACCTACGTCCATGGTGCCAATAAAACACGCCTCTTTTGAGCGAGTTAACGCCACATAAGCCAAGCGAATTTCCGCGGCGTACAATTCTTCTTTGTGTTGCTCGGTTTGCGCTTCATCTGGATCGATAGCGATCCACAGTTGCTGCTGCGCATCGTGATATAAAGCCGATTTGTCTTGATCGCGATATGGCGTAAAGGCAAACGGCAAATAGACAATTGGATATTCCAAGCCCTTACTTTTGTGAATGGTGACAATCCGCACCAATTCTGCATCGGTTTCAAGACGAATTTTTTGCTCGTCACTGTTGCCGTTCGGGTTTTGGATCGCCAATCTGAGATAACGTAAAACGCCTTCTTTGGAATCCAGCTCAAGGGACTTTTGCTGTAACTTTTCGGTTAAATGCAGGAAGTCGGTTAAGCGACGCTCACCGCCAGTATGACTGAGCATGTTTGCCGCCAGCGATACGTTCTGCATAAACTCACGCAACATAGGCAGCAAGCCTTGCTTGTCCCAGATTTCTAGATAATCACGGAAGGCTTGTCCCCATTTTTCATACACCACGTCGTCGTGATTTAACGTATCCAGGTCTTCCAATGACCAATCAACCAAGCTGGTCGCCAAGGCCGAACGCAGTTTGCTTTCTTGCCCGTTGGATAAGATCGCCGTCAGTACGATCAATAACTCTCGTGCCTCGACCGTTTCAAACACCGAGCCTTTGTCACTCAAATACACACTGGCAATGCCGCGTTGGCGAAGCGCATCTTTCAAGGCATTGGCTTGACTAAAGTTAGTCACCAACAAGGCAACATCTTTTGGTCGTACGCCTTTGCCATCAATAAGCGCAGAGACTTGCTGCCCTTCTAGCAACAACTCATGAAGGTGCGCCGCGCAGGACTCCGCCATGGTCTGACGATACTCTTTTGCCGATACGGGTTCGTCACTGCGTTGATACAAAAACTGCAATGCGGCTTGCGTTTGGCCCTGTCGAGAAAAACCACCTGCAACGCCACGGTCTTGTACTTCAACAAAGGGAATCCCGGTGACACGAAAGGGTTCAGCTTGCGTAGTAAAAAGTCCATTCACCGACTGGATCATTGCCGCAGAAGAACGATAATTGGTTGCCAAAGAATACACACTGTCGACACGTTTTTTTGCTGCCAAATAGGTGTAAATGTCCGCGCCACGAAAGGCATAAATTGCCTGTTTTGGATCACCAATCATGATCAAACCAAGCGTATTTTGATCCACTTGCGCTGGCGCATAAATGGTGGAGAAAATTCGATATTGCACCGCATCTGTGTCTTGGAATTCGTCGATCAGAGCAATCGGATAAAGGTGGCGAATACGTTCGGCTAATTTGCCCGCTTCGTCTTTCGCTAGCGCCACATCAAGAGAAGTTAGCAAATCGGTAAAGGTCAGCGATTGCGTACTGCGTTTCCAGCGTTTCATGCGCTCTTGAGTTTGCTGCCAAAGCTGAGTTAGCAACACCGCTTTTAATCGCCCCGCATCGGGAAAGCTTTCACGCAAAGACTGCACCAAGCCAAAGAATTCGTGAGCAGGCAGGTCACCGCCTTTACTCAATCGGCTGGCGTGTTCATTGGTATCAAATTTCTCGAGACTTTTGTCTAGTTCAAAACGCGTCGAGTTCGCCCATTGCGTGATGGCTTGAATGTCTTTCGACGGATCTTTACGCCAAAAGGTACGTTTAATACCGCTGCGCTCAAGGGCGTCAATGATGTCTTGCGATTGATCAAGCCACATAGCACGAACCGCTGACATGGTTTGTTGAGCCTGACTTAGCGCACTTTCCCAATCGTAATCTGGCACGGCGATTTTGGCGTCAGGCTGGTTATTCAATAAATATAAGTCTTTCAACAAAGCATCTGGATTCGACCAAATCGGCTGAATCAAGGCCGCCTTGGTGTCGTCCATCGGATAAAACACACTGCGCCAAACGTCTTTCACCGCCATAGACAATGGCGCGAGCTCGTCGGTCTCAATGGTTTGTTGAAATAGCATGCGACTTTCAAAGGCGTTCTGGCTCAACATGCGCTGACAAAAACCATGAATGGTAAATACTGCAGCTTCGTCCATTTGCTTTTCGGCATACAGCAGCTTTTCTATGGCGCCCGCTCTTTGCTCGTCTGACATTTGCGCCATCCAATCCGCCAGAAAGACATCACTGCTTTCGCCTTGTAATAAGGCTTTTCGCGCTGCTCGAATACGATTACGAATCCGCGCTTTTAGCTCGGCGGTGGCGGCTTCCGTAAAGGTCACCACCAAAATTTGGTCGACTGTTAGCGCCTTGTCTAAATCTCCGTTATTTCCAGATAAAGCCTGTCCCGTTGGCACCAGCAAGCGCAAATACAGGTTGGCAATGGTGTAGGTTTTCCCTGTGCCTGCGCTGGCTTCGATTAGGCGTTTGCCAAACAATGGAAAGGTTAAGGCGTTTAGCGGCTCAGGAATCATGTTTAAGGCTTCTGCATTAGCAGAAGGCTCATTAACGGAAACAGACTCGGAAGAAAGACTCATTCCATCACCTCCAAATGACGATGCATGGGCAACCAAATTTGCTCACACAAGGCGACAAACTGCGCCTTTTGGCGATTTAAATCGGGGAAATAACGCTGCCAATAAGCGTCGTCTACTTCACTGCGAGTAAAGGCGCTGCTGTTGTCTTGATAAAGCTTCAGCGCTTGCTCCCAAGCGATATCCGCGTCTTCTTGCGTTTTGCTCGAACAATAACTTTTGCACCATGCATCTGCGCTTTTGGCTGGCAAGGCAATCGGCTGACACAACCCCTGCTGCAATAAAGCCAACATGCTGTTTAAATATTCTTGGGCATCGTTCGGCGGGATGATAATAAAACTGTGCTGAAGCAACTTGCCGGTTTTGGTCAGATTAATAAGATGATGTTGTTTTGGCGTACCTTGCGCGCACAAGGCTAAATGCTCGATCCATGTCTGCATTTTTTGATGAGCGGATAAATCACCAATGCGATAAGACAAACGCGTGGTCGCCGTCGGTAAATCCAACCAAGCTTGCAGCACAATACTGCCAAGAGCCAAGTTCACTTCTATCGGCTCGCATTCTTCTAGCGCATAACCTTGCAGCACAGACAAAAGCTGCTGGCATTGGCCTCGGCTCTGTTGCAAAGACAAACGCCCTAGCGCGCCATAGGGCAACGCGCCCATTAGAGACAAACGCTCGACGAACTGATCTTCATCGCCTTTTAACATGGCTTGCAGCAAGCTTTCGCGTAATTGATAACCCGCCAAGCCATCCAGTGCGAACGGCTCATCTTCTTTTTCGTCCTCTTCTTGCAGGCTCAAATAGGCTTTTAAGCGACGCTGAGTAAAGTAACGTGTCGGATGGCCAATAAAGCGCGACAGCTCATCGAGAGCAAGGTCCAACCTTGGTTGCTCTAAGCCATCAAGTGGTAAGAACTCAAGATATTCATCCTCCACAGGCACACTGAGCAGAGCAGGCAACCATTGCTCATCATAACTGTATAAGCGCTTATCAAACGCAACAGCTGATTCTTGCGAGTCGCTCTGTTGATTAAAATAGTAAGCGGCGTTAAAAGGCTGCAAAGGATGCTCGAGAATTAATCGCTCTAACAAGGCTTTCTGCGCCTCGTCTGGCGCTAATGTTTGATCGTCTTCAAACACACAACTTTGACCTATGTATTCCAACAGCTCACTCACCAAGATAGACGGATTTTTCTCACTGTTGTCTTGAATACTGCGTCCCACATAACTGATGTAGAAACAATCTCGTGCTGACATCAGCGCTTCAAGGAATAAATATTTATCGTCTTCTCGTCGACTTCGGTCGCCACTGCGATATTGCCCAACCATCAAATCAAAGCCCATGGGTGCAACGCTACGCGGATAGTCACCTTCGTTTAATCCCAACACACAAATCACTTTAAAGGGCACGGAACGCATAGGCATCAAGGTACAAAAGTTCACTCGACCTGCTAAGAAGCGCTGACCACCTTGAGACTCTTGCAACAAAGGCGATAACAACTGGCGGATCACTTGCTGATCCAATGGGGCATCAAAATGCGCTTGTTGCCATTGCAAGGCTAGAGTGTCGAGTTGCTTAGTCAGCAAAACTTGAAAAGCATCGTCTTCTTCCAACAAAAAAAAACGCTCTGCTAAATAATACAAAGTCGAAACCCAGTCTTTAGGAACAAGGGATTCCATCAACCTAGCTTGAGCGTCGTCAATGGCAACCAAGAACTCCGCCAGTTTCCCCGCCACCGAGGCCTCTAAACCTTCCACATCGCCGTAACTTAGCGTGCCTTCCCAAATATGATCATGACCCATGGCGTAACCCAATAACATGCGACGCACACCATTCAGCCATGTATGCGATTCTTGTATTGGCAGATCATGCTGTTGAGCGGTTTTACCATCCAAGCCCCAGCGAATACCCACTTCCGTCGACCATTGACGAATACGCTCTAATTCATCGGCGGTTAATTCAAAACGCGCCAACACCGCAGGCACTTCCAGCACGCTGATCAATTCGGATAAAGTAAAACGGCTTTCGCCTAAGCCGAGCAAATACAAATAGGCATCGACAATCGGATTTTCCATGCCGCCAGATTGGTCAATCAAGGCAAAGGGAATGTGTTTTCTGACTTGAGCTTGTCCGCTCTTTTTTTCAGCACCAAAGACGGCCTTCACAAACGGGCTGTAGGTGTTTACGTCGGGCAACATGACAATGACGTCTTTTGGCGTCAAGCTCGGATCGCTCTCGAACATTTGCAACAACTGATCATGCAAGACTTCCACTTCACGCAATGGGCTGTGACAACGATGCACACGAATACTTTGATCATCAGCAGTAATCGAATGGCGATACTCGGCATTGGTAATGCTAGCGTCTCGCTCTTGTTGCGAGCCGTGGTTTTCTAAGGACAGCACATCTTGCTGAATCCATTGCAGCAAACCACTCGCTTGCTCGCTCTGATAGTCTTCAAAGACTTCTAATTCGTTGTCGGCCATTTCTTGTAGCTGAGCAATGTAGTCTCGACCTAGGCGCCCCCAGCTTGCCAGTAAAGGATTGGCATCCAAATGCAATGTGTCCGTACTCAACCCAGGCTTGAGAGTTTGGCGTTTTATTTCTCGACCTAAATAATGCTTGTCGACCACATCCCCCCAGTAAAAGCGGCAAGGATTCTGCAAAAATAAATGCACATCAATCCAACCAGAAGCCGCCAACACGCGAAGAGATTCCAGCGTATTTGGTGGCAAAGAAGACACACCAAAAATAAAGATACGCTCGGGCACACCAGCTGGCCGAGAAGACGATTGCGTGGCGTCATGCAAGGCTTCAATCAAATTACCACGATGATAAAGCGATGTTCCCTGCTGGCTCACATCGGCAACCAGATCGCGCCACAAAATGGCTTGCCAAGGTTGCAGCTCAAAGATGGCTTTCAGCTTGGGGTCCTGTGCTTCGCCACCTTCCCAAGATTTGATCCAATCCGGACGGTAAACCAAATATTGGTCGTAAATATCGGCAATGCTGCTGCATAACTGGAAGCGGCAGATTTGTGTATCGTCTTCTTCCAGGTACCAACTTAATGCCTGAAATTCTGGCTCACCAAGACGAGAGTCCAGCAAACGCATTAAACGCCATACTAAAAAAGGCTTGTTAAATTCACTTTGCGCGGGAATATCATTAAGCGTCTGAGAAAAGGTTTGCCAAACAAAGGTAGAAGGCAGAGGAAACACCAAACCTGCGGCAATAGAATGGGACTCGGCCAAAAACATTTTCAACCATTGCGCCATGCCAGGGTTTTGCACCAAGATAGATTCATCATCAAACGGATTTTCTGGCGGTGAAACAGCCAAAATCTTCGCAAGCAACACGGCCAAATCCTCTAGACGGTTACTTGTGTAAAGTTGAAACATGTACGAATCCTAGGCTTCAGAAAAAGAATCAATAAAGTTAACGGGCTAAGTGACATAAACCTCAACCAATAGTTTAAGCTGTATTGTAATCAGCTTTTTAAGCTGGGAATAAGCCTAACCTTGGAAGCGATAAAAAAGAAGAACTGAATGCTTTAAATAAAACAGGGATGGAATGATAAATTGGTGGAGCCTAGCGGGATCGAACCGCTGACCTGTTCGCTGCCAGCGAACCGCTCTCCCAGCTGAGCTAAGGCCCCAAAAACAGCCGTGGATTTTATGGGCGCTTCCCCACGGTGTCAACCTTTTTACAAATCATAGGACGTATTTTTAAGGCGTCAAAACAACAAAATCAAATACTTAAAGAGTTACAATGATAAAACTATTTATGATTTGATAAATCTTTGTTTTAGCAGTACAAAGCAATAGCGCAACAAACCTTGATAATAAGAGAACAACAATGATCGAGTTTCCAACGGTATTAGATGATCTAATGATGGCTCAACAACCCATACTCAAAAGAACAAAAGAAATTTTTGGGTATGAGCTTTTATTCCGTGGAAAGGACGCTCTAAAGGCCAATATTTCTGATGGTGAAACCGCTACTAGCCAAGTATTGGTTAACTTATGCATTGGTATTACCAAACTCGAGTCTCAATTAAGAAAGCCGTTTTTTATTAACATGACAACCGATCTAATATTGTCAGACGCTTTTTTTCCTATTGATCCAGACACTGTCTATATCGAAATTCTCGAAAGCCAAAAGCTAACACCAGATTTTTTTGCCGCATTAAAAAAGTGGCGCTCTGCTGGTTACCGATTCGCCTTGGACGATTATCAGTTCAATGCTGAATATCAGGCACTCTTGCCTTGGGTATCTATCGTAAAAATAGATGTGTTGGCGACACCACCAGAACAATACACAACACAAATCGCGGAACTTAAATCCAAAGGCTTAATTTTACTCGCTGAAAAAGTCGAAAACTTAGCCATGTTTGATCTTTGCAAAAAGCTCGGCTTCGATTTATTCCAAGGTTATTTTTTACAGCGCCCTGAACTCATCAAGGGTAAGAGAATCGACTCCGCAACACATGGTGCCATTGAACTGGTCAACGCTCTGCAGAATAAAGACATTAGCATTGATGCCATCGCGAATTTAGTCACCAAAAGCCCAAAGCTGTCTTATCAGCTGCTGCGAATCCTAAATAGCCCAGTATGCGGCGTTGCCAAAACCGTTGTCTCGATAAAAGAAGCGGTCATTTTTCTGGGTTTGGTGCAATTAAAGAAATGGGCTTTGCTTATTACACTAACCTCGTCATCAAACCAGCCGAGTTCATTGCTAAAAATTCTATTAACTCGCGGACGCTGCTGCCAACTGCTGGCCGAGAGCAAAAAATCAGCCAATGCAGACTCTGCATTTATGGTTGGGCTGATGTCTGGCATAGACGCCGTGTTTAACGTCGAGAAATCGGTCGTCTTAAAACAAATCGCCTTAGACAAAACCGCCTTGGACGCCATAATGAATCAGACTGGGGAACTTGGAGCCTACTTAAAGCAAACGCTGTACTGTGAAGAGCAGAAGTGGGAAAGCATTGAGTCTATGAATCCAGCAGATCGAACGGTTTTAAATAGAGCCTTTTTAGACGCCATGCTTTGGTCTGAAGAAGTCATGCTTTCAATAAATTGAGAGCTTCGCACAACTACACTACTGTGCTCACCAATACCTAGTTAAAAGGTCTCAAATTAAATTAAATGCATTTTTTTTCGTTAAACGATTGACACCTATAGTCAAGGCCAGTATGGTCGAATTGGTAGACACGACGGATTCAAAATTAATCGCGTCTATTGAGTTTTAAGAAAAATTCATACTAAAATCAATGACTTGAAAAATAAAACTATTTATTAAAGATAAGGATTTGTAAATGAAAAATAGTATTTCTGCAATTATTCTATCTTGTTGTGTAAGCACTGCATTTGCGGCTGACGATTTCCATTTTGGAATTGAAAGTGGTTTAGTTGCATCAGAAATACATGTAGATGACGTGGCTCAATCATTAGCAAATAAAACAGGACGTACCATATATTATACGCGTGAAAGAGGAGCACCTTCGTTTCGAATTTTTGGAACATTTCCGACATCTGAAAATGTAAATATTGAAATCGGTTATCTTAATACATCCAGCACTAATGTTGATTTTAGTGCATCATTAACAACAGATACAATCAATGCAGCAGTTGAAATATCTGGCCTAGACTTCGGCATTAAATATAATCCTAAAGAAAGTTTTTACCTTAAAGCTGGTGTTCATCGTTATAAAATAGAATTTAATGTAACAGGTCAAATTGCTGGTTATACTTTCGTATCGTCATCAAAAACAGGTATTGGTCAATTTTTTGGTGCAGGTTATCAGGCAAATGAGCATTTAACGGTAGGTATTAACTTCCTAGCAAGCATTGGTGGAAATTCATATTATAGTGCTTCATATGCATACGTTGGTTATCAGTTTTAAATCTTCAAAAGTAAAACTGTATTAGTTCAAGAATTTTTACAGAAATGCGTGTCTATTTGAGTCCGCCCAGCGTCACCATATATATTAAAGTCCCCTCTGGGGCTTTAATATATATCCCGCCAAAAAACCTTATCTCTTAATTGAAAGCCTTTATAAAACACTCCATAAAGATCATTTAAACGCCTTATATACCCTCATCGCTTCGCTCTTTGGCACTTCCAGAAACGCCCGAAGGGCATATCCCTTTAATCTCTTAATGCACTTAAATAAATCTTACTTTTGTTTTTTCGTCTATTTGAAAAAATAAAAGCAAGAAAGTTAAAGTCACTCCACTCTTTTATTATTAATTCTTGTATTAAAGATCTTAGTTAAAGATCTTAATTAATAGGGGGGTATTCACTTCGCATTGGGGGGAGCATTCATTTCGCTTTAGGGGGGTAATTCAATTCGCGTCTGGGGGTATGCTCATTTCGCATTGTTTATATTTGACATTATTAAAAATTATGTTTAATTAAATATTAGAAACAAAAAAAATCGCGTACAAATTAATGTATACGATTTTTAAAAAGCTTCCGTCTCACTGGAATAATTAAAAATATATCATCAAATATTAATTTGTCAAACAATATATTGTAAAACTTATCATTCCAAAAAAGAAGTTTTTAAACTTAAATAAGGAATAATGAGCAATGAACGAATTAATATTTTTATCACTAACTAAAGAAATTATGAAACCAAAGAATGAATTACATAAATATCTATTTGATTTTGAAGACAATGTAAGATTTAAAGTATTTTTAGCAATACTTTCAATATCAACAACTATCTACAAAAAAAATAAAGTAGATCACATACAAATTTTCTCAATAGATGGGTTACTAGGTGTAAATAGCTTTTTACCCCGCTCAGGAAAATTAACATTTAATACAATTGAAGACATTATAAATTCATTAAAATCACCTTTTTTTGAAACTATTTCAGTAGATAAAAAATTAGTGAGCTTTAAGCTTTCGTATAAATACATTAGCGAAATGAATAAAAACACTGGATTTAATAAAATCGAATTGAAAAAGTTAAAGTCTTGTAGAGATATTAAAGCTACAAAGTTGGCTTTAATTATAGAAAACCACAAAAAGGGCTATTTACATCTAAATTATTTATTAGACGTTCTAAAAGTGCCAGATAAAAAACAAAGAAAAGAAAGGATAAAGCAAATAAAAAACGCTTTCAAAAGCATAAATGTAGATTTTGAGTATAAATATCCAGCCAATCAAAACGCACCAGTATTAGAAGAACACTATAAATTTTATTATTAAAATTTATAGTGCCTTTTATTTGAATTTTCATTTTTAACATTATTATTTAGATCATTATTATTTAGATCATTATTATGATCTATTTTTAACCTAAATAATCCATCTTTATCATCTAATATACTTTTTAGTGATCTATCTTTATTTAACTCATTTAGGACATAATCTGTATCATATTTATTATTTAATTTTGATAATACAAATTTTCTTTGCTCATCTATACTATTATTAGTTAATTTATTATCATAAAGATTAATTAAATTTGAATTGCTCATTTTTTCGCTTAAAACAACACTTTTAACATCATCAAGAGAGATTAAAGAATTTTCTAACTGGAAGAAGAATAAATCATCTTTATTACTCTTATAGGCAACTTTCATAGATTTTAAAGTAAGTTCTTTATTTTGTGAACTTGCACCATTCCAGCCGTTCTCCTTCGCTATTTTATAAGTCAATTCTAAATCGAAAGGATTTGAATTTGGGCTTAATGAGATTGTTTTTTTATCTTCGCTGATTTTTAAATTATAGTTATTAGGTCTTTTTTCTTCATCTTTTTTATTGTAAAAAATTGACAATGAACCATCTATATTTTTAATTTGCTTATAATTATAGTTTATATTTTTAACATCGAAATCATTACTAATACTTAATTTTTCATCATTTTTAAAGCTTGTATTAGTTAAGTATTCGAATAAATCAGCATCATTTTTTTTAATTTTGCCATAAGTCAAATATGAATTAATTTTTCCAGCAGCAAGAGAAATATCATCATTTAACGATGTAAATGTTATGCCGCCTGTTCCGTTTTCTCTTTTATTTACATAAATTTCTATCTTATTATCATTTAGTATATCAATAAATTCTTGTGTCGTTTTAGACTTCCTGTATGCATTATTAACCGTATTTTTTAACTTTGAAAAAACATCATCATCATTTAAAAGATCATCTTTTTTATCTAATATTTTTTTTTCTTCATTACTAATAACATTAATTTTCATTTCATTAAATAATTTTTTATCAACTAATTTATGATGAGTATTATTTCTTTTTTTCCAGTCTTTTTTTATTTTTCTTTGAAGGTTTGAAACTTCATTTTTATTCTCATTTATTAAACTTTCTTTATATTCATTGTCAATTTGAACTTGATCAGTAAACAAATTTTGAACTTTCTTAAAGACACTGTATTTGATAGGTTTTTCTAATTCAGTAATTTTTTCAAATATTACATTTATTTTATTATTAACTATTTTTTTATTATTTGTATGAATATTTTTATTATTATTTATATCTGAAATTAATTTATTTTCTTTTTTTTTCAAAGGATATTTAATATTGCCAAATTCGTCAATTTTACAATCATAATCAATTGCTTTATTTTTAACGATTTTTTTATTGTCATCACTCAAATTTGGGACATATATTTTCTTTTTTTTGTTATTAACGTCAGTTTTCCATACATAATTTTTAGGGTCATTTTTACCTGTGTATGTTAATTTATGTTCTTTCTCTATTTTTTGTGCTGCTGACTGTCTTTTTAAGCCTGAATTGCTTTGTCTATGGTAGTTGCCCGTTTCGTCGTGATATCCCCTGACGATGTGAAAATGAAGCTTCCCGCTGTCGATCTGCGGCCATATCATATATGGCGTTTTTTCAAAATTAGGATCGTATTTTTTAGCTGTTTTTATTGCTAATTTTAAAGCGTTAGCCATACCTAATCTTTCATCATCATCATTTGAAAATGATATTACAGAATGCTCGTATAGGTATTTTTGACGTGAATTTTTAGATAGTTGTGAATTAGCATCAACTGATAAAATAAAGTTATCTACGAGCTGGTTATATTCGTTTTCGTCGTTTATATTTGAACAATAACCACAATTAGAAGATACTGAAATTAACCTAGGATTATTAGAATTGTTTAATCCTGCTTTATTATTGCTATTGTATTTGACAACTTTTTTTAATTGTCTAATTGTCGTTGCTTCATGTTTTAAGGAAAAAATAGTCATTATTTCCCCCTGTTCGCTTGTTTTACGTGTTTTGTGAAATAATTTTTAGCTTTAATTCCCTGACTTAAAAAATCTTTGATCTTTTTAATATCATCATCATTTAATGATTTTCTTTCATTTGCTACTTTTGCAAGTTGATTTAAATTATTTCCATACTTAATAAGGTGATTTAATACTTTTAAAGAATGCCCTTCTTTATCTACATAAACACTTTTAAAGCCTTTTCCATTATTCATATAATGAATAATTAAAGCTTCCCAAGTTTTCAATCCAGAGTTTCTTTTCTGCTCGTTTAGTAAATCATAAGTTTTATCATCTACTCTTATGTGAATACTTTTTCTTCTATTTTTTTTATTTTTGTTTTCCATTTTCAATTCCTTTTTTGTTTATAATTTATCCAAGTGCAACGCGGAAAATTATGCTGTTTATTTTATATCTATCTCTCAAATTTAATTTATTAAATTTCATATTTTCGGAGAAAATCAAGTTAGTTTGGGGAACCCAAGCTTCTACTTGCAATATAATACATTTAGCATATTTGATTGATCTGTCAAATCAATATAAAAAAAGAGAAAGGAAAAAGAAAAAGGCACTTCGTGCCCTTCTGGAAATGAAATTTAGGGGTTATTTGTTATGTTTGAAAAACTCTTCAGCTTGATTATAAAAACTTAATAATTCAGCTTCTGTAGGATCTGGCGGTATATCATCATAATCTGTATAAGATACATTATTTAGAATAGCTTTTAATTCTAATTCATTGCGATTAAAATCTGTCAAACTATCTATATGCGCCTGCTGTGATAATTTATAACTATCATAATGTTTCTCTATCATCTCAACCGAACTACCAACGTATTTCGCAATTAGATAAATATCTACGCCTTGCATAAGTCTTTTTGTTATAAACGTATGGCGACAACTGTATAAAGTATAATGAGTATTTATTAAATTGTTTTCTTTCAAATAGTCTGTAAATTGTTTAAAAATGTCGCTAAGTTCTGCGATTTTATTAAAAGAAGTTTCTAAAATCAATTTATTACTGTATATAAAATTATCAATAGTGATATTCTTATCTTTCTGTGTAATTTTAGCAATGTTAACAATTGCGTTAATTGCTTTTGAACTTAAAGCAATAACACGACCATTCGAATATTTTTTCGTCTTGCCTTTGCTGATTTTCACAAGGTAATTATCATTTTCTATCAATAAATCATCTTTGTAGTAAGAATGTTTTTTCTTCTTGATATCATTAAAACGTAAATTTATAAATTCTTCGCCAGTCCTCAATCCCGTTTCTAATAATATTAGAAAATATTCATTAAGTATTTTTCTGTATTCAACAGTCTTAAAATTAGCTTTTCGTCCATTTTTTTCGATTTCGTGAAAGTTTGGTAGATGCTCTAAAATAATCTTTAAATCTTCATCATTAAAAGCGTCTCTTGCCTCAACTTTAAAAGATTTTACCTTCGGAATTATAGGAATATCATTTTTCTTAATTATTTTTTCTTCTTCTAAATATTCCAGTATCATTTTAAAACAAGTTTTATTAATATTTTTTCTCGTGACAGATAATTCTTGACTATCAAAATAATCCCTTATTTTTTTAGTTGTAAAATCAACGATTTCGACATTTTTAAAGAATGGAATGATAAAATTTGAAAAGACTGTTTTATAGTCTTTATAGATTTGTAGCTGTGTTTTTTTACTATCTAACTGAATAATTACATTATTTACAATATCTTCAATGTAAATTTTTTTATTAGCTAAAATAGCTAATCCTTGCTTATTTCGGTTTTCGAGTTCGGAACGGAGTTCCCAAGCTCTGAACTTCGCTTCGTCTTCGTCTGACACTCCTAAGCTTCGCTTAATTTCTACTCCATTCACTCGTATACGAGCGTAAAAATTATTTGAGTTTTTAACTCTATAAATAGCTAAACTCTTCGCTAAACGCTCGTATTTTGCTACCATATGGCAATCTCTTATGTAAATAGTTGTATAGTAAGTTGTATAGCAACTTTAAATAACTACATAAGACTATGATTTTCAAGGGCTTTTGTAAAGACAGTATAAGTTCAAAATCCGTTGCCTTCGGGTGTGGCGGTTCGAGTCCGCCTACTGGTACCAACATTAAAAAAGCGCTTACTTCGGTAAGCGCTTTTTTTTGCTCTCACGATCACATCAGAGTAATGCAAACCAATGCTTACTAAAAAACCACCCTGTTTTCTAGTAAGCACTCGCCAACCCAATCTCACAAATACCGATCAGTAATCCGCGTCAAAGCCATGAGTCACGTAGTCAGGCAGATCTTCTTCTTTCGGTATCGGCATCGATTTACCGAACTCATCGATTGCAACAAATTTAAACATACCTTCCGTCACCTTTTCGCGCTTACCAATACGGCCACGACGCACCCAAGCTTCCACAAGAATATTCATTGAAGTACGACCAACCGACTCAACTCTAGTATAAACACCTAAAATATCGCCGACTTTTACTGGTCGGATAAAACTCATGCCATCCAAGGCAACCGTCACTACACGAGATTGAGCGCGCTGACCCGCACATATACCAGCCGCGATGTCCATTTGCGATACCACCCAACCTCCAAAAATATCACCTGCTGGATTAGTATCTCCCGGCATAGCAACCGTCCTAGTCGTAAGACGACCTTTTGCCTTTTCTTCAAACTCTGACATAACACTCTCTCAATCAATTTTCTATGCTTACTAAAAGCAAGTGTATCTGTTTATGTAGTCAGAGGGTAACAACAAAATATTATCGCAAGCATTTAAAAAACTCATGACAACACGCATAAACGCTAAGTTATTTTGTTAACTCAGTCTCGTAATAAATAGCCGTTCCTTTCGCTTCCGTTGTCGGGAACGAGAAGCTCGAACCAATAGACGTTCCGAACCCACCTGCACTGCTGGCACTAATACCAACACCGGTTCCTAAACGTCTGAAAGACAACTGAGTCACATCGTCTAAAATAACGCCGTTCGCACCAATCTTAGCCGCTTGCTCTTTTAACTCTTGAGTGGCCTTTTCTTTTCTAGAGTCTTCCGTAAAGCCGTTATCACTAGAAGCACTCACCGTACCAATGACTTTATAATCAAACGCTGGCGCTTCTTCATATATCGTCACTTGCTCCACTTCAAGCTCTGGCATCTGCTGCCCAGTAACAACATGAGATCCAGAAGAACAACCAAACAACAACACTGGCAACGCTAAAACGGATAAGTATTTAATAGAATTAATCATGACACTACCTCACCTTAGAAGCTGGAATCATAACAGTGTTGCACAAAGAGCGTGAAAGCAGATCGATAAAAGTGTGGATTTTCGTATAAAAGCTATAAAACAAACCGAATAACCTACAAGCTAACAGACAAATTATTACCTATGATTAAAGTACCAATAACTTTATACGCGCAAAGCCAGATGAGAGGTGCAAATGAGCGAACTACTAGAGACAGACATTTCATGCCCCTACTGCGGCGAAAGCATCGAAGTCGTGATAGAAGTGCTAGATGAAAGCCAAGAATACATAGAAGACTGCCAAGTCTGCTGCCGCCCGATCACCTTCAACATCGACACCGCCTTCGACGGCTCAACCTCGGTTTCGGTTCACTCGGAAAATGAGACGTATTGACTGAAATAAATTAAAGGTTTTCGCGCTTATAGATGACCCATATGTTAGGCCTTTTTTGATTAGATTAGCATGACCAGAACTGAGCACTGTGCTGGCTAGTGATGTTGGTGTTGATGACTTGGAAGAATTTTAGTCAGCACAGGTCTGAGCTAGTACAAACGCCAAACCATCCCCCCCCCCCCCCCCCCCCTGGCAAATTCCCTGTTACCAAACCCAACAGACCTTTTAAAATCGTGCTCATATGTATTGCTCCTTATCGATTCCGTACAGCTCAAACGGAAAGTTATTGATGAACTCTTCGACAGTGCCTGCACCATGAACAGTGTTGTAATGATCTTTCCAATATTCGTCTAAAGCCTTGATATTATTGGCCTCAGGCAATGATTGAGGCTTACGCCAGTAATGAACACGACACATTGCCACGGCATATTTGATGTTGCTCATCAGCTCTAATTCATCAGGAACGCCACACACTTCATACACGCTATCGGCTTCACCACTTAGCAAGGCACGAAGATCATCCTGCAATGAGGATTTGTACTTAATGAAACTGCGCCATAAGTCCGCATGCGTTGCTGGCTCCATCTGGATCAAACCAAGTGCTGGGCCTTTGCCAAGCTGCTCTAGGTTTAAACTCATGACAAGCCTCGCTTGAATCGATTGATAAATAGTTTGATTGCTTCATCACCCATCAGCCCAGCTACGCCCGACATAAACCCCGTCATTGCTGGCGGCATATTCATCGACGCACACAGAAAGAACGTCAGCATGCCCAAGAAACCGCCAGTAAAAACCGCGATAAGCATATGAATTAATGAGAATTTTTTAGAATTCTGTTGAAAGTCACGAAGGTATTTCACAGCTCCACCTAGCACACCGACCATGACGAATGCCGCTGTTTGTAGGAGCTCATCCGGTAGGAATTTCATATGGTGCGTCCAGTCCAGAAACGAAAAAGCCCCGCAAAATGCGAGGCCCAGAAATGACAAAGCCCCGCACTTGGAGAGGCTTGATAAGTTGTGTTGCCGTTAGATACAAAACTAACAGCGTGGGGATAATTTAACGCCTAACTCATAGGCTTGCAAGCCTTGCGCGCGCAAAAACAAAATGTCGTTCTCTTCTTATGAAAGCGACATTTTGCATATAAACCCTTATAGATATTGAGCTAGAGCAAAGTGTGCTTACAATTCAATGGCGGCATGTTGGCGGTAAATGACAGGTGTTTTTTGATGAATATGTTTTGTTCAGGTCAAAAAAAACCACCCGAAGGTGGTTAAAAGATTCAATTTAATCAGAACGCTATCTAACAATCGTCTCAAGTGGCTCCATTTGGTTCTTGTATGCACCCTGATAATCTATTCTAAAACCAACCCTGTTTAACTCAGCAAGAACTTCTGCAAAAATTTTGGGATCACCTCTCTTATCTGACGTAAATTCAAGCATCGTAACCGTATCGTTTTCAGCAATCACATGACCTGCTTTTACCTGCTCTATAGCTAGATGTATTGCACCCAATTCTAAACCCAAATGGGCAACACCGTATCGCATACTTGGATCATCTACGTTAACTACCCCTCCATCTCGATATGCAATAAAGTCTGTTACAATAGCAGGGCCCAAACCAAAATTTTTTATAAATAACTTAAAATGACCCGTCTCAAAGTTGCAGTCTGTTGAAGAAGTCAACAATGGCCTAATCGATAGCTCATTATGCTCTCTACTTGCCACTGCTTGGTCTTTGGCTATTTTTACTGCATAACATGCTATAGCAACACTACAAACAGCGGTTACGACACTAGCAATATCAGTCCAATCTGATAAATCCAAAATACTTCTCCCTGAGATAAAATTTTAATAATCGTGCATATTACCAAACCTTTGGCAGTTCATCCCATCTGGTCGTGTAGGCTGGCGATAGATGTTCGTGTTTCTCAGGCAAAAATGAGTGATAGTTTCTTACGAACTCGCCAAGTGGTAGAATCGATAAGAATCAAGCATATAGAGACATAACAAGGGATGGGCAACACTCAAAACGGCTTTAACGATGTGGTTTTCACAGAAAACGGAGCAGTAAAACAATACTCGCTTTCACATCTGGAAGGCTTATCAATACACTTTGAAGAATTTGAGTTAGAAAGCAAACAAGTCGTCCCTGTTTCAATTAACGTCCGCCCGACTAACCACCTCTATACAAGGGAGTTTGATTATAGCAGCGACTCAAATACATCACCCAGGCTCCTTACTCGCTACGATCATTACGAAGGCAACTTTCAAGCGGTAAAAAAACCACCCAAAATAAGCACAGAGAAACGAATTTTTTGTGACGAAAAATACGAAGCGAACAAACGCCTTCCCGATTTCATAAAGCATGTACAAGAAAATAATCCAAAGTGAATGCTGGCGAATAGAGGTGACACACGGACTTGCCTTAGTGCTCTTATAGACGTTCAGCAAAACAACAACCAAGACCTTTACTACTTAGTGATGTTCAAACTGCACAGAGTTGATAGCAAAAGCATTAACATGTTGGTTGAAACGGCTTTTATCGTAAACGCCGATGACCACAGAGCAAAGCGGATAAAAGATGGTCAAGAAGCGGACAAAAAACCCTTTAAGGTACTGGTTAGGAACATACTGGCTAAGCGCGAGCCATTCGAGATAAGAAAGCTAACAACGAGCAGAAAGAAGAAATTTAAGGCGAAAAAGAAAGAGAAAGAGAAGAACAAAAATTAAAGCCCCATCTACCTTTCGGCAGTGGGGCTGAAAATATTCCGTGATCCCTACTCACAATTGTTAGACAATTGCTTATCTCTGTCTTGCAGAGCGCCACCATCTGAGATCTAGAAATGTAAACATCACTGAAAACAGTTTACTAGGTAGCGGGAGGTGAGGTATCTAAAGCACTAAGGCTCGCAATCCGAATCACTCACTCTTACTACATGTGACGTTACCGTCAACATAGTTATATTAATGTTTATACTAATATTAATATAATAAATTCTAGCTATGAGTTGTATCATTTTGATACATCCAACTCTAACCCTCCCCGAAGTGTCGGCCTGTGGCGTTTTTGACGCGTTCGATGGTTTGGTCGACCCATGCTGGGTTGGTTTGGATTCTGGCGAGTTGTTGTTGGTAGTTTCGGATAGTTTGAATCATGCTCATGATGTCGGTGGCGGATACGACGGCGATGCTTTCTGTTATGCCTAAGGATTTGGCGACGTCGTTAATGAGTTTGAGTTTTTCGTCGTCTTGGATCGGGGCGGGTAAGGATTGTTGCACCGATTCGGGTTCTGGCTGTTGGGCTTGGTCGAAGGCGCGGATGACTTCTAGATTGAACTTCGGACTGATCCACATGGCGTAAGCGTACACCAATTCTTTGCAAACCCAAGTGCCTTAATTTTCGCCACCTCTTACTGCTTTTGCACCGATACCCATTTCCGGGCAACGCTCAATTTCTTCTATTAACTCTTTAGTTTTTTCTATTCGAATAAAACGATTCGGTTAATGGCGCTTTTCACTGCCAGCTGCTTTAAGGGAATACAATCCGTCGAGTGTGCGGATGTCTTTTGAAGAGATAATTAAATGAGCCATCGTTGACCTCCTGTTGTCATCAATGACCACCAAAACAAAGGTCTCAATCTCAATTAAGGTGGTGGATCTAAGTTCAGGTTGCAACAACCGTCCGCAGGAACGGCCTAACCGAAGTTAGCCCAAACAAAGACCCACCATGACAGGCGGATTTCAGCCACAAAAAAACACGCGGAGCGTGTTCTAGGCCGCTGTTGTAAAACAGGGGCTCAATCCCGACACTGGATTTTGCCAGTGCGGGGAAAGTAATAGCATTACCACGAATGTATTTCAAGCATTAAGCCCTTTAATTTAATTAGTGTTATATTTTAACGGCATTAAAATTAATGCCGCTTTTGCAGCGAATAGACAATCATAAAAGGTGTATCAGATATGAATTACAAGGACGGTAGTTGGTGGGCATGTTGCGCTTTCATCATATCAATCAGCTACATACTAGGCACACTGACAGGAATACCAACATGGTCTGAAGACGATACCAAGCTATCAGTTTTTTCTAATATGGCTACTGGTATCGCAGGAATAGCTACAGCATTTGCTGCTTTTTATGCTTATAGATCCTTCCAATCATGGGAAGAAAGGACAAAAAAAACAACATAGGCTTGAACACAAAACAGCTTCAATCAAAGAACTTAGCCTTTGCTATGAAATGTGCATCTCAGACTTAACTGTTTATCTTATGGAACTCCAAGCCAGGAATAAACGTATAAGACAAACCACAATAACTGATGACAAATTTGACAAAGAAACTGAAACAGTCAAAAGGAAACTTGAGAAAGTTCATGAGAACTGGGCTAGATATAAATCTTCTCTGGATTTTACGCAGTCATTTTATAAAGATAAAATATTGCAACAGCATCAGCCACAAAGCATAGTCACACTACAAAGTGAGTTATGTGATTTAGCTTCAAATGGTGATCCTTGGAGTGATAAACTAGGCTCATATGCAAAACAAGGTGCAGATAGCATCTTAGCGCTATACGAAAACAAAAACTAAATCACATCATCCAGCTTGCCGTTAATCCAAGGTTCGACAAATTGGGTATAAAGGCTCGTAAGGTATGCGCGCCATTGCGCACTGTTGTGGGCATCTGGACCTAAAATGGTTAAAAGCAGGTACTTTTCTTCAAAGTCATCAAACGCATAAATCAGCCAATAATCGTTATCAGGATCACCCATTCGGGTAGTTCGATAATAAATTTGATCAATTCTAGGGTGCCGTTTAGCCCAAAGATTGGCTAGCTCTTGTGTTTGAGCGAGGTGTATATGGTGAACATGAGGGTGGCTTAATGATGCATCACGACCATAAAAGTCTGGCTGCTCACCATTAAGCTTGTAAGATTCAAAAGTATTTTTGTGAAGCTCCCAGTCAGGAGCCATTCTAAAAATAGAGGCTGTCTGTACAATCGCCAAGTTAAGCCTTAGCTGGTTGCAGTTGCTCTTTAGAAGTAGGAAACTTGCCGTGCTTTTGGAAGTAAGCAAACACAGCGTCACCAACGGCAGCAGCAGACTTAACGTCTTTCGCGGTCGCTTTTGGCTTTTCTTGTCTTGCTTTAGGTAAAGGCATGGTAATAAACCTCAATGAAATTATGACATCATCGTTAAAATCTTATTGTAAACCCAATTTATCATGTTAGCAAAGACCAATTATGTGCCGTTTCCTACAATATAGCGCAACCTCTATACAGATCAATCATCTACATAATTTCATAGAACGACGGCACAATAATATTTGTTAGCTTACCCCCCCCAACGCTTTGCGCATCTGTTCTCTCGAATGGGTGTGCATGTAGCGTTTGTCTAGTCCGTCCCGTTCGTGGTTGAGTAGCATTTCCCCTCTTTCCATTATAAGAAAGCCCAGTCGGTCCCTGCTCTTCTTGTCTTGCCAGTTGTCGCGGGCGAGTTTGCGTATGTCGTGGCTGGTGAATTTGATGCCCACGTCGTCACTCAGGTTTTGATACCAACGGTGTGGTGATGGGTCTGATGTCTTTCATGTTGAATATGTAGGTACCACGTTTGGGCAGGCTGTTGATGAGGTCTACAGTCTGTTGGGTGATGGGTGATGGGCAAGCGGTGCTCTTTGCCGTTTTTGGTGTTCTCAGGCGGGATGTACCATTCCAGTTGGTTGGGTGAAAAATGTTTCCATTCACTTTAGCTGGTGCAATTCTACAACTTCTTCACGATAAAGCGTTTCGCTCATTTTCGCTAGCAAAAATGAGTAGAGCTTCCAGAGGCAGGTCATAGAAAAACAAGAAAATGATTAGATTAGGTTCAAGCCGCTAAAAAACGAAAAAGAGAATGATTAAGAGAGTTTGAACTAGAAAGGAATAGCAAAAGAGGATTGGGGGCTTTGATAAATTTCAGGCATAAAAAAAGGCACCATAAATGGTGCCCGGGACCGGAATCGAACCGGTACGCTTATTCAGCGCAAGATTTTAAGTCTTGTGTGTCTACCAATTTCACCACCCGGGCATATCTGATTTTGGAGGCCGGAGTCGGAATCGAACCGGCGTTCACGGAGTTGCAGTCCGCTGCATGACCACTCTGCCATCCGGCCTTCTATCAGATACATCTTTTGTATTGGAGCGGGAAACGAGGCTCGAACTCGCGACCCCAACCTTGGCAAGGTTGTGCTCTACCACTGAGCTATTCCCGCGTCTCAAAAGACGGTGCCTATTCTATGTATTTGAGCTTTCACGTCAAGGGAAAAATCCAAATAAATAACTAACTTAGGCACTTTTTTAAAATCTGTTTAGTTTTTGTGCGACTCTTTGGACTTTAGTTCAGGCCACGCCGCTTTTAAATAAATATACATAGACCAAAGTGTTAGCAAGGCAGCAGCAATGAGTACCATCTCTCCCACATGGGCGACCACGGTGTCTGGTCGACTTCCTAGCAAGATGAAAATCGCCAGCATCTGCATGGTGGTTTTCAGTTTGCCAATATAGGAAACCGCCACGCTGGCGCGCTTGCCCATTTCTGCCATCCATTCACGTAATGCCGAAATAACGATCTCGCGGCCGACGATGACAGCGCTGGCTAACGTCAGTAATGGATTAGAGTAGCTGGCCACTAACAAGACTAAAGCAATCGATACCATCAACTTGTCGGCAACGGGATCAAAAAACGCCCCAAACGGCGTAGTTTGGTTAAGCTTTCTTGCCAAGTAGCCATCTAGCCAATCGGTAATGGCAGCCAAGGCAAAAATAATCGCGCAGGTATAATAGCGCCCTTCCCACGGTAAGTAGTAAATCACCACAAGGATTGGAATCATGAAGATCCGTACGGACGTTAATATATTGGGTATGTTCATGTTATTCCTAATTATTACGCCAAGTGTAACCACACCTAGCCAAACTTAACTTTTATGTAGATGAAGGTAAATTTCTTCCGCTTTTTTGGCGCTGATCCCTTTCACCTTTGAAATATCTTCCTGACTCGCTGAGAGTAACTCTTGGTATCCACCAAAGGCTGTCAGCAGCTCTTTGCGTCGATTTGGTCCAATACCTGGAATATCTTCCAGTACCGAGTGCCGACGCTTCTTGTCTCGTCTACGGCGATGACTCTTTATCGCAAATCTATGTGCTTCATCGCGGATATGTTGAATCAAGTGCAATGCCGCCGAATCTGGCGGCAACACGACTTCATCTTCTTTCGAACCAATGTACAAGGTTTCAAGACCCGGCTTACGGGTATCGCCTTTTGCGACACCCAATAAGAAGATATTCACCAATCCTAATTCTTTTAAAACGCTTTCAGCTTGGGTTAGCTGACCTTTACCACCGTCAATAAGCAACACATCTGGCGCTTCTAGTTCGCCACTTTTGACTCGCTTGTAACGTCGAGTCAGTGCCTGCTTCATGGCGCCGTAATCATCACCCGGTTCGACACCTTCGATGTTAAAAGAGCGATAGCGTTTTTTATCTGGTCCGTCAGACCCAAACACCACACAAGACGCCACGGTTGCTTCGCCACTAGAGTGACTGATATCAAAACATTCCATGTGCTTTGGTGGATTAGCGAAACCTAACAATTTTTGCAAAGCGGTTACACGGCTAAAGTGATTACGTTTGTCTGATAATCGCGCCTGTAAACCTTGCTCTGCATTGAGTTTTGCTAGATCAAGCCAACGCGCTCGCTGGCCTCTTACATTGCTCAGCACTTCAATTTTTTTCTGCGTGGTTTCAAAAATACCTTCCACCAGCGCATCGCCATCTTCTAGCTCGTGACTAATGATAAGCGTCTTAGGTAACTCTTGAATACCACCAAGATAAAATTGAGCGATAAAAGACGATAATAATTCGCCTTCTGTGATTTCGATGGGCATTTTTGGGTAGTAACTTTTGCTACCAACCACTTTGCCTTTGCGTATCATCATCACATGAACACACAAACCGCCAGGCTGAATAATAGAAGCGATGACATCGGCTTCTCCGGTTTGTCCATAAACGTGCTGTTGTTCTTGGATGTGTTTGAGCTGAATGATTTGATCGCGTAACTCGGCCGCTCGCTCAAACTCCATGTCTGCGGCAGCGGCGCTCATTTGCGTGGTAATTTCGGCTGTGAGTTCTTGGTCTTTGCCTTGTAGAAACATGCGCGCGTGACGAACGTCTAGCTCGTATTCTTCATCGCTAATTAAGTTCACACAAGGCCCAGAGCAACGCTTAATTTGATACTGCAGACAAGGCCGAGAGCGATTGGAATAAGTGCTGTCTTCGCACTGGCGCACTTTGAACACCTTTTGCATGGTATTCAAACTTTCTTTTACGGCACTGCCGCTTGGAAAGGGACCAAACAAAGTGCCTTTATCTGTTTTATCACCACGACGAAACAACAAAGCCGGATGAGGGTGATTCGATAACAAGATATAAGGGTAAGATTTATCGTCTCGTAGCAAAATGTTGTACGGCGGACGATGCTGCTTAATCAGCGTTTGTTCTAGAAGCAGCGCTTCCGTTTCGCTTTTGGTGACAGCAATTTCGATGGTGTGAATACGACTAACCAAGGCCATGGTTTTGGTCGTTAATCCGGTCACGCGGAAATAGCTCGCGACACGATTTTTTAGATTTTTTGCTTTTCCGACATAAAGCAACTCACCTTTTACATCGTACATGCGATAAACGCCCGGACGTGTGGTTAAGTTGCTGACAAAATGCTTCGGATCAAATTCTGAATGGCTCAAACAAACCTCGTTTTTCGCCTAGCCCATACCAAGCACATTGTAACGTACCGCTAAGTGAATCAGCTCGACATCGCTTTCAATGTTCAACTTTGTAAAAATACGAGTACGGTAAGTACTCACGGTTTTGGGGCTTACATTTAAGTGCTCGGCAATTTCGTTAGATTTTTTGCAATCCACGATCATTTGCGCCACTTGTAATTCTCTGTCTGACAACTGCCCCAATGGTGAACCTTGCCCATCGATTGAAAACTTAGACAACGCCATTTTCTGAGCAATACTCTTGGAAATATAATGCTCGCCTTTAGACACCATTTGAATGGCTTCTAAGAGCTCAGACGTATTAGTGCCTTTAGTAAGATAACCCGACGCACCCACTTCTAATAACTTCACTGGGTATAGATTGTCATCCAGCGCTGACAAGGCAATAATCTTGGTTTTTGGCAAAATACGCTTTATCTCTTTCGTTGCCCCTAAACCGCCGATTCCCGGCATATGCACGTCCATCAAAACGATATCAGGCAATAAAACTTTAGACTGAATAATGGCTTCTTCGCCACTGTGCACCACACCAACTACTTCAACGCCTTTTACATCCTGTAATACACGACTAATACCTTGGCTAACCACGTCATGGTCGTCAACAATCAATACTTTTAACATCACAACCTCACCAAAACTTTCCTACGCATCGTGTCGATTTCTATCGCACCTAGATTGAAATCGCGCCTATAGCATCCTGCTAAAAAAATTTATGTTATAGAACAAATAGAAGAAACGCACCGTTATTCTGGCAGTTTTTCTTTATACCCCATTTCTAAGAGCTTTTTTTGACTAATTTCGCGATAACGAGCTCGTACGCCAGACCCATGTGTTTTTTGGGTATAGTAAAGTAAAGGCGCGATCTGCTCTTCATCAACGGATAGGTCACTAGCAATCTTACTAGACAAATCTTTTACACTGAGTGTTTGCTTATCTTCGATCATGATCACTTTTGGAATAACTAAACGTTCACCAGCAATCACTCGATCAACAATTTTCAAATAACTTTGCTCAAATAAAGGCCAAGTCACTCGTTCTTCTTCAGACTTTAATTTGTACCAACCTGCTTCAGAGCCTGCAAAAAATACCGCATTATGACTCCATTTATATTGCAAAGGATCGGTTCGGCAAGTACAGGCTTCAAGATAGGCTGCACGTGGATCAGGTAAACCATAAGCTTTATATGCGGTATTAATCAGCTTCAAAAAGTCGGCAATGGTTGGCGGCCATGTATGCTCTTCTTTCGTGCGTTCTACAGCATAAGCCAACAATGGCTCTTGAAAACCTTTCAGTGCAATCGCCCATTCGCGCTTGGCTAACTTAACTTCATCCGTTGTACTGTAAGCCGAGGCGAATTTATGGGTATAAATGGCTTTAAAACGCGCGAACAACATATTGACCAAGATACGCGTTTGCTGCTCTGCCTCTGTTGGACCCGATTCGCGACCGGCATTACCATACCCTGGATTGCCAGAGCCATACTCACCAGTCTGTGTCGTGGATGTTGTTGAGGGCGTCGCTAACCTGTTCTCTAGAGGTTTTAGTAAATTTTGTACTGCCTGAGGTTCCTTCATATGAAGACCTATCCGATTGTTTGTATTGCCACTGACGTTTTACGTATTTAAAGAATTCGCTGTTCCAAGTTCTGACGTTTTTCCGCTGTTCTTTGATTCTCAGCAAAAACTCGGTTTGCAGAGACAAAGCAAATTCACGAGCAATGCCAGCTTGGCCAATTTGTTCTAACGTCGCTTCTTCAGGTTGCCACTGATCTGGTTGTCGAGCACGTTCTTTTTGCTCCAAATACAAATCAAAATCTGTGACACCGCGGCGATCATTCACCACTGGTGGAGATGGTGCTTCGTATAGTCGAACAGGTTGCTTCGCAGGGTAGCTTTTAGGCTGCGGTGTAAATTCTTCGGTTTTCTCCCGAGACGCTTTGTGCAACCGATCCATTTTACTCATCAAGGAATCGTCTTTAGAAGACACTTCTGCCGCTGGCTTAATGATTTGCGCTGCTTTTTGAGATGTCGCTAAATGAATCTCAAGTATTTCTTCTTGGCGCTGAAAACTCAATAGCTGGCTAATTTGTAGGTTTGCCAACAATCGCATCAACATAGGCACAGTCCAAAATGGTAGCTGAACACTCAGGCGACTCATTTCAACTCGCAGAGCATTGGAACCAACAAGATAAGCCTGCTGCTTCAAAAAGGTCAATAATACGGTTTCTTCTAACCCGATCTGGGCTGCCATTGAAAATGATATCGGTAATGAATAGTCGTTATCCAACATAAATCTCGCTTCGCACATTTAGCATGACAGTCTATCAAAAGCCGTTCCCATTAGCACGAGAACCTTAAGGTAACCTTGTTATCAATACAGAATGACACTTGCCATTTTCACTGACTATTAGACTTTAGCAATAGACAAATTTTATTCGCTAACAAAACAACTGTTTTAAGCAATTTTGACAGCATTCAAAAACACTCCTATGCTCAAATTACGGCAACGCTATTTTATTCAACTCTCTATTTACTGTGAAACAAGAACGAAAGAGTAACAACAGATTCATAAAAAAACTGTTTGAAAGAGAGTATTGGTATTGTCGGTTTCGCGAACATCACTCAGGAGGCAAGTAGTATGCACACTACCAAAATTTCTGGACACCATATCGATGTAACCCCTGCAATAAAAGACCATATTAATGAAAAACTCAGCAAAATTTCCAAGCTGACAGATCAAATAACCTCAGTCAATGTCACTTTACTTAAAGACAGTAAAAATCAAAAAGCGGAAGCGATCGTACACATTCCCGGCAAAGAAATATTTGCCGCGGCCTCCTCTGAAGACAGATTATTTCACGCGATTGATGACATGGTCGATAAATTAGCCAAGCAAATAGACAAACACAAAACCAAACAATCCAGTGCGCACCACAAACCTGTGATGACCCACTAGTTATTTAAAACCGCTTAACAGTCCCTTAATTATTTCGAAAAACACTGCAATTCTGCGGTGTTTTTCTGTATTTATTGCCTAGATAAACAATCTAGCTTGAAGTTTGGAACTTTCAGCCGCATATTAAGTCTATTGATAGTCTTAAACCTTAAAGGAGTAATCTCATGCGTTACACAGAAGCCCTTTCGACACACACGTCACAAGCGGCAAACAAAACGCTCCGCAATACTTACGGACTGTTGTCGCTTACCCTATTGTTCAGCGCCTTCACTGCGGGCATGAGCATGGCTTTTAACTTACCCCATCCTGGCCTAATTGTTACTTTATTAGGCTTTTATGGTTTGCTCTTCCTAACACACAAATTTAAAAACAGCTCAGCTGGTATTCTTTGTGTGTTTGCATTAACTGGTTTCATGGGTCTTACCCTTGGTCCAATCCTTAGCGCTTATATGAATATGGCTAACGGTGCGAGCATGATCATGAGCGCTTTAGGTATCACAGGTCTTTCCTTCCTAGGTCTGTCTGCTTATGCATTGGTTTCAAAGAAAGACTTTAGTTTCCTAAACGGATTCATTACTGTCGGTTTCTTCGTACTACTATTCGCTGTGATTGCCGGCATCTTTATTAAAATGCTCTACAAATCTTCATCTCTGCTGGTTTTGCGCTTTTCTCTGCGGCGGTTATTTTGCTGCAAACAAGCCAAATCGTTCGCGGTGGTGAAACTAACTACATCATGGCAACAGTGAACTTGTATGTGTCTCTATACAACATGTTCCTAAGCATATTGTCTCTTATTGGTATGTCTCGCGATTAATTATCCGTTACAATCAACACGAAAAGGCCGCTGACTGCGGCCTTTTTTATGTGTAAAATTTACAGCATCTTTTACTAAGGTTATTTTTGATGCTATACACTCTGCTCATCACTGGTTCCCCATACCAAAGCAAGGCTTGCCACACGGCGCTGCGCTTTATCCGTGCCGCTCTAAACAAATACCCTGACAGCATCAAGGGTGTATTTTTTTATGAGGACGCTGTGCTTATTGGCAACCAAACCGCGCAGCCACCAAGAGATGAAATCAACCTCACCAAAGCTTGGCAAGAAGTTGCAGAACAACACAAAGTCCCTTTGTATTTATGTATTGCCGCTGCCGTAAGACGCGGCATCATTACTGAAAGTGAAAGCCGTCGCTATGAATTAGAACAACACACGCTTGCAGAACACTTTCAGCTTGAAGGTTTGGGCACACTCGTTGATTTGATGAATACTACAAACAAAATCATTCAGTTTAGGTAACCTTATGAAACATACTCTTATCCACCTAAACACCAGCCCTTATTCTAGCTTAGCTTGCAAAGAAGGCTTAGATCTTGCTCTGGTTCTGGCCACCTTTGAACAGCCTGTCGATTTGTGTCTATCTGGCGCCGCTCTTGCGATTTTGACAGACAATCAACACCCAACAGCAGAGCAAGGCAAAAACCTACACAAGCTATTAGCTGGGCTAGAATTTTATGATATTGAAAACGTCTACATAGAAAAAAGCCACACTTGGCTTAAAGACAATGCGACATGGCAAGGTGTTCAGCCACTTGATGATGCCGAATGGCAGACGATGTTTTCACAATACCAACAGGTTTTCCGGTTTTAATTATGCGACTTCACCAAATAAATCAACTCGACTACCCAGCAGCATTAGAAACAACGTGGCAAAATAGCCTGCTAGCGGGCGACCAGATACTACTGATTGAAGAAGGTTTTCTAAAACTGATTCAGCAAGCCAGCACAATGCAAACTCTAATCGAAACAAAACAAGCAAAGCTTTATTATTTGCAAAGTGATGCAATAGCTTATGGTTTATCACCAAAGTTAGGCACTGCTTTGTCAGATGAAGAATGGGTCGATTTAACCTTTGCCGCCGAAGCAAACATTAGTTGGTAATCAATATGACAAACAATACAGTCGTTCTAGACGAAGAAGGCTATTTGCTTAACCTACAAGATTGGACACCAGAGCTTGCCAATCAATTAGCGAAAGACGTTGAAGTCGAGCTAAGCGATGCTCATTGGGAAATTATTTATTTATTGCGCGACTTCTATGAAGAATTTGAAGTCTCTCCTGCGATGCGACCATTGGTAAAAGCCGTATCGAAAAAACTGGGCGCAGAAAAAGGCCGCAGTATTTATTTAATGACGCTCTTCCCCGGCAGCCCGCCTAAGCTAGCTGCAAAAATTGCCGGCCTCCCAAAACCAGCAAATTGTTTGTAACGCTATAAATTTTTATCGAAACAAAAAAGCGGAGCTATTTAGGCTCCGCTTTTATTTGAACACTTTAAACAATAAAGAAATTTAGTACTTGCCGTACCACTCTAATTTCTTCTGCAAGGTCACCACCTCACCAATAATCAGTAACGCTGGGGACTTCGCTTCATTCACCACGGACACTTCATAGACATCTTGAATGGTGGACGTAAACACGCGCTGCTCACTGGTGGTACCTTTCTCAACAATTGCCACTGGCATAGATGGACTCATACCAAAGCGGATCAACGATTGGGTGATATCTTTAAGGCCTGTTAACCCCATATAAATCACAAGAGTTTGAGCAGGATGAACCAATTCTTCCCAAGGTAACTCTGTCGTGCCGTCTTTCAAATGACCTGTTAGGAATCGAACCGACTGTGCATAATCACGATGCGTTAACGGAATCCCAGCATAAGCCGCGCAACCTGCGGCAGCAGTTACACCCGGAACCACCTCAAAAGGCACGCCCTCTTCAATTAATTCCTCAAGCTCTTCACCACCACGCCCGAAGATAAAAGGATCGCCACCTTTTAAACGCACCACCATGTGGCCTTCTTTGGCCTTGGCGGCAAGCAGACTGTTAATCTCTTCTTGTGGAAGGCTGTGCAAAGACTTGGCCTTACCCACGTACATTTTTTCTGCTGACTCAGGAATGAGATCAATAATCTCTTTGCCAACCAAGCGGTCATACAGAACCACATCGGCCATTTTTAATAAACGATATGCTTTTAACGTCAACAACTCAGGATCACCTGGACCCGCACCAATAAAATAGACCTTGCCCGTCATAATTTCCAATATCCAATGATATAAAAAAGCCTCATAAAGAGGCCTTTTTATTAATAAATCACGCTTACTTACGCTTTTTTCAATACGGTCTTACCGCCCATATAAGGCACCAACACATCAGGAACTCGCACACTACCATCAGCATTTTGATAGTTTTCCAGTACAGCAACCAATGTACGGCCGACAGCCAAACCAGAACCATTCAAGGTATGTGCCAATTCTGGACGACCTGTTTCTGGGTTACGCCAGCGCGCTTGCATACGACGAGCTTGGAAGTCCCACATGTTAGAGCAAGAAGAAATCTCACGGTATTTACCTTGACCTGGCAACCACACTTCAATGTCGTACGTTTTGCGTGCAGAGAAACCTAGGTCGCCACCACACAAGATAACCGTGCGATAAGGAAGTTCTAGTTTCTGCAAAATCACTTCTGCGTGCCCAACCAATTCTTCCAGCACTTGTTCAGAAATATCTGGACGACAAACATGAACTAGCTCAACTTTTTCAAACTGATGCTGACGAATCATGCCGCGAGTATCACGACCGTAGCTGCCCGCCTCACTGCGGAAACAAGGCGTATGAGCAACAAATTTCTTATGCAAATCTGCGTCATTTAAAATTTCATCGCGCACCAAGTTCGTCACTGGCACTTCTGCCGTTGGAATCAGGTAAAGATCATTATTTCCGCTGTCTTTATCCACTGGCACTTTAAACAAATCGGCTTCGAACTTAGGCAGCTGACCCGTTCCTTTTAGGGAATGAGCGTTTACCAAGTAAGGCACATACACTTCTGTGTAACCATGCAAATCAGCATGGGTGTTGATCATAAACTGAGTCAAAGCACGGTGTAGGCGCGCCAAATCAGAACGCATAACAGCAAACCGAGAACCGGTAATTTTCACTGCGGCTTCGAAGTCCAGCATTTCCATCGCTTCACCAAGATCCACATGGTCTTTTGGCTCAAAGTCGAATTGCTTAGGTGTGCCCCAACGACGAACTTCAATGTTGTCGTCTTCTGTCTTACCTTCTGGAACAGAAGCATGAGGAAGGTTTGGAATACCTTCTAGCAAGCTTTCCAACTCTTCTTGAACTTGTGTTAGCTGTGTTTTGGCCGCTTCAAGATCATCACCTAGCGTTGCTGTTTGTGCTTTTAGCTCGGCCGCTTTGTCTTTATCGCCAGACTTCATCGCCTGACCAATTTCTTTGGACACTGAATTTCGGGCTTGTTGCAGCTGTTCCGTTTCTACTTGAATGGCTTTACGACGCTCTTCTAAGGAAGAGAAAGTCGCCACATCCAACTCGTAGCCTTTCTTTTTAAGTTGAGCCGCAATGGCTTCTGGGTCAGCGCGTAATGCTTTAATGTCTAACATCTGGGCAACAATATCCTTCAATCAGTGTGTATAAATAAATTAGGGGGTCTTCAAACAATAACAGGGATCAGAAAAAACGAGTAACCGCCATACCAGCCGCTAAACCCGCGATCCCTAAAACACAACTCAATAATAAATAGCTTACCGCACTTAGCCAAGCCTGCATGTTAATAAGAGAGACAATTTCCAACGAAAAAGTAGAAAAAGTGGTAAATGCCCCTAAAAAACCCACCATAACCAGAGGTCGATACGGTTCAAGTGATGGCATGCGCTCGCTGATCACCACAAACGCCACGCCCATCAACACACAACCTAGAACATTAATAACCATAGTCGCAAAGGGAAAGTGGTGATTCCAGTAGGTATTAATCCACTTCGTCACGCCATATCTGCTCAGCGCACCAAAAGCACCACCAACAGCAATCATAAAATACATCATTCTTCATCCCCTTGAGACTGGTACAAAGAGCCATAACGCTGCAATGGGCTTTGATTATCTAAATCAGACAACCAAGCCAGTTTGTCATTGATTTTTTTCTCTAGACCGCGATCCGTCGGCTGATAGTAACGCATATCGGCCAACTCTTCTGGCATATAATTTTCACCAGCAGCATAAGCATGCTCTTCATTGTGGGCGTAGCGATATTCATCACCGTGGCCCATACTTTTCGCCAAAGAAGTTGGCGCATTACGCAAATGGGCAGGCACTTCATAACTGGGTTGTGCGGCGACATCTGACATTGCTTGATTAAAGGCTTTATAAACTGCGTTACTCTTGGGTGCGCACGCCATGTAGACGGCTGCCTGCGCAATAGCACGATTCCCCTCACCCGGACCAACGCGCTCAAAAACATCCCAAGCGTTTAAGCCAATTTGCAAGGCTCGCGGATCCGCATTACCAATATCTTCCGATGCGATAGCCAGCAAGCGACGTGCGATGTACAAAGGATCACAGCCGCCATCCAGCATTCGCGCCATCCAGTACAAGGCACCATCAGGCGATGAACCACGAACAGATTTATGAAACGCTGAGATTTGGTCGTAAAACACATCGCCTTTACGATCAAAGCGACGAACACTACCACCTAAGACATCTTCCAGCTGCTCTTGCGTCACCTTACTTCCCGGCTCCACAAGATCGGATAATATTTCTAAGAAATTAAGGCCTCGACGAATATCACCATCAGCCGCTTGAGCCAATACAGACAAAAAGTAATCGTCTATTTGAAAGCCACTTTCTTGAGAGTAAGCTGCAATGCCTTTTTCGTGATTTTCTAAAGCTCGCACAAGAACAAGCTTTACCTCATCTACACTCGGCGTTTTCAAACGATAAACGCGTGCTCTCGACAGCAAAGCAGAATTCAATTCAAAGGCCGGGTTTTCTGTGGTTGCACCGATAAACAAAAAGGTGCCGTCTTCAATGAAGGGCAAAAAAGCGTCTTGCTGGGACTTATTAAAGCGATGCACTTCATCAACAAATAAGACCGTCTGAGTGCCGCTCATCTGACGCAGATTTTTTGCTTGATCTACCGCCGCACGAATTTCTTTAACGCCAGACATGACAGCAGATATTTCAATAAACTGTGCATCTAGAGCATGGGACAGAAGCTGAGCGAATGTGGTCTTCCCTACACCCGGAGGCCCCCACAGAATAAAAGAATGGCAATGACCTGTTTCTACCATTCTTCGTAATGGCTTCCCCGGACCAACCAAGTGCGACTGCCCGATGTAGTCATCGAGACTAGCAGGTCGCATTCTGGCTGCCAGAGGTTGATAAGCTCCTGTTGCCGCTCCTGAAAACAGATTGCCTGAAAAAAGATCCTTCATTACTGACCTTCTACAATCACATCCACGTTAGCAGGCAAATCTAATACAAAATTTTCTTTCGCTACACCTTCATGAGTTTCAACATTTTTAAACTCAATCACCGTTGTTTGCCCTAGCGCATCTAAGATACTCATTGCGCTAATCACTTTATTACGGAAAGACAGAGTCAATGTTTGAAATAAGTCTTGATCTTCTTTCGGTGCCAAACGAAATTTTTCATCACCAAGTGTTGTCACGTTATAGTGTGGGAGTACTTCTGCCGCAGGTTGACCCAATAGCGCAGCTGGAGAATTGCCTACCGCACCAGACAAAGGTTTCTTCGTCGCTTGCTCTAAATCCACATCCCAGACGGTAATATATTTGCCATCAGAAATAATACGCTGCGCAAAAGGCGTCACGCTGTCCCAAACAAATTGATTCGGTTTCGCAAGAAGAAAGATACCCTCACTTACCTGAAGCTGCTTACCTTTTTCGTCATAAGTAACCTGACGAAATTCACCTTCGATATTGCGGTTCAATTCCAATAAACTCTCTATCGAGCTGGTTGCATCAGCGGCTTGCACCATTGTTGTTTGAACAACCATTACGACCGTAAACATCACCATAGTGACTAATTTATTCAACAAAATATCTCTCCACGAAATAGTTAAAAAAGAGGCACTTTTAAACACAAGCCCTCCCCAAGTCGTCATCTTTATTCTGGGATCAAAATATCACGCTGTCCGTTGGTCCCCATTGGGCCAACTAGACCAGCAGCTTCCATTGATTCAACCAAGTTAGCCGCTCTGTTGTAACCTATTTTTAATCGCCGCTGAATAGAGGATATCGAAGCTTTACGCGTTTCAATGACAATTTTCACAGCTTCATCATAAAGCGCATCTTTATCTTCTCCACCGCCGTCAGTCATTAGGTCTTCTGGATTAACGACAACGTCTTGAATATAGTCGGGCTCACCTCGTTGTTTCCACTCTTCAACCACGGCATGCACTTCTTCATCAGAGACAAACGCGCCATGCACACGAATTGGCGTAGGCAAACCTGCAGGTAGATACAACATATCACCCATACCTAAAAGCTGATCGGCACCGCCTTGGTCAAGAATCGTTCTGGAGTCAATTTTAGAAGAAACCTGAAACGCCATACGGGTTGGAATGTTCGCTTTGATCAAGCCGGTAATAACGTCTACAGAAGGACGCTGTGTCGCCAGAATTAAGTGAATCCCTGCCGCCCTTGCCTTTTGCGCGATACGAGCAATCAGCTCTTCCACTTTTTTACCTACAATCATCATCATGTCAGCAAATTCGTCGACTATGATCACAATATAAGGCAAAGGCTCTAAATGCGGCACGGTACGAGCAACGCCATCTTCGGAGAACATCGCCATTTCAGGCTGCCATAATGGATCTTGAATTGGCTTACCCGCTTCAATAGCATCACGTACTTTTTTGTTGTAACCCGCAATGTTACGCACACCTAGTTTAGACATCAGCTTATAGCGGCGTTCCATTTCATCAACCGACCAACGCAAACCATTGGCGGCATCTTTCATATCCGTAATAACTGGCGTCAAAAGATGCGGAATGCCTTCATAGATCGACAATTCAAGCATTTTTGGGTCGACCATGATCATACGCACTTCATCTGGTGTCGACTTCAGCAACATACTTAAAATCATGGCGTTAACACCAACCGACTTACCAGACCCTGTCGTACCCGCCACCAACACATGAGGCATTTTTGCTAAATCGACAACAACAGGCTCGCCAGAAATATCATGACCAAGCGACAAGGTCAGCGGCGAAGAGGATCTATCGTAGGCTTCACAGTTTATAACCTCTGAAAAATACACCGTATCGCGAACCTGATTAGGAATCTCGATCCCGATAGTGGATTTACCAGCAATCACTTCCACCACTCGCACACTCATTACACTCAAAGAACGCGCAAGGTCTTTTGCCAAGTTGGTAATACGGGAGACTTTCACACCTGGAGCTGGCTGAATTTCGAAACGAGTAATCACTGGACCTGGGTTAACTTCAACTACATCGGCTTTAACACCAAAGTCCTGCAAGCGCTGCTCTAGCAATTCAGACAAGGCCAACAATTCATCTTCAGAATAACCACCCTTCTTAGGTTTAGGCGTGGTTAATACTGAACGGTCTGGTAACGAATAAGCCTCTATTTTTTTGTTACTGTCTACTTCATCAGAATACGGGCCACCAAGCGAATCTAGCTGCTTAGCTTCAGACAAGGTACGAAATGCAGGTTTATGGGCAGGAGGAATAGTCGAAGGCTGTTTGTCATCATTAAACAGCATGGCATCAGCTTGCTCTTTAGAAATGCTGGAATGCGTAACCTCTTGCTCATCTTCCCATTCCACAGGGTTGGCCGTTGCAGCTTGCTTGGGTTGAGCAACCTTCTCTTCCGCTGTGTCATCACTCTGAACAGACCAAGATTCTTCTATGTAGAGAGTATCGCCAAAGTTGACGTCTTTATCATCAAAGGATAAACCATCAACAGATAAATCGTCTAAACCACCAAACTCTGGCTCTTCATGACTGGTTGGCAAATCCGCAACAGATTCATCCGCTTTCGCAGATTTAGATCTTGAAAACAGCGAAGACAAACTAAACTTAGATTTTTTACTTTCCTCTGGCTGAGATTCTTCATCAATTGAGTCTTCGAATAATATATTGGCAGTAGATTGTCCTTTAGCTGCAAGTTCAACTTTCGTCGGTTCAATGAAGGCTTTTCTTCTTTTCCTAACAATGGCAGGCTCTTCTGCTTCATCAGCAATATCAATACCGTCAGCAGCGTCTGCTTTTTTACTGGCTTTTGCTTCGCGCCTATCCGACCATTTTTGACGCAGAAACATAGCAAAGGTATAGGCTCTTTCCCCCAAACGGTCCATCAGACTCAACCAATGAACTTGAGATAGCAAAGTAAAGGATAAAATAACCAAGGCCAAACTGACTAACGTTGCACCATCATAGCCAATAAAGCCATACAACAATACACCAAGACCACGCCCTAATATGCCACCGGTACCGTATTGAAGCGACGGCTCGCCGACTGTATGCAAAAAGCAAAGAACAGAACCAAAGGATAAATATAGGATGCTTCCAATAGTACAAAGCAAAGCATTATTAAGCGGCAGTAAGGAATGAGGATTGCGCCATATAATAATCGCGACCCAAAAAAACAAAGGAGGTAAGGAATAAAACAAAGAACCGAAAAAACCAGACGCTAAATCAGCAATAATGGCACCGATTGGCCCCATAGAGTTCTGAGTCGCTGCGCCGCTACCAGAATAAAACCAACCAGCATCTGCTGGATTATAGGTATAGGTCGCCAAACCAAAAAAGAATAAAAATAACAAAGCTGCAATAAACGCCGCTTGTTTGGCAAACAACTCCCAAATTGGTGATCGTACCGACTCACTCATTTCTTCTGACAAAACACGCCTTCCTATTTTATGCTAATCAAAACAAAACATACTCCATACTGCGGAGTCATAAAGTTCGCTAAGCTTACCATAAAAAAAGCCAGCCCAAAGGGCTGGCTTTCGCTTTAACTAGTAAAGATATTCTATTTTTCTAAGAAGATCTTTAGATAAAAGCCTTAGAAAGAAGCTTTAACACCTACGATTGTACGCTCTTTAGCTTTACCAACTAGATCACCAGCGTAGTTTTTCACGTAGTAAGTCAAATCACCTGTTTTATATTCACCAATGAAGTAAGTACCATCATTTTTATCTGTTTTATTGGTTGTAGTATCTTTTACACCTTCTTGATCTTTAGCGTACTGAAGAGTCAAAGTCAAAGCATCAGTCGCTGCGACAGCAACAGAAGCAGAAAGCTGCTTAACATCAGCAGTGTCCACACCTTTAGATTTGGTACCAACTTTACCTATACCGTAGTTAAGGGCAAAAGTTGCAATACCAGCATCTGCTTGAACACCAATATTTGCAGACTGAGCATCTTCTACTTTACCACCAGAGATACCTGCTTTGAATGCACCAAAGTCTTGAACATAAGATACAGCAAAACCAATTTGAGAATCTTGTGCCTTGCCAGTACTGCTGTTCGCTTTAGAAATAGCCTCGGTTGCTTCAATAGCGACTGTCAATTCTGGCGTTACAGAATAACGAATACCAGTATCATCCGTATCGTTATCCGTTAATGTACCCTTACTATCTAACTTATTCCCAGTGTTAAGATCAACACCGTCGTAGATCTCATCCATACCCATGAAAGCTTTGGTAGATACAGAGCCGTCAAAACGACCAAACTGAACAGCACCTTGCGTTACGTAGATTTTTTCCAAACCAACCTTAACAGCTTCATCAGCATCATCATTTTTTTCATCACCACCTACGGTTTTGAATTCTAGCTCTGCGTAGACAACACCAGTATCAACGTGTAGCTCTAGCTCAGCACCTTTGTTACCACTAAGGCTTGTGCCATTATCATCTTTGCCGTAAGTAACATACTCAAGACCAGCATCACCAGTGATGATTGCATCAGCAGCAAAAGTAGCAGTAGAAACAGCAGCCGCAACAGCAGATACTGCAAACACAGAAGCAAGTTTAATCGCTTTCATTCAAGATTCCCCTTTATATTATATAATATGGTCTTGTAGACCTATCGATCGATTTTCGATTTACACTTAACCAAGAAACGTTGCTAAATCAACGATTCATGTATCTTAAAACCTATCGGTTTCACTTTTATGACAGCTGTCAAAAAAGCAATTTATCCTGTAGCACCCAATACGACATCCAACTATTTTGAATTACCAATTAGGACTGTAGTGATTAAAACCAAGTTTTCCCTTATGGGTCAAGCACTCCTTGCACTTTTTTTCTTTTTTTTTCATTATGTGCTCTTTTTTGAACAAAAATCACTCAACAAGAACCCAAAACGACAATTTTTTTAAGCTATTCATGCACATTGAAGCCAATTAAGAATAACATTGTGTCAATAAGTCGCAAGCTGAATATCTTTTTTTACTCAATATTCTATTTATCGGTATATGGTTTTTTTCTTTAGCTTTTCTTTAACTTTTTTTATAAAGAATCATTCAAAGATAGTTTTTAACATTAAAAAAACTATAATCGACACATAAAATGATCTACAAAAACTAGGACAACAAATAACTCATGTCAGCAGCTGCTAACGACGAAAAACACGAGCTTATATTACTTTCAGAGTCCCCCTACGACACACCAGACCCAAGTAAGGCTTTAGAAGATCCTGAAGGTTTATCAGCTATTGGCGGCGACCTATCTTCTACTCGACTTCTTCATCTCTACAGTAAAGGTTTTTTTCCTTGGTTTAGCGATCCAGATCCTATTTTGTGGTGGCACCCAGAACAAAGATGCACACTAAATCCTGAGCATTTCCATGTTTCAAAATCGCTCAAAAAAGCGATAAAAAAAGACCGGTGGCTGTTTTCAGTCAACCAAGAGTTTGAGTCCGTAATCGGCTACTGCTCTGCACTAAGAGCTGACAAAGAAGGTACTTGGATATCCAAAGACATAAAAAATGCTTATACAAAGCTACACACATTAGGCTATGCGCATTCTATTGAAATATGGCTGGACGACAAACTCGTCGGCGGTTTTTATGGTGTCGCAATGGGCAATATGTTTTTTGGCGAATCGATGTTTTCACTGGTGCCAAACGCCTCAAAAATAGCGTTAAAAACATTCTGCGAACTCACCAAAGAGTGCAAAATAGAACTAATAGACTGCCAAGTAGAATCCGATCATTTGCTGTCTCTAGGTGCCCAAAAAATGCCAAGAGAAGATTTTTGTAGTGCTTTAAAGAAACTCATCCCAAACACAAAAAAGAATCTAGCTCTCATAAATATTGGCAAAAAACCTGAAAAACAACCGCTTTAGTCTAAAAATAGACACCACGAAAACGTAACTAGGTTTGCCTTACGCTGCGTTTTTAGGCAAAATACGCTCGATCAAAATTCAGACGTCGCTAAATATACAATCATGATTAAGTTATTTAGCGCTCAATCGACCAAGAGGAACATCTTTCCTCTTCGTCTGCAGACCTCCTTTAGGTATGGTCGGCGTCTACTAAATAATAGTAAGTTAACACCATAGGACACATATTGTGGCAAAAGAAGAAGGCTTAGAAATGGAGGGCACTATCATTGATACGTTGCCTAATACCATGTTCCGTGTCGAGTTAGAAAACGGACACGTAGTAATTGCACATATCTCTGGAAAAATGCGTAAAAATTACATCCGTATTTTGACTGGCGACAAGGTAAAAGTTGAGTTAACACCTTACGATCTTTCAAAAGGCCGTATCGTTTACCGCGCACGTTAATTTAAGCAACCCTGTATGGGCAGCTTAAATAGAAGACATAAAAAAACCGGACTAAGTCCGGTTTTTTTATGTCATAGCAATTGCATCACTTAATCAAAGATCAATGAACAACCGCCTCTTTTATCACTTCAAACTTCAACTCATCACTCTTCTCATCCAGAGCCACTTTGACATGACCGCCATCATGCAGATCACCAAAGAGGATATGATCCGCCAGAGGTTTCTTCAAATGCTCCTGAATGACTCGAGCCATCGGACGAGCGCCCATCTGACGATCATAGCCTTTATTGGCTAACCAGCCTCTGGCAGTGTCTGAGACCTCTAGCAAGACACCTTTCGGATCTAGCTGAGCCTGCAACTCTACCAAGAACTTATCCACCACATTAAAGATAATGCGCTCATCCAGTTGCTGGAACTGAATAACAGCATCTAAGCGGTTTCTAAATTCAGGCGTGAAAGTTCGATTAATAACTTCCATACCATCAGTCGAATTATCTTGACTAGAAAAGCCAATTGAACGACGAGCCAGCTCTTGAGCACCCGCATTGGATGTCATCACCAAGATCACATTACGGAAATCCGCCTTGCGTCCATTATTATCCGTCAAGGTACCATGATCCATTACTTGCAGAAGCAAGTTAAAGACCTCTGGGTGAGCTTTTTCAATCTCATCCAATAACACAACACTGTGAGGGTTCTTCGTCACGGCTTCAGTTAGCAAGCCACCTTGATCAAAACCAACATAGCCTGGTGGCGCACCAATCAAACGAGATACCGCGTGGCGCTCCATGTACTCGGACATATCAAAGCGAATTAGCTCAAGTCCCAACTGTTTAGCAAGCTGCTTGGTAACTTCTGTTTTACCCACACCCGTTGGGCCAGCCATCAAGAATGAACCAATAGGTTTTTGCTCTGCCTTCAAACCAGCACGCGATAACTTAATCGCAGCTGACAAAGCATCAATAGCATTGTCTTGACCGAAAACCACCATTTTCAGATTACGCTCAAGATTAGACAATACTTGCCTGTCATCAGAGTTAACCGCTCTCACAGGCACTCTGGCGATCTTAGAGACGATATCTTCAATGTCGGCAACAGTAATGACCGATTTACGTTTACCTTCAGGCTGCAAGCGCTGGTAAGCTCCCGCCTCATCCACAACATCAATCGCTTTATCAGGCATATGACGATCTGTCACATAGCGCTGAGCAAGCTCTGCTGCTGCTAACAAGGCTGGCTCTTCATACTTAACCTTATGATGCTCTTCAAATGCGCCAATGATGCCTTTCAATATTTGATAAGTATCATCAACACTTGGCTCGTTCACATCAATTTTTTGGAAGCGACGCGCCAACGCATGATCTTTTTCAAACACGCCACGAAATTCTTGGAATGTTGTCGAACCGATACAACGCAATCCGCCAGAACTCAATACAGGTTTAAGCAAGTTGGAAGCATCCATGACGCCACCAGAAGCCGCACCCGCACCAATGATGGTGTGAATTTCATCAATAAACAAAATAGCATTCGGTAACTTTTTAAGTTCGCCTAACAATTGTTTAAGGCGTTTTTCAAAATCGCCGCGGTATTTGGTTCCTGCCAATAAAGCACCTAAATCTAAGGAGTAAACAACACCATCCGCAATCACATCTGGCACTTGTCCATCGACAATACGTCGTGCAAGACCTTCAGCAATGGCCGTTTTACCAACACCAGACTCACCAACCAACAGAGGATTGTTTTTACGACGACGAGAAAGCGTTTGTATTACTCGCTCAACTTCGTATTCACGCCCAATCAGTTTGTCTATTTTTCCTGCTTTGGCTTCTTCATTTAGATTTGTAGCGAATTTTTGCAAGGGTGCAGTATTCGTATCTTCTGCCTCGTCATCATGATCCATATCTTGAGAAGAAGCTTCACCTGTTTTTGATATACCATGAGCCACGTAATTGACGACATCAATTCTTGCTACGCCATGGCGTTTTAGGAGATAAACTGTCTGACTTTCTTGCTCACTAAAAATAGCCACCAGCACATTCGCACCTGTGACTTCGCGTTTACCAGAAGATTGAACATGGAAAACCGCTCGTTGTAACACGCGCTGAAAACCTAACGTTGGCTGAACCTCACGTTCTTCGTCATCTTCAGGAATTAAAGGTGTTGTGCTATCAACAAATTCCTCAAGTTCCTTACTTAAGGTATCTAAATTCACACCACATGCTTTGAGGACACTTGAAGCAGCGCCATTTTCAATAAGAGCTAATAATAAATGCTCAACCGTCATGAATTCATGGCGCTTGTCACGCGCCGCTTTAAAAGCCGTATTCAGGGTTTGTTCTAGTTCTTTATCTAACATTGCTATTCCCTCACTCTGAATCAGTCGACCTTTTGTAGGTCGCACATTAAGGGGTGCTCATTTTGTTCCACGAACTGTTGTACCATTGCTACTTTAGTTTCAGCAATATCAAAAGGATAAATACCGCAAACTCCTTTCCCTTTTTGATGCACTTCTAACATTACCTGATTAGCCTTCTCCCCATCCATAGAAAAAAAACGCTGTAAAACAAATACGACAAAATCCATTGGCGTATAGTCATCATTAAATAACACAACTTGATACATAGAAGGTGGCTTTAACTCCGTCTCTTCTGGAGCAATGGCAATACTGGAATGCCCATGTTGCTCGTCATCTTCTGATACTAGTCTAATTTGTTGATCTGTAATCATCCCATGCCTCTGAGGCTACAATTTTTTACGTAATTTGCCAAATATGACGCATTACTACTTATATACGACTTTTTATGAGTAATAGATTACCACTTGGATTTTACAAATACCAAAAGGGCTTCTACGCTCTTAATTGGGGTGACCAAATGTGCAATCAATGTTTGATGATAAAATTTTAGCATTGATCCATCACAAATAATTTGCACCTATTTAGTAATCTGCGCTATCCGAGCTATGTTTTCAAACGCGCTTAGCATCATCATTACTCATTTTTGATGAGTTAGGCAAACATCGACTGAGTGGATAAGGAGTGACTCATGCATCACGGATCAGTGAAGTGGTTTAACAACGCAAAAGGCTACGGCTTTATTGTGTCGGAAGATTTTAATGAAGATTTATTTATTCATTATTCAGCGATCAATGTAGAAGGCTACAAAACGCTTAAAGCAGGCCAAACGGTAACCTTTGACGTTGAACCGGGAGAACGAGGCCTGCATGCGATTGAAATCAATCCGACAGCAGCTATACAAGAAACTAAAAAAGAAGCCAAACAAGAGGGCAATCACTCCGACGATAAAAATACTCAACCAGCATAAAACCGCTAGATCATCGCTATCCTCAAGCGAATTTGCTATCTTACTCCTCATCATGAGGAGTAAGATAAATGTCTTTTTACGCTGTTTTTATACTCCTAACCTCTTCCCAACAACACCATAATCGAACTCATGCCTTCTAACTTAATTTTATTTAATAAGCTCTTCCGAGTGCTCAGCCAATTCTCCGCAGAAGGCGATAAAACCACTCTTGCCAAATATATTGAAATACCAGAGTTTTATCCTGCTGGAAGATTAGACTTTGATTCTGAAGGTCTTTTACTTTTAACCAATCAAGGTGCTTTACAACACATCATCGCTTCACCTGATTTTAAGCTCCCCAAAACCTACTGGGTTCAGGTTGAAGGCGAGATTTCGGACGACGCTTTAGCAAAACTCAGACAAGGCGTCGAGCTAAAAGACGGACTCACCAAGCCTGCTCAAGCTGAACATATGGCAGAACCAGACGTTTGGGAAAGAGTTCCTCCAGTTCGCCATCGGGAAAATATCCCTACGAGCTGGCTATCGCTACAAATTCGAGAAGGCAAAAATCGACAAGTTCGCCGAATGACCGCCGCAGTAGGTTTCCCAACACTTAGATTAATTCGTTATGCCATTGGCCCTTATACTCTAGAAAATACAACAGTAGGCCAATGGAACTTCATAGAACCAACCGACGACTTACTAAAAGAGGTTAATCAGTTTGAAGAGCAAAGAAAGAGAAAGACTGCCTCACCTAACCGTCGCCGCCCTAGTGAGAAAGGACAACAAAGACCCCAAGGAAACAAAGTTTCTCATGGTGAAGGAATGGCAAGACGGAATACTCGTCCTAAATCAACCAGCCGGTCACATCGAAAATAACGAAAGCGCCATAGAAGCGGTCATTCGTGAAACAAAAGAAGAGTCTGGTTGGATAGTAAAACCTATCGGCTTACTTGGCATGTATGCTTTTACACCTTACGAAGGCGCTGACACCTATCATCGCCTATGTTTTTTGTGCGAAGCCGTTAGTGAAACCAACGAGCCACTCGATAAAGATATTGTTTCTAGCCACTGGTTAACTTACGAAGAAATCGTGGCACTGCCTCATCGCAGCCCATTAATTAAAGCCTGCATTGAAGATTCGCAAAACAACCCCATTATTTCCTTATCATTCTTGTCAGATCAGTACTTGTCGCCTGTGCCGAGTACTCAAAAATGAAGTACAATGCGCAATCAATTTTACTGAGGCTCTGCCTCTTCGTTTTACTAAATTAACAGTCGAGAAAAAATCGGTCATGAAAGAAAGCCACTACCTAACAGATCAACCAGCCAATCACGATAAAAAAGTCATTGTGGGCATGTCTGGCGGTGTCGACTCCTCCGTATCAGCACTTATTCTGATGCAACAGGGTTATCAGGTTGAAGGCCTATTCATGAAGAACTGGGACGAAGACGATGGCACAGAGTATTGCACAGCAAAAGACGACCTTGCTGATGCTCAAGCCGTATCGGATAAACTCGGTATAAAACTGCATACCGCTAACTTTGCATCAGAATATTGGGACAACGTCTTCGAGCATTTTTTGGCTGAATACAAAGCTGGCCGCACGCCAAACCCAGATATTTTGTGCAATAAAGAAATCAAATTCAAAGCGTTTCTAGAGTACGCCATGGCGCTAAATGCCGATTACATTGCCACTGGACATTATGTTCGCCGCGGCGAAAAAGACGGTGAACCACTATTGCTAAAAGGCTTAGATGGCAACAAAGATCAAAGCTACTTTCTATATGCGGTAGGCAAAGACGAAATTGCCAAAACACTCTTCCCTGTTGGTGAACTTGAAAAACCAGAAGTACGTCGCTTGGCTGAAGAATTTGGCCTAGTCACTCACAACAAAAAAGACAGCACCGGTATTTGTTTCATCGGCGAACGTCGCTTCAAAGATTTTTTAGAGCAATACTTACCCGCTCAACCGGGCGACATAGAAACCCTTGAAGGCGACAAAATTGCTCGCCACCACGGCTTGATGTATCACACTATTGGCCAACGCCAAGGTTTGGGTATTGGCGGTCTAGCCAAATACTCTGACGATCCATGGTATGTGGTTGAGAAAGACTTAGAACGAAATGTATTGATCGTGACACAAGGCGGTCAGCATGAATCGTTATTTAAAACGCATTTAATTGCTGACAACTTCGATTGGGTTGCGAGAGAAAAACCAGCGTTCCCTTTAACGTGCAAAGCAAAATGTCGTTATCGCCAACCAGATCAAGAATGCACCATCAATGAATTAGCCGATGGCCGCGTTGAAGTATCCTTTGTGGAACCTCAAAGAGCAGTCACTCCTGGCCAATCCGTGGTGTTTTATGTAGACGAAGTCTGTCTTGGTGGCGGCATCATTAACGTCGCCTTTAACAAGTAACTATTAAGAGAGAAAGCGTGAGTAGCAGAGAAAAAGAGCAAACCATCGCCCTGTCCGCCATTTTCCAAGCGGCAGAATTAGTGTCGATTTTAGCGAAAACAGGTCAGGTAGATAATGCCAGCTTACAACCATTATTAGAAAGCCTATTAATGGTTAACGCAGCCTCTACTGAAGATATTTACGGTGGCCAATGGGATTGTTCAACCAATCTTGCTTTAGGCAGAAAAATATCTCGCCAAGCCTTAGGCAAAGAACGCAGTAGTGTGAATCCAGACACTCTTAGATATGCACTTAGTTTAATTCATCTAGAAAACAAACTGGCTAAAACACCAGACATGCTGTCTACCATTGGGCAAAAAATAGCTCAAATCGAGCAGAAAAAAGCACACTATGAAAGCGTTTTACACGAAAACATGCTGGCGTCGATTTCAGGCATGTATCAGGACACTCTGAGTAAGTTATCCTTTCGTATTCAAGTACATGGCGACAGTCGTTTTTTACAACAGCCGCAAGTTGCTAACCAAGTAAGAGCGATTTTAATGGCTGGTATTCGCGCTGCCATGTTATGGCGACAACTTGGCGGAAAACGCTGGCATTTAATCTTTAAAAGAAAAGCATTATTGAATGCACTAGAGTCACGTAATTAATGCTTAAAAGACCCTCTGGGTCTTTTTTTATGCCTAATAAATAACCTTTTAATGGGTGATTGGCACTCAAAGTGGTTGAGCAAGAACCTCCGCGAATAATTGAAATCAATTTCCACTATATCTGAGAGCCAATATCTCTACGTTGTTTTTTTATGTAGTATATCGTACAAATTTTTAACCTGTGCGGGTTAACCTGTAAGAGCAGTTTAAATTAGGGAATGGCGGCTAAAAGTCATCTTCGATTCAATAGGCTAATGCCTGAAATGTTAGGGGAATTACATGTCAACGAAACAAACCATTTACTATACATTTACGGATGAGGCGCCAGCTCTGGCAACCGCGTCTCTACTTCCTATCTTTGGCGCTTTCGCTAAAGAAGCAGACATCGAACTAAAATTGACAGACATATCTTTGGCTAGTCGTGTTATTTCTGCTTTTGCAGACCTACTTCCGGCAGACAAGCAAGCTGAAGACGGCCTAAAATTCCTAGGTGACCTAACCGCAGACCCAGAAGCCAACATCGTTAAGCTACCTAACATCAGTGCTTCTTTGCCACAGCTTTACGCAACAATTAAAGAATTGAACGCTGAAGGTTACGGCCTTCCTGAATACCCAGAAAACCCACAAACAGACGAAGAAAAAGACGTTCAAGCCCGTTATTCTAAAGTACTTGGTAGTGCGGTAAACCCAGTGCTACGCCAAGGTAACTCTGACCGTCGCGCACCTGCAGCCGTTAAAGGTTTCGCGCGTAAAAACCCTCATTCAATGGGCAAGTGGAGCAAAACGTCTGTTTCTCACGTTGATTACATGCGTGATGGCGATTTCTACTCTTCTGAGCAGTCCACTACTATGGATTCTGCTCAAACCGTTAAAATTGAATTCGTTGCAAAAGATGGCTCTGTTGAAGTGAAAAAATCACTTCCTCTTCTAGCTGGCGAAATCATCGACAGCATGAACATCAGCACCAAAAAACTTCGTGCTTTCTTTGAGGCGACATTACAAGAAGCGAAAGAAGACAACGTCATGTGGTCTGTGCATTTAAAAGCAACCATGATGAAAGTCTCTCACCCAATCGTATTCGGTCACGCGGTAACGGTCTTCTACAAAGACGTTTTCGAAAAATACGGTGAGCTTTTCAAAGAAATCGGCGTTAACCCAAACAACGGTTTAGGCAGCGTTTACGACAAGATTCAAAGTCTTCCTGAAGCGAAGCAAGAAGAAATCAAACAAGCGATTCAAGACGTTTATAAAACTCGTCCTGAATTAGCAATGGTTGATTCAGATAAAGGTATCACTAACCTACACGTACCAAGTGATGTAATCGTTGACGCTTCTATGCCTGCGATGATCCGTAACTCTGGTAAAATGTGGGGCCGTGATGGCAAAGCACATGATGCTAAAGCCGTCATTCCAGACAGCACTTACGCTCGTATTTACCAAGAAACTATCAACTTCTGTAAAACCAATGGCGCATTCGACCCTGTAACAATGGGCACCGTGCCAAACGTTGGCCTAATGGCGCAAAAAGCAGAAGAATACGGTTCTCACGACAAAACATTCGAAATGAAAGCCGATGGCGTGATGCGCGTTGTGGATGCAAACGGCAATGTCTTGATGCAACACAATGTTGAAAAAGGCGACATCTGGCGCGCTTGCCAAACTAAGGATGCAGCAATCCGCGATTGGGTAAAACTGGGCGTGACTCGTGCTCGTCAATCTGACACGCCTGCTGTGTTTTGGTTAGAAGAAGAACGTGCACACGATAACGAGCTACGTAAGAAAGTAGAAACTTACCTAAAAGACCACGACACAAGCGGTCTAGACATTCGCATCATGTCTTACAATGAAGCGATCCGTTTCTCTATGGAACGCATTATTCGTGGTAAAGACACAATTTCAGTAACCGGTAACATCCTACGTGACTACCTGACTGACTTGTTCCCAATCTTGGAATTGGGCACGTCTGCGAAAATGCTGTCTATCGTGCCAATGCTAAACGGCGGCGGCATGTATGAAACGGGTGCAGGCGGTTCTGCTCCTAAGCACGTTCAACAGCTTGTCAACGAAAACCACCTTCGTTGGGACTCTCTAGGGGAATTCCTAGCAGTGGCGGTATCTTTCGAAGAGCTTGGCATCAAGCACAACAACGCAAAAGCAAAAGTTCTTGCGAAATGCCTAGATACAGCAACAGGCAAACTGCTAGACAACAACAAGTCTCCTTCTCGTAAAGCAGGCGAAATCGATAACCGTGGTAGCCACTTCTACCTAGCGCTTTACTGGTCTCAAGAGCTTGCTGCACAAACTGACGATGCAACATTGGCAGCGAAATTCGCGCCTCTTGCAAAACAGTTAGCGGACAACGAAGACAAGATTGTGGCTGAACTTGCGGCAGTACAAGGCAAGCCTTCTGGCTTATCTGGTTACTACCACATGGATCTTAACGAAGTAGCTAAGATCATGCGTCCTAGCACAACCTTCAATTCCGCGTTGGCAACACTATAAAGTAAAACGTTAAAGCAAGCCCAGATATTCTCCTTTGGATAGTATCTGGGCTTTTTTATGCCAATCCCTCCCGTGAATCCCTGTATTACCTCCGCTCTTTTGCCTATAATAGTTGCTCCCTGAAAACCATGTTCGAGGCGTTATCTCAATGGAATTAACTAGCTTAAATGCAATTTCCCCTATCGACGGTCGTTACGGATCGAAAACAAACGTACTACGTCGCTCCGTGAGCGAGTATGGTTTGCTGCGTATGCGAGTCATAGTCGAAGTTCGCTGGCTACAGGCTCTTGCCAAACACCCACAAATTATCGAAGTTCCAGCATTGAGCAATGAAGCCAGCGCTTTATTGGATCAGCTTGCGGATAACTTCAGTGAAGCTGATGCACAAGCCATTAAAGACATTGAGAAAACCACGAACCACGATGTCAAAGCAGTAGAATATTTCATCAAGAACAAAATGGCTGATAATGCAGAATTAGCAGCGATTTCTGAATTTGTTCACTTTGCTTGTACTTCAGAAGACATCAACAACTTATCTCATGCATTGATGTTGCGTGAAGCATTGGAACAAGGCATTACTCCAGAGCTTAAAAACGTCATTAAAGCAGTTCAAGATCTGGCGATCGAGCACGCTGAGCAATCAATGTTGTCTCGTACGCATGGCCAAACAGCATCACCAACCACTGTTGGTAAAGAAATGGCTAACGTTGCTGCACGCCTTAGCCGTCAGCTTAAGCAAATCGAAAACGTTGAATTTTTAGGCAAAATCAACGGTGCTGTCGGTAACTACAATGCTCACCTTTCGGCTTACCCTGATGTGGATTGGCAAGCACACGCTGAAGCGTTCGTTACTTCTCTAGGTTTGACTTGGAACCCTTACACAACTCAAATCGAGCCGCATGATTACATTGCAGAGCTATACGATGCCATTTGCCGCTTCAACACTATCTTGATCGATTTCGACCGCGATGTGTGGGGCTATATTTCTATGGGCTTCTTCAAGCAAAAAACCATTGCTGGCGAAATCGGTTCTTCTACCATGCCACACAAAGTTAACCCAATCGACTTCGAAAACTCCGAAGGTAACTTGGGCATTGCGAACGCGATCATGGGTCACTTGAGCGCTAAATTGCCAATTTCTCGCTGGCAGCGCGACCTAACTGACTCTACGGTTCTTCGTAACCTTGGTGTTGGTTTGGCTCACAGCTTAATCGCTTACCAAGCAACTCTAAAAGGCATCAGCAAGTTGGAAATCAACGCTGCACGTCTTGAAGCAGACCTTAACAATGCTTGGGAAGTATTGGCTGAGCCAATTCAAACCGTTATGCGTCGCTACGGCATCGAATCTCCATACGAGAAGCTAAAAGAGCTAACGCGTGGCCGCACTATCGATCAAGCGACGATTGAAGCCTTTGTCGATACGCTAGACATGCCTGAGCAAGCCAAAGCCGACTTGAAAGCGCTAACCCCAAGCACTTACATCGGTAACGCGGTTGCTCAAGCGAAAGCGATTCGCAACTAAGCCTTACTTTAACAAGTAAATAAAAGAGCCGATTTATCGGCTCTTTTTGCCTTTAAGGCTGCTAACCTTTAGCAATATCACTACTTTCTTTGTTCTTTTTAATGAGCGATTTATGACAGACCTAAATACACCGTTGGCTATTCTTGGTGGCATGACAGCCCAAACCTTTATCGACGAATATTGGCAAAAAAAGCCTTTGTTAATTCGCGGCGGTCTTGTCGATTTCACTCTACCATTGGAAGCAGATGAACTTGCCGGCATGGCAATGGAAGAAGAAATTGAATCTCGCATTGTGATCGAGAACGGATTAAGACCTTGGGAAATGCGCCAAGGCCCTTTTACCGAAGACACCTTTGCGACTCTACCTGAGAAAGAATGGACGCTATTAGTCCAAGCCGTTGATCATTGGGTACCAGAAGTTCAAGCGCTAAAAGAACAATTTGAGTTTTTGCCAAGCTGGCGCTTAGACGACGTCATGATCAGCTACGCCACAGAAGGCGGCAGTGTTGGCCCTCATTACGACCAATACGATGTGTTCTTAGTTCAAGTATCAGGTAAGCGTCGCTGGCAAGTATTATCGCCAGATGAATACCAAGATTCAGCGATCCCCAATATCAAACTACATATTTTAGACAACTTTCCCGTCAATCCAGAAATGGATTGGGAACTGGAAGCTGGTGACATCCTCTATTTACCACCTAACTTTGCCCACAATGGCCGATCACTAGACGACGAGTGCATGACCTACTCAATCGGTTTCCGTGCGCCAAGTATGCAAGATGTATTAACGGGTATTCGCGATAAACTTTGCGAAACTGAAAACGTTAAAGATCGCTTTGCTGCGCCAGAAACAGCAAGCCGTCAACATAGTGCGCACATCAGCAAAGACGATATTCAATACTTGCAAACACAACTTGCTCGTCTTATTGATCAACCTGACCAGCTTGCAGAATGGTTAGGGGAAACAATGAGTGAGAGTAAATATCCAGAATACCTTGCACCATTGAATCATGAAGAAGTAAACGAAGCATTTAGCAGTGCGACACAAGGCCAAACTTTTATTCGTCCTGGCGATGCGCGTATTTGTTACTATGTTCAACAGAGCACTGAAGACAACGGTAAGATTCGTGTGTTTTGTAATGGCGAAAATTTACTTGTAGATGCAGAGCTAACAGGCTTTGTTGAAGCTGTTTGTCATCAAATTGAGTTCGATTTTTCTGGGCTAGATTTGCAGCAAAATAATGACCTAGAGCCTCTTGTTCGTTTTCTCATTCGTCAGCAAGGTCTGATCGAATTAACTGCACCAGAAGAATAAAAGAACGCAATATTAAGTAAGGTATTCACATGAAGGTTTTAACGTCAGACTGGAATAGCAGCAAAGATCAGCTTACCTTTGTGCGCAAACAAGTCTTTATCATTGAGCAAGGTATCGACCCGAAAGACGAATGGGACGAGCTAGATGAAGACGCCGTTCACTTTGTTTCTTTTGGCACAACGGCGGTTCCTACCGGAACCTGTCGCTTAACCGATAATGGTCAAATTGGCCGATTGGCTGTTTTGCCCGCTTATCGCCATCAGGGTTATGGCGAAATGCTGTTAAACCGAGCAGTGAAAGTCGCCCGAGAAATGGGCATTCGCAAAGTGTTTTTACATGCCCAAGTTGACGTACAGACCTTCTACGAAAAACAAAACTTTCGTGGTGATGGAAAGGTTTTTTTAGAAGCTGGAAAAATGCATATCCGCATGGAAAGAGACATCTAGTTTTCTCTTAGCCGATCTATTTAATACAAAAAAAGCGAGCCATCCCGCTTGGATCGACTCGCTTTTTTGTACGCTGTCTTAATGTTTTACTTTAAGCTGTTTTAATTAAACTGTTTATTAAACAACCGCAATTAGCTCAACATCGAATTGCAAAACAGAGAAAGGTTGAATCATTGCGCCAGCACCTTGAGCACCGTAAGCCAATTCAGCAGGAATAGTAAGACGGTATTTCGCGCCTTCTTTCATCAACTGAAGACCTTCAGTCCAACCAGCAATAACGCCAGTTAGAGGGAATTCAATTGGCTCGCCACGAGCGATAGAGCTATCAAATACTTGTCCATCGATCAAACGGCCTTCGTAATGTACACGAACGGTCGCTTCACGGCTTGGAGTCGCGCCAGTACCTTCTTCAAGCACTTCAAACTGCAAACCACTTTCAGTGGTTTGTACGCCTTCTTTGGCTTTGTTTGTCGCAAGGAAGTCTTCGCCTGCTTTCACGTTCTCTTCAGACGCTGCACGACCTTTCTCTTCCATTTTTTGCTGTAGTTCAGCAAAAGCAGCTTCTAGCTCTGCGCCAGGAACACGCATTTCAGTACCGTTTAGCGCGTCTTCAATTGCAGCAAAAAGATGCGTTAGAGACAATTCACCAAGATCGCTACCGCGTAGTTGATCACCAATTTGACGACCAATGCCGTATGCGATTTTTGCTTCGTTAGAGTCGAACGACAGTTCTGACATGTTTATACTCTCTTATTCGTTTACTAAAAAATTGAACGCGTATCATAACATAGGCAAATCTCATGAGCTTGTCTTTCAAACACCTTAACGCCCTGCCCTACCCAAAAAAATCACCAGTGAAAATAAATTAATCAACCCCATAGATTTATTAAATGATATTCATTATCATCTATAAAATCGTTATTCATGCTGGAGTGCGTTATGAAAACTAAGAGCTTTGTCCCGTCACCCAAAAGATATGCCAACGATAAAAAACCAATTGATTATTGGGGAATGCTATTTATTGGCTTTATCTTCTTATCCTCAATGAGTTGCTTTTTATTTGCAAATCATAGTGATAAGCAATCTTCTAACAGCTTATCACTTACCACTCATCAAATAAGCACAAGGATAATTGACTCAGATCAGAGCAGCAAAAGCTAAAAAGATTAAGCTATAGGTACATAAAAAGAGGATCTTGCCATGTTACCTAAAATAAACACTATCGTTTATGCTTGCGATCTAGACGGTAAAACACAGGCCGCTATGGAGCTCGTTTTAAGCTTAGCCAAAACTCATGGAGCAAAAGTCATATTGATGCATGCGATAGAACCACTAAACGCCCAAGCAGCCAATATGATCAACAACTACATTACCGAAGACGTTAGAGATGCTATGCGCAAAGATGCCATCAAAGACATCAATACACGCATGGAAAGATTACTATCAGAATTCATGGAAAAATATTCAGAAGAACTTTCAAATCTAGAAACACCACCAGAAACTGTTATTGTTAACGGTATTCCATCTGAATCAATCCAACGCTTAGCAGCAGAAAAAAATGCCGACTTGATTGTAATGAATAGCCGAACACATGGCCGACTAAGCCAAATGATCATTGGCTCAACAGCAAACAAAGTTATTCATACCAGCTCAATTCCTGTGCTCGTTGTACCGATAAAATAGCGGTTGTGCCAATTAAATAACCGTTACAACTAACTAAATAATACGCAACTCTAGCCACACTTCTTCGCGTTCGATACACTTACTGTATATATAAACAGTAAGTGTATTTATGATTCTTTATATTGCCGAAAAACCAAGCCTTGCCCGAGCTATTGCTGCCGCCCTTCCCTCTCCTCAAAAAAAAGAAGAAGGCTGTATTTGGTTGCCTAATGGTGACTGTGTTAGTTGGTGCATTGGCCATTTACTCGAACAAGCTGAGCCTCATCACTATAATCCAGCGTATAAAAGTTGGAATTTAGACCACTTACCTATCATTCCAACTGACTGGCAATGGCAAGAAAAAGCCAACACCAAGAAACAGCTTAACATTTTAAAAAAACTCATTAAAAAAGCCACGGTATTGGTTCATGCTGGCGATCCAGATAGAGAAGGCCAATTGCTGGTCGATGAAGTACTTAACTACACCAAGGTTCCAGCACAGAAGCTAAAAAATACTCAGCGACTTTTGGTGAATGACTTAACACCCTCTGCGGTAAAAAAAGCGCTTAATAATTTGCGCTCAAATAATGAATTCGCTGCGTTATCACGCTCGGCACTGGGGCGCGCTCGTGCAGACTGGTTATTTGGCTTAAACCTAACGCGTGCTTATACCATCAAAGGGCGACAAGCTGGTTACCAAGGCGTTTTGTCCATTGGGCGAGTACAAACGCCAGTACTAGGACTTGTTGCCGCTCGAGACAAAGAAAGAGAAGCCTTTGTCCCAAAAGATTTTTATCAAGTATGGGCAAGCATAAAAACATCGCAAGGTGAGACGTTCCAGGCGAAATGGCTGCCCAGTGAAGCCTGCCAACCTTATATGGATGAAGAGAATCGCGTGCTCAGTTTGCCACTGGCGCAAAACGTCGCCAATCGCATTACCAATAAACCCGCGATTGTTGTTGAAGCAAATTACAAACAAAAGAAACAGCCAGCACCACTACCCTATAGTTTGTCCGCACTTCAAATTGATGCTGCAAAAGCCTTTTCTCTTTCGGCACAACAAGTGTTAGATACTTGCCAAGCGCTTTATGAACGCCATCAGATGATCACCTACCCCAGATCCGATTGTCGCTATTTGCCGACTCAACAACATAAAGATGCTCCTGCTATTATTGCTGCTCTCACTCGTTCGGGAGGTGATATGCAACAAGGCGCAGAAAACGCCGACGCATCACGAAAAAGCAAAGCGTGGAACGATAAACAAGTCACGGCTCACCATGCCATTATTCCAACCACTCAAGCCCATAAAGCGACATCACTTTCCAAAACAGAAGCGCTGGTATTTAACCTGATTGCTCGCCAATATCTCATGCAGTTTTACCCTGAATACGATTATTTGGCGTCTTACATTAAATTGGAAATTGCAGGCGGACTGTTTGAAGCAAAAGGTAACACGCCTATTTCACTTGGCTGGAAAACACTTTTACCCAATAAAAACAAAAGCAAAGACCCGGAAGATGAAAGCCAAAATGAGCTACCAAAGTTAAGTAAAAATGAAGAGCTCTGGTGTACACAAGGACAAGTTCAAGAAAAAGTCACCACACCGCCAGCCGCCTTCACTGATGCAACCTTACTAGCTGCCATGACAGGCATCAGTCGCTTTGTGACGGACAAAGACATTCGAGCCATACTAAAAGAAACCGATGGTCTAGGCACAGAAGCGACGCGAGCTAGTATTATAGAGTTACTTTTTAAACGCGGTTTTTTGATGAGACAAGGCAAGCAAATTCACGCCAGCCAAACAGGCCGCGCCTTTATAGATTGCTTACCTTCGCAACTTGTTACGCCAGATATGACGGCTAAGTGGGAATCTTCTCTTAACAGCATCAGTCTTGGCGAAGCCAGTTATCAAGAATTCATGATAAATTTAGAAGCCAACTTAAATCAGTTACTGAGTGCTTCACGAGATATGCCAACCTCAGCATTACAGAACCTGCCGCCGCCAACCAAAAACCCTTTTGCTAAACGAAAAGGCTCAACTAGAAAAAGGACAACAGGCGCAAGAAAAACAACCGGAACGAAATCTACCAGCTCAAATACAAAAAGACGCTCGAAAGCGCCTTCTTAATAAACCCATTTTTATAGACGTCAGGTCAACCGATTGCAAGCCATATACCAACACCAACCATTAATGTACCAGCAATGCGGTTCATGATACGTACATTGCCACTTTGCATCAGAATGGATTTTAGTGTCCTTCCACCTGTGGCATAAATCAGTAAACAACTAAATTCGAGCGTTAAAATGATGGCTATTAATACAGTCAATTGGCTAGCAAGTGGGCGGCTAGCGTCTAAGAAAGGAGGCAATAAAGCGACAAAAAACGCCCAGCCTTTAGGGTTAGCTATCGCCGTCACAAAACCTTGTGAAATTAAATCAAAACGTGAGGCAGGCTTAGTGCCAATGGCATCCGATTTAATCGCCATTTTGCCTTTAGATAACCACATCTGAATACCAACAAAGGCAAGATAAGCACCACCGATGTATTTCAACACCATAAATACACTTGGGTAATTCAATAGTAATGCCGCCACACCAATAGCGGATAGAATCGCCACGGTTGCAACACCAACCAACTCGCCTAACATCATCCAAAGAGCGCGTTTCACGCCAATAGTCATGCCCAATGTCATGGCTAGTGTCATACACATACCAGGTGTAATTGAGACAAAAAAGAAAGTCGGTATAAAAGCAGAAAGCAAGGCTAAGTTCACAAGAGATCCTTATCTAACATGAAGTAATTAATTCGAAAATTCTCATGACTTATTGTAAGTAGGAAGCATTAAAAACAAATGAAAAGAAATTAAAATCGTTGTTTCGTTTTAAACGTGGAGTCCTCAATAAACTTACTCCATTCGTCATCTAGTTCATCCTCATCCCCATTTGACATATTTTTAGTGATCTCTTCTTCTGATTTTTGCAAAGCAAGATCATCTTCAATTTCTTTCAGCAGTTCTTGAAGTTTGAGAATGGTAGGTTGAGCCTCAACAGACTCCTTAATGGGGGTTAATTGCGACAAAGTCTCTTTATACATCTCTACTGCCGTCTCCATCTGACCACTCAAAAATGCTTTTCGAGCAAGATGCGCATGATAATCCGAGTTAACTTTGTATTGATAAAAATTTAATAACTTACTATATCGATGGACAACATCTGCATCGATGGTTTTTTCTTTTTGAGAAACGATCAAAAATGACTTAAAAGATTCAAATAGGCGCTTTACTTCTATAACAAGAAGCTCATCATTCATTGGTTTAGCACGTCTGTTCTGTTTATTTGTTTGAAATTCGGCCATTTCTTCTGCCAAATGGCCGCGACGGCGAGTCAAGGTTGCATCAGCTTGCAATACGATAAGCTGATCATATATAGCGATCATCCGAGAAAACAACCACATCCTCATGTCTTTGGGCTGGTATTGAGGAGGCATTTCATCAAGGTAGCGACGTACTTGACGTAATTGGTTATTGAGCGTTGCCACTTTGCGCAACTTTTCCAATTGAGCCTGCTCCTTTAACTGTAGAAATATTGCAAAAGCAATAAACCCACCGATAACTAGCAAAAGTACAGTGATGGTGACGGCTGTCATATGATACGTTGTTTACCTTAGTAATGTTTATAGACGAACGACATCTGCCAGCTACCCAAAGATCAATACTATGAAATTCGAAAGCTTATTTCAATTTGAGCCCTGTCTCATCCTTTTTGCCAAACAAAACATTTTCAACATCCTGTATCATATTTTGTAGACGTAAAACCTCTCGTCTTGAGCTACTTACTGAACTGTTTTTTTCTATTACAGATAACGCCATTCGGTATTTTTCTAACGCCCGATTTTTTTTCTCATTATCCAAGTCGTCTCTTGCTTGTCGAACTAATAAATCACGATAAGCAAGAGCATGAGCATACCGTATTAATAGAACATGATGCCTTATTATTGCTCGGCTTGCTCCATTGCGTTCAGGCATGTTTTTCATTTCTTTAAGTATGTACAAAATAGCATTATGAGTGTGATCGAGATGTTCTTGGGTTGCCACTCGATCTTTACTTACTACTCTTTGGCCAGACTTCAATTCATTAAGCAATCGAGTCAAGTCAGTTTGTTTTGAAACAAACTCAGATCTATAATTCGCTCTAACAAGCTGCTCAATGACAGAAAGCAAGTGCTCAATAACAAATATTTTTGTATCCCGAGTTAGATAGCGATCAGAAACCATCTCTAATGAATAAAATAATCGATCACTTCGATTCGATAAACGAGAAAATAATTTCTCTCTTAGTTCTCTTCGATGTTTCCGCCATCGAAAAAAAGAAGGTACCGAAAAACACACAACTAACAAGAAAATAGCAGCTAATATCAACGTGCTTGATTTCATTTTTTAATAGTTACCTAATCGTGGTATTTTAAAAAATATAAGTAACATACTTTTATATAACACAGACAAGCGGATGAAAACAGAAAAAGACCAGAAGGTCTGATCTTTTTCTATATTTTTATAGTTTGGCTTATCGAGAAACTGAATAACCAAGTAGCATATAAAATAGCATGGCAGATAGTAAAGCAGAGGCTGGAACCGTGATAACCCATGCTGCTGCAATGCGTAATAACGCAGAACGCTTCACTAATTCTTTTTTTGTTGCTTTTTTCAAGCCTTTACGCTCTGCAGAAGAGATAGGAGACGATGCTTGAGCGGCTTTCAATTCTTTCAAAATCGCACGTTTTTCTTCGACATCAGCCAATTTGAAACGCTTCACAAATTCTTGCGTTTGCTGACCATTGAGGCCTGCTGATTCTGAATGCGAAATAATAGATGCCAATTTTTTCTCGTAAGATTGTTTCAGATACTCACGTAAGAAGCCAACACCAAAAATACCACCTACGGCAATGTGAGTAGAGCTAACGGGCAAACCAAGCTGAGATGCAACAATTACCGTAATCGCTGCCGCCATAGCTACACAGAAAGCGCGTGTTTTATCTAATTCTGTTATCTCAGAACCAACCGTTTTAATCAGCTTTGGTCCAAACAAAGCCAGACCAACAGCGATACCTACACCGCAAACCATCATAACCCAAAGTGGAATGGAAGCTTTGCTAGAAACAGCGCCAGTCATCAAAGCATCATTAATGGCAGCCAGTGGCCCAATCGCATTAGCAACATCATTTGCACCATGAGCAAAACTTAGCAATGCAGCAGATACAATAAGAGGCAATGTAAATAAGCTATTCACAGCATCTTTGTCGTTTTTCAATACTGAAGATGCTTTATCGACCATTGGACGAACAATAAAGTAAACAGTAAGTGCAATCGCAAAAGCGATCATTGCCGCAGTAATAAAATCTAGCTTCCAGATATGCTTAAGACCTTTAAGAATAAGATAGGTCGAAAATGCCCAAACCATGAGACCAACCAATAGCGGTACAACTTTCTTAGCGGCATCAATCATGTCGTTTTTGTAGGTAATCGAACGCTTGATATACATTAAGAATATTGCAGCGATTACACCACCCATTACTGGAGAAATTATCCAGCTAGCAACAATCGCGATCAATTTATCCCAGTTAGCAATATCCCAGCCACCAGCAGCAATACCAGCACCAAGCACACCGCCCACAATAGAGTGAGTCGTTGAAACCGGAGCACCAAGATAGGTCGCCAAATTTAGCCAAATTGCGCCAGCTAATAAGGCCGCCATCATAACCCAAATAAAAGTTTCAGTGTCGCCAATTGAATTAGGATTGATGATGCCATTTTTAATAGTACCTACTACAGTACCACCAGCAATCAAAGCACCTGCCGCTTCAAAAACAGCCGCTATCAAAATGGCGCCCGTCATACTTAAGGCTTTAGATCCTACCGCTGGCCCCACGTTATTAGCGACATCATTAGCGCCGATATTGACAGCCATGTAGGCACCAATTGCTGCAGCGATAGCTAAAATAGATAGATTAGAAACCCCAACGCCATTAGCTGAAGCATAAAAACCTGACACCAATACAAATGCTAAGGCAATCAAGACACGAATAAACTCATGACCATTCAATAAAGTGGATTCTTCTTTCGGGTTATTTGTAAGATCCATACGGGCTCTTCTTTCTATAATTAATCTATGCCAAATCCTTGCTAGTTAGAAGTTAACCTAAACTCAGCAACGGCATGCTTCCTAGCATCCCAATTAAATTTGGCTCTCAATTCATCCCGTCACACTTCTGTAAAATGTAAATTCGGCGTCATTCTACACTGGGAATCTAAAGATAAAAACCCTAAAATTTTAGAGAGATATTCGCGGAATAAAGGACAAAAAAAAGTGCCCTTGAAGGCACTGAATTGAAATATACTACAGAAATATGACAGTTTTGTTGCAACTTTAAATTGAGATAGACCTAACATTCAATCACATTCACTGCCAGACCACCTCGTGATGTTTCCTTGTACTTATCATTCATGTCTCTTCCAGTATCACGCATGGTGCGAATCACTTTGTCGAGGGACACATAATGCGTTCCATCCCCTCGAAGCGCCATACTCGCAGAGTTAATGGCTTTAATTGACGCCATGGCGTTTCGCTCTATACAAGGCACTTGTACCAGCCCACCGATAGGATCACAAGTAAGGCCTAAATTATGCTCCATACCAATTTCAGCTGCGTTCTCTATTTGTTCAGGTGTTCCACCTGTCGCTGCGGCTAATCCAGCCGCCGCCATCGCGCAAGCCGATCCGACTTCCCCCTGACAACCCACTTCAGCACCAGAAATAGAGGCATTTTCTTTGAATAACAATCCAATAGCGGCAGCGGTTAGGAAAAAGTTAATCACGCCCTCTTCACTAGAACGAGGGCAAAATTCCCAATAATAATGCAATACTGCTGGAATAATCCCAGCGGCACCGTTTGTCGGCGCCGTTACCACTCGACCACCCGCAGCATTTTCTTCATTCACCGCCAAGGCATAAAGATTGACCCAATCCATCGCACCTAGCGATGGTGTAATCATATCCATGCGCGTTTTGCTGGTTAAGTCTCTATATAGGCTCGCGGCTCTGCGTTTTACTTTTAGTCCGCCAGGTAAAATCCCTTCACCACGAATACCTTGCTGCACACATTCTCTCATTACAGACCAAATAGAAAGAATGCCTTGCTTGATTTCTTCTTCTGTACGCCAGTGTTTTTCATTTTCCATCATAATCTGCGCGATGCTTTTGTCTTGTTCTCGACAAAGCTGAATCAATGTCTCTGCGTTATGAAAAACATGAGGAAGTACGGTGGTGTCTTCAACTAATGCCACATTTCCCTGCTCATCTTCCTGAACAATGAAACCACCACCGACAGAATAAAAGGTCGCTTGATGAATCATTTGGTCTTCTGTATCAAAAGCAACCAACACCATGCCATTAGCATGAAAGTCTAATCGATCAATTCGGTGATAAATTAAGTCTGTCGTGATATCGATATGAATTGGCTGCTTAGCCAATAAGGTCAGCTGCGAAGAAGATTCTATTTGCTCAACACGAGCATTCACACCACTAGGATCAATCAAATCTGGCAATTCGCCCTCAAGCCCCATTAAAACAGCTGAGCCAGTACCGTGACCCTTTCCTGTAGCACCAAGCGAACCATACAAATCAATCTTTAAACGACTGACTTTTGATAGTAAGTGTCGATCTTGTAATTGATGGGCAAACTGATTTGCTGCCACCATAGGGCCAACGGTATGAGAACTGGAAGGACCAATCCCCACTTTAAAAAGGTCAAATAAACTGATTGCCATAGCCTTTTCCTTCTACCGACAGAATCTTTCTGTACGGCAATTAAAATACAAAACACAAGATCAATGACGAGAGAAATTATCACTTATGGGAGGAAGTTTCCAATTGGAAACAAAGATTTTTTATTATCTCGGCTAGTAAGGTTAAGAAAAAGCAATTTTCTGGCGCTTCAAGACCAATACATCAATTACTCATTACTAAAATTAACCCTTCCACATCAACCTGCTATTAAGTACCCAAAGGGATAAAAATTGCTTAACCCTGAAAAGAGCCTACGCTTAAAGACTAACCAACCCAAAAGAGGACTTATGTATGTCAGCAACAATCATTGTCGGTATGGATGGAAGTGAAGCAGGTAATCGAGCCTTATCCTACGCAAAACGGCTCGCTACACTTATTGGAAGTGAATGCGAGCTGCAAATAATCTGTGTCGTAGAATGGTCTCCCTACACTTTCCAAACCCCAGAAGAAAACTCCCTCCGTAAAAAGCAAAAACAAGTCGAAACCCAAAACGCCCAAGAACGAGTTATCGATCCAGCGCTTGCCTCTCTTAAAGAAGCCGGTATTAAGGCCTCTGGCGCAGTCAAATTTGGCAAAGCGGCCGCTATTCTTAACAACATCGCAGTAGAAAACAATGCCGAACAAATTGTCGTAGCCAGATCGACAGAACAAGGTTTAAGCGCAAGAGTATTCGGTAGTGTAACGGCCAATTTGGTCATGAGTGCGAATGTCCCTGTCACCGTTGTCAGCTAAGGAAACGTATATTATGAAAAAATTTACCTATTTATTTAGCGCGTTAAATGCCTTGGTTCTATTTGGGTTGAGCTCTTCATTAAAGGCAGCAGAAAGCATTGACGCTGTTGTTAATGAAGCGTTTGGTAACGCTACAGGTTGGTTTGTGAATTTAATTTTCGCTCCACTTCCGGGTACCAGCTTTCCATGGATCGTACTTTGGTTAGTCACAGGCGCAACCATTTTTACTGTGTACTTTGGCTTTGTTCAATTTCGTAGTATCGGGCACTCTATCGCTTTGGTAAAAGGCGACTATTCTGATCCAAACGATGCGGGTGAAGTAAGTCATTTCCAAGCACTGGCAACGGCCCTTTCTGGTACGGTTGGTCTTGGTAACATTGCTGGGGTTGCTGTGGCGGTCTCCATTGGTGGACCGGGGGCAACTTTTTGGATGATTGTCGCAGGTCTTATGGGCATGGCGTCCAAATTCACCGAGTGTACGCTTGGCGTGAAATACCGAAATGAATACAAAGATGGCAGTGTATCTGGCGGCCCAATGTATTACATTTCTAAAGGCTTTAAAGAGCGCGGCATTCCCGGTGGTAGACTGCTAGCAGGGATTTTTGCGATTTTTTGTATTTTGGGCTCTTTAGGTGGCGGCAATATGTTCCAGGCCAACCAAGCCCATGCACAGCTTACTCAAGTAATCGGCGATTACCCAGGTTGGATTACTGGTGTGATTTTTGCCGCGCTTGTTTTTGTCGTTATCGTCGGAGGCATAAAATCGATCGCTCGTGTGACTGACAAAATAGTTCCTATCATGGGCGTTTTATACGTGGGTTCTGCCATTGTTATTTTACTCGTCAATGCAGACAAAATTGGTTGGGCATTCGGACAAATTTTCGAAGGTGCATTTACCGGTTTAGGTGTTGCCGGTGGCTTAGTTGGTGCCTTGATTCAAGGCTTCAAACGAGCCGCTTTTTCTAACGAAGCAGGTGTGGGTTCTGCCGCTATTGCTCACTCAGCAGTACAAACAAACGAACCCATTACAGAAGGCTTTGTGTCTCTATTAGAGCCTTTTATCGATACGGTTGTTATTTGTACTATGACAGCACTTGTCATCATCATTACTGGACAATTGATGGTCAATCCGGAAACAGGCCTTTACATACTAAATGAAGGTGGAACCATTATGACGGCAGATGGCTCGTCTGGTGTTGCATTAACATCTGCGGCTTTTGGTTCTGCGTTTAGCTGGTTCCCTACCATATTGGCTATTGCGGTTATTCTATTTGCTTTCTCAACCATGATTAGTTGGTCTTACTACGGTTTAAAAGCTTGGACCTATTTATTCGGTGAAGGAAAAAGAGCGGAACTGACCTTCAAAATTATCTTCTGTGTCTTTGTCATTATTGGTGCCGCTGCGAGCTTAGGACCAGTTATCGATTTTTCTGATGCGGCGATTTTCGCCATGGCGGTTGCCAATATCATCGGCTTGTATTGCTTAATGCCAATTGTTAAGAAAGAGTTAAACTCTTATATGTCTCGTCTTAAATCAGGTGAAATCAAAAAACACAAACACTAATTTAAGATTGATATCTGAGATTTAAAAGTAAAAAGAGCCAAAAGACAGTTGTCTTTTGGCTCTTTCATTTCCATTCAGTGCTATATAATCCAGCACTCTACTCGTTGATCCTGATTAGAAGAAACCTAATGGATTCACGTCATAGCTGATCAACATGTTTTTCGTTTGTTGATAATGCTCTAGAGCAATTTTATGAGTTTCGCGACCGACACCTGATTTTTTGTAACCACCAAAAGCGGAATGAGCTGGATACTGGTGATAGCAGTTCATCCAAACACGACCTGCTTCTAGGTTACGTCCCATGCGATAGGCAAGATTAGTATCTCGTGTCCAAACCCCAGCACCTAAACCAAATTCACTGTCGTTTGCGATAGCAAGCGCTTCCGCTTCGTCTTTAAAGGTTGTTACACTGACAACGGGGCCAAAGATCTCTTCTTGGAAAATACGCATGTCGTTGGAACCTTTGAATAAGGTTGGCTGTACATAGAAGCCTTTATCCAAACCATCAACCGATTCAATTCCACCACCAATTAATAGTTCTGCGCCTTCGGCTTTACCAATATCGATGTAACTCATGATTTTATCAAACTGCTGTTTGGACGCCTGAGCACCAACTTGCACGTCAGTATCCAATGGGTTACCACGTTTAATGGTTTTAGTACGTTCGATAACCAATGCCATAAATTCATCATAAATGGACTCGTGAACCAAAGCACGAGACGGGCAGGTACAAACTTCCCCTTGGTTAAAGAAAGCCAACACCAAACCTTCAACACATTTACTAATAAAGGCTTCTTCATGCTGCATGACATCAGCAAAGTAGATATTTGGAGATTTACCGCCCAACTCAACCGTAGAAGGAATAATGTTCTCTGCCGCACATTTCAAAATATGCGAACCGACTGGCGTCGATCCCGTAAAGGCAATTTTGGCGATACGCTTACTAGTTGCTAACGCTTCACCGGCTTCTTTCCCATAACCATTGACGATATTCAGTACGCCTGGCGGTAATAGATCTTGAATGACTTTGATCAGTTCAAGAATAGATGCTGGCGTTTGTTCTGCGGGTTTTAGTACCACGCAGTTACCCGCTGCAAGCGCAGGCGCCAGTTTCCATGCCGCCATCAAGATTGGGAAGTTCCAAGGAATGATTTGACCAACAACACCTAGTGGCTCGTGAAAATGATATGCCACGGTATGTTCATCAAGTTCAGCCGTGCTGCCTTCTTGTGCCCGTAAACAGCCTGCGAAATAACGAAAATGATCGGCGGCTAAAGGAATGTCAGCATTTAAGGTTTCGCGAACCGCTTTACCATTGTCCCATGTTTCGGCAACAGCCAGCGCTTCTAGATTTTGCTCAATGCGATCGGCAATTTTTAGCAATATATTGGAGCGATTCGTAACAGATGTTTTTCCCCATGCTACACGTGCCGCGTGCGCTGCATCGAGAGCAAGATTGATGTCTTCTTCAGTAGAACGAGGGATTCGACAAAATACTTCGCCATTAACTGGGCTAATATTATCGAAATATTGCCCTTTCACCGGTGCGACCCATTCACCGCCGATAAAATTACCGTACTGGGCTTCAAATGTAATAAGGCTACCGTTCGTACCAGGTTGTGCGTAGATCATAAATTTCTCCATTTTTATTGTTTTTATTTAAAAAGCTCTCTACACAATCGCTACTCTGGCAACTTCGTGCAAAGCTCTCTTCAGGTTTTTAGTCTTCGTGATAGTAAGAGTAGAAAAAAAGTGGGCATAAAACTTGCCTGTGAGTCCATGAAACTTGTCTAGCGATCCATTTCTACTCTGCTTTTGTATTGACCCATGAGCAAGCAAGAGTGATGATGAGGAAAAAGAAATTGGCCACGCCACACAATAATTAAAATAAAAAGCATTAAGAAAAAAGAGGTGTGTAAATGAGTCGTTCAATCTCGACTGAGAAAACACTACAGCAACATAAACGCGCGCCCATTCAGTTGGTCGAGAACCGTGTATGTTTTGCTGGGCCGCACTCTGAATTAAGTATTTACGATACGTACGAGCAAGCACAGAAAGTCAGCTTAAAAGCCGATTCTTTGCTTTATTGCGGCATGGTGACAGGTGCAAAAGTCATGCATACCAAAGAGCATGACAACATTCCATTTTTGCCCCATGAATCTTTTATTTTGGCGCCAAAAGAAGAAGTCTTTATTGATTTTCCCGAAGCACAATTCCATAAGCCAACCACTTGCCTCACCATCGCTATTTCGCAAGAACGGGTCGCACAAACTTGTGACCGAATGAATGACATTATGGTCGAGTCCTTGCCCTCTGGCGTCACGCTGGACCCAAACCAACACTTACATACCTTGCATACGCAAGCCACACAACAAGTCATTGATAGATTGACCAGTGAGTTTCTTCGCAATGATCCAGACCGAGATTTACTTGTCGACTTTGGCGTCAGTGAACTGGTCACTCGAATAATCCGACATCATGGTCGAGACGCACTATTGCGCTTCACTCAACATTCACCCGATGCAAATGGCTTAACCTGCGTTATCCAATGGATAGAGCACAACCTCGCCCAACCATTAGATATCAACCAGCTAGCTAAGATGGCTTGCATGAGCCGCAGTCGCTTCTACGAAAGCTTTAAGCGCCAATTAGGCTGCACGCCAGTGGAATACCAACATCAACGCAGAATGAGCCGAGCTTATCAGCGCTTACAAGAGAAGTGTTCGGTAACAGAAGTCAGTTATGAATTAGGATATTTAAGCTTGAGTCACTTTAGTCGACGCTTCCATCAACATTTTGGCATATCGCCTCGTCAAGCGACTCAAACTAGACTCAATTCATAATAGTTAATGGCGCAAGAGATATTAAAAGACATGCCTTAGCTTGGCCTTACAATACAGAAAGACGCCAAGCATAAATATCAGGCTGAACATCAGAGCAAAAAATGGTACTAACTGCCCTAGCTGATACAAGGAGGCCAAAATAACGGGCCCCAATGCGGCGCCAAGACCTTGCATCGAGGCATTCATGCTGGCCAATCGGCTTTGTTGATCGTCTTTTACAAGAAGCGTTTGCGCGGTCACTATGCCTGGGAACAAGAAGCCAAAACCTGCGCCAAACAACCCCATTGCCAGCAACACGCCCACATAAGAATCTAAAAAGAGAAAGGCTAATTGCGCCAAAACACCAACGCTCACACCAGAAAAAATCAGCGTCACAACACCTAACTGAAAGCGCGGTACCAAAATCATTTGCACTAGAATACTAAAGCAAGACATGGTCATCATGGCAAAGCCTAACTGTTGTGTCGTTTGAGCTACATCAAGCTGAAATCGATCTTGAATCAAGAAGCTCATAATTTGCTGAACGCCCGTCATGGATAAAATCGACAATGAAGACATAAACAAAAATGGCATGACGGGTTGGGTAAACCAATTAATCGCCGGCGGCTTCACAAATTGACGCACATGCTTGGTATCTTTTACAAAAAACACCACCAGCAAGGCGGCTGAACCAGCCAAAAAAGAAATAATATAAAATGGTGCCGTGAGTCCTAAACTACTCAATAATGAAGCAAAAGCAGGACCTAAAATCATACCGATACTGAATGAAGCACCAATCATTGCAATGGTCGAACTGCGATGCTTAATATCCGTATGGGAAATCAAATAGGTCTGTATAGAAGGCAAAATGCCAGCAATACCAAGGGAAAAAATAATGCGTAACGCAAACACGCAAAAATAAGTTTGCTCCGCCGTCAAATGTTTTGCCAAGGCTTCTTGAAGCACAAAACCAGTCAAAGCAATTGTTATGGCATAACTACTCATGCCAATAATCACCGAACGAACACGACCAATTCGATTAATTATGCCGCCCCATAAAAAAGCCGCGACAACAAAGGTTGCTGCACCGACCGTAATCAGAGTACTAATGCGCACATCTGCCAAACCAATTTCACGGCCAATAGGCGGTAAGGAGGTAAAAATGAAAGATTGCCCAATTCCCACCGCTATTAAACAAGATAGCAACAACCAACGGGACAAACGCTCATGAAGAGAGGAATAGGTTTCGGAGTTAATCAATGTATATCCTTGATATCAAATTTAGTCTACTGACGTAGGAGACTCACTTAAAATACACAAAAGGGCTATTATCATCCTGATAAAGCAGCCTTTTAAAATAACATACTCTGTGTGAAGTTTCTGAGTCATAACGACAAGATTGATTAATAAAAAGCTGGGCAACTCGACACTTAGTATTAGACTATGCGCCTCTGAAAATTAATATCTGATACCAATACACTTTTTAATAAGGCCAACAATCAACATGCCAGCTCTTTTTAAACACCGTAATTTTGTCCATTTCTGGATCGGTCAGATAGCGTCTTCCTTTGCTTTTCAAATGCTCAGCGTTGGTATCGGCTGGCAAATGTACGATCTAACCAATAGTCCAATGGCACTTGGTCTTGTGGGACTTTGCCAGTTTCTCCCACAACTACTCCTAACCTTGGTAGTAGGACACATAGCGGATCGATACAACCGCCGATTAATCTGCGTTTTCACTCGTTTTTCCATGGCAATGACAGTCGGGATTCTTGCCTATGGAAATATGACATCGACTATTTCAGCCGACATGATTTATATCTGCGCCGCGTTTCTAGGCACAGCGAGAGCCTTTGAAATGCCCGCGAATCAAGCGATTTTACCCAATCTTATTCCTAACGAATTATTGTCTCGTGCCGTCAGTGCGATTGCCTCAGCACGAGAGATATCTGTCATAGCAGGGCCAGCGCTTGGTGGTTTAATTTATCTTTTAGGGCCAACAACGCTTTATTTATCAAGCATGGGGTGCTTCCTAATTTCGTGCGTTATCATGTTCTTTTTACATTACAATTTTACGGTTAAAACTAAGTCACCAATCAGCATGGCGCACTTATTTGGTGGCCTAACTTTTATACGCGGGAACAAAGTCATCTTAGGCTCGGTATCATTGGATATGTTCGCCGTATTATTGGGTGGTGCTACGGCTCTCCTTCCCATTGTCGCCAAAGACATTCTTCATACCGGCCCATGGGGATTAGGTTTATTACGCTGCGCACCAGCTCTTGGCGCATTGCTCATGTCGGTATATTTAGCACGTCGCCCATTGACCCACAGCGTGGGGAAAATCATGTTTTCCGCCGTAGCTATCTTTGGTGTCGCAACGATTTTATTTGGTTTGTCTGAAAACCTTATTCTGTCGATGCTTGCTTTGGTTCTACTAGGCTCGTCAGACATGATCAGCGTTGTTATTCGTTCAACATTGGTTCAATTAGAAACGCCTGACGAAATGCGTGGCAGAGTCAGTGCAGCCAATTCTGTTTTTATTGGCAGTTCAAACCAATTAGGGGAATTTGAATCTGGGGTAACCGCCGCATGGTTCGGCGTGGTTCCGGCCATTGTCATTGGCGGAGTGGGAACCATTGCCGTGGTCGGTATTTGGATGTATTTGTTCCCAACCTTGTTAAAACGTCATACATTAAACAAAGAAAATGACTAGCGCCTGTTTGCTAGGACTTTCCATAAGCGCAGACGTTACTTAAACCATTTACGTTTTTCTTTCTCTATTGTCTTCCATTTCCAATTCGGTGCTTCGCCTTTCCAGCAGTAAAAAACAATCAAAATAAACGTACTAATAGCAACAGGCACAGCCCATTTCATCAGGTCAACTTTAGGATCATTCACAAGACTTACAACGACGATAGTAATAAGGTAAAGCGCCAGCACAGTCCAACCCTGCCATGTATTTGGCTTCCCCCAACCCCAACCATTCTTTTTTGCTGGAAACCAAACTGTCTTTTTATCTGTCATACCAAAAGCCCCAAAGCCAAGTAATGCTAAATGCTGAGACACTTTGCCTTACTTTAGCTCATAAAAAAAGAGCCTATGTGGATAGGCTCTTTATTAGGATTAATACTTTGTGTTTTGACTTAGCTTTTATCTTGCAGACTCTTATCTTGCTAGGCTCTTAGCTAGCAGACTCTTATCTTGCCAGGAATTCACCACGCGTTTTGTCGCTGCGTTTAAACAAACCACCTAGGGCGGTTGTTTGAGTCGACGAGCTTGCGTCCATAACGCCTCGAGCTTTTACGCAATAATGCACAGCACTAATGCTTACCGCGACGTTGTCAGTCTCAAGCAAGGTTTGCAAGGTAACTAAAATCTGCTGAGTAAGACGTTCTTGCACCTGCGGGCGCTGAGCAAAAAAGCGCACAATACGGTTGATTTTAGATAAACCAATAATCTTCGTTTTAGGTAAATACGCGACTTTTGCTAAACCATCAATGGTCACGAAATGATGTTCACACGTACTGGTGAAGCTGATGTCGCTTACTTTTACCATTTCATCGACTTGCATTTTGTTTTCGATGACGGTGATTTTTGGAAACTGTGCGTAATCCAAGCCAGAAAATATTTCTTTCACGTACATTTTGGCGATACGGTGTGGCGTTTCAGCCAAACTGTCATCAGTCAAATCCAAACCAAGTGTTGTTACCACATCTTCAAATGCGCTTTTAATACGCTGATACTTTTCTTCGGTCGTCAAACCGTTATCAATCATCGGGGTTTCTAGGCCACTATTGATAAGTGCATCGCGTACTTTTATCGCCTCATCAGACAACACAAGGCAGTTTAAATTAGTTTGTTCAGCTGTGTTAGCTTTCATATGTTTGTCCTAAGTTACTTAACCCTGTCTCATGACATGAAGGCGTTCAAAAAAGAAGTCCCATTTGGCGAGCTAAACCAAATGCCGGCCTCCATCAAGTGACAAGGTTCGACCTGTCATATAGCGACTGTCTAGTATGTACTGTATCGCAAGCACACCTTCTTGCTCCCCTGGCTCCTTACGCAGCAAAGATTTGTTCAATGCTTTGTTCCGGTATTCTGTGCCATCGTCACTGTTAAACATCAAAAGTGACGGTGCGATTGCATTAACCTTAATTCGCGGTGCAAATCGCTTAGCAAACGAGCAAGTTAAATTCGCTAAGCCTGCTTTACTGGCTGCATAAGCAATGTGTTTATCACTGCCCTTTTCAGCCACATAATCCGTCATGTGGATAATATCCGCTTGTCCGTCTTGCTCAAAACCCGCACATAATAATGCTTCGAAAGCTAGATTTATACGATAAGGCGCAAATACGTGGACCTGCCACATTTTTTCCATTAATAGCGCCGTGTCCAAACAACCGTCTTCCGACTCCCACTCGGAAGCGTTATGAATGATGCCACCGAGTGCCGAATATTGACCTTGTATTGTAGCAATAAATTCATCCACGCCAGAGATAGATGAAAAATCCGCCTGTATACAAGCAATCCCCTGCTTTTCTAATATGGCAATATCTTCCCGTGCTCTGCGATAAGTAATAATGACTTCATACCCTTGAGCAACTAACGCTTTAGCACAAGCAAGACCTAGGCGCTGCCCTCCACCTGTAATAATAATTGGCATTTTACGCGTCATTAGTATCCGTTCCTACTGAGTTATCTTCATTAACACCATGAAAAAATACAATCAAATCAAGGTCTGCATTTTTGTTTCAGCCAAGATTAAATTCTTCAGCTAACCTTAAATACGTGTGCTTTTAAAAAAAAGATCAATCAAGTTCATCTAAAATATTTTTTTCAACGTATCTATTGAACCACTTTTCATTATCAAGTTCTAAAAATTGCGTTGCTGAATTTCACTCTACAAATTTAAAGAAGGAAATGCGATGAGTTTACTAACCGAAAGATCGACCGATAAATCATTACCAAGTGGCAGTATTCCTCAGGAAGCCTTCGATTGGTACGATGAATACGCTCATGGCGATATAGATCGCCGTACCTTTTTATCTCGCCTTGGTACGCTGAGCGTAACAGGATTGACTCTTTCCGTCGTCGCGGGAGCACTAACACCCAATTATGCGTTAGCGGAGCAAGTGTCATTTAATGACCCAGACATTACTGCTAGTTACGTCGAATACGACTCACCCAATGGACACGGCAAAGCTCGCGGCTATTTAGTCGTCCCCAAAAATGTTAACGCTGATAACAAAGCTGCAGCCGTTCTGGTTGCTCACGAAAACCGTGGCCTTAACCCATACATAGAAGATGTCGCCAGACGTTTAGCAAAAGCAGGATTTATTGCGTTTGCCCCTGATGCACTTTTCCCTTTGGGTGGCTATCCGGGCAACGACGATGAAGGCCGTGCCATGCAAAAAACATTGGATGGAAATAAAATCGAAGGTGACTTCATGGATGCAGCAACATTACTAAAAAACCATGAGCTAAGTACAGGAAAAGTAGGCATGGTCGGATTTTGTTATGGAGGATATTTGACTAACGCCTTAGCCGCCGCAATGCCAGAGACTATTCACGCTGGCGCACCTTATTACGGCACGCCGGCTAAATCCAACATAGATAAAATTAAAGCACCATTGCAACTCCATTTTGCTGAATTGGATAAACGAGTAAACGACACTTGGCCAGATTACGAGACAGCACTGAAGGCTAACAAGGTTGATTACACGGCCTATGTATATCCTCAGGCGAACCATGGTTTCCATAATGATTCGACCGCTCGCTACCAAGAGAAAAACGCGGAACTTGCATGGGAACGCACTATTAATTTTTTCAAAAAAACATTAAGCGCTTAGATTAAAAAAGAGTGATGACCTATTAATTTATGCTGTCACTCTTTTAACGCTCTTTACATTCATTGAAGATCGAGGCTTGTTGGATTGAAAATCAATCCCCCGCACATTAGGAGTTTGTTGCCATAAAGACTCACATAAATCTGACACACTAATATCATTACTAGACTGCAACAAAGCAACCACTGCACGGGCAACGTTCGGATACGATATCTGCACCACTCGACTGGTTTCTAGCCATTCTTGAATTACCTGCGAACTCAAAACGTCACTCGTTTTAGCAATACCTAAAAAATCTAATGCTATAGCATTGGAATGTTGTTCTATTTGGCCTTTTAACGGTTTTGCCAAAATACGACGACCAAGCTGCAAGGCTTCGGAATTCAATTCAAACCCCGCATTACAAAGTACAGATTCGCATTCACTTAAGTTCTTTTGGAACCCTTCTCTATCGAAAGGAAAAACTTCTACGTTCCCATACACGCCGGGCTCAATGTCTTTACAATGTAGACGGAAGCGATAATTCTGCACGCCATCCAACCAATCCAATACCGCTTCACTGTTTTCAAAAGGTAGATATACCAAGACCTGCTCAGGGTCAGCCATGTTTTTCATTTGTTGAACATGAATAAGTGGTGGAAGAATTGGATATCCAAAATGATGCCAATGAGCGCCTAGTTGCGTCGCTGCTGGAGCAAAATTGGACATAATCCATTGGGCGATAAAGTTCTTTTTATAGCGAGGAATATCGTACTTGAATGCATATTGATGACCAAACCCTATACAAGGAATGCCTTGGCGTTTGGCGGCCCATGCCACAATAGGCTCAAAATCTGTAATTACCAAATCATAACCACGAGTATCTATTGACCGAATATCTCGGTATAGCTTAAAAAATTTGGCATTCTTACAAGTTGCGTAGAGGTCTAACTGCCCGTTTCGCGCCACGAAACTCAAACCTTGAAAAGTTCGATAATCGCCAAATACAGCCATATCAAAATATTCTTCAGCTGGACGACCAGAAAAAACAAAATCAACCTCCACTCCAGCGGCGTGCATTTCCACCGCCATGGCTCTTGCACGGGTAATATGACCATTGCCCGTTCCCTGAACACCGTACAATATCTTCATACCAAAATCCCTATCGCTAACGCCGCACAAACCGTACCTAACAAAGCACCAATCACAGTATCCGTTGGAAAATGAACACCAAGAAAAATACGTGATAAACCAACATTCGCCGCCCAGAAATACAACATCACATTCATGCTTGGAAACCATTCAGACAAGCAGTAGGCCATAAAAAATGCCCCCGAAGTGTGGCCTGATGGAAACGAAAATTGATCCGAAGGAATGATAAAACTACTAAAATTATCTAGAGCATCCGCTGGGCGGTTACGCTTAAAACCACGTTTTAGAACCAGATATAAGATCCGTTCAACCAAGAATCCTACTATCAACACAAGTGTGAAAGTCACTTCTCCAGCAAACCAGAGCAAAAGCGCTAAAAGAGCATAAAGTGGGCCGTCTGCCGAAAACGAAATGGCACGGTCAATGCGAGTTAGGGTTGCTCGATGCTTACGAGCCATACACCAAGAAAAAGTCTGTACATCTACTGCGTGGATATTCTGAAGGATATTCATACGGTTCACCTCGCTGATTTTGTCTTACTCTCAACATAAACCAGTAAAATGTCCGTTCTGTGGCATTACAGTGACAACTTCATGACATACTGTCATAACGACGACAAGACAAAAAAATACCCCGCTATCGCGAGGTATTTTATGAATCTCAGTCAGTAAATTACTTCATGTGATTCATTTTATGGAATTTTTCGATCATCGCAGTCGGCTTCACTTTTTTGTTGCTGCCATTTAGTGCATAAACAACCGTTTCGCCTTTTGGACCAGAACCTATGTCTGTGTAACGTAAAGGAACTTCACCAACGGCACGCGCTTCGTTCATTTCTTGCAAAGAACCGAAAACATAAATACGACCTTCCATACGCATTTCACCATAGAAAGAATCGGCGCCTTTCAACTCACCGTCATACATTTCAACAGCGGCGATGCCAGACATTTTTTTCTTGTCTGCGTTAGTTAGACCAAAGACAATAGTTTCACCTTTTGGACCTGATCCAATGCGCACTTTACGAAAAGAAGTTTCACCAACCTGCAAAAAGTCTTCATACACACCACGATCATCAAACACATAAATACGACCTTCGTGATGAACTTCGTACAAATCATCGTTGTTTAAAGACATTGTCTCTGCAGCAGGCTTAGTATCGTGTTTTTTTACTGTTTCGCCACAAGCGGTTAACAGTGTTAGTGCAATTAAGCTGGTTGCAACAGGTAAGAATTTCAACTTCATGGTTTAGCTCCTAGGTTAGATTTATAACCACCTTAAAAGCTAAAAATGACACAATCATTACAATCTAATGACAATCCGTTCTCAATGCATCCTACAAGCTGGCAAAATCACAACCAATTGGTCAACATAATACCAATACCAAGCGACTGAGTTTGATGATTATAATCTAGCAAAGATTGCCCATAACCATTGAAGTATTGAATGTAACCACGTGATTTCCCCCATAAAGGAAAATTAAAGCCGACCTGTATCGCGCCTTTATTATCAGAGGATTTCAGGTTATTTCTTAACATTATATCGATACTGTAATCGTCGATAACATGTATTAGATTGAATTCACCATAACCATAATAATTTTCAATATTTGGGTTATCATCAACGTCTGAACTTTCAGGAATACGATACCAAGGCTTAAAGGAAAATGCGGTATCACCATGTTCAAATAAAAGATCTACATAAAACCGATTCCATGATCGAGAGAGTTCATTTGACTGACCATTGGACTGATGAACAAAGCCATAGGAAATGTAATCTGGGTTGATACCTAAAAATCCATGTTTTGGCTTGGTGATAATAAACGCCTCAGGTTCATGATTGGTATCACGAAAAGGCGCAGAGATAGTACTGTTATAAGCCTGCCAATAAGCTTGCTGAGTGTAAGCAAACCATAAACTGGTATTTCTTCCAACCACGTCGTATGCAACAGGGAACTTAAAGCTAAGCTGAAATTTAAATTCGACACTGTCTAAACTTTCAGTATTTGTTTTATCGCCCAAAAACGCACGATCATTAGGATTCGAGGTATAGGCGATAGGTAAAAAGTAATTGGGTTTAAAGGGTGTTAATACAAAAGGATTATTAACTGTCGCGGCTTCCCTATTCTCTCGCTGTTGAAGCAACCCATGATCTTCTTTCGCGCGTTTCGAGATAGATTCTGGCACGTCAGGTTCTTCTGGGGAATAAGAGGCATCTTCAGCCCCTTTCACAATAATGGCTGAGTCAGACGTATCAGAAGACGACTCATCTACATTATTTGATTCCATTTGAGCCCAAAGCAAACTCGGAAGAAGCATCATTGAGCATACAATGGCTCTCATTAATAAGACCTTTTAAGTAAACAACACTATTTTATTGGGACAGAACGACTTTTTTTGCGTAAGTATCGCGTTCCATTTCACATACTTCAACCGAAAAACTAACATCCTTTAATGAAAACTGTGTTAAAGCTTCTAGAACCAAATGAGAAAGTTGCTTTCTCTGTTCTAATGTTCGACCGGACAACATTCGTAAGATAACGTGTACGAATGCATCTTCTTTCCCTGCTGTGATGAAGCTTTTATAAGGAAAGCTACGCAATTTAATGTCTTCTTCAGTAAACAGTGTCGATGCTATACAAGCCTCTTTAACCGCTTCAAGTAGATCCACCGGTGGTACTTCTTGTTCTAAGTTTTGGCTGTATTCAACAATGCAATGCGGCATACCAGACTCCATTTTTAGAATTATTAAATGCTAAGACCTTTCACAATAAATGTGCTCATGACATCGAAAAAAGGTCTCATGTTATTTCATTAATAACCACGAACCGGATCAACTGCATGCGGAATATTGCCAGTTAATCGATACTGTTTAATGTTCGTAGCAACAATTTCACTCGCACTAATCGGGTGTGTCGGTGCGGAAATATGCGGTAACACAGTGACACTGTCATGTCGCCAGTAAGGATGGTTTTCTGGCAACGGCTCTTGGGCAAAAACATCCAAAACAGCATAAGACAACTCACCACGTTCCAGCTTACTTAGCAATGCGTCATCATCAATAATTGGTCCACGAGCAAAATTAATCAAACTTGCACCAACAGGCAAAAGAGACAAGTTCTGCTGACCCAGTAAACCTTTTGTTTCCGCAGTCAAAGGCAAAAGGCAAATCAGTATATCAGTTTGCTTCAATAAAAGAGCTAGCCCGTCTTTCCCATGAAAACATTCAACGCCTTCAATCTGCTTTGAATGGCGACTCCACCCAGCAACAGAAAAACCATTGGCAACTAAACGCTGGGCACTCACACGCCCTAATTCTCCTAATCCAAGTACGCCGATACGACGATCTTGAGCCAGCACCATAGGTTGTTGAGCCCAAGACTTTTTTACCTGCTGTTTGGCGTATGTCGGCATATCTCGATGAAGATAAAGTGTCCACGCCAATACGGCTTCCGACATAGTATTGGCTAAATTCGCATCCACCAATCGGACAATAGAAAAAGATGGCGAAGACAGTTCATGCATCATGCGCTCAACACCAGCCCAGACACTGTGAACCCACTTTAATGAAGGAAGAGATATTAAATCTTCAGGATCAGGATTGGCCACAATGGCTATATCACATTGCTGTTTTTGCTCTGCGGTTAAATCAGCAAAAGGCAAAATCACTTCATCTGGCATAGCGGCTGATAAATGCGTAATCCAGGTATTTTGTTCTGATAAGCTAGCACGGCTGATAAAAGGGATCATTTCTCATACACCTGAGCTAAGTCTTTAAATCCTTTCAATTCAATGGCATTACCACTTGGGTCTTTAAAGAACATCGTCCATTGTTCGCCTGGCAAGCCTTCAAAGCGAACACTTGGAGCAAGATCAAACGCCACATTTGCTTCGGTTAAGCGCTTGGCGGCTTTCTGCCATTCATCTAGGGGCAAAATCAAACCAAAGTGAGGCATAGGAACAAGATGATCGCCTACTCTGCCTGTATTTGTCGTCGGACTGGGTTCACCTAAATGCAAAGACAATTGATGACCGTAAAAGTCAAAATCTACCCAAGTCTCAGCACTGCGACCTTCAGTACAACCTAAAACCTGAGTATAAAAAAGGCGTGTTTCGTCCAAGGAAGTAACGTGAAAGGCGTAATGAAATAAAGCAGACATAAAGATTCCCAACAACAATGGATGACGCTTGAAAATACAGCACACAGGGAAAAAGTAAACATGAAGCCGTGATACAACGACATATAGTAAGCATTAGAAAAAGAAATGGCTGACGACCCAAAAAAACTGTACAGGCTTGAGTTACAACAACTTTTTACTACGTTTTAAGCCTAATAAATTCATGTCTTTATCTCTTCGCATTTTCATTCCATCCGTACACAAAGCTATTGCTTATCCGTTAAGAAAATTCCTAAAAATGTTTTTTTGTATCAATGCTCTGTCACTTTTTATGGTGATTTGTATCTATTTGAAAAAAGCTATATACAAGAAAATCGTAATTACTAATACTCAAAAAAATTAACGTATTAAATTTATTCGTTATTTTAAAGAACATTTAATTTTATTGACTACACTTATTATGTTGAATGATACAAACAGCTTAAGGATAAACATGTTGCGATTTCTTCTTTGTCATTGTTTTGCGTTAGTTATTGCAGGGATTCTAGTCTATGAATCTTTAATGTGGGAAGCTCTTGGGGTTCTCACGATTTTTGGTTTTATTCCACCTTTCTTATCTCGCTCGAAAAAAGACCAACCTCAATCTCCAGTACATTCTGAAGAAGAGCTAATAAAACCACAGCCAGCTGATCATGTATCTATACCTGAAGCACTTTTTAGCAGGGACTTAGTGCCTTTATTAAACGTATGTTCCGATGATCTTGGCAATGTGTTAGCAACACAAAAAAGTGCCGTCGAGTTACTAAACAATGCATTTGTAGAAACTAATTCACTCATTGAAAAACAAGCCAATTGCATTCATCACCTAGTAGAAACAGATAGCGATGATAATAAATATTACAGTGAAGTCATGCGCGATTTTGCAGCACAAACCGCGACGACCTTAGATAAATTTATAGAAAGTACGATTGAAATGTCAGCGTCGTCGATGGAGCTACTTTCAAAAGTAAATGACATTCACGATGAGATGCCTGAGATAGCAAAAGCCTTAAAAGATATTGATGATATCGCGGATCAAACTAACCTTTTGGCGCTTAATGCGGCGATAGAAGCCGCCCGAGCTGGTGAAGCTGGACGAGGGTTTGCGGTTGTGGCTGATGAGGTTCGTTCGCTATCAAATCGCTCATCTGGCTTTAGTGTGGCTATCCAATCTCGCCTAAAGAAAATCCAAGACCAAGTCTCTGATCTAACAAAATCTATGGAGAAATTAGCGACCCATGATGTTACCTACATTATGGAATCTAAAAAAACCATGAATAGCGCTTTAGAGCATATCGTTCACAAAGCTGAGGACGATGCTAACGTCACGTTGGAACTAGAAAGTCTGGCGAACTCATTAGAGTCAGCCATATTTGATGCCACCAGAGCCCTACAGTTTGACGATATTAACGGACAAAACATTACCTACACAATTGAAGTTTTGGAATTCATGGGAGAACAACTGAGATCTGTTAACGATGATTCTTCGGACAATATAGAACATGTGTTAAGGGATAAATTAGAAATAATCAAACAACGTAGCCAGCAAAAACATAACCCTGTTTCTCAGCAGAACATTGAAAGCGGCGACATTGATTTATTTTAAATAAGGAGGAGAGGTTCACATGTCAGAACTCATAGTGATTAATATGCCAGAAAGATTCGATTTCAGCACCCATGGTTGGTTCACAAAAAAGTATGAAGATGCGCTAACAGAGACAAAAAAAATCGTATTAGACTTTTCGCGTGTTTCCTATATTGACTCTTCTGCTCTAGGCATGATGGTTCTTTTACATCGCCAATTAAGCGCATCGTCTGGCCATTGCACTATTCGTAATGCAAATGGCACCGCTAAAGATATTTTAGACATGGCCAATTTTGAGAAGCTATTTGGCTATGAATAAGGCAAGTAAAGTTCTTTTATTAGAGGATAACGCTTCAACCCGATTGATTGTGTCTAAGGCACTTCAACTAAAGGGCATTGAAGTAGTCTTAACGTCGACGCTTGAAGAAGCTCGTCTGTTTTTTGATGATAACTCTATAAAACTATTTTTATTAGATATTCATTTACCAGATGGAATGTCAGATGAATTAATTCCACAAATTCGTCAACGTTACCCAATGGCGCCGATTCTGATGATAACAGCAGAATACGATAGCGCTCACATGGCACGTTTGTTTGACGCGGGTGTAAAAGACTTTATTCAGAAACCGATTATGCCACTGCTTTTATCAAATAAAGTGCAAAGCTTTCTTGATTGGTCTGAGGTGGAACAAGCCCTATTCCGAGCAAATGAAAACTACCTAAATGTCATGCAAGAAAAAGAACAAGAAGAAGCGCTCGCATTTTTTGTCTACGATCACATATTACAAACACATTCTCACTCGATTGAAGGAGTGAATGTTACAACACTTTCTAGCGGAAGATTCTGCGGCGATATTCTAATCTCGGCAAAATCGCCAAATGGCAATTTAATTATCATGTTAGGCGATGCAACAGGTCATGGTATGGCTGCTGCTATTACTATTTACCCAATGGTTGTGACCTTTAACGCCATGGTTAAAAAAGGACTATCACCAGGTGCTATTCTAAGAGAACTAAGCGAAAAGCACTCACAAACTGTACCAAGTAATCGTTTTTTTGCCTGTATTTTAATAGAAATATGCTTATCAAAAAATGCCATTAGTATCTGGAATGGCGGGATGCCAAACGTACTTACCTTCGATAAAAACAAGCAGCTGATTGATAAAATCCCAGCTAAAAATATGGCCATTGGTATTTTGCCGACCAACGATATCAGTACCAAATTTGAAACCATTCCACTTGATAGTATCGAATACATTTCATTTTTTAGTGACTGCTTAATTGAAAATAAACGATATCTAGAACAAATGCTTAGCTTTGATGATGTCTATTCTATGATTGCTGAATATCCTAATGATCCAGACTACACAATCACTCGAATGCATGCCATGGAAGCAAATTTAACCATCAGCCATGATGACATGACCTTGTGTAGTTTAAACCTAGGTGTATTAAGAAAAGAGCTCTCAGACAATCCCATAGAAAAACAAAGCCCAAAAGGAAGTTTTTCATTTTCCTTTGAACTATTTGGAGACTCACTGCTGAATGATCATTTCACTTTGAAGCTAGTAGAGCTACTTGAAAGTTATGGTTTTTCGCAATCATTTTGTCAGCGTGTATTTACCGTATTAACCGAGTTAATCGTTAACTCAGTAGATCACGGAATATTAAACATCCCATCCAACTTAAAAAAAACCGACTTTATTTCTTATCTAGATAAGAGAAACGCAGTTATTAATACCCTGAATAATAACCAAAGAGTCTCGGTGTCAATTGGCTGGGAGTCATTACAAAAAACGCTTTTATTAACCGTATCAGACTCCGGTAATGGCTATCACATTGATAAAGAAATAACCACTTCGAATGACCAAACCTATGGTCGAGGCTTAGACATTATAAATACCCTGTGTAATGGCTTTACCTATGATCAAAACACCAACACAACACTCGCAACCTTACGATACTAGGATAAATTATGAGCAAAAAACTACTTGTCGTAGATGACTCTCCTTCTGTTCGCCAAATGGTGGAAATGACCTTAAAAGGAGCTGGATACGCTGTAAAAACAGCCAACGATGGCCAAGCGGCACTGAGCCTTTGTAAAACTGAAATGTTTGATTTTGTCCTAACGGATCAAAACATGCCCAATATGGACGGTCTTACCTTGATCAAATCACTGCGTGCGATGCCTAGCTATGCTCGTGTCCCTCTGATTGTCCTAACAACGGAAGCTGGGGACACCATGAAACAGAAAGGCAAGGCTGCAGGAGCAACTGGTTGGATGGTCAAGCCATTTGACCCTAAAAAGCTACTTGAAGTCGTTGCGAAAGTGCTTCGTTAAGAGCCTCATTTTGCAAATTCATTGAGAGACAGTATGGATAATTTGAGTCAATACAATGAGGTTTTTTTCGAGGAAGCACAGGAACACCTCGAAACCATGGAAACGCTATTACTTGCCTACGATATCGATGCGCCCGATATGGAAGAGCTTAATAGTGTTTTTCGTGCCGCTCACTCCATTAAAGGTGGCAGCGACATTTTTGGTTTCAAAGCTTTGACAGGGTTAACTCATGTTATGGAAAACATGCTGGACTCTGCACGAAATAATGAGCTGATATTAACAACTGATCTCATCACAGTGTTGCTTGAAACAACGGACGTGCTTAAAAATATTCTTAGCTGCTATCGCGAAGAAACAGAGATTGATTGGGACATCATTGAAGCAAGTAAGAAAAGACTCGGAGCCACATTAAAAGAAGTGGCAGGGGCAGATGAAAAAGTCGACGCCCTTTTAGAAGCCGAAGAAGATCAAGGTTTTGGCTTTTTTGATGAGGACGAAGGTGAAAGCGAAGAGGACCAAGGCTTTGGACTTTTTGACGATGACGATGACGATGACGATGACGATGACGATGACGAGATTGACACTGAAGAAGATCAAGGCTTTGGTTTTTTTGACGATGACGATGACGAAGACCTTGCTGATAAAAAAGAGCCTGATGAAGAAAATGTTGGCTTTGGCTTTTTTGACGAAAACATCGATGACTCAGATGAAACCGACAATAAAAGCGCTTCTGTTGGAACGGATGAAAAGCTACCGCAGCGAGACAACATCGGCTATGGATTCTTTAATGAAGAGTTTCTCACAAAGCCATCAGCATCACCAAAAAATACAAGTTCATCAAATCCTGTAGCGCAAAAGCCACCAGCAACCAAGACAACAGCAAACAAAGCATCCGAAACAAAATCGGAAGCGTCTAGCATTCGCGTCGAAACCAATAAAATCGACAAGCTGGTTAACCTAGTTGGTGAGCTTGTTATTACTCAATCCATGCTGAACTTAATTGGCAGCGAAGTACAAGAAAGCATCGCAGATAAAATGCAATCAGCTTTGATCGAGCTTGAAAGAAATACCAGAGAAATTCAAGAAGCGGTAATGTCGGTTCGTATGCTGCCTATTTCTTTTGTATTTAATCGTTTCCCACGGCTTGTTCGAGATTTATCCACTAAATTAGAGAAAAAAATTAATCTCGTTATTGAAGGCGGAAATACAGAAATTGACAAAAATTTAGTAGAGAAAATCTCAGACCCTCTTCTGCATTTAATTAGAAATAGCGTTGATCATGGTATTGAAATGCCATCAAAACGCTTAGAAACCAATAAAAATGAAACCGGTATCGTTAAACTTTCAGCGGCCCAGAAAGGTGGCGAAATTGTTATTACCATAACGGACGATGGCGCTGGTCTAAATCGTGATCGAATCATCGAAAAGGCATTAGAAAAAGAAATCTCTTTACCAGAACCTTTAACAGATAGCGCCGTTTGGCAGCTGATATTTGAAGCTGGCTTTTCCACCGCAGCAGAAGTCACCGATGTCTCTGGTCGAGGCGTTGGAATGGACGTAGTACGTCGAAATATCGAGTCTTTAGGCGGACGTATCAATATTAGCTCAACGGCAGGCATGGGAACTGTTTTTACCATCAGCTTGCCTCTGACATTGGCCATCCTTGATGGTATGACAGTCGAAGCTTCAGATCAGGTATTTATCATTCCTCTCGTCAGTATTGTTGAGAGCATTCAGCCGGTTGCTGAACAGATAAAGCGTATTAAAGGAAGAGAATTACTTTGGGTTCGTGACGAATATTGGCCTCTTATTGATATTGGAAAAACATTAGGAGGAAGCACAACAGCAACCAATATGGAAACAGGTATTGTTGTTCTAGTTGAAACGTCAAAACAGAGATTTGGTTTGGTTATCGATTCCCTATTAGGTCAGCAACAAGTCGTAATTAAAAACCTAGAACGACATTACCGCCGAGTAGAAGGAATTGCAGGCGCGACCATAATGGGAGATGGAAGTGTGGCGTTGATATTAGATGTCGACTCAATAACACAATTCATTAAATCGGACTTATAAGAGGCATTTATTATGGCAATACTTCAGCAGGGGAACACGTCTTCAATGCCTGCAAAAGAATTCTTAACATTTGTATTAGGCGATGAAACCTACGCGCTTGATATTATGACAGTGAAAGAAATTCGTGGTTACGAACCAGCAACAAAAATTGCCAACGCACCTAGTTATATTAAAGGCGTTATTAACCTGCGTGGCGATATTGTGCCGATTGTTGATTTACGAATTAAATTCGATATAGGCGAAGCGACTTATAACGAATGGACCATCGTGATTATGCTAAACGTGCGTGATCGTGTTGTAGGAATTGTGGTCGATGGTGTTTCAGATGTAATGAACCTAGAAGCCGATGAAATTAAACCAGCACCTGAATTTGGTGTGGCTTTCGACAGCCGTTATCTCCATGGACTTGCTGCTTTGGAGGATCAAATGGTCATCATCGTCGATATTGAAGAACTCATATCCAGTGATGAGATAGGCGTATTCGAGAGCGCATAAGGATAAACATTATTCACAGTTGGCCTTCAAGGCTTCAAAGTAAACAAGATTCATAGGAAGGGTTATTGCCATGTTAAAAAGCCTGTTTTCAAAGCGATTAGATGATAATCAAGTGATTATTGCCAAAGACGATTGGGTAAATGCTCAAGGTCAGTTAGATGCCTTAACACGTTCTCAAGCCATTATAGAATTTGACTTACATGGCAATATTTTAATTGCCAATGACAATTTTCTTAATGCGCTTGGTTACTCTTTAGAAGAAGTTCAGGGCAAACACCATAACATTTTCGTAGATAACAAATACCGTAATAGCCGAGAATACAAAGAGTTTTGGGCAAAACTGGGTGCAGGTGAGTTTCAACGAGGCGAATTCTGTCGCTTCACAAAAGAAGGAGAGCCGATCTGGATAGAAGCAAGCTACAACCCTATTTTTGACGCCAATAACAAGCCCTTTAAAGTGGTTAAGTTTGCGACGGATATCACCGAGAAGAAACAACAAAATTCCGACTATGAGAGCCAACTAGATGCTATCTCTAAATCTCAAGCCGTCATATCTTTTGAATTGGATGGCACCATTCTGGACGCCAATGATAACTTTTTGAACACACTAGGTTATACGCTTAGTGAAGTCCAAGGCAAACACCACAGTCTGTTTGTCGATTCTGAATACAAAAAGTCCGAAGAATATCGTAATTTCTGGCGCAGCCTAGCTAAAGGTGAGCATTTTATCGGACGTTTTCCACGTATGCATAAAAACGGTAAGGTAGTTTGGATTCAGGCCAACTATAGCCCTATCCGAGACCCAAGTGGTATTCCTTATAAAGTTGTGAAATTTGCAACGGATATTACTGCTGAAGTAGAAGCCGAACAGCAGCTTCAACTTACAGTGAGCCAAGTCAACGCAGCCATTGATGCAGCCGTTAATAATGATCTAACACAGCGAGTGGCGACTGAAGATAAATCCGACATGATGCTCAGTATCTCACAAGGAGTAAATTCCCTGCTTGATACTATGACAGACATCATCATCAATATTAAAAATGCATCGGATGCCGTGTATACCGGCGCCCGTGAAATATCTAACGGTAATACAGACCTTTCTAACCGGACTGAACAGCAAGCATCTAGCTTAGAAGAAACCGCGTCTAGCATGGAAGAATTAACGGGCACCGTCCGCCAAAATGCCGACAGTGCCAAGCAAGCGAACACTCTGGCTTCGAATGCTGTGACAGTAGCAATAGATGGCGGTCACTTAATCGAAGATGTTGTGAAAACCATGGCATCGATTAATGAGTCTTCTCAAAAAATTGCCGACATTATTGGTATGATCGATGGCATTGCTTTCCAAACCAATATCCTAGCACTTAATGCTGCCGTTGAGGCCGCACGAGCCGGTGAACAAGGACGAGGCTTTGCTGTTGTCGCATCAGAAGTAAGAACCTTAGCGCAACGCTCAGCCAATGCCGCAAAAGACATTAAAGATCTCATCTCTGAATCTGCCACTAAAATAAACAATGGTAATGACCTGGTTAATAAGTCAGGCAATACTATGCGGGAAGTGGTTTCTGCCATAAAACAGGTGAATGACATTATGGCGGAGATCGCCAGTGCGTCAGCTGAACAATCATCTGGACTGGATGAAATAGGCAAAGCCGTGAGCCAAATGGATGAAATGACTCAACAAAACGCAGCACTTGTAGAAGAAGCCGCCGCTGCCTCTGAAAGCCTATTAAGCCAAGCAGATCAATTAACCAGTAATGTTAACCAGTTTCAACTTAGTGAAGGTCATCAATCTCATAACACTAAACAAATAGCCCATATCGAGAAAAAACCAACATCGTCTAAATCCCCTGCGGTAAAAAAATTACCTTTTGCATCCACTCCAGCACAAAAACCTAAGCCATTACCAAAACCTCAGCTTGAGGATGAAGATGATGGTTGGGAGGAGTTCTAAATCGTATGGAAAGGGAATTTGGATTCACACAAAGCGATTTTAATAAGGTGCGATCTATTCTTGTCGGCCTGACAGGGATAAATCTCGCCGATTCAAAAGAATCGTTAGTATACAGCCGCCTAACCCCAAGAATTCGTAAGCTGGGACTAAAAAGCACCAAAGAGTATTTAAAGTATTTAGAAGACAATCTTGATGAACAAGAAAACTTTATCAATGCTTTAACAACAAACCTAACTTCTTTCTATAGAGAGCCACATCACTTTAGTATTTTGGCGCAATACATAAATCAGGGAGAATCAGTGAAAAGGATCTGGTGCGCAGCATCAAGCACAGGGGAAGAGCCCTACTCGATCGCCATGAGCCTAGTGAAAGCCTATGGCAAGTTCGATCATGATGTTCAAATTATTGCCTCAGATATCGATAGTAAAGTTTTAGAAGCCGCGAATAAAGGAACGTATCCCATAGAAAAAGTGGAAGCACTTCCAGATAAAAAAAGCTTTTTCGTAAAAGGCAAAGGCAGTAATGTGGGTTTAGCTAAAGTCGTACCTCAGCTACGAGACATGATCGAATTTATCCGCATTAATTTGCTAGACGAAAGCATTCCCATAGAACCGAATTTAGACGTAATTTTTTGTCGTAATGTAATGATTTATTTTGATAAAGATACGCAAGCAAAAATATTAACTCGGTTATTAGCCAAACTTCGACCAGGTGGGCTTTATATTGCAGGGCATTCTGAGAATTTCTCTCATTTTTCTCATCTAATAAAACCCATTGGTCGAACAGCATACATTAAGTTGTAAGGTTGAATTATGGCATTAAAAGAATCAGTAATTGAGCACTTTTCGACACGACAATTCTTCGACAATACATTTGATATCATGTCAGTAAAAGTACTGCCGGGAGAATACTATGCAACCAAAGATGACGTCATGATTACCACGTTATTAGGATCATGTGTCTCTGTATGCTTGTATGACAATACTGCGAAAGTAGGTGGCATGAACCATTTTCTGCTACCAGACGGCGGAGATGCAAACGACCTGCTGTCTTCTGCAGGGCGTTATGGCGTCTATGCAATGGAATTATTAATTAACCATCTTATCAAGTTAGGAGCTCGCAGGGAGCACTTTAAAGCCAAGGTTTTCGGTGGTGGCAGTGTTATCAAAGGTATGACAACTCATAACATCGGCAAAAAGAACGTCGATTTCATTCAATCTTACTTACAAAATGAAGGCATTTCTGTTGAGTCCTCAGACTTGCTAGATATTTATCCAAGACGCGTTAACTTTTTTCCTTCTACTGGCCGAGTGATGATGAAAAAATTACGTCAACATCATGATACTGAAGCCATTAACTGTGAATTACGTTATAGAAAAGCGATATCTTCTGTCGGTAAAGATAACGACTCGGGCGATGTTGATTTGTTTTAATCCTTTTATGGAACACTATGCAGCCTAAAAAAATTAAAGTGCTTATTGTCGATGATTCTATTTCTATCCAAACAGTTCTGCGCGAAGTCATAGAATCAGATCCTGACATAGAAGTTGTTGGCACGGCAAAAGATGCCTTTGAAGCAAAGCAAATGGTGAATGACCTCTCCCCTGATGTCATTACTCTGGATGTAGAAATGCCCAAAGTAAGTGGGTTGCGCTTTCTTGAAGTATTAATGAAGGTAAAACCCACTCCTGTGGTGATGATATCTACACTCACCAAAGCCAATGCTGACACCACACTTCAAGCATTGGAATTGGGGGCTGTAGACTACATTGCCAAACCCCAAATAAATCAAAAAGAAATGTTCCTGCGTTATAGCAAAATGGTCATAAAAAAAATTCGAATGGCCGCGGCATGTAACATTTCAACAGGTATCAATCACCAATCAACAAATATAGAACCCGTTAGAGCCGAGTCATTTTCAACAAACAGAGTATTAGCTATAGGTGCATCCACCGGAGGAACCGAAGCCATTAACTATTTGCTCAGCAAACTACCTAGCGCTAATTTTGCCCTTCTTATTGTCCAGCACATGCCGGCTGGCTTTACCTCTACCTTTGCCAGTCGATTAGATAGAACGACAGATTTCACCGTTGTAGAAGCCCAAGGAGGAGAACTTGTTCGTCCAGGTGTTGCCTATCTTGCCCCCGGAGACTTTCACATGAAAGTCGTACGCTCGAATGATCAACTCTACACAGACGTATTTAGGGCAGAAAAGGTATCTGGTCATCGCCCTTCCGTCGACGTGTTATTCAAGTCAGTAGCAGATGAAATTGGCCGTCATGCGTTTGCCACTTTATTAACAGGGATGGGTAAAGATGGCGCGCGAGGGTTAAAGAAAATCAAAGATGCAGATGGGTTTACCGTCGTACAGGATGAAGCTTCGTGTGTGGTGTACGGTATGCCAAGAGTCGCGGTTGAAATGGACGCTGCCAGCGTTGTTACATCATTAAATAACATCAAAGAAACATTGGTAGAAAAGCTACGCTAACACCTCTTCTAAGCAGACTTTTTAATATTACACAAAGCAGATCAAATAATGGGAGGACGCTTGTAAAGCGCCACCCCAATTTTATTAAGACCAGAACAAAGAAATTACTTACTGTAACCTATCTTCCGCAGGCGCGGCGTTTTCTTGAATAGCTGCCATATTAATATATTCTGGCCGTACATTCGGCATTGGATTAGCTTCTGAAAACAATACAGAACGGCTTTGATTTTCAATGATTCGAACATGAGAGCGGTTTAGCTCCCTAGGTTCTGTTACACCGCAAGAATGGGCAATCATGCCAATACCGTGCAAAAGCTCTGCGGCGTAGTTGGCAACTCGTTCAGATTTTTCAGCCGCGACTAAGCCTTTCTGTAAATCAAGATTATGCGTCGTAATACCAGTAGGACAGGTATTTTTATTGCATTGCAGCGCTTGAATGCAGCCAAGGGAGAATAAGAAACCTCGAGCTGTCACAACAAAATCTGCCCCGGCACTCAAGGCCCAAGCCGCTTTACCGGGTACAATTAATTTTCCTGATGAAATAATCTTAATATAACGACGCAATCCATAAGATGTGATGATATTTACCACCATCGGCAAGCTTTCACGCAAATGCATACCGACATAATCCATCAAAGGTTGTGGTGCCGCACCTGTACCGCCATCAGAACTATCAATGGTGATAAAGTCAGGGCAATAATCTATACCCTTTTTATGCACCAACTCACAAAGAGTCTCAAAGAATTTCAAATCCCCAACCACCATTTTAAAACCGACCGGTTTCGAGGTGACTTGACGAATGTGGTGAACCATATTTAACAAGTCATCGATGGATTTAATATCGGTATGACCATTCGGGCTGATAGAGTCTTGACCGACGGCTATCCCACGAGTGTGAGCAATTTCTTCGGTCACTTTTGCTCCGGGTAACATACCGCCTTTACCAGGCTTGGCACCTTGGCTCATTTTAATCTCGAACATGCGCACATTTTCATGTTCCGCCAAACTGACCAGCTTTGTATCGTCCAGATGGCCTTCTAAATTTCGTACGCCATATTTGGCTGTGCCAATTTGGAATACCAGATCACAACCCCCTTCAAGGTGATAAGGCGATAACCCACCCTCTCCAGTATTCATCCAGATGCCCGCTTTACGAGCACCTTTTGACAAAGCTTGTACTGCAGGTTTAGACAAAACCCCAAAGCTCATACCAGAAATATTCACCACAGATCGAGTGCGATAAGGTTTCTTTGCGGTGTATTCACCAATGCACACTTCTTTAGGCTGAGCGGCATCTTCATCTAAGGTCGGGAAAGCACAGTTCAAAAAGAAAATGTCACCCGGCGCTTCCAAAGAGCGAGTTGAACCAAAGGCAATCGTTGTATCAACTTTTTTAGCGGCTCGGTACGCCCAAGAACGCTCAGCACGATCAAACGGACGTTCTTCCCTATCCATTGCAAAAAAATACTGGCGAAAAAACTCACCTAGATGTTCAAAGAGGTAGCGAAAACGCCCCACTACAGGATAATTTCGTCTAATAGTATGAGTAGTTTGATGAGTATCAACCCAGTACATCACCACCACAGAAACAAGAGCCAAAAACAGTAAAAAGACAAATAGCAACGCGCCCCAATGAATGGTCAATGTCGCTAATGAAGACAAAAAATCCATACTTAACCCTTAACAAGAAATAATGATAGGTAAATTGATTTTTAATATTACGCTATAAAGAAGGCTTCGGTGTGGGCGAATCATGAACAAATGCAGTAATAAATTCGTTCGGTGGCACAGGATGTCCGAAATAGTAGCCCTGATAGTAGAAGCAATCTATCTCACGCAATCGATCATAATGAGGTAAGGTTTCTACACCTTCGGCAAGAACACTAATATTAAGGGCTTTTGCCATAGCAATAACAGCATGAACAATCGCTTCATCGCTTTTGTCTGTAAGCAAATCTCGTACAAAAGATTGATCTATTTTCAGCCTATCAATCGGTAAAGATTTTAAATATTTAAGAGAGGAATAGCCGGTCCCAAAATCATCGATAGAAAGATGCACACCTAACATTTTAATCGCATTCATTTTTTCCAAACAAGACGAAAGATCGTTCAGTAGCATGTTCTCTGTGATCTCAAGATCGACACAGTTGGCTGGCACATCATGTTTTTCTAACTGTGCTTTCAACATAGGCAAAAAGCCTGCTTGTTGAAACTGAATAGGACTGACATTAATAGACATGCGCCAAGATAGCTGCCACTTACCCTCTTTCAGCCAAGTCGCAACTTGTGACAAAGCTTCATTTAAAACCCAATGACCAATTTCGACAATTAAGCCAATTTCTTCTGCGACAGGAATAAATTCAGCGGGTGAAATAAAGCCTTTTTTCTCATCTTTCCAACGAATAAGTGCTTCAGCGCCAATTAATTCATTTTTATCATTGGTCTGAGGCTGATAATACAACTCAAACAATTTAAACTCCGTCGCATGATGAAGCGCTTTTTCCATCTCAAGGCGAGCATCTGAAACCGCCTGCATCTCTGATTTATATAAGGCAAAGGTATTACGTCCAAATTCTTTTGCGCGATACAAAGCAGTATCGGCCTGCTTTAAAATGGCTTCAGCTGAACCTTCATCACCATCAAAAATGGTGGCTCCTAGGCTCGCGGTAATATGAACTTCATGATGACCCGCTTTTTTGACTTGCTGGCAAGCGTACATAATGCTCTCGGCAAAACCACTAATCGCTTTTTCAACCTTATCTTTATTGTCACCCATATGAGTCAATAGGAAGGCAAATTCGTCACCGCCCATTCTTGCAAAAACAATATTGTCACCAGTAAGCGAAGACAACTCTGTCGCAACACAACAAAGCAATTGATCGCCAATATTATGTCCCAATGAGTCATTAATGGTTTTGAACCTATCAAGATCCATAAACACCACAGCAGAGTAGCTGGAAATAGTATTCTGCTTCTTACACTTTAACGCTTCGTGAAGTTTATCAGCCAAATATTGTCGATTTGGTAGATTGGTTACAGAGTCGTAATAAGCCAAATGATGGATGTGTGCTTCTGTTTCTTTTCGTTCGGATACATCGCGGATCAGCAGTAAGGTTTCAATTCTGTCGAGCACTTTGTATTTTGCCAAACGTATCTCTACAGGCAATTCAACATTACTAATCTGATAAACCGTTTCGACAGTAGAAGACTCGCTTACTTTAAGTGAATCTAATATATTGGAAAATTCAGACCAAGAAGTAGAAGTATGTAACATATCAAGCGGCTTGCTTTGAAGATCTTCACTTTTCATCTTCAACATGTGCTCTGCGGCTTTATTAACTAAGGTAATTTTATTGTCCTCATCCAACAACAAAATACCGTCAGCGGCGTGCTCTATCATGGCCTTTGTATGGCTATCACTACGCTCTAAATCACTCAACGCTGCATTTAACTTCTTCCACAATACCGCAAAAGTAGAATGTAAGTGCCCTAGCTCATCCGACTTGTGATGTCGATAAAATGACTTAGGTAAAGGCAAATCCTTGTTATACCCAATAGTAGATAAGGATTGGGTCAAACGCATTAAGGGGCGCATCACAAGAAAGTAGAAAACAAGAGAAATCAAAGAGGCAAGTAACACGTCTTTGAAGAGGTTATAAATCAGACTGGAAAGATGTTCTTTAAATATTCTCTCAAGTAAATAATGTTTTTCAGGCAATATAAACAGATGACCCGCTTGAAACACAGGCATCTCTAAACGTAATTCTCGTTCATAATCCTTCAAATCAGATAGAAAGTAATTCGCTAATGAATCAGATACCGAAAAATGCTGCTTGGTTGAGGTTGCTTGTACAAATACTTCACCCGACTCATCACGAACTTCTATATGGGCAATGGATGGATTAAAGAGCAAGCTATCAATTTGTTGTTGAGCAAAAGCGGTATCCAAGCGAAAAACAGCTTCTGCCAACGGCTTTTCAACTAAGGTGAGTAGTACTTCGAAATTTTGGTTTATTTCTGCCTTTTGAGATCGCACTCCATCAACGAATTGAATACCACTGCTGATTAAACTTAAAACAACAGCAAGCGCTAAGGTTAAAATGGCTTGTTTAGTAAATAATGATTTGGAAAATACGACACCCATTTTTACTCACTTAAATTTTTATATCCCGCTGCCGTATTATCTTCACAGCATCCATACTCGTAAAAATCAAAAAAGAGACTAGAAATAACATCTTCTCCATCAAACAAAAAATCTAATTAATTGCATCTATCATGCACATTAGCAAGACTGACATTTTATTCAATATGAAACAAGGCGATATAAGAATTATTTATGTCTCCTATGATATAAGTCATAAGTTAAAACGGTATGAAACACAAAGAATAAAATCTCCTCTAAGTGTAGACAAAAAAAGCCAGTATGAATGTCATACTGGCTTTAGATGGGCTGAAATATTAATAAGGGAGATGATTGTTAACCTATCACTGCACCGTCTTCACGAGAAATAGCAATCACACTAGAGCGAGGTACAGACTGTCCACCATCAGGCCAATGAGAATTCCCCTCTTCGCCAGGATGCTGAACACCAATGAACATAGTGGTTCTACTAGCATTCCAAGCAGAACCAGTAATCTCAGATTCTTTTGGCCCTACTAAGAAACGACGAATCTCACCTGTTTCAGGATCACCCACTAACATCTGGTTATTACCTTGGCCCTGGAAGTCTTTTGCGTTTGAGTAATTACCGTCAGTTTGAATCCATAACAAGCCTTTAGAGTCGAATTTCAAGCCGTCTGGCGAGTTAAACATATTGTCTTGATTGACGTTTTTAGAACCCGCATTGGCATCGTCATAAACAGCAGGATTACCCGCCAAAACAAATAAGTCCCATTTGAACTCATTGTGAGTATGATCCGAGTCCATTGGCATCCAACGCACGATTTGACCAAAATTGTTTTTCACACGAGGGTTTGGACCACCAGCAGGCGTTGCATCGCCACCTGCATTTGGTTTAACGCCACGATTTTTGTTGTTCGTTAGCGAGCAATACACTTCCGCTTTATGAGGATGAGCAGCAACCCACTCTGGACGGTCCATGGTAGTAGCACCCACTTTAGAGGCGGCCATACGAGTATGAATAGAAATCTCAGCTTCAGTCATACCTGTGGTTTTAGGCGTCAATGCCAGCCATTCACCGCGGTTGTTATCATGAAACTTAGCAACGTACAAAGTACCTTCTTCCAACAAGTCACGGTTGTTCCCACCCGCTAAATATTTATGCTTAGAAATGAAGCGATATAAAAATTCACCGCGCTCATCATCACCAAGGTAAACGACAACATGACCATTAGCAGCTATCGTCAGCTCTGCGTTTTCATGTTTAAAACGACCAAGAGCAGTACGCTTTTTCGGACGAGCAGTTGGATCCAAAGGATCTATTTCAACAATATAACCAAAGCGATTTGGCTCATTTGGCTCCTTTGTCAAATTAAAACGATCATCTGACAATGCCCAGTTGTAACGGCCTTCTGTACTCATGCCATAACGTTGAAAGGCCTCTGGCATTTTGTAGTTCTTATCACCAGCAGTGAAGTAACCATTAAAATTTTCTTCACAGGTTAAATACGTGCCCCATGGCGTTTGCCCGTTGCCGCAGTTATTCCAAGTCCCTTTTGCTACCAAACCTTTAGGATCTTCTGATGTTTGTAACCATTTGTGGCCACGTGCTGGACCAGTAATATCCATTTCCGTATCAGCTGTAATACGGCGATTATAAGGAGAATCTTGAACAATGCCCCATTTACCACCACGTTGAGCGACTTCAATAATGGATACGCCGTGAGCCGCTTTATTCTTACGAACGTCATCAGCGGTTGCAGGCATGCCATCAGCACGATTAGCGTGAAGTGTTTTTTCATTGGTGTATTCGTTATTGATGGCCATGATTTGTTTGCCATCTTTAGAGAAGAAAGCCATGCCGTCATTGTGATCGCCAAATGCTAATTCTTGAGAAGACCCTGTGCCACCAGTAACAGCATCAAAAGCTGGAGCGTTGCTAAACAATGGATCCCCCCAAGAAGCAACGACTTCCCATTTGTAACCTTCTGGTACTGTCACAGTATCCAATGAATTGGCTTTTACCATACTGAATGCAAGGCGAGATTCTGTCGTTCCAGCAGCTAATGCGTTACCCGCAGCCAAGGTCGTCGACCCCATGACAAAAGCGCCGGCACCCACTGCCGCACCACCACCTAAAAAGCCACGGCGAGACACCATTTTATTTGCAACTTCTTCGAACTCTACCACTTCAGGTGCTGGACGAACCAATTCATCTAACTCATCAAAGCCTAGTTTTACATTGTTTTTAATATTCATAACACTGCCCTATTTTTTATAAAATATTAGTCGCTTAGTTACTCGATCCTTAGCAACGTGTTTAACCAGAAGGTTGAATAGAATGCCTCCCCCTGCAAAAGGAAGCTGAAATTCAATCTACTGATAAAACATTACACAGAAATGACAGTGAAACGACACGGATACTTGAAAGGCAAATAATGATAAGAAAAGAAGCAGAGAATGAAGTTTTACAAGGTAGTATTTTTTATCTAGAGACTATTTATAGATCTCTCCAGCATATCGAATTTCTAAACCCTCCCGAATGGATTTTTTTAAACCTTTCACAACCAAACCATAGGAATGATCAATCAGCCTTTCTATTTCGCCATTGGGTAAATCACCATCCAAAACAACTGAGTTCCAATGGCGCTTATTCATGTGATAAGCAGGAATGACCTCTGCAAATATATCGCGTAATTCTATTGCGTGGGCTGGATCGCATTTTAGGTTAAGCAGTTGTTTATTTTGCTTTTTAATTAACAAGGCAAACATTTTTCCTTGAACCTTAAATACACCAGTATGATTATCAAAAGGGTAATGCTCTTCTGCTTCTGGCTTAGAAAGTAAGTATTTTTTCAACGTTTCAATGTTCACCGACAGTACTCCAAAACCTTTAAAGCAGAAGAAAACAAACAAAAAAGCCGCCTTATTGTTATCCAATAAAACGGCTCGATAAATACTATATTTTGACGATTTTACCCTTGGTGAGCAAGATATTCGTCATAAGTACCTTGGAAATCAACGACTTTTTGCCCTTTGATTTCAATGACACGATTCGCCAAAGACGACACAAACGCTCTATCGTGGCTGACAAAAATCAGCGTGCCATCAAAGTCTAACAAAGCATTGTTTAAGGCTTCAATGGCTTCCATGTCCATGTGGTTAGTTGGTTCATCCATAACCAAGACGTTTAAATCCATCATCATCAACTTACCGAATAATAAGCGGTTTTTCTCGCCACCAGAACACACTCGTACTTTTTTGTTGAAGTCATCTGCGGTAAACAGCAAACGCCCCAGCATAGCTCGTACTTTTAGGTCATCATGCTTTACCGTACGCCATTTAGACATCCAATCAAACAAGGTTAAGTCGCAGTCAAAATCATCCGTGCTGTCTTGTGGACAATAACCAATCACGGCATTTTCAGCCCATTTAATTTCACCTTGCTTGGCTTCTAATTCGTTCATCAGGCAACGTAAAAACGTGGTTTTACCGGCACCGTTTTCACCGATAATAGCCAGTCTTGAACCGGCTTCTAAAATGATATTGCCGCCAGAAAATAGCAATTCATCATAGCCGTGACCAAGATCTTCTAAAATCAACGCATGGCGGTGAAGTTTCTTGTCTTGTTTGAAAGACAACGACGGTGTCATTCGGCTAGATTGCTTTACTTCTGACAATTCAATTTTTTCTAATTTCTTAGCACGTGAACTGGCTTGTTTTGCTTTAGATGCGTTGGCAGAAAAGCGGTTTACGAACGCTTGTAAGTCATCCATTTCAGCACTTTTCTTCGCGTTTTCAGTTAACAACTGCTCGCGAATCAAAGACGACGCTTCCATGAAGTATTCGTAGTTACCAGGGTAAATACGCAATTCGCCAAAATCGATGTCCGCCATGTGAGTACACACAGAGTTCAAAAAGTGACGGTCATGGGAAATAATAATCATGGTGCATTTACGTTGATTCAACACACCAGCCAACCAGTTAATGGTATGGATGTCCAAGTTGTTGGTTGGTTCGTCCAATAGCAAAATATCAGGGTTAGCAAACAGGGCCTGCGCTAATAAAACACGAAGTTTCCAACCCGGTGCAACTTGACTCATTAGGCCAAAATGAAATTCTTCTTCGATACCCGCTTCCAACAGAATATCGCCTGCGCGACTTTCCGCACTGTAGCCATCCATCTCAGCGAATTCGGCTTCTAACTCACCGGCTCGCATGCCATCTTCTTCGCTCATTTCTGGCTTAGAGTAAATCGCATCACGCTCTTGCTTCACTTTCCACAGCGCCACATCGCCCATAATCACAGCATCAACCACTGTATATTCTTCGAAAGCAAACTGATCCTGACTCAAGGTACCGACTTTTTCACCCGGCGTAATTGAAACGTTACCAGACGTTGGCGTCAGCGCCCCACTCAGAATTTTCATAAAGGTAGACTTGCCGCAACCGTTCGCGCCAATTAAGCCATAGCGATTACCGTTACCGAATTTTGCAGAGATGTTTTCAAACAATGGCGTTGCGCCAAATTGCATGGTGATATTAGCCGTGGAGATCAAAGGAAAAAGCCCTAAAACAGAGAGAAAAGAAAAACGTTCATACAGACCACAAAAGCAGGGTCAAATGACAAACACAAAGATGGGCGAATATAGAGACTTAAGGCGCTAAAGTCGAGGATTAAGTGTCGTTTTTTTGAACAAATTAGAGTAATAGCAGTGATTGTTTATTTAACGAACTCATAGTGTTCAATCACAGTGCATGATCGATACTGCCTTATAAAGTGCCTGTATCTTTTGCTGCGACAGAAGGCGCTACAGAGGTGGAAATATTTTCTTCGCCTGAATGGATTTTTGACTCGGTTACTTCTGGCTCTTCACTTTCAGGAGGCGTACTTTCAGGAGAGGGACTCGCTGGCGCGGTGCTGCTCGCCATATACGCAGAGACTTGCGACATCAGAAAGCTTAATACATCTCGACTAGCGCCATTAAGCAAATTCTTCCTAACCTTTTTTGTAATATCAAGTTGTGTGCTTGCACCTAATACAAAGCTAGCAATCAACCCTGTCGGACTAGTCGCTTTATCTAGAATATTATCCACGGCTTTTTCACGAGACAGTTTGGCGCGTTTTTCTAATACTTGAGTACGCAAATAAAGGCGATCACGCTGCTTATGCATTCGTTTAAGACCAAACATAATGGCACTCTCCTTTTTTCAGTTATGTCTCTTCCGTTGGAATAATAGCGTCCAAAGTACGGGTGAAATCCATGTTTTTTTAATGTTCGTTTCACCAAATACAGCAAAACGACAGCGCTTAAAAACGTCACTAACGTGGCGGTTAATAAAATACCGACCAGCGAAAAACCATAGCTCCACGCAATGGCGGCACTACTTGCAATAATTAATAACCAAGTGGTGAGTAATAAGAAAATCACACCACACATTAAGGCAAGAAGCTGGGCACTGGACGTCACCCATAACTTTGCTTCTAACGCTCCAAGCCCCAATACACTCTTTAACCAACTTTTATGGGAATCAATAACCTCATCAAAGTCAGATTTTTCTTGCGATGAGTCAGAGTGCTGTGGTGTTTCCATCGATAACGTTTCCATCAATACAGTTTATATGCTTATTTACGCTTGCATAAAAAACTGGCTGCCAATGCACCAGCCAGAAACGCAATACCGATGGTTTTTACAGGATGCTCTTTGGCGTATTCACCGACCGCAGAAGATACTTTTTCCGATTGAGTTTTCGCGGTTTCAGCAATTTTGTGGGCTTGTTCGCTGATCTGATGAGCCACTTCTTCAATACGTTCTTGGCTATGCTCTTTCATTTCAGCAGCGCTATCGACACCTTTATGGGCGGCTTCTGCAGCGCTGTCTACTTTTTCGTGTGCTTTTGATTGGGTCGTGCTCTTGGTTGTTGTAGCCATATCTTGATTCTCCTTTTTTAGAACTAGAATTAACTTTTCAACGCCAATGTAGCGACAAAAAAACTAAGTAAGTTATTAAACTTAATGAATATTGTAGAAAAAGTAAGAAGAGATTCTCTTATGTTAGTTATAGCTGAGAAATATAAAACACTAACTAGAAAACAGTCTTACGTTTCACTATTTACACTACGTGGTTCGCTTATAATGGTCAAATAAGCTCAAAGAAACACGCTTTATTTACTTGTTTTCTGGTTAATGTTTTAAAAATCGCTTCACTTTGTAGTCCCACATAAATAAAACCTGAAATAACCAATATCAAGTTTATGCAATTTCTTTACCTTGGCTAAAAAACAACCCCAAATAAGCAAAAAAATGTCTAAATAGATAAGCAAGCGCTTACGGTAGGATGTAGTTGACTGGTTTTGTTATACACTAACACTCCAATCGAATACATATTACGATTACCTGCCAACCATACCTTACATTTTCGGAGAGTGAATGAGAGTTGACCTAGAAGCTGGTTATCCCCAACTGGCGTCCATACCTCGTTTTCAATTAGCCACGCTTCATCGCCGTCGCCTACTATCATGGGGCATTGGTATTACCTTACTGGGCGTTATTTTCTTTTTCGGCGGATTGATCAGTGTTCTCTTTTCTCGCGATCGTATTTGGTTGCCCATTCTTATCAATATTGGCGCCTCTTTGATCTTACTAGCCGCGGCTTTTCAATCGGCTTATCGTGTCAGTGCTTGGCGAGCCGAAACCTTTTCATCCCATGAAACTACCTCGACCAACGATCAAGAGACAAACCTACATACACACGCCGATAAAGCCAATGAATTAGAAGACGAAGAAAAACAACCTAATGTCGTTTCTTTGTTCTTTTCCCGTTTCCATAAAAAGCGCATACAACCCATAAAAAATGCCATTGGTGAAGATGTCGTATGGATCATTGTTATCGCATCGATTGCGCTCATTTCACTCGATTCGGTTTGGCGTTTAGACCTTCCGTCTTTACCCACCAATAAATTCGCCTATTTAATGGCAGGGATCATTCTCTTAATTGCCTTTGTGTTATTGGTCGGAGAACGATATTTAGCTAACAACAAAGGCGAATGGCCGGAAGCTGGCAACCTCGCCATGCAAACACGCGCGACCATTATCGTGCTTGCCATCAGCGCCCTTTGCTTGGGCTACGCAAGCTCTAGTGCTGTTTGGCCTTTTCGCTTAGCCGTACTCATTGGTTTATTACCTTATCTTTTGGGAATTGAACTGATTATTCGGGCTGTTCTGTCTGTTTTCTCACCGTCACGACCAAGTCTAGAACCCAAATTAACCGCGGTTAGCTTTTTGGCCGAACTGCTGCGTTGGCCACCTAAACCCTTGCAATTACTGCAGAACAGCCTTCAACAAAATTTTGGGATTGATCTTAGACAAGTCTGGGCATTTCGTTTCATACGCCGCGCCTTTTTCCCTGTTATCGCACTAATTGCATTGACTGGCTGGAGCCTAACCTCTGTCTACGAAATTCCCATTAATGGACGAGGTATTTATGAAAAATTTGGCAAGCCAGTGGCGGTGATTTCATCAGGATTACACTTAGGACTACCTTGGCCTTTAGGTCGCGTTATTACGGTTGAAAACGGTGTCGTGCATGAACTAGCGACCACCAGCTCAGATAACGTAAAAGATGAACTAGCGCCAGCAGAAGGTCCAGCCCCCGTAGGCGCAAACAGGCTTTGGGACGCCACACATAACAGTGAAAAATCCCAGATCATTGCCAGCAGCCATAATAACAAACAGAGTTTCCAAATTGTCGATATGGACGTACGTTTTGTCTATCGTATCGGCCTGAATGACCAAGACGCACTCAAGGCAACCTACAACACAGCAGATTTAACCACGCTCATTCGCCGTACCGCAAGTCGCGTATTAGTCCATGATTTTGCAGGCAGAACCCTAGACGATTTACTCAGCGAACAACGCACCGCCCTTGCTCAAGATATAAACTCAGCCGTACAAAGGGATTTAGACAACTTGAACAGCGGCGTTGAGCTGCTTGCCACTGTCGTCGAAGCCATTCATCCACCTGCCAAAGCAGCCAACGCTTACCATAAAGTGCAAGCGGCACAAATAAAGGTTAAAGCCCTGATTGCGAGAGAAAAAGGCAAGGCTGCCGAGCTCAGCAATGACGCCCAGCAACAAGCCAGCCTCATTAAAAATCAAGCTCAAGCCAATGTGCGAGATACATTAGGACAAGCACAAGCCGCACAAATTAAATTTAATGCGGAAAACACGGCTGCGAACACGGCTGGCGAAACCTTCCTGAAAGAACAATATTACCGCTTACTTAGCGACAATATGAGCAAAGTAAATAGCCTGATTATTGACGACAAAATCGCTTCAGGCCATGCCCCAACTATCGACTTTAGAAGCTTTGTTGCCCCTGTCGATTCCACCAACAAAGCAAAGACCAATTAGGAGATTCCCTTGAATCCGTCACATCATCACCATGACCACGAATCAACTGCGGAACCGCATCTGGAACACACCGATTCTCACTCTAAAGCAGATAAGAAAAAGCTCTCTTATTTCCGACGTTTAAGCTTTGCCTTGATGTTGGTTGTATTTGCCGCCGCAGCCGCTTGCTTGGTGCAAGTTCGTTCAGGCGAAGCAGAAGTCATTACTCGATTTGGCAACCCTGTCCGTGTTTTATTAAATCCCGGTCTAGCTTGGCACTGGCCCGTGCCTTTTGAACTTTCCACACCAGTCGATTTACGTTTACGAACCACCTCCAGCGGTTTACAAGATGTCGGCACACGAGATGGTTTGCGCATCATAGTGCAAGCGTATGTGGTTTGGCAGGTCAAAGCCGATAGCGAAAACGTGCAGCGTTTTATGCGTGCGGTAAAAAACCAACCAGACGAAGCCGCACGTCAGTTACGCACTTTTGTTGGCTCTGCTTTAGAAACCAGCGCCAGCAGCTTTGACTTAGCTAACCTAGTAAATACCGACGCCAGCAAAGTACAAATCATCGACTTTGAAAACAGATTGCGCCAACAAATCGAACAGCAATTATTAGATACCTACGGCGTGCGCGTCGTTCAAGTCGGCATTGAGCGTTTGACTTTACCTGTTGTGACTTTGGCTGCCACCGTCGACAGAATGCGCGCCGAGCGTGAAACCATCGCCACCGAGCGAACCGCCGAGGGCAAACGTCAAGCCGCTGAAATCAATTCCACGGCCCAGCGTGATGCTCGAATACTAAAAGCCGATGCCACCGTAAAAGCCGCAGACATTGAAGCGCAATCTTTAGTCGATGCCGCCAACATATACGGTAAAGCCCATGCGCAAGCGCCACAGCTTTACGACCTACTGCGCTCTTTGGACACCTTGAGTAATATTATTAACCCGAATACACATTTGGTACTGCGTACAGACGCGGCGCCATTTAACGCATTGGTTGATGGGCCAGCGCTGTTTTTAAAACCCAACAAAACCTTACTTTCCGATGATAAAAAGAATGAGGCCAAGCAGCCATGATCTTGGGTAAGAAAACAGGCGAACCAATTGGTCACTGGTTTCAGGCTGGACGTTTAGCATTTATCGTCTTATACGCCATTACCTTAGTAACCGCCATTGCTTGGTTGACCAGTAATATAAGACAAATAGGCCCAGAAAACCGCGCCGTTGTACTTGAGTTTGGTGCCATCGACAGGATCCAAAACTCGGGACTGTTATTGGCTTGGCCACAGCCATTTGAACAAGTCATTATTGTTCCCGCTGCGGATCGTGTCGTCGACCGAACCGTGCAAACATTAATTCGTCCTAAAGACGTTGAACAGCGCGGCTTTAGCTACATGGCCGATGACGCCACAGCGGGCATGGGTTATCTGTTGACCGGCGATTCCGGTGTTGTACAAATTGGCGTGCATTTATTCTATAAAGTGACGGATCCCTACGCCTATGTGATGCAGGGCAAACACATAGAATACGCTCTAGACCGAATCGTTGAACGCAGCGCGGTGATTGTATCGGCTTCCCGTGATCTCGATACTATTCTCGTGGCTCGTCCTGAGTTGGTAGGTTCCAATGCCGAATCCGCCCAAAAACGCGAACAACTGCGCAACGACTTGGTTAAAACCATGAACCAAAGCCTCGCGGCGCTCGAACAATCTGCTGCCAGCTTAGGCATTCATGTTGATCGCGTGGACATCCAACCCAACCTTCCTGTGGAGGCGGTCGATGCTTTCAATGCGGTATTAACCGCCAGTCAATTAGCCAAGCAAACCATTGCCGAGGCCAATAACACGGCCGCTGAAATACGCCAAAAAGCCAATCAAGAATCGGATCGAATTCTGCAAGAAGCCAAAGCCAAGGCAAATGAAAGACTCGCCAAAGCACAAACTGACACTGCCACGATTCAAGGCTTAGCAACTAACCAAGCCGCATTGGCGGATCAAGGTTTGCTATGGCGACTTTACCGTCAGCGCATCAACACCATTCTTTCTCAGGCAGGCTCGGTCACCACCGTCAATCCTGAAGACGATTCAAGATTAATACTACAGGGCAAACAACCATGAGCGAGTCTTCTCACTCTCACCAGCATTCCCACGGCCATGATCACAGCGGCCATGATCACCATGGGCACAGCCATATTCACTTTGGTTCAGACATGCTCAGCCAAAAGGAAAAACGCACTGCGGCTCGCCAGCTTACTTTAGCGATGGTGGCCCTTGGTCTTTTGGCACTTGGGTTGTTTTGGAGCTGGAAGCTTCCAGAACAACAGGGCGTCAGCCAGCTCTTACTTGGCTTTGCTTCAATTATGGTGGCTTTTCCGGTTTTAAAATCCAGTTTATATAGCCTCAAACACCCAAGTTTACATGGCATTACTGACCAACTGATTGCTCTAGCTATGCTCGGAGCATGGGCCACAGGCGATTTATTAACCGCCGCTCTGTTGCCCATCATTATGATATTTGGGCATATTCTGGAAGAACGCAGCGTCATTGGCTCCCAAGAAGCCATTGAAGCGCTAAGCGCCCTAACGCAAAGCAAAGCCCGCAAAATGAATGCTGGCGGCACCGTCATCGAAGTAGACAACCTAACCTTAAACACTGGCGATATTGTCGAAGTTCGAGCCGGCGACCGAATTCCTGCCGATGGCGTGGTGCTTGATGGCATGGCCAGTCTTGATACTGCGCCGATTACAGGAGAATCCGTGCCACAAGAAGCAACGATAGGAACAGAAGTATTTGGTGGTGCCATCAACCTAGACGGTTTGCTGCGCATTGAAGTCACGCGCACCGGCGACGCTTCAACGTTAGGTAAAGTCATCGCGCTGATGCAACGAGCAGAACAAGCCAAACCGCCCATTACGCGTTTATTAGAACGCTATGCTGGGCAATACATGCTATTAGTGTTAATGGTTGCGGCGATCACTTGGTTCTTAACTTATGACGCCCAAGCCATGCTTGCCGTCCTTGTTGCCGCCTGCCCATGCGCGCTTGTACTTGCTGCCCCAGCCGCTTCTATTGCAGGAATTGCCGTGGCGGCACGACATGGCATTTTAATTCGCAGCTCGGCCTTTTTAGAAGAATTTACTGAGCTAAATTCCCTGATTGTCGATAAAACCGGCACGCTGACCCACGGCGCACTTAGCCTGCAAGACCTACAAGTTTCCGCCAATGTCACCACACCTAAAGCCGAGCTGTATCAGCTTGCCGCCAGTCTTGGCGCCTCCAGCAGTCATCCCGTCAGTCGCGCTTTAGCCAGCTTATGCACTCATCAAGATTATCTAGATTTAGATGACGTGCATGAACACCAAGGCTTAGGCGTTGTGGCACATTCAACTCAAGGTGAAGCGGCTTTGGGTCGACCAGAACTCTTCTCTCAATTAGGTATAAATCTCACGGACATCCCCGAACACGATGGCCCGATTGCAGGCTTGTCTCTTAATGGCAAGTTTCTCGCTTGGTTTTTACTCGCCGATACACTGCGTTCCGAAACCAAACAGGCTTTGGCGGATTTGCGTGAACTTGGTATGGGACGACAATTATTATTAACCGGCGATCGACAATCCGTCGCCGACGCTCTAGCAAAAGAAGTGGGCATCACGGAAGTTATCGCTCAAGCGCTACCTGAGGATAAATTAAAACAAGTGACCAACGAAATTCAGAAAGGCTTTAAGCCTCTTGTGGTTGGCGATGGCATTAACGATTCTTTAGCATTAAAAGCTGGCGTGGTTGGGGTTGCCATGGGCGCAGGCGGTGCCGACATAGCCTTGGCGTCATCGGATATCGTCCTCATCGGCAGTGACTTGAGACGTTTAGGAACTTGTGTACGCTTAAGTCGTCGTTGCCGTCGTACGCTTCATTTTAACGTCATCATTGGCCTTAGCTGGACAGTCGCTATTATGGCGGCCGCGGCCTTTGGCGTTTTTGGTGTTGCGGGTGCAGTGATTGCGGCGATTTTACACAACCTAAGCACTTTGTTAGTGCTAGCCAATACCGGCCGCTTACTCAGATTTGAAGAAGTTTTAGGGGAAACGAAACAGCCATCAGACAAAGCCGCTCAATAAGATAGTCTTATTTGGAAATGCGATAACCTTCTTTCATTAAGCAAAGAAGGTTATCTAGGAGATTATTTAAAACCTTTAGCCAGCTCAATAGCTTGGTGTAATACAGACCAGTTCAATAAACTTTGCTGATACTCGCCCGCTTTGCCATTCAAAGAAACACCATAAGCACTCAATCGGAACGCCAAAATAGCAAAAAAGGCATCCACTGCACCCGCTTGATCAAACATAAAAGGTCCTTTTGCCTGTGCAAAAATCACTTCAATTCGCTCAATCTCTTTTTTCAATGCTTCGTTCAATTCACCCAAGGGTGCAACATCACCAAATGTAAACGGGCATCGACCACGCAGATTCATAAAGCCAGAGTGCATTTCCATACAAAGACTTCTGGCCTGCGCTCTTTCTGATTGATTCTTTGGGTACAAAGCGCCATCAGAGCATTCGTTAAAATATTCAGCAATCGCCAAGGAATCATGCACCACCAAATCATCCACCAGCAGCGCTGGAACCAAACCTGTTGGCGAGTATTTCAATACCTCGGCTTTATAGCCCTGTTTTTCTAAGTTAATCGGAATAAGGTCTAGCCTAATATCAGCAATCTGTCCGCACATAAATGCGCGAAGCGACCAAGTTGATAAGGTTCCCACGATTAATTGCATACTGGCTTTTCCTTTCCCTATTTAATGATCATTACAGGTTACTTTAGTTTGGTCACTAAAAGCTGTTCAACTCTAACGCCTTCTAAGTCTAATACTTCAAATTTATAGCCTTCATGGATGAAAAATTCAGTACGTTTCGGCAAGCGTTTCAAGCTATAAATAATAAAGCCACCGAGTGTTTCATATTGGGTACGATCTGGAAACTCCTCAATGTCCAAACTGCGCATCACGTCATTGATTGGAGTTAAGCCTTCAATCAACCATGAATTCGCATCGCGTTGCACAATTTGCTCTTCATCATGAGGCGTTAATAAGCCGCCCATAAAGCCGCCCAACAAGTCTTTTACCGTGACAAGGCCAACAATAGTCGCGTATTCATTTACAATCACAGCAAACGCCTGCGGTGCCATTCTGAAAGCATTCAGCGCCTCAGATAGCGTTAAGGTTTCGGGTAAATAGAAGACTTCTTTATCGACTTTGTCTGGTTTTATTTGTGCCGATTCACCTTTAAGTACCAAGCGTAATATTTCTTTTGAATCAATAATGCCTTCAATTTTATCCAAACTGCCATTACAAACTAAAAAATCGTTATGCGGATGATCAATGATTTTTTGGCTAATTTCTTCGCTACTGTCATCAATATCAAAATAGATAATCTGATCACGAGGCGTCATGGTGCTAGAAATATTTCGCGTTTCTAGTTCAAATACATTACCGATCAGTTGATATTCTTGACTCTGCAAACTGCCATCTTCCGCGCCAGCATCCATCATGGCGACAATGTCTTCTGTCGTGACCACTTCTTGACGCTCAATCGGTACATTGAATAAACGTAAAATTAAATTGGTAAAACCGTTAAACAAGAAAACCACTGGCGTTAATAGAAAAGTCACCCAAAGCATCGGTGTGACCATTCGAATCGCCACGGCTTCCGGCATAATCATTGCCAAACGCTTAGGCAACAGATCAGCAAATAAGATAAACAGTGACGTTAAGCAAAGGAAGGAAAAAACAAAGCTTATTTGATCCAATAACGGGCCAGAATAAAGCAAACTAACCACTTGTTTTATATAAGGCGTAAGCGCTTGCTCACCAACGATACCACCTAAGATCGCAATCGCATTTAGAACGATTTGAATCATGGCAAAAAACGCGCCGGGCTTTTGCTGCAACTTCAGAACGGCCTGCGCTTTCAAACTCCCTTCATCGGCAAGCACTCTTAATTTAATTTTCCTTGCTGCCGCCATGCCAATTTCAGACATAGCAAACAATGCACTGGCAATGATCAGCAAGCCAATACTTAACACATCATTCATTTCTTTCTCACTTATTTCCAAACACTAGGAAGCTTATAACAGGCTATTTGCCTAAGAAGATCACTCAATCTGTGGGCATTATAGAAGGAACACGAAGTGATACAATGCTTATTTTTTATACTTTCAGAAGGGGGATTTAAGATGCAATTTTTTAGGATAAAGACATAATATAGAAAGCTAAAACAACATTAGCGCTGCCCTCTTTTTATTAACGAACAAGGTTATTCATGATTATCACACTTACCACGCCCGCCATGTTGTTTCCAGCGGTTTCATTATTGCTACTGGCTTACACCAATCGCTTTGTTACTCTTGCCTCAATCATTCGTAATTTTGATCCGAAACATGAAGACGCCAACATCACTGAACAAATCACCAATTTGCGTAAACGGATTTATTTGATACGACGCATGCAAGAAGCAGGCGTTATTAGCTTTTTCCTTTGTGTATTATCCATGATGGCGATTTACCTTGAATACCAACAAGTCGGCAGCTATATCTTCGGCGCGAGTCTTATTTGCCTGATGTATTCTCTGTATCTATCGGTCAGAGAAATCACCATTTCTTGCGATGCTTTAGAAGTACATTTGCAACATTTTAGTACCAATTTTAAAAAGCAAAATCGTAAATAATAATCGCCTCAATGCCGTAACACTTGAACATTAAAGCCTTTCAAAGACGAGGTTTCAGGGTAATGTGAAAAGTATTCAGCGAAGTTTTCATCGGTCACCTTTTTATGGGTTAGGCTGGCATGACGCAGAAAGAGTATGCCATTTTTGCGGATGGCTAAGCCTTGGTGTGAGACATTCATATTCGTGCCAATATATTGTTTTAGCGACCAATTTGGGCGAACCATACTAATAACACTACCGGAGGGGATTCGATCTAATAGGGCTTGATTAACATGTCGATCATTCCCTTGAAAGACTAGCGATAATGGCACATAAGGCAAGTACGCTGTTTCAGGTTTAAAAGCCTTGCCTTCCGAGTGCAACGTCATCAATAACGACCGACACGAGCTCGACTCAGTTGCATCACAATGCAATACATCATCACTCAAATGTTTATACCACGCAGATTTATCAATCACTGCTTCGGCCACTTTCGCCCCACCATTTGCCACATCTGGCGTAATATCCAACAGCTTATCGCGGTTATTGTGGAACCAATCCAAACTAGGAAAATGGTTACGCGTAACAAAAGAAACTTTTCCATCTTTGTAGCGCAAACGCATTAAATTCTGTTCAAATTCCGAAGCAGACGCAGACATAGCGCCAGCCAACACAGTTTCCACATAAGTTGTGCAATCAAATACATCAAAACGAGTCAATGGATCTTTGTCATACAGACCTTGCTCGCCTTCACCGACATTACCGCCAACATATTTGGCGCCCAAAAAAACCTGACTCAGAGGCGCTATTCGAGAGATATTAGACAAGGATAACGAATCAACATTGCTATTCATGGTCTTGAAGAAAGCGACTTTATTCACATCGTCAATAGAGTTAGCAGAGGCCATAAAAGATGACAAAGCCGCGACACCGACAAGGAGGATTTTTTTCATACAAATAAACAATGTCATTTTCTTTCCTATCCTACTTATGAATAAAACTTTTCATTAGACCAACAAAAAACTGCTTAAAAAACGAACACCTTAATGCTAGTATCAACATCAATTCAAAATAAAAGGCCGACCCATGCAAATCAACAATTCAACATTCCCATATGGTCAGCAAGGATTCCTGCGTAGTCAGGATAAACTAGACCAAGCAAGTCAGAAAGTTGCTGACGCATCAACTCAAACCTTAAGTCAGCCTGCTTCTTCTAAAAATACTGGCCTTTATGGCTCTCCTATTCAAGATGGCTTGATCGAAGCAAAAAGCAGTGTATTAGAAGCACAAGCTAACGCTAAAGTCATGGATGCCTCAGATAAAACCATTGGCCGATTAATCGACATTACGGTTTAAGTAATGTCGTTATCACGTCTTTATTAAGCTCCCAACGCCATCAAATCTCGCACTTCCTCAGCCGAGGTGAAGCGAACAAGACGCTCAATCTCTCGACCATTTCGCAATAAAATTAACGTCGGCCACAGCTTTACGCCAAACTGGCGGCCCAGTCTTTTGCCTTTACCATCAAATATTTTAATGTGAAACTGCTTAGGGTGCTCTTTCATTACCTCTTCAACAGCGGCTTTAGACGCCTGACAATGTCCACACCAAGGCGCACCAAATTCCAATAGAACAAGACCTTGTAGATCATTGATCTCATCAAGGCTTGGCGCTGTTTCAGCATACTCAGAATTAAAACCTATTTGTATTGCCTGCATCAAAAACCTCTTTTCAATATTTGAATAAGTCGTATCTGTGTGAGATAAAGCAATACCAAATAATAATCACAGACAAGGATAAAAACACTATGTTCAGTCACGTTATGCTAGGCGCAAACGATCTACAAGCCTCTAAAACATTTTATGATGCGACTTTTAAAACATTAGGATACGCAGAAGGATTCATCGACCCAAGGGGAAGATGCTTTTATCGAACAGACACTGGCGTGTTTGCAATAACAATACCCATCAACGGCGAAGCGGCAACTCACGGCAATGGCAGTACTATTGGCTTTACAACAGCTTCTGAAGAAGTGGTCAATGCTTGGTATGAAGCAGGCCTAGCAAATGGCGGAGTTGCTTGCGAGGATCCACCAGGAATTCGTGATGGCGGGACTTTTAAACTGTACTTGGCGTATTTACGCGATCCTTCTGGCAACAAAGTCTGTGCTCTATATCGACTTTAATGTATTCGCCTAATCATCAAGTAGCTGCGCTCCGCCGCTACTTGATGTCATCTTACCTAATGACATTAAACTCTTCCTTACACTCGTCCGAGCCCATCTCAAACTCACGACAAATCCAAGGACGATTTTCGTAAATCGTACAAAGAAAGGTATCTCTATCAACAGCCGAACACCAGCCATCGTCTAATCTCAACATAGTTTCCCCACCCCATTCATCTACCGAGATATGTTTGTCGGGAACACCAGTATCACTGATGATCATCACTTCCATACGACAACAGCACGCTTGGCAGTTAGAACAAGTCACATCGGATTGAGCTATGTTTTTTAAAGCGATAGTCATAAGTAGCTAAGCATTACCAAGAAAAGAAGATTGTGTTGATCGAGCCCAACAAGGAGTTTAGCAATATACACCTGATCTAGTTTGGAAGATATTGGTGAGAGAGAAACCGACCAAACTAGATCAGTAAATAGCTTAACTGTTAAAAACTACACCTTAAATTTAATCACCAATTCATTAAGCTCAATGGCTAATCGAGTCAATTCAGCGGTACTTGCGCTGGTTTGGTTTGCACCAACCACTGTTTGCGCAGCCAAATCACTAATGGTCGTAATATTGCCATCAACTTCCTTAGCAACATTAGACTGCTCTTCTGCAGCACTGGCAATAACATGGTTGCTATCACTAATCGCAATGATACGCGCAGTAATTTGCTCTAGTGCCTTCGCAGCCTCAGCGGCAACCGTTTGAGCTTGGCTGGTTTTTTGACTGGTACTTTCCATTGAAGACACCGCTTCATTCGCTGACAGCTGAACTTGACGAACCATGGTTTCAATTTCACCGGTAGACTCTTGAGTTCGATGAGCAAGACTTCTCACCTCATCCGCTACTACCGCAAAGCCTCGACCGGCCTCACCAGCACGAGCCGCCTCGATTGCGGCGTTTAGAGCTAACAAGTTTGTCTGTTCTGCAACGGCACGAATCACATCTAGGATCTGACCAATCGATGCAACTTGCTCAGCCAATTGGTTAATCACTTGAGTGCTGATCGTCATTTCTTTGTTCATATCAATAATAACGGCCGTTGTTTCACCGACTCGCGCTTTGCCATCAGCAGCCAATTTAGCGGAGTCAGCAGACGCTTCGGAGGTTTGTTGTGCCGTTCGAGCAACTTCATCTACCGCAGAACTCATTTGAGCAATGGCCGCAGCTGCTTGTTGGATTTCATTATTCTGTAGCATCAATCCATTCGACGAGCTTTCAGTAACAGAGTTTAACTCTTCTGCCGCTGACGCAAGCTGACTGGATGAGTCACCAATATGAACAATGGCCTCTCGTAGATTTCCCTGCATTGTTTTTAACGCATTGGTCAAACATGTTAACTCATCATCACCTTGTGCGGTAATAAGTTGAGTTAAATCGCCTTTTGCAATGACCTCTGCAGAGATAACCGCATCTTGCAATGGCTTATTAATACTTTTCGACAATACAACAGCAATCACGGCAGCTATCGCTGTCGCGGCAATAATAATAAAAATAATAAGATTAAAGCTGATGTCATACGCCTTCTTAGAGTTTACGCTAGCTTCTTCTGCAGCTTTTTGGTTAGCCGCCACAATTTCTTTCAGCAAGCCGACCATCTTATCTGCGGCTTTATTCATGTCAGGAACCAAAGCGAAGACAGCGTCTTTATTTCCTTGCACTGCAAAAGAAGCAACCTTATCTTGCAACTTATAATAATTTTCTTCTGCTTTCATAAACTCTTTAAATAAGCGTCGTTCGCTATCTAAATACACAGTCGCTTCGTATTGTTCTCGATACGCTATCACTTCCTCCTTTAACTTTTTAAGGGTGGCTACGGTCTCTTTCTTGCCATCTTCACTTGTTTCGCTCAAAAGTCTTAAGGTAAAAATCCTCACTCGCATTAAGTTACTATTCATATCACCTAGGCTGGTTACAGCAGGTAAGATTTTTGTTTCAATCATGTCTGAATTTACTCGGATATCCTTCATGGCAGTCATAGTTACTCCACCTAGACAAACCAATAAAAATACGATGATTGAAAAGGCCATCAGTAAACGTGACCTAATATTTATCTTTCTTAACATCTCTATTCCTTTTAATATTTTTTTAAAAAACCATAATGGCTAAAAACAACAAAAGCTGTATTTAAAAACCAAACTTAAAAGAGTATTAAAAACAAATACTCACTTTTCCTTGTTATTTTTATTTATAAAGAAATATTAGAATCTTTAAAAAACCAATTCTCGAATTCTATTTTGGATAAGGGTGATGAAAACAAATACCCTTGAAAAACCTGATAGCCCATAGCCGTCAAGTAAGACAACTGCAGTTGCGTCTCTACGCCTTCTGCTATCGCGACAGCGTTGATCTTTTTACTAATAGACAGGACAACTTCACTTAACTCTTCCGAGAGTTTATTTGGTAATTCACAAACAAACGCTCTATCTAGCTTTAACTGAGAAACGGGGAATTTTAGCAATCTTTTTAAATTGGAATATCCTGTGCCAAAATCATCTAATGATATATTCACACCGATGGAATGAAGATCGATAATGACATTAATAAAAGGATCAGATGACTTTATTTTTTTACTTTCCGTAACTTCAAGCACTAAGCTAGAGGGTAAAATACCATTCTGATTCAGAATAGATTGAATTTCATTTTTAAGGCTAGGATGACGAAAACTGAGGGGGGAAAAATTAACGGCAATGATGGGAACCTGAATATCTTTTTCTCGCCAAATGGCTAATTGTTTACATGCTTGCCGCAACACCCATAAATCTAACTCAGCAATCAAACCAAACTCTTCTGCCAAGGCAATAAAATCATCAGGAGCAATCCGACCTACTTTTTTATCTGTCCACCTTGCTAATACTTCAACCCCATAAAGACTGCTGTCTGATATATTTATCTGGGGTTGGTAGTTTAGCTCTAGTAAATTATTTTTCAGGTCAGTACTTAACGCTTGAGCCATTTGATAAGAATGATATCTATCGTCTAGGCTACATTCTGTTTGATCATTTTGAATTAGCAAACTGTAATATTGCCGATCAAATAATTGAAATGCTTCTACTATAACCTTTACTCTGCAAGCTTCGAAATCACTTGGCATAAATAAAAGTTTGATTTCTTTTCCTACTATCTTCTTGAATTCGCTAAGGTGAAATGTACGCTGTTCAGAATCTAACCAGAAGCAATCCAACGGAAAAATATCGTGCAGATTTGAGACAGATCGTGCATGTTCAGCGTTATCATTACACGAAACAATCAGATCATTACTGTCTAACACAACAAAGCGACCATTCGTTTCTTGTAACTCTTGCCAATCACGCCCAGTATTCAAACCATCCGTTTTCACAAAAAAATCCTTCTACTGCATGCTTCAATTAACTCAGATTATCATCACTCATTTGTCTTTTAGACACAAAAGCTCATCAATATTGCCTATATGGCAAATAGTGTCAAGTGAATTGCCTCACAGGTTTTGCCATATTGGCAAAACTAAATGGATAATATTGCCATGAATATTGGCCACGTCATCAAGGTTTTACGCATTCAGCGTAGAATGACACAAGAACAAATTGCACTGGAGGCAGATATGGCCACCAGTAATGTTTCACGCATCGAAAAAGGCCTAAGGCAACCCTCACAAAAAGTGTTACAAAAACTTGCCAAAGCATTAGATACCAAACCTTCGGTACTATATGCAGCAAGTGAGCAGCCAATAAACGACATATCTGATTTCTTAAAAAAAGAAGAGAACGAAGAAAAAAATGAAGGGGGGATTGACCGTCTACTGCTCAATCCAGATACTCATCACGTACTAAAATTGTTTAGCGAATTAACGCCAAATAATAAAGCCTTACTTATAGAACAGCTTAAAACCTTGCATCGGTGGCAAGCAAAATCTGACACTGATTACTTGAGCAAAAAATAACAAAAACAATAACTCAGCTTTCCCTAAGCCCCATAATAGAAAATTGAAAAATAGTGACTAACCGTCCCACCAAGCACAAACAGATGCCAGACTAAATGGCCGTAGCGCAACCTTGAATCAAGCACAAAGAACACCACACCCAATGTATAAAGCACACCACCTAATACCAATAACAACAAACCATTCGGTACCATGAGAGACACTAAAGGTTTAATAGCGATAAGAATAAGCCAACCCAAGACAACGTATAGTGTGGTGGATAAAGCAGGATGCGATGCCTTACCAAAGGCCTTTAGAGCAACCCCGATCAATGCTAGCGTCCAAACAGCGACTAACAAAGACCAGCCCCATACACCTTCCAAAACCCCCAAGGTAAAAGGTGTGTAAGTCCCAGCAATAAGAAGGTATACCGCCGAATGATCCAACACACAAAACAAACGTTTTGTCTTAGGCATGGTTTCAGGAATGGCGTGATACACCATAGAAGCAAGATACAATAAAATCATCGTAGCGGAAAAAACACTCACCCCGACCGCAAAACTTGCATCGGCGTAGTGAATAGCTCTCAAAATTAGAAATGGCGTACCAACGATTGCAGCCACCAATCCTAGACCATGACTGATACTATTGGCGATCTCTTCGCCTAAAGACTGATCACGATTGGGAACAGCTGTAAGAAATTTGCCCATAGTCAAATCCTCCTAAATAGACTCGTAAAAGCATGGAATAAGCTGCACTATTTAACAATGAAAGACAACGAATAAACTAAGTAAATAAAAAACAAAACCGTCTAAGCCAAACCTAACCCTGACATACTTCTGGCGCCTGATAATCAAGCTTTAATAGCTTAAAGTAGTTTTCCCCTAAGGCAATATTACGAAAGGCATTATCATCAAGATATTGCAATATGTGACTGGTTGCTTCTAACTCCTTTTGATAGACCTTAAAGGTATTATTGCGAAAAGCAACAAAGTCAGACCCCGGCAAAATTCGCTCAGAATATTGATTCATAAAGGCAATGTATTGAATCCTATTTGCCGACTTACTAAAGTAATAATCGTCTAAAATTCGCCATGAAATATCCAACATCAAGTTCGGATATTGGTCCAGTAAACGTGACAGAATAGCGATATGCTCACTAACATCCATATTCGTTTGCTCGTAAGACAACCCCAAATGAGCCCACACAATTTTATTATCTGGATAAAGTGCTAAGGCTTGCTCCATCAAAGGCAAATACAAAGTCGGTTCGGCTTTGTTACCCAAATCCGAATGAATGGTGATTGGATAATCTCTCGCCCTTAACTCCGCCATGAATCCCGCCCATTTGGTGATGTCTTTTGGCGTGGCTGGTTCGTGATGATTGAAGAATTGAGCTTGTTTTACCAAGTTCACTTCCCCCATCCAATGAAATAACCCGGGGTATTCTTTTTCATACAGATTCATCAACTCAACTGTTGGTTCAGGGTTGGACAAATCCGTAAAAGTCATCGACAAAGTAAGATGAAGGTCGTCAGGTTTGTATTCCACCATGTTGGCAGCATTGACGAAGTCATTCCGCGTAGTCGGTGAAACAGGCGTGCCAGGACATTTTAGATAATTAGAACAGCGTGAGTTAGCTGGCAACATTTGCCCAATACCATAAACATTGGCAAAACGGACTGTCGTACGAGATAAAAACGCATTCACCTCGTTAAACGGAATCGCTCGGCCGTCAAAAGGTCGATAATGCAAATGCGTGTCCACAACAGGCGTAAAAGGTTCTGTATGTCTATCGTAACAAGCAGATGAATGTTTAAAAGAATCCAGCGAACGTCTCTCTGGCGAGTTATCGGAAGAAGCACAACTTCCAATCAATAAAGAGGCAACAACAGCAAAAAGAAAATAACGACGCATGACAAATAGGTCCAGTGAATCACATTGCAAAGAAGGGACATTACAAAACATCCCTTCTTATGTGTAAACCTCTATTGAATAGTCGTCATGGTTTTATCGGACCAATAAGAAATCGGCTTATGAAAGAAATAACAAAAGCGCGCCAAATATAATCCGATACCAACCAAACGCCACAAACGTGAATGTTGCCAAAAATGCCATAAACAATTTCATAACAATAAACGCACTTAAGAAAGCGACGATAAAGCCAACCACTAAAGGCATCCACTGCTCACCAGCAAATTCCTTATAATGCGAAAGCATGTCATAACCAGAAGCAGCCATCATCACCGGCAACGCCAATAAGAACGAGAATTCTGCACTGGCCTTGCGACTCAGACCAACCAACAAAGCACCAACAATGGTCGAACCTGCACGACTCGTACCGGGAATCAGGGCAAAAATTTGTGCAAAACCGATCCACAGCGTTTGCTTGAAACTCAAATCGTCGAGGCTATCGACACTGGGAGACTTATTTTTTATAAAACGCTCTGTCAGTAGGAAAATTACCCCACCGACAATAAACATGGTCGCGACAATCGTCACAGAAAACATGTCTTTGATCTGATGACGAAACAAAAAACCAACGATAGCGACAGGCAAGAAAGCCACAAATACTTGGCACCATAAACGGAAATGCTTAAACGTAAAACGCTCTTTATAATTCGCCACCACAGCCAAGATCGCTGCTAATTGGATAATCACTTCAAACGCTTTATTCCCTTCCGTTTGCTCCATCCCCAGCCATTGGCTAACAACGATCAGATGCCCAGTGGAAGAGATCGGCAAAAATTCTGTTGCACCTTCTACTAATCCGAGAATAACACTGTGGATCAAATCCATTACAACCTACCTTTTTACTACGTTTGATGGCGAACATTTTAAAACTTCGCTAATAATATAAGTGATTCAAAATGAAAGAAATATAAAACCTTGGCGGCCTATCTTTGGATCCAGATCAAAACTCTCTGACGTCGGAAAAGCGGACTAAAGCCATCCGCTTTCAGGCATCACTCAAACGCTAAATCGAGCGATTAAGCTTTACTGGTCTCATGCATTACAAGTCTGTTACGGCCTTCTTTTTTCGCCAAATACAAAGCTTGATCTGCATAATTATAAATTTGGCTAAAGGTGGTTTGTCGTTCACCCTCATGATAATAAAGGCCAATACTCAGTGTCAGGTGAATGAGCGTGCTGTTATTGACTTTGATTTTAGTTTGCTCGACCGTTTCTCGTATATCTTCACAGATCTGTAGAACCTCTTGCTGACTTTTTTCTAAAAATAAGATACAGAACTCTTCACCACCAAGACGGGCAACCGAACTTGGAATAGAGATATTCTTGGCAAATATGTCAGCAATAACTTTAAGCACTTCGTCACCAGCAGGATGGCCATACAAATCGTTGATTTTTTTAAATAGATCCAAATCTATAATCGCTAAGCCAATTTGGCTTGGTCGAGTCAGCAAGATTTTCTGCGTTTTTTCAGTAATGAATCGACGGTTCGGCAGCTGCGTTAAATGGTCCAGATTATTCTGTATTGTTAGGACTTCTTTAATTCGATAAAGCCTAATTAATACAACTAACAGAGCCGAAAAAGCCAAGAGTATTGTGCCAATAAGCCCCCAAATTAAGTACTTCAATTGATTTTTCAAACGCCGCTCGATACTTGAAGCATCTTGTACAATATTGCGTAGCTCAGTAATTGATACCGCCATTTTTAGCTCTAACGTATCTAAAAATGGTATGAGATCGGCTTTTTTATCTGCAGAAGCCTTAACATCTTGAATACGTTTTCTGAACTCAGGTAGGGTTTGACTCACATCTTCTAGAATTTTTATGTAGGATTTATATTCAATATCATCTAATCGACTTTCCCCTATTTTTCCGCTGATGACAGGAAGCCGATAACGAATACTAAGTGCCGTCTTTTCTAATTCATTAATATCAAAAAATGGGCTGTCCGCTCTCAGATAAGCTAAAGATCGCTTCAACCGATGCACATCCTCTTGTGCCTGCATGATGTCAATGACGAGAGCGGTGAAATTGGCGGCTAATAACGGTTTAGACTGTTGCTGAAAATAGAGCACAGCTTCGATACTAAGTCCCAAGAACACAATGAAAACCAGCAAAATTCTAATTTGAATTTGCTTTATGCTAGTGCCTATCATTGGATGATAATTTCACTAATGGCCCAAATCCAAAGCGTTTTGCTTACTGTCGTGTCTTCTGACAAGCCTACCTCGGAGGGAATAATTAATAATAGTGGACCTAAATTTTCTGGAGAAATAGGCTCACCGTTTAAACGTGTTGCCATAAGATATTGATTTTTTTGCCACACATCCTTTGAGATAAAGACTTCATAACCATCTAAAGCAGAGAAGCGCAATCTCGGTACTTGGAAAAGCCCGTATTTTTTGAGTAAATCATTTAACCAGATGCCAGCAAAACGCCCTTCTGGTCCGTCATAGTGCTGCATTTCTTTTGTTTCAAATAAGCCAAAAGATTCTATATCAGCCAATGAAAGAGACGTTTCTTCGCCTGGTTTGCCTAATAACAGAATAGGTGTTGTCTCGTTGGAAGGAGTAATGTCGCTAGAATAAACCTCGACTGCAAACACTTGAATAGTGAAAAATACGCACAACACGTAAACAACACATGCACGTAAAAAAGCAAAATTTCTACCTTGGCTACTTTTTACACGTAAACCAGATTGAGCAAAGCGTCGCATGAATCTCCTTTTAAAATCTAATCATCACAACAGATGACGTCGGGAGGATTGTACTATTCATTTACACATTACTGTGTTTCATATCGTTATTTTTTGTCAGCACTTCTAAAATAAAAATGATAAAAACCAACTAATTACCCGACTACAACTCGGTTTCGGCCTTGCTCTTTCGCTTTATAAAGAGCGGCATCTGCACGATTCAGCACTTGCTCATAATGGCTGTCATCTATTTTAAACATGGCGATACCAAAGCTCGCTGTAATATACAATCCTGTACTCATCTCTTCTTTTTCAAGCTTCTCGCGTAATATCTCTGCCATGTTTTTTGCTTCCTGAACATTTGTATTAGGTAACAACACAGTAAACTCCTCGCCACCAAATCGAGCCACCATACCTTTAGCCCCAACCAAATCTGTAAGCAACTTAGCCATTTTTTTAAGTACAGTGTCTCCAACCGTATGACCGTAAACATCATTCACTTTTTTAAAGTGATCAACATCCGTCATAATCACAGCGAAAGGTTGATTCCCCTCCTGAGACATTCGATATTCATTAAGTAATGCTTCATCTAAAGCTAAACGGTTATAACTATGCGTAAGCGGGTCTTGTCGAACAATGGCTTCTAAAGATCGATTGCTGGCTTCTAATTCAGCCGTTCGATTTTGCACCTTTGTTTCTAACGTCAGGTTCATCTGCATTAACGACTGCTCTCTCTCCAATAGGGAAGACATCATTTCCTCTAATGAACGACTTAAGCTCACCACCTCACTTAGCTTGCTATTGTCTTGGAAGGTCGCTTGTCGATTTCCTTGTTGAATACTTTTTGCAGTGTGTGCCAAACGCTCTAATGGGCGGCTTAATGTACTCGCAAATTGATAAGCCAATATCATACAAAGCAAGGTCGAAAATACGCCTAAAAAGAGTAACAGTTTATGCACTTCGTTGACTGTAGACATAGCGATAGACAATGGTTGGCGCACGACAATTTGCCAACCCAAATTTGACGATTCTGGAGAATGCACCGAGACTAAACTGGTCAAATATTCTTCTTTGTCTTGCCAAATCAAAGATTTAAATTGACCATCTTTTGGCAGTGCTTTTGGCACGTTAATATCGTTAGGGAAATGGCTATCTGGGTATAAAACGTTGTGGTCATTATCGATAATAAAGATATCAATGCCTTTTCTTTTCGACGCTTCGGTCAAGGAAGACAATAAGACCTCTCGAACCCAAGCCCAATCGGCATGAGTCGCAACCACACCTTTCAACTCACCGTTTCCCCTATGACCGGAGCGGCAAAATCCACAAAACGAATTGGCGCACCATTTTTCGGCTTAGGCAGTAAATTTTCAAGCAATAATGCCTTATGAACATTACCAACAAAAGGGCCTGATCGACCATTAATAAACCAAGGTCGCTGACTAACATCTGCGCCTTTTAATATGCCGTTGCCCGATGCTAAAACGACACCATTGGCATTAGCAAAACCAATCCAAGCATAGTTTTTATAAGAGTTTTTAATCTGGTCAATCGCATGCTGTAACGCGCTTAATTCTTGGGTTTCATACAAAGAGGTGCGCATACTAAGCAAAAGAATCTCTCGCTCACGCTCCATTAGATTGGCTGACAACATATTGGAAATAGACTGGCTGATACTCACCAGAGACTCACCACTGGCGGCTGAAAGCCGAGTGGACGTAAGTTGATAAAACGAGGTCACAAGCACCAAACTTAGGGAAAGTAGCAATCCTCCAGACAAGAGAGTAATGCGTTTTCTAAAAGTATCGAAGCCTCTTAGCATAATGTGTAAACCTGTCATTAGGTGAAAAGTAAACTGCGTATTTTTTAGCATGATAACATGCCCCTACTTACACTTTATATGCATAGTTAACGATATTTAACGCATCAAAATTGACCATTTTTCGACCAAATCGCCCTACTTTAGCTCAATTCATTCACTCATCACTCAAAAAAATACTGAAATGCATTTTTTGATTTATAAGTCGAAAACAAAAAAGTGTATATTGAGGTGTATTTTTTATTTTTTAGAGACTTTCAATTTTCAGGCACTCTATGTCCAGCAGCCATTACCAACAAATACAACGTTACTTTAGTGAATTGATTGCAAATAAAGCTTTGCTAGCTGGCTCCAAGCTCCCTTCTGAAAGAGAGATAGGAGAACAATTCAAGCTGACTCGCATTACAGTGCGACAAGCCCTGCAAAACTTAGAAGCAGAAGGTCTTATCTATCGACAAAATCGTCGAGGTTGGTTTGTCACGCCACCAGCTGTGGTATATGACCCGGCCAGTTACCTCAGCTTTAACTTGTATGTTTCCGAGCAAGGTTGTCAGCCATCAACACAAAAGCTGGCTCAACAACTAGAGCCAGCAGACGCTCACATTGCGGCTCTAATGGGGATTCCTGAAAATACGCCGGTGCTGTTTTTACATCGCCGACGTTACATCGATCAACGTCCGGTATTAATCGAAAAAATGTATATTAATATTGCACTGTTACCTGGAATTGAAAACGAAGACCTAACTCAATCATTAAGTCAGCTGTTGAAAAGTAAATATCAAATCGAATATCACAATATGGATTTATTTTTTAAATCCACCTCACTTCCCGCTCATGCAGCCAATGATCTAGGAATTTCAGCCGGTCAGCCAGGCCTTCATATCGAGCGAATCAACTACTTAAGCAATGACGAAAACAACAAGCAAGTGCTTGAAATTGATTACGAATTTTGGCGACATGATGCCGTCACGATTAACATCGCTATTCGAGATTAATCATTTTCTTTTGCGTCTTTTCTCTTTTCTATCGTTAAAAAAACATCATCCTATCTGTCGCGTTGCCTAACTTTTTTGATGCGTTTTTTTATTCACTGTCACATAAATGACATTTTTGGCTGCTATTTTGCATTAACAAATCTGGTATAGACCAGATTGACGAGTTGATGCTTTTTTTGGTGCTCAGAGCCCTATCTGCTCACCAGAATATTCATCACCTCTCATTCAATACAAACGATGGAGAAGTGAAGATGACACAGAAAGCCCTTTTTAAACGTCTTGCCGCCACGGCTGGTATCGCATTAGTTTCTATTTCTGCTCATGCAGCGAAAACCGAGCTGACGGTTTACACTGCGATTGAAGCAGAAGACCTTAAAAAATATGCAGCACGCTTTAACGAAGACAACCCAGACATCAAAATCAACTGGGTGCGCGATTCTACTGGCATCATCACCGCTAAACTGTTGGCAGAAAAAGACAATCCTCAAGCCGATGTGGTTTGGGGACTTGCCGCCACCAGCCTAATGCTATTGAAAAACGATGGCATACTCGACGTTTATAAGCCAAACGGCTATGAAAAAATTTCTCCAAAATTCAAAGACTTATACAAAGAACCAGTTTGGGTCGGAATGGACGCTTGGATGGCGGCAATCTGCTTCAACACAGTAGAAGCAGGAAAATTAGGTTTACCAAAACCAACCTCTTGGCAGGATCTGACAAATCCGGTTTACAAAGATCACATCATCATGCCAAACCCTAATTCTTCTGGTACTGGTTTCCTTGACGTAAGCAGCTGGTTGCAGATGTTCGGAGAGGATAAAGGCTGGGATTATATGGACGCCTTGCACAGCAATGTTAGTCGCTACACTCACTCTGGTTCTAAACCTTGTAAATTGGCGGCGTCTGGTGAAATTCCAATCGGTATCTCTTTTGCTTTTCGTGCTGCGAAATCAAAAAAACAAGGCGCGCCATTGGACATCGTTTTTCCAACAGAAGGTCTAGGCTGGGACATGGAAGCGACGTCGATTATCAAGGGCACGAAAAAGCTTGAAGCGGCGAGAAAACTTGTCGATTGGACGATTTCTAAAAAGGCCAATGAAATGTACAGCGAAGGCTATGCCGTTGTTGCCATGCCTGGAATGGCCAAGCCTATCGAATTTTTCCCTGAGAACGCGGAGTCTTTGATGATCGATAATGACTTTGAGTGGTCTGCCAAAAACCGCGAAACGATTCTTACCCAATGGCAAGCACGCTACGACAGCAAAAGCGAAGCCAAATAAGCACATGATGATCGTAGGAAAACTCTGCTCTTTGCTACGATCCTCTTCAGTTGAACCGCATGAAAACCGCGGTTCAACTGTTTAATTTCAGAGCAAGCCCCCATCTTGATTAAACGCTCACGACTGAAAGAGGACCTATCATGTCCAACCAAACCTACTTGGAATTGCATAATATTGATCAAATGTTTGGCACACACCAAGCGCTAAAAAACGTTTCATTGAACATTGCCGAAGGAGAATTCGTCTGCTTTCTTGGGCCTTCTGGCTGTGGTAAAACCAGCTTATTACGCATTGTCGCGGGACTGGACACACCAACATCTGGGCAGATTTTTCAAGCAGGACGCGATATCACTCACGCTCCGGTGAACCACAGAGATTTTGGCATTGTCTTTCAATCTTATGCTCTGTTTCCAAATTTAAGCGTTGCCGACAATATCGCTTATGGTTTGGTCTCCCAAAAAGTATCCGCCAACGAACGGCGTGCGCGCGTAACAGAACTCTTGGCAACCGTTGGGCTATCAGGCAGCGAAGGCAAATACCCAGCGCAACTATCAGGAGGACAACAACAACGTGTCGCCTTAGCTCGCGCTCTAGCAACATCACCCGGTTTATTATTACTCGATGAACCACTATCCGCACTTGATGCCCGTGTTCGTGCGCATTTGCGACAAGAAATCAAACAACTTCAAGAGAAGCTTGGCGTAACCACAATCATGGTAACTCACGACCAAGAAGAAGCCTTAACCATGGCGGATCAAATCGTCGTGATGAATCAAGGCATAATCGAACAAATCGGCACACCACAAGACATTTATGCAAATCCGATTTCGCCTTTTGTCGCTGAGTTTGTTGGTGAAATGAACTTCTTAAGCGCTAAAGTCAGTGGCGCAGGTGAAATGCAATCAGGTAACTTAACCTTGCATTGTGATGCTCCGTCAAATCTGCCTCTTGGTCAAAACGCACAATTAGCGATTCGCCCTGAAGATGTGCGTTTTCAAGCCGACCATTCCGCTGGCAATATACTAAATGCGCAAGTACTTAACTTAGAATTTTTGGGCTCAAGAGTCCGCTCTTCATTGAAATTAGAAGATCACGCGCGGCCAATTATTGCCGATATTTCTATGAACGAAATGTCTCGCCTCAATTTAGTCCTTGGGCAAAATGTTGTTTGTCAGTTACCTCATGATCGTCTGCATATTTTTGGAGGCGTTGCCTAATGTATTCAGCAACACAACAAGCAGACACTAAAACAAAACAATCGACTCCGCCCTCTTCTCGCGGGCATTTCTCTCATCTACACAAACGCCGCAGCGTGGACGAATGGTCGTTGGGTGGCATTTTAATTATTGGCGTATTAGGTCTATTTATTTGCGTAGTTTTGCCGCTGTATTCTTTACTATCAAAAAGCGTCGAAAACAGAGAGGGAGAATTTATTGGCTTAGCCAACTTTGCGAAATTCATCGACACGCCAAGTTTGTATAGCTCAGTCAGCAACTCGTTATTTATTGCCTTGTTATCTATGGTGATCGTCACCAGCTTAGCGTTTTTAACCGCTTATGCGATCAGCCGTACACGCATTCCATTAAAAGGCTTTTTCCGGATTGTCTTAGTCTTACCAATTTTGGCACCATCTTTATTGCCAGCGATCAGCTTAGTGTATTTATTTGGTAACCAGGGTATTTTAAAAGAAGTCTTAATGGGCGAAAGCATTTATGGGCCAATTGGTATCGTCATCGGTTCATGTTTTTGGACTTTCCCTCACGCCTTAATGATCATGCTAACCGCACTGGCAAACACAGATGCACGATTGTATGAATCCGCCGAAGCGCTTGGTGCCTCGCCTATGCGTACCTTTTTCACAGTTACCTTGCCAGCCGCTAAATATGGCATTATCAGCGTTGCCTTTGTGGTGTTTACATTAGTGATCACAGATTTTGGCGTACCAAAAGTTATCGGCGGGCAATTTAATGTGCTTGCGACAGACATTTATAAACAAGTCATCGGCCAACAGAATTTCGAAATGGGCGCAGCGGTCAGTGTGATTCTATTGCTTCCGGCGATTTTAACCTTCATCACAGACCGTTGGTTACAGCGCCGCCAATCTGCATTATTAACCTCGAAAGCCGTACCTTGGACACCACCGGCACGCAACATCATAGACAAAGCGTTTTTGCTCTTGATGATAGCAGTTTCCGTGATTATTTTAGGCGTAATTGCCATGGCGGTATATGCCTCTTTAGTTACTTTCTGGCCTTACAACCTATCATTGTCGTTAAAGAATTATAACTTTGACCTAATGGATGGCGGCGGCTGGAAGTCTTATTGGAACTCAATCCAATTGGGTATTTATACGGCGGTTATCGGCACGGGTTTTATCTTTTTCCAGTCTTATTTAGTCGCCAAATTAGCCGGTTTCAAGCTGTTAAAATGGTTCTTCCATTTATTCGCAATCCTGCCATTAGCTGTGCCGGGATTGGTCTTAGGCTTGGCTTATATTTTCTTTTTCAATGCGCCAAATAATCCGCTTAATGGCATTTATGGCACCATGGCGATTCTCGTTGTGTGTACTATTAGCCATTTTTATACTGTGTGTCATCTCACGGCGACCACAGCGTTAAAGCAGATCGACCCAGAGTTTGAGTCCGTTTCAGCCTCACTCAAAGTGCCACAAATATTGACCTTCTGGCACGTGTCTTTGCCAGTTTGTATGCCAGCGGTATTAGACATCGCCAGTTACTTATTTGTGAATGCGATGACGACCGTCTCTGCAGTGGTATTTTTGTATTCTTACGATACAAACTTGGCGTCTGTCGCGGTATTGAATATGGATGACGACCGTCTCTGCAGTGGTATTTTTGTATTCTTACGATACAAACTTGGCGTCTGTCGCGGTATTGAATATGGATGACGCCGGCGATATTGCTCCTGCGGCCGCCATGGCGGTGATGATCATGCTGACTTGCATGGTTGCTCGCCTTATTCATTGGTTGCTAGGCAATGTGGTCCTCAAACATACACAGCATTGGCGCACACGCTAGGAGCAATTGATCGATGACAATCACTGCCATTGTGCTGGTTTTAATTTCCACCTTTATGCACGCTGGATGGAATTTCTTTGGTAAAAAAACAAGCCCAACACTGGGCTTTTTCTTCTTAACCATGGTGGCGGGTGCGGTATTTTTTTCACCGTTTGTTTTTTGGCAATGGGATTTGATTCGCGCGTTTAATCGCGAGATTGTAATGTTGCTATTCGCCACTGGATTATTGCAGGCACTTTATTTATGGGGCTTGGCTGAAGCCTATCGAGCAGGCGATATGTCCATCGCCTATCCTATTGCTCGCTCGTCGCCATTAATCATTGTCGCGATTTCCAGCACATTATTAGGTCAACAAAGCACAATTTCCCCACAAGCAGTCATCGGCATTGTAATGATTGTTGTCGGCTGTTTATTCATACCCTTACCCAGTTTTAGGGACTTTAAACTGGCGAACTATCAAAACCGCACCACGGCTTTTGCCCTACTGGCCGCTTTTGCGACAGCCGGCTATTCCCTTGTCGATAGCCATGCAACTGAACTAATGCGCGACTTAAGCAATGCCTCGGGAACACCATTAGCTAGCCCTTGGCAGGTGTCTTTGGTTTATGTGGCGTTGCAAAGTGCTTTCGCAGTTATTTGGATGGTCTGGTTTATTTTCTCCACACAAAAGCAACGTTTAGCCTTTCGCCAGATGTTTATCAAACAATGGCGTATTGGCTTACTAACAGGCGTACTCATGCTAGGAACGTATTCACTGGTGATTCTGAGTATGGCGTTTGTTAGTAATGTCAGCTATGTCGTCGCCTTCCGACAATTAAGTATTCCATTTGGTGTGTTGTTTGCTGTAATCGGCCTTGGAGAGTCTTTAAAGCGTCCTAAAATTGTTGGGGTTTTCATTACTTTTATTGGCCTTATTGCTGTGGCATTAGGCTAAATTTTTTATCTGTTTTACTATAAGGAACAACCATGGCACTGGCCTTTTTCGATCTTGATAACACCTTAGTTGCAGGTGATACCGCCCAAGCATTTTCTGAATATATGGTTGCTAGCGAATTGCCCACTCCAGATGATTTTCTCACCGTCAACCTAGCCTACATGGAAGACTACGATGCGGGCACACTCAAGTTAGACGACTACATGCGCTACACGTTATCGCCATTATTTAATTTGGACGAAACGCAACGCGCTGTATTCATTAGCGAATTCATTCACAACATCGTCAAAGACATGGCGCTACCTAAAGCGATAGAACTGCTGGAACAACACAAAAAAGCAGGCGACGAGCTCATTATAATATCCGCCACGGGCACACACTTAGTTGCGCCTATTGCCGCTTATCTTGGCGTAAAATATGCACTAGGCGTGGATATTGAATACAAGGATGGTTTCATAACAGGCAAACTGGTTGGCACACCAACCTTTCGTGAAGGTAAAGTTATCCGTGCTGAGCAATGGGCCAAAGAAAACGGCCACACAATGGAGGAAACCTACTTTTATAGCGACTCTCACAATGATTTGCCACTGTTAGAAAAAGCACGCTTCCCTATCGCAGTGGACCCAGATCAGATCCTAGAAAAAACCGCTAACGAGCGAAACTGGAAAGTAATAAGCTTGCGTTAGAAAATAGTCATACAGTTTATAACCAGATCGAAAATAGCGTTATTTTTGATCTGGTCTGACTTTATCAATTCGAAGGTAGCTGATTCTTTAATATATCAATATGCTTTTGCAATTCATCAATTTCATCCATCAATTCAAGGCTCAACGCCACGCCAGATAGATTCAATTCCAAGCCATTCATTAAACGTTGTGCTCGTTGCAAGCGCACAAGCGCATGGCTATTAAAATACCAAACAGAGTCCGATGACTGCTCTATTGACTCGACTGGCTCCACAATACCGTATTCGATCATTTCGACTATGATGTCAACATGCGAACCACATCTTTCACAAACCTCTTCTAGAGTAAATAACACATGCTCATGTTGCGATTCGATTACCACTATCTCTGACTTATACATCATCTACCTCTCGAATACATGGCGTGGGTTAAACTCAGACTCACACTCAGATAATTGCTGATAAAGCGCTTCAGCTTTACTGCTGTGCGATTTTGGTAAACTCACTTGTAAGGTCACGATCTGATCGCCAGAGACCTCACCTGCTTTACCAGCCAAGCCCTTGCCTTTTATGCGAAGTTTATTGCCACTGGTCGCGCCTTTAGGAATTTTTAACTTCACTTTACCGTTAAGCGTTGGCGCTTCTACACTGGTTCCCAATGCCGCTTCCCAACAAGTAATAGGCAAGGTAAGTAAGATGTTTTTTCCTTCAACGGCGAAGTAAGGGTGGGGCGCGAATTCAATTTCGAGCAACAAATCCCCTGCTTTTCCATCACCAATACCAGCCCCGCCTTGTCCTGCCAAACGAATGAGTTGTCCCTGTATAACACCAGCAGGAATCTTAACATTCAAGGTTTTGTCTCGCTGCCTTATAAAACCATTTTGATCTGGCTCGGAAACTCGCAAAGATAACTGTCGTTGACACCCCAGATGCGCCTCTTCCAAAAACAAAGCAATCTTATGATGTATATCGCGCCCTCGCTGACTAGCCGAACGCTGAAAATCATCCGTTTGACGAAAACCACCACCGCCACTTGCCCCAAAAATAGAATCAAAAAAATCACTAAAATCAGCGTTACTACTTTGATTATGGGATCTTTGGCCTGCATGAGTAGATTGCCAATCAGGTGGCGACTGGAAACCACCATCCGCTCGACGAGAACCTTGCTTACGCAATATATCGTATTCAGCGCGCTTTTCTGGGTCTTTTAAAACAGTATAGGCTTCGCCTACTTCTTTGAATTGCTGCTCAGCGTTGGCTTCTTTGCTGACATCAGGATGATATTTTCTAGCAAGCTTTCGATAGCTCGTTTTTATCGCAGAAGCATCGGCATTCTCAGCGACACCCAGAATCTGGTAATAATCTTTAAATTCCATACTGCATCACTTCCATCAGTGTATTCACTCTTCTACCATCATAGACCTTTCCGCCACGATAGCTGTTTAAATTTCATCCAAAAGTGATATAAATCTATAAAGTGAGGAAGAAAAAACTCACAGATTTCTAAAAGAGTAATATTAAAACAGGAAAATGAATATATTATTACCAGTTACAACTTAATTGAATTCACATTAATTCTAAATAACACATTAAAATTAACTATAACTCAATTAAAAAAATCTATATAAAATTTACCACATACCCATCTATTTTTTGAATATTAAGTAAGAGAGCATTAATACAAATTTCTATTGAACTATTCAAGAATTAAGAATATATTTAATTAGCTATTAAAATACCCATTAAAGTAAAAAATCATGGATGTTGAAATGAAAATTAATAAGCATATCAACTATTTAGATGACCAAAAACAAAGCCCTTTACTTTATGAAGCTATTGATTACAATTTGTTACTTGTAAATTACAAAACATTAAATGTTATTACTAACTACGAATTCGTAAATCAATTTATGCAACAAAATGGACAAAAAGGGCTTGTGATCTTTGACGTGCCTAAAAATGCAGATTTTTCTGACTTAAAAGCTTGGCCTAACTTGAAAGGTATCTTTTTTGAGTATGCTGAAGAAACACTGTTTGAACAAGGTTTTAAAGCAATTGAACAAGGTGAACTTTGGTTCCCAAGACCAGTAACGGATTGTTGGACTCGGCAAATGCTCGAAGAAGAACAACATACGACATTACGAACAAATAATTTAACACGAAAAGAAATTAAAGTATTAAAACTTCTATATTCAGGGCTAGAATCCACAGCTATTGCTGACAGTCTATTTATCAGCGAAGCGACTGTCAGAGTTCACTTACATAAAATATATCAGAAAATCGAAGTAAAAAATAAACAGCAAGCTAGGCTATGGTGTAAATCTAATTTTAATAAGCTTAGTAGTTAAGAGGGCTTATTTGAAATCTAAGAACATCAGTGTATTCTCCCGCCGCTTGATTTCTAAAATCATCCAGCCTCACCTTTAAGTCCATCAAAAAATCATTCCTTCCATTATAAGAAAACACTCGATTATAATCTTGTTTCAGATTCACTATCTCACCATCTAAACTGAGAAAGTAACCGATAGCATATTTTGTTTTATAAATACGATGCCTTAACTCTCCTTTATTATCTGAAAAAATATGCAACTTAACATCCGTGTTTGTGGTTACTTTAAAAGTTGGTAGCATATTATATTCTTTATTTGGTATTAACTCACCAAGATAGACATTACTACTACGAGCGTTATAACCAAGAATTGATAAACTCGCTCTAGCTGGCATATCTTCTTGGATTTCTACATACTTTTCATCCAATAAAGCATTATTATCACCAAACAGCTTTAAAACAAATCTGTCTGTGTATTTTCCTGCTCTAACGATTGTACCGACTGGAATAAATAAGTTTATATTAGTAGCAGAATCAATAAACGTAAATCGAGTATTTAACGGTAAGATCAACTTTTGACTATCACTTCTAATTTGATAATCAATAGATTGAAACTGTCCTTTTAGCTGAGATTGATTTTCTGTAGATAACAACATGTAAGCATTGCAGTCGTTATCATTGATGATACTTACACGAATTTCTTTTCTTGCTGGGCTTTTTTGGGATGAATAATAACTTTCAAAATCATCATAGAGATGCCTTATTTCACCAATTTTTGCATCACACTGAGCAATAACGTACTGAGGTATTATCAATAAAAAAATACTACTAACGATAAGTCTTACTTTATTAATGCACATGAATGACTCCTTTTCTTTGTAACTGTTCATTTTCAATAACATCAATCAGAAATTTAGACTGTTTTTCATTATTTAATGTAATCTCATACTGACAAGGTATAAGACCGGTTAAAGCAAATTTTCCTTTCTTGTTAGTAAAAAAATCTTTTTCACTTTTTTTACTATCAGTAGTACATACAGCGGTTCCAACCTGTAAAGCTAAAGGTTTATTTTTTTCATCAAGCAAAGTAGCAATAACTGATATATTTGCTTCCGTTCCTATTACCACTTGATGGCCGCTTCGGTAAGATGGATAAAAAGACAAAATGCCAGAGCCAATATCGTATCCAGGTGCTAAATCATCCACATCAACGCTCACTGTTGAGCGACCGTAAGAATTAATATCGCTCAATAAAATTGTCGAAAAATCTTCGTTACTTGCTCTATACTGATTATTGTATTTTCCCAAAGTTATTTTTTTGTTTTCTAAACTTGGGTGAGTTTTAACCAAAGCAAAACTATCGTATATTGGTTTTCCTATGGCCCAATCTCCATTAGCAAAGGCAATACTAGAAGAAAGATTCAAGCGACTTTGATGGTCTACAGATTGTGAATTCAGTTCCTCATAGGCACTGGAGTGATCAAAACTGGTTAAAAAACGATTAGCACTATATTGTGCATAAAGGTCAACTTTTGCTTTATCTCGATCATTCTTTTCTACCCCCGCTCGATAATTCAAGGCATCTACGTAACGACGATTACTGTCTTGTATGAATTCCAACCGTGTTCTTTTTCCACCAGATTGCTGAGAAAACCTGGCACTTTGATTGTTTGAGAATTTATACAATAAAGAAACTTTTGCTCGCCAACCCTGTTTGCCATTATTTTCTTCCCATTGCCCACCAAAGTTATATCGCCATTGACCATTATCAAGTTCGTGAGAGAAGTTCGCACCAATGGCTTTATCTACCGCTTCTCGTCCGTAGCTAGTAGACGCATTAGCAAATAAATAGGTCTGAAATTTCGGACTATTAAAATAGCTATAATTTATTTGAAAAATATGCTCTCGATGTTGAAACGTATTTTGTTGGCTAGGTCGGTAACCTAATGATAAATAATTTGGGCTGGCATGCTCATAACCTAAACTAAAATTTCTATGTTTAATACTGTGATCAGTAAAGGTACTAAATACAACGCGATAAGCATTACCTTTTAATTCATCCGCCATACTCCACGAATTTTCAAATGCAAGTTGACCCACGTTTATTGCAACAATATTTCGAAAACCAATTTGTTGTAGATATTCATCCGCTTGAGCATTAATACCTGAAGTCCAAGCAGTCGAAACACCATAATCAAGATAGCCACTGATTAGCGGCTCATCAAAACTATACTCCTTTGTCTCACTCACCTCAGAAGGGACGCCTAAAAAAATCTCGTATTTCAAATCACCTTCTGCAAATAAATTTAACCCTGTCGTTACATCAAAATTAACAACACTCACTTTTCCAACGTTATCAGTGATTCGTAACGTGATATTATTATTACCTTCACTAAGTGGAATATCATCAAGAAGATAAACACCAGAAGCCAGGTTTAATCTTTTTACTACTTGATCGTTTGAAATAACCTCGACAGTAGAGGGGGACTCTAAAGTAAAACTTCGTGAGGCACTTGGACGAACCACAATATCAGAAACAAGAGCATAGTTATGAGATATCGACATACCTAAAATACTTGAAGAAGATTGAAAATAGCTTCCTGTCGTATTTTTATCACCAACAATGAACCGCAATCCATTTTCGGGTATATCATGAACTAATCGTGTTCCTAATCTTTTTAAAATAGGAGTATTTTCGCCCCTAGTTGAATTGTACTCAGCTTCATTTTCTAAGACCCATTTATTGATATTTAATACCATTTCAGTACGAACAGCTGATTGTTTATTATTCTTAACAGTAGAAAAATCATCCTGATAAAAGTAGCTTGAATAAAGGTTCATATAACCGCTAAATCTAGAATCATCAATAAAATCCAACTCTCTAACATTAGGTTTTAGGCTTAGCGACTGTGGTTTTATTAAATTAGAGGGGATAGAAATATTCAGACTAAAATCGCTCAAATCGAAAGCTACTGTGAGCCCAAGACTCTCTATATCCTCAGTGGAAATCAATTCATTTTGAACACTTTCAGACAATGTGGTGAGATTTTCAAGAGGCAAAAGATATTTAAATGTTGGCTCAACTTCGTTCCAATTGAGTAATAAACTGTCCGTCGGAGTAACGGTTAGTGTTAATCGTCCAATAGAGCTTTTATTCACCTTGGCCTCCACACTTAATTCAATATTACGCTTTGTTGGATTGATTTTTGAATGGGCAGGCAAAGAGAAAAACACCCAAAACAACAAAAAAATCATATACCGCATTTAATTCAATAACTCTAAACGCAATTTTTCCGAATGTAGATTCCTTATTGATGATGCAAGAGGAACTCTAATAAACATCGAACTTAAAGGAGGAAAAAACACATCATAACCTTGTGATTTTAATTGGTCTTTATAGTATGTTTCTTTATTGATATCATTTTCAAATATAGCAATGTCGTAATCACTTAACCTAGAAGCGCCATCGCCACTATTGACGACCTTAGCCACAATCGAGTTTTTTTCAAGATGCGTGTCTTCGATACTTAATTTTGGCAGCATTGCTAACTGATCAATATGAATAATTAAATTTATATTGAGCAATATGGTTAACTTAGATTGCTTCTCTTCTAGTTCTTTATTTACTGACTGCTCAACCAAACTTACTTGATATGTTTTATCTGTGTTAGGAACACTCTCCCCTAGCCAGCGAAATTGGATCCGCTGACTTTTGCCTGCCTTTAAATACAATAGAGGCGGAAATACCCATAAAGGAGAATCATCTAACGGTATTAGCTTAGGTTCAGATAGGCCTAATGGATCAAACTCAACATCATAAACCTGAACTTCAAAAGCAATGTCTCTAGGAAGTTCGCTGTATACAATACTAGAAGGAATTTGTGATGTTTCAAATGGTGAAAAGGTGATCACCATTGGCGTTACTTCTACTGCATAAGCAGGAAAAATAAAAAACAACCATATAAAAACAAAGCGTTTTATAAAGCCATACATTATAACACCACTTCCAGATCACTTGTTTTAGCATTAAATTCAGAAGGTATTTTTATTAACACTTCACTACTTGAATTTGGAAGTAAAAATTTCCCATCTAAAGCACTACTTAATTTTTGACCTTCTAATATAAAAACTTGATCCTTACTTTTCACTACCCACTTCGCCTGAGAAAGACGAATAAATTTATTACCTTTATTATCTAATGACACTTTCCAAGTATTTTTATCAAACTGTTCTTTATTTTTTATCACTAATTTAGCTTTAGCATCTTTCGGTACAACATTTAACAGCGTCTTAAAACTAAGCGCCATACCAACACCAGATCCATCTAATTCACCAAGATCAACTCTCACTTGGTTTATCGCTATCCGATAAGCTTTAGATTTAGGAAGAATAGGTTCTCCGATATAGCGGATAATCACAGATTGCGTTTTTCCTTCAGGAATAATAGTCGTCAAGGGAATAATTAAAAAATCATCTTCATTCGGTCGTAACTCTTCTTGACCATTTCCATTTACCAATAAATCAAAGGCTGAAATTTCTACTGTTAAAGGCTTATCTGAATTATTCAAAACACGTATAGTTTGCTGTGATTGGCTACCTATAGGCTGTATTTCAGATACCATCGGCTGTACCTGAAATGCAAATATTGGAAGAGAAATAAAGATAAAAAGAAAAAATATAATATATTGCATAAATGTTTTTCCTAATTAAAAAAAGGCAGTATAAAACTGCCTTTTTTTATTTTTTCTTAGTTAGCAGTGATTGTTAACATTAGTTGATCTGTATAATTACCAGCAAAGGTAGGAGTTTGAGTAACAGTCATGAAAATGTTACCTGAGTTGTAACCTGCAGCCAAAGCAGCAGAACCATTTTTGCTTTGTGATGCATGTATATCATCTGCACCAGTAGTTGCATTCAAAGTGAAATCATATGGACCCGCTTTAAACTGTGCAGTATATCCAACACCAGTAGCATCTTTACCATCTACAGTTTGCATGTGGCCTTCTGAAGACGTTAGCGTTACTGTTGCGCCATCGTAGTCATTACATCTTAGGCTAGTGATCGGTAGTTGGTACTTTTCACCCATTTCAAGTTTTGCAAAATGTGCAGAACTACCAGAGGTAGTCACTTCACAAACAGAAGGGACAGAACCGCCCACATCAAGATTGCTTGCTAATGCTGCGCCAGAAGACAAAGTTGCAATTGCTGATAATACGATTAACTTTTTCATGGTGATATTCCTTCAATAATATGGATTAGATTTAAAAATTAATGACTACCAAACCCCACCAGAAATAGCAGATGGAGTCATTTCTATGCGAATTACATCCTGATAATCTCCCGCATAAATCAATGGTTCAACCAGCTCAAGTTGTAACTTCGCCATGCTTTTAAATAAAACATCTGTAACGTCAATATATTGTGTCGTTTTAAGAGTACGAGAGGAATAAGTTTCACTATTTCCTGTTTTCTCAATAGACCAAGTAACGTTATAGCTATTTATCTGAGTACTTTGCTGATGACTTAAGCCACCATTTACTGACTGCATTGATACTCGCATGGGTGAATTACAATCAATCACCAATTCCGTACTAGCGTGACCTTTTGATGAAAGAATTAAACTATTATTGAATGCTGTAAATTCACACTTTGAAGGGATATAACCGACTAAAGTCAAGCTAATGTCACTACTACAAAAAGCGTTAAATGTACAAGCAAATAATAAATACCCAACTCTTTTTCTCATCACCATTTCCTTTGGGTCATCTCGCTAACACAACCAAGATCCTAATTAAAAAAAACCGTTTAGTGAGTTTCTATTTGCTTACCAAGTCACTTTTTAATTGCTTAACTGTTTAATTACAGATCATGTAAAAGCTAAACATTTATTAATAAAGGCACTATAAATATAAACATAACGACATAAATTATTTAAAATACCTTTTAAAAATATGGCTTTATGATAGATTTCTCTTTTGTTACAAAGGTAAACTTTCAGTAAACAATCTCTTACATAAAAAACAGAAACCATCTAAAAAATAATTAAACATTACTAAAAAACAACTTAATATGAACAATACCTAAAAAATACTTACGTATATCTGACATAAATCTAATCTCATTAGCTACCCGTCCAGTTCCATTCCTTAAGGAATGGTGCGAATAAGCCTACTAAGCCTCAGCTGACTTCTTAATGCAGTAAGTCCATATTCCATAACATTTAGTTTTTCAGAAACACCGATTTGATTTTACTCAGCCCCCCTCTATCGCCGATAATCCCCACTAATGACTCACCGGCCGATGAAAGGTTTTGGTAGAGCAACTCGCATACAAAAGTGGAAACCCAATTCAATGGAAATCAAAGTTAATTTTCTCGACAATCTGAGACTTGAAGCCAAGTTTGACGATTTTACTGTTATCACCGATCAACCAATCCGCTACAAAGGTGATGGTTCTGCACCAAGTCCATTTGATTACTTTTTAGCTTCTTCTGCTTTGTGTGCGGCGTATTTTGTCAAGGTCTACTGCAAGGCTCGTGATATCTCAACGGACAACATCCGTTTGTCGCAGAACAACATTGTTGATCCAGAAGATCGCTACAATCAGATTTTCCAGATTCAAGTTGAATTACCTGACGACATGTCAGACAAAGATCGCGAAGGCATTTTGCGTTCTATTGATCGTTGTACTGTTAAAAAAGTGGTACAAACAGGGCCGGAATTTAAGATTGAAACCGTTGAAAACCTAGATGCTGATGCTAACGCCATGTTGATGGGTCAACTTGATGGTGCGACGAACACAGTGATTCTTGGTAAAGACTTACCGCTAGAACAAACCATTGCCAACATGACGGCCATGCTAGCGGACCTTGGCATGAAGATTGAGATCTCCTCATGGCGCAACATAGTACCGAACGTTTGGTCTTTGCATATTCGTGACGCAGCGTCGCCTATGTGTTTCACCAACGGTAAAGGCGCATCCAAAGAAAGCGCGCTGTGTTCCGCTCTTGGTGAGTTTATCGAACGCTTGAACAACAACTTTTTCTACAATGATCAATTTTTTGGTACTGAAATCGCCAACAGCGAGTTCGTGCATTACCCCAATGAAAAATGGTTTGCGTTAACCGAAGACGATTCCTTACCAGAAGGCATCTTAGATGATTACTGTCTGGAGATTTATAACCCAGACGATGAGCTGTTTGGTTCACACTTGATCGATACTAATTCGGGCAATAAAGCACGTGGTATCTGTACGATTCCTTATACCCGCAAATCCGATGGTGAAACGGTTTACTTTCCATCTAACCTGATCGAAAACTTGTTCTTAAGCAACGGCATGAGCGCGGGCAATAACCAGCAAGAAGCGCAAGTGCAATGTTTGTCGGAAATTCTAGAGCGTGCCGTTAAGCGCCAAATCATCGAAGATGAAATTGTCTTGCCAGATGTGCCTATGGAAGTATTGGAAAAATACCCAAGCATCCTTGCTGGCATCAAGGCATTGGAAGAACAAGGTTTTCCTATCGTAGTAAAAGACGCCTCTCTTGGCGGTCAATTCCCCGTAATGAACGTCACATTAATGAATCCGAAAACCGGCGGTGTATTTGCTTCTTTTGGTGCGCATCCAAGTCTTGAAGTGGCGTTAGAGCGCAGCTTAACCGAGCTGATGCAAGGCCGTAGCTTCGAAGGTTTAAACGATGTGCCAAAGCCGACTTTCAACAGCATGGCGGTCACAGAGCCAGAAAACTTTGTTGAGCACTTTATTGATTCAACCGGTGTGATCTCTTGGCGTTTCTTCAGCAATAAACACGACTACGACTTCTGCGAGTGGGATTTTTCAGGCACCAGTGAAGAAGAAGCCAACGCTATGTTCGGCATCTTGGAAGAGCTAGGCAAAGAAGTGTATGTGGCCGAATTAACCGATTTAGGCGCATCGGCTTGCCGTATTCTGGTACCGGATTATTCTGAAGTCTATCCAGTAGAAGACTTGGTCTGGGACAACACCAATAAGGCGTTGGATTATCGTGAAGATATCTTGAACCTACATTCTTTAAGCGATAAGCAACTGACCAATCTAGTGAATCGTTTAGAAGACAGCCAGCTTGATAACTACAAAGACATTCCTACCTTGATTGGTATTGTATTTGATGAAAATACCGTCTGGGGTCAGCTGACCATCATGGAACTGAAAATCTTAATCTATTTAGCCCTTGGTGCTCACGAAGAGGCGTTAGAACTAGTCGGTGAATTCCTACAGTTTAACGACAATACCGCCAAACGCGGTTTGTTCTATCAAGCCATGAACTGTGTATTGGAAGTAACACTAGACGAAGAGTTAGAACTGGACGACTTTATCCATAATTTCAGCCGTATGTTTGGTAAAGACGTCATTGAAAACGTCGTTGGCTCAGTCACCGGCGATGTACGTTTTTATGGCCTAACCAAAACCAGCATGCAACTTGAAGGTATCGAGCCGCATTTACGCTTGATCGAAAGCTATAAAAAACTGCATCAAGCACGTAAAGCCAACGCAGCCAAATAATCTCGTCAACTTAATGAGTTAAATGGACTTAACTCATTAATCACAATTTAAATTGTTGGATGAATGCTTAAAAAACCAGTGTAATGAACCACCACGCCCCAAGGGGCGAGGTATCGGTGTTTCATTGGATTAACACCCGAAGAGATTAAAGTACATGCCTAAATTCAGACAGCAGCTTCTTTTATGTTTGTAAATGTTGAAGCAAAAAATCCACACACAACTTCACTTTAGGAATTTGATATTTAGAACCTTGATACAAAATAAAAATACCAGAATCTGGACGATCAGTGATATTAACCGGAAAATCTGTCTCTACTTCGACCAGGTTACCAGACGCAATAAAATGATCGACCGACCAGCTAGGGGCAAGTACCAAACCTCTGTCTGCCAACACAGAATTCAAAAGCGTTTGTGCGTTATTACAAATCAAGACCGGATTTAAAGGGATTTTTTCCCAATGACCATACTTTTTTACCCACCAAGGCATCACACCACTTGCTACTCGATATTGTAATGTTGGACAGTGCTCTAAATCCTCGAAGGACAACACCTCTTTATTGTTCAATAACTGAAGCGTTCGCAACAATTTAGGGGAAGCAACCAGTTTAAAACGGTTATCGCTTAATTGCTTAGCCACCACTCGCTCATCGGGAGCAAATCCAGCTCGAACAGCAATATCTATAGGATCTTTACCCAGCACGGTTAAATTATCTGAATAATCCAAATCAAAGGTAATTAATGGGTATTCTTGTTGAAATGTTTCTAACAAAGGCGAGAGTATTTGTTCACCGTAACTCGGCAAGGCACTGATTTTAATGATGCCTTCTGGTGTGCCCATGCGTTGCATCATCAACTCGTCGGCTTCATCAAGCTTTTGTAGCCCTTCGGCGATCATTTGATAATAGAGCGAACCCAATTCAGTGAGCTCAACAATACGCGTTGATCTTTTTAGCAACTCCAATCCTAACGAGTCTTCAAGGTCTTTAATACGCCTCGAAATCGACGAAGACGGTACCGAAAACTCTTGTGCAGTTTGGCTAAGCTTTTTAATTCAGCCACACGCTTGAAGTAACTTAATGCTCTCAATTTATCCATAATAATGAAGAATACCGAATGATAAGCGCTAAATTGTCAGCCATTATTGTCTTAAAGACAATATTGATTTGCTAATCAACCTATTTTTCTCGTCACGGATTCGCTCTAACATTCCTCTCAATGAAGCGGCAACTATGCCCAAGCAATTTCAACAGATCACAAGAGGAATAACTCATGAAAGCATTAGTAATGACAAAATACGGCGATGTAAATAACAGCTTGGCCTTTCAAGAAATCGCAAAACCACAAATCAACGCTGACCAGGTTCTAATTAAAGTCCATGCAGCAAGTATTAACCCCGTCGACTATCGAATATTACGTGGTGATGCAAAAGCTCTCATGAAACTTAATTTCCCAGCCGGTATTGGTCGTGATGTCAGCGGCGTTGTCGAAGCGGTTGGTGACAATGTCACCACATTTGCTGTCGGCGATGAGATATTTTCTCGGGTTGACGAGCCGCTTGCTGGCACGCTTGCTGAATACGTGATTTCTAACGCAATTGATTCCGTCAAAAAGCCAGCGAATCTAAGCCATGAAGAAGCGGCCAGCATTCCCTTGGTTGGCATCACCGCCTATCAGTCACTGATTGAAGTGGCAAAATTAAAAGCCGGTGAAAAAGTCCTTATTCATGCTGGTTCTGGCGGTGTTGGTACGCTGGCCATTCAACTGGCTAAAAGCATCGGCGCATTTGTTGCTACAACGACAAGTACCGCCAATGTCAAACTAGTAACAAAGCTAGGCGCTGACCAAGTTATCGATTATAAGAAAAGTAATTATTTAGACCAAATAAAAGACTTCGACGTCGTATTCGATACCTTGGGTGGCGAGTACTGTTTGGACGCATTCAAAGTCATTAAAAAAGGCGGACGGGTTATATCCGTCGCGGGGGAATTTGATGCACAAATTACCAAGGAGCTCGGACTAAATTGCCTTATTCGTGGACTATTGGCATTAAAAGCGCGAAAAGTTGTTAAAGCGGCTGAGCAAAAACAAGCAACTTATCGTTTTGTCATGATGGCAGCAAATGGAAAACAACTGGCAGCCTTAGCAGATTTATTTGAAAGCAAGGTCATGACACCTGTTATCGACTCCGTTTATGACTTCGATGACAGTATTGAAGCACTTAATCATTTAGTCAAAGGACGCGCCAAAGGCAAAATCATCGTTAAGATTGCCGACTAACGCCACGGATAATAATCAACACGATAACAGCCTCAGAGTTAAGCCCGCCCATTGGGTTTATCTCTGTCTATTCTAATACAGCAATTTAATAGGTTTTTTTTGCTGGAATTGGCGGGATAAAGATTCTTTCGGTTAAAGCAAAAACAATAATCTTTTTTGAACTCCAGTCATCCTTTAAAACACAAAACACGCCCATTTGACCCAATCAATTTGAAAAACAATGCACTCACGAACTGTGTTCAACTCGAAAATGTGATCTAATTTCATTTCACCGCTATTTTTTTAAACTGCAACTTTGCGATGCCACTGATTTATATGAGTAATATTTCGATGTTCAAAAACACTATCCGCCAATCTTCCTTTGTATCCATTGGCTTTTTGTTACTGACATTAAGTGGTTGCGAATCCATTCCTTTATCTTTCGATTCTTCCGATTCGGTAAAACAATTATCAAAACAGATAAAAGAAGCCGACAACATTGAAGATGTAAAAGCCATCGCCAAACAAGCCAAGGTTACTAGGGACTTAGTAAGAGCAGATATTAAAGCGATTCAAGCACTATATGCAGAGCTTGACCAAAAAGTGAATAAAAAATGGGGCAAAGGTAATAGCGAACTCCCCGAGAAGAAAAAGTACGTAAAATACACCAACGACTACCAAGCAAGAACCATTGTCGATTTTGATAAAGGCACAGTGCGTGTCGAAACGCTAACCACAAACTCGCCTCTCGACACCTTAAAACAAGCCGTAACCACCACGTTACTCACTACCGCCGATCCAACCAAAACCGATATTTTTTCTAGCGACGCACCAGATACAGAAGGCGTACCTTTTTTGTATCCACAAGTCATGGATCATGATGGCAAGTTAGTACAATATCGTTGGCGCGCAGAGCGCTACTCTAATTATCTTGTATCAAACAAACTAAAAAAATCCAGCTCGAACGGCAAAACGGTCTATGCAGTTGAATTCAACCTTGTTGCACAGCACGAACACCTGCGCCAAGAAAAATATAGCCAATATGTGATCGCCGCGGCTAAACGCTACAACTTATCTCCAGCCCTGATCTACGGCATTATTGAAACCGAGAGTTCTTTTAACCCTTACGCCGTCAGCCCAGCGAACGCTTATGGCTTGATGCAAGTCGTACCAGCCACCGCTGGTAAAGACGTTTATAACCTAGTGAAGAAAAAACCTGGCGAGCCAAGCAAAGAAGTGCTTTTCTCTCCAGAAAATAACATCGATATTGGTAGTGCTTACCTACATATTTTACAGACCCGTTATCTCGTAAAAGTCAGCAACAAAGTCAGCCAAGAATATTCAATGATTTCTGCATACAACGGCGGCACTGGTAACGTATTAAAAACATTTGATAAAGACAGAACACGTGCGATGAACAAGATAAACCAAACATCCACGAGCAATGTGTATAAGAAACTAAGATACGACCACCCAAGAACCGAATCTCAAAATTACCTAGAGAAAGTCACCAAAGCGAAAAAGAACTATGAATAATGATGATGATTTCAAAATCAATTCACTAAGAATGATTGATAATTCTCCACTAATTAAGACTGGACCTTGGTTTAGTTTTCGATTGTTTGGATCACAATAAAGAACCATTCTGCTCCGATTATTTAACGCACTAAACAAATCATCTTTGCAATCTAAGCACTATTATAATTTTTGGGTTGCACGCTCTAGCGAATTAAAAACTAACGACAAAGATCCATCCATTCTATCTACATTTAACAAACGGCCATCATGACAACAGCTCTTAGCAAAGGCGAAGCCATGTAAATAATCAACTAGCAAACCTAACCCATCTTCCTGCGTTTTATTATCCAGTATTAAAGGTGAAATAATTTTATAGTAACGGTCATTAAATACTTGAGCTGGTCCATAAGAAGACATAGTTAATATTGTTTCTAATAAACCATTATATTCCATCAAAAGCTCAACATAGCTCATACTCAGTCGCTTCAAATCCTCTCGCCATGGAGTATTTTCTTGAGGAAGATAGATCTCGTCAACCAGTGACGTAGTCAGCGCTTCTAGCAAAGCATTCTTGTTCGCGTAGTAATAGTAGATCGCCATAGGATCAATCTCCAACTCACTGGCTAATAATCGGATACTTGGCGCCTTACCATTCCTTTTCATCAATTTTTTGGCCACTGCTAAAATGCTATCAGCATTTAACTGCTGTTGTTTCTTGCTAGGTCGACCACGCTTCTTCTCATTGACAGTCACTACATTATTCCTCTAAACTCATTTATTCTACATTGTAGAATAATTTTATAAACCTTTTCAACACAACAATAGATAGGAAATATTTCCATGGCTAACATTGTCTTTATTGCCTGCAGTTTAGATGGCTTCATAGCAGATAAACAAGGAAAGCTCGACTGGCTAGATTCTGTATCTAACCCTGACAATATCGATACCGGCTTTTTATCTATCATGGAACGAATTGATGGGCTAATAATGGGACGTAACACTCTTGATACCATAATAAGTTTTGAGTATGAGTGGCCTTATAATAAACCTGTATTCGTTTTGAGTAGCACGATGACAGAGGTACCTAAAGGCTTTGAAGACAAAGTTTTCCTTGTCAAAGGAGAGCTAAAAGCGATTGTTGCAGAACTAAAGGGAAAAGGAATAGACAACCTATACATTGATGGCGGAAAAACCATCCAAAGCTTTCTCAAAGAAGACCTAATAGACGAAATTATCATCACTCAATTCCCTATACTATTAGGTGGCGGCACGCCCCTATTCGGCATGTTAAAACAACCACTCAAATTCACATTAACAGAAAGTAAAATAATGCTAAATGAACTGCTACAAACATCCTATCAACGCGAAAGAGCAATCATGCCATAACGCTTCCTTTAAGCGACATTATTGCGATCAAACCTAGTGGCTTGTCACTTTTTGTCGCACAATACCTACTAATGGCGAAACCCTATATTACCGACAAAACCCTCGCGCCACCGCACAGGTCGCTTTGGCGTTTTTGATTTTATTCAAAACAAGTTCTGGTTCTGTGCCAGTTTCGTTTTGAGCAGCTTTTTTTACAGCCAAGAGCGCGGCGGATTCCGCGACGCCATAAACGCCGACGGTGTTTAATATGTAATCGGATTTGGTACTTAGAAGAGATTCCATTGGGGAGAGTTGTTGGGCGCTGTAGGTGTTGAAGTCCCAGTGGTATTTTGCGGCGAGAGCGATGAGGTTTGTTTCATCGGCCTTGATGTCGATGCTGTTTAGAGAGTGAATATCGTTTGGGGTTAAGCCTTTTTGATTAAGCGCATCAAGCATCAGGTTTTCAAGGAACTCCAGTGGGCAGTTGCGTTCGCAGCCCATTCCCAAGGTGTAAATAGGATTCAGGTAAGGTTTCGCCGTGGTCATCACCAGCTGTGCACCAATGGATTTTGCCACTTGAGCGCCCCACTCGTTCGCACCACCTTCATGACCAGACAAAAGCGGAATGACAAACTTACCCTCTTCGTCCAATACCAATACTGGCGGATCTTGAAACTTGTCTTGCAGCACTGGTGCGAGAGTTCGCATAACGATGCCAGTGGCGCAGATGAACACCAGCCAATCACCGTTTTTAAACGCCGTTTGCACGAACTCGGCAAAGGGTTTTGGCTTGTAGTCCACTACCGCATCGGGCCATTGATTCTGCTGTCCTTTAGACAATAACTTTTTAGCCAGACTTTCGCCTGCTGGCGTTAACGCGATAAAGCGTATCACCGCGTGCCTCGCTCACTTTTGGTCACCACAAACAAGGAAAAATACGGCCCAGCTTTGTCTTCCAAAGTCGACACATCGCGCACAATGCGTTCGTTTTCACGACCAATGTATTCAAGGTATTTCGCGTCTTGCATACGATTAGTTTTACGCAGCGCCATGAGAATACGCGGACGCGCACGCCCTGCTTTCATGATGACAACGCTATCGTGTTGCTCTAATGCCATATCTATTTGCTGTGCGGTATGACGACCACTCACCACAGCGAAGGATTCTTTCAATACGGTTAACGGATGATTCAAGGCAGACGATGCCGCGTTAATTGACGACACTCCAGGCACTACTTGGCATTGGAAATCGCCTTCTAAACGCTCTAATAAATAAGCGAAAGAGCCGAAGAATAACGGGTCGCCTTCACACAAGAAAACCACGTCTTTGCCTTGTGATAATTCATTAGCAATGGCTTTTGCGCCATTGTCATAGGCTTCATTAGCCAATGATCGATCTGTGGACATCGGCATCACAATAGCAATTTCGTTTTGCGCATGAGTCACGCCAGCAAAGGCTTCGCTGGCGATGTTTTTCGCTTGGGAACCACCTTCGTCGTTGGCAAGATAACTCACCACGCTGGCGCGCTGAATCAAACGCAAGGCTTTTAAGGTGATCAATTCTGGATCCCCTGGCCCAACGCCAACACCAATGAATCGGCCTGTTTTTTGTGAGGTTTCCGAGGCACTCATTGTGCGTTTTCCTTATGATTTGTATTGATAGCCGATGTTGAGGCCGTATATTTTCTAAAATGATAAAGCGTCACAGGCAAACTAGGACGAAATAATCGCTGTCCTGCCAATCGCTCGCCTTTGGCAATCGACACCTGCAAACTCTGTTCGTCGGCATCTTGTGCTTCATCACGCTGTTGGGCAAATTGCATGACCTGACACTTGGTTTCTTCGGTGACCGCGCTAACCATCAAGCTACCGCCAGCGGGTAATAGCTCCCAAACCTGCGTCATCAAGGCATTTAATTCGCCATCACTGCCGCCAATGAAAACTTTATTGGGTTTGCCATTATATTTCTTGCTGTCGGCAAGCAAATCCACCAGCACCTCTGGTGCACGACCAGCCACAATAGATAAATTCTGCATGACGCCAAAACCTTCTTGGTTGGCTGTTAAACAGGCTAATCTATCTGGATGATGTTCAATGGCAATAATCTGGCTGCGTGGATGCCAATAGGCCATTTCTACACTCACACCACCACAGCCAGCGCCAATATCCCAAACCGTGTCACCTTGCTGAATGTCCATGTAAGACAAAATCGCCAAACGCACTTCTCGCTTGGTAATCATGCCTTTGCCATCTCCCTTGTCCGTAACAAAAGCCGTATCAGGGATACCCACTGAGCTTGGATAAAAAGAGGCTTGCTGGCTGGTTTTCAAGACAACCACATTAAGCGGATCAAATTCTAATTCGGTTTCGAACTCATCCCCGTCAGTAAATGACTCCGCAATAAAAGCACTTACCTTTTCTTGCGGATAACCCAAGGCTTCGCAAACGGTAATCTCGCTTTGATCCAGTCCTGCTTGCACGCATTCTTCGGCAATATGTTTCGGTTGGCTGTATTGATCGGTCAGTAACACCAAGGTTTTATTCGATTGTAAATGACGACGCAAAGACGCCAATGGACGACCGTGCAAGCTCACCACTTGTACGTCTTGCAAGGACAAACCAAGACGATGACACGCCATTTGAATGCTGGAAACATTCGGATGAAACTTTAGATTTTCAAACGAAAAAGTGCGCATTAACCAAGCGCCAATGCCGTAATACAAAGGATCGCCAGACGCCAAAACCACCACTTTTTTCGCGCCTTCGGATTGCCAATTGATAAAGGCTTCTTTCAACATGCTGAGTTTGGGCAGATCTTCACGACGAGCCAGATGGGCATAGTGCGCAATAGTTTCATGCTGACGCGGAGTACCTAAGACAACATCATGCGCCGACAAGCTCGTCAAAACCGCTTGTGCCGCCTCATCCAGATGCGCTACTTGATTAACGCCCAAACCGATTACATGGATTGGCATTTGTGTGTGTTTCATAAACCTACTTCCATTCAATGCCATTAAATTAAGCTAGGTGGATTAACAAAAATAAAAAACGGATACCAAGGCTCATGGAATGCATTAATAATACTCGCCAATATTACAGCGCAACAAAGCATTACAGCTGGCCGATGTCACGGCGCTGCCCCCCATTCGACCTAGCAAGGTGATGCATTCAATACCCAGTTTCTCGTGAGCTTCCCACAGCGCGTCTTTCGATTCCGCCGCGCCGACAAAGCCCACCGGCATACCAATAATCAAAGCGGGTTTAGGGGCACCTTGTTCTATCATTTCCAATAAACGAAACAAGGCGGTTGGCGCATTACCAATTAATACCACGCTGCCAACCAGAGCTTCTTGCCATAAACTCAGCGCCGCCATAGAACGGGTTTCGCCCTTGCTTTTGGCCAACTCTGCGGTACGAGGGTCATTCAAAAAGCACAAGGGTTCCTGCGTTATCATGCGTTTGGTTACGCCTTGCTTAACCATTTCTACGTCGCACAAAATCGCGCCATTGTTGGCTAATGCCTCGCGACCCGCTTGGGTAGCATTGGCACTAAAGCGTACTTGTTCAGCCACATCTGGCAAGCCTAAACTGTGCACCACGCGCATCACTACTTGCTGCTGATCTTGGCTCAAGCCAGACAAATCAGTTAGCTCGCGGATTTGTCGAAAGCTGTCTTGCTCAATGGCTTGAGGGTTGTTTTCGTATTTTCTTTCGTATTGAGAGTCGTTCGAAAAAGTCACTGTTGGCTGTCTTTTGGTTGATTCTTACTATGGATACAAGTCTTACCCCAAGCCGCTATACAAGCTTGCAAGCAATCTTCAGTATCATGAAATTCACGTTCGGCCGCTGGCAACAATGGCCGAGCATGCAATAAAACGGGAACAGATAACTCTCTGGCGGCGACAAGTTTTGAATAGGTCGCCATACCGCCGCTGTTTTTACTAACGATCACATCAATGCCGTGATCCACTAACAATTGACGCTCGTCGTCCAAAGCAAACGGCCCAATGGCTTTTATCCAATGGACCTTGTCAGAGAGAGCAAACTTGGGTGCCACAGCGGTTCGCCATACAACACGCTCAATGCTTGGCAATTGTAAAATACCTTTTAATAACGCTTCGCTCATCTGCCCAGCACTTAATAGCGGCACACGGAAGCCATTAAGCTTAGCCAGTAAATCGCCGTCGTCTTGGTAATCCTGCCACTGATCCCCCGCTTCTTGTTGCCATGCAGGACGATGAAAACGCCAGCAGGCAATGCCCACTTCTTTGGCTGCAATAACGGCTTTGCTGCTCATGGTTTGGGCATAAGGATGAGTCACATCCAAAATCGCGCCAATTTTATGGTCTTTTAAATACCGAGCCAAACCACCAAATTGAGTGAAACCGCCCACCACCAGCTGGCAGTCTACTTTTGGTACACGAACCAACCCCGCCAAACTGTAGATGACGGTTAAACCCTCTTGATGTAACGAGTCAGCCAAGCGCCGAGCATCGGCTGTACCGCCCAATAATAAAATTTTCATGGCTCGTCTCGCTTTCTCATATCCGCATCCAACGCCTTACCGACAAATTGTCCTTTGCGATCAATCGCCCAGACTTCTAACTCTATGTGAGCTGGAATGTACTGTCGTGCAAAATCTAAAGCTTGCTGGCAAATGGCATCAGCCAGTGGCAAACCTTCCGACATGGCAAACGACAAGGCTTCCACGCTGGTATTGGCGTTTGTCATGCGCTCTTGCAGATCAGCATTGGCACCTAAACTAGCGGCCAGTTTTGCTAAAGCGCCAAGGTCGATGCTAGACGCTCGACTATTTAAATCCATATGATGCTGAGCAAGCTTGCTGATCTTACCAAAGCCTCCACAAATACTGAGTGTCTGTAATTGGGTAGAGTCGGCTTGCTCGACTTTTTTAATGTGTTTCAACACAGCACCAACAAAGTCGCCCATTTCGATCAAGGCCATATCATCCAGTTGATAATGGCTTTTTATGGCGTCTTCGCTGGCGTTGCCTGTAGTGGCAGCAATGTGGGTCAAGCCATTCGCCCGAGCCACATCGATACCTTGATGGATAGACGCGATGTAAGCCGAACAAGAAAAAGGACGCACAATGCCCGTTGTGCCGAGAACCGAGAGTCCGCCCATAATCCCCAAACGCGGATTCATGGTTTTTTGTGCGATTTGCTCGCCATTAACCACGCCGACAGACACATCAAAACCACCAAAATATTGATAAGTCTGCGCAAAGCCCTCTAAATGTTCTGTCATCATTTTTCGTGGCACTGGGTTAATCGCAGGCTCACCAACATCAAGCAGCAAACCTGTTCGCGTCACAGTGCCAACCCCTTGCGCTGCATGGAAACGCACACCTTGCTCTGGCGACAATCTCAATTCCACAAACAAGGTAGCGCCATGAGTCGCGTCTGGGTCGTCCCCAGCGTCTTTGATAGTGGCGGTTTTGATGCCACCGTCTATTTCTTGGTATTCAGTGATAGGCAAATCGACCACTTTGCCTTTGGGTAAAGTGACACTCACGCTTGAATCTTGTTTTTGGGCAAAAAGTGCTTGTGCCGCGGCGACGCAACAGGCTGTCGCGCATGTACCTGTGGTTAAACCAGTACGCAGTGGCGCGGGCGATTCAGCACTTTCGGGCCACATTCTTTTAGTTTCCTTTTCCTAAAAAAATCTTCGCGGTGACAGCAAGATTCGAAGGAAAAAATAAGTGCAAATAACTGGCGGTTAAGCCTTTCTGCTGATAAATCGCTTCGCCCGGTGCGGGATGTCGTTGACGACGGCCATAGCCGACAGGTTCAGGCGTGTTAGCACTGCGAGATCGATGGTGAGCGTGACCACGAATTTCGCCTTGTGGAATTACCGCGGTTTGCATACCTTGGCAGCCACGTTTGCCGCGCATCGCACCTTGGCCTTCCAAAATCCCCACCATGGGATAACATTTATCTTCTAAGTCGGTTAGATCATCCAAGCTATAAAGCATGCCTCCACACTCTGCCAAAATGCCTTTGCCAGTCTGGTAAAAATCTTTGATCGCTTGGCGCATCGCTGTGTTTTCTGACAAGGCTTTGCTGTGTAGCTCTGGATAGCCGCCCGGCAACCAAAGTGCATCGGCCTCGGGCAAGGTTTGATCCTTCAAGGGCGAGAAAAACACCAGATTCGCCCCTAAGCTTTTTAGCGCAATCAGGTTGGCATCGTAGATAAAACTGAACGCAGCATCTCTAGCAACCGCAATGGTTTTACCCAACAAGCTTTGCTCGATGGTTTGTTCAGCGTCTAATTGGTTTGCAGGGTAAAAAGCAACGGCTGAAGGTAATTCCAGTAAGCCCGTATCTTGGGTTTCTTTGAGCCATTCCACAGCGGCTTCGAAACGAATTTCTAGTTCATCTTTCACTTCATCTGCTTGCACCAAGCCCAAGTGGCGCTCTGGCAAGGTAATCTCTTCATCACGCTTTAACGTTGCGAGCAAAGGCAAGCTTGCAGGTAGAGCATCGCGGATCAATTCTGCATGGCGTTCGCTGCCACATCGGTTGGCAATCAATCCGGCAACTTGCACGTCATCACGGAAATTCGCCAAGCCAGTCGCTACTGCGGCGGCGGTTTGCGCCATGCCTTTGACATCCATAACAATCGCCATAGGAATACCAAATCGGGCTGCCAAATCAGCACTGGAGGGTTCACCATCAAACATGCCCATAGCGCCTTCTACCAAAATTAAATCTGCTTCTTGTGCAGCTTGGTAGAGTTTGTCTTGGCAATAATTTTCGCCCGCCATCCAGATATCAAGTTGTTCAACGGGCTGTTTGGATGCTTGCGCTAGAATTTGTGGATCAAGGTAGTCTGGACCCGTTTTAAACACGCGAACCACCTTGCCTTGATTGGTAAAATAACGTGCTAAGGCCGCAGTAATGGTGGTTTTACCCTGATTCGACGCGGGCGCCGTCAAAAATAACGCCGGACAATGAACAACGGAAATGGTCATAAAGCAGTCTCTACAAGCGAATTCAATAAAACATATTGTGCACCCAAATGCTGGGCAATATCCTGACCTCGGCCACGCTTAACCGGCGCATTTTCAGTATCGATCAATACCGTGTTGCCTAGTAAAACAAGATCCGACACATCCGCTTGAGTGCGTCCGTCAGTCAGTATGTAAGTTTGGCTGTGTAAGCCAGTCGTTGCCTTGTGTTGGTTCGCCAAATACTGGCTGGCGTTTTCCATGGCAATACGAAAAGGCGTACCGCCGCCGGCGCCTAAATCGTTTAATAAGTCGGAGATTTCCTTTGGTGCGCGAACTTTTGGCAAAATCGACGACACGCTATCTTGTCCAAAGCCTAAAATAGCAATCTGTTCTCGAGCTAAATACGCACGGTTGGCAATGTCTAAAATCACCCCTTTGGCTTGGGCAAAAACGCCTTGGCTCAAGGTTGACGCCGAGGTATCTAACAACACCAAATGCAAAACGGATTGACCGGTTTTCGCTGGCTTATGAGTGAGGTTTTTCGGTGGCCATTCTTGTGGCTGACTAACGATGCTGCGAAACCAATCAATGCCATCCGCTGATTGAAGATCAACAGATGACGCAACATCAGGACGATAACCGCCCAGTTGCTTGCCTTTGCGCTTTCCCGGCGTCACCTCATCAATACGAGTGTGAGCTGAATGTCTTTCGGTCGACTCATCATGAATAGCGACATTAATCGGTGCGCTGCTAGCAAGTACTTGTGGCGGCATACCGCCCCATTCACTTGAATCATTTTGCTCATTCGTCTGATTGTCTTGAGAGCTTTCTTGATCTTGTGGCTGATTACCTTTGTTTTGTGAAGGCGAAGATGAACGCGAACTATCAGGACGACGAGATGGCGGTGGGTTTGGTGGCTGTGACTGGTTCTGAGCTTTAGCTTGGCGCCTATGTGCCAATACTAAATCTTCCACCGTTTGAATATCGTCCAAAGCAACGACTTTTGCGCCACGCCACGCAGCATGTGTCATCGCCGCTCGAATCCAAACGATGTCACCACGCACGCCATCGATGTTTGCTAACTGGCAGCGAGTCGCCACTTCTAAACGTAATTCATCAGAACAACGCACTTGTGCCAAGGCTTGTCTTGCTAAACGAATGCTATTTTTAAGATTTCGTTGTTTGTATTTAAAGGCATCGCAAAATGCTTGAGAGTCTTGATCGTATTCGTCTCGCAGACGGACAATCTGTACGCGCTCTTCAAGACTATATTGATTAATCAACTCCACCATGAGGCCAAAGCGATCTTTTAATTGTGGACGCAATTCACCTTCGTCTGGATTCATGGTGCCAACCAATAAAAAACGCGCGGCGTGTTCATGGCTTATGCCATCACGCTCAACACGATTCACACCGCTGGCGGACACATCTAAAAGTTGGTCAACTAAATGGTCTGCCAATAAATTTACTTCATCCACATACAAGACGCCGCCATGGGCTTTACTCAATAAGCCGGGCTTAAAAGCGACTTGCTTGTCTTGCAAAACGTGCTCTAAATCCAACGCACCAAGCAACCGATCTTCGCTGGTACCAAGAGGTAGAGTGGCAAAAGGAACAGATTCTTCACCCTGTAACGCTGGCATGACGCCAGACAAACCACGCGCTAAAGTAGACTTTGCCGATCCACGCGGACCGCTGATCAAGACACCACCAATTTGCGGATTAATCGCACATAAAATCAACGCCAACTTAAGCGGCTCTTGCCCCGCCACGGCGGTAAAAGGAAAGTCACTAGAGGCTAAACGGGTCATTGAACTACCTGTTGCGGTTCGTTAAGGTCAAAAGGAAAACATAAGCCGTCTATTGTAAGCGTTTTCTCTATGATTTGTCTTGTTTGACCTTAACTAGGCAGCAGATTCCTGTCAAACCGAAAGCTTTCAGCATGGCTTGAACGAAACGCATGACTGTGGAGAAACGGTGCGGGTTATTTGTTCTCTGTCTGATACTTATCAATCAGTGTTTCTACCAAACCTAAATCAAACTGATTGATCGCCGTTTGAATGGCTTTTTGTTGATTAGAAGGCAATGACTGGCGCAAGAGCTGAAATACCTCTTCGGTGGTTTGCACATCGCCACTTTGTGCAGCGAGCAATAGTGGCTGCCAATCTTCTAGGCTTAACTGTCGTGATGGCTCTGTTGGTTCAGCAGGCTGAATTTCGCCATCAAACAATTCATGCGAATCGTTTTGTCTTGCCGTAGTTTCAATAATCGGCACAAACCTCACATCAAGATGTGCCACTAAGGCTTTGTAAATCTCTTCTATTTGATAGGGTTTGGCGATGACTTGCCAAAAACCATCGTCCAATAATGCTTGCTGTTCATGCACCAATGTCGATGCCGTTACCGCTATGACAGGAATTAATTGCTCCTGGTCTTCCTGCTGAATGAATTTTAATAAATCTATGCCGGTTTTGTTAGGCATTCGTATGTCAGTCATCACTAAGTCCGGAGAATTCGCTTTGAAGGCTTTTATGGCTTGTTCGCCATCTTCAGCCTCTATGATCTGACAACCAGCTTTTTCCAACAAAGACACCAGAATGTCTCGCGACCATTCATCATCTTCCGCCACCAAGACTCTGATGGGATTATTAAGTCTCATATTAAGCAAGGTATCTTGCTCATCACTGTCAATCGATTCGTCGTCTTCCACTTTAGACAAGGGTAAATCAACAATAATTTGTGTCCCGACACCCTCGCTACTTTTAACAGACAAAGTACCGTTCATAAGTTTGACCAAGGTCGTCGATAGGGACAAGCCTAACCCAGTCCCACCAGATGCCTCACCCGCTTTCCCCTGTACAAACGGCGTAAACAGATGCTCCATAAGTTCGGTTTCTATTCCCGGCCCTGTATCTTCAATGCTGACGTGGATACGGTCTTCTACAATTTGAACAACGGCCTTTACATAACCCTGAACGGTAAACTTCACGGCATTTCCAAGGAGGTTGGTAATTATTTGCTGGAATTTAACCGGGTCGATCCAAACAAACTGACGCTCATCAATATCGCACTCAACAATAAGATCTAGACCCTTTTCCTGCGCTTGTCCTTGAAAAAGTTTCCCTATCTGACTCACTTCGCGACAAAGGTTGGTTTTTTGCTCGTGTAGCACAAGTCGTCCAGACTCTATTCGAGCTATGTCTAAAATATCGTTAATTAGGCCTAATAAACGGTTTCCGGCACTGGCAATAGATAAAAAACGTGTTCGAGAAACGCCGGATAATTGATTATCTTCACTAATCAGTTGTGCGTAGCCAATAATGGCATTTAGCGGCGTCCGAATTTCATGACTCATATTGGCTAAAAAGTGACTCTTCGCCTGACTGGCTTGCTCTGCCGCTTCTTTGGCTTGTTCCAACTGTAGAGATACACTTTTTTGCTCGGTAATATCACTCATGATGTCGCCGACAGAGGTTGCCTTGCCGTTTTCATCGCGCAACAAAAAATAAGTCTCGTAAGTGGCAAAAGTATGACCCGCTAAACTTTTGGCCTGCAGTTCTCCTTCCCAAACGCCATGTTCTCTAACATAAGGAATCACAGTATCTTTGAGGAATTTCTGGCTAACCTCAGGGTAGAACTCAAGATAATTAAATTTTGCTACAGAGGCGTCACTGGCCTCTTCATCTACACAAAGAAGCATGCGGATTTTTTTATTAAGGTAAGTAATATCACCCTCTAAAGTAGCCATGGCAAAGCCTTGCGCGGAATTATCGGCAAAACTTTTAAACAACTTAAGCTGGTTAAACAACAGATGGTGCTCAGTAATATCACGAGCAATCCCTAAAGTGCCACGAAAGTTAATAGAAGGTTCAATCACTGGAACAAGATGAACCTCAAACAAACGCGGGTCTCCACCATTTATAGGATAACCCCATGTCTGTTCGTGGTGGGTTGTGCCAGTCTGTAAGGGGATGCCATCCATACTTTGATAATATTCACCTTTACCATCCAGATTTAAATCCAAATCACTTTTCCCTTTTATCTCTTGGGCAGTCAGTTGATTAAAATCTAAAAAAGCCTGATTGCAATCAAGATAGTTTCCTTGCTCATCTTTAGACCAGACAATGTCGGGGATATTATTTAGCAATGAGGACAAAAGAAGTTCACGGCGCCTTGATTCTTCACGAGCAACAATTAAGGCGTTTTCAGTTTCAACTAGATGTCCTATTTCCTCAAAAACCCCCGCTACACTCAAAGCCCGATAATGACTGTCTCGACGTGTAACGCTACCGCGCATTTCTATCCAGAAGCATTCATTGAGGTGGTTTTGAATTTGTATACGTATTGATTTAGACGCTAGATGTGTTTCTTGTTCGAGTAACTCGGCTTTCCAGATATTAAAAGTAATTTGATCTTCTGAAGATAAAAAAGCCAACCAATCTTCAATGCGCTTAGGCGTTTTTTGCTCTTCAAAGCCAAGTTGCATAAAGAATTCAGAGGAAGCATACAAGCGATCTGTTTCAGGAAACCATTCCCAGACACCAGCGTTGGTTGCCAAAATCGCTCTTGAATAACGACGCTGTAATGATTTAAAACGAAAAAGAAAAGCGAGTTGCACAGCAACCAAGACAAAAGCCGTTAGACAAAACAGGCCAACAAACACTTTGAGTAAAATGGGAAACTCGATATCCATGATTAATCCCTAAAGCAGCAGAAGCTGAGTTAAAGTTTTTCTGGTTTATGAAAAAAATACCCTTGTCCCCACTCAACACCAAGCAGCTTGAGCTTATCTACAATACGTTGGTTTTCGACAAACTCGGCCACAACAGGTTTATTAAGTATTTTGGCTAACTTCACAATCGAATCGACCATGCCGTAGTGGATTTCATTGACATGCATGTCTTTAATAAACATGCCATCAATCTTAATCAGGTCAAAAGGCAAGTCCATCAGATAGGCAAAAGACGAAAAGCCCGTGCCGAAGTCATCTAATGCGATGGTGCAGCCATGCTCATGAAGCAAAGCCATGAAGCGGCGTGTGTCCGCGAAATTGTTTAGTGCTTCAGTTTCAGTAATTTCAAAGCAGAATTTACGGCCATCTAATTGGTAATGTTCCAATTGCTCAATAATGAATTCAGCAAAATTCGACTGTCGCACCGACAGCGCCGACACATTTAATGCCACTTGATCAATTTCGTCCCACAAACCAGCACGCTCTGCCAGTTGTTGCATGGTATTGTTAATCACCCAGCGATCTATTTTGGAGACGATACCAAAGCGTTCTGCCGCTCGGATAAAATCGTTAGGGTAAATTAAACCGCCCGTTTCTTCGTCTTTCAGTCGAACTAGAATTTCTATTTTCTTTTTCGGTTCATCGTTCATCAATGAGCACACTTGTTGAAAATGCACTTCAAATAAATCTTTATCGAGGCCGTCAATAATACGCAGTCCCCAGTTTAAATTGCCTCTATGTTCATCATAAGCAAGGTCTTTGGCATTCCTAATAATTCTCGAATGCACGCCCGACTTTTTGCTTGAGTAGCAAATCTCATCGGCCAGCATCACCATTTGCTCAAAAGACACCATATCAAGTGTGATAGGAATGGCAACTTGCGTCACCGTCATTCGGAACTGACGCTCGTCCCAAACAAATGCAAAGCCCTTGAAACCTTGTTGGAGTAAACGAAAAAAAGACTCGACCGCCTCATCACCGCCTTGACTGATGACAATGGCAAATTTATCACCGCTTAAACGCGCACAGAAATCTCGTTGAGGGTCGGCAAGCTCACTCATCATGATCGCTAGTTGATGCAACAATTCGTCACCAGCGATACAACCACATGAATCGTTTATCAGACGAAATTCGTTCACGTCGATTAAAATAAAATACGGTATGTGTTCAGCGGTTTTAGCTTGAACGCCAGAAATGAGATGAGAAATGTGTTCGTCTAACGCGTCGCGGTTATAGAGTTGAGTAACGAAATCATGCTGAGCAAGATACTTCAGTCGATCTTGCATATAACGTCTTTCATTTACTTCTTTTCTGAGGTTTCGATTCGCTAAGTTAAGGTCTGCCGTCCGCTCACGAACCTTTTCTTCTAAAGAAGAGGTAAGCTCTCTTAACTCATTCAGCAATTGGAATTTTTCTAACTGATGCTGAACTCTGGAGCGAACTTCTTCAATTCGGATAGGCTTGCTGATGTAATCATTACCACCAGCCTCAAAGCCACGGCTGATGTCATCCGCTAATGCAGTCACAAAAATAATAGGCACATCTTTATGCTGCGGATGACATCGAATTCGACGGCAGGTTTCGAACCCGTCAATACCGCCCATCATGACATCTAGTAAAATCAAGCATGGCTGGGTTCGTTCTAGTAGCTCCAAAGCTCGTTCGCCGGAATTTGCCACAGAAATTTGGCAATCCAATGCATCCATCACTTCCTTTAAAACGCGCAAATTCTCTGGAACATCATCGACAATTAACACCGTTGGAAACTGTTTCATACCTAGCTATGCCTTTTCTATGATTTAACAATCACTTCAATAAAGTAATTAAGACGCCACAATCGAACAATTTTTAAGCAATACACTGAAATATTAACCCTGTTTCTTACTGAATATCCATCTAAGTCATCCATATAAAAATCTAGAATATAAATTGGATCAAAAATTTAAGCACAAGATAAAGTCATACTATACGACGAAGCAAAACGATGGCTTGTAGAGAATTGTAACGTCGAGTTTCCTAATGAAAGACTCTCGACCAGACACCTAGAGAAAACACTGACAAGGCTTTATAAAAACCTATTTAAGATACAGAGCACGCACCAATTCAGATCATGTCTAGTCCACTTCTAGCGCATGCTCACAAAAACTAAATGAAGGAATGTAGAAAGGTTTTTTATCTGGAATTTACGCTTTAGCATCCTGGATAACCATTTGCGCCCATTTAGGTGGACGATGGTAACGACCAACGACAGAGCTTAATAACAAGAAGGCAAGCAATGAATAACCCAAATGGCTCCAATCAAGAAACACCACTGCCGCCATCAAAACGGCAATATCCGCAACCAATGTTGTTTTACTGGCATGAATATCAAATCGGCGCTCTAAAAAAACAGATAAAATGTTTAAGCCGCCCAAAGAAGCATTATGTCGGAACAAGATGATCAATCCAAAACCGACCAACAAACCACCTAAGGCACTCGATAAAAGAGGATGCATCGATAGTACAACATATTGTTTCATCAGCTCAGAAAGTAAAGACAGCAAACTGATACTAGCAAAAGTACGCAAGGTAAAATCTCGACCTAATGTGTACCAAGCTAAAATATAAAAAGGGATATTGAGCAAGAAAAATAGCTGCCCAAAAGATAAATCGGTAACCCGCAATAGAATCATTCCAGCACCAGCCGTGCCGCTAATGAGCAATCCAGCAGAATTCAGAATGTGTAAGCCTAAAGCAACAAGTAGACAACCCTCTATGATAGAGAGCCAACGATGAGTGGTTTTCATAAAATATCCTTAACAAGAGCCGTATTAACTTTTGGTTAATAACAAAGATTTGTAAAAAACGCTTCTTGTGGAAGCGAATAACACAGACCACATTCAATTCAGTACTGAGTTTATCAGCTAAGAATGAAGCATATTTCATACCATAAAACTAAAATAAACAATCAATTGCCTGATTTTTTTCATCTCTTCTCATATTTATAACGTACATAGTGAATAGCACTACTCATCAAAACAGAAACAGAGCTACAATAGCCAAATGCGAATCACACTTAGACAATTACAAATATTTGAAGCAGTTGTGCACACAGGTTCTGTTACTGCAGCAGCAGAGATGGTCTCGATTAGCCAGCCGGCTGCAAGCCAAGCATTAAGAGAGCTAGAAGCCCTTTTGGGTCGCCCTCTTTTTCGTCGCCATGGCAAACGCTTACAAATAACACCTCAAGCTAGACACCTTCTTCCTCAGGCTCGCGCTGTTCTTAGTCAGATAGAGCAAATCGAGAGTATGGGCAGCGAAGATGAGCTCAGTGGCTCGTTGCATTTGGCCGCCAGCGTGAGTGTGGGCAATTATCTACTGCCTAAACAAATGTCTTTGTTTAAACGTCAGCATCCCAATATCCGTTTTAATTTGGATATTGGCAATACGCAAAGTGTGATTCAACAATTGCTGACAGGTAAGGCCGAAGTCGGTTTTATCGAAGGCTACTGCCAACACGCAGAATTAATGACGCAAGTCTGGCTAAAAGACGAGCTCGTGGTATTTGGTTCCGCCGAAGAAGAACGTCCTGAAAATTTATCGTGGGAAGACTTAAAAGAAGCCAGCTGGGTAATGCGTGAATCCGGCTCTGGTACTCGCAATATATTGGAACAAGCCACAGCAGCTCAAATCCCACAGCTTAATGTGGTGCTTTCCCTTGCTCACATGGAAGCAGTGAAACAAGCCGTCATTCATCAAATGGGACTTGGCTGCCTGTCACGTATGGCGATATCTCAGGAACTAAACTCTGGGCTAATACGACTTTATCAAACACCATTAGAGCTCAATCGAAACCTACTGATTGTCACACCAAAAAACACCGCACTCACCCAGAACGCTCAGCGTTTTATCGACTTATGCTGCGCCGTACCAATCCTATCAAATATCTAAAATATACTTTTTGAGACCTTTGCTAGAATATTTAGCATTTGCGGTTGAAGTTTGCGCAAAGGTCAATACAATAAATTCATACAACATATAAACTCTGCGAATAATATAAAAAGTATGAATATTAATAAAATTGATCTTAATCTTCTTATTTATCTCGATGTCTTGCTAAGAGAATGCAACGTCACACGCTCTGCCAACCAGCTAAACATCACACAGCCAGCAATGAGTAATGGCTTAAAGCGACTAAGAGACTTGCTGAGCGATCCTCTGCTCGTTCGTACCAGCGAAGGCATGAAGCCAACGGAAAAAGCCTTACGCCTGCAGCCGATCGTACGCAAAGTATTGCTTGAGCTCGAAGAAGCGCTACAACCAGAAGCCGACTTTAATGAAAGCATCAGTACTCGTGTGTTTCGTATCATGGCGAGTGACTATGCAGCTTCAACCGTTATTCCACGATTACTCAATCGTCTACGGGAATTTGCACCTGGCATTACTCTCGATATCATGACGCCGAGCGATGTCACCTTTCACGATGTTGAAGCGGGTAAAATCGATATGGCCATTAACCGTTTTGAAGAATTGCCTCAGTCCTTCCATCAAAAAAGTGTTTGGTTTGATACTTTTGTTTGCATGATGAGTTCAAAGAACCCGATCAAAGACCATTTTGACATTGATGCTTACTTACAAGCTCAGCATATTTGGGTGAGTAAAACAGGCTTCGGAGTGGGTGTCGGCATGGACCCAAATGACGTACAGAAATTAGGCTGGGTTGATGAGGCACTACAAGCTCTTGATCATAAACGCAGCATTCGAGTGTTTACCAGAAGCTACCATACCGCGATGCACTTGGCTCTTGAGCAAGATCTTATTGCAACACTTCCTAAAAAAGTCGCCATGGTCAATAAAAAGAACCCTGATTTAGTTATTCTTGATCCACCATTCGATATTCCACAAATTGAACTAAAAATGATTTGGAGTCCATTACTGCATCACGATGCCAGTCATATTTGGTTCAGAAGACAAGTCATTGATGTGGCAAACGAGCTAAAAGCCCAAGCCAAATAATAAGAACCAGAAGAAGACACAAAACTATGTTCAAGGTTTCTCATGTTCATCACGTCGCCATTATTTGCTCTGACTACTTGGTCTCAAAACGTTTTTATAGTGAGATTCTTGGCTTTCGTATAATTGCAGAGACCTACAGAAAAGAGCGTCAGTCGTATAAATTGGATATTGCCATTAACGAGCAACAACAGATTGAACTATTTTCCTTTCCATCGCCACCAGCGCGCCCTTCTCATCCTGAAGCCCAAGGTTTAAGGCATCTCGCCTTTGCAGTAGAGGATTTAGAAAGCTGTATTAAACATTTAAATCAACAAGGTGTCGCTACGGAAGACATTCGATTAGATGAGCTGACCGGCAAGCGTTTTACCTTTTTTGCTGATCCGGACGGCTTGCCTCTTGAACTTTATGAGTTATAAAAGCTTCTAAAACTATCTATTAAAACAAAAAACGCCCGCTATCTTTCAATAGCAGGCGTTGTTCGACTATAAAACGTGGGTCTTATAGAGATTTAGAGTTTTCAGCAAGGTAAGACGCAACACCTTCAGGTGAGGTATTCATACCTTTATCGCCTTTGTTCCAGCCAGCTGGACAAACTTGACCATTTTCTTCGAAGAATTGCAGAGCATCAACGACACGTACCAATTCATCCATGTTACGACCAATTGGCTCATCGTTTACGACTTGTGAACGAACAATACCTTTTTGGTCGATAACAAAAGAGGCACGCATCGCAACACCAGCTGGGTAGTAAGAATCTCCACCTTCAGACTCAATGCCGTATGCTTTTGCAATCGCATGATCCATATCGGCTGCTAGTGTGTATTCAACGGCACCGATACCACCTTGCTCAACTGGCGTATTACGCCAAGCGTTGTGGGTAAAGTGAGAATCGATAGAAACACCGATAACTTCTACGCCCATTTCACGGAATTTATCCATGCGGTGAGACATAGCGATGATTTCTGAAGGACATACGAATGTGAAATCTAGTGGATAGAAGAACACAATTGCGTATTTGCCTTTAATCGTTTCAGCAAGGTTGAAAGAATCAACGATTTGACCATCTGCCAATACGGCTGGAACTGTAAAATCTGGGGCTTTTTTACCAACTAAAATAGACATCTTTAACGTCTCCTTTTATTGCTTAATATTTAAAGGCTAATGTTTAACTCAATTATGTCACTTATATTATAAGTGACATAAAAACTTACTCTTCAGAAGAAGAACCGACTGCTTCATTAATCAAAGTCTGTAACTCACCGTTAGCAGCCATTTCAACGATAATATCGCAGCCGCCGACTAACTCACCTTTCACCCAAAGCTGCGGGAAAGTTGGCCAGTTAGCAAATTTTGGTAGCTCAGCACGAATATCAGGATTATCTAGAATATTTACAAATGCAAAACGCTCACCACAGGACATTAGCGCTTGTACCGCCTGAGATGAAAACCCACATTGTGGCGCGCGAGGGTTGCCTTTCATATACAACAAAATATCGTTACTGCTAATCTGCTCTTTAATTGTTTCGATTGTATTACTCATGTTAAAAACCTCGCTCTGCAACTGTTTTTGGTAAGAACAAACAAATTATTAATGCCCTTACTAAATTCAAGTCTATTAAATTCATTAAACTTGCATCAGTTTATTGGGTCTCGTGGTGTATTTACAACCCCAAAAAGAAGCTTTCCTTTGTACTTTCTCTTGTTAATTGCCCTTTACTCGTCTACCTGAGTGTATTAAATTGGTCGATTCCCTTTTTTAAAGACATACAAGGAGTCCTAGCGTGTCGCCTAGACATTTTCTTACTCTGAAGGATCTATCTTCTGACGAGTTAAAACAATTATTACTACGAGCCACAGAGCTTAAGAAAATCCATCACGAAGGCACTCTATTTCAACCGCTGAAAAACCGAGTTTTAGCGATGATTTTTGAAAAGTCATCTACTCGAACTCGAGTTTCTTTTGAAGCAGGCATGGCTCAATTTGGTGGCCATGCGCTATTTATTTCCTCTCGTGATACTCAGTTGGGACGTGGCGAACCCGTTGAAGACAGCGCACGCGTTATTTCAAGCATGGTCGATGCGGTAATGATCAGAACCTTTGATCACAAAACCGTCGAAACGTTTGCCAAATACTCATCCGTTCCTGTCATTAATGCTTTGACTGACGACTATCACCCATGCCAGCTGCTTGCTGATATGCAAACCTATCAGGAGCATCGCGGCTCTATCGAAGGCAAAAAAGTCGTTTGGGTTGGCGATGGTAACAACATGTGCAATTCCTACATTAACGCCGCCGCCATGCTCGACTTCCATCTAGTGGTTGCTTGCCCTGTAGGTTATGAGCCCAATGCAGAATTGGTTGCAGAACACAGTGATCGAGTGACAGTACTTCATGACGCTCATGAAGCGGCCAAAGGCGCTGATCTAATCGTTACTGACGTGTTTGCATCTATGGGTCAAGAAGACGAGCAGGAACAGCGCCTAAAAGACTTCGATGGCTTCCAAGTGAATACAGAGCTGATGGCCAAAGCGAATCAAGATGCTCTATTCATGCACTGCCTGCCGGCTCACCGTGGCGAAGAAGTTTCCGCTGACGTTATCGATCATCCAGACTGTGTCGTTTGGGATGAAGCAGAAAACCGCTTACATGCGCAAAAAGCACTACTTGAATTTTTGCTGTGCCGCTAACACAATAACAAAGCTCGTAAGGATCAATTTTTCCTACGAGCTTTTTTTTGCACCCAAGCATTGAGCTTCTAAACGTTGAAAGGACGTACCAACAGTGAATTACTATGAGCATTATTGAAGTTAGGCATTTAAAAACACTGACCGCCCTCCGAGAAACTGGCAGCTTAGTCGAAGCCGCTGAACGAGTTCACTTAACGCAATCAGCTTTATCTCATCAACTTAAAGATTTAGAAGAAAAATTAGGCTGTCCGCTTTTCATTCGAAAAACAAAACCTGTTCGTTTTACCAGTGCTGGCCTGCGCTTATTACAATTAGCCGATGACGTGCTACTCTCTTTTCGTTCTGCTCAACGTGATATTCAACGCTTTGCTGAAGGGGAAAGTGGCCGCTTACACATTGCGATTGAATGCCACAGCTGTTACGAATGGCTGATGCCAACCATTGACCATTTTCGCGAACACTGGCCTGATGTCGAGCTAGATCTTTCTACCGCTTTTGGCTTCATGCCGTTGCCAGCTCTTGCTCGTGGCGATTTGGATTTAGTCGTGACATCCGACCCGCAAGACATTCCCAATATCGAATACATTCCATTGTTTCAATATGAGTCTCAGGTTGCCTTGTCCCGACATCACGCCTTAGCAAAGAAAGAATTTCTAACACCTGAAGACTTCAAAAAAGAAACACTTATTACCTATCCGGTAGAAACAGAGCGATTGGATATCTTTAAACACTTTTTAAACCCGGCTGACGTGTCGCCTGCTAAAATTCGCCATAGCGAACTAACGCTGATGATGATGCAGTTAGTGGCAAGTGGTCGCGGTGTTTGTTGCTTGCCCAATTGGGCATTAACTGAATACACCAACAGACAATATGTGATTACAAAGTCGCTGGGCGAAGAAGGTGTTTGGTGCAAGCTCTACTTGGCAATAAGAAAGGATCAGCGTGAAAACGCCTACATGGAAGATCTTATTTCTACCGCATCAAAAACCTGCTTTAAAAATCTAAAGGGAATTCTAGCGCCTGATCTATAACACTTCGCTCAAGACCACCGCTTATATGATGTAATGAACGAAGTAATTACTCCAGCATCAGGACAGAGAGTTCTGGTGCTGATTACGCGACCAAATCAAACTAAATTTAGCCCCACCAGACTCACTAGCATCAATCAACACCGCGCCACCATGCCAAAAAGCAATACGCTGAACAATCGCCAAACCCAACCCATAGCCACCAGAAGCTCGTGTGCGACTATTATCTAATCGTTGGAACGGGATAAAAACCTTATCTCTGTCTTCAAAGGCGATACCAGGGCCATCATCCTCAATATCTAACTGCCAACGCTCTTCATCATGAGAAAATGAAATGACAATTTTACCTGCTGCATATTTTGCGGCATTTAAAATAAGGTTCTGCAACGCTCGACTCAAATGATGCTCGTCCGCTAAAACCAAATCTGTTTCATCAATGTTCGTCTCGACACTGAGATGCTGAAGCAACAAATGATTATGCTGTAAAATATCGCCAACCAACTGAGAAATGGAAAGCTCTTTAAAATTAAGAGCCAATGATCCAGCCTCTAATTTGCCATAAGTCAAAACTTCATCAACAAGTGTATTTAGTTCTTCAACATCCCCTTCAAGGGCTTCAATCGTCTTGGCAACATCATCGTCAACTTCATCTTTCATCACCTCTAACCCAAATCTCAAACGGGCAATAGGTGTTCTTAATTCATGAGAAATGGCATTTATCATTTCTCGCTGTACTTTTAACAATCGCTGAATATGAGAAGACATGGAATCAAATGAATAAGCTAACTCCTTCAAAGTGCCACTACTGTCAGGAATTCCTTTTGGTAAACCACTACGACCGCGGGCAATTTGACGCGTAATACTTTCAAAAGTCTTACGCTTAAAATCCAATGAGATAAGCTCTCGCCAAATCAGCATCAACATAATCGTGATACCAACACCGACAACCACTACCGCAATTAATCCCAAAGAAGTTGTGTCATTATTACTAATAGATAAAAAAATGACTTTTTGCGTTTCTTCATCTTTCCAAATAAAACCATATTCGGTGTCTCTACCACGAACCAAAGAAACATTCGTTAATGGGACTTCAGACTTAATAGAAGTTGGCTCTGAGGAAATGCAAGGCATACTCTCAATTAAACGAATTTTATCCGCATAACTTATTTCATTGCTTAATAAAAAAAGCCTTAATAAAGAGTCTATTTTGAACAGAGAATCACCGGATTCGGTACGCCCAGTCAAAACTGGTGCATCAGGTTTTCCAAACGTTATTTGATAACTATCATTAGGGAGTTTCAACCATTTCTTTCCAGCAATGAGAAAGGCAATGGTTGAAATAGAAGGATTATCTTTAGACTGAATAGTCCAGTTGAACTGAGATTCTGGAAGCGATTGACTAATACCAGACAGAAGCAAAGCAGAGCTTATTTCAGCATCTACATCGAGTAACTGCTCTTCTCTAGATACACCAAATCGAATCTGAGTAAACTCCAAAATAGCGTAACAACACGCTACAATGACAATACCGCCAAATATAAGGTGTCGATAAAGCCGCCACATTTCTGCTCGCATTCTACAATTACACTTCTTTTACGAACAAATAACCTTTACTCCGTATGGTTTTTATACGACGAGGGTGAATTGGATCATCACCTATTTTAGAACGTATACGAGAGATTCTGACATCTACCGAGCGATCTTGACCATCGTATTCAATGCCGCGCAATTCACCAAAAATTTCTTCTCGACTCAAAATACGACCGGCATTACTTGCTAGCAACCATAGCAAATCAAATTCAGCACTTGTCAATTCGATTTCTTCTTCAAGCAACCACGCTTCTCGACGAGAGTTATCAATTTTTAGTGGCCCAAAGATTAAATGTTGTTCTTCTTTAGAAAGATCAACCGTCAAATCAACGTCTTGTGTGCTACGGCGTAACAAAGACTGAACTCGAGCCAATAAGACTCTAGGCTTGGCAGGTTTAGACACATAATCATCCGCACCGATTTCTAAACCTAATATTTGATCCACATCATCACTACGAGCCGTCAACATCAGAATCGGGCCTTTGTAGTCGTTACGAACACTTCGACATACAGTGAAACCATCAGCCCCAGGCAACATAAGATCGAGAATAACCAAAGATGGCTGTTCCTCAATAATGCGCGAAATAGCTTTACGTCCATCAGGTTCGATCCCAACAGTAAAGCCATTTTTTTTGCAAATACTCTTGAGTAAGTAACGCCAAGCGCTCGTCGTCTTCAACAATCAAAATGCTTCTGTTGTCATCTATGCTCATGGGCAATCCTCGTCCAGTTGTTATCGTTTTAGTTTTAATGACTTAAAAATCAGTAGTTATCAAATCAACTCTTTTAAAATCAATCTACTAGAAGAGTTTGAATTTGTCTAACTCTCTCGCGGTTAACACCAAAATCTGAGTAGCCTATACGAGAAGCAGAACGGACATGGACAACACTGTCGGCTTCTGGTAGATAAAACTCAACATCGTCAATATAGCCAACTAAAGAGCTTTTCACTTCAAAGTGAACATAGCCCAAGGCGCTACTAACCAAATGTGCATTTCCTTTGCTTAACATGAATGATTCAATAGACAATTGTGTCTTCATCCGATCACCAGTATAAATTATAGGTTCAGCATAGTGCTCTACATCTTCTGGCGATGCTTGAGTCGAAACACAATTCTGCGACACTGGACAAGCCATCAATTCGCCGTCCGTTAGACCAAGCCCTTCAGGTAGCTTATTACTTATATTGACGTATATAAAAAAACCTACCAACAAGACAACAATCAATGCAATTATCCAGCGAACCATGCTTCTACAACTCCTAAGCAATTTTTATCTTAACGAAACGATCTTTTACCTGGTTTTTTAGGTTTAAACTCAGGCTTGTCATTGCTCTGCCAATCAAAGCCTTTAGGTGGCGCGCGACGAGCACCGCCAGCTGTTGCTTTGTTTTTATGGCGTTTTAACTCCAATTTCTCCTGCTGAGTCTTTGGCGTCAATTCAGACAATTTAAGGTCAACCATGGCACACAACGAGTTAACATCGGTTTCTTCCATTTCTACCCAACGTCCAACTTTCGCTTTTGAAGGCAAGAAAACAGGGCCAAAGCGAACACGTTTCAAACGGTTAACTTTTACGCCTTGAGATTCCCAAAGGCGACGAACCTCACGGTTACGACCTTCCATCAAGCAAACATAAAACCAACGGTTAATGCCTTCACCACCGCCATCAACAATGTCGGTAAACTTGGCAACGCCATCGTCTAAAATAACGCCTTTTTTCAACGCAGCTAGATTTTCATCGGTGACTTCACCCATCACACGGACAAGGTATTCACGATCAATCTCAGTGGATGGGTGCATTAATCGATTGGCCAATTCACCATCTGTGGTGAAAAGCAGCAAACCTGAGGTATTGATATCTAAACGACCAACAGCAATCCAACGCTCTCCGCGCAGTTTTGGCAGTTTATCAAACACAGTGGGGCGACCCTCAGGGTCTTTACGAGTACAGACTTCACCTTCTGGTTTGTTATAAATAATAACGCGGCGGTTTTCACCAGCCTCAGTCGCAATAATAGAATAACCATCTATTGTGATCGTATCTTTTACGCTAACGCGGTCACCTAATGTAGCAACTTCGCCATTAACCAACACACGACCTTCACGGATACGAGTTTCCATTTCACGACGTGAACCCTGACCCGCTCTTGCTAATACTTTTTGTAACTTCTCGTCCATTACGAACCTCTTAGAGGGAATGCTTCTCAGCAACCCAGTTTTAGTAATATTAATTCATCATTTTTTGCATTATAAGCCAGACACCATGGGCCTTGACAGCTGAATATTAAAGATTTTACAGAAAGGGAGCAGGATCACCTGCACCAACACGTACCACTTCAATACTATCAGCATCCATTTTAACAACTGTTGTCGGCTGTAGCCCACAAAAACCGCCATCAATGACTAAATCTAGCGCATGTTCGAGCGTATCGCGAATATCATATGGATCCGTCATTGGATCCGTTTCTCCAGGTAAAATAAGAGAAACACTCATAATAGGTTCGCCTAATTCTTCTAACAACGCAGATACTATGTTGTTATTCGGCACACGAATACCGATAGTCTTCCTTTTCGGGTGCAATAATCGTCTAGGCACTTCCGATGTAGCATTAAAAATAAAAGTATAAGGACCCGGTGTATTATTTTTCAGCAAACGATACAAGCGATTATCAAATCGCGCATAGGTTGATATCTCAGACAAATCTCGACACACCAAGGTAAAATTATGTTTATCATCTAACCGACGAATGGCACGAATTCGATCCAGTGCATTTTTATCACCCAAATGACAGCCAAGCGAATATCCACAATCTGTTGGATACGCAATAACACCACCATTTCGAATCACTTCTGCCGCTTGCTTTACCAAGCGAGCTTGCGGGTTCTCTGGATGTATCTGAAAAAATTGACTCAACCTGTTCTCCACTAAAAAATATAACAATAATATCGCAAATTAAATCAACAGAGCTTAGAAATAAGCGGTGCTATTTCCAAGCCTGCCATACTAAATCGACTTCACTTTCATGTATTTGTGTAAATTTACCAACCTGCATCCAGGGTCCAAACGGCCCATGATAATCACTTCCTACAGACGCTTTTAAATCAAACTCTCTAGATAAGCGCTCAAGCAAACGAACACTATCAGGACGTTCATTACCTGAAACAATTTCGATGCCAGTTCCGCCCCATTTTTTGAAATCGCCCAATAAACGTTTCAACTTAGTGACGGTTAAAGGATAGCGTTTAGGATGAGCCAAAACCAATTCAATATCTTGGCCAGAAAGCGCGGTTAAAACATTCTCAAGCTCTGGCCAAACATCACGCAATTTCCCTAGTTTTTTATTACCTAGATAGCGATCAAAGGCTTTATTCGTGTCTTTTACAAAGCCTTTTTCTACCAATAATGTCGCAAAATGTGGTCGACCAAGTTGACTCTCTCCAGCTAAGGCAACCGCCTCATCAAATAAGTCTGGCAAGCCTTGCTTAACCAACAAGTCAGCTATAAGTCGCGCTCGATCAAGGCGTATAGCCTGATTCTCACTCACAATAGACAATAAATCAGCGTTATCTAACGAGAAATTCAAAGCCACCATATGGAGCGGGATACCATTCCACTGCGTCGACAGTTCAACACCATGAATAAAGCTAAGCTCATGTTCGGCAGCACGACGACTCGCTTCAGCAATGCCATCTAGCGTGTCATGATCAGTAAGTGCAAATAAAGAAACACCCTGCTCTACCGCTAGATCCACAAGCTCTGTTGGCGAAAAACGACCATCTGAACGGTTAGAATGTGTATGTAAATCGACTTTCCGATAACTTGCTACTTCAGGCATAGATTGGCTGTTCTTTAAAAGGAATGGTGGTTATCATAAGGAAAGGTGTGAATAATTTTATTGAGACAAAATAACTTGCTAACACCTTCCCTTTACCAGCATACATACATTTTAGTATACATTCACTGGGTTTTTATATGAAAATACTGTTCGACTTTCTTCCTATTGTTATCTTCTTTGTTGTTTATAAAATGACTGGAAATATTATTCTCGCAACCGCCATTTTAATCCCAGCCACAATACTTCAAGTGGGCTTTACTTGGTTCAAAAACCGCACCATAGAAAAGATGCATTTAGTTTCTCTAGCATTAGTTGTATTACTAGGCGGCGCCACGGTCCTATTAGGCGACGGTGATTTTATTAAATGGAAGCCAACAATCGTAAATGGTTTGTTTGCCATTGCCTTTTTAGGTAGCCAGTTCATTGGTGATAAAAACATTATTCAACGCATGATGGGGGATAAACTAGAGTTGCCTTTCAAAGTATGGCGTACTTTAAACCTTGCATGGGTTGGCTTTTTTATTGTCTCTGGTGTCACCAACTTATACGTGGCATTCAACTATAGCGAAGAAATTTGGGTAGATTTCAAGCTGTTCGGTTTATTAGGAATGACCATTGTATTTATCATATTACAAGGCATTTACTTATCCTCGCACTTACAAAATAAGGAATAACAATGCTGTACTCAATTATTGGTGAAGATGTTGCAAACAGCCTGAGTGCTCGCCAACAAGCGCGTCCTGCTCACTTGGCTCGTCTAGAAACGCTACAAAACGAAGGTCGATTAGTGTTGGCTGGCCCAAACCCTGCCATTGATTCTGATAATCCAGGCGATGCGGGGTTTAGCGGCAGTGTTGTTATTGCTGAATTTGCTAGTCTTGAGGCCGCAAAAGCCTGGGCTGATGCCGATCCTTATGTGGACGCTGGCGTTTATGAAAACGTAACGGTTAAGCCTTTTAAGCAAGTTTTCCCGAACGCCTAAGAGAAACAACCTCTTCCTAACCCTTTTAATCTCCCCTTGAAGATAAAGGCAGGAAACAAAACAGCTCCCAACCTCCCCCTGCTAAGGGGGAGATACCATCTTTCCAATCAAGCCTTTTTTAGTCATTTAGGCTATTTGAGGCTTGTATTCGCTTTGATGCTTTACAACACCAAAACAAATTTGTACAAGCTTTCTCATGGCTGCTCCGAGTGCTTGCATGTGAGTCTTACCACGGTTTTTTAGGCGTTCATAAAGTGCTTTCACATCAGGGTTATGTTGTTTTGCGACAACGGCGGCCATATAAATTTTGGCTCTAACATTAGGCGGTCCAACCTTTGATAACATTGATCGGCCTTTTAATGTTCCTGACTCTCTAATTCTTGGAATTAGCCCTAAGTAGGCCGATACGCTTCCTGCTTTTTCAAACGGATGTGAGGACAGAACCGACAACATAAGCCTTGATACAACAGAGCCAACACCAGGAATACTTTCGAGAAGGTGTCTTTTCTTTTTCAGTGTTGGGTGATTGTCAATATGCGTATCTAACTCTTCAATCAGCCTCTCTTTCTCTTTTACTAACACAGACACAATGTTGTCTATCGATTTAATAACAACAGAAGAGCCGTCTGCTATTTCAGCTTGTTCTTTCCGATTCAATTCGCGCTGTATGTCTTTCTCTATCGACTCTATACGTTTGATCAGAGCTTTCAGCTTACGTACCTCTGGTGCTTCTGGTGTCCAGCGTTTTGGATCCATTTGATAACCGAACTTAGCTAAAAGAAGGCTATCGGCTTTATCCGTTTTGTGAGTCACGCCAAGCGCCTTGGCAAACTCTTTAGGCCTTGCTGGGTTAACAACACAAACTTGAAAACCTAGATGAAACAAATGGGTAGCAATGCCTTCATGATAAATCCCTGTCGCTTCAAAAGTGACATGAATTTGTTCAGGTTGTGCTGATGTTACTTTAATGAGCCATTGAGCAATATTTTCAAAGTCTTCCTGATTGTTTTTAAAGACTTTTGTTTTGACTTTTTCTGATAGGACGTCTCTTAGCCAAAGACAATCCAGCTTATTTTTTCCAACATCAATACCTATATAAATCATTTATCCTTATTCCCCTTGTACATGCAGCATCACTGTAGAAACAGGCGCTTGGATACCATCCAATGTTGAAGGATTAGTCTGGCAGAATAATCTCCCCCACAGCATCGAAGCGCTTAGGCTAGGAACATACTTACCAGACTAAAGTGAATTACTAGCTAAGCAATTCACTTAGAAAGATACAAGGTTGGGAGCGGGTTATTTCTTCACATCCGAATGCCCAAGATCTCGCTCAGGATCGATCACGTCGCGCATTCGTTGTTTTAGTACTTTTGCCTCAGGAAAACCGTCTTCTTTTTTCCGACACCAGATCTCCTGACCATTCACTCTCACTTTAAAAATACCACCTTGGGTTGGTATCAAGGTGACACTTTTTATATCATCATCAAATGTCGTTAACAGCTCTTGAGACAACCAAGCCGCACGCAACATCCAGCGACATAAGGTACAATATTCAATTTCTACGGCAGCAGTTCGCATTCGATTTTTTCTCCAAAATTTTCACAAGACGCCTTGGAACATCACAACATACCCAATACTATTGCTCATACATTTAATTAGGAAGTAGCACTATGCGTAAATATCTTATCACTGGTCTCGCTCTATTCACTCTTTGCTCGCAAGTAAACGCCACAGAAGTCGATATTGTAACTAATCAGGGCTCGATTCGAGTCGATCTAAACGATGAAGCCGCACCAAAATCTGTCGCTAACTTTCTACGTTACGCCGACGAAGGGTTTTACAACGGCACTATTTTCCACCGTGTTATTCGTGGTTTTATGATTCAAGGCGGCGGTTTCACTGAAGATCTGGGACGTAAAAACACACATCAAGCCGTGGCTTACGAAGGCGACAACGGGTTGGCAAATAACCGTGGCACTCTAGCGATGGCACGTACTCAAGATCCAAATAGCGCAACGTCACAATTCTTTATTAACCAAGTCGACAACGCCTTTTTGAATCATGGCGCTCGTGGCGCTGCTGGTTATACGGTTTTTGGTAAGGTTGTTGCAGGTATGGACATAGTGGATGCTATTTCTGCGGTACCGACTTCAACGGTTGGCCCTTACCAAAATGTTCCGACCGAACCTGTTATTATCGAGAGCATCACGCGTGTTAACTAGTTACCAATTAGAATCTCCTGCTCTAAGTTGGGGTGAGGACGGCGCACCTCACTCCAATCAGTTTGACGATGTCTATTTTGACAAAGAGTCAGGACTGGAAGAAACCCGTCACGTTTTTTTAAAAAATAACCAGTTAAGCGAACGCTGGGCATCGCTACAAAAAAACGCCTTTGTGATTGCCGAAACAGGTTTTGGCACCGGGCTCAACTTTTTATGCGCTTGGCAAGCTTTCTTAACGGAAGCCGCCAGCGATAAACAGTTGCACTTTATCTCGGTCGAAAAATACCCTATGACCAAAAGCATGCTGACCGATGCACTAAAAATGTGGCCATCCATAAGCCATCTCAGTCAGCAACTGATCGACACTTACCCAGAAGTTTGCCATGGCTTTCATCGTGTCGAATTAGAGCAAGGACGAATCCAATTAACACTTTGGTTTGGTGAGGCAGAAGACGGCTTCGCTGCACTAGATGCAGACGTCGATGCTTGGTTTTTGGATGGTTTTGCGCCAAGTAAAAACCCAGAAATGTGGTCAGACAATTTGTTTAAGCACATTCATCGCCTTAGCCACCAATGCACGACCTGCTCAACTTTTACCGCAGCAGGCATTGTGCGCAGAGGCTTAAAAAATGTCGGCTTTGATGTTCGTAAAGTAAAAGGTTTTGGACAAAAACGGGAAATGACGGTTGGCGAACTGAACATCACCACAGCGCCGTTATCTAAACGCATGTCTCAAGGTCAATCTTGGTTCAATCTTCGTCAAGATAATGCGCAAGAAGTCACTAAAGTTTTGGTCGTTGGCGCAGGATTAGCAGGCGCGAATACCGCTTATGCGCTCGCCAAACAAGGCATAAAAGTCGAAGTGTGGGAGCAAGGTGATTGCATTGCTGGCGGTGCGTCAGGTAATCCACAAGGCATGCTTTATCCTAAATTAGCTTCTCAGGACACACCCGTAAATCGTTTTTATCTGTCAGCTTACTTGTATGCAACTCGCCTATATTCCAGCTTAGATAAAAACAAACAATTCTGGGATGCTTGCGGATTAATACAAATCCCAAAACATGACAAAGAAGCCGGACGCTTCCAAAAACTACTCGATGAAAAGCTTTACCCAGAAGCTGTTCTTCAAGCTTCAAAAGACAGAGAAGGCAGTTTGCTTTTGCCATTGTCTGGCTGGGTCGTTCTGACAAAACTTTGCGAAACGCTTTTGTCTCATGACAATATTAAGGTTTGCTTAAACACCAAGCTTGAAAGCCTTTCTTCCATAAAGACAGCAGATACAATCACTGGCTGGCAAGCGCGATCTGGCGACCTTCAAACTGATTTTTCTCATGTGGTGTTATGTACCGCCAATGACACCAAAACCTTAGGGGTAACACCAAATACGCCGGACTACCCTATTCGCGGACAAGTCTCGTTTATTGATATTGAAAAAGCCAAAGCCGCTTGCCAATCCATTGGTGAATCAGCCGATAAAATAGACTTCGATAAGGTTCTCTGTGAATTTGGTTATGTTTCTCCTTCAATAAACGGCTTACTGCACTTTGGCTCGACATACGATCTAAAAGACCAAGATAATCAAGTAAGAGAGGAAGGTCATCAACGCAATTTAGCGATTTTAGAAAGCCTATTATTACTGCCAAAAGAAACATTTAACAGTGATGACTGCGGCGGACGAGTATCGTTCAGATGTGCCGTGCCAGATTACACGCCGATTGTAGGACCGGTTCAATCAGATGACATTTACCAGCAAGCCTACTCAACTTTAACTAAGAATGCTAAGTGGCAAAGCAATGAAATTGCAGAGCCAATCAAACAGCTCTACATCAATATCGGGCATGGTTCGCGAGGGCTTATTTCAACGCCATTGAGTGGAAGTTATATTGCCAGTTTAATTACTGGAACGCCCTCACCTTTGGAACAACAAATAAGCCATAAACTGCACCCAAGCCGCTTTATCATTCGCGACCTAAAACGCAGCCAAAACCTATAAAGCAACACAAAAACGTAAACCGATTGTCCTTTGACTCACTGCATTGAGTAAATCCTGAAAAAACTCAATGCAGTGATACTTTCGCCATTATTCCCTTATGATTCAAACAATTCACAAGCACTTGGAATAAGTTCAACAAGTCGATTTGAGGTTTGAGGTTTGAGGACGATACACGTAATGGTTAAGCTCTGGCAACAAAGCTCGTAGCTTATCGCTCAGTTGCAACAAACTTGGATTAATTGGCTCATATGGATAAACGTGATCCTGCAGGCTCAACTTATGCAATTCATCAAGTTCATCTTGCAATATGCCTTTCATCGCAAAAAAGCGATCTTTCTGATTAATATCATTGGTTTCCCAATAAGCATCGGAAAACGCGGAATTTAATTCATAAAAGATATGCAATGCATCAGCAACATTTTTTTTAGACATGTTATCTCCATCTTTATTGAGCAATCTTCATATTGCCACTTGTATTGTTTAACCCTAACCTTATAACCTACATTCTAAACGTGAATCGATATAGGTGAATACCCCTTGAGTATAACAATGCATCATGCCGTGACTTCTGACAATCTATGGTCATCTTTACAAGCGGAAGCAAAAAAGCTTGCACAAGACGAACCTATTTTAGCCAGCTATTTTAATACCACTATTTTACGCCATGAATCATTGTGTTCCGCTTTAAGCTTTTTACTCGCCAGCAAGTTAGATAGCATATCAATTCCCGCTATGGTATTACGAGAAGTATTCGAAGAAGCCATGGCAGATACTCACTCTGGCATTGTCCGATGCATCGAGCAAGATATTTTAGCGATAAAAGAAAGGGATGCCGCTTGCGATACATTTACTACACCACTGTTGTTTTTTAAAGGCTTCCACGCCTTACAAACGTATCGCGTAGCAAACTGGTTATGGAAAAACAATCGCAAGAGCTTAGCACTGTATCTGCAAGGACAAATGTCGATGGTCTTTAGTGTCGACATCCATCCAGCAGCAACAATAGGCTGTGGTGTCATGCTAGACCACGCAACAGGCCTTGTGGTTGGCGAAACCTGCGTCATTGAAGATAACGTATCTATTTTGCAATCGGTCACTCTAGGCGGCACAGGTAAAGAGCACGGCGATCGTCATCCTAAGATACGTTCAGGTGTATTAATTGGTGCCGGTGCGAAAATTCTTGGCAACATTGAAATTGGCGAAGGGGCGAAAATCGGTGCCGGTAGCGTGGTATTAGAACCTGTTGAACACCACACAACTGTTGCTGGTGTTCCTGCGAAAATTGTCGGACGCAATACGGGCGAAGAACCATCCCGAGTGATGGATCACAATATTAACCATTGTGTTCGAGATTGCGTGGAATAACGAAAATAAATTACGACCTCAAATTCAAATGAGGTCGTAATTATTTATATCACTTTTCGGAATCATCTTGATGGTTTCGCTTTCTGTATCAAACAACAAAACAGCTTCCCCACTTCGCAATGATCGCAACGCCTGCTCGCGCTTTTGCGCTACTGACAAATCATAATCACCATAATCAGTGCCATCACGCGATACAATGTCATCCAGAATGGTTTCTAAAGTGTCTGGTGCTAACGAATCATAAGGTATTAAAGTATCCAATTAGATCGCTCCATGTTGATTAAGCAAAGCGATAACTCCTGCCTCATCAATAACAGGCACATTAAGAGATTGTGCTTTGGTAAGTTTCGAACCGGCTTTTTCGCCGGCGACTAAGCAATCTGTTTTCGCAGAAACCGAGCCACTCACCTTAGCACCTAATGCTTGTAACTTGTCTTTTACTTGGTCACGACTAAATTGGCTTAATGAGCCAGTTACCACATAGGTTTTACCAGATAGTGGCAATTCATCAGCTGAAACTTGCTGTTTTTTCTCCCAGACAACGCCTGCAGCTAACAAACCTTTAATGGTGTCTCGGTTTAATTCTTGCTCAAAAAACAAATGTACATGTTGAGCCACAATAGGACCAACATCTTCCACCTCTACCAAGGCTTCCTGATCCGCAGCCATTAACTCGTCCAGCTCTGTAAAATAATTGGTTAAAGCACGAGCCGTTGCCTCACCTACTTCACGAATACCCAATGAATAGATAAAGCGATTAAATTGTGTATTCTTTGCCGTCTCGATTGACGCAAGAAGCTTCTCGACTGACTTTTGCCCCATGCGCTCCATCGACAGCAAGGTGTCTTTTTTCTCGCCTAGGGTAAAAATATCGACCGGTGTTTTAACCAGCTCTTGATCAACCAGCTGATCAATCAGCTTATCGCCAAGGCCATCAATATCCATGGCTTTACGAGAGACAAAATGTTTTAGAGATTCTTTTAGCTGCGCACCACACACCAAACCGCCAGTACAGCGAATCACAGCTTCGCCTTCGACTTGTTCCAAGTCCGAGCCACAGACTGGGCAAGCTTCTGGAAAAACAACCTCTGTCGCATCATCAGGGCGCTTATCAATCACCACTTGAACAACTTTAGGGATCACGTCGCCAGCACGGTGAACTATCACAAAATCATTCACTTTCACGCCTAAACGAGCAATCTCGTCTTTATTGTGCAAAGTGGCATTAGAAACCGTCACACCACCTACAAATACTGGCTCTAATCGAGCAACAGGGGTAATAGCGCCTGTACGACCTACTTGGAAATCAACGCCCAACACTCGAGTCATTTCTTCCTGAGCCGGAAATTTTCTGGCTATCGCCCAACGTGGCGCACGGGCAATAAAGCCCAGCTGATTCTGCAAGGCAATTTGATCCACTTTATAAACGATGCCATCGATGTCATAGGACAAATTGGCACGCTTTTCATTGAGCATTTCGTAGTAATCAATGCAACCTTGCGCACCTTCTGCTTTTGCCATCAGGTCGTTGGTACGAAAGCCCCAATCACTCAACTGCAGCAAACCTTCGTAATGGCTTTTAGGCTGATCCCAACCTTCCACATAACCAATCGAATAAGCGCACATCACCAACGGACGAGTGGCAGTAATCTTAGGATCAAGCTGACGCAAACTGCCTGCTGCCGCATTGCGAGGGTTAACAAAGGTCTTTTCACCTTGCTTAACAGCCAAGGCATTCAGCTTTTCAAAACCGTCTTTTGGCATATAGATTTCGCCACGAACTTCTAACACAGCAGGCGGCGTTTGAGTACGTAGCTTCAGTGGTACAGAATAAATCGTTTTGATATTCGAGGTAATGTCTTCACCCGACAAACCATCGCCACGAGTCACACCTCGCACCAAACGCCCATCTTCATAGCGCAAACTAATCGCTAAACCATCAAGTTTAGGTTCACAGCAATATGTCACCTGATCAGCATTAAGCAATTTACGAATACGCTGATCAAAATCAGACAAGGACTCATTGTCAAAGGCATTATCCAAAGACAACATGGGAACAGTATGGGCAACGTTAGCAAAACCGCTATCTGGCTTTTCGCCAACACGCTGGGTTGGAGAGTCCGCTTGAATCCAATCTGGGTGCTCGGCTTCTATCGCTTGAAGCTGACGATAATAACGGTCATATTCTGCATCAGGAACGATTGGCGCATCTTTTACATGATAAGCATAGCTATAATCGTTAAGCTGCTGAATCAGGTCCAGCATCTGCTGATGCGTCATGCTTGTCTCTTGGCTCATAGATAAATAAACTCAAAATTGGTTCTTATGGCAGGTCTAAAGCAACCAAGGCCCCTTAGGGCCTTAGTTCATATTACTGTTTGTTGCGCATTAACCGACGGCGCTCAAAGTCTCGTATTCGCTGACGGCAATGAGCAATAGTTTGATCACTCATGGGAGAGCGTCGCTCGTCACGCAATTCGCCACCTAAATTACGCACTAAGGTCTGAGCTGTTTCAAGCATGAAGTCGAACGCTTTCATGCTATTTTTTGGACCAGGCAAGCCCATGAAAAAGCTCACACCTGGACAATCCGTTTCGCCCATTGTGTCTAGATCGAAAGTGCCCGGTTCAATAGCATTCGCCATACTGAACTGCACTCGACCACGATCAAAGCCATCTTCATGGCGGTGGAAGATATCCATTTCGCCATAGCGCATACCGCAATTCAAAATTAATTGAAGCAGCTCCATACCAGAGAAGTTTTGCTCTTCAGGGGCAAAGATATTGATGACGATAACTTCTTCAATTTCAGCTACGCTGTTATCTTCGTAATCGTCCTCTTCTAGATCTTCGACGATTCCGTTAGGTGTGATTTGATCAATATCGATTTCAGAATAGCTACGCTCATAATCTTCATCTGCGTGACTTTCACCGCCATGACTCTCATATCCACTATCAGTGTCTATGGCAAAATCTAGATCAAGCTCATCTTGCTCATAAAAACCGTCATCAGAATAGTTTTGCTCAGACACCGCAGAATCGCCAAAGTCTCGCTCAGGCACCAAAGAAGCGAGTTCATCAAGATGCATTTCTTCACCTCGATCTAGCTCTGGACCAGAATCTACTTTATGAGGGACATCCGCTAAAGGCGCTTTCGCCGTTTTCCTAGCGTTCTCAAAGGCATTATTAATAGGATCTAGAGACGATTTGTCTCGTTCATTTGAAGAAATATTGCCATATCCAACAGCTGGGCTCTTACGTACCAGTGCATCATCTGATTCATCTAGATCAGTGAAGTCATTATCTGCTTGAGCATATTCCTGCCCTTTTTTATACCGACGAAATCCATCTATGAGGATAACGACAATAATGACGACCCCAATCAAGATTAGCCACTCACGCAAGCTAAATTCCATTACTTATTCCGAATTGCATCAATTAATGTTGCCCGTATTATCAAACGAAGCGGCCTAGGATTCAATTACAAGGCCACCTTGATTACGAAAATCTCTTTACGATTTGTAAGTAAACCACGCTTTATACCGATAATTCGACCTTTTGTCAGATCATTGTCATTAATATTTGCCAGTTTCACCACTAAATCAACTTTATCGGCTTCCGCCAAGGTCATCGTTGGCATTAAAGAATCGAGATTGGTTAACAAAATCGGCTGAGCCAAATCCTCAGGAAATACTCTTTGAATAGCAATTGGCATTTTTTGTCCCTTCACCAAAGCATAAACCAGCAAAATATCGTCTCTTTGCCACGTCAATTCACCCGCGTCCCATTCGATCTTCACCGCCAACTGATCGGTAATAATAGGCGCAACTTGCTGATAATCAATTCGACCCAATTCTCGAGCTTTACTGATTGCAGACAACAGGGCGAAACGCTCGGTTGAATGTCCGCTGTAGCGGATGGCTTCTTGCCAAGCCAACACTGCGCCTAAATAATTTTGCTGTGAAAAATGTGCCACGCCTTTTAAATCCAGTGCCGTGACTTGAGTCGGTGCGACTTGCAAAATCGTATCGACGACTTTTAACATTTTCTCTGAACTTTGACCGCCATTGGCATAAAAAAGAGCCTGGGCGTATTCAACCAACAAATTCACGCGGTTTTCAGCATTTTTTGGCAATTTTTCTAAAGCTGTCTCGAACGCAACAACCGCCTCTTGATACTTTTCAGCACTGACATAATCCGTCGCTAGATAGTACCAATCCTCTACTCTGTCATAACGCGCACTGTGATACTTTAGAAAATCAGTCACTTTCTGCGGAGTAAGCTGTTGTGTTTGCAAATCTTTTGTAAAGGCCACCTCTTTCGAATAACCAATTTGTTGGTAAAGACTCACACTGCCTAAAACCGCAACAACCACTACAGCAAGCATGACCCAACGAGCAAAGAAAATATCGTTGTGAAAAAAGCGTTTTTGTCGACCATCAATAGATTTCGTCTCAGAATCTACATCAAGTAATAACTGCGAATATTCGCTAGCAGTCAATCGTCCCGCTTCCTCTTCTTCAGCGATTTCTTTTCGGCGCACCGAAACAAAAGACGACTTTTTATGATAATCAGCATTATCGCCAATCTGATGGGTAATTGAGCCAAAAAGATACACTAGGCACAACACTATCATGGTGGCCATGACCAAATATGCGACCATCATAAATTTCGTCCTCGTCGATTATGGCTCGCCATCACCACAGCAACGAAAGCCAGAAGCCCTATTCCAAGCAAAATAAATGGGCCATACCAAAGCAAAAATGTGGCCGTTGAATGCTGCGGACGATACAAAACAAAAGAGCCGTAACGCGCCACCATGTAATCCACAATCTCCTGATCCGTTTTACCTTGATCTATCATCTGATGGACAAGCTCACGAAGGTCAACAGCAATACCAGAGCCAGAGTCTGCCAAGTTTTGATTCTGACATTTTGGGCAACGCAATTCTTCAACCAAACTTTGATAACGTGTTTTGTTCAATTCTGAACTAAACAACATTTGCTCCTGAGCAAAGGCAGACAAGGAAAAAAGCATGGCAACAGATAAAAAAATACCTCTAAAAAGCATCATTTCATATAGCCTTTTATTTCAGGCCAATTTTCGGCATTAATCACACCTTGATGCCGATAAACCACAATACCAGAACGATCTACAACAAAAGTTTCGGGGGCGCCTGTGACCCCCATATCAACGCCAAAGTTACCTATCTCATCCATCAATATGGCTTGATAAGGGTTGCCCTTTTGCTCTAACCATTGTTCCGCAAGACCCTTCTGATCTTTATAATCGATACCAACAATAAGTACACCAGAATTTGCCAGCTGCATTAAAAAAGGGTGTTCAACATGACAGGCAGGACACCAAGTGCCCCAGAAATTAATCAAGTACGGAGTCTTCGGTAAATCCTTGTGCGTATAAACCTGATCATCTTGCAATGACACTAAAGTAAACTCAGGAACTTTTTTTCCAACCAATGCCGAAGGCATATACTGGGTATCTTTGCCGAGCTGTAAATAAAACACAACGCCAAGCACAAGAAAAACCGCCAAGGGTACAAAAAATAGTAACTTTCGCATGATTATACTCCAGTTCGTTTTCGATAGCGTTTATCTAGCGCTGCCAACAAACCACCCGCCATCATCATCAAACCACCAAGCCAAATCCAACGCACAAAAGACTTCACGTAAATTCGCACACCCCAAGCAGAATCATCCAGTCTTTCGCCCAAAGAAACATAAAGGTCACGGGTAAATCCAGCATCCAGCGCCGCTTCGGTCATCACTTGCTGACGAGTTGAAAAGAAACGCTTTTCGGGGTGAAGAACAGCAACGGCTTTTCCCGCTTTATAAGCCGTAAATTGCCCTTTGCTTGCCACGTAATTTGGCCCTTTCACTTGTTCCATTTGATCAAATTGAAATTCATAGCCTGCGATAGTTGCTTTATCCCCGGGTGATAATCGCAACATAGATTCATGGCTATTGACGCTAACCAATACAATCCCCACCAAGGTAACGACCATACCAAGGTGCGCCAATAACATCCCGTAGTAATTTCTTGGCAATTGTCGAGCGCGAGGAATAATACCTTTTGTGCCAGCAGAAACTTTACTAAACCAATCAGAGAAAGATAAGCACACCACCCAAAACGCCACGGCTAAACTCAGCCAAGCGATAAAGCCAAATCCATAGCAATAAACAACTAATCCTGCCGACAAAGTAGCAACCACCACTGAGATAGAGCATGCCTTAAAAAACACATTGAATTTCGTATGGTGCCATTTAGACAAAGGGCCAACCGCCATAAACACCATCAGCAACAGAGCGATTGGAGTGAAGACGCTATTAAAGTACGGCGCGCCAACAGAGATTTTACCCAGCCCTAACGCGTCAAAGATCAAAGGATATAAGGTACCTAACAATACCGTTAACGTCAGAACCGTTAATAAAATGTTATTGAGCAGCAACCACGCCTCACGCCCTGTTGCGCCAAAAGCCACAGTAGAACGCACCTCTACCGCTCGGATGGCATACAACAGCAAACTGCCACCAACGAGCACCAAAAGCAAAGCGAGAATAAACATACCGCGCGTAGGATCGGCAGCAAAAGAATGTACCGACGTCAGCACACCAGAGCGCACCAAAAACGCTCCGAGCAAGGAAAGACTAAAGGTAAATATAGCCAGCAAGACGGTCCAGCTTTTGAATACACCGCGCTTTTCGGTGACAGCAAGGGAATGCAATAGCGCCGTTCCCGCTAACCAAGGCATAAAAGACGCGTTTTCCACTGGGTCCCAAAACCACCAGCCGCCCCAACCTAATTCATAATAAGCCCACCAACTTCCAAGTGTGATACCTAAAGTCAAAAACGCCCACGATGCAGCTGTCCAAGGTCTTGCCCAACGCGCCCAAGAAGCATTTAAGTTGCCTGTAATCAATGCCGCAACGGCAAAGGCAAACGCCACGGAGAAACCAACATAACCCATATACAAAATGGGAGGATGAACAATCAGACCAAAATCCTGCAACAGCGGATTGAGATCCCCACCATCTGCAGGTACATCTGGTAATAAGCGCGCAAAAGGCGAAGAGGTAAAAAGTAAGAAGGATAAAAAACCAAGACTAACCATACCTAACACAGATAAAACCACAGGCCCGATATCTTCCGGTAAGCTTCTTATCTTTAACGCAACGGCGGAACACCAGCCAGACAAGATCAACACCCAAAGCAACAATGACCCTTCGTGCCCGCCCCACAAGGCGCTGACTTTATACCAAACAGGCAACTGACTATTCGAGTTCTGAGCAACATACAACACAGAAAAATCATCCGTTAAAAACGATAAACTCAAGGTGACAAAGCTTACCAGCACCAAGGCCGACATAATAAACGTAAGCGGTCTGGCCGTTTCCAGCAAAAGTCGATTACCTTTCCAATAACCAATTAAAGGCACCGAAGCCAATGACAAGGCAAAAAATAACGACAATATCAGTGAAAATTGACCAATTTCAGGAAACATAAACAGCCTAAATTAATAAGTAGATTGGGCAGACTCTGCTCTCTCGCCCGTCGAACTTTGGGCATTTTTCAATGCTTCAGTGATTTCTGGTGGCATGTATTTTTCATCGTGTTTAGCCAAGACTTCAGTCGCTTCAAAAACGCCGTCATTATTTAGCTTACCCTGAGCCACAATGCCCTGACCTTCTCGAAATAAGTCAGGCAGAATTCCGCGATATTCAATAGTGACTTTGTGCTGAAAATCGGTCACATCAAACGCAACTGCCAAGGTATCCGGGTTACGTTTAACGCTGCCATTTACCACCATGCCACCCGCGCGAATATTGGCATTTTGTGGTGCTTCCCCCATGGCGATCTGGGATGGAGAAAAGAATAAATTAATATTCTGCTGCAAGGCATACATTACTAAGCCAACCGCTGCGCTCAAGATCAACACAATGGCGGTTATTACTAACAGGCGTTTTTTTCTTACTGGATGCATTAGCGAGTTTGATTCCTCAAAAAGCGTTTACGTAACCTGTCACGTGTTTTTCGGCGCGTCACTAGCGTACTCCAAACCAACCAAGCTAAAGCCAAAGCACTAAAACCATAAACCGACCAAACATAGACGCCATGGGTTCCCATCATCAAAAATTCCGAAAAGCTATTAAAGGCCATGTTCCATTACCTCTTGCTTCACCCAGCTCGATCTGTTTTCGCGATTTAATATCTCAGACTGCATTCGCCAAAGAACCAAACCAGCCACGAAGCAGTACAAACCAATCACAGAAAAGAGCAAAGGCAGCCACATTTCAGATGGCATTTCAGGCTTTTTAGTGAGTGTAAACGTCGGACCTTGATGTAAGGTTTCCAGCAATACCACCGAATACTTAATTATGGGTAAGTTAATCAATCCCAAAACACTAATCACGGCGGCGGCCTTGTTCGCTAACACCAAATCATCTAAGGAGTTTTGCAAAGCGATAATGCCCATATAGAGAAAAAACAACACCAACACAGAAGTCAGCCTTGCATCCCAAACCCACCAAGTCCCCCAAGTAGGCTTCCCCCAAATAGCGCCAGAAACCAAAGCGATTAACGCCATCACAGCACCAATTGGTGCCATTGCCTTGATAAAAATAGGCGCTATTTTCATTTGCCAGACAAGAAATACAAAACCTGCCACGCCCAATGCGAAATAACAAGATTGCGCCAGCATCGCCACTGGCACATGAATATAAATAATACGAAAGCTGTTACCCTGCTGGTAGTCAGCGGGAGCAAAAGCCAGCCCCCACACCAAGCCGATAACAAGACAAAAACAGCCGAAACAAAACAAAGGCAACGCCCAAGATTTAGACCAAGAGAAAAACCATTTAGGTGAACCTAATTTATGAAACCATGTCCAGTTCATCAATTTACACTCGCTTTAATCGCAATCGCCGTCATGAAAGGCGATATCACCAAAGACAATAAAGACATCGCCAACAACATTGCCAACAAACCAAAATAAGGCAAACCTGCTTGTGCTGCCTGTACCGCTGAGGTCGAAAAAATAATCACCGGCAAATAAAACGGCAAAATTAATAACATAACCAGCATCGCTCCCTGTCTTATCGACACAGTTAAAGCCGCACCAATTACCCCTATCAAAAACAAACTTGGCGTACCAAGAATAAGCGTCAACATGAGCACCCAAAACCCAGATTCAGATAGATACAGCATTTCCGCCAGTAAAGGCGTCAAAACCAATAATGGCAGTAAAACAATCAGCCATTGAGCAATGACTTTTAACAAAATCAACAAGGGTAAAGACAAACCACTAACCACCAACTGCTCTAGCGTGCCATCTCGATAATCTTCTTTAAACACACCTTCCAGTGCCATCAAAATAGCTAAAACAGCGGCACACCAAACAATACCAGCGGCAGCAGGAGTCAAAAACGCCGGCGAAGAATTAATGCCGATAGGAAACAAGGACACTACAATAACGAAAAATAGCAACGCATTAAAAAGGTCTTGCTTACGTCGCCATAAAATCAAAAACTCAACTTTTAGAAAAGAGGAATACGTCATGATAGCAAGGCCACATCTCGGGAAACCAATACCCTTAAATCTTGGTGAGTGGTTAAAATTACCAAACCACCGGATAAAATATGTTGTTGAATTCGCTTTTCTAACAATTCAACACCACTCGTATCCAAAGAGGCAAAAGGCTCATCCAACAGCCACAGTACTTTATTCGTGAGCCATAAACGCGCTAACGCTACACGTCGCGCTTGTCCTGCCGATAATTGCTTAACAAGAGCACCTTTGTAATCACTTAATTCCAGCAGAATTAACACTGAAAGCAAGCCCTCTGATGTTACATCAGGACAATACCAACGAAGGTTTTCTTCTACACTAAGCAGGCTTTTTACCCCAACGGAATGTCCAATATAAAGAAGATCTTGTTGTAATAGATGACGCTCGACGGTTACATCATGACCGGAATACTCGATCTTCCCTTCCAATGGCCTCAACATACCAGCAATCACTTTTAATAAAGAACTTTTGCCAGCGCCATTGTCACCCAAAATACGAACCACTTCGCCAGACTGCGCAGCAAAAGAAAGCCCTTTACACAGGTCTTTGTCTGCACGTTCAATCCAAAGGTCTGATATTGTTAAAGAAGCAGAAGATTGCAAAAGATTTATCCAATTCGGCCGATATAAAGGTCAAGATTAACATTGTTTGGCTACACTATTTAATTATATGGTTTAACCATACTAAAGAGCCCTTACATTATATGAGAACCTTTCCTAAAAGCACAAACTAGCAGGCAGACTTACATGATCTCTGACATCCAATCTACGCTTAACGCGTCTTCAGGCAAACAGAGCAATACCAGTAACAGCAAGGTATTGAACAATGTGGGGACAATCGCAAGATTAGGCAATGAGATGAAGCTAATCGAAAGCCTTAGTCTTATTAAATTTCAAGGCAGTGAACTTCTCAACTTTCAGGGAAAACCGACTCAGATTTTACATGCCACGAGCGCACAACAGCCGTTCACACTGATTAATACGGGCACACCAATTGATATAAGCGACATTAAAAATGCGCAATTAAGCAAAAGCAATCCACAACAAGCGACACTGACCATCCCGGTAAATAACCAGCTCAATAAATCCAGCATCTTGAATGCTCCTCAGGTCAAACAAGTCGATAATCTAATGTTGGCATCTCGTGTCGTAAACTTAACCGTCACGTCTGCGACGCCCTCTTCGGCAAATAACACGACTCTCCCTCAGCCCCCAACAGCAACGGTCAAAATAGGAACGGGAACCAACGCACCGGGCAGAAACCCAACGGGGTCGAGGATAACAAGTAATAACACCTTGCCTCAAAACATCGCTCAAACGGTTGCCAATACACCAGTTGCTAATGCATCAACAACACCAGCAATCACAGCTTCAGCGAATGCTCAACCCTCAAATTCCGCACCAGCAGTTATCAATCAAGTACAATCTACAACACCTGCTGCGGTCGCCCTTAACCAAACTCAAGCAACAACGGCAGCGAGCCCAACAAACCCTCAGCTCGCAACCGTCACCGATGGGCAGTCTGAATTCCCGATTCTTAGCCAGACACCATTAAAAAAAGGCGATGTGGTTCGTGTTATGGTCGATGCCAATAATAATATGCAAGTATTGCCACCGAAAACCAATACAGCACCACCGTCTGCACAAGTCGAAGCTCTAAAACAAAGTCTACCAAGACAATTATCTCTTGGAGACATGTCACAACTTGTCAATCAATTACAAAAGCTGAACGATAACACTTCAACTTTGCCGCCTCAGACACAACAAGCACTAAGACAACTCATACAAAATATTCCAGCACTGGGAAGTCTGACCACATCACCTGAGGCAATGAAACAAGCTATTCAAACCAGTGGCGTTTTTTCAGAGTCCTTACTGGCAAACAACACCACACAATTACCTGCTGATTTGAAACTCAATCTTCATCGTTTAAAAGATGTGCAAGAAAATACTGGTGCGTTGCGGCTTGGAAGCATTCCAACTGAACAAATAGCTAATGCAATTGAGCGTATTACAACCAGCCAACTGCGCCACTTTTCTGATGCAAACCAAGTGAACAACACCAATTACCCTTTACACATAGAACTGCCAATAAAAAATGGGCAAACAACCAGTTTTGTTGGAATTGAAATAAACAAAGATGCAAGTTCAACAGCAGAAGAACAAAAACAAGACAGACGCTGGCTAGTAAAGCTAAAATTTGATTTTGAAGAAACGGGAAGGTTTGATGCAAGAGCCAGCATTCAGGCAAATAAAGTCGGCATCCTCTTTGCTGCAGAAGATCCAGAAACGGTACAAAAATTACAGAGAAACCTGTCTACTTTAAAACAACAGTTAAAAGACAAAGATATTGAAGTTGAAAGATTAGACGCATTTCAGGCTAAGCTCGATAAAGAAAAAGCCAATATTGTTAAAACTCAATCATTAATTGATGTGAGGACATAATGCAAAAAGCCGTTGCTCTAAAATATGACTACAGTGCAGCACCAAAAGTGGTTGCTAAAGGAAGTGGTTTACTGGCTGAAAAGATCATGGCTGTTGCCAAAGAAAATGATGTTCTGCTTCACCAAAGTCCCGAGCTTGTCGAAATGCTCAGCACTTTGGAATTAGGCGAAGAAATACCGGAATCCTTGTATCTAGCCGTTGCAGAGGTTATCGCCTTTGCACATAAAATCAAAGATCATCAGTGGTAATCTGAATTCCTACGTGACTCTTGTTTTAACAAGCTAATCAGCTCTGCCTCAGCTCGAATAAGACCACATTTAGAAACCAAATCATCTATGGTTGCCCCCATTTCCAAAAGCTCCATAGCGCGATTGTATGAGACACCACCTTCTTTCGATAAAATCTCAGATTGCTTTTCTACAGCTAAATTCAGTTTTTTCTCAATAGCTACCAAGCGGCGACCCATTCCTATTGACCCTGAGGCAAGCACTTGTACTTGCTTTTTTTGACTCAATTCCGCTTGCGCATATTGATGCTTCATTTGTTTTAGTCGTTTCGATAATCGAAAAGCCCAAACAACAACTGCAATCAAAATCGCAAACTGAAGCATCAGAAGAAGGTTAAATAACCATTGAGATTCCATCTAGTACAACTACCTTAATTACTTATATTGACCCTACTTCAGACCACTCATCTTCTGATAATAACTTATCAAGGTCCACAAGAATCAATAGGATATCATTTTTGTGACAAACACCTTGAATGAACTTCGAGGATTCATCATTACCAACACTTGGCGATGGCTCAATCTCAGACTGACGAAGATAAACAACTTCTGACACGGCATCAACCAGAATACCAATCACATGACCTTCCACTTCAAGAATCATGATGCGCGTAGCGTCTGTAATTTCACCTGATGGCAGACCAAAACGCTGGCAAGTATCAATGACGGTAACCACCGTACCACGTAAGTGTATGATCCCCAGAACAAAACTGGGCGCCCCAGGAACAGATGCTACTTCAGTGTAACGTAGAACTTCTTTTACCTGCATTACATTTACACCATAGATTTCATTCTCTAAGCGAAATGTCACCCATTGCAACATTGGATCATCTGATTGACCTGCACTTTTCAACGCGACGCTACTACCCATATTTTTCTCCTAAAATCACGATATGATTCTAACCATTATTTGATCGAACTTTTAAATCCATTTTGTGGATCATCTAACAATTCTATAAAACCCTGTACATCTAGTATGGCACACATATGCTCAATTACCGTACCGGCTAACCAAGGCCGCTTACTTCTATCAGTGCGCCACTTTACTTGTGTTGGTTCTAAGGTAATAGCCTCTGCAACACGCTCACAAGCGACCCCCCAATCTGAGCGATCAAGCTGTATTACAAACTTAAAATTTTCTTTCATCTCGCCTTCGTAATGATTAGGCATTATCCACCGAGCTGTATCAACAGTACGAAGGTTAAACTCTCCCACATTAGCAACCCCCATAAACCAGTCGGGCTGACCAAAAATAGAGGTTAATTTATCCCCTCCACTCTGATAAATACCACCTAATTCAACTAAAGGCACCGCAAGCTTCAAGCCACCAACATAAAATAGTAAACATTCGAACCTACCTGTTGCCCATGGCAAAGGGTCTGTTCTAGAAATTTTCTTAGCGGGCTCTGGCTCTGGCTCTGGCTCTGGCTCTGGCTCTGGCTCTGGCTCTGGCTCTGGCTCTGGCTCTGGCTCTGGCTCTGGCTCTGGCTCTGGCTCTGGCTCTGGCTCTGGCTCTGGCTCTGGCTCTGGCTCTGGCTCTGGCTCTGGCTCTGGCTCTGGCTCTGGCTCTGGCTCTGGCTCTGGCTCTGGCTCTGGCTCTGGCTCTGGCTCTGGCTCTGGCTCTGGCTCTGGCTCTGGCTCTGGCTCTGGCTCTGGCTCTGGCTCTGGCTCTGGCTCTGGCTCTGGCTCTGGCTCTGGCTCTGGCTCTGGCTCTGGCTCTGGCTCTGGCTCTGGCTCTGGCTCTGGCTCTGGCTCTGGCTCTGGCTCTGGCTCTGGCTCTGGCTCTGGCTCTGGCTCTGGCTCTGGCTCTGGCTCTGGCTCTGGCTCTGGCTCTGGCTCTGGCTCTGGCTGAATAATATTGTGCTCTTCAGAATCCAATGACAAGCCATCAACTTGAGCAGATATTGCCTCTTCAAAATCTTTAAATGAAGCATCTAAAGACGAGAGTTCTTCTTCACTGAGGCCAGCCTCTGAATCGACCTGCTCAGATTCCACTAACTCTGATTCGACAAGCTCTTCATCAGGCGGCTCTGATGTTGCCTCTTGCAATAAATCATCAAGATAGCGCTGGACCGCTAATTGAGGTCCTATTAAAGCCTGCTCTTTATTCTTTGTATCTTTCATATACTGTTACTATCCCGCTGGGTTCAGCAAAGAATCCATCAGACTTGCGTAAGCCTTAATTCCTCGAGCATTTGGATCCAGTGCCGAAGGAGCAATACCCGCTGTACTGGCATCTCTTAACTTCGTGTCCACTGGAATCACAGAATGCCACACCAACTCCTCATAAGTATCTTTTAAACTGCGTAAGCTTTTATTAGATGCCTGAGTACGACGATCAAAAAGGGTTGGTACAATCAAAAATGGGACAGGACGTTTTCTTGCCCTGTTTATCATGGTCAATGTACGGACCATTCTTTCTAAGCCTTTTATCGCTAAAAACTCAGTTTGTACAGGTATCACCAATTGCTGACAAGCCGCCAACGCATTAATCATTAACACACCCAGTACAGGTGGGCTATCAATTAATACATAATCGTAGTCGTCCCATAAAATTGCTAGGGTTTTAGAAATAACTAAGCCCATACCACCTTGTGCTTGAGCATGGCGCTCCAAGGTTGCCAACGCTGTAGACGCAGGCATTAGAGATAAATTAGGATGACCTGTTTCTAATATTAACGAAGCGGGTAAATCTTCTGGAATCTTTCCAGTTGCCTGAAAAAGGCTATAAGCACTCTTTTCTATGGAGTCGGGATCAAAGCGAAAGTAACTGGTCAATGAGCCATGCGGATCAAGATCAATCATTAACACCCGATTACCAGCATCAGCTAACAACCCTGCTAAAGAAACTACTGTGGTCGTTTTGCCAACGCCGCCTTTCTGATTCGCCACTGCCCAAATGTGCACTCTGACTCCCCTGATACCCTATGCTGTTATTTTGCTTACGAATTCCTTGCAATCATATACAGTAACACGCTATTGAAACAAGTAATCATAGAGATTATCGGCCTTACGCTTACTAATTCGTAAGATTACACGACGATTTTGCTGACGAGCATAGTCATTCGTATTTCTCACTTTAGGATGTTCACTAGAAAAACCGATTGGCGCAATCATTTTTGGGTCTACACCTCTATAAACCAATTCATCCACAACCGAAGAAGAGCGTAGACTAGATAAATGCCAATTCGAAATCAAACGTCGTGAATTAACAGGCAAATCATCGGTATTACCTTCAACCAATATTACTGATGGATGCGCTTTAAGTATATTGGCAACCAAAATCAACAAGGCAACGGCTTCATTCGTTAGGTCATATTCTCCTTGCCCAAACAACAAACCAGACTTCAGCTCTAAACTCACCCAATCTGCCGATTCAGTAACGGATATCTGGCCTGATGCATGCAGTCCTGAAAATTGATTTTCGACGACTTGACTTAGTAATGAATAAACAGCAGAAGACTTGCTTTCCTCGATGGTAGGAGTTGCTGCGGGAATAGGTTTTGCATCAATCACGTCAGTGTCTTTTGGCTCACCAACAATAGGCTCACCAATATTAATAGGCTTAATTGACTTTTGCACAGCATCAAAAACGCCATGCAATGTTTCTTTCAAACGCTGCTCATCGCCTGAGTTTTTTAATGAAATAGAGTAAAGCGCGACAAAAAAAGCAAATAACAAGGTAATGAAATCAGCATAGGAGAGTATCCAACGATCTCGACCTTGCGTACTCGACTGCGATGACTTAGCTATCATTCGACGACGTTTTGATGTTCGAGGCGGAGTATCACTCATAAGTATTGAGCTCTAACTCTAATCTATACGGATGTTTACCCATAGCAATCCCACAGATACCATCAATAAGCAGTTGGTGATAAAGGAGCTCTTTATCAACATAACCGCTTAATTTCTTAGTAATAGGAAATATAACCAAGTTTGCAAAGCCTTGCCCATAAAGTGTAGAAACAAAAGCAACAGCAATGCCATGCCCCAACGCTTCTGGACTATCTAAATTTGCCATAGCTTGAATTAACCCAAGCACAGATCCCATAATACCTAAAGTAGGCGCATACCCTCCGATAGACTCAATAAACGACACACTCTTCATTCGTTTGTCATAAATACGAACAGCGTCATCATGAAGTCTATCAGCCAATAAGTCTGGATCAGTGCCATCAATAGCCATTTGCAAGGCTCTACTTGAAAAACGATTCCTCAGCGTTTCAATGTCAGACTCTAAAGCAAGCAATGACAGCCTTTTAGCTTTGTGGGCAAGATTATTTATTAATGCACGAGCAGAATTGAAATCATAAACAGGTGGGAAAAGGCTCCACTTAATTAAAACAAGAGCCCGAGTTGCTTCTTGAATACTACTTTGAATAAGTGTAGCGCCAATACTACCAACAATTACGATGATAGCAGAGGGAAGATTAAGGAGAAGAATAATCTCTCCTCCTCCTAACCAGTTAGCTAGAAATACCGAGCTGAAAGCAATTAGAAGTCCTGCTAAAGTAACAAAATCCACTAGCCGACCTCACGTGCGATACGCTCACCAATATGCTCTAAATCAATAATATCATCAGCCAAGTTTGCTTTTTCTACCGCCATTGGCATACCGTAGATTACACAAGACTCTTCACTTTGAATCCAGACTCTCGACCCTGAACTTTTCAGCATACGAGCACCTTCACGACCATCAACTCCCATACCTGTCATAACAACAGACAGCACCTTGCCTGGATAACACTTGGATGCAGAACCAAAAGTAACGTCAACAGAAGGTTTGTAATTAAGTCGCTCGTCACCATCAAGAATACGGACACAGCAACCATTCCGAGGATCAATCATCATTTGCTTTCCACCTGGAGCCAATAAAGCAACACCAGCCTGCAAACGATCACCATCTTGGGCTTCTTTAACCGTAATCTGACATATATTATTTAATCGCTCAGCAAACGCTCCGGTAAATGCTGCAGGCATATGCTGAACCAGCACTAGAGGAGCAGCAAAATCTTTAGGCAATTTACTTAATACCGCCTGTAAAGCCATAGGCCCACCAGTGGATGTTCCTATAGCAACAAGGCTAACCCGCTTTCTCATTCGCGGAATAATAACACCGCGCTCGGTAACTATCGGTTTAGGTGCTTCACGTGGTGCAAGAGCAGGAACGGGCTTTCTATCCCCAGCAAAGCGAGTTCTTGCAACCGCCAATACGCGATCCACTAATGCTCGCTTTACTACCGCATAATCACGAGATATATCCTCAAAGTTCTTCGGCATGAAGTCAACCGCACCTGCCTCTAGTGCATCTAGAGTAACCTTTGCCCCCTCATGAGTTAATGAGGAGAACATCAGCACAGGTGTAGGCTTAAGCTTCATGATGTTAACTACAGCTGCGATACCATCTAATACCGGCATCTCATAATCCATAGTAACGACATCGGGTGATAAGGATTGAACCTTATCTATTGCCTCCCTTCCGTTATTTGCAGTACCAACAACAGTTAGTCTAGGATCAGCTTCAAATATTTCGACTAAACGGCGTCGAAATAAACCTGAATCATCAACAACCAGCACCTTAACAGGCATATCACATCCCCTAAATGAAAAATATATTACCTAGACGCGTAACACTTAAGCATACTAGGAACATCCAGAATCAATGCAATACGACCATCACCAGTAATTGTCGCACCTGCCATACCGGCGGTACCTTGCAACATTTTCCCTAATGGTTTTATAACCACTTCTTCCTGACCAACTAATTGATCAACCACAAAACCAACTTCACTCATACCAACTTGAACAACAACAACATGAGCCTCAGTCGGTAAGTTATCTCGATTATTACCTTTAATCAGCCAACTTTTCAGATGGAATATTGGTAAAGTTTTACCTCTAATAACAACAACTTGTTGCCCATCAACCACGTTAGTTTTTTTCAAATTAAGATGAAAAATCTCATTAACACTCACTAAAGGGAAAGCAAATGCCTGATCTGATAAAGCCACCATTAAGGTTGGCATAATCGCGAGCGTTAATGGCACCTTAATAATAAACCGAGACCCCTGCCCAAGTACGGACTTAATCTGCAACGTACCATTTAATTGCGAAATTTTCGTTTTAACAACGTCCATTCCCACGCCACGACCAGACACATCAGTAATTTCAACTTTAGTTGAGAAACCTGGCGCAAAAATCAAATTGAAAGCTTCTTCATCTGACAATCGCTCTGCAGCATCATTGTCCATTAAGCCTTTTTCAACCGCTTTTTTGCGTAACACGTCAGGATCCATACCAGCACCATCGTCATCGATGGATAGCAGTATATGATCGCCCTCTTGTTCAGCAGAAAGAACAACATGACCAACTCTTGGCTTACCCTTTGCCTCACGAACATCAGGCGCTTCAACACCGTGATCCACTGAGTTTCTCACCAAGTGGACAAGTGGATCGGCAAGAGCTTCAACTAGGTTTTTATCCAAGTCGGTCTCTTCACCACGCAACTCTAAATTGACTTCTTTCTTCAAGTTTCGAGCCAAATCTCGAACCACCCGAGGAAACTTACCGAATACTTTTTTGATTGGCTGCATTCGGGTTTTCATTACTGCATTTTGTAAATCGCCAGTAACCACATCCAAATTTGAAACAGCCTTACCCATAGACTCATCATTACTTTGAAGACCTAATCGAACAAGACGGTTTCGAACTAATACAAGCTCACCGACCATATTCATTATGTCATCCAAGCGTTTTGTATCTACTCGAACCGTTGCTTCTTGAGTAACAGGAGTATTACCTGCTTTCTCTTTCACATTCGCTTCAGGTTCTGGCGCTTTCGGTGTAGGCTTTGGAGTTGGTTTGGGCGTTGCTTTTGGCTTAGCTGGCGCAGCTTTAGGTTCAGACTTAGCTGCAGGAGCTTCCGACTTATCTGGGCCGCCTTTAGCCTGTAAGCTATCTAAAAGAGATTCAAACTCATCTTCAGTAATTAAATCTGATTCTGCACCAACGCTAGGCGTAGCCTTATTGGCATCCGCTTTAGGTTTATCTTCTTTCTTGCTTGAAGCTGGAGTTTCACCATGAAGCTTGTCAAGTAGCTCTTCAAATTCATCTTCTGTAATTTCATCAGAAGGAACATCGCTTGAGTTAGCGCCATCCACTGGATCATCATTAATTCCAGGGGCACCGCTACCGTGAAGTTGATTCAACAATGCGTCAAACTCATCTTCTGTTATTTCATCATCAGTTCTCGGTGCGGCTGTACTACTTTTCTCAGCGTTACTATCAGATGAGGTATCTCCCAGAGCATCCAATAAAGATTCGAACTCATCATCAGAAATATCGACAGATTCATCTGCTACAGAAACGGCTTCTTCAGTTTCTTCAACATCAGTACCATCTTGCTCTTCAGCAAGGTCTTCAACTTCATCTAAATTCTCATCTTCAGCACCAGCAAGCTCTTCTGCAGTCGGCGGCTTTGCATACACAGCAAGCGCGGCAATCAGTTCTGGAGAGGCAGGCTCTGGCTCACCACCAGCACGAACAACCTCGAACATTTCGTTTACAGCATCAAGCGCCTGTAAAACAATGTCCATCAAATCAGAATCTATTTTACGCTGACCGTTCCTTAAAATATCAAAAACGTTCTCAGCATAATGACAGCAACCAACCAACGCATTTAATTGTAAAAATCCAGCACCACCTTTTACAGTATGAAAGCCACGAAAAATCGCGTTAAGCAGCTGCTTATCATCTGGATTTTGCTCTAAATCTACTAATTGTTCGGAAAGCTGCTCTAGGATTTCACCAGCTTCTACCAAAAAATCTTGTAAAATCTCTTCATCGACCTCGAAACTCATCCTCAGCTCCTTCTAGAAACCAAGACTTGATAGCAAGTCGTCTACTTCGTCTTGACTACTCAGTACTTCAGGGTTGTTTTGTTTATTAATAGCTGGGCCATGACCACGAGTGTCATCGTGTTCAGACTCTTTCTCTTGGTGTTCAATCCCCGAGATACTATCAACGCGTCCAGCAACAGCAACGAGATGCACAAGTTTTTCTTCTACATCTCGAATTAAATCATTCACTCTAGCGATCACTTGACCTGTTAGGTCTTGATATCCTTGCTCTAGGAGAATTGTGTTGAGGTTTGAATGCAAGGTTGTAGCGCTGTCATCAGCGTAAGCTAAGAAAACATCGATACGCTTATACAAGTCTCGAAACTCTTGAGGCGTTAAGTCTCTCTGAATTAAGCGACTCCAGTCTTTTCTCAGATCTCTTGCCTGACTTTGTAATTCACTAGCAACAGGCACACTACCATCCACCATATCCATGATTTTGTTAGCTGCTGAATTAGTTAATTCAATAACATAAGTCAATCGATCAGAGGCATCTGTTATCTTTGTGTTACCCAACGCATCGCTATTTCCATCAGCCACCAAGTCAAGTGAATCAACTTGAAAGTCACGAATTGCGTCATGGAGACTTCTCGTGAGATTACCAACTTCTTTATAAAAGCTATTATGTCGGGCTTCACTAAGCTCCTGTATTATTTTTACTGCCCCAATGAAATCACCAACTTCAATGTGGTTCAAAAGCTCTACAGCGCCATCCTTTACTAGGGTTTCAAAGTCCCCCAAGCCAGATCCAAGTTTCTTTGACATTAAAAGCCCCTATTTAGCAGCGTCTATGCGTTCGAATATTTTCTCAATTTTTTCTTTGAGAGCCACTGCTGTGAAAGGCTTAACAACATAGCCATTTACACCTGCTTGGGCAGCCGCAATAATCTGATCACGCTTTGCCTCAGCGGTTACCATCAATACAGGAATGCTTTTAAGTTTATCGTCAGCACGAACTGCACGAAGAAGCTCAATTCCTGTCATACCAGGCATATTCCAGTCTGTCACAAGAAAATCTATTGTCCCTGCCTGAAGAATCGGTAATGCCGTCATTCCATCATCCGCTTCAACTGTATTGGTAAATCCTAAATCCCGTAGTAAGTTTTTAATGATTCGTCTCATTGTCGAGAAATCATCAACAATTAGGATCTTCATGTTTTTATCCAATGCAACCTCCACACCCTAAAGGTAATATTCCACAACTCATAATTAATCTCGCCAATCACTTAACCGAGCTCGTAACCTCATAGCCGCTTGGCTATGAATCTGACTAACTCTTGATTCACTGACACCTAAAACAGCACCAATTTCTTTCAAGTTGAGTTCTTCATTATAATAAAGAGACAAAACTAACTTTTCTCTTTCAGGTAGATTATCAATTTCTTTTGCCAATTGATTTTGAAAACCACCTTCTTCTACTAATGAATAAGGAGCATTTTCTACTTCCGACTCAATACTGTCTAAATTATTTGCATCAGAATCTAGCATTTCTTCGTAGCTAAACAACTGAGTAGACATAGATGAGTGAATCATTTCATGATATTCATCCATGCTTATATTCATATGAGCTGCCACTTCCATATCAGACACTACTCGACCTAATGTCGCTTCTAGTTCTTTAATTGCATTAGCAACCGCTCTACCATTACGCCTGACTGACCGAGGAGCCCAATCCGTTTTGCGCACCTCATCCATAATAGAACCGCGAATACGGATACCTGCATAAGTTTCGAAACTGGCACCTTTGGTAGACTCAAAACGTTTATACGCCTCAATCAATCCCATCACGCCTGCTTGAATCAAGTCATCCACATCTACACTATCAGGTAAACGCGCCAATAGATGATAAGCAATTTTTTTTACTAAATACCCATATTGCTCAACAATCGCATCAATCGAAAGCGTCGCTTTTTTAGAGTATGTGTTATATCCGTTTTTGGTCTGCATAAAATAGTCTAAGCAACCTTTACCATTTAAGTTAGTTGCGCTAACTAACTGTACTACATAGTTTGGCGCAACGCTTTCAGTAATAACAAAATTTTACTAACTACCATACTTTAGTGACCCATAAAGTTGACTATAATGTTCTGCAGTATATACAGCCCTACTAATCAAATTATGCGCCCGAGCTGGCTCAATATCATCTGGAATTCTTTGACCATCTGCTATATATACAACAGGTAAGCCTTCTTCAATAACTACACTAATAGCTTCACCAAGTGAAGCAGATTCATCAAGTTTACTTAAAACACAACCATCTAATTGAACTTGAGAATAAACATCGACAACGGTTTTTAATACCTGTCGTTGACTTGTGCAAGGTAAAACCAACAATTTCTTTAGGCTCGCTCGTGCGCGCTTCATCATTAAAAGCTGTCGTTCAAGATTTGAATCTCTTGGATTCATACCAGCAGTATCAACAAGCACTAAAGAATAATGCGAATATTTCGCTAAAACTTCATTTAAATCTGAGTATTCATTAACTACTTCAACAGGAACATTTAGAATTCTACCAAAAGTTCTTAGCTGTTCATGAGCCGCTATACGATAAGTATCTGTTGTGATTAATACCACACCATCAGAACCATGCTTTAAAACATGCTGAGCCGCGATTTTACCGATAGTGGTCGTCTTCCCAACACCGGTAGGCCCCATAAATGCGATACATCCTTTAAGCTCTGAAGAACTTGAGCGAACAGGAATATAATCAGCCAAATGCGCAAGTAAGCGATTCCAGTCGTCTTCTCGACCTTTTAAATCAATATCATCAATAAGTCTAGATACAACAAAATCTGACAACCCCAAGCCTTTTAACTTATCACGGGCACGCACCTCAACAACACTTTCTTTAACGTCTCGACTGTCATTTTGCTGACGCTGCTCGAGCATAGCTCGTACATTTTTCAGCTCAAGTTCCATATCTCGCAACTGTTTAGCACTTTCGCTATTGCGAATGGACAAAGCTTCTTCAACAGCCGGGTCCTCTTTGTCATTTGACAAAGGAGGCATTTCAAACTGTGTGGTTGGACGTTTCTCTAAATTAGATTGTGAAGTATTTTGCGGAGGAGTCTGCTGTTTCGCTCTTTCTATACGTTCTAAATAATCCGCACTTGGATCTGCATATGATTCTGAACGAGACGAGGAGGGACGCTTTGAAGTCATACTAGAAGGCAAAGATCCATCATAATCTAGAGCGGCAACAATCTCTATTTCACCAGTAGGCAGACGCTGATTTGACAAAATGACCGCATCAGGGCCTACGGCATCACGAACCTTCCGTATCGCTTGTCGCATGTCAGGTGCTCGAAACCGCCTAATTTGCATGAATAACTTAATCCTTCTAGTTTATTTTTCTTACAAATCCATAGCTTACCCGAAAGATCACAATAAATATAGACACAATCTACCATGTTAATAGGTAGATTTTATTGACCAATAACACCCACAACAGTAATACGTTTATGATCTGGCACTTCTTGATATGAAAGCACTGACATATTCACCATACCATAACGCATAAAACGCGCCAACATAGGACGTATAGGAGCAGACACAATTAAGATCGGCGTATTCCCCATCGCCTCTTGTTGCTCTGCAGATTGGCGTAACGAAGTCTGCAATTGCTCCGCCATTTGCGGTTCTAAAATCAGCGCTTCTTCATTTTTAATACCAGACTGCTGACTTTGCTGAACCGTTTGCATCAGCATTTTTTCTAACTGAGGCTCTAGAGTTAATACAGGAATTTCTTCAACACCGTCCGCCAATGTTTGAATAATCAAACGTGACAAAGACGTTCGAACTGCCGCAGTCAAAATCATAGGATCTTGAGTTTTAGGCTGCACTCCCATAATAGACTCTGCAATTGTTCGCATATCCCTTAAAGGTACGCCTTCAATCAACAAATTCTGTAACACTTTAAGAAGAACACTTAACGGCACCGTATTTGGAACCAATTCCTCTGCCAACTTAGGATTATATTGCTTCAATAGACTCAATAGCTGCTGAACTTCATCATGACCAATCAATTCATAGGCATGCTTATGCATAATTTGATTAATATGAGTCGCGACCACAGTACTAACATCAACAACAGTATAACCATAAGTTTGCGCCTGATCCCTTTTTTTAGGATCAATCCATACAGCATCCAAACCAAACGATGGGTCTTTACCAGCAATACCATCAATGGTGCCAAACACTTGCCCAGGATCAATCGCCAAACCTTTATCAGGATGAACTTCGGCTTCTGCCAAACTCACCCCCATAAGAGTCACTCGATAAGCATTTGGCATTAAATCCAAATTATCTCGAATATGTACACTAGGCACTAAAAACCCTAGATCCTGCGACAACTTTCGACGTACCCCTTTTATTCGCGCTAACAACTCCCCACCTTGGGTTTTATCTACCAGTGGTATCAAACGGTAGCCGACCTCCAGTCCGAGCATATCAACAGGGGCAACGTCGTCCCAACTAAGATCTTTCACCTCTGCAGGAGCAGGATTATCAGATGATGCCTTACCTGTCGTCTTCGGTCCCTGTTTGACCTTTTTCTTTTTACTATATTCAAGAAAATAAGCAAGACCGCCCAAACAAGCCGCCAGCGATAGAAAAGAAAAGTGCGGCATACCTGGAACGATCCCCATAATCGTCATCACACCTGCGGCGACATACAAAGCCTTTGATGAGCTAAACATCTGACGAACAATTTGGGACCCCATATCGCCAGTTTCGTTAACACGAGTCACCATGATTGCGGCGGCGGTTGATAACATCAGAGATGGTAGTTGAGCAACCAACCCATCACCAATCGTCAATAACGAATAACGCTCAATAGCCTCTGTAAAAGAGAGACCATGCTGCGCCATACCAATAGCCAAGCCGCCAATAATGTTAATACCAAGAATAAGCAGACCAGCAACAGCATCCCCTTTTACGAATTTAGAGGCTCCATCCATAGAACCATAAAATTCAGCTTCGGAAGCAATTTCAACACGACGTTGCTTAGCCTGATCCGCATCTATCATGCCAGCATTCAGATCTGCATCAATGGCCATTTGCTTACCCGGCATAGCATCCAAGGTAAAGCGCGCACTAACTTCGGAGATACGACCAGCACCTTTTGTCACTACAGCAAAGTTGATTATCATCAAGATAGCAAAGACAACAAAACCAACAACGTAGTTACCGCCAATAACCACTTCACCAAAGGCCTGAATCACCTTACCCGCTGCATCACCACCTTCATGCCCCTTCAACAAAACCACACGAGTCGAAGCTACATTTAGCGCCAACCGCATTAAAGTTGAAACCAGCAAAACCGTAGGAAACACAGCAAAATCTAAAGGTCGCATGGAGTAAATAGCAACCAATAACACCACAATAGCTAAGGCAATATTAAAGGTAAAAAGAACATCTAATAAAAAAGCAGGGATGGGTAAAATCATCATTGCCAAAAGCGACAACAACAAAATAGGAATACCTAGATTCCCACTAAAAATATTCTGAACCTGTCCAGCAATTCGACCGCGGTCAAAATTCACACGACATCCTTCTTGGAAAAAAAACTATAAACATGATCAACTACCGTCCCACTGAAACTCATCAGGCACATCTAAATTTGGCATTGCCTCTGGTTGTGGCGCCCCCATACGAGCATTACGCAACTGGTATACATAAGCCAACAACTGAGCAACCACTTTAAACAAACCTTGAGGTATCTCATCACCAATCTCAGTATGATGATATATCGCCCTCGCTAATGCAGGCGATTGTATCACAGGGATATCGTAGTGATTGCCGACTTCACGAATTTTCAGTGCGATAAAATCACCACCTTTAGCAAGAAGCACCGGTGCAGCGCCGCCCGCTTGGTCATATTTCAGTGCCACCGAGAAATGCGTAGGGTTAGTAATAATAACGTCGGCACTTGGTACATCAGACATCATACGATTCATCGCCGCTTGACGTTGCATCTGACGGATTCGCCCTCGCACCAAAGGATCACCTTCCTGCTGTTTGTATTCGTCTTTAACTTCCTGCTTAGTCATTTTTAATTTTTCTTTATGAGACCAAACTTGAAAAGGCACATCAATGGCAGCGATCAGCGCCAAAGCAAGCGTAACAAAGACAAAAGACCAAATAACAATATCGATACCATGAGCAATCGCTAGCTGTATCGACTGAAAGGTTAGTCCAAGCGTTTCAGGTAAAAAATAATTCAGCACCACCACAGCAACAAAACCAACCAATGTCACCTTGGCAATAGATTTCAAAAGCTCCACTAAGGATTGCACCGAAAACATTCGTTTCAACCCCGATATTGGGTTCATCTTACTGAGCTTTGGCGTTAACGGCTCCCAAGAAAAATTCAAGCCACCTAGAGCAATACTCCCAACAATACCAGCCACCGCCAAAACCGACATCAGCAAAACCATTGAATCCATCATAGCCACAACAGATTCATAAAGATGGAAAACCATACGGCTTAAATCAAACAAGTCCGCACGCTCAATCACAAAGTTAAAATCAAACAACACAGCCAGATCACGCACCAACAAAGTCCCAGTTCCATAGATTGTCGCCGCCGCGACAATTAATAAAAGTGCAGAACTTAGATCTTTAGAGCGCGGAAGATTACCTTTATTTCGAGCATCCTGAAGTTTCTTACTACTGGCATTCTCCGTCTTTTCGCTACCGTCTTCATTCTCAGCCATTTAAACGAATCCCCCACGTATCTTTCATCCAGTCAATAATTTCTCCGAAAAACAACAAGTAGATATTTAAAAAATCATCCAACATAATCCAGAAAAAGAACAAAGAAAATAACATTATGATTGGAAAACCCAGTGCAAAAACGTTCAATTGCGGCGACGCTTTAGCAACCACACCAAAAGACAAGTTAATTACTAACACAGCAACCGCCAAAGGCAACACAATAAGCAAAGCTTTTTCAAACATCCACCCACCGAGCAAGACTAGCTGCCAATAACGCTGACTATCAAATCCACTGCCAATCGGCCAATAATTAAAACTCTCGGCCAAATACTCAATCATCACCAAATGACCATTAGTTCCCAGAAAAGCCAACGCCACCATCGATAAATAATACTGACCAAGTGTTGCAACAGAAATACCATTTGCAGGGTCATTAGACATAGCAAAACCCAAGCCAGCCTTCATCGCAGCCAACTGACCTGCAAGCGAAAACAACTGAAACAAGATAGTGACAACAAAGCCCAGCACAAAACCAATCACCAATTGCTCAGCAATCAGCACAATATAGGCAGGAGAAATAGGATCGTAGTTAGGGACATCAATAACAGGAGTAACAATAATGGCAACAAGAAAGGAAAACGCAATACGCACTCGTGGGCTGACTAGACGACTACCAAACAAAGGCAGTGCCATAAAAAAAGCCCCAATGCGAAAAAAAGGCAAAAGAAAACTGATCGTCAAATTTAGTAACTGATCAGGATGAAGCTCTAACATCAGCCTATTATCATAGGAATATTCATGAACAAATTGGTCGTGAAATCCATTAACTTCATCAATATCCACGGCCCCAATTGCATAATGACCAAAATAGTCACAATTAACCTAGGCAAAAAAGACAATGTTTGCTCGTTAATCTGCGTCGCCGCCTGAAACACACTCACAATCAGGCCAACGATCAAACTGGGCACCATCACAACCCCAACGATCAAAACAATTAAATAAAAGCCTTGCCCATACAAATCTAACACCACTTGAGGATTCATAGTTAAATCCCAAAACTCGCTGCCAAGGTACCCATAATCATAGACCAACCATCGACCATGACAAAAAGCATTATTTTAAAAGGCAGCGAAATAATAACAGGGGACAACATCATCATCCCCATTGCCATCAAAACACTGGCCACCACCATATCGACAATTAAAAATGGAATAAAAATCATAAAGCCAATTTGAAAAGCTGTTTTCAGTTCACTTGTCACAAACGCTGGCATTAAGATGGTAAACGGAAGTGTATCCATTGACTGAATAGTACCTTCCTTACCGGCTAACTTAACAAAAAGAGCGATATCATCCTCTCTTGTTTGAGCCAGCATAAAATCTCGTACAGGAACAGACGCAGCCTCAACAGCTTGAATTGATGTCATTTCTTCTTTTAAGTATGGCTGAAGAGCCACCTCATTCACCTTATCTAGCGTTGGTGTCATGATAAATAAAGTTAAAAATAGCGCCATACCAATCATAATTTGGTTAGAAGGTGTTTGCTGCAAACCAATTGCTTGACGCAAAATAGCCAACACCACAATAATTCGAGTAAACGCTGTCATCATCATCAGAGCCGCCGGCAATAAGGTCAGCGCCGTCATGATAAAAAGAATTTGTAGAGAAACAGAGTAATCTTGGCTACCGTCAGCGTTTGTCACCACTTTTAACGCAGGCAAACCCACTTCAGCCCATGAAAAAGCGGGAAACACTAACAATAAAAGTAAAACAAAACGAATCACGGGGCATCCCCATTATTCTTATTATCGGTAGAGTTTTCCCTATCAACCTCCTCCATCATAGAGGCAAACGACGCCGTCTTTGACGGAAAGCTCCGTAGGTGATTAATAGAATGAGCCGTCACACCAATCAGTAAACGCTCCCCTTCCACCTCAACAAGCATTAATTTCTCTTTTGCCCCCAAAGATTGAACATTAACAATCTTAATATCAGACTGACCTAACTTCATTTGAGCAAATTGAAAGCGTTTCATTAACCAAAGACAGGCAGGTATAAAAGCAATGACAAAAACTAAAGATATAACCACTTTCCAGATAGAAGAGGTAACAGAAATATCTTGCATACCAGCAGCATGCAAATAGGGAACGGCCATGCAAAGCATGGCCGTGAAGACATAACGATTAAGAAAAGAAAAAATCAATTGGCGCTACTTCAGTCGTCTAATACGCTCACTAGGACTTACAACATCCGTTAAACGGATACCGTACTTATCATTAACCACAACCACTTCACCATGAGCGATCAATGTACCATTTACAAGTACATCCAGCGGCTCACCAGCAAAACGATCAAGCTCAACAACAGACCCTTGCGTCAGCTGCATTAAGTTTCGGATTGCTATTTCCGTATTGCCCAATTCCATAGAAAGAACAACCGGAATATCCATAATCAAATCAAGATCAGAACCAACCCCACCAGCAGGCACAGAAGGATTAGAAAGAGTTTCTAGCTTAATAGGCTCAACCTTTTGCTCAGACATAGCTGCAGCCCATTCATCTTCAACCTCTTCATCATCCGTTTCACCGGCTTCAGACATTGCTGCCGCCCATTCATCGGCTAAATCTTCATCCATACCTGCTGCATCTGGATTTTGTTCTTCTGCCATGTTATCTCGCTACCTTCGTTTTAAAACTTTCTTCCATTTGCACCGAATAGCGCTCATTGCTGACGCCTAACTTACCTTTAAACGTTGGCACCCCATTCGCTCTAACTGTGACAAATTCCGGCATTTCTACTGGGATGATATCACCTGCTTTAAATTTTAATACCTCACCCAGAGAGATTTTTCGATTTGCTATATTAACAGATAAATTAACACTAATATCTTTGACATCCTGCTCAAGAGACTTACCCCAACGATCATCCTTTTCATCAACATCACTCTGAACACCCGCGTCAAGCAGCTCACGCACTGGCTCAATCATAGAGTAAGGTAAAGTAATATGTAGTTCGCCACCACCACCGTCCAATTCAATATGGAAAGTAGAAACAACAACAACCTCACTCGGACTAACAATATTCGCCATCGCAGGGTTTACTTCTGAACTAATATACTCTAACTCTAATTTTAGTACTGGAGCCCAAGCTTCCGTTAAGTCTTTAAAAACTTGCTCAAGCATCAATTGCACAATTCGAATTTCAGTCGGCGTAAACTCTCGCCCCTCAATCTTGGCATGACGACCATCACCACCGAAAAAGTTATCCACCAATTTAAATACCAGTTTCGCATCTAGTATAAAAAGAGCGGTACTTCGCAGAGGTCGAAATTTAACCAAATTTAAACTGGTTGGAACATAAAGAGTGTGAACATACTCACCAAACTTCATAACCTGAAGGCCACCAGATGAAACATCTGCGCTACGGCGAAGCATGTTGAATAAACTAATACGCGTATAACGAGCAAAACGTTCGTTTATCATTTCCAGCGTGGGCATACGCCCACGCACAATACGCTCTTGGCTAGTGATGTCATAAGACGCCACACCATTAGCATCTCGATTATCCTCTTCCGCCGGCTTTTCATCTGCACCATGTAAAAGCGCATCGATTTCGTCCTGCGATAACAGATCTTGAGCTGACATAATTTATTGCATCACAAAGTTAGTAAATAACACAGCATCAATACCTCCTTGACCAGTTTCCTGCTCAAGAATGCCATTAATTGCATCAAGGGAAGCTTTTTTTAATGCAACCTTCCCATCAGCTGTCTGCAAATCTGCAAATGACTGACTAGAAAAAAGCAAAACAAGGCTATTACGAATTAAAGGCATATGAGTGGTAACCGCATCAATCTGAGTGGCATTCTTAGACATAACAGTCATATTAAGCTGCACATAACGCTGCCTACCATCAACCATAAAATCCACGGTAAAAGCTGGATCTAGTGCAAGATAAACAGACGGCTCAAGTGCCGCTTCAGTCGAATCCGCTGAATCTCCACTAGAGCCGCTAAAAAAAAGAAAATAAGCCGCAGCACCACCCCCGACTAAAACCAAAACAAGAAGAACAATGATAATAAGCTTTTTCTTACCACCAGACTTTCCCTCTTCTGCACCGATATCCAAACCGTCTTCTTCAGCCATATTCACAAACCTTAGGTATATCAAATTCTTTATATAGAGCGATTATCACACTCTTATGTACAAACAGTCCCCTATTCTACAAAGAATCAAACATAGCACCATCAATTTCTCGTAAGTTTAAGCATAGTAATCAACACCAGATGCAGAAACATACGATAAGTTACTCGAAATCAAATCATCTTCAACATCATCACTATCGACAACAGCACCTTGAGGTACACCATTATTACGATTGTTGGCTCGATCTTGCGCGCCAGAAGTGTCCTGTTGCGAGACATCAACATCTGCTCGACTTAAGTCCATTCCTTGCTGAGCCAACATTTCTCTCAACCGTCCCATTTGCCCTTCCAGTAAGTCTCGCGCCTGAGGTGTCGCAGCAACAAAACTGATTTGAGTGTTAGAGTCACTATCGACGGATACTTTCACTGTCAAACTACCCAATTCTGGTGGATCTAAGCGAATATGCGCCGTATGCCCACCATCACGAGCAATCCAAGCAACCTTCTGACTCATCTCTCCAGCCCAGCCCGGATGTCCTGGCGGTAATGTCATCGCTAAATTTGCTGTTGAATTCGGCACAGCATTACTAGCAATAGCCGTTGCGCTCAATGCTGCAGCTCGATTCACATTATTATGCAATGAACTATTCAAACCACCTGGTGAATTATCCGCACCAATGTGCCCATCAGCTTGCGCAGACATTCGCCCTAACATTGCTTCATGCTCTTTTTTCCGAAGCTCAATTGGCTCATCAATAAAAATGCCATCTTCACCTAAAAGAGAGTCCGCAGAATCTGAACCTAAATCCTCTGACGATGAAGTCCCATCCAAAAGAGAAGAAGGCACGGTGTCTTGACGAGATTGCTTATCGGAGGCCCCAGCGATAACTCCAGCCGTTGCGACTGCCGCCTTTGTCGTATCAAGAACAGCATCGCCGCTAGGGTTTGCTGTTGCAGATTTAACACCTGCCGCTCCCATCTGAGATAACACCCAAGACAACTCATTGTCACCATCGCCCTCAAGATCCCCCTCTTCAGAAGACAATTCTTTTTCTTCGTTGGATAAATGATCGCCAGAAAGAGCCGTTAATTTAGAAGACTCACTCACCTTGCCAGCCTCACTGGAAGCACCACGCTTAAACGCATCCAACCCCGCTAGAACCGAAACACCAGCGACCTTAGAATCTGTTTTATTATCTGACAGTTCGGTAGCAATTTTACCGTCACCTACTAATTCTTTTGATGTAGGAGAAAGCTCTGCATTTTTCGATGAAACACCATCAATTTCCAAAGAGCTGGAGTTAATGGCTTTATTCTGGGATATTGCTGAAGTCTCTTCCATCACCAGAGCATTACCTTCACCCAAACCGACTATTGACGGTTCTTCTACAGGTAACGCTTCACCTTCATTCAAAGCAGTCACAGACGACTCTTCAGCAGGCAATGCTTCACCTTTATTCAAAGCAACCACCGACGACTCTTCAGCAGGTAACGCTTCGCCTTCTTGCTGCAAACCTTTGCCGCTTTGCTCAGTCGTTTTTTGCGTCGACGTATTATCATCAGAAGCAACAGGAGAGGACTCAGTCGTCGCCGAACCACTTTTATCTTTAACTGTTTCGTTATTATTTACTGAAGCAACTTTTTTATCAGCTGCTTTTGTTGAAGAAGGTGTGTTTTCCGCAGCCTTCGCCGAGTCTTTCGCAGACGAGGTCGATGCTGATGACGTATCAGCCTCAGGCCTTTTTGAGGGACGGCTTACTTCCTTTGCTTTCCTAAAATCATCCGCAAAGGCGCTACCATGACTCGGAGCAGCCTTAGCAAAAGTAGGCTTTCTAGGTGGAACACCTGAAGGTAAAGACAATATTGTATTTGAATCTGTGCGCATAATTTCCTCCAACGATAGAAAGGACTATGCAATAGAAAGGCCAACACTACTCAAGCTAGCTATCTAGACCGACTTGCCAATGATAATGTGCTGCCACAGCACTCCCCCCCTTGGAGAACTCCAACTTTGAACAAAGTTGATCCAACAAGGCTAAACCTCGATTATAAAGCAACTCTGTATTGGACATATCATAATTAATGTTCTGAAAATCAAACCCTGATCCACTGTCTTCCACATATAAGACAAGCGTCCGATTACCATCATCAGATGTTACTTTTACAGAGATTTTCACATAACCATGCTGTAAATTAGCGAGTCTCTTTTCACGCTCTTCGTAGTAAAGAGAGAAACCATCATTTGAGCTTTTTTTGTCGGAACTGAGGTTCAATACTCCATGTTCAAGCGCATTTGAATACAACTCAGAAAGAATCATAAATATCTGACTAGAGAAGCTACTTAAGCCAGGTACAGTCGTTAAAATTTGCAAAACATAAGGTAAGGGATCCGTATTACGAAGAGAATCTGCATTCAATACATATTCAAACGAAAAATCAGCTGGCGCTTCATCATGTGCATATTCCGCTGATTCCGGACACTGGTACCGTTTTAATCCGGACACCTTTTTCCCTTCATTTTCTCAGTTTCTAGTTTTACTCCATGTGTCCGGATTGCGCCAGTTTTCTCATCGATTCTCCTCCTAGTTCGATGCGGTGACTGTTGTGGATTAAACGGTCTAATAAAGCATCCGCTACCGTGGCATTGCCTATCATGTTGTACCACTCTTTCACCGGCAGTTGACTGATCATGATCGTGCTGCTTGTTTGGTAACGATCTTCTAAAAGCTCTAATAAATGGCCTGCATGATCCGCACTGAGTTTTTCCATTCCCCAGTCATCGAGTATCAGCAGCTGCTTTTTGGCGAGGGCGGCGAGTTGTTTTTGATAGGTGCCGTCTAAGCGGCCAAGGCTGAGGTCGTCCAGCAGTCGACTCAGACGCAGATAACGAACGCTATAAAGTTGCTCGCACGCCTGTGAGGCAAGAGCGCAGGCAACATAAGTTTTTCCCGCGCCCGTTGGGCCTGTGATAAGGATGTTTTGATGCTTTTGCAGATAACCGCCTGTCAGCAGTTCTCCTAATTGGAGGCGTTTCAGTCCACGCCCTTCTTTGTAGAGTAGCTGGCTGGCGCTGGCTTCTACGCGCAGTTTTGCTTGTCGCTTGAGCCGTTCGATTTTGCCTTGATTTCTGCCTAGCAGCTCACTGTCAAGGAGCAATGTGAGACGTGGCTCAAAGTCCAGTTCTCCATAGGTAGTTAATTGTTCTCGTTGTTGCTCTAACGCGGTGACGGCATGGCTCAATCGCAGCATTTTTAGTTGTTCAGTCAGGTGATTCATGTCGTTCTCCTAGTGGTAGCAGTGTGGCCCGCGAACATTGCTGTGCGGGATGTCGGGTGTCGAGTCAGAAGGAAGGGACAGCGTGCCTTCTCGATGATGGTCGAGCAGATTTCGGATAAAGCGTAGAACGGGCTTGTTTACCAGTAAGGCATCCTGACAGGCTTGCTCTAGGCGAACATCACCATGTTTGCGCGCTAGACTCAGTATGCCAAGGCAGCGACGAGTGGCTTGGGCTGGATGAGCTTTGGACTGGATTTGTTGTTTGATGACGTTTTCGGTGGCGACGCCTATCTGCTTGCTCCATCCGATCAAGCGTTCTGGTGACCACTTTTGATGTTGATGATGGCTCGGCATATGTTCCATGTGGGTACTCAGTCCATACTCTTTTCGGCTGATTGGGTGAGACGAGACAGGTTGACCTTGATGGAAGATTTGTATGATCTGCGACGTGGCTTCCAGTGTCACATGTTGACCCACAAGCTGATGCGGTACCGAGTAGTAATGTTTTGCGTACTCAATGTGGTAGTCCGGCCCCACTTTGGCGCGTTTATGTTCTGTGTAGACATATTTTTGCATCGGTAATGGTTTCAGGGCGGGCTTATCGAGGGTGTCAAAAAGGGCTTGGCGGCTCACGCCAATCTTTTGCATTGGTCGCTGATTCAGAACCTTCATCAGCTCTCGAATCGCATTATTCAGCTCTCTCAGGGTGTGGAAGGTGCGATGACGAAGACGCATCATGATCCAGCGCTCAACAATCAGAACCGCATTTTCGGCCTTGGCTTTGTCTTTGGGTTTATAGGGACGAGCCGGCATAATAGCGGTTTGATAGTGATGTGCTAACTGACGATAACTGTCGTTGAGTTTCGGCTCATAACGATCTGTTTTTGTCACGGCAGCTTTTAAGTTGTCTGGCACCAATAAAGCGGGAACGCCACCGAAGTGTTCAAACGCATTGGCGTGACACTGTAACCAATGCTCCAGCTTTTGACTTTCGCTGGCTTCAACGTAGGTGTAGTTAGACGCTCCCAGTGTGGCGACAAACACTTGTGAGTGGCGAACGTCGCCCGTTTCCGGATTGACGATCGGGATAGTCGGTCCGCAATAATCAATGAATAACTTGTCACCTGCGGTATGGAGTTGACGCATACTGCGTTTTTGTGTGGTGAGCCAACGACGGAAGTACTCGCAGAACTGGCTGTAGCCATAAGTGCGCTCTTGGTGCTCGGCAACATATTCTTCCCACAACAATTGCTTCGTCGCCCCTTTGCGCTTGAGTTCGATAAAAAAGTACGCAAAGTCCGGCATCACTTTCAGGCGATTAGCCGGTTTTTCTTGATACAGCGCTTTAGACAGATCGGTATCGGAAACGTCACTGGCAAGGGGCCAATAATAGTCACTTTGTTTGAAACGAGTCAGGACATCGGACACGGTAGAGCGGCCGATATTCAAACAAGAAGCAATCTGCCGCGTGGATAAATGGCACTCATGTTTGAGACGCAAAATCTCTTTAATATTGGTCATTGAGGTTCTCTTTCTGGTCATGATCACTTCCTGGCAACGTATTAGGGGTAACCAAGTGTAGTGAGCGATTGATTTAAAAGAGAAAACGAAGGGATTCCGGTGAATACGGACAGAGTTTACGCTAATCCGGACAGGGATTCCGGGAAAAGCCAAAAAGTGTCCGGTTTAGAGCGTAATAGGTGTCCGGATAAAAACGGAATGGGTGTCCGAGTTATATCGGAATGGGTGTCCGGATTGCTCCGGTATATGCAATCATGCCCTCTTGATAACTCATATTCAGATGAATCAATACCGATATTAGTATCCAGACGAACACTAAGACATGAAATATCATCATGAGGATTCTCCAAAATTCCCTCTCGCTCTAACTGCTGAACAAGCCAATCAACCGCTTGCTCTGCATCTATTTCACCTTGATAAAGCGGATTAAGTACAGAATGGCAAAACATTTGCTCAGACAAATCCAACGCTTCATATACGCCATCCGAAAATGCCATCAATCTATCACCAGGAACAAAAGCCATTGGGTCAATTTGACACTCAAACGCATCGGGAGAAAGCACACCTAAAGGTAAATTTTTAGAAGTAAACCGTACTGGCTTATCGGCATTTTGCGAAAAAAACAATAAATCTGGCAACCCTCCGTTCCAGACCTCAATACTTTTATTGTTCACTTTAATATCAACAAATACAGCACTACAAAACATATTCGATGGCAAAATTCCTTTTAGACGCGCATTTATCTCAGGGATAATTTGACGCATTAAAAAGCCTTTTTTTGTCCAATCAAAAAATATGTCCGCAAGCGGCAACGCACCAATCGCAGCAGAAAGACCGTGACCGGTGAAATCCCCCAGGAGAATATGCATACCACCATTTGGCTTATAAGCCGCTAAAATCACATCGCCATTAAAAGTATGGGTGCCATAATGAAAAGTTGAAAGCGAGGGGTCTTTTAGACAATTTGAGTGGGTTATATTCTCATAAACCACTTTCGCGACTTCTTGCTCATTAAGCAATTGCTCATTATACAAACTCATTGCATCACGCTGTTATTCGAGCGTTTTTTGCATCACCAAAAGCCTGACTATGGCATTTAACTTCGCAGTAATAAGTGCTGGACTGTAAGGCTTGGAAATAAAATCAATCCCGCCAATCCGCAGGCAATTTGATAGAGCGATAGGATCTGTTACACCAGAAAGGAAAATAATAGGAACAAATACATCGCCCGCAATAGGCTGAATTTCGAGGGCTGCTTCCCAGCCATCTTTATGAGGCATTTTTATGTCTAAGCACACTAACTGAATAGTGTGAGGATCAAACTTATCAATGGCATCTTGCCCATCAACAGCCGAAATAACATTATGGCCAAACTGACTCAAAATTGCTTTCAACAAGATACGATCAGAAGGGTTATCATCCGCAATCAATATGGTTAAAATTTGTTCCATACAAAACTACTCAGTAATATCAAAAAGCCGATGAAAATTAGCAATTTTAAGAATATCGATAACGGCGCTATTCGCACTAACCAACCTAATATTAGCCTTCTCTCCGCCAGCGTAATCTCTAAGCAATAACAGCATACCAAGCGCTGAACTATCCAGATAAGACACATCCGCTAGATTAACTTCATACTCTTTTACGTTTCTAACTTCTGTAAAAGCATCCTTGAACATCTTGTGGCAGCTATAATCAAAACGTCCTGTTACACGGATAGTCAGACATTCTTTTTTTATATCAAAAGAGCTTTCAACCACAACCTACTCCTCGAGTATGAGTGGAAAGCTTTAAAACTCGTCCAACTCATCGTTAGATTCTTTTATAAATACATCTTTACTACCATCTGAAATGCTGGTGGTCGTTTTAGAAATCAACCCATGGATCCGCTCGAGCATCTCATTAATAGACTCTCTAGCCCTATCTAAGCGAGCTAGGCCAACGCTGCGATCAGACCCAAGCAATGAAAGGGTAGAAGCCGCCATGGACTTCATATCTTCTATCTGATCTTGAACTTTACTAATATCGTGCTCTATATCTACGGCAAATCGACGACGAATTATTTCACTTTCACCTTCTGTTGCAGCAAGACTTGCTAGCACACCTGCCCTCACTTCATTAAGACAACGATCAACATCCCCTAACAAAAACACATCCGAAGACAAATCTTTCTCAACCAAAGCTAAGCGCTGTAAAACCAGTTCGTAACCCAATATTAACGAATCTCTAACCTGCTCAGATAGCCAGACCATATCGTTTAACTCAATCTTAAATTCTTCAAATGGGGCATCATTTATGACAACGAGATCGTTTACTGATTGCTCATTGTGATCCGTTTTTTCGTCAATTAGGGATGCTATTTGTTGTAGTTTCGTAATCTTTTCAAGGGAATGTGTTTGTACAGAGGAAGCACTCAGCGCATCGAAAAGCATAACCACTTTTCTACGTACCACCTCTAAAGATTTAGCAAAATCAGCATAAGGCGAGTCTTGTCTTGATAGGCGAATAGGCGCATTCCAGACATCCTGCTCAATCAATTTCAAGCTATGATGCAAAATATTAAACTCAGCCATTTCCGCTTTAGTCTGTATAAAAACAAGACGCTGCAGACTACTAGAATCATCCTCCAATTCAGAGGCAAAATGATGAACACTTAACCAATAGACACCATCAGATAAATTCAGCTTTAAATCTTGATCGGAAAATAGAATAGAATCGGAAATACGCTCTCCAAGTGGATCATCCAAACCAGAGTCAATACCAAACAAAGACTCAAATAACGATGTATTCCTAAACCAAAGCCGCTCAGCCCCAGCACTCAGCCATGTTATGTCACCTTGATGATTTGTAACAAAGAAAGGCTCATCCACTTTAGCCAGGGTTTTTTCAATCAGGTTAAGGTTCTCATTTTGCTGGTCAAGATCAAAATCCCGTGATGCCAACTCATTATCAATCAAATGCCCCAAGTCAGTGAGCTCATCAATTACTTTACGGGAAGGAAGCATAGACGTATGACCATGCTTACGATGATCCAGAATATGGTGCAAGCTCGAAAAACCAGAACGTAATTGACGGCCAAATCGAACCGACAACATAATCACAATAGCTGCTAAAACTAAAAAGATAGCAACCGGAAACCAGATCAATCTCTCAACAAAAAGTTGACGTTCATAATCCAAACTAACGCTAATCTGCACAAGTTCATCATCTAGTGCCTCTAAATGCTCAAATGATGAGTAAACAGCACCTCGCTCTTCACCAGTTAAAGGCAAAGAATCCAACTCTTTTAGTGAAAAAGAATCTAATAAAGCCAATGAATCGGAAACATCAACTCCAGAAGTCAATTCAAACTCACTAAGGCGACTATCCATCAAACGATACTCACTCACTAATCTCTGATGCAAATAACTAGAAGAAGGTGCTTCAGCACGGTTAGAAATCAAACGATCACCAACTAACAACCATTGTAGCCAATGCTCTTCTGCACTATGAACCACCCCCAAAAGCTCGCTCAGCTTCTCTTGATGCACATTCTGTTTTTCCAAGTTAATGCTCATCAACATATACATGCTGGTGAAAGCCAATAACAATAGAAACAACAAGGCAACAACGCCTTTTTGTAGGCCATTAATCAGCTCTTTTCTTGGTGCACCAAACGGTGAATGCTGTGTATTCATAGTCATTAATCACTTTCAAGCTAATGATGAAGATGGCCAAAAGCCAGCAACAAAGGATAAATAATTTTTCTTATTAAGAACCAAATCACCGTCTTGAAAAGAAGCAAGATGGCTTATTATATTTCCACAACCACTTATTACTTCTTCAGAAGGCAAAGAAAACTCCTTAATACCGTTACTAGCTGGCAATGTGGCAGACCAATCGCAAGAAGCAAATGATAGAACAACTGACTGCCCCATCCATTCTAGAATAACGGAAAAAGTCATCTTATCAATCGAAGAGCTTCCCTCATTGCTAAGAAGTGCTTCCGGAATCACTTTATCGTAACTTTGGTCATCATGAATTAAAAATGACACGAAACGATGCTCAACGTCTTCGAAAGACACCACTGAAGACGGTGCCTTATAAGGCAATAACGCCAATATCAAATCCGCTTCTATCCAAAATACCGTGCCACACAGCCTTCCAAAATAATAACCATTCTTAGAAGGATATGTAGATTTATTTTTTTCCGGCCAGCAATCGATCTTGGGGAGCATGCTTTTACTCAACAACCATGGCTCTAATAACGGCACATTAGTCTGATTTAACCAAATATTTTTTATCCAAGAGCGCGGAGCTGGCATTGCAGAACAAACTGCCTCAACCTCGCAAATAAAAAAGTAAGGTATTGCAAAATAAAGCTCGCCTTGTTTTACGACCAATACCTGAGTGATAGCTTCTGGCAACTGACAAAACGACGCACAATCAGAAGCAATCAAAGGCATATTTAAAAGCACTTTAGCCTTAACACCTTCAGCCGGTTTAAACCAACAAAACGCCCCCTCTAAAAAGAAATCCCCTTCATCGATCTTATATCGCCCGAAGCATTCTTGCTGATCAAAAACAAACCGTCCAAAGGAAGTATCAATCTCATACAAAAAATAGGATAAATAATCACGCCCCAAACATTTCACATAGGCCATTTTAGAATCAATATCACTTAACATGCGACCACCAAGATAAACCATTCCACCATGACGCACAGGCAAATACGCTAAATGTTCGTCTTGCTCAAAAGTCGTAACATTATTCACACTAGGTACTAGACGCCTAGATTGATCCACATAAGTAAGGTCTAACGAAAAAAGAGAACTAAACTCCTGATAAAATAATGCTTTAAACCTATCTTCAAATAATGCCAAAAGACGGTAGCGAGAATCACGTGACATAGAAACATTTTGAAAAAGAGGCAAAAAACTCAATTCACATAAAGCACGCAATGGCTCTTTCTCATTAATAGAAAGGACCTGCCATTGCAGCGAAGGAAATCTCCGCTTCAGCCAAGACAATGATTGAACACTTATCAATAAAAAACGGCCACTTAGTCGAGATCCTTTTACTGAATCCAACTGAAATGATACTCGACCAGCACTAGAAAAAGCCTCTAAATAAGCATCAACACTCATTGAACTAAGTTGAGTAGAATCTAATCGAGCCTCGTAATTTCTATACATTAGCGAGACATCTTTTTCATCAGCAATGGACATCACCACAGCCCAACAAGAACGCTCGGCAGACAAAAGGCCGTCTAACTGTTGTGAGCGATCCGAGCCAAACTGCCAAGCCAAAGCCGCTTGAAAAAGCGCATCAGTAGCGGATAAAAATGCAGAATGATAATGACTAAAATAGGGAGAACCAGAGACCAAGAGCCCATCAACTGCATTAAGAAGGGAGCTCAAACGCTGATAATAGGAAGTATTAACGATTTTAGGTCGAGAAATTTCTTGTAAGGAAAGTAGGGCGATATGAAGCTTTTCTAAACCACGACGAGGATTATAAGCATAGTCATGTAACGCTATTTCTACGTTAGAAATAGGCAAAGACAAATCAACGAATCCATTACCAAGTCGCGCCATACTTCATCCTAACAATAAGCTAAGTGGTTGTACAAAATAACACTTAAAACGCTATCGCATATTGTCCAAAAAACGGCGCATAGCGAACTCATCGCTTTGACGTTGCTCCTGCTTCGCCTCAACAACCAATTCCGCTTTATGATTTTTTTCTTTTAGCCAATCCATACTTTTGGTTTTCGAACGAGCTTGCAACCAGCGGCGCATACTCATATCTGCTTGCTGTTCTGACCGCCCTACCGCAGCCTCTTGTTGTACAATCGCCTGCTGGACACGATTCACAAAGTGCTGATAGTTGGTCGTTAAATAAGCACTCAAACCGAGTAAATTACGCTCTGATTCATATTGACCAGCGTACTCCCGCAACTCATTCAACTTTTGCTCATCATACTGCACTTTCGCTTTATCACGTGCCAGCTGTTGAGCAGCCGAATCCTCCTTACGTTTAGCAAGATCGACTAAAATCTGCATTCGATGTGATTTTTTCATGCAAGGCCCATTCAGAAACAAGCTAAATAGTAGACGTTTTTACCATTGATCGTCTACTGCCCCTTAGTCATCGCCGTAACAAGGGCCTGCAAACTCTCATCGATTGTAAAACTTTCGGTAAGCGACTGTTGTAGAAAACTACGAATTTCAGGCATTTGTATGATCGCTTGATCTAAGTCTGGATCACTGCCTCTTGCATAAGCGCCAACCGAAATAAGATCTTGATTCTGCTGAAATTTAGAATACAACTGCTTCACTCGCATCGCACCATATAAATGATCTTCACTGACAATGTGTGGCATAGCCCGAGAGATTGAGGCTTCGATATCAATAGCGGGATAGTGCCCTTCTTCTGCTAAACGTCGAGACAATACAATATGACCATCAAGAATTGCTCGGGACGCATCCGCAATAGGGTCTTGTTGGTCATCCCCTTCTGTCAGAACCGTATAAAAAGCCGTAACCGAACCACTGCCTTCACAGCCATTACCTGCGCGCTCCACCAACTGAGGAAGCTTAGAAAACACCGAAGGCGGATAGCCTTTAGTTGCTGGAGGTTCACCAACAGACAAAGCAATTTCTCGCTGTGCTTGCGCATATCGCGTCAGAGAGTCCATTAACAACAATACATTTTTACCCTGATCCCGATAATACTCCGCAATACGTGTTGCCAACATAGCAGCACGCAATCGCATTAATGCAGAATCATCGGCAGGAGACGCAACCACAACAGAACGAGAAAGACCTTCCTCACCCAAAATTTGATCAATAAATTCTTTCACTTCTCGGCCACGTTCACCGATCAAGCCAACAACCGTAATATCTGCCTCGGTAAATTTTGTCATCATACCGAGCAACATACTCTTACCCACACCACTACCAGCAAAAAGCCCCAAACGCTGACCTTTACCGACAGTCAATAAACTATTTATGGCTTTGATACCGACATCTAGAGGCTCACAAATAGGTTTTCGCTGTAATGGGTTAATCACATTTCCATGCAACGTTACCGAATCTTTCGTTTTAATCGGCCCTTTACCATCAAGAGGCTTGCCTAGCCCATTCACTACACGACCCAGTAATTCATCACCGACTGGCATTTTACTATCGCCAAGCAGCGGACGAACTCGTGCTCCAGGAGAAATACCTTCGATAGCTTCCGTTGGCATGAGATAGGTTAAATCACCAGTAAAACCGACCACTTCGGATTCCACCCAACGATCCTTTCTAACTTGAACCGAGCAACGATCACCAAGCGCCACCACACAGCCAACCGCTTCCATAGTCAAACCGACCATACGAGTCACCTTACCTTCAATTTGTGGTGCCAAGGGAACAGAGGAGACATGACTGAGTTTATTCAAACGTTCTTCGAGGGTGGACACTAGCGTTAGTCCTGATCTGAAAGGGGAAGGTCACGAAGCTCGTTGAATACAGCTTCTAAACGCTGTTCAACTCGTCCGTCTATATGAAAAAATTTAGAGTCAATAACGAAGCCTCCATTAATCAGAGAGTCGTCTGTTTCTAGCTGTATAGTTAGACGCTCTTTTACACCAAGCTCGTCTAAAATAGCGACATCAGCTGAATTAAGGCGCAGTCTTACACGTCCTTCGTATTCACCTATTTCATCAAACACTCTGGCAAGTTGTTCTTTTAAAACTTGATGTCCATCTTCAGACATCTTCGACAAACAAACATTTTCAACAATTCTTGTCATTGATTGATACAAAATAGTTTCTACAGCGGCGCGACTATTTTCTAAAGGCAACGCCATCTCTTGAACAATATTGGCTAATAAAGCTTCAAGTGTCTCGAGCTGAGACTGAGCTTCCGCTCTCGCTTGTGTTAAACCTTCCTCAACACCTATTGACCGACCTTCTTCATGACCTTTCTCGAAACCATCCACTTCACCTTTAGCGAAACCATCAGAATGGCCCTTTTTATGGCCTTCTTCCTCACCCTGAATAAAACCTTCATCGTAGGCTGCCGAACGAATTTCTTCTAACTGTGAAGCGGTTAATGGTTCATAAACTAAAGAGTCTTCATCCACCTCTTCAGTAGTCACTACAGTATTTTTCTGTATAAGAATAGCGGGGCCAGAATTAGTATTCGGTTTATTGTTTTCTAGGTGAGGAAGTTCCCAGCGTTCATAAGCGGTTAATTTACGCTCTTCTTTTTCCTGTTTTTGATCAGACATACTCTAACTAAACCATCTGCTCACCGCCGCCACCGAGAACAATTTCCCCATTATCAGCAAGGCGTCTGGCCACAGCCAGTATTTCTTTTTGAGCAACTTCAACTTCACTTACACGAACAGGCCTTTTTGCCTCTAGATCATCCTTAAGCATATCGGCAGCACGAGATGACATGTTTTTGAAGATTTTGTCCTGCATTTCTGGATCAGCTCCTTTCAACGCAAGAATCAAAGTCTCAGACTCCACTTCACGAAGGATAACCTGAATACCTCTATCATCTACTTCTAACAAGTTATCAAAAACAAACATCAAGTCTTGGATAGTATTCGCCAAATCTTCATCCACATCACGAATAGACTCCATCAGTTCCGATTCGACCGAACTATCGATAAAGTTCATGATATTGGCTGCGGTACGAATACCACCAATGGTAGTGGACTGAGTTGAATTATTACCAGAGAACTGACGCTCAAGAATGTTGTTCAATTCTTGCAAAGCGGCAGGCTGAACCGTTTCTAATGCTGCCACACGCAATACAATATCCAAACGTACTCGTTCATCAAAGTTAGCTAAGATGTCCGCGGCCTGATCTGGGTCTAAATAAGAAATAACAATGGCTTGGATCTGCGGATGCTCATAACGAATGACATCAGCGACAGCACGTGATTCCATCCACTTAAGCGTATCAAGACCTGTTGTATTCCCGCCTAGCAGAATTCGATCAATCAAGCTGCCGGCTTTTTCTTCACCAAGCGCTTCTCTTAGCATGTTACGAATATAACCATCCGCACCAAGACCTAAACCAGTTTGGTCGCCAACTAATACTAAGAAATCATCTAATACTTTTTCGACTTGATGACGCTGAATATTTGCCAACTGCGCCATGGTCTGACCGATACGCTGCACCTCTTTCGGTCCCATATGCTTTAGTATTTGCGCGGCATCAGATTCACCCAGCGACATAAGAAGTACTGCTGCTTTTTGAACCGAACTTAATTCTGCACCTTGGCCAGTATCACTCATTTGCTTTCCATTACCCATTGTTTAACGACTTGAGCAACACGCTCTGGCTCCTCTGCAATTAAACCGCGAATCGCGTTTAATTGACGGTCAATTTTTTCAGGAGAACCAGGCACCAATATGTCTTCTGCACTAACAAGTGATACTTGGTCATCTGAAATCTCATCCGTTTCGTCGGAGAAAATAGCCGCTTCCGTATCCTCTGTAACTGCAATTTTATTCTGATCACTGAGGGTTTTCAAAATTGGACGAACAACCACCAGCAACAAAATAAGCACAAATATACCAACCAATGTTGGCTGAATTAGACTCAAGAACCATGACTGTTGGTAGAATGGCAACTCTACAACTGGCTCTTCAGGTTCAGGCAAAGCAAACGGCGAATTAATAACACTGACACTATCGCCACGCGATGGATCGTAACCGACTGCATCTCTAACCAATAGGGTTAAACGCCCAAGCTCATCGTCGTTCCATGGCGTACGAACAACGGCAGAAGTATCTGGATTAAGACTAACCAAATCATCAACAACCACCGCAACTGACAATCGCCTTACCATACCTTGCTGTCGCTTGGTGTAACTAATACTTCTATCCAATTCAAAATTACGGGTCGTTTCTTCGCGAGATTGGCCATTTTTAGCCGAAGAGTTTCCACCTATTGGAGCACCATTTGCGTCTACAGCCTCAGGAATAGTCACTGCACCAGGAGGCTGATTCGTCAACGCTCCCGGAATACCACCTGTATTTGCCCCACCAGTTTTGTTTTCCTTTAAAGTCTGTTCACTTCGCAACGCCAACAAATCAGGATTGTATTGTTCGTTGGTTTTTTCAACAGCAGTGAAGTCAACGTCAGCAGACACTTCTGCTTTAAAACGTCCTTGACCAATAACTGGTCCAAGAATGTTATTCACTCGCTGTAGCAATACATCCTCTACTTTACGAGCATAATCAAACTGCTTTCCAGCCACAGACAACTCGGAATCTGCATCTTTTTCAGTCAACAAAGTACCGCGTTGATCGACAACAGTGACATCTTTGTCACTCAGCTGTGAAATACTAGAAGCCACTAAATTAACGATAGCCTCGACTTGACTCTTATCCAAACGCCTTCCAGGATAAAGTTCCAAGAATACAGAAGCAGAAGGCTTTCGAGTATCGCGAACAAAAACTGACTCTTTTGGTATCGCCAGATGAACTCTAGCACTTTTTATACTTTGTAGACTGGTAATGGTTCGACTTAATTCACCTTCCAACCCCCGCCTATAACGTGTCGTTTCAACAAATTGGGAGGTACCAAGACCTTGTTCTTGATCCATTATCTCCATGCCAACAATATTGTCAGAAACAATGCCAGAGCCAGCTAATTTAAGCCGTGCTAGATGATAAAAATCAGACTCAACAAGTAAAGCACCTGTGTTTTCATCTAATTTGAAAGGAATATTGTTAACACTGAGGATTTCTACTATTTGATCTGCATTGTAATCCGTAATACTACTTAGGACTGGCTTATATTCAGGGCCATTACTCCATAATACGACTGCCAATCCAATTGCGATGGATGCAGCCAAACCGACCATTAATGCAAGCTGACGAATCACCGTCAGCTTATTAAAGCCGGTAACTAACTCTAGGTAGAGCTTTTGCTCCGATTGTTCTGCAGGGACATTATCCATTAAAAAGCGCCAAGCGGTTTATTATGCCTAAATCGGCATATTCATGATTTTTTCATACGCGTCTACAAGTTTATTACGCACCTGAGTCATTGCTTCAAATGACACACTCGATTTTTGCAGACCAATCATAACTTGAGGTAAATCAACCCCTTCGTCACCGCGTTCATAAGATTGGGCTAATTGTGTAGATTCCTTTTGCAAAGTATTTACATTGTTAACGGCATTCTTCAGCATTTCTGCGAAATCCGCACGCTCTACGGTCTGACCTCCCTCGCTCTCACCACCTACCTTGGCAACATTAGACACAGGAGAACTCGGCGCCTGTACCTGCGACCGCATATCCCTCATTTGGGACAACACCTGATTAATGTCTGGTCGACCAGAAATCATGTTATTCACCTAAAAATCACATTTGTACGATTTAACATATCGCTAATACACAGCTTAGCATAAAGCTAATTAAAACAAGATACAAAAATCAATCAACGTCTATGCCACTTTCCCGCATTTTAGCGATTTTATAGCGCAAAGTTCTAGGACTAATGCCCAATTTATCTGCAACAACTTTACGTTTGCCGTTTGCATCGACCAATGCTTGCGCAATAATACGAAATTCATGCTGCTGAACACCCTTACCAAGAATCGAAGCGGCGCTGTCTTCATCAGCAACCGTTTCAACCACTACTGGCGTCAAACTCATCATATCAAACGCAATATGATCTTCATTAATTTGCGAATTTGGGCTCAGAATCAAAGCACGTTGAATAACATTATCAAGCTCACGAACATTACCAGGCCAAGGATGAGCCTCTAATTTGCTTTGTGCAGACGGCTTTAATACGGCGCCAGTAATTCGCATTTTTGCGGCATGTTTCGCCAGTAAATGCTGAGCAACGGGCAATATATCACCTTTACGTTCACGAATAGGCAACCAGCGTAATGGAAAAACATTGAGTCGATAATACAAATCCTCTCGAAAACCACCATCGCGAACATAATCAGCAAGATCTCGGTTGGTCGTCGCTATAATCCGAACATCCAAAGGAATAGATTTTTTGCCACCAAGACGCTCCACCTCTTGTTCCTGCAGAACTCGCAAGAGTTTAGCCTGCAAGCCAACATCCATTTCGGTAATCTCATCTAGCAACAAAGTACCGCCATTGGCTTGTTCAAACTTACCGGCTTGCGAAGACACAGCGCCGGTATAAGCGCCTTTTTCGTAACCAAACAGTATGGCTTCAAGCATGTTTTCGGGAATAGCAGCACAGTTTATAGCAACAAAAGGCGCATGTGGTCGGCTAGAATTTTGATGGATATAGTGGGCAAGCACTTCCTTACCAGTACCACTTTCACCACAAATCAATACCGTCGAATCGGTAACGGCAACACGTTTTGCCAATTCTAACAACGCAATACTAGAAGGGTCTTTCGCGATAGGCTGAGGGTTTGCAGATGGCGCTTCTTTTACCGTGTATTTTGCAATAGCATTCAAAAGCTCTTCTTCTTGAAAAGGCTTTAGCAAATAGTCAACAGCGCCGTCACGCATCGCTTCTACTGCGTGTGCGATATCGCCATAAGCCGTCATCAGCATAATAGGCAATTCTGGATAAGTATCAATAACATGGTGCAACAATCCATAGCCATCCATGCCAGGCAAATTCACATCAGAAACCACCATATCAAACAAGCTATGTTTCAATGCAACCACAGCTTCTTCAGCGCTATAAACTATTTTGCACTGGTAGCTTGCCAACATCAGCGTATCTTCTAGCGCTTCAGCAAGACCTTTATCGTCTTCAACAATTAATAACTTAACTTCGGACATGTCATACCCTTACAAGAGGAAGTGTTAAACTGGCCGTTGTGCCAGCTCCCTCAATACTGTCTATTTCAAATTGCCCATGATGAGCCCTAGCAATGGCCTTAACTACCATTAAGCCCAATCCTGTTCCATGCTGTTTTGTTGTCACAAAGCCTTCTTGAACATGCTCTAAATGCGTTTTAGACATGCCCACTCCACGATCTTTAAACGTCAGTGTCACATAGCCGTCATTATTGCGCCAATTTAGTTGAACTACCTCACCTTCTGATTGCGCATCCACCGCATTATTCAAAAGATTCAGCAAAGCACCTAATAATGTTTCTTTATTACATTGAATACAATCAGTCTCCAAAAAAGAGGCTCCTACTGCTTCAAATTGCATATTTTTTTGATTACAAATTTCTTGGCAGTGACTGGTTAATTCTTTAATAAAAGCCGCAACGCCAACCGTTTCATCTAGCTTTATCTCGCTACGGGAAAAAATCAACATATCCCGAATTTGTTTTTCAATGTTTGCCAGCCTATCCACCAGTTTATTAGCAAACGTCTGACGCATAACAGGCGCTAGATCTGGCTTTTGCAAATGACCAGCGTAGAGTGTAGCAGAAGATAAAGGTGTCCTAATTTGATGAGCCAACGCCGCGACCATTTTACCCATATTAGATAAACGTTCGTGATGACTCAGTTTTTTCTGTAGCAAATAGGCCTCCGTCAAATCTACCAGAATAACCAACTGCCCCGGTACATTTCCAAGTGACGCCGTTTCTACGCGTACTCGACGTCCACTGGCCATACTCACATCATGACCATCATCTTTTTGAGGCCGAAAACTCAGAGGTACAATCGATCCCCATGATTGACCAACTAGTGGCAAATTAAATAAGCGATCTGCTACTGGATTGGCCATCACCACAAGACCTTCTTCATTCAATAACAAGATTCCAACTGGCATGGATTCAAAAAGCTGCTGAAACTGCAATACCAAGATGCGATTTTTATCTTGCTCTTGGCGCTTATCTTGCTCGGACTTTTCCAACTGCTCGTATAATCGAACCACTTCTTGCTGAAGGTCTAAATAAGATTTTGCCAACACATCAGAAGACTCGGAAAACGCTTTAAACGCGGTTTTGAGTTCCGCTATCTCTTCATCTTTTGTCACTAAAACTCCGATTTATCAATATTATAGCGACGCATTTTTTCGATAAGCGTTGTACGTTGTATTTGTAGATTTTGCGCGGCTTTAGAGACCACACCTTGTGTAGACACCAAAGCCTGACGAATAAGAAGCGCCTCTAAGTGGCGAACATGTAAATTCAAGTTCACGCCAGACGCTTGAGGAAAAGTATGCAACTGCTTTATTTCTTTCAATACAGAGGAAAGTATTTGAGAACGCCAAGGTAACGGGCAAAACCAGACATTATAATCACCGACGACATCCATTGATTCACCAACGACATCCATTGATTCACAAAGTGAAATAACAGGAATCATCTCATCCAGCTCAAAAGATCGCACAGACTTACCAAGCACGACAAAATCTGGTAAATGAAATGCGGTTAACGAAGTACCATGCTCAATACCAATAAAGGTCAAGATACTGGAAACACTCGAAATTTCTTCGTCATCTAGACCGCATAACCAAGCTTTCACACCACCACCTCAACCTTAAAAATAAGCAACTCTTAACATGGCTCTATTATAATGCGTTGTTACCGATTACTTTCAAGCATTTACACTGTTTTTCATAATGCAATCCTTTATAGCGCTAGCAATAATTCATCAAACGTCTGCTGCGAATCAACCTCGTTTTCACACCAAGGCAACACGCCTAGCAAAGGCGCAGACAGCATACTAGTAAGGCTCGCAAGATTTTCTTCATAACAGGGCATAACCTCAACGCCAGTATTGGCAACCCAACCAGCAAGGGTCAAGCCATCACGAACAATCGCTTCAGCGGTTAAGATCGCGTGATTCAAACACCCTAGCTTCATATTGACAACCATAATTACTGGAAAACCCAGTGATTTCGCCAACCCTGATAAAAGCTCTCTGTCATTCAGAGGTACTCGCCAGCCACCAGCTCCTTCAACTAAAGCTAGGTCATGAGGTATAAGCAAAGTACCTTTAATAAAACCTTCCAACCGCGAAGCCGTTACCAAGCGCCCCTCCTTCATTGCGGCAATATGAGGCGCAATTGCTTCTTCTAAAACGACTGGATTTACTTGTTCATAGGCTAATTTAACACTGCTTGCCTGCTGAATAAGTAAGGCGTCATCATTACGCAAGTTACCATCAACTCTATCCGCTCCCGCCGCAATCGGCTTAAGCCCTATTGATTTTAGTCCAGCTCGCTTAGCGGCTTTCAGCAAACCGACGGTGACATACGTTTTACCCGCATCGGTATCAATTCCTGTTACAAAAAAACGCTTTTTCACCATTACTCCTAAATACTGATGGGCCGTTGAGCAACTACAAACGAAACTTGATAGCTCAACGGAATTCCGAATTCATTCCGCTGTTTTTCATACTCAAGCAAAAATGCCTTCCATTTACTAGGCGATATCGGCTTATCACCATCAGAAGCAATCAGACTAGCGCCTACTTTTTTCAGTGAATAAATAGCGCTTTCCGGTGAATCAAACCACATAGAAATATCTGATAACTCAGAAGATAAAAGGTTAAGCTCAGATGCTTCGACACAATCCACCAGCGCATCCAACGTCATATATTGATGAACATGTTCTTTATTATCCAAACCACGCCAAGCTTTGCTAATTTCAGGCATAGAACCTTGCGACAGTGTTGAAAAAACCACATAGCCACCAGGCTTAGTGACGCGACAAAGCTCTTTAAACAAATCTAAAGGACTAAGACACCACTGAATCGCAAGACTCGAAAACACCAAATCACACGACTTATCCTGAAGCGGCAGTCGTTCAGCATCCGCACAAACATAATGAGTGTTTTGCAAAGCAGAAAAATGCTCACTTGCTACCGCCAACATCTGTGGAGACAAGTCGAGCGCAATATTGCATTTGGGGGTTAATTTTTCAGATAAGATACCCAGCGCCTGACCTGTCCCCGTACCGAGATCAACGACAACGTCAGCCTGACTTAAAGGCAAGATCGCAAAAAGGCGATCTAGGACAATTTTTTGGAAATCCGCATAAGAATCATAAGATAGAGAAGCACGATCAAAACGCTTAGCCAGTTGTCGCTTATAGCTAAGAGCAGATATATCAGGTGTTATTAGCATCGATAAAGTTTTCTATATGACGCACACAAGCCTCTTCATCTTCAAAAAAAGGCTGATGCGCACAATTTGACAGGACAACACATTGCTGCAAAGGATTTACATCAGTTTGTTGCTCTAATGATTTACTAGAAACCAACGCATCCTTGCCGCCTAATATGTGTAAATTAGGACGATCCAAAAGCGACCATTCACGACGCACATCCAGCGATTTTAATAATCTAAGCCCACCGATTAGAGCTGGACGGTTCAACGTTTTAACCGGCAAAAAAGCCTGTAATTGCCTAACCAAAGCTCGCTCATTATCCGCACCTTTAGCCTGCAACATCACAAAACGCTTAAGCCCCTCTTCTGGTGACCGTTCAATCAAGGCGGCAAAGGCATCAAAATCTTCGACAGCCATCGCATTTTCCCAGTTATCTCGTTTAATAAAACTTGGGGAAGATGACAAGGTAATCAAACCAAGCACACAACTAGAACGACGCGCAGCAACATAGGCAGACACCATGCCGCCAAGAGACCAACCAATCCACCAAGCTTCTTTGGGTGCAACTGCAATTAACTGCTCAGACAAAGCGGCGATATCGTAATTTGGCCCTATACGGGAGCGAGAAATCCACTGCTCATCAAGAGAGATGCCTGGCAAGTTCGCCACAACAACATAAAAGCGTTGACTCAGACGCAAAGCAAAAGAACGCATCACCTCTTTTGGCATTGCCCAACCAGAGACCATAAAAATAGCTTGATTAGACGAGTTTCCAAAAGCTTCTGTTTCAATACGTGCTCGCATGCTGTCCCTCTATTACTTTGTATTTAAACGCTTTGGATTTAAACATTTTGCGTTTAAAAGTTTCGCTGTTAAAACTTTTTCGAGTGAGTCGCATAATAACACTAAATCTTCATCAGAGTGGGCGGCACTTAAGGTAATTCTTAAACGAGCGCTACCTACCGGCACAGTTGGTGGACGAATCGCGGCACACCAGATTCCAAGCACTTTTAATTGCTCGCTAATCGCAATCGCAGCCTTGCTATCACCAATCACAATCGGCTGAATAGCGGTATTTGAGGGCATTAATTCAACTGGAAGCGACTGAACCCTTTGACGAAAGTAAGCAATATGTCGAGCTAATCGATCCCGGCGTTCTTGACCTTCTGCAGACTGAATAAGCTGCAACGAAGCCAAAGTGGCTCCTGCAATCGCTGGCGACATAGCCGTGGTATAAACATAAGGGCGGGCAAATTGCGTGAAATAATCCGCATAATCATGGGACGTCGCTACAAATGCACCCGCGGTGCCAAACGCCTTACCAAAAGTGCCAACCAAAACAGGCAAACTTGTTGCGTCCAACCCCTCTAGCGCCAAACAGCCTTTGCCGTTTTCACCAAGGCATCCCAACCCATGAGCATCATCTACCATGAACATCCAATCATGTTGATTAGCCAACTGAGACAATTCCGCCAAAGGCACAATATCCCCATCCATGCTGAAAACCCCATCGGTAATTAACAAACCACCCGGAGCAGACCTAGCAAGCAACTTCTGAGCACTCGCCACGTCACCATGCAAATAGCGACGTAAAGGCGCTTGCGCCAACAAGGCACCATCTATTAAAGAAGCATGATTCAGTTTATCTTGCACCACTGGGCGATTTTTATCTGCAAGAGCAGAAATTACGCCAAGGTTCGCCATATAACCCGTACTAAATAGCATAACTCGCTCATAACCCAGCCAATCCGCCAAAGCCTCCTCTAGCGCTTGATGTGGCGCTAAATGCCCACACACCAAGTGAGACGAACCAGCGCCGACACCATAGATCTCAGCTGTATTATTCATTGCCTTAACTAACTTCGGATGATTAGCCAAACCCAAATAATCGTTCGAACAAAACGCTGTGTAATCTTGAGAATGTATTTGAGCATGCGGGATTTGGGGACTTTCTAATGTAATGGTACGGCGCATTAAGTCCTGTTGACGGCGCTCTTCAAGCGCCACCAACACCCAATCCGGCGTATTAGACGCTGGCTTCATAAAACAGCTTAGACTCTTCTTGTTTTACTGCTTGCGCTGCAATGGCTTCCGCAACCGCTGCATCTGAATGCTCTTCACGCTTCTCTGGATTAATGCCCAAATTAGCAAACAACGCCATGTCTTTATCGGCTTCTGGATTACCAGTAGTCAGCAACTTTTCCCCATAAAAAATAGAGTTCGCGCCCGCCATAAAACACAAAGCTTGAGTTTGTTCATTCATACCTTGACGACCAGCAGACAATCGGACATGAGACTTAGGCATCAAAATACGCGCTACGGCAATCGTACGAATAAATTCAAACGTATCCAGATCATCAACATTTTCTAGCGGCGTCCCTTCAACTTTAACCAGCATATTGATTGGCACACTTTCTGGATGCGGCGTCATTTGAGAAAGTTGACGCAACAGACCGACGCGATCTTTTTGCTCTTCACCCATGCCCATAATGCCGCCACAGCAAAGTTTGATACCTGAATCACGAACACGAGAGAGCGTATCCAAGCGATCTTGATAAGTACGAGTAGTAATAATGCTGTCGTAGAATTCAGCAGAGGTATCTAAATTGTGGTTGTAATAATCCAAACCCGCTTCAGATAAGCGCTTCGCTTGCTCATCATTTAACGAACCTAGTGTCACACAAGATTCTAGACCCAAAGACTTAACACCCTTGATCATCTCTAGCACATAAGGAAAATCTTTCTCGGAAGGATGTTTCCATGCCGCGCCCATGCAAAAACGGCTTGCGCCTTTTTCTTTTGCCAAAGCCGCTTCTTCTAGTACCTTTTGCACTTCCATTAACTTTTCTTTTTCAAGTTCGGTATTGTAATGACCACTTTGTGGGCAGTATTTACAATCTTCTGGACAAGCGCCGGTTTTGATCGATAAAAGCGTACTGACTTGCACTTCGTTTGGCGCAAAATTTTCTCTATGAACTGTCTGAGCTCGAAACATCAAATCCATAAAGGGTAAATCAAACAATGCTTTTATTTCCGCATGAGTCCAGTCAAAACGCGGTGCGCTCGCATTATTTGTAGACAGAGCGCTTGCGGACATATTCCCTACAGGCGTATTTGTAGACGTACTTAAAGACATAGTATCCTCGATCCAGAATAATTAATGGAGCAATACTAATGGACTGGAAGAAACTGTCAACTACAAAAATAACACAGGTTTACAAGAGTGTGTTTTTAAGTCAGTGCTATATTTGCAATGCAAAAACTCAAAACACGCTCTGCAAATCCTGCCATGAAGGCTTTCCAACCAACCTAAATCATTGCCAGCGCTGCAAACGCCCAACCCACAAAGCTAGCGTTTTGTGTGGGCAATGCCAAACCAACCGGCCTGCCTACACAATATGCATTGCCCCCTATCGATTTGAAGGCATCATAAAAACGCTAATCCATAGCATCAAATTTAATCAAGGAACTCACTACATACGACCGCTCACCTATCTGTTGAGTGAACACCTCATTGAGTCATATTCATCTGAAAGCTGGCCAGAACAAATACTCTATGTACCAAGCCACCCAAGCCGAATCAAAGAGCGCGGGTTCTGCCAAACAAAAGCTATGACCATACAATTAACAAAAAATCTCACAGAGCTTTTGGGCGAAAAGTGCCCAACCCTGCCTAAAAACAATCCACTCAAAAAAGTTAAAAACACTCAAGCTCAGCATTCGTTAAGCAGAAAAGAACGACTAAAAAGCCCTCAAAGTAGCTATCAGCTTGATGGACCTATCGCCAAACATATCGCCTTATTTGACGATGTCATGACCACCGGAAGTACGATAGAGAATTGCACCAAATTGTTATTAAAAGCTGGGGCAGAACGAGTCGATATTTGGGTCATTGCCCGAACACCGGATAAAGAATACTAGCCACAATCAGAATGATCAGCCTAGCCACAATCAGAATGATCAGCCTAGCCACAGAAGACACCTTTGTTTACTATGCCCCCAACATAGCAATGGTGAGCACCATGAAAACAGATCAAGAATACCTAGATTTAGACAAGCAGCTGCTGTGGCATCCATACACGTCTATGAGCAAGCCCAGCCCGCACTTTCTTGTCGAAAAAGCGTCCGGCTGCGAAATAACCCTTAGCGATGGTCGATCACTGATCGATGGTATGTCTTCTTGGTGGAGTGTTATTCACGGCTACAATCACCCAACTATGAATACGGCCATCCAAGAGCAATTATCACAATTTTCACATGTTATGTTTGGTGGTCTAACCCACAAACCTGCTATTGAACTCGCAGAAAAACTCATCGCTATTACACCTACAGAGTTACAACGTGTTTTCTTCTCCGACTCAGGTTCTGTTTCTGTTGAAGTGGCCTTAAAAATGGCCATTCAATATTGGAATACTCAAGGCAAACCTAACAAACAATTTTTCGTCACACCAAAAAGCGGCTACCACGGCGATACATTCGCTGCCATGTCAGTGTGTGACCCTGAAAATGGTATGCACAGTTTATTCACTGGCGCACTGACACAACAATTCTTCATCTCGCCACCACCGGCCGGCTTGAACGAACCAATAAAAACCGAATACCTTGACGAAATTCGCCAGATATTTGAAGAAAACCATCAACGCATAGCCGGTTTTATTATCGAGCCAGTTGTACAAAATGCTGGCGGCATGCGCTTTTATAATCCAGAGTATTTAAACCAGATTCGAACACTGTGTGATGAATTCGAGATCTTATTAATTTTCGATGAAATTGCCACTGGATTTGGTCGTACAGGCAAGCTTTTCGCCACAGATCACAGCAATATCTGCCCAGATATAATGTGCGCTGGCAAAGCCTTAACCGGCGGCTACATGACGCTGGCCGCCACTTTAACCAACGACAAGGTAGCACTTGGCATCAGTGACAATGGAGGCGTATTCATGCACGGGCCCACTTTCATGGGAAACCCTCTCGCCTGCTCCGCTGCCAACGCTAGCCTATCCCTTCTGAGCGAATACAATATTCCAGAAAAAATCACTCAACTAGAAAATTGGATGAAAGAAGCACTGGAGCCATGCGAACAACTTGAACAAGTAAAAGAAGTCCGCTGTCTTGGTGGCATTGGTGTTGTTGAGTTAAAAAATGCGATTAATTTACATGAAATTCAACCAAAGTTCGTTGAACTAGGCGTTTGGGTAAGACCTTTTGGTAAGCTTATTTACCTGATGCCACCTTACGTTATCAGCAAAGAGCAAATCCAGCGACTCGGCAAAGCCATTTACCAAGTAGTAAGTGAAGAGCCTTGTTAACCCACCAGATCAGAAGGTTGAATAATGAATTGTAGGTCGGCATTTATGCCGACAAAAAGCTTGCCCCCTGAATCAAGCACTGCCGGCCTAAAAGCACGACTTACAAAACATTCTTTTTTTGTGTTTAGTGTTTCATGCGCTCAGCAAGATTGCCCTGCTCATACGCTTCTTCTTCAATATGACTAATATTGATAACGATATTTTCTGCTCGCTCAATACTGTTAATGCTAAGCTCATCAACCTCTTGCATTTTATCATTTAGATCACGAGCAACACTGGCCTGCTCTTCAGATGAGACATTAATTTGCGCTGTCATCTCAACTACTTGCCTAATCGCCGACTCAATATCACTCATCTTCTGAGCAACTTTGTTTACACTATCAACACCTTCTTGCGCGACTGCGGTGCCTTTATCAATAGTATTTGTCACATCTAGAGTATTTTTCTTCAGCTCTTCGGTCATGCTGTGAATACTTTGTGTGGCATTTTGAGTTCGTATCGCCAGCGCCCTGACTTCATCCGCAACCACTGCAAAGCCTCGCCCTGCCTCCCCTGCTCGCGCCGATTCAATCGCCGCATTTAAGGCAAGCAAGTTCGTCTGCTCAGCAATACCGCTAATGGAATTAACCACTTCATTAATGCTATCACTGCGCTCGGCCAATATTGCAACAACGGCTTTTGCATCAGAAATATCTTTATATACTTGACGCATTGTGTCGCCCGTTTGTTGTGCAAGTAAACCACTCTCACGAGACAATTCACCAACAGATTCTGTCGCCTCAACAGTCACATGAATATGATCGGCCACATGAGTTACACTTGATAAAAGTTGGGAGCTAGCGGCCACCACTTCTTGGAAGGTGTTACGCTGCTTATTAAAGTTGGCCAAATTAGTTGTGACACTCGCCTTGGCTTCTGATGCTCGATTTCTAAGCTGAGCTGCCCCCTCTTTCAAACGATATCGAAATGTCTCAGCTGCGGCTTCTTGATGAATATGTGCAAACGGTATCGCCGCTTTTAAGCCAACACTTTTAGTATAGAGATATTGACCAATAGGATTATGCGCCTCAACTGGCAAAGCTGCCGCCGTTTGATTAAAAGATTGACTTTGCATCCACGACAAAACAAAACCCAATATCGCTAAGCAACTACCAACAATTTGTAGAGGAAGGGAACCCGATAAAAGACTTGTTAGACCAAGCAATATGAAAAACAACAACACAGGCCAAGTATGATTATTCAAATAGGCAAATAGCTTTGTTTTGGTAGGAACCAAACCTTTGCCAGCATTTATACGATCATAAATACCTTGGGCATGGGTTATTTCTTCACGCGTGGCTTTGCGTCTAACCGATTCATAACCAATAACTTTTTTATTATCAAGCAAAGGACTAACATGAGCGCTAACCCAATAGTGATCGCCGTTTTCACAGCGATTTTTCACTATACCCATCCAACTATTACCTTGCTTTAAGTTTGCCCACATATCAGCAAACACAGCAGGAGGAACGTCCACATGGCGAATTAAATTATGAGGCGCACCAATTAACGCTTCTCGCTCATAACCCGCCACTTCGCAAAAAACATCATTTACAAACGTAATGCGTCCTTTCACATCTGTACTGGAAACTAAGACATAGCTCTCAGGGAAATCATTTTCTTTATTTGTTACTGGCATTTTTCGCATAAACAACTCTCGTCTTTTTTATATTAGTTATTTTTATCATGTCTACTGTAATGTTACTATTTGTAAATAACTTTAAGAAAACACCACACGGATTTACTCATCATCAAAGTCTCGATAAGCATCCGGCGCTAAATCCTCAAAGCGAGTATATTTACCCACAAAGGCTAACCGACAAGTACCGATCGGACCATTACGCTGCTTACCGATAATGATTTCAGCAATACCTTTATGCGGCGTATCTTCGTGATAAACCTCATCTCGATACACAAAGAAAATAACGTCAGCATCCTGCTCGATTGCCCCAGATTCACGTAGATCTGAGTTCACTGGGCGCTTGTTGGATCGATTCTCCAAACTACGGTTAAGCTGCGAAAGCGCCACCATAGGGCATTCCATTTCTTTGGCTATGGCTTTCAGAGATCGAGAGATTTCAGAGATTTCATTGGTACGACCTTCGGTGAAGCCTGGAATCTGCATCAGCTGAAGATAATCGACCATGATCAGTGCAACACCACCATGCTCACGAGCAATACGTCGTACGCGTGATCGCATTTCTGTTGGACTAATACCACCAGTATCATCAATAAAAAGCTTGCGATCTTTTAGCATTTTTACCGCAGACATTAATTTGTCCCAATCTTCTTGAACCAACTGCCCAGAACGCATGCGCGTCTGATCGATTCGACCAAGGGAAGACAACATACGCATCATCAGTGATTCAGCGGGCATCTCCAAACTGAATACAATAACCGGCTTATCACTGATCATGGCGGCATTTTCTACCAAGTTCATCGCAAAAGTCGTTTTACCCATGGAAGGACGACCAGCAACAATAATCAAATCAGAAGGCTGCAAACCTGCCGTCATTGCATCTAGATCGGTGAAGCCAGTGCTTAACCCAGTGATTGCACCCTCTTGATGATACAACTCATCAATTTTATCTACTGTGGCACTAAGAATATCAGCCGCAATTCGCGGGCCACCTTTTTTCTCTCCACCTTCAGCGATTTGAAATATTTTTCGCTCAGCCTCATCCAATACTTCAGCTGCCGTCATACCTTCTGGATGAAAAGCTCGCGCGGAGATATCGTTCGTTGTAGAAATAAGGCGGCGCAAAATAGAACGCTCACGCACAATATCTGCATAGGAAGCGATGTTGGAGGCACTTGGAGTGGCTTCTGCGACTTCAATTAAGTACGCCATGCCGCCAATAGATTCGAGGTCACCACGCTTATCCAATCGCTCACCAATGGTAACCACATCAATAGGTTCTGATTCATCAGCCAAACGAGCAATAACCGTAAAAATCGCCTTATGCTCTGGACGATAAAAATCATCAGCAATAACAAGCTCGGAGACTTTTTCCCAAGCTTGTGGGTCTAACATCAATCCGCCAACAACTGAACGTTCAGCCTCAATGGAATACGGTGGTAATTTAATAGAAGCGACTTCAGAATCATTTAGTTGCACGCAAAACACCCATACAAATACAGAAAAAATACAGAAAGATTAGCTTATCACGCCAACAAAAAAAGGGCATCTTGCAAAGCAAGATCCCCTTCTCTTATTTAAGAAAGATTCACACCTTTCTTAAGCAATTTACCGAAGTAAATTACTCAGCGATTACTTCTAAAGTAACCGTTACAATAACTTCAGAATGAAGTTGAACGTCTACTTCGAAAGAACCTGTGTGACGAATCGCGCCTTCTGGAAGACGGATTTCAGCTTTCTCTACTGCTACTTGCGTAGAAATAGCATCAGCGATGTCACGAGTACCGATAGAACCGAAAAGCTTACCTTCATCACCAGCATTTGCAGAGATAGTGAAAGTTTTACCTTCTAGCGTTAGAGCACGAGCTTCAGCAGCCGCTTTACGCTCTGCAGCTTGCGCTTCAAGTTCAACACGACGCTCTTCAAAGCTAGCCAAGTTAGCTTTAGTAGCCATTACTGCTTTTTTGTTCGGAATCAAAAAGTTACGAGCATAGCCTGGTTTAACAACTGCAACGTCACCAATACCGCCTAGCTTGTTTACTTTGTCGAGTAGAATAACTTCCATCTCGATCACCTCTAATTAATCATTAGCTATCACTTGAGTTGGACGCTTTACCCTGTATTCTAGAACGAATATTAACAAAACTATCAATCACACAAAGCGCGACGAGTATATTTGCAAAATACACATTCAGAACGAAAAAACCTACAAGATAAAATGCGATTAGTCCAACAACCCCAATTTCTTTTTTTGCTAAAACACCATGTACTAGAGCAAGCCCCGGCAACACCAAAGCAGGTACAGCAGCTTGGGATAAAATACTAAAGGATCCGCCTAAGCTCTCCCCTATTAAAATCATTCCACCCAATACTAAACTAAACGCTACTGGCAATCTTAACTGATGAAATTCAGTACGCAATCCGCCTGGATTATAGAGCCCTGCTTGCCATTTTCTCGCCAAAAACAAAGAGAGAATAGCAATGACCACTTGGAAGATGGATATTGCCATCACCGCTTGGTTAAAAATTAAATTTCTGTCAGGAACTTCAACACCTTCCTCCGTCAAAACATTCTGAACCAACGTCACCGCCAAATTCAAAATATTTCCCATCAAAAGAGGCTGAAGCAAGGAACTAATAACCGCCAAAAAGCTGCCGACTAGCAGTACCCAACTCCATGACACCGTTGATCTAAGTAAATAACTCAACAGTATCACATCAACTAACACCATAAGTGCCGTTGCATCTCCTTGAAGTATCCACACCACAAGTGCAGGTAAACAACCCCAAGCTAATACAGATATTCCTTCTCTTATACCTTTGCGAAGTACCACCAATCCTAAGATTGCAGCAGCCAGCCAAAACATCACAGGAATCAGACCAAACACCATCACACCAATAATGGCATTCAAGCGTTTTTTCATTACCCATTTAGCTAAACCACTCATAAAAGCACTTCTTTCAGCCTATTAATTAAAGTGGCTGTCAGTGTAAGGAAGAATAGCAATGTAGCGAGCGCGTTTGATTGCAGTCGCTAGCTGACGCTGGTAACGAGCCTTAGTGCCAGTAATACGGCTAGGTACGATTTTACCAGTTTCAGTGATATAACCTTTCAGTGTGTCTAGATCTTTGTAATCGATCTCTTTAACGCCTTCTGCTGTAAAACGGCAGAACTTACGACGACGGAAAAAACGAGCCATGAGTGTCTCCTAATAAAAATAGATTAATCTTCAGATTCTTCAGATACTTCGTCAGAATTGTCGTGGTTACGCTCTTCACGCTGAGGAGCAGAACGACGATCTTCACGACCTTCAGAAGCTTTAATAGGAGATACGTCAGTTACCGCTTCTTTACGACGAATCACCAAGTTACGGATGATGGCATCGTTGTAGCGGAAAGTGTCGTTTAGTTCAGACAAAACACTGTCAGAACACTCAATGTTCATAAGAACATAGTGTGCTTTGTGAATTTTGTTAATTGGGTAAGCTAGTTGACGACGGCCCCAATCTTCAAGACGGTGAACTTGACCACCATCTTCAGTGATTAGATTAGTGTAACGCTCTACCATTGCTGGTACTTGTTCGCTTTGATCTGGGTGAACCAGAAAGACGATTTCATAATGACGCATTTAAGCTCTCCTTATGGGTTCTTAGTCTCCACGCTCCCCCTGTTAAAAAAGCTGTGAGACAAGGAGTATTGATTTACAGGGACGCGCATTATATAGCACTCGTGGACAATAAGTAAACGAAATACATGCCAAGATAAAAAAAGCCCCAATATAGCTCCACATAAGCCCAAACAATCTAGGCTTAACAAAGACAAACCCACTATTTGATAATTTATTTTACAGTTTAAATAGAAGCCCCTAGAATCAATGTAATAAAATCAAGGTCTATTAAATCTACTCATCATTAAGATACGGACATTATGAAAAAAGTATTATTAACAATCTGCCTTTTTATGCCTCTTACTGTGTTAGCTGAGACTCAACTAGGATTCATTGGCGCTAAGTCGCAATCTGTTTATAAAGCCACAGATTCCAAGTCCGTTTCTCTTCCCAATGTGTCCTATGAGGGCGAGAATTTTTTCTTAAGATTGCCAGAGATTGGCTATCGCTTTTTTCCAAGGCGTTCCTTTCAAAACGTTGCGGTTGGCTTGACTTACGAAATCTCGAAATTTGACCCTGACGATTCTCATGATGCAAACATTCGCAAGTTAGACGATAGAGACGACAGCGTCATGGCGTCATGGCGTTCGCATCCTATCGAATAGGTTTTATCAGTACTAAGTTGTCACAAGATATTAGCGGCAAACACGATGGCTATTCGGCCAAAATTTCGGCTGGAGTTCCTTTCCCAGTAGGAACATGGAGAGTCATTCCTTCCATATCTTATGAGTTTATCGACAGCAAAATGGGTAATCACATGTTTGGCGTCTCGCAACAAGAATCTACTAACACTGGCGGTGTCATTCCAGCTTATGACACAGGCTCGGTGTCCAGAATTCAATATGGCGTAAGAGGCATCTACCCAGTTTCGAAAAGCACCAACATCATGCTCGGTATTAGCCATACAAAATACGACGATGATATTCTCAAAAGCCCTATTATCGAAAACGATGAAATCACCTCTTTTCTTGCCGGTGTTCTGTTTTCTTTTTAGCCGGTCAAACACAAAGACGTCATTCAGCAGAAATAGATCTGCGGTTTTAGACCGCTTGGAATTACATCATGAGCAAACCCTCCAACAACACCCAAGCCATGCTATTTGGCCTTGGGGCTGTTCTACTGTGGTCAACGGTTGCTACTGCTTTTTCTATCTCGCTCAAACACTTTTCTCCAACGCAGCTCCTTCTGGTTGCAAACATTATCTCACTGATATTTTTAACAACACTCCTTGTACTGAAAGGCGAGTCGCCACAACTCGTTCATTTTGCCAAGCAATCATGGAAACCGTCTCTATTTTTTGGCGCGATCAACCCATTTCTTTATTACTTAATATTGCTGCAAGCCTACAACACACTTCCAGCTCAAGAAGCACAGGCTATTAATTACACTTGGGCTATCATGCTTAGCTTTATGGCGGTACCTATCCTTAAACAACGCCTTAAAACGGCTGACTACATCGCTGCTGCCGCTTGCTATTTTGGAGTGCTTTATATTTCCACCCGCGGACAAATAGGTTCATTAGAATTTTCCAATCTATCAGGTGTTGCTTTTGCATTATTAAGCACCATTATTTGGGCATTTTATTGGCTACTGAATACAAAAGACCAACGACCTAGTCTGATCGGACTCACCCTAAATTTCGCTTTTGCTTTACCGTTAATCACACTTTATGCTGGCGTAACGGGTGAGCTCAGCCACTGGGATAATAAAGGCTTATGGGGGGCAATTTATATTGGCTTATTTGAGATGGGACTGAGTTTTGTACTGTGGAATAAAGCCCTTAAATTAACGTCTAATGCCAGCCAAGTAGCGAACTTAATATTCCTTTCTCCATTGCTCTCTATCGTTTGGCTTTCACAATTTGCCGGAGAACCCATTCTAAACTCAACACTAATTGGTTTAGCCTGTATCCTGGTCGGTCTATTCATCCAAAACGCGTCAAAAAGAAAGAAATAATAAAAAACCCTAACCTCGGTTTTTCGCCATCCGAGTACTGATCAAAATACTCAAGAAGATAAGTAGCATGCCTATAATGGCATAAATATCCGGCACATGACCCCAAACAACCAAGCCCCAAAAGCCACTAAACACCACGCCAATATAACTAATAGGTGACACAATACTCGCTGGTGCATATGTATAAGCTTTATTATAAAGATACATACCAACATACAAAGTGATGGCAACCACAGCCACCAGCGGCCACACGCTCATTGGCACACTCAAGGATTCACCTTGCAATAACGTCAAAGGCAGAGACAACAAAGTCGACACTAAAAAATAGACAAATAACGTTTCTTGCCCTGACACTTGTTGAGACAACATTCGAGTCGTCACCATAGACAATGCCAAACCAATCGCTGAGGCAAATCCAACAAGATGCCAAGGATTCAAATTATTGGGGGTAGGATGAATGACAAATGCCACTCCGACAAAACCAATAATAAGCGGCAGCCAACGAGCCTTTGGAATCCGAATTTTATGCAACACCAAGACAACAAAAGGAACACACAAAGGCGCACAGGTTCTGAGCAGAGAAGCCTCTACTAAAGGAATATGATTTAGCGACCAATAATAAAAAAGGAAACCAATAAAACCACCAAAACTGCGTAAAAAGTGTATTTTCCAAACCGATAAAGGTCTTTTTTGCCAACGCCCACGCATTTGTGGCAAGAGAATTAAGGTACAAAATACACTCTGCCAAAAAACCAAGGTTGATACCGCAATCATGGTTTGCGCCTGCTTCGCCGCCAACGCGGTAAGTGACATAACAAACGCATAAGCGATTGTCATTACTATGCCTTTTTTTAATAGCTCATTATCATCAAACACTATGTCGCTCTTTCAATTTAAATAAAAATTCAAGAAACCATCACCAACAGGAATTAACAATTAACCTAATAAGACTATCTTGTCGAGTAATTAGATACTCCGCTATCAGGCACTATGTTCTTGAGTACTAGGCACACCAAGATAACGAGAAAAAAGTGGATGTGGTTCAGTTTGAGATAAAACAGATACGGGTTCGTGAGCCGTGATACAACCTTGCTCAATCAAGATAACTCGTCCGCCGACCAAGGTCGCCTCTTGAGGTAAATGAGATACCAGCAAGGTCGTCAAGCTAAGCTCTTGAGTCACGTCATTCACCAAATAAAGCATCTCTTCTCGCAAGGCAGGATCCAACGCGCTAAAAGGCTCGTCCAATAATAAGACCGGCTTATTCCTCACCAAGGCACGAGCAATGGCCACTCGCTGAGCTTGTCCGCCCGATAGCGCTTGTGGATAGCGATCTTTTTTATCAACAAGTTGTGTCTTTTCTAGCGCCCAATGTATTTTGTTTTTTTGCTCATGATTCAAAGTAAGAGAAGGAGAAATGCCAATGGCGACATTTTGCCAAACCGTAAGTTGAGGAAATAAATTATCACTTTGAAACAAGGTCGAAATAGGCCTTTCATAGGCGGGCAAAGACAACAAGGAATCTTGGTTAAAAAGTAATTCGCCACGCCCCGCAATAAATCCCCCCAATAAATGCAAAAGTGTGCTTTTCCCTTCACCACTACCGCCCAGCAAAGTAGTGACACCTGGTAAAATATCCACACAATAATGGGCGTGAAAACTTTCCCAATCATATTGAAGGTTAATTTTTAACACGTGAACTTACTCCACCAATAAAGCGCGATGAACAGTAAAACAAAATCAAACACATAGAAATTAATATCACGGCAACGCAAGCGCCCTCTTCCAACCGATAAGAACCAATTAATTGAAATAAATACAAAGGCAACGACACCAAACCTTGACTACCAAACAACGCAATCACGCCCATATCCCCCAAAGACAATAACAGCGCATAGCCAAACGCCTGTCCGATACTGGTTCTCATCAAAGGCCACTCCAAGCGCCATCGAGACCAAGATTGGACCCCTAAACTCAGATAGACATTTCGAAATCGTCGCTCTTGCTGATACATCACCGGCATCAAAGCTCGCAGTACAAAAGGCAACGCCATAACCGCATTGACCCAGACAACAATCCAGTAACTCGATTGAAGCCCCCAGCCAAGGTCCCGCAAAAACATAAACAACCCGGTCGCAATAACCAACCCCGGCACCATGAGAATCATATTACCCAAATGCTCAATTTTATTCGGCAAAAATGCCAAATACTGACGTACCATACAAAACCGCGCCAAAACGCCAAAACACCAACCAAGCAATAAACTCACAGAAGCTGCTGGCAATGCAATTTGTAAAGAAATCAATACCGCCTGCCAAAGCGCCGAAGACTGCAAAGTCGTTAAAAAAACAGGAGAGAAAATAGGATCGAAGATTGCTAAGAAAGGCGGAATAACCAATACAAATGCACAACACAATGCAAGGCAATCGGCTAATTTGGCCCATACAGAATCTTTAATGGAATAGCTGGTTACCGCCAACAAACTCACATCTTGACGAGTCACCGGAGCAATACGATATACGACGACCGCAAACAGAGTACATATAGCCACTTGCAGCAAAGCTAAAAAGCTAGCTTTATTCAGATCAAAATCAAATCGCAACGCCTGATAAATCGCTACTTCCAAGGTGCTAAATTTTGGCCCTCCACCTAAACTGAGCACCACAGCAAAGCTCGAAAAGCACAACATAAAAATCAGTACAAAGGCACCCGGTAGAACTTTTTTTACATAATGCCATTCGATTAGACAAAAGGCAGCCCAGCGAGTAAAACCAAGTTGCGAAGCCTGACGCCACTGCCCAGAGGGAATCAAGTCATACCCTTGTAACAAAAGTCGAACGGCTAATGGCATATTAAAAAACACATGGGCAAGCAAGATACCCACCAAACCATACAAGGGAATTTGCACGCCAAATAATTGGTTCAGCCATCCGGTACGACCATAGACAACGACCAAACCCAAAATCGCTACAATAGTCGGCACGACCATAGACACAGAAAACAATTGCAACAAAGCGGCTCACCCATAAAACTGACGATGGACAAGACAAGAAGCAACAGGAAGAGCAATCAGCAAACTTATACCGCTACTTAACAGCGCTTGCCACAAAGAAAAGCGCACGACACGCCATAAATAAGGCTGCTGTATATAGCCAAGCCAAGAGTGTAATTCACCATAACGCAAAAGAGCCGCCAAACTGGCAGCTCCCATTAACAAGAAAAAACCGACACCCAAAAGTGCCGGCAATAACCTTCTGGCCGTTCGATAAGAAAACAATTTAACGTCTGTTATCGAGTCGTGGCATTTAACCACTCGTCAACCCAAGCTTTACGATGTTGCACCACGTCTTTAGCTGGCAAAACCAAATTCTTAGCAGGCATTAAAGCACTATCAAAAGCCGCCGGTAATTTTTCATCTAACTTAACCACTGGCAACATCCAATTTCCCGTTGCAACCGTCGATTGGAACCCCCGCTGCAAGATAAACTGCATAAAACGCTTAGCCAAAGCTGGATGCGGTGCATCCTTCATCATCGCCGCTACTTCAATTTGTGGATAAAGCCCTTCACTTGCCATAATCGCCTGATACTTATTCTCCCCTTCTACAACAACATGGTAAGCAGGAGACGTGGTATAACTAAGCACCACATCTGCTTCGCCTTTCAAAAATAAACTATAAGCATCGGACCAGCTTTTCGTTACGGTCACCGTATGGCTAGCCAAACGCTCCCATGCATCAGCAGCGTTATCACCATAAACCGACTTCATCCATAACAACAAACCAAGCCCTGGCGTACTGGTTCTCGGATCTTGATAAATAACACGAAGGTTTTGATCACCGACAATGTCTTTTAAGCCTTTTGGCGGATTCTTCAAGGTCTCGGAATTATAAACAAAAGAAAAATGACCTTGATCAAATGGCACAAACATCTTGTCTGTCCAACCGCCCGCAATCGTGACATTCGAAGTATCTACCGAATGCTCAGCAAGCAAACCTGTCTGTTTTGCGGCTTCCATTAGATTTAGGTCTAACCCCAAAAGTACATCAGCTTGTGACGATTTACCTTCTAGCTGCGCACGAGACAAAATACCAACCGAAGAGTCCAACGCAACAAAATTCACCTCACAATCGCACTCTTGTTCAAAGTTGGCTTTTATCTTAGGACCGGGCCCCCAATCAGAGGCAAATGAATCGTAGGTATAAACATTGAGAGTGTCTTTTGCTAACGCAACAGGGGAAAGCGCTAAACCAAAACTAACCATTGAGGCAGTAAATAAGGTTGTTAACGAAAATATGTTCAAAATGTGTCGCTCCTAAATAACGTGAGCGGCGTACAGGGGAAATGGCAAGTGGCAATTTTGGGGATTACGATTTAGCTATAATCTGACTTGCTATCTCGATTCCTACGCCAGCATGATCTGGATCAGGTTCGGTGGGTTAGCAGACAATCCGCTTCTCAGCTTTAACATTTACTAAATGCTAAAGCACCCCATGAGATAATGAGCGTTTATTGTAAAGAGTCGATCAACGGAAGTCCATTTCAGCAAGTACTCTTGTAACAGCACCTTGGTTTTTTTCTGCGAAACGCAACGCCGTTTGACCAAGACGGAAACGCTGAGACGATTGCCCAGCAAGATCCAAAACCACTTTTTCCAATTGCGCTTCATCCTGACAACGAATGGCGCCATTAACCTGCAAAAGTTGCTCGGTAATATCCATAAAATTAAAGGTGTAAGGACCAATCAAAATTGTTTTGCCAAGCAACGCTGGCTCAATAGGATTATGACCACCACGTTTAATCAAGCTACCACCCACAAAAGCCATATCAGATGCTTGATAGTAATACATCAACTCTCCCATAGAGTCGCCTATAACCACATCAAAATTAGTCCATTGATCTAATGGCGTTTGACTACGAAGCCCCACTCGCTCAAAAGACTGCAAAGCCAATGCTTGTACAGCTTCAAAGCGCTCAGGATGACGGGGAACCAATATCAACAAAGCATCAGGGTATTTTTGTTGTAACACCTTATGAATGCGCAAGAGCATTTCATCTTCGCCTTGATGTGTGCTTCCACCCACCCAGACAAACCGAGAGCCTAGCTGTCCACGCCAGTTAGCTTCGAAAACCTCTGACGGCACAGCAAGATCGAATTTGATGCTTCCAGCCACCAATACCTTTTTTGCGCCCAGTGCCTCAAAGCGTGCTGCATCAGCTTGCGCATGAGCCAAAAAACAGTCAGGCAACGCAAACAACGGACGCGAAATAATCGAAAACTTCTGATAACGCTGGAAAGAGCGTTCACTCAAACGAGCATTCACTACATCTACACGTAATCCTCGTTGCTTAGTCAGTTGCAACAAGTTAGGCCAGAGTTCGGTTTCAACAACCAATAAGTGCTTGCAAGTAAGCTTTTTAAGCGCCCGTTTAACGCTTGAGCGCCAATCCATTGGCAAATATCTATGCTCTGCAAAAGGAAAAGTTTTTACCACTTGCTCAGCGCCAGTCGGCGTCATTGTGGTAATTAACAATCGCTGTGTAGGGCATTTTTCGCGCCACTGAAGCACTAACGGACGTACAGCAAGCACTTCGCCCACAGACGCACAATGAATCCACAAATCTGCTTCAACAGATGGCCAAAAGCCAAACGCTTCTTGCGCACGATAATGTTGATACGTTTTCTTAAAACGCCGGATTTTAAATAAAATTACCGGCGTAAATAAAACAAATAAAGAACGGTACAACCACATAATTAAGTAGTCGTCTCAGTAAATTGCTGGTTATGAAGCTGCGCATAAGCGCCATTCAAGGCTAACAACTCGCTATGTGAACCTCGCTCAATAATCTCACCATGATCCACCACCGCAATGATGTCGGCATTTTCAATAGTCGATAATCGATGGGCAATAGCAATAGTTGTACGATTTTCCATTAGGTTGTCTAAAGCAGACTGAATCGCTCGTTCCGATTCTGTGTCTAACGCTGAGGTCGCTTCATCTAAAATTAAGATAGGTGCATTTTTCAAAATAGCTCGTGCAATGGCGATACGCTGACGCTGACCACCAGACAACAGCACGCCATTTTCTCCAACCATGGTGTCTAAACCCTGACCAAGTTCTTGAATAAAGCCCCAAGCATTAGCCGCTTTAGCGGCTTCAATAACTTCTTCATCACTTGCTGTACGCAAATAACCATAAGCGATATTTTCACGAATCGTGCCGTTAAACAGCACAACTTGTTGATTGACCAAGGCAATATTAGAACGAAGTTCGGTCAATTTATAATCATCAATAGAAATACCATCGATACTCAAAGCACCTTTATTAATATCGTAAAAACGCGGAATCAAATTCGCCATAGTCGATTTACCACTGCCAGAGCGACCCACTAAAGCCAATGTTTTTCCCGCTGGCAAGGATAAGTTAATATTGTTCAAAGCGTATTTTTCAGATCTAGGATATTTGAATGACATAGAATCCCATTCAATATTTCCTTTAAAGCGAGTCGCAGACTTCTCGCCTTTATCAACCTCCTCTTGCAAATCTAAGAAGTCAAAAATGCTGTAAGAAGCGGCAATACCTTTTTGCAAGATGCTGTTTACTTCAGTTAGCTGACGAATAGGTTTTCCCAACATACCGGCGGCAGTCAAAAAGGCAATAAAGTCACCAGGAGACATATGTGAGCTAATTGAAGGGCTTAAAGCAAACCAAATCAAAACCGCCATCATTATGGCTAGAATAAACTGAACGATAGGCACGTTAAGTGATCTAGTCATTTCCATTTTTAGTTGAGAACGACGATTTTCACTAGCGGCGTCACGAAAACGAGCTATTTCATATTGACTACCGCCAAATATCTTAACGACTTCATGACCTTTGATGGCTTCTGATGCCACATCCGTCACGCCGCCCATCGCATCTTGAATTCGAGTGCTTAATTTACGAAAACGCTTAGACGCGTAAGAGACTAATAGGCCAATTAAAGGAACAACCAGCAGGAACAACAAAGACAATCGCCAGTTCATATAAATCATATAACCCAATAAACCAATAACCGTTAAACCTTCACGCAATAATACGCGAATTGCTTGGGTTATAGAGCCGATTACCTGCTCGGTATCATAGGTTAACTTGGCAAGTAAACGCCCTGTAGGAACAGAGTGATAATAGCTGGAAGGCAAAAGCACCAGCTTATCAAACATGCTGGTACGCAAATCAAACACCACATTGTTCGCCACTTTCGCCATAAAATAGTTGCCTAAGAAAGTACCAATACCTCTAGCGATAAAAATACCCAAAATAGCCAAGGGAATTAATAGGCGACTATCTGTAATACTTCCTACCGATACGGTGTCTACAATATGCTTTAACAATGCCGCTAAAGCCGGCTCCATCGCAGCATATATAACGTATCCAATGACACTTAAAAGCAAATACAACCAAGAGGAGCGTACGTATCCTAATAAGCGAAAGTACACTTGCATCCCAGTAGGAGACGCTTTTGGAGTAGTGCTATCGACTTCAATACTGTCTTTATCTTGCATTTATAAATTCGCTTTTTCGATAATAGCAGTGGTCGAATAGCCATCAACAAATGTCAATACTTTCACTTCACCACCATGAGCCAAAACATGATCGGCACCAACGATTGTTTCTATGGTGTAATCCCCACCTTTAACCAAAACATCCGGCGTTAAAAATTCAATAATTTCTTTTGGCGTATCTTCATCAAACCAAGTCACCCAATCAATCGCCCCCACACCTTCAAGCACAGACATGCGATGAACTAAGTTATTAATCGGACGTTTTTCACCTTTGAGGCGTTTAACTGATGCATCGGTATTAACAGCTACAATCAAACGATCTCCTAGCGCTTTCGCCTGCTTCATATAAGCAATATGACCGGGATGAAGAATATCAAAACAACCGTTAGTGAAGACGATTTTTTCACCATTCATTTGCGCCAGTTTAATTTGTTCAAGCAAATCATCCGGCGAAAGCACGCCAAAATTCGTACTGTGCGAACGTTGGAACATAATCGCTTCAAGCCGTTCAGCACTGATGGATGCCGTACCTAATTTTCCAACCACATAGCCAGCCGCTTGATTCGCGTATTCAACCGCATCAATAAAACGCTTGCTGGTCACATAAATAGCAGTGAGAACAGCTACAACGGTATCACCAGCACCAGTCACATCAAACACTTCTTTTGCCGCGGTAGCGAGTGAGAAAGGAGGTTTATCATCACTCAATAAAATCAAACCATCTTCACCACGAGTAACCAACAATGCCTTCCAACCGAATTGCTCTCGAAGGGCCTTTGCTTTCTCTTCCAATTCTTTCGTTGAACGACATTTACCCACAATCGTTTCAAACTCAAGAAGATTAGGCTTAACAAGCGTTGCCCCTTGATAAATCGAGAAATCATTGCCTTTGGGATCGACAAAGCTTGGCACGTTCGCTGCGTTGGATAGCTTTATCAGAGACTGAACGTCGGCTAGACAACCTTTTGCATAATCAGAAAAAATAACGGCGTCCGAATCTGGCAAACACTCTTCGACGACTTTTGCCAATGCCTCATTCTGAGAAAGACTGTCTTCGCGCTCTTCGAAGTCTAAACGAATCAGTTGTTGATGACGGCTCATCACGCGTAATTTAGTGATAGTTGGGAGTGTTTCAGAACGTACAAATCGACAAGTAACACCAACCTCTTCTAGGCAACGGGCCAATATATCGGCATTTTCATCGTTACCAACCACACCAACAAGCGTGACAGGCACACCTAATTTGGCTAAGCCAAGCGCGACGTTTGCGGCGCCGCCAGGACGGTCTTCAATTGCAGAAACTTTTACCACTTGAACCGGAGCTTCAGGAGAAATACGAGAGGTGCCACCATGCCAGTAGCGATCTAACATCACATCCCCAACAACAAGGATATGTTTATCTTTAAAATTCAAATACGAAGAGTTCATAGGCACATAATAATCGATTTTTAGAGTCGCTCATCTTATCATACTCCCTCGCCAAGTTGGACATACCTAAAACATACGAAATAAGGCTTTTATACAATGCTGAATTCCGCTCTATTATCTAGCCAATCGTTCTTATTTAATGAACTTTTAAACAATTGGTCTCGTTATGGTATCAACAAGGAAAAAGGTTACAGCTACGAAAGTATGAATCATGACTGGACAAGCAATAATGTTGGTCGTGTTCGTTTATTAACTCAATGCCGTCAGTTATATACTTTTAGCCATGCTTGCCAAATAAAGAACACGCCAGAATGGCAGGCCATGCTAACCCCGCTTTTCGACTTCATCACTTCTCATTATTATATCGATGAGCGCTGGATTTTCTCATTAAATGACGACCTTTCGATAAAAGACACACAATCAGATGCGTATGCTCTTGCCTTTATACTGCTTTCTTTTAGCCATTATTACAGGGCAACAAAGGATGATCGCGCTCTTTCTTATATGAAAAAAACGCATCTTTTTTTATTAGAGAAGATGCAAGCACAATCAGGCGGCTTCTATGAATCCTATCCGGTTGATAGCACACAAATCCGCCGCCAGAACCCACATATGCATTTACTAGAAGGCTATGTTGCCGCTTTTGAAACAACGCAAGATAAAGACTACAAAGAAGCCATTCAATCGTTGCTTTCTCTGGCTCTTGAGCACTTTTATCACAAGGATACTAAAACACTGCGTGAATTCTTCAGCACCGACTGGAGCCTAGATGCTAAAACAGGCCACCAAGTAGAACCTGGGCATCATTTCGAGTGGGTCTGGTTACTTTATCAAGCGAATAAAATACTCCCAAATTCTGATTATACAGATTTGGCCCAGAACTTATGGCGAGTCGCTGCACGTCACGGCCTTGCAGAAAATGGTGGTATCTACAACCAAATTGACGGCAATACTTATCAGCCTCTTGATCAAGAAAAACGTATCTGGCCGATCACCGAATATCTAAAAGCAATCACAGTCATGCCGATTGGAAAAGAGGAAAAGATAGATCGCTTAGAAAAAGCAATCAATTATGCTCAGCAACACTATTTCTTACCGAATGGTCGTTGGAATGAGTATCTTAACGAAGACAATACTCCAAAAGACTTCCCGCTTCCCGGCACTAGCAGCTATCATATTTTTCTCGGCTTAACAGAAGTGATAGCATGGGCCAAATCATACAACGGTTTTCAGGATTCTTTTTAGGTTTAACTTGTGACTCAGAAGTAAACTTAGTAGAGACAAACACTCGATTCTAGGACAAATGTATTATGTATATAGTAACTGGCGGTGCCGGATTCATTGGCAGCAATATCATCAAGGCATTAAACAATAAAGGCATTAAAAATATCCTTTTGGTTGATGACCTAACAGACGGAAAGAAATGCCTAAATCTATCTGATCTTGATATTGCAGATTATATGGACATGTACGACTTCTTAGACGCTATCAAGAATGACACATTAGGCATTAATCCCATTGCGGTTTTCCATGAAGGAGCTTGCTCAGCGACCACAGAATGGAACGGTAAATACGTCATGGACGTAAATTATCAATACTCAAAAGCGGTATTAGATTATTGCTTGAAGCATGATGCAGCATTTTCTTATGCATCTTCCGCCTCTGTTTATGGTTCAGGCCCTATTTTCCAAGAATCTCGCGAGAACGAGAAACCGCTTAACATGTACGCGTATTCCAAGTTTCAGTTCGACCAATACATTCGTGCTATTTTGCCTAAAGCGAAAAGCCAAATTGTTGGTTTCCGCTATTTCAACGTATATGGGCCTCGTGAACAGCATAAAGGCAGCATGGCTAGCGTTGCTTTTCATCTTCGCAACCAAGTACTTGCTGGAGAGAATCCAAAACTTTTTGGTGCCTACGATGGTTACGAAGCAGGCGGTCAAAGCCGTGATTTCATTTATGTTGAAGATTTAGTTAATACCAAACTTTGGTTCCTCGAAAACCCAGATAAGTCAGGTATTTTCAATTTAGGTACTGGTAAAGCCGAGCCTTTCCGTACTATTGCGGAAACTGTCATTGCTCACTACAAAAAAGGTGAGATCGAATACATTCCATTCCCAGAGCACCTAAAAGGCGCTTACCAAAGTTTCACTCAAGCTGACATCACCAAACTTCGTGAAGCTGGCTACGAAGGAAGTTTCCGTGGATTAGCGCAAGGCGTTCAAGATTATTTAGGTTGGCTCGATACAAATGGCTAAATATTTAATTGTTGGCCCATCTTGGGTTGGCGACATGGTCATGGCGCAAAGCCTCTTTATTACGCTCAAGCAGCGTGATAAAGAGGCGATTATCGATGTTATCGGCCCTAACTGGTCTTTGCCTATTTTGGCTCGAATGCCAGAAGTACGGAATGCAATCACCTTACCTACCGGCCATGGAGAATGGGGAATAAGTACCCGCCGTAAGCTAGGACGCTCCCTTCGCTCAGAACATTATGATCAAGCCATTGTTATGCCTCGTTCATGGAAGTCAGCACTGGTTCCTTTCTTTGCCAATATTCCTCACAGAGTCGGCTTTAAGGGCGAACAACGCTATATCCTGTTAAATGAACGACGCAAGTTGGATAAAAGTATTTTAAACCAAACCGTAAAACGCTTTACGTCTCTAGGGCTACCTAGCGAATTGGCTTATCCTCCAATTGAGATACCTTCTCCAGCATTGCGTGTTGACCCAGTCAATCAAAAACACCTTTATGAGCAACATAATTTATCTGATAGACCCGCAATCGCTCTTATGGCTGGCGCAGAATTTGGCCCGTCCAAGCAATGGCCTATCGCTTATTTCCATGAATTAGCCAAAAGCGCTGTTGAGGCGGGCTACCAAATCTGGATATTAGGTGGGCCAAAAGACCAAACTGATGGTGACAAAATTGTGCAAGGACTGGGTGAATTTGCCATAAATCTATGTGGAAAGACTCAATTAGTAGACGCCATTGACTTACTTTCTGCGGCTGAAAAGGTTGTTAGTAATGATTCTGGACTAATGCACATTGCCGCTGCCGTTGGAACGGAAGTTCACGGCATTTACGGCTCAACCAGTGAGTTATTTACACCACCATTGACTGAAAACAAGACCATTCATAATCTCCACCTTGAATGCTCTCCTTGCTTTAAACGCAACTGTCCCCTTGGGCATACTAACTGCCAAAAACAATTGCTTCCAGAAAGGCTAATTAACGCTTTAAACCTGTCTTCTTCGGAACCTAATCTATGACGAGCCAACCACAAAAAGCGACCTTGTCTGCTGCGCTCATTGTTAAAAACGAGTCTAAAAACTTAGAAGCATGCTTGAGCAGTTTAGCTGGCTGGGTCGACGATATCGTGATTCTTGATTCAGGCAGTAATGACAACACTCAAGAAATTGCAGAAAAATACACAAAACATTTTTATGTAAAGTCAGACTGGCAAGGTTTTGGGCTACAAAGACAAGCCGCTCAAGAATATGTCACCACAGACTATGTGTTCTGGGTTGACGCTGACGAGGTCGTTACGGAAGAATTGAAAAGCAGTATTTTAGATGCTGTGTCTCAGAATAAAGACAAAACAGCCTACAACATTAATCGAAAAAGTTGGGTATTCGGACGCTTTATTGAACATTCTGGCTGGTATCCAGATCGCGTGACTAGGCTTTATAAAGTGAACGAAGGAAATTATTCGGACGATCTAGTACACGAAAAAGTGCTTCTAGCGAAAGATGTCACACTTGAATCATTAAAGGGCGATTTAACACATTATACCTACGATGATCTTCATCACTACCTAGTCAAATCAGCGTCTTATGCAAAATTATCAGCAGATCAAAAAGAAAAACGCGGCAAAAAAACATCCCTTAGCAATGCTTCACTACACGCATTCGCCTGCTTCGTAAAAATGTATGTAATAAAACGTGGATTTCTCGATGGTAAGCAAGGGTTTCTACTTGCCGTATTATCGGCGCACTCCACTTTTGTGAAATACGCCGATCTTTGGATTCGCTCGCAAGCTAAGCGCCCCGACTAATTATCAGCAAGTTTTATAAATTTCTAACAAGGTATCAACGTGCTTTTTCTGATCAAAGAATTCGCAAGCACGTTTTCTCGCCATATTCGACAAACGATCTCTTTCATCACTACTAGAACTCAGATTGTCTATCGCATTGGCAAAAGCTTGGGGATCAAAGGGATCCACAACAACCCCCGTGTCTTCTAAAAGCTCAGGAATCGCGCCATGGCTGGAACCAACAATGGCTTTTCTTGCTGCCATGGCTTCAATGACTGTCAATCCGAATGCTTCATTGTGTGAAGGAATCACCACGACATCAACGGTCTTCAACAAGATGTCAGGCTTATTGGTGAAGCCATAAAACGTCACTTTATTCTGTAAATCGTTTTCAGTAACGTAAGACTGAAGCATCTGCACATATTCTGTAGAACCACCCGTTTCAGCAGTCAGTCCACCAACTATAATGAGATGCGCTTGACCTAGCGTTAGTTGTTTAAAGGCTTTCAATAATTCTAGATGCCCTTTGCCATTTGACAGGCGACCAACAATACCAATTAAAATAGTATCCGAAGGCAATGACAACTCAGCCTTTAAATCAAGCTCAATGTCTTCAACTTCGGTGATGTCTGTTCCGTACCACAATCTCTTTATTTTACTTTCTGGCATAGGAAGCGCTTTAACATTTCTAGCACGAGTGAAGTTACTAATTGATATAACCAAATCCACATTTCGGTAAATAAAACGATGGTAAAAATCTCTTTTTGATCGCTTTGCCCCCATGTGATCAGTATAAAGCAATTTAAAGCCACACAGTTTTTTCAATAAAACAGCCAGCGTCAAATCACTGGATTTGTGGCAGTGAACGATTTCAATCTCACGCTGCTTAATCCATTTCGCAATACTCAAAAGCTTTCGATAACCTTCACCACGACTGCCTAATGATAAAGTACTATCAAATATCTCTACCATACGTGCATTCGTTGGCGTACCGGCTTGCCCCATGCCATAAACCTTACAACCCTGAGACATCATCGTAGCCCCGACTCGCATAGGGTACATTTCCAACCCGCCAAAGCCAGTTGAAAGGCAAATATGAAGTACATTCATCTTATTAGACATTTTAAAAGCATTTCCTAGATTAGAGATTTGTATACCAAGTTTCTATTTCTTCAAACAAACTTGTTACATCAAGGTCAGCCAAAGATGCCTCTGGCCCACTCGTGGTAAAAGGTAACCAACGACCTTCTGTATTAAGCGTTTTCCAACGCAACGGTTTAGCTGAACGTTTATTGGGATAAAAGCCAATTGTCGGTACATCCATCGCACCAGCAATATGTAATGGCCCTGTTGACCCAGCAACAAACAAGTCAGCGGTTGCAATAGAACACATAAAATCAGCAATGCCGTCATTTTTATCATACAGACTAACGTAACTGACCAAACCTTGCAGTGCGTCTACTAAAGATTGAGAAACTGGCGCCTCACCTGGACCAGCCGTAATAACAAAATGAAAACAGTCGATGCTGTCTAAAAAGCAAATCAGCTTCACCCATTGCTCTTGCGTAAGCGTATTAGAAGAACCGCCTGTTACGGGATGAACAAAACACAATTTACGATCAACGGCTACACCGATATTTTCAAGTTTACTTAACTGCTTAGTTAAATTATCAGGCGTGTAGGCAAACATAGGAGCCGTTGTTTTTTGAACCGTACCGCCTAGAACCTTAATAAAGTAATGCGCAAGATCTAGGTTATATTCAAATTCAGGCTTAAGTGATTTAGAGCGACGCTGACGTAGTGTATGAGTATATAAGAATTGAACCCACTTTGTGGCTGGAGCAACACGCACAGGTATTTTAGCTTGTCGAACCACGGTGGCATTATAAGTATCGGAAAATAAACAAATCGCAGCATCAAAGGAACGCGACTTAAGCTCTGCAATTAAGGCTTTTTTATTGTCGGGATCTTTAGAATCGATAATAACGTCATCAATCCAAGCAAAAGACTGAGCAATCTCTTTTGTATAATTGGGAACTAAAGCCGTCAAAGTAGCATCCGGAAAAGCAAGCTTTATGGCACGAATCGCTGGCAAAGCAAGGACAAAGTCACCAATTTTATCGTTACGAACCACTAAGATTTTCTTCACTTCCGACATAAACTAACTTCCTAACATTAAGCTCTTGGCATTTGTCTATTAATGGCTTATTAATAGATCACTACCTTTACAAGGCTTAAAATTTTGTTATACAAAAAATGAGAGCTAAATCGGAAAAATAAATGCTCTACAAAGCGAAACCAAACACATTTTAAGTAGGTTCTTTTGCGCTTTCAATAAAAAGTGTAGGCAAAATCCAGAAGTCACACTAGTCTATTAGAAAAACAACAAGGAGTTCTATATGAAGTTTGAACTGGTCGATCGTCAAGGCTATATCCCAGATCTTAATTATGGAGAGTCAGGACAAGAGCTTTCTTGCTTTATCCCCAGTGACTACCCATTCCAGCAAATCAGCTACAATAATGGCGAAGGCGAAGCCATTATTGACAAGCACACATGGCACTTTTTCTTTACTCAAGAAGGCATTGGCATCAAATTAATGGACGGCATAGTAACACTAAAAGAAGCCGAACATCTTCTACTTGCAGTTAAATCGCACATCTGGGGGGAAACACATCAACAAGTACAAATTTTCATGGCAGGAGCAATGCCAAAGTAATCTGCCTTAGCCAAACAACTGAGCCTCAACAGGAGGCTAAGTTGTTTCAAATTAAGGCCGAAAAAACCGCGCCATCACAAAGCTGTTGCTCGTAACATCCTTTTTGACCATTGGCTCCAAGACCCAACATAAACTTGTCTTGCTTCTATACCTGCGTAATTTAAGGCCAATACATTATGGCAAGCCGTCACACCTGATCCGCAATAATACACGTAAGCATCGCTGCTATTTGATAACCAGTCTTGCCATTCCACATGCAGTTGCTCGGCAGGCTTAAAACAAGCATTTGCATCCAAATTGTCTGAAAATGGACGATTAATAGCACCTGGAATATGTCCGGCAACAGGATCCATGGTTTCGTTCTCTCCATGAAAACGATCTGAAGACCTGGCATCCACCAGTTGAAATTGATTCGTTTCAAAGTTTTCCACTATCGCTTGTTCGCTAACCGCCCAAGGGAAAGAAACCTCAATTTTGTCAAGTGTTGCTTTAGCTGTGTCCGGCGTTAATGAAACATCTCTCCCCTCTCTTAACCATTCGGGAAAACCACCATTCAAAACGCGTACATCTATGTTTTGCTGACTCAGCATCCACCAAGCACGTGCAGCAATCGCACCTCCCATATCATCGTACACAACAACTTGGGTATTAAGATCTATCCCCCAAGCTTGTAACTGTTCTGAAAAAACGGCTCCATCTGGCAAAGGATGTCGACCAGTCAATTCTGTCTCTGATGCAGCCAATTCATGATGAACATCTACAAAAATAGCGCCCGGAATATGGCTCTTCTCGTATTCCGACTTACCTTTTTCGTGATCGGTCAAATAGAATCGACAATCTAAAACAACCACGTTAGATTGCCCAAGCAATAGGGCCAGTTCATTTGTATTAATCAGTGTTTTTAATAGCACAGGCTTTCCTCAGACAATCATCAGTGGTCATAACAAGACCTTTTCTATTTTTTAAATCTACTTTGATTATTCATTTTTTGCTAATATTCGCGGCTATTATCTTACTGCCGAGTTTTCTATGTTACGTATCGACCTAATCCTTACCGAACAAGGCCTTGCTAAATCTCGCTCGCAAGCACAAACCTTTATCAGTGAAGGACGAGTCTCATACAAACAAAACGAGAAGTGGATACAAGTCACCAAACCTAGCTTAAAACTACCATCTGATATTGAGCTAAACATCACCTCAGACGAAGCCGACAAATATGTCTCTCGTGGGGCTCTAAAACTTGAAGGTGCTTTATTGCACACCCAACTAAATATCGAAGGGTTCCATGTATTAGATATCGGCCAATCTACCGGAGGCTTTAGTGATTGCGTTATTCAACATAATGCGGCGCAGGTTGTCGGAATAGAAGTGGGCCACGATCAATTAGATGCTCGTTTAAGAGACCATCAAAAGATCGTCTGCTTAGAAGGTATCAATGCTCGAAACTTGAGCGTTGAAGATCTAAAGGGACACTTTCCAGAAAACGGCTTTGACCTTGTCGTTATGGATGTTTCTTTTATATCACAGACTAAGATTTTGCCACGGCTTCCGAGTTTACTGAGAAAAACCGGACACCTGATCACATTAGTAAAACCTCAATTTGAAGTCGGAAAAGAATTCATTGGCAAAGGTGGAATAGTAAAAGATAAACAACGAGTGGATCAGCTTGAACAAGACATCAAAGCCTTTGTCACAGCATTGGGATTCGAGGTGAAAAGCTACATTGAAAGCCCAATCAAAGGCGGAGATGGTAATCAGGAATTTTTACTTTGGGCCATTAAGATAGAAGCCTAAGGCAAAAAACTTTAAATTATTTCATCGTAATTGTGGTTATTAGTTGGCAAGATCTCACGAGCCTCTTTCTCTTCCAGCTCGGTAATGTAGTTTCTAGCCATATAAAACCCCAAACAACCAAAGATAACTGACCCAACGGCTTGTCCGAAAAGTATCCCCTCTGCCCCCATAAAAAGAGAAAAAACCGTAATCAAAGGCCATGTACCTAATGTCGCACGACCAAAATTTAACAAGGTTGAATTAAGCGGCTTACCAAGGTTATTGAAAACGGCAATCGCAATAAACAACAAACTCTGAAAGAAAAAGCTAAAAGACACAAAGGTAGCAAAAAACCGAATCAGATCCGCACTGCCTTGCGAGGCATGGAACACTGATACAAGCCAATCTTGCATTTGATAAAGACAAAAACACAATACTAAGCAATAACCTAGGGCATAAACCACGGCACTGCTGATCGCACTGTGCATTCTATCAAAACGCCCTGCGCCATAGTTTTGTCCTAATATAGGCCCAACAGCGCCAGACAAAGCAAATACACCACCAAATATAACAGGGATAATCCGCCCAATTACCGCAACCGCAGCAACCGCATCATCCCCAAACGACGAAGTGTGTTCCATAACAATGGCGTTTGCCAAAGGCGATGACATATTCGTTAACATGGCAGGAATGGCAATTACTGAAATAGACTTAACGTCTACAAAGAAGTCCATTAGGTCAAACTCACCCAACATCTTATGAATATGAACCACGCCATAATAGGACACAGCAACCATAGAAAAACGTGCAATCAAAGAAGCAATCGCAGCACCTTGTACACCCAAGCCAAAAGCAAAAATAAAAATAGGATCTAATAAGGCATTAACTAAACCGCCAACCAATGTGGCGTACATAGCACGACGAGCATCGCCCAATGCTCGCATAATGCCAGAGCCAATCATGCCGATCATTACCGCTGGCATACCTATGACTAAAATCTGCAAATATCCGGTTGCCAAGTCAAGCGTTCGCCCTGTAGCACCAATATACAAAAGAATATGAGGAATATTAGGCCAAATAAGCCAAACCACACCGGTCGAAAAGAAAATACCAAATGCCAACACATTAACGGCACGACGTTTAGCTAATTCAATATGCCCTTCGCCAACCGCTCTTGATACCAATGCTGTCGCCGCAATAGACACAGCAATGCTTAATGAAATAGTAAAAAACATAACGGTGCTGGCAAACCCTACCGCTGCCACGGCTTCTTTTTCGCCTAACATAGAGAGGAAAAGCATGTCGACCAAATCAACCAAGAACATGCACATCAGACCAAATGCGCCAGTGGCAGACATACTAACAACATGTTTAAAGGTTGAACCTTCTGTAAGCTTTGCCGGAGCAGGCATTTCTTTCCCCTGAAAATGACGCATCTACAACTATGCGACAAAAAAAACGAGACAAAAAGTTCGTCATTAAATAAAAAAACCGGACAAGCAAGCACTTGTCCGGCTGGTCATTTTCTCATGTATGACGATTTGAGAAAATGCTTACATTGCAGATAACCTAATGAAGATCGTTATTTGATCGATTAAAAACGATTTTTTCAACGTCGACAAAGCGTTCAGCAAAGTGTACCGTCATTCCCTCTTTTACTGATTCAGGCAACTCTTCAAAATCACGACGATTCGGCTCAGGTAAAATCACTTCACTAATTTTACTACGCTTGGCGGCAATGATTTTTTCACGAATACCGCCAACAGCCAAAACCTGACCGGTAAGCGTCAACTCACCTGTCATTGCCAACCCACGACGAACCGGCTCCCCTTTCGCTAATGACAACAAGGCCGTTGCCATGGAAATACCGGCGCTTGGTCCATCTTTTGGCGTTGCCCCTTCTGGCACATGCAAATGCACTAAACTTTTATCAAAGAATTCTGGGTGTTTCTGATAACTCTTTGCATGAGAGAAAACATAGGAATACGCAATTTCAGCAGATTCCTTCATTACGTCACCAAGCTTACCCGTGAGTTTCAAGCCCCGCGTCAGTTCATGGACTTTATTGGCTTCAATCGGCAAAGTCGCCCCGCCCATAGAAGTCCAAGCCAAGCCAGTCACCACACCAACGCCTTGTAATGTTTTCTCAGGTCGGAAATAAGGCATCCCCAATAAGGTCTCTACGTCTTTCACGCCAACACTGATATGCTTTTTTTCACCCGTCATTAATTCTACAACACTTTTGCGCAAGATCTTTTGCAGCAATTTGTCTAAGCCACGCACCCCAGCCTCACGAGCATAATGCTCGATGATGTGACGCAACGCAGCATCAGTGATATTTAATTGCTTCTTCAATAACTTGTTTTTCTTAAGCAATTTTGGCCATAAGTGCTGTTTAGCAATCGCCAGTTTTTCATCACCGATGTAACCGGATAATCGAATAACATCCATTCGATCTAACAAAGGCGCTGGAATAGTATCCAACTGGTTTGCGGTACAAATAAACAAAGCCTTAGATAAATCGATGCGCATATCTAAATAGTGATCGAGGAACTCAACATTTTGCTCAGGATCAAGCGCTTCCAACAAAGAAGACGCTGGATCACCTTGGAAAGAAGAGCCAATTTTATCGATCTCATCCAACATGATAACGGGGTTTTCGACTTCAACGTCTTTTAACGCTTGCACAAATTTACCCGGCAAAGCACCAATATAGGTACGTCGATGACCTTTAATTTCGGCTTCATCGCGCATACCACCAAGACTAAAACGATAAAACTTACGATTCAAAGACTCAGCAATCGATTTACCAATTGACGTTTTACCGACACCTGGTGGGCCGACCAACAATAGAATACTACCGCCCATTTCGCCGCGGTGTGCACCCAAAGCTAAGAATTCAACAATGCGGTCTTTTATGTCGCCAAGACCTGCATGATGAGATTCCAGAACCTCACGCGCTAATTTGATATCTAAGTTATCTTTCGAATGAACGCCCCACGGCAAAGACGTCGCCCAATCCAAATAATTACGAGTTACGCCATACTCAGGGGAGCCTGTTTCTAGAATGCTGAGTTTGTGTAGCTCTTCTTGGATCTTATCGTTCACTGCTTTGGGCAAGATTTTACCGTCTAAGCGAGATTCAAATGTTTCGACATCAGAAGTGCGGTCATCTTTTGAAATACCCAGCTCTTTCTGGATGATTTTCAATTGCTCTTTTAGGAAAAAGTCTCGCTGATGCTTACTTATTTTATCGTTCACTTCGGCGCTAATTTCATTCTGCAAGCGCGCAATTTCAAGCTCTTTTCGTAGCAAGGTAAGCGCCAAATGCATACGAGCATTCACTGGAATGGTCGCCAAAACATCGTATAAATCTTCTGCGTCAGCGGAAGTAATGGACGCAGCGAAGTCAGCCAACAAGCCCGATTCATTAAATGAGAATCGACCTAGATACTGTCTTAGATCTTCGCTAAACAAAGGGTTTAAGCGAATCAGTTGTTTAATCGCATCCAAAATAGCAATGGAATAAGCTTTCGACTCGTCATCATTGGATTTCACATCATTAAGGTAACGAACGCGAGCGAGGTAAGGCGCTTCTTCACTTAGCCATTCGATCACCTCAAAACGTTTTACACCTTGAGCTAGAAAGGTCAATTTATCATTTTGCTTCTCGGCTTTATGTACTCTAGCAACACAGCCAATAGAGCGAAACCCATCTACGGAAGGCGCTTTTTTGGTTTTTTTGTCCGCATAAACCAAACCTACGACCGCTTGAGGATGCTCTGCGATTCGCTCTAAAGTATCTTCCCACTGCTCAGCATCCACCATGACAGGCTGAACCTGCGCGGGGAAAAATGGACGACTTGAAATAGGTAAAATAAACAATGTCTCAGGCAAAACATCATCAGGAAGGGCAAGACCTCTAGGATCACTAATGACAACGCCTTCTTCTTCCGTTACGTCAACTTGGTCTTCTTGTGCATCTAAGTATTGCTCGTCATCACTCATAATAAACTTCTCAATAAATCTGTATTTTTGTAAAAAATGACGCCAGATATGTCTATGGCTATTTTTTATAAGCTTTTGCTATGGATAGATCTTATGTAATGACGATATTGCCGAAAACAATACCATAAGCCATTTTCCCAAATGCTTACTCACTTCAATAAACAAACTAACCCATAGGACAGGATTAGTTATTTGGCCTATTCCGACTTAGTGTTATTATAAGAGTCATAATAAAGATCGAACTCGCTCAATTTCATACTCTCGACCCAGAGTTACAAAAAAGGAAAGGCTAATGACCCGCGATGAACTCCTTAAGGCTTACAACGATATATTTGTGATCAAACACCCTTTTGTTAAACACAAATTAACCAGTCTTCGCGATAAAAACACCAGCACCCGTGAATTTCGTATGTTAGTAGAAGAGCTAGGTACACTAATTGGCTACGAAGCAACTCGCGATCTAGAAACAACCGATGTTGAAATTGAAACACCATTAGAAAAAGCTATGTGCCCGGTGCTAAAGGGTAAGAAGCTTTGTATTGTTACTATAATGAGAGCGGGTAATGGGCTGGCTGAGGGCGTCCTAAAATTGTCGCCTAGCGCACGAGTTGGGCACGTTGGCTTGTATCGTGATCCAGAAACAAAACAACCTGTGAAATACTACTTAAAAATGCCTCATTCCGTGAATGAGCGTACGATCATTGTCGTTGACCCTATGCTAGCAACAGGTAACTCTGCGATTATGGCCATCGATAAAATGAAAGAAATGGGCGCAACAGATATTCGCTTTATCTGCCTATTTGCGGCTCCAGAAGGCATCGAAGCATTCAAAGCTGCGCATCCTGATGTCGCTATGTACATTGGCTCGATTGACCGTGGTCTTGATGAGCACGCCTACATCCGTCCAGGTGTTGGCGATGCTGGCGATCGTATTTACGGCACGCGCTAATCATTAAAAAGCAAATAGAAAGCCGCCTTTTAACTCAATAAAAGGCGGCTTTTTTTATTACTCAAAAGAGAGAAATAAATTATAAACGCTAACTCTTAAGAGCCAAAAACGCACCAGCGCTTGCCATGATTCCGCCCGCTGTCCTATTCAATGTTTTCATCGAACGCTCAGACTTCATGAAACGTCGTGCCTGAGAAGCTCCTATAGAAATTGCTGTCAAACCCAGCAACAATGCCACAAAAGTAAGAAACGACGCCAACACAATATCCGTCGCACTCAAAACAGTTAAATCCATAAAAGTCGGCAAAAAAGCGACATAAAAAAGTATCACTTTAGGATTTGAAGCGGAAATCATAAAGCCTTGAATAAAACTCGCCATCTCGTTCTTTGCTTCTTGTAAGTTATCACCCGAAGACACAGTAGAAACTGGCGATATCCACATTTTCCATCCCAAATAAATAAGATAAGCGGCGCCTGCATAACGTATAACAAGAAACACTTCTTCCCAAGCTGATGCAATTGCTGCCAAGCCGTAACAAGCCATCACCAAATAGACGATATCACTCATTACCATACCAAGACTTAGGGAAAAACTCGCTCGCGCGCCTCTAGAAATACTTCTAGCTAAAATAGCAAAAACGCCAGGGCCAGGAGTAATACCAAAAATAAAAATAGCGAGAAAAAACGTAATTCCACTTTCTAATGTCATAGCCAGCTCTCCATCAATTTACAACTATTGCTCAACACCACAACCCGCTAACACCATGCGAGTAATAAACTGTTTAGCTTCTTCATAATCGCTTTCTTCTAACTCGTCTTTCTGCAACAGAATTTTCACTTGTGCATCAAAATCTGCATAAGTCTGAGTCATCGCCCAAATGCTAATAAAAAGATGCTCGGTGGAAACGGGATTCATCAAACCTTTATCAACCCAAACCTGAATCGTCGCTTTTTCGCGACTTAATTCAGTAACAAATAGGTTTCTAAGATAGTCTAAGACAAAAACCTCCTCTCCAATCAACGCCATCGCAAAGATCTTAGAGGCACTTTTATTGCTACGAGATTGATCTATTTTTTCGCTAATATAACGCGTCAGATTTTGCTTAGGTCCTTCTTCAACATTAAATTCGCTGACGGAGTCTAACCAAAGGCGAAGAATGCGCTCTAACACTGCTTCTAGAAGGTCTTTTTTAGAACGATAGTAATAATGAACATTGGCCTTGGGTAAACCCGCTTCATCGGCGATCATCTGAGTTGTGGTTTTAGCCAAACCTTGTCGAGCAAAGACACGTTCCGATGTTTCTAAAATAAGGGTTTGGTTTTGAGCACGGATATGCGCTTTCAACTGATCTTTTGGTCGTTTAACTTCACTCAAGGATTGGCCTCGCTGATCAAAATACTACTAAAGGGGGAATGTTTGTTATATCGACTTACCGTCCTGTGCGATACGCCTGAAGAATAACATTCTTTACATTAGGCACGAAGCCTTAAGAAAAAATTGCAAAAAAAAGGGAGCCGAAGCTCCCCATTTCCCCTCGTAGCAGAGACCTTAATGACTATAGGCATTCGTCATTAGGCTAACTGCTACACCACGTTGGCACTGTGATCGAGACGTAAAAATATGAATTACGTACCTCAATGTTCTTGCTCGGTGGTCATAACATAATATGTACCACCACGGTTACTGACCCAGCAAACCGAAAAAACCCTACTGCCTTCTAATAAGCGAATACGATCTTTTATGTAATCTAAAAACAGATTATAGACAGCTGATTTTACAGTGCAATAGGTGAGAGTAAAATAATTGATCGATCGGTCAGTTTTTTTAGGATTTATATACTTTTAGGAGGCGGCGATTTAGAAACACGGTTCCGCCCCTTCTTTTTAGACTGATACAAGGCTTCATCCGCCCTCTTTAAGACAGAGTCCGGAGATTCACCAACAATCGCATAGGCAACACCGAGACTGGCAGTCACATTCACCGCTGTGTCTTGTTTCTTTTTGGGATCAAATACTTCTACCAAGGCCTCTTCGATGCTTTCTCGAATCAACTCTAAAACATCCTCAACCTCAGTAAGACGCTTACCTCGAAATACTATGGTGAATTCTTCACCACCGAAACGGAACGCTTTCCCGGGGCTAGAAAACTGTTTCAGCTGAGAGGCAACACTTTTCAGGACTTTATCGCCCATATCGTGTCCATAGGTGTCATTAAATTTTTTAAAATGATCAACATCGACCATGGCTATCGCATAGTGCTTAGACAAACCAACAAGCTGCTCATTCAACGCACGTCTACCAGGCAACTTGGTCATATCATCTAAATAAGCCATTCGATGACTTTCCATCAGCAAAAACCAAATCCATAGTAAAAACTGTGCCGACAGCAAAGCATTAAACTGCATATCAGAAGAAACAAAATGACTAATAACCAACAAACTGACAATACTAATCAGTCCACTTGCCCGAAAAGTATCACCACTAAACCACCAAGCAACACCCAATGCCGACGCACTCAAAAATAAAACACTCCACAATAGAACAGTAGACCAGCTAACACTGGCGGTAAAAAATGCATGATCCAAAAAGGCAAAAGACACCCAGTTTCGCTCAATGGCGTAACACCAACAAACCAGCATCAAAACAAATGAAATACGATTAACCGCAAAGCGATTAAAAAAGCCTCGTTCTGGTATAAATCCCAGCAAAGCAATGCAGAAACAAGAAACGACTAAGTATGCAGTCAATGATGCTTCCTGGTCAGAGTCGCCATATAGCTTTGGAATCAACAACAGCAAAACAAGAATCAACACTCGACCTTTATTAAAATGCCAAGCGAGTAAAATAGCGACACAGGCAAAAATAAGAGGAAGTAACGGCAGTAGACTGAACCACAAAGGTGGTAACAGACCAACATACAAACTAGCATAAACACTCACTAGTAAAATAACGCACGGAACAAACAATGAACTTAAACGTTCAGACATAAAATTATTAAACCCATCGAATCATTCGATTAAATACGACCAATATATTGCCCCGAAAACGATTCAATTTCATTAATAATAATGTGGAACTTAAATTAGAGGAAAAAACAATGGGATTACTTGTAGACGGCCAGTGGGTTGATCAGTGGTATGACACCGAAGCGAGCAAAGGAAAGTTTGTTCGCAGCGAGTCCGAGTTCAGAAACTGGATCTACCCAAAAAGCGAATACCAAGCAAACAACCCAAGTCATTTTCCAGCCCAAGCAGGACGTTATCACCTGTATGTTTCGCTTGCCTGCCCGTGGGCGCACCGCGCTTTGATTTTTATTAAATTAAAGCAATTAGAAGACATCATTAGTATTAGTTGCGTCCATCCAGACATGCTCGAAAATGGTTGGAAATTCAAACAAGACGATAACTTCAGAGATCCTAATATTGATATCGGTGATCCACTACACCAATTTGATTTTGCTTATCAACTTTATACAAAAGCAAAGCCAGATTACAGCGGTAGAGTGACCGTGCCTATTCTATGGGACAAAGAACGTCAAACCATAGTCTCAAACGAGTCATCTGAAATCATTCGTATCTTTAACCACGCCTTCAATGAGATGACTGCCAATCATCTAAATTTCTATCCAAACGACAAAGCAGAAGACATTGATCAAATTAATGAACGTATTTACCACACAGTTAACAATGGCGTTTACAAATGTGGTTTTGCGACAACCCAAGATGCATATGAAGAAGCACTAGAGCCTCTTTTTGATACTTTGAATTTCTTAGAAGAAAAATTATCAAGCAGTACTTATTTACTAGGAGAAGAACAAACAGAGGCAGACTGGCGCCTTTTTACCACGCTCATTCGCTTTGATGCCGTCTACTTTGGACACTTTAAATGTAATATAAAACGCATTTTAGATTACCCAAATCTAAACGTTTTTCTAAAACGCCTATACGATGTTCCAAGTATTGACAACACAGTAAACTTACAACACATCAAACGTCATTATTATTACAGCCACAAAACAATCAACCCAACTCAAGTGGTTCCAGTGGGACCCGCTAAATTATTTCCTTAAACATCAATTAACTAAAAATGAAATTAAGGCAAATTCAAGAAGCCTGAGTTAAAGTCTATTAAAGTGAGCCATTTTTAAGGATAATGGGCTCACTTTTTTATCTGCGTCCCCTTCAGTTAGCCATTACGTCATCTGTTATGCTGGCTGAAAAATATAAATATTTGAGACTTGTGGTTATTTATGGAAAAGAAAATACTCTGGATTATCTCTTTTGCACTAATATTTATTTTGTGGATTAAAGCAGGCCCATTTAAAAATGATCTAGACGATTCACAGAGCGAGCCACCTGAAGCAAGCTCTCCATACGAAGAATCTGGTGAAGCAACATCTGATGAAAAAAACTATTTTAAATCACATCCCATTCAAATGGTCAGCCCTGATTTTGCTGCGATTACCGATGTAAAAGAACGTAAAAAAGCTTTCTTCGATTATTTAACGCCTTTTATAAATGAAAAAAACAGCCTTATTTTAAAAGACCGAGAGCGTCTAAATGCGCTACTTAAAAGCAATAAAAAGCTATCAGCAAAAAATAAAAAATGGATTTCTTCTCTTCGCCAAAATCATAAACTCAAGCACCTTGAGAACTATTCAAAAGACGATATAAAAGCATTACTGAACCGACTCGATATCATCCCGGCGTCCCTTGTTTTAGCGCAAGCAGCAAATGAATCTGCATGGGGTACATCTCGCTTTGCCACCAAGGGCAACAATTACTTTGGTCAGTGGTGTTTTAGGAAGGGTTGCGGCTTAGTACCAGAATCAAGAGACGAAGATGCGGACCATGAAGTGCGGAAATTTAATGATGCTCGTGAATCTGTTTTTGCTTATATCGATAACTTAAATACCAACGCCGCTTACAAAAAACTCAGAGCATCTCGGGCACAGCTGCGAGAAAATAAAGAAATAGTGACAGGCCTTGTCCTTGTCCATGGTTTGGAAAACTACTCTGAACGAGGCCAAGCCTATGTGGAAGAAATTGAAAGCTTAATCAATTACAACAAGCTATGGCGTTTCAATCGCATTCAGCAAAAACCAGCCCCTCAATAAAGTAACTGCAATATTTCAAGCTTAAACCGAACTAAAATGTCATAAAATGCAATTTATTGTTACGGAATTACTTTATGCGGGGTGGCTAAGCGCCCCCCCCCTTCATTACAATAACGTAATATTTCACCCACTCATCAAACGAGGAAATTCAATTGGCCCGTTTACCTGTTATTGTTGGCTTTGGCGGAATCAATTCGGCTGGTCGTACCTCTTCACATCAAGCATATCGCCGAATTGTCTTTGATCTTCTTCCAAGCACAATCCAGCAGGATGTTTTACTCGATCTTGCCACTATTACCAACATGGCCGAACATAAAAATGGTCTTTGGTATACAAATGGTGGGGAAGCGTTAGATGCCGCAGCACTTGTTGATAGCATTGGAGAATCTCTTCTTGCACGCACCTTGATTCGTCGTATTCACCCTAGTTTATTTGATGTTGATCACGTAGTTTTACACAAGTCTACAACGCTACAATCCAGTCAAAGCGAAGAAAAGCTAAGCTTCACTATCAAGACACGCTCTCTTCCAAATGATCGTCCTACAAACTGGCAAGTAACAGAGCTTTCCGACACCCTAAGCGAAGTTATTGTTGACGGTAATTTAGAAACCTTTATTAAAGACACACGCTCACTTTCTGTAAAAGCAGCCGGACAACTACCTACTGGCTTTGATCCATCTAAGCTATACCAAAGCCGAAACCATCCTCGTGGTTTACAGATGACGGTCTATGGCGCATCAGATGCAGTTAAGAGCAGTGGTATTGATTGGGAAACCATTCGCAGCAAAGTCGCTCCAGACCAAATGGCCGTTTACGCTGCCAATTCAATTGGTCAAATGGATGACCTAGGCTTTGGTGGCATGCTCAAATCTGCTCTAATGGGTAAACGCACAACATCAAAACACTTGCCTCTTGGCTATGCTCAAATGCCAGCGGACTTTGTAAACGCTTATATTCTAGGTAGTGTCGGTAGCGTCGGAACGGCAATTGGCGCCTGTGCAACGTATTTTTTCAATTTAGAAAAAGCCATCGATGGAATAAAAACAGGCAAGTTTCGAGTAGCCATGGTTGGTGGCAGCGATGCTCCGATCACACCTGAAATTATTGAAGGTTTCAGAACAATGGGCGCCTTAGCGGAAGATACAGCTCTGCTAGCTCTTGATCAGATTACCAACCAAGAAGAACCAGACCATACTCGCAGCTGTCGACCATTTGCCCAGAACTGTGGTTTCACCATTGGAGAATCTAGCCAATGGACACTATTAATGGACGATGAGCTTGCCATTGAATTAGGCGCAGAAATATTCGGTTCTATTCCAGCAGTATTTTCACATGCGGATGGACATAAGAAATCTATTTCAGCACCAGGCATTGGCAATTATTTGACCATGAGCAAAGCCATGGCTTACCTACAAAACATCATAGGCAATGACGGCTTAACTCAGCGTACTTTTATTCAAGCGCATGGCACAAGTACACCGCAAAACCGCATCACTGAGTCTCATGTATTGAGCAAAGCGGCGACAAGCTTTGGCGCAACAGAAATCCCCGTTGTAGCAATGAAAGCTTTCCTTGGCCACTCTCAAGGCACGGCTGGTGGTGACCAACTTCACTTATCTTTAGGTGTCTGGAAGGATGGCATTTTGCCTGGGATAACAACATCACACGAGGTTGCTGATGATGTTTATCAAGATGGCCTAAAATTCCAACTCAGACATGAAGCCTATGGAAAAGACTATTTTGATGCGGCGCTATTAAACTCAAAAGGTTTCGGCGGAAACAATGCGACAGCCGTTTTGCTCTCTCCAATGCAGACTATGAAAATGCTAGATAAGCGCTACAGTGCAGAACAAATGAGCAGTTACCAAGCGAAAAACGCTGATGTTGCTGCGGCTGCAGAAGAATACAACCAATCCGCTATTCGTGGCGAAACGCTTCCTATTTATAAGTTTGGCTTTAACGTATTAGGCGGCGAAGAACTCAGCATCACAGATCAGGAAATCCGTTTACCTGGCTATGAAATGCCAGTAAATCTAAATATCGAAAATGAGTTTAGCGACTTAAAATAACGTAAAACCTCATACCTAGAAGACTGGCCAATACATCATTAGAATTTTGTATTGGCCAGTTTTTCTTGTAAAAAATCCAGTAATAATCGCGTCTTTCTAGACATTAGTTTTCGTTGTGGATAGATAGCATAAAAGCATATTTCATAGCCTTTATACTGCGGCAATAAGTTGATCAGCTCACCTGATTCAATATATTTTGCTACCAGAAAGTCAGGCTGATAAATTATCCCTAAACCAGCTAATGCAAAGCGCGTCAAAGCCCCACCATTATTCGCAGTGAAAGTCCCTGACGTTGATACCGTTCGAAAAACACCTTCCTCATCCAGCAACGACCAACGATTTGGCACCAGCGCATTGCTGTACAAAAGACAAGAATGTCCTTCTAAATCTTCTATACGATCAAGCTCACCATACTTTGAAATGTAATCTGGTGACGCACAAACAAATCCTCTGGAATAACACAAGGGCCGCGCCACAAACTGATCTCCACCTAAATCACCACCTCTAATAGCGATATCCACACCAGATTCAGTCATATCAATACGTTTATCGCTAAAGTCGACATCCAATTCAATTTGAGGATACAAGCGACTAAAGTTATCCAGCAAAGGAACAATATGTGATAAACCAAAGTCCATTGGCACACTTATCTTCAATAGCCCTTTTGGTTTTTGTGTCAAATCACCAATTTCACTTTCCGCTTCTTCAATCGCATCAAGTATCGCAATACAATGCTGATAATACTTACGACCAGCATGAGTAATACTGATATTACGAGTATTACGCTGTAACAGCTTAGTGCCTAACTCTTCCTCAATGGAATTTATATAACGTGTCACCATTGGACGAGAAATCCCCAAAGAGTCACTGGCCAATTTAAAGCTCTCAGCTTCATAAACACGGCAAAACACCTTCATCGCCTGCAGCTTATCCATTCACTCACCTAAAAAATAAAAAGTTCCCCCATTATCATTTCTTTTTAGTGAATATTGAATTGTTTTTTGGGGGGATTATTTATTTAAAAAAACAACCTACACTGCTCACATCTTTAAACCTTATAACGGAGCATTAGAATGAAAGTAATAACTATCAGTGCATTAGTACTCGCATCAAGCTTAACCATGGCAGCGGATTACAAAATTGATCCAGCCCATTCAGGCGTTGCATTTAAAATCGGACATTTGGGCGTTAGTACAACCGTAGGTCGCTTTAATGAATTCGAAGGTGATTTTACATATGCAGAAGACGGCAAGTCAGGTAGTGCATCTCTAACAATCAAAGCGGATAGTATTGATACCAATCACGATGCTCGTGACAAACACCTTCGCAGCCCTGATTTTTTAGATGTTAAGCAGTTCCCAACATTGACCTTTAAAAGCACTAAATTTGAGGGAAACACTTTAGTTGGCAATCTAACGATACATGGTGTAACAAAACCAGTTAGCTTTGATGTTAAAAAAATTGGTGAAGGAAATGATCCTTGGGGCGGCTACCGCGCAGGTTTTGAAGCAAAAACTGTCATTCAGCGTAGCGACTTTGGTGTGACTTACTTTATTCCTGGTGTGACAGATACAACAGAAATTGAAGTTTACGTGGAAGGCATTCGCCAATAATCAATTTATAAAAAAGCACCAAGGAAAGCGATCATGTACGAAGAAGCCAGTAACTCTACTATTTTAATGCTATTACATACGGCAGTTTACCCCTTTCTCGCCGCACTAATAGTCAGCATGGTTGCTGGCAAACTGTTACGTGCCTCGTCTTATCTTGGCTATCTTGGTGGCTTTATTGTCGGACTCAGCTTGATTCATTCAGGCTTGAGTTTCCCGCCTAAACAAGCAATAGATTATTACAACATAACCGTACTAATCGGCATTGCCTCAATGCTGAGCTTGACGCTAATAAAGAGTTTGGCACTAAGAAATGCAGTAAGCATTGTATTATTCGGACTGTCGTTCTACTTTTTACTTAATCCTGTACTAATACATTCAGGGCTCATCATCAGCCTTAGCTGGGCAGTTGGTTGTGCGATTCTCACACTGATCTACCAACTTCTTTCTCAAGATAAAGTACAAAAAACAGTACCACTCAAAACAAGTAATGAGCGAAACATCTCACCACTACTTTTGCCAATAGGATTAATGATTGTTGCTGGCGCAGCGGCCCCCGTTATATCGATTGGAGGAAGCTTACTAATAGGACAATTATTAGGGGCATTAGGAGCAGCGTTATTTGGTTATGTTGTTATTAGTTATTTCACAAAAACAACTCTCAGTTACGCTAGCATTCCAGCCGCCCTAATACTTGGAGGTCTGATTACACAAAGTCATGTTCTGGCAGACATTCCGTTAAATGTCATGCTAATGCTTGCTGCTAGTTGCTTTGTAACACCAATAGCAGTTGCGCTAGGTAAAAAATTAAGCAATAAACAAAGCATCTTTGTCATTATCGGCCAAATCATTGTTAGCGTTTTAATCAGCGGATTAAGCTTATGGCTAGTTTGGCCAGAAAGTAGCTTATATTGATCTAATCTTTGAAGATTGATCTAGAGGAACGCCATAGTGGCAATATAATTGCCGCTATGGCGCAGTTAGCTGCGCCAAGTGACAATACATACAAAGCATCTGACTCACTAATATTTAAATGTATGAGTATAAAAACAGAGTTAGGTAGAACACTAAATAACCATATTGCAATAACTAAAAAGAAGCGCCCAAATCCAGATAATCCTTTTACTCGAACTAAAAGCCAAGCAGTAAAAAACAAATACACAAAAATAGATAACGCGAACAAGAAAGCCATCCCAACGGAGGCATGTTTAACAACATCTTCTAAAGCCGAACGCCCTAAAAATGAAGCTGGTGTTGACGCATACCAAACAATACTCAAAACTATTTGGAGGATAAAAACCAACACTACCGCTTTATGATTTATTTTGTACACATCATCTCCTATTCTGCCTATTTATCCTCAACTAAAAGCCAATTATTAACTAGCTTGGTACAACTCTTTAACCAAACTTCTTAGTTTTGACCGCCATGGACGCTGTTTTATGCCAAAGTGGTTAAATATCTTTCGACAAGACAACGATTGTCGTTGCATTGCAGAGGTTTCCTGCACTTCTGGGAATGAGTCACCAATTGCCTCAACCTCAACCTGTGCTTTTGGGTCAAACTGACTAGAAGTTGCCAGAATCGCCTCAACCAATCGTATCCAACTAATTTCTTCAGCACAGCAATAATGGTAAATACCTTTATTTTGGCCACCATAATGCCCTTGATTCACCATCGACAAAATGACTCGAACCAAATCTGATACAGGGGTCGGACTACCAATTAAGTCATCTTTATAAGCAAGATTAACGCCATCTTGGATTAAGCCAAGTGTTCTACAAACAAAGTCATCGCCTTTACCGCTAAATAACCAACCAGTACGCAAGACAATATTTTCAGCATTACTAAGTACAATGGACTCGGCTTCAATCAATGCCTTGGCGTAGGGCTCAAGACTGTCTGGGACATCAGCTTCAGCATAGGGAGCATCTTTGCTCCCAGAAAAAACTCTAGCGCTGCTAATCATAATTAATGGAGCATTTGCCTCACCACTCAAATACCGTAAAGTAGATTGGAATTTCCCATAATCACTTTGCAACGCGTAACGCAAACTTAACGCATCAATAATTACGTCAAACTGCATTGCATCTAACTCAGCTCTTCTTGCGATATCTAACAAAAGCGACTCTTCTGGACACAGCCATTCGAATTCAGCTTTTCCTTTAGAAAGCTGCAATAAAGACGAACCCACTTCTGTGCCACTTCCCAAAAGAAGAATACGAATAGGGGCATTAATATCTTTTGTAATATTCAAAGTAAGTCCTCGTTCCACCTAGGAAAAGCCCTCAATAGATTATCATATGTCTGCTGTGCAATCAGCTCTACTCCCTCTTCCCTTATCGACGCAACGCACTGCGCAATAAGCGGAATAGAAAGCGGGGTATTATTTTGGCCTTGAAAGCCATAAAGCGGCATATCAGGTGAATCGGTTTCAAGAACAAACGCGCTATTACTGAGCGACGCCAATACTCGATGAGCTTTTTTTGCTCTTGGATAAGTCACTGTTCCACCAATCCCCAGCACAAACCCAAGATCTAAAAAACGTTTAGCCTGTTCAAGACTGCCATTAAAAGCATGAACAACGCCACCGTCTTTAAAACCAACTTCCCGCAAGCACTTAAGCACTAAATCATAACTTTTTCTGGCATGTAAAATAACAGGTAATTTCAATGACTTAGCGACACTTAACTGACGAGAAAAAAAAGGTATTTGCACACTCATATCAACCGCATTAGGCCAGCAATCCAACCCTATTTCACCAACGGCAACCACTCGCTGCGTGTCACATTGCTCCCCAAGAAAATCGATTTGATCTAACGAAGCTTCTGCCAAAAAATAGGGATGTAAGCCATAAGCAGCTCGCCATTCTGGATAACGCTTAATTAATGCTTCCAACTTTGACCAACTAGCAAAAGTAGTCCCAGGCACTAAAAAACCAGTCACCTCATTTTCCAGACAACGCGACATTAACGAATCGCGCTGCTCGTCAAACACATCAAAATCTAAATGACAATGGCTATCAATAAACATACACGAAAGATTACATTATTTAGACACTAAGTGTTAGCGCATAAATCACTAAAAACAAAAAAGCCGCGCTAAATGCGCGGCTTTTGAAAGATACTATAAAATATTGTTAAAGCGATGGACCTGCTTTAACAATAGCATCAGATACAGTATCGAACTTCTTAAAGTTCTCAACAAACTGATTAATCAGATTTTTTGCTTGCGCTTCATAAGCCGCCTGATCAGACCAAGTTTTACGAGGGTTCAATAGAACACTATCAACACCAGGAACCTGAGTAGGAACATCTAGGTTAACATCAGCCAAATGCTCAGTTTCTGCATCAGCCAACACGCCAGATTGAATCGCCGAAATTACCGCACGAGTTGTTGGGATGCTAAAGCGTTTGCCGCCTTGACCATGGGCACCGCCAGTCCAACCAGTATTTACTAGATAAACTTTGCTGCCAAACTCTTCAATACGCTTAATCAACAGATCCGCATACACATCAGCAGAACGAGGGAAGAAAGGCGCACCGAAACAAGTAGAGAAGGTTGATTTAATACCCGTACCTGCACCCATTTCCGTTGAACCAACTAGCGCAGTGTAACCACTCAAAAAGTGATAAGCCGCTGCTTCTTTCGTCAGAATAGAAACGGGAGGAAGAACCCCCGTCAAATCACACGTTAAAAAGATAATAGCATTTGGTTCGCCAGCACGGTTTCCAGCTGCACGCTTTTCAATATGCTCACGAGGATAACCAGCACGGCCATTCTGAGTCAAAGACGTATCAGCGTAATCCGCAACACGTGTTTCAGGATCCAAAACGACGTTTTCAACGATAGTGCCAAATTTAATCGCATCCCAAATGATTGGTTCATTCTTTTGAGAAAGATCGATCGTTTTTGCATAACAACCACCTTCAATGTTGAAAACTGTGTCTTTGCCCCAGCCGTGCTCATCATCACCTATCAAAAAGCGCTCAGGATCAGCAGACAAGGTTGTTTTACCCGTACCAGACAAGCCAAAAAACAATGTCACATCATCTTCTGTACCGACGTTAGCAGCGCAGTGCATAGGCAATACATCATAAGCAGGCAATAAATAGTTCTGCACAGAGAACATGGCTTTTTTCATTTCGCCAGCGTAACGCATACCCGCGATAAGCACTTTGCGCTCAGCAAAGTTTAGAATCACACAACCATCTGAATTGGTACCATCACGATCAGGTTCACAAACAAAATCTGGCGCATTAAGAATCTGCCATTCACCTTTACTTGATGGATTGTAGACATCAGGACGAATAAACAGGTTGCGACCGAACAACTGATGCCAAGCGGTTTCAGTACGCATAATCACTGGTAAATAATATTCATCTCCCGCACCGACATGAATGTTAGATACAAACGACTCTTTACCATCAAGGTACGCTGCCACTCGATCCCAAAGCGGTGCAAATTTCGCTTCTGGAAATGGGCGGTTTACCGGTCCCCAATGAATGCTATCCTTACTGGACGCTTCTTCTACGATGAAACGATCCATAGGAGAACGACCGGTACGAGCGCCCGTTTCAACAACAAGCGCGCCGTTATCGGCAAGAACCCCTTCGCCATTTTGCAGGGCTTTTTCAACCAACTGCGGCGTAGTTAAATCTGTATGAATACTAGTTACGTCTGATGCGGAGTTCATGTTACTAAATCCTCTGAACTAAAAAGATTGTCTGGTCATTTTTGTTATTATGCGAAAGTTTTTTTCTGTGAAAAGTATAGTAACAAAACAATCTAAGAAAAAATATTGTTATAACAATATGTTATTTTATTACCATATTGAAACTTTCCGATAACGTATAACCAATTGAAAAATATAAACTTTCGTAAATTCAGTGCAATAAAACTAGCATTAATACCTAATCAGAACTTATCAACACTAATTTTTATGTAGTTTTCTTTCTTTTTTGTAGGCTTTCTACTAAATAGAAACTTACTGCCAACCCTAAAAACAACAAACTAACAACTATTACATATCAGCAACTTTTCAAAGGAAAGCCACCTAAAATGTAAGGATTCTATTAAAAAACATCAAAAAAACACAATTATTTGAATTTTTCTTACCTCTAATATGTCCTGAATCACGACGCTTCATGGTAAGATTCTTTCTTAAATTCCCCCCCAATTGTTCAAAAGGTTAATCGATACTTATGTTAAAAACGAATCAGAACTGCAATATTGGATTTGTCGGCCTGGGTGTCATGGGTAAAAACTTGGCCTTAAATTTAGCTGACCATGGCTACCGAGTTGCAGGTTTTGATCTTGACGCACATAAAGTACAAGACGTTTTAGACACCGAAGCGGCAGAACGCCCAGATCCATCAGCTGAAGCACGTATCATCGGCTGTTCAAGTATGGAAGACATGCTTGCAAACCTAGTCAAACCTCGTGTGATCGTTGTTTTAGTTCCAGCTGGAAGCCCTGTAGATGCGGTATGCAATAGCCTAATTGAAGCTGGCCTAGAAGCAGACGATATCGTAGTTGACTGCGGAAACAGCCAATGGACAGATACCATTCGCCGCGAAGCGGACTACAAAGAAAAATTCAAATTCTTTGGTACAGCGGTTTCTGGTGGTGAAGTGGGTGCTCGCTTTGGTCCATCTCTTATGCCTGGTGGCGATGCTGATTCTTGGAAATACCTACAACCGATGTGGGAAGCCGTTGCCGCTAAAGTAGACGAAAACGGTAAACCTATCGTTAGCAACACACCTGGCAAGCCAATTACTGAAGGCGAACCTTGTACCGCTTACCTTGGGCCAAATGGCGCAGGTCATTATGTAAAAATGGTTCATAACGGTATTGAATATGCTGACATGCAGCTTATTTGTGAAGCTTATCACCTACTACGTTCTTTACTTGGTTACGAACCGGAAGAAATTGGTAAGTTATTTGAAAAATGGAACCAAGGCGTTTTAAACAGCTATCTTGTTGAAATTTCAGCCGACATTCTTCAACAATATGACCACAAAACAGGCGCTCCATTAGTTGATATGATTTTAGACAGCGCAGGCCAGAAAGGCACAGGTCGCTGGACATCTATCAGTGCAACACAAATGGGCGTTCCAGCCGGCATCATCAGCGAATCCGTTTATGCTCGTGCACTGAGCACACTGACAGGCGAGCGAGAACTTGCTGCAAGCAAACTTATTGCTGATGTAGAAAGTGGCGAGATTGAAGCCGAAGAAGTAGAGAAAGCGATCGAAGAAGCGCTTTACTGTGCAAAAATCTGTGCTTACGCTCAAGGCTTCCAACTCATGCGTGCGGCTGAAAAAGAATATGACTGGAAATTTAACTTCAGTGATATCGCTAAAATCTGGCGCGGTGGCTGCATCATTCGAGCTTCTTTCCTACAGAAGATCGCCGATGCCTTTGTTGAAAACCCAGAGCTTGAAAACCTATTGCTAAGCGATTATTTCGCTGACGCCATGGCAAATAAGCAAGCAGGTCTTCGTAAAGCCGTTGTTCTTGCTGCTCAATCAGGTATTCCAACGCCATCTTTCTTCTCAGCATTAGCTTACTTTGACGGTTACCGTTCTGAAGTTTTGCCTGCCAACTTGTTACAAGCGCAGCGCGATTACTTTGGTGCTCACACGTATGAACGCGTGGACGCAGAGCCAGGTCAGAAATTCCATACTTACTGGCAAGAAGAAGGTCGACCTGAGCGTAAAGCTTAAGACCAACTTCTAGCCCATAAAAAACGCTGACTTAGCAATAAGCCAGCGTTTTTTTGTTTCAGCTTAAGGTGCTGGATTCTGTTTCAACAAAGTATTGTCAAGCGCAGTCGTCATGACTTCATTTTCTTTTCCATTGAAGTCAACATCCCTCTCAGCATACCCAACTCCTGCTGATCCAATCGCGAACGCTGAAACAAACGACGAAAACGCGTCATCACTTGCATCGGCATGTCAGGATCAAGAAACTCTGTCTGAACTAAAACTTTCTCTAAATGCTCAAGCAAGTAATCAATTTGCTCAACATTGGCCGCTGGCACATCCCATTTACTCGCCACCACAGGCGTATCTTTCATCAATAGCGTCTTCATGCGTAGCTCATACGCTATTACTTGCACTGCTGCCCCCAAATTCAATGAACTAAATGTCTCAACAGAGGGAATATGCACATGATAATTACAGCGCTGTAGCTCTTCGTTAGTGAGCCCTCTGTCTTCACGACCAAACACAAATGCTGTAACCAAGCCTTCATCAAACACTAAGTCTGCCGCTTGTCTTGGATCAACCAAAGGCCAAGGAATATTGCGTTCACGAGCACTAGTACCAATTACCAGCTGACAATCAGCCAAGGCTTCTTCTAAGGTATCCACAACAACGGCATTATCTAAAATATCTGTCGCACCAGAAGCACGACTTACCGCTTCGTCACTAGGATATTGCTTAGGTGCAACAAGATACAGATCTGCTAACCCCATGTTTTTCATTGCACGAGCAGCCCCCCCGATGTTGCCAGGATGCGATGTATTAACCAGGACAATTCTTACTTTATTTTGCATTTTATGAGGTACCAATAATAGCCGTCGGACAATGACGCGTATCTTAACAGATATTTATCATAAAGCCGCAAGCCGATCAGTTTTTAACCAAAACTTCACTAGTAAAAAGCGCACTGTTACGATAGAATTCGCGCTCTTATTTAGGCACTCGGTTTTATCACCTCTGTTAAGCAATTGATAAAACGGAGACCGCTCGCTCTTTAACACTTTATTTGGCAACTTATCGTCTAATCGACGATATGTGCATTTTAATGACGGAATAATTGACGGTAAATTATGCAACCTAGAATCAATGTCGCACTTAAAGCAGCTCGTGCCGCTGCAGAATATATAGTTCACTCGCAAGAGAAATTACTTTTTGACAAAGAACAAGGCCAGTCCGCTGAACAGGTTTATCAAACTGTATGCTCTGGCGCAGAACGCAGCATTGTTTACCACTTAGAAAAAGCCTACCCAGCTGACACCATCACGACTCGCCTTCAAGGCACAGTACAAAATGGCAATGAAGGTGAATGGATCGTTGATGCAATTCAAGGACAGCATTTATTCTCACGAGGCCTAACAGGCAACGTCATTACGATGAGCTACCTAGTTGCCGGTAAAGTGGAGCACGCTCTTGTGCTAAACCCTCACACCAAAGACGAGTTTTACGCGAGTAAAGGTCGTGGTGCTTACCTGAACAACTCTCGAATCCGTAGCAGCGCTGCGCGTACATTAGAAAACGTGACTGTCGCAGCACAATTTCCTGCGACTGATCGCCTGACATCTTATTTATCTGGTCAATTTGCTGTGCTATCTGAGATTGCAGAGCAAGGCGCTCGCGCTGTTATGCAGGATTGTCCTGCATTGATGCTTGCGAACGTTGCCGCTGGCCGTCTGGATGCAGCTTGGGGGATTAAACTTCAAGAGTGGGAAATGCAAGCGCCGCTATTTATTGCGAAAGAAGCTGGTTGTTTGTTCGCTGGTTTTGATGGCTCACCAAGCCTAGAGAAAGGCGATGTACTTTGCGCTGCGCCACGTTTGTTTAAAGTATTGTTGCCAACACTTAACAAACACCTAAACTAAGACTTAACTTTGATTTAAGAATATAGACACAAAAAAGGCTCTTTCAGTGATGAAAAGAGCCTTTTTTATTTATCACATACTTTCAATAATTAATGCTTATGATGACTGTGTTCATGATGATGGTGATGTAAATCTTCTTCATCATGATGGTGGCTGTCACTAGAGCCGTCTTCGCCTGGGTAGTACAAACCTATGTCCTGACGAATCTCATCTAGCGTTGCAATCAATTCTAAACTGTTCTGCCAACTATGATTAGGACTTTGAATCAACCCCTCTTCAAGACAGCGGTTCACTTCATCCACTTCAAACTGGTAGCCATTTCCCGGGAAATCAAACTCAACAGCGCGCTCTTTATTATCCGCACTGACAACACGACAGGACTTGGCTTTGAACCATTCAGAATCGATTTCAATGTAACCTTTAGAACCAGATAGCATGGCACGATTCGGGTTACATGAAATTAAAGACGCATCCAAAGAAGCAAGCTGCCCACCTTCCCAACCCAATAGAATTTGTTCAAATAGATCCACATCTGTGTCGCCAATTACGGCTTGGTTCTGCACAAAATCCGGCTTACCGAAAAATAATTGTGCTAAGAACACCGGATAAATACCAATATCCAATAAAGCGCCGCCGCCAAGCTCAAGATTCATCAATCGATGATTAGGATCAGTAGGTCCAACAAAATTAAAACTGGCTTGAATGCTGTTAAGATCACCAATTTCACCCTCTTCAACCCACTCAACCACTTGCTCTATAACAGGATTAAAGCGCGTCCACATAGCTTCCATAACAAACACGTTATGTTCTAAGGCTAAATCGTAAAGCTCCTTAGATTGCGCCTCATTGATAGTGAAAGGCTTTTCACACAATACCGCTTTACCCGCCAAAATACAGGCTTTGGTCAGGTCGTAGTGATACACGTGAGGTGTTGCAATGTAGATAACATCCACTTCATGACTATTAATCAATGAAAAGTAATCAATGAATGCCAATTCGATATCAAACTCGGCTGCAAAAGCATCCGCCGACACCTTATCACGAGAAGCAACCGCACGAAGTTCGCCCGCTTTGACATGACAAAAATCACTGGCAAATAAATGCGCGATTTGACCTGTACCAATAATACCCCAGCGTACCTTCTTCATAGGATTCTCCCCATAGACTTAATCAAAGCATTAACGCCCACAACACCTCTTATACATACTTAGGCATCGAACACCGCGACATTAAAAAACGCAGTAAGTTTGACGCTAAAGAAGATTATAGTCCACTGGCATTTTCAAGCTGTTGAATATATTCATTTAATTCTTGAACCTGTGCCTCTAACTCAAGCACTCTTGCTTCCAGTTGCTGCGTATATTCATCATTTTTATTAGAGGTCACCGCACTGCCAGAATCGGTATTTAGCGGTCGTTCCGTTTCGGAACAGAAACATTCTTGATAGCGCTGTTCGCGCTTACCCGGTTCTCTTGGTAATTGACAAACATAAGGGCCGCCAGTTTTCGTCTGCAGCGACTGCAAAGCCAATTCAACCTCATCGCGGGACTGGAAGCTATGCAGACGACCACTGCGTGAGCGAAGCTCTCCTGGTGTTTGCGCCCCACGTACAAACATCAGGCAGATAATCGCGGTTTCCGCTGGCGACAATTGCAAATCGGAAAATTCCGTATTACAAAATCGGTGCTGATATTTACTGACTCGACTATGAGATGCATTGATTTCAGTCACTAAGCCACGAGCCACCAAAGCATCTACCGCGTCTTGAACTTCAAGCTCTGACAACTGAGTCACAGGCTCACGATTGGACTTTTGATTACAGGCATTAACGAGGGCATTTAAACTAAGAGGATATTGATCTGGTGTGGTTATCTCTTTTTCCATAAGACAACCAATAACACGCATTTCGATAAAATTTACTTCGTGATAACTCATAGTTTTTCCTAACTGCTATTTTTCTATTCGTCTTTAACGATGCTTTTTAAAAAAGGCAAAAGGCATCACCAATACTTCCTTTAACGATCTTGGTTGATACGTCACCGTATCAGGCAGTCCTATTTTTAAATATTCATCTCCTTTTAACGCATCATTTCTTTTGCTCTTAAAAAGCGCATCCCAAATACTCAGGAAAAAACCGTAATTACTGTTCGCTTCAAGGCTCACTCTTGAATGATGTATGCGATGCATGTCTGGAGTGACCAACAGTTTCTTAACCCATGCTTCGATATTAACAGGCAATCTTGCATTCGTGTGGTTAAACATGGCAGATGCATTCAATAAAATATCAAATGCCAACACAGCCTCCACAGGAATACCCAATAACCAAACAGCTAAGGCCTTAATAAAAAGGGATAATACAATTTCAATAGGATGAAAACGTACCGCAGAACTCACATCTAATTCAGGATCAGAATGATGAACGCGGTGAATACGCCATAAGAAGGGAACATGATGAAATAGTCGATGCTGCCAATAAATTAAACAATCTAGTAACAAAACACTCAGCAAAAAAACCGCCCAGAAAGGTAAGTCTAATAGCCAAAACAGACCAAAATTCTGGTTAAACAAAGCGACGATAGACAGTAATAACGGCTGGATTACTCGAACGCTAATCGCCCCGATGACTAACAAAGAAAGATTGTGACGCCAACGTTGCCGCCACTGCAAAAGCGCCCCTCTGGGCCAATGCCATTGCCAAAAAATCAGCGAGCTAAAGACCAGAATAAAAACACCTATACGAACAGTGAAATCTATCATTTAGCAAACAGCCTAGATTAAAAAAAACTTATATATCAAAGAATAAAATGTATATTTATTATTGAACCAGCTCAGGTGATTCTCTATGGTTCAGTAAAAAATGGACTTTAATTTGTCCAAGAAGCTCCAAAAACACATTCAGATTAATGTCATCTAAACGATGAATAATCAGGCAATCATCACCAAATTGCGCATGAGGCAAACGGTTTGCAAAGGAATGTAATACACTCAAATCGGAAAAATACACGCACAAATGATCCTCGCGCGCTGCAACACCATAAAGCCAACGGGTGTTATGCTGAAAATAAGGAATACCTAAGTCACTGACCAACTCAGCTTCAGGCGCAATTAATGCCATCATTTGAATTATTTCCAACAAGTCTTCTCGCATAGCGAGAGGAGCTTGAAGGACATAATGACTAACAAAATCATTCGATGCTAACGTCAACATAAGAGCTGCTCCTGTAAATACACTTTAAACAGAGCCCGATCTCACTGACTTAATCGATTTCAAAACGAAAAATCACATAAATTTATGCTTTATTAACGCCTCTTCAATACGAGTCATCGCTTGGTCGAGAATAGATTGGGGACAACCAAAGTTTAGGCGAACATAGTTAGGATTGCCAAAATCTTTACCATCAGAAACACCCACACCAGCATCCACAAAGAATTGATAAGGATTAGCAAGTGATAAAGCAGAAGCGTCAATCCATGCAAGATAAGTAGACTCTAAATGCACCATTGTCAGTGGTGTTGCCGCAATCCTTTCGGCTAATAAATCTCGATTACTTTTTAAATATGCCAATAGGTCTCCATGCCACTCTCGACCCTCTTCATAAGCAGCTGTTGCGGCAACCAAACCAAGCATATTAGGCGATGGAATTAAACCCGCCCTCTCTTTATTAAACGCTTGGCGCAGCTGAGCGTTTTCAATTACCGCGAAAGCATAACCTAAACCAGCAATGTTAAAGGTTTTACTTGGCGCCATTAAAGTAATCGTGCGATTCGCAGCGTCTTTATTCAAACTGGCAAAAGGCACATGAGGTAAATCATCCAAGATCAAATCGCAGTGAATTTCATCACTCACCACAACCAAATCATATTTTTTAGCAAGGGCATGAATACTTAATAACTCGGCCCTGGTATAAACCGTGCCACCTGGATTATGCGGATTACATAACAGAATCATCTTACTTTTTGGATTGGCGCAAGCGGCTTCAAATTGCACCATATCAGGAACCCATCTACCATTCTGAATAGTCATATCCACATTTAGTAAGCCACGCCCAGACAACTCCGGAGCCTTTGTTAAATGGTAATAAACAGGGCCAGGAACGACTATGCCATCCCCTTCATTTGAGAAGGCGCGAACGCTTAAATATAGAGCGCAAACCAGTCCGGGCAAATGCACCAAATGAGCGACAGAAATATCCCAATCATAGCGAGATAATAGGTGTGATTGAATTGCTTTCACCAAAGCTTTTGGCGTATGAGCATAACCATAAACACCTTTGTTAACTCTTTGATTTAAAGCCTCTTTAATGCAATCTGGCGAATCAAAATCCATGTCCGCCACCCACATAGGAATCACATTATCAGGAAATTTAGACCACTTATCGCTGCTCATATCTGATCGATCTATCAGAGTATCAAATACCGAAAAAGAGACATCCATTACATCACACTCCAATCTTTGATTTGGCTTTATAATTAACTCAACTTTGACCGAAAACTCCAGCCATAATAGCAGCTAAAGAAAATGAAAAAAGGCGAGGTTAAGATAGCGGCTTAAGTAAGATATAAGCAAAAAAATCCTCATTTCTTATCTTAAACCGACACAATAGCTCTCAAAAAAGACTAAAAAAAATTTAAATAGCCATTTAACCCTTTAAAATCATACAGTTAAATTACTTAGAGAACTAAGTTTTCTAATTGTCAAGGGTTGACCTAAATTGCACAATCAGCCTAGTATAGTTTTCATTAAACGACTGTTTAATAAAAAAGGATCCAGAATGCCAAAAGTTGGAATGCCTGAAATACGTAAACCTCAGCTCATCGAGGCCGCAATAAAAGCAATAGACAAATACGGTTTTGCGGGGGCAACAGTCAGTGTTATTGGTAAAAAAGCAGGCGTTTCTCCAGCCATCATCAACCACTACTTTGGTGGCAAAAATGGCTTGTATGAAGCGACAATGAGAAGCCTGATTAGTGAGTTTTTTGACGGTTTGTCCAAAGAAGTCATCAAAACGAAAGATAAATCAGCTAAACATAAAGTAATGGCCATCGTAAAAGCCAGTTTTAGCCAATCTCAAACACATCCCCAAGTTGTCAAAGCTTGGATGGGGTTTTGGGCATCAGCCATGCACACACCCTCTTTGTATCGATTACAAAATGTCTACTCTAAGCGCTTACAAACAGCGCTTGTGTGTGTACTAAAAGAAGAATTTGAGATTAAAAAAGCCCGTAGCATCGCGCTTACTGTCGCAGCACTTATCGACGGTATGTGGCTACGAGGTTCATTGGCTGGCGGCATTAACAAACAAGAGTCAGCGCAGCAAATACAAGATTACTTGGATCTCGTGTTTCAGGATCGAACCTAAACACAGCATTAACATCATAAATATTATTTTCGGTAGCCAATAAAACACGCTGCCAACATTTTAGGAGTTCACGTTCAGTGCCAGCACTCGGTACTGTATTCGCTCATTGATTTTGAGTTCAATAGAAAGAGGGTAAGGGTATGCTAAATAAGACAAAAAAGACCGCAATCGCCATTAGTATGGCAAGTGTTTCGGGACTAACTATGGCAGCAGATTGTTCAACAGTTCGCTTTTCAGATGTGGGTTGGACGGATATCACCGCCACTACCGCAGTAACCAGTGAAATCGTCGAAGGTCTAGGTTACGAAACCAAAACACAATTGTTATCTGTTCCTGTTACTTACACGTCGCTAGCAAATGGCGATATCGATGTCTTTCTAGGCAACTGGATGCCAACCATGCAGGCAGACATCGAACCTTACCTAAAAGCAGGTACTGTTGAAGACCTTGGCGCAAATCTAGTCGGTGCAAAATACACACTGGCCGTCAGCAAAGACGCTTTTGATGCCGGTGTAACAGACTTTTCAGACATCGCAAAACACCGCAAAGAATTTGCTGGCCGTATTTACGGTATCGAACCTGGCAACGACGGCAACCGCATTATCCAAGACATGATTGATAAGAATGCCTTTGATCTGGGCAATTTCCAATTAGTTGAATCCAGCGAAGCTGGTATGTTGTCTCAAGTTAGCCGAAATACCCGCCGCAACAAATGGATTGCTTTCCTAGGTTGGGCACCACACCCAATGAACGCCAACTTTAAAATGGAATACCTTTCTGGCGGCGATGATTACTTCGGGCCTAACTACGGCGGTGCCGATGTACACACCAACGTTCGTAAAGGCTACATCCAAGCATGCCCTAACGTTGGCAAGCTCATCACCAACCTAAAATTCTCTTTGCCGATGGAAAACCAAATCATGGGCGCCATTCTTGATGAAGGCAAAAAACCTAACATTGCAGCAAAAGAATGGCTAAAAGCGAACCCTCAAGTTCTTGATGCTTGGCTTAAAGGTGTAACCACTCAATCTGGTGATAACGGCCTAAGCGCTGTGAAATCACATCTAGGTCTGTAATACATCACTTGCACATCACCGCTCCCTTAACGACACACCGTTAAGGGAGCGTCATTGAACTATCGGGAGAACACATATATGAATTGGCTGACGGATAATAAAATCCCTCTTGGCGCTTGGATGGAAAACTTTGTCGATTGGCTGGTTACTGCGGCTTCCGGTTTTTTTGATCTAGTCTCTACAACATTAGAAACCATGATAGTCACAATGGTCGACGCGATTGATTCCATTCATCCGTTTACTGTTATTGCCATTATTTTAGTGGGCGTTTGGTTTCTTCATCGCAGCATTGGCTTACTTGTTTTTATCACTTTGTCCCTATTACTGATTATTAATATGGGTTACTGGGTGGAAACTATCCAAACCCTAGTGCTGGTCGTCTCTGCAACTGCGATAAGTGTTTTAATCGGTGTGCCTATTGGGATTGCGGCCGCTCATCGGCCTTGGCTATACACCATGCTGCGTCCGATTCTGGATTTAATGCAGACCATTCCAACCTTTGTTTATCTTATTCCAACTCTTATTTTATTTGGCTTGGGCTATGTGCCGGGCTTGATATCGACCATTATTTTCGCCATTGCCGCACCAATTCGCTTGACTTATCTAGGGGTTAGCAAGGTGCCCAGTGAACTGATCGAAGCGGGCTTAGCCTTCGGTTGTACAAAATCAAAACTGCTCTACAAAGTTGAACTGCCAGCAGCCATGCCAAATATCATGGCCGGCGTAACACAATGTATTATGTTGTCTTTATCCATGGTGGTTGTCGCGGCTTTAGTCGGGGCAGATGGCTTAGGGAAGCCGGTTATCAGAGCATTGAATACGGTAAACATTTCCCAAGGGTTCGAAGCAGGTGTTGCCATTGTATTGGTTGCCATCATGTTAGACCGTATTTGTAAGTCGCCATCATCTAAGAACGCGGGGTAATTTATGTCTGTTGTAACAATTGAAAACGTCGACATTGTCTTCGGTGACAATAAAGCAAAAACACTCCCTCTTATGGACAAAGGTCACACTCGTGATCAAATCCTTGGTATGACTGGCGACGTAGTTGGTGTGCAGAACGCCAACATTGACGTCAACGAAGGTGAAATTTGCGTCTTGATGGGACTGTCTGGATCAGGCAAATCGACCCTACTGCGCGCCGTCAACGGTTTGAATAAAATTGCCCGTGGTCGCTGCCTTGTCAGAGACGGCGACAAAATGGTCGATATGGCAAAATGTGACGATACGACTCTGCGCCACATGCGTACTCGTCGCGTCTCTATGGTATTTCAAAGCTTTGCCTTAATGCCTTGGCTAACCGTACTCGAAAACGTTGCTTTTGGTTTAGAAATGCAAGGCATGCCGAAAGCTGAACGTCTTAAAAAGGCACGCGAGCAGCTAAAAATGGTCAGCCTAGAAAAATGGGCGGATAAAAAACCAGATGAATTGTCTGGCGGTATGCGCCAACGCGTTGGACTAGCTAGAGCTTTCGTAATGGACACAGACGTGTTGCTAATGGACGAACCTTTCTCTGCGCTCGATCCATTAATCCGTTCACAACTTCAAGATGAGTTGATCGAGCTGCAAAGACGCTTAAATAAGACCATTATTTTCGTTAGTCACGATTTGGATGAAGCACTGAAGATCGGCACCAAGATTGCCATCATGGAATCCGCTAGAATCATTCAGGAAGACGCTCCTGAGCAAATCGTCCTAAATCCAGCTACTGAGTACGTAGAGAAGTTCGTTGCCCACACCAACCCTCTGAACGTACTTCGCGGCAGCTCGCTAATGACACCATTGGCTGAATTGGCAGTGCAAGGTGATAAAATTGTCATCAATGATGACGTTCGGATGACCCTAGAAAATGGCAAATTGGCTTCTGTTCAAGGACCAAAAGGTGACATCCCAACCGCCCGTTGGACACCAGAAACCATCATTGCCAACGTACCAGATAACACCGTTTTCATTGTGCCTGCTAACATTGCCATGCGCGATGCGGTAGAGCTCCGCTATCACTCCAACCACTTCATGGTATTGGAAGAAGCTGGGCAATGCATCGGTATCCTCAACGACCATAATTTTTACCACGCCCTACTTGGTAAACACTTTGGACGCGAAGAAGCCGCGGCTTAGCGATTTTCTCTAGATCAGATAGAAAGATAAACCCAATTTGAAATGCAGATAAATAAAAAGGCCAGATGTTTAATGCATCTGGCCTTTCTTGTTTTGACTCTGCTCTCACACCTAAATCATCAAACGTTCAGCAGTAAGTGTTCTCGTTCCCAAGAGCTGATAACACGGTTGAAGGTTTCAAATTCACTGCGTTTTACCCCCATGTAGGCTTTGACAAAATGATCGCCCATAATATCGCAAAGCGGTTGGCATTCTTCCAAAAGGCGCAAGCCTTCTTCAAGAGTACGAGCGATTTCAACTTCCTCTGATGGTGGATTTTTACCTTCCACAGGTTCCGTAGGATGCAGCTTCTCTTTAATACCAAGATAACCACAGGCCAATGTCGCGGCGATACCCAAGTATGGATTGCAGTCAGCGCCTGGAAAACGGTTTTCAATACGTGTCGCTTCTGGTGGAGAAAACGGAATTCTTAGTCCCGCAGTACGGTTATCAAACCCCCACTGCATGTTGATTGGCGCCGCCATATCTGGAGAGAAACGACGATAAGAATTGACGTTTGGGGCAAAAAAGCTGATCGCACTTGGCGTATATTTTTGCAGTCCGCCCAAGTAGTTATAAAACAGTTCACTCGGGCTGCCGTTGTCATCAAACAAGTTTTTACCTGTTTTGCTGTCCACCAAACTCTGATGAATATGCATCGCACTGCCCGGTTCATGTTGCATGGGCTTGGCCATAAACGTCGCGTACATACCATGCTTCATAGCCGCTTCACGCAAAGTACGTTTAAAGACAAACACCTGATCGGCCAAATCTAACGGATCGCCATGGATAAAATTGATCTCCATCTGCGCTGCACCAGACTCATGGATCAAGGTATCCACATCCAAACCCTGTGCTTCACAATAGCTGTAAAGCGTATCAATCACCGGGTTGAACTCATTCACAGCGTCGATACTGTAAGAACGACGTGAGGTTTCGCGCTTTCCCGAGCGCCCTACTGCGGGTTTTAATTCATAATCTGGATCGGTATTCGGATCGATCAGATAAAACTCTACTTCTGGTGCGATAACTGGCGTGATGCCTTCTTTCGCATACAGAGCAAGAATATTTCGTAAAATCGTTCGGCTAGATAAAGGATGGAGTTGACCGCTTTTATCGTAACAATCATTGATGATTTGCGCCGTCGGCTCATCTGCCCAAGGCACTAATCGAAAGGTGTTCGGATCAGGATGAAGCTCCATATCTCGGTCGCTTGCATCCACCAGCTCGTAGTGATTGTCAGCCCAATCACCGGTGACACTTTGCACGAGAATCGTTTCTGGAATACGCCCAAACAGTTCTGCCAAGAATTTATAGGTTGGATAAAATTTCCCCCGAGCATTGCCCGTCATGTCTGCCAACGTTGACTCGACTTCCGTTATTGAATGTTCTTTCAAAAAAGCTTCAAACTCTGTCATAACCCACCTTGTGCCAACGAATTTCTTTATTAAAACGGCTAAAAAATGCCTATTGCGGATACAGTCTATTTGTTTACTATGATCGCTAAATTAGCTGATAATTTGGCTTTGAACATATTTTAGTTGATCGACTAAAGCAACCGCTTTTGCCAGAATAGGGCAAAATAAAACCATCACCTAATTCGATACCAACCTTTCGTTGCTATCTGTTTTCAAAGGACTCACCAAGTGAATACTCACGAAGCATCCTACTACGCTGCAACAGCGAATATACAGACAGATTACCCAAGCCTAACAGGCGAAGCAGAAACCGATATCTGTATTATTGGTGGTGGTTTTACCGGCGTTTCCGCCGCACTGCATCTAGCCGAGGCTGGCTTTAAGGTAAGTTTAGTCGAAGCCAATAAAATTGGCTGGGGAGCGTCTGGTCGTAATGGTGGTCAGATTTGCCAAGGCCACAACATGGGCCACGAAGACATGATAAAGCAAGTCGGCAAAGACACCGCCGATTTGCTATGGCAAAGCTCGGTGGACTCGGTTGCTTTAGTGAAAGAACTTGTTAAGCGCTACAACATGGATTGCGACTTAACTGCTGGCGTTTTGCATGTTGCTAGTAAGCGTCGTCACGGCGATGAAATCAAAAAATCCGTGGAATACAAACACGACAAATTAAACTACAAAGAAGTCGACTATCTAACCGCTGACGAGGTCGCTACAAAACTCGGTACGGATCGTTATTTTGGTGGCGAGTTTTATCGAGAAGGCGCACACATTCATCCGCTCAATTTCGTCTTAGGCATGGCGCAAGCGGCAACCGCTCATGGCGCGACGCTTTACGAAAATTCAGCTGTTATCTCTTATAAAACCGGTGAGAGACCAGAAGTTATTACCGAAAAAGGTAAGATACGTTGCCGTTACCTGCTATTCGCTTGCAATGGTTATTTGGGCAAACTCAATAGCGCAGCGGCGAAAAAAATCATGCCGATTAATAACTTCATCATTGCCACCGAACCCTTAAGTGATGAACAGGCAAATCGCATCAATGCTGAACGAGTCGCAGTGGCGGATTCTAAATTTGTGGTGAATTATTTCCGCCTGTCTGCCGACCAACGTTTGCTTTGGGGCGGCGGTGAGAATTACAGCCAGCATTTCCCCAAAGACATCGCGAGCTTTGTGAAAAAGCACATGATAGAGGTTTATCCAGAATTGACTTCTCACAAAATTGATTACGCTTGGGGCGGCACTTTAGCCATCACGCTAAACCGTATGCCACACATTGCACGACAAAAACACAATGTCTTCGTTGCACAAGGTTATTCTGGTCATGGCGTGGCGCTGGCAACTTACGCTGGCGCTATTTTTGCCAAAGCCGTACAAGGTTCTCTAGAAGGCATAGACGCCTTTGAGCGTTTACCGATAAAAGACTTCCCCGGCGGTACATTATTGCGTTGTCCGGGGTTAGTGGCGGGGATGTTGTATTACTCTATGTTGGATCGATTACCCTAACAAAATACAAAAACTGTTTCACAAATGGTCTTTTTTCTAAGGCTCTTTTTTCTAGGCTCCTTGTTTTAAGAACAATCCAATCCACGACATCATCTGATTAGAATGAATGTCGCTACTTTCAAGAGAGCTTAAAGCCGTCTTGGCTTGTTCTTGGGTAAGTTGCTTACCATCGTATAAATCGACCAAGGCTTTTTCATACACTTTGGAAAACTCAGGATGCCCCTGAAAAGTTAAAATATGATCTTCATAAAGCAAGCCTGCATTTTCACAAAATTCTGAACGTAAAATCACTCGCGCACGCGTTGGTTTTTCAACCACCTGATCCTGATGGAAAGCACACAGAGCAAGCTCTTTTGCTTCAGGAAGCACTGGCAAAGATCCACACACATCATATTGATGAATGCCTACGCCCCAGCCGCCTTGGAATTTTTCAACGCGTCCGCCCAATGCACGAGCAATGACTTGATGGCCAAAACATATGCCGACTAAAGGACGCTGTAACTGATCGATATCTTTGATCAAAGTGCACAAACGCAGAATCCAAGGCTCATCAGAATACGCATCGGCTTTCGATCCGGTAATCAACCAAGCATCACATTCTTCAGCACTATTTGGGAACTCATCTAAACGCACATCATATGTAACAAAAGAAAAATCCTGTTGTAATTTCCCTAACTGTTCGGCAAACATATTAGCGTAGGTTGGGAACTCACCAAGCAGAGAGTCGGGAGTAATGCCCGCCGCAAGAATACCTATTTTCATCCATACATCCTTAAAAAGGCGTTACTAATTCACATCGTTCACCGATGCTGACTGTGAAACATCATAACCATAGTCAACAATCAGGTCTGTATAAAATTTTGACTTTAATAAGGAAAGCGAAAGCTAACTTCTACTCTCCAAAATTAAACACCAAAGGTATCTCGGAAACGATAATAAAGAGAGCCAAGCACTGTATAAGGAACGCGTAATAAACGCCCGCCGGGGAATGGATATTGTGGCATACTGGCAAACACATCAAATCTTGAAGAGTCTCCTTCAATCGCGTCCGCCAAAATTTCTCCCATTAAATGGGCATTAGTTACGCCATGGCCGGAGTAGCCTTGCGAATAATATAAATTATCGCCGATTTTACCGACTTGAGGCATGCGCATCATGGTCAACAAGAAGTTACCTTGCCACGCAAAGTCGATCTTAACGTCTTTCAGCATTGGGTAAGTTTTGAGCATTTTTGGACCAATGACAGACTCGATTTTCGCAGGTTCGCGAGCACCATACGTAGTTCCTCCGCCATAAATTAAACGCCCATCGCCAGATAAACGGTAATAATCCAGCATATAATTACCATCTTCCACACAATGATCTGTTGGTAACAATTGCTTTTGTAAAGATTCAGGCAAAGGTTCAGTGGCAATAATTTGCGTACCACAAGGCATGGCTTTCTTTTCCACGTCAGGAATCAAACCAAACATGTAGGCATTACCGGCTACCACCACGGTATCCGCCACAATAGCGCCTTCTGCTGTGATAATTTTCGCTGGCTTACCTTTTTCAATACGAATGACTTTAGAGTCTTCATAAATAACGCCACCCAAGGATTCAAACGCTCGAGCTTCACCTAACACCAAATTTAATGGTTGAATATGACCACCACGAGGATCTAACAAACCGCCCGCGTAACGCTCTGTACCAATATGATCTTGAATCGTTGACGCCGTTAGCAAAGTAAGCTCATCATGTCCGTTGGCTTCCCAAAGGGCTTTTTTCGCTTTCAGTGCTTCAAACTGTCTTGGGTTACAGGCGGCAAAGACATTGCCAGATTTTAAGTCACATTCGATGTTATATTTAGCCACACGATGACGGATCAACGCTTGACCAGAAAACGCCATCGCGGCCATTTTCTCACCGATGTCTTGACCGTAACTGTTAGTAATGTAATCAATATCTCGGTTAAAGCTATTGACGATCTGCCCACCATTGCGGCCTGATGCACCAAAACCTATCTTCTTCTCTTCCAGTACCACTACCTTTTTGCCTTTTTCAACTAAGCTCAAGGCAGTAGAAATACCAGTAAAACCAGCACCGATGACACAGACATCAAAACGCTGCTCACCGTTTAGCTTAGGTCGCATCGATTTATCATTGGCGGAATCCGCATAATACGAATTCACATGAGTTGGCGTTAGCATAAACGAAGTACTCCTTTAAAAAGCCAAGAATAGATCCACTCCAGTGGTAAATCATTCCTCCGCTGTTTTGATGTTTAAACAAATAAAATAACGGTATTGTCACGCACGGCAATTGTTAAAAGTGTCTCTATTAAATTAGACGAGTAACATAACAAACACCATATCCCTTAATAGGTATGTCACTTGCCTGTGAAATAATAAAAGTGAAAAATAGAGTTGGTCTGAATAAGACACTCTACATTAATGATTACATGGTTTCGTTTACAGAAATTCAATGGGTAAAATGGCTCGGGGAATCTGTCACTTTTTTACTATATTTTTATGGGATGATTAGTCATTGCAATCAGAAAATCATTCGGTATAGTCTGCCGAAATAATGATCAACCAGATCATGATAAATTTTATGTTTACTATAGAAATCCCAAAAGGACACTAAATGTTAAAGCAAACCCTGTTTCCGATCTGGAGTCTGCTCATAGGTATTGCCGTTCTCACCATGGCAAGTGCCTTGCAAAGCTCACTGATCGGTATTCGAGCCTCTATCGAGGAGTTCAATACGACGGCGACAGGTTTGATTATGTCCGCCTATTATCTTGGCTTTATTCTTGGCTCCCTTTTGGTGCCAAACTGGGTCAAGAATGTGGGTCACATTCGGGTGTTTGCCGCGGTTGCGTCTTTGGCTTCTATTACTATTTTGATGCAATCCGTTGTGGTGAATCCATGGTTCTGGATGTTAATGCGGATGGGCACAGGCTTGTGTTATGCGGGCCTATTTATTGTGACTGAAAGTTGGCTAAACGACATCGCAACCAACAAAACTCGCGGCCGTTTATTTTCGATTTATATTATCGAAATTTGGGCCAGCCAAACCATCAGTCAGTTCTTATTGAACCTCTCGTCTCCTAGTGGTTACGGCTTGTTCATTTTGACTTCGGTATTAATTTCCTTGGCTGTTGTGCCTTTGTTGTTGGTTCGGACACCATCACCAACTATCAACGTGCCGGAAAAGCTCAACATTCTTGGTTTGATCAAAACCGCACCACTTGGTGTCACGGGTGTCACCATCGCTGGGGCAACCTCGGGGGCGTTGTTGGGGCTTGGCGCACTCTATGCAAAAAGCATCGGCTTGAACATTGCCGAAATTTCGATCTTCATCGGCGCAAGCTATGTGGGCGGAATGTTACTGCAATGGCCAATAGGTAAACTTTCTGACCGTCAAGACCGACGAGTCACTATACTTTGGGTCGGTGTTGTTGGCGCACTTGCTGCTTTTATTGTGCCTCTTGGAGGCACGATGAATAACCAAATATTGATGATGATTGGCATGTTTGCTGTGGGTGCGTTTACCTTCCCAATGTACTCGCTGGCCTCTTCTCATATGAATGACCAATTACGCCCAGAGCAGATCCTTTCTGCCAGTAGTGGCATGATATTGCTGAACGGTATTGGTGGTATGTTAGGACCACTCATAGCGGCAGCACTGATGGATACGCTGCGTATTGAAGCTCTATTCTGGTTTGTTGCCGGACTCAATATAACCGTGGCATTGGTTGCCTTGTACAGAATCAAGCATCAACCTGCGATGGTCATCGAAGAGCAAGGGGATCAAATTCCAGTTGCGCTTACCGTCTCTTCTGTCGCGACCGCAGAAATGCTTGTCGAGGCTGACTCTTCTACTCCAGTAGAAGAGAAGAGCCACGAAGTGGAGATCAAACTTTAACCAGTTAAGCTCTCGAAATAACTAATGCACAAAAACAACCACACAACGCTTGCTCTATTAAGACAAGGGTTGTGTGGCGATTTTCAACGCAATACTCCAAATCAAGATCGCGTTAATACGGTTAAACCAACGCCAGAACACGGCTTTTTCTAACCACTTGGCGCAGAGTTTTCCCACCAGAGCCAAAGACAAAAACCACAGCACAGACGCACACACACCACCAAAAACAAACTCCCATTTCGCCCCTTGCCATTGGTTTGCCAAGCTGCCCATTAAGATCATGGTATCCAGGTAAAAATGCGGATTAAGCCAAGTTACCGCAAAGCCCATCATTACCAGTGGCCATAAAGCAAGACGCTTACTGTATTCCTGCAAAATCAAATGCTCTTCTTGAAAAGACGCCCGCCATTTCCCCAAGGCAAACCACACCAAGAAAGCCACGCCCGCCCAACGAGACACAGACAACAGCCAATCATGACTTTGTAAGATTAACCCTAAGCCGAAAGCGCCAAGCGCAATCGAAATGGCGTCACTCAAAATAAACAACAAGGCAATCGGAAACGCATAATGTCGTTTCAGCGCTTGCTCTAATAAAAAACTGTTCTGCGCGCCAACGGCGACAATCAAACCGCCGCCCGTAATCGCCCCACTCAAAAATGCCAACACTAGCGCCTCCAATTTACCTATTGCCTAAAAAGTTTCGTCTAAAAAGTATCTTGTAAAAAGTGGCTTGATCTTACGCAAGGCAGGCATTAAATTAAAATTAATTAAACTAAAGTTATATTAGATAAAATTATGATGGATTATAAAACGCTCACCAGCCTTCACGCTGTTCTTAAGTTCCAAAGCTTTGACAAAGCAGCAGAGTATCTACATCTAACGCAATCTGCCGTCTCACAAAACATCAAACGCTTGGAGCAAGAATGCGGCCGCCCTTTACTTATTCGCGCAAGGCCTGTGGTTGCCACACCACTTGGTGAACAAGTGCTCGCGCATTTCAACAAGGTCATCATGTTAGAAGAAGGCCTGAAAGAAGCGATTCAAGGCAATCAGGCGACTCAACCAATTAGCATTGCGGTGAACAATGATGTGCTCGCCACTTGGTTTACCGAGGTGGTCAGTCAGTTTTCTGCAACAGATAAAACTAAGCTACATATTAAAGCCGCCGACCAAGCCAAAACTCGCGCTCTATTGCAAACCGGTGAAGTGGTCGCTTGTATTAGTCAAATTGGTACGCCAGTGTCTGGTGGGGATTCAATATTTCTTGGCAATATGTATTACGAACTGGTTGCAACACCAAGTTTTATTGAAGAGCATTTAAAAGGTGACCTTAGCGCTGAAGCTGTTCTAAAATCCCCCTCTTTGATTTATGACGAACATGATGAACTTTGGGCGCGTTATCAGAATGAATGCTTAAATGTAAAAACCGATATTAGCCACAGCCATTGGTACCCATCCTCCCATGGTTTTGTTGAACTGGTAATGGGTGGCACAGTCTGTGCTTTAGTACCTAGTATTCAAATTAAACAGAAAATAAAAAGCAAGAAACTGGTATCCTTGCTGCCAAACAAGCGGCTGGCCTTGCCTCTTTATTGGCATTGGTACAAACTCAATTCACCTGTACTGGATCGGTTAACCAAGGTAATAAAAAGTGTCACACGAGATGCTCTATAATGAATGCATCGCCGAAACAGGCTGGCTATCTTGTATTTCTTAGACAGCCACTTAACAAAGCACAAAGCCATTTTTAAGGAAAATTTATGATTCGCAAATGTTTATTCCCTGTTGCTGGTTATGGCACACGTTTTTTGCCTGCCACAAAATCCATGCCGAAAGAAATGCTTCCTATTGTAAACAAGCCTTTAGTGCAATATGGCGTAGAAGAAGCGGTTAAAGCAGGCTTGGACAACGTTACTTTCGTAACGGGTCGTGGTAAACGCGCCATTGCCGACCATTTCGACATCAGCTACGAACTTGAACACCAAATCGCTGGCACCAATAAAGAAAAATACCTAGATGAGATCCGTTACCTAATCGATAACGTTAACTTCTCTTTTACACGTCAAAACAACATGTTAGGTCTAGGCCATGCAATTTTAACGGGCGAGCCACTTATCGGTGATGAAGCCTTCGGTGTGGTACTGGCAGACGACCTTTGCTTTGGCGAAGACGACGGCGTGATGGCACAAATGGTTAAACTCTATAACCAATTCCGTTGCACCATTGTTGCTATTGAAGAAGTACCAGAAGACGAAGTGCACAAATACGGTGTCATAAAAGGCGAATCCATGATGGAAGGCCTGTATCGAGTAACAGACATGGTGGAAAAACCCGCCAAAGAAGACGCGCCATCGAATCTTGCTATCATCGGTCGTTACATTCTAACGCCAGATATTTTTGACAAAATCCGCAACACACCTGCTGGCCGTAACGGCGAAGTTCAAATCACCGACGCTATCTTACAACAAGCAAAAGAAGGCTGTGTATTGGCTTATAAATTCAAAGGCAAACGCTTTGACTGTGGTAGCGTAGACGGCTTCGTTGAAGCGACTAACTTCTGCTATAAAAATGTCTATAAAGATCCTACTGATGCATAATTTTCGCTACAGCTAAAAATCGCACTAAAATAGAGCAAATGCAGAAACAAAAAACCAGTACTCTTAAAGTACTGGTTTTTTTATGACTGGTAAAACAACCTAACAATGAATAAAACCTAAGAAGCCGAGCGCTTTCTCACCCAAACCACAATGCCTTTTTGTAGCAAGATAAAAAACAGTAACAAACCGCCAACCGCCAGTTTTGTCCACCAGCTGTTCAACGAGCCATCAAATGTGATTAAGGTTTGGATAATGCCTTGGATCATTCCCCCCAAAAAAGTACCAAACACATAACCCACGCCGCCTGTTAGTAAGGTTCCCCCAATAACAACCGCCGCGATAGCATCTAACTCCACTCCAACCGCTGCTAATGGATACGCCGAACCTGTATATATCGCAAAGATCACCCCAGACATAGCGCTGTAAAAACCGCTCAAAGCATATATTTTAATGATGGTCTTTTTCACTGGCACACCCAACAAGGCGGCAGAATGACTGTCTCCGCCCAAAGCATACACGCTCATCCCAAAACGCGTTCTACGAGCAATTAAGATCCCCAACGCGAGCAATACCAACATCGCCATGGCAATAAAGGTCAAACCACCACGTCCTGGCAAAGGCACATAAATATCGTATAACCCAGCAATAAAAGGATGATCAATCGGCACAGCATCTAGGTTGATCAAATACGCCAAACCACGAAACAAAAACATCCCTGCCAAGGTCACGATAAACGCCTGAATCTCAAAAAACGCAATAATGACGCCCATTGCGGCACCAAAGGCCACACCGACAACCAAGGCAATGCCAATAGCAAACAAAGGATGCATGCCCGTATTGGAAATCAGATACGCCATCAGCACGCCGATAAAGGCAATCATTGATCCAACCGATAAATCGATACCACCAGACAAGATCACAAATGTCATACCGATTGCAGTGATGATCAAAAACGCGTTATCAGTTAATAAATTTGAAAACACCAAGGAGTCACGAAAGCCTTGGTATTGGTACATGCCAAAACCGTACAGCATGATGAAAACCAGCAAAGTTGCCAATATCGGCAAATTACGTTCGTTAATCATGGTTTTGCGCTCCCTTTATCGGTACTACTTTTACCTACATTCTTATTCTTCGAGAAGAAGCCTGACAACCATTGACGTGTTTTAGGCGATTGAATCAACAATACCGCAAGGATAATGGTCGCTTTCACCACTAAATTATATTGAGCAGGCAAACCACTGGTCAGAATCGCCGTGGTTAAGGTTTGAATAATCAGCACACCAACAATCGTCAGTAGCAAATAAATACGCCCGCCAGCTAACGATGCGCCGGCTAAAACCACCGCTAAGATAGCATCCAGTTCTAACCACAATCCGGCGTTATTGGCATCCGCACCACGAATATCCGCCGCGAGAATAATACCGCTCATCGCCGCACAAAAGCCGGAAAACACATAGGCCGACAACACCAGCAAGCGTGCTTCAATACCCACTAAACGACTGGCTCGCACGTTGGCACCAACCGCTTCAATAAACAAACCCAGCGCGGTTTTTCGCATCACCAATACCGTCAGTACAATCATGCCTATCGCAATCCATACACGAATAGGAAACGCCAAGAAATAGCCATTACCAATGGCATCCAACACATCAGAATGGAAGGTGACAATTTGTCCTTCGGTGATCATCTGAGCAATACCGCGACCTGCCACCATCAAAATTAACGTAGCAACAATTGGCTGGATGTTAAACACCGACACCAATATGCCATTCCACAAGCCACAGACGACGCCAGCGCCGAGTGCACATAAAACAACCAACCACACTGGGAAGTCTGTATTCACCGTCAATACAGCCGTCACCGCACCAGAAATGGCAATCACAGCGCCAACCGACAAATCAATACCACGCGTACCGATCACCACCGCCATACCCAATGCCACCAAAGCCGTTGGCGTGGCGCGATGTAGAATATCCAACAGACTACCAAACAGATGCCCATCGACTATTTTAATACTCAGAAAGCCCGGTGTTATTGATGCCGTGACCAAGATGATCAGTACCAGCGACAACAAGGGCGCGAGTGTTTTTTGATGTTTATGCAGAAAATTATTCTTTTTCATAGGAACGACTACTTTGAATACTGGCTTATAAAAGAGATTAATCGAGAGATTTCCAATGGCGTTTTAGCTCGCAATCGTGCGCAATATCGCTTGCTCTGAAACCTCATCACCATGAAGCTCCGAAACTTTATGATGATCTTTCATCACCACCACTCGATGAGCAAACATAACCAATTCTTCCAGCTCAGAAGACGCCACTAATAACCCCATGCCTTGTTCACAAAGCTCTTTAATGATCTGGATAATTTCATGGTGAGCACCGATATCAATACCGCGCGTTGGCTCGTCTAAAATCAGCAAGGCAGGATGCGTAATCAACCAACGAGCCAGAATGACTTTCTGTTGATTGCCACCGCTTAACTCGCCGATAGGCTTGTCCATATCAGGCGTTTTGATCGCCAAACGCTTAATCATTTCTTCCACTAGGTTTTGCTGCTCAGCCATGGAAATCGGCGACCACCAACCTTTACTCGCCTGCAACGCAAGGATCATGTTTTCCCTAAAGCTCAATTCCGCCACGATGCCGTCTTGCTTGCGATCTTCTGGGCAATAACCCATGCCAACCTGAATAGCATGACGCAAAGAAGACTTAGTCAGTGAATGCTTACCAAGCATGACATCGCCTTGATCCGGCTTCACCGAGCCATAAGCCAATTCACAAAGCTCAGTACGACCAGAGCCCAACAAGCCCGCCACACCGACAATTTCCCCTGCGGCAATATTCAAATTCAGCGGCTGAAGATAGCGCTGCTTGCCGACATTATTTAACTGTAGAAGCTCAGTGCGCTCTCGTTTAATCGAATGGTCATGAGCGGTTGGAGCTAGGTCTTCCAGAGATTTACCCACCATGTGACTGACCAAATCGGAACGCGTCAGCTCAGCAGTTTTAAAGGTACCAATGCATTCGCCATTGCGTAACACAGTGATGCTATCGGTAATGCTGTAAACCTGATCTAGAAAATGCGTCACAAAGATGATGCCTAAGCCTTCCGCTTTCAAACGCTTCATCAGATCAAACAATTGCTTGATCTCATCACTGTCTAAACTGGCGGTCGGCTCATCTAAGATAAGCATTTTGGCTTGCGTACTTAACGCACGCGCAATCGCTACCAACTGCTGAATCGCAATCGAATAAGTGTCTAGCTGGCGCAATGGATCTATGTTTAAACCGACTTGCGCTAATAATTCTCTGGCGCGGATTTCAGCTTTCTTCCAGCTAATCAGGCCAAAGGTTTTTTCTTGATGCTGTAATGTCAGGTTTTCCATCACAGACATTGTAGGAATAAGGTTAACTTCTTGATAGACCGTACTGATACCTAACCGCTGCGCATGACCGCTATCAGACGCATTGATCAAGCTGCCGTCTAATAGAATCTCACCGCCGTCTCGCGGATAAACACCTGTCAAAACTTTAATCAGAGTGGATTTACCAGCACCGTTTTCGCCAAGCAAAGCGCGAATCTCACCTTGTTGAATCTGCAAAGACACATCATTAAGGGCTTGAACGCCGGTAAAAGATTTAGAGAGATTTTTGATTTCGAGTAAAGGACGAACTGCGCTTTGCGCGGCTTCAGCTACCGAGGTTTCTTTGACAAGCAAGGTTTCTTTGACAAAATCTGACATGATCCGTCGTCTCCATTTTCACGAACATAAATTAATAATCCACACCTAGAAGCGTCTTGCTCCTAGGTGTGTCGCACTATTATTTACGCTTCGCGTATTCCGCAGCCGCCGTATCAGGAAGATACAAAGGACCGTTTGCTTTGATCCATTTGTCGACTTTTTTGCCTTTCTGAGACGCTAGAATCGCATCAAATGCTGGGCCACCAAGATGAGGATTCAACTCGATAGTCGCATTCGCTTCGCCGTCAGCCATGGCTTTGAAGATATCTGGCACCGCATCGATAGAAACCACTAAAATGTCTTTGGTTGGTTTCACGCCAGCTTCTTTCATTGCCAAGATAGCACCCAATGCCATGTCGTCATTGTGAGCAAACAAGGCGCAGATATTCTTCGCGCCGCCTTCGGCTTTCAAGAAACTCTCCATGACTTCTTTACCACCAGCACGCGTAAAGGAACCAGACTGAGAACGGATAATGGTCATATTCGGGAAGTTACCGATGACAGCGTCAAACCCTGTCTTACGATCAATCGCCGCAGAGGAACTAACCGAACCTTGTAGCTCAACAATGTTACAACGGCCATTGGTTTTCGCCGCCAACCAAGATGCCGCTAACGCGCCTTCTTCTTTAAAATCAGACGCCACTTTTGTTAAGTACAAGCTTGAATCAGCCGCCACACCACGGTCAATCAACACAACAGGAATTTTAGCCCGTTGCGCTTCTTTCAATACTTGATCCCAACCCGTTTCAACCACAGGAGCCAGTAAAATACCGTCAACGCCTTGCGCGATAAACGAACGCACAGCTTTAATTTGGTTTTCTTGCTTTTGTTGCGCATCAGAGAATTTTAGATCATAGCCGCGGCGTTCCGCCTCAGCTTTAATGGATTCGGTTTCAGACGTTCGCCAGCCACTTTCCGAGCCGATTTGTGAGAAACCTATTGTCAGATCTGCTGCCATCGCCGAAGCAGACAACACAGGAAGTAATACAGAGAAGGTCGTTAACACCGCTTTACGTTTGAAGGCACCCAACCACGGAAACGAAGGACGAACAGAGAGAGATTGCATACTAGATTCCTTTTTGTTTTTGTTGTTATCTGTACTGAGTGTCGCGCGCCTGTCATTACAAACAAGCTAACACTCTACAATTCACAATATATCCCTCGCTCAGACCTTTCAAATGCAAGTTACAGCGAACTTCATATCAATATTGATATGAAAGAACACCGCAACATGACTTTTTTATCCACAAAGTGACACAGTTCAGCCATTTAAAGAGGCATTTACAGCAAATACAACTGACTCAACCAAATACTCACCGGCAAAGTGATAACCGACATCAGCGTCTGCATCGTAATGTACGCCGACATTTTATCCGCATCACCGCCTAACTGACGCGCCAACGCATAACCAGAAGTCGCCGTTGGCACCGCACCAAATAACACCGCAACCAAGGCTGGCAAGCCTCGAATATCAAGCCACCAACACATCAAACCAATCACCAGAGGAAACACCACAAAACGCGCTGCCGAAGACATCACAAAGGTCATGCCGACAGAGCGAATCGTCTCAAAACGCACGCTCGCGCCCACCGCCAACAACACCAATGGCAACGCCGCCTGAGATAACATACCCAGCACATCAGACACCAAAATAATCGGTGTCAGCCCGAGCAAATTCAAACTGCTGCCAAGCAAAATAGACACAATCAAGGGGTTGCGAATCAAGGCACCACTTAACAAACGTGGTAAGGATGTTGAAGACGAACTATCCGTCGAAGACGGCCCATGCATCAAGGTCATGGACACCACCAAGAACACATTAATAGAAGGAATCAGCACAGATGCGCCCAACGCCGCCAAGACCAAGCCATCATTGCCATATAAACTGCCCGCCAACGCCAACACAATAAAGGTGTTAAAGCGCACTCCCGCTTGCAACATAGACGACGCCGTCGGTGCAACCACCTTCATCAGCCAAGTACTGGCAAATACAAAAACAGCCGTCACAAACAAGCCAAACAACAAAATAAACGCGTACTTTGGCAACATCGGATTACTAAAATCGATCTGCGAGGTTTTGCTAAACAACAAGGCCGGAAACAACACCCAATAGGACAACTTATCCACACCAGACCAAAAACCATCCATCGGAAAGCGCCAACGCTGGCACACAGCCCCAGCCATCAACAGTAAAAATACTGGCAACACAGAAAGAGAGAGAGAGAACACAATTACCCCTTAAAAAATAAACAATCGCTTAAACAAGAGAATCACTTAAACAGACAGTTACACTTAAACAGAGAGCTATACTGTCAAAAGTTGCCAATCTTGCCCTGCCAATTGTTCTACAAACCACGACAAACCTTTGCCCGGATCATCTTTTCGCCATGCCAAATACGCCATCTGATTCGGCCTTGGCAACTCACACTGGCGCAACACTAAACGCCCAGAACTCAACTCATCAGCAATGCGATGTTTCGGCAAATAACCCACACCTAACCCCAAACATTGCGCTTGAATTTTACTGCGCATGGTATCGACCCTAAGCACTTGTCGGCTCTCAAAAATACCACTACTCCGCGCTGGCAAAATTTTTGAACTATCAGCCACAACAATAGAAGGATATTGACGTAATTGCGCCGCGGTAATTACCCCATCAATCAACGCCAACGGATGCGTCGGCGACACAGCGAATGCAAATTCTATTTCACCAATGGCGCGAATATGAACATTCCCTTTAGGCAACTCACCCGTCGCGCCAATGACCAAATCCGCCCTATCGTCTTGCAATGCATCCCAACCACCACCGACAGCTTCTTCCGATAAACTCAATTCCACCGGTCGATTCTGCGCTAAAAAATCCCCAACCACTAACATCAAAGGCGACTCTAACAGCACCGTATCTCGTGCGATTCTCAGCTTTGGCTCCCAACCTGACTCAAACTGCTTGATCGAATCTTCTAATCGCATGGCTGCTTCTAAAATCGCTCGACCTTGCTCCAACACCAAATGCCCTGCGGGTGTTAGCACAGCTTTTTGTCGTGACCGGTCAAACAAGGCAACACCCAAATCCTCTTCCAGCTTCTTTACCGTATAAGTTAACGCCGATGGCACCTTGAACAAAGCATCCGCCGCGGCCGCAAAACTGCCCAACTGATGAATCGCTTCCAACACCCGTAAGGCTTCCAAAGTCACCGCATATGCCATAGCTCAACCTTTATTCAAATTTTTTGAAATACTAGCTCAAAACCTTCCGATTTTCTTTCTTTTTACCGACGACTACACTTTGCTCATACAGTCAAACAGGGTGACAGCCCAATAAGGAGACAGATTATGATTACACTACGACATGCAAAAGACCGTGGACACGCAAACTTTGGTTGGTTAGACAGCCATCATACGTTTTCTTTTGGCAGCTACTACGACCCACAGCATATGGGCTTCTCACACCTTCGCGTCATCAACGATGACACAGTCACTCCCGGTGCAGGATTTGAAACCCATGGACACAAAGACATGGAAATCCTCAGCCTCGTCCTAGAAGGCACCATTGCCCACAAAGACAGCGCAGGCAACATAAAAGAATTGCCAGCGGGCGAATACCAACTCATGTCGGCAGGCAAAGGCATTTACCACAGCGAATTCAATGCCTCTAAAAAAGACATGCTGAAATTCCTACAAATTTGGATTCAACCAAATCAACTAGGCGGACAACCGGGCTACCAACAAAAAGAATTTAGCCAAGCACAAGGCTTCACCACCGTCATCACACCAGATGGCGCAAATGGCACCTTGCAAGTGAAACAAGACATGCAACTGATCCAATTGATCCTTGAGGATCAACAAAAAGCCATATGGCAAGCCGACAGCAAGCGCCATTACTATGTGCATGTCATCGAAGGCGAACTGTCCCTAGGCGATGGCATCACAGTACGCCCAGGCGACGGCGCGAAAATTGAAAACGTGTCAGCAATTAACTTTGAAAGACTAAGCGAGCAACGGGTCAAAGCCCTGCTTTTTGACTTGGTGTAACCACCAAATTTGACTTGGTGTAACCACCAAACTCAAACCATAAAATCCTTAAAGCGAACATAGCAATATGTTCGCTTTTTTTGTTTGATAATAAAAAACCGTAGGGCAGCATGAGGAAGGCACAACCGTAATCTGCCAACCACCAATAAAACGGAGGGGATTTTAGAGGAGTTTTCTATCACTAAGATGAATAAACGGCACCATACTTTTATGCAATATGGCAAAGACAACAACTTGATGTTCATCTTCAATATAATAAATAACGTGACTACCGTAAGGAAAACTGAAAACATTTTCTCGAACTTCCGACCGACTCTTACCAAGAGAAGGCGCTTCGGCAAGTAATCTAATCGTTTGCCTAATCCCAGACAAATACTGTTTCGACTGAGTCACTCCCCAGTTTGCTAACGTAAGACGATGAATTCCAACTAAGTCTGACTTTGCATCAGGTGTTAAATAATAAATGGCAGACATTAATCATAAAGCCCTTCTTCAAGCTCATTGAAAAACGCCTCACCAGCAACCAGATCCCTCTTTGATATATCTTTCATGGCTTGAGCGGCTTTATTTTGTAATAAATACAATTTCATCGCTTCTATACTTTCATACTCATCAACGGAAATAACAACAGCAACAGGCTTACCATTCTTACTGATTTGAACAGGAGACTTTTGAGCATTTAGCAATAAATCACCAAAATGCGTTTTGGCCTCATTAGCAGAAATTGTATTCATCACTCACTCCAAAAAATAAATCGTTCGATTCGTACAATATAATCAAATCATCCAACAACTGCAAAAAACATCCCTTATCACCACAAACAAAACCCATCACGGCCAATTGCTCCTCGAGGGGAACCGGTTTATCCCCGTGTGCTCGGGGAACGCAATTTCACCAGCTCAGGGCAGAGTGCTAGCATCGGTTTATCCCCGTGTGCTCGGGGAACGCTAGAAATTACTATTCATGACAGAGGGTTAATTCGGTTTATCCCCGTGTGCTCGGGGAACGCATTGGTGGCGATTTTTAAGCGGGTTTGGTGGCCGGTTTATCCCCGTGTGCTCGGGGAACGCTTTATCAAAGAGAACGTGCTGGCGATTTGCGTCGGTTTATCCCCGTGTGCTCGGGGAACGCTTCTAAGCAGGTATCTAAGATGGATTCGTTGGCGGTTTATCCCCGTGTGCTCGGGGAACGCGGCAAGACAACCATTAGCAAAAGGCCGCGTGGCGGTTTATCCCCGTGTGCTCGGGGAACGCGCCATCGCTTTTACTGTTACGTTTTCATTAGACGGTTTATCCCCGTGTGCTCGGGGAACGCAAGCGCATTGAATTCCTCTGAATCAAGAATCTCGGTTTATCCCCGTGTGCTCGGGGAACGCCGCCGAAAACATACCTGATTGGGCAATGAAAGCGGTTTATCCCCGTGTGCTCGGGGAACGCCAGGGTCAGAGTTACGTGTTAGAAACACGGCGCGGTTTATCCCCGTGTGCTCGGGGAACGCGGCCATTCAATTGTTGTCGGAAAACCTTCTTGCGGTTTATCCCCGTGTGCTCGGGGAACGCTACCAAACCACCCGCCGTTATCGTTGTCATGGCGGTTTATCCCCGTGTGCTCGGGGAACGCACACAGCCGTGGAGTGACGCGGGTTACGCAGTCGGTTTATCCCCGTGTGCTCGGGGAACGCCTTTCAAGATAAGCGCGGTTAGCCTGCTTTTGCGGTTTATCCCCGTGTGCTCGGGGAACGCCGTGGCTTTTTTGGCCTGTGGGCAAGATGATGCGGTTTATCCCCGTGTGCTCGGGGAACGCACTCATATAAAGTTACTCCTGACTAACCCTCACGGTTTATCCCCGTGTGCTCGGGGAACGCATATTGGGTTTTTGTTCTGATATAAGCTGTTTCGGTTTATCCCCGTGTGCTCGGGGAACGCTTGCGCCCACTGATCGCCTGACGAAACAACCTCGGTTTATCCCCGTGTGCTCGGGGAACGCGCCGAGAACGAAGGTGTTTGTACATCTACCAGCGGTTTATCCCCGTGTGCTCGGGGAACGCCAGTATTCCGCCTTTATTGCGTGTTCGTCAGCCGGTTTATCCCCGTGTGCTCGGGGAACGCTTTATCAAGAAAACGAACATAAGCGAAGATGACGGTTTATCCCCGTGTGCTCGGGGAACGCTGCTGGTTTTTTGATAGTCATAAATCACCATCCGGTTTATCCCCGTGTGCTCGGGGAACGCCAGAATTGGCAGGATACAAGGCGGCGGAAAAACGGTTTATCCCCGTGTGCTCGGGGAACGCATAGGTAGGACCAACCGCCAGCGACATAGACGCGGTTTATCCCCGTGTGCTCGGGGAACGCAAAAAGAATCATTCGAGTTTGTGAGTCGAACGCGGTTTATCCCCGTGTGCTCGGGGAACGCATTTGAAAGATTTTCAAAGCTTTCTAAGAAGGCGGTTTATCCCCGTGTGCTCGGGGAACGCCTCGGCATTCCGAATATAAATCATCATCCATTCGGTTTATCCCCGTGTGCTCGGGGAACGCCAGCATTGAACAACAAGCAATTTTATATTGTTCGGTTTATCCCCGTGTGCTCGGGGAACGCGCTGTTTGCGCGTCAATCTCCGTTTGCTGTTCCGGTTTATCCCCGTGTGCTCGGGGAACGCTACAAATGAGTAAAATCACCATTAATTCAGAGCGGTTTATCCCCGTGTGCTCGGGGAACGCTGTTTCGTCGGGCAAAGTGGGGTCTATGATCACGGTTTATCCCCGTGTGCTCGGGGAACGCGACGTGATAGCCTCGCGGATTTCCTTCAACACCGGTTTATCCCCGTGTGCTCGGGGAACGCTTTTACAGGGTTTAGCAGGGGCGCAGGGCAAACGGTTTATCCCCGTGTGCTCGGGGAACGCTCACCGTCTTGCGGTTTTTTTACTTCACCTGGCGGTTTATCCCCGTGTGCTCGGGGAACGCAACAGTACGACGGTTTTCGCTTGCTTCTGATGCGGTTTATCCCCGTGTGCTCGGGGAACGCTTAACACGCTGTTGCTTCCATCCAATATCCTGCGGTTTATCCCCGTGTGCTCGGGGAACGCTTGATCCATCTGCAATGGTGACGTTATAGGCACGGTTTATCCCCGTGTGCTCGGGGAACGCCGAATGTGGCGAAGTCCATAACGGCGCATCCCCGGTTTATCCCCGTGTGCTCGGGGAACGCTCATCAGCGCTCATCAGCGCTATTTTGTTAAAGCTGATAAAGCGGTTTATCCCCGTGTGCTCGGGGAACGCATAATCGGTATGCCAACAAGCGAATTATAAGCCGGTTTATCCCCGTGTGCTCGGGGAACGCCTCGACATGGTGGATGGTTTTGAGGTCTGTAACGGTTTATCCCCGTGTGCTCGGGGAACGCTAGTTTGTCCACACCAACCCATTTTTATCTTACGGTTTATCCCCGTGTGCTCGGGGAACGCCTAATGTGTCGGCTAAGCGGGCCGCGTTAAGTCGGTTTATCCCCGTGTGCTCGGGGAACGCCTAAATATTAGCCAAATGGCGGAAATGTTCGGCGGTTTATCCCCGTGTGCTCGGGGAACGCAGATTATCGGAGACGTTGAGATTGATGGAAAGCGGTTTATCCCCGTGTGCTCGGGGAACGCATCATGGAATATTTTCCAGAATCAACCGCCCCCGGTTTATCCCCGTGTGCTCGGGGAACGCAGAAGTCGTTCATAATTACTCTCCCTGTTGACCGGTTTATCCCCGTGTGCTCGGGGAACGCATCCCAGTTGGTCAGCATCGTGATGATTTGGCCGGTTTATCCCCGTGTGCTCGGGGAACGCTTTGCATGGCCTAGCCATGATGCCAAAAAACGCGGTTTATCCCCGTGTGCTCGGGGAACGCAAAAAGCCCTCGCTGGGAGGGCTTTAAAATCTCGGTTTATCCCCGTGTGCTCGGGGAACGCGACTCCCCCTTCAGGCGGTTATACTGCTCAATCGGTTTATCCCCGTGTGCTCGGGGAACGCGCTGCAGTAGATGCCAGCGTAATCTGCATAGACGGTTTATCCCCGTGTGCTCGGGGAACGCCGTCCATTTGGTTAAGCGGTGTTTTTATCCAGCGGTTTATCCCCGTGTGCTCGGGGAACGCCAAGCCCAGCCAATCCACACCAACAAACCAATCGGTTTATCCCCGTGTGCTCGGGGAACGCAAGCGCTTGATCAACTAACCCCGTTTTTTGCGCGGTTTATCCCCGTGTGCTCGGGGAACGCCCAATTGGTCTACAACATTGCCGTTTGGAATACGGTTTATCCCCGTGTGCTCGGGGAACGCGAGTACAAGGAATATCTAATGGAAGTCATCGCCGGTTTATCCCCGTGTGCTCGGGGAACGCTGGCTCTTCAGTAGGCCCGAACATTTCCAACCCGGTTTATCCCCGTGTGCTCGGGGAACGCTGCAACGGAATAAAGTTAGCGGAAAATTCACGCGGTTTATCCCCGTGTGCTCGGGGAACGCAAACACGAATGGCACGAGCCTTTCTTTAAAACCGGTTTATCCCCGTGTGCTCGGGGAACGCATGACCAAACGACTAGGGGTGCAACAGGTTGACGGTTTATCCCCGTGTGCTCGGGGAACGCTAGCGCAATGGATAGCGGAATTACTGGATATGCGGTTTATCCCCGTGTGCTCGGGGAACGCCGACCCAGAATGAAGCATAATCCATACATTATCGGTTTATCCCCGTGTGCTCGGGGAACGCCAAGCACAAAAGAGGCGACTATTACGGTTGCCCGGTTTATCCCCGTGTGCTCGGGGAACGCTTGTTGAACGTGACGGCCTCGACCATGTTTTGCGGTTTATCCCCGTGTGCTCGGGGAACGCCGGTATGACATAAATCTTCGCAGCAATGACGGCGGTTTATCCCCGTGTGCTCGGGGAACGCGACTCACCCTCCCAATAAGAATTAACATCAGACGGTTTATCCCCGTGTGCTCGGGGAACGCTTTGGCAAATTACGGAATTAGCCAGCAACACACGGTTTATCCCCGTGTGCTCGGGGAACGCTTAGTTGCTATTCTTTAATATTTATTACCTGTCGGTTTATCCCCGTGTGCTCGGGGAACGCCCAATCGGGTAAATTCATACAGTTTTCGCAGGCGGTTTATCCCCGTGTGCTCGGGGAACGCTATTGAAAAATAATTGATTCAAAGGGTTTACTCGGTTTATCCCCGTGTGCTCGGGGAACGCGCAGTATTATCGGTGGTATGGGTGGCGGCGAGCGGTTTATCCCCGTGTGCTCGGGGAACGCTTTGCTCATCGTTGCTTTCCAGTATTCGAATACGGTTTATCCCCGTGTGCTCGGGGAACGCACAGTTTTAAGCGTCTTGCCAACACTAGACGCCGGTTTATCCCCGTGTGCTCGGGGAACGCAATCCAGAGATTTCAAACATTGCGTCTGAAGCCGGTTTATCCCCGTGTGCTCGGGGAACGCGCATTTCATTTAAACGAGCCTCCAAGTAATCCGCGGTTTATCCCCGTGTGCTCGGGGAACGCACGCTCATTATGCGTTGGCCTAAATGGGACAACGGTTTATCCCCGTGTGCTCGGGGAACGCTACAATTTTTGCAAGCTCGTGGAACGCTAAACCGGTTTATCCCCGTGTGCTCGGGGAACGCTAACAGTCACAATCCAACACCACACCCATATACGGTTTATCCCCGTGTGCTCGGGGAACGCATCAAAAAAAAGGCTTATGGTTATACCAGATACGGTTTATCCCCGTGTGCTCGGGGAACGCTACACCAAGACGACCAAACTGTAGTTGCTGCCCGGTTTATCCCCGTGTGCTCGGGGAACGCCTGACAGTGTCGAAGTTGCCCAAGCCGAGCAACGGTTTATCCCCGTGTGCTCGGGGAACGCCTGGAAATACTGATCATTTGATCCGCTGGAAACGGTTTATCCCCGTGTGCTCGGGGAACGCGGTATCCGCTCCAAGCGTAACGCTTTATCAGACGGTTTATCCCCGTGTGCTCGGGGAACGCATCATAAACACAGAGGTGAGACAACGTGGCAGCGGTTTATCCCCGTGTGCTCGGGGAACGCCCGTATCGTTTACCGTAGTGATTCCCGTGTAGCGGTTTATCCCCGTGTGCTCGGGGAACGCGACTTGATATTGTTAATGTTGTTCTTTAGTCCCGGTTTATCCCCGTGTGCTCGGGGAACGCATCTGACATTTAAACCAAGGTCCTGATTTTTCCGGTTTATCCCCGTATGCTCGGGGAACGCTCTACTTTGGCCCCTGACGGAATCGTGAGCAGCGGTTTATCCCCGTGTGCTCGGGGAACGCTCTTGCTTCATTGAGTCCATGAACAAAACAACCGGTTTATCCCCGTGTGCTCGGGGAACGCATACCACGTCAAGCTCCTGACACTCGGATTATCGGTTTATCCCCGTGTGCTCGGGGAACGCGCGCTCTCCTGCCATAACTTTATGACCTACATCGGTTTATCCCCGTGTGCTCGGGGAACGCTAGTAGCCTATCCCAGCAAATCTCGCTGACGCCGGTTTATCCCCGTGTGCTCGGGGAACGCGGCTCTGTAGCCTTTTTAATCTCGCTTCTCAACGGTTTATCCCCGTGTGCTCGGGGAACGCCTATCTAAATCGCTAACGCCTTTAGTGGCATCCGGTTTATCCCCGTGTGCTCGGGGAACGCTTAGTGTAACAGGTTGATTTTAGTCAATCAATCGGTTTATCCCCGTGTGCTCGGGGAACGCCTTTGTATGATAAAAAGCACTGCACACAACGTCGGTTTATCCCCGTGTGCTCGGGGAACGCTCGATAGTCTTTTGCCATTTTCTCGCGCTCTTCGGTTTATCCCCGTGTGCTCGGGGAACGCTAAATAAAAGTGTTGGTGAATCGCTAGCAAGGCGGTTTATCCCCGTGTGCTCGGGGAACGCTAAATGTATACTATTGTTCTATAAAGAGAAATAACCTCTTTAATTTTCTACCAAGTTTTTAAAGAACAATATTTCTGTATTTATTCGTTATCCGGCGTGAATGTAACAAGCCTTAATCCATCTAAATCAACGGGCATTCTTCGATTTGTGCCATAGGTAATAAAATCAAAACCTGATTCTGTATTAGTTGCCCATGCCATTACAACATTGCCTTCTTCTGCTAGCACTTCGACTTGTTCCCAGATCATTTCTCGGACACGTCTTGTCACATCACCAACATAAACGCCCGCTCTAACTTCTAATAACCAAACCGCTAATCGACCTCTTAATCGAGGAGGAACGGCTTCTGTAACAACTGTAATCATCGCCATGGTTACTTATTCCTGTGTCCAGTGTCACCAATGGATTCAGGCTCTGGTATGGCTGGCGGTTGTGAGTATTCTGGCGGTTTAGGCGGCTCTATTTCTCCTGCAGCCAAGACTTCTTCGATGAGAGGAATCAGCCTTTTTAACACTTTTTCTGTTCGAAATGCTTCACGACAGGCGATGCGCACTTCTTTATCTGGCTGGTAGGGAGATTTTGCGGCTATTTTAAAAGCAATCGGGACAACGGTTTCAAATTTGATTAAATCGGCAATGTCATACACAAAAGAGAGCGGTTTTCCTGTATGTAAAAAACCAATGGCTGGGGCGTAACCTGCTGCTAATATGGCTGCTTCGGTCACTCCGTATAAACACGACGTTGCCGCACTTAAGCATTGGTTTACTTTATCACCTGCTTCCCAGTCTTTTGGGTCGTAACGACGACCATTCCACTGAACGTTATATTGCTTGGCTAACATTTGGTAAATTTGTCGAACTCTTGCGCCTTCAATACCACGAAGTTGATCAACACTTCTGCGCTGTGGTGCTTCGCCAAAGCGAATTTCAAACATTTTGCGAACAACTTTTAATCTTAAGGATTCGTCCAAAGCAAGTTGAGCTTGGTAAAGTAATTTATCCGATCTAGCGCCACCTGGCTGCCCCGCTGAATAAAGTCGGACTCCCGCTTCGCCCACCCAAATAACTAAAGTGCCAGTAGTTGACGCGAGTTTGATAGCCGCATGACTAATTCTCGTGCCCGGCTCTAACATTAAGCATGCAATTGATCCCACAGGAATGTGCATTCTCTCGCCGTTAACGTCATCAATGACAACAAAGGCACCATCTCGCACATCAATTCGTCCCATACCGACGAAGATCATTGAGTTTCGATCTTTTATTGGAATAGGCTTTAACGGTATAAATCCAGCCATTATTCTGCCTCCATCTGAGATAAAAGCATTAAATCATTCGCCGTCAAAATCCCCATTTGACGAATGGCTAATTCGTTTAACTTAACCACCCGTTCTGATTGAGGAACACCTTGCTCTATAAAATGCGCGTTAAGTGATTCGAGGTTCGCAAGACAGACTAATTGATGGACGTTGGCGTGATCTCGTATATTGCCAGTTAAAGAAGGGCTTTCATCTCGCCACTGTTTAGCAGTGACGCCAAATAGAGCGACATTAAGCACATCGGCCTCACTAGCGTAAACAAATTGAATTTGTTGTGGCGTTAGCGTATCTGGAATAAGGTTTTCTTTGATGGCGTCGGTGTGAATAAGATAATTCACTTTCGCTAAATTACGACGAATATCCCAGCCTAGATGCTGGAACTCTTGTTCTTTAAGACGTTGGAATTCTTTAATAAGGTAAAGTTTAAACTCGACAGATATCCAACTTGCAAACTCAAAGGCAATGTCTTTTTGCGCATAAGTTCCGCCATAGCGGCCTGCTTTGGAAATTAAGCCAATGGCATCGGTTGATGCAATCCATTGTTTTGAGTTAAGCGTAAAACTGTTTAACCCCGCTTCCTTTTTAAACCCATCGAATTCGATGGGTTTAAAATTTGGATTATGTAACTGCTCCCATATACCTAAAAACTCGATGGTATTGCGGTTTCTTAACCAGTTACCAATAATAATATCTGTTCTATCTACATTCCTGAATTTCGCTATATCTGTTATGCAAATATACTCCATGCCATCCTTGGTCATGGTCGAAATGTCTTGTTCAAGTACTTGTAGCTTGGGCTTCATTTTTCTTCTCCTTAAGTCAAACAGAAAGAGCCAAATTATTTGACTCTTTCAATGAAGCTAAATAGATTTTATTAGCATGAGTCCGCAGCCCAATGATTTTGCTCTTCCAAAGCCTTTTTCCAACTGCTCAAGAAACTTTTCAGGGTCTTGCACAGTCAGTACGCCTTGGTAATCCACACTGGAAAAACGAATTTTATCTTCTCGATTTTTATCACTACGATGCTGAATGTACGTTTGCACCTCTGGTAAAAAGTCGAGAGTAAATCCCCAGTGTTCTAGTCGTTTTGGATTAGCAATCCACTCTTGAGCCGCCCGCTCCATGAGTAAACGAATTTCTTCATTGTCTGATACGCCACTCTCTTTCGCCGCTCGCTTTGCATGCATCATCACATCATGACGCTTTGATTTTCCCTTTTCATCTGTCGTACAAACGGTCGGGTTCGCCCTTAAGGTAAAGCCTAACCGCTGACCACTTTGCAGTTTTGGCGTGAAGGTTTTCGTTTGAACGCTAAACGTACTTTCATTAGATTCTGGCTTAACCGATGATAAAACGAAAAATGCTTTAGATCCGTCTGTGTTTTGTTCTTCTCGAAACAAGAAAGAACGCTTATCTTCTTCCGTAAATAGCTGCCATAAAATTTGATGAGCGGAATAAGCCCCTTTACCACCAAAACCAAGTAGTAGCTGCCGAGCTTGCTGTGAGGCTTGAAACGATACTTTCGACAAATACATTTAGGCCTCCTCTACTTTGACTTGATGCGTCGTTATTTGATGCACTGTTATTTGGTGCACTGTTATTTGGTGCATAGTGCGCTGCTTAAACTGCCAACGGTCGCGGTTAATTGGATCATCCCAAGGGTGGGTTGTCAGCGCAGTTTCGCCGGGAAATTCATCAACACTGCCTTCCCAAGTGTAAGTAGATAGTTTGTTGGGGCTTAGCCAAATCTTATCTAAATGCGGTTTATCACTATCCATAATGCTTGGAAAAGGATAATCCAGTGCCTCTCTTAAACTGACAGACGCTAACAACACGGGCATTAAAGGTGCAGCCAGAGGACAGGACTTTCGTCCTAACGACAACACATAAACTGGCTTAATAAGCGCTTTTTTTAGCTGATCTAAACTAAAATGCTTGTCTTGAGTTAATGAAATAGCCACAACCCAAATACCATCACAGCGATAATCCCGAGTAGACAGTATGGTATTTAGCTTCTCTTTAGGTTCATCAAGCAGCTCATTTTTACGAGTCCGATAAACATACTTGTTATTACGAGACGGCACTTGGCTAGTATGATAATCCCGCAATAAACTGGTTGGCGTCACTTGCTTGGTCGCCACTTGGACACTAGTGTGCAAAGCGTCTAGTTGCTGCTCATCATCACGCTTAATACCAAGCGCCGCACCTAGCAAACCGAGAATAGCGGAACGCGTTGGCGCAATGGCTGTCGCCCTGTCTCCACCAACAGCGGGCTGTCCCCAACTTGCCATGGGGCCATAGAGCCGAAATACTAAATAATCCTTCATGATTCGGGCTCCCTATTGAGCAACAAAGGCTTTTAATTCTTCAAATGAACCTTCGCCATTGACCGCATCAATGGCATAGCGCGTTTCTGCGCATTCACCATAGACTTTATCGAAATTCTCAGCCTGTTTAGTAAGCGCTTTAATCGCATCAACCGCTTGATCACCAGCTGCAATGGGTTTTAAAAACGCCGCCGACAAGGAACGTGGCTGATATTCGCCTTTCTCAGCTAAGACATAGCTAGCATAAGCACGAGAAGCGAAGCTGTTTTGCTTGCCTTTTGGCGATACTTTCACGGCGGCTTCCGTCAGCGCTTGAATGGCTTTATTAGCTAAGGCTTCATCACCATTTAGGTTATCAATAAGCTGAGATTTGTTGATGCAAATATAGTTATAGAATAACGCCGCCGCGAAACCAGATTCACCAATGTGTGAAGAGCCAGAATCTTCTTTGCCATCGTTCAAATCGTCTACAGCAGTAAAATAATCGTCTTCGACCACAACACTATGAACGCTCAATGCATGAGCCACTTGGCAAGCCGCTTCCACATTAAAACGTGGGCTAGAGGCTAGCATACGACCAAACAAGGCAATGTCGACAGCACTTTGATTTTGGCGTAACAAAGCTTTTTCTTCGTCTTTTGGTGCTCGATTCTCTTCTACTAAAGTTACCGCTAATTCAAATGCAGCGGTTTGTTCTTCTGGACTGATGTGTGCTAGCTGTTCAATTTCTAAAGAGTCTTTTTTGATTTTACCAAACACTCCTGCGATATCCGCAGCCCATGCTTTGGCGTTCTTTTCGTTCGAGACACCTTTCGTAACCATCAAATCAAACACTTGCTGACCAAAACGTTTGGTACGTTTACCTATGTTATCCGCTAGTGACGATTCAAAAACCTCAGAACAACGCCAGTTGCGCTTTAAACTTTGTGAGCTGACGCGCAGGCGATCAAAGCCCCCCATTTTCGCTGTTTTCGGACGACCAAGATCATCGCGGTTTAAGTTAGAAGGCGCGTAAGAGGTTAAGATATGAAGTTGAATAAATTGGCTCATGTGAATTCCCTTTTAAGTTAATTAGTTGAAGTAGATTTGGATGCTTTTTGATTGGCAGATCGGTAATAATCCATCGCCCATTGCACAGTAATTCGCTTATCGGCTTTGCGCGGCTGTCTATCGTAGTGTTCTTCAAACCATTGCAATATGTCAGCAGCCACTTTAGTTGGTGACACCTTGCCATCTAGTTGTTGAATAATACGACGTAAGCGTTTTAAGAAATCATCCGGTGTTGGCGTGTTTTGTAGCTTGGCAAAGCGCAACTCACTCACAATGGATTTGTCTGTTGGTTTACCCTGCTTGTTCAATTTTTTACCTGCCTGAACCGCTAGTTTTTCACCATTGTCCTGCTTGATATGCACTAATACGGCCGCAACCGTGGCCCATGCTTCAAGCTTTTGAGTTTGTCTTTCTTTACTCATGGGCTGCAAAATCTCTTCAAGTCCACCATTTAGTAATGCCATCCATAAAGCTCGAAAACCTTCTGACAACAAAGCATCGTCCGCAGAATCACAACGTTTCAATTCGGCTTTATGAGCCGTTGGCGCTGCTGGGTAAATATTTTTCTCTTTCAGTACTGCTGCATCCAGAAACATACTTTGCCACCAGCGACTTATCACTTTGAACTCTTGATCATCCATTAACTCACCTCCTGCTTCGCTTCAATTTTATGATCCGTTTTAAACGCTTTAATATCTTTACCGCCATATAACCAACCCGATAAAGACCGCCTTGCTTCAATGCGCTTTATCATGGTTCGTTCAGAACCCAATTCAGACAAGGCGTACTCATCAAACAAATCCAATACAACAAATTGCAGTTTCGTCAGCCATGTTTTTGCTGCTGCGGTAGAAAGCTGCTGCCTGTCATCGTCTTCTTGTATTTCTTCCATTAACTTAGCAATGGCATCAAAGAATAGGTTTTCTGTACGCTGCCAGAATTCCATATCAATAAAAGACATATCGCCTTTAGCGTCACTTGGGCTTTCAAACCATGCTGCTTTGACCTCAGACCGTAAATGCCATAAGGCATCAGACGACAGCTTTTGAAGGTATTTCACCTCTACCAGTAAGTCATTTTGCTGCTCTGGATCAAACTGAAACAAAGGCATACTGGCGCTGTACCAACAACGAGCCTTCATGTTGTCCATATCGTAACCAAATACCCAAAGGCGAGAACGAACCTGCTTTAACGCTTTACGATAGTGTTTAGATACCACTTCAAAATGAGAAACAACCGCCGCACATTTTTGAGCTTGAGTGTCACTTGAAAAGCTCAACACATCCCAAATCTTATAATGCAGTCCACCGGGCTGACCTTTGATAGACAACCATTCTGCTTCTGGCTTTTTAGGATCGCCTTTATAAGGCGTTAGCGGATGAGACCAATTGCCCGAGTAATTGTGACCATAGTTTTGTGTTCGATAATCCGTCACCACTTTTTGAGCGGTTTTTCCTGAGATGTGACAAACGCCTTCTCTATGTTGAACTTCTAAGCGAATGCGGCGTGGCATCGCCCAAAACATATGCAAAAGGTTTATATCTTTTGAATTTTCATATATTTCTGTATTTTTCTTATCACTTAATTTAGTCGGCGCTAACCAAGGAAACACAGAACCATCGGTAAAATCAGGATCATAGTAAACCCAATCTTCCCGATTAATCACATTAAGCCAAAGCTTTTGCCAGAGTGTTGCCGTCTCTGTTGAGGGTTGTATCAAGGTCGTCAACGGACCACCACCACGAAGCCCGACTCGATGCCCTGCACCACCAGCAGGTGCATTAATTTGCAAAGTAAAAAGCGCTAACAGTGCCATTTCTAATGACATCTGTTCGCCAATACCACGCTTAATAAAGTGGTCGGTATTGTTCTTTATGCCATTTTCACCGGGTGCTTCAATTAACAAACCAGAAACCTTAGTAGCTGTTTGCTTTTCCAATAAATCAAAATCCTGCATAAACAAAGGGCCATCACCGTCGCCATGAAAAGCATGCTCAACAGAATGAAAAGCGTTTTCTAGCACTTCTTGAGAAGGTGGCGTTTCAAATAATTTAACCCACTCCGTTTGACCATTCGGTGCAAATACGGTTTGCAATAACCCAATGGCAAACTGGTAAGCTGCGCCTTGAAAGTCCGCTCGTGGTAACGCGAAATCCACCACATCAGAACGGCTGATCTGACTCATAGGCAACACTTGCTCCGAGCCATCTTGCAACCGCATCGGCAACCAAGGATCTTTTACTAGATTCATAACATGTCCTTATTGTTCGTTTCTTTAAACCCAAACCTATCGTTATATTCAAATCCTGTATCTTCTTCTGGTAACCAAGATTGTAAATATTTGCTGCTTGGATAGCGTTGCGCCAGATCATCTCGCTCATCTTCTGATAGCTGAGTGAGTTTCGCGGCGTATTTATTTTTGGATATTTTGAGTGTACTTAGCTGAACGGCAAATTTAGGGTGATCGACTCTTGGCTCTAATTTGCCGCTGGTATTTCTTTTCAGCAACAGTACATTGACGGTTTCTATATCGCTGTGACGGGTACTGATGTCGGAATCATCATCAAACCAATATTGGTTACTATGATCACTGTAGCCATAATCCTGCCATTTCAATCGGTTGGATTTAGCTTTACTCGCTTTTGCAAGCTCGTCTCCTTGAGTTGCTTGCTCAAGCTTTAATAAAGTCGTCGGAATTTGATCAAATGCCGCGCTTGAATAAACCGCCTCGATAAGATCCCTAGCTTGTTCTGGCATCTTGATGCCGCCTAACTCTTTAAGCTTTTTCATCCCTAACCACAATCGACCAGGGGAACGGTAAACATATTGAGTATTGCGAAAATCCTTAGACAGCCAATCAACAGCTGGCTCGTCTGACCACGCTGGTGCATGCAGATACAAAACCGGATTTGGTCTAGTATCGGTAATGCCTGATTGATAAGCGCTTTGTTGGTTGCGAGTATGGCGATGGAGACGACCTGCGCGTTGGATCAAATCATCAATTGGGCAAATATCGGAAATCATCACATCGGCATCGGCATCTAAACTTTCTTGGAAAACTTGTGTGGCAATAAGTACTTTGCCAACGCGACTTTCAGCGTTACTGCCTTTGCCAAAACAATCCAAGACTCGTTTCTCAATCGATTGACGGTCATCGAGGATAAAACGACTGTGAAATAATAAGAGGTCTTCAGGGACGGTCATTAAAGAATAAATCGCTTCGTATGCTTTTAAGGCATCATCAACAGAATTACGAATCCAAACAACACACTCACCTCGCGCTATGGATGCCATTACTTTGTCTAAGACTGCCTTTTCACTCTCTAAATAGTCGACCTTAACAAAACGACTCACATCCGCTCGGCTTTCAAGTTCATGTTCGATTAACGGCGTTGTGGATGTAAGAGACACTTTTGTAGCAAGGGGAAAATGATAGTTTGTTGGTATCAAATGGGAATGCTGGCTTTCTTTTAACCAGCTCTCTTTTAGCCAAATGTGCGCCAAACGTTGTCTTTGTTCCATGGACAAGGTTGCTGTTAATAAGATAGCACTGCCACCTTGATGAAGATGCAAAGACAATAAGCTTTCTAAAAGCTCAAACATGTATTCATCGGCGGCATGAACCTCATCAAAAATCAGCACTTTTCGATGTAAGCCTAATAGACGCAATGACTGGTGGCGACGAGGCAAAACGGCAAGTAACGCTTGGTCAATAGTTCCCACACCAACAGGAGCCAGTAGCGCTTTTTTTACGAGAATCACTTAGCCATTGATTACATTGCGCCGTTGCAGTTTGGTCGCTTGATGAGTAGTCACTATCGACTTTCGATGAAGACAAAACACTCGACTGAAACAACTCATTCATTTCCCTTGCGCCATGCGCCAATACAATACTTGGTTTGGCCTCATTCGCTTGAAACATCATTTGATAGCTATCAAATACGCGTTTATACATGGCATTCGAGGTTGCCATAGTAGGCAAACCAAAATAGAAACCATCCGCAGCCCCAGCTACCAACAAACGATGAGTTAACGCTAATGCCGCTTCGGTTTTCCCTGCGCCAGTCACATCTTCAAGAATAAATAATTGAGGGCTATCATCTATTTCGACATCTTGCGCCCATCGCTGCAATGGCGTTGGTGTAAAGTTGAAGTGTTTTTCAATTGACTCAAATGGCGCCTTATTAAAAACCTTTACCAGCTCCGTAGCCTCTAGCGCTTCTTTTGCGCTTCTTTTGCGCTTTGTTGAGCAACTGGCCAATATTCGTCCAAAGACATAGGAGTAGAACAATATTTAAAATGATTTTGGTCAGAACCTATCCAATCCGCCAATACCACCACACCTGCTAATGTCCAGCTAACTTGCTTCAGGCGTTGACGCCATTCACGATCAACTAGCTTTTCAATAGGAAGAACTGGCTGGAGCAAATCAAACACATCAAGAACAAATTGTTCCGCTGCGGGAACATTTTGTTTACGTTCAATGTAGGGCGCTAATTCGGCAATTTTTGCGGAATTAATCGGTTTACCGTGATGACCTAACACACAATCCATGAGGACCATTAAGGTTTGCGAGCATTCACCTTCTTCTTCAAAACTTAAAGAACGAGAATATAACTCGTCACAATCTCTGATTTTATCCCAGAAATACAAGCCAAGTAGGTCATGACGAAATTCTCTACCGTCGTACTGTCGGTTAGGATGAGCGTCGAATAAATAACTAAGCTCATCTTTAAACAAGGCTTGAAAGGCAGACGCGAATTTACCTAGGTCATGCAAGGCAAGAAAAAAGACAAATAACTTAGTAACCTCTTTTACCTTCAAATCCAGAAACTCAGCGATTCCTTTAGCCAACTCTGTATCAGGCGCAAGTAACAGCGCACCTACAGCGGCTACGTCTAAGCTGTGATAAGGTAATAAGTGGTAAGGGTCTCCTTTTGTATCTATCTCTTGTTTTTGAGCCTTGCCCCAGTAGTAAAAATACGAAGCTAATTCTGTTTCTTGCATATCCCTTCTCGCTTTTGTTTATTTTGCTAGGGGTCATCCGGCTTGCTTACACTTTGACTCGCTTTTCCCTATCCAACAATCCTGTTGTTTTACACAGGTAAAGTAATTTGACAGGTTTTGTCTTATGTCAGCGTTTTCTTGTATCAATCAGTCGTAGAGCCATTGTTTTATGTCGGCATAGTTAACACACACCAGTTGCTGGGCTTGTGGGTTGGCTTCGAGCATTTTGGTTTTGATCTGTAAGTCGTCGAGGGTGTATTTAACGAGGGCGGCGCGGGTGGTGATGTGAAGCTGGCCATTGGTCATGCCGTAGTCGTTTTCAAGCACGCTTTTTTGCTTGTCGGTGAGGCGGGAATCGGGTGCGAGAATTAAGGTGACTTGGGTGTTCCAAAGTTCGTCTTGTTGTCCGGTGTGTTCGGTTGTTTTGCCATCATAGTCGACGCTTTGGAAGCGGCTTAAAACAAAATCGAGATATTGTTGTCGTATATCGCAATAAGCCCGAACATGCCATCGGTTGGCGGTTTTAACGAATGAGTGTGGATACAGTAACCGTCCTTGCGGGTCGCTACTAGACACCGATAAATATTCGCAATCCACAGCGGTGTTCTCTTTTACCGCTTTAAGCAGAGGGCGCATCACTTGCGGTGAAACGTATCTTGGTAACGCATCAATACGATATTGAGTTTGGTGAGTTGGTTCTTGAGGAAAGGTCGGAATATTACCGAAATGCAGCCAAGCAAAATATTCATCGACGGTTTGATCAATATAGTGCGGTTTGAAATGCTCTGTTATTTGGTAGGCTTTTCGTTTGGCATCATAGTCTAGCGAGTTTGGAAAATCAGCCTGATATTGTTTAAGAAGCTGACTGACACTTTGCCGCGTGAGACCTAAAGCGCTCATCAGTGGTTTAGTATTTATTTGCCCTTCCCAAAAGGCGATCAGTTCGAGCATCCAATAACGCTGCACCACTTCCATCTGACAATCCCTTTACGTTTGATGATTTAGCAATGTAGCGCAGTTTTGTTCGATAATCAAACGGCAATTGTTATCTTTTTGTATTTAGATCAATCAGTTTTTTATTAACGTATTTGATTGTTGATTAGCGAACCGCCTGCGCAAATTTATCTACGTCCTTTTCTTGCTGCTAAGTAATTTCGTCACTTCACGGTCAAAGTCTGACTCTATTTTTTGTTGTTTGTTGAATTGTTCATACTCAATATGGGCTTTTTGCTCTGCAGCTTGGCGCGATACTTGGCCGTAGCCTTCTAATACTTGATATTCATTGAAGGCTAAAAATTTATTAACGCTTTCAGCAAAGGCTTCCATGGTAAAGGTATTACGGCGCTCAATGATGCCTTCAATGTAGTCAAAAAAGGCCGACACTGTGCGCTCTAGCTTTTTGATTTCATCTTCACTTAGATAATTTTTTGCGACGGTTGTATCTGATTTAAGTACTCGACCTGAAGGAGCGTTTTTATAAGTCATCATACCCATTAGTGGTTGGCTAGCGTCGGCCTTTAATGAAATAATTTCTGCCGCCGTATGCCCTGTAATAGCAAAATGAAACTTGTCTTGCACATGGGCATAGAACAAATGTGTTGTTTCTGAAAGAGGATCATAATCAACACTACATTCAGCAAATATATCGGTTATTTGCTGATAAACACGTCGCTCACTGGCTCGAATGGAGCGAACTCGTTCCAGTAGCTCTTTAAAATAATCTTTGCCAAAGAAACGACCGTTTTTAAGGCGCTCATCATCCATGGCAAAGCCTTTGATGATGTAGTCTTTAATGAGTTGAGTTGCCCAGATACGAAATTGGGTGGCTTGCGCAGAGTTAACCCGATAGCCGACCGAAATGACAGCATCTAAGTTGTAGTATTCAAGCTTGCGCTTAACCTCTCTTTTACCTTCTTGTTGAACTGTTTCCAAAATGGAAAGAGTTGCGTCACGCTGTAATTCGCCAGAATCGTAGATGTTATCTAAATGCTTTGAAATCGCAGGTACTCCCACACCAAACAATTCAGCTATACGCTTTTGCGTAAGCCAAATGGTTTCGCCACTGAGTAATACTTCTACTTTTACTTCGCCATTAGGAGCGGTATAAAGTAAAAACTCTGAGGTCTGGTCTTGTAGGCTAAGTTGCGTTTTTTTGGTCATAACACCCTCTCCCAATGGTCAATTTTATCTGCATCCATGCATGTTAGTTGACGGTACATATAGCACAGTTCTAAAAGAAAGCACCTCGCTAAACACTACCCGCCATATTATCACAAAAGCCTCTTACGTCCGCGTAGCCCTTATCATCCAGTTTCTCGGCGTAAGGCTTTTTTCACAAAATGCACCGATGTCGACTTGGTAGCCGTTTTCTTCTAGGTACATGGCGCGGTCGAGGACGAGCCAATGTTCGAGGGCGGGACGAAACAGTTGGCTGATGGCTTCGAGTTTTTGTATTTGTTGATAACGAGTTTGGCCGATGGCTTCAAAGTCTTCAAAAGGGGTTTTGGATATTAAGTCGGTTAGGTCTTTTTGCTCAGCGGCCCAGTGGCAAAAAGCAACGAAGCCTTGGTTAAGTAGTGCTTTTTGAATAGAAGGAACTGGAAGGTAGTCATCTTGCTGACGGGCGGTTCGTTGCCAAGCATCAAAGCCGAGTCGATAAGTTAGTTCGAGCTGTTTGAGGCGTTGCTCACGGGCGCCGGCGGTGGCGACTTCTTTGACGGCAAGTTTAAGGTCGGCTTGGCGCAGAATAAGTGTGGAATGTTGGGCGGTTTGCGATAACGGCTGATAGTGACTTGTTTGCGTCAGGTGATAACAGCAAGGGGAAATACATAGCATGGCAGTGTTGGCGGCAATGACCTGCTCGATCAGTTCACGATGTAAATCTCCACATGCATGGAGCGCGACGGCACAGTGAGCGTTTGCTAACGAGGGTCGCCCTTCTCCTTTTAGTACATCGGCATGAGTGAAGGATTGCGGAATTTTTAACCGCTTAGCTTCTTGCTCTCCCGCTTCACACAGTGTTTTTTGCCATTCTAGGCTGTGAACTGGCTTGTTGTCTTGAAAGGCTAATAATTTGCCCAAGTGACCTTTTCCTGCGCACCATTCTACATAGTTATTGGCTTTTGGCGTACGAGCAACGAAGGCTTGAATTTGTGACCATTTACGGCCCTTTATTCCTGCTGAAACATAACTTGGCACATCGTTAGTAAGTGTTCGCTGCGCCGATTGATCAATTAAATCAGGCTTTGAGAAATTAAGCGCGGTTTTTAGGTCTGGGCAGAGTCGAAAAACCTCCCTATAGAAAGTCTCATTTTCTATTTCTAGGTTTTCTCGTTCCAAGAGCTCTGCCAACTCTGGATAGGCGCTTTTCCAAGGGTTATCAAGCCGAGCAAAGGTATCGAATTGCCAGAGTTGAGTATGCATTTTTAACCAAGTATCAAGTGATTGAAAACGCTGTTGAAAAGTGGTCATAAACTGGCTCGCTAGGAAGGAAAAACTAGGTGTCTTTTTTTCTTTACAGTATTGAGGAAATTTCCCTCTCGCTTGCATTGTATTTTGTCATAAAAACGGCAAAATGAAGAGGCTATTCAAGCAGAGATTATACTCACAGAGATTTTCCTGTGACATAAAATAAGGACCTCGTAACTATCATGTTCAAGCATCTTAAAGCCGTTTCTGGCGACCCTCTTTTAGCTCTGATCATTGCCCATAAAAATGACACAAACCCAAAAAAAATTGATTTGGGTGTGGGTGTCTATAAAGACGATAATGGCCATACGCCGATTTTAAATACAGTAAAAAAAGCCGAATCCATTTTGCTTGAACAAGAAGACTCTAAAAGTTATTTAGGTATTTACGGCGCGAGTGAGTTTGAAGCCATTATCAAAGACTTGGTGTTGGGCGAAGGCAATGAGCTGATCACTTCTGGTCGTATTCGTTCCACACAAACACCTGGCGGTACAGGCGCATTAAAAGTGGCAGCAGATTTTATCAGCGCAAACTTAAAAGATGCTCGCCTTTGGGTAAGTGACCCGACTTGGGGTAACCATAAGTCTATTTTTGATTCAGCAGGCGTAGAAGTAAAAGACTACCCTTACTACGATCCAGCAACAAACGGCCTACGTTTTGACGACATGATGGCGAAGCTAGAAGCTGAAGTGAAAGAAGGCGATGTATTGTTGCTTCATGCTTGCTGCCACAACCCAACAGGTATCGATTTACAATTCGATCACTGGAAAGTACTAACCGATTTTGTTAACAAACGTGGCTTGTTGCCATTGGTTGATGCGGCATACCAAGGTTTTGGTGACGGTTTAGATGAAGACTTGGCTGGCTTGCGCTATATGGCCGCTAATGTTCAAGATATGTTGATCGCGAATTCTTTCTCGAAAAACTTCGGTATTTACCGTGAACGTTGTGGTGGTTTGAGTGTTATTGCTGCATCTGCAGATGAAGCAACGGCCGCATTTTCTATTATTGGCCAAGCGATTCGTGCCAACTACTCTATGCCACCAGCACATGGTGCCGCGGTAGTTTATACCATTATGAGCAACCCAGAACTAAAAGCAGAATGGGAACTAGAAGTGGCCGCGATGCGTGATCGTATTAACGGTTTGCGTGAAAAGCTCGTTGCTAAATTGGCTGCATCTGGCGTAAGCAAAGACTTTAGTTTCATTAAAGATCAGCGCGGCATGTTCTCTTACTCTGGCTTAACGTTAGAGCAAGTTCATACATTACGCAGCGAATACGCGATTTACATTGCCGACACTGGCCGCATGAGCATTGCTGGCGTGAGCGATAACAACATCGACTACTTGTGCGAAAGCATCGCGAAAGTTGTGGGTTAATTTTTTAAAGATCACTCTTTAAAAAAACACTGTTTTTGAAAGCAAAGCGCTAAAAACGAAAAAACCGTGATCTGATTAGATCACGGTTTTTTTATGTCCGCTTTTATAAGCAACTGGCCTATAAAGCAATTGCTATAAGTAATAAAAACTAATGCAATACGCGAGTTTCTTTGTTTTTTACACCCGCTTGCATTTCAGGGTGATAATGCTTCACCAAGCGTAATATTGATGGCTCTAAGGTTTCTCGCCAGAAAGTCACCTCTGCAGCTACCATGCTTTCAAGCTTTTCCCAACCCGCCTCCGTACCAAATAAACGCACTGGCGCTAAAACTTCGTCGAAAAACTCTCGATCTCCGCCGATTCCTAAACCAATCAGCTTGGCACCGCGAATAAAGCCGACACACCATTCTTCAACCAATATGCTGTATTCGCCATCGACTTCTTGCTCAAGGTAAACAGGATAAAAATCCCCAAACAATAAGCTGTTCATGGTTTCCATATACATGATAAGCACTAGGCTCAGGAACTCATCTTCTTGTTCGGTTGATTCCCAAACAGGCTGATCTTCGTCTGCGCCCCAAATGGCATTCAACCAAATATCTGGCTCTAACTCTTGCACAGAACAACCTAACGCCGTTAAAAAGCCATCTAACTCCGACACACACATCAGTGAACGATCTGTCCCGAACGTTAATAAATAGTGATCTATCTTTTCGTAAAGAACTTCTTCGCTGATGACATCATCGTCTTTTTCTTCAGACATTCATTCGTTTCCATTTAGTTGAGCTATACATATATTTTAGCTTGCCTTGGCAAAATTGATAAAGCATTGATTTTTAATCAATAATCGCCAAGTTGCCATAGGTTTCTAGCCAGCTTTTACGATCCCCTGCGCGTTTTTTCGACAGCAGTTTGTCTAGAAGCTCATTAGTATCCGGCTTGTCTTCCATGGTGAGCTGGATTAAACGGCGAGTATCTGGCGCCATAGTGGTTTCACGTAGTTGTGATGGGTTCATCTCACCCAAGCCTTTGAATCGCTGTACGTTTGGCGTACCACGTTTGTTTTCAGCAGCAATCTTGTGCAGGGTAATGTCTTTTTCTTCGTCATCTAGGGCGTAGTAAACTTCTTTACCGATATCAATTCGGTACAAAGGCGGCATGGCAACAAAGACATGTCCGCTGTTTACCAAGGCCGGAAAATGACGCACAAACAAGGCACATATCAACGTTGCGATGTGCAAACCATCCGAGTCAGCATCGGCCAAGATGCAAACCTTGCCATAACGTAAGCCACTCAAATCATCGTCACCCGGATCAACACCAAGCGCCACGGAAATATCATGAATCTCCTGAGAGCCAAGCACTTGGTTGGAGTCTACTTCCCACGTGTTTAATATCTTACCTCGCAGCGGCAAAATAGCTTGAAAGTCTTTCTCGCGGGCTTGCTTCGCAGAACCACCTGCAGAGTCCCCTTCCACGAGGAAAAGCTCGCTTCGAGAGGAATCTTGCCCAGAACAATCCGCTAATTTACCCGGCAATGCTGGACCTTGAGTCACTCGTTTGCGCACGACTTTTTTACTGTCTTTTAAGCGTTTTTGCGCGCTATTAATCACGATGTCAGCAATTTTTTTACCGTCTTCAACGTGTTTGTTCAACCAAAGACTAAAGGAATCTTTAACTGTTGCTGAAATAAAGGCAACGATTTGACGAGAAGACAAACGCTCTTTGGTTTGGCCTGAGAATTGTGGCTCTTGAATCTTGGCCGACAACACGTAGCTGCAACGATCCCACACATCTTCTGCGGTTAGCTTAACGCCGCGGGGCAAGATGTTGTGGAAGTCACAAAACTCTCGAATGGCCTCTAATAAGCCTGTTCGCAAACCATTGACATGCGTACCGCCTTGCGCTGTTGGGATCAAGTTGACATAACTTTCCGTTACCAACTCACCGCCTTCAGGCAACCACTGCACGGCCCAATCGACCCCTTGCGTTTTTTCCGTCAAACCGCCAATAAAAGGTTCATCCGGTAATAGTACAAAACCATCATTGGCCTGCGCTAAGTAGTCTTTTAAACCATCTTGGAAAAACCATTCTTCACGTGCTTCTTCGCTACCACTTTGATCAATAAAGACAACATGAAGGCCAGAACAAAGCACCGCTTTAGCTTTGAGAAGATGCTTTAGACGCGACAGAGAAAATTTAGGGCTGTCGAAATATTTTGTGTCCGCAGTGAATTTTACTTTCGTACCGGTATTTTTTTTGCCAACGGTACCGACTTCTTTCAGTTCTGAGGTTTTAAAACCGTGTTCAAAACCAATGTGATACTGAATACCATTACGTCTTACCCAGACTTCCAACGAAGTAGACAAGGCATTAACGACCGATACACCCACACCGTGCAAACCACCAGAAAACTGGTAGTTATCACCAGAGAATTTACCACCAGCGTGAAGCTTGGTCAGGATTAACTCAACACCTGATATTCCCTCTTCTGGGTGAATATCCACTGGCATGCCTCGGCCGTTGTCCTCTACGCTCAATGAACCGTCTTTGTATAAGATAACTTCAATACGATCCGCATGATTAGCCAAGGCCTCATCGACTGAGTTATCGATGACTTCTTGCGCTAGATGGTTTGGCCGTGAGGTGTCCGTATACATTCCAGGGCGTTTTTGTACAGGTTCTAAGCCACTAAGAACTTCTATCGATCCGGCGTTATATTCTTTTGCAGACATGCGTGTTTTTACTTCCAAGTTGATCGTGAAATACAGGATTCAAACACTGTATTACATGCAAGTGTAAATTAGATTGGCTAGAGTCTATCACTGGTTTTACTTAGTGTGAAATAGTCCAACAAAAGCAGTAGTTTACTCGGTTAATATTTCAGCAAAACGAAGAATTTCTGCGGAAAACCGTTCAAATTCAGTAAAACTGTGGTCGCCTTTTTCTTCATGAGTCAGTCTTGCTGTTTTGGGAAAAGCTTTAAGCGCTTCTTTATAGTCCAACACTTCATCGCCTTCTTGAATCATTAGCCAGTATAAATCGGCTGTCGGTTCTGTCACGACTAATTGCTCAAGTTCTAGCATATGTGCTTGGGTTAACTCGTATTCTTCATTGGTATAAGGGTTAAATTGCGGGCCAAGAAAGTCTTGTAGCAATACGGGAGCTTGTACCGCAGGATTCACCAAAATAGCCTTCAAACGGTACTTTTCAGCGAGATACGCCGCATAAAATCCTCCAAGAGAACTACCAATTAATGTAATGCCTTGCTGTTGGTTGGCTTCAATTATCGCTTCCAACTGTTTAATAGCTTGCGCTGGCTGCCAAGACAAACGTGGCGAAATCACTGCATCATGCAAGCCTATTTTTTCGGCTGCCTCACCTAACACCGTCGCTTTATGGGAACGTTCAGAGCTGTTAAAACCATGGATATACAATAAAGTTGTCAAAGGATCGCGTCTCTTTACTTAGGTTAAGCTATGCAGGCAAAAGTCAGGATCATGCAAACTGAAAAGACAGAGTATTATTCAGCCTATGGCCATGCTTCAAACACAGCTCTAACAAATCAGCCAGTTGCTGGTTTAAACGAAATTTCTCGTCTCGATGCAGCATGGCGTCATTCGGGTAAGGGTATGCGCCGCTGTATTGTCTATGACCATCGGTGATTTCAGCAATGCCGACGTCATGATATAAGCGCACCGTCATGGATAGCGTCGTCTTGAATAGCAGTTTCTTAGGAATTTCAGGGCCAAACTCTAATGCAATGTCAGAGGTAAAGCGACTTTCTTTGCCAAGTGTCAGCCGCAAACGGCTCTCTTGATCACCCGCACTATGAACGGAAAAATTCCAAGAATCCATCTCTTCTTGACCGCGCATAAGCTTACCGAGTCGGCGATAATTCAACTCGCCGAGCAGCTGCAAACTCACTAAATCTGGCACATATTGCTTCGATGTCTTCTGTGTTTTCATAGTATCTGTCATTCTTGTGACGTGTTTCCTTTTGAAAAATCTTGTTCTGAACCATCAACTGAAGCCTCTCTTAAGGCGACGAGTTGATGGTTCATGCGTGTATCTTTATCGTGCCAGTATAGATTAAACCAAGTAAAAAAGTGCTCTCTATCGCTGCCTGCGGCTTGATATTCTGGCGTTAACATCGTTTTTGGTATGGCAACTTCTCGCACCATGACCTTAACTTTTCCAATTCGCCCACAAAGCAAATCCCAACCGGTTACGGTCTTTTGTTCATACAAAACATTGATATCAGTAATGCTTTTAATGGTCTGCGGCATGGTTTGCAATATAAAACTGATACCACCCGCCTTTGGTTTAAGTAAACAATGATAAGGCGATGCCTGTTGTTGATGTTTCGCCTTGGTAAAGCGCGTGCCTTCCACAAAACTCATAATGGAGTTTGGCCGTTCCAGCAGACGCACACAAGAGCGCTTTGTCGTGGCTAAATCTTTTCCTGCTAATTTGGGATGCTTTTGAATTTGCCCTTTAGTATAGCGTTTCATAAAAGGAAACCCCATGATGTAAGCGGCCGACCCAACAAACGGTAACCAGATCAGAGCTTGCTTCATAAACACTCTTGGCAAAGGACGTCGACCTTTGAGCTGGGCAAAAATAACGAATACATCGACCCAAGATCTATGATTTGCAATAATCAGATGCCAATGATCAAAATCTGCTTTCATGGTGTCATCAAGTTCCCACCTTACACCTAAGATGTTTTGAAACCACCAGTCACAAGAAGCCACCCAGCCATCATACAAACGATTAAAACAGCGCTCTGCAAAATCTTCGTAACGGGTATTTTTTAACAACAATAAAGGCGCGACAAGATGAACCAACAAGGTCCAAAAAAGTACGTTGCCACACATAAAGACAAAAGAGATAAGCCCAATCATCGGCTGAAATAATGTTTTCTTATTAGTAAAAACAGCAGTGTCCAACTTCATAAACTTAAGCACACCAACGAGTTAGCAGATCACTTTTGTTTAACGCAAACCATTGCACGCCCATAATCGTACTGGCGTTTTCAATATCATGTTTTAACAAGGCAATGGCGTCATCCGAAGACATTAGGTGCAATTTTATGTCTTCATTCTCACTATCTAGGCCGTGAACTTTTGTCGTGTCGACTAGACTAGAATCAAACTCACCAGCATACATACGAATATACTCAACCAATCCACCCGGCGAAGGCGCAAATTTAAACATATATTCAAGGCGCTTTACCGCCACACCCGCTTCTTCTAGTGATTCCCGACGTGCCACATCTTCATCACTTTCGCCTTCTTCTACCATACCGGCGACTAACTCCAGCAACCAAGGTGATTCACTTTTAAGTACAGCGGGACGAAACTGTTCTATCAATAAAATCTTGTCTGCTAATGGATCAAACAACAATACGCAAACAGCATCACTGCGCACCATCATTTCTCGAGTCATAGGTTGACTCCATTCGCCGTTAAACTTCTTATGCTTCAAAGTCAGTTTACGCATCTCGAAAAAACCTTTATAAAGGCATTCATCTGCTAACACTTCAACATCTTTTTGGCTGTACGTCGGTTTAAACTTCATATTATCTCATCCTAAACAGGCCACTATTTGAAATAATGTCTGATATGATTAATTCGCGACTCTGGCTGTCACTGTTACAACAGCCATTATAACAAAAGTCGTGATTACAAATTTGGAGTGTCGTCAATGGAAAATATACGTTGCGCTTGGTGTTTAGGATCTCCCGAATACATTCATTATCATGATACAGGATGGGGAATCCCTATTTATGACGACCAAGCTTTATTTGAATGCATTGTACTAGAAAGTGCTCAAGCAGGTCTAAGCTGGATTACTATTTTACGAAAACGGGAAGGTTATCGAGCACTTTTTCATGGTTTTGATCCTATAAAGGTCGCTAACATGACCGAAGCTGACGTTGAACGGTTACTCGTCGATGAACGCATCGTCCGTCATCGCGCAAAAATAGAAGCCACTATTAATAACGCTAAAGCCTTTTTGAAAATTGCCGACGAGTTTGGCTCATTTAGCCAATATTACTGGGCATTTAGCGATAATAAAATCATTGATAACCCAATTAATAGCCACACAGAAGCGCCTGCTGTGACAGAGTTATCAACTCGTTTCGCCAAAGACTTAAAGAAAAGAGGCTTTAAATTTTTAGGGGCGACGACCTGTTATGCGTTTATGCAAGCAACAGGCATGGTAAATGATCACATCGCCGATTGCATAGCACGACAAAGCCAATAAATTGGGCCTTCAAGAGTCCATATTTACCATTTAGAATAGATCCTTGATTTCATTCATGTTTCACCTAAAGTGGTCGATAAAATAAAAAGACTGTTTGTACAACAACGATGCTCACAGAGCTTACTCAACATTCATTATTTGGTTTCATGAATAACAATCTAGTCGCAGCACACGTGCCGAGTGCGGTAGAGGGGGTTTTAACTTTAGATGACACACATTGACTTTATTCCTTATGGCCACCAATCTATTAGCGAAGATGATATCAACGCGGTTGTTGCTGCATTAAAGTCCGATTTCTTAACACAAGGACCAAGCGTCACGGCCTTTGAGCAAGCAATTGCGAAAAAGGTAAACTCACGCTATGCCGTTGCGGCAAATAATGCAACGTCAGCGTTACACCTTGCTTGTTTGGCTTTAGGTGTCGGAGAAAGCGACAGGGTTTGGACATCGCCCATTACCTATATAGCTTCCGCTAATTGCGCGCGATACTGTGGTGCTGATGTCGATTTTGTGGATATTGATCCACGAACCTACAATATGTGCCCAGAAAAACTAGCCGAAAAGCTTTATAAAGCCAAGCAAAGCAGAACCTTACCAAACGTGGTTATTCCAGTGCATTTTGCAGGTCAATCCTGCGACATGGAAGCCATTTATCGGCTATCAAAAGAATACGGCTTTCGTATTATTGAAGACGCTTCCCATGCTACTGGCGCAAAATATCAAGGTAATCATGTTGGCTGCGGCACATTCAGTGATATCTGTGTTTTCAGTTTTCATCCAGTCAAAATAATCACCTCTGCCGAAGGTGGCATGGCGATCACCAACGATGAACAACTGGCTAAACACATGAAAACACATTCTCAGCAAGGCATAACAAAGTCACCTGATGAGTTAACTCAAATACCGGGCGATTGGTATTACGAACAGCATACACTGGGCTTCAACTATCGCATGACAGAGTTACAGGCTGCATTGGGCTTATCACAGCTATCGCGATTAGACGATTTCATTACTGAGCGCCATCAGCAATTCGCACGATACAACGACCTTCTAAAAGACCTTCCTATTACCTTGCCGTTTCAGAAGGATGGGAGGAATTCATCTCTGCATCTTTTCCCGATATTGCTGCCAAAACATCATAAGGCATCACGAAAAGCCATTTTTGATGCATTACGCCAGGCTAATATCGGCACACAGATTCACTATATTCCTGTGCATACTCAGCCTTATTATCAAGCGTTAGGATTTAAAAAAGGCGATTTTCCCATTGCCGAGGATTATTACCAACGCACTCTAAGTTTGCCTTTATTTGTCGGGTTGACGCAAGAACAGCAACATCGAGTCGTTAACGTTCTTAGTCAAGCACTCGCTGATCATGGCGTCTTTGCATGACTCAATACATGACCACCAATACGACAACAGGTACAACACTGGACAAACCTTATCGAGTCGCAGTGATTCCAGCCCGCGGTGGCTCTCAGCGAATTCCTAGAAAAAACATTCGCTTGCTAGATGGTAAACCTTTGATCGCTTATTCCATCGAAACTGCGATTGCATCTGGCCTATTCGATCGCGTAATTGTGTCTACCGATGACATGGAAATTGCAGAAATCGCACGACAATTTGGCGCAGAAACGCCGTTTTTTCGCCCAGCTGATTTGGCCGATCACATGACAGGAACCACTCCGGTGATGCAACACGCGTTACGCCGTTTAATTGATGAGGGCAAAACGCCAAATCAAGCTTGTTTGATTTATGCCACTTGCCCAATGTTAACACCAGAAGATTTACAGCAAGGTTTGACACAGCTAGAAGACCAAAGCACGGTATTTTGTTTTTCTGCCACCACATTCGCTTTCCCGATTCAGCGAGCCCTTCACATCCAAGAAAACGGTGAATTAGCGCCTATGTTTCCTGAACATATTGGCAAGCGTTCACAAGATTTGGTGGAAGCGATTCACGATGCTGGGCAATTTTATTGGGCGAGTACTCAAGATTGGTTTGATGAAGAAATATTTGGCCCAAAATCCAAACCCTTATTGTTACCAAGACATAGAATTCAGGATTTAGACACAGAAGAAGATTGGCTGCGCTTAACGCAAATCATGAAGCTCAAAAATATGAGTTAATGGTTTCTGCTACACGATTCGCACCGTCACCATCAACCAAACTACGAGCCATTTTACGAGCATTTTCTTGCCACTCAAGATCTAACCAGCGGAGATTCACCTCTTCGACCAACTGTTCAATTCGATGCTGCCAAACTTCTTCCGGCACATTATCAAACCGAACAGAGCGACACCAATCTAGTGGAACATGTTGCTCTAAAGAGCGAGTTTGATTATCCGCCACTTGAGCAAAGACAGTCGGCACGCCCATGCAAGCCAACTCAAACAAGGTACCACCAGCGGCAGAAACTGCCATCTTGGCTTGCTTCATCAAAGGCGTGACATCCGACAAGCCTTGTTCAAAAGCGATGCTATTGTGTCGACAAGAGTTGATCACTTGAGCGGCATTTTTGGCATTAGCACCTAATAAAACTTGAATGTCTTTCGCAGGAAAGCCTGACGCCAACAAAGCGTTTAAAATAGGCAAGGTTAAGGCAAGCGGATCCGTTCCACCAAGTGTGATAAGTAGTTTCTGTGGTGGAATTTGACTTAATTGGAACTTTTGGAAAACAGGTCTAAGTAACGCATAGCGACTTCCCGTCAACGGGAATTCAATTTGCTTGGAATAATCTTGCTGCAAAGGATTGAGCAGCCATTTGGCGGGAAATTCGCCCCTATCGTTCATATCGTCCAACACCAACAGATTCGGCTGATGTTGATAAAGCTGAACAATATCATCGGCACTGTAGCCATAGTGATCTAATACCACTAGATCAGCTTGTCTCGCCAAAGCTAAAAATTCAGACTTGCATTCTTCTTCTGACTCACCGCCAATCAAGCAATCTTGCTGAGAAGCAAAGGCTTGATAACGGCGATCCACCACAAACTGACACTGCCAACCTAATTCTTGGAAAGCATGAATCAAGGCTTGGCAGCGAACTCTGTGCCCCATGCCAATCTCGACAGAAGCATCGGCTCGTACCAAGAGTTTCACGCCATCATATCCCAAGCCAGCGGCTGACCTTTTTGCGCATCCACCGCTAATGTTTTACCCAATACGTCCGGCCAATATTTAGGCGCAAGACCAAACGACGGACGAATGATTTTCAGGTGTTCTTCGGTCAATATAGTGCCAGCGGGTAAATCTACGGTCACATAAATAGAACGACGATATTTCTTCGCTGCTTGCTCGGCATCTGAACCACCATAAGTGACAGTGCCCAATGCCGCTTTTGCCGCACGACAAGCAACCACCAGCGCTTTCATTTCTTCAGGTTCCATTGAAAACTCAGCGTCCACACCACCAGCACTGCGATCCAACACAAAATGTTTTTCAATCACAGTGGCACCCAATGCGGTTGCAGCCACGGCCGCACCAATGCCTTGAGTATGATCAGACAGCCCAACAAGACAGCCAGTTTTCGCTGCCAAATCTGCCATGGTAACTAAGTTAGAGTCTTCTATTTTGGCAGGATAAGTGCTGGTACATTTGAGCAGGGTTAGCGGATTATCACCAATGGCTCTAATGGTCGCCACAGCTTCGGAGATTTCTTCTTCGCTTGCCATGCCAGTCGACATAATGATCGGCTTACCGGTTCGCGCCACCGCTTGAATCAACGGAATATCTGTCATCTCGAAGGACGCGACTTTATACAAAGGCACATCGATGGATTCTAAAAACGCCACAGCACTTAAATCGAATGGCGAACTAAACGCCACCAAGCCCAAAGACTCGGCTAACTCGAACAGCGGCTTATGCCATTCCCAAGGTGTTGAGGCTTTTTTATAAAGATCATAAAGGTTAGAACCGCGCCACAAACTGTCATTTTCCGACACCATAAATTCACCATGGCGAACGTCTAACGTCATGGTGTCTGGCGTGTATGTCTGCAGCTTAATCGCATCCACGCCAGCGTCTGCCGCTGAGTGAATCATGGCTTTGGCGAGCTCAAAATCTTGGTCATGGTTACCCGATAACTCAGCAATAATAAAAGGCGTTTGCTCGAACATAATTAACCATTATAAAAAGTGATAAGGTGATCATTACCTTGATCCACATACTCTGACGCTTGCTGGAGCATGCTTGGCATTTCTTCAAGAAATTCACACCAAGGCGTAAATAAATGACGGGCACGAGCCACGGTTTCTGCTTCGTTTTCAAACTTAAATAGAAATTGCACAATTAAGAAAGCGGAATACGTGAAAGAGCCAATCAATAGGTCATGAATGTGTCGATAAACACTGCCTCGTAAAAAGTAAATTTCGCGATGATAGGACCAAAGTAAATTACAAACATCTTCCCGTGTTTTGATCGTATCATCCCAACCGCTTTGAAGGGTTTTACTAATTTTCAAAAAATCATCAATGGAAATTAAGCTGTCTGATGTTTGTTGCAAAACTGCCATAGGTGGCTCAGTAAAAAAAGCATTCTCTAACAAATCGATGACTTTTTTGTGGTCAATTTCAGGGTCAGTAATAAGAACATCTTCAATTAAAAGAGGCGTCACACCTTCAATTTTCGCCACATCAGACAAGTTAAAGCTTTCAAAATTACGGCGTTTTTTCAAAGAACGTATAAGTGACTCAAGTTGCACCCTAGAGGTGTCCATTATGCCGGTTGCATAAACGGTACCGCCAAAGTTACCTTCTCGCTCTACCAGTTTTGCTTCGTGGAAAGTCTGAAAGCCTGTTTCTTTGCCATCTTTATAATAACCACTGTGTACAGAGTGATGAGTATTTTTGTCTTTAAATCCATTATCAACACCTAAGAAATACACATTGTTAAGGCCGAATAAATGCACATAAGACAAAGCTAAGTTAGCAACAACAGGGTTACAGTAATTTAACTGCACATAGTTTTTCTCGTCACCTTGATCGCGCGCATGAGACAAAATTAATGAGGTTATTGCTTCACCAGGCTTTAAGCCCATTCCGGAGCGATCAAAATAATCAAAATATTCAGGGTGCATAACATCAACACTAAGCCCCCAAATCCCTTTCAGATAATCTTTGTCTAAAAACAAAAATTTATCGACCGTCTGCTTCATCCGCTCAATATCAACATGAATATCGGGAACAATTCCTAGCTTACTGAGCGTGTTAATGGTCGAACCACATGAAATCAACAGAACTTGCCCACGAATGTCTTTGATCAACTCAATCCCTTGATCAAGTGAAGGGCCGTTACCCAGAATAAAAACAGGAACGTTGGTCACCCATTTAGGCAATATCTCACGCCCTTGAAAATGGGCAACTTTCGTCTTGGGAAGTGACCTTAAACCTTGTGCAATACCAATTAAAGCATCGTCAAAAAATCCCCAGCCCATGACTTGGCGGGAATAATGTTTTTTAAAATAGTCTAAGGCTTTATTATTTTCTGGGCTTTTGTAGCCCATGAACAAATAGGTTTCTGGAGCCAAGAAATAACCGTTCTCTTGTAACTGAAGAAGGTAAATGTCTGTAAATTCATCAGGCTCAATACCTAAGAAAAAATGGACAGTTCGGCCATCTCGATTAAATTTCTCTAGTATCTCTGCCCAATCTATCGCGTATAAAGAATAGTGGAAAAAATCTAAGTCACTTTCGTATAAATACAGATGTTTTATTTCTCTATTGTTTAACAGCAATTCCAGTTGGTAACCAAACTCTATACCAAAAACAATGGCCGCACCGACAAATTCAGGCCATTTGTCTTGTTGCGTTAAACCGACAGACTGAACTTCGACTTCATCGAGGATCTTGTTGCTGTAAAAAACATGGCGGCTTTCATTATTAACAGAGCGTTCTAGATTAAGAATGGTTTTAGCAGGTTTAGAAAGCGCATAGTCAACCTTATCTTTAGCTTGAGCTCTAGGGTCTTTTGAAAATAGAGGAACGCCAATATCTTCTCTAAAGACATTCATGTCGCCCGATTCTTCCATGTATACATAACGCTTTTTAGGACTATAGCCCTTAAGCTCGTCATAAATATGCGGCATGATCTGAGAAAAAGTCGTCATATTTTTAATATAACGATCCGTCAACTCTTGGTCTTTTTCTCTTAATCTTGCGACACCTTCTTTGAATGTAGCGAGAAATTCCTCAGCATGCCTAATATTGGAGCCACTGTCTTCATTCTGCATGCTTCACGCCTTTATATTTGCTAACACTCTTACGAACTTTGATGGATTGGAATAACTGATCTTGCATTGCTTTGTGAGTATTTTTAACTATCTGGGTTGCTGATTGATGTATTGTGATAAAAGCTTTTAATTTCTCATTCGCTAAGGAATTTTTTTTTTCAGGCTCTAAAGAAAAAATAAAGTCGTTGTGTTCCGAACACAAACGCTGAATTTCATCTAAATCTTCTAGTGATACTGCTTTTTCTAACGCATCAGTTAACAAGGTCAACTGGTCTAGATCAAGCATTAACGGCCCCAGCTGTGACATCACTTGCGCCACTATAAGCTTGCTGCTTATCAGCCTCTGTGATTTGATCCCAGGCGCCTTTGATCTGTAAAATCAAACCAATCACTTGATCGATAACAGCACAATCTTTAGACACACTGGCTTCATTGATACGCATGATCATGTAATCATACAAACCATCTAAATTATCAACAAGCTCAGGATTAACGTCACGGTCTAATGCGTCTCTTAGTGCATTAATGATTTCAATTGCGCGAGTAAAAGCAGCGCCTTTTCCAGCCCAATCCGCACGTTCAATACACCCTTTACCTAATGCTAAACGCTCTAAAGCACCTTGCATTAATAACTGTATGACTCTATGAGGATCTGCCGAGGCTAAGTCGGATTTAATAGAGTCCTTTTTATAGGCCTGAATCCCTTTTTTCCCGTACATAAAACAACCTCATTATATTTACAAAAACGACAACGTCGTCATATTACAATTTATTCAGCATTGAGTTGAGATAATCACCTTGAGCATTCATGTTCGCAAGTTGCGTATCCAAATTTGTGAACTTGCTGCGCAAAGATGCTTCATACTTCTCCATGCGGGCTTCGTAGTCAGAAAGTGACTCTTCTGTACTACTTATCGACTTAGATACAGAATCCTTTAGGCTACTATTCATTCCTCTTGGGCCTGCATAACTATCCAGCAAGTTATCAAGAGACTTTGCTAGTCCATTATCTCCAACAAACAAAGAGGCCACACCGTCGAAATCTGTTTCTACAGCACGATTAAATTTGTCACCGTCATAAGAAAGTGTTCCGTTATCGAGAAGCTCAACACCAACATCGAAGATAGAAGTAAAAGGACTGCCAGGACCAGCGTGGTTAGACATTAAGTCACCTGCCAAAGAGGTACTTAAGTTTCGAATCATACTATTGCCATTTAACACAGCACCTTTGGCGGTATTCTGCTTAAAAACAGCAATTAGATCATTGTAAGAATTAACAAAGCCTTGAATATTTTCTTCGACTTTTTCTTTATTGTAGGTCACTTCAACTTTGGCAGGTTCTTTTGATACGTCTAATGCTTTTATAGAAAGTCCCGCAATGGCGTCATCAAAGTCATTAGAGTCACTACGTACAGAGATGCCATCAACCGTAATAAATGCATCTTGCGCTTCACCACCTTCTGGCACGCTCAAACCAGGGAAAAAACCACCCAGTGCAGCACTGTCCAAAGTAAGGTTACTACTATCAATCTTGAGTGTATTTCCAGCACCTGTTTTGGTTGATGTAATGGTAAAAAACATATGTCCTTCGCCATCATCAACTAAGTTCGCAGATACACCAAAATCTTTTCCTGCAGAATTTATCTGCTCACGAAGTTTAGATAATGTCGTTTTTGGCTTCACATCAAGCTCAAGTTTTTGATCGCCCGCTGTTAATGTGAGCTTACCTCCAGAGGAAGTAACCACCTCATCTCGAGAAGAAAAGGACGTTATATCGGAAACTAGACGGCTACCTTTCGCCAATTGATTGACTTGAATGGAGTATTTATCTGTGGAAGCCGTTTTATCAGGAGTAACAGTGAAAGATTCTTTGCCGTTTTTTTGCTCAACTACCGCGTTACGACCAGAAAAAAGTTCATCATCGTTTAAGTTTTTTACAAAGGTTTTAAAATTATCTATCGCAGAACCCACTGAACCAAGAGCAGACAGCTCTGCTTCGTAGCCAGCTAGTTTATCTTCATATAATTTTACTTTTGTATCTCTTCTGGCACTAACCATCTTACTTACTAGAGACTCAAGATCCATACCGGATCCAGCACCTAATGAGCCAATAGCCATACAAAATCTCCTAGTATAAACACCTTACATTTACGATAAGTCACACTTCACTATTAACTAATGTTCCTTTCACTTCGCTTAGCTGACTCATGATAGCATCAATTCGCTCCGAAATTTTAAGGAACTCTTCCGTCGGCATTTGGCGAACCACATCACCCGTTGTCTGATCTAACACTTTTACAATGCTTTTGCTGCGATCTTCCGTCATTTCAAATGACAATTGAACATTTAATTGAGACATTTTTCGATTTGCGTTCTCAATTTTTTCAGGTTCAACTTTAGGTGAATGAGTAAAACTCTGGTTATTAGAGTTCTTATTATCCGCTTTATTGCTATCGGCTGAATTTTGAATAGCTTTAGCATTTGCTTCACGCAATGCTCTGAATTGCTCCCCTGTGCGCTGATCTTGTCTAGTTGCAACGACTCCTACAGACTGCTTTGAAAAATCACTAGAATTAATTGACATATAACTAGTCCTCTAAATGAGACAAAAGCTGGAACAAGGCTCCAGCTTTCCGTTACCACTAATTTTAGCCCAAAAGCGACAACGCAGTTTGTGGACGTTGATTTGCTTGCGCCAAGATAGATGAACTTGCTTGTTGAAGAATTTGAGAGCTTGTTAGTTTAGCAGTTTCTTCAGCAAAGTCAGCATCACGTACACGAGAACGTGCAGCCGATACGTTTTCTTGAATATTACTTAAGTTACTAATGCTTGAACCCAAACGGTTTTGAATTGCACCCAATTCCGCACGTTTAGAACCAACAGCAGAAATCATATTATCAACAATGTTGATCATACTTTGTGCATTAGCCATAGTCGTAACAGATGGAGTACCAAAACCTTGCTCTGTGTCACCAAAGCTGCTACTTCTGCTTGCTGGTGGCTGAGGCACTGCAGGTGCATTCGGATCTACATAAACTTCACCATTTTCTTCTGCTGCCGCCATTGCTTCAGCTTCTGGGTCTACATATTCATCACCATTAGCTTCTGCTTCTGCTCTAGCTTGTGCTTTAGCAGCGTCTTTCTGAACAAAGTAATCATTGTATGCAGCAATATCTTCTTGGTACTTAGCTTCTTCAGCCGCATTAGAAGACAGACCCGCCATAGTGAAGCCGCCATTGCTTGCATAATCTTGGTTATCACCTTTACTCAAATCAAAACTGATTGTTTGATTCGCATCAGCACCTACTTGGTACACACCATTGTAACTGCCATCAAGCAAAGCACGTCCACCGAAGGTTGTATCAGAAGCGACACGGTCAATCTCAGTAGACAAGGCGCTGATTTCTTGCTGAAGCGCTTTACGGTCATCATCAGAGTTTGATCCGTTTGCAGACTGAATAGACAGAGTACGCATACGTTGCAACATGTTAGTCGTTTCGTCCAACGCACCTTCCGCAGTTTGCGCTACAGAAATACCGTCATTGGCGTTACGAACAGCCTGATTCAAACCATTAACCTGAGATGTCAAACGGTTAGAAACCTGTAGGCCAGCAGCATCATCGGCTGCACTGTTAATACGCAAACCAGAAGACAAACGCTGGAAAGACGTATCTAAGGTTTTCCCTGAATTCATCAGCTGACGCTGCGCACTTAAAGATGAAATATTCGTATTTACATATAAAGCCATTATAGCCTCCTAGGTTTCATGTAATCCTGCAAAAAAAGCAGTTCGTATAAGGTTTTCGACAAGGTTTTGAAAACCTTTAGTCAATTTCGGAAATTTTTTTCCCAACATCGGAAAAAAAACACCCATCAGGCGGCACAAATCTGCCTAATTCATTGTTTTAAAAACAATTATTTTTTAAAACAAAAAACGTTTTTCCTTTAAAAAAGTTAAAAAAAAACGCCTTTTCTCTTTAAAAATCTTTCACTTAACTTACAAACACTAAAAACAACCCAAAAAAACACATCCAAACAAGTATTGCAGTACTAAGTGGCAAAGCATCGCCATCACTTACTACCTATTGCCACTTTCGGCCACCCTTTCTTATTGAGAAGGCACAAAAAAACAACGCCTTAAAATTTGCGTAAAAGCATCGTTTTAAGAACACAAGCGGCCGCCGTTCAACTAGAAAGTCACTGGAATTCTGGACGACAGAAGGTCGCAGCAAATTATTGTCACTTATGACATCGCTACTCATTCAGAACCCTCCGTCCATTCGTATCAGAAAAATACGAGCAAGCATGACGCAAGCTGAAAGCCTGAAAACTCAAATAGAAAAGACCAAGCGTGAAAGAACGCGGCACGACACTCCGCTTCAAAAAGACAAGCAACTGCCGGCCAGTTAGAAAACCAGAGAAATACCGAACGACAGAAGGTCGCAACAAATCATCGTCGCTTATGACATCGCTATTCATTGAGAACCCTCCGTCCATTCGTATCAGAAAAATACGAGCAAGCATGACGCAAGCTGAAAGCCTGAAAATGAGGACCAAAAAGACCAAGCGTGAAAGAACGCGGCACGACACTCCGCTTCAAAAAGACAAGCAAGTGCCACCCAGTTAGAGAACCAGAGAAATGCCGGACGACAGAAGGTCGCAACAAATTATTGTCGCTTATGACATCGCTATTCATTCAGAACCCTCCGTCCATTCGGATCAGAAAAATACGAGCAAGCACGACGCAAGCTGAAAGCCTGAAAACTCAAATAGAAAAGACCAAGCGTGAAAGAACGCGGCACGACACTCCGCTTCAAAAAGACATGCAACTGCCAGCCAGCTAGAAAACCAGAGAAATACCGAACGACAGAAGGTCGCAACAAATCATCGTCGCTTATGACATCGCTATTCATTCAGAACCCTCCGTCCATTCATATCAGAAAAATACGAGCAAGCATGACGCAAGCTAAGAGCCTGAAAATGAGGACCAAAAAGACCAAGCGTGAAAGAACGCGGCACGACACTCCGCTTCAAAAAGACAAGTAACTGCCGGCCAGCTAGAAAACCAGAGAAATACCGAACGACAGAAGGTCGCAACAAATCATCGTCGCTTATGACATCGCTATTCATTAAGAACCCTCCTCCAGTCGTGTAAACCAGAAGGATGAGACCCAAAGCAATACCAGCTAAAAGTATAAAAGCCAGAACAGACAAGGCTTGGCATGAAGCTAGATACCAAAAGAAGTCGCCTTAAAAAGACAAGCAAACCTCGCTCGACAAAAATAGCTGCCAACCCATACAATCTTTGCGGTTCTATTCGGATACAGATATCCCCCACCAAGCATTTCGTAAATATTCAATACACCAGAAAAATCATCTAAAAAAGAATGTATTAGCTCTTTTTCAACATCATTCCCTGCCTTATCAAAAGCTAATCTCAAAGTCAGTCTAATGGCGCTTTGACTGTCTTTGGCATAAGCCTTAAACACAATTACCTGTTCAAAAAACCGCTAAAAACACGATAAAACTCATTATTTAGGCAAAAAAAAGCCGGGTGAAAAATCACCCGGCTGAAAAGGCACCTCTAGGAGAGAGAAGTAGCCTATATTCCGAGAAGAACTCGAATCTTTAATTGAAGCCTCATATTAGAGAGGCCTCAAAGTCTAGCGTATTAATTTCCCAATAAAGCCAAAGCCGCTTGAGGTCTTTGATTGGCTTGCGCCAAGATAGTAGAACTGGCTTGCTGGATGATTTGCGAACTTGTCAATGAAGCAGTTTCAGCAGCGTAATCGGCATCTCGTACACGAGAGCGAGCAGCAGCAACGTTTTCAGAAATACTAGACAAGTTATTCACCGTTGAACTAAAACGGTTTTGTACCGCACCTAATTCCGCTCGCTTAGAGTCAACCGCTTGAATCATGGTATCCAGCATAGCAATCATACTTTGCGAGTTCTTGACATCAGTGATCGAAACGGTATCAGCAGTAATCAATGGCTTGCCGTATTTTTTCTCGGCCTCTATAACCGTTCCGTCTGGCTGAGTCACAGATCCATCTGGATGATTAATAGTCCCATCTGGTTGCTCAAGGGATCCGTCAGGATGAATAATACGACCATCAGGAAATGAAATACTGCCATCCGGATGTGCTGTCGTGCCATCCGCCTTTAGAATAGTACCGTCTTCATTAAGAACATCTTCTTTTGGCGTGCCATCTTCATTAATTGGCGTACCATTCTCATCAATCAATACACCATTGGCGTTAATCGGACGGTCCTGGTCATCAATAAGAACATTGCTCTCATTAACTCGTTTTCCTTCTTCGTTAACCAACTCACCATTTTCATTAATCAGAATGTCATTTTCATTGACACGCTGACCTTCTTCATTAATCAATTCACCATTTTCATCGATTAAATGGCCTTGTTCGTTAATTGAGTCACCATACTGATTAACAAAACCGCCTTCCTCAGTAGGAATAATCTGTACAGGTTCTTTTTTAGGTTCTTCTGGTTCTACATAAGGAACGCCAGAAGTCAGACCTGAAATAGTAAAGCCACCATTACCTGCAAGGTTAATAGAATTATTTATGCCACCAAACTCCATTGAAAAACTAATGGTTTGGTTTGCATCAGCACCCACTTGGAAAATACCTTGATAGCTCCCATCAAGCAGGCTTCGACCACCAAATGTGGTGATGTCTGCAATTCGGTTGATCTCTTGAGCTAGTTGCCCCATTTCTTGTTGAAGTGCGATACGGTCTTCATCAGCGTTCGAACCGTTTGCTGACTGAATTGACAAAGTACGCATACGTTGAAGCATATTTGTCGTTTCTTCTAAGGCACCTTCTGCCGTCTGAGCAAGTGAAATACCATCGCTTGCATTTCGTACAGACTGATTCAAACCGTTAATCTGAGAGGTTAATCGGTTGGAAATTTGTAGACCAGCAGCATCGTCACCCGCACTGTTAATACGAAGACCTGAAGACAATCTTTGATAAGCGGTATCAAGTACTTTACCGCTGCTTGTTAACTGACGCTGAGCATTCAGCGATGACACATTTGTGTTTACATATAAAGCCATTTTCTTCTCTCCTAAGAATTTTAACCGTAAGACAACCCTCTGATTTAATTTATTTTTTGGGGTTTTTGTCTCTTATTAAAGTTATCGACACAAGAGTGGCAACCTTTAATATTTTTTGTACTTTTTTATGCTTTTTTTATTTTGTTATAAGCGCAAAAAAACGTACAAACGGTTATCGAACAAAGGGGAGATAACTTTAGAATTAAAGTTAAAGAATCAGTAAAAAACCTTACATTTAGTAAAAACCGGGCCAAAAAAAGGCGGCACTCATGAAGAATGCCGCCTTTAAAAAAATCAAAATAAACTACAAAAGAAATAACAGAACATTAGTACGTTGCAGACATTAGTCGACTGAGAAGAATTACGAAATGTGATTAATGAATTGCAGCCCTAAGACTTCTGGATCCACTTCTTTTTCAATCACCACTTCTGTGCGGAGATTGGCAGATTTGTTTAATTCAATATCCGACGCCTCAATAAACGCCTTGTTCGTTACGCTATACACTTGGCGAACTAAAGAAGGCTTAAAAGATTTATTAAGGGTTAATACAAAACCAACACGGCCATTGGACAAAGAAACACAAGAACCAACAGGAATACTACCAATACTCTTTAAAAACACAGCCAATAATTGCTTGTCAAACGCCAAACCTGATTCTTTTAGCATTTGCCGATAAGCTTTAATTGGTCCCATTGAAGGTTTATGGGATTGCTCAGATGTCATTGCATCATAAGCATCAATTATCGCAGCGATTTTCCCATACACAGAGATTTCTTGATCTTGCTTGCCTTCTGGATAACCTGAACCATCTACTTTTTCATGGTGATCAGACAACATCTGATAAACCGCTCTGGGAACATTCTCGCATTTTTGCAAGATTTATTCTCCAAACTTTATGTGTTTGCGAAATAGATCAAACTCAGCGTCTGTCATTTTCGTTGTTTTTGTCACCATGGCCATTGGCAAACGAAAACGCCCTAAATCGAACAACAAAGCACCGAGGGCAATAACTTCAACATAAGCATTAGACAACTTCATAGCTTTAGCAAAATGAATACCAAGAACAGCCATCCCCATTGCATGCTGCTCCAAATAAATAGACGCATCTTTTATATGCCGAATAGCCATTAGTGAAAAATTATTACGCGTATGAGATTCAACCAATCGACGACAGAACTTCATGAGTTCAAACATGTCCAATTGTTCGCCCCGTTTAAAACGTTCAACTTGTGCCGATAATAGAGCATGACCATCTTTGAAAAGCTTAAAAGCCGTTATTGTTTCATCATCAAATGAAGTGGGAATAAACCTGGTTTCCAGTGCTTTCTTTAACGCAGCTTCCGCCTTTAAGGCTTGGAAATTTGTATCTACTGGCGTAGTCGGAATTTTAGCAACACTATCATTGCCATTAGTGTTGCTATTATTTTTATCAGATCGAGTTTTATGACTAAGAATATACTCTCTCGTCTGATCATTTAATTCTTGTCTAAAATAGCGGAATAGGCTTTGCTTTTTGGCATGCTTACTGCGTAACTCTTTTGTGGTAAAACCAGGATTCAGTTTTTTTACACTTACAACCGATCGACCAGATGCAATCGACATACACAAAAGAAGAAGTCGTTCCTCTGAATCGTACAAACGTTCACGCCGACTATTAAGTAATTTATCATCTGAGAAAAACGGATCATAAGGAAGGAATGGAGAATCCAGAGTAGGACGGAGTTCATCAAACGCTACTTGGCGCATAGCAATGCCAACTAAACGATCTTTTCTGCCATGAGTTTTTATAATGCTTTGAACTCTTTTACAGCCAATAACTTCTTTTTTTATGCCTAATATACCGAGTATTTCTTCCATGTCGAAATACCCAACATTGATATCAGCCCCAAAACAGGACTCCAGTTTAAATGCTGACATCTTGCATACCTTTTACCTTAGAAATTACATCTGATTAAATAAAGACAAATTACTCATACGAGAAAATACTTTTTGCGATGCACTAAGCGCAGATTCTTTCATGGACAACTCTGTCGCAGCAGCTCCCATATCCAATTCACCTTCTCGACTTTGAGCAACCGTATTGGATAATTGATTAGCAGAGCTGAAATCTTCTCGATCTTTAATCATATTGAGTCTTGCCCCAATTTCAGATCGACCTTCGCCAACTCTTTGCTGAGCATTGTTAATACTGTAAGTCGCACTAAAAAAAGCAGCTTCTCGCTCTTCATAGGTGGTATTCACATCCGTCAAAACCGCTAACGAGTCTTTAATTTGATTAAGGACGTTATCTTTCTCAGGTTTTTTAAGAGTAATATCAACAGCAGCACCTGGCTCGCCCTCTAATATAAAGGACATTCCCGAAAAAACAATTGGCTTACCAATAGTATAAGAGCCAGACTCTACCTCTTCACCTTTACTATTCGTAATAACATAATTTGCTGGCATGCCAGTAAACTGATGGTAGTTATCCAGTTTTTCATCTGTATCATTATTAGTATTATCCGCATTTTTAGCGTCAGGCGCAGGCCCTTCACCTTCAGGGTAAAAGGTTCTAAGTTGATACTTATTCAACTCTGGGCGTTCAGGATCATAGTTCTTTGCCATAAACGCATCTAAATCGGCCTGATCTTGGATCTTATCTGTCATTAAGACATTGCCAGCAACGATCTTTGCGTTAAAGGTGTGATTCGTCCAAATATCTTGAAACAAGGCTTTACCAGAGTTAGAAACAGGAATCTTTAAATCTTCAGATATTTGAGCGTATTTCTGCCCTTCATTCCCCGACCAACGATAACGTCCATCACTTCCCAATACAAAAGCAGGACTTTGTGTATCTGTGCCGGCGAAAATATAGCTACCATCGGCATTTTTCGAATTCATTAAATCTGCCATAGATTCTGTAATTAAAGAAATCTCATGAGCAATCGCATTAATATCCGCTTGGGTATTAATATCATTTTGGGCCTGTATGAACAGAGTTCTAGCCGTATCTAAAAAATCATTCATGCTCTCTAGAGCAACTTCTTGATAATCCAAGCTCCCAGTGGCCATTTTCATAGCCTCGTCATATTGTCTTAACGTTTGGTTTTTACCGTCATACAATAAAATTTGACTGGCCCCAACAGGGTCATCACTTGGTTTTAATATATTAGTTTGCGCACCAATCTTGCTTTGAACATCAAGGATTTTTTCATTGGCTTGACCAATGGACTTGCTTGCTTGGCCGTAAATTAAATTATTCGTTACACGCATAAACTTACCTCATAATCCCAAGCAATGTCTCAAACGTTGTTCGAGCAGCCGTTACTACTTGAGCTGAAGCGGAATAAGATTGTTGATACTTCAAAAGATTGACAGCTTCCTCATCAAGACTAACCGCAGACAATCTATCCCGACGAGCGACACTTTCATCCATTACAATTTTACTGGCATCGGCATGACCTTCTATTTCGGCCGTTTTACTACCAACATAAGAAATAAAACCAGAAAAAGATTTCATCAAAGTGGCTTTGCCTGCGACAAGAGATTTATTCTGCAAGTCTGCCAATGCAAGACCATTGAAGTTATCAGACACACCTAAGTTATCGGTGCTCATCGTAAACACATCACCGCGATGCGGCTTAGACGAGACTGATACATCAAAACCCGCCTCATCAGACAAACCGGCTTGCTCTAGCAATTTCGTATACTGAGTGACATTACTCACTGACGCAATTTCAACACCAGATGCATCACGAACCACATAGGAACTCGGTGATGTGAAATAAATATCATGCGGCGCACTTGGGTAAAGCGTCCCTTCAGCTGAAAAAGCAGAGGATTCTGGGTTTGTGTTGGTCACCGATGTCAGTGATATTTTCGCATCTGATAAATTGTCAGAACTCGTGTTCACCGCAATAGGCGTACTCAATGCTAACGCCTCGCCATTCTTCGCGAACAAAGACAAGCCAGCAGCAGCACCTTCTGTTGGCGTAAAGCGAAAAATATCGTCACTATCGATTTCATTAAGATTCGCAAGACGAAGATCAATACCAAGCTCATCAATTTTAAAATAGCCGTCACTGTCTTTGGCTAACATACTAGGATCAAACGTAATGGATTTCTCAGTTGATTTACCGTTTACATCAAATTTCTTAATAGAAAAATGATTGTCATCTGTTCTAGTTAATTCATAAGTATCTTTGGTAATTTTAGCCGATTGCCCATCAGTCACTCTGACAGAGATATTTTTGGTCTTATGAATATTATCAGCGCTTGAGTAAACATTGATTTTCCCCAAGGAAAATAAATCCTTGCCAGATTCACCGTTAGCATCAATCCCTTTTTTATTCTGGGTGTTCATGGCATCGGCCAATGCAATCGCATGCTGACCCAAGGTTCTATCAGCATACACACTAAATTCGGACCGATAGTCAATCAAGCCACCAACACTTCCGCCTAGTCCCTCTGTTTTCAATCCAACGTCATAGTCACCAAAGCTTACAACCAAATCAATTTTTTTTGGCTGTAATGGATCAGGTCTAACGACTAGCTCGGTAGGATGTTGATCCATTACCAAAGGCTGACCATTAGCCAATTGAATTGTCATTAAACCTTTATCATTAAATTGAGCATTAATATCTAGGTATTTAGATAGGTCTTTCGCTAAAAGCTCTTGTTGGTCACGAAGCTCATTAGCCGGAGAAATAGATAAACCTTCTTGTTGCAGAATCTGTCCATTCAACTTAGAAATTTTCGCGGTAATTGCGTTTACGTCTTCCAGAGAAGAAGCTAACTGTTCATCAACCAAGCCTTCTTGGTCGCTCACCACACCAGACAACACATGATATTGCTGCACAAGGTTTTGAAGACTAGAGTGAGCCAACTGTCTTAATGAAGCAGAAGTTGGATCATTATTAACTGTTTGCAAGGCATCAAAAGATTTATTGAGATAAGTATTCAAAGAAATACTGTCTTCGGCCAATAAATTGTCCGAAGTCGATATCATTGACTGGTAAGCATCATAATAAGAAAACGTCGACGTATCTGAGCGCATCTGAGCACTAACGAAGTTATCAACAAGACGAGACGTATCGCGAAGAACAACGCCGCCAACAGGCGAACTAGTGGTATCGGTTCTTTGACGGCTATAGCCCTCGGTATCCACATTGGATGTATTCTGCCCTGTGGTATTAATACGGGCATTACTAGACTGAAGTCCAGACAAACCAATTGAATATAAACTTGAGCCCATAGCTCACACCCCTAGTACGTTTTCAAAAGTAACCATTAGATCTTTTTTCGCTCTAATCACTACTTATGCAAAAACTTTACCAAAACTGAGAGATTGGGGAATTTAAATTTTTACAACCGTTGAAACCACTTACTAGAAAGGATGTTATCGATTTTGTCAGAGTACTTAGGATCCGTTGCATAGCCGCCTTTTTGCAAAGAAGCGGCAAACATTGACGCGTCATCTCCTGCTTCAAGGGCATCTTTATACCGCTCGCTGGTAGACAAAAAATCAGCATAATCTTCAAAGCTTTGTGAAAAAGAATCATAAGCACGAAATGCCGCTTTTTCACGTTTTGCCACGCCATCTCGAAACTCCAAAGTATTCACAACTGCTCGATCTCCTTGCCAGCGATTATCAGCCTTAATACCAAATAAATTGAAGCTTGCTGCGCCATCTTCCTTAGCAATAGGATACTTTCCCCAACCAGTTTCAAGCGCCGCTTGTGCCAATATCGCTTTCGGATTAACACCTAATTTTTCTGCTGCTCGCTGGGCATGAGGCCAAAGATTTTCAACAAACTCATCCGGAGAGTTAAAGACAACAGAAACAGCCGATGGCGCAGAAGCCCCCTCGGTTGCAGAAAGATTTTGTGCTTTTTGCTCAGCCTCCTGCTGAACCGATTGAATAAATTCGGCGGATGCACGATGAGCTAAAGCTTGAATTCTTACCAAGTCTTGTTTTGCCACTTGATTAAGGAAGTCGGTGTCACCTCGCTGCTTTGCTTCAGGAGAACTGACAAGACCTTGTTGCTGAGTTTGATATTGACGAATAAGCGCTTCGGATAATCCTATGCCACCTGATTTTGCCATACTCTGAGACATCTGAGAGTCCATCATCTCTTGGTATTGCTTGGTTTGAGCACTAGAAAAAAGGCCACTTCCAATTGCTTCATTTGTACTACGCATGTTTTTCAATAACATATTAATAAAGATGGATTCAAATTGCTGAGCAACATCTTTTAATGCGGCATCAGGGTCTTTTTGGGCTTTAGTTTTCAAAGCTGTTAACGTCGAAAAATCAGCAAAAAAATCTTGCTTTGGTGGCACTGAATTCATAGAAAAACCTATATCACCACTAAATCTGCATTAATTGCACCAGCTTGTTTTAAGCCCTCTAAAATAGCCATCACATCACCCGGTGCAGCACCAACTTGATTAACCGCACGAACAATATCATTCAATGAAGCACCTGGATCAAAAACAAACATATGACCACTGTCTGGAGCAATCTCAATCCCAGCCCTAGGCGATACAATGGTTTCTCCTCCTGTCATCGTACCGTCTTTGCCTGCAACGGGAGGCACCTCTTTAATGGTGACCGTCAAACTGCCATGAGTAATTGCCGCAGGCGACACTTTCACATGCTGACCAATAATAATAGTCCCAGTCCGGGAGTTAATAACAATACGAGCACGCTCTTCAGCCACCTCAACATCTAGATTCTCTAGAATTGATAAGTAAGTCACACGCTGACTAGGATCTCGTGGTGCCGAAACTCGAATAGACGTTGCATCCAATGTCGTTGCCACACCTGGCCCTAGAAGAGTATTAATTTTATCAGAGACCTGTTTTGCCGTAGTAAAATCAGGACGATTTAAGTTGAAGGTCAAGGTGTCGCCAGTATTAAAGCTACTTGGAACAATACGCTCTACACTCGCGCCATTTGGAATACGACCAACGGTCGGAACATTGACCGACGTTCTCGATCCATCAGCACCATTGGTGCCCAACCCACCTACAACCAGATTACCCTGCGCAATAGCGTACACAGCGCCATCAGCACCTTTTAATGTCGATAAAAGTAGTGTTCCACCACGAAGCGCACTGGCATTACCAATAGAGGATGCTGTGACATCAATTTTTTGACCGGGTTTAGAAAAAGCGGGTAAGGTCGCCGTCAGAGAAACCGCAGCCACGTTTTTAGAGGTGGCATTTACACCTTCTGGCAAGGTCACACCAAAACGAGACAACATGCTAGCAAAGCTTTGATTGGTAAATGCAGTACTATCACCAGTCCCATTCAGACCTATTACTAAACCATAACCAAACAATTGGTTTTCTCGGACGCCTTGAACACTAGCAATGTCCTTCAAGCGTTCAGCCTGAACAGAAAAAGATAAAAAATATAAGACAATTAGCGCTATGTGCTTCATCGCATCACCTTTCAAGAGGAACAAACCTCTGAGCTATTAGATCATTAAATTAGTAAGGCATATTACTGGCATTAAGCAAACGACTCACCCAACCTTGCTCACTTCCTGCCGCAACATCGCCAGTACCTGAATAGGTAATTCTCGCATCCGCAACACGTTCAGATTCAACAGTATTACTGGGAGAGATATCTTGTTTTCGAACCATACCAGAGAAGCGAATATATTCATCCCCTTGGTTTAAACGCAGCCATTTTTCTCCACGCACAGCCAACAACCCATTAGGATATGCCTTGTATACCGTGACAGAAATTGTCCCGCTTAAACTATTATTTTGGTTTGCCGATGCATTCCCCGAAAAATCTGTGCCTTGTTGTGGAAGTGTTGTATCCACTCTAAGCTCTTGACCTAAAACAGTTGGATTTTCAATCGTCGCAGAAGAAGATTTAGAAACCGTTGCCGCATTTGCTTTGGTCGATGTTGTTGTCTCATTCAGGTTGATCGTCAATATATCACCAACCTTACTGGCTTTTTGATCACCAAAAAACACATCCCCCATACTAGTCTGATAAATACCGCCCGTCGGCGCTTGGGAAGGGCTCATGCCGTTTGGATAAACAGGCGCGTAGTAAGGATCATCAGACTGAATTGACTGCGTAATATTTGGTCCGTTCAATGGATCATTAGGATCAGGTACATAGCCTTTTCGCGGCTCTTCAGGTGGCGTTGTCTCTTCTGGTGGCGTCTCGTTGTTGTTATTGTTGACAGCATCGACTACAGCATTCGTCAGAGCACCTGCAGCACCTGCGGCCGCTGCATTAGCAACAGCTTGCTCGTTCACATCCCAAGAAAGACAGCCGGACAAGCAAGCACTAAACAGAACCAAAAAAGCAAATTTAATCTTCATCATATTCCACACGTTACTATAACTGCTGTATTGCAAAGCTCATCATACCATCTGCAGACGCGATGACTTTAGAATTCATCTCATAAGCTCTTTGCGTAGTAATCATATTGACCAATTCTTCGATAGAGTTCACGTTGGATGCCTCTAACATACCCTGACCGATTGTACCTAATGAGTCAGTACCAGGCACGCCAACCAATGGCGGACCACTAGCGTTCGTTTCAGTAAAAATATTTTGCCCTGCGGAATTCAGTCCGGTTGGGTTAATAAATCCAGCGATATTAATCGCACCAACTTGCTGAGCATCGGCATTACCACTTTTACGCACAGATACAATACCATCTTCAGCAATCATAATTTCAATCGCATCAGGGTCTATCTGAATACCAGGTTGTACGACCAATCCACCAGATGTAGAAAGCTGCCCCTGACTATTTAACTGAAGGCTGCCATCACGAGTATAGCCAATCGTTCCGTCTGGCTGTAAAACCTGTAGAAAACCTTTACCTTGGATAGCAATATCAAGTTGCCTATCCGTCATATTGTAGTCACCATTGGAAAAGTCTTTTTGCGAAGCCCCTACTTTCACACCAGTACCTAATTGTAAGCCAGATGGTAGCTCAGCATTTTGTGCACTCAAACCGCCAGGTGCCCGTACTGTTTTATACATTAGATCTTCAAATACAGCCCTATCTTTCTTAAACGCTGTTGTTGATACGTTTGCCAAGTTGTTGGCTACGACGTTTAACTGCTTATCCATCGCACTTAAACCGGTTTTACTGACCCACAATGCTGAATTCATAAAAGCCTCTTTTAAATTCCGTTATTCTTTACTTAAATATTAGTTGTGCTTAAGACTGGCGCTGCAATATTCGAGCTGAAGAATCCGCATTATTTCGAATGGTATCCATCATCTTGACATTCATTTCAAAGCGACGAGCAAGGTTCATAATATGCGTCATTTCTTCCACCGCATTAACATTACTCCCTTCGATAAACCCGCTTGCTAGCTGTACATTTGGGTCAGCATTAAGCGGCTGGCCGTCACGCGTATGAATCAGTCCGTCTTCTTGTTTGCGTAAATTTTGTTTATCCGGATTAACCAGCTTTATCTGATTAATCACTGCGACTTCGTTATTTGCCCCACCTTGAGGAATAATAGAAATTGAGCCATCAGCTGTGATACTAATGCTATCCAGAGGCGGCAAAAAAATCGGCCCAGCCACTCCAGCAATAGGCAATCCTCGTCCTGTTACCAGCTGCCCTGCGGCATTAATCTGCAAATCTCCCGCTCGGGTGTAGGCTTCTTGCCCCTTCTCATCATATACAGCAATAAAACCATCTCCATTGACAGCAACGTCCAGATTGCGATCTGTTTGTATCATGTCGCCTTGTGTATAGCGTGTAGCTGGATTTTCTGTCATAGCATAAACACGGCTAGGGTAATAATCACCGTACACCTGCATTGAGCGAGCTTGTTCAAAGTCAGAACGAAAGCCTGTTGTACTGACATTTGCAAGATTGTTAGCGTGTATCGTTTGAGCATTCATGGTTTGCACACCACCACTCATTGCCAAATATAAAGCCTTATCCACTACGACTCTCCCAGAAAAATTCGCGTTACTGCAATAACTACTATCAAGAATCGTACCAACTTAAAAAACTGGTAAAAAAAAGCCGAAACAGCTAAGCTGTTTCGGCATTAAATCTTCTCTCTCCAGAAAATTAGCGTAAATTTATAATCGTTTGAGTGACCGTATTTTCGGTTTCTAATGTTTTACTATTTGCTTGATAATTCCGCTGCGCCTCAATAAGGGCAACCAATTCAGCGGTTAGATCAACGTTTGATTCTTCTAATGCCCCACCTTGAATTCGTCCCAATGTACCGCTGTTTGGACGACCAATATCCGCAGGACCTGAACCTTTACTAGCAAGCCAACCGGTGTGACCATTAGGAATAAGACCGTCGGTACTATCAAAGGTTGCCAGAGCAATCTGGCCAAGAGTTGCCGTTTGTTGGTTAGAATAGGTTGCCACTAACAAACCATCCTCATCAAAAGAAACCCCTTGAAGTTCGCCCGCCGAAAAACCATCTTGGTCAAATGTATCGGTATTTTCTAGAGCAAACCGGGTTGATCCAAACAAGTCTAAAGGCGTCACTTTTCCGCGGTTAGATGGATCAATCCCTGTAATTTCCAAATTGATTGGCTGAGGGACATCATAAGGAGGCAAACCTCTATAAGTACCGCGTAAGTTACCCGCAGCATCAAACCCTACCGACGTATTCTCTTTCAAAAAGCGCGTTTCATTACCAGTCAATGGATCTGTATAACTTTCTTTACCATCCAAGGTAACACGCAACTCATAATCATTATTTTCACCTTGCTTAATGAAGTAATAACCTAATGTATGAGTTCCACCCAAAGAGTCATAAACTGTTCGAGTATTACCATAGTTATAAGAATCAACATTCAAAGGGTCGAATGCCTCACGTGCAACGGAGCTGTTATCTCGTATCTCAGCAGTCGCAAGCGTTGAAGTAATAGCCACACCACCCAATGTACCGTTAACCGTTAGAGGTGTTTGTGTCATTGCCGCAATATCTGCCGCACCAGGCTTAGCCGCGCCAAGGTAAAGAAGCTGATTTGGCTGTTCAAGAACACCGTCACCATTATAATCCACACCACCTTCAGCAGTGTTATAAGTGGCGTAAGTCTCTCCCATAAATGGAACACCAGCATCATCTTTTAAATTTCCATCCACAGTGACATGAACTTGATAGGTATTTGGCAACTCACTTTTAGCGTAATAGTAGGTCACAACATGACTTCTACCATTCGCATCAACAACACCTTGTGTTTGAGTGTAATTGTACGAATCAGGGTTAGTCGGATCAAAATCAACACTAATGAAAGGTGGCACATCTTTACTATCTGAGTCCAAATTCACTTTCAATTCCATGGAAGTGGTTGCCTCAGGCGCAATTCGATCCGTTGGAATTTTTAAGTTTTCTAAGTTCCCTCCAACGACATTATCTACCGCATTAAAGCCTTGAACATTACTCCCCGTATTAGTAACCAAGAACCCCTTCTCATCCAGTTTAAAGTTGCCCGCTCTTGTGTAAATCTGAGCAACGCCAGCGTCTAATACAAAAAAACCCGATCCATCAACCGCCAAATCAAGGTTATTATCGGTGTAAGAGAGGTTACCTGGAGCAAACTCTTGAGAAACCTTACTAACACTCACACCCGAGCCAATACTGTTACCACTTCCGGCACCTAGAACACTTGTGTTGTAGAGATCATCAAACTCAATACGTGACTTTTTAAAGCCCGTAGTGTCGGCGTTGGCAATGTTATTACCGGTAACACTTAAATAATCGGCAGACGCTTTAATGCCAGATAGTGCAGTATTGAATCCCATAATATTCTCCAATCACCCTAATATTTCTAATTCATTCGTAAGTTTGATTTTACCGTGGTTTTCCACATTCAAAACTGTGCCATTTTCACCATTTATGGTGACACCTTGAATTCGCGTTGGAAGCTGCGTATTCATAGCCGACACTTCACCTTTATCATTGGTTGAAGAGGCGGCAAAACGATATTCACCAGACGGCAAAGTATTTCCGTCATCATCTAGCTTGTCCCATTTGTACTCACCGGAGCTAAGCATGGCAGTACGAACAAGACGGTTATCTGCATCGTATATTTTCAATGTTGCTGACTGTGAGTTTTCTGGTATCACGGTTCTCAATTGAACCTCTTCCAAACTATCAGTCACCTTCGCCTTATTGCCGTCCATCAAAATAGACTTACCCACTAAAGTTGAAGCACTGAGTGCTTGATTAGAAGTAAGTGAGGTCGCCATATTCTCTAGCTGATCCGAAATGCTAGTTAGCCTCTCAAGAGAGCTAAACTGAGACATTTGTGCCACCATGTCATTAGTGTCCTGGGGCGCCGTTGGATCTTGTCCCTTAAGTTGCTCAATATAGAGCTTTAAAAAAACATTTTGATCCGCTAACGCAGCCTCATCTTTTTTCACCTCAGGCTTTTCAATACCCGCCTTCGATTTAGCCGCTTCGGTTCCATACTGGGAGATTAACCCACCAAGACCTTTGGAATCAGATATATTTGCCATCTGTCAGCTCCTATGACTGCCCAAGTGTGAGCATTTTCTGCATCATACTCTTGGCTGAGTTCATAATTTCTACGTTCGTCTGAAAAGATCGAGAAGCTGACATCATATCGGCCATCTCTTCCATCGGGTTTACGTTCGGATAAAACACATACCCATCTTCGTTTGCCATTGGGTGATCTGGTTCATATCTTGGTTGCAAAGGGGCATCAGATTCCACGATACCATCTACCTTTACACCAATACCCGCACCACTGTTATCTGCCGTTGCGTTATTCCAACCATATTGACGCATACTGTCGTTCATCATTTTTGAAAACACAGGCTTACGCGCACGATAAGTCTGATCTGCTGAACTAGCAGCACTATCAACGTTCGCCATGTTGCTCGCAATCGTATTTAAACGAACAGTTTGAGCACTCATTGCTGATCCAGATATGGTAAAAATATTACTCAATGACATCGTTATTAATTCCCAGCAAGTGCTTTTTTCATACCATTAATTTTTCGATCCAAGAACATAAAGCTCGTATCAAACTGTAATGAGTTCTGTGCAAATTCAGCTTGCTCTCTCTGCATATCAACCGTATTACCATCTAGAGATGGCTGATTAGCATTTCGATACAACAAACCATCAGGCTCACCCGCAACCCCTTCAGCTGAAATATGACGAGAGTTCGTGCCTGTAAGTTGCAACCTTTTTTGCTCATTACTTATATGAGAATCAAACGAAATATCTCTTGCCTTAAAATTTGGTGTATCGGCATTCGCAATATTGTTTGCAAGAACAGCCGCTCTCGCGCTTCTAAACTCCAGCGTTTTGTCGTGTCCAGCAAATGCACTTGCAAAAGATATAGCCATTTAAGCCCCAGTTAAAAAATTATTAATCTATACAGCAAACATAAAGCAATTATGATGCCAAAAAATAAAACCAATACTTTTCAATAAGTTAACTATAAATAAAATACAAACGGCAAAAAGCGGCAATATCAAAGATAGAACACCAGAGACAAAAAAGCCTGCCTAACACAGTTAGACAGGCTTTAAACAACAATCAAAACTAGACGGGTCTATTGTTTATAAAGTTTTAGCTTTATAAACAATACCGGGATGACATTGAACTATTTCAAAGTAGTCAGATAAACCGCTCAGAGCTTCAGAACCACCAAGAAATAAATACCCACCAGGCTTTAAAGAAGCATGCATTCTTTTCAAAATATCTAATTTAAGATCAACAGTAAAATAAATCAGTACATTTCGACAAAAGATCACATCAAATTTACCCAACATGGAAAACGGTTCTATTAGGTTTAAGTGCTTAAATTCTACGCGAGAACTAAGACTCGGTTTAATTTTCCAAGTTAAGTCATTTATTTTATCAAAGTAACGGCGCTGCAAATCCGCACCCAGACCACGAGCAATAGCCAAGCTGTCGTACTCACCCTGCTTAGCATGCTGAAGGATATTGGTACAAATATCTGTTGCGACTATTTTTTCACCAGCCTTTAAAACACCAGGCCGAGAAGACTTAAAATCCTCTATCACCATGCTTATAGAATAAGGCTCTTGGCCAGTTGATGACGCCGCAGACCAGATTCTTAAAGGGGCCGCAGTCATTTCTGGCAATACTTTGTCTTTTAAAATTGCAAAAGGATGAGTATCTCTGAACCAAAGAGTCTCATTCGTCGTCATCGCATTAATGACTTCTTCTTTTAACTTAGATCCACCCAATCGCTCCAAGGCGTCAACCAACTGTTCAATCTTGGAAAAACCTTCTCTCTCCAAGATTTTTCCTAAACGACTGGCGACCAAATATTGTTTATTGTCACTCAGCGAGATCCCACATACTTTCTGCAGGTAGTCTCTGAACCTGATATAGCCATTAGGTGTAATTGCATTTGTACTACTGAGCATCAAAACTCCATAAGTGACAGGTTCAAATTAATAGGACTCTACACAAAGAGCTCAAACATTACTCAGATTGTACTTGCACTGTTTCTATTGCTAATCGAGCGAGTTCGTCAGGTTGAAACTTCGCCAAAAAGCCATCTGCTCCCACTTTTTTAACCATAGCCTCGTTAAATACACCACTCAAAGAGGTATGAAGAAGGATAAACAGATCCTGCAAACGGCTATCGTTACGAATCGCGGTCGTTAGCGTATAGCCATCCATTTCAGGCATCTCGATATCCGAAATAACCATGGAAAATTCCTTAGTCACATCCTTACCTTCCGCAACCATATTTTGAAGATAAGTAAGCGCTTCACGGCCATCATTTAAAACTGTCGTAGCAAAGCCAACTTGTTCCATACAACGCTTGATCTGTTTACGTGCAACGGAAGAATCACCCACAATGAGTATATGATGTTTCTGAGCATTTTCTGTCACGCCTGCATTAACGATACCATCAGAAATATCTTGACGCGTAGGAGCAACCTCAGAAAGGATCTGTTCCACATCAATAATTTCCACCATTTCTTTATCGACCTGACATACAGCCGTCAGGTAGTTATCATTCGACAAACCTTTTGGCGGCGGCTGAATATCACTCCAATTCATATTTACAATGCGCTCAACTCCGCGCACTAAAAAACCCTGAATTCGACGATTGTATTCAGTAATAATAACAAAGCACTGACTAATGTTTTCTATTGGACTTGCGCCTGTTGCCAAACCCAAATCCAAAATAGGAATGGTACCACCACGAATGTGAGCACCCCCTCTAACCACTGGAGAACTATGAGGCATAGTGGTTAATTTAGGACACTGCAACACCTCTTTCACTTTAAAGACATTGATGCCGTAAATTTGCTTACCATTTAAGCGAAACAACAACAATTCAAGTCGGTTTTCTCCTACGAGCTATGTACGTTGGTTAACAGTATCCAAAACTCCAGCCATAAACGCCTCCAAAATGTGTAAACATTATACTGAGGTATTACCTCAAAATTGTTAAAATGCATCATCCAATGATAAAGTGAATTCAAATATTTTACTAACTATCTTATTTATAACGTAATAATAAACAAAGAGAACGAATCATGCGAATCATAAGGCTAAGCATAGCCTTCATTTGTCTCCAAACAGGCTTAACATTTGCCGTCTCTACTGAAGAGCAAATCAATCGCTACATAAATCAAGTAGAGATTCCTCGGTTATCAGAGATATACCCTGATGCCACCATCAACATCACATTAAATAATCTTGCCGCTCTCAATTACTTACCTGACTGTGAAAGTAAATCCATTAAGATCAGCAATCAAAGATCAGACGCTACCAAACGCACCAGCTATGAAATTAGCTGTGAATCGCCAACTTGGAAATCCTATATACCAGTCACTCAGTCCATCACGATCCCAGCAATAAAAACCATCACCCCAATCAACCGCGGCCAAATCATTACTAAATCAAACACTGACATAGGCGAAGTAGACATATCCAACCTAAGAGGACATATCTACACAAAGAAAAGCCCGCCTTATGGCCTTGTAGCTTCACGCAACTTACGTATCAACACTTTTATTACGGACGATTTAACCACCCCACCAACCCTTGTAAAAAAGGGAGATTCTGTACTTATAACAGCAAGCAGTGGCACTATTATAGTCAGAATGAACGGTGTTGCTTTAGAAAATGGAGTCAAAGGCCAACAAATACGCATTAAAAACACAAGTTCTGGACGAATTATATACGCCAAAGTTGTAACTGACAGTGAGGTTCTTGTAAACTATTGATTATACTAATTGGCAGCCTATGAATTCTTTTTTGTTTTTTTCATTAAAGTATCTTTAGACCCTGCCGACAACATAGACAGGCAAATCATTTAAGGGCGGAAAACCCAATGGCAATACATTTCTCAGGTCTATCAAATCAAAGCGCTATAAATAAAAGTGAACGAACGCAGAAAGATGATGTTGCGAGTAATGCAACAGAAAAGCAAAGTGCCGTTAGAAGTGGTGGCACGCTAGCAGAGGACACCGTAAAATTAAGCGGCACTGCGCAAACGTTACAAAGTCAACAATCTAAAATTAACAGCTTGCCTGATGTTGATATGGATAAAGTAGAGCAAATCAAAAGCGCTATTGCAGCGGGCGAATACAAGATAGATACGCAGAAGCTAGCGAATAATATGGCTTCTATGGATTCGCTATTCTAGACTGTAGTTTCTCTACAGTCTGAAAACGGTTTGCCCTATGATCCCTATCGCCCCAATATTCATCAGAAGCAAAGAGATACTAGAAAACATATCAGAGCTTCTTGATAAAGAAAGGCTGGCCTACGGGGAAGTCGATAGTGAAGCCATTATCGACTTGTCTGAACAAAAACAAGCCCTCCTCGATGAAATGAACCAACTTAATGAGAAAAGAGTCAATATACTCATAAAGTTTGACATAGTTGATCGAAAAAAACCTACCGAAGAAGAATTCAAACACTGGCTTAGTCAACAAGATAGCTCTATGGATGACATACGCCTTTTAATGAAAGAATGCGAAAACCTACTGCAGAGCTGCAAAGTTAAAAACAACACCAACGCTCGGATACTAAATACCCTTCAAAAACGTAACAAACACCTGTACGAGCTTCTTCAGGGCCACAGTAGTAAAAACAAAGTTTATACCGCCAGAGGTTCGACCCGCCCAATAAGCAGTAAACACACATTAGGTCGTGCTTAAAAAACCATAAAAATCAATGCCATACCTATTTTAAATTTGTATTATCGATACAATTCAGGTATAAATTCGTTTTTAGAATAAGTCCTCATAGGTAAACAGGATATACCGGCCGCCTCCTAAGCAGCTATTCCAGGTTCGAGTCCTGGTGGGGACACCACTACTTTAAGTGACAGAAAAATAATCAAAAAAAAGAGCCTCTCAGCTCTTTTTTAAAACACTCTTATCAAGTAATGCTTTATTCCACTTCAATCACTTCAAAACTATGAACAATTTTCACACCACCTCTTTCTAGCATTAAAGAGGCGGAGCAATACTCTTCCGCAGACAGCTTAACCGCCCGAGCAACAACACTTTCTTTCAAATTACGACCTGTAACGACAAAATGCACTCGAATTTCAGTAAAGACAGCAGGAACAGTATCCGCTCGATCAGCATCAATCTGAGCCACACAAGAAACAACATCTTGGCGCGATTTCTTTAAAATCCCAACCACATCATAAGAAGTACAGCCTCCTAAACCTGCAAGCAAGAGCTCCATAGGTCTCGGGCCAGCAACCTGATTACCGTCGATTTCCACCTTAAAACCCGAGCCAGTTTCAGCGGTAAAATGCACATCTTCTTGCCAACTAACATTCGTTTTCATCATTCACCTTACTTAATTCTGCTATGACTGAAAGCATCATCACTACGACTGAAACAGCTCAGCCAATTTTTCACCTGGGTCATCAGCGCGCATAAAAGCTTCACCAACCAAGAACGCATGGATACCTTTTTGTCGCATCAACGCCACATCGTTTCGAGTATGAATACCGCTTTCCGTAACAACCAAACGATCAGAAGGCACACTCCCCATCAACTCAAACGTGTGATCTAAGCTAAGCTCAAAGGTATGAAGATCTCGATTATTAATCCCAAGCAATTCGGTCTCGGTATATTCCAAAGCCAAATCCAGCTCAGGACGATTATGAACTTCTACCAAAACATCCATACCAAGATCACGCGCCATCAGATCTAATTGGCGTAATTTATCACCGCTTAGGCAAGCCGCGATCAATAAAATACAATCTGCGCCAATCGCTCTGGCTTCTAGAACCTGATATTCATCAACGATAAAGTCTTTGCGAATTACCGGCAATTTACAAGCACCACGAGCTTCAACTAAAAAGTCTTCATGGCCTTTAAAAAAATCACTATCAGTTAAGACCGACAAGCAAACTGCACCACCCTTCTCATAAGATCGAGCGATATCAGCCGGAACAAATGGATCTCTTAATGTGCCTTTGCTAGGAGAAGCTTTTTTAACTTCCGCAATAACACCAGATTTTCCAATGGCTATTTGGTGTCTCAACGCATGGGCAAAACCGCGAGGCGCATTATGGACATTCGCCACTGACGCCGCGACCTCTAGATTTCCGTAAGGAGTATGAGATTTACGCTCAGTAATCTCTTCATACTTTCGAGCTACAATCTTTTTTAGAATTGTCGGTGTTTCTATTTGCATTAGGTTACTGCTCCTATTATTACAGTGAGTCAGGACTCATAAAACATCGCGTGAAACTGGCTAATTCAGACATCTTAACTTTAGCTGTACCACCGCCAATGACATCTTCTGCAATATTGACGCCTTCCGCCAATGTATCTGCAATACCAGAAACATAAATTGCCGCGCCAGCATTTAAGGCAACAATATCTCTAGCTGGATTAACTTTCCCCTTACCCTCTAATGCTATTTTCACTAAAGCAAGACTTTCAGCAGCATCTACAGCTTGAATGGTATCAATAGATTGCAATGGAATACCAAAATCTTCCGGCGAAATTTTATACTCTAAAATTTCGCCGTTCTTTAATTCTGCAACAAACGTCGGCGCTGCAATACTAATCTCATCTAAACCGTCTTCAGAATGAACCACCATCACGTGCTCACTCCCAAGAGCTTTTAATACTTCAGCAATAGGACGAACCCATTTCTGATGGAAAACCCCCATAACCTGGCATTTTGCATTCGCAGGATTCGTTAATGGACCCAGTAGATTAAAAATAGTGCGCGTTGCCATTTCTTTTCGAGGGCCGACGGCGTATTTCATGGCGGAATGATGATTGGGCGCAAACATAAAACCTAGGCCAATTTCTTCAATACATCGGCAAACCTGCTCCGCATTTAGACCAAGATAAATCCCAGCTTGCTCAAGCACATCAGCACTACCAGACTTAGAAGATACGGAACGACCTCCATGTTTAGCAACCTTACCGCCAGCGGAAGCCACCACAAACGCAGACGCTGTAGAGACGTTAAACAAGTTACCGCCATCACCACCTGTACCACAAGTATCAACCACGTGATCAAGATCCAAATGTACCTTGCTCGATAATTCTCGCATCACCTGCGCCGCAGCCGTAATTTCTTCGACTGTCTCACCTTTCATTCTTAGGCCAATCAAAAATCCGCCTATCTGTGCTGGCGTGGCTTTTCCCGTCATGATGTCATTCATCACTATTCGCATCTCATCGCCGCTCAAATCTTGGTGCTCGACAACAGCAGCAATCGCCTTTTGAATATCCACCAGCCTCTCCTATTAAAACTATCGTGTTAAGAAATTGGCCAATAAAGCATGACCAGCCTCAGTAAGAATCGACTCAGGATGAAACTGCACCCCTTCAACGGCAAGCGTTTTATGTCGAATCCCCATAATTTCCTCTCTATCGCCTTCTGTGTTTTGGCTCCAAGCGGTTACCTCAAGACAATCTGGCAATGAGTCAGCAGACACCACAAGCGAATGATAGCGTGTTGCAATCTGCGGATTTGGCAAGCCAAAAAACACTGACGTATTTTGGTGATAAATTAATGAGGTTTTACCATGCATGACATTTTTAGCACGAATTACCTCACCACCAAAGACCTGGCCAATACTTTGATGGCCTAAGCAAATACCTAATATTGGAATTTTTCCAGCGAAAGCCGCAATGGCTGCCAAAGAAATACCCGCTTCATTAGGGGTGCACGGCCCCGGTGAAATAACCAAATGCGATGGGGCAAGGCGCTCAATGTCTTCAATACTAATTTCATCGTTACGATAAACCTGCACATCCGCACCCAACTCACGAAAATACTGCACGAGGTTATAAGTAAAAGAGTCAAAATTGTCTATCATCAATAACATAAAGAAAGAGCGCACCTATAAAACAATGTTGACCTAAACCAATGTCACAATCCGTAGAAACTGACACAAAAACAAAACGCACTGATAAACAATAAAACCTAAATTTAAAGTGCGCTAAATTCTACACTGTCAGGAACACTCTGTCTCGCCAGACCTTACACCACTTAGCATTACGCGGCTAAAGGAGATACGCAAGATACGAGCTTTTCATCCACTGACACAATAATTTGCCATTTATCTTTCAGCGTTGTGGAAAGTTTTCAATAATATTGAGTAAAAACAAAGCCTTGCTTGATATACAAGCGGTTACACCGCACACTTAACAGACTTTTACTGACATACTGATTCCTACATGAATTTGGGTTATTAGGGCAATGCAGGAACAATTACCACGGCAAAAGGACTTGTTCGCACCTTCCCTAGAAAACATGTTATCTTTCTCGCCACTATTCAGTGTTTTAAGGATGCCCTGTGCATAGCCAAGTCGCCGCCCTCATCGAAACCCTCATTCATGACGAGTACTCACCTGAGTCCGTTAACAAGGCCATCTCTGAGTTAACCCCGGATGATGTGGCGTTAGCACTTGAATCCATACCGCTTGTTCAACGCCGACAAGCATGGGCCAATATCAAGCAAGCCAACCGCCTTGATATCTTAGTTGAGATGCGTGGTGAGTCCCGCCAGCTCCTTCTGAAAGAGCTGGATGATTCAGAAATTGAAACCTTATTCGCTGATGTTGACGCTGAAGACCTACTCGAGATAACAGACTCATTACCAGACCGCCTTGTCGACATCGCTTTAAAGCAGATGGACAACAAACAACGCGAATATTACCAACAAGGTATTGTTTACGATGATGATGTTGTCGGTCGCTGGATTGACCATGAACTATTAATTGCCTCTCAGTCCATTCGCACCTCTGAAGCACTAAGATTGCTTAAAAAGAGCACGCCAGATTACACAGACATGGTGTATTTGGTAAATAGAACTGGCCGCTGGGTAGGTTGCGTTAAATTCGACAAACTATTTAAAGCGCAAGGCCATGAACCCATTTCAAGCTTGATCGATGAAGAGTGTTCTTTTATTCGAGCCGATACTGAACTAACAAAAGCGGCGGAGCAGCTAGAACGTTCTTATCTATCAGCACTTCCTGTTGTTGATGAAAATCAGATTTTATTAGGTCGTTTCCATGCAGGACTTGCCATGGAAACATGGCGCTTAGAACACGAAGCCCAACAAATGTCGACCGCTGGCTTAAATGAAGAATCCGACCTATTTGCTCCCGTAAAACGCAGCGCAGCGACTCGTGGCATTTGGCTTGGTATAAATTTACTAACCGCCTTTCTAGCCTCCGCCTTTATCGGATTATTTGAAGCCACACTACAGCAAGTCGTTGCATTGGCCGTATTAATGCCAGTTGTGGCTTCAATGGGCGGGATTGCGGGCAGTCAGACTTTAACCTTGATTGTTCGAGGTTTAGCGCTTGGGCAAATAACTCGCAGTAACTTAAAATCTTTATTATCAAAAGAATTAAAAGTCGGTGGCCTAAATGGCATATTATGGGCCATTGTTATTGGCGTCGTGACTTTATGGTGGTTCGAAAGCCCAATGCTTGGCATGGTGATTGGTTTAGCCATTATCGTTAATATCATCATGGCTGCATTATCAGGCGTCTTAATTCCGGTCTTATTAGATAAATTACGCATCGATCCTGCCCTTTCTGGATCAGTCATTTTAACAACGGTAACGGATATTGCTGGTTTCGTTGCCTTCTTGGGATTGGGCACCTTGTTACTCATATAGTCGGATTTTACTTCAAATTACGAGCCACTCACCAACAAGACAAAGGTATAGAGAAAGCATAATGAACTGGGAAACAATGCAAGTATATTTAGGCTTGGGCGATACAAAAATGCACTGGGTTGTGCGTGTGTTTTTGGTTGTGCTCGGCACACTCATCATTAACTTTATCGCCACCCGCATTTTAATGCGCATCGATCAACAACTTGAAAAAACCAAAACGCCTTGGGATAACGTCTTAATTCATGCCGCGCAAAAGCCTATTGGCGTTTTTATTTGGTTAGCCGGCTTAAGCATCGCAGCCGAGATATCTGGCACAGAAATAGACCCTAACTTTTCATCTCTTATTAAAGCCATTCGCGAAGTTGGGGTTATCGTCATTCTGACTTGGTTTGTTTTACGATGCATATCCGAAAGCGAAAGAACGTTAACGAACTCAAGTAAAATATCCACTAACGTAGATTACACAACAGCCAGCGCAATCAGCAAATTATTACGCGCATCTGTTGTCATCACCTCAGCACTAGTGGTTTTACAAACATTAGGTTATAGCATTTCCGGTGTACTAGCCTTTGGCGGTATTGGCGGTATCGCAGTGGGTTTTGCTGCTAAAGATTTGCTAGCCAACTTCTTTGGCGGACTAATGGTATATTTAGATCGCCCCTTTGCTATTGGTGATTGGATTCGATCTCCAGATCAAAACATTGAAGGCACAGTCGAACATATTGGCTGGCGTCAAACACGCATTCGCACTTTTGAAAAACGCCCCTTATATGTTCCTAATTCTACCTTTTCATTGATTTCGGTTGAAAACCCATCTCGTATGACTCATCGCCGCATTAATGAAACCATTGGTGTTCGTTATAGCGACTTTAGCCTTCTCCCAACCATTCTCTCAGAGATAAAAGACATGGTTGCCAACCATGAAGACCTCGATACCAACGAGACTTATATGGTGAACTTCAACCAGTTTGGCCCATCTTCGTTAGACTTCTTTATTTATGCCTACACAAAAACGGTAGACTGGCGAACTTATCACAATGTCAAACAAGACGTGCTATTCAAAGCTATGCAGATTATTGAATCCCATGATGCCGAAGTTGCCTTTCCGACACATACGGTTCACATGGCAGATGATAGCCAGATGAGACTTTTATCCGAACAAGTAAACTCATCGGATCAACTAACAAAAGAACAGCCTCAAAAAGAGCCATCTAAAGAGAGCAAAAGCTCACAATAAACATTGCATTTAAGACGTTAAAACCAAAATACAAAAAAAGGCCCGACTAGAAATAGTTGGGCCTTATTTAGTTTTTTCACGCAACCAATAAAATTAGACTAACAACTCGGCTAAATCATCAATTATCGCATCAGCACCTAACCCTTTAAGATCAACACCTTGGTTATAACCATAGGTCACCAAGACACATTTAAAGCCAGCGTTATTTGCGGCTTTAAAATCAGTAATGGAATCACCGATCATCAAACAATTTTCAGGTAAGGCTTCAATAGACTCACTGCAATGCAACAGAGGCATAGCGGATGGTTTTTTCTCGTCTAAAGTGTCACCGCCCAACAGCCAACCAAATTGCTCAGTCAGTTCAAAGTGATCCAACATAGGCTTCACAAATACACTTGGTTTATTGGTAATCAAGGCAACGGGGACACCATTATGCTTAAAGGCTTTTAACAAAGCTTTCACATTTGGATAAAGCGTCGTTCCAACCGTTAAATGAGCATGATAATGCGTCAGAAAGATACGATACGCTTCTTCGTGTTTAGCAGAATCAACACCAGCCCACTCAAGCGCTTGCTCGATCAATTTAGCTGAACCAAAGCCAACCCAACCACGAACTCGCTCTTCACCAGCAAGCGGCGCTCCAAGCTCAGCTAAGAAAGCATCTACTGCTCTAGCAATATCGGGAACACTGTCCACTAGAGTGCCATCGAGATCCAAGCAAACGAGTTCTGGCCAGCCGTCAAACCACTTTGAAAAATAACTAGGTGTTTTCATTAACGCACGCTCGCCAATTGTTTGCGCATCGTATCGATGACTGATTTGTAGTTGTCTTTGCCAAAAATAGCAGAACCCGCCACAAAAGTGTCTGCGCCTGCACGTGCAATGTCAGCAATATTCTTTTCACTAACGCCACCATCGACCTCAAGACGAATGTCATAACCGCTGGCATCGATCAGGTCGCGAGCTTCGCGTAATTTATCTAAAGTACCTGGAATGAAAGATTGCCCACCAAATCCAGGGTTAACTGACATCAACAAAACCATGTCAATTTTGTCCATCACATATTTTAAATGTTCAAGAGAGGTAGCTGGATTGAAGACCAAACCCGCTTTACAACCACCGTCTCGAATCATTTGCAAAGAGCGATCAATGTGCTCACTGGCTTCTGGATGAAAAGTAATAAAAGACGCGCCCGCGTCAATAAAATCACCAATCATGCGATCAACTGGTTTCACCATCAAATGCACATCAATATCTGCGGTCACGCCATGTTTACGCAGTGCTTTACAGACCATAGGACCAATCGTTAAATTAGGAACATAATGATTATCCATCACATCAAAGTGTATGATATCGGCTCCGGCTTCCAAGACGTTGTCAACCTCTTCACCTAATCGAGCGAAATCGGCAGAAAGGATCGAAGGGGCAATGATAAAATCATTCATATCTGACTCCAGCAGTGACACAATAAAGGTCTCATAACGAAAATTTAGACCGCATTTTAACAAGGCCTTTAAAAGAAGTATTGAAAACAATGAATAAATTTACAGCGCCACTCTTCGTTATCATTGCACTTCTTTCCTTGAGCGCAGCACCCAACGTTTTGGCAGAAGAGTCACAAGCGACACCCAACAGCACAACGACTCCACAACAAACCACACCAGCAGAGAGCACTAAAGAATATATTATTCCCAAGCCACAGGCGTCTCGGATTGATGCACTAAAAACCTCGTTAACAATAAGGCGACTCGACCACCAAATACAAACCTTAGAAGCGGATGGAGAGCCCTTCCTTGCTCTTTATAGACCATCGCTCACCAGCTCTACTCAGGGCTGCGTGGTCATGCTTCATTCAGATAATGAACACCCAGACTGGCCTGACGCCATTGCACCGCTACGCAACGCCATGCCAGAACACAGCTGGTGTACCTTATCCATCGAAGTCCCAGATATCATAAAGCGTGCCGAGCCAGTAAAAATAACCACCGCGACTACAGAAAATGCGCAATCAGCCAAAGAACTTCCTAGCCAAACCATGGTTTTCGCACGTATACAGGCCGCTATCAATTACGCAAAAACGCAAAATGTTGAACAATTTACTTTTCTTGGTTACGGGACAGGTGCTAGCTACGCTTTAGGTTTTTTGGCCGCCAACAAAAACTCAGGTGAAGCACTAATACTCATTGATATAGAGTCACCTCCAAATATACCGGATTACGAAATAGCACAACAAATTCGCCAAATCGCACAGCCTATCTTAGATTACTATGTCGACAATACGGGGAACGATCAATTTGCAATATGGCGTAAACAAGCCGCCATCCAAAGAACAGACAAAATCGGTGATTTTACCCAATTAGATGCATTACCAGACAGAGTGATTGGAAAGAACAGTAAACAACTGCTAACACAGAGAGTTCGTGGCTTTCTAAAACAAAACACCAGCCAAATAAATCAACAAAAATCATTACCTAGCGTAAAAAAAGGACTTTTCTATAAAAGCCCCATAAATAATTAAAGGCATTAGCAAATACCTACTTACGAGCGTTCTTAACCATTTCGTAAGCAGACTGAATTTCTTGCGTGCGCTCTTTTGCCAATTCAAGCATTTCATCTGGCAACCCTTTTGAACTTAACTTATCGGGGTGATGCTTACTCATTAAGCGTCGATAGGCTTTTTTGATCTCGGCATCACTCATCTGCGGCGTCACACCCAAAGCCTCATATGCAGCCTTCAGCAAATCTTTTGATCCCATACGCTGGGATGAATAATTCTGATAATTAGAAGACGAACCTTGATTGTACGAAGAACCTTGGTTGTACGAGGAATGCTGTTGGTAAGAAGATTGATAACCTTGGCTAAAGTGCGCTTGTTGTTTAACTTGACGGTGCAAGGCTTCAAATTCTGGCACCGAAATACCAAGATGAGCACAAACCTGAGAAACAAAAGATTTTTCTTCTACGCTAAAGTGACCATCAGCATAAGCCGATACCAGCAAAACTTCTAGCAAAGTACGAGTCAGATCACCTGAGCCGACAACCCTTCTAAACGTATCCAGAACCGAAGTAAGATCAAAATTCGCCGATTTTCCCTCATTAAATAATTTCCTAGCTTGGACTTGCGCTTCCGGGGATAACTTAAGCCGCTGCATAACAGATTGCGCTAATTGAATTTCGGCTTCTGATACTTTACCGTCAGATTTAGCCAAACGCCCCATCAACAAAAACAAAGTACGGAAAAAAGTTTCTTGCTGCAAACGAACATCTGCGCGGCTATGAGCATTGGTAAAAGTCGCACTAAAAGCCCCGCCTTTCTGGGCGCTATCGATCAGTCCGCCAACCATAAAACCCAATAAAGCGCCAAAAAAACCGCCTAAAATATAACCCAAAATTGCGCAAACAATTTTCCACATAAAGATATTTCTCCAGAATCGGTAGCCCCTATGGGCCTGCATAGATTATCATTTGTCTTATTACGTGGAACCGCTTATGGGCAGTATCCGATTTCGGACAATAATTATTTGTGGCAAGTATACCCTGCATGGTTAAGCATTTACGCACCTACACTTTATTTTTTCAAAGTCTTTTCATATTGCCTATTGCACACGCAGAGGTAAATCAATGGGACTGGGCTCCAAGAGAATCTTTGACGACTGAGCAGCAATCGCAGCTAAGTCAATATTGCCAAGGATCTTATATTAACAACTGGAAGGCAACTGAGGTAAAAGGCACAAACCTTACCGCCGATATCATCGTTCGTGATCAAGGAGAAGTTATTAACCTTAAAGGGGCCGCTGAAATAGTGAAGCCTCTGTATTCCCTATCGGCCGACGATATTGAAGGCATTCCTAATCAATATTACAAAGCCAATGGCAATGTCACATTACGTAACAAAGACCTACTTATTCGTAGCTCAAGTGCCTTCATATCGAACAATAACAATGAAGACACAAGTTTCAAAGATGCCAAGTATCTTAACCATGAGAGCGGCACTCGACTGGAAGCGAAGGCACTGACTCGCAGCCAAGATGGTATTGTTTTTATCGATGAGGGCTTTTTCACAACGTGTGAGCCAAATCAAGAAAGCTGGAAACTCTACGGTAGCTCAATTGAACTGAACACTAATCAAGGGTTTGGTACCGCAAAGCATGTACAAATCCGTATCGGTGCAATTCCTGTTTTCTACTTTCCTTGGCTTCGTTTCCCATTAAATAACACACGTCAAACAGGCTTCTTATTCCCAAGTTTTGGGTACTCCGGTAAGGATGGTCTTAATGTTTCAGCCCCATTTTACTGGAATATAGCACCTAACTACGATGCCACTATTACACCACAGTTGATCCAGGAAAAAGGTGAAGGGATAGATTTGGAACTTCGTCATTTAAGCCCTTATGGTGAAACTGTTTATGAACAATCAACATTTTCAGATAAAGAGGAAGGCGAGCAAACGCTACTAAAATTAAAGTCCACTCAGAAATTTAATCAACATTTTAGCACTGGCTTTTTAGTAGAAGACAATCCAACAAAAAATAAACGCCCCGAGGCAAACAGCACTTCTATTAGCAAAAAAGACCATTATGAAAGAAGTGTTTATTTTACGGCCAATAACGGAAATTTTCTGAACAAAATCACATATCTAACCTATCAGACACCGAACAGCGGCATTGATAAACCATTCGAATGGCGGCCTCGTGTTGATAACTCCTATCGAATTGCGACAACCTATCTCGATTACAAAATCGACACCCAATACACGGATTTTTACGACCCTGATGAAAATAACTTTGACGGTCAACGTATTGCACTCAATCAAGACTCGAAGTTAAATTTCAACAACGCTTGGGGAAACTTAACAACAGGTCTGTTAGCACAATATCGCGACTACGATTTGCATAACTATAAAAATAAGACAGACAGCGAGACTTCAATTGGGCATATCTCGGGCTATGTTGATTCATCGGTAATGTTTGAGCGCCGTTTACCATTAGGAAACAGCGTGTGGCGACAAACGCTTGAACCACGATTAAATTACTTAAATTCACCATTTAAAGATCAAGATCTTATTCCCAATTTCGACGCAAGTCAGTCAACAACAACCTATTCGCAGGCTTTTGGACACAGCCGTTTTAATGGCAATGACCGAATTGGTGATACTGAACAAGTAACCTTTGGTTTAGAAAGTCGTCTATATGACGAAAATAATAATGAAAAATGGGCATTCAAAGCAGGTCAAATCTTTTATTTAAAAGATCGTTATGTTGGTATAAGTGGAAATACAGATGAAAATAAAGCCATTGATACAAGCAATCGCAGTGACCTCCTGACATCGGCCAACTACAATGGTAACCGTTACACACTTACTGGAAACTTGAATTACAATATGGATGATGACGAAGTGAACTTAGTGCAATTTATTGCCGCTATGGAACCGGTTGATGACATCAAAATCAATTTAAGCTACCTGTATCCTAAAAACGATGCAAAACAAGCAAGTGCTGGAACAATTTTTCCAATCAATGATAATTGGTCAGCCTTTACCCAATATACTTATGACTTCCTAAGAGAAGATCTTACTAAACAAACTGCAGGCTTAGGCTATGAAAACTGCTGTATCAAGGTATCACTGAGTTATCAAGATTGGCTGAACGACGACAAGATCTTTGATAGAGGCGTATTTTTACAATTTATTTTACGTGGTTTAAGCACTGCTGGCCGAGCAAACAGCGAAGTTAACATTGCTAACGACTATTGGAACCAAGGGAAAGTTGGATATTAATCATGAAGTTGTTTTCTTTTTTTACATTTATTCTATTTACATTGATACCACTGCAAACACTATATGCTGCGCAAACAAAAATTGACGGCATTTCAGCTATTGTTGACTCCACTCCGATTTTAGAAAGTGACATACAAAACCGCTTTCAGATTGTGAAAGAGCGTGTTCCGGGTGGCGTAATGACAGACAACATTCATCGCCAAATCCTCGACCAAATGATAGATGAGGCATTACAAGTCAATTACGCACGCAAAATTGGCATGAGAGCTTCTAGCTCGGATGTAGACAATGCTGTCCTTGGTGTCGCTAAAAACATGAACCTCGACTTACAAGGCTTAAAAAATGTTCTTGCTAGCAAAGGTATTAATTACGAGCGCTATCGCGATCAAATTGAGCAAGAGATCCTCATCAGTAACATAAAACGAGAAATCGTTAAAAAGCGCATCGCTATTTCTGATCAAGAAATAGACGACTACCTCAGTTCAGACACCAGTATCACCAAAGAAAAAGCTCAGGTACACCTGCGCCACCTTCTTATTCGTGCAAGCAACCCTGAAGAAGCTGCAGCAAAAATCAAAGGCATTGCAAAAAACATAAATTCTGAAAATGACTTCGTTCAACAAGCGATTGAAAACTCAGACGGACAATTTGCTATTGAAGGCGGAGATTTAGGCTGGCGCCCACTCAATCAATTACCGCCACTATTTGTACGAGCATTAGAAACAGAAAAAGGCCCACTTATTGGCCCGCTGCAAAGTAATGCTGGTTTTCATTTATTGTGGGTAATCGAAAAACGCTCTCCTGATGTGACTCTTCAGCAACAAACAAAGGCGCGCCATATACTAGTTAGGGCGAATGAAATACGAGATATTAATCAAACTAAAGCCCTTGCAGATGAACTTTATAAAAAATTAGAAAATGGTGCAGACTTCGCCCAATTAGCCAAAGAATACAGCGAAGACCAAGGCTCAACATTACAAGGTGGTGATCTAGGTTGGGTTACACCAGGCACCATGGTTCCTGAATTTGAAGACATGATGAAAAAAACCAACATTGGCGATATTAGTAAACCATTTCGTACACAATTCGGCTGGCATATATTAGAAGTTGAAGGTCGCCGAGAGGCAGACATCAGCGACAAAGTAAAACGTAGTAATGCTGAGCGTGCTTTAACGGCACAAAAACAAGACATAGTGCTTAGTAACTGGCTTGATGAGCTGCGTGCTGACGCATTTATTGATATTAAGAAGTAAGAGAAAAAATGGCACATAATCAGGCAGAATCACTTCCCATTATTGCCATTACCTCTGGTGAACCCGCTGGTATCGGTCCAGACATTATTTTAAGCGCGCTAAACGAGCAGGCATTTCCTGCTCGTTTAATTATCCTAGCCGACCCTGAACTACTGAAAGAAAGAGCGCTGACTCTAGGTCTAACAGTAAATATTCAAACCCTAAAGAGTTCAAAAGATGTCGCCGCACATCAGCAAGGCACTATTAGTGTCTTGCCGATCCAACTGGCGAAAAAATCCACTGCTGGCACTCTGGATATCGCAAACGCTCCTTATGTATTAGAAACCCTAAAACAAGCGGGCGAGGGATCCATTCAAAAAGAGTTTGATGCCATCGTTACGCCACCCGTTCACAAGGGTATTTTGTGCGAAACAGGCGTACATTTTTCGGGGCACACTGAGTTCTTTCAAGCCCAATGCCAATCGCCGCATGTTGTTATGATGCTAGCGACAGAAACAATGAAAGTTGCGCTGGTAACCACTCATCTGCCCTTAAAAGAGGTGTCTTCGGCTATCACCGAAAGAAGCATCAGTCTTGTCGCTAAAGCGCTAAATAAAGACCTTCAAGAAAAATTCGACATCGCAAAACCGAAAATCTTAGTCTGTGGCTTAAACCCACATGCTGGCGAAGATGGCCACCTTGGCAGAGAAGAAATTGACGTCATTATCCCGACCCTCAATAAACTTCGCCAAGAAGGCTTAAATCTAATTGGACCGCTGCCAGCAGACACCTTGTTTACACCAAAATACCTAAATGATGCCGACTGCGCCTTGGCTATGTATCACGATCAAGGTTTACCTGTGTTAAAATATTCAGGTTTTGGTAATGCCGTCAATATTACATTAGGCTTACCTATTATTCGAACATCCGTCGACCACGGCACCGCCATTGATTTGGCTGGTACAGGCAAAGCAAATAACGGCAGCCTTAAAGTGGCCATTCAACATGCTATTAACATGGCAAATAACGCGAAAAAGTTTTCTAAATGAGCAAACCACAACCCCATAAAGCCAGAAAAAGATTTGGCCAAAACTTCCTTCATGATCATGGCGTCATTCGACGTATTGTGGCGTGCATTGGCCCTAAAAAAGGTCAGCGCATTGTTGAGATTGGGCCAGGTAAAGGCGCATTAACGGAAGGTATTATAAGTGTCACTGAGCGCATGGACGTTGTCGAACTTGACCGTGATCTTATTCCTATTTTAAAAGTGAACCTATTCCGCTTCCCTGAACTTACCGTTCACGAAGCCGATGCAATGAAATTTGACTTCACCTCACTTAGCACACCAGAGCAAGCCATTCGTGTTGTGGGTAATTTGCCATACAACATTTCGACTCCGCTTATTTTTCACCTATTAAGCCAAGCCGATGCGATTGAAGACATGCACTTCATGCTGCAAAAAGAAGTCGTCGACCGTTTAGCGGCGCGCCCAGGTGATAGCTTATATGGACGATTGAGTGTGATGGCGCAGTATTACTGCTCTGTCGAATCACTGTTTATTGTTGGACCAGAATCATTCGACCCAGCACCGAAAGTTGACTCCGCTATTGTAAGAATGACGCCACACAAAACGCTGCCTTATCCTGTAAATAACATCAAAATGTTAGAAGACATGGTAAGAATCGGCTTCCAGCAACGTCGAAAAACCCTACGCAATAACTACAAAGGCGTGTTAGACAATGATGATTTCGCCATACTAAACATTGACCCAACACTACGCCCAGAAAGACTAGACGTTGAAGACTTTGTTCGAATCACCAACTACGTCATCAAAAAGGAAAGGTAAATGCAAAAATATGACGTCGTGGTTTCTGTTCGTACAGAATACTTAGCAGGCCAATCAACACCAGCAGAGTCGCGCTATGTGTTTGCTTACCATATTTCCATTACCAACTGCGGAACCGAATCAGCCAAGCTTCAAACACGCCATTGGATCATTACCGATGGCAACGAACAAGTTCAAGAAGTCAGAGGCAGCGGCGTCATCGGTGAATATCCGTATTTAGGCCCCGGAGAATCATTTCATTACACCAGCGGCACAGTGATGGAAACCGTTGTTGGTAGTATGCAAGGCAGTTACCAATTTCTGGCCGACGATGGTACCGAATTCAAAGCACTTATTCGCCCTTTCACCCTCTCTGTTCCAAACAAAGTGCATTAAAAAGGCTACTTATGGCAACCTATGTTATTGGCGACCTACAAGGCTGTTTAGCGCCACTTATGCAGCTTTTAAAACAAATTCAGTACAAGCCAGATCAAGACAAACTTTGGTTTGCTGGCGACATAATCAATCGTGGTGAAGAGTCCCTAGAAACACTACGTTTTATCAAGTCACTAGGCAACAATGCGACCGTTGTTTTGGGCAATCATGATCTACATTTACTCGCAGTTTCTCATGGTTATGGCAAATTAAAACGTGGCGACACGCTCACAGAGGTACTCACTGCCGGTGACCGTGATGATTTGATGAATTGGTTACGCAATCAACCGCTCTTTCATTATGACGAACAACTCAATACCGTCATGACCCATGCTGGCATTCCACCTTGTTGGGATTTAAAGCAGGCGCAAGCGTTGGCTCAAGAAGTTGAAGACAAACTCAAATCAGACAGTGTTGATGAATTTTTTGCCGCCATGTATGGTAATAAGCCAAATGTATGGAGCGACGATCTAACAGGATTAGATCGCCTTCGGGCCATTACTAACTACCTGACTCGTATGCGATTCTGCGACGAAAACAGTAAACTCGACCTAGAATCTAAAGAAGGCATCAACACAGCAACCAAAGGCTACGCGCCTTGGTTCAACTATCCAACAAAAGTGCCTGAGAACTGCCATATTGTTTTTGGGCACTGGGCCGCTTTAGAAGGCAACACCCAAAAAGAACGCATTCATGCGCTAGACACAGGTTGCGTCTGGGGCGGAAGCCTAACCGCTTTGCGTCTTGAAGACAGACAACGTTTTAGTACACCTTGCATAATAAATCGGAAGAACTCATGACTTACACTTGTATCGACATTACTGACGCTCTCCCAATCATTGAAAATAATGCCGCTATTGTAGACATCCGTGATTTGGTTAGCTTTCAAAATAGCCACATGACGAATGCTATCAGCCTGACCAATGACAACGTTCAAAACTTTATTGATAACACAGAAAAGAACCAGCCAATCATTGTTTGCTGCTATCACGGCAACAGCAGCAAAGGCGCTGCTGAATACCTAGCCTCGCAGGGCTTTAAAGAAGTGTGTTCTTTGAATGGCGGCTTTAGCCAATGGAGCGCAATGTTCCCTGATCAATGCGAGACAGGTAACTAGATAGAAATGACTTCCCCTTATCAAGTTTATCTCGTAGGCGGCGCCGTCAGAGACGCGTTACTCGAACTTCCAGTTATCGACCACGACTGGGTCGTCACTGGCGCCACGCCAGAACAGCTTGAAGAGAAAGGATTTCAACAAGTCGGCAAACAATTCCCCGTTTTCCTTCATCCCAAAAGCAAAGAAGAATACGCGCTTGCCCGCAAAGAAAAAAAACAAGGTGAAGGTTACACCGGCTTTATCTGTGATTTTTCCCCAGACATCAGTTTAGAAGAAGACCTAGAACGACGAGATTTGACCATCAATGCCATCGCACAAGACGAAAGCGGCAGCTTGATAGATCCATTTAATGGTCAACAAGACTTGCTTGACCGAGTATTTCGCCATGTCTCAGACGCTTTCATAGAAGATCCTCTACGCGTATTACGAGTTGCTCGTTTTGCTGCTCGTTTTCATCATTTTGGATTTACTATCGCACCTGAAACTCTATCCTTGATGCAAGCTATTAGCGCGTCTGGAGAACTCTCAACACTGAGCGCTGAACGCATTTGGAAAGAGCTAGAAAAAGCTCTAAATACCCGCCATGCCAATATCTTTTTTTCTGTATTAAAAGATGCTAACGCGATTGATAAACTCTTCCCTGAATTTATTTGGAAAGACAGCCAAGCAACGACAGATATATTAAACCAAACAGACATAACACCTGCTCAGCGTTGGGCCATTCTCTGCAAAAATACGCCTCTTGTTGAACTCATTCAACTACATCAACATATTCGCAGCCCGAACCAATTTAAGATTTTCGCCGAGCAAACACGCTCTTTCTTAGAAAACCAACACATACCGATGAATTCTGTTGCTTGGGAAAATTGGCTAATTTCCGTCAATGCCATAAAAAAACCTCAACCATTTGTTTTACTGATTGAGGTTCTAAGTAGATTGACCAATAGCAAACTTCAGGACTGGCAAAAGCTGCGAGACACTATTGCTGCAATCAATGCAGCAGGATTAATCAAACAAGGTTTAAGTGGAGCAGAGCTGGGTCAAGCGCTCAAGAAAGTACGCGTAGAAGCTCTAGACAAAACACTTTCACCATTGATCAGCTAACTTTTAATGGCTAAAAATCATAACAAGTAAAGCGCTACGACTTCTTTCTTAATAAGTGAAAGTAGTTACTTAATAAGTCACAGCAGATTTTCTATGAATTTTTACACCGACAGCTTGAGCAGACGCAACGGCGCCAGGCTTACGCAATGTTAACGTGACAGCATTTAACTTAAACTTGCCAATCAACTCGCCAACTAAATGTTCCGCCAAGGTTTCGATTAACTCAAACTGGCGCTCTGCGCAAAATGCCAAAATATAATTCGAGATAGCTTCGTAATCTAGGGTCTTAGCAAGATCGTCCGTTTCAGCGGGGACACGATTGTCATGCTCCATTTCTAAATCAAACACTAAATCCTGCTGAATCTTTTTTTCCCACTCATAAACACCAATCACAGCTTGAGTTTTTAGACCTTCAATAAACACTAAGTCTTTCATATTAAGATTCCATCAAAGGTGGCAATTCAGACAAAGGCCAACGGGCACGTATCGACAGACTTAACTCCGAAGATTGACCATTCACCAAACGCTGAGCACCTGCATAAGCAATCATGGCACCATTATCGGTACAAAATTCGGGACGAGCATAAAAAACACTGGCTTTAATTTTTTTCAGCTGACTTTCAAGTTGTTCGCGTAAACGCTGATTAGCACTCACGCCGCCAGCGATAATAAGCTGCTTTAAGCCTTCTGCTTCTAACGCTCGACGACACTTAATAACCAAGGTATCCACCACTGCAGTTTCAAACGCCAACGCAGCGTCAGCTTTAAACTGTTCATCACAACGCTCGTTGTCTAACGCATCGTGAACCGCTGTTAAAAACGCCGTTTTTAAACCACTAAAACTAAAATCCAAACCGGGACGATCTGTCATTGGTCGAGGAAACTTAAGCCCTGATTTTGGATTACCCTGCTTTGCCAAAGACGCAATTTGTGGGCCGCCTGGGTAAGGCAAACCAATCATCTTGGCCGCTTTATCAAACGCTTCACCAGCGGCATCATCAAGAGATTGACCTAAAAGGCAGTACTCGCCTATACCATCTACTCGAACCAATTGTGTGTGCCCACCAGAAACCAGCAAAGCAATAAAAGGCATCTCTGGTTGGGATTCTTCTAGCATTGGCGCTAAAAGATGACCTTCCATATGATGTACACCCAGCGCAGGAATCCCTAATGCATAAGCCAAAGAGCGACCAATAGTAGCACCAGCCATCAAAGCACCAACCAAACCGGGTCCGCTTGTATAAGCAATCGCATCCAATTCCGACTTTTTCATACCCGCTTCTTGCAACACGTCATCAATAAGCGGCAAGGTTTTACGAACGTGGTCACGAGAAGCCAACTCTGGAACTACACCGCCGTATTCGGCATGCTGCGCAATTTGAGAGTAAATCTTGTGCGCCAAAAGACCATTTTCAGTATCGTAAATCGCGATGCCCGTCTCGTCGCAAGAGGTTTCTAATCCCAATACTTTCATCAGAATAATCTCATCAATAATTTGAGCGCATTGTACCCTATCTAACTTGACCATTGCAGAGGAAAGAACCACTTCCTTAAAAGACAAGACAAATGAAATTAGACACAGCAGCTCAAAGGCATTATAATGCGCGCGTTTTAAATGTTTAAATTAAAAGGCAGGTGATTTTTCTAGTTTGGCACATAGCTTCTGATATAAGCGCTTCTTATGTCAGTTAAATGGCGATCCAAACACCCTCTTAAAGAATGAATACAGTTACAGACGCGACAATAGTCTGTTCAGGGTTGGGCTTTTTTTAGCCTAGAAAAATCGATCCGTACTGGATCACACTCTGTTCAACAAAAGCGCGCTTTGAAAGCCCATTGAATACGGGTATGATTCACGCCGTTTTTGTGAATACTTAAACTTTAGAAAAATATTATTAAAGGTAATAACATGCCAGCAGTAAAAGTAAAAGATAACGAACCATTTGACATCGCTCTACGTCGCTTCAAACGTTCTTGTGAAAAAGCAGGCGTTTTGGCTGAAGTTCGTCGTCGTGAATGCTACGAAAAACCAACTACTCTTCGCAAACGTGCTGCAGCCGCAGCTGTTAAACGTCACGCTAAGAAAGTTTCTCGTGAGCAAAAGAAATTCCAACGTTTGTACTAGGCCTATCTGCCGTTTGGCAATTTGCTAAAAAACAAATGTTTGCCTAGACGTTTCTAACATTTAGGCTTATAAAAAACGGCTAGTTAACCAACTAGCCGTTTTTTTTGCTTATTTCCCCTACCAGAAAGTAAAGAGGATCCCATGTCAGACTTAAAAAAACACATCTCAGATACCTTAAAAACCGCAATGCGGGCTAAAGAAAAACAGCGCGTTACCGTCATTCGCACCATTCTATCTGAATGCAAAAAAATCGAAGTAGATGAGCGCATTGAATTGGATGACGCTCGCGTATTGGCTGTTCTAGACAAAATGAACAAGCAACGCAAAGACTCTAATCAGCAATTTATCGATGGCGGCCGTGAAGACCTAGCAGCAATCGAACAAGAAGAAATGGCGATCATTAGCGAGTTCTTACCAACACCATTGACTGATGATGAAGTCGGTGAGATTGTTAAAGCGGCAATTGCAGAAACAGGCGCTAACTCTATGCAGCAAATGGGTGCCGTTATGGCCCTGGTAAAACCACAGGTCCAAGGTCGTGCCGATATGGCACAAATCAGCAAACAAGTTAAAGCACAACTAGGCTAATATAATGGCGGGACGCATTCCTGATCAGTTTATTGACGAGCTTTTAGCTCGAACCGACATAACCGATGTGGTTGCGTCTCGTATTAGCTTAAAAAAAACTGGGCAAAATTACAGCGCCCTCTGCCCTTTTCATAATGAAAAAAGCCCATCTTTTAGCTTAAATCCAAACAAGCAATTTTATTACTGTTTTGGCTGCGGAGCTGGCGGCAATGCCATTTCATTTGTTATGGAACACGACCATGTAGACTTTGTCGACGCAATTGAAACGCTCGCCAAAGACGCTGGCATGGAAGTCCCAAGAGAACAAGGCGCACCAGATAGATACGAGCAAAACGCAGAGTTACTAAAACGTCTATCTGAAAGCTCGCAATTTTATCAACAGCAACTAATCCAACACCCAGACAAGAAAAAAGCCACAGACTACTTATCCAAAGACCGTGGCTTATCCGGTCAAATCGCCAAAGTATTTGGTCTGGGCTACGCACCGTCAGGGTGGGACAATCTTCTCAAAAAAATCGGCACCCGCGCAGAAAGCCAAGAACAACTACTCCTTGGCGGCATGCTAATTGAGAAAAAAGACCAGCTAGGCCATTATTATGACCGCTTTCGTGATCGCATTATTTTCCCTATACGTGATTCACGAGGTCGAGTCATTGCTTTTGGCGGACGAGCCTTTGGGGACGAAAAACCCAAGTACTTAAACTCCCCAGAAACACCTGTCTTTCAAAAAAGCCAAGAACTCTACGGTTTATTTGAAGCAAAGCAAAACACCCCAATACTCGATCAAATCATCGTGGTCGAAGGCTACATGGATGTCATCGTGCTGGCACAACACGGCATTACCAATGCCGTCGCCACACTAGGCACATCAGTAAACAGCCAACATATACGTAAATTATTTAAACTGGTCAGCAAAGTTGTACTCTGTTTTGATGGCGACAAAGCTGGCCGCGCAGCCGCAATTCGTGGTTTAGAAGCCTCGCTTCCTGTCATGCAAGATGAAAAGCAAGTACGCTTTTTATTCTTGCCAGAAGGAGAAGACCCGGATTCTCTCGTTAGAAAAGAAGGCAAAGAAGCCTTTAATCACCGCCTAGAAGACGCGTCATCTTTGTCACATGTATTATTTGATCACGCCCGAAATCAGGTAACCCTTGGCGATGAAGAAGGTGAAGCTCAATTTGCCCGCAACGCCATGGAAATGATCAAGCAAATTCCCAAAGAACTAACCTTTCGCTCGGTTTTAATTCGCCAATTAAGCGACCAATCAGGCATCGACAGCGAGACATTAGGCAACACCGTTTTTAAAACTCGCCGCCAACATACGCTGACGGAAGGTCATGAACCAGCACTTCAAAGCCATACACAGCAAACCCAACATTACGATGGCGATACACCAGATCTAAGCCACTACGATTACGAACCAGCCCATGGCGATTATGATGATTTCAACCAACAATCAGGCCAAATAACCTCTGTCGTTCATTCGCAAACAAAACAACAACCAACAAAAAAACATTGGGGGAAAGGTTTTAGCAAAGGGAAATTCTATAACAACGAACCCCCATTGCCACCGGCCGCACCAAGTCTAAGCCGAATCAAACAAGCTTCCCTGTGCCTTTTACTTCATCCGCACATAGCGAAAGAAATCGATTTACCTGACCCAGTAGTAAATCAAGCCAATGATGAGCTACAAATCTTCTGCAAAATATGGAGATATTTCACAAAACATCCCGACAAAAATACTGGGCACCTGCTAGGCGAAATAACAGATCAGACCACAATTTCGTCAATTTACGCATTATTAAACCACCAAGACGCCACAACAAAGCAAAAAATCACCAATGCACGACAAGAAGTGCTTGATATGGTTTTAGCACTAGAAAAAAATCTTGGATTAAATAGCAGCATTGCACGGTTGAAAAGTAAGGGTAATGAATCCATAAAGGATAATAGCAGCAAGCAAGAACTACGGAATTTAATGGATTTAATCAGACAAAAAAAACATTAAACACCGCTTAATTTTCATTCAAAAAAGATAGGATTCGGTGGATAAAAGTGATTGATTTTGTTATAATCCGCGGCTTGCTAAACTCCCAAATGAATTTCTAACGATAGGTTGTCGAATGCCAGACACTCAACAGTCACGTCTCAAAGAGCTGATCTCCAAGGGTAAAGAACAAGGTTACCTAACTTTTGCCGAAGTTAACGACCACCTCCCTGATGACCTTTCAGACCCGGAGCAAGTAGAAGAAATCATTGCCATGATCAACGACATGGGCATTACGGTTTCTGAAGTTGCTCCCGATAAAGATAGCCTTCTTATGGAAGAAGGCGACGCTACAGATGAAGCTGCAGCTGAAGAAGCTGCAGCTGCCTTAGCCGCAGTAGAAGGCGATATCACCAGAACAACCGATCCAGTGCGCATGTACATGCGCGAAATGGGTACCGTTGAGCTATTGACTCGTGCAGGCGAAATCGCCATTGCCAAGCGTATCGAAGAAGGTACTCGTGAAGTCATGGCGGCCATTTCATACTTCCCCGGTGCGGTAGACGTATTGCTTGATGCATACGCAAAAGTTCAGGAAGAAGAAGGTCGCTTAAGCGATATATTTAGCGGTTTCATCGACGGTGATGGCGAGGAACCTGTTTTTGAAGAGGCCGTTACTGAAGAGCCAATTATCGAAGAAGACACTGTAGACAGTGATGACGATTCAGACACAGCCGAAGAAGAAACAGACAACGGCCCTGACCCTGAAGAAACAGCATTACGTTTCAATGATATTGCGCGTATTTACAATGAATTAAAAGTCTTGCTAGGAACTAGCAACAGACAAGATCCAGCAGTGAAGGCTAAGCAAGAAGAGTTGAGCATCAGTTTTGCTCCTATCAAGCTTGTCCCTAAACTGTTTGATGATTTAGTTGATCGTGTCCGCTCCCGTATGGAAAAAGTACGTGATCAAGAGCGACTTATCATGCAAGTGTGTGTGCGCAAATCCGGCATGCCAAGAACTGAGTTTCTGAAACGCTTCCCAAGCAATGAAACCAATCCTGATTGGCTTAAAGAGCAAATTGCTTCTGGTGCCGATTACGCGACAGCACTTGAAGAAAACGAAGCAGAATTTATGCGCAGCCAACGCAAACTTCGTGCGGTTTCGAAGGACACCGGCCTGACCATCGCTGAATTAAAAGAAATCAATCGTCGCATTTCTATCGGGGAAACTCGAGCTCGCCGAGCTAAAAAAGAAATGGTTGAAGCTAACTTACGTCTGGTTATTTCTATTGCGAAAAAATACACCAACCGTGGCCTACAATTCTTAGATCTTATCCAAGAAGGGAATATTGGCTTAATGAAAGCGGTTGATAAATTTGAATACCGTCGTGGTTATAAGTTCTCAACTTACGCTACTTGGTGGATTCGTCAGGCGATCACTCGCTCGATTGCTGATCAGGCTCGTACCATCCGTATTCCAGTACACATGATTGAAACGATTAACAAATTAAATCGTATCTCTCGTCAGATGCTCCAGGAAATGGGACGCGAAGCAACACCAGAAGAATTGGCTGCGCGCATGGACATGCCAGAAGACAAAATTCGCAAGGTATTGAAGATCGCAAAAGAACCTATCTCTATGGAAACTCCTATTGGTGATGATGAAGATTCACATCTAGGTGACTTCATTGAAGACGATGGTGCTGAATCTCCTATTGATATAGCGACTATTGAAGGCTTACGTGAATCAACCACTTTGGTACTTGCAGGCTTAACCGCTCGTGAAGCCAAAGTTCTACGCATGCGTTTCGGTATTGATATGAATACCGACCACACTCTTGAGGAGGTTGGTAAACAGTTTGACGTTACTCGTGAGCGTATTCGTCAAATCGAAGCCAAAGCACTGCGTAAACTACGCCACCCTAGCCGCTCAGAGCATCTAAGAAGTTTCTTAGACGACTGAGACTAGTCGAGCACAAAAAAAAACCGCTGCCATAAACAGCGGTTTTTTTATAACTAAAAAATGTTAAAAAAACCTATTAGAACAAGCATAAGCAACAAAACTGTCATACACTCTGATTAGAGTATGGATAAAGACAGTGAGGTTCAGCTTGCTACAAAACCATAATCAACATAACTCAATTTTCTACCCACCCTTGGCGGATACAATATCTAGCCAACCGCTTTCTATAGTATTTCACTTTCTCTCATTAAAATCTCAGCTCCCCACAAAGACACCAAGTACCATTTGTTTTGTTCGTTTATTCGCTCTTCAAAAGAAAACTTCATGTTCATTGCAGGAGTAATACTCTATGGAAAAAATCTACGTTCTTGATACCAATGTGTTATTGCACGACCCGCTAGCAATTTATGCTTTTGCCGAACATAAAGTTGTTATACCTATGACAGTCCTCGAAGAATTGGATGTTATTAAGGACAGAAGAGACAAGGATGTTAGCCGTGAAGCGCGTGTCGCTATTAATACCATTGATAAAATTGTTGGTGATGCATCCCCCCGTGAATTACAGTCTGGTGTCCCCATGCGAGTTGTTAGCAGTAATGACAAAGACAACAAAGACAACGGCCAAGACAAACGAAAAGAAGGCACTTTAGCTATTTTCCCCGATCAACAAATCACACTTACTGATAATATCCCCTTTTTAAATGGCAACCACGACCATGCCAACGACAATCGTATCATCAATGTTGGACTAAGTTTACAAGCAACCCACCCTCGCTCTTCAGTCTGCCTCGTAACCAAAGATATCAACATGCGCATCAAAGCCAAAGGCTCAGGACTAGAGCGCGTAGAGGACTATCGAAAAGACAAAGTTCTTGATGATCTAGATCTAATGAGCAAAGGCTACATACAGTTCAGCGGGAGCTTTTGGTCCACTATAGAAAGTGTAAAAACTGAAGCCCACGGTCGCCACACAGTTCACGTCATTAACAAAAGCCATTTACCCAACCTCTATTTCAATATGTTTGTGATTGATGATGAAGATTTCATTGGTTTTGTCGTCAATCTTGATCAAGACCATGTTTATTTGCTCGACATAAATAAACAGCACCTGATGAACCAAAACTTCTGGGGCATACTGCCACGCAACCTAGAGCAAGCTATGGCGTTTTATCTATTACGCCACGATAACTCCGACTTAATGGTAATGACAGGTCCAGCAGGCTCAGGCAAGACCCTATTGGCTTTAGCTTATGGACTGCAAGTCACTATGGAGGAAAAACGATTTAATAAGATCATCGTTGCTAGATCAACCCCACCAATGGCAGAAGATATTGGCTTCTTACCAGGCACAGAAGAAGAGAAGATGGCGCCTTGGCTAGCCGCATTTGATGATAACCTAGAAATATTACACGGTGCCGACGAGCACTCTTTTAGCAGTATCGATTACGTAAAACAAAAGGCCAACATTCAATTCAAATCTTTGAACTTTATGCGCGGCCGATCTTTTAATAATGCGCTAATTATCATTGATGAGGCTCAAGGGTTAACGCAGTTTCAGCTAAAATCTATCGTAACGCGAGTAGGCAGCAACTCAAAAATCATCGTACTTGGCAACTTGGCACAAATCGATAACAAGTACATCACCCCACTCACATCAGGCTTAACCTATTTAGTCGAAAAAACAAAATCCTTTAAATACGCCAGCATTATGCACGTCAACGGCATAGAGCGAAGCCGACTTGCTGAATTTGCCGAAGAGAACTTATAACAAATACAGAACACCGACACACAAAAAAGGGAGAAGAGCATAAACTCTTCTCCCTTTCTTATCACATCAAACAGATCGGTTAACCTGAGCGGCCTGACTACTGAGCGACAGATTTCGCCAATTCAGTAATTTCATCCCACTTACCCGCACGAACCAAATCTGTTGGGACAATCCACGAACCACCAACACAAAGCACGTTAGACAATGCTAAGTACTCACGGAAGTTATCAGCGCCAATACCGCCAGTTGGGCAGAATTTAATTTGAGACAATGGACCACCAAATGCTTTCAGTGCTTTAACACCACCATTCACTTCCGCTGGAAAGAATTTAAAACGATCATAACCGTATTCCATTCCCAACAAAATATCTGAAATAGTCGCGACAGCAGGCAAGTAAGGTACATCGTACTCTTTACCGACAGCCAACAGATCCGCCGTCATTCCTGGGCTAATAATAAATTGTGAACCAGCTTCAATAGCTTGAATATATTGCGCACGTGAACACACAGTCCCCGCGCCAACAATAGCATCAGGCACTTCCTTGCGAAGCGCAGTAATTGCCTCCAAGGCAGCTGGTGTACGCAAAGTAACTTCTAAAACAGGCACGCCGCCAGCAACAAGTGCTTTACCAAGTGCTACAGCCTGCGCAACATCATCAACAACAATAACAGGGACAACAGGCGTCGCTGTCATTATTTGCTCTGCAGTATACGTAGTCATAATCTTTTCCTTTTTTAAGACTTCTTTATTTTAGGACTAGTAGTCGTGCCAGTTACGGCCGTCTTTAATTGGCAACGCCATAGACGCTGCTGGCCCCCATGAACCAGACGCATACTCCTTTGGACGCTCACTAGTTTGATTCCAAGCAGACATGATTCCATCCACCCATTTCCAAGCAGCTTCCACTTCGTCGTAGCGCATGAACAACGTTGCGTCATTACGCATTACGTCAAGCAATAAGCGTTCATAAGCTTCTGGACTGCGTTTATCATTAAAGGCTTCAGTCAGACTCAAGTTCAAATCAACTGGCTGAAGAACCATCCCTTCGCTCACGCCAGGAACCTTATTCATAACTGTTAAAGATATTTTTTCTTCTGGCTGAAGGCGAATAATCAACTGGTTACGCTGAAGTTGGCGATTACTCTCATCACTAAAGATACTGTGCGGAACAGCCTTATATTGAATAACAATCTCAGAATAACGCTGACCAAGACGCTTACCTGTTCTCAGGTAAAACGGCACACCAGCCCAACGCCAGTTATCAATATCGGCACGTAGCGCAACAAATGTCTCAGTTCTTGAGTTCGGGTTACTACCCTCTTCATCGAAGTAACCTTGAACATCCTTACCTTTAATCATGCCTTTGGCATATTGACCACGAACGGTTTTGGTATAAGCATTTGCACCCGCAATTGGACGCAGTGCTTTTAATACCTTGATTTTTTCATCACGCACAGAGTCCGCATCCATTCGACCCGGAGGCTCCATCGCAACTAAACATAAAAGCTGGATCAAATGGTTTTGCACCATGTCACGCATTGCACCGGCTTTATCGTAATAACCCCAACGACCTTCCACACCAACCGTTTCTGAAACAGTAATCTGCACGTTATCAATGTGCGCACTGTCCCACAAAGGTTCGAAAAGTGTATTACCAAAACGAATCGCCAACAGGTTTTGGACGGTCTCTTTACCAAGATAGTGATCAATACGAAAGGCTTGCTGCTCGTTGAAGTTCTTCATTACTTCATCGTTTATCGCACGAGAAGAAGCAAGATCTCGACCAAGCGGCTTCTCTAAAACAACGCGCATGCGATCTGCATTCAAACCATGAACTGCCAGTGACGAACAGATAGATCCAAATAGGTCTGGAGAAGTTGCAAGGTAAAATACGACGTCACGATCATCACCACCCACTTGGTGATCATTTAATCGTGAAAAATCAGACTCTTCCTGAGCATCAACAGAAACATAGCTTAGACGGTCTTTAAATCGTGGCCACGTTTTCTCATCTCCTACACTTGATGGCACAAATTCATCAAGTGCTGCTCGAATTTTAGCTTGATACTCTTCCGCGCTTACTTCTCGTCTCGAAGCACCGATAATGCGAGTCGTTGGAGCAAGCAAACCATCCATATCTAAATGATACAAAGCTGGCAGTAACTTGCGCATTGCAAGATCACCACCACCACCGAAAATTACAACATCACAGGCTTTTAAACTGGCCTTCATTCTTTATTCTCCAACTAATCTAGGCTTTCGACACAAGATGGGACGCATAACATGCACAGCCCATCAGCCCTGGGTATTCAGACATCACAACAAAAGTCGGAATAGGGGAAACAAATTCTTTCATGCGGCCTTTGTCTTGCATCGCATCACGGAAACCACTTTTAAGAATATCTTTTAAATAACGAGGAACAATACCACCGGCAATATAAACACCACCGCGAGACTCAACAGACAATACTAAATCGCCAATCACTCGCCCTAAAAACACAAAGAACTGCTCTAATGTAGCAGTTGCAATAGGGTCATTGCCAAGCTTTAGAGCTTCACCAATTTCAGGCGCGGTTAACCGCTTTTCAATGCCTTCGCGCAATGCCAAAGCCTCATAAATATTTTCAAGCCCCATTCCAGATAAAACACGCTCTGCTGAAACTCGCTTATGGCGGGTACGTAGGAATTTTAAAATATCGTCTTCGACATCATTACAGGCAGATAAATCCACATGTCCGCCCTCACCAGGCAACACAATATTAGGACCATTATCTTGAGGAACGACGCAGGATATTCCCAAACCAGTCCCTGCTCCAACCACCCAACAAGCCCCTTTGGGGTCGACGGCTGAACTTTCGCCAATGACGACCATGTCTTTAGGTTCAAGGATTTCCAAACAATGCCCAACCGCATCAAAGTCGTTCAATAAAGCAACGGCTTTATTATCACCAAAATAGGTTTGAACTTCTGCGCGGGTAAACTTCCACGGATTATTGGAAAATTGTATTACAGGTTGGTTTACAGGGCCTGCAATCGCTAAAACGATGGCATCTATTTTATCCATTCCAATACTACAGTTTTCTATATAGTCTGCTGCAGCATCAAAAAAACTATCGTAATTTTCACAGGGAAGCACTCTGACTTCTAGAGGCTCGTATTGATGGATAGGAACCAAAGCAAAACGCGCATTAGTTCCACCAAGATCGGCGATTAAAGCATGGGACATAAACGAACCCTATTTAATTTTTTTGAAATTTTACAACAAAATTGAGGTGAAAAATACCGCGATCTTGAAAAAATAAGCGCCATAATGTAATAAAATTACAAAACTATCTCAGTCTGTTTAAAAACTTAAAGACCTTAGTTGGCACCAATCTTTTACGGTTATTTTTATAATCATAGAGGCGCTCATCTGCTACTTTCAACAGATGTTTATAGTTACTAGGCGAATCAGACATGACGCTGGCGCCACCGTAACTAATAGTAATAGGTACAAGATTAGATTTATACCTTAATGGATTAGATTGCAGGTATTCTTGGATAGATTCTGCCACCAAAATGGCTTGCTCATAGCTTTTCCCAGGCATGACAAAAACAAACTCATCACCAGCAAAACGAAATGCCAAACCTTGTTTGTGAACATATTTTAGCAAACGCTTAGCGATATACTCCAATACTTCGTCACCACAATTATGACCCAATGTATCATTGATAGACTTAAACGCATCGCAATCAATAAACACAACAGTTAAATCACGCTCCTGCATTTTAGATCGTGCAAACTCACGATCAAGCATCAGCTCTAGCTGTCGACGATTTAATAAGCCTGTCAAAGGATCTCGAGTCGCCAAATATTCTAGCTTCTCCCTTGCTGTGACATTACTCAGACAAATAGAGATTTTAATCGCTAACTGATCAAGTAAAAAAGTATCTTTTGTCATCGCATCATAACGAGAACTATCCGAGTCAGCCTGACAAAATAATCCAACCAACTCACCATCAATAGTTAACGGGGAAATAGCAACAGAGGAAATAATATCACGATAAACAGAGGGAATAATTTCCCAACAACGACTTAAATTAGTATTCACTAAAACCGTTTTATTACTAGATTTGATGATGTCAATCATAGAGCGACGTCTTGTAAACAACACACGATCACGTAAATCTGGCATTTTTTCTAGACTTTCTATGAGATGAGACAAAGGGGCTTCGTTAATTAAGTTTACCCAAACATAAGGAACGCTAAACTGTTTCTGCACCTCTTTGGTTAGTGTAGAAACAAACTGATCACAACGACCAATCGAAAGAATGCAGCGCTCTATCTCAAAAAATTTACGCGCGATCTCTTCATTCCGTCTAACATTGTCAATCAGTTCGTTAATATCATGCATGCATAATGCCTCACCGCACTGATGTTAAGCGGCTCACTTTTCTTAATAAAAGCCCCAGATCCTAAAAAAATAATTGATCTATAATGCATTATAGTACGATGCTTAAACACTTTGAGCTATACATTGAACAAAAATTGATAAGCTGACATACAAAAAATAACAATTAAAACAAGCTAATTGCATAACGAGTGTCAAAACAACAAAAAACCAATTACAACAATGACTCAAAGCATTTTTAATTAGTTGCCCGTACTCTTTAAGAAAAACCACTCGGTGCCGATAGTATTATTGTAGATAATTCAATAGGCACACAAATGAATATAAGAGAAATTGTTGAAGCACAGCTAACCCAAAGCAGCAAAGCGGGCCAACCAGTTTCTGGCAATGCGCACTTTGCTCTATTAATGAGTTTGTTCAACCAGCCCGGCCCTTCAATAATTGATTCACCAGATGAATTAAGCTTTCATCAACCTCATGCACTGACACGACCGATGCAGTTTTCTCAAGGTATTGCAGAAAATCCCGTTGCGAATCTCGCGCTACTAAAAGCACTAAGTTTAGAGCCATTAGCTAGAGGACCTGCCTATGAATACGATATTGTTGAAAGCCTTGAGAAACAAATCAGTACTCGAATTTAAGATCCACCACCAACAGACATTGAACACATAGCAAACAAAGCACTCCATTGTTTGGCGTGGAACTGAGACGCGAGCTGATAACGCTGCCACTCACTACTCGGTTCCTTCAGAGAAAATTGATGCGAAAAAGTGCGCATATCGTGACTTAATGGCTCGCTTATTTCAAACAACCTATTTAGAAGAGGCAACACCAGATATGCACCGCGATTTATTCGCCCCATATAAGGTTGAACAACTTTTACGTAATGTGTTTCAAACTGCTGTTGAAGATAAACCATTGGAGCACCACAAATATCTTCATCCAATGTTTTCACTTTATTTGCAACAAAATCCAAATAGCCAGTGATTCGCACCAATGAATACAACAACCGGCCAGCATACTCACTGTCCATTAATATTTTCAGATCGCCCTCAAAAACACTCGCATCTACGAGTGGTAAATCCTCAAGATTCTCGCCAATAACAACCAATCGATTTAAAGCGCCTAGAAGCTCTTGTTGCTCAGAAGTAGAATAATTAAGTGGTAGAAAACCATTAGATAAACTAAAAAATGCTTCGCTTTCTGCACCATTAAAAAGCGCATTACCAAACGCCAGAGACAATTCAAGACGTTTCTGCTGGGCTATTTGCTGTAGCTCTGTAGACAAAGACTCATTTTTTATATCACATGACTCAATAGCTCGAATAATATCCAATTCATACAAGAATCGTTGACTGTCTGGCATAACTTTACCAAGAATGCTGTTTTTTCTTCCTGCCACAATACCAACATCACATTGCTGTAAAGACAAAAATTCTAACAAGCCGATATCAAATTGAGTCAAACTTTGTTTACGATGACGTGACGACGGCAAGCTAGATGGCATTGCGATTGCCGGAGAAGAAACAGACATAAACTGCGAGCGATCTAAATCAGCAACATATTGAGATAAAACGTCTTCGGCTTGAAAGCGCGTGTCACAACCACTCATTCCAGCGAGTATAATGCAGCTTAACAGAATCATTGAAAAAAAAGATTTTATTAACATGAACAAGCTACTCATCCAAAAACGAGAAGAAATATCAGAAACGCGCGTTGCAAAGATGGTATTTCCAGCAACAACAAACCATTACGACACCTTATTCGGTGGTATCGCCCTACAGTGGATGGATGAAGTTGCCTATATTGCTGCCACACGCTTTGCTAGAAAAACCATGGTCACCATTTCAACTGAACAAGTGGATTTTAAACAGCCTATCCCCTCAGGCATTTTAGTTGAATTAATCGCTCGCGTAGTTCATGTTGGCAGAACATCATTAAAAGTAGAAGTATCAATTTTTCTAGAACAGCTGGACAGCGATAAACGCACAAAAGCGGTAACCGGACATTTCAATTTTGTTGCCGTTGACAACAACAAAAAGCCTACTCCGATTTTTGCTGAAGAGACAAATATTTAGAACGAAAGCATGATGAGTAGTGCTTAAATTTAAACACTACTCATCACCCATATTTTATTTAGCGTGACGTTTGGCTATTTCTGCAGCCAATTCATCGAAGCTTTTATCAGATTCTAATTTTTGAAATAAAGCTGCTTCATTTTTCATAGAAGTACGCAAAATATCTTGCGCCGCTTTTCCAGCTTGATCAGGATCCAAACCAACTAAAACAACCAAACCGCCACTAGGTGTTGGCATCTGACGAATCACTTTAGAACCAATCAATTTTTGTTCGGTCACTTGCTTTGTTACCACACTATTCACACGATCAACGGTTTCTGCATCGCCTGCACCTGTCGTTTCAACATATTGCTTCACCATATTTTGTAGATCAAGGCTAAGCACTTGAGCCAACTCAACACGCGCTGCTGTCGAAGCCATTTGCTTCATGTAATTAGGTCCAGCCGCAGATTTTTCGCTATAACCTACTGCAGACAAAGCGACACCTTCTACAGGTGCACCACACACCCAATCAGGAGCTGGCTGATTAGAACCATCTGCGAACGTACAGTCCGGAATGGCTGAAACGGGCGTGTTAACCACATCTTTACTACATGCAGTCAGCACAAGAGCAGCAGCTAATAAACCTACAACTTTAAACGTCATGATCTTTTCCTTTATCTAAGACATTGAATTACCAAAAGCTGGACAGCACCATACAACTAAAACATTAAATACAGTGATGTTATTTTAATCTATTAATAGCAATAAAAACAAAAAAAGGTGCTAATAATTAGCACCTTTTTTAAACCGTCACTGATTAAATATTATTCAGTGTAACCAGCTTTTTCTTCTTCAGTCACATCTTTCATAGAAAGTTTGATACGACCACGAGCATCAACATCTAACACTTTAACGATGACTTCTTGACCTTCAGAAAGGAAGTCGGTTACCGCACGAATACGCTCTTCACCGATTTGAGAGATGTGAACCAAACCATCTTTACCAGGTAAGATGTTTACGAATGCACCAAATTCCGCTAGACGAACAACTTTACCTTTGTAAAGCTTATCAACTTCTGCTTCCGCAGTGATCTCATGAATCTTCAGCAATGCGGCATCAGAAGACGCTTTATCAGCAGCGTAAATACGAACAGTACCGTCGTCATCTAGATCGATAGACGCGCCAGTTTGCTCAGTGATAGAGCGAATTGTTGCACCACCTTTACCGATAACGTCACGAATTTTCTCTGGATCAATTTTGATCGTCGCCATAGAAGGCGCATTTGGAGAAACTTCTGGACGAGCGTAACCAATTACTTTCGCCATTTCACGAAGGATATGAGTACGAGCTTCAAGCGCTTGGCTCAAGGCGATATCCATAATTTCTTCGTTGATACCTTCGATTTTGATGTCCATTTGAAGCGCAGTGATACCTTCTGCAGTACCCGCCACTTTAAAGTCCATATCACCAAGGTGATCTTCGTCACCCAAGATATCAGTCAATACAGCAAAGCCATCGTCTTCCTTGATAAGACCCATTGCGATACCCGCAACTGGCGCTTTAAGAGGAACACCAGCGTCCATCATAGACAAAGACGCACCACATACAGATGCCATAGAGCTTGAACCGTTAGATTCAGTGATCTCAGACACGATACGGATTGTGTATGGGAATTCATCTTCTGAAGGCAATACCGCTTGAACACCACGACGAGCCAGACGACCGTGTCCAATCTCACGACGACCAACACCACCCATACGACCACACTCACCTACAGAGTAAGGAGGGAAGTTGTAATGCAACATGAAGCTGTCTTTGCTTTCGCCAGTCAAACCATCAGTCATTTGTGAATCGCGGCTCGTACCTAGAGTACAAGTTGCAATCGCCTGAGTTTCACCACGAGTGAACAAAGCAGAACCGTGAGTTTTGCTTAATAAACCAACTTCAACGTTGATTGGACGAACGGTTTTATTGTCACGGCCATCAATACGAGGCTTGCCATCAATAACGCGACGACGAACAATACGTTTTTCAAGTTTAGAGAAAGCACCAGTAACATCAGCTTCTGAGAACTCGCCTTCTTCAGTAACAAGGGCAGCAACAGCCGCATCACGAACAACACCTAGTTGAGCGTAACGAGCCATTTTTTCACTGATTCCGTACGCTTCTTCGATTTGAGCAGCGTAGCCAGATTGAAGTGCATCAGTTAAAGAAACGTTTGCTACATCTGCCACCCAATCCCAACGAGGCTTAGCGCACTCTGCTGCGAACTCAGTAATAGCAGAAATAGCAGATTGCATTTCTTTATGAGCGTAAAGAACCGCACCTAGCATTTCGTCTTCTGTAAGCTCTTGCGCTTCAGACTCAACCATCAATACTGCGTCTTTCGTACCCGCCACAACCATGTCTAGCAAAGAACCATCTAGATCTGAGTAGCTTGGGTTAAGTACGTAACCAGACTCATCGTTAAAACCAACACGAGCAGCACCGATAGGACCATTGAATGGAATACCAGAGATAGTCAATGCTGCAGACGTTGCCAACATAGCCGCAATATCAGCGTCTAAGTTAGTGTTAGTAGACATTACCGTACAAACAACTTGAACCTCGTTCATGAACCCTTTAGGGAACAATGGACGGATTGGACGGTCGATCAAACGAGAAGTTAGTGTTTCTTTTTCAGAAGGACGACCTTCACGCTTTAGGAAACCACCTGGGATTTTACCAACCGCGTAAGCACGCTCTTGATAATGAACAGACAATGGGAAAAAGTCTTGGCCAGCTTTAGCTGATTTAGCGCCTACAACAGTAGCAAGTACTTGTGCATCACCAATTGTACAAAGAACAGCACCTGTTGCTTGACGAGCAATGCGGCCTGTTTCTAGCGTTACGGTATCGTTACCGAACTGGAAAGTTTTTGTCGTAATACTCACACGTATTCCTTTTATTAAAAAAATTTCTTCTCCCAAAGACCTCTTTTTAAGCCAGTACTCATATGAACTCTTTTTACTTCTTCATTAAGCAAGAAGAAAAGTGCATATGATGTACAGGCTGTCCCTTGGGAGACCAATAAAAAAAGGGCCATAATCACTTATGGCCCTTTCTCAGTCTTAGCGACGCAGACCTAGTTTTTTGATCAAACTAGTGTAACGAGCTGCATCTTTACGCTTAAGATAATCCAACAACTTACGACGCTGGTTTACCATGCGGATTAGACCGCGACGAGAATGATGGTCGTGGATATGAGCTTTAAAGTGACCTTGAAGACCTTCGATGTTCTTAGTCAACAATGCTACTTGAACTTCAGGAGAACCTGTGTCGCCTTCCGCTACTTGAAACTCTTTTACCAACGCTGCTTTTGATTCTGCAGACAATGCCATAATCTTAATCTCCAAATTAATATGCTATTAAAAGTAAAGGATAGCCGAGCATATTTTCAGTCATCCTAAACTGACAAGTTTAACACTCTTTTTAGCAGAACTCACTGCTATTTATAAAGAGAACTCGCTAGTATTTACCAATCGATAAGGACGAATAAACGCCTCTTTAATTTGCCCAAGACCTAAGAAACGCTGCGATCCCTGATCGTACATTCTCACCACTGTTTCATGTTCTAATGAAACGGGACTAGGAATGCTTCGACCAAACATCATATCCAGTGTATCCGCCTCAGGTAAATCGACTCTAATGAAATGCTCAACCGCGGTATCCATCGAAATTAGATGAGAATCTAATGCCTCATATCCTTGCTCCGCTATCGCTTCAAACTGCTCTAACGTCATCATATTTTCAGGTAAATATCCTGCCGTCGAAATACGATGCAAAGAATGAAGATGCGCACCACAACCTAACGCTTCGCCAATATCCTCACCAATGGTTCGAATATAAGTCCCCTTGGAACACTGAATATCAAGCGTCAGTGTATCTTCGGTTCTGGAAACAAGAGTTAGATTTGAAATAGTAACGCGCCGACGTTTCCTTTCTATAACGATGCCTTGACGAGCATATTCATACAAAGGCTTACCTTCGTGCTTTAAAGCAGAATACATAGGAGGTATTTGCTCAATTTCACCACGAAATCCGTCTAGAATTTCTTCAAGAGATTCATCGGTAAGAGTCGGAATCAACTCTTGCGTTAATACCTCGCCTTCACGATCACCGGTTGTGGTTCTTTTTCCCAACTGTATGCAGGTTAGATAACGCTTATTTGCATCCAATAAATATTGAGAAAATTTCGTCGCCTCTCCGAGACACAATGGCAACATTCCTGTTGCCAAAGGGTCAAGCGCCCCAGTATGTCCCGCTTTTGCTGCCTGATAAAGGCGACGGACACGCTGCAGCGCTTGGTTCGAACTTAAACCTATCGGCTTGTTCAGTAGAACGATACCGTCCACTGAACGCCATTTTGCTTTAACCATACGAACGTATTACTCGTCTTCGTTACCGTTTTTTGTCTCATCATCACGAATTGCTTCGTCAATCAGAGCCGACATACGTGAACCATTTACAACACTCTGGTCGTAATGAAAACGCAAATGCGGCATAACACGAAGTTTCACTTCTTGTGCTAAACGACGACGCAAGAACCCTTTTGCACTATCAAGTGCAGCTTGGTTCTCAGCCAATACTTCTGGCTGGTCATCTTTACCAAGTACGGTGTAATAAATATCCGCATAGCCTAAATCTTTTGCTACACGTACTTCGTTGACAGTAACCAATCCTAAACGCGGATCTTTTACTTCAAACTGGATCAAGGACGCCAGCTCCTTTTGGAGCTGGTCACCAATCCGACTAGTACGACTAAATTCGCCTGCCATGATCTTGTCCTATTAAAGCGTACGCGCTACTTCGACGGTTTCAAAAACCTCGATCTTATCGCCTACTTTGACATCGTTGTAGTTCTTCACGCCGATACCACATTCCATGCCGCGACTAACGTCATTAACGGCATCTTTGAAACGACGAAGAGACTCAAGCTCACCTTCGTAAATAACAACATCATCACGTAATACACGAATCTGCTTGTTACGGTAAACCGTACCTTCGATAACCATACAGCCGGCAATCAAGCCAAACTTAGGCGAACGGAACACATCACGTACTTCAGCAGTACCTTTGATGTCTTCACGAAGATCTGGCGACAACATGCCAGACAAAGCAGACTTAACGTCATCAATGATGTTATAGATAACGCTGTAGTAGCGAAGATCGATGCTTTCACGTTCGATAAACTGCTTAGCAGAGTTATCAGCACGTACGTTGAAACCAAAGATAACGGCATCAGAAGCCAAAGCCAAGGTTGCATCCGTTTCGGTGATACCACCAACGCCACTAGAGACAACATTCACTTTCACTTCGTCAGTGTTCATATCAGTCAATGACTTGATCAAAGCTTCTAGAGAACCGCGAACGTCGGCTTTTAGAACCACATTCAAAGTACGAACTTCGTCTTTACCCATTTCAGAGAACAAGTTCTCCAATTTAGCAGAGTGTTGACGAGCGAAGCGTACTTCACGGTATTTACCCTGACGGAAATTAGCTACTTCACGAGCTTTACGCTCATCAGCAACAACAATGAACTCTTCACCCGCTTCTGGCGTTCCGTCAAGACCAAGGATCTCAACAGGAATAGAAGGACCAGCAGAATCAATCATCTTGCCAGTTTCATCTAACAAGGCACGCACACGCCCCATCTGAAGACCAGCCAAGACAATATCGCCCTTCTTCAAAGTACCGTTTTGAACAAGCAAAGTTGCAACAGAACCACGACCGCGATCAAGGCGAGCTTCAACAACCACCCCTTTAGCTGGTGCACTAGGAACAGCCGTTAACTCTAATACTTCAGCTTGTAAAAGAAGCGCTTCTAATAGCTCTTCAATACCTTCACCTGACTTAGCAGATACACCAACGAACTGGATGTCACCACCCCATTCTTCTGGCACAACTTCTTGCGCTACCAATTCGTTTTTAACACGATCAATATCAGCGCCTTCTTTATCTATCTTAGTCATGGCAACAACCATCGGCACACCTGCAGCACGTGCGTGCTGGATTGCTTCGATTGTTTGCGGCATAACACCATCATCAGCAGCACAAACTAGGATAACAATGTCTGTTGCCTTAGCGCCACGAGCACGCATAGAAGTAAACGCTGCGTGTCCAGGTGTATCCAAGAAACTGATCATGCCATGTGGTGTTTCTACATGGTACGCACCAATGTGCTGAGTGATACCACCAGACTCACCCGCAGCAACGCGAGTGGTACGAATGTAATCAAGTAGAGATGTTTTACCATGGTCAACGTGACCCATTACTGTCACTACTGGTGCGCGTTTGATCGCTTCACCTTGGTAGTCAATCGCTTCAATCATGTCGTTTTCGACAGCATTCTCATCGATAAACTTAACCGTGTGACCCATTTCTTCAACAACCAAAGTTGCTGTGTCACGGTCAATTGTCTGGTTAATAGTCGCCATGGCGCCCATTTTGAACATGATCTTAATAACTTCAGCGCCCTTCACTGCCATTTTCTCAGCAAGATCAGCAACTGTAATACTTTCTGGCAAAGCCACTTCATGGATCATTTTAGCCGTAGGCTTTTGGAAACCATGCTCTTGTTTAGAAGGTTTCTTATTCTTACGACCCAATTTACCACGACGAGTAAATTCATCTTCATCATTCACATTTACGCGTGAAGTACGTTTGTTGTCTGGGTTTACGCGACCACGAGGCTTGTCTTTATCTTTGTCGTTATCATGTCTGACCGGACCTTTTTTGCCTTTAGGTGCAACAGTAGATTTTTTGCTATCCATTGCTGGTTGAGACACTTTTTTCGCTGCTTTAGGCTGCTTCGGTGATTCCACGGGTTCTGCCGCTCCTGTATCGGAAACATACTGCTCCGTTTCATTGACCGCGCCAGCATCCGCTACGACGTTTTTCACCGCTGCTTCTTGACGCGCTTTCTCTTCGGCTTCAGCCTTCGCTTTGGCCGCCTTCTCTTCTTCTAACTTACGCTCAGCTTCAAGACGAGCTTTTTCTTGTGCCAAACGCTCTTGCTCTTCTGCAAGACGCTTCGCTAACTCCTCTTTCTGTTGAGCTTCTTCATCAGCATCATCACGCTTAACATAAGTACGCTTTTTCTTAACAGCAACATTAACGGCTTTTCCACCATCACTACGAGACAAGGTACTTGTTGTCTTACGCTGCAAAGTAATACGTTGGCTATTATCGCCTTCTTCACCATGCTGGCGCTTCAAAAAATTCAATAACGTTTGCTTTTCAACTTCAGAGACTTCTTGGCTTGCACTCGTTTGAGGTAGGCCAGCGTCTTTCATCTGAGCTAGTAGCTTATCGACTGGCGTATTTACCAGCTCGGATAGTATCTTTACGGTTTGAACTGTCATTAAGTTCCCCCTTATGTACTCAGATTTTATTCAGATTCAGTAAACCAAGGTGCGCGAGCAGTCAAAATAAGACGACCTGCACGCTCTTCAGTCATACCTTCAACGTCAAGCAATTCGTCAACCGACTGTTCGGCCAAATCTTCCATAGTGATCACACCCATAGAAGCAAGGACCAAAACAAGGTGATTATCCATTCCTTCCATCGCCAATAAATCGGCAGCAGGTTTGGCATCGTCTAATTGCTCTTCAGCTTGAAGCGCTTGATTCAGCAAGGCTTCTTTTGCACGTGAACGTAGTTCGTTTACTAAATCTTCATCAAATCCATCGATATCTAACATTTCTTCCATTGGAATATAAGCGACTTCTTCTAAAGAAGTGAATCCCTCATCAACCATCTGGATTGCCAAATCATCATCGATATCTAATCCATTAACGAAGATATCAATCAGCTTTTGCGACTCTTCTTGTTGCTTAGCTTCTGCATCTTCGCTGGTCATTACATTCAAAGACCAACCAGTCAGAGTAGACGCCAAACGCACATTCTGACCGTTACGGCCAATCGCTTGCGCTAAATTATCACTCTTAACGGCAACATCCATAGAATGTGCATCTTCATCAATAACAATGGAATCTACTTCCGCAGGCGCCATAGCATTGATCACTAGCTGAGCTGGGTTATCATCCCAAAGAACGATATCAACACGCTCGCCATTCATTTCGTTTGAAACAGCTTGAACTCGTGCACCGCGCATACCAACACAAGCACCGATTGGGTCAATACGGCGATCGTTTGTTTTCACGGCAATTTTTGCACGTAAACCAGGATCACGCGCCGCACCACGAATTTCGATAACTTCTTCAGAAATTTCTGGCACTTCGAGGCGGAACAATTCGATCATGAACGCTGGCGCGTTACGAGAAAGAATCAATTGCGCACCACGGCTATCATCTCGAATTTCAAGCAACAAGGCACGGATACGGTCATTCATTCTGAAGCTTTCACGAGCAATCAATTGATCTTTCGGCAATGACGCTTCCGCATTTTCACCAAGATCAATAATCAAGCTATCACGAGTCACTTTTTTGACTTGACCATGAACAAGCTTGCCTACTTTTTCAGTATACAACGCCACCATTTTAGCGCGTTCAGCTTCACGTACTTTTTGTACGATAACTTGTTTTGCTGTTTGAGCAGCAATACGCCCAAAAACTTCCGACTCAACTTCTTCTTCGTAAATCTCGCCAATAGGCACGCCAAGATTTTGCTCTTCAGAATCATCAATTGTTAATTCAAATGCTGGAGCAGAATAGTCTTCATCTGCAACAATATGCCATTGACGGTAAGTTTTGTAATCACCTGTACGCTGATCAATAGAGACACGAATTAATGCGTCTTCTTCAAAACGGCGTTTGGCAGCACTAGCTAAAGCAATTTCAACGGCTTCGAAAATAACTTGTTTCGGAACATCTTTCTCGTTGGAAACGGCTTCCACTACCAAAAGAATTTCTTTGCTCATCCTTTTAGCCTCTCTTCAAGGTTAATTTTTAAAATTGTGGAACAACATTTGCCTTATCAATCAAATCGATAGGCAATAAGTATTCTTCTTGATCTACGCGAATAACAATATCTTCGCTTTCGATCCCCATTAGTTGCCCTTTAAATTTGCGACGCCCATCAAAAGGCACACGCAGACGTAAAGAAACAATAGAACCGATATAAGCCTGATATTGAGCCAAACTGAATAAAGGCCGATCTAAACCTGGTGACGATACTTCTAGGTTGTATTCCCCTGTAATTGGGTCTTCAACATCTAGAATAGAACTAACTTGACGGCTAACACGGGCGCAATCTTCTACATCAATCCCTTTTTCATCATCCGTCTCGATGTAAATACGAAGCACAGAATCCTTACCTAAAGATAAGTATTCCATGCCCCAAAACTCAAACCCTAAACCTTCAACGACTGGTCGAATAAGTTCTTCTAAAATCGTATATTTTGCTGACAATCGTTTTCTCCGAAAACCAATTTTGTAAAACGCAGAAACAAAAAACGGGCTCTAGGCCCATTTCCATTTATAAACAGTAACAGTACAGATAACAAAAAACCCCATATAGGGGTTCTCAGCACTCTGCTCAAATAAAACTGAGAGAGCATCCTTCGCAAAGAAGGTCGTCAATCCTGACACTAAACACTAAGAACAAACTGGTGCGGATACCTAAACTAGGAAAACCATGAGAAGAAAATCTTTCTAAAAGAAACTCAAATCTCGACAAACCAGATTGCTCTGCATCAATATTTCGACATCATACACAAAACACGACATCAATTCAAGATTGGTGCGGATGGGGGGACTCGAACCCCCACGAGCATAGCTCACCACCCCCTCAAGGTGGCGCGTCTACCAATTCCGCCACATCCGCAAAGCACTACACGACCAACACAAACACTTTTACAAACGATATATCTGATTATTACTCAGTTACTGGTAGATCAGATGTTGTTTTTTTCTTATCACCTAACTCTGGCAAACCCACCGTTTCTTCAACCTGAGGCGCCGAAGGAACAAAATCAAGTGCACCCGAAACACTTTTCGCTTGCTCGCTGGCGAAATAAGCCAAACCAAAACTAGTCAAAAAGAAAACTAATGCAAATACAGCGGTCATCTTTCCGAAGAAGCTACCACCACCTTGACTACCAAATACTGTCTGGGACGCACCACCACCAAAAGAGGCACCAGCGTCCGCACCTTTGCCTTGCTGCAACAAAACCAACGCGATAATGACAACCGCCGCCAGTACATGCAAAACTAAAATTAGTGCTTCCATCAATTAACCTGCTGTTTTTACAATCGCGATAAATTCTTTTGCATCAAGAGATGCACCACCAACAAGGGCACCATCTACATCAGGCATTTGAAACAAAGCCGAGCTAGTTGACGCCTTAACACTTCCACCATATAAAATCTGTACTTTTTGAGAAACAGACTCTGATGATTTGGCCAAAAAGGCCCGAATAGCTTGATGAACGTCTTGTGCTTGTTCTGCACTTGCAGACAAGCCCGTTCCTATTGCCCATACTGGCTCATAAGCGATAACCACCTGCTCAAATGAGGCAATACCCACAACATCGATAACAGCCTTAAGTTGCTCTTCACACACTTCGAACGTTTTATCCAACTCACGTTCAGCCAATGTTTCGCCGACACATAACATTGGAGTCAGACCAGAATCCAAAGCTGCTTTTACTTTAGAAGCGACAAGCTCATTTGTCTCGCCATATAGAGAACGCCTCTCTGAATGACCAAGCAAAACATACTTAACCCCAAAATCACCCAACATAGAAGTAGACACTTCACCTGTAAAGGCGCCTTTCACTTCTTCACTGACATTCTGAGCAGCCAAAACTAAGCTACTATCAGATATCAAATCATTAACCAGAGACAAATAAGGAAAGGATGGAGCAACAACCACTTCAGAATTAGAAACACCCATCTCAAGCAAGCCGTTAATCAGTGAAACAATAGACTCTTTCGAGCCATTCATTTTCCAGTTACCAGCCACTATCTTTTGACGAATCATATTCTAACCCCTAAATTCGAGGCGCCCATTCTATGGAATGGGCGCTTTGGTTTCAAGTATTTATTGTTATTCAACACATAAAATTCGTTTTATGCATTCGCTTTAGCTAAAACAACAGAATTAACTTCTTCAACTAAATATTCAACAAGTTCATCCACGGTATCATTATCTCGCCCCTCAACCATAACTCGAATCAAAGGTTCAGTACCAGAGGCCCTGAGCAATACACGACCAAGACCATTTAAACGTTCGTTTGCCACTGCAATCGCCTTTTGCAAAGCAGGCTCTTCATTTGGAACAAAACTCTTAGCCACTCGTATATTTTTTAGTCTTTGAGGAAATTTAACCAAGCCAACCAAAAGCTCATCAAGCGCCTTACCCTCTTCAACCATAGCCCGAAGAACTTGAAGCGCAGCAACAATACCATCGCCCGTTGTTGTAATTGAGCGACACACGATATGTCCAGATGGCTCACCACCTAACACCCACCCATGCTGCATCAATTTTTCATTAACGTACCTATCTCCAACCGCCGCACGACTAAAGCCAATACCCGTCTCAGAGAACGCCAACTCCAAACCAAAGTTACTCATCAAAGTTCCGACAACTCCGCCACTAAAACGCCCAGCACGCATCAAGTGATTAGCAATAATATACAAAATATCATCTCCGTCGCGCACCACACCGTGACGATCTACCAATATTAAACGGTCGCCATCACCATCTAGAGCAATACCAAGGTCAGCCTCTTCAGCCAAGACGTTTTTGCGTAATAACTCAGGCTTGGTTGCCCCACTAAACTCATTAATATTCAAACCATCGGGATTAATACCAATAGAAACCACTTCTGCACCCAATTCAGAGAACACACGAGGAGCAACATGATAAGTAGCACCATCAGCACAGTCGACGACAATTTTCAGACCACTTAACTGCAAACCGATAGGAAACGTGCCTTTACAATATTCAATGTAACGCCCTGCCGCATCATCAATACGTTTCGCTCGACCGATCAGACTGGACTCAACCACCACCATCGGCTGCTCAAGGAAATATTCAATTCGCTCTTCTATTTCATCAGAAATCTTGCCGCCTTCGGCAGAAAAAAACTTAATACCATTATCCGTATAAGGATTATGAGATGCGCTAATAACGATACCAGCACTAGCACGAAAGGTTCGAGTCAAGTAAGCAATCGCTGGCGTTGGCATAGGACCAACCAAACGCACATCCGCACCGGCCGCAACAATGCCAGACTCAAGTGCAGACTCAAACATATAACCAGAAATACGAGTATCCTTGCCTATCAGAATTTTCTTATCGTTTTCCTTAAAAACCTGACCAGCCGCCCAACCAAGCTTAAGCATAAACTCTGGCGTAATTGGTGTCGTACCGACTTTTCCACGAATTCCATCTGTACCAAAATATTTACGCATTAAATCTCTCTCTCAATCCGAGACATTAACGCCAACATTTCAACATGCGACCTAACATCATGAACTCTAAAAATTCGAGCACCCTTCAAATAAGCAGAAGCATTTGCTCCCATAGTGCCATATAAGCGCTCTTCGACTGGCAAACCTAAGGCCTCACCTATCATAGTCTTTCTCGAAAGACCAATAAGAACCTCGAACCCCATACTCTTAAATACTTCCGAGTGCTTCAGCAACAATAAATTATGCGATAGAGTTTTTCCAAAACCAATACCCGGATCCAAAATAAGGCGAGACCGAGAAATACCAACCGATTCACACTCAACAACCCTAGACATCAAGTAACTCATTACATCATCAACCACCGAGACATAATCAGGTCCATCTTGCATTGTTTGTGGCATACCTTTCATATGCATCAAGCAAATTGGCAAATTTGTTTTAGCCGCAGCTTGCAAGGCCCCTTCACGCTCAAGTGCTCTAACATCATTTATAAAGCCCATCCCCAATGCAGCCGCACCCTGAATCACCTCTGTCGTGCTGGTATCTACGGACACAACAATATCAAAACGTTTTTTTATTGCTTCAACTATAGGTAACACACGATCCAGCTCTTGCTGAATAGAAACGGGAGCAGCACCAGGACGAGTCGACTCGCCGCCGACATCAATAATACTAGCCCCTTCTTGAATCATCTTTTCAGATTGACGCAAAGCGGCATTTAAGGAGTTAAACGAGCCACCATCAGAAAACGAATCCGGCGTAACATTTAGTATCCCCATAACATGAGGAAGGGACAAGTCTAGCGACTTGTCCCCAAAAGGCATTAACGACATGAAAAAACCATATCAAAGAATTAACATTTCGACGCTATTCGCTAGTCGGCTTAGGTGAAACCGTACCAGAAGCTGAATCAAGATCACCTTCTGAAGAACTAGCATCCACTGAAGTAACAACCTCGTCATTCACCTTATCTGCATCATCACCTTTCGGGGTATTAGCACCAGGATCAGACCACCCCTCAGGGGCAGAAGGCTTTTTGCCATCCATTATTTCTTTGATTTGTTTAGCGTCAATTGTCTCATATTGCATCAAAGCTTCCGCCATAACATCAAGCTTAGGACGATTTTCAACTAAGATAGTTGTCGCTTTTTCATAACAACGACTAATAATATCTTGAACTTCAGCATCTATAACTTTACCTGTTTCAGGAGAAAAATAGTTTGCTTTACTTCCCGTCGGCCCAGAAATGTAGCCACCATTATTATCATCTTCCTCATAGGCAAATGGGCCAAGCTTTTCAGACAAACCCCATTTAGTAACCATGTTACGAGCAATACTGGTTGCGCGCTCAATATCATTTGAGGCACCGGTCGAAACACCATCAAAACCATGAATCATTTCTTCAGCAATACGACCGCCGTACAAACTACAAACCTGACTTTCAAGACCTCGTTTACTAATACTGTATTTATCTTCTTCAGGTAAATACATAGTGACACCCAATGCACGACCACGAGGAATAATAGATACCTTATAAACAGGATCATGTTCTGGCATCAAATAACCAATAATAGTGTGGCCAGCTTCATGATAAGCAGTATTAAGCTTTTCTTTATCACTCATCACCATGGTTTTACGCTCAGCGCCCATGAGGATTTTGTCTTTCGCTAGTTCTAACTGCTCCATATTCACCAAGCGGCGATTAGAACGAGCGGCAAACAAGGCTGCCTCGTTAACCAAGTTCGCCAAATCAGCACCAGAGAAACCAGGTGTACCACGAGCAATGTTTTTTGGCTCTACATCATCATCACAAGGCACTTTACGCAAATGCACTTTTAGAATCTGCTCACGGCCACGAATATCTGGCAAGCCTACCTGCACCTGACGGTCAAAACGACCCGGACGAAGCAAAGCTGGATCCAATACATCTGGACGGTTTGTCGCAGCAATAACGATAATACCTTCGTTACCTTCGAAACCATCCATTTCAACCAATAACTGGTTCAATGTCTGCTCACGTTCATCGTTACCACCGCCCATACCGGAACCACGGTTACGACCAACAGCATCAATTTCATCGATAAAGATGATACATGGTGCGTGTTTTTTCGCTTGTTCAAACATGTCACGAACACGAGACGCACCAACACCAACAAACATTTCTACAAAGTCAGAACCAGAAATAGTAAAGAATGGCACCTTTGCTTCACCAGCAATTGCTTTAGCCAACAAAGTTTTACCTGTACCTGGAGGCCCACACATCAAGATACCACGAGGTATTTTACCGCCTAGGCGCTGAAATTTACTTGGCTCACGCAGAAAATCCACCAGCTCTGAAGTATCTTCTTTCGCTTCATCACAGCCCGCAACATCTGCAAACGTTGTTTTAATCTGATCTTCAGGTAAAAGACGAGCTTTTGACTTACCAAAAGACATTGGTCCGCCCTTGCCACCGCCACCGCCTTGCATTTGGCGCATGAAAAACATGAAGATGGCAAGAATAAGAAGAATTGGAAAACTAGCCACTAGCAACTGAGTCCAAATACTTTGTTGCTCAGGCATACGCCCTTCCACAACAACGTTATTGCGAAGCAAATCATCCATTATTTTTGGATCACCTGTCGCGGGACGCACAGTATTAAAGGTATCGCCGCTAGTACGGCTACCACTGATGGTATAGTTATCTACAACCACTTTAGCTATGCGGCCATCTTGGACCTCTTTCACAAACTCAGAATACGAAATTCTATTCGTGTCAGGTGTCGTATTAAAGTTATTAAACACAGTTAGTAGTACAGCAGCTATCACCAACCACAACAGTATATTTTTCAGCATATCGTTCAAGAGCACACCTCTTAACGGTTATTTTAAATGTCTCTGGCAATCATACCAGAACATATCCCATTAACCTTTATATTGTCTTCCTAATAAGTAAACTTCGCGACTTCTTGCTCGCGATGCATCCGGTTTACGTGTCACAACAGACTCAAATTGAACCCGCATGGTTTTGAGGTATTCTTCAAACCCCTCACCCTGAAACACCTTCACTAGAAAATTTCCGCCTGGACGTAACACTTGAGCCGCCATATCCAAGGCAAGTTCTACAAGATACATAGCTTGTGGCTGATCAGAAGAACTGTTACCACTCATATTGGGGGCCATATCTGAAATTACAAGATCTGCTTTTTTATCTCCAATTTCAGACAAAATTGCCTCATATACTTCTTGCTCAGTAAAATCACCCTGGACAAAACTTACCCCAGGCAAAGGGGCCATTTCCAAAATATCTGAAGCAACAATCGTCCCATTATCGCCCACCAGTTTTGCCGCCACTTGAGACCAGCCACCAGGGGCTGCCCCAAGATCAACAACGCGCATCGCGGGCTTAAACAACTTGTCCTTGTCGTTAATCTCTATCAGCTTATAACTCGCTCTAGAGCGATAGCCATCTTGTTGGGATTTTTTGACATACGGATCGTCAAAATGTTCCTTCATCCAATTATTACTACTTTTTGATCTTGCCACGTTTTCATCATACCTAAATCAGTCAATATTCCGCTATAATATCGCTTAACCTCTAAAGCCTCCAATAAAGAGGGTCAACTAATATGAGAAATTTTTACTATGAGTCTTACAAACGCCCAAAAAAAGCAATATCGCCTAATCGGCCACGCACTTAATCCTGTGGTTATGATTGCGGGCAACGGTTTAACAGAAACCGTTCTTACCGAAATCGACCGTGCACTTGAAGATCACGAGCTGATTAAAATACGCTTAAGCATTACCGACCGTGAAGTTCGCAATGCTCTGATTGAAGAAATCAACAAAATAATGAAGTCTGAAACCGTGCAAACCATTGGTAAAGTCGCACTTTTTTATCGTGCCGCTTTGAAGCCAAACCCAAAACTATCTAATCTACTTCGTTAAAAAAAAGCTCGAGATAGTCTTTTTTGTACAAAAAACAGACTATCTCTAAACTCTTTAAAATTACGGCCGATACCTTTGACAGCTAACAAGGGAGTCGTACCATGCTATTTATAGAGGCACTCAATAGAGCCAGTACTCAGCCGAATGAAAAAAAGTTGATTTCTAGAGCGAAATATCGCCCTACAATCAACCATAAAGACTCTGTCGACTTAAGTTCTGCGGCCCATCAAGTAAAGGAAATACATTTAAATAGTCAAGTCAAAACGCCCCTTACAGCATCAACAAGTGTTTTCGCCAACCTTATAGAGCATGCATTAAGCTATATTTTAACGAGCAATCTACACGTTCACTCACCTGAAGAATTGAATCTAGACATAAAAGATTGGATTTTGTCTCTACAAGTACCACCAGTAAAAAGTGAACAAGACCAAAAAACAGCAGGCTATCTCGTACCAGAAGTGCCTCAACGCCCACCGGCCAAACAACTTATATTTCATATTCCAGTAAAACCGTCCTACGGCATACCAGTCGACATGACACTTTTAATTTCACCAAACAATGGATCTCCGGAAGTCCCCAGCCTATTTCATACATTCCCTAAAGAAAGCTGGCTCCCCGTCTTACGCACCCCTTATTTGCCAGATTTTCTCGATCAACAAGTTACTCATTACCACATATTGCTTGATCAAGATGGCGAACCAGACCAGTTGTCTCCACTCTATGTACATATCAATCAAAGCCGAATAATGAGCGAAGATACATTCTCACCTCAAACATTCGGCCTCAGGATTTGGAGAGCAAAAAACAACACATTGACGCCAGTTGTTTTGGGAGACAGTAAAATTGGCTTGCTGTTTATTGGTCATTATACGCCCATTGAAGGCAACCCAATTACCGAAGAAGAAAGGGCCCGGCAAGCCAGTAATCTTTATACAAAGGCCTAGCCTCAATTTTTAAGCAATAAAAGAACCCTTCATACGATTCGCATGAAGGGTTTATTTTTTATCGACTAACTTAACAATGAATTAATGAGATGCTCGCCATCGACTAATGCGCTCTTGCAAGCCCATCACAAAGACAAAAAACACAGGTACAAAGAAAACGGCCAGCACAGTCGCGCTAATGATTCCACCCAACACACCCGTACCAATCGCATGTTGTGTTTCAGCACTAGCACCGGAAGCGATCACCAAGGGAACAACGCCCAAACCAAAAGCGAGTGATGTCATCAAGATAGGTCGCAACCTAAGGCGAGCAGCAATCATGGCAGATTCAACCAGCCCTTCCCCTTGCCCACGCAACTGCTTAGCGAACTCAACAATTAAGATCGCATTTTTAGCCGAAAGACCAATCACTGTAATCATACCGACTTTAAAGAAAACATCATTCGGCATATCTCGCAGCAAAACAGCGATAACCGCCCCAAGTAAACCAAGCGGCACAACCAACATCACGGAAAGTGGGATAGACCAGCTTTCATAAAGTGCCGCCAATACGAGAAATACCACCAACATAGATAACGCCATTAACAACGGCGCTTGAGAAGATGATTGACGCTCTTGAAGTGATTGCCCACTCCAAGCTACAGCAAAACCTGCTGGCAATTGATCCACCAAACGCTCCATTTCTTGCATTGCAGCACCGCTAGAAAAGCCCGCTGCTGCCGTACCAGAAATACGTATTGCAGGAAAACCTTGATAACGAGTCAACTGCAAAGGCGTTTCTGTCCAAACCGGAGTAACAACTTCCGATAAAGGAACCATGCCGCCATTACTATTGCGTACGTACAACTTAAGCACATCCTCAATCTGCATTCGTGCTGAGGCCTCGGCTTGCAGAATAACCTGTTGCATACGTCCTGCATTAGGGAAATCACCGACATAAGTTGATCCCATCGCGGTGGAAAGCGTGTCACTAATACTGTTAAACGACACCCCCATCGCCTCAGCTTTAAGGCGATCAATATTCAATCTAATACTTGCTCCAGAAGGTAAACCATCAGGATAGACACCAGTCACAATCTTACTTTGTGCAGCCAGCGCAAGCAGTTTCGTTTCCGCTTCTTTTAACGCGTCATAGCCTCGATTCGCGCGATCCTGCAAACGCATAGAAAAGCCAGAACTTGTGTCTAATTCATCGATAGCCGGAGGCATTAAACTCATCACCGAGCCTTCGGAAATATTAGCCATGGCCAGCTGTGCAAGAGATACCTCTTCTTGCAACGTGGTATATTCCCTATCCTTCCAATCTTTTAGCACAGTAAAAGCCATCGCCGCATTCGAACCTGAACCCGAAAAACCAAAACCCAAAATAGACAGATTAGACGCAATGGCAGGACGCGAAGCGATATACTCTTCAAATACTTCTACCACATCCAGCGTGCGTTCGGTGGTCGCATCCGCTGGCAACTGAATGGTCGTCATGAAATAGCCTTGATCTTCTTCCGGTAAGAATGATGTTGGCAACTGTCGTAAAGCGAGAATCAATACAGCCACGATAACAACAAAGATCATCATCATTCGCCCAATTCGTGCCAGCAACTTACCGACACAAGAAACATAGCCTTTCGTCATGCCATCAAACATTCGATTGAACCAGCCAAAGAATCCAGTTTTCTTAAGAGCTTGCCCAGTGTGAGGTTTAAGCAAGGTGGCACACAACGCCGGCGTCAAAGTCAAAGCCAAAAAAGCAGAGAACAAAATAGACACTGCCATAGAGAGGGAAAACTGCTGATAAATCACTCCCACAGAGCCACTAGCAAAAGCCATAGGAATAAATACCGCAGTCAACACCAAGGTAATACTGACCACCGCACCCGTTATCTGCTTCATCGCCTTAATTGTCGCATCCTTCGGACTCAAACCCTCTCCCGCCATAATCCGCTCAACATTCTCCACCACAACGATCGCGTCATCGACAATAATACCGATGGCCAACACCATGCCGAACATCGTTAACACGTTGATCGAAAAGCCTGCCAACAGCATAATTGAGAAAGCCCCCAACAAAGCAATCGGCGCAACAATGGCTGGAATCAAGGTATAGCGAATGTTCTGCAAGAACAAAAACATCACTAGGAATACCAACATCATCGCCTCAAGTAGGGTATAAATCACTTTTTCAATGGACACTTTGACAAAAGGGGCCGTATTAAAAGGGATGGAATAACTCATACCTGCTGGCATAGTTCGCCCCAACTCTTCCATACGAGCCAGCACCTTATTTGACGTGCTGACAGCGTTGGCCCCCGGAGCCAATTGAATAGCCGCCGAAGTGGCTACTTTGCCATTTTCACGATTACTAAAGCCGTAAGACTGGGCCCCTATCTCAACTCTCGCGACATCACTCAACACAATTTTCGAACCGTCTGTACGAGCTCTCACGACAATACTGGCAAACTCTTCAGGTGAGCTCAATTGCCCTTGAACAGTCAACGGCACAGTAACTCGCTGTCCAATTACTGAAGGCGACGCACCAACACTACCAGGAGCAATTTGTGTATTTTGCTGAGTAATAGCAGTCGTTAGATCTGCCATAGTCAAACCATAAGACGTCAACTTATTTGGCTCTACCCAGACCCTCATTGCCTGTTCAGAACCAAACAGCTGCACATTACCCACACCATCGATACGACGAAACTCCTCCAACAGATTACGCGACATATAGTCACTCAACGACGTTTCGGTAAAACGCCCATCATCGGATTTAAGGCCAACAATCATAAGGAAACTCGAGGTTGCCGATTCAACACTTAAGCCATTTTGACGAACGGCCTGAGGCAGACGTGCTTCAACCGCTTTAATCTTGTTTTGCACATCAACCTGAGCCAGCTTAGGATCCGTTCCCGGTTTAAAGGTCACCGTAATAGAAGCAGATCCGGAGCCATCCGCTGAGGATTCGAAATACAACATATTCTTAACGCCTGACAATTCGCGTTCAATCAAACTCAACACGGCATCATTCATTGTCTGGGGGTTTGCGCCAGGATAAGTCGCCGTAATACTGACAGACGGAGGAGCAATGGATGGATAACGAGCGATCGGTAGTTGTGGAATGGACAATACACCGCCTAAAATAATAAATAAGGCAAGCACCCAAGCAAATACAGGGCGAAGAATAAAAAACTGAGCCATAAATACGTTTCCTGTAAAACAAGTAGAACCTGTAGAATTAGTGGGCAACGCCTGAGAAGGATCTATTCGACTTCCATTCCTGCACGCGAACGTCTGTACCATCCGTCAGTCGCTCCATTCCTTCGATAACGACCTTCTGACCCGCCCTCACACCGACCTTTAAGCGATAATATCTATCAACCAACTCGCCTAATTCGACTGGTATGAGACGCACCTGACGATTCTCGTCGATAATCCACACCTGCGACTGCCCCTCAAAACGGACTACAGCCTGTTGAGGTAACATCAAGGCCTTGTCGTAATAACTGCGATCCACCTTGGCCTGTACAAACATTCCCGGTAAAAGCTGCTGATTTGGATTGTCTATCAACACCCGCAACAACACATCTCCCGTGCCAGCGTCGACACTAATACCTGAAAATACGATATGACCTTTTAAGCCATAAGGCTCACCGTTAGAGCGCAAGACGGATACTGGCAAACCATTTTCCGCTCCCTGCTTCGTCAACGCTTTTTGTAAGGATTCAAGGGAAGACGCAGGGCGTCGCAAATCAAGGTAAACCTGATCAATTTGCTGAATTCGCGCCATTGGACTGGTGTCTGTGCTATTAACTAACGCCCCTTCCGAGACCAAGGTCTGATCAATACGGCCAGAAATAGGCGCCTCCACGGTGGCAAATGCTAAATCAAGTTTACGACGTGCCAGCGTCGCCCGTGCTTGTGCGACTTCAGCCAACGCTTGGTCTCGTTTAAACACCTCATCATCGTAGGCTTGGCGACTAATTGAATTGGATTTTAGTAATGAGTTCAATCGAACTAATTGCTTTTGGGTATGCGCTAATGCCACTTCCGCACGATTAAGAATAGCGGTAGCCGTATCAACCTCGGCTAAAAAAGGCGCTGGGTTAATCTGATATAAAGGTTGACCCGCTTTGACCTCACTACCTTGATCAAAGAGCTTTTCTTGTACAATGCCACTGATCTGAGCACGAATTTCAGCAACGCGTACCGGCGCGACTCGGCCAGGTAATGTGTCCCTCACCGTTAATGCTTCAGGCGTTAAAGAAATCGCCGATACTAAAGGTTCGGACAGCAATACGTCTTGATTAGACTGAGGTTGATCACATGCAACAAGCACGAAAGCAAGTGCTGCTATCATGCTATAGCGGGTACTACTAAAGTCAAACTTCATCGAAAATCCTATACCTTATAAGGCAAGCCAATATTGAATAATCTAAATTCTACTTTTACTCAATGGAGCTATGACCGAGAATGCATGTAGATTTGATGGAGATGAATACTTTTTATGAATAACGAGATGATAGGTTCAGCAATAAGCACTGATATCCAAGCCACTGTACTGATTGCAGAAGATGAACTTGATATTGCAGAAATTCTGATTGCCTATTTAGAGAAATCTGGCATGCGAACGTTACATGCATCCAATGGCCTTCAAGCACTGGAACTTCACTTAGAACATAAGCCCGATATTGTTTTACTGGATGTACAGATGCCAAAACTTGACGGCTGGCGAGTACTTTCAGAGATCCGTCATCGTGGCAATACACCGGTCATCATGCTAACCGCCATGGATCAAGACATTGATAAACTTATGGGGCTGCGTATCGGCGCAGACGATTATGTTGTTAAACCCTTTAACCCCGCCGAAGTAATCGCACGAACACAAGCGGTATTACGCCGAACAATGACACAAGAGCCTTTACCGCAAACAAGTACCCTTCAACTGGACAGATTACACATTGACATAGAAAACCATTCTGTGTCGGTAGAAAAAGGAACAGAACAACTCGACGTCATGCTAACACTGACTGAATTCAAGCTATTAGCCCTCATGGCCCGCACACCAAAGCGTGCCTTCAGTCGAATAGAGCTATTAGAAAACTGTTTACCTGAAGGCGACACATTAGAACGCACAGTGGATAGCCATATCAGCAAACTGCGAAAAAAACTGGAACAGGTTGGCATCGACGATATTCCTGCTGGCGTCAGAGGAATTGGTTACCGTTTTTGGGATCGAAAATGAAAATCGTCGGCTTAAGCGGCAAAATAATAGCCTCAATGATCACCATCACCCTGCTTGCGATATTGCTTGTATTCTTTACTGCGTATCTTTTTTACTACTTCATGGATGCATTTTGGCCAGACTATATCTTTGAGGATAATATTATTCCTAAAGGCCCTGAACTCATCTGGGTTGCAGGAACCATTATCATAGCGCTAACAATAACCGTCACTGTGGCCATAAACTTAGCACGCCATATTGTCTCTCCGTTAAACTCCGTCACCAAAGGCATTCGCCTTCTAGCACAAGGAGATTTATCCGCACGAGCCACGTCATTTCATAATGCGCCAAATGAAACAAACCAGCTGATTCGTGACTTTAATTTGCTCGCCGAAAAGTTAGAAAGAATGACCAACGAGCAAAGGTTCTGGAATGCGGCTATTGCCCACGAATTGAGAACGCCCGTCACGATTTTGTACGGCCGCTTACAAGGCATGCTTGATGGCGTATTTACTCCTGACAATCATCAATTTCGAAGCTTATTAGTACAAGTAGATGGTTTAAAAAATCTAGTGGAAGACTTACGCGTCGTTAGTTTAGAGGAAAGCGGACATCTCAATTTGAGAATACAAGATGTTGATCTAAATACGGAAATCACGGCCGTGGTTGAATTCATGAAAGACGCGCTAGCCACAGCCCAACAAGATGTGGAACTAGATTTAGCCGCAAACAATACTTTGTGCGACCCAGTTAGAATCAGACAAGCACTCATTGCACTACTAACCAATGTCATCAAACATGCTGTATCTGGCCACATTAAGATTCAAACACGAAGCATACAAAATTCACTCGTATTATGTGTAGAAGATGAAGGCCCCGGCATTCCTGAAGCACTAGCGCCACACGTATTCACTGCCTTCAGACGCTCATCTGACAATGACGTAACAGGAAGTGGTTTAGGTTTGGCAGTGGTTGCTGCTATTGCAAGAGCACATAATGGCGAAGCCAGTTGCCATCCAACCGCACACGGCGGTACGCGTTTTGAAATGCGCTGGCCATATAAGCAAACAGAACTAACAGAAAAGAACACCTAACTGGCAATAAACCGACAATAAAAAACCCTTCATACGATTCGCATGAAGGGTTTATTTTTTATTGCCGAACTTAATTAACGTTTAAGGCCGAGAGCTAAACACTAAAACTCGCACCACAACCACAAGTAGACGTGGCATTAGGATTTTTCACAACAAAGCGCGAACCTTCTAAGTTTTCTTTATAGTCTACTTCCGATCCAACAAGATATTGGAAGCTTAACGGATCAACAACCAAAGTGACTCCGTTACGCTTTACCTCTGTATCGTCTTCTTGATGTTCTTCATCAAACGTAAAACCATACTGAAAGCCGGAACAACCGCCACCTGTCACATACACACGTAACATGAGTCGATCATTTTCTTCTTCTTCAATTAACGATTGCAGCTTTGCAGCTGCTGCGTCTGTAAATTCAATAGGATCAATCGATTCAACCATGCTCATTCCAATACCACTAAAACCATTTCGATAAATGAATTATCCGCTTATCCGAGTAATTTAGTCAAGTATTGATCAATGTTCACGAGTTGAGCGAAATCGAACTTGCGGCCATTTTTCTTCTGCCATCATCAAATTGACACGGGTTGGTGCCAAGTAAGTCAAATGACCGCCGCCATCAATTGCTAAGTTATCACGACACTTATTCTTAAATTCTTCAAATTTCTTAGCGTCATCACACTCAACCCAACGTGCTGTATTAACGTTTACAGGCTCATAAATACATTCGACCTTGTACTCGTCTTTTAAACGGTAAGCCACCACTTCATATTGCAACTGACCCACCGCACCAACAATCAATTCGTTGTTTCGTTGAGGCATAAACAACTGAGTAGAACCTTCCTCAGAAAGCTGCTGCAGACCTTTTTGCAAAGCCTTCATTTTCATTGGATCTTTCAAGCGTACACGGCGAAACAATTCTGGAGCGAAGTGAGGAATACCGGTGAATTTCAAATCCTCACCTTCAGTAAAGGTATCACCTATTTGAATTGTGCCATGGTTATGCAAACCAATAATATCGCCAGAGAATGCCTCTTCAACACCTTCACGATCACCTGCGGTAAAAGACACCGCATCCGTCACTTTAATATCTTTACCAATGCGACAATGACGCATTTTCATGCCTCGACTATAAGTGCCTGAACACACTCGCATAAAGGCAATACGGTCACGATGTTTAGGGTCCATGTTGGCCTGAATTTTAAAAATAAAGCCGGAAAACTTTTCTTCCTTTGCTTCCACTTTACGACTATTGGTTTCGCGATCAATAGGAGCTGGAGCCCAATCCACAAAGCCATCAAGCATTTCACGAACACCAAAGTTAGAAAGCGCCGTACCAAAGAACACTGGCGTCAGTTCACCTGATAAATACGCTTCTTGATCAAATTCATGGCTCGCACCACGAACCAATTCAATTTCGTCGACATAAGCTTCCCAATCATCACCAAGCAATTCTTTTGCTTCATCAGACTGTAAACCCTCGATGCGAATATCGTCCATTAAGGTATGACCACGACCACGAACAAACACATGAATCGTATCGGTATAAAGATTGTAAACACCTTTAAAGAAATCGCTCATGCCAATCGGCCAAGTAATAGGCGCCGCTGCGATTTTTAGCACTTCCTCTACTTCATCCAACAAATCAATCGGATCGCGAATATCTCGATCCATCTTGTTAATAAAGGTCAAAATAGGCGTATCGCGCAAACGACAAACATCCATCAACTTGATAGTACGATCTTCTACACCTTTTGCGCCGTCGATAATCATCAATACAGAGTCAACCGCAGTAAGAGTACGATAAGTGTCTTCAGAGAAATCTTCGTGCCCAGGTGTATCAAGCAAGTTAACGATACGATCTTTGTATGGGAACTGCATCACAGAAGAGGTAATCGAGATACCACGCTGCTTCTCCATCGCCATCCAGTCAGACGTAGCGTGCTTATCACCTTTGCGGCCTTTTACAGAGCCAGCCGTCTGAATAAGCTGGCCAAGCAACAGAAGCTTCTCAGTGATGGTTGTTTTACCGGCGTCGGGGTGGGAAATAATCGCAAAAGTGCGGCGTTGTTCAACTTGTTCAAGTAACTCTTTATTCGACATGGATAGAATCTTCTAATTTAACGCAGACTGGTGACTCCTAATTAAAAAATAGGAAAGACACAAAGCTGGAAGGTTAATTTTCAATGACGCTATTTTCACCGATCTTATCGCTAGACACAATCAATGCTTAGAAGATTAAAAAAATTCTTGTTCTGAAACTCACTCAACAGCTTCATAAACTGCCGAAACAACGAAAAAAGCCACTTAGAAATTAACTAAATGGCCTTTTCATCACGCTTAAACATGTTACTTACGGATTAAGCAAAACGAATATTATCTAACGTCTTTTTCTCTAATGTGAAATGCTCGAAATGACGCTCGCCGCCACTACCAACCGGGGCTTGAGCGACAAACCCCACTTTCACTGTTTCTTCAACAGGTAAAGTAAAGACTCGCGTCATATTGAAGTCTTCGCCGTCTACGGAATAATGAAGAGCAAAAGATTGACCAATTCGAACTACTTTTAGCCAAACGCTATTAGAGTCGATATCGTTACCGTTTGCGTCGTCAGTAAATTGGTTCATCACCACACTAACAACAGCACGAGTACCAAAGTCTGTTTTTTCAAAACAGGACTTCACCCAAGTATGGTCATTTTTCATTACCATAACAGCGGCCGCATCGTAGGTATCCACAAAATCTACAGAAACCTTAACCGTTAAAACAAAATCCCCTAACACCTCAGTGTAGTAAAAAGGTGCATTGCTTAGGTTTTCTGGGCTAATGCCTGTTTCTGATGCTGCGTCGTTGTTATAAAAAAAGTCGCTTTTTGGTGGTGCTAATAAAGTTAAACGGCCATTTTTAACATCCGCTCGACTCTCATTCAGCCACTTAAACCCTGCAAACGTTTCACTATTTACCATAAGTCCTCCGGTAACATTATTAAGATCTCTATCTACTTAATTATGCATCGACTGTTAGAACTTGCCCAGAAATGAAGCCATCAACTGAACGCTGAAAAGCCTTACCAACCAGTGTGCTTGGCACAGGCTGGAAGCCAGGCATCATTTCGCCATAAACATCCCATGATTCTGCTAGAACTGTTGGGTTAATAACGTTAACGCGAAGACCACGAGGCATTTCAAAAGCGACACATTTTGCAAAAGTTTCAATCGCACCACTTGTTGTCGCATCAGCAATCGCATAAGGAATAGGCTTAACCGACAAAATGCCTGAAATCAATGTAAATGAACCGCCATCGGTGACGTACTCAGTACCAACACGAACGACATTCATCTGACCAATCAGCTTACTATCAATCGTTGCACGCCATTGTTGATCCGTCATTTCGTGAAAAGTTGCATACTCACAAAAACCCACTGTATTTACTACAGCATCAACTTTGCCAATGGTTTCGAACAATGCCTTTAAAGACGTTTCGCTCGTGATGTCCACGGCATGGTCTGCGCCCTCTCCAGAACGATTTGCCGTAATTACTTTATGTTCAGAAAGTCCTGTTAGTGCTGCTTTTCCCATACTTCCTGTAGATCCAATCACTAAAACTGTTTTCATTGCTCACCTCAATTGTGTGTCATGCGTTATAAATACAAATTAACTTAAAATAAGTTACCATTGGTAACTTGACGACGACATGCTATCTTTCGCCCCATCATCTGTCAACACAATACTGAGCTTATGAAACAGAAACGAATGACCGCTAGCCGACGCTTTGAACAGCTTCTTGAATGTGCCTTGGAAGTACTAAAAGAGGATGGCGCTGATGGTTTAACTTTAGGACGAGTAGCCCAAAAAGCAGGCGTGACAAAACCCATTGTTTACGGGCATTTTGAAAGCCGAGCAGGCTTATTATCGGTTTTGTACCAAAACTATTGCCAACGCCATCTACAGGCCACACAAGATGCATTAGCCGATGTTAAGGACTCAAACACAGCAGCTAACGCGCTGGCTCGTTGCTACATTGAATGCGTCTTGTCCTCTGATTCTCTTTCATTAGCCGTAGATGCCGCTTTAGATGGTTCAGCAGAAACAGAAAAGGTAAAGCAAGATTGTGATGATGAGATGATGGCTTTTTGGGAGGAATCTTTGCAAAAATTCGAAGGGAAAACGGCCAGTAAAATCGCCTTTATTGCTTTTTCAGGAGCCGCAAAATCCCTATCAAAAGCCGTATCAGACGGCTTTATTAACCAGCAGGATGCAGAAGTTTTTTTGGCAAATTTACTGACTAAATAAATCAAATAAGCTGATCAGAACTCACCACACAGACACCATCAGAGCCTTGAATAGCCGACTCCAACAAAGCCTCAGCAATTTTTGGAGCAGGATTGACACGCAGACGGCGCGGCAAAATTGGCCCAAGAAAACTCAAGACAGCCGCTCCGACGCTTTCCCCAAGACGAAATTCAGAACGCTCTCCACCGATTAAACCCGGGCGAACTAACGTCAACGAGGCAAAACCCAAGCCAATCAGAGCCTGCTCTAATTCTCCCTTAACCTTATTATAAAAAATAGAAGAGTCTGGATTCGCTCCTGATGCAGAATTCAAAACATAAGCCTGTGAGCCATGTTCATAAGTCTTTTTGGCAATAGCAAACGGATAAGTGAAATCGACCAATCGAAAGGCTTCTTTCGAACCTGCCACACGCATGGTTGTGCCCAAGGTACAAATGACGGCGTCGACCTTCCATAAATCAGGATCGTCTGGCAAATTTTCAAAGTCGACCAACAGGGTTCGTAATTTTGCATGCTCTACCGATAAAGCCTTTCGAGAAAGCACAACAACCTCACTAACCCGCGAGTCCTCTAACGCTAGCGTTAAAACAAGACGCCCCACCAAACCTGTCGAACCAACTAATAATAACTTCATCTAAAACCTCCTCTCTTGTATGGAATACATACCAAACAAAAATGTTAATCGAACCATCTAAATCGATGATTGAGGATCTACAACCTTGCAAATACTTCAAACCCCATAAAAAAAGGAGCTGATAAAAGCTCCTTTTTCATTTATATCCTTTTAACGAATTACTCAGCGTTTTCGTTACTAGATAAAGCCTCAGGGCGACCTGGGAAGATACGTCGTACGATTACAAAGAATAATGGTACAAAGAAAATCGCCAACACGGTAGCAGTTAATGTACCACCAACTATCCCAGAACCAATTGAAATTCGGCTGTTCGCGCCAGCGCCAGATGAAAGTGCTAATGGCAAAGTACCTACGATAAAGGCCATCGAGGTCATAATAATAGGACGCAAACGCAAGCTTGCCGCTTGAGCTGCAGCGTCCCACACATTAACACCTCGTCGATAAGCCGCTTCCGCAAATTCCACAATCAATATGGCGTTTTTCGATGACAAACCGATAGTGGTTAATAGTGCAACTTGGAAGTACACATCGTTTTCTAAGCCACGCAAATGCGCCGCAGCAGCAGAACCGATAACACCAAGAGGAATCACCAAGATCACCGACAAAGGCACCGTCCAGCTTTCATACAAGGCCGCAAGACATAAGAACACCACTAAAATAGAGATACCGTAAAGCAATTGCGTCTGACCGCTCGATAAACGTTCTTGATAAGACAAACCACTCCAAGAGCCAGTTACACCCGGCAAGCTGTTTGCGACACTTTGTAATTCATCCATTGCTGCACCAGAACTTACGCCAGGCGCACCTGAACCTTGAACTTCATAGGATGCCAAGCCATTAAAACGTGACAAACTCTTTGGCCCATAAGTCCATTCACTTTTAGCAAAAGCAGAGAATGGCGTCATTGTATTGTCGTTACCACGAACATACCAATGCTGTAAATCTTCAGGCGAAGAGCGATATTGAGCATCACCTTGCATATAAACCGTCTTAACTCGTCCACGGTCGATAAAGTCATTTACATAACGCCCCGCCCAAGCACTGCTCAAAGTTGAGCTAATATCGGATAAAGACAAACCAAGCGCCGACGCTTTTTCTTGGTCAATATCGATATGCAATTGCGGCCCTTCAGACTGAGACCCCAAACGAACACCTGTTAATAACGGACTAGCGTTAGCATCGTTAAGCAAAGCATTTCTCATTTCCAACAGAGTTTCACGGTCGGTATTACCCGTAGCTTGAAGCTGGAAAGTAAAGCCGCTGCTTTGACCCAAACCTTGGATAGAAGGCGGAATCAAAGAGAAAATTTGCGCATCACGTATTCCAGCAAAAGCACCGTATGAACGCCCAACAATGGCGCTAGCACTGTTCGCCGGTCCAACACGCTCACTCCAATCTTTTAAAGCGATAAATGCCAAACCAGCATTCTGACCGCTCCCCATAAAGTTAAAACCAGAGATAGTGAAAATATCGTTTACATTCTTTTTCTCGGTTTCTAAGAAATAGGTTTCAATCTCTCGCATGACTTTATCAGTACGAGACATAGCGGCACCTTCGGGTAAAGACACCATGACCATTACTCGGCCTTGATCCTCTGTTGGCAAGAAACCAGATGGTAAGTTCATCATTAAACCACTCAAACCAGCGACAATCAGTCCGTAAACCAACATCCAGCGAACTGGTTTCTTAATGATGCTGCTCACACCTTTGAAATATTTTCCTGTTGCACGATCAAAGTTACGGTTAAACCAACCACCAAGTCCTTTTTTGTTTGAGTCGTGATTTGCTTTTAACAAAGTCGCACACAAAGCTGGCGTTAAGGTTAACGCCACCACAACAGACAAAATCATTGATGCCACAATCGTGATCGAAAACTGACGGTAAATAACACCCGTCGAACCACTAAAGAATGCCATCGGCAAAAATACCGCAGACAGAACAACCGCAATACCGATTAGAGCACTGGTGATCTCTTTCATGGATTTGATCGTCGCCTCTTTCGGAGACAACTTCTCTTCTTCCATAACGCGTTCAACGTTCTCCACCACTACGATGGCATCATCCACCAGCAAGCCGATAGACAGAACCACACCAAACATAGTCAAGGTATTGATCGAGAAGCCAAACAATTCCAATACACCAAACGTACCCAAAAGCACAACAGGTACCGCAATCGCAGGAATCAAAGTGGCACGCCAATTCTGCAAGAAGACGAACATAACAATAATAACGAGAGCTATGGCTTCAAACAGTGTTTTGACCACCTCCTCGATAGATATTTTGATGAAGTCCGTATTATCGACAGGGAAAGAAAACTTATAACCATCCGGCAGACTGTTAGATAAATCATTCAGTGTCTTTTTAACCGCTTCAGACGTCGACAAAGCATTCGCACCAGGCGCCAGCATCACAGCTAAACCAGAGGCAGGATGTCCATTCAAACGCGGAATATAACCGTAAGACTCACTACCGAGTTCCACTCTCGCCACATCACTCAAACGAACCGTCGCACCGCTGTCATCATAAGCTAAAATAATATCTTTGAACTGCTCTGCGGTTTGAAGTTTAGATTGTGCGGTTACTGTGACGTTTAGCTCTTGACCTTTGATGATTGGATAAGCGCCAAGACTACCGGCTGCCACTTGGCTGTTTTGCGCATTGATCGCTGCCGAAATATCGGAAGGCATCAATTTGTAAGAGGCAAGTTTTAGCGGGTCCAACCAAACACGCATTGAATAGGCCGAACCAAATACCTGAATACTACCAACGCCGTCAACACGGGAAACTGGGTCTTGAATACTCGATACTAAAAAATCTGAAATATCATTTGCAGAATCTTTATCTGTTTCGTCGTAAACAGCAGCAACCATCAAAAAGTCTGAGTTAGCTTTTCGAACAGAAACACCATTTTGCTGAACCGAAGTTGGCAAATTAGACGTTATTTGCTGAATCTTATTCTGAACTTGTACTTGAGCAATATCGGCATCCGTACCTTGTTCAAAAGTAACATTAATGCTGGCACGACCACTTGAGCTACTGGATGAAGAAAAATACAACAAACCATCTAAACCAGTAAGCTGTTGCTCCAATACTTGAGTCACACTATTCTCAACTGTTTCAGCTGACGCACCGGAATAGGTCGCAGAAATACTGATCGTTGGTGGAGCCACATTCGGATATTGAGATATTGGCAAGGTCGTTATCGCACCTAGACCTGCCAGCATGATTGCAATGGAAATAACCCATGCAAACACCGGACGATTTATAAAAAAGTGAGCTAACATAAATTAGTTTCCTTGAGCCGAAGAACCACTGTTATTCGCATCGACAATAACACCTGTTTTACTGTCTCGTTTCATCGCAACAGTCGTTACTTCACTGCCTGGCTTTGCCTTCATTGAACCTTCAACAATCACTTTTTCACCCGCATTGATTCCAGAAAGAACCAACCACTGATTACCAAGAGAACGCTCAACCGTTAAAATACGACGCTCAACTACATTTTTATCGTTAACCACCAAAGCAATTGGATTCCCTTTCACATCACGAGATACAGCCTGCTGAGGGACCAAAAGTGCAGCGTTATGTGTCAGCTCATGAATCAAACCACGAACGAACATACCCGGTAATAAAAGATTATCAGGGTTTGGAAACTCCGCACGTAACGTCACGCTGCCAGTCGATTCGTCAACACTGACTTCCCTAGCCTTCAAACTACCTTGATATTGATATTTGGTACCGTCTTCAAGAATCAAAGACACTTTATTAGAGCCTTTTTCAACATCATCCTGAGCAAGGAAAGTACGTTGTTTCAACTGATCTAAACTGGTTTGTGATAAATCAACAAAGATAGGATCTAAAGAGCGAACTGTTGTCATAACCGTTGCTTGGCTACCCGTTATCAAAGCACCAACAGTCACACGAGAAATACCAATTCGACCATCAATTGGGGACTGAATTTTGGTATAACCTAAATTGATTTTGGTATTCTCTAATGCCGCTTCTGAACCTTTTTGCTTCGCTCTAGCTTCCAAGTAAGCAACCTGAGCATCATCTAAATCTTGTTGAGATACGTTATTTTGCTTACGCAATTCGGTGTAACGTTCTTTTTTCAATTGTGCAGATTTCAGGCTGGCATTTGCTGACTCTAAGTCCGCTTGAGCTTGCTTGTAAGATGACACATAAGTGGAATCATCCAATTCATAAAGCAAATCTCCAGTTTTAACATTTTGACCTTCTTCAAAAAAACGCTTCTTTACGATTCCGCCAACCTGAGGACGAATTTCTGCCACCAAACTAGAGGTAGTTCGTCCAGGTAATTCAGCGATTAAATCTGTTTTTTGAGGTTCTATAGTCACAACACCAACTTGAACCTTAGGTGCAGGTTTTGCAGCAGCAGACTTTGGAGCCTCCTCCTGACAACCAACCAACAACAAAACAAGTAACACGCTTGAAGCATATTTAAATTTAGACAACATTGAGGAGACTTCCTTTCGAAACATTGAGAATGATCATTCACAAGCACTATAATATAAGCAATCCGCCTAATATATGACAAAACGTGCAAATAAATGAGAACTAATAAATTACCGTGTAATAATGATCAGCGTAAACAATGCATTATTGATGCCACTGAGCAACACGTACTTACCAAAGGCTTCCATAAGGCAAGCATGAGCGAGATTGCAAAAACAGCAGGGTTAAGTGTCGGTCAGATTTACCGTTACTATGCCCATAAAGATGACATTATTTGTGCATTAGTCGAGCAGCTTACACAAAAAAGGTTACAGTTTATGGCATCTTTTTTAGACAAAACAGACTGGCTTGATCGACATTTTTCTGAAGAAAATCAAGAGACTCATAATATGAGAATCATGCACACTGAGATTCAGGCGGAAGCCACACGCAACCCTGTTATTGCTAAAATCTACAAAGAGTCCAACATGCGATTGCAAAATCGCGCGGTAATTATTCTACAGTCACGCTACCCGACCATCACGGAAAAGGAAGCCCTCGCCCGTATTGAAATGCTGGTAACTTTAACAGAAGGGCTTTTAGTCCGTTGGGACTTCCAGGCCAGACCGTTCAGCAAAGAAATGCACCAAATTTATAGTCAGACACTGGATACTATTTTGCCAGACACAATCTAATCTTTGCCAGACACAATCTAATCAAAAACTTTTAGTTGGTTTAAAAATTGCCCTAATTTGAGGCCAACGACTCACCAACATGGCGATAAAGATTAAAAAGCAACCAAATACCTGACCTGTGGCCATAGACTCACTAAACCAAAAAACCGCAAAAATAGCCGTCCAGACCGGTTCTAGGTTCATAATAACTGCTGCATGACTCACTGGCGTTAAACTCATGCCATAGGTCTGTAATAAGAAACGCAGACTGCTTGCAATCAAGGTACTGGCTAAAAACCATCCAGCCACAGCCATACTAATATTATGAGGAAGCGTTTCTGTTAACAGCGATAGAAAAAGCAACAAACAACCCGCCATACTCAATTGAATAGCAGTTAATACTAAAGCATGCATCCGCATCGAAAAACGCGATAATAAATTTAACTGGAAGGCAGACCCTAAAGCGGCACCCAAAAAATACACATGGGAAAACTCAAACTCCAAGCCATTATTCAGCGCTAAAAAGCCTAAACCAACAACGGCAATGGGCAAAGCAATCCAAATACTTAACGGTGGCCTTGCACCAAACAGAAAGCGTGCAATTACTGGAACAAGAACAACCCCAAGACTGGTAATAAAAGCGCCAACACCTAGATTTGAACCTTGATCCAATCCCGTGACCCAAAACATCATAGTGATGCCCATTACCAAACCAACCACGCTAGCACGTTTAACGTCTTGCCAATCTAGACCTCGGAAATACTTTAGACCAGCAAGGTACAATACAAACCCAGCGACAATAAATCGTATCCCCATAAAAAATAAAGGTGGCAAACCAGCCAGTGCTTCTTTGGAAAATATCCAACCAAACCCTGCCAAAATAGTGACAAACACTAGAATTAATTCGGCTTTAACATGTGATTCTTGCTTCAAAAATATTCCTTACGAAAAAAATGACTAGATAAAACTCACAGAGACCTTTACAAGAAGGCACGAAAAAGCCCGCTAACCTGGGCTTAAAATGCAGGCTGGCGGGCTTCCAAAGAAATATTTTACTTTTTGCAATGTCTATTTAGCGCCTTTCGGCCAAGCGATAAAAATAGAAATCAAAGCGGCAACAGCCAATAACCAGCTGTATTGAACATAACCTACGAGCTCTAATGGTGACACTTTTGCCAAAGAAGACGCCAATAAAATCTGCGCGCCATATGGCAAAACACCTTGAACCACACAGGAAAAAATATCCAATAAACTGGCACTGCGTTTCGGATCAACATTGTAGCGTTCAGCAATATTTTTTGCGACCGAACCATTAATTAAAATAGAAACTGTATTATTAGCCGTACATAAATTAGTTAATGCTACTGCCGCACTGATACTCAACTCGCCCGCACGTGTTGATCCCGCTTTCGCACCCAACGCTTTACTGATACTTTCAATTGCGCCAACCAACCAATTCAAACCACCTTGTGATTTCATGAGTGCCGCAAGGCCGCCAATCAACAAGGAAAGAATCAAAATTTCCTGCATCCCAGTGTAACCAGCGTAAATATCAGAAGACCAAGATGCCACTGAGTAATCAGGCTGCATGGTCAAGCCAATTACACCAGCCAAAACGATACCGCTAAATAACACCAACATGACGTTAACGCCAGCGACCGCCAAGCCGAGAACAACGACATAAGGCAAAACACGAATCAAATCATAGTCTTTAATGTCTGTAATGTGCGCATCACTACTCTGGAAAAACAACCAAACTAAAGTAACCAAAGCCGCAGGCAGCGCGATTTTGAAGTTCATGCGGAATTTGTCGCGCATGTCACAACCCTGAGTTCGCGTCGCTGCTATTGTCGTATCAGAAATAATCGACAAGTTATCCCCGAACATCGCGCCGCCAATAACAGTGCCGACAGTCAACAACAAAGATAAATCTGCCGCTTCTGCAACGCCAATCGCTATCGGAGCAATGGCCGCAATCGTTCCCATCGACGTTCCCATAGAAGTCGCGACAAACGCCGTAATAACAAACAAACCAGGCAATAACAGCGAAGGCGGAACCACACTTAAGCCAAAGTTAACAGTCGCATCAACACCGCCAACACTTTTAGCAACACTGGCAAACGCACCAGCCAATAAATAAATCAGCACCATGGTAACAATCGTATTATCACCCACACCTTGAATAAAAGTTTCAATACGCTGATTAAAATGCCCTTTACCTAATAAAATCGCCAAGGCAATAGCAGGTAAAATAGCGACAGGGGCAGAGATCTGATAGAAGGCAAAGTCGACGCCTTCAGATTGATACCAAAGGCCGCTGCCAACAAAAAGAACAAGAAAAAGTAATAATGGCAACAGTGCCAGAGGAGATTTAGAAGTCATATCGTCTGAGGATTCCAGATTGAGTTAACCCTGCAACTTGTGGTCTTAGGGAAGAAAGACGCGAATAATAGTAAAAAGTTATCGATGAGACCAATAATAAATTGTGATGTCGTTGTCACAAAACGTTATAACTAAAAATACAAAAAAGTATTTTTCATTATATTAAATTGCTATATGCAATGTAGTAACGATAAAAAGCCCAGTCATCAAAGCTGTCAGCGACCTAACAACTTCAACACTGGGCTTTGTTATAACTTATTAAAGGCAGCCTCTTTATCAAAATAACGACTCAATAAAAAATACTGCCAAAAGTTACTTTTTCAGTTTATAAGCAACCACATAATCGCCAATAGTTGTGCCAATGGAACCATGTCCACCAGCTACCTGAACGACCATTTGCTCACCTTTGCTGTTTAAGTAAGTCATTGGTGTCGCTTGACCACCTGCTGGCAATCGGCTTTTCCATAATTCTTCACCAGTAGACAAATCATAAGCTCGTAAATAATCATCAACAGATGCCGCCATGAAAACCACACCGCCATCCGTAATCACAGGACCACCAATACCGGGCACGCCCATTTTGATTGGTAATTTAAATGGCGTCATATCTTCAATAGTGCCGTTCTTATGTTTCCAAACAGTCTTACCTGTTTTAAGATCTGCACCCGCTACATAACCCCAAGGCGGTTGCTGACAAGGAATCCCCAGAGGCGATAAGAAAGGTTTTAATTCAACGGCAAACTCAGCCCCTTCATTAGAATTAATCCCCTGCTCCCCTTTATTGGCTACACTTAAGTCAGCCCCTTCTCTTGGTTGCAGAGTGGAAGTGAAAGCTAAATAAAGCGGCATACCAAACATTTGCTGGCGCTTAGGATCAACAGCGATACTGCCCCAGTTAAACACCCCAAAATTACCAGGGTAAACAATGGTTCCCTGCTCAGATGGTGGCGTGTATCGACCTTCATAACGCAACTGCTTAAATTGAATCCGACACATTAATTGATCCAGAGGTGTCGCGCCCCACATATCCGCTTCCGTTAACTTAGCTGGCTTAAAAGAGAACGCAGAAGTTGGTTGAGTTTTCGCAGCGTAATCACCAGGAATCGTCCCCTGTGGCGCTGGCTCCTCAGTGATAGGAAAAATAGGTTCACCTGTTTTACGATTCAACACGTAAACATCACCCTGTTTGGTCGGTACCACCAAGGCTGGCTGCTTACCCGTTGGCGTGTCTAAATCCAACAACGCGGGTTGAGCTGGCGTGTCCATATCCCATAGATCATGATGAACAAACTGCTGAACCCAAGCAACCTGACCGGTTTTCAGACTCAATGCCACCACTGAAGTCGCGTATTTTTCTTCCGCCGGAGTACGATACATACCGAGCTGATCCGGTGTACGGTTCCCCATGGGGAAATACGCCAAACCAAGCTTTTCATCCGCACTGGCAACCGACCAACTATTTGGTGAGCTTGTCGCGTAAGTTTCGTCTGGACCTATCGGTGTTGTATCTTCTGGATGACCAGAATCCCAGTTCCATTTCAACTCACCCGTTTTCACATCGTAAGCACGAATCACGCCAGATGGTGAATTCACATCATAGTTATCATTCACGGAGCCCGCGACAATGACTACTCCACCAGCCACTAATGGCGGCGATGTAGAATAGTAATAACCAGACTGTTTAAACGGCATGTTGTGCATTAAGTCCAATTCACCATTATCGGCAAAGTTAGCACAACGTGCGCCCGTTGTTGGATCTATGGCTACTAAACGCGCATCAGACGTTGGTAAAAACAATTGAGCATCACACTGCATGCTGGTTAAGCTTTCCGTCGGAGCCGACTCTTTTTGAATAGGTGGAAGCTGTGCTCCATTGGAAGGAGGTAAATAAGACACACCCCGACAGGTCTGATGTTGACGCTGACTTTCTGCCGGCACTTTCGCATCGTAAACCCATTGTTCTTCACCTGTATCCGCATCTAATGCCACAATCCAGTTGTGTGGAGTACAGACATAAAGAGCATTACCGAGCTTCAATGGCGTTGCTTCGTAAGTTGTTTCTCCCACATCTTTCGGGCCTTTTTTATCGCCAGTTTGATATTGCCAAGCGACTTGAAGCTGATCTGCATTATCCGGTGTAATTTGAGCCAATGGCGAGAATCGCTGACCTAAATTACTACGTCCGTAAGCGTTCCACTCACCCTGAGTAACATCACCAGTATCGGCATCAGGCATGCTCACTGAACGCGTTATTGTGCCTTCAACAGTTGTAGGCGACATCATAAATAGAGGTGAGATGGTGACCAAAGCCGTCGCTAACCAAACTGGAAACAACAAACGTCCGCCACTTTTACGTTTAAAGAAAGCCAACAAGAGAAGAGGAATAGCGAGTACTAAGAAAAGCCCCATTCGTGTTGCTAGAGGCCACCAACTTAAGCCTGATTCCATAATTGACCAGATTAAGGTGCCAACCAACAATAGAGCATAAATAAGATTGGCGATTTTATTACGCTTTCTTAACAACAAAGCAACGGCGATAAAAGCAACGCCTGCAACAACATAATAAAGGCTGCCATCAAGAGATAGGAGCCAGCCACCACCTAATAGCAAAGCCAAACCAATGACTAAGAACAGTACCGAGAGAACAATCATATGACACAATCCCTTCGAGTTTAAATTCGTTCATTTAATTCGTTTGTTTAATTCAGGAAATAAGAAGCAAAACGACCGCTAAACAGCCGTCAAGCAACCTATTCACCATAGATGATTACAACTCAAAGGAAAAGTGTAGAGCATAAAACAACAAAATAGACTCTTTTCTTACATATTTATAAAGCGCCCTTATATAACCTCACTAATAGCCTCCCGCTCATAGCACTCAATCCTTAGTCACATCATAACCATACACAGCATCTAACTTAGACTGGATAACATTAGGAACAAAGCGGCCAGCGGCTTGCAGCACTTTTAACTTCATCTTACCTAGAGCGCCACCATGTATGTGATATAAGCCAGCATTAGCTTTGGACATTTGCTGAACCTTAGTCGCGCGGGGTTTACGAATTTGCTCGTATTTAAACAAGGCATCACTAAGCTCAAAGCGGGACAAACACTTAGCTAAAACATATGCGTCTTCAATCGCCATCGCAGCGCCTTGCGCCATGAAAGGCAACATGGGATGACAAGCATCGCCCAACAAAACCACTCGACTTTTGTGCCACATTGGAAGCTCATCACGACCGTTTAATGCCCACAAAAACGTACTGCTCGCGGACTTTATTAATTCACTCACTTCAGGGTGCCAATCAGCAAAAGCACGTTTTAACTCGCCAACATCGCCTTCTTCACGCCATGACTCCGATTGCCAATCGCTGCGTTCTTCCACGGCAACGAAGTTTACATAATCGCCACCACGCAAATAATAGCTAACAAAATGTCGGCCCGGTCCAGCCCAAATACAGGCATCAGGTTTAACATCCACCGTCAGATCACTCACAGGAATAACGCCACGCCATGCCACTTGTCCCATAAAAATTGGGCGTTCTTGTCCTAGCATTTGCTCACGCACTTTTGAACGAATACCGTCCGCCCCGATCAGCAGATCGGCACCAACTTCACGACCATCATCGAGCAATAAATAAACTTGCTTGAGCTCAGTATTTTCACGATAACCGGTTACTACAGCATTCAATACCAATTCAACGCCTGCTTGTGCACACGCTTCAGCTAAAACCTGGTGTAAATCAGCACGATGCAAATGCCAGTAAGGTGCACCATAACGAGCCTCAGCTTGCTTGCCCAAAGAGGATTTTAGGTAGTATTCACCCGTTTTATAATCTCGAATGGCGGCATGCTGAGGAACAAAAGCGAACTGACTTAACTCATACTCCAAACCCAGTTGGCGCAATACTTTTAAAGCATTAGGACTAATTTGCAGACCGGCGCCAACCTCACCAAGACTCGTGGCTTGTTCACACACCACAACTTGAACACCTTGCTTAGCCAAAGCCAACGCAGCACACAAGCCACCAATACCTGCTCCAGCAATCACAACACGATTAACCTGTCCCACTCACCTTTCCTCTTTGTTGATGATGCTTTTGCAAGAATTAAAGCGTCATAGTAGCGAATTCCTGTCCAAATAAAACCGATCTATATCACTTAGAATGGAACAAAAAATGTGAAAATACTTTTCAAATACTATGGCTCGATCCTTGCTTTATTCTCTCAGTAGTGCGAAAACATTATGAGCAACCTAGTAAATCAAGGTAATGATATGGCTAGGTTCAAGCTTACAAACTAAAGAAGTCTCCCCAATGTGGGGCGGATGCACAAAAAAGCCCACAAAATGTGTGCAAGTTTAAGGCACCCACCTCCGGCTTGATAAAGAGAACGAGGTATACATGGAAAAACTAACCAGCCATTATCAGTCATCTGATTTTTTTGACGAGTTAATAGATGACAAAGGCGCCCCAAGATCTCCAGCAAAACAACTCTTGGGGTATTTAGACAGTCTTTCAGAAGACGAGCTAGAAAAAAGACGCCTCACCGCAGAAGCAACGATACAAGAGATGGGCATCAGCTTCACGGTCTACACAGAAGAAGGCAATATAGACAGAGCATGGCCCTTCGATATTGTCCCCAGAACCATAGAAGCCTCAGATTGGAAAATAGCTGAAGCAGGATTAAAACAACGACTCACCGCTCTTAACCTTTTCATCAACGACCTCTACCACGACCAAAACGTCATCAAAGACGGCATCATCCCAGAACACATCATCAAAGATTCCAAAAACTTTAGACCTGAATGCGTTGGCGTTTCACCAGCCTACGGCGTCTGGGCGCATATTTGTGGTACCGATTTAGTGCGAGATGAAAATGGCGACTTCTTTGTTTTAGAAGATAACCTACGCGTACCTTCTGGCGTATCTTACATGTTGGAAAACCGAGCCATAACAAAGCGAGTTCTACCTGAATTATTTGAAAACGAATCCATCTTGCCAGTCGATTCTTATACCTCGCAATTGTTTGACACCTTGGCGTCTTTATCGCCAAGAGACATAGAAAACCCAGAAATCGTAGTATTAACACCTGGCATTTATAACTCTGCCTATTTTGAACACGCTTTCTTGGCGCAACAAATGGGCGCTGAACTAGTAGAAGGCAGCGATTTATTTGTCGACAATGACGACTGCGTCTACATGAAAACCATCGATGGGCCAGAGCGTGTGGATGTTATTTATCGTCGTATTGACGATTTATTCATCGATCCAGAAGCCTTTGATCCAGAATCTGTCCTAGGCGTTGCAGGTCTAATGCGCGCATGGCGAGCAGGTAATGTTGCACTGGCAAACGCGCCAGGGGCGGGGGTTGCCGATGACAAAGTGGTTTACGCTTATGTGCCAGACATTATTCGTTATTACTTGAACGAAGAGCCGATTCTTAACAACGTCGAAACCTTCTTATGTGACGATCCAGAACAGCGCGCCTACGTTCTTGCCAACCTAGATAAATTGGTGATTAAACCAGCCAACGAATCTGGCGGTTACGGCATGTTAGTCGGTCCTCATTCAACCAAAAAAGAACAAGCACTGTTTGCCGAGTTAATCACTAAAAACCCGCGTAATTACATTGCTCAACCAACGTTGAAATTATCCACCGCACCAACGCTTATATCCAAAGGGATCTTAGAGCCTCGTCACCTAGACCTTCGTCCATTCATCTTGCAAGCGAAGGAAACCTACGTCACTACAGGCGGGCTTACCCGTGTTGCCATGAAAAAAGGTTCCTTGGTCGTTAATTCGTCACAAGGTGGTGGTAGTAAAGACACTTGGATTGTAGAAACAAAGGGGCACTAATCATGTTATCTAGAGTCGCAGAACGCTTATATTGGAGCGCACGGTATTTGGAACGCGTTGAAAACACAGCCCGCTTGGTCAGTGTTTATGACGACCTATTATTCGACCTTCCAAAAAACATCGAAGTATCTTGGTATAACTTAATCGAGATACTCAGTGGCGAAGAAATCTTCGAACAACGCTATAAAGTCAAAGACGAACGCAACGTAGTGAAATTTCTTTTGGCCGATGACACAAACTCAAGCTCCATGTTGTCATCATTAAAAATGGTCCGAGAAAATATCCGTACCACTCGTGATGCGGTTCCTAAAGAAACATGGGAACTAATAAACGAACTGGATCTATACGCACAACAGAATATAAAGCAAGGGATTAACCGTTCAGAACGACATCTTTTCTTGAATACCATTATTGAAGGCTGTCAAAAAATCATCGGCCTCTTTGCTGGCGCCATGAGGCGTGATTCTGGCTGGCACTTTCTCATTATGGGCCGCTATTTAGAACGTGCCGACATGGGAACTCGTATTCTTGATGCGGCGGTGTCTTTAATGCTGCAGTCCGAACCAGAAGCACGAATTCAACTTGGCCAAGTGACGTGGTCAAAAGTATTAAAGTCCCAAAGTGCGTATTTGGATTATCGCCGCACCGTAAGAACCTCTATAAACGGAGCAAAAGCCACGACATTCTTGATGAATGATCCTTGTTTCCCACGATCTCTAGCTTATTGCTTAGGTCAAATAGGTGAAGCGGCAACAAAATTACCACGTGCTGGTTTGATTACCGCTCAGGTAGATAAGCTTTTAGAATTTGATTACCCAATCAATAGTTCAGAAGATTTGGATAAAGACTTCCATAATCATCTCAACGATATACAGATTGCCATTATCGAAATAAATCACCAGATCACCGAAAACTGGTTTCATTTTCGGCAAGGAGACGCTGCATGACCATTAGAGTCGCAATACAGCACAAGACTACCTACGAGTTTGATCGTTTTATCAACGTGGCTCCCCATGTTTTAAGACTGCAACCGGCGGCGCACTCACGTACAAAAATTCATGCATATTCCCTCAAAGTCTTGCCTGAAACACATTTTATCAATGTACAACAAGACCCGTTTGGCAACTTCCAAACTCGCTTAGTGTTTCCTGAAAAAACCAATAAGCTAGAGTTTTACGTGGAAGTGATCGCCGATATGACGGTCATCAACCCATTCGATTTCTTCGTGGAAAGCTACGCGGAAGAATATCCATTTGCCTACGACAAAGCCCTTAAAAAAGAGCTAGATCCTTACTTACAAGTCACCGAGTCTTGCCCGTTATTGGATAAATGGCTATCAACAGTTGATCGTAAAAATACGCCAATCAATGATTTTCTCGTTGCGATTAATAGCCGCTTAGCAGCTGACATTGGTTACGGCATTCGTTTAGAGCCCGGCGTTCAAACCTGCGAAGAAACCTTAACCCTTAAAAAAGGCTCTTGCCGAGACACCTCTTGGTTATTGGTGCAGATCCTTCGTAGCCTTGGTTTAGCGGCACGCTTCGCGTCTGGTTATCTGGTTCAGTTAACGTCTGACGTGAAAGCACTCGACGGCCCATCTGGCCCAGAAGAAGATTTCACTGACTTACACGCATGGTGTGAAGTGTTTTTACCGGGTGCAGGCTGGGTTGGCTTAGATCCTACTTCAGGCCTATTCGCTGGCGAAGGTCATATTCCTCTGGCTTGTACACCAGAACCAGCTTCAGCTGCACCGATTACAGGCTTTGTTGACGAATGTGAGTGTGAGTTTAGCTACAGCAACATTGTTACTCGTATCCATGAAGATCCACGTGTGACCAAACCCTATGCCGAAGGCGAATGGGACACCATCAAAGCCTTAGGTTTTGCGGTGGACAAACAGCTTGAAGACGGCGACGTTCGTCTAACAATGGGTGGAGAACCAACGTTTGTCTCCATCGATGACATGGATTCGGAACAGTGGAACACAGGCGCATTGGGCGCAGAAAAACTCAAACTAGCCAAAGACTTGCTGATCAAAATGAAGCAAGAATTCGGTGCTAACGGCCTACTTCATTATGGCCAAGGCAAATGGTATCCGGGCGAAGAAGTACCGCGTTGGGCTCTGGGTTGTTTCTGGCGTACTGACGGCGAAGCCTTGTGGAATGATCCAAAATATTTGGCTCGTGTAGACAAAGACTACAAACACACCATCAAAGACGCCCAAGCGTTTGGCGAATTGTTGTGTGAAAAACTGGCACTAGATAAGCAATATCTTCAAAGCACCTACGAAGACACCCTGTATTATTTATGGATGGAACAATCCCTTCCAGCCGATGCCGACCCAACAAAAGCCGATTTAAAAGACGATTTAGAACGCCGTCGTCTAGCAAAACTGCTTAGCCGTGGCTTAAGCACCACGACTGGCTTCGTACTACCGCTAGAATTCGATACGGTAAATAATCGTTGGAACAGCTCACTTTGGCCAATGCGCAGTGACGTTATCACCTTAATTCCGGGTGACAGCCCAATGGGTTATCGTTTGCCATTGAATTCTTTGCCAGCGCAAGCTGAAGAAGATCGCATTCCTGAGCGTGACCCATTTGATCCTCGCCAACCTTTGGCGAACAAAAAAGACAACGCGGTATTAGACAGTGTTGCCAAGCAACATTTCGCTAAGAAGTCAGTAGCGCCCATTTCTAGACCTGAAAAGCTAGCACCAGAAAAAACACTGAAAAACGTGATTCGTACGACCTTGTGTATCGAACCACGTGATGGCCGCTTGCATGTATTCATGCCGCCAATGACGCATCTTGAGCATTTTGTCGAGGTTCTTGAACACCTTGAGTCGGTTGCGAAAACCCTTGATAAACCTATCGTTGTCGAAGGTTACGAGCCTCCAAAAGATCCGCGCTTGCAGAAGTTCTTGATCACACCAGATCCAGCTGTTATCGAGGTGAACATTCATCCTGCGGCGAGCTGGAAAGAACTGGTTCACAATACCGAGACCTTATATCACCAAGCCTATCTTTCTCGCCTTGGCGCAGAAAAATTCATGCTTGATGGTCGCCATACTGGCACTGGTGGTGGTAATCACGTGACACTGGGTGGTCGCACACCAGCAGACAGCCCGCTGTTGCGCCGCCCTGAGTTGTTACAGAGTTTAGTGACGTTCTGGCAGCATCATCCAGGTTTATCTTATCTTTTCTCAGGTATGTTCATTGGCCCAACCAGCCAAGCACCTCGTCCAGATGAAGGTCGCGATGAAGCCTTGTATGAAATGGAAATTGCTTTCCAGAACATGCCGTCTGGTTTAGTCGATGAACCTTGGTTAGCCGATCGTTTGATGCGTAACTTGTTGGTCGACATCACAGGTAACACCCATCGTTCTGAATTCTGTATTGATAAGCTTTACGCGGCTGGCAGTGCCAGTGGTCGACAAGGTTTATTGGAATTCCGTGGCTTTGAAATGCCGCCACATCCGCACATGTCTCTGGTGCAAATGCTGTTGTTGCGCTGTTTAGTGGCTCGTTTCTGGAAAGAACCGTATAAAAAACCCTTGGTTCGTTGGGGCACAAGCCTGCACGATAAATTCATGCTGCCGCATTTTGTTTGGCAAGATGTGAAAGAAGTGGTCGAAGACCTTCAGCGCCATGGTTTCCCATTCAAACTAGAATGGTTGGCGCCATTTGAAGAGTTCCGTTTCCCTCATTACGGTCGTCAGAAAATCGACGACATGGAAATTGAGCTTCGTTGGGCGATTGAGCCTTGGCACGTACTAGGCGAAGAAATCACTGGATCAGGCACCGCTCGCTATGTAGATTCTTCCGTTGAACGTTTGCAGGTGAAACTATCAGGCTTAACGGATGGGCGCTACGTACTGAGTTGTAATGGCCGTCGTGTGCCAATTCGTTCCACAGGTCGCAAAGGCGAATACGTTGGTGCGGTTCGCTACAAAGCTTGGGCGCCACCATCAGCCTTGCACCCAACGTTGGGAACCGATACGCCATTAATATTTGATTTGATCGATACATGGAATGGCTTATCTGTTGGCGGCTGTACTTATCACGTGTCTCACCCTGGTGGACGTACGTATGACAATGTACCGGTCAACAGCAATGAAGCGGAAGCCCGTCGTGTTAACCGTTTTTGGGATCACGGCTTCACTCAAGGCACGCTGTCTCCACCGCCAGCATTCAATGCATTGCGCGGTTTTTACCCGAATGGAGACGAGCCTCGTGCCATGTCGCCACCAGCAGAAGAGCCAATGAACGAATATCCGCATACATTAGACCTAAGGAAGCAGTATAATGTTCTCTAATAATTAATTTTTTTAGGCTCAAGCACATTATGCAACTTCAAACAGGTACCTTTGTAACGTCGGTGATAGATGAGAAGCCGACGTTATCTTCCGCCTATGATAAACCTATCAATGCTTATGATGAGGCCTTCACGGAAGATCGCCAACCGCGCGCACATTGGGAAGCCCTGCTACGCAACATGAGCAATTTGTCTGACGAGGAGATGCTGGACCGACAACGTCGTGCTCAGCGCATTCTTCGTGAAGACGGAGCAACCTATAATTTAACCAGCGATCCACTCACACCAAGTGTGTGGTCGCTGGATCTTATTCCCAATATTATTCCGACCGATGAATGGCTTGCCATCGAACAAGGTTTAGCTCAGCGCTCGAACTTATTTGATCTGATGTTGAAAGACCTTTATGGCCCGCAAGAATTACTAAAAAACGGCATTATTCCGTCTGAGATTATTTTTAGTCATCCCGGTTTTTTGCGCCAATGCCACGGAGTTATGGTTCCCGGTGCTCATCAATTGCTGCATCATGCGGTCGATCTGGTTCGCGACCATACAGGCCAATTCCAAGTCATTGGTGATCGTACCCAAGCGCCAAATGGCGCAGGCTACGCATTGGAAAACCGTACCGTGGTGTCGCGTGTTATTCCAAACAGTTTCCGCGATAGCCAAGTGCGTCGCCTTGCAGGATTTTTCCAATCCTTCAAAAATATGCTGTCTTCTCTTGCCAGCCAATGGACGGATACGCCACGTATCGTCATGCTGTCTCCTGGCGCCTACAGCAGCACGTATTTCGAACAAGCTTACTTATCAAACTATCTTGGCTTTCCATTAGTTCAAGGTAGTGACTTAACCGTGCGTAATGGCGCAGTGTGGATGAAGTCTTTAAACGGCTTGGCACGCGTCGATGTTATTTTACGTCGCGTCGATGATGCTTACTGTGATCAAGCCGAATTAAGAGCCGACTCTTTCCTTGGTGTTCCAGGATTATTAGAAGTGGTTAGAGCTGGCAACGTCGTATTAGCCAACCCATTAGGCAGCGGTATTTTAGAAGCTCCTGCTTTAGTGAAATTTTTACCTGCCATCAGTGAGTTTTTAACCAGCGAACAACTCTCTTTGCCTTCCGTAACAACTTGGTGGTGTGGCGATAAGAACGACTTCAATTACGTTATCGCCAATATTAGTAATCTAATCATCAAACCAGCGATTCGCAGTCATAGCAGCAACAGCATTTATGGGCACACGCTGAGTGAAAAACAAAAACTCAGCACCATAGAAAAAATCAAGAAAGCCCCTCATCTCTACACGGCACAAAGTTATGTGCCGGGCTCCATGTCACCTATTTGGTTAGATGGAAAAATACAAGCCAGACCTAGCCTATTACGAGCTTTCACTATTGCTGGCCCAACCAGCTACACTGTCATGCCCGGCGGTTTATCTCGTGCTGGCGAGTCGACAAAAGAAAGCATTGTTACCAATATGTCTGTCTCAAAGAGTAAAGACACTTGGATCATCGCCGCAGAACCAGAAGCACAAACCACCTTATTCAATGATCAAGTCTTACTACAAGACGAAGCCTTACAAGCAAACTTACCAAGCCGAGTAGTCGAAAACTTATTTTGGATGGGACGCTATGCCGAACGTGCAGAAATTAGCATGCGTTTACTGCGTACTATTTTTAAGCAAATGAATGGCATCGACCCACTGCCAGAAGAAAGCCGCCGCATGTTACTTGAAATGGCATCTACGCAAACTGGCTGCCTACCCGGCTTTATGGAAGCAGACGAAAAGCTGCTTGCCAATCCAGAAGCGGAACTCGTTTCTATCATCACGGATGGCAACCGAGCAGGATCGGTCAAAGCCAATCTGCAAGCCATGTTAAGTTGTGGCGAGCAAGTCAAAGAAATGCTCTCTGCCGATACTCGCATTATCATCAATGAGCTGCGCGACCACATTCATGAGCTAGACCGTGCTTATACCAATGGTTTGCCCTCTGCGCCGGAAGAATCCTTAGACAGCCTAGTTACTTCCTTGTTGGCACTGTCCGGCTTGAATCATGAAAGTATGTTACGTGGACTCGATTGGACGTTTCAGGAAATTGGCCGTCGTACCGAGCGCGCATTGCAAACGGCCACCTTGTTACGTTCTGCGCTCACCACACCTCTGCCTTCTGGACCACAACAGCAAATTTTAGAGTCTGTTTTACTAAGCGTAGAAGCGCTTATTTCCTTCCGCCGCCGCTATCGAAATCGTGTACGTGTCGCTTACGGATTAGATCTATTGATGATTGATGGCACCAATCCACGCTCTTTGCTTTATCAAGTAGAGCAGCTGCGTAAATACATCAGAGAACTGCCCAGAAATGAGACAACAACGGCTGGCCTAAGCCCAGAAAATAAAATCATTTTAAAATCGTTAAATGATATTCAACTTGCTGACTTGGAAGAGCTTGCCCAAATCGATCCAAACACCCAAAGCCGTCTAAAACTAGAACAACTCATGACTGAATTGCTGGATCAATTAGAGCAATTCACCGTTCTCATTAGCGATAAATATTTTGACCATACCGCTGGCCCGCAGTCATTGACTGAAGCCATCAGAGGAACAAATATATGAGATACCGCGTCCGTCATATAACAGAATACACTTATGGAGCGCCAGTGAGCTTATGCTACAACATGGCTCACTTATTACCGCGAGATACGCGCAATCAGCGCTGCTTGAATCAAAAAATACAAATCAATCCACCACCAGTTTATCAAAACGATGGGGAAGATTATTTTGGCAATCAAACGTTTTATTTTTCAATTCAAGAAGCCCATAAAAAACTCGTAATCGATGTCACCACTGACTTTGAAATCGCGCCATTGGATGTACTGCAATGGCAAATGCAAAACACCTTTACTTGTGGTCAATTACGCGCCCAACTCAGTGCACCGAATACACCTGAGCTGCGCATGGCAAAAGAATATCTATTGGATTCGCCACAAATACGCTGCTCAGAAGATTTAAAAGCCTACGCGCTAAGCACTTTCACTGATGATAAACCGATCTTGCAGGCCGCGCTGGCTTTTACACATAAGATCTTCACCGAATTCAAATTCGATCCGGCTAGCACAACCGTTGCCACGCCACTTGAACAAGTACTTAAACAGCGCAGCGGCGTATGTCAGGATTTCGCACACTTAGCTATTGGCTGCTTGCGCTCGGTTGGTATTCCAGCTCGTTACATGAGTGGCTATCTGGAAACTTTACCACCACCGGGACAAGAAAAATTGGTTGGTGCAGACGCATCCCATGCTTGGTTCGCGGTATTTATCCCTGAATTAGGCTGGGTAGAATTTGATCCAACCAATGACTTAATGCCAAGCGATCAACATATCGTCACCGCATGGGGTCGAGATTATGCTGACGTGACGCCGTTACAAGGCGTTATCTTTGAAGGTGGTGGCTCTCAACGGCTTGCTGTTTCGGTAGATGTAAAACGGGTCTAAAGAAGAAAACAGGAAAGATAGAAATGAGTCTTTGCTCGATAGGTGAGCGGAGCAAAGACGCTTTTTACTGCACTTTTTACTACAACTTCAGCCAGTACAATTATCGTTCAAAAGCCATACTACATAGCATGTAGAGCCGATATAAGGTAAGCTTCGCGAAATTCTTGCATAACCTGACCTTTCAGCTTAGCACCTGCCTTTATAAAACATGAGAACATCTATGAGTTTCAACAACCTTGGGCTTTCTGCCCCCATCCTAAAAGCCATTGAAGATCAAGGCTATACTGAGCCGTCTGCAATTCAAGCTCAGGCAATACCAGCCATTCTTGAAGGCCAAGATGTGATGGCCGCAGCCCAAACAGGAACAGGCAAAACAGCCGGTTTTACCTTACCCTTGCTTGAAATTCTTAGTAAAGGTGAAAATGCACAAAGCAATCAAGTTCGTGCTTTGGTATTAACGCCAACTCGTGAATTAGCAGCGCAAGTTGCAGAAAGCGTCAAAAATTACGGTCAGCATTTATCGCTTAAATCCACCGTCGTATTTGGTGGTGTCAAAATCAACCCGCAAATGATGGCACTACGCCGCGGCGCAGATATTTTGATCGCAACGCCTGGCCGCATGATGGATTTATACAATCAAAAAGCCGTCCGTTTCGACAAACTAGAAATCCTAGTGCTAGACGAAGCTGATCGCATGTTGGACATGGGCTTTATCCATGACATCAAAAAAATACTCGCCATTCTGCCGAAGAAACGCCAGAACCTATTGTTTTCTGCGACCTTTTCGCCTGAAATTCGCCAGCTTGCCAAAGGCTTGGTAAACAATCCTGTCGAGATTTCCGTTACACCACGTAACGCGACAGCAGTGTCAGTTGAACAATGGCTACACCCTGTCGACAAGAAGCGCAAAACTGAGTTGTTAATTCAACTTATCGCAGACGGTCGTTGGGATCAGGCATTGGTTTTTTCTCGCACTAAACACGGTGCCAATAAGATCACCAAACAATTAGAAGACGCGGGCATTCGTGCTAGCGCCATTCACGGCAACAAAAGCCAAGGTGCACGTACTCGTGCCCTATCCGACTTTAAAGAAGATCGTATTCGCATTCTTGTCGCGACTGACATCGCGGCGCGTGGATTGGACATTGAACAACTGCCTCATGTAGTCAACTTTGACCTACCTGATGTAGCCGAAGATTATGTTCACCGTATCGGCCGTACTGGTCGTGCTGGCGCAACAGGCAAGGCCATTTCATTGGTAGCCGCCGACGAGCTAGACCAATTACGTGCTATTGAGCGTTTGACTCAGAAGCTAATTGAGCGTCGCTACGAAGATGATTTCATGCCAACGCACATGTTGCCTGACACCACTCTTGATACACGTCCAATCAAGCCTAACAAGCCGAAAAGACCGCGTGAGCAAAACAGTGGTAATGGTGCAAGACAAGGCAATGGCGCGAAACAAGGTGGCAATCCTGCAAGACAAGGCAACGCGCCTAAATCTGGCAACCGTCGCCCTACTACTCCCAAAGCAGAAATGACACCCGGCCAAGGCCTACGCAGCAAGCCTTTAGCGCCAGCACGTCGTAACCGCAAGCCTGATTAATTTTCTACCAATCTGCTAGAATAAATAAAGCCACTGTGAGACTAGTCTCATTGTGGCTTTTCTTTAAGTAATCAATAAGTCTCGACGACTCACCAACAGCAAGGACGTGTTATGGGAATCATCATCCTTCCACTGAGTTTATTCTGGATACTAAGCTTTCTTTTCTCGATTCGAATGGGCTACGTCTTACTGAAAGAGGAAAAGCTATTTGTTTATAGAATACTGCCAACGATAGCTGCCATTCTTCTTGCCATTGCATATAAGACACTCTCCATCAATCAGTTTGAAGACAGTGAGTCGTTATGGACATTTGAGATATTGTTTTTCTTCTTGTCCAATTCAGAAGCCGCTTTCTTATATTTAGCGGCGTTTTTAGCCTATTTCTTCCTCAAAAAACGCATTAAAAACCCATCAATTAAATCTCTGATTTTCATTGTCGCACTGTCTATTTCTTTAGGTTCACTGCTTGGCGCTTTCAGCAACGATGCTTTCATGGCAGAACACCATATCAAGCAAACACATTAATAAACCAACTAAAATGATTTAATACGCGATTCACGAGCGATAAATCAAAAATAATTCAACATACAACCTTCCAAAAAAGGTACTGCAACGCGTTTGCATTTCACCGAACTTTCAAACACTTAGAGTAAAAAGCGTAATTTCACTTCGTATTAAACATATAAAAACAAAAAAGAGAACGTTTGTTTTTTGTTTTTAAGCGTTTTATTTCATGCTTTATTTAGTACTACAAAAATAACAAAAACCCAATAAATGAGGTAAATTCATGAAGATACTACCCAAAACATGTGTTGTTTCAACACTACTCCTATCAATGACAACGTTTTCATTTGCGCAAGATAAATACTCAGCAGATGACGTCAAAGGCTCTATCGTTTTTTACACTCACTGGACCAATATGATCGAAAACGGTGATATGGCGAAATGGGTCGACACCTTCAAAAAGAAATACCCCAATGTAGAAGACATCCAAGTACAAGGTATTGGACGATACGCTTCGACCATGTCTACTCGTCTTGCTACTGGCGATTACGGCGATGTGATGGAAGTGACAGCGCAAACACTGCCAAACGCTGAGTTAGGCGATTTTTTCTTGCCACTAAACGACATGAACCTTTCTAAAGACATGTATTTTCCTGATCAGTGGGGATACGAAGGCAAAGAGTATGCTTACACTTATGGCGTCAATATCGAAGCCGTGGTGTATAACAAAGCCGCTTTTGCTAAAGCCGGTATCAAAGACATTCCAACCACTCGAACCCAGCTTTTTGCCGATGCTGAAAAACTCAAAGCGGCGGGAATCATTCCCTTTGTCAGCAATATGGGCACTGGCTGGGCCTTAGTCGCTTATGACGGATTGGCGGCGGCCATTTCAGGTTCGAACGACTTTGCTGGCGATTTGATGAAAGACAAAACGCCTTTCTCAGCCACTCAACCTTATGGTCAATCATTCAGCGTTCTGCGTGAGTTTATAGATCGAGACCTAACAGAAAGCGATTTGACCACAGACAACTGGAACAAATCACGTGGTTGGATGGCTTCAGGGAAAGCCGGCATGTGGTTTCTCGGCAACTGGTCTATCAACCAAATCGCCAATGAAGGCGCCACTTCAGAAGGGCTAAAACCATTAAGCTTAGATGAGTTGGGCTTTTTCCCACTGCCTTACAATGACACTGGAAAATACAACATAAACTCCGGCCCAGATTACGCCATGGTCGTCAGCAAGCACACCAAAAATCCGATGCTTGCCAAAGCATGGATAGATTTCATTCTGACCAAAACAGACCTGTCACAAAAAGCGGGCTTTATTCCTGGTTATAAAAAGCTTGAACCCACGCTTCCTCAGCTGAAAGAAGTCATGAGCTACAAACCAACATTAGTGTATCAAGTTCCCCCTAGCGCGAAATTCACCGAAGCCATGAACTTAATCGGCTTTCAAAATGGCAGTACAACACGCGACTTGATGTATAAAAAAGATTATCAATCTGCCATAGATCGCCTCAATCAACGTTGGGCTAACGCCGTAAGACGTGTACAACGATAACGCCTTTTTCAGGGAGATTTTAAGTCAGGGAGGTTCCAGCAACCTCCCTTTCCAACGGCTTATTTGAGGACAAAATAATGCTAAGCGCACGAGTACAAAAAGGGCTCACGACAGCTACCTTTCTGATCATCCCCATCACGTCTTTAGTTTTGTTTGGGGTTTGGCCTGTCGTTCAGCTTTTCTATATTTCTTTTCTGGATTTTAACGGCATCAACTGGCTCAGAGCCGAATGGGTTGGCCTTTTAAATTACACCGACCTATTTACTTGGGATGTGCAACTTCTGTATCCCATTACAAACAGTTTTTATTATTTATTTGGTAGCTTTATTCAATTAATTCTCGCTACTTGGTTTGCCGTCATCTTGCATCAAAAACTACCGGGATCAAGGATGTTTCGCACCATTCTATTCATCCCTTTTGTATTGAATTCTGTGGCGGCCGCCATCATTTTTCGCAATCTTTTGGATGTAAACGGCGCATTAAATGACATTCTCACGCTCTTATTCGGGCCCAGCGCACAAGTGCAATGGCTGGACGCATCGGAATCCTACACCAATTTCTCTCTTGCGGCGGCGTCTGTCTGGCGTTATCTAGGCTTTAACCTAGTTATTACTTTCGGCGCGCTGCAATCCATTCCACAAGATCAATACGACGCTGCTCGCATTGAAGGTGCAAATGGCTGGCAATGTTTTTGGCGCATTACTTTCCCATCCATCAAGCTCGTTCTGCTGTTACAAGTGATGCTCTCCGTTGTCGGCTCCCTTGAAGTATTCGAAATCCCTATTCTGATTACCGGTGGCGCGGGCAATACGTCCACTTTCGCGATTGAAATGGTAAGAACAGGATTTCAAAACCAGCGAGCTGGAACCGCCGCCGCCATGGCAATCTTAATGTTGTTATTCGTCATCTGTGTCGTGCTGCTTGTCCGCACACTCAATGCATCTCAAAACCGCGCAGCAGGGAGGGAATTCTGATGTCTCGCCGTCGCCTTTCAACCGGAAGAAAAATATCTCGTGCTTTTCAGTATTTTACACTGATCTTAGCCAGCATTTTTGTACTCATGCCACTTTGGTCCGCCTTTGTAGCCTCATTCAAAACCGCATCGGAATACGCTAATTCTACGCATATTTCACTTCCCGAAAGTTTTTTGCATTTCGACAATTATCGAGCGGCTCTGTTTCCTGAACAACAAACCGGCATTGGCTTGGTCGGCGCATTTGCTAACACACTTGAAATACTGTTGTTTTCACTGGCAGTTCTAATCCTAATCGGCGCTGCGGCGGGCTATGCCCTTGAACGTTTCCGCTTTCCCGGTCGCTTAGTCATCATAGGTTTGTACGCCATGTTGGCGGTTGTACCACAGATTCTCACGCCAGTTTCTACTTTTCAGATTTTGTCTTTTCTTGGTGTGGTAAATACACGTTGGGCACTGGTTTTACTCTACTCTGGCGCGGATATTGTTTCCTTACTGGTACTGATTCAGTTCGTGCGCGCCATTCCGGTAGAAATAGACGAAAGTGCGCGTATTGAAGGCGCTAATTACTTCCAGATCTTCTTTCGTTTGATCATGCCAATGATGCTTCCGGCCATTTCAACCGTGATCATTTTACGTACAGTGAGCATCTACAACGATTTTGTCGCGCCTTATCTTTACGCCAGTAAACCCGGCGACCAAACCGTTTCCATGATTCTCTATCAAATGGCCGATGTTATCTCTGGCAGTTCACCTACCGTCATCATGGCCACGGTTATTATCGTTATTTTGCCTACATTGATTGCATTCTTTTTTATCCAAAAATTCATTTATGCCGGCATCACTCAAGGTGCGGTAAAGGGTTAATAGCATGTCTTATTTACGTCTTGAGAATATCAATAAATCCTTTGGGGCCGTTCAAGTGCTCAAGGACATCAATCTTACTGCCGAAGAAGGCGATTTCGTTGTTTTGCTTGGGCCATCAGGCTGTGGTAAATCAACTTTGTTAAGGCTCATCACAGGGCTGATCGAAGAGCATGAAGGCGATATTTTTATCGGTGATCGCGATGTCACACCACTGGATCCGAAAGACAGAAAAGTCGCCATGGTATTTCAATCTTATGCGCTTTATCCGCATTTGACGATTGCGAAAAACATTTCCTTCGGCATGGAAATCAAGCGCCTTCCCAAAGCCGAACGAGAAACACGCGTTTTAGAAGCCGCTCGTGCACTGCAACTGGAACCCTTGCTTAAACGCTATCCAGCGCAGCTTTCCGGAGGACAACGCCAACGTGTTGCTATCGCTCGTTGTCTGGTTCGAGAACCGAATCTGTTCTTGTTCGATGAGCCGCTTTCCAACCTTGATGCCAAGCTGCGTAACGAAACCCGCATCGAATTAAAACAGCTTCACCAGCGCCTTGGGGCAACCACAGTGTATGTTACCCACGATCAACACGAAGCCATGACTTTAGCTTCTAAAGTGGTCTTAATGAAAGACGGAAACATCATACAAGCTGGCACGCCCATGGCGCTTTACGATGATCCAGTAGATCGTTTCACCGCGACGTTTTTGGGTTCACCTCAGATCAACCTTGTCCGCGGACAACTTGAAGCAAGCGATGAGGGCTTAATTTTCAGCAATAAAACACTGACGCTGAATTTGCCAAGCAGCATTCTGAAAACCTCGTTTTCTGGCACTCGTGAAGTGGATTTTGCCGTACGAGCTGAGAACGCAGAATTGGCCGAAACCAAACCTGTTCACCTGAACTTGCCAGTAGATTTTTCAGAAGCCACTGGGGCGGATATTTATATCAACGGCACACTAAATTCTGCCGTATTTACCGTTCGTTTAGCGAAGTCCGCCAATGTCCTTGGCCGAGAAAATTTACCGATTCATTTACACCTTGATCAAACCTTTATTTTTGACGCCAGCAGTGGCGAGCGACTTTAAGTCGTAAAAATGATGACGTAAGAAGCATCTAAACCATGGAGACAATCATGCAAAAAAAACGTGTTCTTTGTTATGGCGATAGCAACACTTGGGCGCCTGATATGGACAATGGCGGCCGTTTAAATGACAGTGACCGCTGGACCGGACGACTCGCCCAACACCTTGGAAAAGACTGCACCATTATTGAAGAAGGTTTGAGCGGAAGAACTACCGTTCTGGACGATCCATACGAGCCATTTCGCAATGGTCGCCAATATCTCACGCCTTGTTTATTAAGCCACCAGCCGCTGGATTTGGTCATTATCATGCTTGGCACCAACGACTTAAAAAGTCGCTTTAATGTGACCGCCGAAGACATAGGCCGCGGCATTAATTTGTTATGCAATGACATTAAAATCACGCTAGGAGAAGCCCTTCCCATTTTAATCGTTGCGCCAGCAGCCTTGGGTGACAAGGTCGACCCTGAAGACATGTTCGCCTCTGGGATACAGAAATCCCGTGCCTTAGGACTGATTTTTAAGCAAGTCGCGGAACAAGGCAAGCATGCTTTTTTCGATGCGTCGAACGTTATCACTCTAAATCACCACGACGGCATTCACCTCTCTACTCAAAACCACCATGCACTTGGCGATGCCCTCGCTCCTTTAGTACGCAACCTATTGGGAACAAACCATGAATAATGATTTATTGCTTTTAAATGACGGCTGGACAGTCTGCGCCGAAGATAAAACAGACGCCGTGCCATTAAACGTTCCCGGCGATTTACATTCTGCCTTACTCGATGCCGGAAAAATTGATGACCCTTATTGGCGAGATAATGAAACAACACTCGACTGGATTCACCAAACCGTCTGGATTGCCAAAAAAACGTTCCAAATCAACAACCTTGCCGACGCGTTTTATACCTTACGTTTTACCAGCGTAGATTGCTTGGCTGAAGTCACCATCAACGGTAAGCCTGCTGGTGTTTGTGAAAGCCAATTTTTGCGTTATGACTTTGATGTCACCGAACACCTAATCGCGGGTAAAAACACCATTGAGGTTCGCTTTTTATCGAACACTCTTGAAGCCAAAAATCGCGCCGAAAACTCGACTATCCCGATTCCATACATGGCGCTAAATTCTCGCATCGGCCATCTTAATTTCCTAAGAAAGGCCCAATGTCATGGCGGATGGAATTGGAACATCGCCCTTTCACCTTTGGGTTTTTATGGTGATATCTCTTTGCTTCGCACAAACGATGTTCGTCTGGACGATGTGTCAATTCGCCAACGCCACGAAGATAACGCGGTAGAGCTAGACGTCACTTTTTTTATCGATGCTGTCGCGCCTTGCGCAGCGGATTTGTCTGTCACCATCGATGATCAACAAGTATCCGATGTACTGCATACCGTAAAAGGCCGCAATCAAATCAGCCTAACGGCACGAATCAACAACCCTGAACTCTGGTGGCCAGCGGGACAAGGCTCGCAAAAACGCTATGAACTGATCATTAAAATTGGCAAAGAAACCCGACAATATGAAATAGGTTTGCGAAACATAGAGCTGCTAACCAACGCAGACGAAATAGGTCATCGCTTTGCTTTTAAAGTAAACGACCGAGAAATATTCATGAAAGGCGCAAACTGGATTCCGGGAGACGCGTTACCCGCTCGGGCAACACCAGAACAAGTTCGTGACTTATTGCAATCCGCCGTCGATGCCAACATGAACATGCTGCGTATTTGGGGCGGCGGTCAGTATGAAGCCGAATGGTTTTACGAGCTTTGTGATGAATTGGGCATTATGGTTTGGCAAGACTTTATGTTTGCCTGCAATCTCTATCCAGCTCACCAACGCCAATGGCTTGATCTCGTGCGCCAAGAAGCCCGCCAGCAACTGCGACGTCTTTCACGCTTTGCTTGTGTCGCTTTGTGGTGTGGCGATAACGAACTGGTTGGCGCACTTAAATGGTATCAAGAGAGCAGCAACGACAGAGACCGATATTTAGCGATTTATGACCGACTCAACCACGCCCTTGAAGAAGCCGTGGAAGATGAAAATACCGGCATTCCATTTTGGCCGTCTTCCCCTTCTATCGGACGTTTGAACTTCGGTGATGGCTGGCACATCGATACATCTGGAGACATGCATTTTTGGGATGTATGGCACTCGTCAAAAGACTTTGAACACTACCGCACGGTTCGGCCACGTTTTTGCTCAGAATTTGGCTTTCAGTCCTTTCCATCCATGCGAGTCATTGAAAGCTTCACCGAAGAACAAGACAGAAACGTGTCGTCCTCAGTAATGGACGTCCATCAACGCAATGATGGCGGCAACAGTCGTATTGTCGAAACCATTGCGCGTTACTTTCGCTTTCCAGACGGCTTTGAAGACTTGTTGTACTTAAGCCAGTTAGGCCAAGGCTTAGCGATGAAAACCGCCATAGAATTCTGGCGGTCCAATAAGCCGCGCACCATGGGCACATTATTCTGGCAACTCAACGACACTTGGCCAGTGGCAAGCTGGGCGAGTCTGGAATATGGCGGCGGCTGGAAAACCACACAATATTTGGCAAAACGCTTCTATGCCAATGTCCTCGTGACGGCGCAACCCGATAGTGAAACTGGCGATATCCTACTGCATGCCATTTCCGATCTTGCCCAAGGCGAAGCAGTTAGGGTGCGAGTTCGCAGTATCAATATTGACACCAATAAACAAACGGAAATAGGCCAATACGACGTCATAACTTCGCCAACGAACGTCGTTGAAGTCACGCGTATCGCCCCTGAAAGCATCGCAGAAAACGACATTTTGCTGTTTGATTGGCAGGATGGAAACGGCATGAACAACGGCGAAAACGAATACTTACCCAAACGCCCAAAAGCCTATCGACTTCAGGAGCCGACCATACATATTGAGGTAACAGAAAACGACTCGCAGACGAAGCAAATTACGCTGACGTCTGATCGTCTTGCTTTGTTTGTCACCTATGACCATGGCGGTGATGATATTTATTCCGACAATTGCTTCACACTTGTGCCTAATGAACCCAAAGTGCTAACAGTCATCCGGAAGCGTCACTCCCATTTGAAACAAAATGGAACACCTAAAATTGAGTTTTTAAAAGGCTAAACAAAAAGCCTAGCGGGTGTTGGTTTACACTTGCTAGGTTTGCTCTTGCTAGGTCACCACAGTACGCAGTTAGACTTTTATATTTATAAGATGCCAAAAGTGTCGAATTGGCCTTTGGTCAGTTTTTCGCTAAACTGCTGGTTAAAAGTCGCCTAACATCGCTAAAAAGCATCAAAATGCGCTTTTTCCCTATCATTTCAAATCTGTTTCAGGATTTTAATACCAACCCCTATGTCAAAACGCTCCGTTATCATCAAAACAATCGCTGATGACCTTGGTTTGTAGCCTTCTACCATTTCACGTGCCTTACGCGGAGAAGAACCCGTATCAGAAAAAACCATCAAGTTGGTGCACGAAGCCGCCAAAAGGCTGGGTTATCGTCGAGACTTACGTGCGGTGAATCTAAGAACAGGCAAAACCAATGTCATCTTCGCCATTATCACGGCGCGAACATTAGACGAATACGGCGATCCGTCTGTCATGCTGATGATACAAGGACTGATAGAAGGCGTGGCAGGCACAGACAAAACCGTCATTTTACTGCCAAGTAATTCATTCGAGGCACAATTAGACATCATCCATGATGCAGTGGAAGGCAATCGCTGTGACGGCATTATTCTTGATCACACCATGCCACAAGATCTTCGGGTTAAGTATTTACTAGAAAAAGAGTTTCCCTTTGTCACCTTCGGCAGAACCGAACTTTTTACGCCGCATGCTTTTGTCGACATTGACAACAACCACGCTGCAAAAGCCGCCACAACCGAGATGATATCTCGTGGTTTCAAACGTATCGCATTGCTAACACCGCCACCCATTTATTTGTTTTCTGGCCATTACAACGCCGGTTATAAGCTCGCACTAGATGAGCACAAACTGCCCATCGACGACGAGCTAATTGTACAAGTGCAGTTAGACACAAAAACCACCACAGACGTGGTGAATAAACTGATGAGTTTAGACAACCCACCGGATGCCTTTGTCTTCCCAAATGAAGTGGTTGCGATTGCAGCTATTGAAGCCTGTGACAGATTGAATCTGGATATTTCAAAGCTAGGCTTCATTAGCCGAGATGGAACCCATCTTTTCGATTATTTCCGCCCAGCTGTTTCCAGCTGTTATTTCTCATCGTTTGATGTGGGTAAGGAATTATCGACTGTGATGTTGAAATTATTAAAAAGCGAACCGGTGGAAACACTGCAATTTCTTGAAAAAACGACGTTACTGTCAAGATAAAACACGAAGATAAGCGCCACGAAAATACACCAAGACAAACACAAGAAAAAGGACTCGAACAACACTTTGTTCGAGTCCTTTTTTACGAAAATTAACTCAGTTTGTAAGAGCTAATTTCTTTCAGTACATTTTCAAAACGTTGTTTGGCTTGGCTAGAACCTTCGTCGGTTTTATTAACCATGTCCAGAATTCGTTCGGAACGCTCACTGACGTTTTGGATATTTTTATTAATTTCTTCCGACACCTGAGATTGCTCTTCTGACGCAGTGGCAACGCGCTCGATGGTTTGCGCCAATTGCTCAATGGCATCAAACAAACCTTGCATCATGGTGACGTTTTCGCTGACAACACTCGAAGTTTGCTCCGCCATGCTGGCGCATTGATCCATGGATTGCAGAGCACTTTTACCGGAACCAACCAAGGCTTCGATCATCGAACGAATTTCTTCTGTAGAGTTTTGCGTACGCTGGGCAAGTGTTCTCACTTCATCGGCAACCACGGCAAAGCCTCGTCCTTGTTCACCTGCACGAGCGGCTTCTATCGCCGCATTTAGTGCTAGCAAATTGGTTTGTTCAGCAATGGATTCAATGGTTTGCAAAATGCTGCTAATTTGCTCTGTATGACCCGTAACAGATTGCACCGCTTTATGACCACCACCAACTTCCGACGACAAGTTGGCAATGGATTGCAAGATCGTCTGCATACGCGCTGAACCTTGAGTACTTTGCTCACGAATATTATCGGTCGCTTCTGCTGAAGACTGCATGTCTTGGGAAATGGTATTACTTGTCAGTGACATTTCTTCCACTGCCGACGCCATAAGATCGGTTTGATTAAACTGATCTTTGGTTTCTTGCAGAGCACTTCTCGAATAGCCGCTGAGCACATTCATACTTTCTTTCGATTCTGACGCCATATCGACCATTAAGTGGAAGGATTCGCTCAAATGATCCAGATGGATATTTAAATACTGAATGATCTCGCCCAACTCATCTTTTGATGTGTTTTCAATTCTACCGACCAAATTACGGTCAGTAGACACATTGGATAAAGCCTGACTGATACGTTCCACACGTCTTGAAAGCGAGCGTGTCAATGTAAACGCCAGCCAGATTACTGGCGTAATCAACACAATAAAGCCAATAACAAGACCATTACGATACAATTTGCTTTGCGACGTCATGGAAGCACTTAAATTTATGATTTCATTACTGATCTTATCGGCGACGCCTTTTATCAATCCTATTTTCGCGGTCGCAAGTGCAAACCAATCCGCAGGACCATTCACAGAAGACACATCGGTTAACGCCAAGAAGCTGCCTGTTGCTTGATCGACCGCTAGCCACTTCTCATTTTTCATAGCGGCTTTTAAGAGCGCTTCTTCTGCATCCGATGCCGTCACAATAAAATGTTCTAACTGATGATGTTCATCTTCAATAAAGGCCGAAATCTGCGACTGGCGCTTTAATGTAGTGGTTTTCGCTGCAAAAACACCATTCAATGCCCCACGATATTGGCCTGCGCGTTCCTTCATCCATAATAAACTTAAACGAGCCTCAAGTGCTTTGGCTATATCTCGATTACTAATATCGAGAATGACTCGTTGAATCGAATTTAACGCTTGGCGGTTCACCTCAGAGTAAAAATCAAAAGCGCCGTTATTCGCCGCCAAGGTATCCACTTTTTGGCGAACCTGATTTTTATCCTTCAGCATGGTTAAGACAGGCGCTCGTAAACGATTCAAACGCTCAGCCGTAAGTACTTCAAAGGCACTGTTATCTACATCTCTAAGTGCTGCTTCTGCGTTATCTGCTACCTTACGCTGCGCCAACAACGCGTCTTTACCGCTGCTGCCCTTGCTACCGAGAAAGCCCGCACTCAAACCTCGCTCCACCGCAAAGTTATGGGCTACACCATCTAAAATGGTCGACAACTTCACCATATCTTCTGCGATACGGCCCTCATGAACACGTTCATTTAAATCTGAGACTAAAAACGCCACAATAATAATGGCAAACAGAGAGGGTAGAATGCCAACAATGGCAATTGAATGGGACACTTTGAGATTGGAAAATAGGGACACATGTCTCTCCTTGTCGATGATATTCAAGTAAACCTAAAGCAAGCATAGATCAAACTATGCACTTTGCATGCCCAACGCTTAATTTCTACTTAATCATGTACTCGTTTCTGGTTCTACCTTTACCTCCAGACACAAAAAACCACCCGAAGGTGGTTTTATATAGAAAAAGATGTTGTTTCCTTTACTGTTAGCTGGTTTTCAGCTCAGCCTCTGGCACTTCATCTTGTTCAAACACATTCGAATCAGTATGACCAAGCCATTTGGACGTTATGCTGCCTGCTGTCATTGCACCATTTACGTTCACTGCAGTACGACCCATATCGATCAAAGGTTCGATAGAAATCAACAAGCCAGCTAACGCAACCGGCATATCCAACGCGGACAACACGATCAAAGCCGCAAATGTCGCACCACCACCAATGCCCGCAATACCAAATGAACTGATAGTAACGATAGCAATCAGTGAAATAATGAAGCTCGGATCCAATGGATTAATGCCCACTGTTGGTGCAATCATCACTGCCAACATTGCCGGATACAAACCCGCACAACCATTTTGCCCCATGGTTGCACCAAAAGAAGCAGAGAAATTTGACTCCCCTTCTCCGTTACCAAGACGTTTCACCTGAGTATCGATATTCAGCGGAATCGTTCCCGCACTTGAACGAGAAGTGAAAGCAAACAGCAATACAGGCAACACTTTCTTGAAGTAGCGAAGCGGTGAAATACCGTTGAACGCCAACAAACATAAATGCATCACTAAAATCAGTGCTAAACCCACATAAGACGCCACGACAAAGTTAAGCAAAGTCAAAATATCGTCGATATTAGAACCAGCAACAACCTTAGTCATCAAGGCAAGAATACCGTATGGCGTAAGGCTTAACACCATACGAACCAAGGTTCTAACGATAGATTGAGCTACATCAACAAAACGTTCAAAACTTACCCCTAATTCTGGCTCGGCACGAGAAACCGCGACACCAGCCACACCAACAAAGGCAGCAAAAATAACCACAGCAATCGTAGAAGTAGGACGGCTACCCGCCAAATCTGCAAAAGGGTTACCAGGGAAGAAAGACGTAATCATGTCAGCAAAGGAGACATTTGCCAGCCCGTCTAAACGAGTTTCCAAAGCCGCACCACGCGCCATTTCACGAGCGCCCTGCACGATACCGTCAGCAGACAAGCCAAATAGATTACTAACAAACACACCGATCAAGGCAGAAACCGCTGTCGTCGCTAACAAAATACCGATAATGCCACCAGACATCTTGCCCAAAGAGCCTGTGTCTTTCACCTTGATAATAGCGCCAATAATAGACACCAAAATTAACGGCATAATGATCATCTTCAGCAAGCTAACATAGCCATAACCAACAATGTTTACGTACTCTAACGTCTCGCTCGTTTCAGCACTGCCAACACCATAGATAAATTGCAATGCCGCACCAAAGGCAACACCTAAACCCAAACCTGTGAATACCTGAGTGGATAACGTCTTTTTAGCTTTTTGCAGTTTGAACAGCACAGCGATCAACAAAGCGAAAATCGCTAAGTTAATAATGGGATACAACATGGAAGAAGAACCTTAAAAAGTAAGTCATAGAACACCGATTCCCTGCTCATATAAACATCAATAAACAAGGCAAATCGATAAGTTGGCGCCATGGTAACAAAATGCTGACTAAATGGATAAGAAGGAAAAATCATTAACTTATATAAGAAAAACGAATAAGGAAAAAACTTGAACGTACTAAAAAATAATCAGAATCACAAATCGTCACATTTATTCGATTGAATAAAGAAACGAATTCGAATTGTATTAAAAAAGTATAAACTCTTGCCTTACTCGGTATTCAAAACGTATTACAAGGAAGTGAATGGTGGCTAGCAAAAAATGGGGATTAAAGCGATTACCGATCAGAATTCTCGTCACTAACATGTTTCTTCTTGCCATTCTTATTACGGCAAGTATCGCTATTGCGTTGCAATACAGCGCCAGCAAAAGAATGGCGGTCGATCACATGTTATCGAGTATGAACCTGCTTTCTGATCATATGAGCGACAGTGTTTATAACCTAGAAAATGATGCGAAACAGACGGTCAAAGTACTTGCAGAGCTAATCAATTCAGATTTATCAAACACAAGCATCGAACACAAAAGCAGTTTATTTGCCCAGTTCCTACAAAAACGCCCTGAGCTATACAGTCTTTATATCGGCGACAAACGGGAACATTTTTTTCAATTTATCAACCTAGACTCAGCCAAAGACATAAGACAACGGATGGGAGCGCAACTCGATGATCGTTGGGCAGCTGTAGATATTTCAGGTAGTGGAGAAAAGCGTTTGCGCCAAACCTATTATTATTCCAATACCTTTCATCTTAATCACCATAAAACCGAGTACAGTAATTTCTATCCCACCGATCGCCCATGGTTTGCGGCATCAACACAAAATAGTATTTATAAAACACCTCCCTACCTTTTTCAGCATTTACAAATATCAGGACAAACCTACGCACAGAGGATGCGCAATACAGATCAGGTAATAGGCTTAGATATCCTTTTATCCTCTTTGTCTGATCAGTTATCCCTGTCTTCATCAAGACTCATCAATGGGCAAGAACAAGCCTTTTTATTCGGTCAAAATGGTGAAATCATTGCTTCAAATACAACCCATTTTAATTCAGACAATTCGACGCCTCAGTCTATGCAAGATTATCTTGGCATAGCATCAAAAAAATTGATCAAGGCCGCCGAAAACACAAGCCTAAAACAACCACTGCTTATCGATAGCAAAGACGGCCCAAGATACTATGTTTTTATTAAAAGCATAGGTAATGACATATTTACTAAGCATTACTTTACGGCCGTCGTAACAGAGAAAATACTTTTCCAACAAGCGACCAAGGAGGCTTTTCGTTCTGCCCTATTAAGCGCCTTAGTCATGGTTATCTTAATACCTATCATCTGGCTTTTAAGCTCGCCAATAGTGAGACCAATTCGACAATTACAACTCGAAACAGAGAAAATAAAACAACGCAAATTTGATGATGTTGCCTTCACAGACTCACACATCAAAGAAATCTGGCAACTGTCTAATTCCTTTGTGTCCATGGCAAATGACATTAAACAACACGAAGCCAGCCAAAAAGAATTCATGGAAGCATTAATACGCCTGATAGCCACTGCGATTGACGATAAGTCAGCTCACACCGGCGGCCATTGCTATCGGGTTCCTGAACTTGGATTGATGCTTTCTGACGCCTTAGAAAAAGCCGAAAAAGGCCCTTATAAAAACTTCAAATTCGCCAACGATAACGAACGTTTAGAGTTCCGTGTTGCCGCTTGGCTACATGATTGCGGTAAAATCACCATGCCAGAACACATCATGGACAAAGGTTCCAAACTCGAATGTATCTACAATCGCATTCATGAAATCCGCACTCGCTTTGAGGTCTTATGGCGCGATGCAGAAATAGATTTCTTACGTGCGGTACACATTGAAAATCAAGATCCAAATACTGCCTTAGCGAAATGGAAGGAACGCCAAACGACCTTACAAGAAGAGTTTGCTTTCGTAGCCAAAGCCAATGTCGGCAGTGAATTAATGAGTGAACAGGACAGACAAAAAGTAAAAGACATTGGCGAACAAGAATGGACACGCCATTTTAGTAATCGCTTAGGCTTATCTCCTGCGGAAGAAATGATGCTCACCAAGCAACTACAAGCAGGCAAACAAGAAACTGAACCGCTAAGCCAGCAAGCCGTGACAGAAACCTTGCTATCCGATAAACCTGAGCACATTATTCCACGCCATAAAGAGATCACATTTGACACATCTTTAGGCATCAAAATGGCGATACCAGAACATCAATATAACCAAGGTGAAATCTACAATCTCACCATACAAAAAGGCACACTGACTAAAGAAGATCGATTTAAAATCAATGAACACATGATCAGCACCATCACCATGCTTGAAAGTCTGCCCTTTCCACCCGAGCTAAGTCGAGTCCCTCATTACGCTTCCACTCACCACGAAAGAATGGACGGCCAAGGCTACCCACGGAGACTCAACGCGGAACAACTCAGCCTGCCTGATAGAATCCTCATGATCGCCGATGTATTCGAAGCCCTCACCGCCTCAGATAGACCTTATAAAAAAGCCAAGCCAGTCAGCGTCGCCATCGACATCATGTTTAATATGTGCCAAGAAGGCCACCTCGACTTACAACTCTTCCGCTTCTTCCTAACAAGCGGCACCTACTTACAATACGCACAGAAATTTTTACCAGAAGACCAAATCGATACCGTTAATATCAAACTTTATTTAGAAGGCTGACCTAAAAAACGCACCTAAAAAACGTACTTAAAAAAGTACCTAGAACACCGCCCAAAGATAAGCCAAAAAACACAGCAGCGTTGCGCCATTTCGCTATATAACGCACTATACAACGCATCGATATAAATCCTATTGTCAGACCATTCCATAAGGTTAAATCTATGCGATTATTCAACTCGCTAAGTGTCATATTATTGAGTTTCTTAATGCTTAGCCCTTCGACTTACGCAGAAGAAGTTTATGCTGCCGTCGCCTCGAACTTCACAATCGCCATGAAAGACATAGCCAAACAATATGAAGAAGAGTCTGGCAATAAAGTTGTTTTATCCTTCGGTTCCTCGGGTAAATTTTTCGCACAAATTCAACACGGCGCGCCTTTTCAAGTCTTCCTATCCGCCGATCAAAACAAACCTGATGCCTTAGAAAAAGCAGGATTTGTCGTCCCAAATAGTCGCTTTACCTATGCCATTGGGGCTCTAGCATTGTGGTCAGCTAAGCCTGATTTTATTCATAACAATGACGCTCGTTTAAAAAGTGGGGATTTCAATAAGCTGGCGTTAGCCAACCCAAAACTTGCCCCTTATGGCGTTGCCGCTACAGAAGTATTGCAGAGTTTAGGACTAACAGAATCGACCAAATCAAAATGGGTCATGGGTGAAAACATTTCACAAACCTATCAATTTGCGAGCACGGGCAATGCAGACTTAGGATTCGTTGCCCTGTCACAAATAATGAGCAAAGGTCATATTGAAAAAGGCTCAAGCTGGATCATTCCCACAGATCAATACAGCCCAATTCGCCAAGATGCCGTATTATTAAAAAGCGCAGAAAATAGCACCGCAGCAAAAGGGCTTCTTGACTACCTGCGAAGTGACAAAGCTCGTAACATCATTCATTCATACGGTTATAAAACGGAATAACACCACAGCATGCTTTCTGCATCAGATTTAGAAGCCATTTGGCTAACCTTTAAAGTGGCAACCACTGTTACTGTTATTTTATTGCTGATTGGAACCCCAATCGCATGGTGGCTCGCTCGTACCCGCTCGCGTCTAAAAGGTCCAATTAGTGCCATTGTTGCCTTACCGCTGGTGTTACCACCAACCGTGCTAGGGTTTTACCTTCTCATCGCAATGGGCCCCAATGGCTTTATTGGTCAACTAACTCAAGAGCTGGGCATAGGAACCTTGCCTTTTACGTTTTTGGGGCTGATCGTGGCGTCTGTGTTTTATTCTCTGCCCTTTGTCGTGCAACCCATACAAAACGCCATAGAAGCCATTGGAGAACGACCATTAGAAGTGGCCGCCACCTTGCGGGCAGGCAGCTTAGACCGCTTTTTCACCGTTGTCTTGCCATTAGCAAAACCGGGCTTTATTACCGCCGCGATTTTGGGCTTTACTCATACGGTCGGTGAATTTGGCGTAGTCTTAATGATTGGCGGCAATATTCCGGGGCAGACTCGTGTTGTATCCGTACAAATTTACGACCATGTTGAAGCATTGGAATATGACCAAGCCCATAAACTCGCCGCAATCATGATCATTTTTTCATTTTTAGTATTGCTCAGCCTGTATACCTTCCAGCGAAAAAACACACTCTGGGGAGCGAAATGACTATGCCAATAAAAAACGCCACGACAAAGAATACAGAAAGCATAGAAAATACAGAGCGCGAAGAAACAACTGAGCAAGGCCTGCATGCCAGATTTCACTTACAACACCCAAAATCCCGCTTTGCCTTAAATGTCGATCTCACTCTTCCGGACAGTGGCGTAACGGCGATCTTTGGCGAGTCAGGCTCTGGCAAAACCACCCTGCTACGCTGTATTGCAGGGCTAGAACGAGCACAGCAAGGGCATTTTGTGATGAAGGGCGAAACATGGCAAAGCGACACTGTTTTTTTACCCACTCATAAACGACCATTAGGCTATGTGTTTCAAGAACCAAGTCTCTTTCCTCACCTGACGGCGAAGGGCAATTTAGATTACGCCATAAAACGCAGCGGCATTCCTCTGCCAACCAATTTATATGAACAAGTCATCAACTTAATGGGCATCGAATCCGTACTGGCGAATAATTCACAGCAACTGTCTGGCGGTGAAAAACAACGTATTGCCATCGCCCGAGCCTTATTGATCCAGCCTAAATTATTACTGATGGATGAGCCGTTGGCCTCGCTAGATAACGCCAGAAAACAAGAGATTTTGCCTTACCTAGAAAAGCTCAGATCCACACTGAAAACGCCTATTTTATATGTCAGTCATTCTGTCGAAGAAGTCATGCGTCTAGCGGATCATGTTGTATTGATGCAAGACGGCAAAGTCGCCACACAAGGACAGGTAGAGGACGTTTTCTCACAGCTCAACTCGCCACTGCTGGTTAACAATGACACAGGCGTCATCTGGCAAGGCAAGATTATCGAGCAAGACGATAAATGGCACTTATCAAAAGTCTCTTGCGCAGGCAGCGACTTATGGATTCGTAACAACGGCGACACGCTAGGGCAAAATGTTCGAGTAAGAATACTCGCCACCGACGTCAGCCTAACCCTCACTTACCATGAAGATTCCAGCATATTGAATCGACTACCGGTAAAAGTCCTCGACATTGTTCCTGACAAAGACCCAGCCATGGCGTTAGTACGATTACAAACAGAGCAAAACACGCTTATAGCAAGATTGACCTATCGATCCGTTGAACACCTAGCCTTGGCGATAGGAAAAACACTCTGGGCTCAAATTAAAAGCGTGGCACTTGTCAGATAAAAGAGACTTTATTATTCATCTTTTAGCAATATCACGCTTGGTGCTTTAAACAAAGCACTAGTCAACAAACGTAAGGTTGTACCAACCAGTTTATCTTAGAGAATATTTTCATACCCATAGTATTAAAAAACATCATCAGATAAACCAACTAGAAGAAGTAACCAGCTTAACTTCGAGAGAACATTACTGGCATATCCGTCGATATGAAAGTGAAGTAGATGACAAACGGCTTAAACAACTTACTGGAAATCATCGGCTGGACCACGCAGAATCGCAGACAATAAAAAAGCCCCGATACGTCAGTTTTCACTAACCTATCGGGGCTTATTTTATATGGTGGGCCTGCCCAGACTTGAACTGGGGACCTGCCGATTATGAGTCATGATAATACTGTTTACCAACCATTCCCATAAAACCCCAAAAAAAGAAAAATCCCATACTAGTCAACACCTTATATTCAATTATAGTTCTCACCTTTTCTTATGGAATAGCATTAAGGTACACTCTTACTTGACTAACTACTTGACTATAAAACCGTATAGTCAAGTAAGCATGGGGAAGAGTGATGCTCACAGCGAACGAGATAAAAGGACTAAAGCCAAAAACTAAACCGTATTACGTTTGGGACTCAAACGGTGAGCGCGGGACAGGGACGCTAGGTATTCAAGTAACCCCAAAGGGAAGTAAGCGTTTTGTATTTCGCTTTTTCATTGATGGCAAAGCCCAATTCATCCAATTAGGTCAATTCCCTGAAATCTCTCTAATATCAGCGAGAGCTAAGAAAAAAGAGCTCGGCTCAATACTCATTCAAGGCATCAACCCAAAAGAAAGCCTAGAAGCCACCAGAAAAGCCACAGAGCACGAAAAAAGAGAAGAGGCTCGCAAAGGTTCAATAGAACAATTATTCAACGCCTATACCGCTCAAATGGCGAAAGATGCCAAACGAACACATAAAGCCGTGTTGAGCGCCTTAGAAAAAGAAGTCTATCCTCACATTGAAAAAACAGTAAAAGCAAAAGATGTGACCAGTCACGATTTAATGATAGTGCTCGCGGCTATGATTAAACGGGGCGCGGTAACACAATCAAATCGAGTTCGTAGCTATATCATTGCGGCCTTTAACTACGGTCTGAAACATGATCACGATCCAGCAAACTTTATTGACGAAGCAAAGTTTGGTTTAACCCTAAACCCTGCGGCCGCCATCCCCAAACAAAAAGACGGCGAACGTGTTGGAGAGCATTACCTTACCCTAATTGAAGTAAAGCAACTGTTAGCAGATGTAGGCAACGAATACGAACGCTTTAAAATGGGCGATACAATACGCAACCTAATCAGCTTTTGTTTTTATACAGGTGGGCAACGGCCTTACGAGTTAGTCGCTTCTCAATGGTCATCCGTAGACTGGGAACAAAAAACATTGCTTATCCCTGCGGACATATCAAAGAACAAACGCCCTCACCTAATCCCCCTTACAGAAAGCGCATTAGCAACCCTAGAGCGTCAATTTGAAGCCAGAACAGACAACCCTTTTATATTTCCCCATAGGCTCAATACAAGCGAGCACATACGCCCAGATTCATTATCACAAGCCATTACACGCTACCGAGAAAACACGCCAACCATACGCCCCTTTGTGCCTCGTGATATTCGCAGAACCTGCAAAACCCTTATGGGGGAAGCTGGCATATCAAAAGCCATACGCGACCGCTTACAAAATCACGCCCTAAGTGACGTATCAAGCAAGCACTATGATAGGTACGAGTATTTGCCAGAAAAGCGTAGAGCTTTAGAAGCGTGGGAGAGAAAACTCAATAATTCCACAATATCGTCAACTGTCATCAACATATTCGGTAATTATTAAAATGAATAAAGAAAATTCGGCAATCATTAAAATAAATAAAGAGATCTTCATTGATAACCTTACTCTACTTGAACTTGGTGACGAAAAACAAAGAGTGACTTTATGGGAGCGCTTTGAACAGTGCGTGGCTATATTACCTACACATCAGCTATCAATTTATAAATTCTTAATAATCTATGGTATACACATTTTAAAAAAGGACGTCCCTTTTTCTAATGAGAAAATTGAAGTCGCTATTTCTGAAAGTACAGAGAATGGATATATCTGGGGTATTGATAAAAAGACACGTTCAAAATTAATTCAAAAACTAGAAAAAGCAGAAATAGACACTTTATTAATTGCCTCTAAGTTAAATATGGAATCCAGTTTGTATCCAGACTTTTCCCACATCAAAAGAATTCTTGAAAATACTCCAGTTAAAAGCAAAACAGATCTTAAGAAAATACTCACAGCTGGAAACACATACTGTGATCAATATGTCAATTACTACGATTTTTTCGCGAAGTGCGGAAAAGGAACGCAAGAAAGTGGTGAACCATTGTCATTAGGAAAAATGCTCAACGTACTTTTAGATGATCAGGGAGCCGCAATGGCAATGACAAGACTCTACGAACGAAAGAGGAAAAATCAGAAATAAATAATCCTTTTTCTACTCCATACCTTCCCAAGAACACTCGTCACTATATGAGTCATAGCATATTCAAAGAGGAGCTAGCTATGACTTTTAAATCAAATAACTTTCAGAATCAAACACACGAAAGAGTGTTAAGCCTAGATGAGGTTGCTCATATCTTGGGGCGATCAAAGAAGTCTCTTTGGAGATACTGGGCTAAAAACAAAACAATGCCAAAACCAATCCAATTAAATGGCCGCGCATTAGGGTGGAAAGAAAGCACTATTGAAAAATTCCTAAATGAAAAAGCAGGAGAGTGCGATGAATAATTTGTACAAGATCGCACCAGAAGCATCTATCCCCCCCATCGGCTCACCTTATCGGCTGGCATTAGATTGTATGTCTAAAGATACTCCAGCACCTCGAGCTGAATTAGTCGCTATTGACGATAATTTTAGACGACTATTGCAAGAACTCGAAGGAGAGAGATTCGGCTATTGGACTATAGACCGAATACGAGAAAGCGGCTCTAAAAAAGTAACGCACTATCAAGTTAATCAGGCTCATTTCATTAGCAAACTCGATGACATGCAAGCTAGATTACAAAGGAAGTTTACTTTAAAAAGAGTATCTCACCACCAAGCCGTATCCGAATCAGGGCGTTTATCAAAAGCTAGTAAAGAGCTACATGATGCGTTGATAGAAATGGAAAACGCCCAGAAAGGTTAATTCCTGAGCGCTTGTTTTATTCGCTGGTGGCTTGAGCCATCAAACCTAGCCACCAGCATTCCAAGAATATTCTATAAACAATTGAAAAACCAATCGACTCTAAAAGCATTTTTGTAGTGTCGCCCAATGAGAACCCATTACGAGGTTTTTACCCTTTATTTTATAGTGACGAATAAGGCCCTAGAAAAAAACAACTTCTTAGGTCATTAGAAGCACTCAGTATGTGAGTACTAACTATAAAAATCGTTTTGTCGGGGGTATTTCATAATATCTATGGTGTCTTTAATGAAATATCTATCTATCAGTCCATATATCAAAATGGATGGTCAAATTTGGTCAATCAAGGCAGACCCAGACAAGGGCCATTCAATTTACACGGAGCAGATGAAAAGCATCATTAGACAAATCAACATCATGTGTAACAATTATCGTAGGGTATTTTGGATCGTCTTTGACTTACATATGCCACACGATAGCTATACAGCATGTAACGAAGTAATAAGCCGATTTATGAAAAGCGTTAGTCGTGTCATCAAATCTAAATATACGGTTAAAGAGATAGGTTATTGCTGGTGTCGTGAAATGGAAAAAGCCAAGCAGCAGCATTACCACTTTATGATCATGCTAGATGGTAAGGCTATCAGGCACTCAGATACGCTTTTTGACATCCTTTCTAAGCATTGGGCAAAAGCTAGTCATGGTGGCAAAACATGGATGCCTAAAAACTGCTATGGAGAGATATTAAAAGCCGACTTTGGTGAGAAACAAAAACTCATTGATCGAGTGTCTTATCAGGCGAAAGGGCGCGGTAAAGGCCACAGAGATAAGCAAGCTAAGGACTACAGCATTAGTAGGCTCAAGTAACGCTAAAATAAATTTAACAAAAAATGGTTATTTACAAGGATAGCAAATCATGACGAAAATCTATTGTACTCAATGTGGTCAACCACTTTCTATTTCTGCCAAACAATGTACTGAGTGTGGGAACCAATACCCGTTTAAAACCCTTACACTCAATGCTAAGGAGTCAAAACCATTCGACTCAAAAGAATTAAAAGCGTTTCAAAAAGCTGGTGGGAAAGTAAAAACATCATGGTTTCAAAAAATAGTGACCTTAGGCATTATTTCGCTAATTTTATACTTAGTATTTTCTCCATCTACGCCCTTAACTCCCGAAGAACAAGCTGCCGAGGCAAAAAGACTGCTTGAAAGTTCAGCTAGGCATGCTTGCCAATATCAGCTAGAACAAAGGCTTTATGTTCCAGATAGCGTTGAATATCTCAATGATACATTAGATAGAATCGTCATAGACCAAGGTAAGAACAACTGGTTTGTACAGCTGAACTACAAATCAAAGAACAGAATGGGCGTCATGCTGAGAGGACAAGTCCAGTGTAGCTTAATACATAAAGGCGATAAATTTATAGTCACTGGGATATCTAGCAAGTAAGTAAAACCTAACATTTCCTAAGATATTATAACGTTAGCCAATTAATTTGGGTGCCTTATGGCTTATATAATTGAGAAACACAATCAAATTAAAATAAACCAGATCCGTAAATTCTTGAGGCGTGGTAATGGCTTTAGTACGACTTTTTCAAGGAATGGGAATATAGAGCAAAGGCTTAATGCCTACTGGAAAAACGATCACCTCATTTTTGAGTGGTTCAAGGAAGGTAAGAAGCTAACCCAAGAAACCTACCTAGCGAAAAGTAAAACAAATTTTGGAAGTGATCGTCTTTGGTGGAAGTGCCCTAAATGCTCGCGTAAATGTGGCGCATTGTTTGACTATGGCGGTGTATGGTGGTGTCGAGTCTGCGGAAACCTCAAGTACCAAACAGAGAGCAGCAACAAGAATGAACGCGTATGGCCTAAAGTTGATCGTTTATTAGATAAGTGCCAATACCGTGAATATTTAACACGTATAGACACGCTAGAAGACTGTAACAAGCCTAAGTGGATGCGCTGGAAAACATGGGAGCCACTTAAAAAAAGGCATAATCAGCTTATCGGTGACGCTTTTGATCGAATTATGAAAATAACGAAAAGATAATCTATGAATAAAAAAGCAGATTAACCTTCTGCTTACTTGACTAAGTACTTGACTATATTTAGTAAGCAATAAAAAAGGCGTAGTAGGCACTAACCTGCTACGCCTTATTTTATATGGTGGGCCTGCCCAGACTTGAACTGGGGGCCTGCCGATTATGAGTCGGATGCTCTAACCAACTGAGCTACAGGCCCTAAAAGCGTTGCAGATTATATCGACATGATCGCCGCTTGCCAAGAAGTGCGTGCAATTTATGTGTAATAAATATTTGAAAGTGGTTGATTATCTGATGTTTTTTTAACCAACCACTTTGCCTATCTGCTAAGCCATTGCTTTCAGCTTGGCTTTTGGTTCGCTCTTACTTATCAATTAGCACGTTCAAATGCGTACTTAATTTCAGTAAAGGTGACTTTTGCTTGAATCGCTTCTAGGGCGATCAAATGCAAAAGCTCTTCACGTGTGGTGCAGGCATCCGGCAAGATGCTGATTTGGTAAGGGTCGGCGGCGTCAGAAATCGCAGTATGGGTCACGCAGTTTTGCGTCATCATGCCACAGATAACCAAGCGGTCGACTTCCAGCTCTTCTAGCACTTGCGTTAGGTTTGTCTCTTGAAAAGCATCGGCGTGTTCTTTGGTAATCACTGGCGCATCAGGTGCGGCGTCTAGAATCGCTTGGTGAAGTTTCACCCCTTCGGTGCCTTCTACAAAAAATGGCGATTCGCTGTCAGAGACATGTTGTACCAGTACCACTGGCGGCATCTTGCTCTTTGGCAGCGTGAATGGCATTCACCATTTCTTTTAGGGCTTCATCGGCATTCCATAGCGGAAAGTTACCATTTGCGAAGTAGTCGTTTTGTGGATCAATTACTAATAATGCAGTGCGGCTCATTGTTGGCTCCTGTTGTGTTGTTTACAAAGACCTTTATTAAGAACCCTAGAATCGCAAAACGATGGGTTCCATTACAGTGTCAAATTTGCCATATTAAAAGCCAAAATTGACAAAATGAGTATTTCCCTTGAAACATTATCAAATCGCTGTGCTTGCTTATCCTCATTGTCTCTTGTCGGCGGTTTATGGTTTTGCCGAGACATTCGAGCTTGCCAATGAAGCCTGTGAGGAAGCAGGTTTAGAAGTTCGCATCACCACGCATATTTTGCATGCAGCCGACCTTTTCAAAAGCCAAGAGATTCAACAACTTTATCACGCCGTGTTGTTGCCTCCCAGTTTGGAAAAAGCCAGTTACAGCGAGAAAAATACCAGCATCAATGATTTTTTAATCGCGCAACATCGACAAGGCGCCATGCTTTGCAGTGCCTGCGCTGGGGCGTTTTTCTTGGCTTACACAGGTCTTACCGACAAACGCTTAATGACAACACACTGGGCGCTAGAAGGCCTGTTTAAGGAACGCTTCCCTCAGCAAACAATGGACACATCGAAGATATTGATTAACCAAGGCGATGTGATCAGCGCCGGTGGCATGATGTCTTGGGTGGATTTAGCGATGGAGCTGGTACAAGCCTTGATGAATGCCAATATTGTTCGTCAGCTGGGTAAAACCTTGGTGATTGATACAGGCAAAAGAGAGCAACGCTATTATCAGCAATTCCAGCCAAATTTCGACCATGGCGATGCGGCGATTCTGGCGGTTCAACATCATTTACAAGGCCATTTTGCCGAACTGCAACGCACCGAGAGTATGGCCGCTCTCGCCAAACTCACACCGAGAACCTTTTTAAGACGATTCGCTAAATGCACTGGATTCAACCCAAATGAATATTTGCAGCGACTTCGTATTCAAGTAGTTTGCGACAAGTTGGAGAAAACGACACTGCCGTTCGAAAGTATCGCCCTACAAGTGGGATATGAAGATGCCGGCAGTTGCCGCAAAGCATTTCACAAAATTATTGGATTAACGCCCAGCGCTTTTCGGCAACGCTTTGTGTCTTCCTCGGTTTAATGCTTGAAACGAGTTAGTGATTTAGCGCTGTTCTTTTTGACTCGCGAAGCATGGCACCGGGCGCAATGCCCATATACTTTTTAAAGGTGCGACGAAACGCGGCTTCGCTTTGATAACCCAGCGTCTGACTTAATATCGCAAGATTGTGTTCGCCATTGATTAAGCGTTGCCCTGCCAAACGCATTCGCCAAGACGTGAGATAACCCATAGGCGTCATATTTAAGGTTTGTTTAAAATGCGAGCTAAAACCTGAACGAGACATGCCCGCTTCGGCGGCTAAACTCGACACTTGCCAGTCTTTGTCTGGCGCATCGTGCATGGCAACAATGGCTTTTGCCAACTTATCATCGCTGAGCCCTGCCATTAATCCCACATTGATAATGTAAAACTGCAAGAAAAACCGTAATAACTGGATGAGATAAGCTTCGGCCAAACGGGCGACAACAACTTTTGAACCACAGTGAGGATCAAGATTTTCTTGTAATAACAAGGCCGTCATAGGCGCTAAATAGGTCGCAACGTTATCGCCTTTGGTCACCTTAATCCATTGCGATTGGGAATCTAACAATGGATTTAGCTGCTTGCTTCCAAAGGTATAATCACATCGAAGCAAACAGGCTTTCTCACTGAGTCGTCGCAATGTGATGTCTTGACCAGACGGCAACCATAAACCGTCGCCTGAGTTCAATAGCAAAGAATCCTGCTCGTTTCTTCGTCTTTTGTCACTCTGTGACGTCAGAATTTCTAACTGCCCTTCCACCAAATAAAACCAATAACAAGCGTCAGTAGATAACACTAAGAGACTGCTTGATGGCACAGCATAACAATCCACTAAGGTAGCAGTGGGACGAAAAGTTTCGAGTACCGAAGAGAGCTTGTCCATGAAAATTCACCTGCCACAAATTATACGATCTGCAATTATTTATATATTAATGATCACCTATCGTATCAAATATTCACTTAATATGGCGATATTCATTCATCAGGAGATCAACATGATTGTATTAAAACCAAGACAAGCAACCCCAGCATTAGACGTTAATACACTAAGCGGCCCTTGGTCCTTAGCGGAACAAGCACCAGAACATTTCACTATGGTTGTGGTTTACCGTGGTTTGCATTGCCCTATTTGTAAAGGCTACCTACAAGAGCTTAACCGTTTGCACGATGATTTTATTACACAAGGCGTCAGCACCTTGGTGATCAGTTCAGACAGCAAAGAACGCGCACAAGAAGCGTTTTCTGCTTGGAGAATCGACAAGCTAACCTTAGGTTACGAGCTAAGTGTGGAACAGTCTCAAGCATGGGGATTACATCGCAGCGCAAGCCGAGGCGATACAGGCCAAGGAGCGTCTCAAGAGCCAGCAGAGTTTACCGAGCCAGGTTTGTTTTTGATCAAACCAGACGGCACACTTTACTGGAGCAACATCAGCACCATGCCGTTTGCTCGCCCTCATTTCAAAGAAGTGTTAACGGCGATTGGTATCGTATTGGATATCAATTATCCAGCCCGTGGTGAATTGGTTTAAGGCTTCTTTTCGTCTAAGACGTTTGCTGTTTTAGCGCCTTGAATGCAGTGACATAGAAAAAGCAAAATCACTTGCGTGGTGTTGCTTTTTCTATTTATTCGCCATGTTCAATCTACAACGCTTAATCTACAGCTCTTAATCTACAACTCTTAATCTACAATAAAGAGCGTGGCGCCTTCAGAGGTCGAAGAGCGATGCGGTTCCGCGTCATCCGCCACTTGGTAACTCATCCCCGCCGACAACAAAAAAGTACGGCCATCTTGTAATACGGTTTTCAGCTCGCCACTCATACAAAAAAGAATGTGGCCTTTTGTACACCAATGATCCGCCAAGTAGCCAGCAGAATACGTGACGATTCGAACACGAATATCACCAAATTGTTTGGTCTGCCAATAGGCAAATCCGCTCTCGCCTTTGTGGGTGGTTTTTTCCACGCCTTGCCAATCGGTAATGCCAAAGGGTAAATCTGTAATCTTCATATCTAACGCCTTAAAAGCCTTCTATTTACAAGACAATGCTGCTCCATTTGAGCGGCATAACATGACCTGTAGTAAGCGTTAGGTAAGAACGTTGGTCAAGCACTATATTAGAAGATTAAAGTAATATCTGAAGCCTTTAAGTAATCTCTATTTGATAGCAAAACGTCTCTGCAGAACCATGTGAAATTCGATATTCCAAGGGCGTTTTATCATAGCCATAAGCCACTCGTTCAATCACGGCAACAGGGCTGTTTTCTGCAGTTTTTAAGGCTCCAGCAATATGTGCATTCGCGGATTTGATGGTTAAGGTTTCTTTCGCAGACGCAACAAGCTGCCCACATTGTTGTTCATAAAACGGGTACAGCAAATTACCGAATTCAGATAATTCTAAATCGATAAGGCTGCTAAAAAGTGATGCTGGCAGCCAAATTTCTTCCGTTAATACCACACGCTCTTCTAATAGTCGCAAACGCTCAAGACAAATGGCCTTGTCATTCACATCGATTTCTAACGCATCAGCGGCTTGCTGTGGTGGTTTTTTAAACGTTCTGGATAGCAATTGGCTTTCGGGCATAACAAAACGCCCATCGGAAGACATTTGACGGAAAAAGCGAAATAAAGAGGCATTAAAATCGGGACGACGCACAAAGGTTCCACGACCTTGACTACGGTAAAGCAAACCATCGTTGACTAAGGTGTCAACCGCTTTACGAATAGTGCCTATCGCCACCTTATAATTTTTTGTTAGTTCACTTTCTGTCGGAATCGGCACATCAGGCACCCAAACACCCGAACTAATATTGTCCAGCAATTCATCACGTACCTGTTGATAAAGCGGTAAACGATGATCCCGCCCCTGCTTAAACAGCGTCATTTCGATCCCTCATTGGTAAATATCCTCATTCTAATACTCAGGTAGATAGGCGTCTATGATTGTTGACTTTTTAATCATACAAACATATATTCATATGTATGAATTACAAAAGTATACACTTCCCTTACAGTAAATTGATTTAAACGCATGGACATAAAGGTCTTTTGATGATTTCTGACACTGATATGCCAATAAAAGGCATAGACACGCATGCGCATATTTTTCGTACTGATTTGCCAATGGCTGCAGAACGTCGCTACGCCCCAGACTATAATGCACTAGCGGAAGACTTTTTGACCCAGTTAGCCAACCACAACATATCTTACGGTGTTTTGGTGCAACCCAGTTTTTTAGGTACTGACAACGGCTTTATGGTGCAAGCCTTACGTCAACATCCTGAGAAACTTAAAGGCATTGCAGTCGTCGATCCTAGTATTAGTGATAGTGAATTAGATGAGTTAGATGCATCTGGCGTGGTGGGTATTCGCCTAAACTTGATAAATAAACCACTCGAAAATTACACGTCTCCTGTATGGCAAACATTTTTAAGTAAATTGGCAAAACGCAAATGGGTTGTTGAAATCCAGCGCGAATTAGATGATCTAGCGAGCTTTTTACCTGCTATTTTAGAATCTGGTGTTGAGGTCATTGTCGATCATTTCGGTCGCACATTGATGGGTATCCAACCAACTAATCCTGCACACCAAGATTTTTTAGATTTATTAAGCAGTGGCGCGCCAGTGTGGACAAAAATTTCAGCCGCTTATCGCTGTAATGCCAATATCGAGCAAGCACAAGAAATGCTAGCAATACTGCGCCAAGCCTATGGACACTCAGAGCTTTTCCTATGGGGAAGTGATTGGCCAAACACGCAATTTGAAACACAGACGGATTACACAGAACAATACAATTTTATGGAAGCCCTACTACCCAGCACGGATGAGCGGAATAAAGTACTGATTACTAACCCAAGCAAATTGTTTAGGTTTTAACCGCCAACCAAATAAGAAATGTAAAAGAGAACCATAAAATGAGTCTACTTGTTGTTGGAGCAATCCTGCTATCTATCGTCCTTGGTTATAAAACCCGTATTAATATCGGGTTTTTTGCCATCGCCTTTGCCTATTTAATTGGTAGTTTTGCGCTTGGACTAAGTCCTAACGACATTATTAAAATGTGGCCACTGAAGATCTTCTTCATCATCTTTTCGGTGTCGTTATTTTACAGTTTTGCCATTATCAATGGGACGTTAGAAAAACTTGCCGAACATCTTATGTATCGTTGCCGTCGCTTTCCTCACTTGTTGCCATACGCGATTTACATCACTACGACCATCATTTCAGCATTAGGCGCAGGTTATTACACCGTTCTGGCCTTTATGGCACCGATTACTTTATTGCTTTGCCAACGCACTGGCATGAGCATGGTGATTGGCTCTATGTCGGTAGGTTACGGCGCATTAACTGGCGCGAACTTCATGTCTAGTCAAAGCGGCATTATTTTCCGCAGCATCATGACAAACGCTGGCGTGACGGAAAACCAAGCCTTTATCAACTCCATCGGCATTTTCCTAAGCACTGCCATTATTCCTTTCCTAGTAATTACTGGATTGGTTTTCTTTACTAAGCACCGTGCTAATGTGGCAAAAAATGATTTTAAAATAGAACGCCCAACGCCATTCAACAAAGAGCAATCTCAAACGTTAGCCTTAACGCTAATCATGATGGGATTAGTACTGCTTGCTCCGATTTCTCATCTTATTTTCCCAGACAATGAGACCATTACCTTTATTAATTCCAAAATGAACATAGGTCTAATCGCCAGCGTGTTCTCTGTTATCGCATTATTATTGAAACTTGGAGACGAGCGTAAAGCCATTGCGTCTGTGCCTTGGTCAACACTTATTATGATCTGTGGTGTGGGTATGTTGATTTCTGTGGCAATTAAAGCCGGCACAATCAACGACCTTGCCTCTTGGATCGGCACCTCAATTCCCGCTGTGTTAGTACCTGTTGCGTTCGGTATTGTCGCTGCCTTTATGTCCCTTTTTGCCAGTACATTGGGCGTGGTTACACCAGCGCTTTTCCCAATCGTACCGTCAATTGCTCAAAGCTTGTCACTGGATCCGATGATGTTATTCATCTGTATCGTTGTCGGTGCGCAGGCCACGGCTATCTCACCTTTCTCCTCTGGAGGAAGTTTGATTCTTGGCGCCTGCCCAACAGAAGAAAGTCGGACAAAACTGTTCCCTCAGCTTCTGTTTCGTGCGGCACCACTGGGCTTTGCCGCCGCCCTATTATTTAATTTGCTAATCACTTTCGTGCTTTAGTACTCAAAAACCTCTTTGGGCGTATGCACCGTTTGGTGCTACGCCCTTTTTTTATTGGAGATACCAATGGCTCTTTCACTGCGCGCTCGCCTTCTGAGTGTTAGCATTCTCGCTGTCGTGATCACGACAACGTACTTAGTCACAGAAACAACGCTTTCCCTAACTCAGCAAATGCGCGATTCACTATTAAAAGATGTTCGCCATTTTGCAAAAGCCTATGGCGACAACACAAGCGAATGGCTAAATAGCCGTAAAGTGATTGCTGCATCGCTTGCTAACACCTTAGAGCGAGCACCAGAACAATCGCCTTACATAGCGATCAAACAAGCCTACGACAGTGGTAAATTTGCCTTAACCTATTACGGCAACAACGACGGAAAAATGTATCGCCAAGATCCAGCACTAGATGCAAAACGTCCGGGCTACGACCCGCGTCAAAAAAGCTGGTATCAAGAAGCCATGAACATGGGTAAAGCCGGTATGCTCGGTCCAAATCTAAGCTCTACCACAAAAGAGTTGGTTATTATCCTGACCAGTCCGGTGACAAAAAATGGTCGCAGTTTCGGCACCGTGGGCGCTAACCTAAGCCTTGACCAACTCTCCGAGCAAGTATCTGAGCTTGATATTCCAGGTTCCGGCTCTGCCATGATGGTTGCCTCTAACAACGATATTATTGCCCACGCCGACAAGAATATGGTAATGAAAAAGGCCGAATCTATCGCCTCTATTTTCGCGCCTAAATTACTGTCGAAACTAGCGAAAGAAGATAAATTGATAGAAGAAACCCTCAACGGAAAAGAAGTATTTGCCTACGCGCAAGAAATTCCTAATACGGACTGGACCTTGGTGTTCACCATGGACAAAAGTGAACTGATGGCACCAGTTTATAAAGTCTTAGTTCGCCAGATCATCACGGCACTGCTTATGCTGGCAGCCTTTAGTGGCTTCTTATATTGGTTATTTAAAGTGCTCTTTAGTGACTTAAATCGCGTATCTAAAGCCTTACAAGATATCTCCAAAGGCAAAGGCGATTTGCGCGCCCGCATTGAAGTAAAACGTGATGACGAAATTGGCGTATTAGCACAAGGCTTTAACGACTTTGTGAGTCACATGCACGGCGTTGTTGAACGTCTAAAAGTCCTGTCTAAAGACGTTGCTGAAGAAGCACATCAAGTATCAAATTCTTCTACACAGAGCGCTTCTCGTGTTGCCACGCAGCAACAAGAAATCGACATGGTTGCCTCTGCGGTTACCGAAATGGCAGCCGCAACTCATGAAATTGCCGGCAATGCAGAGCAAACCGCGAAAGCCGCGAGTCACTCCGTTGAACTCGGTCATAAAGGCAGCGAACAAGTGCAGAAGAGCCGCAACTCAACCTATGAACTTGCTAATGAGGTCAGCTCGGCTACTCAACAAATCGCCGATTTAGACAAACATGCCCAGCAAATCAGTGGCATTCTATCGACCATTACAGGCATCGCAGAACAAACTAATTTGCTAGCGCTTAACGCCGCTATCGAAGCGGCTCGTGCCGGTGAACATGGTCGTGGCTTTGCCGTGGTTGCCGATGAAGTGCGCACTTTGTCACAACGTACTCACTCTTCTACCGAAGAAATTCAAAAGATGATTGAGTTACTACAAGAGCAGACATCAAAAGCCGTTACCTCGATGCAAAGCAGCAGTGCCAAAGCGCAAACCAGCGTGGTCGATGCTGATGCTGCGACGGAAAGCCTAGAAGAAATCGCCAATGCCATCATCAGCATTTCAGACATGGCAACACAAATCGCAACGGCCGCAGAAGAACAAACCGCGGTCACTAATGAAATCAGCCAAAACAGCGAAATCATTCGCCAAGTGGCGGCCGATTTAGCCGCTGAAAGCAAAACCGGTGTGGAACAATCAAAACGACTCAGCCAACTTGCTAAGCAAGTGGACACAGAAGTCGATCAATTCCAGATCTAAATCTGCCAATCATACAAAAAGGGTCACTGTGAAGTGGCCCTTTTTGTATTTACGTTAAGTCATCAACATTCGTCAAAACCCACGCACTATTGTGTTGGGTAAAGCCAATTTTAGGGTAACAATCGACCGCTTGCGGCGCAGACAACAGAATCAAAGAACACTTGGGATGCAAGGCTTCTTTGGTCATTCGTACCAAGGTTTTACCGATCCCCGAAGCTTGCACTGCTTCATCCACCGCCAAGTCTGATAAATAGCAGCAGAAGGCAAAATCCGTCACCGAACGAGACACGCCCACCAAAGCTTCACCTTGCCATGCGGTAATCAACAAATTGGCGTTTTCCAGCATCGCGTTTACTGTCTCTAGATTATCAATAGGACGACGCGCACCGAGTGTGGTTTTCGACAGCAGCTCAATAAACTGAGCGGCTGTAATTGCCTGATTCACTTTATACTGAATAGGCAGTTCTGTGGATTGTTCAACGGACATAATTCGGACTCCTTTAAAGTTAGCTAGGGCTAAGACAAACGTATTATTTAGCATTTTTTCGTATAAACAATCCATTTTAAATTGGTTTTGTTCATGCAAGTGTTTACTTAACCTTTCCTTGTCTTTAACGCCTCAGGCAAAAAACCATTTCACCAAGGAAACAGAAAATGACCTTTAAAAAACGACTCAGTTTATTACCCTTAATTATTAGTGCCGCCGTGGCTAGCCAACAGCTTATTGCAAAAGACATTACCTTGCTCAATGTCTCTTATGACCCCACTCGCGAACTTTATCAAGCGTTTAACCCGCTGTTTATCGACTATTGGAAGCAGCGTACTGGTGACGACGTAACGATCAAACAATCCCACGGTGGTGCAGGCAAACAAGCACGCGCTGTGATTGATGGTTTGCAAGCCGATGTAGTGACGTTAGCCTTGGCCTACGACATCGACGCGATTGCCGAAAAAACTGGCAACATAGATTCAAATTGGGAGAAAAAACTCCCCAACAACAGCTCGCCTTATACATCGACCATTGTTTTCTTGGTTCGAAAAGGCAATCCTAAAAACATCAAAGACTGGGACGATCTAGTCAAACCTGACATCCAAGTCATCACACCGAATCCAAAATCCTCTGGTGGTGCCCGTTGGAATTATTTGGCGGCTTGGGGTTACGCAGAAGAAAAGTACGGTAGTGAGGAAAAAGCCAAAGACTATATTAAACAGCTGTTTAAAAATGTCCCTGTGTTGGACAGCGGTGCTCGTGGTGCAACCAATACCTTTGTTCAACGTGGCATAGGCGATGTATTACTTGCATGGGAAAATGAAGCCTTTCTTGCCATTAATGAACTAGGCCCAGACCAATTTGAAATTGTCGTACCCTCTGTGTCTATTTTGGCGGAGCCGCCCGTTACCGTGGTGGATAAAATTGCTGAAAAACACGGCACAAAAGAAGTGGCAGAAGCCTACTTAGCCTATTTATATTCACCTGAGGCACAGCGTTTAGCGGCAAAACATTACTACCGTCCAGTCTTACCAGCATTGGCAGATCCTAAGGACATCGCGCGTTTTCCAAACGTTAGAACGTTTACTATCAAAGAAAAATTCGGCAACTGGCAGCAAGCACAGAAAACTCATTTTAGTGATGGTGGGCAGTTTGACCAGATCTATACCGTTAAATAAAAGCCAATCGCCTTCTAACCTCTTAATCTCGTAACCATAAACGCAAAACGGACGCTCCATCAGCGTCCGTTTTGCATTTAACGTTTTACTTTTACGAGACCGTTGAACAAGAAAAGCCAAATCACTTTTCTTCATAAGCTTCCCATTTATTCTTAGTTCTGCTGCATAAGCCATCTCCATAAACTACAGACTTTAGACATTCTGGAGTCAGTAATGAACACGCTTCGTCAATTTTCGGTGTTACCCGGATTTGGTTTATCTCTGGGTTACACCTTGGTGTATTTATCCCTCATTGTACTGGTTCCCATCAGCGCGATTTTTATCTTCACTAGTCAGTTAAGCCTGTCTGAATATTGGCAAGTAGTCACCTCACCTCGTGTTATGGCGTCTTATCAATTGTCATTTGGCACATCATTTTTAGCAGCTGCTATTAATGCCGTCTTCGGCGTGTTGCTGGCTTGGTGTTTAGTACGTTATTCCTTTCCCGGTAAACGCATCGTCGACGCCTTAATCGACTTGCCTTTTGCTTTGCCTACAGCGGTTGCTGGTATCGCCTTAACCGCTTTATACGCACAAAACGGTTGGCTTGGACAAATCATTGAAGGCTATTTTGGCATTAAAGTGGCTTTTACGCCTATTGGTATTTTGATTGCGTTGGTGTTTATCGGCCTGCCTTTTGTGGTGAGAACGGTACAACCTGTATTGGAAGAAATTGATACCGAATTGGAAGAAGCCGCGTCAAGCCTAGGCGCGAATCGTTGGCAAGCTTGTCGCTATGTGGTTTTACCAGTCTTGCTACCCGCCATCATGACGGGCTTTGCCCTAGCATTTGCCCGTGCGGTGGGCGAATACGGCTCGGTTATTTTCATTGCCGGTAACATTCCTATGGTGTCCGAAATCACGCCCTTAATGATCATCAGCAAGCTAGAACAATACGACTACACAGGCGCGACAGCTATCGCTTCCGTCATGTTAATTGTGTCATTCATCTTATTGCTACTGATTAACCTATTGCAGTCATGGACAGCCAAACAAACAGGAAGGAACGCTTAAATGAGCACACTTGCTATACAAACGCACGCTTCACAAACAACACGTTTTGAAAAGAACGCCGCAACACGAGAGCCCAACTGGGTAAAATATTTACTGCTAGGAATCTCATTAAGTTTCTTTGCGCTGTTTTTGTTATTGCCATTAATCGCTGTCTTCACCGAAGCCTTACGCAAAGGATTAGAAACCTATTGGCTAGCATTTACGGATGCCGATGCCCTGTCTGCCATTGCTCTTACACTAACCGCCGCACTGATATCTGTGCCGCTAAACCTGTTTTTTGGGGTGGCAGCCGCGTGGGCCATCACAAAATTTGAATTTAGAGGTAAACAGATTTTAATCACCTTTATCGATCTGCCTTTTTCCATCTCGCCGGTCATAGTTGGCTTAAGTTTGGTACTGGTATTTGGTGTTCATGGCTGGTTTGGCGAATGGTTAGTCGCCAATGACGTCAAGGTTATTTTCGCCTTACCCGGCATTGTGCTGGCCACCATATTTGTGACCTTTCCATTTGTCGCGCGCGAACTGATTCCACTCATGCAAGCACAAGGCAAAGAGGAAGAAGAAGCTGCCATTGTGCTGGGTGCGAAAGGCTGGCAAACCTTTTGGTACGTGACCTTACCGAATATCAAATGGGGTCTGTTGTATGGCGTGATTCTCTGTAACGCCAGAGCAATGGGGGAGTTTGGTGCTGTATCCGTTGTGTCCGGTCATATTCGTGGCGAAACCAACACCCTGCCCTTGCATGTGGAAATTCTTTACAACGAATACAACTTCTCGGCAGCCTTTGCAGTGGCGTCTTTATTGGCTTTATTAGCTCTGCTGACCTTGGTCATCAAAAGCTATGTCGAGCATAAAATCAGCAAAAGAACGAATGGATAATAGGTGATATATGAGCATCAACGTAAAAAACATACACAAGCAATTTGGCGAGTTTACTGCCCTCAACGATATATCACTGGACTTTCCTTCTGGCGAACTAGTGGCGCTACTTGGCCCATCTGGCTGCGGCAAAACCACTTTATTACGAATAATTGCCGGATTAGAACAGGCCGATCATGGTGACATTATTTTAGATGGCGAAAACGCCTCAAACACGCACGTTAGGGATCGTCAGGTCGGCTTTGTTTTCCAGCATTATGCTTTATTCAAGCACATGACGATTTTCGATAATGTTGCTTTTGGTTTGAGAATGAAAACCAAAGCACAACGTCCGTCTGAGTCAAAAATCAGAGAAAAAGTATTCAGCTTATTGCAGCTTGTGCAATTGGATTGGTTGGCAGATCGCTTTCCTGCACAACTCTCTGGCGGCCAGCGTCAGCGTATCGCCTTGGCGAGAGCCTTAGCGGTCGAACCACGCGTTTTGTTACTGGATGAACCCTTTGGCGCCTTAGATGCAAAAGTACGAAAAGAGCTACGTCGTTGGTTGCGAAAACTCCATGACGAGCTGCATATCACCTCTATTTTTGTCACCCATGACCAAGAAGAAGCACTAGAAGTCGCCGACCGAGTGGTCTTAATGGATCACGGCAAAGTAGAACAAGTCGGCACACCAGAAGCGGTTTACAATCACCCTCAAACGCCGTTCGTGTACAGTTTCTTAGGTTCGGTTAACGTGTTTCATGGCCGCGTGGAACAAGAGCATTTACAGGTTGGTAATGAACAATTGCGTCACCATAATGATTCTTATGGCCATGCCCAAGACGTGTTTGCCTTTGCCAGACCCCATGAATTAAAAATCGTCGATAATAATCATCACGAAGGCGTGTCCGCACGAATAAGCCGTGTATTATCCTTTGGTATCGAAACCAAGGTGGAACTGGACGGTCTTAACGGCACACATTACGAAGTACACTTGTCCCAACAACAGCGACAAGCTCAGTCATTGCACATTGGGCAAGAGGTCAAATTAGTCCCCTCAGCTTTAGCGCTCTTCCCTAAAAAAATAGAAACACTACGACTTAGCGAACAACAAGGATAACGACCAGTGAATTTTCAGCAATTACGTATTTTGCGAGAAACCGTCAGACAAGATTTCAATCTGACGGAGGCCGCCAACCATCTTTTCACGTCGCAATCGGGTGTTTCTAAACACATCAAAGATTTAGAAGACGAACTAGGTGTCGAACTGTTTGTTAGAAAAGGCAAACGACTGCTCGGACTCACCGAGCCGGGCAAAGAATTAATCAAAATTGCCGAACGGATTCTGTTGGATGCCAACAACATCAAAAACTTAGCAGATCACTATCGCGACAACGACAGTGGCGAACTCACCATCGCCACCACTCACACGCAGGCAAGATATATCCTGCCGGTGGTGATTACCTTATTTAAGCAAAAGTACCCAAAAGTTCATTTGAAGTTACATCAAGGTAGTCCAAGCGAAATTGCTAAACTGTTACTCGCCGGCGAAGCCGACATTGGTATTGCCACAGAGACACTGGGCGACATCGCCGAATTGGCGAGCTTCCCTTACTATCAATGGACGCACACCGTCGTCGTGCCCAAAGATCACCCATTGAATCAGCATCCTCAACCACTGACATTAAAAGCCATCAACGCTTATCCGATAGTGACCTATCACGATGGATTTACTGGCCGAGCCAATATCGAAAAAGCCTTTCGGCATGCGGGAGAAAAACCGAATATCGACATGTCAGCGTTAGATGCGGACGTCATCAAATCGTATGTGGAGTTGGGCATGGGCGTGGGGATTATTGCGTCCGTCGCCTATGATGAAAAACGTGATACAGATCTGGTTATCTTACCGTCACAACATTTATTCGAACCCAGCTGGAGTAAAATTGGCTTACGCCGAGGGCATTATTTACGCCAATACGCCTATGACTTCATTCATTTATGCGCTGACAATTTAACCGCCGATGTTATAAATGCAGAGATAAAGCCCGAATAGCTGACGCCCCTTTTAATTAACGCTCTGCCGACAAAACCCGCAGAGCCACACCAGCGGCCGAAGTGCGATTTTCGACACCAAGCTTAGGGAAGATTTGCTCTAGGTGTTTGTTGACTGTGCGCGGGCTCATTTCGAGAATTTCAGCGATTTCTCGGTTGGTTTTACCGTTGGCAATCCAGTGCAACACTTCTGACTCTCGATCGGTTAGATCCAGTTCTTTCTTCAATAAGGCTGGACCTGCTGGTTTGTCACCGTCTTCCAGTCATCGGTATCGCTTAAACCTGTAAGCCTAACAAGCCATAACGAGTTTTTAAGTATGCCGATTTTCTACTCTTTTGTTTGCCCCTAAGCTTCCTCGAAGCGGTTCCCACAATCCAGCTAATGATATGAAAGTAATACCAAGTATTTCGCGTAATCCGAATGGTTCATTTGCCCACATTGCTGCGCTGATTGAACCAGTACTGATTTCTGTCATGAATAAGATCCCTAGAATTCCGGGACTTAGTACGCTGGCGCCCCACAATATCGCGATAGCCGGTGGAATGATTAAAATTACCACAACAGGAATAAGCCAACCCAATACGTCATGTAGTTGCGCCAATGTAGGTGGTTGCTGAGCCTCTTCCATCGGAAGTTGAGTCAAGATCAGAGCAGAAATACTTCCCCACAAGAAATAACACAGGGTAACGTCCATGGTGTTCTGCTTGCCGCTCTTTTTCATGTACACCGCAGCAAACGCCCAAACTATACCTGAGGCAAATCCCATCCAATCACCGATATTTTTAGGTAATGGAATGCCCGTATCTATTTTGAAAATGATCAATATGCCAGCGAACGCGAGAATCATACTGATCCAGCGATCAAGAAAGATTCTCTCTCCTAATAGGTATCTAGCAAGCAAAGTGCTCCACAGAGGCGTTAAGTAGTACAACAGCATGGCGTTAATCACTTGTGTATAGAGCAAGGCCTCTGCGTAGAGCACTAACCCTAAACCAGCCAGCAAACTAGGCAGATGCAGAGAAAGACCGCCTTGAATAAGGTGTCTCCATCGAAAAACATATAAAGGCGCAAGAAGAGCGGCGGGGAAAGCGTAAAAAACCACAGTCGTCCACAAACCATCGATACCAGCCGCATTTAATGCACGCAATGGTATCCAAAGAATCCCCCAGATGAGTCCCGACATAGCAACAGCCATCGTTGCCATATTTTGTTGCTTAAAGTGAGACATTCAGCTTCCTTCCATTTCATTTGCGCTAAATGCTAAGGGGTTTCAATGCGCTTTACTGGCGGAATTCGGACGTCAAAATATGGCAAGTGTAGACGTGACAATAGTCATTCTGTACTTTTACCTAATGCTAGATTTTAATATTTGTGACAAAGCCAGACTCGACAGAGACGCCCGATACGATGGTGTCTTTTTTGTGGGTGTCAAAACATCAAAAATATACTGCCGAACCATTTGCCCTGTTCGCCAGCCCTTGCCTAAAAATGTCACCTATTTTCAGACTGCCTCGGCGGCTGAAGCCGATGGATACAGACCTTGTTTAAGATGTAGACCAGAAGCCGCGCCTTTTTCTCCGGCGTGGAATGGAACGCTCACCACGGTAAATCGAGCAATACAACTAATAGAAGATGGCGCACTGGATAATGGAAGTGTCGAAGCATTAGCTGAACGACTCGGGGTGGGAAGTCGACATTTATCCCGTTTATTTAAAAAACACCTTGGCGCCAGTCCTATACAAGTAGCAAGAACAAAGCGACTGCAAAAAGCCAAACGCTTGCTTGATAACAGCGAACTTAAAATTTCCAGTATTGCCTTCAAATCAGGTTACGGCAGCATCAGACAATTCAACGACTGCTTTCTAGAAAAGTATCGTCAATCACCTTCTCAATACCGCAAAAAATACTGCAAATCTTGCGCATCATGATTTTGGCATTTTCGCCGCAGCTCTCGCTCGCTTGTAGGATCACAACACCAAGACGTGGTAGCTTTTTAAACATGGGCATAAAAACATGAGCTATTGATTCTGGACAAAGGAACAGTATGATATTGTCATACTTTTTAAAGTTAGGGGTTCTAGCTATGGGCATGCATCGAAAAACAATCACGCTGACTGAACAACAAGACAATTGGGTAAAGAGCCAAATCGAAAGTGGTCATTTTGGCAATGACAGTGAGTATATACGTGATCTCATTAGAAAGGATCAACAAGCCAAAGAGCGTCTTGCCATTCTTAGGCAGGCTCTCGTTGAAGGCGAATCGAGCGGGGAATCTAAACCACTTGATATATCAGCCATCAAGGCGGCGGGTCGAAAAAGAGTGGATGCGGCCAAGTAATGCTCAGACTTAGCATTACACCGAAGGCAGAATCAGACCTAATCGGAATTTGGGTTTATACCTGTGAAGCATGGGGCGTTGATCAAGCAGATACTTACATTGATCAGTTGGAAACAGAAATGAATCACCCATCTCTCGGTACCAATTATGCCCATGTTTTCCCAGGGTATCGTCGATTACTGGTTGAACATTATGCTATTTTTTATCAAGTACTTGAAACTGAAATACTTGTTGTTCGTGTATTACACGAGGAAATGGACGCACCGGAAAGGCTTCTTGATTAGCGACAGTTGTAGTTACAGTTAGTGTCTGTAATCAAGCTCCGAGCTCACTTTGTGGAACCAGATGAGGTATCGAGTAGATGCTTGACCATTTGAGAGCCCACTCCTCTTCCCGCTGCGCGTTTTACTTTGCAGTACTTCTAAGCTTTCAGGTTCACCGCCTTAATACCCGACTCAATCGCTTTTATCATAATATGCTGTGGGCCTGCAGCTCCGCCATGGTAGAGGGTGTTGGTGTCTTCAAAACCACCTTTTAAATAAAGATCTTTGGCGATAGGGTTTTGACAGTTTACGGTTAGGAAGATATTTGAATGGTGAGGATAGGCTTCGCTCAGGTAGTTTGGTAACGCCAAGATGGCTTGTTTTGCATAGCCTTTGCCTTGGTGCTCTTTGCTGATGAAGAAGCTACGCAGGCCGATTGAATGAGACTGACTTGCAAAATCGTAGGTTTTCGAATAGGCAGTATCAATAAGAAAGAAGCCGACGATGTTGTCATCTTCAAGGATCACATGGGGACGAATTTGTGCATTGGCGTTTGCTAGAATGTCTTCGATGCTGCCAACAAATTTTTTCTGTTCTTCCACCACGCTTAATGTAATCACTTCGGCTAGATGCTGAGTTGTCATCTTTTCAATAATAACCATACCCTTTCCTTCTAATTCTTTTCTTTTTTACCTTGTTGTATTTATCCCATTAGCCCAAATTATAAGCTGCTATCCAATTTAAAAGTGATTTTTCTATGTTTGTGATCAAACTCTTTGTTGCCTTGATTCTCTTGTTTGCTCTGGCGATTTATCTCGTTAATTTAAACATTAAATCCAAGGTAAACCCTATCGAGGAAGTCACGTCTGCGCCTTATAAAGACACTAAGTTTCATAATACCGCACCGCGTAAGCCTATGTCCTTTACTGATACGGCCAGTTTGTGGGTACGCTTTTTTACTGAGAAAAAAGTCGATACGACGCCAGATATTAATATTCCGGTACGAGCTGTTAGCCGTGCGGATTTAGATGTGCTAAGTAGCGACACGGTGCATCTGGTTAAGCTTGGGCATTCTTCTATTTTGCTAAAGGTGTATGGCGAATATTGGCTGATTGATCCGGTCTTTTCGGATCGTGCGTCGCCCTTTCAGTTTGCTGGCCCAAAACGATTCCACCAGCCTCCAATTAGTTTAGAAGATTTACCGCCTATCGATAAAGTCTTGATTTCCCATAACCATTACGACCATTTGGATAAGGCGAGCATCAAGGTTTTGTTGAAAAAAACGCAGCAGTTTTTGGTGCCAAAAGGCGTCGATGGTGACTTAGTTGATTGGGGCGTGGAGGCCAATAAAATCACCACGTTCGATTGGTGGCAAGAACTTCAAACTAGCCAAGGTTTGGTAGCCTTTACGCCGACTCAGCATTTTTCGGGACGTGGTATGGGTGATGGCAATGCGACTTTATGGGGAGCTTGGGTAATCAAAACACCACAGGAAAGCATCTTCTTTAGTGGTGATTCTGGCTATTTTTCGGGTTTTAAAGAAACGGGCGATAAATACGGGCCATTTGATCTCGCTATGATAGAAACCGGCGCTTACGATAAAGACTGGGCCGATATTCACATGAAGCCAGAAGAAAGCGTTCAGGCAAATATCGATTTACAAGGGAAAGTGATGATGCCGATTCACAATGGCACGTTCGATCTGGCGTTTCATACTTGGCACGACCCATTTGATCGTGTGGTTAGCGAAGCAGAACGTCGCAATGTAACGCTCAGCACACCGGAGTTTGGGCGTATTTTTTCGATTAACAATTTACCGCCATTAACGCCTTGGTGGCAAGCTACGAGTCAATAAACTTCATGTTGTCATGCAATAATCAATAAAAACCTTTCGCTTTCTCTTTCAAGCACCGAATTAATGCCTGCATTTTTTTTGGCAAATGCCCAAATGGATATTGTAAATACACTGGAAGCGGCTTTCCCTTCCAGTCTTTAAAACAAGGCTCAAATACACCTGGATGGCGTTCTAAGTGAGCTGTTGCGAAGTAGTGAGGCAATAAGCCAACGCCTTTGCCGCGAATAATGGCTTCGGCATGCAATATATATTGGTCCACGATAAGACGAGATTTAGGCAAATCAAAAGATACGCAACCTCGAGTTTCATGTTCTAAAACAATGTTGTTCTGTTCGATTTTCAGTGTGTCGACCCACGAATATTGGTTCAATTCACTGGGATCATTTAATGTTCCTACTTTTTCTATATATTTGGAGCTGGCATACAAACCTTGGCTTAATTCGCCAATTTGTTCAGATCGTAATTGTTCATTCGTTGGCTCACCCACCCAGACACAAATATCATTACTTTTTATTTCATTAAAAAGCTGATTGCCTGTACACACTTCTATATTCACCTGAGGAAATTCTTCTAAAAACTGGAACATGAGCCCCGAAAACCAACCGCGAACTAAGCTGGTGTGTACATAAACCACTAACGAACCACTGACTTCTTCTTTTAACTCTTCGACAGCTTTATGACCTTCATCCGCGATATTGAGCATTTTTTGCGCAAAAGGCAGAAACTTAATACCCGCTTCATTGGCAAACAATCGATTCGCTTGGCGACGCAAAAGAGGTTGATTTAATGCTTGCTCCAGATGGCTAATTCTTCGACTCAAGGTAGATTTTGATACGCCAAGTTGTTGAGCGCTTTCTTTTAAACTTCCTGTTTCCATGACAGAAACGAACGTCCTTACTTCATTTAGATCGTACATTCACCTTCTCCAGAGCTGTCTTCTAATACTCATCATTTGCTAGCCATTATCTTGCGTCTCTAAATAGAAGAGACACGCTTTTTTATTACTTCAATGTGATCTTTTCATTTGTTGCAAAAAGAGGAACAAACCGTATCAACACAAAAGGCGACAATTGCTAGATAATACAAATGATAAGTATTCTCACTAATATTTAGAACCCCATATAATACTTGATATGTTCCACTTTAACCATGGAGAAAATGCTCACAATGTCCCCTTCACCTCGTCATTATAAACTTACTGTTTTAGCCGCCTTGATCAGTACCGCTACCTATTCAGCAACAACACTTGCAGAAGAAAACACCGTCGACCTAGACAAATTGGTTATATCCGCGTCTGGCCATGAGCAACAAATCACTGATGCGCCAGCCTCGATTACGGTTATTACTCAGCAAGAAATTGAAAAGAAAGCGTATCGAGATATTACAGATGCTTTAAAGGATGTTCCCGGAGTCACAGTGACTGGCGGTGGATCAAATGAAGAAATATCCATGCGTGGTATGAGCGGAAAGTACACTCTAATACTGGTTGATGGAAAGCGCCAAAGCTCCCGTGAAACTCGCCCAAACAGTGACGGTCCTGGAATTGAGCAAGGTTGGATTCCTCCGCTTTCTGTGATTAATCGTATAGAAGTTATCCGTGGGCCAATGTCTTCTCTTTATGGCTCGGATGCTTTAGGCGGTGTGGTCAATATCATTACTAAAAAGGTCCAAAATGAATGGGGCGGCGAACTCTCATTGGCAACAACAGTCCCAGAAGATTCTAAATCGGGCGACAGTAAACAAGTCGATTTAATGGTCAATGGTCCGCTCGTGAAGGATAAACTTGGCTTACAAATTTATGGACAAGTTTCACAACGTGATGAAGACAATATTGTCGATGGTTATGCCGATCAAGACATCAAAAACCTAACCGCTAAACTGTCTTGGGCAATGACAGAAAATCAAAACATTGTCTTTGAAGCGGGTAAAGAAACTCAAAGTAGAGCGAGAAACAAAGGCAAATCAGTGCCTTTAACCGGAAGAAACGCCTCAGACAGTGATCTATCTTATGATCGTAAACATTATGCTCTAACTCACACTGCAAAAGTGAATGATAATGCCATCGAAACATATCTCACTAATGAAAAAATAGACAATCCCAGCCGAGATATGACTTACGAAAATACCATACTAAATAACCAAACAGTTCTGCCATTTACCGATCATGTACTGACCATTGGTGGGCAATACGATTACCAAAAATTGGAAGATGAAGGCAATCAGGTCTCAACAGGTCTTCGAGAATTAACACGATGGAATGTTTCTGCTTTTGCCGAAGACGAATACTTTGTCAATGATAGTCTTTCTGTAACTGGAGGCCTTCGTTACAACAAAGACGAAAATTACGGTTCTAATGTCTCCCCACGAATTTACGGTAATTGGTCATTCTCGCCAGATTGGACCTTAAAAGGAGGCATTAGTAGTGGTTATCGCTCGCCAGATTTACGTCAAGGTACTGAGGGCTGGGGACAAATAACCGGCGGAAGAAACAGTAAAGTGCCAGCAGTTATTTTAGGTAATGCGGATTTAAAACCAGAAGAAAGCTTGAGCCGTGAAATTGGCTTGTATTGGGACAACCAACGCACCACACAATTAAGCGCCACTGTTTTCGTAACGGATTACAAAGATAAAATTACCGAAGAACGTGTTTGCGAAAACAACTGCACTTACTCAGGAACTGAGTATCGATTTATTAGTAAGCGTAAGAATGTTGATCGAGTTGAAATGCGCGGTGTTGAACTCACTGCGAATCATAGCTTTACAAACACCTTCTCCGTATCAGGTAACTATACCTACACTCAATCAGAGCAGGAAACAGGCGAGTTCGCGGGTGAACCATTAAACAGCCTGCCAAAACACATGGCAAATGCGACCATAAACTGGGATACCACGCCTAAGTTAACGTCTTGGGCTCGTGTTAATTACCGCGGTAAATCCAGCGAAGGCTTGAGCAGAACATCGATGGTAGAAGGCGTCCCTGCTTATACCTTTGTCGATGCAGGATTGAGCTACACGATCACAAAAGACGTGTCTGTTTTTGCCGGAATATATAACCTGTTAGATAAAGAAGTGAATACAGAAACATACGAAAAGGTACTTGATGGCCGCCGTTACAACGCAAAAATCAAAATGAACTTCTAAGCAAAACACTCTCGATTTTCCCTTTGTGCAATTTGCACACAAAAGACCGCAACCTAGCTTGCGGTCTTTTTTTGTCTTCACATTTTATCAATAGAGCAAATCGCTGGCATAAAAAAACCACGACGCTCAAACGAGAGCCGTGGTTTTTATGTCATCAACAAAAATTAGTTTTGGTTGATGAAGTAGTTAATCACGTAAGCTGGAAGCTCCGCTGCTGGTACAACGATTTGTTCCATTGTATCGCGATCACGAACCGTAACTGGTGTGCCTTCTTGCTCGATAGAATCGAAATCAACCGTTACACAGATTGGCGTCCCTACTTCGTCATGACGACGGTAGCCTTTACCAACGTTACCGGTATTTTCATAAAGAATACGACCAAGGCCAAGCTTCTGAAGCTTGTTTTTCAATTCTTTAGCAAGGGCAACGATTTCTGGCTTGTTCTTCTTAAGCGGCATGATAGCGACTTTGATCGGCGCTAGGTGCGGTTTAAACTTAAGTACCGTACGAGACGTGCCGTTTGGTAGCTCTTCTTCTGTATAGGCTTCTGTCATTACAGCCAATAGACCACGGTCTAGACCTGCAGAAGGTTCGATACAGAAAGGCACTTCCCATTTGTTTTCTTCAAGATCACGAATCGCCAACTTAGCCGTTGAATGCTCGTTCTTTTTCACTTTCGCAGAAAGACCAAACTCTTCTTGTGCTTTGGTGTGAGAACCTAGATCGTAGTCTGTACGGTTCGCCACGCCTTCTAATTCTTCAAAACCATGTGGAAACTTGTACAAGATATCCACAGTTGATTTTGAATAATGCGCTAAGTCATCACCCGTCACATATTCAAACTGGATATTTTCTTCTGCTAGACCTTGATCTAACCACCATTGCTTACGCGCACCAACCCAGAATTCGTGCCATTTTTCATCTTCACCTGGCTTACAGAAGAATTCCAATTCCATTTGTTCGAATTCACGAACACGGAAGATGAAGTTACGCGGTGTGATTTCGTTACGGAACGATTTACCAATCTGCGCGATACCAAATGGCAAAGTACGAGAAGTCGAATCAACCACGTTTTTGAAGTTAGTGAAGATACCTTGTGCGGTTTCTGGACGAAGGTAAGTATAAGACTCTTCGTTCACCATTGGGCCAACGTTGGTTTTGAACATCAAGTTAAAATCACGAGGCGGTGTAACGTTAGTAGATCCGCAGTTGTCACAGACTTTGATGTCTTTCATGTGATCGGCGCGCATACGAGATTTACATTCGTGGCAATCGACCATTGGATCGGTAAAGGTATCTTCGTGACCAGAGTATTTGTAGACATGTTTGTTTTGGATAATTGCTGCATCCAAACCTTCTACATCGTCACGCTCATAAACCATTGAGCGCCACCAAGCGGCTTTTAGGTTGTTTTTTAATTCAATACCTAGCGGACCGTAATCGTAAGCACCTTGCATACCACCGTAGATTTCACTGCCTTGGAAAATAAATCCGCGACGTTTACATAGGGAGACGAGTTCATCCATTGTTTTAGCTGGCATTTCTAAACACACCTTAAGCAAAATTCGTTAATGAGGACACAAAAGCATCATGTTCAAGTAATAATAGCCGACCATTGTACTCGTTGACCCTATTTCGCTCAATGGCGATTCCACGCAAGCAATGAATAAGTATTTCCCCTTACTTGTTTACGCGCTAAGACAAGAAAACCGCCCCACATCTAGACCAAATAGACCTAACAAAAAACTTTACACTTTTATGCATAAAAATAGGACAAAATAAGGAACTATAATGCTGTTTTAAAGTCCATTTTGTTAGATAATTCGTATTGTTTACATATTTGTATTTTTCATCTTTTTTCATGGGTAATTTCATGCGTTCTTATAAGCCTGTTGTGGCTACATTATCAATACTCGCTCTTCTTCCTTTTATTTTTACAACCTATTTAAGCCTAACAAATAGCAGTTTTATGGGGCGATCAGGAATAACACTGTTTGCCACTTACGGCGCGATTATTATCAGTTTTATCGCAGGGTCGATTTGGGGTCGAGTTTTAGAGCAAGTTGAACATTCAAATGGTACGAAACTTTTGGTTTTCGGCCTTATCACCTTATTCGCCTCTTGGGTTTCCTTACTACTGAAAATACCTGAATTGTCGGTGGTGATGTTACTTCTTAGCTTGATTACTATTTTCTGGGTGGAAGCTCGCTGGTTAAAACAACCAAACGATGAAAAGAAACATTACGCCACGTTAAATTTCAGTTTAACGTCGATGATTTCTATAATGCATTTGCTGGTTTTGTATCCGCACTATTAAGCCTGTAACAATGAGTCAGCAATAACAAAAACTGCAATAACAAACTGATCTAACTCTCCTCTCGCTGCGTATCATTAATCTACAAACACACTAAAAGAGTAATGATACATGCTAACAATCTTCTACGATGGCCATTGCCCTCTTTGCGCCGCTGAAATGCAAACCTTGCTGTCATTAGACACAAAAAAAAAGCTGCAGTTAGAAGACATTCACGCCGATAATTTTAGTGAGAAATTCCCTTATATTGATCCTATCGAAGCTGATAGATTACTCCATGGCCAACTCGCCAATGGGAAAATAATCAAAGGATTAGATGTCACTTGCCTTGCTTGGAAACTGGTCGGTAAACACAAATGGATGCAAATGCTCCGCTGGCCAGTCATTCGTTTTTTCGCGGATATGAGCTACAAGGTTTTTGCGCGCTACCGCCACCAAATATCGTCTTTTGTGACGGGGAAACCGCGCTGCGCCTCCTGCCTTAAAGATCGCTGCGATCTTTAATAGACTCGGTTCGTTTTGCCTATTGTCGGAGCTTTAATATGCCATCTTTCTATGCCTTAGTTATCGGCGCGAGCAGCGCGATTGCTCAAGCCGCTATAAAACAGTTTGAAGCCGATCAAGATTGTCTTGGTGTGTTCGCTGTGAGTCGATCCTTGCCAAGCGTGGCAGAATCCTCAAAAACACAATGGCTAGAGTCAGATTACAGCGAAACAAGTATTCAGCAGATATGTAAAAACCTTTCGCCATATTCTGGAAAGATAAGCAAGGTATTAATTTGCAATGGAATATTGCACGACGAGAGCATAATGCCAGAAAGAAAATTAGAAGAAATCCGCGCCTCTCAGCTAGAAGCCGTGTTTCATACTAATACCATTATTCCTATGTTGTGGCTAAGCCAGTTGCTGCCTATTCTACACAGCAATCAAGCCACTCAAGTGGCACTATTTAGCGCTCGCATTGGCAGTATTTCAGATAACAAAACCGGCGGCTGGTATAGCTATCGAGCCTCAAAAGCTGCACTAAACATGCTGATTCAAACCAGCTCGGTGGAATATGCCAGAAGAGCGAAAAACGTGAAGCTCATCGCTTTTCACCCTGGCACTACAGATACGCCACTTTCCAAACCTTTCCAACGATCGGTACCGAAAGACAAGCTTTTCACCGCAGATTTTGTAGCGACGCAACTTTTATCCATTATGAACAATGTCCCCATGGATAACAAAGCAGCGTATTTGGATTGGAATAACCAAGCAATTGAGTGGTGAATTTTTCCTACCACTCAACAATGAAGTAGATGTGTTAAATCATGTCCAAGCTTAAAAATAATCGCTTACTTTAAAGGCTTGCTGAAGGCGAACGGTGAACCACACCGCGGCCCAATGATGTTGGCCATTCATCACCTTTCATTAACGCCACATCTCCCGCTCTTAATTGATTAATACGGCCTTTTTCATGCAAGCCACTATTGTGATCAGACACATGACCTCCAAGCCCCAAGCGGTCTCTTATTACATGGGCCTCATGTAACCATTCACTGCCACTTCCGGCATAAGTGGATACCAATCGGCAAGGGATTTTATCCACATGAAAACGCGGGCACATGGCACTGGAGAGTACATTTAGGCGTAAACCAACTTCTTCAAGATCAAATAAGCAGGCAAACATGTCGACCAATAACGTCACATCTTCCACAAACAAGGCTTTATTTTCAGCGTCAGGCAGCAGCTTTGTTAACTTGGCGTTCAATTGATCTGCATTTCCTTGAGATTTAAAAACAAAATTCGGGTCAGACACCAATAAAGACTCGGTATATTTTGACAACAGACCAAGCGGCCTTTGCCAAACGGCCATACTAATGTTGTTTTGATAAATATCAGCAAGAACGTCTTGATGAGACGATTTCACCACCCCCATTAACCGCGGTATTTTATCTACACTGTCTTGATCCATGCCTTCTGTATCGATGAAGTTAAGATTAATGTTCGTTAAATCAACCGATTGCGGCATTTTTTGTAAACTAAGATTCACCTTCAAGACAACTTCCTCTAAAAATACAGACAGAAAAATAACATCAAACACAGATATGTTACGTTATAACATTTTATAAATAAAATATTGAAATAAAGCCATTGAATCTATTACTTTAATCCTGACTTTTAAGAGATGAACACCATGGAACAACTAGACGCAACAGATCGTAAGATCCTTAATTTGCTGCAACACGATGGCAGCCTGAGCGCAACTCAAGTAGCCGATAAGATTGGTTTGTCTCAATCGCCCTGCTGGCGACGCATTAATCGCCTAGAACAAGATGGTTATATTCGTTCGACGCAAGCGATTTTAGACAGAAATAAATTAGGATTGGGCATCGTCGTCTTGGTGAATATTAAACTCTCTTCCCATGGCCGAAAAATGTTGGATGAGTTCGAGCAAGCCATTGTCGACTATCCCGAAGTGGTAGAATGTTGGACGATTTCTGGTGCGATGGATTACAGTTTAAGAGTGGTTTCCAATAGCATTGAAAGCTATGAGCACTTCTTGCGCAGCGAATTATTGCAACTGCCACACATACAAGAAGCGCAAAGTCACTTCACTATGCGTGAAGTGAAAAATATCACCACTCTTCCGCTGGGCTTTTAACTATCAATCCAGCAACCGATTATTTAAGCAATGGATCATCTTTCGGTAATAGCTTCTGAATCCACAGCGCGAGCTTGTGCTTCATACTTGGCAAGTCTTCTTTGTCTGCAGGCAATCCAACGACTAACTTATCCAGTACCAACAACCGATAAATTGCTTCGGTTTTTTCATTGGCAGACATGGTTGAAGAAAAACCTGCATAGCCACGTTTCAGCGCATAATTCTCGCCAACTTGAATGGCTTTTTTACTTAGGGCCGCTTCATTTTTAATTTTTTTCATAGTTTCCCTTATTTTTTGGGTAATCAAACGATTCCCCGACTCTATCAGCTTTTTATATTCAACCAAGCGTATCTAGCGAATAAAAGCAAAAAACCACTTAATAAACACAATGTTAGTGTGTTCACTCTCCTCTAGAATACTGCATGTACGACTAAAGGATAGGGTCTAAAACTTCAAATTGTCGACAATCTAACTTGATAAACCAACAAAACACGACTATAACTAGCAACATTGTCAACAATAAAGCAAATCATGGCGCTCGTTTTATCTATTTAAGAGTAAAGTTAAGAGAAAAGTATGAACAACCTTATCTCGATCAAATCCGCGACACTGTCAGAAGACATCGCCCAGCAGCTTACCAACGCTATTGTGCAGGGGAATATTCCACAGGGCAGTAAGATATCTGAGCCAGAACTTGCCAAGCAATATGGCGTTTCTCGCGGGCCATTAAGAGAAGCCATCGTTAAATTAGAAGGGCTTGGTCTGGTTACGCGCACCGCCAATGTGGGCGCACGTGTTATCCAACTAAACACACAAGACATGCTCGACACCTTCACCATGCGTGAAGCCTTAGAAGGTATGGCGGCTCGATTAGCTGCCACTGCCATGCCATCAGATGAAATTAATAGCTTGTATGCGCTACTCGACAAACACCAAGCGCACCTAGATGCTAATCAAGACGAACATTACGTGCAGCAAGGCGGCAATGACGATTTTCACTTACGCATCATCCACGCCAGCGGCAACGCCAAGCTTATTCGTTTACTAACAGAAGAATTGTATGCGGTGATTCGCATGTATCGACATCACACGGCGGATCAAAGACGCGACCCTCGACAAGCATTACGTGAACACCGAGCTATTTTGGATGCCATCGCCAATCACGAAGGCGACCTTGCCGAACTACTTATGCGTCGTCATATCAGCCGGGCGAGTCAGCTATTAAAGCAAGCAATGGAGCATTCTTCTGTCGCTTCCCGTACTTAATTAAAATCGTTCTAAAGAGAGGAAAATAATAATGACAACACTTTCAGCAGGCGCCCGTTTTAGACAAGCCGTCGCCACCCAATCGCCACTGCAGGTTGTTGGCGCAGTGAACGCTTATTGCGCCATGATGGCAGAACAAACTGGTCATCATGCCATTTACTTATCTGGCGGCGGCGTTGCTAATGCTTCCTATGGTTTGCCAGACCTTGGCATGACGGATTTACACGATGTTTTAGAAGACGTGCGTCGGATTACTTCCGCGTCTAACTTGCCATTATTAGTCGATATCGATACTGGCTTTGGTGGCGCATTTAATATCACTCGAACCATTCAGCAAATGGAAAAAGCGGGTGCGGCGGCTGTTCACATTGAAGACCAAGTTCAACAAAAGCGTTGCGGCCATCGCCCGAATAAAGCCATTGTCAGCCAAGATGAAATGGTCGATCGCGTGAAAGCCTGTGTAGATGCTCGTGTCGATAACAACTTTGTCATCATGGCGCGTACCGATGCGTTGGCGGTTGAGGGCATGGAGTCGGCTATCGAACGGGCGATTGCTTGTGTTGAAGCCGGTGCCGATATGATCTTCCCAGAAGCCATGATCACCTTGGAGCAATACCAAGAATTTGTCGCTGCTGTGAAGGTTCCCGTATTGGCAAACATTACCGAATTTGGTGCGACACCACTTTTCAGCAAAGAAGAGTTGGCCGGTGCTGGTGTGGATTTAGTGCTCTATCCACTCAGTGCGTTTCGCGCCATGAATAAAGCCGCGCTAAACGTTTATCAACATTTATTGAACGATGGCCACCAGCGCAATGTAGTCGACAGCATGCAAACTCGTAACGAGCTTTATGAATTTCTCAACTACCATGAATACGAAGATAAATTAGACGCGCTCTTCTCTAAAAAATAAGCACAAGCTTCTCTAAACAATAACAAAATGGAGTAGGAAAATGGCTAAAGTACTTTCTGGCGCTGGCCTACGCGGCCAAAGCGCAGGCGAAACCGCCCTCTGTACCGTTGGTAAAGCGGCCTCCGGATTAACTTATCGCGGCTACGATATTGATGTCTTAGCCGACAAAGCGAGCTTTGAAGAAGTCGCTTACCTCTTACTGTACGGTCACTTACCTAACCGTACACAGTTGCATGACTACGAACAAAGACTGATGAGTTTGCGTAGTTTGCCTGAAGAACTCAGAGCCGTTTTAGAACTTATTCCAGACACAGCTCACCCAATGGATGTGATGCGCACCGGCTGTTCTTTTTTAGGCAATCTTGAACCCGAGCTCGCTTTTGAAAAACAACCAGCGCTAGCCTTACACACCGCTGATCGTCTGGTCGCGACGCTGCCAGCCATGGTCGTTTATTGGTATCGTTTCACCCACGATGGCGTTCGCGTTAATACACACAATGCCAATGTGCCTTCTTTGGCGGGTCATTTCCTCACCATGCTGCATGACAAAGAGCCAAGCGCCCTCCACACGCAAGTGATGAACGCGTCTTTGATCTTGTACGCCGAGCATGAATTCAACGCCTCTACCTTTACTGCTCGTGTGTGTGCTTCCACCTTGTCAGATATGTTTTCCTGCGTCACTGGCGGCATTGGCAGCTTACGCGGGCCACTTCATGGTGGCGCAAATGAAGCCGCGATGGACATGATAGAACCATGGAAAACCCCAGACGAAGCCGAAGCGGCCTTGATGCAAAAACTCGCCAATAAAGAAAAAGTCATGGGCTTTGGTCACGCTATTTACAGTGAGCGCGATCCCCGTAACGACATCATCAAAAAGTGGGCAAAAACACTCAGTGAAGACGTCGGCGACGATCATTTGTATGCGGTCTCAGAACGTTGCGAAGCTGTGATGTGGCGCGAGAAAAAACTCTTCTGCAATGCTGATTTTTTCCACGCCAGTGCTTATCGCTTTATGGGCATTCCAACCAAGTTATTTACGCCGATTTTCGTTTGCTCTCGTGTCACTGGCTGGGCCGCTCACGTGATGGAACAACGAGCGAACAACCGCATTATTCGACCAAGCGCAGATTATATTGGACCAGATCATGCTGAGTGGGTTGATATTGACGACCGTCATTGAGCCAACATCAGCATTAAAATTTAACGATTAAGGAAAAGAAATGAGTGCTAACGTAGATTTAAACAACCGCCCAGATTACGACCAAGTCATTCAAGACATCGCGGATTATGTACTGAATTTTAAAGTAGAAAGCCAAGAAGCATTGAACACAGCGCGCAACTGTTTAATGGATACGCTCGGCTGTGGGTTGCTTGCTCTACGCTTCCCAGAATGTACCAAGCACCTTGGCCCTATTGTACAAGGTACTGTCGTGCCAAATGGTGCTCGTGTTCCGGGCACATCTTTGTCTCTCGACCCAGTTAAAGCCGCGTGGGACATTGGTTGTATCATTCGCTGGTTGGATTACAACGACACTTGGCTGGCGGCAGAATGGGGACACCCTTCTGATAACTTGGGTGGCATTTTGGCCGTCGCCGATCATCTTTCACAAGTTCGACTATCGAAGGGCGAAAGCCCGATGACCATGCGTGAAGTATTAGAAGCCATGGTAATGGCGCACGAGATCCAAGGCGTGATTGCCCTAGAAAACTCGTTTAATCGTGTAGGCTTGTGTCACGTGTTATTAGTTCGTGTTGCCTCTGTTGCTGTGGTGACCAAAATGATGGGCGGCGACAGAGAACAAATCATGGCGGCGATTTCGCAGGCTTGGGTCGATGGCTCGGCTTTGCGTACTTATCGTCATGCGCCAAACGCTGGCTCACGTAAATCTTGGGCGGCGGGCGATGCGACCTCTCGTGCAGTTCGTTTAGCGGACATGTCGATGCGAGGCGAAATGGGCATTCCTAGTGTGCTAACGGCGAATCAATGGGGCTTTTATGATGTGTCTTTCTCGAAAACCAATAAAGACCAAGCCATCAAGCCCGAAGACAAACGTCAGTTTTCGTTCTCGCAAGACTTTCCACAATGTTATGGCACTTACGTGATGGAAAACGTCTTGTTCAAGATCTCTTTCCCTGCAGAGTTTCATGCTCAAACCGCTGCAGAAGCCGCGGTGACCTTGCACCCTTTGGTGAAAGACCGTTTGTCAGAGATCGACAAGATCGTGATTCGTACTCATGAATCCGCGATTCGTATTATTTCCAAATCTGGCCCGTTGGCGAATGCCGCCGACCGCGACCATTGCTTGCAATACATGACCGCTGTGCCATTGGCGTTTGGTAACTTGATCGCCGAACATTATGAAGATGATTTCCATGCGGCCAACCCAATCATCGATGAGCTGCGCAACAAGATGGAAATCGTCGAAGACAAACGCTTCACCGCTGAATATTTAGAAGCGGATAAGCGCTCTATCGCCAATGCGATTCAAGTGTTCTTTAAAGATGGTAGCAGCACCGAAGAAGTGGCGGTGGAATATCCTGTCGGACACCGTCGTCGTCGCGAAGAAGGCATTCCTTTATTAGAGCAGAAGTTTAAAAACAACTTGGCAACACGTTTTCCAAACCGCCAGAGCCAAGCTATTTTCTCACTCTGTAAAGATCAAGCTGCGCTTGAAAACACTGCTGTAAATCGCTTTATGGACTTGTTCGTCATCGCCTAATAAACCCTACAAAAGCAAATCAGCGTCGAGCAATTCGACGCTGATTTTTCTATATAAAGCAGTATTTTCTTAGCTTTTTTTATTTTTTTCATTCGATATCTTTCTTTTTTCTTGACATATCTTAACTAATCTTTTCATATTGTTACGCAAACAATACTATCCCTTCCCCTTGGTTAGCATTTTTGAAACCCTCATTTCATTACGGACAATGATAAATGAGCATGTTTCCAACTTAAGTCCCCTCGACTCTCATTGCGTTATTGTAAGGAATGTCCGTTTTATGTTGTCCAAATTCAAAAAGCTTCCTCTGCCACAGCAGCTTGGCTTAGGTTCATTTGTCTCCATTTTGTTCATTTTCATTGTTCTAATTGTCATAATCAGCCAATTATTTAATATCAAAATCAATGAAATCATTACCGTACACCAGCAAAAAGAAGCGGAAATTGTCTCTTCTCAATTGGTTGAAAAATATGAAGTTTTGACAAAAACACTGATTCGACAAAGCAGTGTCTTTGATAATCAACTACAAGAATCAATAGTCGATACCAGCGATACAGTTGATCTAAATGGTGTAGAGCTCCCATCAGTGAAACTCAATTATGAAGCTATCAATGGCAATAGTGACTACATGATCAACTATGCCTCTGTGATAGAAATTAATGCCAGCCTTCTCTATCAACAAGATGAAAAATTTTACCGCACGGCAAGCTCAAACGAAGCGCTTCCTTTCGTTGTTGATAATAACAACCCGGCGTTACCCAATCTGAGAGACATGAAGACCAATATCGACTTCATTGGTAAAGTAACAATTGGCAACGCAGACTACTTTTCTTTGTACAAAAAAGTGACCAATCGAGATCACTTGTATATGGAATTACTCATTCCCTATACCAATATTATCGAACCATTAAGAGCAACATTAGGGAAAATGACGTTTGGTAAAGAGGGTTATCTCTACGTTACCGACACCGGAGCGAACAAAGGTAAGTTTATTATTCACCCGACAATGAATGGCAAAAATCAGATCGATTTCTCTGGTACGGCGGGTCATATATTAAAAGAAATGTACGAAAAACCTCAGGGCTCACTTTATTACACCTTAAAAGTTGAAGGCAAAGACGATAAAGCCCGTGAAGCAAAACTCATCTATCAAGAAGTACCTGGTTGGAATTGGGTGCTAGCGCTAAAATCTTACTCAGATGAATACCAAGAAGAAATTAACGGTGTGGTCATTATTGTAGCGACTATCTGTGCTTTATCCACGCTTCTGCTGACAGGAATTTTATGGATTTTCATCCGCCGAGCGTTAGGACCATTAAAGCAAATATCAAAAGGCCTAAGCCAATTAGGCGCTGGAGATTTAACCTTCCAGTTTAGCAACGCAGAAAAACACGACAGCAGAAACGAAATGGATTTGTTACAAGCAGATACAGTTCGCATGCGCGATAGTCTAATTAGGTTAATCAATAATATATTTAAATCCAGCCAACAGCTGTTGGTATCAACTCAATCTATTTCCAAGTCCAACGCCGATTTGCGTCACAGTGCTAACGACAGCCAAGACACCAGTGTACAAGTAAGTTCGGCGATTACTCAGATTTCAGCGTCTATTGAAGAAATGGCACAAAGCGCTAACGATGTGTCTAAAGAATCTATTTCTGTTCGTCAGGCCACTCAAGAAGGTAATGACGCCGTAAGACAAGTAGAGCAAACCATTAGTCATTTATCCACGGCATTTGCCGAAGCTTCCGCCACGATTGAAACCGTAGAAAGCAGTTCGAAAGACATAGGCGAAGTGATTAATGTAATCAATAGTATTGCGGAGCAAACCAACTTACTCGCGCTGAATGCTGCGATTGAAGCGGCTCGCGCGGGTGAACAAGGGCGCGGCTTTGCTGTCGTGGCTGATGAAGTTCGTGTTTTGGCGCAACGCACTCAGCAATCTACAGAACAAATAAAGAAAGTCGTAACGGATTTACAAAGCAATAGTCGTTCGGCAGTGAACAAAATGTCCGAAGGTCGAGATCAGGTTGATAGCAGTGTGAAACAAGCCATCACAGCGGGCGCTCTATTAGACAAAATTTTCCAGTCTATCCAAACAGTCGAGATGAGCATCAACGGCGTTGCTACCATGACAGAAGAGCAAAGCGTGGCGGCCTCTCAAATTCGTCAGAATACTGAGACCCTGAAAGATGCTGCGACAGATACCTTGCATCAAGCCGATATATCGCAAGAGCACAGCGATCAAATTCGCGCCCTCGCCAACAGCTTACAAACGGATCTATCCGCGTTTAAGCTAAAATAGTCGTATGTAAATAGTTACAAAGAACCTTGTGGTCACAGTATGATAGAGGCCTTTGCTTGAAGTCACTAGCAAAGCTAAGATGAGGCGAAAGTCTCTGGTAATGTGATCACAAGGAAATTTTATTTTTATGTCTGACAACCACCGCCACTGCTTTGTTTTAAAAGGCTCACCCTGCGAGGTTTTGTCAGACTTTCTTCGTCTCTGCGAAAATTTCTCCACACCTCTCATTGCCGCTCATGATGTGAGCCAATATGACGAATTACTCGTTCCATCGTTAAAAACAAAACAATTTAAGACTTGTTCTTTTAAACAAACCCGACAAGAACTCGGCAGCAACCATGACGCTATATTGGTGGACTTAACTCATGGTGTATCCGCTAGTGCTTTAGCTATTTTGGCTGGTACCGTTCGTGGCAGCGGGCTCTTTGCTATTGCCTTGCCTGATGGGGATTGGCTGCCAATGGCTGACCAAGATTTATCGAGATACTTGCCTTGGCCTTATGAGCCAGAGCAGGTGACCTCTCACTTTAAGCATTACCTGTTCAATAGATTACAAGCCGATCACTCTCCTTTTCACACGGTAAGATCAAGTGACATACGAGCTTTACCTAAGCTAAAACCTATAGAACCCAATGCGCCACTGACCCAAGAGCAAGCTAATGCTCAGTCGTGTTTGTTCCAACAACTAGCGAAATTCTATGTCCTAATTGCCCCAAGAGGCCGTGGAAAGTCCACTTTATTGGGCGATACTCTGGCAAAGCTGCTCAAAGCGGGAAAACGTGTGGCGATCACCGCACCCAATCAGGATGCGATTGTGAGTCTCAAAGCGCGCTTTGAACAGGTACTTGATCAAGACAAAACGACTCTGCCTTTTTTCGCACCAGATGCATTAATAAGCGACCCGACTCATTGGGATTTTCTCTTTGTTGATGAAGCGTCAATGATTCCGCTACCTTTGCTCATGGCGTTAAATAAAAAAGCTGAGCATTGTCTTTTTAGCACCACAGACTATGGCTACGAAGGTGCAGGCAAGGGTTTTGGTATTCGCTTTTGTCGCCACTTAGAATCACAAAAAACCAATAAAGCATTGGCACTACAACCACTGACTTTAAGCCAGCCCATTCGATGGGGGGGAAATGACCCACTGGAGAACTGGATCAATGATTGCTTCTTTTTAGCCACTTCCGAACCTAACGCTGAAATATCAGATAGTGTTGATAGAGGCATCATTAAACCGACAGAATTTAAACAGCTTACTGGCGCAGATTGGTTAGAAAACACAAACTTGCTCGCCGATACATTTCAATTATTAGTCAGTGCTCATTATCAAACTTCACCCGATAACTTGCGTTGGGTGTTAGACGATCCTTCCGTATCGACACATCTTTCTCTATCAGACGGAAAGGCTCAAAGCGTTGCGATTATTACCGAAGAAGGCAACCTACCAGGCTCACTTAGCCAAGACGTCATGCAAGGTAAGCGTCGCCCGAGAGGGCATTTGGTTGCGCAATCTCTGCTTGCTCACGAGGGTGTCGAAAACGCTGGGCAGTACCGTTATTGGCGCATTAGTCGTATTGCTACCGAGCCAAACCAACAAAATAAAGGTCTGGCAAGTCAATTGCTTACGCATATCGAAACCGCAGCCAATGATCATTGTGATTTTCTCTGCACAAGTTTTGCTGCGGCTTTCGATGTGGTGTCTTTTTGGTTAAAGAATGATTATTTACCGGTGAGATTGGGAACGAGTAAAGACCAAGCCAGCGGCAGCTACTCTTTGATGATGGTAAAACCCATGACTGAGCGCGCAGCCTTATTAGCTAACGAATGGCAAAACCGTTTTGTTGAACAGTTTCTGCTTAACTTGCTGCTGCAATATTCCGATTTACCAACGGATTTAGTCATGCTTATTTTGGGTCAGAAACATTATCAGCAGGAAGAACTTCCAGCACTTGCTAAACTGTCACACAAAGATCAGCAAGATATTGAGCTATTTGTCGAACATCATCGTCAGTTTGACAGTATTCGTGCTGTTTTCCTCAAGGCGACACTGTCTCTTGCTTTAACAGGCCAGTTAAGGTCTAACGATCCAACTCACCAACTCTTAATAGAAGCCGCTTTAGGCCGTGATACTGAGCAGGCTCGCCAAAAAGCGCAATTATCTGGCAAAAAAGCCATGCACCAAACCTTCAAAAGACTTTTAGCACCACTTCTCAAGTAAAAATGGGTGATTAACCACCCATCAAAGATTTGCTTATGTGCGTAATTCCCCCTATTAAATTATTTTTAAAAAGCAAAAATATTGAAGAATATAAATTTTATATAACAAAATCAAAAACTTAAATAAAACCTAAAGACTTGGCACATATTGTGTAAACAGTATGGCTAGCAACACCTGCTTTGCTTTGTCTGTTTCTGAATCTGTCTTTGACGAAGAATCAGACTAAAAATCAGGTAAACAATAATAATTCAGTTTTTGGAGTTTTATAAAAATGAGAAAAATCAGCCTTGCTCTTACATCCTTAGCACTTGCTCTTTCTGCCGGCACAGCTATTGCGAATTGTGATCCAGGTGAGCGTGTTGTCAAATTCAGCCATGTAACGGGCGGTACAACTCACCCTAAAGTGGTTGCAGCCAATAACTTCGCAGACCGCGTTAACAAAGAAATGAACGGCAAATTGTGTGTTGAAGTTTTTCCTAACTCCACTCTATTTGGTGATTCTAAAGAACTTGAAGCGCTACTTTTAGGTGATGTTCAATTGCTTGCTCCATCACTTTCTAAGTTCGGCTCTTACACTGACAAATACGGTGTATTCGATCTACCTTTCATCTTTAAAGACATGGACCATGCAATTCGCTTTACGAAAACCAAAGAAGGTAAAGCACTATTAACCGAGATGGATGACTATGCTGGTTTTGTTGGTTTAGGTTACTGGATGTCTGGTATGAAATACTTCTCTGCCAACAAACCTCTTTTGGTTCCTAGCGATGCCAAAGGCTTGAAATTCCGCGTACAAACCTCTGACGTTGCAAAACAAATGATCGCGGCGATGGGCGCATCTCCTCAAGCAATGGCGTTCTCTGAAGTATACGGTGCCTTGCAAACTGGCGTTGTAGATGGTCAAGAAAACACTTGGTCAAACATCTACACGAAGAAATTCTACGAAGTTCAAGACAGCACAACCGATACTAACCATCAGTTGTTGGCTTACTTGTTCATGACGTCTTCTGAATTCTTGAAGAGCCTTTCTCCAGAAGACCGCGCTCAATTCACTCAAATTGCGGATGAAGTCACACAAGAAGCAAACTTAAGTGTAAAAGCGGCGGAAGAAGAAAACCGTCAAAACATTCTTAAAGCTGGCGGTAAGATCAATACGCTTACTCCAGAGCAACGCAAAGAATGGGTCGACACAATGAAGCCTGTTTGGAAGCAATTTGAAAGCTACATCGGTAAAGATTTGATAAACGCTGCTGCTGGCGCGTAATCCATTTTTATCCCGCAGTGAGCTGATCTTAACGGGTCAGCTCTTGTGGTTTTATCCTGTGCTTTCTTGATCCGCAATCTCTCTTCTGCGATTGACCCTAGAACCTACAAGACTCGCCACAAAGCTGCACTTTAACTTGTTTTGGTCCACTTAGTTAAGGAGACCCCCATGGCACATTGGCCGCATCTTTACTTACTTATTTTTATTATTGTTCTTTGGCTATTAGAGAAACGCTTCCCCAAAGTCATGGAACGAGCTGAAGAAAACCTACTGATCATCGTTATTTCCTCCATCATGGCGGTATCGTTTGGACAGGTTATTGCTCGTTATGGGTTTAACACTGGTTGGGACGCTGCGCTTGAATTCAATACAGTCGCCTTCTCTTGGTTGATTCTATTAGGCATGAGTTACGGTATCAAAACGGGCCTTCACCTGGGTGTCGACATTGTTCTCAACGCCGTACCAAAACGCATCACCAAAGCCTTGTCTTTATTCGGTGCGGCGGCGGCCATGCTTTACGGACTTATCCTTCTCGACTCTACTTGGTTGGCGATGCTTGGAGTAGACGTTAGCGGTGGTGCAATCGAATACTGGCTAAAAATGTTCAAAATTGGCATAGGTTCAGAAGAACTTCGTTACCCTGAATTTGTACAAGAAATGTTTGGTTTACGCCCACGCGTTCATCGCTGGATTGTTCTTGTTATCCTGCCAATCAGCTTGGCTCTACTTTCTTATCGTTCTTTGCAAGCATTCATCGATATTGCCCGCGGTAAACGCGACATGTTGATCAGTGGCCATGAGGCACAAGATCTTGTTAAAGAAAACCAAAACGTCTTGAAAGACTAGCGCAGGAGCGTCATTGTGGAATCACTTATTCTATTTTCATTGGTAATCGTCCTGCTGTTTGTCGGTTTACCCGTTGGTATTTGTTTGGGCTTGTCGTCCATACTATTTATTACCTTTTTCTCACACGACTCTTTGTCGTCTGTGGCTATTTCTCTGTTTGGGGCTGGTCAGCATTATACTTTGTTGGCTATCCCATTTTTCATCATTGCATCGTCCTACATGTCGACTGGCGGCGTAGCGAAGCGTTTGATTAACTTTGCGATTGCCAGTGTTGGTCACTTCCGTGGTGGCTTGGCAATGGCATCAGTATTGGCTTGTATGATGTTCGCCGCCTTATCTGGATCTTCTCCAGCAACGGTTGTGGCTATCGGTACTATTGCCATTGCTGGTATGACTCAAGTGGGTTACTCAAAAGAATTTGCAGCAGGTATCATTGCCAACGCAGGTACTTTGGGGATTTTGATTCCACCTTCTATCGTAATGGTGGTGTATGCCGCATCCGTTGACGTGTCTGTTGGTCGTATGTTCTTGGCGGGTGTTATCCCTGGCTTGATGGCGGGCGGAATGTTGATGTTAGCAATCTATGTTGTGGCTCGAATCAAAAAGCTACCGGCTGAAGAGTGGAAGGGTTTTGGTAACCTAATTCGCGGTGGTAAAGAAGCAGGCTGGGGCTTGTTCCTAGTCGTAATAATCATGGGTGGTATTTATGGCGGTGTGTTCACGCCAACCGAAGCCGCGGTTGTTGCAGCGGTTTACTCTATGTTTATCGCTTTGTTTGTTTACCGCGACATGGGGCCATTAAAAGGCAAAACATGGACGAACGACAACGATGCTCCGCACGCTCGTGTTGGTTTTAACGGTACGGTTTATGGCGTGTCTTTCTTCCTAGTATGGGAAATCATGTCATTCTTTATCTTCGCAGACAGCGAAACGGTGACTGGTGGTGATCGCGCACTTTGGGGTGCGATTATGTCCGTTGCCTTAGCTATTTTCTATGTTTATAAGCGCTCTAGCAAAATAGAAGAATCTGTCGGTGTTTGTTTGGCTGCTGGCGTACCTATTTGGGGCCGCAATTTGTCCATGATGCTACGTGGCTTTTTCCCTTCTTTGTTTGGTGAAGAATCTCGTAAGGTAATGCTAGAAGGTACAAAAACCACCATCATGCTGATGTTTATCATCGCCAACGCATTGTTGTTTGCTCACACCTTGTCTGCAGAACGCATTCCACAAATGATCACTGAGTGGATGCTTGGTGTTGGTTTTAACTGGTTCACTTTCCTCATCGCCGTAAATATCTTGTTGTTGATCGGCGGTCAGTTCATGGAACCATCTGGTCTATTGGTTATTGTAGCGCCAGTGGTCTTCCCGATTGCCATGGAGCTGGGTGTGGATCCAATTCACCTAGGTATCATCATGGTGGTAAACATGGAAATCGGTATGATCACCCCACCGATTGGTTTGAACCTGTTTGTTACGTCCGGCATAACAGGCATGAGCTTGGCTCGTGTCGTGAAAGCTGCGATGCCGTTCGTATTAGTATTGATGGTGTTCTTGGTGCTGGTAACTTACATCCCTGCACTGTCTACGGCATTGCCTTACAGCATCATGGGACCAGAAATCGTTCAATAACGATTGCTGTCACCCAAAGTGTTCTTAGCAGCACATGCAAAAAGTTTATAGAGTTTAGCGCCCTTCGGGGCGTTTTTTTTGCTTAGAATTTATGGCTAACATAGAATTCATGGCCAACATAGAATTTCAGGCCAATTTAGATTTTCAGAAAAAAAACGAGATATTTCTATCTCGTTTTTTGTCTTCTTTTTTTATCTTCGTTTTAGTCTTTCTTCAAAAGTATAACCAGAACACACTTAGATGATCACACCATCTACCAATTGCGGAATCTTCAATGGGTTACTATCTTGAATGGCGTCTGGAATCAATGAACTAGGAAAATCTTGGTAACACACTGGACGTAAGAAACGGTCAATAGCAGCACTGCCAACCGATGTAGAACGACTATCAGATGTTGCAGGGAATGGGCCACCATGAACCATGGAATGACACACTTCCACTCCAGTTGGATAGCCATTACATAGAATTCGACCGACCTTGCGCTCCAATGTGGGCAATAATGCACGAACCGCTTCTACGTCGCTGTCTAGCATTTGAATTGTGGCGGTTAACTGCCCTTCGAGATGTTCAGCAACAAATTTGTATTCAGCCAAGGTCTCACATTCGATGATTAAAGATGTCGAACCAAATACTTCCTCTTCCATTGACGAATCGACCAAGAAAGTCTGCGCACTGGTTACAAAGACATGAGGACAACATTGATTAGGCTGATCACTGTCATTGGCTTTTGCCAGCAAACTAGTGCCGCTATTAGAACTCAGCTTCGCCACGCCATCGCAATACGCTCGATAAATCCCAGAAGTCAGCATGGTTTGAGTCCCCAAGGCTTGTACTTCACTCGCCACCGTATCCTTGAATTTCTCAGCCCCCTCACCTTTGCAAAGCACTACCAAACCAGGATTGGTACAAAATTGCCCAGCCCCCATCGTTAACGACGCAACGAAACCTTTCGCGACTGTTGGTGCATCTGCTGCCAACTTACTTGGCATCACAAATACTGGGTTGATACTGCTCATTTCAGCATAAACTGGAATCGGCTCTGGACGATTCGCAGCAATATTCATCAAGGCCAAACCACCACTGCGAGAGCCTGTGAACCCAACGGCTTTGATCTGCGGATGCGCCACCAAAGTACCACCGACATCCGCTCCAGCACCAAATAAAAGGGAAAACACACCTTCAGGCAAGCCGGATTTCTTCACCGCAGATTGAATCGCTCGTCCCACTAGCTCCGAGGTTCCTGGGTGAGCAGAATGCGCTTTGACCACTACCGGACAACCCGCAGCCAAAGCCGACGCCGTATCGCCACCTGCTACCGAAAATGCCAAAGGAAAATTACTCGCACCAAATACAGCCACAGGGCCAAGTGGAATTTTCTGGAAACGTAAATCCGAGCGAGGCAATGGCGTACGATCAGGCATGGCAAGATCAATACGTGCATCCGTAGCCTTTCCCAAACGAACCACACTGGCGAATAGGCGTAGTTGCCCCATAGTACGACCACGTTCACCTTCGATACGCGCTTTTGGCAACCCAGATTCGGCAACGGCTCGTTCTATCAAAGCATCACCCAAGGCAAGAATTTCATCGGCTATGGTTTCTAAAAAAGTCGCTCGGACTTCAACTGGTGAAGCTCGATATTCATCAAACGCTTGCCAAGCCAAAGCAACGGCTTGATCCACATGTTGTTTATCACCGCCTAGGAATTCAGGTTTAAGAGCTTCGTTAGTCGCTGGATTCATCGCTCGAATGGCTTTTTTATGCCCTTTAACGGCTTGCGAGCCGATCAGCATTTGTCCTGTAATTTGCATACTTTTCTCCATGATTTCAGTGTGTATGACGTTATAAAAAAATAAAGCACCTTTATCGGTGCTTCGGGACTCTATTTATTAATCATGCAGACTACTTATTTGCTTCTATCAATGCTTTCAAGCGCGCACTTTGCTCGTCATTAGGCATAACGAGTGGTGCACGAACATCGCCAGCAGATCGATCAATGACTTTCGACCCAGCTTTAATCAAGCTGACAGCGTAGCCTTTTTTCTCGTCACGTAATCGGCAGAATGGAATGAAGAAGTTTTGAATAATTTGAGTAACGGTCTCTTTATCACCTGCTCGTAACGCTTTATAAAAACGATTCGCCATGTCTGGCATAAAGTTGAAAACAGCAGAAGAATAAGTGTTAACACCAATAGATAAATACGCTTCAGCAAAAATCTCTGCCGTAGGAACGCCACCAATATAAACCAAACGATCTCCCACTGTTTTTACTATGTCATTCAGTGCGGCAATTTGGCCAACACCATCTTTTAGGGCAATCATATTGGGATTTTGTGCAGCGAGCTGTTTCACACTTTCCGCGCCTAAAATAGCATTACCACGGTTATAGTAGATAAATTGAAGTGGACTGCTTTGCATGATTTGCGAAGCGTATTCTACGATGCCATCTTCAGGGCATTCAGTCAGAAATGGAGGCATCAATAAAATGCCATCACAACCAGCTTCTTCTGCGGCTTTTACGAAGGCTTTCGACTCCACCACACTTCGACCAGCACTGGCAATCACAGGCACTCGACCTGCCACGGTTTCTACCGCGATTTGACAGATTTCTTTATATTCATCCAATCCAAGAGAGAAAAACTCCCCTGTTCCACCCGCCACAAACACAGCGGAAACATCGTGTTCAACAAACCATTCAATGCGTTTTTTATAAGTATCCGCCTTAAATTTGCCATTTTCATCAAAATCCGTAATCGGAAAAGACAACAAACCATCACCTAAAGATGAACGAATTTGATCAATAGAAAGTGCCATAATGAGTCCTCAATGTGTCAATATTCCCAAATTTGGGCAAAGTAAAACCCTACCCAAATGCTGGGAAAAATTTCATTTTTTATAAGTAATAACCGTTAATAAAAAGTCGATGTCGACTGGTGTTTCAGTAAATCATCCGTCTTTAAGATCAAACGTCTTCAAAATGTCCTGTTGTCGCAAAAGCACCGCCCTGATAAAGCAACACAGGATCATCCGGCGACAACAATGGATCATTGCGAAACACTTCTTCTTCAAACACAGCGGAGGAATCTTTTGGATACCAGCCGATAAAACTGGCGTGACTGTTGTCCCACCAAGAACATGGATTATTCGAAGCGCCGTAGATCACCGTGCAACCTAAGCGATTGATAATAAACACTCTTTTCACTAAATCCGCCAAATCTCTTTCACTGATCCATGTAGATAAAAGACGGCGATTCGTGGGTTTAGGCAAGCAGCTACCGATTCGAATTAAGGCCGATTCAATCGCAAATTTGTCGAAGTAATATTGTGCAACAAGTTCACCAAAACCTTTTGATACGCCATATAAACTATCGGGGCGCATTGGGCTTTTGTCATTCAAACGCTCTTCTCGTGAATGAAATCCGGTTAAGTGATTCGAGCTAGCAAAGACGATTCGCTTAACACCTACCTGACGAGCCGCTTCATAAATATGATACGTTCCCTTCAGGTTGCCATTCATGATGTTTTCGAAAGTGCCTTCGATAGATTGCCCACCAAGATGAATAATGGCATCACACCCACGAACCAAATCCACCACGGCGTTTAAATCGGCTAAATCACAGGCGATAAAGGATTCGCCCGCATTGAGTGTCTCGATGGTCACAATATCCGACAAGACAAGTTCTTCAGCCCAGCCAGCCAACGCTTTTCGCATGGCCGTGCCTAATGTTCCCGCTGCGCCGGTTAATAAAACACGTTTCATTGATCACTCCTCAACTCTATTTCAACAAAGGCTAACCATTGATCCAATTCGGCAATGTCATCGATACAGCCGGTACGAACGTCACCAACATTAGGGCCGCTAAAATAGCCAAATAAAATGGCCAGATGGTTTTAACCGCTTTTTGAATCGATACACCACCAATGGCACAACCAACAAACAAACACCCACCAACAGGCGGCGTGCACAGACCTAACCCTAAATTCATCATCAGCATGACGCCAAAATGAATCGGATCCATACCAAGCCCTAACGCAACCGGAAGAAAAATAGGCGTACAAATAAGAATCAGTGCTGCCATGTCCATGATCATGCCCAAAACCAACAAGATCACATTCATCATCAGCAAGATCACAATCGGATTGTCCGAAATAGATGTCAGCGTCTCTGCTAGCACTTTTGGCACTTCGTACAAGGCCAACATGTAACCAAAGGCAGACGCACAGCCAACTAAAATCATCACCAAACCAGTCGTTCTAACAGAACGCACCACAGCAATCCAAAAATCTTTTAAACTTAAAGAACGATAAACAAAGCCTGTGATAATAATCGCGTAGATCGCCCCAATTGCACCGGATTCGGTCACAGTGAACACACCAGACAAGGCACCGCCAACCACGATAATCGCAGTAATCAATCCAGGAAAAGACGCCAAAAAAGCAAAGAAAATTACTTTAAAACCGGCAAACTCTTCCGTTGGAAAGTTCTTACGAATCGCAATCCAACGTGCAACCAAGCCCAAGAAAAAGCACATCAAAATCCCAGGAATCACCCCAGCCATAAACAAACTTGCCACCGACATGCCGCCGCCAGCCGCCACCACGTACAAGATCATATTGTGACTTGGTGGAATCATGATGCCCGCGATAGACGACGTAACGGTTACGTTAACCGCGTAATCATCATCGTAGCCTTTCTCTTTCATTACCGGGATTAACAAAGACCCTAATGCAGAAACATCGGCCACAGCAGAACCGGAAATACCACCGAATAACATGCTGGAAAAAACATTCACCTGACCTAAACCACCGCGCATCCAGCCGACCGCAGAAGATGCCAATCGAATTAACCGTGCAGCAATGCCACCATGAAGCATCAGTTCGCCAGCAAAAATAAAGAACGGAATTGCTAACAATGAAAAGGTAGACGTACCCGCAACAATTCGCTGGAAGCCAATCATCAACGGCAAGCCTTCATACCAAAAAGCCGAAATAGCAGCCATGCCCAAAGCAAACGCCACAGGAACGCCAATAAAAGTCAGTAGTGCAAATAACCCCAGTAAAATAGCCAAACCCATGTTACTGATCTCCTTTCATGTCAGAAGAATTAGAATCAGTAGACTCAGGCTTCCATATAATCTGCGCCACAATGCCGATTACCACACGGTAACCAGAAAACAGCGACATCAACACACCACAAGCTACAACTGGAAAATAACGAATACCATCTGATATGCCTAACAACGGAACCTTTCTGAACCAAGCAAAATCCACCAGCTCTTTGCCGTAAATCGCCATCGATATTCCGAAAACTAAAATCGTCATATCAATCAAAATATTGATCAATTGATTGACTCTTTTAGGCACGCACAAGGCCAACATGTCCACGCTCAAATGAGTGCGCTCATGAATCCCCACCGCAGCGGCTAAAAAGGTAATATTGGTCACTAATAACAGCGCCATTTGCTCAACCCAGGTTGGCGTATCGTTCAATACGTAACGACCAAATACTAGCCAACCAAAAGAGGCAACAAGCACCACCATAAAAACACCAGAAAGCATGGTGGCCAAATACGCCAACACATCCAGAAAGGTTTTTACGGGTGTCTGTTTAGAATAGAAAGAATCCATAGACTTACTCATTCTCTAAAAGTCATCAAACTGGGCTTATCGACTCATTACAGCCAATAAGCCCTCCCAAAAACTAAGACACCGACAAAGCAACCGCCTTTACAGTGCACTTAGAAATCATTATTGAGTATTTTGAATTTGCTCGATGAAGCTTTTTAGAGATGGATTGTCTTTAACCGCTTTGGCATAAACTGGTTTCATCGCATTTTGAAAAGCAGACTTGTCTTTGATTTCGTTAAATTTAACGCCAGACGCCAAGACTTTTTTACGGCTTTCTGTATCACGCTCCGCCCACAACTTACGCTGCAACGTAGAACTTTCACGAGCGGCTGCTTTCACGGCTTTTTGATCGTCTGCCGACAAGCCATTCCATGCTTTAACACTAACACATAGACATTCAGGCAGAATCAAATGCTCAGTCAAAGAATAGTACTGCGCCACTTCGTAGTGATTACTTGAATCATAAGATGGCCAATTGTTTTCAGCGCCATCTACCACGCCTGTTTTCAAAGATTGATACACTTCCGAATACGCCATTGGCGTTGCATTACCACCTAGCGCTTCCACCATGCCAACATAAAGTTCGTTGTTCATAACACGGAATTTTTCGCCTTTCATATCAGCTGGCGTATTGATAGGCTTCGCTGTGTTATAAAACGAGCGAGCGCCGCCGTCATACCAAGCTAATGAAATGATACCTTGCTTCGCCATCGCATCACTTAATTGATCGCCAACAGGGCCATCCATTACACGATGCATGTGATCAAGGTTTTTAAATATAAAAGGCAAAGAAACCACGTTCACTTCTGGAACAGCTTCCCCCATTGGCCCCAAGTTAAAGCCTGCGAACTGAATCGCGCCAACTTGCAGCATTTGAATTGAATCGGACTGACTTCCTAATACCCCCCCGTTATACACACGACCACTCACTCGACCATCGGTTACTTTGTTGGCTTCTTTGATAAAAGATTCCATGGCGACGGTAACAGGATAATCTGCGTTATGAATGTTCCACCCTTTCCATTCTGCTTGCGCAATTGAAGAGAAAGAAACAGCCGATGCAACGGCAGCAAATGCCAAAGCGGTATTGAGAGTTTTTCTGTGAAGCTTTTTTATCATTGTTATATCTCCAGTTTTTTTTTATTTTTTCTTGCTTTCAGCTTTCGGGATGTCAAAGACTGACCTTTTTTACAAAGCCATAATCATCCAACTGCATTTAGTTTTAGCACATGATAAGATGATTTGAAATAGTCATAGTATGATTATTGCAAAATATTTGTATACTGTTTAACCTGTCGCACTTATTGAAAAAGTCATTGACGGATGTGATATATTTGCGATCACAACACCAGCCCAGCGATTAGCAACGCATAGACACAGGCCAGCAAAAATGCCACTAACAAAAAAAGTAAAAAAAAGCTTACCGCAACAAACAGCCGAAAAGCTTAGAAAAAAAATCCAAAAAAGCGGTATGAAAGTCGGCGACAAACTGCCCACTGAGCCTAACCTCATGATAGAGCTTTCTGTCAGTCGCACTGTATTGCGTGAAGCTATCGCTACCCTAAAAGCAGAAGGTCTAGTAGAAGCCAAACAAGGTGTTGGTGTCTTCATTGCTGCACAAAAAAAAGCGCTACCGTCCCTACTAAGAGCTAGCACCCAAACTCTCACAGACACCATAGAATCACTGGAGTTAAGGACAGCTGTCGAAGTAGAAGCCGTTGCTTTAGCCGTCGCTCGTTGCTCGCTAGCTCAAGAGGCCGACATCTACCGTTGCTTCGATGCTTATGAGAAAAAAGTACAAAATGGCGACAGCGCAGAACAAGAAGATTTTGAGTTTCATTTAGCCATAGCAAGAGCCACTAACAACCAGCATTTTGTTGATTTCCTCGAAGTCTTAGGACGCCGTACTATTCCACGCGCCAGACTAAGAGAAGAAGCCGGTTTACCCAAAGATCCTGACATTGAAAAATCGCTTAATAGTGAACACAAAGCCATTTTAGATGCCATTGAAGCTCGCGATGCACAAGCTGCTCAAAAAGCCGTGCGCGATCATCTTCAGAATGGTTGCGAACGGTATCGGACACTTATGCGTGAAATCGAACGCAGCAAGTCATAGTATGAATATGTGGTTTTTATAAGATGAATTGTGATACTGTCTGATGGTTTAAGTCTACAAATACAATAAAAACCAAACAGAAGGCTGTCTGATGAAAATTACGCAAGTTATTACTCACCATCTCACTCACACGCTGGAAAAACAATTCGAATCCGCCTCCATGCGGTTCACCTCTCGCGAGCATTTATTAGTTGAAATACATTGCGACAATGGCTTAATCGGGTGGGGAGAATGCCTTGGTAACCGCATTGTTAATGATGCCTTTGTCAAAGCCATGACACCGCTATTGATTGGTAAAAATGCCCTAGATATCGAGCCTATCTGGCTTATGCTTTACAACACCTTTCGCGACCAAGGCCAACGCGGCGCTACCATCAATGCTATTAGCGGCCTAGATATCGCCCTTTGGGACCTTGCTGGTAAATTTCATCAATGCCCGACCTATCAATTAATGGGCGGCGCTTTTCGCACTCGCATTCCCGTTTATGCGACTGGTGGTTTTAAAGTCATTGGCGAAGATCGTATTGAAAGCCTACTCAAAGAAGTTTCTGGCTACAAAACACAAGGCTTTGAAGCGGTAAAAATTAAAATTGGCTTTGGTGTCGACTTAGACGTTGCCTCAATCAAAGCCGTGCGCCAATGCCTCGGCTATGACATAGAGCTGATGATCGACGCGAATCACGGTTATGACCATATCGACGCGGCTCGCGTTGCTAACCAAGTAGCCGATTGCGATATTCTTTGGTTTGAAGAACCCGTCGTACCCGAAGCACTCTCCAGTTATAACAAACTAAGAAGTACGCAACCAATTCCCCTTGCTGGTGGCGAAACATGGCATTCGCGCTGGGGAATCAACGAAGCGCTAAAACAAAATACGGTCGACATTCTCCAACCGGATGTTTGTGGTGTGGGCGGTCTCAGTGAAGCGAGAAAAATACTTACTTTATGCGATATTTATGGCGTTCGCTGTGTCCCTCACGTTTGGGGGACCAGCATCGCCCTTGCCGCTGGCCTACACTTTCATGCGGTTATCCCACCTAATCCACCGTCTCCTGGCAGTCATTCACCGCGTTTTGAATACGACCAAACCCACAACCCTTTCCGCTCAAGCATTATTACCACACCGTTTAAATTGGAAAACGGCCATCTAGCCGTACCTAGTGGTCACGGCTTGGGGATAGAAATTGTCCGTGAAGAACTTGCGAAATACGCACCCAAACAGTAATTGATTTTTTAAACCATCAAGGAGATGTTGATGACTCGATTATTGACAGGCGACAAACCAAAAATCGCCTTACCCAAAGGCAGCGTAGACTCTCATATTCACGTGTACAGTGCCGAGCATGATTCATTACCGGGTGGTCCGGCTATTCCAAGCGATGCCGCAAATTTGGCAGACTATCGCCGAGTACAGCAATGGCTAGGGTTAGAAAAAGTAGTCTTAACCCAACCCAATGCGTATCAAGAAGACAACTCTTGTCTACTCGAAGCACTAGGCCAATTGGGAGATAACGGACGCGGTGTGGTTGTGGTCACACCAACTACTAGCGAAGCAACTATCCAACAATGGCACGAACAAGGCGCCCGTGGCGCACGAATCATGCAACTTACTCAAGGTGCCGTTCGCCTAAAGGATTTGCTTGCAGTGCACGCTAAGATCCGGCCTTTTGATTGGACTTGCATGGTGCAGTTTAATGGTCGAGAAATTCTCGATCACGCTGCCCTGCTTAATCAAATTCAGGGCGACTACATCATTGATCATCACGCAAAGTTTTTACCGCCAGTTTCACCAGATTCCGCCGAGTTTAAACAGCTATTGAAACTAATAGACAAAGGCAACTGCTATTACAAAATGGCAGCCTGTTATGAAAGTTCAGCCACTGGTGGACCAGACTATAAAGACATCGCCGAGCTATCAAAACGTATTATTGCGCATGCTCCCGAGCGCGTTATCTTGGGAAGTAATTGGCCACATGTTTCCGGTGCGCCAGAAGATGCACCGAATGATGTTCAGCTACTAGATACTGTCATGAGCTGGATACCAGATGAAAAAACACGTCAAGCAATATTCGTAGACAACCCAAATCGACTTTATTGGCGTCACTGATAATTAAAAATAAACAGAGAGCTCAGGGTTTAACACAGTCCTGAATTCTCTGCTTATTGCCTCTTTTAAGCCCCAAAACACTTACAGTTTCTTTTCTCTAAAATCACACCATTCTTTATTTTATGACTTCACTCTGCTGAGTATTTTTGTTTTGATGGCAACAAGACACTTCATTCATCAACAAGGATTTTCATGATGCTAAAAAAGCGCTGGTTACAAGCCTTAACGCTCCTACCTTTATTTTCAATCAGTCAGTTCACGTTCGCCGCTGGGCAAGCGGCTGATGGTGTTGCACCAGAAGCCGCTAGTGGACTAGAAAAAAAGAGTCTAACTCATGCGCAAAAATTCATGGTCGCCACTGCCAACCCAGAAGCAACTAAAGCGGGTTACGATGTGCTAAAAGCCGGTGGCTCTGCTATCGATGCACTGGTTGCCGTACAAATGGTATTAGGATTGGTTGAGCCTCAATCGTCTGGTTTAGGCGGCGGCGCTTTCGCTGTTTATTACGATGCAACCAATCAAAAACTCACGACGTTTGATGGTCGAGAAACAGCGCCCCAACAAGCCACACCAGAACTTTTTCAAGATGAAAACGGTGAGCCGCTTGCCTTCTATGATGCCGTGGTTGGTGGTCGTTCTGTTGGCACTCCCGGCACAGTCAAACTAATGGGCGAACTGCACGACCGCTATGGCACCATGCCATGGGAAGATCTATTAGCACCTGCGACAGAGCTTGCTCAAGAAGGTTTTATCGTGTCACCTCGCTTGGCCGATGCCATCAAAGGCAGCGTAGAACGATTATCTCGTTATCCAGAAACCAAAGGTTATTTCTTTAATTTAGATGGCACGCCTGTTGAAGCTGGCAGCCGATTAAAAAACACTCAGTATTATGAAACGTTGCGTTTTCTTGCCACCTACGGAGCGGATGAGTTTTACACAGGACAAATAGCCAAAAGCATTGTGTCTAAAGTTCAAGGAGCACTGGATAATCCGGGCGTTTTGTCTGAACAAGACTTCCTCAGTTATCGAGTAAAAGAACGCGCTCCAGTCTGCTTACCTTACAAAGAATACGATATTTGCGGCATGGGACCACCAAGTTCTGGGGCCTTAACCGTTGGACAAATCCTTGGCATTACCGAACAATTTGATCTCGCCGCTTTAGGGCCAAATTCTCCAGAAGCATGGCAGATTATCGGCGACGCCTCCCGTCTTGCCTTTGCTGATCGCGGCCGTTACATGGCAGACACAGACTATGTTCCTATGCCACAAGGCTTGCTAGACAAACCTTATTTGGCCGAACGGGCCAAACTCATCACTCAAGGCAAAGCACTAGAAAACGTTGAGGCAGGCGAACCCGAATGGCGTCACCCGATAAAACAAGCCGATGACATTGCCATTGAGCTACCTTCCACCAGCCATATCTCTATTGTTGATAAAGATGGTAACGCAGTGTCTGTTACCACCACCATCGAAAATGGCTTTGGCTCAAACATGATGAGTAATGGTTTTTTGCTAAACAATGAACTGACGGATTTCTCTTTTAAATCTCATCAAGATGGCTTCCCAATTGCCAACCGCTTAGAACCCGGCAAACGTCCTCGCTCTTCTATGTCTCCGACTATCGTAATGAAAGACAACAAACCGTATTTAGTGGTTGGTTCACCGGGCGGGTCTCGTATTATTGGCTACGTGGCAAAAACGCTTATCGCGCATCTTGAATGGGACATGGATATTCAGCAAGCCATCAACTTGCCCAATATGCTCAATCGCTTCGGCACGTTCGATTTAGAAAAAGGCACACAAGCGGCCTCTTACGAAAAAACGCTCAAAGAAATGGGCTACAAGGTATCGATTCGGGATTTAAACTCCGGCGTGCAAGGTATTGTTATTGAGCCGAATGGCTTACTCGGTGGTGCTGACCCAAGAAGAGAAGGCTTAGTACTAGGAGATTAAAAGCAGGAGATTAAAATCTCGTTCTAAGGAAGGTAAACACGGTAACAGTCTCGCCCTGACTCTTTTGCGTCATACAGGGCGAGGTCTGCGTATTTAAAGGCGTTTTCAATAGTGCTTTTTTGACGATTAATATTAATAGAAACCCCGATACTGACGGAACAAGATACTTTTTCACCGTCATAATCGATCTCTGAATCTCTTATTGTCTGGCAAATGCTAGCAGCCAACATTTCTGCCTTCTCTTGACTCACATTCGGGAGAAATACAGCAAACTCCTCACCGCCAAGACGACCAACAATATTCGGGCTGGGAGACAATTTTCGTAAAATATCACTAAATTCCACTAATACTTTATCGCCACAAAGGTGACCATAGCGATCATTGATACCTTTAAACAAATCCATGTCTAGCACAAAAAAAGCGTATACGGCGTTTCGATTTGACTCAGTGCCAAGCCAATCCTCTATTTGTATATAAAAGAATCGACGATTGCACACAGACGTCAAATCATCCATTTTCGCCAAACGGCTCATATTTTTTTCCAAAACGTCCAGTTTATAAAAGATACCCACCAGATGCCAAGATAGAAGCGGAGCAACAAAAATAGCACTCAAAGACGAACGAAGAACATCCTCAAAAAACGTTGTTTGGAAATTAAAAAGCTCAGAAATAAAAAGATTACTAGAGGATGCTAAAATGACGGCAAAAATAGTGATGATACAAACCAGTTTAACTCGTCCCAATCTTTGGAGTCGTGCTCTCATACTTATGGTCCTCTAAAAAGCGCATTGAAATTACGCAGTAAGCAAAATTATCGACTGCCAAATTAACCTTAATGCCATTAGTGTTAACACTATATTAAAAAAGCGATGAAAGTAACGATCTGAAATACGCTTTAATACTCGAAGACCAATCCACGTGCCTATCGCGCCGCTAATAATCATACAAACCAATAAAGGCAACCACGTTGTGAGCGGGAAACCTGCCGCTTCAAACACGGCAATTTTCAATACATGCTGTAACGACATGGCCGTGGCGAAGGTTGCCACAGTTCGAAAACGATCAGCATGAATCTGCTTGATAAACGCAGCTACCAAAGGCCCAGTTGCGCCAGCAAACAGAGTAATAAACGTGGTAATACCACCAGCAAGCAGAGTTCCCCACGATCCCAATACCATTTTAGGTAACTTTGGCCCCCAGCATAAATACAAGATAAACAAAGCAATCGTTAAATACATGATAGCAGGCGGCAGAGAAACCAAGACAAAACTTCCAATAAAAGCCCCTAGCAATGCTCCGGGTAAAAACGTACCAATTAACTTCCAATCAATATGACGCCAACTCATCCCTGCGCGTCCCGCATTTGAACCAAGCTGCACCACACCATGAAGCGGGATAATCAACTGTGGCGGCAACACTTGCGCCATGACACCCAGTAACATGACACCGCCGCCTGCTCCAAAACTCGCAGTAAAAAAAGAAGTCAGCCCTGCGACAGCAACCAAAAGGATAAAGATATGCGCAGAGACCCGCTCAAACAACAAGGAAGATAAAGTCATAGAATCAATAACATTAAAAGAATAGGAGCGGCAGAATAACAAAACGGGCTGCCGAAATCTCAGCACCCGCATTTTTGTTGGTGATACAGATAATTACTGTTTGTAGATATCTTTATCTAAATCATACTTACGCATCTTGTCATAGAGGGTTTTACGCGGCAAACCAAGGGCATCCATCGTGTCTTTTATGGAACTTTTCTGACGCAGCAATTCTTGCTCTAATAAAGTTTTTTCAAAGCGCTCTAACTGCTCAGGCAGCGTCATCACTCCGGGATTGTTTTCGTTGATAATGATCTGGTCAAACTCAAATGAACCCGCCTCACCCATCAGTACATATCGCTCAGCAAGGTTACGCAACTCACGCACATTACCCGGCCAATCATAGCTTAACAAGCTGTGCATTCGCGCTGCTGAAAGTGGCTCAGATTCACGCTTATACTGGGCAATCGCTACTAAACAAAAATGCTGCCACAGTAGAGAAATATCGTCTTTTCGCTCCCGTAATGGCGGAATGTCTACTCGCACGACGTTGAGCCGATAATACAAATCTTCGCGGAATGTGCCGCCTTCACTCAGTTGCTTCAGGTCGACCTTGGTTGCGGCCAAAATACGCAAATCCAAATCAATCGCTGTATTGGAGCCTAAGCGCTCTAAACGGCGCTCTTCCAACACCCGCAATAAGCGAATCTGCATCGACATCGGCATGCTTTCAATTTCATCAAGGAACAAGGTTCCACCATTGGCGTGCTCAAGCTTACCAATACGTTGTGTCTTAGCATCGGTAAACGCGCCTTTTTCATGACCAAATAGTTCGGATTCCATAATAGAATCCGGCACAGCGCCACAGTTAATCGCCACAAAAGCATGACCTCGGCGAGAACTATGCTCATGAATGTATCGCGCCACCAATTCTTTGCCTGTGCCCGTTTCCCCTTGGATAAGAATATCCGCGCCGGTATCTGCTACATGCAACAACGCCTGACGCAAACGATGAATTCCCGGCGTATTACCGATAATCCGCGGTCCCGGTGCGTTTTGCGCCGCCAATTCCAGACGTAAATTACGGTTTTCCAAGGTTAGCTGGCGCTTTTCCGAAGCACGACGCACCACTTCAAGAAAGTCTTCATTGGAAAACGGCTTTTCAATAAAATCATAAGCGCCATCACGAATGGCGCTCACCGCCATACTGATATCGCCGTGGCCAGTAATGAGAATAAAAGGGATTTCCGCATCAATTTTTTTAACTTCTTCGAATAACTCTAAACCACTTTTACCGGGCAAATTAATATCACTGACAATCACGCCAGACCAATCTAACGACAATTTTTCAATCACGCCTTGCGCCGATGCGAACTCTACAACATCAAAGTCTTCAAGCTGCAATGTCTGAGAAATTGCCATACGAACGGCTTGTTCGTCGTCAATTAATATTACTTGCTTGCTGTCCGGCATTAGATTTCCTCTTTGGGATCGGTAGACTCTTTAGCAAGAGACTGGAGTTTATTTGTCTGGTGGCTGAAACGAGGTAGCCTAACACAAAATTCAACACCGCCGGAGTCTCGGTTCTGTGCACTAATTTGTCCGCCCATTGCTTCGACGATGCGCTGACTTATCGACAAACCTAATCCCAACCCTAACCCCGACGATTTGGAAGTGAAAAACGGTTCAAACAGATGTCGAATTGCGTCATCACTCAAACCATTACCCGAATCTTGAACGCAAATAATGACTTGGTTTTCTGTCGAAATTTGCTCGATACAAACACGTCGTGGATTATCTGGCGCTTCTAAAATCGCATCGGCGGCGTTGGCTAATAAGTTCACTAGCACTTGCTCTAAAAAGACCATATCGCCGTTCACAATAAAGCCTTGGTCTTCCTTCACCACCAGCTCTATATCCACTTCTTTGTAACGCGGATTCATAATTTTCAAAGCGCCCATAATGGCGGCCTGAACCGCAATGGGACCTTGTTGCACATCGCCTTTACGAGCGAACACTTTAAAGCGGGCGATAATATCGCCCATGTGATGGCCCAATTGGCTAATATGCTGCAAATTAGTATGAGCTTGTTCATATTGGCCACGATCTAAAAACTTCAAACCGTTTCCGGCAAAGGCGCGAATTGCAGTCAAAGGCTGATTTAATTCATGGTTCAAGCCCGCGGTTAACTGTCCTAATACGGCCAATTTTGCTGTTTGTATCAGCTCTCGTTGCGTGCCTTTATGCTCTTCAATTTCATGGCGAAGACGAGTATTGGCACCTTGTAGTTCAAAGGTTCGTTCTTTCACTCGCTCTTCAAGCTCAATACGCGCCTGTGTGATATCTTGCTCATAACGTTTGCGCTCGGTCATGTCATGGAAGGTCACCAAATAACTCAAGCGATTCGGCAATTGCATCTTACATAAAGTCATTTCCACCGGAACCGTTTGATCGGAATAACATAAACGCCCTTCTCGCGTCAGCACCTTAATGCCTAAATCATTGACCGTTTCCAGAAAGTCGTTATGAGAAGGCAAGGTCGATGTATCTTGTTCATCGGGTTGAAACAAAACACCAAGTGGCTGACCTACCAAGGGCGATAATGGCTGGCCAAGCAGCTTTTCCACTGCTGGATTAAAAGATTCTATTTTGTGGTTCTCATCCAATGTCACCAAACCCGCTTGCGTGTTTTGAATCACTTCACGAATGTAGGCTTGGTTATGGCGTGTCATTTCATTGGCATCAGACCGTTCTCTTAGCATACGTCTGCGCAACATAGCCAAACCAAATAACAAGGCCGTAATGGTCACACCGCCAGCAAAAATAGTGCGCCATAGAGAGATTTCTTCATTGATGGTTTTTAAAGGCGCAAGGATAGAAATTTGAAAGCCTAAAAGGCGGATCGGCCGACTCATTTTCAAAAACGACAGTCGCTCTAATTCTTCTGTGCCATCTATGACGGTATTTTCTAACACATCGACAATTTGCGATTTTTCATCAAAAGGCTTTTGATAAACAATGGCCAGCTTTTCGATGGCTTTACCGAAATAACGCTGCGAATCAGCAATACGCTGCAACTCGGCATGAGACAATTCGCCCAACACACGATACAACCAGTTAGAACGCGAGCTGCTAAATACAATGCCATCGGGGTCGAGTAATAAAAATTCATAATGCTGGTTAGCAAAACGTTTTTCGAATTGCGTCAAATCCACTTTTACAACCGCAATACCAATAATCGAGTCGCCTTCATAGACAGGATACGAAAAGTAATAACCACGGCGATTCGATGTCGTACCGAGTGCATAATAACGCCCCGGTTTGCCTTGAATAGCGTCTTTGAAATACGGGCGAAAGGCAAAGTTGCGGCCAACAAAACTGGCGGTTTCGCGATAGTTAGACGCGGCTATGGTTAATCCGTCGGTATTTAAAATATAACTGTCCGAGGCTTCGGTGATGCGGTTGATTTGCTCAAGTTCGCGGTTAAGCTGATTAATGTCCGATTCAAAGCCATCTCGCAGGGCTTTTTTAACTCGGTCATTCGATGCCAATAACGTCGGCATATGTTGATACTTGGCAATCGCACTTTCAAGAACGCTAGCAAGCTGGTTTAGCTGCTCAAAAGAATCAATACGCAACGCTTTGATTTGTTGATTTCTTAAGGCTTCACCACCTTTCCAAATCAGCAACACCACCACAATAAAAACGCCAAGATACAGCCAAATTAATTGCTTGGATGAAAAAAGCCATCTCATGCTAAAACTGTGCTTTTCTTTCAATACGCTCACCTAAAATACTTTGTTATTATTGCGACGTTATCTCGGTACAAAATACGACTTGGCTAAAAGTTATCACGCCCTAGAATGAGCAAACGGCAACACTTCAGCAATATGCGATTTATGACAGATTAACATCAACAAGCGATCCGCTCCTAACGCAACGCCGGCACAATCTGGCAAGCCATTTTCTAATGCGGTGATTAAGCGCTCATCAAACTGGCGGTTCGCCAAACGCATTTCCTTGCGAGTCTGTTTATCTTCAGCAAATCGTCTTGCTTGTTCCTTGGCATCTGTCAGTTCATGGTAGCCGTTAGCCAGCTCCATCCCTTGCCAATAAAGCTCAAATCGCGCAGCGACTAACTGGCCTTTTTCATCAAGATGCGTTTTGGCAAGTGCCGCCTGAGACGCCGGATAACTATGAATAAAACAAGGCACGTATTTACCAATAGCAGGTTCGACTAAGCTAGAAAATAACAGCTCAAGCAAGGTATCGCGATCCTCTTCCTGCAAACCGTATTCTGTGTATTCATGAGCGTGTTCTTGTAGCTGGAAAAGTGTTGCTGTGAAAGGATCCAATCCCGTGTGACGTAAAAACGCCATTTGATAACTAAGTCGCTCGCAAGTCAGCGCCTCATCACTCAATAACGCCGACAGCAAGTGTTGAATCTCATCCATCAATTGCCAATGGTCAAAACCAACTCGATACCATTCCAACATAGTAAATTCGATACTATGGCGGCGACCTATTTCCTCGGCTCGAAACACTTTCCCCAACTGATATATAGAGCCAGAACCCGCGCATAATAAACGCTTCATAGCGAATTCAGGGGACGTTTGCAGATAGTAAGTGAGGTCTTTACCTTGAGAACGTGTCTGACTGCTTAGTACTTCAATATGCGGATCGGTAATACTGCCCAGAGACAGACACTGAGTATCCACCTCCATCACCTGACGCGCATCGAAAAAAGCGCGAATGGCTTTCAGTAACTGGGCACGTTTTTGCAAAATCGAGAGATCAGCACTGGGTTGCCATAAAGAAGCGTCGTACATAGAAAAACACTCTGAAAAATAAACGACATCATAACAAATACAGCGTTAAATATTAGAGCATTCTCTTTTCTATTTACTCTTCAACAACTTACTCATCACTTTTACGACGGTTCGATATTTCTCCGCTAGATATGAAGCTAATCGCCCCTGATCACAGCTGTTAGCTTCATAAAAAGCTTGTTCCTCACGCTGCTTAAGTGACTGTGAAGCGTTAGGAAACGGCACATTACCAAGGCCTTGATACTTAGTCTCTTGCTGATTTTTATAAACTTCATCACCCATTTTCGTTCCCCTAATCAGACATAAAACTTAATGACTATTGACGACTTCATAGCGTACGAGATATTTTCTTTTCATCAATAAAACAAAAAGAAAAGGACTTTTCATGAATGAAAAGAAAATAGATTGGAATGATCTTAAACTCTTCCTTGCCGTAGCACGAGAAGGTGGCCTTTCGGCGGCGGCAAAATCGACTCAGCGGAGCCCGGCAACATTGGGCAGAAGAATGTATGAGCTAGAACGAAGCATGGAACGCGAGTTGTTCATTAGGCATGATCGAGGCTACGAATTGACGCCGGAAGGTAAAAGTTTATTAGACGAGCTAACTTTGGTTGAACATCAGATTCACCGCCAAACAACGCCAGCCAATCAAAGCGCTCGCCCCTTAGTTAAAATTTCTGCGGGTACTTGGACGACACTTTCGTTAATTAAGAATCTAGACATGCTCGTGGGGTCACCGCCAGACATCCTGCTACGTTTTGTTTCTGCAGAAAAAGTACTCGACATATCGCACCGAGAGATCGTTATAGGAATCCGCAATCAACGACCAAAAGAAGAGTCGCTGGTATGCCGTAAATTAGCTCGTGTTGAGTTCGCGCCTTATGCAACAAAAAGTGTCCCAGACTCTTATATAAAGGTAATGGCTGATACACCGTCAGCGCGTTGGATTCACAACAATATCAATAACAAAGATATTGCTTGCGAAGTAAACCATCCAAGAAACAGTCTTGATTTGGCTATTGAGAATAAAGGAATCGCGCTGCTCCCGACGTTTATTGGTGACGCCCAGCCACAATTACAGCGCGTAGGAAATATTATTGAGGAATTAGGCCACGACCAATGGTTGGTGACCCATCATGAAGACCGCTACCTGCCAGAGGTAAGAAGATTGATCCAACGCATCGGAACGGCATTAGACCAATTGTAAAACGAGCTAGGGAGCCAATTTACTCAACAGTATTTTAATACCCGCCGCGCCAAACATCAGCGCAAAGGCAGCATCAAAGCCACGTTTCATTTTGAAATAGCCTTGGCGAATTCTTGGGTTGGAAAACAGCATAGCGTAGCCAAAATTTATGCAGGCACTTTGAATCGTTAATAAGATAATTACGGACAACAAACCCTGCGTAGAAACTGAACTCGGCATCCCCATAGCAAACAACGATCCTAGAAACAAAATCGCTTTAGGATTGGTTAAGTGAATGGCCAAACCACGAAAATAAGCCGCGCGTAAAGAGGTTTGTTTAACCTCTAGCGTGGCCAACATTTTGCTCGAATCAGATTTATTCACCATTGCTGAACGACAAGATTTGTACGCTAAAAATAATAAATAGACTGCGCCAACATAACGTAAGCTTTCGAATAGCCAGACATTTGCATATAGCACAGCGCCTAAACCAAAGGCGGCCGAACAAGACCAAAATAGTGAACCTGTTAATATCCCAGATGCCAACGCCAAACCTTGTACTCGCCTTTGATTCATTGACGTCGATGCAATCGCCAAAGTCGCAGGTCCAGGACTCGCCATAGCAACAAACGCACCGATTAATATCAGGACATAGTGGATTTCTTGCATGAATCACCTCTCAATCTTTTCAAGAAACTCAATTTCGGCATTGCCATTTGCCCGACAAACAAACCTAATAAAATCAGTCCAGCAGCAATGACCTGACTCGTTTCTATTGATTCATCGTAAAACCAATAGCCACCTAAAATACCGAACACAGGCACCAGCAAGGTCATCGGTGCGACCGTCGAAACGGAATATTTCATGATCATCTTATTCCAAAACCAGTAACCCAACAATGTCGTCGGGTAAGCTTGAAACAAAACCGAAAATAACGTCCATTGAGTAAATTGATTCCGCAACTCAGTGATAACTTGCGTCCCTTCAAAAGTAACCGCAAGCAACAACAAAGGCAAAGGTGCAAACAACATTCCCCAGATATTAAAAGCAAAAATAGCTTTGGTATTCGCCCGCTTTACAATCAAGCCATTAACGCTCCAAAACATCGACGCCATTAATACAAGCACTAAGCCTTTGCCCGTCACCGAACCACCTTCGGAGTACATGATCAAAGCAAGCCCAAGTAACGCCAATCCAGCGCCAAGCAACTTATTGCGAGTAATGGTTTCGTTTAAACATAACCAACCCACCAGCAAGCTACTAACAACACTCATATCCAATAACAAAGACGCCATGCCCGCCGAGACACCTGCACCAATCGATAACGTCGTTAGCCCCCAAACGCCGACCCCAAAAGACAAGCCATAAGCAATCAGATAACGCCACGGCACGTCTGGCTTTTTAATAAAAAATATCAACGGAAACACCGCAAAACTGAATCGTAACGCAGTGAGCACTAAAGGATGAACACTATTCACGCCAAGCTTGATCACACTGAAGTTCAGTCCCCATAACGCCATCAAAGCAAACAGCAACCCAAAGTCTCGTAGTTTCATTATTCGTTCCTAGTAAATAAAATCTGTTGTAAACAATAACGAAGGCGCTCAATTACACGCGGTGTTTCTATTCGAAACTACCGCCTACCTCACAGAAACACCGCGTGTAACTGAACATAGCTAAGCATTTCCTTCAGATAGAAGTATCACTAGAAAACAAAAAAGAACACAGATTCAATTTTTAACAAAAATAAGAGTACAATTCAGGGAAGAGAAATATTTCTGGAGAGGTTATGGCGCTTTACGAAACACTTGCTCAGCATTTTATTGACGACATACAAGCGCAAAGACTCCCAGCCGGAAGTCGCTTGCCAGCGTTACGAACCATGGCGAAGCAACATCAAGTCAGCATGACTACGGCGACTAAAGCCTACGATTACCTGCAACAAACGGGTTGAATTTATGCACAGCCACAATCTGGGTACTTCGTTGCCAACCAATTAGAAAGCACCACTTTTCCAAGTCTAAACATCAAAAGTATTGAACAACGGGACCCGAAACGCTTTGCGCCGTTAAATGGCTACAATCCCGCCTCGGCGCTTTTTAGCCCGCTTGGCACCTCGATGATCTCACCAGAATTACAACCGAGCGTCGCACTGCAACGCAGCATTAAACGTGTCACCCAAAGAGCGGGAAAGCACCTATTTCAATACCCAGAAACACAAGGCGACAAAGGCCTAAGAAGCGCCCTTGCGGAACATTTCCGCCATGACAATCTCGCCTTTTCAGCAGCCGACTTTGTGATTACCAATGGCTGTATCGATGCAGTAAAACTGGCGATAGAAAGCGTGACGAAAGAAGGCGACACTATTGCCATTAGCTCCCCCTGTTTTAGTGGCTTACTCGATTTACTCAGCGCTCTATCTCGTAAAGTGATTGAAATTCCTATTAGTGACAAAGGCTTGGATTTAGATCACCTAGAAACCTTGATGCAACAAGGTTTGATAAAAGCCTCTCTGTTTAGCACATCGAATATGAATCCAAGCGGAATGACGCTGCCCGTTGAGCAAAAACAAGCTCTCGCGACACTTGCCGCGCAATACAAAACACCGATGATAGAAGACGACGTCTATTTCGAATTAAGCCACCAGAAACAACAAACGCTACCAGCAAAATATTGGGATAAAGCCGGTTACGTGATTTGGTGTGGTTCTTTTTCAAAAACCTTAGCCGCAGGACTGCGACTTGGTTGGTGTGTTCCGGGTCGATATTTAACGCCTTATCTCAATCAACATGCCTTAACCAGCTTTGGCGTCAACGGACTTATACAGTCTTGCATGGCGGAATTTATCAACACCGGTGAATATCGCTCTCATGTGAATAAAATACGTACGGTATTGAACCAACACATCTACCATTACCAGCAATTTTTGATCGAGCACTTGCCCGCAACAGCGAAAATCAGTGCGCCACAAGGCGGGATTGTGCTTTGGGTGCAAATCCCCAGCCTAAATGCGGTACAGCTTGAAAAAGAAGCCAATAAACAGGGCATCGACATCCGCAGCGGCGCGTGCTTCAGCACCCATGACTTCTACCATGATTGCTTCCGAATAAACTGCGGTTGGCCGCTGCAAAACACTGGGGATAAACACAGTACTTATCAACAATTGATCAGCTTATGCGACATGATTGAGCAATTGCTTAACTCAAAGATGGAAATAACAGCATCAAGATAATGTACTAACAACTAAATTTATACGTTCCTCGTTCCCACACTTCAGAGTGGGAACGAGGTAAGGGAAAAGCTAAGGCAAAAGCGGTAACCCAAGCTCTTCGAGAAACTTGTTGTGCTCAGCCTTTGCTTTGTTAATGGATTTTTCAATATCCATTAACCGCTCGTTGGTTTCATATAAATTGATACTTTTCTCTTTCTTAGCGGTACTCACATACCTTGAAATATTTAGGTTGAAATCATTCTTCTCGATTTCGTCCATTGAAACTCGACGCGAATAACGATCCTCTTCCTTACGATATTGATAAGTGCTGACTATCTTATCAATATCGTTTGGCTCACCATCCACCCCTTCGCGCAATTTATTTTGACGTTTGCCTTTTTCAAAATACTCACTGGCATTAATAAACAACACATCATCAGGTTTTTTACATTTCTTTAGAACAAGAATACAAACAGGTATGCCGGTAGAGAAAAACAAATTAGCCGGTAATCCGATAACGGTATCGATATGGCCATCTTTTAACAATTTGGTGCGAATACGCGCTTCGGCGCCACCACGAAATAAGACACCATGGGGCAGGATAATCGCCATCGTGCCTTCGTCACTTAAAAAGTGAAAACCATGCAATAAGAAGGCAAAGTCAGCGGCGGACTTCGGTGCTAGACCATAACCTTTAAAGCGGAAATTCTCCCCAAGGGCTTCATTTGGCTCCCAGCGGTAACTAAAGGGAGGGTTGGCGACCACGGCATCACATAGCAGCTTTTTAGCGGGATTCATTTCATTGAGTAAATCCCAATCATTCAGCAGTGAATCACCATGATGAATCTCGAATTCGGAGTCTTTCATTCCATGCAACAGCATATTCATGCGCGCAAGGTTATAGGTGGTAATGTTGGTTTCCTGCCCATAGATTCGACCAATACTGCCACCCGCCTCTTTCAGCTTATTACGCACATTTAACAACAACGAACCAGAACCGCAGGCGAAGTCTAATACCTTATTCAGCTTGTTCTTCTTGCCCATCGCCGGTTCCTGACTATCCAGCGTGACAATCTCAGACAATATGGTTGAAATTTGCTGCGGCGTATAAAATTCGCCCGCTTTTTTACCCGAACCGGCGGCGAATTGCCCGATCAAATATTCATAGGCGTCACCAAGCACATCGCTATTGGTTGAAAATCCCGCAATGCCTTCGGCAATTTTAGTAATAATGGTACAAAGCTTTGCATTTCTAAGGCTGTAGTTTTTGCCCAGCTTTTCCGAATCCAGATTAATCTCCGAGAACAAACCCTGAAAACTGTTTTCAAAGGATTTGTTTTCGATGTATTTGAAGCCCTGCTGCAAGGTGAGCAAAAGATCATCATGCTGTGTTCTGGCCAGCTCGGCGATATTGCTCCACAAATGCGCGGGTTCAATCACATAATGCACTTTACGACGCATTTGCTTTTCAAACTCTGGAATATCCTCTTCGTTTTGTTCATACCACACACTTAACGGCGCACGTTTATCTTCGTCCTCAAGCTGCGGATAATCCGGTCCCAATTCCCTTTTTGCGGCGGTTTCGTAATTGTCAGACAGATAACGTAAGAACAGAAAGGACAACATATAATCGCGAAAATCATCCGCGTTCATCGCGCCGCGTAAATCGTCAGCAATACCCCAAAGGGTACTGCCTAGTTTGTTTAAATCGTGTTCGGTCATGTTGGTTTCCTTGCTGAAGGCTCAGCAAATATTTTCGGCAGGTCAAACTGAAAGCTGGCAATAAAATCTTTAAGAATCTGTCGAAACAGGTTCTGGTTATCTTCACCCATTGGAGTAGGTTCAAAAATGGCATAACTGCCGTGACTAAGTAGGTTAAGAACACGGTTAAACAGTGCTCTATTATCATCATTGTCGATCTTCTTGAGGCAAAAAGAGATGTCTGAATGCCCAAAAAAAGCAGCGGTCTTTTCCATAATGCTACGCAGAGCATTGAAGTGAAATGTGTATAGCTTACCCGTTTCTGGATCGGCTGCTTTTTGCAATTCGGCAAGACTGGCGACATGATGAAAAAAAGGCGTGTCTTCGGTAGGCTGAAGAGTATAGATGCCCTCGCTATTAGGACGATGGAGAAAGTAGCGTCTGTGTTTTACCTTAGGTTCGTTTTCCTTCGCTCTACCAATCTCATTGCACATCACATTAAAAAATAATGAATGATGAGAAGAAACTACGATTTTAAGTGGGTTCGATATACTACTCTCGTTTTTACGGTTTGTCGCACGGCGAAGAAGTTTGGCTAAATCACAGGTAATCGCGACGGCATTGTTATCATCAAGAGAAGAAATCGGATCATCAACATAAATATATTTGACCCATTGATAAGATTCGTGGCTATCAAGAATCCGCTCGCAGATCGCCATAAATATGCACCATATAAAAATGCTTTCTTCACCTCGCGAAATTTTGATGTTTTCCTGTTTGTCTTTGCTGAATTTCACAAAATAAGGTTTGGAGAATGTTTCATCCCCTTGTCGAATTTCTTTGTAATCAAAATCGAAACCAAAATCAGCATACCGACTAAGGTATTCATCGATAGTCGGTTCAAGCCCTAAGCTTGAAAAACCATCAAAGAATCTGGAGTCATAGTTCACTTTTAATCCGCGTGCAGAATCATTTTCAAGATCGTTTTCCCAGGTAAATAAGTCTTCAGTGAAGGCGTTAAAATATAACGTGTCTGATTTCCCGTTATTTTTACGTTTTCCTTGATCTTTAAAATCCATCGACAACCGAGTCTTGCCTGTACGGTTGTAGGCGTACAAAAGAACCAACTCCTTATCGTTTAGGTCATCGCGCAATCGGGTTACCAGACTATTCAGATTTTGATAGGTGCGAACCCCACTCATGCTCTCACCTCATTAACAGAAGGAAAAAGCTGCTGCATCAATCCTTTTTTATGGGCTTTTAACTCTTCAATCTTCTGAGCTTGCGCGGTGATTAGGTCATCAATAGATGAGAGGCAATCAGCGATTTTTTGTTGTTCCTCGATATCTTTTGGTAGCAAAAGCGGACAATTTAAAACATCATCTTTTTTTAAATTAGTTTGTTTCACGCCATCATCAAAAGCTAGGAAATACGGGTTTCTATTTAGTGAATAGAAAAGCATGATACTGACTGCCTTTTTAGGGGTTAATTTGCAAATCCTCTGATTAACGGTGTAGTGATTATCAGCATCCACAAAGAAACACTTAGCTATGGCTCTTCCATTCGGAACATCACTAAGAACCATTAATATGTCCCCTTTTCTAGCAAGACAAAACACTTCGTTGGTATACTTTTTCACTTCTCCATTCGTTGAAATGAATTTTGAATTTACGACAACAAAATCACCAGATTCAGTAATACCTTGCTCGTGGGCTTTTCCATTTTCATATTTGGCAACTTTCTCCAGCGGCTCTTCCACCCACTCCCCCGCATCCTCAAACTCAGGAAAACGAAGTTTCGGAACGGTTTCACCCTCGTAGGGAAAGAGGTTTTGCATTAAGCCTTTTTTATAGGATTGTAGTGCTTCGTATTTTTGGGTGTTCGCTGTGATCAGTTCATCGAGAGAAGACAGGCAATCTGCGATTTTTTGTTGTTCTTCTAGACTTGGTACTGCAATTGAATATTCCTTCATAAGAGCAATATCGCCTCTTGGCATTTTTACGCCTTTAGCTCCCTGCATGACATAGTTTATAAATACTTCATTCTTTAAAATACAGGATAAAAAGGCGTTACCATTCTTAGGCCGAACAACAACCACATCATTTGAAGCACCGCCGCTTCTGTTCGCTACCCAAACCTTTTTTAAGTAAGGGCGAATATTCGCGAGTAAAATGTCACCACGTTTATAGGCTGTAAACGAACCGGAAGGCGGCAATTTTGAAGCTACTGCAATTCCACTAAAATCTGCCAAGATATTCTCAGTACTAACATACGTTTCTATAGAGAGCTCGCCCAAGGAAAGTCTCTTTTTTACAAAGTCAGATACCTCTTTATCGCCAAGCTTTTTAGGTTCCCATTCCCCCGCATCCTCAAACTCAGGAAAACGCAGCTCTGGTACTAATTCTTGTTCCATATTATTACCCATACGCTGCCAATCTCGAAATATCAGGCCCTTGGTCGAGCTTATTTAACAATGGTATTAATATTTTGTTATAACTCATTCGCTCTCCAACCCATTGGGATTTTTTAGCGCTTTCTTTTCCGCCGATGCCAAACGCCGTTCGACCTTTTTCACATCTTCGGCGGGAGCTAGGCTTTCTGGGCGAATGCCTCGGCTTAGCAGGGTTTGGCGCACGGCTTCGTTGTTGGTGACATGCTCTTGGGAGATATGTTGTTCACGATTCATCGCCTGTTCGCGGGCATTGTGTATGGTGATTTCAGTGGCAAAGTCTTTGGCCTTGAGGATGATAGTGGGAGCAAAATCCGCCAATGGGCGATTGTCCGGTACCTGCCATTGAGCTTTCATAGCTTTGGTATTTTTGCCAAACAGGGCAGTATCACCTTTGCTGCGAATAAGCGCAAAGTTCTGGTTGTCGCCAGTTTGCTCAAAAATCACATCCGACAATTCTTTTTCGGTAGCAGACAGCTTTTTGCGCGCCGTTACCCGTTCCGCTTCCAATAGACGCAGCTCAATCAACTCTGCCTTGCGGGTCTGCATGGCGAAGTAGGTTTGAGCAAAGGCAATCGCTTGTTTGGCTGGGTCACCATTTTGGGCAATGAGATAACAGGCGTAGCGCGTCAGCATAATATCGCTAATCTCCCTCTGGCTACCAGAGCCAAGTTCGACCATTTTCCCGACGTCAGCAAAATGGTCGGCGATGTCATGATCCGACACTTCGCAGGCCGTCTTCGCTTTGGATATGGCGTTGAGGAAGTTATCCCACTTGCTATAGCCGAGCAGGTGTTGTAAATCCCTGGCCAGCCAATATTCTATGCCGTTTTCTGTCTGTTGAGCGTGACCTTCAAAGCTCTCTGTCAGGGTATGGATCATGTCATTTTTCATTGTGTGCTCCTTGCGGGTTATTCATAGGCCGCTAGCCCTGCGATTTCACGCCCTTGGGCGAGTTTGTTGAGTAATGGTAACAATTCTTCCATCAATGCCAGCTCGGCTTGTGTACGTGCTTTCCATCCCAGATTTAACGGCTCCAGTAATTCGCTGAGTTGCTCGCCGTCAAAGATCATACGATCCATAATGCTGTCAACAAAGCCTTGTAAGGCTTGACGTTCTATACCGTGTTGTTCTGCGATAGCGGCGAGTTCGTTGGCGGATTTTTCAGCCTTGAATTGTTGGTAACCTTCACGAATGATTTTTTCCGTCAGGCTTTTATCGGTTGGCAGGCTGTTGATATAAGCCACAATATCGTCGCGTTCATCCATCAAATTTGCGCTGGAGCTGATTAAATCAATCAGTTGTTGACGACTCATTTTGTGTTTACTGGGTTTATCATCATCGGTAGATTTGGCGATTAGCCCCATAATGTAGTCGTAATCGATGACGGCAGAGGCAAACAACACCAATTCAAATTCGAGCTGTTGTATCGGATCGTTAGGGTCATCACTACCTTTGGCTTGCTGGGCTTTCAGACGCTGAGCGGTTTCCAGATAGGAGCCTCTTAAAGCTCGCAGGTCATCTTCGGGCAATAGGGTATTGATAGTCTCTTTTTGCGTGTCGTCAAGGTCAGTGTATTGATCGAGCTGGGGTTTTAGACGCTGTACTTCTTTGAAACGATTGATAAATTCAATACGTGCGGCGTCACCTTTAAGGTTGTAAACGGCTTCTGGCTCACATACTTTGCCGGTGTTCCCATTTATTTTGGCCTCCCCTTGAGCACCACTTTGGGCTATAAACTGGCTCATTGCCGCGACAGCCTGTTGATATTTTTCAATGACTTTGGGTGCAGGATCGACCAACCAGATTTCTTTGGCGCGGTCTTTATCCTGCCCTGAGAATCGAGCAATTGCAGTATTAACGGCTTCTTCCTGATAACGAAAGTCAAGAATATTGCCATAAGGCTTAGTATCGTTGAGCACACGGTTGGTACGTGAAAAGGCTTGAATCAAGCCGTGGTACTTTAGGTTCTTATCCACATACAGAGTGTTGAGGTATTTGGAATCAAAGCCTGTGAGCAACATATCTACCACGATAACAATGTCGATTTTGTTTTTATGTGGGTAATCGGCATTGCTGTATTTCTGGTCTTTGATACGTTGCTGCACGTCCTGATAATACAGATCAAACTCATTGATGGTGTGGTTGGTGCCGTATTGCTTGTTGTAGTCGGCAATAATGGTTTTTAGTGCAGCTTTCTTTTCTTCTGGTGCTTGCTTGTTGTCTTCCTTTTCAGTCACTAAATCTTCTTGTAACTGTTGTACATCTTTGTTGCCTTCGGCAGGTGGTGAAAACACACAAGCGATATTGAGTGGCATGTAGTTCTCATCTTCGGCCAGTTTTTGTTGCTGGGCCTGTTTAAATAACTGGTAATACTCAATGGCGTTGTTGATTGAGGCAGTGGCCAATATCGCGTTAAAGCGGCGGTGATTGGTAGCAGCATCGTGTTTTTTTAGTATTTCAGCGACAACAGATTCAGGCGATGGCAGCTTAGGTTTCGTTTTATTCTGCCCTTTTAAGTTTTGGCCTTTAGCCTTTTCGCCAAAATAATCAATATGAAAACGCAGCACATTGCGGTCATCAATGGCATTGGTAATGGTGTAGGGATGTAATTGTTGTTGGAAAATATCTTCGGTGGTTTTGTACGACCCTATGGTGCCATCAAACTGTTTATAGGTGGAGTTTTCTGGAAATATCGGTGTACCCGTGAAACCAAACAATTGTGCCTTTGGGAAGAAGGCTTTGATTGCTTGATGGTTATCACCAAATTGAGAGCGATGGCATTCATCGAAGATAAAGACGATTCTTTTGTCGCGTAGTGGCTCAAGGCGCTCTTTGTAGGTTTGTTTGTCATTTTGTTTGTGTTGTTGGTTGCGCTTGCTGTTTTCATCCAGCGCAAGGCCAAGCTTTTGAATGGTGGTGACGATGACTTTATCGGCATAGTCTTCCGATAACATGCGTCTTACTAAGGCTTCGGTGTTGGTATTTTCTTCGACACAACCTTCTTGAAACTTGTTGAATTCCTCACGGGTCTGGCGGTCAAGATCTTTACGGTCGACCACAAAAAGGCATTTATCAATGTCTGGATTGTCTTTCAGTAACGTGGAAGTCTTAAATGATGTCAGGGTTTTACCGCTGCCAGTGGTGTGCCAGATGTAACCATTGCCACGATTTTGGTGAATGCAATCGACAATCGCTTTCACTGCATAGATTTGGTACGGACGCATGATCATCAACTTTTGTTCGCTAGCCACCAACACCATATAACGGCTTATCATCTGGCCTAGGGTACATTTTTTTAAGAAATGATCAGCAAAATCATCCAGATGCGTGATCTTGGAGTTGTCTTCACGGGCAAGTTGATAGATAGGCAGAAAACGTTCATCGGCATTAAAACTGAAATGCTGATTATGATTGTTGGCAAAATAGAGCGTGTTACTTTGATTGCTGACAATGAAAAGCTGCATAAAACACAACAGTGTGTTGGTATAACCATTTCCAATGTCGTTTTTGTATTCGACAATTTGCTCCATAGCGCGGCGCGGTGACAGCTCTAAGGTTTTCAGCTCAATTTGCACCACAGGAACACCGTTGATTAACAAAATAACGTCGTAACGATGATGACTATTATCGGTATTGATGCGTAATTGATTGATGACTTCAAAGTCGTTTTTGCACCAATCTTTGATATTAACCAAGGTGTATTGCAGGGGCGTGCCGTCATCACGCTGAAACGTATTGCGTTCCCGCAGGGTTTTGGCAGCTGAAAAGACATCGGCATTGACGATTTCATCGCGTAGGCGGGCGAACTCGGAATCTGTCAGCTTGACGTAGTTAAGGGCTTCAAATTTTTCACGAAAATTTTGTTCGAGTGTGACTTTATCGCAGATATCTGGGCGATAGCTGTATTTGAGTCCCTGCAGCTTGGCAATAAGGTTATTTTCTATACTATGCTCTTTAATCATGAGTTCGCCCTACACTATCCATTTTTTAAACTCGATAATTTTAGCATTGATAAGTAATTTATCTTCATCAACTTTCAAAAAAATATGATGTTGTTGTTTACACACAGCCGTTTGCACATTTACTCCTTTAATCCTAACCTTTAGATCAATAAAAGCGCCCCCAACTATCTAGGCAAACATTAAGAGGAATATTTGATATGTCTTACCGCTCCGTAAAGCTAATAAAACGTCCTGAGTTAGAAATCACCGCAGATGTCTTCAACATTGTTACTCAAGATATCCCAACGCCCGCTGAAGGCGAAGTCTTAGTGAAACTCTCTCACCTTTCTTTAGACCCTGCTATGCGTGGCTGGATGAGCCCTGATGAAAATAGCTACATTCCGCCAGTAAAACTAGGCGACACCATGCGCGCCAGTGGCATAGGTGAAGTGGTTGAATCGAACAATGAACGATTCCCTGTTGGCGCACGCGTCATGGGACTTATGGGTTTGACTGAGTATGCAATCAGTGATGGCAATGGCTTGAACGTCATTCCAAAAGAATTACCTGCCGAAGCGATTTTATCGGTTATAGCTCTACCCGGCATTACTGCGTATCACGGTGTGTTTGAAGTGCTAAAACCTGAAGCAGGTCAGACGATTATTGTTACCGCAGCAGCAGGCTCAGTTGGCTCTCTTGTGGGTCAAATGGCGAAAAACCTTGGTTTAACCGTTGTTGGTGTGGCTGGTTCGGATGAGAAATGCCAATGGTTGACCAAAGAACTTGGTTTTAATCATGCGGTTAATTACAAAGACGCCGACTTTGTCGAGCAATTGACACAAGCCACACCAAATGGCATCGATCTTTTCTTTGAGAATACCGGCGGCGTGGCACAAGGCCCGATCTTCGAACGTATGAACCCTCATGGTCGCATTGCCGTGTGTGGTTTAATTGCTGACTATCAAAAAGCCGAGCCAGCGCCCGGACCAAGTTGGGTTGGTATCATCAAACGCCGTCTGACTATCCAAGGCTTCACCATGCCAGATCATTTCCATCGCATCCCTGAATACGGCCAAGCACTAGGCGCCATGCTAGGAAAAGGCGAATTAAAATATCGCGCCCACATTATTGAAGGAATCGAAAGCGCCACCACTGGCATTAACTTATTATTTGAAGGTAAAAATACCGGCAAGCTGATTGTTAAGCTGTAAAGCGTCAACAGAATAACGTAGAGAAACCATTACACGAAGCTGTGAGCGCAGCATGTGTGTAATGGTTTCTAGTTATAAATCAAATTGTGATGGAAGCATCACCACATCCCGAATTGTCACATGACGCGGACGTGTAAGCATAAAGATAAGAGCTTCAGCCACATCGCTGGCTTCCATCAAGCTACCTTTTGCCTTGGCTTCTGCGAGTTTCTCCGCTGGCCAATCGGATAACAAAGAGGTAATAACTGGGCCAGGAGACACCGAGCCGACACGAATACCATGCTTGCTGACTTGCCTGCGCACAGTTTGCACAAAACAATTCATCGCCCATTTTGACGATGCATAAACAGGTTCCCAAGGCGTCGGGAAATGACCCGCTAACGAACTGGTTATTAAAATATCGCCCACACCTCGTTCAATCATGTGTGGTAAAACATCACGTACGTTCTTGATAACCACATTAATATTCAGGTTCAACATTCGATCTATGGCGTCGTTATCAGCATCAACTAAATCACCGCCCACATACAAACCCGCATTGGCGTGGAAAATATCGATCACCTTGGTTTTTTCTAAAATCCGCGGGACCATCGCCGAGCAAGCAGCGGGATCCAACAAATCCACAGCAAGAGTCATTACCGCGTCGCCATGTTTGTCTTGCAAGGCTTGTAGCGCTGCCTCATCACGGTCAACGATAACAACTTGGGCTCCTTCAGCTAACATACCTTCAACGCTAGCAAGACCTATTCCTGACGCGCCACCAGTGACGACGGCGACTTTTCCTATTAATGCTTTTGACATGTTTTATCCTGCTTATTGTTATTGATTGATAAAAATTGATATAACAACAAGCTAACACCGCAACACACACCAACTCTGCTACTTTTTTGCGCATAACTAAGCCAAATTGGTATCTTTTGACAAAATTCGTCGAATAAATAACCTTTTCAAGGATGTTCAATTTTTTTGATGATTAGGCTCAAAATACTCCGTTACCTTATTCTATTTTTTTTATATATAGTGCTTACATATTAAGTTCCCCACAAAACACAAAGGTAAATAAAAATGAAATCATCTTTAATTCAAACAATCACTAACACGACTTCCGGTATTGCGAGCACGATTTTGCGCATTCCAGTGGGTCTAATTCTAATGGCGCATGGTGCACAAAAACTGTTCGGTTCTTTTGGCGGTGGTGGTCTAGAAGGCACTGGTCAGTGGATGGCATCTATTGGTCTAGAGCCTGGTTATCTAATGGCGCTTTTAGCAGGCAGCGCAGAATTTTTCGGTGGACTGGCCTTAGTTATTGGCTTATTGGTTCGTCCAGCGTCTGCGGTTATCGCTTTCACTATGCTAATGGCTATTTTCTCTGTACATATTTCCAACGGTTTGTTTATGTCAAACGGCGGCTACGAATACGCACTAACACTTTTAGTTGTGACTGTTTCTTTGGTATTCAGCGGTGCTGGCTCTTTCTCCGTTGATAAAGCAATTTCTACTAAATAGTCATTTTCTTGGCTGAACGGTAATGCTTGGAAAGGTGCGAACAAGTTCTCTTGCCTCAGCATGTGGATAAAAGCCTGTTATTCGAGGCGAGTACCGAATGTGAATAGTGGTTCTATTTTCGAGGAGATCAACAAAGAATACAGGCTTTTAGACCATGCCCTTGCTAAAAGCGATCTAAAAGCCTCGGTACTAAAAATATCGGGGCTTTTTCGTAGAAAGGTTATCGACATAGCAAAATTGATTCAGGAACAATGTCTTACCTTTACGATAAAAAAAACATCAATGTCATAAAGAATAATAATCACAAATATAAATAGTTTATTTTGTAAACAATACTTCTCTTTAATAATTCTATAGGGTATCTTCTAAAGAGATCGCACCCAAAAAATAATAAACAAAGTGCCTAAAACCGATCTACGCTTAAGGAAATACAGCCGCTATCTTGCTGACAGCGAACTGATCACTCCTTAAGGAAAATACTGGCACCTACCTGTGTAAAAACACGGAGGCCATCATGATTGAAAGTTTTTTAAATCAACTTTTGCCTAAGATCTACAGTTGCGTACAACACCCGCAACGGTGGACCAGCATTCTTGATGAGCTACGTGAAAAATTAGAAGTCGAAAGCATTGCAGCACAGATTTATGAAGTGTCGGACGATTATAATCTTGCCGAAGTGTGGCTAATGCGTGACTCTCAGTCGATCATCAATGCCGATCTGCACGATAAATGGGTCAATAATTGTGACAACCCTCGTCTCGATTATGATTTCACCGATCATCTAAGCATTATTCGGGATGAAGAACGTTTTTCCAGTAATTGCCCAAGATTCCAAAATTTCCAGAAGCGACTTGCTCAAGCAGGATTAGGGTTAGCCATTTCATTAGAAATGAAAATATCACCAACTCGCTATCTCAATCTAATTGCTCACCGAAAACATGGCGATTCTCGCCCATTCGATGCAAACAGCGAGCAACTACTCCAATTACTTGCACCGCATATACAACAAACCATTCTGTTGCATGATCAATTTCAGGCTTTATCAACCAACAATACGATCATTAAGCAAACCGCCGATAAGCTCACCACTGGCATCATGCTGATTAATCAATATGGCAAAGTAAGCTGGCATAATAACAGCGCAGTAGCCATTATTGCGGAGGCAGATTATCTTGATTTAATCGATAACGAATTACGTTTTCATCACAAAGCTGACCGAGATATTTTTTTCCATCTGCTCCAACAGACACTTTCTCCGACAGAGTGCACCTCTTACCCTCTTTCTAGAATTGGCGAGTATCAGTCTTGCCCCATACAACTTTTGCTCACACCGATTGCATCAACCCAATCAGTAGAGTTATTACAATCAAAGCAACCTCTGACTTTCGCTTTATTTTTGTCGAACAGTCACAGTGAAGTTGCGCTTTCAGATCACAATATCGGCCGTTTGTTTGGTCTGACGCCTGCAGAAGTCAAACTGGCCAGCGCCTTAGCCAATGGTTTTTCTTTAACGGAGTATTCCAATGATAAAGGTATTTCTGTCGGTACTGCCCGTATACAGTTAAAAAGCATTTTCTCTAAAATGGGCGTTACACGTCAGCCAGAGCTGGTTAAAACCTTGTGGTCTTCGATACTTCCTCACGTGAACCAATTACAGAATGAGTTGCTATCGCACAAAATCAATCGTTTATAGATCTGTTTGTATCCTATTTGGGATATGACAACTTATGGTGAAGTGATCATTATTTGTTTTGAAGGCAAACAATTGCCAAACAAAACGTTAATCAAAATGAGAGAGACGAACATGCAAAAAAAAATAAAAACCGTGCAATGTTTTATGAACGCTAGCTTACTTTCCTCCATCGCTATGTTGCCAATGGCGGCTCAAGCCGTTTCAGAGGTTGATCCATTGGTCGCTGCAGTTGGTCCTGTATCGGAAGTACCTGTTGCAATACAGAACCTACGCTGGGCAATGCTGGATGGCGATGTTAACGCGCTAACATTTCGTTCAATGGATACGTTATTCACTACTCGCCAAGTCGGTCATTCTGGAAACGTCACCCCATTTGTTCGCAATGATAAAAAGTTAGACTTTACCTACGAATACGAAGGTAAAAGTTACACGCCAGAACAATTCTTAGACCGAACTTACACCAATGCAATGATCATCCTCAAAGATGACAAGATCGTCTATGAAAATTATCGTAACAACAGCAACCAGAATACGCACTTCATGGCTTGGTCAATGACCAAATCCGTGATTTCTATCTTGGTTGGTGTCGCCCTTGAAGAAGGCCGTATTAAATCATTAGACGACGATATCACGACTTATTTACCGGAATTGTCAGGAGGCGCTTATAAAGGCGTGTCTATTCGCCAAATATTGGCCATGAAATCCGGTGTAGATTACGAAGAGCGTTATGACTTTGCCAATCCTGGCGTAGCAGCAAAAAACCATATTTTGGCCTTGGTTAAAAACGTTGCACGCTTTGTTGAACCAGCAAAAACCATTAAACGCCTTCATGAGCCAGGCACTTTCTTCGCTTATAAAACCATTGATACAGCGGTTTTAGGACTTTTACTAGAACGCGTTAGTGGTGGTAGCAATGTAGCCTCTTACATGCAACAACACTTATGGGAACCACTAGGCGCTGAATCGAACGGTTTCTTCATTATGGATGGACAACCAGGTGTTGGTCGTGAATTTACTGGTGCTGGTTTCAATGCGACAGCTCGCGACTTTGCTCGTGTGGGTCAATTAATGCTGCATAATGGCAAAATTAACGGCAAGCAAATTGTGTCGCCTGAGTGGGTTAAATTATCCACGTCTCCAGTCGACAAAGAAGATCCAAAACTAGGTGGTTACGGCTACCAATGGTGGACACTACCAAATACTGACGCTTACTCCGCAATGGGCTTGCAGGGTCAGTTCATTTACGTGAATCAAAAAGAAAACACGGTAATCGTAAAAATGAGCTACTTCCCTCAAGACCAAATGGATGTTGCAGAAGTTGAAACACTTAACTTCTTCGATAAAGCAGCTAAATGGAAACCAGCTAAATAGATTTCAGTCCTTGTAAACCTCCCTTTTATTAAGAAGTTATGATGCACACCCAGTTCATCATAACTTCTTATTTTTTTAAATTAACTTTTCCTACCAGGCACTCATAACTATGCCTAAATTGCTCAGACTACTCAAAAGCCTAGACCTAACCTAATTCCGAAACCAAAAAAGCCCCCGATAGTTTCCTATCGAGGGCTTTAATATTCATTTCGCTAGTTCAGGAATTATTTGCCTGTAGCGCGAGAAACGTATTCACCGGTACGAGTATCAACACGAAGTACTTCACCGATGTTGATAAACAGTGGAACTCGAACCATAGCACCAGTCACCAAGAAAGCAGGTTTAGAACCGCCATTCGCTGTATCGCCTTTCACACCTGGGTCAGTTTCTTTTACTTCAAGCTCGATGAAGTTAGGAGCAGCAACCGCCAATGGCGCACCGTTGTATAAAGTTACAACGTATTTTTCTTGCTCTTTAAGCCACTTAATCGTGTCACCTACCGCGGTTTCATCTGCTGCGTGTTGTTCGAAAGAACCATCCACCGCCATGAAGTGCCAGAACTCACCGTCGGTGTACAAGTACTCCATATCGGTGTCCATAACATCCGCAGTTTCTAGGGTATCGCCCGATTTAAAGGTACGTTCCCAAACACGGCCGGTTTTTAGGTTACGCAGCTTGATGCGGTTAAAGGCTTGACCTTTACCTGGTTTAACGTGTTCGTTGTCAATAATCGCACATGGATCACCGTCGACCATTACTTTAGAACCGCTGCGCATTTCGCTGGTAGAAATATTAGCCATACATCCTCACAGTATATTTTTAGAGAAAAGGCTCTGACTGGCGTATCATGTCAGTCCCAAGATCTCTGCAAACTTCTTTTTATGTCATTTAGAACCGCTAAATAGACAAGTAAAAAGAGCGTTTGCAAAGATCTCTGAGAGCCACTGGCCGAGTAGGCCAAAATAAGTTGGCGCAATCATAACCTAAAACAACACAATTTTGCAGATATTTGACGTGATCCCTATTCAAACAAAGAACAATTTAAGCTGGTCCCAACACCTGTCACAGGCACTCACCTCCTTGCCTGAATTAATTGAGCATTTAGGACTACCAAAAGACCTTGCTCAACAAGGCATAGAGGCGCATCAGAACTTCAAATTATTGGTACCTCGCCCTTATTTGTCGCGCATTGAATACGGTAATGCTCATGACCCGCTCCTGTTGCAGGTATTGCCCAGTCTTGCTGAAATGCAAAAAGTGGCGGGGTATACAAAAGACCCTTTGGAAGAAGCCGACCACAATCCGCAAAAAGCCATCGTACATAAATACAAACGCCGTTTATTGGTGATCACGACGGGTACTTGTGCGGTAAATTGCCGTTACTGCTTCCGTCGTCATTTTCCTTATGGCGACAATCAATTGGCACAAGCGGAATGGGACTCGGTAATCGACTATCTAACAGCACATCCAGAAGTCAATGAAGTGATCTTAAGTGGTGGCGACCCCTTGATGATGAAAGACAGCTTGCTCGCTGATAAAGTCCGTAAGCTTGATGCTTTACCGCAAATAAAGCGCCTGCGCATTCATTCACGTTTGCCTGTGGTAATTCCAGACCGTGTTTGCGACGACATGTTGGCGTGGATCAAGTCGAGTCGCCTCGACATCGTCATGGTGTGGCACATTAATCATGCCAATGAAATGGACGAAGAACTGGCTCAGGCAGCTTATAAACTGAAAAGAGCGGGCGTTACCTTGCTCAACCAAGGTGTTCTATTAAAAGGCGTTAACGATTCGGTAGACGCTCAAGTCAATTTGAGCGAAGCCGTGTTTGATGCAGGAATTTTGCCTTACTACATGTTCACGCTAGATCCGGTAGAGGGCGCGGCACACTTTGATATTTCCATCGAAGATGCGCAACGCTTGATGGGAAAAGTCGCCGCTGAATTGCCAGGTTATTTAGTGCCAAGGCTCGCCAAAGAAATCCCCGGCAAGCCTGCAAAAAGCGTGTTTGCTCCACTACTTGGGGACTGATTCGCTTTATCTAAGCAGCGCAATACGACCGACTTTTACTTGCTGACGTCGAATACTTACGTTTGGCGCTAGCTGGTATAAGTCGCCATTTCGACCGATTAACTGATCTGGTACGTGACTGAGTTTCGCCACGTCCGCGTTAGCATCCAAATGTTTCGGCTCACCATGAACTGGAATCGCCAATTGCGGTTGCACCCAAGTATAAAGCTGCTTAAGCTCTTCTCGGCAAGGATGACCACTAACATGAATGGTTAAGTCCGTTTCATGAGCTTGCAAGGTACGGATTTTCCGACCTTTAAATTGTTCGGCTAATCTGTCTATGGCTAGCTCATTACCCGGAATTCGCATGGAACTGAAAATCACCAAATCATCGGCTTCAAGACTCAAATCAAAGCAGTTATCGGCGGCGAGTCGGTTCAAGGTTGCCCTTGGCTCCCCTTGGCTTCCTGTGACCACCGCCAATACTTCTTCTCTTGGCAAATAACCAAGATGTGCCGCGTCGATAATAGGTAAATCATCCGGCCAATGACCTGTCACTCGGGCAGCGCTAACCATGTTTGTCAGCGATCTTCCGATCAAGGCAAGATAACGACCAGTTTCTTTTGCGACTTTTCCTAATGCTACTAAACGCGCGACATTACTGCTGAAACAACCCACAACGACACGGTTCTTTTCTGCTTCAATGGTTTTTAATAAGCCCTGATAACAATCACTTTCAGATGGCGAGAAACCATCTTTTAGCGCGTTCGTTGAATCACACACCATAGCGAGAATGTTTTCTTTGGCTAATGCTTGAAAGGCTGCGGGAGAAAACGCATCACCCAAAATCGGCTTTTTATCGATTTTCCAATCACCCGTATGAAAGATACGACCAGCTGGTGTGTCTATGGTCATCGCATAAGGTTCTGGCACCGAATGCGTCAGTCCCAACCATTTAACATTAAACACGCCAATTTTTTTGGTTTCGTTTTCTTTCACTTCAATAATCGGCACTTGATCGGTCAAACCCACTTGAACCAACTTACGGCGCAAAACCTCTGCGGTAAAAGCCGTGGTATAAACAGGGCATTTGAAACGCCGCCACAAAAAAGGCAAAGCGCCCACATGATCTTCATGAGCGTGAGTGATCACAATGCCAGCTAAACGTTCTTTTTGCTCGGTGATAAAACGTGGGTCGGCGCAAACAATCTCAGAAGTCCGCAAATCATCAGGCGCTAACGGTTCATTGAAGGAAACACCACAATCCACCATCAACCATTGGCCGTCATGACCATAAAGGTTCATGTTCATGCCAATTTCGCCGGTGCCACCTAAAGGCAAAAACCATAAATCCTCTTGCGAGGGAATCAAAGATGAAATAACGCACTCCTTGTGAATCGAAACAGAAAAATTGACCGTTGTGTGTCTATGGTACGCACTTTCCGATAATATCTCAGCTTAGAAATCGGACGAAACGCTTTTGTCCTTCTTTAATAAACACTGTTATTTATCAATGGATTTAAAATTGAACATCTCTCCGAAGCTTCAAAATACTCTTGGCAAAGCCATCACCTACTTTATTTTGCTATCCTGTGCGGCTATTTTTGTCATCTACCTGGTTCAGCGCTTTGGCGCACAATACGCCGAAGACAAAATTCAAGAACAACTCGACCTTTCTGGTTTAGCTCCATTTGTTCACTATGAAAGCGTTCATCTTAATCCATTCACTTTGACGCCTTCTCTCGAAAATGTCAGCTTTGGTAATGAAAATGCGCCTTGGGTACGCTTCGCTAGAATTTCGTTTAATAGCTACCCAATCAAATATCCTGATTTAGATGTGGATTTTTGGATTCAAGAAAGCCCAATAGACAGCTTGTCTCGTGATACAAGACACCTAATGCGCGGTATTGGCATCGATACATTGCTAGGAAAGGGCTCTTTCACTTCCAAAGTTGAAGGTGAAAAAGTCTCGTCTCGATTCAAACTGGACATAAAGGATATTGGCAAGCTCGATCTGTCTTCTAACATCAACGTACTGGATCGCAGCATCGTCATGTCTGATCTGCGTTCTGATATCATCGCGTCTTTTGCATTAGGTCAACCTGAGGCGCTGCCCATTATCTATGGTAAAGCCATTGAGCTACATTCTTTGGAGGTAAAATTTGAAGAGTCGGGATTGATCGCTCATTTGTTTCCTAAATCGGCTATTTTGCGAGATTCAAGAGCCTCCCAGTTAAACGGGCTAAAATACGTGAGCCAAGCATTGAGGTTTGCACCAGCCGACTCTAACGAAGCAGAACACATTGCCGAGACGATACTAGCGTTTTTTATGAAACCTGAAAAACTGAGCCTAGTTGTACAACCTGCTTCGGCTATCAGTCTAAAAGAGCTCGCATTAATGATGAACGAAGGCACGCTTTATAAAGACAGTAACATGACGTTATCAAACAACTAACCATTCACTGCAGCCCAAGTGCCTCTACGCTGGGCTGTAAAAGCCATTAGGAATCTAAAAAGGATTAAACATTTCTCGATAAGACTGATTAGACGTTGCTCTAGCAATGCCTTTTACCATTCTGAAAATCGACCAAATCCAAACGCAAAACAACAAAATATAACCAATAAAAAAGAACGCCAGTATCACACCAATTACGCTCCAAAAAATCCCCCACCAAAACGTACCAATAATATTGGCGTAGTGATCTTCAAAAAATGTTCCACGAGCTTCGTCAGCTTTTACCATGGCCCAAATGGCACCGATAAACCAAAAGACGCCCGTGAAAATTCCCAGTAGCATAAAAATATAAGCTATCACAACATTGCTTTTTGCGTTTTCTTCTCGTGGTGTTAGCGGTCTAAGTCGATTATCTGGTTCAAACCCGGACATATATAAGCACTCCGTTATTCAATAAATTTTTGTCTAATAAGCATAATGGGGATGCTTTTAAAATTATCGCCCTCGTCTTATTCAGTTTTATGATTTCTTTTCAATGCGAATACTTGTAACGTGTTCATTTACCACACTGTTTTTTCAATCATAGCGCCTAGGAATACCATGACAAATGTGACGATTTTAGTCGATGTTCAAAATGTCTATTACACCACGAAACAAGCATTTGGACGGTCTTTCGACTACAACACGTTTTGGCAACAAGCGACAGAAGGTCGACATGTCGTAAAGGCCATCGCTTACGCCATAGACAGAGGCGATGAAAAACAGCGTCAGTTTCAAAATATATTACGGGCGATTGGCTTTGAAGTGAAATTAAAGCCTTTTATTCAGCGCTCCGATGGATCTGCAAAAGGCGACTGGGATGTGGGTATAGCCATCGATGGCATAGAGCACGGCAAAGACAGTGATGTACTTGTTTTGCTTTCTGGTGACGGCGATTTCGATATTCTCGCAAAGACTCTCAGAGAAAAATATCAAACCAGAGTAGAGGTTTATGGTGTTGAACCCTTAACGGCTCAGTCATTAATCAATGCCGCAGATTCCTTTACTACCATCGGTAACAAATTGTTACTTAAATAGATAAAACTCGTCTATATTTTTAAGAGAGAATATGTGCCCTTAAGAATCCTTACTGATTATTTTATATACAGAAAGTGACGAAATGACAACTCAAACAAACTTCTTATTATTAGAAACAAGAGACACCTTACATAAATGGCTAAGCCTAGCCACAGCTGTCATCATGCTCTTTTTTTGCTTTCTTAATATCGTTATCTTAAACCAAACTACAATCGGTGCTATAGACGCTATTTTGGGCTTATTGAACCTATATATGTTTAGAGCCGCTCAGCAAGGAAAAATACACCAATGGCATAATTACATGTTGATTTTCTCAGTAACTGCATCTGTCATTTATGCCTTTTACTTTGCGGATTTAAGAGCGGGTTCTATCTACTGGTTTCTTATTTTACCTCCGCTATATTGCCTTTTAGCAGGCCCAAAACTTGGGCTTGTCTACACCATTGTTTTATCCATACCTGTTCTTACTATTTTATTTATTAAATCAGATACCGATAATCTCATTCCCTACCGATCCGTTCTTAACTTCGTTTTAGCCTACTTTTTGTCCTACGCTATTTGTTATTTATATGAAACACAATACGCCAAAAGTAACCAATTATTAGAGAAAATGGCCTTTAAAGATCCACTTACTGGCGCGCAAAATCGCCATGCATTAAAACTATTTTTTAACGATTTCAATAAAGCGCCTATAGATCCTTTTCAGGAAGAAGAACAAGAGGAAACCTGTTTATTAGTCATAGATATTGACCACTTCAAAAAAGTCAATGATGAGTTTGGGCATGATGTTGGCGACTCAGTACTCATTGAAATGACAGAGTTACTGCACTTTTTTATGAATAGTGATCACGTTTATCGCATTGGCGGAGAAGAGTTTCTTGTTACCTTAAAAAATTACACTCAAACCCAAGCCTTTGATTTTGCTGAAATGGTCCGCAAAGAAGTTGAAAATGCTGTTTTTAGAACTCATCAACAAAGCATTAAAATTACAGTCAGCATTGGCATCGCACAACTCAAAAAGGGACAATCCTTCCGGGAGTTTTTACGCAATGCAGACAAAAACCTTTACTCCGCCAAGAATAAAGGGCGCAATTTAGTCCATTATGGATCGATAAGTGTTACAGAGGCTGTTTAGTGTCTCGATTTACGATCCGCGATTCTTTTACACCTATTGCTTTTAAGCGAATTTTTCAATGAATACTCGACGTTATCCTCATTCCTCTGTGTCGCCAGAGGAATTCCATAAATGGTTAAGCGCCTTAATTTGTGTATTGAACAGCGTCTATTTTTTACTAAACATGACTATTCTGCAAAAATTTGGCATCGGTGTCATTCAGCTAACAGTCGCCGTATTTGGTGGCTATTGCTTTTATAAGTCATCAAACAACCTTTACCGACCTTGGCATAAATATGCTCTGATGACGATGTTAACTACCAACATTTTACTCTCTATCGCCATCATGGAACTGGTGGCAGGAGCAACCTATTGGGGTCTCGCCTTACCTTTTTGGTACTACAGTTTATTTGGCTTAAGAAAAGGTTTTATTTTTAGTGCGATTATTGTACTGCTGTCTGCGGTAGTGATATTTTTTCGTACTGATACGACTATATTCATGCCTTATAGAACGGTGTTCAACTTTACCTTGGTCTATTGTTCTATTTGGCTTGTATGTCATATCTACGAAGTACAACGTCAAAAAACCAGTGTTCTCCTACATTCTCTTGCGTTGCAAGACGATTTAACTGACCTACAAAACCGTCATGCTCTAAAAGCCGATTTTCGAGCTTTTCACAAAAATTTTGAAAGCATACACATGCTTATCATTGATATTGATCACTTCAAAAATATCAATGATAAGCATGGTCATGATATTGGCGACACTGTACTTACTAAAGTTGCAGATCTGCTTATGCAATCCATTCAAGTAAAGGAAATATATCGTTTAGGTGGCGAAGAGTTTGTAATTCTATTGAAAGACATCAGTGATGAAACAGCCCACGAACAGGCTGAAAAAGTCAGAAAGGCAATAGAGCTAGGAATATTTTTCAGCCACAACGAACCCATCAAACTCACTGTGAGCATTGGTATTAGCTCATTACGGCCGGAGCATGAATTTACCGATTTCCTTCGCGCTGCGGATCAAAAACTTTACCAAGCTAAACACGAAGGACGAAATAAAGTCTGTCGTTAGCTACTAAAGGTTTCCAAAAATAGCGCCTCAACCTTGTCTCTCGCCCAAGGTGTTTTGCGCAGAAATTTCAAGCTCGACTTCACCGATGGGTCACTTTTGAAACAATTAATATTGATACGAATGGCCAACTCTTCCCAACCGTAATGTTCAACTAGATCCGTGACTACTTTTTCCAGCTTAACTCCATGCAAAGGGTTATTCGCCTGTGTTCCGACCATATCTATTTATTCCTATGACTCAATTAGCAATTTAGCCAAGAGTATACAGCAAGCCGAAAAAAGCCGCTTAAACATAATGCGGCTTGATCCGGTTTTATACTTAAAATCACTTTTAGCTAACCATCAACCGGAACCCAAAGGTTATTATTTTGGCTCGAATAAACACTTGCGGTAATAAACCGCATTCCATGTAAACCCGTTGCCAATGTCGGCAAATCAGAATTAGGAGTTGATGCAAGTAGCTGCTCTGCAAACTCTCGATACAAATTCGCAAACGCTTCTAAATATCCTTCTGGATGACCGGATGGAATACGCGATGCACTGGCCGCCGCTTTGCTCAAATAGGCATTACCTCGGCGCAGGCTTTGACAAGGCAAACCCACCGGTGAAAAAACCAGTTCATTCGGCGATTCCTGAGACCATTCTAACCCCGCTTTATCGCCATATATCCTCAAGCGCAGACCGTTTTCATTGCCCGGAGCCACTTGGCTCGCCCACAAATGCCCTTTGGCACCATTGTTAAAACGAATCAAAATGTTCGCCTCATCGTCGAGCTGACGCCCTTTTCCCCAACTAGACAAATCTGCCAAAACTTCTTTTGCCTGAGTGTCAGCCACAAAACACGCCAACTGATAAGCATGACTGCCAATATCACCGACACAGCCAGCAATGCCTGACTGACTGGGATCAGAGCGCCAAGCCGCTTGTTTGTTGCCTTCTCGCTCTAACGGTTCTGTTAACCAGTCTTGAGCGTATTCCACTTGGATAGAGCGAATGTCACCCAACATACCCGATTTCACCATGGCTCTCGCCTCACGAACCATGGGATAGGCAGAATAATTATGAGTCAGTAAAAATTGGGCTTGGTAATGTTTGGCTTTCGCTAATAACTCTTCGGCTTGATCCAAGGTTGCCGTCAAAGGTTTATCACAAATAACGTGAATGCCTTTGGCTAAGAAAGCCTCTGCAATGGAAGCGTGAAGGTGATTCGGCGTGACGATGGACACCACCTCAATGCCATCTTCTCGCTCACTTTCCTGACGTGCCATCTCTTCAAAATCCACATAAGATCGAGCAATACCAAGGGCTTTTGCGGAACGATCAGATTTCTCTTGCTGGCTCGATAACGCCCCAGCCACCAACTCATAATGGTCATCAAGACGAGCCGCAAAACGATGCACTTCGCCTATAAACGCGCCTTCACCGCCACCGACCATACCAAGGCGCAACCGGCGCTTTGACGTGTTTTCTTGTTCTATAGCCATTTTTTACTCTCTAAATTAGTTCAATCCCAACATACGACGATTTGCCTGTGCATCTACACCGCTGTCAGCAAAATCATCAAAGGCTTTATCCGTCACGCGGATAATAAAATCTTGAATATATTGTGCGCCTTCGCGAGCGCCATCTTCAGGATGTTTCAAACAACATTCCCATTCCAATACCGCCCAACCCGCAAAGTCATACGCCGTCAGTTTGGAAAAAATGCCTTTGAAGTCTACTTGCCCATCACCAATAGAACGAAAACGCCCAGGGCGATCCACCCAATTTTGGAAACCACCATAAACGCCGCATTTGCCATTTAAATTCAGCTCTGCGTCTTTCACATGGAACATTTTGATGCGCTCGTGGTAATGATCAATAAAGGCTAAATAATCCAAATGCTGTAGTACAAAATGGCTCGGATCATAAAGAATATTCGCCCGTGGATGATGATCAACTTCCTCAAGAAAACGCTCAAAGGTCACACCATCGTGAAGGTCTTCACCGGGATGAATTTCGTAACAAAGATCGACGCCAGCCTCATCAAAGGCATCAAGAATCGGCTTCCAGCGTCGCCCTAATTCTGCAAACGCTTCTTCCACTAATCCCGCTGGACGCTGTGGCCAAGGGTAAAAATATGGCCATGCTAAGGCGCCGGAGAAAGTCGCATGTGCAGCCAAGCCAAGGCGCTTTGACGCTTTGGCGGCCATTTTAAGCTGCTCCACCGCCCACGCTTGGCGTGCCTTTGGGTTGCCTCTAACACTTGGGTCAGCAAAGCCATCAAAGGCCTCGTCGTAGGCTGGATGCACCGCCACCAGCTGACCTTGTAAATGCGTGGATAATTCCGAAATCTCCACGCCGTGTTTCGCTGCCGTAGCAATCAGCTCGTCACAATAATCTTGGCTATTTGCCGCCCGTTCAAGGTCAATCAAACGCTTGTCCCACGTGGGCACTTGCACGCCTTTATAACCTAATGAGGCGACCCAGCCACAAATTGCATCGAAACTATTGAAAGGGGCTTCATCGCCCACGAACTGTGCCAAAAAAATGGCAGGTCCTTTTATTGTCTTCATAATGTCCTCCTAAAAACAGGCTGCAAGCAAGGCTTTAGCAGCCTCAGGGTCGAGCGCTCGTGGGCGATCACAATGAGTGGTCATCTTAATGGATTGCCCACTCTCTCCTGACGCCAAAATGGCCGTCATCACTTCCACACCATGCAAGGCTCTATCTAGCGAACACATATGATCACGCCCCATATGTATCGCCATCACCATTTCTGCCAAACCAGCAGTACGATAATTTGCCTTTGCTATCTCGCCATGGATTTGATTTGGCACACCAAACGGATGATCCCAAACTTTCAATGGCGTTTCACGACCATCTTGAATCAGCGTAACCTTTCCGCCAAAAAAGTTAGGATCGGGCAAGTACATAGAACCTTTACTGCCGTATAGTTCCATATGGAAGTGTTGATGCGCTTGCACATCCCAACTTGCTCCCAAAGTAATAACCGCACCATTTTTAAAGGTCAAAATAGCATGAATCGTCGTCGGCGTTTCTACCTCTATCATATCACCAGACCTTGGTTGGCTGGTGATCTTACGTTGCTTACGTGGAATCGATGTTTTCGCCATCACGGATTCAACAGGCCCTAATAATTGAATCAAGTTTGCAATGTAATAAGGCCCTAAATCAAGAATGGGACCGCCACCTTTTTTAAAAAAGAAGTCTGGATTAGGATGCCAACTTTCCATTCCAGCGCTCATCACATGACACGTACCAGAATACACCTCGCCAATTTCCCCCTTATCTAATAAATGCCGGGCAAACTGATGAGAGCCGCCCATAAAAGTATCTGGCGCACTGCCTACTTTACGTTCTTTTTTTAATGAAAGCGCTTTCATTTTTTGGCCGTCTTCAAGGCTCAAAACCAAAGGCTTTTCTGAGTAAACATGCTTACCAGCTTCAAGCGCCTGCATACTCACCGTATAATGTGCCGCGGGAATGGTTAAATTAACAACAATATCAATGTCTTCAGACGCTAATAAATCATCAACGCTACGAGACTCAATGCCATACTTTTGCGCTTTCATTGCCGCAAGTTCAGTATTTAAATCCGCACAGGCCACAATCTTAAAACCACAAAATTGTGGTGCTAAAGAAAAATAACTGTCCGAAATATTACCGCAACCAATCAATCCAACATTCAAAATAGTTTTCATGCTGTTGCTCCTTTTAGTAAGGCTTTTGCTCCCGTTAACGCGCGATTGGCAAAACGTGATAAATCATTAGGGTTATCATGCTCCATTACAAACGCATTCGCTGGTGTTGCACGTACCACAGGCCACCATTCGCGCCAAGGCAATGTTCCATAGGTAAAGTCAGCCCAACCATCTTCGTCTTGGCATTCTCCTTCAGGCGCGATGTCTTTTAAATGCACCGCACAAATACGATCACGATACTTGATTAACCATTCAGCCGGATCTTGCCCACCCTTAACCACCCACGACACATCCATTTCCCACTTAACATTTGGCCCACCTGCTAAAATCTGCGTCATGGGCAAAGAACCATCCGCTAAAGGTTCAAATTCAAAATTATGATTATGCCAGCCAAATTCAAAACCAGCATTGATGGTTCTTTCTCTAATCGCTTCTAACCGCTGCCCTAGTTCAAACCAGCCTTGTGCGCTATCTGGACGTTGGTCAGGCATAATAAAAGGACAAATAATCGTGTGCATATTCAGCGTCTTCGCAATATACAAAGCCTGCTGAATATTGTTTTCCAGCATCGCCAGATCAAAATGTCCGGTTGGCATGGTTAACTGGTGTTTTGCTAATAAGCTTTTCAGCTCATCCAATTGGCCGTATAAACCGCCGTATCCTTCCACTTGCTGATAACCTACTTGGTGTAAAAGGCCAAATACTTCATCAAGAGAAGTCGTATTGCGGGCACTGTAGAGTTGAAATGAAAATTCGTTCATGTCACTTCCTTTTTGTTTTTATTAGTAAAATGTCGTTTAAATTTTCGGCTAGAGCCGCAATTCATTTTGTTTCGAAAAGAGGTGGGCTTTTTTCGGATCAAGATATATTTCGACTTCCCCATCCCATGTAAGCTGATGATCTCCATGTACTTTTACTGACCACTTACGATCCATAAAATCAAACCAAACAATAGTTTCGTCGCCCATTGGCTCTAAGATATCAATCTTGGCAGAGGCTAAATGCACATAGCCATCACGAGGTTCAAGCGCCAAATGCTCAGGACGAATACCCAAATAAGCCGACTCGTCATGATCACCTTGATCGACAAATTCGTACCCCATCAAATTGACGCGGTAATCTTGATAAACAAAATTTTCTCCAACGATACGGCCTTCCAACAGGTTCATACTTGGCGAGCCGATGAATTGCGCGACAAACAGATTACAAGGTTTATGATAAATATCGGCTGGTGTGCTGAGCTGCTGGATTTCGCCGTCTTTCATGATGGCAATTCGATCCGCCAAGGTAAGCGCTTCCACTTGATCGTGAGTCACATACACCATGGTATTTTTAAGCTTTTGATGCAGACGTTTTATTTCTACCCGTAAATCTGCGCGTAACTTGGCATCCAAATTTGACAAAGGCTCATCGAATAAGAAAACCTCCACATCTCGCACTAGCGCTCGACCTATTGCCACCCGTTGGCGCTGTCCACCAGACAACTCCGATGGTTTACGATCTAATAATGGCTCGATCTGTAGAATCTTCGCCGCACGATCCACGCGTTCACGAATCTCATCTTTTGCCATGCCTTTTACTTTCAGACCAAAGGACAAATTCTTTTCTACCGTCATTTGCGGATACAAGGCATAAGACTGGAAAACCATGCCAATACCGCGATCTTTGGGCTCTTCCCACGTCACATTGCGCTCGTTGATCCAAATCTGCCCAGCCGTAATATCCAACAAGCCAGCGATGCAATTCAGCAAAGTAGATTTTCCACAACCTGAAGAGCCAAGCAAAACCAAAAACTCGCCTTTTTTAATATCAAGGTTAAGATGTTTTAAAACGTGTGCTTCTTGGTATTTAAGATCCAACTCTTTAATAGATACACTGTTCATCGTTTACCCCTTTACCGCGCCAGCCGCAATGCCACGCACAAAATATTTGCCAGACAACAGGTAAATTGCCAACGGCACCAGAGCCGTTAGAATCGTCGCTGCCATGTTTACGTTGTATTCACGCACCCCAAATGTGGTGGCCACAATGTTGTTTAGCTGCACCGTCATCGGCAGATTATCTCGACCCGCAAAGATCAGCCCCAATAAGTAGTCATTCCAAATCCCAGTAGTCTGTAAAATTACCGCCACTACCGTCACAGGAATGGATAACGGCATCATAATTTGAAAGAAGATCTGCCAAAAATTTGCGCCATCTACTCGCGCAGCTTTAAATAATTCATCCGGTAACGATGAAAAATAATTGCGGAATAATAAGGTCATGATCGGCATACCAAAGATGGTGTGAATCAAAATAATCCCCGTTAAAGAACCATAAAGACCAACCTCGCGAAGAAAAATGATCAGCGGAAAGATCACTACTTGAAAAGGCACAAAGGCGCCAAACAGTAAAAGACCAAACAATAAATTTGAGCCTTTAAAACGCCAAAAAGACAAAGCGTAGCCATTGATAGAGCCTAGGATAATAGAAATCGCCACACTCGGAATAGTGATCATCACTGAGTTCCAAAAGCCCGCTTGAATACCGTTACACTCAACACCGGTACAAGCTTCCCCCCACGCTTTCACCCATGCGGCAAAGTTTGGATCAGCTGGCAAAGAGAAAAGCTCTCCAAGACGAATCTCCGGCATTCCCTTCATGGAAGTAATCAACATCACATACAAAGGAATACAAAAGAAAATCGCCGCACTGAATAAAAAGGCATAAACACCAAGCCGCGAGACAGTTGTCTTTTTCGGCTTCGGCCCTTGTGGGCCAGTTAATTGAATCTGTTCCATGATCGACTCCTAATGCTTCGCTGGGCGAACATATTCGCGATAAATCCAAGGACCAATAACCAAGAGAACAGGGAGCAACATCATGGTCGCCGCCGCCATCCCTAAACCCACGTTGCCACGGGCCGTAATATGATCAATAACGAACTTCGCAGGCATTTCAGTCGACATACCTGGGCCGCCACCGGTTTGCGCGACAATCAGGTCATACACTCGCACAACACCAACGGCGAGTAATACGACGGAGGTAATCATCACTGGTCGCATCATTGGCAGAACGATAAAGAGGTAGGTCCTCCATGTTGGAATGCCATCCACGCGAGCCGCTTTCCAGATTTCGCCATCAATACCACGTAAACCCGCCAACATCAGAGCCATAACTAGCCCAGACGACTGCCAAACGGCGGCAATTAATACCCCATAAATGGCGTATTCCGAGCTCACTAAAGGAGCGAACTCAAAAGACTCCCAGCCCATGCGCTGAACAACATTTTGAATACCAAGAGAAGGTTCCATCATCCATTGCCACACCAAACCCGTTACTACCAAGGACATGGCATAGGGATAAAGAAATAGAGTACGAAAACCACTTTCAAAACGGACTTTTTGATCTAAAAAGACCGCCATAAAAAAGCCCGAGATTAAACACAGGGCAATAAATAGCACTCCGTACAGAAATAAGTTTTCGACAGACACGACCCATCGGGAGGTTCCCCATAGGCGTTCATATTGATCCAATCCAACCCAGTTGAAATTAGGAAACAAGCGCGATTTCGTGAACGAAAGCACCACTGAATAACCGACACAAACAACGAACACACCAATGGCAACAATCGCCATAGGCGTGCTTGCTAACAACGAAGAAAGTTGAACGCGTTTTGCTCGTCTCGGTGTAGACACTTTTGCTGAAGTAGCCATAGTCTCTTCCATCTTAAACTCCTTTTGAAACGCAAGAATTGACCGCCAGCCCCAGCCATTCACCTACACATTTACATCTAAGTGTTTTTAACTAGGTACAACTGACTGGCGGTCATTCATTCACCAAGATTATTCAGCGTCTTCGATAATGCCTTTGAAATTTTTCAGCGCATTGTCGACAGACATACTTGGCTCATTCCAAAAAGTAGAGACGAGATCTTGTATTTGCCCGTTTGTGTCTTCGGTTATATAGGCATTAGCAGGCGTAATAGTGGCTTTGGGATCATCCAACAGGGCTAGGCCTTTTTTCATGCAAGCATCCGCCACACTTAAGTCGACATCAGCCCGTACCGGCAAAGAACCTTTGGTATTGTTGAATTTTGCTTGAATATAAGGACTCAGCATCATAGAAGCCAATTTCATTTGTGCCGCTTCAAGATCTTTATCCGAGGATTTAGGGAAGATAAACGCATCACCGCCCAGCGTCAGAGAAGGACGTTTGGCAGGACCGGGAATACAGCCGTAATCTACTTCGGCGACTTTTCCTGCCGCAGCAAACTCGCCACGAGCCCAGTCACCCATCACTTGTGCAGCGGCTTTACCCGTGATGACCATGTTAGTGGCATCATTCCAATTCCGGCCCGGCGAACCAGTATCGGTAAATTGTCTTAACGCACCAAATGTCTCAAATACTTTGCGCATTTGATCACTGCCTGCTGCCTCCACGCTTTTATCTTTCCATAAACGGTTCCAAAATTTTTCATCTGTCACGCCAATAAGAACCACATCGAACACATGACGTTCCTGCCAACCTTGTCCACCAAATGCCAAAGGAATATAACCTGCCGCTTGGATTTTAGGGGCAACCGTTAAAAACTCTTCCCACGTACTCGGTTCTTTTACACCAACATCGGCAAACACTTTTTTATTGGTCCAGAGCCATTGGTTGGAATGTATATTAACTGGCACACAGTAAATACCACCGTCTTTCAGACATGGATTTAAAATGCTGGAAGGCCGAATAAAGCTTTTCCAACCTTCTTTTTCAGCAACAGGAGTTAGATCAAGGAGAAGACCTTCTTCAATCAATTCTTCAAACTGACGAGAAGTATTGAATTGTGCTGCGCCCGGTGCATCGCCACCAAGAATACGCTGCATGGTAAGTGCTCGTGCATTTTCGCCTAGTGCGACAGCAGTATCGACCCACTTATCTTTGCCAAGTTTATTAAATTCTTCGGCTAACACGGTGACGGCTTTTTGTTCGCCGCCAGATGTCCACCAATGAATCACTTCAACATCAGCCGCTTGGACTGACACACTCATAAATCCTGCCCCAATTGTGGCAGCGAACAGTTTTTTACCCATCATATTATTTTTATCCTCTATTGGGTTTTTGTCCTCAAAACCTCCTTACGAAAGATTTGAGATGAAAACGGTAAAACTTGGAATGAAACCGCTTTCATGAACAAATATTAGACAATAATGTTCCCCCGTCAATATTTTTTAATTAATTTTTGAACAATAGAAGGATTGGTGTTAAGCCGACTGACGAATAACCAATTGAGGGGAAAAGGTATGTTTAATTGGATGTTTTGTGCCATATATCGTATTCAAAAGCAGATAAGCCGCGGCTTCCGCCATGTCATACAAAGGCAGTTTTATGGTGGTAATACTCGGGGAATAATACTTCGACATATCAAGGTCATCAAAACCTATAATGGCAATATCTTCTGGTACTCTAATACCTTGTTGAGCACAGACATGCAGTGCTCCCATCGCCATAATGTCATTGGCAAAGAAGATTCCTGTTGGCCGATCTTCAAGTGCCAGAATAGACTCCATCTGAGCCATCCCTGAATTCGCACTGAAATTTCCTTCAAGCTGGCAATGCAGAGATAAATCCGCTTTTTGCAGCGCTTTTTGGCAACCTAAATAACGTTGATAAGCATCGTGTTTCCATAATGGCCCGGTGACTGTCGCGATTTTCCGATGACCTTTATCAATAAGATACTGAGTCGCCATCTCACCACCAGCGAAATTGTCAAAAGAAATATGATGATCTTCACCACCCGGAAAGGTTTGGTTTAAAACAAAAACAGGGCAACGAAGATGAATCTGAAAAATTTCCTCTTCCGGCAAAAAGTTCGTAATTAACACCAGAGCATCGACCTGACGTTTAATCAAAAAATCGACAGCCTCACGTTCACCTTCCAAAGTCCCGTTACCACTGGCAATAATGACGTGCCTATCGCCACCACGTAAGGCTTTTTCAACCCCACTTGCCGCTGGTCCGTAATAAGCCGTATCAATACGAGATGCCACCAAACCAATCGTGTAGGTTTTTTTACTAGCAAGCGAACGAGCCGCCTGATTAGGGCTGTAAGAAAGCTTATCGACCGCAGCCATCACTCTGTTTTTCGTTTCATCTTTCACTGGTGTGGTGCCGCTTAATACACGAGAAACCGTCGCCTTAGAAACCCCAGCAAGTGATGCAACTTGATTAATAGTGCTTATCGTTTTTTTCAAACTGATATCCTAGGAAAAGAAAACGTCAAAGATTTATTATACTTCGACAGGACGATTATCCTGTGGTAATTCTGTAACTGATTAAAATAAATAATACGACGGCATTTGACTATTACAACAAATCCCCGAAAAATAGCGAAAACTACAGGAGGACAATTGCATGGGTATCTTATCTAGCCTTAAAGGGCTATTTGCAGGTGGCGAAAGCGCACCAGAAAAAACTGAAGACGTCGTAGAGCACAAAGGTTTTTCAATAATTCCAGCGCCGATGAAAGATGGCGGTCAATACAGAGTGGCTGCCACCATCACCAAGGGTGAAGGTGAGGCACAAAAAACTCACAATTTTATTCGCTCTGACCTAATGCCAAGCCGCGATGAATGTATCGAAATAACATTACGCAAAGCCAAGCTTACGATTGATCAACTGGGTGATAATATTTTCGGCTAATACGAAGGAAGAAATATAATGAGCACACCAATAGGGCAACACTGGCAACAAGTTGACGAATGTGAAGACCTATTGGGTGCCGACTTTCGTGCCCGCACTTTTTCCTTTGCGGGCCCGAAAAGCCAAGTCCACACCACGCTAATTCACCATGTCGGTAACTCAGATGCGACAAAAGCCATTTTGTACGTGCATGGTTATACTGACTATTTCTTTCAGATCGGTTTAGCCGAGCACTTTGTTGCTCTTGGCTATCGCTTCTATGCCTTGGATTTACAAGGTTACGGTCGCTCTATCCGACCGTCAACGCCGCCAAACTGGTGCGAATCCATTGAACAATATGGGCAAGATTTAGACATTGCCTTGGCAACCATAAAACAAGATGGCGTGGATAAAGTCGTCATACTCGGGCATTCCACTGGCGGCTTAGTCACATCAACTTATTTGGCACAACCTTACGCTTTGCCTGAACGAGAAAGTCATTATAACAAAGCGTTTCCTGAAGTGATCGGATTGATGCTCAACAGTCCATTTCTCGCCCTGCCTTTCCCACCAGCTGTCTTAAATTACGTCAGTTGGCCAGTTCGGGTTTTGGTGTCTTTACTGCCGTTTTCGTATTTACGAGCAAGAAAAATCAATATTTATTCAAAATCGCTGCATACCGTCTTTGGTGGTGAATGGGATTACCGATTAGATTGGAAACCCTCGAAAGGCTTTGATTTATCTTTCCATTGGTTAAGAGAAGTGATTGTTGCGCAGCGTAATCTTGCCAATCAACACCTCGATATTCCAACGCTGATGTGCCATTCTGAAATCAGCACCATCGGAAAACGCACAGTTGAAGAAATACAACAAGGCGATGGCGTGTTAGACGTTAATAGCATGCAACAAGCCGCCCAAAAAACCTTCTCGAACCTCACACAAGCGAGCATTCCACAAGGTTTCCATGACTTGTATTTGTCTCACCAACCCGCTCGCACGACTTATTTATCGGCGATGACTCAATGGCTAGAACAGTTAGATCAGAAGCCATAAACTGGCGTCTAAAAAATCTAAGCGCCTTGACGTCGCATAATCCAATCTAATAAACAAGTTGGTAACACTCGTTTCATCACCACAGCTGCGTATGTCGGCACAGTCACATAATACCGCGCCTTGGGACGAGTTGATTCTAAAGCATGAATCAATTTATGAACCACCGCCGCAGGTTGTAGTGTTTGCGCCGATGTCACGCCCTCTTTACTCAATCGAGCAATCGCCTCTGCATAACCTTCTTGGTGACGGCTGTTTTCCATATCAATATTGTCTTGCAGAGCAAGCAAGGCATTTGCTCTAAAACGACTTTCAATCGGACCGGGTTCTATCAAACTCACTTTGATCGGCGTATCAGACAACTCCAAACGTAAGGTATCCGTTAAGCCTTCTAAGGCAAATTTACTGGCGTTGTAAGCACCACGAAACGGCGCAGCAACTAATCCCAGCACCGAACTGTTATTGATAATGCGTCCGTAACCTTGCGCCAACATGATTTTAAGGACTTTTGTCGTCAATTCATGAGTGCCGAAAAAATTGCATTCAAACTGAGCTCTTAACGCATCAATAGGTAAATCTTCAACGGCCCCGGGCTGGCCATAAGCACCATTGTTAAACAGAGCAAAAAGCTGGCCGTTGGTAATCGCTAACGTTTCTTGCAAGCCTTTTTCTATTGAAGCCGAATCCGCCAAATCCAGCTGAACGACATGCTTGATGCCTTGAGCTTGCAATGCCGCTACGTCCTCTTGCTTGCGACAACTCGCCACTACCAGAAAATCACGTTCTTGGAGCATTCTGGCAGCTTCTAAGCCAATACCCGTCGAACAACCTGTGATAAGAATAGAATATTGCATAGCCGCTCCTTATGAAAAAATCATCAATGTCTGGATGTTAGCAAAATGTTGAGTAAAGTGCCGTTTTCTTGATTTTGATCATAATATTAACCACCGCTCAGGCCCATAATATTTGCTTATAAAACAATCATTAATAGGGACGTCGCATGAAGCTCAGCTCAATCAAGGTAAGCTACAAACTCTGGGGGCTTATCTGCACCTTAGTCACATTGCTCATCGTTTTTAGCGCCATGGCCTATAGCGAACTGCACAGTGAATTACTCAACGCACGACAACTTCAGGTTAAAGAACAAGTAGATAGCGCTTATTCCCTCGTAAAATATTATGGCGAACAAGCCCCTGTCATTGGCGAAGAAAAAGCAAAACAATCGGCTTTGGCTGCCTTATCAGCGCTGCGCTTTGGTGACGATGGCTACTTCTGGGTCAACGATATGCAAACCACGCTATTGATGCATCCTTTTAAACCCCAAAACGCCGGAAAGAGCATGAAAGAGACCACTGATGCCAATGGCTTCCATCATTGGCAGGAAATGGTTTCCGTCGTAAAAAGCCAAGGCGAAGGCTATGTGCATTACGCCTACAAAGGCCCACAAGTTTCACAGCCTGAAGACAAAGTATCATACGTGAAAGGCTACAAACCTTGGGGTTGGGTAATCGGCAGCGGCGTGCTATACAGCAATGTCACTGATATTTTTTGGGATGCTGTTAAAAAATCTGCGGTTATCGAACTGATTCTAGTACTTATTGCCCTGATCGGAAGTGTCACTATTGTGCGTAATATCACGCGCCCACTTAAAACAGTGACAGAACACTTACAACATATCTCAGATGGTGATCTTACTAAGCAATTAGATATGCAACGTGGAGACGAAATCGGTATTTTAGCCAACGCGGCAAACCACGTATCCGTTTCATTAAACGACACCTTACTAGAAGTCGACCACGCCATCACCGAATTACAAGCCGTTTGCGTACAAATGCAAGGTAATAGCTTGCACACTAAACAAGGCATGGATCACCAATTCCAAGAAGTCGAAATGCTCGCTACCGCCATGAATGAAATGTCTTACTCCATTCGAGATGTAGCGCAACATGCAAAAGACACCGCTGATGCGACTCAAATGGTGCAAACCATTACTCGCCAAAGTAGCCAAGATTTAGATGCGACTAACGAAGACATCCAAAGCCTAACCAAAAACATCGAAGGCGCTAACGACGTCATCATTAAACTATTGGAGCAAACAGGCGACATTGATTCCGTTCTTGGTGTGATTGGCGATATTTCCGAGCAAACCAACCTTCTTGCCTTGAACGCCGCCATTGAAGCCGCACGAGCTGGCGAACTCGGCCGAGGTTTTGCCGTCGTGGCCGATGAAGTACGCTCACTGGCTAGCCGAACTCAAGGTTCAACTGTCGAAATCCGCACCATTATTGAAAAATTACAGCATCAATCCAAAGAAGCATCCACGTCTATGGCCTCCAGCACCCAACAAGCAGAGCGCGGCGCAGACAGAATGCATTTCGCGGCTGAGAACTTGAAAAACATGCTAATACAAGTAGACGACGTATCGGCTCGCAGCCATCAAATTGCCTCTGCTGCGGAACAGCAAGGCACGGTGGCCGAAGAGATTAATCACAACATAATGGGCATTCGAGAAGTGTCTGAAAAAGTACTAGAAGACTCTCAACAAGTGTCTGAAGGCAGCACTATTATTGCCAAAATGACCGATGAACTAAGCAAAAAAATCAAACAATTTCAGTTCGCTTAATTCCTAAAACCCACTTACAAAGAAGATAACAAGCAGACAAAAAACGGCTTGTTATCTTCTTATCACTTTTTACATTAATAGCTGCTTTTTCCTCAGTACTTATGCACCATCTAAAAGCATAATAAAAAACTATTAGAGCCATCCAAATAACTGACTGTCTCTCCTTTCCCGACTCCATGATAATCACTCTCATTGATAAATTATTTCATAAAGGGCAGAAAAAATGTTATCGAAATTATCTATTTCCAGAGCCATGCAATTAGGCTTTGGAATTACCATTACCTTGGTATTCGCGCTGGGTATTTACCTCATATTGGTGATTAGCAATATCCGCCAACAATTTGGCAGCTTGGTCTCTGAACACTTATTGGTACAATCGAGCATATCCGACCTGCGTTACTACACGATTTCTTATCGTCGTTTTGCGCTGGATTACGGCTTAACAGATGACCTCGTCGAACATCAAAACATTCAACAAACTATCGACGAGAATGATAGAAAGGTAAAAACATCCTTAGATCAAATGAAATCCGTCGCTTACATCGACTCGGTTAATGAATTCATTCCTGTTTTTGAAAAGCGCCTTAACGCTTACCGAGAGATGCAAAATCACTACATTGACCTGATTGACCAAGGTGAACTAGAACAAGCACGCGCCGAAATGCTGGGCCCGATGCTGGCTCCTTTCAATACCATTGTCGGTTCATTAACCCAATTACAAACAGACTTAATGACACAAGGCGTTAAGGTAAAAGATGAAGAAGCCGACTCTATGAGTAAAGCTATCTACATCGAAGGCGCTGTTAGCCTAATCGTATTGTTCTTCTTAACCGTTTTTGGACTTTTACTTTCTCGCAAAGTAAACCAGCCACTTAAAAAGCTAATCGCTCAAATGCATCGAGTTGAAACAGGAGACTTACGCACTCGTCTCAACTTAAGCGAATTTGCCGACGATGAGCTAGGCAAAGCGGCGTTGTCATTCGACAAAATGCAGCAAGGCATTTTTGCCTTAGCGCAAGATGTACAGAAAAATACCGAACTACTGGACCAAACCAGCATCCATTTACTGGAACGAGTTGGTCATACAACACAACGTTTAGAGCAACAACGCACAGAAATCAGCACCGTTGCCTCCGCAATGACACAGATGCAAACAGGCTTTGCCGAAGTGGCTCAGCACACAGTATCAGCGGCTCAAGGCGCGAAAGATGCCAGAAGCCACGCAGCCAACAGTCGTCATGTCATCCAAGAATCTCTTGAGCAAACCGAAGCGCTGTCTAATGCCATTACAGAAGCATCAGAAGTCATTGAAAATTTAAAAAATGACAGTGCCAACATTGGATTGATTTCTCAAGTGATTCGCAACATCACAGATCAAACCAACTTATTGGCTCTCAACGCGGCCATTGAATCTGCCAGAGCTGGCGAAGCCGGTCGAGGTTTTGCCGTGGTGGCCAATGAAATTCGCACCTTAGCCCAGAAAACCCAAGAGTCTATTGATGAAATCAACCAAACCATTGAAGTACTTCAGGCGAATGCTGGACAAGCGGTGAAAGTCATGAGCATCAGCCAAGAACGAATGAATGTTGGTCTAGAGCAAGCGCGCTCCAGCCACACCAGCATTGGCAATGTCCTAAGTTCCACCACAACCATTGATGATATGAGCCAAATGATTGCTGCAGCTACAGAGCAACAATCACACGCAGCAAAAGAACTAACCACCAGCATTAATGAAATAAACCAAGTCTCGCAAGAAGTTCATCAGGGTAATAATCAAACCAAACAACTCAGCGAGAACCTAAAAGCTGCCAGCGAAAATCTACGAGACGTGTCTAACCGTTTTCAACTGGCTTAAAAGCACCAAACCCTAAAACCAATAAACTCTAAAAACCAATAAACTCTAAAAATTAATAAACCCTAAAAATTAATAAACCCTAAGAAAATAAACACCTTGCAACAAAATTCCTCACTCTAGCAAAGGGTGAGGAATTATCTTAGTAACTCATTGCCGCTAAATGGCCTATATTCATCACTAGATGAATTAATAAACCGGAGCCAACAATGACTACTCGCATGGGTCGCCCTAAACAGTCTGACAGCAACCAAGACTCCGCTCGCAGTAGTTTAATTGCAGCCGCCAAGCGTTGTTTCTCTGAACAAGGTTTTGACAAGGTATCAACGCGAAAAATTGCTCTCTCGGCAGGAGTTGATGCCGCTATGATTCGTTACTACTTTGGTTCAAAAGCAGGCTTATTTGAAGCCACAATACAAGAAACCTTGGCTCCTGTTATCGAACAATTTCAAGCTGATTTGAATCCTAATACACCGCCGAATCCATTGTTACTGATGCAAACCTACTATCGCATGATCGCCAATAATCCCATGCTGCCAAAATTGATTCTGCAGGTGATCAGCCAGCAAGATAACCCCGAAGCCTTTGGTATTTTGACAGGCATTATCGACAACATCTTGAAGCGTTCCGAAAAATGGATCGAGGCATTTGCAAAGCAAAAACAAATTAACCCAAATCTTAACCCGGCATGGATTCGCCTTAGCTTTGTCAGCTTAATGATTTTCCCTGTGTTGGCGCCAAAATACCTTCAGCAGCAACTTGGTGTCGAACTCAAAGAAGACTGGTTATTAAATTTAGCGGATCACAACCAAACACTGTTAGAACAAGGGCTTTTCACCTTTCCAGCACAACAGCCATCATCCAACGACGCCAAAAGTGAGCAAGCATGAACACACGTCATATTCTACTATCCGCTCTTGTGCTGACTTTGCTTACCGCTTGCCAGTCAGAAGAGTCGACTTACGCCATGGGGAATATTGAGCGCGATAGAATCACCTTGTCGGCGCCAACCTCAGAACAAATTGTGTTGGTAAATATCAACGAAGGACAAACCGTTTACCAAGGTGACACCTTGTTACGCTTAGACACTCGCAGTGCCGATGCGCTTATTGCCCAGCGAGAAGCCGAGCTTGCCCAAGCAAACGCCGCTCTTAGCGTATTAACGGCTGGCACACGACCAGAGCAATTAAGCGCTTCACTCGCGGCGCTAGAAGCCACCCAAGCCGCCAGCAAAGAAGCAGAGCTAAAATACCAACGCATCGAAAAACTCTATAAAAGCAAAGTCGTTGGCAAAGCCGATTTCGATGCGGCTAAAGCCGCGAGAGACAGCAGTAAAGCCAAAGCACAGCAAGCCCATGACCAATGGCTAGAGTTAAAAAATGGTGCGCGCGAAGAAGACATCGCCCAGTCCAATGCCAAGGTGCAAGCCGCACAAGCCGCTCTTGAATGGCAAACTAAAGCCCGCGAAGACCTCACCATAAAAGCACCAATTGACGGCACGATTGATGCGCTCCCCTGGCACGAAGGCGATAGAGTTACTGCCAGCACTCAGTTAATTAGTCTGCTGTCTTCTGGTCATCCTTATGCCAGAGTCTATTTGCCAGCCAGCGCGTTAACCAAGATCAAAGCTGGCGATGCTATTGAAGTGTTTGCTGACGGCATCGAATCGCCTATTCAAGGTCGTGTGCGAAATATCCGCTCGCAGCCGGCTTATACGCCCTTCTATGCACTCAATGAACGAGACAGAGCGCGTTTGATGTATCTGACTGACATCGATCTAATTGATGCGGACAAACTACCGACAGGACTCGCGGTTGAGGTGCGCCTACCATGATCTCTAACGAGTCAGAACAAGTAGAATACGCCATTGAAGCCAAGGGATTGAGCAAACGTTTTGGCAACAACATTGCGGTAAATAAACTGGATTTAAAAATCCCCAAAGGCAGTATTTATGGCTTTCTTGGCCCCAATGGTTGCGGAAAATCCACCAGCATTCGTCTGCTCACTGGGTTATTAGAAGCCACCGAAGGCGAGGTCACCATTTTAGGTAAACCACTGCTAGGTCATGAAGAATCGCTAAAAAAACGCATTGGCTATATGACACAGAAATTTTCTTTATACGACGACCTTACTGTACAAGAGAACCTAAATTTTGTCGGTGCCATTTATGGCTTTGCTGGAAAGCGCAAAAAAGCCCGCCTCGAAGAATTACTCGCGTTATACGATTTAGAAAAGCAAACAAAACAGTTTGCTGGCTCCATGAGTGGCGGACAAAAACAGCGCCTTGCTCTTGCCTGCGCCACATTACATTCTCCAGAATTGTTATTTCTCGATGAACCAACCTCTGCGGTTGATCCAGAGAATCGTCGCGAATTTTGGGAAAGATTATTCGACCTCTGCGCCGCTGGCACCACTATTTTAGTGTCCACCCATTACATGGATGAAGCCGAACGCTGTCACGCCTTGGCGATTATGGAAGAAGGCAATAAACGCGCCGATGGCTCGCCTCAAGCCTTGATGGATGCCATGCCTGCCACCGTCGTGGAAGTCAGTGGCAATAAATTAAGACAACTCAAACAAACACTGACTCAGCACCCAGAAATTCTCTCTGCAGCGCAAATTGGCGCGCACCTAAGAGTGCTAGTGAAGAAAAAAGTACAAGATCCTCTCAGCCTTATTTCAAAACTCAGTGATGGCAGAGAAACAGTATTGGCTCGACCTAGCCTTGAAGACGTGTTTGTAACCTGCACCGGAGACCGTTATGTGGATTAGCATGTCGATTAGAGTGTATGCCATCTTCATCAAGGAGCTAAAGCAGCTCTCCCGAGACAGAATGACCTTTGGCATGATTGTTATGATTCCTCTGGTGCAACTTATGCTGTTTGGTTATGCGATTAACACCGACGCCAGACACATTCCCGTTGGCCTTGTCGACCTCAGCCAAACATCAGAAAGCCGAGCGGTCGAACAAGCACTGGTAGCGACGCAATCCGTCGACTTTATTGCTCGTTATCGCTCCATAAAAGAAGCTGAAGTTGCGATCACTAAAGGCGAGATCAGAGCGGTACTGTATTTGCCAGCAGACATGACTCGCCGTTTATTTAATCACCCGCTCTACGATCATAAACAAACAGACTCACCACTCACTCTGCCAATAGGGCAATGGATAGTCGACGGCTCGGATACCGTCATTGCGTCTACCATCAGAGCATTGCGCAATATGCCCTTAGACGAAGTAGCCAACCATACCGCGACACGTACCGCGCCGAGCTTCGAAGTGGTGCAATACTTCAATCCAGAACAAAGAACCGTGGTAAATATTGTTCCGGGGTTGGTCGCAGTGATTCTGACCATGACCATGATTTTATTTACGTCGTCCGCCATCGTTCGCGAGCACGAACACGGCAATATGGAGTTTCTCATCACCACACCAGTGAGACCAATGGAGCTAATGATAGGCAAAATCGCCCCTTACGTTTTAGTCGGACTATTACAAGTTGCCATTATTTTAAGTGTGGGTCATTGGGTGTTTTCTGTGCCGATTAAAGGCAGCATTCTGTCACTACTCGGCAGCTCCATTTTATTCATTTTTGCCAGCTTAACCCTTGGATTGGTGCTTTCCACCATAGCCAAAACGCAATTGCAATCGATGCAGATGACCATCTTTATTCTGTTGCCATCGATATTGCTATCTGGCTTCATGTTCCCTTACGATGCCATGCCGGTCGCTGCCCAATGGATTGCCGAGGCTCTGCCTGTCACCCACTTCATGCGCATGATCCGCGCCATCGCCTTGCGAGATGCCAGCCTGCTTTTATTGGGCAAAGATGCCTTATGGCTAGGATTGTTTACCATAGTCGGAATCATCATTGCATCGTTACGCTTCAAGAAGAAATTGGGGTAAACATTCCTTACAGCCTTACTCCAATTTCCGATACAAAGATCGCAGGCTGATTCCTGCGACCTTGGCGACTTGCTCTTTATCATCATGATGAAATGCCATGAGTTCTGACAAATAGCGTTTTTCGGCGGTTTTTAAGTCCAGCCATTCTTTGTCTTCGCCTGCATCATTGATACTTAACAATTGAGAAGCGGATGAAGTCTCCCCTAGCGGATCAAGTTCACGATCAATCTCCAAACATTCCTGAATAGTGCTTCGCTCAATCAAATTCGTATCCGTTAAGAGTGTTGCGCGATTGAGAATGTTACTGAGTTCACGAATATTACCGGGGAAATTGTATTGCTTTAATACTTGCATCGCCGAGTCGGTCAGGTGGTATTCCTTACGTTGATTGATGCGTTTTAACAAGGTATTTGTTAGCAAGACTAAGTCATCTTGTCGTTCACGCAAGGAAGGCACATGAATGGGAAACACGTTGATCCGATAGTACAAGTCTTGGCGGAACTCGCCTGCCTTGACCATTTCCGCGAGGTTTTTGTGAGTCGCACAAATCAACCGAAAATTGGTGTGCTTGATGATAGATGAACCAACTGGACGAAAAGCGCCGGTTTCAATTAAGCGCAATAACTTAACTTGCATTGACAGCGGCACATCGCCAATTTCGTCTAAAAACAGTGTGCCGCCATTGGCCAGCTCAACTAAACCAACTCGGTTACTGTGCGCACCAGTGAAAGAGCCCTTTACATGGCCAAATAGCTCGCTTTCAAACAAAGAATCCGTCAGCCCAGCGCACTCTAACGTCACCATGGAATTCTTTGCTCTGTGTCCGCCTTGGTGAACCGCGTGGGCAACTAGCTCTTTACCGCTACCGGATTCTCCCAACAATAGAACAGACGCATCGCTGTGACTGACGCGCGTGATTTTCTCCAGCATCCGGTTAAAAGATTTACTCGAACCCACCAATTTTTTACTGCCGTCTTGGGCACTCGCCACCGACACAGAACGCAGTAACTCAACAAAAAAAAGCAATTTTCCGTGGCTATCATGGATAGGTAGCATTTCCACATCGACGTGCTCTTTACCCCTTGGCGTTTGGTGGATGTGCAGCACTCGCTCTTTGCGGCCAGACTGCAAAGTTGCCGACAAAGGACAATCTTCACCCGCTTCATCACAAGGCACGCTATAGCCATGGGACACTTCAAAGCAGCGCTTGTTTTGCTGCAAAGGAACATCACCAAACTCTTCTCGATAATGCTGATTAATAGCAAGAATTCGATAATCCACCGAGACTAAAATAGCAGGACAATCATAGCCTTCTAACATGCTGGCGAGTTCATCAAAGGAAGAAGAATCGGATGCGATGATATTCATAATGCATTTGCCATTTTTGTCATAAATTAACGCCAAATATGACAACAGACCATACATTAGTCAATTCTAATTTATAAGATCTTTTCTAGTGACAATTTAATTTCTTATATTTCATACAGTTAATTGAAAACCTGAACCTTGGCACAGTTTCTGCCTTACTTACTCTATAAATCCATCAAATGAATAGACCATTTGAACCTACGGAAAACTAGATAACGAGGTGAAACATGATAAACACAATTGCAACCAAGCCTGATGTAGCGGCCTTTTTTGATAAAGATACCAATACCTTTTCATATGTGGTTAAAGACCCTGCGTCTTCTAGCTGCGCCATCGTCGACAGCGTATTGGATTTTGACTATGCCTCTGGCGGCACATCTCATGAAAGTGCCGACGAAATTATTGAGTATGTCACCACACACAAACTAAAAGTGGAATGGTTAATTGAAACTCACTTTCATGCCGACCATATTTCTGCCGCGCCTTATATTCAAAGCAAAGTCGGCGGCAAAATTGGCATTGGCGAGCAAATCACCACGGTGCAAGAAACCTTTGCCAAAGTATTCAACGAAGGCGCTGACTTCTTACACGACGGTTCTCAGTTCGATTTCCTCTTCGAAGATGGCGAACAGTTTTACATTGGCGAAATGCAATGCACAGCCCTTCACACACCTGGTCATACGCCAGCTTGCTTCACTCATGTTTTAGGTGATGCGATATTTGTTGGTGATACCTTGTTCATGCCAGATGCTGGCACAGCTCGAGCAGATTTCCCCGGTGGCGACGCTGGCGTGTTGTTCGACTCCGTACAAAGAATTTTGGCGTTACCAGAAGATCACCGTATTTTCATGTGCCATGACTACTGCCCAAATGACCGTGAACTGGAATATGAAACCACCGTAAAAGCCCAGCGCGAATTGAACATTCACGTCAAACAAGGCATCAGCAAAGAAACATTTGTGGAACTACGTGAGACTCGTGACAAAACACTGGCCATGCCTCGCCTGATTTTACCATCGTTGCAAATCAATATGAGAGCAGGACATATGCCAGAACCGGAAGACAATGGTTTGTCTTATTTGAAGATTCCGTTAAATGCATTCAAATAAACCGTAACGACAATAGCAACTAACTATAAATAATAAATAGAAGCCTTTTCACGACGTCACGAGCACAGTAGTCGTGAAAGCCTCTATTTTAAATAAGTAAAAAATCGAGAGAAGACTATGTTACGCAAACAAATCACAGACAACTATTCCGTATCTGAGCAGATCAGCTTAGACGATATAGACGCTTTAGCAGAATCTGGCGTCACACTTATCATTTGTAATCGACCGGATGGTGAAGAGGAAGGGCAACTGCCTTTTGCCGATGTTGCCACTTATGCAAAAGAAAAAAATATCAAAGCAGAGCACATTCCTTTTGCTGGCGGACAAATGACCGCTGCGGACATCTCGGCTTTTCAGGCAGCAATTCAAGACGCTGAAAATGTTCATGCTTATTGTCGAACCGGTAATCGCTCTGGCCAAATCTGGCAAGCGGCTCAGGAAACTTCACCTGCTAATCCTTCCACTCAAGACAATAAAGCCTCTTCCGCAACAGACGATAAAGCACAGCCTAAAAAAGACAACAAAACAACGGCTCAATATGATGTTGTGGTTGTCGGTGCAGGCTCGGCCGGTATTTCAACTGCCGCTAGTTTATTAAAACGCAAACCTGGCTTGAAAATTTGTTTGATTGATCCTGCTGAAAGTCATTTTTATCAACCCGGTTGGACGCTTGTTGGCGGCGGCGTGTTTAAAGCATCGAATACGCGCCGTAACATGTCCGACGTTATTCCAGCCCACACAAAATGGCTAAAAGAAGCGGTAAAAACTTTCTTGCCAGATGAGAACCAAGTTGTGCTCGAAAACGGCCAGCAAATCGCTTATCAATACTTAGTCGTAGCGGCGGGCATCAAGCTTAATTGGGATGCTATTGAAGGCTTATCTGAGACATTAGGTCGCAATGGCGTGACATCAAATTATCGTTACGACTTGGCGCCTTACACATGGGAATTGGTAAAAAACCTAAACAACGGCAAGGCAATATTCACCCAGCCGCCCATGCCGATCAAATGCGCCGGCGCACCACAAAAAGCCATGTATTTGTCTTGTGACCATTGGTTGAAGAACGACAAACAAAAAGACATTAACGTGTCTTTTTACAACGCTGGTGCAGTGTTGTTTGGCGTGCCTGAATACGTTCCTGCTTTGGAAAGTTATATTCAAAAATACCAAGTTAATACTCACTTCACTCACAACTTAGTCAAAGTAGACGGTCCGAACAAACATGCCTATTTTGCCACCACAAACAAAGACGGTGAGAAAACCATCGTTGAAACCGAATTCGACATGTTGCATGTTTGCCCGCCACAAACGGCACCAGACTTTATTCGCAACAGCCCATTAGTCGATGCGGCAGGCTGGGTTGATGTGGATAAAGAAACCTTGCAACACACCCTGTTCAAAAACATCTGGTCATTAGGTGATGTAAGCAATACGCCAAACGCAAAAACCATGGCAGCGGCTCGTAAACAAGCGCCGGTCGTGGCACAAAATATCGCGGATGCTATCGACGGAAATACAATAAGAGCCATTTACGACGGCTACGGCTCCTGCCCGCTTACCGTTGAACGGGGCAAGATTGTCTTGGCGGAATTTGGTTACGGCGGAAAGCTGCTCCCCACCTTCCCGAAATGGCTGAACGATGGCACTAAACCCACCTATCTCGCTTGGGTGCTGAAAGAAGACTTGCTGCCTCCCTTCTACTGGCACGGCATGCTGAAAGGCTATGAATGGTTTGTTAAACCAACAATGCGCAAGTAACGAGAGCTTGATGATGACCATTGCACGTTTCATTCCGGCCCTGTCTTGGCTAAAGACCTATAATCGTGGACAGTTTAGTCAAGACGCCACCGCGGCGTTTATCGTCACCATGTTGCTGATTCCTCAGTCACTGGCTTACGCCATGTTGGCTGGGGTACCACCAGAAGTCGGCTTATATTCCAGTATCTTACCTTTGGTTTTGTACGCCTTATTTGGCACCAGCACATCTTTGTCAGTTGGCCCGGTTGCCGTGGCGTCACTCATGACAGCGACGTCTCTTGCGGTCATTGCCGAACAAGGCACCGCCAGTTATCTTACTGGCGCGATTACTCTCGCTCTATTGTCTGGCGCCATGTTGGTAATCATGGGCGTGATGAAACTCGGCATGGTCACTAACTTGCTTTCTCACTCGGTGATTTCGGGGTTTATTTCTGCTTCGGGAATTATCATTGCGCTGAGCCAGTTAAAGCACATTCTGGGCATCCAAGCCCATGGCGATAATGTCGTCACACAATTGCTTTCTATGCTGGAAAACATCGATCAATTTAAACCCATAACCTTTGTGATTGGCGTTTCTGTGATTGCATTTTTGCTGCTGGCCCGTCGTCACGCGAAACGTTTTTTGATCACGTTAAAGGTGCCTGAAGCATCCGCTGCGTCGTTGGCGAAAACCGCTCCGATTCTTGGCGTGCTTTCCAGTCTTGCGGTTGTCTATCTCTATGACCTGCAATCTCATGGCGTAGCGATAACAGGACACATTCCAGCAGGATTACCAAACTTAGGTTTCTCCCTACCTTCCATGGAGCTGGTTAAAGAACTTGCTTTGCCTGCGCTAATGATTTCGATCATTGGCTACGTAGAATCTATCTCGGTTGGTAAAACTTTAGGCGCCAAAAGACGTGAAAAAGTGAAACCTAACCAAGAACTCATCGGTTTGGGTGCGGCAAACATTGCATCAGGTGTATCTGGTGGTTTTCCGGTGACTGGCGGATTCTCGCGTTCTGTAGTGAACTTTGATGCCGGCGCGGTGACTCAGCTTGCCAGCATCATGACGGCTCTCGGCATTATGATCGCATCTTTGCTGTTAACGCCTATGTTGTACTTTTTGCCTAAAGCCACGCTGGCGGCGACCATCATTGTGGCGGTCACAACCTTGATCGATTTTTCTATCTTGAAAAAAACCTGGCAGTTTTCCCGCAGCGATTTCTATGCTGTGCTCGCGACTATCGTGATTACTTTGTTGCTGGGTGTGGAAGTCGGCGTCGCTTCTGGTGTGGCGTTGTCCATTGCCTTGCATTTGTATCGTACGTCCAAACCACACGTGGCCGAAGTGGGCTTAATAAAGGGTTCAGAGCACTTTCGTAATGTGAAACGCTACGAAGTGGAAACCTCACCTCAGCTGCTTTGTTTACGTCCCGACGAAAGTCTGTTCTTTGCCAACGCAACGTTTTTGGAAGATCACATCATCGACACCATTAGCCAACGCAAAGAGATTAACCATGTGGTGATTCAATGCAGTGCGGTGAATGAAATTGATTTCAGCGCCTTAGAAATGCTCGAAGCCCTTAACCTGCAATTGAAAAGCTTGAACATTAAACTCTCGCTTTCAGAGGTGAAAGGCCCAGTGATGGATCACTTAGAATGCAGCGGATTCCTGCACCACCTCAATGGCAAAGTGTATTTATCGCAATTCCAAGCGTTTAAAGATATTACACAAGCCTCAGACAGCTAATAACGAATACCAAATACCTAAGCAAGCAGACAAAAAAATCCAATGACTTTGCAGTCACTGGATTTTTTATGTGTACAAGAAAGCTCTAAATTAGCACTTTATGTAGATTATTGTTGCGTGTAGCGATGAAGGGCTTTGTAATCACCATCGTCTTGTAAACAATAAAACTCGGTTTCCTTGGCGCCCAAAATTTGGCAACTAAAGTCGACACTCTCTTGCGCTTCCCTCTCACTATCACAGCTGTTGCGGAATCGGGTATTAGAGTCAGTTTCTATGATAGAGCCCAAAGCATGAGACCATTTGAAGTTACTTTCAAATACATTACAGCTGTTAGAATCGTCTCTGTCTACAAACGTACCGGTCCCATCTTCATTAAAGGTTTCACTGCCGATATCGATCCAGTTACACTCTTCGTCTAAGTATTCAACTTTAAATACATTCACCAAGTCTTGACGCTTAATATTTTTGATATCAGCTAGGTCTTTTAGATACAAAGACCAATTGCTTTCGTAGCCTTTATCATTGAATCCTTCACGAACATTTAAGGTAAATGGCACGCTATTAAGCGCTGCCGAAACTGTATATAAATCAGTACAATCATTGCCCAAGCTGGCACTGTATTGCCCCATATTCATAACTAAATCGCTTAACTTAGCACTGTCCATTGCGACAGCAAGCATACCGTTCTTGCTCACCTCTTCCGTAGTTAATTGCTCAGCAACTTGCTTACTTTTTTCTCCGGTGTAAGCAACTAAATGTTTCCCTTTAATCGCCACAAATGCATCCATAGGCAAACCACTATCCGCTAAATTTATTGCAGTGCCGTCGGTAGGAATCTGAATACCACGAAGCATCGGAGCATATTGCCCAGCAAGAGCGGCCAACACTTCAGGCTTTTCACTGGTAATCGTAGCAATAGCATCGTATTTCACGCCGATTTGGCTATTTTCATCTTTTTCTAGGTCGAAGATACCGAAGCTCACGCCCGACAAACCTTGTGCCATACTGGTAAATACAGAAAGTGCTGCAGGGTTCTGCTCACGCAACTTTGCTTGCGCTGTTAGTAATGGTTCACAGTTAAAATCGGCTTTTGTGAATTGATTCCACAAACTCGTTAGCACAGGCGAAACCGCATCGGATGCTAGACCAACACCTAGACCGACCGTCAAGTCTTTACTGGTATTCAAATAGTTAGGGATAAAGCCACGTAGCTTGTTCAGCTCACCCAAAATATTGGCATTTTTAATTTCTACCGCATAAGAAAAATCTAACGCCATGTCATCGCCTTGAACGTCATAGCGATTTACACCAAAGACAACGCGAGGTGCGCCAGACACAATGTTAACGATGTCCTCTTTACATAGCATTTGTGTCTTGCTCAATTCAGGTAAGTCATCACCGGCCAATGCTTTCAATTGTTGATGAGCGCGGGTATCTTTATCAAAAATCGCATTAGCGATATTCAGTAAACTGATATGACCGTGAGAAGCCTCCATAAAATTGTAAGTCTTACTGTCGTTTCTCCAACTTTCAGCTGACATGGATTGCTGTGGTTTTACCAATGCAAAGCGCCGCTCTTGCGCTCCTTTATCTTCTTTTTGCGATATAACAGCCGCTGTCAGCACCTTATCCTTGATCATAAAACCCAGTTTCAGCACAACATCATCTTTGTTTACCAACTCAACCGTCGTTAACGCCTGACCGCCAATCGTCTGTGAACCAAGGGTAACATCCGTTTCTAGCGCCGCCTGTTTTATCAACGTCAAAAACGCTTGTTCGTCTTGTAAAGCAATGCGCATGACAGGAAAAATCCCATCGAGATAAATCGCACTCGCACCTTCAACATCAAGACCGTAATGTTTATATATTGCTATGCCACCATTAGGCGCAACGTTGTAATAGTCTTTCACCAACCAATTGACAAAATCCAAACCCTCGCTGGGTGGCAAAGATTCAAGCAACTCAATAATGGCTTCGGCTTCGCCATTATCTTTGAATTTCACCATCATTTCATCGGAGCTGGTGACAAGCTCTTTATTCGAGACACCACCGATGAAAAGAGCTGTATCGGCAGGCACATACTCGATCATACTGTCGATAGAATTGTCTTTTTTGAACCAGCCAAAAACATCCAAGTTAAAGCCAAATACGGCCCCAGAGGATAAACAAGCCACGACAGCGGCAGCTTTAAAAAAATTTCCCTTCATTACGAATCCTTCAGAATGAGCACTTATAAAATGCGTTAGTAATATTAAAAATAAAACGACAAAAACGACCTACCAATCAGGCCGATACTTACCTTTTGCATCATAATGTAACGTCTTAAGGATATTTCCCTTGCCGTCCATTTTTTCTACTTTGTAGAATGCACCATCATCTCTATAGGTTGCCACTTCTTTATCAACAATCACGCCCTGTTCGTAATGGAGAGTATACGTCTTTCTTTGACCGTTACAATAAAATTCTTCGCTGACGCCGTGTAACACTCCCATTTGATAATGAGAGACTTCTTTCAAACGCCCATCTTCTTCGCAAAAGGTACGATACTCACCATCTGACTTGAGATAATGACCATCATAAACATAGTTTGAATCTCGTCTGCGCTGCCCGTTCCTCCAATAAGAAAGCTCGCGCACTGTATTATTTTTTTCATCAAAATAAAACTGCATCTCAACTTTGCCATTCGAATAATAGTCCGTTCTATCAAGTAGCTTAAGACTATTATCCTCACTAATTTTGACACTTTCTAATTGTCCATTAGAATAGTAAGTAGATTCTTCCAGCAACTTTCGATCCCCTTGATAAAAAGTTCGACGCCACTTCAACCCGAGGTTATAACGGGTATACTCAATTTCTTCACCATCCTTAAAACGATAATGACTTGTGATAATCCCATCATCATAATAGAAGGCTTCGATCTTTTGCCCATCTAAATATATAACTCGAGACACCAACTTACCGTCGTACGACTCGTATTGAGTACTTTCACCACTTCTCAGCCCATCTTTAAAACGATCCTGCGATGTTAATCGACCTTTTCTTGAAGAATAACTGACACCATCTTTCTTACCTTTTTGGTACATGGTCGCACTGAAATAGTCCGCTGGGTCACCTTTTACTGCTAATCCAGTAAAGGGTTTGCCCTTATATCCCATCAAACAATCTTCTAGATAACTAAACCCTTCACGCTGAGATGGCGTGCATTCGATCTCTTCTAACTGCTTTTCGTCCACTGTCGACTTGATAACCGGAGTCGGGCTACACGCATTTAGTAGCAACGCGCCAAGAATAAAAAAAACGCCTAACACGCCTTTTTTTAAAATGATTGAGAGAATATTCATCTAATCGTGTTCCCTATTAATTAGCTTTCAGCAAAAAACACTGTCAATACTAACATCAGACAACACCCATAATCACAAAATAAACACTGGGCTCTTGACCTCTACTCTATGCAGTATTCCAAAATAGACGTGTTTCTTGAGCCTACTGATCTCTTTTCTGGATCATAAAATGTTTCTACGACTTTGAATCCAGCCTTTCTCATCATGCCAGCAGAAGCTAAATTCTCTTCGTGTCGCTCAATTAATACGACACTAGCTCGCTTTTCCTTGGACTTCTCTATGCAACACTCAAGCAATTTCGTAGCAATTCCCTGACCAGAATACGCATTAGAAACAATCACATCACCGATATAACAAAGCTCGTTGAGGGCAGAATACTTAGTTAAATAATCAGGGCTAACTTTTCCATCCATCAAAATAGCAAAACCTATGATTTGATCTTTGTCGGAATCAACCGCCACCATTGCAGCCGCTGTGCCTTGCTCAATCAGAGAGAACTCAGCATCAACGCCCTCTTCGGTTAAATAATTCCATTCGTTTGGACCTTGATCCCAAAGCAACGCTTTCACATCGGCAAGTTCTTCTAAAGCAGCTGGTCGAAACACAATCATACTCAAACCTCCAAACCATTTAACTGACGAATAATATCCAAAAACAAATCTCGACCAACGGGAAGCAAACCATCAGGAAAATCGTAATCTGGATTATGTAATTGCGGGCTCGTTTGCCCAGCGCCCAAGGCAAACATGGCGCCTTCTTTTGCTGTGGCAGTGAACTGGCCGAAGTCTTCCGACCAACGCATTGGTTCATCTAATAATACAAAAGGCGTTTGCGTATTATCACAAGCACAAACCACCAAATCACAACCTTGTTGAGAGTTAACGCTGGCCTGAAACACATCATCATATTCAAACGAAATTCTTAGGTTTTCACTCTTTGCCACAGCATGAGAAAAGCGCTCGGCTTCCTCTATCAGGGTTTGCATACCTTCATTACTTTCACTGCGCAAAGTCACCATAACCACCGCATCGCCCGGTGCTGTACCAAAGGCAATTTCACCTAATTTGGCATGGATAACCGTTACCCAGTTTCGACCAACGCCTGCTTGATGCGGAATCTTTGCTGGCAGTGAGTTTAATTCTTGGATAATTTTGCACATGGCATTGGCAGGACTGACGCCATTTTCCGGATGCGCCGCGTGGGAAGTTTTACCTTTTAAATGAATAATCATGCCCCGAGATGCACAATTAAACGTCCCCGCTCGCACCGCAACCTTGCCTAACTCTAAGCCAGGGTAATTATGCAGAGCAAAAGCATAATCAGGAATGAGAGCCGCAAAGCGCGCATCCTTTACGACTTGAATCGCTCCCATACCGGTTTCTTCTGCCGGTTGAAAACACAGCACAACACGGCCCTTCTGCGGACGATGTTTCGCCAATTCCGCACCCAACGCCGTAACAATACTCATGTGTCCATCGTGACCGCATTTATGAGAGACGCCCTTCACTTGTGAGCGATGCGCAAAACTATTGGTTTCTTGGATTGGTAGTGCATCCAGCTCGCTACGAATCAAAGTCGTCGGTCCGCTTTCAGCGCCATTGAATACAAACGCCAGCCCCGTTCCGCCGAGATCGGTAATAACTTCATCTGGCGAGAAAGCTTGAAACTCATTGGAAATTCGAACCGCCGTGGCTTGCTCTTGATTAGACAGCTCAGGATTCTGATGAAGGGACTTACGTAACGCGATTAACTCATCAAAAGATTGCATGGTTGATCCTGTGGCTTGAATACGCTATTTCGCTGAGAAAAAGATTTAGGGACAGTTTCAGCTAAAAGAGATCACCAATCAAGCTTCTCAAAGCATTCGCTAACGGAAGTATCCATTCCCTCGCCGATATTAGGTGTCGATATTAAAAACAGTGTTTCCTGAGTCGCTGACCAGTCTTCTTCCGAGACTAAAACCGTATTATTACGTTTACCAGCAATGATTAAAGGCTGATGAGATTCAGCAACTTCATCAATGAGTTGATAGAGATTTCGAGTTGCTTTAGTTACCGTTATTGCTGCCATCCCAAACCTCAAGACTATTAAGCTTATTATGCTAGAAAGAACGAATATCAAGGCGTATGCAAAGTTTCAAGACCATCAAGTTTGGAGAGCAAATCAAGGAACCAACTTGAACTCAGAACAACCGAATTCTTGGCTAAAGATCAATAAAACTCACGTAGATGATTTTAACCTTATAGGCAGGAGTAAGACATAAAAAAAGCCCGCATCCAAAGATACGGGCTTTTTTTCAATTGTCTACAAGGGAGGCTTTCACCCACGATCCTAGTAGCTCACCTTGTAAGTATAGTTAGATTTATTCTCGATTTTTAGCACATCTTTGACGTGCTAGAAATTTTTGCTAATAAAATTTTATTCACACATAGTCCAATGATTGTTCGAACAACGTGAATAAATGTAAAGTAACCGAATAATAAGCATCGATAAGGATATCAAGTGCCTAATACCTCCATTCTAAAAACGCTCTCTCGTCCGAGAGTGGCTACATATCTGAGTATAACCAACCAAGATCAGACAAAAGCCCTAGAACTTTACATTTGGAACTGCCAAGTGTCTGCTGCATTGCTTGTACCTATGCATATTTGCGAGATTGTGATTAGGAATGCAATCGCTGAAATTTTCGAATCACAGTTTGGTAGTCAGTGGCCATGGCAACGAAGTTTGGAACTGACATTACCTCGGAAGTACAGAGACGAATTAACAAAAGCTCGTGACAAACGAAGTATCAACAACCGTACAAGCAAAGTTATACCAGAACTCACATTTAACTTCTGGCAACAAATGTTTGTAAGCAACTACGATCAACAGTTTTGGCAGCAGCATTTACATTCACTGTTTCCAAATGCTCCAGTCAACATGCCGTTCAATCAGTTACGAGGCAGTATTTTTAATGATTTGGAGAAAATCAGAAAGTTTCGAAACCGAATCGCACACCACGAGCCAATAATTAATCAAAACATTAATTCAATTATGGACAAAATTGAGCGATTAACACATTACCGATGTGCTGACACATCTAATTGGGCTCGCCAACACTACCAAGTTAGAACCCTTTTACTCACTAGACCCTAGGGGCTTTCAGCAGCATTTTCTGATATTTGAGGATGCGCTGGGTGATCATCAACGAATCAAGCTAACAAATCTTTTTTACTTACAAACAGTGGACACTAAAGTTATCAAGTAAATCAATCCCTTCTTGCCACCGTCCAAGATGACTATCTGATCCAATATGCCCATATTCGCCCAGCATCTTAAGCTCGCTTCCCCAAGCTTCTGCTAGTAACTTGGCTCGTGATAAAGAAAGATAAGGATCATTGCTTGACGCAATAATAAGAGAAGGTATCCCGAGTTTTTCTAGAGGAATGGAACGAAAGCTGGCATAAGGAGCAGGTGGAGCCGCCCACTCATCTTCAACATCTGCCGGAGCAACCAAAAAAACACCAATAACTTGGCTTGCCAACGCAGCCGTCCAATGTATCGCAGCAATACAACCAACAGAATGCGCCACCAATATCGTCGGTTTTTCGCTGCGCCGTATAACACCATCTAACGTCGCAACCCATTCAGACTTAACGGGTGTATCCCAATCATCTTGATCAACACGCTCCATGGTAGAACATTCTTTTTCCCAATGTGATTGCCAATGATTGGCTGGAGAATCGCCACCGCCGGGAATGGTTAAAAAACGCAGAGCATTTTCAGTTTTAAAGAGACGAGACATATTTCATACAGTCCTTTGCTTGAAAGATTCGTTTTTGATCTGACGCCAAACTCCAACTAGATACTCAAAAACAGACTTAATAAAAAGCTCAATGAATCACCAATCAAGCTTCTCATCACACTCTCTAATAGAGGCACTCATTCCCTCACGGATAGATTCACGCATATTAGGTATTGATAATAAAAACAGTGTTTCCTGAATTACAAACCAATCTTCTTCCGATATTAAAACCGCATTATTACGCTTACCAGTAATAACGATAGACTGATGAGAATCAGCAACTTCATCAATGAGCCGGTACAAATTACTACGTGCTTCTGTTGCCGTCATTCCAGCCATCACATACCTCGAATTTGTTTGAATTATGAGCAATTGATACTTATTAAAGTACGTACATCAAGACGGACGTTTTGCGACTATTGAAATATTAAAGCTTCTTTTCCATATTTATCAACTCAAAAAATTGGCCATTTGAAAGCGGCTCTTTCACTCGTCCAATCTCGGTAAATCCTCGCTTACTATAAAAAGGCTCACCCGACAAAGTAGAGGCTAAAAATAACGACTTAACACCTCTTTCAGAACAATACTTTTCACAATAATCAAACACACTTGAAGCGACACCTTTTCTGGCGTATTCAGGTGCAACAAAGAAGCCTCGAATCTCGGCACTCGTTTCTTCATCCAATGAAAGAGATACACCGCCACAGCCAGCAATACAGCCATCATTTTCAGCAACAAAATACTGTCCAGATTGAATGAGAACATCTAAACCACTAATCAACTCCAACGCCGCTTCAATCTCTGATTCCTCATAAAACTCACGCTGAAGCTCACGAGTTGAGCGATTGATTAATGCTTGAATCGGCTCTAATTCTTCGATTTTTGCTGTTCGGATGGTGAAGTTCATGGGGTTACTTTCCTTGTGAAATGCGAGTTAGCTAAAAAATGCCACACAATATTAGCGCTAAATTTAGATTGCGCGGAATAGCTCTAGCAAGTTGTTAAAAACTTTTCAACGCAGCGGGATGTTCAGCGCCACCGACCAATATACAATCGATCCCAGCACTCATCGCACCACCAAGGTCTCTTCGTGCTGAATCACCAACCACAATAGCATCTGATTTTTCCAATCCAAGTTGATTTAACACTAACTCGAAAGGATTTGACGATGGCTTCACAACGCCAAACCTACTGAATCGCAGACCAATCTTCTTCCGATACCAAAACCGCATCATTTCGCTTATCAGGGCTATTTATAAACAGTTAAGTTATTCGACTAGCCTCTTCAGATAACACTTCGCAACGAGATCTGTAGTCTCCCGGATATCCGGTATATCCAGACAAAACTGGTAAGCGAATACGGAATTTCGATTTTTTATCATACTGATAATTTTTAAAATTGGTTATTTCCACTAGCTTAGGACTTGGAGCCGCAGTTCCCATTGTTAGAACTAAAACTAAAGGATTAAATAATATTTCAGAAAAAACACTAGTTCCAGACTGGTTAATTAACTTGCATAAACCTGATTTCCTAATTATCTCGCTGGAAGTCCCTGCTATAAAAAAACGGAAATCATTTGGTAACATTGTACTGTCACGGTTTAGCACAAATTGACGGAGTCCTGTCCAGTTTCTTTGAGTACCAGGCTCATTTATACAAATAAAGTTACATGCTATTTGCTTTAATACGTGAAGAGGTCGAAGCTCGATAGAACTAGGAATAGAACCATTAACTATGTGATTAGCGACCCACTGAACCCAATCTTTATAGTCATTGCCATACCATGAGCCCATTTTGTTATTACATTTTTCACAGAGGCAATAATCACCCAAACCTCGTTGGTAAACCTTGCCTTTAATAGACGCTAGATCATCTAAATTTTCTTGATCTACCCATCGTTCAAAAGAGACTTCATGAATTTTTTGGTCGTTAAATGCAGACTGTTGAGGAGTATGTTCAAAGCTCATTTTAGTTTTCTGATGACAAAGCTTGCACATATCAAAAATCGATTTACGAGACATGTAATTTCAGACCTCTAATGTCATTGTTATCTACAATTCACTTATGGGCACAAGGTCTAAAACTTCTGACAGTCTCCCTTCAACCCTAAATTTAAGCTGAAGGTCTTTGCCGCACTCGTCTAAGAAGTCAGTTACAGCATTTATAATATCTTTTGTAAAAGATTTCGTACCGATTATTACCAAATTAGGATCTTTTGACGGATTGTAAAAGTGCCTTCCGCCATCACAATAAACGAACTGCATTATATCGCTATCTTTTTCATGTAGTTCTGATTTAGAGCCATATGTATGTAGAAAAGTACATCTCGCTGCGTAAAAATCAATTCCACGATATTTATAAACTTGTTCAGGGTCACACTTAACATAGCTATCTACCCACTCAATAAAGTCTAACCGTGTAACCCGACTTTTATTTAGCGGACGTGAAAGACTTGCCATAGCATCTATACATATATAGCTCATTGCAATACTTGGCGTCACCAACCCAAGCTCGTCACATTTCTTAATTTGTGAGGCAAGACTTGCTATCGCCAGCCAATTTTTTTCTCTATCAGACAATTTCCAACCTCATATGATGCTTAATTAGCTAGCAGTTGTAATACTGTAAAAACACATATTGTCATATAAATAATTTATTGGTAGTAAAACGCTTTTTATAACACCAGTAAACACGCGCTCAACATCAAATTACGATAAACCAAGCGGCGTTTCGACGAGGTAGGCGGCAGTTTCGAGAAGAAACGCCGCTTGGTTTGAGTATCCTCCGAACCTGCTCTATCTGAAGTTGTTGGCCTAAAGGCCAACCTACAGAGTGGCGGATCACGCTTCGCTTATGCCGCCCTACGTGTTGTTTTAAATAAGTTTTCAGGCAATAAAAAAGCGAGCCGCGGCTCGCTTTTGTCAGTTCAAAATAAGAAATTAACTCAAGGCTCTGGAATGATGTTCCAAGTGATCGTCGATGAAGCTGGCAATGAAGAAGTAGCTGTGGTCGTAGCCCGGTTGACGGCGTAGCGTGATCGGATGTCCGGCTTTTTCACAGGCCGCTTCTAGGGCTTCTGGTTTGAGTTGTTCTACCAAGAAGTTGTCGGCTTCGCCTTGGTCGATAAACAAAGGTAAGCGTTCATTTGCTTTCTCTATCAGCAAAGTCGCATCCCATTCGTTCCAAGTGGCTTTATCGTCACCCAAGTATCCGGTGAAGGCTTTTTCGCCCCAAGGACAGTTGGTTGGATTAGCAATCGGAGCAAAAGCCGAGACGGATTGATACATACCTGGATTTTTCAGGGCGCAAATCAAGGCGCCGTGGCCCCCCATGGAATGACCAGAGATAGAGCGTTTTTCCGTGACGGGAAAGTTCGCCTCAATCAAGTGCGGCAACTCTTGAACCACGTAATCGTACATGTGGTACGTATTCGAATAAGGCTCAACCGTAGCGTTAACGTAGAACCCCGCAGCGGAGCCGAAGTCGTAGCTTTCGTGCTCGTTCGGGTAATCCGTGCCGCGTGGGCTGGTATCTGGGCAGACAATGGCTAAGCCTAACTCGGCCGCTTTACGAAATGCGCCCGCTTTTTGAGTAAAGTTTTCATCGTTACAGGTCAGACCTGATAGCCAATACAAGACTGGGACTTTTTGCGTTTCTGCTTGTGGTGGTAGATAAATAGCAAAGGTCATTTCGCTTTTCACTGACAAGCTTTCATGCTTATAACGCTTCAACCAACCGCCGAAGCTTTTGGTGCTGGATAACAATTCCATAGCTGTCTCCTTAGCTGTGTTAAAAAAGCCCGCTTAGCGGGCTTATCAAAACGGTGTCATTACGATCATTTATCGAAAGCTTACTTATCGAACAGAATGACGGTACGAATACTCTCGCCTTTGTGCATCAATTCAAACGCTTCGTTGATCTGCTCAAGTGGCATAGTATGCGTTACAAATGGGTCGATTTCGATCTTGCCGTTCATGTAATCTTCGACATAACCTGGCAATTGGCTGCGGCCTTTTACGCCACCAAAAGCTGAACCTTTCCAGACTCGACCAGTTACCAATTGGAATGGACGAGTGGAGATTTCTTGACCCGCACCCGCCACACCGATAACGATAGACTCACCCCAACCTTTGTGACAGCACTCAAGCGCTTGACGCATTACTTGAACGTTACCGATACATTCGAACGAGTAATCCACGCCACCGTCTGTAAGCTCAACAATCACTTGTTGAATTGGCGCATCGAATTTCTTCGGATTGATGCAATCGGTCGCGCCGAATTGTTTCGCCATTTCGAATTTAGATTCGTTGATGTCGATAGCGATAATGCGAGAAGCGCCTGCCATGCGAGCGCCTTGGATAACAGACAAGCCAATGCCGCCCAAACCAAACACAGCAACGGTTGCGCCTTCTTCAACTTTCGCCGTGTTTAGTACCGCGCCGATACCCGTGGTGATACCACAACCTAACAAGCAGACTTTTTCTAGCGGCGCATCAACATGGATTTTCGCCAAAGAAATTTCAGGAACCACGCTGTATTCAGAAAAAGTAGACGTGCCCATATAATGGAAGATTGGCTCGCCATTGATGCTGAAACGGCTGGTGCCATCTGGCATTAGGCCTTTACCTTGAGTTTCGCGAACCGCGCTACATAGGTTGGTTTTACCAGACTTACAGAATTTACACTCGCCACATTCTGCTGTGTATAGCGGAATAACGTGATCGCCGACTTTAAGCGACGTAACGCCTTCGCCTATGGCTTCAACAACACCCGCACCTTCGTGACCTAAGATCGCAGGGAACACACCTTCTGGATCTTCACCCGACAAGGTAAACGCATCCGTATGACAAACACCCGTTGCGACCATGCGAACCAGCACTTCGCCTTTTTGCGGATCTTGAACATCAACTTCTTCAATTTTAAGTGGTTGGCCTGGGCCCCAAGCTACAGCGGCTTTACATTTCATTATCTTCTCCAAAGTCTCGTGTTTTCAATTAACGTTTTAAACGGGATTGGTTTTTGAGATCAAAGCGAACACATTCGTTTTGACCCATTCAGTTCCCACAGTGTAGACGCTAAGAATTCCTACGATAATGCCTATTTTAGAAAATCATTATTGCTATACTGCAACAATAATATTTATATGACGCCATATTGTTATAATATAACAATATGGCACAGAACAATGAGCACAACAAAATGAGACCGAAACTATGAAAAACTGGGAAGCCATGGAAGCCTTTATCGAAGTCGTCAGACAAGGTAGCTTTTCAGCGGCAGCGATTAAACTTGGCGTATCGGCCTCTCACATCAGCCGCTTAATTACTCAATTAGAGGCAGAACTTGGAACGACACTACTATTTCGAACCACAAGACGCATTCGCCTAAGCGATGCAGGCGATTTGTACTATCAACATTGCCGTGGTTTACCGGAAGTATTGAGTAGCGCAGAGGAAATGATTTCCACACTTAACCAAGCACCGATTGGGTCGTTTAAAATGACCTGTGCAACCACCTTCGGCGAGCGCTACATTGCGCCCTTGATGAACGATTTTTTATTAAATCACCCAAAGATCGAACTGGATTTTCATCTCACCAATCGTTCGGTGGACTTAATTGAAGAAGGTTACGACCTTGCCATTCGCATGGGCGCCATGAAGGATTCCAGCCATTTGTCCCGACGTTTATGTGATCGGGTCGAATACCTTTGTGCATCACGAGAATATATTGATCAGCACGGCATGCCGCATACACTAGCGGAATTGAGCAAACACAGCTGCCTGATCGGTTCGAAAAATCATTGGTTATTCCAGCAAGATGGTCAACGCAAAGAAGTGAAAGTAAGCAGTCAATGGCGCAGTAACTCTGGCCCAGCTCTTTTAGATGCAGTTCGTAAAGGCTTAGGCATCGCGCAATTGCCTGATTATTATGTTTCCGACGATCTCGCCAGCGGCAAGCTGATCGCCTTGTTGACACAATATCAATACCCATACAGCGGCGTTTGGTTGGTTTATCCAAAAGTTCGCCAAACATCGCCGAAGCTACAAAGTATTTGTGATTACCTGATTCAGCGCTTTAAACAAGATCCACCATTTGCCAAATAAGCCACGTATGTTTAAATACACGCACCTCAAATATTTCAATACAAACATAACTCATCATTAAACGAAGCCCATGTTCTCACAAGAAGATCTCGTCCAAGTCGCTCGTCAAACCATGCCATTTGGTAAATACCAAGGCCGTGTTTTGATTGATCTGCCAGAAGCATATTTATTATGGTTTGCACATGAAGGCTGGCCGAATGGAAATCTGGGACAATGGTTACAATTGGCGCTGGAAATTAAAATTAATGGCTTGGAAAAACTGGTCGATCCATTGCGTAAACCGACCGAGAAAAAGCCAGACGAGCCGAAAGTCCGCATTCGCTTTGATGATTGACCTTTAGCCTAAACTCACTAAGATTTTTGGGGTGGTTGACGGCTATAAATCAATGTATTGCCGTCTTTGTTTCCGCTTCTCTTGAGAACGAATCCAGAACGCTCAGCCACTTTAATAGAAGCCATATTGTCCGCTTTGACTTCTGCTAGCAGTGGCTCATCAAAATAACGCACCAGTTTAGACAACATTTGATGAGCGAAGCCTTTTCCGCGCGCTTCTGGTGCAATCGTCCAAGATAATTCCCACGCGCCTTCTATTCTATCTGCTCGACAAGTGCCAATCGCGACACCATCTACTTCCGCTATCCATAAAAGTCTTTTTGACGGATTACTTAATGATGCATCAAGCCATGCGAGATGCGATTCGAAAATAACTTCATCACTATTATGAGACGCTTTGCGTGTCTCTGGGTCATTGCGCCACATAATTAGCGTTTCAGCGTCTTTCATTTCGGCAGGTCGTAAATTCACTCGATCTGTCATATCACACCTTATGTCTTTCCATAATCTAAAGCCTACTTTGAAAAACAGTATACACTTTTGTTTAACGACTAAAAGAAGCTAATTAAGGTACAAGATTTGCTTACTTTGGCGTGTTAAATTACCCATTATTTTTGCTCAGGAAAGAATACAAAATGGATATCAGAATCGACGATTTATCTGGCCCAGAAGTCAAACAAATACTCACTGAACACCTCGAAGACATGTTTGCTGCCTCACCACCAGAATGTGTTTTTGCATTAGATTTAGATGGCTTAAAAAAACCAAACATTACCTTCTGGACGGTTTGGGAAGATAGTCAATTACTCGGCTGTGGCGCGCTAAAAGTACTGGGCGACACCCATGGAGAAATTAAATCCATGCGCACCACCAGCGCAGCCCGCAACAAAGGCGTTGCTTCTACTCTACTTCACCATATTCTCGATACAGCCAAGCAAAAAGGACTCAATAAAATCAGCCTAGAAACCGGATTACAAGACTTCTTCGCGCCCGCCAGAAAGCTTTATGCCAAACATGAATTTACTGAATGCGGACCTTTCTCCGACTACAAGCTAGACCCTTACAGCGTATTTATGACCAGAAGCCTTTAACGGTGCCATTGTTCCATTACAGTCCGCTTCATTTATTTTGCCATCTGTACATTACGACTGCTCAATAACAGCGTTAGACTTTATGGATTAAAGATAAAAACTAAAGGACGCAGAATGAAAACGATCGGCATTATTGGCGGAATGAGCTGGGAATCTTCGGCCTTGTATTACAAAAGCATCAACGAGTTGACCAAACAAAAACTCGGTGGCCTGCATTCCGCTAAAATCATCTTATCCAGTGTCGATTTTGCTGAAATTGAGCGTTTACAACATCAAGGCGATTGGGAGCAATTAGGAGAAATTCTCGCGGCAGAAGCACAACGTTTAGAGCAAGCTCAGGCAGATTTTATTCTTATCGCAACCAACACCATGCACAAGGTGGCGGATGTTGTTCAAAGTGCAGTGAAAATTCCTTTACTGCACATTGCCGATGCCACCGCCAAAGAACTAGTTAAACAAAAGCATCAAAAAATTGGCTTTATCGGTACGCGCTATTCGATGGAAGAAGACTTTTATATTAAGCGATTAGAAGAGCAATATGGTTTAGAGGTAATCACGCCATCGAAGCAAGACAGGGACGAGATACATCGAATTATTTACGAGGAATTATGTCTCGGTAAAATTCTTCCTGAATCGAGACAAATTTATATCGACATCGTTAATCGACTTCAAGCAGCCGGAGCGAAAGCCGTCATCGAAGGCTGCACGGAAATCACCCTACTTCTCAAGCAAGAACACGTCACTGTACCTTTATTTGATACCACTTATATTCACGCTAAAGCCGCTGTTGATGAAGCGTTAAAGACTCTATTTTGAATAAAAAAAAGCCAGCGCGTACGCTGGCTCGTTTTCGTTATTTGGTAAGGGAACAACCAAATAACGAAACCTTATTTACCCTTTGCTAGATCCCGCCGTGGGTTAGCTTGGCAGGATCAAGTAAAGCGAGTAATTCTTCTCGGCTGAAATCAGTTTCTTCTTCAGCAACATCCACCACAGGACGACCTTCTTTGTAGGCTTTTTTCGCAATTTCTGCGGCTTTGCCATAACCAATAATCGGATTAAGTGCCGTCACCAAAATAGGATTACGATGCAATGCTTCATTCAATTTGTCTTCATTGACCGTTAGTGTGGCGATGGCGTTATCTGCCAAAAGTTGCCCACTGTTTGCCAATAGTTTGATGCTATTTAATAAGTTCTTAGCAATCATTGGTAACATGACATTCAATTCAAAATTACCCGACTGACCACCTATGGTAATCGCCGCGTCATTGCCTATCACCTGCGCCGCCACCATAGCCGTGGCTTCTGGAATCACGGGATTCACTTTGCCCGGCATAATAGACGATCCAGGCTGCAAGGCTTGTAGAGAAATCTCACCCAAACCAGCCAACGGGCCCGAATTCATCCAACGCAGGTCATTGGCAATTTTCATGTAAGTCACCGCAACCGCCTTTAACTGTCCAGATAAGGCGACAGCCGTATCTTGTGAGCCTATCAAAGCAAAAAAATTAGCGCCCTTACTGAAAGTGACATTGGTTAAATAAGACAACTCTTTGGCAAATAGTTCCGCAAATTCTGGATGAGCATTAATACCGGTTCCAACCGCCGTCCCGCCTTGGGCAAGCTGAGTAGTTTTGCTTTCAAGGTAGGTTAGATTATCAATGTTGTCTTGCAGTTGAGCGGCCCAAGCGTGAAAGGTTTGATCCAATCGAACTGGCATGGCGTCCATCAGATGCGTTCGACCTGTTTTGGTGTAGCCCGCAAGCGCAGTGCCTTTTTTAAGGATCGTGTCTTTTAGATGAACCAATGCTGGCAGAAGATGACCGGTTAATTCTAATGTGGCGCTGACATGGATAGCACTGGGAATAACGTCGTTGCTGCTTTGACCATAATTCACATGGTCATTGGGATTCAATGCTGAACCGTGATGTGCGCTCGCTAACGTCGCAACCACTTCATTGGCGTTCATGTTCGAGCTGGTGCCTGATCCGGTTTGGAAAACATCCACAGGGAAATGCTGCATCAAATCATCGGCATTTAACAGTTCATCACAAGCACTTTGAATCGCTTTAGACATTTCTGGTGTAATGCATTCTAAAGATTCATTAGCTCTAGCCGCAGCGGATTTGATTAAGATAAGAGAACGAATAAAAGCTTCTGGCAGTGGCTCATCGCTAATTGGAAAGTTATTAATAGCTCGTTGTGTTTGGGCGCCGTAGAGTGCTTTTTCTGGGACGTCTAATTCGCCCATGCTGTCTTTTTCAATACGCATTTTCATTGGTAAATGATGTCCTTATTGTTCGAAGGAAGAAATAAAGTAATGGCTCAAAATTCGTAAATTATGCTCCATCTTGAAATAGTTCTTGGCATCTTGATACGTGACAATTAAATGCTTTAGATGTGACAAGGGCAAATACACCTTGTCTAAACATGTCTGACGCCAATGAGGCGCAATACTGGTATCGCAAACCGTATCCAGCAAAACATTGAACACTCTTTGATGCAACAAAGTGGCATCGGTAATGTTTAATCGTTCAGCGTACTCTTCTGTAAGGTTCAAATAATGATAGAGCACATCTGGGGAATCTGCACACTGTCCGCCCTGAATGGTCTGCTCGAGTACTGAAAATGGCACTAAATAATGACTCATTGTTTCGCCCTCTGAAAATATTACAACACACAACATAAATGATAACTATTATCAATAATGTGCATGAAGGTGAGGCCTGTCAAGCAGTTGATAACGATTCTTATTAAATTTTACTATTCACCAAGATCTTTACTACGATTACTTGATTAAAATCAGTCGTTCTTTGATACCCTAAAAACAAGAACCCAAAAAAAACAAAAGCTCAGAAATACAAAAGCCCCTGCTATATCATCCATAACAGGGGCTTTGTAGAAAACAATACTTAAAGTGTTTGGCTCTTAGTGGTGATGACCACCCACACCGTGCGCATGACCATGAGCAATTTCATCGTTCGTTGCCTCACGAGAATCAACGATTTGAATGTTGAAAGTCAGATCTTTGCCAGACAATGGGTGATTCAAATCTACAGTAGCGTGCTTCAGGCCGACTTTAACAACCGTCACCTGACGCATACCTTTGTCGGTTTTCACCATGGCAACCATGCCTGCTTTCCAGCGTTTCGCGCCTTGTAAATGCTTCACTGGCACTTGTTGCTGACGATCTTCATGACGTTCGCCATAAGCATCAGCGCAAGCAACCGTTACTTCAAACTCTTCGCCAACTTCTTTTCCTTCCATTGCTTTTTCAAGCCCTGGAATAACATTGCCGTGGCCATGTAAATACGCCGCTGGATCTTTGCCCGCAGAAGTTTCGATCAACTCTTCGCCATGACGCAAAGTGTAGTGAAATTGAACGACTTGATTGTCTGCAATCGACATGCTGTTTCCTCATTAATAATTCAATAATTAAGCGCTAGCGCTTGTTATGTCTGGCTCTATTGTATTGGGGCATTATAGAAGTTGTATGAATACTTAACTAGCGAATTACGAACTCTAAGCTCTTTTCTTTTATCACAACATCTTTCAATCTGAATGCGCTCACCCCTTCAATGAAAGAATGGTTTAGCACATAGATTGGATGCTCATCTAAGTAAGAACGCAAAAGACTCTTAGCATTAAGTTCATGAGGCCAACGAGCAATCCTTGGCACCGATTCAATATAACTGCCTGACAGCTTAAGCTTTGATATTTCAGGATCAACAAGCAACACTTCATTTTCATAAAATCTTACCCCAGCTTTAAACGATATACTGACACCAATCTGCTCAATATTAGAGTACCTAGAGACTAGACGACCTTTAAGCTTAGCTAAAGCAAAACCACCCTTCCGATCTGATAACTCTATATTTAGACTATCAACGTATAAACCCACTGATGTATAAAGATTGCCAGTAATATGATTATGTGCAGGCTCTTTTAACGTTTCTACAAGGCTATCATTGATCTCTTTATCAGTGACGACATAATTATCACAGCCACTTACTATTAAGCAGGATACAAGCAAACCGACTGTTGATATAACTCTTAAAAATGACATAAATTCCCTTTTAATAATGAGCAAAAAAACCACTAACATTCAGTATCAAAAAATTGAATGCTACTTACTTATTTCCTAGATATGCATTACGTTTTTCATACCAAAATGTCATAAAATCTTCAGTGACTTTTTGCTCTATCTCCACGGCTTCTTCGGTTGGACAAAAGAGCGACACCGTAAAAACATTAAAACCTTCAGGTGTGGTGGTGATTCTAACTCTTGGCTCAGGGCCTGAAATCTTAATGTCTAAACGCTTTTCTATAAGGCTGTTATAACGAATAGCAACATCGTGAAAATGCTCGCTGTACTCACGAATTTTTTCTAAAATTTGCTCTTTTATCGTAAACAAATTCACATCATCAGTACTACGAGAGATAGAGAAAGTATGGGTCACATAGCGGCGCATGTAGTTCAGATTTTGAACCGTGTGCAGCAATAAGACACTATTGGGAACCACCGTCGTACGACCTGTATAGGTGTAACTGCCACCTTTCAGATCAACTTCAAATAGTGTCGTCGATAACCAATCACTATCGGTCACTTCGCCTTCATAATTGGCGATTCGAATCCAATCGCCAACCTGATATGGTCGCGTACTAGCACGATAAAATGCACCAACGATGCAAGCGATAAATTCCTTTGTTGCGATAACCAAGGCCACCATAAAAGCAGCGATTGAAATCGCGATATTTTGTAACTCAGATGACCAAATAAGCACTAAGCCAACTACTAAGAATAAATTAAATATGTTGTCTACTGCGTTGATTCTCTGACGTTTTTTATCATGCTCAATTTTTTGATTAATACGAATGACACGTTTTGTATAACGTCTAATAATATACGACAAAAAGATCCAAGTGATCGTTAGAACGATCTCAACGTGATCCATCAAAATGGAAAAGTCTAACTGGGAAAAATCAACAGGCATAAAAAGTGCTTCCTTTATCAAGACCGCCACTTTAACAATCATTGCCAGGATCAACAAATAAAAGCGCTAGACAAACGACGAAAAATAACTGTATATTTATACAGTATTTTTATTTCATGAGGTGGATTATGCCTGTAATTATCAAATATGTTGTAGAACGCGATGGAATCGAAAAAATGACGTTTACTTCTAAAACTGAAGCCGATGCATACGACAAACTATTAGACACCGCTGAGGCGTTGTACGAGATTTTAGATGAAAGCAAATTAGCAGGCGATCATTCTCAAAAAGAAGCACTGTCTATGTATTTGGCTGAAAACAAAGATTCTCTGTTAGATATTTTAGGCAACAAGAAGAAAAGTCCTCAAAAACCTAAAAAAGCGAATAAAGCATCCAGTGCACAGCTTGATCTAGCAGAAGCGGCACCTAAAAAAGCACTGGAAGACCTAGTGATAGAACCAGATGAAGATGTGATGTATGACGAAGATGAAAGCACCCTTGTATTTGATGACGAACTGACCGATTTTCGTGAAAGTGATGCCGCATAATGCGGCATCACTTGTTGCTGATATCTAGAATCCAATAAACCAAAATGCTATTCCCGCCATTTTGAAACGCGAATTGTTAGCAATAACGTCATGAAATTGTCATCTTAAAAAGGCAATCTCCTTTACTAAGAATATCACTGCATTTCTTAAGAATAGAAGCGCTTTAATAGCAATTAGTTAGGGAGTCGTTATGTCTGTAATTGAACAGAATAACAGCGATAGAAGTTTTAATATTTTCTTTGCTGCTATTTTCTTAGTGTCCATTGCCTATTTCATCTTTTGGGGATTGAATTACACCAATTCCAATCATGTCATTTTATTTATTCTTGCCACACTATTTGGTGTCTTCATGGCATTTAATATTGGTGGTAATGATGTTGCAAACTCATTCGGCACCAGCGTCGGCGCAGGCACATTAACAATCAAACAAGCCCTGTTAGTCGCAGCCATTTTTGAAGTAAGCGGCGCTGTCATTGCAGGTGGTGAAGTAACTAAAACAATTCGTAAAGGCATTGTTGATCTATCACAAATACAAGTCGATCCGATGCAATTTGTCTACATTATGATGTCGGCACTGCTTGCGGCAGCTATTTGGCTATTGATCGCTACGAAAAGGGGCTGGCCAGTATCAACAACGCATTCAATCATTGGCGGTATTGTTGGCAGCTCGATTACATTAGGATTTTTAATTGGTGGCGCAGAAACAGGCTTTGCTTTGGTTAAATGGGATCAAATCGGCACGATTGCGATTTCTTGGGTTTTGTCTCCAGTGCTTGGTGGAGTCGCGGCTTACCTTTTGTATTCACAAATCAAAAAATACATTCTTAATTTTAATGATCAAGCCTCTGAAGAGTTGGTAAAAATTAAAGAAGAGAAAAAAGCCTACAAAGCAGAACACAAAAAAGCCTTTGAGCGCATGGCGGAAATTCAACAAATTTCCTACACCACGCAAATGGCTCGTGATGCTCTCACTGTTAAGGAAGGCGATTTTGATAAAGATGAACTGGAGTCTGATTATTATAAAGAACTTCATGAAATTGAATCAAAACGTAATGAGCTAAATGCTACCAAAGCACTAGAAGTATATGTTCCGATCTTTGCAGCTCTTGGCGCAACGTTAATTTCGGCCATGTTGATTTTTAAAGGTTTGAAGCACATGAACCTAGGATTAACACAGCTGGATAATTATCTGATTATCGGCATGATCGGCGCCATTGTTTGGTTAATCATGGCTATCTTCACTAAAACGTTGAAAGGCAAATCATTAGACAAATCGACCTTTCTGCTTTTTAGTTGGATGCAGGTTTTTACTGCGGCAGGTTTTGCCTTTAGCCATGGCGCGAACGATATAGCCAATGCGATTGGCCCTTTCGCAGCTATCATGGACATTCTACGAACCGGTGAAATTGGCTCAAAAGCCGCGGTTCCAACCATTGCCATGCTAACCTTTGGTGTCGCACTTATCGTTGGTTTATGGTTCATCGGTAAAGAAGTCATCCAAACGGTAGGTCACAATCTTACTAAAATGCATCCGGCTTCTGGCTTTTCAGCGGAATTAGCTGCCGCTGCTGTCGTTATGATCGCTTCCATTCTAGGTTTACCGGTTTCCAGTACGCATATTTTAATCGGTGCCGTATTAGGTGTGGGCATGGTGAATGGTGCGGCAAACTGGCAACTAATGAAACCTATCGGCATGGCTTGGATCATTACCTTACCAGCTGCCGGTATTCTTTCTGCTGTTAGCTTCTTGATCCTCAATAGCTTGAGCTTGGCCTAACTCAATTCAGCCATAGAGAACAGAACACGCAAAAAAGACGACTCATCACTGGGTCGTCTTTTTTTATTCGATAAGGTAAAACCATTCAGCGTCCTTTATTTGCACGGATTTTATACTGCGTTTTACAGTAGCCTCGAGAAATATCAGGATTGCGTAGCGCCAGATGTTTACTCGCACGCCCAGACACTCTAGCCCGCCAATTTTTAAAGGTTTTAGCTTTAAGGTTGCTACGCATTAACAAAATAACATCAGGCTCTGAAAGCCCGTAAAGCGTTTGAATGGCTTCAAATGGCGTGCGGTCTTCCCAAGCCATTTCGATAATTCGTGACTTGTCTGGAGTCAAAATATAGTCTGGAGTCAAAATATGCCCTTAAGTAATAACCGTTATGTGAGTTATACGAAAGACTTCAATCAACAGATCACCTATTTTTTGGCGAGATGAGCCTGTCTTACCAGCCAATCAAAAAACACCATAGCAGCACCATGTAATTCAGCACCAGATCGTCGTACTAAATAAAATGATTCACTGGCTTCAATGCCTTGTCCAAACGGTGCGACTAGTTTGCCTTCATTTAACATGTCTTCCACCATAGAAGAACGCGCCAAGGCCACACCTTGCCCAAGCTCAGCCATGCGCAATGTCGACACAAGCGTATCGAATTGCATACCGACAGACGAATCGACGCTATCAACGCCCATGATGTTCAACCAATAACCCCACCCCTCTTCGTAGCCGATAACATGAAGAAGTGAATGATTCGCCAAATCCGCAGGCTCTAACAAAGGCGATCGTGCCATCAATTCAGGGGAACACACTGGCACCAAGGCGTCCCAAGTTAATCGTTGCGAGATCAATCCGGGCCACTCACCATGTCCCCAGCGAATTTCCATATCGTCTTCATCGTCTAATGCTTGCACCCAGATATTACTCACGTAACGAATATCATACTGGGGATAAGCCGCACTAAAATCAGCAAGTTTGGGCGCTAACCAGTGAGAAAAAAACGACAAACTGCCACACACTTTGATCGTTTGTTTATCGTGCTGGGTAAAGATCTCGTTCGTGCCAACGGTCAAACGAGAAATCGCATCTTTTACCACAGGAAAGTAAGAACGCCCTTCTTCCGTTAGACTCAAACCACGTGGCAAACGTTTGAATAACGACACACCCAAATGACTTTCTAACAAACGAATCTGCTGACTCACTGCCCCCTGGGTTAAGCACAACTCTTCAGCAGCATGAGTAAAATTAAGACATCGAGCCGACACTTCAAAGGTATGCAGCCAATTTAATGGAGGAAGGGATTTCTTATTCATGATGAATAGCCAAAAAAAGGAGAGAATCTTGACCAACAATTGTGGCCAAGATTTGTCATCAATACTAGAGGACTTGCCCAAGGAAACGTTGTAGACGCGGATTGTCAGAACTAAAAAAGCGCTCTGGGCTTTCTTCGAAGACTAACTCACCGTCTTCCATGAACACCACGCGATCAGCCACTTCGCGAGCAAAGCCCATCTCATGGGTCACCACGACCATGGTCATACCGTCACCGGCGAGGCTTTTCATAACGTCCAATACTTCCCCGACCATTTCTGGATCAAGCGCACTAGTAGGTTCATCAAACAGCATAATCTTAGGGTGCATGGCTAACGCTCTCGCGATTGCCACACGCTGCTGCTGACCACCAGACAAATGCGATGGATAGTTATTCATGCGATCCGCCAGACCCACTTTTTTCAGCAATTCACGGCCTTCTTGTTCCGCGACAGCACGAGGCTTTTTCTTCACCTTAATCGGAGATAAAGCCACGTTACCAAGCGCCGTTTTGTGTGGAAAAAGATTAAAGGACTGGAACACCATGCCCACTTCTTCGCGTACTTTATTGATGTTGGTTTTCCTATCGGTCAAACTCACTTCATCAATGTGAATCGTGCCATCAGAAATGGTCTCTAGCTGATTTAAGGTGCGTAAAAATGTCGACTTACCTGAGCCACTTGGCCCAATAATCACTACGACTTCACCACGATTAATATCGAGGGAAACATTTTTTAAAGCATGACAGCCATTCGGGTAAATCTTTTCGATATTGCGAGCTTGAATGATGCTCTTCTCGGTCATATTAGTCACTGGCAGATAACCTCTTTTCAAGACGCTGAATGGCCCAAGATAAAGCCCCAGTTAATATTAAATACATCAGCGCAACGGCGAACCAGACTTCAAATGGCGCGAAAGTAGAACTCACCACTTCGCGTCCAGCCTTGGTTAAATCTGTGATGGAGATAACCGACACCAAAGACGAGTCTTTAATCAAGTTAATAAACTGTCCGGCCATTGGCGGTAGAGTACGTTTAAACGCCTGCGGTAAAATCACATTAACCATGGCTTGAACATAATTCATGCCTAAGCTGCGTGCTGCTTCCATTTGACCTGGACTAATAGACTGAATACCAGAACGCACGATTTCTGCGATATAAGCGCCAGTAAACACAGACAAGGCCGCCACACCGGCAGTAAAACGATCCAAATCCAACACGGTACCAATAAAAAAGTAGAAGATAAAAATCTGTACTAATAATGGCGTGCCACGAATCAATTCAATGTAGGTAACGGACAAATAACGCAACGCAGGATTCGTCGATATACGAGCCAAACCAGCAAACAGCCCGATAACCACAGCAAAAACCAAGGACACCACAGACAACTGTAATGTCATCACCAGCCCCCACGTGAGCGGGCCAATATTCCAGTTTTCTACTTCGGCAAGTGGATCGCCCTCAAACACCAAATCGCCATTACTAACCAGTAAGTTATCAAACTTTTTGATCACTAACGGATCGTCACCGTAATCGGAACTAACAATCAACTTCCCCTTTTCAATCGTTGCAGAACCATCAAAAGGCGATCGAACCGTTGTCGCTTCGGTATTAATTATGTACTGCGGAATACGTTCCCAGCGCCAAGTGTAGTCAATATTTTTGCTGCCAGCATAAATGCCAAAGCCCAGTCCTATGATGATTAGAACAAAGACCGCTTTCCACAAAAGCAGATGAGATTGTTTTTCCATCGATGAGAAGCCCCGTCGTTTTTTTTAACTCACAGAAAATAAATCAAAGAAACAAAAAGTGGCGCTAAACTGCGCCACTTTTTATTGATATTAAGCTTACTGAACGTTACTTAACCAAGAATTACTAGCAAACCATTTTTGATAGATTTTATCGTAAGTACCATCACCTTTAATTTGCGCGAGGTAGTTGTTTAAGAAATTCATGAAATCTGGATCACCCTTACGAATTGCAAAACCTAGAGGCTCATAAGTGAAGGACTCGTCTAAATGCACAACCTTACCTTCACTTTGTGACGCGTAAATTGCGTTATATGGCAAGTCATAAACGAAAGCATCAGCATTACCATTTACCACTTCTAGCGCTGCTTCTGACTCTGTTTCAAACAGGTTCAACTTGGCTTTGCTCATGTATCTTTTTACAGCGTAATCAGATGTCGCACCCAATTTAGTCGCTACAGTGTATTTAGCATCGTTTAAATCACGATAATTTGTGACTTTACCTTTTAGCTCAGGGCTCAAAAGAATCGTTTGACCAACCACAATGTAGGGATCAGTAAAGTTCACTTTCAAGTTGCGCTCAGGCGTAATTGTCATGCCAGAAATAATGATATCGCACTTGTCAGTTAACAATGCAGGGATAATGCCATCCCATGCTGTGTTACGAATATCCAGTTTTACACCCATCGCCTTAGCCATGGTTTTCGCAATATCAACGTCAAAACCAACGATGTTGCCTTTTTTGTCGCGCATATCAAACGGCATATAACCCGCTTCTGCACAAACACGTAACTCTCCGCGGTTAAGCACTTGATTTAAAGTGGAATTTTCCCACAAATCATTATCTGAAGCTGATGCCAGTGTTGCGCTACATAGAGCCAATGCTGCTATAAATATTTTTTTCATTCTTATATGTCCCCAGTTTATGTAAAAAAACAAACCCTAATTTGTTTTAAATGCATGACCCTAACGCCATTTTCTAGCGGCGCATAATACAGGAGTTGACACTAACAGTCCCTATTGAAACATTAATGTATTCCATCGTTTTTTTCATTTTGCTCAAAGTTAAGCCAAGTCAGTTTCTGAGCGAGAAAGCGCCCTGACTCGTTCAAACGCCTGCTGTAAATCAGCGATTAAATCTTCAGTGTCTTCGATCCCCACAGATATCCGCACTAAACCTTCAGAAATGCCCAGCGCTAAACGCTCTTCTAAAGTATTTTCAACATGGCTTGTGGTTCTGGCTGGCCCGTAAATGGTTTCTACCGCGCCCAAGTTACCAGCACAATGAGCGTATTGTAATTGCGGCAATAAGATCTTCACTGTATCCATACCACCGATCAGTACAAAACTGACAATGGCGCCAAAGCCTTTCATTTGTTCACAAGCAATAGCATGATTCGGGTGACTTGGCAGACCTGGATAATTCACCGCTTCCACCAAGGGTTCAGTCAATAAATATTCCGCAATCGCCTGCGCGCTGTTTTGTTGCTGACGAATACGTAGAGCCAAGGTTTTCATGCCACGAATAATCAAATAGGCCGAAAAGGGATCCAACGACGCACCATTAATTTCTCGATAATGACGAACCTTTGCCATCAGTTCTTCGGTGCCACAAACCAAACCACCCATGGCATCGGCGTGACCGCTCAAAAACTTGGTCGCACTGTGCACAACAATGTCGACGCCCAGCTCCAAAGGACTTTGATTCAGTGGTGTCGCAAACGTGTTGTCGGCGATAACCAAGGCGCCAACTTTTTTAGCCGCTGCCACAAGACGTTTTACATCGACAATTTTCAACGTCGGGTTAGTCGGTGTTTCCAGATACAAAACATCACAGCCAATGGCGATTTCCGCTTCGATTTGCTCATGACTGTGCGTTTCGCAAAGCGTCACGCTCACGCCCATACGCGGTAAAAATTCTTCAAAGACTTTATTGGTACCGCCGTAACTGTCTTTCGTTGACACTACTCGGCAACCATTCGACAAAAAGGTATAAAGCACACTGCTGATCGCCGCCATGCCAGTGCTAAAAGCAACCGCCGACTCGGCATTTTCTAAACCACAAATCTTGGCTTCTAAAGTTCCTACGGTAGGATTACTCATGCGGCTATAAATAAAACCGGGGGCAGTACCCAAAGCAACGTCGTACCATTCATCAATATCTTGGTAGCCATAAGCAGCACTGGCGACAATAGGAGTTTGCGTCGCACGATAAGGGTGATCCACTTGCTCGCCGCTCCACACCGAACGCGTTCCACTTCCCGCTTGCTTAAGAGCCGACTTAGCCAATTTATTACTCATTACAGATTTCTCACAATTAATGGCCGAACAGCCAATACAAATTCAATTGGCTTTCACTATAGCCAAACCATGAAAACGCGAGAAATCATCTTATCAAGCACTAAGGGGCGGTTTTTTTAATGGATAAAAAACCAAGAAACAGCGGTATAAAACACTTTCACCCTTACTTAAAATTACATAAAATTACGCTGTTTTTACACAATCATAAGGGATAGGGAATTATATGAAATTTACTAAAATTGCATTGGCTGCATCATTGATAGCGGGCGCATCATTTGCGAATGCAGGTGACATCAAATATGGGCTGCAATTAGGATCTTCAAAAGGTGGGGACAACCTTGTAGCAGAAAATAATTCTGAAACTCTGGCCATTGGAGCTGGCGACGGCACTTTAATAGGATTATACCTTGCAGGCTCTTTAAATGATGATGGATTCGGATACAAAGTAGCAATAAATAATCTAGAAGACAGTCTAGACGGCTCACAAGGGAAAATTAAATTTTCTCGGCTTCCAATAGACCTACTCCTTTCCCAGAAAGTAGGCAAACTACTATTAAACGGCGGAATAACTTATCATATAAACACTAAATTTAAAATTACTGCCGATGATGGAGTTTTTTCAGTAGAGGCAAAAAACGCTCTTGGCATTGTTTTAGAAGCCAATTACCAAGTATACAGTAATGACTCCTTGGCCATGGACCTAGGCTTACGCTATACAAATATTGAATATGAATTCAAAAATGAAGATTCAACAAAGGCTGATGGCTCAAGTATTGCTTTTGTTGCTGGTCTAAGTTTCTAATCATACCCAGAGCTCTTGTTACAAGAGCTCTTCTCTGAATCTAAATCCTAGCTCTTTCTAAAACAACTCTCCCAACAAACTTATCTGACGTATACTTTATGTCATAGTTCCGCTCTCTCAATTTGTTCAGGATCGTTAATGAAACCCTCTGCTACGCCAAATAATACTGTCGATAAAAACATGCTTGGCGTGTTTCGTTATAGCCGCCGCGCCATAGATTTGGTGTGGAAAACCTCGCCTGCGTTAACCATTGGCTTAGCACTGGCAACACTGATTGCTGGTGTGCTGCCTGCGGCGATGGCGTATGTCGGACAATTAATCGTCGATGCGGTTGTTGCCGCCATGGAAAGCTATAAACAAGACCAAGTTTTGCACTATCAAACCGCACTCAACTATGTGGTATTAGAAGGAATCTTGGTGTTGGTGATTGCCGCCGCGCAACGCGCATTAAGCGCTCAGCAGGCCATTTTACAAGGTTTATTAGGTCAAAAAGTCAACTTGCTAATATTAGAAAAAGCCCAAAGCTTAACCCTCTCGCATTTCGAAGATTCTGAATTTTACGACAAGCTGGTTCGCGCTCGCCGCGAAGCATCTAGTCGTCCTCTTGCTCTAGTAAATAAAACCTTTGCCTTGCTGCAAAATGCCATCACGTTATCCAGCTTTGCGGTCTTGCTGTGGCACTTTTCTCCGTGGGCGTTGGCGTTGTTGATTTGTGGTGCTTTGCCTTCTTTTATCGCTGAAGCCAAGTTTTCTGGCGATGCTTTTTTAATGTTCCGTTGGCGCTCGCCAGAAGTCCGTCAGCAAAACTATCTAGAAACCTTATTGGCTCGGGAAGACAACATCAAAGAAGTTCGCTTGTACCAACTGGGCGATCGTTTTTTACAGCGCTACACCGAAATATTCATCAAGCTATTCAAAGAAAGCAAAAAACTGATCTTACGTCGCGAAAGCTGGGGCTTCGCCCTCGGCGTGATAAGTACCTTAGTGTTTTATGGTGCCTATGGTTGGATCGTCAGCGATACCATTATTGGTGCGATTACCTTGGGCCAAATGACCATGTATTTGCTGTTATTCAAGCAAGGTCAAAGCTCGGTTTCGGCCTCGCTGACAGCCATTAGTGGCATGTACGAAGACAATTTGTATTTATCCAACCTCTACGAGTATCTAGAACAAGAAACGCCGCTTTCAACATCCGGTTTGTTAATAGGACCAACTCCAAACGATGGCATTCGTTTTGAAAATGTCACCTTCCAATATCCGGGCAGCGAAAGGCCTGCTCTTGCCAACATCAACCTACACATTCGCCCCGGCCACAGCCTCGCGATTGTCGGTGAAAATGGCTCAGGCAAAACCACGCTAATCAAACTGTTAACTCGTCTATATAATCCAACTCGAGGGCGCATTTTGTTAGATGGTTTGGACTTGCTGGAATGGGAAGAAAGCGCCCTGCTAAAGCGTGTTGGCGTTATATTCCAAGACTTTGTGCGTTATCAATTTATTGTTGGCGAGAACATTGGCGCTGGCGACAACGACAGATTTAACGATCAAACCGGTTGGAAAAAAGCCGCCGAACTTGGCAAGGCCACCGACTTTATTACTGAACTTGAAAACGGCTATCAAACTCAGCTTGGTCGTTGGTTCCGAGGCGGACAAGAATTGTCTGGTGGGCAATGGCAAAAAATCGCCTTGGCGCGAGCTTTCATGCGCGAAGACGCCGATATTTTGGTATTAGATGAACCAACTGCGGCCATGGATGCTCAAGCTGAAGCCAATATTTTCCAGCATTTCCAAGAACACACCAAAGACAAAATGGCAATTCTGATTTCCCATCGATTTTCCACGGTGCGTCTCGCACACGAGATCATCGTCATGGAACATGGACAAATCAAAGAACGCGGCACCCACGATTCCCTTCTGGCTCAACAAGGCCAATACGCGCATTTGTTTACCTTGCAGGCGCAGGGTTATCGCTAGAAAGCTGATTAAAGCCAATTTATTGAGGCGCATTTTTTGTTATGCTCTGCACCATTAGATTCGCTCTTTGGCCAATTTCACCAGAATAATTGCACAGGAAAAACTGCTTTGAACCGACGTAATTTTATAAAATCCAGCCTATTTGTGGCCATGACAAGTACGCTACCTAGAGTCGTTCTTGCCGCTACACCGTCTGCGGGTTTCGACTATGAATTAATCGTCGAACCTGCTGATGTCAATATTGTGTCTGGTGGCAGTACGCCTGCACTTTGCTTTAATGGCGGTTACCCTGCACCAGTGATTCGTGCCAAACAACATCAGCCTGTGCGCATTCGAGTCATAAACAAGCTAAACGAGCCCACCACGATTCATTGGCACGGCATGAGAATCCCGATTGCCATGGACGGCGTGCCTTTTTTAAGCCAACCACCAATTATGCCCGGCGAAACTTTCGACTATGAGTTCACGCCACCCGATGCGGGTTCTTTTTGGTATCATCCCCACATGAACAGTGTCGAACAACTTGGCAAAGGCTTGGTTGGCGCATTAATTGTGGATGAAGCGGAAAAGCCAGACTTTGATGAAGATCTGGTGCTTTGTATGAAGAACTGGCACATCAAAGACGATGGCTCTTTTACCGCTTTGACGACACCACAAAATGCTTTTCGTATGGGCACACCCGGCCGCGTCATGACCATCAATGGTGAAATTCACCCAACCTATGAAGTTCCCGCTGGCGGAGCAATTCGAGTGCGTTTCTTGAACGTTGATAACACAGTGATGTACCAGATAAACTCAACCGATCCAGCCGCTAAGATTCTTGCTATTGATGGCAACCCAATTGCAGAACCCGTTGCGTTAACCAATCACATGGCCGCACCGGGAATGCGTCTTGACCTTGGTGTAATCGCCCCAAGCAAGGTAGGAGAAACCGTCACCTTTAAACATAAGAGCAAACCAATGGTGACCATCAAAACAGTGGCGAGTCAGCTTAAAGACCGCAGCTTACCTAAGCTGCCACTTAACCCAATTCCAGCACCAGATTTAGATAATGCAGAAACAATCAAGTTTGCTTTTGAATGGAACGCCAACATCACACCGATAGAGAAAAATGGCAAGGTGAGCTACAACTTCTGGACAATGAATCGCCGCTCCTGGGAAGGCATGTCGAAAGGCCACATTCCTGATCCTCTTGCCACATTAGAACGCGGTAAAACGTATATTTTCGAACTGTCGAATTTAACCCAGTACCACCATCCGATCCACATCCATGGTCATACCTTTACCGTGTTAAGTTCAAACAAGAAAGCCATTACACCATTCCATTCAGATACGGTTTTGCTTGGTCAGAATGAAACCGTGCTCGCTGCTCTAGTAGCCGATAATCCGGGCCGCTGGATGTACCACTGTCATATTATCGAACACCTAAAAACTGGCTTTATGAGTTTTGTTGAAGTGACGTAAAGCTTGAAAAAACCAAAACCACCAACAAAAAAACCAGATCACTTAAACAACAGTTGATCTGGTTTTTTTATTTATCAGAGTTTATGACTAAATAAAATCATCGCTACCAAAATCGTCCAAGCGCCCACGTCGTCAAAGCCTCCCTGATCAAAGCTGCTTTGGTCTGCACTTGATGAATAAACACCGCTATCAGCAAAACATAGACGATAGACGATAGACGATAGACGATAGACGATAGACGATAGACGATAGACGATAGACGATAGACGATAGACGATAGACGATTTTGAAGCTATCTAGAGAAAGACCAAGAATAAAACGGAAGATTTTTAGATAAATATAATTATGAAAAGAATGGTGGGTCGTACTGGATTCGAACCAGTGACCAATTGATTAAAAGTCAACTGCTCTACCAACTGAGCTAACGACCCGCTCATAATTTTTTAAACTTGAATAACTAATGGTCGGAGTAGAGAGATTCGAACTCCCGACATCCTGCTCCCAAAGCAGGCGCGCTACCAGACTGCGCTATACTCCGATGGCTCCTCGAACTGGACTCGAACCAGTGACCCAATGATTAACAGTCATTTGCTCTACCAACTGAGCTATCGAGGAATTAATCAGACTTGAATTCTATATAGGGATAGTTGGTGGGTCGTACTGGATTCGAACCAGTGACCAATTGATTAAAAGTCAACTGCTCTACCAACTGAGCTAACGACCCAACTATCAAGTAATGGGGTGGACGATGGGGCTTGAACCCACGACCGCCGGAATCACAATCCGGAGCTCTACCAACTGAGCTACGCCCACCATTACTAATGGTGATGATAAAATAAATGGTCGGAGTAGAGGGATTCGAACCCCCGACATCCTGCTCCCAAAGCAGGCGCGCTACCAGACTGCGCTATACTCCGAATGGCTCCTCGAACTGGACTCGAACCAGTGACCCAATGATTAACAGTCATTTGCTCTACCAACTGAGCTATCGAGGAACTAATATTTTATCTTGCTTACAACAACCATCTTCAGAAGATGGCGGAGGAGGAGAGATTCGAACTCTCGGTAGGCTATTAACCTACGCCAGTTTTCAAGACTGGTGCATTAAACCGCTCTGCCACCCCTCCGTTGCGAGCGAGGTGTATAATACTGATTTGAAATTTCAGTGCAACCTCTTTTTTAAAAAACTTTAACTTTTTTCACTCACATAGCCCTGATCAGGAGAAGAACGGATCCAAACATTGGAATACCAGTAATAATGCTTGCCTGAATTGTCTGGCATAGTGCAGTTAATACGGCCACGACCAACGCCGAATGGTTTCTCAGCAGTCGCCGTTACTTCTGTATCAGACACCCAATCTAGCTTAGCTTTACCTTGGCCTGCTACATAACAGGTTAAGTCTTTCAAACGATACTTGCCCTCTTTAAAGGTCAAGCTAATCGAAACAGGCTGATCTGTTGCATAATCCCCGCCTGTCTTCTCAGATAACAAAGGCATCGGCTTAGCATTTAGCTTCGTCTTTAACGTAGATAGCTTGGCATAAGCGCCTGAAGCGGGAAAACGTGGTAAGTTCTCGAAATCAGAATCGGCACTCACTACGCCCGATTGCTGGCCAAACGCCATAATACCTTGCTCTTTTATCATGGTTCGAATCTGAGCATTTGATTCGCCATAAGGATAGGCCAACATTTTTGGTGAATGTCCAAGGTTTTTCTCAAGCAGACTCTCAACCGTATTCACTTCATTTGTCATCCGGGACAGCCAAGCCTCATCAGATTCCCCTTTTTCTTTGCGCAACATATAAGGATGGCTAATGGTGTGATTGGCAAACACGCCACCAGACTGCTCCATTTCTTTCATCTGATCCCAGGTTAAGAAGCTGCGACTCTTACGCTCAACGGGTTCGGTATTAATAAACACTGTAAAAGGAAAGTTTCTTTCTTTAAGGATTGGAAAACCTGCTTGATAAATACTGCGGTAAGCATCATCAAACGAAATCGCCACCGCTTTTTCAGGCAATGGCTTATTGGCTTTTAAGTCATCCAATGCAGAACGTAGATCGACCACCTGAAAGCCTGCACTTTTTAAGTAATCCATTTGCTCGGTAAACTGTTCAGGAGTAACAGAAGTCGATTTAGGCGAACTAGCACTTACATGGTGATATTGCAGAACGGGTAAATAATCCTGAGCTTGAGCCGCCACACTGGCACTCAACGCTCCCAGCAAAATGCTGTAATGAACCTTTGACAACATGTCTTTTCCTCTATGCTAAATATTTGCCCACATTCTACGGACGAACACACAACATGACCAGCAGGTTCAAAAACCGAAACTGTTATGCCTATTTTATGTTGTCACTGCATCTACTCATATTGAAGCCACCCTCCTACACTCAAGAGACATAAAGGATTCATAACAAAAGGAATAAAAATCTCCACAAGAGGAAAAATCATGAGCAAATCCGTTTTTTACAAAAAATTGGACAATCAACTTCAAACACTTAAAGAAGAAGGTCTTTATAAAGTAGAGCGCCCGCTTATTACGCCACAAGACAGCCAAATCACCACCGCCGACAAAACACCTTTAATCAATCTTTGTGCGAATAACTACCTTGGGTTAGCAAACGATAGCCAAGTCACAAAAGCGGCTCATCAAGCGCTAGACGAATACGGCTACGGCATGGCTTCCGTACGTTTTATTTGCGGCACACAAAGCATTCATACTCAACTAGAACAAAGCCTAAGCGACTTCCTACAAATGGAAGACACCATTTTGTATTCTTCTTGTTTTGATGCAAATGGCGGCCTATTTGAAACATTATTAAGCGAAGAAGACGCGGTAATCAGTGATGCACTCAATCACGCCAGCATTATTGACGGCATTCGTTTATGCAAAGCAAAGCGCTATCGCTACGCCAATAACGACATGAGTGAACTGGAAGGTAAGCTGCAGCAAGCCGATATAGACGGCGCCAAAACCAAGTTGATTGTAACGGATGGTGTGTTTTCTATGGACGGTATCATTGCCGATCTAAAATCCATTTGTGATCTAGCCGATAAATACGACGCGTTAGTCATGGTTGATGATTCACATGCCGTTGGATTTCTCGGAGAAAATGGCCGCGGTAGCCATGAGTATTGCGATGTACTGGGTCGTATCGACATTATCACTGGTACATTGGGTAAAGCCCTTGGTGGCGCGTCTGGCGGCTACACCAGCGCCTCTAAAAGCATTGTCGATTGGTTACGCCAACGCTCTCGCCCTTATTTGTTTTCTAACTCACTAGCGCCTGTCATTACCGCCACCAGCTTACAAATTATCGAGTCTCTCAAACAAGGCGATTCTGCCCGTAAGCAATTAAAAGCAAACAGCCAATACTTTCGCACTCAAATGAGCGCGTTAGGCTTTAACCTCGTTCCTGGCGACCACCCAATCATTCCTGTTATTTTAGGTGATGCTAAACTCGCACAAGAGATGGCAAATGCGCTATATAAGGAAGGGATATTTGTGACAGGATTTGCTTATCCAGTCGTACCAATGGGCAAGGCCAGAATTCGTACACAGATGTCAGCGTCACTAACAACGGAACAACTTGATCGCGCCATAGACGCCTTTACCAAAGTAGGCCGCGAGATGGGCGTCATTGAAGGAAGGAAATAAATAATGAAAACGCTTGCGAAGCTTCACGCCGAAAAAGGCATTTGGATGACAGAGGTTCCACATCCAGAATGCGGACATAACGATGTCGTCATAAAAATAAGCAAAACTGCGATCTGCGGAACGGACATGCATATTTATCAATGGGACGATTGGGCACAAAACACCATTCCAGTACCAATGACTGTTGGTCATGAGTTTGTCGGTGTGATCACAGAAATCGGCCCAGAAGTCTCTGGCTTCAAGATTGGTGACCGCGTTTCTGGCGAAGGCCACATCACTTGTGGTCATTGCCGTAACTGTCGTGCGGGTCGTCGTCATCTCTGTCGAAAAACCCTCGGGGTCGGTGTAAATCGTAGCGGAGCATTTGCCGAATATTTAGTCATTCCTGCTAGCAACGCATTCAAAATCCCTGACAATATTAGCGATGATATGGCCGCGATATTTGATCCATTTGGTAACGCGACCCACACCGCTCTGTCATTCGATTTAATCGGCGAAGACGTTTTAATCACAGGTGCAGGCCCAATTGGCGCTATGGCTGCAGCCATTGCTAAGCACGTAGGCGCACGTAATGTGGTGATTACTGATGTGAATGACTTCCGCCTAGATCTAGCGAAGAAGATGGGTGCCACTCGCACCGTCAACGTTAGTCATGAGTCGTTAAAAGACGTCATGACAGAAATAGGCATGAATGAAGGATTCGACGTGGGTTTGGAAATGTCTGGCAATGACACGGCCTTCCGCTCCATGTTGGAATGCATGAACCACGGCGGAAAAATTGCCATGCTGGGCATTCCGAGCAAAGGCACACTCATCGATTGGAACCAAGTGATCTTTAAAGGCCTGGTCATCAAAGGCATTTATGGACGAGAAATGTACGAAACTTGGTACAAAATGGTCGCGATGTTGCAGTCTGGCTTAGACATTAGTCCGATCATTACCCATCGCTTTAACGTCGATGAATTTCAGCAAGGCTTTGACACCATGGGATCAGGTCAATCAGGAAAAGTTATTCTGGATTGGAATTAAATTCTCTTAGGTTATTGCGTCTAGAAGATGATCGCGTTAGCGTAATTCTTTTAGACGCAAACCGAGCAATCACATGTTAGAAATAGGCACTCAAACACATCCGCTTCCCCATCAAGATGCGCTCTACATTTTGCTATATCGAAACCAAGTATTAGTAGAGTCAGAAAATCAATTTCTTACGCCTTTTACACATTTCCAACCTAATTCAAAAATGAGTGCTGTCTATTGTGGCCAATGGCATGGCCAAGATATCTTCGTGTGTCGTTTTGAATCTATTCCCAAAGGCTTTACTGAAATTGGTCTAAGAGATCTGCTCTTCTTACAAGATCAACACAATTACATTTTATTAAGCCGTGCTCACCAATTATCTACATGGGATCGCGACCATCAATTTTGTGGCCGCTGTGGCACACCGATGAAAGAAAAACATGCAGCCGAGCACACAAAAATTTGCCCATCTTGTAACCTGCGCCATTATCCGAGAATTTCCCCTTGTGTGATTGTATCAATCCGCAAAGGCAATCAAATACTACTCGCTCGTGGTCCACAAGCGCCCAAAGGCAGATTTAGCAATATCGCTGGTTTTGTCGAAGCTGGCGAAACATTGGAGCAAGCCGTAGCAAGGGAAGTAAGGGAAGAAGTCGGCCTAGAAGTCACTAATATACGCTATGTCAGCAGCCAGCCTTGGTCTTTTCCACATCAATTAATGGCTGGATTCTTTGCAGACTACGCTGATGGTGAAATCACACCCGCACCCGGTGAAATAGAAGAAGCCCATTGGTATCAGATCGACGACTTACCAAATATTCCCAACAATGCGACGATCTCTGGGCAGCTCATCAATTCACACGTAGACCACATCAGAAATCACGCCTCTTAAGTTGTGATTGCAAATGCAAGTAAGTACAAACTTACTGGCATTTGCAATTTATTTGTCATATTCAAACGTTAGTGTAGATGCACAATTTTTCCCCACTTGGAGCAAAAACATGCGTTTACGTCTTCCGATTACGCTTCCTTTGTGCACCACGCTTGCTTTATTAAGCGGCTGTGCCACAAATAATTCTGACACTCAATCTGCAACCTCCTCTATTGAACTGAACTTCTTAGGCCGCTATGAATCTGGCGTTTTTGACGGCAGCGCTGCCGAGATTGTGGCGTATGATGCAAAAACTCATGAGACATTTGTGGTCAATGCAAACTCTGGCAAAGTTGATGTTCTTTCTATGAAGAACCCGACGTCGCCTAATAAAATCAAAACACTGGATGTCAGCAAAGACGTTGTAGACTTAATGGGAATAACCCTTGGCGCCGCAAACAGTGTCAGCGTTCATAACGGCATTATGGCGGTAGCCATTGAAGCCAAACCAAAACAGAACATGGGCTACATCGCTTTCTACAAAATTGATGGTCATGCCTTTATCACAGCAGTAAAAGTCGGAGCACTTCCTGATATGGTGACCTTTACCCACGATGGCAAGCAGGTTGTTGTAGCGAACGAAGGCGAGCCAAACGATGAATACACTATCGACCCAGAAGGCAGTGTCAGCATCATCGCTATCCCAAATGACATCACGAAATTAAGTCAAAAAGATGTCACTGAGGTGTCATTCCGTGACTTCAATAACGGCGGATCACGTGCTACTGAACGTCCAGCTGGATTGCGTATTTTTGGCCCTAATGCCAGCGTAGCTCAAGACCTAGAGCCAGAATACATCACAGTATCTAAAGACAACCATTACGCATTTGTATCGCTACAAGAAAATAACGGCATTGCCAAAATTGATCTTTCAAAGAAATCAGTCGATACCATCTGGGCTTTAGGCGTAAAAGATTACAACAAAACTGGTAATGAGCTTGATGTGAGTGACAAAGATAAAACCATTCAGCTGCAAAACTGGCCTGTTCTAGGCATGTACATGCCAGATACTATTGCTTCTTACATGATCTCAGGCAAAACCTATATCGTCACTGCTAACGAAGGCGACTCTAGAGATTACAAAGGCTTTAGCGAAGAATATCGAGTCAAAGACCTTGCTGAATTCAACAGCCGCCTTGCGCTAACTAGCCCGCTAAAGCACAGCATTGAAGGCAAGTTAGAAGACGATAAAAACCTAGGGCGCATGAAAATCACCAGCACATTAGGTGCCAAAGGCTGTGAACTTGTGAAAGGCGCACCAACCAACTGCACCTTTACTGAGTTGTATGGTTACGGCGCTCGTTCATTTTCTATCTGGAGCGGTGAAACTGGCGAGCAAGTGTTTGACAGCGGCAGCGATTTCGAGCGTATTACGGCAGATCGATTAGGCGAAAATGGCTTTAACGCGTCGAATGATTCAAATAAAATCGATGGTCGTAGCGATGACAAAGGCCCTGAGCCAGAAGCACTCACCCTAGGTCAAATTGATGGTCGCACTTATGCCTTCATTGGTTTAGAGCGTGTGGGCGGCATCATGGTTTACGACATCACCACGCCAGCAAAAAGCCAGTTTGTGCAATATTTAACAAGCCGAAACTTTGATGCAAAAGTAGATACTTCTGCTGCTGGTGATCTTGGTCCAGAAGGCATGAGCTTTGTATCAAAAGAAGACAGCCCAACGGGTCAAGCTCTATTAATTGTTGGCAATGAAGTTAGCGGAACCACCTCGGTTTACGGCATTTCACCACGTCAATAATTGTCCATAACAAATCACTTATAGCCCCCTCTTTTTGGGGGCTTTTTAATGCCTTTTTTCTAACAAAATTACACTGGGGTTTCCCTATCACTTTCTCTATACTAGCCGCCCCCTTTAATACTGTTTAATGAGAGCGATGTGGAAGATTTACTGCATTCAATAGAACAAAAAGTAAAACCATTAATCGGTTTAGGCAAAGTCGCAGACTACATTCCCGCATTGGCCAATGTCGATCCTAATCAGTTTGGTATTGCCATCTACAGCAACGACGGCGAGCTTTATCATGCCGGCCAAGCCTACACAGACTTCTCTATCCAGAGTATTTCTAAAGTCTTTAGCTTAACGCTTGCTATCAAACATTATGGCGAAGAAATGTGGAAACGTGTTGGGCGCGAACCGTCTGGCCATCCGTTTAATTCCTTAGTTCAGCTAGAATACGAAGCTGGTGTACCCCGCAACCCCTTTATCAATGCTGGCGCCTTGGTCATCAGCGACATGAATCAGTCACGTTTTGCCTCGCCCCATTACGCCATGCGAGAGTTTATTCGTCGCTTAGCCGATAATCCACTATTGAACTCAGACAAAATCGTTGCCAGCTCGGAATACGAGTTTAGAGCACGCAATGCATCCATGGCGTATTTGATGAAAGCCTTTGGCAACTTTGAAAACGATGTAGAAGACGTGTTGCATAGCTACTTTGATAACTGCGCCATGCGCATGAACTGTGTAGATTTAGCCAAAGCCTTTAGTTTCCTTGCCAACAAGGGCTACTCACAGCTTAGTGGTGAGCAAGTACTGAGCGCGCGAGAAACCACTCAGGTAAACGGCCTACTCGCCACCAGCGGCTTATACGACGAAGCGGGTAACTTTGCTTATCGTGTTGGACTACCGGGAAAAAGCGGTGTAGGCGGCGGTATTCTTGCCATCGTCCCTAATCGTTTTTCGGTGTGTGTTTGGTCACCCGAACTCAATAAGTCAGGCAACTCACTCGCTGGCATGGCAGCGCTTGAAGCGCTATCGGAAAGCATCGGCTGGTCAGTGTTTGGTTAGTTTTAAAAACCAGAACCAGAACCAGAACCAAAACACTAAAAGCTAGAAACAGAAAAGGGCTTCACAAGCAGCCCTTTTTTAGTATCACTGTTTTTAACAAAGTATTGGCAAGCGCAGTAGCCATCCAGTTAGTCTGTGATGACTTTGTAACACGGCACATACGCACTGCCCGGCAACTTCATACGTTGCTGACGAACGAACGCTTGTAACAAGGCATCCAGCTTCGCCAACAAAGCTTTATCACCATGGATCTCAAATGGCCCAAACTCTTTGATATAAGCCACACCTTGCGCTTTCACGTTGCCGGCAACGATTGACGAAAATGCCCGACGTAAATCTGCTGCAAGCAAGTGTGTTTCTTGATTAAAGTGCAGATTCAACTCACGCACTTTTTCATGTGTTGGTTCAAACGGATACTGAAACTCTTCTGGAATATGCAATTTCCAATTGTAGTAAAACGCATCTTGATGGGCTTTTCGGTATTGGCGAACTTCTTCCATACCTTGCTTCATGGCTCGCGCCACTTCCACTTCATCTTCAATAATAATGCGGTATTTATTCTGTGCTTGCGCCCCTAATACATCACCGATAAAGGCATGTATTTGCTCAAAATAATCCGCACTTTCTTTTGGCCCAGTAAACACCAAAGGAAACGGCACATCAGCATTTTTCGGGTGTAACAAAATGCCCAAAATATATAAGATTTCTTCTGCGGTTCCGGCACCACCTGGGAAGACAACAATGCCGTGACCAGCACGAACAAAGGCTTCAAGACGCTTCTCAATGTCTGGCATGATCACCAGCTGATTCACAATAGGATTCGGAGATTCAGCGGCAATAATGCCCGGCTCGGTTAAGCCTAAATAGATACCATTTTTGATACGTTGTTTAGCGTGAGCAATGGCGGCGCCTTTCATCGGCCCTTTCATTGCACCCGGTCCACAACCGGTACAAATATTTAGCTCACGCAAACCCAATTCATGGCCCACGCGTTTGGTGTAATCGTACTCGTGACGCGCAATAGAATGACCACCCCAACACACAATCATGTCTGGATTTTGAATACGGCGGAAAACATTCGCGTTACGTAATAATTCAAACACCACATTGGTTAATTTGTCTGAACTGGCGTTTTCTAAACCACGAGCAAGAATGTATTCGTGCTGAGTGAAAATAATGTCGCGCAATACGCTAAACAACATTTCGCGCACACTGCTAATCATCTTGCCATCAACAAAGGCGCTACCCGGTGCATTTTTCAATTGCAACTTAACGCCTCGTTCTTGTTGCACGATGTGGATTTCAAAATCTTTAAATTCTTCCATGGCTGCTTGCGGGTCATCAGAATCACTGCCGCAGTTCAAAATAGCCAAAGCACAACGATGAAATAATTCATGAAGTGGGCCGGATTCTTCTGACAGACGATAAATCTCATCTTGAGATAACATTTCTAACGAACCTTTCGGTGCGACTAACGCATCAACGCGATCTTCATACTGCATGATCGCCCTCCTTATTGTCATTTTATGAGTGTCTTTTAAATTTATTGCTTTTAGATTCATTGTCTCTAAATATAGTGGTCGTGCATTCTTGTTTTATCAAGCTTTTACGAAGAACTTAACAAAAATAGTCAGAATGAAATCAACCATTTAAGCCGTCCATTTGGTCAATAAAGCTTGCCCGCAATGCCTATTCGCAACGCTTGATAGTAATGGGATTTCATTTCAATTAAACGACTATGAGTACGGCGGAACTCAAACAACAATGAACCATTCAAATACAGGTTCTCTAATGGCACGTTGGCGTTTAGCAACAGCACCACCTGATGGTCATAACATTCATCCACCAAACTGATAAAACGGCGTACAGCATCGTCGTTCACACCTAGTGACACCGCACGCTCACCCGTTTGACCTGAGCCAATGGCACCGTCTTCTGTGCCGCGCGCCTTAATGTGTTCATAAGGTTCACTGCTTAGTTCTGGAATGCCTGTCAGCATTATCATCGGATACGTTTGCGCCAGCTCAATGTAATCCAGCGACGATCTAGGGCCATCACACAAGGCATAAAAGTCAAACCAAGCAATGTTATCCGCTGACTCAATCACCTTGATAGCACGACGGCAAACTTGCAGCGGCTGCTGATTGATTTCGCCCTTTGCCAACTGTTTAAACAAGATCGACATATCTTGCTCGTGTTTAACAAAATAAATCGGCGAAAAGCCCGTATGGCGTAATCGATGATCCTCTTCGCCACCAAGATGAATGCTCTTCAAATGCGCTTGTAACAAGGCAATAGCTGGCGCGAAGCGTTCTTTTTGCAACTGGTTTTGAAACAAGTTTTCCACCGCAATATTCGACGTTGCCACCAATACCACGCCCTCTTCAAATAGGGCTTCGACCAAACCACCCAGTAACATAGCATCGCCTATGTCAGAGACGAAAAACTCGTCAAAACACAGCACTCGGCATTCTGACGCCAAGCGTTTCGCAATGCCTTTTAAAGGATTTTTCTGGCCGAAGGCAAGATTCAACTCTCGGTGTAAACGCGCCATAAAATGATGAAAATGCAGCCTTAACGCCATTCCATCAGGCAAACAGCCGTAAAACAAATCCATCAAGAAGGTCTTGCCACGCCCCACATCACCCCAAAGATAAACGCCTTTAATTGGCTCTAACACGTCACTATTTGATAGGTTCGACAGTAACGATTGATAAACACGTTCTAACTCATTTAGCGCAGGCTGCTGGCGCTCATCAAACGTCACGTCATTCTGCTCTAGGCGAGATTGATAGACTTGCAAAGGAGTCATGTACTATTTCCTTTTTACTATTGCCTTCTTACTATTGCCTTTTTAAGTATGGGGTTTTCAGATTGCCCCTTCGGAACACTTAAAGTGAATGATCGACAGAATACTGATGAATCGCGATCTTGATCAAATCCAATACAGGCTGCGAAGTGAATTTTCGCGGCATAGTAATGGCATAGAAGTTTTCGAATGCTTGAGGAATGCTTTCATAATCCTGCAGCACTTTCGATTGAATCTCATCTTTTACCACCACAGGCGGCAAAACCGACAAATAACCACTGTCCCTTGCTAATAATCGCAACATCGCCATATCGTCCACTTCCGCTTTGATATCTGGCTGATATTGATGAGTAGCACAAAAAGATTCGAAGGATGAACGAATATCGGTATTGCGCCCCGGCACCACCCATTTTTTATCTTCATAGCCCTGTGGAAAAGGCGTCTCTGGCTTATCGCCATAAGGCCCAACAATCGCCACAGCTTGCCTTGCGACTAGCTGATTTCGCCATGTCGTGTCATGACTTTCGCTTAAAATGGCACGATTGGTCAAAGCCAAATCCAATTCATGATTGACGAGTCCATTGAGCAAATCCGTCATGCCTCTTGATGAAAGCGAAAAATCCACGTTCTCGCTTTTTAACAAAGGCGCAATAAAGCTCTCAATAAAATTCCTCGACAAATTACTCTGCACGCCGATGGTAATATGCTGAACCTGCGTGGCGCTGTCTTTCTGGATAAACTTTTCTAGCTCTTCGCCGGTATTAAAAATATCTTGCGCATAAGCCAACACACGACGACCAACATCGGTCAGCACCAACTTACGTCCTTGGCGAATAAACAACGCCACATCCAAGCTTTGCTCTAGCTGCTTTATCTGCGCTGACAACGCCGACTGAGAGATGTGTAAGGTTTCTGCCGCTTCCGTCAAACTCGGGCTCTTGGCCACCCGCCAAAAATAATACAGATGATGATAATTCAACCGACTCATTGCCTATCAGCCTTTAAATACATAATAAAAAGTGAACGTTACATAACAATATATGTATTTTTATTAACAAAATAAAGTCTTCATAATCGCCCCAACTTATTCAAACCAAAGAATGTAGGTGTGTATGTCCTTAGTCGTGTTAAGTTTCTTACCGATTTTCATTCCCTTTACGCTGTTTTTTGGCGGCTGCTATCTCGGCCGAGACAAAACCCAATGCGTGGCGCAAAAAGCCTCACGATTAAGCTTTGTCTTGCTGATTATCTTTCTCGCCACCTTTCCGGTCAGTTATTTTTTTACTGATGCTTGGCAATCTTCTACTTTGATTCGTCACACAGCACTCAATCAGATCATGCTTGGTTTGGTGACTATCATGGGTTGGGCGCTGATCAGCTTCTCGCGCAACTACATGGCGGGACAAGCCAATCTGAATCGTTATTATCGCTGGTTAATGTTTACCTTAGCGTCCGTAGCCATAACAGTGACCACCAACCATTTGGTGATTTTCTGGCTCGGTTGGTTAGGCATTAGTTTGTCACTGAACAATCTATTAACCTTCTATGCGGATCGTCCACGAGCCATTCTCGCCGCCCACAAGAAGTTCATGCTGGCACGCGTTGCCGAGCTGTCTTTGTTTGCCGCCTTCGCCTTGCTTTACCAGCAATACGACAGTCTATACATCAACACCATTATCGATACCGCTGTTGCCCAATCTAGCGCCGGCTTAGCATTACACTGGCAAGAGCAAGTGGCGGCCTGTTTGATCGCACTGGCAGCGTTAATCAAATGCGCTCAGCTTCCTTTCCATGGCTGGTTAATACAAGTGGTTGAGTCGCCAACACCAGTCAGCGCCTTGTTACATGCAGGTGTTATCAACTTAGGTGGTTATCTACTGCTTTTGTTCACACCTTTGGTTGCGCAAAGTTCCGTGGCAATCTGGTTATTATTAATTGTGGCTGGCTTATCGACCCTCGCCAGCGCCTTGATCATGACGACTCGAATCAGCGTCAAAGTTCGCCTTGCTTGGTCTACCTGTGCGCAAATGGGGCTGATGCTGTTGGAATTTGCCTTAGGTTTATACGAGTTAGTCTTGCTGCATTTACTCGCTCATTCTTTTTACAAAGCCTATTCTTTTCTCAACTCCGGCAACGCGGTGAATGACGCCATTAGATTACGTCTTTCCAGTGCCGCAAAAACCAATCCTCAGTTTTCACCGACGAACAAAGCCGTCGTGCCTAACGCGCAAACTTGGCTACTTGCCCTTGGTTTAAGCACAGCGATTGTGGTGATTGTGCGAACATTATTTGGCTTCGACAGCGCATTTAGTGCTTGGTGGTTATTCGCCCTCGCGCTCACTGTTCTTATCATGCAATGGCGCACCTGCGAGCACTCGCCTTCGGTTGTTTACACCTTCGCAATGGGCGTGTTTTTGTGTGTGATTTATGCCGCGTTAAAGTACACCATGCACTACGCATTACCAACCTATTCAACCCATACGGTTCAAGCTTTTTCCCTAGCCGATATCTGGGCCATGGTTTTATTTAGCCTGCTCTTCATCTTAAGTGCGCTGCTGCATTATCAAGTACGCTGGCGTGCAGTTCGTCGCTTATCTATTACCTTGTTTGCTGGGCTTTATCTGGATGAATGGCTCACACGCCTTGTGCTCAAGTTTTGGCCGGTCACCTTACCCGCCAGAACTAAAGAACAACATCACGCATTAAGCAAAAATAAACCGTCGCTAAAACCTTAGGAGAATCGCATGACCATCAAAACGCCGAACACATTAAACATGCAACAAAAAGACCTATTGCTCGATGCGACCCGCACCATCGCTCCTCATTGGCCGCTGGATAAATTGATCGCAGTAAACCCGCTGTGGTCATTGATAAACAAACCTTTTGATGAGATTTCAGATGAGCTATCGGCCTTGGCGGGCATCAAAACCTACTTGCCAATTTCTTCTTATCGCACTTGGTTTGAGGAAGGACGAATTTCACAAGATAGCCTTATCAGAGCAGCGAACCATTATGAGATCAACATAGCACCGCAAGCATTGCTTGAGTATTTATCTCAGTCGAATAACCTACCGAGGCCATGGTGCAACATTGCTGACCTTGCGGATCAACAAAGACCCGCCAATAAGATGTCGTGGCACGATGAAATCACCCATCAAGTGAGTCAGTTTTGCGCCGCCCATTACCAACAACAAAGCCCCACGTTAAGACAGCAAAACATCGACATCGAACTAGACCTTTACAGTCATTGGCTAAAAGTCACCAACGAAGACAAAGGCCTAAGCATTATCATGGGCGAATCCAAACTCACTGATTTTTTCCATGATTTACCCAGCGACAAAGACGCTTTGTTTGCTCTGGCTATCGAAGAATTGGCCTTGGATGATCAAGCTCTGCATTTCTATGCACAAGCATTATTGCTCGATATTAATGGTTGGAGCAGTTATCTGGCTTACTTGAACTGGTCCAAAGGCGATAACAACGAAAACCTAGCGCAAGAAAACCATGTGGCGTCTTTACTGGCCATCAAAATGGCATGGGAATTGGTTGTTTGGCGTTACCTAAAACACACATCGATAACATTACACGCCGCGATAGAAACAAAATGGTCAGCACAAAAAAACGCCATTCCAGCCCTGATTCAAGCCCATCACGATGCTCTTTTAGCATCCAAAGTCTGGGCCTTGGCGTTGGAATACAGCGAACAAAGCACCTTGCAGCAAACCCTTACGTCTGCTCAACCGTCCTCAGTCGAACCAACAAGACCTGAACTGCAAGCGATATTTTGTATCGATGTTCGCTCAGAAGTATTTAGACGTGCTCTGGAAAAACAATCCGACAAGATCCAAACACTTGGCTTTGCGGGCTTTTTTGGCTTACCTATCGAATACAAAGCGAAAGACAGCCATTATGCACGACCACAGCTTCCCGGCTTGTTACAAGCCTCCATCACAGTCACCGAATGCACGAGCAATAAAAATCATGTTCACCACCAGCAGAAAGAAGCCCGTTGGCAGCGTTGGGGACATGCGGCGCCAGCGTCCTTTTCCATGGTGGAATCCATGGGTTGGTGGTACGCCTTTAAAATGTTCAAGCAAACCCTGTTCTCCAAGCGGCAAGAACATCCAGCCAATCGCCTAGCGCCAAATACCGACTGGCAATTAACTCAGCACGGTGTCGCTTTAACCGATCATGATAAGGCAGATTTAGCGAAAGGCATCTTAGACACCATCAAGCTAACAACCTACGCTCCCATCATCATGTTAGTGGGCCATGGCAGTCATACCAGCAACAACCTTCATGCCGCAGGCTTAGAATGCGGTGCTTGTGGCGGACAAAGTGGTGAGGTCAACGTGAGAGTGTTGGCATCATTATTAAATGACAACAAGGTACGCGCCTTACTCAACGACATGGGCGTCAATATTCCTAGTGACACACAATTCGTCCCTGCGTTGCACAACACCACCACAGATCAACTCACCTGTTTTGATCAATTAAAGGGCTCGAAAGACGTCGACAACAAGATGGCCAACTGGTTTAAAGAAACTGGCTGGTTTAAAAAAACTCAGTATTTGGCACAACAAGAACGCGCAGCAAAATTAGACCCTTCGCTGCTGGAGGCCTCAGACAAACAGCGCTCAAAAGCCTTTACCAAGCGGGCAAACGACTGGTCACAAGTTAACCCAGAATGGGGACTCGCCAACAACCATTCCTTTATCATCGCACCGCGTCAGCTGACTCGGCATCTTGATCTACAAGGACGCAGCTTCCTGCACGATTATGATCAACACAATGACCCAGACTTCAGCATTCTAGAACGCATTCTTACCGCGCCTATGCTGGTGACTCACTGGATCAACATGCAATACAACTTATCGGTGACGGATAACTTCAAATTCGGCTGCGGTAATAAAGTGCTGCACAATGCCGTCGGCGGAAACATTGGCGTATTTGAAGGCAACGGCGGAGATTTGCGAATTGGGCTTTCCATGCAGTCTTTAAGCGATGGTCAGAAATGGATGCACACGCCGGTAAAACTTGCGGTTCACATCGCCGCTCCCAAAACCGCAATCGAAGAGATCGCAGCAAAGCACGACATTGTTAGACAACTGATCGATAACGGCTGGCTGTATTTGTTTCAATGGGAAGGTGACAAGATCCAACGCTTTTACCAGCAGCAATGGCAAGAACAAGGATAAGAGACCTCAAGCCACAGTGGCACGAAGGCGTGCCACTGGTCGCTCGTCGCTTAAAGTTTATAAGCAATGGTTCAAATAAGTTACTGCGCTAAAGGACGATAAAGCCCTGTCACTTTATTTTGAAACATAAGCATTTTGGCTAAAGCGGTGAATTTTTCTGTGGACAATCCCTCTGCCAATTTATCCATTTCATTTAAGTACCGCGCATCGCCATACAGTGTTTGACTTAGTTCAAGGCGATGTTCCAAGGTCGCATCAAAAGCGTTTGCCAAGCGGGCTTGCTCTGCCTCGGCAAAGTCTTTTTGCACACTGTTAACCCAATCTTGAGTCACTATATCTGGCAGTTGAGATAAAACTTCCTCGGTCATTTTTGCAAGGTCATCCAAGCGTTTAGGCGAACTTGAGTACTGAATTCTCAACTCGGCACGATTGCTTTCCTTATTTAGATCCAAACTCACTCTTACACTGTAAACTCCTTGAACGTCACTACGAAGGCGCTGTTTCAGACGTGCTTCTAAGTGTTCACCTAAAAAAGTCAGCTGAATCGCAGCAATAGGCGACCAAGGAAGAGATTGATAAGCATAAAGACGATATTCCGATTTTGGCTCTGTATTCAACGCCATATCAACCGTGGCATCGCCAGCCAGCTGTAAGACAGGCGAAGTATCATAAACGCTAGCAGGCTTTCGTGGAATATTGGCAAGATATAACGTCACTAATCGCATGACATCGGCTTCTGGCAGCCGTGAAGTAATAAAATACTGCACTGGCAAGGCAACTTGTTTCGCTCTAACTTGCTCTAATACTGGCAACGACAAAGGCGCTAAATCCTCGACTGTTGGCGTCATATTGACATGACCAAAGCGCTGATAAGCCAACTGTTTAGAAAATGCCTCTATCGGACGAACCACCGAAATTTTAGCACGTCGGTTCAACCCTGCCATTACTCGGTCGTAAACAGCCACATCAATTCTGGGCGTTATCTGATTAACACGATACACGCCCAACAATTCTCCCAACTCGTCATCGTCGATCACACCTCGATAAGCAAGACTCTGTGCTTTTTGCTTGGACGATAACAACACACTGTGCTTTTTTCGCCACTGTTGAAATTCGTCTTCACTCCAGCCGAAAACACCAGAGGCTTCCGACATTTGCACGGCAATTTGCTCTGCCCAACTAGAACCTTGCTTTACGCTATAACCTGCGTCAGAAACCGCGGTGAAGTAAGTTTTATTGTCTATTTCGGATTGATCAACTTGATAATGCTCAGCTAAAACACTCGGGTCTAGCACAGTCAACTGATCGCCGTTTGACAATGTCCAGTTTGAAATCCCCAGCTCTGTATTTCTTGCAACAAGCGAAGCACTTCCTGCCTCGCCATCTGGTACGGAAGGCAAAGTTTTCTTCTCCACCACGGCGTCTTTTTCCAATGGCGCTAAATCACGAGAAGACATCACCTCAAATATTGCTTCAATCGATTGCTCAGTGCCTAAATTAACGTCTTTTCCACCAACGGCTTGCGTATATAAAATACGATCCGGTGACGACAACCATTGGCGCAAACGCGTATTGATGTCATCTAAAGAGATGGTTTTCACCAATTGTAAAATACGATCATTGCTCTGATTCGGGTCGTGAAGTACTTTTTCAGAGGTTACCGCCTCGACCATTTTCACCGACCAAACGGTTCCACGCGACTTTGCTGCTTCTTTATTTCGCGTTGCAGTGTCAATGACTTTTTGATACACCTCATTGAAATCTTGCTGCATAAAACCATGCTGCTTAATGCGCTCTAACTCTTGTATTAACGCCTGTAAACCGAGTGCATGAAAACCATCATCTACATTTACCGAGAACCCCAAAATTGCGACATTAGGGGACACCGCGCCCTTGGTGCTGGATAACGTCCGGACGTGTTCAGGTAAAACATCTCTTTGACGACGGACCTGCTGACTCAACAAATTTCGTGTCATGTAATCGATCAAACCATCACGGCGATCTTCATCGGTATTCGCGCTTTCATTATTAAATCGGTACAAAAATGCCACACGATTCACTTTACTGCCAGGGTCGTTAAGTTGCCCTATTTTAAGGCCTGCGTCTAAAACAGGGTCTTTCGGATGTCGCTTGGGCAAGATTCGTCTTGGCTCTGCGCCAAAAGTACGCTTGATCTTGGCTTCTAACAGTGTCATATCCACAGGGGCAAAAATCACCAATGCCATGTTATTAGGCGCATACCAATCTTGATAAAAATCACGAAGCTTAGTTGCGGGGGTATTTTTTATGGTGTCTTGCGTACCAATAACAGGGCGCTCTGGATACAAAGAACCTACACGCAGGATGGCCTTCTTCTCGTCATTAACTCGGGAACGATGACTCAATTTACCACGCCATTCCTCTTGGATAATCAAACGTTCTTTGTCCAGTGATGACGCTTTAATCTCGGCATGAAATGCCATCTGTTGATAAATATCCAACACCTTGTTTAATCGATCAGGTGACGTGTTTTTCAAATTCACCATATAACGCGTATTTTCACTGTTGGTCATGGCGTTAAAATCGCGGCCTTGTTTAAAGCCCATCTCAGTAAAAGCATGGCGAACGCCATCGGGCAATCCAGTACTTTCATGAAACACCATGTGCTCGACCATATGAGCAACACCCAACTGGTTTTCTTTCTCGTCAATAGCGCCAGAAAGTACCAACAAGTTCGCTAAGGTTAAGTCTTTAGGTGCGTCTTTTTCTTGCCTTGAGTCGAACAGATAATAACGAAAGCCATTTTCTAATGTACCTTTTACAATACGTTTATCCCAAGGCAGTTCATCACTACCGGCATTCGCTGGCAGGGTAAAGGCAAGTAAAAAAAATAATCCTGCCACACAAAGCAGTTTTTTGAATAGAAGCATAAGCACGCTCACAAAGACGTTATTCAGATAAAACAATAAACAAATGCTCGCCGGAGCATTTGTTTATTGAAAAGAGAGGAAACAAGAAGGGCATCAGCTTAAAAACGCATGCCGACTTCCATCGAAACTTTTCGGCCAGAGGTGAAAGATTGAGCCGCAATCGATGACGTAGCGGTAGAAATTACATCATCAAACAAGTTAGTCACTTTTACTTCTATGTAACCTTCACTGCTAGCGAATAATGGAGGGTTGAAACGTACTTTGGTATCAAGCGTTACCAGTTCATCAAAGTCCAAGTCTTTGTAAATATCATATTCTTTCCCCTCTTCGCTGGTGTAATCGTCGCTGGATAACTTAGCAATAGTGCCGCCACTTTTTAGATTTACAAAGTTACTCCATTGAAGGTGCCAAGCTGGAATAATAGTGTTGGTACTGAATTTAACTGTAAACGGAATATTATAATCCCAAGAAGGAAGGTCATTATAAGCAATCACTTTTCCTTTGTAGTAAACCTCTTCATCTTCCTCTACCGTTTCATCATAGGCATCGTCACTCTGAGTATTGGATTTACTTTCCTTCCAACCTATCAAGAAACTTGCTTTGGTTTGCGTATTAAATAACTCAAACGGTGTACGCTGATGAAAAGCAAGTTCAATACTGTTATTAGAACTTTGCCCTTCGTTGGTGTAGTAATACAACTTATCCTCTTTGTTCTTAACTCGCTTAACGCCATCACGGCTTTCTCTATTAACCAAGGTCAAGGAGGAATCAACCGGTCCCATACGTTGGTCTATTCGAAACATGATTTCATCAGAGTAAGGTGTTTTTAAATCGTACTCAGAAAAATCAGCGTAAGCACTTGAGCTTGCTTTAGGATAACTTTTTTTAACATTGCCCTTTTTGTCATATTGAGTCGTTGTGTACCAAGACTTCATCTCGTTACTAAGAGCATATTTCAAAAAGCTACGGCCGTAATAACGACTAGCGCCAGTGGTTAATGTCGTGCTGCCATCACCAAAAACATTCCACTGAAGATTGGCTCGAGGAGCGATATTGGTGCGATCAAGCAAAGACTCATGGTCTGCACGTACACCTGCAGTCAATGTCCAGTCATTAATGTCTACTTTATCCTGAATATAAAACCCTTGGCTCTGATACTTTTTCGTTAACTTATTCGCCGTCAATTGGCCATAAGTTTTCAGATACTCATCTTGCGAATCGTGCACACCATCTTTATTTTTGTCACTACAACCTTTCCCCGTACTTCCTGATAAACAAGCGTATTGTGAGAACTCACTTCCACCCGCTTCATAAAAAGCATCTTTAAACGACAAATCAGCGCCAAGAGTAAAAGTATGTTTTGTTTGACCTACTGAAATTGCGTCATGAACCCATTTTGTATTAAGACTAATGGTGTCTTGTTGCTGCAAAATATCCCCAAAACCACCCGAGTAAGGAAGGCCATTGTAAAAGTTTGCCGAAGGATGGAATGAATAAATATTTGTCTGGGAATTAAGCTCATCAAAAGATCGATCAATAGCCATATCAATATTTAATACACTGTGTTCAAAGGAATACTCAAAATTAGTACCGACACCATAAGCCGTATGCGATTTTACAAAAGTATCGGAATAGTCTTTTGACGTTAAGCCATCGTGAGCGCGATCCGAATAACGAAAAGAAAAGCCCAAAGACGCCTTGTTGTTTATTCTTGCATCAATGCGCGCCATCAAATTATCGATGGTGTCATTGTAATAAATTGATTTGACCTCATCGGAGCGATTTTCATATTGCTGTCTAAACTCAGAGGTTTTACGAGAAACTGTTAAGGTAGATCCCACCTTATCGGACAAGCTTTTCAGAGCAGTTATAGAGTAATTTTGCTTCTTGTATTCTGGGGTATAGCTTCCGTCAATGCTGTCTGCACCATAGAAATCTTCCGCTTTTTTCTCGTCAAAGTGAAATTGCTCCCAAGCATCTTTTTGCAAACCATATTTGAGTGAAAGAGAATCTTCACCATCATAACGTTTAAGACGAGTATCGATGACACCGCCCATAAAACCACCGTATTCAACAGGAATGTTATTGCTGTATACCTTCACCTGCTCTAAAGCATCTACATCGATGTAATAGCTTTGTGGTGAGCTGCCAGACAAAGTACTTAGATTCGCAGGGATTATTGGATTTGTATAACTGTCTCCAGTACTACTAGAGCCAGGATCAAAATCATTTGACGTATCAATACCATCAATCATAAAAGCATTTTGATAATAATCTTGGCCGTAGATAGACACTTCATCAGGTCGCAAACTACCGCTGTTAGTAGAACTACTACTCGCACGACTAAAATCAACCGCGGTATTCGTTCGCAATAAATCAGTTAAATTGCCACCTTCCGTTGGCATGGCTTCAATATCGTCCGAACCAATCGTTTGCACACCAACTTCCATCTCATTCTGCCTGCCCTGAACCAATAAGGGCGACATGGTTATTCCGTCGCTGTTTTCAGAAATATAATTAGAATCGACTAAAACAATGCTTTTGCCTTCCCCTTTCTCGTAAGAAAGGCCAGTACCAACCAGCAATAAATCCAGCGCTTGCCCGGTTAGATATTCCCCTTCAACACCTAATGTACTTTTACCTTTTAAAAGCTCTCCATTGCCACCAATATACATGCCAGAAACAGCGGCAAATGCGTTCACTGCTTGTGATAACGGCCCAGCGGGGATCTTGTAATATTGCTTTTCTGCAGATGCCAATTCGGCATAAGCAGCAGGCGACATGGTCAACACAAAGCCACCAGCCAAAATCGTATTCATAAACAATAACGACGCCGTGGTTTGCTTTTTAAACTGGTGTAAAGATGAGCATGAAAGGAACATATAAACTCCGTAATAATAATACTTCTTATTACTATTACCGAACATAACTGAAAAAAGGGACATGAAAAAAATGTTTTTCGTAAAATGATTTTTAAAATTAGCTTAAACGAATGCTAAGCCGCAGAAATGCTCACCCACCACGGTAGCGAATGATTAACTCGAAGAGGAAAAGATTTTGCCAACATAGACAGCACAAGATCCATATCGTGATTAGGAAACGTTCCCACCACACGCAAATCGGCTACTCTAGGATCTAGGTTAATATGACCAGAGTAATAGCGCCCGATTTCTGCTACAAAATCCGCCAAAGACATATCATTCACAATTAACAAACCATTGCTCCAAGACTCATACAAAAGAGAAGCTGGCCGAATATCGCCAATGGTATCTACAGTAAATGTCACTTCTTGTCCGGCTTGAAGTTTCTTAGATAAACCAGCTCCCAAAGGCATAAGAGCGACGACACCATCATAAACCGCTAATAAAGATTGTTGATCCGATAACTGCCGTACACAAAAACGTGCCTCGCTCGTGCCGGAAGCAACCACACCATGAGAGCAAGACACTGAAAAAGCCCGCGAGTCCTCAGTGTCATAGTTTTGCACCAAGACCTCACCCGTTAGCAAAGACAAGCTGCGCTGGTGAATATTATAAGATTGATTCATCGCGCTATTGGTATTCAACCAAATCTGCGAGCCGTCCTCCAAATCATAAGCGGCGACTTGCCCAACGGGCGTATGAAAATCGGCCATCCACGACCTAGCCATTCTAGGCAATGCTGTTTCATTCCAACTGATCCAGCCTAATGCCGCAACGCCAGTCATTCCTAACACACCTTTCATCAGCTGACGGCGATTCATTGAATGGCTATTTTCTAAGACATAACCAGCAGATTGCTGCGTATTATTGTCTTGGAAACTAGCAAACATAGCGCCAACCGACTCAACCTGTTGCCAAGCTTTACGATGCGCTTCGTCTTCGTTTAACCACTGTTGCCAAGCTTGCTTATCGGCTTCTGATGCTTGATTATCCGCCAATACCGCAAACCATTCTGCTGCGGCTTCCAGTTGGGCATGATAAGAAGGTTTTGGATAAGTCATAAAGATTACAGAGACTGTTCAGATTTAAATAGAAGGCATTGCAGCATGGCCTGCGCCATGTAACGCTTCACCATGCGTTCTGAAACAGCCAAACGCTCAGCGATGTCTCGGTAAGTCAAACCATGGATTTGAGACAAAATAAGCGTATTTGCGACTTTCTTTGGCAGTTTGGCAATCATCACATCCAGCTCACAAAGCAGTTCAACCATAGACGCAGAATACTCTGCCGAGGGAACAAACTCTTCTTCACGATTAGCTAACGATTCTAACCAAGCCTGCTCTATCTGCTTACGGCGCCAATGATCAATATACAAACCTTTGGCAATAGTACTCAAAAAGGCACGAGCCTCGCCCATGTTAGATATGTGTTTAGGCTTTTTTAATAAACGCACAAAGGTGTCTTGCGCAATATCGGCTGCCAACTCATGACAACCAAGGCGGTTACGAATCCATCCTGTCAGCCATGAGTTATGCTCGACATAAAGCTCACCAACTTGCTGGGATGTTCGACAATCAGGATTCATTGATTCGCACGACCTCATCTAAATAAAATATTTAAGAAGCGGAAAAGTACAACAAATGAGAATGAATATCAATAAATGAAAGATATTTAAACTTCAAGCCAGAGACTATTCAGAGGGAAAATCTCGGGCTTGAAGTAAGACATGTGACAGAAATAGACTACAAGGTCGTAAACGCACCGCCTTTTGCTAACGCTTTTTGATAGGCTGGCAACGCTTCGACTTGTTTAATAAAACGCGCGATATTCGGAAACTCTGATAAATCCATGCGTGTGCTAGATGCTTGTAATGGGAAACTCATCTGAATATCCGCAGCACTTAAATCATCGCCAATGATCCAAGTATGCTCACCCAGAGTTTGCTCAATAAAAGCCAACTGCGGCTCAATACGCGGCATAATAAACTTCTCTTGAACTTTATTGCTCAAGGCTTTCGCAATTGGTTTCACGAAAAAAGGCATCGGACTTTGTGGGATTTTCATCATCACCAGCTTCATTACCAACAAAGGCATAAACGACCCTTCAGCAAAATGCAGCCAATAACGGTAATCCAACAACGCTTTGCCATCCGTTGGTCTCAAACGTTTTTCCGTATCATATTGATCCAACAAATATTCAATAATCGCCCCAGACTCCGCCACGGTTAAATCACCATCGGTAATCACCGGAGATTTACCCAGCGGATGCACTTTTTTCAAAGATTCAGGACCAGAAGCGGTTTCAGGATCACGCTTGTATTCCACAATCTCGTAATCAAGACCAAGCTCCTCCAACAACCATAAAATACGCTGTGAGCGAGAATTTTCTAAATGATGAACCGTAATCATATAATCTCCTTATTGTTTTATCGGGAATGTATGGCGCTAATTCTTACACTACAAACTATACGCAATGACACAGAAAAAAGATGACTACATTGCCAAAACAGACAAAATCGAATACCTACTCGTTCAAATAAAGCTCGGCCATACTATCCAATCGTTGTTTCACTGCTTTCCAATTCGGCATCACTTGCGTTAACAAGCGCCAAAACCGATCACTGTGGTTGTGTTCGGCAATATGACAAAGCTCGTGCAGAATCACGTAATCGATACAGTCTTTTGGCGCTTTGATAAGATGAGGATTAAGTAAAAGCGAGCCACGCGCCGAGCAACTTCCCCACTGTTTTTGCATCGGCAAGACACGGAAAAATGGCACGCCTTTGACCCATTGTGTTTCGGGTAATAACTGCATCAAACGCTCATGAAACACGCGCTCTGCGTTGGCTTGATACCAATGCGTCACCAATGCTTTCACACGGGACGTTTTGTGTTCATCAAACTGACTTAAGGTGACTAACAGCTTGCCTCGCGTCAGCTTGATTTTTGGCCCCGCTGCAAAGTCTTCCTCAACTTTTAAGACATAGCGTTTACCAAGATAAAACTGCATCTCGCCGCTGACATATTCTTTGGGCTGAACAAATTCTTGCTGACTGCGACACGCCATCAAGGCATCCCAAATCCATTTCGCGCGCTTAATCACCGCTTCATGAATCGCCTCGTTGCTGGCATCGTCCGGCGCGATAACTTGCACCTCGCCACTGGGAGAAACACGAATAGTAATTTTGCGTTTTTTAGACGTCGTACTTTCTATAGTGCTTTCTGTGGCACGTTTGCGAATCACGTCGTAAGCAATGGCTTGGTCGCCATAGACAAAGCTGTATTCTTCACTGTTGCGCTCACTTGAATGAATGGCTGTCATGCAAAAATACTCATAAGACGGCCAAAGCTACCGAGACGAATGCTGAAGTCGCGTACTTTGTAGGCGAGTGTTTTGCGTGACTGCGGTAATCAAGGCGTCGGCTTTTGCTAAATCAAACTTATTAAAAAGAATCGGTAACAAGCCAACACGAATTTGCTTATCAATCTCCTGCGGATTAATCGAATATTCGGCCACCGCTTTGCGCACCACTTGATCAATTTGTAGCGCAAACTCAATCCCTTCATCGTCGCTGATCGGTTTGCCCTCTTTGGACAAAATGTCCTTAGAAAGACCATTGCCAAGCTGCTGCAACATCAAACCATAATAAATTTGCACATTACCGCGCACAGAAGCATCTAACTGGCGAATTTTTTCCTGCGGAATCCCCGCCACCTTGCGTTCTTTTAGTTGTTCTTCTAAATCCGCAAACAACATGTATTGCTTAATCGGCGCATCGAACATGGCGCTGGCTTTTTCGATGGCCTCTTTTAACATCTTAGAGAAATATTCCTGCGCGTAAGGATCGTCCGCCAGCTCTTGTTCGATTTGTCGGGTCATGCGCCCAGTGATGGCGTCTTTTTTATTACGCGCCTCGGCGTCTGTCATCGGTACAGGTTGGCTATTACTGCCTAAATCCCCGACCCAATACGCGCCTTTTGATTCACGAATTTCCACCCCACCAATATGCTTATCCAACAAGGCACGAATGTCTTCTTCGTATTGATCGTAATCGATGGTTTCTTCTGCCGCTGCGCGTACTTTCTGACGTAAATCCGTCATGTTTTTCAGGGTTTGCTTATACAAGGCGCGTTTGTCGTCAAAGCGTTCATCGTCAAAATAACCTGCCGATTGCAGCGCCACCTTCATGCAACGAGCAAACGCCGACAAAGCCGCATAAAAATCGTCACGCTTTTTCAAGTTAACATCGGTTAGCTGCCCAGCAATATTTTCGATCTTCACCGCCAACGCCAGACCCAACGCAGTATGGTCACTCTTATTCTGAACCGAATCAAAAAACGACCACAAAGTAGCGTACAAACTCGGTAGTTTTTTGTATTCGGTTTCCATGGCGCTGTACAAGCCTTTGAGATCATCAATATCAAAGCCCGCTTGCGTGCGCTTAGCAAGATCCTGATACTTCTCAATCGTGGTGTCTAATTCTGTTAGCACACCGCGATAATCGATCAAATAGCCAAAATCTTTGTCTTTGTATAAGCGGTTTACCCGCGCAATTGCTTGAATCAAACTGTGTTGTTTCAACGGCTTATCAATGTACAACACGGTATTTTTCGGTTCATCAAAGCCCGTCAGCAGCTTATCTACCACAATCATGATGTCTGGGCCGTCGTCCTCAGAAAACGCTTTAATAATCTGCTTGGTGTAGGTTTTCTCGTCCTGATTAGCGACGTTATTTTTCCACCAATTTTGTACAATGTCCGTGCTTTCTTTATCGACTTCGGAATGGCCTTCTCGCGTGTCAGGTGCCGACATAGCCACCACAGAAGTTACTTTGCCAATCTCATCCAACAAGACTTTATAGCGAATCGCCGACGCTTTGGAATCGCACGCCAGTTGGCCTTTTAGACCACGATGTTTGAAGTTTTGAAAATGGTCCGAAATATCATGAGCGATCAATTCTAAGCGACCGTGGGTTTGATAAATCTGCCCTTGCTGAGCGAACTTACGTTTTAAATCCGAGCGCTGTTTATCGGTGAGCTTATCGGTAATGCGATCAAACCAAGCGTCGATGGCTTTATCATTTGGGCTGAGTTCTGCTTTGCGCTCTTCGTACAGTAGCGGCGTCACGGTTTTGTCTTCCACCGCCTGTTGCATGGTGTAGGAATGAATGATCTTGCCGAACTTATTTTCAGTTTTATCGTCTTGCAATAACGGCGTGCCGGTAAAAGCCACAAACGCCGCTTTGGGCAAGGTTTGGCGCATGCGAATATTGTTTTCGCCATTCTGGCTGCGGTGTCCTTCGTCCACCAGCACAATAATATCGGCACTGTCGTTAAAGCATTCTGGCAACGCCACTGCCGTGCCAAATTTATTAATAATCGAGAAAATAATCCGCTCGTTGCCTCTGCCAATTTGCTGCGCAAGACGAGCGCCATTGGTCGCCATCGCCTTGGACTGATCTTTAGCCGACAAAGCCCCGCCTGACATAAAGGTTTGCGATAACTGATTTTCCAAATCCACTCGGTCAGTCACCACAATCACCCGACACTTCGCCAGCTCAGGCAACCAGATCAACGCCTTAGAAAGAAATACCATGGTGAAGGATTTGCCCGATCCTGTGGTATGCCAGATCACACCGCCGTTACGTGCGCCATCATCAAAAGTGGTGATACGTTCAACCAAAGCTTTGATGCCAAACACTTGCTGATAACGCGCCACAATGCGCCCGTTCTTTTTGTCGAACAAGCTAAACAAACGCGTCATTTCCAGCAATCTGTCATGGCGCAACAAAGACACCAACAGACGATCCTGATCCGTCACCAATAAATCGCCACCAGCGATCAAAGCAAGATAAGTTTCCCGCGTTTTGCTCGGTCGATGATCGAACAAGGCATCTAACTTGGCTGGCGAAAGCGGCGTGTTCTTCAGACGAGAAAACGTCACTTCGGTGATCTCTTCTTCTTTCCATTTCGCCCAGAATTTGTCTTTCGTGCCACAGGTGCCATACAAACCGTCATCGCCATTAATCGCTAATAACAACTGGCTGTAGGCAAACAAATGCGGAATTTGATCTTGCGCTTGGTTACGAATGCTTTGTGAAACGCCTTCCATTACCGAGGATTTTCCCGCCTTACCTTTTTTGCTAGAAGCTGGACGTTTCGCCTCGATCACTACCCAAGGCAGACCATTCACAAAACACACAATATCGGGAATACACTTGCCCGTGCCGTGAGTGTTTTCCACTGTCAGCTCTTCGGTAAAATGGTATTCGTTGTTGGTAGGCGTTTGCCAATCGATTATTTGAATGGTCGGGCTGTGCTTTTTGCCGTCGATAAACTCCGTCACCGTGATGCCATAGGTTAACGCATCGTAGAGTTTTTCATTGGCGGCGTTTAAGCCTTCATTCATGGCAGGATTGCCAAGCTGATGAACTATCTTATCAATCGATTCCTCTGACAAGGCTCTCAGCTTGCCCAAATAGGAAAAACGCTGCTTGGCTAACACAGCACGCAGCACCTGCGGCAAAATCACCACAGACGATTTCTCCCGCTGCGCCAAACAAGCACGAGGCGAAACAAACTCGTAGCCCAAATTACTTAACAGCGTCAGCGCGGGGATCTTCGAGCTGTGTTCTTCATTGAAGTTAGCCAATGGTGCGTTCATCTAGGCGCCTTGTATCAAAGATTTAATCGCAGAAGGAAAAGACGCAATCTGCCCTGCTTCGTATTCTGTGGTTTCTAGCTCAATCACAGCAGCCATAGCTTCAGCGCTGTCTAAACTGTCAAGAACATTCACCACTTCTTCTATACGCTGTCGACGCTGGTTTTTAAGATAAGGATGGTTTAGATTCAGTAGTTCAATCGTATACTTTGCTTTCTCTTCCTCTGCGTCATCCAGATGTGGCGATGGAACAATTTCACCGCTTGCTTCTAGAAACGCAAAGAAACGCTCACAATCTGGGTCAGTAGGAGAAATGAACTTTTCCTCATTATAGAAATTCTCTTTTGCGTGCCCACCAAAATACGCCCTGTGACTATCGTCATCTTCGATAGTCCGGCCTATAAACCGATCTTGTGCAAATAAAGGTTCATCTCGAACATCTAAGATACTAAGCAAAAGATTGGTATAATCAAATGTCTCTTGCGGATAAATACTTTTCGGTCTTATATGCTCTATATGACATCCATTACTTAGTGCATCTAAATTCGCAGCAGACTTAAAATGCTCTAAGTTAAACTCAGTATATCCACACAAGCCTTGTTGCTCGATTTTAAGTTTATTTCTCACGGTAGATTTTTTGCTATTAAAGGACTGCCAACGCTGCTTAGCTTCTTCGGCTGTTTGTGGTCTACCAACTCTCGTGTTTTGCCTATCTAATACATTACTGCCTAACTCCGTTTTAGCAATCACTCTCATTGTGCCAGCAATCCCTTACGTCGAATTTTACGATCTGCTTTTTGTAACTCATGATGATCTGGACCAAGTGTTTCCTCTAGCTTTGCTCGTAAGGCTTTGCCTTCGCTAGATTCATGTTGCCCTAAATCAATCATGTCTAAATAGTGTTCAATATCCACCACCTGTTCGATACGAGGTTTAGGATTAACATGCATCACTTCCGTTAAAATATCATTACTGGCTTCGCCATAAGTTTCACCAAAGATAGGCTGAACGGCGCCTGTTTTGTTCATTGCTATAATGGACTCTTTCTTAACCGTTGAGAGCACTTGAGGGCTGTGGGTCGTGACAATAAATTGTATATTCGGAAAGGCTTCTTCTAAATTTTGCAGCGCTAATTGCTGCCATTCAGGGTGCAAATGCATATCTATTTCATCGATTAACACAGTGCCAAATGTCCCAGTTACTGCGTTGCCCTCTAAATGTGGATTCAAACGCACACAGCGATAGGCAATATCCGCCACCAAGCCAACCATATTCCGTACACCATCACTTAACAAAGAAATAGGCATATCGCCCTGCTTAGGATGTGTGGCAATAATTTGCTTTGAACTTGCCCCATAACGTACATTTTTCCAACCAGAAGGTGCAAGCACGGTATTAATCGCATTACCAATAGCACTCAATAAGCGCCCTCGAGCCGTTTTCCCCTTGCTAAGCGCTTCTTCAAGACCTGATTGCTCAAGTATCTCCATACGACGTTCGTAATCAGCAATGCTTTCATTTCGAAGCCAACGAGCAAATGCGTTATAGCTGGACTCTGGGTCCATGCAATCGCGGTAACCTTCTAAACGGCTTGCCTTGCTGAGCGATTCTTCTTTCATAGAGGAAAGTGATTTCTGCTTCCAAAGACGTCCCGTTCCATAGTAAGCCAAAATAGGTAAGGTGATAGCCTCGCCATTTTGCACCGCTTTTTCTAAGCGCTTAGCAGAATTTTTTAGAGGAGCCACCTGAGTAGTGCGACTTTTTTCGGAATTAAGGCTGCGAGTCCAAGAGAGAGGAAAGTCCGGAATAGACGATGCTTCGTAAGCCTCACAAGTCACAGTAACAGGAAACTGGTATTCCATTTGAATCGTTTCCCCATGCGCTGATTGAGTAACAGCAAGGTGAATCTCATCTTTATGAACACCACGATCCACGCCTGTTCCAAAGGCACTAAGATATTGTCCATAAGCCACAGAAATCGCATCTAACACAGAGGTTTTACCAAAGCCGTTTTGCCCGACAATCACGTTCAGACCTTCATTAAAATGACATTCAAACGAGGTAAAACCACGAAAGTTCGAAAGCGTTAGCGTCTTTAATTTCATTATCCTTCCTCCGCAAAGAGCGGCTTTTATGTCACTCATTATAGAGTGTCGTTCTTTAGGCAGTCTTTCAGGCTAAGTCGCTAACGTTCTAAAGCACTAAAAGTTTGCTATATAGCGAACAATACAACGTCAACACGAAAAGTTTACTATATAGCAAACAAAACAAGAACTTTAGCGCTTCTTCTGATACGCAGAGAAGTCGATGACATTGTCCTTATGTTTAACCGCTTTTTGCTTAACGTCTTTTTTCTGATTTCGTTCGCCTTCCCCCAGATGAGCCACACCATCCGGTAAAGATTTGAGCAATTCGGCGAGTGCTGCGTCGGCTGCGTTGTTATCCGCGTCATCTTCTAACAGGTTATCTAGTGAGAAGATTTGAAAATAGTTTTTCGCTTCCAATAAATTCGGTGTAATGATTTTTTCTGGATCACGGGAATACGCGTTGAGCCATTGCAGTAAAAAGGCCTGAACGGGATAAAAGTAATCTTTTTGGCCTTTCACTTTACGGGGTATTTCACCCGTAAACAGGTTGAAGTCGAGTAAGTCTTCTTCCTCTTCGAGCATGAAGTCTTCGTAACAATGACGCTGAAGATGCCAAGACACATCGTTGATATGCGCTTGCGCGCTGCGGTCGTTGCGTTGATAAAATACCGAGTTGTTACCTAATGCATGGCAGGCTTCTAACGATTCGGCGACTTCTTTTACATCCATATTATGCGGTGCCGTGACGCCCATAATATTCAGATACAAATGCCCTTCAAAATCGTTTAAAAAGCTGCTTACGTCACCTTTTTTCGGTGCCAACATGGTCATGCAATAACGTGTGTTGTAGTCCATCACTAGCAAGTATTTTTGCCGTTTCACCGAGACGCAATGCACCAACCAATGCCAATCCGTATCGTACGCGTCGGTTAGCCCTAAACGGTTAGGAAACACCACGCCGTCTTTTGCCTGCTCGATGGCTTCGGTAATGGTTTTGTGTGGCGGCGTTTCCACACAGGTGCGTTTTTCGCCTTTCACCCTGGTGGTGAACAATTCCACCACGGCTTTGGTACAGTTAAACACCCACATATTTGTCCTCCGAAGATAATATTAATGAGACGTTTCGGCTTCCAACACAACACGACGTTTGCCGGTGAGCAACTGCTGCATCAAGGCTTTTTTCTCTTGCTGCAAATGCGCCAGTTTGGATTGTAAAGCGTCGATTTCTTGATCGGCTGCCGTGAGAACCGCCGCGATTTTTTGTTGTTCTTTGAAAGAAGGAACTTTTAAACGAATGTTATCAAAATCTTTTTTAGATAATTCTAAAAATGTAGATCCACTAGCTTTTGAAATAAGCTGATGCCTTTCATGGGCCAACAAATAATATAAAAACTCTACATCTGTACTCTTATTGGGTACGAGATTTTTAAACCCCTGATTAGTACACATTTCCGTTTTAGTTATGGCAAGTGTTCCAATCGTTGCACGTGTACAAACCAGCAAACTCCCTTTTGGAACAAGTTTCGCTGAACAACTTAACAAACCAGATTTAGAAATTTTTCTAATGCTGCTACAGATATAATGAGATTTTAATTTCGTAATATCTGTTGGAGTTACCCAAAACACATCACCGTCCCAATAGTCTGAATTAGTTGTACTTGGCGTCCCACCAGACACAACCTCACCAAGCTGTTTCAGCTTCACCTCTTCCCACTTTTCACTAAACCCAGCAAAGCGTTTTTTGCCTGTGAGTAGTTGCTGCATTAAGGCTTTTTTCTGCTGCTGACTGGCGGCGATGAGTTTCTCCGTGGTGACAATCGACTTATCCCACGTTGAAAGAATTTCAGCGATCTTGCGTTGTTCTGGGAGTGGTGGAAGTAATAAAGGTATAGCTCGAATTGTAGATAAATTTAAACCAGCTTTCGCCCCAGAATCATTTAAGCGGTTGATTTTATGATTCATTTCTTTTGAAGATAAAAGATAGGCAACGAATTTAGAATCTGTAAACTTACCCTTCAAACGAACTAAAGCTGTGTGTTGATTTATAAAAGCTTCGCCTAAGTTATCTGGCACCCAGCCAATTTTACCTAACTCAGCTGTAATAGAGATCAGAATATCACCAGAATTGAGACTGTAACTAATTTTGTGTAACTACCTATCACAACATATTCTATAGAGAATTAAGGATAGGTAGATGCAAATGAACCAAAAAGAACTGGAAGCCTTCGCAAAAGAAGCCGCCAAAGGCATTAAAACGCCTGAGGATCTTAACGAATTTAGCCAAATGCTGAAGAAGATTACCGTTGAGGCGACCTTGAATGCAGAGATGGATGAGCATCTGGGTTACGAGAGACATCAAAAATCCTCGTCAACCAACAGTCGTAATGGTAAGAACAGTAAGCGTATTAAGACGGAAGATGGTGAGTTTGAACTGGATACGCCTCGTGACCGCGAAGGTTCTTTTGAACCAAAGCTGGTCAAAAAGCACCAATCCCGCTTTACTTCCATGGACGATAAAATCCTATGGCTCTACGCGCAAGGTATGAGCACCCGAGACATCGTCAATGCCTTCGATGAATGGTACGGTGCTGAGATATCTCCGACACTGGTATCACGTGTTACCAACGCGGTGATCGAGCAAGTAACTGAATGGCAAGCACGCCCCTTGGATGCCATCTATCCCATTGTGTATCTTGATTGTATTGTGTTGAAAATCCGCCAAGATAAGCGTGTTATCAATAAATCGATTTTCTTGGCACTCGGTATCAACACCGACGGTCATAAAGAACTCATGGGCATGTGGATTGCTGAGAACGAAGGGGCTAAGTTCTGGCTAAACGTCCTCACTGAGCTTCAGCAGCGTGGTGTAGAAGATATTCTCATCGCTTGTGTTGATGGTCTAAAAGGCTTCCCAGAAGCCATCAATGCCGTTTTCCCACAAACCAGCATTCAACTGTGTATCGTGCATATGGTACGCAACTCATTGAAGTATGTATCATGGAAAGACTACAAAGCGGTGACGGCGGACTTAAAGCAAGTTTACCGCTCTGCAACGGAAGAAGAAGCCTTGTTGGAGTTAGATCGTTTCGCAGGCGTCTGGGACGATCAATACCCGCAAATCACCAAATCGTGGCGCAATCACTGGCATAATCTTAATACACTGTTTAGTTACCCTGACGATATCCGCAAAGCGATCTACACAACGAACGCTATTGAATCACTGAACAGTGTCATCCGTAGAGCCATTAAAAAACGTAAAGTCTTCCCAAGCGACGATTCTGCGAGGAAAATGGTTTATCTTGCCATTAGAGAGGCCAGTAAAAAATGGACAATGCCCATTCAAAACTGGCGCCAAGCGATGAGTCGATTTATTATTGAGTTCGAGGAGCGACTCGAAAAGCACCTTAACTAAATGGTAGTTACACAGAATCTGTTACAGGGTCCCAGAATTTAACGAAGTTCTTTGACCATCGGATGAATCACTTTTCACATCTACATATTTCAAGTCATCAAGCTTCAAATATATTCCATCACGAGGTAAGTTCGTCATTCGAATAAACTTACTACCCACATCAGAATAATATTGAGCCCAATCACGAGAACCACTGGTAATCGTTTCAGTTATTTTACCTAAAGCATAACGTTCCCAGCCCTTAGGAATCATCATTTCACTCCTCCGGCATCCGCCGCTCTTGCGCATCCCTGCGCTCGCGGCACTTGGGCATCCTGCCCATCGTAACCCAACTCCTCTAAGAATCCGGCCATTTGCGCTTCTAGGTCGCTCAGTTCGGTTTGCAGCGCGAGTCGTTCTTGGCGCACGACCATCAGGTCGATTTCGTCTTCTTCCACAAAAGTGTCTACATAACGCGGGATGTTGAGGTTGTAGTCGTTCTCGGCGATCTCACCTAAGGTCGCAAGGTAGGAATATTTGTCGGTGGTTTCTCTGTCTTTATAGACTTGGACGATTTTCTGGATATTCTCGTCAGTGAGAAAGTTTTGGTTTTTACCTTGTTTGAATTCTCGGGAACCATCGATAAACAGCACTTTATCGTCGGTTTTATGCTTCTTGAAAATCAAGATGGCCGCCGGAATGCCGGTGCCAAAGAAAAGTTTTTCAGGCAAGCCGATCACGGTATCGAGTAAGTTTTCTTCGATCAATTTCTGACGAATTTTGCCTTCGCTGGACGCACGAAATAACACGCCGTGGGGCACCACCACGCCCATGCGGCCGTTTTCTTCGTTTAGGGTTTCGATCATGTGGGAAATAAAGGCGTAATCGCCTTTGGTTTTCGGCGGCACACCGCGATGGAAGCGGTTGAATACGTCGTTTTCAGCTAGACCGTGGCCCCATTTTTCCAGACTGAATGGTGGATTGGCGGTTACCACATTAAAGCGCATCAAGGTGTGATTGCTCTGGTCAAGTGTGTCAATCAAACGCGGATTACGTATGGTGTCGCCCCACTCGATGCGGTGGTTGTCTTCCCCATGCAGGAACATGTTCATTTTCGCCAAGGACCAGGTAGAGCCGATGGATTCTTGACCGAACAAGGCGTAATTCTTCGAGCCGTTGAAGTTCTTTTGGATTTGCTTGCCACACTTCATCAACAAGGAAGCCGAGCCACAGGCTGGATCACAAATGCTGTCACCTTCTTGAGGTTCTAACACGATGGAGAGTAAATCCGAGACTTCCGGCGGCGTGTAAAATTCCCCTGCGGATTTACCGCTGCTGGCGGCAAAATGCTTGATCATATATTCGTAGGCGTTGCCGATCACATCCAAAGAGCCAACGCGGCTGGGGCGCAGGTTGAGCGTCTCTTTGCCGAAGTCTTCTAGTAAATGGCGTAGCAGCTCGTTCTTTTGTTTTTCTTCACCGAGTTTGTCGGTATTAAAACTGATGTCTTGGAAGACGTTTTTCAGCTTGGCGCCGTTAGCCTCTTCGATGGCGTGAAGTGCTTTGTCGATGCGTGTGCCATTGCCCGCTTGATGACGCTGCTCGTACAGATCCCAAAAGGTCGCCCCGTCGGGAATCTGAAACGATTGGCTGGTCATCATGGCTTGCACCATCTCGGGTGCATCGGCGAATTGCTTGGTGAGGTCGTCGAGTTTGTCTTGGCGTACATCGGAAATGTATTTCAAGAACAACATGGTCAGTACAAAGTCTTTGTAGATGGAAGAATCAATAGTGCCGCGGAAAGTATCACACGCGGCCCAAACGGCGCTGTTGACTTCGTTTTGATTGATATTGCTCATTTTCATTCCTGAATGGTGTCACGTTTGCATAATTTGCATGAGTCGTCGCTGGATTAAACCGTAAAAAAACAGACAAGTTTCACGACGCTAAATGCTGGGGATTAAGCCTCGGCAGCCTTGCCATGTCAACCTTACAGACGGCTTGTACTGTAAAACAAAAAAAGGCGAACCAAGTTAGTTGGTTCGCCTAAAGCGGTTGTTACATTTATCGGTTCAGGGAATCTAGGTGGTTACTCAAGCATGTTGGTAATAGCCGTATTCGTTTTCGTATTCTTCATAGATGTCGCGCGGCATTTTCTTTTGCGGTCTCATCTTATGAAAGGCGGCTTTAAGTCGCGTAGCTTTGTGTTGTAGTCGCTCGAGACGTCGTGTCACGGTGCGACTTGTGCGACTAGCCGCGCTGTCTATGGCGGCATACATATCAGCTTGTTGTTCACTAATGACCACTTCTTTTTGGCCAGTGAGTTTGACCAAAACTTGGCAGTGTTTGTCTTCACCACCTTTCGGACCGTTGACGTCGGTAAGCGTCACGGTCACTCGTTGAATATTGTCATAACGGGAATTCAAGGCAAAATTAAGACGACGTTTCACATAAGCTTTAAGGCTTTTGGTAAGAGCTAGACGACGTGCTTGGACTTTGATTCTCATCTTGTTCTCCTTCACTCATGAATGAGTAAGTTATGTTGGAAACTTCAAGTTACTAACAAAACTCATAAGATATAATCGAATTATTTATGTAAACAGTTAGTTTTTCTCGAAGTATGGTGAAATATGATCAATTTCAAACATTTGCATTATTTTTGGATGGTGGCAAAGCAAGGCAGCATTACAAAAGCCAGCGAACATTTGCACATTACCCCGCAAACCATCAGCGGACAGATTAGTTTGCTAGAAGAACAACTGGGCAAAGACCTATTCAACAAGGTCGGTCGTAACCTCGCGTTGACCGATACAGGCCATATGGTGCTGAGTTACGCCGATGAGATATTTTCCTTAGGCAGTGAGCTGGAACAATCAGTACGCATCGCATCGACCGATAGAACGCAATTACTGCGCGTCGGCATTGCGGATTCGATCCCAAAATCCATTGCTTATCGATTATTAGCGCCAGCCATGGCGTTAGAAGATCCGATACGACTTGTCTGCAAAGAAAACAGCTTAGAGGATTTATTGGGCGAGTTAGCCTTGCATAAATTAGACCTTATTATCGCTGATGGTCCGATTCCTCCACACTTGGGTGTGCGTGGTTTTAATCACTTTTTAGGGGAATGTGGTACGTCTTTTATGGCGGCACCAAACCTAATCGAACAAGGTAAAGCGGATTTTCCAAAGAGTTTAATAGGCGCGCCTTTTTTGATTCCGAGTGACCAATCTTTAATACAAATTCAACTCTTACAATGGCTAGAAAAACACCATATCCATCCAAAAATCATGGGCGAGTTTGACGACCGAGCCTTAATGAAAACCTTCGGTCAGGCAGGCGCAGGCGTGTTTATCGTGCCATCGGCCATTGCGAATGAGGTAGCGCAGCAGTTTCAAGTGAAAGTCATCGGCAGCAGCGAAGAAATACGCGAGCAATTCTTCGCCATTGCCACCGAACAACGTCTCTCCAACCCTGCTATTGTCGCCATTATTGACGCGGCGAAAGGCTGGTTAAAGCATAAATAAGAAAGCAAAAATAGCAGCGCTTTATAGGCTCTCTTTTAGGCTTTTTTTAGCTCGCTCTATCAGATCAGACGGTTTCATTTGCCAAATCAATTTGAAGCCTTTTGCGCCTAGATAGAGAAACAACACTGGGATCAACACAGTATTAAAGGCAAACAGCGCCAGCAATGTAAGGAAGTCGTTTACCAAGCCATTGAGGGTTTCCACATACTCACTGATCTTGTCTTTAAAATGACTCAGCCCAAAGGTGCTTTGTTTAATGGATGAGAAAAAGCCTTGGTCTTCTAAGGTGAGATTGCCTAGATCAGCAATGGATCGCTGCAAGGCATTTATCTTATTTTGCGAGGTCTTGATGTTTTGTTCTGTACGCTGACGATCATCACTCAGGGCGCTTTGCTGTGTACGCAAGTCCGCTAATATTTCATCGTTATTAAACAGAATATCTAAGGTAGACAACATCTCTTTGCGCGCGGCTATTTGACGATTGAGAGATTCATTCTGAGCGGTTAGATCCACCAATCGCTCATCATGTTTCGACAGGGTTTGTTGCTGTTCGTCTAGTTTGATTTGAAGCGTCTGTTTGTCTTTATCAAGGGATTGTTTGAGATCCGCCGCAACACCTAGTCCTGTCGTGACCTCGTTCATGTCCTCAGAATGCACTTGGATTTTATCCATGGTTTGTGTCTTTTCTTCATTCAAAAACGAGGCATCAACCAAGGCCGATAACAAAACCACCAGCACCAATAAAAACTTCGCACCAACCGCCGTCACAAAGACTTTATAAGCCACTTCAGTTAAACGACTTTTTGCCCAATACAAATAACCAAACAGCAAACCCGACAAGGTAACAAAAGCTTTGAAATACACAGTGGCAATGATTTTCAGCAAAATGCTTTGAAAAATAAGCGACGACACCGCCACCTTCATTACACCAGAAAAATCTTCTACCATGTCGTTGAAAGGATCTAATAACTCGCCAATGGTAACGGAGCTGACAAACACACTGATTTGGATGCTTTGCAGTACAGAAACGGTGGCGTTAAACAATTTCGCCAAGCCAAATGCGCTTAACGCCTGCACCAAGGAAGAGGAAACATAGTCGGATGCCTTGGTATCTAAAAAGCCCCACCAAGAAAAAACAATCGCCAGTAAGATAGCAATGTAATAACCGTTAATGTGTTTTGCTTGTTTGATCACGTTTTAACACTCTTCTTTGCAGCGCTTATTTATAACAGCATACAAGGTGAAATAGCGACAAAACACAACTAAGAAGAAAAACGAAGACGTTAGAAACAAAAGAAATGATTTCGAAGAGAAATGGTACGCCCGAGAGGATTTGAACCTCCGACCTTCGCCTCCGGAGGGCGACGCTCTATCCAGCTGAGCTACGGGCGCATTGCTTGTTGCGTGGCGGTGATACTTTTGCATGATGCAAAATGAGCCAGAACAAATTGGAGTGCGTATTCTAAAGGAAATCCTTCAAGATTCCAGTGCTTAAAGCAATAAAGAACAGATATAGGCGGTTTTTTATTGCTTTAGCATCAGTCAGGTTTTCTTGATCGCCGTTTATAGCGTGAACAGTGAATCAAGCACAAAACACCTACCCGATTTTATGCAGTTCCGTCACGTTAAACTCGGCAATGACATCTTTAGTCACTTCAAGAAAGGCGTTAATGTGGTCTGTTTTCATATGATCTTGCCAAACGTCGTAATTACTCCAACGTTCGAAGTAGACAAACGCCTCAGCGTTCTTGTTGTCTTGATGAAGGTCATATTGCAAGCAGCCGACTTCTGCGCGAGTAGGCACAAGTAAAGCTTCTAGAGCGGTTTTTAACTCTGCGCCTTTGCCTGAATGGGCGGTAATGTTGGCGACGAGAACTAGTTCGGTGGTCATGTTTTTTTCCTTGTCTTATTAACATGTTATAAAAATAAAGTAGAAGCAAAACACAAAGCGAAAGAAAAAATTACACGATGGAAATCACGCCTTTGTGTTCTAATAACTGTATCGTTTTTGACTCTAAATCGCTAAGGATTCATTGTGACTTTTTCTATCACGACTTTTACACAAGGCATCGTTTTTCTTAGTGTCGTTTGTCTCGCTCTAGGGCTTTCTTCTTTGGCAAGTGCAGCACGTTCAGGCGAAGCACTTTACAACAGCTATTGCATTGCTTGTCACATGAATGGCGTCGCAGGCGCACCGAAATTTGGCAAAAACGCCGACTGGCAGCCGCGTATTGAAAAAGGCATGGATATCTTGTTAAAACATGCAACCAAAGGTTTTAAGGCCATGCCACCAAAAGGTTTATGCTTTGATTGCAGTGAAGATGAGCTACGTGGTGGAATTCAATTCATGATCGACAAGAGTTCGAAGCCTTAACTGAAACCTTAAGTTAGCCATTAAGCATGGCTTTTAACGCCGATAATGACGCTTGACCGCGTTCTTTTTTCGCGCTTTCACCTTCGTCACCGCGCCCTTCCCAAACAAGATCTTCTTCCGGTAGTTCATCCAAAAATCGACTCGGCAAGCAGTCAATTTCTTCGCCGTATTGGCGACGTTTCGCCGCTAAAGTGATGCACAAGGTCTTTTTCGCTCGGGTGATTCCCACATAGGCCAAACGTCGTTCTTCTTCGATGTCGTCGTTCTCTATACTGTTTCTGTGTGGTAGAAGTTCCTCTTCACAACCGATCAAAAACACATGGGGATATTCCAAACCTTTGGAAGCGTGAAGTGTCAGAAGCTGTACTTTGTCTTCATCTTCCTCTTCTTCTTGGCGCTCTAACATGTCAATTAATAGTAACTTGCTAATTGCTTGATCCAAGCCTGCTGTTTCGTCTTCTTCCCATGCGGATTCCATCATGCGTTGAATCGAGTCCAGCAAGAAGCGCACGTTCTCAATACGTCGATCACCTGCTTTATTGGAAGAAGTTTGCTCTTGAATCCAGCCGTAATAATCCATGTCGTGAATCATTTGCTCGATCACGGGCACAGGCGATGCACCGCCTTCTAAACGCTGGCGCAAGGTGGACATCCAACGTTCAAAATCTTGCAAACTTTTTAACGAGCGACCTGTAATGGTGTCTTCTAGCTCTTTGTAACCCGATGCTTCAAACAAACTCACGCCACGTTCGGTAGCAAGGTTACCGACCTTTTCTAACGTTGCAGGGCCAATTTCTCGGCGTGGTAAGTTCACGATACGCAAGAACGCATTGTCGTCCGATGGGTTCACCAAGAGACGTAAATAGCTCATTAAATCTTTGATTTCTGCCCGCGAAAAGAACGAGGTGCCACCGTTTATCTTGTAAGGAATACGGTAGGCTTGCAGCTTAATTTCTAAGAGGCGCGCTTGGTGGTTACCACGATACAAGATGGCAAAGTCTCGATAAGGAATTTCATGGCGCAAATGACGTGATTGAATTTCGGCTGCCACGCGTTCAGATTCTGCATCTTCGTTTCGCGTGACCATGACACGAATCGGATCACCTTCTTCGTGATCACTCCACAAGGCTTTATCGTAGATGTGCGGATTGTTGGCGATTAGCGTATTCGCAGCTTTCAGAATGATCTTGGTCGAGCGATAGTTTTGCTCCAATTTGACCAATTTTAAGCTAGGATAATCGACCGATAAGCGCTCTAGGTTTTCTGGACGCGCACCACGCCACGCATAAATAGATTGGTCATCATCACCCACCAAGGTAAAACAACGACGAAAGCCTGCTAGCAAACGAATTAATTCATACTGGCTGGCATTGGTGTCTTGGCACTCATCCACCAGCAAGTAGCGGACTTTGTTTTGCCAACGATCACGCAGCTCGGCATCAGCCATTAATAAGCTAACCGGTAATAAAATTAAGTCGTCAAAATCCACCGCGTTGTAAGCACGCAAATAACGCTGATATTGCACATAGACTTGCGCGGCTAGCAGAAACTCTTCAGTGTCCGCATTGGTCATGGCTTCTTGCGGCGTGGTGAGATCGTTTTTCCAGTTAGAAACCGTATTTTGGCAATAAGCTGCGGAATCGGTTTGACCGTTAAATTCTTTGTCGAGGATTTCTTTGATCAGACTAAGGGAGTCTTGGGAGTCAAATAAGGTGAAGCCTTCTTTTAAACCCGCGCGTCGATATTCTTTACGAAGAATCCGTAAGCCTAAATTATGGAAAGTCGAGATACTCAAGCCGCGACTTTCTTGTTTAGACAGCATGCCGACAACACGCTCTTTCATTTCTCGCGCCGCTTTATTGGTAAAAGTCACCGCGATAATACTGTTAGCTTTGAAGCCACATGTTTGAATCAGATAGGCTATTTTTGTGGTGATTACGCTGGTTTTTCCCGATCCAGCACCCGCCAATACTAGCAAAGGACCATCGATCTGTTTGACGGCGTCTAGCTGACGCTCATTCAAATTACGAAGACGATGGGATATGGACGGCATTGACTCACTCATGGAAAAACTCTGGCTCGTATGGCTATAAAAAATCAGCCGTAAGTGTACCCGACAATGAGTCTTGCCGCACTGAGAGAAAAAACCAGAAGAGCAAAAACAAAAGGCACAAAAAAGGGATGCGCAAATAGCATCCCTTTTTTGACGATAACGAAATATCTTATTTAGAGATCTTTGCTGTTACTTTCAGCGACAGGTCGACGGCTCCAATAGCTCGCCAACAAAGAACCTGAAATGTTGTGCCACACACTGAAAATCGTTCCAGGTAGCGCCGCCATTGGTGTAAAGAATTTCACCGCCAGCGCCGCCGCTAGACCAGAGTTCTGCAAGCCGACTTCAAAAGCAATGGTACGACAAACGCGCGCATCAAAGCCAAGCAAGTAAGTGACCCAGTAACCTAGGGTCAAACCAATCGCATTATGAATAATCACAGCGGCCGCAACGACCAGTCCTACTTGAACGATCTTAGAGGCGCTCAATGCCACCACAATGGCAATAATTAGTACGATGGCAAACATCGAAATATAAGGAAAAATTGGTTCTGCCTTACGGACAAATTTTGAGAAGAAAGTGTTAATCAAAACACCCGCTGCGACAGGCAATAATACGATTTTAAACAGGCTCATCAACATACCAGCGACAGGTACATCGACACTTTGACCAATCATCAAAGACACTAGGAATGGCGTTAATATCACACCCAACAAGGTAGAAATAGCCGTCATAGAAATAGACAGCGCGGTATCGCCCTTCGCTAAATAACACATCACGTTCGATGACGTACCACCAGCGACACTGCCGACTAGCAACATACCAACGGTTAATTCCGTATCAAAACCAAACGCAAAGGCAACGCCAAACGCCGCAATCGGCATGACTAAAAATTGCAACAAAACGCCCACGCCAACGGCTTTGCCGTTCTTCAACACTTGTTTGAAGTCCGCTGGACTTAAGGTCAATCCCATCGCCAACATAATGAGGGTTAATAACGGAACGATTTGAGTTTTCAATCCGACGAACAAATCCGGTTGAAAAAAGGCGATTGCTGACAACAACAAGGCCCAAACAGGAAACAGCTGGATAACCATAGACAAAACTCCACATAAGCCACTCGCCCTTGTCGCCAATAAATCAACAAACGCGGCACGCAACGACTATTTAATTATTATTAGCCCAAAAACGGGAAGAGGATTGTATCGAAATGAAAAGAGTTAAAATAGCTTTCGTACGCTTAAAGCATCTTAAAAAGAGAGCAGTACAGCCACGCCCCACTCTTCAGAATCATGCTTTATATTTGCATCAGCAACAGTAGAATCATTTTTAAGTGGAGAACCAAATACTTCCCAGTATTTATAAAAAGGTTCGATAACTATCCCACTGCCATTGGTATTCAGAAATTGACGAAAATTTAAATAGAATCGATAACCGCGACCGTCTTTTTGAGACAAGTCTACAGTTTTGTACGCCCCAGGCTCTCCTAAGCGTGTTTCGTTATTTGACAATAAAAGATTATCGAATTCAAAACGCCCGCCAACTACCCAAGCGTTATCGCCCATTAGCTGCTGAATTTCGACACCAATTGGATTGTATAAATAAGTTTGCTGGCTTTTGTAGCCAACGACAGAAGTGGAAGATATATCATTGCTAGAATCAACGGTTGAACGACGATAACCCAAACCTAAATACGGCGTGAGACGATAAGAATCATTCACATAAAAGGCTCGCCCCATCATGCTGCGCAATTCATATAATTCATCTTTTATGCCTTTTATCTCACCAGCTCCCTTATAATTCACATCGCCACTGGCATGAGACAAATCAACCAAAAGGACGGTAAAAGGAAAATAAGCAGAATATCGCGCATTAATACCAGACGTCCTTCCCCGCTGAGAAACACCGCCTGTTTCAGAATAATCAATAGAAGAAATATGCGGCCCTAATTCTAAATCGAAACCACGGGACTCAGCCAAAGAAATGGAACCAAATAACATAAGAAAAAGCATAAACAATATTCTAAACATCCATTTTTTCCTCTATATTTATTGTTAGCTTTTTATCACGAATACGAGAAATAACCTACTCCCTGACATGGCTAATTAATTAAGAAGACACCGCCATAGATAACGTCTTCTCCATTTTCCGATAACTCAACGATTCCATTAAGTGTGCTCTGGTAACGGGAGAATCGCTTAAATCTGCCAAAGTAAGCGCGACTTTTAAGACTCGATGGTAGGCACGAGCCGAGAGCTTTAACTTTTCCAACGCCTGTTGCATGAACCGCTTATCGTCATCACTTAACGCACAAATGACTTCTAACTGACGGCCACTTAGTAACGCATTTTGCACCCCTTGACGTGATCTTTGTATCGCAACGGCGCGCTCTACTCGCTCACGAACACTATCGCTGCATTCTCCTTCTTCTTGAGCGTTCACCAAGACATTAGAAGGTAGAGGCGGAACTTCTACGTGTAGATCGATACGATCCAAAAACGGCGCTGAAAGTTTTTTGAGGTATTTTTGGCTGGCGCTGGATTGGTAATAGTCCTGCCCGCCATTATAAGCTTCATTGCTGGCGTTCATCGCTGCGACCAGTTGGAAGCGAGCAGGAAAAGACATCTGCCCACGCGCACGGGAAATATGCACTTCACCGTTTTCTAAAGGCTCACGCAGTACTTCTAATACTTTGCGATCAAATTCTGGAAGTTCATCAAGGAAGAGTACACCACAATGTGCCAACGAGGCTTCACCTGGCTTAGGGATTGAACCACCTCCCACCAACGCCGCAGCAGAACAAGAGTGATGCGGTGACCGAAACGGACGTTCGGACCAATGCCAATCAAGTCCCATTTTTCGCCCTGCTACCGATTGAACAGACGCCACAGCCAGTGCTTCGGCTTCAGTCATAGCAGGCATTATGCTTGGTAAGCGTGACGCCAACATGGTTTTGCCTGTTCCTGCTGGACCAATAAATAATAGATTATGCCCACCCGCTGCGGCGACTTCTAAGGCTCTTCGAGCTTGATATTGGCCTTTTACATCGCGCATGTCTTTATGATCCAAAGGTAAAGGCTCGGTGGGTTTTGAAACACAAGCAGATAAAGCGGTTTGTTTCAAAAGATGCGCAGTGACTTGTGTTAAGTGTTTGGCAAAAACAGCATTGCCTTCCACCGATGCGGCTTCTTGCTGATTATCTTCCGGTAAAATCAGTTGACGATTCGCCTGATGACAAGCAATGGCCGATGGCAATAAACCGGGCACGCCACGAATATCACCCGACAGAGCCAACTCACCGATAAACTCTGTGTCTCGAAGATTCAAATCTCCGAGTTGCCCAGACGCAACTAATACGCTGATAGCAATGGCCAAATCATATCGGCCGCCCTCTTTGGGTAAATCTGCTGGTGCTAGGTTAATGGTGACACGTCGGGTGGGAAATTCAAAATGGCTGTTGATTATCGCGCTACGCACACGATCTTTTGCTTCTCGAACGGCCGCTTCAGGAAGCCCCACAATATTTAGAGAAGGCAGTCCGTTTGATATATGAGTCTCGACTGTTACTAGCGGGGAGGACACGCCCACACGGGCACGACTATAAATAGTGGCTAAACTCATGATCACTCCTTGATCAAATTATTTGTCTGGTACTTTATTACATGAGAAGCAATCCAGCTTGTCACTTTTTTCGTATCTGTATTTCATTCAGTTTATAAGGTTACAAAATCCCAATGCACCAAATAAACCCCAACAAACTTCTGCTGTCAAAATGGACATCTACATCACCGCAACAAAAAGAGAAGCATTTCATTGTCACAAAATTGATTCGGGATGAAGAGAACATCGTTACCGAATGTATTCTTGAAGCCGTTATCAATAAAAACCAATATCAATTAGCTTGGCAATCACTGACCTCTTCTGAAGACTGGCTTCAAGGCTGGAAATAATCAGTGCGACCTTAAAAAACTAGTCGTTCTTTTCTAGCTCATTTAAGCGCGCTTCCAATACAGCCAATTTTTCACGGTACTTGGCTAACATTGCAGCTTGCACTTCAAACTCTTCACGGGTGACCAAGTCCATTTTGTTTAATGTATTACGAGCCACTTCGTGAAGTTGTGCCTGAATCTCTTCTTTTGGCAACTTACCCAATGTTTCTGCTGCTTGTCCTAATCCGGTTCCAAGCTGCTTTATAAATTGATCAATCATGTCATTCTCTTTTTTTGCATTTACAATACTTAATAGTATAGAAGCCTAAGTAAGGTGCAAACAAGTTCTCGATTGCACATCTTTATATCAATGCCCTTTTATAAACACTCAGCCCCATTAAATCGCCTCTTTTTTGTGCATAAAATAAAACTTCGCTGGTTTTTAGCAAAGCAAATCCTCTAAATAAGGCACGCACAACCATTAAAGCTAAAGGTCTGTTTTCTAAGCAGAAGCAATAAGATAGAGACCTCATCTACCAATACACCGACTTTTAACTACTCATTTGCACCAAGTTAACGCAACAATCAACTAAGACACCCCAATATGCCGCACTAAATAAAGCCATCTGATGCTCTTTTTAATTTCGAAAAGTCGACAAAATCCTTACAAAGCCTTTGTTACAAGGGCGCGCCCATATATGGCACGCATATTGAATAAAGTTTAAGTACCTGCGATACGACAATAAAACTGACTTTTAAAGGAGACAGTGGGTATGAAGCTTATAACTGCCATCATCAAGCCATTTAAACTCGATGATGTTCGAGAAGCACTTTCTGAAATCGGCGTTCAAGGTATCACCGTAACAGAAGTGAAAGGTTTCGGACGTCAAAAAGGCCACACAGAACTATACCGCGGCGCTGAATATGTAGTGGATTTTTTACCTAAGGTAAAAATCGAACTTGCCATTGCAGACGAAATGACCGACCAAGTGGTTGAAGCCATTACTGGCGCGGCAAACACTGGCAAAATCGGCGACGGTAAGATCTTTATCGTTAACCTTGAACAAGCGGTTCGTATTCGTACCGGCGAGACTGGTGTAGAAGCAGTTTAACCACTGCTCGAATTATACAAGCCTTTAGGGGGGCGAAACATGCAAGATCAAATTTTTCACTTACAATATGCGATGGACACCTTTTATTTCTTGGTGTGTGGCGCACTGGTTATGTGGATGGCAGCTGGATTTGCCATGTTGGAAGCGGGTTTAGTACGCGCTAAAAACACCACTGAAATTCTTACCAAGAACGTGGCTTTGTTTGCCATTTCTTGCATCATGTACCTAGTTTGCGGTTACGCCATCATGTATGGTGGCGAGTGGTTCCTTACAGGTATTCAAGACGTAGATGTTGCTTCTACTCTAACGGACTTTGCTGGCCGTGAAGGTGGATTCGAAGGCGGCGCAATCTACTCTGGTGCTTCTGATTTCTTCTTCCAAGTTGTGTTCGTTGCAACAGCAATGTCTATCGTATCTGGTGCGGTTGCTGAACGAATGAAGCTTTGGTCTTTCCTTATTTTTGCGGTTGTGATGACAGGTTTCATCTATCCAATGGAAGGTAACTGGACTTGGGGCGGCGGTTCTGTATTCGGTATGTTTAGCCTTGGCGACCTAGGTTTCACTGACTTCGCAGGTTCCGGTATCGTTCACATGGCAGGTGCTTCTGCAGCACTAGCGGGTGTCTTGGTACTTGGCGCTCGTAAAGGAAAATACGGTCCTAACGGAGAAGTTCGTGCCATTCCTGGTGCTAACCTTCCACTAGCGACGCTAGGTACATTCATCCTTTGGATGGGTTGGTTCGGTTTCAATGGTGGTTCTGTACTAAAACTTGGCGATATCGCAAATGCTAACTCTGTTGCCATGGTGTTCTTGAACACCAATGCAGCAGCGGCTGGTGGCGCAATCGGCGCTCTTATCCTTGCTAGAATCTTATTCGGTAAAGCCGATCTAACCATGCTTCTAAACGGCGCATTGGCTGGTTTGGTTGCCATCACAGCTGGCCCTGATACACCGTCGGCTCTGGGTGCAACGCTTATCGGTCTTGTTGGTGGTTTGATTGTTGTTGTGTCTATCCTGACTCTAGACAAGCTTAAAATCGATGATCCAGTGGGCGCGATCTCTGTTCACGGTGTTGTGGGTCTTTGGGGCTTGCTAGCGGTGCCACTAACTAACGATGGCACGACGTTCGGCGGACAAATCGCAGGTGCTCTTACTATCTTCGTTTGGGTATTCGTTTCTAGCCTAGTGGTTTGGTTAATCATCAAAGCCATCATGGGTGTTCGAGTAAGCGAAGAAGAAGAATGCGAAGGTGTCGATCTTTCTGAATGTGGTATGGAAGCGTACCCAGAGTTCAGCAAGAATTAATAGCACTTCATAAAACCTAGACGTTTTAATATCAAAACCCTCGCTTCGGCGGGGGTTTCTTTTTATATCCCTTATTGAGTCCGCGTTATACGCCCTAATAACATATTCATAGCTTACTTACTCACACCGATACGCGTTATCATGAGCAATACATAAGACCGATTTATAGAGGCCAGCATGCAGCACGACGATTTACATTTAACCATTCGTAACCTTACCAACGACGACTACGACGAAATAAAAGTATTAATGGATAAGGTCTATCACGATATTGGTGGCTCATGGCCGGAACATACCATTCACAAGCTAATCAAAGATTTTCCTGAAGGACAAATCTGCCTAGAAGATCACGGCAAAATTGTCGGTTTAGCCTTGTCTGTTCAGGTCAGCTATCAGCGTTTTAGTAACCCACATACTTATGATGATCTTATTGATCAAAAAGAAAATATTTTAAACGATGCTCGTGGCGATGCTATGTATGGCCTAGATGTGTTGATCTCGCCAGAATATCGCGGCTACCGACTTGGCCGTCGTTTATACGAAGCAAGAAAAGAACTGTGTCGTCAACATAATCTACGTGCCATTTTGGCTGGTGGGCGCATTCCAAATTATCACGAACATGCTCACGAAATGAATGCAGCGGAATACTTAGAAGCGGTACGTGAACGTAAAATTTACGACCCCATTCTGACTTTCCAATTGTCTAACGATTTCCAAGTGACTCGTTTGCTAAAACGCTACATGCCTGAAGATGAAAAATCTCAAGGCTACGCAACCTTGTTGGAATGGAAAAATATCTTCTTCGAACCCGATACTAACGTGATTCGCTCACGTAAAACCCAAGTTCGTATCGGTGCGATTCAGTGGCAAATGCGTGAAGTAGAAAGCGTTGACGAGTTACTAAAGCAAGTCGAATACTTTATCGATGCGGTATCCGATTATAAAAGTGACTTTGTTTTATTCCCTGAATTTTTCAATGCACCATTGATCGGACTAAGCCCTGACCAAAGCAACCAAACCGAGGCTATCCGCTTCTTGGCCAGCTTCACTGAACGCTTTATCAATGAAATGTCGCAGTTTGCGGTCAGCTATAACATCAACGTCATCACCGGCTCCATGCCAGTAATCGAAGACGAGACTGTTTATAACGTTAGTTACCTATGTCGTCGTGATGGCACAGTGGAAGAGCAAAAGAAAATCCACATCACACCTCATGAGCGTCGCGATTGGGTGATTGAAGGTGGTAACGAATTACGTGTTTTCAATACCGATGCTGGCCGAGTGGGCATCTTGATTTGTTACGATGTGGAATTCCCTGAATTGGGTCGTCTACTCGCGGAACAAGATATGGATATTTTGTTTGTGCCATTCTGGACAGACACCAAAAACGGTTACCTGCGCGTACGTCGTTGTGCTCAAGCACGCGCCATTGAAAACGAATGTTATGTGGTTATTTGTGGTAGCTGTGGCAACCTTCCACAGGTAGAAAACCTAGACATTCAGTATGCACAAAGCTCTGTATTTTCGCCTTCTGATTTCTCTTATCCACATGATGCGGTTATGGCAGAAACCACGCCAAATACTGAAATGATCATGTTCTCGGATCTGGATTTAGATAAGCTTAAATTGACTCGCAGCGAAGGTTCAGTGAACAACCTAAAAGACCGTCGTACCGATCTTTACTCAGTAAATTGGAAAAAATCGAAATAAGCGAAGCCGCTTTTTCCTGTGATAACATGGACGTTATCGCGACATTTTAAAGAGACCTATCATGGCCAAAGCAAAAACCGCCTTTGTATGCAATGAATGCGGAGCCGACTACGCAAAATGGCAAGGACAATGCCAAGCCTGTGGCGCTTGGAATTCCCTATCCGAAATTCGTCTTACTTCTAGTAAAACCTCTGCTCGCGTTTCCGCCAGCCAAGATCCACGTTATCAAGGTTACGCTGGCGCCGTAACTGGCATCCAAAACTTATCCGATGTGGATTTGGGCGATGTACCTCGCTTTAGTTCCGGTGCCAATGAATTCGACCGAGTATTAGGCGGTGGATTGGTTCCCGGTGGTGTGGTGCTGATTGGTGGACATCCAGGCGCGGGGAAAAGTACCTTATTACTGCAAACCATGTGCTGGCTCGCGCAACAACAAACGGCTTTATATGTGACGGGGGAAGAATCCCTTCAACAGGTCGCCATGCGAGCCCAACGCCTTGGTTTACCAACGCAAAATCTAAAAATGCTATCGGAAACTAATGTTGAAGCAATTTTAACCATCGCTCAGCAAGTCAAACCCAAAGTCATGGTTATCGACTCGATCCAAGTCATGCATTTAGATGGTGTAGAGTCTGCACCCGGCAGCGTGTCGCAAGTCCGAGAAAGTGCCGCTGTTTTGACACGTTTCGCCAAACAAACCCAAACCGCCGTATTGCTCGTCGGTCATGTCACTAAAGACGGTTCTTTGGCTGGGCCAAAAGTACTTGAGCACATGGTGGATTGTTCTGTGTTATTAGAAGGCTCTGAAGATTCACGCTTTCGTACCCTTCGCGGTATGAAAAACCGCTTTGGCGCCGTGAATGAGCTGGGCGTTTTCGCTATGCTCGAAAATGGCTTAAAAGAAGTCAAAAACCCAAGTTCTATCTTCTTAAATCGCAGTAATCACCCCGCGGCTGGTAGCCTGGTGATGGTGGTTTGGGAAGGAACTCGTCCGCTATTGGTGGAGCTTCAAGCACTGGTGGATGACTCTGCTTTAGGCAACCCAAGACGCGTCACGGTGGGCTTTGACCATAACCGTTTAGCCATGCTGTTGGCGGTTCTTCATAAACACGGCGGTTTACTGACATCAGATCAAGATGTGTATCTAAACGTGGTTGGTGGTGTGAAAGTACTGGAAACCAGCGCGGATCTCGCCGCTATCGCAGCGGTGGTTTCTAGCTTCCGCGATAGAGTATTACCGCATGATTTAGTGGTACTGGGAGAAGTCGGTTTATCCGGTGAAATTCGTCCTGTGCCATCAGGACAAGAACGTATTAGTGAAGCGGCGAAACATGGCTTTACCAGAGCGGTGGTACCAAAAGCCAACTGCCCGAAAAAGCCCATTGAAGGCATGAAAGTGATTGGGGTTGAACGTTTGTCGGAAGCGTTAGACGCGATTTTCGAGAATTAATCGATTCGATTAGCGATCATCAATCGGTCGTTAATCATTTGTTAATTCAAACAAGTCAGTAATCAGCTCATCTTCCATACCATAAGGCAAGGCTTTAGTAGAATCTGCTGCCAATCTTTCTTGGCGAGCTTTTAACAAGCGCATACGACGTTGCTGGCACAAATCCAATATATGATGTCGCGCTTCATTGGACAAAGAAAACCAATGGAAGCGCTCTTCTCTACTGCGCAAGCAACCTTTACAAAATCCCTTTGCGCTGTTTTCACACACGCCTCGGCAAGGGCTTTCTATGGCAAACAGTTCTATTTGTTCCATAATGCCTCCCTTAAGACGTTAATGTGATTCAGCTTTATTCTGTCGCTAACTGAAAATCGTACACTTCTTCTGGTGATAAAAAGTACACTCTGTCTGCTGGCGCAGCATCCAAGGAAAACCAGTAGAAACCTTCCGGTACGCCCATTTCTAAATAGAAATTCACATAAGCCGCGTGGACTGGGTCAGTCTGCTTTAAGTTTTTTGCTTTAATTTTTGTGCCATCTGACCAAGCGTGAACTCCTACACCGGCACCAGCTCCAATACTTCGAGTCACACCACCTAAGAATAGATCAACACCGCCAGAAAGCACGTACCCCGTCGGCGCTATGTGTGTATTCAAGCCAAGCCGACGAATCAATCGTGCACCTTCCATTGTCGCTTGTTGGTCGACAGAACCTGGCACATCCACTATAACGAGATCCGTGACATTCGGATTTTTACGCACCATATCGCTTAGTTGCTTCACCAAATCTGCACCCAAAACGCCTGATAAATAAGCCGAGTTTCCTTCCACTTCAATCGTCAGTTCAGCACTTGATTGAATGTCGTTTTGCTTTTCAGATGTCAAAGCGCAGCCCGATATTAAAACGACCAGCAATACAAGTAGCCACTTAATATCATTTAAAAAAGATGTCTTGGTGTTCATATTGATCCCAGCTAAAAAAGTACCAATTCATAACAAGCCTTTGTTGCTACTTTATATTGCTAACCAATACGAGGGAAGTGTATGAGAAAGTTTTTATCCTTAGATTCTTCGTATACATAAAAATGGCCGCTTATCTTTCGACAAACAGCCATTACATGACAATTTTTTTAACAGACCTCCTCCCTATGAAGGAAAAGAAAAACTCTTTCCTTCGCGAACACCGGCTGAAGGCCAACGCTGGGTAATGGTTTTACGCTTGGTGTAAAAACGCACCGCATCAGGACCATAAGCATGTAAATCACCAAACAGTGAACGCTTCCAACCACCAAAGCTGTGATACGCTACAGGCACAGGTAAAGGTACATTAATGCCAACCATACCCACTTCAATGTGATCAGAGAAATAACGCGCTGCTTCACCATCACGAGTGAAAATACAAGTACCGTTACCATATTCATGGTCGTTGATTAGCGTCATGGCTTCTTCCATGGTATCAACTCGAACCACTTGCAAAACAGGACCAAAAATCTCTTGCTGATAGCTTTCCATATCTTTGGTCACGCCATCGATAAGCGTCGCACCAACGAAGAAACCATTTTCATAACCTGACACTTGTGGGTGACGACCGTCAACCACAATCGTTGCACCTTGCGACTCCGCACTATCAATAAAACCAACTACTTTGTCTTTATGCTCTTTCGTTATGACAGGACCAAAATCATTGCTTTTATCTGAGCATTCACCGACTTTAAGCGGCTTCATGGCTTCGGCCATTTTTCTGACCAAAGCATCACCGGCCGTTTTACCAACTGCAACAGCCACTGACAAAGCCATACAACGCTCACCAGACGAACCAAACGCTGCGCCAAGCAATTGGCTAACGACGTTATCCATGTCTGCATCCGGCATAACAATCGCGTGGTTTTTCGCTCCGCCTAAGGCTTGGCAACGTTTACCATTCGCACTGGCTTTGCTGTAAATATATTCGGCAATCGGCGTGGAGCCTACGAAACTGACGGCTTTGACACGCTTGTCTTCCAACAAGGTATCAACCGCCACTTTATCGCCGTTTACCACATTAAAGACACCGGCTGGCAAACCGGCTTCATGCAATAATTCCGCAATAAACAACGCCGTACTTGGATCACGTTCCGAAGGCTTCAAAACAAAAGTATTGCCGCACACAATCGCCATAGGGAACATCCACAGTGGCACCATCGCCGGGAAGTTAAATGGCGTAATACCAGCAACGACTCCTAGCGGTTGGAACTCGCTCCAAGAGTCGATATTCGGACCGACATTTTTACTGTACTCACCTTTCAATAATTCTGGAGCGCCACAAGCGTATTCAACGTTTTCAATGCCTCGCTGTAATTCCCCCGCCGCGTCATGACAAATTTTGCCATGCTCAGCACCGATAAGTTCACAAATTTTATCGGAGTGTTTTTCCAATAAGGCTTTGTAATTAAACATGATTCGCGCGCGCTTTAATGGCGGAGTATTACGCCATTCAGGATAAGCGGCCTGAGCAACCGCAATGGCTTCTTCGACGGTTTCACGAGAAGCAATAGCGACTTTTTTTGCCACCTTGCCTGTCGCTGGATTAAACACATCTTGAGTACGTTCGGCTTGCTCTGAATATTTACCGCCGATCAAGTGTCCGATGATTTCCATGAGTACTCCATATAGTCATTCTAAAAGGGTTATTGGCACTATATACGACAGAATAAAAGTCACGCCAATGACAAACATTGACTCTACTATGACAAGAGGAATAGATTATAAAAAGTCGAATCTATTAACGCTTAGTTAATCTTTTACTTAACTAAGTTCTCTAGGGCAGGATCAATCATGAATCAATTCCAAAGTCAGGTAAGCGATGCCGATCTTCGTATATTACGAATTTATCGAACCGTGGTGGAATGTGGTGGATTTTCTGCCGCCGAAGTTGAATTAAATATCAGTCGCGCCGCGATCAGTATTGCCATATCTGACCTAGAAACACGCTTAGGCTTTCGCTTATGTCAGCGTGGTCGCTCTGGTTTTTCGCTGACCAATGAAGGCAGTAAAGTGTACGACTTCACCCTGCAGCTTCTGTCATCTATCGAAGACTTCCGCACCAATATAAATGCACTCCACCAGCATTTGAAAGGTGAATTAAATATTGGCATTACCGACAATCTCGTTACCCTGCCTTATACCCGCATTACACAGGCTTTGGCGGGACTAAAAGACCAAGGCCCGCAAGTTGCTATCAACATTCGAATGATTCCGCCTACGGATGTCGAACGAGGCGTATTAGATGGACGTTTACATGTCGGTATCGTGCCAGATCTAAAAATACTCAGCGGTTTGGATTATCATCATCTTTATGAAGAAGAATCCAAACTCTATTGCAGCGACACTCACCCACTCTTTACCGCCATCGACGACAAAATATCCAAAGCCAAACTCAAAGACTTTGATGCCGTACTTCCCGCCTATGCACAGACACCCGAAATAAAAGCCCAACATCAACCGCTTATCGCAAGTGCAACCGCGACCGACCGAGAAGGAATTGCCTTCCTTATCTTAACCGGTCGGTATATCGGTTTCTTACCAGATCATGTGGCAGAGCGTTGGATTCGTGACGGTCGTATGCGTGCCATTCTTCCTAACGAATGTCATTACATCACGCAGTTTTCTGCGATTACTCGAAAGGGCGCGCGAGCCAATCTTATTTTGGAAACGTTCTTAGATGAATTAGAGAAAACACAATAATAATTATAGTCTATGCTCAAGATATTCTTTTTAAGTAATATCTTTCATATATATTTAAAAGTTCATATCGCGACGTAACAGATATAAAATACATTCATCTAAGTATTTCCTATATTTTTACGGAGTAATCAATGAATCCCCCAAAACGTATTAGTACGCTTATTGGCTTTACACTAGTGGCAAGTTTGCTCCTTAGTGGTTGTTCGCCGAGCGAAGATGAAAACGTAGTTGAAAAAGAAATTGTACGACCTGTAAAACTCATTACAATTGAACCAACCGATTCTATCAACATCCGTCGTTTTCCTGCAGAATTAAAAGCCAGCGAAGAAGCCGACATTGCATTTCGCGTTGGCGGACAATTAATGAAGGTCAATGTTGTCGCTGGACAACGAGTTGAGAAAGGCGAATTACTGGCCGTACTTGACCCAACAGACTTCAAACTTCAAGTAGAACTTGCCCAAGCAAACCAAAGCCTTGCTGAAGCTCAGTTCAAACGCATCCAAAACTTATTACGTCAAGATGCGACCACTCAATCTCAATACGATTCTACGAAAGCGACTTTGGATCAAACCAATAACGCCTTACAGACCGCTAAAAATCAGCTTCAATACACCAAGGTTTACGCACCATTTAAAGGGGTTATTTCTTCCGTCGCGACAGAAAACTTCCAATACATCAGCGCGGCTGCACCTATTATGCACATGCAAAACATTGACGATCTGGATGTCGAGTTTCAGGTGCCAGAAAGCCTAGTGGTTAGTATTAAATCCACTAAATCCGATTACAAACCAAACGTTGTCGTTGATGTTGCTCCAGAAGAAATTTTGTCTGGCGTTTACAAAGAACACAACACTACACCAGATCAAACTTCCATGGCTTACGATGTGTCATTACGCCTGATTCGCAATGGTGAATCTAAACACACGTTATTACCGGGTATGACAGCGAACGTCGATATCGACCTAAGTCGTCTTCTAGGAATGACAAAACACGTGATTATTCCAGTAGAAGCCGTTATGCGTCATGAAGATACCGATACAGGAAAATCAAACAGCACTGTGTGGGTTTACAATAAAGACACACAAAAAGTCAGTGCTCGTGTTGTCACACTAGGCTCGTTGCAAGGCAATAACATTGAAATCACATCTGGCCTTAATGCTGGTGATCAAGTTGTTGCTGCTGGTGTAAGCAGCCTAACCGAAGATATGCATGTTCGCCCTTGGACACGTGAGCGAGGCCTATAATGGATATTGCTGCTTATTTTATTCAACGCAAAGTAACCAGCTGGATGGTCACGCTGATCTTATTGATCGGCGGTATCATAGCTTTTACGAATCTTGGGCAATTAGAAGACCCTGAGTTTACGATCAAAGACACCCTGATCATTACGCAATATCCAGGCGCATCTCCAGAACAAGTAGAGGAAGAAGTTACCTACCCTATTGAAAGGGAACTTCAGAACTTGCCTTATGTTGATAAAATTAAATCAACTTCTAAAGCGGGCTATTCCAAAGTTCAGTTAACGATCAAAGATACTTATCGTGCTAAAGAACTTAAACAAATTTGGGATGAAGTACGTAAAAAAATCCGTGACATTCAAGGCCGCTTCCCAAGTGGCGTGGCCGCTCCAGTCGTACTAGATGACTTTGGTGATGTATACGGCGTGATGCTGGCGATTAATGGTGAAGGCTATCCATATAAAGACCTAAAAAACTACGTTGATTACATCAAGCGTGAGTTAGTACTGGTTGACGGTGTCGCTAAAGTGACCGTTGCTGGCGAACAAAACGAGCAAGTCACTATTGAGATTTCTCGTTCAAAATTAGCCAACATGGCTATCGCTCCAAGCCAACTAGAAACCCTATTGTCGAATCAAAACAGCGTATCTAACGCTGGGCGCGTTCAAGTCGGTACAGAATACATTCGCATCAGTCCTACTGGCGAATTTAAAGATATCTCTGAACTTGAAAACCTGATCGTTGGTACACCAAAGGATGGAAAGTTAATTCGCCTACGCGACATTGCAACGATAAAACGTGAATACGTTGAGCCACAAACTCACATTGTCGATTTCAATGGTTCTAAATCTCTGTTGCTTGGTATCTCTTTTTCATCTGGTGTCAACGTGGTGAAAATTGGTGAAGCATTAGAAAATCGCATTGAAGAACTGCAATACCAACAGCCTGTTGGCTTAAACATGGACCCGATCTACTTCCAGTCAAAAGAAGTAGAACGCTCAGTATCGAACTTCTTGCTCAATTTAGTTGAAGCGGTCGGTATTGTTATTCTAGTGCTATTGGTTTTCATGGGCATTCGTTCTGGTATTTTGATTGGTATCATTCTACTGCTTACCATTCTTGGCACCTTCATTGTGATGGATTACTTCCACATCAACCTACAGCGTATTTCCTTAGGTGGGTTAATCATAGCGCTCGGGATGCTCGTGGATAACGCCATCGTGGTAACCGAAGGTGTGCTCATTGGCATGCAAAGAGGCATGACCAAGTTACAAGCAGCCAGCGCGGTTGTAAAACAAACGAAATGGCCACTTTTAGGTGCAACCGTTATTGCGGTTACAGCGTTTGCTCCTATTGGTTTGTCTCCAGATGCGGTTGGTGAATTCGTTGGGTCATTATTCTATGTGCTATTGATCTCTCTACTACTAAGCTGGATCACAGCAATTACACTGACACCATTCTTCTGTGATTTATTTTTCAAAGAAACCATCGCAAAAGCCAACAGTGAAGATGGTTCAACAGAAGAACTCGCCGATCCTTATAAAGGTTTTATCTTCACCGGTTATAAATGGCTGTTAGATAAAGCCATGCATTACCGTTGGGCAACAGTTGTCCTATTGGTTGGTAGCTTATTTACTGCAGGATGGGCTTTCCAATTTGTTAAGCAATCTTTCTTCCCGCCTTCCACTACGCCAATGTTCTATATGGACATTCAGATGCCGGAAGGAACTCATATAGACAGTACTTACCAAACCGTAGAAAAGATCGAGAAAGATCTCCTGAAGGACGACCGTATTAACTACGTAACGTCGACGACAGGGCAAGGTGCATTGCGCTTCATGCTGACTTACAATGCGGAACAGACTAATTCAAGTTACGCTCAGTTCATTATTCGTACTAAAAGCACAGACGTGATTCCAGGCTTGCTTAAAGACTTGTATTACAAAATGCAGGAAGAATATCCAGAGCTTGAAGTGAAATTGCAACGCCTACAATTAGGGCCAGCCAGCGGCGCTAAACTTGAGGCTCGCATTAGTGGTCCAGATCCTAAGCACTTACGTCAAATCAGTGCGCAGATCCAAGACATTTACCGTGCTGATGGTGGTCTTGAAAATATTAAAGACAACTGGCGTCAGCCTGTTAAAGTGCTTCGCCCCATTTTTAATGACGCTCAGGCTAGACGTCTAGGTATCAGTAAAAAAGAATTGGACGATGTGTTACTAACCAACTTTACAGGTTCGCAAATTGGCTTATATCGTGAAGGTACAGACTTACTGCCGATTGTAAGAACAGCGCCTGAAAATGAGCGAGTTTCTATCGATCAGATTCGCGATTTGCAAATCTTCAGCCCAGCGACAGGATCTTATGTGACCCTTTCAACACTGGTTTCTGGATTTGAAACGGTCTGGGAAGATTCGATCATTGAACGCCGTGATCGTAAGCGTACGATTACCGTAATGGCGGATCCTAAGATCCTAGGCGATGAAACCGCGATGGCGATCTTCACCCGAACTCGTGGTGCAATCGAAGCAATCCCGTTGCCGCCAGGTTATGCACTTGATTGGGGGGGTGAATACGAAAGCAGTACTGACGCTCAAGCCAACATATTCAAGGCCTTGCCGATGGGCTACCTGTTTATGTTTATCATCACCATATTGCTGTTTAACTCAGTTCGTGTGCCACTGACCATTTGGTTCTGTGTACCGCTCGCATTGATCGGCGTTTCTACCGGCTTGCTGGTGATGAACTCGGCATTCAGCTTTATGGCTTTGCTTGGCTTCTTGAGTTTGTCAGGTATGACAGTGAAAAACGGTATCGTATTAGCTGACCAAATTAACTATGAACTTGAACAAGGTACAGAGAAGTATGAAGCAATATTCAACTCCGCTGTAAGCCGTGTCCGTCCTGTTTGTATGGCGGCAATTACGACCATTCTTGGCATGGTGCCATTGCTTTATGATGCGTTCTTTGAAGGCATGGCCGTGGTTATTTCCTTCGGTCTAGGCTTTGCCACCTTGCTGACATTGGTCGCTGTACCTGTCTTTTACGCTATGTTATTCCGAGTAAAATATCGTCATCACGACGACTTTGAATAACCACTTCCTTTGACGTTAGACGACAGGGCCTTATCGCTAAGATAAGGCCCTGCTTTAAAATCTAAACTATACTGAGAAAACCATGCATTTAGACGACATCTTAAAACTGGATATTAAGCTACTCGTCGCCTTCGTTACTATCATGGAAGAAGGCAGCGTTTCACGCGCCGCAGAAAGGCTTGGAGTGACACAACCCGCACTGAGCAAAAGTTTACAGCGCTTAAGAGACTTATTCAAAGATTCACTGTTTACGCGTCAAGCTTATGGACTCAGTCCAACGGCACGTGCTTCTGAATTGCATGACCTAATTCAGCCAATTTTACATTCGCTCTCCGAATTAATGAGCCCAAACTCATTAGACCTAAAAACGCTCGACCGTCGTTTTAAATTAAAAGCGGATGAAGGCGATTTAGAGAACTTTATCGAGCCATTATTAGCCTCACTGCAGTACCAAGCACCGAAGTTAAGACTATCAATCAGTTCATGGGGCGATACCCAAATTGATGAGCTAGTTTCTGGCAATGTTGACCTTGGAATTATGCGCATTAGCGACACGCCAAACAACATCCGTAGCAAGCTTATTGGTTACATGGAAGCCTGTATCATTGTTAGTGAAGCGCATCCGCTTTTTCACAAAGATGAAGTCACGGTATCAGACTTACTCGCTCACAAGGTGGTCACTCACCATTTGCGCAACCATCGCAATAGCTCTTTTTCCAAAACAGAACATAAACTCAAGCAGCAAGGTCATGTTATTCAGCCCGATCTAGAAACAGACAGCTTAATGGTCGCCATGCAGGCAGTAAAACGAGGAATGGCGCTAGTCGCTTCGCGCTCAATTGGTGATTTGTTCTTGCAGGTTATGTGTGAAAAAGCCCACTTTTATCCGGTAAAATTACTGCCGATCCCCAAAGAAGTACTGGAAATTGACGAATACAACGGGCGACATCCAATTCATATCTTTTGGCATGAACGATTCAACAATGATCTTGCTCACCGCTGGTTAAGAGAGCAAATCATTTACTTTATGCGTGAATCGCCGTGGATGCATTTGCCTGAATGATGCATCCAAGCATTAAATTCTTAACCCGCGTCGCGCTCGGCTCTAAGCCAATCAAAACGCGGTATTCTTTCTCCGTTTATTTCAACGGTCTCTTGAAACATACTTAAGGGTCTCGCCCACCAGCCAAATTCACCATATAACGCCTGATAAATCACCAGTTCCTCTTCTGTTTCACTGTGTTTTGCCACTCGCTCAACCCAATACAGCGCCCCTTTGTAATGTTGATAAACACCTGCTTTCATATCTAAAACCTCTATACTTTTTAAAAATCGACCATAATTAGCCAATATCTAGAAAAACTTGTCGCTAATGCGAAAGTTACTCTCTTACACGTTTTATAGAACTCAGCAATAATACTTACCTATTATCGCCCCTATTTTCAGGAATTCTCTATGTACCTAGTACGACCAGTCGATTTTTCAGATCTTCCCGCACTGGAACGCCTTGCTCAACAGGCGGGTATTGGTATTACAAATTTCCCCGCCAACAGAGAACGCCTAAACGATAAAATCGCTTCATCACGTCGCTCTTTTCAAACTGATGTCGTACAACCAGGCGATGAATCCTACTTGTTTGTGTTGGTGGATACCAGCAATGAACAAATTGTCGGCTGCTGCGGTATCGATGCCATGGTCGAAGCCGATACCCCGTTTTACAGCTATCGAATCGATGAAGTGGTTCACGCGTCTCCACAGCTACAAATTCACAATCGTATTCCGGCGCTTTTCTTATGTCACGACTACAGCGGCACCAGCCGACTCATCGCCTTAGTCGTCGACAAAGCGCACCAAAATCCCATTGCTATGTCTTTGCTATCCAGAGCTCGTCTACTCTTTATTGCTCGTTATCCTGAGCGTTTTACTAAGCGTTTATTTGCTGAGTTACGCGGCGAAAGCGACAAGCATGGTTACTCTGCTTTTTGGGACGCCTTAGGGAAACACTTTTTTACCATGGACTTCAAGAAAGCCGACTACCTTTCAGGTGTCAGCAATAAAAACTTCATCGCGGAATTAATGCCACGCTACCCGATTTATGTTCCAACCTTGCCAGAAGCCGCACAAGAAGCCATTGGCGTAGTGCATGAGAATTCCGGCCAGAGTGCCGACATTTTATTGGATGAAGGTTTTGAGTTCCGTGGTTACGTAGATATTTTTGATGCGGGTCCAAGCATAGAAGCAAGAACCGAAAGTCTACACACCATTACTCACCAGAAAGTAGACAAGGCTCTCACACTAACAGAAACATCAAAAGGCGCGATGCACCTTATATCTGCAGGCCATTTAGAGAGTTTTAAAGTGACGGCGGCGCCAGCTGAACCACAAGTAGCAGGATTAGCATTAGAAAAAGCCACCCAAGAACGATTGGGAATCTCTACCGGAAAACGCATCCAATGGGTTGCTCTATAAACAACAATAATAACCACCTGCGTGACCCTAATAACCGTCAAAAGCAGCTTAATTAAACACGAGGAACACCATCATGATGGTCATACGCCCCATTTGTCAGAATGACCTAAAGTCACTTTACCGACTTGCCGAAAAAACCGGTATTGGTTTTACTTCTCTAGTGTCTGATGAAGCCATTTTACAAAAGAAAATCGATGGAGCTGTGCGTTCTTTTAACAAAGAAAACGTCACCAAGCCCCACAATGAAGATTACTTGATGGTGCTTGAAGACACCACAACAGGCGACATCGTTGGTACCTGTGGCATATTGGCTACCGTTGGTTTAGATGAGCCTTTCTACAGCTATCACCTTGGCACCATCACGCACGCATCCCGTGAACTTGGCGTACATAACGCCATTCCCACACTGATACTGAATAATGACTTCACCGGATTTAGCGAAATCTGTACGCTGTTTTTAGAAGAAGATTATCGCCACTCAAAAAACGGCCAACTGCTTTCTAAAGCACGTTTTATGTTCATGGCGCAATTTCCTGAACGTTTTACCGAGAAAGTCTTTGCGGAAATGCGTGGTGTGAGTAACGAAGAAGGCGTCTCTCCGCTTTGGGAAAGCCTTGGCCGACACTTCTTTTCCATTGACTTCAAAGAGGCTGACGAACTGACCTCTCAAGGCAACAAACAGTTTATTGCTGAGCTAATGCCGAACAACCCAGTCTACGTTAACTTGCTGCCACAAGAAGCCCGTGACGTCTTAGGACAAGTTCACAAAAACACAGCACCAGCTCGTCGCCTATTAGAACAAGAAGGCTTTCGTTACGAAAACTACGTCGACATTTTTGATGGCGGGCCAAGCTTAGAGGCTCGCGTTCAGGACATACGCGCAGTGCGTGACAGCCGACTTTGCCTTGCAAACATAGGCCAGCCAAAAGGCATCCGTGAAGGTAAAGGCGAAGGTATGGGCGAGGGAAATTACTACCTTGTGTCGAATGCCAAAGTAAAAGACTTTCGCTGTATTCTGATTCAACGTTCAATACCACCTGGCAGCGCCATGACCTTGACTCAAGAAGAAGCAGACAGCCTCTGCATCATCAACAAAGAACCCGTTCGAATCGTCGAATTATCCCCATATTCAAGATAAATGCGCACGAACTAACAGGAGTCATCATGAAACAAGCACAGTATATTAATGGTCAATGGATAGCAGGCGAAGGCCAATTGCTCCGCTCTATCGATCCAGCGGACGCCAGCTTAGTATGGCAAGCCAACACAGCCACATCAGGCCAAGTAGATTTAGCCATCAAGGCGGCTCGTGCTGCTTTTCCAGCTTGGGCAAATCGTCCTTTAGCAGAACGCTTAACCATTATTGAAACTTTTGCCGAGCTCGTAAAAGAACACAGCGAAGACATCGCCACAGCCATTAGCCGCGAAACAGGTAAACCTATCTGGGAAACCCGCACCGAAGCCGCCGCCATGGTGGGTAAAGTCGCCATTTCACAACAGGCTTACCATGAGAGAACCGGCGAAAAAACCACGCCGATGCCGGGTGCCACAGCTCGATTACGCCATCGCCCACATGGTGTCGTTGCCATATTTGGCCCTTATAACTTCCCGGGGCATTTACCAAACGGCCATATCGTCCCAGCATTAATTGCTGGCAACACAGTCGTTTTCAAACCAAGCGAACAAGCACCAGCAACATCAGACTTGATCATTCAATTATGGGAAAAAGCGGGCCTGCCAGCAGGCGTACTTAACTTGATTCAAGGCGAGCGTGAAACTGGTGTTGCCATAGCAAATCATCAAGGAATCGATGGATTATTCTTCACCGGTAGCCCGCAAGTTGGTCATATTTTACATAATGACTTTGCGGGTCATCCGGGCAAAATCTTGGCATTAGAAATGGGCGGCAATAATCCATTATTAGTGTCTGAAAAGGTGGCAGATCAACGCGCGGCCGTACATGAAATCATTCAGTCAGCGTTTATATCAGCAGGACAACGTTGTACTTGTGCCCGTCGTTTATTATTGCCCAAAGGCGCGCTAGGTGATGCAATTTTGCAATCCCTTATTACTGCAACCAAAGCCCTAAAAATCGATCGCTTTGATGCAGTTGACCAACCTTTCATGGGGCCAGTGGTTTCAGCTCCAGCCGCCGACGGTTTGCTACAAGCCTACCAAAAGCTGATTAAATTAGGTGCCTCTCCGATCCTAGAAATGACACGTGGCGACAGCCAAACTGGCTTTGTCACACCGGGCATTATCGATGCCACAGACATGCTAGACGAGCTTCCAGATCAGGAATACTTCGGACCATTACTTACTGTGATTCGTTATGACTCCCTGGATCAAGCAATGGACATTGCCAACAACACCAAGTTTGGCTTGTCTGCGGGTCTCTTATCCGATGATGCAGCTGAGTATGAATGGTTCTTACAGCATAGCCTCGCAGGCATAATAAACTGGAACCGCCAAACTACCGGCGCATCCAGTAACGCGCCATTTGGTGGTACAGGTGCCAGTGGCAACCATAGAGCCAGCGCTTATTATGCCGCAGATTATTGCGCGTACCCTGTTGCCAGTATTGAAGCCGATAGCCTAACCATGCCCGAAAAACTCGGCCATGGCATAACGCTTTAGTACTCCATAGAGAACGACAAAGAAAACTTAGATTCAGATACGACAAGAGGCAATTATGAACACAGCGACAGAAGCCAATTTTGACGGCTTAGTGGGCCCAACCCACAACTACAGCGGCCTATCTTTTGGTAACGTCGCGTCATTGAATAACTCTGCACGCCCATCCAATCCGAAAGCGGCGGCAAAACAAGGCTTGGTAAAAATGAAAGCTTTGGCGGATCTAGGATTCGTACAAGGTGTACTCGCGCCACACGAACGCCCGCACATCCCTACGCTACGCCGTTTAGGTTTTTCTGGTACTGATGCCTATATATTGGAACAAGCCGCTAAACAAGCACCAAAACTGCTTGCAGCGGTTAGCTCTGCGTCTTGTATGTGGACAGCCAATGCCGCAACCGTATCACCAAGTGGTGACACCAGCGACAATCGCGTGCATTTCACGCCAGCAAACTTGGTAAACAAATTTCATCGTTCCATCGAACACGAAACCACTGGCGCGATTTTACAAGCGACTTTTAGGGACGATAAACACTTCGCTCACCATCAAGCTCTGCCTAGTGTCGACCATTTTGGAGATGAAGGCGCAGCAAATCACACACGTTTTTGCCATGATTATGGCGAACAAGGCATCGAATTCTTCGTTTACGGAATGGAAGCTTTTAACAGCAGCGCACCACATCCGGTAAAGTTCCCTGCTCGTCACACTTTAGAAGCCTCCCAAGCCGTGGCGCGTCTTCATGGATTATCCCCAGATCAGGTGGTTTACGCACAACAAAATCCAGATGTCATCGACGCTGGCGTTTTCCACAATGACGTGATCGCCGTTGGTAATCGAAATGCGCACTTCTATCACCAAGAAGCCTTCTTAGATACCGCCAAGATGAAGCAAGACCTGCTTACCGCTTGGGGAGACAGAGCGTCTAAATTTCACCTCATTGAAGTACCAAGCAGCGCTGTGTCGGTTCAAGACTGCATCCAGTCTTACCTGTTTAATAGCCAACTATTAAGCCGTGGCGACGATGACATGGTGCTGGTTGTACCGGGAGAGTGTGAGAATAATGCTGCGGTTTGGGCGTATTTAAACAGCCTAGTTGCCGGTCAATCGCCGATCAATGAAATCAAAGTCTTCGACCTTAAACAAAGCATGAGCAACGGCGGCGGCCCAGCATGTCTAAGACTTCGAGTAGCCCTGACACTGGCAGAGCAACAAGCCATTAATCCATCAACACTGATGAATGACGCCTTGCTTGAGCGTTTAAATATCTGGGTAGATAAGCATTACCGTGACGAACTGCATGAGAAAGACCTTGCCGATCCGCAACTGTTAATCGAAAGCCGCAACGCATTAGATGAATTAACTCAGATAATGGACTTGGGAAGTGTTTACGAATTTCAGCGGTAGGATTATCACCCCAACTAAATGCTACTCCCCTGCCAAGGGTTGGGAACAAAAATGTCTTAGCTCCTCCCCCTGCCAAGGGGGAGGCTGGGAGGGGGTTACTTTCTTAGAAATGCTCGCCATTCTCGTAATAATCCTTGCCCTGTAGATCATGAAACAAAACCGTAATGTCTTGCCCACTATCCACCAGCGGCCTAACCAACTCTTCGATGATTAACGCCACTTTGCGTTTCACTTCATCACCTCGGTCAAACCACAAAACATCAAAAAACGGATAAGCAGGAGAAGCTCCACCGACTGCAAGGTAGGTTGTTGCTTGGTACTCCAGAGTAAAATGCGAATTAGGCGTATCAGTCATTTCAGCTAAGTTTTCTATCAGGATATCTGCGATAGATTCTAATTCGTCAAAAGCTAGTCCACGAACACGTAAATGAGGCATAAAAATCCTTAGTCGATATCAACAATTCAGCAGTAAATAATGCCTTATTTACTAACCTTCATCCACATAATCGAATGAACGAGTTTCAATCACCTTGCCGTCCTGAACAATATCAACACTCCATTTACCATCAAACCCTGGCATTAAACGCTTGCTTGACCATACTCGCCAACGATCACCACCAATATCAAACCCAACGTCCGCTTGGTCTTCCCCATCCAGTTTCCAGCGATGAATCACTTGGCTGCCAGACATATCACGCAGATCAGTAAAGAAATACACTCGTTGTATTTCGCCGTATTCTACATTTACCGTTGGACCAATATCATCAACCGGCTCACGGTCAACAACATCTGTTGAGAATTGGGCACGAGCTACAGTACCTTCGGCCCAAGCTGGCAATGTCATCGCGAATGATAAAATACCAACCAAAGCAACTCTAGTTAACGTTTGCCACATATTAAAATCCTATTGTACTTATATTAAATGTTTGCATTAACAATGCGTGAACCAGCCAATTTTTTGCTGCTCTTTAACTTTAAATTTAGAGATGAATATAACCATAAAGTTAACTGAAAATTGTGTAAAAGAAACGAGAGTTTTGTGTAGTTTTGCAAGCCTCTCGCTTCTTTCGTGTCAAATAATAGCTAACTTTTTATTTAGGCTTTCTTTCAAGGAAATATACGTGGAATGGAGTGAATACTTACTTTTCGTGTCGATCAGCCAAAGGCGTCGAAAAGGTATATTCCATATCCCAAGGGAAACGAATCCATGTATCTTGGCTCACTTCCGTAATAAACGTATCAACCAATGGCTTGCCAGCAGGTTTTGCGTAAATAGTTGCAAAATGCGCCTTTGGCAACATCTCACGGACTTTTGCCGCAGTACGTCCGGTATCCACTAGATCGTCAATCAGAATAAAGCCTTCGCCGTCACCTTCAACGCCTTTCAAAACGTTAAGCTCTCCTTGCTTCATTACTCCATCGCCTTTCTCGCCGGCACCGTAACTAACGATACAAATAGTATCGATCAAACGGATATCCATTTCGCGACATAAAATAGCCGCAGGCACTAAGCCACCACGAGTAATCGCAATAATTCCCTTCCAAGGACCTTGCTCAAGCAAACGCCAAGACAAAGCGCGAGCATTCCTATGTAACTCTTCCCAAGATACCGGAAAATCTTTTGAATACGGGGTCATCAAAGCTCCTACGCCTTTCGCTATTGGTTTTGATTTCTCAATTATGTACCACAGAAGGAATAACATAATACAAGAAAAGATTGAGTGGAAATAAAAGATTAGGATTTTAGCGGTAATGGTAGTCCGGCCGCAACAAAAGTTACCCGATCGGTCAATTTAGCTAGCGCCTGATTCATAGCGCCAGCCTCATCACCAAAACGCCTAGCCAGTGCATTCATCGGCATAATACCTAAACCCACTTCGCTCGATACTAGAACCAAATCCCCTTCAAACGCCTCCACTGCTTTCAAGAGCGCTTGTTTTTCCTCTTGCAGACGAGTTTCATCTTCGAGGCACAATAAGTTCGTAATCCACAAGGTAAAACATTCGACGATCACCGCTTGATAAGGTGAATTGAGGGAGTTTAAAACGCTTGCCAGCGCTAACGGCTCTTCTATTAATTGCCATTCACTCGGTCGGTTGTCTTTATGCTGACGAATACGATCCGCCATATCGTCCCACACTTGAGACGTCGCCACATAACAAACTGGCTTTCCGCTGGCTGCTACTTGTTCTTGAGCAAAGGCACTTTTACCACTGCGAACGCCGCCTAATACGAGATGTTTCATGCTAGCTGCCCCCTTGAAAAGCGCTGCGTTTGGCCTCCTGCCGTTTTTAATAAGCGAATCAGCGCGCTATTCAAAGCGTCCATTTCATCTAGAGCTGGTAATGCTACACGTATCCAGCCTTCTCCCAAACGCGTATGAATGCCGACTTGATGCAACATTTCAAAGACTTGCTTAGCGTATTCTTCACTTTCAAGAGTCCAAGTGACAAACAACGGACTCAATGCATAATCTTGGGAGTCAAAAATAGTATTGAATTTGGGTATCACACGCTCAACAAAAGCGGCTTGTCGTATTTTTAAACTTTGCAACGCTTGAGACTGCCAAGCTTTATCGGCAAACGCCAATTGCACCAAATGCAGACTCGGCGTCGCAACGGGCCAAGGCCCCAATAAGTTTTTGAGAGCGGTTTGCCATTTTTGAGCACAAAAAACAAAACCCACACGTGCACCAGCCAAACCAAAAAACTTACCGACAGAGCGCATGACAAACAGTGACTCACTCAAATCTTCACCTTGTTGACTATTCAACAGGCTCAGCTCAGGGCACGCATCAACAAAAGCTTCATCCACTACGATAGAGGCGCCCTGCTGCTCAGCGTGAGTAATCAACTGAGACAAAATCTTGGCAGATGCAACTTCACCCGTTGGGTTATTCGGCTGAATCACCACAGCAACTGCCCACTTTTGTTCTAGCAAGTCTTCCAAAGCATCGTAATAGACAATTTCAAAGCCCCATTTTTTCCAAGCAAACGCATGTTCCTGATAACCGATGCGAGGCACAAAAACGCACAGATTGATTGAACCTTTATATTCTCGCAACATTGGCGGCAAAGACTCGATAATATGCTGCGAACCCGCACCAATCGCATTAGGACGACGACCAAAATAACGCTCGGCCTGTTCTAATAAGCCGGCTTGATCGGGTAAATCCATCCACAAGGAAGGTGCTACATCAGGAATCGGCCAAGGTTCACGATTACACGCTGAGGACAAATCCAACCAATCTAATGCTTCACTGCCAACCTTACGCTGCCAATAAGCTAAATCGCCACCATGTTTCGGCGGCGTGCTTTCTAACTTCGAAGTTTTTAGACCAACAGACATATAACCAATCCCCATAAATAAACGCTTTTATCCACCAGCCAAATAGCCTCTTTTAAATGTTGAGGCGTCGATAAATCACCTTCGCCCAGAATCGGTCTGGTTTCTATTTTTCCAAAATACGGCGCTTCGCCACCTAACTGAATCCCCAAAGCGCCCGCCCCAGCCGCCATAACAGGGCCAGCATTGGGGCTTTTCCAACGGGCCGAAGGCCGGCGTGCACTACGAATAGCAGAACGCCACTTTCCACAAGCAGCATAGCTATAAACAACAAGGCGAGCTGGAACATAATTCAGCACATCATCAAAGCGCGCCGCAAACCAACCAAAATACAATAACGACTCCGTTTTATACCCCCACATGGCGTCTAACGTATTGGCAAGGCGATACAAAAGCACACCAGGAGCACCAAATATAAGAAACCAAAATATCGGTGCAAAAATCGCATCACTGCCATTTTCTAAAACCGATTCAATCCCTGCTTTTGCTACAGCCGATTCATCTAAATTTTGCGTATCACGGCTAACGATATAACTGACGGCATGACGCGCTTCATCAAGTTTTTCAGCCGACAATGAAGAGACTGATAACGGCTGATAAATCGCCAAGGCATGCTCACGTAAACTCTGCCAACCAATGGCAAAATACAGCACCAACACAGATAACAAAGCATCTAGCCAATCAGGCAATAACCACTGCAGGGCCAATAAGATCAGCAACCAAGGCAAAACCGCTACCAGCCAAGCCAGCACGCCAACCAGCCATTGACGAGCTTGAGAAGCTTCTAAGGGCAATTGGATATGCTTACGACAAAGATCTACCCAGCGGCCAAACCAAATAAGAGGATGCCACGTTTTTGGCTCGCCTAATAAGCGATCTAGCACCAAGGCAGACACCAAGATTAAACTCGTGCTGGAAGAAAAAGCTAAAAAATCATCAAAAAAGGCATCAACAATACTGTCTAAATTAGAAAGGATCATAAATATAGGTCTTTTTTTCACTTAACAAGGTGAATAGGTAAGGTAGAATTCTATCACCTTATTGATTTGAAGCGTGATGATACTGAATGCCAGCCTTTAGTTTAATGATCCAAGGAACCACCTCGGACGCCGGAAAAAGCACCCTAGTCACGGCGTTGTGCCGTTTATTCGTTCGTCGAGGCATTTCAGTTGCGCCATTCAAACCGCAAAACATGGCATTGAACAGTGCGGTCACGCAAGACGGCAACGAAATCGGCCGAGCTCAAGCCGTACAAGCCTACGCCGCTGGGCTTGAGCCACATGTAGACATGAATCCGATTCTACTCAAGCCAAATACAGACACGGGCGCACAAGTCATTATTCAAGGCAAAGCCGTGGGCAACATGAACGCTGTGGGCTATCACGAATACAAAAGCATCGCCAAAATCGCCGCGCTGGATTCTTATCATCGCCTAGCCGAGCAATACCAAGCGGTTTTAATCGAAGGCGCTGGCAGCCCAGCAGAAATCAATTTACGCGCACGCGACATCGCCAACATGGGGTTTGCTGAAAGCATCAATTGCCCAGTTATTATCATTGCCGATATCGACAAAGGCGGTGTATTTGCTCACCTCGTTGGCACGTTAGACTTACTCAGCCAAAGCGAGCAAGACCGAGTAATTGGCTTTGTGATTAACCGTTTTCGTGGCGACATCAGCTTGCTGCAATCTGGCTTAGATTGGCTAGAAGAACGCACTGGCAAACCGGTTTTAGGCGTATTGCCTTTCTTAAAAGGCTTTCATCTAGAATCCGAAGACGCCGTCGCCAAAAGCCCAATCAAAGCCGACACCAATGCTAAGCTAAATATCGTCATCCCTATTATGCCGCGCACTAGTAATCATACGGATTGGGATGCGTTACGCCTTCATCCAGATGTCCAAGTCACCCTTGTTGGTGCCAACGAAAGCATTCCACCGGCCGATCTTGTGATTCTACCGGGCAGTAAAAGCGTACAAAGCGACCTCGCCTTTTTACGCCAAGAAGGTTGGGAAGACTACTTAAACAAACACCTTAGATACGGCGGAAAAGTCATGGGGATTTGCGGCGGATATCAAATGCTCGGCGAGCAACTACTCGACCCGCTAGGGCTGGAAAACCAACATGCCAACACTCAATCAGCTGGCTTTGGCTTTATACCAATGGAAACCGTCCTCAAAGAAGAAAAACAACTTAGGCAACGTAATGGAAAGCTCAGGTTAACAGCAGACTCAAACCATTGCCCGAAAGTCACGGGCTACGAAATCCACTCTGGTGTATCGAGCTTTGCAGCCAATACGACGATAAACCACTTCGCTCTCTTAGAAGACGGAGAAAAAGAAGGCTACATATCACCAGACGGTCAAATCATCGGCACCTATCTTCATGGCGTATTTGACCACCCAGAAGCCCTACAAGCTTTACTCAACTGGGCCGGCGTCGACCAAGCCACCACTTTCAACTACGACCAATACCGCGACAGCGAAATCAACCGACTCGCCGACAGCACCGAACAACACATGGACATTGATGCGCTAATTGAACAATGCAGAGGCTTCCAAAATATTTAGGCTCACAGCATCTAAGCTGCTACGTGCCTAGAAAAATTAATCGACTGAATACCCGTTGGGGTTTTTACTTTGCCAATTCCAAGCATCGCGACACATGGTTTCTAACGATAGCTGAACTTGCCAACCCAACTGTGTCGCCGCTTTTTGTGTATCGGCATAAAACTCTGCGATATCGCCTGCACGTCTTGGCATTATTTCATAAGGGATTTTTTGATTCGATGCTTTCTCAAACGCATGAACCACATCCAATACACTAGAACCTCTTCCAGCACCTAGATTATACGCCTCAATGCTCTTCTCTTCTTGGTTTGCTAGCTTTTCTAATGCTTTGATGTGACCTAAAGCCAAATCCACCACATGAATATAATCCCTTACGCCTGTGCCATCATGAGTCGGGTAATCACCACCAAACACACTTAGCTTTTCACGCTTCCCAACAGCAACTTGCGTAATAAAAGGCATCAAATTATTAGGGATGCCATTTGGATCTTCGCCAATCAAGCCGCTTGGATGAGCCCCAACAGGATTGAAATAGCGTAATAAAGACACATTCCATCGCGGATCAGCAACAAAAGCGTCCTGTAAGAACTGCTCTATCATCACTTTGGTTCGACCATACGGGCTAGTTGAACTTAATTGAAAATCTTCGACATAAGGAATTGGATTACGATCACCATAAACGGTTGCGGAAGAACTAAACACTAAATCAAACACGCCGTGTCGAGCCATGACGTCTAACAAAACCAGCGTGCCTGTTAAATTGTTGTGATAATAAGATAAAGGAATCTGTGTCGATTCACCGACCGCTTTTAAACCAGCAAAGTGAACGACAGCATCAATAGAATGCTTTTGAAAAACGCCATTCAACGCAGCAGCATCAAGTAAATCGGCTTCATAAAAAGTCACTGTTTTACCAGTAATATGCTCAACTCGATTCAACACTTCAGAGTTAGAGTTACAAAAATTATCAACGACAACAACACTATAACCTTGGTTTAATAATTCCACGCAAGTATGGCTTCCAATAAAGCCAGTCCCACCAGTTACTAAAATGGTTCTCATGCTTCTCTCTATAAAAGGTCTATTCTTGTTTAACACAGTTTATCAAACTCATGCCACTTCCCTTGGTGAAGCAATGCGTTTGCCTTCATAACGACGTAATACGATTTGGAAGCGTACAATTAGAATCGCTGCTAATAAAGTCAATCCCGAACCTAAACCGATGTAAAAACCTCGTAGCGATAAGGTTTCTGCCCAAGAGCTGTAATGAGACAACCAAAAGCCAAACGGAATACTCAAACCAAACAAAGACACAGCAAAAGCGATCATGGTTGAGCGCGTATCACGGAAACCACGTAATGCGCCAGTGAACACGGTTTGCAGCATGTCAGGGAATTGATAACAAGAAGAGATCAGTAAGATACTCGCCGCCAAGGCCACCACTTCCGCATTGTTGCTATAAATATACGGAATCTGGTTATGAAACACCTGAGTAATAATAAAACAGGTACTCACATAAGAAAGCCCTAGCCAGACAATCACTCGAATGCGTTTTCTAACGCCATCGACACCTTCTTTAGACATGGCTTTCGCAACAACAATCGCCGTCACCGCGCTCATTGCCATCATAGGCGTAAACAAGAACGAAGTGTAAGACATGACAATCTGACCGCCACCCAATGCCAAATCGCCAAAAGATGAAATCAACCAGGTCATAGAAGAAAACAGGCCAACTTCAAAGGCAAAGGCAAAACCCGCTGGTGCACCAACATTAAGAAGAATCGAGAACTTACGCGTGTAACGCCACACTAGGCGAGTAAATAACGGCGTTTTATTAATAAATCGGTCATATACAAAAAACATAGAGACTGCTAAATACAAAGATAAAGCAGACGCCAATGCCGCGCCTTTGGCACCCATTTCTGGAAAGCCAAAATTGCCGAAAATCAGCACATAGTTAAATAAGATATTCAGTACTAAGCCAAAACTAGCGACAAACAGCGGAAAGCCAGGCCGACCAGCCGCTTCAAACAAATTTTTGTACGCCGTCATCAACGCCAACATAGGAAGAGCAGGCGCGAAGATATACAAATATGAAACAGAAACTTGTCTCGTCTCCTCTTCCGTTGCCATTAAACTAGCAAAATACGGTAATAAGAAGATCGCCACCAAGCTTGCTAGTAAGCCAAGTGCAACAGACAAGCCAACCGCTTGCGACATATAAAGATTAACCAGTTTGGGCTGTCGTCCGTGCAAGTGACGCGTTACCAAAGGCGTAAGGCAAAATGTCACCCCAATCAAGAAGCAACCAACCGGCAGCCATAAGCTAGACGCCAAACCAACCGCCGCCAAATGCAACGCGCTGTAATGCCCTAGCATGATGGTATCGACCACACTAATCGACAGCTCCAATGTCATCGTCAGAACCATAGGAAATAACAAATGCAAGACTTCTTTTAACACAGGGAAACGCTTAACCACACATCACCGCCGACTATCCATAGAAAACACCAAAAAATAGCCGAGCAATTTACCACCGATCACCAAATATTGCACTCAATCACCTGTCGTGCTTTCAGGCCGACAAAGAACTCTCAACATCAAACCTCACAACACACGACTTGTATTTACACCTCAATACCGAGAAAATGCCGCTCCAGCATTTATAAGACACGTCTAGGAAGACTATTCTCGCATGACTATTCTCACCACACTTGGCCCATTATTAATCGCCCTACTCTTTGGTTACTGGGTCAATATCAAGGTATTCACGCCAACTCGCGTGGCAAAAGGCTTAGAACAGCTGGTTTATCTTATTCTAGGCTTAATCGGCTTCAGCCTTGGCGCATTAGACAATTTAGCCGAAAAGCTATTCATCGCAGGTTACCAAGCGATTATTTTCTTTGTCCTAATCAGCGTATTAAGCCTAGGTGGTTTATATCTTAGTGGCCTACGTTTTGGTGGTACACATGCCGATAACCTCGCCCAAGGTCCATCTGATAGCAAGTCCCATGCATTGATGGATGCAGCAAAAACCATCGCTTGGGTAATAAGTGGCGTCATCGTAGGCATATTTGCCAAAGACTGGCTAACGGGTGTAGACGAGCTGGTAACTGGCTTGCTGTATGTTTTGCTATTTCTAATCGGTTGTCAGCTTCGCCAAGGAAATCACCGTCTACGTAAGCTTTTTTTAAACTCTCAAGGCGTCATCATAGCGCTTGTCACTATCTTCACTACGTTACTTGCAGGTTGGATTGGCAGCTTTGTATTAGGCCTAAGCTGGAACCAAGGGCTTGCAGTCGTCTCTGGCTTCGGCTGGTACAGTTTGTCTGGCATTCTTATTACTGGCCTAGGCGATCCTGTACTTGGCACCACAGCCTTCTTGCTCGACCTTGGGCGTGAAATCTTGGCACTCATGCTGATTCCATTTTTAGCAAGGCTCAACAGCCACATGTCGGTGGGTTATTCCGGCGCCACCGCCATGGACTTTACCTTACCCATGCTAGGCAAATTTCACGGTGCGCAAATCATACCTGTGTGCATCGCCAGCGGCTTTATTATGAGTATTCTCGTGCCGATTCTTATTCCGTTGTTTATGGGAATTCATTAATAAAGTGTGAGAAGCCTTCTATTTGTCAGATATATGTAAAGACACACAGTCAAAAAAAACAGCTTTCGCAAACTCTGTCATGCTTTTGTAAAAGCGATTGTCTCGGCAAAGAGCAGCGGATTAATCTCGTTACACGTCTTGTGCTTTGTGGAACCGTTCTTGAAAGTCAACGTTCTTGAAAATCAAAGAAAGATCTTTTGGAACTCAAACAAAGTGTGCAGGTGAAGGGGTCGCTTTGGTAACATGAAAGCATATAAACTGGCATAAACAGCCTACCTTATGTTAGAACACTCATGTTAGACAGAAACGACGGATCTGATTTTGCAAAGCACAAGGCGTATACCATTGTTCCTGCTTTGTTTTCGCCCCATGAAATGCTGGTCAAAAATTGCGAATCGAACTCCGTCTTAATGCTTTACATCACAAAGTGATAAATCAACAAACAATGGAACACCTTTCCTTATGAAAAAAATAGCTATGAAAAAAACTCTTATTGCGGCGCTGGTCATGTCATCCGTTTCTTTTGCGTACGCAGCAGACAGCGCGATTAAACTAGACACCAAAGAACAACGCCTTGGTTACAGTATTGGCACCATGCTTGGTAAACAAATGTCACAGAACTTTTCAGAACTAGATACGCAAACCTTTATGGCAGGCTTCCAAGATTCCTTTGCTGGCAAAGAAGGCAAAATGACAATGGATGAGGTAACTAAAGCCATCCAAGATTACCAGCAAGAACAAATGAAAAAAGCACAACTAGAACAAGAAAAAGTAGCAGAAGAAGAGAAAGCCGCTTCCGCAGCTTGGCTGAAAGAAAAAGAAGCCGAAGATGGTGTGAAAAAAACAGACTCAGGTTTACTTTATAAAGTCATCACAGCAGGCAAAGGCGATAAGCCAAGCGCCACTGACACAGTAAAAGTAGACTACGAAGGCAGCTTAATAGATGGCACTGTATTCGATAGTTCATACAAACGTGGCGAAGCCATAACTTTCCCATTGAATGGCGTCATTCCAGGTTGGACTGAAGGTCTACAGCTTATGCCAGTTGGCTCTAAATATGAACTATACATTCCAGCAGACCTAGCATACGGTCCTGGTGGTACAGGCCCTATTCCACCAAATGCAGCGCTTAAATTTGTAGTTGAACTACATGACATCGAAAAAGTAGATGCCCCAAAAGCAGATGCTGCGAAATAAATAAAAACACTAACAAAAATGGCCGTCATTAATTAGATGACGACCATTTTTTAAATATTGCCCACAAAAAAAGCACAACGCCCTTATTTCAGAACTAAAGCGGGTAAAAGCTTCAGAACAATACAGCGACTTAGTGACATAAAATGTTTAAGCGAATTTATTTAACCTTTTACGAGATCACCGTCAGATCGTAGTCAAATTTCTAATTATGAATTCCAGTCACTATTTCTAAGCGTTTCTATATAATCTAAAAGCGTCCGCTTTGCTGACCAACCTAAGGCCTTTGTCTTATCGGTCACTACTTCTGCAGTCATTCTGTTGCCTTTTCTTTCTGGAAGCATTTCGACATCACCACCAAACATGTTGGCAACCTCTAAAATACTAAAGCCTTCTTCACTACCAATACCAAATTCATCTCCATAACCATGCTCGCCGACTAACACTAAACCATCAATTATATCTTCAATATGAGTAAAGTTTCGTTTCTGTGAACCGGGACTAACGACAGTAAGCGGTTCCTTATTGCGCATTTTCTCTTTAAATAAAGCAACCAATGTCGCATATTTACCCGTTTGTATTTCTCTATCGCCATAGACGTTGTAAAAATAGGTAATGGCGTAGGGAACGTTGAACCAACTTCCATAATTCATCACGAGCTCAGTGTTACTGGCTTTTGTCCAAGCATAAGGTGACGCGCTACGACCAAACCCACCATCACCAAATTTGGTGCTACTTCCGGCATAAAGTATTTTACAACCTACTTTTCTAACAAATTCTAATACTGCAAAAATACCGTCTTTGTTATAAGCCCAAACCTTCTCTATATCATCAAAACTCTGTTCAACCCTAGAATATTCACCCAGGTGATAAACCATGCTTGGGACAAAATCCACAAGGGTGGAGATACAGGGCAAACGCATGAACGCTTTTTGATCAGTTGATGCAGCATTTGCATTCAATCCGTGTTTGATTAATGATCGTGCCTTTTCGAAGCCGATGACCTTATTAGAACGTATGATGCAGCTAAATGACCCACGCCAACAAGCAAAATGTACCCATGATTTAGGGGAAGTCGTCTTTATGACGACCTGTGCAATACTTTGTGGTGCGGATGATTGGAAGTCTATTCAGCTCTTTGCTGATACTCGAAAGGACTGGTTTAAACAGTATCTTCGATTACCTGGTGGCATTCCATCGCATGATACCTTTAACCGTTTATTTTCTTTGTTGGATCCGGCCTGTTATCGAGAAATGTTTTGTGGCTGGGTTCAAGATATGTTGATGGATACCCCATTATCGGGTGTCGTCGCGATTGATGGAAAGACGGTGCGGGCGTCGCGCTCGAACAAGCACCAAGCAATTCACATGGTGAACGCTTGGGCCTCGCAGGCAGGCGTGTCTCTTGGTCAATACAAAGTTGATAAAAAATCCAATGAAATCACAGCTATTCCTAAGCTACTAGACCAACTAACTATCAAAGGTTGTTTGGTCACAATGGATGCCATGGGGTGCCAGAAAGACATTGTCTCCAAGGTCATTGAAAGAGAGTCCGATTATTTGGTTACCGTAAAAAGTAACCAGAAAACGTTACATAAAGAGTTGGTTACCTACTTCGACCATTACTGGGCAAACCATATACAAGACACGCTAAGTGATCAATTTTTTGAGCAACAAAACGAAACCCATGGTCGCAAGGAGCATCGTCGATGCTGGGTCACGATGGATTTATCTTCCCTGTCTATTGCAGCAGAATGGCAAGCTAAAACCGTCGCCGCGATACAATCAGATCGAGTTTCTAATGAAAAAGGCCGAAGCCATATTCGTTATTTTATTTCCAGTAAAGCGATGACGGCGGAAGAAGTGCTAAAGGCTACTCGTGAGCATTGGGGGGTCGAAAATCAGCTTCATTGGGTGTTGGATGTCTCTTTTGGGGAAGATCAGTGCCGAGCTAGACAGGGTTATGCTGCAGAAAACCTAGCCACCACCCGACAAATCGCTTTAAATTTATTAAAGCAGGAAACAAGTTTGAAACTGGGTATCAAAAACAAGCGCAAAGCCTGCGGCTGGGATGATAAGTATCTGTTTAAAGTGATGGGACTGGTTAAATAATATTCATGCGTTTGCCCTGGGTGGAGATATCTTTCGTATCACCCCGAATATAAGTAACGCCATCAATATGATTCAATTCACTACCCGTAAAGTAGTTATCGAGTGAGTACACATCATAGCAACCCATTTTAATAAGACGTTCACACAAGTGACTACCAACAAAGCCTGCACCACCTGTGACTAACACTTTTTTATTGCTCATTTTTAATCCTTGGCAAACAAATCACGGGTATAAACTTTCTCAGCAACATCCGATAACTCATCATTCATTCTGTTTGCAATAATAACATCACACTCTTTAAAGGTTTCTAATGAGTCTAGGACTTTAACGTCATGGAATTCAGACTGATTTAGTTCTGGTTCATACACAACTAGCTCAATGCCTTTGCCTTGCAATCGATACATAATGCCTTGAATAGCGCTTGCACGAAAATTATCAGAACCAGCTTTCATGATAAGTCGATATACGCCTACCTTTTTAGGTTTTCTGAGCAAAATCTGATGTTCAATAAAATCCATCCTAGTAGCATTCGATTGAACAATAGCACCAATCAACGCCTGAGGAACCAGCTCAAAATTAGCAAGTAGCTGCTTAGTATCTTTTGGTAAACAGTAACCGCCATAACCAAAAGAAGGGTTGTTATAATGACCTCCTATACGAGGGTCAAGACTAACGCCTTCAATGATCTGGCGTGAATCCAAGTTATGCACTTCTGCATAAGTATCTAGCTCATTAAAAAATGCCACTCGCATCGCCAGATAAGTATTTGCAAACAACTTCACTGCTTCTGCTTCAGTGGCATCCGTAAACAATACTGGCATATCTTTTTTGATCGCACCCTCGACGAGTAAATTAGCAAACTTTGTTGCTCGCTCAGAGACTTCCCCAACAATAATTCGAGATGGATAAAGATTGTCATGCAAAGCTTGGCCTTCACGCAGAAATTCAGGCGAGAATAGAATATTATCAACCCCAAATTTAGCCTTAATCCTCTCGACATAACCAACAGGAATCGTCGATTTAATCACCATCACCGCATTAGGATTAATAGCCAACACATCTGTAATAACAGACTCAATAGATTTGGTATTAAAGTAATGGGTTTCCGCATCATAGTCGGTTGGTGTGGCTATAATGACAAAATCAGCATCGGTATAGGCTTGCTGTTTATTTAGGGTCACTACTAGATTTAACGATTTATTATCAAGAAAATCCTGAATTTCTACATCATGAATGGGCGATTTCATACCGTTCAACAAAGCAATTTTTTCAGGAACAACATCCAGCGCCACCACTTCATTATTTTGTGCTAAAAGCACTGCAAGAGATAACCCCACATAACCCGTTCCCGCAACTGCGATTTTCATAAAAACTCCTAAGCCGATACTAGTATTACTGTATTACTGTCAAAAAACTCTTTTTTACGCATAACAAACCACACTAGAATGCTAGTACACATCAACGATGTTTCACTGACAACATGGCTGATGGGAAAAGAGAGGAATAAAGAAATTAAAAAAACTCAATTGCAAAATAATTAATTACAGACAAAGTGACTGTATCCGCAATTTTATCAGCCACATCAGCCTGAGCCAACTATAATAAACGCCTTACAACTTTTAGCTATTTATCGCCTAGGTAGTAAAATCTCACATTATTTCGATAAAAGGGGGGATTGTCAGCAATCATCATCGAAGATATACCATTTTTGCATTGCATCGAGACAAGCTCACGGCTTTATTTGATTTCAAAAAACTATCGTCCATAGCGATCACTAAAACGCACAATATCGTCTTCGCCTAAGTAACTACCGGATTGGATCTCAATCAGTTCCAACGGGATCTTCCCAGGATTTTCTAAGGCATGAACAACACCGACAGGAATATAGGTTGATTCATTTTCAATAAGCAATATTTCTTGCTCACCATTTTGAACCTTCGCAGTACCAGACACAACAACCCAATGCTCGGCACGATGATGATGCATTTGCACACTTAACTTCTCACCTGGTTTTACCATGATACGTTTAACTTGATGACGATCACCAAGATCAACCATTTGATAGGTTCCCCACGGGCGATATACTGTCGTGTGGTACATGTGCTCCTTACGGCCTTCTGCTTTAATACGTTTAACAATCTCCCTAACATCTTGCGCATTTTTCTTGTCCATCACCAACACCGCATCTTCGGTCTCGACAATAACCAAATCCTGCACCCCCACCGCAGCGACCAAACGTGACTCAGAGCGAATCAAACAATTCGTCGAACCTTCGGCCATCACATCGCCCAGCAAGACATTTCTATCAACGTCTTTTTCACCGTAATTATATAAGGAGTCCCAGGCACCAATGTCACTCCAGTCACCCAGATAAGGAACCACTTTTGCTTTCTTAGTATGCTCCATCACGGCAAAATCAATAGACTCTTCAGGACATTGTGAAAACAACTCTTCATCAATACGCACAAAATCCAAATCTTCTGTACGCTGTTGATAGGCTTTGCTTACCACTTGAAAAATATCATCACGATGAACCGCTAATTCATCTAAAAAAACCTTAGCACGAAACAAAAACATACCACTGTTCCACAGGTACTCACCAGAATCTAAATAAGCTTGAGCTTTTTCAAGATTAGGCTTTTCAACAAACTCCATTACAGAGAAGTTTTCTCCAGAACGAATGTAACCATAACCAGTTTCTGGACGAGTTGGCTGCACACCAAAAATCACCAAAGAATCTTGTATAGCAAATTTAATGGCTTGCTTAACAATTATTTCAAATGCAGTAATATCACGAATCGCATGATCCGAAGGCAGCACCAGCATAAGCGCATCGTTAGACTGGCTTCGCAATGCCTCAAATGCGGCCAAAGCAATTGCAGGAGCCGTATTACGGCCTTTAGGCTCCAAAATGATACTGGATCTTTTAACACCAATAGATTGCAACTGTTGCGCGATCAAAAAGCGATGATCTTCGTTACAAACAACAATAGGATCTGCTACTTCCAAAGACAAAGTGCGCAACATAGTTTGCTGAAGAAGGCTGAATTCTTTATCGATCATCGCCCAGCATTGCTTAGGAAAATGTTCACGAGACAACGGCCAAAGACGACTTCCTACACCACCGGATAAAATAACAGGAATAATTTTCAAAAAAAACTCTTGTCAAATAACATAATTAAGCAATGGGAGTCTTAGCCAAGAATTCCTTTTCCGCCCATCGCACTGCGGCCCAAAAATAAACAATAGGAAATGCGTACATCATGACACCAATATTATGAGCAAACATGACTTGCGACAAACCAAAATCCATATAACACATGGGCACTAATGCACCAGCCATAGCATAAGATTTGATATTCCAATCCTCTTTATATTGATCCATCTTTTTCAAGAAAAGCCTAAGTGGCACCAAATAAACTAATAATAAAAAAGCAAGACCTACAATGCCTCGATAGCCCAATGCATTGATATACTCGTTGTGAGCATGGTCATACGCAAGCGCTTCGGGTATCACTAACCCTTCATCTAATAACTCTTTCTTTACAACAATACTACTGTGCATACCCGCTCCTAAAACAGGAGACTCTTGGAACATATAAAAAGCGGCTTTCCACATTTCAAAACGCAGACCGACAGAGGTATCTTTGTTCACCCCACTTGCGTAATGTGAAATGTCTCCAAAGGCTTCATCTATCCTCTCCTTGACCCCTGTCTGTGGTATCAATACCGCAGAAATAATAAGCAAACAGGTAACTATTCCTAAAAAAAACCAAGTTCTCCTTTTAAATAAAAATCGGCTTTGCCAATACAAAAAGAAACCGATTAAAGGCAAGGCGACCCACCCTCCCCGAGAAGCAGAAAGTACAGAGGCACCGACACCACATCCCCCTGCAATCAAAGAAAGTACTAACCAAAAATAACGTTTATGAGATAAAAAATAAATGGAGGAAGCAAAGCTTAACATGCCCAATAACATACCCGTATCGCCAAACATAATAGGATGTTGACCACCTTCAGCTCGCACATAGCCCAAAATAAAACGTTCATACCAAGCCAAGCCAAAGGCAAAAATTGCACCAATTACAACGCCATACCAAAGCCATACCTTACGATTTTTCTCTTGTAGCAAGAGCAACAGGACAGGCAAAACTAAAATAAACCGAGAAGGTCGATCCAAATCTCTTAATTGAAAGTCGTCAATGAATACGAAAAAAAACATACTCAAGCCAAAAGCCAGAAATGTATAAAAGAGCCGCCTGTCATCTTCTGTTAGCTCAGGCCATTTTGGCTTTAGATACACCAAACTAGCGGAACAAATAAGTAACAATGATGTTGCAATTCCATAGCCTCCTGAAATGCCGATAGAAATAGCAAAAGTAAGGCTGGCAAAGAACCACACAAAAATAAAAAACACTCCTCTCAACATCGTTCAGGCAACCTCAAATACTGTAAATTAGACAATAATGTTTATGCTATATGAAAATTTTCATATAGCATAAACCATCAACTACATAGTTAATGATAAAATATCGGTATCATACACAAATTCAGCCACGATCTAACAAATAAAGTAGAGAAAAAAGTGAAATCTGGACTTGCTCTAAAAGAACATAGTGCCTCTGTAGGCATTAGCCTAAGAACGATAGACATTCTATGTTTAATTCTAAGTGGTTTACTCAGTCATTGGCTAAGGTTCTCAAACTATGATTTAAACAGTAACTATAAAAATGTCAGACCCTGTAACAGATTCTGTGTAACTACCATTTAGTTAAGGTGCTTTTCGAGTCGCTCCTCGAACTCAATAATAAATCGACTCATCGCTTGGCGCCAGTTTTGAATGGGCATTGTCCATTTTTTACTGGCCTCTCTAATGGCAAGATAAACCATTTTCCTCGCAGAATCGTCGCTTGGGAAGACTTTACGTTTTTTAATGGCTCTACGGATGACACTGTTCAGTGATTCAATAGCGTTCGTTGTGTAGATCGCTTTGCGGATATCGTCAGGGTAACTAAACAGTGTATTAAGATTATGCCAGTGATTGCGCCACGATTTGGTGATTTGCGGGTATTGATCGTCCCAGACGCCTGCGAAACGATCTAACTCCAACAAGGCTTCTTCTTCCGTTGCAGAGCGGTAAACTTGCTTTAAGTCCGCCGTCACCGCTTTGTAGTCTTTCCATGATACATACTTCAATGAGTTGCGTACCATATGCACGATACACAGTTGAATGCTGGTTTGTGGGAAAACGGCATTGATGGCTTCTGGGAAGCCTTTTAGACCATCAACACAAGCGATGAGAATATCTTCTACACCACGCTGCTGAAGCTCAGTGAGGACGTTTAGCCAGAACTTAGCCCCTTCGTTCTCAGCAATCCACATGCCCATGAGTTCTTTATGACCGTCGGTGTTGATACCGAGTGCCAAGAAAATCGATTTATTGATAACACGCTTATCTTGGCGGATTTTCAACACAATACAATCAAGATACACAATGGGATAGATGGCATCCAAGGGGCGTGCTTGCCATTCAGTTACTTGCTCGATCACCGCGTTGGTAACACGTGATACCAGTGTCGGAGATATCTCAGCACCGTACCATTCATCGAAGGCATTGACGATGTCTCGGGTGCTCATACCTTGCGCGTAGAGCCATAGGATTTTATCGTCCATGGAAGTAAAGCGGGATTGGTGCTTTTTGACCAGCTTTGGTTCAAAAGAACCTTCGCGGTCACGAGGCGTATCCAGTTCAAACTCACCATCTTCCGTCTTAATACGCTTACTGTTCTTACCATTACGACTGTTGGTTGACGAGGATTTTTGATGTCTCTCGTAACCCAGATGCTCATCCATCTCTGCATTCAAGGCCGCCTCAACGGTAATCTTCTTCAGCATTTGGCTAAATTCGTTAAGATCCTCAGGCGTTTTAATGCCTTTGGCGGCTTCTTTTGCGAAGGCTTCCAGTTCTTTTTGGTTCATTTGCATCTACCTATTCTTAATTCTCTATAGAATATGTTGTGATAGGTAGTTACACAAAATTAGTTACAGTCTCAAATGTCATGCTACTTGGTGTATTGATTGGCTCCATCTTGCTTACGTTTTTTGGAGCCTATCGCGCTTGGCGAGGCACCTCATTTTCCGCTGAATTGAAATGTGTGGTCATGGCAACCTTTGGTACTTTTCTATTACTGATTATGAGTGCTTTCGCGACCCAATCTTCTATACTTTACTCGCGTATCTGGGTAGTCACTTGGTTAATCACTTCAACCCTGCTTATCTTAAGTTATCGTTTTATACTCCGAAGATCTCTTGGCGCATTAAGGTCAAAAGGGTTCAATATCCGCCAAGTCATTATTATTGGCGACGGTGATCTTGGGCAAAATGTTGCCAACAAGTTAATTTCTAACCCTGAACTAGGGCTAGTAGTCCAGGGTTTTATAACAGATCAACCCCATGACCATAATAGTAGCCTAAAACAAGACCTTCCCACTCTAGGCAACCTTGAACAGCTGGATAGAATTGTAAATGAAAACCATACGGATCAAGTATGGATTGCACTGCCTATGAGCGAAGCGAAACGCATGGAAAAAGTTCAATCAGCCCTAGCAACCAGCGCGGTTACAATTCGTATGGTACCTGACATTTTCGGTTTTCAATTATTAAATCAGTCGATGACAGAAGTAGCCGGATTGCCTGTTATCAATCTGTCAACATCACACATGTTAGAAGGTAAAAACCGTTTTCTAAAATCACTGGAAGATAGAGTACTATCCGCTCTGATATTAATTGGTATTAGCCCTATTTTGTTGATCCTAGCAATAGGGGTAAAACTATCTTCGCCTGGACCTATTTTTTACAGGCAAGAAAGGGTCAGTTGGAATGGTCGCTCATTTAATATGCTCAAATTTCGCTCTATGCCGCTTGATAGTGAAAAAGACGGCGTGAAATGGGGAGGAGCGAATGGCAAACCCATTACAAGATTCGGCGCTTTCATTCGCAAAACGAGCCTAGACGAACTGCCTCAGTTCATCAACGTATTAAAAGGCGACATGTCTATAGTGGGTCCAAGACCAGAAAGAACCGTCTTTGTCGAACAATTTAAACATGAAATTCCAGGCTATATGCAAAAACAGATGGTAAAGGCTGGCATTACTGGTTGGGCACAAATAAATGGCTGGCGAGGCGATACGGATTTACAAAAACGTATCGAATGCGATCTATATTACATAGAGCACTGGTCAATTTGGCTAGATATGAAAATCATTTTCCTAACATTTTGGAAAGGTTTTATACATAAAAATGCCGCATAAGCGGCATCTTTTCCTAAACTCTATTCCAATAACTTTTATACATAGATAATTTTCTGGATAGCTTTACACCAAGCACTTGATGTTTTTTTGCCAAGCTTATAGCCAATAAATTTAGCTATCGATGTAAAAATAGATAAAATAAGCCAATGATATTTTTTACTTTTACATATATATTTCAGCTGATCTAAAGCAAACTTTACCCCTTCCCCCTCAACAGAGCCTAACTCATCAATCATCCAAGACTGTGTGGAGTGGAAAACACCAATATCAAAGTAGCGTTTGAACTCTTGAAGAACAGAGTAGTTATGGGAATGTCGCACTTTTGCGTCAGAAACATAAGCCACTTTTTTATTAGCGACCAAGGCTTTTGCTGCAACGCAGGCATCTTCGCCTAAAATCAAATGCTTTGGAAAACCACCAATTGAACGTAAGAAATCTACACGATACGCTGCAAACGAATTAGACAAAAATGCCTTACGAAAACCAGCAGGAAAAGCATCTGTCAGGCTTGCCACATAGCTATTCGGCTTATAGCTATTATATCTAGCGTGTTGTGCAAGGGGATTTGCATCCAAGTGCGGGAGTTGACGACCGTAGGCACAAACCACCTCCGGTTCCCTATCAAAAACTGAGACCAAATTCGAAAGAGCTTTCTCCCCTTCTAAAAGGGCATCCTGAGTCAAAAAAACAACAAGCTCAGTTTCAATGTCAGCCAATGCATAAGATCGTGTTCCACCATGATCAAAATCTTTTTGATCAATACGTTCTACCTCAAAATTAAAATCTTGAGCAGTTTTTTGAGTATCGTCCTTAGAGGATGAATCAATTACTTTAACTCTGAATGGCATAGGTATTTGATCTGCCAAGCGCCGAGCTGACTCCTTCCACAACGTGCCGCCATTATAAGTGGGGATCACAATGGTAAAGTTCATCATGTTAACTTACTCAACACGAAAGAAAGACTAGTATTCCACGGGGATGCTTTCACACCAATATAACGAAGCGCTTGCGTCGACATCACCGAATACTCAGGTCGCTTCGCGGGCGTGAGGTACTGATCCGAGCTTATCGCTTTCAATTGTGGGCGGCTAGATATCACACCTAACTCATAGGCTTTTGCAAAAATAGCTCGAGCAAAACCATGCCAACTGGTTGGTGTGTCTCCGCAATAATGATATACCCCCCAAGCTAGAGGCTTGTCCTGCTCATGCTGCTCACAAATGCTCAAAATCGCCTTAGCAAGATCACCCGCATAAGTAGGGCAGCCATATTGATTAGCAACCACACCGAGACTGTCTCGCTCTTTTGCTAGACGAAGCATCGTTTTCACAAAATTATTACCGTATTCACTAAAGACCCAAGCCGTTCGCAGAATAATATATTTATCACACGTTGCCGTGACCGATTCTTCACCAGCTAATTTAGAAGCGCCATAAACACTTTGCGGATTAGTCACATCACTTGGCTTATAAGGCTCGACTGCTTCGCCATCAAATACATAGTCAGTCGATATGTGAATCAATGGGATATTCAATCTAGCAGCTTGCTCAGCCAGTAAACACGGCCCTGTGGCATTAACCAAATACGCTGTTTCTGAATCAGTCTCAGCCTTGTCCACTGCCGTATAAGCGGCGGCATTCACAATAATGTCAGGTTTTGTCTGCCTAACAACTTGATCAATGTTTTGGGCATTCGTAATATCCAATTCTGCCGAATCAAAGGCAAAAAGCGCCAATTCTGTGTTTTTGATTACATCTTGAAAACAGCGACCCAGTTGACCATTTTTGCCTGTTAGTAAAATACGCATTTAATTTAACTCGTTTAATCTAAGACCAACTTGATCTTTTGCCGACAAAATAGGTTCAATACCTGAAGGCCACTCAACACCAACATCTGGATCGTTCCAGATCAAACAGCCTTCATCGCTAGGATCATAATAATCCGTACACTTATATTCAAAATCCGCCGTGTCTGATAAAACAACAAAGCCATGAGCTAAACCGGGCGGACCCCATAATTGGCTCTTATTTTCTTCTGAAAGTGTCACGCCAGTCCACTTTCCATAGCTTGGCGAATCCTTACGAATATCAACGATGACATCAAATACCTCACCACGCACAACTCGAACGAGCTTACCTTGAGGTTTCGTCTTCTGAAAATGCAAACCTCTCAGTACATTTTTACTGGAGCGAGAGTGATTATCTTGTACAAAAGGCAAATCGATTCCAGCCATCTCTTGATAGCGAGATAATTGAAAGGTTTCGAGGAAAAAGCCACGCTCGTCGCCAAAAACTTTTGGTTCAATAATGACAGCACCGTCAATATTCGTCTTAATTACATTCATCTCACTTACCTATTATTGATAACCATCAGCCACTTTAAGAAGATACTGGCCATAACCTGTTTTCTTCAACGCTGCGCCAGATTCAACGAGCAGCTCCTTGCTAATCCAGTCGCGGCGATAAGCAATCTCTTCTAAACAAGCGACTTTAAGTCCTTGGCGATGCTCAACGGTTTGCACAAATTGCCCAGCTTCCAAAAGGGCATCATGCGTACCCGTATCTAGCCAAGCAAAGCCACGCCCCAGTAATGAAACATGCAAATCACCACGCTGTAAGTAAGCTAAGTTCACATCGGTGATCTCAAGTTCACCACGTTCCGAAGGCTTAATGCTTTTCGCGATGTCGATCACATCATTATCGTAAAAATATAACCCTGTCACGGCGTAATTAGATTTAGCTTTCGCGGGTTTTTCTTCGATACTCATGGCTTTACCATCGGCATCGAACTCCACCACGCCAAACCGCTCAGGGTCATTCACGTGATAGCCGAATACCGTCGCACCACTTTCGAGAGAAGAGGCCTGCAATAACTTTTCTGAAAAATGTTGACCAAAGAAAATGTTATCACCCAACACAAGCGCCACACTGTCACTACCAATAAAGTCTTCAGCAATGATAAAGGCTTGCGCCAAACCATCAGGAGACGGCTGAATAGCATAGGTCAACTCAATACCAAACTGATGTCCATCACCCAGTAAATGCTGGAAGCTGGCTTGATCCTCTGGTGTCGTAATAATCATAATCTCTCGTATTCCAGCGAGCATTAATACAGACAAAGGATAATAAATCATCGGTTTATCATAGACGGGCATCAATTGTTTAGAAACCGCCAGTGTTAATGGGTGTAAACGTGTTCCACTGCCGCCAGCAAGAATAATTCCTTTACGTTTTTTCATCATAACTACCCTTGCTCTTGGTCACCAATACGATTCAATTTGTAGTCGCCACTTAATACGCGTTGCCACCACTCTGGATTATCTAAATACCATTGCACCGTTTTACGCATGCCCGTTTCAAAGGTTTCTTCAGGTTGCCAATTCAACTCATTGGCGATTTTGGAGGCATCAATTGCATAACGCACATCGTGTCCAGGTCGATCTTTAACATAAGTAATTAAATCTTGATAAGCACTCACACCTTCTGGTTTATGAGGCACCATCTCCTCAAGCAAATCACAAATGGTCTGAACCACTTCAATGTTGCGCTTTTCGTTGTGACCACCAATATTATAGGTCTCTCCAATCTTCCCTTGCGTTACAACCTTAACGAGAGCGCGAGCATGGTCTTCTACAAACAACCAATCACGAATTTGCGATCCATCGCCATAAACAGGCAATGACTTACCAGCTAACGCATTGAGAATCACATGAGGAATCAGTTTCTCTGGGAAGTGATAAGGGCCGTAATTATTCGAACAATTGGTAACGATAGTCGGTAAACCATAGGTACGTAGCCACGCACGAACCAAATGGTCTGAACTCGCTTTATTTGCGGAATAAGGGGAGCTGGGAGAATACGGTGTTGTTTCTGTAAATAACGGCAGAGTGCCTTCCACTTCATCAGGATGCGGTAAGTCTCCATAGACTTCATCCGTCGATATATGATGAAAGCGAAAAGCGGCTTTTTTCTCAGCCCCCAAACTAAGCCAATATTTTCGAGTCGCTTCCAATAAGGTATAAGTCCCGACAATATTAGTCTGGATAAAATCACCTGGGCCATCAATCGAACGATCAACATGGCTCTCTGCTGCCAAATGCATTACAGCATCCGGTTGATGCTGTTGAAATACTCTGTCTAACTCAGCAGCATCGCAAATATCAACTTGCTCAAAAAAGTAATTACCATTATGTAAATCTGCTGGGATAGATTCTGGATTCCCTGCATAGGTTAACTTATCAAGGTTCACCACAGAATGGTCTGATTTATTAAGTAAATAGCGCACTACCGCACTGCCTATAAAACCGGCGCCGCCAGTGACTAAAATTTTCATAGTGATCCATTTAAATACACGTTACATTAAATTTTCAACAATTAATTTACCATTAAACCAAGACGCCTAGTTCTTATAAAAAGATAATAAGCCAATATAAAAAATAGACTTTACTCTTTGTAAGCTCCAAGCTTTCCTTTAACGGCGTCTTTTAAACCTTTAAATATAGAATAAATCTTGACCATCTTGTTTTCTTCATACAAAACAGTACAAATTAATTCATGTATAATGCGCATAAAATTTAGAACAAAATATCCTTTATATTTTTTAAAATACTTAAAAGAAAGATAAGTACCATTTCTTGATATATAATATTTTCTTATATGATTGTGATGATTAGGCTTTAAATTAACTCCTAAAAAATCATATAAATCTCTTTCACCTATTTGATGATTAAGCAATACATTTTTATTATAAAAAACATCAATATTAGAATCCACAGCTTTTAATAAAAATTCTGTATCCACATGATCAATAACAAATCTTTCATCAAATTTATTTAAATCAATAAATACTGATGATTTTATACACATCCCAGATGAAATGCAAAAATGTGTTTTATTATCGTCTGTATCCGAAAAGTAAAACTTTGACATCTTTACAAACTTACCATAAGTTTTTGAATTAACATCATAAAAGTTAGGACAAGATATAGACGCGTTATTGCTTAATGTAAATTGCGTCATTTCTTCATAAAAATCATCTGGAACCACTGAATCCTGATCAAATGTATAAAAATAATCAACATTATTTTTAATCAGCCAATCTGCCCCTCGATTGAATGCACCTGCAATCCCACCTACATTAGAATTATGAATATAATGTATATTTGACTCTAAAGGTAGGAGATACTTATTTAAGCTATTATCTACAACACAAATGCATTCACATTGTTTAATATGGGATTTTAAATTATCCAAATGCTCAGAAGAAGGATTAAACCAAACAATTACAACACCAATTTTCAAAATTTTTCTCCAAAAGAGCAAAAATCATATCATTTAATACAACCAGAAAAAACCCATACAAAAAGGCTAAAATTTTCTGAAAATGTTAACTTCCTATTAAAAAAATTAAATAAAAACTTAAACTTTAAGGCATAGCTTTTTTCTTTCGAATTAAAAAAACTCTTTACCACTTCTTTATTTTCGTTTTCATCAGGTAACAAATTATCTAACATAACCGCTTGTTTAAACACTCGATCTAAACTAGATTCGTCATTAGAAATAAAATTACCAAGCTTTTCTAGAATTTTTTTTCTTCTCGCACCAAGAACATTTTTATCATGCTGCCTGTATAAAAAAGTTTTTTCCTCAGAAAAGCCAACAGAACCAAAAACTTTAGCCACCAGCAATAACCACCAATCATGCATCAGTATGTCACGAGGGAAAGGTTGAGCCTTTAATAGCAAAGCTCTATTTATAATCATTGCACAACCAGGCGATATATTTTTTAACAATACACCTTTCAGTGATTCGCTTAATTTCGGATCTATTTTTTGAAAATCCCAAAAAGAACCAGACATTACATTTAAATCTTGATCTACAACTTTTAAATCCGTAAAAAACAGAGCGGGAGTTTTTTTATTAATCTCTATACTTTTAATACCTTTATAGAGCACATCAATCTTGTTATTAAGCCAGACATCATCTTGATCTGAAATAATAATATAATCGGCAGTGCTTTTTGAGAATGCGTTAGCAAAATTATAAATCACACCATTCTCACCATTATTAAGACTAAAATCAATTCTTTCAAAATCCAAAGAGTTTAATATCTCAGCTGTACCGTCAATAGAATTGTCATCAGAAACAATAATCTTATCTATTTTTTCATGAAAAGAATTAGCATTCATCATACTAAATATCTGCTCAGCAATATAATCAGCTCCATTATATGAAGCCATTACAATATCAATATCTCTCATTATTAAAATCTCACTGCAACTCAAAGATCAGCTTTATAAAAATATGTGTACCAACAAATACAAAACTTTCAAAAGAAAACAAACGAAAAATCAATCATATCAAGATTATTTACAGGAATTATTTCTTTGTAGTAATAAAAATAAACAAAATATCCGCCCATTAAAAAAATATAAGCTATATTTGATAAAAATCGACTACCAATAAAAACAAAGAAAAACCTATAAAAAAATGGGGAGATGAAAACAAGTGAATATCTAAATATCTCGCTAAATCTATTCTGAAAAACTTGATTCTGATAAAATACAATCAAAATAAGAAAAGATAAAAATATCATATTATAAGAAATCAACTCAAAATCTGATAGCTCTCTCATAAAAAGCCAATAACTAAATAAACAGGCAAGAAATAAAAAAAACAGAACCAATGAGTACGGATCACCTTCATTAGAACGCATAAGGTAAGAATTAAACTTGCTCAAACCTGATATAGAAGTATCTAAATAAGACATCACCCACAAAACAGGGTCTAGGACCCCAAAACCCATTACATATACTATAAAAAAAATAATGATAAGCGCAAAAATAATCTTAATGGAAAAATGGGTTTTAAATAATGGCATTACCATCAAAATTAATAAGGAATAATGGAAGAATAAGCAACTAATCAAGATAATTAAATTGAAATGCAAAATTTTATTTTTGGATAGAAAATACACCCCCCAATAAGCAACAGCAACCCCTAAACTGACACGAACCACCGCACCATCAAAATACAAAAAGAAAAATGAAAAAAAACAAAATAACGATAATAATGGATCTCGACTAACTTTTTCTATTAATGTTAGTTTTACTAAAAAAGATAACATCGCGTAAAGACAAAAGAAAACTACCATTGGCAAAAATGATAAAGCTTTCATAGAAAACAAAAAAAACAACTCGTAACTTGTAATTTCATCAACTATGTTTGAAAAACCACTAATTGAATAATGAGAAAAATAAATTGAAAAAAAGCCAGACAATAAGCCACACAAAACGCAAAAAATATATTTATTAATTTTTTTTTCAGAATACAACCAAGTCATAAGCGTCATATAAAATCCTGAAAAAATCGTCATCAGAATCGCCAAAAGTTTACTCCTTAATCAACAATCTTCCCAAATTTTTGACATATAAAGTCAAAAAAACCTTTAAACATAAATAGAGTCTTCTTAAATTTGTCTTGTTCGAAAAGCAAAACTTTAACCCCTTCAGTTAATATTTTAAACAGCTCTTGACTTGTAAATACAGGAAAATTAACGCCATACCTAAAGAACAAATCCAACCGATTTCGCGTACTATAATAACGTCGAACGGCACTATGATTGGTGTAATAAACCTTACGCCCAAAAAAATCTGAACACGCAATATCACCAAGGTTATGCTCTAAGTAGCAGACTTGGTATAAGAGTACTTTAAAGCCTTTTCTCTTTACCCTTAGACAATATTCATGATCAACACAGTCTATAAAGTACTTCTCTAAAAATCCCCCTACAGATTGAAACGCCTTAAGGTAAATTAAATTACCCGACGTCATCACACTATCCACTTCAACAGTCAATATGTCGTCTTTAATAATAGGCACATCAACGTTAACGGTTTTGTGGACAGGGGACAAGACACCCACTTTATGATCTTCTGGTAAAGAATAAGCAAAAGCAACCAGTGTCTGCAATGAGGTTTTATCGAAGCGACTGTCTTGATCCATGGTTAATAACCAAGACGCACTATGGTTTATTGCCTCTTTAGCGCCCTTATTCAGGGCTGAGCCGATCCCAAGATTCGATTTATTATCGATATAAACAGCACTAGGGTGATTTTTTATTTTTTCAACAAGTATTAGGTTTTTTTGTTCTGAGTTATCGACAACATATAATAAACCGACATAATCGATGTACGAGGTGATATTAGACCACACAGATTCATCAGGATTATATAAAACAACAACACCATCGGGTTTATGCATGTACCCAGTCCTTGTAAACTAGAACAAAAAAAGCCAAAACAACAAACACTTCGGTTATCAATAAAGCTACCGCTGTACCTTTATAGGAATATAGAGAAGTTAAACTGAAGCACAAAACCAAACTCAATATCGCAGCAAATAATAAAACATAAAAAAAGGGCTTTTCACGACCTGTATTTAAGAGAATTTGAGTACCAAAAATATTATTAAGAAAAATAAGCAAAGGGATGATCAACATAACTTTTAAAACCCAAGCACTTTCCTGTAAATCATCGCCATACAAAAGAGAGACAACATAATCAGATAAGAAATAACTAAAACCAAGCACAAAAAGATAAAAAGCACAGCCCAAGTAAGCAATATTTTTTAATTTTTTAATCGCCAGTTTTTTATCTTTTACCATTTTATTCGCAATCAAGGGAAACAAAGCTCCTGTTATGGGTGTTTGAGCCAAAGCCAATGCGCGCATAATTTTTTCAGCGGCAACATAATAACCGACAGCAATTGGACCAACCATAATTCCCAGTATGACAACATTCGTAGAGCTAAACAGAGTTATTTTCATCTGAGATAAAAAAACATACCAACCATCAACGATATTTTTTTTAACCAATGCCCAAGGAACAGTCACAAACGAAACACCATGTTGATAATGAATTAAATACACAGCATAAGATGCGGAAAAAAAGAATCCTAAAGCGGTTAAAATAGGCACCAAGAGATAATCCTCAGGCCCTGCTACTAAAACAAAAACACCTAGAGTAAAAAATATTTTGGCAGAAACACTTAGATAGGTAATGTATTTCATCTTTTCCATACCTTGAAAAAACCAAGTAGGAAACAAAGATTGCCCAACAATAACAAAAAATGAACAAAGGTATAAAGGCCAATTTTCAATGAAATTAGGGAAAATCAAAAAACCAAACATTAAAATTACAAAGTTAACGCCAATCAAAGCGGCTTTAATAAAAAAAACACAGGTATATATCTCATTAACCTTATTAATATCAGAACGGTTAATTGATATATCTCTCGTCGCCGTTAAATTAAAGCCATAGTCGGTCAATACAAAAAAGTAATACATTAAAGCAGTAACAAAGGCCAGCTGTCCAAATAACTCGACACCCAATACTCGAACTAAAAAAGGCACAGTCAACAGAGGAAGAAAGGAATTCGCAGCTTGCATTAAAGCAAGAAAGGAAGCATTCGCTAAAAAAGTCCTATTTTCAGTTTTCGCAAGAGACATACGGCCCGCATTTCATCAAAAATTTCTAGAATATTCCAACTCAAAGCAATAAGGAGTAATCAGATCGATCGGTCTTAAAAAAACACAATGGTATTCATTATAACCATGCACATAGACTTTAGACAGTAAACCCACAAAACAAACATCTCTAGCGCCCATAACGGTCAATGTATCGAACAATATCATCTTCACCTAAAGCTACCTAACTGCACTTCGATGATTTCTAGGGAATAGGTCACATAAGTTTTCCAAGGCAAGAACAACAGGAACAATAAACAGACTAAAACCTCACAAACAAAAAACCCAACTTTCACGTCCCCCCTTGTCCCTATACTTAACTATTGTGTTTTTGCATGAGCACAACTTTGCTTTCGGCTTTTTTCTTTTCAAGGGCGTGTTCGGCATTCCACACCAAATCGCCAATACCATCGGTCGGCTGAAAGTCGGTGGGGGCGGCAATCAATATCTCACGCACTTTTTCGTGATCGAAGTCGTGGCAGGCTTTATCCAGTTCGTCCATAGTTTGCACAAAATCAAGCAGTGACAAAAAGCGCTCGTTAGCAGTCATGATGCGTTTATGCTGAGTTTCCTGCACATTGTCGCCAATCAACAGTTCTTCAAACAATTTCTCACCAGGACGCAGGCCGGTAAATTGGATTTCAATATCACCATTGGGATTCTCAGCGGATTTCACTTCTAATCCAGACAAACGAATCAAATTTGTCGCAAGGTCAACTATCTTAACCGGCTCCCCCATGTCCAACACAAAAACATCGCCACCTTTACCCATGGCACCCGCTTGAATCACCAGTTGCGCAGCCTCAGGGATGGTCATGAAGTAACGAATAATATCTGGATGAGTCACGGTAATTGGCTGATTTTCCTGAATCTGTTTTTTAAAGACAGGAATCACCGAACCAGAGGAACCAAGCACATTACCAAAACGCACCATACAAAAACGAGTGAATTTTTGTTGCTTAGCGGCTTTTTTGGCCTCTTCTTCTGCCAACGCCTGTAAGCCCAATTCCGCCATACGTTTGGTCGCGCCCATCACATTGGTAGGCCGCACCGCTTTATCGGTAGAAATCAACACAAAGGACTCTACACCGCTTTCAACCGCCGCTTTTGCACAATAAAACGTACCAAAAGCGTTATTACGCACCCCTTCCACCACATTATATTCCACCAAGGGGACATGTTTATAAGCCGCGGCATGATAAACCGTGTGAACCCCAAATGCCTTCATGGTTGACGATAAGCGATTAATATGCTGTACCGAACCAATCAAGGGCACAATAGTGACGTTAAAAGATAACTCTCCCAACAACTCATTTAATTCTTTATTGATGTTATAAACAGCAAACTCAGACACATCAAATAAGACCAAAGTCGTCGGCTGCTGAGCTAATATCTGCCGGCATAATTCAGAACCAATGGAACCACCGGCGCCCGTTACCATGACCACTTTTCCGGCAATATTTGACTGCATCAAAGACAGTACAGGAGCCACCACATCACGACCTAACAAATCGTCTACCGCCACATCCTGCAATTCACTAACCTTCGCTTTGCCCGTCACAATATCATCAAAATCTGGTACTGTTAGTACTTCCACCGCATAAGGCAGCAACTGATCAATTGCCTTCTTACGTTCAGAGCGACTGGCTTTCGGAATCGCCAGTAGCACCTTCTCGATATAATACTTTTCAATCAATTCTTCTAGCTTATTCACATCATAAACAGGAATTCCCTGGATGATGGTATTCGCCAAAGACGCATCATGGTCGATAAAACCCTTTACTCGATAACTTGATGCCTGACGCAACGCCAATGCAAGTTGACGCCCGGTAGAACCAGCCCCAAACACCAACACAGACTCACAGCCCTTAGTTGGCACTTGCAGCAATAAACCACGAATCAACAAACGTGAGCCGCCACACAACATCACCAAAAAAGGAAAATAAATAATCGGTACAGTACGGGGAATCGGCGCTTGAAAGAAATACGCCAGCGTAGTGACGCTTAAGGCAGACACAGCCGCACCAAACAAAATCGACGTAAAAGCATGAAAAGTTAAATAACGCAGAATAGCCCGATACAAACCCAACCGAGCATTAACAAACAAGGTCACAAGCACGGTACCAGCTAATACAAACCAAACCGAATCGCTTTTAAACGCACTAAACTCACCCAGCCGCGCCCAATAAGCACAAAAAAACGCTAGACAAACAAACAATGAATCCACAGCCAAACTGATTAAACGTTTATTAAACCGCGACAAAGACCAAAGAAAATCCAATTTTTTTACCATTATGTACACCTATATGTACTAAAACTAAACATCATGTAATGTAACTATCAATTAAAAACTAATCTCCCCGTAGGTCAGATGAGCCGAGGCACGAAGCGTGATCTGACAATCCCCTCTCCTTATCTTCAAGGGCTAGGGCGAGGTTAAAACCAACCACCCCGTAGGTCAGATGAGCAGAGGCACGAGGCGTGATCTGACAATTCCTTCCCTTTATAGGGAGGGGTTAAAACCAACCACCCCGTAGGCAGGATGAGCCGAGGTACGAGGCGTGATCTGACAATTCCTTCCCTTTATAGGGAGGGGTTAAAACCAACCACCCCGTAGGCAGGATGAGCCGAGGTACGAGGCGTGATCTGACAATTCCTTCCCTTTATAGGGAGGGGTTAAAACCAACCACCCCGTAGGCAGGATGAGCCGAGGTACGAGGCGTGATCTGACAATTCCTTCCCCTTATCTTCAAGGGGAGGGCTAGGGAGGGGTTAAAACTACCCACCCCGTGTCAGATGAATCAAGGCACGAAGAAGTAATCTGACATTTGACCTACAACAAACCTAAGTAAAAGCATTTTACGTAAAATTTGCAAACAATACGCATGTAAGGTTTACGAAAATTGACAAAAATTAACCTTTTACTCTATCACCAGACCCACTGCCCGTTACCGTCTTGATGATATAAACAAAGTAGTTTTTCAAAGACAAACTCTGAATCATCTTGGCATCGGTTTCCGCCAACAACTCAGGTGTCGACATATCGATATCCGAAATTTGTGCCAATCCAGTAATACCAGGTCGCACGGAAAACACACCTTTGGCATCGCGCGCTTGGGTCAATTCCGTTTGGTTAAACAACCCAGGACGCGGGCCAACTAAGCTCATCTCACCTTTCAGCACATTCCAAAGCTGCGGCAATTCATCCAATTTGGTTTTACGTAAAAAACCGCCCAAAGGCGTGATGGAACTTGTTGAGGCCAAATGACTCGCCACCGACGCCGTATCCACCGACATAGTACGAAATTTCACCAGCACGAACAGTTTCTTATTACGCCCTACTCGCTCTTGACGAAAGATAGGCGAACCTGTGTCAGACAAACCAATCAAATAAATAATCAACAACACAGGAAAACCGCACACTAGACCTAACAGGGCAAACACAAAATCTAATATACGAAACATTTTACCATCCAGTTATTACGAATTTTTTTTAGCAGCCAGTTGAAAACCGTGTTCAACCGTATAAGGAGGATCCCAATCAAGCGTTTTTTTAGTGTGCTCGATATCGAGCTGCAAAGACCCAACCAAGCGGTCTACCATGTCCTCTTTCTTGAAAAGCTTACCAGCCAGTTTAAAACACCACACAGGAACAGGAAGTAATAAATTCGCTTTGCCTTGAGCTTTAGCCATCAAAGCGACCATTTGAGCCGTGGATAAATCATCATCATCTGATACCAAGAACACTTGATTCGCGGCCTTAGGATGATCAATACACACCTTTATCAGATCCACCAAATTATACACAGAAACCAAGCTACGTTTATTCTGATTAATCGCTCGAAACGGCAATGGAAATCCTTTACCGACCAACTTCATAAGAGAAGCAAAATTGGCTTTTACTCCTTCACCGTAAACCAAAGGCGGGCGGATGATTACAATCTCCATGCCCGTTTCTTTGCCTAACGCCAATAACTGTTCCTCTGCTTCAGATTTAGACATGCCATAAGGGTCTTCAGGCAAACACGGATCAAAAGCAGTAAACGGCGCACGATGCGAAGTAGATTCACCGTTTACCTTAATCGAACTCAAAAAGATAAACCGCTTTACACCAGCCTCGGCGGCTTGGTCAGCTAGATTTAACGTGCCAGCGACATTAACTTCACGATAAGCTTCTAAAGGGTCAGTTATTGTATCAGACATAACATGGACTCTAGCTGCGGCATGTAGAACTACCGAAACGCCATCTAAACAATCGGCAAATTGCTCATCTGTACTCAATATTTTTTGAAAAAAAATCTGGGATTGTTTCTCTAACTTTCTGCGGCCGACCAGTTTTACAGTTCTAGTGTTAAGAGCTTCTACCAATGCCTGACCGACAAACCCAGTGCACCCTGTAACAAGTATTGTCAATTCTAATGTCCTTTTTTTATTGCCTGGTTAAGAATGTTATCCACTGCAGAGCCCACCGAAAAATACCGCTCAAGTAACAAACGAGCATTGAAACCTGCCTGCTTACGCCGCTCAACTGAAGCTAAAATTAACTCAGCGGCTAGCAAAAGTGCCGCATCTTCACCATTTTTAAATACAAAACCACTTTGATTGCTATTTATCAAGTCGATAATATCATTATCAGGATTGACGCTGCCTAAAATAGGTAAGGATTCTGACATATAGCCCAGCAACTTACCGGGAAAATTATGCGCTGTATGTTTGGCTGATAATGAAAACAAACCCACATCTACCACAGTAAGTAGCTCACGATAAACATCCTGTGATACTGAAGATTTAATCGTAACATTGTCCAGCATCCATTCATCTTTGATCTTCTGTATCAGCTCAAATTCATCTCCCTGCCCAACAAACAGAAAATGTGCAGCAGCCTTGCCTTTCATCCCTTTAGCCAAACGCATTAGATTTGTCATATCTTGCGCATGGCCAATATTACCTCCGTAAAAGAACACCACCTTATCGCGTAACTGCCATTCACTGCGCCAGTCAGTCTTAATGCTCTCCCTTGGTAAAGGCTGAGTATCGGACCAATTCATCAAAATCTGTACATTCGGATAGCCAGGGTACAGTCTATTAAATAACTGCAAATTCGCTTCAGACATCACGCCAATACAGTCAGATATACGATAATTCAGCTTTTCAAAATAACGAAAATACCTAGCTATTACGGAGCCTTCACGTATAAGACCTTCATCTATAATCCATTGTGGAAACATATCCCGCAAAATCAAATAGACATAGGCACCATGCTTCTTTAGCTTCTTGGCTAAAGGTCCAAAAAAAATAGTGGGTGAGTAATTAATGCAAAGCTCAAAAGGCTGCTGTTCTACATTCTTTTTTATCGCTTGCCACGCTTTAACAGATAACAAAGACTCATTAAGCGCACGCCGAGCTTTACCTACCTCGCGAGTTCTGCCGCTCTTGAATCGCCAAATTTCAACGTCATCAATATGGTCAATTACCAGCGTGGTTTGCTGCTCAGGCGTGCCTGGGGTAATAATGATAGGTTCATGGTCAGAATGTTTTAACTCAAGCGCAAGTTCATGAAACATTTTTGCGTGGACACGGGTGCTGTCTGGCAAATAATCGTCCGGCAATAAAGCAATTCTCACAGACTACTTTCTCCAAACAACGTTATTAACGTAATCAGTATAGCTGATAATCGTGCGAACTACCTTTTCAGAAACATTGGGCGCGACGTAATCTTTAACAACATTTATAGATCTATTATTACCCCTACCCTGCAGCTCTAACACTGTGATTGCCTGTAAAATACGTTCGATGTTCATGCCAGTAAACATCACTGCCCCTTCCTCAAAGCCTTCAGGGCGCTCCTGTGCATCTCTGATATTTAAAGCTGGGAAATTCATAATGGAAGATTCTTCAGTAATGGTCCCGCTATCACTAAGTACCACTTTTGCATCAAGTTGTAATTTTACATAGTCACTGAAACCTAAAGGCTTCATAAGCTGTACAAGAGGGTGAAAACTTAATTTCAGCGCATCAATCTTCTTTCTAGTTCTAGGATGCGTTGAGACTATAATGGGGAGCTTGTATCGATCAGCTATGGAATTGAGAACCTCAACATATTTATAAATGTTAACGTCTGAATCAACATTTTCTTCCCGGTGTACACTTACTAAGAAATACTGTTTAGCACTTAATGATAGCCTTGCCAACACATCAGACGCATGAATCTTATCTGAATAAAAATTAAGGATTTCGTCCATGGGACTACCAGTCTTAACGATAAGATCCGGTTTTAACCCTTCACGAAGCAAATACTCACGGGCAATATCACTATAGGGCAAATTAACATCAGAAATATGGTCGACAATTTTACGATTTATTTCTTCTGGAACTCTTAGGTCAAAACATCGGTTTCCCGCTTCCATGTGAAAAATAGGAATCTTGCGACGCTTTGCAGAAATAGCAGCCATAGCGCTGTTGGTATCACCTAAAATAAGTAACGCATCAGGTTTGCGCTCAGCCAGCACCACATCGGATTTAGATATTACCTGAGCCATGGTTTCTGCAGCAGAGGTACCAGCGCACTCAAGGAAAACATCAGGACTTCTGATCCCAAGATCATCAAAAAATATCTGGTTTAATTCATAGTCATAATTCTGACCAGTATGAACTAATGTATGCTCGCAATACAGATCCAATTTAGCGATAGTGCGCGACAAGCGAATAACCTCAGGCCGAGTACCAACAATAGTCATTACTTTAAGTTTTTGAATTTCATTGGAAATTTTTAATGTATTCATCATGCATCCGTTTAATTAATTCTGGCCAGCTGGGCGGCACAAAACCGACAGCACTACGAAGTGCGTCTGAGTTAAGGCTACGGTCAATTTCAAAATCAAAATATTCTTCAATCTGTGTAGCAATACCGTATTGTCGCTTAACCAATTGTAAAAGGTGAAATTTATCAATTCTATCTACACTAAGATGATAAAGCCCCGATAAAGAAGGATTATATAAAATAAAGGTTTCAATAAACTCTGCTACGTATATAGTAGGTAACCCTGAAAAAAAAGCCTTGGAGAACCCTTTAACATTGGCAGACTGGCTCAAAAACCAATCAATTAAACTAACGTTTGATTCAAGCTCATGGCCAATAATGGAGGTGCGCAATGTCAAATGACCGTCATAAATTACTTCTCCAAGCAACTTGGAACGCCCATACATATCAGAGGCATCTGGGATATCAGATTCAGTGTAGCCACCTTTCTTACCCGCAAATACACAATCAGTTGAAAAATGAACCAATTTTGCCCCTGAACCAGAACAAAGCAACGCCAGTTGATGAGGAAGTAAAGCATTAATCTCAATCGCAGAAATTGGCTTTTTGGAGTCATCCATTTGCTTTATCAAACCCACACAATTAAACACTATATCAGGCTTAAAGAAATCAATTACTTTAGCAAGAGAGACATTATCCAGAGCATCGACCCCTGCTTGCACATTCATAAAGCCTCTTTCAGCAAGCAGTGTTTTTGCCGTTTCAGATCTTACTGTGCCTAATATTTCGTATTTCCCACTACAGCTAAAATAGCGATGCAAGCTACCGCCCAACATACCATTAGCACCTATTACCAGAATTCTTTTACTCATCAGGGTGCGCCCTTTCACCAGCCTCAATTTTACGTGTATACTCTAACTTACGTAATAATGTCATCATTTCTTCTATTGACAATTGCTGAGTATTGTGGGAGTTATAATCTTCAAAGTTTTTAAGCTCTGCTCGGCCTTGCTCAAAATATTTGCCATAGTTTAGATCGCGGTTATCCGCTGGAATCCTGTAGTATCCGCCTTGGTCTTCAGCTACCAACATTTCTTCCCTGCTACATAGAGCTTCAAATAGTTTTTCGCCATGGCGGGTACCAATAATATTTATTGGATGCTCAGGTTGCATCATTAAAGCAAAAATAGCCTTGGCCAATACTTCTATTGTCGCTGCGGGGGCTTTCTGCACAAATATATCACCATTAGTACCGTGCTCAAACGCATGTAAAACCAGGTCAACTGCATCGTCGAGAGTCATCATAAAACGAGTCATGTTAGGGTCAGTAATAGTAATAGGTTTATTGTTCAAAACCTGTTCCACAAACAAAGGAATCACCGAACCGCGTGATGCCATAACATTTCCGTAGCGAGTGGTACAAATCATGGTCCCAGCAGGAACATTTCGCGACTTTGCAACTATTACCTTTTCCATCATGGCTTTAGAAATCCCCATGGCGTTAATCGGGTATACTGCCTTGTCGGTACTTAAACATACAACTCGTGATACACCATTTACAATGGCGGCTTCAAGTACATTTTCAGTACCTTGCACATTAGTTTTTACCGCTTCCATAGGATAAAATTCGCAACTTGGTACTTGTTTAAGTGCGGCAGCATGATAAATAAAGTTAACGCAGCGCGTTGCATTCAATACTGACTGATAATCACGCACATCCCCAATATAAAATTTCAACTTGGGATGATTATATTTTTTACGCATATCATCTTGTTTTTTTTCGTCACGAGAAAAAATTCTAATTTCTTTTAGATCAGATGTTAAAAAACGGCGCAATACAGCATTTCCAAATGACCCTGTACCACCAGTTATTAATAATATTTTATCTTTAAACATTAGCATACCTTCAATTCATTAATAAGTTGGTGAACTCGTGACCAACCATCATTGGCTACAAACATAGTTTCAGTTTTATTCTTTTTAACTCCCAACAAAATCTTCTCTGCCCAATTTTTACTATCATTAAATTCGCAAAAAGAAACATTATTATAATTTTGAAGAGCTTCTCTTGAGTACATCATATCAATTGCCACAATAGGCTTCCCCATTGCAGCAGCCTCAATCAACGGAAGACCAAATGTCTCAAGTCGACTAGGAAACACAACAAGATTCACTGACTTATAGTAACTTAGTATATCGTTAAACGATAAGTAACCTAAGAAATTAAAATGTCCGTTCAACCCATTCTCATCAATAATTCTATACAATTCGGATGACTCATCTAAATCAATAGTAAAATAAACTATTATGTCAGAGTGATGCCCCCCATGCTGTTTCATATAAATTAGCGCATTTACAATTTCAATATGATTTTTATAGCTATGAGCCGTGGCAGGATAAAAAATCGAATAGCCATCAGGAATTAATGGAATTGATAGGATACTCTCAACATCAGAAATTATAATTTCTGGGCGTGCAACTAAAACCCTATCATTTTGCACCCCTCTTTTGATTAGAATTTTTTTAAACCATTCACTCTGAACAATAAAATAAGTTTCTTTAGATACATATAAAAAAATAAAAAAAGAATATACATATCTATACAAAAAAAGATTAAAATCAGTTTTTTTAAAGAAATTCCATCTGTAATTAACGAAAGGTATAATGTTATGCAGATAAATAATTTTTTTACATGACTGCGTCATTCTTATTGAGGTATTTTGCAGAGATATAATGATTTTTACCTCTATCTTTTCTTTCTTAAGATATGCATCAAGCCCATAAGAATCCCAAACTATTCTAGAAAAAAAAGAAGTTCTTTCGATCTGTATGATTCTTATTAACTCATTATCGACCCAGATATCAATAGAGGGGTGAACAAAAATCAAATATTTATCATCCCCTTCAATACTCTCGATAAATTGAGAAAGTATAGAAAGAGCCCCCCCAGACCTTAGAGCTGTCGCATTAACAACAATCACCATTTTACCTTCTAGCATGTGTTACTTTAATATTTATAACTATCAATAAAGTCTAAATATAAATTCAAGTCATTAGGGGTACCTATACCATGCATTTTTTCTGGCTCGATGTTATAGATACCTATTAGCATTTTCTCTTTAATAGCATAATTATATGTTGGACACGTATAGAACTCTCCATTTATTCTATCATTCTCCACAATCATATCGATTGCAGCATCAACAAATGCACTTCCTTTTGAATATAAATATACCCCTACAGTAGCGTATTCTGATATTACAACTTTCTCTCTAACCTCCGTCACAAAGTCATCTTCATTAATTTTTGCGAATGACCATTTGGGGTCTTTATATTTATCAACAAAAGTAAGTATCGAACCATCAATCCCCCTACCTATACAATCATCAATAAACATAGCAATATCCATATCTACTATTTGATCAGAATTAGCAATGAGAAGTGCATCATCATTATTAATAAATTTTCTTGCACACAATACAGTACAAGCGGTACCTTCTGTTATATTTTCAATAGGGATAAAAAAGGCATTAAATTCTTCTTCAATTTTAGCAACCAGATCTTTTTCTTTTTCCAAATGATCTTTTCTTGCGACTAAAATATACCTTGCCTCAGGGTATTTAAGGTTTTCTAAAACCCTCTGAATCATAGGCTTACCATTCACATCTATAAATGGTTTTGGCTTTTCGTATCCAGCTTCTGAAAATCTACTTCCAGCACCAGCCATTGGTATAACAACATTAATCATTATTTATTTTCCCTATATATTTATCATTATTAGCACCCGGAAATTTAACAACAGTATTTATGGAATCTTCTAACGCAAAGAAATCCGTTGACTCATTAGGCTCTATAACAACAATATCACCTTTGGTATATTCAATCCCATTCATCATCACTCTCCCTGACATTATCACAGTAATTTCTGTGGCAACCTTATGATAATGACTTTCTTCAAAGTCACCTTTCTTGTATTCTTTTACGGCCACCTCTACATCATTAGTTTTTATTAACGTTGGCTCAAAATTACCAACAAACCAACCCTTAAACATGCTTTCCAATTTACTTACTTTCATATCTGATTCCGAAATATTAATAAAAACTTAATGTCTAATGCGACATTAAATTTTCATACTCCTTTATTTTTTGAGGTGTATAGAATGTATGATATGCATCATTCTCGATTGAAAATATATTGATGGTTTTATTATTTAAGACCATTTCATTTAAACACGGAGCAATGTAGTATACTCCATCAACATTTGCGTCTTTTTTTATCATCCTTGATGCTGCAGAAATAAAGTCACTACCCTGCTTAAAATAATAAAATCCAGCTATAGCAGCTTTACTTATTGGCCTTTTTTCAGCTGTTTCCACTACATGCCTATTTTCATCGAGTCTTACATAAGACCATCTAGGGTGAATAGATTCAAAAGTGATAACGCCACAGTCGGAATTTTCAAAAGAACTAATAATATCCTGAAGATTAACATCAAATAACTGATCAGCATTAGAAATAATCAGAGGTATATTATTATCTATAAACTCGGAAGCCATCATAGCGCTACATGCAGCACCTTTAGTATCATTATTAAGTCTAATAATTATACTTTTATTTTCTGTAAGTATATTGAGCACATTATCAAGATGATATTTTTCACAGTCCCGACTATTTACAATAAAAATAAACCTTTTATCCCCTTCTATACTAGAAAAGTTATCTATAATATGTTCAATCATAGTTCTTCCATTAAATTCAATTAACGGCTTAGGAAAAGGAAATTCGATTGCTGGAAAGAATTGATTTTTCCCAGCAAGTGGAATAAGTATATTTATCATTAACCCCCCCTTTCAAATAATAATATATGTTTTCTAATATTTTCATAATAAACATCTTCTATGGTGTCAACTATCATCACATTTGCACCACTCGCTCTGGCAGCCTTGATGCCATTCTCATTATCTTCTACAATCATGCACTCTTTAGAATCCAAACCCATCCTCTCTATCGCTTTTATATACATCTCAGGATCTGGCTTACCATTTTGAACATCTTGATTTGAAATATAAAAATCAAAATACTGATCTAAAGAGGCTTTTTCCATCATTATCTCTATAGTATTCCTTATAGAGTTTGAGCAAACAGCCATTTTATAGCCTTCATTTGCCAGTTTCGAAAGTGCATATTCATGAATAAATGTTGGCTTACATCGAACTTGGACTATTTCAATAGTATATTGCTGCTTCATATCGTTTATAAACTGATGCAGTCTATTAGGGAGACCCTGCTCCATCGACAACAATTCAAGTTTTTTCTTTGTTGGCAACCCATCATAGGTAACAAGATGATCATATCTATTAATTTCTAGACCAAACAATAACAAGGCTTTATTTAGAGCCTCATAATGCCAGTCTTTAGCATCAATAAGTACTCCGTCCATATCGAAGATAATTGCTTTTATTTTATTCACTGAAAAACTCCATTGCCTCTTCTACATGATCGGTACAGATCATAAGATTATTTATGCATAACTCTTTTTCTATATTTTTGTAATGCAACCATTCCTCTTTATATTTTCTCTTATGCAAATCAGGAGATACTATGCATATTTTCTTTTTATTTTTGATATGTTTTTCAATAGTATTTTTATTAATCCAATGTTTATCAAATTCATCAAGCCATACACCACATGCATCGCTATAAAAGGATGGTTCTTTTTCATATTCACTTTCCCTTGTGAATGAATTGACTCTAATTTTTAAGTATTGAAGAGCGTCAGGGACAGACATATCGAAGACAAAATAATTAGTAATATTATATTGCTCAATAAGTTCTTTGAGTTTCAGCTGTAATCCATCAGCCTTGATATTCAAAGCAAGTGGCAGAGTATTATCAAATTTATTATAGATTTCGAAAAAATCCCTCACACTTATACAGTCTTCATTAGCTATATCATGAGAAACTACAAGCTCTCCTTTATAATCTCGTATATCTGTTTCAGTTCCAAAGCCCAGAGAAAAACTACGCAAAAAAGCACAAGCATTGTTTTTCTCTGTATTATTTTGCCAATATCCTCTGTGAGATAGAACTATCATCCACACACCTTTTATCGTTGATATTAAAGACTAAGATACAAAAATAACTAAAAACGGTTACTGGCATGAAAACAAATGCAGAGAAACCCACATGAAATAATCCAAATATGAAAACATATATAAACAGAGTTTTACCTTTGAGGCCAAGAGCATTATAAAAATTATATAACACTAAGAGCCACAGTAGGGTAATTATAGCACCGAAATTCATCATACTTTGCAGTATAGAGTTATGAGGTTGGTGTCCATAGCTCACTATATAAAAATTTCCATGTCCAAATAAAAAGCTAACAATCCCGTTATCAAAAATTTTCTCTATAGAACTACTAAGTAAGAATATTCTATCGCCGCCGTCAGAGAACAAATCAATTCGGTGATTAAACATACTCAGTATAAAAAACGCCGCCAATACAAATAATGAATCAAAGAACACACATCGAAAAATAGTTTTCGAGGATATTTTCTTTGATTTTATTGTATAAAAGCTTACAGCTACGATTAATGCTAAGACACCAGCTCTAGCTAGGGCTAGGTATAGTCCTAGAAGCAATAGACAAAACATTAATCTATAACATAGGACTTTCTTTTTTTCGAAAAGAATAAATAAAAGTGTTATACCTGAAAAAAAAGTATATTGAACCCTATCAAGAGTTAGCCCTCGAAAACTATCTACAATATAAAGTTGCGGGAAAAAACTTATCTGAAAGTATTTTTCAAAAGTCACGGCATAATGAATCAAAAAAACAACTAATGGAGTCAACAGAAAAAACAGAGACATATATATCATTATTTTTTTTACACTTTTAAATGTTTTATCTAAGTTATAGCTTCTTATTAAATAGGGAAAGAAACCATAAAGAAAAAATGTACAAAGTACACCTAGAAAAAACATACCACGAAGTATCCCACCACTAAGAATATAATAAAGAATAAAATAAATAATAACAAATAGAAGAAACCAATCTTTATTTTTAAAACGCTTAATATAGGCTACCTTTAGGAATATGCTAATAGTCATCAACAACCAAGTAACTAGAGCAAATATTATCAAAAGATTTTGCTCTAAGAATATTCTCCTTTCATCTAAGAAAATAAAACCTTGCGAATCCATCTCATAGTACACGCAAAAAAAATCGGCCAAATAGAATAGTAGAGTAAAAACAGTAGCCAATAGAAGAATTGTTTTTAGTAAAAATTCGCTTGGTTGAATTCTTAACATTAAGTAATATCTCTATCTAAAATAAGTATAGTTTGAGAAATAATATCAACTGCTAGAGGATTAATATTAGCTTTAAACTCATTGTAATTCTGTAACAAGTCAACCAACGTTTTTTTAATTAAAGTGACTTGCTTTACATCTGCTACAACATGATTATTTTTCCTAAGTAAATCTGACAACTCATCACTATTTGTTAATGCTAAGATTGGATTACCTATATTGATATAGTCGTATGTTTTATATGGGATTGTAGCTTCACTTCTACTATCTGAATGCTGGATAAGTAATGAGACCATATAAGTACTGGCAATATGGATTGCTTCCTCTCTTGGCTTTATGCTCTCTTGTTTGATATATGATCTTGACAAGTGATGCTCTTTAATATCTCCATGAATTTCACCTAGATTTAAAATTTCTATTTGGTTTTTATCAATTAAGCCTTCTTCGATCAACTCATCAATGGCTTGAATCAATGTATTAAAATTTCTGGTAGAATATAATGTGCCCAAATGAATCATGGTCAGTTTATTAGGAAGTATATTATTTTCACTTTTCAAAAAAAACTTACTACCTGGATAAATCGCTACTATTTCAGCTTTTACATTTTTATACTTATTTTTTGCATGAGCCGCAGCATTTTTAGTTACAAAAACAACTTTATTCGCAGCGTTCATAATAATCTTTTCAACTGAACTTAGCAATTTTGAAGAATTAGCAGTTCTCCCGATATCTTTTCCAGACAATGGATCTTGTAATTCACAAATCAGTTTTTTCCCAGTCAGTAAAGAAACAAAAACCCCAGCTAAATGAGCAGAAGCTGGACCTCCCGTCGTAAATATTGTTCGACAATTATATCTAATCGCTAAATATAAAGCACACACTGAAGCAGGGAAAGCCCAAGACCATTTTCCACCTCCGTTTCCAGATGTTATAATTTTCTGGAGAAGATCCAAGAGATAACCTAGAGTAATTGCAAAAGGCATAAATAAGAAAAGTTGTATATATGGAATATCCATTTTTTCATTCTTCAACTCTGCTAATTCGTGTTTTAGATCCTGTATTGATAAAGATGGAATTCTGTAATGAATAACACCCTTAGATTCATTTTTTTTAGAAGATATGTTTGTAAGTAAGATGATTTTATTACCAATTTTTGAAATTGCGTCGACTTTATCATCAGCCCATTCTGCTGGACAACAGCCTTTTGTGCCATAGAAGTAACTAATTAGTAGTATTCTATCTTTCTTTGTCATTACTTTTTCCATTGAATTAAACTCTTATTTTTTATGGTATAAACTCTATCACAAACATCCAACGCAGTGCTTTTATGAGCGATCACGAAAACAGTGACAGTTTGACTGATCTCTTTAATTAATTTATTAATTTCCAACTCAGTTTCATTATCAAGGGCACTCGTTGCTTCATCAAAAATTACAAATTCAGGCTTTCTTATAAGAGCTCTTGCTATACCCACTCTCTGCTTTTGACCGCCAGACAAAGAAGACCCACCTTCACCTAAAGTCTTATCAAGATGACCAATAAAACTGCTCAACTTAATTTTCTTTAATATCACATTAATTTCATCCACAGAGATTTCGTTCTGATAAAAAGTTATATTATTTTTTAATGTATCATCAAACAAGATCACATCTTGAGAAACATAACTTATTTTATCTTGCCATGAACGCTTGCATATATTAATATCAGTCCCGTTTATGAGAATTCGTCCTTCAGTTGCATTAAATAATCCCAACACTAGATTAATCAGTGTTGACTTCCCTGAACCACTCTCACCTTTAATTCCTATAATATCACCACGATTAATATATAAATCGGCATTTTCAAGAATTAAGTCTTTACTATTTGGATATCTAAAGCATAATTTTTCAAATACAAGACTTTTAAAAGCCGAAACTGATTTTACGTCCTCACACCCTATCTCTTTTCTTACATTATTCAACTCTAAAATTATATTTTCAATTGCAGGCTTTGCATGTGCTAACGATTGAAAATTCATGACGATACGATTCATAGAAGGTAAAAGCTTCACTATCGCCCCCATAAACACAGCCAGTTGAATTAAGACCTCATTTGCTGTAGAACCTTTGGTAAAACTAATAAATGCGATTAAAGCAATAGTAAGTAAGCCAACAACTTCCAAAACAAATTTAGGAATTTGCCCTAATGCTAATGCATTCGATATTAATCTCGCACTTTTTAAAGTAAATGTATTATAGCTATCAGAAATTTCTTTGTCTTTTTTATATAAAGCTATCTCTTTTAAAAGACTAAAAGCTTCTTTAGCTACTTTTACCTGCATTCCATCTGATTTTATTTGTTCTTCACCATATTTCTTCAAATACTTAGATGTGATTTTTGTTATTACTAGTCCAGATAAGGTAAAAACGATAATAGAGACAATTACGCCTAATGGGTTCAAATAAAGTAAGAAGAAAAATACAAACAAGACTGGCAATATTTCAGCCATCAATGTAAGCCCAGGCATAATAAATCGCCCTTCTATTTGATGGCATTCCGTTGTAATATTTCTAAGATAATTTGCACTGTTTGAATCAAGATGAGAAACAAAATCTTTTCTTAGATATTGAGAAAACAATTTATTTTGCAAAAAAACTTTGACATTCAAGGCTGTAGAAAATGTAAATCTAGATACAAAAAAGACAAAAAAACCTTTAAAAATAATTATCATTATAAATACACAAAAAACGATCAGTAATTTTTCATTTTTAGAATAAGAATCTAAGCCATAATATTTTATTAATTCAATATTATCGGAAGCATTAAGAACCAGACTGATTAAAGGTATCAATAATGCTAACGAGACCACCTCTAAAATACCTGAAAAACTTAATAACGGAATTAAATACAAGACTCTCTTTTTTAAATCTCTTGGAATCTCCCTTAAGAAACTCTTATATATATCTAACAATTACCACACCTATAAATAAAATTGATAATACAAACCACTTCTGTAAGAAAACAAAAATATCTCAATACCAATGTATAATATTGATCCTATACATTAAATATGAATACCAATTCTTTCAAGCTTCTTTAAGATAAATTTGGCTATTTTTTTAATGCGTTCATTTTTGTTAATAACATTCCGAATTTTATTATTACCTCTAACACCCGCCCCAACAACAATGCCCTTTTTTAGCCTATCATTAAAACTTAAATATAACTTAAAACCTCTATCTGTATAATACTGTAAGGCGATATCAAATCTTGAAAGAGCTGTTTGATTTGAAGAAATAGCATTACTATCTGTCCCTATTTTATTACCATGCTCTGGTAAACTCCCCCATAAACTCGTATCATTTTGAGGATGTGGAGGTACATATGTAGCTAAACCAAATTTTTGAAGCATATAAGAAAAATGAATATCTTCACCCGCTATTTTGCTGGCATCTTGAGAGGGCATTTCACTCCAAAACATAGCCAAATGCTCCCTTCTAAAAAACCAAGCATGTCCTACAATATCAACCTGCATAGTCTCTTCGTTTGGGTTCCCCCAACCATAATGCTCAAAAGGATGGTATCTTTTAGGACTCATATATCTTAGTCCTCTCGTTCCAAGCAGCCCATCATACTCTTTAATTGTATTTATACAGTTTTCAAACCATCTTGAACCTGGAATTGTATCATCATCAAAGACACATATATAATCAGCATCAATATTTAATGCAAAAGAAAACCTTGCCCAGACACCCATATTATGGGAGCATTCCGCAAGAATGAATCTAGACTTTAAGTGTTCAGGAATTACACCACCAGAGTTTTGCCAAACATAAATATCTGTTGGTTTTATTGTTTGATTTTCTATTGAATCAAGCTGTAGCTCTAAATATTCAGTTCGTTTAAAAGCATTTAGTACTACGGCAATTTTATAACTTTGATTTTTCACCATTTAATATCAAACCCTTTAGGATTTCTACGAATAATTTTATGGAAGAATGTTTTTTTTTGTCTATGGTAAACTCTTGTATTATGATCCAATGATAATAGATCATTTATAGAAGTTCCTATATCCAGAAATGTAACATTAGCATTTTTCAGATACAGCATATGCCCCAAAATATTAGATAACGACGAGGCAGAGGATAAAATCAAACTACCAGCCGGTACATTTTCTATTTTTTCATATACATTACTAACAACTTCATCATACTTTAAAAAAAAGTTATCAGGGATTTCTATATGATGAGCATTTGATAGTAGACCTATAGGCTTAGCTCTATAGTTGGCGATTACATAAATTCCCTTGTAATTTGAAAATAATGGAACAACTTCATTCCTATATTTAGAGTAATTAGAGTTCAAGAATAAATCCGAAAAAGTAACACTTTCTGTGAAACCACCATTCAACCTCAATAAGAACTCTCTATCTCTTACTGCATTATTATGACGAGTTGGTACACCCTTAAAAAAATTATCGCTGCGAAAAAGAGAAGAGTCTAATAGATCCTTCCTTATTTTTTGGCCAGATTTAGGATCGAATTTTTTTGAGTCAAAATCCGGAAATTTATTTTTAAATATTCGACCTCTAAAAACAGTATTTTCCTTAGATATTTCCAAATATCTATTTCGAAGTATTTCAACTTCTCCATCACTAAATCTTATGAAGCTAAAATGAATATTATTTTTCAGAAAACCTATAAATTTTTCTAGATCGGCAATAGGATCTGGCATAATCGCTCCAGACATCAGCACTCTCCCCTTAAAGACAAGTCTATACTATATTCTTTCGCCAAATGATTTATTTCTTCATTCCATTCATTTGTACACCACTTTCCTTTTGAAATAGCTGTTGCTATATGAGGAAAATATTTATTGCACAATAGGTATTTTCCAATTTTTTGACCACCGGCAACAGCACTAAATATAAAATTAGACCTAGTACATACTTGCTCATATCCATAAATATCTTGATGGAATTTTTCTAAGAAGCTTATCATATAATCAAGTTTAATCAGAGATGGTTGAACTGAAATACTATATCCCCCTGAATTTTTTACTAGATAAGGAAATGAATCATGAGTAGATTTTGAATTTACATAATTAGTATCTACAAGCTTTATATAAAATTCATTTGAATTATTTAGATAATGTAGAAGTGTATTTAAATAAATTTTATCAACCATTGAGATTAAAGGCATATCTTCATGAACAAAATAAACACTTTCAAACTCCTTGGAAACCTTACTGAAAGCATCTATTAAACGATCTGTATATTTTTTTTCCGAATCATATGTTAACAATTCAATATTACTTTCATATTTTAGCTTAGAAAAGTTCATCTCTGTATCATCTGAATCTTCTGAGATTAGATATATTTTTTTACAATTTTCAGGTAAATTTTTTATCGCTTGTCCAATAGCCATTTCCCAACAGTCATTGAACGAGGAATGACTATATATAATATAGCAAAAGTCAATCGGATTTATCATATATCCATTTGAAAAATTTTCGAAATCGTTTATATCTAAAAATCGAGTTTCCTCTCTAAGATTATTTTCAAAAATAAAATATTTTAATATTGCATGTATATTAAGAGACTGCTCAATCGGATATACTGCTTCTGTTTTTTCATTAATTAATAAACTATTTTCTGCAGTGATTACTGGAGCTTCCAGAACATTTCTAATTCTCATATTCATACCCTCTATCTTATTAGAAATAAAAGGAATTTTTTCTTTAATTAGATTAAATTGAGTTTTGGATAAGATTTTAGATAAAATATTTTTTTTATATTGACTAAATCTAGTGCTATTTTTTTTGAGGGGGAGAGAAAGCATCCAACCTTTTTTTGTGAAGTCATCAAGATATAAATTATTCCCCCCTAAAGTATTCAGAAAATGATCTTTATAATTTTCAAACTTTTTTATATGCTTATATGCTCCCCAAAACCACATATCAGCGTAACCCTCATCGACATAAGGAAAATATGCTAAATATAAATAGTCATTACTTAATGAAGGGTCAAAAATTAATGAATTGACTTCTTTCCCACCAGAACACCCTATATCCCAACGGGTACTCAAAACGAAATCAGTATCCGAAATATCTAATTTTTCCAGTAACGCAACCGATTTCGTCTTGGATGTTACTTGCCCTAATAACATATTAGGGTTTATTTTCGACCATGTACTTTTCTCCCTATTAAACCCTTTTTCGAATTTATCTATAGGATTCAACAATGGCATATATTCTTTAACAAACGAACCTTGCCTTTCAGATTCGAGAAATTCGACATTATATACGCTCCTAACCAATTCGTCATATTCAGGATTCCAGCTATGCGCAATCACTTTCAATTCATCAATACCGCCAATCGAATTTTGAATATTTATAAAACCTTTCCAAAAATTAATTAGATTAGCCGAATTCTCTCTTACTATTTGTCCCGATATTGTCAATATTAATCTATTCATAATACTATAAGTTACTTTTAAGCTAATAAATATGTTTAATTAATCATAAGTCTCACGACATTAAATATAGATTAACACCTTCCCCCACTGAACTTAAAATCATTAGGACTTCATCCCCGGTATAACTTATCTATGATTTTTTGACAAGCTTCACCGCTACCGTATGGGTTATGAGCAAAACTCATTTCTTTGTATGTATCTTCATTTTTAAGCAAAATATTTAAACTACTTACAATCATATTAACATCAGTGCCGACCAGCTTAACAGTTCCTGCTTCTACAGCTTCAGGGCGCTCAGTTGTTTCACGCATAACAAGTACAGGTTTGCCTAAAGAAGGAGCTTCTTCTTGAATACCACCAGAATCGGTAAGTATAATATAAGACCGGGTCATTAAATATATAAAAGGTAGATATTGTTGGGGTTCAATTAAATAAACATTATCTATATTTCCCAAAATTCGATTAACAGGCTCACGAACATTAGGATTCAGATGCATTGGATATAATATTTGAATATCAGAATGTTCTTTTGCAACAATAGCCAAAGATTCACAAATTCGCTCGAAGCCATCACCGAAACTTTCACGTCGGTGACCAGTTACAAGTATCATTTTTTTAGAGTCATCCAAAAAAGGAAACATTTTTCTAAGGTTAGTACTTAACACAACATCAGTGTCTATTTTATCCTTAACCATTAACAATGCATCAATTACAGTATTACCTGTTACAAAGATATTTTCTTCTAAAATGTTTTCTTTTAGTAAATTTATTTTAGACGTCTCTGTAGGTGCGAAATGATATTTTGTTAAAACTCCTGTTAAACGCCTATTACCTTCTTCTGGCCATGGAGAATAAATATTTCCGGTTCTCAATCCGGCCTCTATGTGACCAACAGAAATTTTCTGATAATAGGAAGCCAGTGAAGCAGCAAACGTTGTAGCAGTATCTCCATGAACAAGAACAATATCAGGCTTGAACTCTTCTAATACTGTTTTTAATTCTAACAATATGCGCGTAGTCACCTCATTAAGAGTTTGTTCCGATTTCATTATATTTAAGTCATAGTCAGGTTTGATATCGAACAATTCTAAAACTTGATCAAGCATTTCTCTATGCTGTGCTGTAACACATATTTTAGATTCAAATCGATCATCTTTTCTTAAAGCATGAACCAATGGAGCCATTTTTATTGCTTCCGGTCTTGTACCAAAGACTGATAATACTTTTTTCATTTACTTTCACCCTACATCTACTTTATTGTAATTTCATACTAATTAGAGCAAATTCAATTAAATGCATATTGTGATTTATTTCATCACTTATGCGCTTATAATTAAAATACAATTCCATCATACTAACTAATAACTATTAGTATCAGATTGTATTATTTTCAATAACTAAATTACATTTATCAAATTAGATACTAATTATTACAAACGTCTGAACTAGGTAGTAGTATTAAATTTTTAATGTATGTATTAGGGGGTAAAGCACACAAAAACAAAACAGTTTCTGCTACTGTATCAACTTCAAGAAAAGAAGTTTGATCAACATCAATTAATACTTTCCCCCATAAAGGAGTACGCATGCCACCGGGATTCAAACTCATAACATCAAAATCTAATGCTACTGATTCCTTTGCTAACACTTCTGAATAGGCTTGCAATGCGTGCTTAGAAGCTGAATATTGAGATTGATTAAACTGAGAATTTATTCCTGATATAGAATTAATGAAAATGACCCTTTCTAAATGCATTTTTGCTAATTTAATTAGCATTACAGCAGAATGATAATTAACATTAAACATCCGTTCAGCTATATCGAATTTTATTGATATAGAATCATCAAATGAGAACTGCCCTGCATTTATTATAAGACAGACTTTATCTGAGTCAGAAAAAATAGAAGATATATCTAAACTTGCTAATTTTTTCAAATCACTCAAGTCGAGCGTTAAATGATGATAAAATGCGCTTTCTAAAAGTTCATTATTTATTACGTTTGAAGTTGATATACCTATAACATTTTTTTTTTCTTTAATTAATTTAAGAGCAATTCCCTCACCCAAGCCCGAACTAGTACCAGTTATTAAATATTTAGTCATCATAGTTACTTTATATTTTGAGATATAGCAAGTTCAAGCTCTGAATATTTAAGATCTTGAATGAAATCATATGTTCCTATCGAAGTTGGTATTGGCAAATTTTGCTTACCACCTCTATGCTTCGTCATATCAGCAAACGAACTCCACATTACCTCAGCTGACTGATGAAGATAATGGTTTTTCCTAAAATCAATATACTCGGCTAACTCAACTATTCTCTCTAAATCTCTCGTCGATAAAGAACCTCGGTTATTAGAAATTATTGAGGTGATAACACAGTCATTACCAACTGCAATTCCATGAGGAATTGCTTCAACACCATCTTTTTCTATAGAATACATTTCAACTAATGGGGAAAAAGAGTGCCCAAAATCGACGCATCTTTTAAGAATTGTTTCAGTAGGATTATCATGGAGTTCTTCAAGCATGAGTTTTATTGACAAAGCAATTATTTTCTGTCCATTTGGAGAATTATAGAACTCACTGTTTAGCAAGTTGATTTTATTCGATTCTAGTAAATTAAATAATTCAACAGACTTAATCACCGCTATTTTGAATATTTCACCTAGCCCTTCTCTAATTAAACTTTTACCAAGAGATGTTAATAACTGAGTTTCAAGTAAAACAGAATAGTTGAGATAATATGAGCCAAGTCTATTCCTCCTATTCATAAAATTAATCCCTGTTTTTATACCTATACTTGCATCAACACACGCAAGAAGTGTCGTTGGGACTTTAATAACAGATACACCGCGTCTATATAAATTTGCAGCTAAACTAACCAAATCTAATAGTGCACCGCCACCAACGGCATAAATAAAGTCGTCCCGCCTCCCCACACTGAGATTTTCAAATCGCTCTAAAACACTAACAAGCGACTCTAAGCTCTTCGTCGATTCATTAATTTTAGTTGGAATCACTTGAACAAGATCATTAATCTCTACTATTTGATTAAATCTATCCATGTGTAAAGAATGTACGACAGGGTCAATAAATACTATTGTTTTAGTCGATTTAGATATCAATCGACTAAACAAGTCCCCCCATTCAATATTAATCTCATTAGAAATAACTGCTGTCATTTTAAATGCACTTAACTCTTTATATTGATTATTTATTATTTCTAACATTTAGTCAAAACCTTATTTAAAGTTTTCATACCCTGCACAACAAAATAAAATGCCTTTCTTGGCGTTTTTTCTATTTTAAATGGAAACATTCTTATAAATTGGGATGCATAAAACACTTCTAATGCAAATCTATCTTCATGTGACAATTTTAATGCAAACCTATTTAAATGACCTTTAAACTCTTCATAGAATTTACTCGTCGGAACAGTTTTTTTTGTAAAGAGAGAATTAAAATCATCCTCATTCAAATCATTAATCTGTTCATAGTCACCAATACACGATTGCATTATCTGAGAAATATCACCCAACCATGATTCGCAATAGGTTTCTGCGTATAAATCAATGAGCTTAATATTCCCCATACTGTCGATTAATACATTCTCAAGAGTCAAATTTCCATGAGTCAGTGTTTCATTCAGTTTTATGCCAGCCAAATAATTTGATTTACGCTTTATAAGATCTAATACATTACTACATATATCTTTTATTTCCCTCAATTCAACGTTAGTCAAAGAGTCAAAATTTGAGTATGTAAGTATTTTAGATAAAATGTTTACAATTTCTTCTTGTATATATAAAGAAAAAGCTCCCTTAACGGGACCAAAATTAATGATTTTATAGTTATCTATTACTTTAATTAAATTATCAAAAACGGTTTCAATATTGATGTTTTCATACGGAGTTAATAAGAAATCCAACACGGTCTTCGAATTTTCAAAATATTCAATATCGTAATAATAACTATCTTCATCATAACCTAGCGAAATCACTTTTGGTACATAGTCAACCCCTATAGATTGACTCATAATTTGAAGCTTTCTAATTTGCGATTGCCATCTAACTAGTCCATATTCACGTTCAACATGCCTTGATATGAACTTTCTAACAATTTTCATACCATCATTTTCAATGACTAATGTTTTAGAAAATGAACCACCTTTTAATTCTTTTATTATCATATCAGTGCGCTCATTTAATTTTATGTAGGTTCGTTATATATTCTTCAGGTGTACCTAGAACAACCGTATCGTTTCTATAATCATTTTTATGGTAATAAACAACCTCGGGGCCTTCAATATATTTATTAAGTAATTCAGTAAAACCAGACTCTTTGTTTTTTGAAAATAGTTTTTTTGCTTTTATAAAAAAAGTAGAAGCTGATCCAAAACCATACAAACCGCTACAAGCATTATTACTTATCGGTAGTTTATCAACAATTTTAATCACTTTTTCATCTTCGATTTGGGCGTAGGAATACTCATGAGAATCCCCTTCAAATGTATCAATTATCCCATCAAACTTTGACAGTTTAGCCAGCTTCCAAAAGTAATCACTTCTATTACTTAAGATAGTGTCAATATTTGTAAATACAATTCCATCATCACAGTTCTCATTTACAAAATTTGATGCCATAATCGCAGTTTCCAATTGTGAATGTGTATCCTTTATATACTTTATATTATCAGCTGAAATCCCCAATTCTTGCATAATTGACTTTACAATAGGTTCAAATTCGATATCTCTTTCATTGGCTATTAAAAAGACATTTAACTCTTTATTTGAATCAATAAGCTTATCTATTACATGCCAAAGTACAGTGCGCGACCCTAAAGGCATTAGATATTTTGGAACTTTATTTCCAAATAACCGAAAACGCTCATACTTTCCTGCCATAGTTAATATCAGATTCATCATAATAATTTCCTAATCTTTATTTTCTGAATATAAACACTAATTTTATAAAATATAACAACTAACAACTACAGATAAAACATAAATGCGTCACCCTCATACATATCTTTCTTATTAAATTTCTACCACCATGCAAAATAAAAGACTTTAATTCTTTTTAAAAAATAAAAATCAGAAAAATCAAGAATAGAAACTTATAATAGTATTAGTTATTTTTTCAATTTCGGTTTTTTTCAAGCCATAATACATCGGCAACCTAATTAATCTTTCACTCTCTCTCGTCGTATACTGATCTATTCCGCAAAAACCACCAAATTTCTTTCCTGCCGTTGAAGAATGAAGAGGAACATAGTGAAATACTGCCATAATATTTTGTTTCTTAAGATACTCTATTAAATTACTTCGCTCATCTATATTTTTAACTTTAATATAGAACATATGACCATTGTGTTCACAACAGTCAGGAACAACAGGAATATCTAACAGCCCTTTATCTTCTAAGTTTTTCAACCCTTCATAATATATCTTCCAATTATTTAATCTATCTTCATTTATTTCATCTACACATTCTAGTTGAGCCCAAAGATAAGCAGCCTGCACTTCACTTGGCAAATAGCTACTTCCAATATCAACCCAACTATATTTATCAACCATACCTCTAAAAAATTGGCTACGATTTGTCCCTTTTTCACGGATTATTTCAGCTCGTATTTTAAAATCTGGGGCATTAATAGCCAACAACCCTCCTTCACCGCCACTAGTATAATTTTTAGTTTCATGAAAGCTATAAGCCCCAAAATGTCCGATTGTCCCTAATGCCTTACCTTTATAAGTGGACATTACACCTTGAGCAGCATCTTCAATTACCCATAATTTATATTTTTTAGCTAACTCCATAATTTTATCCATTTCACATGCTACACCAGCATAGTGAACAGGCACAATTACTCTTGTCCTAGGTGTAATAGCTTCCTCAATCTTATTTTCATCAATATTCATCGTATCTGGACGAATGTCTACAAAAACAATCTTAGCGCCACGCAATACAAATGGGTTCGCGGAAGAGACGAATGTATAAGAAGGAACAATAACTTCATCTCCCTGCTTTATATCAGTCAATATTGCTGCCAGCTCTAATGCTGCAGTGCAAGAAGGAGTCATCAATCCTTTAACTATATTGAACTTATTTTCAAACCATGCTTCACATTTTTTTGAAAAAAAACCATCTCCAGAAAGACGATTAGAGCTTATAGCTTGCTCAATATAAACAGACTCTTTTCCCGTTTTTGCGGGAATATTAAAGAAAATCATAATCAAACCTTCTTATAAAACCAATATGAAATATTAGACAGATTATAACCATTTTTATGGTATAATTTTACAGCATCAGCATTACTAGCACAATATTTATCTACAAGCTGCAACAATTTTTTTCCAATACCTTGCCCTTGATAAGCACTTTTAACTCCAATCAATCCAATAATACCTTTATTATTTCTTATACGAAGAGTAACAAAACCAGCAATAGAACTCCCATCTTTTAGAATCAAACAGCAATCATCAAATTTAGATAACACGGCATTCTCAATCCATAGTTTATAAAAACTTTCTCTTTCGAATAAAGTAAACCAAGGGTCTCTAAATCTACTATTCAAATACAATCCATTAACAATAGTCTTCAATTCTTCAATTGAGTCTCCTTTTGCCAAATACTTTGAAAAATCCTCATCTTGATACAAAGGAATAACATTAAAAATGTCCTTTTCAAATACTACTTCCCCTTCACAAAAATCAAATTTCAAGCTATTAACAAGATTCAGACTAAAATAATCAAACGATTTTACTTTAGCTGTAATCAATGAATTTTTAGGCCAGAAATCTTCCTCACCAACGTTAATATCAAATTTAAAATTAAGATCAAAATCAAATATAGAACGGTTAAAAAAATCACTTTCCCATGTTTTAAATATAAAATTACTCATTCATTACTCTAATACCGAAAAACCATTTATACAAAAGAACACAATTTAAATAGCTGTCTATACCTAAGAAATAATAGCCGGATATATCAAAGAATAAACGATGTTATTTAAGCACCTACATTACAAACAGCTTTAATCTCTTTTGAGACCAAAACATTTCATTTTTTCACAACCAATCTATTGTAGATAAAAAATCATCAATAGAATTAATACTTCCCCATAGTCAATAAAACACCCTCATTGTGTGCTACTTAGACTCTTTTATATCTTTTTTTAATATCGCAATCTCTTTTTCAAGTTCTGCATATTCAGATAGCTTCCTTTGCAAAAAACGATGTGTTAAAGTAATTTTTTCTTCCAATCCTTTTGGCGTTAGCAAATATAAATAACTCACTTTATTAGCGTTGTTCTTAAAGTTATCGGCTTTTACTAAGCCTTTTTCGATTAGGGCTTTTAGGCAAAAGTTGGCTTTGCCTAGGCTTATACCCAGTCGCTTGGCTAGCTCTCGCTGACTGAGATCTGGGTCTTGCTGCAATTCTTTTAAAATTTTGTATAGATATTCATCCGTTAGCATGTAGACGCCCTGATGGTGCAATGTAAAGAGAGTGTATAGGCACGGAAAGGAGTGGTGTTTTGACGTGTGAGAAAGCTTTCCATTCGTTTGCCTCGTTTGGTGTTTAAAAGCGCTATTTACCCCTCCCTAACCCTCCCCTTAAAAGACACAAGGGGAGGGGACAATCTTCCCTTGAAGAGGTAAGGGAGGGGACTGCGCAACGGTGTTCAATTGGTGAACAATGATAATTCAGGCCAAGACATTATGTAAACAATGTGTTCAAAAAATGTTTGTAAGGTGGACGTTTTTTAGACATTTTTGATTGATGCGGGTGAAATGGGCGATGATGGTTTGTTTTCGTTGGCCGGATGAGGGATGTTGTGTGGAGTTGGTTTGTATTGTGTTTTGTAGGGTATCATGAACGAAGTGTAATGTGCCGTTGGTGGTTTCGTTTACGTCACGTTCCTCTTCTACCGTCACTTTCATTTTCAAGTAAAGCGCCTCGTGCCTAGTCTCATCCGGCCTACGGGGTTTGATCTAGAGCTGTCAATCCTTGAGAACAAAAATCAAAAATAACTACATATAATCGCTCACGGATGATGCTATCAAGTAGCTGTTCATCAAAATTCAAATAATCGTGTACTAACACATTACGCATGCCGATTATTTGACGCCAAGGCGCATTACCTTTCAGTAAGCCAGCATTATTTAAAATATCAAAGGCTTGATAAGCCTCTAATATTGGACGTTGACTCACCTGCTGCGCCCAATGCTTGGCAATACCAATAGCTGATTCAATGCTCACTTGCATTAAGCGCTGCAAAGCCAAACGCTGATATTTATCAAGTGGCGCTTGTAAAAAATGGTTACGTAGCTCTTCTAGATCACTTTGGCATTGCCATACATGGGCACGCATTGCCATTAAATAGCCGTCATGTTTCATATTATCGTCCATGTATCCTGTTGCTGTGATTTTTTTGCTTGTTGTAGATAGTCAATTTCATATCGTGACATTATTTTACCCACGCCTTGCAGCATCAGGCCTCGCTCGCGACAATACCAAAGCGTGTTGGCCTGTATGACTTCGATACCGAGCAGGATAGGTGCCTGCATTAGATCAATCACAGACAACTGACCATCGCCTAGCTGTAAACTTTGTTGCCAATCGATCAGAAGCATCTCTGGGCGCATACGCCTAGTGAAAATATTCGTCTCGTGGCTGGTAAATTGTACCGCCAAATCCAAATCACTGTACTCATGAGCCAACCCCTTGGCGTGCGATCCATATAGCCACAAGGCATTAATCTGCGGATCCGCTTCGGCCAATTTCAGCAACTGCATCTTACAACGGATAAAGTCTTGCTCAATCATAGAGTCTCACTGCAAAGGTTTGTTTGACGTTTTGATGATTCCATTACCTCTCATTACACCCGATTTTACACTTTTTGCACGTCTTTGCTCAGTTTGTTTTTTTGTCAGCCTAGAGGCATGACCGTTATCCAGTGTTGGGGAGTGTTGCAGGTTGGTTTATGCATTGACTCATTTGTTGAGCTCAATTTTTCGTCCATGTTGTGCTATGTGTGCCAGCATTTCTTCGGATTTTATGGTGTTTAAATCTAAGATATCGAAGAAATAGGGGAAGGTGGTTTCTTCATTGAGCTGGTTAGATAACCGTGTAACCACTGAGTGGTCTAGTTTATTTCCAGAGATAACGATGTCTACGTCAGAACCTGGCTTGTAGGTACCTTTGGCTCTTGACCCAAAAATCATTACAGATTCTATCTCATGAAAGCTTTGAATGATGCTATTTAGCTCTTCAAGCTCTGTTGAGGTTAACCCAAAGTCGGCTTCCATCATTTGGTTAGTCTCTGAGTAAAGTTTCGATGAAAATCCTTTAAGATCGGGTAATAAGTCGACTTTATTTTTAGCTCGACGAGTTGAGCGGTTTCCTCTTGATAAGTGTGCTCTGTTAAATTTCTGTCGCTCAGGGCTTCTAGCCATTCTTTGCCGTTTCCAATCAGCTGATATTGAAACGCGGTTTTTATTGCGTCACGTGGGCTGGTTATCGAAAAGCCTTCTTCTTGATAGTCTTTCTCTAGTCCCTTCCCCTTTTCTCTTCCAAGGGGAAGGTTAGGATGGGGTTCTGGTCTTGCAACCCCCTCCCAGCCTTGTATCTTTCTAAGTGAATTGCTTAGCTAGTAATTCACTTTAGTCTGGTAAGTATGTTCCTAGCCTAAGCGCTTCGATGCTGTGGGGGAGATTATTCTGCCAGACTAATCCTTCAACATTGGATGGTATCCAAGCGCCTGTTTCTACAGTGATGCTGCATGTACAAGGGGAATAAGGATAAATGATTTATATAGGTATTGATGTTGGAAAAAATAAGCTGGATTGTCTTTGGCTAAGAGACGTCCTATCAGAAAAAGTCAAAACAAAAGTCTTTAAAAACAATCAGGAAGACTTTGAAAATATTGCTCAATGGCTCATTAAAGTAACATCAGCACAACCTGAACAAATTCATGTCACTTTTGAAGCGACAGGGATTTATCATGAAGGCATTGCTACCCATTTGTTTCATCTAGGTTTTCAAGTTTGTGTTGTTAACCCAGCAAGGCCTAAAGAGTTTGCCAAGGCGCTTGGCGTGACTCACAAAACGGATAAAGCCGATAGCCTTCTTTTAGCTAAGTTCGGTTATCAAATGGATCCAAAACGCTGGACACCAGAAGCACCAGAGGTACGTAAGCTGAAAGCTCTGATCAAACGTATAGAGTCGATAGAGAAAGACATACAGCGCGAATTGAATCGGAAAGAACAAGCTGAAATAGCAGACGGCTCTTCTGTTGTTATTAAATCGATAGACAACATTGTGTCTGTGTTAGTAAAAGAGAAAGAGAGGCTGATTGAAGAGTTAGATACGCATATTGACAATCACCCAACACTGAAAAAGAAAAGACACCTTCTCGAAAGTATTCCTGGTGTTGGCTCTGTTGTATCAAGGCTTATGTTGTCGGTTCTGTCCTCACATCCGTTTGAAAAAGCAGGAAGCGTATCGGCCTACTTAGGGCTAATTCCAAGAATTAGAGAGTCAGGAACATTAAAAGGCCGATCAATGTTATCAAAGGTTGGACCGCCTAATGTTAGAGCCAAAATTTATATGGCCGCCGTTGTCGCAAAACAACATAACCCTGATGTGAAAGCACTTTATGAACGCCTAAAAAACCGTGGTAAGACTCACATGCAAGCACTCGGAGCAGCCATGAGAAAGCTTGTACAAATTTGTTTTGGTGTTGTAAAGCATCAAAGCGAATACAAGCCTCAAATAGCCTAAATGACTAAAAAAGGCTTGATTGGAAAGATGGTATCTCCCCCTTAAAAACACAAGGGGGAGGAGCAGAACTATCTCTTCCACTTTTAAACACAAGGTGGAAGGGGTCGATTAGTCTTTTTTGGCGAAGGCGTAGCGGATGAGGACGATGACGGTGCCGAGCATGCCACCTAGCAAGACGCCTAATATAGCGATATGGGAGCGCTTAGGTGATGTACGACTGATAGGTTTTTCTGGGGACTCTATAAACTGAAAGGTTTTAAACTCAACATCAGGGCTGATTGTTAAATTTTTCAACAAATCAAACTTTGCGTTTAACTGATGAAGTTTAGGTTCAATAATACTGAGCTCTGTTAAATTATCCAAGACTTTGACTTTTGCGGCTAACGCATTAGCACCAATATTTATGACAAATAAATCTTCATTGTTTAAATTTTGCTGTGGTTTGTCGATCCCTGCGGCGGTGGCGATTTCTAGTGCGTATTGGGCTTGGACACGCTCGTTAAATAAACTCCCTTTGGCTTGGTCAGTAAACAGGGCTTTTTGCTGAACGATTTCACTGCGCTTACAGGATACAATAGACGAAAAATTGTCTATGGCAATGGAACGGGCTTTTTCTGCCACGAAATCAACGTAGCCTGTCAAAAACGCATAGCTGTCGTTTGCATTGCTTAACTGGGCTTTTAGGGTATATCGACCAGACGTTTTTTCCACCACGGCAGTCAACTTCGAATACCAAGCAGAGTAAAGGCTCGATTTCCGATCCCTAATTTCTTCTTCTGCGCCGCCTTCTGTGCCGGTTTGTAGCAGGGATAGCTCTCGCTGAAATTCGGCGTTGCTGGCCATGTAAGCTATTTTATTGGCCTGTAATTCAAACTGCTGGACATAAATATTGAATAAGGTTTGGGGCGCATATAAATTATCTAATTTGTTGCTAACCAGTATAGAACCTGACTCTTGATACACATCAAACACTGGCTGAAAGCCACTGACCATTTGCTGATAATCGGCAAAATCTTTAACTTGCGGATAGGTTATTACTGCTTTGGTTGTCCACACTTGCTTAGCTGTTAATGCGTAGGCAACGGCAACGGCAGCACAGATTATTGTTGTTGCTATAATGACCCATTTTCCTTTCCAAAGGGCGATGAATAACTCTTTTAAATCAATTTCATCGTCATTGAGTCGGTTAGTGGGATTGCCTTGATTTGATAGTTCGGATGTAGACATTGCTTCCTCTACTGTAGCGGTTTTTTTATCGTTCAATAGTTTACCCGAAGCGAGGCTATTCGCAAAATATTCCCTACTTTATTTATTGATTAATGGCAATAGTCGGTCTCCACCTTCATTCCTCGATCTATCCGGCCCACAGATTGGTTTGATATTGGGCAATGTGATTGATAATTCTGTCCTTGGTTGATGTTGGCTAGGGCTGTGGGTTAAGGTAATTTCTTTGTCTATTACATAAGGATTTGTATGTTGGATATTAAGCACCACGGAGCAGTGCAGGGTGTGACTGGCTCTTGTCACGAGTTATTTGTCGATTCAAAGCATTCTATTCTCGTCGATTGCGGTTTGTTTCAGGGAGCGGAGACTTCCGGGTCTGGGGCAGATTCTAATAGTTTAGAAATAGACTTTGATCTTTCTGCTGTTCAGGCTTTGGTTATTACTCATGTTCATATTGACCATGTTGGGCGTTTGCCTTATTTGCTGGCAGCTGGGTTTACTGGGCCGATTTATTGCTCTAAACCGAGTGCTGAGTTATTGCCTTTGGTGATTGAAGATGCGCTTAAGGTGGGTGTGACGCGCAATGCCAGCATAATTAAGGCGTGTTTGGAGCGCTTGGCATCGCAGTTAGTTCCGCTGGATTATAAAACTTGGACTGACGTTCCTTTAACTTCCGACAATACCACCAAAGTACAAGTGCAGATGTGTCGTGCTGGGCATATTTTGGGCTCTGCTTATGTTATTTTCAGAGTTTCTAATGCAGAAATTAGATCCCAAGAAAAACGCTACCATGATGTGTTGTTCTCAGGGGATTTAGGTGCGCCCCACTCGCCGTTATTACCTGCACCGCAATCGCCTTACCGTGTAGATCAACTTGTTTTAGAAAGCACCTATGGCGATAGAAACCATGAAAATCGCGCCACGAGACGCCAGCGCCTGCAGCAAAGTTTAGAACACGCCTTGAGAGATTCGGGCACTGTGCTGATCCCAGCCTTTAGTATTGGCCGCACCCAAGAATTGCTCTATGAGTTAGAGCATATTATTCATCAAAATAAACAAAAGGCGGTGAGCCAGACTCGCTCCGGTGTTTCGCTAAACTGGGAGGATATCGATATTATTATCGACTCACCATTGGCGAGCCGTTTTACTAAAGTATATCGTTCTTTGTCTGGCTATTGGGATGCCGAAGCGAAACGCCGTGTGAACGCGGGGCGGCATCCGTTGAGTTTTGAACAAGTGACGACGATAGACGATCACGACACTCATCTGCAAACCGTTGCCTACTTACAGCGCCAAACCCGCCCCGCTATTGTCATCGCCGCCTCTGGCATGTGTGCTGGAGGTCGTATTGTGAATTATTTAAAAGCCTTATTGGGTGATGAACGTAATGATGTGTTGTTTGTGGGCTATCAGGCGGCAGGTACGCCAGGACGTGATATTTTGTACTACCACGACAAGCCAAATGGCTATGTGGTGTTCGATGGCGAACGTTATGCCATTCATGCCAAGGTGCAGCAGATCAGCGGTTATTCCGCCCACGCAGGGCAACGGAATTTATTGAATTTTATTAAACGGATGCGAGTGAAACCAAGAAAAGTGCATTTGGTGCACGGGGACGACCGCGCCAAGCAGACATTAAAGGAGCTGATTGAAATAGAACATCCAGAGTGTGATGTATTTATTCCATGATAAACCTTTAATAATTCGTCTAAACAACGGCCTACCAACTCCATTCATTATGTTTTAAGTATTGAATGCGTTCATGCTCCGGTAGTTCAGCTTTAACCCCACCATGGTTCGCTCCGGGGCCGTGGTTATTGCATTCAAAAAATCTCGCGTCTTTGTCTGGCTCGAAGTTTCGTTGTGTTCCATCTGGTGCCAGGCCGTGCATTTTGTCCCAGCCGTAAATATGGTCATCAAGCTGACATTCTATAAAAACGGCTTTGCCAATTGCGTTTGGATCGGCGTAGCGTCCATCGGAAAATTGTGTTGTTGGGTGCCAAGGTCGGCCTAGTGCATAGCTGTGTTTTGGCACTTGGCCGTTTTCTCGGATTACGCGACAACGTAGGAAGGTGAGCCCATCATTTTGATGAAACGAGGTGCTGGGTGCTGCGATATAACCCCAAACAGATGTTTGACTCGGCCACGCACGACAAACAATGTCACACTCTTCCAGCAAGGCATTACCGCAACCAAATACAAAGTCGATATTTCCGCTGATTTTACAATGTTTAAGGTGGCTTCGACCACCTTGGGTACAAAAAGTATCTTGGTAGCTTTCTAAGTTCACATGTTCTAATCGAATCTTATCACTATTACTGTTTAATAGTAGAGCAACGGCTTGTTTATGCTGGACTTTCGATGGGTCGTCATCTGGTTTTTTGGCGTTTTCTATATAATCCCATTCATTAACGATAGATAAGTGTTTTAGCGTGATAGCAACAGCATCGACTTCCACTATTCGACTACCGAGTGTGCTAGCCAATTGCCCTCCATATTCCAGCATATCAGCACAAACGGCTTCACAAATAATTGTCGTTTCAGCGCCCTCACCTATTAGCTCAATATTGTTTCGTCGGATACAAATACGTTCTTGATAACATCCTTTATCAATATAAATTCGATAGGTCGAGCTGTCCGCAGGCGCCGCATCAATTGCGGCTTGAATGCTATCGAAGTCAGCAAAAGGGTTATTCAATGAAACTATGGCGTGATATTGATCATAGTTTTGCATAGGAAATTATCGCGACTCAGCGGAAATGAAAAAGGAGAATACCATCACGACATTCTCCTTTTTAAATAGTAACTAGGTTACATTCAAGTAAACAACAGAAAACTACAGCAACGAACGCACGTACGCTTCGATCTCAGGGTTCTGGCAATTATCAAAGAAACATTGCTGGAAGCGTTCGCCTGTTACAGCTGTTTTAACCAGTTCTTGATCCATGGCTTTTAGGCCATCCAAGTAGCTGTCTTTCATCGTCGCCGCTTTCACTTGGTTCAAGATGCCTGCGTTTTTAACTTGAGGCTCTTTACGCTCAACAGGGTAGCCTTCGCCACGTGGGCCAGTGAAGGCTTTTTCAAAGATATAACGTGCGTTCAATTCTGCCGCCCAACCAAAACCTTTCGCAAACGCCATGGCAATGGCATTACCATTGTTGATTTGATTAAACAAGAAAGCATCAGAAGGCTCTAGACAGTAACCGCACACGATACCTGGATGCGCATTTAGCGACATCATCGCGCCTTGGCCCGTACCGCAACCAGCAACCACAAAGTCCACGGCTTTTGAATTCAACAGCAGACTTGCCATGATACCAAGGTGGATGTAAGTCAAGTGATGATCTTTTTCGTCACTCATGCCAACATTGAATACGTCATGGTTCAATGGTTCAGCGACTGCGTTTAGTTGCTCTAGAATTACGGCGTTTTTACCTGCTTGGCTGTTTTCCATCATCAATGCAATTTTCATATCTTTCTCCTGAATTCGTTTATGTCATTCGATGCATTAGAGCATCGTTTATAGGAAGTCTTTTCGAACTGGGGTGAAATTGTCGAGCAATACACCCGGCTCTAAACAGCGGCAGCCATGCATGACATTTGGCTCTTTATAAAGCGTATCGCCAGGCCCAACAATTTTAGTTTCATCACCGATGGTGAACTCAAATTTACCGGACAATACGTAGGTTAATTGTTCATGTGGATGATTATGAAGTGGGCCGATGGCATCTTTTTCAAAATGCACTTCTACTGCCATGATGTTATCTGAATAGGCCATGATTTTGCGTGAAACACCCGCACCAAGATCTTCCAGAGGGACTTCGTTATTGTAAACAAACATAGGACAACTCTTTGTATTCTTGTTTTAGACTGGATAACTATAGCACTGATAAAACATTATTCAATCTTTTATGAAAAGCTGTTTCATTTATTTTTTAAGGTATATCAGTAAATAAGGGTGATGAATAATTGAAAACGACAAAAACAAAAAAGCTGGATACGTGACCGCTCCAGCTTATGAGGTTTTTAGATCGTTATTACTGATTTAGACTATTTAGAGTGGCCTAATTTTTCAGATACTTTCGTTGCGGCGTTTTGCAGCAAACCAACATATCTATCAAATTTTTCTGGCGTGTAACGCAATGTCGGAAAAGACAGACTTAAACCGGCAATGACATTCCCTAAACGGTCATAAATGGGAGCACCGATGCAACGAAGACCTTCTTCTTGCTCTTCATTATCAACACCATAGCCCTGCTCTTTAACTTTTTTCAGCTCTTCTAAAAGTGAGTCTATTGAACGATGAGTCTTATCTGTAGAAGGCACAAACTCCGTATTCACCAAAATATCACGGATATAACTTTCCGGGCGTTCGGCCAATAAAACCTTACCAATAGCAGTGGAATACAATGGATTTCGGCCACCAATACGTGACTGCATACGCAAGTTATATTGAGCATCCACTTTATAAATGTAGATAATGCCATCGCCATCACGGATACCAAGGTGAAGCGCTTCTTTTGTCTGTTCACCGATGCTCGCCATATAAGGCTCAGTTAATGCCACAAGATCCACATACTCCATGGCTCTTGAGCTCACCTCAAATAACTTTAATGTCAGCGAGTAACGATCATCATCCCCTTCTTGCGATACAAAACCTAACATCTTCATGGTTTGCAAAAAGCGATATACCGTACTTTTTGATGTCATTACGATTTGAGATAGTTCTGTAACACCTAAAGATTTGTGTTCCGATAAAGCGCTAAGGATAGCGAACACTTTCATCACAGATGACACAGGTTCGATTTGTTGATTATTCTCTTCGATCATCATATAAGTTTCATTTTTATTGAAATGTAATTTTGCAATTGTAGTGTAATTCGCTTTATAGATACATCCCACATTACAAAATGAAACCTAATTAGCAATTAAGACTCCAAGCAGCTTGCCAAAATAGCTCAGCGTTTAAGATGCGGAAACACTGTTTTTTTTGCAAACAAATGTTCCGCACGCATCTAAAACGAGTATGAACTTTTAACGAGCCAACCAACCACCGTCAACAGCAATGGTATAGCCATTTACATAGCGAGATGCTTCTGATGCCAAGAATACAATTGGCCCAGCCATGTCGCCTGGTGTTCCCCAACGTCCTGCTGGAATTCGTCCCAAAATTTCATTAGAGCGATCCTCATCTGCACGCAATGCTGCTGTGTTGTCGGTCGCCATATAACCCGGCGCAATTGCATTCACATTAATACCGTGTTTCGCCCATTCGTTAGCAAGCAAACGAGTTACACCCATTACACCACTTTTTGATGCCGTATAAGAAGGCACACGAATACCGCCCTGGTAAGACAACATAGAAGCAATGTTAATGATATTGCCAGAAGTGCCCTGTGCAATAACTTGCTTGGCAAAACCTTGAGACATGAAAAAGACCGCTTTAATATTAAGATCCATTACGTCATCCCAATCTTTTTCCGTAAAATCAATAGCATCATTACGGCGAATGATGCCCGCATTGTTCACCAAAATATCAACTTTACCAAAAGCAGAAACAGCTTCTTTGACAACATGATCAACACTTTCCATTTTGCTCATATCAGCGATAACGCTGTGGAACTTACGGCCTGTTTTTGCTATCAATTCAATTGTTTCTGTTGGGTCATCTCTATTGACACCAACAACATCAGCACCTGCATTTGCCAACGCCAACGCCATACCCTGCCCAAGACCTGTATTACAACCGGTCACAATGGCTACTTTCCCCGTCAGGTCGAACATAGTATTTCCTCGTAAAAAATGTGTTTAGATAGCAACTAACTATCTTTACAGCCCTCTCATAAACTTAAAATTGAAGGCATTTCGTTCTTTATCCTCCCTATCCAGAAGGTTCCTCTTAATTGAGGCTTCTATCTAAAACTTACACGAATCAAATAGAAGTGGAGGCGCACAGTGCACGCCTCGTCCTGTGATACAGTTATTGACTATTTTATTGCTCGGCGAAGAATGCGATTACCTTGAGACATAAACTCTTTCGCGGCTTCTTCAACAGTGATGTCACCTTGGTCCATTTTTTCAATCATCTCTTCAAAAAGCCCCAATAACTTAGGGTTTTCAAAATGTGCTGATGTCAGGATTTTTTTAGGTAAGTCATCAATTTGCGCCAAACCTGCGACTGATAAATCAGAGTCTTTGATTGTTCCATCTAAAGACAAAGCTCGGCGAGCAGCCAAACTCAAAGGCACGCCACGTGCTAGACCCATTGCGTTGTAACCCGCTGGCTCATTCAATAGGAAGTTAATTAGCTTCGCTGCGTCTTCTGGGTTCTTGCTGTTTTTACCAATGGAAAACATTAATGCTGGTTTATAGAACAAGCCGGCATCATCCGCGCCTTTTTTCATTGGATAAAAACCAAGTTCCAAAGACATAGGTGGTTTCAAGTTATCGTTGTATTTATTGATAGCCGAGTTCCACATATAAACACCCGCCCATTCACCATTAATCCAAGGCTTGTGCTCATACAAATTTGCCTTACCAAAACCGGCAATGTATTTACTGCTTGGTGCCACATGATTTTTCACCATGTCTTCATACATTTTGAAGAACTCGAGCATTTGAGCATCTGAATAAGCAAACTTTTTATTTGCTTCATCAATCATTGGAATGCCGTATTTTTGAACCATAAATGAACGGTTCATTGCGATAACATCGCGGCCTTCAAGAATCATAGGGAAAAATTCATCCCCAAGCTTTTCTTTAAAAATTGGCCCAGCTTTCATGAAATCATCCCAAGTGACCGGGTATGGCAGTCCAGCTTTTGCCCATGTATCTTTGTTGTAATAGAAAATACGCGCCGCCATTGAGACGGGAATACCGTTTAGTTTTCCATTATTAGTACCGGCATCAAGAGCGGACTTATCAAATTGAGATAAATCCAACTGGGCGCTGTATTCACGTAGGTCTTTAAAGCCATCGCCACGAGCAGAGAAAATCGGCATCCAATTCCAGTTTGTTTGCATGACATCCGGCTCGGTATTACCTGCGATCTGAGTGGTCAATCGCTCTAAATGACCTCCCCAACCTGTGTATTCGGTTTTCACAGAAATTTCAGGATGTGTTTTTTCAAATTCCTTTACTGCGTCATTGGTCGCAGAGTGACGAGAGTTACCGCCCCACCATGACATTCGCAAATCTTCTGCGCTTGCATTAACACTGACCATTGAACCAGCAGACGCCAATCCGACTAACAGAGCTATTGTTTTTATTTTCATGCTATTTTTCCTCGTTAGTGATTACTCAATTTTTTCACTCTACTAATGCTTTTACCTTTTGCGGCTGTGCAATATCGAGCAAAGTTTTACAAAGAGATATTCATCTCAGTTTTCTTATCAAAAATATGACCATTGCTCATTTCAAAATGAAAAACCTGTTCTTTTCCTATTGAATCTAATAATTTCGCCTCTACGACATCTGAAGGAACTCGCGTGCACAGCTCTCTATCTTCTACGGTAAAGTGGACGTAGAACTCGGCCCCCATGTTTTCCATGCGAACAATCGTGCCCTTAATAATTTCGTCTTGTGGTGAGTTCTCATCAGCCAGCTTGATAAACTCAGGTCGAATACCAAACACCACGTCTTCGGTGAAATTAGTTAAGACTTTTTGTAGTTTTTCATCTGGCAAACCTAATATCTGAGATGACAAAGCCAGATGACATTTACCTTCACCAGTGCGATCTAAACGCGTCTCAACCATGTTCATTTCTGGTGCACCGATAAACCCTGCGACGAAAAGGTTTTTCGGGTATTTATAAAGGTTGGCAGGCGTATCCACTTGCATAATATGTCCGTCTTTCATCACGCAAATACGGTCACCCATGGTCATGGCTTCTGTTTGATCGTGGGTAACATAAACACTGGTTGCCGAGCGGTTGGTCTTTTTCAACGTTTTATGCAAGTCCGAAATACGCACACGCATAGACGCTCGCAACTTAGCGTCCAAGTTAGACAAAGGCTCATCGAACAAAAACACCTGAGGACGCTTAACAATGGCACGACCTACTGCAACACGTTGCGCCTGACCACCAGAAAGCTGACGCGGCAAACGATCTAGCAGAGGCGTTAGCTCAAGCAGCTCAGCCGCTTCATTAACTTGTTTTTCAATATCAGCCTTGCTGACTTTTGCCAATTTCAAACCAAAGCCTAAGTTTTCACGCACGCTCATGTGGGGATAAAGCGCATAGTTTTGGAACACCATGGCAATTCCGCGATCTTTAGGCGGCAGGCCGTTTACGACCTTACCACCGATACTAATGGAGCCACCGGTAACTGACTCTAAACCCGCCAACATACGCAAAGTCGTTGATTTCGCACAACCAGAAGGCCCGATCACAACCAAGAACTCGCCGTCTTCAATCTCTAAGTTAATACCATGAACTGCTTTGAAGCCGTTCGAATACACTTTGGTCAAATTTTCAAATACAACTTTAGACATACTATTCACCTATCCCTTAACGCCACCGGACGAAATTCCTTCTACGAAGTAATTCTGTGCGATTAGGAAAACAACAATTGACGGAACAATGGCAATGGATGCCATAGCCAGAATTTCATTCCACTGAGTACCTTCGGTGACATCAATGGACAACTTAAGAGCCAATGCGATTGGGTATTTTTCTACGCTGGAAATATAAATAAGCGGCCCCAAGAAATCATTCACTGACCACATAAACTGGAACAGTGCGACAGAGATAATGGCTGGCTTCAACATAGGCACTACGATGTACCAAAGCAGCTGATACGAGTTACAACCATCGATTTGTGCCGCTTCTTCCATATCCGTTGGCAAGCCCCGTAGGAACTGAATCAACATAAAGACAAAGAAGCCTTGCGTCGCAAATGCCATCGGCAAATACAAAGGCAAATAACTGTCTAACATACCCATTTCGCGGAACATCAAGTATTGAGGAATCAACAACACAGACGTTGGCAGCAAAATAGTGGCCACTAAAGTAACGAACCAAAACTTCTTAAACGGGATTTCAAAGCGAGCAAAGCCATAAGCTACGATGACAGACGAAATCACTGTCAAAATCACTTTCGGCACCACGTAATACAAGGTGTTGATAAAGAATCGACCGAAGGTATATTCCGTGCCGGTATTCCAGCCATTAATAAAGCCATCTAATGAAAATTCTTTAGGCCAAAGGCTCAAGGAACTAAAGATTTCATGGTTTGGTTTAAACGCTGCAGAGAACATCCAAAATAGCGGATATAGCATTACCAATCCAAAAAACAGCAGGATAATGTAACGAATAGAAGCGCCCACTCGTTGCTTACGAATTTCTGCCCTGAGCATTGGATTGTTTTTTAAGTCAGCAGACAAGGCTGCTTTATTTGGGAATACTTTATTCATAATTACTTACCACCCTTATCACCTGAGTAGAACACCCAGTACTTCGATGATTTGAATGAAATCGCCGTGAAGATAGCCACCGCAACAAACAATACCCAAGCAAGCGCACTGCCGTAGCCAAGATCGAAATACTTAAATGCCGTCTCATAAATATAAAGCGAGAACAAATAGGTCGATTTCGCAGGACCACCACCGGTAATAACATACGGCGCGGTAAACTCTTGGAACGCCTGAGTCGTCTGCATGATGAAGTTGAAGAAGATAACGGGAGTAATAAGAGGCACAGTAATCTTGGTAAACATCTGCCATTTAGACGCACCATCAATCATTGCTGCTTCATACTGAGATTGCGGCACGCTTTGCAGTGCCGCCAAGAAAATCACCATCGCCGAACCAAATTGCCAAACACGCAACAAAGTTACGGAGAACATGGCGAACACCGGCTCACCCAGCCATGAAATAGCGTCTACACCGAAAATCCCCAGGAAGTTATTGAGCAAACCATCCAGTGAGAATATCGCGCGCCACAACACAGCTATCGCCACACTACTACCTAAAATAGAAGGTATGTAATAAGCGGTACGAAAGAACTTAATACCACGAAGCTTGAAGTTCAGCACGAAGGCAATAAAGAGTGCGAAGGCAAGTTTCAGCGGAATGGTCAGGAACACATACGCAAACGTTACCCCCATAGATTGGTAGAAAGTATCGTCATCCATCATATAACGATAATTATCTAAGCCAATGTACTCTGGCGGATTAATTAGATCGTAGTCAGTAAAACTGATGATCAAGGATGAGAGGAAAGGAAACGCTGTAAATACGAGAAGCCCTATAATGTAAGGACTAATATACAGCAACCCTAAACGCTTATTTTCATACATAGTTTTCAACTCTGAATGTTGTTTTTATTTGACGTTGTGAAAACATACTAGAAGAACAATAAAAAAATAACAATAGTTAATTTATTTTTTCAAAACGCTTTTTCATTTTTATTGATGAATAAATTTTAAATAGGTGCTAATCTGCTTTTTATTCGGTGTTCAGAAAGAAAAAAGCTCGACAAAATACGAGAACACTAGAACACTAGAACAGGTAAGAAGAGTACAAATTCATCAAAAAAGACGAAGCCGCAAACAAAAATAAGAGAGGAAATCATGTCACTCGGTACTAGTACATCTTTGACATTTAAGCGCACAACTGACGAAAAAACAGGGTCAATCGTCACTCAGTTAACACCTGATAACAGTGTGTGCAATCGAAACTATTTTTATCAAAAATGCTTCACTGAAGATGGCAATAAACTGCTTATCTCTGCCAATTTTGATACCGAAAGAAATTACCACCTTTTAGATTTACAGAATGAAACAGCTATACAGCTCACCGAAGGTAAAGGCGACAATGTATTTGGCGGCTTTCTTACTACACAAGATGACGCACTGATCTTTGTAAAAAACAACAAGCAGCTCATTCGTGTCGATCTTAAAACCCAAGAACACAGTGTTTTATATGAAGTCGCTAAAGGCTGGGTTGGTTATGGCACCTGGGTGCCAAATTCAGACTGTACGAAAGTGGTTGCGATAGAAATAAAAGACACGGATTACATGGACTTAGATAGCTGGGGGAAATTTGCCCAGTTTTATCACCAAAAACCACGCTGCCGTTTAATCTCAATTGACCTAAAATCAGGTCAACGCACCACTATCTTTGAAGAAAATATCTGGCTTGGTCATCCGCTTTATCGCCCGAACGATGACAATACCGTCGCTTTTTGCCACGAAGGCCCACACGATTTAGTCGAAACACGAATGTGGATGATCGATGAAAACGGCGACAACATGCGCAAGGTCTACGAACAAAGTGAAGAAGAGTCGTGCACACACGAGTTTTTCGTCCCTGATGGTTCAAAGATGATGTTCGTGTCTTATCGCCCCAATACAGACAGACGCCAACTTTGTTCTGTGGATGCACAGACGCTAGCATTTAAAGTAGAAGCTGAAATGCCAGCTTGCAGTCATCTAATGAGCAACTACGACGGCACTTTAGTGGTTGGTGATGGTTCAGGCACACCAGTAGATGTTGCCGATAATACCGGCCACGGCATCGAAAACGACCCTAACCTATATTTAATTAATTTATCTGACGCTAGCATTCGCCCTATTACAGAACACAATACCAGCTGGAAAGTGTTAAACGGTGATCGTCAGATCAACCACCCTCATCCTTCTTTCACACCAGATGATAAATCAGTGCTCTACAGCTCAGACGTAAATGGCACACCTGCCATTTACCTTGCAACCCTGTAAAACACTGACTTGTTAAACGCAGGCCCTCACGACTTAGTCGATACACGGATGTTGATGATAGATGAAAATGGCGACAACATGTACAAGGTTTACGAGCAAAGTGAAGAAGAGTCATGCTGGATTTTGCCGCAAAAATTTTGTGCGATAACTTAGAGGCGTTGGTAACGAGGCAGGCCCTTAAAGATCATAAGATAACAGAAAAATATCGAATCAACTGGGCCTATACGCATACCACTAGGAAACCGCTTATTTTAGGTTTGGCTTCAGCTTAACAGTTCTTATCCAATAAATTATCGGGATGAATCTTTGTGGCTGCATAGAAATCAAGCATCCCAAAATAGTCGAAAACAGCTATTTTTTACAAAGTTAATTATTCTGATAAATACCTCTGTTCATTGTTAAATACTTAAAAGGTTCGACATTACGCATTGAATATAGCGATCAATTAAGTGATATTTTTTGTTTTTAAGAACCGCGTCTAATTTCGACCAATCTAAGTTGAGGTAATCATGAATAATGGCGTTTCTCATGCCAATGGCACCGCGCATATCTTTTATGTCTGGTTGTGTGATGGCAAGGCATTCGAAGACACGCTCAATACTTGCTCTTGCTTCAGATGGAACTGGCTTACCTTGGGATTTAAGATAATGTTTTGAGCAACCAATCGCAACTTCGACGATAACTTGTAAGCTTCGCTCCGTTGCACTACGCTCATTAAATGTTAACGGCCTTTGATGAGTAATAGCGCTTAATTCGTCTAATCCAGAAAGATGTTGCTCTACTTGTTCGTTAAGCGCCATGACATAAGGTTCGTAATCAAGTTCTGCTTTTGGTGTATTCATATTTATAGGCTTCCCATAATGACCAAATCCGCGCTTGCTCAACATGCAATCTAAACGAGTTTTTACAAATGATCACATCACCTTCACTTATCACATTATATGCCAGCGGTGTGGGTATGTGGTTGATGTCAATGATCGTAATTTTTTGCTGAGTATCTAGAGACCATTGATAAGCCAATTCGTCGAGATAGTAACTTTGCTGGCAATTGTGAGTATTTCGAAGCGCAATAGCGAGATCGTAATCACTGCGGTTTGTTGCTGTTCCCTTAACTCTTGAGCCATACAGCCACATCACCTCGGTGCCATCATTGCCGTCAGCGAGTTGTTGTAATCTTATGATCGTGGCAAGTTGATTCACATTCGCCCCTTAACAGTTTATAGCTTGACGTTAAAAGCCACTTGCTAATTTTTTGAGCCCCTCTTCTATAAAAGAAAAAACATCTTGATAGTATTCATTGCCAACCACAGAGCGGACAATAACAGGATCGATATTAAGGTAATCATGAACCAGTGCATTACGTAGCCCAATTACCTTACGCCAATTATTCAAGCTCTCCAAAGAAATAAAGCCATGTTGTGACAACACTTCAAATGATTGATAAGCATCAACCGAACTTACCCCAGACAATAGCTTTGTAACCTGTTTTGCCACACCAATTGCCGCTTCAATACTTACTTGCAACGTTCGCTCACAAGCCCGATATTCAAACGTTGAAAGGTTACGTCGGCTCAATATGCTATGAAGCTCATTGAGCTCACTCTCATACCGTTTAGCATTCGAACGAATTGCTGATATATAAAATGAATCAGACACTTATTTTTTCTCTTCTAGCTTCTGTTGATAAAGATAATCCAGCTCTACTTTTGACATAATAACACTCTCAGTCATAAGACGTGCATCTTGATCAGCACAGTAAAGCAAGGTTCCAGAAATCGCATTTATAGCTAGAGGAATAGGCACTATTTGGACATCAACCACACTAATAACACCTTCTTTTACTCCGAGAAGCTTCACCCAGTCAATTGCCAACAACTCAGGACGCAAACGGGATTCCAAAGGATCATTTAGCCGGTTGGTAAACAATACAGCAAGATCATAATCGCTATTTGCATTCGAAGAGCCGTTGGATCGAGAGCCATATAGCCACAGAGCGGCAATATCATCATTTTTAGATGCTAAGCTGATTAGCTCGTATTTTATATCGTTCTTTTGCATCGTCGGCAGCATTAATAGCCCTTTGGATCGAAAAATATTGTGATCGCTGAGGTAGAATGCATTGTCGGGATACCTTCCAACAATACACGCCGACCTACGAGTGACAATTATTCCACTGTAACGGACTGTTTTCGTAAGGGGGTCACTTTGGTCGGAGTCTTCGACCATCGTGGATCTTTTTTTTGACCACCAAGGTTGAGGTCTGTTTTCCCTTTTTGATCTTGTATCCCTCTTTCTTTTTAGCTGGGTTTTTCCATTGAATCCCGTCCCCTACGATTGGTAACTGGAACTGAATGGACAGCTCGCGTTCGTTCTTTTTCTCATCATATTTAACCTTAATTAATTCGATTAATCCAGTCAAATATTGTTTCTTTTGTTCATCACTCAGTTCTTTTTTCTTATCTAAAGTTTGACCAAAAACCTTCAGCCAGTCGACCCACTTCCTATTCTCATTTCCACCTTTAAGCTGAAGTTGTAGATTGGCTATCTTGACTTCAAGGTCGTGTATCTGTTCGTCAGATTTTTCTAGAGCCATCTTATAGATGTCGGCTTTAACTTTTCCTGAAGCGGTATTAAATAAAAGTTCAGCTTGTGATTCTTTTGTTTGAACAAGCACCTTTTGTAAATGCTTAATTTGTCTCTCAAGTGTTTTTAATTCGGCTTCAGTCTTCGATAGTGGGGCTCCACTCTCTTCAAGAATTTTCCACTTAACCTCTTCCTTGAGGATGCTTGAATTTTTATGAGTATTGATTACTGATTCCCAAACGAGTAGGTCGGTTTCTGGAATATTCAAAGAGCGTGACATTCCACAACCTTCACCTCGCTTCCAAGGTGTCTTTGATCCACCGTTCTCAACCCAGTCTCTCTCTTTATTCGGACAGTAGTAGAGCTGCTCGTTTTTATCCATCTTCCGTCTAGCTGAAATTGAGCGTCCACAATGTCCACAGACCATTAAATCTCTCAAGAGGTAAAACTGTTTCGTTCTGTTCTGTTGTGACACTCGGCTTGTTTTTCTAGCCTTTAGTTTTTGAACGGATGTCCAAGTAGTGATATCTACTATGGCTGGACATTCAGTTTCGATTTTTTCATCACTCTTTTTATCGTGAAAGTGATAGCTACCTTTGTAGTGTGTATTTTTTAGTAACGCTTGTATTGAACCTATCGACCAAGTGCTTGCTCGTCTTCTAGGTAGCACTCCATTTGAATCGAGTAATTTCTTAACCTCCAAGGTGCTCGCTCCTTTGGATGTTTCAGAGAAGATCTTTTTTACCCAAACTGATTCTTCTTTATTCAGAACTAATTTCTTATCGACTAACTTGTATCCGAAGGGTGGTGGTCCACCAAACCAGAAGCCCTCTCGAGCACGATTTAACTTCCCTAATCGAGTTCTCTCAGCTCTGATTGAGTTTTCAAACTCACCCATCCCATCGAGAATCATCTTCATCAACTTATCTTGAGGATTTGATAAATTGAACTGTCCATCCTTTGTGTAAAGGGTTACACCTTGCTTGATACATTCATATCTGAAAATTGAAGCAACCTGATCATTTCTTGATAACCTTGATTGATCGTAGACCCATAGGTGTTTAACTTCACCACGCTTCATCGCTTCATATAGTTTTAGAAGGATTGGTCTACCGTTTATATCTTCGTGATGTGAACTCTTTCCACCCTCATCCCAATGATTTGGGTTGAAACCTAATTGCTTTGCTTTTTTAACTCCCAACTGATACTGGGTAGTTAGTGAAGTCCCCTCGTTGGCTTGAGCCATCGATGAAACCCTCGTGTAGATATGAAGGGTTGTCTTTGGGTCGGTTACCTTTTTAACTCTTTCCTTCACTATGGGTCATCTCCACCAAAGTTCCATTTGGAACTAATTTATACGAATGTTGATACGGTTGAATGAGACATTGTGACACCGTGAGTCTTATTCAGCCAATTTGAAATTCGACGGAGACTCATACCTCTTCTCCTCATTGTCTTCATTTCTTTAATGATGGCTTGCTCGTTGGGGTTCTTTATCAACCTCTCTTCTTCGACTTTGAATCCGAAGCGAGTAAAGCCACCCAAGAACTTTCCTTCTGTTTTCTGAACCTGCTTTACCTCACGAATACGAGTGGCTATCCTTTCCCTCTCAAAAGTAGCAAAGGCTGACAAGATCGTAAAGATCACGCTTCCGATTCCATCATTTGTCACATCACCACCAAGATCGATGAAGTGAACAGATATTCCTCGCTCCTTCAGTTCGTGAAGGGTATTCAAAGCATTTCTAGTGTTTCTGAAAGCACGATCTAACTTACTGAAGACTAAAACATCTCCAGACTCAAGTTTCTCGTACAGCTTAGAGCCCTCTGGTCGTTTATGGAACTCAACGCTTCCACTCACACCCTTTTCGGTGATGAAGTTCTCTAAGAGGGATTTCATAACCCTTTATTACCGAGTACGACTGAATCTGACGGAGCTGAGTTTCTAGACTCTCTCCCTCGTTGGCTTGTTGGAGAGTACTGACCCTTATGTAACCGTAGACCTTCATAACTAACCCCTTTGTCTCAATTCTTACAATAATTATACCTATAATTACTATTAAAATCAAACACTTAGATCGTTTTTCGTAAGATCCGCTTGGTAACGGTCTTTACGGTCGTTCGACTCGTTACAACGAACCGAACTTTATTTACCGAAATCTTTTGGGAAATTTGTAAAAGTTACCGAAGTCTGATACGCTGGATTTTTCAAGCTTGAAATTCCAAAAATGGCTGGTAACGAACACTTAGTAGTCGAGTACTTGATAAATCACAAGAACTCGTTGACCCTTAACCATCTTGGCTCGATTAGCAGAATCCAAAATCCTGGGGCTAATGGTCGACTCTTAGACATCACCTCAACGGATCTACTTCGTACCGAAGACTCTGGAAAGAAAGCCGACATATTCCTGAACGGTAAAGGAGTGTCGATAAAGCAAACTGGTTCAAGCTTTCTTTACAACAGATTACAGAGAGCTGAAATGCTCAGGGTATTTACAAGTCTAGGCTTTTCAAACCCAAGCACCACCTTATCGAAAATGGATAGCTTGATTCAGAAATTTCAGAATGGTGAGTTTGAATCAAGATATAGACATTGGACGGAAGGTTTTAACGAGCCTGACTTTATTTCACTACTCGAGTTTCTAATGATGAAGGGAAGCCCTAATTTAGGTGTTTCGGCTCATCCAGCAGATTTTATTTTGACGGCTCCACAATCAAATATCACTTCGTCTAAGATTTCCTGTGACACCTTCAAAGAATACTTCACAAAATATAAAGATGTGATTTTTCTTAGCCTGAGAAGACAATGGGTTGGTCAATCAAGTAGTAGTGAACACGCTCGAGCAACTGGTCTAGCCAATAAGCCAGACAATGGACCGTGGGTATTCAAAGAAATTGTTGGCTCACCAAGAACAGGGTGGAAATCACAGGCTGAATTTCCACTCAAAGATAGACGAACTGTTTATATGATTTTTATAACAGTAAAGCCTTAACTTAGGCTTTGTTGATAAAGCCACAAAAGGTGTTCGGTATCTTGTAACGAACAGTTAGTGTGCTTTGATAGTGAGGAAAAGAATGAAAGGAATTTCAAGTAATCACTTACTGTGAAGCTTGATTTCTCTTCTTTATAAATGAGTTCCCATAACAAGCTATCAATCACAACGAACTCATCAGGAAAGCAAATAGCCAAGATAGCCGAAGCTAACGGAATAGCCACCCCTCTCATTGTTGTGAGCGTCTTAAGCTTTAACTCTATTTCGTAATTCTTATCATCACTCCGAATAGAAAAACAAGCTCGAGTAATTGGTACAACTACTTCGTCAACATTAATTTCACGCTGCTGTTTGGATCGGTGATATTGTTTGTCGAGCTTCCATCTAAGAATTTGATCAAACTCAACAGCCGATAAATGTGGAACCTCACGCTCCTGAAGAGCCTTTTTAATTTGCTTCTTTAACTGAAGCGTTTCTTGAAAGTCATCAGAGCTAACACTAAGCTTAAGTAGCTTAAGTGCTAGCCCTTGATCAGGCTTCAACATAACTCAGCCATCACCTCTTCCATTTCCATTTGGTCTAACTTTAAGTAAGAACTTACATCAATCACTTTTCCAGCTTTAATTTTCTTTATATTTAAGGGCTGAGTGTTAGCCAAATCTTTTTTAATTTGATTTGCTAGTTGATGAGCAAAATTAACAGGAACAGCATTTCCAATCATTTTGTAACCGTCAGCTATTTGTGAGTAATAGAAAATATGTTCATCAGGGAATGTTTGAATTCGAGCACATTCACGAACTGACAGTCTTCTATATAAGTCCTCTTTACCAACAACAAACCTCTTATCGTTAACACCAAAAGTAACCATCTCTGGTGCTTGTGGGTGGAGTGGAGCGTGTCTACCACCAGCTTGAATAGTGAATGAGGGTTTATTCCAAGGTCTCACTCTATTTCTTGATAAGAAAATTGTTGAGAAACCACCAGTCATATATTCGTGATTGATGAATTTCTGTTTTGTATTTGTTTTATTTTTATCACCAGCTGGGACCACATTTTTTTCTAAGTCCTTGATAGCGTCCAACAGCACTGGTTTGTAAGCTTCAGGTTCAGGTGGGGTGAATAGCTTTTCATACTGCTCAAGATAACCAACAATAATCACCCTTTGTCGATCTTGAGGAACACCATAATCATTAGCGTTGAGAAGACTGTATGAAACATTGTATCCAAGCTCAGCAAAGCTTTCTAAGATCTTAACGAACGCTGGTCTATGACGAGCAGCTAATATTCCCGATACATTTTCAGCTAAAAAGAATTTAGGTCTCTTAGCTTTAATCAGATCAATGTAATTAAAGAAAAGTTGACCACGATGATCTTCTATTCCTCTTAGAGCACCTGCTTCACTCCAACTTTGACAAGGTGGACCACCAATCATTCCGTCTATTTCATCGGGAAGATCAGCAGGTTCAATTTTCACAATACTTCTTTTGTCTAGTTTGGTTTTTGGAAAGTTCTTTTCATAAGTTTCCCAAATTGATTTGTCGTACTCATTAGCCCAAACAACTTCAAAACCAGCGTTTTCAAATCCTCGGTCAAGACCACCAGCTCCAGAGAAAAACGATGCTATCTTCATTTTTTGTCCTTATTTCAATTGCTTTACTGAAAAACAAACCTTACTCATTTTGAACAAGCCATCAAACTCAAGGAAACACACCTCTTTCAGAGTTCTGAATTGATGTTGATGCTTTCCTCTTATACCTGCTTACCGTAGCTTCAATTTTACGCTTTAGATCATAAGACGGAGTGATGTTTTTTGCTTGACACTCAAGTAGTTCCATTTTGAACTGAGGAAGATTTTTCCCAACTTCCCACAGCTTTGTTTTAGGGTTCTGAGTGATGTAGTCATAGACCATCAGAGCAGCCCTCATTCCTTGGATATTGGGTTGACCTTTGAACTTGTATTTTGACTCGCTCTTTTTAGCGTACTGTCTTCCTCTTTCCCCCTTGTGATGCTCAGCTAGTATTTTTCTGAAGCGTTCTAAAAGGAACTTTTTGGGGAGACTCAATGGGACGCTCACCAAAAGAGCTTGTCCTTCGATCCCTTTGAGGTCATCAACCGTTACAACTTGAAGCGTACTCAATGCTTGTGGTTCAGCAAATAGCTTCATTCCACGACTATCTTTCGACCACCACTCCTTGAAGCTATCCCCCCTCACATCACCGAAATCTTTATAAAGCTCAACCAAGCCTTTTTTACCTCCCGACTCACAAGTTTGGATGTACTTCTCTGATCTCTTTAGATACGACCACCAGGTGAAATAGATGGTGTCCTCCCAATACCGTTTCGGCTTTGGTTTCTTTTCCGTACCAAATGTTGGGTGTTGATACGGAAAGTGTCTTTTAGCTGGTCGATTCATCACAATATGTTAACACTTTATATAGAAGAAATAAAGTGGGAGTGTTAAGAAAATGGGTTTTTTGATACACTGATCATATCGGTTGAGAAAGCAAACAAAGCTAATGAAATCGGTACTTAAACAATCTTTAATCAATGAAAAGGAATTAAAAATGAGCAATTCAATTGTTAACACTAACAACCAATTAGTAAACGGTACTTTGATCGAATCTTCAGTTATGGAGTTCAAAGGGTACGCTCGGAAAACGGCTGAAAACATTCTTGAGATGGGTCGAGTGGTTTATGAAACTAAAGACAAACTCAAAGCCAATAAGGAAGATTTCGAGGTTTTCTGTTCCAAAGTGGGTTTCAAATCTACTTCCAGTTCAATCAAGAAACTCTCCCAAATCGGTAAGGGTTACTTGATGATGAAGTCACAAGCTGACTATCTACCCAATAGCTGGACAACTCTTTATGAGATTTCAAGACTGGCTGAGTCTGAGCTGACGAAATACATATCTGAGGGAGTTATCCACCAGAATGTTCTGGGGTCTGTAATTAAATCCCTCAATGGCTCAACCAAAAACGATGAGACTTCTAGTAAAGAGGCTGGTGTTGATGGGGAAAGACAAGAGGAAGTTCCAAATGGAACTGTTAACGGTTTGACCTTTACCTGTACCCTTAAAAATGTGAATGATGTAGCTTTCAAAGCACAGCTACAAATGATCATTCAAAACCTTGAACAACTTAATGTTGATGTGAAATTGGCTCCCGAGCTGAAGTCAGCCCTTCAACCATTAGTTCGAAAAGCAGCCTAAGGAGATGGATATGAATATGAACCTAGACTGGGCTCAAAAATATCGTCCAACGGCTATTCAGGATGTAATCCTTCCAATCAACCTTAAGGAAAGACTTCAAAAGGTTATTACTCAGAGTGGAGGTATTTCACTTCTATTCTGGGGTCGACCTGGCTGTGGAAAAACTACTGTTGGTCAGCTTATCAACCCATCTGAAACCTATCAAATTGACTGTACGACATCTCGTTCAATCGATATGGTGAGGAGTCTTGAACGCTACTGCTCAACTTTTAGTCTCGAAGGTAGTAGGAAGCTGGTTCTATTAGACGAAGCCGATCATTTATCCAAAGATGCTCAAAATGCTTTTAGGGGTGTTGTCGAACGGTTCTCCGTATCCACGGATTTTGTTATGACAGCCAATAACCCAAACATTTTTAGTGAACCAATTCGGTCGAGATGTTTTCCAGTTCACTTTGATGTCACTTCAGATCCAAGTATGGAAGAACAATTTGTAACTAGGGTTACTGAAGTTCTAAGTCAGGAAGGTATCAAAGACTTCGATATTGAGCGAGTTCGTGAAATTGTTAAGACTAATTTTCCAGACCTTAGACGAACACTAAAACAAGTTCAATTTGAACTCGGATAAATCTAAGCCACTCTCTGAAGTGGCTTTTTTATTCTTATAAATAGTTTTACGAACACTTTACGAAGCCGTTCGTAGTGACTGTAACGCCTTGATAGCGTACTCGCTTCCTAATGTCGATCACCTCTGGTCGATAACCTTTAACACACCTAATGAAAAGTTATGAGTATGAAATTAGAAGATCTGAAAGATACAGAATTTAATAGACGATATGGGTTTGAGATTGTGTCTAAATCAAACTCTAGCCCTAGTAACTACTATCGAAACCTTCTTAATTGGATGGTTTCAAATGATGATTGGATAACCTTTACTGTAACCGTTACCTTTAAGAATCTAGAGCCTATCGAGGCTAGTGAGGGTTACAAGAAAGCAGCCATTTATGAATACGAAAAACGAGTTCTAACGAAGATTAAGAAGCGTCTGTGTCGTTTAAGTTCTAAATGGAACTCTGTCATTCCAATTGAGTACTTTATCCAATATGAATATGATCAAGGTAGCTTCTTTAAGCCACTTTCATCTCGTAACAATCCTCATCATATTCACGGTGTCTTTCCAGTACCTAAGAGTCTGGCTCACCGAATCTACGATTTTGATAATTCACATCTAGACCAAAGATTGAACAAAGACCTTCAATCTTTACATCGTGTATCAACTTTCTTAATTGAACCTCTTAGATCAGGTGAGTCAGATGCTTGGCTTAACTACATTCTTAAAGGTAAGTCTATGAGAGACATCAACTCCTATTGGGCTTAAATATTACGAAAGTTAAAAAACGCCTAAATATAAAAACCACAAAAAAGGAGGGTTTCAGTGAACAACAAGGTCTCTAGTAGAAATCAAATTCTAGGTGTTCGAGCAACCAATCAATTCGTTAATAAGTTCGATGAGTTATGTGACCGACTAGGTCATAACCGTTCTGAGGTAATCCGCTACTGTCTTAAGCGTTTTCTTAACGAACATTGGAACAACTCTGAAAATTTTAAGAAGGCTCGATCTGAGCTGTTTTAAGGAGAAGGAAATGCTTAGTTTCAAAGAATGGCTTGTTGAAGAAGCCAAGAAACCCAAAAAGAAAAAGGAAGATAAAGATGTCAAATCAACTGGTCAAGGAAGCACAGAAATCGGGAATGTCTATAACCAAAGACAGACTCCTAGATCTAATCAAGAAGTCCAATCAACAGTCGTTCACTATTTCCCTGAACCCTAACTCCAAACAAACGGTTGTCGTCATACCCTCAGTCTAGTTAGGGTAGTGATCGTACTCGGCTGAAATTCGTGAGTATCGTTGTTCCTAGGTCGTTTGTTGGAACCTTATGACTTCTAGATCTTCAATTTCCACCTTAGGGATACCGTTCAATCTGGTATCCCTTTTTTTTCGCTTTTTATAGATTGAGAAAACGCTCTCTGGACCGAGATCGAACCCTCGGGGTGACCTATACCCCTCCTCAATCAATAAATCGGCTATAGCTCGGTAGGTAAGTCCCTCTGAGTCCCTTAGTCGGATGATTCGATCGGACAGCTCTGTTTGGTAGGCTGAATAGGAGCCGATCATCAACCCCTTAGTCCTAACCACCAAGCTGAAACGGACTAGAAAGCCGTCTCGACTACCCCCTAACGGGATTACTCCACCGTCACCGATTTTGCCAAGTTCCTTGGCTGATCTACGTCGGTACCTTTCACAACGGCAACGTGATAAGACAACAACTGTAGCGGAATGGTATGAACAATCGGCTCTAGTATGCCGTCTACTTTTGGCACTTCGGTAAAGATGATATTTTCTTCGTTATGCAGATCCGTATCTTTATCTGCAAAGACATAAAGCTCGCCACCGCGCGCCGCAACTTCTTGTAGATTAGACTTTAGCTTATCTAACATGTCGTTATGTGGAACCAGTGCAATGATTGGCATATTCTCATCAACCAAGGCCAATGGACCGTGTTTTAGCTCGCCTGCTGGGTAAGCTTCTGCATGAATATAAGAAATTTCTTTTAGTTTCAATGAGCCTTCTAGTGCAATTGGGAACATAGTGCCACGCCCCAAAAATAGCGCATTAGTTTTATTAGCAAAACGATCAGCGACTTCTTTAATGTGAGCGTCTTCTAATAAAGCAGCATTCACGTAAGCGGGCAACGAGCGCATAGCTTGAACCAGCTCTTTTTCTCTTTCTGCTGACAGACCATTTTCTACGGCAATCGCCACACTAGTAATCAATAGCGCAGTCAGCTGAGTAGTAAAGGCTTTAGTAGATGCAACGCCGATTTCTGGACCCGCATTAGTCAACAAAGTAAGCGCTGACTCACGTACCAGCGTGCTAGATGGAACGTTACAGATGGCTAGCGTGGTTAGATAGCCCTGCTCTTTTGCCATACGCAAGGCTGCCAATGTATCGGCCGTTTCACCAGACTGTGACAAGGTCAAAAACAAGGTTTTCTTCGGCACAGCCACTTTGCGATAACGATATTCACTGGCAACTTCAACACTGCATGGTAAACCGGCTAAATCTTCGATCCAGTATTTTGCCACCATGCCAGCATGATAACTGGTACCACAAGCAACGATATGTACATTTTCCACTTCTTTTAAGAAGGCAGAATCTGCACCAAAGCAGCTAGTAAGAACCTTAGTTTCACTAATACGACCTTCTAGACAAGCACTGATCACTTTAGGTTGCTCGTAGATTTCTTTCATCATGTAATGACGGAATTCGCCTTTATCTGTCGCATCGATGTTGTGGTTAAACACGCTAATTGGACGGTCTTGCAACTCACCTTTGGCATCATAGATAGAGACTTTATCACGGCTTACTTCCGCCACGTCACCTTCTTCTAGAAAGATAAACTGGTCAGTAACATGCAATAGTGCAAGCTGATCAGACGCAACAAAGTTCTCTTCGATACCAACACCAACTACCAGCGGACTGCCTTTACGAGCGGCAATAAAACGTTCGTTATCATCTTTTTGTACGACACCGATGGCAAAGGCACCGTGTAATTTCGTTAACGCTGTTTGCACAGCTTTCAATAAATCTGGCTGTGTTTTTAACGCATCATGAATAAGATGAACGATGACTTCGGTATCTGTTTCAGATTTAAACTCGTAACCTTTGGCTTTTAATTCACGACGTAATGGCTCGTGATTTTCAATAATGCCGTTATGCACCAGAGCAAGATCATTACCTGAAAAGTGTGGATGCGCGTTCGCTTCCGTTGGTTTGCCATGAGTGGCCCAACGGGTGTGAGCAATGCCCATTTTTCCATCTAATGGCTCAGCTTCGAATTTGTCTTTTAATGCCTGAACCTTGCCAACGGCACGGTGTGAAAACACACCTTCTTCGTTGTTAATCGCAATACCGGAAGAATCATAACCACGGTATTCAAGGCGACTAAGACCTTCAATTAAAATTTTTGATACGTTACGACGTGCAATGGCACCGACTATTCCGCACATGAGAGAATCCTTTTTGCCTTTGTGTCGAGATTCTGCTCGACACAATAATAAATATGGTGAGATAAACAACAAGTTAATTACTCGCCGCTTCTCCTGTTTAATAGATTAAAAGCTAAAGCGTTATTTTTTAATTGGACGAGGCCAATTGTCTTTGTTGGTTTGTCGCGCCCTTGCGAAAGCCAATTGATGCTCGCCCACTTGCTTGGTAATGGTCGAACCCGCCGCGATGGTTGCACCTTCTTCTACTTGCACAGGTGCGACTAACGAGGTGTTTGAACCGATAAAGACATTATCGGCCACTTGTGTCAGATGTTTATTTACACCGTCGTAATTACAAGTAATAGTGCCCGCGCCGACATTCACATTTGCGCCCATTTCTGTATCACCAATGTAGCTCAAATGATTAACCTTGCTGCCTTCACCGATAATGGCTTTTTTAGTTTCGACAAAATTGCCGATCTTAGCTTTATTCGCAAGCTGTGTACCTGGACGCAATCGAGCAAATGGTCCGATGTCACAATTTTCACCAATCTCGCTTTCTTCAATAAGCGTGTTGCTTTTAATAATGGTGTTGTCACCAACGGTGCAGTTTTTAAGGTGGCAATTTGGCCCCACTTCAACGCCAGTGCCCAATACCACTTTGCCTTCAAATATGCAGTTCACGTCGATAACGACGTCGTGACCTGTGATCAATTCTCCGCGAATATCAATACGAGACGGATCAAGCAAGGTCGCGCCATTTTGCATAAGTGTAATAGCTTGCTGGTTTTGTAGCTCACGTTCTAATGCGGCAAGCTGAACTCGGTCATTCACGCCTGCTACTTCGGCTTCGTTTTCCGGATTCACAGTGACAATATCCACACTGTCACGTGCCGCCATCGCAATCACATCGGTCAAATAGTATTCGCCTTGGGCATTATTGTTCGTTAAAGCGGCAAGCCAATCTTGTAGGTGATTATTCGGTACTAACAATATGCCGGTGTTGACTTCTTTAATCGCAAGCTGACTTTTAGTCGCATCTTTTTGCTCAACAATCGCGGTCACTTTGCCTTGATCATTACGCACAATGCGCCCGTATCCCGCTGGATTATCAAGAGAAATCGTCAATAAAACCAAGGTGTTAGAATTAGACAGAGCGGTCATTTTTTCTAATGTGCTGGCACGAATGAGTGGAACATCACCATAAAGAGTTAGTGTTGCCCCATCAGTTTGAAGAAAAGGTGCAACGCGACGCAATGCATCACCTGTTCCTTGTGGATCATTTTGCCAAACAATATTGGCTGAAAAATCCTGACAATTTGCTTCGACTTGTTCACCTTGGTGGCCAACTACGAGGTGTAATTTTGATTTGGGTAATGCACTTGCTGTCATTAGCACTCGTCTTACCATGGCAATACCGCCAACTTTGTGCAACACCTTAGAAAAAGCCGATTTCATTCGACTGCCTTTTCCGGCGGCGAGAATTACAATGTCCTGAGTCATGAGTGTCCTTGTATTATTGTCTTAAAATTATGAATAAATTGAGAATGGCGGCAATTAAACCTTTTTACCAAAAACGTCACAACCCAAATTGTCACAAAAAAAATGACAATTTTTATAAGAAAGTTTAAATCGATGATTTTCAATACTTCAAAACAAGCTTAAAATAAAAATTGTCAGAAAATCATCTAACATGAACAATCAATTTATCGCCCACTATTCAGCAATAAAAATGCGCTAATGGGCAGGGCAACGATTACATTCTAACTGAAGTAGCTCTACTAGGAGCCGCGTAGCTGGGCCAGTTCGCTCACCTTTTCCAAAGATGGCATACATGTGAAAGTTACGTTCACTACCAGAAATTAACTTCAGTTTTTTAAGCTTTCCGCTTTGCAAAGCGTATTCTAAATCGGCCTTTGGCAACCACGCGAAGCCAATACCACTGGTCACAATTTCCAACGCGGATTGCACGCTTGATACGGTCCAGCGTCGATCCGTTCCCAACCAACCAGAATCAACAGAAGTTTCTGATGCCGAATCTCGAATAACAATTTGCAGCTCTCGACTTAAGCGTTCATTGTTAATTGGATCTGTTTCTTGATGCAATAGATGACTCGTAGCTGCTACTGCGATCATTTCCACTTCGACAATGGGATCAGCCAAATAACCTTTTGGAACAATGCCGCTAAGCACTAAATCTGGACTACCTTTTCGCAGTGCTTCTTCGCCTCCACTTAATACTGACTCTTTTAGTTGAACTTGTGTTCCTTGGCTTTGTGGCTCAAAGGCTTGCAAGGCTCGAAGCAAAGCTGGAGTTGGAAAGGCTTGATCTACCACTATTTCCAATTCTGGCTCCCAACCTTGCCCAAGTGTATGAGCCAGTTCTTCTAGATCTACCGCTTCTTTTAATAAATGACGCGAACGGCGCAATAAAACCTCACCACGCTCAGTAAGTTTGGCTTTGCGCCCCTCGATAATTAGCAACGGATAACCTAGCTGCTCTTGAAGCTTTGCGACTGTATAGCTAACTGAAGATTGGCTTTTATGAAGGGCTTCTGCGGCTTGCGCAAAACCACCTTTATCAACAACGGATTGCAACACGCGCCATTGCTCTAACGTTACTCTCGGGGCTTTCACAGTCATTCTCTTATCAATAGTATATGAAAGATTAATGTATCGTATTTTTCGATCAATATCTCCAAAAAATGTCGCTTTTTAATCGAATTACTTGGTAATAAGATAGCCTCATTATCAAGTGACGAGCCATCTTGGCTCACTTAAGATTACCAAGGAGAAATTATTACAATGGCTACTTTATTACGTATCGACTCTAGCGCTTCTGGCGAAAACTCTAAATCACGTCAACTAGCAAACGAATTTGTTGAAAAATGGTTGGCAAAAAATCCTGACGGCGAAGTTGTTGCTCGCGATGTGACTGCGAATCCACTACCTCACTTTACTGGCGAAACATTGGGCGCATTGTTTACCCCAGAAGAAAGCCGTTCTGCTGAGCAACAAGCTATTGTGGCAATTGGCGACGAACTGATTGCTGAACTTGAAGCCGCTGACCTTGTTATCGTTTCTGCGCCTATGTACAACTTCGGCATTCCTTCTACGTTGAAGTCTTACTTTGACTACATTGCTCGTGCTGGTCGTACGTTTAATTACACTGAAACAGGCCCTGTTGGTCTTGTAAACAAAGATGCTTACATCTTTTCAGCAAGTGGCAGCTTCTCTGCAGGTGAAGCATTTGATCACCAAGTACCACACATCCAAACATTCTTAGGCTTCATTGGCCTAAATGTGAAAGAGACTTTCATCGCGGGCGGTCAAGCAATGGGCGCACCTGGTGAAGAAGCTTTCAACAAAGCAAAATCACAAATCGCCGTTGCTGTTTAACACTAACTTTTATCCCCTTTAAGTTATTGCTATTGGTTACGCCTAAAAACCGATTAGAAGTTTCTAATCGGTTTTTTTGTGGGAAATTATCTGACTAATATAAATATCAACATTCTTGTAGTAATCGATAGGCTTGGTTGAGTGTGTCTTCCTGTTTTTGGGTAAGCGTTAACCCTCGTTGTTTTACTTGCCGATCAATATCTCGCAGAACTCGCCCTAAAAAGCCTTTCACTTGCTTAATCGCTTTTCTCATCTTGGAATAAATCCTTTTGCGGTATAGTCTCTGTCTGACGAGGCTTCATAAAACTCACCTGTTCTGCAACTTTTTGGGCCTTATGGCGTATTTATAGCAAGATTTAGGCATTAACTATCTTATAAAGATGCATAGATTCAATAGATTGAGAGTTTTTAAGGGGAGACTATTTAGCTTCCACAATCTAAAAGATTTAATGGTCTGTTTGGTTGATTTAAGTGTTACCTAAATACCATCAATACCCATTAGGCCCCCTTATTTCTTTGTAAACGAGCCCCTCATTCCGCAAATACTTTGTTTGATAGCAACATCATGCTTCAGCCAAATTTGTCGCTGCTTCCTCTGATTGCAAGCACAACTCTTCAATGGCTGTATTTTCAGCCAACCCCGGAAAACCACCAATAGCCTTAGCGATCCATTCAGCAGCGTTGGGGATAATTTCGACCAGTTGAGGGAGATCATTCACGCATAAAAACTTGATCTCAGGATCGGTCGCTCTGGTCAGTAGAGCAAGAGTGTCGGCAGGAGGCAGCCCTTTTCCATATCCACTTGAAATGTGAAGATGGTCACCTGTCGTGTTGATGTTGGCCTCGTTGCCCAAGATACAAGCATGATTATGCAGGCCCTGAGGGAGAAATTGCTCCAAGTTTCGGAATTTGTGTTTAATGTTGCGGAGGAAGTCATCAGGATACCGAGCGAACAATTCAGCCATTTTTGAACGTCGAAAAGGGTGCACGACATGGGCTGCTGAAAACAACTTTGTAGCCGGAAATCCAATAATTTTGGCAGCATTTATCTGCATGAAATAGTGGAACTTCGCAGGGTCATCTTGTGCTTCGCTGCCGCTAATCCGCTCACTAAAATCAGCCCATTTCCCTCGTAAAACAGGAGCTAGACCATCAAACACATCAGTCGGTTTTAACGGAGCAGCTAAGAATACATCGTCATTAAAGTAAATGAATCGCTCGCTCAATCCTTCAATACGCCACAGCAGGCTTTCAATGGCCAAAGAGTTAAATGTGGGTAAAACATGCGTGAACCCATCAAAGATTTCCGCATGATAAGCAAGATGCACCTTGGCTCTAATACTTTCAGAAAGGCTTGATAAATCGGGGCCTTTCTCATCAACCACAATCCAGATTTTACCTATCCACGGAGCATGGTTTTCAATTGATTGGATGCAATACAAAATTTCATCGTTACACATCCATCGATGAGGGTTAGCTGCATTTTCATGCAGTGGCAAAGACTCCATTGCCATATATTTTTGTCGTTTTTGGCGATGTTTCACAGCATTCCCATCGACCCAAGTGATGACAGCATCAATAGGTTCAAGCTGGAGTTCGGTTGTATTGCTTAGCATTCAGTAGATATCTCTTAGGTGATGGCAACGGTGATTCAGGTTCACCGTCGAATTCGTTAATTCTAGATGGGTAACTATTTAAAAGAAAAAAGGGCTATATTACGCTATTTTCCCAATGAGACTTTGTACTTATTAAGAAGTGTTTGCTCTTTTTCGCCTTTCATCGCCAAGCGGCCTTCATTCCAAATATTGATCAAGTCTTGTCTTTTGTCAGCGGAAATTTTTCTTGAAAATATGGGCATTTCGACCAGTTTATTTTCAAACCCGGGGCGCACGATTCTAAGGTCATCATTTAAGTTAAGTTGGTTTAAAACATATTGAAGAACAAGATCGTTATCGGCGTATAAATCGACACGATTATCTTTAATCATAAGGAAAATACGGTCAACCACATCATCATAACCCGCGATTACTTCGACAAAGTTGGCGTTTTTCTGGTCATCGATATAATGCTGATAGCCAACACTAATTGAACTGTAATCCCAACCGGGCCCAGTGGCGAGGCGCTTGCCGTTTAAAGACTGAATACCTTGATAACGCCAGGAATCATTTTTCCTGACAACAAAAGCGGTGGCGTATGAAAATGTCGCCTCATTGGCATAGACAAAACCATTGTCTGGATTTTTTGAATAAAGATATTCTGGCAGCATATCACAGAGTCCATCTGCCACCATATCCAGCCCTCTTGCTAGCGGCACCTCATAATATTCCAACGTATAACCCTTAGAAGCGTATATTTGTTCCACCATGTCGATGACGACACCGCGCTCAGGCGCATCTTTTGTTGAAAATATCGTCATCGGTGGCCATTGGTCGTAACACACTTTTAGCGTCGTTGTGTGGCCAACATTAGACACACTTACTCCCAAAGAAAACATAAGGAAGGATAGTATTCTTAGTTTGCTATTTCTCAACACGGTCTCTACCCTTATCTTTCGCCCCGTACAACTTCAAATCGGCACGTTTAAATAGTTCATCAATTAATTGATCTTCTGGCTCCGATGACTCAACGCCAAGGCTTACAGTATAAGTGACATTGTGACCTTCCACCTCCAACGTTGAATCACTAATCGCTTGACGTATTTTATCGGCAAGCTGAAAGGCATCGTCTAATCCGGTATCGGGAAGAAATATGGCAAACTCTTCTCCGCCTACTCTGCCAAGAAGGTCTGATTTTCGTAAAAAAACTTGTAGCGTTTGGGTGAAATGAATCAATACTTTGTCACCAATAAAATGACCATAAGTATCATTAATCTTCTTGAAGTAATCTAAGTCCATCAGGATAAAAGACGCGGTCGATTTTTGACGCTGAGATAAAAGCAACAGCTGCTGTGCTGTTTCAAAAAAGCTTCCGCGATTTAACACATCTGTTAATGAATCCCTTGTTGCTAAATATTTGAGCTTTTCATTAAGGATTTGTAGGTCCTCGGTGCGTTTTGCCACGGCATCTTCTAACCAATCTCGCTTGGCTTGTTCGTCTTCTATAAATCGCTCCCTGTCCGAAGACATAGCGGAAAGCATATTATTCATATGCTCTTGAAGCTGGCTAAGTTCGTTATTTTCGGTGTTCGATAGATTAATGCGCTTACTGATGCTTTGGCTTAATTGCACCTCATTTACTTGCGACATTAGCTCTCTCAAAGGATTGGCTAAATAGCGATCAAAGGCCCAAATGAACAACCCAAATAAAACAGTTAACTTGATGAATGCGGTAATAGCAATCAAGGCAAAACCAAACCACACTCGTTCTAGCACCACGCCTGATGATGAATAAAGTACCAAGGTACCAAGAGGCATGCTTTTGCCATTTAAAGTCCAGTTTAACTCTGATGTCGAATCGAAAATGGACAAAGGAACTGAGGTTGGATTGTAGGCTCTTTTAGACATAATGCTTTGCGTATTTTGATCGAAGACATCAACACCTTCGATTATCGGCATCTTGATAAGCCCAGAGGTGAGCGAGTCTAACTGGTTATGGTTGTACTGCCACAAGCTCGTCGAAATCGGGCCACGAACGGTAGCTTCTAATTGCTGTAGTTCCCTGACAATGGCATCCTGCGTTTTCAGATATTCACTCAAAAACTGCAAACTTGTGATTAGAAGAGTAACAACCAAGTAAATGGAAAAAATCACACGCATCATTTTTTGGGATAGATTGTTTGGACGCAGAAACCTTACCAACATTAACAACAACCCTTTCCAATAAACTTTAAACTAACGTTTATCTTAGATGACTACCGTAGCTAATGGAACAAACTTAACTAAGTTTGGTACTTCACCTTGCATGAGAGATGATTGTTGCTGTGATCATTGCCATTTTGGCAGAGCATGATAAAGCTATCGAAAATCAAACCTGATCACTTTTTAAATAAGAAAGACACATCACCCCAAGCTCGACGATTAAGTCATCCCAGTCTTGCTTAAAGAATGAATCATCCGCGGAATCCAAACTGAGATGCCGTGCTAATGCTGCAAACACGATTTGAAACACAATACTGGCCTTTAAACTTGCATTTCCGGTGATGTCACTTTGAAAATGCAATAGCCCACCAACACTGATTTCCATAGCCTTTTTCATTTGAGCATTACCAGCCACACTTGCCTGAAGATCAATACTGGCATGGTTCATGGACAAACGCATGAGAAGCTCATTGCTACGAAGAATATTCGCGTATTCAGCAACGTATTTTGGTACGTACTGATTTAAAGAAGAACACTCGTTTTTAAGTCTGATAACCGTTTCTTCTTCTTTTTTAGCCACTTCAGACAAGCTTTGCACAAACACTTCGCGAACTAAATCATTTTTGTTTTTGAAACGATAGTAGATTGAGCCGATAGAAACATCGCCTCTTATACTGACTTCCTGCAATGTAAAATCTTCAGACTTACGCTCGTACAAAAGCTCCAACGTAGCGTTAAACATACGATGAAGGGAAGCAACACTTCTATTTTGCTGAGGCTTTCTTGTCGCTAAACCTTTGGTATCTAGCTTTGGGGTTACTTTTTGCGATCCGGGCATATTCATCATCACTTAGAGATACGAGTTAGAATGGCGACGATTATAGAAGATTAAAAATAAGACCTCCTCTTATGCCCAAAAAAAACAGGCGACATAAGAGGACATCCTAGAAACTATCGATCTCTATCTTCAAGAATCAATTCACTGGCTCGATATCCTAGCATCATCGCAGGTCCGTTGGTATTACCTGAAGGCGGTGTCGGCATGGAAGAACAGTCGACGACCCGCAATCCTTCAATACCATGAACTCTAAGTCTAGAGTCTAAAACAGAATCTTCAGGAGAGCCCATACGGCAAGTTCCTGTACCGTGAAGACCTGCGCTAACTAACCAATTCAATGCCTGAGATATTTGCTCATCGGTTTGACACGACTCACCCGGTGAAACCTCATGCTCGACGTATTTAGACAAGGTAGGCTGCGCAATAAATCGTCGAATCAACTTCACCAATTCAATATAAGTCTGACGATCCTCTTCGTTGCCCCACCAATTGGCATCATTCACAGCTGGCACATTAATATCGGATGATTCTATTGCAATACTGCCACGGCTTTTAGGTCGCAAATACATCGCATTCACTGTCAGACCTGGTTTATCTTCAAGAGCCCCCTGCCCTGGGTTCGCTTTCATTTCCTCAGATGAACGCATCGAAAATGGCCCTACGCCGAATTGCACATCCGGCCAATGATCCTCACCTTTCATGGAGATAAGCGCGGTTAACTCTGGCGACGTATAGGCCATTTGACCCGTTCTAGTGAGGTAATATTGCAATACGTTTTTAGCTAATCGCCAGCCACCAAATTCGAAGTTGGCTCCTCTGGCATTTTTCATACGAAAAGAGATAGATAGCATGGCGTGATCCACCAAGTTTCGACCGACGTTAGGAGACTCCTTCACTAACGCCACACCAGCACGTTGCAATACGTCTGCTGGACCAATACCCGACACCTGCAACAGTTTTGGACTTTGCATCACTCCGGCACTAACAATCACTTCACGATCCGCATAAACATCAAATTCAGCACCATTTTGTTTACAACGAATCCCTGTGGCTTTGTGTCCTTCCATTAAAATACGCAGCACAGACGTATCCGTAATAACCGTCAAATTACTTCGCCCTAAGGCAGGTTTCAAAAAAGCACGGTATGACGATGCCCGCCGACCGCTGCGATCAACTGTAGCTTGGGTATAACCAATACCTTGAGTATTCGGTGTATTAATATCCTTCAAGATAGGAAGGCCAAATTCTTTACCTGCTTTCAGAACCGCATCAAGCACAGGCGATCGGTAAGGGAGTTCGGTGATTTGCAATGGGCCATTTTTACCGCGAGAAGCATGCGCATGTGGATAACGATAGCTTTCCATTTCATTAAAACAACGAGACACCTCTTCCCAAGACCACTCACTCAAGCCCATATCTCGCCATGAATCATAATCAGCCTGCATCCCCCGCAAAAACCACGTGCCATTGGTTGAACTGGAGCCACCCAACCCTCTTCCATAAACCCAAGTTTCATCATCAGGTCTGTCTTTTTGATTCTTAATTGGAAAGTAAGAAAAATAGCCTGGTGTGCCCCACATTTTCAAAAATGCCCGTGGCATATTCACCAATTCTGAATGGTTACGTCCACCAGCTTCCACCAAGAGCACGCTGCTTTTTCCATCAGCGCTGAGTCGATCAGCCAACACACTGCCAGAAGAACCTGCGCCAACAATTATGTAATCAAAGTGTTTTGTATGTAGTGTCATAGTGATTTATCGCCCCTTCTGAGCAGCATGAGAGTGTTTATTCACAAGCGTATTTTTTGTTGATTGAGTGAACACGAAACTGAATAAAGCAAGAACGAACGAGATAACACCAAATGTCACCATCGCGATATGTAAGTCGTGGGCTTGTTCAACAAGGCTAACCAATACAGGACAAACAAAGGTTCCGGTAAAGAAGGCCGTTGCCCAAATTCCCATGCCTCGACTACGTTGCTCAAAAGGTAAGATGGATTGTCCCCACGCCAGTAGAGCAGGAATAACCATGCCGGCACCAAGTTGCTGAATACAAGCGCCTATCGAGACATAGATATAATTAGGTGCGAAACCAATAACAACCTGACCAACAGCAATAAACATACCCGAAAGAGCAAGTAGATGACCGATTCTCCAGCGGAATAAACAACGATATAGAATGGCACCTAAAATATAAGGCAAGGTTGTGATGGCCTGAATAACCCCAATTTTAGAGAATGAATCAATGCCAGAAGCAGATAAAATATTGGCAATATTTAATGGCTCTACATAATAAATGATAGAAGAAACAAAGGTTACACCGCCAATTAACATGGCCAACTTAAACGGAAAGCCAAGTGTTTTTACTTCTTCACTGGATTCCGAGTTAGATTTTATTGGCTCATCAATGAATACCAACGTCATAATAAAGCCAGGAATGGCAAGTAAATAAATAAAGAATGGTCCTTTCCAGCTAATATCAGCCAACACACCACCAGCTACAATCAACAAGGTTCCGGCGATAGATGTCGATATCCCAACCCAAGACACCCATCCATGACGCTTCTCACCAAAGTAGTCGGCTATCAAGGTACTGGAAACTGTGATAACAAATGCCTCCGCAATCCCCAGTACGGCACGACTGGCAACGATCATATCGAGCCGATCTACCAGCACAGGCACTAAACCCGCAATGGAATAAACAGCCATACCGCCAATAAAACAAATACGTCGGCCATAACGATCTGACACAATGCCAGCCAAAGGCGCAAAAATAGCCAAAAACAGAGAAGGGATGGTGACGATCATCGGAATTAAAAAAGCCGCGTGCTCCACGCTACCAAAATGTTGGAACAGCTTGGGAATCGCTGGAAATAACGAAACAATCGCCATAACCGGTAAAATTTGAGCATAAAGTAAGGTAATACCTTTCGCCGTTGTGCCACGCCCACGGGTAGATCTTGGTTGTGTGATACCAAACATAAGTCTAATCTCCAAAATATTATTTTTGTTTTTTGGTTTTTTTCATTCTCTGTTTTTTGGTTTTTTTTCATTCTCTGCTAGTTAGTGATTATTCTGATTAAGCAACGAGCGCAATAATGCATGCTGACGGCGGATCTGATCACGACCGCGATAAGGCTCTCGACGCCCTTCGTATTCGCTGGATAACCAACCAGACCAATTGTTCGCCTGTAATGTCTTAATAATGTCAGCCCATGGCACATGCAGATCATTAAGCTGATCATCAATTTCAAAAAACTTAGATTGAATAAAATGAACATGTGGCAGTATTTCTTCAAGATCTGCCATTGGCACTTTAAGTGGTTCAAGGAATGGCGGTCTTTTCTGACCCGGCTTAAGCTCAATACCTTCATGACCATCATCACAAGGTGCTGTCTGAAAAATGCCCGTATCGATAATGAGTTTGAAATGATCGGTTTTTGTTTCCTCAATAAAATCGATATAGCCTTGCGTAACAATGTGTTTGATTGGCGTTGGACTGTGAATTTCAGGGCAAATGATGATGTCCAACTTATTCGCCAGCTCTAGAGAGCGCTCTACCGCTTCACGCCAAATAGGATGAGGCAATAAATCAAGAGACGTCACGCCAAACTTAGGACGAATAGAAGAAAAGCCTAACTGTGACGCGATTTGAAGATCTTTCTGAATTTGTGCAGCCCCTTCCACTACGGTGAGGTCTCGATCTAACCACATATTGGTATCAACCCAAGTACCTAGATTGGTTGGCTGCAACTTATATTGATCCAGCAATCGAAACCAGTTGTCCAGCCAAGTGCTAGATACATTTGGATAGCCAGGAATATCACCTTCACTCAGCATTTCTAAACCGCTTGCGCCGATGTCAGCTATATCCGCCATCACATCTTCCAATGTCATTAGCGTGTTGATATCACCAGAATAACTGTAAGTCGATACACCCAACTTGATATCAGAAACCAAATCATCGTTTTCAACGACAACAACTTTCGCTGAGGTTTTAAAAGGAGAACGAGAAAATTGAGCAGGAATGTAAGGTCGACGAATGAAGACACACACAAATAAATCATGAACACCACATTGAACAGGCTGTTCAATGGGTAAGGTAATGGTCGCCAATTCATCCAACTGCCAGCGAACGTCGACGCTCTGACGTAGCTGCTCTAAACGATACGTTTCACCTTGCAAAGTCCACAAAGCACTATCGAATTCGTAGGAACGACCGTCTAGCTTAATGTCGATGCCATCAACCAAGCTTGCTTGTACGCCTCGGTAATTTGGATTACGAATTTGAAATTGAAATCCAGGCTTGCCATCTGGCAATGTCACATTTTTACAGCCACGAGACTGAATAATGGTTCTTTCTAACATGTTAGTTTCCTTGGGATGGCTATGATCATTGACCTCAATGGTTGGCCTAGGCCAAACCACCAAAAGCGTTACTTCCAAAGGGCAATGACACCATCACTTTATCGGTTAGTTATTTTAATTTTTCGACAGTGAAAATATTACTGGAATATAATTCTATTTTAGAGAGCAAAAAGCAAGACTATAAATAAAATATAATTCTATTTTATTATTGTTCACAAAATCTTAGCTAACAGGCTTCGCTAAGATCTTATTAACACAAAGGAATCCATTCGCAGCCTTGCTTACTCGACGCTACCGTTGCAGCAATAAACTTCATACCATGCAAACCATCAGACAGGCTTGGAAGGACATCAGATTTTTTATTTTCCGTAAGCTATAGCGCAAATTCTCGATATAAATTAGCAAACGCCTCTAAATAACCTTCTGGATGACCGGATGGAACACGTGAGGTACTGGCCGCCGCTTGACTCAGAGATGCTAATTCCGAGATCACCACGCCGTGTTTCGCTGCCGTAGCAATCAACTCGTCACAATAATCTTGGCTATTTGCCGCCCGTTCAAGGTCAATCAAACGCTGGTCCCAAGTGGGCACTTGCACGCCTTTATAACCTAATAGGGCCAAAAATTGCATCGAAACTATTAAAAGGGGCTTCATCGCCCACAAACTGTGCAAAAAAAATGGCAGGTCCTTTTATTGTCTTCATTTTATTTTTATCCTTACGAAAATGCGTTAATAGAAACTCAAATAGAAACTCAACAAGGCTAATATTCAACCCGCTATTCATCAACTTTTTTCAGTGTGCCCGATTGATACAGATAAATTAATTTTATTTTTTTAATATATTGATAAGCTTTTCAAATATATTTGAACATTCCAAATGTAGCAGTAGAGCCATTGTACTCAGTCAAAACATAGACGCTGAAAAAGATAGAGAAGGGCTGGGGAACTAGCTTTTCAATTAAGAATCAATGCCAGTTCACTTACTCTATCTGTATTCAGCTTTAAAGTGATTGAGTTAAGCTATCAGCCAGTCTCAGCTTTTTATACCCTAGCCTCCTCCCAAAGAAAAAACATTGCTCATTACACAGCAATTACATTGCGATGCAATTCCTTACAGTCTTGATCTTGTTTCTTAACTACTCACAGCCGACTATTTCATCGTAGTTGTTGTATAAATAAGAGGCAGTCCCAAAATGAAGAAAAATTTACACCCGTTGGATAGAGCCATACGGGGCGTGGTAGGGATTGTTTTTACTGGTTTTGCGCTATTCTATGGCGACTATTTAGATGAACCCGTATTAGAAGTATTAATCGGCGTATTTGGCGTACTCAATTTAATATCTCTACTGTTTGGGTGGTGCCCCGTCTATCATTTTTCAGGCATCAGCACCTGCAAAAATAAACAATAAAAACATTCACCCTTCAAGGTTTTTATGCCACAACTATTAGAGTTACAAAGAGACAAGTCCTTTCGTCTAAAGCTGATACTAATTTGTCTGACCGTTGCGTTGTTTGTCTCTACTATTTATGTGGTTGTATCCTATCGACTTACAGCTGATTTAGGTCTGAAAACCGCGTTAGATTCACTGCAGCGGCAAGCGATGATGATTCATGGCGAACTTCTCATAACAGAAAAGGAAGATTCAAAAGAGCAACTCTCAGAACTCATTAAGTTGGTATATTTTAATGGTGATTTCGATGCATCAAAACTATATCTCAAAATCACTGGGCCTGATTTAGAATGGTCTATTGATCATGAAATGGATCCTGTTGAGACGGATCAATTACTCTCTAAAGTCACCCTGTTAACCAGCACTTCACTATATTCCGTCAATATGACAAATGGTCAAGAAACCGTTAACGGAAAGAAATTTCTTTGGCAAATAGTCAAAGACGATAACTACCAAGTCATCATTATCAAAACCTCAAACAATATTGATAATACGCTTACCTTTGTGATGAAGCGTCTAATCATCACCTCCATCATTGTCTTCTGGTTAGCCACTTGGTTTGCAATCACTCTATCCTCTTGGATGAATAAACGCGTTCAGGACAAAAATGATTCACTTGCTCATCTTGCCACCCATGATTCATTGACAGGACTTCCTAACCGGCTTTTTCTTAGAAATATGATGAAAGACATCATACAAGACCCATTAGACAAAAAGTCTTCAAAATCGAGAAAAATAAACGAATCCCCCCTTACCCAAGCTTGCCTCTTTGTCATCGATTTGGACAAATTTAAAGAAGTAAACGATACATTTGGGCATGCGGCAGGTGATGCTCTTTTAGTAAAAGTGGCACAGAAGCTCAAAGAAGTAATAAATAACACACAAACACTGGTTCGATTTGGCGGGGATAAGTTTATCATCTGGGCGCCAGAGGTAAGTGTAGAACAAGCTAAAAACCTTGTACAAAAGCTAATCATTACCTGTAATGAACCAGTAATGATCAATAAACTCGCGATTAGTACAGGCGCTAGTATTGGTCTTTCACACTATCCAAGCCAAGCAACAGACTCAGAATCGTTAATCCTTTACGCTGATACAGCCATGGATGACGCAAAAAAAAACCGCAGTGGCTGGAGCCTATTCAGCGAAAGAAACATCCAGTGCGGTCACCAGCGCTTAAAACTTCGTGCAGATTTAGATAATGCCTTGTCTGACAGACAAATTAAGCTTCATTATCAACCTAAAGTATCACTTAAAGATGGCCATATTATCGGCGTGGAGGCATTGGCTCGTTGGTACCACCCAACAGATGGTTTGCTCTCTCCAGTGCATTTTATTGAGTTAATAGAGCAAAGTGGTCGCGTTCAAGAATTTGGCCGCTATATTATTGCAAACGCTATTGAGCAGCTTAATCTTTGGCACAAGCAAGGTCTGTTTACTCCCATCGCAATCAATTTATCGCCCTATAATTTGCTTGATCCAAGTCTATTAGAGTTCACTCTTACCTTGCTTGAAAAGTATGAAATTCCCCCAGACAAACTGGAAATTGAACTGATCGAATCAGAAACCAGCGTTAATATAGATGACATATCTAAAAGTTTAAATCTCTTTAAAAATGCGGGCATTAAATTAGCCATAGACGATTTTGGGACAGGCATGAGCTCTCTGTCTTACATCAGCAACCTAAATGTAAGTCATATAAAAATCGACCGATCTTTTATTGATGGAATTGATCATGACGCTAGAAAACAAGCTGTCGTGTCTTCCGTCATCATGCTCGCAAGCTCCTTTGAATGCGAAGCCATAGCAGAAGGCATAGAAAACAAATCACAAGCTGACATGCTAATCAAAATAGGCTGTCTTTATGGACAAGGTTATTATTACGCCAAACCGATGACGGCACATAAAATGCTAAACATGTTAAAAAATGATTCCTATCTGCCGCTACAACTCGCTTTAGTCGAATGAAATTGTTATTTAAGACTAAGTGGCTTATCCGCTGAGTAACTCAATAAATAGCGACAACAGTAACTTGACCTAATCCAAAAACTCTCACACTATTAGGCTCCATTTAAACACTTAAGGAGATTATTGATGATTGTATTCAACTCAACGCCGATTCAGACAACAAAGAGCATCTGTTTTTAGAATAGCGTCATACGTTTCGTTACCGTTTTTCTTCGAACTTCCCCTCTCTTAAGATTCCCTCTAGGGCATCTTTCTTTGTGTTGTCTCATCCGGCGTTTTTAGTTTTACCTAACTAATTTTTGTATCTTTAGCCGGAGCTAAAACATTGAATATATCTAGATTACAACCTTTAGGTTGGAGCCACTTCTTTCTGCAACAAGCAGACACACAAACGTTTGAAAAACTACAGTCGAATGAATTACAGGTCTTTCGGATCAGTGCGATTCATCGTTCGGTCATCAAAGGCTTAGGTAGCAATTGGAATGAAGGCGAAGTGGAACTGCTTTGCTCAGAGAGCTTCCAGCCAGTCAGTGAACATTTCTGTGTCGGTGATTGGGTGATCGCAGAACGCGCGCATGAGCACTTTCGCATCATTGAAGTATTAGAAGCGAAAAACCAGCTAGAGCGTTTGAGCAACCAGAAACGGCAACTCATGGCGGCGAATTTGGATTACCTTTTTATTGTCACCAGCGCGAACAGTGACTTTAATATCAAACGGTTAGAGCGCTATCTTGCCATGGCTTATGAATCGAATATTGAGCCTGTCATTGTGCTTAATAAAATCGATTTAACCGACAAAATCGACGATTTTTTAGATCAGATTCGTGGTTTAAAAGTCCATAACCTCGTCGGTATCTCGATGTTGCAGCCAGAGTCTCTTTTGTCACTTAAGCATTACCTAACTGCTGGTACGACCATTGCGATGGTTGGCTCTTCAGGTGTTGGCAAGTCTTCGTTAATCAATGCGCTTTTCAATCAAGCGGTCGGGATAGATGCAATAGATCAGAGCAGCTCTGAAACGATCGACGACATACAAACCATAGGCGGCATTCGTGAAGATGATGACAAAGGAAAACACACAACGACATCAAGGCAATTACTAATCAACCAACAAGGCGTGTTGTTTATCGACACACCTGGAATTCGTGAATTGCAATTACTCAATGCCCAAGAAGGCATAGAGAAAACCTTTAACGACATTGTGCATTTGGCTCGGCAATGTAAGTTCACTAATTGCGCTCACCAAACCGAACCTGGCTGCAAGATTTTACAAGCCTTAGGAAGTGGTGAACTGGCTCAATCTCACTGGGACAATTATCAAAAACTGCTAAAAGAGGACGCTTTTAATGCTCGTGCTGCCCAAGGTGCCTATGCTCAAAAACAACATATGAAAACCTTTAGCAAAGCCATTAATAGAGTCCAATCGAAGCACCGACAAGACAAAGGAAAATAAAACCGAAAAAAAGAGGCTCATCGTGAGCCTCTTTTTTTATTAGTAACGATCTAATCAATCAAATTCGATTCAGTAAATCCGTTTTCTTAGAATTGTATTCGTTGTCTGAAATCGCGCCCATATCTCTCAATTTCGCCAACTTTTCAATCAATTGAATCACTTCATCAACAGACGATGCATTAGTCAAATTCTGAGAAGACTGCATCGCAGGAGCTGGCGTAAACGCCATTGGTGCAGGCGGAGCCACAAAGTTATTCTGTGATGCTTGATTCTGCGTTGCTGATTGTTGTGGCGCTTGATTATGGGTATTTGAGTTAGATGAACCCGCCCCCGAAACAATAGGTAAAGTATTCACTGGAATCGTGCCGTATTGGCTCGAGAAAGTCAGTGAAGAATTACCGCCCTGCTGCTGACTTATACCACCAATGTTATTGTCTAATGTATCGTAAACCGTCACATTACCATTCACTTCAACCGCTAGACGATTTGGGAAAATAGCGTAACGCGTGCTGTTTTGCGCACCGCTACTAAAAGGCTGGCCAAGATCCCCCGGCCACCATTGATTGTTTGACCGTGAGCCTTTTGGTAATGGCATGAACACTTGCATATTAGCCAAGCCGTTGGCCAATTCATTACACAGGTTATCCACTGTTGATTTCAGACCATAATTAAACATGTCGCCCACCATCGTCATACCGCCGCGCATCCACTGCCCACCGCCACCGAGCTCAGGACAATTAAATTGCGCCATGGAACCATTGCCATTATTCACGGCAATCAGCATGTGCATCACAGCGTCAAAGCTTAGGTTGTAACGACGGGAAAGGGAATTAACTAGGTTTTGTCCATCTTGCGTTAAGTTTTGCATGGTAAAGCTCTCTAAATGGGACGTAGAGCTGTTCTCTTTTATCTAGCCGCTGCAAAAAGGCAAACATCACCTAGAACATTGACACAAATAAAGAGTAGGTTGCAGCATCATGCTGACCAACAGGTTTCGTAAGCATCCACTCTAACACAGACAGGTCTTACAAAATGGTGACAAGCACTCGAATAGACATAAATAACTGTTTATTTTTTGCTCACCTCTCTTCCAATATTAAGAAAAAGAGGCGAGACACTTAATGATCAAGACCTTTGCCCGAATTCCATCGATCCTTCGTCTATTTATCCGCCAGTTCGGCCACTTTGTCACAAATATAACCACCAATAGGAATGGCGGAAGTCGCTGCAGGGGAAGGCGCATTACACACATGCAAACTACGCGGGCTTTCGGCAAACAAAAAGTCATGCACCAAAGAACCATCCCTCATCACGGCTTGGGCACGGATGCCGGCTGGATAAGGCTGTAAATCCGACACGTCTAATTGAGGACAATATTTTTGCACCAACTTGAGGTAACCCGGCTTCCAAAGGGAGTTTTTGGTTTCGATAATACCTGTCTTCAAGTTGTTTTTTAGCACACGCCAGAATCCAGGAAAACGCACCATATCGCTAATATCCCGTAAGGAAATATTGATACGACCATAACCTTCACGTTTCCAACCTTGTACTGCGTTAGGCCCAACGGTGACACTGCCATCAATCATGCGTGTCAAATGAACGCCCAAAAATGGCAAATCAGGATCAGGAATTGGGTATATCAGATGATTGACGATGTTGTTGTATTTTTCTGGCAATTGGTAATATTCGCCACGAAAAGGAATGATTTGAAAATCCGTTGGAATGCCCAACATTTTGGTGGTTCGATCTGCCATCAGGCCTGAACAAGTAATCAAAAAACGGCCTTCAAATGTCTTCAACGCGCTATAGTGTTGAGCGCTCACCGTGACTTTATCGGCGGTTTCTCTTAGACCAACCACTTGATGATTCAATAGCGCTTCGCCACCTAGCCCGACGAACTCTTCCGCCATTTTGGTCGTCACTTGCTGATAGTTCACGATAGCGGTGTCTTTGACAAAGAAACCACCTAAGCCGACGATGTTTGGCTCACGCTGCTTTAATTGCTCAGCATTAAGCATTTCTACATCCAGCTCATTTTCTTTGCAGCGCTCGAACAAGGCTTTCATACGCTCGACTTCAAGCTCTGTCGTCGCCACCAGCAATTTGCCACATTGCTCATAAGGCACATTATGCTTATCACAAAATTCCATGGTGGCTTTTACACCCGCCTTGCAAAATTTCGCTTTTAAACTGCCCGGCGCGTAATACACGCCAGCATGAATAACACCACTGTTATGACCCGTTTGGTGTTTGGAGTACACAGATTCTTTTTCGAGTAACAAGACCTTCTTTTCTGGATGGCGCTGCTGCAGCTGCCATGCAGTGGAAACACCGACAATGCCACCACCGATAATAATGTAATCGTAAATCATCTTGTCCCCTGCTCTTTCTCTCGATCATGTATTTTTTATTATACGCTGAAACCTTTGCACGAACTCGTGAGTAAAGACTTCAGTTTATATACTAAAACAGCGACAAAGCTCACACTTGTCGCTGTTTTACGTGCTCAGTCATATCTTATTCTGTGAAGTGACCACGCTGACGTAGCAATTCACGGCAAAGATCTGGGTGAGGAACGAACTTATCACGACCATGTAACCAAAAATGATTGTGCATCACCATCATAGAACCAACAGGCATTGGGACAGAAAGGAAATTCGCGTCCGCTTCTAGAGATTCGCCCATTTCGTATAAGTATTTACCTTCTGCTTTATTGCTTGGCTCAGCAAACTGATCGATATACAACATCAATGGCTTGCCATCCGCGTCTTCTTCAAAAAACACAGGATGCTCTACTTTTGATTCCACATTTTTGGACTTTGGCGCGCCCCAAACAATGTCTTTTTTCGCTAATGGATGTTTATAGAATTTATCCAATTCTGCCCAATCATCTAGGTGCAGCATCAAGGAATCTCCGCCTTGCATGTTTTCTTCTTTCAATTTTTGCATCAAGACATAATCGGTACGCTCGTTGACGTAAGTACCGTCATTGTGCAGTTCCATACGGCGATGAGCTTTACGCAAATAGCTGTCAGAATCATCCACATTGCGCACAGTAAAACGAGCATAGTATTGGCCGTACATGGCGTCGTGATTTGAAAGACCAATAATATGAGACACCGCCGTAGACAATTTCACTTCGAACTCGGTACGCGCATCACCCTCTTCAACATTCGGGCTACCTTGATAATTCAATAAGAACGCACCCGTTGCACGATCTCGCACGGTGGCATTCAAAAATTTACCTAACGTGTAGTTAGTAATGGCGTCTAAGCGATCTGCCACTTCAAAGCGCAAAAAGGGTTTGTATTCGATGCCTTGAACAGTCCATTCAGACACAGCGTCGTTAAAAGCTCTAATGGTTGCTTCGTCCAAGGTAACGACTTTCAATCGCTTACTGGCTGGAAAATCGGTTACTGCAAAGCCTTGGAATTCTTGCTCTGTGATTGTTTGTTTTGCTAAGGCGCTCATTGTCTCTCTCCTGTTGTTTTTGTTTTGGCGAACATTAATACTCAGTGAAATTTAAATCGACATTTAAACAAAATGTCGACGTTTTAATTAAATGTAATACATTTAAAATAAACGTCAAGCATTTTTGATCTAACTCACTTAACTATTTTTTGCCCTTCCCTTAGAATGGAAAACTATTGCTGATAAAACAGTAGGTTAAGACCAACAATCCAAATGAGCGCCAATTAATGAAAATACATGACAAAATAGACGTGGACAGTAAGGACAATTCTGCCGCTCAAGTATTGGGAGCGCTCACCTATGACATTCTGACGGGATACTTCCAACCGGGTGAAAAACTACGCATGACGCGTTTAAAAGAGCGCTATCAGGTTGGTGTCGGCCCTCTGCGCGAAGCATTATCTCAACTGATGGTGAAACAACTGGTCGTGGTGGAAAACCAACGGGGCTTTCGAGTTCATCCTATTTCCAAAGATGAGCTGATCGACATTTATGAAACTCGCTCTGAAATCGAAGCGCTTTGTGTCGGACTGGCGATTGAACGTGGAGACGATGAGTGGGAAGCCAAGATCGTTGCCTGCGCCCATAAAATGAAGATCCATGCGGAACTACTTGAAAAAGAACCTCACCTTTGGGAGCAATATCATCATGACTTTCACACCGCTATTGCTGAAGGTTGTCAGTCTCCCGCCTTACTGCAAGTACGAGACAGCTTGTACGAAAAAGCGTCCCGTTACCGCAATCTCTGGTTAAAGAAAAACATGGTGGATTTGTCGGTGTTTGACGCCAACAAAAAAGAGCATGAAGCCTTGGTAAGCGCGCTATTAAGCCGAGATGTAGACGCCGCCCAAAGCCTCATTCGAAAACACATACTTAGCCCAAGTTTGATTCTTCAAGCCACCGCCGTGATCGACCATCCATTTGACTAGCTTTCAACGAAAAAGGGCGCAGATCACCAAGATCCGCGCCCTTTTTACTTTTCTGACTAAAGCATTAAGCTATTTGATAATACCATCAAAATCCGCTGCGTCATGACGCTCTTCTAAGTACTCATCGCCCCAAGTACGATTAACGATACGCCCGCGCTGCACGGCTGGACGCTGTTCAATGGCTTTTGCCCATCGCAATACGTTTTTATAACTGGTGACATCCAGAAATTCTGCCGCCTCATATAAATTGCCTAATACCAAGTTACCATACCAAGGCCAAATCGCGATATCTGCAATGGAATACTCTTCCCCCGCCATATAAGTATTGTTTGCTAATTGCTTATCTAACACATCTAACTGACGTTTAGTTTCCATGGTGAAGCGATCAATTGGATACTGCATTTTCGTTGGCGCATACGCGTAAAAATGACCAAAGCCACCGCCCAAATAAGGTGCTGAACCCATTTGCCAGAACAACCAGTTACGGCATTCGGTTTTAGCTGCTAGATCTTTTGGCACCAAAGCATCAAACTTTTCTGCCAAGTATTGCAAGATAGAGCCTGATTCAAATACACGAGTGGGTGGCGTGGTACTATGATCCATCAAAGCAGGGATTTTAGAGTTGGGATTGATCTCAACAAAATCTGAACCGAACTGATCACCCTCACCGATTTTAATCAAATACGCATCATACTCAGCCTCTGTTTTACCCAGTGCCAATAGCTCTTCGAGCATGATGGTAACTTTTTGGCCATTCGGTGTTGCCAGTGAATGTAGCTGAAGTGGGTGCTTACCAACAGACAATACTTTCTCATGAGTCGCGCCTGAAATAGGTCGGTTGATGCTGGCAAATTTACCACCGCTTTCTGCCTCCCATTTCCATACCTTTGGAGGAACGTAATCTTGATTTGATTCTTTATCAGAACTCATAACATCTCCTAAAATTTTTATCAGTAAAAGAAAACCTTTCACTGTCAATGCTCAACAAACGCCCGTTCAATAACGTAATCACCTGGCACACCGATTTTTGGTGATTCTTTAAAGCCAAGTTCATCAAGTAAAGCGGATGTGTCTTTTAACATACTTGGGCTACCACAAATCATGGCTCTATCGTGAGCAGGATTCAACTGAGGCAAACCAATATCTTTCGCCAATTTACCGCTGCGAATCAAATCGGTAAGGCGACCTTGATTGCGAAACGGTTCACGGGTCACGGTTGGGTAATAGATTAGCTTGTCTCTTACTTGCTCGCCAAAAAATTCATTTTCAGGCAATGCTTTTTCGATAAAGTCAGCGTAAGCCAATTCGCTAACGTGACGAACACCGTGAATCAAAACAATTTTTTCATATTGTTCGTAAGCATCAAAATCTTGAATAACGCTTAAAAATGGCGCCAAACCTGTGCCAGTAGATAACAAATACAAGTTTTTGCCTGGGAGTAAATCACGAGTCACCAAGGTGCCTGTCGGTTTGCGACTTACTAAAACATCATCACCCACTTTTAAATGTTGTAAACGTGAAGTCAGCGGCCCATTAGGCACTTTGATACTAAAAAACTCTAAATGCTCTTCGTAATTAGGGCTGGCAATACTATAAGCACGCATCAAAGGACGAGTGTCGGTTTCCAAGCCAATCATCACAAATTGACCGTTATCAAAACGCAAACTTGGATTACGTGTGGTTTTGAAGCTGAATAAATTTTCATCCCAGTGGTGAACGCTTAAGACACGCTCAGTAACAAATGCACTCATGACTACCCCATTAAAATTTGTAACAAAGAATATTTCTTTTCAAACCTCAAACAGCACAACGATAAAGTTGACTGACCTAAGTACATTTACCTTTCAGTGCGAATTAACAATGATCGTATCCATGAACAAGCGAGAGTTGAATTGATTGGCAAACATACTATAAGACAATTCTATATTTGTTTAATTGATTATCTAGATGTCTTTAATATGTTCAGCATATATACAAACAACTAACGATTCGTCTTAAAACCGCCTCTAGTGTGCCATGCAATTGTACAAAAAATAGGTCATTAAGTAGGAAGATAACGTATTAAACTTGCTCACGCCGTACCTAGCACTCGAAATATTCATGCCCTTCAGCCGTTCCCTTCTACTATATAGTTGTAGGAAAAATAGAAGTGTAAGAAAAGCATTCCTAACAACGTCAAAGTATTACATGACATCTTTCTTATTACTAAAGGACATACTAAATGATCATTCGAAATGCTCTCAGCAGCGCCCTAGGGTTGCTACTTCTTTCTGGAGTAGCGACTTTTAGTAGCGTGTCACAAGCCGCACCACAAACCATGATAGTCGCTGGCGGTTGTTTCTGGTGTGTGGAATCTGATTTTGAATTGGTGCCGGGCGTTAGCGATGTTGTCTCTGGCTATACAGGAGGCCACACTGAAAACCCATCTTATGGCCAAGTATCCTCTAAGAAAACGGGTCACTTTGAAGCCGTTGTCATTCATTTTGATGATGACATTGTTTCTCTAAAAACACTGGCGGACTATTACTGGAAAACGATTGACCCAACCGACGCTTCGGGTCAATTCTGTGACAAAGGTTCACCTTATAAAACGGCGATGTTTTACCAAGATGAACAACAAAAAGCCGTGTTTGAAGCGTCTTTAGCCAAGGTCGAAAAATCAAAACCCTTTAACGACGCTATTGTCACCGAGATTCTTCCGGCAAAAACCTTTTATCCGGCTGAGGATTATCACCAGAGTTACTATACAAAAAACCCAATTCGCTATTCTTTCTACCGTGCCAGCTGCGGCCGAGATAATCGCATTGAAAGTTTATGGGGCGAAGTCGCTAGTCATCAATACCATTAAATAAACGACTCTTTGCAACCCGCCAAAAATAGAGTGAAAGAAATAAAAAGGTGCCATGACTTCTGGCACCTTTTTTATTTTCAACCCCAAACGTCATTCTTAACCTTATGGTCAAAACTATCAGTAAAGTGTGATTTCCCTCGGTTTAACGCATAGAAAATGAAGCAAATCGATAACGATCGCTCAAAACCTAGCCATTCAATTCACCATACGCCACATTGATAACGCAACTCACGACGTTCTCAAAAAGTAACTAAAAGGAGTTATGAAATGAAAAAGCTTATTCCCGTTATCGCAGGCAGTATCGCTTTGGCTTCTCTAAGCAGTGTGGCGAAAGCAGAAGACATGACCGAAAACAACAGCGGCCTTTATGTTGGCGGTAACTACGGTTATCTAAAAGTAGAAAGCGAAGATGACTTTGATGACAACAACGATGTTGTACAAGGTATTGTTGGTTATCGCTTTAACTCATTCCTTGCCCTAGAAGGCAGTTACATCGATTTTGGTGAATACGGTGGAAGCGCAGCCAGTGCTTCAACAACAGGTTACACCGCGGCGCTGAAAGGCACGATTCCGATTACTCAAACCGTTGAGTTATTTGCCAAGGCCGGTCAACTTTGGCACGAAACAGACTATAACATTGCCTCAATCAAAGGCAGCTCAGACGATAGAAGTTTATTCGCTGGCGCCGGTGTTAACTTTAACGTGACAGAAAACTTGTTGTTAAATGCTCAATACACTTGGTATGACGTGGATCTAAATGCGGATAACGTTTCTTCTGACTCTAAATTCGAAACTGACTTCAACCAAGCCAGTGTCGGTGCAGAATACCGTTTCTAATTTATCCATTCTGCCCTGCCCGAAAGACTTAGCCTTCTTGGTTAAGTCTTTCCTCCGTTTGTTCTTGTTTATTGCCAATAAGCGCTTTGACCCTTCTCATGTAAGCTACTAAGATCTAGTCATCCTTACATTAGAAGATGACTATCATGAATCCAATTCTTAAAGCACAAAGTACTCACACCTCAATTCGTCAATACAAAGACAAAGCCATTGATGAAACATTACTTAAGCAACTGATTCAGAGTGCTCAAGGCGCAGCTTCTTCCAGCTTTATCCAAGCGTATTCTCTTATTCAAGTTACCAACAAAGAAAACCGTCAGAAGATTGCCACGCTGGCTGGCGGCCAAAAATGGGTCGAATCTGCAGCAGAGTTTTTTGTCATCTGCGCGGATCTTACTCGCGTTGAATATTGCAGCTTAGAACAAGGGTTGGGGGCACTTGAAGGTAATACTGAACACTTTATTGCAGCGACCACTGACGCGACGTTTTTTGCGCAAAACCTAATGCTTGGCGCAGAATCGGTTGGTCTTGGTGCCGTGTTTATTGGCGGTATTCGTAATGATCCCGCACAAGTGGCAGAGCTATTGAACTTGCCAAGCCAAGTTTATCCTGTCTTTGGCCTTTGCCTTGGCTACCCTGATGCACAACCTGATCTAAAACCACGCTTACCTGTCGATGTGATTTTGCATAAAGACAGCTACGACAGTTCTCGCTGTGAAGCCGATGTGAAAGCCTACGATGCGCAAATCGAAGCCTATTACCAAAGCCGCGCCGATAACCAGAAAAACAGCAACTGGTCTGAACAAACGGCGGCCGCAGTTCAGAAAAAGAAACGCGAACACATGTTGGGCTTTTTGCAAGAACGTGGTTTCTTGAAGCGCTAAGCACGCGCTAATAGAACAAAAAAACCAGCAAGTATCCTTCGATACTTGCTGGTTTTTTATTATCTCAAATTGATTAAGGCTGCTTGAAGCCTTGCGTTAAAAACCGCCCTATCCATGTCATTAATTGGCTCGACTGCAAATCTTCACTGTATAAACTGTCACGCGCCTGAGAAATCACATCGAAGGGCAACTTTTGCTCATACATATCCAATAACTTCCCTTCGTATTTACGAGAAAATTCAGGGTGTCCTTGAACAGTTAAAATGTGTTCGCCATATAACAATCCGGCATTGACACAAAAATCTGAACGAGCAAAGACTCTGGCTTGACTCGGTTTTTCCAACACCTGATCTTGATGAAAAGCACAAATAGCAAAATTATTTTTGCCTAGAGTGCTCTTCACATCGCCTTCGGTAATCTCATAGCGATGCACGCCTAAACCCCAACCACCTTCGTATTTTGCAACCTTTCCACCTAACGCGAGAGCAATAATTTGATGACCAAAACAAATCCCGACCAAAGGCTGTTTTTGCTCATCAATCTCTCTGATCAAATCCTGCAAGCGCAACATCCAAGGCGTATTTTCGTACGCACTGAATTTTGATCCGGTAATAAGCCAAGCATCACAATCAAGGTGACTGGCAGGGAAATCGTCTTCTCGTACATCATAAGTGACAAAAGAGAAGTCAGAATTAATTAATCCTAACTGTTGGCCAAACATGTCCGCGTAGGTAGGAAACTCAGCTCGTAGCGAATCAGGCGTAATACCCGCGGCTAAAATCCCGATTTTCATATCGTTTTCCTCTTATTAACTTATGGCTCACGCAGCTTGCTTTGGCGACGCATAAAATACAGAGCGCCAAGAACTGACAAAGCAACGGCCACTATCATGATGGTGGCTAACGCATTTACCTCAGGCGTTACGCCCAGGCGAACCTTAGAAAAGATCACCATTGGCAACGTGCTGTTACCTGGACCAGAAACAAAGCTGGCAATAACCAAATCATCCAATGACAAGGTAAAAGACAGTAACCAACCGGAAATAATCGCTGGCATAATCAACGGCAAGGTAATGAGGAAAAACAAGCTAGAAGGCTTTGCTCCTAAATCCATTGCCGCTTCTTCTAAGGTTTCATCCAATGTGGCCAAGCGAGATTGCACCACCACCGCCACATACGCCAAACAGAAAGTTGTATGGGCAATCACCACAGTGGTCGTTCCTCTTTCCGACGGCCAACCAAATAGGCTTTCCATGGAAACGAACAACAACAATAAAGACAAACCAGTAATGACTTCTGGCATTACTAAAGGCGCCATAGTCCAACCAGCCAAGATCACTTTTCCTTTAAAACGATGCATTCGGCTCAAGACAAAACCGGCCATGGTGCCCAGCACAGACGCGAGCGTGGCACTGATAACGCCTATTTTTAAACTCACCCAAGCGGCTTCCATGATTTGATCGTTATCAAACAGACTGGCGTACCACTTCAATGACCAGCCGCCCCAAACTGTCACCAATTTGGATTCGTTAAAGCTGAAGATAACTAATACGATGATCGGCAAATACAGAAACAAAAAGCCCAATCCTGCCAATATCTTTAATGGAATCGACTGTTTCTTATTCATAGAGCCTCCTCCTTATTGGTGTTTTTGCGCATAAACATAATAGGGCCCACCAATACCAACAACATGATGATGGCAACAGCCGAGGCCATCGGCCAATCTCGGTTTAGGAAGAACTCATCCCACAACACACGCCCTATCATTAAGGTGTTTGAACCACCTAACAAAGCAGGAATAACGAATTCCCCAACCGCCGGAATGAAGACTAATAGACAGCCCGCAATAATCCCAGGTTTAGCCAGCGGTAAAGTCACATGCCAAAACGCTTCATAAGGCTTGGCACCTAAATCTTGTGCGGCTTCAATCAGGCTCAAATCCATCTTTTCAAGAGTGGTGTAAAGCGGCAAAATCATAAACGGAAGGTAGGTATAAACAATACCCAAATACACGGCAAAATCGGTTTGCAGCATAGTCACTGGGTTATCAATTAACCCTAATGACAATAACAGCTCGTTTATTAAGCCATTCTTTTGCAGTAATCCCATCCATGCGTAAACCCGCAATAGAAAAGATGTCCAGAACGGCAAAATCACCAACGCCATCAACACCGTTCGCATGGTACTCGAACTACGTGCAATGAAGTACGCCATGGGAAAACCAATCAGCAAGGTGATAAAGGTCGAAATGGCCGCGATTTTGATCGAGCTTAAATAAGCATCTAAGTAAAAGCGGGTTTCAAACAAAAATAAATAATTGCCCAAATTCACTTTTAACGTGGCAAATGCATTACTCGCGTCCCATTGAAAAATAGGACTATAAGGCGGTATTGCAATCGCCGTTTCCGTAAAAGAGATTTTAAAAACCACTAAAAAAGGAATAAAGAAAAAAGCCGCTAGCCATAACATGGGCACAGATATCACAAATAAGCGACCAATATTTGATGTAGACACAAATTGCCAGACGGACGGTTTAAATATTTTGCTCTTAAACGGAGAAGGAATCATGATGTAAGTACCACGCTGCTATCAGGGTCCCAAGATAAATACACCTGCTCATCCCACGTGAGGCGATCTTCAATATTTCTCGCCGTATTCGGCTGTGTAATACGCACTTCTTTCTGGCTGTCTAAGATCACTTTAAATATAGACTGACTTCCCATGTAGGCAATGTCAGAGATTTTTCCGCGAGTTACGTTTTGGCTGGTCTCTGGAGCGATACGAGAAAGATGGATTTTTTCTGGACGAACCGCGACGGAAACACGCTGATTGGGTGAGCAACTGATGCCATGATCTACTCGGATCGTACCTTGTATATCATCAGATTGAATGGTGACACTGTCACGCTCATCTGACAAAACATAGCCTTCGAACAAGTTCACATTGCCGACAAATTCCGCTACGTAACGATTATTAGGGTATTCATAAACCTGATGTGGTTCGGCTGTCTGTACGATAACGCCGTTATCCATGACACCAATACGTGTCGATAATGTCATCGCTTCTTCTTGGTCATGGGTCACCACAATAAAAGTAATGCCTAACTCTTCTTGCAGTCGTACAAGCTCGAATTGGGTTTCTTCGCGCAGTTTTTTGTCTAGGGCGCCCAACGGCTCATCCAACAAAAGTAATTTCGGACGTTTTACTAACGCTCGCGCTAAAGCAACACGCTGACGCTGACCACCAGAAAGCATATGCGGCTTGCGTTTACCAAGATGTCCAAGCTGAACCATGTCAAGAATTTGCGCGACACGTCGTTTGATATCATTTGCCGCCACACGCTGACGCTTTAGGCCAAACGCAATATTGGCTTCAACAGACAAATGCGGAAACAAAGCATAAGACTGAAACATCATATTAATAGGACGTTCCCAAGGTGGCATACCAGACATGTCTACACCATCAATAATAATGCTGCCTGACGTCGGCGATTCAAAACCCGCTAACATACGCAACAAGGTGCTTTTGCCAGAACCTGATCCACCTAATAGACAAAATAATTCGTTTTTGTAGACATCCAAAGACACTGCGTTTACTGCAGCGAAATCACCGAATTTTTTGGTGACCTGTTTAATTTCAACAAATGGTTTGGCGTCTTTCTGTTGCCAGATTTTACTTTCAGAACCATGTATAAAGGATTCATTAACAACCGACATAACCCACCTTACTTATTTTAAGCCAAAGTTAAAAAGCCTCAGGTAAAACCCCTAAGACAAAGAAGGTACGAGGCAATGCTTTACTCTAATCCAGAGATAAATCACCACGGTAAGAGACATGACTCGTACCCATCTTAGAAAAGCCTATTAACGTCCTGTTTTAATATTTGCCCAAGCACGAGTCAGTAAACGGTCAAAACCTACGCTATTTGTTTTTTGTACAAACAGCTTATCTTTTACAGATTCTGGTGGGTAAATAGCTTTATTGGCTTTTACTTCTGGGTCTAGGTAAGCATCCGCTTGGGTATTAGGCGCCGCATAGAACACATAATTTGAAAGCATGGCTGCATTTTTTCCGTTCAAGATGAAGTCAATGAACTTCAAAGCCGCATCTGGGTTTTGTGCATCCTTCGGAATAGCCATCGTATCTAGGAAAGCCAAAGTGCCTTCTTTCGGTACGGCATAATCGATTTTCACGCCTTGTCCTGCTTCTTCCGCACGAGCTTGTGCTTGCAAGACGTCACCGTTATAAGCCAAGACTAGTCAAATTTCGCCATTGGCTAAATCGGAAATGTAACGGCTGGAATCAAAATATTTATAATTAGGGCGCGCTTTGGAGATCAGCTCAGCGGTTTTGTTAAGCTCCCCTTTGTCCTGTGAATTAGGATTAATTCCACGGTAATTATTCACCACATTGACAATTTCTGCTGGTGAATCGAGCAACGCCACACCACAGTCTTTCAACTTAGACACAATCGTCGGATCAAAAATCACATCCAAAGAATCAATACTGGACACGCCAAGACGTTCCTTGATCATATCTACGTTATAACCAAGACCGATTGTTCCCCACATATAAGGCACAGCGTATTGGTTGCCTGGATCGTTCTCTGACAAACTTTTCAGGATGGTTTTATCAATGTTGCCGTAATTGCCCAGTTTTGATTTATCAATGGGTTGATAAATGCCCGCAACGATTTGACGCTCCAAGAAAGAGTTCGAAGGTACTACCAGGTCGTAACCAGAACGTCCAGCCATCAACTTAGCTTCTAGCACTTCGTTGCTTGGATAAACATCGTAATTGACTTTAATACCAGTTTCTTTTTCAAACTGCTCAACTGCACCTGGAGTAATGTAGTCGGACCAGTTGAAGACATTGAGCTCTTCTTGCGCATAGGCTGCACCACTCATCATACCCATGACAACTAGCATACTATTAACTGTTTTAAGCTTCATGTTCGTTCCTTTTGTGTAGTGATTTTATTTGTGAGTACTTTTGTTATTGTTATGTCAAAACTTACAAGTAAGCTTTGTATTCGATATCTGAAATCTGTCCGTATAAACGGGCTTGCTCTTGCTCTTTGGCAGCAGAGAAAGCATCGACAAATGCCGTACCGAGATAATCTTTTAGGAATTGGCTTTCTTTAAATAACTCCGTAGCGTCGTCCCAACGATTCGGTAAACTCTCGTACATATCACCCAATACATAAGCGTTGCCATCGATTGGATTTGGCGGCGACATTTTCGCCTCGATACCATGCAATGCCGCGCCCAATACAGCCGCTAACACCAAATAAGGGTTAGCATCTGCACCAGATACACGATGTTCAATACGACGAGCCACGTTTGGACTTTCTGGAATACGCACTGCCACAGTACGGTTACCATATCCCCAACCTGCAAACGTTGGCGTGTAAGCCCCCATTTGGAAGCGACGATAAGAGTTTAAATGTGGAGCAAACACCAACATGCTGTCGGCCATATGATTCAACAAACCTGCAACGGCTTGTTTTAGTAATGGAGAACCTTCATCGGTACCATTGTCGAATACGTTTTTGCCCGCTTTATCCACCAAACTAAAGTGAACATGCATACCGCTGCCGCTTTCTTGTGGATAAGGTTTCGCCATAAAAGTCGAGCCAAAACCATGTTTCCTGGCCACGCCGCTGACCAAACGTTTGAACATACTGGCGTGATCCGCTGCTAATAAAGCGTTATCTGTGTGCACCATATTGATTTCGAACTGGCCGGGGCCTAACTCAGAAATGATGGTGTCGGCTGGGATATCTTGTTGCTTACACGCTTCTCGCACATCGGCAAAGAAACCAGACAAACCGTCCATCTCTTTAATCGAATAACAATCGGTTTCTCTTAGACGGCGACCATTACCATTTAATACAACTGGCGCTTGTGGACGCTGAGTTGATTCAGATTCGCGATCAAGCAAATAGAATTCCAGCTCGGTTGCAACAACAGGCGTTAGGCCCATTTTTTTGAAACGATCTACAATGTTTTTAAGAATTTGGCGAGGGTCTAAATGAAAAGGCGAGCCATCTGTTTGGTGAATCATGGCAAGAATCTGACTACGTGGCTCACTCGCCCAAGGCACCGGAACCGCTTTCGTTTGTGTGGATAAACACAAACCATCGCTGTCCCCTGTTTCGAACACCAAACCATTTTTCAGAACATCATTTCCCCAATGGTCTAATGCCACCACGGAAAGAGGCAGTTTAACTCCCTCTTTCATAATGCTTTTCATACTTTCTGCTGGAAAACGTTTACCACGCAAATTGCCATTAAAATCCGTAATAAACACATCAAATTCCGTTGCCTTATCATCTTTCGCTGACATATTAATAACTCTCTTCTGAGTAAAATCGATCTATATTTTTTACGCTATTTAGACTTCTGTTCGATGAGTAAAGCAGCAGAAAAACAGGACAAAAATGAATGATAAACAACCACTTCCATACCATTTTCAACACTGCTTTTATTCGCTTATTCGTCGTTTAAAAGTCTCTATGAGAATTACCTTACTCCTAACAAATATTGCGAGTAACTAACCCCTAGTAGGTATACGGCATGGTTTTTTATTGCACATTTGATCAAAAAGACTTAGAAAAGGCTTTTTTAAATAAGCTAATAAATCATTAATAATCAATCAGTTATAATAAGTTTAGAAAGTTAAGACGTGACCAAGAAAATTCGTTATAAAAAATAATTATTTTTTTTTGGACTATTCTTATGCATAAACCAATACCTTGAAGCACAAAACTGATTGGCCTAATCCTTGCTAAACAACTACAAGTAATCATAGGAATTAGGTAAGGTGATTCAGTCCAATCTAATAATGCACCAAACTGAAACAAAAATAATAATAACGCGCCAAAACGAGGCTTCAGAAAGAAGTGAGTACTGCGTAGTAACCTTGAGGCATGAACATGACGAAACGTGATCAAAGGGGACAGATGAATCCCTCTGACCTAATGAAAGAGTTGGCAATTGTGACCAGCCATTTACGTCTTCATAGCTTTCCTCGTGTATTGGAAAGCTTTTTAGGTGGTCTGTGTTATTTCGACGACATCAATTTGATCACTTACAAAAAAACCTTCAAGCCGATTCTAATTCACCCCAACATTTCCAAAGAAGACGACCCGAACCTGCACTCTTACCTAAACAAGTTCTATTTATTGGATCCGCTGTTTAACAGCATTCAGCAAGGCATATCGTCCGGTATTTATCGCCTAGTTGACTTATCTCCAGACTCATTCGAGCAAACGGATTATTTTAAAAACTGTTATCGCAAGTTTGATTTTGTCGACGAAATTAACCTACTGATTGATCTAGACCGATCCACGACCTTTACCATTACCTTAGGTCGCCAAAAAGCCGTTGGCTCAATATTACGCAGTGAATTGAACAACCTAAAAATGGTGTTTCCTATGATTGAAGCCCTAATTCAGCAATTCTGGGCGGTGCAATCTCAGGACTATGTGGATAACGCAGCAAAAAACAGCCCGCTCAAACAAGCGCTAAAAAGCTTTGCTCAAGGAGTATTAACAGATAGGGAACAAGAAGTGCTAGGGCTTTTATTACGCGGTCACTCTTCCAAAGCCATTGCAGAACAACTTGGTATCAGTGTCGGCACAATAAAGGTGCACCGTAAAAACATCCACGGCAAGCTCAATACCAACAGCCAGTCAGATATCTTTACGCTCTTCCTGAAACACATGGAAAGCATAGATTCTCCCTTGGCGTTAGCTTAAGCGATACGATCTCCGTAAAGGTTGGTGTTCATTAATAAGTGATAAATAAGGTTTAGTAAGGCGCACTAGACAGTTCATTGATATCGAACACTTTCTGCAAAGCCTGCAAAAACAGTTCTGTCGGCTTATTTAATTGCGTGGTTTTTCGGTAAGCCACCGCGACACCCAACGTATAAGTGCGCTGCTTTTTAGCGACAGCTTGAATCAAGCCCAGTTTTTCATAGTCTTCCGCATAACGCTCAGGCAAAAAACCAATATATTGACCCGACAAAATCAATGACAAACGCACATCGTAGAAATACGACACAGCGGCCAGCTTCATATTTTCCACTTGTTCATTTAAGTCATCGTGTAATTTCACACCAGAATGCGAAGCGGGAAATTCATCTACTTTAATCGCTTGCTCTTCTTCACTCATAAAGGTCAATGGATGACCTTTTGCCACGTACACATAACAAGCGTCGCTGTATATATGTTGATAGTTCAATCCTTCTAATGGACGATGATAAGGAATAAAACCAATGTCTGCTTCATCATTCAAAATAATGCGTTCAATGTTTGCCATGGAAGACACTTGCGTCACTAAAGAAACATTTGGCGCGTAGGCCGAATATTGTTTGATCAACTCAGGGAATCGACTTTGCGGATCAAGACACACTCGATCTGACAAAGCGATACGCAATTGCCCTGTACATTGAGAGTTTAATGAATTGACAGTGCCTCGAAAGTTATCCAGAAACTCGAATAGCTCATTCGCCATCCGGTAAATCACTTCGCCCTCTTCTGTTAGAGAAAAGCCAGCCCGACCTCGTTTGCACAACACGAGATTTAATCGTGCTTCTAGATTAGAAATATGAATACTGATGGTTGGTCGACCCACATTAAGATAACTTTCCGCTGCCGCAAAGCCACCGCAATCGACAACCGCTTTAAAAATCTTTAATTGCTTGATTTCATAATCGCCAACTTGTCCCAACGAATAGTTCTGAGCCTTAACCCCCTCGAGGCGGTCTAGCATATCTTTGTTCGCAGTCATGCCTGTTCCCATCGTTTAAAAAACCAGAATAACGGCTAGAAGATGATTGAGCCATACCCTAAAAAGTTTTTTTGAGCTTTTAAACCCATCTGTCCTCTTTGTTTGTTTTCGATTCTCTCAACCTAAACTTTGATAGCGTCGAATTTTCTCCACCTCATGAAGCCTTCTACTATCACTCTCAGCTAACAACAAGAACACGCTACCTATTAACAAGTCAGTCAATGACAACGACAAAAGAGAACGCAAAAATGAATAAGACTCTTCAAGAACGTAAAGAAATCGCTTTCGCACGTGGTCAAGCAAACGCCGCTGCAGTGTATGTTGATCGTGCCCAAGGTTCAGAAGTATGGGATATTGAAGGCAAGCGTTATGTAGATTTCGGGGCAGGCATTGCGGTATTAAACACCGGACACAACCACCCAAAAGTAAAAGCGGCGGTTCAAGCTCAGCTAGAAAAATTCAGCCATACTTGTTTTGTTCTAACGCCTTATGAAGGTGCGGTCAGCCTAGTTGAAAAACTCAACGCCATGGCACCGGGTAACACACCGAAAAAATCCATTCTCGTTACCACAGGCGCAGAAGCGGTTGAAAACTGTGTCAAAATTGCACGCGCCTACACTGGTCGCCCTGGCATTATAGCTTTTAATGGCAGCTTCCACGGTCGTACTAACATGACCATGGGACTAACAGGCAAAGTAAACCCTTACAAAGTTGGTTTTGGCCCTTTCCCAAATGATATTTTCCACGTTGCTTATCCAAACGCTTATCACGGCATCAGCGTTGAGCAATCGATAGAAGAACTAAAAGCACGCTTTGTCTGCGACATTGAAGCCTCTCGCGTCGCGGCGATCATCGTAGAACCTGTTCAAGGAGAAGGCGGGTTTTACCGTGCGCCAGTTGAATTCCTACAAGCCTTGCGCGAAATCTGTGACCAGCACGGCATTTTATTAATTGTCGATGAAATCCAAACTGGTTATGGCCGAACAGGCAAAATGTTTTGCCATGAATACGCTGGCATCGAAGCCGATTTAATGACCAGTGCGAAAGGCATTGCAGGTGGTTTCCCATTGGCAGCCGTTGTCGGTAAAGCAGACATAATGGATGCGCCAATTCCTGGCGGACTCGGTGGTACTTACGCTGGCTCTCCAATTGCTTGTGCCGCAGGCTTAGCTGTACTGGATGCGATTGAAGAAGAACAATTGTGTAACCGTGCTCTAAAAGTCGGCGAGACCTTCATGGAACACCTAACGGCACTAAAAGCAGAATACCCAGATTTGGTAGGCGATGTGCGTAATCTTGGCTCTATGATTGCGATGGAATTAGTAAAAGACGGTGATGTGAACAAACCAAACCCTGAACTTACTAAAGCCTTGTCTGCAAAAGCCATAGAAAGTGGCTTGATTCTTCTATCTTGTGGTGTTCGTGGCAACGTTATCCGTTTCCTTCCGGCATTAACGATTGAAATCGATTTAATCGATGAAGGCATGGCGATTCTGAAACGTAGTCTAAAAAGCCTACTGTAATTCTCTCTGCGTTATAGCCACATAGAGAAGCCAATCCTTAAAAAGGGCATCCATTTATTCGATGCCCTTTTTACCTCGTATAAGCCAAAGTAGATTAATGACTCAGTACTTTAGTCACTCTGTCATTGAACAGGAGCATTATCACATGAAACTAAATTATATTGCGGGTAAATGGATCGCTGGCGAAAGCAGCACACGCAACATCAACCCAGCGAACACCAAAGACATTATCGGTGAATACACCAAAGCCAGTGTCGATCAAGTCAACGAAGCCGTGGCCGCCGCCAAAGCGGCCTTTGCCAGCTGGTCAATATATAATATTCAAGCTCGCTCTGAAATGTTGGATCGAATCAGCAAAGCCATTCTTGCTCGCAAAGAAGAACTCGGGGAATTATTGGCTCGTGAAGAAGGCAAAAGTCTACCAGAAGCCATTGGTGAAGTGGGTCGTGCCGCACAAGTGTTCCAGTACTTCTCAGGAGAAGTTTTACAAATGCGCGGCGATTATCAGCCATCAATTCGTCCAGGCTTAGACATCCAAGTCAGCCGCGAAGCTCTAGGCGTAATTGGCATTATTACCCCTTGGAATTTTCCAATTGCCATTCCAGCATGGAAAATTGCGCCTGCTCTCGCTTACGGAAACTGTGTGGTATTTAAACCAGCAGATCTTGTGCCGGCTTCAGCGCATGCCTTAGCCGAAATCATTGTCGAAGCGGGCGTGCCAGAAGGCGTGTTTAACCTTGTTATGGGTGCTGGCCGAAGTGTGGGTGAAACCATCATCAATCATAAAGACATCGCAGGCATTAGCTTCACAGGCTCTCAAGGCATTGGGCAGCACATCGCCGTCACTGCCGCTAAACGCATGGCAAAAATTCAATTAGAAATGGGCGGCAAAAATCCATTGGTCATCCTTGATGATGCCGACCTTAACCAAGCGGTTGATGTGGCCATTAATGGTGCTTTCTTCTCCACCGGACAACGTTGCACCGCCTCTAGCCGCATTATTGTGACTGAAGGAATTTACGACGCTTTTATCAAAGCTTTTGAAGAACGTACTCGTGCATTGGTCGTTGGTGATCCACTCAAAGCAGGCACGCAAATTGGCCCTGTTTCTAGTGAATCCCAATTTAAGCAAAACCTAGAATATGTGAACTCTGGGCTAAAAGAAGGCGCCACTTTAATCTGCGGTGGTGAAGCCGTCATCCGAGAAACCGATGGCTACTTTATGACGCCGGCCATTTTCACTGAGGTTCGTCCTGATATGCGAATCTGTCGTGAGGAAATTTTTGGCCCTGTGGCCTGCGTGTTGAAAGTGAAGACTTATGAGGAAGCCTTGGTAATGGCGAACGACACCGAGTTCGGTTTGTCGTCTGGGATTTGTACTCAATCCCTAAAATACGCTAGCCATTTCAAGCAGCATTCACAAGCAGGAATGGTGATGGTCAATGTGCCAACCGCTGGCGTGGATTACCACGTACCATTCGGTGGTCGCAAAGGGTCTAGCTTTGGTTCAAGAGAGCAAGGCAGTTATGCACGAGAGTTCTACACCAGTGTAAAAACTTCTTACACCTTAGCCTGATTTCGTCGACCTTAGTAAAAAGAGCACTCCCACCATTGGAGGCGGAAACGCCTCCTTTTTTAGGCACGTGTTTTAATGATTATGTTAACCATTATTGGATTATGGACGACAGGGCGAGACCTAAACCACAGAGTCTTATTTAGGCTGAACGACCGTTTTGGTATTCATATAATAACTCAATGGATCGCCTTCAATATCGTCTTGAATGCTCATCACCGAATCTAAAAAGAGATTAAATAATTCTCCGATGGTGTTCACATCAAGTTTTGCGTAGGCATTTTTACGGTGCAATTTAACGGTTTCAACCGAGATATTTAGACGCTCAGAAATGGCTTTATTGGAATACCCATGAAGTATCATCCCGACCATCTGACACTCTCTGTCCGTTAATAAGCTGTTACCAAAACAGTCAAGCGCCACTTCTAAACGTTGACGGAGGTTAAATGAATTACTGGCGTCTAATTCTTTGTTCCAATGTTGCTTTACCAACCAATCAATCATTGGCCAGATATCGGTCAGGTTGCGCAAAATCTCTTTATCAAACGTTTCTTTCAGGCTGATTCGCCCCAAGGAAATATTAACGAAGGCGCCCTCGCTTTCACCAACCGACACCAAGTAACCACACTCGTCGGTAAAACCACTGGCTTTATAATAGGAATGATAATACTCACTGTCTTTAAAGCCCTGCGGTTCTATCTCGGAAAGACTAAAAAAACCTTGCTTAGCAGACTTAGTCGCAGCCATGTAGTAAGGATCTAGCAAAAAAGCACCATTCATAAACAAATGGATAGAGGTTTGACGCTGCCCATTCGGTGGTTCGTTATATTCCACCCGAGGCATATTTTTTGAGGGATAAGCCAAAATGGCGATATTGTCGATATCCACCAGCTCTTTAAACATAGTGACCAGCGTGGGGACAAACTCCTCCGTCCCCACACAAGAAGATAAGCGAGCAGCATGCTGACTAAAAATAGATAAAAACGACATTGTAGATAACACTCTTTTCGTGTGTGAGTTAAACAACAAGCAAATACACTGCCAAAGCTCCTCCCCATAAGTGTTATTTCATATCAGAGGAAGTCGTACTAAGATGGCTTAAATACTATACGTGAAGGATAGATAACGATGAAACAATATAATAAATTTTATATCAATGGCACTTGGTGCCCATCCGACAGCACTAATAACAAAGATGTTATCAACCCAGCAACCGAAGAAGTCATCGCGCAAGTTAGCCTAGGTAAAAAAAGCGATGTCGACCAAGCAGTGAAAGCCGCACGCAGCGCATTTGATTCTTGGTCACAAACAACCCGTGAAGAACGTTTAGCCGTACTGGATCGCATTATTGCGGTTTACGAGTCTCGCGTTGAAGAAATCGCCCAAGCTATTACGGCAGAAATGGGCGCTTCCATTAGCATGAGCCGTAGCGCTCAAGCGCCTATTGGTATGACTCATTTCAAGGCTGCTCGTGACGTTCTAGCCAACTTTTCCTTCGAAGACGAATTAGGTAGCAGCCAGATTTTAAAAGAGCCGATTGGTGTATGTGGTTTTATCACACCTTGGAATTGGCCAATGAACCAAATCGCTTGTAAAGTCGCGCCTGCTTTAGCGTGTGGTTGCACCGTTGTGTTAAAACCAAGCGAAATGACGCCACTTTCAGCGCAACTGTTTGCCGAAGTGCTTGACGAAGCAAAAGTACCCGCTGGTGTATTCAACATGGTATTTGGCGATGGTCCAGAAGTCGGTGCTGCCATTAGTGAACACACAGACATAGACATGGTTTCTTTGACAGGTTCCACCCGAGCTGGCGTTCAAGTGTCTAAAGCCGCTGCCGACAACATCAAGCGCGTGTCTTTAGAGCTAGGCGGCAAATCGCCTTTCATCATTTTGGATGATGCCGATTTTGCTGAAGCCGTTAGCTGGGGCGCGACTCAATGTTTCCGCAACGTAGGTCAGTCCTGTAACGCACCAACTCGCATGCTGGTTCCTGCCGCCCTTCATGATCAGGCCGTAAAAGTCGTGCAAAAGGTCGCTCAAGAAACGCGCGTTGGTGATCCTCAAGCAACCGAAACGGAAATCGGGCCTTTGTCTAACGCGCTACAATTTGAAAAAGTAAATGGCATGATCCAAGACGCCATTGACGCTGGTAACGAACTCATTACTGGTGGAACTGGCCGTCCAGATGGCCTTAATAAAGGCTACTTTGCGCGCCCTACTGCCTTTGCCAATGTTAGCAATGACTCTACCATTGCCCAAGAAGAAGTGTTTGGCCCAGTGCTTTGTATTATTCCTTATAAAGACGAAGCAGATGCCATCAGAATCGCCAATGATTCGCCTTATGGCTTAGCCGCTTATATTGAATCCGGCAGCCTAGACAGAGCTCGCTCAGTGGCCAGAAAAATGCGCGCAGGGACTGTCTATCTTAACCGTAATGACTTCGATCCGCAGGCGCCATTTGGCGGCTACAAGCAATCTGGTAACGGACGAGAATGGGGACAATTTGGTTTCCATGATTTCCTAGAAATCAAAGGTATTGTTGGTTACAAAAATTAATTGAAAGTTTATATAACCCTACAAACATGCTTGAAACAAACACCTACAAGGAAGTAGGTGTTTTGCATTTTATGGCCAAATGAACCGAATTTATACGCAAAATTTAATATTTTCACGTCAAATACCAACCTTTTTTAAAAAATAAAAAGCCTTAAAATCGAAAAATACCCCTTTCGGGTAATCCCTTAATCTACATTTTACTGACACCATAGACTTCAACGACTGGCCTAAAAAGGCTCGTTAACTAAATACTGGTGTTTGCGGTTCAATGGAGAAAGCTCCGAAGCAAACGAACATTGTTGTCATAGGAGAGTATCCATGAGCAAAATAAATCAACTGAATAACACAGCGGAACTTCGCGCCTTAGATCAAGCTCACCACATGCATCCATTTACCGACATGGGTGACTATCAAAACAAGGGCGGACGTATCGTTACCCGTGGCGAACACATTTATTTTTACGACTCTGAAGATAACCAAGTATTAGACGGCATGTCTGGTCTTTGGTGCTGTAACTTAGGTTATAGCCAACCCAAAATTGTGGAAGCCATCCATGAGCAGTTACAAGTGCTGCCTTTCTACAACAACTTCTTCCAGTGCTCTAACGACATGGCCGTGAAAATGGCAAAAGCCTTGATCGACGTGACACCGGATCACCTAAACCACGTTTTCTTTACTAACTCGGGTTCAGAAGCCAATGACACCAACATCAAACTGGTTCACCGCTATTACAAAATTCTAGGCAAACCAGAGAAAAAACACTTTATTGCTCGCAACAACGGCTATCACGGCAGTACTGTCGCGTCATCCAGCCTAACGGGCATGAAGTTTATGCACGACCAATACACAGGCATTGAATATGTTCATCATATTCAACAACCACATTTCTTCAGCGAAGGCGGTGACCTAACACCTGAAGAATTCGGTATTCAAGCGGCTCGTGAACTAGAGAAGAAAATACACGAAATCGGCGAAGACAAAATCGCAGCGTTTATCGCAGAACCAATCCAAGGCGCTGGCGGTGTCATCATTCCACCAGATACTTACTGGCCAGAAATTCAACGCATCTGTAACGAGCACGACATTCTATTAATCAGTGACGAAGTGATTTGTGGTTTTGGTCGTACTGGCAATTGGTTCGGCTGTGAAACCTACGGTTTTAAACCAGACCTAATGACCTTTGCAAAAGCGGTCACTAATGGTTTTCAAGCACTTGGCGGCGTAATGATCTCTGACAAAGTCGCCGATGTACTAGCTCAAGGTAAAGGCGACTTTGCTCACGGTATGACCTATTCTGGACACCCAGTGGCTTGTGCGGCGGGTGTGGCGACTCTAGAAGTATTAAAGAGCCAGCGCATCATCGAAAACATGTCTCAGGATGTTGGCCCTTACTTTGAGAAACGCTGGAAGTCTCTAGCGGATCATCCAATTGTTGGCGAAGCACGTGCGAAGAATATGATCGCGGCCATCGAATTGGTTAAAAACAAAGAAACGAAAGAACGTTTAGCGCCGGATTCTGCTGGCGGTATGGCCTGTCGAAATCAAGCCATTAAAGAAGGTTTATTGGTTCGTGCCGTGGGCGATGCCATGGTTTGTGCGCCACCAATCATCAGTAACAAACAAGAAGTAGACAGCATTATCGAGCGCATGACCCGCGCGCTTGATTTTACCGCTTCCTTGTACGGCATTAAGTAACCCGCAAAGCAAAATAGAAAACCTCCTTTATGGCCTTCACTCTGTGAAGGCCTTTTTTATGACAATAATAAAGTGACGGAAAACGAGATTAATTCAGCACAAGAGCAGACTACGCCGATGCGCCACCATCAACAGGAATGGCCGTACCATTAATATGACGAGCATCGTCACTGGCTAAAAAGAAAGCCAACGCCGCCACTTCAGACGGCTCACCAATCCGTCCATTAGGGCTGTCTTCGCAAAGCGAAGCCTGAAATGCGTCTCCACCCGAGACATCCTTGTAAGGGCTAGATTCCCCAAACAACATAGGTGTGCTGGTATCGCCAGGACAAATGGCATTAACCCGAATGCCATCACGACCATGATCCAACGCCATGGCTTTGCTCATCATCACAATCGCGGCTTTGCTCACACAATAAGCCGTAGCGCCCTTCCCAGCATGAAGTCCCCAATCGGAAGCCGTATTAAGAATACAACCTTTACTGATTTTTAGATGAGGAATCGCCGCTCTCGAAAGGAAAAAGGGCACATCCACATTGGTGGTCATAGTTGATCGCCAATCGGCATCTGTGGTTTGAGTCGCATCCCCACGCACTAACACGCCGGCATTATTGATGAGACAATCAATTTGCCCAAGCTCAGCAACCGTATGTGCGATTAACGCCTCAGCATCCGCCGTGTGTTCTAACGATCCTGCCCACGTATGAATATTGTCAGATAAAGAGGCAACACGATCTAACCTTGCCTGATTTCGCCCTGCCGCCATGACCTTCCAGCCCGAAGAAGCAAACTTCTCCACCATAGCCGAACCAATCCCAGAACTCGCACCCGTCACTAAAACAACCTTCATCTTGAACCATCCTATTTTTATTTGTGATAACTCATTCTATCGAGTTCCCCCTCAATGGTAGATAACACGAAGTGGTAGTTCTTTGACTCAACGAATGGAATAAAGCATCGTGAACCTTGCAATAAAAATCCAACTTCTTGCATCACATTGTTATGTGCACCAAGAGCCGCTATATTTACCGACGAGTGACGTTTTATTAACAAAAAGAGGATGTTATGCAAAATACTAATACTGTACCAAATGTAGTCTTTAAAACCCGTGTTCGTAACGATGCGTTGGAAGGATCAAACCCATTTGAATGGAAAGACGTCACCTCTGCTGATTTGTTTAACAACAAAAAAGTTGTGGTTTTTTCTTTGCCAGGTGCTTTTACGCCAACTTGCTCAACGTCTCACCTACCACGCTACGAAGAGCTTTACGAAGAATTCAAAGCACAAGGCGTTGATGCTGTAATTTGTATTTCTGTGAACGATGCGTTTGTTATGTTCCAGTGGGGCAAAAGCCAAAACGCGAAAAATGTTTTCCTTCTACCTGACGGCAACGGTGACTTCACCCGCCAAATGGGCATGCTAGTCAAAAAAGACAACCTAGGTTTTGGCATGCGCAGCTGGCGCTATTCTATGCTAGTAGAAAACGGCGAGATCAAGAAAATGTTCTCCGAAGCAGGCTTCCAAGACGATGCACCAAGCGACCCATTTGAAGTATCTGATGCGGACACAATGTTGAACTACTTGAAAAGCAACTAATTCAAGGCGTTAATGAATTGGTCAATAAAAAGCAGACGTTTTCGCAAACGTCTGCTTTTTTTGTTTTTACTCTTTTCTTTAGATTGATTACAAACGATTAGTGGGTGCAAGCGCTTCTAGTAACTCATTACGCTCGCCAGCGATAGCTTGCACTAACAACGCCGACGTTGTTGGACCAAGCGTGAAACCTTGATGCCCATGACCAAAATGAAACCATAAACCTTTATGATGTGGCGATTCACCGACAAGCGGCAACATGTCAGGCATACAAGGCCGAGTTCCCATCCATTGCGGCTCTTCTACTTGCTCGCCTAAGTCGATGATTTCATTCAGCGCAACGGCTCCGCGTTTTAGCTGGCTCGTATCTATCGCTGAATTAAGTGGCACCAATGCCGCGCCTGTTGTGACTCTTAATCCTTTCACCATCGGCGCAGCCAACACGCCATTTGCCACGTCCAGAAAAGGACGTTGCAACGTTTTGGGCGCATTAAAATGGCCGTGATAACCACGCTTGTACACCATAGGAATGCGATAGCCAAAGCGTTTTAATAGCTCTGGTGACCAAGGCCCAAGCGCGACCACCACTTGCTCGGCTTTAAGTTCCCCATTACTGGTAATAACCTGCCAACCCGAAGCTGTGTAACGCAAGGTATTGGCATCGCCAGTAACAAAGCGTCCGCCTCGTTTGACGAATAAATCACCGTAAGCCTTGGTTAGTGCTCCAGGAGAAGAACAACTCCAACTTTGCTTATAATGCACAGCACCCGCTGGCGTTTTCTTCAAGGCAGGTTCTTTTTGTTGGTAGCTTTTGCCATCAAAAATATCTGAAGTAACACCATATTCCTTCATAAGAAATTCGGCTTTTTTCGAGGCTTTCTGAAACTCTCTTTCGTCCCTATGCAACATGACAAGACCACAATGACGGATCAAATCTTCAGACTCAGAATCGCGAATCAAAGGGTCATGATCAGCGGTAGATCGGAACGTTAATTGTGAATGGATACGAGAAATCTTAGCGTGTTTTTCTGGCGATGAATGACGAAAATACGACCATAAAGCAGGTGCCATTTGTAACGCGCCGCTCATTTTCCAAGTCACATCATTACTAATCTCAAACGCGTATTTAAACAAGGTTGCCATGTCTCTTGGCAAGGCATAAGGTTCAGCCGCCTCGACTTGGATCATGCCCGCATTACCATAACTGGTTTCAAGACCTGCACCTGTTCGATCAACGATGGTTACCTGATGGCCTTGAGCTTGCAACGCCAGCGCACTGCTAACGCCCACCATTCCCGCGCCTAAAACAAGAAATTCAGCCATATCTCTACCTCAACATCATTCCGATGGAAAAACATTTATTCTGATCACTATAGCAACATATAGTATAGATGAGTCAATCTTCAAAAAAGCAAACAGAGCAGAGATATAAAACACATAAAAACAAAAAAGGGCTGTGATTTCTCACAGCCCTTCCGCTCAATAAGCGTTTTTTTGCTTAAGCGACTTTAGACTCACTTTCTCTTGAGCCTTGTTCTTGATGCTCAAGCACACTGTTACTGGCTTGGTTAATGGCAATGCTTCTTGGTTTCATTGCCTCAGGAATCTCTTTCACCAAGCTGATGGTAAGGAGCCCATTTTTTAACTCAGCATTGGTCACCTCAACATAATCTGCAAGATTAAACTTGCGTTCAAACGAGCGGTTTGCAATGCCTTGATGGAGATATCTGTGCTCTCCAGAATCCGCTTTTTCACCACGAACGGTCAACACATTTTTTTCCACCTTAATATCTAAATCACTTTCTTCAAAACCTGCTAAAGCAAGCGAAATGGCATAGCGATTATCATCGACTACTTCGATGTTATAAGGTGGATAACCCGCAGACACGTTGTCCGTTGTAAGTGCATTGTCGAGCAAAGACGCCAAACGGTCAAAACCAATGCTACTGCGATAAAGTGGGGTAAAATCAATTGAGTTCATAATAAGTCCTCCTAATAGAAGCAAAATACTAATCATCAAAAGTTGTAACTGGCATTCTCTGTATATCAAGACGAACCCGTTACACTGAATAAAATAGGATCGACAAGGATTATTTTCAAGGGCCTCTTTTATAAAAAAATGTCCTATTTAAATAAACATTTTTTATAAGCACAATATCTATTCAACCTACTTGGTGGCACCAATTCATCGTCAACAATCATTGACTAATAGCTCAACAATTACTGTGTATTTCTCCTCCTTGATAAACGCTACCATAGCGGCAACTTAATCAATATTACTTTGAACATTCGTTGTTTAAAGCGACACTATTTACGGAGACAACCATGTCACACCAGATTATTGCCGACCTAGAAAAACGTCATACTGCAAAACATTACGACGCTTCGAAGAAAATTTCTCAGGCCGACCTAGAGATTATCTACGAAGCAATGCGCTTATCGCCTTCTTCTATTAACTCTCAACCATGGAAATTTATCGTGATTGAAAGTGATGAAGCGAAACAACGCTTTCACGATACGTTTGCGAACAAGTTTCAGTTCAACCAAAAGCACGCCAAAGATGCGTCACACATTATCCTATTTGCCCACAAAACCCACTATAACCGCGATGACTTCGCCAAAGTTGTCGATAAAGGCATTGAGGATGGTCGCACCAAAGTAGAAAACAGAGAGCAATCGTTTGGCAGCTTTGCCTTTGCAGAAATGAACATGGATGATAACGGCAACAACGCGGCATGGACAAAGTCTCAAGTTTATATCGCCCTTGGTAACGTCATGCACACAGCCGCTCGCCTTGGCATAGACTCAACCCCAATGGAAGGTGTTGATCCAGAACTGATTGGTGAAATCTTCCAAGCACAACTTGAAGGCTACCAATGCGACGTCGCACTCGCGATCGGTTATCACCACAAAGACGAAGACTATAACGCTACGTTACCTAAATCTCGCCTAGCAATGGAAGACGTAGTCAACGTGCTTTAAGACAACGTTTTCATAGATAAAAAAAGGGCAAGCCATGGAAGTTACTTGCCCTTTTTTATGTGTTATTTAAAGGAATGATTTCACTTAAAAGCGTAGAGATTTTCACTTAAAAATCATAAGCATATATGGCAGCATATTAACTAAACATCGCTGCAATTATTGCCTCTGGAGCATCTTCTTGCATTAGGTGTCCTGAGTTTTTTACTCGGGTTAGTTTGCCATCAGTAATCAAGTTTGCGAGTTTTTCACCTTGGTCAATTGGAATCCACTGATCCTCTTCTCCCCATAAAATTCGTACTGGCATTTCCATTGGTGCATACAATTCTTCAATTTCATCAGTGAATACCTGATCCATCTGAGCAATTTGACGATAAAACGCTGCCTGTCCACTTTCTCCCTGCCATGGAGACATATAAACGGCTAGCGCCTCTTCACTAAGCCCACGATAGGATGAGCTTTGTAAGTACTCAGAAAGTAATGCGTTATGAGCAAACGCAGGTAAACCAGAAAATGCGTTTTCATAATGCCGTATATGTTGAACAAAGTCAGATCCCCAAGGAGCAAGCGCCACTGGATCTATGATTGTAAGCTTTTTATATCGAAGCCCATTGAGGTAATAGGCTCGTAAAACCGTTGTACCGCCAAAGTCATGACATAATATTTCGGGCTTATCTAATCGCCACTCATGGATCAGAAATGCCAGCAACTCATTTTGTATAGCTAAAGAAACATCTTGCCCAGTACCTTTCTCGGATTGACCATAACCAACAAGATCAAAGAAATATACTTTCCAGCGATTTGCTAATAACGGAGCAATATTACGCCATACTTGAGATGAAAACGGTGTACCGTGAACTAAAACAAGCGGCTCCCCTTCACCTAAGCATCCCCAAGCGATACTCTGATTTTTGAAATTGAAACGATAAGGCAAATCAAGCATAGTTATTCCTCATTAAAACCGCTAAAATCAATTTAAAGGTTACTTTTAAAGAACATTAAAAACAACCGTTAAATTTAAATAATAGGTTATTAAATGACATTTGATGATACTTTAGTCGGCGGGCACCCGTTACTTGATTTTCTCAATACCGTTCAAAACCAAAATAAAGAACGTTCAGACAGCACCATTTCTGATTGGTCATCCTTTGTACTCTGGTCAAAGTCTGCTTCGCTATTCAGTCCCTCTCAGATTGAGAGCTTGGAACAAAGCGAAGTATCCTTACATGAATCAGTGAAACTTGTGACAGGCATTCATGATTTGCGAGAATTGATATACAACGCTCTCGCTCAAGTCATTACAGATAATGACCAGAATCAAGAACTAACATTATTAGAGGAAAGAATTAAAAAAGCTTGGGCTGATGCGAAACTGGTGCGTAGCGAAACGAATTTTATTTGGAAATCTACACGTCCCAACTTTGAATGGGTCTTGGATGATATTTTATTTTCTGCTGAATGCCTTTTAAGATCCTCGGAAATAGGCCGTCTAAAACAATGTGACAGATGCTCTTGGATGTTTATTAACTCAGGTCGGGGCAAAGGCAGACGCTGGTGCAGCATGAACACCTGTGGTAACAGAGCAAAATCAAGCTCTCATAGAAAACGCAATGCGGCAATTTGATACAATTGAACCTAGTAGGCTCAAATATTGAACGCTTTCAAGCAATTCATTTAGTGTCGATTAATAATTGAGCAACAACACCAAACAATAAAATGCCATCTATACGGTTTTAATCATAAAGTAACTCCTTTTCCTAATTTAAACGGATCAATGACGATTACGAACTCTCGAATGATGCAATAAAAATAAGTAAGCTAATCAATCACAAAGACGAACAATATTCTTCACTAGAGCCATCATAGTTAACAATCTTCACTAGAGCTTCTTGATGTTCGGCTATTACCTCACTTCCCAGTATACGACGCATACGAAAATGCGAGACAAACTCACTTTTTCCTTCTAAGTATTTGGTTAAAGTCAAAATACTATCTTGCGTTGGCAGATTAGGTAGAGATTTGACTGAAGTGGTGTCCATCCAGCAAGCAAAGCGTTGCTTTATCCCTTTAGCAGTTCGTTCGTACTCAGGTGGTGGAACGGGTTGTTCTAATGTATTGAGTTTGGAGTCAATCGCCGTACAGTCAAAATAGACCGAGGCTGTTGTGCATGAGCTGCCTTTTTTAACATCGTCATAATAAACAACCTGTGTTGGGGTCTTCGCATCTTTTCCTTGTCGATTAAGGTAACGACTGATATGTGACTGGTAGATACCAAATTTAAAATACGGAGAACCACCTTGCTTATCTCTCGTTGGACCAACATATTGATATCTAGGTACCGTTTCACCATTCACGTAGATGCGGAAAAAGCCTCTGTAATCAGCTTTCCAATTAGCGTGGACAAGAATATCTGTCCAGCGACCTCGCATTTCAGCATCGGTTAGTAACGGCTTATTTTCCTTAGTGGACCTACCCAATTGCCGGTCAATATTGTAACCGTTCTTTTGACCAGAATGGATTGCAGAGGTTTGAAACATGAACGGTGGACCTGAGCCATTATGTTGATGGAACTGGCCTAGAGTAACTGTGGCTGGGAATATGCTTTCAAAATCAGCAGGTATATATAATGACCAGTTAAACCATACTTCACCGGTTACATCACCAGCCGAATATTCATGGCGCTGGCGATCATTTTTGCAGTCACTCCAACTTTCTCCATCATGACCACAATCTCCGTCTCGTACTTCAAAACGAAAGGATGTTTCGCCCGTCCTTACCGGTTCTCCATCCAAGGCATTTACCCTGGTTACTCCATAAGGCTTAAACCCCACAGATAAACTCTTCTTAAGCGATAAATTTGAATCAGATCCAACTGAACTACAAGCAGTCAGAAAAAGAGAGTAGCTTAGAATCAGTAATATTTTAATCCGGCTCATCAAGTCTTCCCCACTAAAATAAAGCGTTTTATAAATCGATTTTTATCAGATTAATTTATTACTGATTAAAAAACACTCATTTCATTATAAAAATGAACACTGGATAAAAGAATAGATACATGAGAAAGGATGACAGATCTAGAAACTAGAATTAGGCTCTTCTAAAAATGCCAACTCTTCAGCGGAAGATTCTCGCCCTAAAATGGCATTTCTATGTGGATAACGACCAAAACGATCCACAATATTTTTATGCTTTAACTCAAAATCCAGATTATTAACAATGCCCAAATCTCTAAATAGTTTTACTGCTTTCTCATGAATCACGGCGGATTCACTGTGCATATACGGCATATATAAAAAGCTTCTTTCGGTGGGAGACAGTTCGACATCAAAACCATTAGCAATAGCGACTTGAGCCAACGCTAAAGCCATTGGATCAGCAGCGAAGGATTCGGGTTGGTCACGGTAAATATTACGTGAGAATTGGTCCAGTATGATTATTTCAGCCAAGGCGCTTTTAGGAGAATGACGCCAAGCAGACAACTCACCCTGAACCGCTTGTTGATGAAGCTTGCCAAATCTAGTGATGATTTCATTATCGAAGTCGATGTCTTTCTCAAACCACTGTTTTGGCTCAATATCATTAAACCAAAAATCAAAAACGTCTTGATACATAACGTCAGCCTCGCACTTACAGAGTAACTAAAAATTTAGAACTGTTAAATTCCAATCACTATATTTTTTATATCGTAGGAAAACTAAATCTTAACCGCCATTAACACCTTAATCACGTCTGCAGCTACAACCAACGGAACCAAACTCCACTTCAAAGCCCGCTTGTTCATGCTGCATGAATCACAAAAAAACGACGTAACACGAATAGCAAGATCGGCCTAAAAAGGCCGAGGAACAGGGTCAAATAAAATACTTTGTACATCAATGATCAGAATGGCGGATTTCATTAAAAATCTTGTCATTCATTACAATTACCTATTTACCAAATTCCCGGAAATACGATTTCAACGATGTTAGTAGATAATTTAGGTTCCACTGGTTGTCTAGGGTTCGCCTTAACCAATCCTTCATCTCGCATTTGATTGATGATTGGCCTTAAGGTCTGCTCGCTTTTTCCAAAGTAGCTGCTAATATCCGCACGAAATAATGGTCCACGGTCAACGAGAAGCTTATAGATATCTCTTGCTTCGATTTTAAGTATGATTTTTTTGCCATTTATGTCGGCTATAGCCCCTTTCGCTCGATAATCAAAATAAATATCCATTCTAGTTTTTAATGCCGAGGGTTCGAGCAAGTCATTAAAAAACTTCACCTGATCCAGTGCTGTATCGATAAAGTACTTGGTGAAATAGATAAGCCCCCGTTTGGAAAGGATGCCCTTTCCGTCAGATTCGCCTTGCCTTGGCATATCAGCCTGCGCCAGTGCTTTGTAATAAGCGTCGGTGTCTCTTGCAAACCCCCGAGCCAAAGACCAAAGGCCGTATCCGTCGTACCCTAAACAGCGCATATAAGTGTCGGTGACCAACCTTGTTGTACGGCCATTACCGTCAATAAAAGGGTGAACCCAAGCTAATCTGTGATGTAACGCTGCAGCGGCACACAAACGGTTAGGACCAAAGATCCGAGTTGGATTGTACATTTGCTCAATCCAACGCATATAACGACTGATCTCTTCTGCCATAGGCGGCTCGTGTTTGCCCACTAACACAATTTTGTCTCGGTAATTACCTGGAACGATCAAAATAGGCTTGCCCGTTTCATCCTCTGCTGGGGTGCCATGTTGATTCTTTACAACAAGAGCATCTTCTGGAAAACCGGCATAAAAATCTTTATGAATATTTTTTATAAAATCCTGATTAACCACTTGCTCGGGCGATACATCGTTTCGGGAAAGCTTCATTTGCACTTCCAGATGAGACAGTAACTCTCGAATGTCTTTAGAACCGTTAATGCTGTTGTCGACGTTAACGGCCTGTGTTTTTAGTAGGTCTTTAGGATGTGTTGGATTGCCTTCTATCTTATTGCTGTAATAGCTATTCACTAAACGTAGGAGCCACTCTAAAGACGACCTAAGAGAATCTGGAATCGATTGATTCAGTTCTGCATCGGCTTTGATTAGTTCAATTATTTTATCCTGATACTCACCAAGATCATTCGATTCTAAGAAGGGTATCATTGATATCATCATCGCTTCCTTATTATGCTACAAGCCATATAAATCATGGCATTAATGAGATAACTATAACATTTTATAGCGTTATAAATATCGCTATTTTTAACACTATTGACCTGATATAAAAAATTTAAAGTTAGTCTCAACAAAGAAACAAAGCCTATAAAAAATCCCCATGCCGTTTTCACAACATGAGGATTCTTAAACCATAATCAGCTGAGATTAAAAACGAACGTGCTGACAAGCCTCAATCACGTCTTTAAGCTGTTGCTGAATAATTGGGCGTTTCGTTTCATCCAATTGATATTCATGTTGCTTAGCCAGTTCATCATTTAGATAAGTCGCTTGAGAAAGTTCTAGCTGTATTGCGTGAATACCATTCTCTGGTTGTCCGAAATGACGAGTAGTGTAGCCGCCTTTAAAACGTCCATTAAGTACTTGCGTGAAATGTGGTGTTAAAATTTGTGTTGCTGCGTTTGCCAGTAAAGGATCACAGGCTTTGCCGTCGTTTGTTCCCCAGTTGAAATCAGGAAGAACACCATCAAACAGCATAGGTACTTCTGCTGCAATGCTGTGGGCATCAAACAGAATCGCGTAACCGAATTTTTCTTTCAAACGCGCTAATTCTTGCTCAATCGCAGAGTGATAAGCTTTCCAAATATGTTCTTTATAGAACTCTTTTGCTTCCTCGGATGGTTTTTTGCCTTCAAGAAAAACAGGACTGTCTTCGAACAAAACATCAGGAAATAAGCCAGTTGTTTTCGTTTCATATAGAGGTTTATCGTCGTAAGGTCGGTTCAAATCAATCACAAATCGAGAGTAATTGGCTTTGATGTATCCCACGCCAAGCGGCGTTAAAAAGTCATACAATTCCGGCATAAACCAGTCGGTATCCGGCAGTTTTTTCGCTAAATCGGTGAGACAATCATCGACCTCTGGCGTCAGGTGCAAGCCGGGATGCGGCATACAAACCAACAAAGGCGAATCCCCTTGAACAAACTCAAACGCGGGTACCGGTAATTGTGTAGAAGTCATCTTTTTATCCCCTAATTCTTTTTATTATCACAGCCTTCGCTGTGAGTCTCTTGATTTTGATTCTCTTAATTCTGATAGACGCGTTTTTTTACCAAACTGCCACCTAGCCAATAGCTTAGTTCACCTGGACTTTCCACGTCCCAACAAACAAAATCCGCGACCTTACCAACTTCCAAGCTCCCATGAGTATCAGACATTCCCAATGCTTTTGCAGCATGAATGGTCGCGCCAGCAATCGCTTCTTCTGGCGTGAGTGCAAACAAGGTACAGGCCATATTCATCATGAGGCGAAGCGATAAAGCAGGAGAGGTTCCTGGGTTGGCATCCGTGGCAATCGCCATCGGCACACCATATTGTCGCAACAAAGCAATCGGCGGACGCTGAGTTTCTTTTAGTGTAAAAAACGCCCCCGGCAATAACACGGCCACCGTGCCAGATTCTGCCATGGCTTTTACATCTGACTCTTCAATAAACTCAATGTGATCCGCCGACAAGGCTTTAAAAGACGACGCCATACGAGTGCCACCTAATGAAGACAACTGCTCCGCATGAATTTTTACTGGCAAGCCTAGCGACTCAGCCGTTTTAAAGTAACGCTCAACTTGTTCGGTGCTAAAGGCGATGCCTTCACAAAAAGCATCCACGGCGTCGGCCATATCGAGCTCGGCCACTTTTGGCAGAACCGTATCGCAGAGGTAATCAATATAGACATCTTTATCGTCATATTCTGGCGGCATGGCATGTGCTGCCAAACAAGTACGTTTTACCGTCACGGGAAATTGCTTTCCTAGTTCCGTCGCTACGCTAAGCATTTTCAATTCTGAATCGAGGGACAAACCATAACCAGATTTGATCTCAACTGTGGTCACACCATCGGCTATTAAGCTTTTCAGACGACGAGAAGCGCTGGTGATTAACTCCGCTTCGCTGGCGTCACGAGTCGCCTTCACAGACGAAGCAATCCCGCCGCCCTGCTTGGCGATGTCTTGATAACTTACACCATTTAAGCGTTGTTCAAATTCCCCCGCACGATTACCGCCAAACACAAGGTGCGTGTGGCAATCGATCAAACCCGGTGTAATCCAACCACCGCCCAAATCCTGTTCGGTTAGAGCGTCATAGACTGGTAAATCTTGCGCTTCGCCAATCCAAACGATACGGCCATCGACAACACCTATCGCGGCGTTTTCAATAACACTATATTGGCCATCTTTCATGGTGGCGATATGAGCGCCACGCCATAGGCTGTCTAACTTCATTGGAGTATCGTTTGTCATCGTTCTCTCTATCCTTTAAACCGTTTATCTTAGCTATGTTTGAGCTGCGCTACTTATACGCTAGACCACTTACATACTAGGTAAGAGCCCTTTTGGCATCGTCTCGTTATGTGCCGCTTCCAATAGTAATTCATTGGCTTTTTCGATGTCTGGCGCGAAGTAACGGTCTTTATCGTAGAAAGGTACGCGAGCACGTAACGTTGCACGAGCATTTTCTAGGCGTTTGCTGGATTTCAAAGGAGCGCGGAAGTCCAAACCTTGTACCGCAGACAAAATTTCAACCGCCAAGATACCGCGCGTATTTTCCGCCATATCTTTCAACCGACGCGCTGCAAAGGTCGCCATAGAGACGTGGTCTTCTTGGTTCGCCGAGGTTGGCAAGCTATCGACAGACGCTGGATGCGCGTAGGTTTTATTCTCGCTCGCCAATGCGGCAGCGGTAACTTGCGCAATCATGAAACCAGAGTTTACACCACCGTTATCCACTAAAAATGGCGGCAGTTTACTGAGATTGCTGTCGATCAATAACGCCATGCGACGCTCTGACAAACTACCTATTTCAGCAATCGCCAAAGCAAGGTTATCTGCTGCCATAGCAACGGGTTCGGCATGGAAGTTACCACCGGAAATAATGTCACCTTCCGCTGCGAATACTAATGGATTGTCCGATACCGAGTTTGCCTCCACACACAAGACTTTCGCCGTGCTGCGGATTTGCTCAAGACAAGCGCCCATCACCTGTGGCTGACAACGCAATGAATACGGGTCTTGAACCTTTTCACAATTTTGATGTGAATCGCCCAGTTCACTGGTTTCGCCTAATAGATGACGATACGCAGCAGCGGCATCAATTTGTGTTTGATGACCACGCACTTCATGAATACGCGCATCGAATGGACTACGGCTACCTAGCGCCGCTTCCACAGACAAAGACCCACAAACAATGGCTGAGGCAAACAAATCTTCTGCTTCAAACAAACCTTCTAAGGCAAATGCGGTCGACGCTTGTGTGCCATTAAGCAGAGCCAAACCTTCTTTTGGTGCTAACTGAATAGGTTCTAATCCTGCAATAGACAAGGCAGCTTGACCAGAGATGACTTCACCACGGTAGCGAGCTTTGCCTTCTCCTAACAAAATCGTACTCATGTGCGCCAACGGTGCTAAATCACCCGATGCGCCTACTGAACCTTTTTTCGGAATACACGGATAGACTTCTTTATTAATCAAAGTCAGCAAGGCTTCGATCACTTCTAGACGAATCCCCGAAAAACCACGCGCTAAGCTGTTTACTTTCAGCGCCATAATCAATTTGACGGTTTTGTCTTCCATTAGTTCGCCAATGCCCGCCGCATGAGACAGTACAATACTACGTTGTAGCTCATCCAAATCTTCTGGCGCAATACGCGTATTCGCCAGCAAACCAAAACCAGTGTTAATACCATACACCGTGCGATTTTCTGCAATGACATCGTTAACCACTTGTGTACTGGCCTGAATCGCAGGGAAAGCGCTTTCGTCTAATATCAGCTTAACGTGACGACGACTAATTTGACGCAATTCGTTTAGCGTCAATTGACCTGGTTTTATGGTTAATTCAAACATGGTGTTCCTCAATTTTTTATTTTCAAATAAAAACGCCGGATAACGGTCGTTCCTCCCTCATCCGGCCTACAATTTTTCCATCAACAACCTATTATTGCTCTTGAGCGCCAGTAATCATTGGCAGATTCAATCCCTGCTCTTTCGCGCAATCGATCGCAATCTCATAACCCGCATCTGCATGACGCATCACGCCAGTCGCTGGATCATTATGAAGAACTCGAGCAATACGTGCTGCTGCATCATCACTGCCGTCACACACAATCACCATGCCAGAATGCTGAGAGAAGCCCATGCCTACGCCACCTCCGTGGTGTAAAGATACCCAAGTCGCACCAGATGCTGTGTTCAACAAGGCATTCAATAGAGGCCAATCTGAGACCGCATCCGAACCATCTTGCATACCTTCCGTTTCGCGGTTCGGGCTAGCCACAGAACCAGAGTCCAGATGGTCGCGACCAATAACGATTGGTGCAGACAATTCACCGCTACGCACCATTTCATTAAAGGCTAGGCCAAGTTTTGCGCGTTGACCAAGACCGACCCAACAAATACGCGCTGGCAAGCCTTGGAATTGAATACGCTCGCGGGCCATGTCTAACCAACGATGCAAATGTTCATCATCCGCGATCAATTCTTTTACTTTGGCATCGGTTTTATAGATATCTTCTGGGTCGCCAGACAAAGCTGCCCAACGGAAAGGCCCGATACCACGACAGAACAAAGGACGAATGTAAGCAGGTACAAATCCTGGGAAATCAAAGGCGTTTTCGATACCTTCTTCCATCGCCATTTGGCGAATGTTGTTGCCGTAATCAAAGGTCGGCACGCCCATTTTTTGGAAATCCAACATGGCTTGAACATGCTTCGCCATGGATTGTTTCGCAGCAGTTACGATTTCTTTTGGCTGAGTTTGTGCTTTCTCGCGGTACTCTTCCCAGCTCATGCCTAGTGGCAAGTAGCCGTTTAATGGATCATGAGCCGATGTTTGGTCTGTCACCATATCTGGGCGAATACCACGTTTTACCATTTCAGGTAGAATTTCTGCAGCGTTACCGCAAAGCGCGATAGACACCGCCTTGCCTTCCGCTGTGTATTTTTTGATGCGCGCCATGGCATCGTCTAGATCAGTCGCTTGCTCATCCACATAGCGAGTACGTAGACGGAAATCTATACGGCTTTGCTGACATTCAATATTCAATGAACACGCGCCAGCCAAGGTTGCTGCTAGTGGCTGAGCACCACCCATGCCACCAAGACCCGCCGTTAATACCCAGCGACCAGCCAATTTACCATCGTAATGCTGACGACCGGCTTCAACGAAGGTTTCGTAAGTGCCTTGCACAATGCCTTGGCTACCAATGTAAATCCAAGAGCCTGCTGTCATTTGGCCGTACATCGCCAAGCCTTTCGCGTCTAGCTCGTTAAAATGTTCCCAGTTAGCCCAATGCGGCACTAGGTTTGAGTTGGCGATTAATACACGAGGTGCGTTGCTGTGGGTTTTAAACACGCCCACCGGCTTGCCAGATTGCACCAATAAAGTTTCGTCTTCTTCTAGCTCTTTTAGGGATTCAACAATCTTGTCATAACATTCCCAATCACGTGCCGCACGACCGATACCACCGTAAACCACTAATTCTTCTGGGTTTTCTGCAACATCAGGGTCTAGGTTGTTCATTAGCATACGCATTGGCGCTTCTGTGAACCAAGATTTTGCAGTAAGAGTTGTTCCTGTTGCCGCTTTGACGACACCTGCGCGGTAACGTTTTTGAGCGAGTGTTTGCTTAGTCATTTTTTCACCTATCAAAGAATGTCTTTTTTATTCTGCTTAAAGGAAGATTCAACGAACATGTATATACAATTAATATTAAGATAAAATCTAATTTTTATAGATGCAAGTCATTTTTGAAAATAGATCAAGTAAAAAGCCGTGTGGATAGTTCAATAATCAATCGAAAAGTAAAAAAACCTTAATAAACAATCATTAAATACATGGTTAAATTGATAGATCATAAACTCATAAAAATCACACTTGTATATACATTATGTTTTCTATTACACTCGAAAGATCAACATTTATAGGAAATGACCTGTGACTAGCCAACACGCCAATCATTGCGACCATGCTCAATACTATTTTGCACAACGCGCTTTGCTCTCTTCTGGCTGGGCGAAAGACGTCCTTTTTTCGGTAAAGGATGGCCAGTTCTACTCTTTTGCAGCAGACAGTGCTCCGACGGCAGAGTGCCATGTTTTATCTGGTCCCGTCTTACCAACACTTGCCAATGTGCACTCACACGCGTTCCAGCGAGTAATGGCGGGCGCCGCAGAAGTCAGCTTAAATCCAAACGATAGTTTTTGGAGTTGGCGAGATTTGATGTACAAGATCGTGCAAAAACTTACGCCAGATGATGCTCGTATTATTGCCAAACAACTTTATATCGACATGCTAAAAGCCGGTTACACTCAAGTCGGGGAATTCCACTATCTGCATCACGATATTGGCGGTAAGCATTATGCTCAGCTTGGTGAGATGTCGAATCAGATCATCGCTGCAGCGGACGACTCTGGACTGGGGTTGACGCTATTACCCGTGCTTTATTCACACTCAGGCTTTGGCCGACAATTACCGAACGCCGGACAGGCGCGTTTTATCAACAGCACAGACTCGTATTTGGCATTACATCAAGCCTGCGAGAAAGCGTTAGCGAATCATGCGCGCCATAAATTGGGTATTTGCTTTCACTCACTACGCGCAGTGACCAAACCGCAAATAGAAACGGTATTACAATCTCTTGCCAAAGATTGTCCGGTTCACATTCATATCGCCGAGCAGCAAAAAGAAGTGCAAGACAGCTTAGCCTTCAGCGGGCAACGCCCCGTGGAATGGCTGCATAATGAAATCGGCCTAAATGAGCGCTGGTGCTTGGTTCACGCCACCCACCTAACCGATGTAGAACGCCAAGCGATTGCCAAGAGCCAAGCCGTTGCGGGATTATGCCCTACTACCGAAGCGAATTTAGGCGACGGCATTTTCCCTGCGGTGGAATTCGAGAAAGAAAATGGCCGTTGGGGGATTGGTTCAGATAGCCATGTGAGCTTGTCGATTGTGGAAGAGTTAAGAACATTGGAATACGGGCAGCGCCTACGCGATCAACAACGTAATCGTTTATATCGTGCCGACCAAACCAGCGTTGGCGACAACCTGTACCAGCAAGCTTTATTGGGCGGCAATCAAGCTTGCGATGTGTCATTAGGGTTAAGACAAGGTAACCGAGCAGACTTTATGGTGCTCGACGAATCTCATCCTTTTATCGCCGCAAGTAAAGCAAAAGACCTACTCAATCGCTGGCTATTTGCCACCAATGAAAACCTTGTGAAAGACGTTTTTGTCGCTGGCAAACACACCATAAAAGACTTCCGCCACCAGCATGAAGACAGTAGCCGTCTGGCCTTTACTCAAGTCATTAAAAAGGCTATGTACCATGCCTAATTTCATTATTATCGAGCAATCACAATTCTTGCGAATGCCATGGAAAAACGGCCTTGGCGAAACCCTAGAAATTCAACGTTATGAAGATAAAAGCGGCCTGCGTTTTCGTATCAGCCAAGCGTCTGTGGTTGAAAATGGCGTATTTTCAGACTTCAGCGGATTGCATCGCACCTTGGTCTTACTGTCTGGCGAAGGCATGGCTCTGGAACACACGAATAGCAGCAAAAGCAGTCATATTTTAAACAAGCTACTAGACATAGCACGCTTCTCAGGTGGCGATAAAACTTATGCAAAACTGAAAAGCGGCAAGATTGAAGACCTAAATATCATGGTGAGAGACACCGACACGCAAGCCACAGTTCAGGCATGCACTGCGCCCTGCTCTCTCTCGTTTTCAAACAACACCTTGTTTAATGGTTTCTATGTTTGTGAGGATAGCTTGCTGGAAGTAGAGGACGAAGCTGTGGCGATAAAGGCACACAGCGTAATAGTTTTCTCGCAAAACGCCAATGTAAGATTAACCAAAGGCAATGGCGTTTTTATTAGCATTTCTGAGTTAGATTAACGGCCAAAATGCCCGAAAAGTTGGAAGCGAGAACCGGGATGCAATAAACGCGCGGCGGTGACGATGTCATCGCCCGCCCAAGTACGGCGTTTTATTTGTAGACAAGGTTCTGACGCTTGAATTTGTAAGCGTTCGCACTCAACTGTATTAGGTAAAATAGCTTCCACCAAATGCTCGCCTTCAGTCATCGGTGCTACGCTCATTAGGTATTCATAGGGTGTATGCTTGGCAAAATCTTGTTTATCGTAATCGGGCGCTAAGGTGGCGTTCACAATACGCTCTTCTATTTGAATCGGTAAATCATTTTCAAAATGCAAAACCACAGAACGAAAAATCCCATGATTGGTGCGAACGCCTAAGGTCATGGCTTCTTCCATGCTGGCTTTCGCAGCCTCTAATACTAATAATTCAGAGTGATGTTTATGACCACGAGCAGCCACTTCTTCTGCAATGTTATGAACCTCAAACAAGGCTGAATGGGCTTTTTTCTCCGCGACAAAAGTCCCCAGTCCTTGATGACGAACAAGATACCCTTCTGCCGTCAACTCTCTTAATGCACGATTTACCGTCATGCGGCTAACGCCCAAGGCTTTCACGACTTCAGATTCCGAAGGAATACGCTGATTTGTCTGCCATTCACCTGACGAAATTTTCAACGATATCGCCTGTTTAAGCTTGGCGTAAATCGGTAAAGGTGTATCCGATAAATCATCGAATAAATTCGCTAAATTAGGAGTTGTTGTGTCAGACACTAGGGGTTCCATATATTCATGTGTTTATAAAATCTTCTATTGTAGGCGATCATAACAAATAACCCGCCTGTCTATACAATTAAATCCGCAGAGTTAAATAGGCATCATCCACAATGCAGCCAACCAAGAAAGCCCCATCAATAAAGAAAAGATCACGCCCCAGCGGGGCGTCTTCACCTCAACAGAAGCCACTTCAACCGGCGCCATCGTATGGTGTTTTTTACGGCCGAGAACCATGGCGTCAATAAGACGCTCTTTAAGACATAACTCATGATAAAGCACCGCAAGCACATGTATGGCGACTAAACCGAGTAAGACGTTAGGCAAGAAATGATGAATCGACGCCAGTTGACTCGCTAAATCCTCTGAAATAAGAGAATAAAATGGCCCGTACCAGAATACTTCATCGCTAGTAAACAGCCCAGTTCCCCACTGTACCGAAAGTGCGAGCAATAAAACCACCACCATTAGTGCACCAACTGGATTATGACCCAAGTACTTTTTTGGGCGACCAGACAACATTGACATAGCAAAACGAAAGGCGACTTTTGGCCCTCTCACAAACTGACTAAAACGTGCGTAGTAAGACCCATAAAAATCATAAAGCACACGCGCAATAATCACCGCTGACAACCCATAGCCCATATAAAAATGGTACTGAACATAATCACTGTCTGATTTACCTGTGATAATCAAACCCGTAAACAAAAGCACCATCAGCCAATGGCTAATTCGCACGGGCCAATCCCACACTAATGTCGATTTCATCTTTATGATCTCCTGCCTATATTCAACGCCAGATTTAATTTTTGTTCAAAAAACATGCTCTTGCTAAAAGGTGACATTAAACACTATGCTGTGAAAAGCAAGATTCTGATTGTCTAATTTTGGAAATTAGCAGATAAACACGTATCTGTGAGCATTATCAATATTCAAAGGGCGGGGCAAAAATATGCTTGTCATGTTACTCCTGATCACGTTTTTCACTGCACTGCTTTTATCGTATCTATTGTTATTTAAAGGTCGCTTTTTTAGCAAACAAAGTGCGGTCATCGGTGCACCTATTGATGTGATTGCAGAAGATTTAAGCGATCTTACCAATTGGAAAGACTGGCTACCTTGGCTCATTTATGAACCTAAAGCCTATGTTGACTTTGAATACTTAAACTCAGGCATTCATTCCGTTTTCCCATCCTGCTTGTTATGGCAGGGTAAGCTTATTAAAGATGGCTATATTACTTTAGAACCTGCCCGCTCCGGCGCTCATTACTTTCATACATCATTAGAAGCGCCAGCATTTTATCCAAACGACGTGCATTTCAATATAGACCTCACCAAACAGAAAGAACGCACTTTAGTCACTATTCAAATTACGGGGAAATTGCCTTTTCTTAGCCGCTGGAAACAAAGAAATTACAATATTCGGGCGGACAAAGACGCCGAACTTGCACTACTAAAATTATTAGCTTATCTGAACAAATACAGCGAAGCATCCAGCCATGAATACAACGCGCCTACCTTTGAATGGCTTAACAAGACCAAGTTAGACAATGTGGATGCCGTGACTCGGCCTTTCATGGTGAGCGACCAACCTATGTCGCAAAAAATGGATCAAGGATTCCATGATTTAATTACCGAGCTTGGTCCAGAAAACCCACCAGCTGGCCCATGTTTCGCGTTATACAAAAAAGCCGACATCGCCAATCATTATTTTTCTGGTCGACTAGGTATTCCCATACAAAATCTTGCGCCTTGTGAGCTTTGTCCTGAACGTATTGTCTTACGTGGCAACTATTTACATTTACGCTATGTCGGCTGCTATCAAAATTTATCTTTAGCTTGGCATGTACTGTACAGTTTCATGAGATTACACAACTTAAAACCCCACCGTCGGCATTATGGCGTGGAAGTTTTTGAGGTTGGGCCATTACAAACACATAATTCAAAGGACTTTGTCACGTCAGTGTATTTACCCATCAAATAATTGGCTTAGCTGATTTTTTATGGGAAAGTCTTTTTTCAAGCCACTTATTTATAAGGAAATACAAACGTGACAAAGCTTTACCCTGTTATCGACAGTTTGATTCGCATCATTCTAACCATCGCATTTTTCTATATTTTTAAACATTTCTTTAATGTGGAAAATGATTTGATATTGGCCTTTATTTCTGTATTTTGCGGATTCTTAACTTTTCGTGGCTTAATGTTTGGCTTCAATAAAATAACAGCCAAAAAATAGTGCGAGCCCCCTTAAAATTTAGCGTATCCTAATAGTTTATCCCCCTGAATACACAATGCAGATTTAATGGATACAAGTCCGCATTCTTGCTAACACTTGCAGATAAATATGAGTCCTTCTATGACGACACTCTATCAAGAACACCTTGCCGTTCTTATTCATCGGTATGAAAACGCCATGGCACATTTCGGCCTAGACGCCATTGTTTTAGCCTCAGGGGAGAAAAGTTATTACTTTCAGGATGATCACACGCATCCTTTTCATGCCTATTCTGGCGCGCAACAATGGCTCCCTTTTACCCTAGGCGCAGAAACCTATGTTGTGCTAAAAACAGGCGAAAAACCGACCTTAGTTTGGCCTGTTCGTGACGATTTTTGGCACGCTCCAAACCCTGTTCCTAGCGGCGACTGGCAGCAGAATTGGAATATTGTCACAGCGAAAAAAACAGATAAGTGGTTTGCCGATTTACCCAAACAAACGGCTTGGCTTGGTCCACAAGCCATGTCATTCGCTGTTGCTTGTGAAGGGTTAAAAGCCTATATCGATTTTGCCAAAGCGGTGAAAACCGACTTCGAGATTCACGCCATACGCCAAGCCAGCATGCGCGGAGCGGCTGGTCATGTAGCCGCGAAAGAAGCGTTCTTAGCCGGCATAAGCGAGCTAGAAATTCATCTCGCCTTTTTAAAAGCCAGCCAACAAAGTGCTTTCCAAGAACCTTATCCAGGCATTGTTGGTTTAAACGAGCACGCTGCTGTGCTGCATTATGAGCATAAATCCATAGAGCAAGTGGCAAACTCTCGTACGCTACTAATAGATGCGGGCGCCAACGAGCATGGCTATGCCAGTGACATTACTCGTACTTTTACCCGTCACGATGATGACTTTAACGCCATGATCCATGACCTTGATGTAATGGAGCAACAGCTTTGCCGTAGCGCCATGACTGGCGTTAGCTATAAAGATTTACATCAAGGCACACTAGCAGGCATTGCAGCGTTGCTTAATAAGCATAAAATCTGCTCTTTGGGCGTTGAGGAGCAGTTAGCCAAACGCATTCCGCAAGTTTTCTTCCCCCATGGCTTGGGCCACTTACTGGGCTTACAGGTTCATGACGTAGGTGGCCATCAAATAGATAAGGCAGGAACGTTAAGCAAACCAGATGACAATGCTCCGTTTTTGCGCCTCACCAGAACGCTAGAAAAAAACATGGTGATTACCATCGAACCAGGTTTGTACTTCATTCCAATGTTGATAGAGAAAATGCAGGCTGAAGTATCAAATCACGGCTGCGATATGGCACGCATTAAACACTTCATGCCTTATGGTGGCATCCGCATTGAAGACAATGTCGTGGTGAAAAACGGCCAGCCTGAAAACCTAACTCGAATTGCTTTTGCAAATCAATAAAGGCTTTTAATTGTTTTCGCTGGCTCAGAATAATTACTCTGAGCCAGCGGCTATCAACTCAACAACTAACCTTTCAGTTTATGCACTAACCCTTGAATCCCCAATACATATCCTTGCACGCCCATGCCAACAACAATTCCCGCTGCTGCAGGCGAGATATAAGAGTGATGACGGAAGGCTTCGCGAGCGTGTACATTGGATATGTGCACTTCGATAACAGGCACATCGGCGCCTTTTATTGCATCGTGAAGGGCAACAGATGTGTGAGTATAAGCACCCGGATTAAAAACTACGCCCAACACTTCACCCGCTTTAATTCGACGACCCGCTTCGTGGATCAGATCAATCAATACACCTTCATGGTTAGATTGATGACATTCCACGTCATGACCAAGTGACATTGCCGCTTCGTGACACATAATTTCTACATCGGCCAACGTTTCATAGCCGTAAGTGGCGGGTTCACGAGTGCCAAGCAAATTCAAATTCGGACCATTCAAAACCATAATGGTTGCCATGATAATTTCTCCTAAAAGTCAGCGTGATTGTTTAACACACCTTACTATTAAACAAAAAAGCGCAACAGCACGCTCAAAGTAAAAAATGACAATACGGTGGTAATTAATAACGTACTGGCGCAAAAACTCCGCGCCCCATATTCCCCACAAATAATGGGATAAGAACTAAACATCGGAACCGCTGCAAAAATTACCACGGCAATTTTCAAATCATTTGGCATGTTAGGCACAAGCAATAACAATAATGTCACTACAATAGGAAACAGCACTAATTTGCCAAATGCCGCAAGTAAAATAGGCGGCCATTGCCCTCTGATCGACACTCCGACTAAGGAGCCACCAATCACAATCAGTGCTGCCGATGCTGCAGCCGCGGCTAATAAATCCAATCCTCGCCCCACAAAGCTTGGCAAGCTCAAATCAAACACCGTAAATATCAAACCAGTCACTAAAGTAATTAACAATGGATTAGTGGTAATACGTTTTAACACTACTAAAAACAAGCTCTTGCCATTACTCTCACTCTTGCCGAGCATGGTTTCAATAAAGATCAAACAGATGGGCATTAGGATAATATTTTCGACCATCAATGACATCAAAAAAGCCTGAGTCAAAGGCGTATCAAAAAACTGCAATAAGATAGGAAAACCGATAAATGCACTGTTTGACATGGTTGCCCCAACGCCCCTAACTCCCGCGTCGACCAAATTGCTTTTCAGTAATCGCCAGCTCAAGAGCACAGTGACCGTAAAAGAGATCAAACCACCCACAGCATAAACAGCGATGTAGTCAAAATGCAAAACCTCGTTTAACTCCATGCTTGAAAGCTTTGTAAAAATCAACGCAGGCAGCGCAAGGTAAAGCACGAATCGACTTAAACCCGCCACCGCATTCTGTGGAATAAAAGCGTAACGAACAGCCAGAAAACCCATGAGAATCAATAAAAAAATAGGGGCTGTGATGTTTATTACGGCTTCCATGTCAGCGTATCCTCAAGGTTGCGTGTTTCAGCTCAAATTATGTAATCTGTCTGGTTTTTTATTCACCAAAAGAAAGACGCTATAAAGCGCCTTTCTTTTTAGACTTTTGCGTGAAGAAGTCATTCTATGAGTTTATTCATTTTTCAACAATCTTTAAGAAAATCACATACCCTAAGCTCAGTATCACTTCAAAAAATAGACAAGACACAAAAACACAGCGGCAATAGCAATAAAACCATTCAGTTTCCTTTATTCGTCATTCATTCTTGATATAGTTTATAAAAATCTAGGAGGTCTTATGGAGATAGCGATTCCCAACTTACGGCATTTGCGCGTATTTCTCGCGGTTGCAGAACTGAAGAGCATCACTCGTGCCTCTGAAAACATCTTTCTATCTCAACCTGCTATCACGCAAGCCATCGCCAAGCTAGAAGGTTTATTGGGCGCGCCACTTTTTGAACGTCATTCAGATGGTATGTATCCGACGCCATCAGGTGAGGTGTGGCAAAAACGCGTTAGCCGCGCCATCGATCATATTCAAACGGCCACACAAGAAATCGTTAAAGACACGACTCAAAAAGAACGCACGCCTAAAAATCTCATCGCTTTAATTAGCACCACCCAATTAAGAGCTTTAATTGCCGTGAGCGAAGCGCAAAACTTCAGCATTGCGAGCCGAAATCTGGCGGTGTCGCAGTCTTCCGTACACCGAGCCGCGCGAGATTTAGAGCGCCTGCTCGGCGTGGTATTATTCGAAAAAAACAGCCTTGGAACCAGCGCAACCAAAGCCGCACAAACCTTAGCAAAAGCAACAAAATTGGCTTTCAGCGAATTACGCCAAGGCATTTATGAGATCAACGCCTTACAGTTTAAAGATGTCAGTACCATCACCGTTGGTAGTATGCCTTTGGCGCGTATGACCATTCTGCCAAAATCAATTTTACAGTTTAATGAACGTCATCCTGATGTGAACATCAATGTCACCGAAGGTCCGTATGCCGACTTACTTCATCATCTACGCCAAGGCGACATCGATATAATATTGGGAGCATTGCGTTATCCGACTCCGGCTGACGATGTGATTCAGGAAGAATTATGGGCGCCGCCATTGTCTGTGGTAGCCCGTAAAGATCATCCTTTAATGAGCAAAAATACCATCAGCGCACAAGATCTCGCTGAGTTTGCTTGGGTTGTTCCCGCTAAAGGCACTCCTACTCGACAAGCCTTCGAAGACATTTTCAAAGACGCTGGTATCGCCTTACCAACACGATTGGTTGAATCCAGTTCACAGATACTGATTCGTGAACTATTAATTGAAAGCGACCGATTGACACTAATCTCGGCACATCAAGTGGAGCGCGAAATTAATATTGAATTGCTCAATGTGATTGATTTTCCATTGGAACATACTCGTCGACCAATTGGGCTTTGTGTCCGAAAAAGCTGGCTTCCAACCGTCACACAATCCCATTTTCTTAGTTTGTTACGCGATATCTCAGAACGTTTTCGATGACGCTTTTGAAAGACATCATTGCAAAAAATGAATAGCTTATGCGGTTTATGGATTATGCCCATTAGGTGTCGAATGTTAGATTTGTTATCAATATAAACCTAAATTTCGTTCAATAATAACGACATGAAATCTTGAATAGGAGCAGACTAATGAGAATTTGTATCGCTGGCGCATCTGGCGCTTTCGGCATGAAACACATGGACGCCATTGCGGCGATCGAAGGTGCAGAAGTCGTTTCTGTCGTTGGCACTAAAATCGATGCGATTAAAGCCTTCGCTGAAGAACACGGTGTTCCTCACTACACAACCGATCTAGCAGAAAGCCTAGCTCGTGATGACGTTGATGCGGTAATCCTAGCTACCCCGACTCAAATGCACGCTGCGCAAACTATCCAATGTCTTGAAGCTGGCAAACATGTTATGTCTGAAATCCCAATGGCAGACAACATTGAAGACGCTCGCAAAGTAGTTGAAGTACAAAAGAAAACTGGCCTAGTTGCCATGGCCGGACACACTCGTCGTTTCAACCCTTCACACCAGTGGATTCGTAACAAAATCGAAGCCGGCGAACTAAACGTCCAACAAATGGATGTGCAAACTTACTTCTTCCGTCGCTCGAACAAAAATGCCCTTGGCAAAGCGCGCTCTTGGACAGACCATCTACTATGGCACCATGCTTGCCATACTGTGGATTTGTTCCAATACCAAACTGGCGAAACAGCCAGCAAGGTTCAAGCGCTTCAAGGTCCGATCTATCCTGAACTTGGCATTGCCATGGACATGAGCATTGGTTTGAAAGTGCCTAACGGTGCAATCTGTACTCTGTCTTTGTCCTTCAATAACGACGGTCCATTCGGTACTTTCTTCCGTTATATTTGTGACAACGGCACTTATATCGCACGTTACGACGATCTATTTGACGGCAGCGAAAACAAAATTGACCTATCTGGTGTAGCAGTGTCAAACAACGGTATCGAGCTTCAAGACCGCGAATTCATTGCAGCGATCCAAGAAGGCCGTGCGCCCAACTCTTGTGTGACTCAAGCCATTGAAGCGATGGAAACCTTGCATCGCTTAGAAGAATGCCTAGAAGCCTAAGTCGCAATAGTCTAAAGTGACAAGACTCTAAAGTGACTCAACAACACTCAAACGGGGAGCTTCGGCTCCCTGTTTTTATTAAGGATATTGTTATGTCAAAACACTCTCACTTAGCCAACCCTAAAATCGGCCTAGGCTGCATGAATTTATCCCATGCTTATGGTTCGCCTGTTGCTGAAGAGCAAGCCATCAAGGCACTTCATCAAGCCTTTGAAATGGGTTATCGCCATTTTGATACCGCAACCTTATATGGCGGCGGCAACAATGAACTATTGGTTGGCAAAGCACTAAAAGATCGCCGCGATGAATTTTTCCTTGCCAGCAAATGCGGCATGGCCATGGTAGATGGCAAAAAAGAGATTAACGCCCGACCAGAAAACATTCGCAAGCAGTGCGAAGACAGTTTAAAACGCCTACAAACAGACCATATCGATTTGTATTATTTGCATCGTTTGGACTTTAATGTACCCATCGAAGAAAGTGCTGGAGCTCTCGGCGATCTGGTAAAAGAAGGAAAAATCGGTGCGATAGGTTTATCCGAAGTGTCTGCTGAAACGCTAACTCGTGCTCACAACGAGTTCCCGATTACCGCAATTCAGTCCGAATATTCATTATGGACACGCAATCCAGAAATTGCCGTGCTAGAAGCCTGTAAGAAACTGGGGATTAGTTTTGTCGCTTTCAGCCCATTAGCACGCGGATTCTTAACGGGCACATTAAAAGACGTTGCCGATTTAGAAGCCAAAGACATTCGTAACAACATGCCACGCTTTAACGCCGAGCATTACCCTAACAACCTTGCTTTGCTGAACGATTACTTTGCTCTTGCGAAAGACATTGGCTGCACGCCATCGCAACTGGCTTTGGCTTGGCTCACCGCAAAAGATGAAAACATCGTGCCTATTCCCGGCACTCGTTCGGTTAATCATATGAGAGACAATTTTGAATCGGCGCAATTAAAGCTGGATGCCAAACAAGTCAGCCTGCTAGACGAGATGATTAATCAAAATAACGTCCACGGCACGCGATATACCGCAGCCCAACAAGCCGAAATCGATACAGAAGAGTTTTAAACGCTTTTTAAAACTCTTTAAAAGTCATGTTCAAAATATAAACCCCTCTTTGCCTGCCATCTAGCGAAAAACAGAAATGCAAAGAGGGATTTTTATTTGTAGAAATTAATAAATCTTAAATTCATACAATCTCAATTAGCGCTTCTCGAGGCGTGACAATAATACGAACCATAATTTCACCTCGGTTATAGATCAACACTATTACTGGGCATAGCGTTGCTGTATTACTTAATCGGAGTGCCAATCAAGAATTGTCTCTTATGTCGCTCTCGATACCTAATTCATGTTCAAGGCTTTCATATAATGCCAACAATGCGATCTTTCCATTACCTTTAGCTTAAAGCAGAGCCTTGTCTAAAGGCTCCACTTGCAGCTCATCATTTTTTCTTCCCTAAAAGACAACAGCCACTCACAAAGTGTTACTCAAAATAAGTGAACCGTTAACAAACATCACACGTATATGACACAAATCAAACATTAAACCTAAGCATTACAGTATAAAATTCGACCAGTTTTGTAGGAATATACCTACACGAATTCAGGGGAATACAGCTGTCTTACTGACGAAACACCCCAAGCGAGGAACTGTCATGTTTTTTACCAAGCCTAAAAAAGCCATCGAAGAAATCGATAATAAAAATGAAGGCGCTGCGTTTATTAAAGCCATGGAAAAATTTTGCGCCACTATTAGCTTTTCACCAGATGGCACAGTAATAGAGGCCAACTCACTATTTCTAAACACTGTAGGCTATTCACTGGAAGAAATACAAGGTCAAAAACACGCTCTATTCTGTCCAGCACAAATAACATCGAGCCAAGAATACAAACATTTTTGGGCAGATTTGGCGGCAGGAAAAAGTAAACAAGGTACATTCTTACGCATAGATAAAAATGGCTCAGATATTTGGCTTGAAGCCACCTACTTTCCAGTAGAGATAGAGGGCAAGATAACCAAAGTCATTAAAATTGCTTCCAATGTTACCCGCAACAAAATAATGGCAGATAGCCAAAATGCAGTATACAACGCGATAGATCGATCTTCTGCGACCATAGAATTCAAGCCCGACGGCACCATTATCACCGCTAATGATAACTTTATTACTACGATGGGATACCGCACTCAGAAAGACATTATTGGCCAACACCATAGTCAATTTTGCACACCTGAATTTTATCAAGAAAATCCTAATTTCTGGGCAGAGTTAGCTCATGGTGACTTTAAAACAGGGCAGTTTAAACGCATCAACAAACAAGGCAAAACTGTTTGGCTAGAAGCCAGCTACAACCCAATTTTCGATCAATTCGGCAAGGTCGCTAAGATACTTAAAGTGGCGTCAGATATTACCGAACGAGTAAACACACAACTGGCGATCCAAAATGCCGCTGAAATCGCACATTCAACTTCCATAGAGACAGCAAAAGTTTCTGAAAATGGTGCTGAAATATTACGCCGTACCGTTGATACTTCTAACAAAATCGTCTCCGATATTGAAGTGTCAACCGACCTTATTGAACAGCTAAATCATCAATCGGAAAGCATAGCAAAAATCGTTTTTTCCATTGGGTCAATTGCCGATCAAACCAATTTGTTAGCACTAAATGCAGCAATAGAAGCCGCTCGTGCTGGAGAAAATGGCCGAGGTTTTGCTGTTGTCGCCGATGAAGTTCGTACGCTCGCCGCCAGAACAAGCAAGTCAACCGTCGAAATTGAAGACATGGTTAAACAAAATAGTAATTTAACTCTGCAAGCAAAAACCAGTATGAGTAAAGTAAGTGAGTGTTCAAATGAGAACGCTCAATTAATTAATGAAGCATCAGGCATCATAGATGAAATATTAAAAGGAGCGAAACACGTTTCAAATACAGTGAGCAAGTTACTACATACAGAAAAGTAATTACCTCTCTTTAATTATAAAGGTAACTAACCGTTACATTTCAGGACAATTTTACCACATCATTACAAATGAACACCATTTATAGTCTGGTAATAAACTGAACAATTCTAGGGAGAAGAAGTAAATGTTTTTCATTAAGAAACAGACCGAAACAAAACCAATTAAATCTGTCGACAGCTCGGCAATAGACGCAATGAATAAATTCTGCGCTACCATTAGTTTCTTACCAGATGGCACAGTACTGGAAGCAAACTCATTGTTTCTTAATGCGGTTGGTTATTCTCTTCAAGAAATACAAGGACAAAAACATTCATTGCTTTGTCCGAGCCAAATTACATCTAGCCCAGATTACAAAAATTTTTGGTCAGACCTAGCCGCTGGCAAAAGCAAAGAAGGCACGTTTTTGCGTAAACACAAAAACGGCTCGCATGTTTGGCTTGAAGCAACTTACTTCCCTGTTGAAATAGATGGCACTGTTGTGAAAGTGATAAAAATTGCTTCCGATGTCACCCACGCTAAACTCATAGCAGACAGTCAGGTAGCGGTTTACAACGCCATTGATCGTTCATCGGCGACCATAGAATTTACACCAGATGGCACAGTTATCAACGCAAATGACAATTTTTTAATGGCGTTAGGTTATCAGTCCAAAAAAGAAATTGTTGGCCAACTACACCGTAAATTTTGCACGGAACAATTTTATCAAGACAATCCAAAATTTTGGGCCGAACTGGCTCGTGGTGACTTTAAAACAGGCCAATTTGAACGTGTTGGCAAGCAAGGTCAAACTGTTTGGTTAGAAGCTAGCTACAATCCTATTTTCGACCAATTTGGTAAAGTCGTTAAAGTACTCAAAGTCGCCTCAGACATCACAGAGCGCGTTAATATGCAGTTAGCCATTCAACGCGCGGCCGAAGTCGCTCACTCAACGTCAGTAGAAACCGCCCAAGTATCGGAAAATGGCGCGAAGATTTTACGTCGTACTGTCGAAACTTCTGACCAAATTGTTGCTGATGTTGAAGTCTCGACAGACCTTATAGAACAACTTAATCACCAGTCAGAAAGTATTGCAAAAATTGTGACTACCATTGGTTCGATTGCTGATCAAACGAACTTATTGGCGCTCAACGCCGCCATTGAAGCCGCCCGTGCAGGCGAACATGGTCGTGGTTTTGCAGTTGTTGCTGACGAAGTGCGAACGCTAGCGTCTCGAACCAGTAAATCTACCATTGAAATTGAAGACATGGTGGCACAAAACAGCAACTTAACTCGCCAAGCAAAAACCAGCATGAGCAAAGTAAGCGAACGCTCCAAAGAAAACGCGCAATTGATAGATGAAGCGTCTGGCATCATAGATGAAATTCTGAAAGGCGCGATACACGTTTCTAATACGGTTAATACACTTCTCAATATCGAGTAAAACAAGAACCCTGCGAAATCGGCTCTACACGTTCGATCACTTAAGTGATCGAACTTTTTCTACCTATTCTTAGAAAGATCTCGCGTTACGAGCCCATCAAATTTCTACGCTCTCCCTTATGTAAATAATTGTAAAAGAGAATAACTTTTCTGCTATATTTGCTCCCAGATTATTTGCGTATTAGCGCTAGAAAAAACGCGCAGAAATCAGCGCTTATTTAATATTTCTAGCATTTGATATTCAAAAAATTTATTAGAAAATAAAAAACCGTAACCACGTTTTTTGTTTTAAACCAAAGATACAAAATTGTCTTGAGAAGAGGTAAGAAATGCTAAAAGCAGTTTCAATAAGCCAAGCCATTAAAGGTACATTTAGTATCGCCTTGATTGGCATTCTAGGTTGCGGATTATATTTGATGATGGCGATAGGCGATGTCAGAAATCAATTTGAAACCGTTGTTAATCGCAATATGAGCCTAATGTCAGCGGTTTCCGATCTACGCTTTTATACCGTCTCATATCGTCGTTTTGCGTTAGATTACGGTTTAACAGAAGACCTGAAAGAACATCAGAAAATCATTCAAACCATTGCTTTTAATGACAAACACGTCGCTGAAACACAGAAGATCATGACGTCCCTCAGCGACACAGAAGTCATGCAGAGCTTTGTTAAAGAGTACAATGCCAATATTCAAAACTATCGCCGTATGCAAGAAAACTATATCGCCTTAATAGACCAGGGCGATATTGCAAAAGCACGTGCCACCATGCTTGGCCCGATGCTTGCTCCATTTAATGAAATCATTGACTCTCTAACGAAATTCCAGAATCACATAAAACAAAACGCCATAGAGATTGAAAAAACCGAGTCAGAAAACATTCAAAGCCTTATTTATATGACGTCTGCTTTGGGCATCATTTTATTGGTTTTCTTGATCATTTCCGCCCTAATCATCACTCGAAAAGTCACCGTGCCATTGGCCTTGTTAAGTAGGCAGATGGAAAAAGTCGCCAAAGGTGATCTCAGCACCCGCCTCGATTTGACTCAATTTAATCAAGACGAGATGGGCAGCGCTGCACAAACATTTTCCAGCATGGAAGCCGGCTTGACTAATCTGGTTGAGGAAATCATCGACAGCGTTAAAGCGCTTGACCGCACCACAATCTCTTTTAATACGCGTTTATCTGAAACGGCTAGCAATTTGGATATTCAGCGACATGAAATCTCCCTTATCGCATCAGCAACTGAACAAATGCAAGCTGGCTTAGAAGTGGTTGTAGAAAATATCAACCAAGCCTCTAACAGTGCGAGCGATGCCAGAACAGAAGCGGACAATACAAACAAATCGGTAAGCAGTGCGATTGAGCAAACTAAGCATTTAGCGGTATCCATCTCTGAAGCTGTGGAAGTGATTAATCAGTTGGGCAACGACAGTCAAGCCATCAGTACGGTTTCCGAAGTCATTGGAACCATCGCAGAACAAACTAACTTACTTGCTCTGAACGCGGCTATAGAAGCGGCACGAGCAGGCGAATCAGGACGAGGTTTTGCCGTGGTTGCCGATGAAGTTCGTCAACTGGCGCAGAAAACTCAAACATCTATCGGTCAAATCAATGACACAATCAATACTTTACAAGGTAATGCGCATAAAGCGAAAAATGTCATGGAAAGTAGCCAACAGCAGATGCAAATTGAGCTTGAGCATACTTTAGAGACAGGTCAATCTATTCAGCGTATTCTAAAAGCAACGAACAATATTGCCAGCATGAATGCCGAAATTGCGACTGCTTCAGAACATCAGAATACCGCAGCACGATCATTAAGTGACAGCATCGCAGCCATTCATACCGCATCTACAGAAATCAATGACAGCGCACAATTCACAAAAGAAGCGTCTAAAACGCTGAGTGATGAAAGCAAGCACCTTAAAACACTGGCGGATCGATTTACATTGAAAAGCAAATAACCAAAGTTGATTCATCAAGTAACATAGACAAAAAAATCCGCTGTCCTGTAAAGGCAGCGGATTTTTCGTTTTAATGGCTTAAAACCTAAAAAATTATTTCGGCATTTCATGCTCAAGCAATAAAAGGCCAGCACCCGTGTTGGAAATAGGCGCATGGTAATTACGATGCAGTTCGGTCACTTTACCGCGCAAAACGCCACGCATGGCGATCCACATGTTTAGCTCAACGGTTTGTGCGCCACCGATTTTAACCAAGTCCAAGTTGGAATATTTCGTTAAATCTTCAGGATCCGTTACCAACTTATCCATGCACTCAAGATCAAACTTGCGGTTAAGTGTACCAGCTGCCTCGCCATCTAATTGATGAGATAAACCGCCTGTACCAAAAATCGCCACTGTCATGTCTGAGTCAAAAGATTCAATTGCTTTACCGATCGCTTGGCCTAATGCATAACAACGTTTTGGCTGCGGCATTGGATGTTGTTCACAGTTAATGCAAACCGGAATAACTTTTACATGGCCGTAATCATTACCTGGCCACATCAAGCTCAGTGGCACAGTCAGACCGTGGTCGACTTTCATTTCTTGACAGATGGTCATATCAAAACCATCTTCCACTAAACTGTTCGCAATATGCCAAGACAGTTCAGATTCCCCAGTAATAGGTGGAATGGTCGCAATCCCCCAACCTTCGTCTGAATTGTGGTATTCATCCGCGACACCAATGGCAAATGTCGGTTTTTTGTCGATAAAAAACTCTAAACCATGATCGTTATAGAACAACACAATCACGTCGGGTTTCTTTTCATTTAACCATTTACGCACTGGCGGATAACCATCAAAAAAAGGTTTCCAATAAGGTGTTTCTTCTGCTTTATTTGCCATTGCGTTGGCAATTGCTGGAATATGCGACGTTGTTACTGCACCAATAATATTCGCCATTATTCTTCTCCTGCGCCACGTCTAACCAACATAGCTTTGAATTCGTCAAGACTCATGCCCGTTTGAATGGCGCCGATGTCTTGCATGTTAAGTTTAAGCAGGCCTGCGAACTTCGCGACATAATATATGCTGCCGCCTTGTTGCAATAAACCAATGATATCTCGCTCATGAATGGCTTTTATCTGCATATCGGTTAAACCAAACTTCGCACAATAAGCATCTGGATCTTTATTGAACTCATCACGAGCCGATTGCTCGTTGAAAGAGAAACACATTTTGTTCAATCCATAGCCTTTCTTTGCCATCTTGCCATCAAACAAGTAAGTCCCCGGAACGGGTTGAGTCGGATCGTTTGCAGTCATGGTAAACACCTTTTATTTTATTTATTGGTCTTTCGATTAAAACGTTATGACCAGTAAAGACGCATCGGATTATCCACCAACAAAGCGTGTTGTAGCTCTGGTGTTGGGGCGATATGAGGAATCACATCCACAAGATGACCATCATTTGGCGCTTCCACTTTCATGTTCGGATGTGGCCAATCTGTTCCCCACAATACACGATCTGAGAACTTCTCAACTAACGTGCGGGCAAAAGGATAAACATCAGAATAATCAGGCGCATGTTGAGTCAAACGTTCTGGGCAGCTCACCTTGCACCACACATTGTCGTTATCGGCCATGAAGTTAACAAAACGTTGGAAGTCTGGATGATCCACACCATTGGCAACATTTGGTGTTCCCATATGATCAACAACAATCGTGGTATTCAATTCTTTCAAAAAAGGAATCAAGTCTTCTAGATCTGCCGCTTCAAAGTACACAACAATGTGCCAACCGAAAGGACGGATCTTGTCAGCAATCGAGAAAAACACTTCTCTTGGTGTGCTGTCCACAAGACGTTTCACAAAGTTAAAGCGCACACCACGAATGCCCACAGCATGCATTTTTTCGATTTCTTCGTGAGTGATAGAGTCATCAACAAACGCAACACCACGGGCCAGATCACCCGCCGCTTCTAACGCGTCGATCAAAGCCGAGTTGTCGGTACTGTGGCAAGACGCTTGAACAATCACATTACGAGAAAAACCTAAATGATCACGCAAGGCAAACAACTGCTCTTTTGACGCATCGCAAGGCGTGTATTTGCGTTTTGGATGGTAGGGAAATTTATCCGCTGGTCCAAAAACGTGGCAATGCGCATCCACCGCACCCGCTGGTGCTTTGAAAGCGGGTTTGCTTGGAGCAGGATGAAATGGAATATAATCTTTGTCCATCATGTTCAAATACCTTTAAAAAATTCGTTATGCTAACAAAATCAGCGTATTAAAGACCGTTGCTATGAGCAAACACTTGCCCCTCAAACAATTTTCTCGCGGTACGTAAAATCGCCGCTGAGCCTAGATCGCCATTTTCTTGCTGATCTAAAATCACTGTCATCGCGCCAATCGGATGTTCAACATCCAAGGTCATACGAACCCCAGATTCAAACTTTGCCACTTCATTCGCAGGCGAGCCTTTCAAGACTGCCGCTGTCGCCACACTCACCGCACCCAAGACACCAATCGAGGCATGACAACGATGAGGAATGAAAGTACGAGTAGAAATAGCGCCGCCGTTCGTCGCGGCGCTCACCATGGTCACTTTAGGAACGGATTTTTCTTTCACGTCACCTAAATTCATCATAGGGCCAACTTGCAAGCGAATAGATTCTAGCTTGGCACGCAGCTCGTCATTGGCTTCAAGCTCTTCACGAGACTCAGTTCCCGTAATGCCCATATCCGCAGCGCGCATAATCACCACTGGCATGCCATTGTCGATGCAGGTTACTTCTATGCCATCAATCACATCAACTACATTACCCGTTGGTAACAAGGCACCACAGCTTGATCCTGCGGTATCTTGAAACACAATCGGCACTGCAGCCGAAAAACCAGGCACACCATCAATGCGAGCATCGCCTTCGTATTGCACTTCGCCGTCTTTTATCTCGACACGCGCCACCGCGATTTGACCGGTATTCTCCATAAAAATACGTACAGAGGTTTCGCCTTCTTTCGCCTCAACCAAGCCTCGTTCAATGGCAAACGGTGCAATACCCGCTAAGATATTGCCGCAGTTTTGCGCATCGGTCACAATCGCTTGATCAACAAATACCTGCAAAAACAAATAGTCCACATCGGCATCGTCGCGTTCGGATTTTTTCACCACAGCAACTTTTGATGCTAATGGATCTGCACCGCCAATGCCGTCGATCTGACGTTCATCTGGCGATCCCATCACGCGCAATAAAAACTGCGCGCGAGCATCAATATCAGTCGGTAAATCTGCGGCTAAGAAGTAAGCACCTTTTGACGTGCCGCCACGCATCCACATACAAGGCGCACTTTTTATAACGCCTGAATGTTCAGACATACTTCAAACCTTTCTCTTTTAGACGTGGGCGCATTTCATAAATGTCTAAGCCTAATTCGCCATTCGCCATTCGCACGCGTTTTGACTCTTCATTTGCCATGCGCTTACGGGACAATTCCAATACTTCATCCGCATTCTCACGACGTACAACCACCACGCCGTCATCGTCGGCCACAATCACATCACCTGGATTAACTAAAGCATCCGCGCAAACCATAGGCACGTTAACGGAACCAACGGTTTCTTTAATCGTACCTTCGGCAAAGACCGCTTTTGACCAAACAGGGAAGTTCATCTGACGAAGATCGCGAGTATCACGAACACCACCTTCGATAATCAAACCAACCACGCCACGAGATTGTGCCGATGTCGCTAACAAATCACCAAAAAAACCATGATTAGAAGGAGACGTTGGCGCAAACACCATGACATCGCCAGCTTTGCACTGCTCAATCGCCACGTGCATCATCCAGTTATCGCCAGCGGCGCCTGAAATAGTGATCGCGGATCCGGCAATGGTTTTGTCCATTTGAATGGGGCGCATGTAATGAGCAAGCAAGCCAACACGACCTTGAGACTCATGAATCGTCGCTACGCCACACTCCGCCAAACCATCGATTACCGCTTGGTCGGCACGTTCAATATTTTGTACTACTACATTATTTCGCATGATTCTTTTCTTCCCTTGTAATCGAAAGCCTTACGCTTTCAAACGACTAAATACGCGACGAGCATTACCTTCAAAGATAGCTTGTTTTTGCTCAGCGGATAACACCGTGTTGTTATCGATATAGCGTTTCGTATCGTCAAAATAATGACCAGTTTCTGGGTCAACGCCACGTACTGCACCAATCATTTCAGACGCAAACAAGATGTTCTTCGTTGGAATAATGTCTAATAGAAGATCAATACCGCGCTGATGGTAAACACAGGTATCAAAATAGATGTTGTTCAAAACGCGCTCGGCAAGATCAAAACCTTGATCTAATGCCATACCGCGGAAACGTCCCCAATGATAAGGCACTGCGCCACCACCATGAGGAATGATAATTTTTAATTCAGGGAAATCTTTAAATACGTCTGACATCATTAATTGCTGGAAGCCAGTGGTATCCGCACCTAAATAGTGTGAGCCTGTGGTGTGAAAACAGTCGTTACAGGCCGCGCTCACATGGATCATCGCAGGAATATCGTATTCACACATTTTTTCATAGATAGGATAGAAAGAGCGGTCCGCCAAAGACTTATCTTGCCAGTAACCGCCACTTGGATCTGGGTTCAAATTTATACCAATAAAGCCCATTTCTTCGACAGTACGAACGATCTCAGCAACCGATTTACCTGGGTCAACACCTGGCGATTGCGGCAATTGTGCAACAGGAGCAAAGTTCTCAGGAAAAAGATCACAAACACGGCGAATCAAATCGTTTTGATGTTCTGTCCAATATTGGCTGGTGTACTCATTACCAATATGGTGTCCCATCCAGCTGGCACGAGGAGAGAAGATAGTTAAGTCAGTGCCACGTTCTTGCTGTAAGCGCAGCTGATTATTGATGATACTGTCGCGAATTTCGTCATCGGAAACAATAACTTTACCTTTTTCACCAACAAAAGCCGGATCTTTAGCAACCTGTGCTTTTTGTTTATCGCGGTATTCACCCACGCCTGCTGGCGTAGTCGTATAATGTCCGTGGCAATCTATAATCATGTTACTACTCTCTATTCTTGTTTAAGGTAACAAACGCCGTTGAAAGAAGACTAGGTGTCGACACTAAGTCTTGCCTCTTTTTACAGTCATTCGATCATAATCTAAGGAAAGTATTCTTTATGTACGGACAATTTGGCTATTTCAATTTGGCCGAAAGAGTATTGCATTTTGAGATAGCGACTTTTTAATTTAGGTACAATGTAGATCTTATACCACCCGCTTTATTCGATAAAAGGTCGCTAAAAAGACATAAAAAAAGCCGCTAAAGCGACTTTTTAAAACGTATGTATTGGCGTTTAAAGTTGACTCAAAACGTATTCCGCTGAGCTCACTTTGTATTCACCCGGCTCATCCAACCATAACTGCTGCACAATACCGTTTGTCACTAACATGGCATATCGACGACTACGAATGCCCATCTTGGCTGCGGAGATATCCAACTCTAATCCCATTGAGCAAGTAAACTCTGCTAAACCATCAGAAGCCATGATTAGGTTTTCAGCATTATTTGCCTTGCCCCATGCATTCATTACAAAAACATCATTTACAGACAGACAAACTATCTCGTCAATTTCTTTTTCTTTCAAAGCATCAAAGTGCACAACAAATCCAGGTAAATGGCTTGCACTGCACGTTGGTGTAAAAGCACCAGGAACCGCAAACATCAATACAGTTTTGCCGGAAAAAAATTCTGTGACATCAATTGTCTCAGGCCCGTCTTCACCCATTACTTGAAATGAGCCATGAGGCAACATATCACCCATAAGAATCGACATAAACTTTATCTCCAAAGAATTAGGTTACCTTTATATTAACGCAACCTATCTTAAAAAAACCATCAAACAATCTTAAATTGGCTAAGTAGATGCTTCTGATGGGAGGCTAGCTTAGACAATCCTGCGCTGTCTTTCTCACTCTGATCAGAACCCTGTGCCGCTTGTTCAGACATCTCAGATATTTCTAATACATTTTGCTTAATTTCTTGGGCAACAGCAGATTGCTCTTCAGCGGCAGTGGCAATTTGGATACTTAGGTCTCGTATTTCAGCCATGCTGCTTTGCAATTCAACCAGTGACAATCCGACTGTGCGAGCTTCCTCAACACTAGAAGTAGCGCTTTTACGGCTCTCCTCCATGCTGCCAACGGTTTTTGTTACGCCTTGCTGTAATTGCGCAATAACATGCTGGATCTCTTCAGTTGAACTGTGAGTACGTGTTGCTAAAGTACGAACCTCATCTGCCACGACAGCAAAGCCTCGACCTTGCTCGCCAGCACGAGCCGCTTCGATCGCTGCATTCAGAGCCAACAAGTTCGTTTGCTCTGCAATTTCTTGAATAACATCCAAAATTCGATCTATGCTCTTGGAATGTTCATCAAGTTCATTTACCACCGCTGTCGATTCTTCTATTTGATCTAGAAGGTGTTCGATTTTGTGAATGTTGGCATCCATTTGCTCACGATTTTGATGAGCTCTTTGATCAACCGATTGGATCTGATGCAAAATCACCTCTGAGCTTTTCGCCACCTGATCAACCGTAGACACCATTTCCGACATAGAAGAAGCAACTTCGGTGGTTCGTTCATTCTGCGCGCCCATCAGGCGTTTAGAATCACTTGCTAAACGAACATTGATACCAGCAGACTCCGCCACTTCATTAGATGCCTGATCAATTTCAGACATAACCTTCTGTAATTTCGCCACCAGTCCGTTCACCCAAGTGGATAAATCTCCAAACTCATCCTTGGTTTTTACTGTACTGCGCTGTGTGAAGTCGCCATCCGAGATTTTACCTAATACAGCCATCACTTCTTTTAGCGGAAGGCGAATGCTTCGACTCACCCATAATGCCACCAACACAGCAATCACTATGGATATAACCAACACAACCTCGATAATAAGCGTTGATAATAATGCCGCATCTGCCGCTTCTTTTTTAGCATTAACGCCTATCAAAGCCGCTTCAGACAACAACTGCTGCACAGATGAATTTACCGCTTCCATACTATCTGATAACTGTTTCGCTAGTACTTCAGACTCTAGCTTCAAACGAGCATTCTCATAGAATTTTGCCACTACGCCATCATCAGACATCACACTGCCATCTATTTCACTGACTAAGTCATTAATGTTGTCATCATTCAAATAGGCTTGTTTGTCTTTTAAACTTGAAATAATAGAGGCCATGCCATTACGCAATTCCTGCATTTTATTCAAACTGCGCACATCAAAATAATCATTAATCGTCACTTGAAGACTTTCTACTTGGCTATGCATATACGAAGCAGCAAATTGGATTTCAGACGTATCACCATCTGTTACCAACATTCCCAAATCTTCGGCAGCAAAAGTAATCGCATCTTTTAAATCAAGCTTCTCATCAGGCACCACGGCTTGCAATTGCAACATGGTTTTATGATTAGAAAAGGCCACATCGGTGTAACCATAAAAGCGTTCTACTTCAGCATTAATGCTTTCAAGCGCTTGGGTCATCACAGGAAGATCCTGAAGTTGAGCAGACAACTGTTTAGAAACCTCGCTAAACTCTTGTTTATGTTCTAAAAATCGTGCAGATAATTCTTCCAACGAATCAGGATTTTTACTCAATAAATACTGTAAAACAGCAGCGTTAGCTAAACTAATATCTTCCTTTAGCGTATTACTGGTCGATGAGATATTGGCCACTTTCCCTGTAACAACGTTTAATCTATCTTCTATTTTGTTGATGCCTACAAATCCAGATGCGGCAATCATCAGCAAAAGTAGCAGTAAGATACCAAAGCCAAATAGAATCCTTTGAATAACGGACAACGACATAATCGACCTCTAAATTAAAGACCACTGTAAATTTTTTGTTTACCTATTCGGTAATAATGCATCTAAACTTACGGAAACTGACCAATCATATAGGAAAATAATAACAGTTTGCTTACAATTAACAGAACCATAAAACCTTAAAATTCACTTAATTTAAGCCATGTCTAATGCCCAAGAAGTCCACATAGATTTCTTTCAATCCTGCAATCTGGTAGATTGACTCACTCCCTTTTTGAATTCGAATTGCACTTTATGGATTGCCCCTTATACGAAAAAATTGCCAACCAAATTGAACATCAAGTTCATGAAGGTATTTTCTTACCAGGCGCAAAGATCCCATCGGTTCGTAAATCCAGCAAACAAATGGAAGTCAGTGTCGCCACCGTCCTACAAGCTTATAGTTTGCTAGAAGACAGAGGGGTCATAAAAGCCCGTCCTCAAAAAGGCTATTTTGTCCAAGAAACTCAACTCCAGCCAACAGAGCCAGCAAAAATTGAGCCGACTAAGAATGATGGTACAATTCACGCTCTGCTAAGGCGTTTACTCCACGTCTCACAAGACGACAATATCATGCAATTTGGCGCAGCTATCCCTAAAAGCCAATTTCTACCGATACGACAGCTGCAGCGCTCTGTCGGACGCCTGATGCGCTTAGAACCAGAAATATGTGCGGCTTATGAATTCACACCTGGATCGCTCAGCTTACGCCGTCAGATAGCCATTCGCATGCTCGACAGCGGCTGTCAGCTGCAACCCGACGACATTACTATTACTTTGGGTTGCCAAAACGCCTTGATGCTTTCGTTACAAGCTGTCGCAAAAGCGGGAGATACTATCGCCATAGAAAGCCCCGCTTATCATGGCGTATTACAAATCATTGAAGTATTGAACCTAAAAGCCGTTGAAATCCCCTGCTCCGCGGAAACGGGCATAGACTTAGATTTATTAGAAAATGCGGCCAAAGAATGGAATATCAAAGCCTGCGTAGTAACACCCAACAATCAAAACCCAATTGGCGCCACACTCAACCATCAAGCCAGACAACGCATCATCACTCAATCCGTTCAATATGGTTTCACCCTGATTGAAGACGATGTATATGGAGAGTTGAGTTATAAAGACAAACGCGAGCGATCTCTAAAAGCAGACGACAAACATAACACCGTCATCTACTGCAGCTCTTTTTCTAAGAGCATTGCTCCTGGGTTTCGCATCGGCTGGACTGTCGGCGGCCCATTTCAAAAGCAAATTGAGCATTATGCTTATGTCCAGTCCCTAGCAATTCCAACTTTGACGCAAACCGCCATTGCCAACTTTCTAGAAAACGGCGCCTATGACCGTCACTTACGAAAAACTCGACAGTCTTATCAAGACAATCTAGCGCGCTGTCAGGCGCTTATTCAAGAGCACTTTCCTGTAGGTACACAAACCTCTACACCTAAAGGTGGTTTTTTATTATGGGTCACCTTACCAGACACAATAGACGCCATGACACTTCATTCCCAAGCCTTAGAAATTGGCATCGGCTTGCTGCCGGGATTAGCGTTCGGTTTAACAGCACAATTTAGCCATCATTTCAGGCTAAATTATGCGCTAACTTGGGATAATAAAACCGACGCGGCACTAAAGGAACTCGGCAGGATTTGCCAACTGCAAACCAGCTGAGCTAGGCGAATCCAGTAATTTGAACCATACTAAATACAAAGCGCCACACTGGGCATTTTTGTATATAAGTAGAAGTTATGAACTTGCTCTTAGACATCCTAAAATTCATCTGTACAGACAGAGCAAAAAGCGTACAATTCGCATTCTTTTTTAAACACTCTGCCTTCTTGGCCGATAACATGAATATCTGAAATAGTAGCTGGCTTGTTGCGATGGAATTTGTTGCACATCCGAGAGACCTTCCGTTAGACATTACGCTAATAGAAGATCAGCCCTTTCCTCAAATTACTGAAGATAGAGCTGGGTTTGTCGGTATCACATATGTCACCCTTCGTCCTTTTGATAATGGACGCTCGGTAAGAATTACATTGGAAGAGATAGACCCCAATTTTTGCGTGTCTGGCCGTATCGCTTGGTGCACTAAAGAAACGGACGGCTACCATATCGCCATTGAGTTTCCTACCAAAGAAGAGTGTTACTGTGTTCGCATGATCGAACAACTCTCACAGATAGAACACTATCGACGCCAAGCAAAAACCGAAGGACGACGACTCAACTACAATGAAGCCGCTGCCGAATGGATACAAAAATTCGCCGCCAGTTTCCCTGCGTTTACTATTTAATTCTTCTCTTTTAGAAGACACAATTCAATAAGACATTATGACAACAACACTTTCTCAGCGTGATATTGATATCATCACAACACAGCTCGGACGCCCTCCAAGCGGCATTAGTGCCATTGCCCATTATTCGCCTAACGGTATTCCCCAAGTGTTGGAAATGGAAACTTGGGTATTCGACCAGCCATTCCCTACGCTTTATTGGCTTTCCAGCAAAGCCATCGACAAAGCGTTAGCAAAAATAGAAAGCCACGGTGTTGTAAAAGAACTTGAACAACGCATCAAAGACGACGAAACATTGCGCGAAGCACATCATGCCTCGCACCGCAATTACATCGCAAGACGTTGGGAAGTCATGAGTGCAAAACACAAAGCCATTATTGAAGAGAAAGGCTTCAAGCCTCTTTTTGATAAGCTAGGAATCGGCGGTATTGCCAATTGGGATCAAGTACGATGCTTACACATGCAATATGCGCATCACCTTGCTGGCAACAATGTTATCGGCCGAATTCTTGACGAAGAATATGACATGAAAGCCATCGCTGACGCAGAATAACTTAGAGCAAAAAACGATCATAAAAAAGGGGAAGACCTATCATGTCGTTCCCCGAGACTGTAACTAATTTTGTGTAACTACCTATCACAACATATTCTATAGAGAATTAAGGATAGGTAGATGCAAATGAACCAAAAAGAACTGGAAGCCTTCGCAAAAGAAGCCGCCAAAGGCATTAAAACGCCTGAGGATCTTAACGAATTTAGCCAAATGCTGAAGAAGATTACCGTTGAGGCGGCCTTGAATGCAGAGATGGATGAGCATCTGGGTTACGAGAGACATCAAAAATCCTCGTCAACCAACAGTCGTAATGGTAAGAACAGTAAGCGTATTAAGACGGAAGATGGTGAGTTTGAACTGGATACGCCTCGTGACCGCGAAGGTTCTTTTGAACCAAAGCTGGTCAAAAAGCACCAATCCCGCTTTACTTCCATGGACGATAAAATCCTATGGCTCTACGCGCAAGGTATGAGCACCCGAGACATCGTCAATGCCTTCGATGAATGGTACGGTGCTGAGATATCTCCGACACTGGTATCACGTGTTACCAACGCGGTGATCGAGCAAGTAACTGAATGGCAAGCACGCCCCTTGGATGCCATCTATCCCATTGTGTATCTTGATTGTATTGTGTTGAAAATCCGCCAAGATAAGCGTGTTATCAATAAATCGATTTTCTTGGCACTCGGTATCAACACCGACGGTCATAAAGAACTCATGGGCATGTGGATTGCTGAGAACGAAGGGGCTAAGTTCTGGCTAAACGTCCTCACTGAGCTTCAGCAGCGTGGTGTAGAAGATATTCTCATCGCTTGTGTTGATGGTCTAAAAGGCTTCCCAGAAGCCATCAATGCCGTTTTCCCACAAACCAGCATTCAACTGTGTATCGTGCATATGGTACGCAACTCATTGAAGTATGTATCATGGAAAGACTACAAAGCGGTGACGGCGGACTTAAAGCAAGTTTACCGCTCTGCAACGGAAGAAGAAGCCTTGTTGGAGTTAGATCGTTTCGCAGGCGTCTGGGACGATCAATACCCGCAAATCACCAAATCGTGGCGCAATCACTGGCATAATCTTAATACACTGTTTAGTTACCCTGACGATATCCGCAAAGCGATCTACACAACGAACGCTATTGAATCACTGAACAGTGTCATCCGTAGAGCCATTAAAAAACGTAAAGTCTTCCCAAGCGACGATTCTGCGAGGAAAATGGTTTATCTTGCCATTAGAGAGGCCAGTAAAAAATGGACAATGCCCATTCAAAACTGGCGCCAAGCGATGAGTCGATTTATTATTGAGTTCGAGGAGCGACTCGAAAAGCACCTTAACTAAATGGTAGTTACACAGAATCTGTTACAGGGTCCGTTCCCCTTTTTCTTTATAAACTCTAGGCTTAAAACAAATATCTATTTCAAGCTTTTTAGCGCCGCCCTTAATTCATCAGCGGTTTCGACTTTTGGCAGCACGTCACGGATACGATTGAACGCAGCCTGAGCAACAGCAGCACGCTGGGCATAGGTCGTCAGTGCGCCGCCCGTCCAACCAGCTAACTTCACCATTTCATTTTTAAAGTTATTACCACCAACACCATGTCCACCTAGCGACATCAAAGCATCTTCAATTTCTAAATAGCTTGGACGCTCTCCACCAAACTTCATAAAATCATCTTGCTGTACTTCGGCAAACTGTTTCGACATTCTCTAAACCCTTTGTGAAAAAACATCCTTTGTTAAAGTTAGCTATTTTTGCCTTCCCGCACAAGACAAAGCATGTATCAAATCGTAAAAATTAGTCTCGAGTACGGACACGATCCACAGCTTTCTGCCAACCTTGATACAATTTATCGCCTGTGCCTTTGGCCATTGAGGGCTCAAAAGACTTATCTGCTTTCCACAAGACTTCAATATCATCCAGAGACTGATAAAGACCAACTTGCAAACCAGCCAGAAATGCAGCGCCTAATGCCGTGGTTTCCGTCACGCAAGAACGCTCTACCGTGATTTCTAACAAATCACTTAAGAACTGCACCATGACATCATTTATCACCATTCCACCATCGACGCGTAAAGAGCTGAAAGTGGCACCATCTTGCGCCATCGCACCAACTAAATCTTTTGTCTGATAACACACAGAACGCAAACCAGCACTCACAATATCCGCAACACTAGTATCACGCGTTAAGCCAATCATGGCGCCACGAGCATCAGGATCCCAATATGGCGCACCTAATCCGGTAAACGCAGGCACTAAATAAACAGAATCATCATTTAACGCTTGTTTAGCCAGACTTTGTGTTTCTTTTGCATCAGCAAATAACTTCAAGCCATCTCGTAGCCATTGAATGGCGGCTCCAGCCACAAAAATACTGCCTTCTAGCGCATAGGTGACTTTACCGTTTAGACGATAACCCACTGTCGTAAGCAACTTATGCTCAGACCGTATGGCTTTATCACCGGTATTCAGAATCATGAAACAACCCGTGCCATAAGTGCTTTTTACCATCCCAGGCGTAAAACATGCTTGCCCAATTAAAGCAGCCTGTTGGTCACCTGCGATACCACTCACTGATATTTCAGCCCCCAGCCACGAAGCATCAATAACACCAAAGTCAGCACTACAATCCATCACTTCAGGAAACAATACATCGCCGATTCCTAACAACTCAATCAGCTCATCATCCCATTCTTGCGTATGAATATTGAACGCCATCGTACGAGCCGCATTTGTCGCATCGGTTTTATGGGATTTTCCATTGGTTAATCGCCACAATAAAAAACTATCGACCGTACCGAAGGCCAAACGACCTGCTTGGGCTTTTTCGCGTGCACCATCGACATTGTCTAAAATCCAACGAATTTTTGTGGCAGAAAAATACGGATCGATTAATAGACCGGTTTTTTCTTGTACTTTTTCACCCAAACCTTGATCACTTAATGACTGACAAAACCCACTGGTACGTCGATCCTGCCAAACAATCGCGTTATAAACTGGCTTACCTGTTTCCGTATCCCATAAAATGGTCGTTTCACGTTGATTGGTGATACCTATGGTTGCTATCGCTTGTGCATCGATCCCTGTATCCTTGAGAACAGAGCGACACACAGCTAGAGTAGACGACCAAATATCTTCAGGATCATGCTCAACCCAGCCATCATCAGGGAAAATTTGCGGGAACTCTTGCTGAGATTGGCCAACACGAGCGCCTTTTTCATCGAATAAAATAGCCCGTGAACTGGTGGTGCCTTGATCAATAGCCAGAATATAATGCGTCATAGTGAATTCTCTTTGAAATCACAGCCACTCAAAAAGTAAGCGGCTTAATTGTTTTTTGTTTTTTGAACATGAATATTCAAATACGAATATTCCCTATTTAAAACCAATGCGCACTCGTTTAGCAAGCCTCGTTTAACAAGTAATGTCTTTTATCAGGAGAAGAAAACAAGATGGGTCAACTCTCTCGCCAAGACAATATTGTCGCCATAGTGAAGGAAAAGGGTTATGTGACAATCGATGAACTGGCCAGCCAATTTGCCGTCACACCGCAGACCATTCGCCGTGATATTAATGAGTTGGCAAAGGCGGATCAAATACGCAGACACCACGGAGGCGCGAGTTACGATTCCAGTACAACCAACGTGGCTTATGCGACCCGACAAATTTTGCAACTGCCAGCAAAAGAACAAATAGCCAAACGCATCGCAGCCGAAATTCCCAACCACGCCTCTTTGTTTATCAACATTGGTACCACAACAGAAACCGTTGCACGGGAACTCCTCAACCACCAAGGCTTGCAAGTTATCACCAATAACCTCAATGTGGCTGCGATTTTAAGCGGAAAAGAAGACTTTACCGTAATTATTGCCGGCGGCACGGTTCGCTCACGAGACGGCGGTGTTATGGGTGAAGCGACAATCGACTTCATCAACCAATTTCGTGTTGACTTTGGCATTATCGGCATCAGCGGTATTGACCCTAACGATGGCTCACTACTGGATTACGATTACCAAGAAGTTCGAGTAGCGCAAAGTATCATCAATAACTCGCGTACCGTTTTCCTCGCGGCTGACAGCGCAAAATTCGGTCGTAATGCGGTTGTTCGCTTAGGCAATATTACCCAAGTGGATCGACTCTTTACTGATGAGCAACCACCAAAAGCCATCATCAAGCTAATGCAAGAACACAAAGTTCGATTAGAAATCTGCACGCCCAAGTAACCCTTGGGCGCGGCATTATTACTGTAATCTCCTTAGTTGACTCCAGCCTCCTCCCCTTCTTAAAACTCTAAAATGATCAAATATTCACCAAAACTTCACAAAGCATTGTTGTCATAATCGTTTTAGAGGTTTACTATCGAACACAAATGTTCATTTTCGAACATAAACATTCGCATTTTTAATCGTGAGGCTTAGTATGAATCACTCCCATTTTGACCTATTTGTTGTTGGCGGCGGCATTAACGGCACCGGAATAGCCGCTGATGCAGCAGGACGAGGCCTAAATGTTGGTCTTTGCGAAATGGGAGATTTGGCTCATGCGACCTCATCATCGAGTAGTAAATTAATCCACGGCGGTTTGCGCTATTTAGAACATTACGAATTTCGCCTTGTCAAAGAAGCCCTAACAGAACGTGAAGTATTACTAAAAGTCGCTCCTCATCTTGTCACGCCGATGCGCTTTCAAATGCCTCACAGACCGCACCTACGTCCAGCTTGGCTAATTCGTATTGGCTTGTTCCTTTACGACAATCTAGGTAAACGCGACACACTTTTAGGTTCAAAAGGCGTTAAGTACGGTTCAGACAGCCCGCTAAAAGACGATATCAAACAAGGTTTTGAATACTCAGACTGCTGGGTGGATGATGCTCGTTTAGTGGTAACCAATGCGCTTAGCGCTCAACAAAATGGCGCATCTATTTTTGCTCGCACTCGTTGCACTTCTGCCAAACGTATCGACAACCAATGGCACATCAGCCTAGAAGATCAAATCACCAAAGAAACTCATGAAATCACAGCCAACGCTTTGGTCAATGCTGCTGGCCCTTGGGTGTCTTCATTTATCGAAACGAAACTAGAGCAAAAATCCCCCTACGGCATTCGCATGATCAAAGGTAGTCACATTGTTGTGCCGAAACTGTATCAGCATTCAAACGCCTTCATTATGCAAAACACCGACAAACGTATCGTTTTCGCGATCCCTTACCGTGAACATTACACCCTGTTAGGTACAACCGATGTGGAATACAAAGGCAACCCAAATGACGTGGCTATTTCCGAAGAGGAAACTCAGTACATTTTAAAAGTCGCGAATGATCACTTCAAAAAAACACTCTCGCCAGCGGATGTAGTCTGGAGCTATTCAGGCGTGAGACCGTTATTGGAAGATGAATCCTCAGATCCATCAGCCGTGACACGTGATTACACATTGCACCTTTATGACCAAAATCATAAGGCACCGCTACTAAGTATCTTTGGCGGAAAAATCACTACATACCGTAAATTAGCATTGTCTGCGATGAAAAAGCTTACCCCCTACTTTGATAACCTTGGGGACGAATGGACACACAGCAAACCATTACCAGGTGGTGACTTAGGCATGTCTCTTGATGGTTTTACGATGAAGTTACAGCAAGATTATCCTTTTATCGGTGCACATCTTGCTCATCGTTTTGCCAATAGCTACGGAACGCTAACCCATACATTGTTAAATAAAGCCCATTCAGAGAGCGACCTTGGCCAGCACTTTGGCAATCAGCTTTATCAAGTGGAAGTGGATTATTTGATCAAGCACGAATGGGCACATTCAGCAGAAGATATTCTATGGCGTAGAACTAAGCTTGGCCTTGAATTCACTCCGAATCAAGTAAGCACTCTCGAAAGCTACATCCAAACAAAAATTTAATTTAGTTCGATAAAATACTCTACTATTACTACTCATTAGCCCGCCTAAACGATTGTCTAGGTGGGCTTTTTTTGCTCTACTAAAAAGCATCGTACATCTATCCCTACAGGAATAAACACTCAATGGACTTTGTTTTTTTCGATATCTCTATTTGGATCTATCTTGCACTCTTTGCTGCCGCTTTTTTTGCAGGGGTAATCGATTCTATTGCAGGCGGTGGCGGACTAATTACTGTGCCGGTTTTATTAGCCGCAGGACTATCACCCGCCGAAGCACTTGCTACCAATAAGTTACAAGGTTGCGCGGGCACAGTATCGGCGTCTTATCATTTCGTTAAAAAAGGCCAAGTAAAACTATCGGATATGTGGCTGCCCATCTTAATGACCGCCATCGGTGCTATTTCCGGTACATTATTAGTGTCTTATTTAGACAGCAGCCTACTGCTAAAAGCTGTGCCGATTATTCTAATTGCGGTGGCTATTTTCTTTTTCTTCTTACCTAAGGTTCAGCCTTATATTGCCAGTAAATTTTCCCTTACTCACATACAGTTTGCGGTGATTATCGGCACCAGCATTGGCTTTTATGATGGATTGATTGGACCAGGAACTGGCGCTTTCTTCTCTACCGCTTATTTGTGTTTGATGGGACTCACAGTCGTTTCAGCAACCGCCCACACCAAAGTACTCAACGCGACCAGTAACTTAGCATCACTGGCGATGTTCGCCTTTAGCGGTCACCTTATTTGGGCATTGGGTATTGTGATGGGCATTGGACAGTGGTTTGGTGCACAAATTGGCTCACGCCTTGTCATCACCAAGGGGGCGAAGCTGATTCGCCCTATGGTGATTATTATGTGTTTGGCGATTTCCGTTAAATTGCTATTAGATAACTAATCGGAGTTAATTCAGATCATCGGGCGTCGTCAAAGCATCCTCTGCCGAATATTCGTAGCACTGCGCGACTAACCAGCTCAGCAACTGCTGAACCGGCTCTCGCTGACACTGCATTTCAGGACAAACAAACAAGTAAGCATGGCCTTCGTCCAATGTTTCTGAAAATGGCATAACTAATCTTCCATGCTGGATATCATCCATCACTAAAGGTGTTCTTCCTAAAGCAACACCTTGTCCAGCGATAGCGGCTTGTACTGCGAGATCGCCACGGTTAAAACTAATCCCCCGCGAAGGTTTGATTCCTTTTGCATTAACTAATAACAGCCATTTTTCCCATTCCGCATAAGGGCTAGAAAAGCGCCACTCAGAGTCATCATTTAATAAAGGCACTTGCGCTAAGTGACTAGGCTCAGATAAAGCTCGCTGCTGAGCAAACGCAGGACTACAAACCGGAAACACTTTATCTTTCATCAAAGGAACAATATGCCCTTTTGAACTATGAACATGGCTATGTACTATCGCCACATCAATTCTATCTCGCTGAAAATTCACTTCTCTATCGTTGGCCTGAATACGAAGCTGTAGATCAGGATAAGCTTCCTGTAAATTGCCCAACCGAGGAATTAACCATTTGGTCGCAAAGGACGGCATCACAGAAACCGTCAAAATGTTAGAGGCTTCTTCTTCCTGCAACTCTAAAACCAAGTCATTTATTTCAGTAAAACTATGATTCAACTGCACAGCCAAACGTGCACCTGCCACAGTCAACTCTAGGCGTCGATGATAACGAACAAACAACGTCAACTTCAAACGCTCTTCTAACTGACGAATTTGCTGGCTCACCGCGCCTTGCGTAAGATGCATTTCTTGCGCGGCTTTTGTAAAACTCAGATGACGAGCCGCGATAGCAAAAGCACCTAACCCAGCCAATGGAACAGATTTCATAAAACAATCACCATAAGACAATTTCAGCTACTGCAAAACAGCAGAGTCATCGAAACCAAAAGTTATTTTAAAAAACATCACATAATCTAATTATTTCATTAATAAACAATAACTTAATAGAATAAAGGCTTAATTATTGAGGTATAAAAATGACAAAAACAAAAAACCTAGTGCATTTTGCATTAATTCAGCTAATCCAACAAATCAATTTTTATCGTTTGTCACACTTATCTAAAAATATAAAATTGTCACATCTCTTAGGTTGAACAGCGACCTAATATTTATCGATACAGCCCTAACTGTATCAACTCTAAAACTTGTTCCACAGTCATGTTTTAGATGAATATCACCATCTCCCACAGGATGATGTTATTCGCAACTGCTAGTTACTTTTGTTGAAGCCGGATCTTTATCCGGCTTTTTTTTGCCTGAAATTCACGTCTGAAGATTTAAAGCAAAAAAAACGGCGACCCTACTAAGGTCGCCGTTAAATAACACACATTAAATGTGTCCGGTCATTTATTATGCTGCTTTTGCTTTATCTTCAAGCAATTCAGCCTTGGTAAAATTTGCCTGCGCAAGCTTCTCCATCAAACGCACAACCTGACAGCTGTAGCCGTACTCATTATCGTACCAAACATATAAAGTTGCTTGATTACCACGAACTTTCGTCGACAACGAATCCAAAATACCCGCTTGCTGGGAACCGATAAAGTCAGAACTTACCGCATCTCGCTCTTCGCTGTAGCCAATCTGACCTGTCAATTCAGCGCTATTAGATGCGGACTTCAGCAACTGATTAATAGCCTCAACCGACGCTGCAGATTTCAGAGTCAAACTTAATACCGCGATAGAAACATTGATAACAGGAACTCGAATCGCACTGCCACTCAACTTACCTTCTAGAGAAGGGATTGCTTTGGATACTGCTTTTGCCGCGCCCGTTTCAGTCATCACCATGTTCATGCCTGCAGCACGGCCACGGCGATCACCTTTATGAATATTATCGATTAAGTTTTGATCATTAGTGTAAGCATGTACGGTTTCTACGTGACCAGATTCAATGCCGAATGTTTTCTCTAGCACTGACAAGATAGGTGTAATTGCGTTTGTCGTACAAGATGCAGCAGAAACGATACGGTCAGCATCTGTTACATCGCTGTCGTTTACGCCGAAAACGATGTTTTTCATTTCTTTGCCAGGAGCCGTTAGGACAACACGTTCAATACCAGGGCGATTTAAGTGAACACTCAAACCATCGTGGTCACGCCAGCGACCTGTGTTATCGACAAGCAAAGCATTGTTAATACCATGGGCTTGGTAGTCAACTTCAGCAGGATCAGAGGCGTAAATAACTTTTACTGGCGAACCATTGATGATCAGAGCTTGCTTCTCTTCATCAACTTTCACCAAGCCATCATATACACCGTGAACAGAATCGTATTTTAGCAAACTAGCACGCTTAGACAGGTCGTTGTCGCACGCTTTACGCACAACAATCGCCGCCAATGCCATGCCCGGAGTTGTATGACCTAGCGCACACATACGACGCGCAAGCAAACGACCAATACGACCAAATCCGTACAAAACAACCGGCGTTTCAGTACCATCATTTGGCTGAGTAGCCAATACAGATTCAACATCCGCTTCAGCAATCAAAGACTCTAGTTCTACAACAGTATGAGCGGTATCACTTGCCAACACTTGCTCTAACACTTGATAAACTTGGACAAGGTCTAATTCAGGATGCTGATCAAACGCAGCCATCAGTCCAGTCACAGAATCCGCGATTAAGGTGTTTCCTGCCAACTGAACTTTTACCGCTTTCTCGCGACCAAGTTTACCTAAAAGAGGAATCATAGATTCTGCTTGTGAAAGTGTTTGTAACCAAGTGCTTGTCATTTTCTGCCCCCGAAAAAAGACTCTGTTATATCAATATGAGCGCAGTCTAACGGCAGATTAGGACAAAAACAAATTGTAAGAAGACTACAAAAAACCTTTAAAATCGGGTATTTAGCGTATTTTTTTATAGAAATAACGAAATAACAAAGAAGGTATAGAAACTTTACTACATAATCGTGTTATTACATGAAGTATCCACGAAAACGGCACGATTATGTTGTAATTTGGCAACGAAAACTGACAGGAAATTTCATGAATTATTTTACAAATGACGCTTTCTTTCAGCCAAAACGCCCAAAAAGCAAAAACAAAACACAATCAATGCTGGACGATACACCAAGTCAACTCGAGTAATCCCCCAATAAACTAATGGCTGACTCCATAAAGTAAGGAGCCCATAACCAAAAGTACACATCAAAATAAATGCCGCCACCCGAGCTAGAAACACCCAAGACGATACTAAACTTTTAAGAAAACCATTCACCTTATCCCCATAAACTACCAAGCAGGTTGCTACTAAAGCTAAAGAAATATCTTGAATATAAGGCTGGAGAAAATGCGCAAAGCGAAGATTGAGATCAAGAATAAACATAGATAATTAACTACACACTTAACAAACGATAGAGTTATTGGTTTTTACGAGACAAGGCTTCAACATCAATTTGCCCAGAACGAGAGACTACTTTTGGGTTCTCATCAACATACATCAGAGACACATCATAAGTCGTATTACTTAATTCAATCACAGTACCATCTTTAAATAACCATTTCGGACGCCCGATACCATTATTGAGAAGACCTTCGCTGGGCTTGCCGTACTTTCGCACAAGCAATTCTCCTAATGCTCTACGCTTTTCATTACTTTCCACAACGCCAGATAACAGCGCCCGACGAACATAACCCGATCCATTTGAATAAATAGTGGCATTGGTGACACCCAAAATACCTTCAGGCCCTAAACTGTAACTGACTACACCATCTTTATAAGATGGGTAACTATGCAACCCCTTACTATTCAAATGCTGCTCAAGTAGAGAAACACTTAAATCATTCAATGGCAAACCAAACAATTCGGCCACATCAGAAGATCGAGACACAACATTCGCTCCTGCCTTTCCCTGTGTCGCTAAACCCATAAAAAAAGTGAAAACGAATATAGCAAACATTCGGCTAACTTTAGTACGCATTAATCCTTCCTTTGAAATATCATGCACCAGTTTGACGGACAAAAAAAATCAAACCTGATATATAATACAACACTATAAGCTCCTTTAACTCAAGGAGTACCAACACTTTATTTTCTGAGGTAATACATGGCTCTTGTTATTGGCATCACTGGCGTATCAGGCAGCGGAAAAAGCCGACTTTGTTCTTTATTAGCGGAAGGTCAAGGTGACAAAATCACCGTCCTATGCCAAGACAGTTTCTACAATGGATGCGGCAGTATCGATCCAGATGTTTATAACTTTGATGATCTAAGCTCACTAGACCTTGAAAGCATCACTCTGGCAATTCATAACTGTAAAAACCGTCAGCAGCCTAATGAAATCCCAGTGTATGATCACTCACAACACAAACGCACAGGCTATCGCAACTTAGAACCAACGCACGTTGTTCTCGTGGAAGGTCACATGATGTTCCAGGATCCGGGAATTCGCGATGCCGTCGATTTCCTTCTGTATGTTGATACAGACATGGACATCGCCATTGTTCGACGCTTGAAGCGTGACATCGCAGAACGTGGACGAGACGTCAATGAAGTGACCAGTCGCTACATGCGCCACGTACGTCAGGCTTCACTAAAAACCATCGACATTCGTAGCAAGCGGATTTCATTATTCCAAACAACAAAAGCTTCACCAACGCGGCAAGCTTATTGCGTAATCACATAGACTACTTACTAAAAGAAAAAGGCGCCAAATAGGCGCCTTTTTCTTTTGTGCTACCGAAGCAACAACGGTTTATTTCTTAATATCGTCAAAGAAACGTTTCACACCGTCAAACCAGCTCTTCTGCTTAGGTGAGTGATCTGTCCCTTCACCCATGCTTTCAGCCAATTCCGTAAACAACTCTTTTTGACGAGATGTTAGATTTACTGGCGTCTCAACAACAACCTTACAAATCAAATCGCCAACTGGGCCACCACGAACAGGTTTCACCCCTTTATTACGCAGACGGAACAACTTGCCAGACTGACATTCAGCAGTCACTTTCAAACGCACACGACCATCTAATGTCGGCACATCGATTTCGCCACCCAATGCCGCTGTCGTAAAGCTAATTGGCACTTCACAATATAGGTTCGCACCGTCACGCTCAAAAATGCTGTGCGGCTTAACAGAGACTTGAACAAACAAATCACCCGCTGGACCACCGTGAGTTCCCGCTTCGCCTTCACCAGATAAACGGATACGATCACCCGTGTCTACGCCGGCAGGAATTTTCACATTAAGTGTTTTGTATTCTTGAACACGACCTTGGCCATGACAATCAGGACATGGATCGCTAATCACCTGACCAGAACCATGACACTCAGGACACGTTTGCTGTACAGAGAAGAAACCTTGTGACATACGAACTTGACCCGCACCGCCACAGGTTCCACACGTCTTAGGTGTCGAACCTTTCTTAGCACCAGAACCATCACAAGTCTTACAGTTAACTAAGGTTGGTATGCGAATTTTCTCTTCACAGCCCCACACCGCTTGTTCAAGATCAAGCTCTAAGGTGTAACGCAAATCGGAACCGCGACGAGTTCGGCTTTGACCGCCACCACCGCCGCCAAAAATATCACCAAATACATCACCAAAAATATCACTAAAACCACCAGCTCCAGCGCCGCCGCCATAGCCACCAGCTTGACCATTTACGCCGTCATGACCAAATCGATCATAGGCTGCACGTTTGTCATCAGAAGACAATATTTCATAGGCTTCGGCCAGCTCTTTAAATTTATCAAGTGCTTCTGGGTTGTCTGGATTCTTATCTGGGTGGTACTTATTCGCTAAAGAACGATAAGCTTTTTTAATGTCTTTCTTATCCGCGTCTTTGGCCACCCCAAGAACGTCGTAATAGTCTCTTTTGCTCATCGCAGGCATTCCTGAATTGAAAAGTCTGAATTAAAAATCTGAATTGAAGAGTCTCAAACGAAGGTATGAATCAAAAAACTGAAATTGAAATATATGCCGCTTAAAACTAATCAATTTAAAACAGTTTAAATAGCAAAGCACGGTCAAAAACCGTGCTCGCTATAAACAACCCCATTAATACTGGGAAAATAAGCGCTTAGTGCTTATTTTTTATCTTCTTTCACTTCTTCGAATTCTGCATCAACTGCATCATCCTGAGACTTAGCCTGATCACCTTCAGCTGGTTGCGCACCAGCAGCATCAGCTTCTGCATACATCTTCTGAGCCAAAGTGCCAGACGCCTGAGTCAACGCATTAGTTTTCTCTTCGATCTTCTCTTTGTCGTTAGACGTTAGCGCTTCTTCAAGTTCAGTGATCGCTGTTTCAATCGCTTCTTTCTCTTCTGCTGTGGCTTTATCGCCAGCATCAGTCAAGGTTTTACGAGTAGCGTGAATCATGCCGTCAGCTGTGTTACGAACTTGTACAAGCTCTTCGAACTTACGGTCTTCTTCAGCATTCGCTTCAGCGTCTTGAACCATTTTTTCAACTTCTTCATCGCTCAAACCAGAAGACGATTTGATAACGATAGACTGTTCTTTACCAGTCGCTTTGTCTTTAGCAGAAACACTCAAGATACCGTTGGCATCAATATCGAAGCTTACTTCGATTTGTGGCACACCACGTGGAGCAGGTGGAATATCAGCCAAGTCGAAACGGCCTAGAGATTTGTTCTGAGACGCTTGCTTACGCTCACCCTGCAATGCGTGGATTGTTACCGCATTTTGATTGTCTTCTGCTGTAGAGAAAGTCTGAGACTTCTTAGTAGGAATCGTTGTGTTTTTCTCGATCAATGCCGTCATGACACCACCCATAGTCTCGATACCTAGAGACAGTGGTGTAACGTCTAGAAGAAGAACGTCTTTCACATCACCAGAAAGTACCGCACCTTGGATAGACGCGCCGATGGCAACCGCTTCATCTGGGTTCACGTCTTTACGTGGCTCTTTACCGAAGAATTCAGTTACTTTCGCTTGAACTAGTGGCATACGAGTCTGACCACCAACCAAGATAACTTCGTCGATATCAGAAGCAGTCAAATCAGCATCTTTCAATGCTTGACGGCAAGGCTCAAGAGATTTCAATACTAGCTCTTCAACCAAAGACTCCAACTTAGAACGAGTCAATTTCACGTTCAAGTGTTTAGGGCCAGAGGCATCAGCCGTAATGTAAGGCAAGTTAACTTCTGTTTGAGAAGAAGAAGACAACTCAACTTTCGCTTTTTCACCCGCTTCTTTCAAACGTTGTAGCGCCAGTGGATCGTTGTGAAGATCGATGCCAGATGATTTCTTAAATTCTGCTGCTAAGTATTCGATTACGCGCATGTCGAAATCTTCACCACCTAGGAAAGTATCACCGTTTGTAGACAATACTTCGAATTGTTTCTCGCCATCTACATCGGCGATTTCGATGATAGAGATATCGAATGTACCACCACCAAGGTCATAAACCGCGATAGTAGAGTCGCCAGAGCTCTTGTCTAGGCCGTAAGCCAAGGCAGCCGCTGTTGGCTCGTTGATAATACGCTTAACATCAAGACCAGCGATTTTACCAGCGTCTTTTGTTGCTTGACGCTGAGAGTCGTTGAAGTAAGCAGGAACAGTGATAACCGCTTCTGTTACTTTCTCGCCTAGGTAGTCTTCCGCTGTTTTCTTCATTTTCTTAAGAACTTCAGCAGAGATTTGTGGTGGCGCTTTCTTGTCGCCTTTTACTTCTACCCACGCATCGCCATTGTCTGCAGCAATAATTTTGTAAGGCACCATAGAGATGTCTTTTTGAACGACGTCGTCTTTAAATTTACGACCGATTAAACGTTTAACCGCGAACAAAGTATTTGTTGGGTTGGTTACCGCTTGACGTTTAGCTGATTGACCAACTAGCACTTCACCATCTTCAGCAAATGCGACGATGGAAGGAGTTGTGCGATCACCTTCAGCGTTTTCAATAACGCGAGCTTTCTCGCCATCCAATACGGCAACACAAGAGTTCGTTGTACCTAAGTCAATACCAATGATTCTACCCATGGTTTGTATCTCCAATAAATTCGTTTATGACGATGATAATTCTGTATTTGGGTACGCTTAAAAGTATTTCAAGCGTCCAGTGTCAAAAAATTGACAGTATTTTTAAGCGGCGCTCGAAACCACGACCATTGCTGGGCGCAATAAGCGGCCATTAATGGTGTAACCCTTCTGCACAACATCCATTACCGTGTTCGCTTCTAGCTCAGGGTTTGGCACCATCGTAATGGCTTGATGCAGCTCAGGGTTAAACGGTTCGCCATGTGGATCAACCACTTTCACTTCAAAGCGAGCCAACGTCTCAAGCAAATCTTTTAACGTCAGTTCTACACCTTCACGCACAGGATCGGACTCACCTGTGTCTGGCGCAGAAGTTAAAGCACGTTCAAGATTGTCTGCCACGTTCACAATCGATTTAGCAAACTTTTCTAAACCAAACTTGTGCGCTTTCTCGACATCTTGTTCTGCACGACGACGTACGTTTTGTGCGTCGGCGTGAGCGCGAAGTGCCGCCTCTTTATACTGAGCGACTTCTTCTAATGCTTTTGCAAGCTCATCATTTTCAGTAACTTCTTCTAGAGTCTCTACTTCAGGCTCTAAAAGCTCTTCTACTGTTTCGTTTTGCGTTTCGCTTTTCAAATCATGCTCCGCATCTTGATTAGGATTTTTTTGCTGCTCACTCATTTTCAACTCCAAATAACAGAAACAATACTTCCTATGTGCAGGGTATATGGGGTCAGCTTTTAACCTTTCAACACTAAAGCCGCATTAATTTCATGGGAATTAAATTTACTAACTAGACTTGTCAAAAAACAACCAAGTACTGTATAAATAACCATATAAATATATTCTCTCTTTGGAGCACTCTATGCTGACTAGCATCGCTATTTCCAACTTCGCCATTGTTGAATCCTTAGAACTGGAATTCAAAAAGGGCATGACCGTGATTTCAGGTGAAACAGGGGCAGGTAAATCCATCATGGTGGATGCTCTGTCACTTTGTTTAGGTGATCGTACCGATGCAGCAGTCGTAAGACATGGGCAAAAAAAAGCCGACATCAGTGCCAGCTTCGATATACAGCACTATCCACACGTCCACAAATGGCTGGAAGAAAGAGACCTAGAACACGATCAACATTGCATATTGCGCCGTGTTATCAGCAAAGAAGGTCGCTCCAAGGCTTACATTAATGGCCGCCCTTGTACATTGAGCGACCTAAAAGACGTTGGCAGTCAGCTAGTTGATATCCACGGACAGCACGAACACCAGTCGTTACTTAAAAAGAATGCCCAAAGACAACAGCTCGACGAATATGGTCGTCTGACTGACTTGAGTAAAAAAGTTAGCCTGCAATACTCAACGTGGCGACAACTCAAAGAAGAACTGTCTGCTCAGCAGAATCGCTCCTCTGAACAAGACGCCAAGATCCAGCTATTGTCTTATCAAGCTCAAGAGTTGCAGCAACTTGATCTAAAAGAAGGCGAAATCGAAACGCTAGAAAACGAACAAGCCTTTTTGTCGAACATTGCCGATTCACAATTTAAAGCCTATCAAGCCAGCGGTATTTTGATAGACAGCGACGAAGGCAATATTTGCTCTTTGTTGCATCAAGCAATCAATAGTGCCAGCCAAATTCGTCCAGCTACAAAAGAATTAGAAAATGCGTTAGAAATGATGAACGTAGCCCTAATTCAGGCACAAGAAGCGGCAGATAGTTTGCATCACTACCAAGATACTTTGGAGCAAAACCCTGAACGCCTTATCGATATAGAACTTCGCTTATCTGATATTTACGATACCGCTCGCAAACACAGAACCTTACCAGAAGGACTTTTATCCTTACGAGAAAGCGTGGAAGCAGAACTAGACAGTCTACAAGGCAGCGAAGAAAGCCTAGAGTCACTGAAAGAAAAAGAAGAACAAGCCTATGAAAAACTCACCGCGCTTGCTACGACACTGACTGAAAAGCGCATTATCGCCAAAGACGAGCTAGCACAAAAAGTCGAAGAGCAAATACATGGATTAGGCATGCCACATGCGCGCTTCTTTATTCAATGCCAACCACTTAACCAAGTGTCGGCAAATGGTTTTGAAGACATCGAATACATGATTGCATCCAACCCAGGGCAACCTGCACAGCCATTGCGCAAAGTCGCCTCAGGTGGTGAGTTATCACGAATTAGTTTGGGTATCCAAGTGGTTACCGCGCACACATCGATTATTCCGACATTGGTTTTTGATGAAGTTGACGTGGGCATCAGCGGCGGCATCGCCGAGGTGGTTGGTCGCATGCTACGTTCTGTTGGCAAACGTGGCCAAGTCTTTTGTGTGACTCACTTGGCGCAAGTGGCAGCGCAAGGCAATCAGCATCTACGCGTCAGTAAACTGGTTGAAGATGAAGCGACGTCGTCTCAGGTCGAGCTACTCAAGGATCAAGACCGCACACAAGAAATTGCGCGCCTATTAGGCGGGTTAGAACTGACCGAGCAAACCTTAGCGCACGCTCGCGAAATGCTAGGTAACGTTCAACTGCAGTAGCATTACCACCAATAAAATCCAGATAATAAAAAAGGGCCTAAACTCTGCAATTTAGGCCCTTATCATTCATTACCCTTGGATAAACGAACGTTTATTTCTTCTTTGGGCGCACGTAAAGAATCAAGCTGTGGTCTTCAATCTCAAAACCATGCTCTTCAGCAATTTCATGTTGGCGCTTTTCAATGATTGGATCAACGAATTCAATCACCTTGCCCGTTTCCAGACAAATCATGTGATCATGATGATCGCCCTTCGCTAACTCAAAAACAGCTGTTCCTGCTTCGAAATGGTGACGTTGCACCAAACCTGCAGTTTCAAACTGAGTTAGCACACGGTAAACTGTTGCCAAACCAACATCTTCACCTTGATCAAGCAGAGTGCGATAGACATCATCAGCACTCATGTGGCGGTCGCCCGCACCTTCAAGAATTTGTAAAATTTTCACTCGTGGTAGAGTTACCTTGAGTCCCGCTTTCTTTAGCTCTTGATTTTCGCTAGTCATGAGTCATTCTCTATTCGATCTTGTTGATAATTACTTTATCATTAGCACACCAGAGTAAGGATAATACAAATGAAAAAATCAGTTTTACTATTATGCGCAGCGCTTTCACTCAGCGCATGCAGTTTATTTCCACCACCTTACAAGGTTCCGGTAACACAAGGAAACCTTATAACGAAGGAACAACTATCACAGTTACAAATTGGCATGTCTGAATCTCAGGTCACTTACCTATTGGGTAACCCAATGTTGAGAGACACCTTTAAGCCAAACGAATGGCATTACCTGTATACAACGCTATACGCAACACCAGATACCAAGAAAAGTGATGCAAACGACCTAGTCCTAATTTTCAGCGACGGCGTTTTAACAGAAATTAAAAACAACTAATCTTTCGTTGTTTTCGCTGCACGGTTGGCCCTAGCTTGTTTTGGGTCAACCTTCAGCTCGCGATACAGCTCGACTCGCTCACCTTCTTTTAATTCTTGCTCTTCTGCATTTCGCACAGCTTTACCGAAAATGCCAACTTTTACTGTTTCTACATCCACATCCGGAAAAAAAACATGGATATTCGAACGACGTACCGCATCACGTACGGTACAACCGTCTTCAACCTCTAGAGCAATAATTTTTTGCTTCTCAGGCAAAGCATAAGCTACTTCAACTCTCATACTATTCACCGTATACCACTTTTGCACGCCGACTAAAAGAATCCACCATTGTATTGGCAATTTGACTAAACACGCCGCCAAAGGCGAATTTCAGCATACCGCTCAATTCAAACTCAATGCTCAGCATAATTTTACAACTAGTCGGAGACAGCTCCGTAAAAGTCCATACGCCATGCAGACTCTTAAATGGCCCTTTTACCAAGGTCATTTCTATACGACCAAACTCTTCCAAAAAGTTCTTTGTCGTAAACGATTGTCGAACCGGCCCTTTACCTACTTCCAAAGACGCTACGATTTCTGTTGGCGTCCTCGAAATTAATGTAGAATTTAAACACCCAGGTAAAAACTCAGGATAACCGTCAATATCGTTTACCAAGGCAAACATCTGCTCGCAACTGTAATTCACATGCGCGAAGCGTTCTATATGACTCAAACTACACTCCTATCCAGCCAGCAAGAGTAATCACAATCATTGCTGGAATACTTATGTATTTCAATGTCTTATACCACCATTGAAAATGATTTGCTTGTTTTGTGATCATCTCATTTTGCAACATTGAATGTGGAATAAACCAAGCCACCAAAACTGACAGTAAAATGGCTCCCACTGGCAACAGAACCAAAGAAGTCAATTCATCCAATAACTCAAAGAAATTCAATCCAAAGACAATTTTGCTGTCCCAATGGTTAAAAGACAACAGCACCGCAATCCCAATAAACCAGACGGCGACTCCCATCAATACCGCCGCTTTCAAACGTGCGATATAGAATTTTTCATGCAACCAAGCAACAAACAATTCTAACATGGATATAGCCGATGTAAGCGCCGCCACAACCAGCAATAAAAAGAACACACCCGCGAAGAACTGACCACCAGGTAAACTACCAAAAATGATAGGCAAAGACACAAAGGTCAAACTAGGCCCAGCTTCCACATCAATATTAAACGAAAACACCAATGGAAAAATGACCAAGCCGGCCAATATCGCCACCAACAAGTCCACACCAACAACAATACCGCAAGCTCGGGCTATGGACATACGCTTACTCATATACGCGCCATAAGCAAACATCGCTCCCATTCCGACACTCAAACTAAACAGAGCCAGCCCAACCGCGGCCAAGACAACCTCAAAGGTAATATCTTGCCAAGACCAGCGAAACATAAAGTTCAGCGCTTCATTCATATTGCCAATGGTCATGGAATAAAACGCCAATAAAAGCAGCGTTACCACCAAAACGGGCAACAAAACGCGCACGACTGCAGACAACCCTCGAGTCACCGACTGTCCAACCGTTAATACCACTAACCCCATAAACACCGAATGCCACAACAACATTTCGGACGGTGCCGCCAGCAAGGCATCAAACATACTGGATGCACCAACTTGCGTAATCTCCTTAAAGTCACCCGACACAGCACGATCTAAATAGGCAAGAGACCAACCCGCAATTACACTATAAAACGTCAGAATCAAAAATCCCGTCACGCCAGCCAGCCAAGGCACAAACACCCAAGCTGGATGAACCATACGACGTTCACTCAAATCGTTTACTGTATCAATTGGGTTAGACCGAACCGTACGACCTAAAGCTACTTCGGCCATTAACACTGGCAGGCCTACCAACAGCAAACACGCACAATACACAAACAAAAATGCACCACCACCGTTTTGCCCGAGCACATAAGGAAACTTCCAAATGTTCCCTAATCCCACTGCCGATCCACTGGCCGCAAAAATAAATATCCACGGACTTGACCAGATACCTTGTAAACATCGACTTTCAGGCATAAATTTAGGCTCTAAATACACAAGATGTGTTTAAGGATAGGAATAAAACGCAAACGTGACCAACACTGCCACGATCCCTAACCTGACAAATTAATTAACAAGTACGAATTTTCTAACATTCAGGCGCATACCTCAAGAAAAGCATAGGTTTTTGCCACTATCGACCGTATAATTTCTAACTATGAGTAAAGTAAAGAAAAAATCCAGCAGCACGGGCACCATCGCGCTTAATAAACGTGCAAAATACGACTACTTTGTCGACCAGAAGTTCGAAGCCGGTTTGGTTTTATCTGGTTGGGAAGTAAAAAGCCTGCGCGAAGGCAAAGCCCAATTAGTAGACTCCTTCGTCATCATTCACCAAAACGAAGCGTGGCTCGTCGGTGCGCGTATTACGCCACTGCTTAGCGCCTCAACGCATGTCGTTTGTGAACCGATGCGCCAACGCAAATTGCTTTTAAACCGCAAAGAACTTGATCGCATCATCCAAGTCACCGAGCAAAAAGGCAAAACCTGTGCGGCCATGGCGCTGTATTGGAAAGCCAACAAGATAAAATGCGAAGTCGCCTTGGTAACCGGTAAAAAAGAACACGATAAACGTGATACCGAGCGTGATCGTGATTGGTCAAGAGACAAAGAACGACTAATGAAACACAGTGCTTAATAGACACTTTTCAACCTTATGTTGAAATAAGCAGACACTAAGCATTTCAGCGTTACCTCTAGCGTAAGCACATTGTTTGCGCTAGACTAGCGTTACTTTTTGGGGGCGACATGGTTTCGACGTCGGTTACAAACCCAAAGGTGCATGTCGAGAGTGATGCGTGATCTCGTTAATCCCCCGCATCAATTTTATAGTCGCAAACGACGAAAACTACGCTTTAGCAGCCTAAACCGCTGCTAGTGTGCTGCCCTCAGGTTGCTTGTAGCCAGAGATTCTGCAGTATCATAAATTACAAGATGCTAACTGATGCCCCGCCTAGGGATAAAGTTCTAAGACTAAGTAGGCTCGCCATTAACACCCTGTCCTTCGGGCGGTTCGTGGTCAAATAATAGAAGTGACTATGCATGTAGAGCCGATGGCAGAGGACTGACGGACGGGGGTTCGACCCCCCCCGCCTCCACCACTTAAACGGTTGTTTTTAGAAGGGTTTGCACTTTTTAAAAGGAACTGGATGCACGTATGAAGCATCAAATAAAAAGCCACCCATTAAGGTGGTTTTTTTGCTTTGGACTAAGGTTCGTTAAGTAAAGTTATGGAGGAGTTCTGATCAATGCCAACTTGTTGGATCATCGCAGGCCCAAATGGTGCAGGGAAAACAACCTTTGCCCTAGAGTTTTTACCTCAAGTGGCGAATTGTTCTAGCTTCATAAATGCAGACTTAATCGCTGCAGGCTTATCCCCATTAGCTCCCGAGAAAGAACTTGTCGCAGCAAGTCGTATATTCCTCTCAGAAATACGTGCAAATATTAAAAAGAGAGAAGATTTTGCTGTCGAAACGACACTATCAGGAAAGAGCTACCTAAAACTCATTAAGCAACTGCAAGAAGACAACTGGCGAGTAGAGCTAATTTATCTTGCACTACCAAATAGCGAAGTATCTAGCTTTCGAGTTGCCGAACGTGTTGCTCACGGTGGCCATAACATTCCAAGTAAAGATATTCTTCGTCGTTTCCCAAGAAGCTTAGCAAATTTATTAGATCTTTTTTCGTATCAAGTAGATCAATGTCAATGCTATATGAACGCAAACGAAGAACCGATATTACTGTTTGAGCAGCTTGGAAAAAATCGTATTATTTATCAACACGATGTACTCAAAAAATTAATGATAGAGGCCGATTATGACAACTCAATCTAAAAACCCAACAGTACAGTCCACACAAGACGCTTTAAAAAAAGCAGTAAAAGCCGCGTTAGAGCGCAAACAAAAATTAGGTCAATACAGTGTCATGTGGAAAGAAAATAAAATCGTCACTCAAGGCGAAGATGCCCCTCAAATTCAGAAATAAATTATTTCCAAGGCCTTAAGCTAATTTGTGGATTGTCGTGAGGCTAGACCTGCATTTCCATTAAAAAACTCCCTCAACCACTTCATTTCGAATTAAATATCCTTTTCTTGCCACTTGCCAAAAATAGCGACTAGACCAGAGAAAACCTTTACACTTTTCAAAATTGCTCATCAGCGAGTGTAAAAACAGTTAGACGGCTTGGTTGCCATTACCTCAGACAACAAGAACTACCGAGATATAAACATTCAAGTACAAGACTTGAGCAAACTTAAAATAATTGGCCGCGTCGTGTGGTCAGGCCATCCGATGATTTAAAAGGAATTATCATGCTTGATTTTTATAAATCTTATAAACGCTCTTCTCTTATATTAGGCCTATTGACTGGTGCATATTTAGGATTAATTACAATGCTTTTTAAAGAGAAATTATTAAACATCCATAATTTAGATTTAGGGCAAATTGGCAGTTTTTTAGGTAGAGTTTTCGCCCCAATATTATTTTTCTTTGTAATAGTTCAGCACTTTAGCCAACAAAATCAAATTTTAGAAGCAAAAGCAAAAGAAATGAAGAAGGAGGAAGAGAAAAATCGTCTGGCTCAACCTTTTCTAAAAATACAAGACTTTAGATACGAATATGAAACAGGAAAAAACTTTAACGATGTGGGTGAAAAATCAGAGAACTCACCTTGTAGTAACTTAAGCTTTCTTTTAAAAAATCTCGGCACCAACACTCACTCAATAAAAATAGTCATTGATTCTTTAGATTTTGAAAAAAGTTTAATTGAAGTTCTAAACTACTCTGATGAAAAATATTTTCCAAATATGGAAATACCTAAAATAAACATTGAAACAAAAAATATAACCATAAAACTCATATATATAGATTACTATCGTGTAAGCGCCCTTAAATCAGCATTATTATCGTTTGTTTTGTGTCGTCGTAAATGATCCCTTAATGACCATTCATCGGTGTAAATGGATACTTGAGGTTGCATCAAGTATCAAAAAAGTTTAAGTTAAATAACAGACAGAGGGCGAACGGATTTGCCTACACCTCCAGGATGGAGGCTCTGTCTGTTTTCAGGAGGATTCAGGCTGCAAGGATGCAGCGGTAAGACCTTTCTTTTTTCTCTTCTTTATTTTGGTTGTTTCTGGTTTTCCATTTCGTTTTTTTACTGCATCCGTTTGCCGGATGGTTCTGCGTCTTTACAGCGCCGTTTTAACCTGCCAAGGCAGTAATGCTTCCAGTTTCTCAACCGTGTCGGCGCTAGCGATGTGTTGCAGAATATGCAAAATATACGCGTAAGGTTCTAGCCCGTTGGCTTTGGCCGTTTCAACGAGACTATACCAAGTCGCACTGGCATGAGCACCTTGTGAAGTGTCGGCGAATAACCAGTTCTTGCGTCCAATCGCGAAGGGGCGGATGGCGTTCTCAGCGAGAACATTACTAATGTGCAATTGCCCATCCTCACAGTACCCTGTCAGGTAGTCCGATTGGTTCAGGGTGTATTGGATGGCTTTATAAGTCAGTCCGTCTTTTAGAACGGTACCGACATTCTTGTTTAGCCATTCTTTAAAGGCGTTGAGAATAGGACGACTCTGTTCTTGACGTGCAGTTGTTTTTTCTTCGACACTCAGCCCTTTGATTTTCGTTTCAATAGCATAGAGCTTGCTGATACATCCTAAGGCCACGTCAGCTTTGGCTGGGACCGCGTTTTTACTTTTTGTCTTCGTTTTACCCGCCTTACTGGCTTCGACGAACTTTCTCCTAGCATGATCCCAACAGCCAATGCGCGTTAGGTTGTTTTCCCTACACACGGCGTTGTAACCCCCATAGCCGTCGGCTTGCAGCACGCCATTGAACCCATCGAGCAGGCGCACGGGCACTTTACCGCCACGAGACGGATCGTATTCAAAATGAATCACTGGTTTGTCCGGTGGGCCACCGCGAATGACCCACATCCATTTATCAGATTGGGCGGTTTTACCGTCTTCTTTAAGGACTTGGATGCGTGTTTCGTCACCTTGCAGGTAATTTGCCTCCAATTGCACTTCCCACAGTAAGTTCAGCAGCGGTTTAATAGGCTCATTGAGTCGGATCAGGTAATTCGCCATGTTGGTGCGATCCAGATGCGCCCCGTAGCGTTCGATCTGTTTTTCCAGGCGATACAAGGGCAAGCCATCGGCATACTTCCCCGCGATAATATAGGCTAATGAAGAAACGCTGACAGCACACTTGCCTAATGGATGAAGGGGACGTTCGGCTGAGCGGATCCGTTCCTGTTCATTCTCCTCTTGTTTGAAGACCGCCTTTTCCTGCCAGTATTCGAGGACCCTGACCTTGGCGGGAACGATATCCAACTCTTCTTTGACCTTACTGAAAAAAGTGGACGTGGCACCGACTTTTTCGTCTTCAGACAATCGCAGTTCTACCCGTACTCTAGGAAGCTTATCGGAGAAACCACGTTGGCGCTTGCGAGGTCGAAGCGTTTCTGGAAGCACCCCTTCAGGCAGTTGTTCAATGAGCGCGTCCATCGCCGCTTCGAGCTCTGCTTCATCAAACAGATCGATCTGATAAACAGATTTCTCGCTGCTGGCGGCAAACTTTTGTGCTTTGGCTAAGCGCAGTAATTCTTCTAACAGCTCGATTCGTTGCTTTCTTTCATCCAACAATTTTTCCTGATGGCGAATGACTTGATGATGGTCATCAAGAAGCTGGTCTTTCTGCGTCAGCAATTCGACCAGCTGAGTGTGGCTCAGGCCTTCATAGGAAATGGGGGTTGGGAATGGAGACGGCACTTTTTTCATGCCCAGCATTATAGCAAAACATAATTGAAAAGTGCTTATAAAACAGACTCATAATACAACTTTTTATGTCCTTTCATCCGCGATAAATCATAGCCATCCAGCAACCAATTGATCTGTTGTCCCGTCAATGACATGATCGCCTCGTCACCCTTCGACCAGCGGAACTTTTCCTCCGCTAAGGCTTTGTAATAGAGAACAAAACCGTTGTCTTCCCAGAATACGCATTTGATCTTGTTATAGCGTCGGTTGGTGAACGCGTACAATGCGCCATCGAAGGGATTGCGTCCCAGCTCTTGTTCGACAATCGCCGCCAACCCTAAAGCCGCTTTACGAAAATCCACCGGCTGGCGATAAAGATAGATCTCAGGCATCTCAACCGATGGGCGAAAATAGCGTGTCATGACGCCCATTCCAGCAACTGACGAACCAAGGCCAAATTGCCAGAATCAATGCCACGGATTTGTATCCCGCTAGGTAAAGATACCGATAAGCTGGATGGAGACTCTAGGATCGAGGGGGCTACTTTAACAAAACCAGACGCCTTGCCTTGTGACGTTGGGTTGGATTGTTTCTGGCACTTCTGCCGCCAATACATAAACTGCGAATAATTGAGATCCTGTTGTTTGCAAAACTGAGCGCCAGACAAGCCGGACTCGCCAGCGACTTTTACCTGTTCAAGCCAAAACTCAGAACGTGATTGAGAATCGGAAGGTTGATTCATAATAAACTCCTGCTAGTAAAAAAATAAACAGGCGTTAGGTTCTGAGATTATTCAATGGTCGGCAAGAATGCTGATTTAAGGGCGCTTACACTATCGTGAAATACGATCTAAAATATTTCTTATAAATCTCGTTAACGATACTGATAAGAAATGCTTAATAGCAACAGACACAAAACACTTCAAATCAGATAAGGAAATAATAGATTACTTAAAACCTAAGAAAAAGAGTATCTGGCAATGGCGATAAAAAATCCCATCAGGTTAAGAAGTCCGCTTTCGCGTGAGTGGTCGCCCTTCTTGGTTTCGTCTAGTAATTCTTTTATCTGGTCGTGTGTTAAAAATACGAAAGCTCATTCTCTGGAACTTTCACATTATCGACGGTGGTTAGCGGGTTGGGGTAATGAATCTCTTCCGCTTTGACCAAGGTATTAAACATAGGCGACAAATACCCCAGGTCATTGTTTAACGTTTTGGGGCTTTTGCCTTCTTTGGATCGCTGGGTGCGCCATCGGGTGTACTCCAAGCGAGTAAGATTAGAGCCTACTGGGTCACCCAATTGCTCGGCGATCATAAGCAACTTACTTTTACGGCTCTTACCATCTCGCAAAAAATGGCCGTGTGTGTCGTCCCATAGCTCTATCAACTCGCTTAACTTGCGTGAGTCCTTGGGTTTTTCTAGCCATGGCTTAGCGTCCGACTGGGTTTCATGTTGAGCAATGGTAAAACGCTGAAAACGTTCACATTCCGCCTTAGTCGGAAACACTCGTTTATACTTTCGCGAACCTCTACCATTTACGCGAAACTCAACTTGCCAGCCTGTTTTAGTTTGAGTGATTGCCATCCACTAGCCCCTTTTAACCTAATTTGAAATTGCCACGACCATTGACGCGAAAGCGGACTTCATAACCTGTAAGAACTTTTTTAATTGTCATTTTTGATTACTGTGCTATCAATAGTTGGTTTAATTTTACGAGTCAAAAAGTGTAACTCTAAGGTGAGTTTTGTGCTTTGTATATTTCTTGATTCGTCTTCGAATTCAACATTAAACATTAAACATTAGTGGTTGATGAGATAGCAGTTTTTCAAAACTTGCTAGGCTTAGAAATAGTTCTGTTTTAATCGTTTTTTCTTTATTTGCTTGAGGTGCTATTATTATTTTCTTATTTTGAAATTGACTGAAGGTTTCTTTTTCAATAGATAAATTGAATATGCTATTTTTCAATGTATTTATCTCTAATTTAATTTCAAAAAAATAGAACCCCCCCTCTCCATTAAAAATTTCTTTAATAAAAAAATCAGGTAGAATTTTCTCATGATATTCATCATAACCCTCTGATTCATCCATTATTTTTTGAAAGTATTTATTGATGAGAGTACTGCCAACCCCTTCTTCGAATACTTCCTCTACACGGAAAACTGGTTGAATTTTATTGTGCGATTCTTTTTTTCTTTCGTTTTCTAGATTTATTTGGAAGTCTAGGTTTCGTTTAAATTGATCGTTTTGAAATTTAAGCTGGATATTGTTGCATTACATATCCAACAATAAGCCAAGCAAAAGCCAATGGGCTAAAAACACCAGCTAAGAAGCTCCCTAGCTTGCTTAGTCCGTCTAGATTCAATTCGAAAATGTTTTTTAAATGCTCTATTGGCTGGAGCATAAGCAAGGCTAGTATGAAGTAGATAATAGAAATAATAATTCCTATTACTATCCAATACTCAGAAATAAAGGTTTTATCTTTTCCTATATTTTTCTGTTTTTCTTCCATGACATACTCCTTAAATCATCGGATGGCCTGACCACACGACACGGCCAATTATTTTAAGTTTGCTCAAGTCTTGAGCGGGAATAGTCATGTCTCGGTAATCTTGTTATCCGAGGTGATCGTAACCAAGCCGTCTAGCTGTTTTTGCACTCGCTTTACGAACAACTCCCCATCGTAGTTAATCATACTCACTATTCAGCCACTGGGCGTATCTATGGCTTTATCTATTACTATTCACGTCGAGAACACAATAAGATTACAAAGCAAATGAAAGTCGTTTCAAAGCACTCACAAACGACGGTAGCCTCTGTTTCAAAAGACAGTTTAAATATTCATCTGGAGTAAGTGTTGGATTTTTCAATGCACTTCGATGTCGTTGCGCGGCTAGGAGGCATGAAGCGGCATCAAGCTCGAACATGTCACTCAAAAATTCATCAGGGTGAATTGCGCTAATGCCAAAAGGTTCTAATTGCTCTATGGGAAAATCTTTTAAATTAAACGTAATAATCCCCTCAGTATGACCCTGCATCGCTGCGGCCAGTACATGCCGGTCATCAGCATCGGGAAGAGTTAAACTATTGATCAAGGACTCATGTCCAGAAACCAATGCATCTGGAACATTGGCATCCATGAGTTTGCGAGTTCTTTGTAATGTATTGATATCCATATCTGGACGATTTTTTAGCACATTACGAATCCATTCGTCATGTATCTGCTCCGACCATCTGGCTCTAAAAAGCCCAGTACTGGCAAGATACATTAGATAACTCCTTAGTGGAGCGGGATAAAGAACACAGGCATCTAAAATGACGGTGTAAGTATTATTCATTAATATCCCATTTTGTTTTCTTGATCGAGTGCGGTTAGCTCTTCTAAGCTCACTAATCGTTTATTCAATAACGTTTCTTTGTATTTCATCACATCTACATAGGCAACTTTTCGACGATTTCCTGTTCGATTGAAAGGAATCGCACCATCGTCTAAAAGCTTAATCAAGGTAGGGCGTGACATGTTGAGCATATCGGCAGCTTGTTGAGTGGTAAGCTCGGCGTGGATGGGCGTGATTTGAACAATATTCCCCTCTCCAAGCTGCGTCAGTACCTCAACAAAAAGATTCAAAGCAGACTTAGGTAACTTTATATCATGGGTGTTTCCAGAGTCATCCGTAAATGAAAAGCGTTGCTCGTCTCCGTTAGTCGCTAACACGCCAGCTAGTTCTTGGCTGCACAGTTTTGCTAGTGCCGCTTCTTCTTGGCTAGGAATGCGAATTGCGGTGTTCATACTCTTTGCTCCGAGTTTTTTCTAAAAGTAATCTTATTGGCATGACCACCAATAACATAGCTACATTATTCGAAATATATCAAGCTAAATTTAATCAAATACCAACATTCAAAAGGTGCATGAACTAGAAACAGCGTAACCCAAGGTCATAGATTTAGCGCTTTTCTCGATTAACTTATTCGCGGAAAAATCTTCTTCAACTCTCTCGCTTTAGTGCCACGTTAGAGTAAGGTTTTTGAAAAACAGGTGGAAGGTGGAAGGCGGGTCTCGGCTTTGTGTGCTATCTGTGTTTTGATATTGGATGGAGAATGTTTTTTGATACGCAATGGAGAACGCGACTATGAGGCTTTTCACTTTTTTTGTGCTGTTTTCGGCCCTTCTATCGGGCTGTTCGTCCAATGTTAAGTTGGCAGGGCAAAATGTCAGCAATGTTGACTCTAGTGTAGACATTGATAAATCCGCATCGATTGTCGTAGTTCCTAGCAAGGATGGCGAAGATCTGACAAATAAGCGCTACATTCCCGATATTATCAGCGCATTGAAAGAGCGCGGCTTTACTAACGTTTCGGACACCCAAAGCAATCCAGACTATCACCTGGTAATAAATTTCACGTCAGCAGAAACCACAGAAACCAAGAAGGTTCCTGTGTTTAATAATGAAAGAAATATTCCTTACACCGTTTGTCATAGAAACCCGAGTACTGACGCACGAACCTGTGTCACACGTTATCACCAATTTATGGAGCCCATTGTCAGTGGCTACCAAAATGTAGAAACACCAACCAAGGTTTATACCTTTCAGTACAAGCTAACAGATAAGCAAAACAAGCTGATTTTAGATTCTAGCAATACCGTGGTTCATCCGGATTGCTCTAAATGGAAAATGTTCAAGTTCTTAGCAAAAGACACAATAGCCAGAGCCAATTTTAATGATCCGGTCGACAAACCTTATGCAGTCGAGATGAAAGAAGGTTATAGCTGCGAATAAAATCCATTCTGAATCAACGAGCTAGAAGAGATACTTCTAGCTCGCTGTTATTTCATATTTCACGTTGTGTTTTGCGATTGCGCTCTTCCTCGATATTTCTTACTACTAATTGATCTTAGCCGTTAAGCATATATAAGAAATCGTTATCATCTTTTCGGTCTCTTTCTGCGTATCCATCTATACTGTGTATAAGCCACTTTTGTTTGGGCGTGGCTGTATCAGGACTTTTTCCAAATCCATTATGCTCACTCTGTGAGGCAAGGGGGAATCCATGATCAATCATGTTTGGGGTCTTATTCATCATCCAGATAAGGAATGGCGCGAAATAAATAAGGAACATGAGTCGGTAAGTCATTTGTACTTACATCATGTTCTTTGGATGGCGGCCATTCCTGTTGTCAGTACCTTTATCGGTACGACGCAATTTGGTTGGACGTTCGGAGGTGACGAAGCCATCAAGGTGTCTTTTATGGATGGCCTTGGTTTAGGCGTGCTGTTTTATGCTCTGATTCTTGTCGCTGTAGCGATGGTCGGTAGTCTAATTCATTGGATGGCGCGAAACTTCCCGAATCGCCCTCCTCGTCAAGAATGTATAGTGTTTGCGGGGTATATTGCTACACCCATGTTTTTAAGCGGTATCTTTGCTATTTATCCAATCATTTGGCTATGTTTGCTCGCTTGTGTGACAGGTGTCGCTTATACAGGTTACCTATTGTATCGCGGCACGCCGAGCTTCTTGGGCATCAGCCATAAACAAGGTTTTATTCTCTCTAGTACCACGCTTGGTATAGGGGTTTTAGTGTTAGAGGCTTTGTTGGCTGCTGTGGTACTACTTTGGAGTCTCGGTTCTGAACACAGCATTGTGTGGAGCTTCTTCCAATAACGACTCTTTATTTAGTCTGATAGACAGACAAAACCAGCGCCTTTCTTTAGCAAGCAGCGGAACTTTTTCTGCTGCTTGCTTTCTTATGCTTACTTATTGTTGTCACTAATTTATGATACTTTTCATATGCCAGTGGTTTTAGGCTATTGATTAGATTGATAAAAGGCTATGCTTACAGGATCATTACTCTTCTTATTTGTAGAATGAACTCTTTTAAATAATCACATTTAGAGAACGATTGTTAGGACAACAACCATGCTCGCACAGTACATTCAAACTATATTGCCGCTCACTAGAAAGGAGTTTTGCCCTTGAGCTCACTTATTTGGCTACCTTTTCTTCCTTTATTAGGTACGTTAATCCCGCTTATTACCGCTCGCTTTAGTCGCACCGCTTGTGCGTTTATGACAGCTGCATTACCTGCTTTAACTCTCTTTTTAGTCCTTACTCATGCTGGTGATATTTTCCAAGGGGAACGTTTTCTCGCGGCAATTCCTTGGATCCCTGCTATTGGTTTAGAGCTGGCCTTCCGTTTAGATGGCTTGGCGCTGTTATTCTCTATTTTGATTCTGGGCATTGGTTTACTGGTTATTCTGTATGCCCGCTATTATTTATCAGCGAAAGATTCCATTGGTAAGTTTTACTCTTACCTAATCCTTTTTATGTTCGCCATGCTTGGCGTGGTGCTGTCTGACAACTTAATTCAGCTGTGGTTTTTCTGGGAATTAACCAGTATTAGTTCTTTCTTGCTGATCAGCTTCTGGGGACACAAAACGGAAGCCAGAAAAGGCGCAAGAATGGCGCTAACGGTTACGGGTGCTGGCGGCTTAGCTCTATTGGCCGGTTTACTGATTCTAGGGAACACGGTTGGCAGCTTTAGTCTTCAAGATGTTTTAAACAGTGGCGAATTGATCAAAGCCAGTGCGAATTATCCGATTATTGTGGTTTTAGTTTTACTAGGTGCTTTTACTAAATCGGCTCAGTTCCCATTCCATTTTTGGCTACCCAATGCCATGGCAGCACCAACACCAGTCAGTGCATACCTACATTCTGCAACCATGGTAAAAGCCGGTATTTTCTTGATGGCGCGTTTTTACCCAGCGCTTGCAGATACTGATCTTTGGTTCTTGATTGTTAGTTTGACAGGTTTGGCAACTTTCCTTGTCGGCGCTTACATCGCGATATTCCAACATGATTTAAAAGGGCTGTTGGCTAACTCGACCATCAGTCATTTGGGTTTGATTACCTTATTACTCGGCATGGGGACAGACCTCGCCGCCGTAGCGGCCATCTTCCATATTATCAACCACGCCATTTTTAAAGCGTCTTTATTTATGGCGGCAGGTATTATTGATCATGAATCTGGTTCGCGCGATATGCGCCAGTTAAATGGTCTCTGGAAATACATGCCTTACACGGCGACTCTGGCGATGGTGGCATCAGCCTCTATGGCGGGCGTGCCATTGATGAATGGTTTCTTATCAAAAGAAATGTTCTTCACCGAAACCCTGCATCAAGCATCACTTGGCTCCTTGTCTTGGTTCATTCCAGTATTGGCAACTTTGGGTGGCGTGTTTGCGGTGGCTTACTCAATGCGCTTTATCCACGATGTGTTCTTTAATGGTGAGCCAATTAACTTACCCAAAACACCTCATGAGCCTCCACGTTACATGCGTGTTCCTGTAGAGATTCTGGTTGGGCTTTGTTTAATTGTCGGTATTTTCCCAAGTTTGGTGGTTGGTGACCTGTTACTTGCCGCAGCAAGCGCCACGCTTAATGGCCCTGCGCCAAGCTATAGTCTGGCAATTTGGCATGGTTTTAACTTCCCGTTATTAATGAGTGTTATCGCTTTGGTTGGCGGCTTGTACATGTATCACAACCGCTCTCACATGTTTAAGTTCCAAGCACAATTCCCAACCAGTGACCCTAAGTTGGTATTTGAAGGAGTTATCCAATACCTGACGAACAAGGCCAATCGCATTATTGCTTTCACCGAAAATGGCTCACTACAACGCTATATTTTCTTTGTTTTAGCTTTCGCTATTGTGATGACGGCATCTACCTTGATGAAGCTGAATACAACAGCAGGACAACGCCCTGAGATTCCTCTTGATGCATTATCCATTACTTGCGCTGTGTTGTTATGTGTTTCCGCTTTAGCCACTGTTATATGGCACAGAAGACGAGTTATTGCTTTGCTAACCTTGTCTGTTGTCGGTTTGATTGTTTCGTTGGCATTCGCTCAGTTTTCAGCACCTGACTTGGCGCTTACTCAGCTTTCGGTTGAAGTTGTGACGGTTATCTTATTGATCTTGGCACTGTTCTTTTTGCCACAAAACACCCCGAAAGAATCTTCTCTTCGTCGAGTGGTGCGCGACTTAAGTCTCGCATCATTAATTGGTGGGGTTGTCGGTACTATTTCTTATGCCTTGATGACTCGTCCTCTCGATACGATTTCGACTTTTTTTACCGAGAACAGTAAAACCGGTGGCGGAGGAACCAATATTGTAAACGTGATTTTGGTGGATTTCCGTGGCTTCGATACCCTTGGTGAAATCACCGTGTTGGGTATTGCTGCATTAGGTATTTATAAATTGATCGCTAAAATGCGTCTCTTTATGCCATCCAGCGACGACAATGGCTTAGCTTGGTCGGAAGATCGCTACCCTATTCTTTTAGCGGTGATTTCCCAGAGTTTGTTGCCACTAGCACTGTTGGTTTCTGCGTATATCTTCTTACGCGGGCACAACATGCCGGGCGGCGGTTTTATTGCTGGCTTAATTACATCGGTTGCCATTATCCAACAGTATGTGGCGCACGGTGTTGACTGGATTAAGACTCGTATCAAGTTGGATTATCAAGTAATGATTGGCTCGGGTATTGGTATTGCGACTCTAAGTGGTTTGGGTAGCTGGGTCTTTGGACATCCGTTCTTGTCGTCTTGGTTCGATTATTTCTACTTACCAGTGATTGGCAAATTCGAATTAGCCAGTGCCATGGTTTTTGATCTTGGTGTTTTCCTCACAGTAGTGGGTGCAACGATGTTGATCCTTGCCAATCTAGGTCAGTTGACCACCAGTGAGCGTCCTATTCAAAAGGAGCACGATTAATGGAAGGTTTATACGCATTTTGCGTTGGCTTATTAACCGCCTGCGGAATCTTTCTTGCGTTACGAGGCCGCACTTTTTCTGTGGTTATCGGCTTAACTTTATTGTCTTACGCCGTGAACTTGTTCTTGTTTGCCAGTGGCAGACTCAAACTTAATGCTGCTGCGGTACTGGGTGAATCTGAGCAATACAGTGACCCACTTCCTCAAGCCTTGGTATTAACAGCCATTGTAATTGGTTTTGCGATGACAGCCTTTGCCGTAATTCTAGCAATGCGTGCTCGCGCCGATTTGGGTAACGACCATGTTGATGGCACTTTGCCAGCACAGCCGGGCGATGCCTCGAAGAAATCAGGAGGGAGCCAATAAATGCAACACCTGAGCATTTTTCCAATTCTGATTCCTTTGTTATTTGGCGCCATCATGTTGTTGCCGCCAATATCACGTGACATCAATTCGCAGCGTATTACTTCAATCATTGGCACCTTGTTTTTACTGATTTCATCCGCCGTTTTGTTGTACAAAATAAACGCCGAAGGTACTCAGCTTTATGCCTTAGGTGGCTGGCAAGCGCCTTTTGGTATTGCATTAGTGGCAGACAAGGTTTCCAGCCTTCTAGTGCTATTAACGGCATTTTTAGCTTTCTGCGTGATGCTGTATGCTGTCGCAGGACAAGACAAAGGTGGCGCGTATTTCCACCCACTGTTTATGTTCCAAATAATGGGCATTAACGGTGCTTTCTTAACAGGCGATATATTTAACTTATTCGTCTTTTTCGAAGTATTACTAATCGCTTCTTATGCGCTATTAATCCATGCTGGCGGCAAACAAAAAACCCAAGCAGCTTTGCACTATGTCATTCTTAACCTTGTTGGTTCTAGCCTATTCTTGTTCGGCCTTGGCATTTTATATGGCACGCTTGGCACGCTAAATATGGCAGACATGGCAATCAAAGTTGGCCAACTGCAAGGTGAAACGGCGACATTAGCAAAAACCGGTGCGCTGTTATTATTAGTCGTATTCGGCTTAAAAGCTGCCATGCTGCCAATGCATTTTTGGTTACCGAAAACCTACGCCAGCGCTAGTGCACCAGTCGCTGCGTTATTTGCCATTATGACCAAGGTAGGGATTTACAGTATTTTCCGCGTCTATACTGTTATTTTTGGCGACGATGCTGGCGAACTGGCCAACATTGCTACTCCTTGGTTATGGCCAATGGCCTTGTTAACCATCACCATTGGTACCATAGGTGTATTCGCAAGTCCTGGAATCAAAACACTCAGCGCGAATTTAGTCATTATCTCCAGTGGCAGTTTATTGGCCTGTGCAGCAATCAATTCAGAAGCAGCCACCTCTGCGGCTCTGTATTACATGGTGCATAGTACTTTGGCATCAGCAGGGTTATTTTTGCTCGCCGATGTGATGTCTCGCCAACGCGGCAAAGCCGAAGACCGTTTTGTGCGCTCACGTCCTTTTGTTCAACCTAGATTATTAGGCTTTGGATTTGCGATTTCTGCTTTGGCGTTAATCGGCATGCCGCCATTATCTGGGTTTGTTGGCAAAATCATGATTTTGCAAGCAACGCAGTCTTCAGCGCAAACCATGTGGGTTTGGCCCTTGATTCTGATTGGTAGCTTGGCTGCATTGATTACTTTCTCACGAGCTGGCACCACGCTTTTCTGGCGTCACAATGGCAGTGTGGCTGCAGAAGCGGAACCCGCTAAAACCACTGAAATCATGGGTATCGGCTTATTGTTACTTGCTTCTCCAATTCTGGTTTTATTTGGTGGCGATATTACTCAATTTACTCAGCAAGCGGCACAACATCTTCATGATATCCAGTCTTCTGCTTATGCATTATTACCAGGAGTAGCGCAATGAAGTTATTCCCTATGCCATTTCACAGCCTATTGCTGTTTGTCGTGTGGCTGTTATTGAACAATTCCATTAGTGCTGGGCACATGGTATTGGCAATTTTCTTTGCGGTCACCATCCCCTTACTGGTAAACAGTATGCGTGATGAACACCCTAAGATTCTTAAACCCTGGTTAGCAATTCGCTACGTACTCATGGTGTTGAAAGATATCTTGGTCGCCAATGTGGAAGTGGCGTTACTGATTATTGGTCCGATCAAAAAGTTGAAACCGGGCTTTGTCGCGATTCCGATCAATATCGACTCAGACTTAGGCATCACTATTTTAGCCAGCACTGTGTCTCTTACTCCGGGAACCGTGAGCGCGGAAGTATCGAAAGACAAAGCATGGCTCTATGTCCATTCACTTCACCTAGATGACGAGGCAGAACTGATTAAATCGGTTAAGCAACGCTATGAAAAGCCAATCAAGGAGATATTTGGATGCTAAAGATAACCATCACCATAGTGGCGGTGTGTATTTGCATCGCGCTAATTTTGAATTTGTGGCGTCTTTTAAAAGGCCCAACTGTATCAGACCGAATTCTGGCGTTAGATACCATGTACATCAACGCCATTGCACTGATTTTGCTCTACGGCATTTATGTAGAAAGTGCTTTGTATTTTGAAGCAGCACTATTAATTGCCATGTTAGGATTTGTCAGTACTGCGGCTCTATGTAAATACTTACTTCGCGGCGACATCATAGAATAAGGATCTGTTATGCCTTTTTATCTCGAAATTATTATCTGTGTGTCTTTGCTTGTTGGCGGCATTTTTCTATTGATCGGCTCTTATGGTCTTGCTCGTTTACCTGACATTTATATGCGTTTGCATAGCCCAACAAAAGCATCAACATTGGGAATTACTGGTGTTTTAGTTGCATCGATGATTTTTCAAAGCCACTTGAAAGGATTCCTTTCCATTCAAGAGTTTTTGATCACTTTGTTCCTGTTGATTACGGCGCCAGTCGCGGCAAATATGATTGCCAAAACGGCACTGCACTATCGCACTAAGCCGCTAGAAAAAACGCAAAACCAAGAGCTTATGGAAACAATTCGTGATCGAGAATCGCCTAGCAAACCACAGGATCAACAATAAGCAACTTGGCAATATCAGAACTTATCATGGGTTTATAGTAGTAGCCTTGAAAAATCTCACACCCTAACGACTTCAACATCTCAGCTTGCGGAGCGGTTTCTACTCCCTCCGCAACAATCACCAACTCTAAACTGCGCGCCAAATGAATAATGGTTTCACAGATTTTAGTGTCTTCGGTATGACGATCACATTCTTCAACAAACGATTGATCAATTTTCAAGATATCCAATGGTAAGCGTTTCAAATAGCTCAATGATGAATAACCTGTACCAAAATCGTCTACAGATATCCTAATGTCTAAGGCCTTCAGTTCCGCCATTACTTCAATACAGCGCTGAATATCTTGTAGAAGAACGCCTTCGGTAATTTCAATTTCTAGCAAGCTGCCCTCAATACCATAAACATTTAACTTTTGTGAAATATAAGCGACTAAAAAATCAGACACCAAATGTCGCCCTGAAAGGTTCACGGCAATAGGGACAATATGTAAACCTTGATCTCGCCATGCTTTTTGTTGCTGTAAAGCCTGATCAATTACCCACTCATCAATTTTAATGATTAAGTTAGATTCTTCCGCAATAGGGATAAAGTCAGCAGGTGAAATAAGCCCTTTGGTTGGATGATTCCATCGGATCAAAGCTTCCAAACCAAGAATATTATCCTTTTCCATAAAGACTTTAGGCTGAAACACCAAAGAGAATTGCTCTGACGCAAGCGCATCATTGATTTCTTTTTCAAAACCAAACTTTTTCGTAACGATATTAGACATTTCAGGGGTGAAAAACTGCGCATTATCGCGACCCTTTTCTTTTGCCCAATACATAGCAATATCAGCTTGTTGAATCAACTTGTCAGCATCCAGACTTTGCTCGCCGGTATAGGCAATACCAATGCTGGTTGGAATAGTGAAATATTGTTCATTTAAATGCACGGGTGCTCGCATAGCCTCTAAAATTTGCTGAGCTCGTTTAGCTAAGCGGCTCTCCGTAACATCTTCAGTCATCATGAAGACAAATTCATCGCCACCCCAACGGGCAATGACATCAAATTGATCCGATACCGAAATTAAGCGTCTTGCCACTTCACAAAGCAGCTCGTCACCGGCTTTATGACCTAAGGTATCATTGATAATTTTAAAATTATCTAAATCCAAAAATAGCAACCCGACAGACGTCTTCTGTTTGGTAGCAAAAAGCAAAGCGCTAACAAGCGAGTCCATTAAATAAGTACGATTGTACAAGCTGGTCAAGGGATCGCTGTACGCTAAAAACTTCAAGCGTTCCTGTAGCTTCACATGGCGAGTCATATCTCTTATATGAAGTGTGTACTCACTTTCTTGCGCAGAGTCTGCATTCGCTTTGGTGATCGCAATTTCAGCAGGAAAGTCATTATTCGGGCTGCGCTGCAAGCGAAACGGATTACGTCGATTCAATATCAAGCCGTTTGATGTGGAGAAACCTGAGTTCAAACTTTCAAAAATCTTCTTTCTGTCTTCTTCACGAATAAAAAGACCGATAAAGCTTTTGCCTTCAACCTGTTTTTTCAGACAGCCAAATGTTCGTTCTGCCGCTGGGTTAAATTCCATTACGGAACCAAAGCGGTTAATGGTAACAATACAATCCATTGAAGAATTCAATATCGCAGACTTACGCATTTCGCTTTCTTGAAAACGCATCAAGGCATCATCACGCTGTGCAATTTCAGTACTCACTCGATCAATAACTTGATTGTATTTACGAGCTATCTGGCCCACTTCCGTAAATGGCTCTTCTGGCACAGGTTTCGAAAAATCGGCATTATTTTGTTGGTATTGCATGGAGGTCAGCAAATCAAATAGCTCAGTCGTCGCTCTATGCTCAGCCACATTTAGGCCTTGCTCTTCTTGCTCTCTGCTTGCTCGTAGCGGCATAAAGCGATTTAGCACCACATGCAGGCATAACCCACCACAAAACAATAGAAGCCAATAACGACAATACCTAAGGCTTGCACCCCGAGCTGTTCTAAGAAGCCTAATCCATTATCTATTTTGTCTGTTTGACCAAACAGAGCGACACTCAAAGTTCCCCAAATACCAGCAAACAAATGGGCAGGAACAACATCAAGGGCGTCATCTAAGCGCCAACGCTCCATCAATACACTGCCAAAGTACACGACAACACCAGAAACAGCGCCAATAATCACGGATGCCCCAGGTGACACAACATGACAAGAAGCGGTAATCCCCACTAAACCGGCAATCGTGCCATTCAGCACAAAACCAACTTCAATATAGCCATCCCGGAAATAATTAATGCCTGCGGCAATGAGAGCGCCCCAAGCAGCAGAGATAAAGGTATTTAGAATGATCACTGGCACATCATCGTTAAGTGCCAATGTGCTACCACCATTGAAGCCAATCCATCCAAACCAAATAAGTAACGTGCCTAGAGCAGACAAGGGAAGATTATTACCGGGCGGTAACCGAATGCCCTCTTCGAAGCGCCCCATACGAGGCCCAATAATGATAATCGCAGCCAATGCCACCCACCCACCGACAGAATGCACCACGGTAGAACCCGCAAAATCGATAAAACCCAGCGCCTCAAGCCAACCCTGTGGACCTTCTGAAGGGTAAACACCAGACCAAGCCCAATGCCCAACAATTGGATAAATAATCGCACTTAACACAACCGTAATCGCCAAATAGCCGATAAATGTCATACGTTCGGCAACCGCACCAGAGGTTAATGTTGCCGCGGTACCACAAAACATCATCTGAAAAAGGAAAAAACTTATTTCCCAAGGCGTGTGCTGATCATTAAAGAAGAAATCGCTAACACCAAACAACCCTGATACAGAATCACCAAACATGACGCCAAAGCCAAATAGCCAAAATAAGGTCGTCGATATAATAAAGTCAGATATATTCTTTGCCGCGACGTTGATGCTGTTTTTACTACGAATACGGCCGCTTTCTAAACACAAAAAACCAGCCTGCATCATAAATACAAGCGCAGAGCTCACCAACAACCAATAGTATTCTGCCATATACATCCTAAACGGTTAGAACCGCACCAAAAAGGCTCATGCTAAATAACGTGGGACAAATAACAAACACACCATACAAGGTGCTAAGAACAAAAAAGTAAAGACGAGAAGCAGTACTATGAACACCACCGTTAATCATTCAATAGTTAAGCCAACTATTGAAACTAGCCAATTATAAAAAAGCAGGACAACAAAAAAGGCTACTCAAATGTAATTAAGCAGCCTTTTCCAAAAAAACCATCATTTTGTATTTAACTAAATAAAATTAACCATTTAGTGTAAGAACATTGGTTTTACTGATGCGATGACGATAAATTTCACGAAGATATTTGATCGCATTTTTGACGTTATTTATATCCAACCGAATATCATTAATTGAAACAAAACGTTGGCTGTTATCAATCAACTCGCGGTACTTTTTCTCGTACATAGGTTTAATTGCATACCAGTTAGTGTCTAAAATCTTCGCTGGGTTTTCGTAAGTCGTAAAGTACTTGTCCACCAAAGTATCATCAAACTCATCATCTTGAATCATTTGAATAATCGCTTTATCAATTTCGTCAGTGTATCGGTAATCATCACGAGCAAAACAGCGTTTCATGTAAGCAACCATTAGCGTTAAAAAGTCATCACTTAAACATGGGCTTTTGGCAATAAGCGTCGTTAATGACAAGTTTGCCGATGCACCAATAACAAGCGCATAACGCTTCAATGTTGTATTAGGACACAGACGGTTCAAGTGCATTTTTAAACGATTCAATGCAGTAAAAGACAGTTTGTAATCTCTTGGCAATGAAATAATAGAAACGATAGATGAACAGTTCTTAAAGAAATGCAGATGATTCAGCGTTGTCGCATCGTAACCACTTTTTCGATAGTTCTTAATCGCTTCTCGGTATCGCTCTGATTCAACTGGCAATACACTGACGCCTTCAATAGCCGACGTATCATTATTAAAATGCGGTAACTCAATTGAGCGGCAGAATAAGTCATCGATATCAACGCTATCCTGACGTGTCCCTTCGTTCACCACACTTTCCGCATAAGCAACAGCCACTGGACCTGCTAGACTCATAAATAAGTCGTTAGCGTCCAAGCGGATAGTTTCCGCAATATCGATACCAGCACGACGGAAGTAATCTTCATCGTAATCCGTTGTCACAGCTTGAGCTGTCAAAATGTTAAAGATTTGCTGAGAAATATACTGGTTAGCGTATTTCTCCATGGTATTTACATCAATGTTATCTGAATCGCCGCCGTTCTCCTCTTCCGCATAACGCATAATGTCATTAGAAATCAACATCATAGAGTTCCATGGGCGAATTCGTTCCATCACATCAGCTGGAACCTCGTCGTCTTCACGCTCTTCGTTATACGAAAAATTCCACTCTTCTGAAATATACTTGGTCAACAAACGCCCAGCGTTAATATGCAATGCCTCAGAAATCTCAACATTTTTTCCTGAGATATTCGGCAATATGCAAATACCAGATGTAAAAATAGGCTCAAAGACAAAACTATGGCGTTTATCTGCCATCTGATTCTGATCTGAACGATAGTCAAAGGTTTTGCTCAAGTAAGAAAATTGTTGCGCCAAGCCAAACTCAGACGCCATACCAGAACCAGTACCGCCACCAGCACTAAAGATATAAAAATAAAGGCGAGACTGATTTGCTTTAATACCGCAGGAATCAACCAAATAAGAATGCATCTGTTTCCAGTTTTCATTACGGAATGTCGTCGCATCTTTGTTTAGAATAATCTTCGCGAGATATTGCCCGAGAATTGGAGCATTACCAGCGCCACCAGCGTGAACTTCAGACAAATCCATTATTTGTAATTTGGTGTATTCTTCTAGAAATTTCGTTCGCCCTTCTTGATTAGAAAAACGAATTCTTCCTTCAATATCTTTATCCAAGTCACCAAGTAAGACGATCGGCTCAATAAGAAAAACTGGCTTAAAACCATCTTTATCCTCAAGTGGCAGATGCTTGCGAATCCAGCGCATAGGTCTGAATTCACTTTCACTATCTAATATTTCTTGGCTTTCCACTTCTCGCATGTAATTGGTTCTAGCATCGTATACTAGAGACGCAACATCCAACGCAATATTAGAACCACAACGACCCAAACCAATTAGGCAAACAGATGGAAACACCTGCTCATTTACACCTTCTTCATCTGTCATTTGTGGATGGATTCGATTACGAACGACATCTAAATTTTCTAAGATCTGTTCTAAGTTCGTCTCAGTAAAATAAAGATGTTCTATTGGGAGATTTTCTTGGCTCATGCGGCATCCTTTTTGAAGCAAATAACTTACAACAGATAATCATTCACGTTACCAATGAAACGACATGATATAAAGCAGAATGCTCACCTGTTAAATGCACTATTTAATAAATTGTTTTGCTGATAGACATTGTGCAAACAATATCATCCTTATATGTCAATGACACTAATATGGTGAATGAGAGTATAAAATAAATAGGAATTTAGACGAATTAAGCGTTAATTAAGTGGATCAGAAATAAAAAAGCACCAGCTCAAGGCCTGCTTCTTATGAAGAGTAAGAAGACCATACTGACGCTTACACAATGGCATTAAAAATATAACAACAAAACTTCACGTTAGATTGTTTTTTGTACTATGCTACAAGGTATTGTGAACCATTATCCAAGGAGACTGTTTTGTCGATTTCATCAGTTTCATCAAGCAATCCTTTGTATCTGCCTAGCTTTTCTATGCAAGGAGAAGCACGTTCACACCAAAATTCTGGGCGCCCACAAGATCCGGTTCAATTGTCTGATCATGCTAAACAACAACTATCACTGTCCACACAAACCAAATTTGAACCGCCAAAGCCTGAGGAAAAGAGTGATGCAGGAAAAGAGTCCGTGCAAATATCCTCCAGTGTTGGTCGGCTTTCTCGAATTACAGGATTACAAAGGGAAGAAGTCGCTGCCTTGTATAGGTCAATCGATAAACTGACCTAAACTAAGGCAACAATTTTTATCTTACTCAGCTAAATGTGAGAATGTATCCATCAGAAACTAATGATTCAGCTTCACGCTGAAGATTGGCTAAAGTCAGAGGGCGACTGTCTAACCATCCGGATAAGAACTCAGCATGAAGGCTCTTATTATCGGCTTTCAGCGTAAAAATAGGCATATCGCCTTCTTTTCTATCGTGGTGCAACAAAATCGACAATCTCAGTAAAATAGATAAACGGTCTAAGTCTTGTTGATCACTTTTAGTAAAACGATAATCTAGAGACTGGGTAAACTTGCGGCGGTGCCGAAGAATTAAATTAGCCAGTGCTTGTTGTTCTTGCTGAGAGAAGCCAGGCATATCCGATTCACGGATGATATAAGCACCATGTTTATGATAACGACTGTGTGAAATCCCGGCGCCAACCTCATGAAGCAGGCCAGCCCAACGCAATAAATCTTCGCTAGATATACTGTTCAAATTCCAATCATCTTTCACTTGAGCTAAAGCAGATAAAGCAGTATTTGTGACGAGTTTTGCTTGCTCTGTATCGATGTGATATTGGTTCAACATATAATTAACAGTACGCTCACGAATATCGGTTTCAGCGTAACGTCCCATAATGTCATACAGTACACCTTCCCTTAAGGCACCGCTCGAAAAATCCATTTGCTTAATATCAAAGCACTCAAAAACTGCCGTTAATATAGCTATGCCAGCTGCAAAAGTGCTTTTTCGCTCAGGCTTAAGGTCTGGTAGATCGATGTTATCTGCATGCCCTGCTGAAAATAACGCCTTTTGAATTTGTCTTAGTGTTTTTAGGGTGATCCCTTTCTTGCTCCAATTATTTTCCTTAACAATATTGAAGGCAGCTTTTATGGTACCTGACGAGCCTATCGCCACGTCCCATGTTTCATCAAGGTAATCATCTTGAATACTGAGTAACTCTAGACGAGCTGCGGTTACGGCTTTCTGAAAATTAGATTTATTAATCACGCCATCATCAAAAAAGCGTTGTTTAAAACTCACGCAGCCCATGTGAAGGCTTTCCGTTAATATTGGCTCCAGCTGTTTACCAATAATAAACTCTGTACTGCCGCCACCGATATCAACCACTAATCTTTTCGAATCACCATGATCCATGGTTCTGGAAACACCCACGTAAATCAGACGAGCTTCTTCTCGACCCGCGATGATTTCAACAGGGTGACTCATTATATCCATTGCTTTACCAATGAAGTCATAGCGGTTTTTGGCAACCCGCAACGCATTGGTACCCACCACACGAACAGAGCCTGGAGGCATATCTTCGATGACTTGTGCGAACTGCGCTAGACAATCTAATCCTCGCTGCTGGGAGGCATCATCCAAGTGACCGTTAACCAAACCTGCGGCCAACTGCACCTTTTCCCCAAACTCTCCAGTAATTCTTAACTGCCCATGAGTAACTTGAGCGATAACCATATGAAAGCTGTTCGACCCTAAATCGATGGCAGCAATTTTTTCAAATGGGAAGTCATGAGATTGTTGCAAAAAGAGTGATTGCATTCAGAAAGCCTTATGATGCCGAAGTCTTAATAAGCACAAGAGTATATCAGTTACTGGTCGATGTCATCGGCAACAAAATACCAAAAACAACGGAGTATTTGATGAATTTTTTATAAAATTTAGCGTCATTTAATGAAAAGCAAGGTCTATTAATCACTTAATTTAAAAAAAACGCCTGCCTGAAGCCACGAAAAACCTGAGTTTGATCAAAAAATTACCAGAAAGTGTTTTTTTCCTAAGTTTCACTATAGACCTCGCCTTTAAGTCGAACTATAGTATGAATGGTCTTGATAGTGATAAAGCAGTTAAGCAGATCACATTTAGATCCCAATCAAATTGTTTCGCGCTGTATTGGCTTTTTGCCCTATCCGGGCTAGTAAAAAAACAGAACAAAAATCTAACCATCTTGTTTTGTGCTTTTGGTGCCGAGTAGCTGATACATTGTAAAATACTTCCAGACACAAATTATTGTTACTAATTGAATAACTCTAATTCCGTCAATTTTCCTCAAATGAGCTAATACAAAACCCGTTTATGAACCTTACCGACTTAAAACAGAAATCAGTACACGAACTTTTAGAAATCGCAGCAGAAATGGGCCTAGAAAACATGGCTCGTTCTCGCAAGCAAGATGTTATTTTCTCAATCCTAAAGCGTCATGCGAAAGGTGGGGAAGACATTTATGGCGACGGTATCTTAGAGATTCTTCAAGATGGCTTTGGCTTCCTTCGTTCACCTGACTGCTCATACTTAGCTGGTCCGGACGATATTTATGTATCACCAAGCCAAATTAGACGTTTCAATCTACGAACTGGCGACACCATTGCCGGAAAAATTCGTCCGCCAAAAGATGGCGAACGCTACTTTGCCTTATTAAAAGTTAATGAAATCAACTTTGATAAGCCGGAAAGCGTTCGTAACAAGATTCTTTTTGAAAATTTAACACCTTTATTTCCTGATGAGCGTCTATTGATGGAAGCTGGTAACGGCTCTACTGAAGATGTGACATCTCGTATCATTGACCTTGTTGCTCCAATGGGTAAAGGTCAACGTGCATTGGTTGTTTCTCCGCCGAAAGCCGGTAAAACGTTCATGCTGCAGAACATTGCCAATGCCATTACTCGTAACAATCCAGAATGTCATTTAATCGTGTTGCTTATTGACGAACGTCCTGAAGAAGTAACCGAAATGTCTCGTACCGTTCGCGGAGAAGTAGTTGCCTCGACATTTGATGAGCCACCAACTCGCCACGTTCAAGTAGCTGAAATGGTCCTCGAAAAAGCAAAACGCCTAGTTGAACATAAACGTGACGTTGTTATCTTACTGGATTCCATCACACGTTTGGCACGTGCCTACAACACTGTTATCCCTTCATCAGGCAAAGTATTGACTGGTGGTGTGGATGCAAATGCACTAGAACGCCCAAAACGCTTCTTCGGTGCCGCACGTAACATCGAAGAAGGCGGTAGCTTAACCATTATTGCAACGGCGCTTGTTGATACGGGCTCCAAAATGGATGAAGTAATCTTTGAAGAATTCAAAGGTACTGGTAACTCCGAATTGCACCTAGACCGTAAAATTGCTGAAAAACGTACCTTCCCTGCAATTAATATTCGCCGTTCAGGTACTCGTCGTGAAGACTTACTGACATCTGAAGATGAACTACAACGCATGTGGATTCTTCGTAAACTATTGAATCCGATGGAAGATGTCGCAGCGACAGAATTTTTGATTGACCGCCTAAAAGTAACTCAAACCAATGATGAGTTCTTTGAGTCGATGAAAGGCAAAAATAAATAAGTAGATATTTTCTGCAGCAAGAAGTCTGCAATAAAAAAGCCACTTCCTGAAGTGGTTTTTTTTTACTTAAATGATCAACCTAATTCCGCCACCAGCACTTTAAGGTGAGCGTGACTTATATTGGAGTAGTTTAAATGAAAGAAATTGCCGCGACGGTAAAAGCTGTTGAATTAATCAACCAAAATGTATATCAAATTACCTTAAAGGTAGATGATCTAACATTTGAAGCAGGCCAATATTTAATGGTGGTACTACCAACGGGTGAGCAAGTACCTTACTCCATTGGTAGCGCACCACATGAACTGCCATTTTTGACATTGTATATTCTTGTTTCGGATTCTGCGTCTCTTGCCAGTAAAGTCGTCGAACACATTAAGTCTAACGACAGCATTACGATTAAAGCACCAGGTGGCGACTGCCATATCGCTAATGGTGTTCTAGAGTCTAATCCAGAGAATATTTTATTGATTGCTGGCGGAACGGGTTTTGCTCAAATTAAAAGTCTGTATAGCCATTTGGTCGAACAGAATTTTACTGGCAATGTCTCATTCTACTGGGGGCTAAGAACACCAGAAGATGTTTTTGCTCAGGGCTGGTTAGAAGAAGCACATAAATACACGCCTTTTACACTAGACGTCATAGTGAATGAGAAAAGCGATGAATGGCATGGTCGAAGTGGCTGGTTGTATGAAGCGGTTCTAGCAGACCATGCCGATCTAAGTAAAAGCGCAGCATTTATTAGCGGATCGGTTGGCATGGTGTATGGCACACTTGATCAATTGGAACTCAAAGGTCTTAGCAAAGAAAACTGTTTTTCTGACGTTTTTGCTTATGCACCGCATCCAGACAAACCAGCACTCTAACACCATTGGTTGAGATGCATTAAATTGCTATCACCTTAAAATGATTGATAAAAAGGGAGCGCCAAGCGTAATGGGTGCTCCCTTTTTATTGAACCTTGCACAATCAAGAACTAAGCTGCGGAACTAACTGTTTCCCACAAAGCTTTAATATGCTCTTGATCGCCATTTGTTACACCTTCGGCTTCCAGTGTGTCTTGCAGAATTTCTGTAAAAGCATGATCAAACTCATCTCGCCCTTCTCCTTCTACGCTACTATGTAGGCCTAAAAGCCCTAAAAGGTAAGCACAATAAAACAGCTGATCACCTTCTTCTGCTTGATGCTCCATGTCTCGTAATCTGTCACACAACTGATCTGCGCGCTCAGCAAAGCTTATTGTCATATTCAATCTCACAATGATGGTATTAATTTAATTACAAAAAAGCTGGGAATTCCCAGCTTTTTAAAAACGTATTCTATCGACGTCAATGACGTTAGGGCTTTAAGTTTAATGTCTCTAACGTGTTTGCACGAATTGAAAGAAGTAAGTCGGTATTCTCTACCAGTGATTCACCGTAAGAAGGCACCATTTCTTTCATTTTCGCTTGCCATTCAGGCGACTCGACACGCTCTGGGAAACAACGCTCTAGAATACCGATCATGGTATTTACCGTTGTTGAAGCGCCTGGTGAAGCACCCAATAAAGCAGCAAGAGAGCCATCTTCAGTCGTAATCGCTTCGGTTCCGAATTCAAGCTTACCGCCTAATTTTTCGTCTTTCTTGATAATCTGAACACGTTGTCCAGCGTACGCAAGCTCCCAATCTTCATCCTTTGCATCAGGGAAAAACTGACGCAAAGAATTGCAACGATCTTTGTGAGATTGCATCACTTCACTAATCAAGTAGCGCGTTAGATCCATATTATTCTTACCAACACTTAGCATTGGTTTGATATTGTCGAAGCGAACACTCTTCGGCAAATCAAAAAATGAACCTGTTTTTAGAAATTTCGTCGTAAAACCAGCAAATGGGCCAAACAAGATGGCTTTTTTACCGTCAATTATACGCGTATCTAGATGCGGAACAGACATAGGCGGCGCACCAATAGGCGCAGCGCCATAGACTTTGGCAAAATGCTGTTCAACCAATTCCGGTTTTTCACACACCAACCACTGACCACTTACTGGGAAACCACCAAAACCTTTGCCTTCTTTTACTTCTGCTTTTTGCAATAAAGGCAAAGCGCCACCACCAGCACCTAAGAAGACAAATTTAGCGTCAATGGTTTTACGCGCACCATTTTGCTCAATCTCGACGTCCCATCGGCCGTCAGAGCGTTTATTCAAATCGTTAACTTCACAATTCAAACTTAACTCAAAGTTATCCAAACCTTCTAGATGTTTGCTCATATTCCGTGCAATCGCACCAAAGTTTACATCGGCACCATGTTCAATTCGTGTTGCAGCAAGTGGCTCACTCTCATCACGGTTATTCATAACAAGAGGCATCCATTCTCTCATTTTTTCACGGTCTTCAGTGAATTGCATTTCTTTGAAAGCTGGATGTGCACTCATTGCGGCATGACGAGCTTTTAACATATCTACATTGCGCTGTCCCCACACAAAGCTTTGATGCGGAACACGATGGATAAACTCTTGAGGGGCAGGCATCAAGCCTTGTTTAACAAGGTAAGACCAAAACTGAAGACTGATTTCAAAGGCAGCGTTAATAGTGACTGCCTTATCTATATTGACAGAGCCATCATCATTTTCAGAAGTATAGTTAAGTTCGCAGTATGCAGCATGGCCTGTACCAGCATTGTTCCAGCCATCGGTACTTTCCTTTGCAATACTCCCTAAACGCTCAACCATTAATATGGTCATGCTAGGGTCCAATTGCTTTAGTAACACTCCTAGGGTGGTGCTCATTGCACCTCCCCCGACTAGTAAAACGTCTACAGAATTTGAGGTCATATGATTTCGCCGTGTCATAGCCAATTATGAATTTGAGAGTGATGTCGAAAAGGGCTTTTGGCCAACAGTCATCTTTCAGAATACACTGCTTTAGTTTCTCCACCCTCTCCTCAGAACGCCTTTGCTCATACGCCAAAAATCCATAGAAAATCAGCTTAATAAGGGATTCTGAGCAGGTGTGGGTTAATTATACGGATTTTAAAAATAATGTCTTGAGACCTTGGTATAAGAATGTAGATATATTCACATTTCAACTTTCACGATAGTGCTCATTTTATTGACTTTAGCGACAAGAAGGGCGATGTTAACAACATTACGAAAAAACATGCTTCGATTTAGCTGCTATATTTAAAAAATAATGTTCGGTATAAATATACTAAATTCTATATTTTTATGTACTGGGGAGTATGGCGATGAAAGCACAGGATATCATGATAAAGAATGTCATCTGTGTCGATATGGATGAGCGTTTACCCAATGTCAGACAAATTATGGAAACGAATGGTTTTCATCATCTTCCAGTTACTGAAAAAGGCAAACTGGTTGGCATTATTTCAGATAGAGATTTGTTACGCCTCATCAGCCCTTTTATAGACAGCGCTTCAGAACAACCTAGAGACTTAGACACCTTAAACAGAGCGGCTCATCAAGTGATGACACGTCAGCCTATTACAGTAAAAGCAGAAACATCGATAGAAGACATTGTCGCTTGGTTAAAGCGGGTAGACATTTCTTGCCTTCCGGTAACCGACGACGAAGATCATGTCATTGGCATTATTTCGTGGCGCGACCTTGTCAATCACGCCACGTTTTAGCGGCTGGAGTTTTTTAATTAATGGGTTTTCGCTTGATCACCCAGTAAACCCACCAAATCGTCTTCGGTAAACTCATACTTTTCTGCGCAGAACTGACAGTCTACTTTTACGCTACCTTGTTCAATCAGAAGTTCTCGTATTTCTTCGGAGCCTAGTGACATTACTGCATCCAAAGTACGCTGACGCGAACATGAACAACCGAACTGCATTACTTTAGTATCGTAAAGGCGAACTTCTTCTTCATGGTATAAACGATGAAGCAACTCACCTGTTTCAAGGCCAAGTAATTCATCTTCTTTCACGGTAGAAGCAAGATGAGTCAAACGGCCCCAAGCATCTTCGTCGCCTTCTTTCGCTTGCTCTGCTGGCAAACGCTGTAAAAACAAACCACCACATTGTGCGCCATTAGCCGCCAACCAAACTCGGCTTGGTAACTGCTCAGACTGAGAGAAGTACTGCTCAAGGCATTCTGACAAGGTGTCACCAATGATTTCAACAATACCTTGATAACGCTGACCATTACGTGGCTGAATAGTAATGGCTAAATAACCACCTTCGAGCACGTCTTTTAAAGAAATAACCTCAGGCACTTCTTGGTTTTCGTCCCATTGGGCAATGCCGCGAAGGTTTTGATGCTCATCACATTCCGTCATCAAGGTAGACAAAAAGCCGTAGCCTTTAGCTTGAATAGATAACACGCCGTCTATTTTGACAATGTCTCTTAATAGCGCAATGGCTGCGACAAACTCACCAAGGAGTTTTTCTAGTGCCAGCGGATATTCTTTACGTTTAATAATTTCTTGATAAGCGTCATTCAGCAACACTCGTTCGCCACGAACGTTACTATTATCAAAGGAAAAACGCTGGATTTCGTTTATGGTTACATTATTCACAAAGCACACCTTGTTCAGACTTAAAAGCCCGACTAAAAAAGTTCAAATAAATATTGCCGCCATTTTACCCTTGAGCTGATCAATCATCTACTTTAAAACCGTCATAAACTGGGGATATGTATTGATAATATGCACGCTTGCTATTTCGTTTAGTCTAGCAGCACTCTAAAATGTTGCGCATTGTACTTTCTATTGAAACAACGATTGAAACGATCAACATCACTTCTCATTAATAGAGATAAGAGATTCCTAGTTTTTATGATCCAATTTACTGAAGTTAGTTTACAGCGCGGCACTCAGTTCTTACTTGAAGAAGCCGACCTTACCATTTTTGAAGGTCAGAAAGTCGGTCTCATTGGTGCCAATGGCGCAGGAAAATCCTCTTTATTCGCCATGATAAAGGGCGAGCTGCATGCTGACACTGGCGAAGTGATTCTACCGGGCCAACGCCGTATTGCTTTTATGGCGCAGGAAGTGGAAGAAACACAACGCAGTGCTTTGGATTATTGCTTGGATGGTGACGATAGACTTCGAGACATAGAAAGCAATATTGCCAAAGCACAAGCAAGCGGCGACGATCATGCTCATGCCAGCTGGTTAGGTGAATACGAAAATGCCCATGGCTACACGGCACAATCAAGAGGTGAAACCCTTCTTCAAGGGCTAGGCTTTAAAATGACAGACATGCAAAGACCCGTGTCTGACTTTTCTGGCGGCTGGCGAATTCGCCTTAACCTTGCCAAAGCCTTGATGTGTCCCTCAGATGTGCTATTGCTCGACGAGCCAACCAACCATTTGGATTTGGATGCTGTCATGTGGCTGGAAAACTGGCTGCGTCAATATCCCGGCACTTTATTATTAATTTCCCATGACCGCGATTTCTTAGATGGTATTTGTAGCCATATTGTTCACCTCTATCAAAAGCAATTGGTGCTTTATAAGGGCAACTACTCAGATTATGAACGCCAACGCGCTGAACACTTAGCGCAACAACAAGCTAACTACGAAAAACAACAAGAGAAACGCGCTCACCTACAACAATACGTAGATCGCTTTCGTTACAAAGCCGATAAAGCCAAGCAAGCTCAGAGCCGCTTAAAAATGCTCGAAAAAATGGAGATTATCGGTCCAGCTCATATCGACTCGCAATTTGAGTTTACGATTCCTGTGGCCGAGAAAACCTCGCAGCTATTGATTAATTTATCTCAAGCTGATCTGGGCTACACATCTGAATCTGGTACAAAGACCGTTCAGCTTGGCAACACCAACTTTGCCCTTCGAGATGGACAGCGCATTGGCTTACTTGGTCCTAATGGTGCGGGTAAATCAACACTAATCAAATCCATTGTAGGCGAAATCAGCATTTTAGCGGGTGATCGCATCTTAGGCGAAAACCTAAAAATCGGTTATTTTTCACAGCATCAACTTAGCGCTCTCGACTTAGAAGCTTCACCATTACTTCATATTCAACGACTCACCCCAAAAGTACTGGAGAGCGACATTCGTCGTTATTTGGGTGGCTTTGGTTTTATTGGCGACGATGCACTTCGTGCGGTAAAAGGCTTTTCAGGTGGTGAAAAAGCGCGTTTAGCCCTGTCGTTAATCTCTTGGACCAAACCAAATTTATTGGTACTCGATGAGCCAACTAACCATCTGGACATCGAAATGCGCCAAGCGCTAACAGAAGCCCTACAAGACTTCCCTGGCTCCATTTTGTTAGTCTCCCACGATCGTCACTTACTCAACAGTACGGTTGATGAGTTTTACCTCGTTGCTGACCATCAAATCCAAGCATTCGATGGAGACTTGCCGACGTATCATGCATGGTTACAAGCCAGACAAGCCAATGCGGCGCAACTTGAAAAAGGCGATTTAGCAGGTGACAAACTCGATAAAGTGGATCGTAAGGAAGAACGCCGTAAGGCCGCTGAAATGCGTGAAAAATTACGTCCGCTTCATAAGAAGATTGAGAAGTATGAAAAGGCCGTTCAAACCGCACAAGAGCACCTTGAACGCATTGCTGAAGCAATGGCCGATTCCAGTCTTTACGAAGCAGATCAAAGAGACAAGCTGCAAAGTTTGTTAAGTGACGAGGCAAAATGGAAAAAAGCCCAAGCGGAAAGTGAGGAAGCTTGGTTCGAAGCCCAAGAAGAGCTTGAAGAAGCCGAAGCGAAACTAATCTAGACCCAAAACCAGAGAAGAGCGGATAAAGAAAGACTAAGTGCTAGAAATCCGTAAAGTTTTGTCCTAACACAAAGCTTTTCATCTGATACTGACTTAATATTGTAACAATATCAAAGTACATTCATACACAGCGAAAAGGAGAAATATTGGATGACATTTCCATACACTCGTATGCGCCGCATGCGTAAAAATGATTTTTCTCGCCGCCTGATGCGCGAGCATCGCCTCACTGCGGACGACTTAATCTATCCTATGTTCGTCATTGAGGGAGAAAAGGTTCGCCAAGCCATTTCTTCTATGCCAAATATTGATCGTGTTTCCATCGATATATTATTAGAAGAAGCAAAAGAGTTGGTTGAGCTAGGCATTCCTACCATTGCTTTATTTCCCTATATTGAAGCCGACAAAAAATCACTCCACGCCGAAGAAGCCTATAATCCAAATGGTTTAATCCAACGTGCTATTCGGGCTCTAAAAGACGCCTTTCCAGAACTTGGCGTGCTCACTGATGTTGCCTTAGATCCTTATACTACTCATGGACAAGATGGCATCATAGACGAAGAAGGTTATGTACTAAACGACATCACCGTCGATGTACTTGTCAAACAAGCCTTGTCTCATGCCAAAGCCGGCGCCGATGTGGTTGCGCCTTCCGATATGATGGATGGACGTATTGGCGAGATTCGTGATGAACTTGAAAGTGAAGGCTTCATCAATACTCTGATCATGGCTTATGCCGCCAAATATGCTTCTGCTTACTATGGCCCATTCCGTGACGCCATTGGTTCAAGTGGCAACCTTGGCAAAGGCAATAAATTTACTTATCAAATTGACCCAGCCAACTCTAACGAAGCTATCCGCGAAGTGATGCTCGACATCGAAGAAGGCGCAGATATGGTCATGGTAAAACCCGGCATGCCATATTTAGATATCGTACGCCGAGTAAAAACAGAACTTGAAGTACCGACGTTTGCATATCAAGTAAGCGGCGAATACGCAATGCACATGGCGGCCTTTCAAAACGGCTGGCTAGATAAAGACTCGGTAATAATGGAATCTCTCCTAGCATTCAAACGTGCTGGGGCAGATGGCATCCTGACTTACTTTGCAAAAGATGCAGCACGCCTGCTGAAAACTAAAAGCTAACAACTTTTAGTACAAATAAACGCACAGAATCGGTGACCAGCAGGCTGCGTTGGTGTAATTTGTTAGTATTTACCTACATACTGTAGGCAAAAGGAACAATGATACCAACAACACAATAAAACAGTATTTAGAGAGAATGAAAGCACATGTCTGAGCAGTCGGTGAACGAAATAGATAAAAAAGAGCCAATTCCTAGCCCACCACCTTTGGAATTAGATGCAGAGCTGGTTTTAGAGCCCATTCCGGAACAGCCACAGGATCCTAATAAGGTAGCAATTGAAGAACGCCTACCTGAAGAGATTGATCTGGCTGATCCAGAACTCTACTTCAACCGCGAGTTAAGTCACTTACAATTTAACGCACGCGTTCTTGAACAAGCTATGGATGAAAATCACCCAATCTTAAACCGATTGATGTTTCTGTGTATCTTCAGCTCAAACATGGACGAGTTTTTTGAAATTCGCGTTGCTGGCTTAAAAAGCCAATTAGAATACAGTCGTGAAAAAAATGGTCCCGACGGCATGCACCCGAAAAAAGTGCTTAGCTTAATTAGTGAACAGGCTCACAAGCTCGTTCGCCGCCAATATCGTATTCTGAATGATATTATTTTCCCCAAGCTAGCAACGGAAAACGTTAAATTTATTCGTCGTACCGTATGGAATGAAAAACAAGCCGCTTGGGTGAAGCGCTATTTCCGTGACAATGTGCTGCCTATTATCAGCCCTATTGGACTCGACCCAGCTCACCCATTCCCAAGATTGGCGAATAAAACCTTCAACTTCGTTGTCGAATTAGAAGGTCGTGATGCCTTCGGACGTGAGAATGGCCTTGCCATTGTTCCTGCTCCAAGCTCCTTACCACGTTTAGTTAAAATGCCAGATGATGTTTGTGAAGGCGGTGATAACCTTGTCTTTCTTTCTTCAATCATCCACGCTCATGCCGATCAATTATTCCCTGGTATGACAGTCAAAGGTTGCTTCCAATTCCGCCTTACTCGTAATGCCGACTTAGAAGTAGACTCAGATGATATTGGTGTCGATTTGGCTGGGGCGCTGCGTACAGAGTTACAAAGTCGTCATTACGGTAGCTCAGTACGATTAGAAATCGCTGAAAACTGCCCTCTTCATATCGTCGACTCTTTACTTAAGCAATTTGATTTAGAGCAGCAAGACCTTTATCGTATCGATGGTCCGGTAAACCTTAGCCGTCTTATGGCCGTACTAGAACTCGTTGATCGCCCTGATTTGATGTACCCTCCTTTTTCACCGGGTTTACCTAGAAAATTAGCGAGCTCAGGTGGGTTATTCGAAGCTATTCGTCAGCGTGATTATCTACTCATGCATCCGTTTGAGAGCTTCTCGCCAGTTATCGATTTATTAAGCGAAGCGGCGAAAGACCCAAGCGTTGTTGCCATTCGTCAGACACTATATAGAACAGGTTCACGTTCACCGATTGCCAATGCATTAGTTGAAGCAGCTCGTAACGGCAAAGAAGTCACCGTTGTTATTGAATTACGTGCACGCTTTGACGAAGCTGAAAACTTAGCACTAGCAAGCCGTTTACAAGACGCTGGCGCCATTGTTGTCTATGGTGTAGTTCGACATAAAACCCATGCGAAAATGATCCTAATCGTCCGTAGAGAAGGTGCAGACCTCACTCGCTACGTCCATCTAGGAACAGGCAACTACCACGCAGGTAATGCTCGTCTTTACACCGACTATAGCTTTATGACTTGTGATAAAGAGATTGGCGACGATGTCCATCGTGTCTTCCAACAACTCACAGGCATGAGTAAAGAATTGAAGGTGAAAAAGCTGCTACATGCTCCTTTCACCCTTCGTGACCGTTTGCTGGACATGATAAACAGAGAAGCCGAAAATGCACTGAAAGGCGAACCCTCTCGTATCATCATTAAAGTGAACTCTTTAACAGAACAAAGGCTCATACAATCACTGTACAAAGCGTCTCAAGCTGGTGTAAAAATTGATTTAATTGTTCGAGGTATCTGTACATTGCGCCCAGGTATCAAAGGTATATCATCCAACATCAGAGTGCGCAGCATTATAGGAAGATTCCTAGAACATACTCGCGTATATTACTTCTACAACAACCGTAACCCACAGGTTTATCTATCTAGTGCCGATGGCATGGATAGAAACTTAAATAACCGCATTGAAGTAGCCTTCCCTCTTCAGGATTACCAACAAACACGCCGAGTGAAAAAAGAACTTGAATATTACCTAACAGATAATACCCAAAGCTGGATTCTTCAAAGTGATGGTTCTTATCAGTTATCCAAACCAAGAAAAGACGAATATCGAAGTGCTCAGCGAGCTTTACTCAGCGAATTAGCAGACAACACGCGTTAAGTAGTCAATAGCTATACACAAGGCCCAGCACCAAGCTGGGCTTTTTTGTGTATAAAAACAACGCTTATCCCCAAGATTATTTAACACATCTTGTCACCTACCATTAACAAAGCTTCACGTATGACAACCAAACCAGTGCGTCAACTTCTCTTGAAAAACTCGCAAAATTCCCCTTTAGCGTCATTCTATAGGCGAAAACATTATGATTCATAAAGATAATTGACCAAGTTTGTGTAGTTCATGATGGTCAAAATAAAAGGCCTCTAAAAACAGGTGTCGTTCATTTACCTTGATATTGGCTTCGCGTTGGATTACTGAACAGATACAATCAAATCGAATAAGGCGCAAGCAAATTGAATGGCAAGGTGAGGTAGCACAGAGCTACTTAGTCAGCATTAAGAAGAGCTAGATTCCTGTCTTCGCAGGAATGACGAGTGTGTACCTTTATAGGAGTCACGTGGCGTTCCCAATTTCATGGAGGTTTACTCCCCCATTTTTATTTTCTGACTTTTCTTCAGACGAAGAAAAAAACCCTGGCAGCTGATACTTACACTCTTGAAGTGTTATCAAGGCGACGACCTTCAATGATCTGAAGCTTCGCTTCATCCCCTTCGGGCATCCTATGGATGTCTTCCACTGGTTCCTTCGGAACATGGTGTAATCACATGGATCCAAAGGTAGTAAAGAGCTAGGTGACGTGGTTCCAAAACGAAAAAACCCCGCCCTGCTTCGCAGGACGAGGTTCTTTTCATTTTAAAGCTTGACGACGACCTACTCTCACATGGGATCTCCCACACTACCATCGGCGATGGCGCTTTTCACTTCTGAGTTCGGGATGGGATCAGGTGGTTCAACGCCTCTATGATCGTCAAGCAATTCGTTTTGCGTTTGTTTTGAGGTGCACTGTGTTGTGCGCTGACTTTTTATCGTTAGCTTGTCTCAAAACACGCGAATACGTGCTTGGATCTTTAACAATTCTGTTTTGAAATAACGATAATCAAGGTCAAACCAGTTTCTATCGTACTATGTGTTTTAAAACCACTTTGGTGTTATATGGTCAAGCCTCACGAGCAATTAGTATTGGTTAGCTCAATGCCTCACAGCACTTACACACCCAACCTATCAACGTCCTAGTCTCGAACGGCTCTTTAGGGAACTTAAGTTCCAGTGAGATCTTATCTTAAGGGAGGCTTCCCGCTTAGATGCTTTCAGCGGTTATCCCGTCCGAACATAGCTACCCGGCAATGCCACTGGCGTGACAACCGGAACACCAGAGGCTCGTCCACTCCGGTCCTCTC